>NZ_LR701572.1:0-4677500 GCF_902498795.1 Hoeflea sp. EC-HK425
CAACGGGCAGGCAGAAGGACAGATCAACCGCTTGAAGACGTTGAAGCGAGCAATGTACGGCCGCGCCGGCCCAGAATTGATGAGGGCGAGAATGCTACCGTTGAATCACAGACTTTGAGGAAGAACCTCATTAAGTGCCAAGTCACACTTCCTGTTTCGTCAACATCGCCCAGATCATCCGGGCCATCTTGTTGGCCAATGCGATTGCCACCAGCATCCGTGGCTTGCGCGCCAGCATGCGGGCTAGCCACGATGTTTCTGGGATCGATTTTCGGCCCATCCAGTTCAATCGCGACATTGCGCCCATGACAAGCAGCTGGCGAATGTCGCTTAGCCACCTCCTCATAGGATCTGAATGCCCGCCGAGTAGACCTCCGCCTTGAGAAGCATGCGCAACATGTCGACCAGAATGTGGCGCTTGCGGCCCTTGATCTTCTTGCCCGCATCATAACCGATATCACGGCGGGCGTCCGGGCCGGTCTTCACCGACTGGCTATCCGCCCTGCTCAATAATTTTGTGCTGACAATGCCGTCTGACACCACCGTTTGACTTGTCGCGGCGCCTCGCGTTACCAAGGTGATAAAACGAACGATCGGTTGGTGGAATGCCCAGTCTCAACGATGTCTCGATTTCTTCAGATTCGAACAGTGCGCCGGGCCAGTGGAACGGCTCGGATCGTGCGTCAGTCATCTTGCGGGAGGCGGCAAAGCTGTTTTCAGAGCGCGGATATGGCGGGGCCTCGATGCAGGAAATCGCGGGCGCGGTCGGCATCACCAAGGCTTCTCTCTATCACTTTTTCAAAAACAAGGACGAAATCCATTCCACTGTGGTGGCGATGTCTGTCCGACGACTGCTCGATCTGGTGGAAGAGAGCACTGCTGACTGCGCTACCGCCGCTGAAAAGATAGAGGCGTTCTCACGCGCACATGCCACGCATCTATCTGAAAGCAAAGCTTTCTACTTTGCCTCAGCTGAAGGGTATCACGACCTTGTCGAACCAGGCATGAAGCTCCGGGTGCAGCGCATGAGGGACGGCTATGAGGAAAAACTGCGTATGTTCATTCGCGAGGGCGTCGACAATGGCGAGTTCCGCGAGCTGGATGTGAAGCTGGCGGCAAGGGCATTGATTTCCTGCCTGAACTGGATGGCTCGCTGGTGGCGCCCGGAAGGGCCCCAGTCTGCCCAGCAATTGGCATCCGACTATGTTCATCTTCTCATTGCCGGATTTCGGTCCGACTGAATGCTCCGCAGCCGCAGCCGCAGCCGCAGCCGCAGCCGGAGCTTGGAGGGTTGCCAACCGAACGGTCGGTAGATAATGTGAGATTCGAAACAGGCATCATCGGTCTGGGGGAGAGGATGGAAGCGAAAAACTCGGCAGGCGACGAAGATGTGCCAGACTATTTCGCCCGGACTCGTCTGGATGGTCGAATATTCGCAATCTTTGGCGCCGGGCGAGGAATCGGACGTCAATGCGCCCATGCAATTCATCAGGCCGGTGCGCTAATTGTCTGCATTGATCAAGATGAAGAGCGCTGCAGAAAAGTCGCCGATGAAGTGCGTGGCAGCGCCATCGTCGCTGACCTGACGACGGAGGGCGCGCCAGATTCGGTTATCGAACAAATCATCCGTGACCATGGCCGCCTTGACGGGATTGTCGACATTGTCGGCGCCTCCTTCGGGGCAGGCTTTATCAAGGCCGATGCCGATCTTATCCGGCGCAATTTTGAACTCAATCTGTACCAGGCCATGGCTGTCACCCGTGCCGGGGCCGAAGCCATGGCGAAGACAGGTGGCGGCACCATAGTTCTTGTCGGGTCCATCTCGGCGATAGCGGCTTTGCCGAACCAAGTTATCTACGGAACATCAAAGGCCGCGCTGCACCACTTTGTGCGCTGTGCTGCAGCTGAACTGGGGCATCTTGGTGTGAGGCTCAACGCTGTCGCGTCGGGCTACGTGCGAACCGAGCGCATGATTGATCGATTTGACTCAGATTTCTGGAATGAGATCGCATCCAACACCCCGCTTCAACGCTGTGGTGAGACCTCTGACATTGCCGCCCCGGTTGTGTTCCTGTCGCAGGATGTTTCGAGCTTCATCACTGGTCAGGTGCTGGTTGCCGATGGCGGCTTGCTGGCACCGATCAGGGCGATGCGTGAGCCGTCAGGAAGACAGATCGCGGGGCAGCCATGAACAGCTCAACACCCGATATCTTTGAGCGGCGCAACGACACAGCTGTTCATGCCGGACAGGGCAGCCTTGACTGCTGTGTCTTCTGGAAAATTGCTCGGACAGGACACGATTTCCCATGGCTAGCATGATGCCCCACTCAAAGATGGATGCCCCCGGCTTGCTCTGGGATTATCTGAACCGCGTTGCGGATCAGGACCCGGGCCGCATTGCGCTGGTTCATTCGGAAGGGCGGCTTGATTATGGCACCCTGCGGCAGCAAGGGCTGGATCTGGCTGCGGGCCTTGTTGCACTGGGTGTGAAGCCGGGAGATACAGTCAGTTATCAGTTGCCCAACTGGGCCGAAACCGCGGTCATCGTGCTGGCTGCGATGCGGATCGGTGCGATTTGCAACCCGATCATCCCGATCTACCGGGAGCGCGAAGTCCGGTTCATCTTGACGCAGGCACGCGCACGGGTGGTCTTTGTACCGCACACATATCGCCGCTTCGACTATGTGGGGCTGGTCGATCCCATTGCCCGGGAGCTTGGCGCCGAGCTTGTCACCTGTCGTGGTCCTAAATCCGGTGCACGCAGCTATGACAATCTGCTCGAGCTTGGCCGTGCCTCCAGCGTGTCATTGCCGGACGCCAACCCGGATGTCGACACGCTTTATCTTTACACGTCCGGAACGGAAGGAAGGCCCAAAGGCGTACGTCATTCACAACGCACTCTGCTGAACGAGGCGCGATCAGTGATCGAGGCGACGGAACTCATCGCCACCGATCCGCTCTTCATGGGGTCTCCGCTCAGCCATATCACCGGCTTCATGTACGCCTCCATTGCAGGCGTCGTTCTTGGAGCCAAGGTCTGCCTGCAGGATATCTGGAATGTCCCCGCGGCAATCGATCTCATCGAGAGCGAAGGCTGCGCGTGGACCGTCGGCGCCACACCTTTTCTGCAGGGGCTTCTGGAACACCCTGAACCCGAGCGGCTCAACTCGCTCCGCGTGTTCCGGTGTGGAGGAGCCGATGTGCCACCCAGTCTGATCCGCAAGGCGCAGGCGCGTGGCATCCGTGCGATGCGCACCTACGGCTGCAGTGAACATCCCACGATCAGCGGGAATGTCGCTGACGATCCAGCCAAGGCTGCGGTAACCGACGGCCGGGTGCATCGTTCAAACCGGGTTCGCATTGTCGATATTGACGACGAAAGCCAGATCATGGCCATCGGCATGGTCGGGGAAATTCAATCATCTGGCCCGGAAGTCTTTTTGGGATATGTCGACGCGACGCTCGATCAGAAGGCCTTCACTTCCGATGGCTGGTTGCGCACAGGCGACCTTGGAACGCTGGATGCCCAAGGCTACGTGACGATCACTGGCCGCAAGAAGGACATCATCATTCGCAAGGGCGAAAACATTTCGTCCAAGGAGATCGAAGATGCAATCCTCGAACTGCCGATGATTTCCTCCTGTGCGGTGATTGGCGTTCCCGATGCCGAACGCGGAGAGATGATGGTGGCCGTCTGCGTTCCGCGTGGTGATGCCCGTCCAGGTCTTGGGGACATCACTTCGCACCTCACTTCGGCGGGTTTTGCGAAACAGAAGTTTCCGGAGCGCCTCGAACTTGTAGAGGTTCTACCGATGAATGCGGCGGGCAAGATACGCAAGGTCGATCTTCGGAAAACCTATTCCGGCGCAGCCGGACAAGTGGAAATGGGAGAAGGCTGATGGAGCTTTTCACGCTCGACACAGTTCACGTCGTCATCACGGATTTCGTGGCGGTCGTCACCATGGACAATCCTCCGGTCAATGCCCAGTCTGACCAAACGCAAGAAGAACTGACCTTTGCAATGGACGCTCTGTCTGACCGCGATGACGTCCGCGCCATCGTCCTGACCGGGGATGGCAAGGCGTTTTGCGCCGGGGTCGACATCAAGTCTCGCGCCGGCAAGGTCTGGGCCGAAGGGGCTCGCCGCCGCAATCAGCGTTCGGCACGCGAAAGCTACCATTCGATCCGCGAATGCACAAAACCGGTGATCGGCGCCATCAACGGCTACGCTCTTGGAGCGGGACTTGCGATCGTGGCGTCTTGCGATGTGCTGATCGCTTCGGAACGAGCCCAGATCGGTCTGCCTGAAGTGACGATCGGGCTGATGGGCGGTTGCCGCCATGCGATGCAGCTTTTCGGTCGCTCCCAAGTTCGTTGGATGATGATGTCGGGCGAGCGCGTCGACGGCGCAGAGTTGTACCGCCGTGGCGTGGTGCAGGCCTGCGTCCCTCATGACGAATTGCTGCCTCTGGCTCGCACCATGGCCGCCAAGATCGCGGGCTACAGTCCGCTCGCCACCACGCTGGCCAAGCAGTCGATGAATACCATCGAACACATGAGCCTGCGCGATGGCTACCGATACGAACAGGAGATGACAATGCAGCTTGGAAAGTCTGAGGACTCGAAGGAAGCGATGGCTGCCTTTGCTGAAAAACGCGCACCGGTTTTTACCGGACGATAGATCGCACCAGGTCCGGGCAGGATGAGAGCAGGCAGATAAATGGACATCACTTTTACTAAGTCTCATGAGCACTATCGCGCTAGCATCCAGGCATGGCTTTACGAAAACCTGCCAGAAAATTGGGTCGAGGCTGACCATTGGCCACGATTGTCGGGAGATGAGGAACGTGATTTCCTGATCGATTGGGAACGCCGGCTTTACGCCGGGGGCTATTCCGGCATTGCATGGCCGAAAGCTTACGGCGGGCAAGGCCTTGGCCCGGTGGAAGATTACATCGTGAACGAGGAAATCGGCCGTGCCTCCGCGCCTGAAAGCCTAAACACCATTGGACGGGAACTGGTTGCGCCTATCCTGCTGAGTGTCGGTACAGAAGAACAAAAACATCACTACATTCCCCGGATATTGCAGATGAGCGACGTCTGGTGTCAGGGTTTTTCCGAGCCAAATGCCGGGTCGGATCTCGCTTCAATCAGGACACTTGCGAAGCCAGCTAACGAAGGTTGGGTGGTGAACGGCCAGAAGATCTGGACCTCTTATGCCCACATGGCTAGCCATTGTATCCTGCTTGCCCGCACCGATCTGGATGCAAAGGCATACCAGGGGATGACGCTTCTCATCGTTCCCATGGCTACGCCGGGGATCGAAGTGCGCGGCATCCGCCACCTCAATGGTCAGCGGCATTTCAACGAGGTCTTCTTTACCGACGTCGCGGTGAGTGACGACATGCGGATCGGCGAAGTCAATGCTGGATGGCAGGTAGCCGTCGGCGTGCTTGGCTTTGAACGAGCGACGACGCGGCTATATCGCCAGGGCCGGTTCATGCAGGAACTGTCCGCGTTACACAATGCCGCGAGCAAATCTGGTCGGCTCACCGATGCGATGGAGGATAAAATGGGGGAGATTGCTGCCGAGCTTCAGCTTCTCCGCTATCACAACCTCAAGTTCCTCGGTCGAATTGATGCCGGTTCGAAGATTGGTGATGAAGCAAGTTTGTTGAAACTGCTCTGGAGTCAGATTCATCAAAAAATCGCGCGCCTTGGCCTCGAAGTGCTGGGCCCGGATTTCGACGCAGATACTCCCCTGGCAAGCCGGTTCCGCAAGATCTACCTCACCGCGCGTGGCGAAACGATCTATGCGGGAAGTTCGCAGATCCAGCGCAATATCATTGCCGAGCGCGTTCTCGGTCTGCCGCGTCAGGAAAGGAGGCCTGTCCGATGAACTTGCAGCACAGTTCGGAGCAAACGCTTTTGCGCGACAGTATTTCCGCGGCTCTGGATCGCGGCAAGTGCACTGGTGCGGATTGGGGACCGGTGCTCGCCGATCAGGGTGTGTCAAAGCTGCTTTTGCCTGAAGCGCAGGGAGGCTTTGGTCTTGGAATGGTGGAAGCGACTGTTGCCTGCGTTGAAGCCGGGCGCCGCTGCCTCGACTATCCTCTCGCCGATATGATGGTGATGATGGGCGCTGCGATCAAAACTCGTCCAGAGACAGCGCCAGCACTTCTGGAAGGTCGAGGAGTGGTCATCGCCGCTTCGTCAGGCACGCTCGTCAACAGAGGCGGTCGGGTGACAGGTATCCTTGGTGTCGCCCATCTCGACATGGCTGATTGGGTCGTTGCTCCCATGGAGGACGACCGGGTTGCGGTTCTCGCCATGTCAGACCTTCATGCAACGCCTGGCGTGGAAGTCGATCCCTCGGCAGTCACTGGCACGCTCAAGGTTGATCTGCCGGAAGGCTCGGTGGTGCTGAACGATATGCCGATGATGGCTGAACGGCTGGCGCTCTTGCGCTGCGCCGACCTGGCCGGCGCGGCGGCGTATTGTTTTGATATCGGAATCGAGTATCTCAAGGACCGCAGACAATTCGGCCAGCCGATCGGCGCCAACCAGGCGCTCAAGCACATGGCTGCTGACGATTATGTCACGCTCGAAAATATCCACGTCGCCATCGATTATGCCGCCGCGGCCATTGATCGAGCTTTCGACGCCCCCTCTGCCGCCGCGCGTGCTGAAGCCGCCGCTGCCGTTGCGGTGGCCCTTTGCACTGTTCCGGAATCCGCTCGCCGCATCGCGGAAAACGCGATCCAGTTCCATGGCGGCATAGGCGTGACATGGGAGTATCCGCTGAATCGCTATCTCCGCCGCATACTGCGCATCGCTCAGCCCTTGGGCAGCGCCGCTACGCACCGGTGTGCCCTGTTGGGCAGCGTGATTGCTGCGAACGCCGCACCTGATTGGCCACAAAGTCAGACGAGGACCGCATGACCACACTTTACGAAACCGCAAGTCCCAAGATTCGGCTTTTCCTCGGCCATGAGGTGCCCGAAACAATCTATTCCGGCGCCAAGTGGAATGAAGGTCCGGCCTATTTTCCGGCGCACCGGTCACTGATCTGGTCGGATATCCCCAACGGTCGTCTGATGCGATATGATGAGTTGACCGGCACTGTAGGTATCCTGCGTGACCCCTCGGATTACGCCAATGGAAACACCATTGACCGCCAGGGCAGGCTGGTGACCTGCGAACACGGCGCCCGCCGGGTGACGCGAACCGAGTTTGACGGATCGGTCACGGTCCTGACCGACAGCTTTGATGGCCGGAAACTGAATTCGCCCAACGATGTGGTGGTCAAATCTGACGGCACGATCTGGTTTTCTGACCCGACCTACGGCATCGACGGCGACTACTTTGGCAACCGCGCATCGTCCGAGCAACCCGGCAACTACGTCTATCGGCTCGATCCGGCCACCGGGACGCTTGAGGCGGTGATCACCACCATGATGCAACCGAACGGGCTTGCGTTCTCTGCCGATGAATCCAGGCTTTATGTGGTCGACAGCGCCCGCACCGACGCGCCCGAAAATCCCGCCCACATTCGCTGTTTCGATATTGGTGAGAACGGCCTGCCCGTGGATCGTGGCGTCCTGATCGAAGCGACGACAGGCTTGTTCGATGGGTTCCGGGTCGATGACGAAGACCACATCTGGGCCGGGACCGCGTCCGGTGTAAGTTGTTATTCGGACCAGGGAGACCTGCTGGGCAAGATCGATCTCGGTGGCATTGTGATCAACCTCACCTTCGGCGGCCCCAAGCGCAATATCCTCTACATGTGCGGCGCGACCGAGGTTTTCCGTGTCCATGTCCGCGCCCGCGGTCAGAATCTGTCCGGAGGTGGCAGGGGATGAGCGGAATGTCCTGGACACCGACGCCTGAAGACTTGCCAGCGCCGGCCTCCCGAATGAAGGGACGCGCGATCCTCGTTACGGGCGCAGCCCGTGGGATCGGAGCGGCTATCGCACGCACCTTCGCGGCAGAGGGCGCACAGGTCGCTCTGCTTGACAGTGACACTGAGGGCATTGAAGCGCTGGCACGCGAGATCGGCGGCTTTTCCATACCGTGCGACCTGGCTTTGTCCGATGGGATCGATGAAGCTGTCAACGTCGCGGTGGCTAGGGTTGGCCACCTTGACGGGCTTGTGAATGCTGCAGGTGTCTATTCCAAGGGAGCTGTCACCGATATCGATCCAGCCGAGTGGCGGCGTGTCTTGCAGGTCAATCTGACCGCGCCATTCCTTCTTTGCCGCGCAGCAATTCCGCATATGCGCGCCGCACCCGGTCCCTCAGCAACGATTTTGAACATCTCATCCGGTGTGGGCCTGTCGCCTTACGCCGAGCGAGCCTGCTATGCCACCTCCAAGGGCGGCCTGATCACGCTTGGCAAGGTACTGGCAATGGAATTGGCACCGAAAATACGCGTCAACACCATTTGTCCCGGCCTGATCGACACACCCATGGTCGCTGCGATGAGCCAACACAATGATCTGACCCCGACATTGCAGAAATATGCACTGCGACGTCTTGGCTTGCCGGATGAGATTGCACAAGCGGCGCTTTTTTTGTGTAGCGCAACAGGCTCTTTCGTAACAGGAATCACGATGTCGGTCGACGGTGGACGGACATACCATTGAGGTCGGGATGAGACCCGACCAAGCCAGAATTGAAGCCTCGAGGGGAGAACACCCGGTGAATCAGAGCTTTCGAGCGGATAAAGAATCAGCTGAGGAAATGAATGCAGACGCCGAGGGCTGGCTTGCCAGGCTCGAGACCGCTCTCGTGACCCGGGACCGGGATGCGCTTCGGGCGTTGTTTACAAAAAACGCTTACTGGCGGGATATTCTGGCCGCGCAATGGGACTTTCGCACCGCCAAAGGCGCGGATCAGGTGGTGGACTGGCTGGTCACTGATGCAGTGGACGCAGGGGTCTCGAATATCCGGCTTGACCCGCGCTATTCAGCTCCATCACAGCAATCGCGAGCGGGGCACACGGTCATTGAGGCGATCTTTGCTTTCGATACCGCCGTTGGCAAAGGCAACGGCGTCGCCAGGCTCGAGCGAGACAAAGACGGCGTTGTGCGGGCCTCGGGTTTCATGACCTCGCTGCAGGAGTTGAAAGGTTATCCCGAGGCGATCGACGATGATCGCGCCGAACGTATCCATGGTGACACCATGAACGAAAATTGGCTCGACATTCGCAGCAAGGAACTCAACCCTTCCGATACAGACCTTGAAGTGCTGATTGTTGGTGCAGGGCAGTGTGGATTGATGATCGCAGCCCGGCTCAAGGCCATGGGCGTCAGAATTCTCATGGTCGATCGCACGGCACGGGTCGGCGACGTATGGCGCAACCGATACCATACGCTGCAACTGCACAACGAACTCTGCACCATTGATTTTCCCTATACCTCGTTTCCGCGCAACTGGCCGAGCTTCCTGCCCAAGGATATGTATGCGGCCTGGATGGAGTTTTATGCTGAGGCGATGTCTATCCCGGTGTGGACCGAAACGAACCTGGACCGTGCCGAGTTCGATGAATCAACCGGCCGTTGGACCGCCTCGCTGACAAGAAATGGTAATGCCTGCACCCTGCGTCCGCAGCACATCGTGTTGGCAACCGGCGGTGTTTCAGGGCGCAAGAAATATCCAGACCTTCCGGGCCTGAATGAATTTGAAGGAATCGTAGCTCATTCCGCCGATGTGCGCCCGACTCTGGAGTTTGTGGGCAAGAAGGTGCTGGTCATAGGCACTTCGACATCAGGCCACGACATTGCGCTGGAACTGCTCAACAACGGGTCGGACGTGACGATGATTCAGCGCAGTCCGACCAATGTGGTCAGCATCAAACAGGCCAATCTGATCTATGCGCTTTACAAGGAGAACCGGTCTATCGACGAAGTCGACATCATAAGCGTGGCCAATGATTACGATGCAACGATTCGTGGTTTTCAGGATTTCAACATGCGGATCCGTGAAGATGAGGCGGAACTGACCGAGGGGCTCGAAAAGGCTGGCTTTCGCACTGATCCAGGCTACCTCGGCGGCGGGCATTTCGCCAATTATCTGCACCGAGGCGGCGGCTATTATATCGACGTGGGGGCATCCAAGAGGATCATCGATGGCTCGATCAAAGTACGACAGGCGGCGGATATCGATCGGTACGGGCCGGACGGTGCCCTTCTCAAAGACGGTGGCGTGATGCCCGCTGATGTGATCGTCCTTGCTACTGGCTACCTGAATCAGGAGGCTGACATTCGCGAGTACTTCGGGGACAACGTTGCCGATAAGGTCGGCCCGGTTTGGGGGTGGGGCGAGGACGGTGAAATGCGACGCGCTTGGCGCCCCACAGGCCAAGAGGGGTTGTGGTTGCAGTTGGGCGGCATCCCCCAGGCCCGAACCTTCTCCAAATTTCTCGCGCTCCAACTGCTCGCGCGTCTGCGCGGGATGGTAGCCTGAAATGGAAGGATGGGCCTTGTCATACCCATGCACCTTGTTGCATGGGTCGCCGATTTCGGCGAGAACGTGCGCCCTGTGATTTTCATGGGAGCGTGCGATGCCGCATAAATTCAACGCTGGTCGGCGCGATAAGTTTCCCAAGGCGAAATACGCGGTGACCAATTGGTCGGATTACAACGAGGCTCTGCGCCGTCGCGGTGACGTGACGATCTGGCTTGAGGATGGGGCTGCCGGGAAATGGTTTGCGCCGAAGCGAAAGGGTCGCGGTGGTCAGCCGAAATATTCGGACTTCGCGATTGAGACCTGTCTGACGCTGGGGCTGATCTTTCACCAGCCGTTGCGTCAGACCCAAGGGTTCGTTCGGTCGCTACTTGGACTGATGCGCGTGGAGTTGCCGGTTCCAGACTTCTCGACCTTGTCGCGGCGGGCGATTGGCCTCTCGGTCGTGGACGACAGGCCGCAATCCAGTGGCCCCATCACGCTGATCGTGGATAGCACGGGCCTGAAGATCCATCGCGGTTCAGGCTGGCAGGAAACCAAGCATGGGACGGGAAGACACGCAAGTCCTGGCGCAAACTGCACATCGGGTACGATCCCAACAGCGGCGAGATCGTTGCCTCGCTGCTGACCACCGACCATGTCGGGGATGAAACCGCATTGCCCGAACTCATCGCCGTGATCGAAAACCCGGTGGCCCGCGTCCTTGCAGACGGAGCCTATGACGGCGCTGGAGTTTCCAACTGTTTGACCGAAGCCTTCGGGACAGACGTCGAGATCACCATCCCGCCGCCGAGAACCGCCGTCCTCGGCCTGAGCGATGGGCGCGACGCTCACATAAAGCATATCGCCGAGCATGGCCGAATGGCGTGGCAGGCAGCGACGGGCTACGATGATCGCGCCCTCGTCGAAGCCCAGATCGGGCACCGCAAGTTCGTCATCGGCCCAGAGCTGAACGCCAGGGAAATGAACCGCCAAATTACCGAAAACCAAATCGCCACAAAATCTCTCAACCGCATGACCCGCCTTGGTCGTGCGGTCTTCAAGCGAGCCGCATAGTCACTTGGGGAAAGGGGCGACTGCGCTCACATTCTGACCCATGCAACAAGGTGCTCTCTGGCTATGAACGAAATAGTGGATGCGAATTTAGCTTGCTCTCAAATCGAACAGTTGTTAGAAAAAAGAATGCTATTTTGCCGGTGTTGAAACCGGTTCAGGGGAGGATGAAAATGGGAAAATACAATCTGATCGCGCTCACCAATCCGGTTGATGGACGCGATGACGAATTCAACGATTGGTATACCAACGAACATCTTGATGATGTGCTCAAGCTGCCGGGCATGGTGGCGGCGCAGCGGTTCTGCCTGAACGATGTGCAGCATCGCAAGGGTCTTCTCGAATGGAAATATATGGCGATCTATGAAATCGAGATAGACGACATTTCCGAGACCCTGGGTGCGCTTGCGGCCGCCAGCGGTACCGATGCCATGAAGCTGTCGCCAGCGCTTTCGGACCAGCGAATGGTATGGATCTACAAGCCCATCACCGGGCGGGTCGTACGGCCGGCGTCTTAACGGACGTCACCCACATTTCTCAGAAAAACGTCGCGCCGGTGAGCGGTGACGCGAACCACTTATGCGGAAGGGCAAACCGATGAAAATTCTCGTGCCGGTCAAGCGGGTTGTTGACTACAACGTCAAGATCCGGGTCAAGCCAGATGGCAGCGGCGTCGATCTCGCCAATGTGAAGATGTCGATGAATCCGTTTGACGAAATCGCCGTCGAAGAGGCTCTGCGGCTCAAGGAAGCCGGCAAGGCCACGGAAGTGATCGCCGTTTCCATCGGACCTGCCAAGGCAGAAGAAACACTGCGCACCGCACTCGCCATGGGCGCTGACCGCGCAATCCTGGTCGAGGCCGACACGCTGGTCGAGCCGCTTGCCGTCGCCAAGATCCTCAAGGGTGTTGTGGGCGAGGAAAACCCTGACCTCGTCATCCTCGGCAAGCAGGCCATCGACGACGATTCCAACCAGACCGGCCAGATGCTGTCCGCACTGCTTGGCTGGAGCCAGGCGACGTTCGCCTCGAAGGTCGAGATCGGCGACGGCTCGGCCGACGTCACCCGCGAGGTCGACGGCGGCCTGCAGACCATCTCGGTCAAGCTGCCGGCCATCGTCACCACCGACCTGCGCCTCAACGAGCCGCGCTACGCGTCGCTGCCCAACATCATGAAGGCCAAGAAGAAGCCGCTCGACAAGAAGAGCGCCGCTGACTACGGCGTCGACATTGCGCCGCGTCTCGAGGTGCTCAAGACCGAAGAGCCGGGTGGCCGCAAGGCCGGCGTCAAGGTCGGTTCCGTCGCCGAACTGGTCGACAAGCTCAAGAATGAAGCAGGCGTGCTGTAAGCGCGGGAAAGGAAGATACAAACATGGCCATTCTCATCATAGCCGAACATGACCACGCTTCGCTGTCCGACCAGACCGCAAAGGCCGTCAGTGCCGCAACCCAGATTGGTGGCGACGTCCACGTTCTGGTCGCAGGCAAGGATGCCAAGGCAGCCGCCGACGCGGCAGCCAAGCTTGACGGCGTCTCCAAGGTTCTTCATGCCGAAGGCGACGAATACGCCAACCGGCTCGCCGAACCGCTTGCCGCCCTGGTGGTTTCGCTTGCGGACGGATACGACACGCTGATGGCGCCTGCCACCACCTCGGGCAAGAACGTCATGCCGCGGGTGGCTGCACTTCTTGATGTTATGCAGATCTCGGACATCATCGAAGTCATCGCCGCCGATACCTTCAAGCGCCCGATCTATGCCGGCAACGCCCTGCAGACGGTCAAGTCGAGCGACGCCAAGCGCGTTATCACGGTGCGCACCGCATCCTTCTCGGCAGCCGGTGAAGGCGGATCGGCCTCAGTCGAGAGCGTCTCCTCCGCCGGCGATCCTGGCCTGTCGTCCTTCGTCAAGGACGCCATCGCCGAGAGCGACCGTCCCGAACTGACCTCGGCAAAGATCATCATCTCGGGTGGCCGCGCGCTCGGCTCCTCCGAGAAGTTCCAGGAAGTCATCCTGCCGGTGGCCGACAAGCTCGGTGCGGCCGTCGGTGCATCCCGCGCCGCCGTCGACGCGGGCTACGCGCCCAACGACTGGCAGGTCGGTCAGACCGGCAAGGTGGTCGCGCCCGATCTCTACATCGCCTGCGGCATTTCCGGCGCCATCCAGCACCTTGCCGGCATGAAGGACTCCAAGATCATCGTCGCCATCAACAAGGACGAGGAAGCACCAATCTTCCAGGTCGCCGACTACGGGCTTGTCGCTGACCTGTTCGAGGCGATCCCCGAACTCGAAAAGGCGCTGTGACATGAAAACCAACGCCGGGGCCCTCGCAGGACTGAAGGTCATCGACCTCACCCAAATGTTGGCTGGTCCCTACTGCACCATGCTGCTCGCCGATCAGGGGGCGGATGTGATCAAGATCGAACCGATCAATGGCGATCCCACCCGCGCTTTCGGTCCGTTCCCCGCAGACGATGTCGATCATCATTTCGGCGGCTATTTCCAGAGTACAAATCGCAACAAGAAGAGCCTTGCCATCGACCTTAAGAGCGAGGAGGGCAAGCGCCTGTTCCGTCGGCTTTGCCGTGATGCCGATGTGGTGGCGGAGAATTTTCGCGCAGGCGTTATGGATCGGCTAGGCGTCGGTTACGAGACCCTGGCCGCCGAAAATCCGAAACTGGTCTATGCGGCCATCCGCGGGTTTGGTGATCCGCGCACAGGCGCCAGCCCTTATGTCGATAGGCCGGCTTTTGACGTGGTAGCCCAGGCCATGGGTGGTGCAATGGGCGTGACCGGACCTGACGCGATGACGCCGATGAAGATCGGTCCAGGGGTTGGCGACATCTTTCCTGCAGCCCTTGCGGCTTTCGGCATCATGGCCGCCTTGCGCCATGCCGAGAAGACCGGCGAAGGGCAGTTTGTCGATGTCGCCATGTATGACGGTATTGTTGCCATGTGCGAACGCATCATCTACCAGCAATCCTACACCGGCCGCTCGCCGGTGCCCGAAGGCAACCAGCACCCGATCCTCTGTCCGTTTGGCACCTTCTCGGCGATTGACGGCCAGGTGACGGTCGGTTGTCCACGCGATTCGTTCTGGAAGGAGCTGACCGCGATCATGGGACGTCCCGAGCTTGGGCAAGATCCGAAATTTGCCAGTAACAACGCACGCCTCGCCCATTCCGCCGAAACGATTGCAATTGTGGAAGGCTGGACCAGCGCCAGAACCAAGTCCGAAATCGCGCTGGCGCTCGACGGAAAAGTGCCGTTCGGACCGGTCAACACTGCTGCCGACATCTTTGCCGATCCGCACATCGAAGCGCGTCACATGCTGGTCGAGGTCGAGCATCCCGGATCATCGAGGCCGGTGACCATCGCCTCGACCCCGGTGAGGATGACCAAGACACCCGGTGGCGTGACCCATCGCGCGCCGCTGACCGGAGAGGATACGTCCGGAGTACTTGAAGCAGCCGGCCTGTCCGCAGTCGAGATTGCCGACCTGAAAAGCCGCAATATCATCGCTTGATCCGACATCAGGTCACCCGGTCCAGAGTTTCAGCTGCGAATGGCAGATCTGGCCCGGGCGATCGGTCTCAGCGAATGGGCGAGAAGCCTGTCGGCTTCATGATCATGGACTCCATGGTCTGGATATAGCCGGTGGTCTTGGGGCCGAACGCGATCCAGGCCGGATCGGCATAAAGCTTTGCGCGCAGTTCCTCGCGCTCGACCATGTCCTTGTAGCCCCACATTGTGATTACCTGGTTGAGCGGGCCGATATCGGAAACGAAATACCCCAGCATGTTGAGATATTTTGTGTGTAGCGCCAGTCCCTCGGCTTCATAAAGCGCGAGGAATTCCGGGATCTTGCCCGGATGAAAGGTGTAGGTGCGCTTTTCGACAATCATGTTCTCTCTCCCTTGGTTGTGTGAACGCGAGTGGTTCTGTTTCGGGAGCATAATGCCGATCCGGCAGCGCGTCGAATAAAAATCAAACGATCGTTAGAAAAAACTTACGCCGCGTCTGAGCTTGGTGTAGGCTCGGCACTACAGGATTGACCAAAAAGATGATGCGGATGGAGGATCACAATGGTCGAGCGGACATTATTTTCAGAAGAGCATGAGATGTTCCGGGAATCGGTTCGGCGCTTTTTCGAGCGCGAACTTGCCCCCCATCATGCCCAATGGGAAAAGGACGGCCAGGTGCCGCGCTGGGCCTGGACCAAGGCTGGAGAGCTCGGATTTCTCTGCGCCGCCATTCCCGAGGAGTGGGGCGGGGTGGGCGCAGATCGGCGCTACTCGATCATCCTGATGGAGGAACAGTACCGTCTCAACCTGTCTGGTCTCGGCTTTGCGCTCCATTCCGACATTGTTGCCCCCTATATCCACCACTACGGAACGTCGGAGCAGAAACTCGGCTGGTTACCGAAAATGACATCCGGCGAATGCATCACCGGCATTGCCATGACTGAGCCCGGCGGCGGCTCGGACCTGCAAGCCATTCAGACCATGGCTGTGCGCGATGGCGACGAATATGTGATCACCGGTCAGAAGACCTTCATCACCAACGGCCAGACCGCCGACATGTTTCTGGTGGCCTGCAAGACCGACCGGTCAGAAGGTGCGCGGGGCATCAGCCTGATTGCAGTGGAGGCAAATCGTCCCGGTTTTGAACGAGGCAGGCGGCTCGAAAAACTCGGCACCAAGGCACAGGATACGTCGGAGCTTTTCTTCAATCAGGTTCGCGTGCCGGTGACCAACCTGATCGGCGAAGAGGGCAGGGGATTTGCCTACATGATGCAGGAACTCGCCTGGGAGCGGATGCATGTCGGGATCCAGGCGATTTCATGCTGCGAGGCAGCGCTCGACTGGACTATCGAATACACCAAGGACCGCAAAGCCTTCGGCAAGGCGATCATCGATTTCCAGAACTCGCGCTTCAAGCTGGCCGAAATGAAAACCGAGGTCCAGGTGGGCCGCATATTCCTTGATCGCTGTCTCGAACTGGTGCTTGAAAACAAGCTCGACACCACAACGGCGGCAATGGTCAAGCTCTGGACCAGCGAGATGCAGGGCAAAGTTCTCGACGAGTTGCTGCAACTGCACGGAGGCTACGGCTTCATGTGGGAATATCCGATCACACGTGCCTATGCCGATGCGCGCGTTCAGCGGATCTATGCCGGCACCAACGAGATCATGAAAGAACTGATCGGCCGCACCTTGTAGCCAAAAGTGCTGGCGTCTATTCGCGAGGCGAAAGAGACGTCAGCCGTTGGGCGGCAAATTCGCGCCAGCTTACCGGCTCACGCCCAGTAACCTGGGCGACCGTGTCATATACCGCGTCAGCCAGCGGCTGCGACCCCGCTTCCAGCGCGGCGACCCCTTCGGCAAGCCCTGCGGCATAGGCGGGGTCCATTCCCTGCTTGAGCAGGATCGGCAGAAGATCGGCGGCGGGCCGAGGACGATAATACACCTCAGTACCGGTAATATCCGTGAGTATCGCGGCGACGTCGGCAAAACTCAAGGCCTCGACTGCGAGCCGGTAGGTCTGGCCGGTGTGACCTGACGAAGACTTCAGGGCTTCGCCGGCAACTGCTGCCATGTCGTCTGATGAGATCCAGGAGACTTTCCGGTCGCCAATGAAATGCACCAGCCGGTCAGGCCGATGTGCGAAGCCTTTCCAGACCGTGTCCATGAAAAAATTCGGGCGCAGATGGGTCCAATCAAAGCCCATGGCTTCGATGCTGTGTTCAATCACCTGATGCCAGGCAAAATGGGCATGCGGCGTGTCATCGGGTGCTAGCGCGCCGAGGTGAACGATATGGCGCACACCTGCAGCCCGAGCAGCATTGAGCAGACGCTTGGAATGGACGATCATATCGACACTGTAACCGGTCGACAGGAACACGGCATCAACCCCTTCGAGGGCGGGTGCATGGCTTGCGGGATCGTCATAGTCGAAATGGATCGGCTGATGTCCGGCGTCGCGGAGTTTGGATGCGGCCGGTTCGCTGCGTGCAGCACCGAGCAATTCAATGCTGCCTGTTTTTGGGTCCTGTGAAAGGTAGCGCATCACCGCGCCACCAACGGTTCCGGTGGCGCCGGTAATGAATATACGACGTGCCATGAAAAGGTCTCCCGATGTCTGCCGGAGACTGCCGGCTTGACATTGCATCAAAATCTAACAGATGTTCAAAACATAATCGAAACTGGCGTACCCTGTCCATGCCCACGTCCATCAATGACTCATCCGCCTCCCGTCCGACCCTTGGTCTCACGGAATATGCCTTGCTGTTTGCGCTCGGGATCACCTGGGGAACGTCCTACCTGTTCACTAAGATTGCGGTTGACGAGGTGGCTCCTTTAACCCTTGTTGCAGTCAGGACTGTGATCGCCGCCTCGTTGCTCATGGGCTTGGTTGGCCTGCAGCAGCGCAGCCCGCTTTCGCTCACGGGGCGCGATTGTGCGGCATTCGCGCTTGTTGGACTGGTCAGCAATGCGCTGCCTTTGTCGCTGATCTCGATGTCGGCGTCCTATGTCGACAGTTCGGTTGTCGCCACCAGCATGGCCCTCGTTCCGCTTATCACCATGTGCCTCACCATGCTCAACGGCGAATATCCGACCCCGCGTGCCGTCCTGGGCATCGTCATCGGCCTTGCAGGGATCGCCATCCTGTTCGGCCCCTCGGCATTCCTGAGTTTCGGCGATAGTGCAAAGGGTGCGTTGTGCGCGCTGGGCGCATCCATCGTCTTTTCCGGGTCGCTGATTGCCATGGGTCTGGTCCGGCACCACGGGGCGATGCGCGTCGCGGCTTTTTCGCTTCTGGCGGCGGCAATCTGGTCGGTTCCCATGGCTTTGCTGATTGAAGGTGTTCCCACTGCATTGCCTAGCCATGCGGTGATCATGGCGGTCATCGTGCTTGCGGTATTCAACAGCGGTTGCGCCAATTTGCTGCTATTTGCGCTGGTACCGCGGGCAGGGGCCTCATTTACCTCCATCAACAATTATCTGGTGCCGGTGATCGCTTTGATATGCGGGGCGATCTTTCTGGGTGAATCGCTATCGGTGCAAAAGATCTGCGGTGTCGTGGTGGTGCTGGCGGGTGTTGCCGTCTCGACTTTCCGTCGGCGTCCGGTTGCTGCCGAGCAGCAGATTCCACCGCCTGGATGAAAATGCCTGTCGGACACGATTCAGCGCTTGTGATATTTTCGAACAAGTGTTAGTTTTTAGATGAGGGGCCGGGTCAACGGCGGCGGCACTCGATGGAACTGCGGGACTGCACGGCCACAATTCCGGCGCCGGTTGAAACGCGCCATCACTTGAAACGGGAGGAGGCGGCCATGCGTCGTATGGAAGGTAAACTGGCAGTGGTGACGGGTGCTGCCAACGGTATTGGTCGTGCGAGCGCCTTGCGGTTCGCAAGCGAAGGCGCCAACCTGGCAATTCTGGACCGCGAAGAGGCGGGTCTTTCCGAGACCGCTGAGAAGGCGCGCGCCATGGGTGTACAAGTCCTTACCATCACAGCCGATTGCACCGATGAAGAGGTGATCGTCGACGCATTCAAACGCATCTATGACGAAGCCGGTTTTGTCGATGTGCTGATGAACAATGTGGGCCAGAGCGCCCGCGAGCGGGCTTCCGAATTCTACCAGTCCAACTCCGAGGTTTGGCGCTTCGTGCTCAATGTGTCGCTGGTATCTACTCTGCTTGCGTCGCGGCAGGTGACCCCTTTCATGCGCGAGGCAGGCAAGGGCAAGATCGTCAATGTGGCTTCGAACGCCGGTCTGGCCGGCGAAGTCGGCATCAGCGAATATGCGGCTGCGAAAATGGGCGTGATCGGGTTTACCCGGTCGCTTGCCCGCGAGCTCGCCCCCTTCAAGGTCAACGTAAATGCTGTCTGCCCAGGCGTTACCAAGACGCGTGTGCTGGATCAGATTTCGGAAGAATTCCTGGCCAAGATCCGCAGTTCGATCCCGCTCGGCTTTTTCGCGGAGCCCGAGGATATCGCCGCCGCCGCCGCTTTCCTGGCGACGGACGATTCCCGCTACATGACCGGGCAATCCGTGGTCGTCGACGGCGGTCGCTGGATGGTCTGAGGACGCGAAGCATTGCTCGGTCGTTGTGATTGACGGCCGGATGGCTGCCCGCTATCAAGAAAACCAAACAAACGTTAGAATTATACAATAGGCAAAAGGTGCGAACATCCATGACACTGATGTTGGAAAACAAGGTTGCCCTGATTACCGGCGCCGGACGCGGCATCGGTCGCGAAATGGCATTGATGATGGCCGCGCATGGCGCCAAGGTCGTCGTCAATGATCCGGGCGTTTCCCTGAAGGGGGAAGACGAGGCGGAAGATCCGGCAATCGAAGTTGTCAGCGAGATCAGGGCGGCGGGCGGTGAAGCCGTCGCCGATCTCGGAAGTGTTTCCGATGGTGACGCCGCGCGTGCCATGGTCGAGCGCGCCGTTGATACGTTCGGCAAGATCGATATCGTCGTCAACAATGCGGGCATTCTGCGCGATGTCATCTTTCACAAGATGAGCGATGACGACTGGAATTCGGTGCTGCAGGTGCACCTTTACGGCAGCTACAATGTCAGTCGCGCTGCTGCCGAACATTTCCGCAAGCAGGAAAGCGGCACCTTCGTGCACATGACCTCGACCTCCGGTCTGGTCGGCAATCCCGGGCAAGCCAACTATTCCGCAGCCAAGATGGGTATTATTGGGCTGTCGAAGTCGATTGCTCTTGATATGGCGCGCTTCAATGTGCGCTCGAACTGCATCTCGCCATTCGCCTGGAGCCGCATGGTCGGATCAATACCGAACACGCCGGATCAGGAAGAG
This sequence comes from Hoeflea sp. EC-HK425, assembly GCF_902498795.1. NCBI lineage: Bacteria > Pseudomonadati > Pseudomonadota > Alphaproteobacteria > Hyphomicrobiales > Rhizobiaceae > Hoeflea > Hoeflea sp. EC-HK425. Next base: position 20,357 of record NZ_LR701572.1, read on the forward strand.
CGTCTCAAGGGCCTGAAGATGCTGACCCCTGACAAGATCGCCCCGGTTGCAGTGTTCCTGGCGAGCGACGATGCCAAGGATGTGAATGGCCAGATCTTTGCCGTGCGCGGCAATGAGGTCTTCCTGATGAGCCAGCCGCGGCCGCTGCGCTCGGTTCACCGCTCGGAAGGCTGGACGCCCGAAACGCTGCGCGACCACATGATGCCGACACTCAAGCCCTCGTTCATTCCGCTCGACATGTCGCGCGATGTGTTTTCGTGGACGCCGGTCTGATCATGAGTGCCTATCGCCGTTACGACGAGATCGGGGTCGGGGATCAGTTCCCCGCAGAGCCGTTGTCCTTCACCGTAGCCGGGGAAACGGTCGACGCCTTTCTGGCTGCAACAGGAGATTCCGGCGAGCGCTATCGATCACCAGCTGAAGCTGGCACCCGGCACGCGCCATCGATGATCGCCTCGGTCTACCTGATCGATCTGCTCAAGGCGCGCGCCAGCCCGCCCGGCGGTATCCACGCCAAGCAGTCGATCCGGTTTCATCGTGCGGTGAATGTTGGCGAAACATTGAAGTTGCAGGCGAGCATTGTCGAAAAATATGTCCGCAAGGACCGCAACTACGTGGTCTCCGAATTCGAGGCGCGGGGCACTGGCGGTGATCTCGTCGCCAGCGGCCTGATCACCTCAATCTGGGGGCAGGACGAATGACCATACAGGATTCCATGCAAGCCGAAGTGGCTGCTCGTTACCAGCCAGGCTTTGAACTGCCGGTTTTTGCAAAGCTCGTCACCCAGCAGGTAATTGACGCCTATGCCGAGGCATCGGGTGACTTCAATCCGATCCATGTCGATCCGGACTATGCGGCCAATGGCCCGTTCGGGCAGACCATTGCCCATGGCCTGATGACCCTGGCCTACGCCGCCCGGATGCTCAACGACTGGAGCGATGGCGGCTTTGATGAAACAGGCGAAATCGAAGTTGCCTTTGTGGGCCCGGTCTTCGCCGGCGACACCATTGAAGTGAGCGCGGTTGTCGATGAACTCGTCATGCGCGGCGGGAGAACAAATGCCCGTTGCAATCTCGTTTGCCGCTGTGGCGAGCGCAAAATCCTGGCTGGCACGGTTTACCAGCCAGTCGAAAACAAAGAGGTAGGCTGAGCAATGGCAAGAGAAGCGGTAATCGTGGGCGTCGGCGACGTGCCCCTCTCGGATGGCAAGGTTGTCGGCGGCGGCTCGGTGCTGCAGGTTCAGGCGCGAGCCGCCAACGCAGCGCTCAAGGATGCGGGCATCAGCATGGCCGATGTCGATGGGCTGCTGGTTGCAGGCCTCTGGGGCGTTCCCGGGCCGGGTATGCTTCCCAGTGTCACATTGGGCGAATATCTCGGAATTCATCCGCGTTTTGCTGACACTACCAATATTGGCGGCTCTGCTTTCGAAGCACATGTGGCGCATGCGGCCATGGCAATCGAGCGAGGATATTGTGATGTGGCGCTGATCGTCTACGGCAGCACCCAGAGGAGCGAGCGCAGCCGTACGCTTGGAGGCCGCCCGAGCATCCTGACCATGCAGTTTGAAAATGTCTGGGGTATTCCTCAACCGGTCGGCGGATACGCGTTGGCTGCCAAGCGCCACATGCACGAATTCGGCACCACCCAGGAACAGCTGGCCGAGATCGCGGTGGCAACGCGGAAATGGGCAAGCCTCAATCCGGCGGCCACCAAACGCGACCTCATCAGCATTGACGATGTGATGGACTCGATGCCGATTTCAGATCCGCTGAAGTTGCTCGATTGTTGCCTCGTGACCGATGGGGCAGGCGCAGTTGTCATGACCAGCGCTGAAAACGCCAAGGCGCACGGCGCAAAGGCAATTCATGTGCGCGGCTTCGGCGAGGCTCACACCCACTGGAGTATCGGCGCGATGCCGGATCTGGCAAGGCTCACCGCTGCGGAAATGTCAAGCAGGACGGCCTTCGAGATGGCCGGCGTCAGCCATGAGGCGATTGATCTCGTCGAATGTTACGACAGCTTTACCATCACGGTGCTGATGACGCTCGAGGCGCTCGGCTTCTGCAAGCCGGGCGAAGGCGGGGCCTTTGTCTCGGGTCAAAGGACTGCGCCAGGAGGTGCCTTCCCGCTCAACACCAATGGCGGCGGGCTGTCCTACTGTCACCCCGGAATGTACGGCATCTTCCTGCTCGTGGAAGCGGTCCGGCAATTGCGCGGCGAGGCCGGAGAACGGCAAGTCGACAATGTCCGCACCGCGCTGGTTCATGGCACCGGCGGAACGCTTTCGAGTGGCGGCACCGTCATTCTTGCCAATCATTGAGGATGAGATGATGATCAGCACGACCTATGAGAAGCCGCTTCCCATCATTGATCCGGGCACAAAGCCGTTCTGGGATGCAGCCAAAGAGCACCGTCTGTCCATCCCTCACTGCCTGAATTGCGGCAAGCATCACTTCTATCCGCGCGAGCTTTGCCCGCATTGCCATTCCGACAAGCTGGAATGGACCGATGTGAGCGGCAAGGGTGAGGTTTACTCCTTCACAATCGCCCGCAAGCCGGCAGGGCAGGTTTTCGCCGCGGATGTGCCATACATCATCGCCATGATCGAGCTTGATGAAGGTCCGCGCATGCTGACCAATCTGGTCGTTTCCGACGTCGAAACTGTCTCGATCGGCGACTTGGTGATGGTCGAGTTTGACGACGTCACCGAGGAGATCACCTTGCCGAAGTTCAAGGTGGTCGAGGCTTGATATGAACAGAACCCAGGTTGATGACGAAATTATCGCAATCGGCGACAGCCTGCTCCGCTTTCTTGAGCGTGAAGTTGCCCCGCTGGAAGATGCCAATCGGGAACTGCTCGCAACCGATCGAACGATCTATGACGAAAGAGGCTACTTTGTTGAAGAGGTCGCGGCACTGCGCCGCACCGTGCGCATGCGTTCCGCCGAGCAGGGGTTCTACACCATGTTCGGACCCGAGGAGATAGGTGGCGGCGGGCTCGGACCTGTCGCGGCTGTCTATCTCAATGCGCTGCTGGCGGAGGCGAGCGGGCCGGGACGGGTGCTGGTTCACCCGGTTGTGGTGCCTTCACCCTTCACCAACGGATTGTCGCCGGTGCTCACGGCGCTTGGCGAAGACCAGCGCGCGCGCTTTCTTCCAGGCCTTGCCAGTGGCGAGAAGACGCTCTGCTTTGCCTTGAGCGAGCCCGACGCCGGATCGGATGTCTTCGGCATGAAATCGCGTGCGGTGCGCGATGGTGATGATTGGATTATCACCGGGACCAAGCAATGGATCACCAATGGTCCCTATGCGGATTATGTCATGGTGTTCGCCGTCACCGATCCGGAACTGGCAAGCCAGCGGAAGGGCGGGATTACAGGCTTTTTCGTCGAGACGGCGTCTGCCGGGTTCTCCGTTGCGTCGACCATTCCGGTCATGGGCCATCTGGGCGCAGAGATCGGCATCCTGTCATTTGATGGCGTGCGGGTTCCCGATGTTCAGCGGCTTGGCGAAGCCGGGCAGGGCCTCAAGGTGGCCATGAAGGGCGTCAACACCGGAAGGCTCGGCCTGTCGGCCACCTGCATCGGGCTGGCGCGCTGGGCGCTCAATCAGGCACTTGATTATGCCAAGGTCCGCAAGACTTTTGGAAAGCCGATTGGCGAACACCAGGCGGTGCAGATCTTGCTGGCCGAAAGTGCGCTGGATATCTATTCGGCCGAAACCATGCTGATGGATTGCGCCTCCAAGCTCGAAAAAGGGGTGCGCTCCATCGCGGAAACCTCGATGGTCAAGCTGCATTGCACGGAAGCGGCCAACAGGGTTTTTGATCGCTGCATCCAGGTTCACGGCGGCATGGGGCTGACCAATGAGCTGCGGCTTGAGGAAGGCTACAGGTTTACCCGCTCGATGCGCATTCCCGACGGAACCAGCGAAATACAACGCCGCACCATTGCCCGGGAGTTGCTCGCTTCCGGCGTCAATTTCTGACTTGGCGGAACAGGAACACACAATGAATCACGTCTCACCCGCCACTGGTCTCGATCATCTGTTCCGGCCCCGTTCGATTGCCATACTTGGGGCGTCCAATGACCCGAACCGCATTTCCGGCAGGCCGCTGCGCTACCTGCTGGAGGGCGGTTTCAAGGGTGGGATCTACCCGGTCAATCCCAATCGCGAGACTGTTCAGGGCGTGAAAGCCTATGCGTCGCTCGCCGATGTGCCCGAAGTTCCCGACGTAGCCCTTCTTGCCGTTCCAGCCGCGTTGACCGAGCAGGCGGTCGCCGAGTGCATCGAGAAAGGCGTTCGCGCCGCTCTTATATTCTCTGCCGGCTATGCCGAGAGCGGAGAGGACGGCCTGGCGGTGCAGGACCGGATCGCGGCAATCGCAAGAGCCGGTGGGCTTCGCCTTCTTGGGCCAAACTGTCTCGGCATGTTCAATTCGCAGATCGGCTATTTCGGCACCTTCACCCAGTCCCTTGACCGCGAAATTCCGTCGCCCGGTCCTGTCGGGATCGTCAGCCAGAGTGGCGCTTACGGTTCCCATATTGCTTACCTGGCCCGCAAGCGTGGCATCGGCGTGAGTTACTGGATCACCACCGGAAATGAAGCCGATGTCGATGTGTCCGAGTGCCTGCACTGGATGGCAGCGCAACCCGACATCAAGGTCATCATGGCCTATGTCGAAGGTGTTCGCGATGGACCGCGCTTCCGCGCAGCGCTGGCGTTGGCGCGGCAGAACCGCAAGCCCGTGGTGATGATGAAAGTCGGCCGGTCCGAGGTCGGCGCCAAGGCGGCAAGCTCGCACACGGCTTCGCTTGCCGGGTCCGACGCCGTCTATGATGCGCTGTTTCGTCAGTATGGCGTGCATCGCGCTGCAACGACCGAGGAACAGCTCGATGTCGCTTATGCTTGCACCCGCGGGCTGTTTCCGACCGGCAACAAGTTAGGTGTCGTGACGCTGTCAGGCGGCGCCGGGGTTCTGATTTCCGATTCAGCCGAGCGCTATGGTCTCGACGTGTCACCCATGCCGGAGGCTGCACAAAAGCAACTGAAGGCGCTGCTTCCCTTTGCGTCGGTCGAAAATCCGGTCGATACCACGGCCCAGGCCTTGAACGATATGAGCCTGCTGGCAAAGAACATTCACATCATGCTCGAACAGGGCGGCTATGACGCACTGATCGGCTTTTTCTCGACGGTTCCCAAGACACGCACGCTTTCGGCCCCCTTGCGTCAGGCCATCACGGAAGGCTGCGCAGCGTTCCCAGACCGGCTTGTGGCGATGGAAATGGTGGCGGATGAAGAGACTGTGCGCTCCTATGAGCAAAGCGGATTTCTGGTATTTGAGGACGCCGATCGCGCCGTGCTGGCGCTGTCAGCCCTGACCCGCTTCGGCAATGCCTTCGACAGGGCGGGTGCCGCAGTTGAGGAGCCAATACGTGCCGATGCTGCACCGCTTGCAACCGGAGCGGTGTCCGAATACGAGGCCAAACAGATTTTGGGCAGGGCCGGAATACCGTTTCTTGATGAGAAGCTCGTCAGCAGCGCCGCCTCTGCCGGTGACGCCGCCGACGCCATCGGTTATCCGGTGGTGATGAAGATCGTTTCGCCCGACATCGAGCACAAGACCGAAATCGGCGGCGTTCTGGTCGGGCCGGCAAGCCGTGCGGATGTGATGGCGGGCTACGACACGCTGATGGCGCGCTCTGCCGAGCATTGCCCGAATGCCCGGATCGAAGGTGTTCTGGTTGCTCCGATGGCTCAAAAGGGTGTCGAGACAATCATCGGGGTCAGTCGTGATCCTGTATTTGGTCCGGTGGTGATGTTCGGTCTGGGCGGAGTGCATGTGGAGGTGCTCAAGGATGTTGCCTTCCGCCATGTTCCATTCCACAAGACCGAAGCAATCGCTATGATTGACCAGATTCGCGGCCGTGCGCTGCTCTCGGGCGTTCGCGGCGCGCCGCCATCCGACGTCGATGCGCTGGCGGATGTCCTGGTCAGAATTTCGGAATTTGCTTCGGTGCATCGTGACAATATCGAAACCATCGACCTCAACCCAGTTATCGCCCTATCGGTCGGAAAGGGCGTGGTCGCGCTGGACGCACTTCTTGTCCCGTCGACACGATTTGGCGCTTGAACTGGGCCTGTTTTCGAACTATCGTTAGAAAAATGCCAGGCTGCTCTTTTGTGGCCTGTTATCAGCATCCGGGAGGATTACACATGATCGTAGATTATTCGGGCTACAAATATTTCCTGTTCGAGCAGGATGGCCGCACCATGACCGTGACGATGAACCGTCCAGACCAGCTCAATGCGATGACTGCGGAAATGCATGAGGAATCATCGCGCGTCTTTTACGATCTGGGTCTCGATCATTCCATCGACGTCGTGATCTTCACAGGCGCCGGCAAGGCGTTTTCGGCTGGCGGCGATATTGTCGGCATGCGGGAAATGTATGAAGACACCGAAATGTTCGACCGTTCGATCAACGAAGCCAAGCGCGTCGTCTTCGGCATTCTCGATTGTGACAAGGTGATCATCTGCAAGATGAACGGCGACGCTGTCGGTCTTGGCGCAACCATGGCCCTGTTCTGCGACATCATCATTGCTGCTGACCATGCCCGCATCGGTGACCCGCATGTCCGTGTCGGCCTGGCCGCAGGCGATGGCGGGGCAGTGATCTGGCCACAGGCGATCGGCTACGCCAAGGCCAAGGAATACCTGATGACCGGTGACCTGATCACGGCACCCGATGCACAGGCCATGGGCCTGATCAATTATTCGGTGCCTGCTGGTGAACTGGATGCCAAGGTTGACGCCATGGCCAAGAAGCTTGGCGGCGGTGCGATGAAGTCGATCAAATACACCAAGACCGCCATCAATATCGGTCTGAAACAGTTGGCCCACACCATGATGGACACCTGCATGGCATACGAAGCGCTGACAAACCGCAGCCAGGATCACCTGGAAGCGATCAATGCCTTCAGCGAAAAACGCAAGCCGAAATTCAACGGCTTGTGAGCCAGGCGTAAGCGCAATGTAGAAGCCTGACCCGGTCGGTTTGGAGGAAACTATGGATTTCGGTGAACCCGAACATATCGGCATGTTGCGCGAGAGCATCCGGCGGATGCTCGACAAACATGCAAGCCGTGAGCAGATGGCGAAATGGGATGAGGAGGACAAGGTCCCCCGTGCCCTGATGGAGCATATCCGCGATCTGGGCATCTGCGGTATGACCGTTCCGGAATCCTTTGGCGGAACCGGCCGTGATGTTTTGGGCACCATGGTGGCAGTTGAGGAACTGTCCCGCCGTTCGATGGTGATTGCCACGCTTTATCTGATGAACTCCTGCTATGGCAGCATGAACATTCTGGCGTCAGGCAGCGAAGAGCAGAAGCAGCGTTTGCTGCCGCAGCTCGCCGATGGCCAATTGCTGTTTGCCTATGGACTCTCCGAACCCGATGTCGGCTCGGATCTGGCAAGTGTTCGCACCCGCGCAGAGCGCCGCGGCGACAAGGTGATCATTAACGGAACCAAGCGCTGGTGTTCCGGCGCCGAGATTGCCGATTACATCTATGCGTTGGTGCGCAGCGGCGAGCCAGATGCGCGATACAAGAATCTGTCGCTGGTGCTCATTCCTCCAACGGCAAAAGGCGTCGAACTTACTCACATTCCGGCAATGGGTGCACGCGGCCTCAACACCAATGATGTCTCGCTCGTCGATGTCGAGATCTCCATCGATGACGTGATCGGCGGTGAGGACGGCTGGAACAATGGCTGGACCCGCCTCGCCGGTCCGGCGCTTGAAGTCGAGAAGCTCGAAGTTGCCGCAATGGCGCTCGGGATTGCGGCGCAGGCTGTCGATGATGCCTGGGAATATTCCCAACAGCGCAAACAGTTCGGCAGCCGGATCTGCTCGGTCCAGTCGATACGACACATGCTGGCTGATGTTCAGACCAAGCTCGCGGCCGCGCGGCTGATGCTCTATCGCGGCTGCTGGCTGGCCGACAACAATCTGCCCTGCAGCGCCGAGACGTCGATGGCCAAGATGTATGTGTGCGAACTCGGTCTCGACATCGTGCTCACCTGCCAGAAGGTCATGGGCGCTTACGGATACGCCAAGGGCTTTGACATGGAGCGCTATGTCCGTGACATGCTGCTGATGCCGATCATCGGAGGATCGACGGCCATTCAGAAGAACAACATCGCCAACCGCATGGGGCTCCCGAAGTCCTGACGCCGGCGGTCACCATCGGGGAGGAAACTGCATGATCGACACTCTTGGCGATATTCTGCGCAACAATGCGTACAAGTTCCCTGACGAACTGGCCTGGGTGCTCGGGGACGACCGGATCACATTCCGAGAGCACCACGACCGAGCCCAGAAGCTGGCCTCTGCCATCTTCGTCCTCGGTGTCCGCAGGCAGGACCGCATATCGATCCTTTCCCAGAACACCCGGGAGTTCATGGAGATCTACAGCGCCTGCGAGCTTGCCGGATTCATCGCCACAACGGTGAACTTCCGCCTGGCCCCGCCAGAGATGGCCTACATTCTCAACGATTCCACACCGCGCGTTCTGTTTTTCGAGGCGCGTTACCTGGCGACCGTGGAACAGTTGAGGCACGATCAGCCGCACATTGAAGCCTATGTCTGCTTCGGAGCGGAGGCGCCTAACTGGGCTTTGTCCTACGAAGAATTTGTTGCATCGGGCGATCCCTCAGGCGCGCCCTCCCGGCCCGTGCCTGAAGACATCATGCATCTTATCTACACCAGCGGCACCACCGGTCGCCCAAAGGGCGTGATGCGCACGCACCGTGCCGAAATCAATGTGGCGCAACTGATGGCGACGGAACTCGGCGTGATTGTCAGCGACCGGATGCAGTTGATGATGCCCGTATTCCATGTCGGATCGCGGTTTCTGCAGCTTGCCGCCCATCTGCGCGGGGCAACCGTCGTTTTCCACTATGATTTCAAGCCCGACGAAGTCGTCGCAACGATCGTGCGGGAACGGATAACGATGACGCATATGGCGCCGACAATGGTACAGGCGATGCTATCGGTTCCCGGTGTGGAGGCTGCCGACCTGTCCTCCCTGCATACGCTGTGTTATTCCGCAGCCCCTATGCCTGGCCCGTTGCTGCGTCGCGGTCTTGAAATTCTCGGGCCGGTTTTCCTGCAGCTTTACGGTATGACCGAAGGCGGAGGCACCACCCTGCACAAGCGCCAGCACAAACCTGATGGCACGGCGCAGGATCTCAAACGCCTGACATCGATCGGTCAGGCCGCGCCCAACGTGGATATTCGCATCGCCGATGACGAGGGCAACGAGTTACCAGTCAATCAGCCAGGCGAGATCCTGACCAGAACACAAACCCATATGGCGGGTTACTGGAACAACAGTGCAGCCACCCTCGCAGCACTGCGCGATGGCTGGTACCGCACCGGGGATCTTGGCTATCTCGACGAGGAGGGGTTCCTCTATCTGGTTGACCGCAAGAAGGATATGATCATTTCAGGCGGCGAAAACATCTATTCGCGCGAGGTCGAGGAGGCTCTGGCTTCCCATGCGGCGGTTCTCGATGCGGCAGTGATCGGCGTAAAGGATGACTATTGGGGTGAAACCGTCAGGGCCGTCGTGGTGACATCGCAAGCAGTGTCCGAAGACGACTTGATCGCTCACTGCAAGACGCAGATCGCCAGCTACAAGAAGCCGAAGAGCATCATTTTCGTCGAAGAGTTGCCGCGGCTTCCAAGCGGCAAGATCAACAAGACCGTGCTGCGCCAGGTCCATGGCGCCCCGGCATCAGATGGTGATGGAAATGCCTGAACCAACCACGCCTCCTGAAGTCACCCGTTGGCTGGCTGAGAGGGCTGCGGCAATCAGCTTTGATGACCTGCCAGATGACGCCGTCACGGTTGCGCGGCAGTGCATTCTTGACTGGTTCGCAGTCACGATCTCCGGCGCGTCCGAACCTGCAGTTTCGATCCTGAGAGAAGAGGTTCTCGATGACGGGGCAACGCCGGTCGCAACTCTCGTCGGATCGGGCGAGAAGACGTCGACGGTCAACGCGGCTCTGATCAACGGCACTGCCTCGCATGCGCTGGATTTTGACGACGTCAACATGGCGATCCTCGGTCACCCCACGGTGGCGATATTGCCGGGCGTTCTGGCGATGGCCGAGGCACAGAATGCCTCGCCGCGCTTGCTGATCGAGGCCTTTGTCGCCGGCTACGACGTGGCCTGCCGCACCGGGGCATTGATCAGCCCGAGCCATTACGGACACGGCTTTCATGCGACCGCGACGGTGGGAAGTGTCGGTTCCGCGGCGGCCTGTGCACGGCTTCTGGGTCTTGCTCCGGATGCAACGGCGACAGCCTACGGCATTTCCACCACGCTGGCGTCGGGCCTCAAGTCGATGTTCGGGACCATGTGCAAGCCGTTGCATGCCGGACGAGCCGCGCAGAACGGCTTGTCGGCCGCACGGCTTGCCAGAAGGGGTTTCACCAGCCGCCCCGATGCGCTCGAATGCGCGCAGGGCCTGGCCGCAACCCAGAGCGTGGATTTCCATCCCGATGAGGCAATGCGGCCCGAGCCGCTGGATTTCCACATTCGCCGCAATCTCTTCAAGTACCATGCATCGTGCTATCTCACTCATGGGGCGATCGAGGCCGGCATTCATCTGCGCGACAGGAGCCGCACATCGACAAATGCCATTTCCGGCATCACCATCCGCGTTGCGCCGGTCACGGACCGGGTCTGTAATCTGCCAAGACCGGCGACTGGACTTGAGGCGAAATTCAGTCTTCGGCTGACCGTGGCGATGGCATTGGCCGGACGCAACACCTCGGCCATCGGCAGCTACACGGATGTGATGACCCAGGAGCCCGAGCTTGTTCGCCTGCGAGATATGGCAACAATCATCTTTGACGAATCCTTTCCAGAGGCCAAGGCCGAGGTGACAGTGACGACCAATGATGGATCGTCTCATTCAGCCAGTCATGATGCCGGTGTCGCCGATACGGATCTCATGCGGCAGCAGACAAAACTCGAAAACAAGTTCATCGCCCTGGTCGAACCGGTTCTTGGTGCCGCCGAGACACGACGGCTTATGGATATCCTTGTTCTGCTCGATGACGGCACCTCGCTCGAGGAAATACTCGCCATGACGCGGAGAAGCTAAATGACAGACAAGCACTTGGGAACGGCCTTTGTGACGGGCGCCGCCAAAGGCATCGGTCGTGGTATCGTCGAGCGTCTTGCAGCCGACGGCTACAAGATCGTTGCGGTAGACAGGCTGGAAAGCGTTCAAGGACTTGGCGAGAGCCTGTGCGCAAAAGGCGCTGAAATCATCACCGAAGTCGTTGATATCCGCGATCGCGCGGCCATTGGCGCGCTGATGGATCGCGCAGCGCCACTGGATGTCATCGTCAACAATGCCGCCATCACCAGCACGCACAAGTTTGAAGACCTTACCGAGGATCATTTCCGCGAAGCGTTCGACATCAATGTGGTGGGCACATTTGTTGTCGCCCAGGAAGGCGCGCGACGGATGCGAAATGGTGGCCGGATCATCAACATCGCGTCCCGCTCTTTCGCCGGCGCACCGCAAATGGCGCATTACGCGGCCTCCAAAACAGCTGTCGTGGGACTGACCCGATCAATGGCGATCGACCTTTCGCCACGCGACATCCGCGTCAACGCCATCGCTCCGGGCGTCGTCGATACCGACATGCTGCACTATATGAGCGAAGAACGTCAGCAGGCGATGCTCGGCCTGCAATTGCTCGGTCGGATCGGCCAGCCGGAAGATATCGCCCGCGCGGTGTCTTTCCTGGCTTCGCCTGAGAACATCTACATCACGGGGCAGGTCATGATTGTCGATGGCGGGCGTTCGCTCGGCCAGGGTCAGTTGCCCCCGGAGGAGTCCGCCTATGCCTGAACTTTCCGATGAACACCGCATGATTCAGGAATCGGCGCGCGAATTCACCCGCAACGTGGTGCTTCCCGCCGCCAACAGGCTCGATCCGGTCAAGGGTGACATCCCGCGCGAAATCATCGACCAGATGGCGGAACTGGGCTATTTCGGAATCCTGATCCCGGAAGAATATGGTGGGCTTGGTCTCGGAGCATTCGAGTATTGCCTGGTGGCTGAAGAACTGGCGCGCGGCTGGATGAGTGTGGCAAGCCTGATCGCCCGCGGCAACGCGCTGATCGGATCGCTCAAATCGATGACGCCGGAGCAGAAATCGCACTATCTGCCATTGATGGCCGAAGGCAAGTTCCTAGGTGCCTTCTCTCTGTCCGAGCCGGACGCCGGATCAGATGTCGCCAATATTTCATGCCGGGCCAAACGGGTCGGTGACGAGTGGGAAATTACCGGCAACAAATACTGGTGCACCTTCGCGGACGGCGCCGATTTCATTCTGGTCTTTGCGCGCACCGGTGAGACCGTCGACCCAAAGGCGCGGCATCGGGGCATATCGGCTTTCATGGTCGAAAAGCCCCGCGGAGAATTGCCGCAAGGCGTGTCGGGCAACACCATCCCCAAGATCGGTTACCACGGCTGGACCACTTGGGAGCTTGCATTCGACAAATGCCGGGTTGGAGCTGACAAGATGATCGGCGAGGAAGGCAAGGCTTTCTATCTCGCCACGGCGGGACTGGAGACAGCGCGAGCGCACACCGCAGCGCGGTCGATCGGCCTGGCGCAGGCGGGCCTCAACGATGCGATCGAATATGCCAAGCAGCGCCGCCAGTTCGGCAACGCGATTTCCTCGTTTCAGGCCATTCGCTTCAAGATTGCCGGCATGGCGACCGAGATCGAGGCGGCACGATCACTGATGTATTCGGTCTGCGAGAAGATCGATCAAGGCGTCCGCTGCGACAAGGAGGCGTCCATGGTCAAGTTGTTTGCCAGCGAGATGTCCGAGCGGGTAACCAGCGAAGCCTTGCAGATCTTGGGCGGAGGCGGCTACACCACCCTCAACGCCGTCGAGCGGCACTGGCGCGACGCCAGGCTGACAAAGATTTTCGAGGGAACCTCGGAAATCCAGATGCGGATCATTTCGGATCATATTCTCGGCCGCGATTGAGCGCGGCCGCCTGCGAGAAACCCTGCTCCGAGGGCAGGCTCAGGCGTCGGTCATGCTCGGCTCATGCCGCATCAACCCGTCGACGACGACGGAGCTGAATTCCCGGGCGACTTCGTCGATGGTGCGGCCGCCTGGCTTGAACCATTCGACGGTCCAGTTCAGTGCGCCGAGAATGAAAAGTCGTGCGAGGGTAATGTTGGCGTTTGGCCGGAACTCGCCCCGCTCCTTGGCATTCATCAGGATCTCCTGCCACATCGTGCCGTAGAGATCGCGCAGCCGCATGTTCTTGAGCCTGATGCTTTCGGGCACCTGGCCAAACACCCGCCGCGTGGCGAGCGTGTAGTCGCCATATTCGATGATGGCTGACAAGTGGGCATAGACCGCCGTTTCGATTCGTTCGCGTCCGGTAGCCGTATCCGGCAGGGCATCGAGCGCGCTTTTCACCGAATCGGATACGGCATGAATGCCCAGATCAAGCACTGCACTGATAAGTTCATCTTTGGATTTGTAGTGATAATAGATGCTGCCAGCCTTTAAATCGGCCTCGTCGGCAATGGCGCGCATGGTCGTTCCCGCATAACCATTGTCCCGGAAGATCTTTGCCGCCGCATCGAGCACCCGTTTTTGTGACACTTCTGACTTGGTTGGTTTTCTTGTCATGAGGAATGTCCTTTGACCCGCTTATATCTTTCGCATTGAAACATGACAATCAGAGCGAGCGTATATTCTAACGCATGATCGATAAATCAAATTTTCTAACTGGTGTTAGGTTTTTCTTTGGTGTAGCCTCATGGCTGTCAGATCAGCGTTCGGGGAGGGCGGAATGAACTATATCGAGGTGGAGCGTCATGAGCGCGGAATTGTCCGGCTCGTGATGAATCACGCTACAGCCCGCAATGCGATGGGGGAGGCGCTGCGCGGCGAGCTGCTGAGTGCGCTTGAGGAACTGCTGCCCGACCCGAGGACGCGCGTTCTGCTGATCGCTTCGGCGCTGAAGGATTTTTCGGTCGGCGGCGACCTGTCCCGGATGGACACGTTGTCTGACCCGAAAGCCGGTCGCGAGCGTATTGTGTCGGCACATCGGCTTGCCCGGCTGCTCCTGGCCAATGACAAGCCGGTCATCGCTGAAGTCAAGGGTCATGCGGTCGGCGCAGGTGCGGGGCTGGCCTTGATCTGCGACACCATCGTGATGGGAGAATCAGCCAGCATCGGATTCCCGTTCTTCCGGGTCGGGCTGGTTCCCGATTTCGCCATTGCCTACACGCTGCCCAAGCGGATGGGCTTTTCCCGGGCGCGGCAGGCTTTGCTGTATGCACGCAGTTTCGGAAGCGCCGAGGCCATGCGCGAAGGCATCGCCGACGATGTGGTGGCCGATGACGAGGTGGAGGCAAAAGCGATGGAGCGGGCGCGCCAGCTTGCCGCATTCCCCTCCCACGCACTGGCCTTGACCAAGCGGATGCTGGAATACGCCGATGACCCGATGGCGGTGCTCGAATTCGAGGCGATGGCGCAGCCGCTGTGTTTTGCCACAGATGATTTTCGGGAAGGTCTTTCCGCTTTCCGGGACAAGCGCAAACCACTGTTCGATCCCGAAATAGAATAGCAGTTGGATACCGGATCAATGACCGTCGCCCAAACCCTTGCCGACATGCTCGACAACAACGCGCTGAAGTTTCCCGGCCACACGGCCTTCGTCTTCGGGGAGCAACGTGTGACCCATGCGGAATTCCGTGCCCGCGCCGCGCGGCTTGCCAGCGCCTGGCAAAAGCTCGGCCTCAGGCGCCAGGACCGAGTCGGAATTCTAAGTCAGAACTGTATGGAGTTCCAGGAGGTCTATGGCTCCTGCGAAATGGCGGGCTTCATCACAGCCACGGTCAACTGGCGGCTGGCGATCCCGGAGATGGTCTATATCATCAATGATGGCGCACCAAAGGTGCTGGTGTTCGAGGCTGCCTATGCCGAAACCATCGCGGCGATGAAGCATCAGCTAACCTCGGTCGAGCATTATGTCTGTATTGGCGCTGAAGCCGATGGCGCCTTGGCCTATGAAGACGTCCTCGCCAGCGGCGATCCTGCGGGAGCGTCCTTCCGTCCGAAACCCGATGACATCGCCTATCTGATCTACACGAGTGGAACGACCGGGCGGCCAAAGGGCGTGATGCTCACCCATGCCGGCCAATGTGCGGCCGCGGAAATACTGGGCTCCGATCAGCGCATGTGTCCGGATGACCGGATGCTGATCATGATGCCGCTGTTTCACATCGGCGCCAAGATTATCCAGTTGTCGCAGCATTGGCGGGCGGGAACGGTGGTGCTGTTGTCCGGATTTGATCCCGAAGCGATCCTGAAGTCCATTGCGGAGGAGAAGATCACGGTCACCCATATGGCGCCGACCATGATCCAGAGCCTGCTTGATTCGCCAAAGGCCGGGGAAACCGACATTTCGAGCCTGCGTATGATCGTCTATGCTGCGGCCCCCATGCCGCTGCCGGTGCTCAAGCGTGGTTTGAAAATGTTCGGCCCGGTGTTCCAGCAGCAGTTCGGCCAGACCGAGGGCGTTGGAACGACCTTGCTTGCTCATCAACACAAGCCCGATGGCACCGCGCGCGATCTTGAAATCCTGACATCTGTCGGACAGGCGTCTCCACGGGTCGGCCTCCGCATCGTCGATGATGCTGGTAATGATCTTCCGCCCGGTGAAGTTGGCGAGATCCTCTTGACCAGTCCGGGGGTTATGAAGGGGTACTGGAACAATACCGCAGCGACGATCGAGACGCTGCGGGAAGGTTGGGTCCATACCGGTGACGTGGGCAAGCTAGACCACGAGGGGTTTCTTTATCTGGTGGATCGCAAGAAGGACATGATCATCTCGGGGGGAGAGAACATCTATTCCCGGGAGGTCGAGGAGGCAGTGGTTCATCACGACATGGTGTCGGAAGCCGCCGTGATCGGTGTTCGCGACGAGAAATGGGGCGAGGCGGTCATGGCCATCGTGGTGCTCAAGCCGGGCGCTCTTGTAAGCGCCGAGGAGTTGATCGAGCACTGCAAGACCCGGATCGCAAGCTACAAGAAGCCGCGTCACATCACCTTTGTCGATGAAATCGTCAAGCTGCCAAGCGGCAAGGTCGATAAGGTCCGGCTGCGGCAGGTCTACGGACAGATTTAAGGTCAGAAGATGCGCCGCTTGGCGGTGGAGGAGGATTTGAATGCTGGAAATGTTCTCGCTCAAGGGCAAGGTGGCGGTCATCACCGGTGCCAGCCGCGGTTTGGGGCGGACCATGGCGAAGGGCCTGGCGGCGGCCGGCGCCCATGTCGTGCTCATCGCCCGCGACAAGGCGAAGCTGGATGCGGTCAGTTCGGAAATAGCCGCCGATGGCGGCGCCTCCACGGTGCTGCCGATCGATCTCTCGGACGAAAGAGCCATCCGCACCGGCGTCCAGTCCATTGCTGCCTCGCTTGGCCGGATCGACATCTGCGTCAACAATGCCGGCATCATCAACTGGCAGCCTGTGCTCGAGAGCGACCTGGAAGAGTTCGATCGCACGATGGACACCAATGTGAAGGCCACCTTCATCATGGCGCAGGAATGCGCCGCGGTCATGCGCAAGGGCGGCGAGGGCGGACGCATCATCAATATAGGCTCTGTGCTCTCTACGGTCGGCCGTGCGAAGCTTCATGCCTACTGCGCCAGCAAATCGGCCATTGTCGGCCTGACGCGGTCGCTGGCGGCCGAACTGGGGCGTGAGAACATCACCGCCAACGTGATTGCGCCCGGATATTTCGTCACCGACATCAACGCTTCGGTGACCGGTCGCGAAGGCTATGTCGAAGCCGTGTCCGGGGTCACGCCGATGGAGCGCTGGGGCGAGCCGCAGGAACTCGTGGGAACCTTGATCTATCTCGCCTCCGGTGCTTCGAGCTTTGTTACCGGCCAGGTCATTCATGTCGACGGCGGCATTTCATCGACCTTCAAATTCCAGCTTGCCGCCTGAGGAGACACGGTCATGACCAACAGATTTTCACTGGAAGGCCAGGTCGCGGTGGTCACGGGATCGTCGCGCGGGCTCGGTTTTGAAATGGCCAGGGCGGTCGCTGAATCCGGCGCCAAGGTCTACATGACCGCGCGAGGGAGAAAACAACTGGAAAAGTCGGCCGCGATCCTCAGCGCAGAGGGGCTCGATGTCGAGATCCGGGCTTTCGATCTTGCCGATACGGACGCCTGCATCGCGGCCATACGTGATATCTCGAAAGCCGAAGGCCGTCTCGACATTCTAGTCAACAATGCCGGGATCAATGCCTGGGAGCCTCTCGCAGAGGCCACGACCGCCACCTGGGACCGGGTGATGGGAACCAATGTGCGCGCCACCTACGTGCTCTGCCGCGAGGCAGCCCGCCTGATGGTGCCGCAGGGCTATGGCCGCATCGTCAATGTGGGTTCCGCGCTCGCCGTGGTCGGGCGCGAGAACGTGACCTCCTACGTGGCCAGCAAGCATGGCCTGGCAGGCATGACACGGGCGCTGGCTGCCGAACTGGGCGCCAGGGGCGTTACCTGCAACATGATGGCGCCGGGCTACTTCCTCACGGAAATCAATGACACCATTCTGGCCCGGCCGGGCTACGAGAAAGGCGTCTCCAGCCGTATCCCGCTCGGGCGCTGGGGAGACGCGTACGAAGCCGGCGGCGTGGTGGCGTTCATGGTCTCGAAGGCATCGAGTTACATGAACGGTCACGTCCTCATGGTCGATGGCGGCCTGACCGAAACTTTTGTGATGCCAGTCGATGCATAGGGAACGCAGATGGATATGAACACCGAAGTTGCTCTCGTCACCGGCGCCGGACAAGGCATCGGCCTTGCGACCGTCCGGCGTCTGCTGGAGGATGGATTCCACGTCGTGATGATCGACCGAAAGAGCGAGCCGTTGACTGCGGCCGCTGCCGCGCTAGAGGCGGAGGGCGCTTCGGTCGAGCACCATGCACTGTCGATCACCGATCGCGCCGCTGTCGCCGCCCTGATGGCCGGATTGCCCCGCGTCGATGTTGTGGTCAACAATGCGGCTGTGTTCTGGGACGGAAAGTTCAACGAGACAGGCGAAGATGACTTTCGCAAGATGTACGAGGTCAATGTCATCGGCACGTTCATCGTCATGCAGGAGGCCGTCAAGCGGATGAACCGCGGCGGCAGGATCATCAATGTGGCGTCGCGGGCCTATCTCGCCGGCTACGCCCATGCGGCCTACGGGACATCCAAGGCCGGCGTGATCGGGCTGACGCGGAGTTCGGCCATTGACCTTGCCGAGCGCGGGATCCTTGTAAACGCGGTTGCCCCGGGCCTGGTCGAAACCGATATGTTCCGGTCGCTAACGCCTGACCGTCAGCAGGAGCTGATCGCCAAGCAGCCCACCAAGGCGCTCGGCCAGCCGGAGGACATCGCCAACGGCATCGCCTTTTTCGCCAACCCCCGCACCCGCAATGTGACCGGGCAGATCATGACGCTGGATGGCGGGCGGTCCATGGGCATCTCGCTCTACTGAGCGAGCTTTCGCCTCTATACATGTCGAAACCTGCAGCGGCGCGCATCTGGATGGATACGCGCCGCTGCAGGTTTCAGGCATTGTTTCAACTCTGTGAGGCGACGCATGCGGCACCTTAAAGCATGGGTCCAGATGCTCAAGAGTGGATCAGGTCAATGGACCTCCGGACCGGAAGGCCGGAGGTCCATTGACGTTGCGCTTGGGAGGCGCGATTCTGAACGGTCGATTTCTCAGGCCGTTTCCTCGGTATCGATCCCGAGATAGAGTTTCTGGATGTCGTTGTTCTGCGACAGATCGTCAGTAGTGCCTTCAAGCGCCACCCGGCCAGTTTCCATCACGTAGCCGTAGCTGGCATATTTCAGCGCAATGCTCGCGTTCTGTTCCACCAGAAGCATGGAGACCTTCTTCTCCCGGTTGATGCGGGCGATGATCTCGAAAATATCCTTGACGATCAAAGGCGCCAGGCCGAGCGACGGCTCGTCGAGCAGGATGATCTGGGGATCGGCGACAAGGGCGCGCCCGATCGCCAGCATCTGCTGCTCGCCGCCCGACAACAGCCCAGCCGGCTGGTGCCGCCTCTCGGAGAGGATCGGGAAGAAGGCGTAGACTTCGTCGAACGCCTCAATCCTCGATCGCGCACTTCGCTGGGCGAAGGTGGATGCGATGAGGTTTTCCTCCACGGTCATGTCGGTGAAGACATGGCGGCCTTCGCGAACATGAAAGGTCCCGCGCCGCACGATCATGTGCGGCGCAAGCTTGGCGATGTCTTCGCCTCCGATCCGGATCGAGCCGGCGGTCACACGGCCGTTCTCAAGGGGAAGGAAGCCCGAGATCGCCTTGAGGGTCGTTGTCTTGCCGGCGCCGTTGGCGCCAAGCAATGCAACGATGCTGCCCTCAGGCACCTGCAGGCTGATGCCCGCAAGCGCCTGAATGACGCCCTGATAGACAACTTCGAGATTCTGGATTTCGAGAGCAGCCGTCATGGTTCAGTTGACCTTCATCCAGTCGGAGACCGGAACCGGAGCCCAGTCCCCGTCCACCTTCTCCCATCTGATGACCTGGCCCAGGCCGATCTGCTGGCCGGACATGGTGACCGGTGCGCCGACAATGCCGCCGGTGTCCCAGTCCTTGATGCTTGCCATGGCCGCAGCAAGGTTCACGCCGGTGATTTCCTTGCCCTCGTCGATCACCATTTCGAAGGCCTTAGTGGCCATCATCGCGTTGATCCATCCATCAAGGAAGCCGAGACGAACGTAACCGTTGAAGTTCGGATCCCGGGCCTCGTGGATATCGTTGATGACCTTCATCATCTCGCCTTCGGTCTCACGCGAATTGACGTTGAAGACGTTGATGCCGACAAGACCGTCCGCAATGTCGCTGAGTTCGAGCACTTTCTCATGCTCATTTTGCCACATCGACCCCATGAACACAGTATCGTCCATGCCATAGTCGCGAACCAGCCGGATCACTTCCGGCCACACAGCGAAGGAGTAGCCGTGGACGAGGACGTGGGTGGGTTGGGCCTGCCGGATGGCGAGCGCGAAGGCGCTGACATCCGTTTCCACAAACTTGGTCTGCTGCACCAGCACCACTTCAATGCCGTGCATCTCGGCGCGAGCCTTTGCCTGCTCGATGCCATCGCGGCCAAGCGAGATGCTCGAATGCATGATCGCGAGCTTCGCGTCCTTGCCGGCTGACTGTGCAACATAGTCGACGAGCAGCTCGAGCTGGTTGCCGTAGGTTGCGCCTGCAACGAAGTAGAAGGGATAGTTCTCCTTGTCGGCGAGTTCGGAGGCGAATGAACCGCCTCCGGTGAGAACTTTCTGGGTCGTGTTGTTTTCGGGCGAGATCGCCTGAATCATCGCCGTCGAATCCCCGAAGACGTAATCAACCCGTCCGGACGCCAGCGCCTTCTTGTAGGTCGCGACCGCCACATCCGTCTTGAAGGTCGTGTCGTGAATTTCGAGCTTGATCTGACGTCCGCGGATGCCGCCATCGGCATTCTTCCACTCAACATAGGATTTGAAACCCTCAGCCTGCGGAATGCCGCCATAGGAGGCCGGACCGGTCAGGTCGACATGAACGCTCCAGTTGATCGTGTCCTCCTGGGCCGCGGCCTGACCAATGCCGCCGGCTGCGCTGGCTATCGAAATGGCGGCTGCTGCCGTGATTAGAAAATTGCGTCTTTTCTGCATGTTTTCCTCCACTTGTTGCGATTGTGTGATCGCGGATTGCTCCCGTTCCGCCTGTCCGTTGACAGCCGAAAGTCGTTACTGCGCGGCACGCCGGCGCAGGTAGTTCTGGCGGACCCGTTCCCAGATGTGGGCAAGGCCGCGTGGTTCGAAAATAAGAAAGGCAACCATCAGGAAGCCGAAGATCGTCTCGCGCAGCGGCACCAGGAAACTCGCGGTATCGATGGACAGGAGATCGCCGGTGGCCAGGACCATCTGGCTTAGCGCTTCGGGCATCAGGGTCATGAACAAGGCACCGAGAATCGCCCCCAGCGTCGATCCCATTCCGCCGATGATGACGGCCGAGAGAAAGAAGACCGATTGCATCAGGCCAAATTGCTCGGGATTGACGGTGTGGTTGAAGTAGACGAGCAACCCGCCGGCAACCCCTGCATAGAATGAACCCAGGGCGAACGCGACCAGCTTGTACCAGACGATCTCGACACCGAGCACTTCAGCCGTGAGGTCGCGCTCCCGGATGGCGATGAACGCACGGCCCACACGCGACCTGATGACGTTGACTGCAAACAGTGTCGCCAAGACCGCCACGAACAGGATAAGGTAGTAGATCCGGATTTCCGTGTTGAGAGACATCCCGAAAACTTCCGGCGGTGTGACGGTGAGGCCGACATCGCCATTGGTGACGCTTTCCCAGTGAATGAAGACAAATTGCAGGATGAACTGCGCGGCGAGGGTGGCGATCACCAGATAGAGGCCCCGGATACGCAGCGAAGGCAGGCCAAAGCCGATGCCGATCACCGCCGCCATCAGTCCGGCCAAGGGCAGGGCGATATAGAACGGCACGCCGAGATGGTTCTGCAGCAGTGCGGTGGTATAGGCGCCCACACCCAGGAACGCGGCATGGCCGAGCGAGAGCAGACCGGTGTAGCCCATCATGATGTTGAGACCATGAGTGGCAATGACGTTGATGCCGAATATGCAGGCGAAATAGATCCAATACCGCGGCGCAATGAAGGGCAGCACCAGAAGCAGCGCCAGCAGCGTCGAGTTCCAGTACAGTCCCCGGGCTGATGAACGGAGAGGCGCCTGCGCCGTTGTGGTGGTTGAATGTGCCATCAGATACGCTCGACTTCTTTGCTGCCAAACAAGCCGGTGGGACGGAACAGCAACACCAGCAGGACCAGGATGTAGGGAGTGATTTCGCGGAACTCGGTTCCCAGGAACAAGCCGGTGACCGCTTCCAGCCAGCCAATGATCAGGCCTGCAACCAGCACGCCGCCAATCGAATTCATGCCGCCCAGAATAACCACCGACAGCACATTGAGGGCCACGACGCCGAGATGCGGGGTAAGGGAATTCACATTGGCCATGAGGATGCCGCTGATGCCGCCGGTGATCGCCGCGATCGCCCAGGCGAACGCCACCACCTTGCGCACATCGATCCCCATCGAATAGGCGGTGATCTGGTCGGCGGCGGCGGCCCGCAGGGCGACGCCGGCGCGGGAGTAGCGCAGGAACAGGATGAGGCTGACGACAATCATAACCGCGATGGCAAAGGCGCGGGCGGTTTTTCCCGGAATGAACAACTCGCCTATCCACACGGGATCACGGGCCAGGATGGCCGGGATCTGCAACTCGTTGGCGCCCCAGATCATGGCCATGATGCCCCGCATGATCGAACCGATGCCGAAGGTCACCATGACAATTGCTATGTAAGGCCGTCCGGCCATCGGCCGCAGAGCGAAACGCTCGATGATAAGCGCCACAAGGATCGATCCGGCGAGCGCAGCAGCCAGACCGAAATAGATGCCGAAGGAGAAAGTGACGGCGGCGGTGTAGAACATGTAGGCCGACATCGCCATCATTTCACCCGCGGCGAAATTGAAGGTCTGGGATGATTTGAAGATCACCACGATGCCAAGCGCGATCAGGGCATAAACGCCGCCCGCTGCGATGCCGACTGCTGAATACTCGAGGAAAAATGCCATGATTGTGTCCTATTCCGCCGCTTCCGATGAGGCTGAATCCTCATCTCCCACGCCGAGATAGGCGTTTATGACTTCCGGGTTGGTCCGGACTTCCTGCGGGGTGCCCGAGGCGATCTGCTTGCCGAAGGAAAGCACCACGACCTTGTCGGAAATCTCCATGACCATGCTCATGTCATGTTCGATCAGCAGTACCGTGGTTTGCCAATTGCGGCGCACGTCCAGCACGAAACGGCTCATTTCGCGCTTTTCTTCGCGGTTCATGCCGGCAACCGGCTCGTCCAAAAGCAGGATCTTGGGTTTCATGACGAGGGCGCGAGCCAGCTCAACACGCTTCTGCAGGCCGTAGGACAGGTCTTCAACCGGGGTATGGGCCACGTGGTCCAGTTCCAGCATTCCGATGACGTCTCTTTCGATCTCGGCTGCGAGTTCGCGCTCTTCGCGCCGGGTGACCGGCAGACGGAAGCCGGCGGCCAGAACGCCGCTCTTGAGCTTCGTGTGGGCGCCGAGCTTGACGTTGTCGAGCACGTTCATCCCACGAAACAGCGCGATGTTCTGGAAGGTGCGGGACATGCCGCAATAGGCGCGGGCAGAGGGCTTCAGGGCGGATATGTCCTGGTTGTCGAGGACAACTTTGCCTTTCTGGGGCTTGTAGAACCCGGAAATGACATTGAAGAAACTTGTTTTGCCGGCGCCGTTGGGCCCAATGACGGCCGTGATTTCCTGCGCTTTCGCATAAACGCTTACGTCACTGAGCGCGCGCACTCCACCAAAGGAGAGCTCGATGTTGTCAACATGCAACATGATCAGCAACCCGCCGGTTTGAGCGCGCGGTCCCACGGCTCCTGTTCAGGATTATTTTCATTGGCTCCTCCACCGTTCCCGTCCCAAGATCGGGGAACATCAAAAGTCTAACAGTTGTTCGAAAAAATGTCACCACGATTTATGGATTCCAACAGCAGTTATTTTAACTGCCGGAAAATGTTGGCTTATTCTTGTTTATGAAGCCTTCCATTGCGGTCCGCTTGTCCTCGGTTTCGAACAGCAAATAGGCTGCACGGCGTTCAAGCATGAGAGCGGTGTCGAGGTTGACTTCCATTCCCGCGAGCAAGACCTGCTTGATCTCCGCAACCGCCAGAGGCGGCATTGCCGCGATCGACGTTGCAATCTTTATCGCTTCCGCAACCGCACGGTCCCTCTCAACCACCTTGCTGACCAGGCCCGCGTCGAAAGCTTCAGCAGCCGTCATGGTCTCGCCGGTCATCAGCATCAGCATGGCGCGATGTTTCCCCACGGCGCGGACCAGTCTCTGTGTCCCGCCGGCGCCGGGCATGATGCCCAGACGCACTTCGGGCTGCCCGAAGATTGCAGACTCACCGGCGACGATGATGTCGGCATGCATCGCCAGTTCACAGCCGCCGCCAAGCGCATATCCGTCGATGGCCGCTATCACCGGCTTGCGGCAGTTCCGGATGGCCGCCCAGTTCCGTTCATCGTCGCGGGCCATCATTTCTCCCGCGCCGATATCGACCATGCCCTTGATATCCGCACCGGCGGCAAACGCCTTGCTGTTGCCGGTGATGATGATGGCGCGAATTGTCTTGTCATCCGAAAGCCGGTCGAACTCGTCGCGAAGCTCTGCCCGCAATTCGGGATTGAGCGCGTTGCGCACATCCGGCCGGTTGAGCCGCAGCAGTGCAACGTGCTCGCGAGGATAGTCTGCAATCACAAGAGTCATCAGATCCTCGAAATGGTCCTTGAAAGGGCTTTACGAATGCAAATTCTAACGCTAGTTAGATTACATGGAGATGAGCGAGCCGTCAAACAGGAATTTCGGGTGTGTCGCTCCAGGGCAACCGTCCTTATGATCCAAGTTCGTCTTCCAATTCGCAGGAGTTTGCTCGATGGCACAGAAACCGAAACGACTTAGGCGCTGCCAGCTGGCGGTTCCCGGCAGCAGCGACAAGATGATGACAAAGGCTGCGTCGCTAGATGTGGACCACATCTTTCTCGATCTTGAGGATGCCGTCGCCCCGGCGGCAAAGATCCCCGCGAGAGCCCAGATCGTCACGGCGCTGAACACGCTCGACTGGGGCAAGAGTGTTCGGTGCGTCCGCATCAATGATCTAGATACCCAGTATGCCTACGAGGACATCATCGAAGTCGTCGAGGGGGCGAGCGCCAATCTCGATACGATCCTGGTGCCGAAGGTGAGATCTGCCTGTGATGTACGCTTCGTTGACCGGCTGCTGTCACAAATCGAACTCAAGCTTGGATTGACTCGGAAGATCGGCATTGAGGTCTTGATCGAGGAAGCCGAGGCAATCATGAATGTCGAGGAGATTGCCAGTGCGTCTGAGCGGCTCGAGGCGCTGGTTTTCGGGATGGGCGATTACTCCGCCTCGCAGGGGATTGATCCGCGGGCAGTATCCGGTGACACCGGATATCCAGGCGATATCTGGCACTACGCGCGCTACAAGGTGATCGTCGCCGCACGCAGCTTCGGCATAGACGCGGTCGACGGCCCCTTCGTCAATTTCCGTGACGGCGAGTATTTCCGGACTGAGTGCCGTCGCGCCAAGCAGCTTGGCATGGTTGGCAAATGGGCGATCCACCCAAGCCAGGTCGCCATTGCGCAGGAGGTTTTCAGTCCTGCCCAGGACGAACTCGACAAGGCGCACAAGGCGGTGGCCGCTTATCGGGAGGCGCAAGCCCAGGGACTGGGGGCCATCCAGGTGGACGGCCAGATGGTGGATGTCGCCACCGTTCGCCTGGTTCAGGGGATCATCGACCAGGCCGAAGCCATCGGCATGAAGCCGACCGGGGACACATGATCTTACCGCGGGCGAAGGAGGTTGCGGTCGGACGGCGAGGTTTCGCGCATCATCCGGCAAATACCCTTTGGAAAAGATCGGGCTGGAGACAGGTGTAAAGAGCAATGCAAAAATCATCCGAAGGCAATTATTTTGAGGATTTCAGGCCGGGGATGGAAATCTCCCATGCCGTTCCGCGCACTGTGACGACCGGGGATGTCGCCTTGTACAGTGCCCTGTATGGCATGCGTTTCCCCGTCCAGTCATCCGATGCGTTTTCGCAGGATTGTGGACTTCGGCAGGCGCCGCTCGACAATCTTCTGGTTTTCCATGTGGTCTTCGGCAAGACGGTGCCGGATGTGTCGCTCAATGCGGTGGCCAATCTCGGCTACGCGGATTGCCGGTTTCTGGTTCCGGCCTGGCCGGGAGACAGTTTTCACGCACGCAGCGAAGTGATCGGCGTGCGCGAAAACTCCAATGGCCGCACCGGCATCGTCTATGTGCGGTCGACGGGCTACAATCAGCACGGACAGGCCGTTGTGAGCTTCGTCCGGTGGGTCATGGTCAACAAGCGCGACACGGCCTCACCTGCTCCCCACGGCATTGTCCCCGACCTGCCCGCCCACATCCCCGGCAGCGAACTCGTCATTCCCCAAGACCTTGATTTTGCCCGCTACGATCCGGTGCTCGCCGGCAGCCTTCATGGCTTTGAGGCCTACGAAATCGGTGAAAAAATCAACCATATCGATGGAATGACGATCGAAGAGGCCGAGCATCAGATTGCCACGCGGCTCTACCAGAATACCGCCAAAGGGCATTTTGATGCGGTGCTGCAGCGGTCGAGCCGCTTTGGCCGCCGGATTGTCTATGGCGGGCATGTGATGAGCCTGGCGCGCTCGCTTTCCTTCAACGGACTGGCAAATGCCGCGTTCGTTGCCGGGATCAATGGCGGCCGTCACCTCAATCCGGCGGCTGCCGGCGATACCGTCTATTGCTGGTCGGAAGTGTTGGACAAGCATCCGGTTTCCGGGCGTTCGGATATTGGTGCCGTTCGTGTGCGCATGATTGCGACCAAAGACGCGCCATGCTCAGGGTTTCCCGACCCTTCGTCAGCGGAGGCGTTGCTCGAACTCGATTACTGGGTGCTTGTGCCAAGGTTCGGCGATGAAGCGCGCGGGGACGGTCAATGAGCGCCCTGTCTGACGAGTTGCGGTTTCCTTACGACAAGGCTCCTGGCCCGGGCGAGGTGAAAGAGGTGGTCGAAGGGCTTTACTGGGCCTGTCTGCCGCTGCCCTTCCGCCTCAACCATGTCAATGTCTGGTTGTTGAAGAACGAGGATGGCTGGACAGTCATCGACACTGGATGTGTCACGAAGAGCATCAAGGAATGCTGGGAGAAGCTGTTTGCGGCCCCCATGCGAGGCGAACCGGTCAAGACCCTGATCACAACCCACGGCCACGTCGACCATATCGGTCTGGCCGGCTGGATGGTGGATCGCTTCGGCGCAGAGTTTGTCGGCACCTTCGGCGAATGGGTCTGGGCGCGGCTCAGCCATTCCCGCGACGTGCCGGGCTCGAATGACGAGCACCACAGGTTCCTGCTTGGTCACGGATTTGATGAAGCCGGCGCCGATCTGATGTTGACCAGCCGCCACCGCTTCATGGACATGTCATCGACAATTCCCGGCGCGATCACCGAGATTCGGGACGGAGAGATTGTCCGCTTTGGCCAACGCGACTGGCGGGTGATCGTCACCCGGGGCCATGCGTTTGAACATGCGTCGTTCTACTGCGAGAAGGACAATGTGCTGATCGCGGGCGATCATCTCCTCCCCAGGATCACGCCGGTGATAGCTGTCTACGAGATGCTGCCCCATGCTGACCCGCTCGGCGATTATCTCAATTCCTTCGCACAGTTCGCCAGCATTCCCGACGACGTCCTGGTACTGCCATCGCACGGCCGCCCCTATTACGGGATGCACACGCGAATCCGGCAATTGCAGGACCATCACACCGACCGGCTTGACGCAACCATCAGCCATCTGCGCACGCCGCAACATGCGCTCTCGCTTTCGAAAACCATGTTCCCGCATATCGATGGGCCGGAGAATATCGGCTTTGCGCTCGGCGAGGTCCTGGCTCATATCAATTACCTGATCCACGATGGCGTTGTTGGCGCTGCAAGCGACGACCGCGGCCACATCATCTACGAGAGCTTTGCCTGAACATGCTTGCCTTTTCAACAAACCAGTCGGGACCCATCATGCAGTCATCGATCCGCCCCCTCAGATCCGTCCTCTATGTTCCTGCCGCCAATGAGAAAGCGATGGCGAAATCCGGCGCTCTCGACTGCGACGGCGTTGTCTATGATCTCGAGGACGCGGTGGCGCCGGGCGCGAAAGCGCAGGCCCGCGAGGCGCTGAAGGCCTACTTTGACGCCAATCCGACCTCTGGAAAGCAGCGGATCATCCGGATCAATAGCGGCGGAACGGAATGGGGCGCCGAGGATTTCAGGGCGGCCGTCGCATGCCGGCCTGAGGCGATCCTACTGCCAAAGGTCGAGCATCCGCAAACGATCCTCGATGCGGCTGCGGAACTCGATCGTCTGGGACTGGACGACGTGCAAATCTGGGCAATGATCGAAACGCCCCTTGCCATCGTCAATATCCGCGATATTGCACGGCTGGGAAAAATGGCCGGATCGCGGCTTGAATGTTTCGTGATTGGAACAAACGATCTCGCCAAGGAAACCGGGGTGCCGCTGCCGCTTGGGCGCTCGACGCTCAAGCACTGGTTGCTGCAGGTCGTGATCCATGCTCGCGCCTTCGGACTGCAGGTTCTCGACGGTGTCTTCAATGATTTTGGTGACCAGGACGGATTTGAAGCGGAGTGTGCCGAAGGCGCTGTTATGGGATTCGATGGCAAGACCCTCATCCACCCTGCCCAGATTGCAGTTGCCAATCAGGCGTTTGCGCCATCGCCCTTTGCGATCGCGGAGGCTGAGCGAATCGTGCTCGCCTATGGCCAGCCCGAAAACGCCAATAAGGGTGTTATCACGATTGACGGCAAAATGGTCGAGCGGCTGCATCTCGATATCGCCCGCAAGACGCTGGCGAAAGCGGGCTAGCCGCGGATGTAACGCAGGTGCGGCCGGCTTTGTGAAACTGCGCACAACGGTGCAGGCGGCACTTTTTGCGCAGTCGAGCCGGCGGCGATGCAAGTGACGATAAAGCTCGGGAGTGCAGCATGAACGTGTCTTTTGATTTTGGTGGAAAAGCCGTGATGGTCACCGGAGGAGCATCAGGGATCGGCCGGGCGACGGTCGAGGCGCTGGTGACTGCGGGTGCTGCGGTGGGCATCGCCGACAACCAGGCTGATGAGGCTCTTGCCTTCGCGGAGACCATTCGCGGGCAGGGGGGCAAGGCTATTGGCCTGCCGCTCGACGTGCGCGACAGCGCGGCGACCGAGCGTGCGGTGGAGACCCTTGAGAAAGAACTCGGTCCGATCTTCGGTCTCGTCACCGCCGCCGGACTGTCGCGGCCGGCGCCGGCTGAAAGCATGAGCGAAGCCAGTTGGGATCTGGTGGTCGACACCAATCTCAAAGGCATGTTTCTCTCCTGCCAGTCCGCCGGGCGGCGCATGCTCGACCATGGGGCAGGCGCCATCGTCAATATCGGTTCGGTCAATTCGATTGGCGGGTTTGCCGGCCGCTCGAATTACTGTTCATCCAAGTTCGGCGTGGCCGGACTGACCGACGTGCTGGCGATCGAGTGGAGCCGGCGCGGCATCCGCGTCAACGCGATTGCTCCCAACGGCGTCGATACCCCTCTGGTGCGCCAAGGAATACCGCAGGGCTTTGTGGCGGACGTGCTCGACGACCGGACCCCGATGGGCCGCATGGCGCTTCCCGGCGAGGTTGCCTCGGTGATACTGTTTCTGCTTTCCGATGCGGCATCATACGTCACCGGAAGCATGATCAGGGTGGATGGCGGACTTTGTTCGGGCTTTTACACCCACCGGCAGGGCGCGGATCTGGCTTCGTCGGCCCTGCTGCGCGAGGGCGTTTACACAGAATAAGATGCTGATCGATTTCGCCTCGGCTTCACGTTGACACTGTTTCAAAATCTAACTATCGTTCGAAAATACCTGAGGAGGAGACATCAATGATCAACAATCTTTCACGACGCAATATCATCAAATCGCTTGCGGTCTTCGGCGCCGCCGGCGCGCTCGGCAGTCTGGCGCGTCCATCGCGCGCCGACGGCAACCCGATCCGGCTCGGTCTTATTTCGCCGCTGAGCGGATCGCAGGAGGTGATCGGCCGCTATCAGCTCGCGGGCGCCACCATCGCCGTCAATCAGATCAATCAGGCCGGCGGCGTCCTTGGACGCCCCCTCGAACTGGTGACCCGCGATTCAAAGGCTGCTCCCGCAGCAGGCGTTGCGGCAGCGAAGGATCTCGCAGGAAGCGGCGTCAACTTGATGTTCGGCGTCTTGTCGAGCGGTGTTGCACTGGCGATCTCACCCACTTTGCAGGCCGACAATTCTGTGCTCGTCGTTTCGGCGGCGTCCGCCAACGAGCTTACCCACGAGCAGTTCTCGCCGAACTTCTTTCGCACCTCGGACCACGCCTACGCGCGTCAGCGCGCGCTAGCCAAGCTGGTGGCCGAGGATTCGTCTGACGTCGCCGAGTGGATGATGATCAGCCCGCAGACGGCAATCAGCCAGTCCAACTGGGACTCCTTCGTGGACGGCATGACCGAGTTCTATGAGGCCAACAACAAGCCGCTCGAGATCAGTGACCCGATATGGACCAAATATGGGGCGACCGACTACAAGAACGAGATCGTGCAGCTCATGCGCAGTTCTGCCAAGGGCCTGTATTGCGGCGTCTATGGCGGCGACGCCGTGACCATGTTCAGCCAGGCGGCGGCTTACGGACTGACCAAGAAGTTCGAAGTGATGGTCGATCCGGGCAGCGAATTCATCATTGCGCAGGCGATGGGCAAGAACACGCCGGAAGGCCTGTGGTCCGGCTTCCATTGGTATTACGGAGCCTATCGCGGCCACAAGATCAATGACGATCTTTACGACGCCTATGTCAAGATGACCGGCGATCCGCATCCGGCGGGCTATATGGGTGAGGCGCATGCCTCGGTGCTGGCCTATGCCGCCGCAATCCAGAGGGCCGGTAGCGCCGATACGGACAAGGTGATCGCAGGTCTGGAGGATCTCGAATTCGATAGTTGCAAGGGCATGCGCAAGATCCGCAAGGAAGATCACCAGGCCATCTGCGACTTGAATCTGGTCCAGTTCGGTCCCGATGACAGCGAGCAGGGCTGGACGGTCACCGACTACCGTGTGATCAAGGATGATGGGTTGAGCGAGCCGGCAACGCCGGGCGAGCCGATCAAGTTCAACTTCAAGAAGGGCTGAGGCCTGCCTTTCCCTATCGCAGCTGATCTGGCAGACGACCCGCGAAGTTTCTAGTTCGCGGGTCCATTATCGGGTGATCTCAATTGCTGACCTATGTTCTCAGTCCGGTTTTCAATGGCCTGTTCTCGGCTATGGTGGTGTTTCTGTTCGCCACCGGGCTGACGTTGATATTCGGGATCCTGCGGGTTTTGAACTTTGCCCATGGCGGCTTCTTCATGATCGGCGCGTATATCGCGTTTTCGCTGGTCTCCCTGTTCGGCTCCGCCGAATCGATGCTCTCCTACGTGTTGATAAGCGTGGCCTCCGGTCTGGCTCTGGGGGCAATCGGGCTTGTGGTCGAGCGCTTCGTCTTCCGGCCATTGCTCAAAGTTGACGAGGCCTACTCGCTGATCGCCACCTACGCGCTGCTGCTCATAACCGAAGGCGCGGTGAAGGCGATCTGGGGTGTGTCGTTCTACAGTGTCGCTGCTCCCTCGGCGCTGGCCGGTATCCATATTGTCGGTGATCTGTTCATGCCGACCTATGCCATCTTCATCATTGTTCTGGGCGTCGTCTGTTATCTGTTTCTGGAGTGGGCCTTGCAGCGCACTGAAACCGGGAAGCTGACCCAGTCCATCGCCAGCGACCCCTGGATGGCGCAAATGCTTGGCGTCAACGTCCCGCAGTTCTACATGTGGATCGTTGTTTTCGGCTTCTTCCTGGCCGGAATAGCAGGAGGGCTTCTGCTCCCCAACCAGACGATTTCGCCAAACCTTGCCAGTACGTTCGTGGTGCAGGCTTTCGGTGTTCTCATCGTCGGCGGCATGGGCAATATCCGCGGAACCTTCCTGGCCGCGATCCTGCTTTGCGTGATTGATTCCTTTGGATCGGTCTATTTCTCTGAAATCCCCGGAATGTTCTTCTACATCGCCATGGTGATCATGTTGCTCCTGCGCCCCGAGGGTCTGGTGAAGGGAACGCAGCTATGAAACAGCATTTCCAATCCAGTCTCGTCAGGGATCTCGGCATCGGCGTCGGCTTTCTGGCGGTTCTTCTGATCCTGCCATCGGTGGCGGACAAGGGCATTGTCTTCGTCGGCGGAACTCTTGCCTTGCATATTGTCTTCGGGCTCAGCTGGAATCTGATGTTCGGACGGACCGGGCTTGTCAGTTTCGGGCATGCCTCCTTCTTCGCTCTCGGCGGCTACTGTTACGCCCTGATGGCCAGAACCTGGCCCGATCTGCATCCGTTGATGACCTTCTCTGCGGCCGGACTGTTCGGCGCTTCGGTGGCGCTGCTCGTCGGCCTGATCGCATTGCGCCGATCGCTCGGCGTCTATTTCGCAATTCTCAGCCTGGCGCTGGCCCAGATCGTCTACCTCTTCCTGTCCTATATCCCCGAGTTGGGGAGGGAGGACGGATTTACCGGAATCCGGCGGCCGGTGCTGGATCTGGGCGTGTTCGCGGTCGATCTCGCCACGGGAGACAACTACTACTATTTCATGGTGCTGATCTGCGGCATTCTCGCGGGAGTCATCTGGTGGGTCACGCATGGCCCCATCGGCCGTCGCTTCAAGAGCATTGA
This sequence comes from Hoeflea sp. EC-HK425, assembly GCF_902498795.1. NCBI lineage: Bacteria > Pseudomonadati > Pseudomonadota > Alphaproteobacteria > Hyphomicrobiales > Rhizobiaceae > Hoeflea > Hoeflea sp. EC-HK425. The sequence goes on from NZ_LR701572.1 coordinate 52,965, forward strand.
GCAGGATCCAGTGCGTGCGGAATTCCTGGGCATTAATGTCATGGTCAACAGATTAACCTGCTTTGTCATCGCTTCAGGTCTGACGGCTCTTGTCGGTGCTTTGTATGGCCCCTGGCTCCAACTGCTGACCCCCGAATTGGCCCATTGGACATTTTCCGCCCGCCCAATTCTCTACACCCTTCTGGGCGGTGTTCAGAGCTTCTGGGGTCCGGTGGTGGGCGCGGTGGGGTTTTCGCTACTCGAATACGGGACGCGAACCATGCATGGGCTTTCGGAGATCATCATAGGTTTCACCTTGCTCGTGGTTGTGCTCCTGTTGCCCGGCGGCATCCTCGGCGGACTATCGCGGTTCAGGTCCAGATATCAGGCCAAACGGTCGGCCAAATCTGCGGAGGAAGCGACGAAATGAGCAACGCATCCGCCACAATACCCGCCAACGAGATCCTGACGGCCCGCGCCATCGTCAAGGATTACCCGTCGGTGAAGGTCCTCAAGCTGATAGATCTGTCCGTCTCCGATGGGGACACGCTGGCTGTCATCGGTCCGAATGGCGCCGGGAAAACCACGCTGTTCAAGGTGCTCAGCGGCGAGGTGTTCGCCGACAGCGGCACCGTTTCCTACAATGGCGCGGATATCACGAGAATGCCGGCATGGCGCCGGGTCCGTTCGGGATTTGGCCGGTCCTTTCAGGTGGCCAGTGTGTTTCTCGATCTGACCGCGGCTGAAAACGTGCTGATAGCTGTCGAAGCCTACCTGGCTCAGAAAACGCAAGGCGCGCGGTTCCGGTTGGGCTGCCGGCCGGCCCCTGATGTCCGGGACCTGGTCGACGAGACGCTGGAGGAGGTGGGACTCGCCAGTAAAGGTTTCGATCAGGCGCGGTTCCTCTCTCATGGCGACAAGAAGCGGCTTGAACTGGCCATGAGCCTGGCGCTCAGGCCGCGCATCCTGCTGCTTGACGAGCCGACCGCCGGCATGGCGCCTGCTGACCGTCAGGCGTCCATTGAACTGATCGCGGCCGTCAAGGCGCGTCACGGCATGACCGTTGTTCTCACCGAACACGACATGGATGTGGTCTTCGGTCTCGCCTCGCGGGTGGTGGTGCTGCACCACGGCGAACTGGTTGCGGCCGGCACACCCGAAGAGGTGCGCCAGAATCCGCTCGTCCGCGAAGTCTATCTTGGAACCGAGGTCAATTATGCTTGAAGTGGGACCTCTCAATCTCTTTTACGGCGACAGCCACATCATCCAGGATGTCTCGATCTCCGTGGCCGACGGAGAGGGTGTCGCCATTCTCGGGCGCAATGGCGCCGGCAAGACGACCCTGTTCAAGGGCATCATGAACGGCGGGCCGCTTGCTAGGGGTCCGATCTCTCATCGCGGTTCGGACATCGTCGGGCTTCCTGCATTCGCGCGCGCCCGGCTCGGGTTGGGCCTTGTTCCGGAAGATCGGCGGATCTACAGACACCTGACCGTGTCGGAAAACATCCAGATGGGACGCCACGCTGTTCGCCCAGGCACGCAGCCATACGCGCTTGAGGAAGTGCTCGAGTTTTTCCCCATGTTGCGCGATCTCAAGGACCGGCAGGGTTTTGAACTCAGCGGCGGCCAGCAGCAGGTGCTGGCGATCGCCCGCACCATTTTTTCCCGTCCGGATTGCCTGCTTCTCGATGAGCCGACGGAGGGTGTTGCACCGGTCATCGTTCAGGATATCGCTCGCCAGCTATCCTTAATGCGCAAGAACAATGGAACCACCTTGCTTCTGACCGAGCAGAATGTCTGGTTTGCACGAAGCTGCACTGACAGGGTCTACCTCCTTGACAGCGGGCGCATCGTGTTCTCTGGCAGTTGGGACGAATTCGATGCCGATGCCGGCCTCAAGACACGCTACTTGGCGGTGTAAACAGCGTTGGTGCGGAGATCAGGAGATGTGATGTCGTTTTGCAGTTAATTGGGTTCTTCCTCAAAGTCTGTGATTCAACGGTAGCATTCTCGCCCTCATCAATTCTGGGCCGGCGCGGCCGTACATTGCTCGCTTCAACGTCTTCAGGCGGTTGATCTGTCCTTCTGCCTGCCCGTTGCTCCAGGGGAGTTCGATTGCATTCTTGACGGCATCAATATCCCGCCGCAGAACGCTGGCGAAACGCATGATTGCGGTTAGTTCGGTATCGATAGCACCGTCGATGGGGGCGTCGCCTTAACCGACCACAGCGCGCGATCATTGCCTGGGCATGAATTTCAGGCTTTGAACGACAAGGCGATCTCACGCCAGATGGTGCTGGCGTGGGCGTGAAGTTGGCGGTGATCGGTGGCAGTCAGGTGTTTTCTATGAAGATGGAAAAGATTGGCAATTTGGCCGTGGGTTGAGACGAAACGCTGGCATTGCCGTGCCGAATTGAACCGCATCATGCGTCTCTCTCGTCGTTGCACGGGAAGGTGAGAATTCTCGACGCGGTTGTTGAGCCCTTTGTGCGAACGGTGCTCGATGCCCGGCATGAGCTGTCGCTTTGCAGCGGAGTAAGAGCGCAGCTTGTCTGTCACCATCACGCGTGGCGTGACGCCCTGGCTTTTCAGAAGTTTGCGCATTAGCCGGAGAGCCGCTCCCTTGTTTCTACGGCTTTGCAGCAGGGCATCGAGAACGTAACCGTTGGCATCGACAGCGCGCCACAGCCAGTATTTCTTTCCCTTTATGGACACGACCATCTCATCAAGATGCCATTTGTCAGCAAAATTGCCGCAGGACCGTCGACGAAGTTGACGGGCGAACTTCAGGCCAAATTTCCTCGCCCATTCGGCGACAGTCTGAAAAGACACCTCGATCCCACGCTCGGCAAGCAGGTCTTCAACGTCGCGCAGGCTCAGCGGAAATCGATAATAAAGCCATACTGCATGTGCGATGACCTCGGCTGGAAAGCGGTGTCGTTTATATTGGGCGGAAGCATCTTCAGTCATGCGGTTAGCCTATGCTCCGATCCCCACCAACCAGTTAAGGCGACACCTCCTCTTGGATCGCAGAGTAACAGCAACATCAGTGCCTTGCCACACACTCAATGTGCATATATTATGCGCATGAAGTGAGGAGAGACCATGCAATCACAGGCTGCCCCTAGAAAACCCACAAACCTCACGCTGGACTCGTCACTGCTGACGGAGGCCAGATCGTTTGGAGTGAATCTGTCTCAGGCGGCGGAGGCAGGTCTGCGGCGTGCCGTAGCCGAGGCGAAAACGCAAGCCTGGCAGCGCGAGAATGCCGCCGCGCTCGCAAGCTCGAACGCGTGGGCAGAAGCACACGGCTTGCCTTTGGAGAAGTACAGGCAGTTCTGATGGCGCGTTTCGAGGTTTTCGCAAATCCCGGTGGCGCCGGCTATGTTCTCGATGTTCAGGCAGATGTGCTGAACGAACTCAACACACGGATCGTGGTTCCGCTGCTGCCTCTGGCGCAAGCTCCGGTTCCGGCCCAGCGCCTCAATCCGGTTTTCGAGATTGGCGACGAGCCGCATGTTATGGTCACGCAGTTCATGGCGGCGGTTCCGCGTTCGCTGTTGCGCAGCCCGGTCACCAGCCTGAGGGGGCATGACAATGAGATTATGGCCGCATTGGATATGCTGCTGGTTGGGTTCTGACTGTATCGTGCTTCTTTCTCTGGTGCTGAAAAGTCAACGAAACAGGGTTATCATCTGTCCTAAAAGTTCCATAATAAAGCTTATGTAACATGTTTTTTTTCTCACACCGCAAAGTTACGGCGGGACAGCATTGGTCCGAGTAAAGTTTCTTGCGGCGCCCAAGTGGGTGAATTGCCGGCCAACTTGCAGATTATTACCGAACGAGGCGCTGCGATCGGCGGAGCTCACTCAACCTGCCGCCTTCGTGATGGGCCCTCTCGATTCATGCGGGTTTGCGCAGCGGCGACCTCGGCCTATAACCGCGGCTTCGTTTCTGGCGCATGAGATCCAGAAACAGGTCGACGGCTTTCTGTTCGTTCTCGAACATGTGCATCTTGCTCTGCCCTCGCCTGCCAATTCGGCCCCAGGTCCGGGTCAAACACGTTTCGCCGAACAACGTGCCCGAAATCTCCAAGGCATAATACCGGGCCATGTTTTTGGTGGGGTCAGTGCGTTCGATATAGATGTGATAAGGTTGCGCGATCATGATGCCAGCTTCGGAACTTCAGGCCCCGGCGTCCAATGATAACGTTGAATCAGTTGATCCAAATAGATTCATGCGGTTGATGGATTATTCGCGCAGGTAGGCTGTCCAAGCAGCCAGGTACGGCGGTCCTCGCCTCGCTGAAGGAACGTTTCAAAGTAGAAAATACAAACGATCGACTATAGAAATAGATCGTGTCCCAGGACGTGGTGTAGCTTCGGCGCTCGCCGTGCCTTCCGGACAGAGCCGGGAATGGATCAGCTTGCGGCTGGCAGGCTGATGAGCGGATCATCGCTCATTTGTCCGATTGTTTCTAGCGTCATGTAACGGGAGCGCTGGACGGCCCACTCGTCGTTCTGTTCGAGCAGCAGCGCACCGACCAGTCTGACGATGGCGTCGTCGTTCGGGAAGATGCCGACGACCTCGGTTCGTCGCTTGATTTCGCCGTTCAATCGTTCGATGGGGTTGGTCGAGTGCAACTTGGTCCAGTGCGCCTTTGGAAAGGTCATGTAAGCGAGCACGTCCTGCTCGGCGCTGTCCATGAGTGTGGCGAGTTTCGGCACCTTCGGTCTGATCTGGTCGGCGACATTGCGCCATTGGGTGCTTGCAGCCTCGGGCGTATCCTGGGCGAAGGCGGTGGCAATGAAGGCGGAGACGACACGCCGTCCGCTTTTTCCGGCATGGGCAAGCGCATTGCGCATGAAGTGAACCCTGCAGCGCTGCCAGGTGGCGTTGAGCACCTTGGAGGCGGCGGCCTTGATGCCTTCATGCGCATCGGAGATCACCAGCTTCACGCCGCCGAGACCGCGCCTGGTCAGCTTGCGCAGGAATTCCGTCCAGATCGCCTCGGCCTCGGATGTGCCGATTTCCATGCCGAGCACCTCGCGTCGGCCGTCGGTGTTGACACCCACCGCGATGATGACCGCAACAGAGACAATGCGCCCGCCGCGCCGGACCTTCAGGTAGGTGGCATCAATCCACAGGTAGGGCCACTCACCTTCTATGGACCTGTCGAGAAAGGCTTTTACCTTGTCGTCGATCTCTTCGCAGAGCCGGGACACCTGACTCTTGGAAATGCCGCTCATACCCATGGCCTTGACCAGATCATCGACCGAGCGGGTCGAAACGCCCTGGATATAGGCTTCCTGGATCACCGCCGTCAGGGCCTTCTCCGCCATGCGGCGCGGTTCGAGAAAGCTCGGGAAGTAGCTGCCGGTGCGAAGCTTCGGAATGCGCAGCTCGACTGTTCCCGCCCGTGTTTCCCAGTCCCCGTCGCGATAGCCGTTGCGCTGGGCAAGCCGAAAGTCATTCTTCTCGCCATAGCCAGCGCCGGTCTTCGTGCCGACCTCCAGCGCCATCAGCTTCTCGGCGGCAAAGCCGATCATCTCGCGGAGCAAATCGGCGTCGGCGCTCTTCTCAACGAGTGAGCGCAGGTTCATCATGTCGTCGGTCATCAGTGGTGTCCTTCAGGTTGAGCTTCAACAACCCGACCCTACCGGAAAACACTGGTGACCACCCTGTCAGCTACACCACGCTGCGGGACACGATCTAGAAATATTCGGTTTGCGAAACCGATGAAGAAAAATGAATAAAATTGTCTTGTTAACCATAATCGATTCGTTTGTTCCGGAAGTGTTCTTTTGGTGTTGCCGGAACAGGAAATCCGGATTATCAGTCTATGCATCGGCTTGAGGTAACACCTTGCCGGACTAAGCGGCCTTCGCGAGTGCGTCAACACTCCACGAAGGCCTGACCGACACCCCTACCGTAATAGGAGCACGGCTATGCGAATTCTTACGCTAAATCCCGGTTAGGGAACATCCCAAATTTCCGCATCAATGCCGTCGCGGTGATGTGACAGCGACTTGTCAGGTCTGGTTGTAAAGCCGGATGAGACATGCTTGCTGCTCCCTGCCCCGGCGCCCGACCGCGGAAATCATTTCCACATTCATCCGTTGAATCAGGCAACCTTTTGGGGCTGGCTGCTGATGAGCTGACACGTTGAAGACGCGTGAGCCCTGTCAGCTGCAATCCCAGAGCGTGAGCGGCGCCGACCGATCCTTGAACCATGATGTCAGCCAATCCTGGCAGCGTTGCGAAACAAGGGAGCGGCAAAGCTGTGCACGGATTGCCCAAGACCAGGGATTTTCCCAATGAAAGAGACAAACCAGAATGACGCCGTCGCTGCGGCCAACCGCCCTGCCCTCGATCTTGCCCTAATCCGACCAGAGCTTGAGGCTCTTGCCAAAATGACTGTCGACAAGACGCTGCAACAGGCGCGCGATACAAGCACTGATCCAGTCCTCGGCGCATCAAGCGCATTGGCGACGTACTACATGATGATGCCGCGCAACGATGGCAGAGCCAAGGAGCAGATCCTCGACATTGTTGCGCGTCGTGTGGACATCCTGACGGTCATCAGGACCGGGTTGAAGTTCGCCATCGATCCGAGCCAACTAGGACTCGTTCATTCCAACTCAGCGGCTGTTCTCGCCCAGCTTCAATCTGATCATGATCCCGAGCCGCGAGGGCCCACATACCGTGCCGATGGACTCGTGATCAATCACGGCACGGGCAAAGCCTGCCTGCTCGAGTTCAAGCGTCAGGCGTCGACGATCGAAACGACGAGGCTCAATCAGATCGCCGACAATCTGACAATCGCCCGGGCTCAGGTCTCCGATCTGCTCTACCGCAAACACCGTCGAATGAAGATTGAACCTGAAGCCATCAGCTGGGCGATCATCGACTGCTCCGATCAAGAACTGCCAGCCCGGTTCCGCGATGCCGGGGTCTTCGGACTCGACTGTCTTGATGCGATCTGCGGCGTTGACAATGTCGCTCAAGCCTACCGTCTGGCTCGGGAGTCTATGGCGGAAGAATTCCGGCGCGGCGAAGCGGAATTGATGCGGGAAAGCGGAAACCTCATTCCGCTGCAGACGGCGGAGGCAATGGTCGAAGCCGCGGTTGCCCGAGAGCGCCTGATGTCGACCGAACGGGTGGCTCAAGACCCGATACCTGTGACTCGGGTTCCGGACCTTGCTCTCAACCGGGTCGCGGTTTCCAACCTCCGTGAGGTCCCGGATGATCCTGAGCCCATGCGGGATCAGCTCGGCATTAATCCGCCTTATGCTGACCATTCCGGAGCAATGGCCGTCCCATTCCGGGCGGATCGACGGACCGTGCGCCGGCGGTATGGACTGTTCGGTTCCTAGCTCGTTCTGAAGGCGCACCCCGCTTTGCGGCTGGCACGCGTCACCCCAAGACCATTGTTGTTCAACTCACAGGCCGATCTTTGCGACCGGCTCAAAGGAAAGATTTGTCATGCGTTCTCCAAAGCCACCCGCCACCCATTCCCCCGCTGGAAATATCATCCAATTTCCAAAGCAAGGCGCAAAACCTCCCTCACCAGCTTCGGCTCAGCCATCGGTCTCGCCAGTCGACCCTGGTGATGCTGCTTCTGCACGTCCTCCGCGGAGCCGGCGGCCGAGCGGGACTATGGATCGGACGACATCCGATCGGCGTCGCCGTCAAACGACCCGCGTGCTGACGGCTGAAGAACGGGCGCGCGATCAAGAAAAGGTCCGGATCATGGGACTCAAACGCCCGCCAGACAGCCCGGAACTGGCGGATGCGGTCGCTGTCTGGACTGCCCGCCAAGTCTTGCGGCAGGCCACATCTGGCAAAGCTCCGCGAGTGAAGCTGCGGCGGTTGGTCAAAGAGAATTTGGATCTCATGTGCCGCTTCAAACATCCCGTCGGCTTGATCTTGCGCGATTGGCTCGATGGAAATCGGCGGTTTCTGCCTGCCAATTTCCCGACGCTTGTCGAGTACTCCTCATGTGTTGAGGAGTCGAAATGATGAGCAAGCACAGCATCACCAACCGCGTCTCTCGCTATCTCATCGCCCGCCAGCGCCGTGCTGCCCGGCTGGCCGTCCTTGAACAGGCTGTCCACGCAGGGGTTCTCGATTGCAAACCGCTTGGAGAGCATGACCACAGCGGCACAGTTTGGCAGCTGACCGCCGATCAAGCGGTGCAGTTCTCAGGCGACCAGGATTGTGACCGGGAACTCATCCGGAAAACCCTTGAGGCGTCAATGAAGAGCAGCAAACATGCCGGGTCCAAGGCCGAGGCTGATGAGTTCAGCGAGTTCGCTGGATCTGTAGATCTGGATGAATTCAACGCGGCCGGAGAAGCCCATGCTGAAGGTCGTATCGAAGCGTACAAATCCGCGCTGGGTCCTGGTAGCAAGGTCGAACCGCCCGCCGACTTCGCCAATGGAAACTCGAGTGCGGGCGTTGCGTCAAAGGGACGGCCACAAGGCGCACCTGGTCGCATTTCGCTGTTTCAGAAAGATCTGGCGGCGCGCCGGGAACAGGTCCTCTCGATTGTTCAAGGCCTGGCGCCTAGCCTCAAGCCAGCGGAAGTTGCGACTGCTCTTCTGCTTGCGAACGCCGCCGGCCGCGATGATCGGGTGCTCAATCAGCTGCTGTCAGTGATCAAGAGCAGAACCGCGATCTTCGCCGTCCGGGTTCCCGTTTATGATTTTGTCCGCGAATTTGGCCTGATGCTGGAGAACGGCCTGGTCTTGCCATTCTTCACGTCACTTGGCGGGATCGGTCACAGCCAGACTCTGTCCGGTCGGCACAAGGCGCTTGCAGACACCCGGCGCCGGAAATCCTTTGAGTGCCTGAAAGGCTCTCTCGCACGGCGGCTTGATGACGAGGAGCTGCGCGATATCGTCTCGAAAAAAGTGCTCGGCCAAACCAAGCCCGTCATCATCGCCGATGCAAACCCCGAGCCGCTTCCAGGTCGACTGATTGCGGTCGCCGANGGGCGCCGCTGCCGATCTTGCCGAAGCGGATGCGGTGGGCGCCGAACAGCGGCCGGTCCTGGCGGATGGTGCGGCTGACGGCCTGGCTTGTGGCCTGATAACTGGTGGCCTGATAACTGGTGTCCTGCCTGGCGGCCCGGGTTGCGGGGCGGGGCGCGGGGACGGGGATCGAGGCGGTGGTGATCCGGTCGCGGGGTGCGAGAGCTGCAAGACCTGCCGACAGGGTAAGAGCGGGTAGGGCATAGGCTGAACGGGTTGTGTCGACGAAGGCAAGCGGCGCGAGCCCGGCCGCGGTCAGGTGAAGAGTGGATGCGCGCAGGGCGGGAACGGGCCATTGCGGAGCGGGGACCCTGGTCTCGGCCAGAAGGACCGGCGTGGCGGCGGGGGATGAGACCTGGAGTTGTGCCTCGGGTTCGGCGAAGACATTGGCCTGTGCTGCGGTGGCGCAGAACAAAGAGAATGCAATTGCAGTATTTCTGAGAGTTACTGTCTCTTTTGCAAAGCTATACATCTTTTTGGCCTTCCCCGTTTGTTGGGAGAAGACTACTCAAATAAACATAAGATCTTAGAAACAAACAGAACTAACGAAACCGGTGTTGTTTCGATAAAAATTGATCGAAACCATTTTTGTTCAGGCGTGGGTGAGTTGCGTGTAAGACGGCATATTTTGCGAATATGCTAAAGTAATGGTTGCTAAAAGCATATTAAATTATGCTCCAAATTAACCAAATCTTTAACAGAGAGATTATTGCATATATTTATATGTAGTAAAGATGTGAAAGAAATTGTTTGTGAAATACTAACTGGTTAAAAAAGGGTAATTTTAGCCAGGAACACGTTTATGTTGAAAATTGATTTTGTTGATGCTTCTGAAACCACAATCGACGGCGGCTCATCCGACAGCGGCATGGATGCGGTTTTGCTGGCCCAGGCCGACACCGGTACCGACCCGGCGGGCACTCCTCCATCCGATCCTTCCGCATCCGGCGGAGCGCCGGGGATCAGCGTGATCGTTCCTGACGCGAGCAATCGCGTGACGCTTGCGGCAGATACCAGCATCGAGGACATCCAGCTGGACGGCAACGACCTGCTGCTGGTTCAGCCGGACGGTTCCCAGATCCGGATCATTGGCGGCGCTCTGAGCGTGCCGACCTTCGTCATCGGCGACATCGAGGTGCCGCAGGAGGTGCTGGTTGCGGCGCTGGAAACCAGCGGCTTCAACGTCGCCGCCGGTCCGAACAACACGCTGTCGGTGACGCCGCAAGCGCCGACTGGCTCGGGCGGAGAGTTCGGGGATTCCAGCGATGCCACGATCATCGATGGCAAGTTGCAAACGCTGGGCCTGCTGGGGGACGACGCAGCCAGTGGGACTGGCGATGGTGCCGGTGACGAGATCATCGAACCTGGCAATGTCGCCTCGGTGCTTGGCGGTGGCGTTTCCGCCGGCGAGATCGTCGAATCGGCCGACAACCCTGGCGGCGTCGATGCCGACCCGGTTGCCGCCACCGGCTCGATCACCTTCTTCGATCCGGATTTCGGCGAGACCCGCACCGCCGAAATCTCAGCCAGCAACGTGGTCTCCCAGGTGCTCAAGAGCGGTGGCTCGCTCACCGCCGCACAGCTTGATGCGTTGCTCGCCGGCTTCAGCCTCGACACGCCCGGCGGGATCACCGTCGAATCGACCACGGCTGCAGGCGGCTCTATCGACTGGACCTATCAGGTCGGCAATGAAGCGGTTGATATCCTGGCCAGCGGCGAAGTCATTACCCTGTCCTTTGATGTGCAGATCAATGACGGCATCTTTACCGTGACGCAAACGGTGACCATCACCGTGACAGGCACGAATGATCAGCCGGTGATCGAGGGGACTTCGGTTCTCGCCGGCACGATCACCGAGCAGACCGACATGACGGGTGCGGCAACGTCGCTGACGGCAACGGGGCGGATCGTTCTGTCCGATGTCGATGTGACCGACACGCACACGGCCAGCCAGAGCTTCGTCTCGGCAGTATGGTCGGCCGGCGCCAACCCGACGGCTGATCCGGGAGCACTGGTTGTGAATGCTCTCAATCAGAGCGCTGACACCGCTGACTGGACTTACGCGGTCGCTGATAGCGCACTGGACTTCCTCTCCGCCGGCGAGACGCTGACCATCACCTACGACGTGATTGTTCAGGATGACAGCGGAACCGGCACCGCTGCCTCGGCCGTGAGCCAGATCGTGGTGACCATTACCGGCACCAATGATGCGCCGGTGATCGACGTCACGGCTGGCGCCTCGAGCTCCGAACTCGTCGATTCGACGCTCTCGCTTGCGGCTGTCACTGCGTTCGGTCAACTGACATTCACCGATGTCGATCTGTCCGACACCGGGCACAGCGCCAGCGTCGTCGGCGCGGTCATCCGCTCGGGGGAGTCCGATGGATTGTCCATTCTGGGAATCCCCTTGCCGGACAGCGTTCTGCGCGCTTTCCTGACAATCGACGCTGTTGCAAAGCCCGCCGGGTCCGGCGATGGCTCGATAGACTATTCCTTCTCCGTACCCGACCTGACATTTGACTACCTGGCCAAGGGGCAGTCGGTGACGCTGACCTACACCGTCGAACTCTCGGATGGCGATGGCGGCGTGACAACCCAGCAGGTGCCAATCACGATCACCGGCACGAATGATCGCCCGGAAATCCTGTTTCCATCCACTGCGTCCGGGCGCGAGAACCGCAACCAGACCGGATCGGATGCGCTGGAAACACACAACGGCACCATGCTGTTTTACGACGCGGACCGGGACGATGTCGGTCACAACGCCGATGCATCGTTTGCAGGCGCGACCGGAGTGACAGCAGGGCTCGATATCTCGCTGATCGACAACGCTGTTTCCATCAACTCTGTTTCCAAGGCAATCAACACTCAATTCGGATCGCTGAGGTGGAACTTTGCCGCGGTCGACCGCGCCTTCGACTACCTGTCCGCTGGCCAGCAGGTCACGCTCACGTACACCGTCACTCTTGATGACAATGAAGGCGAGGCCAACAGCACCACCACCTCTACCGTTTCGGTCACCATCACCGGGCGCAATGACCGCCCGGTGATCACTTCGGGCGCACAGACGGGGGCGGTCGAAGAGACGGCCGATGTGGTGGGCGGCATTGACCCTGATCCGGCCGCTGCGACCGGGACCATCAGCTTTCTGGATGTCGACCTGTCGGACGATCCCGAGGCCAGCCATAACGGCGGCACGGTGACGAACATGTCGTTTGCCCACGGTTACACGCCGACGGATGAGCAGATCGCCGCATTGAAGGCGGGGTTCTCGCTGGACGATGCGGCATTGTCGAACTTCTCCAACACGACAGGCGTCGGCTCGACCGGCTGGACCTACCATGTCGCCAACTCCGTCGTGGATTTCCTCGGCGACGGCGACAGTGTCGAACTGACCTATATGGTAACGATCTATGACTTTAACGGCGGCACCGTAACCCAGAATGTGGTGATCACGGTCACAGGCACCAGCGATGCGCCGACGGTCAGCGCGGCTGACAACTTCGTCGTCAACGAGGAAGATCTGACCAATGGCAATTCCGGCGCGCTGACCTTCAGTGGAGATGTCGGTCTCAGTTTCAATGACTACAGTTCGGTCGGCCTGTCTGCGCGGATTAAAACGTCCGGCGCCACTCCGCTCGATCCGTCGGGGAACCTCATACTCCTGAGCTCAGATGGTCAGGCGCTGGGCTACTCGTTGTTAATCAATCCAGGCCCAGGCTTACAGAGGCTCGAAGCCATCAACTTCCGGACCAGTGAGACCATATTCGTTCTTGAGGTCAAGATTGTTGCCGACGGATCCGGAGGCTTCAAGGTGGCGTACACTTTCGAACTTCGCGGCAATCTCGATCATGTAGGTCCCGGCGACGGCAACAGCATGCCGCTCGACTTCACGGTAACAGCCAAGAACAGCGCCGGCGAAACCGCTGAGAACACCTTCACCGTCACCATCAATGACGATGCGCCCGATGCGGTAAACGTCACCGCGACAGTGGAAGAGAACACGGCCACCCTGATCTCTCTTGTTGAAGGAGACGGTGCCACTGTCGAAGCCGGCGAGGCCTACATTTCCGGCGCCGACGATGTGACCGTTACTCTTGGAACGCCGACCTATTCCAACCTGCCTGCGGGCGTGGTGCCGGGCACACCCGGCATTGCCCTGGTCCAGACGGCAACCGGCTATGATGTCAGCATCACGCCGGGGACAGCATTCGATGCCCTGGCCGAAGGCGAATCCCTGCTGATGGAGATCCCCTTCACCGTGGAGGACAGCGACGGCGATACGGTTACCAAGACCATCACCGTCACCGTTACCGGCACCAACGACGCGCCGGTGATCACGTCGGATGGCGGCGCATCGACGGCTACGGTGTCCATTGCAGAGAACAGCACGGCGATTACAACCGTAACCTCGACGGATGTTGACGGCGGTGCGGCAAGTTATTCCATCTCCGGGGGGGCGGATGCCGCACTGTTCCGGATCGACAGCACCACCGGCGCGCTCAGCTTTGCCGACGCGCCCAATTTCGAACTCGCCGCCGATACGGGCGGAAACAACGTGTACGATGTGCAAGTGCAAGTGTCCGATGGTGCCGGAGGTATCGATACGCAGGATATCGCGGTCACGGTCACAGACGTGCCGGAAGGGCCGACAGCGGTGGACGATACCGCAAAGACCGACGAAGACACCGCGATCAGTTTCGCGGTGGCGGATCTCATCAGCAATGACAGCAATCCGCCAGGAGAGCAGCCGCTGTCGATCACCAGCGTCTCGGATGCGGTCAACGGTGCGGTGTCGCTCAATGCCGGCGTCATCACCTTCACACCGGACGCGAACTTCTCGGGCCAGGCGTCGTTCACCTACACGCTCGACAATGGAGCCGGCACGGACGAGGGCACCGTCAGCATCGACGTCGCGCCGGTGGCGGACGCGCCGGTGATCAGCGTACCCGGCATTGGCGACCCGGTTCCGCTCTCGGGTGATGTCGTTGTCAATGCCACCACGGCGAACACCCAGCAATATGCTTCCGTGTCGGCGATCGACGGCGGCTATGTCGTGACCTGGTCGTCTTACAATCAGGATGGCAATGGCTGGGGCGTCTATGCGCAGAGCTATGCCAGCGACGGCACGCCCAAGGGCGTCGAAACGCGGGTCAACACCACGACGGCGAACCACCAGGAATATTCTTCCGTGTCTGCGATCGAGGGCGGCTATGTCGTGACCTGGTCGTCTTACAGTCAGGATGGCGACCGCTGGGGCGTCTATGCGCAGCGTTATGCCAGCGACGGCACGCCCCAGGGCGGGGAGACGCGGGTCAACACCGCGACGGCGAACCACCAGATTTATTCTTCCGTGTCGGCGATCGACGGCGGCGGTTATGTCGTGACCTGGTCGTCGTCCAATCAGGATGGCGACGGCTATGGCGTCTATGCGCAGCGTTATGCCAGCGACGGCACGCCCCAGGGCGGGGAGACGCGGGTCAACACCACGACGGCGAACCACCAGATCTATTCTTCCGTGTCGGCGATCGACGGCGGCGGTTATGTCGTGACCTGGTCGTCGTCCAATCAGGATGGCGACGGCAATGGCGTCTATGCGCAGCGTTATGCCAGCGACGGCACGCCCCAGGGCGGGGAGACGCGGGTCAATGCCACCACGGCGAACACCCAGGATTATTCTTCCGTGTCTGCGATCGACGGCGGCTATGTCGTGACCTGGTCGTCTTCGGGTCAGGATGGCGACGGCTTGGGCGTCTATGCGCAGCGTTATGCCAGCGACGGCACGCCCCAGGGTGTGGAGACGCGGGTCAACACCGAGACCCAGGGCGATCAGGTCAATTCTTCCGTGTCTGCGATCGACGGCGGCTATGTCGTGACCTGGTCGTCGTACAATCAGGATGGCAGCGTCTGGGGCGTCTATGCGCAGCGCTTTGCCAGCGACGGCGCGCCCGAGGGCGGGGAATTCAGGATCAACGACAACATCGAGGGAGATCAATACAGGCATGGCGCCTTCAGTGGCTCGGGGGTCGCGGTTACGGATGACGGAACACTCGTCGTTGTCTGGGATCAGGATTCCGGTGCGGGCGAGATCGAGCATCGCCTTTTCGAGCTTCCCCCGGGAGCAGGCGGGAATGAGGACACCGATATCGCCATCAATCTCTCGGTCGCACTGAGCGATACGGATGGTTCGGAAACACTGTCTGACGTGACCATCTCCGATGTGCCCGCCGGCGTCATCCTGTCTGCCGGAACCAACAACAATGACGGCACCTGGACGCTGACCCAGGCTGATCTGAACGGCCTCACCCTCAGAGCGCCGCAGGACTGGAACGGCTCGTTCGACTTGAGGGTTTCGGTGACGTCCACCGAGACCTCCAACGGAGATGCAGCCACCACGACCGAAACCTTCACGGTGACGATCGACCCGGTCAACGACGCGCCGGAGATCGCGCCAATCGTGCAGACCTCGGCTGTTGCCGAGATCGCGGATGCCTCGATGCAGGATATTGCGCCGGTCACCGGGACGCTGTCGGTCACCGATGCGGACGCCGGCGACACATTGACGGCGCAAGCCGGGACGCCGGTGATCACCTGGAGCGGCGGCGCCTTGTCAGCGGCGCAGCAGGCAGCACTGACGGCAGCGCTTGCAAGCGGCGCGCTCACGCTTGGCGGCCCTGTTTCCAGCGACAGTTCGGCCGGGATCGACTACAGCTGGGATCCGTCTGCCGCCGATCTCGACTTCCTGGCAGCCGGTCAGACGCTGACCGTGGCCTACGACATTATCGTTTCCGACGGCACTGCGACATCTGCCTCGCAGGCGCTGGTCTTCACCATCGCGGGCACCAACGACCTGCCGGTGGCAAGGAACGACAACCCCAATGGCTCGCTTCCGGAGTTCAGGATCAGCGAAGACGAGGCCGTGGCCCGGGTGTTCGACGTGCTCGGCAACGACACGCTGGACGTGGATGCGGGGGCAGCCAACAGCATCAGCCTCAGCACGATCCGCGTCTATGGGGCACCGGGGTTGGCCATGGGGACAAGTCTCGACCCGCTGACGTCGGGGTTCTTTACCATCACCGTCGATGCCGGCAACCGGATCCAGGTCGAATTGAACAACAGCGCCTGGCAGAGCATGCGGCGCGGCGAAACGGCGAAGATCGACATCATCTACCGGCTCCATGGAAATGGTTCGGATGGCTCGACCGGTGCGCTTCAGGTTGAGGTAACCGGCAGCAACGATACGCCGGTGCTTGATGTTGCCGCCTCTCCGGCGATGACGCAGGCCGAGGATGCCGGGCTGCCGATCGGCGATGTCGGCACGCAGGTCTCGACACTGGTCAACGCTCCGGGCGGCAGCGTGGGAAATGTCAGCGATGTGGATGGCAAGACGTCTGCGCCCGGCATGTCGATCACTGCCTTCGATACCAGCCATGGCGTCTGGTACTATCATTTGGATGGGTACAACGCGCCGGATGGCAGGCCGTACTGGTTCAATGCCAATCTGGCGCCCGGCCAGGTGCTGAACCTGAGGTCCCAGGACCAGCTCTATTTCGCACCCAATGCAGGTTACGTGGGCACAGTCGATCAGGCAATCACCTTCCGTGCGTGGGATGGTGTAGCGAGTCCACGGGGCAAGATCTCTGCTCCGGGAACTGTTGGTGGCGGGACTGCCTATTCCGCCGACACCGATACGGTCAGCCTCACGATCGAGAATCTCAATGATGCACCGGTGCTGGTCACCAACATTGCCGATGCGGCGGTGTTCTCCAACATCGTCGTGGACATTGATGTCTCGGGGTCGTTCGCCGATATCGATCCGGGCGATGTTCTCAGCTTTTCGGCGACATTGAACGGCGGCGCGCCACTTCCGGCCTGGCTTTCAATCGACGAGGTGACCGGGCGGCTGACCGGCACGCCACCTTCGGTAGGCGTTGCGGGAGAGACCCTGGATGTCATTGTCACGGCGACGGACAGCGGCGGCCTGTCGGTCTCCGACACGTTCGAACTGGCGATCGACAGTGCGCCGGTCGCGCCTGTCATCACTGCGCACACCGACGGCGGGGTGACCGAGGACGCCTCCTATGCAGGCGGTACGAACCTGATCACCAATGGCGGCTTTGAAACGGGCAATTCGAGCGGCTGGTCCTTCAGCGGGCCGTATGTGTCCGGCTACCACCAATATGTCCATGCGGGCGGCTATGCCGCTGGCGGGTGGACGGTATACGCTCCTCATACCCCGGCGACCATGAGCCAGACATTCAGCACGGTTGCCGGCGTGACCTACACGATCAGTTTCTGGGCTCAGAACAACGGCAATGCCGCGCCGGACAATTCGTTGCATGTGACCTGGAACGGCGCGACCGTCGCATCCATAGTCGACCTCGCCTACAGGGGGCCGCTGCCGAACTACACGGAATTCACCTACACGTTCACGGCTACATCCGACACGTCGACGCTGACGCTGGCGCTTGAGAACAGAGTGAACCTGATGTTCGTGGATGAAATCTCGGTGGTGCAGCTGCCGGGTACCGAGACCACCGCAGGCACGATCAGTTACACCGATGACGATGTCGGAGAGACGCACACTGTTTCAGTCTCTCCGTCGGCGGCCGGTTATCTGGGCAGCTTCTCCGCTGCCGTCACTACCCAATTGAGCGGTGGCAGCAACGGCACCGTCAACTGGACCTTCAACGTTTCCGATGCCGACATCCAGCACCTGGCGGGAGGGGAAACGATTACCCAGACCTACACGGTGACCATAGACGACGGCAATGGCGGGACGGTGAGCGAGGATATCGACGTGGTGCTGACCGGGGTGGACGAAGCGCCGATCCTGGGTACTGACGGGGACGATGTGCTTCTTGGAGAGGGCGGGGCGGAACTGCTCAATGGTGGCCTGGGCAGCGACATTCTGTTTGGCGGCGGCCAGGCCGATACCTTCGTCTTTGATGCGGACGCTCTCGCCGATGCCGGCGCGAACATCCGCGACCTGATCGCAGATTACGATTTTGCCGAGGGCGATGTGGTGGATCTGTCGTCGCTGCTCGGAGGGGAAACTGTTGTCGGCCATGCGGCGGACTACGTGAAGATGAACGGGGTTTTCCTGGAAGTTGACGTGGACGGAACCGCGGGTGGCGCGGGCTTTGTCCGGATCGCTGAATTCATCGATGTGCCAGCGACAAACGGGCTCAGAATCCTGGTTGATGACGATCCTGCCGATGTGACCGTGGTCATATGATGCTTCGTTTGCGCACGGCCGGACAATCCCGGCCGCGGTGCGTTGACCGGGATGTTCGTGCACGAATTGCGTGGTGAGAAATGCGAGATCAGCATGTCTTCACGCGGTTCAAGCACTCTTCCGAGTGTTGGCCGGGAAAGCTGGGGCTTCCCGGCTGAAATTTTGTCTGGTCCGGTGTTGACAAGACCTTGAGGGGACGGTGGGCGTGCCGGGGATTAAATCCATGGCCGCCATACTGCGACCGATGATGTGGCAGAACCCTCTCATCCCTGTTTGCCCAGAGTAAACAAGCAAAATCGATTGTTGCGCGTTTGGCGATGTGACAGGGCCAGATCAAGATCTGGGGCTTTCCCCATCAGGCTGCGGGGAGTGGCAAAGGCGCACTTCAAAGCGGTCAATTGGTGCGTTGGAAGCGCACAAGGCGGTGTTCGCAATGCGGGGACGCCTTGATGCTGCCGTTCGCCGCTAGCCGCCTTTGGTCAGAATGATGTTCCCTGGATTCCTGACCATGCCAAGCAGGAGGCCTGAGAATGCATCGCAGAGGGGAGGATTCCACGCAATTCTGGTGGTCGACTGGGTGATCGAAGGCCATTGACGGACGCGACCGAAGTTTTAGTATTGGTAAAATCTGCTTGACACGCAAAAGCAAATGCTCCTAAATTTTACCAATACTAAAATTGGGGGCATGAGTTGACCAATCAGACTGCAGCGGAAGCGATCATCGATACCGGCAAGACTGAGGACCCCCTGGGCAAGCGCTTGCGGGCTCGACGCCGCGAATTGTCGCTCACACTCAAGGAAGTTGCCGACGGCGCCGGATTGTCCGTCGGCTTCATTTCACAGGTCGAGCGCGGGCTTACCGTTCCGTCACTGTCGTCACTGGCATCGATCGCCGGCGTTCTCGATTCCCATGTAACCACCTTCCTCGCTCAACCCGAAGGTAAGTCACAACTTACGCGACACAATGAGCGCCCGATCTACGCGGTGGACAAGGCTGCATTGAGCTACGAGCGTCTTTCGACCACGTTTCCGGGCAGTGTTCTCAATTCCGTTATCGTTCACGAGCCTCCGGGCTATCGTTCCGAGCCGATTCAGCATGTGGGCGAAGAGATGTTCTTTGTCCTGCAGGGTGCCATCACGCTCGAGGTCGAAGACGAAACGACCGTGCTGCAGGCCGGGGACTCGATTCACTTCGCATCGATGCGGCGGCACTCGTCGTGGAACCATACCGCCGAGCCGGCCACCATCCTGCACGTCTGCACGATGGACGTGTTTGGCGACAATCCGCAGCAAAACCAAGAACCCGGGAACCGGGCAGGACACCTGAATCACCACAAATGATCCTTGAAGGTCTGAACTCAGAGAGGGCTCAACAGATGACCAAACCACTCAAATTGCTTTCGATTGCCGCCATGGCGTCGACCATGCTGGCAACAGCGCCTCTAAGTGCGCAGGCAGGCGGCGTTTTGCGGCTTGATGAAGTCGCCGTCGGCGAACTCGATCCGGCGATTGCTTCGGACTATGCCGACTCGATCCTGATGTTCAATGTCTATGACACGCTGGTGCTGCCGGCCCAGGGGGCTCCCGGCCATGTTCCACACCTGGCAGAAAGCTGGGAAGGCGACGGCACCAGCTACACATTCAAGCTGCGCGACGATGTGAAATTCGTTTCCGGCAATGCGATGACAGCCGAGGACGTGGTGTTCTCGCTGGACCGGATGAAGGCGATGGGCAAGGGGCTTTCCTACCTGTTTGCCAATGTCGAGAAGGCCGAGGCCGTCGATGCTTCCACCGTCACATTCACACTTACCAAGCCCTATGCACCCTTTGTTGCTTCACTCCTGCGCCTGCCGATCGTCGACAAGCAGACGGTGATGGCCAACCTCGGCGAGGGCGAAGGCGAAATGAAGGATTGGGGTGCTGCCTACCTCACATCCACCAGCGCTGGGACCGGGGCCTACAGGATTGTCTCGCACAATCCGCAGGAAGAAACCGTGATGGAGAAGAACCCCGACTATTTCCTCGGCGTTCCGGCTCCCGCTCCCGATACCGCGCGTCTTCGCTACGGCCTGGAAGCGGCGACCGTGCGCACCCTGATCGCACAGGGCGAGCATGACATTGCCTCGCAGTGGCTGCCGCCCGAAGTTATCAAGGCGCTGGCCGCAAACGGGGCGCAGGTGCTGACGGAAAGCGGTACCGGGGCTTTCTACGTCAAGATGAACACCACCAAGCCGCCGCTGGATGACGTGAACTGCCGCATGGCCTTTGCCAAAGCGTTCGACTACGGCGCGGCGATCAAGATGATTGCGGTCACCGATACGGTCTCCCAGGGTGCAGCGTCCACTGGCGCGATCCCGGTCGGCATGTTCGGAGCCAACCCGGCCGATCAGGTGCTCACCCGTGACCTGGAGGCTGCAAAGCTGCATCTGGCCGAGTGCAAGTACAAGCCCGAGGATTTCACGCTTGAAATCTCCTGGATCGCGGAAGTGCCGGTGGAAGAGCGGTTTGCACTGCTTATGCAGGCAAACTATGCGGAACTTGGGGTCAAATCCGAAATCAAGAAGCTGCCCTGGGCATTGTTTGCCGAACAGGTGTCAAAGCCCGAGAACACGCCGCATCTGTCGCAGCTCTTCGTCAACGCAGTAACCGGCGATCCCGACACGCTGCTTTACGGCATGTACCACTCGTCAGCAGCCGGCACCTGGCAGTCGCCCGAATATCTCAACGACGCCGAAGTGGACAAGCAACTCGAGGCAGGCCGGACCGCCGCCACGCCGGAGGGACGCGAGGAAGCCTATGCCGCGCTGAATGCCCGGCTGATGGAGATCGCGCCCACCATTTATGGTTATGACCGCCAGTCGGTGTTCGCAGCCAGTGCCCGTGTCAAGGTTCCGGCCTTGTCCGACCCCTCGAAAGCCTTCGGTCTGGACGGAATGGGTTTCACCTTCCGGCTGATGGAAGTCGCTGACTAAGGACCCTCCCGGGACGGCCGGGAGCGCTCGCCCCTAGGTGACCTTGGGCGGCAAGCTTTCCCGGCCTGATGGAGCACAAGACCATGATACCCCTGGCCCGCCTTCTTGCGAAGCGGCTGGCAACGTCGCTGATTGTCCTCATCGGCGTGTCCATGCTGATATTCGCCATAGCCCGGATCATTCCCGGCGACCCTGCGCGTATTGCGCTGGGACCGAATGCAACTGCCGAACAGATCGCCGATTTGCGGGCTGCCCTGCATCTCAACGATCATATCGTCGTCCAGTACGGTCATTTCGTCGCCGACGTTGCCCGGGGCGATCTCGGTGTTTCTCTCTACACCAACCGGCCGGTGACAGCCGATATCGCGCTTTATCTGCCGGCGACGCTGGAGCTTGTGCTGGTTGCCGGTCTGATGATGGTCGGTATCGGTTTGCCGCTCGGCATCTGGTCGGCGCGCTGGCGCGGGCGGGCGGCGGACAACATGATCCGGCTGGTCTCGCTGCTCGGGGTGTCGGCGCCAAGCTTTGTCTGGGCGGTGATCCTGATGCTGCTGTTTGCCTTTTATCTGCCGCTGTTTCCGATCGCCGGCCGTATCTCCGACAGCTATGCGATTTCCTCCGTAACCGGTTTCCTTCTGATCGATACGTTGCTCCAGGGAGACGTTCGCGCCTTTGGCAACGCCGCCTGGCACATCGTGCTGCCGGCATTCGCGCTGGCCCTGTCGGGTATCGGCCAGGCGGCGCGGCTGACCCGCGCCAACATGGTGGAAACCTACGACAAGCCCTATATCGAAATGGCGCAGTCCTTCGGCTTTCCTGCGCGCCGAATTGCCAATCACTACGCGTTCCGCCCGTCGCTGATCCCGTCGCTGACAATCATCGGCCTCGATTTCGCGGCCATGCTCGGCAACGCGTTTCTGGTCGAGGCGATCTTTGCCTGGCCGGGCCTGTCGCGCTACGGCGTGGCGGTGATCCTGCGTAAGGATCTCAACGCCATTGTCGGCACGGTGCTGATCATCTCGGCCACCTTCCTGCTGGTCAACATCATCGTCGATCTGCTGATCGCACTTCTCAATCCCCGCATTCGCTACTCTCAGAGGCCGGCATGAAACGCACCCTTGCCATCCTTCTGGCCAATCCGCTCTCGCTGCTGGGCGTTGTCCTGGTCTCGGTGGTGATCCTCTCCGCAGTGTTTGCCGATTTCATCGCGCCGTTTCCCGAGCACAGTGGCGCGGTGGTGGATTTCGCCAACTTCAACAAGCCGCCCGAATGGCCCTACATCTTCGGGACCGACCTTGTCGGACGCGACATGTTCAGCCGTATCCTCTACGCCTACCGGATCTCCCTGATTCTGGGCATTGTGGTGCTGGCCATTGCCGTTCCGATCGGCGTCACCATCGGCCTGGTGGCCGGATATCTCGGCGGCTGGACCGAGTATCTGCTGATGCGGCTCACCGACGTGTTCCTGTCCGTGCCGCCGCTGGTGCTGGCGATGTCGATCATGGGCGTGCTGCAGCCGACGCTGGCCAACGGCATGCTGGCCGTGACCGCCATGTGGTGGCCCTGGTACACGCGTCTTGTCTACAACATCACCCGCGGGGAGAAGGAAGAGGGCTATGTGCTCGCCGCCGAAGTGATAGGTGCGTCCAGGGCCCACATCATCTTTCGCGAGATCCTGCCCAATTGCGTGCCCGCGATTATCACCAAGATGACGCTGGACATGGGCTTTGTCATCCTGATCGCCTCGTCACTGTCCTTCCTCGGGCTGGGCGTCCAGCCGCCGACGCCGGATCTGGGCTCGATGGTGGCCGATGGTGCCAAGTATCTGCCCGACAGCTGGTGGCTAACCATTTTCCCAGGTCTCGCCATTCTGATTGCCGTTTTCGGCTTCAACCTGATCGGCGATGCGCTGCGTGACATTCTGGGAGCCGAGCAATGAGTACGCCGACGCTCGATATCCGGAACCTGACGCTTGGCTTCAAGGGCTATACCGGCTTCACCGAGGTGCTTCACGGGATATCGCTTTCCGTTGAACCGGGCGAACGCGTGGCGCTGGTCGGCGAATCCGGGTCCGGCAAATCGGTCACCGCCCGCATCGTGCTGGGGTTGCTTCAGGAACTGCGTTCGGCGCGGATCAGCGGCAGCGTCCTCTTCGAAGGCAGGGAGCTTGACGAGTTGAGCAAGCGCGAGCGGCACGCTTTGCGCGGCAAGGCCATGTCGATGATTTTCCAGGATCCGACATCCTCGCTCAATCCAGTGTTCCGGATCGGCGACCAGTTCCACGATGTGCTGCGCCGTGCCGATCCAAGCATAACCCGGGATGCTGCGCTCGAACGCGCCGCGGCCATTCTGGCGGAAGTCTCGGTCCGCGACGCCGAACGCGTGCTCAACGCGTTTCCGTTCCAGTTGTCCGGAGGGCTCAATCAGCGGGTCATGATCGCCATGGCGCTTGCAAACGAACCGGCGCTCTTGATTGCCGACGAACCCGGAACGGCGCTTGACGTGACCGTGCAGGCGCAGACCCTTCAGCTGATGCGCAAGCTCGTGGAAGAGCACCACACCGCGGTGCTGTTCATCTCGCACAATCTCGGCGTGGTCCGTGAATTCGCCGACCGGGTCTACGTCATCTACAAGGGCCGGATCGTCGAGCAGGGTCCGACGCGCGCGGTTTTCGAAGGCCCGCGTCATCCCTACACAAGGGCGCTGATGGCGGCGGTACCTCGGCTGACCGGTGGCGGCATTCCCGATATCGAGGAGAATTCCCCCGATTTCGGCGCGCCGCTCGAAATCCATGACGCGGAGGGCAGCGCATGAGCAGTCCGATCCTCGAACTCGATGCAGTCTCCAAGACCTTCGGAACCGGAGCCGATGCGGTCCATGCGGCGCAATCGATCTCGTTTTCCGTCAACAGGGGCGAGTGTCTTGCAATCGTCGGAGAATCCGGCTCCGGCAAGAGCACTGTCGCCAACATGATCCTTGGCATTTACCCGCCGACATCCGGCGAGATCCGCCTGAATGGTTCAGTTCTGCCTGCAGGCCGCCAGCTCGAACATCGCCGCGCCATCCAGCTGGTGCAGCAGAACCCGCTGTCTTCGCTCAATCCGAAGCGTTCGATCGGCGCTTCGCTGCGTCTGGCGCTCGATGTGCACAATATAGGCGCAAAAAGCGAACGGGCAGACCTGGTTGGCGCGCTTCTCGAAGAAGTCGGGCTTCCCGCCGATTTTGCCAAACGTTCGCCGACGGCCTTGTCTGGCGGTCAGCGTCAGCGTGTGGCAATCGCACGAGCGCTTGCCTGCCAGTCCGAAATCGTGGTGCTGGACGAACCGACTTCGGCGCTCGACGTCCTGGTGCAGGCACGGGTCCTCAAGCTGCTCAACCAGTTGCGAGAAACGCGCGATCTCACCTTTGTGTTCATCACCCATGACCTGTCCGTGGTGCGCAACATCGCCACGCGCATCGCCGTCTTCGAAAAGGGGCGGATGGTCGAACTGGGAGACACCGAAACCCTGTTTGCAAACCCTGCCCACCCTTACACGCGCCGTCTGATCAGCGCGGTACCTGTGGTGACACTTGAAGAAGCCGCGCTGCGCAGTTCGCTGGCAGCGGGCCTGGAGGAAACGACGGAATGAACCAATTGCATGATCTTGCCGACGCCTTTGCGTCTTCCGACAACCAGCCGCGGACCACATTCGAGGCCTTGTGCGCGTTTGCACAGCAGACCGTTGGCGTGAAGCTGTTTACCCTGATGACATTCGACGCCCGCACGCGTGGTGCGCAGCGGATCTTTTCAAACATGCCCGATGCCTATCCCGAACTGGGCACCAAGCCGGTCAACGAGACCTGGTGGACAAACCATGTCCTCGATGGCCACAAGACCTTCGTCGCCAATGACATTGACGCCATCGCCGAAGTCTTTCCCGACCACGAACTGATTTCATCGCTCGGCTGCCAATCGGTGATCAATGTGCCGATCATTGTCAACGGAGCGGTGTTTGGCACGATCAACTGTCTCGACGCGGCCGGCCATTACACGCCGGAGCGCGTGGCAGCTTCCGACGCTCTCAAGCTGCCCGGCGCGGCGGCCTTCCTGCTCAACCAATCCATATCATCCAGGAGTGTGCTCTAATGGGAAACAAGACCATCCGCGTTGCAACCGATGTCGGCGGCACCTTCACCGACCTGGTCTGTTTTGAAACCGACCTGACCACCGGCAAGTCCACCATACGCACGGCAAAGTCCGACACCACGCCGCCGGACTTCGAGAAGGGCGTGCTCAATGTGCTGGAGAAAGGCGGAGTCGATCCTGCGACCGTCGACTTCCTCGCCCATGGCACGACGGTCGTCATCAATGCGCTGACCGAGCGCAAGGGCGTCAAGGTCGGACTGATCACCACAGAGGGCTTCCGCGATACGTTGGAGATTGCCCGCGGCAACCGCCCGGATTTCTTCAACCTGCATTACCGCAAGCCACAGCCGTTCGTGCCACGTTACCTGCGCCGCGAACTGCCCGGACGCATGACCTACAAGGGTGTCGAGCGCGAAAAGCTGGATATGAGCGGACTTCCGGCGATCCTGAATGATTTCAAGGCTGACGGCGTTCAGGCGGTAGCGATCTGCTTCCTGCATTCCTATGCCAATCCGGCGCATGAAAAGACGGTTCAGGCCGAAGTCGAGCGGTTGTGGCCGGAAGTCGCGACCGTCTCGTCGCACCAGATCACCCGGGAATGGCGCGAGTATGAGCGCACCAACACGGCGGTACTGTCAGCCTATGTGCAGCCGGTCGCGGCGCGGTATCTCAAGCGGCTCGATGAGGGTCTCACCTCGCGCGGCTTCAAGGGCAGCCCCTACATCATGCAGTCCAACTGCGGCGTGGATTCGCTCGACGCGGTGGCGCGGGTGCCGATCACCATGGTCGAATCCGGCCCGGCATCGGGCTTCTGGGGAGCGGCCGAACTCGGCAAGATGATCGGCGAGGACAATGTGCTGGCGCTTGATATCGGCGGCACCACGGCGAAATGCTCGCTGATCGAGAACGGCCAGGTCAAGATCATGACCGATTACTGGATCGAGCGCGACCGTACCTCGGCGGGCTATCCGATCATGGTGCCGGTGGTCGACCTGGTCGAGATCGGCAATGGCGGCGGCTCCATCGCCTGGGTCGATGACTACGCCAAGCTGCATGTCGGCCCGCAATCGGCGGGCGCCGCCCCGGGGCCGGCGGCCTATGGCCGCGGCGGTACCGAGGCCACCACAACCGATGCCAATCTCTGGCTCGGCCGCATCAACAAGGACTATTTCTGCGGCGGGTCTGTCGATGCCGACATGGAGGCCGCCCAGGCATCGATCCGGGCCGTCGGCGAGAAGCTCGGAGTCGATACCGACGAGGCGGCGCGCGGCATCGTCCGCATCGCCAACAACAACATGGTCAATGCGCTCAAGCTGGTCTCGCTCAATCGTGGGTTCGATCCGCGCGATTTCACCCTTGTTGCCTTTGGCGGCGGCGGTGCGATGCATGCCGTGGCGCTGGCCCAGGAACTGGGCGTGAAGAAGGTCGTCGTGCCCGCCGGTGCCGCGGTGTTCTCGGCCTGGGGCATGATGATGTCGGATCTGCGCCGCGACTTCTTCGTCACCAGCCTCGCCGACCTCAAGCCCGACAGCGCAGCCTCCATCGAGGCGCTGTTTACAGAGACCGAGGCGCTGGCGAAGAGCCAGTTCGAGGCAGAAGGGGTTGACCCGTCCAAGGTCAAGTTCCTGCGTTTCGGCAAGTTCCGCTACCAGAATCAGGAACACACGACCGAGGTGCTGCTGGGCGATGGCGACGTCACCGCCGAACGCATCGCGGAGATCGCGGCCTCGTTCCACGATACCTATGAGCGTGAATACACCTACCGTCTCGACGCGCCCGTCGAACTGGTCGGCATTCACCTTGTGGCCTCCGCGGAGGTCGGCAAGCTGACCATGGAGAAGAAGCCTCTCGGTTCCACTGAGGCGGGTGCTGCAAGGAAGGGCGAGCGTGAGGTGGACTACGCCACCGAGGGCCGCCATCTGGCGCAGATCTATGACGGCGAGAAGCTCGAGCCCGGCATGGAATTCGCCGGTCCTGCGATCATCGAGGATCCCGGAACCACGATTGTCGTGCATCCGGGCAACCGGGTGGCAATCGACGGCTACGGCAATGTCATCATCACGCTTGCGAACTGAAAAGGGAAAACGCCATGACGACGAATGACCCGATCACCCTGGAAATCATCCAGAATTCGCTGCAATCGGCAGCAGACGAGATGTTCGCGGCGATGAAGAAGACCGCGATGAGCTCGATCATCTACGAAGTGCTCGACATGGGCACCGGCATCCTTGATGCCGAGGGCGAGATCGCCTGTTCCGGTGCGGGCATCCCGGCCTTCATCGGCGTGCTCGACAAGGCCGTCAAGGTGGTGGTCGCCAAGTATGACAAGCCCGGTGACATCGAGCCCGGCGACGTCTTTGCCACCAACGATCCCTATTATGGAGGGGTCACTCACCTCAACGACATCGTCGTCGCCATGCCGGTGTTCTTCGAGGGCAAGATCATCGCCTGGACTGCCAACATTGCCCACAATTCCGATGTCGGCGGCATGGCCCCCGGGTCGCTGACCGGTGATGCAACGGAGATCTTCCAGGAGGGGCTCAGGCTTCCGGCGATCAAGATCATCTCGAAGGGCAAGCCGATCCAGCCGGTGTTCGACATCATCAAGGTCAATTCGCGCATGCCGGATGTTCTCGAAGGCGACGTCTGGGCGGCGATAGCCTCCGTGCGCATCGGCACAAGGCGCCTGCAGGAGATCGCCGAGAAGTACAGCAGCGACACCTTTCAGGCCGCCATGACGCATTTCCAGGATTACGGCGAAAAGGTTTCGCGGGCGGAACTGGCGCATCTGCCCAGGGGCACGTTCGAACTCTCCGAAGAGCAGGATGACGGGCGTATCTTCAACGTGAAGATCACCATCTCGGACGATGAGTTCAAGGTCGATCTTCGCGACAACCCGGACCAGATGCCCAATCCGGTCAACACCAGCCGCGACGGCGTGATGGTGGCGGCGCAGATGATCTTCAAGTCGCTGACAGACCCCTATTCGCCGGCCAATGGTGGCTCGTTCCGGCCCATCACCCTTCTCACCCGTGAGGGCTCGGTCTTTCATGCCAAGGAACCTGCTCCGATCGGCTTCTATTACGAGATCGAATTGAGGGTTTACGACCTGATGTGGCGCTGCCTTGCGCCGCACATGGACGGCAAGCTGGCCGCGGGTCATTTCGCTTCGGTCTGCGGCACCTTCATCGGCGGCATCCATCCCGACACCGGCAGGCAGTACACGATCATCGAGCCGCAGATCGGCGGCTGGGGTGCAAGCCAGGGCCATGACGGCAACAGCGCCATCTTCTGTGGGTTCCACGGAGAGACCTACAATTGCCCGGCTGAGATCAACGAGGCGCGCAACGGGCTCTATGTCGACCGGATGGAGCTCAACATGGAACCCGGCGGCGAGGGCGAGTTCACCGGCGGCCGCGGCATCGTCATGGACTACCGCGTCCGTGCCGACAATGGCTTCCTGACGGCGGGCTACACGCGCTCGAAGTTCCCGGCCTGGGCGGTCGACGGAGGCCACGAGGGCTCCTCGAACTATGTCGAGTACCGGCCCAGCGACGGCGAGCCGCAGCGCTACGCCTTCGTCTCCGGCCTGCAGACAAAAAAGGATGACGTGATCCGCGTCGTCACCGGCAATGGCGGCGGCTCGGGTGATCCGAAGCGGCGTGACCCCGAAAAGGTGCGGGCCGATATCCGCAATGGCCTGATCACGCCCGAACGGGCAAAAGCCGTCTACGGCGTCGAAGCTTGACAAGGGAGCACAAAAGAGCATGACCCAAACAGCGATACGACTGAAAAACCTGCGCGCAGCCATGGCCGAGACCGGCACTGATCTGGTGGTGCTGGGCCCCGGCGCGCATATGCACTGGCTCCTGGGATTTCACCCCCATGGCGACGAACGGCCCTGCCTGCTGATGATCGGCCGAGAGCATGAGGTGTTCCTGATGCCCGCGCTGAATGCGCAGGGCACGCGGGCCGAGACCGACATCGCGTTTTGTGAATGGGCCGACGAGAACGGGCCGGATGCGGCGCTGAAGCAGGCGCTCAACCGCATCGGAGCAAAGGGAGCCGTCAAGGTGGTTCTTGACGAAACCATGCGCGCCGACTTCGCGCTTCTGGTGTTGGGCGCACTGCCCGGAGCCCGTCACGATTTTACCCTCGATACGGTCGGTGCGCTGCGCATGCGCAAGGATGCCGGCGAGTATGCGAAGCTCAAGGAAAACGCGCTTATCGACGATCGCGCCATGCAGGCCGGCCTTGCAGCTCTGAAACCGGGTGTCAGCGAGCTGGAGATTGCCGACGTCATCCGTGCCGAGTTCGGCAAGCATGGCGCAAAGCCGGAATTCACCATCGTCGGTTCAGGCCCGAACGGCGCTTTTCCGCACCATGCCACCGGCAACCGCAAGCTCCAGGCCGGCGATGCCGTGGTCATCGACATCGGTGGCCGCAAGGACGGGTTCCCGAGCGACATGACCCGCATGGCGGTCATCGGGCACGCGCCGGAAGGTTATGACGAGGTGCATGCCATTGTCGAACGCGCGGTCTCAGCCGCACTGGCTGCGGCACGCCCGGGCGTCAAGGCCATGGATGTGGATGCGGCGGCGCGCAATGTCATCGCCGGGGCCGGCTATGGCGAGTATTTCGTTCATAGGCTCGGCCACGGGTTGGGCATCGAGGTGCACGAGCCGCCTTATCTGACATCGACGTCACAGTCCGTGCTCGACGAGGGGATGGTGTTCTCCATTGAGCCCGGGATCTATCTTCCCGGCCGCTTCGGCCTCCGGCTCGAGGACATCGTCATCCTGCGCGCCGACGGCCCCGAGATCCTGTCGTCGCTTCCACGCGATCTTCATGTGGCTCCCGCATGACAGGGCCCGTGCATGATCCGATCACCTTCAGCGTGATCCAGGCCGGGCTGACGGCGGCGGCGGACGAGATGTTTGCCGTGCTGAAGAAGACGGCGATGAGCCCGATCATCTACGAGGTGCTCGATGTCGGCACCGGCATCACCGACGCCCGGGGCGAACTGGTGTCATCGGGCGCGGGCATTCCCACCTTTGTCGGCGTGCTCGACAAGGCGGTCAAGCGCATCCTCGAAATCGAAGGTGCAAGCAATGTGCGCGAGGGCGATCTCTTCGTCACCAATGATCCGTCCTATGGCGGGGTGACGCATCTCAACGACGTGGTGATCGCCATGCCGGTGTTTGCAAAAAGTGAACTCGTCGCATGGACGGCCTCGATCGCGCACTGGAACGATATCGGCGGCATGACACCGGGATCGATGTCGACCACGGCGAGCGAGATCTTCCAGGAAGGCCTGCGGCTGCCGGCGGTGCGCCTGTTCGACGGGGGCGAATTGTTGCAGCCGGTGTTCGACATCATCATGGCCAATTCGCGCTTGCCGGATTTCGTGCGCGGCGATCTCTGGGCGCAGGTGGCTGCCAGCCGCAGGGCTTCATCCCGTGTAGCGCAACTGGTGGAGACCTATGGCCTCGACACTTTCAAGACAGCGCTCGAAAACCTGTTCGAGGAGGGCGAGCGGCGCGCCCGCGCCGGCCTGGCGCTGTTGCCGAAGGGCACCTTTCGGATCGAGGAGGAACAGGATGATGGCGCGCACTGGCAGGCCGAGATCCGGATCACCGACGACACGTTCACGGTGGACCTTTCGGGCAATCCGGACCAGCGGGCGGCACCCTACAACACCAGCCGCGACGGGGCGGTGATCTCCTCGCAGATGATCTTCCGGGCCCTGTCGGATCCGACGCTCGCGGCCAATGCGGGTTCGTTCAGGCCGTTGAAGGTGATCACCCGGGAGGGCACCATCTTCCATGCCACCGGCACCGCGCCGCATGGCTATTATTTCGAAACCCGCATCCGGCTCTACGACATGCTATGGCAATGCATGGCGCGGGCGCTGCCCGAGCGGATGCCGGCCGGCCATTTCGCCTCGATCTGCGGAACGCTTCTGGCGGGCGACCACCCCGACACCGGCCGCCGTTTCACCATGGTCGAGCCGCAAATGGGTGGCTGGGGCGCGACAGCCGAGCGTGACGGGCTGGACGCGATGTATTCGGCCAGCCATGGCGAGACCTTCAACTGCCCGGTCGAGATCTGCGAGACCCGCTACGGCATCGATGTCGGCTACAAGCGGCTCAACGAAAGCGCTGACGGACATGGTCAACATGCCGGCGGCAAGGGCCTGTCGGTTTCCTACAAGCCGCGCGGACGCACCGTGCTTGCGGGCGGCTACAGCCGCAACCGGGTTCCCGTCTGGGGCCTGAACGGCGGCGAAAACGGTGGCACCAATGCGATTGCGGTCACACGCAGTGATGGATCAAGCGAAAACTACGCCTTTGTCAGCGGTCTTGTGATCGAGTCCGGCGATGAAATCACGATTTCGACCGCCAATGGCGGTGGATGGGGCAAACCAACGGGTGGAAACGGACGAAACATGTTCCCGCGAGGCTGATTGCGAGCGGCTGCAGGAGAAGCAGGCCTTGCATTTCCGGAAATCAGAAACACTATGATTTTGTGGAGATCGAATGGTGGGCGTAACAGGGATTGAACCTGTGACCCCTACAATGTCAATGTAGTGCTCTCCCGCTGAGCTATACGCCCATCCGATGGGCCGCATACACCACAGAAACCCCTGCGGCGTCAATACGCAATTATTGCGTTTTTTCGGGCTGTCTGCCGAACCGGCGCAGAGGCCCGCCGGAGGGGCGGACAATCCCGCCCGGAACGGCAAAACCCGGACAGACATGCCCGGGTTTCAAGACCGGTTCGCCAGCAGGGGTGTGACAGGCGGGGCTGTTTGATCAGGCCGCGAGAATCATCTTGTTGACCTCGTCGACCAGGTCGCGGAGGTGGAAGGGCTTGGACAGGACCTTGGCGTCCTTGGGCGCCTTCGAGTCGGGGTTCAGCGCAACGGCGGCAAAGCCGGTGATGAACATGACCTTGAGATCCGGATCGAGCTCGGTGGCGCGGCGGGCCAGTTCGATCCCGTCCATTTCCGGCATGACGATATCGGTCAGGAGCAGCGAGAAGGGCTCTTCGCGCAGGCGGTCATAGGCGCTGGCGCCATTGTCAAAGGAACGAACCTCGTAACCGGCTTTTTCCAGAGCCTTGACCAGGAACCGGCGCATATCATTGTCGTCTTCCGCAAGGAGAATTTTCGGGGTCATTCTTTTTCCAAACCTGTCAGCGTGCTCTTCGAGCTCTATCTCGTCCATCTATGGAGCAGTCCAGTAAACATCAGGTGAATCGTGACGATTTTGCGATGCGTTTGTGGCGGACTGGACAGCCGTCGGGGCAACTGGCAATGTGAACGGGGCAGTTGCAGGGGCAAAGGGACAGATATGCAGGAAGCCGACAGGCCCGCCACGGGCGGCACGCCGGATGCGGGTTCAACAATGGTCGCTCCCTTCGAGATACATCGCCCCGTGCAGCAGACAGAACCCTTCGTGTTCAATTCTCCGCATTCAGGCCGGATCTACCCCGAACCATTCGTCCAGTCATCGCGGCTTGACCGCTTGTCGATACGGAGGTCGGAAGATCATTTCGTCGATGAGTTGTTTGCCGGGGTAGTTCAACTGGGCGCGCCTTTGCTGGCGGCGCAATTCCCGCGCGCCTGGCTTGATGTCAATCGCGAACCCTATGAACTCGATCCGCGGATGTTCGACGGCCCGCTGCCGCCGTTTGCCAATATCGGGTCGATGCGGGTTGCCGGCGGTCTGGGAACAATTCCGCGCCTGGTGGCGGAAAACATGGATATCTACCGGGGACGGCTGAGCGTGGAAGAGGGGCTTTCGCGCATCGAGCGGGTCTACCGCCCCTATCACGCCAGCCTGCGCCGGATGATCGCGCAGACTCATGTCCAGTTCGGCAAGGCGATCCTGATCGACTGCCATTCGATGCCGGCCAGTGTCCGTGTGGCAGGTGGCAGCCGCAGACCCGACATCATCATCGGCGACCGTTACGGGGCGAGCGCGGCACATGACCTGTCGCGCGCCGCGGTGTCGTTCCTGTCGGGGCTCGGCTACCACGTGGTGCGCAACAAGCCCTATGCCGGTGGTTTCATCACCGAGCACTACGGGCGGCCTTCACGCGGGTTGCATGCGCTGCAGATTGAAGTGAACCGGGGGCTTTATGTTGACGAGGCAAGGCTCGAGAAAACCTCCGGCTTTGATGTGCTCAAGGCCGATTTGACAGAATTCGCCGGCCAGATGATGGACCATGTCCGAGAAGGCTTGTCGGAAGACCGGTTGGCTGCGGAGTAACACATGTTGCGGTCCGGGACATCCTCGGCTCTTGCCCGGACCGGCGAGACGGGTCAAAAAAAACCGCGCTTGTGGGCGCGGTGAAATCTAGGGAGGAAACGCCCAAGGAGGGCATTTACAGTCAGAGACTGTATAGAAAAGCCTAATGCTGCAACGCACAAATGTCAATGGCTGGCGCCTTGTTCTTTGTGCGCGTGCGAAACAACTCATCCGAACTCCGGCCTGAACTTGCATTTCCGGTCAAGCCCGGCCAGGAGTGCCTTCAAAGCGGGCCCTTGGGCCCAGACACCCTCTGCGTTTCATGGAATATCCAATGCTTCCCGACATCACTGTTCTTGACGCCATTGCCGAAGCGGCTGCTGCGGAAACGCTGCCCCGGTTTCGGATGCCGGTCGCGATCGACAACAAGCATGCGGCCGGGTTCGACCCGGTCACCGAAGCCGACAGGGCCGCCGAAAAGGCGATCCGGCAGATCATCGCCGAGAGGTTTCCCGATCACGGGATACTCGGCGAAGAGCATGGCGATGTCGGACTGGACCGGGACTATGTCTGGGTGATCGATCCGATCGATGGAACAAGGGCCTTCATTTCCGGACTGCCGGTCTGGGGCACACTGGTGGGTCTTTATCACAAGGGCAAGGCGGTGATGGGGATGATGGACCAGCCTTTCACCGGGGAACGCTTCATCGCCAGGCCGGGCGAGGCGATGGTCAGGCGAAACGGGACGACGTCCCGGCTGAGCACCCGGCAGGGTGTGCCCCTCGATCAGGCGATCATGATGACGACTTCGCCGAAGATCTTCTCCGAGGCGCATGAACCGCGCTACAAGCGGGTCGAGGACAGCGTCCGATTGGCCCGGTACGGATGCGATTGCTACGCCTATGCGATGGTGGCGTCCGGCTACATCGATCTCGTCGTCGAAGCCGATCTCAAGGCCTATGACGTTGGCGGGCTGATCCCGCTGGTCGAGGAGGCGGGCGGCGTGATGACGACCTGGAGCGGTGGTCGTCCGGAAATGGGCGGCACGATCGTGGCCAGCGGTTCCGCCGCCCTGCATGAAACGGTTCTGGACCTGCTCAACCGGAACTGACGGCGGCCGGTGCGTCCGATGCCTGGTCCGGCGGGATGAAGGCATCGATGGCAGCCAGGGTCGGGATGCGGTAGCGATCAGCTTCCTGCAGCAGCTCATGGCGGGCGCCATCGATCACGATTGCCCGACCGGCACGGAAGCGGTTGCCAAGGTTTTCTATGGCCTGCGGTGCAACGATGCGGTCATTGCCGGCACCGATCAGCAAGGTCGGGACCTTGATCCGGTCAAGATGCTCGAACCTGGTGACGCGATCGATCGCGTTGAGCATCTCGCTGATCCAGCCAAGGCTTGGTGGACCGAGCCTGAGTTCGGGATGGCTGGTGTAGAGCGCCCGGTTGCGTGCAAACCGTTCGATATCGGTCGTGAGAGGATTGCCGTCGAATGGTCTTGGAAAGCTGTCTCTGCCCGAACCAACCCAGCCCAACCCGATCATGCGCATCAGCCTGGTCATCATGCGCAGGCTCCAGGTCGGCAGAGGCTGATTTGACAGCTCAATGAAGGGAGCTGTCAGGACCATGCGCTCTATCCGGTTCGACAGTTGCGGCGCCATGGAAAGTGCGACCAGCGCGCCCATGGAATGGGCGACGAGGCAGAAAGGCAGCCGTGTTTCGGGCAGCACGATGGATTCCAGAAACCCCGACAGGTCCGCTTCAAAGTCTCGGAAACGGCGCACATGCCCGCGCAGCGGATTTTTCACCAGTCGGTCGGACCGTCCCTGGCCCCGCCAGTCAAAGGTTGCGACCCAGAGACCGCGGCCGGTGAAATGCCGGATGGTTTCATAGTATTTTTCGATGCATTCATTGCGTCCCTGCAGCAGAACGACCGTGCCGCGCGCGACAGGCACGTCGGACTTGAAGATGGCATAGCGCAGCCTCTTGCCGCCGGATCCTTCGAACCAGCCGGCGACATGATTGCCGGGCAACGGGTTGCCTTCGGTCTCAATCAGCAGGGGAGTATCGTCACTCATGGTGCTTTCGATTAGTGCTTCGCCCCTGTTTGGTCAAAAGGAAAAGGTCACGAGACGCAAAAAGGCCGGGGCGGCCCTGCGGACAACCCCGGCCAGATGCCCGGAACAGAGGGGACGGGATGTTCCCGGCGGTTCAGACCTTGCGTGTCTGATGGGGCGAGGATAGCGATCCGCTACTGAATGCGGGCCGAACGGGCTGTTCATTGTGCGTTCACGGCCTGGGTCGTGGCGGATTGGGCTCGGTGGAAGGTCTTGAACCGGTTCAACGGAGTTCCCACATTGGTCCTGCAGGCGCCGGATACCGGGTCTGCTGGCCGGAATGCCGCCCAATGCGGGGCAGACCAGTGGCCACAACGCAAACTCAAGTCGCTCTGAAGGAGGACACCCATGCGTCACGTTGATTTTTCACCACTCTACCGTTCGACGGTCGGTTTCGACAAGCTGTTGACGATGCTCGACAGCCTTGCTCCCGCCGACCAGTCACAATCCTATCCGCCCTACAATATCGAGCGGACCGGCGAAACCACCTACCGCATCACCATGGCGGTTGCAGGTTTCGATGAAACCGAGATCTCGATCGAGGCACGCGAACACGTGCTGACGGTCAAGGGCGAGAAGGCCGAAGACACTTCGTCCGAAGGTACGGAGTTCCTGTATCGCGGGATCGCCAAGCGCGCATTCGAGCGCCGCTTCCAGCTCGCCGATCATGTCGAGGTCACCGGCGCATCGCTGCGCAACGGTCTGCTGCATGTGGATCTGGTGCGGGAAATCCCCGAGGCAATGAAGCCGAGGCGGATTGCAATCAGCAAGGATGCTGGCGGAAACCCGAAGCAGATCGAAGCCAAACAGGCCTGATCCATTCCCCCAGATGGAACAGGTTTCGTGGCGCTCAGGAGACTGAGCGCCATTTTTTCGGTCTGCAGCCTGCAGCAATTCAGGCTGCTGGAGTTTACGCGGGAGCGTAATGTGGCTTGCCGCCGCGTGCGCGGCTGAGCCATGCGTCTACGGAGAGCAGTCCCGGGCCCTTGATGATGATGACGGCAAGCGGCACCAGCCACAAAAGCCGCTGATCGGCAATGATGGCATCGGGAAAACGGTCAAACAAGGTTCCGATACTTTCGGCGCCAATCTGATGCACGGTGATGTCGACGAATGTCTGCACCGCAATGAAGCCAACCATGCCAAGTGCGGCCAGGCGTGAAAACAGACCGATGACAACGAGAAGCGGCAGGATGAACTCCGCATAGGTGCCCATGA
Source organism: Hoeflea sp. EC-HK425 (assembly GCF_902498795.1). NCBI lineage: Bacteria > Pseudomonadati > Pseudomonadota > Alphaproteobacteria > Hyphomicrobiales > Rhizobiaceae > Hoeflea > Hoeflea sp. EC-HK425. The sequence continues at coordinate 89,905 of NZ_LR701572.1, forward strand.
CCACTAGCAGGCCCCAGGGAAAGAACGGAACGGCGCTGACATCGCCTCCGGCAGCTTCCACCGCCGGCAGGGCGATCTGGTAGTAGGCACCCGGCGAGATCGAGAAAAATCCCAGCAGTCCGTCTCCGACCTTAGTGTTTGCCGAGTGGAGGAAGTAGTTCCACAACACCGCGGCGAAGGCGAACCGTGCGATCAGGCCAAGCAGCCAGCTGTCGCCGAGACGCTCAATCCCGGCAAAAACACGGGCATGGAGACCGGTAAGGAAGTCGATTGTCGATGTCATGAAGGGTCCTCCGAATTTGGCTCGCCGAACCAACAGGCGGAAAATACGCCGGCCTCGAGCATGGCTGAAATGGCTGATGGAAGGTCGAACTCCGGATATCGCGCGATAGTTGAATCAGCTGCCTCCCCGAGGGTGGCGCCCGAAATCAGCGCCAGGAAGAAATCGGCGGCACCTGCGGGCAGCTGGCGGACCTCGACGGAATAGGCCGGTCGCGTGATCAACCCGTCTTCGGCGTTGGCTGGCCGGATCCCATCAAGTGTTCGCTCCTCGCGACTTGCCGAGAAGATCGAGACCGCTGCAAACCGGCTCTGCACGATCCGGGTTGCCGGGTGGGGGGTGAAGGTCGTGTCAGCCAGGCGTTCGGGCGGAATGGCACCGAGGCTGCCGGGGTGCAGTGGATCGGCGTCGGCTGCATGAAAGGCATCAAGCCATGCCCGTTCCAACCGGGCCACATCCGGCAGGTAGGGATACGCGGCGAGCGGCTCGAATTGGCTTAGAAAATCCGCAAAGCCGCCGCCATACTCGAAAATGACCGGAGACCGCGGCGGCTCCTGGACAAGGTACAGCCGGGCCATGTCACGAAAGAACGTCTCGCCGACCAGACGCTGGAGCGCGGGGAATATGCCTGCAAGGGCGTCAATCAGGCTGACGGTGACATTGTTTCTGTAAATGGCAAAACGTCTGGCGGCCTTCTTGCCGTCCGGACCGGTAATGCCTTCGGGCAACGGCAGGTCAGGGTCGAGAAGCGCCGCACCGAAATCGTGCTGGCCGGAGCCGACCATTGGTTCATTCCGCGGCATGACGGGATCCGAGCAGCGAGGCCGGTCCGAGCCGGTCGAGAATGGCATCGGCGAGACGGGCTTCGCGGCGCAGCACCGGCCATTCGGGAACATCATTGTCCCATTCAATCAGCGTCGGCAGGGCGCCGGCCTGACAGATGACAGTCTCGTAGAGTTTCCAGACTGCATCGGCAACGGGGCGGTCATGGGCGTCGATCAGGATGAGATCACCCTCGTCGTCGACATCCTCGGCATGACCGGCGAGGTGGATTTCTTCCACCAGTTCCAGCGGGAAGTCGCGCAGGTAGTTCATCGGCTTCCAGCCGTGGTTGGTGGCGGAGACAAAGACATTGTTGATGTCGAGCAGCAGCCCGCAGCCGGATTTCTGGGCGATCTCGCGGATGAAATCGGTCTCGCTCATCGTCGACTGCTCGAAGGCCACGTAGGTGGACGGGTTTTCGAGCAGGATCGGGCGCCTGAGCCGGTCCTGGATCTGGCTGATATGGGCGACGACACGATCAAGCGTCTGCCGGTCGTAGGGAACCGGCAGGAGATCATTGAAATAGCCTGCATCATGGCTCGACCAGGCCAAGTGTTCGGAGACCATGCTGGGCTGGTAGCGGTCGACGACGCGGGCAAGGCGTTCCAGATGTGCCGTGTCGATGCCCTCTTCGGACCCGATCGAGAGGCCTACTCCGTGAATGGAGAGCGGGAATTCGCTACGGATCGCGGCAAGCGCGCGATGGGCGGGACCGCCTTCGCCCATGTAGTTCTCCGCGTGAACTTCAAGAAACCCTATCCTGTAGTCGTCGGCGAGAATGGAATCGACGTGGTCGGTCTTCAGACCCGCTCCCGCACGAGGCGGGAGAGGGCCGGACGGAAAACGCGAGTTTTCAACAATCGGCGGTTTGGGGGCGGACTGTGTCATTTCGTGTTTCCCGTTTTCCAGATGATTTCGGATCAGGCCGGAAGATCGCGGTCGAGCGGCTCGAGCGAGCCCATGCGGCCGCCTTCAACGCTCATCGTGGTGCAGGTGCCTGCATCGACGGTTTTCCAGGCGTTGCCCTGGAAGTCGACCTTCGAGGTGCCTGCACAAGTGGTGCCGGGGCCGGCTGCGCAGTCATTCTTGCCGGCCATGGCAACGCCATAGCACTTCTCAGTTGCGGCTGCTGCGCCCTGGGTCGATGCGAGGAAAGTTGCGCCCGAAATGGCCATCGCTACTGCGCCGGCCAGAGTGGAAGCGCCGATAAGTGCTTTGTGCGACATGGTGTTCTCCTTGGATGTTTCAAAACCATTCCCGGACTTTTCGTGTCCGGCAGGAGAACCATGACGAATTGTCGCATCACTTGGAAATCAAGCGCACGTTATCCGGCATCACTTGGCCGTGAGCCAGGCGTGATGCTGTCTATTCTTTCGACTTGCGGTTTTGCGTGGCTTTGACCGGGCTTAGCCCAAGAGGTCGACAAACTGGTCGACGTGATCCTGAGTGGTGGCGAAGCTGGTCACCAGGCGCAGCATGGTTTCTCCGGGCCCGACCAGGTGGGCGGCGGAGCGTGGCGCCGACCATTCGTAGAACATCGCGCCTTTCTTGGCGAGGTCGGCGGCGAGCGCCTTGGAGACGATCGGAAAGGTTTCATTGGCCGGGCTTTGCCAGGCTAGTCGCGCATTGTCGGAGTTTCCAATCCCGGCCTGCAGACGCGCAGACATGGCATTGGCGTGGCGGGCGGTCTCGAGCCAGAGGCCATTTTCGAAATAGGCATCGAACTGGGCGGCTATGAACCGGCTCTTGGAAAACAGGTGGGCTGCCCGCTTGCGAATGAAGGGAGCCTGTCTGGCCATATCAGTATTGAGGAAGACAAGCGCCTCGGCACACCAGCAACCGTTCTTGGTGCCGCCAAAGGAAACGATATCCACGCCAAGTTCAGATGTCATCTGTGCAGGTGTGAGGTCGAGCGCCACCAGCGCGTTGGCAAAACGGGCGCCATCCATGTGCAGCGGCAGGCCGTGGGCCTTGGCAATCCTTGAAATCGCGCGGATCTCGTCCGGCGTATAGACGGTTCCGGCTTCTGTTGCCTGGGTCAGGGTGATGGCCATGGGCTGGCCGGCATGGACGAAACCGGCCGGGAAACGGGCGATTTCCGTTTCCAGCGTTGCCGGATCCATCTTGCCCTCCGGCCCATCCACGGGAACGAGCCTCGAGCCATGGCTGAAGAATTCCGGTGCGCCGCACTCATCGGCGATGACATGCGCTTCCCGGTGGCAGAACGACACGCCGCCGGGAAGGTTGATCGCCGACAGCGCCAGCGAATTGGCGGCGGTTCCGGTGCCCACGAAGAAAACCGCAACTTCCTGCCCGAACACCTCGTTGAATGTCTTCTCGACCTTGCGGTCCAGATCGCTCGCACCGTAAGCGGGGGCAAAGCCGCTGGAATGGGCTGTCAGCGAGGCTGCGACGGCCGGGTGGGCGCCAGCCCAGTTGTCCGAGGTGAAGATCATGAGATGGGGACTCCGGTAGCTTTCATTGATGCGGCTATCGCATGATTTTTTCGGCTTTCAAAGGGCGTGTAAGCCGAAGTCGGTTGATCGGCGCCAGCCAGGCTTCCCGGCACCGGGAAGGTCGATCACCACTGATTCCGTGCTGACAACAGCAAAAAGGCGGCAAAAGGCCTCGATGCGCAATATTGTTGCGCGCATTTTGTCGCAGAGGTCATTTACGGTCGTCTGTCAAAGGTTTTTTAAGGTCTCTATCTTGCGCTGAGGTCCGCATTCTGTCATAGAACATCCGAAATAGGACAGCCTTGCTGTCCTATTTGTGTCTGTCAGGGCCGATATTGACCAGGGCGGATGCAAGGGGCTGGCGGTGGCAGTCGCTATTTGCGATCCATCGGTGGAACGTGACCGTACTGCCCCTTCATGATACAAAACCACGCCGCGCGCCCGCGCACACCGGGTGAAGCCTTACAGGCGCGCAAGGCCAGACGATAAAAGTATCCGGAACGTGAAGCGTCGCCGCACCCGGCGGGGGCGAACGATGAGCCGGGATCAACCGCCACGGCGGCTTTGAAGGAGGAATGAAGATGGCAGACCTTTTACCATCTGTGACGGACGTTACCGCTTGTGAGGCTCGTGCCGAAACCAAGCCGGCCACCGCGCATACCTTTGGATTGCCGCCCAAACAGGGTCTTTACGATCCGCGCAACGAGCATGATGCCTGCGGCGTCGGGTTTGTTGCGCACATGAAGGGTCAGAAGTCGCACCAGATCGTGCGTGATGGCCTGTTCATGCTCGAAAACCTGACGCATCGCGGCGCTGTCGGCGCCGATCCCCTGATGGGCGACGGCGCGGGGCTGCTTGTGCAGATTCCCGACCGGCTGTTTCGCGAGGAGCTCGCCGCGCAGGGCCTCACCCTGCCCGCGCCCGGCGACTACGCGGTCGGCTTCGTCTTCATGCCACAGGACGAAACCCAGCGCGATCACTTCAAAAAGATCATCGCTGATGTCGTTGCCGCCGAAGGCCAGGTCCTGATCGGTTTCCGCGAGGTGCCGGTGGACAATTCATCCTTGTCGAAGGCACCGGAAATCGCCGCGACGGAACCCCGGCATGTCCAGGTCTTCATCGGCCGCGGCGAGGGCGTCGAGGATCAGCAGTCCTTCGAACGCCAGCTGTTCGTGCTCCGCAAGGTGATTTCCAACCGGGTTCACCACGAAGCCGAAAACGGTGACAAGGACTTCTACTTTGTCTCGCTTTCGACCCAGACGATCGTCTACAAGGGCATGTTTCTGGCCTACCAGGTCGGTGCCTATTACAAGGATCTGAGCGACCCGCGTTTTGAATCCGCGGTTGCCCTGGTGCACCAGCGGTTCTCAACCAACACATTCCCGTCCTGGAGACTTGCCCATCCCTACCGGATGGTCGCGCACAATGGCGAGATCAACACGCTGCGCGGCAACGTCAACTGGATGGCGGCACGGCAGGCGTCGGTGTCCTCGCCGCTGTTCGGCGACGATATCTCCAAGCTCTGGCCGATCTCCTACGAGGGGCAGTCGGATACGGCCTGCTTCGACAACGCGCTCGAATTCCTGATCCGCGGCGGCTATTCGATGGCCCACGCGGTAATGATGCTGATCCCGGAAGCGTGGGCCGGCAACTCGCTGATGAGCGCCGAGCGAAAGGCATTCTACGAGTACCACGCGGCGCTGATGGAGCCGTGGGATGGTCCTGCCGCCGTCGCGTTCACTGATGGCCGCCAGATCGGCGCCACGCTTGACCGCAACGGGCTCAGGCCCGCACGCTATATCGTCACCAGCGATGACCGGGTGATCATGGCGTCCGAGGCCGGGGTGCTGCCGGTTGATGAAAGCACGATTGTCGCGAAGTGGCGGTTGCAGCCCGGCAAGATGCTGCTGATCGACATGGAAGAAGGCCGGATCATTTCCGACGAGGAAGTCAAGTCGCGGCTGGCCGCCAAGGATCCCTACCGGGAATGGCTGGAACGCACCCAGCTCATCCTGGAAGACCTCAAGCCGGTCGAACCGCGGGCGCTGCGCAAGGATGTTTCGCTGCTCGACCGTCAGCAGGCCTTCGGTTATTCGCAGGAAGATACCAAGATCCTGATGGCGCCGATGGCGACCACCGGGCAGGAAGCCATCGGCTCGATGGGCACCGATACGCCGATTTCCGCCATGTCGCAGAAGTCGAAGCTGCTCTACACCTATTTCAAGCAGAACTTTGCCCAGGTGACCAACCCGCCGATCGACCCGATCCGCGAAGAGCTGGTGATGAGCCTGGTCTCCTTCATCGGGCCGCGGCCAAACATCCTTGACCACAAGGGTGCGGCAAAGAAGAAGCGGCTCGAGGTGCGACAGCCGATCCTGACCAATGGCGATCTCGAGAAGATCCGCTCGATCGGTCATACCGAGGACCGCTTCGACACCAAGACGCTGGACTTCACCTATTCGAGCGACAAGGGCTCGGACGGCATGAAGGCGGCGCTGGAGCGTCTTTGCGACCGGGCAGAAGAAGCCGTCACCGGCGGTTACAACATCATCATCCTGTCGGATCGGCAGATCGGCCCGGACCGGATCGCAATTCCGGCGCTGCTGGCGACCGCAGCCGTGCATCATCACCTGATCCGCAAGGGTCTGCGCACGTCCGTGGGCCTGGTGGTGGAATCCGGCGAGCCGCGCGAAGTGCATCACTTTGCGTGCCTGGCGGGCTATGGCGCCGAGGCGATCAACCCCTATCTGGCGTTCGACACTCTGCTCGACATGCACAAGCGCGGCGAGTTTCCGCCGGAAGTCGACCAGTACGAGGTTGTCTCGCGCTACATCAAGGCGATTGGCAAGGGCATCCTCAAGGTGATGTCGAAGATGGGGATTTCGACCTACCAGTCCTATTGCGGCGCGCAGATCTTTGACGCGATCGGGCTGTCGAGTGATTTCGTCAACACCTATTTCACCGGCACCGCGACCACGATCGAAGGCGTCGGGCTCGATGAAGTCGCATCCGAGACCGCCGAACGTCACCGCCTGGCATTTTCCAACGATCCGGTGCTTGCCACTTCGCTGGAAGTGGGCGGAGAATACGCCTACCGGATACGTGGCGAGGAACATGCATGGACACCCGATGCGGTGGCCACGCTGCAGCATGCCGTGCGCGGCAATGCCCAGGACCGCTACCGGGAATTCGCCGAGATGGTCAACCGCTCGACGCTCAGGATGAACGCCATTCGCGGCCTGTTCGATATCCGCACGGCGGAGGCCGCAGGGCGCAATCCGGTACCTCTTGATGAAGTCGAGCCCGCTGCGGATATCGTCAAGCGGTTTTCAACCGGCGCCATGTCGTTCGGATCGATCAGCCGGGAAGCGCATACGACGCTGGCGATCGCGATGAACCAGATCGGCGGCAAGTCGAACACCGGCGAGGGCGGCGAGGAGCCGGACCGCTACCTGCCTCTTTACGGCGGCGGCCGCAATCCGGAGCGCTCGGCGATCAAGCAGGTGGCCTCGGGCCGGTTCGGCGTGACCACGGAATACCTGGTCAATGCCGACATGATTCAGATCAAGGTCGCACAGGGCGCCAAGCCCGGCGAGGGCGGCCAGTTGCCCGGCCACAAGGTCGATGCGACGATTGCCAAGACCCGGCATTCCACACCTGGCGTCGGCCTGATTTCGCCGCCGCCGCACCATGACATCTATTCGATCGAGGACCTGGCGCAGCTGATCTTCGATCTGAAGAACGTCAACCCGGAGGCCGATATCTCGGTCAAGCTGGTATCGGAAGTCGGCGTCGGAACGGTTGCGGCCGGTGTGGCCAAGGCGCGTGCCGACCACATCACGATCTCCGGCTATGACGGCGGCACCGGCGCATCACCGCTGACCTCGCTCAAGCATGCCGGCAGCCCTTGGGAAATCGGCCTGGCCGAAACCCACCAGACGCTGGTGCTCAACGGCCTGCGGTCGCGCATCGCGCTGCAGGTCGATGGCGGGCTCAAGACCGGCCGCGACGTGATTGTCGGCGCGTTGCTCGGAGCCGATGAATTCGGCTTCTCCACCGCTCCGCTGATTGCCGCGGGCTGCATCATGATGCGCAAGTGCCATCTCAACACCTGTCCGGTGGGCGTGGCGACGCAGGATCCGGTTCTGCGCAAGCGCTTCAAGGGCACGCCCGAGCATGTGGTCAACTACTTCTTCTTCATCGCGGAAGAAGTGCGCGAATGGCTGGCTGCGATGGGCTATCGCAATCTCGACGAGATCATCGGCCAGTCGGAACTGCTGGCCAAGGATGGCATGATCGAACACTGGAAGGCCAAGGGTCTCGATTTCAGCAGGATCTTCTACAAGCCCGATGCGCCGAAGGAAAAGATCTACTGGACCGAACGGCAGAACCACCCGATCGCGGATATTCTCGACAGGAGACTGATCGAGAAGGCAATGCCTGCGCTTGAAAACAAGGAAAAGGTCGAGTTCGACGTTGATATCAAGAATGTCGACCGTTCGGCCGGTGCGATGCTCTCGGGTGAAGTTGCCAAGCGGTACGGCCACAAGGGCCTTCCGGAGGACACCATCTCGGTCAAGCTCTCGGGAACCGCGGGACAGTCTTTCGGTGCTTTCCTCGCTCATGGTGTGACCTTCGATCTGTCCGGCGACGCCAACGACTATGTCGGCAAGGGGCTTTCGGGCGGCTGCATCATCGTACGCCCGCCGGAGAACTCATCGATCACCGCGGAAAACTCGATCATCGTCGGCAACACCGTGCTCTACGGTGCGATCGAGGGCGAGTGCTACTTCCGCGGCGTTGCCGGCGAGCGCTTTGCCGTGCGCAACTCGGGCGCCATCGCGGTGGTCGAAGGCGTGGGCGACCATGGCTGCGAATACATGACCGGCGGTCTGGTGGTCGTGATCGGTGAGACCGGCCGCAACTTTGCAGCCGGCATGTCGGGCGGCGTTGCCTATGTGCTTGACGAGGCCGGCGATTTTGCCAGCCGCTGCAACATGGCGATGGTCGAGCTCGAGCCGGTTCCCGAGGAGGACGATATCCTCGAGAAGCTGCATCACCATGGTGGCGATCTGGCACACAAGGGCCGGGTGGACGTTTCGGGCGACATGACCCGGCATGACGAGGAGCGGCTGTTCCAGCTGATCTCCAACCACATGCACTACACCGGGTCGACCCGCGCCAAGGAGATCCTCGACAACTGGGCGGACTATCGTCCCAAGTTCCGCAAGGTGATGCCGGTCGAGTATCGCCGCGCGCTTGAGGACATGGAACGGATGCGCATGGGCGTGGCGGCGGAGTGAGTTCGATGATCACATCAACCACAAACACGATCGAAGGCCGGGAGATCACCGAGTACAGAGGCATCGTCACAGGCGAGGCCATTCTTGGCACCAATATCTTCCGCGATATCTTCGCCGGCATTCGCGACATTGTAGGCGGACGCTCGGGCGCCTACGAGAAGGCACTGCGCGAAGCACGGGAAATCGCGCTTGACGAGATGCAGGACGAAGCGCGGAAACTGGGTGCGAATGCCGTCATTGGCATCGATCTCGACTACGAAAATATTTCAACCGGATCCAGTGGTTCGATGCTGATGGTATCAGCATCGGGGACTGCGGTCGTCATCCGGTGAGGGAGTAGACTATGGGTAAGGTAACGGGTTTTCTCGAAATCGACCGGCAGACGGCGAAGTATCAGCCGGCGTCTGACCGGATTCGCCATTTCCGCGAGTTCACCATCCGGATGAGCGACCAGGAGGTCCAGAAGCAGGCGGCGCGCTGTATGGATTGCGGCATCCCCTATTGCCATGGTCCGACCGGGTGTCCGGTGCACAACCAGATCCCCGACTGGAACGATCTGGTCTACAACAACAACTGGGAAGAGGCGATCCGCAACCTGCATTCGACCAACAACTTCCCCGAATTCACCGGCCGCATTTGCCCGGCGCCTTGCGAGGAAGCCTGCACACTCAACCTCGAGGACGCGCCGGTCACGATCAAGACGGTGGAACAGGCGATTGCCGACAAGGCCTACGAGATGGGCTTCATCGTGCCGCAGCCGGTGACGGCCAAGACCGGCAAAAAGGTGGCAATCATCGGATCTGGACCTGCAGGTATGGCTGCCGCGCAGCAGCTCGGTCGCGTCGGGCACGAAGTGCATGTTTATGAGCGCGAAAGCCGCCCCGGCGGCCTGCTGCGCTACGGCATTCCTGACTTCAAGATGGAAAAGCACTTCATCGACCGCAGGATCGAGCAGATGGAAGGCGAGGGCGTCACCTTCTTCTGCAACGTCAATGTCGGCGTCGACAAGAGCATGGAAGAGCTGCTCGGAACCTACGACGCGGTGCTATACACCGGCGGTTCGGAGAAGCCGCGTGATGTGGGCATTCCGGGTGCCGACCTGGTCGGCGTGCATGATGCGATGCCTTACCTGGTGCAGCAGAACAAGCGCGTTGCGCGCGAGAGCATCGACAATATCGGCTGGCCGTCGGATCCGGTGCTTGCCGGGGGCAAGCATGTGGTCGTAATCGGCGGCGGCGATACCGCGTCCGACTGTGTCGGCACTGCCTTCCGCCAGGGCGCGGTCAAGGTTACACAGCTCGACATCCGGCCTCAGCCGCCGGAGAAGGAAGACAAGCTCGCTGTCTGGCCCTACTGGGCAACGAAGATGCGCACATCGTCCTCACAGGCAGAAGGCGCCGTTCGCGAATTCCAGGTCGGGACGCTGGAGCTGGTGGGTGAGAACGGCATCCTGGCCGGCGTCAAATGCTGCCAGGTGGATGAAAAGCGCAAGCCTGTGGCGGGCACCGAATTCGTCATCAAGGCGGACCTGGTGTTCGTGGCGATTGGCTTCCGCGGAGTTCTCGACACGGGTGTGGTCAGCGATCTGGGCGACCGCCTGTCGATGGACACCGACAGGCGCGGCTCGACCAACGTTGCCGCCAACGAGAAAGACTACCGGACTTCCGTCGACAAGCTCTGGGCTGCAGGCGATGTGCGCCGGGGTCAGAGCCTGGTGGTCTGGGCTATCCGCGAGGGACGTCAGGCCGCGCGGGAAATCGATCTGAGTCTGATGGGCGCCACCGACCTGCCGCGCTGACCCCGCAAACACTGAATACCACGAAGCGCCCGGCCGGAGACGGTCCGGGCGCTTTGCGTGAGAGCGTCAGGCGCTGTTCTTTTGTGAATTCGGGCGTCATGCGGGGTCCGCAGCTGGGCAGGCGATTGCGGAGAAACGCTCAGGGGTCGGTTCGCGGCCAGGCGAAGTTGTCGACGCGCCCCTGTGGCGGTTCGGGCAGGGTGCCGTCGAGCACCAGTTGATCGCGGGGCGAACGTACAAGCCCCGTGGTCGAGGGCATTTCACCGAGCAGTGCCGAACCGCCGTCGAGTGCCGGATCGGTCATGGCTACCGGCATTGTCCGCATCACCGCCGCGGCGTTCTCCCCGGGTGCCGGAGGCATGAAGATCTCCGGAAAACTGGCTGAATCGATCGAGGAGACACCTTCAGCTGCGGCATCGCCCAACAGTCTTCTGATCGACTTCTCTGCATAAAACGCGATCTTGCGGCGGCCGGCTGCAGTCACGTTGATGCCATCTGATCCGCGAAGCCTGACCTGTTGTCCGTTGATGTCGGATCCAGTGAAGATGAACTTGCCATCTTCATCGACAAATCCGTCCCAGATATCGATGAATTCGCCGCCTGCCTTTTCAATCTGGGCACGGAAGACGCTGTTGAGCGCAACCATGTCTGTGCTCATCGAAGGTGACTTGAAGGCCGGCAGACCAATCCACAAAAGCGGGGTGTTGCGGCCTCCCAATGCATCGATGAGTGAGCGGGTGCGCCGTTCGTACTCGGCGAGCCAGTTGGGGGAGCGGACTGCTTCCCGTTCGCCATTGACCAGCATCTGCTGGCGGTCGTTGGAGCCGAGCTGCACCACGATGATCGAGGGCTGGACCTCTTCCACGATACCGCGCGCCTCTCCGGGCCAATCATAATAGTCGTCGCGGACCAGGCCGGAGGAGCCGTTGGAGCGGTCGACCACGACCACCCCCGGAGCCTGGGCAAAGGCCGCGCTCAGCCCGTCCGCCGTGCCGCCGGCGAGGAAGTCCCCGACGAGGAGGATCTTGCGGGCGTTCTCGAGCTTTTCAACGACCGGTTCTGGCGCAGGGGCCGCGCTGCGAGGTTCGGATCTCTTGACACGGCTGGTCCGCTCGGGCTGCGGAGCCTCGGACTTGCTCGAGTTTCCGCCGCCAAACAGCAGCTGCAGAATGGATTTCCGTTCAACGCGTTCCTGCGCTGCCGCAGGTTCCACCAGATGCAGCGCAGCCATACCCGTTACCGCAGCAGCGAGTACAACAACTGTCTTGCGCAACAAGTTCAGGCGGTGGAACACGCGGAAATCATCTCCTGCTGGGCAGTTTGCCCCGTTGGTTCAAGCCGCGCGCCGGTCGTCAGTAGCGGCGGATCGCGTCGAGTATCTTCTGCGATGGAATCGCCTCGCCGGTCAACCCGGCCCTCGACTGGAACGCCGCTATGGCAGCGCGGGATCCGGAACCGAAATTGCCGTCGATTTCGCCGTCATAATATCCCAGTTGCTTGAGCCGGGTCTGCAACTCGAACTTTTCCTTCACATCGAGGGTGCCCGCGGGCCGTGGCCAGCGCTGGTCAACACCGCCAAATCCGGCAATCTCGTCAGCCAGAACACCCACGCCGAGAGCGTAAGAATCGGAATTGTTGTAGCGCTTGATGACAAAGAAGTTCTTCGTCATCAGGAAGGCAGGGCCATTGGCACCGCCTGGCATCTTGAGTTCGGCACGGCGGTCGCCTACCGGAAAACCCTTGCCGCCGGGCCGCGCGAAACCAAGGGCCGCCCATTGCGACAGGGTCTTGGTCTGGCCATCGTACTTGGCGCCGCCACGCGGAGCTATGGCCTCATAACCCCAGGTTTCGCCGGTGCGCCAGCCGTTCTTCTTGAGAAGGTTTGCCGCCGTGGCCAGCGCATCGGGGATCGAGTTCCAGATGTCGCGATGTCCATTGCCGTCTGCATCGATTGCGTAGGCAAGATAGCTGGTCGGAATGAACTGGGTGTGACCCATGGCGCCTGCCCAGGACCCGGTCATTTCCCTGGTGGTGACGTCCCCCGACTGGAGGATCTTCAGGGCCGCAACAAGCTGTTGGCGTGCGAACTTTGCCCGCTTCCGATCGGCATAGGCGAGGGTTGCAAGCGCCTGGGGCACGTAATGCAGACGATCGGTCTTGGTAAGGATTTCCCCGTAATTGGATTCCATCGACCATATCGCCAGCAGAACCGATGCCTCCACCCCGAAATGGCGCTCAAGGGCAGACAGTGTCCTGGCGTGCTTGGCGCCCATCTCGCGTCCCTTGGCAATGGTATAGGGGTTTACACGGGAATCGAGATAGTCCCAGACCTTGGTGGTGAATTCGGGCTGATAACGAGCTTTTTCGAGCACCACTGGATCTGGAGCGGTCACGCCCCTAAATGCTGTCTCGTAGGTCGAGCGCGAAATGCCTTCCTTGGCGGCGGTGCTGTAGAAGCCCGAGACCCATTTCTGGAAGCCGGCATCGGCCTTTGCGGACATCGGGGCAAAAACACCGGCAAGGAGGAAAAGGCTGGCGGCGCGAACAAATTTCCTGGGTGATCGGATCATATTCCAAGCATCCTGTGGTTTAGGGCAATTGCGGGTGACTGATTGACGATCCTATCACCCCAGCCGTCAACAAATCGTTTACCATGTTGCATGCCCCGGTCTCGGCGTTTGCCTCTTCCTAACAAATGGTGCGTATTGGCCAGCAAGCGCCGGGATGCACCGGGAAGATCATTTATGAAGAATGAGGAAAATAGATGACGAAAATACGTAAAGTCAGAAAAGCCGTCTTGCCAGTTGCAGGCCTCGGGACCCGGTTTCTTCCCGCAACCAAGGCCGTGCCGAAGGAGATGCTGACCGTCGTCGACAAGCCAGTGGTTCAGTATGTTGTCGAAGAGGCCATGGCTGCCGGCATCGAACACTTCGTGTTCGTCACCGGCCGCAACAAATCCGTCATCGAGGACCATTTCGATATCCAGCCCGAGCTCGAAGAGACCTTGCGGGCGCGCGGCAAGACGGTGGAGTTGAAATCCTTGGAAGACATGCTGCCGACAGCGGGGGCCACCAGTTTTACCCGGCAGCAGGCCCCGCTGGGTCTGGGGCACGCGGTCTGGTGTGCCCGCGATATCGTCGGGGACGAACCGTTTGCCCTGTTGCTCCCGGACATGGTGATGCGCGACAGCGTCGGCTGCCTGTCCGGCATGGTGGACCTTTACGAGAAGGTCGGAGGCAACATTGTCGCGGTCGCGGAATGCGATCCGGCGCTGGCGCACAAGTACGGCATCGTCGGCAAGGGCGAGACGCTGGACGGCGGCTTCCGCATCACCGAGATGGTGGAAAAGCCGGCTGAAGGCACCGCGCCGTCAAACTTCTACATCAACGGGCGCTACATCCTGCAGCCGGAGATCTTCGATATCCTGTCGAAACAGGAACGTGGTGCCGGCAATGAAATCCAGGTGACGGATGCGATGCTGAAACTGGCGGACCAGCAGCCGTTCTCGGCCTATACATTTGGCGGTGAAACCTATGACTGCGGCTCCAAGGCCGGCTTCATTCTGGCCAATGTCGCCTTTGCGCTAGACCGGGAAGACATCAAGCCGGATGTGGCCGCAGAGTTGAAGGCCCTGATCTCAAGGGTCTGAATGCAGCATGGAAGAGGTGTCGGGAGCAGGCGGGGTTCATTGATCCCGCCAGTTGCTACCGCCGAAGCTTGAGACCAAGCCCGATGCGGGTGGTTTCCTCATCGGTCGCGCCAGGTTCCTCGGTCCGCTCGTAGCTGGCGTCGGCTTCCAGATCGAGATAGCGGTTGACGCTCCAGGTCAGGCCGACCGATGCGCCGTAGCTGCGCTGGTTGGAGCGGCCGCTTCCGCTGTCGTAGTCGCGATAGCTCGCGGTTGCGCCCAGCCGGGCGACCACGTCGCTGCGGATCTGCTGGGTCAGGGTCGAATCAAGCTCATAGACGATGGCGCCCGATTGTCCGGCAATGGTGGCCGATTCGAGGGTGGTGGCCAGCCCGAAATTGACGTCGGTTCCACGTGCCGGGGACCAGTTGAGCTCCCCGTTCGCACTCAAGCCGGAGATATCCGCCAGATTGTTATCGTCCAGGGTGCGGAAGACATAGCCGGCGGCAAATTCGCCCGAAAGCTTTTCGCCTAGGTCGACTTCTGCCCCGGCGCGGACGGCATAGGTGTTGGAAGAGCGTTCGGCGCCGGTTGAATCGACTCGCTGGTCGTACTTCTCCCGGCCGATCGATGCTTCCAGAAATGGCACCAGTGCTGGCGACAGTTCATAGCCGATGCGGCCGGTCAGATTTGCCCCGAGCGTGTCGCGGTCGTCGGCGGAAATGCTGGTGCCGTCTGGCAGCGTGGCGTTTCCGTACATCCTGCGGGTGACTTCGAGCCCCGTGGTTCCGCGCAGAAGCCCAAGGTTCTTCTGAAGGCCAATGCTGGCCCGCAATTCGTGAATGCCGGACTGTGTGGACGCGCCTGATATGGCGTTGGGGTCTGTGCGGCTTTCCTGAGAATAGCTGTATCCTGCGCCGAGGCGTGCCGTGATGTCGTTGACCAGATCGAGATCGAGCCGCGCGTTGATGTCGGCGCTCGGGGATTCGGTGCCGGTCCCGGAAATGTTTTCCTGCCAGGTTCCGGTTCCGTCGATGCTCAATTGATGACGCGACCAGTCGGATTGAAGGGTTCCGGACAGGCTGGTCTGGCTGTAGGTGCGGCTTGTTTTCGAGGTTCCGAAACGCACGGCTTCGCGGATGATGCGCTGGTCGAGCGTCGGGCGCAGGGTCAGAGTTCCGATGGCAAATCCCGGCAATTCGGCTGCACCCGACGAGGAATCCAGTGGCAGGCCGTCGATGGTGCCCACACGTTCGTTCTGGCGGGCAAGGCTGGCAGCATAATCCTGATCGGCCTGGCTGAGACCTGTCGGAGAGCCGATGGATCCGGTCAGATCTTCCGACGATGCATTTGCGTCAAACCCGCCCGCGCCGGTCGGCCGTGCGCTGGTTGCGCCCAGGCTCCCCGCATCGCCGACCCCGGATGATGATATGGCGCCCGTCGGGCGGGCCGCAGGGAGGGCCCCGTAAAGCGTCGAGGCCGCATTGGCCGTACCTGTGACGCTGCTGCCGGTGGTGCCGCGCAACTGATAGGGTGATTCCGAGGCACCTTGATTTCCAAATGTCTGCGATGCGGCCGGAGAGAGTGCCGACAGGACACAGATTGCCGACACGCTGACCCGAAAGCCGTTGCGACCAACCGCCAGTCGAGTTTGTGCCGTCTTGATGCGGTTGCGCATGCGTGTCGGGTTCCGGACTTGTCCAAATCTTGTCAAAGCGTAAACACTTGTGGTTAACGCAAGGTTTCGATCGGCAGCTTTGCTGATCACTGATGTGGTTGATGGACACGCAAGCGGCTAAGGGGTATTCGGGCCAGATGAAGAAGATCCTGCCAGACTTTACGAACACCGAGATCCTGGCCTCGGCCGTTCGCACCATCCAGACCGAGAAAGCCGGGCTCGAGGCGCTTGCTGTTTCGCTCGATAACGGATTGGCTGAAGCTTTCGCCAGGGCGGTCGAAACCCTTGGAGTGATCTCCGGACGGGTCATCGTGACCGGCGTCGGCAAGAGCGGCCATATCGGTGCGAAGATCGCGGCGACAATGGCTTCCACCGGGACGCCGGCGCATTTCGTCCACCCCGCGGAAGCCAATCACGGCGACCTGGGCATGATTGCCAAGGACGATGCAATCATCGTGCTGTCGTGGTCAGGTGAAAGTGCCGAGTTGAAGGGCATTCTGGCCTATTCGCGCCGCTTCGGAATTCCGCTCATCGCCTTTACGGCAGGCGCGGATTCCGCGCTCGGGCGGGAGGCGGACATCGTGCTGCTGCTGCCGCGCGAGCAGGAGGCCTGTCCGCACGGGCTTGCGCCCACAACCTCGACACTCATGCAACTGGCGCTTGGCGATGCGCTTGCGGTTGCCCTGCTCGAAGCCAAGGGATTTACCGCGGGCGATTTTCACACGTTCCATCCGGGCGGGAAACTCGGTGCGACGCTGGCGCATGTGGCCGATGTCATGCACATCGGCGATTCGGTTCCGCTGGTTCCGTCGGGAACACCGGCGCCAGAGGCGATCATGACGCTGTCACAGCGCAAGTTCGGCTGTGTCGGGGTAACGGGGCCGGACGGACGCCTTATCGGCATCGTCACGGATGGCGATGTGGCCCGCAATCTGGGCCGCAACCTGGTCGATCAGCCGATTGATGCGATCATGACGAGCCAGCCCAAGACGATCGCGCCGACCGCGCTGGCCAGCACCGCGATGGCGATTCTGAACAAGAATTCGATTGGCGCGTTGATGGTGACCGACCAGAACCTGTCACCGATCGGCATCGTCCATTTCCACGATCTGTTGAGGATCGGCGTCGCCTGATCAGGCCCGTTCGACAGTAAGCCCGCCGGCCTGAGCCGTGGTGATGCGGACCCGCGTGCCGGCCGGCAAGTCGGGGCCCTGAACGATCCAGGTCGTGTCATCGAGCCGGATCCGGCCCTTGCCTTCGGAAATCGGGTCTTCCAGTGTTGCGGTGCGGCCTACCAGTCCTTCGACGCGGCGGTTGAGCATGGGCTGATCGCTTTCCGCGCTGGAAGCGGAGATGCGGCGGCCGATCATGGCGAAAGCGAGGGCGAGGGCGGCAAAGACGACCAGCTGGACCTGCCACCCCCAGAAAGCGGTGCCCCAGAGCGGGAACGACAGGACGCCGACCACCATGGCCGCCAGTCCGACCCAGAGCAGGAAGACACCGGGGATCAGGATCTCGAGGCCGAGAAAGACCAGTCCGATGATCCACCAGCTCCACGGACCGAGCTCGGCGACGATGCTGG
Organism: Hoeflea sp. EC-HK425; assembly: GCF_902498795.1. Taxonomy (NCBI): domain Bacteria; kingdom Pseudomonadati; phylum Pseudomonadota; class Alphaproteobacteria; order Hyphomicrobiales; family Rhizobiaceae; genus Hoeflea; species Hoeflea sp. EC-HK425. The sequence continues at coordinate 107,452 of NZ_LR701572.1, forward strand.
CGATCATGTTTCCTGGTCTCCCTGCGGAGCGGCAGGATATCCCGGTGTTGTCGTCGAGCGCGGCTGGCGTGGCGGCTGGCCGGGCGTGCGCCTTGCAACCGGCGTGGCGCCATCGCCGCCATCCTTGCCGAACACTTCCTGCGCGATCGCGCCGATCCCGCCCAGAGAGCCGATCAGCGAGGAGGCTTCCAGCGGCATCAGGATCACCTTCTGGTTGGGTGCCGATGCAATCTGGCCCAGCGCTTCGGTGTATTTCTGCGCGACGAAATAGTTGATTGCGGTGATATCGCCCTCGGCAATGGCGGTCGACAGCATCTGCGTCGCCTTGGCTTCGGCTTCCGCCAGGCGTTCACGGGCTTCGGCATCCCGGAATGCTGCGTCGCGCCGGCCTTCCGCCTCGAGAATGGCGGATTGCTTGGCGCCTTCGGCACGCAGGATCTGCGCGTTTCGCGAGCCTTCGGCTTCAAGCACATCGGCGCGTTTCTCACGCTCGGCCTTCATCTGACGGCCCATGGCCTCGACCAGATCGAGCGGAGGCGCAATATCCTTGATCTCGACGCGGGTGATCTTGATGCCCCAGGGCGCGGCGGCCTGGTCGACGACGCGCAGCAAGCGGTCATTGATGGCGTCGCGGTTGGACAACAGCTCGTCAAGATCCATGGAGCCCATCACCGAGCGGATGTTGGTCATGGTCAGGTTGAGCAGCGCCTGTTCGAGATCCGATACCTGGTAGGCCGCTTCCGCCGCGTTGAGCACCTGGTAGAAGGACACGGCATCGGCGGACACGGAGGCGTTGTCGCGGGTGATGACTTCCTGGGTGGGAATGTCGAGCACCTGCTCCATGATGTTGATCTTGCGGCCGATGCGGTCGACGAAGGGAACGATGATGTTCAGGCCCGGCGTCAGCGTCCTTGTGTAACGCCCGAAACGCTCGACGGTGAAGGCAAAGCCCTGCGGTACGGTCTTGATTCCTGAAAACAGAACCAGGATCGCAATGACAACGACGACGATGACCGTGATGTCCAGTCCCAACATGCCCGTAGACCTCCTCTGCCCTGATCCGGCGTGGCGGTTGCTGCAGCCACGCCAAAACAGGTAGTGGGTCTTGTCAAGGCTTGCAATCTTCCAGGGCGATTATCTTGCCTGCCGGTTTGCGCGTCGGAACCGTGGCAGCCGACAGGCACCCGGCTTCAGACCCAGCCCTGAAGCTCCCGGCGGACGATGGTTTCGAGCACCTGCATGCCGCCATCGCTGTCGTTGAGACATGGGATGTGGGTGAACTGCTCGCCGCCGTTCTCGTGGAAGATCTCGCCTGCTTCGCCGGCGATTTCCTCGAGCGTTTCAAGGCAATCGGAAACGAAGCCAGGGTTGATCACGGCAATGCGCTTGACACCGTCCTTGGCAAGCTTCTCGACGGTCTTGTCGGTGTAGGGCTGCAGCCATTCTTCCGGTCCGAAGCGGGACTGGAAGGTGGGCATCAGCTTCTCCTTGGACCAGCCCAGCCGTTCACGCACCAGCCGCGCCGTCTTCAGGCACTGGCAGTGATAGGGGTCACCCTTGAGGAAGTAGGACTGCGGAATTCCGTGGAACGAGGCGAGCACGATTTCCGGTTCCCAATCGAGCCCCGCGAGATGGGTCTCGATCGACTTTGCGATCGCCTCGATATAGGCGGGATCGTCGTGATAGGGCGGCACGGTCCTGAGCGCCGGCTGCCAGCGCATGTCCATCATGGCCTGGAACGCCTTGTCGTTGACCGTCGCCGTGGTCGCCGCTGCATATTGCGGATAGAGCGGGAACAAAACGATGCGGTCGCAGCCGGCATCCTTGAGCGCGTTGAGCTTGTCCGGGATGGAAGGCTGGCCGTAACGCATCGCCCAGTCGACCATGACCGAAGGATGGGAGGCAAGGACGGCGCCGAGCTTGTCGGACTGGTTGCGCGTGTAGGTTCTCAGATAGCTCTCATCGAGATCCTTGTTCCAGATCTCCTCGTAGGCCTTGCCGACGCGGCCCGGGCGGGTGTTGAGAACAATGCCGAACAGGATCGGGTACCAGAGGAAGCGCGACCATTCGATCACGCGCCTGTCGGTGAGGAATTCCTTGAGATAACGGCGCATCGAGGTGAAGTCGGTGCCATCGGGCGTGCCGAGGTTGACGATGAGAACGCCAATCTTCTGGATTTTTACCGGCGGGTGTTGCGCCGGAAGCTCGCCAATGGCCCGGCTGGTCTCGTCGGACATAATCGCATGAGTGTTCAAGGTCGCGTCCAATTCTCTGTTTTCTCGGCAGTGCACAATCGTTGGGACGGAACATAGCGATGGAAGCCGACAAATCAATCATCGGGCAGGCGTATATTGATCTTTGAGCATATAAAAAGGGCCCGGAGATCCGGGCCCTTGTTGTTTGGTCGGGACAAAAGCCTACTCGGCCGGGATCGACAGGGTCTCGCCAACCACCAGATCCTTGGCCGTGGCCGAAGGATTGGCTTCGGCGATCTTGGTCCACATGGTGGCGTCGCCGTAATAGGTTCTCGCGAGATCCCACAGTGTGTCGCCGGCGGCGATGACATGCTGCTTGCCGGGCATCGCGGCGGTTTCAGCGGCCGTTTCCTCGCTCGGCGCGGCTTCTTCGGAAATCATCGGCGCCGAAGTGGTCAGATCCTTGAAACCGGGCAGGGGCTCGGGCATCGTAACTGCTTCAGCCGCAGGAGCAGCTTCCGCGGCTGCGGGCGCGGCTTCTTCCATCGGCTTTTCCGCAGCAGCCATCACACGGCCTTCGGTGAATGGCGTGTAAGGATTGTTCTTGGCCAGATAATCGGCAACCACCTGCTCAAGGCCCGGGCCGTAGTCATAGGCATTCATGCCGCCGGACTTGAACACTGCGTAACCATCACCACCACCACGCATGTAGTTGTTGGTTGCCACCATGTAGACGGCTTCCGGGTCGATCGGCGCGAAACCATCGCCCTGCTTGACCTCGACCGAGGTGATGCGCGAACCGGGTTCGGCGGTCTTGTCGAAGCTATAGCGAAGGCCTGCGACCTGGGGAAAGCGGCCGGCGCCTTCCTCGACCTGGCCGACGCCGTTTTCGAGTGCCGCGACCACGTCGGAGCCCTTGAGCTCGAAGGTCGCCAGGGTGTTCTGGAAGGGCAGCACGGTGAGCACTTCACCCATGGTGATCTCGCCGGTGTCGATCGATGCACGCAGGCCGCCGCCGTTCTGGATGGCAATGGTCACGCCCTGATCGCCAACGCGGTCGAGCATGGCGTCGGTGACGAGGTTGCCCATTTCGCATTCGCCGGCGCGGCAGGTATCGCGGCTTCCGTCGATATCCGCAGTGGACGCGGAAACCACCTTGGTCTTGAGTTCTTCGATCGGGGCGCCGAGCTCGCTGACGCGTGCCGCGAAAGCCTCGTCGGGAGTGACGCTGGCATCGAGCAGGTGCGGATCGCCTTCGGCGGTGACGACCTTGCCGGTATCATCGAAGGTCACTTTCACTTCGCCGAGATACTTGGAATAGGCGTAGGCCTGGACGATCGGTACGGCGACGCCCGAGGGATTGTTGACCATTGTCGGGTAGGGGCCGGCAGCGCCGTCGTCGGTGTTCGACAGAAGCGTGTGGCTGTGACCGCCGACGATGACGTCGATCCCGTCGACCTGCGCCGCAATCTGCTGATCCTTGGGGAGGCCCACATGGGACACCAGCACGATCTTGTTGATGCCCTCTTCCTCGATCTGAGCAACGGCGCCCTTCAGGTAGTCGATTTCATCGAGGATGAGAACCGAGGGGCCGGGAGAGGAAGTTTCAACGGTGTCCGCAGCAAGCACGGAGAGCAGCGCGATCTTCTCGCCGCCGATTTCCTTGATGATGTAGGGCTTGATCCGGTCACCGAGCACCGAATTGGCGCCGCTGATGGTGTTGCCGGAGATGACCGGGAACTCGACCATGTCGATGAAATCGCGCAGGCCTTCGGGGCCATCGTCGAACTCATGGTTGCCGACGGCCATGGCGTCAAAGCCGATGCCGTTCATGAATTCTGCCGCGGCCTTGCCCTTGTAGGTCGAGTAGAACAGCGAGCCCTGGAACTGGTCACCGGCATCAAGCACCAGCACATTGGCGCCCTCGCCGGTCAATGCGTCGCGGCGTTCGTCGATCTTGGTCTTGACGCGGGCGATGCCGCCAAAGCACTTGCCTTCCGTCTCGTCCTCGGAGGAGCAGGTCGAATCGAACCTGTTGATCGACTCGATGCGTGAGTGCAGATCGTTGATGTGCAGGATGTTGAGCGTGTAATCGGCAAATGCCACGCCTGAACTCAACCCGAGGGCCGAGACCGACAACAACGCGTGCTTGATGAATCTGTTCATTGAGAACTCCCTGTTTCGCAGCTCAAGGCGTGCCAGAATACCGTCTTCGCGGTTACCCACGGCAGGCTTGAAGTGATGGTTTCACTATCGGCTTGGAACTTCAAGTGCCCGATGCTGCCGTGCGGAAGATTTGGCTGGATTCAGGCCGAGTAGTCGCGTTCGTCGGCAATCACCTTGCCGTCGTTTGGCAGACTTGACGGGGCCACGATTTCCACTGTGCCGCGCAGCTTGGCGATGGCTGCCAGGGTCTTCGCGATCTTGTCCGCAGCAGGAGCGGCGCCAGTTGCGGGCTCCACCAGCAGGGTCATCACGTCAGTATCGTCCGCGCGGCTGACCACGAGGCGGGCGCGGGAGATTTCGGGATGTGCCTTGAGGATTTCGGCCACCTGCTTGGGATCGACGAACATGCCCTTGACCTTGGTGCGCTGGTCGGCGCGGCCCATCCAGCCCTGAATGCGCTGGCCGGTGCGGCCGCAGGGCGATGTTCCGGGCAAGATTGCCGAGAGGTCACCGGTGCCGAAGCGGACCAGCGGATAACCTGGGTTGAGGGTGGTGACGACGAGTTCGCCGACCTCGCCCTCGGGCACGGGATCACCGGTACCAGGCCGGACGATTTCCACGATCATGTCCTCATTGACGATCATGCCGGGATGCGGCGCGCCATTGGCGTCCGCGCTCTCATAGGCGATCACGCCGAGGTCGGCGGTCGCATAGCTCTGCAGCACTGAAACGCCTCGGTCGCTGTAATACTGGCGCAGCGACGGAAACAATGCCCCGCCGGACACCAGTGCGCGCCGGATTGAAGACAGATCGCTGCCGAGTTCGTCGGCTTTCTCGAGAATGGTCTTGAGATAATCAGGGGTTCCGGTGAAGCCCGACGGCTTGAGCCGGACAGCGGCGTCAAGTTGGGCTTCGGTGTTGCCGATGCCCGCGGGAAACACGAGGCAGCCCAAAGCCCGTGCACCTTCGTCAAGAATGAAGCCGCCGGGGGTCATGTGATAGGCGAGGCTGTTGTGAACCAGGTCACCCGAACGAAACCCGGCTGCAAACAGGGCGCGGGCAGAGGCCCACGGGTCGACACCAAGGCCCTGTGGTTCCCAGACCGGGCCGGGAGACATGAACACGCGGTTGCCCTTGAGCGCATCGGGATCGGCAAGACCGCCAAAGGGGGGATTGGCTTCCTGCATCTGCATCAGGTCGGGCTTGCGCAGGACCGGAAGCCTTGCCAGTGCGGCGCGATCGACCAGGCTCGCGGGATCGGGGTTGCCGAGCCATGAGGCAAGAGCCGGAAGCCGCTTGAGACTGCCGGTCAGCAGCTTCCTCAGCCCATCGAAGGTTTCCTGTTCACGGACGTCCGGCGCGCGCGTTTCGCGATCATCGAAATGGCTGGTCATGAAAAAGGCCTGTGCTTGCTTAGACGCGTCGTACCAGTGTGAACTGGGCTCCTGTCGAAGAGGTGCAGTTGAGCTGCGACTGCGAGGCGAGCGCGCAATTGACCCGCGACGTTGTCTGACGCAGGAGCGAGGTCAATTCGATCTCGACAATCTGGTCCGACACGTAGCGGTAGGAACCTTCCGCGAGCAGCGAATTGGTGTCGGTCGTGCGGGTCTCGAAGCGGCCATTGTAGAAGCTCGAGATGATGCCGTTGGGATCGGTCCACTGGCCGTCGATACCCTGGGGCTGAACCGCCACGGGACGCGGCGAATAGGTGGCCGACTGGCAGGCGGCGAGCAACCCGGCAAGGGCGCCCACGACGATGATGCGATGCAGGTTCATGATCCGGTGTTCCCCTCGAGCCGTCATCAATATGATTCCATCTATGAAAGAATGCAGCGCCGGCGTGTTGAAAGCAAGGCAGCAACTTGCCGGCCGGACTTGCGGCCGGCCGGAACAGCTGGGATTAGAGTGGTGTCAGTGCACCAGCACATTGCGGAACTGCCAGGGATCGTTCTTGTCGATGTCTTCCGGGAACAGGCCCGGGCGACCGTCAAGCGGCGTCCAGTCGGTGTAGTGGCCTTCCACCGGTCCCAGGTAGGGCGACTGAACCTCAAGGCAGCGCTTGTAGTCGACCTCATCCGCCTCGACGATGCCGGCCTGCGGGTTTTCGAGTGCCCAGACCATGCCGGCCAGCACCGCGGATGTTACCTGCAAACCGGTGGCATTCTGGTAGGGGGCGAGGCGGCGGGTTTCTTCCAGCGAGAGGCGCGAGCCATACCAGTAGGCGTTCTTGCCGTGGCCGTAGAGCAGCACGCCCAGTTCATCCAGGCCCTCGACAAGTTCGTTCTCGTCGAGCACGTGCAGGACCGGCTGGGCGTTGCCGCCGTTGCCGAACATCTCGTGCAGCGACAGCACCGCATCATTGGCCGGATGGTAGGCATAATGGCAGGTCGGGCGGTAGGTGACATCGCCGTCCTTGTTCCTGACGGTGAAATAGTCAGCAATCGAGATCGACTCGTTGTGGGTGACGAGAAAACCATATTGCGGGCCGGGGGTCGGGCACCAGGTTCTCACCCTCGTGTTGGCGCCGGGCTGCTCGAGATAGATCGCCGCCTTGCAGCCCTTCTTGTGCTTCTTGGCGTTCTTCGGCATCCAGTTCTCGTGGGTGCCCCAGCCGAGTTCAGCCGGCTGAAGTCCTTCCGAGATGAAGCCTTCCACCGACCAGGTGTTCCAGAACACGTTGAGCGGCTTGGGCAGCTTGGTCAGCTGGGTGTCGCGCTCGGCGATATGGACGCCCTTGACGCCGACCTTCTTCATCAGCCTGGCCCAGGCCTCACGATCATGCTGGCCGGGCTCGTCGAACTTGATGCCGAGATCATTGGCGAGGTTGACGAGCGCCTGCTTGACGAACCAGGAAACCATTCCGGGATTGGCGCCGCAGGTGGACACGGCGGTGGTGCCACCGGGATTTTTCTTCTTCTCGTGGCGAACCGTCTCGCGCAGCGCGTAGTTGGTGCGCTCGGAGTTCTTCATGTTCTTGTCGAAGTAGAAGCCGAGCCAAGGCTCGACCACGGTGTCGATGTAGAGCACGTCGAGCTTGCGGCACAGTTTCATCAGGTCAAGCGAACCGGTGTCGACGGAAAGGTTGACGCAAAAACCCTGTCCGCCGCCTTCGGTCAGGAGCGGCTTGAGCAGCTCCTTGTAATTGTCCTTTGTCACATGCGCCTTGATATGACGGATGCCGTGCTGGGCCAGGATTTCCATGTCGCCGGCGTCGTCGCGCGGATCGATCACCACCATGCGGCTCTTGTCGAACTTGAAGTGGCGCTCGATGAGCGGAAGCGTGCCGCGGCCGATGGACCCAAACCCTATCATCACGATTGGGCCGGTGATTTCCGCGTAAACCGGATAATCCTGCTGGGACATGTCATTCGCTCCAAAAATGGCGCTGCAGCCATCTGCGGCGGTAGCGGCGGCTAAACCATACTTCGCTGTTACAATAAAGCGAAATCAGACAAGTCAGCCATCCATGGCTTCGAGCTCGTCGATCATTCCCTCTATCATCGAAAGACCCTGGTTCCAGAACCCGGGATCCGATGCATCAAGTCCGAACGGAGCGAGAAGTTCCGAGTGGTGTTTGGTCCCGCCGGCCTTGAGCATGTCGAAATAGCGTTCGCGGAAACCGTCGGGGGTTTTCTCATAGACCGAGTACAGCGAGTTCACGAGGCAATCGCCAAAGGCATAGGCGTAGACGTAGAACGGCGAGTGAATGAAATGCGGGATATAGGCCCAGAAGGTCTCGTACCCCTCCGACAGGTTCACCGCCGGGCCGAGGCTTTCCGACTGGACGTCGAGCCAGAGCCGGCCCAGTTGCTCCGAGGTCAGCTCGCCTTCCCGGCGAGCGGTGTGCACACGCCGTTCGAATTCGTAGAAGGCAATCTGGCGCACCACGGTGTTGATCATGTCCTCGACCTTCTGGGCCAGCATCGCCTTGCGTTCGCGACGGTCGGTGGTGCGGGCCAGCAAGGCCCGGAAGGTCAGCATCTCACCGAACACGGACGCCGTTTCGGCCAGCGTCAGGGGCGTTGACGACATCAGCGCGCCCTGATCGCCGGCAAGCACCTGATGCACGCCGTGGCCAAGTTCGTGCGCCAGCGTCATCACGTCGCGCGGCTTGCCGAGGTAATTGACCAGCACATAGGGGTGCACCGACGGAACCGTGGGATGGGCGAAGGCACCGGATATCTTGCCCGGACGGCTCGGCGCGTCGATCCAGCTGCGGTCGAAGAACCGGCGGGCAATGTCGGCCATTTCGGGCGCAAAGCCGTGATAGGCCGAAAGCACCGTGTTCTTGGCCGCGTCCCAGGCAATTGTCTCGCGGGGTGTCTCGGGCAAAGGTGCGTTGCGATCCCAGAATTCGAGCTTGTCGAGCCCGAGCCAGCAGGCCTTCATGGCGTAGTAGCGGTGCGACAGCCGGGGGCTGGCCTCGCGCACCGCCTGTGCCAGCGCATCGACGACGGGACGCTCGACCCGGTTGGCCAGGTGACGGCTGTCGGCGATGTCCTCGAAGCCGCGCCAGCGGTCGGAGATTTCCTTGTCCTTGGCCAGCGTGTTGGTGATCAGGGTGAAGGTGCGCAGATTTGCCTTGAACGTCTCGGCAAGAGCAAGGCCTGCCTTCTTGCGCCTGGCGCCATCGGCATCCTGCAGCAGAGACAGCGTCACTTCTAGCGGCAGCGCCTGGTCATCAATAGTAAATTCGAGGCTGCTCATGGTCTCATCGAAAAGCCGGTTCCAGGCGGCGTGCCCGGTCATCGATTTTTCGTGGAATAGCTGCTCTATCCGGTCTTCGAGCTGGAAGGGCCTGTCCAGCCTGAGATCATGGATCCAGGGTGTGTAACGGGCGGCGCGCGGGTCCTTGCCGAGGCTCTCCTCGATCAGCGTGTCATCGATGCGGTTGAGTTCGAGCGCGAAGAAAAGAAGATGGGCGCTGATATCCGTCATCGTGCTTTGCACATCGCCGTAGAATTTGGCGATCGCGGGATCGGAGGTGTTGGTGAAGTAAGCCAGGCCGGCATAGGAAATGATCCGCCCCATCAGTTCTTCAAGCTTCTCATAGGCTTCGATCACCGCGCCAAGGCCTTCATCCCCGGTGTTCGCCGCGGCTTCGGCAATCTTTCCCTTCCATCGGGCCTCGAAGGCCTGTGCGCCGGTCCGGGCTGCGGCCAGGTCGGTCTTGAATTCCGCGGATTCCGGACCGGGATAGAGGTCGCTCAGGTTCCAGCCCGGAAGGGTCCCAAGCTGAGAATCCGTGCCATGTGCCGTTGCGGGGGCGCGAACGGGTGCGTGGTCCAGAATTGATTTCGGCATCAGGGCACTCTCTTTCAAGATCGGTGTCGGACCCGTGAGGAAATAGGTCATCGAATGGCGCCGGCCAGGCGCCACCCGGTTTTACCGGCAGCGACGATTAAAATGCAAACATTTCTCGAAATCCGTTTTTCAGCCTTTGCTGCCATTGTCCGGGGATGGTCAGACCCCTTGATGACTCCACCGGGAATGAGGAAACGAGATCCGTGTCCAAACGAATTCTGATAGTTGATGACGACCCGGTTCAGCGCCGCCTGCTCAAGGCGGCCGCGGAAAAAGCAGGCTACGAGGTCGAACTGGCAAACGAGGGCCGGTCGGCTCTCGCCCGCCTGGTGGAGCCCGATCACGAACTTGCGGCAGTTGTGCTCGATCTGATGATGCCGGAAATGGGCGGGCTCGAAGTGCTGGAACGGCTCTCGGCGGTCGGCAACACCATTCCCGTGGTGGTGCAGACCGGGCAGGGCGGTATCGAGACCGTGGTCAAGGCGATGCGCGCAGGTGCATTCGATTTTGTCGTCAAGCCGGTATCGCCGGAACGACTGACCCTGGCGCTTGGCAACGCGCTGAAGGCCGCGCGGATCACTTCCTCCCAAATTCCCTCGCCGCGTCACGTCGGCTTCAATGGCATCGTGGCGGCAAGCCCCGCCATGGAACGGGTGATCTCGCTTGGAAAGCGGGCTGCGGCGTCGACCATTCCGGTGGTTCTCGAAGGCGAGTCGGGTGTCGGCAAAGAAATGATCGCCCATGCGATTCAGTCCGAAAGCATCCGGCGCAACAAACCGTTCGTGACCGTTAATTGCGGGGCAATTCCCGAAAATCTTGTCGAAAGCATTCTTTTCGGACACGAAAAGGGAGCGTTCACCGGCGCAACCGAACGCCATGCGGGCAAATTCACCGAAGCTGATGGCGGTACCCTCTTCCTTGACGAGGTTGGTGAACTGCCACTCGAAATCCAGGTCAAGCTGTTGCGCGCCGTGCAGATGGGCGAGATCGAGACCGTCGGTTCGCGGATGCCCAGGAAGGTTGACATCCGGCTGATTTCGGCGACCAACAAGGATCTGATCGAAGAGGTCAAGGCTGGGCGTTTCAGGGAAGATCTCTACTACCGGCTCAATGTCTTCCCGATCCATGTTCCGGCCCTGCGCAAGCGCAAGGAAGACATTCCGCAGCTGGTGCGTCATTTCACCGAGCGATTTGCGGGTGCCATCGGCGGCAAGCGGATTCGGAGCATCGCTCCGGATGCGATGGCGCTGCTGACCGCACATGACTGGCCCGGCAATATCCGCGAACTTGAAAACGCCATTCACCGGGCCATCGTGCTGTGCGACGGCGAAACGCTGACCGCCGACCTGTTCCCGCAGATTGCCGCGCAGATTCCCGGCTACAAGCTTGATGGGCTGGAAGCCGGAGACGAAACCCAGGCTGTGTCTCTGCAGGCACCTCAGGGTCCGGGACTGGCGCAGCGGGAAGAAGCCGCTCACGCCGACCCCACTGCCGATCCGGTTCTCGCCGAACCGAGCTTTCCGGTCGACACGGGCATGCCGGCGGTGAACGCCGTGACGCCGGAGGGCGAGGTGCGGAGGCTTGCGGAAGTCGAGGAGGAACTGATCCGGTTTGCCTTGTCGTTCTATCGCGGACAGATGAGCGAGGTTGCCCGCAGGCTCGGCATCGGCCGCTCGACGCTCTACCGGAAGCTCAAGGACTACGCGATCAACCCGGACGATCCGGATCAGGAGGCGGCGTGAGCGGGTGATTTCCACCTGGTAAGGAAAATAGTGTTGCCTGTTTGATCTGCTTCATTCCCTGTTAAGTGATCATTCACTATAAGTGTCCCTGCAGCGATGCGTGGCAGCGGTTGCCATTGTGTCACCGCATTTGATCACCAAATGGTGATCTGTAACGGTTTTCCGGCGTCCGGGGACAGCATTGGCGACATTGAAAACAGTATCAGTACTGCCTACGGCTGCTTGTCGCAGCAATGTGCGCTTTTGGCACATCGCGCGCATCGCTACGCTGCGTGCCCTCCTGATCGCGGTCATCGCGTCCTGTGCGGGATTTGCCGCCGCGCCTGAAGCCTTTGCCGAGACCCGTTCTCTCAAGCTCTACTACATCCACACCAAGGAAAAGGCCGAGATCGTTTTCAAACGCAATGGCCGTTACGACAAGGCCGGGCTGAACAAGCTCAACCGGTTCCTCAGGGATTGGCGGCGCAATGAGCCGACGAACATGGATCCGAGGCTGTTCGATCTGGTGTGGGAGGTCTACCAGCAGGTCGGCGCGCGTGATTACATCAATGTCGTGTCTGCCTACCGGTCTCCGGCGACCAACGACATGCTGCGGCGGACACGCGGCGGCCAAGCCAAGAAAAGCCAGCACACGCTCGGCAAGGCAATGGATTTCTACATCCCCGGCGTCAGCCTGAGCAAGCTTCGCGCCACGGCCATGAAGCTGCAGGGCGGCGGGGTTGGATATTATCCGAAATCCGGATCGCCCTTTGTCCATCTCGATGTTGCCGGTGTGCGTGCATGGCCGCGGATGAGCAGGCCGGAACTGGTCAAGCTGTTTCCGGATGGCAAGACCCTGCACCTGCCACCGGACGGAAAGCCTTTGCCCGGCTACCAGACCGCGCTTGCCGATTACAAGAGGCGCGGCGGAGCCATCGTCTCGACCAGCAGCGGCGATTCCGGCAACAGCAAACGTTCCGGTGGTCTGCTTGCCGCCCTGTTTGGCGGTGGTGACGAGGATGAAGAACCAGATGCCGTCGCATCTGCGCCGAAGCCGGTCCCGGCTCCGCCACAGACGGAGGTTGCCGCTCTGCCAGGGGTTCTCGATGCACCTGCGCAGGTCGCGCCTGCCGTGGAGACTGCCCTGGTCTTGCCTTTGCAGCCGCCGGTTCCTGTGGCGCGGCCGGTCATCGAAGAGCCGCAGCCGGTGGTGGTGGCGGCACTTGCTCCGCCCAATCCCGTTTTGCCGGCGCAGAGCGAAATCAACGCGTTTGCCGCCGCCGCAAATGCCGAGGTTGCGGCCCCGGCGCTCGAGCCTGAAGCCCAGTCCGGGCTTGTCGACCTGGCCTCGATTCGCGCGCCAATACCGCAACTGCTCAGTGAACGGTCGAGCCAGCCTGCAAATGAAGCCCAACCCGCAGCGGTGGAATTGGCCGCCTTGCCGGTACCGAACCTGATCAAGGCCCGCATGGAGGTCGGTACCACGGAACAGGCCGCGGAAGATCTGCAGATTGCCGCCGCGTTGGTTGACCGGGCCGCAGACGCGCAGAACGGTGGGCCGGTTGCAGCAGCTGCAACTCTGCCCTCGGCGGAAGACTTTATTCCGCTTCCGATCCGCAGGCCGGGAGAGCGCGCCGGTGACAGGGCTCCGGTAACCGCGTCGCGGGAAATCGAGGTGGCCTCGCTTGAGCCTGTCTCGCGCGGCGGTCGGGTCGGCAGCCTTTCGACAAGCGCCTCCTCCGCCCGCAAGGGCGCCCGTCCGACAGCCTCGATTGCCGCGGAGCAGCCGCAACGCAGCTCGATCCGTACCGAACCCATGCTGACCGACAGGATCATCTCGAAATGGGCCCTTGCCCAGGACCGGATGAAGACCATGGCTTCGGAACCCGGAAAGCCGCGCAGGTTTGTCGGCGCGCAGCTGAGGGAAGCGCCCAAAGTGGTCTATGCAAACGGATTTTCCCCTGATGGCGGAGAGCTTCCGCACAGCCAGTTCACCGGATCGGCGGTGAACTTCATCACGGTGGCCCGATTCGGCGACTGAGGCATGTACCGCCGCAGATTGCGCCGTACCGCACCCTGATTTCCTGTCCGGCTTTTCCCGGTGTGCCTTGCCGGCTTACCCTTGGGAAAGAAACAAGAAAGCCGCGCATCGGACAATGCGCGGCTTTTGGATTTACATGAAGGTCTCACGGCCTGTCACTCCCGCAGGAGTGAGGCGTGTCCGGTCAGATTGCGTCTTCCGGCTCGGGCGCCATACCCAAAGCATGCAGGTAGGTATCGAGAATCGCTTCCTGCTCTAGGCGGTCGTTCTGGTCCTGCTTGCGGATGGCGACGACCTTGCGCAGCACCTTGACGTCGTAGCCGTTGGCCTTTGCCTCGCCGTAGACATCCTTGATGTCGTCGGCAATGGTCTTCTTTTCTTCTTCCAACCGTTCAATGCGTTCGACGATCGAACGGAGCTGGTCGCGGGCGACTGCGCCGGCATCAGACATGAGGTCTCTCCTGTAGGGACAACGAGGGGTGATGTTCGTGAGGCTTCAAGTGCCCAAAGCGAGGCTTCGGGTCAAGGGTGTTTGCGCCATACCCGGGGAATAATCCCGGTCTGAGGCGGGCGCGCGTCACACCACCCGCGAACCATGCAATTCGACCTCGTGGATGCCCGGCTGTGCGGTCAGATCCGTGAGGATCGGCGCCAGCCGGTCGACCCAGGATTGGACACCTTCGGGATGGCCGATCAGGTCCTGGCGAATCTCGAGCAGGGCATGGGGAAGGCCGGTCATCGAGCAATGCCGGTGCATGGTGTCGCCCCTGAGTGCCCCGTCATAGGGCTCGTTGTCGCCGACGATCAGCGCCGGATCCATACTCAGCGCATCGATCAGTGGACGCACCGCACGCGGATCCGTGTCCCACAAAACGCCTGCGTGCCATGGTCTGGGAACGCCCTTCCAGGCATGGGTGAACGAGTGGATCGAAATCACCAGCGGCGCTTTGCCGGACTTGCGCCAGGTTTCGGAAATCACGGTCGCGACGGCATCGTGATAGGGCCGGTGAAACAGGTTGAGACGGTGCTCGCGTTCTCCGGCGGAGAGCGGATGGTTTGCGGGAATCACCATGCCGTCTGAAAGCTTCATGATCAGGGTCGGGTCGTCCTCACCGCGGTTGGGATCGATCAGCAGGCGGGAGAAGCAGCCCAGCACTGCGGGAACGCCCAGCCTGGCGGAGAGTTTGCGGGTCACGTCCTCAACGCCGATGTCGTAGGCGATGTGACGTGAGAATGCTTCGGCAGGCAATCCCAGATCGCCATACTCGGCCGGTAACCGGTTCATGGCGTGGTCGGCCAGGATTACCAATGCGTGGCTTGGATCGCCGGGAAGGATTTCAAATGGCTGGAAGCCTGGCATGACGGATTTCGGAACCGGATCTGAAAAGTATGAGGGGTTGGGGATCAATTGCACAGGCTTGGTCTACGAGCAACTGCCCGAATCATGCAGTCTGTGAGGAAGAATGGAATGCGGAGGCATGGCGGGCGGCGTTCTTGACTTTAGTCTATCGTCCTTCGTTGACTTTCATGGCCCCCCGGCGCAAAAAGCAAAGCACAAATCGAGAGTGGAGACTGACCGAAATTGTTGTTTCGCAAGTTGCCAAAAGCCTATCTCCTCATCGTCAGATTCGCTGCGCTCATTCCGTTGACTGCCGGAGCGATGATGCTCGCCTCGGCGCAGGACGCGAGAGCTGACTTCCGGGTCTGTAACGGAACTCAATCGCTGGTCGGCGGCGCGATCGGTTATCGCACGGCGGAAGGCTGGGTGACCGAGGGCTGGTGGCAGATTCCCGCCAATTCCTGCGCGACCCTGATCGAGGGCCAGCTCGGCTCGCGATATTACTATCTTTATGCCGAGGATGCCGGCGGCGGTGGCCGCTGGGCGGGGGACATCAACATGTGCGTCGCCGACAATGAATTCCGCATTGTCGGTGTAGAGGATTGTTTCGCCCGTGGTTTTCAGCGCGTGGGGTTCAAAGAGTACGATACCGGGAGACAAGGCAGCTGGATGGTCCAGTTATCGGATGCCCCGGAAGCGCCAGAAAGCCAGAATTGATGAAGCGCCTACGCAATGTAAAAATCCTCGCCACGCTCGGACCGGCGTCGTCGGACGAGGCGATGATCCAGAAGCTCCATGAAGCAGGTGCGGATCTGTTCCGCATCAACATGAGCCATTCGAGCCATGAGCTGATGCGCACCCTGGTCGGCCGTATCCGGGCGGTGGAGAAGAACTGTGGACGCCCGATTGGCATCCTCGCCGATCTTCAGGGGCCGAAACTGCGGGTGGGCAAGTTTGCCGAAGGATCGGTGACGCTGAAACCTGGCCAGACCTTCACGCTGGACGACCAGGACCTCCCGGGCGATGTGAACCGGGTCTATCTGCCGCATCCGGAAATTCTCGAGGCGGTTCAGCCCGGACACCGGCTGCTGATCGACGATGGCCGGTTGCAGCTGCTGGCGGTCGAATCAAACAAGACCTCGATCGTCTGCAAGGTGGTCAGCGGCACCAAGATCTCCGACCGTAAAGGCGTCAGCCTGCCGGACACCACGCTCGGTGTGGGCGCGCTGACCGAGAAGGACCGCAGCGACCTGGACGCAGTGCTCGCGGTGAACGATGTCGACTGGGTGGCGCTGTCCTTCATCCAGCGGCCGGAAGATCTCGCCGAGGTGCGCAAGATCGCCCGCGGCCGGGTCGGATTGATGTCGAAGATCGAGAAGCCGCAGGCGCTTGAGTGCATCGACGAGATCATCGAATTGTCCGATGCGCTGATGGTTGCCCGTGGCGATCTCGGCGTGGAAATGCCGATCGAATCGGTGCCCGGCATCCAGAAGCAGCTTACCCGCGCCTGCCGGAAGGCAGGCAAGCCGGTGGTCGTCGCCACCCAGATGCTCGAATCGATGATCTCTGCACCGGTTCCGACCCGCGCCGAAGTCTCCGACGTTGCCACGGCGGTGTTCGAAGGCGCCGATGCGGTGATGCTGTCGGCGGAGTCGGCTGCCGGCGACTACCCGGTCGAGGCTGTCGAGACCATGGCCTCGATTGCCCGCAAGGTTGAGCGCGATCCGAACTATCCCGGCATCATCTATTCCCAGCGCCCGCAGCCGGACGCCACCGGTGCGGATGCGATCTCGCTGGCGGCACGCCAGATTGCCGAGACACTGAACCTGTCGGCAATCGTCTGTTACACATCTTCGGGCAATACCGGGCTGCGTGCAGCGCGTGAGCGGCCGCAGGTGCCGGTGATCGCGCTTTCACCGGTGATCCAGACGGCACGGCGGCTGTCGGTGGTCTGGGGGCTGCATTGCGTCGTCACCCAGGATGCCACCGATCTCGACGACATGGTGGATCGCGCCTGCCGGATTGCCTTCCGCGAGGAGTTCGGGAAGCCAGGGGACCGTATAATCATCTCCGCCGGTGTGCCGCTTGGCACGCCGGGCTCAACCAACATGCTGCGTATCGCCTATATCGGTTCCGACGGGATGACGGGCATCTGAGAACCGGCAGGCCATCTTCATCAGTCTGACGGCACAAGCCTAACCTTGGCAGACGGCGCTGTCCTCTGCCAGGGAGGCTTCCGCCCGTGCCGCTGCGGCCTTCAGGTCGACTTCAAGGCCTGCGACCTTCTCAATGGCACGGACCGCAAGATCCGTTGTCACATGGTCGGGCTTGTGGCCGAGATTGCGGATCCAGACGAGTTCCGAGCCCTCGATGTCACGGGCAAGGCCTTCGGAGTGGATGTGGGCAAGAACGACCGAATCACTGTCGCCGGTGATGATCACGGTCGGGCTTGCAATCTCCGAATATCGCGATGCGACGCGGGTGACATAGGGTTTCAGATTGGCGACGTCGATGGCGTTGAAGCGGAAAGCCTGGGGCCGAAGCACAAGGGCCGGTGCAGTCTTGCTGACATAGTCATCGGGTTTCGGATTGGGCGCAAAGACACAGGCCGAACCGCTTTCAAGCCGGGTCAGTCCGGCCGGTAGCGCAATGGTGTTGGCAAACAGTGGCCCGATCACCGGTGTGCGGGTCAGCCCATAATACCAGGCAATGCCGCCGGGCCAGGCGTGGGTCGCAGGTGCAAGGAACACCAGACCCTCGGTCATCTCGGGATGGGCGAGCGCAAAGCTCGCCGCTATGGCGCCGCCGAAGGAATGGCCGATGATGATGGCGCTGGAGATGCCCTTGGCCTGCATCGCGCGGGCGATGGCTGCGGCCTGGCCGTCGGGCGTGTCGTTGGCAGCACCGCCGCGCTCGGACCAGCCATGGCCGGGCCGGTCAATGAACAGCATCTCGGCGCGGCCTTCCAACTCCGGCTGGAACGGCACCAGCTGATCAAGCAGGTTGCCGCTGGCGCCGTGAATGAACACCAGCGCAGGAAGGTCGGCGCCGGAAGGGCGCGGAACATGCACGGCGTGCAGGCTGTAACCGCCGACATCGATCATTTCCCCCGTCGCGGGGTGCTGTGCCTCGATGTCGCGCGCCTTTGCCCTGGTCCAGATGGCGAGACCTGCCAGGAGCAGGACGAGAATGGAGAGCAGAATAATCATGGAAGTGCGGACCGGTCTTGATGCGAGCATGGGAAGGTGCTGCCAATGAATGGGAAAATCGTTTGGGGCTTTCCTGGCTCCTTACGGATGCCGGAGGGGAAAAGTTTCAGATTCTGCTGCCCGAAAGCTTGTCTGCAAGCTCGCCGAGCCTTTCCTGCGCCTGCCGGTTTGCCGGATAGATCTCCAGCATCTGTTCCCAGGCCTTGAATTCGAGTTCGTCGTTTCCCGCAGCCGCCATGATGGCGGCCATGCCCGAGATTGCGCCGAAATGGCGCGGTTCGAGCGCCAGGACACGGCTGATGTCGGCCATCGACTTGTCGTGATTGCCCATCGCATAATTCAGCGTCGCCCGCCGGTTCCAGCCTTCCGCGTAGTCGGGCATCAGCACGACGACCTGGTCGAGCAGGTCCAGCGCAAGGCTGTTCTTCTTGTCCGTCACCGCCTTGTCGGCCCATTGCATCAGCAGGTTTGCCGTCGCGCTGCCGGAATCGCGCCATTCAGCCCAGATACGCTCGCTGATCCGCTTGGCCTGCCTCTCGTCTCGTTCCCGCTTGAGTTCGGCAAACAGCGTGTCGAGGCTGTCTGCTGGCTGAACCGACGCCGTGTCGGCTTCGGCCCTGTTCTGGGCGAAAGCGGATATGTCAGCGGAACCGCCAACCAGGAGCATGGCGAGGAGAACGGGGATAAATCCGGAAAACGAAAAATGGCGCATGACGGAAAGCTAGTCCGTCTGCGCCAAATATCAAATGCAAAATTATGTGAAGGCCGGGAGGCCTTCGGCTTCAGCCCTGACGAGCCTTGAAGCGCGGGTTCTGCTTGTTGATGATGTAAACCCGGCCCTTGCGACGAACCAGACGGTTGTCACGATGACGAGCTTTGAGCGCCTTAAGCGAATTCTTGATCTTCATTGTTCTGATCCGCGAGTTGTCGGGGCGGAAACGCCGCCTATTCAATCAAAAGCGCGCCAGCCAAGGACGCGCTCATCGGTTGGCACGGCATGTAGCTGTTTGGGCATTTGCTGTCAACTCCGGCAGGGCTTTTTCCCGTCCTGATCGGGCTCATGACCGCGTCGTGCTGGGACTGATCCGGGTGACATGGCCCATCTTGCGCCCGGGTCTGGCTTCAGCCTTCCCGTAGAGATGCAAAACCGCATCCGGCTCTCCGGCCAGTTCGGCAGTCCTGCCGATGTCGGCGCCGATCAGATTCTCCATCACGCAATCGGAATGACGCCGGGGATCTCCGAGCGGCAGGCCGGTGATTGCGCGGATATGCTGCTCGAACTGCGATATGGCGCATGCAGCTTCGGTCCAGTGACCCGAATTATGAACGCGCGGGGCAATTTCGTTGACGAGGAGGCGGTGCCGGGCACCCTCGCGGACGGCGAAGAACTCAACCGCGAAGACGCCGACATAGTCCAGATGCCGGGCGATCGCCGCAGCGATCTCCAGCGCCTCCGATTGGACTTCCGGTCCGAGGCCGGAGGGAACGGTCGAGGTGTGGAGGATGTGATTGCGGTGCACATTTTCAGCGACGTCATAGGCCCGGACTTCGCCCGACAGGCCGCGGGCGGCGACAACGGAAACCTCGCATTCGAAGTGAACGAAGGATTCGAGGATGGCCATCTGGCCGAGCATGGCCTCGAAGGCCGTGTCGGCGTCCTCGGGGCGCAGGAGTTTCGCCTGTCCCTTGCCGTCGTAGCCCAGACGGGTTGTCTTCAAGACCGCGGGAAGCCCCGTGATATCCATGGCCTCATCCAGATCGCCGCGCTCGGAAATTGCCGCGAACAGTGCTGTTTCCGCGCCGAGTTCCCGTGCCATGGCCTTTTCCAGCAGCCGGTCCTGGGCGACCTCGAGAGCCTTCGATCCTGGCCTGACGGAAACACGTGCCTCAAGCCATTGAACCGCCTTGACCGGGACGTTCTCGAACTCATAGGTGACGACATCGCACAGATCCGCCAGTTGCTGGAGGGCTTCCGGATCATCGTAATCTGCGACAATCTGGGTGTTGGCGACCTGGGCGGCAGGGGCATTGCTGTCGGGCTCGAGAACGATGGTCTTGAACCCCAGCCGGGCCGCAGCCATGGCAAGCATGCGGCCGAGCTGGCCGCCGCCGATGATGCCGATGACTGCGCCGGGTGCGAGTGGTTCGGAGCTCATGACTGATCCACTGGCTGTTCGGCCACGGCGTCGGTTCGGGCCTGTCGCCAGACATCGAGGCGATGCGCCAGGTCTTCATCTGCGAGCGCCAGGACGCTGGCTGCCATCAGCCCTGCGTTGGTGGCGCCGGCCTTGCCGATCGCCAGCGTTCCCACGGGGATGCCGGCCGGCATCTGGACGATGGACAGCAGGCTGTCCTGGCCGGACAAGGCCTTGGATTCAACCGGAACGCCGAAAACCGGCAGAGGAGTGAAGGCAGCGGTCATGCCGGGCAGGTGGGCAGCACCCCCGGCGCCGGCAATGATTACCTGGAAGCCTTCTGAGCGGGCATTCTTGGCAAAGGAAACCAGACGGTCCGGTGTCCGGTGAGCCGAAACAATCAACGGCTTGTGGCTGATGCCGAGCTCGTCGAGTATCTCGCACGCGTGTTTCATGGTTGGCCAATCTGATTGACTGCCCATGATGACGGCGACCTTGGGTGATTCGGGCTTTGTCATAGGCTACTCCCCGGTCAGGCTATGATGTCCGGTATAATCTGGTCCTCGATCTCGGTGATCTTGTCCTTGATCGCCAGCTTCTTCTTCTTCATGCGTTGAATGCGAAGCTGGTCGCAGCCAGTCTGAATCATTGCATTGATGGCTACGTCGAAGTCTTCGTGCTCGTGACGCAGACGCGCCACCAGCATGCGAAGCTCCGCCTGTTCCTGATCGGACATGCAGTTTCCCCGTTTTACGCACCCTGCCGGCGCATGGTCCGGTCCGGGTTTCATGGCGGCGCTCGTACCACAAAAACAGGTGTAACGGGAAGTTATCCCTGTTCAAGAAATCATCTTCGACAAATCGAAAAAGGCATGGCACACTCTTTAGTGTCCACTAACGATTTGCACCGGTGCTCCGGCGCCGGCGCATTCCAACAAAGGAGTCGCTTATGTCGATTGATGCTCACCTTGCCACACTTGAGAAAAAGCATGGCGAACTGGAGGCAGAACTCCGCACGGTGCAAGCCCGACCATCCGTCCAGGACGAGATGATCGTGGATATCAAACGGCGCAAGCTCCGGCTGAAGGATGAGATCAAGCGCCTGAAGGCCGACACCCAACACTGACCAGATTTGCATGACACGAGGATGACGAAGGCGCGGGAATTTTCCCGCGTCTTTTGTTTTTGAAATGTGGTTTTGGCCATGGTGAACTCCATGGCAGGGCTCATCCCCTCAATCGCACCGACCTGTCGTGCCGGAGGCGCCGAGACGGGTCACTGATCAGCTCAGGACCAGAACTGGTCGACCCAAAGGTTGAGATGCATGAAGCCCTCGGTTCTCACGGTGTAGATCCGGCGTGTGCCCTGGTTGGTGACCGTTACCAGCTTGCTGTCGAGAAGCGCCTTGAGATGCTGCGAGACCGCCGGCCTGCTGATCGGCAGGCCTTCCGCCAATTCATTGACTGTTCTTGGCTGGCGCCGCAACTCCTCAAGGAGATAACGCCTGTTCGGATCAGCAATGGCTTGGAAAGCATCCATGGTCATGGATGCAAGCTAGATAAAAGACTCCGGCCCGGCAAGTCTTTTGTGTGCACTGCAAACGGCCTTGTTCTATTGGGCTGCAAGCTGATTAAATCCGGTGAAGCTTTGATGAATCAATCAATTCCTGTGCTCACGATGATATTGACTTGCCGAAGGGTCAATTCATGCAGAGCCTAGCGTCTTCGCCTCGTCGCGCAGCAGGTATTTCTGGATCTTGCCGGTCGAGGTCTTGGGGACTTCATGGAAGATCACCGTGCGCGGGCACTTGAACCGGGCCAGCAGGCTGCGGCAATGCTCGATCACGTCCTCTTCACTCAGATCATATCCGGGCCGAAGCTCGACAAAGGCGCAAGGCGTCTCTCCCCATTTGTCATCGGGGCGGGCGACGACCGCTGCAGCCATGATCCCGGGATGCTTGTAGAGTGCATCCTCGACCTCGATCGACGAGATGTTCTCGCCTCCCGAGATGATGATGTCCTTCGAGCGGTCCTTGAGCTGCAGATAGCCGTCCGGATGCATGACCCCGAGGTCACCCGAATGGAACCACCCGCCCCGGAAAGCCTCGGCGCTGGCCGCAGGATTCTTCAGATATCCCTTCATGACGATGTTGCCGCGAAACATGACCTCGCCGATGGTTTCGCCATCGGCCGGCACTTTCTCCATGGTTTCGGGGTCCATTACCGCGAGGTCTTCCAGCGCCGGATAGCGGACGCCCTGCCTGGCCTTCTTGGTGGTGCGGGCACCACGGTCAAGCTCGGACCATTCCGCCTTCCATTCGTTGACGACGGCGGGACCGTAGGTTTCAGTCAGGCCATAGAGGTGGACAACCTCGAAACCGGCATCGGCCATGCCGGCCAGAACGGCCTCCGGGGGCGGTGCCGCGGCAGTGTTGAAGCTGACGGTCTGGTCAAACTCGCGCTTCTCGTCATCGGGCGCGTTGAGAAGCGTCGACATGACGATCGGCGCGCCGCAAAGATGTGTAACGCCATGATCGGCGATGGCATCATACATGGCCTTGGCGCGAACCCAGCGAAGACAGACATGGGTGCCTGCAACGACACCGAGCGTCCAGGGGAAGCACCAGCCATTGCAGTGAAACATCGGCAGGGTCCACAGATACACGGGATGACGCCCCATTCCCGAAGCGATGACGTTTGAATACCCCATCATGGCGGCCCCGCGGTGATGGTAGACAACGCCCTTGGGATTGCCGGTGGTGCCGGACGTGTAGTTCAGCGAAACGGCCTCCCATTCATCGGCGGGCAGGGTCCGCGTGAACTCGGGGGACGCGGCGAGGACGAACTCCTCATAGTCATGCGAGCCGATGCGGGCGCCTTTCGGGAAGGGTGCATCCTCGGGGTACTCGGTGTCGTCATAATCGATGACCACCGGGTTGACCTGGGCCAGGGCGATCGCTTCGGCCATGACGGCCGAAAACTCGCGATCGACGATCAGAACCCTGCACTCGGCGTGATCAAGCTGAAACGCAATGGCCTGGGCATCAAGCCGGGTGTTGATGGAGTGCAGCACGGCTCCGATCATCGGCACGCCGTGATGGGCTTCAAGCATGGCCGGTGTGTTCGAGAGCATCACCGAGACGGTGTCGCCCTTTGAAATTCCGAGATCGGTCAATGCATTGGCCAGTTGTCGCGAGCGCTCGAGGAAGCGTCGGTAGGTGACGCGCATCGTACCATGAATGATGGCCAGGTGATCGGGATGGATCAGCGCAGCGCGTTCAAGATGTGCCAGCGGCGTCAGTGGCTGGTAGTTGGCCGGGTTGCGGTCAAGATCGGTTTCGTAGGGATTGGCGCTCAAGGTCAGGTTCCAATGCATCGTGTCCGGGACAGGGCGGCATCAAATCATCAGAATGCGGGCTTGTCATCAGGCCAATAGATGAGCGGTGCCGTCCCAGATCAGTTTGAGCGCGGTAAGGAATACCATCACGTACATGAACGGGTAGAAAATGTCGGGTTTCATGCGCCTGACGATGAAAGCACCTGCCAGCGTTGCCACCGGTGCCAGCGGCGCCAGCACCAGCGAGGTGGAGAGATTGGTCATGTCGAACTGGCCGAGCGCGAAATAGGGCACCAGCTTGATGGCGTTGATGATGGCAAAGAAGCGGACACTCGTTCCCGTGTAGATCTTTGGGTCCTGGCGAAGCGGCAATGTGTAGATCTGGTAAGGTGGACCGCCAGCGTGGGAAACGAAACTCGTAAACCCGGCAAGCGTTCCCCACAGCGTGCCCTCGACCGGCCGGTGCCCCCGCGGGAGCGGGGTGCCGCCATTGCGGGCGGCCGCAAATTTCTGCGCCACGTAACGCATGACGAACCACAGTGCCACGGTGCCGACGATCAGCCGGACCATCGGTGCGGTGACCCAGGCGGCAGTCGCCCATCCGATGGCGATGCCGAGCAAGGCGCCTGGAAGCATGATGACAAGGGTCTTGTTGTCGCTGTTGCCGCGCCAGGTCCATAAAGAGACGATGTCCATGACAATCAGGATCGGGAGCAGAATGGCGGCGGCCTGGACTGGCGAAATCGCCAGTGCCATCAGCGGGACTCCAAGCAATGCCATGGCGCCGCCGAAGCCACCCTTGGACAGGCCTACCATGATCACCGCCGGAATGGCGGCGGCGTAGAAGTACGGGTCTGTCATCATCGGGGCAGTTGATCCTTGTGTCGCGCCGGTCTATCCCGTTTGGAGCAAATTGGCCATATCGGCTTCAAGCGCCGGCCCAAACAGGAATTCCCATGACCGACAAGATCGACCGCTGCCGTCTCGTCCTTGTGACACCCGACATTGCCGATGCCGCCGAACTGGCGAGGCTGACGGGGGATGCACTGCGTGGCGGCGATGTGGCTTCCGTCATCATTCCGCAGCACGATCTGGACGAAAAGAGCTTCCAGAAGCGGTGCGAGGCCCTTGTTCCGGTGATCCAGGCTGCAGGTGCGGCAGCCCTTGTCGCTGGAGATTCCCGGGTTGCCGGGCGGGTGCGGACCGACGGGTTGCATATCGAGGTTGGGCCCACGGCGATGGCCGAAGCGGTTCAGAAATACGCGCCAGGGCTGATTGTCGGCGGCGGCAATGCGCGCGAGCGCCATTCCGCGCTTTCCATCGGCGAGGCGCAGCCCGATTATGTGATTTTCGGATCAATCGATGGCGATATCAAACCGGAACCGCATTCCAAGAACAGCGCGCTTGCGGAATGGTGGGCCGACATGATCGAGATCCCCTGCCTGTTGATGGGAGGGACCAGCATCGCGTTCGTGGACGAGATGGCGCAAACCAGAGCCGAGTTCATCGCCTTTTCCAAAGCCGTTTTCCATGATCCGGCCAATGCCGCGCGGATTGTCGCCGAAATCAATGCCGTCCTTGACGAAAAAGCGCCACGGTTCGGCCCATAATGGCGAGGATGTCCGACCCCGGCAATAGTGCCTTACGCAAGCTGAATGCCATGATCCCGCAATTGTTTCGTCTGCTGTCCCTGGTCCTGATGCTGGCACTTGTCGGCGGGCCTTCGGCTGCCCAGACTGCGGGCAATGAGGCTCCTTCAGAAACCGAGGCAGAGGCCGCGGTGGAGGCCGAGACCGCGCAGGAAGGGAATGGCCAGGAGACCAAGCCTGCGACCGACGCCACTTCCCGCGCGTTCGGCGCCTTTCAGCGCGGGTATTATCTGACAGCAATGGAACTGGCGCTGCCGCGGGCCCAACTCGGGGACCCGGCTGCGCAGACCCTGCTTGCGGAACTGTTCGCCGCCGGGCTGGGCGTGGCGCGGAGCATGGATGATGCGGCCTTCTGGTACAGGCAGGCCGCCGAAGCTGGCGATGCTTCCGCGCAGTTCAAGTATGGGGTGATGCTGCTCGAGGGCAAGTATGTTGAGGCGGACCGGGCCAAGGCCGAAGAGTTGATGAAGAAGGCCGCGGATGCCGGGAATGCTTTCGCCCAGTTCAATCATGCACAGATACTGGTTTCGGAAAAGCCCGGCGATGCAGGTGTGCTCGAGGCACTGCCCTACTTCGAGCAGGCTGCCGAGCAAGGTATTGCCGATGCGCAGTACGCTCTGGCCCAGATCTACAGCAACACCGAAGGCGTTCCGGACGAAAAACGCGCGCGTGCGCGGGCGTTCATGGAAAAGGCGGCACGAGCCGGCTATGAGACCGCACAGCTGGACTACGCGATCTGGCTGATTGACGGCGTTGGCGGTCCGAAGGACTACGAGGCCGGCTTCCGCTGGATGCAGGTGGCTGCCATGCGCGGCAATGTGGTTGCGCAGAACCGGATGGCGGTGCTGCACATCAACGCGATCGGGACCAGGGGCGACCCTATCGAAGCGGCAAAATGGTACATCATTTCGCGTCGCGCCGGCTTCAATGACCGGGGACTTGATGACTTCTATCAGGGGCTGACCGAAGAAGAGCAGAAACAGGCGATCGAGGCGGCGAACAAGTTCAGCAAGCGCTGATTTCGCCCAATCAGTCCGCCTGCCAAGGGGCAGACTTGAAAAGCTGCGCTTTTTGTGGTCTTGAAGCCGCCAAGCGGGGCCGAAAACCGGGCCCGGACAAAGCTCGACGCGGAACGCTCTCATGAAAATCAACGGAAATGAAATTCGCCCCGGCAACGTGCTTGAGCACAATGGCGGCCTGTGGGCGGTTGTGAAGACCAATGCCGTCAAGCCCGGCAAGGGTGGCGCCTTCAACCAGGTCGAGATGAAGAACCTCATCGACGGCACCAAGCTCAACGAGCGGTTCAGGGCTTCCGAGACCGTCGAGCGCATCCGGCTGGAACAGAAGGACTTCCAGTTCCTTTTCGAGCAGGGTGAAGCACTGGTGTTCATGGATCTGGAAAGCTATGAGCAGCTTGAACTGCAGAAGGACTTTGTCGGCGACCGCCGCGCCTTCCTGCAGGACGGCATGATGGTGACCGTCGAGCTGCATGAAGAGCGCCCGATCGGCATCGCCCTGCCGGATCACGTGACGCTGCAGATTGCCGAGGCCGATCCCGTCGTCAAGGGACAGACCGCGGCATCGTCCTACAAGCCGGCAACGCTCGAGAATGGTGTGCGCATTCTGGTGCCGCCGTTCATTTCCGCCGGGGAACGGGTGGTCGTTGACACCAACGAACTGACCTATCTGCGCCGCGCCGACTGAGCCGGTCACAGGTCACTGCTCCCTTGAGCCCTGAGACAACGGTCCATGGCGCGATCAATCCGCGCTTTGCCGACACCAAGGAATAAGACAGATGGCGCGTTCAGCCCTTCTCAATGTGATGGTCCAGTCGGCGCTCAAGGCCGGTCGCTCGCTCGCGCGCGATTTCGGCGAGGTGCAGAACCTGCAGGTCTCGCTCAAGGGGCCTGGCGATTATGTCAGCCAGGCCGACCGCAAGGCCGAAAACATCATCAAGACCGAACTGATGCGCGCGCGTCCTACCTATGGCTTCATGGGCGAGGAAAGCGTTGAGGAAAAAGGCACCGACGGGGCTCACCGCTGGATTGTCGACCCGCTGGACGGCACCACCAACTTTCTGCACGGCATGCCGCATTTCGCGGTCTCGATCGCGCTCGAGCGCAACGGCGAGATCGTCGCGGGCGTCGTCTACAACCCCTCCACGGACGAGCTCTACACGGCCGAGCGCGGGGGCGGGGCATTTCTAAACGACCGCCGCCTCAGGGTTGCCGGACGCAAGGCGATGTCGGATGCGGTGATTGGCACCGGGGTTCCGCATCTTGGCCGCGGCCATCACGGCAAGTTCCTGGTCGAGCTGCGCCATGTCATGGGCGAATGCGCGGGCATCCGCCGGATGGGTGCCGCGGCGCTGGATCTGGCCTATGTCGCCGCCGGCCGGCTGGACGGCTTTTGGGAATCCCCGCTTGAGCCATGGGACATGGCGGCGGGCATTATCCTGATCCGGGAAGCGGGCGGATTTGTCGCCGATACCGCGGGCGGAACAGACATGTTCGGCTCAAGATCCGTGGCTGCGGGCAACGAGTACATCCTCAAGGGCGTTCTGGACCTGGTTCAAAGACCCGTTCCGAAGGCCTGACGGCTTCGTCACAGCGTTGTTTTGAAAGCGTGCTTTCATTTCCGCCATAATATCGGTTAGTCTCCGCCTGATCTTCTGATTTGGTGCAAGGGCCGGGACGGACAGCGCATGGCGAAACTGACATTGTCTGGATGGGGTATCTCCGAAGACGGCAGCGGAGCGGATCCGCACAAGCTTTCCAGCCCGCTGGTTTTCTTCTGGAGCATGATGATCTTTCTGATCCTCTCCGGATTTGTTGCCGCCATTCTCTACCGGCAGATCCAGACGGCTTTTCTCGCCAATCCGGGCCTCAACGGGCTGATTGTCGGGGTTCTCGCCGTCGGTGTGCTTCTGGTGTTCACCCACGTGCTCAGGCTGCGTCCGGAAGTGCGCTGGGTCAATTCGTTGCGGGCCACCGGTGACGCGGAAAAGGTCGGGCGCGACCCGGTGCTGCTGGCGCCGATGCGGGCGCTGATTGGTCGTCGCCAGGAAATGGCGCTGTCGACGTCCTCGCTGCGCTCGATCCTCGATTCGATCGGCACGAGGCTTGACGAATCCCGCGACACCTCGCGGTATCTGATCGGTCTTCTGGTGTTCCTCGGGCTGCTCGGCACGTTCTGGGGCCTGCTTGGCACGATCGGTTCGATCAACCAGGTGATCCAGTCGCTGGATCCAGGGAGCGGCGGTACCGAGGACGTTCTGTCGACGCTCAAGAGCGGCCTGTCGGCGCCGCTCGACGGCATGGGAACAGCGTTTTCGTCCTCGCTGTTCGGTCTGGCCGGGTCGCTGATCCTGGGCTTTCTGGACCTGCAGGCGGGCCGGGCGCAGAACCGCTTCTACACCGAGCTTGAAAACTGGCTGTCGACGATGACGGATCTCGATTCGGGCATGGTGATGCCGGCTGAAAGCGCCGGAACCACCGAAGAGATCCGGATGCTGTCGGAGCGGATGCAGAAGATGTCGCAGGAATCCGGCATGACCCCACGCACCACGGCGGCGATGGCGAGCCTTGCGGAAGGCATCCAGGGACTGGTCAAGAACATGCGCAACGAGCAGCAGATGCTCCGCGACTGGATCGAGGCGCAACAGGTGGAATCGCGGCGGATGCGCGAGACCCTCGACAAGCTGTCCGACAAGATCGGGGAAAAATAGGCCATGGCGCTGGCACGAAACCGGCGGCGCGAGCGCACGGTCGATTACTGGCCGGGCTTTGTCGACGCGCTGTCGACGCTGCTGCTTGCCATCATGTTTCTGCTCACCGTGTTCGTTCTGGCGCAGTTTTTCCTGTCGCGCGAGATATCCGGCCGGGACCAGGTGCTCAACCGGCTCAACAGCCAGATCAACGAACTGACTCAGCTGCTGGCGCTGGAGCGTTCGGGCAAGCAGGATCTGGAGGATACGCTGGCCAACCTTCAGGCTTCGCTTTCGGAATCGGAGTCCGACCGCTCTCGACTGCAGGAACTGCTGGCGAGCGGATCGGGGGCAAGTGAAGCGGCAGAAGCCCGGATCGGGACGCTGACGGAAACGCTGGACGCGGAGAAGCAGGTTTCGCAGCGGGCGCTCAACCAGGTCGATCTGCTCAACCAGCAGATTGCAGCCCTCAGAACCCAGCTCGGCGCGCTTGAAGACGCGCTGGAAGTGTCCGAAACCAAGGACCGCGAAACCCAGGCAAAGATCGCCGACCTCGGACGTCGCCTGAATGTCGCGCTGGCGCAGCGGGTGCAGGAGCTCAACCGCTACCGGTCCGATTTCTTCGGCCGCTTGCGCGAGATCCTGGCGAGCCGCGAAGATGTGCGGGTGGTTGGCGACCGGTTCGTTTTCCAGTCGGAGGTGCTGTTTCCGTCGGGTGGCAGTGAGCTCAACCCGGCCGGGACGGAGCAGATGGCCAAGCTGGCGGAGGCGATCATCGAGCTTGCCCGCGAGATCCCCGATGAAATCAACTGGGTATTGCGGGTAGACGGCCATACCGACAATGTGCCGTTGTCGGGCAATGGCCGCTATGCCGACAACTGGGAGCTTTCCAGCGCGCGCGCAACGTCGGTGGTGAAATTCCTGATCACCCAGGGCGTGCCGGCCAACCGTCTGGTGGCTGCCGGATTTGGCGAGTTCCAGCCGATTGCCGAAGGCGATACCGACCAGGACCGCGCCACCAACCGCCGCATCGAGCTCAAGCTGACCGAACGTTGATCGTGTTGCTCGGGGCCTGTCCCAGCGACGTTCAATCTACAGCGGGTTTCATGCAAGGTTCGGAAATGCCTGGCGCGCCGGCACGGGTGCTGAAAGCGGCGCATAGTCCGCCGGCCTGAAACGCGTCAGTCCGGTGATGAACAGCGTATTGCGAACCTCAGTTTCCAGCGCCGCGATGGCCGCCTCCACTGCATCGGCGATGGCCCCGGCTTTCTCTGAATTCCTCGAGCCGGTGATCAACGGCAAGGCCGGTGTTTGTGGCGTTGTTGCAAAGACAACCAGATCGCTTGCGGCTGGTTCATGGCGTTTGGCCAGTTCCCAGGTGACGGCATCGATTGCCGCCCAGTCGGCCCGGGCCTCAGCCACGGCACAAATGGAGGCCCGGTGGGCGCCGGTTTCAAGTGGTTCCGGCAGGGATGCGTGACCAGTTGCGGCAAGCAGCCTGGCAGGTGCAGCGAAACCGGACTGGGACTGAGCCATGTTGTAGGCGAAGCGCCTTTCTCCGAGTTTGCCGGCATCGCGCGGCGCTTCACCCTTCCGGGCGACGAGCACGCTGAAATACCTTCCGGGGGCTGCGCCGGTGACGGCATGCGCCGGGGTGCCAATGAGCGCCACCTTGCCGGCCAGCATTGTGGCGTAGGGGTAGCCGCAGGTCTGGGACAGCAGCAGGGCAGGGTCGGTCCACAGCGCTTCCGGATCGGCGCAGCGCAATAGAGACTCGGGCGCGTCGATGCCGCGTTCCGTCAATTCCCGTTGGATGGTCACCCAGAGGCGGTCAGTCGCCTCACGGACCTCCGGCCAGTCATACATGGGCAGGGAGACAGCACCTGTCAAAGAGCTGCCTCCTGCTGTTGGTGAGCCATTCAAGTGCCGCCGTCCCGCCGCTTGCGGGGCTCTATCGGCCAGGCCACAGGCTCCTTGGGCCGAAAGCCGAAGCGGCGGAAGACCTCCCAGTAGCTCTGGTAGCGATAGCCGCCGTTCATGCGCAGGAACCGCGCCCGGTTCTCCCGGAAGAACGCGGGAATCCGGTACCAGGCGAGCGACGGATAGGCGTGATGCACCGAATGGAAGTTGTTGTTGAGAAACAAGAGGCTCAGCGGTCCCCGGGTCTCGATGATGACCGAGCGCTGGTTGGCTTTCTCCACCGCCTGGTGCTCGATGAAGGAGCGCACCATCAACAGGCCCATACCGAAATAGGCGGCGATGAAATAGCCCGCCGGGTGAAGGCTGCCATAGGTGCCGATCAGCCAGAACAGCAAGGCTACTGCCAGAAAATGACGCAGCCATACCTTAGGGATGAGGGTGTCCCCGGCCCGGGTGCGAACGAATTCGCTGCGCAGAAAGCCGACCGTGGCAAGCGCCGGTCCGATGGTAATCCTGCCGACAAGGGTATTGTTGGCAATGAGCAGGCCCCGGACCCATTTGGGTATCGTCGCCCAGATGTCCCGGTCGAGATAGTAGCTCTCCGGGTCATCATAGGGATCGGTGATGTTTTCATTGATGTGATGGGTGAGATGGCAGGACTTGAAGCGCAGGTAGGGTACCAGCACTCCAATTGGCGGTGAGATCAAGAGATCGTTTAACTTCTGGTTCCTGAATGGATGACCGTGCAAAAATTCATGTTGCAGCGAGGAATGCAGCGTGATCACGGGGATCAGCAGCAGGATACGAAGAATGTCCGGCAGGTCAGCCCATCCGAACGCCAGCAACAACCACACAGCATAGCAAACTCCTGCCAACAGCAGGGTCCGCCACTCCGCGTCATTCCGCATTGTGGATACACCTTCTGAATGTTCCCGTTATAGCCCGCGGACAGAGGTCCCTTCCTCCGCGTGGCTTCCAGACGAACGCCAGAGAATTATCCTGATTTGACGGGTTTCACAAGAATGCCGCCGGCTATTTATTTGCCGGCTGTCGATTCGAGCGTCAGAGCAGCGTCGCTTGTCAGGGCTTCGGCGCCATGCTCGAACTGCAGCCTGGCCAGACGGGCGTAGAGCCCGCCGCGGGCAACAAGCTCAGCGTGGGTGCCTTCCTCGACAATCCGGCCCTTGTCCATGACCAGAATGCGGTCGGCCCGCAGCACTGTCGCCAGACGGTGGGCAATGACAATCGTGGTGCGGTCAAGCATGAGCCCTTCAAGGGCCTTCTGCACCAGTTTCTCGTTTTCCGCATCGAGCGCGGAGGTCGCCTCGTCAAGCAGCAGGATCGGGGCATCGCGCAGGATCGCACGGGCAATTGCCACCCGCTGGCGCTGGCCGCCCGACAGCGTGATTCCGCGTTCGCCGACCGGCGTGTCGTATCCCTGGTCGAGCGCCATGATGAACTCGTGCGCCTGGGCTGCCTCGGCCGCGGCCTCGATGTCGGCCTGGCTCGCGTCCGACCTGCCGAAGGCGATGTTATCACCAACGCTGCCTGCAAAAATCGTCACGTCCTGGGGGACCAGGGCGATGCGGGAGCGCACGTCGGCCGGGTCGGCTTCGCGGACATCGACATTGTCGACAAGCACGGTTCCGGCGCTGGTGTCGTAGAAGCGCAGGATGAGCGAGAACAAGGTCGACTTGCCGGCGCCGGATGCGCCGACCACCGCGACCGTTTCTCCGGGTCGGACGTGGAAGCTCGCTCCGGTGAGTGCTGACGTGTCAGGCCGGGACGGATAGGCGAAATGCACGTCATCGAAGCGGATGTCGCCGATGGCCGGCGAGGGAAGGGGTTTGGGTGCCTGCGGCGCACGGATTTCAGGCACCTCATCAAGCAGTTCGCTCAGGCGTTCGGCGGCTCCTGCAGCCTGGGACAATTCTCCCCAGACTTCCGACAGGGCGCCAAGGCTTCCCGCGGCAAAGACCGAGTAGAGCAGGAACTGGCCCAACGTACCGGGTGAGAGTTCACCCGAGAGCACCGACTGTGCGCCGTACCATAGCACGGCCACCACGGAGCCGAACGCCATGGCAATGGCGAAGCCGGTGAGAATCGAGCGGGCGAGAATGGACTGGCGCGCTGCCGAGAAAGCGGCTTCGACGGCCTGGCTGAAACGGGTGCGGGCCCGGGCTTCGGTGTTGAATGCCTGCACGGTGCGGGTTGCACCGATGGCTTCGCCGGCAAAGGTCATGGCCTCGGCGAGGCTGTCCTGGGCGAGACGGGAGCGTTTGCGAACCTTGCGTCCGAAGCCGACCATCGGGAAGACGATAACGGGTATGGCTACCAGAACCAGCGCGGACAGTTTTGGCGAGGTGATGAACATCATCACGCCGGCACCGATGCACAGGATCGTGTTGCGCAGGGCCAGCGACGCGGTGGCTCCGACCGTGGACTTGATCTGGGTGGTGTCCGCGGTCAGCCGCGAGACGATTTCGCCCGAGCGGTTGGCATCGTAGAAGGCCGCGGACAGCTGGGTGACGTGATCGAAAACATCGCGGCGGATGTCGGACACAACGCGCTCGCCCAGGGTGATGACGAAATAGTAGCGGCAGGCCGAGGCCAGCGCCAGCATGATGGCAATGGCTGCGAGCATCGAGAAGTAGGTGTTGATGAAGCCCGCATCCTGGGCGGAAAAGCCATGGTCTATCATCCGGCGCACGGCCATCGGCAGGGTCAGGGTCGTCACCGCGGCCAGCAGCAGGAAGACGAGCGCGCCGACAACCAGATGCGGATACCGGGTGATGTAGGGAAAGAGCCGGGCGAGTGGCCGCACCGACAGGCGAGCCGTCTTGGGTGTATCGGTTTGTTCAGCCACGTCTGCTCCTGGTATGCGTACTCACCTTATTGGCTGACCTGCAAAAACGGACACGGCCCTTGTTATCGCCAATGCCTTCATGTATAGGCTCGCCATCGAATTGGGAAGTCGTTGTTCCTAGGGACACCGGCTTCATTTATGTGTTTGGCCAAAATGCCGCAAGCATCGCTGCGCAGGGGCCTCCCAACGGCAGGACAAAGAAGATGAAGGCGAACATCCATCCCGATTATCACATGATCAAGGTGGTCATGACCGACGGCACCGAATACATGACCCAGTCCACCTGGGGTGCCGAAGGCGACACCATGAACCTCGAAATCGACCCGAAGTCGCATCCGGCATGGACCGGCGGCAACCAGCAGATGCTGGACCGTGGCGGCCGTCTTTCGAAGTTCAAGAAGCGTTTCGAAGGCCTCAGCCTCTAAGACGTACGGCAATTGCCGACAACAGAACCCGCCGGTCCCGGCGGGTTTTTTGTTGTCCGGATTTCAATCCGGCCGATCACTGCCATGCGCATGCAAAAAGCCCGCAGACCGTGCCGCGGGCTTTGCAGGTAACATCGGTGCTGACGACTGGCTTCAGCGCTTGCTGAAGACCGTCTGAAGCAAGTGTTGCTGGGCCTGGACGGAGTTTTCGTTGTCCGGCTTCAGCGCCGCGGCTTCCGCCGGGCGGTAGATTTCGCGGTCGAGCAGCGCCACCCGGTTCTGAATGCGCAGCGAGCGCTCGACGAGATCCTTGAATGCGTCCGGCAGGTCGCTCCAGCCCTGGGCAGTGCGGTCGCAATTGAAGCTATCCAGGCGCACCTTGTTCTTCTCGGCGAGAACCTGGTCGCGGTTCATCTCGCCATTGTTGACGGCCCGCTGCAGCAGCAGCCATGACGCCATCTGCATCAGGCGGGTGGTCAGCCGCATGGATTCCGCCGCATACAGAACGCCTGCCAGGCGTGGCAGGCCCTTCGAGGCCGCGCGGCCGGGGCCGTCAAGATAGTTCGCGGTTTCCTCAACCAGTCCCATTCCTTCGGCATAGAGCGCCTTGAACTGGGCCGAATTGGCCATGTGATCGGCGAGATTGACGGTGTTGAGGCTGGTTTCAGACATGGGCCGGAAATTCCTGATTACAAAATACTGGGTAGGCGGCTTGTACAGGGGCAGAGAACTCTCTGTCTTGCCGGAATAGAATGGACCGCAGGCCCGCTTCCGGCAAGTCTATTCTTAAGAAAAGGTTAACGCCAAAATGGCGGTAAAAACACCTGTGTTGCGGACCGGGATACGCCACTTTTGAGCGCGATCCGCAGTCTTCGCGGCGGGCCGGGAAGGCCGCCCGCGCAAACCATAGGCGTGATACGGCTTCACCATAGGAGCGATTGCCGGCCAGTATCAAGGCAAAAAAAGAGCCGCATCAGCGGCTCTCAAGAGTTTAACAGGGAGGCGTCAAACAGTGTGACCTCAAGTCAGACTGTCAAATCCAGGAAGCCTGGATGTGTATAGTAAAGACTTGTAAAGCTTAACCGAAGCTTAACAGCCAGTACTAATTTTCTAAGGCCTTGCTTCATATGGCCTATTTTGACTTGAAAAAGCTCTCGGCAGCGCTCCGGCTTGATGTTTTCGACGCTTTTTCTGCTTTCAGCCTCTCGATTTCATCCTCAAGGAGGCCGATTCGCTCCTCCAGTTCACCAGCCGACAGGAAGCTGAGGTCACAGCCGATTTCATGCCGCTGCTTCGGTTTGGGACTCTCGTCGTCTGCAAACATGGTTCTGTTCTCCCGTTCTGGTGCTCGCGTGGACCGTATACGCACAATCCGGGATTTCCCGTGTATTGTTCCGATCCACATCATCCAATGGCATTGCCGTCATCCTAGCCCGTGCCTAAGTTGTGGAAAAGTGTGAGCAGGAGAATGACGTGATGCGTGCAATCGAAATCCGGGAACCGGGTGGCCCCGAGGTTCTTACACTGACAACGCGCGACAAGCCCGCGCACGGTGAGACCGAACTGTTGATCAAGGTTGCCGCCGCCGGGGTGAACCGCCCTGACTGCCTCCAGCGGCAAGGGGCTTATCCGCCGCCGCCGGGTGCTTCCGATATTCCGGGGCTGGAGATTGCTGGCGAGGTTGAGGCGGTCGGTGCTTCCGTTGACGGCTTCAAGCCTGGTGATCAGGTCTGTGCGCTGGTGGCGGGTGGAGGCTATGCTGAGTATTGCACGGTTGATCAGGCGAATGCGCTCCTGGCCCCCGCGGCGCTGACCATGACCGAGGCGGCGGCAATCCCCGAAACCTTCTTCACCGTCTGGCACAACGTGTTTCAGCGCGGCGGGCTCAAATCGGGGGAAACCTTCCTGGTGCACGGTGGAACCTCCGGCATCGGCACGACCGCCATCCAGCTCGCGAAATCGTTTGGCGCAACGGTGCTGGCAACGGCTGGTTCCGAGGCCAAGTGCACGGCGATGCGGGAGCTGGGGGCCGATGTTGCGATCAATTATCGCGAAACGGATTTTGTCGAGGCGGTCAAGGAGGCCACGGGCGGCAAGGGCGTCGATCTCATTCTGGATATGGTCGGCGGTGACTATATCACCCGGAATTACCAGGCTGCGGCAGTCGAGGGGCGTATCGTTCAGATTGCCTTCCTGCGTGGCCGCAAGGCGGAAGCAGATTTTGCCCTGCTGATGACGAAGCGCCTGACCCATACCGGGTCGACGCTCCGGGCCCGCGACGTAGCCTTCAAGGCAGAGATCGCCAGGGAACTGCGCAAGCATGTCTGGCCGCTGCTGAGCGAGCGGAAAGTGCTGCCGGTGATGGATTCGATCTTTCCGCTGGATCAGGCGTCTGCCGCCCACCGGCGGATGGAGGATGGCGACCATATCGGCAAGATCGTGCTCGACATGAGCTGAAGCTGGTCCCGAACAGGCCAGGCAATCGACAGACCCCAGCGCCTGCCAGCTTAGGCGTCCGGCGTGGCGCGCGGATCGAGATTGATCGATTCAGGCGTGGCGGCGCGGGCGGAAGGTGTCGAGGTGAAGTTCTCGCGCTCTTCGACTGGAATGGCCGCGCGCACCCGGGTCCGGAACAGGGCGTAGCCGGCAACGCCGAGATGCGCGACAGCGGTGACGACGAAGAGAAGATGTGGCTCCGTGGCCATCGCAAGGCCGGCGAGAAGCGGCCCGATGATGGTGCCGACACCGTAGAGCAGTAGCAATCCGCCGGATACGGTCACGAACTTGTCGCTGGGGGCAAAGTCGTTGGCGTGCGCCACGGTGATGGAATAGAGGGTGTAGGACATCGCCCCGTAAAGCGAAATCAGCCCAAACAGGATGGTGAGACCATCAGGCTTGATGAGGGTGATGGCGAGGCCTGAAAAACCGGCAATGGCTGCGAGGCCCGCCAGGACATAGCGCCGGTCCATCCGGTCGGAGACGCGGCCGGCGGGAACCTGCATGACGGCTCCGGAAAATATCGTGATCGACATCATCGTGGCGATGGTGAAGGTGCTCAGCCCGACATCGGCACCGAAGACCGGCGCGAGCGTGCCGAAAGCGCCGTTGGCGACGCCGATCAGCAGGATCGCGATGAACGAGACCGGTGAGTTCCGGTAAATCATGCCCAGATCGAGCTTGACCTCCTTCAGCGGTGCCGGGCTCGATGCCGTCGATACGGCCGTCGGCAGAAGCGCCAGGCAGTAAAGTATGCCTGCAATGATGAAGAACGTCGTCTGCGTGACATCGCCGAAAGCGACGCTCATCTGGCCGGCGACGATGGCGACATAGGTCACCGTCATGTAGAGCGAGAAGATGAGACCGCGGGTCTCGTTGGTGGCGCGTTCATTGAGCCAGCTCTCGATGATCATGAAGGCCGCGGCCAGGGAGAAGCCGGTGACGACACGCAGCAGGATCCAGCTTACCGGATCGACCAGCAGGCCTGTGAGGAGCGCAATGATGGCAATAGTCGCCGAAAAGGCCGAGAATGCGCGCACATGGCCGATACGCCTGACCAGCCGCTGCGAGAAGATGCAGCCCAGAACAAAGCCGGTTGCCCAGGCGGTACCCAGAAGACCGAGCGATGTCGGCGAGAAGCCCTCCGCCGATCCGCGCATTGGCAGCAGCAGGCCGTGAAGACCATTGCCTGCCAGTAGAAAGGCCGTGCCCAGAAGCAACGAGAGAACGGGAAGGAGATTGCTGCGCATGGTAATCCGGTTTGCAAAAAGTGTTTCGGGATTGCGATGAACCGGGAATCATTGCCCCGCATTCGTCAAGCCTAGCTGATTGACCAGGATCATGACAGGTGTATGGCTTAAGTGAAAAAGGCGGAATGAATGTCGACAAAAATCCTGCTGGTCCTGGTTCTCGTGGCCATGTCCCTGCATTTGATCAAGCCGTTCGGTCTTCCCGGCCTCAAACGGCGCAGCGATGTGTGGAAAATCGCGCTTATTCTGATTTTTGCGATGATGATGGCGCTGGTGTTTCGGCCAGAATGATCCGGGCAATGTGCTCGGCCCAGTGCCTGTAGCCCAGTGCGTTGGCATGGAAGCCGTCTATCGCGAAGCCTTCGGCCCCTTCGATAGGAAGAGGATCCAGTGGGGTGGCTGTTCGCTCGCGACAAAGCTGCGTGCCGATGGCGTTTATAATCTGTGCGCGCAGACCGAGGATATATGCGAGAGACGGCGGCAACGCAGGCACATCCGCCATCGCAACAACCGGTGACCAGTAGACGCTGGCTTCCGGCCAGCGGGCATGGAGTGCATAAAGCAAGCCGCCGAACCCTTTCTTGAAGGCGGACCTGGTGACAAAGTTCTTCGCGTCATTGGTGCCGACAGCCAGGATCACATGGGTAAAATCACGCTCTTCGATATGCGGGACCATATGATCGCGCACCTGGGCGGCAATCGCGGAATTGGCCCCGGCATTGCGCCAGGCAACGGTCTTGCCGGTTGATTTGCCGAGGATCGCGGCGAGCTGCGGACCGAGCGTATCCTCGATCCGGTCGGCGCCCACACCGGCGGCGGAAGAATCGCCAACCACCAGAATCCTGATCTCCGCGCTGCCCTGGCCGACCTGTCCCATCGGACGGCCGCGGGGTGGTGGCAGCCGCGGCACGATTCTGCGTACGCCAAGACCCTTGGCCACGGCGACCGGCACCAGCACCCAACTGACGAGACCTGCAAGGAAAGTGTTCATGGTTCTGGTCGTGTCTCCCATGGCTTCAGCATACAGCCTTAGACAATGGGATCACTGCAAAATGCAACCCGCCGCGTTGCCGCGGCGGGTTGAAACCCAGCCATTTGACGAGGGTTTTCTCAGTCTGGTGTTCAGGCCTTGCGCGAGGCCTCGAAGATGCTGTCGATGGTTGCGGCGAGCGTGGCGTCGAAGTCGGCATCCGTCTGGCCATGCGACAGGCCTTCGGTCAGCGCGCGCGAGAAGGATGCGATCACACCGTCATTGGTGCTCAGAAGACGGTTGGCGTCATCGCGGGAGTAGCCGCCCGACAATGCCACGACACGCATCACACGCGGGTCGTCGACCAGCGGCTTGTAGAGGTTGGCAACTGTCGGCAGGGACAGTTTCAGCATGATCTGCTGTCCGGCGGGCGCCTGGTCGAGATGACGGAGGATCGAGGCCAGCAGCAATTCTTCGGCCTCGGCCTTGTCGGCGATCTTGATGTTGACCTCGGGTTCGATGATCGGCATCAGCCCGTGGCCGAGGATCTGCGCTCCGATCTCGAACTGCTGGGCGACAATCGCCTCGATGCCGTCCTTGTCGGCTGCATTGATCACCGAACGCATCTTGGTGCCGAAGATGTTCTTGGCCGCGGCGCGGTCGAGCAGCGCGTCGAGGCCGTCCATAGGCTTCATCAGCTGGACACCGTTCTGGTCGTCGAGCAGGCCCTTGTCGACCTTGAGGAACGGTACAATGCCGCGCTTGTTCCAGAGATAATCGGCGGTTGGTACGCCGTCGATCTCGCCGTCCATGGTGCGCTCGAACAGGATTGCGCCGATGACCTTCTCGCCGGTGAAGGCAGGCGACTTGATGATGCGGGCCCGCATGGCATGGATAGCCGCGAACATTTCCTCGTCATTGGCGTAGGCGTCTTCCGCAACCCCGTAGAGTTTCAGCGCCTTTGGCGTGGAGCCGCCCGACTGGTCGAGCGCGGCAATGAAGCCGTCCTTCTCCGCCATCTGTTTCGCCATGGTCGAGTTCATCATGCCTTACCCCTGTTTGTCTCTGTCTCGCGGCTCCTTTATCAGATGCCGCGACAGAGAGAAAATAGCCTGGATGCAGCTTGAATCGATTGAAAAAAATTCAATCGTTTAAATGGGTTGGGGAAAGCCAACCAGAGTTAACGCGGGCGAGGCCGGTTGACCCTCCTCAGACTTTCAGCACATCAACACCGGGAAGCGGTTTGCCTTCCATCCATTCGAGAAATGCCCCGCCGGCAGTCGAGACATAGGTGAAGTCTGCAGCCACACCCGCGTGATTGAGTGCGGACACTGTGTCGCCGCCGCCCGCAACGGAGACCAGCAGGCCTTCCCGGGTGCGGCGGGCGGCATGCTGCGCCGCAGATACGGTCGCGGCGTCGAAGGGCGGGATCTCGAAGGCACCGAGCGGACCGTTCCAGACAAGCGTGTCAGCCTTTGTGATCCAGGCGTTGATGGCCTCGACGGACTTGGGGCCGACGTCGAGCATCATGGCATCAGCGGGGATTGCGGAGACGTCGACCGTCTCGTTGTCGGCGCCGGCCTTGAACTCACGCGCGACAACGCCGTCTATCGGCAGGACGATTGCGCATCCGGCCTTGGATGCTTCGGCTTCGATGGTCTTGGCGGTTTCTGCGAGATCGTGTTCGCACAGCGACTTGCCGACATCGATGCCGCGAGCGGCAAGGAAGGTGTTGGCCATGCCACCCCCTATCACCAGCGCATCGACCTTCTTGACCAGGTTCTGCAAGAGGTCGATCTTGGTGGAAACCTTGGCGCCACCAACAATGGCGACAACCGGCCGTGCCGGTTTGCCGAGACCCTTCTCAAGCGCGACCAGTTCCGCTTCCATGGTCCGGCCGGCAAAGGCTGGCAGCAGGTGGGCCAGGCCCTCGGTCGAGGCGTGGGCGCGATGGGCCGCTGAAAAGGCGTCGTTGACGAAGATGTCGCCATTTTCAGCCAGCGCCTTGGCGAACTCGGGGTTGTTCTTTTCTTCGCCGGCATGAAAGCGCGTGTTCTCAAGCAGAAGCACATCGCCATCGACCATTGCTTCCACTGCCTTTTGGGCGGCTTCGCCGATGCAGTCGGCGGCAAAATGGACCCGGTGATCGAGAACGTTCTCGACGATGCCGGCAATCGGGCCGAGCGACATCGACGGCACGGCCTCGCCCTTTGGACGGCCGAAATGCGCAAGCAGGATCACGCGGGCGCCCTTGCGGGACAGTTCCATGATCGTGGGAGCGACACGTTCGATGCGGGTCGTGTCGGTGACCTTGCCGTCCTTGACCGGGACATTGAGATCGACGCGCAGGAGAATGCGCTTGCCGGAAAGATCGGCCAGATCATCGAGTGTCTTGAAAGTGGTCATTGCATATTCCGATCGTCAAGTTGGGGTCTGGCGGGATTTCGGCGCGGAGATTACACCGGATGTGTCACGACGCAAGCCGGGGACGCAAATACCCGTCGCGGCTTCCTGCCTCAACCCTTTCGCCTTCCGGCAAAATCCCGGGCCATTTGCAGGATTTCACGAAAATTGAGGAACAGCGGCAGCCGTGTTGCGGGTGCCACCGGTTCGAGCGAGATGCCAACGGTCTTGATCAGGCCGTTCTCCTGGGTGTCGCGCACGATGAGAACGATGCGCCCGATCTTGACCCGGTCGGCGTAGTCCGGCTTGCCGCCAAGCCGCTGTTCCATCAGTTCGGCAATGGTCAGCGATTTCTCAGCCTCGGCAAGAAGACCCGGCCCGTAGGCGGCATCGAGTTCCTCACACTTTCCTGACGGATCGATTGTGAAGGTGCCGAAAAACTCGTTGTCATTTTCGCTAACGGCGAGTTTGGAGGCGAACAGCCGGTCGAGCAGACGGGAAAAGCCAGGGGCGATGAACAGGTAGACCTGGTCGTTTTCGCGCAGCCGCCCGGCATACTGATAGCGCATCGACTTGCCGTCGCGGATGACCAGTGACGGGCGGGCCCAGCGGGGGATTCTTTCGCCGCGCAGGACCGGGCTGTCCGCCACCACCCTGTAGGCAAGCAGCTCGTGACTGGCGGTGCCGGGGAGATCAAGCTCGAGCTTGTCGATGGCGCCGATTTGTGGAGGGACAATCAGGCCGAGCCTGTGGGCCATCGGCTTGATCGTCCAGCCCTGGATGGCGAGCGATACCATCACCACGATGAAGGTTGTGTTGAAATAGAGCTGGCCGTTCTCGAGATTGCCGAGGATGGGCAGGATGGCGAGGAGGATCGAAACCGCGCCGCGCAGACCCACCCAGGCGACAAACCCGGTCTCTCGCTGGGTGAAGTCAAAGGGCAGCAGACATGCCCAGACGGCAAGCGGGCGGGCAATGAAGACCAAAAACACCGCAAGCCCGATGGCGGGCAGGATGATCTGCGGGAACTGGGACGGTGTCGCAAGCAGCCCGAGAACCAGGAACATGACGATCTGGGCCAGCCAGGTCATACCCTCCTGAAAGCGCATGATCGATGCCTTGGGCTGGATCTTCTTGTTGCCTGCGTAGATCCCGGCGACGTAGACCGCCAGGAAACCACTGCCTCCGATTGCCGACGTGGCGGCAAAGACCAGCAGCGCCAGCGCCAG
Source organism: Hoeflea sp. EC-HK425 (assembly GCF_902498795.1). NCBI lineage: Bacteria > Pseudomonadati > Pseudomonadota > Alphaproteobacteria > Hyphomicrobiales > Rhizobiaceae > Hoeflea > Hoeflea sp. EC-HK425. The sequence continues at coordinate 149,811 of NZ_LR701572.1, forward strand.
TACGAATATCGGAGCCAGTCCGCGCTCGACCGGAACCCGACGGATGATCTGGACGATGAGAACGCCGCCGGCGAGGCCGACGACAAGACCCAGACCGATCTGCTCGATGAACAGAACCAGTAACTCAAGCCCGGCTCCACCGAGGTCCTCGCCGCTGGCCATGATGCCGACCAGCGCGCTGGTAAGAAAGATCGCCATCGGATCATTGGTGCCGGATTCCACTTCCAGCGTGGAACGGACCCGGTCACGGATGTTGATGCCGCCGGTGCGCAGCAGGAAGAATACGGCCGCCGCATCCGTTGAGGCAACGATGGAGCCGATCAGCAGGCCCTCAAGCCAGGTGAACCCGAGCAGAAATCGAGCGGCGATGCCGAACAGAACCGCAGTCAACAATACGCCGATGGTCGCCATCGTCAGCGCCGGGGCGGAGGCCTGTCTGAAGGAGTGCAGCGATGTGCCGTAGCCGGAGTCAAACAGGATGATTGCCAGGGCAATCGACCCCAGCATGTAGGCGGCGGAGTTGTTGGAGAAGTCGATGCCCAGCCCGTCGACACCGGCAAGCAGGCCGATGAGAAGGAAGAGCAACAGCAACGGTGCTCCGAAGCGTTCCGCCAGCAGGCTGGAAAAGGCAGCAATGAGAATGAGCGCCATCGAGGCAAGCGTCACCAGATAGAAAGCGTCCAACCGTCACCCCTTGTCCGTGATTGATTGCTGCGGTCAGGTCTTTGTTCTGCCAACAAGTATGGAGGCACGGACCGGGCCGATCAATGATCCTTCACGCATGGCTGCCGTGACATCCGGCTCAAGTCATCCATGGTGTTGAATCACCAGCGCCACCGTCCCTTCGAACGGTGGCGCCAGTATGTTCAGGTGTTTGGCCGGGCCTGCGTTGCCGCGTGACCCGGCAGAGGGTCGTCAGATCAGCTTCGCCATTGCAACCGCGGTGTCGCCCATGCGGTTGGAGAAACCCCACTCGTTGTCATACCAGGTCAGGATCGAGCACATGTTGCCGTCCATGACCTTGGTCTGGTCCATGTGGAAGACCGAGGAATGCGGGTTGTGGTTGAAGTCGATCGAGACATTGGGCTCGTCGGTGTAGCCCAGTACGCCCTTGAGAGCGCCGTCAGCAGCTTCACGGATGGCCTTGTTGATTTCCTCCACCGAGGTGTCGCGCTTGGCGATGAACTTCAGGTCGACCACGGAGACATTCGGGGTCGGGACGCGGATCGACATGCCGTCGAGCTTGCCGTTGAGGTCCGGCAGCACCAGGCCGACGGCCTTGGCGGCGCCCGTCGAGGTCGGGATCATCGACATGGCGGCAGCGCGGGCGCGGTAGAGATCCTTGTGCATGGTGTCGAGCGTTGGCTGGTCGCCGGTGTAGGAATGGATCGTCGTCATCATGCCCTTGTCGATGCCGATGGCATTGTGCAGGACGTGGGCGACGGGCGCCAGGCAGTTGGTGGTGCACGACGCATTGGAGACGACGAGGTCGTCCTTGGTCAGCACATCATGGTTGACGCCGTAGACGATGGTCTTGTCGGCGCCCGCGGACGGGGCCGAGACCAGGACGCGCTTGGCGCCGGCTTCCAGATGGAAGGCAGCCTTTTCCCGTGCCGTGAAAATCCCGGTGCATTCCATGACGATGTCGATACCGAGATCGCCCCAGGGCAGGTTCTTCGGATCGCGCTCCGCAAACACCTTGAACGAGTCGCCGCCTTCGATGCGGATCGTGTCGCCGTCAACCTCAACGGTCTTGGGGAACTTTCCGTGCACCGAATCCCAGCGCATCAGGTGGGCGTTGGTTTCAACCGGACCGAGATCGTTGATCGCCACGATGTCGATATCGGTACGGCCGGATTCGTAAATGGCCCGCACAACATTGCGGCCGATACGGCCAAATCCGTTGATGGCAATCCTGGTCTTCATGTTAGTTCTCCGTCCTGGGGTCCGAGTACGCCTGTCCCTGCAAGGGATCAGGCTTCGTCATGTAAGCGGGCTTCGACCGCAGCCACTGCGGCCGCGGCGGTGATGCCGAAATGCTCGTAGAGTTCCTTGTAAGGTGCCGATGCGCCGAAGCCGCTCATGCCGATGAACAGGCCGTCGGAACCGATGAAACGGTCCCATCCCTGGCGGATGCCCGCCTCGATAGCGATCTTGACCCTGGAATCCCCGATAACGGCCTTTTTATACTCCATGCTCTGCTCTTCGAACAACTCGAAGCAGGGCACCGAGACCACGCGGGTGGTGTGACCATTCGCCTCAAGCATCTGCCGGGCTTCCAGCGCGATCTCAATTTCGGAACCGGTGGCGAAGATCGTCACCTCGGCATCGCTGGCCGAAACCAGGTCATAGGCGCCATAGGCACAGAGGTTTTCCTCGGTGAAATCGGTCCGGACGGTCGGCAGGTTCTGTCGGGTCAGGGCAATGCCGCTGGGACGTTTTGCCTGCTCGAGCGCGATTTCCCAGCATTCCGCCGTTTCGACGGCGTCGGCGGGGCGGAACATCAGCAGGTTCGGAATGGCGCGCAACGCCGCCATGTGTTCAACCGGCTGGTGGGTCGGTCCGTCCTCGCCAAGGCCGATGGAATCATGGGTCAGAACGTGAATCACACGAATGCCCATCAGTGCCGCCAGACGGATCGACGGACGGCAGTAATCGGAAAAGATCAGGAAGCCGCCGGAATAGGGGATCAGGCCGCCATGCAGCGCAATGCCGTTCATGATCGCGGCCATGCCGTGCTCACGGATGCCGTAATGGATGTAGCGGCCCGAGAAGTCATCCGGGGTAATCGCCTTGGTCTGGCTGGTGCGGGTGTTGTTGGACCCGGTCAGGTCGGCGGACCCGCCGATGGTCTCGGGAACCACTCCGTTGATCACTTCCAGCGCCATCTCCGATGCCTTGCGCGTGGCGACGGTCGGCAGGTCTTCGGCGAGCTTCTTCTTGTAGGCAGTGATCGCCGGCTCGAATTCGCCAGGCAGTTCACCGTTCATCCGGCGTTCGAAGGCCAGGCGGACATCATTTTCCGCCTCGGCAAGGCGGGATTCCCAGGCCTTCCGGTCCTTGACCGAACGCAGACCGGCAAGTCGCCATGCGTCAAGGATGTCGGAGGGAACGACGAAAGGCTCTTCGGCCCAGCCGAGCGCCTTGCGCGTGCCGGCGATTTCCTTGTCGCCAAGCGGCGAGCCATGGGCACCGCTGGTTCCGGCCTTGTTGGGAGCGCCAAAACCGATCACGGTCTTTGCGGCGATGAGTGTCGGCCGGTCCGATTTCTGCGCGGCCTCGATGGCTTGTGCGATCGCGTCGGGGTCGTGGCCGTCGATGTCGAGTGTGTTCCAGCCGGAGGCCGCGAAACGGGCCAGCTGGTCGGTCGAGTCGGTCAGCGATACCGGACCGTCGATGGAGATCGAATTGTTGTCCCAGAAGACGATGAGCTTGTTGAGCTTGAGATGGCCCGCCAGCGAAATCGCTTCCTGGCTGATGCCTTCCATCAGGCAGCCGTCGCCGGCAAGCGCATAGGTGTAGTGCTCAACCAGGTCGGAGCCGAACTCGTCGGCAAGCTTGCGCTCTGCCATGGCCATGCCGACAGCATTGCCGATGCCCTGGCCGAGCGGGCCGGTGGTGGTTTCGATACCGGCGGCGTGGCCATATTCCGGATGGCCGGCGGTGGGCGAACCCAGCTGGCGGAAATTCTTGATGTCGTCGAGCGTGATGTCGTCGTATCCGAGCAGGTAGAGCAGCGAATAGATCAGCATAGAACCGTGGCCGGCGGACAGTACGAAGCGGTCGCGGTCGGGCCAGTCGGGCTTTTTCGGATCGAAGGTCAGATAGCGGGAAAACAGCACCGTGGCGATATCGGCAGCGCCCATCGGCAAGCCGGGATGCCCGGATTTGGCTTTCTCTACAGCATCCATAGACAAAAACCGGATTGCATTCGCCATCCGGTCGTGTTTTTCGCGTGAAATCATGATGGTTCCGCCTGGTCGCGTTCATGTCAGGTCCGGGCTTGAACTAGTCCGGACCGAAGGCCGCGCACACATAGCAGTTGCTTCGCCGGAGTCAACAAATGGCTTGGCCGCAAACGGCTGGGGATGCAAAAGGCGGTTTTGTTGACGCCCTGTTCGGCTGATGCGTAAACTCGTGCTCACAAGTATCCGGAATTCAAGCGATTCGGCTTGTAGTCCAGATCCAGGGAAGCTGATGATGCCGGTTGAAAAGACAGTACAATCCGCACTTGAGGCACTGAAAAATGCCTTGAATCAGCTCGATAATGAGGTTGACAGGCAGGTTGAAGCGAGCCGAAGTTCGACAGAGGCGGCGGCTGAACTGGACCGGATGATCGAGGATCGCACACGCATAGCGCTGGAACTTGACCAGTCCCAGGACAGGGCCAACCGCCTCGAGGAAGCCAACCGCGAAGTCTCCCGCCGTCTGGTGACTGCCATGGAAACGATCAGGGCGGTTCTGGATCGCTAAGGCATAGTTTATCAATTTTCATCAGCCTTCGATCCCGCAAGGCCGTGCAAGAACAGGACGTGTTGAATGGCGCAGGTAACGGTTACCATCGACAACAAGACCTACCGGATGGCATGCGAAGAGGGGCAGGAAGAGCACCTGAGCGATCTCGCCGGGCGGTTTGACCGTTATGTCGGGCATCTGAAGAACCAGTTCGGCGAAATTGGCGATTTGCGGATCACGGTGATGGCGGGGATCATGGTGATGGATGAGTTGCACGAGCTGCAGCGCCGGATGCGCGGGCTTGAGGCGGAGGTCGACACCCTGAAAAAGACCAGGGACAACGCGCTGAGCCAGGTCGACAAGACAGACCACGATCTGGCCGAGGCGCTTTCGGAGGTGACCGGCAAGATCGAGCAGATCGCGGGAAAACTCTCCGGACGCGCCTGAGGGGCTGAGCCGGGGTCTGTGCCTGAAACCGATCAACCGCACGTATCTTGTGAGGAGCGGTCTTCAGGTGCATCGCCATGCCGGCAAGGGTCTTGAAGTGCTTGCGGCCAGGCCGTCTTCATCACATCAGCGGTTTAATGCTCCGGGCCGCAATTTGCCGATTGGAGTTGGGCCCGGCATGACCTATATAGCGGAAGCGGTCTGCGCCTCTCGACAGGATACGTAATCCCTGGGGCCTTAATTGATCCAAAGGGAGCTGTCCCTGACCGGACCCGTGGGTCCGGACATATGGCGCCCACCTACGTTGTAGGTTCCCAGGATCAATAAATCCATCGGTTGCCGTGGATCGCACCTTCACCTGACGGTCTGACGGCTCGGAAACCGGGGCGTTTCTGCAACGGCTGCACACTTCCTGCCTATTCGATCAGTCCCATCTTCAGGGCGCGCGCCACCGCTTCGATGGTTGTGCTTGCCATCAGCTTCCGGCGCGCGGATTCGAGATGCTTGCGGGCGCTTCCTGCCTGGCTGCCATCCGGGTCAATCGTTGCCTCGGGGTCCAGTCCCCGTGCCACCGATTGCAGGCACGCTCTCTCGGAATGGGTCAATCTATCCGTGGAGTCCGTCATCTTTGTCCGTAAAACAAATTGTTCAAATAAAATATGAGCATAGCTGCTGTCGAGCAGCAGTCCGGGAATAGCCTTGTCTCGCCTGCGACGGCAATTGAAAAGCGCAGATGTCGTATACGGGGGATGAAGTGCATCCTTAAAATGCTATCGACTGCCGCGGGGCGACCGGATGGCCGGAAGCCATTGACGTGCGGCAGCGCGCAGCCTACGCCGCCCGCGGTTGGGTTTCGACGGAGCAGGTGATGGACAGCAAGGCAAGCATACGGGCAAAGGTTCTGGCCAGGCGGGATGCGCTGGCACCGGAACAGCGGATCGAGATGAGCCTTGCGATGGTGGATGTCGCGGAAACGCTCTCCTTCGATCCGGGAGCCGTGATTGCCGGATACCTGCCGATCCGGTCGGAACCTGATCTCCGGCCGTTGCTGTCGCGTCTGCGCGAGCGCGGCGCCCGGCTTTGCCTGCCGGTGGTGCTGGACCGGGAGACGATCGTTTTCCGCGATTTCGTCCGGGGCGCGGATCTCGTCAAGACCGGCTTCGGCACATCCGGTCCGGGCGAGGAGGCCGAGGTGATCGATCCGGACTTGCTGCTGATGCCGCTGTCATCCTTCGATGCGCGTGGCAACCGCCTGGGCTACGGTGCCGGTCATTATGACAGGGCAATTGCAAGGCTCAGGGCCAAAGGCAAGTCGCCCGCGCTGATCGGAGCCGCCTTCTCGGTCCAGGAGGTCGAGGCGCTGCCGGCGGATGATCATGACGTGGCCCTCGACATGATCCTGACAGAGCAAGGCTTGCGCTCGTTTTCGCAACCTCTATAGAGGGCGAATGCGTCTTTTGTTTCTTGGAGATCTGGTCGGACGATCCGGCCGCACCGCGGTCTGGAACCGCCTTCCCGGCCTGATCCGCGATTACAAGCTGGATTTCGTCATCGTCAATGGTGAGAACGCCGCGGGCGGTTTCGGCATCACCGAGGAAATCTTCCTCGAAACTCTCAATGCCGGCGCCGATGTTGTGACCACCGGCAATCATGTCTGGGATCAGCGCGAGGCGCTGGTCTATGCCGACCGGCACGACCGTTTCCTCAGGCCGGCGAACTATCCCGCCGGAACGCCGGGACGGGGTTCCAACCTCTACATCGCGCGCAACGGCGCGCGCGTGCTGGTCGCAAACATCATGGGCCGGGTGTTCATGCATCCCGATCTCGACGATCCGTTCGCCGCCGGCGAAGCTATCCTCGCCGCGTGCCCGCTGGGCGAAGTGGCCGATGCGGTGGTGTTCGACTTTCACGCGGAAGCCACCAGCGAGAAGCTCTGCTTTGCGCATTTCGTCGACGGGCGGGCGAGCTTCGTGGTGGGAACCCACACGCATGTGCCGACCGCCGACGCACAGATATTGAATGGCGGCACAGCCTATCTGACCGATGCCGGCATGTGCGGCGACTATGATTCCTCCATCGGCATGGACAAGGAAGAACCGGTCAACCGGTTCGTCTCCAAGATCCCGAAGGGCCGGTTCGAGGTGGCTTCGGGACCGGCAACGATCTGCGGCGTCGCCGTCGAGATTTCCGATCGGACCGGGCTGGCCGAAAAGATCGCGCCGCTCAGGATCGGGCCGCGCCTAGCCGAAACATACCCGGAGTTCTGGAGCTAGAGCCGGCCGGTCACATCGCCGGTCAAGGAGGCAACGGAGGTTTCTCCGTCGGCTCGCTTGCGCTCAGCGGTATCTGGCAGCGCTGATGAACTCGCCGAAGGTTTCACACCAGACCAGGACGGTGGTGTAGGATTCGATGTCGACCGTCGGCGGGATATCGACCAGGAACCCGTCGAAGGTCTTGATGTCGCCGATGCGGACCGCTTCGTTCCTGATGGCCTCGAACTGGGCTTCATCCTCGACGAACTCAGGCACAAGGTAAAGCTTGTAGTCCGGGCCGGGCGCCAGGCTTCCGCGGTGGGTGATCCGCTCGGGTGAAACGCTGACCGTGCCTTCGCCCCAGTGCAGAAAATCGCTTCCCCTGAGATCGCGGCTGAATTCCGCGGTATAAAGCGCGGAGGCCGCACTCTCTTCGAGCATGGCCTGGTCCGGCGAAGGCGGGGCTGTGATGATCGGCAGGAGATAGATCCCGAGCGCAAAACCTGCCGCCAGCATGAAGCCGTGGGTTGCGGCCAGAACGATCCAACGCATGGTATTTCCCTCCCGGCAGGTTTGCTGTCAAAGCGATAGCGGTTAGCTTCCGGGCATGTCAATCAGCCAAAGCCACCCGCGGTTTGCGGGCAGGCTCGAGGATCGCTTCACAGCTCCTGTTGCTTGCCCTTCACAACAGGCCTCTTGGCATCCGGATCCGGAGGCAGAAGTCCGCGTTCCTGGATCCATGGATGGATTGTCACCGCGCGCGTCAGAGCGGAGACGGCGACCTCGGTGCGGCCCATGCGCATCAGGACATGGTACATTCCCGACCAGGCGCCAAAATGATCGGGTTCAAGCGCGACCGCCTTTTCCAGATCCGACAGGGCGCCGTCCGGATTGTCACGCAGAAACCGGACAAAAGCGCGCTGGTTCCAGCCCTCGGCATACTGGGGCGCGAGGTCGATGGCCTTGTCGAAGGCCTCTTCGGCCGCCTCGTAGTCGTAGCTGCTGCGTCGTTTCATGCCGAAGTCTATTGCCTCGTGGACGTCGATCGTGGGCGCCTGGTCGAACCACCATTGCCATATCGCGCTCTCTGCGAGACGTCCCTCGCGCTCGGTTTCTGCAGCTTTCAGCGCCGCAAACAGCCTGGCGCGTTCACTGGAGGTCTCGGCCCGCACGGAGGGGGCCGCCGCGATCGAAAGGAAACCTGTGGCCGTGATCAAAAAACGCCGGCGGTCGAGCATCAAACGCCCCTGAGAACAAGAATTGTCGGCTGGCGCGGCAATGTGCGGGCCGAAATGGTAAAGCCGGTGTCATTGACGAAGTCGGTTGCGAACTTGTCGCCCATCATCTCGATGAAGCTCGACAGGGGCGCGCCACGGCGGTGCATCGGCAGAAGGATCGAGGATTGCAGACGCTGGGCAATTCCGGTCATTGCCGTGTGGCTCAATGTCAGGCCGCCATCCACCGGGACCATGACGATGTCGAGGCGGCCGATCTGGGCGAAGTGCCGGTCTTCCAGCGGGTGATGCAGGTGGCCGAGATGCCCGATGCACAGATCCGCGACCTCGAAGATGAAGATGGAATTGCCATCGGGCTCCATGGCGCCGAAATTGCGGATGTCCGTGGTGACGTTGCGGATATAGACATCATCAACCACCACATCGTGATCGGCCGGTGTGCCGTCGAAATTCCAGCCGCGCAGCACATGCCCGATCCGCTCGTCCGGCGACAGGGTGAAATGCGAGGAATGCGCCTTGTTCATGGTGACGACGTCCGGGACAGCGACGTTGCCCGCCCATCCGTTGTAGTCCGTCGCGATGGTGATGCCGCCGGGTGTGGTGATGACATAGGTCGAGTGGCCGGCGAAGCTGATCTCGACTTCTCCCGTTCCGGCCGCGGCCCGGTCTGGCTTCAGGTCGAGATCCTCGGGGGTGAGGTTGGCGTAAGTCACGCCGGGCAGGCTTTGCGCCACTGCCAGGCACTGGCTGAAGGGGCGTTGGCTTTCCTGCGCGCTCGCCGGTGAGGCAAGAAGGAACGCTGCGGCGACGAGAATGAAGGCCTTGAAACGGTGCATGACGGCGGCTCCGTGAAACAGTCTCACACTAGGAGTTTAGAGCGCGGCCAACCAAGGTAAAGGGGCAATTCGATGCGCCATACCCCAAGCATGGTCAAAGCGCGCCTGTCATCTCGCCCCAGCGCAGCTTCAGCGCTTCATAGCCGTCGGTTGGCTGGGCGTCGTAACTGAGTTCATCTTCGGCTATCCTCATGAACGGTTGGCGAGACCGGCACCAGATATGCCCGGCCGGAACCAGCCAGGACGTGTCGTCGAGCGTGCCGGCCTTGATGTTGATCTCCGGCGAGCCATTGGTGCCATGCCAGATCCGCACGCCGCAGTCGGGGCAGAACCATCCCTGGCGCTCCTTGCCGGATTCACTCATGCGGCTGACGCTGACCAGCCCGGGATCGACCTCCATGTCTTCACGCCTGAACCGGAGGCTTTCGCCGAAGGCCGAGGAAGTGTGCCGCTGGCACTCGGTGCAATGGCAGAGATAGAACACCAGAGGAGCTGCGAGCATCCGGTAGCGGATGCGGCCGCACTGGCATCCACCGGTCAGAGGCAGGGGTGGTATGGCGGTTTTCTGCATGGTCTGAACCTTCTGGACGAAACGGGGTAAGGACCTTATAACGCGCCAAACCAGATTCCAGAGCAAAGAACAGAGGCGTTATGGCCGGCCATTCACAATTTAAAAACATCATGCACCGCAAGGGACGGCAGGATGCCGTCCGTTCCAAGATGTTCTCCAAGCTCGCGCGCGAAATCACTGTCGCTGCGAAGATGGGCTCGCCGGATCCGGCGATGAACCCGCGGTTGAGACTGGCAATCCAGAATGCCAAGTCACAGTCGATGCCCAAGGACAACATCCAGCGCGCCATCAACAAGGCTACCGGCGGCGACAGCGAGAACTACGAGGAAGTGCGCTACGAGGGCTACGGCCCCGGCGGCGTGGCCGTTATCGTCGAGGCGCTGACTGACAACCGCAACCGCACCGCATCGAGCGTGCGCGCGGCGTTCACCAAGTCCGGCGGCGCGCTTGGCGAGACCGGATCGGTCGGTTTCATGTTCTCGCGCGTGGGCGAAATCATCTATCCGGTGGACGCGGGCGATGCCGACGCGATCATGGAAGCCGCGATCATGGCCGGCGCAGAGGATGTGACCAGCGGAGAAGAGGAGCACGTCATTCTCTGCGCGTTCGAGGATATCGGCGAGGTGTCGACTGCGCTCGAGGAGGCGCTTGGCGAAGCGCAATCGGTCAAGGCGGTGTGGAAGCCGCAGACGTCGGCTCCTGTCGATGAAGACAAGGCGCTCTCCGTGCTCAAGCTGATCGCGACGCTGGATGACGACGACGACGTGCAGAACGTCTATGCCAATTTCGAGGTTTCCGACGAGGTCATGGCGAAACTGTCCGCCTGACCGGGCCTGTCGCTGCCAATCTTGAACCGCCGGTTTTGCGACCGGCGGTTTTTTCATGGGTCAAAGGGCGGACCGCATGGCGCCGAACAGCTCCACGGATTGCAATCGGGCCTCGATGGAATGGATCGGCATGGAGATCATGATCTCGTCGGCCTTGGTGGCGGCGATGAAATCCTGCATCTTGCGCGACGCGGTTTCCGGGCCGCCGACCACGGCGTAGCGCAAGGTGTGTTCGACGGCGATCTGTTCCATCTCGCTCCAGAAGCCGTCCATCGTGTCGATTGGCCTCGGCATCTTGCCACGGGCATTGCGGCGCATGTTGACGAAAGTCTGCTGCAGCGTCGTGAACAGGTGGTTGGCCTCCGCATCGGTATCCGCCATCACGCCCATGGTTGCAGCCATGACGTAAGGCGCGTCGAGTTGCGCCGACGGGGTGAACTTGCTCCTGTAGATGTCGAGCGCTTCCATCAGCATGTCGGGTGCGAAATGCGAGGCAAAGGCATAGGGCAGCCCCAGCGCGGCCGCGAGATGGGCGCTGTAGATGCTGGATCCGAGGATCCAGAGCGGCACGTGCGAACCGGCGCCGGGTACGGCGAGAAGCATGCGTTCATCGGGTTCGCCCAGATAGTATTGCAACTCGATGATATCGTCGGGGAAGCTGTTGGCTCCTGCTTCCAGGTTGCGGCGCAGCGCGCGGGCGGTGTTCATGTCGGTACCCGGCGCACGGCCAAGGCCGAGGTCGACACGGCCCGGGAACAGCGCCTCGAGCGTGCCGAACTGCTCGGCGATGACCAGCGGCGCGTGATTGGGCAGCATGATGCCACCCGAACCGATGCGGATGGTGGTTGTGGCATTGCCGGCCTCGGCTATGACCAAAGACGTGGCGGCGCTGGCGATGCCCTTCATGCCATGATGTTCGGCCAGCCAGAAACGGGTATAGCCTGCATCCTCCGCCTGCTTGGCCATATGCCGCGTGCTGGCGAGTGCGTCTCTTGTGGTGCCGCCCTCGACGATGGGGCAGAGATCGAGAATGGAAAAGGCGGTCATGAATGTCTTTCGGTTCCGGTGCACTGTCGGCCCAATGTAGGAAGTCGTGCCCGCATTGCCAAAGCGATTTCGCCAGAGGACGTTTGTTTTTGGTTTGTTCACATTTCGATGGAATGGTCTGACGCATGAAGCTAGGGTTTTTTCATGAAAGAAGCGATTCGGATAATCGGGATTGATCCCGGGCTGAGGAACACCGGCTGGGGCGTGATCGACAGTCTGGGCAACTCGCTTCGCTTTGTCGCCTCGGGTACGGTCAAGTCCGACAACAAGCTCGATCTCGCCTCGCGGCTGAACCAGCTCTACGATGGACTGGAGACGGTGCTGCACCAGTTCCAGCCGTTCGAGGCGGCGGTCGAGAACACGTTCGTCAACAAGGATGCCACCGCGACGCTGAAGCTCGGGCAGGCGCGCGGCATTGCCATGCTGGCACCGGCGCGCGCCGGGCTGAGGGTTGCAGAATATGCGCCGAACGCGGTCAAGAAGGCGGTGATCGGCGTCGGGCATGGCGACAAGAAGCAGATCCTGATGATGGTCAAGATGCTGATCCCGAAAGCCACCTTCGACAGCGATCATGCCGCCGATGCTCTGGCGATCGCGATCTGTCATGCGCATCACCGCACATCGCCGGAGTGGCGGATGGCGGCTGAGTGAGTCAGCGTCATGTTCTTGACTTGTTCACTCAATTCTGACAATTTCTGATAAATTCTAACCGAGTGAATATCATGCGTGTGTCGGAAAAGGGCCAGATCACAATCCCCAAACACCTAAGGGAACGGGCCGGGATTGCTCCGAATTCCGAGGTGACGGTGGATTTTGATGGAGGAAGGCTGATCATCGCGGCAGCCGACCGGCAGGCGGAAAAGGCCAACCGGGCGAGGTTGGAGCGTTTCATGCAGGCATTGCGCAAACTCGAAGGAACCGGGGATCAATCGATCAACGCCGATCAATTGATGCAGATAACACGGGACCGGTGAGACATGCGGGTGCTGGTCGACACCAATGTACTGGTGGATGTGGCGGTCAGCGATCCGGACTGGGCGCAATGGTCGCGGACGGCATTGATGCAAGCCTTTGAACGGGGACTGGTGATCAACCCGATCGTTTTTTCCGAGTTCAGTGTCCGCTACGAGACCTACGATGCGGCTATGGATGCATTGGATTTCGAAGAGTTCCAGCGGGAAAACCTGCCTTGGGAGGCGGCTTATGCTGCTGGCCAGGCCTTCCGGCTCTACCGGCTGCGGGGCGGAGAGAAGGAGAAAGTGCTTCCAGACTTTCTCATTGGCGCCCATGCCGCCGTGCGCGGCTATTCGGTCCTGACGCGTGATCCTCGTGGTTACAGAACCTATTTTCCCGGTGTCGACGTGATCGCGCCAGACACCCATTCGTGAGAGTTCAATGATTGGCAAGCTCAAGGGCAGCATCGAGGAAATCGGCGAGGATCATGTGCTGATCGACGTGCACGGCGTCTGCTACGTGGCGTTCTGCTCTTCGCGGACGCTGTCGCGGCTGGGCTCGGTTGGCGAGGCGGCGGTGCTGTTCATCGAGACCTATGTACGCGAGGACCAGCTGAGGCTGTTCGGCTTCGAGAGCGCGCTGGAGCGGGAATGGTTCCGGCTGCTGCAGAGCGTCCAGGGCGTCGGCGCCAAGGTGGCGCTGGCTGTGTTGTCGACGCTGACGGCATCCGAACTCGCCAATGCGATCGCGCTGCAGGACAAGGCGACGGTGGCGCGGGCGCCGGGCATCGGGCCGAAGGTGGCGCAGCGGATCGTTGCCGAACTGAAGAACAAGGCGCCGGCGCTTGGCGGCGATGCCGGCGGAGCCATGGGGCTGAAGCAGGAACTGGGCGAGGGCGTTGCCTCCGCGCCGGTGGCCGATGCCGTCTCGGCGTTGTCCAATCTCGGTTATTCGCGCGACCAGGCCGCCAATGCCGTGGCTGCAGCCATGAAGCTGGCCGGCGACGATCCGGATTCAGCCAAGCTGATCAGGCTGGGGTTGAAGGAACTGGCACGGTAGCGAATTCCTTGCTTTTTGGGGAGGGCCTTACTATTTTAAAATGTAAGGATTCAATGGGAGTGCAAGGACATGGGGGTGGAGTCAAAGATTACCACCAAAGGCCAGACAACGATCCCGATCGAGGTTCGTGAATATCTGAAAGTTGGGGCGGGCGATCGCATCGGCTATGAATTCGTCGACGGTAAGGTGGTGCTGGTGCCGAAGAACCGGAGCGCCCTCGATTTCGCAGGTGTCCTTTTTGAACCAGACCGCGAACAGGTGTCCGTCGAAGCCATGAACGAGGCAATCGGCGAGTCTGTCTCCGACCGATACGAGCGGTCGCATGATCGGGATTGACACCAATGTCATCGTCCGGCTCTTGACGCGGGATGATCCCGAACAGTTCGACGCTGCGGTCCGGCTGGTGAAGGCCAGCGGTCCCGACAGGCCGCTGTTTGTCAATCCGATTGTGGTTGCCGAAACCATCTGGGTGCTCGAGCGAATCTACAAGACCGACCGGGCGACGGCCCGAAAGCAAGTGGCTGGGCTGCTCGACACAGTGGAAATCAAGGTGCCGGAGACTATGCAGATGGACGGCTGGAGCGAGTGGCTGAAATCGCCGCATCCGGACTTCTCTGATGTCATCATTGCCGGACTCAACAGCGCGAATGGATGTGAAACGACGATGACGTTCGACCGCAAGGCCGCCCAATCTGTCCCTGGTATGGAGCTTCTGGCATGAGCGAGCCCGATCGCCTGATCTCCCCGGACAAGCGCGGCGAGGATGTCGATACGACCCTGCGGCCTCAAACTCTGGATGAATTCACCGGCCAGGCCGAGGCGCGCGCCAACCTGAAAGTGTTCATCGAAGCGGCCAAGGGACGGGCCGAGGCGCTGGACCATGTGCTGTTTGTCGGGCCTCCCGGGCTTGGCAAGACCACGCTGGCGCAGATCATGGCCAAGGAACTGGGCGTCAATTTCCGCTCGACGTCGGGTCCGGTGATCGCCAAGGCCGGGGATCTCGCGGCGCTGCTGACCAACCTCGAAGACCGTGACGTTCTGTTCATCGACGAGATCCACCGGCTCAATCCGGCGGTCGAGGAAATCCTCTATCCGGCGATGGAGGATTTTCAGCTCGACCTGATCATCGGCGAGGGGCCTGCGGCGCGCTCGGTCAAGATTGATCTGTCGCGGTTCACTCTGGTGGCGGCGACCACGCGGCTGGGGCTTTTGACCACGCCACTTCGCGACCGGTTCGGCATTCCGGTGCGGCTGCAGTTCTACACGGTCGAGGAGCTCGAGCTTATCGTACGGCGCGGGGCGCGGATCATGGGGCTCGGCATGACCGATGACGGTGCGCTGGAAATTGCCCGCCGGGCACGCGGCACGCCGCGTATCGCCGGGCGTCTGCTCAGGCGGGTGCGCGATTTCGCGGAAGTGGCCAAGGCGGAAGCCGTGACCCGTCAGATCGCCGACGAGGCGCTGACCCGGCTGTCGGTCGACAGCATCGGGCTCGACCAGCTCGACCGGCGTTATCTCGACATGATCGTGCGCAATTTCGGTGGCGGGCCGGTGGGAATCGAGACGATTGCCGCCGGATTGTCTGAGCCACGCGATGCCATCGAGGACATCATCGAGCCCTATCTGATCCAGCAGGGATTCCTGCAGCGCACGCCGCGTGGCCGGGTGCTGACCGCGCGGGCATGGGGGCATATGGGGCTCAATCCGCCAAAGGACCTTGCCGCCACCCAGGCCAGCCTGTTCGAAGACGAATGACACAGCCAACACGCCGTACGATCCGGTTTAACGACGAGGGCCGGCGCTTCAATGCCCGCGTCGCCGGACTGGCGCTGCGCGACGGCCAGCTGTTGATCCACCGTGCCGTGCACGAGCCGTTCTGGACCATTCCCGGCGGAACCGCGGAACTTGGCGAAGACAGCCGGGCGACGCTCGTACGCGAGATGCGCGAAGAGCTCGGCATCGAGGTCAGCGTCGGACGGCTGGTTTTCCTGGTGGAGAATTTCTTCGATTTCGAAGGCCGTGCCTGGCACGAGATCGGCTGGTACTACCTGATGGACCTGCCGCATGACTTCCCGTTTTCGACGGATGGAAGGATCATCCACGAGATTGTCGACGGCAAGAACCGGCTCGAATTCAAATGGGTGTCGGCGACTCGCGATAGCCTCGCGGCGCTGCCATTGCCGCCGGTGTTCCTGGCGGACCGGATCGAGGTCCTGCCGGACACCACGGAGCATGTCGTCTGGGACGACGGCGTGCTCTGAACCCGTGGCATTGAGCATGCTTGGCGACATGATGCGTGCGAGCTTCGGACCAGAACCTGCCGGCAATGCTGCAGTGCCTCCGCACTGGTTTCATTCCGCTGCAACGGCGGCGCCGTCGTGCCAGATATCCGTCGCCGCTTGATGCGCCGCTGCCCGGATGTCCTCGCCGATGTGGGTGTCCTTGAGGGCGCGTGAGAGAATCATGCCTCCCACGCACAGGGCCGTCATCGACAATGCCCGGCGCCTGCGCTCATCCTCTTCGCCGTCGAGATTCATCTCGAAGAGGCCAGTCATGGCCTCCGCCAGTCGTTGATAGCTTTGACGAACCTGCGGCCCGGCACGGGCGACATCGGTGGCGTAGGCGATCAACGGGCATTGGCCGTCATTGTCCTCCAGATGCTCGCGCGAAAGATAGGCATCCACCATACGGCGCGCATTGAGCGCTTCGCGCACGGCGGGATTGATCCCGGCTTCCCGGCGCCACTCAGCGCCGCGTCCGCCCAGGAAGCTGATGGTTGCTTCCGCGAAGAGCTCCTCCTTGCTGCGGAAATGAGCGTAGAAGCCGCCGCGGGTAAGCTGGGCCTCGGCCATGATCTCATCAATGCTGACCTGGTCGTAACCACGCCGGTTAAACATCACCCTTGCGGCTTCGACAATCCGCTGGCGCGTCTTCTGCTTGTGGTCACTGGGGTAGGGCATCGCGCAGTCTCCTGTGTTCCCGGCACAAAAAGCACGGAATCAAAATATGTTCTTGAACATATTCTGGAGCCCGCCATCCTGGCTGTAAAGCAACAGGGAGTAATCACGATATGAGCCAGTACTTGCTTGCGTTTCGCGGCGGCATGCCGAAATCACCCGAAGAGGGAGCGAAAATGATGGAGGCCTGGAATACCTGGATGGGCGAGTTGGGGGACGCGCTTGTTGACCCGGGCGCGGGCCTCGGCAAGTCCCGTTTTCTGACGGGCCCGGGACAGGAGGAAACCGCGGGAAATCCTCTGTCCGGCTACACCGTGGTCGAAGCCGCCGATATCGAGGCGGCGCTGGAAATCGCAGGCCGCAATCCGATCTTCTCGCTTGGCGGAACCATCGAAGTCGCCGAACAGTTGAAGTTCTGAGCAGTGGCGACATGGTTTTTGGAATTCCCGGTCACGCTGCCCGTCGCCGCCTGGGGTGCCTGGATCCTGTGGACGGCCAAGTTCTAACGGAATCGGGCAGCCAGTTCGGCAATGCTCGCGGCGAGCAGTGGCTGTCCGCCCGGTTGCCAGCCGAGAGCGCGGATCTTGTCCGTCGTCATCGCTGCAACGTCCTCGCGGGCCGCGGGGGCGGGTAGCGGCACATCGCATCCGTTTTCCGCTTTCACACAGGCGAGGATCTTGTGCGTGTCGGTGACGATGTCCGAGACATTGAAGCTCTGTCCGCCGACCTTGTCTGCATCCGTCTCCAGCATCAGCCTCACGGCTTGCCCGGCGTCACGGCCGTGCACTTCGGTTCCGGCGCGAACCTCGACCGGGCGTCCGGCCAGGTAGTCAGCAAACAGGTCGTCCCACTTGTTCGGTCTGAGATCACCATAGACGCCGGTGAGGCGCAGGCTCGAGGTGGTGAAGTCCGGCGCATTCAGGGCCGCGAGCGCCTGTTCCCCCAGAAGCTTGATGTCTCCGTAGAGCGAAGCGGGCTTCAAGTTCAGGTCTTCCGTCAGTGGCGTACCCGGCGCCACACCGTCATAGACCGCGCGGCTTGAGAGGAACACCACGCGCTGTACACCGGTGTTCTTCGCGGCTTCGAACAGCCGGATGCTGCCATCGAGATTGAGCCGGCGGAAGCGGTCCGGATCATCGCCCTCTCCGCCGCGATAGCGTCCGGGCAGGTGGTCGAAGGCGGCATGGACAACGGCATCGATCCCGGCACAGAGATGTTGGTCGAAGGCTTCCGGATCGAGCGTGGCGGGGCGGAAGGCGACGGCCTTGGGGAACAGGTCATTGGCAGGCGGCGTCCTGCCCGCAACCGTCACATCGTAACCAGCATCAAGCAGTGTCTCGACGATGTAACGCCCGACCAGACCCGTGCCGCCGGTAACCAGGACCTTCATGTCTCGTCCAAACCGGAAGGATTCTGCAGCGATGCGATCTCGGGGATTGCCTTGCCCTCGTGAAATGCATGCCAGAGATCGATCAGCGGCCGCAGCCTGTCGGCCTTGGGATGGTCGGCCTCCCAGGGTTTTTCATACTGGTAGTGCAGCACGCCGATCTGTTTCCAGTCCCATAAGTCCGGCAGGTTGAACCAGACATATTGCAGCATGTTCATGGTGACGGGCAGCCCGTGCCAGTCGGGAAAGAAGGTCTCGAGAAATGTCTGGTCGGTGCGCCGCCAGAACACGTCAGGCTGGTCCAGCATCTCGAACATGGCGGCGAAGGTCTCGAGCGACGGCTTGGCAACGAAGACGCCGGAATTCATCCGGTGGAAATCCCGCAAGGTCTCGTAGACATTGGGGGCAGCGGAGAATTCGGGATAGTCGAACAGCTTGTCGATGTTCTTGAGCACCAGTGCATCGGCATCGATGAAGACGCAGGACCGATAGTCCGTCAGCTGCCAGAGCCTGAGCTTGCAGAAATTGTCGAGCGGCGAGTGAAACGCCGGTTTGCGCCCCTTGGTGAAGGGCGCATCGGCGTGCAGCCTGCCACGGGCATGTCGCTCATTGAAGCCATCGGATGTGTCTAGCAGCTCGGTCCGGACCAGGCGGCAGCCGAGTTCCGACAGTGGTTCCAGCGCCGAAGCATCGACGCCGCCGGTGTGCAGAACCATGATGTCGGCATCCGTACCGGTGTGCCGGATCGACCGGGCAAGCGCCAGCGCGCCCATGGCGTAGTCCGCGTTGGTGATGAGCGTTACATAGGCCCGGTCGCTTGCGGCCGGTTTGTTCGCAGTCAGGCCCGAAGGCAGGGGGCTTTCGGTGCTCATGAAACGGATTTGAGCGCCTTGCCTTCCGGGTCGCGGTTGATCGTATTGGCTATATCCCGGGTCCAGGCCGACACCGCCGGTACACGCGAACGGTCGACGCGGTAGGCGAATTTCTTCGCCACGTCGACGACTTCTTCCAGCAAGCCTTCCTTCAGTGTCGTCGGCTCAAGTCCGAGGCCGAGAAACTTCTCGTTGCGGACAACAAGATCGTTTTCGGCAGCTTCCTTGCGCGGGTTCGGCAGCCAGGCAATGTCGGCACCGGTCATTCCGGAGATCATCTTGGCCAGATCGCGGACCCGGTGGGTTTCGGTCATCTGGTTGAATATCTCGACCTTGGCGCCGCGCTCCGGCGGGTTCTCAAGCGCGATCTCGATGCAGCGCACGGAATCCTGGATATGGATAAAGGCGCGTGTCTGGCCGCCGGTGCCGTGCACGGTGAGCGGATAGCCGATGGCGGCCTGAATAAGAAAGCGGTTGAGCACGGTGCCGTAGTCGCCGTCATAGTCAAAGCGGTTGACCAGTTGCTCGTGACGCCTGGTCTGATCGGTATGGGTGCCCCAGACGATGCCCTGATGCAGGTCGGTGATGCGCAGATTGTCGTTCTTGGCGTAGAACTGGAAGATCAGCTGATCGAGGCACTTGGTCATGTGGTAGATCGAGCCGGGATTGGATGGATAAAGGATATCCTGCTTCACCGTCTCGCCGGCCATCGTGTCGATGCCGACCGGCAGATAACCTTCGGGGATCGCCGCGCCAACTGTCGAGTAACCGTAGACGCCCATGGTACCCAGATGTACCAGATGCGCATCGAGATCGAGCTCCACCATCGCATTGAGCAGATTGTGGGTGGCGTTGACGTTGTTGTTGACGGTGTAGTTCTTGTGCCGGTCGGTCTTCATCGAATAGGGCGCGGCGCGCTGTTCGGCGAAATGCACGATCGCGTCGGGGCGCTCTTTGGCGAGCCAGTTTTTCAGCACGTCATAGTCGCGTGCCATGTCGATCAGGTGAAAATGGATCTTGCGGCCGGTCTCGGCGTGCCAGATGCGGGTGCGCTCCTGGATCGAATCCATCGGGGTGAGCGACTGTACTCCGAGTTCGGTGTCGATCCAGCGTCGCGACAGGTTGTCGATGATGTGGATCTCATGCCCGGCATTGGAAAGATGCAGTGATGTCGGCCAGCCGACGAACCCGTCGCCGCCCATGATTGCAATCTTCATCGATGATTCTCCTGTGCCTGCATGGTTTTCATCCTGATAGATCGGTTTTATGACAGAAACACGATTGTCTCAAACCCATCTTCGGGTTGTGGACAAGTGCGCAGAGGATCGGGCAGGCCGGAAACATGGACATATCGCTTTCGGGACAGATGCAGGACGGCAGCCACCGGCTGACGCAGCGTGTCTATTACGAGGACACGGATTTTTCCGGTTTCGTCTATCATGCCCGCTATCTGCATTTCTTCGAGCGCGGCCGCACGGACTTCATCCGGCTTCTCGGGGTTTCGCAGGGGCAATTGCATGCGCAGAGCGATCCCGCGGATGTGGTTGCCTTCGTGGTCCGGCGGATGGAGATCGATTTCAGGACTCCGGCGCGGATGGACGATGTGCTGACCATCGAGACGACGCCGGCAGAAGTGCGGGGGGCACGGATGCTGCTCAGCCAGGTGATCAGGCGTGAGGATGAAGTGCTGGCGTCTGCAGAGGTGACTGTGGCGGTGATCAACGGTTTCGGCCGGGCGCGACGGCTGCCGGAAACGCTGATGCAGCGGTTGGCCGGCTCCGGTCCGGAGGACAAGCCAGCCGAGGAGCAGGCATAGTGATTGTTTCCTCGGACGATGAACTCGGAAAGCTTCGCGAGATCGGGAAGATTTGCGCCAATACGATACAGGTCATGGCAAAGGCAATGGAGCCGGGCATGACGACACGTGAACTCGACGGGATCGGAAGACGGTACCTCGAGTCTCACGGGGCGCAATCGGCACCGGAATTCTGCTATGATTTTCCCGGTGCGACCTGCATCTCGATCAATGAAGAGGTCGCTCACGGCATTCCGGGGGACCGTGTGATCGCGGCCGGGGACCTGATCAACATCGATGTCTCCGCGCTCAAGGACGGCTATTTCGGCGACACCGGCGCATCCTTCGGCATCGAACCGGTGGCCAACAAGACCCAGCGTTTGCTGCGGGATGGTAAAAGAGCACTCTCCGCTGGTCTCACCCAGGTGAAGAGTGGCGCGCGCTATGCGGCGATCGGCGACTCCGTCGGCAGGTTTGCAAAGAAGAACGGCTATACCTTGATCCGCAACCTTGCGAGCCACGGTGTTGGCCTGTCCCTGCACGACGAGCCCGAGGAGATTGCCACCTGGCCGGACCGTCGCGAGAAGCGCCTGATACAGGATGGACAGGTGTTCACCATAGAACCGTTCCTGTCCTTCGGAGCAACGCTGGCCGAAGACGGCGACAATGAAAATGACGCCTGGACGCTCTACTCCCTCCCACGCGCGCTGACGGTTCAGTTCGAACACACCGTTGTCGCAAGCCGCAACGGCCCGATCATCCTCACGCTTCCGGACTGATGGAAGGCGCCGGAGGCTGCCTCGCAACCGGATCCGAATCCTAACCAAGCCTTAACCATAATAATCTATTAGAGAAATCATTAGGATTGCGCGGATCGCGTGCGCCATCCTTTGACCAAATTTGACCGCGAGAAGACAATGAAAGTGGTTAGGCGGCAATCGCTCACTTCTGGTCTCCCGGTAAAAGTGACGTCTTGGCCGCCCGGTAATGAAGCCGGGCGTTTGGATTCGAGGGTTAATTGAATGGAACAGGTTGGACTTGCAGCAACCAGCGACGTAACGCTCTGGTCGCTCTTCATGCAGGCTGGTTTTGTGGTCAAGCTGGTGATGCTTGGACTGATCGGTGCATCGATATGGACCTGGGCCATTGTCGCGGACAAATGGATCTCGTTCGGCAAGTTCCGGCGCCAGCTCGACCAGTTCGAGCAGGTGTTCTGGTCGGGGCAGTCGCTTGAGGAATTGTACCGGACCCTGTCGGACCGGAAATCGTCGGGCATGAGTGCGATCTTCGTCTCGGCCATGCGCGAGTGGAAAAAGTCTTTCGAGCGCGGCGCCAAGTCGCCAATCGGTCTGCAGATGCGGATCGACAAGGCAATGGATGTGGCGCTGGCGCGAGAGGCGGAAGCTCTGGAATCCCGGCTCGGCTCGCTGGCGTCGATCGGATCGGCCGCGCCATTCATCGGGCTGTTCGGCACCGTGGTCGGCATCATGACCTCGTTCCAGGCCATCGCCGGATCGAAATCCACCAATCTTGCCGTGGTGGCGCCGGGCATTGCCGAAGCACTGCTTGCCACCGCGATCGGTCTGCTTGCGGCGATTCCGGCGGTGATCGCCTACAACAAGTTTTCCT
Organism: Hoeflea sp. EC-HK425; assembly: GCF_902498795.1. Lineage (NCBI taxonomy): Bacteria > Pseudomonadati > Pseudomonadota > Alphaproteobacteria > Hyphomicrobiales > Rhizobiaceae > Hoeflea > Hoeflea sp. EC-HK425. Next base: position 172,134 of record NZ_LR701572.1, read on the forward strand.
CCGATGCGGGCAAGCTGTCCGCGCGGATGGAAGGTTTTGCCGACGAGTTTTCCGGAATCCTGTCGCGGCAGATCGACGAGCGGATGAACGCCCGTCAGGCCGCGGAATAGGGGGGGCGGAATGGGCATGTCCGTATCAGGCGGCCAGGGCGGCGGTTCGCGTCGCGGCAGACGTGGCCGTCGCAAGCAGCTTCTGAGCGAAATCAACGTCACGCCATTCGTCGACGTGATGCTTGTGCTCTTGATCATCTTCATGGTGGCCGCGCCGCTTCTGACCGTGGGCGTGCCGATCGACCTGCCGGAGACCGAGGCCAGGGCGCTGAATTCCGAGACCCAGCCGATCACGGTTTCGGTCAATTCGTCGGGTCAGGTGTTCCTGCAGGAAACCGAGATCGCAGTTGACGAAGTGGTGGCCAAGCTCGAGGCGATTGCCACCACCGGTTATGATGAACGGATTTATGTGCGCGGCGATACCAATGCGGATTACGGCACCGTCATGAAGGTGATGGCGCGTATTTCCGCGGCCGGGTTCAAGAACCTCGGCCTGGTGACGCTGCAGGAACAGGACAGTTGACGGCGCGCTGATGAAGGGAAGTCTGGCGACATCTACGGTTTTGCATGTGCTGGTGCTCGGGGCTGCGCTGTCGTCCTTCACCGCGCCGCGGACGCTTGAGGTCGCGGATGTGGAATCGTTTCCCGTCAGCATCGTGCCGGTCGAGGAGATCACCCAGATCCAGCAGGGTGAGAAAACCGCGCCCATCGCCGAGAGGGCTGCGCCAACGCCGACGTCACGTCCCGACCCGGTGCCGGACGCGGAAAACGCCGGAGACAATTCGGTTGATCTGACGTCCAGCGCGGCGGCCACGCCCAGCCCCAGGGAAGTGGTTTCGGAAGCGCCGCCCAAACCTGCAGAACAGCCGGCCCCGAAGCCTGCACCAGAAGTGCCGGAACCGGTGGCCGAGCCGACGCCGGCACCCGACCCAGTGCCAGAGGCCGCGGCTGAAAAGCCGGCGGAACCGACACCGGCTCCGGTCGATGTCGCGGCGCTGCCGGCCGAGACGACGCCTGATCCGGTGGCTGAAGCGATCACCGAGGCGGCTCCGGCCGAACCGCAATTTGCTGCCTTGCCGAGTGCCGGACCGGTGCCGCAAACCCGTCCGGAGCCGGCAAGGGAGGCTGCACCGAAGCCCGCGCAGGAAACCGCCTCGTCGAAGGAGAGCGATTTCAATGCCGATCAGGTGGCAGCGCTGCTCAACAAGCAGGATGCCGCGGGTGGCGGCGCGAAGCGGTCGACCGAAACCGCTTCGCTTGGCGGCACCCGGACAACCCGGGGCAACACGCTCAGCCAGAGCGAGATGGATGCGCTGCGCGGACAGATCCAGAAGTACTGGAACATCATTCCGGGCATGGCCGATGGCGGCGATGTGCGGGTGACGGTAAAGATGAGGCTTGATCCGGCCGGCAACATCATCGGTGAACCGGATGTATCGGCCAGCGGCGGTTCGGCTGGAACCCGTGGTACGCTGTCGGGCAGCGCCCGTCGCGCGGTTCTCAGGGCGCAGCCCTACCAGTTGCCGAAAGAGAAGTATGATTCATGGGCGGAAGTGATCGTCAACTTCGATCCCAGCCAGATGTTCTAAGCGCTGAAAGGCTGCATTATGAAAATGATCAATCACATTCTTGGCGTTCCCCTGGCCATGGTTGCAGCACTGCTGCTGCTCACGGCCGGGCCGGCGCGCGCCGTGGTGGAAATCGACATCAATCGCGCCAATGTCGAGCCGCTGCCGATCGCCATTACCGATTTCATTTCGAACGACGAGCTGGGTGCGCAGATCGCAGCGGTTGTTTCGGCCGACCTGAAGCGGTCGGGGCTGTTTGCGCCGATCGACAAGGCCGCCTTCATCGAGAAGATTTCCAATCCAGATGCAGCGCCGCGGTTCCAGGACTGGCGGGTGATCAATGCGCAGGCGCTTGTCACGGGCCGGCTGGCGCGGGAGGCCGATGGACGGTTGCGGGCCGAGTTCCGGCTGTGGGACACTTTTGCGAACCAGCAGCTTTCGGGCGAGCAGTTCTTCACGCGGCCCGAGAACTGGCGGCGCGTGGCGCACATCATCGCCGATTCCATTTACGAGCGGCTGACCGGCGAGAAGGGCTATTTCGACAGCCGGGTCGTGTTCGTATCGGAAAGTGGTCCGAAGACCGCGCGCCAGAAGCAACTGGCGATCATGGACCAGGATGGCGCCAATCTGCGCATGCTGACCAATGCCAATGACATCGTGCTGACGCCAAGGTTCTCGCCAAGCCGGCAGGAAATCACCTACATGTCGTTCGAGGGCGGCCAGCCGCGGGTCTACCTGCTGCAGCTGGAAACCGGTCAGCGCGAACTGGTCGGCAACTTCCCGGGAATGACCTTCTCGCCGCGGTTCTCGCCGGATGGGCAGAAGGTGATCATGAGCCTTCAGCAGGATGGCAACGCCAATATCTACACCATGGATCTGCGCTCGCGGCAGACGACGCGGCTGACCAACACCGCCGCCATCGACACCTCGCCGTCCTACTCGCCCGATGGCAACCAGATCGTTTTTGAGAGCGACCGCGGCGGACGCCAGCAGCTGTACATCATGGGTGCTGACGGCTCCAACCAGCGGCGTGTCTCATTCGGGGACGGATCCTATTCAACGCCGGTCTGGTCGCCGCGCGGTGACCTGATCGCCTTCACCAAGCAGTCGGGCGGCAAGTTCTCGATCGGCGTGATGAAGACCGACGGGTCCGGCGAACGCATCCTGACCACCGGCTTTCACAATGAGGGGCCGACATGGAGCCCCAACGGGCGGGTGCTGATGTTCTTTCGCCAGCCCGCGGGGGCTGGCGGTCCGCAGATCTACTCGATCGACCTGACCGGCTACAACGAGCAACTGGTCAGCACGCCGAGCTATGCGTCGGACCCGGCCTGGTCGCCCTTGCTGGAGTAGGGGTAGATCCTGAAAACGGCAGGATTTCGCCGTCTTTGCGCCTCATTGTGCGTTCAAACGCTGCAATCAGGAACGAAAATGATGAAAAATTAACTGTCTTTGTTCAACGCCGATTAACCGCGACCGGTTACAAACGGTCAACCAAACACTTCCAAGGAGTCCGGCCATGCGCCGCATGCAAGAACTTGCCCGCAACCCGGCGATGATCGCGCTTTTTGCTGCGCTCATGCTGACAGGCTGCGCATCGAAAAAGAACAATCTGCCCAACAATGCCGCCGATCTCGGCCTTGCGGGGAACGCAGCCCCGGGCACGCAGCAGGATTTCACCGTCAATGTCGGTGACCGGATCTTCTTCGACACCGACTCTTCGGTCATCCGCGCTGATGCTGCGGCGACGCTTGATCGTCAGGCGCAGTGGCTCAACCAGTATCCGAACTATCAGATCACCGTTGAAGGCCATGCCGACGAACGCGGCACCCGCGAATACAACCTCGCGCTCGGTGCGCGCCGCGCCGCTGCCACACGGCAGTATCTCTCGACCCGTGGCGTGGCTGCAAACCGCATCAACACGATATCGTTCGGCAAGGAGCGTCCGGTCGCGGTCTGCGATGACATCTCCTGCTGGTCGCAGAACCGGCGTGCAGTCACTGTTCTCGGCGGCGCCGGAAGCTGACCGCAGATAGCGGACGTTGAATGCAGGATGGCGGTCTCAGGGCCGCCATCTTTTTTGTGTCAGGTGCTTTTCACCATAGTTTGGCCGGTTTGTGCGTTGATTTGGGGTCCTGCCATGCGTTATTCGAGTTGTCCGGGCACATGTCCCGCGTCATGAGGTCAGGCCGATGAAATCCATTTCCAGACTACTAGCTGCGGCGGCGATCAGCGCACTTGCATATCCCGTGGGTGCCGCGCCGCTGCTTTCCGCATTTTCGCAACAAGCACCGGTGCCGCCGGCGTCCATCGATGCTCCGGAGACGCTCCGCGCGCCGGTGATCCTGGCGCAGAGCGGAGATCCGGTCTTCCGGATCGGACAGCTCGAGGAGCAGGTCCGCGGGCTGAATGGCCGCATCGAGGAGCTGGGATTCCAGCTCTTGCAGATGCAGGAGCAGATGCGCCAGATGCAGCAGGACAACGAGTTCCGCTTCCAGGAGCTTGAGAAGACCGGCAATCAGCGTGGAGATGCCGGCCCGGCGGTCACCCAGCCGGGGATCGAGCAGTCGAGCACCGCGTCGACCACCCCGGACACCCAGGGGCCTGGTGCGCCTGCGACGGATCTCGGAACCATCCGGTTCAATGACAATGGCGACCTTATCGGCGGCATCATCGAACCGATGGATGGCGGCAGCGAAACGGCTTCGCTGTCTTCTCCCGAAGACATGTACCAGGCCGGCTACAATCATATGCTGGCCGGCGATTACGCGCTTGCCGAGCAGGTTTTCGCGGACTATCTGGCGAACAATCCGGAAGATCCCCGGGCCGCGGATGCAATGTTCTGGCTGGGCGAGGCGCAGTATTCGCAAGGCCATTATCAGGATTCGGCCAAAACCTTTCTCGACGCACACAAGCAGTTTCCCCGCGCCGACAAGGGTCCCGACGCCCTGCTCAAGCTGGGCATGTCGCTGGCCAAGCTCGACAATCGCGAGACGGCCTGTGCGACACTGCGCGAGGTGCTGATCCGCTATCCGGGCGCTTCCGCAGCGGTTCGCGCCAAGGTCAGCGAAGAACAGCAGCTGGCGAGCTGCTGAATTCTTGTCCGATCCCGCAAAGTCAGATCTTTCGGGAGACACCGCGGCACAGCCGCCCGCATATCTTGAGCTTCTGAGACGTTTTTGTGCAAGCCTGACTGACCGCCGGCCGCTTGGCGTCGCCGTGTCCGGCGGATCGGATTCGCTGGGTCTGCTGATCGGGCTCGCCGCGGTCATGCGCCCTGAAAAACTGGTCGCACTGACCGTGGATCACGGATTGCGGGCCGGATCGGCAGAGGAGGCGCGGCGGGTCAAGGCCCGCTGCCGGCGGCTCGGTATCCGGCATGAAACGCTCAGGTGGCAAAGCGGCCAGCCGGTGACGGGGCTGCAGGCGGCGGCCCGTGCCGCCCGGTACGGTCTGCTTGCGGAGGCGTGCGAAAGGCTTGGTCTTTCGGCGATGGTGACAGCGCACACGCGCGACGACCAGAACGAGACGCTGGTGATGCGGCAGGCCCGAAGCACCTCGGAAAAAGCGCCCGGCCTTGCGGGCATCCCGCCGGCCACGCTGTTTGACGGACGCATGTGGGTCCTGCGGCCACTGCTCGACTGTCACCGGGAGCAGGTACGCCAGTTCCTGCGCGAAGCCGGCGCGGCTGACTGGATCGAGGATCCCTCCAATCAGGATCCGCGGTTTGAAAGGGTCCGGGTTCGGGCCCGGCTTGCGGACCATCCAGCGCTGCGGCAAGGATCGGACGGGGCGGACATCGCGGCCCGGCGGTCGCGTCTTGCGCGGCAGGCAGCCGGTCTGATCGACGAGCGGTGTCATGTCGATGCGGCGGGGCTGCTCCGGATGCGATGCGAGGCGCATGATCCGTCCGATCCCGCCATGGCGGCCCTCGAAGCCCTGATTGACTGGCTCGGCGGGGCGGCGCGACCGCTCGACAGGCGCGGCAAAGCGACGCTTGCAAGCTTCATCGCTTCAGGAGCCAAGGGCGGGGAGGGGGCCGCGACCAATCTCGGGCGGGTGCTGATCCGGCGGTTGAATGGCCACCTTGTGTTGCGGCGTGAAAACCGCGACATCGGCAAGCTGGTGCTGGAGCCGGGGGAGACCGGCATCTGGGACAGGCGCTTTGAGATCCGCAATCTCTCGCGGAGCACGGCGCTCAAGGTGGCCGGTGGCGGAGAACATGGGATCATGCCTTGTTTTGGCCGCGATAATGGCGCCTCACAGCGTATCCTGACTATCGAAGAGGGCGTCGTTGGTGGCTATATCTGTCAGGCGCTGGCCGGTCGCGCATCGCGCATCCTGCCGGTCTACCAGCTGCCGGTGGCACAGGCAGTGGCGCGATTGGCCGGGTTGAGGCCATTTCCGGCGTGTCCGTGGCCTGCCGCGATGAAGCAAGCTGTCGGCGAGACGACGAAAGCGGAATGACAAACGCCGCTGCCAGCCTTGGCAAGACACCCTCAGGCTCCTATGTTGTAGATTGACTATTCTTAATTCGGTCTCGCGCCGGTGGCTGCAGACCTTGATCCCGAGGAAGAGCATGAATCCCAACTTCCGCAATTTTGCCCTTTGGGCAATCATCGCGCTCCTGTTGATCGCATTGTTCAACATGTTCCAGAGTCCGAGCGAGCGCACTGCAGGGCGTGACATCGCCTATTCGCAGTTCCTCAAGGATGTTGATGCGGGGCGGGTCCGTGACGTGACGATCGTCGGCGAGCGGATCTCGGGCAATTATACCGACTCCGCGACCGGGTTTCAGACCTACTCGCCCGGAGATTCCGGTCTCATCGACCGCCTGAACGAACGCAACGTGTCGATCACTGCGCGGCCTGAGGTCGACAGCTCCAACACACTCGTCGGGTACCTGATTTCCTGGCTGCCGATCCTGCTCATCCTCGGTGTCTGGATCTTCTTCATGCGGCAGATGCAGGGCGGCTCCCGCGGCGCCATGGGATTTGGCAAGTCGAAGGCGAAGCTTCTGACCGAGGCACATGGCCGGGTGACCTTTGCCGACGTGGCCGGCGTCGATGAAGCCAAGCAGGACCTCGAGGAAATCGTCGAGTTCCTGCGTGATCCGCAGAAATTCCAGCGGCTCGGCGGCAAGATCCCGCGCGGCGTTCTGCTTGTGGGCCCTCCCGGCACCGGCAAGACGCTGACAGCGCGCGCCGTCGCCGGCGAAGCCAATGTTCCCTTCTTCACCATTTCCGGTTCCGACTTTGTCGAAATGTTCGTGGGCGTTGGCGCCAGCCGTGTCCGCGACATGTTCGAGCAGGCCAAGAAGAATGCGCCGTGCATCATCTTCATCGACGAAATCGACGCTGTCGGCCGCCATCGTGGCGCAGGCCTTGGCGGCGGCAATGACGAGCGCGAGCAGACTCTCAACCAGTTGCTCGTCGAGATGGACGGCTTTGAAGCCAATGAAGGCATCATCCTGATTGCGGCCACGAACCGTCCGGACGTGCTCGACCCGGCGCTGATGCGTCCGGGCCGCTTCGACCGCCAGGTCGTTGTGCCGCTGCCTGACGTCAACGGCCGCGAGAAGATCCTCAAGGTGCATGTGCGCAACGTGCCGATGGCGCCGAATGTCGATCTCAAGGTTCTGGCCCGCGGCACGCCCGGGTTCTCCGGCGCGGATCTGATGAACCTGGTCAACGAGGGCGCGCTGCTTGCTGCCCGCCGCAACAAGCGGCTTGTGACCATGGCCGAGTTCGAAGATGCCAAGGACAAGGTGATGATGGGTGCCGAGCGGCGCTCGACAGCCATGACCCAGGAAGAAAAGAAGCTGACGGCCTATCACGAAGCCGGGCATGCCATCGTGGCGCTCAACGTTGCCGCGGCCGATCCGGTGCACAAGGCGACGATCATCCCGCGCGGCCGTGCGCTGGGCATGGTGATGCAGCTTCCCGAGGCCGATCGCTACTCGATGAGCTACAAGTGGATGGTTTCGCGCCTCGCCATCATGATGGGCGGCCGTGTCGCCGAGGAACTGACCTTCGGCAAGGAAAACATCACCTCCGGCGCTTCGTCCGATATTGTCCAGGCAACCAAGCTTGCCCGTGCAATGGTAACCGAGTGGGGCTTCTCCGATGAACTCGGCCAGGTCGCCTATGGCGAAAACCAGCAGGAAGTGTTCCTCGGCCATTCCGTTGCCCAGCAGAAGAATGTCTCGGAATCCACGGCGCAGAAGATCGACAGCGAAATCCGCCGTCTTATCGATCAGGCCTACAATGAAGCCCGGGAAATCCTGACCAAGAAGAAGAAGGGTTTCATCGCCATCGCCGAAGGGTTGCTCGAATACGAAACGCTTACCGGCGATGAAATCCAGGCGTTGATCCGCGGCGAGAAGCCCTCCCGCGACATCGGCGACGATACGCCGCCGACCCGTGGAACGGCCGTGCCGACCGCCGGTGCAAAGAAGGGCGGGGCCGGCAAGAAGGGTGATGAGCCCGATGCCGGGCTCGAGCCGCAGCCGCAGTAAAGGCGCTCGTGGCGTAAACCATAACCCCCGAGATGTGTTGACAGCCGCCGTTTGGCGGCTGTTTTGTGTGTATTGCAACGATCTGTAACAAAATCTGATTGTATTCTTGTGCCGATGTGTTGGATCAAGCGGGATACAAAAACAAACAGTCGGGACACTACCGGGGGCTTTCCATGAGCAGGCGATATTTCGGCACGGATGGTATTCGTGGCCAGGCAAACAAGGCGCCCATGACGCCGGATCTGGCAATGCGGGTGGGCATTGCGGTCGGAAACCTGTTCCGGCGCGGCGATCACCGGCACCGCGTGGTGATCGGCAAGGACACCCGGCTGTCGGGCTACATGATCGAAAACGCGCTGGTGGCCGGCTTTACCGCGGCCGGCCTCGATGTGTTCCTGCTCGGGCCAATTCCAACACCCGCCGTGGCCATGCTGACCCGCTCGCTGCGCGCCGATATCGGCGTGATGATCTCGGCCTCGCACAATCCCTATCAGGACAACGGCATCAAGCTGTTCGGTCCCGATGGCTTCAAGCTGTCGGATGATCTGGAGCACCGGATCGAGGAGCTGATGGATGAGGACATCCATCTGCAGCTCGCGCGCCCCGATGCGATCGGACGCGCCAAACGCGTCGACGGTGTGCATGACCGCTACATCGAATTCGCCAAGCGCACCCTGCCCAAGGACATCACGCTTGCGGGCATGCGCGTCGTCATCGATTGCGCCAATGGCGCCGGCTACAAGGTGGCACCGGCAGCCCTGTGGGAACTGGGTGCGGATGTGATCGCCATCGGCGAGGAGCCGAACGGCACCAACATCAATCTCAATTGCGGCTCGACCCATCCGGTTGCGCTGTCGCGCAAGGTGCACGAAGTGCGCGCCGATATCGGCATTGCGCTGGATGGAGACGCGGACCGGGTGCTGATCGTCGACGAGACCGGCGCGGTGGTGGACGGCGACCAGCTGATGGCGCTGATTGCCGAATCCTGGGCTGCTGACGGTCTGCTGCGCGGCAACGGCATCGTCGCCACGGTGATGTCCAATCTTGGCCTCGAGCGCTTCCTTGAAGGCAACGGCATGTCGCTGGCGCGCACCAAGGTCGGCGACCGCTACGTGGTCGAGCATATGCGCAAGCATGATTTCAACGTCGGTGGCGAGCAGTCGGGGCATATCGTGCTTTCGGATTTCGCCACCACCGGAGACGGCCTGGTTGCTGCTCTGCAGGTGATGGCCTGCGTGCAGCGGATGGGGCGGCCGGTTTCAGAAGTCTGCCGCAGGTTCGAACCGGTGCCGCAGGTGCTCAAGAACGTCCGGCATTCGGGCGGCAATCCGCTCAACGACGCAGTGGTGAAGTCGGCCATTGCCGAAGCCGAAGCGACACTGGGAAGCTCCGCCCGCCTGGTGATCCGGCCTTCCGGCACGGAACCGCTGATCCGGGTCATGGCCGAAGGCGACGACCGCGAGATGATCGAAACCGTTGTCGACCAGCTGATCAATGTGATTTCCGGTGTGCGCAACGCCGCCTGACCTTTGCTCAGGCAGTATTCGTCCGGCAGGCCGGCGACAGTTCTTGCGGGAACTGTCGTGGGGACGTTTTTTTCTGTATTTTGGCGATTCTTGGTAAATAGATGTGGTTAAGCGCGCTTTAACCTTTCTGCTTCATTCTCCATCACGAACCAACAAGAGTGTTGTCACCAGAACCGGCGACAGCGCATGTCTCGACGATGGAGCCAATCATGAGAAAGATTTTCCTGGCCGGCGCGGCCATGGTGCTAGCCGGTGTAGGCGTAGCTGGTGCGGCTGACGTGCTGCCTCCCCCGATCATCGACGCGCCGATCTATGAATCGCCGGTTTCACATCCGGTCGAGTCGTCTGGCGGATGGTACCTGCGCGGCGACGTCGGCTACTCGTGGAACAAGCTCCGGGGCGTCGACTTCCTGCAGGGCGGCCTGGGCACCTATGCGCCGTTCACCACCGCGTCGCTTCGCACATCCTACAGCATTGGCGGCGGTGTCGGTTACCAGATCAATCAGCGGCTGCGCACGGACGTGACGCTGGATTACTTCTCCAAGGCCAAGTTCCGGGGCTCGACCACCGGCAGCTGTGGTGTGGCGACGGCCTGTACTTCGACCGACCTGTCCGGCATTTCCGGTTTCGGTCTTTTGGCAAACGCCTATGTCGACCTCTACAAGAAGGGCCGCTTCACCTTCTACGCTGGTGCCGGTGTCGGTGGTACCCACGTGAAGTGGGACGACCTCAACAACACCTCCTGCCAGACCGGCAACTCCAGCAATTGCGATCCGTCCTTCAACCACGGCGGCGCAAAGGGATGGCGCTTCACCTATGCTCTCATGGCGGGTGCCTCGGTTGACATCACCTGCAACCTGAAGGGCGATGTCGGCTACCGTTACCGCAACATGGCAAGCGGCGCGATGTTCAAGAGCCTGACCAGCCAGGGCTACCAAGGCTACCACAAGAGCATCTCCTCGCACGAGGTGCGCGGCGGTCTTCGTTACGGCTTCGGCGGCTGCGCCGAGCAGGAAGTCTACATCGAGCCTGCACCGATCATGCCGGCGGTCTACAAGTAAGCCTCCAGGCAACCGGTTCGTAGTCCATCAGCTTCAAACCGCCCGGCCTTCCAGCCGGGCGGTTTTTCGTTGCCTGCAGAAATGCCGGCACGGCCCGGAAAACCGGTTAACAGACATGCTTAATAAACATGCTTAACCGAGACTTAACCAGTCGTGGCCATAGTGACCTTCACACGTATTCGGGACGCATTCGAGCGGGGCCGGATCAATTGAAGGGATTTTGGCTATGTTCATGCGACTTGCTGTTGGAACCGCACTTGCTACGTTGATGGGGCTTGCAGCACCTGCCCATGCGGCGGATCTCGATGAGATCCTCTATGCCAAGGAACTGCCGGTGACCAAGCCGGTCGAGATTGGGTCGGGTTGGTATCTCCGTGGCGATCTCGGCTACTCGGTCCAGACCCGTGGCCCGGCGACAAGCTATTCGGTGTTCAGCGCCGGTCCTCCGTCCACCTACACAAGCACAGCGTATGATTCCTCAAGTCTCGACAGCGACTGGTCCGGGTCCCTGGGTGTCGGCTACAATTTCACGGATTATCTTCGTGGCGACCTGACCTTCGATTTCACCAAGGGCACGTTTTCCGGCGCGACGAGTTCGACAGCCGCCTGCGCCGGCAAGGCGACCGGGCAATGCGCCAGCGCCGATACACAGGGTTTTGATCAGTACGGCTTCATGGCGAACGGCTATGTGGATCTGGGCACCTTTGTCGGCTTCACTCCCTATGTAGGTGCCGGCGCCGGTGTGACCCGGGTCGCCTGGGAGCTGTACAACAATGACGTGAGCTGTGTCTCGGCTGTCGGTAATGTGTGTGGCGCTACCCCCGCCACCGACAGAACCCGCATCGGTGCCGACAGCTGGCGCTTCACCTACGCGCTAATGGCCGGCGTCTCCTATGATGTCTCGCGCAACATCAAGCTCGACATGGGCTACAAGTACTCAAAGATCGGTTCCGGCAACCAGGCGGCTTTCGATTCAACCAATATCGCAGCCGGTGCCGCAGGCTACCAGGTTGTCGACAAGGGCTTTGCCAAGCACGAGGTCCGGGTCGGTTTGCGCTACTCGCTCTGGTAGGCGCAGTGGCTCCACAGACATCCAGAAGGGCGGATCATCTCCGCCCTTTTTCATATGGTGCGCCGCATAATGCCGCTTGACTTCGGATCGGCTCGGGACTAACCCGGTCAGTGGGCCACCCCTCCCCAACGAGGGGCCACTATCTGGAAGGATAGCCATTATGACGAACCTACCCACGCCGGACCTGCGTCCGGCCAATCCCCGTTTTTCTTCTGGTCCCTGCGCGAAGCGTCCCGGTTGGACGCCCGAAGCGCTCCTTGACGCGGCTCTGGGCCGCTCGCACCGGGCCAAGATCGGCAAATCCAAACTCAAACAGGCTATCGACCTGACCCGCGAGGTCCTTGGCGTGCCCGATGACTACCGCATCGGCATCGTGCCGGCCTCGGACACCGGCGCCGTCGAGATGGCGATGTGGTCGATGCTCGGCGCCCGCGGCACCGACATGGTGGCCTGGGAGAGCTTCGGCGAAGGCTGGATCACCGACGTGGTCAAGCAGCTCAAGCTCGATGACGTGCGCAAGATCACCGCGCCCTATGGCGAGCTGCCGGATCTTTCGACGATCGATTTCGACCGCGACGTGGTCTTCACCTGGAACGGCACCACCTCGGGCGTGCGCGTCCCGAATGCCGATTTCATCCCCGCCGACCGCCAGGGCCTGACCATCTGCGACGCAACTTCCGCGGCGTTTGCGCAGCATCTCGATTTCGCCAAGCTCGATGTCGTTACCTTCTCCTGGCAGAAGGTGCTGGGCGGCGAGGGCGGCCATGGCGTGCTGATCCTCAGCCCCCGCGCCGTCGAGCGGCTGGAAAGCTACGTTCCTGCCTGGCCGCTGCCGAAGATCTTCCGCATGACCAAGGGCGGCAAGCTGATCGAGGGCATCTTTGTCGGCGAAACCATCAACACGCCGTCGATGCTCTGCGTCGAGGATTATATCGACGCGCTTACCTGGGCTCAGAGCGTTGGCGGCCTCAAGGGCCTGATGGCGCGCGCCGATGCGAACGCCGATGTGCTGCACCGCTTCGTGGCTGACAACGACTGGATCGACAACCTCGCCAAGGTCGACGAAACCCGCTCCAACACCTCGGTATGCCTGGTGATTGCCGACCCAGAGATTACCGCACTGCCCGCCGACGCGCAGGCGGCGTTCGCCAAGGCGCTGGTCTCGCGTCTCGACAAGGAAGGTGTGGCGCTCGATATCGGCGCCTATCGCGATGCCCCCGCCGGTCTTCGGATCTGGTGCGGTGCCACCGTCGAGACTTCCGATCTCGAGGCGCTGATGCCGTGGCTTTCCTGGGCCTTCGCCCAGGAAAAGGCCGCGCTCAGGCAGGCCGCCTGATCCAACGCCCTCGTGACCGCACCGGCTGTCCCCGGTGCGGTCCGGCTGCCCAACTCCCTTCTTCAGTTACTCTCAATGGAGGCCATCATGGCACCTCGCGTACTCGTATCCGATGCCCTGTCGGAAACAGCCGTCCAGATCTTCCGCGATCGCGGCGTCGAAGTCGACTTCATGCCGAAGCTCGGCAAGGACAAGGAAAAGCTGCTCGAAATCATCGGCCAGTATGACGGCCTGGCGATCCGCTCGGCGACCAAGGCGACCGAAAAGCTGATCGCTGCCGCCGACAATCTCAAGGTGATCGGCCGCGCCGGCATCGGCGTCGACAATGTCGATATCCCGGCTGCCTCGCGCCGCGGCATCATCGTCATGAACACGCCCTTCGGCAATTCGATCACCACCGCCGAGCACGCGATTGCGCTGATGTTCGCCGTCGCCCGCCAGCTGCCCGCCGCCGACGCCTCGACCCAGGCCGGCAAGTGGGAAAAGTCGAAATTCATGGGCGTCGAGATCACCGGCAAGACGCTTGGCGTCATCGGCGCGGGCAATATCGGCGGCATCGTCTGCAAGAAGGCCATCGGGCTCGGCATGCATGTGCTGGCCTATGATCCGTTCCTGTCGAAGGAGCGGGCCGAGGAAATGGGCGTGACCAAGGTCGAGCTCGATGAGCTCCTGGCACGCGCCGATTTCATCACGCTGCATGTTCCGATGACCGACAAGACCCGCGGCATCCTCAATGCGGAGGCGCTGGCCAAGACCAAGCCCGGCGTGCGCATCATCAACTGCGCCCGCGGCGGCCTGGTCGACGAGGCGGCCCTGGCGGAAGCGATCAAATCCGGCCATGTCGCCGGCGCCGGCTTCGACGTGTTCGAGACCGAGCCCGCCACCGAAAGCCCGCTGTTTGGCCTCGACAACGTCGTCTGCACCCCGCACCTGGGCGCCTCCACCACGGAAGCGCAGGAAAACGTGGCGCTGCAGGTGGCCGAGCAGATGTCGGACTATCTCGTCCGCGGCGCGGTTTCCAACGCCATCAACATGCCGTCTATTACGGCGGAAGAAGCCCCGATCCTCAAACCCTTCATCCGGCTTGCCGATGTGCTCGGCTCGTTTGCCGGCCAGGTCACCGAAAGCCCGATCAAGGAAATCGAGATCCTCTATGACGGCGTCACCGCGGGCATGAACACCAAGGCGCTGACGTCCGCGCTGCTCGCCGGCCTGATCCGCAACCAGGTGGCCGACGTCAACATGGTTTCGGCCCCGATCATGATCAAGGAGAAGGGCATCGTGCTCTCCGAGGTCAAACGCGACAAGACCGGCGTCTATGACGGCTACATCAAGCTGACCGTGACCACCGAACGGCAGACCCGTTCGGTCGCGGGCACCGTGTTCTCCGACGGCAAGCCGCGCTTCATCCAGATCAAGGGCATCAACATGGACGCGGAAGTCGGCCAGCACATGATCTACATCGCCAACACCGACGTGCCGGGCATGATCGGCTTCATGGGCTCGACGCTGGGCGACGCCGGCGTCAACATCGCCAACTTCCAGCTTGGCCGCGAGAAGGAAAGCGGCAACGCCATCGCCCTTCTCTATGTCGACGAACTGGTCAGCCAGGACGTGCTCGACAAGCTCACCGCCCACCACGCCATCAAGCAGGCCAAGCCGCTGGTGTTCAACGTGGACTGAGACGGCCGGCACTCTGGGACCGGACAGGCCGCCTCCCGGGACTAAGTGTTCCGGGGGGCGGTTTTGTGTCCAGCCATGCTTCGGGTGGCACTACGGGCACAAGGCTCATGCCCGGAAATGCGCGACCATCGCGGCAACGCCGTCTTCGTATGACGTCGAAGCAAATTCGGGATAGCGCTGCCGGAACTTTCCGTCCGACATGATATAGTCGGTCTTGAACTGGTAGCTCATTTCATGAACCTCCCGGATCAGCGGCTTGAACAGGGACAGGCCGCGCAGGACGATGTCGGGGATATGGGTCACCTTGAGCGCGGTGCCGAGCTCCCTGTTGAACAGCGCCGCCATCTCCGACACCTTCACGGCCGGGCCGACGGGCAAGTGGAATTCCTCGCCACAGGCGCCCTCGTCGAGCGCCAGTTCGACCAGTCCGCGTCCCATGTCGCCGGTATAGGCATAGGTGTGAACCGGGCCTTCCGGCATGGCGACTTGCGGCGGCCTGCCCTTCAGCATGTTTTCGAGGAAGCTGATGTAGAAGGGTGAGTTGAGCGCGCCGGGGCCGTAGAAATCCGCCGCACGTCCGACTGTCGCCTTGACCCGGCCGGCGCGATGGGCGGCCATGACGATCTCGACGGCGGTCTTGCGGGCCTTGCCCTTTCGCGACGGCGGGTTGCGCGATGTCTCCTCATCAAAGGGCACCGGCAAAGGCGCCGGGCCGTAGAGATAGACATTGTCGAAATAGACGATTTTCGCGCCGACCTTCTCGCAGGCCGTGACCAGGGCATTGGAGATCGCCGGAAAGCCCGTGGTCCAGAGCGCGGAATTGTAGGGCAGCCCGACGCAGTTGTAGACCACGTCCGTACCGTCGAGAACCCTGACCAGCTCATCGGCCTTCATGGCGTTGGCGTCGGCGCGTGTCAGCGCCTTGCCGTCGAGCCCCCTTGCCTTGATCGCCTGAAGCGTGGCGCCGCCGATGGCGCCATCGCCGCCAAGAACCGCATGATATCCCATGTCAGTGTCCCTTTCCGAACAGAGCCATGCCGATCATGGTGAAACCGGTGGCGAAAAGCCAGAGATGGATCGATGTCGTCGAGAGGGCAATGCTGGCCTCCATGCCGAACAGCTCGACCACCGGCGAGGCCAGCACCGGCGCGACGATCAGGCCGGCCCAGCCGAGGATTTTCGGCAGCCCGTCATTGCGCAGGATGATCAGCGAGACGGCGATCAGCCAGCCGACGGTGAACAGCGAGACGCCGAGGATCTCGCCGATGGCGCCGCCCCAGGCATTGACCGCGGACTGGATCACGTCGATCGTCTGGCGCAGCTCGGGCGTTGCCGCGCCATAGCTTTCGGCCAGCAGCGTCGAGGCGGTGAGCCAGCGGATGATGCCGATCGCGCGCGCCAGCGCCGAGACGCAGATCAGGGCGACCGCGGTGACAAACAGCGGCCCCATCTGCCTGTTCCTGCCAAGCGCCATCCAGGCGATCGCCGGGCCGATCAGGGCCCAGGCGAGCGAATAGACGAGGTAGATGCCGTAGCCGAGCCGCACCTGGCCGATCTGATCGAAGATCAGCGGCAGCGCCTCGGACGGGGCGAAATCGAGGCTGTCGGGCCAGCTGATCGCCGCGCCGAGAATGGCGAGCGGCACGAACAGAAGTGCAGCTTCGGCGACGACGAGACCGCCGACAATGAACAGGGACCTGGAAGTCGTCATGGCATGCTCCGATCAAATCAATTGCATCTGATCCTTGCTAGCAGTATCAAAATCAGAACGATATCGCGGATATCGGAACAGAGACTTCCATTTTTGAAATGAAAAGACACGAGCGCCTGCCGAAACTGCAGCTGATCCAGTCCTTTGCACAGGTGGCCGAACACGGGTCGCTGGCCGCAACCGTGAAGGCGCTCGGCGGCAGTCCCGCCACCCTGAGCCGTCACATCTCGACGCTCGAGGCCGAGCTCGGCGTCACCCTATTCGTGCGGCGCGGCGACGGGCTGTCGCTGACCGAGACCGGGGTTGCGCTCTTTGCGCATGCGGCCGATCTGACGAAGGCGGCGCACCGCTTCGCCTCGGTCGCGGCGGGGCGCGACCAGGCGATCGTCGGCACCGTGCGCATCACCGCCTCAAAAGGCGTGTCGGGGTTCCTGCTGCCAAGAGTGATGGAGCGGCTTGCCAGGGAAGAGCCGGAGATCGATTTCGAACTGGTCCCGAGCGACGCCGAGGCCAATTTGCTGCTGCGCGAAGCCGATATCGCGGTTCGCATGTTCCGGCCCACCCAGTCCAACCTGATCGCCCGCAAGCTCGGCGAGCTGGGCTTCGGGCTCTATGCCACGCGCGCCTATCTCGACCGGCGCGGAACGCCCGCATCAGTCGCCGATCTCGCCGCTCACGACCTGATCGGCGGCGACGCCGACGGCCAGGTGCTGAAGGGGCTGCAAACGCTCGGCCTCGATACCGACCGGGAAAGCCTGCGCTACCGCTGCGACGACCGTTTCACCGCCTGGCAGCTGCTCACCGCCGGCTGCGGCATCGGCGTCGCGCAGCTCCTCCAGGGCCGCTCGCGGCCCGATCTCGTGCGGGTGCTGCCCGATACACCCAGCTTCACGCTCCCGGTCTGGCTGACCTGCCACAGCGAACTCAAGACCAGCACCCGCGTCCGCCGCGCCTACGACCACATCGCCACGCACCTGAGCGCCGAGCTGAAGGCACAGATGGGGTGAGGGGTGGCGGCGAAGCCCTGCTGACCGCGAGAAGGAACGCGGAAGTCGGCCAGCACATGATCTACATCGCCAACAGTGCCCGGCATGATCGGCTTCATGGGCTCGACGCTCGGCGACGCCGGCGTCAACATCGCCAACTTCCAGCTCGGCCGCGAAAAGGAAAGCGGCAACGCCATCGCGCTGCTTTCTGTCGACGAACTGGTCAGCCAGGACGTGCTCGCCAAGCTCACCGCTCACCACGCCATCAAGCAGGCGAAGCCGCTGGTGTTCAACGTGGACTGAGACGACGCGAATGCATGAATGAATTGGCCGCCTCCCGGAGCCTGAGGGTTTAGGGGGGAATAGTAAGAAGTAGGGATAATTCGTCTTGCGTTTAAACTCCACGTTACTGTATTTGGCGGCATATTTCAATATCATTATTTATTATCATTGAAATATATAATATCTATAAAGTCCATTTGTTCTTAATGTATTTTGATACGAATTCGACTTCCGTGAACATCGTCCTTGAGTTTATGTTTATTAAATCAAGCTCATTAAGAATTTTACCCTTTTCTGTAGATTTTATTTTGATTGTATTGAGTTTGTAACTCACAGAACTGGAAGGTGACTTGTACTTGAGTAGTCCGGCGGCAATGAAAGCCCCCGACTGAGCTATGACGCGACGGTTATTCTTGACCGGGTGGACAAAAAAGTACCGGAAAAGGTCACTCGGTTCGATTAGGTTGACGAAGTATGGTTTTTCCACTCTTACGAATTGCAATAGCCGCTCAATGGCAGGGATACTGCGGAATGCTTCAACGTCATCATTATGTCGTATTTTGGCCTTTGAAATTTCGCTACGCTCAGCATCCGAAAGACGTGCGAGATTGCAAATCAAGCTTATCGTGTCGCTATCAGCAAACTTTACGCGCTTGTCAATAAAACTGAATATTCTGACTGTGCCGTCCTTGTCATGGTGTTGCTTCTCGTTGCAAGCGAAGTATAGTCCGACTAGTGGGTTTAGGGATACGTCTAATAGACGTGTCGGTAAGCCGTAGTGTTGGGCACGCACCAGCTTATCGAACATCATCCTATCGTTGCTGAACTCGGTCGGCGCTTCAAGCATCAGCTCGCTAAAAATATGGCTTTCTGCATCGGAGCGCACGCCCCGCAAGATGGACGGTTTTAATTGCCAAGTTGCGTCAGATTCACCTCTATAGCATCGAGCCCCCCCCGTCATTTTGCGAAGCTCAAAAACCTTCTCAAGATACGTAGTCACACTTCCAGCTTCTAGTGTATTTTTTGGCATAGCAAGAAGGTTCCCCAATTATAGGTTTATCGTTATAGCATCTCGTTTGTTGGTATGACGAATTTCGTTTGAATAGAAAATATAACATCATCAGATCATAGTGGAAATGAAAATGTGATCGATTCTATAAAATGTACTGAGTTTGGAGTTTTTTTGATTAATCTACTCCAAAGCTATTAATCGGAAATCTACCCTCCATAGTGCCGACTGGAGTGTCGCCATTCAAAATTATATAGGTGTTTCTCTTTGCTTTTACGAATTCGATGACAGCGGATTTGTCACAAGTGTCATCCAAACTCTCAATTCGAAGTTCGGGAGATATCGCGCCGACAACGACATGTTCAGTGTTCCGAACCGCAAATGACCCTCTGTCTACGGTGATTTCTCCCAGTATCGCTCTGAAGTTTTTACTAGGATCGTCAAAGGTGGCAGACCGAACTACGGCCGTCTCGTATCCATCGTATTTGATGATGTCGAACTTAATTGGCCCGAACAAGATGTTGGCTACCTCGCATGGGGTCGCATGTGCCGACGATGTAAGCAACGTTAAGGCAAGTACTCCTATAGCGCATTTCATGGATCGTACCTCCTAATTGATGCGGAGCATCGTTAATATGGATTTGTTCTCTGAACATTTGGATTGCCAATATGTAGGGAAATCTGCACCCACCCCACTCACTTCCCCCGCTCCGACAGCCAGATCCCGCCCAGCACCAGGCCCAGCGCGACGACGTGATACAGATGCAGCATCTCGCCGAGGATCATCACCGAGAGCAGCGTGCCGAAGATCGGCACCAGGTTGATGAAGATGCCGGCGCGGTTGGAGCCGATGATCTCGTTGCCCCTGATGAACAGCACCTGGGCGACGAGCGAGGGGAAGATCGCGGTAAAGGCTGCGACCAGCCAGCCGGTGGTGTCGGGCCAGATCACCGTCTCGCGCATGACCTCGGAGGCTGAGAACGGCAGCGAGGTGAGGAAGGCCGAGGCCGCCATCACCGTGATCATCGACTGCCAGTGCAGCTGCGGCTTGTAGCGCAGCGCCACGGTGTAGCCGCCATAGCACAGCACCGCGAGCAGCATCAGCGCGTCGCCGCGGTTGAGCTCGAGCCCGATCAGGCGCGTCAGGCTGCCGCTCGAGGCGGTGATGGCGACGCCCGCGAGCGTGAGCATGAAGCCCACGATCTGGGCCGGGGTCACGCGGATGCGGAACAGGATGAAATTGGCGAGAAAGATCACCATCGGCATGCCCGCCTGCTCGATGGCGACGTTGATCGCCGTGGTGTATTCCAGCGCCGAGTAGAGCAGGATGTTGAACGAAGTGAAGCCGACCGCGCCGTAACCGACAAGCAGGGGCAGGTTGGCGCGGATCACCTTGATGTCGCGGCGCACCTGCGGCAGCGTGAACGCGAGCAGGATCGTCAGCGCCAGCCCCCAGCGCACCGAGGTCAGCAGCATCGGCGAGATGTGGCCGACGGCCATCTTGCCCGCCACCGCGTTGCCGCCCCAGGACAAGGCCGTGATGATCAGGAACAGGTAGGCGCGCAGGATCAAGATGGCTCTTTCGGGTTTGCCGGGCAGGGGCTGCCACGACCGGTTTCAGGGCCGGAACCGGCCGGCTCGCAGCCGATTGCGCGGCAAAAAGGACGGGTTGTGGAATGCCGCCGCCCCTGATTGCCGGGATGCGGGGAAATTGTCACGCAAAAAAGCCTGAACTGTGTGTCCAAGGGTCGATTTTGCCGGCCCAGTTCTGTATGCATGCGCGGGTTTTGTTTTCCGGGCCTCGTGCGAGAGGCCATTTTCCAAGGGGTTTTCATGGCCAACGTGGTTGTCGTCGGGTCGCAATGGGGTGACGAGGGTAAGGGCAAGATCGTCGACTGGCTGTCGGAGCGCGCCGACGTGGTGGTCCGCTTCCAGGGCGGCCACAATGCCGGCCACACGCTGGTCATCGACGGCAAGGTCTACAAGCTCTCGCTGCTGCCCTCGGGCGTGGTGCGTCCGGGCAAGCTCGCCGTCATCGGCAATGGCGTGGTGATCGATCCGCATGCGCTGGTGAGCGAGATTGACCGGCTGGCCGAACAGGGCGTCGTCATCGACGGCGAGAACCTCCGTATTGCCGACAACGCCACGCTGATCCTGTCGCTGCACCGCGAGCTCGACGCGCTGCGCGAGGATGCGGCGTCCAATTCCGGCACCAAGATCGGCACCACGCGGCGCGGCATCGGGCCTGCCTACGAGGACAAGGTCGGCCGCCGCGCCATCCGGGTGATGGACCTCGCCAATCTCGAGACGCTGCCGGCCAAGGTCGACCGTCTGCTCACCCATCACAACGCGCTGCGCCGCGGGCTGGGCCAGCCGGAATTCTCGGTCGAGACCATCCTCGAGGAGCTGACCTCGGTGGCAAGCCGCATCCTGCCGTTCCGCGAGACCGTGTGGCTGCTGCTCGACAAGAAGCGCCGCGCCGGGGCCCGCATCCTGTTCGAGGGCGCGCAGGGCACGCTGCTCGATGTCGACCACGGCACCTATCCTTTCGTCACCTCCTCGAACACGATTTCCGGCCAGGCGGCGGCGGGCTCGGGCATGGGCCCGGGGTCGCTGAGCTATGTGCTGGGCATCACCAAGGCCTACACCACGCGGGTGGGCGAGGGGCCGTTCCCGACCGAGCTTCACGACGAGACCGGGCAGTTCCTGGGCGAGCGCGGCCATGAATTCGGCACGGTGACCGGCCGCAAGCGCCGCTGTGGCTGGTTCGACGCGGCGCTGGTCAGGCAGTCAGTCGCCGTCAACGGCATCACCGGCATCGCGCTGACCAAGCTCGACGTGCTTGATGGCCTCGAAGAGCTGAAAATCTGCGTCGGATACGAGCTTGACGGCACGCAGATCGATCACCTGCCGGCCAGCCAGGGCGCGCAGGCCCGCGTCACCCCGGTCTACGAGACCATCGAGGGCTGGAAGGGCACCACCGTCGGCGCGCGCAGCTGGGCCGACCTGCCGGCGCAGGCGATCAAGTATGTCCGCCGCATCGAGGAGCTGATCGGTGCGCCGGTGGCGCTTCTGTCCACAAGTCCCGAGCGGGACGACACCATACTTGTGACGGACCCGTTTGAAGACTAGGTTAGCGCACTCGCGTGATTTGGAGCGCTTTGTGAGATCAAACCAGGGTAGAGCATGGCGGATTTTGTAGCAGTCATCCGGAAGGCGGTCGATAGCCTGCCCAGCAATACGCCGGAGAACCGGGCCAAGGTCTATGACAAGGCGCGGGCCGCCATCCGCCGCCAGCTGGAAGCGATCAACCCGCCGCCATCGGACGAGGTGATCGCCCGCCAGCTCGACAAGCTCGGTGCGGCCATCGACGAGGTCGAAAGCGAGCACGCCGAGGCGCTGCCCGCCGACGAGAACGAAGCCGACGCGCTGATGGCCGAGCTTGAATCGATGGTGGAGAAAAGCCCCGTCGTCACCGAGCCCGAACCCAAGCCAGCACCTGCGCCGAAACCCGAACCGAAGCCTGCGCCGCAGCCGGTCGCGCCACCGCCACCGCCACCGCCGGTCGCGCCGGAACCGGAGCCTGTCGCGCCGGAACCGGAGCCTGTCGCGCCGCCGGTGCACGAGCCCGAAGACGAGATCTATCCCGACCGGGCGGAGCCTTCGCGGTCCTATGAGGATGCGCCGGCCTATGATCCGCTGAACGAGCCCTATCCGGAGCTTGAGCCCGGCCCGCCGCCGGAACCGGAACCGGTCTATGCGCGCGAGCCAGCCTATACGCCCGAGCCAGCCTATGTGCCCGCGCCGGAACCTGCCCGCCGCCCGGCGGACCTGGTCGACGAGGCGCATGACGAGGTGTTCGGACTCGATGATTCCCCGCGGCGCGACGCGCCTGCCTCGGCCGGACGCGCGAGCGGCAAGTCCGGCAGGGGGGGCAGCCTGCTGGCGATCCTTCTCATCGTGATCTTCGCAGCCGCGGTTGCCGCCGGCGGCTTCCTCTACAAGGACACGGTTCTGGCGCTGTTCGGCTCGACCACGGCGGAGACGCCGGTTGCCAGCGAGGATGCCGAGCCTGCGGCCGAGGAAACCGCGGCCGAGACTCCCGCACCGGCGCAGGAGACGGCGCCGGTCGAAACCGCGCTGACCGAAGAGGCGGTTCCCGCGGAGGACGGCAAGTTCACCCAGCGGCTCAACCCGGACGGTAGCGAAACCGATGCCGGTCCCGCGCCCGGCCCGGCCGGCAGCGATGCCGTCGAGGGCCGCTCGGTGGCCGAGCTGACCGATCCGGCGCCTGCAGATGAAGGCGTTGCCGAGGCCGCCACCGCCGATGCGGCCGTGGCACCGGAAGACGCCACCGCGCCCGATGCCCAGCCGCTCGGCGTTCAGCAGAAGATGATCCTTTACGAGGAGCGTCTCGGCCAGCAGCAGCTCGAGGTCAAGCCGGGCACCGTGGTCTGGACCCTGGTCAGCGAGCCGTCGGGCGACGGGCCTGACGAGCAGGTGATCCGCGGCGAGATCAACAATCCGGAAAAGGGGCTTTCCGCGCTCTTGACGATCAAGCGCAACACCGATCCGTCGCTGCCCGCCAGCCACCTGGTCGAAATCGTCTTCGCCCTGCCGGCGGAGTTCGACGGCGGCTCGATCGACCAGCTGCAGCGTATCGCGCTGAAGCAGACCGAGGCCGACCAGGGCACGCCGCTGATCGCGGTGCCGGCCAAGATCACCCAGGATTTCTACATGGTGGCGCTCAACGATCTCGAGGAAGCCCGGAGCACCAATGTGGAGCTCTTGCGCGACCGCAGCTGGATCGACATCCCGGTGGTCTACGCCAATGGCCGCCAGGCGCTGATCACGCTGGAAAAGGGCACTTCGGGCACCGAGGTGTTCAACCAGGCGCTCGACGCCTGGGCGCGCGCCGAACCGCAGAACTGAGGGTAGCGCTGCCGCCGGTCTCCCCGTTTGCGGGGAGATCGGAGGGCTGCCGATCGATCTCCAAGGACACTGCAATTTGCAGATCCGGATAACCGGCCGGGTCCAAACGTGGATCTAGACCCCTCCACACAAGAGGGAGGGGCCGGGTGTGCCGCTGATCCCGTGCCCCCAACGCTTACATCTTTGCAGGTTGAACGTCCGAAATCGGGCAAGCTGGCGAGGCCGGGTCAAGCTCCTCCTGTTTTGTGACGAGGGATTTGGGGAAGGGGCTTTCAGAGCCTGGCTCGCACGCTGCTTGACCGCCTGCTTGCCCGTCACTCACACGCCTTTGCTGCCTCAAGCGCTTGAGCTCGTTCCGACCTGTCGAGCGCGCCCAGCCGCTTCACTGCCGTGTAGAAGCGCGGGTAGTCGCCCCCGCACAGGTCGAACAGGCGCAGGAAGGCCGGCACCAGGTCGTTGTAGACCGAGGTGGCGGCGAGCTTGGCGTTGTTGATCGGCGCCTCGAACCAGGCATCATAGCCGTCATAACCGCCCCAGCGCGTGTCCCGCATCTGCCGGTGGCGCTGGCGCAGCCGCTCGATCGCGGCTTGCTTGCCTGCGCGTTTTTCGGAAGCGGTGCCCGGGCCGCCATAGACCGCGTGCAGCTCCTCGCGCGCTTGCGCGATCAGGGAAAGGAAATCGGCATTGCGCGCGCGGGCGGCCTCGTAGCGGCGCAAGCCCTCGCCATCGTCCGCCGCGCGCAGCCATCTGCGCACGCCGCTGGTTTCCACGGCCACGGCGAAGGCCTCGTTGAAGGCGCTGTCGTCCTTCACGTAGAGGCGCTGATGGGCGAGCTCGTGAAAGATCAGCGCCGCCAGGTAGGCGTCGTCATCGCGGAACATGGTGGAGAGCAGCGGGTCGGCGGTAAAGCCCAGCGTCGAATAGGCGGTGACGCCCGAGACATGCACATCAAGGCCGTCCTCGCGGAGCCCTGAGGCGGTCTTGCGCGCGGTGTCGAGCGAGAAGAAGGCCTGGTAGGGCACGCAGCCGAACACCGGAAAGCACTTGACCAGAGGCGCCAACGCGAATTCGGGCGCCGCGAACACCGCGATGGTGACATAGTCCCGGCCGAGATCGACATAGGAGCGGTAGCTCGCATTGTCGGGCAGATCGAGCTCGTCGCTGGCGAACTGCCTGATCGCGCTTGCCGTCTGCATCCGTCCGCGCAGGGCGCCGGGCGTCGCCGGATCGGCAATCAGCCGCGCCACATCCTTGCGCGCCGCCATGAGATTGAGATGCCCGTTGAGCGATTCTGCATAATAGCCGGGCCCGATGCAGCCGGAGAGGGCCAGCGCAAGGGCGGTCAGGAGCAGGGGGAGTAAGAGGCTGCGCTTCACGGTATGCCCGGCGGGTTGTTTTCATGCCCCCCGGCGCCGGTGGCGCGAGAGGCTGGCGGTGACGGGTCATTGGTAAAGCGGCGGGCGGGTTTGGGCAAGTGGCCGGGCGGGCCTCGGTCAGTTCAGGATGGTGCGGCGGGCCGCTGGCGCTTTGGGCGCTCAGCGGCCATTCAGCATTGTCACCCAAGGGAGGGATGCAGCCCGCCATTGCCGGTTTCGTTGCGGCGTCAAAGCCGGGCTGCGGGCGCGTTCAAGCCAAGCGGGCAACAAATGTATCGGCGCCATGTGCCTCCCGCTGTTACTGCGATACTCTTGCGCCGCCCTGGCTTTTCCTGATTGCCAGGATGAGGCAAACTCCAAAAAAGTAGTGTGACACGATCGCAGCGGTCACCGTCGTTTGCGCCAGGCCATTGTCAAAAATTCCCTGGTCTCGCATCACCAGCCACATGACCCAGTCCGCCGTCGCACTCGCCATCTGATAAAAAGCCAGGCCTTTCGCGACACCGAGATGCGGGTCGTGCCGGAATATCCATGCAAAGTATCCCATGGTGCCGAGAGCAAGTCCCGTGATCTTTACAATCCAATGTCCGTCCGGGCTCAAGTTCCAGCCCGTCAGCACGGGGATGATGGACGGCGGCATCATTGCGGCGGCGAAATAGAAGAACTCCAGTATGGCAACCGCCAGGAACAGGAATTTCAAATCGGTCAGCTTTTGCATGGCGGGCTCTCACGTGCGGGAAAAAGTAACGGGAAAGGCGAATACGATTGTTGTACAAGATCGCCATCACCGGGAGCATGCCTATTTATCCTGATGTTCTGCCCGATTCTCCATGCTTGAGGATTTCTGTAGAACCAGAGCAATTGCTCTCATATGATCAGACGGCGCTAAGGAACCCACTGCCATGTCTCTGGATCACTTAATATCAGATACTTACCGTGCGCTTTCGGAACTTGATCCCGGATCGTCGATCAATCTGATCCAGGGGCTCAACCTTGCAATCGTGTGCGATCAGGCATCCGACAGTGTGGATAGGCAGGTCTATGAACCCCTGTTTTGCCTTGTGCTGCAGGGCCGCAAGGAAATTGTCATCGGACCGAGACGCATCGAGATGCGGCCTGGCAGCGCCTTGATCGTCAGCCACGACGTCCCGGTGACGACCAGGGTCGTGGAGGGGACACAACAGCACCCTTACCTGGCTCTGGTGACGCGGCTCGATATTGCCGCGATCCAAAGTCTTTACGTGGAAGTCGCGCATGAGCTTGCGCCAGCCTCAACGACAAGCTGCATCGACGCTGGAGAGGCGGATGAAGCGCTGATTGAGGCGATGCAACGATTGCTGGCCATTCGCAAGCGTTCGCTCGAAGCGAAGGTGTTGGGGCCCCTGATACATCGCGAGATCGTTTTTCGACTGCTGCAGTCGCATCATGGCGGGATGCTCCGAGAGGTACTGCGTTTCGATGGCTACGCCGGGCGCATCGCCCACGCAGTCCGCCACATTCAGGACCATTACCGCGAGCGTTTGGTTGTCAGTGAGCTTGCAGCATTATCAGCCATGAGCCTTTCGGCCTTCCATCAACAGTTCAAGACCGTGACGGGACATTCGCCGCTTCAATACCAGAAAATCCTTCGTATCCTCGAAGCGCGCCGATTGCTGGAGCGAGGAAACAAGACCGTGACCGACGTCGCTCTCGACGTCGGTTATCAGAGCGCGACGCAGTTCAGCCGCGAATTTTCGCGCGAGTTCGGTCATCCGCCGCGTCTGCGAAAGGCTGCGGAGCCAGCAAGCCTGAGTAAACACTAGAAAGGTGCGAGTTTGGCTCCGGACTTGTCCGCACCCATGCCGGTTTCCGGCACTTGGTTCCCGCCGGCAAGGTGTGGCATGTTGAAAACATGGAAGAATTGCACAGAACGATCAGGTTGCTCTACACCGGCCGAAGCCAGGGCGCGCGGCGGTTTCGCTACGGGCTCGTCGTCTTCGACGCGCTGACGATCGCCTATTTCATCGCAACCGCTGCATTGCCAATGACGCCTATGATGATGGCGGTGAACGCCGGTCTCGGCGTGCTCATTCTCCTGGACCTCGCGGCCCGGTTCTGGATATCGGACAACCGGCGGCGGGAGCTTGCGCGGATCTACACGCTTGCGGATCTCGTCGTGGTCGCGTCGCTGCTGCTCGGACCGCTGCTTGCCGAGAATCTGGCTTTCCTGCGGGTGCTGCGCGGCTTGCGCCTGATCCACGCCTATCATCTGCTGCGAGACCTCAGGCGCGAGAGCCTGTTCTTTCGCCGTCACGAGGACGCGGTCCTCGCCGCGGTCAACCTGTTCGTCTTCATCTTCGTGATCACGTCGCTGGTTTTCGTTCTGGCTTTCGACGAGCAGGCCGGTGTCGCGGGCTATATCGATGCGCTCTATTTCACCGTGGCGACGCTGACGACGACGGGCTTCGGCGACATCACCATGACAACGCCGGGCGGCAAGCTGTTGTCGGTGTTCATCATGGTCGTGGGCGTGGCGCTTTTCGTGCAGCTGGCGCGTGCGATCTTCCAGCCGTCCAAGGTCAAGTATGATTGCCCGGAATGCGGCCTGAACCGGCACGAACCGGATGCGATCCACTGCAAGCATTGCGGTGAGCCGCTGAAGATCGAGACGGAAGGCGAAACCGGGATGTGAGGGGTCTGCATGCCCCGGTCCTGAGCGCCGCTGCATGGGATGTGACGGTCCGCTCTTTTCCCGCGATGGGCTATCAAGCCTATTGCAAGGATATCGGCTGTTCGCCCGTTGTCGCCTCTCGGCCCGAACGTTCCGGGCGAAACCGGAGATTTTTTCCACACCCTCCCGCCCCGTGCCACACTTGTCGTGCCTTCCGTCCTGAACGGATGGCCGGGGCCCACGGAGCCCGGGCCGGCGGGAGGCGGTGAGTTCCGGTTGGCGGGAGCCGTACCTGCGGGCCGGAAGCTTGCGAAGCTTTGCCCCGGCCAGCGCGGGCGCCTGTTCCATCGGGGTGGATGGACGCAAGGGCGTTTCGCGCGAATGGCCGGAACCGGTTGCCTTCTGGATTGGAGTGCAGCCGGCGGCGTCCGATCCGCATGGTTTTGAGGGCCGGCCGGGCCCCCGGGCCGATGCGGCGTCACCCCCGACGCTGGCCTGACACGTCCCTGCCGCGCCGGGTGGAGTTTTTCCGCGGCGCGGGTGGGAGAGGGCGGGTTCGGTCCCCGAAGGGCCGAACGTGACGAGACCGCCCAGGGCTTGCGGGATGCTTTGCGGGAAGGAGGGCCGGCCTCGCGCCCGGAAGGCGCGGGCATCCCTTGCCGGTGGGGCGCGGGTGAACGCGCCAAGCCACATTCTTCCAACCACCACGGGCCGTTGCCCGCGCCCCACGAGTCCGGACAAGTTCCGGAAACCGAGACTGCTCCCATGCCGCCGGCGAAGTTTTTCGCGCGCGGGATTTTGCCGTGGGATGGAGGGGCAGGGAAGGGCGCCAACCCCCTCACCTGCAATTTCTAGCACTTAGCTTGCGCTAAGATGCTGAAATTACTTCCTCTCCCACGAAGGGGAGAGGGAGGATCGCAGACAGCGCGTGTCCCTCTCCTCGCCCCTCGTGGGAGAGGATACAAAATCGCCGTCTTAGCGCAGATAAGTCGCAGATTTTGTTGGTGAGGGGGCAGTGGAAGGGACGACGACTTTGGAGCACACACAAAAAACCCCGAAAGCGTCTCCGCGTCCGGGGTCTTGAATGTTTCGCCATGCAGCGAGCCTCAGTCCTCGACGGTGACCAGCGCCTTTTCGCGGGCGGCGGCAGCCTTCTGGACGGCGTCCTGGACCTTCTCGAAAGCCCGGACCTCGATCTGGCGGACGCGCTCGCGGGAAATGTCGAACTCGGTGGAGAGATCCTCCAGCGTGATCGGGTCGTCGCGCAGGCGGCGGGCCTCGAAGATGCGCTTTTCGCGCTCGTTGAGTACGCCGAGCGCGCTCTTGAGCATGGCGCGGCGGGTTTCGAGCTCATCCTGCTCGACCAGCATGTCTTCCTGGCTGTCGGATTCATCGACCAGCCAGTCCTGCCACTGGCCGGACTCGCCCTCGCTGGCGCGGATCGGCGAGTTGAGCGAGGCATCGCCGGAGAGGCGGCGGTTCATCGAGATGACCTCCTCCTCGCTGACGTTAAGCTTGGTCGCGATCTCGGCCACCTGGTCGGGCCTGAGGTCTCCGTCCTCGACGGCCTGGATGCGGCTCTTGACCTTGCGCAGGTTGAAGAACAGCCGCTTCTGGTTGGCGGTGGTGCCCATCTTGACGAGCGACCAGGACCTGAGGATGTATTCCTGGATCGAGGCCTTGATCCACCACATGGCGTAGGTCGCCAGCCGGAAGCCGCGCTCCGGATCGAATTTCTTGACAGCCTGCATCAGCCCGACATTGCCCTCGGAGATCACTTCCCCGATCGGCAGGCCGTAGCCGCGATAGCCCATGGCGATCTTGGCGACCAGGCGCAGATGGCTGGTGACGAGCTTGTGGGCGGCCTTGGTGTCCTCGTGCTCGAGGAAACGCTTGGCCAGCATGTATTCTTCCTGCGGTTCCAGCATCGGGAACTTGCGGATTTCGGCAAGATAGCGATTGAGACCGTTTTCGCCCGCGGAAATGGACGGCAATTTGACTTGGGCCATGACAGCACCCCCTTATCCCGATTTTCGGCTTCCTTGCGGCAAGCCGGCAGGTTCGGACCGAACATCGCACCCGAACTGCCCTGACATGGCATTTAATTGTGGCGAAAGCCGGGTTCAAGGTGCAACCGGTATCACGGTGATGTGATCCGAGGCGGGCGACCGCTCTCAGAGGCTTGCAAGGCTCGCACGCAAGGCTTCCATGTCGGCGGGAAGCGGGGCCTCGAAACGCAGGGTTTCGCCGCTGGTCGGGTGTTCGAACACCAGCAGGAAGGCATGCAGCGCCTGGCGCGGGAAGGCGTTGACGACGTTGCGGACTTCCTCGGGCAGCCGGTTGGCCTTGGTGCGGAAGGCACCGCCATAGTCGAGGTCGCCGATCAGCGGATGGCCGATATGGGCCATGTGGACGCGGATCTGGTGGGTGCGGCCGGTCTCGAGCCGGCATTCCACCAGCGTCGCCGCGCAGGTGCCGTCGGGTTTTTCCTCGTAACGCTCGCAGACCAGATAGTGGGTGACCGCGTGGCGGACATCGTCGCCGTGGTCGGTGCGCACGGCGCGTCGGATGCGGTCCCGAGCGCGGCCGAGGCTGGCATTGATGGTGCCCTTGAGCCCCTGCGGCTTGCCCCAGACGATGGCCTGGTAGGCGCGTTCGAGCGGCCCTGTCAGCCCGTGGTCGGCAAACTGCTCGGCCAGGTGGCGGTGGGCGAGATCGTTCTTGGCCACCACCATCACCCCGGTGGTGTCGCGGTCGAGCCGGTGGACGATGCCGGGCCTGCGTACGCCGCCGATGCCCGAAAGGCTGTCGCCGCAATGATGGATCAGCGCATTGACCAGCGTTCCGGTCCAGTTGCCGGCGCCGGGATGGACCACCAGCCCCGCCTGCTTGTTGATGACGATGAGGTCGTCGTCCTCATAAAGGATTTCGAGCGGAATGTCCTCGCCGACGGGATCGGGATCTTCCGGTTCGGGCATCTCGAGTTCGACCCGGTCTCCGGGATGGATCTTGTGCTTGGCCTGCCTGGCAGTCACGCCGTTGACGGTCACAGCCCCCGCCTCGATCAGCGCCTTGATGCGGCTGCGCGACAGGTCCGGCTCGAGTTCGGCTGCGAGCCAGGCATCGAGCCGGCCCTCGGCATCTTCGCCGGCGACCAGGGTCTGGGCGCCCGGCTGGCCCTGATCGGCATCTTGGGCTTCCCTATCGCTGTCGGCTTCGGTAAACGATGTCGCGTTCTTCACTATCAGGGTCCGCCCGGCAAGGAATGGAAATGTCGAAAATCAACGAGGACGATCTCGACGAGAAGCCGCTTGATCCAGAGATGGAAAAAGTCCGGCGCAAGATGGTCCGGCTGCTGGCCGTGTCGATCGGCATCATGTTCATCGGTCTTATGACCGTGCTGGGCGCGATTGTCTATAAATTCACGCAGGCCGACGACCCGGCGGCGGGTACCGCGCAGGTGGCAGGCTCGGCAGGCAGCGTTCCCTCCGATGCGCCGGTGGAGGGCGTGGCGGCGCTGCCGGCCGGGTTCGTCGTCGAAAGCGTGTCGCTCGACGGCAACCGGATCGGCTTTTTCGGCCGGGCCGCCGACGGTTCGCGGCGCGTTATCGTTCACGACATTGCGGTCGGGCGGATTGTCAGCGACATCGTCGTGATCACCCGCTGATCATGCATTCCGAAAGCCCGGCCCGGCTGATCAGGATCGAGGATCCGTTGGATCCGCGCATTGCCGAGTTCACCGCGATGCGCGACCGTGACCTGGCCGGGCGCGGCGACCGCTTCATCGCCGAAGGCCGGGTGGTGCTGCAGGCGCTCATGGATGCCGAGGCCGGGTCCAGGCGGTTCGTGCTCGAGAAGGCGCTGATCCTTGAAAACCGCGTCGACGGGCTTGGCGACGTTCTCGGCCGGATCGATCCCGCATGCCCGGTCTATGTTGCGGGCCGCGAGGTGCTCGATGCCGCCGTCGGCTTTGCCATGCATCGCGGCATCCTGGCTGTCGGGCGGCATCTGCCGGCAAGCTCGTTCGAGGAATTCCTGTCGGGCCTGCCGGAAAAGGCTTTGCTGGTGGCTGCCTGCGGCATTGCCAATCATGACAATATCGGCGGTATCTTCCGCAATGCCGGGGTGTTTGGCGCTGACGGCGTGGTGCTGGATAGCTCCTGCTGCGATCCGCTCTACCGCAAGGCGATCCGGGTTTCGGTCGGGGCGGCGCTCAGGGTTCCGTTCTGCCGGGCCGGTTCGATCGGGGAGATGGTGTCGGCGCTCTCCGCGCACGGTTTCGAAGTTGCCGGGCTGTCGCCGCGCGGAACCGGGGCGCTGAGCAGCTTTGAGCCGGGCCGACGGCTGGCCTTGCTTGCCGGAACGGAAGGGGAGGGACTGCCCGCAGACCTTGTCAGCCGGATCCGGACGCTCAGGATCGAGCAGGCGCCGGGTATGGACAGCCTCAACGTGGCGACGGCGAGCGGCATTGCGCTGTGGCATGCGGCCACGCGGATGGGCCGGACGAGCGCCTAGAAGCCTTCTTCATGTCAGGCTGCAGTGCTGGCTGGGATGTTGCCGCGGACCAGGTCCGGTCAACGTCGCAGTTCTAGCGGTTTCCGAACAGCAGTTCCCTTGAGCGGGCGGCGAGGCTCGGGTCGTCGCCTTGGGTTTGCGAAGCGTCTTCGCTGCCCTTGAGGATGTTGTGGATCGGCGATGCGCCGCCATCCCTGCTTGCGGTCAGTTCCACCATCATGGCCGCAACCATCGCGATTTCGCGGCGTAAAGCGGCGTCGTTGTCGCCCTTGTCGGCCTTCAGCAGTCGCTCGATCAGGGCTGCCTGGCGGGCGCGAAGGCGATCGACCTTTTCATCGTCGCTGAGGGTGTCGGCCTGCTCGGCGGCGGGGGGGGCAGATGGTTTCGCCGCAGCCTGCGCTGCCGCTGGCCTGGCGGTTCCGTCAGGCTTTTCGCGGACGATCTCGTGGATCTCGGCGCTCGGCCGGGCCGCGGCGGTAACGGTTGCGGGTTCATGTGCCGAAGCTGCGGTTTCCTCGGCTGGTTCGCTTGCGGCCGCCTCCTCGCTGCCTGCGGCCTCAGCGCTGGGGCTTGCCGGCGTCACCGGCTGGCTTCTGGTTCCAGCGGCTGCCTTCTTGGCCTGGCTGTTGGCTTCCTTCAGCGCCGATTTGGTGGCCCGCAACTCGTCGGACAATTCGCGGTTCTTCTTCTTGAACCGGTCGACTTCGGCAATCCGCCGCTCGAGCGCATTCTCGCGATCGGTCAGCGCGGTGATGGTCTTGGCGAGCTTTTCGTCGTTCTGCGTCAGCCGCTCGTCATTGCTCTTCAGCCGGTTTTCAAGATCGCGGCTGGTTGCCTCGGCGTCCTTGAGGGCTTCGCGCAACTGGTTGCGCTCGGTTCGGAGTTCGCGGATCTGGGATTTGAAATTTTCCGCTTCCGTGTCGAGTGTGACCAGATCGATGCGGAGTTCCTCGATTTCGGAGCCAAGGCGGTTGATCTGATCGTCGCGCATGGCGATTTCGTGCTTGCGGGCCTCGGCGAGCCGCGCGGCGTCGGAAAAATTTCCGGTCAGGGTGGTGATCTTCGCGTCGCGATCATGCATCTGGGCATTGAGGTCGCGGATGCTGGATTCCTGCTCCTCAATTGTTTTCACCGCGTCGAGTTTCTCGGCCCGGATGGCAACCAGCTCGTTGCTCAGCCGGGTCCCGCGCGCGACACTTTCGGTGAGTTGGTCGCGATTGTGCTTGAGATCGACGGAAAGGCGGGCATTTTCGGCAGCATAGGCGGCTCTCGCCATGTCCTTTTCGGCGCGGATCTCGGCCACCGACAGTGGCACGCTGGCGCGAATGCGGCGCTCGGTCAGGCTGACCACGCGCCGGTGGATGATCGGCGCGACGATCAGCGCAACGAGAGCGGCAGCCAGAAAACCCAGCGCAAATAACAGGACAAACTCGATCACACCGTATCCACACAGTCACATGCCGGGCTCAAGACGCCTCCGGCCAAAACTTGCAAAAGCATTAAGCATGGCGGCGCCCGATCGGCAAGCGTCAAGCGCAGAATGAGCTCATGGCTGGCGCAGTGTATGGAAGATCATTTCAAGAAAAAGCGGCCGTCTCCAGCCGCTTGAGTCCAGTTTCCGGTTCAACCT
Organism: Hoeflea sp. EC-HK425; assembly: GCF_902498795.1. Lineage (NCBI taxonomy): Bacteria > Pseudomonadati > Pseudomonadota > Alphaproteobacteria > Hyphomicrobiales > Rhizobiaceae > Hoeflea > Hoeflea sp. EC-HK425. The sequence continues at coordinate 206,038 of NZ_LR701572.1, forward strand.
GTCTAGAACGGATTCCAGGTCGGTGTCGGTGTCATCTTCAGGTAGCCAATATTGATGCCGAGCCTTGCGCCGACGCCGGTTCTGATCGGAACCACGAGAATGCCGCCGCGCTTGAGGACGGTCATGCCGAGGCCGGCAACCGCATAGGCCGAGCCCGAAACGCCGCCGAAACGGCCATAGACGCCTTCCACGCTGGGCAGGTTGTAGACCAGCATCATGGTGCGGTTGCCCTCGCCACCATAGTCCCAGCCGAGCGAAGGCCCCTGCCAGAACACGTCGTGCTGTCCGGCGTTCTTGGTGTAAAGCTGGCCTTCGCCATAGGTCAATCCGCCGATCAGGGCGCCGGAGGCTTCCTGGCCAAGCACATAGCCGTTCGGCAGGCCGTAGGACTGGAACACCTTCTCGACAAGCTTGGCGAGGCCTCCGGAGGTGGAGCCGAAGAAGCCATGGCCGGCGTCGATGATCTCCTGCATGTCGTACTGCGAGGAATTTGCCGACTGGGCCCGGGTGCCGGACACCGTTCCGGCGATGACCAGGGCTGCGAGGAAAAAAGTGGCGAATGCGCGAAGGCAAAGGCGGGACGCGATCATGAGGTCCACTCCGTTGATTGGCCGGTATATACCGCAGGAAAGATTGAGCACATTGTGGCGCGGCGATCTTAATAAGCAGTTTACCAAATGTGGTGTCTTTAGGGCGAGATCGTTCAGGCGCCTTGCGGCAAGCGGCCAATAACCGGCTTCTTGCCTCAAGCGCTTGCGAACAACTGCACCCGGTGCGATTTTGCTGCCCAGCCGATTCGACGCGCGGGGCACAAAGAGGAGATTCTTGATGTCGAAAAATCACAACCTGACCCTGGCAGGTCCTGACCTAGCTGCGCTGCTTTGCAGCCGTGTCTGCCACGACATCATCTCGCCAGTCGGCGCGATCAACAACGGGCTGGAGCTGCTCGACGAGGGGGGTGCGGACGCCGATGCCATGGACCTGATCCGTACCAGCGCGCTCAACGCCTCGGTGCGGCTCAAGTTTGCCCGGCTTGCCTTTGGCGCTTCGGGCTCCGTCGGAGCATCGATCGATACCGGAGAGGCCGAGAAGGCGGTGATCGACTATGTGTCGGCCGACAAGAAGACCGAAGTCAGCTGGAGCGGTCCGCGGGCGATCATTCCGAAGAACCAGGTCAAGCTGCTGCTCAACCTGTTTCTCGTCGCTTACGGCGCGATTCCGCGCGGCGGCCAGATCCACGTCACGATCGAGACGCCGGAGACCGAGCCGCGTTTCCGGCTGGTCAGCAGGGGCAAGATGGTGCGGGTGCCGCCAAAGTTTCTCGAGATCTATTCAGGCAACATCGAAGAGGCGATCGATGCCCATTCGATCCAGCCCTATTACACGGTGCTGCTCGCAGACGAGGCAGGGCTGACCCTGTCCTGCTCGGCCAATGCGGACGAGGTGGTGTTCACCGCCGAGCCGAAGGCCGCGGGCTGACACAGGCAGCCGAACGGGCGGCAACGCTCCGTTAAGCCTGTCTGATTACGAAATCTTCGCTGGTTTCGGCTAGTCTCCTGGGTAATGAGGACGCACCGGCAAATCGGTGCGTCCCAAAGACGCCAGAGGAGACGTGCCATGCGCCGCTTTATGATCGCCGATGATTCCGCCGTGATTTGCAAGGTTGCCAAGCGCATCCTGACCGGGCTTGATTATCTCGTGATCGAAGCGTCGAACGCCGGAGAGGCGATGATCATGTGTGATGCGCAGCTTCCCGATATCCTCTGCGTCGATGCAGGCATGACCGGTGCGCTGGACCTGATCTCGTCGGTTCGTCAGATGGAAGGCGGCAAGGATGTGCGCATTTTCTATCTGATGATCGAAAAGGAATTCAAGCAGATGATGGCGGGCAAGCGAGCCGGAGCCGATGATTTCCTGCTCAAGCCATTCGACCGGCGCAGCCTGACGGAAGCTTTTGCGCCCTACGCGGCGGCTGCCTGACCGATCCACAGAATTCGCAAAGAGAGCAAGAAGAACCGTTCGTATTCCCGAGCTGTCGACCAGTTCGGCAGACAGCAAAAAACCCGCCGGTCCGGCGGGTTTTTTGTTTCAAGGCCCAATCCCGTTAAGGGGAGGGAAGATCAGGCGCTTTCGAGGATCTCGTTCTCGTCGGGTTCGCGGAGAACGTAGCCCCGGCCCCATACGGTTTCGATGTAGTTCTTGCCGCCGGCGGATGTCGCAAGCTTCTTGCGCAGCTTGCAGATGAAGACGTCGATGATCTTCAGCTCCGGCTCGTCCATGCCGCCATAAAGGTGGTTGAGGAACATTTCCTTGGTCAGGGTCGTGCCCTTGCGGAGCGAAAGCAGCTCCAGCATCTGGTATTCCTTGCCGGTCAGGTGCACACGCTGCGATCCCACCTCGACGGTCTTGGCATCGAGGTTGACCACCAGGTCGCCGGTGGTGATGACCGACTGGGCGTGTCCCTTGGAACGGCGCACGATCGCATGGATGCGTGCCACCAATTCGTCCTTGTGGAACGGCTTGGTCATGTAGTCATCGGCGCCAAACCCGAGACCGCGAACCTTGTCCTCGATGCCGGCCATGCCGGAGAGGATCAGGATCGGTGTCTTGACCTTGGAAAGCCGCAAGGTCCGCAGGACTTCGTATCCGGACATGTCCGGAAGATTGAGGTCGAGCAGAATGATGTCGTAGTCGTAAAGTTTGCCGAGATCGACGCCCTCTTCGCCCAGATCCGTGGTGTACACGTTGAAGCTTTCAGACTTCAGCATCAACTCGATGCTCTGAGCTGTGGCGCTGTCATCCTCGATCAGTAGAACCCGCATATTTATCCCCTTTTCCGCCGCCGCAAGGTTTTTGAGATCCACTTACGCGATACGGATCCAGTCGTTGCCTGATTTGGAGGCTGCCATGGAATGGTTAACAAATTCTGATCAGGTTAGGCAACCACTATCACAATGTTAATTATCACTGGCAGACTCCTGATTTCATTCCAAAAAAACTCTCAGAATTTCTTGATTCAACACATCAAGAAATGGCTCCAAGTGATTCAAAGGACTCCGGAATGGCGGGTGAAAAAATCATGCTTTCCGTTTACCCCGCCTTAAACCATGAGAGTTAGTATTAACGATGCCCGTAAACGAATGGTTACCGCGACGGGCAAAAAGTTAACGTCGTGGTCATTATTTGCACATCGGGACTGGCATGTGGCCAGTGTAACGAGTTTCATTAACCGGGATCTCGCATCACGGGAGTATTGCGTATGAAGTCGCGTGAGAGCCATGTTCGCCTGAAGCAATTTCAGGTCAACGAGAAAACCCGTCAGCTTGGGCAGATCCAGCTGATGATGGCTGAAATGGAAAAAATGGCAGCCGAGCTGGAGTACCAGATCACCGCCGAGGAAAAGAAGGCGGGCATTACCGATCCTTCCCATTTCGCCTATCCAACATTTGCAAAAGCCGCGCGCCAGCGGTCCGACAATCTGCAGACTTCCATCAAGGAATTGAAGGTGCAGCTTGATGCGGCCGAACTGGCGCTCGAGGAAGCGCAGGCCGAATACGACAAGGCAGCCGCACTGGAAGTGCGCGACGCCGGGCACCGTTCGAACCGCGCGGTCTGATCCTCCGGCTGTCACGGCCGGTTTTATCGAGAATGGCCGTCAGGCCTGGCGCGGGTGCTTGCCCGCGCCTTTCGTTTGTGTTGGGGGTGGCTGCGGCCGCTCTGCAGGGCTAGGTGCAAGATGCGCGTTCGAGCCCGCTCATCCTGTCGATGTGCTGACCTGTTTCAGCCGGCAAGCTTATGCCGGTTCATGAAATCACATCCCGCCAGTCCGGGTTGCGTTGGGCCTGGGCCTTGAAGAACGGGCAGAGCGGGATGATCTTCCAGCCGCCGGCGCGTGCCGCCTCGACGGCGTGAAGCGCCAGGGCCTGGCCGACGCCCTTGCCGCGCAACGCGTCAGGTACGCCGGTGTGATCGATGATGATGAGCGTGGGCGAGGCGCGCGAAAAGGTCATTTCCGCCTCTGTCCCTTCCAGCCTGGCAATGTAGCGCCCGCCGGTGGGGCCATTTTCCTCGGTGATCTGCATGTGCGCTCCTGATTGCCAATCCCGGCCGCAGTCCTTTAAGCAGGACCGGTACGGTCGGCACAGGCTAATGCATGGCAGCCCGCCAGGGAACCAAATTCGGGATCCGGCGGGACCGGGGTTGAACAGGAGAACGAGTGCATGCGACTGCTGCTTGCCCTGACGCTGGTGCTTGCACCGCTGTGTTTCGGACTGGGGATCGTGCTTCCGCTGATGCGGTTCGAGACGCTGTACTTCTTCAACCAGTCGCCATCGCTGCTCGGCGTCATCGCGACGCTGTGGACCGGCGATGACCCGGTCCTGGCGGTGGTGGTCGGGCTGGTTTCGGTGGTGTTTCCGGTGGTCAAGCTGGTGGCGATTTCCGCCGAGGCCGTCGGGCTTGCGCGCGGCTCAGGCCTTGCCATGCGGTTGCTGCCGCATCTGAGCCGCTGGTCGCTGATGGACGTGGTGCTGGTGGCGCTGGTGATCGTGGCAGCCAAGACCGGCGGACTAGCCGAGGCGTTTTCGCAGCCGGGACTGTGGTTTTATGGCGGATCGGCATTGCTGGCGGCCATCGCCCACAGCCTGGCCGGTCGGGCAGGTGGGCCGGACAGGGCCTGACATGGTGGCTGTCCGGCGCCGCGCAAGAGCGATCATCAACGGTGTTGTCGATGGGGGGCAGATTTTGAGGTGGAGCGCCCGGCCGGCGCCGCGGTCGAGCACAAGCGGTGCCTGTCGCAGCCCTGTCGGGCCGCGCCTGGGGCAGGGGATATGCTGTTGCGCTCACGCGTTGCCGGTCAGGCTGCCCGGCCGTGGCCGGGCCTGGTCAATGCCGGTATTGCTGGATGCGCGTCGTGCGCAGGCCGGCGAGGCCATGATCGCTGATCGATGACTGCCAGGAGAGGAACTCCTCAACTGTCAGGGTATAGCGCTCGCAGGCCTCCTCGAGACTGAGAAGGCCGCCGCGAACTGCAGCCACTACCTCGGCCTTTCTGCGGATCACCCATCGGCGGGTGTTGGCAGGAGGCAGATCGGCGATTGTCAGCGGACTCCCATCGGGGCCGATGACATATTTGACACGTGGTCGAACCATTTCGGTCATTGGACTCTCTTACACACTCAAGACCTATCGAGCAGAGACTACAGGCGGGGATTTAAAAATTGGCTAAGGGGCCGGCAAGGTTTTGGTAAGTTTTGGCACAGGCGGTCTGCGCGGTCCGGCCGAATTGCGCGCGGTTGGGCAGGCACCTTGTTGAGCGCGGCTGCAGACACTATAATGGGAAGGTCCCCAGGGACGTTTTTGCAACCGCTTGATCAGCGCCTTGAACGCTGTTGAATGCCGGGGAAGACAGTGAACAGTCTCGATTTTGATAAGGACCCGCGCGATACGCGGGTGGTGGTCGCCATGTCCGGCGGCGTTGACAGCTCGGTCGTCGCGGGGCTTCTGGCCCGCGAGGGCTATGATGTGCTTGGCGTGACGCTGCAGCTCTATGACCATGGTGCGGCGGTGCACCGTGCCGGCGCCTGCTGCGCCGGCCAGGACATTGATGATGCCAGGCGCGTCTGCGAAACGCTCGGCATTCCGCACTACGTTCTCGACTACGAAAAACGTTTCCAGGAAGCGGTGATCAACCCGTTTGCCGAAAGCTATGTGGCTGGCGAAACGCCGATCCCCTGCGTTGCCTGCAACCAGACGGTCAAGTTCGCCGATCTGCTGGCCACCGCGCGGGATCTGGGAGCGGACGCGCTGGCGACCGGTCACTATATCCGCTCGCGCGCCAACCCGTCGCCGGAGAATCCCGGCCGGCGGGCGCTGTACCGGCCGGTCGATTCTGACCGCGACCAGAGCTATTTCCTGTTCGCCACGACCCAGGAGCAGCTCGATTATGTCCGCTTTCCGCTCGGCGAACTTCCAAAAATCAGGACCCGGGAACTGGCCGAGGAAATGGGGCTGATCGTCGCCGACAAGGCCGACAGCCAGGACATCTGTTTCGTACCGCAGGGCAAATATGCCAATGTGATCACCAAGCTGAAGCCGAATGCAGCGCTGGCCGGCGACATCGTCCATATCGACGGGCGGGTGCTCGGCGAGCATCCCGGCATCGTTCATTACACGATCGGCCAGCGCAAGGGCCTGGGCGTGGCCACCGGCGATCCGCTTTACGTGGTGCATCTCGATGCCCGTTCGCGGCGGGTGATCGTCGGCCCGCGTGAAGCGCTCGATACGCGCCGGCTGATCCTGCGCGATGTGAACTGGCTTGGCGACATGCCGCTTGCCGAGACCGGCCCCGAGGGGCTCTCCTGCTTTGCCAAGGTGCGCTCGACGCGCCCGCCGCGGCCGGCGATTGTCCGGCTTGGCGAGACTGGAGAGGTTTCGGTCGAGCTGGTTGAAGGCGAGGCCGGCGTGGCCCCGGGGCAGGCCTGCGTGCTCTATTCGGGCCCGGGTGACGAGGCGCGGGTGTTCGGCGGCGGATTCATCGATCACTCGGAGCGCTCAGCGGCGGCCGAGGCAATGCTGTCGAGCCTGTTGCAGCCCGCCGCCTGAGGGTTGGCGCCTGAGGCTGGTCGCAGCGAACCCAGGAAAATCGCCTGCTGCCATTTTCCTGCGGGGGGTGTTGCCGCCGCTGCAAGCCTCAGTCGTGGCGCACTGTGCCTTCCGACAGGATCTCGATGACCGCCAGACCGTCGGCGACCGGCGTGCGGGGCTCCTCCCCAGTGCGGATGCAGTCGAGGAAATGGGCGCATTCGCGCGTCAGCGGCATTCCGTCGGGAAGATCGACATAGTCGGGATCGACCATTTCCGACTGCCAGCCATTGTCGTCCTCCCACAGCTTGTGGCGATAGACTGCGAGCTTCTGGTTCCAAGGCGCCACATCGTCGAACACCGCCATGGCCTTGGAACCGATGACGGTGAGACGGCGTTCGCGGTAGGGATTGAGCCGGGAGGCAAAGACGTGGCTGCGCACGCCGCTGGCGAACTGCAGGTGCAGATGGGCGAAATCCGACAGCCGGTTGAGCATGGCCGAGCCGACGCCGCGCACACTGATCGGTTTTTCCCCGGTCAGCGCCAGGATCAGCGACAGATCATGCGGGGCGATGTCCCAAAGCGCGTCGTTCTCGGCGTGAAACTTGCCCAGGCCTACCCGGTGGGAATGGATGTAGCGCACGGCGCCGAGCTCTCCGGCCCGGATCATCGCCTCAAGCGCCTCGAAAGCGGGATGGAAGCGCAGCACGTGGCCGGTCATGGCCACCAGGCCGGACTTCGAAGCCGCATCAACGACACGCCGTGCATCGGCGACCGACAGCGCGATGGGTTTTTCCACAAGCACATGCTTGCCGGCTTCCAGCACTGCAATGGCCTGGTCGGCATGATATTGCGGCGGCAAGGCCAGCACCACGCCGTCGATCTCGGGATCGGCGAGAACCTCCTCGATGGTCATGGCCCTGACCGAATGGACGCCGGCAAGCTGGCCGGCCCGGTCGGGATGACGGTCGCAGACGGCATCAAGCGCGCCGAGTTCGGCAAAGGTACGGGCATGGTTGGTGCCCCAGTAACCACATCCGACGACGGCGATCCTGGGGGCGGGGGCGCTTTGCATGGCAGGGCGTTTCCTGTTTTCTTTCTCGAGGTCCTTGGCTGAGGGGATTAGACCCGATGGCGAAACAAGGCAAGACGAGGTGGGGCAAGACGAGGCAAGGGGGCGAGGTGGGCGAGCTTCGGCAATGTGGGGCAGAGCGGACAAGCGTCCGCCCCGCAGCGGCACGGCACGGTGTCCTGAGGCGCCGGTTCAGCCCTGCAAGGCCAACGGCAAATCCGCATTAAACTAGCCGCGGCTGGCCCTGCCTGCGGTGAGATCAGCGAGAAGGCAAGAAAAGCCCGAACGGCGCTTGACACCGGAGCAGGCCGCACCTTATATGCCGCCCGTCCGGCCCGATAACAATCGGCCGCTGGCGGCGGGGTAGCTCAGCTGGTTAGAGCAGCGGAATCATAATCCGCGTGTCGGGGGTTCGAGTCCCTCTCCCGCTACCAAGTTTTCCTAAAAATTGCAGTTGGTTAGGTCTCGCGCCCGGTGGGCATTCTGGCGCGTGGAGCGCCCGGGGTGTCATTCTGGGTGACAAACGCGTGCGCTTGAATGCGATGGCGTGGGGTAATTTGTTAGTCCATTCGGATTCACTTTAATCGGCGGTAGGTCGAAGCGGTTTGGGGTTATGCTAAATTCGAGGCTTCTCATGCAAAGGGATTATGATCACGCATCCGCATTGGTAAGCTTAGGTCATATTTATTGCTTGCTGCAACCGCAGCTGATGTGTCTACGAGAAAGCGTAATGCACTAGGGTTGTTTTCAATTTTGCTCCACGGGACGACTGACATTTGCACATTTGGGTTCATCAAATTGTCGATAATTCGTTCGGATAAATAGGGGTATCGAGTTTGGTAGTCAGATTTCGTTTCCAGTGAAGTCCAGCCGCCTTTGTATTCAGGGTAGATAGCTTCCTTTTCTCCGGGAAGTCCTGCATGCCAACTTGTTGTCGAAGTTGTTGGCAAATCTATGACCAGAATGCCGGATCGCCGGTTTATCCTGCCGTCAATCATGCTGGACTTAAGTTCCCAGTCAATGTGTTTCCGGTACCTCGTTTCAGTTCCGCAAAGTAGAATGGTGACCTCGCTGTCACGCAGATATTCATCTCGGATTATTTGCCGAATTGTCTGATTTGGAAGGTTTTCATTGATGTCTCCAACTTCCACAGATAGGTCTTCGAACGCACCATACTCGCTCGCTAGCCAACAGATATGTTCCTTGTAGGGCCGATCATTCCCGTGGTGAAAGCTTACAAAGGCTTTGGTCATGCGGTATGTTCCCAATATTCGAATTGCAATTTGGCATTGGTCGGAAGCCAGCATTAATATCTGCTGGTCCAATCTTCGGTGCAAACTACTCCATGCAGTCATGCACCTAGGATGCTCAAACGCATTCGAAAATGGATAGACATTTTCACATGTTCGCGCAATAGTTGATGTTTGCCTAATAAGTGGAGTTAGTTGTGCCGCACGTGACGTTCATACATGGAATCTTGAACAAGCCTCCGAAGGAAGAGCTCTTACGTATGTGGAAGTCGGCGCTCGCGAGTGCTTCTAGTCCGTTTGATCTAGATGCCGCCGGTGTAAGCTGCGATATGGTTTATTGGGCTGACGTTCTCTATGAAACGCCAGATCCCATCACAATGCACGAGTCTGCAGCTCCTGAGGAACAAGCGCTTGAGTTCGCTCCTGAAGGTGAATTCCGGATACCAGCATCGCGAGCAACGACTGCTGAGGAGCGGGCTTGGCTTGCTGCCTTCAGGCAGCGTTTGGGAGTAGAAGAAGACGGAAATCTGACTTTAGGCGACGAAGGATTTGATGCGGTTAATGGCACCATGGCCCACGAGTTAGAGCGTATTCCGCTGCCATGGCCAATCAAGAAGACCTTTATGGAAGCCTTCCTAAGGGACGTCCATCACTATCTCTTTAATGAAGAATTTTCTCCGCGTTCCGGTGTAACGTACAGGGTTCAGGCTGAAATCCGAAAGCGTTTTGTGAAAGCGCTTGAAGTAGGAAAGCAAAAGAGCGGACCGCATATTGTTGTCTCGCACAGCATGGGGACTGTTATCGCTTATGACTGTCTAAAACGCGTTCCCAATTGCCCATCGGTGGATCACTTTATCACGCTCGGCAGTCCGCTGGGTATCGACGAGGTGCAAGACAGGCTTCATCCAGAATGGACTCGAGACGATGGGTTCCCTTCGGACAGACTAAAAGGGAACTGGATGAATTTCTTTGATCCGTTTGATGTTGTTTCTCGCCTAGATCCCTACCTTGCAAGCGATTACCGGAACCATGGTGTCCCAGTCATCGAGGATACTAAGCAGCGAAACAATGGACGAACTCCGCATGATATCGGGGGGTATATGCGGGGCGAGCATGTGTGTGGCGCAATTCAGGCTTTGCTTGAGTAACGGGGGCATGGAAAATGCCACTTGGTTCCCTCATTGATGATCTTTGCAGCGCCTCGGCACTTGATGACATTAAAGTTTTAGACAGGGCTATCGACCGCTTTGTATCCGAACTGGCGCGGCAACCAGGATCAATTGAAGCATCTCCAGCGAGAAAAGCTCTTGCCTGTCTAAGGCGTCATCGCCGCTTTTCACATTTGCTTCGCGCCGCACAAGGCATCATTTTGGATGGTTGTCACGATGCGCAGGTTTACCGACAGTATGCCCAAGCACTAATCGAAGCTGGCGCTCCTACTGCGGCTATTGGCGTTTTGGAAAAGTTAACTGCTAGGGCAGACATTGAGGAAAAGGAGCAGTTGGATGCACGCGGTGTTCTCGGACGGGCCTGGAAGGACATCGCTGTAGCTGCTCGCGGCACTCGTGATGTCGAAGCTCGCGAAGCGATCGTTCAGAGCTATGAAAGCTACGCGGGAGTGTACCGTGAACATCCTGATGCCTACTATCAAGGCATCAATCGTGTGGCTGTTGCCTATTGGGACAGGGGATTTGCCCTTGAGGATAGTGAAAGGCGCTCAGCGCTTGAATCAGCCAGTTCAATCTTCTCAGCAATAAAAGCAACTCCAGAGGACACCAGACCCACTTGGGACATAGCCACAGCGGGGGAGGCTCTGGTTGCAGACGGTAGGTTGGATGACGCTGCAGTTTGGTTTCAGATGTACGTTGCGCGGGCTGACATCGATTCGTTCGCTCTTGCGGGAACTGTGCGGCAACTGGCTACAATGTATGGGCTCGATCGAACGCCCGAAGGCCAAAATATTCTGGCACCCCTGAGCGCACAACTGCTGAGTTTGCCCGGTGGCAACCTGACCGTTTCAAATGCAGCGCTTCAATTAATGTCGTCAGTTCCGCAAGTCGAATTTGAAAAGGTTCTCGGTGACATTGGTGCAAAAACGTATGGTTGGCTGCAAATGGGCATCAATGCCGCTAAATCTGTTGCACTAATATCGACCGGTGGGCGGGGGATCGGTACGGGATTCCTGATTAAGGGCAGCGACTTTAATAAAGATTGGGGTGATGAGCTTTATGTGCTGACTAATGCCCATGTAGTTAGTGAACCGCCGGAACCAGGAGCAATTGGTCCATCCGACGCGAAAGTTCGCTTTGAATTGGCTCAAGAAGATGACCTTAGAACGACTGGTGTGGATGTAGAAAATGTTGTTTGGCAATCACCAAGCAATCAACACGATGCCGCCATTCTAAAGCTGAGCAAGCCTCTGCCTGGGGAAATGAAACAAATCGGCTTCACCAAAGCATTGCCTGAGTTAGGCGAGGACAAGAAAAACCGGGTCTACATTATTGGGCATCCGGGCGGGAATGAGATCAGTTTTTCGTTCGAGGATAATGAACTGCTCGATTACGATTTGGTTGTCTATGGCGATGATTCAAATGCTGGGCCGGGAATGGTTCATTATCGTACCCCAACCGAGCGAGGGAGTTCAGGTAGTCCGGTATTCAATGGAAACTGGAAGGCGATTGGATTGCATCATTCTGGTTCGAATGAGATGCGTCAGCTCAATGGGAAATTGGGCACCTATGCAGCCAATGAAGGTATTTGGATTGAGTCTATTCGACGGGCCATCGAAAAGGATAACAACAAATAAGAATGCCGCCCGCCAATGTGATAAGTGTTAAATAAGTAGAGCAAATATGGTGTGTGTTGTGATGGTCAGCAAAGCCATTCATCCACCACGGGCTGCCCGGCATGATGTAAGCTGTCTTGAAACCGACTGGCACCATCGAGTCCCCCATGAGCCTTGGTCATGGATTCCTGGCTGTTGTCGGAACGAATATGCGCAGGAATGCCCTGCAAGATGAACATATCGGATAGCTCAGCAGTTTCATTTTGGTTCATTTCGATCCAACACTCATCAATTCAAGTTCCGCCTGCGCACGCTCCAAAAGATTTGGATCGCTCGCGTTGTTTATGAGCCAATTGTTGTGCTCGATCGCTTCGGCTCGTAAACCCAAGTCGAGACTAAGTGTAGCAAGATTCCAGACGATGATCTCGTCTTCGGGTGCGAGCGCGTGAGCGCGCTGCGCTGCACTATATGCGCCGCGCTTATTGCCCATGAAGTACTGGGCATTGACGAGGTTCGTCCACGCGACCGGATTCTTTGGTACTGCTCGAGTCATCAGTTGCGCCGTTTCCAAAAACGTTTCTATGCTCTTCGCTTCCCCGATTTCCATCAGCTCAATGATAACCCTGTGAAAGATCCCGGCAATGATCTCGTCCTTGTTTCGCTGTACGGGCTGATAGTTCGCTTGTTCCAACGGAATTTCAGTGTTTCGCAATTTGGATGGCATAAGTTCTAGATGGTTGATCAACTCAGCATAATTGCCGAAATGGATATGAAAATTTGCGATGATCTCGTGCAGGTCGACACGATTCGGAAATTTTTTTAGGCCTTCAACGTAGAGGGCCAAAGCATGAGCGTACCGGTTCTTATCGGTGGAGATTCCTCCTGTGACGAAACTTGACTGATCGCCTTCCCCGCCATCAGCTCTTCTTATGCCGAATGTCTCGTCGTCTATCGTTTCCTCGGTGACAAAAAAGCCCCCTTGAGGATTGGCTTGGAACATCATTTCGACTTGCGATTTCCGCCAATTCCAATTGGCCGAACTGATCCATGCCTCTGGGTCGTCTGGAAAGGTCGACCGCCAACGCGCTAGGAAGGCATCTATCTCCTGCTCTGAGTATGCAGATTCTAGCTCAAACCAGGAGAGTCCGAACCTTTCATTGAACCATGGAAAGTCATTTTTCTTCCCTTTGAGAACGGGCCGCATTTCAATATCTTCGATGTTGGGAACATTTCCTGACTGAGCGACAGCTGGTAACCCAAACGTCAACCCGCAAGAAACGAGAATGCAAAAGGCGGTGGATTTCAATACGCTACTATTAGAAACCATTTGAAGACCCTTCCAGAAGTTTCGTCAAAGCGTCGATTTTGGCTTGCCACGAAACTTCGGCAGGATCCGAAATGTCGGCGTTGATGGCGTACTGCAGCATTGCATAAGCTTCTCGGCGTAAGCGCGTGGCCTCTTCCATCTGGTTCTCTGCATCCAAAAGGGATGCTTCGAAGGTTAAACACTCAACCAAAATTAGAATACCATATGGCGCGAGGCTATCCAATTGGTGCAAACGGCGAGCGTATTCCGATCTTTGAGCCAGGGTCTGCAACGCTTGGCGAATGGCACCGTCCTTTTGCTGGATAGTCGCAAGAAGTCGCTTCACTTCAATTGCCTGGATTAATGCTTGCATCGAGTCTGGCGCTCGTTTTAGGCGGAGAGTCACTGTGGAAAACGCTCGATTTAGCTGCTTACTGGCAGCAGACGTGTTGTTGCTTAATTCATGCATACGCGCCAATTGCATATTTGCTTCGGCTTTGACTGCATCTGCGGCGTCTCCAACACCCAGTTGTGCAGCTAGTTGCACGGCGCTTACTGCGGCCTCGAATGCTTCCTGCCGCAAACCGGCAATGTCGGATACTCTGCTGACTTTTACATAGAGGTTTACATGGTCAGGCTCTGTTGCTCGGTCGTTTTCCATGCGACGGTTTTCGAACCAGGCGATCAACTCCCGAAGATCCACCAACGCCGCTTCCTGGTCGCCTTGATCTGACTTGATGGCGGCAAATTCGTAAGCGTGCCCGTACCATGCTTCCAGCGCACGAGTATTGTCTGGGTCAAGAGCCAGAACCCGATCCGCATATTTGCTAGCAGCGTTTAGCTTCGTGATGGCGCTGTCCAAGCGACCGTATTGGTAGTCGATCGATGCCGAACGCCAGTTTGCTATCGCGGCGATATCCAGCCAATCGACGCGCTGATCCAATTCCGCGGCGTGTTGAGAGGCAGAAATTGCAAGCCGCAGGTGCTCCTGAGCGACTTCGGCCTTGCCTAGCGCCAGAGCATCCATACCCAATTGATATTCAGCCGTAGCCTTTACTCGCTGCTGAAATCCCGAAAGAGTAGCGTCGTTATTGTCGAGATATTTGAAAACCCTGCGGTTGAGCAACTCCATAATGTCGAGGCGTCCCAGCTTTGACAGTTCGCTATGCGCGTCGTTTTGCAGGAACTCGACAAGATCCTCGGCATCGGACCGGGCGTGGTTTGCCTCGATGCGTCTGTCGTTGGCGATACCTGCAGCCGCAATCGCAACAATACCTAGTACGGACACTAAGCTGACCCATCTGCGCAACACACGGGCTTTTCGCCTTTCGACCTGGATCCGATAATTCCTATCCCTTTGGGCTAATTGTTCGAAGGAAACGCCAAGAATGGCCGAGATGATCCTTAGCTTGGCTTGTTCGGACCTTTGCTCGTATTCCTCAGCAGCCCGCGTGATTTCCGACGCTGGGACTGCTTTGTCTTGCGCGAGGCTTTCTCGGTATGCTGCAAGCGAGGTAAAGCCTTGCGAACCGTCGGTGGTCCTGAAATCTGCTGCCAACGGCTCGTCATTCGGGCCGTCCAACAACGGTGACGGAAAACATGTTTGCCGTTCAGGGTGACCGGCAAGGACAACTGGAACGATTCTCTCTTTTCGATCCAACGAAATGAAATAGTCAATCTCCGCGACGACGTGACGACTCTTCGTTGCATGTGGGGAACACAAAACAATCATGTTTCGTGAAGCATCAAGGGCTGATCGGATCGATTGATCGAGGCTGATATCTGTGGACAATTCAGAATTGTCGAGAAAGATGGGATAAATTTTCTTGGGAATTATTTCATCGTACTTGTTCTTGCTTCCAACCAAATCGGTTGGGATTTCGTACCGTTCAATTTCCTTATGTATCCACGATGCCCAATTCCGATTTTTGGCGTGATTGTCGGCATGACTGTATGAGATGAAGCCCCAGTATTTCATTGATTTAATACTCTCTTAATCGATGGAGAGATTCTTCAAATTGGCTGAATATACAAACATAGTGATCAATATTTATTGAATGGGCGCTCAAAATTATACATTACTGTAACGTCGCCATTAATTCTGCCTGATGAGTTGGATGTGTGCGTTCGACAATGTAACATACAACTTCAGGATCGTGGGCTCAGTAGTCGTTTTTATTTGATGCTATTCCATTTTCGTTCAATAAAATCGAGGGTTAAATCGACTTTTCTAGATACCTATATTATTGTTACGATCTCAGAAATACAACCCGATAAACTGCAACAGTCTCGGTTTAAGTCCGGTATATCAGAGCTGCGCTGCGACACTTGCGAACCGCTGCCTGTCAGGCGCGGGCCGGACGAGTGATTGTCTTGTGCATTGCAGGGACCAGCGATGCGATAAATGCTAATTGAGAGGTTGCTGCTTAAGGCAAAATGCGCGGCAAAAAATGCGTGGAAAGTAAGGTTTGCCAGCAACGCATTTCTGAAGGCAATTTTGGATCAGTGTGATAGCCAGGATTTCATGGCTTTAGAATTGTCCTCGCCTCTTTCTCCCCGGCCGAACCTTTGATCCAGCTCCAAGGTGCTCTGGGCTTATGCAGCTTCGCCAATTCGGGGTGCTTCTTCGCATCCCGAGCCGCAGCACGCAGGCGTTCGCGGGCTTCGCGTGGGTCAATCTTCAGTTCAGCACAGAGCTGCTTGAGGGTGATGATGTCGGACATGATCGTCTCCTTTGTGGTTGGACGATCTATCCAATAAGACGACCACAAAGAGGTTGTCAGGGAAAATCCTGGATCAACGAGAGCGCAATTTCACGATGGCCTCGGCGCATGCTGCAACGACTTCTTTGTCGCTTTCCTCCAACGCCGATACAGCTGAATTGATTTTTGAGCGCAAGGTGTCCGCGCTTGGTGCTGTATCAAAGCCCAGCAGCATGTTGGGTGTGGTTTCCAACACCTGAGCAATACGCACCAGCGTCGCAAGATCGGGTTCGCGGCGACCGCTGACATAATTCCCATATCGGCGTTCGCTGAGGTTGGCGCGCCGCGCAGCTTCAGCGTTCGATATGCCGAGTTGCTCGGCGCGTGTTCGCAGGTTATTCGCAAATGAGTCCATGCGAACAAAATGTTCCTGACAATAACCACACGTCTATGTACAATCTGGCGTGCTTACTACCGACAAATCGTGGTTCAAGGTTCTGCCATGGATGACTACAATTTTCTCGCCGATTTGCTCGACACGTTTCAGTCGTCGTCCGACTACATCAAGACGGTGATCATCCTTACGCCAACCGTATTCGTGCTTGGCATCATTCACCTGCTGACACGCCATCGCCGGAGATCGGCGGACAGAGCGGATGCGGACTTCATCGCCCTCACGCCCGTTGACGGGCACATAGAGCAAACGGACCGTCAGCCGAGGCTTACGCTAGATCAAGCTGAGAAAACGGAACGCTGAGGACCACCTGTAACTAACCGGCACTCTACGCAGACAATCGCGTACGCGGCGGCGTTGCAATGAGCCAGTGGCGCCGGTGGCGTGATTTACCGAGGGTCACTACCGGCGACGACTGAAACGCGCGTCCTGGCTCAATTGTGCGCCTCGGCGTGTTGTCGTCGCATTCGCGGGCAGAACGACACCAATACGCATTCCAAAATCCAGAAATGATGCCCACCTGTCACCCAGCAAGAGCAGCCACAGGTGAAGGGAGAAATGGAGCTGTTGATTGGATTGTGTATTTGGCGCTGGGCGTGTGTCCGATAGGCTGATCATATGTCAGCGTGTCGGTCTCTATGCCCATGACCGGCTCCAATCGGCGGACTGCAAAACATTCGGCCACAAGGGGGATGGGGGAGGGCGTTTTTTTATTCGCGACCTCCCCGAGCGCGGACAAGCAGGCATTTAGACTGCCAAGGTTTTGGACTGCTAGCCGATTTTTGCTAATGCGCTCGTTGCCGATCACTTCGATCACATCATCACATCAAGTCGCCAAAGTGATTTAGTGATCGAAGTGATCGCACATGCTCAAATTATGGCGTGATGTATTTTCCGCGCCCCTCCTTTTTGACTTCGCCATCCCTTGCCATGCTTGTCAGTAGTTGACGCACATTGTCTTCGGGCTGATCCAACGCTTCTGCAATGGCTTTAGGCCCCATCGGTTTCTCGGCGTTTTCCAACACCTCAATAATCGCTTTACGCTCACTCGAGATTTTCACGGCGTCGCTGTCACCCAAGATTTGCCAAAGTCCATCTTCGAGCTGCATGGCGATGTCTATGTCTTCCATTTCCCGACCACGACCATAAAGGGTCGTGCCGTGGCTTTTACGATCAAGAACAAGAATGCTGTCAGCGGCCCCAGTTAATCCTGTGGTTCCCGACACCATGTCCAATGGGTCATCACCCCTCAGTTTGCGTAGATGATGAATGACGACGATGGCGATGCCATACTCGCCTGCGAGTTCTTGCAGGGGCGCGAGCGCTCCATAGTCAGCGTCGTACCCGTTTCCTTTGTCCGATTTGGGCTTGATGCAAACCAATGTGTCAATGATGACCAAGCTGGGACGATGTTCGTCAATCCACTCTTCAAGCTGCTCAAGTCCACCCTGATCAAACTTGTTCAATTGGGTTGCCATATGAAAGTTTGACGGCCATGCGTCTTGGTTTCCATAGTTATGGCGTATACGTCGTTGCAAGCGCCTTTGGTTGTCTTCAAGTGCGCAGTAGAGTGTGGTACCTTTCTTTGTCGTTCGCTCCCCCAGCGCTTTGGTGCCGCTCGCAATCGACATTGCCAAATCCAGCGCCATCCATGACTTGCCCATTTTTGGCTTGCCAGCCAGCAATGTTAAACCCTCGGGGATCAACCCCTCGACGAAAAAGTTGAGGGGAGGAAAGTCCATCGTTTGCAGGTCATTCGCCGTGAAAGTCTGCAACCCTGTGGATGCCAGAGATCGCACCGGCTTCTTCTTTGGGGATCGAGTATTGCGCCGTTTTGTGGAGATCTTTCTGGTCATTTCGAGACCTCCAGCTTTGATGTGATGCGCGAGATTTCGCCATCGAGCCGATCAATGTGGTAGCCGTGCTTCTCGGTGAAGTAGGGACTATTCCACATGATGCTGGCGATCTCGTCAGGTGACGCACCGGCTTCGTGCAGGCTCGCTATCACAAGATGGATGCAGGATGAGCGATCCTTCTCCATCACGCGTGTGTGCCTGATCAATGACCGCGGTTTTGCGTGCAGCTTGCTCTTGTATTTGTCGAGCACCTGCTTGGCGTCATGCACATCAGGGTTGACGAACTTGCCGGCCTCCATTGCGTTAGCAATTTCAGGCAAAGGTGGGCGACCCGCGAGCCTGTTCCAGTTGCGATGAACTAACTGAACGAACGGCTCCTCATATTGGGGTTTGTGGTTTACCGAGCCGGGCACACGCACCATCTTGGTGATCGTCCAGCCATCGTCGCCACCATGCCGATTAGCAAGAGAGCGTGAGTAACCTTCAGCTTCTTCGACGTTATGCCAGCCGTCCCATAGCCATATTCCTTGATAGCGCTTGGGCGATGTCTCCCAGACCAAGCTCGCCTCAGGCCGGTAGGCGTAGGGATCGCTATCGTCCATATCGCACCAGCCAAGCCGTGTGGGCCGCGCGAATTCCTTCTTTCTGCGATCCTTAGAGAATGGATTGGGGCAGAAATAGAGATTGTGATCCCAACGCGAATATTGACGGAAGAATCTGTTCAAGCCGACCGTGATGTTGTCGCCATGGACGACATAGTCGCGCCATTTATAACCTTCGGGATTAGTGGTTGCGAGAAAGAAGCAGCTATCGCTGCGTGCTCCTTTCCAGATGTTTTCCAGAAAGCCCACCATGCTCTGATGGATATTGCCATCGTCATCGTAGTCCTTGAAGGCGTAGGGGTGCCCTTTGCGAGGGCGTGCGTTATCGTTCACGCGTTTACGCATGTTCGTATCCTCTTCAAAATCTTGGAAGTGTGAGGGGCGCTTAGGCCCCTCGATTAGTAGGGATCGGCGTAGTGGTGATGGGCGCGCTCGACAGCACGCTCACTGATCCACGCTTCGATCTCGGATTTGAGCCAGGCGACGCTGGTTCCTGCCATACGAATACGGCGCGGAAAGCGGCCTGCGTGCTCCCACCTGTGTCAACGGCGGAGTAAAACCCGGCCAGGCGGCGGCGCAAAAATCGGCCACTCTTTGTGCGCGCATGAGGCTGCCGCGAGGGCGTAGCCCGAGTGGGGGTCTCATGCGCGCGCGGCGATTTCCGGAGGGTTTCAGCCGGCCTTTCGGGCTCGGCTTTGGGCGAGACGATAGCTGTCGCCGTTCATCTCGAGGATGCTGACGTGGTGGGTAATACGATCCAGCAGTGCNTCCACGGTGTAGATCCCCAAGCCCTCCTGCATTCGTCGCAGAAGGAAAATAGGTGGCCGGATTTTACTCCGCCCGCGGCCGGACTATTCCGCCGCTACCATGGCCGACTTTTGCACCGCCGCTCTCATCACCGAGTGCACGCTCGGGGTCAAGTATCGCAACGAGTACGAGGACGGCACGGTTTCGGGCGGTCCGATGTACTATATCTCCAAGGGTTTCAGCGAGTTGGGTCTTCCCGGCGGCAAGATCCTCGCGGTGCTGTTTTCGATCTTCTGCATTCTCGGTGCGTTCGGTGGCGGCAACATGTTCCAGGCCAACCAGGCGCATGCGCAGATTTCGGGCATTGTCGGCGACTATCCGGGCTGGATAACCGGGCTGGTGTTTGCGGCGGTTGTGTTCGCGGTGATTGTCGGCGGCATCAAGTCGATTGCAAATGTGACCGAGAAGATCGTGCCGTTCATGGGCATTCTCTATGTCGGCGCGGCACTGATCATCCTGCTGGTGAACTATGACAAGATCGGCTGGGCGTTCGGCCAGATCTTTGCCGGCGCGTTTACGGGACTGGGTGTGGCGGGTGGTTTCGTCGGCGCGCTTATCCAGGGCTTCAAGCGGGCGGCGTTCTCCAACGAGGCCGGTGTCGGCTCCGCGGCGATCGCCCACTCGGCGGTCAGAACCAAGGAGCCGATCACCGAAGGCTTCGTGTCCTTGCTCGAACCGCTCATCGATACGGTGGTGATCTGCACGATGACCGCGCTGGTCATCACCATCTCGCAGCAGCTGATCGTCGATCCGGCGACCGGGCTCTACCAGCTCAACGAAGCCGGATCCGCAATCGCCACCGTGGGGGATGTGAGCGGCGTGGCCCTGACCTCGGCGGCTTTCGGTTCGGCCATCAGCTGGTTCCCCTACGTGCTGGCCATCGCCGTGGTGCTTTTTGCCTTCTCGACGATGATCTCCTGGTCCTATTACGGGCTGAAGAGCTGGACCTACCTGTTCGGGGAAGGCAAGAACTCGGAGCTGACCTTCAAGATCATCTTCTGCGTGTTCATTGTCATCGGGGCTGCAGCCAGCCTTGGGCCGGTCATCGACTTCTCCGATGCGGCGATCTTTGCCATGGCCGTGGTCAACATCTTCTGCCTCTACTTCCTGATGGGCCTGGTGAAAAAGGAACTGCGTTCCTATGCCTCACGGCTGAGCGCAGGCGAGATCAAGAAGTTCAAGCACTAGATGGCATGATTGCCACAGCGAGGGGTGCGGAGACGCATCCCTTTCATCTCGCGGCGTCAGCGCAGCAGCGCTGGCGCCGTTTTGTCTTCGGCGGATGGTTCACGGCGTTTTGTTACAGGAGTTTAACTTGGAGCGGTCTGCGTACGGGGGTAAGGCAGGAAATGGATTGGGAGACAGATCGGAAAGGACTCGAACCGTGAAAAGCATACTCTCCTCACGATACTTCTTCTGGGCGCTGCTCGCCCTGCCGGCGCTGCCGATGATGATAACGCTGTCTTCGGATCCGGGCGCGGCCGAGGGTTTGCTGCATCCTACCGGCGAATTTTCCGCCCGTTTCATGATCATCGCGATGATGATCACGCCACTCAGAATGATCTTTCCCAAGGCCGGCTGGCTCAACTGGCTGATGCGCCGGCGCCGCGCGCTGGGCGTGGCGGCCTTTCTCTACGCCGTGCTTCACCTGGTTGTCTACGTGATGGAAAAGGGCGCGCTGGCGCCGATGCTGGCCGAGTTCATGGAACTGGGAATCTGGACCGGCTGGCTGGCATTCGCGATCTTCGTGCCGCTCGGCCTGACCAGCAACAACATTTCACAGCGCTGGCTGCTCAAGAAATGGAAGACGCTGCAGCGGTTCGTCTATCCGGCGGCGGTGCTGACGCTCGTGCACTGGATCTTCGTGCACGACAATCTCGGGCCGGCGCTGGTCAACTTCCTGCCGCTGGCGGCGCTGGAAGCCTGGCGGATCTGGAAGAACCTTTCGGGCCGCACCGCGCAGGGCGTTGCTGCCTAGCCTGGCCCAGTCTGGTGGGGCATTTGTTCAACCCCGCCCGGGGTCGGCTGCCAGTTGCCGGCGCACGCTTTCGAGCAGGCGCCGGTGGACATGCGAATGACGGTTGCGCAGATGCATGGCGCAATAGACGCCCTGGGGGATACGCGGCGCGTCGTCGACATAGTCGAAGCCCTGCGACGCCACCATCTCGCTGGCGGATTCCTCGAGCACATAGGCCGAGCCGCCAAGCGATGAAAGCAGGCCGCAGACGGTGATGTTCTGGCCGCTCGACAGCGGCGCCTCGGCAAGATCGGCCATCATCGGGTTGTGCACCTTCTCGAAGGCCGGGGAGAAGCGTGTGAAGATATAGCTGGCTGGTTCTATCTCCGCGATCCGCCGGGCCTTGGAGCTGATCAGCCGGTAACCGACCTCGCCAATGAGTTCGTTATGAAGGTCCGGCAGGTTCTTCGGGGTGTAGAGAATGGACAGATCGAGTTCCCCGGCCAGCAGGTCGACGCTCATCTGGTTGGAGAAATCGAGATCGATGTAGAAGGCGGCCTTCGGCAGGATGGTGCGAAACCCCGCGACCCAATCGGCAATGTGGTTGGAGGCAAGGTCATGCTGGATGCCGATCCGCATCGACTGGTCGAAATTGCCGGTGCTTGCCACCGAGCGTCGGGCCTCGTTCCACTGATGGCGCAGCGCGCGGGCATGGTCGAGCAGCCGGTGTCCGGCAGGCGTCGGCTGGGTGCCGGCGCGGCTGCGGGTGAACAGCTTCTTGCCGAGCATGGCCTCGAGCGTGTTGATCCGGGCCGACACGGTGGACTGCTTCAGGTTCAACCGGTCCGCAGTGCGGTTGAAGCTTTTTGTCTCCATGAGATCGAGAAACGTCTCCAGCAATTCGATCTGCATGGCTTGCCTCCCGGAAATTGTTGCCCTGCACCCTAATCGAGTTTGTCGATTAATAATGCTGTTCGGGCCTGATTGCGAACTCAAAATTCGGGCTTGATACTCGCTCCGGACCGATCGAACTGAGGGAGAAGACGGGTGAGCGAGATCGCAGGGCATGCACGGGTTGTCATCATCGGTGGCGGCGTGGTTGGCGTCTCGGCGCTCTACCATCTGGCCAAGGCCGGCTGGACCGACTGCGTGCTGCTGGAGAAGAACGAGCTGACGGCTGGCTCCACCTGGCATGCGGCGGGCAATGTGCCCACATTCTCCTCCTCCTGGTCGATCATGAACATGCAGCGCTATTCGGCCGAGCTCTACCGTGGGCTGGCGGCGGCGGTCGACTACCCGATGAACTACCACGTCACCGGCTCGATCCGGCTCGGTCATTCGAAGGAGCGGCTCAGGGAGTTCCAGCGGGTGGTCGGCATGGGCCGTTACCAGGGCATGGATCTCGACATTCTCTCGCCCGGCGAGATCAAGTCACGCTACCCCTTTGCCGAGACCCATGATCTCACCGGGGCGCTTTACGACCCCAATGATGGCGACATCGATCCGGCACAGCTGACCCAGGCGCTGGCCAAGGGAGCGCGGGATCTCGGTGCCAAGATCTACCGCTTCTGCCCGGCCACCGGCGCGCGCCGTGAAAACGACGAATGGGTAATTTCGACCGAGAAGGGCGAGATCCGCTGCGAATACGTGGTCAACGCCGCGGGCTATTATGCCCGCGAAGTCGGCAAATGGTTCGGCCGGGATGTGCCGATGATGGTGATGAGCCATCAGTACATGCTGTTTGACGAAGTGCCGGAAGTGGCCGCCTGGACGGCGGAAGCCGGGCACAAGCTGCCGCTGATGCGCGATGTCGACAGCTCCTACTATCTGAGGCAGGAGAAGAACGGCTTCAACCTCGGCCCCTACGAGCGCAACTGCAAGGCGCACTGGGTCACGCCCGACGACCCGATGCCCGAGGATTTCTCATTCCAGCTCTATCCGGACGATCTCGAGCGGCTGGAATGGTACATCAACGACGCCTGCGAGCGGGTGCCGCTGCTGGGTACGGCCGGGCTAACCAAGAACATCAACGGGCCGATCCCCTATACGCCGGACGGCAACCCGCTGATCGGGCCGATGCCGGGTGTGCCCAATGCGTTCGAGGCCTGTGTCTTCACCTTCGGCATCTGCCAGGGTGGCGGCGCCGGCAAGGTGCTGGCGGAATGGGTGATGGAGGGCGAGACCGAGTGGGACATGTGGTCGTGCGACCCACGCCGTTTCACCTCGTTCTGTGACCAGGACTACACCATCGCCAAGGGCATGGAGGTCTATGGCCACGAATACGGCATGCATTTCCCGCATCATGCCTGGCCGGCGGGCCGCAACAAGAAGCTCTCGCCGGTGCATGACCGGGTGGCAGCGCTCGGTGCCCAGTTCGGCGCCTACAATGGCTGGGAGCGCGCCAACTGGTATGCGCGGTCCGGCGACGACACAAGCGAAGAGGCGACGCAGACCTGGGCGCGCGAGGGCTCATGGTTCGGGGCGGTGCGCGAGGAATGCCTGGCGGTGCGCAATGCGGCCGGCATTCTCGACCTGCCCGGATTCTCGCGGTTCAGGGTGCAGGGACCCGGCGCGCGCGACTGGCTCAATTCGCTGATCACCGGCATGGCGCCGAAACGGGGCCGGATAGGACTTGGCTATTTCGCCGATGCCAAGGGCCGCATCGTCACCGAGATGTCGCTGATGGCGCTGGACGAGGATTTCTTCTTCCTGATTACCGCGGCGACAGCGCAGCTGCATGATTTTGAATGGCTGACGAAGCACCTTCCCGCGAGTTCCGGCATCGCGGTCGAGGATGTCACCGAAGCGTTCTCCTGCCAGATCCTGACCGGTCCGAAATCGCGCGAGATCCTGTCCGCCGTGACCGATGCGGATTTGAGTAAGGGTTGGCTTACGCATCAGTCGGCGCAGGTCGATGGCATCTGGTGCCAGCTGGTGCGGGTGTCTTTTGCCGGTGAGCTCGGCTGGGAGATCCATTCCAAGGTCGAGGATACGCCGAAGATCTTCGATGCGGTAATGAAGGCCGGCGAACCGCATGGTCTGAAGCCCTTTGGCATGTTCGCGCTCAATTCGCTCAGGCTCGAGAAGGGCTACCGCGCCTGGAAGGGCGATCTTTCGACCGATTACACCGTGCTGCAGGGCGGCCTCGACCGCTTCGTCAAATGGGACAAGCCGGAGTTCCTCGGCAAGCCGGCGCTTGAGGCCGAAAGGCAGCAGGGTGTCTCCAAGCGGTTCGTCACGCTGATCATCGAGGCCGGGGACTGCGACGCGCCCTACATGTCGACGCTGTGGCATGACGGCATTGTGGTGGGCGAAACCACGTCGGGCGGCTGGGGGCACCGGATCGGCAAATCGATCGCACTCGGCATGGTACGCGCGGATCTCGCCGCGCCCGGCACACGGCTCGAAGTCGAGATCTTCGGCGAACGCTTTGCCGCCACGGTACAGGCAGACGAGCCTCTGTGGGATCCCAACAATGAAAGACTGCGGGCATGAGTGTGTCTGTTCCTCAAACCGCGCGCGTGGTCATCGTCGGCGGCGGGGTATCCGGCTGCTCTGTGGCCTATCACCTGGCCAAGCTCGGCTGGACCGACATCGTGCTTCTGGAGCGCAAGCAGCTGACCTGCGGCACCACCTGGCACGCCGCCGGGCTGATCGGGCAGTTGCGGGCTTCACTCAACATGACACGGCTCGCCAAGTACTCGGCTGACCTCTACGTCAAGCTCGAGGCGGAAACCGGTGTTGCCACCGGCATGCGCCAATGCGGCTCGATAACCGTGGCGCTGACGGAAGCGCGCAAGGAAGAGATCTACCGCCAGGCCTCGCTGGCGCGAGCGTTCGATATCGACGTGCAGGAAATCAGCCCCGACGAGGTGCTGAAGATGTATCCGCATCTCAATATTTCCGACGTCACCGCCGCGGTTCACCTGCCGCTCGACGGGCAATGCGATCCGGCCAACATCGCCATGGCGCTGGCCAAGGGCGCGCGCCAGAACGGGGCGCGCATCATCGAGGGGGTGAAGGTCACTTCGGTTAACACCGCAGGGGGCAAGGTCACCGGCGTCGACTGGCAGCAGGGTGAGGAGAGCGGCACGATTGCTGCCGACCTTGTGGTCAATTGCGGCGGCATGTGGGGCCGCGATCTCGCCGCCCAATCCGGCGTGACGCTTCCGCTGCATGCCTGCGAGCATTTCTACATTGTCACCGAGGCGATCGAGGGTCTGCCGCGGCTGCCGGTGCTGCGGGTGCCGGACGAATGCGCCTACTACAAGGAAGACGCCGGCAAGATGCTGCTCGGCGCCTTCGAGCCGGTGGCCAAGCCCTGGGGCATGAATGGGATCAGTGAGGATTTCTGTTTCGACCAGTTGCCGGAGGATTTCGATCACTTCGAGCCGATCCTCGAACAGGCGGTGAACCGGCTGCCGCTTCTCGCCACCGCCGGAATCCACACCTTCTTCAACGGGCCGGAGAGCTTCACTCCGGATGACCGCTACTATCTCGGCGAAGCGCCGGAGATCAAAGGCTACTGGGTTGCCGCCGGATATAATTCCATCGGCATCGTCTCCTCGGGCGGCGCAGGCTTTGCGCTGGCGCAATGGATAAATGACGGCGAGCCGCCGTTCGACCTGTGGGAAGTCGACATCCGCCGGGCACAGCCGTTCCAGAAAAACCGGCATTATTTGCAGAGCCGCGTCACCGAAACGCTCGGCCTGCTTTACGCAGATCACTATCCCTACCGGCAGATGGCGACGGCGCGCGGTGTTCGGCGCTCGCCGATCCATGAGCAATTGAAGGCGCGCGGTGCGGTGTTTGGCGAAGTCGCCGGCTGGGAGCGGGCCAACTGGTTCGCGGATGAAGGTCAGGCGCGGGAGTACCAGTACTCCTGGAAGCGGCAGAACTGGTTCGAGAACCAGAAGCGCGAGCATCTGGCTGTGCGCGAGGCGGTCGGGCTGTTCGACATGACCTCGTTCGGCAAGATCCGGGTCGAGGGGCGGGATGCGGCTGCCTATCTGCAACGGCTCTGCGCCAACGACATGGATGTCGAGCCGGGGCGGATCGTCTACACCCAGATGCTCAACACAAGAGGCGGCATCGAGTGCGACCTGACCGTGACGCGGTTGTCGGAGACGGCGTTCCTGCTGGTGGTGCCGGGCGCGACGCTGCAGCGTGATCTCAGCTGGCTCCGGCGGCACCTCGGCGACGAGTTCGTGGTGATCACCGACATCACGGCTGCGGAATCCGTGCTCTGCGTGATGGGGCCGAATGCCCGGTCTCTGCTCCAGGCGGTCAGCCCGAATGATTTTTCCAACGAGGCGCATCCGTTCGGTACGGCGCGCGAGATTGAGATCGGCATGGGGCTCGCCCGTGCGCACCGGGTCACCTATGTCGGCGAACTGGGCTGGGAGCTTTACGTCTCTTCCGACCAGACCGCGCATGTGTTCGAGGCGCTGGCTGACGCGGGAAGCGGTCACGGGCTCAAGCTCTGCGGGCTGCACACGCTCGATTCCTGCCGGATCGAAAAGGCGTTCCGGCATTTCGGCCATGACATCACCGACGAGGACCACGTGCTCGAGGCCGGGCTCGGCTTCGCGGTAAAGACCAACAAGGGCGCCTTTATCGGCCGCGACGCGGTGCTTTCCAAGCGCGAGCAGGGGCTTGCCCGGAGACTGGTGCAATTCCAGCTCAAGAATCCCGAACCGCTGCTGTTCCACAACGAGGTGATCGTGCGCGACGGCGAGATCGTTTCAATCATCACCTCGGGCAATTACGGCCACCATCTCGGCGGCGCCATCGGGCTCGGCTACGTACCGTGCGCGGGCGAGAGCGCCGAGGATGTGCTCGCCTCAACCTACGAAATCGAGATCGCCGGGGAACGCCACTCCGCGATTGCGTCCCTCAAGCCCCTGTACGACCCCGGCGCGCTCCGCGTCCGGATGTGAATTGACCTTTACTTCGGACCTCCTGGAGACCGCGATGGAACCTGTAATCGAACCCGCAATTGAAACCCTGGCAGAAATGCCGATCGAACCGCCGGTTCTCGAAAGGCAGGGTCGCCGCTCGGGTGGCCGTGCCGGGCGCGTCGCCGTCAGGACGGCGCCACTGGCCGAAAACCTGAGGCCGATCCGGCCGGGCATGAGCGGCGGGCAGTATTCGCCGCTGACCGACGCCAATGTGCTTCGCATCCACGAAGCCGCACTCGATGCGCTGGAAACCATCGGCCTGTCGCAGGCTCCGCCATCGGGCGTCGAGATCATGACCAAGGCCGGGGCCATCCTCGGAGATGACGGGCGGATCCGGTTTCCGCGCGCGCTGGTCGAGGACATGCTGGCGCTGGCCAAGAAGGATCTGGTGCTGTTTGGCCGGGACCCGAAATTCGATCTCGACCTGTCGGGAACCAGGGTGCATTTCGGCACGGCAGGTGCGGCGGTGCATGTGGTCGATATCGAGAACCGGAACTACCGCGAATCCACCGCGCAGGATCTCTATGACGCGGCGCGGCTGACCCACGCGCTCGACAATGTGCATTTCTTCCAGCGCGCCATGGTCTGCCGTGACGTGGTCGACAATTTCGAGATGGACGTCAACACGCTCTATGCCTGCTGTGCCGGAACCACCAAGCATGTCGGCACCAGCTTCTCGGATCCATCGCATTTCGAAGGCTGCATGGATCTCATTCACATGATCTCCGGCGGCGAGGAAGCCTGGCGGGCGCGTCCGTTCGTCTCCAATTCCAACTGCTTCGTGGTTCCGCCGATGAAGTTCGCGGAAGAGAGCTGCATCACCATGGAGAAATGCATTCGCGCCGGCATGCCGGTGCTGCTCCTGTCAGCCGGGCAGGCGGGCGCCACGGCGCCGGCGCCGCTCGCCACCGCAATCGTGCAGGCCGTGGCCGAATGCCTGGCAGGCGTTGTCTATGTCAACGCCATGGCGCCGGGTCATCCGGCGGTGTTCGGCACCTGGCCGTTCGTCTCCGATCTTCGCTCGGGCGCGATGTCGGGCGGGTCGGGCGAGCAGGCGCTGCTGACGGCGGGTTGCGCCCAGATGCACCGCTTTTACGGTCTGCCCGGTGGGGCTGCGGCAGGGATTGCGGATTCCAAGCTGCCCGACATGCAGGCGGGCTGGGAGCAGGCAATCTCCAACACGATGGCGGGTCTCAGCGGTCTCAACATGGTCTATGAAGCGGTCGGCATGCATGCCTCGCTGCTGGGGTTCTGCTTGGAATCGCTGGTGCTCGGCGACGATCTGCTGGGCCAGGTGCTCAGATGCGTGCGCGGCATCGATGTTACCGAGGACAGCGTCAGCCTGGAAGCGATGCGGGAAGTGTGCCTGGAAGGCCCCGGACACTACCTCGGCCACCCCCAGACGCTGAACGTGATGCAGACCGAATATGTCTACCCGGCGGTCGCCGACCGCACCAGCCCGAAGGAATGGGCTGAAATCGGCAAGCCGGATCTGGTACAAAAGGCAATCGAGCGGAAGAATCGGATTCTTTCGCAGTCCACGGGGCCTTTGTTCGATCCTGCCACCGACGCGGCAATCCGGGCGGCCTTCAAAATCTATGTGTGAGGTTTGAACGATGGCCGATTACGGCAATCTCGGACGGTTCTACATCAACGGCGAGTGGGTTGCTCCCTCTCAAGGCGCAACGCTGATCGACGTGATCAATCCGGCGACGGAACAGAGCGTCGCCAAGGTGCCGCTCGGCACATCCGCAGATGCGGAAAAAGCGATCGCCGCCGCGCGGGCGGCGTTCCCGTGCTTCAGCGGGTGGAGTGCTGCCGACAGGCTGGCGCTCCTGGGGCGGATCCGCGACGTCTATGAATCCCGGCTTGACGAGATCGCGGAGGCGATCAGCACGGAAATGGGCGCGCCGCTGGCCATGGCGAAATCCGACCAGGCCTGGTCAGGACTGGGCCATATCGAGGCGACAATGACCGCGCTCAAGGCGTTCAGCTTCGAGGAACAGCGCGGTTCGACACTGATCGTGCATGAGGCCATCGGGGTTGCGGGTCTGATCACGCCGTGGAACTGGCCGATGAACCAGATCGCCTGCAAGGTGGCGCCAGCTCTGGCGGCGGGCTGCACGGTGGTGCTCAAGCCGAGCGAGATCGCGCCATTGAGCGGCATATTGTTTGCCGAGATCCTGCATGAGGCCGGAGTGCCGGCAGGCGTGTTCAACCTGGTCAACGGCGACGGGCCGGGTGTCGGCCAGGTGCTGAGTTCCCATCCGGATATCGACATCGTCTCATTCACCGGATCAACACGGGCGGGAATCTTGGTGGCCAAATCCGCGGCCGATACGGTCAAGCGGGTGGCGCAGGAGCTCGGCGGCAAATCGCCCAATCTCATCCTGGCAGACGCCGACTTGGCGTCCGCAGTAGCCGGCGGCGTCGAAGGCTGTTTTGCCAACAGCGGCCAGTCCTGCGATGCGCCGACGCGCATGCTGGTGCCGCGGGAGCGGCACGACGAGGCCCTGGCCATTGCGAAAGAGACTGCGGAGAAGCTGGTGACCGGGGATCCGCGCGATCCCGCCACCAATCTCGGACCGGTGATCAGCCAGGTCCAGTATGACAAGATCCAGGCGCTGATCGCCTCGGGCATCCAGGATGGCGCCATCCTGGTCACCGGCGGGCGAGACCGGCCGGAGGGTTTGAGCCAGGGCTACTATGTCAGGCCGACGGTGTTCGGCGGGGTGACGCCCGACATGCGGATCGCGCGCGAGGAAATCTTCGGGCCGGTGCTTTCGATCATGCCCTATGACAGTGAAGAACAAGCTGTGGAAATTGCCAACGACACGGTCTACGGGCTTGCCGCCTACGTGCAATCGGGCGAGCTTGAGCATGCGCGGGCCATCGCCCGGCAGATGCGGGCCGGCCAGGTCCACATCAACTCGCCCGACTGGGATCTGTTTGCGCCGTTCGGCGGCTACAAGCAGTCCGGCAACGGCCGCGAATATGCTGACTGGGGCATGCGTGATTACCTCGAAACCAAGGCGCTGATCGGCCACGGCTAGGGCGGCTTATCCCCTCATCTCACACAAATTCTCAGGAGTATCACCATGCGCTATGGTTTCATCGGCTTGGGCAATCTTGGCGGGCATCTGGCGGTGAGCCTGCTCAAGGCAGGCTTCAAGGTCACGGTCAACGATCTCGATCCATCGCTCGGCAAGCGGCATGTCGAGATGGGCGGCGTCTGGGCGGACAGCCCGGCCGAACTGGCGCGCGACTGCGACGCCATCGTCACCTGCCTGCCGTCGCCGGCAGTGTCGGAAAAGGTTCTCATGGAGGTGCTGACCACCGCAAAATCCGGCGCCACCTGGATCGAGATGTCGACGCTCGGCCGGGATGAGATCCTGCGGCTCGGGGAAATCGCCGCCGAAAAGGGTGTTCGCACCATGGAACTGCCGGTGACCGGCGGGGTGCATCTGGCAGCCCAGGGCCAGATCACCATGCTGGCGGGCGGCGACAAGGACCTGTTCGACCTGCACCTGCCGGCGCTCGAAGCAATGGGCAACCAGATCTTCCACATGGGGCCGCTGGGCAATTCCTCGATCATCAAGGTGATCACCAACATGCTGGCTTTCATTCATCTCAAGGCCTGCGGTGAGGCGCTGATGCTGGCCAAGCGCGGTGGCCTCGACCTCGGCCAGGCCTGGGCGGCGATCAAGGCATCGTCGGGCAATTCCTTCGTGCACGAGACCGAGGGTGCGCTGATCCTGAACGGTTCCTACGATATTGCCTTCAACATCGACCTTGCGCTCAAGGATCTCGGCTTCGCCATGGAGTTCGGGCGGGAGTTCGGTGTGCCGCTGGAACTCGCCTCGATGACCGAACAGACCTATGTCGAGGCCAAGGCGGCCTATGGCGGAAACGCCCAGTCGCCGATGATCGCCAAGCTGCTCGAAGACCGTCTGGGCACCGACCTGCGCGCGCCGGGGTTTCCCGCCAAACTGGAATAGCCGCAGGGGCCTTCGGCCGTCCTGCGCCCCTGCAGCTTCGACGCAATCGTCGGGCCGGTATGATGTCGATCAATTCGCCACCGTCTCCGATGAGGCATGATGACCCTGACAAGCGCTCAGGCGGGAGACATCATGTTCAAGAATGCGGTGCAGCTGTTCGAGATTTTCGGCTTCAAGCTCAAGGTTGATCCGAGTTGGCTCCTGATCGCAGCGCTGATTGTCTGGAGCCTTTCGACGTCCTACTTCCCGCCGGCCCTGCCGGGCGAGACGGCGACGTTCTACACGGCGCTCGGCATCATCGCGATGCTCGGCATGTTCATCTCGCTGATCCTGCACGAGCTGTCGCACTCGCTGGTGGCAAGATCCTATGGGCTGAAAGTTGGCGGGATCACGCTGTTCATCTTCGGGGGTGTGGCGGAGCTTGAGGAAGAGCCGCACGATCCCAAGTCGGAATTCCTGATTGCCATTGCCGGGCCGCTGATGAGCCTGTTTCTCGCGGCGCTGTTTTACGGCGCCGCGACGCTTGCCGCACCCCAGACAGGAAGCAGTTACGCCGGCGCCGTGTTCGGCTACCTGGCGCTGATCAACCTGGTGCTTGCGGTGTTCAACATGATCCCGGCATTTCCGCTCGATGGCGGGAGGGTGCTCAGGGCTCTGATCTGGGGGGTGACACAAGATCTGTTGCAGGCCACCCGCATTTCCAGCCGCATCGGCACGGTGTTCGGGCTGTTCCTGATGCTGACCGGCGCGCTCGCCGTGTTTTCCGGTGGCGGTATCGGCGGGTTCTGGCAGATCCTGATCGGCTTCTTTATTCTCAATGCCTCCAATGGCAGCTATCAGAACCTGCTGGTCAAGGCAGCGCTGCGCGGCAAGACCGCGAAACAGCTTATGAGCGAGACGCTTCACACAATCGATGCCGAGGCCACAATCGCCGAGCTTGTCGACGATGTGATGCTGCGTCACGGTGTCAGCTTCGTGCCGGTGCTTTCCGGCGAGACGCTGATCGGATACGCCGATACATCCGGTGTGCGCAGGTTCGAGAGAGAGGAATGGGGCGGGCGGCCTGTGCGTGACATCCTGGTGCCGGCGGAAGCCGAGAACACGGTAGCCGCCGACACGCCTCTCAACGAAGTCTTCAAGTTCATGATGAAAAGCTCGCGACGCAAGCTCATGGTTGTCGAGGGCAGGCGGCTGGTCGGTGTGATCTCGCTTTCGGACCTGATGCATCATATGGCGCTGGAACAGGAGATCGGCACCAGGCTAAAGGCTTGAGAGCCGAGCGCAGTATCATGGCGGTGCCGGATTGCCGGACGGTGGCACGGATCTGGCGAGGGGACCGCTCTGCCGCCGGCCAATGAAGGGTGGATGATGAAGATACTGATGTTCACCAACACCTACACGCCGCATGTCGGCGGCGTGGCGCGCAGCGTCAGCGAACTGGCGGCAGGCCTGCGGCAAGCCGGTGACGAGGTTATGGTGGTGGCGCCGGAATTCGAAAACATGCCGTGCGAGGAAGCCGGGGTGCTTCGGATGCCGGCGGTGCAGCACTTCGCGGGGAGTGATTTTTCCGTGCCCTTGCCGCTGTCACCCGGCCTTGCAAAGGCGGCGGAGGCTTTCAATCCGGATATCATTCACAGCCATCACCCGTTTCTCCTGGGGGACACGGCGCTGCGCGCCGCAAGCTATCTCAATGTCCCGGTCGTGTTTACTCATCACACGCGTTACGAACTTTATGGGCACTATGTCGCCCAGGATTCGGACCTCCTGAAGCGCCTGGCGCTGAATCTTTCGCTTGGCTATTGCGATCTCTGCGACGGGGTGATCGCGCCGAGCGCCAGCATTGCAGATTTCCTGGCCGAGCACGGTGTCGCCGCCCCGGTCAGCGTGGTGCCGACCGGGGTCGATGCGCGTGCTTTCGGCAGCGGCGTGGCAAGCCGTGGCCGCGTCGATCTGGCGATACCGCAGCAGGCCTTCGCGGTTGGCCATGTCGGCCGGCTGGCGCCCGAGAAAAATCTCGGTTTTCTGACCGATGCGCTTTTGCAGTTCCTTCGGCGAACGCCTCAGGCGCATGTGCTCGTCGTCGGGGACGGTCCGTCGCGGCGAAGCATGGCGGAGGCGTTCGAACGGGCGGCAATGAAGGACCGGGCCCATTTTGCCGGAGTGCTCAGGGGCAATGCGCTGGCAGACGCCTATGCGGCGATGGATGTCTTTGCGTTCTCGTCGCTGTCGGAAACCCAGGGTCTGGTGCTGGTCGAGGCGATGACCGCCGGGTGCCCGGTGGTTGCGCTGGATGCGCCAGGCGCACGTGATGTTGTCACCGACCGTGTCAATGGCCGGCTGCTTGATGCGGGGACCTCTGCGTCCGGGTTTGCCGTTGCGCTTTGGGACGTTGCAGGCACTGCAGGATCGCGAGACTTTCAGACCCTGAAACAGGCCGCGCGGGAGACCGCAGCGGCTTACACGATCGAACGGACCGTGGCGCGAACCCGGGACTATTACCTGGAGGTGCTCAAGCGCACTCAGGTCCGTGCCGTTCATGAAGACAGCCTCTGGGCGCGCGTCAGGCGGGCGCTTGCAAAGGAAATGGATATCATCGGCAATCTTGCCCATGCGGCTGCCGATGCCGTGATGCCGGGCGAGGACGGCATGGCGGGCACGAAGGATGGGTGAGCGCTGGCGGCAGATCGCGACTGCCATGGCGGTGGGTCTGGTCGCCGGGGTCATGGTCGCCATCCTGCGGGTCTGGAGCACGACGCTTCGCAAACAGACGTCACAACTCGAGAGGTTGGACCTTTACATGGCCGATGGCCGACAGGTGCTTGCGGTGTTCTGGCACGGCAAATACCTGCCGCTGTTCCCGCTGGCGAAAGGCAAGCATGCAGTGGTCATTACCATCGACTCGTTTCGCGGCAGGGTGATCGGCGAGATCTGCAAGCGGTTCGGCTACCGGCCGGTTCTGCTTCCGGCCGATGTCAACGCTCATGGATTCCCGGCGCTGGTGGCCCAGGTCAAGGGACACGCCAGCCTGATTGCCCTGGCGCTTGACGGCCCCATCGGCCCGCTTCACCGCATCCGTTCGGGTGCGCTTACGCTCAGTGCCGTTCACGGCGTGGTGCTGGCGCCTATCGGGGTGGCGAGTTCGCGCAAGATCGTGATGAGATCCCGTTGGGACAAGCAGGAACTGCCTTTGCCGTTTTCCCGGGTTGCGGTTGCTGTCGGGGACAGGATCGAGCTGGATCACAAGGTGGACGAGGGTGGCGCCATGCCGATGGAAGAGATCGTGCGCCAGGCGATGGATGCGGTCGAGCGGCAAGCCCACGAGCTGCTTCCCGGGATGCCGCACGACTGAGCGGCTGCCAAGCTTGCGGAGTCCAGATCATTGCGGGTGAAAACGGAATCACCGGAGATGCCCGAACCTATCGTTTTGTGCAATTCCGGACGCGAAACCGGTTCCCGCTTTCGCTGAAACTGCTCTAGGACAAGGCGGCCAGAAGCCGGTCGCGGTGTTGGAGCACAGCAGATGCTGCCTGTTCGGTATCGAGCGCGTGCAGGGCGACAACGCCGATGCAGGCTTCGGCACTGAGGCCGGTGCGGCCGGTGCGCGCAAGTGGTGCCGCCACGCCGATGGCGCCTTGCTGCAATTGTCCGTGTGTGAGCGCGAAGCCGTCGCGCCTTGCGGCCTGGAGGTCTTCAGTGTCGGTGCGCCGTGGCGCGCGCTGCATGGCAATGGCCAGGCCTGCTGCCCCTCTGGTTACCGGGTGCCGGCTGCCGACGCGGTAGGACACCTTCAAAAATGGTGTTTCCGGTTCGGCCACCTCGATGGCCACGCATTCATCGCCCTGGGCGATGCAGAGAAAAGCCGTTCCGCCGCTTGCCTCGGCCAGGGATCTGAGAACCGGCTGCGCCGCGGCGCGCAGTTGCGGCTGATAGCGCTCGCTGAGTGCCACGACCCCGCCGCCAATGCCAATGCGGCCCTCACCGTCGCGCACGACCAGCAAGTGCTCTTCGAGGGTTGAGACAAGGCGATAGGCAATCGCCCGGTGGACGCCCAGCACCTGCGCGATCTCGGCAATTGAAAGGCCGGTGGAGGAACGGGAGACGATCTCCAGAACCTGGAGCCCGCGGGACAGGGTTTGCAAAGTGCTCATTCGATCTCCTGCCTTCGGGCGCGTTGACCAGGGGGTTTGTTGACCACGGGACAATTGGTGAGTTACAAATATAGAACATAATGTGCACTATTAGTAAACGGAGCAAGGCATGACGGATCGTCTGGCCGGAACAGAAAGCAATTTGCAGACACCGTCAGGCTGTCCGGTCCACGCCGCTCCAGGCGGATGCCCGGTCTCGACGCAGGCGCAGGCTTTCGATCCGTTTGCCGCCGAGTACCTGGCGAACCCGGCCGCGGCGCTGCAATGGTCGCGGGACCAGGAGCCGGTGTTTTTCAGCCCGCAGCTCGGCTACTGGGTGGTCAGCCGCTACGAGGACGTCAAGGCGGTGTTCCGTGACAACGTCACCTTCTCGCCCTCGATCGCGCTTGAACGGGTGGTGCCGCCGAGCGACGAGGCGATGGAGACGCTCAAGCGCTACAATTACCAGATGAACCGGACCCTGGTGAACGAGGACGAGCCGGCGCATATGGAGCGGCGGCGGGTGCTGATGGAGCATTTCCTGCCCGAGAACCTTGCCGCCAAGGAAGAGATGATCCGGGAACTGACCCGCGAGAAGGTCGACGCCTTCGTCGATGCGGGGCGGGTAGACCTTGTCGAGGCGATGCTGTGGGAGATCCCGCTGACGGTGGCGCTGCATTTTCTCGGCGTTCCGAAAGAGGACATGGATGCGCTGAAGGAATTCTCGGTTGCGCATACGGTCAACACCTGGGGCAAGCCGTCGCCGGAACAGCAGCTGAAGGTTGCCGATGCGGTCGGCCGGTTCTGGCAATATGCCGGGACCGTGCTCGAGAAGATGCGCAGGGAACCGGATGGCACCGGCTGGATGCATCATGCCATCCGGATGAATGCCGAAATTCCGGAGGTGGTCACCGATTCCTACCTTCATTCGATGATGATGGCGATCATTGTCGCCGGGCATGAAACCACGTCGCTCGCCAGCACCAATGCGCTCAAGCTGCTGCTGTCGGACCGGCTGGTCTGGGAGCGGATCTGCAAAAATCCGGAGCTGATCCCGAACGCGATCGAGGAATGCCTGCGGCTCGAGGGCTCGGTTGTTGCCTGGCGCCGGAGAGCGACGCGCGACACCGAGATCGCCGGCGTGGCGATTCCCGCCGAAGCCAAGCTGCTGATCGTCAGCGCCTCGGCCAACCATGATTCCCGGCATTTCGAGAATGGCGACTTCCTCGACATCTACCGCGACAGCGCCGCCGAGCACCTGACCTTCGGTTACGGCAGCCACCAGTGCATGGGCAAGAACTTCGCCCGGCTGGAGATGCGGATCTTCATCGAGGAATTGTCCCGGCGCCTGCCGCACATGCGCCTCGTGGATGACCAGACATTCAGCTATCTGCCAAACCTTGCCTTCCGGGGCCCGCAACAGCTCCTGGTCGAATGGGATCCGTCACTCAATCCGGAACGGTCCGATCCGTCGATCAAGGGTCGCCGGGTCTCGTTTCCCATCGGGGCGCCGTCGAGCAAGGAGATCGCGCGGACCGTTCGCGTCGCCGATATCACGGAGGCGGCGGAGGGGATCAAGATCCTGCATCTGGAAGATCCGGACGGGCTTGCCCTGCCGGCCTGGAGCCCGGGTGCGCATGTGGATCTGATCGCGGGAGACTTCTCCCGCAAATACTCGCTTTGCGGTAATCCGTCCGACCCCGGCTACACGATAGCCGTGCTGCGGGAAGATCAGGGCCGCGGCGGTTCGCGCTTCATCCATGACAATGTCACGAAGGGCATGACGCTGCGGCTGCGCGGACCGAAGAACTATTTCCGGCTCGAGGAGCAGGCGGACCGTCACGTGCTGATCGCGGGCGGTATCGGCATCACGCCGATCATTGCCATGGCCGACCGGCTCAAGCAGCTCGGGCGGGACTACACGGTGCATTATTGCGGACGAAAGCGCACGGCGATGGCTTTTGCCGAACGTCTGCTAGCAGAGCATGGAGTGCGGGCGTTGCTGCATGTCTCGGAGGAGGGAAGCCGGGCCGATCTCGCCGGGGTCGTCGCGGAATGCACTGATACCGGGGCGCGCATTCACGCCTGTGGTCCGGCCCGGCTGCTCGATGCCCTCGGCGAACTGTGCGCGGATCTGCCGGACGGCACGTTGCGGAGCGAGCTGTTCGTCAGCGAGGCTTCCGGCGCGGCGCAGCCCGGCGATGTGGCGTTCGAGATCGAGCTCGAGGATTCGGATCTCAATCTCACGGTGCCTGCCGGGCAGACATTGCTCGAGGTGGTGCGTGCCGCGGGCATCGACGTGCCGAGCGATTGCGAAGAGGGATTGTGCGGCAGTTGCGAGGTTCGGGTGCTGGAAGGCGGGGTCGATCATCGCGACCGGGTGCTGTCGGCTTCCGAGCGCGCCGAGGGCGGACGAATGATGGCCTGCTGCTCGCGGGCCAAGGGACAGAAGCTGCGGCTGGCGCTCTGATTTCTCCGCCGATGTTGCGCGGAGGCAGCGGCGCGACTATCAGGGGGTGAACGCTTCATACAGTCCAATCGACCAGGCGGAACGGTGATGCCCAAACTGCTGATAGTCACCGATGCCTGGCGCCCGCAGATCAACGGGGTGGTGCGGTCGATCGAGAACCTGGTGCGGGACCTCGAGCAGTTCGACATCGAGATCGACATTCTCTCGCCGGCGGAATTCCACACCGTTCCCTTGCCGGGTTATCCTGAAATCAGGCTGGCGCTGGCAACACCCGGCCGTGTTGCCCGCCGGATCGAGGCGTCCAATCCGGATTTCATCCAGATCGCGACCGAAGGGCCGCTGGGGCTGCTCGGCAGACGGGCAGCGCTCAAACGCAACGGCTTCACCTCGAGCTACCACACACGGTTTCCCGAATATGTCTCGGCCCGGTATCCGATCCCCGAAAGCTGGCTCTACCGTTTCATGCGCTGGTTTCACAATGCCGGGCGCGGCTGCATGGTGGCGACCGAAAGCCTGCGCGCCGAGCTCGCGGCAAAGGGATTTACCAACCTCCATATCTGGTCGCGGGGCGTGGACACGGAGCTGTTCCATCCGGGCTATCCCAAGCCTCTCGATCTGCCCCGGCCGGTGTTCGTCCACGTGGGGCGGATGGCGGTCGAAAAGAACGTCGAGACGTTTCTCGCCATGGATCTACCGGGAAGCAAGCTGGTGGTTGGCGACGGTCCGATGCTTGCGGACTTCAAGGCGCGATATCCCGAGGTCACCTTCACCGGCGCCAAGTCAGGACCCGAACTGGCGGCTCTGTATGCCATGGGCGACGTTTTCGTGTTTCCGTCGCTGACCGATACGTTCGGTCTGGTGGTGCTGGAAGCGCTGGCGTCCGGCGTGCCGGTTGCGGCCTATCCGGTCACCGGACCGAAGGACATTATCGGCCAAAGCGGCGCGGGTGAGGTCGACACGGATCTGCACAAGGCGGCCATGGCGTGCCTCGATCTTTCCAAAGACGACGCCCGCGCCCGGGCGCTCGAATTTTCCTGGGCGGCCTGTGCCCGACAGTTTCTGGATGCCACCTACGAAAGCTACGGTGTCAAGCGCTAGCGGCTGTGCATCATAGTTCGGTCTGGATCGGATGAATGGCGCAAACTCCTGCGGACTTGATTGCAGGCACTGACTGAAGATTTTTCAACAATTGCAAGCGTTTGTTCGTTCTCCGTTAACAGGCGTCGGATAGTCTGTTGCAGCGCATGATGCGGACATGGATTTGGGGACAGCCCTGCTATTGCTGGACCGGTGCGCACTTTTCGCCCGGATTCTTGCGCCAGGGCTCCCTGTTAACTGACTTTATGTGCCGGGCATATTGCGTCCGGCACCCATTCGGCGGCGGAGCTGTTCATATGTCTAGAAAGTTGCAAAAGAGGTGGTTTGACTGGAGTACCGAGGTCAGTTTTTCAGCAATTGTTTTCGGACTTTTTGCACTTGTCGTGGTTTTTGAGTTCTTTTTCCGGAATGCGGACTACACATACGAGTTCTTCACCAAAAACTTCGATGCGGCCATCATCGGTGCGCTTTCTCTTGTCATCATCTACCTTGCAATTGCGCATGTCGACCTGAGGGGCAAGATCCGCACGCTTGGAAGGCGCTACCACAATCTTCTCGCACAGTCCGAGCGGGATGTTCTGACCAATGTTCTCAACCGTGAGACATTCGTTTCCGAAGCCAAGCAGGCGCTGGAGGCACGTGCCAAGAGCAGGTTTTTTGCGCTTTTCCTCGTGGACGTCGACCATTTCAAGCAGGTCAACGACACCCACGGTCACCCTTCAGGGGACCGGGTGCTGATCTTCGTTGCAGAGACACTCCGGGCCCATTTTCCAAGCGCCCGGGTGGGCCGCCTGGGCGGTGACGAGTTTGCGGTGTTGATCGAGCACTCGGATCCGATAACGGCCAAATGGGCACATGAAGCCTGTTCCAAGTTCGCGGCCGGATTGGCCGCGAAAGTAGACATCGGTGCGCAACGAATCTCCGTCTCGTCATCGATCGGGATCGCGCTTGCCCCGGACCATGGCAAAACCTGGAGCTCGCTGGTGATCAATGCGGACATGGCGCTTTATGCCTCGAAGAAGGGCGGCCGCGCCTGTTCGACGCTGTTTGAGGAAAACATGCTGACCGACATCCGCAACGAGAAGGCGCTGGTTCGCGAATTGCGGGCAGCAATGTTGCTGAGGCATCTGCGGGTGGCGTATCAGCCGATCGTTGATGTCAATGGCCGGTTGATCGGGTTCGAGGCGCTGCTGCGCTGGCGGCATGCGCTCAGGGGTGTCATTCCGCCGGATGTGTTCATCCCGGTTGCGGAGCGGGCGCTGATGATTGGCGAGATCGGCAACTACGTGCTGCGGCAGGTCTGCGAAGACCTCCCCAGGCTGCCGGACGTCAAGGTCAGCGTCAACCTTTCGGCCAACCAGATCGCAATGCCGGCTCTCCAGGAGAAGATGCTGTCTATCCTCGCTGAAACCGGAACTGATCCGCGCCGGATCGTGCTCGAGATCACCGAGAGTGCATCGCTGGCAGCTAATGAGCGGATCGCAAGCCAGATTTCGGCCTTGCAGGATGCGGGCTTCCGCATCGCGCTCGATGACTTCGGCATGGGCTACTCCGAGTTCAACCAGTTGCGCGCGCTTCCCTATGATGTCATCAAGATCGACAAGAGCTATATCTGCGCGCTCGGGACGGACCACGTCACAGATGTATTTGTGAGCGCCGTGGTGGAAATCGCGCGGCGGTCCGGCAAGAATGTCGTCGCCGAGGGCATCGAGACCGAGGACGACCTGTTGCGCGCGAACGCCGCAGGATGTGACCGTTTCCAGGGCTACTATTTTGGAAAACCGGTGTTTCTCGAGAGCATTGCGCGTGAGCGGCTGGACTACAGCAACAAGCCTGCGGCCGATGCTGAAAACTCGCGGGTTGCCTGAGCGGGCTGGCCCCGGGGCTGTTTGCCAACCATGCTCAGGCTGAGCATCATGGTTCTGCCGGAGCGGTTACAGCGTTCTTTGCGCACCCGATTGGATGCGCAAAGAACGCTGTAACACTTTGATCGAATGCATGTACGTTGTCGTGTGAACGGATCCGTTTGAACGCGACATGCATTGGGATGAACGCAACCCTGACAGGAATTGAGGCGGATGACGGCGGAAGCCTGGCGGATTCCATTGCTGACTTTCGGAATCGCGGCAGTCGGCGCGGCGCTTACCTACGCCCTGTCTTTTCCCGCTCCGTTCCTCACCGGTCCGGCAATTGCGGTCACGCTTGCCGGGCTGGCGGGCATCAGGACAGCCGCTCCTCCGCAGAGTGCGCGCGATGTGGTGTTCATCATCCTCGGGCTGACAATCGGACAGGGCGTTACGCCGGACGTGTTCGACGCGATGCAGGCCTGGCCGGTCACGCTTGCGGCGCTGGCTGCCAGCCTGCTTGCGATCATCTGGCTTACGCCAGCGCTGCTTGTGCGGTTCTGGGGGATGGATGGCACGACGGCATTTCTGTGTTCTTCACCCGGCCATCTGAGCTATGTGCTCGGTCTGAGCGAAGGCGCCAAGGCGGATCTCAAGATGGTCAGCATCGTGCAGTCGATCCGGGTTCTGGCTCTGACGCTGCTGGCGCCGGTGGTTGTATCCCTCAGCGGAGAGATGCCGGATCAGCCGCCGGACATTCCGCCTGAAACCGCAGCGGTGCCGCTTCTTGCAATGATCATTGCCGCCGCGCTTGCCGGATATGTCCTTGCGCGGTTTCGATTGCCGGCTGCCTATCTGATCGGCGGAATGCTGGTGTCGGTGCTCGGGCATGCTACGGGGCTGGTCAGCGGCGTTATGCATTACTGGCTGGCGGCCGCAGCCTTCGTCTCGCTCGGAGGTCTTATCGGGTCGCGATTTTCCGGCGTCACCTGGCCGCAATTGCGCCGGTCGCTGGGTGCAGGTGTTCTGGTCACGGTGCTCAGTGTTGCTCTCGCCGCGGTCTTTGCGGTCATTGCCCACTGGATCACCGGCATGGACCTGATTGCCATTCTGATCGCCTTTGCGCCGGGAGGACTTGAAACCATGGCAGCAATGTCGGTGATCCTCGGCATCGATCCGACCTTCGTGGCCAGCCACCACGTGGCGCGGCTTTTGATGCTGACGGCGATTGTCCCCATCTTTGTCCTGCGCGCCCGGCGGGATGAGGACTGAGTCCGGTTTTTTCGGCGTCGCGCCATTTTATTGCGAGACCATCCGCATTATGTGGGAGTGGTCTGTAACGACAAACATTGGAGTGCAAGGTGAGCGTGACCAAAGAAGAGGTTCTGGCGAAGCTGAAATCGGTCAAGGGGCCTGATCTCGAGAGCAACATAGTGGATCTCGGACTGGTGTCGGAGATCTTCGTCGCCGATGACAAGGTCTATTTCTCACTCACCGTTCCGGCCGCGCGCGCGCAGGAACTCGAACCGCTGCGTGAGGCCGCCGAACGCGCCACCAAGACGGTGCCGGGCGTCAAGGGTGCCATGGTGGCCCTGACCGCCAGCCGCGAACCGGGATCCGGACCGTCGACGCCTCCACCCGCACCGCAGAGGGCAGCGCATTCGCATTCGCATGCGCCCGCACAGCCAGCGCAGCCACAAGGGCGAGCCAAGGCGGGGGTTCCGGGGATTGGCACCATCATCGCCGTTGCCTCGGGCAAGGGCGGTGTCGGCAAGTCGACGACCGCAGTCAACCTGGCGCTGGGCCTTCAGGCGACCGGCCTCAAGGTCGGCGTTCTCGATGCCGATATCTACGGCCCCTCGATGCCGCGGCTGCTGGGAATCAATGGACGTCCCGAGCAGCTCGAAGGCCGGATGCTCAAGCCGATGGAAAATTACGGCCTGAAGGTCATGTCGATGGGCTTCCTCGTCGAGGAAGACACGCCGATGATCTGGCGTGGGCCGATGGTGATGTCGGCGCTCAACCAGATGCTGCGCGAAGTGGCCTGGGGCGAGCTCGACGTGCTGGTTGTCGACATGCCGCCGGGCACCGGCGACGCCCAGCTTTCGATGGCGCAGAATGTACCGCTGGCCGGCGCGGTCATCGTTTCGACGCCGCAGGATCTTGCGCTGATCGATGCGCGCAAGGGGCTCAACATGTTCAACAAGGTCAGCGTGCCCGTGCTCGGCATCGTCGAGAACATGAGCTATTTCGTCTGCCCCGATTGCGGCGGCCGGCATGACATCTTCGGCCATGGCGGCGCCCGTGACGAGGCGGCCCGGATCGGCACGCCGTTCCTGGGAGAGGTTCCGCTGTCTATGCCGATCCGCGAGACCTCTGACGCGGGCCGCCCGGTGGTGGCCACGGCGCCAGACGGGCCGCACGCCAAGGTCTACCTCGAGATCGCGGCCAAGGTTCGTGCCCGCCTTGACGAACTTTCGGGCGCAGGCGGGCGGGAGATGCCCGAGATCGTTTTCGAGTAAAACCGGTTTAAGGCTCCCGGCAGAGATGTGCAAACATCGCAAGCAGGGCCTGGTCGAGCCCGTCGGTCTGCGGTTCGTGCTGTGACGAGGTGCAGGCGATCACCGTGCCGGTGTCCGGATCGCAATAGAGAAACTGGCCGTGGATGCCCGCGGCGAGAAATGCGTTCGATCCGCCACCGACCTGGTACCAGTTGTTGCGGTAGCGGCCTTTTTTGAGGAAACTGGCCTGGGTGCCGCGCATCCATGCATCGGCATCGCCGTTCTGCTGCATGTCGGCGATCCAGCGTTCAGAGACTATCTGGCGTCCGTTCGCGCTGCCGCCATCGACCAGCATCTGTCCAAGCGCCAGGAGATCATGTGGCCGGCAGGAAACGCCGCCGGCGGTGCGCGGCGCGCCTTCGGGATCAACCGTTATGAAGGCATCGGCCGTCGCGCCGAGCGGCTGCCAGAGCAGCCGGGAGCAGAGATCCGGGAAGCGCTCGCCGGTCACCCGTTCCAGCACGATGCCGAGCATATCCGAGTTGGGCGAGAGATAGGTGTGGTCGCCGCCATGCTCACCCGGCGCCTTTTTAAGGCTGCATAGGAACGAAAGCATGGCCTCGTCGCCGCCCTCGGGTGAGGGCGGATTCCAGGACATGGCGCGGCGGTAGCGGGCATAGTCCAGCTCTGAGAGGTAGGATTCGTCAAAATCGAGACTGACGCGCATGTCGAGCAGATGCTGCACGGTGGCGTCCGCATAGGCGCTGTTGCCCGCCTCCGGCACCAGCTTGCCGACGGGTGTGGAGGGATCAAGCAGGCCCTGGTCTTCAAGGATGCCGGCGACCAGCGCGGTGATCGACTTGGAGATCGAGAACACCAGATGCGGATCGCTGCGATCAACCCCGTCCGCGTGCCATTCGCAGATCAGGCGACCGTCCCGGGAAAGCAGGAAACTGTCGGCCTGGCTGCCGGTGAGCAGATCGGCAACCGACTGGCTTGCACCAAGGCTTGCCGGGCGCGCCAGCAGCTCCGGGTTTTCCGCGACCGGCGGCAGAAGCGCGGGGCTGTTGGTCCTGATCCGGGCGGAGCGGACCATTTCCGCCACATT
Source organism: Hoeflea sp. EC-HK425 (assembly GCF_902498795.1). Classification (NCBI taxonomy): domain Bacteria; kingdom Pseudomonadati; phylum Pseudomonadota; class Alphaproteobacteria; order Hyphomicrobiales; family Rhizobiaceae; genus Hoeflea; species Hoeflea sp. EC-HK425. Next base: position 250,517 of record NZ_LR701572.1, read on the forward strand.
TCGAAACGCCCAGAAGCTGTAGGGACGGGTGCGCCAGTTGGCCAGAGTTATCGTTTCACGCGCAAAACCGTTCAATATCTCGAATTGTGCTGCATTCGCCATGCGTATCCTCTTGTTTTACGACTTTCTGCCGGCAAGCGACAAAAACTTGAATGAAAGGGTTTCCTTTTTCTGGAAGCATTCTAAACTGCTAACTCTTCCGATTGGAAGCGGAGCCTGATGACTGGAGTCGGAAAATGCGGTTGACACGCCAAACCAATTACGCGGTGCGGATCCTGATGTATTGTGCCGCCAATGATGCGCCGCTGAGCCGGATTGGCGACATTGCCAAGGCCTACTCGGTCTCCGAGCTTTTCCTGTTCAAGATCCTGCAGCCGCTGACCAAATCAGGATTGGTGGAATCAGTGCGTGGACGCAATGGTGGAATTCGGCTTGGCCGGGAAGCCGCAAAGATCTCGCTGCTCGATGTGGTGAAGGTGACGGAAGACAATTTTGCCATGGCGGAGTGCTTCGAGAACGACGCAACCGAATGCCCTCTGGTGGATTCGTGCGGTCTGAATGCTGCACTGAGAAAGGCTCTGGGAGCTTTCTTCGAGGTGCTGGCAGGCTATTCCATCGATGATCTGGTCAAATCGCGTCCGTCGATCAACTTCCTGCTCGGCCTCGAGGAAAAATCGGCCGTACCGGCAGCCTGATCACCTTCTGCCTTGCCCTTTCCCGGACGGTTTTAACGGGCACCGGTCTTTTCCCGCGGTCCTTTGCCCGGGACCTTGTCAGCGCAAATCCGCTGTTTTAAACGATTAGAAGAATGATCACCCGCAGGGGCCCGCGTCCCGGAAGGGAGCAGACCGTGAGCGAGACAATTTTAGCGGACTGGTGGCGCGGCTGTGTCATCTATCAGGTCTATCCTCGATCCTATCAGGACACATCGGGCGACGGCATCGGCGACCTTCGCGGCGTCATCAGGAGGCTCGATCACATTGCGTCGCTGGGTGTGGATGCGATCTGGCTGTCTCCGTTCTTCAAGTCACCGATGGCCGATTTCGGCTATGACGTTTCGGATTTCTGCGATGTTGATCCGATGTTCGGCACGCTTTCGGATTTTGACGAGCTGGTGGAACTGGCCCATGCCCGCGGGCTCAAAATCATCATCGACCAGGTGATCTCGCACTCCTCCGACCAGCATTCCTGGTTCAGGGAAAGCCGGTCGAGCCGGGACAACGCCAAGGCCGACTGGTACATCTGGGCCGATCCCAAGCCCGATGGCACTGCGCCCAACAACTGGCTGTCGATCTTCGGTGGACCGGCCTGGGAGTGGGACACGGTCCGGCGGCAATACTACATGCACAATTTCCTGGCCTCGCAGCCGGATCTGAACTTTCACAATCCTGATCTGCAGAATGCGATTCTCGACACGGTGCGGTTCTGGCTGGACCGCGGCGTTGACGGTTTCCGTCTCGACACGGTCAATTTCTATGTCCATGACAAGCATCTGCGCGACAACCCGCCCTTGTCCAAGAACGCGGAAGACGGCAACTTCATGGGGGTCGATGCGCCCGACACCAATCCCTACGGCTTCCAGGACCACCTCTATGACAAGTCCCAGCCTGAAAACATCGTCTTCCTGCAGCGGCTGCGCGCGCTGCTCAACGAATACGAAGGCCGGACGACGGTGGGTGAGGTGGGGGATGGCCGCCGGTCGCTGAAGACGGTTGCCGCCTACACCAATGGCGGCGACAAGCTGCACATGTGCTACACGTTCGACATGCTGGGTGGAGAGTTTTCCGCCGACCATTTCCGCCGCAGCATCGCCAATTTCCAGTCGGTGGTGCAGGACGGCTGGGTGTGCTGGGCCTTCTCCAACCATGATGTGGAGCGGCACGTGTCGCGCTGGATGCGGGATAGCGACGACCCGGAGCATCTGGCCCGATTTGCGATCAGCATGCTGTCCTCATTCCGCGGATCGATCTGCCTTTACCAGGGCGAGGAGCTGGGGCTGGAAGAAGCCCAGATCGCCTTCGAGGATCTGACCGATCCCTACGGGATCCGCTTCTGGCCGGCCTACAAGGGGCGCGACGGCTGCCGCACACCGATGGTCTGGGAGAAGGACGCCGCCCATGCCGGGTTTTCCGATGCTCCGCGCACCTGGCTGCCCGTCCCGGAAAGCCATCTCAGGCAGGCGGTCGACCAGCAGGACCATCTAAGCGGTTCGCTGCTCAACCATTACCGCCAGACGCTGGCCTTCCGGAAGTCACACACCTGCCTTGTCGACGGGCCGATGGCTTTTCTCGAAACCAATGGGGATGTGCTTGCCTTCATCAGGGGCGAAGGACACGAGCGATTGCTGTTCGTCTTCAATCTGGGCCGTGAACCGGTCGAGTGGACGCCATCTTCGGACCTGCAGATTGCCGAAATCCTCAGGATGCCGGGATTTGCGCCGGGCCATGAAGGCGGCACCGTGATGCTCGAAGGCCTCGACGTATTCTGCGCCCGGCTGGTCTGATCCATCCTTCGGACCGGGCCGGTTACGGGTCAATGATCTCGAAGGCGTCGACATCGATCATGCCGCGGTCGGAGATCTTGAGATGCGGGATAACCGGCAGCGGCAGGAAGGCCAGCTGCAGGAAGGGCTCGTCGAGCGTGCCGCCGAGCGATTTCGCCGCCTTGCGTAGCGGGATCAGGGTCTCGCGCACGGTTTCATAGGGCTGGTCGCTCATCAGGCCCGCTACCGGAAGGGCGATTTCGGCAACCACCTTGCCGCCTTCAGCGACGACGAAGCCGCCGCGAATTTCGCTCAACCGGTTGGCGGCTGCGGCCATGTCGGCCTCCGATGCACCGACCACGCAGATATTGTGGCTGTCATGGCCGATGGTCGAGGCGATGGCGCCGCGTTTGAGGCCAAAACCCTGAACGAAGCCGGTGGCGATGTTTCCGTTCTTGCCGTGACGCTCGATCACGGCGATCTTGAGGATATCGCGCGCGAGATCGATCTGCTTCTCGCCATTGTCGATGACCAGATCGAGGTCGCGCCGTTCGGTGATGATCTTGCCGGGCACAATGCCGATGACCGGTGTCGAACTTCTGTTCTTGCGCACCGTGAAGGAGGCGGCCTCAACCTTTGGTGCTCGCACACTGTCGGTGCCGACCGGTTCGGTCGTGGCGCGCGTGGCGAACAGCGCGTCGGTGACAAGTCGACCTGCGGAGAACACCATTTGCGCGTTGCAATCTTCCAGGCTGTCGAGGACCACGAGGTCGGCGCGCCAGCCCGGTGCGACCAGGCCGCGGTCGCGCAACCCGAAGGCGCGGGCGGCGGAAATCGAGGCGGCGCGGTAGATCGCCAGCGGTTCCACGCCCTTGGCGATGGCATGGCGGATCATGTAGTCGAGATGGCCGTGCTCGGCGATGTCGAGCGGGTTGCGGTCGTCGGTGCAGAGCGCCAGGAAAGCCGAATTGCGCTCGGTGATGATCGGGATCAGCGCGTCGAGATCGCGCGACACGGAGCCTTCACGCACCAGCACATGCATGCCCTTGGACATCTTCTCCAGCGCTTCCTCGGCGGTGGTGGATTCGTGCTCGGTCCGGATGCCGGCGGCGAGATAGCCGTTCAGCCCAAGCCCGCGCAAGAGCGGCGCATGGCCGTCGATATGGCCGCCCTGGAAGGCCTCGAGCTTGGCCATGCAGGCGGGGTCTTTCGAGAGGACGCCAGGGAAATTCATGAACTCCGCGAGACCGATCACCTTGGGGTGGTCGCGGAACGGCAGCAGGTCCTCGATGTCGAGGCGCGCGCCGGCTGTTTCGAGATGGGTGGCGGGAACGCAGCTCGAGAGCTGCACCCTTATGTCCATGATCGTCTGTTCCGAGCAGTCGAGAAAATAGCGGATGCCGGTGGCGCCGATTACATTGGCGATCTCGTGGGGATCGCAGATCGCGGTGGTGATGCCGCGCGGCAAGACGCAGCGGTCGAACTCGTGAGGGGTGACGAGCGAACTTTCGATATGCAGATGGGTGTCGATGAAGCCCGGCACCACGATTCTGCCGGAGATGTCGATTTCCTCTACCCCCGAATAGGTTTCCAGCGTGCCAACAATGCGGTCACCACATATGGCGATGTCGCCTTCGCGCAAAGCCCCGATGGTCAGGTCGAACAGCTTGCCGCCCTTGAGCACGATGTCGGCCGGTGCCTTGCCCTGACCCTGGTCAATCATGTCGCCAAGTGTGCTGCTCATTGCTGGTTCCTCTTGTCGAGTGGTCCGAATCAAAAACCGGCCGGCTTTGCAGCCGGCCGGTCCAGTTTACCCGAAACGGGTGATTACATGGACTTCATCTTGTCGGTGACAGCGGAGGTCCATGCGCCTTCCGGTTCCTTGGTGATGACCGGGTCGGAACCGCCCGACAGCAGGCTGTCGACCGTGCGCCGGTAGTCGGCTTCGTCAAGCGTGCCGTCGGAGCCGGCGGTCAGCTTGGCGATCTCGCCCATCATGCGCTTCTGGTGCTTTTCGGTCTGGGCGCCGCTGGCGTCGTTCTCGAGCACGATCTCGGCCGCTTCGTCCGGGTTTTCCTCGGCCCATTTCCAGCCTTCCATCGAGGCTTTGACGAAGCGGGCAAGCTTGTCGACCATGGCCGGATCTTCGAGGCTCGACTCGAGAACGTAGAGGCCGTCCTCAAGGGTGGCGACGCCTTCTTCTTCGTATTTGAAGGTGATGAGATCGTCAGCCGAAATCCCGGCGTCGATGACCTGCCAGTATTCGTTGTAGGTCATGGTCGAGACGCAGTCGGCCTGCTTCTGGATCAGCGGGTCGACGTTGAAGCCCTGCTTGAGCACTTCGACGCCGTCATCGCCGCCCTGGGTCGGGATGCCGAGCTGGCTCATCCAGGACAGGAACGGGTACTCGTTGCCGAAGAACCAGACGCCCAGCGTCTTGCCCTTGAAGTCGGCAGGCGAGGTGATGCCGGTTTCCTTGAGGCAGGTCAGCATCATGCCCGAGGACTTGAACGGCTGGGCGATGTTGACCAGCGGTACACCCTTCTCGCGGCTGGCAAGCGCCGAAGGCATCCAGTCGACGATGACGTCAGCGCCGCCACCGGCGATGACCTGCGGAGGAGCGATGTCGGGACCGCCCGGCTTGATTTCGACATCGAGGCCGGCCGCTTCATACATGCCCTTGTCCTTGGCGACGTAGTAGCCGGCGAACTGTGCCTGGGTGACCCATTTGAGCTGCAGCGTCAGCTTGTCGGCAGCGAGCGCCGATCCGGCCATCAGCGAAAGCGCCAGACCCATTGTGATTGAGATCGTCTTTTTCATGCCATTCTCCTCTGGTTGAGGCTCCGTCTTGTTATGCACCGGCTCTGCGCCGGTAGGACGGATGCCAGAAAGTTACGGCCCTTTCCGCGAGCGCAATCAGCCCGTAGGAAAGCGACCCGGCCAGTGCCGCGACAAAGATCGTGGCCCAGACCATATCCACATTCATGCGCCCGACTTCGGTGGAAATCCGGAAGCCCATGCCGACAATCGGGGTGCCGAAGAACTCCGCGACAATGGCCCCGATTAGCGCCAGAGTCGAGTTGATCTTGAGTGCATTGAATATGAAAGGCATTGCTGCGGGAAGCCGCAGTTTGAACAGTGTCTGCCAGCGTGTTGCGGCATAGGTTCGCATCAGGTCGCGCTCCATCGAGCCGGTGGCAGCAAGGCCCGCCACCGTGTTGACCAGCATCGGGAAGAAGGTCATCACGACGACGACGGCGGCCTTGGACTGCCAGTCGAAGCCGAACCACATCACCATGATCGGCGCAACGCCGACGATCGGCAGGGCGGCGACCAGGTTTCCGACCGGAATGACGCCCTTGCGCAGGAACGGGCTGCGATCGACCAGGATGGCGGTGAGAAAACCGATGCCGCATCCCATGACGTAACCGGCGATCACCGCCTTGAGATAGGTCTGCTGGAAATCCGCCCAGAGGATGTGGGTGGAAGTCAGGATGCGCCCCCAGATCATCGACGGGGCGGGCAGCAGCACGCTCGGCACGTTGAAGCCGCGGGTGACGCCTTCCCACAGCGCGATCAGCGCGGCACCGAAGAGCACCGGGATGAGGACATTGACGAGGTTTGCGACCGTCGGGCTCGAGGGTTTGAGCCGGGCGAGCCAGATGTTGACTGCCCAGGCCGCGAGCCAGAACGCGATTGCCGTGAGAAAGGGACCATTCATGCCGGCTTCACTCCCATGCGCCGATTGACCCAGGCTCCGATGATGTCGACGGTCATGACCAGGATCCCGGCAAGTGCGGCGGCCATCAGCAAAGCCGACCAGATCTGTACGGTCTGGCCGTAGTAGGAACCGGCCAGCAGGCGTGCGCCGAGGCCGGCAACGGCGCCGGTCGGCAGTTCACCGACAATGGCGCCGACCAGTGCAATCGAGATCGCCACCTTCATCGAGGTGACAAGAAACGGCACAGCGGCGGGCAGGCGAAGCTTCCAGAAGGTCTGGGAAGCGGTGGCCGAATAGGTGCGCATCAGGTCGAGATGCATGACTTCCGGCGAACGCAGTCCCTTGGTCATTCCGACCGCAATCGGGAAGAACGAGAGATACATCGAGATCGTGGCCTTCGGCAGCAGACCCGAGATGCCTACGGCATTGAGCACAACGATGATCATCGGCGCAATCGCCAGGATGGGGATCGTCTGCGAGGTAATGATCCACGGCATCAGCGAGCGGTCAAGCGTCTGGTAATGGACGATACCGACGGCAAGCGCCACGCCGAGCACGGTGCCCATCAGGAAGCCGAGCAGGGTCGAGGACAGGGTGATCCAGGAATGGTAGACGAGGCTGCGCTTCGAGGTGATGCTCTTGCCCACCGTGGTGTCCCACAGTTCCGCAAAGACCTGGTGAGGAGCCGGCAGCACCGGGCGTTCCTGGGCCATGGTGCGCGGCAGGATCTCAGAAAAGCTGATGGTGTTTCCCGCACGTTGCGCCTGGTCGCGCTCGAAGGGGGTATTGAGGAAGACGGCCGCCGCATACCAGAGCGCGATGATGGCGAGCACCACGGTGCCGATGGGCAGGATCTTGTCGTGGAGAAGGCTGTGCTCACTCATGCAGCCTCTCCCGGCCAGCGCATCCACAGCGTCGGAATGCCTTCCTCGGTGGCGGTGTCACGACGGGTGAAATCCTCCTGGAAGCCTTCCCGTTCATAAAAACGCAGCGCCTGGGTGTTGCGTTCGAACACGGTGAGCTCGAGTCCCTCCGGGTGTGCCGCCTTGGCCGCGTCGAGCAGCATCTTGCCAACGCCTTTTCCGCGCGCATCGGGGCGCAAGTAAAGCGCCGGGACAAAGCCGTCATTGCTCATGGAGAGGTAGCCAAGGATCTCGCCATCTTCCGCCGCCACGAACAGGGTGCGGGTCTCCAGCAAGGCCGGAACGAACAGCGCCTCGACAGCCGCGTGATCAATCGTGCGCGGAAGCCATTCCGTCGCGTCGATATAGTCATTGATAATGGCCGCGCAGACCGGAAGATCGGCCACGGTGGCGTAGCGTAGCGACATCTCTCTACCCCGGCTTCGGACAGCGCTAGTCATCATAGCTGTGCCCTGCCTTGAGACCTTCGCGAACCTGATGGGCGATCTTGAGGAACTCCGGCGTTTCGCGGATATCGAGCGACCGTTCCGTGCCCAGTGCGCTGCAATCGATGATCTCGTAGATGCGGCCCGGACGGGGGCTCATGACCACGATCTTGGTCGAGAGGAACACCGCTTCCGGGATCGAGTGGGTGACGAAGACCACCGTCTTTTTCGTCTTCGCCCAGAGCTTGAGCAACTGCTCGTTCAGATGATCGCGGACGATCTCGTCGAGCGCGCCAAACGGCTCGTCCATCAACAGCATGTCCGGTTCGACGGCGAGCGCGCGGGCGATGGAGGCGCGCTGCTGCATGCCGCCCGACAGCTGCCAGGGGAACTTCTTCTCGAAACCGGACAGGTTGACCAGTTCCAGGTTGGACTTGATGCGCGACGTGCGGGTGGCGGCATCAAGGCCCATCACTTCCAGCGGCAGGGCGATGTTGTCCTCGATGGTGCGCCAGGGCAGCAGTGCTGCCTGCTGGAACACATAGCCATAGGCGCGGGCGAGGCGGGCCTGCTCCGGCGTCAGGCCATTGACCGAAACCGATCCGCCGGTCGGCTGCTCGAGATCGGCAATAACCCGGAGCAGGGTGGTCTTGCCGCAGCCCGACGGGCCGATCAGCGAAACAAACTCGCCCTCAGTGATATCGAGCGTGATATCCTTGAGCGCATGCACCGGGCCGTCATTGGTCTCGAAGGTGAGGTCCAGTTTTTGGGCAGATATCACTGTCTCAGGCATGAGTTGCCGCTTTTTGTTTCATTGCATTCCCCCGAGAATTGCCTTGTGTCAGTCCTTGCCAGCGCCAAAGGTGATGCTGGCAAGGACCATGCCATTATACCCCGGTCGCCGGGATGCCCGAGCGTTCGACCTTGCGCGGCGAGGTGAGTTCCTTCCAGGAGGACAGCGCCTTGTTGACCGGGGTGACCGGTTCGCGGGCGACGAACTTGCCGTGGCCTTCCTGGGTCCGGATTTCGCCATCATGGACAGCGACGTGACCGCGGGTCAGCGTGTAGCGTGGCAGGCCCTTGACGTGCTTGCCCTCGAAGACGTTGTAGTCGATCGCCGACTGCTGGGCGCCGGCCGTGATGGTCTTGGACTTCTCCGGATCCCAGACCACCAGATCGGCATCCGCTCCGACCAGCACCGCGCCCTTTTTCGGGTAGCAGTTGAGGATCTTGGCAATATTTGTCGAGGTGACGGCAACGAACTCGTTCATGGTCAGCCGTCCGGTGGCGACACCGTAGGTCCAGAGCATCGGCATGCGGTCCTCGAGACCGCCGGTGCCGTTGGGGATCTTGGTGAAATCGCCGACGCCGTAGCGCTTCTGCTCGGTGGTGAAGGCGCAATGGTCGGTGGCGACCACCTGCAGCGAGCCCGCCGACAGGCCGGCCCAGAGACTATCCTGGTGCATCTTGTTGCGGAAGGGCGGGCTCATCACCCGGCGGGCCGCATGATCCCAGTCGGGATGGGCGTATTCGCTCTCATCCAGCGTGAGATGCTGGATCAGCGGCTCGCCCCAGACCCGCATGCCCTTCTGACGGGCGCGGCGGATGGCCTCGTGGCTCTGCTCGCAGGATGTGTGCACGACATAGAGCGGTGTGCCGGCCATGTCGGCGATCATGATGGCGCGGTTGGTGGCCTCGCCCTCGACTTCCGCCGGCCGCGAATAGGCGTGTGCTTCCGGGCCGTTGTTGCCTTCGGCGAGCAGTTTCTGCTGCAACTGGGCCACCACGTCACCGTTCTCGGCGTGGACCATGGCGATGCCGCCCAGTTCACCGATGCGCTGGAACGAGGAGTACATTTCATCGTCATCGACCATCAGCGCGCCCTTGTAGGCCATGAAGTGCTTGAAGGTTGTGATGCCGCGATCCCTGACCACCGCTTCCATCTCGTTGAACACCTGCTCGCCCCACCAGGTGATCGCCATGTGGAAGGAGTAATCGCAATTGGCGCGGGTCGACTTGTTGTCCCACATGGTCAGCGCTTCGAGAAGCGACTGGCCGGGCGAGGGGAGCGCGAAATCGATGACCATGGTGGTGCCGCCGGACAGCGCCGCGCGCGTGCCGCTTTCGAAATCATCGGCGGAGTAGGTGCCCATGAACGGCATTTCGAGATGGGTGTGCGGGTCGATGCCGCCGGGCATGACATAGCAGCCGGTGGCGTCGAGCGACTTGTCGCCCACCAGGTTGGGGCCGATGGCGGTGATGACGCCGCCTTCGATCATCACGTCCGCCTTGTAGGTCAGATCGGCGGTGACGATGGTTCCGTTCTTGATGACGGTGGTGCTCATGATGCACGTCCTCTTGCTGTTCCAATTCGTGTGTTGATCAGCCGTCTTGATGCGGCCTTCTCAAGATGCTGATCGTCTAGTCGGCATAGCCGGGGTTTTCCCGGTCGAGCACGCGTTTCATTTCCTCGAAATGCGAGAATTCGGCGTCCTTGTAGACCTCCCATTCGCGCGCCACGGATTCAGCCAACTCGTCGTTCATCACGTTGAGCGGCTGGCCGGTCGAGTAGGCCAGCACCATGGTGCGGGCGGCGCGCTCGAGATGGTACATGGCGTCGAAGGCCTCGGCCACGGTGCGGGCGACCGTGGTGACGCCGTGGTTGGCCATCATGACGTTGGAATGATTGCCGATGGTGGCTGCGATGCGTTCGCCTTCCGCCTCGTCATTGGCGATGCCGCCAAAATCCATGTCCATCGCCAGCCGGTTGAAGAACCGGGCCGTGGTCTGGTCGATCGGCTTGATCGAGGGATCTTTCAGGCCCGCGAGCGCGGTAGCGTGCGGCGGATGAAGATGCAGCGCCACGCGGGCGTGCGGCACGCGGCGATGGATGGCGCCGTGGATCGACCAGGCCGACGGATCGGGCGCATCGGGACGCTTCATGGTGTCGGGATCATCAGCGTCGATCAGAAGCATTTCGCTGGCCTTGGCCATCGAGAAATGCTTCCAGCGCGGGTTCATCAGGAACTTTTTCCCGTCGGGCGAGACTGCGGCCGAGAAATGGTTGGCGACGCCTTCGTGCCAGTCATAATAGGCAGCGAGCCGAAGAGCGGCTGCAAGGTCTATGCGAAGCTGAGTCTCTTCGGAGTTCTCGAGGGACACGACTTTGGCTGATGTGTTCATGACATTACCTCGGGCTGTGGATTAGCCATTCCCCATCCCCCTTGAGGGGTAAGGTCAGGGGTAGGGGGACTGCTCGAATGTAGAGGAGAGAGGATCAGCGCGACTGAAGGATGGGACGTCTGGCCTTGGGATGTCTCAGACCTCAATGAGGCCAAGCCGCATTTCAATACGGGAAACGCGTTCACCCATCCGGTCGAGCCGGTTCGACAGGTTTGCGTATTGCATTTCGATAATGCCGAGCCGACCTTTGATTTCCCGCAGGTCTTCCGAGTGCTTGTCCTGAGTCGCGCGAATGGCGCGAAGATGCTCAAGCACAAGGTCTTCAGTTGACGGCGACATGGCCGTGGCTCCAGTCGGTTGAGGATGTCCCAATATAAGGCCATTTGCGCTATTCCACCACCCCGGCGGTTTCCACCACCGCATGCATGAGAACATCGCAGCCCGCACCGGCCCATTCCTTGGTGATTTCCTCGGCCTCGTTGTGCGACAAGCCGTCGACGCAGGGGCACATGACCATTGCGGTGGGCGCCACGCGGTTAATCCAGCAGGCGTCATGGCCGGCGCCGGAGATGATGTCCATGTGGGAATAGCCAAGCCGCTCGGCGGCGTCGCGGATCGCCTTGACGCAGCCATGGTCGAATTCCGGCGGGTCGAACTGGCCGACGATCTCGGCCTCGAATCCGACGCCCAGGGCATCGCAGAGTTTCGGCGCTTCGGCCATCAGCCGGTCGACCATTCCATTGAGCGTATCGAGTTCATGGCTGCGGAAATCGATAGTGAAGACCGCCTTGCCCGGAATGATGTTGCGGGAGTTGGGGTAGATGTCGATGTGGCCGATGGCGCCCACCGCGTTGGGCGCATTGTCCATGGCGATCTGGTGCACCAGCTCGGTGATCTGGGCGAGGCCGCGGCCGGCGTTCAGCCGCATCGGCATCGGGGTCGAGCCAGTGTGGCTTTCCTTGCCGGTAACGGTGCACTGGACCCAGCGCAGGCCCTGGCCGTGGGTGACGACACCGATATCCTTGCCCTTGGCCTCGAGGATCGGGCCCTGCTCGATGTGCAGCTCGAACAGCGCATGCATCTTTCGCGCGCCCACCTCCTCGTCGCCCTTCCAGCCGATGCGCTCGAGCTCGTCGCCGAAGCGCTTGCCCTTGGCGTCGACCCGGTCATAGGCCCAGTCCTGCTCGTGCACGCCGGCGAATACGCCCGAGGCCAGCATGGCAGGGGCAAAGCGGGTGCCTTCCTCGTTGGTCCAGTTGACCACTACGATCGGGTGCCTGGTCTTGATGTCGAGATCGTTGAGCGTGCGCACCAGCTCGAGGCCGGCCAGAACGCCGAGCACGCCGTCATACTTGCCGCCAGTGGGCTGTGTGTCGAGGTGAGAGCCGACATAGACCGGCAGCGCATCGGGATCGGTGCCGGGCCGTGTCATGAACATGTTGCCCATGGTGTCCACACCCATGGTGAGCCCCGCCTGTTCGCACCACTTGCGGAACAGGTGGCGGCCTTCACCGTCCTCGTCGGTCAGGGTCTGGCGGTTGTTGCCGCCGGCGACGCCCGGTCCGATCTTGGCCATCTCCATGAGCGAGTCCCACAGCCGGTCGGGGTTGATGCGGAGGTTTGCTGCGGGTGCGGACATGGTGGTCTCCTATTTCAGTTCGACTTCGACAAAGCTCATCGGCCTTGTTCCGGCATTTATCACATTGTGCTCGACACCGAGCGGACGGCGATAGGCCTCGCCCGGCGCCATGGTCACTTCACGGGTGCCACCGCCCGGCTCCTCGAGCAGCATCACGCATTCGGTCACCGGGGTGACGACATAATCATGACCGTGAACATGCCAGCCGGTCTCCGCCCCGGGGGCGAAATCGAAGCGCGTCACGCGGACGCGGTCGTCATCGACCAGGGTTGTTGCGTTGGCAGGTTCGCGTGTCATGGTTCAGCTCGGGCTCAGCTCGGGAAAGTGAAGACCGCGCCGGACTTGATGCCGTTGGGCCAGCGCGATGTGATGGTTTTCAGGCGGGTGTAGAAGCGGACGCCTTCAGGGCCGTAGATCGAGTGATCGCCGAACAGCGAGCGCTTCCAGCCGCCGAAGGAGTGGTAGGCGACCGGCACCGGGATCGGCACGTTGACGCCGACCATGCCGACCTCGATGGAATCTGAGAAGGCGCGGGCGGCGTCGCCGTCGCGGGTGAAGATCGCGGTGCCGTTGCCGTATTCGTGGTCGTTGATCATCTTGACGGCGTCGTCGAAGCTGCCGGCGCGGACGACCGAGAGCACCGGGCCGAAGATCTCTTCCTTGTAGATGGTCATGTCGGTGGTGACGCGGTCAAACAGCGTGCCGCCGACGAAGTAGCCGTTCTCGTAGCCCTGCAGCGAGAAGCCGCGGCCATCGACCACCAGTTCGGCGCCTTCGCTGACCCCCTGGTCGATGTAGCCCAGCACCTTTTCCTGATGCATCTTGGTCACCACCGGGCCCATTTCGGCCGTCTCGTCGGTGGCAGGCCCGATCTTGAGCGCCTCGACACGGGGCTTGAGCTTGGCAACCAGCGCGTCGGCGGTCTTCTCGCCCACGGGAACCGCGACCGAGATCGCCATGCAGCGCTCGCCGGCGGAGCCGTAGCCTGCGCCCATCAGCGCGTCGGCGGCCTGGTCCATGTCGGCGTCGGGCATGATCACCATGTGGTTCTTGGCACCGCCAAGCGCCTGCACGCGCTTGCCGTTGGCGGTGCCGCGCGAATAGACATACTGGGCGATCGGGGTAGAGCCGACGAAGCTGATGGCCTTGACATCGGGGTGATCGAGCAGCGTATCGACGGCAAGCTTGTCGCCATGGACGATGTTGAGCACGCCTTCGGGAAAGCCTGCTTCCTGGAACAGTTTCCAGGCCAGCATCGGCGCGGAGGGATCGCGCTCGGAGGGCTTGAGGACAAAGGTATTCCCGCAGGCGACCGCGATCGGATACATCCACATCGGCACCATGGCCGGGAAGTTGAACGGGGTGATGCCGGCGACGACACCGAGCGGCTGGCGGTCGGCGATGGAATCGACGCCCGGGCCGACATTGCGGGAGAAGTCCCCCTTGAGCAGATTGGGGATGCCGCAGGCAAATTCCACCACCTCGATGCCGCGGGTGACTTCACCGAGTGCATCGTCATGGGTCTTGCCGTGCTCGCGGCTGATCTCGCGGGCGATGTCGCTCGCGTGGCGGTCAAGTAGTTCCTTGAACTTGAACATGAATCGGGCGCGCTTCAATGGTGGCATCGCGCCCCAGGCCGGCTGGGCCGCCTTGGCGTTGGCCACGGCCGCGTTGATTTCCTCGACCGTCGAGAGCGGCAGTTCGGCGATCTGTTCGCCGGTCGCCGGGTTGAAGACGGGGGACCTGCGGTCCGAGCCGGAAATCGTCAGCTTGCCGCCGATGGCGTTTTCAATGATCTGCATGGTTACGCGACCCCTTTGAGCACTGTGCGCAGTTTTTCAAACAATTCGTCGATCTGATCCTTCGAGATGATCAGGGGCGGGGAGAGCGCGATGATGTCGCCGGTGGTGCGGATCAGCAAGCCGTCGTCATAGGCCTTGAGAAAGGCCGAGAAGGCGCGCTTGGTCGGCTCGCCGGCAATCGGATCGAGCTCGATAGCGCCGATCAGGCCGGTGTTGCGGATGTCGATGACATGCGGGCAGTCTTTCAGCGAATGCAGTTGCTCCTCCCAGTAGGGGGACAGTTCGGCAGCGCGGGTCAGCAGGCCTTCTTCCTTGTAGGTGTCGAGCGTTGCGAGCGCTGCGGCGGATGCGATCGGGTTGCCCGAATAGGTGTAGCCGTGGAAGAACTCGATCATGTGCTCCGGGCCCTGCATGAAGGCGTCGTGGATCTCGGAGGTGACGAAGACTGCGCCCATCGGGATGACGCCGTTGGTCAGGCCCTTGGCGGATGTGATCATGTCCGGCATGACATCGTAGTGCTGGGCAGCAAACGGCGAGCCGAGGCGGCCGAAGCCGGTGATAACCTCGTCGAAGATCAAGAGGATGCCGTGCTTTGTGCAGATCTCGCGCAGCTTCTTGAGGTAGCCCTTCGGCGGGATCAGCACGCCGGTGGAGCCCGCCACCGGCTCGACGATGACGGCGGCAATGGTCGAGGCATCGTGCAGGGTGACGATGCGCTCAAGTTCGCTCGCCAGGTCGCCGCCATGTTCGGGCTGCCCCTTGGTGAAGGCGTTCTGCGCAGGCAGATGGGTGTGCGGCATGTGATCTACGCCGGTCAGCAGCGTGCCGAACATCTTGCGGTTGGTAACGATGCCGCCAACCGAGATGCCGCCGAAATTGACGCCGTGATAGCCGCGCTCGCGGCCGATCAGCCGGGTGCGGGAGCCGTTGCCCTTCACCCGGTGGTAGGCGAGCGCCACCTTCAGTGCGGTTTCGACCGACTCAGAGCCGGAATTGGTGAAAAGCACATGGTCCATGCCATCGGGGGCGATATCGACCAGGCGGTTGGCCAGCTCAAAAGCCTTCGGATGGCCCATCTGGAAAGCGGGCGCGTAGTCCAGTTCGCCTGCCTGCTGGGCAATCGCCTCGGTGATCTTCGGGCGGCAATGGCCTGCGTTGACACACCACAGCCCCGCCGTGCCATCGAGGATCTTGCGGCCATCGGAGGCGGTAAAATGCATGTCCTTTGCGCCGACCAGCATCCGCGGGTTCTGCTTGAACTGGCGGTTGGCGGTGAACGGCATCCAGAACGCACGCAGATCATTGGGGGTTGTGTTGAGCCGGTTTGACATGGCTGGTGCGCCTCCTGACGCGTGGGGTTCCCGATCCTTCAGTCAAGTGCCACTTCACGTGGCTTGTATCCGCCGACAGTGCTTTGTTGCGAAATATTGACTGTTTGATAAAACTCTATCAGGGTCAATCACCCGGTCAAGGCAAATTCGGCGTTGTGCGCAACAGCTTCGGTGCAACGGATTGCCGCCAGTCGTGAGAATGAAATGGAGCACATGACTTGAAGGCAAGGGCCACCGAAACCCAACGCAAGACCCGCATTCAGATGGAGAACGAGGAGCGCATCCTCGACGCCGCTCTTGAAGAGTTCTCGGTGCATGGATTTCGGGGTGCGACGATCGACCGGATCGCAGAACATGCCGGCATGTCCAAGCCCAACCTGCTCTATTACTTCCGGCGCAAGCAGGACATCTACGAGTCGCTGATCGCCCGTCTTCTGGTCAAATGGCTCGAGCCGCTGCAGGAGCTTGATGCGGTTGGCGATCCTTTGCCGGAACTGCAATCCTACATCCGCCGCAAGCTCGAGATGGCGCGTGATTTCCCGCGCGAAAGCCGTCTGTTTGCCAACGAGATTCTGCAGGGTGCACCGCGGATCAAGCGGCTCCTGGAAAGCGAACTCAAGCCGCTGGTCGATGAAAAAGCGGAAGTGCTCAAGGGCTGGATGAAGGCCGGAAAGATCAATCCGGTCGACCCCCGCCACCTGATTTTCTCGATCTGGTCAACCACGCAGCATTATGCCGATTTCGATGTCCAGGTTCAGGTCATCCTCGGCCCGGACCGCGGTGCCGCGGGCCGGTTCGAGGATGCTGCGCGCTATCTCGAGACGCTGTTTCTCGAGGGGCTGCGACCGAATGAAAAGACGGTCGCAGCACCGCGACCACTCGAAGGCTGAGGCTGGAGGCAGTCAGTCGATCAGCCCGACAGCGCGGCGTCCCTCTTCGGTCTTCAACGAGAAATCATCGCCATCATATGGGCGCGCCGCGTCCGTGGTGAGCCAGGCGATGGCTTCGCCGACCCATTCGGGCGAGATGTGCGTGGACCAGTCGAGCTGGCTCACGGGATTGACGCCGGAGTCCTTGATCGAGCGCTGCATGTCGGTGGCCACGGTGCCCGGCGAGAGGCCGACCACACGGATATTGTCGGCCGCGCATTCCACATGGGCGCAGCGGGTGAGCGAAAGGACCCCGGCCTTGGTGGCGCAATAATGGCTCCAGCCTTCAAGCGCACCGGTGGCAGCTCCCGAGGAGATGTTGATGATGACGCCGCCGCCCCCACGCTTCATCACCGGGATCGCAGCCCGGAGACCATGGTAGACGCCCTTGAAATTGATATCGACGACCTGGTCCCAGGCTTCAGGGTCGGACTCCTCGATCCGGGCGATGGGGTCGATCACGCCGGCATTGTTGACAAGGATGTCGAGGCTGCCGAAACGGTCCACCGCCTTTGACACCGCGGCGTCGAGATCGCCGTAATCTGCCACGTCGCAGGTTACGGCAAGCGCCCTTTCGCCAAGGTCGGCCGCAATCCGGGCGGTGTCGGAACTCGACCGCGCCGCGAGAACGACATTGGCGCCATAGCCTGCGAGAATGCGGGCCGCTGCCTCGCCAATGCCGCGGCTGGCGCCGGTGATCAATGCAGTCTTGCCGGTCAGATCAATGCTCATGATGGTCTCCTTTGTCCGGTCAACCTTGTGCAATTGATGGCGCGGGTAATCAAGATGCCGGGCCGGGTTCCTGCGCGATCAGTTGCCGGGATCCCCGGCGCCTGGAAAATCGGGACAGGCGGTCCGGACAGGGGGCTGCCCGCGATTGAGCTATCAAGAATGCTTGATATAAGTCTGGCATTGTCCCGCCGCATGCGCTAAGGCGACCCGATCAACGCCAATGGTGCAGGAGCCGATCATGAGCATTGTCATCTACCACAATCCCGGATGCGGGACGTCGCGCAACGTGCTTGAAATCATCAGGGCGTTTGCCGGCGAACCAGTGGTCATCGAATATCTCAAGACCGGCTGGACCCGCGGGCAATTGCAGGCCCTGTTTGCCGCCGCCGGCCTGACCCCGCGTGAGGCGCTGAGGGTGTCGAAGTCTCCGGCGGAGGAGCTGGGATTGACCGATCCGACGGTCAGCGATGAGGTGATCCTGGATGCAATGCTCGAGCATCCGGTTCTGGTCAACCGACCGATCGTCTGCACGCGGAAGGGGGTAGCGCTTTGCCGTCCATCGGAGGCGGTCTTTGCGCTTCTCGATGTCGCGCCCGGCGCCACCTACACCAAGGAAGACGGAGAGGTGATTACCGCCCCATGACCAAGGACCTGCCGAACATCGAGCCGGACAGCTTTCAGCGTCCGGACCTGGATACGCTTTCACTGCCGGGCGAGCCCGGCCACCCGCCGCGGGTGCTGATGCTTTACGGGTCGCTCAGGGGGCGATCCTATTCACGGTTCCTGACACTGGAAGCCAAGCGCGTGCTCGAAGCACTCGGCGCCGAGGTCAAAATATTTGATCCCGCCGGGTTGCCTCTCGTCTCCGACGAGGCGGAAGGCCATCCCAAGGTCCTGGAACTGCGCGAGCTGTCGCTGTGGTCGGAAGCCCAGGTCTGGTGTTCGCCGGAGCGGCACGGTGCGATGACCGGGGTGATGAAGACGCAGATCGACTGGTTGCCACTGGCGCCGATCGGCGGCGTGCGGCCAACTCAGGGGCGGACTTTGGCACTGATGCAGGTCAGCGGCGGATCGCAGAGCTTCAACACGCTCAACCAGATGCGGGTTCTGGGCCGCTGGATGCGGATGATCACCATCCCGAACCAGTCATCGGTGCCCAAGGCGTTCGCGGAATTCGACGAGGAAGGGCGGATGAAAGCGTCACCGTTCTACAACCGCATGGTCGATGTCATGGAGGAACTGATGAAGTTCACCCTGCTGACGCGCGGACGGTCGGAATATCTCGTCGACCGCTACTCCGAACGGGTGGAAAGCGCCGAGGCGCTTTCCCTGCGGGTCAACCAGCGCTCGATCTAGCGCCGTCATTCATCCCTGGACGGGATTATACCGCGCCGGTGTATTCGCCGCGCGCCGGGTAGTCGTTCTTGATGGCGAAATCGAGTGCGCCGACCAGTTCCGAGAAATGCGGGCGGACGAACGGCATGGTTTGCACGGAGCCGTAGTACAGCGTCTGCTGCGGGGTGACCATGAACAGGCCGGGTTCGGAGAACAACGCAGGCTCCTTGATGCCGATCGAAGTCTTGCCGCGCGAAGTGGAAATGTAGAGCCCCCATTCGCGCGCCTTGGCCAAGGGCAGGTCGTAGCCGAACCGGAGCGTGTCGGCACCAATCTTCTCAGCCATCTGGCGGGTGCGTTCCTCGCCGTCGGAACTGATGGCGATCGTGGCCACGCCGCGCTCGGCAAAATCTGCAACCCGTTTCTGAAACTCGGTGAGGTAGGTGGCGCAGATCGGGCAGTGCAGCCCGCGGTAAAAGCAGATCACCGTGCCACGATCCGACGCATCGGTGGTCAGGTCGAATTCGCCGTGATCGAGCGTCGGGAGTTTAAGATCCGGGGTTTTCTGGCGGGGAAGCAGCATGGGTAAAGCCTTTCACATCGGGGTTGTGATTTCAGCATAGCGGAAATAAAGTCAAAAAAATCCGATTAAACTGACCGAAACGCCGACATGAGCCAAATGGACAGACTGACAACGCTGATGGAGCGCTTCACGCTGGAAGTGAAGCCCGTGGCCCTGGCCGCGGCAACGATGGTGGTAACCGGCCGCGAAGACGGCACTCCCGGTGTTGTCTGGTTTGGTGGTGCCGGCGTCGGGGCTGACCTTGACCCGGACACGGTCCTGTTCGCTGCCGCCGTCGCGTGGGGCGGAGCGTCAAATCCGCTGCTGTCGGCACTGCCCGACAGGATCTGCTTTGACCTCTCCGCGGATGCGGAAGCGTTCAGTCTCGTCCGGCTGATGCACTCGGAACTCGCGGCGGCGCGTTGCGGGTCCGCTTCGGTCGTCAACCGGCTTGGCGAAGTCATGGTGGTCCGGCTGCTGCGGGCGCAAATCGAAGCTGGCTCGACACGGCCGGGTCTGCTCTCGGGGCTTTCGGATGCAAGGTTGAACCGGGCGATCGTCGCCATTCACGGCAATCCCGGACGGGACTGGCGCAATGACGATCTCGCGGTCATCGCGGGGCTCTCGCTCAGCCGTTTCGCCGAGACCTTTGTTGCGGTGGTCGGCGAAACACCGGCGGCCTATCTCAGGCGCTGGCGGCTGACGCTGGCCCGGCAGGACCTACAGAAGGGAGACCGGGTCGAGGCTGTCGCGCGGCGCTACGGCTACCGGTCCCCGGAGGGTTTTGCCAGGGCCTTTCGGCAGCACTACGGGCAGAAACCGTTGGCGATGCGCGGCATCGCGGGCGAGCAGCCGGCCACAGTCTAACGCTGGCGATCGGCCCAATGGCTGCCGATGTCGTTTGCCAGTTCACGGATCGAGCCCTGCTTCCATTTGGAGCGGTCGGCTTTGACATATCCGACAAAGGCGAGGGTGCCGCCGCGCCTGCGGATGGCTGCAACGGCGACACTGTCGGGCATGATGGTCCGGACGCCGTAGATTTCCATGATCGGCAGGTCGAGCTGCGGCATGGTCCTGTGGATGAGTTCGGTGCAGAAGGTGCAGTCGGGGGAATCGACGTCGAACAGGAAGTCGAACTTCATCCCCATGGCCGCGAAGAAATCGACCGCTGTCCTGCGGCGCCGCTCAATATTGGCAATTCGCGGCCTCAGGACTGCGACCGCATCGGTATTGAGGACGATGGAGGGTCTCGACAGATGCACGCCCTCGGCATCTGCCTCGATGAAGACATGACCGGCGCGGATCTTCGCATGGTGCGGTTCAACTTCCGGCGCAGACCAGATGCCAAGGTGCCGCAGTTCCTGTTCGGTGCCGAGATAGATCGCGGCATGGCCGAAGAGTCCCGGAATCATCTGGCCCGAGCGTTTTCCCTTGGAACTGACCAGAACGATGTCGAGCGGCTGCAGGACGTCCATGACCGCTTCCTGCGCGGCCTGCTTTGACCTGAGATAGCCGCTGCGCCAGGACACATGGCTCAACACGGTGCCGAGCGCCGGGGCGACGGTGCGCGCCATGTCCACATACCAGCGCGGATAGTCTTCCATGCTGGTGCAGCAGGCCTGAAGGCTTGCCCTGGCGGGTTTCACACCTTTGTCGGTAGTCCCGATTCCCGTGCATCCCTGCAGCAGTGATCCAAGGATGAGAAGCAGTGCCAGGGTGATCCGGCGAACCGTCGGCAGAGTGTCAGTGTTACGCATACGCAGACCCGGTAATCATGTGTTTTGTGCAGCGCCACAACGACGTGCCGAGCAGTTGGGGTTCCGGTCAGCCGGCAGGCGCCATCGCGCGGAGCGAAAACCCATGTGAAAGAGAATACGGAGACAAGGCGGCAGGTCCTAGCCTTGCGAGAACGGTACCACGCGGTAACGGAAATCCTCCATGTCGTCCTCGATGCGGCGCAGATCGGATTCCATCCGGCCGATGTCGCGATCGAGATCCCGGATGGTGCGGCGGTTGTCATCTATCCGCCGTTCCACCGCGCGGCGGTCCTCGGTGCCTTCAGCCAACAGTTTCTCATCGTCGCGGATGGATTGCTCAAGGCTGCGGATGCGCGATTCCCGACTGGAGATCTCGCGCTTCTTCTCATGGTGCAGACGTCCGAGTTCGTAGCCTTCGCGGAAG
Source organism: Hoeflea sp. EC-HK425 (assembly GCF_902498795.1). Classification (NCBI taxonomy): domain Bacteria; kingdom Pseudomonadati; phylum Pseudomonadota; class Alphaproteobacteria; order Hyphomicrobiales; family Rhizobiaceae; genus Hoeflea; species Hoeflea sp. EC-HK425. The sequence continues at coordinate 271,762 of NZ_LR701572.1, forward strand.
CCTGTCTCGAGATTGACGGGGCAGACATTGGCGTAGGTCTTGCCCTGGCTGCCGACACTCAAGCCGTTGAGCGGTGTGCAGTAGCGGGGCAGGCCCTGCTGATAACCCTGATACCAGGCGGTCTGGTCGGCAGCGACACCGGCTCTGGTGCAGGCCTTGACGTGCCGCGCAAAGCGATCCTGCGGATTATAGCCGGCGGCACCATCCTGTTCGCCGATCACGCGCCAGTCGGCAACCGCACACTCCTCCTTGGACATGGTCTGGCATGAGGCCAGCACCAGACAGGCAAGAAGAGCAAGTACAGAATACAGTCTCATGATTATCCCCAAGGCAGTAGACAGTCCCTGGAACTTTGTTAGCAACTGGCTGACTTCCAGACAACCAATCAGGTGGTTTTATCACCTGCACCGACGTCGAACGGCCGGATGCACCGGCATTACTTCACAAAAAAGACCGGCCGTTGTTCCCGGCCGGTCTGCTTTTCGTGAGCAACTGGAATGGCAGGCGCTATTCGGCTGCCTGCTTTGCCATCGGGTTGTTGGGGTGTGTGGTCCAGTTGGCGTAGTCATTGTTGATCGACTGGCCGGTCCGCGGGTCCGATCCCTCGGTCATCTGCACCATGGTGATGCAATCATCGACAGGGCAGACATTGACGCAGAGATTGCAGCCGACGCACTCGTCGTCCATCACCTCGAAATGCCGGACGCCATCGACCATCGAGGTGATTGCCTGGTGCGAGGTGTCCTCGCAGGCGATGTGGCAGCGGCCGCACTTGATGCACAGGTCCTGGTCGATCTTCGCCTTGGTGATGTAGTTGAGGTTGAGATACTGCCAGTCGGTGACATTCGGTACCGCGCGGCCCTGGAAGTCGGCAATGGTCTCATAGCCCTTCTCGTCCATCCAGTCGGACAGGCCCTGGGCCATTTCCTGGACAATCTTGAAGCCGTAGGTCATCGCTGCGGTGCAGACCTGAACCGTGCCGCAACCGAGCGCAATGAACTCCGCCGCATCACGCCATGTCTGGACGCCGCCAATGCCTGAGATCGGCAGGCCGCGGGTTTCGGCGTCACGGGCAATCTCGGCCACCATGTTGAGGGCGATCGGCTTGACCGCAGGACCGCAATAACCGCCATGCGAGCCCTTGCCGTCGATCGTCGGCATCGGCGCGAAATTGTCGAGATCGACCGAAACGATGGAGGAGATGGTGTTGATCAGCGATACCGCGTCGGCACCACCTGCCTTTGCAGCGCGCGCCGGATAGCGGATGTCGGTGATGTTGGGCGTCAGCTTCACGATCACCGGCATTTTCGAATATTGCTTGCACCATTCGGCGACCATCTGGATGTATTCGGGCACCTGGCCGACGGCCGCACCCATGCCGCGTTCGCTCATACCGTGCGGACAGCCGAAATTGAGCTCGATGCCATCGGCGCCGGTGTCCTCGACGCGCGGAAGAATGGCCTTCCAGCTTGCCTCCTCGCACGGCACCATGATCGACACGATCATCGCCCGGTCGGGCCAGCGCTTCTTGACCTCCGTGATCTCGCGCAGATTGATCTCGAGATCGCGGTCGGTGATCAGCTCGATGTTGTTGAGACCCAGCAGACGGCGATCCGGTCCCCAGATCGCGCCGTAGCGCGGGCCGTTGACATTGACGACCGGCGGGCCGGCTTCTCCGAGCGTCTTCCAGACGACGCCGCCCCAGCCGGCTTCAAAGGCGCGCTCGACATTGTAGGCCTTGTCGGTCGGCGGCGCAGAAGCCAGCCAGAAAGGGTTGGGTGATTTGATACCGAGAAAATTGGTGGAAAGGTCAGCCATGATATCTTTTCCTTCCTCAAGCCATCAGGGCTTTGTGAATGCTTTCAGCGGCGATCTTGCCGTCTTCGACGGAGACCACGGTGAGATCTTCGCCTCCGGCGACGCAGTCGCCGCCGGCCCAGATCTTCTGATGCGAGGTCCGCCGGTTTTCATCGACGCTGATGCGGCCTTTCTCGAGGGTGATCGAAACGCCTGCAAGGGGGCCGGCATCCGGGGTCTGGCCGATGGCCTTGAAGACCTGGTCGGCCTGGATGGTGACGGTCTCGCCGGTGCCGGCAAGCTTGCCTGATGCATCGAGCGCAGTCTTTTCAAGCGTGATCGCCGAGACAGCGCCACCCGAAACTTCAAGGCTCTTCGGCATCAGCCAGTGGCGGATGGCGATACCGTGGGTCTGGGCCAGTTCCTGCTCGTAGAGCGAGGCATTCATGTGCTCTTGGCCGCGGCGGTAGGTGACAGTGACCTCCTCGGCTCCCAGCAGCTTGGCCTGCATGGCGGCATCGATCGCGGTCATGCCGCCGCCGATGACAACGACCCTGCGGCCGACCTCGAGCAGTGAAAGATCATCTGCCTGGCGCAGGACACCGATGAAATCGACGGCGTCGATCACGCCGGCCGCGTCGTCGCCGTCAACGCCGAGCGCATTGACGCCGGGCAATCCCACGCCGAGAAACACCGCGTCGAAATCCGCGGTCAGCTGCTCGAGCGTGACATCGCGGCCGAGCGCCTTGCCATTCTCGATGGTGATGCCGCCGATCTGGAGGATGAAGTCGACCTCGTCCTGGGCAAAGTCATTGGTGGTCTTGTAGGAGGCGATGCCGTACTCGTTGAGGCCGCCGGCTTTCTCTCGGGCCTCGTAGACGGTGACGTCGTGGCCGAGTGTTGCCAGCCGGTGCGCACAGGACAGGCCCGCGGGGCCGGCGCCGATGACGGCGATCTTCCTGCCCGTCGGGGTTGCCCGGGTGAAGGGATGGGACTGTTCGCGTTCCATGAAGGTATCGGTCGCGTAGCGCTGCAGCAGACCGATCTTGACCGGCTTGCCTTCAGCGGTCTCGCGCACGCAGACTTCTTCGCAAAGGGTTTCGGTCGGGCAGACCCGGGCGCACATGCCGCCCATGATGTTCTGCTCGAAGATGGTCTTTGCGGAGCCGACCGGATTGCCGGCCTGGATCTTGCGGATGAACATCGGAATGTCGATGGACGTCGGGCAGGCGGTCATGCACGGCGCATCGTAACAGAAATAGCATCTGTCGGCTTCCACGAGCGCCTCGTGCGGCGTCAATGGAGGATGGATGTCGGAAAAATTGTCGGCATATTCGGCGCTGGAAAGCCGGTTCGCCTTCACATCGCTCGTCTCGGACACAGTCATCAGAACCCCTCTCGTTGCGAGAACCTCGTCTGCGGTCTTTTTTGGGCAACTCACCGGTGCCCTTGCCGCCGCAGTTTTGAAAGAATGAAACGGTTTTATCAAAAGGTCAAATTTTTTATCAATTGATCAAAATTTGACTTTTACTGTCAACATTGCGCTTCGGCTGAAGCCCGGTAAATATGCTGAGAACCAAGGAGCCTGAAGTGACTGATTACCCAATTACGGACTACGACGATGCCTATGCGAATGGAGCCCATATCCCCGGTGCAGCTGATTTTCCACCTCGTTGGACGGCGATGGCGGAGAGCTTTCGGGACGAATTGAAAAATGCGGGGAGGGCGCGACTGGATCTCGCCTACGGGCCGGCTTCGCGCAATCGTTTCGACCTGTTTCTGCCTGAAGGCACGCCCAAGGGCCTGGCGGTGTTTGTCCATGGCGGCTACTGGAAAGCGTTTGACAAGTCGGTCTGGTCGCATCTGGCCTCGGGGCCGCTGGCGCATGGGTATGCGGTGGCGATGCCGAGCTATACGCTCTGCCCGGACAACAGCATTTCCGGGATTGCCAGGGAAATTGCCGCGGCCATCGGTGCAGCGGCACAGGAGGTGACCGGCCCGATCCGGCTTACCGGCCATTCCGCCGGCGGCCAGCTTGTGACCCGGATGATCAGCGGAACCCCCTTGCTGCCAGCGGAAGTCCTCAGCCGCATCGTTGGAGTCACCTCGATCTCCGGCGTTCACGATCTGCGTCCGCTGATGCGCACCGAGATGAACGACATCCTGAATACCGATGCGGCCGAAGCACAAACGGAAAGCCCGGTGCTGCTCGCTCCGCTGGCGCCGATCCCGGTGATGGCCTGGGTGGGGGCCGACGAGCGGCCGGAATTCGTCCGGCAGAACCGGGCGCTTTACGAAATGTGGCGCGGGTTCGAGACCCCGATGCAGATCTGCGAAGAAGCCGGCAAGCACCATTTCGACGTGATTGACGGGCTCTCCGATCCGGAGCATCCGCTCTGCCGTGCCTTTCTCGGACTGGAGGGCTGAAAGCATGGAAAGTCGGGGGAGGGAGCGCAATTAAGCCTTTGTTCACGGCAACACCCTAATTTTGTTGCAAGAGCTTAGCCATGGCGGCCATCAGGGCAGCCACATTTTCCGATCAAAAAATCCGGAAACAGCGATGACGCACCTCAGGGCCATGACGGGCCTCCTTGCTTTGCTGGCGGTCCCCGCCATTCCCGCACATGCTGCAGCCGATGAAATGCTGCCTGATCCGGCCTTTGGCCAATCGACGCTTGCCGGCGAATGGTGGGCCACTCCGAACGTAAAGGCCGAGTACCGGCCCGGTTCGCTGTGCGGTCAGGTGGCCGGCGGGGCAGCCCAGCCCTGGGATGCGATCCTCGGGTTCAACGGGCTCAGCCTGACAAAGGGCGAGCGGTACCGTCTGTCGATCACGGTGTCGGGCGATCCGGGCGGGCCGATGCGCGCGCTGGCGCAGAAGGCCGAGGAGCCATGGACCGCGGAAGGCGAGATCACGCGCAGCATTCGCGGTGGCCAGCAGACGCTGAGCGAAGACTTCACCGCTGCCGAGAGCCATGCAAGCGCCCAGCTGGTCTTTCAGCTCGGTGGGTCGGATACGCCGTGGCGGTTCTGTCTGCACGCGGCCTCGCTGCAGTCCGGCCAGGAGCCGGAGGCCGACACAGCTTCGGGCGCGCTGTCTGCGATCCGCGTCAACCAGTTCGCCTATTTCCCTGACGGCCCCAAGCACGCCACCCTGGTGCGCAAGGACAAGGCGCGGGTCGAATGGCGGATGATTGCCGCCTCTGGCGAGACCGTCGCATCCGGGTTCAGCAGGCCCGAAGGCCGCAATCCCTCCTCGGGCCTTGATGTGCACATCATCGATTTCAGCGGCATGAGGACCCCTGGCGACGGCTACCGGCTGGTGGTCGGCGACGACGTCAGCCCGCCGTTCTCGGTTTCGGATACGGCCTATGGCCAGCTGCGCCGCGATGCGCTCGGCTATTTCTACAAGGTGCGCAGCGGCATCGAAATCCGCGAGGAACTGGCCGGGCAGGGCTATGGCCGTCCGGCGGGGCACCTGGGCAAGGCGCCCAACCGGGGCGACACGTCGGTGGGCTGCGTCGATACCCGCACGGCGCGCAAGGTCTACGGCGAGGCGTGGAGCTGCGGCTACAAGCTCAATGTCGCCGGCGGCTGGTATGACGCAGGCGACTTCGGCAAATATGTGGTCAATGGCGGTATCGCCGCAGCGCAGCTGCTTGGAACCTATGAGCGGGCGCTTCATCACAGCCGTGCCTCGTCCCCGGCGCTTGCGGACGGGCTGGCCCTCATACCCGAAGCGGGAAACAGTGTTCCGGACATCCTCGATGAGGCGCGCTGGGAGCTTGATTTCCTGCTGTCGATGACGGTTCCCGAGGGCGAGCCTCAGGCGGGCATGGCGCATCACAAGGTGCACGGCAACCGCTGGACGGTGGGGCCGGTCCTGCCGCACCGCGACCGCGAGCTCCGGGTGTTGCACCGGCCATCGACAGCCGCCACTCTCAACCTGGCGGCCGCTGCGGCACAAGGGGCGCGGCTGTTTGCCGGATTTGATCGCCCATACGCGGAAACACTGCTTGCCGCCGCGGTTCGCGCCTACCGCGCCGCGGAAGCAAATCCGGCGCTTTATGCGCCCTACACCGACGGCAGCTTCGGTGGCGGCGATTACCAGGATGATGATGTCTCCGACGAATTCTACTGGGCCGCCGTGGAGCTGTACCTGAGCACCGGCGATCCGGTCTGGCTCGAGCGCGCCAAGGCGTCGCCGCACTGGTCGGGGCCGCTGTTCCAGGAGCACGGCTTCGACTGGCGTTCGGTGGCCGCTCTTGCGCGCCTGCAGCTTGCGTCGGTGCCCTCCGCGCTGCCGAAGCGGGATCTCAAGGCGGTCCAGGTTTCCGTCCGGGACGCGGCGGAAGCCTCCATGAGGGACCAGCGCAAGGAAGCCTTCGGCTTTATGTACGCTCCCGAGCGATTTGGCTGGGGCTCGAACCAGTCGGTGATCCAGAACATGATTGTTGTCGCCACGGCCTATGACATCACCGGCGACCGGCGCTATCTGCAGGCGGTGCGCGAAAGCATGGATTACATTCTCGGGCGCAACGCGCTGGGGATTTCCTACGTGACCGGCTACGGCACGCTCTATGCCCAGCGGCAGTATTCCAACATGTTTGCCGCCTCCGTCGATCCATCCTATCCGGCTGTTCCGAAGGGAGCGCTGGCGGGCGGACCCAACAGCGGGCTCGCCGATGACTATGCCATCCGCAAACTCTCCGGATGTGCGCCACAGGCCTGTTATGTCGATGATTCACGGTCGTTTTCAACCAACGAAATCGCCATCAACTGGAATGCGCCGCTGGCCTGGATCGCATCCTTTCTGGCCGATGCTCCATGAGCTTTGCAGTTTCGACAGAAATGAAGGCAACCGCATCTTAACGCGGCCTTGCTAGCCTGGTGGCGACAGCAGGCCGGGACCTGGGGACCCATGACCAAGATTGCACTTGTCGGCGCCGGCTTCGTCGCCGACTACTACATGACGACGCTTGCCAACCATCCCGAGCTCGGCCTTGCCGGGGTCTGGGATCACGATGCGCCGCGGCTTGCCGAATTCTGCCGTTTTCACGATGTCAGGGCTTACGGTTCGCTGGACGAATGCCTGCGCGATGGCGAGACCGCGATCATCGTCAATCTGACCACACCCGAAAGCCATTTCGCGCTGAACTGCGCGGCGCTGAATGCGGGCAAGCATGTCTATTGCGAAAAACCGCTGGGCATGACGTTCGAGGAAGCCCGCGAAGTTATCGAGCTTGCCGAGCGCCTGGGGTTGACGGTCTGCGGCGCTCCGGCCAACGGGCTTTCCGATGCACAGCAGATTGTCGCGGGCCTGATTGCCGACGGGCGCATCGGTCAGCCACGGCTGGCCTATGCGGAGATGGAAGACGGGCCGGTGTTCAAGGACAACTGGACGGAGTGGCGCTCGTTGTCTGGGGCAAAATGGCCGGGTCTGCACGAGTTCGAAGTCGGCTGCACGCTCGAGCACGCGGGCTATGGCCTGTCCTGGCTGGTGTCGCTGTTCGGCGCCGTTGAGGAAGGCCAGGCCTTCTCCGCATTGACATTCCCGGACAAGGGGCCGGGAGCCGCGGGCATCGCGATGGCCCCGGATTTCGCCGTTGGGTGCCTGTCGTTTCGCTCCGGCGTGACCGCGCGCCTGACCTGCGGCCTTGCGGCACCGCGCGACCGGTCGCTGACCATTGTCGGCGAGCAGGGGACCATCGTGGTCCGGGACCTGTGGGATGACCGCTCGCCGGTGCATCTCAGCCGCTTTGACGAAAAACGGCCACTGCTGCAAAGGCTTGCGGGCAGGTTCGAACGCAAACGCGGACGGGTGTTGCCGTTGCGGCTGACCCATGGGCGCCCTGTTGCCTATCCGGCTCCGGCAAGGGCGGGCAAGCTTGCCTCGTTTCCCTCGCAGATCGATTTTGCCCGGGGCATTGCCGCCATGGCGGCGGATCTTGCGAACGGGCAGGTGCCGTTCTTTTCAGGCCGACGAGCCCTGCACCTGACGGAACTGGCGCTGACACTGAACGAAGGTGCGGGTCACTTCAGGCCGCGCTCCGATTTCTAGCGGCCTTGAAATCAGGCAGCGGTGTCTTGCGCCGCTGGGGGCTTGGCCAACACGGCGTCGATGACGCGCAGCGCGGCAATGGCGTCCTCGAGGCGGTTGTCGGGTTCCTCGCCGAGGCCCTGGCGGATGGCGCTGGACGCGGCTTCGATTTCGAACTGCAGACCTGAGCCTTGAAAGCCGTGAACATGCCGCTCCACGCCCGGCAGCGGCAAGCGGGTGAAGATTTTGCGGCGCAGCTTTTCAGGCAAGCTGTTGCCGCCGGGTTCAAGCAGATCAGCGAGACGGCGCGAGGGGTAGACCGTAAAGCGTTCTGCCTTGATGAAGGGAGCGGCGATCACCACCACGCCCTTGTCGCCCTCGATGAGGAGCCGGTTCGAGCCCTGTCGGTTAAAACCGCAGCGGATCTCGGCTTCGGCGCCTGAAAAGCGCATGTGCAGGGTCGATGCGATGTCGACACCCGAGGGCGCGGCGCGCCAGGATGCGTCGGCGCTTACAGGGTCGCCGAGAAGATACCGTGCCAGTGAGATCGCGTAGATCCCCAGGTCGTGAAGCGCGCCGCCGCCCTGGGACTTGTCGAAGAAGCGGCTTTCGGGATCGTAGTCGTGCTTCCAGGCCAGATCCGCTTCGAGCTTGCGGATGGTGCCGATCCGGCCATCGCGCAAGGCTCTGCGCAGATTGGTGATGGCTGGAAGGTAGCGGCTCCACAAGGCCTCCATGACGAAGCTTCCGGCAGCCCGGGCCGCCTTCTCGATCTCCAGGGCTTCGCCGAGGCTGGCGGTCAGGGGTTTTTCGACCAGGACCGGGATGCCCGCCGCAATGCATTCGAGCGTCTGGGCGAGATGGACCGCGTTCGGGGTGGCGATGTAGACCGCATCGATTTCGCCCGAACTGATCATCGATTGCAGGGAGCCGAATGAAGCCACGCCGGAATGACGAACGGCGAATTGCCGTGCCTTCGCCAGATCGCGCGAGCAGACGGCGGACAAGGTTGCCCCCCTGGCAAAGCCGATGTCGGAGGCGAATTGCGTGGCAATTGTTCCGGTGCCGGCAATGCCCCAGCGGATGGTCGTGTTCTCGGTCATGCCCGCTTATAGGCCAAGGCTGGTGAAAACCGGGTAAAGGCCGGATCCGACTGGCGATGCAGTCGGCCAAACCCGGCGATCACCAGGGCAGCGGATCGCCCCGGTAATCGAAGAAACCGCCGGTGTCGGCAGCCGTCAGGCGATCGAGGACGCTCAGAAGGCGGGCGGCAGCGTCTGCCGGTTGCTGCACGCTCAGCCCGGACTTGGCGAAATCGGACGACAATCCGGTATCGACCGTGCCGGGATGCAGCGCCACGCAGACGGCTTCGGGTCTGCGCCGCGCCAGCTCGATCGCGGCGGTGTGGACCAGCTGGTTGAGTGCCGCCTTGGAGGCGCGGTAGCTGTACCAGCCGCCGAGCTGGTTGTCGCCGATCGATCCGACCTTGGCGGAAAGGCTTGCAAACACCGATTTTCCCTGCCTGGGCAACAGCGGCAGGAAGTGCTTCATCAGCAGTGCGGGCCCGATGGTGTTGACCGCAAAGGCATGCGCCAGATGATCGGGCGTGACGGCGCTTAGCGCCTTTTCCGGAGACAGCCCGTCACCATGCAGGAAACCGGTGGCATCGAAGACCAGCCGAAGTTCGGATTGCCTTGCCTTGATGGTGTTCGCCGCCTCGAAGATGCTCTGCTCATCGAGCAGATCAAGTCCTGGCTGGGATCCGCGGGAAAACCCCACGATTTCGGCGAAGCCGCCGCTTTGGCGCAAGGCGTCGATCACCGCAGCGCCGATGCCGCCGCTGCTGCCGACGACCACGGCCAGACCATCGCTTTTCCAACTGTCCAAATCGCTGCTCCTCTGGCGCAGCCGACCGGAACGGATTCAGCCGGCGTGGCGCGTCATCACCATCATGTAGTCGGCCATGAACATTTCCGGGTCCGTGTCGACCATCACCATATGGTTCGGTCTTCCATCAAAGCAACGGGCGCGGCTTTGGGTGCCTGCAGCCTGGAACAGGGTCTGGCCAATGGCGGGGCCTTCGGTGATGACGGCGAGCGCGCCCTTTTGCAGCCGGAAGGCGCCGGGAACCGTCAGCCAGGACAGGGCCATGACATCATGCGGTACACAGCCGCCGATACCCAGATGCGACCGGTAGAACCGGGCATAGAATTCGGCCATGGCTGCGAGCGGTTTTCCCAGTGTCGGGTTTTCCCTTGCCAGGGCCTGCATGAAATCGGGCGTGAACACCACCGGCATGGTGCAGTCAAGCGGGGCAAGGACCAGCGGCCAGGATGCCGCCAGGACTGCATCTGCCGCGTCCGGGTCATTCCAGAAGTTGGCTTCGGCCATGGGCGTGACATTGCCCTTGCGATGCACGGCACCACCCATCACGATAACGGACTTGACGCGCGATACTACGCCCGGATCACGCTCGAGCAGCCGGGCGAGGTTGGTCAGGGGTCCGACGGCGCAGATCGAGATCTCGCCCGGATGTCGTTTGGTTGCCTCTATGATGTAATCGACGGCATCAAGGGCATGCTTGCTGCGGCTGGAGGCCGGGATATCAACCTCGCCAAAGCCGTTGCGGCCGTGCACCAGATAGCTTGGTTCATTGGCAGGCATGGAAACCGGTGCGTGCTCCCCTTCTGCCACGTCGGCTGCAACACCCCAGTGGTCGAGCAGGGCCAGGGCGTTGCGGGTCGCCTCGTGGGTCCGGACATTGCCGAAAATGGTGGTCAGCGCCACAAGCTCAAGGTCGGGGTGGGCCACGGCGTAGGCAATCGCCATGGCATCGTCGATGCCTGGATCTGTGTCGATTATGATCTTGTGCTTCATGGAAAGTCCTTCTCGCATGCGCCTTCCATTGGCACGGTGTGCGCGCCACGACAAGTGTGGTCGTCTGCAAGGTAAGGCCGGTGCAAGATTGGGTGGTCATTTTCCCCAGCGACCGGCGGCATGGCAGGGATTCCCTGCCGTCGCTTGACGGGCGTTATTCTCGCCGGATAACGCCCGTCTGTCTGTCGGTCCGGATGCGTTGTTCGCATGAGCGGTCGCGTGTCTGCCCGGTTGGCCGCGATATCACAGCTGCGGATCACGAAGCCGGCCATGTTTGTCTTTTCATGAATCTCTAATAAAAAAATTAGTGCTTAACCATGTTTTAAAGGAGTTGGTCCAGAAGTTGTACAAAAGGAGACAATCATGGGCTTTTCGAGAAGTATACTTGCCGCAGCCGCCATTTGTGCGCTGATCTCGCCCGCATCCGCGGAACCCGCCAAACCAGATATAAACAGCCTCATTACCGCTTCAGTGGTGGACGAGATGCGCAGCTGGATAGAGACGGATATCGTGCGAATTTCGATCGGTGCGCAGAATGAGCGTCTCAAGAAGCTTCCGCAGGACCAGATTGACGCTCTTGATACCCAATGGCGCGAAGAGCGCGAGAGCGATGACAAGCCGCTGATCGCCGCCACGCTGTCCAATCCGCTGTCGGTGTACCTCACCCGGCTGCAGGGACAATCGCTTGGTTTGTATGCCGAAATCTTCGTCATGGACCACAACGGCCTGAATGTCGGTCAGAGCTCGATCACGGGTGACTTCTGGCAGGGTGACGAGGCCAAGTTCCAGAAAACCTATGACGTTTCCAGTGATGCATTGTTTATCGATGAACCTGAGTGGGATGACGGGAACAAGATCTGGCGCGGCCAGGTCAGCTTCACGATCACCGACAACGGCGAATCCATCGGGGCCGTGACAATGGAAGTCAATCTGACAGAACTCCAGCGGCGTGTCGCCGCCGGCGCGTGACCAAGCACGGGTACGAAGCGTCATCACATTTCTGACACTTCAAGCCGCGCCACCCCAGACCCAACAGGACGTTTAACATGCTCAAGAACATCTCCGTCAGCACGAAGGGATTTGCGGCTTTCGCCATCCTTGCGTTCATCGCGATCGGCGCTTCCAGCCTGATCTACATGCGGGCCCTGACCGCGAACGAGCTGGTTAAGCACAGCCAGACGATGAGTGAGCTGCTGGCGGAAACGGCAGGCCTCAATACCCAGGTGAACAAGGCCAATCTTCATGTGAAGAACTTCCTGCTGACCGGCAACCGCGAATTCGTCAGCGCGTACCAGGAAACCAGTGCTGCGATCGACGCACAGTTCACCAAGCTCGACGGACTTTACGCCGAGCATGCCAGCAGTGAAACGGCGGTGCTCGGCGAAGCCGCAACCGTTCTCAACGAATGGCGCACGACCGTGGTTGAACGGCAGATCAGCCTGATGCGTGATCCGATGACCGTCGAACTGGCACGCGTGCTGGAACTGACCGGCGAAGGCTCGGAACTTCTGGGCGAATTCGGCACAAAGGTTGGTGGATTGGTGAGCACGATCCAACAGAAAAGCGCTGTTGCCTCAAGTGACCAGATGTCGGCCCTTGGCGCTGTCGAGTTCATCAGCCTCGCGGCCTCGATCTTCGTGGCCTTGATGGCCGCCGGCATGGGTTTCATGAACTTCCAGCTGGTGTCGCGTCCGCTGGGCCGTCTTGCCGACGCCACGGCGAAGCTCGCCAATGGTGATCTTGATGTAGAGATCGAAAAGGGCGGCAAGGACGAGATCGGCAAGATGGCGGAAGCCATGCAGGTCTTCCGCGAAGCCGGTATTGCCAACCAGCGTTTGCAGTCGGAAGCCGAAGCAAACCGCAAGCAGGCCGAGGCCGACCGCATCGCAGCGCAGGAACGCGCCGAGGCCGATGCCGCCGCGCGCCTGAAAGTCGCGACGTCCGGTCTGGCAACCGGTTTGCAGAGACTTGCTGCAGGCGACCTTTCCTTCCAGCTCGAAGAGGCATTCGCACCGGACTTCGAAGCGCTGCGCCACGACTTCAACCAGTCGGTCAAGCAGTTGAGCACGACGATGGCATCCATCACCGACAGCGTGTCGATGATGGAAACCGGAACGCGCGAAATCGCCAACGGCACCGACGACCTGTCCAAGCGTACCGAACGCCAGGCCGCAGCACTCGAGGAAACCGCGGCTGCCGTCGAGGAAATCACCGCCAATGTGGTCAACTCGACCAAGCGCACCGAAGAGGCCCGCGGTGTTGCCTCCCAGGCCAATTCCTCGGCCAACCAGTCTTCCGAAGTGGTCGGTCAGGCAGAAGACGCAATGCGCCGGATCGAGGAAAGCTCGAAGCAGATTTCCAACATCATCGGGGTCATCGACGAGATTGCGTTCCAGACCAACCTTCTTGCGTTGAACGCCGGTGTCGAGGCCGCACGTGCCGGTGAAGCCGGCAAGGGTTTTGCCGTCGTCGCCCAGGAAGTGCGGGAACTGGCGCAACGCTCGGCCAACGCGGCCAAGGAGATCAAGGAACTCATTCAGAACTCCTCTACCGAGGTTTCCAGCGGTGTCGACCTGGTGCGCCGGGCAAGCGAGGCGCTCCGCACCATCGGCGGCTTCATTACCGACATGAACACGCACATGGACGCGATCGCGATATCGGCAAAGGAGCAGTCGACCGGACTGTCCGAGGTCAACCAGGCGGTCAACTCGATGGACCAGACCACCCAGCAGAACGCCGCGATGGTGGAACAGTCCAACGCCGCATCGTCGGAACTGGCGGCCGAGGCTGGAAAACTTCGCGAGCTGATTTCCCAGTTCAAGATCGACGGATCGGCGAGTGCCCAGTCCGCAGCCCTGCATCAGACAGCCAGGATGATGGCGCAGCCGTCTCAGCCGCAAGTGCGTCAGCCTGCGGCTGCCGCGTCCAGCCAGGCCCGTCCCCAGATGCGCAGCCAGGGCAATGCCGCGGTGGCACAGGACGAGTGGGAAGAGTTCTGATCAAGACCCACAGCATCAGCTAGCAAGCATAAAAAGACCCGCCTTCCAGGAGGCGGGTCTTTTGCTGTTTATCCCATGACTGGCCTTGCTCGGGACATCAGTGTGATTGCCTGGCGTTGGTCGCGCAATTGCCGCGTCCTGCAAAATCAAGCCGAGAACCGGGCGCTCAGTTGTCTGTAAAGCCCGGCCGCCAGCGTGCCATCAGGGCCGAATTCGTGACGACGCTGACCGAAGAGAAGGCCATCGCCGCCCCGGCGAATACGGGCGGCAGGATTCCAAATGCCGCCAGCGGGATTCCGATCAGATTGTAGACAAAGGCCCAGCCGAGATTCTGCCTGATGGTGCGCCGGGTCCTGGCAGCCACATCGAGGGCCGCGGGCACCAGGCGCAGGTCCGGACGCATCAGCGTGATGGCGGCGGCCTCGCGGGCGGCGTCCGATCCGCTGGCCATGGCTATTCCGAGATCGGCTGCGGCAAGCGCCGGTGCATCGTTCAGGCCATCTCCGACAAATGCCACATGCCCGCCGGTGCTGCTGGCGAGTTCGCGGATGACATCGAGTTTTTCAGCGGGCAGCAGACCGGCGCGGACATCGCTCACTCCGGCCTCGGCGGCAATGGCCCGGGCTGTGGCCTGATTGTCGCCGGTCAGCATGACGCTGGCCAGACCCCGCGATGAGAGTTCCGCCAGAGCCTCTCGGGTCTGCGGCCGGATCCTGTCAGCCAGGCGGATCACGCCGACGAGCCGGTCGCCGCAAGAGACCCAGGCGAGGGTTCCTGCCTGGTCCTGCCCCAAGGTTTTGCCGGCGCGGCCTGTCTTGATGCCCGCTTCGGAGAGGTAACGTTCGGAGCCAACCCGGACGAGCCGGCCGTCAACGGTGCCTTCCAGCCCGTGGCCGGGCACAGCGCGGATGTTGTCTGCCTGGGAAATGACGACCCCTTGCTGCCCGGCATGGCTCAGGATGGCGCGGCCGAGCGGGTGCTCGCTGCCGGTCTCCACCGATGCGGCAAGCTGCAGCAGTTCCGCCTCGCTTGCGCCCTCTGCAGGACTGAGCCCGGCCACTTCGGGCGTGCCCATGGTCAGGGTTCCGGTCTTGTCGAAGGCGACCAGGCGAATATCGGTGGCGCGCTCGAGTGTCTCGATGTCCCTGATCAGGATACCCGCCCGGGCAGCGGCGCCGGTGCCGGCAACCAGTGCAGTCGGCGTGGCGAGGCCGAGCGCGCAGGGGCAGGCAATGACCAGCACCGCCACGGCCGCCACCATGGCCGCTTCAAAACCCGCACCCGCAAGCATCCAGCCGGCAAGGGTGATCAGGGCGATGATAAGAATGACGGGGACGAACACCGCCGAGATCCGGTCAACGAGTTTCTGAACGGGAGCGTGGCCGGTCTGGGCGTCCTCAACCAGACGGGTCATCCGGGCAAGGCGGGTGTCGGATCCCACCGCGCGGACCTCGACTTCGAGCACGCCCTCGCTGTTCGTGGTTCCGGTGATGACCGGGTCTCCCGGTCCGCGCGAGACAGGCATGCTTTCGCCGGTGACCATGGCTTCATCGAGAGAGGAATGACCGGTCAGGATGACGCCATCGGCGGCCACCCTCATCCCCGGCCGGATCACGATGACATCGCCGGCGGCGAGGCGCTCGACCGGAATCGTGCTGATCGATCCGCCAGGGGTCCTGAGATCTGCAGTGTCGGGCTGCAACCGGCCGAGCGCGCGCAATGCGCCGGCAGCGCCTGACTTGGCCCGCGCTTCGAGATACTTGCCCAGCATGATGAGGGTCAGAACGACGGCTGCCGCTTCAAAGTGAAGATGCGAGGCCATCGTATCGCCATGGCCCGCATGCGGATCGGCCCAAGTGCCGACCATCACCCACAGCGACCAGAGGTAGGCCGCACCGGTTCCAAGGCTTACCAGCACGGCCATGTTGGCGGACCCGCCGCGCAGCGCGCCAAAGGCCTCGCGCCAGAACCGGCTTCCGGATATGGCCATCACGCCGGTTGCGAGCAATGCCTGCCAGGCGGGAGAGATCCAGGCCTCGCCAAGCCCTGTCATCATCGGCAACATGCCGATCACGATGGGCAGTGTCAGCAGGGCGGAGGTGACCAGACGCAGCAATGTCTGTCGTTCATCGGCACGCCGCAGCGCTGCCTGGGCCTCGTCGGCATCGCGGTGCGCGGTGAAATCATCCCGGCGCAGCACGGCGCCGAACCCGGCCCTGCCGATGGCGTCAGCGAGACTGGAAGGATCGAGGTCGCTGCCTTCGATATCGGCGCGTTCCAGCGCCAGATTGACGCGAGCCCCGGAAACGCCCGGCTGGCGGCTCAAGACCTTCTCCACCCGGGCAGAACAGCTTGCGCAGGTCATGCCTGAAATGTCGAAGGTCAGATGGTCAGGCTTGGCGGTCACCCGGCCGGTCTCAGCCTGCCACACCGGTCACGTCGAACCCGCAATCCTCGATCACGCGCCTGAGCGTTTCGGCAAGCTCCGGCCGCGCAATGTCAGCCGTGAGTTTTCCACTCTCCAGATCCAAGGAGAGGTTGGAAACACCGTCCACTGACGCCGCCGCCTTTTTGACGGACCCGACACATCCGTCGCAGTGCATGCCGTCGATCTGTAGTGAGATAGTCATGAGGGAGATCCTTTCCCGCCTCATATGGGGCGCGGCATGCAGGATCGTCAAGCGCCGTCCGCAACGAACGGCGCACCGACTCCGGGATCAGACTCGTGAGCTCAGTTGCAATAGATTCTGGTCAGTGTCCTGAGCATCTGCAGGACCGGCTCCGAATTGATCGAGTAGTAGACCGCCTGCGCCTCGCGACGGGTCTTGACCAGCTGCCGGGTGCGCAATTTCGCCAGGTGCTGGGAAAGCGCGGACTGGCTCAGGTCGACCTTCTCTGCAAGCGTACCAACCTGCATCTCGCCATTGGCCAGATTGCAAAGGATCATCATCCGCTTCTGATTGCCCATTGCCGCCAGAAGGTCGGCTGCTTCTTCGGAGTAGGTTTCCAAACGGTGCGTATCAATCATGGCTATCTCTAATCCCTCCGCTCAAGACGGTCTCAATAAATTCTGCAAATGCTCAAAAAAGTTCGACAACCATACTTCAACCATAAAATGGTTAATGTACACCCCTATTTTTTCATAGCGTACGCGAGAGTTCGGCAAGCTTGAAGCGCAAGTTTGATGCGTCTGTGAGCGGAACGTCATACTCGACCCGCAAAAGCTCGTCACCGAGGGCGAGATCCAGCCCCGCACAATCGATTCCACACACTTTCCACCCGGTTTTTTTCGATTTTCCGTGAATTCTGGCATAGGAATCAACGGCGTCGGGATGATCGTCATTCATGTGGGAAATGGCGTCGGATTCGATCCCGGCGATCCCCTCGACTGCCGGTGACGCGATCAAAAGGTCGGAAGCGTCGAGGTGGAAGGCCCTTCCGAAGCCACCATTGAGGCTGGCTGATTCGGGCACCATCCTGAAAAAGCTGAAATCGGGAAAGTCCGCGTAGAGAGCGGCCTTGGGGTGCCTGGCAATGAAACGTGCGCGCAGGCGTCCATGGGCGACATCCTCGCGGGCGAGGCGCTCGGCGCGGGTGCGAACGGTGATCCGCGGATGGGCGAGGGGATCGCCTTTTTTCGGTTCCCCGAACAGCAGGGATGCGCGCGGATCGGCCGTCAGTGCGCCGGTGTGCACCGATAGCGCAGAGACCAGTATCACCGGAACGCCATCGATGTCGGTGCCGGTCAGCACCCGGCTGGCGAAGGGAAATCCGGTCTCCGGCTCAAGGACGCCGATGGCGCCGAACCGAGCCCCCCGGACAAGGCGACGCGCCAGGCGGCGCGCCTCCTCGTCGGTGTCGCGAATGGTTTTGACGGGCTCCTTCATCGTCACCGGATTTCCTTTACTTGGGTGCCATCCGGATAGCGCCGTCGAGGCGGATCGTCTCGCCGTTGAGCATGGCGTTGTCGATGATGTGCATGGCGAGGCTGGCATATTCCTCGGGCTGTCCCAGGCGGGACGGGAACGGCACCGAGGCGCCCAGGCTGTCCTGGACTTCCTGCGGCATGCCGAGCAGCATCGGGGTGGCGAAGATACCCGGCGCGATGGTCATGATGCGGATGCCGAAGCGGGCCAGTTCGCGTGCGATCGGCAGGGCCATGGCATGGACGCCACCCTTGGAGGCGGAATAGGCAGCCTGGCCGATCTGGCCGTCGAAGGCTGCAACGGAAGCGGTCGAGATGACCACGCCGCGTTCGCCATCAGCCAGCGGCTCGAGCTTGGAAGCACGGTCTGCGAACAGCCGCAGCATGTTGAAGCTGCCGACGAGGTTGACCTCGACGACCTTGCGAAACAGGTCAAGATCATGCGGGCCGTCGCGTCCGGCGACCCGGACAGCGGGCGCAATCCCGGCGCAATTGATCAGGATGCGGGCTTCGCCGTGGGCTTCGGCAGCTTCGGCGAGTGCCGCTTCTGCAGCCGCCGCGTTGGAAACGTCGCAGGCGATCGCCTTGCCACCGATCTCGGCGGCCACTTTCTCGGCCTGTGCGAGATTGACGTCGAGCAGCGAGACCTTTGCCCCGGCCTTTGCCAGTGCCCGCGCGGTTGCCGCACCAAGACCCGATCCTCCACCTGTCACGATGGCGGCTTTGCCCTTCACTTCCATACTCTGGTCTCCTTGACTTGACTGATGTGATGTATCCGTGTCGCCTTGTCCGTGGAACCTCGTCCGGGTCAGGCGGTCAACGCCGATGCCGGGTCAAGCCGCGGACGATGTCGTCGGCAGTGATGGACCCTGTCACGACGCCCTTGTCAATCACGCCGATGGTCCCATCGCGCCTTGCGAGTGCATCCATGACGTCAGACAGCGGGGTATCGGGAGTGACCGATGCGGACAGCGGCGATTGGCCGCGCGTGCCGTCGGGCTTGCCGGCTGCCATGACATCGCGGGCGGTAAGCATCGCAATCGGGTTCATGTTGGCGACGAAATCGGCAACATATTTGTTGACGGGCGAATTGACGATCTCGCGCGGCGTGCCGCACTGGATGATGCGGCCGCCTTCCATGATGGCAATGCGGTTGCCAAGCTTCATGGCCTCGTCGAGGTCATGGCTGACAAAGATGATGGTCTTGCCGAGACGCGACTGCAGCTCAAGCAGCTCATCCTGCAGCCGGCTGCGGATCAGCGGGTCGAGAGCAGAGAACGGCTCGTCCATCAAAAGGATCGGCGCACCGGTGGCAAAGGCGCGGGCGAGGCCGACGCGCTGCTGCATGCCGCCGGAGAGCTCGGCGACCATGCGGTCGGCCCAGTCGGAAAGCCCGACCAGCGCCAGTTGCTCGGTCACGCGCGCATCGCGCTCGGATTTGGCGACGCCGGCGATATCGAGGCCGAAGCCGACATTGTCGGCGACCGAGCGCCACGGCAGCAGGCCGAATTGCTGGAACACCATGGATACGGTGTCCATGCGCAATTGCTTGAGCTGCCTGTCGTCGCAGGCGCCGACGTCAAAAGTCTCCTCGCCGCAGTGAACGGTCAGTTTGCCGCGGCTGATCGGATTGAGCCGGTTGACGGCGCGCAGAAGCGTGGACTTTCCGGATCCCGAAAGCCCCATCAGCACGAGGATCTCGCCCTCGTTGATGTCGACGCTGCAATCATGCACGCCAAGCACGTCGCCGGTCACTTCCTGGATCTCGGTGCGCGACTTGCCGGCATCGGCAAGCGCCAGGCTCTCGGCGGTGTTGTCACCGAAGATGATGGAAACATTCTCAATGCGGACCGAACCGCGCGCAGCATCGATACTCATGATGTGGCTCCGATGCGTACCCGGCAGATGCGGTCGAGGATGATGGCGAGAATGACGATGGCGATGCCGGCTTCAAGACCGAGCGGAATGTTGACGGTGTTGAGCGCCCGCACCACCGGCTTGCCCAGTCCGTTGGCGCCGATCAGCGCGGCGATGACAACCATCGACAGTGACAGCATGATGCATTGCGTCAGACCTGCCATGATGGTCGGCAGGGCGGCGGGCAATTCGACCTTCCTGAGAAGCTGCTGCTTCGATGCGCCGAAGGCGAGGCCCGCCTCGACCATAGGCTTGGGGACGGACGTGATGCCGAGATAGGTCAGCCGGATCGGCGCCGGCGAGGCAAAGATGATGGTCACCAGGAGGCCGGGTGCCAGGCCGAGGCCGAACAGGATCAGAACCGGGATGAGATAGACGAATGTGGGCATCGTCTGCATCAGGTCGAGGATCGGCTGGACATAGGTGTAAAGCCGCGGACGGTGCGCCAGCCAGATACCGATCGGCACGCCGATGAGCATCGACATGAAGGCGGCGGAAATCACCAGAACCAGGGTTTCGACGGTTTCCTTCCAAAGGCCCTGGTTGATGATGAAGACCAGCCCGAGCACGATCCCGAGCGCCAGTCTCCATGACTTCTGGATGCGCCAGCCGATCAGAGCGATTGCCAGGACGAGTACCAACGGTGGCAGCCAAAGCAGGCCGTCGATCATTGAATCAAGAAAGAACTTCAGGGAGTCGGCGATGGCATCAAAGACAAATTCGAAATTGTCGGTGAGGAAGTTGAAGAAGCTCCTGCCCCATTTCCCGACCGGGATTTTCCACGCGGTGATGAAGTCCGCCATTCCGTCCATGTCTTGTCCCCCGACATAAGTCACGGCCCGGGACCGCGCGCGGCAGTCCCGGGCCGTGATAGCAGTCTTACATGCCCAGCTTTGCCGCGACAGCCGCAGCGGCATCACCACCATCGAAGGTGGTCACGCCGTCGAGCCATGGCGTGACCGCACCGGGATTTGCCTTGAGCCAGGCGAGGCCGGCATCATTGGCATCTTCACCCTTGAGGATCGCGTCCATGATCTGGTTTTCCATCGACAGCGAAAAGTTGAGGTTCTTGACCAGCTTGCCGACATTCGGGCACTCTTCGATGAAGCCGGCACGCACGTTGGTGTGGACGGTTGCTGCGCCGAACCCTGAATCGCCCATGCCGTCAAGATAGGCGATCGACATCTCGCCCATGATCGGATGTGGCGTCCAGCCGAGAAATGCGATCCATTCCTCGTTCTTCAGCGCCTTTTCCGCTTGCGACAGCATGCCGGCTTCGGAGCTCTCGACCAGTTCGAAACCATCGAGGCCATTGGCCGGATCCTCGATCATTTCGAGAACGATGCGATTGCCGTCATTGCCTGGCTCAATGCCGTAGATCTTGCCGTCGAACTTGTCCTTGAACTTGCCGATGTCGGTCAGGCTCTTGACCCCGCCCTCGGCAGCATAGGTCGGGACGACGAGACCGTAACCGGCGCCATCGAGGTTCTGGGCCACGGTTTCAACGGAACCGTCGTCAAGGAATGGCTGCACATCGGCGGCCATCGAGGGCATCCAGTTGCCAAGGAAGACGTCCATGTCCTTGTTCTTCAGCGACTGGTAGGTCACAGGCACGCTAAGCACCTGAACTTCCTGGGTATATCCCAGGGCGTCAAGCACGACGCCAGCGACGGCGGTGGTGGCCTGGATGTCGGTCCAGCCGACATCCGCGAAACGAACATTCTTGCAGGATTCGGCGTCAGAGGCCTGAACGGTCGCAGTTCCGGCCAGCAGAATTGCGGCGAATGACAGTGTCAGTGTTTTTTTCATGATATGTTTCTCCGGTGTTCCCAGCGCAGAAACAACCACTTATGGACCGGGAACTCAAGCCGCAATGGCTTCAAATCTTTGAGGACTGGGCAAAAGGGCTGTTGAAAGCGGGTCTTGAGGGGTGGAATTCGGCCGCGCCGACCGGCAAGAGATTAAAGCCCCGGTGGCCAGCGTTCAGCCTGGCGGTTCCGGGCGTCAAACCGGTGCGCCTCAGGTGTCGGGAACGTTTTCGGGAGTTCATCTTGGCCAAGCTCTACTTCAGCTATTCGACCATGAATGCCGGCAAGTCGACGCTGCTTCTACAGGCGTCCTACAACTACCGTGAACGCGGGATGCGGACAGTGCTGTTCATCGCGGCCTTCGACGATCGCGCCGGGGTTGGACGCATCGCATCCCGGATCGGACTGGACAGCGAGGCGCACGCGTTCCGGCCCGAGGATGATCTTTACGAGACCCTCAAGCGGCTCATGGCGGATGGTGAAATCGCTTGCGCTTTTGTCGACGAGGCGCAGTTCCTCACAGAGGCCCAGGTGTGGCAGCTGGCGCGCGTCGCCGATCGCCTGAAGATCCCGGTGATGGCCTATGGGCTCCGAACAGACTTCCGCGGGCAACTGTTTCCGGGCTCCCAGGCGCTTCTGGCGTTGGCCGATGAATTGCGCGAAGTCCGCACCATCTGCCATTGCGGGCGCAAGGCCACCATGGTTGTAAGAACCGATGAGAACGGCAAGGTGATCCGCGAAGGTGCCCAGATCGAGGTCGGAGGCAACGAGAAGTATGTGTCTTATTGTCGCCGTCACTGGGACGACGTGATGAATCCGGATGTACCCAAATAGCGCCATAATGGCGTTTCAGTGTCTCGCTTCGGCCTGAAACCGGCCGGTTGCGGGCCGAAGTGCCGGCGGAGAGGATTGTTCTTGCCGCCATCTGCACTATAAACACTGCGACCTGAGTGAAACGAACGGAGACTGTCTTATGCGCATTTCCCTTTCCATGATGTTTGGCGCCCTTGTTGCCGTAGGCCTCGCGGCTCCTTCTGCGGCGTTTGCCGATGGTGACGCAGTTGCGGGAGCCAAGGTGTTCAAGAAGTGCGCCGCCTGCCACGTGGCCACCGAAGCCAAGAACAGGGTCGGCCCGCACCTGGTCGGCATCGTTGACCGCCCGATGGCTTCGGTCGAAGACTACAAGTATTCGAAAGCCATGACCGAGCACGCGGCGGAAGTTCCGACCTGGACCGAGGAAGCACTCGACGCGTATCTGCGCGACCCGCGCGGCGTGGTGAAGGGCACCAAGATGGCCTTTGCCGGTCTGAAGAAGGATGATGAGGTCGCAAACGTGATTGCTTACCTCAAGGATCCGTCTGCTGCGGAATAAGACACCCCGCAATTTAAAGATCAAAGACCGTTCCTTCGGGAACGGTCTTTTTTTTCGCCTTCACAATACTTAGGTTCTGACTGGTTAAGGTTTGCGGAGCACCAAACCGGTGCTACTAAAGCCATGGTGTCCGGCGCTACTGGACGGGTTGCAGGTGCCCTTGGTTCACGGGCGCGAAAACAGGGGAATTGGACATGGCCAGTATCAAGGCGCTCGACGCGGAAATCGAAAAGACCAAATCCGTCGTCAACGACATGCGGTCGAAGATCGAGGTGTCCGGCGAAGTGCTGGAGAGGCTCTCGGACGCGGATGCGAAACTTGGCGACCCCCAGTTCGACATCGAAAATGCCCGTATCCAGGACGTCCTGCGCCAGCAGCGGATGATGGAGACGAACATTGCCGACCTGATCATCGGGCTCGAGGATGCGACCAATGTGTTCGGCGCCGAGTTCGAAAGCATGAAGGGCTTTTCGGGGATGGAGCGCTTCGTTGCGGTCTTCTCCAAGGCGCGGGCGCAGCGGATGCGATCGGACCGCGTGCGCAACATGTCGCTTGCGGGCAATCTGCAGGAGCTGTTGCAGAAATCCGACACGATTACCGGTATTCTGAAGGACCAGAAGGACATCCTCGACAGCCGCTACAAGACTTCCGAGGCCAGCCTGATCAAGGTGATCGAGCGCCGCAAGGTGACCATGGCCAATCTCGAAACCACGCAGCAACGGATAGAGGAACTCAATCCGCTGCTGATGGACATCGAAAACCAGATCGCGGCATCGACGGATCAGAAAGCGCGTACCAATCTTGAAAGCGAGCGGTCGAGGCTCGCCACCGAATACAATGAACGTCAGGCCAAGGAACAGGAACTGCTGGCCGAAAGCCAGACGCTGGAGCGCTACACCTCGATGTTCCAGACCTTCGTGGATTCGCTCAACAACCAGATCGCGGCCCAGAACACGCTGATCAACAAGCTGACCATCGATACCGAACAGCGCATCGTGCTCTACAAGGCGCTGGAGGATTCGCTGAAAACCGCGGCCCAGCAGGATGTTGCGCACAAGATCAATACGCTGGGAAGCCGCGTCGACACCGCGGCGGAAGAGACCATGGCCGGTATCGGTGCCGCGGCGCAGAGCCATATCGGCGACCTTCTTGAGATGCATGAGAAAAACATGCTGTCGACGCAGGATATCCAGCGCCGCAAGCAGCTTGCCGACGATGCCTTCGCCCGGCGCTTCTCGGAAGTTCTGGAAAAGCACAATTCGGCCAACTACGTGAAATCCTAAGCGCGCCTTGATGAAACCGGGAGCCGGTCATGCGGGCTGATACCGGCGCCGCCGGCGCCTATTTCCGATCGATGCATGCGGCCCTTAAGGGGCTGCGGGTCTACCTTGCAGATGCCGATTCTCCGCTCTACGCCCACAGACTGATCGGCCAGGTGGTGCTTCCCTATATCGACCGGCTGGAAGCGACCTTCTCGGCCTGGGAAAACCGGGTCGGGTTCATCGAACGCTTTCGCATCAGCCGGGCCGACAGCGGCTTTCCGATGTTCCAGAACGTGCTGACGCTGGAGAACGACCGGGCGACGGCGGAAGAACGGCTGGCGGCGATCCCGGACGTCGAGACGCTGAAAGCCGAGATGGCCGACTTTATCCTCCGCCACAAGGAATTTCCCGCGGCTCTTCAGGAACAGATTGCCGAACGGCTCTATCTGGAAGACATCGGCAAGGATGCGGTGTTTGCGCCGTTCATCCTTCCGGAGACAATCAGGGTCTCGGTCAATCCGAGAAACGGCCGCCCCTTCTACGTGGTGCATTGGGGTGTGTTCGATGGCAGTCAGACGTTGCCGATGGTCTACATGGCAACGATCGAGGATTCGAGCGAATCGATCTCGAAGATGCTGGTGACCAGGGACGGCAAGCTCAACCCCGATGTCGATATCCCGCTTCCTGTCGGCGGCCTGCTCAATCCCGAATTCGCCCGCGCCTTTGACGCCTCGGCTGAACGCAACGGCGCCTATTCGCTGTCGCCGGTGACGATCGCCCAGAATCTCGATGCCGATTTCGAACACCTGCATCCCAAGCAGTTGCGCCGCTTCGTGCTCGGGCCGTTCTATTCGGCAGGGGTGACGGAGAACAGCGACCTGATCTCGACGATCCTGTCGAAGGTGCGCAAGGACGAAAACGCCTGGCTGCTGACTTGGACCATGCAGGAGGTCTTTTCCAAGGCGGAGCGCCCGGCCAAGCGCGGGCTGTGGAGTTCGGAGCCGGCGCGCGACGAGTATCACATCGAAACCGACGATCTGGAGGCAACACGTCAGGGTGTCAGCGCCTACCAGAAGCATGCGCTGGTTCCGCACGAGGCCTACCAGGCGCTGTATGCGTCGGGCGAGGCCGAAACCATCTTCGCGGGCTTCACCGTGCATGTGATTTCGGGCAACCAGGTCATCAGCGAGGTATGAGATCATGAGCCAGACAACGGGGCTGACGACACTTTCCGAGGAAGACATCGCGCGGCACCAGTCGGTGGCGCAGTCGATGGTGACGCGCGTTGTCGTGCTGGTCGCGCAGGACGGATCTTCGTCGACGCCGCTCGCGGGGACCAACAGGCGGTTCGTTTCAACGGTGTCGACCAGCGGCATGCGCCGCACCCGGGAGATCGAGTTCGGCAAGACCATTCAATCTGTCCGGGCCAATGACCAGATGCTGTCGATTCCGCAGCACATGCTGCTTTACCGCACCCGGCGCGGGATTGCGGTGGCGCTGGCGGTGGCGGAGATGTTCTCACGGCAGACTGATCTCGAAAGCCTGCAGTCGCGCAATGCCGGTGCGCCGCTGCAAGGCGAGGAGGCGGAGCGCTTCAAGCGCTTGCTGTCCGCCTCGGCCTACGTGGCTGCTTTTACACTTGCGGCCTACATCCTGCAGACGGTCGATGGCGAAAGCGAACCGGCCAACGACACCGAGGAGCCCGATTTCCAGTTCGATACGCCGCAGGATGCGCTGAAATCCATTGTCGCGGCGCTGGACGAGGCCATCTCGGGTGCACCGGACGAGGTTGCGATGATTGCCCGGGCCCGGGCTCTGGCCCGGGTTGCGATCGAGGGCCTGATCAGCCGCAGGGCACGCTTTGATGCGTTGAGCAGTTTCGCGCAGACGCATCTCAGGCTGGAAAGCGACAACTTCACCCTCGACGGCTTCGATGTGGCGCCGGGACAGCGGCGCAAGCCGCTGGTGATGAGTTTCAAGAAACCGGGTGAGATCATCGGCAACCATCTCGCCAAGCACCAGGCGATGCGGCTGGCGCGGATGATCGTGGCCTATGATTTCGACCGAAAGCTCAATCCGTTCGTCGAACTCGGCGGCTTTCTGTTCACCTTCATGGGCGACGGCGCACCGGGCACCGGCAAGACCATCCTGATCCAGATGCTGGCCGGCATGATCAATGATTACTGCGAGGTTGCGGGCTATCCGTTCCACTACGAGAATTTCGGCGTCGACCAGATTTCCTCCTACCAGGGCAAGTCGGGGCAGAACTGCAAGGCGTTTGTCGACAATGTGCTCAACCCGCGGGCGATCGGTTTCGGAACCATAGACGACATCGACCAGGTTGCCGCCAAGCGTTCGGACGACCGCGCGTCGGCAGGCCAGCAGGAAGTCACCGCGGTGCTGATGGAGGCCTTCGCCGGTGCCTCGACCGTGGTGCGCGGCAATTGCAGCTTCGGCATGTTCTCCAACTATCCGGAGAATGTCGACGATGCCTTGAGACAGCGCGCCGGCGCGCGCTGGCTGGTCGACGGGCCGCAATCGCTTGAGGACTACATCGACATCTTCGCGCTGCTGGCGGGCAAGAACCATTCGATCCCGCTGGGATCGCACGACCTCTTCGCCAACCAGGAAATAAAGCAGGCAGTGGCGCGATCCTACGACGGCCATGACCGGCCGCAGGAGGAGGGGTTGCTTGCGGTCTGGGAGCGGTTCGAAAGCGAGCAGGGGAAGGTCAGCACCATCGCTGATATCGGCGCCTATCTGCACCGCATCAAGCTGGCCGAACCGCGTTTTACCGGCCGGGCGATCAAGAACATCACAGACGCCATCAAGATGCGGGCGATGGACATCGATCTGCCCGACGAATGGTTTGCGACACCGGAAGCCTTCATGCACAAATCCTATGATGAGAAGGTCGCGATGATTTCGGAACTGCGCAAGCCGTTCACCATCGACATGGTGCTGCAGGAGATCAACCGCTACGCCGATTCCGAATTCCGCTACACCGACCGCTCCGACGCCACCGCGGTGGATGACATCATCCGGCGTGAGCGTCAGCGCGAACGCGCGATCCGCGAGATCGAGGAGATGAAGCGGGACGGGCGCTGGCAACAATGAAGCGGCTCGTCGAAAACGAACTGATCTATGGACGGTTGCTGCCGGTCGAGGAGCCGCATCTCGTGGCGCGCTACAACAAGGCGCTCACCGCGTTCGGACTGCCGGAAACCAAGCTCGAAAAGTTCCGCATCGACATGACCGGGTTTTCGCCGGAAATCGCCGATGAGCTCGGCGACGTGCAGTATCTTGACCCGAACGGCGTCAACCGGCGGTTCGTGGTGCTGACCCCGGAGCAGGAAAACCTGCCGGTGGTCCACACGCAGTTCTCCAACACCGCCGGCCTGATGCACGAGTTCTTCGACGGCAATCGCCGCGCCGTGCACGCGGTGACGATCAAGGACGCGCTGTTCGGAGAGATCGAAGAGCCGGTCGATCAGGTCACCGGGGTGGAGGACCTTCTGTCGATCGACCAGGTTCGCTTCCGGGTGATGTCGGCGGAAAACATGCTCGGCAAGGCCGCGGAACTGCGCGGACTTGTCGACCGGCTCAAGACGTCGCGGGACGGCTGGCGCGACGATGTGATGCTCAACAGGATGGTCGAGCTTGCCCGCGAGACCGGCGACATCAGGCAGAACGCTCTGGTGCCGGACAGGCTGGTGTTTCCGCACACATCCTACTGGGCTAATCATTTCGGTGGCGTCTTCATCTTTCGAGATGACCGGACCACCACCGTTATCTGCGACAGTCACGCGCCGGGGTTCCGGCGCTCGCGGCCGTGGGAAGTGAGCTATATCGACATTCGCGACCATGCCCGGATCTTCGAGTACCTGTCGAAATCGGAGCGGTTGCAATTGCCGCGGGCGTCCTGGGTCGAGCCATCGGGCTTTTTTGTGCACCGGGCGGAAATGGCAATAGACGATCTCATTCGCCGCGCCGATCCGTCGGTCGATCTTGCCGGCACCGACAGGATCTGGCTGCAGACATGGATGCACCGCAATTCCTCGCTGATAGCCGAGGAGGGAATCTATCCGTTCCTGCAGGAAGCAATGCGGGAGGTTGCCTCCACCGGGCAGGTGAAAATGCGGGAGGTACGGGCGGACAGGAGACTGATGCTGTGCCGTGCAGTGCCCGAGCATCCGGACCAGTGGCTAATCAACCGGCTTCTGGCCAGGCTGGCGCCGTTTGACTTTGTCAGCCGCTTCGTCTTTGACAAGCAGGGATTTTACGAAGCTTATGAAGGCTATTCCGAAAGCTATCGTACTCATGTTGTGGATGTGCTCGGGAAAACCTATCTGAACAACAAGGCGGCGCTGAGGGCGCGGCTTTACGGACTGGAAGGATACCAAGACGATGCTTGATCCCGTGATCGCCTTCTTCGAGCGTGTGTTTCACGCCATTGGCCGTGGCATCGGTGTCGTTGTCTCGACGCTGCTCTGGCCATTCGTGGCGATCGGGCGATGGTACCGGCAGCGCAACTGGCTGATCCGTGTGCCGATCATCATCGGGCTGCTGGCGATCGTCTTCGGCTATGCACAGTTCCTCTGGGTGGCGGAGCGCTGGGTGAACTGGAACCCGGACTATCCGGCGCAGTATGAGGCAGGCGTCAAGACAGGTACTGTCGGGGAGCCGGTCGATGCCGCCAACCCGAACAGCTGCGTGACTTCGCAGATCGTCGAAGTGACCAAGGGCCTGATTGATTTCAACGTCAACCAGAACACATGGATTCCTTCGCATCCGCTGTCAAAGGCCGGTTTTTTCGGTGTGCCGTGGAAGAACACACCCTTCATGGACAACAAGGCCGCCTTCCAGCTCGGTATCAACACGGTCATCCGCCGGACCACGATCGAGCTGGCTGACAGGCTTGGCCGGGTGCGCGGCACATCGCAGATCAACCAGAATCTTCAGGACGCCAAGGAGGCGATGTCGTACAATGAAGATGCTTGGTGGCTGACCTTCTCGGCGCCCTTCATTCAACCATCGACGCCGGAACGGCATCGTACAGCGATTGAATCGCTGGACGCCTTCAACAAGGAAATGGCTGATTGCAGCGGCCAGTTCGATGCGCGAACGGACAATCTCCTGCAGTTTCTCGACCGGGTTACCGGCGACATCGGTTCCACCTCCGATATCCTGCGCGGCCAGATGGAAGCGAGCGACATGGGGTGGTTCGATACACGGGCTGATGACAGGTTCTGGTTCACCTACGGCCAGCTTTATGCCTATTACGGCATCCTGATCGCGACGGAATCCGATTTCAGCGAGGTTTTCGCCGACCGTCGCATCGGCACTGTCTGGAATGTTGCCAGAGAGCAGCTTCGCCAGGCGCTGGACATGACGCCGTTCATCATCTCGAACGGCAACGAAGCGAGCTGGATCATGCCGTCGCACCTGGCGACGATGGGATTCTACCTGTTGCGGGTGCGTTCGAACCTGGTGGAAATGCGCGATATTCTCGATCGCTGAGTGGTGCGGATTCAAGCCGATCGCCTGAACCAGGTCGGGGTATGCGGCTCTAGTGGATCAGGTGCAGCCTGAGTGCCTTGGCGACAAGCTGGGTCCGGTTGACGCAGTCGAGTTTGCGGATGGCGTTGTTGATGTAGGTGTTGACCGTGTGTTCGGACAGCGAGAGGATGGAGGCGATCTCGCTGGAGGTCTTGCCGTTCGCCACCCAGTGCACCGCTTCGAGTTCGCGCGGCGACAGCAGATCTTCAGGCGCCTTTGAAGCATTCCTGAGGTTTGCGAAAACGTTGTAGGCGTGGGCGGTGAACATGCCCATTTCGCCAAGTTCGGCATGGGTGAGCTGATTGCGGTCGCCCAGAAAGCTGAAAGCCGCCCTTGCGCCTCCCGGGCCGTGGACCGGAAAGAAGGCGGCGGTGGTGATGCTGTAGCTTCTAAAGAAATCGGCTGCGGTCTGCGCTTCTGCGGCTGTCCGGGTGTCGTGTGATGTCAGCGTGTCGAGCGTGAGCGGGATGGTTGCCCGACGCAGCATCTGAAATATCTTCGAGCTCTTCAACAGGCCGAGCTGGTCGTAGGTCTCGATCATGCCGCGCGGCAAATCGGCGAGCTCGATGCGGCCCTTAAGGGCTTTGTCGGTTGCGGCTGGAATGGTAAAAAGGATGAAGCCTGAAAAATCGAAGTGTCTCGACAACTCCCGCAGAAAGGACACCAATTCGCTTTCTGTACGTATCGTGCTCAATTCCTGCAGCAGGTGGTTGTGGTCGGACATCAGAACCCGGCCGTCGCAGAACCGCAAATCGCGACATGAGTGATCCAGTGTTCCTTCGGGCTGTTCATGCGGGGTCTGGTTTTCCGTTATTTTGCCGGGAATTCATCGGGCGATGTTATTATGAATGAAGTAACGGTTCAATCAGACTGGCAGCTTGCCCGTGTTTTTTACTTCTTCCATGACGGGGTATGTGTGGGTTTCGCGAACGCCGGGCAGGGACAAAATGACGTCTGACAGAAAGCTGCGATAGGCATCCATGCCCTTGACCCGGGCCTTGACCAGGTAATCGAAGCCGCCAGCGACCATGTGACATTCCATCACGTCGTCGGACTTCTGCACTGCCTGTGAAAACGCGTCGAAGACATCCGGAGTGGTGCGGTCAAGCTTGACCTCGACAAAGACCAGCATGCCCCTGTCAAGCTTTTCGGCGGACAGCTTTGCGGTGTAGCCCTGGATGTAGCCGTCACGGGTAAGACGCTTGAGGCGCTCGGCCGTGGCGGTGGGTGAGAGGCTGATCTTGTCGGCGAGCTCGAGATTGGTCAATCTGCCATTGTCCTGCATGGCGCGAAGGATCTTCCGGTCGATGCGATCCAGTTCCTTCATTTAGTCCCCCTGATACGTCAAATTTCTAGAGAATAAATTGTATCTTGGACTTAAATATAGAGAGAAACGCTAGTCATCAAGCGTTATGCTGCGGCATCCACGGAGAAAATGCCATGACCGCTACTGCCGCGCCCGCTCTCACCGCATTTCATGCCGCCCACGCGCCAGACGATGATCGTCTGATCCGCGAATTCAGTGAACGTCTGGCGTTCACAAGTACCCAGGAGAGGGCAATCGATGCGCGCGCAACGAAGCTGATCCAGGCGATCCGCACCGATTCAGGCCAGATGGGCGGGGTTGAGGACTTCCTGCGCGAATACGGGTTGTCGACCCGCGAGGGCCTGGCGTTGATGGTGCTGGCAGAGGCGCTGCTCAGGGTGCCGGATGCGCTGACCCAGGACCGGCTGATCGAAGACAAGCTCAAGGAAGGCGGCTGGAGCGAACATGAAGGCCATGGCGATACCTGGTTTGTGTCCGCCTCCGCCTGGGCGCTCGGAATGTCGGCGCGGGTGATCAAGCCGGGCGAGACGCCGGAAGGGGTGATGCGCGGGCTGGTCAAGCGTATGGGCATGCCGACGGTGCGGACGGCGACGCGGCAGGCGATGCGGTTCCTGGGGCACCATTTCGTGCTCGGTGAAACCATCGGCGAGGCGCTCAACCGCGCCGCCAAGAACGAGGCGCGGGGTTTCCGCCATTCCTATGACATGCTCGGCGAAGGGGCGCGGACCCGCGCCGACGCCAAGCGCTATTTCAAGTCCTACGCCGATGCCATCGCGGCCATCGGAAAATCTGCCGACAAGGTGTCCGCCGGGCGCAAGCTGCCGGACCGTCCGGGCATTTCGGTCAAGCTCTCGGCGCTGCATCCGCGCTATCTCGCCACCCACCGCGAGCAGGTGCTGGAAGAACTGGTGCCGGACCTTGTCAAGCTCGCCCAGATGGCCAAGGCGCATGACCTCAATTTCACCGTCGACGCGGAAGAGGTCGACCGGCTCGAACTGTCGCTCGACGTGATCGACCGCGCCTTCTCCGATCCGTCGCTTGCCGGCTGGGACGGGTTCGGCCTCGCCATCCAGGCCTACCAGAAGCGCGCGCCGCAGGTGATCGACCATATCGCCGGTCTGTGCCGCAAGCATGGCCGCCGGATGATGGTGCGGCTGGTCAAGGGCGCCTACTGGGACACCGAGATCAAGCGGGCGCAGGAACGCGGGCTCGAAGGCTACGCGGTCTATACCCGGAAGGCTGCAACGGACCTGTCCTATCTCGCCTGCTCGCGGCAGCTGCTCGATCTGCGCGATGTGATCTATCCGCAGTTCGCCACCCACAATGCGCTCACCGTCGCCACCATCGTGGAGATGGCGGAGGATCGCAGTGGCTTCGAGTTCCAGCGCCTGCACGGCATGGGTGAGGTTGTCTATGAGAGCCTGAGCAAGAGCAATGACCGGGTGCCGTGCCGGATCTATGCCCCGGTTGGCGGTTATCGTGACCTGCTGGCTTACCTCGTCCGCCGGCTGCTTGAAAACGGTGCCAACTCGTCCTTCGTGGCGGTGGCCGGCGACAGGAACATTTCGATCGAATCGCTGCTGGAACGGCCGGACTCCAAGCTCGGTATCTCCAGGGGACAGTCGGCCCGCAACAGTCAGATTCCGCTGCCGCTTGCGATCTATCCTGACCGGCCGAATTCGCGTGGTGTCGAGTTCGGTGACCGCTTCCAGCTCACCTCGCTCATCGAAGGCATGGGGCGCTCCGCCGGTACAGTGGATGCCGGACCGCTGGCACCGGGGCTGAAAGGTGGTGCGGCGCAGGAGATTCGCTCGCCATCCGATCCGTCAACGGTTGCAGGCACGGTGCGTTTCACGGATCCCAAGGATGTCGACACGGCGGTCAACACCGCATTGAAAGGCTTCAAGAGCTGGTCGCGAACAGACTCGGGTGTCCGTGCGGCGGCGCTCGACCGGGCGGCCGATCTGCTTGAAGACAGGCGCGACCGGTTCATGGCCCTGCTGTCGAACGAAGCTGGCAAGACGCTCGATGACGGCATTGCCGAAATCCGCGAAGCTGTCGATTTCCTGCGTTACTACGCGGCACGCTCGCGCGACATGTTTGCGAAGATGCAGCCGATGCCCGGCCCGACCGGCGAAGAAAACCGGCTTGGCTGGCGCGGCCGCGGTGTCTTCGTCTGCATCTCGCCGTGGAATTTTCCGCTGGCAATTTTTCTTGGCCAGGTCTCGGCAGGGCTTGCCGCCGGCAATGCGGTGATCGCCAAGCCGGCCGAACAGACGCCGCTGATCGCCAATGAAGCGATCTGCCTCATGCATGAGGCGGGCGTGCCGAAGGACGTGCTGCTGTGTCTGCCGGGCGAAGGCGATGTGGGCGCGGCGCTGACCTCGCATCCGAAGATCGGCGGCGTGGCCTTTACCGGCTCGACCGAAACGGCGCGCGCCATCAATCGCACGCTTGCCGCCAAGGACGGTCCGATCGTGCCGTTCATCGCCGAAACCGGCGGGCTCAATGCGATGATCGTCGACGCCACGGCGCTCGCTGAACAGGTGGCCGACGACGTGGTGATGTCGGCGTTCCGCTCCGCCGGACAGCGCTGCTCGGCGCTGAGGCTCCTGTTCGTGCAGGATGATGTTGCCGATCACATGATCGAGATGATCGAGGGGGCCGCGCGCGAACTCAAGCTCGGTGATCCGTCGAAACCGTCGACCGATGTCGGCCCGGTGATCGACGAAGCCCAGCGCCAGATGCTCGCGGACCACATCGCAACGATCTCGAAAACCCAGAAACTGGTTTATGCCGGAGATGCGCCTAACCAGGGTTTGTTCTTTGCGCCGCATATTGTCGAACTCAAGGATGCGGCAGCCCTCGACCGCGAGATCTTCGGTCCGGTGCTGCATGTGGTTCGCTACAAGGCGAAGAAGCTCGACGCCGTGCTTGACGCGATCGACGCCACCGGTTTCGGCCTGACGCTCGGCGTGCATTCCCGAATCGAGGCGACGGTCCGCAAGGTCATCGACCGGCTCGATACCGGCAATGTCTACATCAACCGCAACATGATCGGCGCCGTGGTCGGCACGCAACCCTTCGGCGGATCAGGCCTGTCGGGCACCGGTTTCAAGGCCGGCGGTCCGCACTACCTGATGCGGTTCGCGGTCGAGCAGGCGGTCTCGGTCAATACCGCAGCGGCCGGCGGCAATGCCGGGTTGATCGCCATGGGTGACGGGTAGCCGTTCTCGCCAAGAGAGGCCGCGTCGGGGAACCCCGCGCGGTGGGAAGTCAGCTGCGGTATTGGGGGCGTGGTTCGGGCGTGAACTCGATCGAGGCGGTGACGCCCTGATTGGAGATCTTCAGGTCAAGCTCGCACCTCAACTCCATGCAGGCGATTTCGGCGATCTTCATGCCCAGGCCGCCAGACTGGCTGGGGATATCCGGCGTCATGCCGGTGCCATTGTCGGAACAGGTGACAGAAACCGCGCCCGATGCGGTTTTTGCTAATGCGATGCTGACAGCGCCTCTCCGCTGGTCGGGAAATGCATGCTTGAAGGAGTTGGCGACAAATTCGTTGACCAGGGTGCCGACGGAGACCGCCTGCTGCGAGCCGACGGTGATTGAAACGGGCGTGAATTCCATCTCGACATTGGCCGGAGCGGTTTCTCTCAAATAGTCGACGATCTTCTCGAGATAGACGCCCAGATCTACATTCGATCCGGCATCGGTCTTGTAGAGATACTCGTGCAGCGTCGAGACCGCATCGATACGGGTCATGATCTTGGAGACAGCCACCCGGGCTTCCTCCGTTTGCAGCCGACGCTCCTGTATCCGGACGAAGGCGGAAAGCGACTGCAGCGAGTTCTTCACCCGGTGGTCGACCTCCTGACGCATGGTGGCGGCGGTTGCGAGCGCCTTTCGCATTTCCAGCTGAGCCATCACCTGACGTGCCAGCACCTTGATCGTGTCGCGCTGGAGCGGCGTCAGGCTGCGTGGCTTGCGGTCAAGCACGCACAAGGTGCCAAT
Organism: Hoeflea sp. EC-HK425; assembly: GCF_902498795.1. Lineage (NCBI taxonomy): Bacteria > Pseudomonadati > Pseudomonadota > Alphaproteobacteria > Hyphomicrobiales > Rhizobiaceae > Hoeflea > Hoeflea sp. EC-HK425. Next base: position 306,659 of record NZ_LR701572.1, read on the forward strand.
CGGCAGACCGTCAGGTGTCTTGAGCAGGGCCGCGGCATAGAATCTGAGATCCGGATCCGAGGTGCACAGCGGATTGTCGTTCATCCGCTCATCACCCAGCGTATCCTCGATCTCGAGAAATTCCTCTTCGAGAATGGCATGGGCACACATCGCGTTCTCGATCGGTGTTTCGCTGATGTCGAGGCCGACCGATGCCTTGAACCATTGCCGTTCGGAATCGACCAGGCTCATCAGGGAGATCGGCGTTCCACAGATGGAGGACGCCAGTTGCACGATGTCATCGAAATCCTTTTCGGGATTGCTGTCGAGCATTTCGTAGGCATGCAGCGCCTGCAATCGTTCGGCCTGGCGGGGGTGCAGGGGAGCCTTCATAACTTATACCTTTTTCAAATTCTCGAGTTCGGTCAGAAAGCGTGCCGCTTCTGCTCACGTGATGAATGACGCAAATGGCAATGTCTTACAGCCGGTATCCGGGTGGTGCCGATTTCGCTGTTGAGACAGCAGCACGCTGCCGGGTGGACTCTCATGCAAGCCTCGGGGCAAATGTGCGAATGGTGGGAGTGATACACGATCTGTGTCCGACGTTCTTTAACCTGCATTGTGTTTGCAGGATTAATGGCTGACGGATAAGCGCGCTGCTTGAAGACAGGGCGCGGAGCCTGATGTGGTGGTTTTTGCCGCCTTGATGCCGCGGATCCGGCGGTGGGGGCCACCGGTGTCGCAATTGGCGCATTGCGCGTCCCGTTTCATGCAAGCATGAAGCCTGCTTTCGGTTTCTATTCATGGCCAAGGCCGCACGGGAGATGTGGCCGGGTCGGGAAGAGGACAACGACACCATGGCTGAGTACAAAACCGATATCGAGATCGCCCGCGCGGCGAACAAGAAGCCGATCCAGCAGATCGGCGAGAAGCTTGGCATTCCGCTTGAGGATCTCGTTCCCTACGGCCATGACAAGGCGAAGATCTCCGCCGACTTCATCGCGCGGCAGAAAGACAGGGCGGATGGAAAGCTGATCCTCGTCACCGCGATCAATCCGACGCCCGCGGGCGAGGGCAAGACCACCACCACGGTGGGACTTGGCGACGGGCTCAACCGCATCGGCAAGAAGGCGATGATCTGCATCCGGGAGGCTTCGCTGGGGCCGAATTTCGGCATGAAGGGCGGGGCCGCGGGTGGCGGCATGGCGCAAGTGGTGCCGATGGAAGAGATGAACCTGCATTTCACCGGTGATTTCCACGCCATCACCAGCGCCCACAATCTGCTTTCGGCGATGATCGACAACCACATCTACTGGGGCAACGAGCTTGAAATCGATGCGCGCCGCATCGTCTGGCGCCGGGTGATGGACATGAACGACCGGGCGCTCAGAGACATCGTGGTCAATCTCGGCGGCGTTGCCAACGGGTTTCCGCGCCAGACCGGGTTCGACATCACGGTGGCGTCTGAAGTGATGGCGATCCTGTGCCTGGCCAGGGATCTCGAGGATCTGCAGCAGCGGCTGGGGTCGATCGTGGTGGCCTACCGCCGCGACAAGACGCCGATCTATTGCCGCGACATCAAGGCCGATGGTGCGATGACGGTGCTGCTGAAAGACGCGATGCAGCCCAATCTGGTGCAAACGATGGAAAACAATCCCGCCTTCGTGCATGGCGGGCCGTTTGCCAATATCGCCCATGGCTGCAACTCGGTGGTGGCGACCACAACGGCGCTCAAGCTTGCCGATTATGTCGTTACCGAAGCCGGTTTCGGCGCCGATCTTGGAGCAGAGAAATTCTTCGACATCAAGTGCCGCAAGGCCGGCCTGAAACCCGATGCGGCGGTGATCGTCGCCACCGTGCGGGCGATGAAGATGAACGGCGGCATCAAGAAGGACGATCTCGGGCCGGAGAATGTCGCAGCGGTGGAGAAGGGCTGCGCCAATCTGGGCCGCCATGTGCAGAACGTGAAAAAATTCGGCGTTCCGGTGGTGGTGGCGATCAATCATTTTGTCACCGACACCGAAGCCGAGGTGCAGGCGGTCAAGGACTATGTTGCGACGCTCGGCGCCGAGGCGATCCTGTGCAAGCACTGGGCGCAGGGCTCAGCCGGCATCGAGGATCTGGCGCACAAGGTGGTCGAACTTGCCGAATCCGGCCAGGCGCAGTTCGCGCCGCTTTATCCCGACGAGATGCCGCTGTTCGACAAGATCGAAACCATCGCCAAGTCGATCTATCACGCCGGCGAGGTGATTGCCGAGAAATCCGTGCGCGAGCAGCTCAGGCAATGGGAATCGCAGGGCTATGGCAAGCTGCCGATCTGCATGGCGAAAACACAGTATTCGTTCTCGACCGACCCCAATCTGCGTGGCGCGCCCTCGGGTCACACCGTCCCTGTCCGCGAGGTACGGCTGTCGGCCGGCGCTGGTTTCATCGTCGTTATCACCGGCGAGATCATGACCATGCCCGGCCTGCCAAGAACGCCATCGTCAGAAAAGATCCGGCTCAATGACAAAGGCCAGATCGAAGGGCTGTTCTAGACGAGTTTCCGGGCGGCGTGTCCGCCCGGTCAACTTGCAATCGCTGCCTATGTCGAGTGTCTATTTTTGCATGTCCAATTCGGACGCCAGTTTCGCAAGCTGGTCAGAATATGCTTTCATATGGTTGGCTGGAGTTTCTTTCAGACCACCGTGAATCCGCTCAATCCCCATGGTCCAGTTGACTGGAAGGTCACCGGACCATGTCTGCCCAGACTCATAGCGATCAATCATTTTCGTAACCCAATTGTTCATCTGCTGACGATCACCGCCATCGATCAACCTGCGGGTAACGGCATACAATTTTGGCGGAGGTGGGAAATCAGGCCTATCCATGATACGGGAGATCAGATCATGGTCGGCTTTACCCATTCCGGGCTTCTTCCAGGTGTTAAGCTGACGAAAATAGGACTCGATTGTGCTTACGTCTGCCGCGCTGGGCGGATTTATATTATCGAGAATCACATTGATAAGTTGGCGATATCTTTTATTTAGATCGTCAGTTTTCAGCTCCAGGTCCAAGCCTAGAGTGGCGGTTAGAAAATAAACCCAGTCGGAAGTCTGCGCTCCCTGACGGGGAGCTTTCAGGCTTTCTTTGGTTCTCAGCCACCCTGGTTTAACCTTAAGCTGTCCTGAGCTCACAAATGTCGGGATCAATGGTGCGAACAGAGGCATGTATCGGCCCGTCGTGCTTCTGAACACCAGTTCAAACTCACCTTTTACGTTAGGAATGTGTGCGGTAATTCGATGAACTGAAAATGTATCTGCGGTCAGCGAGTACGAGTAGATTTTCCGGGTATCTGCGCTGTGCAATTGTCCTCTCGACAGAATGATGTCGGCATCCGACAGCCTGGCTTTCTCCTCGATAAGGCATTGACCTTCGCTGATCCGAAGCCTGGCCTCTTCTGCAGCATTTTTCTGTTTTCGATTGTCTCCCGGTTTTCTTGGCAATGAAAATTGGGAGGAGTTTGGATTGATATTGACGATGGGACAGCTGTCCCGTTTTTCGAAACGGTAACTGAGCAATTCCAATTCCGGATCGATATCAGCAAAGGGATGTTTGGTGGGCAACATCAAAATTCTATCTGCGACGCCGGTCAACAGCGCATGCAGACAAAACCCGTCGCATTTGATTTCCTTCACCGGGTAAATTCCGACGTCCTGGCGAACCGCAATTGTGTATGCACTCATTGGCTGCGCAATGTCGTTGAAGTCGCCCGAAATATATTCCGTGGTTGCAGAAGATTTGGTTATTAGGTTCATTGCTGTTGGCAACGTAAATAATATAATTATTGTAGAAATTATTGATATTGTTATCTTCTTGGTGCGTTCGGAATTAATTAATACGGAAATCCAAATAGAAATTATAGTATATATAGATATTGTGGGGGCTGCAATAATTAGAAGCGCTATCGGTATTCCTATGCCGGTGAACATTAGGATAATAATAATATCGGGATTCAAAAATCCTACAATCGACGCCGGTATGGTGATTGATAAAATTATCGCGACCCACTTCACGGCGGTCTCCTATTGCGCGGTTTGATGTCGGCGCAGCCTATGTCGCAACCGTTTCTAAAATGCTACCATTACGTGTATGATTTTCAATGTTGGGAACGTCCTCTCAATCATATTGGCGGGATCGAAAGCCCGCGTTAAACGGAGATTTGGCGGGCAATCCCTCCCATTGGCCGCGCTTATTCACACAGCCTGTAGCCGCGGTTTCGCTTAATGATGTCGAGATGCAGGTGGTCGGCGTGGCTGGCATTGGTGCCGGGGCCGAGGACGGTGGTGAAATGCAGGCAGGCGCCGCCGCGCACGGCACGCTGGAAAGCTTCTTCCACCGTGCCGTCGCCGGCGCGCGGCGACACCGGGATAGGGTCTCGTCCCTTGAACTCGAAGCTCATGATGTCGATGGCATTGCCGATGGCGTGTTCCGACATCTTGCCGGTGGCGGAGTTGTTGCGGCGCCGGCAGACATAGGTCGAGCCGTGATTGAGCCGGGCAAGGGTGACAGCGGCCGGCAGGGCTTCGGTCGCAGGAACGACAACACCCTCCATCCAGCGCGCCAGGGCGAGGGCGGTCGGGCACCGCAGTTGCGAGGCGGGTGAGAGGGAAACGCCGGGGACGATCTGTTCGATGCTGTAGGGGGCCTCAATGCCGCAGCCGTTCTCGCCGCGGATCGGATCCTGCCTGTCGAAGACCGCACCAAGCTTGCGCAACTCGGCCTCGCAGCTGGCGAGTGCGGCCTCATCGACCGGCGGCGCACTGATGACGGGAAGCTTGTCAGCGTTTTCCGATTCTTCGGCTTCTTGCCCGGCGGATCCGGCTTGACCGGACTGGTCGGGATTTTCCTCGAATGCGCCGAGGGGTGGTTTGGCCGTTGACGTGTCACCATCGGGCTTTGCTTCGGGAACCGGGACTGTAGGAGCCGAGACCGCGGGAACCGCGACGGCTTTCCCCTTCGCGGTCTCACCGCGCGGGCTCTCAACCGGAACCGGGCCGGTCTCCGGCAGTTTTACGCCCGTGGACAGCGTCACGATCAGGGGCAGCAAAAACACTCGGCGCATGTTCTCAGTCCCGGAACTCGACGGTCACACCTTTGCTGACCAGATGCGCAAGCTCGTTGGCATCCCAGTTGGTCATGCGGACGCAGCCGTGACTGCTGGTCTTGTCGATCTTCGAGGGTTCCGGAGTACCGTGAATGCCGTAGGTCGGTTCTGACAGATCGATCCAGACATTGCCAACCGGTCCGTTCGGTCCGGGCGGAAGCGTCAGCGGCTCGGTGTTGTCGCCCTGGACGAAGTTTTCCGGATTGTAGCTGTAGGTCGGGTCAATGGCGATGGCGTTGACCGTGTGGGTCCCGCTGGGCGATGGCGTGCTCGCACTGCCGATCGTGACCGGATAGATCGCGACCAGAGTTTGCGAGGCATCGTATGCTAAAAGCCGCGCTTGGCTCTTGTCGGCGACAAGGCTGGCGATATCAGCCTTCTGGTCGCTGCCGGGGTCTGCGACGAAAATGGTTTCGCCGGCGCTGAATGCCGCGTTGGGGTTGAGCTCGGCTATGAATTCCATGTCCATATGGAAACGTTCGGCAAGCTTTTCCTGGACGCTGGTATAGCCGAGATGCTCGAGTCTGGCGAGCCTCGCATAGTCGTCCGGCAAGGGTTCTGAAATGCCGGAGACGTCGGCGCCGGTTATGGTGTAGCTGACGATCACTTCGTTGCCCATGGCCTGCAGGGTGTTCCACGTCATCTCATCGATAAGGCCGTCGGCAGGAAGCCGGTTGACCTGTTGGAAGCCACGGATCGCCTTCTCGACATTGTCACCGGCATAGCCGTCGATCACCCCAGGCGAAGCCCCGGCCCGATCAAGCAGGATCTGCAACTTTGCCGCCAGCGGGCTCTGGCCTTCGGGCAATTGTTCACCGGCAAACGTCGCGGCGTTGATCGCCACCGGATCCATGGGCGCGGCGTTTGCCTTGGCGAATGTCACTGCCGCCGCAAATGTGGCGGCGGCAATTGCCAGGATGACCTGAAATCTGTCCATCGTCAGTGTTCCCGTTGCGACTGTGACGGCGTGTCGTCGGAAATGCTCGAAGCCTGTCACATGGCTACAACGCACGAAGGGCGAGAAAGATGCATGTGGGGATAAGCAGGCTTCAAAGTGATCCGCCGTGCCCCTGGTTCAGGTGAGGGAAAACGAGGGAACGGGAGCGAGGCCCGGCAAAAGCAGCCGGCTCACAGCGGTTGCGGACCGCGCCAGGATGTCAGCGCCGAAAGTCGCGCGGTCTTCTTGAACTGGTGGCGGTCCATGCGCCGCAGGATGCCGGCGAGAAAACGGATCGTCTCGGCTATATAGGGGCCCTTGTTGAGCATGATGCACTCTGCCCGCTGGCCCATGGCGGCGTCGGTGACTTCGGCGCGTGAAGGCGCGCCGGTCTTCAACAGCGTTTCAAGCACCTGCGTCGCCCATACCACGGGAATGTGCGCCGCTTCGCAGAGCCAGAGGATTTCCTCCTGGGCTTCAGACAGGCGCTCGGTGCCGACTTCCATGGCCAGGTCGCCGCGGGCGATCATCACCGCGACGGGATGATGTGACCCGGCCTGGACAATCAGCCGGGGCAGATTGCGGACTGCGAGTCCGGTCTCGATCTTCAGCAGCAGCGGTTGTGGCGGGCGCTCGCCGCGATGCTGCCTGAGCGCCGCCATCATGCCGCGAACGTCTTCGGGGCGCTGGACGAAGGAACAGCCGACGATATCGGCATTGGCCGCAACAAACGGAAGGTTGGCAAGGTCCGTTGCGGTCAGATGCTCGATCTCGAGATCGATGGCAGGGAAGTTGATCCCCTTCTCGAGCTTGAGCTTCTTGCCCTTGTCGGCCACCACCGTGACTTCCAGCACGGCGCCGTCTTCAAGCAGTTCAACGACCCGGGCGCCGATCTTGCCGTCATCGATCCAGACCTGCAGTCCCGGCTGCAGCCTGGCGGCAATCTCCGGAAAGGTGATGGTGATCGCGGGCAGCCGGCCGGGCGTCGCTGGCGGCCTGGCCAGCAACCTGAACCGGTCGCCGCGAAACAGGCGCTTTGCCTTTGGCGGCGTAATGCTTTCGATCCTGCATTTCGGCCCGGCGATGTCCATGAGCACGGGGCAGGTTCTTCGGGCCTTGGCTGCAGCGGCGCGAATGTTGGCGATCATCGCCGCCCATACTTCGGGTCCGTCATGGGCGCAATTGATGCGGAAGCAACTGGCGCCCGCGTCGATAAGCCGTTCGACAAAGTCTTGGTCGGTGGCACCCTGTGGCGGCATTGTCACCATGATGCGGGTATTGCGCCCGCCGGGATAGTCGCCGAAAAACCGTGCCTGATCATTGGTGATCTGCACCAGTCCTGCGTCGAGAACTGCCGGTTCGGGCCAAGTCGCGGGCAGTCCGGACAGCCCGTCAAGCGTTGCGCTGACGGCGGCGAGAGACTTGCGCAGATGGGATTCCGAGCGTCCGAGCGATGACAGGCCGAGCACGGAAAGGTTTGATTGAAGACCCGTCAGATCGTACTGGCGGGCGGCCAGGTAGAAGGCGAGGTTTTCCGCGCCCGGCCGGAAAACCGGACGCGCGATTTCACTTTCCCAATCCTTGAAGATCGCAGTGCTGTCAGTTTCGATCCTTTCGATGCATTCAGCCAGCAGGCAGCGACAGTCCTTGATGGCGGAAGTTCCGGCTGTTGGTCCGCTTGCAGGACCGGGTTGCTGTGAAAGGCTGGCTTGTTCGGTCACGACGGTCTTTCCTGGCCGGTGGGAGGCGACGGTTTTCTGATGGGATGCCTTGCCCCGGGGGGGCAACGGCATAGGATTTCACCGGGACGACAGGGTTGCCGCCTCAGGCGCCGCCGGACTTGTCGGCCGGTTGATCTGCCGCTTCATCCGCCGTGTCGGCCGTTTCTGCATCGGCTTCTTCGACTTCGCGGACCACCTCGATCTGGACGTGTGTCACGAAGGCGGCGATGGCGCCCAGGATTGCCAGCCACGGGGCGGCGAGTGCCACCGCGCCACCGGCGACGACGCCGAAGGTCAGCGGCGTTTCCAGCACGATATCACCATCGGACGCCCTGATCCGCAATTGCCGGACATTGCCTTCGTTGAGCAAATCCTTGACCTGTTGCACAAGCTGGTCGCCCAGCACCTCGATTTCTTCGGTGAATGTTCTCTTTCCCTTGCCGTCCTGCGTGTTCATGGATTTCTCCTTGGTGAGCCTGAAGGTGATTGAGACTGTTTTTCCTTAGACGGTTGCTTCAGTGAGAGCCTTGATGGGGATCAATCGGCTGAAGCTGCCATCCGGAATAGCGAAGAAGTTGTAGCCCGACGACAACAAGGCATCATGACAGCCGCGGCCGGCCCTCAGGGCCTGGCGAAATCGCGACTGATCTCGCCCCAGGCGCAATGGGGGAAGTATGGGTAGCTGTCGGTGACGAAGTAGACGAACCTGCCGTCGAGCCTTCCGCCGTTGCATTGGTCGAGCGTCCCGGTTCCGCCGGTGAACTGCCAGTCCTGCAGATAGGTGCCGTCGTGACGGCCTCCGGGTCCACCGCTGCGGTTTCCGGGTTTGAGCGTGAACCCGGATTTCGCTTTCGAGCCGACATAGTGGATTTCAAACCCGTCGGCTGCGAAGCCGACCAGGGTCGAGGTGTTGCCCTTGAGCAGGCCCGTTGGCATGGCATGGTAGTGGTAGAGCCCGCGGTGATCGACATGGGCATTGTTCTGGTCGAGGCCAAGCATGGCGCCCGCGCCCTTGCCGTCGAGTTTCCAGCCCGAGGCCGGATTTCGGCTGAAACCGCGCCGCGAGGATGGATCGTAATAATCGGCGGTCCCGGGGCGGATGATGACACCGTTGAGTGCAAAGCCGGTCGAGCCGCGGAGCTGGGTGGCGCGGGAGGTTTTGACAGGGTTCTCGGGAACGCAGACCTCGATGAATTGCGCCGCTATCCGGTGCGGGTTGCCCGGGTTGGGAAATCTGCCGGTGGCGTGATCCGGCAACCCGTTCGAGGTCATACAGATCTTGCCACGGCTTTTCGTGATTGAAACGGATCCGGATGCGGCCCCGGCCGCGACGGCGCTTGCGACAATACCAATGATGGTGACACCGGCGATGACGAGATAGGATAACGGACGGTCCATGCTGGTCTCCTTTTTGATCTGGCGTCCCGGTCTGGACCTGGTGAAGATGAACTCCCCAACCTTTCCACGCGGTGGCGAGAAAGTTACGTGTCGGTAAGGTTTTGGGCGCGAATGCTGCAATTCGTGGAACGAAACATCGGCTTGCGGGTTGTTGATCCCGACAGAAAGATCCCGGGGTGGGCGTGAGTGACTGAAAAATCGATTGTTCAAACAGCGCGGGAATGGCTTGTCCGCGGGCTCAAGAATGGCAACGCCAACCGCATGCCGGTGATGCTGCTTGGTGTTGTTACGCTTGGCGTCTACGCCTTCATCGAAATTGCCGACGAGATGGCTGAAGGCGAAATCCGGCAGCTGGATGAAATGCTGTTCCTGATGATGCGGGAGGCGACCGACCCATCGCGACCGCTGGGGCCAGCCTGGTTGCAGGAGACGGCGCTGGAGATCACCTCGATCGGCGGCTACCCGCTGATAATCCTGACCCTGGCTGCGGTTTCCGGCTTCTTCATCGTCACCAAGCGCCATGGTGCGGCGCTTTATGCCGTGCTGGCGGTGGGATCCGGTGCGCTGTTGAGCCAGACGCTCAAGCAGTATTACGGTCGTCCGCGGCCCGATCTTGTGGATCATCTCGATGCGGTTCACACAGCCAGTTTCCCCAGCGGGCATGCGCTGGTGACGACGGTCGCCTATCTGACACTGGCCGCCATCGTCATCGGTTATCTCGAGAGTGCGCGGGCCCGGGTCTATGTGCTTTTTGTTGCCGTGCTGGTTGCCGTGATGGTTGGCGTCAGCCGGGTCTATCTCGGCGTGCACTGGCCGAGCGACGTGGCCGCCGGCTGGGCGCTCGGTGTTGCCTGGGCGAGTTTTTCCTGGCTCATCGTGCATGTCTTGCAAAGACGCAGGGCAAGGGCACTGCCGCTGCGCCAAACGGAGGATGCACGATGAGCTGGCATGACTGGTTCAAGCCGTTCGCACGTCTTGGCTACGGCGCCCGAGGTCTGGTTTACCTGGTGCTCGCCTTCTTCATCGTCAGCGCTGCCATGACAACCGGCAGCGGCGGCGATTCGAAGGATGCGGTGAGGTTCCTCACACAGTCCACGGCAAGTGCCATCCTCGCGCCGCTGCTCATTGTCAGTCTTGCCGGCTATTGCCTGTGGCGCATCGTGCAGGCTGTCTTCGATACCGATGATCACGGCGTAAAGCCTTCCGGCCTGGCTGTGCGTGCCGGTCTGCTGGGATCGGCTGCGACCTATGGCCTGCTCATGCTCTACGCCCTGTCCCTGTGGTGGGGAGGGATGTTTTCGTCTCAAGACGGATCCGGCGGCGGGTTTGCGCGCACGGTTGCCGGCTTCATCGGGGCCGGACCTGTATCCCTGATCCTGAGCTCGATATTCGTCGTTGTCGGCGGGGCGCATATCTGGAAGGCGGTCAGCCGCAAGTACCGCGACCACATTGAGGCTTCGGCGGAGGCAAAGAGGTGGATCGACATTGCCGCGATCGGCGGTCTTTGCGCCCGCGGTATCATCTTCCTCGTTATCGCCTTCCTGCTGTTCCGCCATGGTCTTGCCGGGCAGGAAGGACGGGCCAGCCTGGCGGACGCGCTTGATTTTATTGCCGGCCTTCCCCTTGGTGCATGGCTGCTTGGGGCAACCGGAACGGGCTTCCTGCTGTTTTCGCTCTATTCCTTTTCGGAGGGCATCTGGCGGCGCATCAACGTCGAAGATGCATGAGCTGTGTATCTCCACTTGAAGCGGCATAAAGCCTGCGGTAAGAACTTCCTCATGACGATGCACGTGGCACAGAAGAATTGGTGGTGGGTTCGCTTCTAGGCGGCCTTGACCACGCATGCGCGTTAGAGATCAACAAGCCGCCCGGGACCTCAAGGTCCGGCGGCTTTTTGTTTGACCCGCTGGCCAAGAGAGTTCCGGCCGGTTCAAACGGAGCTTGAACATGGGCACGACGGAACTTTCGGACAAGGCTGCGCACTACCAGACGCGCGGCGGGGTTTTGGTCACGCGGCGGCGGCGTGAAACCCCTTACGCGGATGCCATATCGGGCTATATCGATGCGCTCGACAGCCGCCGCGGCGCGGTGTTCTCGTCAAACTACGAATATCCGGGACGTTACACCCGGTGGGATACGGCGATCGTCGATCCGCCGCTCGGGATCTCGTCGCGGGAGCGCAAGCTGACAATCGAGGCCTATAACGGCCGTGGCGAGGCGCTGATTTCCATTCTGGCCGGGGGGCTCGAGGGGCACGCGGAATTTGCAATCACCGGCAAGGACGCGCGTAAGATCGAGATCGAGATCGCGAGGCCTGACCGGGTCTTCTCCGAGGAAGAACGCTCGCGCGCACCGACTGTGTTTTCAGTGCTACGGGTGATTGTCGATCTGTTCCATTCGGCCGAAGACGGCAATATCGGCTTTTACGGAGCCTTCGGCTATGATCTGGCGTTCCAGTTCGACCCGGTGGCGCCGAAGCTGACACGGCCCGAGGATCAGCGCGACCTGCTCTTGTTCCTGCCCGACGAGATCCTGATCGTCGACCACCACGCCGCCAAGGCCTGGATCGACCGCTATGATTTCAGCTTCGACGGCATGACCACGGAAGGCCGTGATGCAGAGATCGCGCCCGAAGCCTTCAAGCCCGCCGACCGGATGCCACCGCGCGGCGATCATACGCCGGGCGAATATGCCGAGCTGGTCAAGCGCGCCAAGGAGAGTTTCCGGCGCGGCGACCTGTTCGAGGTTGTGCCGGGGCAGACCTTTTTCGAGCGCTGCGAGGCGCGGCCATCGGAAATCAGCCGGCGGCTCAAGGCGATCAATCCGTCGCCCTATTCCTTCTTCATCAACCTGGGCAACCAGGAATACCTGGTCGGCGCATCGCCGGAGATGTTCGTGCGGGTCAATGGACGGCGGATCGAGACCTGTCCGATCTCCGGCACCATCAAGCGCGGCGAGGATGCGATCGCGGATTCCGAGCAGATCCTCAAGCTGCTCAATTCGAAGAAGGACGAGTCGGAGCTGACCATGTGTTCGGATGTCGATCGCAACGACAAGAGCCGGGTGTGCGAGCCGGGATCCGTGAAGGTCATCGGCCGCCGTCAGATCGAGATGTATTCGCGGCTGATCCACACGGTCGACCATATCGAGGGTCGGTTGCGCGATGGCATGGATGCGTTCGACGGCTTCCTGAGCCACGCCTGGGCGGTGACGGTGACCGGTGCGCCGAAACTCTGGGCGATGCGGTTTCTGGAAAACAACGAGAAGAGCCCGCGTGCCTGGTATGGCGGCGCGGTTGGCATGGTCAGTTTCAACGGCGACATGAACACCGGCCTGACGCTTCGCACCATCCGCATCAAGGACGGCATTGCCGAGGTGCGCGCCGGGGCCACACTGCTGTTTGATTCCAATCCCGAGGAAGAGGAAGCCGAAACCGAACTGAAGGCATCGGCGATGCTCTCGGCGATCCGCGATGCACGGCTCGGCAATGCCGGTTCGGGAACCCGCGAAACGGCAAAGGTGGGCGAGGGCACCTCGATCCTGCTTGTCGACCACGAGGATTCCTTCGTCCACACCCTGGCAAACTACTTCCGCCAGACAGGGGCCAAGGTGACCACAGTGCGCTCGCCGGTGTCCGACGAGGTGTTTGACCGGGTGGCGCCGGATCTGGTGGTGCTGTCGCCGGGACCGGGAAGTCCGAAGGATTTCGATTGTGCTGCCACGATCAAGAAAATCCGGGCGCGCGAGCTGCCGGTCTTCGGTGTCTGCCTTGGCCTGCAGGCGCTTGCGGAGAGCTTTGGCGGCAGCCTGCGCGAACTGGCAGTGCCTGTGCATGGCAAACCGTCGCGCATCAGGGTATCGTCGAGCGGGGTGATTTTCTCCGGTCTGGCGAAGGAAGTGACGGTCGGGCGCTATCATTCGATTTTCGCCGATTACGCGACATTGCCGAAGGAATTCCGTGTTACAGCAGAGACCGATGACGGGGTGATCATGGCGTTCGAGCATGAAAGCCTGCCAATCGCGGCGGTGCAGTTTCACCCTGAATCGATCATGACGCTGGGCCAGGATGCCGGCATGAGGATGATCGAGAACGTGGTCGCGCATCTGGCGCGGCGGAAAAAGGTGGAGGCAGCATGATCGATGCACGCGGCGTGAACAGGCTGGTGGCGGCAGCGGTGCTTGGGGCGTCGATGCTCTTGCTGCTGCCGGGCGAACCGGCGCGGGCCCAGTCCGGCGACGGGATCGATCAGGGCCGGCAACTGGTCGAGGTCAATTGCGGCAAGTGTCATGCGGTGGGTGAAGCCGATGCCAGCCCGCATGAGGGGGCGCCGCCCTTCCGCAAACTGTCGGACATGTTTCCGATGGACGCGCTGGAGGAAGCTTTCTCCGACGGCCGGATCTATTCGGGTCACCCGGACATGCCGGAGTTCATCGCAACACCCGAACAGATGGATGCCATCATCGCCTATATCGCGTCCCTGCAGGACTAGCCGTCATGCCCCACTCATCACGAACCATCCGCCAGCTGGCGTTCTGGTCCATTCCGCTTGCGTTCGGGGTGATGGGGCTCAAATTCGTCGCCTGGTACCTGACCGGTTCAATCGCGCTTTACTCCGATGCGCTTGAATCGATCGTCAATGTGATTGCCGCGACGGCGGCCTTCATCGCCATCGGTTACGCGCAGAAACCTGCCGATATCTCGCACCCTTACGGCCACCACAAGGCGGAGTACTTCTCCGCCGTTCTCGAAGGTGTGCTGATTGTCGTGGCGGCGCTGCTGATTGTCCATGAAGCAATCGGCGGGCTTCTGGAACCGCGCCGGATCGAGGCGCCGGTGCTTGGCTTGGCCGTCAATGCAAGCGCTGCCGTCATCAACGGGATCTGGGCAGCGGTGCTGCTGCGCTTTGGCCGCCGTTACCGGTCGCCGGCACTGCAGGCAGATGGCCACCACATCCTGTCGGACGTAGTCACATCGGTTGGCGTCATCTTCGGCCTGGGTCTGGCGCTGGCCTTCGATCAGCCGCGGCTTGATCCGCTGCTGGCGCTGATCGTTGCCATCAACGTGCTCTGGCAGGGCTGGAAGGTGATTGCGTCCTCCGTCGACGGGCTGATGGACCGGGCGATCGATCCGGTCGATGAGCAGCGCATCCAGGAGATCATCAAGGCTGAGGCCCATGGCGCGATCGAGGCGCACGACATCCGCACCCGGATGGCGGGCCGCGCCTCCTTTGTCGAGTTTCACCTGGTCGTCGATGGCGCGATGAGCGTGGAGGAATCGCACCGGATCTGCGACCGGCTGGAAACGGCGCTTCGCACCGAGGTCGAAGGCATTCGGGTGATCATCCATGTCGAGCCGGGACACAAGGCCAAGGACGAGGGTGTCGTGCTGGGCTGAGCGATCTCGGCAGGGGCGGGGCGTGCGTGAGTTTTCGGCAAGAGGGCCGGCCCCGACTAGCTGCCAAACCGCTCGAGCGCCAGGCGAAACACCTCTGCATCGACATTGCCGCCTGAGACCGTGACGATCACGTCCTCACCTTCGATCTCGCCGCCGTGAAAAAGTGCAGCAGCCAGTGCGACCGCGCCTCCCGGTTCAGCCACGATCTTCAACCTTGAAAAGGCCAGCGCCATGGCGTGCTGCGCTTCGTCCTCGGTGACGACGATGCCCGGGCCGGCCAGACGTCTGAGGATCGGAAACGTTAGCTCACCGGGTTGCGGCGTCAGGATGGCGTCGCAGAGTGAGCCCGACAGCTCGCTGTTGCGCTCGATCCTGCCCGAGCGAAGGCTGCGGGCCATGTCGTCGAACCTTTCCGGTTCCGCGGGTCGTACGCGCAGGCCTGGCGCCTCGGCTTCGAGCGCCAGGGCGACGCCCGACGCGAGACCGCCGCCACCGCAGCAGACCAGCACATCGGCGCCGGCGATGCCTTTCTCCTCTGCCTGTTCGGCGATCTCCAGGCCGCAGGTGCCCTGGCCTGCAATGACCAGAGGCTCATCGAAGGGCTTGATCAGGGTCAGGCCGCGCTCGCCAGCAAGGCGCGTGGTGATTTCGTCGCGGTTTTCCGTGGCCCGGTCGTAGAGAACCACTTCGGCGCCCAGTGCGCCCGTGTTGTCGATCTTCATCTTCGGCGCATCCGACGGCATGACGATGACGGCAGGCGCGCCATGCCGGGCGGCTGCAAGAGCCACGCCCTGGCCGTGGTTGCCGCTGGAAAAGGCGATGACGCCGCGAGCCCGGTCTTCAGGTGACAGGGCCGAGACCGCAGACCAGCCGCCGCGGAACTTGAAGCTTCCGGTGTGCTGCAGGCATTCGGGCTTGACCCAGACCCGACGTCCGGCGATCTCGTCGAGAAACGGGGAATTGAGCAGCGGCGTGCGGCGGACATGACCGTCCAGCCGGTCGCGCGCGGCGCGGATCATCTCGATGTTCATGTCAGACTTCCCGTTATCCCTGAAAGCCGGCAGCGTATAGGCAGCAGGCCTGATTCTCCAAGCGAATTGGATTGCTACTCACATGAAAACGCCGCGCGGAAGGTGCTCCCGCGCGGCGTGATGAGTTGACACTTTGAAAGCCGGTATCAGGCGGCGGGGGGCCGTGCAGCCGGCTGTTGAACATCGGGTTGCCGGCGATGCCGGAGACGTTCTTGGCGATGGCCAGGACGGCGAGATGGGCAATCGGCTCGATGATGACGACCAGCACCGGAGCCTCGCTGAGCAGGCGATTGCCCAGGCAGGAACAGGCTGCTACTCAACCTGCATGAGCGTCGAAAACACCGACCATCCGCATCTGCTCGGACCGGGACTTGCTACGCTGGGCGTGATTGCGGCGTCGGTCGGTTTCGGGCTGGTTCCTTATTTTGCCCGGACGCTGACGGCGGAGGGCATGGCTCCGCATGCGATTGCGTTTTTCCGCTATGCCTTTGCTGCCATCGTGCTGTTGCCGTTTGTCTGGCGCGTCCGGGCAAGATGGAAAGCGCTCGCTTGGGGATTGTTTGCGGGGCTCGGCATGGGCGTCGGGTGGGTCGGCTATGTTCGTGCGGTGGAAATCGTGCCGGTGTCGACCGCCGGTATTCTCTACATGACCTATCCCGTGTTCACGCTGCTGATCGCCTGGCTGGTGTTTGGGGATGCGCCCGGCAGGCGGGCCATCGTGGCGTCGCTGATGATCGTGATGGCGGCGGCTCTGGCCACGTCTCCAGAAGCGGTGGCGACCGAACAGGCGCCGGCGCTGATCCTGTCCCTTGCCGCGCCGCTGGGGTTCGGGTTCGGAATCAATGTACTGGTCCACAAGCTCACGGTGCTCGATCCCTTGGCCCGGATTGCCGCGGTCAGTCTGGGCTCGGTCATGGGTCTTCTGCCGCTAATGGCAGCGACCCCGGTCGCGGCACTCGTGCCGGGCACGGTATCAGGCTGGTGGCTGGTCGCGGGCATTGCGTTTGGGTCCGCCCTCATTCCGCAATTGCTCTACACCGTCGCTGCCCCCGTCATCGGTACTGCCCGCACGGCGATCGCCGGCAGTTTCGAATTGCCGACGATGTTCCTGGTCGGCTGGTTCGCCTTTGCAGAACCTGTCGGAATTCCCCAGTGGATCGCCTGCGCCATCGTTATTGCGGCGATTGCGCTGACACCTGGCAAGTCCATTCGCAGCGTGGCGGCCAACATCGCTGTCAAAGGTGAGAAGCGTTCAAATCGTTAAGCCTGTTTGCTGCGTCGCAGCGAAAATCCCGCGCCACGCCTTGACATGGCCGCATTTGTCAGGCCTAAGAGACCCAACTGGATAGGGGCCCATTCGGCCGCTGCACGCCTCCCTAGAGATGAGCGTGTTCTGACTTCCCCTAACATCCATCTTGAAATTTTCGCGTCGGCCAGCGGCGATGCGCCCAACCCGAACTCCACCGATTGCGGTTTGATCGCAGACGGCGGGTATTTGTTATCGGGCATGGTCCGCGAATGGCAGCGCACAGGCGCTCCCCGACGTATTGCCCAAAATTCGAAAGTTATATCATGTTGTTTTCCGAACTCGGCCTCTCCAAGGCCCTTCTCGATACGCTTGAAGGTCTTCACCTGACCAAGCCGACACCGATCCAGATGCAGGCCATTCCGCTTGTGCTCGAGGGCGGCGACGTCATCGGCCTGGCGCAGACCGGCACCGGCAAGACCGCGGCGTTTTCGCTGCCGATCCTGCACCGGTTGGCGCCCGGCAAGAAGGCCGCGCCGAAGAAGGCCCGTGCGCTGATCCTGGCGCCGACCCGCGAACTCTCCGCCCAGATCGCCCGCAGCGTCAAGGATTACGGCCGCAGGCTGCACCTGACCTCGACTGTCGTGGTCGGCGGCGTGTCGATCCGTCCGCAGATCAAGGCGCTGGCTTCCGGTGTCGACATTCTGATCGCCACCCCTGGCCGGCTGATGGATCTCATCGAGCAGCGCGCGGTGTCGCTCAACGAGATCGAAGTCGTTGTCCTCGACGAGGCCGACCAGATGCTCGACATCGGCTTCATGCCGGCGATCAAGCGCATCCTGGCGATGACGCCGAACACCCGGCAGACGCTTCTGTTTTCGGCAACCATGCCCAAGGAAATCCGCGAACTGTCCTCGCGCCACCTGAAGAACCCGAAGGAAGTGTCGGTGATCCCGGCGAAGAAGACCGCCGACCGGGTCGAGCATACCGTCATGCACATCCAGACGCCCCAGAAGATGGGCGCGCTCGCATCGCTGATCCGCGATCGCAAGGGCGAACGGGTGATCGTGTTCACGCGCACCAAGCGCGGCGCCGACAAGGCCGCCAAGCGGCTTGAAGCCGACGGCATCTCGGCTGCAGCCATTCACGGCAACAAGTCGCAGGGCCAGCGCGAGCGTGCGCTTGCAGGCTTCCGCGCCGGCACCGTGCCGGTGCTGATCGCCACCGACATTGCCGCCCGCGGCATCGACGTGCCGGGCGTCAGCCTGGTGGTCAATTACGAACTGCCGAATGTTCCGGAAGTCTACGTCCACCGCATCGGCCGCACCGCGCGTGCCGGCGCCGAAGGCACTGCCGTGACCTTCTGTGCACCGGACGAACGTTCGCTGCTGCGCGATATCGAAAAGATGCTGAAGACCGAGATCCCGGTCGAAAAGGCGCCGGAAGGCACCTATGTCGACGCATTGGCCGATCCGGATGGGGATTTTGCCCCGCTCAACCGCACCCAGCGTCCGCGCCAGGGTGCACGGCCACAGGGAGCCGCCAAGCCGCAGGGCCAGGGCCGCAAGCCGGGTGGGCGGCAGGCCCAGGGTCAGGGCGGAAAGCCTGCCAATGGTCAGCAGGCCGGCAAGCCGGGCGCCAACCGGCATCAACCTGCCGCAGCAGCCAACCAGAACGGCGACCAGCCGGCAGCCAAGTCGCGCCGCCGCCGTCGCAGCGGTGACCGTCGTCCGCGCCCCGAGCAGGGCGGCAACAAGGCCGTTGCGCAGGGCTGACAGGGCCGCGCCTGAGCCTTGACCGGCGCTGATGTGGGATCGGCGTCTTCCAAACCAGAACCGGACGGCGTCGCGATTTTTCGCGGCGCCGTTTGCATGTTGATGATCCATTCGCGGCTCTGCCATTGTTTCGTGGCCCGGATCGTACTATCTGCGAGACATGCAAACACACGGAGACTGCTTATGAGCGACGAAGACGAAAAGACGACCGAACTGCCGCTGGGCAAGGAAGCGGAAGCAAACCTGTTCAAATCGCGCTCGATCTTCATTTACGGTGGCATCACGCAGGAACTGGCGCACAAGGTCTGCGCCCAGCTTGCAGCGCTTGCCGCGGCCAGCGATGACGATATCCGCATCTTCGTCAATTCGCCGGGCGGCCATGTCGAATCGGGCGATTCGATCCATGACATGATCGGCTTCATCAAGCCCAAGGTCTGGATCATCGGAACCGGCTGGGTCGCTTCCGCCGGTGCGCTGATCTATGTGTCGGTGCCCAAGGAGCAGCGGCTTTGCCTGCCCAATACCCGCTTCCTGCTGCATCAACCGTCCGGCGGCACCCGCGGCATGGTCTCTGACATCGAAATCCAGGCGCGCGAAATCATCAAGATGAACGAGCGGCTCAACAAGATCTTCGCCAAGGCCACCGGCCAGAAGATCGAAAAGATCGCCGCCGACACCGACCGCGATTACTGGCTGTCGGCAGAGGACGCCAAGGAATACGGCCTGGTGGGCAAGATCATCACCAATCAGAGCGAAATCTGAACTGAGTCCGCTGACTGACTTATCAAGCCCCGCCGGTGCAAGCCGGCGGGGCTTTTGCGTTGATGGCCTTACTTCGATTTGAGCTTCTTGGCCTGCTTGACCATCTTGCCGAAGGCCTTGTCTTTCGAACGGCGCTGGGCGAGGCTTGCGGTGTTGTGCTGGTCTTCGGCCACCAGCTTGCGCCAGCGGCTCAGGCGCGCTTCGTCGATATCACCACGTTCAAGTGCGGCGAGGATGGCGCAGCCGGGTTCGCTCGCGTGCCTGCAGTCGTTGAAGCGGCACTGGGTGGACAGATCGTCGAGATCTGAAAAGACCTCCGCGACGCCTTCTTCCGCATCGGTCAATTGCAGCTCACGAACGCCCGGCGTATCGAGCACTGCGCAGCCATTGGGCAGGATGTGGAGCTGGCGGTGCGAGGTGGTGTGGCGGCCCTTGGCGTCGTCCTCGCGGATCGCCTGCGTGGCAGCGACCTCGCTGACAGACAGCGAATTTGTCAGCGTTGACTTGCCAACGCCGGAGGAGCCGAGGAAGGCGATGGTCTGGCCGGGTTTGCACCAGGGTGCCAGTTTCGATGCCGGTTCGTCGCTCTTGGCGTTGAGCGTCAGCACCGCAACATCGGCGGAAATCGCCTCGGCATCCGTGATGTAAGGCGCCGGGTCATCGCAGAGATCGGATTTGGTCAAGAGGATCACCGGCGTCACGCCTGCGTCGAAGGCGAGTGCGACGTAGCGCTCGAGCCGGGCGACGTTGAAATCGAGGTTGCAGGAGGTGACGATGAAGGCGGTGTCGATGTTGGCGGCGATCAGCTGGACCGAGCGGTCGTGACCGGCGGCGCGGCGCTTGATCAGGCTCTTGCGTTCCAGCAGCAGGCTTGCGCTTGGCAGATTGTAATCGAGCAGCAGCCAGTCGCCAACGGTGGCATCCGCACGGGGCGGGACCATCATGTCGATGCCTTCGCCGAGCACGCGCAATCCACTGCGATGCACCTCGGTGACTCGGACCGGCGGCGTCGCGTGCATGTCATCGACACTGATTTGCTGGGCGAAGACATTCTGCCAGCCGAGGCTTTTGAGCGGCGTGACCTGTTGTACGGGGCTTTCGCCCTTGCCGGCAGGCGGCGTGGCGTCACGCGTCATCAAGAATGGCTTTCATGCTCACGGGTCCTGAAACTCGAATGCGGAATATCAGCTGCAGCGCTTGTTCTGCCTTGCATTGCGGCGCCTGGCGCTCTCTACAGGCTTTCATCATAGCATTCCATGCTATCGATGCGGAAACGATTCCGTCATGCGGAAAACAGCAGACAAAAGCGAGGCCTGCTTCTTGATCCCCACACTTGAGACCGAACGGCTGCGGCTGAGAGTGCAGACCATGCAGGACTGGCCGGCCTATGCGAACCTGATGATGTCGGACCGGGCGGTCCACATGGAAGGCCCGCACACGATGGCCGAGGCCTGGGGGCTGTTCTGCCACGACCTGGCGCAATGGCCGCTCCTGGGCTGCGGCGCGCTGATGATCGACGACCGGGAAACCGGGGAATGCCTGGGTCAGGTCGGCATCAATCACGGACCGCTGTTTCCTGAGCACGAGCTCGGCTGGATGGTCTATCCGGGTGCCGAGGGCAGGGGGTATGCCTTCGAGGCGGCCGAAGCCATGCGCCGCTGGGCTTTCACCGTCCGCGGGCTTGAAACGCTGGTCAGCCACATCGATCCCGGCAATCACCGCTCGCGCAAGCTGGCCGAGCGGCTCGGTGCCGTGCTGGAACTCGATCCGGACCGCCCAGGGCCGGAGGTGCTGGTCTACCGCCACATGCGGTAACGGCTTCATGAAAAAAAGCCCCCGCCGGAATTACCAACGGGGGCTTAACTTGCGCCTGATATCAGGTGACTAAGGTGCAGCCGATAGCTTGATTTACGAGAAATCCAGCGCGCGGTCGCCGTTCTCGTCCTTGATGCGGGTCGGCAGGCCGTTGTGGTTCAAGATGTTGAGGAACGGTTTCGGGTCGAGTTCCTCGACATTGGCCATCTTCTTGACATCCCACTCGCCGGTGGCGACCAGCATGGCGGCTGCGACCGGGGGAACGCCGGCGGTGTAGGAAATGCCCTGGCTGCCCACTTCATTGTAGGCATCCTTGTGGTCGGCAACGTTGTAGATGAAGACCTCGCGTTCCTTGCCATCCTTGGTGCCCTTGACGAAATCGCCGATGCAGGTCTTGCCGGTGTATTCGGGCGCCAGCGATGCCGGGTCGGGCAGGCAGGCCTTGACCACTTTGAGCGGCACGACTTCATCGCCATTGGCCAGCTTGACCGGCTGTTCGGACAGGAGGCCGATGGATTTCAGCACGGTGAAGACGTTGATGTAGTGATCGCCAAAGCCCATCCAGAAGCGCACATCGGCGCCATCCATGTTCTTGGCCAGCGAGTGGACCTCGTCATGGCCGCAAAGATAGGCCTTCGACGGGCCAACGACGGGCAGGTCGTAGGTCTTGCCGATCTCGAACATCTTGTTGGTCTGCCATTCGCCGTTCTGCCAGGAATAGACCACTCCGGTGAATTCGCGGAAATTGATCTCCGGGTCGAAATTGGTGGCAAAGTACTTGCCATGGCTGCCGGCATTGATGTCGACGATGTCGACATCCGTGACCTTGTCGAAATAGTCGTTCTTGGCCAGTGCGGCATAGGCGTTGACGACGCCGGGATCGAAGCCGGCGCCGAGGATGACGGTAACGCCCTTTTCGGCGGCCTCGTCGGCGCGGGTCCACTCGTAATTGCCGTACCAGGGCGGGGTCTCGCAGATCTTGCCTGGCTCTTCATGGATGGCGGTGTCGATATAGGCAGTACCCGTGTCGAGACAGGCGCGCATCACCGACATGTTGAGGAAGGCGGTGCCGACATTGATGACGATCTCGGAGTTGGTCGACTTGATCAGCGCCTTGGTGGCCTCGATGTCCATGGCGTCGAGTGCATGGCCCGCCAGCACGCCTTCCTGCTTCAGGGCGTTCTTCTCGTGAACCGAGGCGATAATGGCGTCGCACTTGGCCTTGGTGCGCGAAGCGATGTTGATGTCGCCGAGCACGTCATTGTTCTGGGCACATTTGTGGGCGACAACTTGCGCGACGCCGCCGGCGCCGATGATGAGGACGTTCTTCTTCATGATGGGGACTAACTCCTGTGTCCAATCGTCAGATGCCTCAGGAGAGGCTGTGTTCGAAATCCGCGTAGTCAAACTCACGGACCGTTCTGATGCTGCCATCCAGTTCGCGGATGGCGATTGACGGCATTTGCACGCCGTTAAACCAGTTCTTCTTGACCATTGTATAACCGGCGGCGTCCTGGACCGAGATCCGGTCGCCGATCTTCACTTCCTCGGGGAAATCGAACTCGCCGAAGATATCGCCGGCCAGGCAGGACTTGCCGCAGATCATGGTGCGGTGAGCGCCCTTGTTGGGTTCGATCTTGGCGGTTTCGCGGTAGATCAGCAGGTCGAGCATGTGGGCCTCGATCGAGGAGTCGACGATGGCCAGGTTCTTGCCGTTGAACAGCGTGTCGAGCACGGTGACTTCCAGCGTCGTCGATTTGGTGATCGAGGCCTCGCCGGGCTCGAGATAGATCTGCACGCCATACTCGCCGGCAAAGCGCTTGAGCCGTTCGGCAAACTGTTCGAGCGGATAATCCGCGCCGGTGAAATGGATGCCGCCGCCGAGGCTGACCCATTCGGCCTTCTTCAGCAGGGGCCCGAATTTTTGCTCGATGTCGCCGAGCATCTGGTCGAACAGGGCGAAATCGCCGTTCTCGCAATTGTTGTGGATCATGAAGCCGGAGATCATCTGCATCACCGGCTCGACCTTTTTGAGATCCCACTCGCCGAGCCGTGAGAAGGGCCGGGCCGGATCGGCCAGATCGAATGTCGAGGACGAGACGCCGGGATTGAGCCGCAAGCCGCGGATGATGCCGGACGACTGATCCGAAAAGCGAGTCAGCTGACTTATGGAATTGAAGATGATCTTGTCGGCGTGGGAGACCACTTCGTCGATCTCGTGATCGGCATAGGCGACCGAGTAGGCGTGTGTCTCCTTGCCGAAACGCTCGCGGCCAAGGCGCACCTCGTTGAGCGACGACGAGGTGGTGCCGTCCATGTAGTCGGCCATGAAATCAAACACGCCCCAGGTGGCGAAGCATTTCAGCGCCAGCAACGCCTTTGCGCCGGAGAGTTCGCGCAGCCGGGCGATCTTCTCCATGTTGATCTGGAGCTTCGACTTGTCGATCAGATAATAGGGGGTCTGGATCACGGTCTCGTCCATCCTGGGGCATCCTGGCTTCACGGGAAAGGGCGTCTGCGCGCGGGCGTGCAGGCCCGGGCGTCAGGGGCAATTAGGAAAATCCGGTGTCACACGCAAGGCCGAAACGGGAATTTGGCGAAAAAGCCAGGTTTTCTCTGCGTTGGCAAAGGTTGAACATGGCGGCGCGGGCCGGGTCTGCCGATATTCCTGTGACGGGTCCTAAGCTGGTGGCGAATGTATTGACCTCGGTCAATGCCGAGATCCTTTCTGTCTTGCTAATATAGCAAAGCTGCAATTTGAGGGTCGACGCTGATGCGTACACAAGGCAAGGACATGGTTTGGCGCTTGCTGATGGCGGCGCTTTTGGTGATCGCCGGCGCGCAGGCCGGCATGGCCCAGGACGTGACATTCCGGACCTACAAGGATGTCGCCGGGTTCTCCTGCGAGTTTCCGTCGGACTGGGACTTCGATCAGGCGCGTAATTTCGACCGGATCTTCACCAGTGCGAAGGCTCCGGACGCGACCATCATCATCCAGGTGATCGAGCAGGACAAGGCTGCGGAAAAGACAGTGGCCGGGCAGCTTGAAGCGCTCAAACAACAGCTTCTCCGCGCCCCTGACGGCCGGATCCTGAACGAGGGGACCGCTCCGATTGCCGGACAGCAGGTGCCGTATCTCGTCGCCGGCTACACGGCGCTGGACACGGCGGACACACAGCGCGCTTTCCGGCATATCCAGATGGTGGTAACCACGCCGCGCGCCTTCCTGCTAATGTCGTATTCGGCGCCCGACGAGAGCTTCGACCGGGAAATGCGGGTGTTCCAGAACTGCTCGGCGACACTGCAGATCGAAGCCGCGGGCGCGGCCGCGCCGCCGGTTTCGTCACAGCCCGCGCCCGAGCAACCCGCCCCCCAGCCGCCCGCTGCTCCGGAGGGTCAAGCCCAGGATACCGAGGTTCCTGACGCCGTGGCTCCGGGCAGCGAGGAGACGCTGATCTGGCGGCACAACACCGATCGCGACTTCTGGATCGCTGTGCCGTCGATCTGGTCGAACAAGGCCGATCAGTCCGAGCCCTATTCCGTCGACATGCAGCATCCAGACCGGGTCGAGGGCGTCATCGTCTTCGTGGTCGACATGAACAAGACGTCGAAGGTGAAGGAGTACGCCAACGCCTGGGAACTGGTGCTGGCCGACAAGATCTTCTTCATGAAGGACCGCCTTGCGGTTCCGCAGAAGGACCATCCGGGCGTGGGCGTGGCCAAGACGCCGGGGATCATGCGCGAGTACCAGGGCGAGATCAACGGCGCCACAGTGCGCAGCGTCGCGGCCTATGTGGTGAACAAGAAGCGCGGCTTCACCGTCGTCGGCTACCACTTCCTCGGCGACGCCAAGGGCGAAAAACGCATCCGCGCGGCGGTGGAGAGTTTCCGGTTGGCGGCGCCGTGAGGATGGATTCCTGTCACATGTCGTTCTCCCAATTCTGTCCGCCGTAAAACAGGCGGAGAATGGTAACGGCTTGATCTGTGACCATGAAGGCGATGGTTATGCGTCTTTCGAAGCCGATGATGCGAAGACCCGTTCGAATGTCGTCACGGAGATGACCGCGCTCGGACGCGAGATCGAATTCGCGGCAATACCGTTCAATTCGGTTGATGTAGGCCATCGCGACATCGGGGCTTGCTTTGGCATTGATCCATTCATAGAGCGCCAATAGATCCGCCCGAGCTTCCGGCGCAAAGACGACGTCGCGCGTCTTCACTCGGAGCCATTTGTCTTTCGGGCGTGCAGGGCCCGGATATCGTCAAAGACGGACTTCGCGGGAATGCCGCGCGACGGGTCGGCAAGCATGGCGTCGTAGGTTGGCGCTACCTGGTTGCGCAACCAGTCTTCAACGGCGCGGTCTCGCTCCTGCAGAGCGCGAAGTCCCGCGCGAACCACCTCGCTTGCCGAGGCGTAGTCGCCGGATCGAACCTTCTGGTCGATGTAGTCCGCATGCTCGTCGGGCAGGCTGATCGTTCGCTTGTCCAAGATTGATCTTTCTTTCGATGGGACACCGCACGGTATGACTAAATCATACCACGCACTCATGAGCAGCGGAATGAAAAAACTACAGTCTTGGCAGGCGACACCGCATCAGCAAGTTACCTCGCGGCTCCATCCCCCTTGCCATCCCGCCCCGCCCGCTGTATCACTCCGCCCATGAACACGACCCCGCGCCCCTCCGAGACCTCTTTCGCCCGCTTTGCGGCGGCGGCGTTCTCGCATGCGCGTCTCGGCGGTCTTCTTCTTCTCGCGCTTAGCGGCGATCGCCGGGCTCGTTGAGGAGCGTCCGGCGGTCGAAACCGCCGCGTGGCACTCCTGCTCCTCTCTCGACTTTACATTTTTTCCTGAATGCAACATGACGGCCTGAGGCCGGTCGATGTCGCGCTACACGCGGCTCCCGGGATTGGGCCAGGAAACGAGAGATACCAATGACCGCACATACCGCATCCGGACCGAAGGGCATGCCGAAGGCAGCCCAAAAGTACCACGCCTACCCGCAGGTGGACCTTTCCGACCGGACCTGGCCGTCCAAGCAGATCACCAAGGCGCCGATCTGGTGCTCGGTCGACCTGCGCGACGGCAACCAGTCGCTGATCAACCCGATGGGGCATGACCGCAAGGCGCGGATGTTCCAGCTGCTCCTGGACATGGGCTTCAAGGAAATCGAGATCGGGTTTCCCTCGGCCTCGCAGACCGATTTCGATTTTGCCCGCTGGTGCGTCGAACAGGGCGGGGTGCCCGATGACGTGTCGCTGCAGGTGCTGGTGCAGTGCCGGCCGGAACTGATCACGCGGACCTTCGAGGCGCTGGAAGGCGCCACACGGCCGATCGTGCATTTTTACAATTCGACGTCGGAGCTGCAGCGCCGGGTGGTGTTCGAAAAGGACGTCGCCGGCATCAAGCAGATCGCCGTCGATGCGGCGAAGATGGTCAGGGAGATGGCGGAGAAGGCAGGCGGCGGATACCGGTTCGAGTATTCCCCCGAGAGCTTTACCGGCACCGAGCTGGAAGTGGCGCTGGAGATCTGCAACGCCGTGGTCGAGGTGATGCAGCCGACCCCCGACAACAAGCTGATCCTGAACCTGCCATCGACGGTGGAGATGTCGACGCCGAACATCTATGCCGACCAGATCGAGTGGATGTGCCGCAACATCGACAATCGCGAGAACGTGCTGGTGTCGCTGCATCCGCACAATGACCGCGGCACCGGCATTGCCGCCACGGAACTGGGGTTGATGGCGGGCGCCGACCGGGTCGAGGGCACGCTGTTCGGCAATGGCGAGCGCACCGGCAATGTCGACGTGGTGGCGCTGGCGCTCAACATGTTCACGCAAGGGGTGGACCCTGAACTCGACTGTTCGGACATCGAGCGGATCAAGGCGGTGTTTGAATATTCCAACGAGATGAAGATCGGCGAGCGGCACCCTTACGTCGGTGAACTGGTCTACACCGCGTTTTCGGGCTCGCACCAGGACGCCATCAACAAGGGCATGAAGGCGATCCGCAAGGCCAACAAGCCGGACTGGGAAGTGCCCTACCTGCCGATCGACCCGCAGGATGTCGGCCGCTCCTACGAGGCGATCATCCGCATCAACTCGCAGTCGGGCAAGGGCGGCATCGCCTATATCCTGAAGGAGGATTACGGGCTCGACCTGCCGCGGGCATTGCAGGTGGAGTTCCGCGAGGAGATCCAGCGGATTACCGACGAGGAGGGCGTGGAGCTGCCGCCAAAGCGGATCTATGAGAGCTTCATGGAGCTCTATGTCAACCAGCCCGGCGCGCGGCTCGGCTTCGTCGATCACCACACCCACACGGACCCCAACAACAAGGGGATCAGGGTTGTCTCGGCGGAGATCACCGACAATGGCGAAACCAGGCGGATCGAAGGCCGCGGCACCGGGCCCATCGACGGCTTCGTCAACGCGCTTGCGACCTATCTCGGCATCGAGCTGACAGTGGCGAACTATTCCGAGCACTCGATGCAGCACGGCTCGAATGCGGCGGCGATCTGCTACATGCAGATGGAAACGCCGGCGGGCAAGCTCTATGGCGCGGGCGTCAACACCAACATCGTGGCGGCATCGCTCGAGGCGGTGATGTCGGCGGCCAACCGGGCGCTGGCAGCCAAGGGCTGAGATGGAACCCATTGACCGCTGCGCTTGGAGAGGCGCGGCGGTTTTTCGATGATCGAGGAGGAACGCGCCGTGACCGGACTTCACATGGACTTTTCAGGGCCTGACACCGGCACGCCGCTGGTGCTGCTGCACGGCTTTGGCGGCGACGGATCGGCCTGGGATGCGGTGAAGGCGGAACTGCCCGACACGGTGCGGGTGATCACGGTCGATCTGCCCGGCCATGGCGGCTCGCTGAATTCCGATGGCCGCGGCGGCGCCGGGCGGATGGCGAAGGCGATCCTGGCGGGGCTTGAGGCTGCGGGTGTCATGGCGTTCCATCTGGCAGGTCACTCGATGGGCGGGGCGGTGTCGGCGCTGATCGCCATGCGGGCGCCCGACCGGGTCAAGTCGCTGACGCTGGTGGCGCCGGGCGGCATTGCAAAAGAGATCAATGCGGATCTGCTGGCGCGTTACGCCAAGGCCACGACGGAGGCCGAGATCCGCGGCTGTCTCGACGAGATGTCGGCGCCGGATTTCGTGACACCCGAGGCGGTGATCGATCATTTCACTGCGGCACGCGCGAAACCGGGCCAGACCGAGGCGCTCGATGAGACCTACCGGGCGATGTTCCCCGACGGGCCGGAACAGGGGCAGGGGGTGCTGCCGGGCGAGGCGCTGGCGGCGCTCACGATGCCGGTTGCGGTGATCTGGGGCACCGGCGACACAGTGCTGCCGTGCCCGAAGCCATCGGCGCTGCCGGCGTCGTTTGCCTTCAACGTGCTGCCCGGTCTTGGCCACATGCTGCCCGAGGAAGCGCCGGATGCGGTGGTGCGGGTGCTGACGGAGGCGGTCGGCGGCGAGGGTTGAGGACCCCGAGGGGTTTGAAAACGCCGGAAAAGCAGGATTTGGCGTCTTTACCACGTCCACAATCGGGCGCTGCCGCATTGTCGCCATCAATGCCGGTCTGTGGTAAGGAGTTGTTAACCAATTCCCAGCCCCGATTCCGCCTGGATCCATGCCATGACCGACCGACCCAAGACGCCATCGAATGACCGCCGCCTGTCGGATATCGTTCGCGACGTGAAAATCTCTGCCGCCGACCGCACCGATGTGGTGGTCGACATGCGTGATGCCGACCGCGCCCGGCTGGAACTGCTGGCCGAGGAAATCCGGCCGGTACTGGCCGACATCGATCCTGACGACGACCGCTTCGACTTCGGCCTTTCCAAGGGGCTGCAGCCACGGCTGTGGATCGATGCGGTGGCGCATGTCCACATGGGCCATGACCGCAGGGTGTTCCGCTTTGTCCGCGACACGCGGCTTGGCCGGGTGATCATGTCCGATACCAGCGACATGGCAGCGACGGCGGATGCGGTCAGCCGCTATATCGCCGAACGGGTGATCGAGCGGGAACGGATCCTGGCGGGTGATTTCGAGGAACTGAAGGCCGGTGCCGCCGGGCACAAGAGCGCGGATGAAGCCGCCTCAGACGCTCCCGCCATGCCCCGGACCGAACCTGACAATGACGTCGAGACCTTGCGCAAGCCTGCGACGCCGCAGGCAAGCGAAGCTGCGCCGCAAGCGGCCAGGGCTGACCAGACCAGGCCGACCGAAACTTCCGTACCTGCGCGCACCGGCGGAGCCGGCCTGGTGCTTGGCACGTCCTGGTTCATTCTCGGCTGTGTGGCCGGTGCGGCCGCGCTGGTCGTGGCCTTCTGGGACCGGATTTCAGCCATGATCGGCTGAAGCCGATCATGGCCTGAAATCAAAGGTGACGGAGTGGCATCTGCGCGTGCAGCTGGCTGTGCTGCGGGCCAGAGCCTCTGCTTCGAAAACACACTCGCCGCAAATGCGCTATCTGATCGTTCCGGAGAAATTCCTTGCGCAACACGGGTTCCGGCTTTCGCAGGTGCGGCTGCAGCCTGATCAGCTGAGGCGTTCTTCGAGGGCAATGACGCTTGCCGGGTTTTCCGCGAAGCCGGGGCCGTCTTCGCCCAGCTGCATGCGGCGATGGATGGTCTCCCAATCGCCCGGGCCGCCGTCGATTTCGAAGATGTTGAAGCCGGCGAGCGGCTTGCGCCCGCCCGGTCCCTGGCTTGCCGAGGCTATGCCGACCACCGGCACCTCGCCATCACGGCCCTTGAGGTAATGCAGCGTGTCGAGATGGGTATGGCCGTGCAGCACCAGTTCGGCGCCATGCTTCCTGAGCATCTTGGCAAAGCGGGAGATACCGCGCATCCGCTTGTGCGCGGGGGCTGCGCCACGAACCGGCGGGTGGTGGATCAGCACGATCCGGTAGAGCCGGTCCTCACGGGCCTGCTCGAGCAACTTGCCGGCGGCGCGCGCTTGCTTGTGGCCAAAGTCGCCGGTGGCCATGAACGGCAGCGTGGCATTGGCCGTCGACAGCCCGATCAGCGCCACCGGGCCACGGCGGCGATAACTCGGGAACAGCGGTTGATCCGGCGCATAGGTGTCCGAGAGCAGCCAGGGCCGCCACTGGCTGGTCACCCTGGCAAGGGCGCCGGGCACATAGGCATCGTGATTGCCGGGCACCAGGGTGGTCTTGAGCGGATCGAAATGGGTCTCGAGCCAGAGCCGGGCGACCTCGATTTCCGTCCGGGTCGCGAGGTTGACCAGATCGCCGGTGATCGCCACATGGTCGGGCGCAGCCTCGCGCAAGCCGGTCAGCACATTCTCCAGCGTGTTGCCAAAAAGGTGCTTGCGGCGATTGCGATGCCAGTTCACATAACCGGTAATCCGCTTGGATGCGAGTTCTGCCAGCGTGACCCGCGGCAGCGGGCCGAGATGGATGTCGGAAATATGAGCAAGTCGGAACATGATGTGAGCAATAGCGATCCTGCCAGAGCGCCGCAAGCCGCGGATGAAAAAGCATCGCGGCCACCGGAAATGCGCAACTTGCGGGCGCGGCTGGTCACCAGGGTGGTGCACAGCTGGTTCGCTCTTGCCCGCGGAATGACGCTGGGCGTCCGCGCCGCGGCGTTCGACGAAGGGGGCCGCGTGTTCCTGGTGCGTCATTCCTATGTGCCGGGCTGGCACATGCCTGGCGGCGGTGTCGAGCGCGGCGAAACGCTCAAGGATGCGCTGGTCAAGGAACTCCGCGAGGAAGGCAATCTCGAGATGATCGGCCAGGCGGAGCTGTTCGCGGTCTATTTCAACAAGGGCACCAGCCGCCGCGATCACGTCGCCTTCTATCGCTGCACCGTTACTCAAACCGCGCCGAAACGTCCGGACAGGGAGATCATCGAAAGTGGCTTCTTTGCGCTCGATGCGCTG
Organism: Hoeflea sp. EC-HK425; assembly: GCF_902498795.1. Taxonomy (NCBI): domain Bacteria; kingdom Pseudomonadati; phylum Pseudomonadota; class Alphaproteobacteria; order Hyphomicrobiales; family Rhizobiaceae; genus Hoeflea; species Hoeflea sp. EC-HK425. Next base: position 337,776 of record NZ_LR701572.1, read on the forward strand.
CCCGACGGGGTGACGCCCGCGACACGGCGGCGGCTTGAGGAGCTTGCGGGACGGATACCGGTCAGCGAAACCTGGTGAAGCGGCCTGATGTCGGAAACCGGACGATCCGGTCTCAAAAAACTGCTTGTCCGGCGAAAGCTGCTGACAGGATTTGACGTGACTTTGCCCCATCGCTCTTGAACACCCGGGTTTAGCGCTTAATTGTGAGCGACCTCGACTTTCGTCTATTGCGCCGCCAATGCTGCAGAATTCGCAGCGGCCGTTCATTTCCATTTTTTGAGAAGAAGATCATGGCAGCCATTCTTTCGGTGCAGAACTTATCCAAGCAGTATGACGGCGGCTTCCAGGCGCTGAAGAATGTCAATCTCGAGATCGACGAGGGCGAGATCCTGGCCCTGCTCGGGCCCAACGGGGCGGGCAAGACCACGCTGATCTCGATCATCTGCGGCCTTGTCAACGCCAGTTCCGGAACCGCGAAGGTCGGCGGCTTTGACGTGGTGGGCGACTTCCGGCAGGCGCGCTCGCTGATCGGCCTGGTGCCGCAGGAGATCGCGCTCGAGCCTTTCCAGACGGTGATCGACGCGCTGCGCTTCACCCGCGGGCTGTTCGGCAAGCGCAACGATCCGGCGCTGCTGCAGTCGATTCTCGAAAAACTGTCGCTGTGGGACAAGAAGGACGCCAAGACGATGGAGTTGTCGGGCGGCATGAAGCGCCGGGTGCTGATCGCCAAGGCCTTGTGCCACGAGCCGCGAGTGCTGTTCCTCGACGAGCCGACTGCGGGGGTCGACGTGGAATTGCGCAAGGAGATGTGGGACGTCGTCCGGCAGCTCAAGCAGGACGGCGTGACCATCATCCTGACTACCCATTACATCGAGGAAGCCGAGGCGATTGCCGACCGGGTCGGCGTGATCCGTGGCGGCGAACTGCTGCTGGTGGAAGAGAAGGAAAGGCTGATGCAGCGGATGGGCCAGCGCCAGTTGCGGGTCGAGCTGATGCAGGCTCTCGACGCCATTCCGGAAGCCTTGAGCCGGTATGATCTTGAGTATGCCGCCGACAGCCAGACACTGATCTATTCCTACGAGGCCAATGGCGAGCGCACGGGCATCGCGTCGCTGTTTGCCGATCTGAGCAAGGCCGGGATCGTCCTGCGGGATATCGAAACGAAGCAAAGCTCGCTCGAAGACATCTTCGTCGGACTGGTGGAGGACAAGGCATGAATTTCCAGGCGGTCAGATCCATCTACTCGTTCGAAATGGCGCGGTTCTTCCGCACCCTGTCGCAGAGCCTGATTTCTCCGGTGCTGTCGACCTCGCTCTATTTCATCGTCTTTGGCGCCGCGATCGGCTCGCGCATCGACGAGATCGACGGCGTCAGCTACGGCGCCTTCATCGTGCCGGGGCTGATCATGCTCTCGGTGCTGACCCAGAGCATTTCCAACGCCTCCTTCGGGATCTACTTCCCGAAGTTCCTCGGCTCAATCTACGAGCTGCATACCGCCCCGGTGTCGTTCGTCGAGATCGTGCTTGGTTATGTCGGGGCGGCTGCGACAAAATCCGCCCTGATCGGGCTGGTTATCCTGGCGACAGCGGAATTCTTTGTCGATTTCGAGATCCTGCACTGGGGCGCGATGCTGGCGTTCCTGGCGCTGACCTGCATCTCGTTCAGCCTGTTCGGCTTCATCATCGGCATCTGGTCGAAGAACTTTGAACAGTTGCAGATGGTGCCGCTGCTGGTGATCACACCGCTGGTGTTCCTGGGCGGCAGCTTCTACTCGATTTCGATGCTTCCGCCGTTCTGGCAGACCGTGACGCTGTTCAACCCGGTGGTCTACCTGATCTCTGGCTTCCGCTGGGCGTTTTACGGCACTTCCGACATCAATATCGGAATCAGCCTGATGATGATCGCCGTGTTCATGCTGATCTGCCTCGGCATCATCGGCTGGACCTTCAAGACCGGGTACAAGATCAAGACCTGATCGGGTACCCGGTCACGTCCGCGACGGCTCAGATGTCGCGGACGACGGTCTCGAGCATTTTGCGAACTTCACTGGCAACCGATGTCAGCCTGTCGTTGGCGACGGCCTGCATCGACGCGACCGGATCGACGGCGCTTATGCCGATATCGCCATTGCCGGTGTCGCGGATGATGACATTGCAGGGAAGCATGGCGCCGATGCGCGGCTCGATGCCGATCGCCAGGTGCGCCATCGATGGATTGCATGCGCCGAGAATGAGGTAGCTGGGCATGTAGACGTCGAGCTTCTTCTTCATGGTCGCTGCCACATCGATTTCGGTCAGCACCCCGAAGCCGTGATCCGCTAGTGCCTTGCGGGTGCGCTCGGTGACGTCCTCGAATGAAGCGTCACTGATTGCCCGGTCGATTGTGTAAGCCACGAGACTTCTCCTTTGGTGCCTGTCGTCAGGGTTTCAATTGATATGGTATTTCATATACGACATATCAACGTCCGGCCCTGACGGCAGGATGCAGGAGAGTGTCAGGCAGCCTTCGGCAGCGTCTCCCGGCCATGCGGCGCATCGAGATCAAGCGCCGGCCCGACAGGCACGATTCCGGTCGGATTGATGGTCTCGTGGCTGCCGTAATAATGGTTCTTGATGTGATCCATGTTCACGGTCCCGGCGATGCCCGGCATCTGGTAGAGTTCGCGCAGATAGCCCGAAAGCGCCGGATAATCGGCGATGCGGCGGATGTTGCACTTGAAGTGGCCGACATAGACCGGGTCGAAGCGGACCAGCGTTGTGAACAGACGCCAATCGGCTTCGGTCACCGAGTCGCCGGTCAGGTAGCGGTTGTGCCTGAGGCGTTTGTCCAGCATGTCGAGCGCATCGAAGAGTTCGGTGACGTGCTCCTTGTAGGCGTCCTGGGTGGTGGCAAAGCCTGCCTTGTAAACTCCGTTGTTGACCTTGTGATAAACAACCTCGTTGATGTCGTCGATTTCCCCGCGCAGAGCCACGGGGTAGTAGTCGGGCGCCGGCTTTGCAATTGCATTGAAAGCCGAGTTGAACATCCGGATGATTTCAGCGGATTCGTTGGAAACGACCGTGCCGGTCTTCTTGTCCCACAGCACAGGCACCGTGACCCTGCCCGAATAGTCCGGCTTGGCGGCAACATAGACCTGCCAGAGATAGTCGGCATTGCCGAGGTGATCGCTTGTGCCGCCGTCGCGCTCGTGAAACTCCCAGCCGTTCTTGCCCATGTAGGGATCGACGATCGAGACGGTGATCGCGTCTTCGAGACCCTTGAGCTTGCGGAAGATCAGCGTCCGGTGCGCCCAGGGACATGCCAGCGAGACATACAGATGGTAGCGGCCGGCTTCGGCCATATAGCCGCCTGTCCCGGACGGTCCGGGCGAACCATCGGCGGTGACCCAGTTGCGAAACGCCGATTCCGAGCGTTTGAAGTGTCCACCTGTTGATTTCGTGTCGTACCAGACGTCCTTCCAGACGCCATCTACCAGCATACCCATATCGTGTACTCCTTTGCCCAGTGACATAGGCCGTCGGGCTGCAAAAGCGAAGCATCGAGGGGTGAACGGTGCGTTTTGCATTGGACGACGGCAATTTGCTTTGCTATGGGCGAAGAGCGAAGAGGAAAACCGGATGCCTGCCACGGCCTTGCGACGACGCTGAACAGACTGCCAACGCGCTTGCCGCGCGATCCATCATGTCTTGTCGTCTCTTCCGGGTTTTTTCAATGTCCCTCCACGATCTTGTCTTTCTCACCGAAGACGCGTCTCATGACGCGGCCATCGATCTCATCAACGAAGAAGCCTTCGGTCCCGGCCGGTTCGTGCGCTCGTCCGAACGGGTGAGGGAACAGGGGCCGCATGACCGGCGGCTGTCTTTTGTCGGCAGCGACCGCGGCGAGGTCATCGCCTCTGTGCGGATGACGCCAATTCATGCAGGCTGCACGTCCGGTCATCTGCTCGGGCCGCTGGCGGTCCGTCCATCGCACAAGAACCTCGGCATCGGCCGGGAGCTGGTGCGCATTGCCCTTGCCGCCGCCGAGAGGGTTGGAAGCAACGTCGTGCTTCTGGTTGGCGATCCGCCTTATTACGCGCCGCTCGGCTTCAAGCCGACCAGGCCCGGTGCGCTGAGCATGCCGGGACCGTTCGACCCGCGGCGGCTGCTGGCGGCCTGCTACGGCGAAAACGACGCCACGGCGCTTGAAGGCGAGATCCGTCACCGCGACCTGGCCTGAGGCCCGGCGGCAGCCCATCCTGCTTTTCCACAGCCTTCCGGACGCTGCCGCCAACAGGGGGCTAGCATCGGGCAATCATGACGTGGTCGCTGTTTTGATGCCGGCCGTTGGGCGTTTTGAAGCCGACGGTTCGCCTGTCGCCGGGTCGCAAAGGTTGCACTGCAGCAAGAAGCGCCCTAAGTACACCACATGACTTATCTAGGCCAAAAAGCCGACGACCTGTCTTCTCCCGCACGTCCCTACGCCAAAATCTGCGTCATCGGTGCAGGGGCCTGGGGGACCGCACTGGCCTCCGTGGCGCGCCGCGCCGGCCGCACGACTTCCATCTGGGGACGAGACCGGGCGACGATCGATGCAATCAACAGCCGAAACGAAAATCCGCGCTACCTGCCCGGTATCGCGCTGCCCGAAGGCTTGCGCGCGACCACCAACATTGCCGAAGCGCTGGCGGGTGCGGAGGCGGTGCTGCTGGTGACGCCTTCTCGGACCTTGCGCGACATCTGCACACAGATGCGTCCGCATCTGGCGGATGGCGTGCCGATCGCGCTTTGTGCCAAGGGGATCGAGGCGGGAACCGGCTACCTGCTCAGCGAAGTTGCGTCCGAAATGCTGCCCGGTCACCGGATCGGGGCGCTCTCCGGACCGACCTTTGCGACCGAGACCGCGCTTGGTCACCTGACCGCGGCGACGATTGCGTTTCAGTTTTCCTACGCGGATCGGCTCGACATGGCTTCCAGCCCGGCAGCGAGGCTGGCGCTATCGATGGGGTCCGAGTATTTCCGACCCTACATATCGGATGATCTTGTTGGCGTGGAAGTGAGCGGCGCGGTCAAGAACGTCATCGCCATTGCTTGCGGCATGATGACAGGCGCAGGCTATGCGGAGAACACCAGGGCGGCGCTGATCGTGCGCGGTATGGACGAGATCAAGACGCTTGCCGATGTGTTCGGCGGGCGCCGCGAGACGGTGACCGGGCTTGCCGGCGCGGGCGACCTGACCCTGACCTGCTCGTCGCAGACCTCGCGCAACATGTCGCTTGGCGTGCAGCTCGGAAAAGGCATTGCGCGCGACCGGTGCTTCGACGGCAAGCCGGTGGTGGTGGAAGGTGAAGTCAATTCGGTGTCGGTGATGGACCTTGCGCGCCGGATGAACATCCACATGCCGATCTGCGAATGCGTATACCGGATTTTGCACCAGGGTTCGGATGTCCGGGAGACCTTCGCCGAGTACTGGTCGCGCCCGATCGAGGGAGAGCGGCGCGGCCTTGCGATTTCCCTGGATCATCCTATCGCCATTGCAACAGGGACCACCCAATGAACCTCATTTCCCCGAAGGCCGGCGCCCTCAAGGACCGGCAATTCGTGCTGGCCACCGATCTCGACGGCACATTTCTTGGCGGCAGCGATGCAGACCGCCGCAAGCTCTATGACTGGATCGAGGCCAATCGCGAGACCATCGGCCTGATTTTTGTGACCGGCCGCGATCCCGAATTCATCGGCGAGCTGTGCTCCACACAGGGAGTGCCCTGGCCCGAATATGCGGTGGGGGACGTGGGCACGACGATCGCCACGGTTTCACCGTCGGACGGGGTGTCGCCGATCCTGCATCTCGAAGAGGAGATCGCGGCGCGCTGGGGCGACGCGGGTGACGCGGTGCGTTCGCGGCTCGATAACCACCCGGGGCTGAAGCTGCAGCCGACCGGTTTCCGTTACCGGGTCAGTTATGACCTTGATCACGCTGCATTCGATCGCTCCGCCTGCTCGATCATCGAGGAGATGGGGCATCAGTGGCTGATCTCCGACAACCGGTTTTTCGATGTCCTGCCCGATGGCGTGAGCAAGGGGCCGTCGCTGCGCAGGCTGGTGGATTATCTGGAGATCGATCCCGTCCGGGTCCTGTGTGCCGGTGATACGCTCAACGATCTTTCGATGCTCGAATGCGGTCTTCCGGCGGTCGCTGTAGGAAATTCGGAACCTTCTCTGGTCGAGCGCGTTGCTCACCTTGAGCACCTTCATATGGCGCAGGCGCACGGCGCGGCGGGCATACTGGAGGCTATTCGTGCGTTCGACATGCACGATCTACCAAAAGGATACTGACTCCATGGCCAGCGATCTTGTCATCGTTTATCACCGTCAACCCTACGAGGAAGTCGAAGAAAACGGAAAGATCGTTTTCAAGGAAAACAAGAGCCCGAACGGCATCGTCCCGACCCTGAAAGGGTTTTTCGGGCGGGTCGACAAGGGCGCCTGGGTTGCCTGGAAACTGGCCGAAGACGCCGCCAATCCGGATTTCGAACGGGTCATCGAGATCGAGGACAGCTACGGAAAATACTCCGTTACCCGGTTGCCGCTGACGCCTGACCAGGTATCAAGTTTCTATCACATCACCTCGAAGGAAGCGTTCTGGCCGATCCTGCACTCTTTCAAGGAACGCTACAATTACGACCCGGTGGACTGGCCGACCTTCCGCGAAGTGAACTGGGCCTTTGCCGAGGCTGCAGCCGCGGAAGCAGCGCCCGGTGCCGCTGTCTGGGTGCACGACTACAATCTCTGGCTGGTTCCGGGTTATCTGCGCACGCTGCGGCCTGACGTGAAGATCTCGTTCTTCCATCACACGCCGTTCCCGGCGGCCGACATGTTCAACGTGCTGCCGTGGCGGCGCGAGATCGTCGAAAGCCTGCTGGCCTGCGACGTGATCGGCTTCCACATCCCGCGCTATGCGGTGAATTTTGTCCATGTGGCGCAAAGCCTGCTCGAGGTCGGCTCGGTCGTCCGCAAGGACGTCAACCCGGATTTCATCTGGGAAGGAACCGCGTTGTCGGACCGGCGGGTTCCCGAATCCGTGCTCTACCAGGGCCGCAGGATCAGGATTTCCTGCGCGCCGGTGGGGATCGACTGGGACTTTATCCAGGACCTTGCAGCCTCCGAGCCGACCCGCGAGGACGCCAGCGCCATCCGCTCGGAACTGGGAGATTGCAAGCTGATCCTCTCGGTCGGGCGAACCGATTACACCAAGGGTGGCGTCCAGCAACTGGAGAGTTACGAGAGGCTGCTGCAGACCCATCCGGAACTGCATGGCAAGGTCCGGCTGATGCATGTCTCGGTCGGCGCCAACCGCAACATGGCGGCCTACGAGGAAATCCAGAGCGAGATCGAGCAGATGGCGGGCCGCATCAACGGCACCTTCGGTTCCTTCGAATGGCAGCCGGTGGCGCTGATATCCTCAGCCGTTCCGTTCAAGGACCTGATTGCCTACTATCAGACCGCCGATGTCTGCTGGATCACGCCGCTGGCCGACGGCATGAACCTGGTCTGCAAGGAGTATGCGGCAGCGCGCACGGACGGGGACGGTGTTCTGGTGCTCTCGGAGTTTGCCGGAGCGGCGGTTGAACTGTCTTCGGCGGTGATCACCAATCCGTTCTCGCACCGATCGATGGACATGGCGATCGAACAGGCACTTGCGATGCCTGAGGAAGAACGCCGGCAGCGCATGGCAATGATGCGCGAAACCGTCAAGCGCTACGGTATCAAGGCCTGGGCCGAAGACCAGATGAGCTATTTCACCGAAGACGAGACGCTCCCCGCCGCGGAATAATCCGAGCAAGTCACAGACACGGGAAGCCCGGGAGCAGGGGTCATCGCGCGGCTCAGCGGCCCTCGCGGAACCAGGTCGCGCCAAGCGCCAGGATCATCAGCGCAAGTCCCAGGAAACCACCGAACAGCGGCACCGAGCGCACGCCCTTGAGCACGCTTTCGTTGCTGGCGCGCAAGCCCATGCGTTCGCCGGCGTCGATCCGCGCTGATCGCGTTGGCAGGATCTGCGGCAAGTTGCTGGCGGTGGCATTGACGCGTGTCGTCAGGCCGCCGGTTTCTGCCGAGACAGGAGCGATGACGTCAGTGGTCGAGACGGTTGCACGGAACTCGGGTGCGTCGACCGCCCCGACATGGGCGAGCGCACGCAGATCTCCGGAGGTGACTTCGACAAGACCCGGCTGGTCGAGCGCCAGCTCCGAGCGGAACAGTCCGTCCCCTGCGGGCGCCAGAATGACCTCGCGGGTTTCGCCTGAGGGCAGTTCGATGGTGGCGGGGTCCGTCGTGTCGCTCATGGTCTGGCGCTCGATGACCAAGGTGCGGCCATTGGCGGTGGCGCGCAGTGCCTCTTCCTCAAGCGAGGGTTCCTTCATCAGCCAGTGGGCAATGCGGCGATAAAGAGCGACATGCGGGCCGCCGCCTTCAAAGCCTCGGGCCCAAAGCCAGCCGTGATCGGACAGGAGCATCGCCACCCGGCCTTCACCGTAGCGGTTGAGGACCAACAGCGGCTCGTTGGCAGCGCCGCGCATGACCACATCGCCGGCTGTGTCGCCGACGCTAACCGTACGGAACCAGCGGCCCCAATCCGGCGGCTCGCTCAAGGCTCCGGGCAGGGTTCGGGTGACCGGATGACGACGGCCATTATCCGACAGCCGCGGATAATAACCTGCCTCGGTGACCGCGCCGGTCGGCACTGCCGGAAGCGCGGGCGCCAGCGGCGTTTCGGCAATCGATTCCACACCGGCCAGCTCCGGACCTGCGGCCACGAGCAGGGCGCCGCCGTCTTCGACATAGCGGGCGATGTAGTCATAGTAGAGCACCGGCAGAACGCCGCGGTTCTGGTAGCGGTCAAAGATGATCAGGTCGAACTCGTCGATCTTCTCGACAAACAGCTCACGGGTCGGGAAGGCGATCAGAGAGAGTTCGGAGATCGGAGTGCCGTCCTGTTTTTCGGGCGGGCGCAGGATGGTGAAATGCACCAGATCGACGGAGGCATCGGACTTCAGCAGGTTTCGCCAGGCACGTTCGCCCGAATGCGGCGCGCCGGAGACCAGCAGCACGCGCAGGTTCTCGCGAATCCCCTCGATCAGCGTGACCGTGTGGTTGTTGGCGGTGGTGACCTCGCCGTCGAGCTCGTCGACGGAGAACTCGACGATGTTCTCGCCGCCCCGGGGCAGATTGAGATAAAACGGTGTTTCCTCACCGGCGACGGCGGTTTCGGTTGCGATCTCGTCGCCATTGACCCGGACGGTGACATTCACCGGCCCGCCTACTGATGCGGCGCCATCCTCGCTGACGCGGTAGACGATTTCCTGGTCTTCACCGACGATGCCGAAGCGCGGGCTGCGGACGATGTCGACCCGGCGATCTCTCTCGTCTGGTTCGCCGACGATCAGGCCGTGCAGCGGTGCGTCCAGACCGAGAGCGGAGAGCGATCCGGGAACGTCATGGACCTGCCCGTCGGTGATCATCACAGCGCCGGCAAGGCGCGAGCTCGGAACATCGCGGATGCCGGACGCCAGCGCCTCGAACAGGCGGGTCGAGGGTGACTGCGCATCCGGATCGGTGACGGCCTCGATAATGCGGGTTTCGAAGGCCGGGTAGCGCGCGATCCGCTCGGTCAGCGCCTTCAGCGCCGCGTCGGTGCGGGCGGTGCGGTCGCCGCTCATCTGGCTGGGGCTGCGGTCAACGACGATGGCGACCACGCTGGTCACGGCTTCGCGGTCCTCGAAATTGGCGACCGGATTGGCAAGCGCAAGCACCAGCGCAGCGAGCGCCAGCGCACGTATCACCGCTCCCCGCATGCGCTTGGCAACGGCCCAGCCGATCAGCAGAAGGGCTATGACGGCAATTGCCAGGAGCGCCGGAATCGGCAGGAACGGATCAAATGCCAAGCTCATCTCACTGCCCCAATCGTTCGAGAAGTGCGGGGATGTGGACCTGATCGGCCTTGTAGTTGCCGGTCAGCATGTACATGACGATGTTGACCCCGGCACGGAAGGCATATTCGCGCTGCCAGGGGTCGGCCGGGATGGTCGAAAACATCGGAAAGCCCTGCTCGTCCACGGCCCAGGCCGCCGCCATGTCGTTGCCGGTGATCAGGATCGAGGAGACCCCGTCGCCGGTGCGCGCCGGTCGCTCGGCGGGATTGTTCGTGTCCGGAATGGCCTCGACCCAGAGCGGCCCGTCGGAATACCGGCCCGGAAATGTCTCGAGCAGGAAAAAGGACTTGGTCAGCACGTGGTCGTCGGGAACCGGCTCCAGCGGCGGAATGTCGAGACTGGCCAGGATCTGCTGCAATCTCAGCGTCAAGGCGCTCGAACCGCCGCCGAGATCGACAATCCGGTCGCGGGTGTCGAACAGCACCGTTCCACCGCTCTTCATGTAAGCGTCGATGCGGCTGATGGCGGCGGGCGAGGGCATGTCTGCGTCCTCGCTCATCGGCCAGTAGATCAACGGATAGAGCGCCAGTTGGTCGGTCTCTATGTCAACGCCCATCGCCGTTCCGGGCTCCAGCGCCGTGCGGCTGAAGAGATAGCGAGACAGGCTGTCGAGGCCGAGCTTGCTGACATTGTCGGTCTCGTCATCTCCGGTGATGACATAGGCAAGCCGGGTCCGGTCGAGACTCTCAAGAAGATCGACATCGCCGGGCTGGGCGTCCTGGGCATGAACTGTCGATGGGGCGACTGTCAGCGCGACCGACAGGCCGGAGATGAGCAATATCGCTGCGGCTGCCGAAGCCCGTGTTGCGGGCTTCAAACCACGGCGACGGAAGGCGCCGTTGAGCACCAGAACGATCAGAGTATCGGCCAGCAGGGCGATGAGGGCGGCGGAAAACAGCCAGGGCCTGAAATCGACCGCGCTGTCGCCGGCGATCGCGGAACGGGTCACCGGGACCTCGAATTCCGGGATCGCTATCGGAGCAAGGGTTTCTCCGGGCTCAAACAGGTTGAGCGCCACGAAGCCGTCCTCGCCTCCATACAGGCCCGGTGGATTGTCGGGGCCTGCCCGAACCACGCTGTTGCCGGTCAGGGCGAGCGGCTTGGCATCGCCGCTCGCCGGCAACAGGGCCGCATTGGCATCAAGCAGCCGCCAGGGCGGCAGGATGCCGGAGCCGGCTTCGCCACCGCCCGAAACTGCGCGGGAGAGCTGCACCACGCGGCGCAGCATGTCGACGAAATGGCCGGAAATCGGCAGGTTGGACCAGCTGGCCTCGGCGGTGACATGGAACAGCACGATCCGGCCGGAGCCGCGCTCGCTGGCTGTCACCAGCGGAGTGCCGTCAGCAAGGCTGGCCCAGGTGCGCGCGGCAAGATCCGCCGATGGCTCGGCCAGAACCTGGCGGCGAATGGCAATGTCGCGGGGCGTCGGCAATCCGGCAAAGGGTCCGGTCGACGGATAGGCGGCCAGCGGTTGCGGCTCGATCCAGGAGAGCGCGCCACCAAGCTCGCGTTCGCCCTTGCGGAGCAGGACCGGCAGCAACTGGCTGTCGGAGGGGGCCGCAGCCAGCCGTGGTCCGGCAAAGCGGATCAGTGTGCCGCCGCGCTCGACCCATTCGTCAAGCGATGTGCTGACATCCTCGGGCAGGGTGCCGATATCCGACATGACGATCACCGCCGGAGACTGGGCCAGCAGTTTCGGAATGGATGCGGACATCTCCTCGTTGCCGGCTTCGATCAGGTCGGCATAGGGGGAGAGTGCGCGGTTGATATAGTAGAGCGGCGAGAGCAACGGCTGGGCGATGTCAGCGGCCTCTCCCGAAATGAGCGCCACCCTGCGGCGCCGGAAGCTGTCATCAAGCAAGCGGGCCGACGCCGCGGTGTCGACGCCGGTGACATCGAGACGGGCGATGTCGTTGCGGATTTCGAAGGGGGCCGAGATGGTCCCGGTGGCCTCGGCGTCCCCGACCGCAAAACGGATTTCGCCGGATGCGATCTCGCGGCCCTTGCTGTCGCTTGCAGTCAGTGCGAAGTTTTCCGCCTGTCCGCTGTCGAGGCGGCTTGCGGTAACGCTCAGCCTGTCGGCGCCGTTGTCGGCACCGGTGAGCGCCAGGGCCCGGGCTTCCGAAGCGCCGATGATGCGGATTGCGGAGGCTTCCAGCCCGGCGAGGCGGTTCAGCGCATCGGCGGCATCCGAAGTTTCGACCCCGTCGCTGATATAGGCGATGGTTCCCGGGCGGGTTTCTCCGAGGGCGGCAATGAGTGCGGTCGCGGCCGCGGCCCGTTCCGGGCGCAGGGGTTGCGGCCTGGCTGCGCGCAATTGGTCGCGCGCGCGCTCGAAGCCGGTTGGCGTGGCGTCATGGCGTCGGTTGGCGGTGAAAACGATCGCCACCGGAATGTCCAAGTCCTCGGCCTCATTGATGAGCACCTCTGCCGCCTCCACCCGTGCATCCCAATCGGGTGCGCTGGCCCAGCCATTGTCGATGACGAGAGCCAGAGGCCCGTTCGACGACAGCGCCCGGTCGCGCGGGTTGAGGACGGGTTCGGCCAGCGCCAGGATCACCAGGGCAGCTATCAACAAACGCAAGGCAGTCAGCCACCAGGGGCTGCGCGACGGGGTTTCCTCGGGCTTGAGGACACGGGCTAGAATAGCCAGCGGCGCAAAGGGTTCGGCCTGCGGGCGAGGGGGCGTGAGCCGCAGCAGCCACCAGATTACCGGCAGGGCGAGCAATCCGAACAGTATCGCCGGTGCGCCGAAAGCGAAGGGAAGGCCTGCAATCATGAGAATGCCGCCTTCTTGGCTGTTGGAATGCCCGAGAGATGACCATGGGCTGCGGCAAGCGCCTCGGACGCCAGGCGGTCGGTGCGGTGGGCGAGAAAGCTCCAGCCCATGCGGCGTACGCCCTGCGCCAGGGTCTCACGGCGGGCAAGCCACGCCTGACGATAATCGGCGGCAACCGTCTCGGCGCGGCCGGCGACAAGCTTCTGGCCGGTTTCGGGGTCACGGAACTCGGTGCGGCCGGAATAGGGAAACATTTCCTCGGCCGGATCGGCGACCTCAATGACGTGTCCGCGGATGCCGCGCCGGGCGGCGGGGCCGATGCAGTTGTCGAGCGTCTCCTCGGTATCGAGGAAGTCCCCGATCAGGACGATGTCGCTCATGCGGCCGATCTGGCCGAGTTCCGGCAGGGTGTCCTGGACCGGTGCGTGTGACAGCGCCAGTGCCAGCCGCTCGGCGGCATTTCGCGAGGCGACGGGTTCCATCACGCCCGGACAGCCGATGCGCTCGCCCGAGCGGGAGAGGATTTCGGCCAGCGCCAGCATCAGCACCAGGGCGCGGCTTTCCTTGCTGACGATCGCGACATCGGACTTGTAGAGCATGGAGGGGGACTGGTCGGCCCAAAGCCAGATGGTGTGGGCTGCTTCCCATTCGCGGTCGCGGACATAAAGACTGTCATCACGTGCGGAGCGGCGCCAGTCGATCCGGGACAGGGATTCACCTTCGACATAGGGGCGGAACTGCCAGAATGTTTCGCCGATGCCGCGCTTGCGGCGGCCGTGCCAGCCGGCAATGACCGTGTTGGCAACGCGCCGGGCCTCGGCGAGGCAATCGGGCAGCAGCGCCGCGCGCTGGCGGGCGCGGGCAAGCGCATCAAGCCGCGCAGTCGGTCGGGTCAGCTGGCCGATCGACGCCATCGTCTCACCCGGCTTTCGGGGTGACGAGGCCGGCAATCACATCGCGGATGCCAATGCCTTCGGCGCGCGCGGTGAAGGTCAGCGCCATGCGGTGCTGCAGGATCGGTTCGGCAAGGGCGCGGACATCATCAATCGACGGGGCGAGCCTGCCATCATAGAGTGCGCGGGCGCGGGCGCAGAGCATCATTGCCTGGCCGGCACGCGGGCCCGGGCCCCAGGAGATGGTTTCGTCAACCCTGGCATTGCCGTGGCCGGGACGGGCGGCCCGCACGAGTTCAAGAATGGCGTCAACCACCGATTCAGGCACAGGCATCTGGCGGATCAGTGCCTGGATGGCGGTCAGCCGCTCCATGGTGATGGCGGGCCGGGCAACGGCTTCCTTTGCGCCAGTGGTATCAAGCAGGATGCGGCGTTCGGCGGCCATTTCCGGATAGGGCACGTCGACCTGCATCAGGAAACGGTCGAGCTGGGCTTCGGGCAAGGGATAGGTGCCTTCCTGCTCGAGCGGATTCTGGGTTGCCAGAACATGGAACGGCCTTGGCAGGTCATGCTGCGCACCGGCAACGGTGACATGATACTCCTGCATGGCTTGCAGCAGTGCCGACTGGGTGCGCGGAGAAGCGCGGTTGATTTCGTCGGCCATCAGCAGCTGGGTGAATACCGGGCCGGGGACGAAGCGGAACGAGCGGCGGCCGTTCTCGTCCTGATCCATGACCTCGGAGCCGAGAATGTCGGACGGCATCAGGTCGGGCGTGAACTGGATCCGGTTGGAATTGAGGCCGAGAACGGTGCCGAGCGTGGTGACCAGCTTGGTCTTGGCGAGACCGGGGACGCCGACAAGCAGCGCATGGCCGCCGGAGAGGACGGCGAGAAGTGTCTGCTCGACGACGCTTTCCTGACCAAAAATGACATCGGACACGGCCTGCTTTATACCGGAGATGTCGGCCAGGGCCTGCTCCGCGGCTGCGATGACTGCTTTTTCGTCGATCGGCTTTGCGCCAGTGTCGATGCGTCCCATGGGTGTCTCCGCGCGTTCTGGTTCGTCACTCTCAAACAGCTTATTCTACGCTGAAAGGCTGACAAGAGCAGTTCAGATGACTATCTGGTTACCTGTAATCATAGCTGGACAGGACAATGGCAAAAACAAGGACCAACACGAAAACAGATGCAGGCGATCTTGCCGCGCTGATTTCGCGCGCCCAGGCCGACAGGAATGCCGGCAAGGATGGTTTGCCGCCGGTCGAGCGCTGGAATCCGCCCTATTGCGGCGATATCGACATGGAAATCCGTGCAGATGGCACCTGGTTCTACATGGGTACACCGATCGGGCGGCCGGCGCTGGTGCGGCTTTTTTCCACAGTTCTGCGCCGTGACGAGGACGAAAAGACCTATCTCGTCACGCCTGTGGAAAAGATCGGGATCCGCGTCGTGGACGCGCCCTTCCTGGCTGTCGAGATGACGGTGAGCGAAGAAAGTAACGAACAGGTGCTGACCTTCCGGACCAATGTCGGTGATGTGGTTCGCGCCGGTCCGGACAACCAGCTGCGCTTCGTCGTCACCGGAGAGGCCGATCAACTCAAGCCCTACATCCTTGTGCGCGGCCGGCTGGAAGCCCTGGTCAATCGGGCGGTGACCTATGATCTCCTGGCGCTTGGCGAAGAAATCGAGATCGATGGCGAAGCGACCTACGCCATCCGCTCTGCCGGATCGGTGTTCCCTGTCATGCCGATGCACAGGCTGGAGGCGGGCGTTTGACCGATACGGGTTCCCTGGTGCCGCCGGGTTTTGACGCCGAGGGGTTCCGACTGCGCGCCCAGAAGCACGATCCCGACCATGCGTTCGGGTCGGAGCCGGCGCATCTCGGCCATGGCGACCATGTGCTCAATCCGGGCCTGGTCTCGGGCCTGGTCGATGCCAAGCTGCGGGACGCCGCCGTGCTGGTTCCGGTCACCGATGACGGCCCCGACGCGCGCGTGATCCTGACACGGCGCGCCACGGCACTGCGCAAGCACTCGGGCCAGGTTGCGTTTCCGGGCGGCTCGGTCGATCCGGAAGACGGCAGCGTGGAGATCGCCGCCATGCGGGAGGCGGAAGAGGAAATCGGACTGGACCGCCGGTTCGTCGAGCCGGTTGGCCGGCTGCCGGTCTACATGACCACAACCGGATTCCGGATCACGCCGGTGCTTGCCGTGGTCAGGCCGGGCTATGCGCTCACGGCCAACCCGGTCGAGGTCGACGAGGTGTTCGAAACGCCGCTGGCCTTCCTGATGAACCCCGACAACCACCGGCGCGAAAGCCGGGTCTGGGAAGGCATCGAACGGCACTATTACGTCATGCCCTATGGTGAGCATCACATCTGGGGTGTCACCGCCGGGATCATCCGGACAATGTATGAAAGGCTCTATGCATGAGCTCAGATGCGAGCGTTGCCCATGAGGATTGGTTCCAGCAGGAAGCGCTTGCCCGGATCTTCGCGCTTCTGAACCAGGACGGCGAAGAGGTCCGGGTGGTCGGCGGGGCGGTCCGCAATTCGCTGATGGGACTGCCGGTCACCGATACCGACCTGGCGACAAGCTGGGCGCCCGAGCAGGTGGTGGCGCGGGCCGAGGCCGCAGGCATCCGCGCGGTGCCGACCGGGATCGATCACGGCACGGTGACGCTGGTCATCGACGGCCGCGGTTTCGAGATCACCACGCTCCGGCACGATGCCGAGACCGATGGCAGGCGGGCCAAGGTGGTGTTTGGCAGTGACTGGCAGATCGATGCCGAGCGGCGCGATTTCACCATCAATGCGCTCTATGCCGGCCAGGACGGCAGCGTCATCGATCTTGTCGGCGGACTGGAAGATATCGAAAGCCGGACAGTCCGGTTCATCGGCGACGCCGACGCGCGGATCGCCGAGGACTATCTCAGGGTGCTGCGCTATTTCCGCTTCTACGGGCATTACGGTGCCGGCCGGCCCGACGCCGCGGCGCTGAAGGCTTGCGCCCGGGCGCGCGACAAGCTCGGCACATTGTCGTCGGAACGGGTCTGGAAAGAACTCAAGACGCTGCTCAAGGCGCAGGATCCCGGAAGGGCGCTGTTGTGGATGCGCCAATCCGGGGTTCTGTCCAAGGTGCTGCCGGAGAGCGAGAAATGGGGGATCGATTCGATCGGACCGCTGATCGCCACGGAGACTGCGCTCGACTGGGAGCCCGATCCGATGCTGCGGCTGATGGCGATGGTGCCGCCGGATGCGGACCGCATGCGTGGGCTTTCCGCGCGCCTGAAGATGTCGCGGGTCGAGGCCGACCGGCTGGTCAAATGGGCCGAGGCGCCGGTCGTGGCCCCAACGCTGGCGATCACGGCGCTCGACCGGCTGCTTTACCGCCATGGCGCAGGTCCGCTCGTCGACCGGATCCGGCTGTCGCTGGTCTCGGCGCGCAGCCGCACCGAGACAGATCCGTCAGCGCTCACGGAAGCCGCCGGCCACAGCCGTCACCTGGCGCGCGCGCGCGGATGGGAACGGCCGGTGTTTCCTGTTGCCGGCGCGGATCTGATCGCCCGGGGCATCAACCCCGGCCCGCAGATGGGCGCACGGTTGGCCGCTCTCGAGGAGCGATGGGTCGAGAGCAATTTTACCCTCGACAAGTCAGCACTGCTCGACGCGACGGATTGAGCCCTGCCTTGAAGGCGAGGGCTCTCTCCGGATCAGGCCGCGTCTGTCTCTTCGAGCGTGCGTTCCTTGATCTGCTCGACGATCGACGGACGTATAATGGTCTCGCCGTGGGTCTCACGCAGATGGTCGATGGCGCGGGACACGATCTCCGCCTCGCTGTCAGCCCGCGTGTGCCAGTCGCAACCGGGAACGAGAGATCCGCAATGGAAGGTCTTCATGGCTGTCTCCTTTTCGATGTCGAAAACCAGAAACCCGCCCGAGCCGGCGCACCGGCCGACGGGAAACCATGATAGCCCAAAAGCGGCCCGGATGCACCCCGAAGTGGTTGCTTGCCGCGAAAAACACTGCGACCGGCGGTAGCAAGATCCGCGCTGCAGCTACTTTTTCCTGTAGCGCTCGGTCTAGACCACAGTCGTGCGGCTGATGATTGCGGCGTTCGCCCGGGACGCCGCCAATTCTGTGAAAGCGTTAACCTTGTTTCGCTAGCAATGGACGCAACAAGGTTGTTTGCAGCGGGATGTCGGGATGGTTGTGGGTGTGGACTCGTTTGATGCCGTTCTCGATCGCATGAGCAACGAGCGGGCAGAGGCCTCGTCGCATGGATCCGGGCACTGGACGGCCATGCGCGGCTGGAATTCCAGTTTTGTTGCAACCAGTCTCAGGTCACAACCCTGGCCCAGCAGGGAACAGCGCGGCACCGCAGATCCGGCTGTTCACATCGACGCATCAACATCGGCGCCGAGGCCGAAGCCGGCCGTTCACAACGCTGCACCCACGCCGCCGCCAAAGCCCAAGCCAGACATCGACACGTCGCTCTACAAACGGCTGAGTCCCGAGGACGTTGCGAAGGACATCAATTTGCTGGCCACGGATACACCGGCCGAGCTGAAATCAAAGCGGCGACGCTTCGCGCGGCTCAATCACCCCGACCGGACGCCGATGGAATGGCGGGAAGCCGCGACCATCCGCATGAAAATCGCAAACCACATGGTCGACGAAGCGCTGCGCGGAAAGCTCGCTGCCCGGGCCTGACGGCACGCGGGGCGGAAGCCGGCCGCGTGCAATTGGAGAACAGCGAAGGTTCCCCACGCAGTTCCTGCTGCGGATCTCCCTTACGGATACATAACCACCGGCGGCAGCGAAGACAGGATCGAGGCGACATTGCCGCCGGTCTTCAGCCCGAAGATGGTGCCGCGGTCATAGAGCAGGTTGAACTCGACGTAGCGGCCGCGGCGGACCAGCTGCTCGGTCCGCTCCGCCTCGCTCCAGGGCTTGTGGAAGTTGGAGCGAACGATCTTCGGGTAGACCACGTTGAAGGCGCGCCCCACATCCTGGGTGAAGGCAAAATTGGCGTCCCACGCGCCATGGTCTTCTCCGCCGTGCAGCCAGTCGTAGAAGATGCCGCCGATGCCGCGCGGCTCGTCGCGATGGGGCAGGAAGAAGTACTCATCGCACCAGGCTTTGAACTTCGGGTAGTCGGCGACGGCGTGACGGTTGCAAGCAATCTCCATGGCGCGGTGGAACAGCATTGCATCGGGGTCGGTCTGGGTGCGGCGGTTGTCGAGCACCGGGGTGAGGTCGGCGCCACCACCAAACCACTGGCTGGTGGTCACGACCATGCGGGTGTTCATGTGCACAGTCGGCACATGCGGATTGCTTGGGTGGGCGATCAGCGAAATACCGGAGGCCCAGAACCTGGGATCTTCATCGGCGCCGGGGATCTGGGCGCGGAATTCCGGCGAGAACTCGCCGTGGACGGTGGAGGTGTGGACGCCGACCTTTTCAAACAGCCGGCCCTTCATGATTGACATGGTTCCGCCGCCGCCGGCACCTTCGTCGCGCTGCCATGGTGTGCGCTCGAAGCGGCCGGGCTCTCCAGTGCACTGCGGATGGTCGACCTCGTCTTCGAGTGCCTCGAAGCTCAGGCAGATCTGGTCGCGCAGTTCCTCGAACCACTGGCGTGCTTTGGTCTTTTTTTCTTCGATGTCGTCGGGCAGTCCGACCGGCAGGCTTGGGCGTTGCATTGGGGGTCCTCGTTCTGGCTTCGGATCCCTCATAGCAGCAGATCCCGCCTGATGTAACCGCAGCATTGCATCCCGCTTGTCCGGGTTTTGACGGGACTCGCCGGAAAGCCGCTTCTGGGTTAGAGTGGGTCAGCCATGAAGGCAAAGGAAGGACCATGAGCCGGTATCAGCAACGCCCGCCACTGGAAGGGCTGCGACGCGAGATCGCCCGTGCGCGCAAGGAAAAATCCGATGGACAGAAATCGGGCAGCTTTGTGCGCGAGACCTACCGGCTGAGCCGCGGTGCGGCGCGCGAAAAGGCGCGGGAGTGGTTCTCCGCCTGGCCGAAAGCCGCCTACTGGACCGAAGTCGAGAGCTGGCGTGCATTGCCCGGCGAAGGCGACGAGATCGAGTTCACCATGCGCCGCCTGCCGACTGCGGATTGAGGGATATCCTTGTTTCTCGTAAGGATATCCCCTATATATCCACGCGAACAGGAGTGTGCATCATGGCTCTTTTTATCAAGGATCAAACTGTCGATGCGCTCGCCGAGCGCTATCAGGCGGCCATAAAAGCCAAGACCAAGACCGAAGCTGTCAGACAGGCTTTGGAGCGGGCGCTTCGTGACCCTGACACGAAACAGGATTATGTCGATCGCATGGTGGCGTGGAGCAAAGACTTCAATGCGCGAACGCAACAAAGCGAAACTGAGTATGACGAGAAAGCGTTTATCGACAGTCTCTATGAGGAAAACTGATGTTTGTCGATTCCTCAGCTCTGATTGCTGTGATGACCAAAGAGGCTGATGCAATCCCGCTTGCAGAGCAAATGAGGAATGCGGAAACGCGCGTTGTCAGTGCTGCTGTGGTTTGGGAGGTTGTCATCAACCTTGCCAAGAAAAAGAATCTTTCGCTGCAAAGGGCTCAAACCGAACTGAACGATTTCCTGACTGCGTTTGAGATAAGCATTGCTCCAGTTCCGCCGGAGGCCGGCTTCGCGGCCATTGATGCGTTTGACCGTTTCGGCAAGGGGCGACACCCCGCTTCGCTGAATTTCGGCGATTGTCTGTCCTATGGGTGCGCCAAGGTCATGAAACTGCCGCTTTTGTTCAAGGGGAATGATTTCGAGTTAACGGACGTCAATGCCGTTTGATGCGTTATGACGCGGCCGCCTATTGAACCTCATCCAATCACCGACTTCTGCACCACCAACCTCGGGCCGGTTCCGGTTTCGCGGGCCCGGTCATCGGGATTGTAAAGCTTGCAGGCTTCAAGCGAGAGGCAGCCGCAACCGATGCAGCCGTCAAGCCTGTCACGCAGCCGCTCGAGCATGCCGATGCGGGCGTCGAGCCGGGCACGGAAGCCGCGGCTGATCTTTTCCCAGTCGCGTTTGGTGGGCGTGCGTTCGAGCGGCAGCTGTTTGAGCTGGGCGCGGATCTCCTCAAGCGAAAACCCCATTCTCTGGGCAATCAGGATGAAGGACAAGCGCCTGATATCGGAGCGGATGAACATGCGCCGGCCGCCGGGCGTCCTGCGTGCCGAGACCAATCCCTCATCGTCGTAATAGCGGATCGCCGAAACCGCGAGCCCGGTGCGGCTGGCCACTTCGCCGATGCTGAGCAGGCCCTTGCCGGGTGAAATCGACATTTTCTGAAAAACCTCTTGATCTCAAGTTCACTTGAGAAAGTAGCATGTGTCCACATCAACGCAAAGACCATGAACACAGGAGCCCTTCATGACCCGATCCACCCTCGAGCATGTCAATTTCACCGTTCCCGATGCGTCCTCCACGGCCAAGTGGCTGTGCGACGTCTTCGGCTGGAAAATTCGCTGGCAGGGGCCGGCGCAGAACGGTGGACTGTCGATCCACGTGGGAACCGACGACGCCTATCTGGCGGTCTATACGCCGAAGGAGGCGCGCGCACGCGGCACCGTCGAGAAGAACCGGATCGGCAACATGAACCATGTCGGCGTGGTGGTCGAGGATCTCGAGGCGGTCGAGGCCAAGGTCAAGGCACTGGGCTATGTGCCCTACAACCACGATGATTACGAGCCGGGACGCCGCTTCTATTTCGATGACGAGAACGGCATCGAGTTCGAGGTTGTCAATTATGACTGATTTCGCCCTCGGCTACAGCCCGAACCGACGGTTGATCTCGCCGGAGATGATGGCGACGCTCATGGCGAGGTTCAGGCTGCGGCGGCCTTCGATCATCGGAATGGTCAGGCGCGCGTCGGCCGCATCATGGACCCTGTCGGGCACGCCGGCGCTTTCGCGGCCGAACAGCACCACATCCTGGGCGGTCAGGGTGTGGGCAGTGTCATCAACATAGGGAGTGGCGGACCTGGTGGTCATCAGCACCAGACGGCGGCTTTCGTCCTGGCGCCATTGTTCGAACTCCTCCCACCCGTCGTGGCGGGTCAGGGTGGCCATCTCGATGTAGTCCATGCCAGCGCGCTTGAGCGCCCGGTCGGTCATGTCGAAGCCTGCCGGTCCGATGATGTGGACACCGATGCCCAGGCAAGCGCCGAGCCGCAGGATGGAGCCGGTGTTGCCGGGAATATCGGGCTGGTAAAGCGCGATCAGGGGTTTTGAAGTGGAAAGGGTTTCTGTGGTCATTTTATCACAATGTCGGACGAGGGCAGGTTCATGGTGGACAAAACCGGTAGCGGCAATCTGGCTTAACAGCCGAATCTCGCCTAAAACAACTCATCTTCAACGCGAACCTGACGGAGGCTGTAATGCGCATCATCTATAACAGCTTTCTGCCAGCGGCTACGGGCCACTGATCAGACGGGTTTTTCGCGGTTCCAGTACTTCTTTCCGGTTTTTGCGCCCATTTTGACGGGCAATCGGCGTTATCGCGTGATCCCGGCCCACTCTTTATCTCGCCGGTGCGATGCATAGGCCAGCTTGCGGCATTTCTCTAGGAGACATCCATGTTCGGATGGTTTGAAAGACGACTGAACCCCTATCCGGAAGCACAGCCTTCCGCGCCGCCGCACGGCCTGCTGGCATTCTGCTGGCATTATTCGCGCGAAGCCGCGCCGTGGCTGATCGCCATGGCCATTCTGACGGCCCTGATCTCGATCGGCGAGGTGATGCTGTTCGGGTTTCTCGGTTCGATCGTCGACTGGCTCGCCACGTCCGATCCGGAGGGCTTTCTCGAGCGCGAATCCGGGCGGCTGATGCTGATGGGAGCAATCGTGCTGATCGGCCTGCCGGTCACGGTGCTTTTGCATTCACTGATCATTCACCAGACGCTCCTGGGCAATTACCCGATGATTGCGCGCTGGCAGATGCACCGCTACCTGCTGCGCCAGAGCCTGAGCTTCTTTTCCAACGAATTTGCCGGCCGGGTGGCGACAAAGGTGATGCAGACGTCGCTGTCGATCCGGGAATCGGTGATGAAGCTGCTCGACGTCTTCGTTTATGTCTCGGTCTATTTCATCGCGATGATCGGCATGGTGGCCAGCGCCGAGTGGCGGCTGGTGCTGCCGATGCTGGTCTGGCTGGCAGTCTATGTCGGGCTGATTGCGCATTTCGTTCCGAAGCTGAAGCGGATTTCCGCCGATCAGGCCGATGCCCGTTCGGTGATGACCGGCCGGGTGGTCGACAGCTACACCAACATCTCGACGGTCAAGCTGTTCTCGCATGCGGGCCGGGAGGAGGCCTATGCGCAGGAAAGCATGGACATGTTCCTCAAGACCGTGCACCGGCAGATGCGGCAGGTGACGCTGTTCCAGACATTGATCTATCTGAACAATTCGATCCTGGTCTTCGCGGTTTCGGCAATGGCGATCGGCTTCTGGCTGACCGGCATCGTTTCGGTCGGCTCGATCGCCATCGTCATCGGGCTTTCGCTCAGGATCAACGGCATGTCGCAGTGGATCATGTGGGAGGTCTCGGGTTTCTTCGAGAACATCGGCGTGGTCCAGGACGGCATGGGCATGATGGTCAAGCCGCACGAGGTGGTGGACCGGCCCGGCGCGAACGAGATCGTTGCCAGGAAAGGCGCGATCGAGTTCGAGAATGTCCGGTTCCACTACGGCAAGCAGAGTGGGGTGATCGAGAGCCTGTCGCTGAAGATCGCACCCGGAGAGAAGATTGGTCTCGTGGGGCGCTCAGGCGCCGGCAAGACGACGCTCGTCAACCTGCTGCTGAGGTTCTACAATCTCGAATCCGGGCGGGTGCTGATCGATGGTCACGACATCTCGCAGGTGAGCCAGGACAGCCTGCGCGGCCAGGTCGGCATGGTCAGCCAGGACACGTCGCTGCTGCACCGGTCGGTGCGCGACAACATCGCCTATGGAAAGCCCGACGCAACCGAGGCGGAAATCCTTGAAGCGGTGCGCAAGGCCAATGCGCATGAATTCATCGGGGGGCTCGAGGATCTTGCCGGCCGCACCGGGCTCGACGCCCATGTCGGCGAACGCGGGGTGAAACTCTCGGGCGGTCAGCGCCAGCGCATCGCCATCGCCCGGGTGTTCCTCAAGGACGCGCCGATCCTTGTGCTCGACGAGGCCACATCGGCGCTCGATTCCGAGGTCGAGGCCGCAATCCAGGAAAATCTTTTCGCGCTGATGGAGAACAAGACGGTGATCGCCATCGCGCACCGGCTGTCGACCATTGCCGAGATGGACCGGCTGGTGGTTCTCGATCATGGCGAGATCGTCGAAACCGGGACGCATGACGAACTGATCAAGTCGGGCGGCATCTATGCCGACCTGTGGTCACGGCAGTCGGGCGGGTTCATCGATGTGGACGCCGGCGCGACGGCGGCGGAGTAAAGCGATGTCCATATTGCCAAAGACACCACTCGCTCTATTCTGTCGTCCATGATTTTCAAACCGTTGCTTGACCTTTTCGAAGGCTGGATCGATCCGTTTATCCGGCGTTCGACCTACCGGCCTCCCAATTCGACCCGCAAGTTTCTGTGGCATTACGTCGGTCAGGCGAAGGGTGCGTTTGCTGCAATGCTGGCGCTTGGCGGCCTGGTGGCGCTGCTTGAGGCGGCGCTGTTCTATTTCGTCGGCCAGCTGGTCGATGTTCTCGATGTCTCAGAGCCCGCCGCCGGCTGGGACGGTCTGATCGGCGAGCACGGCGCGACGCTGGCCTTCATGCTGTTTGTGGTGGTCATTGCGCGGTTCGCGGTGGTGACAATCGCCGCGCTGGTCGAGGAACAGGCGGTGGTGCCCGGGTTCTTCAACCTGGTGCGCTGGCAGGCCTATTCGCATGTGTCACGCCAGAACCTCGCCTTCTTCCAGAACGATTTCGCCGGCCGCATCGTCACCAAGGTGTGGTCTGCCGGGCAAGCGACAGGCGACTTCATGGTGTCGCTGCTGCAGGTGGTCTGGTTCATCATGATCTACACCGTCACCACCATGGCGCTGGTGGCGCAGCTCGACTGGCGGCTGTCGGCGCTGGTGCTGATCTGGATCGTGGTCTTCGGCTTGCTGGCGCGGTACTTCGTGCCGAGGATCCGCCGCCATGCCAGGGCCAGCGCGGAAGCCTCTGCAATGCTGACCGGCCGCATCACCGACAGCTACTCCAACATCCAGACACTCAAACTCTATGCCCGGGACGCGGACAATGACCGCTACATCCGCGAAGGCTTCGACCAGTTCATTGCCACGATCATGCCGTTTACACGGCATCTGACCGGCGTCCGCGCGTCGCTGGCGGCACTTTCCGGCATCATGATCGCCGTGATCGCGGCTTTCGCGATCGATCTCTGGCTGGCTGGAGCGATTTCGGTGGGCTCGGTGGCGTTCACCCTGTCGCTGGTTTTGCGGCTCAACATGCTGCTGGGACGGATGATGACCCAGCTCAACGGGCTGATGCGCAATCTCGGCACGTTGCAGAACTCGGCGGAAATGGTGGCGCGGCCGATCGGGCTGCCGGACCGGGACGAGGCGGGCGAGCTTGTGGTCGAGAAGGCGGAAATCCGGTTCGACCGGGCAAGCTTCGGCTACCATGCCGACCGGCCGGTGATTGACGATCTGTCACTGACGATCGCACCGGGCGAAAAAATCGGGATTGTCGGCCGTTCCGGTGCCGGAAAATCGACCTTCGTCAATCTGCTGTTGAGGTTTTACGATCTCCAATCGGGCCGGATCGAGATCGACGGCCAGGACATCGCGGCGGTGAAGCAGGAATCGCTGCGCCATTCGATCGGCATGGTGACACAGGATACATCGCTGCTGCACCGATCGATTCGCGAAAACATCGTATTCGGTCGTCCCGACGCCGATGATGACGAGATACTGGAGGCTGCGCGGCGGGCAGAGGCGCTGGATTTCATCAGGGACCTGTCGGACCAGCGCGGACGCAAGGGGCTTGATGCCCATGTGGGAGATCGCGGCGTCAAACTGTCCGGCGGCCAGCGGCAGCGAATCGCGATTGCCCGGGTGATGCTGAAGAATGCACCGATCCTGGTGCTCGACGAGGCGACATCGGCGCTCGATTCCGAGGTGGAGGCGGCGATCCAGGAAAACCTGGATGAATTGATGGACGGCAAGACGGTGATCGCCATCGCGCACCGGCTGTCGACGATCGCGCGGATGGACCGTCTGGTAGTCATGGATCATGGCCGGATTCTCGAAACCGGGACCCATGCGGAATTGATCGCGCGCGGCGGGCTTTACGCCGAATTGTGGGCGCGGCAGTCGGGTGGTTTCATCGGCGTGGATGAGGCTGCTGAATAGTTGGTCTAATTTCTCCGCGACATTGTGCCCTTCTGGCCTCGTGCGGTCTGGACTTTAACTTCTATCCCGCATAGAAACCGCGCGATTGACAGAATTCCGCCGCATTGTCGGCACTGGCCGAATCTGCCTATAGCGGATCAGCCTTACATGCATGGCGCATTGGGGTGGAATGTTTGTCCAGACGCAGCTTGAAGAGGACGTTGAGCCGTGAGTGAGCCAATGACACAAAGCGAAGGCGCGGGCGAACCCACCCGCCGCGATTTTCTTTACATCGCCACCGGGATGGCAGGCGTGGTCGGCGTCGGCAGTTTCGCCTGGCCGTTCATCGACCAGATGAACCCAGACGCCTCGACGCTGGCGCTGGCCTCGATCGAGGTCAATGTCGAAGCCCTCGAGCCTGGCATGTCGCTGACAGTCAAATGGCGCGGCAAGCCGGTGTTCATCCGCAACCGCACCGACGAGGAAGTGGCGGAAGCCCAGGCTGTCGCCCTTGACGATCTCAAGGATCCGATCGCGCGCAATGCCAACGTTGCTGACGGTTCTGCGGCAACCGACATTGATCGCTCGGCGGGCGAGGGCAAGGAAAACTGGATCGTCATGATCGGCTCCTGCACCCATCTGGGTTGCGTGCCGCTCGGCCAGGCCGGCGATTTCGGCGGCTGGTTCTGCCCGTGCCACGGTTCGCACTACGACACGGCTGGCCGTATCCGCAAGGGCCCGGCCCCGACGAACCTTCCGGTTCCGCCGTTCGCCTTTGTGTCTGACAGCGTCATCAAAATCGGCTGAGGGGGCTTTAGACCATGAGCAGCGATCACTCGACTTACCAGCCCACTTCCGGATTCGGAAAGTGGATCGACTCGCGCCTGCCGCTGCCGCGGATGGTGCATGACAGTTTCGTCTCCTACCCGGTGCCGCGGAACCTCAACTATGCCTACACGTTCGGCGGCATCCTGATGGTGATGCTGGTGGTGCAGCTTCTGACCGGCATCGTGCTGGCCATGCACTACGCGGCCGATACCGCGATCGCCTTCCAGTCGGTCGAAAAGATCATGCGTGACGTCAACTCCGGCTGGCTGCTGCGCTACATGCATGCCAACGGTGCGTCGTTCTTCTTCGTTGCGGTCTACATCCACATCGCCCGCGGCATGTATTACGGCTCCTACAAGGCTCCCCGCGAAGTGCTCTGGATCCTCGGCGTCGTCATCCTGCTTCTGATGATGGCAACGGCGTTCATGGGCTACGTTCTGCCCTGGGGCCAGATGTCGTTCTGGGGGGCTACGGTGATCACCGGCTTCTTCACGGCGTTCCCCGGGATCGGCGAGCCGATCCAGCAGCTGCTGCTTGGCGGCTTTGCGGTGGACAACCCGACGCTCAACCGCTTCTTCTCGCTGCACTACCTGCTGCCGTTCATGATCACTGGTGTTGTGATCCTGCACGTCTGGGCGCTGCATGTGACCGGCCAGACCAACCCGACCGGCGTTGAAGTGAAGTCGAAGACCGACACCGTGCCGTTCACGCCCTACGCGACCGTCAAGGACGCGCTGGCGCTGAGCATCTTCCTGCTCGTCTTCGCCTATTTCATCTTCTTCATGCCGAACTTCCTCGGCCATGCCGACAACTACATCCCGGCTGACCCGCTGAAGACTCCCGCGCACATCGTTCCGGAATGGTACTTCCTGCCGTTCTACGCGATCCTGCGTGCGATCACCTTCGACATCGGCCCGATCGACTCCAAGCTCGGCGGCGTGCTTGCCATGTTCGGTTCCATCGCGGTGCTGTTCGTGCTGCCCTGGCTGGACACGTCAAAGGTTCGTTCGGCGGTCTACCGTCCCTGGTACAAGCTGTTCTTCTGGCTCTTCGTGGCCAACGCGATCTTCCTGGGATGGCTCGGCGCGAAACCGGCGGAAGGCATCTACACCCCGCTGGCGCAGATCTCGACGCTCTACTACTTCGCGTTCTTCCTGGTCATCCTTCCGGTGCTGGGGCTTATCGAAACGCCGAAGCGTCTGCCCAACTCGATCACAGAAGCCGTGCTCGCCAAAAAGGCCGGCAATGGCGGTGCTGCTCCTGCTGCAGCATCACCGGAAACCCGCGGCTGAGCGGCGCGCGACGGAAAGGAACCGAAGACATGAAAAAGCTTCTCGCAAGCATCGTTCCGGCCGCCATGGCGTTGGTCATTGGCGCGGGGTCTGCATTTGCCGCGGGCTACCCGATCAACAAGCCGCGTGAGATCGACTGGTCTTTCGCCGGGCCGTTCGGAACCTTCGACAAGGGTCAGCTGCAACGCGGTCTGAAAGTCTATGTGGAAGCCTGTTCGGCCTGTCACTCGATGAACCTCGTGGCGTTCCGCACGCTTGAGGATCTGGGTTACTCGGAAGATCAGCTCAAGGCGCTCGCCGCAAACTACGAGGTCGAGGACGGGCCTAACGGTGAAGGTGAAATGTTCACCCGCACCGCGGTGCTGTCGGATCACTTCCCCCCACCGTTCCCCAACCAGGAAGCGGCGGCCTATGCCAACAACGGTGCCGCTCCTCCGGATTTCTCGCTTCTGGCCAAGGCTCGATATGTCGAACGCGGTTTCCCGCAGTTCGTTTTCGACATCTTCACCGGCTACAACGAGAGCGGCCCGAACTACATCTACTCCTTGCTGACCGGCTATCAGGAGCCGCCTGCGGGTGTGGAAGTTCCGGATGGTGCGCATTACAACCCCTACTTCATCGCCGGTTCGGCACTGGCCATGGCGCAGCCGATCTACGACGAACAGGTCGCCTATGATGACGGTTCGCCGGAAACGGTCGACCAGTATGCCAAGGACGTTTCCGCATTCCTGATGTGGGCCGCTGAGCCGCACATGGAAGAGCGCAAACAGACCGGTTTCATGGTCATCATCTTCCTTGCGATCTTCGCATCGCTGTTGTTCCTGACCAAGAAGTCGGTGTTTGCCAGCAAGGAACACTGAGACCGCCATCGGTCCTGAGTTGAGAGAGCGCCGCCTGCGGGCGGCGTTTTCGTGTCCGCAATCTGCTTTTGCCAGCAGTCGACCCGGATCAATCTCGCGTCGGTTGAGTTCAGGCACGCATTGGGAGCGCTTCCGCCCCGGGTGCCGCAAATGCTGCTTGCACAGCAACCGGACCCCATGCACATTGCCCCCAGACCCTGGAGCCATCATGTCTGACCTTGAAAACGCACTCCGCGCTTCCATCCGCACCATCAAGGATTATCCGAAGCCAGGGATCCTGTTTCGCGATATAACCACCCTGCTGGGGGAGCCGCGGGCGTTCAGGCGGTCGGTAGACGAACTGGTGCATCCCTATTCAGGGCTGAGGGTCTCGAAGATCGCGGGTATCGAGGCGCGAGGCTTCATTCTCGGCGGTGCGATGGCACACCAATTGTCAGCCGGGTTCGTGCCGATCCGCAAGAAGGGGAAACTGCCTCACCACACGGTCCGGGTGGCCTACAGCCTCGAATACGGCGTCGACGAGATGGAGATGCACACCGATGCGGTGGCAGAGGGCGAGAGCGTCATCCTGGTTGACGACCTGATCGCCACGGGGGGCACGGCGGAAGGCGCGGTCAAGCTGTTGCGCCAGATGGGCGCCAACATCGTTGCGGCCTGCTTCGTCATCGACCTGCCCGATCTTGGCGGCCGCAAGAAACTCGAGGATCTCGGCGTCCAGGTGCGCACGCTGGTTTCCTACGAAGGCCACTGAGATGCATGTTCGCTCCGGATACACAGCACCGGAGCAGGTTTGCGGCAGGTTCTCCCGCAAGTTCTAGACGTCAGGCTGCTCGGCCTCGGGCAGCCTGACGAGGGCGGCAGAATCGAAGCTCATCACAAGTTCCCCCGATTGATTGCGTGCTTCGGCGGTCAGTTCGAGGATCGACCAGCCTGGCCGCGAATTGAGCGGGCGTGTGCCCCGGATCGTGCTTGAGTAGAAGATCTCATCACCAGCATAAACCGGCTTGAACCATCTGAGATTGCGGATGCCGGGCGAGGGGCCGTATTCCGGCCTGTCCCGTCCTGCTGCCTTGTCATCGCGTGCTTCCTCCCGGCCTGCGTCCAGGTTGAGCTTCATCCATGTTGCCGCAGTCTGCCAACCGGATGCGCACAGCCCGCCAAACACGCTGTCGCGGGCAGCCTCGGAATCGACGTGAAAGCGTTGCGGATCGAATTGGCGGGCGAACGCAATGATGGACTCGGCGGTGAAGACATAGCTGCCCAGCTCCCGGCGGTCGCCGGGCACGAAATACCGGTCTTTTGTCATGCGTTGGCGCTCCCGGGATCTCTCAGGCGTATCATGACCGGATTTTCCGATTCCAGAACTGTATCGCCTTTCTGGTTGCGCAGTTCATGCCTGAGGCTGACAATACCGATACCGGGTCGGGACTGTGAAACCCGGCTGTCGAGCACACGGGTTTCTCCTGAGAGGACATCACCCGCCAGAACCGGCTTCTTCCATTTTACGTAGTCCACTCCCGGTGCACCTTCGGCGGCGGTGCGGAGCAGGTAGGAGTCCGTCATCATTCGCATCATCATCGCACAGCTGTGCCAGCCCGAGGCCGCAAGACCGCCAAGGATGGATTGCCGTCCGGCCTCGGCATCCAGATGCATGGGCTGCGCGTCATACTCCATCGCAAAGGCGATGATTTCATCGGCGGTGACATGTTTGGGGCCGAGCGGGAACGTGGTTCCCGGCGGCATGTCCTCGAAATGGAGAAGACTATCGTCTGGCATGGAATGGATCGCTTCCTGATTGTCGGTCGAGGGCAACCTAGTCGATTTCTTTTAGGTGTGAAAGGTTTGCGGCGGCGGCATGGTCAAATTGAAGGCAGTCGCAAGACAAGCCGGAGGCGGGCCCTCGGGGCGCCGGATTCGACAATTGATCGGTGTCAAAGCATCTGGTTACAAATATGATATTCAGCATGTGTTCCGGCAATGTGCCCGGTCATGGGAATGGGAGTTTCGGAAATGTTCAAGAACAATGTTGGCGGTCTCGACCGCGGGGTTCGCATTATCGCCGGCCTGGTGTTGCTGGCCATGTTTTTCATCTATCCGGATGCCTCGTGGCGCTATTTCGCTCTGATCGGCGTCATTCCGCTGTTTACCGGCCTGTTCGGCACCTGCCCGCTCTATTCGATCATCGGACTGTCGACCTGTCCGGTCAAGAAAGCCTAGGCAGAGGGTTCTCGGGGTCCGCAGCCGCGATATGCTGATCAGATCGCGGCTGTCTGACCGAGTGCGGCGAAGTGATCGCTGTGTCCACCGAGCAGCACAAACCAGACATAGGGAACCGCGTAGCTGACCACGGCCAAGCCGAGGAGCGCGCGGACCAGCCTGCCCGTAAAACGGCGCCAGAGGACGATGATCAGCATCAGTCCCAGACCGAGTTCGAGCAGCGCAACGATGTTCCCGTAATGCCGCGGATCCCAGTAGGAGACCGGCGAGACAAAGCGCCATTCGGTGAGCGGGACGAAATGTGCGTG
Organism: Hoeflea sp. EC-HK425; assembly: GCF_902498795.1. Lineage (NCBI taxonomy): Bacteria > Pseudomonadati > Pseudomonadota > Alphaproteobacteria > Hyphomicrobiales > Rhizobiaceae > Hoeflea > Hoeflea sp. EC-HK425. Next base: position 369,291 of record NZ_LR701572.1, read on the forward strand.
TCCGTCATCGACATGGAAAGGCAGATCACCGAGCAGGTGCGTAATCGCCGCAAGCGCAAACAGCATCAGGACCGATGACAGCAGGTTCGAGGCGGGAGGGTCCTTGGGCAGCATCCAGCCTGCCAGCAGGATCATGCCGAACAATGGCAGGGAATTCATCCAGTCTATCGCGGTCAGCCAGGGCGGGTTGAAATACCAGTCCGACCAGACTTCCGATTCCGGCGTGCCGATCAGCTTGGACCAGGCAAACATCACGAAAATCACGGCGTCGGGAAGCAGCGCGCCGCAGATGACGGCCGCATTGCGCAGCCGGTTTTCGCGCCCCGGCCGGGCAAACAATGCAGAAGCGAGCAGCAGATGCGTCTGGGTGTTCATGGCCTGACACTGCACCTGCGGACGCCACTGCGCAAGGCGGCGATCCGGGGGCATTGGTTCAATTCCGCACGGGACACACCAGTGTCCTGCCTTTGCGGGGTCTTCCGAGGCGGATCAGCCCTCAGGTGTTGAAGCGGAAATGGATGACGTCGCCGTCCTGGACCACGTATTCCTTGCCCTCGTCGCGGGCCTTGCCTGCTTCCTTGGCCGGGACTTCGCCACCGAGCGCGACATAGTCGTCATAGGCGATGGTAAAGGCGCGAATGAAGCCGCGTTCAAAGTCGGTGTGAATGACGCCGGCGGCCGCAGGCGCCTTTGTGCCGCGCTCAATCGTCCAGGCGCGGGTTTCCTTGGGACCGACGGTAAAATAGGTGATCAGGTCGAGAAGCTGGTAGCCGGCACGGATCAGCCGATCGAGGCCCGCCTCGTCGAGGCCGAGGGCCGAGAGGAATTCCCTGGCTTCCTCGTCGGGCAGCTGCGCGACCTCGGATTCGATGGCCGCGGAAATGACGATGCTTTCAGCGCCCTGTTCGGCAGCCATCTTTGCCACTGCTTCGGTGTGCGCATTGCCGGTCGCGGCATCTTCCTCGGAGACGTTGCAGACATAGAGCACCGGGTGCGAAGTCAGCAGGTTGAGCCCGTGCAGGATGGCCAAGTCCTCGGCCGCGAGCGACTTCAGCATGGTCCGGACTGGCTTGCCGTCCTGAAGCAGCTTCAGCGAGGCTTCCATCATCGGCAGGACGGTCAGCGACTCCTTGTCCTTGGCAGAGGCGCGCTTTCGGGTCTGATCCGTGCGGCGCTCGAGGCTTTCCAGGTCGGCGATCATCAGTTCGGTCTCGATGGTCTCGGCGTCGCCGACGGGGTTGATCCGGCCCTCGACATGGGTGATGTCGTCATCCTCGAAACATCTGAGCACGTGCACGATGGCGTCGACTTCGCGGATGTTGGCGAGGAACTTGTTGCCAAGGCCTTCGCCCTTGGAGGCACCGCGCACCAGGCCGGCAATATCGACGAAGGAGATGCGGGTCGGGATGATCTCCTTGGAGCCGGCAATCGAGGCGAGCTTCTGCATGCGAGGATCGGGCACGGCGACTTCGCCGGTGTTGGGCTCGATGGTGCAGAACGGATAGTTCGCAGCCTGCGCGGCGGCCGTGCGCGTCAGCGCGTTGAACAGTGTGGACTTGCCGACATTGGGCAGCCCGACGATGCCGCATTTGAAACCCATGGAATTGGTGTCCTTCAAGGTGATACTTGCGGGCTTTGTATGGATGTGGCGTGCCGCGTCAAGGGGTGATCGGCCGGGCAGGGTATGCGGGCAGCGGATTGTTTGACGTCGCGCTAGAGGGAGCGACTTTCAGATGCCGCCGCCGCGCGGAAGACATCGTTGCGCGGCGGCGCTCCGAACTTGCGGGAATACTCGCGGCTGAATTGGGTGGCGCTCTCGTAGCCGACCTCGAAGGCCGCCGAGGAAACGGACAGCCCGTCCATCGACAGCAGCCGGCGCGCCTCCATCAGTCTGAGTTCTTTCTGGTACTGCAGCGGCGTGGTTCCGGTGACGTGCCTGAAATGCTCGTGAAAGGATGACGGGCTCATGCCGGCCTCCGCGGCGAGGCTGGCGACAGCCAGTGGCGCGCGATAGCCGGACCGGATCCGGCCTATGGCGCGCGATATCCGGCTGGCATGGCTGTCACGCTGCATCAGCTGCCGCAGCATGCCGCCGTGGCTGGCCGTCAGCAGCCGGAAATGGATTTCCCTGAGGATCAGGGGCTGCATCACCTTTGCTTCCAGCGGATCCCGGGCAAGGGCGAAATACCGCGCTATCGCCTCGATGATCCTGCCGTCGGTTGCGTTGGCGGTGAGCGTGCTCGCCTGCCGCCGGTCCAGCACCGTTTCGCCGACCTCATCGCAAAGGCTCTGGATGATGGCGATGTCCAGGGCCACGATGATTGCGAGATAGGGGTGTTGCGCGCTGGCCTCGGTGACGCGCGCCATGACCGGGACGTCGTGACTGACGATCAGCGATTGCCCGGCGCCAAAGCCAAGTGTCCTGTCACCGCACGTCACTTCCTTGCAGCCCTGCAGGTTCAGGCAGATCACCGGATTGTAGACCGTCGCCTCGAACGGGCTTGGCCTGGTCTGGCGGTGGACGAACAGGCCGGCGATACCTGTTTCGCAACCCTTCACGGTTTCAGCATGTTCGCCCGCGAAGTGATCAACGCTTCGGGCCAGCTCCTGCAGTGTCATGGGACCTTCCTTTCGACCTTCAGGGATATGCCCTTCGGTCAGATCCGTCACGCCCGGAATCAGACTTTCGGAGGATCGGGCAGATCTCACGGAGGATCCGGCAGGCCGGGTGGCGGTGCAGCGGCTAGCTTGCGGTCACCTCAAACCCATGGAGAAGATCATGAGCCAAGCAATCGCACTGATCACCGGTGGCAGCCGGGGCCTCGGCCGCAATGCCGCCTTGCACCTCGCCCGTCAGGGAACCGGGATCATCCTCACCTACCTTTCGCGTGCCGACGAGGCATCTGCCGTTGTTTCGGAGATCGAAGCGCTGGGCGGCAAGGCGGCCGCCCTGCAACTTGACACCGGCGACACCGCGCAATTTGCGGCCTTCAAGGACCAGTTGTCAGACACGCTGCAGACCGTTTGGGGGCGGGACAGCTTCGATTTTCTCGTCAACAATGCCGGCATGGGCATCCACGCGACCTTCGCCGAGACCAGCGAGGACCAGTTCGACAGGCTGGTAAACGTCCATCTCAAGGGGGTGTTCTTTCTCACCCAGCGGCTGCTGCCACTGATCGCCGATGGCGGGCGCATTCTCAACGTGTCGTCGGGCTTGGCCCGCTTCAGCCTGCCAGGATATGCGGCTTATGGCACCATGAAGGGTGCCGTTGAGGCTCTGACCCGGTATATGGCGAAGGAACTTGGTCCGCGCGGCATTGCCGTCAACGTCATTGCCCCCGGTGCCATCGAGACCGATTTCGGCGGCGGCGCGGTCCGCGACAATCCGGATGCGAATGCCTTCGTGGCCGGCGTGACTGCGATGGGACGTGCAGGGCTGCCCGATGACATCGGCGGCACCATCGCCAGCTTGCTGCTCGGTGACAACCAGTGGATGACCGGCCAGCGGATCGAGGTGTCGGGCGGGATGTATCTCTAGGCTGGCGGTGGCTTCGGCTCATCTGCAAACCGGGGAAGGCGGTACCGCCGGCCCCGGTTTCAGACATAGCGGTCAATCTGGCTGAAAGGTTTTTGTGTCATTGAGTTCTTCTTCAGATGCGGGAGAGCGGGATATGGAAACCGAACTTGCCACCTGGCATTTCATCGTTGCTGGCATCGTGTTCGTCATGCTGGGCGCGCTTGCGCATGTGGTGCGCGCGGTTTTCAACGTGTTTCCGGACAAGCTTTCGGACACGCCGGCGGTTAATGTTCTTGTTTCAAGCGATTACAGTTGGGGCGACTACCTGATCGGTACAGAGTTCGATGACGGCGGGTACTACCGGCTCGACAGCCTGAAGAACCTGAGGCTGTCGATCAGCTACTGGCTCATCGCCGGATTCGGCATGATGCTGATTTCAACCGAGGCGGCGCAGATGGTGGCCTACGGCATCGAGACCGGGTTGTCGGCTTTCGTTGAGCTGTTCTGGTACCGCATCGAAAACCTTAGGGCTTGAGGCTGCAGGTCCTGCTGCATCCGGCGCCTATTGCCCGGCCCAATAGGCGTCGGCCTTGGTGATGTAGCCGGCCGTGTCTTTGCGCCAGGTGCCTTGTACACGTCCGTTGTAGTTCAAGTAGAGTTTGCCATCGACCACGGTGAACTTGTCGGCCTCGACCGGGGCGTTGTAGCCCTGTGACGCGCCATAGGCGCAGTAGCCGCCATATTGCGGTACGTATTTCGCCGGGTTGGCCACAAACAGCGCCCTGTGCTCCTGCGAGACGAATTGATAGGTCGCGCCGCCATGGTCTGCGGTGATCGCCTTGTCGCCGCGCACGGCCTTGCTCATGGTAAAGTAGGCGACCGGATCATGGCCGTCGATGGCGATGCCGGCGTTGCTGGTGTTGACTGGACCGGCCACGGCCGGCCCGGCACCGGTCATCAGCAGGGCCGACAGCCCAATGCCGATGCCGAGAAGCGCTCGGCGGGTGAAGTGCGTTGAGTGCATGGTTTGCCTCCTCTGTCCAGGCTGCAGCGAACAGCGCGGAAGTCTCGCCGCGAAGTCGCCGATATGCGCAGTTTGCCCGGACTGACGATCAAGAGCGAATGACGTTGGTGTGAACATTGGCGGGATGCTGATCACGCGAATGCAGGCGGGATCGGCGGGAGCTCGCAGAGCCGGGAGCTCAGTCCTTGTTGCCAAACAGCTTTTTCAGCATGTCGGCCATCGGGCCGGATGTCGGCAACTGCTTGGGTTGCGCCGAGTTGCGCGCCTGGCGGATGTGAGATTTACCGGCCGGTGCGGGTTTTCCGCCAGCGGCTGCAGTTTCAATTTTTTTTTCCGGCTTGGCGGGTTTTGCCTCGGCACCGCCAGTGGCCAGCGCGATCTTGTTCAGGAACCCGGCGTCGTCGCCCTTGGCGATCAGGTCGGCATGATCGGCGATGGCATCGAGCAGCGGCTCGAGCCACTCTTGGTCCGACTTGGCGAAGTCGCCAAGCACATGCGGATTGACGCGGTCCTTGTGACCGGGATGGCCGATGCCGATCCTCAGACGCTTGTAATCCTTGCCGCAATGGGCGTCGATGGATTTCAGACCGTTGTGGCCGCCATTGCCGCCGCCGGTCTTCAGCTTGAGCTTGCCGGGCGCAAGATCGAGCTCGTCGTGAATGACGATGATGTCGGCAGGCGAGAGCTTGTAGAACCGCATGGCTTCGCCAACGCTGTCGCCCGACAGGTTCATGAAGGTCATGGGCTTGATGATCAGGGCCTTTTCGCCGGCCAGCGTGCCTTCGGCAATTTCAGCCCGGAATTTTTTCGAAAACCCGGAAAACGAATGGCGGCGGGCAATTGCGTCCACCGCCATGAAACCGACATTGTGCCTGTTCCTGGCGTATTGAGGGCCGGGATTTCCAAGTCCTGCGATGAGTAACATGGAGCCTGGCCCTCAAAAACGTGCCGGGACAGCTTATTCTTCGCTGTCGCCTTCGGCTTCTTCTGCAGCTTCGTCGTCGCCAGCGGCGTTGTCGTCGCTCTTCAGACCAGCAGGAGATGCGATGGTGGCAATGGTGAAGTCGCGATCGGTGATGGTCGGCTCGACGCCCTCAGGCAACGTGACATGCGAGATGTGGATGCCGGCGCCGAGTTCCAGACCGGTCAGATCGACGGTGATCGAATCCGGAATGGCGTTGGCCGGGCAGTTGCACTCGACCGTGTGACGCACGACGTTGAGAACGCCGCCGCGCTTGAGGCCGGGCGACTTCTCTTCGTTTTCGAAGTGCACCGGAATTTCCACGGTGACCTGGGTGTTCTTCGAGATGCGCAGGAAGTCGACGTGCATCAGGAAGTCGCGGACCGGATCAAGCTGATAGTCCTTCGGCAGGACGTTGTACTTCTTGCCGTCGACTTCGATGGTGACGAGGGTGGTCAGGAAACCGCCGTCGTGGATCTTCTTGGTCACATCCTTGCGCGAGAGCGCGATGGACACAGGGTCTTGCTTGTCACCGTAGATGACAGCGGGAATCAAACCGTTGCGGCGAAGTTCACGGGCGGACCCCTTACCAACCTGTGCGCGCGCCTCGGCCTTGAGCTCATATGCAGCATTGCTCATGGCATATCCTTTCGAGGTTCTAATAAAGGCTGTTTTCCAGCAACCGGCACGGGCCGGTCCCAAAAACATCAAACGCCGTCCCAATCATGAGAGTGACGGCGCTTCATCCGCGTTGCCTCCAAGGGTGTCTGCACGGACGTGGGCGCTATAGACGAGCAACCGCGCAAATGCAAGCTTTGCGCGGTTGCCGGAGTTCAGAGCTCGGGGATGAACGGATGCCCGGCCAGAGCTCCGGCAAAACTGACGGTGACGAGAGCCGTGAACAGGAACGCCGCAACCCATACGGCGGACACGCCCCATCGCTGCGGCAGCAGCACGCCTGCAATCATTGCTGCGACCGGCAAGACATGCAGGGCGTGGGTGGCGAAGAAATGCGCCACCCGCAGGTCGCCCACTTCGCGCGACCAGCCGAGCACCGGTACCCTTGCGCCGGTCACCGGTGTGCCGATCAGATGGCCGGACTGGGAGGCCAGTGCGCCAGCAACGATCACCGTCAGGACAAAGGTGAGCACGAGCCCGAGCGCGATGGACAGGTGCAGGGCCGGCACGAGCCCGGTCCGGGCATTGCGCCAGATGGCGATGCCCTGGAACAGGGTCGCGGAGGTGAGCAGCACGGCGAAAGCGCCCATCAGGCCATAGATCGACTGGAGGAACGGGTTGGAGACGTTGAAATGCGAGGCTGTGCCATACATGGCGGCGCCGCCTATCCAGACGAGTTCGGCAATCACAGCGAAGACGACCATGCCGGCATAGAGGCGATAGCCCGGTCGCGCGGTCATGCCGGACGGCAGCCAGCGGGCAAAGAAGGCGAGTGTGAGAAGGTAGAGTGTCAGCGCGATCTGGAACTTTATCGGCTTGAGCCAGACATTCTCGCCGAGGAACTCCCGGGTATCGATCGCCATCGCCGTCAGCGTGACCGCGAGGGACAGGCCGATCAGCGTCCCGGTTGCAGCGAACAGCGGCTCGGCGTCAAAGAGGTGTCGGCGGGTTTCCGTCAGATTGGGGTTAGGCAGCGTCAGGTCGGTCATGCCACGCCTCCCGAAACTGGCGTTGCAAACCGGCCGCGTGCAAGCCGCAGAGCAAGAAAAAGCAGAAGTCCGATCGGACCGAACAGGAAGGTTAGAGCCAGGCAGGGCAGCACCAGAAGATGCGGGATTGCCTCGCGCCGGGCGGTGCGGACTTCCCAGGCTCCGACGAACAGGTCGAAGGCGAGGTAGTGCAACCAGCCAGCAAGTGCGATTGCCGGATCGGTGAACAGCAGCATCACGTCAGAGAGGCTGCCGAAACCGCCTTCGGCGCCCGACCAGTTGGCGAGGATCAGGGCGGCATAGGCAAGCGACAGGATGACGGGAATGACAAGGCTGGCTGCAGCCTGGGTCAATCGCGGTGCGAGCGGCGAAAGGGCGAGAGCCAGCCAGCCGGCAATGGCCAATGGGCCCGAAAGTTCGAATAACGCGTCAGGTTGCACGGAAACCTCCATCTTGACAGTGACAAGATGGAGCATGCGGATCAATCTTGTCGCTGTCAAGATAAATTTGACACTGTCTAGATGAGGGACTAGTGTCAGGTCATGCCCAAATCAAAAGACAGCTATCATCACGGCGACCTGCGCGCGGCGCTGATCAAGGCGGGCGAAGCCGTGCTGGCCGAGACCGGAGTCACGGGCTTTTCGCTTAGAGCCGTGGCAAAACGCGTCGGCGTCAGCCATTCGGCGCCGGCGCATCATTTCGGCGATGCAAAGGGGCTGCTCGATGCGCTCGCCACCGAAGGCTTCCGACGTTTTCTCGCGGCCATGGAGGCGCGACAGGCGGCTGAACCGGACAAGGACGCACGTCAGCAATTGCTTGCCTCCGGCCTCGGCTATCTGGATTTTGCGATCAGTTCACCGGCACTGTTCCGGCTGATGTTTTCGACCGACAAGCCCGAACCCAAGACACTGGAACTGGCCGCGGCCGCCGAGGCCTCGTTCATGCATCTGGTTGATGGCGTCGCCCGGTTGCGGGGGACTTCACCTTTTGAAGCGCCGGCGGCGATGAACGATGTGATGGCGATCTGGAGCATGGTGCACGGTTTTGCCGATCTCTATATTGCCGGAAGACTGGGTCCCTTGGACTGCAAGCCGCCGGAAGATCGGGACGCCTTGCTCAAGGAGATACTTGAGCGGGCGATGGTGTGAACACTGTTTCAGACCAGCGGATGCTCAAGCCACGGTGTTAGAAGGAAGGTAAGTTCGAGGCGGGATGATCCTGCGTGTTGACCCTGCAGTTCCACATAGCTTAAATGCCGGGCACGGGGAAATCCGGACCTCCCGTCGAGAGCCTGCCACAAGCTGGAATGGCTCCAAGCTCCGCGAACAACGCAAAATCTTGCGGAGCTTGCCAATGTCACAAAACCACAATCATATTTCCCTATCGCCTGTCGCTCTGGTCAATTCGCCGGAAGCATGGGAAATCATCGATGTCCGCAAACCAGCGGCGCGGCTGGCGTCGGGATCGGCGATCCCCGGTTCGGTCTGGCGGCATCCCTTCGATGCAGTGAACTGGGCTGACGAATTCAGGGGCGGGCGGGTCGTGGTCTATTGTGTGCACGGGCATGAGGTCAGCCAGGCGGTGCGGGGATTTCTGGCGGATATGGGCATTGAAGCCATGATTGTCGAAGGCGGGTTTGAGGCCTGGAGAGCGGCTGATTTGCCTGTCGCGCCGGTGGAGAGCGCCGATGTCTGAACATCATGGCGCGCCTCCCTCATGGCCGGAGCTGTTCCGCGTCTTCGGCCATATCGGTCTTCTGTCATTTGGCGGGCCGGCCGGACAGATCGCGCTGATGCACCGGGAGCTTGTCGAGGAACGGCCATGGCTGGATGAACCGCGCTTCCTGCATGCGTTGAATTTCTGCATGCTGCTGCCCGGACCCGAAGCCATGCAGCTGGCCACCTATTCGGGCTGGTTGCTGCGCGGCGTTGCCGGCGGGTTGCTGGCAGGTCTCTTGTTCATCCTGCCCGGTTTCGCCGTCATCATGGGACTGTCTGCTCTCTATTTCTTTCACGGTGATCTGCCGGTGGTGGCGGGCATCCTGTTCGGGTTGAAGGCGGCCGTGCTGGCAATCGTGATCGAGGCGCTGATCAAGGTGTCGAAGCGGGCGCTGAAGTCGCGGTTGGCCTGGGCACTGGCCATTTTGGCATTCATCGCCATCGCCTTTCTCAAACTGCCGTTTCCGTTGATCGTGCTGGGGGCGGGAGCAATCGGCATTGTGACTTCCATTGCCATGCGGGCCGAAGAGCCGGGCGATGCCGCTTCTTCGGATAACACGACGGCTGTGGCATTGCCGGGACTGGCCGGGCCGACGCTGCGGACGGTGCTGGTCTGGGGTGCCATCTGGCTGGCGCCGCTGGCGGCTCTGGTGGTCCTGCCGGGTATGCCGGAAGCCTTCTCCGCCATGGCCGCGTTCTTTTCCAAGGCTGCGATCGTCACTTTCGGCGGCGCCTATGCGGTGCTGGCCTATGTCGGGCAGCAGGCGGTCGAGGTGCATGGCTGGCTCAGGCCCGGCGATATGCTTGCAGGACTGGGACTGGCGGAGACGACACCGGGGCCGCTGATCCTGGTGCTGGTGTTTGTCGGCTTTCTCGGCGGCGCGCGCGAGGCCGGGCTGGATCCGCTCTCAGGCGGTCTCATCGGCGGATCGCTGGCGCTGTTCTTCACCTTCGCGCCGTGTTTCCTGTGGATCTTCGCCGGCGCGCCGCATATCGAGCGGCTGCGCTCAGTGAAATGGCTGAGCGCGGGGCTTTCGGCGATCACCGCCGCCGTGGTGGGGGTGATCCTGAACCTGGCAGTCTGGTTTGCGCTTCACGTCCTGTTCGAAAGCGTCGGGGAGGTGGTGCGCGGGCCATTCACCCTGCCGACGCCCGATCTGGCGAGCCTCAACGCCGCTGCGCTCGTCATCGCGTTCACCGCGGGCGTGGCGCTGCTGCAGTATCATCTCAACCTGTTTGTCGTGCTCGGTGGAGCGACACTTGCCGGTATTGGCGTAAGCTTGCTGGCCTGACAGATCTCAGTCGAAGAGGCTCGACACCGATTGCTCGGCAGCGGTGCGGTTGATCGCCTCTCCGATCAGCGCGTCCGTTGAAATCACCCGGATATTCGGCGCCGAGTGGATTTCCTGGGTCGGCTGAATCGAGTCGGTGATGACAAGTTCCTTGAGCTTCGAGGATGAAACCCTGGCGACTGCGCCGCCGGAAAGCACACCATGGGTGATGTAGGCGGTTACCGATTTGGCGCCATTGTTGAGAAGCGCTTCAGCGGCGTTGCACAGAGTGCCGCCGGAATCGACGATATCGTCGATCAGGATGCAATCCTTGCCATCTACCTCGCCGATGATGTTCATGACTTCGGATTCACCCGGCCGGTCGCGGCGCTTGTCGACGATCGCGAGCAGCGAGCCAAGCCGCTTGCCCAGCGCACGGGCGCGCACCACGCCGCCGACATCGGGGGAGACGACCATGACATTTTCCAGCTCATACTTGGCCTTGATGTCGCGCGCGATCACGGGAATCGCGAACAGGTTGTCGGTGGGAATGTCGAAAAAGCCCTGGATCTGGCCGGCGTGAAGGTCAAGCGTGAGAACGCGGTCGGCGCCTGCCTCGGTGATCAGGTTGGCCACCAGCTTGGCCGAGATCGGTGTGCGGCCGGATGCGCGGCGATCCTGCCGGGCATAGCCGAAATAGGGAAGAACCGCAGTAATCCGCCTGGCCGACGAGCGGCGGAAGGCGTCGATCATGATCAACAGTTCCATCAGGTGGTCATTGGTCGGGTAGGACGTCGACTGAAGGATGAAGACATCCTCGCCGCGGACGTTTTCCTGGATCTCGACAAAGATCTCCTGATCGGCAAAACGCCTGACGCTGGCCTTGCCCAAAGGCACGTTGAGATAATTGCAAATGGACTCTGCCAAACGCCGGTTCGAGTTTCCTGCGAAAACCTTCATTTGGGACCGCCTGTTTTTTCGGCCGCGTCGCTCCGTGCGCAGGATCACGCAAGGGGACGGGGCGCCAACCCGTTTGCCCGCCTTTTAGCGGGGGTTTTGATGATTGCAAGCACACATCGCCAAGCGGTGTAATTTTTCTGTTAAACTTCTCGAGCCGTGACGCGGTGAGGCCACAGCACGACACATCCCCAGGGTTGCTACAGGCCGCGCCACGCAATGTAGTCAGAGAGGGTGCGGGTGGCGATCTGCTCCATCACACTGGCGGGCACCGAGGCCCACGGATCACCGGAGCCGCCCGGGAAGCTCTCCTGCCCCTGGATGCGCGTCAGACGGGTGCCTGAGGGATCGAGAATGTCCCAGACATAGTAGACGGTGGTCTGGCCGTCGAAGCTGTCGGCTGAAAAATATCCTTTGAGCACATGCTCACCGCCCGGATCGGAGGCGCTGAGGATCGCAAGGCCGCGATTGCGGGCCTCGACGGCCAGTTGCCGTGACAGCGGGGTGACCGCATTCACCGGCGCGCCGATGACCGGCATGAAACGGATCTGCCCGCGAACCTGGCCGGCGGGGAGGGCTGCCTGTGTGGGGGCCTGTCCTTGCGGGACTGTTGCCTGTGTCGGAGGCGCAGCCGCGGTTCCAGGTGCGCCGGCAAACGGATCAAAGCCGCCTGGCGATGGCGTATCCGCAACCTGTTGCTGCTCACCGGGAATCGGCTGGAGAGACTGCTCTGTGACATTGCAGCCCGCCAGTCCCGTCGCCAGTATGGCGATCATGCCGATAAATCTGATGCCTTGCATCATGCTTCCCGCCCGTTTCCCATGCTGTTATGAAATCCCGGAGGCAGGCCTGTCAATCTTTGACGAGACGGGTGGGCAGGATGGTGAAGCCCTACACCTTGTCGATGCGGCAGGCTGCAAGACTTCAAAAAGGCGGATGCCGGCCGGATCGTTCAGGCGGCGATGATCAGATCAAGTGGTTTGGCAGACAGGGATTCAGGCTCATCCTGGGTCGTCAGATAGGTCTGGCCGAGGGTCATCGCGGTCCCGGTTTCCGAATCCATGATGATCATGTGCACGAACAGCGTCATGTCCGGGGCGATCTCCAGCGGGTTGCCGGTGTGGAACATCTGGTGCTCCATCCAGCTCGGGGTAAACCGCGCGCCGACCGAGTAGCCGCAGGCGTTGAGGCGATGACGCGTCAGGCCGCGCTCGTCCATGACCTCGGAATGGGCGTCGAACACATCTCCAAAGGTGGTGCCGGGCTTGAGGATGGCGGTGATGGCGTCCAGCGATAGCCTGCAGGCCTCGTAGAGTTCGACGTGGCGGGGTGTCGGCTCGCCCAGGATCACGGTGCGCATCATCGGGGCATGGTAATGGGCGAAGACACCGGCCCATTCGAGCGTGAGCTGGTCGTTGGCCTCGAGTTGGCGGCGCCCGGCCTTGTAGCGGCACAAAAGCGCGTCCTCGCCGGAGCCGATGATGAACTCGTTGGCAGGATAGTCCCCGCCGCCGGAGAACACAGCGCCCTGCATCGCCGCCAGAATGTCGGCCTCGCTGCCGCCGGGCTTGATCAAGGGCATGGCCGCATCGAGCGCCGCGTCGGACAATTCCGCCGCACGCCTGGCATAGACGATTTCCGCCGGGCTCTTGATCAACCGCAAGCGACTGACGACGTGGGAGGCGTCAACCAGTTCGGCAAAGCTCTGAAGCTGATTGTCGAGCTTGTGGCAGTTTGCGCCGGTCAGTCCGTGGGTATCGTACTCGACGCCAATGCGGGCGCCGAGCAGATCGAGGTCGGAGAGCAGGTTCTTCAGGTCCAGCGCGGGATCGGCGTTGGTCCTGTCGGTCCAGACCATGATCCGCTCGATGTTGGATGTCTGCCGGGCCTGGCGCAAGTCGGCCGAACGCGTCAGCAGGGTCATGTTGCCATCGGCCTTGACCACCAGGCACTGGAAGAAACAGAAACCGAAGGTGTCGTAGCCGGTCAGCCAGTACATGCTTTCCTGGGCGAACAGCAGAATGGCGTCGAGCTTTTCCTCGCGCATGCTGGCGGTAAGCTTGTCCAGACGGGCGGCGTATTCCTCGCGTTCAAAATGCAGGGCCATGGGCGTCCTCCTTGATGGCGATGGCGGAGATCTGTCGTCCGTAATCGGGTTCGTTGCGGTGGGTGGAGCGGCGGTAGGAATACCAGGCCTGCTCATCGGCATAGGTGCAATCGGGAAGCATTTCGGATCTCAGCCCGGCCTTGAGCAACCGGTCGACCGTGTACTGCCGGAGATCGAACAGGGCGTGTCCCGGTCTCGACGAGGCCTTGAAATAGGTGTCATGAGCCGCATCGCGGGCGAGGAAGCGGTCTACGAATTCCGGCCCGACCTCGTAGTTCTCCTGACTGATCGACGGGCCAAGGGTCGCGACGATACGCGCGGGCTTCGCGCCCAGTTGCTGCATTGCCTCAATGGTGCTTTCGAGCACACCGTCAAAGGCGCCGCGCCAGCCGGCGTGGGCTGCGCCGATGACGCCCGCTTCCGCATCGGCAAACAGCACCGGACCGCAATCAGCGGTCAGCACGCCGATCACCAGTCCGGGGGTGCCGGTAACCAGCGCGTCGGCTTCCGGCCGCTCGGCGCGGTTCCCGGACGTTGCGATATGCACCCGCGGCGAATGCACCTGATGCACGGTGACCAGCCGGTCGAGATCCAGTCCGAACCAGCGGCTGACCCGGGTGCGATTTTCGATGATGTCTGCGCGGTCGTCCTTCGAGCCAAGGCCAACGTTGAGGCCGTTGTAAAGTCCCTTGGAGACGCCGCCGGCCCGGTTGAAGAAACCATGGGCGATGCGGTTGTCCGGGGACAAGCCATCCAGCAGTGCGCTTCGCACCGGGGCTGGTGCGTTGCCCTCAACCGTCATGAACTGCTCCTCCCGTAGGGCCTGTGGGGCGAGTCGAATCCGCCGATCGTGCCTCTCAGCGCGCAGATGGTGGCCATCCGGGCTGCTCCTGTCAATTGACCGGTTCAAGCCTGTTGGGGATCAAAGGGCGCAATGCGGACCTTCCGGCCGCTGACCGCCAGGACCTTGAACAGCGCTCCCATGCGGCCTTCCCCTTCGCCGGCGAGCCGGTTGACCGCGTCGCCAATGGTCGCCTGAGTCAAACTGTCACGTCCGGCGCCCAAAGCTCCCGCACGCTCGAGGATGCCTAGGCCCAGTAGAAAATCGCCCTGGGTGAGGGGGCGGTGGACATGGGCGCCGGCGGCCCCCGCGGCCTCGGCCAGGACCTGGAAGTCGACATGGCTGGTCAGGTCAGCCTCGCCCGGGCGGGCCAGCGGCGGGTCGAATTCATGCTGGTGGACGGCTTGCAATGTGTCGCCGAAACCAGTGACCAGATGGCCATAATCGATGATCAGGGCGGTGCCCCCGTCACGCACGAGTTTCGCGGCCACGGCCTGCATCACAGCCGCCCGTGCCGGCGAGATCTCGAAAATCTCGCCTTCGCGGACAGCCGCTTCGGGGATGGGCAACAGCGAAGTGTCGAGACCAGCCGGGCCGAGGCCGAAAGCCAGGGCGCCTGTGTCATCGAGCCCGACCATGCGCTCGGAAAAGCCCTGCCGCGTCTTGATGAACTGGCGAATTGGTATGGCGTCGAACAATTCGTTGGCGACCATCAGGGTAAAGCCCGCCGGGATCTCCTCGAAGGCGTCGTGCCAGCTGATCCTCTGCTTGACCCGGACCAGTGTCTGGCGCTGCACATTGCGCAGCCGCTCGCTGGTTTCGACCATGTGGATCGTGGCTTGTTCGTAAAGGGCCGGCGCCAGGCGGGAGATTACCCGCAACGCGTCCGACATCAGCGTTCCGCGTCCCGGTCCGATTTCGACGATCCGGGTGTTTTCAGGCGCGCCCTGGACATGCCATGCCTGGACCAGGAACACACCGATCATCTCGCCGAAAAGCTGCGAGATTTCCGGAGCGGTGATGAAGTCTCCGGCCTGGCCGAAGGGCTCGCGGCTCTGATAGTAGCCATGGTCGGGATCGGCCAGGCAAAGCGAGAAGTAGTCCGAGATTTTCAGCGGTCCGGTTTGCTGGATAAGGTTCCTGATCTTCTCGGCAAGCGGTGTCATCCCTGGGACCTTTCCGGACTTGCTCAAGCGCGTGATCTGGCGGTCGCGACCGCCCAGATGCCGACCGCCAGCATCGGCAGTGACAGCACCATGCCCATGGTCAGCCAGCCGCCCGCGAGGTATCCGATCTGGACGTCCGGCTCCCGAAAGAACTCGATGAAAATCCGCGACAGCGCATAGCCGATAACGAAGCAGCCCGCGACCAGCCCGGGTTGGCTGAGAGCCTTGCGGCGGTAGATCAGCCAGGCCAGGACAGCGAGCAGAAGCAGGCCCTCGAGGGCGGCTTCATAGAGTTGCGTGGGGTGGCGGGGGAATGGGCCGCCAGTCGGGAAGACGAAAGCCCAGGGCACATCGGTGAGTTTGCCCCAGAGCTCGGAATTGATGAAATTCGCCAGGCGGCCGAAGAACAGGCCCACCGGGACAACGGCGCAGACGATGTCGAACAGGTTGAAGACCGGGATGCCGCGGCTGCGGGCAAACAGGATCATAGCGACCAGGGTACCCAGAAGGCCGCCATGAAAGGACATTCCGCCATTCCAGATTTCCAGCGCGCGCATCGGATTGGCTGCAATGGCCGCAAAGTCATAGAACAGAATGTATCCGATGCGCCCGCCGGCGACGATGCCGACCGTCGCCCAGATCAGGAAGTCATCAATGTCGAGCTGTGTCATGCGCGGACCGGACTGGGGCCAGAGGCTGTCGTTTGCGACAAGCCTGCGGGCATATTGCCAGCCGAGCAGGATGCCGACCACATAGGCAAGCCCGTACCAGCGCACCTGCACCGGGCCGATGGCAAAGATCACCGGATCAATGTCCGGAAAGGCCATCAGCGACAACAGTGTTGCGGTGTGCTCCAACGCGGTTTCCTTCCTGTCTGAGCGGGAGGATGTGGTTCCCGGACAGCATCGTCATTGTTACAGGGCAGCCACTCTACCCGTGTTCCGTACAGAATTGATCCTCTGGCATGGCATGCGGGCTTTGCGCAAGCCTTGCGCCGCATGGTTTGGCTTGCAACTCGGCGCCGGAATGCTTACCTCAGATCATGACTGCAAAGGCGAAGCCGCCCGAATGAACCCGAAACAGGGATGACGATGATGAACAGCGGATCGAACAGACTTCTCGACGAACTTGCCAAGGTGATGACCGATGCGGCGGGTGCGGCCCAGGGTGTGCGGCGGGAAATGGAAACCGCCATGCGCAGTCAGCTCGAACGGCTTCTCAATTCGATGGATCTGGTCAAGCGCGAAGAGTTCGAGGCGGTTCGTGACATGGCGATCAAGGCGCGTGAAGAGAATGACGCGCTGTCGGCACGGCTTGATGCCCTTGAAAAGAAGCCGGCTGCGACGGCTTCGCAAGCCGCCAAACGGCCTGCATCCAAGAAGGCTCCTCCGAAGGACGCCTGAGGGTCGATTGTACCCAATTTTTTTTGCACAGGTTATCCACCGGACCGCGAGGCTCAAAAAGCCTTTTGCGTGAGTCAGTTATGACTCCCGGCGGAATCACTTTCGCAGGTCGGTCCACAGGCTTCGGCTGACAAAATGCTGCCGGGGGACTGGCGCTCGGACTCTGCATTTATACACTGATTCTAAATGATGATTCGGAACGGGCAGCAAACAGCCCCGGCAGGAGTCGCAAATGCGTGCGCCCCGGGATGCGGGTGAATCATGCGTGAGAGAATTGGTTGTCCGGATGCCGCAGGAGCGGTTCGCCGGACGCTTGAAATGAAGCTAGGTGGGGCATGAATCTCAGTAATTTCGAATTCGAACGGCACTCCAATCCGGTAGACATGATCGAATTCGTGGCGGCGTCCAACGACTGGACGTTCGAACGCTCCGGTGAACACGAGATCGCGATGACGGTCGAGGGGCACTGGACCGATTATCACGTGTCGTTTTCCTGGATGGAGGACTGCGAGGCGCTGCATATCGCCAGCGCATTCGACATCAAGGTTCCGGACATGCGGGTCACCGAGGTGATGAAGCTTCTCTCCCATGTCAACGGCCAGGTGCTCATGGGGCATTTTGACCTGTGGCAGCAGGAGCACGTGATCATCTTCCGCCAGTCTCTGCTTCTGGCCGGCGGTGCCGAGCCGACCAACCGCCAGGTCGAAGTGCTGCTGTCCAACGCGCTTGATTCCTGCGAGGCCTATTTCCAGGCCTTCCAGTTTGTCGTCTGGTCGGGCATGGATGCCAAATCGGCGATCACGGCCGTGATGTTCGAAACGCGCGGCGAGGCATGAGATGATTTCTCCCGGCACTCCCCTGGTTCTGGTCGGCGCCGGCAATATGGGCGGCGCCATGCTCAGCGGCTGGCTGGATGCAGGGACTGATCCGGCCGCGATTGTCGTGATCGACCCGAAGCCGCCGGAAGCGATGGTGGAGCGGCTGGCGGATGCCGGTGTGAGATGCGAAGCCTCGGCGCCCGAGGGCGTGACCGCAGGCATCCTGATGCTGGCGGTCAAGCCGCAGATCATGGATGCTGTGCTGCCCGGCCTGAAAGGCCTCGTCGGTCCGGACACGGTCAGCCTGTCGGTCGCTGCCGGCAAGACGCTTTCCTATTTTGAAGAGCGGCTTGGCGGCGCGGTGGTCCGGACCATTCCGAACACACCGGCGATGGTCGGACGCGGCATTACCGGCGCGGTCGCAAATGCGGCCGTGAGTGCAGAAGCGAAAGCCGAGATCGACCGCTTGTTGTCGGTTTGCGGGCCGGTTGAATGGGTTGAAGACGAAGCGATGATCGATGCGATCACCGCAGTGTCGGGCAGCGGCCCGGCCTATGTCTTCTATCTCGTCGAGTGCATGGCGGAGGCGGGGCGCAAATGCGGCCTGCCGGCGGACCTCGCCATGCGGCTCGCACGGGAAACCGTCACCGGCGCCGGAGAGTTGATGCACCGGTCCCCGAGCGAGGCTGCGACACTGAGGCAGAACGTGACCTCGCCGAACGGCACGACAGCGGCGGCGCTGTCGGTGCTGATGGCGGAGGACGGCATTCAGCCGGTGTTCGAAAAGGCGCTGAAGGCTGCCGCCGACCGGTCCCGCGAACTGGCTTCCTGAGATCCACCTTTTCACGACATGCGAGGCCGATGATGAGCGCGACGATTGCCTGGGATGATTTCGAGAAGGTCGATATTCGCACCGGCACCATTGTTGCCGCCGAACCGTTCCCGGAGGCTCGCAAGCCTGCCTTCAAGCTCCGGATCGATTTCGGGCCGGAGATCGGCGAGAAGAAATCATCGGCACAGATCACCGTGCATTACACGCCCGAAGCCCTCGTTGGACGGCAGGTGATGGCGGTGGTGAATTTCCCCCCGCGCCAGATCGGGCCTTTCATGTCGGAAGTGCTGACACTGGGATTTGCCGACGGCAATGGCGATATCGTTCTGGCGGCGGTCGACAAGACGGTTCCGAACGGCGCCCGGCTGATGTGACCGCGGCGCCTCGGGGTTTCTGAAAAGTCCCTGTTTAGTCATTTGTGCTGGCCGTTTCAGGCGGGCAGACGCACCGTTGCGCGCAGGCCGCCCATGGCGCTGTCTGACAGGGTGACGTCGCCGCCATGGCTGCGGGCGATGTCGCGCACGATGGCAAGTCCGAGACCGGTTCCGGTTTCATCCTGGTTGCGCGCCGCATCAAGACGGTAGAACGGCCGGAACACATCCTCCCGCGCGTCGGCGGGGATGCCCGGACCGTCATCGTCGATGTTGATGGTGAGCCACCTGCCGCGGTTGACGGCCTCGATGGAAACCTCGTCGGCGTGCCGGCAGGCGTTGGAGACCAGATTGGTCAGCAGGCGGTCAAATGCGTTGGGCCGGACATTGATCTCGTCGTCGCCCTGCACCGACACGCTCACGGTGGCGCCGCGCAGCCGTCCGTCTGCCGCAACCTTCTCGACAACGTTGTTCAGGCTTACCGTGCCGACATCCTCCTCGGCTTCGCCGCGGGCGAAGGAGAGGTAGCTGTCGAGCATCGACTGCATGTCGTCGATATCCTTGTTCAGGCCGTCGAGCTCCGGTCCATCGCCGACCAGCGCCAGTTGCAATCGGAACCGGGTGAGGATGGTGCGCAGATCGTGGCTGACGCCGGAAAGCATGGCGGTGCGCTGCTCGAGCTGGCGCTCGATGCGTTCGCGCATCTTGATGAAGGCGATGCCGGCGCGGCGGACCTCGTCGGCGCCGCGGGGGCGGAAGTCGTCGGGCATGCGCTGGCCCTTGCCGAAGCTTTCGGCGGCCTGGGTGAGCTTGAGGATCGGCCGGATCTGGCCGCGCAGGAACAGGATGGCGATGACCAGCAGAACCAGCGAGGTGCCGACCATCCACAACAGGAAGATGTGGGTGTTGGAGGCATAGGCCTGACTGCGCTTGGCAAAGACCCTGAGGATCTTGTCCTCGAGCTTGATTCGGACCTCGACGATGTTGGAATTGCCGACGGTGTCGATCCAGAACGGCAGCCGCACCTGCCTGGTTATTTCCTCGGAGAGGATCTGGTCGAGAATCGAGAAGAACGGCTTCGGGCGCGGGGCGGGCAGGTCGCCTGGCGGCTCGATGGCGATGTTGAGCTCAAGCCGTTCGCGGGCGATACGGATGATCTCGTCGTAGTCTGAATCCTGCGGATAGGTCGACAGCACGTCGATGATGGCGGCGATGTCGCGTGTGACGGCCATGGACAGCCGCTGGGTGACGGTCTGCCAGTGCCGCTCCATGAAGACAAAGGCGATGACCGACTGCAGCAGCACCATGGGGATGATGATGATCAGCAGGGCTCGCGCATAGAGCCGCGTCGGAATGCGTTTGGTGAACCAGCGCGTGAAACGACGGAAGCCGCTTGGCGGATAACGCTCATATTCCCGTCGAATGGAGTCGATGCTGGCCATGGCTCCCAAACCTCCCGCCCTGCGCGGTCATTGCTGATTGTTGGTGGTTATAAACAAGCTGAGGCGGAATGGGTAGCGACAAGCGGCAGCGCGCCTCCATGTCATGGTGCAGCCGGGCTTCGCACGGAGCGCCGGGATGGACCTGACCAACTTCTGCTGACGTCCTCGATCACAGTGGTACAGGACGGCTTCTGAAACCCTATGAAACTTCTTTCGGACAGTCTTTGCAAAAAGCTTGCAAAGCCAGCCAATACACCCATCTAATCTGAAATTGTTCTGGGAGGAGCATCACGATATGGAACGACCTTGGACTTCTTTTTACGGGCCGTCCGTCCGCGCCGAGATCGATGAGTTGCCGTTTCGCAATCTCGGTGATCTGGTCAGCCATACTGCCTCGGTCTATGGCGAGGCTCCGGCTTTCACGGTCTGCCTTCCCAATGGCATGAATGGAACGCTGAGTTTCCGTCAGGTCGACGAGATGTCGACGGCACTCGCCGCCTATCTGCGCGAGGTCGCCGGCCTTCAACAGGGCGACCGGGTGGCCCTGCAGGCGCCCAATGGGCTGCCGTTTCCGGTGGTCGCCTTTGGGGTGTTCAAGGCGGGCTGCGTGCTCGTCAACGTCAATCCGCTTTACACCGCCGAGGAGATGGCCAAGCAGTTTGCCGATTCCAAACCTTCGGCGCTGGTGATCGTCGACATGTTTGCCGACAAGCTGCCCGAGGCGCTCAAGGGCCATCATATCCCAACGGTGATCGTGACCCGGGTGGCCGAGTTCATGCCTTCCTTGCCGAAAATGATTGTCGGTGCGGTTCAGAAATACTGGGACAAGACCATTCATCCGGTGGATGTCGCCCATATCCGGCTGCCAGACGCGATTGCGGCAGGCGCGGCGCGGCGGGATGAAGGCAAGATCGGGGCCGGGTCCTATACGACGTCAGTTGATCCCGATGACATCGCCTGTCTGCAATACACCGGCGGCACCACCGGTGTGTCCAAGGGCGCCATGCTGTCGCACCGCAACATCATCATGAACATGGCGCAGACCATGGAAATGATCAGCGGTGTGAAGAAGGGCGAGGAAGTGGCGCTGACAGCGCTGCCGATGTACCACATCTTTGCCTTTACCGTGAACCTGATCGGGTTCTACTGGCTTGGCGCGCGCAACATCCTGATCCCCAATCCGCGGCCGCTGTCCAATCTCAAGCGCGCATTCGAGAACTACAAGATCACCTGGATGAGCGGGGTCAACACGCTGTTCAATGGTCTCTCAAGCGAGGTCTGGTTTCTCGACACGCCTCCCAAGCATCTCAAATTTGCTTCCGCGGGCGGCATGGCGCTGCAAAAGGCGGTGGCCGAGCGCTGGGAAGAGATCACCGGAAAGCCGGTTCTCGAGGGGTACGGGCTGACTGAATCCTCGCCGGTGATCACCTTCAACCCGCTTGGCCGGACCCGCAGCAATTCGATCGGCGTGCCGGTGCCCTCAACCGATGTGGCCTGCCTCGATGCCGGCGGCAAGCCGGTGGCGCAAGGCGAGGCGGGCGAACTGGCTGCGCGCGGGCCGCAGGTGATGCTGGGCTACTGGAACCGGCCTGAGGAAACGGAAAAAGCCATCAGGGATGGCTGGTTGCTGACCGGCGACATCGCCACCATGGATGCGGACGGCTATTTCCGGATCGTCGACCGCAAGAAGGACATGGTCCTGGTCTCGGGCTTCAACGTCTATCCCAACGAGATCGAGGATTGCCTTGCAGCGCATCCAGGCATTGTCGAATCCGCCGTGATCGGTGTTCCGGACGGAGCATCGGGTGAAGCGGTGAAGGCCTATGTCGTCCGCCGTGACCCGGCGCTGACCGTCGAGGACGTCCGCGCCTACTGCAAGCTGCACCTGACCGGCTACAAGGTGCCCAGGCTGGTCGAGTTCCGCGATGACTTGCCCAAGTCCAATGTCGGCAAGATCCTGCGCAAGGATCTGCGTGCGGAGCAAGAGACCAGGACTTCCGAAGCCGCAAGCGCCTAGGACAAGCATGGCCGACCGGAGCGCTGTGGCGGTCCGGGAATCGAGTAGAAACGACCGGCTTTCAGGGAGGAACCATGGTCGGACCTTTGGAACAAGCAATTCTGGCTTTGATGATCTTCGTGATCATGCTTGGCATGGGCGCGTCCCTTACCCCGCGCGATTTCGCGCTGGCGCTGAAGCGGCCCTACGGTCTGTTTATCGGTGTGGCCTCGCAGTATGGTTTCATGCCGTTCATTGCCTTCCTGCTGGCAATCAGCCTGCCGGTACCGGACCCGATCAAGATCGGGATCCTGATCATGGGCTGCATGCCCGGCGGCACCACGTCCAATATCTTTACCTATTTCTCCAAGGGAAATCTGGCGCTGTCGGTGCTCATGACGGTCAACTCGACCGTCTTCGGCGTGGTGTTGATCCCGCTGGTGCTGGTGCTCTATGCGGGGGCGCTCGATCTGCAGATCCCGCGCGAGAACATCATCGTGACGCTGGTGCTGCTCCTGGTGCCGGTTGCCATCGGAATGGGCTTGCGCAAGCTCAATGCCAATGCCGGAGCGGTGACCGAGTTCCTCGGCTCGCTGCTGGCCGTCATTTTCATCCTGTTTCTGATCGTGTCCTGGATTCCGAGGAACTGGGACTTTCTGACAACGACGACCTGGGCCACCTATTTTGGCGCCATTGGGCTTGGCGTGTTCGGGTTCGCCATCGGCTACGGCTTTGCAACGCTGCTCAAACTGCATCCGCGCAATGCCCGCACAATCGCACTGGAAACCGGCATTCAGAACGGACCGCTGGCGATTGCCATCATCGCCTTCACCTTCTCCGGCACCGAGGCCCAGTCGGTGATGGCGGTACCGGCACTCTATTCGCTGTTTATCGTTATGACATCGACGATGCTGACCTTCTGGTTCCGCCGGATCAACAACGCCGGAGAGCAGAAATTGCCTGACGGCCTGCTGTAGAATTCAGAGGCCGGGCAGCCGGTGCGCCGGGTAAGCCAACCTGTGGGCCATCGGACATGAAGAAAACGGCCCGTGCTTATAAAGCACGGGCCGCTCATTCTTGTTAGGCCTGCCAGGACTGGGGTCAATCAGGCGGCGCGTTGTGCCCGTGGCGCATGGGCCCGGTTTGAGGAAACCTCGAACTGATCGACCATGCCGCTGAGCTTCTGGGCGCTTGCGGCCAGCTTGTGCATGACCGCGGTGGCTTCCTCGACCATGGCGGCGTTCTGCTGCGTGACCTGGTCCATCTGGTTGACGGCGCTGTTGATCTCGCCAAGGCCTGTGGTCTGCTCGCGGGCGGCTGTCGCGATCGAGGCGATATGATCGTTGATCGCGGCAACCTGTTCGGAAATGGTTCCGAGCGCATCGCCGGTCTCGTTGACCAGTTGCACACCGCTTGCCACTTCCTCGCCGGACTTGGTGATCAGGCCCTTGATGTCCTTGGCCGCGCTTGCCGAGCGCTGTGCGAGTTCGCGAACTTCCTGGGCGACGACGGCAAAGCCCTTTCCGGCTTCGCCGGCGCGGGCGGCCTCGACGCCGGCATTGAGTGCCAGCAGGTTGGTCTGGAAGGCAATCTCGTCGATCACGGAGATGATCTTGGAGATTTCGTCCGATGCCGATTCAATGCGCGACATGGCGTTGACGGCGTTGGAGACGACGCTTCGGGAATTGACCGTGCTGCTCTGTGCCTTCTCGGCCATGTCCCTGGCTTCCTCGGCGCGGGTCGCTGCACTGCGCACCGTTGCGGTGATCTCGTCAAGCGCGGCAGAGGTTTCCTCGAGCGAGGCTGCCTGCTGTTCGGTGCGCCGCGACAGGTCGTCCGTTGCCGCCTGCATTTCGGATGCGCCGGCATTGATCTCGTGGGTTTCTCCGCTGAGCTCGGCCATGGTTTGGCTGAGACGATCGGCGGCATGGTTGAAATCTGTCCGCAGCTTTTCGAACTCTCCGGTGAAGGCATGATCCAGCCTGACCTTCAGGTTGCCATTGCTGAGTTCGCTCAGGGCTGCGCCCAGTTCGCGAACAGCTGCTTCGGTTTCCTGGTCACGAGCGGATTTCTCGGCCTCGCGGCGCTGGCGCTCGGCTTCGGTCTCTTCACGGCTGCGGACCGAGTCCGACTCAAGCGCGATCTTTTCAACCGCCCCGTCGCGCAGGATCGTCAACGAGCGGGCGAGAGAGCCGATCTCGTTGCGCTGGTCCTGGCCAGGCACGTCGATATCGAGATTGCCTTCGGCGAGCGCGTTGGCGACGTTGGTCAGCCGCGGGATGCCACCAAGAACCTGCTTTGTGACAAACGCTGCTATGGCGACTGCAGCCAAGAGAACCAGGATTGCAACGATGCTGATGGTCCAGGCCATTTCGCTGGCCATGGCATCGATTTCCGCCGAGCGTACACCGGCGTAAAGGATGCCGATCGTGTCGCCTGCCGGCGAGTAGATCGGCTCATAGATGGTGTAGTACGGCGTTCCCAGGATCACTGCCTCGCCGCGGAAGGTCTCGCCCTTGGTCAGGACCGGGTAGACCGCGCCCTTCTGACCCAGCGGGGTTCCGACCGCCCGGTTGCCATCGGGCTTGATGATGTTGGTGGTCTTGCGCCAGAAATCCCTGGTTTCTGCATCCCAGGCGAAAATCGTCGCCGTCTGGCCGGTCATGCGACCGATGGTGTCGATCATCTCGTGGCTTTCGAAGCCGGTCGGGATCGATTCCATCTCGATTCGCTGGACGTTGCCGTCGGCCGCCCATGCGATGGTGGTGCCCGGAAGGTCGCGAGCCACGATGGTCGCCGCCGTCCGCAAGCTTGTGTTCTGGCTTTCGATCGCCTGAGCCTGGATACGTTTACTGATATTGGCGGAGACCGCCAGTTCGACCACACCAAGTGCAATCAGAAGAAGAGAGACGGTCATTACCGTTACGGTTTTGACGACCCCAAAGCGTGAAAATATAGACATGCTAACCCCCATGGTTTTGATGGAAATTAGCTCTAAATGGTTAAGGAAATTAGACTTAACCCCCGACGTTTTGAGGGGTTCAAGCCAAGATGATCCGCATTGATACAGGCGTTATCGGTAGCATTTTTCGCATCATTCCCGCTTGAATTGCAGTGACAGTCTTGCCGTTGGAGTGGCAAGCGGAACCAAAGCAGCCTCGGCGTTTCCTGGCCCGAGGCTGGGGGACATACCTGGATCTCCGATGGAGCTGGCGCTCTAGACCTTTGTCTCCACGCTCAGCCGGTAGCCGATGCCACGCACGGTCTGCAGCCACACCGGATTGGCCGGATCGTCTTCGATCTTGCGGCGCAGGCGGTTGATCTGAACGTCGATGGTACGTTCTCCGACCTCTATGTCGCCGCCGACGAGTTCATGGCGGGGAACGGTCTCGCCGGCGTTTTCGGCAAAAGCGACCATGATCTCGCGTTCGCGGTCGGTGAGGCGGACGGGCTCGCCGGATTTCTTCAGTTCGCGGCGGGCAATGACGAAGGTGAACGGACCGAAGACCACCTGCTCGACCTTTGGCGGCGAGGGCTGGCCGCCGCGCTTGAGGATGTTGTTGATCCTGAGCACCAGTTCGCGCGGGTTGAACGGCTTGGCTAGATAATCGTCAGCGCCGGCTTCGAGGCCGTCGATCCGGGCCTCGCCTTCGGCCAGCGCGGTGAGCATCAGGATCGGTACCGTCTTGATCTCGCGCAGCGATCGGGTCAGTGACAGGCCGCTTTCACCGGGCATCATCACGTCGATGATCAGCAGGTCGAAATCGAGACCTTCGAGCTTGCGGCGGGCCTCGTCGGCTTCGGCGGCAGTGGTGACACGAAACCCCTGTTCGGTGAGATAGCGTGACAGCAGGTCACGGATCCGGGTGTCGTCGTCGACGACCAGCAGGTGGGCTGCATCATCTTCCGGCAAGGGGTTTGTCATTGGTCTCGTCCCTCATTGATCTCGCTGTGATCCTCTTCCGGCCTGTGCGCACCGGGATTGATCATGCCGGAAAGGAAGGTCGTGACCGCTGTCCGTCCATTCTCATCCAGACCTTCCAGTGCATTGGCGATACGGCGAGACTGTGGCCTTGCCAGTGCCAGCGCCAGTTCGCGCCCCCGGTCGGTGGGGAAGAGACGACGTTGCCTGCGGTCTTCCGGGCCGGCAACCTGGGCAATATAGCCTGAATCGATGAGTTGTTTGAGAACCCTCGCCAGCGACTGCTTGGTAATCTTCAGCGTGTCGAGCAGGGCGGCGACCGTCAGTCCGGGTTCGCGGTTGACGAAATGGACGACACGGTGATGGGCGCGTCCGAACCCGGACGTGTCGAGGATGGCGTCGGGATCGGAAATGAAATCACGGTAGGCGAAGAACAAAAGCTCTATGATCTCGAAGTCGATACCGTCATTGTCCCCCATGGGGCGGTCAAGGATCTGGTCGGATTCGGGCTTGATTGCGCCGGCACGGTTCATGGCGACTTTTCCTTTCAAATATGTCAGCTATGTTGACATAATTTGGCGCAATTGCTAGCTTCGATTTGCGCGCGAGGCAAACTGGCCTTGCCCGCCGGCTTGCCAATGCCCGTTTGCCTCACGCCTGATTTTGGCGCTTGAGCCACGGTCACCGACACCGGCTTAAAGACAACCATTATCACGGCGGCATACCGCCTGGAGGAAACGCGATGGCGTCCGTACCTTTTGACCAGCTCGAAGGCGAAATCTGGTTTAACGGCGAGTTCGTGCCGTGGAAAGATGCAAAAATTCATGTCCTGACCCACGGGCTGCATTATGCCAGCGCCGTTTTCGAAGGTGAACGGGCCTATGGTGGCGAGATATTCAAGCTGACCGAACACACCGAGCGGCTGCATACGTCCGCTGATATTCTCGGCTTCAAGATCCCCTACAGCGTCGCCGAGATCGATCAGGCCTGCGTCGAACTGCTGGCGCGGCAGGGTTTTGAGGATGCCTATGTGCGTCCGATCGCGTGGCGCGGATCGGAGATGATGGGCGTGTCGGCCCAGGCCAACCGGATCAACCTGGCCATCGCCATCTGGCAGTGGCCCAGCTACTTCAAGCCGGAAGAGCGGATGAAGGGCATCCGGCTCGACATGGCCGAGTACCGGCGTCCAGACCCGCGGACCGCGCCGTCGCGATCCAAGGCTGCCGGGCTTTACATGATCTGCACGCTGTCCAAGCATCGCGCCGAAGAACGCGGCTATGCCGATGCGCTGATGCTGGACTGGCGCGACCAAGTGGCTGAAGCCACCGGCGCCAATGTTTTCTTCGTAAAGGACGGCAAGATCCACACGCCGACGCCCGACTGTTTCCTGGACGGCATTACCCGGCGCACCGTGATCGGCCTTGCCAAGAAGCGCGGCTACGAAGTGATTGAACGGGCGATCCAGCCCGAAGAACTCGAGGGTTTCGAGCAGTGCTTCCTCACCGGGACAGCCGCCGAAGTCACTCCGGTCTCGGAGATCGGTCCCTACAGCTTCACTGTCGGCGAGATCACGCAGAATCTGGTCAATGACTACATGTCCGAGGTGCAGCCGAAAAAGATTGCCGCCGAGTAATCCCTGTGACCCATTCAGAACGAAAAGGCGGCGCTCCCCAATGGAAGCGCCGCCTTTTTTGCTGTCGGTGTGGGTGGCTTACTCCGCGGCGTCGCCGATGACGCCGCGGCGGATCTGGTCTTCCTCGATGGATTCGAAGAGCGCACGGAAATTGCCCTCGCCAAAGCCTTCATCGCCCTTGCGCTGGATGAACTCGAAAAAGATCGGGCCGATTACGGTCTTGGAGAAGATCTGCAGCAGGATCTTGGTCATGCCGCCATCGACCACGCCTTCGCCGTCAATCAGGATCCCGTGTTTCTTCATCCGGTCGAGCGGCTCGTCGTGGCCGTGAACCCGCTCCTTCGAGAGGTCGTAATAGGTATCGGGCGGACCGGGCATGAATCTGACGCCCTTGTCGGCAATCCAGTCGGTGCCCGAATAGATGTCATCGGTGCCGACCGCGATGTGCTGGATGCCCTCGCCATTGTACTTGCGAAGATATTCCTCGATCTGGCTCTTGTCGTCGGTGGATTCGTTGAGCGGGATGCGGATACGGCCGCAGGGCGAGGTGATGGCGCGCGACACTAGGCCGGTCAGCTTGCCCTCGATGTCGAAGAAGTGGATCTGCTTGAAATTGAACAGGTTGCGGTAAAAATCCCACCACTTGTCCATGTTGCCGCGGATGACATTGTGGGTGAGGTGGTCGAGATAGTAGAAGCCCGCGCCCTTCGGCCTGGGATCGCGTTCGCCGAGCCAGTCGAAATCGGCATCGTAGGCCGAGCCCTGGTCGCCCCAGGTGTCGACGAAGTAGAGCAGCGACCCGCCGATGCCGACGATGGCCGGTACGTCGAGTGTCTTGTCGCTGCCCTTGTATTCTTCGGCGCCCTTCGACACGGCATGGGCAAGCGCCTGTTTTGCATCGGCAACGCGCCAGGCCATTGACGGTGCACAGGGGCCGTGGATGCCGACGAAGCGATCGGCGAAGGAGCCTTTCTCGGCATTGAGAATGTAGTTGATGTCGCCCTGGCGCCAGACCGTGATCGCCTTGGTCCGGTGGCGGGCAACCGGCTCGTATCCCATGCGGGCGAACAGCGCCTCAAGCACTTCCGGTTCCGGATGGGCGAACTCGACAAATTCGAAGCCGTTTGTGCCGGCCGGGTTGTCTTCGGAAATGGTTGCGCGTGGTGCGTCGTGGGGGAACGGACCCATGGTTTCTCTCCTCGTTTTGTCCGCGCGGCTCATGATCTCGGCAGCGCTGGTTGACTGTTGCACATGATGCTGCATATTCGGTGCAAGGTGCATGCATTCACGACAATTAACGGATGAATGTTGCGTGAAATGTGCATGAAAATGTGAAATGGAGATCATCTCGTGCATCTGGATGAGTTCGATCGCAAGCTGCTCCGCCTGTTGCAGGCGGACGGCCGCCTGACCAACAACGAGCTGTCGCAGAAGGTGAACCTGTCGGCCTCGCAATGCTCACGCCGGCGCACACGGCTGGAGCAGGACGGCTATATCAGGGGCTATCGCGCCGACCTTGACCGGGAGAAGCTTGGTGTCGGTATCGTCAATCTGATCACGGTGACACTGGCAACGCACAATCGCGACAATGCCCAGCGATTCGCCCGACTGATCGGCGGCTTGCCCGAGGTGCTGGAAGCCTATTCGCTGACCGGAGAGATGGATTACATCATCAAGGTGGTCACCCCAGACCTGCGCAGCCTTTCGGCCTTTGTCAGCGATGTGCTGCTGCCGCATGAATCCGTCCAGCACGTCAAGACCGCGATCGTTCTCGACACCTTGAAAGAGGGCGGCGGCCTTCCAGTATGACAAGGAGCGGCCACGCTGACTGGCGGCGCGGGTGCGGGCATGTTTTTTTGCCTGCGGATGGAACCAAACCCCTCCGAAAGCGTTCCGGGTAACGGCGACTTGTGGCGCAACAGTAACAAAAAAGGTGATTGAGACAGAATGGAAGATCTGATGGCGAGTGCATCCGAATCCCAGTTGGGACAATTGCTGGGCGGCTGGGGCGAGGCATTCAACGGGCTTCAGGTGCTGATCGTCACCTACGCCTTTTCGGTGATCGGCGCGATCCTGATCCTGATTGTCGGGTGGAGCATTTCGCGCCTGCTGGGGCGCTGGGTGCGAAGCCTGCTCACCAGGTCGCACAGGGTCGATCCAACGGTGGTCGGGTTCTTCTCGGTCTTCGTCCGCTACGCCGTTCTGGTGGTGGTCGTCATCATGGTGCTGGGCCAGTTCGGCGTTCAGACAGCATCGATCATCACAGCCTTGGGTGCTGCCGGTCTGGCGATCGGCCTGGCGTTGCAGGGCACGTTGCAGAACATTGCCGCCGGTATCATGCTCCTGGTGCTGCGGCCGTTCCGTGTGGGCGAATACATCGATGCGGACGGTGTATCGGGCACGATCCAGGAGATCGGGCTTTTCGCCACCGAACTGAAAACACTCGACGGTCTGTACCGGATGGCGCCGAACTCGCAGCTCTGGAACGTTCCGGTGACAAATTACTCGCGTCTGCCCGAGCGCCGGCATGACCTTGTCATCGGGATAGGCTACGAGGACGACATCGAGAAGGCGCAGTCGGTTCTCATGGATCTGGCGCGTGCGGATAGCCGGGTGCTGTCCGATCCTGAACCCTGGGCCTATGTCTCGGAACTTGGCGACAGCGCGGTTGCCGTGACCTTGCGCTACTGGACAAAGTCCGCCGACTGGTGGACCACAAGCCGCGAAATGACCAAGGCGGCGAAAATCGCCTTTGACGAGAACGGCATTTCGATCCCATTCCCGCAGGTCACTTATTCCGGTTCATTGGACGTCGAACCTCGCGAGCCCGAAAAGACGGCTTCCGAACAGGCTCAATAATCCGCATCATGGCGTGAAGCACAGGCATTGGAGGGTGACATCCATTGTCTGTGCGTTCATTTTGCGGTCAGCGAGTCGAAGAACAGGAACGTTCAAAATGGGCAATTTGCAAGCCGGCATCATCCCGGTGACACCGTTTCAGCAGAACTGCACGGTGATGTTCGATCAGGATACCAAGTCAGGGGTGGTGGTTGATCCGGGCGGTGACGTCGACGTGATCCTGCAGACGATCAGCGAAAACGGACTTACCATCGAGGCGATCTGGCTTACGCACGGGCATATCGATCATGCCGGCGGTGCGGACGAGTTGCGCGAAAAACTTGGGGTCAAGATCATCGGTCCGCACAAGGACGACCTGCCGTTGCTCTCGGGACTTGAGGCGCAAGCCAAGATGTTCGGTTTGGAGATGGACGTGCGCAATGTTGCGCCCGACCAGTGGCTTGAGGACGGCGACAAGGTGTCGTTTGGCGTACACGAGTTCGAAGTCTTGCACACGCCCGGCCACGCGCCGGGTCACGTGATCTATTTCAACCGGGCCGAAGGCTTTGCGCATCTTGGCGATGTGTTGTTCGCCGGCTCCATCGGCCGCACCGACCTGCCTGGCGGCGATCACCAGACCCTGCTCAACTCGATCCGTGACAAGGTGTTTCCACTGGGCGACGAGACGGGCTTTATCTGCGGCCACGGACCTGGCGGCAAGATCGGCGAGGAGCGCCGGACAAACCCGTTCCTCAAGGGGCTATAGCGCTGCTGCGGCGCCAGCCTGATTGCCATGAATCATTCAAAAAACCGGCCATCGCTGTCAGAGCGAGGCCGGTTCTTTTTTCGAGCGGGTCGTATCAGGGCCTGTGGCAGGTGTCGCTGTGGACGCTCGCCGGTGGCTTTCTATCTGACGACGCAGAAATGGTCGCGCCCGTCATAGCCCCGGTAGGTGCCCGTCGAGGCATTGAAGGAGCGGTACTTGTTGGCGCAATAGCGGTACCAGGAACGGCTCCACGGCTCGTAGCTGCCGCCGCTGACGGCCCGCGGGGCTGAACGCTCCCGGTAGATGACGCGCGGCTGGTTACTGTTGGCAATCGCTCCGCCGATGATGGCTGCCGCACCCAGGCCGATGATGCCGAGCGCGATGGCATCGCTGTTGTCGTGATGACGGTAGCCGCGATACTTGTGGTGGCGGTAGCTGCGGTTCGGATTGACCCAGCGTTGCTCGTGAGGCCGGTACAGATGCGGCTGGTTCGGGTCGAAGAATTCGGCCTCACCGGCGCTGGCAATACCGGTCGTCAGCGGCGCGAAAGCGGTCGCGGCGGTGAGCAGGGTGATGCCAAGCTTTCTTGCAAACATGTTCATCGGTGTATCCTTCCCGGTTGGCGTCTCTTTGTGATGACCGGTTTTCCCGGCTTGAATGAACCCTATCCGGCTCAAGCTGAACGCCAGCTGAACAGTATCATAACACCGCAGTCAGGCGAAAATCTGACAAGCGTCAATTGTGCGGAAACAAAAAAGCCCGGTGATTGCGGCACCGGGCTTTCATTGTCTACAGGGTCGATGTCAATCAGGCGAGGCGCAGATTAACGGCCTTCGGTCCCTTGCCGCGGCGATCGGGCTCGGTGTCGAAGGCCACCTTCTGGTTTTCCTCAAGGCCGGTCATTCCCGAAGCCTGGACGGCTGAGATGTGAACGAAGATGTCCGCACCGCCATTGTCAGGCTTGATGAAGCCGAAGCCCTTGTCGACATTGAAGAATTTTACGGTACCAGTTTCGGCCATGCTGTCAGGTCCTTTGATTGCCTTCCGGTCTCCGCTCGGATTGTCCGGTTGGCGAGCATCATGTCATATCCCGCATTGGCGCGGGGGTTATGGCAGGCAGTTCTTGAAGTGTGTGGAAAGGTCCTGATTTTAACGGCTTCGCTCCTGCACGCGGTATGGCGTGTGAGTGTGTGTTGAAGTCGTCCGAAGTTTTTTGTGCGGCTTCGGCGCGCATGTTTCTGGTCTTCCCGTGTTCGCAAATTGCCCGAACATATCAAAGATGATTGTTTTGTTTGAAATTGGCAAGCAAAAGTTTGGTGACGCTTGCCGGCCACAAGTCCAGGACCTGGCCGGATCACCACAGGGTGATCCGGCCAGGTGTCTGCGGTTACTCGACGATTGCGATCTCGGTGGCTTCGGTGGTGCCGTCGTTGAACATGATCATCACGGTCTTGCCGGCTTCGATGCCTTCCACTTCAACGCCTGCAGCGATGGTGTAGACTTCACCGGATTCAAGTTCGACGGTGCTCGCAGCAGGGTCAAATGTCTTGACGACGCCTTCGATTTCGCCGGCGAAGGCGGTCGAGAGCATGGCTGCGGATGCGAAAGCGATTGCAACGATCTTTTTCATTGGTCTTTTCCATAGGTTGTTACCCGATCCGCGACCGGCTGGCAGATTTGCCAGACTGGTGTCGGTTGCGGCGGGGCGGCGCTGATATGCGCCCGATGAAAGCGCCGCGCAAGCGGCAAAAAGATATATTTTTCAAGGCTGAAACCGGCTAAATTTTGCCATGATCCAATCAGATCGCTACGGCTTTTGTGAAGATTTCAGCCCTGAAAGCGAAAGGTCTGACCGGACCGAAAACGTCCGGCCAGACCGCGACTTGTCATTCCACCACGGTGACAGCGGTGGCGTCGGTGGTGCCGTCGTCATAGGTGATGACGACCTTGCCGCCCGGCTGGAGCCCGTCAAGCTGGACGCCGTCGGTGATGCGGAATGCCTCACCGCTTTCCAGCACGATCATCTTGGTGGCCGGGTCGTAGCTGGTGACCACGCCTTCGACTTCCGCGGCAAAGGCAGCGCCTGTCAGGCCCAGGACAGAAACGGTGGTGATGAAAATCTTCTTCATGTGATGTCTCCCTTGTTTTGCATTGCGCACCGTCAGTGGTGCTTGCAGGACCAAACCTGTGGCCGCGGGAGCCCGGATGCAAATCACTTGGCGTAAATAAAATCAACAATATCAACGACATAATATTGCCGCAATGTGAGCTCTCCAAGGCGGCTCCCACCTGCAGATCAGATCCTTGATGCACGAGAAGGCTGCAAGACAAGCGGTTGAAACTGCCCCGTTTCCGCCCCGATCATGGCAGGTTCTGGACCTGCCTCGACAAGGTGCGATCACGAACCGCGGCGGATGCCGGAGAAAAAGAAGTCAGGCGGCTGGCCGTGGTCTGAGAACAGGGCCGAGTTCGGCCAGCAGAATGGCCAGGAAGATCAGCAGGCCACCGGCATAACCAAGTGCCGGGATCTGCTCGGAAAGAATGACGGCGCCAAAAAGAGCGGCGAACAGCGATTCCGTCGACAGGAAGATCGCCGCCTGAGGTGCGGTGGTGTAGCGCTGGCCGATGACCTGAAGCGTGAAGGCAAGGCCGGTGGCGATGACGCCGGTGAACAGGATCTCGGGCAGGGTGGCAATCACCGCGGCAAGGTCGAAGCCTTCGACCGTCAGTCCCAGGCCAAGTCCGAGGACGCCGGCGAGCGAGAACTGCACGAAGGAGAGTGTCAACGGCCGCCCGCTCGGTCCGACGAAACGGCCGACCAGGATGACCTGTATTGCCCACATCACGGCGCAGCCGATGGTCAGCACGTCCCCTGCATTGAGATCAGCCAGACTGCCGCCGGCCAGCATCCAGATCCCGACAAAGGTCATCAGGGTGGCGGGCCAGATCACCGGATGCAGCCGCTGGCGCATGACCATAAGCGTGATGAAGGGGACAAAGACCACGTAGAGGCCCGTCAGAAAGCCCGAATTGGTCACCGTGGTGATGGTCAGGCCGACCTGCTGGAGCGCCATGCCGGAAAACAGCGCCAGGCCGGCGAGGGCAAATCCTCCGAGATGGGCCGGTGCGACCGGATGAACGGCCCTGCGGCTTTCCAGCCATGCGAAAGGGGCCAGAACCACGGAGGCAACGAGAAAGCGCAGGCCGATGAAGAGGTAGGGACCGAGATTGTCCATTGCGGTGGATTGCGCGACGAAACCCGCGCCCCAGATGGCACCGGCCGAAAGCAACAGCAGATTGGCGAGATGACGCGGCATGGAGTGGTCCGGGCAAGCGAAAATGATGCCGGACGGCTATCAGGTGGATCTGTGAGCGGCAAGGGCCGATGTGATCAATTCCTGTCGCCCGATACCATTCCTTCCGGAGGGTGCGCTGTCTCAGCGGCTGAGCAGCAGCGCCTCGAGGCGGGCGCGGTTCTTGCCCATGTCGCTCTTGCCAAGCTGCGCCCGTGCATAGGCCATGATACCGGTCCGCCCATCAGCCATGGGGGTGGCTTCGAGATGGATCACGTCGGGAAACCGCATCATCGGTGAGTAGGTGACGAAGCGCGCCCTGGACGGGTTGCTGCGGTCGTCGATCCTGCGGGCCAGCGGATCGGTGTCGAGAAGCCGTTGCGACAGCCGTTCGATGGCGATGGGTGGAGCGTCGTCGAACGGGGCGACCTCGAAATCCGGATCTTGGCAAAGGCCCGGACTGCAGGCGAGCGCGTCGTTCGGGGTGGGGCTTCGCTTGTTGGTGCCGAAATCGCGCTGCCCGCGATCAGGCGAACCTGCCATCAGTTCCCAGCTTCGCTCCCGACCGACGAGCACAAATGCCGCCACCAATGCGCCGCACAGGATTGCGACGCTTAACAGAACGGTCTTGACCATGGCGCGACGTGACCTCTCACCTTTGACCAGGCGGGCACGGCGCGAAACACGTGCTTGCCGGCTAGTTGCTCGATGCCGGTGCCCGCGACAGGCGCAGGATTTCGCCGTTGCCTTCATCGGTCACCATCAGCAGGGCGCCATCGGAAGCCACACGGACATCGCGTATGCGTCCGTAATCTCCCTTGAGCAGGCGCTCTTCGGCAAGCACTTCGCCGGTTTCCCGATCAAGGTCAAGCCGCACCAGCATCTGGAACTTGAGTGCGGTCACCAGAAGGTCGCCATCCCATTCGGGGAACATGTCGCCGCGATAGACCACCATTCCGCCGGGCGCGATCGAGGGATCCCAGTAATGCAGCGGCTGTTCGAAGCCTTCGGCCCTGGTGCCGACGCCGATTTCCGCGCCGGAATAGTGGCGGCCGTAGGAGATCTCGGGCCAGCCATAGTTTTGTCCGGGCTTCGGGCGGTTGACCTCATCGCCGCCGCGGGCGCCGTGTTCGACCGCATACAGCACGCCGGTCTCGGAATCGATGTCGAGGCCTTGCGGGTTGCGGTGTCCCTTCGACCAGATTTCGGCGGCGGCGCCACCGTCTGCATAGGGGTTGTCGGCAGGGATAGAGCCGTCTGCATTGATCCTGAGAACCGCGCCGGCGTGGTCATCCATGTCTTGCGCCCGTTCGGCTTCGCCGCGGTCACCGATGGTGAAAAACAGTGTACCGTCATCCGATACCGAAATACGGGAGCCGAAATGACGGCCTGTGCCGGAAAACCGGTTCATCCGGAAGATCTCCGTCACCTCGGTCAGCCGGCTTCCATCTTCGGACAGGCGGGCGCGGGCAATCGCGGTGCCGAGGCCGTTGTCGCCGCGGGCCGTGTAGCTCAGGAAGAGGGTCCGGCTGTCGGCGAAGTCACGTGCCAGCGCCACATCGAGCAGGCCGCCCTGGCCAGAGGCCGTGACCGGGGGCAGGCCTGTTACCGGCGCTGACACCTCACCTCCGCGCACCAGGCGCAAGGTGCCGGAGCGTTCGGTGACCAGCAGCGCTCCATCGGGAAGTTGCTCGATGCCCCAGGGATGGTCCAGTCCCTTGGCGATCACATCAACCTCGACCCTGACCTCGCTGGTGGGAATGATTTCGCCCGCGAATGCGCTCGTCGCGGCAGCCAGCAGGAAAGCCGCCGAAGCCGCGATCAGTGATGCGCCTGCCCTTTTCCGTTTGCGGTGATGTGTCATGAGTACCTCGTTTGCGATCCGTGTTGGTGCCCCTGACCAGATATGGTGCACGAAAGGTGCAGGAAAACCCCTGCGCGCGTGTTGTGTTCCGGTGACGATGCCGAATTTCGAGATAACATCATCAGTCATGGACAGCGCTGATTCGCCCACCAAACCCTCGCCCTCCGGATCCGGGCGGGAACCCCGCCGCGCCGAGTGGCGGGCAAGCGCCATGGCGCTGTTTCTTCCCGGTCTCGTCGTGGCTATAGGCTATGCGGCGCTGTGGATTATCCTCTTTGTGAATGGCAGGGGAGACGGTGCGCTGGCTCGGGTCTGTCTGCTGGTGCTTGTCATCGTTGTGCCGCTGCTGTTCGCCTATGCCGGGCTCAGGCTGTCGACAACCCGCCTGATGCTGCGCGGCGCCCATCTGGAGGCGCATCCGGGGTTCCCTGCACGCGACCCGATCGTGGTGAATTATCCCGCGATTGCCGGCCTGTCGCTGCGCCGCGGATTGTCGGGCTGGATCACCGGTGCTGGCTCGCTTGTCATCGAGAGGGAAAGCGGGTCTCCGGTCATCGTATCCGGCCTGTCCAACCCTGATGCGGCGCTTGCCGATCTTTCGAACCGGTGCAGGACATTCAAGGGGCGGGAATTCGCGGACTGAGATGCCGGGGGCTCGCCGGAACGCCGGACACGGGCAGGTCTGTTGTCTGGTGTCCGGCCCTGATCTGCCGGTCAAACATGGCATCGGGCGCCGCCCGGGCCTGGAAGACAAGAACCGACAGAAGGATCAGGCATCCAAGCAATGCCATCAGCGCAATGCGCATCGCCGTGACGCTTTCTCGGCGGGCGGGCTTTGTTGACAGGAAGTCATCGTCCGGAAGCATCGTGTTTCCCCGTTCTTTGCTGTTCGGGGCGCATCTAAGCGGCTGATCGCGTCGCCAATCGGACCGGATTGTGGCGGTGCCGGAGTGTTATGATGTCAAGATTGTGTTTCGGGTTAACGGGTGCGCTTGCCGAAGGCTGCCGCGCGGCGCACCAGCGGCGGACGCGGCACGAAATCGCTTGTCGGAGCCGCTGGCTGGCTCGGTGCGCGCGGGGCCGGTTCGTAGTAGGGTCGGACCGGATCACCGACCTGCGTCAGCTCGGGTTCGGGGAAACGGTCGTCAAACGTGCGCGGCACGATTTCCGGGCGCGCAAGCGCATAGCCCTGCATCAGTTGAACACCGATCTTCTGACAGAACTCGATCTGGTGGTCTTCTTCAAGTCCCTCGAACAGCACCGTGATGCCACGTTCGATGAACTGCTCCACCATCAGCTTGAGCAATCCCATGCCGGCTGACGTCTCGGTGAATCGGCGGACCCAGGCGGCGTCGAACTTCAGCACGTCGGGCTTGAGCTCGGAGACCCGTTTGGAATCGGAATCGTCGGCTCCGAAGTCATCGACCGCGATCTTGAAAAGTCTCGAGCGCAATCCGTTGACCAACCGGTCGAGGACCCTTTCGTCTCCGCTGCCCTGTTCGGTGATCTCGCAGACAATGCGGCCAGGCCGAAGGCCGGCGCGCAGTGTTACCTCCACCATCCGGTCGACCTCGGCATCGATATTGGTGACGTTGTCAAACAGGCCGGGATTGAAGTTGATGAACAGCTTTGCCTTGCGGCGGCCGAGTTTGCCCATGTTGAGGATGTGCAATTCGCGGCAGAGCGTGTCGACGGTGACGGCATCGGCCTTCTCGACCACCGAGAAGAAATGACCGGGAGAGACCGGCTTGCCGTCCTGCTGGGCGCGGATCAGCGCCTCGAATGCCTCGATGGTCAGGTGGCCCTGATCGTTCTGGCTGAAGATCGGCTGGAACGCCGAGCGCAGGACGAAAGGCCCGTAGGAGGTTGTGTAAAAACCCCGGTCGTCCTGCAAAAAATGCGGTTCGCGATGCCCGGCCATCATGTCCTGGACTCCGATTTCCGTTGCGTGTCGGCAGCAAAGGGTAATCCTCAAAACTTTCGCCAAGGTTAAATGTACCGTTACAAGCTTACCTGGCGGCTTGCATCGGCGGGCCGGTTGCGACATAGAGGGCAACGGGCGCGGGCGCCGCGTCCCTTTGCATCACGTCCCAGCACCGGAGCGCATTCCATGGCCTTTCTCGCCAACGCCCTTTCCCGGGTCAAACCGTCCGCCACCATTGCCGTCAGCCAGAAGGCGCGGGAACTCAAAGCCAAGGGCCGTGACGTTATCGGACTGGGCGCGGGCGAGCCGGATTTCGACACGCCCGACAACATCAAGGCGGCAGCGATCGACGCGATCAACCGTGGCGAGACCAAGTACACCCCGGTCTCCGGCATCCCTGAGCTGCGCAAGGCGATCGCCGCCAAGTTCAAGCGCGAGAACAATCTCGATTACGACTGGCAGCAGACAATTGTCGGCACCGGCGGCAAGCAGATCCTGTTCAACGCCTTCATGGCGACGCTGAACCCGGGCGACGAAGTCGTCATTCCTGCGCCCTATTGGGTCAGCTATCCGGAAATGGTGGCGATCTGCGGCGGCACCCCGGTGTTTGTCTCGACCACCATCGAGAATGATTTCAAGCTGCAGCCGGCCGATCTGGAGGCCGCAATCACGCCGAAGACGAAATGGCTGATGTTCAACTCGCCGTCCAATCCCTCGGGTGCGGCCTATTCGGAAGCCGAACTGAAGGCGTTGACCGAAGTGCTGATGCGCCATCCGCATGTCTGGATCCTGTCGGATGACATGTATGAGCACCTGACCTATGGCGAGTTTGTCTTCAGCACACCCGCACAGATCGAGCCATCGCTTTACGATCGCACGCTGACCATGAACGGCGTGTCGAAGGCCTATGCGATGACCGGCTGGCGCATCGGCTACGCCGCCGGTCCGCTGGAGCTGATCAAGGCGATGGACATGATCCAGGGCCAGCAGACATCGGGCGCCTGCTCGATAGCGCAGTGGGCCGCCGTCGAGGCACTCAACGGTACCCAGGAGTTCATTCCGGCCAACAAGGAGATCTTCCGTGGCCGTCGCGACCTGGTGGTCTCGATGCTCAATCAGGCCAAGGGCATCCAGTGCCCGGTCCCCGAAGGTGCATTCTATGTCTACCCGTCCTGCGCCGGGTGCATCGGCAAGACCGCGCCGTCTGGCAAGGTGATCGAGACCGACGAGGATTTCGTCACCGAGCTTCTCGAAACCGAAGGTGTGGCCGTGGTACACGGTTCGGCTTTCGGCCTGGGGCCGAACTTCCGCATCTCCTATGCGACCTCGGAAGAGCAGCTTGAAGAAGCCTGCAACCGCATCCAGCGCTTCTGTGCAGCCCTGCGCTGATCACCTGATCCAGCGCAATCGACTGACAAATCCCTGCGACCGCCCTGAAAAGGGCGGTCGTTGTCGTTTCAGACCCAGCGCAACACCCAGTAACCGGTGGCGGATGCCGCAGCTGTCAGCAGGGTTCCCCAGGCCATGTCGACCAGGCTCATGGTGACAGGCCAGTTCTTCAGTGTCGCCATGTTGGTGATGTCGTAGGTGCCGTAGGCGGCAAAGCCGAGAATCGCGCCGAGCAGCAAGGCGTCCTGAAGCGAGCCCGAGCGGAATGCCGGGGCAGAGGCGAGCAGGACCACTACGGCCGAGTACATGATGTAAAAGAGCGCGGCGATTGAGAGTTTCGGCTGATCGAGCATCAGATCGCCAAGCTGACGGGCGTAGAAGCCCCTTGCGATGAAACCAAGCCAGATTGCATCGATGACCAGGATGAACGCCGCCGTTCCGGCCCAGGCCTTGAGAAAACCCGCCGGGATCACAGGCCGGCTCCGGTCTGCCGGTGATAGCAGAAGGCGATTGCGGCAAAAAGCCGGTGGTTTCTGATCATTGAAGAACCTTTCTTGACGGTGCGCGCATCTAAGCCGACGCCATTTTCAGTGAGGCCGGAGCAGTTCCGGCATTGGCCGCATAGGCTTGGGGGACTAGTGCGCGCAAGGCGCCCGGGTGGCAGACACATTCGACTGACTGCTCTAGCTGAATGATCTCGCCGTCAATGGCTGCTTTCGATCCACCGCGGAGGTTGGGAAAGTTCAGCGTGACCTTCTGTGCGGTCTCGACATTCATGTCCGGGTCTTCCCGGAGTTTGCCGAAAGCCGCATTCAGCGTCATGCGAAACACCTTGCCCGGTTCGAGGGCTTTCGCCCGATAGACCCCGAGCACGCCTTCATCGAGCACGGTGGCGTAGGACAGGGGGGTGTTGCCAAACAGGTTGTTGGATATGGACACGGCCGAGACGATCTGGCGTGTGCGTCCAGACCCGGTGTCGATCTCGACGCCGAAGCGGGGCGGGTGGAGGATCACCCGGCCGAGCGTCTTGACGGTTGAGCTGATCTTGCGCAGCCGCGTCGATGTGTCGAGCCGCGAGCGCTGATGCACAAGCCGGGCGTGGAGGCCGACGGAAAACTGGTGGACATAGGGCCGCCCGTTGGCGGTCGCGATGTCTATCGGCCGCTCATCCGCCGCGGCGAGAGCATCAAGGGCTTCTGCCGGGTCGAGCGGGAGGCCGAGGCTGCGGGCAAACAGGTTCATGGTGCCCAGGGGGATCACGCCGAGGGTCTTTCCTGACCTGAAACAGGCGCCTGCCGCGGCCGAAATCGTGCCGTCACCGCCGCCGGCCACAATGGTGCCGGTCTGCGGATCATTGGCAACCTCTTCGAGGGTCCTGATCAGGGTGTCGCCGGAGACCAGGCGGACTTCGCAATCGCCGCCGCGCCCGGCCAGTCTGGCACACGCCATGTCGCCGAACTCGCGGGCATCCATTCCCCGAATGGTACCGCCGTCCTGATTTAATATCATGGTAATACGCATTTCAGACCCCGTGTGCGTGGAACAACGCAAGTCAACAATACTGGGGCGGCAAAGTTCCATCACGTCTTCCACTGTAAAGGGATACGGGCGCTGGCTGGCTGTGGATCACCGGCGGCTGTCCAGGCCGCTGGACGGGCCCCGGATTGTCGCGCCTTCAGCCCGCGGCCGCCAGGCAGGTGGCGCGGTAGGCGAGAAGGCCTTCGGCGAGAGCGTCGAAAGCGACCCGGCAGCGGGGCACTGACTTAAGGTTCTCGTGCATGACCAGGTATGTCATCAACTCGAGCTTCAGATGACCGGGCAGCAATTCCACCAGATCCGGATCGCGGGCGGCGATGCCGACCTGGCTCATGCCGATGCCGGCTCCGGCCCTTATCATTGCGAGCTGAGCGACATTGCTGTCGCTGCGGAAAGCAAAGCGGGTGTCCGGAAAATAGGGAATGTTCTTCAGCATCTCGCGCACATAGGCCAGTTCACGGTCAAAGCCGATGAAGCGGTGGGCGGCGAGATCTTCAAAGCTGTTCGGCGTTCCGTGACGGTCAAGATATCTGCGGTGCGCGTAGATCCCGATCGGGATGCCGCCGATCTTGCGGCTGATCAGCGCTCCCTGGGTTGGCTTGACCATGCGCACGGCAATGTCGGCCTGCTGCTTGAGCAGGTCCTCGACGGCATCGGAGAGTGACAGCTCTATGGACAGCCGGGGATGGCGTTCCTGGAGGATTGCCAGGATCGGAGGCAACACTTCCAGCCCGATCACCTCGCTGGCGGTGATGCGCACCGAACCCTCGGGGGTTTCGCTGTCTGCCGAAGCAGCCCGCGCAAGCGCGGCTGCACTGGCGGCCATGGTTTCGGCATAGCTGCGCATGCTCAGCGCGGTCTCGGTGGGGAGCAGCCCCTGGTAGGAGCGCAGGAACAGCGGCTTGCCCGCCGCGAATTCCAGCGCATCGAGATGGCGCGCGACGGTTGGCTGGGTCAGGCCCAGCGCCCGCGCCGCTCCCGATTGCGAGCCTTCTTCTAGGATGGCGAGGAAGGTCCGATAATGATCCCAGTCGAGCAGATTCATAGGCATACAAAAATGTATAGCATATCCATAGAATTCCGCAATTCCGGTTAGGGCCGGGTGTTGCGATGATGCGGCCATCACAACCAAAGGAGATCTGTGATGACTGAGACTCAGGAAAACTCGGTAGCAATGACCGCCAGGCCGCTGGCGCTTGTACTGGGCGCCACCGGAGGCATCGGCGGCGCGGTTGCGGCAAAGCTTCTGGCGAAGGGCTATACCGTGCGGGCGATGCACCGCAATGCCGGGGCGCAGGCAGCAAAAACGCCGCAATATGAATGGATCGCCGGTGACGCGATCAATCGCGCCGATGTGATGGCAGCAGCCAAGGGGGCAGACCTGATCGTGCATGCGGTCAACCCGCCCGGTTACCGCAACTGGGGTACACTGGTGCTGCCGATGATCGACAACACCATTGCGGCCGCAGAGGCAGCGGGCGCGCTCATCCTGATGCCGGGAACGGTCTATAATTTCGGGCCTGAGACGTTCGACGCCATTACCGAGGACAGCCCGCAAAGGCCGGTCACGGTGAAGGGGAAGATCCGTGTGGAGCTTGAACAGCGGCTCGAGGCCGCAACCCGCCGCGGTACACGCGTGATCATCGTGCGGGCCGGTGATTTCTTCGGTCCGGGCGCAGGCAACAACTGGTTTGCCCAGGCCGTGGTCAAGCCAGGCCGGCCCGTCAAGGCAATCACCATCCCGTCCGACACCGGTGTCGGGCATCAATGGGCCTATCTGCCGGATGTCGCTGAGACCATGATGCAACTGGTGGCCCGGGC
Source organism: Hoeflea sp. EC-HK425 (assembly GCF_902498795.1). Lineage (NCBI taxonomy): Bacteria > Pseudomonadati > Pseudomonadota > Alphaproteobacteria > Hyphomicrobiales > Rhizobiaceae > Hoeflea > Hoeflea sp. EC-HK425. The sequence continues at coordinate 412,368 of NZ_LR701572.1, forward strand.
CGGAGAACTGCCGGCGTTCGCGCGGTTTCACATGGAAGGGGTCTGGGACCATGACGGCGAACAGCTGGCAAGCGCGATCCGCCGCGTCACCGGCCGGACGGAGCTGCGGTCGAAGCGGTTTGCCTGGTGGCTGCTGCGCCTTGCAAGACCGGTCATGCCGCTTGCGCGCGAACTTCTGGAGATGCGCTACCTGTGGCAGAGAGAGTTGCATATGCGGAATGACAGGCTGGTGGCATTTCTCGGCGCCGAGCCGCACACGCCCATCGACCAGGCCGTGAGGGATACGTTGAGCAGCATGGGCTGTCTGGGGCAGGATCCGCGCAATGCTCCGGTTATTGGGTCTGTCTCCCGCGGCAAGCCCGTCTGAGTTCGAAGCATCCGGTCATTGGCGGCCCGGGCGCCGCCAATTGTCGGCCAGCGCCGCACCGGCCTGAATCCGCCGAGCGGCTTGCCCGGACAAGGCAAGGGCCAAAAAAAATGGGCCGCGAGATTGCTCTCGGGCCCAATAGGTATGAAGGTCAAAAAACCTCCAGAGGGGAACAGCTCATGCGGCGGCACTGGGAGGAGTAGGCCGCCAAAGGTGCATCAGCTGTAATCGATATGGTGCTTATTTATGCAATAGGCAAGGGAATGATGCGCATGTCAGCCATGCGAATACTGCATGGCTACTTGCATGTCCAAAAAACAGGCAGAATTGGAGATGCAAAAATCGTGTTCAGTACTGTCCAGTCCGGAAATGCGAGCATGTGCGCCGCTCTGATCAGAAATTCCAGTTGCGCGCCTTTGAGATCAGGAAATCCCGGAAGGCTTTGAGTTTGGCCGCGTTTTTCATTTCCTCGGCATAGCAGAAATAGGTGTCGAAGGTCGGGATGTCTGCCGGAAGGTTGAGCTGGACCAGCGCGAGGTCGCGGTTGATCATGTAATCTGGCAGCAGTGAGATGCCGGCGCCGTTGAGTGTGGCCCGCCGGATAGCCGGCAGATTGTTGATCTGCAGTTGCGCCTGGCGGCGGTTTTCGGGCGTGCGGCCGGCTGTTTCCAGCCAGTTTACATCGGTCAGATAACCTGGCGCGGGTTCGCCGAAGGTGATGATTCGGTGGTTGTCGAGGTCCTCGATGGTCTTGGGCTCACCGTGGCGCGCCAGATAGGTCGGCGAGGCGTAGACGTGCAGGTGCACCGTGAACAGTCGCCGCTGGATCAGGTCGGGCTGCTGCGGCTGGCGCAGGCGGATGGCGCAATCGGCCTGGCGCATGTTGACGTCGAGTTCCTCGTTGTCGAGCAGCAACTGCACCTGGACGTCGGGATACAGGCCCTGGAATTCCTGAACCTTCTCTGTCAGCCAGCCCTGGCCGAAGCCGACCGTGGTCGTCACCCGCAGCTTGCCGGACGGGCGCTCGCGGGTTTCGGTCAGACGGTTTCTGACCGATTCGAGCTTCATCAGCACTTCGTGAGCGGTCTGGTAGAGGATCTCACCCTGTTCCGACAGGATCAGGCCCCGGGCATGGCGGTGAAACAGCTTGGCGCCAATGTCCATCTCAAGTGCTGAGACCTGCCGCGAGATGGCCGATTGCGACAGATGCAGCTTTTCGGCGGCATGGGTGAAGGAGCCGGCTTCCGCGGCGGCATGAAAAATGCGCAGTTTGTCCCAATCGAGTGGCACCAAGCTCTCTTCCCCTTGGCCCGTTGATCGAGCCTCTATCTGGCGCTCATGCGCCTATTCTGCAGCTTCGGCGTGCCTGACATGTCCCGCCAGATAGCGCTCGGCCTCCAAGGCCGCCATGCACCCCATGCCGGCCGCAGTCACGGCCTGACGGTAGATATCGTCGGTGACGTCCCCGGCAGCGAAAACGCCCGGTACATCCGTGGCAGTCGAATCCGGCGCTGTCCACAAATAACCGTTCGGCTTGTGCTTGAGCTTGTCCTTGAAGAGGCTGACGGCGGGGGCGTGTCCGATGGCGACGAAGACACCGTCGATCGGCATGTCGGTGCTCACGCCGGTCTTGCGGTTCTTCAGCCTGACACCGTTGACCGAGGCGGGCATCGGCGGAATGGCCGGCGCGCCCAGATACTGGACCACTTCGGTGTCCCAGATGACGTCGATGTTGTCCTTGTCGAACAGCCGCTGCTGCAGGATTTTTTCGGCGCGGAACGAGTCACGGCGATGGATCACGGTCACGCGTGCGGCGAGATTGGAAAGATACAGCGCCTCCTCGACCGCGGAGTTGCCGCCACCGACCACGACGACGTTCTTGCCGCGATAGAAGAAGCCGTCACAGGTGGCGCAAGCCGAAACGCCAAAGCCCATGAATTCCTTCTCGGTCGGAATGCCAAGCCACTTGGCCTGGGCGCCGGTGGCGATGATCAGCGCGTCGCAAGTCCACACGGCGCCGGAATCGGTCTTGACCGTGAAGGGGCGGTCGGTCATCTCGACTTCGGTGACGAGGTCGTTGACGATTTCGGCGCCGACATGCTCGGCCTGCTTGAGCATCTGCTCCATCATCCAGGGGCCCTGCACCGGATCGGCATAGCCCGGGTAGTTCTCGACGTCGGTGGTGATCATCAACTGCCCGCCCTGTTCCATGCCGGCAATCAGCACCGGCTTGAGCATCGCGCGCGCTGCATAGATCGCGGCCGTGTAGCCTGCGGGACCGGAGCCGATGATGAGAACGGGGACGTGGCGGTTGGACATGGAACAATCCTGAAACAAGTGGTGAGACTGCCATCTTGCGGCATCCCCGGTGACCCATCAATGACGAAAGCCAAGAATTTGGCGACAAAAATTCGGCGGCTGGTGCCATGATGAGGTGTGACTTGCCACCATTTAGGTGTGAGCAAGCCGGTGTTTCAAGCTTGCAGGCAAAGTTACGCACAGAACTTCGCGTCAACAAGGCCGTCGAGGCTTTACAGATGCTGCGCACTGACGCAATAAAGTTTCGCGCACGCCGGAGCCGGAAGCCGGACGGAGCCGCTCATGACAGGGAAGACTTCATGGCAATCAAGGCCGAACTCGATGCGATAGACCTCAAGATCCTGCGCGAACTGCAGAAGGATGGGCGGATGACAAATGTCGACCTGTCCGAGCGCGTCGGGATCTCGGCACCGCCCTGCCTGAGGCGTGTGCGCAAGCTCGAGCAGGCCGGCATCATCCAGGGCTACCGGGCGCAGTTGAATGCTCCCAGTCTCGGGTTCGATCTGGTCGCTTTCTGCATGGTCGGCCTCAAGCACCAGAGCGATGCCAACCTGAAGGCATTTGCCGCCAGGACCAATGAATGGCCGATCGTGCGGGAAACCTGGATGGTCTCGGGCGAAAGCGATTTCCTCTTGCATTGCGTGGCCCGCAACCTGAGCCATTTCCAGGACTTCGTCATCGAGGAGCTCACGGCGGCCGATAACGTCGACACGGTCCGGACCATGCTGACGATCCGCAAGGTCAAGAACGAAGGTCTGGTGGCGCTGTAGTGGCCGCCCCGGCGAGGAGCTTCAGGCCAGGCGACAGGGCTTATGGCCCTTCTTCATCCAGGCGGCTCAGATAATGATGGAAGCAGATGCATGAGCCCGACGATCAGCGCCGTCATCATTACCCGCAACGAAGCAGAGATGCTTCCAGGTCTTCTGGAAAGCCTGCATTTCTGCGACGAAATCGTCGTCGTCGACAGCCACAGCCAGGACGCCACTCGCGAGATCGCTGCAAGCTTCAACGCCCGTGTGATGGAGCGCGATTTCAACGGGTTCGGCGATCAGAAGGAATTTGCCCGGACCCAGGCAAACGGTGACTGGATCCTCTCGATCGATGCGGACGAGCGGGTTCCGGCCGCGCTGGCCGACGAGATTATCGCCACCGTGGCTGCGCCCGGGCACGACGCCTACCTGGTGCCGCGCCTGTCCTATTTTCTCGGCAAGCCGTTCCGCCATTCCGGTTGGTGGCCGGATGCTCCACTCAGGCTGTTTCGCCGGGATGCGGCGCGCTTCAACTCGAAAATGGTGCATGAATTCGCCGAGACCGACCGGCCGACTGGCCGACTGTCGCATCATCTCGACCATTACACCGTGCGCTCTCTGAAGCAGGCGCTTGCCAAGGCGCATCACTACTCGGTTCTCGGTGCCGAGCAATTGAAGAAGACCGGAAAGCGGGTTTCGCTGGCCAGCCCCTTCACCCATGCGCTTGGGGCCTTCATCAAGACCTACCTGATCAAGCGCGGTTTTCTGGGCGGGGTCGAAGGCTTCGTGAATGCCTGGATCCATGGCCAGACGGTGTTCTGGAAATACATGATCGCCCATCTTGACCGCCGCACCGGACAACGCCGGCAGAGCTAGCCGGCCGGAATGCCTCAGCTGTCGAGCAGGCGTCGGTAGAGGTCGACATGCCGGGCGTTGAAGGTCTCAAGGGAAAAGAGGCCGCGGGCGCGCCGGGTTGCGGCTTCACCGAAATCTCGGCGCATCGCCGGGTCCCGGCACAGAGTGGCGAGGTTTTGTGCCAGCGCTTCGGAGTCCCCCGGCGGGCTCAAGAGCCCGGTCTGCCTGTCGCTGACGGCTTCGCCGATGCCTCCGGCAGTGGTTGCCGCCACCGGCCTGCCGGCCCATTGCGCGGTGCAGAGGCTGGAGCCAAGGCCTTCTTCGCGCGAGGCAAGGGTGACAATGTCAGCGCCCTTGATCAGCGAAGCGACGTCATCTCGCCAGCCGAGAAAGGTCACGCGCGCCAGCCCCTCGGCCTGCCGCCGCATCAGGGCAAGCTGCGGGCCGTCACCGGCCAGCACCAGCTGCGCGGTTGGCGTGGTCTTCTGCACCGTTTCCCAGGCCCTGAGCAGGGTTGCATGATCCTTTTCCGCCGTGAAGGCGGCAACACACAGGACGATCTGGACCTCGTCACCCAGGCCCAGGCGCTCGGGTCGTGCTGCGGCAAGTGCCGCCTCGTCCACCGCGTCGTGAATGATCTCGATCCGGTCGCCGGCAACCCCGCCTTCGCGCAGGGCCTGATAGCCGGCCTTTGAAACCGTGATGAACTGATCCACGGCGCGATAGGCGAATCCGCCGCGGCATTTGAAGGCGTTGCGTCGCGAAACGACCAGGCGCTGCCGGCCCCCAAGCTTTGCCGCGACCGCGGTCTTGTGGGCGCGGTTGGAATGGGTGTGAATCAGATCGATTTTCTCTGCGCTGAACAGGCCTCTGATCCGGGCGACCGAAGCCAGATCGAACAGCCCGCGGCACCGGACCGGAAGTCTCGCCGCATCGGCGGGGAGGGCGTTGTAAAGTTCGGAGCCCGGAGGGATGCCGTACCATTCCGACATGTCGGGTCGTGCCTGGCGAGCCAGCAGAACCAGCTGGTGTTCGCCGCCGCGCAGTCCCTTTTCGCTGGACAGGTGCAGCAGGTTCATCGCCCGGCGCTGCCCAGCAGCTCCCTCAGCCGCTCGGCAAAGCCGCTGCGAATGGCATCGAAACCGGCTCTTGCGTGCGCGCCCATCGCTGCCTTTTCCTCGGTGTCCATGGCCATCACTCTGGTGATCGCGGCCTCGATTGCCGACTGGTCGACCTTAAAACAGGTGCCGAGATGACGCGGTGTGCTCGATGCGACCTCGACCAGCATCCCGGATTGCGCATCCACGAGTTCATTCATCGGCGGAGCGTCGGTGGTGATCACCACGGCGTTCGTCGACATCGCCTCGACGATGTAGTGTCCCCAGCCTTCGGCCTGCGAGGGACAGAGATGGATCCCGCAGGCGTTCTGCAGGGCGCGCATCTCCTCGTCGCCGAGATATTCGCTGATCAGCCGGACATTGCCAGGCACCGAGGCGGGGGCCAGGCGCGCGTTCATCACCAGCGTCAGCTCCGGCCATTCCGGGTGCGCCTGCCAGGCCGCGAGAACGGCTTCGGTGCCCTTGAGGGTGCTGGCTCCGGCGATATGCACAAACCGGTCGCGGTCCTTGGAGGTTGAGGCAGCCGCCCTGTCTTCCGAGGTGAAACCCAGATGAAACGTCTTGGCGCCTTCCCTTGAAAACACTTCGGCCGCATGGCGGCTCTTGCACAGGACCAGATCCATATGGCGCAGCCGTCCCAGCTGGCGGCGTGGAAAACGCTCCTGGTTGGGCAGCAGGTAATGGACGTCGGCTGCCGAATACCAGGCCGGGTAGACCCGCTCGATATGAATGGCGATGCGTGCCCGCCTGGTCCTGAAGAGCCGCTCCGCGAACGATCTCGACTTGTGATCGGCATGGCCGATGACGTGGGGAAGGCCGGCTGCGCGAATGGCTTCCTCGAGCAACTGGCTGTCCTTGGTCAGGCCGTATTTGGAGTCCTTGCCGATGATCAGGATATCAAGCATGGGCGTTTTGCCAGACTTCTTCATAGGTTTCGGAGAGGCGTTTGGCCTCGCCTTCGATGGTGAAGTTGGCCAGCACATGCGGTCTCGCCCTCGCGGCGGCGGCATCGCGCCGGGCATCATCGTCCATGAAATCTGCTGCTGCTGCGGCAAGTGCTTCGAGACTGTCCTTTTCAACCACCACACCGGTTTCGGCAGTGCCCCGGGCGATGATTTCATCAAAGGCGCCGACATCGGATGCGACCACCGGCACGCCGGAGGCCTGGGCCTCGAGCGGGGTGAGGCCGAAGCCTTCCCAGCGTTGGGGGGCGACAAACAGGTCGAGGGCGCGGTACCAGGCGTTGATATCGGTGTGCTCGCCGACGAACAGGATCCGGTCTTCGAGGCCAGCTCTTGCGACACGGGCCTTGAGCTCGCTGAGAAAGGACGCATGGCTGGCGGTGGCACGCCCGGCAACGATGGCACTCCAGCCCGGCCGGTCAGGCAACAGCCGGATCATCGCGTCGACAAAAAGGTCGGTGCCTTTCTGGCGGCGGATGCGACCGAAACAGCCGGCAATCTTCTGTGCCTCGGGCAGCGACAGCGTGCGCCGTGTCTCCGCCCGGTCGGACGGGGGCGAAAACCGTTCGGCGTTGATCCCGTGCAGGCTGACCCGGTGCGGCACCTTCAGATAGGACGCGGTCTTGTGGCTGGTGGCGATGATGCCGTCCATGCGCGAGACCAGGAACCGGGTCCATCCGGTGTGCACCCGTTGCGAGGCGGAGGTGAAGACCAGCCTGAGCGGCATGCGCAGGATGTCGCGCATGACCAGGCCCATCAGCATCTCGACATTGCGCCGCGCGTGCCAGATCCGCGCTGGCCGCTCTTGTGGTGCGCGCCATAGTCTCACAAGGTCGCGGTAGCGCAGCCTGGGAAGATGGTCGGGCAGGCCGGGGCCGAAAACGGCGATCTCCTGCCCCAGCCGGTTCTGCACCGGGACAAGCTGGATGATCGACGTCGTCACTCCGGACAGGCGCCGCTTGAGATTGGGAGCGATGACGAGGGTCGAGGATGGATCGGCAAGCATGGAACCTCAGACCTGAACCTGTTTGCGGAAGCCCGGGATCAGCCCCACTTCACCGCGAGGATCTCGTAGGCCTTGGAGCCGCCGGGTGCCACAACCTCGATGGAATCACCCACCGACTTGCCGATGAGCGCGCGCGAGATCGGCGAGGAAATGGAAATCCGGCCCGCCTTCACATCAGCTTCCTGGTCGCCGACGATCTGGTAGGTCTTTTCCTCTTCCGTGTCCTCGTCGACCAGCTTGACGGTGGCGCCGAACTTCACGGTGTCGCCGGACATCTTGGAGACGTCGATGATCTCGGCGCGCGAGGTGTAATCCTCAAGCTCGCCGATGCGGCCTTCATTGTGGCTCTGGGCCTCCTTGGCGGCGTGATACTCGGCGTTTTCCGAGAGATCGCCATGGGCGCGGGCTTCGGAGATCGCCTCGATGATCCGCGGCCGTTCGGATTGCTGACGCCAGCGCAGTTCTTCCTGCAGCTTGGCATAGCCTCCTTGCGTCATCGGAACCTTCTCAACCATCAGTCTCTTCCTTGTTCGCATCGCCCCGACGCCAGCATTGCCAGCGGCAGGACACAAAAATAAAACGCGCCCCGAAGCACACACTTCGGAGCCGTTCCAGAGTTCCTGTTTTCAGGCTTATCAAATCTGACACGATAATTCACGTGAAAAAAGAAGCTCTAAAACGCACTGCCGGAAGGCCGTCGGGACGCTGCATTTGGACCCTTCCTACTTCGGTGCCATGATGGCCCTTTGCAAGTGCTGATCGTCCGGAGGGTCGCCATGACAAGCGTGAAAGTTGCAACTCTCAATCTCTATCACTTCGCGGCGCCGGGCATTTTCTGGCACGAGCGCAAATCGACGGCGACCTATTCACCTGCGCAGTGGGTCGAGAAGAAGGACTGGATTGCGGGCGTCGTGAGAAAGATGGATGCCGATGTGATCGGGTTCCAGGAAGTGGTCTCGCATGAGGAGCTCGGGGCACTGATGGCGGCCAATGGCTATCCGCATTTCTTCTGCACCGGTCACCCGATGTTCGACCCCGAAGATCCGGCGGTCTATGTCAACGCCACGGTGGCGATTGCATCGCGTCATCCCTTTGTCAGCGTCCGCCCGCTCTCGGGCGTCGGCGGCCTGCCCGCTGAGACGGTGATCGATGATGATTTCAACTTTTCCCGCACGCCGGTCGACGCGGTGATCGACCTGCCGGGGATCGGCGAGACGCGGATTTTCGTCTGCCACTTCAAGTCGCAGGGCGCGTTTGTCGACGATGACCAGATTGATGCGCTTGCGGACTGGGGCGCCAAGATCCGCACCACCTACATGGAACGCGCCATGGCCGGGGTGAACCAGGTGGCCAAGCGCGCCGCCGAGGCCGGCGCAATCTACCGGATGTTCCGGCAGGTGATCGATGCCGATCCGGATGCGCCGGTGATCCTGCTTGGAGACCTCAACGAGGCGCCGGGCTCGCACATGATCTCGATCCTTACCCAAGCCGACCGGGTCTGGTCCTGGGGCAGTGTCGCCGCCGATGCGCTTCCCGAGTCCGTCGCCTATCTCAAGCATGTCTACAAGCTCTATGACGCTTTCAACCTGGTGGTGATGCAGGGGCTGACGCGACCCAACACCCATGGCGGCATCATCTCGGGCTCCGTGCTGGATTACTGCATCGTCTCCAACGGCCTCAACCCGAAGAACCCGCGGCGGCGGGGCACGGTGAGCAAGGTCGAAGTCCACGACGAACATTTCGAAAGCGGTCCGCCGAAAGACCGTTCGTCCGACCACGCGCCGGTGGTTGCGACGATCGAGAGCAGCGGGCAGGCCTGAGCAGACCCAAGCTGGCCTGCCGGAACACGGCGCCGCCGCCGACGCGCTTGCTTTTGGACCGCGCCGATATCAAGATCGGGACCGACCGGTAAGCTTTCCCATTCCCGTTCTGGAGTTCTCATGTCTGTGCGCTCTGCCGCCCCCATCACCACGGCTTCTCCCGTCACCTTTTCCGATCCGCTGCCGTCCGGGGTTGATGTGGTCATTGTCGGCGCCGGCGTGATCGGGATGATGAGCGCGCTTTATCTCAGGCGGGCCGGGCTGTCGGTGTTCGTGGTCGAGAAAGGCCGGGTGGCGGGCGAGCAGTCGTCGCGCAACTGGGGCTGGATCCGCCAGCTCGGCCGCGACGAGGCGGAACTGCCGATCATGATGGAAGCCTCGCGGCTGTGGGAGCAGATCGATGGCGAGACCGGCAACCGCACCGGCTTCAGGCGCACCGGGATCATGTATCTGGCGAGCACCGAGAACGAGATGGAAGAGCGCACCAAGTGGCTCGATGTGGCCCGCCGGCACCAGCTCGACGTGCGGGCCATCGATGGCGACGCGGTTGCGGACCGGATCGACACCGGGGCCGGGGGCAAACGCTGGGCCGGTGCGGTCTGGTCGCCCAGCGATGCCCGTGGCGAGCCGTGGGTGGCGGTGCCGGCGGTGGCTCAACTGGCGCACAGCGAGGGGGTGGGCATTCGCGAAAACTGCGCGATCCGTACATTGGAAACCGAAGCTGGCAAACTGTCGGGTGTCCACACCGAGCACGGCTTCATTCCAGCGACTCAGGTTGTCGTGGCCGGCGGCGCCTGGACATCGCTGCTGTTGCGCAACCAGGGCATTTCGCTGCCGCAGCTCTCGGTGCGCTCGACGGTGATGCGCACCGCGCCGATGCCCGAGGTCTATGACGGGGCGGCACTCGACGAGGAGCTGGCGTTGCGGCGACGCGAGGACGGCAGCTACACGGTCTCGGCGCTTGATGCCCATGACCTCTTGATCGGACCGGATTCCTTCCGGCACCTTCGCACCTGGCTGCCGACAGCGGCAAGGGTGCTGGGACAGACCCGCTTCCTGCCGGCTGCGCCGAAACACTATCCCGATGCCTGGGGCACGGCGCGGCGCTGGGGCGCGGGCGACGAGACCCCGTTCGAACGCTGCCGGGTGCTTGATCCCAAACCCAACGAGAACCGGATGGGCGTGCTCAAGCGGCGCTTCGCGATGCGCTTCCCCGAGCTTGGCGAACCCGAGATCACCCATGCCTGGGCGGGCATGATCGACGCCATGCCGGATGTGGTTCCGGTGGTCGACCGGGTGCCGGGGATCGAAGGGCTGATTGTCGCCACCGGGATGAGCGGCCATGGTTTCGGCATCGGGCCGGGCTTCGGCAAGGTGGTTACCAGTATCGCCACCGGCCGGCCAACCGGCCATGACATCTCGCGCTTCCGCTTCTCGCGCTTTACCGACGGCAGCAAGCTGATCCCCGGTCCAGCGTTGTAAGGAACCGCGGGGAGGGACCGTGCTGAACGCGCCGCTGCCTCCGCGTCGCATGATCGTGTCGGATCGCGTGCGATGCCCTGTGGTGGCTTACGACGCGGGTTTCGCCCGCGTCTTCACCACTTCATAGGTTTTCGGCAGATTCGGGGGGCGGTAGTCCTTGCGTTTTTCGAGCCGCTGGATCACCGCCTCATGCAGTTTTGCTCCCTCGGGAACGCGGCGGTAGTCGAAGACCGGGAAATAGATCTTGCCGATCTGCAATTGCCGGTAAAACGAGGTCCTGGGCACCTTGCGCGGCAGGAACTCGACGAAACCCCAGGCGAAGTTCATGGAATTGTTGCTGTCGGCCAGCGGATCGGGGGCGCCGTAGCGCTTCTTGTCCTTTTCCGCCTCGTCGCGGGCCTCGCCGGTGATGACCGGTGCATGGTCTTTGCCATGGGTGAGAAGCTCGAAAACCGCCTCATCGCCCTCGACGCCGGCGGCAACCGCCTCGCGGTAGAGCCATTCCAGCGGGATTTTCGCAAGGCCGCTTTTCTTGTCCGGGTAACCGCCGCCGACATCGCCGTGGCAGCCGGCAAACCAGACCTCCTCGAAATCCTGCGGCCGCTTCTCGTAGGAGCGGGTCTTTTGCGACCATTCCTCGTAGTCCTGCCCCGGTTCCCACAGCGATGGCTGGAAATAGGTCCGGCGTTCGTCGATGGCCACCGCATGGCGGACGATCTTCACCCGGTCATTCTGGTTGGTATAGGCCTTCTGGGTGATGGTGAGCCAGGGAAAGCCGGCCTTCGCATCGAACACCGAGGCCACCGTGTCCCACAGGCCCATGAATTCGATGCGGATGCCCTTGCCATCCAGCACCTTCTGGAAGTGGCCGATTTCGGCGGAAAAATCCTTCGATCCCGGCTGGCCGAGCCGCGCATAGGCGCGCCAGGCATAGCGCACCAGCTGCAATTGCTCTTCCCGCACCAGCCCGAAAATGCGAATGAAGCCGGCCAGCAGCCGGGCAGTGTAGGATCCGCGGGAAAAGCCGAAAACATAAATCCGGTCGCCATATTCATGGTTCCTGACCAGGAATTCGTAGGCCTGCATGACATTGTCGGCAATGCCCGCGCCGGTGGCGAGTCCGAGCACGATGCGGGTCTTGGATTTCAGCTGCTGCCACCAGCCATTGAGCCCGAAGGTGCCGACGCCGGGCTGGTAGAACACCAGCTGGCTCCTCGACCGCTCGAGGCTGCCATAGAGTCTCAACACATTGGTGCGGTCGCCGGAAATCTGGTTCGACGTGCCGTCCAGCAGAATGACGATGTTCTTGGCCATGGCGCGGCCCTCCACCATAAAGAGGATACGCGAAACGGCGGGGTTCAGCAATCAGAGGGGGTGGCTAGATCCTGGCTCTAGCAAGACCCGTCATGGTGCAGCGATGTTCCCGGTCAGTGTCGGTCGCCCTGTTCGAGCAGCCGTTCCAGCCGATCGAAGTTCTGCTCGTTGGCTGCGTGCAGGAACTTTTCAAGCTGCTCGTTCTCCTCGGTGCGATCGAACAGCATGCGCCAGGACAGACGTGCGCCATGATCCTCGTCGGCAAAACGCATCTCAAGCGTGAAGATGTGGACCGGTTCGTGATGCGTCATCCGAACCATCTGACCCTCAACCACCTCCTCGAATGTCCAGCGGTTGTGGAAATCGGTGCCGTTGTCGACAGTCATGGTTATCAGCCAGGTGCCGCCGGGTCTCAGATCGAAGGCGGCAATCCTGTTGCTGAAGCCTTCCGGTCCCCACCATGATGCCAGTTGTGCCGGGTCGGCGAAGGCCTCGAAGAGGGTTTCGCGGTCCACCGGGAACAGGCGTTCGTTGAGGATTTCAATCTTGTCGGTCATGGTCCGCTCTTATCTGATTTCCATTCTTGCAGTTCTGCGCCGTTCAGATGCCCGTTTTCTTGGTCCTCGATTAGCTGCGTTCGTGAAATCGTCACTCTGGACTCGAATAAATACTCCCATCTTCGGGAACATGATTGAAGCTCCAGTTCAAAGTGATCAGGAAGTCCGAACGCATTTCATGGATTTTGGCTTTGTGATAACTGTCACCTAATAATTGCAGCTCCGGTCGATCACCACAGCCCGAAAGCGTTGCCAGCAAGGTATGCAAAAAAGCACTGCTATCAACGGTCAAATACCAAAGCACCCCGTTTACCCGGTCTTGATACGATGAAACAGCCATTTGTATTCCAAAAGATTTCAAACCACGGGTCTTCAAATCCAATTGTTGCGCGTCTTGCAATTCAGACTTTTGACCTGATCCAGTGGCTCAATGTTTCCGACGAAGAAAAGAAAGCTATTATCGATAACTATCTTGACCTGCAGCGCCGTCTCCTAAACTGCTTCGATATTCAACAAAGACTGCTCGCAGCTAGAGACAAGGCGCTCAGCGGAGCTGTTGAAATCTGGAAAAGTGGTCAAAATACGGTTCCTCACGTCATAGGAATGCAGGACGAAGTAGAAAATTTTCTATTCTCCGCAAAGACCTATCTACGCGAGGTTGCGCGGCTTCTGAATAACTTGTTTCGGGCAAATCTGCCAAACGAAGCGGCAATATTTTGGGATCCCAAGGGAGGAGAGAGCAAGGTTGCCCAATGGGCGAATGATCGCTTTGGTGAAGACCATGGTACGACACGCATGCTCCTCTCAGAGGCTGACTGGATTGGTGAAATCGTTCGTAAACGGAATGCCGTTGAACACCCAAATGGGAAATCTGGTGTTTTGAAGGTTGTAAATTATGAGAGGATTGCGGCGGGGATTATCCCACCGCATTGGTCTCGAGAGGGTGCAAGTCCAATTGGACCAACAGATCTATATAAAGATATCTCAGTGACAATTGATAATTTTCTGAAGTTGGGGGAAGACCTATTGATCGAAGCAATTCGCAATGATCCGGCCTTCCCTCAAATCATTTTGGCATTTGTGCCTGAGAAGGATCGTGATCCAAAGGCCCCGGTTCGGATTCGAGCAACCGTTGATTTACGACAAAAGAGGTAGAATATTGATCCCCTAACCGCTCCCGGCTCCGCCCTCAGAAATAGCTCTGCAGCGGATGCACTTCCAGGTTTCCGGCCTTGAGTGCGGCGATGGCCTTGGCGGCCGAAAGGCTGCCGGCCATGGTGGTGAAATAGGGCACCTTCTGCATCAGCGCGGCGCGGCGCAGCGACTTGGAATCCGATATCGTCTTGGCGCCCTCGGTGGTGTTGAGCACCATCTGGACCTGACGGTTGCGGATCGCGTCCTCGATATGCGGACGGCCTTCCATCACCTTGTTGACGCGCTCGACGGCAAAGCCCTGTTCGCTGAGATAATCGGCGGTGCCGGCGGTGGCCATGAGCTTGAAGCCGTTGTCGGTGAGAATGCGGACCGCCTCGACGACGCGCGGCTTGTCCTCGTCACGGACCGACACAAAAACGGTGCCCGAGCGCGGCAGCTCGTTGCCGGCGCCGAGCTGGGCCTTGGCAAAGGCCAGGGCATAGTCGCGGTCCAGCCCCATGACCTCACCGGTGGAGCGCATTTCCGGTCCCAGCAGCGTGTCGACGCCGGGGAACTTGGCAAAGGGAAAGACCGCTTCCTTGACGGCGATGTGGTTGAGCTTGCGGTGGTCGGGCACGGCGCCATAGGCACCGAAAGCGTCGGCGAGGTTTTCGCCCGCCATCACCCGGGCGGCCACCTTGGCGATCGGCGCGCCGACGGTCTTGGCGACAAACGGCACCGTGCGCGACGCGCGCGGGTTGACCTCGAGCACGTAGATCACGTCGTCCTTGATGGCATACTGCACGTTCATCAACCCGCCGACATTGAGTGCGCGGGCGAGTGCCTCTGTTTGCGCCTCGAGCCGGTCGACCATCTCGGGCGACAGGGTGTGAACCGGCAGCGAGCAGGCAGAATCGCCCGAGTGGATGCCGGCTTCCTCGATATGCTCCATGATTCCGGTGACATTGACCGAGGTGCCGTCGCACAGGCAGTCGACATCGACCTCGATGGCATTGGTCAGGTAGCTGTCAAACAGCAGCGGGTTGGTGCCGAGCAGGGTGTTGATCTGGCCGGTCTTGTCGTTGGGGTAGCGCGCCTTGATGTCCTCGGGCACCAGTTCCGGCACGGTGCCGAGCAGGTAGTTCGACAGCCCGGTCTCGTCGCGGATGATCTGCATGGCGCGGCCGCCGAGCACGTAGGAGGGGCGGACGACCAGCGGGAAGCCGATGTCGGTGGCCACCAGCCGGGCCTGTTCGACCGAGTAGGCGATGCCGTTGTTGGGCTGAACCAGGTCGAGCTTGTGCAAAAGCTTCTGGAAGCGGTCGCGGTCCTCGGCAAGGTCGATCATGTCGGGCGCGGTTCCGAGGATCGGAATGCCGGCCTTTTCCAGCGCGTCGGCGAGCTTCAGCGGGGTCTGGCCGCCGAACTGGACGATGACGCCGAGCAGCTTGCCCTGCTCCTGTTCCTTGGTCAGGATCTCGAGCACGTCCTCGTCGGTCAGCGGATCGAAATAGAGCCGGTCGGAGGTGTCGTAATCGGTCGACACGGTTTCGGGGTTGCAGTTGACCATGATCGCTTCATAGCCCGCATCCTTGAGCGCGAAGGCGGCGTGGCAGCAGCAATAGTCGAACTCGATGCCCTGGCCGATGCGGTTGGGACCGCCGCCGAGGATGACCACCTTGGTGCGGTCGGAGACGCGCGCCTCGCAGGCGAGGCTTCCGGCGAACGGAGTCTCGTAGGTCGAGTACATGTAGGCCGTGGGCGAGGCGAATTCGGCGGCACAGGTGTCGATGCGCTTGAAGACCGGACGCACGCCCAAGGCGCGGCGGGCCTTGGCGACCTCATGGCCGCGCTTGCCGGTGAGCGAACCCAGCCGCGCATCGGAAAAGCCCATCGACTTGATCAGCCGCAGGTTCTCGGCGTCCTTGGGCAGGCCGTGCTCGCGGATGCGGGCTTCCATGGCCAGAATGTCCTCGATCTGGGCCAGGAACCACGGATCGATCTTGCAGATCGCATGCACTTCCTCGGCGCTCATGCCAAGCCTGAGCGCCTGGGCGACCATTCTGAGCCGGTCCGGCGTCGGTGTGCCGATGGCGGCCTTGATGGCGTTGTCGTCGTCGCCTTCGCCCAGGCCCGGGATCTCGATCTCGTCGAGGCCGGTCAGCCCGGTCTCAAGCCCGCGCAGCGCCTTTTGCAGGCTTTCGGCGAAGGTCCGGCCAATGGCCATGACTTCGCCCACGGATTTCATCGCGGTGGTCAAGAGCGGCTCGGCGCCGGGGAATTTCTCGAAGGC
Source organism: Hoeflea sp. EC-HK425 (assembly GCF_902498795.1). Taxonomy (NCBI): domain Bacteria; kingdom Pseudomonadati; phylum Pseudomonadota; class Alphaproteobacteria; order Hyphomicrobiales; family Rhizobiaceae; genus Hoeflea; species Hoeflea sp. EC-HK425. The sequence continues at coordinate 428,344 of NZ_LR701572.1, forward strand.
AAAGCGCGGGATCTTGGTGACGACATAATCGATCGAGGGTTCGAAGGAGGCGGGCGTAGCACCTTGTGTGATGTCGTTTTCGAGCTCATCCAGCGTGTATCCGACGGCAAGCTTGGCCGCGACCTTGGCGATCGGGAAGCCGGTGGCTTTCGAGGCCAGCGCAGACGAGCGCGAGACGCGCGGGTTCATCTCGATGACCACCAGGCGGCCATCCTTCGGGTTGACGGCGAACTGCACGTTGGAGCCGCCGGTCTCCACCCCGATCTCGCGCAGCACCGCGATCGAGGCGTTGCGCATGATCTGGTATTCCTTGTCGGTCAAGGTCAGCGCCGGGGCGACAGTGATCGAGTCACCGGTGTGCACACCCATCGGGTCGAGGTTCTCGATCGAGCAGATGATGATGCAATTGTCGGCGGTGTCACGCACCACCTCCATCTCGTATTCCTTCCAGCCCAGCACCGATTCCTCGATCAGCACTTCAGTGGTCGGCGAGGCATCAAGGCCGTTCTCGATGATGTCGAAAAATTCGGAGCGGTTGTAGGCGATGCCGCCGCCGGTGCCGCCCATGGTGAAGGACGGACGGATGATGGCGGGCACGCCGATCTCGTCGAGCGCCCTGGCGGCCTGGGCCATGGCATGGCTCATGTAGCGCTGCTTGCGGTCGGATTCGCCCAAGTTCCAGGTGTTCTCCAGCGCGTCGAGTGCCGCGTCGAGTTCGTCGCCCTTGAGCTCGGCGCGCAGGCGGGCGCGTTCGGCCTCGTGCAGCTTGCGGTCGGCATCCTTGATCTCGGTGGCATTGGCGAGGAACGAGCGCGGCGTCTCGAGCCCGATGCGGGCCATCGCCTCGCGGAACAGGGCGCGGTCCTCGGCCATGTCGATGGCAGCCGGCTTGGCGCCGATCATCTCGACATTGTAGCGCTCGAGCACGCCCATGCGCTTCAATGACAATGCGGTGTTGAGGGCGGTCTGGCCGCCCATCGTCGGCAGCAGAGCGTCGGGGCGTTCGCGGGCGATGATCTTGGCCACAACTTCCGGCGTGATCGGCTCGATATAGGTGGCGTCGGCGAGCCCCGGATCGGTCATGATCGTGGCCGGGTTGGAGTTGACCAGGATAACCCGGTAGCCCTCTTCCTTGAGCGCCTTGACGGCCTGGGTGCCGGAATAGTCGAATTCGCAGGCCTGCCCGATGACAATCGGTCCCGCACCGATGATGAGGATCGACTTGATATCGGTGCGTTTTGGCATGGTCCGGGTCCCTGTTGTACGGGCTTCGCGCAAAAAGTCCCCCGTCGGAGATCGACCATCCGGGAGACGCCATGCGCAAAATCTGAGGCTAGACGCGGCTTATAGGGAAATGTTGGCCGGGGCGAAACCCCAAAACGGGCTTTGTGCAGGGGAAAGTGAGCGGGACCGGGCAGTTGGCCGAGGCAGCGGAACAGCTGCAAGAGGGCCGAAACGGGGGAAGTGCCGCCAGACGGCAAACCTGCCGAAGGTCTGAAGCCGGTCCGGCGCTGTTTTTCCGCGACGATCCGGCGGTTCCTCGCTGCTTAAGGCCTGCATCGAGGTGGCTGGTGATCGATTGCGCGTGAGCTGTTTTCAGTCCGTGCAACGACGTACGGCGAAATCTTTGCCCGCGCACGCTGAAATTGCAAATCCCGAAATTTGGTAACACTTTCTTAGGAGGTTAGCGTCAGGCTTGAATACAACTTAAAGTACATTTGCTGGTGATATTATGTTTTTCCTCCTGGGCCTTTCGGCTTCCCGGTGTCGCGGATTTGTGCGCCCGGACTTCCCTATTTCTGCTGATTTTGCTGTCATCGACTTGATGGAAAGCGTCCGGCCTCCGGTCACTGACCACGGCTGCGGCACTGTTGAGGAGAAGAGCTGATGACGGCTCAAGTCTCCGCCCGGCCTTATGATGTGCTGTTTTCCAATACCCGCGACAGGCTTCTGGGCGACGCTTGGTTCTACTACGCGGTCTTCTTCTATACGGCTTTCGGCCTTGTCTTCGTCTACCTTCTCGGAGGGACCGGTGAAACCGCTCATGCCGCGTACGCCGAACCCTTGTTCAAGGTGTTCGGGCTCTTCATGCCGGTCATTGCCCTGGGCTTTGACGCCATTCGGGTGATCGTGCGACTTGATCAGCGCCGACCGCTTGCGTTCCGCATGGTGTTTTCCTCCGAACGCATGGCGAGCATGATGGCGGGCATGATCATGATGGCGGGGATTGTCCTGTTCATGGGGACCTTCACCACCATCAAGATATCCTTGCCGCTGTTGTTCGACGGTTTTCCCCATGACCGCCTGCATGCCGATATTGACCGGATGCTGCATTTCGGCGTCGACCCCTGGCGCTGGCTGCACGGTGTTGCCGGCAGTGAAATCGTTCGGAGCATGCTTGAGTTCAATTACGGTACGATCTGGTTCATCCTGTGTTTCGGGGGAGTATTCTTCGTCGCCACCTCACCCAAGGCCGATACGATCCGGATCCATTACCTGGTCATGTTCATGGTGTGCTGGATGGTCGTGGGGAATGTTCTTGCGGGCGCTTTCCTGTCGGCGGGCCCGGCGTTTTACGGCGAGGTAACGGGCGATCACGGACGTTTTGCCGATCTGCTGGCCTTGCTTTCCCAGAATCCCGACACGGCATCGCCCTACGGATATCAGCGCTATCTGTGGGCGCTCTACCAAAATGACATCAAGGCTTTCGGCGCGGGTATCTCTGCCTTTCCCAGCGTGCACGTGGCTCTCATCACCATGAATGCGCTTTTCGTTGCCGAGCGTTCGCGTCTTCTTGGGGGGCTGGCTTTTGTTTATGTGGCGTTGATTGTTTTGAGCTCGGTGTATCTGGGATGGCATTACGCGATCGACGGCTACATTTCGATCGCCCTTGTCGTGTCCGGCCATTTCCTGGTCAGGCGAATGTTTCGGACCGGTGATGCTGCGGATGCCGCGAGGCACTTCCTCGCAAAGGATGGCTGAGCGGCTATTTCTGCCGCCGCTGCAGGTCCAGCAACCACTCCACAACGTCGGCCTTTTCGTGATCGAACAGGCGGAAGGTGGTCATCGGGAAATGGTCGTCCTCGAGAAAGGCCTCGAACCAGGCGCGGTCGCGGCCTTCGATGCCGACAATCACGGAGTAGGGCGGGGCCATGTCGGCCGTGAGCTTTTCGCCCTCGCGGACATGGCAGTCGCGACACCATTCATCGACGACTTTCTGGCCGCGCTTGACCGCCGCCCTGTCGGCCAGCGCGGGGCTTGCTGCAAGCGGCATCAGCAAGGCCGCCAGAATGAGGGCGCGCATGGCCGGAACCGCGCTCGGCGCCATGGTGCTGCGTGATGATTGTCTCGGTGTCATCGCTTCTGCCCGCTGCTTGCGTCTGTTGCTCCGGATCGCCCGGTTTGGTTCACGGTGAACCCTGCACTTCGCCACCGCAATGATCGGGATCAAGCGCCATCCATGCGGTCTGCCCAGCGGGCGCGCACCTCGGCGAGCTGGCTGCGGCTGACCGGCAGGGTCTGGCCGTCAACGGTTTCGACCGCAAGCCGCGGGTTCTTGCCACCCTGCCGGATGATCTTGCGGACGCCGGCATCGGAGACCCAGTGCGACCGGTGGATCTGCTGTCCAGTGTCGTTGCCGGTCTCGTTGATCGCGTCGCCAAGCCGCATCAGCAGCAGATCCGTGCCCCTGCTGGTTACCGCCAGCACGTAATGGTCCTGCACCTCGAGCCGGATCAGCGTGCCGCGCTTGTTCGCCGGCAACCGGTCGAGCAGGGCCGGGCGATCGGGCAGGTCGGGGCGGCCTGTTCCGGCTTCACGAGCCTGTGCGGCAGGCGCATCAGCAATGGAAGCGGCCCTGGCCCCGTCCAGGGCAGGTGGTTCTGCGGTGCCGGGTGCTGCTTCCGGGTCAGCCTGATCGCTGCCACTCAGGCTGAGCCAGGTCAGCAGGCAGAAGGCGATCGAGATCGGCAGCGAGACGAGAGCATTCTCCACAATGCGTTCCAGATTCAGCGGCCGCATCAGCAGCGCAAAATTGATCACTGTAATGGCAAGTCCGACGGGCAGTGCGGCGAAAGCGGCGCCCACCAGCATGCGGCTCATGCGCGATGGGAGGCGCTTGCCCAGCGCGGCGTCGAAAAACACGATGCACGTGAGCGCGCAGGCCCAGGTGACCGCATGTAACACCAGCCAGTAGCCAAGCCGGGTGGGGAAGGCGAGGCGCTCATAGGTGCCGAACGGACCGGTGAGCACAAACAGGCCGACGACCAGTGCAAAGACCAGCCACAGCCGCGGGCGCAGGAGCAGCGCGCGCAGTTCACGAAGCGTGGATTGCAGCAACGTGTCGCTCACGAAGTTCTCCGGGTCACAGGCGCATCAGGCGTTGAGGATCGGCGGCGACCATGGCCGATGGGCGCAGATTTGGCAATCGGACCGCCAGCCTTTCGGAGTTTCCTGGGTTGCGGTCCACAACAACGGATAGTTTCCATGACCCTCGAACCGCTGCTTACCGCCAGCCCTGCCATTCAGTTTCATGTCGCAACGGTCGTGCCCGCGGCGCTGATCGGCGGCATCATGCTGCTGATGCGCAAGGGCACCTCTCTGCACCGCATGGCCGGCAGGCTGTGGATCGCGCTGATGGTGCTGACAGCATTGTCGAGTTTCTTCATCCACGAGATCAAGCTCGTCGGCGGCTTCTCGCCGATCCACATTCTTTCGGTGGTGGTTCTGGTGAGCGCCGCCGAAGTGATCCGCTCGGCGCGGCGGCGCGATTTCGTCCGTCACCAAAGGGTGGTCAAATCGCTCTATTTCGGCGCCATCGGCATTGCCGGGCTGTTCACCCTGCTGCCGGGGCGGATCATGCACGAGGTGGTTTTCGCCCCGGGGCGGGCCGATGGAGCGCCGGTCTGGGTCTGGCCGCTGCTGGTGGCGCTGGTCGCGCTCGGGATCAGCCGCATGCGCGACCGTGAGATGCCGGTCTGGCGGCTGTTGCTGCTGCCCGCGTTCCTGGTCTCGGTGTCGGTGCTCACGGTTTTCTTCGGCGGGCTGAATGCAGTGGCACTGCTGGCGCTGACCGCGGGTATGGTGCTGGGGGCAATGGCCGGCTGGTGGACGATGCGTGATGTCGAGGTGCACCGGCTTGCCGACAACCGGGTCAGGGTCAGCGGTGAGTTTGTCTCGCTGATGGCCATACTGGTGATCTTCGCCAGCCGCTTTGCCGCCGGCATGCTTGAGGCGACCGGTTCCTCTCTTCAAGAACTTCCAGGCGTGGCGGAACTTTTCGTGCTGATCCCGGTTTTGTTTGCGGCGCTGATGGCAGCGCGCGCGCTGGCGCAAGCCGGGTTCAATCCGCTCCGCTTCAAGGTCCGGCAGTTGACCAGCGAGACGCAGTGTTGAAACTGGTTGCGGCGGCCCGTACAAACGCTGCATAAGCAAAGGCTGAAGCCGCCTTGGGAGTTGACAGCATGGAATGGAAGGGCCGTCGCCAGAGCGACAATATCGAGGACCGCCGTGGCACCTCATCGCGTGGCGGCAATCCGTTCGGGCGCGGCGGCATGCGATTGCCCAGCGGCGGTATCCGCCGCTCGGGACTGAGCTTCAAGACCATCCTGATCATCGGCGTCATCTATCTGGTGCTCAAGTTCATGGGCATCGATCCGCTGCAGATGCTGGGCGGCGATCCCGGCACGGTGCTCACCGGGCAGCCTTCGGGGCCGGGCAGCCAGATCTCGGAAACCCGCAAGGACGAGATGACGCAATTCGTCGCCACCGTGCTGGCGGAGACCGAGGATGTCTGGAACGGCATCATGAAATCTCAGGGCTTCGACTATCCCGAGCCGACGCTGGTGCTGTTTTCCGGCGCGGTGGCTTCGGCCTGCGGCAATGCCAGCTCTGCTTCCGGACCGTTCTACTGCCCGGGCGACCAGAAGGTCTATATCGACCTCGCGTTCTTCGACGAACTGGCGCAGCGCTTCAAGGCATCGGGCGATTTCGCCCAGGCCTATGTGCTTGCCCACGAGGTTGGCCATCACGTGCAGAACCTGATCGGCGTGCTGCCCGAGTTCAACCGGATGCGCCGGTCGATGAGCCAGTCCGAGCAGAACCAGATGTCGATCCGGGTCGAGTTGCAAGCCGATTGCTTCGCCGGTATCTGGGGCCACTACACCGCGCAGAAGGGCCTGCTTGAGCGCGGCGACCTGGAAGAGGCGCTCAATGCCGCCGAGCAGATCGGCGATGACACGCTGCAGCGCCGGACGCAGGGTTACGTGGTGCCCGAAAGCTTCAATCATGGCACCTCGGCGCAACGGCAGGAGTGGTTTGCCCGCGGCTTCGAAACCGGCCGCCTGGATGCCTGCGACACGTTCAACAATCCTGTATGAAATCTCGCATGCGAATTGTAGCCAGTAACTAGTTTAGGTCTTGCTTAACTGTTCATTGAGATGCCCCGTAGGATTTTATGGGAACCGCTGGCGGGTATTGCATTGCCCACGTCCGGCAAAGGCATGAAGCCTGTTTTCGGGGCCGATGAACGGTCCCCGCTCCCAAATCCAGGCAGGTAGCCCATGACCCTCAGAACCCGTATTTTCCTTCTGGCTCCGCTTGCCATTCTCGGCATGCTGCTCGTCGGATCGATTTTCTATTTTGGCGAAAGGGTTGAGCAGACCTACCGCACCGATCTCGACAAGATCCAGGACCTTTACATTCTCGACCAGGATCTCGAAATGTCGATGCTGCAAGCGCGCAGGGCCGAGAAGGATTTCCTGCTGCGCAAACGGGAAACCGATGTCAGCCGTCATGCCGAAGTCGCCGCGGCGGCCGAGGCGCAGATCCAGCGGATGCAAACACTGGCCTCTCAGGGCTTCGCCTCGGAAATGGATCAGCGGGTGGCGGCGCTGGATACCGGTTTCGAGCGCTATGTCGCCATTTTCGGCCAACTGGCCGAGAAAGTCCGGATGCTTGGCCTCGACGAGGAGACCGGCCTGCAGGGTTCCCTGCGCGATGCCGTGAAGCAGGCAGAAAGCGTGCTGGAAACGGTGGGTCAGCCGGAACTGACGGTCAAGATGCTGATGATGCGGCGTCATGAGAAGGATTTCATCATGCGCGTCGACGAAAAATACGTCGGCCGACTCAATGACCGCGTGGCCGAGTTCAAGCAGTTTCCGACAGCGCTGTTCGATTCCGCCAGCAAACGGGATGAAGTGTTTTCGCTGATTGACAGCTATCAGTCCGATTTCCAGAAATTTGCCTCGGCAACGCTGGAAGAACGCGAACTGCGGTCGCAACTGTCGGCCAGTTACGCGGAAATCGAGCCTGTGCTGGCGGAAATCCGGACATTCCTGACCGAGCGCCGCGATGCCACCGCCAAGGAACTGGCCGCCACCAAGGCCAGTATCGGCCAGCTGGTGATCATTGTGACCGGCCTTGCCATGCTGATCATCGGCGCCGTGGCCATCCTGGTTGCGCGGTCGGTGGGCAAGCCGCTGGCGGCAACCGTTGAGGCACTGCAGGCGCTTGCGCGCGGTGAAACCGGCGTTGTCATCGAAGGCCGTGACCGCAAGGACGAGATCGGCGGCATTGCCGTCGCCTTCGAGGCCTGCCAGGCGCTGGCCGTTGAAAAGGCCCGCCGCGAACAGGAAGAGGCCAATGCACGTGATGCCGCGGACCGGCAGCGCCGGGAAGAGACCGCGCGTCAGGACGAAGAGCGCAAGCGCAATCTGGAGACAGCCATCGGGGCGCTCGACAATGCGCTCGGCAGGCTCGCCGATGGCGACCTGACTGCGCATATCTCCCAGCCCTTCGTCGGCGAACTCGACAGTCTGCGCACCTCGTTCAACAGCTCCGTCGAGAAGCTCAGCGAGACACTCATCGAGATCACGCACAATACCGACAGCATCTTCGGGCATTCGCAGGAAATGCGCAGCGCGGTCGATGATCTGTCGAAACGGACCGAACAGCAGGCTGCAGCCCTCGAAGAAAGCTCTGCGGCGCTCGAGCAGATCAGTTCGACCGTCAAAAGCTCTGCAGACCGCTCACAGGACGCCAATCTGAAGGTGTCGGAAGCCAAGACAGCGAGCGATGCCTCGACCCGAGTCGTCGCGGATGCGGTGCAGGCGATGGGCAACATCAAGGGTGCGTCGGAAGAAATCTCCAAGATCATCGGCGTGATCGACGAAATCGCCTTCCAGACCAACCTGCTGGCGCTCAATGCCGGGGTGGAAGCGGCGCGGGCCGGCGAGGCGGGAAAGGGCTTTGCCGTGGTCGCCCAGGAGGTGCGCGAACTGGCGCAACGCTCGGCAACGGCTGCCAAGGAGATCAAGACCCTGATCGGCAAATCATCCGAAGCGGTGGACAGTGGTGTCGACCTGGTCAAGGAGACCGGTACGGCCCTTGGGACCATCGCGGGACTGGTCGGCGAGATCAACGAGCATATCCATTCGATCGCGACGGCCGCCAGGGAGCAGTCGACCGGTTTGCAGGAAGTCAGCTCGGCGGTCAGCCAGATGGATCAGGTGACGCAGCGGAACGCGGCAATGGTAGAGGAAACCACAGCCGTGACACACCGGCTGTCTGACGAGGCAACCGGTTTGACGTCGCTCGTCAAAAGGTTCCAGCTTGCGGAAGCCGGATCAGCAGCTGCGCACGTTTCCGCGTCGGCCCGTGGATCGGCACAGGCCAGCCGCAGGGTTTCCGGTCCGGCGGCTGCCGCCCCGGCTTCGGTTGCGCGGCCTTCTCCGGCCCACAAGATGGTCAACCAGGTCAGGCAGGCGTTCTCATCCGGCGGCTCCGCGGCAGTCGAACAGGAATGGTCGGAGTTCTGATCTTCTGGGCATCATCGTGTTTTCAGGAACTTGCCGGGAACCTCAGGGTTCCCGGCTTTTTTTGAAAACGGTGAGGGGCTGATGCCCTGATTGTCCCGGGCCTGCAGGGCTGAACAAAGCCGCTGGCGTTCTCAGTCCGCCTCCGGCGCATCGCGGCTGACCACCTCCACCGGCGAACGCATGATGATCTCGCGGTGCGGGAAGGGGATGTTGACGCCGTTTTCCTTGAAGATGTCCCAGAGCGCGATCAGCACCTTGCCGCGGACATTGGTCAGGCCCGCCTGCGGGTCGGAGATCCAGAAACGCAGTTTGAAATCCAGCGACGAGGCGCCGAACTGCGTCATCCAGCAGACCGGCGGCCGTGTGGAGAGCACCCGGTCAACCGAAGTTGCTGCGCTGATTGCAAGACGGGTGACCTCGTGCGGATCGCTGTCATAGGATACGCCGAAATCCACATCGAGGCGCACAAGCTTGTCGGAGAACGACCAGTTGACCACCTGCTGGGTGATGAAATCCTCGTTCGGTATGAGATATTCGCGGCCATCGCGGGTGATCACCGAAACGAAACGGGCGCGCAGTTCCCGGATCCAGCCGAAGGTCTCACCGAGCGCGATGGTGTCGCCGGGCTTGATCGACCGGTCCATGAGAATGATGACCCCGGAAATGAAGTTGGACACGACTTTCTGGAGGCCGAAGCCGAGGCCGACGCCGACGGCACCTGAAAAGACCGTCAGTGCGGTCAGGTCGATACCGGTGGAGGAAAGCGCCATCATGCCGGCGACGATGATGAGGCCGATCTTGACCACCTTGCCGGCCAGAACCCTGAAGGAGGGTGAGAGATCCTCCACCTGGCTGATGCGGCTTTCGAAGAAATTGCCAAGCAGGTTGGCAACCCAGAGGAAGCCCGCGGTGATGATCACCGTGCGCAACACGAACAGCACGGAAATACGCAAATCGCCCAGCTGCAGCGCCAGTTGATCCAGAAAATCGGCGGTTTCGGTGCGCAGTTCGAGGATGCCGAGCGCCACATAGACAAAGATCGCAAAGGCCACCAGACGGGCGATGGTCCTGTTCTGGATGATCCGGCTCGACACCGATATGGCAAGCCAGGCAGACCCAAGCGCCAGCGCCAATGCCATGAGATAGGTGCGGGACGGCCAGGTCAGCTCCAGCGTGACCAGCCGGGCGCCGGCCAGGAATAGCAAGAAGAAGATCCAGTTGGTCCGGCGCATGACGGCAATGAGAAGGCGCAGCAGCCCGGGTTTACCCTTGATCGTGCGCGCCCAGTCATCAAGCCAGGGTTCAACCCTGCGCGAGACAAGCCATCCCGCGAGGTAGCAGCCCCCGATGATCAGGATCTGGTAGTAGGTCCAGGGCAGGCCGAAATAGGCCTTCGCGGTCTGGGCGAAGGCGAGCACGGCGTCAAGCAAGGCGGGAAGGTCGATGGTCTGCATGGCCCCATTATGAGAGCGATCGGCGTGTATGAGAAGCGTCGAGTTCATACCGGCCCCGCCTGGTGGGATTGCCGGGCCGTTCGCTGGTCGCTTTCCCGGGCCTCACCGCCGCGTTTTCGTCAGGGGTGTTTCGGGCGCTTGCCCGCTTGCCAAGACGACATCCGCCGACCATAAGCAGGTCTTTGATTTGGGAGTTTTTCATGACCGCATTATCGCCGGACATGCGGAAAGAGCAGCGCTGGAGCGCTCATATCTGGGCGACACTGGCGCTCGGAGTGCCGCTGGTCGGCACCCAGATCGCCCAGATCGCGATTGCCACCACCGATGTGGTGATGCTCGGCTGGTACGGCACTGAGGAACTGGCCGCCACCGTACTTGGCTCGCAGGCCTTCTTCGTCGTCTACATTTTCGGTGCCGGCTTTGCCAGCGCGATCCTGCCGCTGGCGGCGCAGGCCGAGGGCCGAAATGATCCCACCCATGTGCGCCGCTCGGTGCGGATGGGGATGTGGATCCTGCTGCTCTACGCGGTCCTGGTGATGCCGTTCCTGTGGTTTCTCGAACCGGCGCTGATCGGCCTTGGCCAGAAGCCCGAACTGGCCGCACTTGCCAGCGATTACATCCGGATCGCGCAATGGGCCATGTTCCCGGCGCTGATGATGATGGCGCTGCGCTCGTTCTTTGCAGCACGCTCGCGGGCGGGCATCGTGTTGTGGTCGGCGCTGATCGGCACACTGGTCAACGGCGTTCTCAACTATGCGCTGATCTTCGGCCATTTCGGCGCTCCCGAGATGGGCGTGCGCGGCGCGGCGGTGGCATCGGTGGTCAGCTCGACGGTGATCTTCCTGATCATGGCGGGCTGGGCGGTGCTGCATCCCAGGCATCTCGAGTACCGGCTGTTCCAGCGCTTCTGGCGGCCGGAGTGGCCGGCCTTCTTCGAGGTCTTCCGGCTCGGACTGCCGATCGGCTTCACCATCCTGGCCGAGGTCGGGCTGTTCATGGCGGCCTCGGTGATGATGGGCTGGCTCGGCACCGTGCCGCTTGCCGCCCACGGCATCGCCATCCAGCTTGCCTCGATCAGCTTCATGGTGCCGCTGGGGCTGTCGCATGCCGCAACCGTGCGCATCGGCCAGGCCTATGGCCGCGGCGACATGGAAGGCCTGGCGCGCGCGGCGCACACGGTGATGGGTCTGTCGGTGGTCATCGCGCTTGCCTCCGGCGCGCTGTTCTGGGTTTTCCCGGAGGCGCTGGTCAGCCTGTTCCTCGACGAGGCCAATGCCGATGCGGCGGAACTGCTGAAGGTGGCGGTGCCGCTGGTGCTGGTGGCGGCGGCGTTCCAGCTGGTCGACGCGGTCCAGGCGATTGCCGCGGGTCAGCTGCGCGGCATCAAGGACACCCGCACGCCGATGATAATCGCGGTGATCAGCTACTGGCCGATAGGCCTGTCGGCGGCCTACGGGCTCGGCTTCGGCCTCGGCTATGGCGGCCCCGGCATCTGGGCGGGGCTGGCCATCGGGCTGGGCGTGGCAGCGGTGCTGCTCAATCTCAGGTTCGTCAACCGCGACCGATATCTGGATGTGGCGAAGGCCTAGGCGGGCGGGTCAGGCGCCGTCGGGTTTCGGTTCATGTCCCGGGCCAGCGCCACGACCATGTCCCGTGTCGCTTCATCGGCGGGAAACAGGTGCTCGATCTTCCAGTCGGCGAGCGCGATGTCCTCCGCGGTGGAGAACTGGCTGATGGTCGAGAAGAAGGACAGCGTTACCTCTCCCAGTCGGTAGCGTGTCGGGATGACGGCCTCGCTGCCGACGCCCGCTCCCGGTACCGCGGTGTCAATGCGTCCGGCGAGCTTGTCTGCCATCTCCCCGAGCCAGGCGTCGCCGCCGAGATGGGCCGCTTCGGCGCGCAGGCGGTGGACCAGATGATGGGCCACCTCCTGCCAGTTCTCGATCAGTGCCGGCAGCCCGGTCTCGTCCATCAGTGCCTCCACAAGGTTCGCGTCGACGGAAAGCCCCATCTGCCCGAGCATCATCGTCGCCATGGCATTGGCCCGGACGATGGTCCAGCGGCGGTCGAGCACCATGGCCGGGTAGGGCATGTGCCGGTCCAGCATCCAGCCGAGCGCCGCGGTGATCGGGACCATTTCGGCCTCGTCCATCGCCCTTGTGCGATAGTTCGGCGCAAATCCGGCTGCATGCAGCAGTGCGTTGCGGGAGCCGCGCGGCACGTCGAGCACGCCGCCAAGATTGAGCACCATGGCGCGGCTGGGGCGGGCGCGGCCGGTCTCCAGGAAGGAAATGTGCCGGGCCGAGACATTGGCGTTCAGACCGAGGTCAAGCTGGCTCAGCTTTCGCGCCTCACGCCAGTGCCTGAGCAGATCACCGAATTGCGTGGTCATTGCCGCCTCCTTCGCCACCCGGCCCGGCGCTTGTTCAGGCGCCTGACCGTGATCCATCATAGACCGGCGGCAAGGCCTGTCACTTACCTTCAAGGTAATTGCGCAGCGTCAGCCGTAAAGCTCTCATGGGATGGTCAACAAGGGAGTTTCGACATGGAAATCGCATATACGCAATCCTGGCTCAAGGCGGCAGCCGGTATCGTCATCGGCGTCGGGCTGCTTCTGGCAGCCGGGGCCTTGCCGCCGCTGGCCGCGCCGGTGGTGTTCCTCGCCGACCTGATCATCTGGCCGCTCGACGGATTGCAAACGCTTGGAGCACCGGAGACTCGCGTCTTCATGGCGATTTCCGGCGGTGTCATGGTCGGCTGGGGCGTAACGCTGTGGAAACTGGCGGAGCATCTGATGGCCGAGCATCCGGCCGCCGTCCGATCGATCACCATGACCGGGCTCTACTCCTGGTTCGTGGTGGATTCGATCGGGTCGATTGCAGCTGGCGTGCCGCTCAACGCGGTTGCGAATGTCAGTTTCGTGGTTCTGTTCCTGCTGGTGTTCCGCCGCCCGCGGCAGGCTCACGCCTGAGCGTTGCAGGTTCCGGCCAATCGTCGCGGCGGGTCTCACCTGTCGCGGCGGTGTCTGTCGGCATCGGGCCAATCGGCTGATTGACGGCAGCCGTCAGTCCGGCCGTCCGGGCTCGTCACGGCTGCTGCAGTACAATGCGATCTTGTTGCCCTGGGGATCGCGGAGATAGCCGACATAGAAATGCGCGCTGTAGGCGGCCCGAAAACCGGGCGCGCCTTCGTTTCGCCCGCCGGAAGCAAGGGCTGCCGCGTGAAGCTTGCGGACCATCGCCTGGGTCGGCACCTCGAAAGCCACCATGGCGCCGTTGCCGGTGGATGCGGGCTGCCCGTCAAAGGGCGGTTTGACGTAGAAATCGGGCGGTTGATACCCTTGGTCAGGGGTGACGGCGATCGAATAGCTCAGGCCTTCAGAGGAGACGTCGAGACTGTAGCCAAGACCCGGCAGGAATGCCGAATAGAAGCTTTCGGCAAGCGCGAGATCATCAACACCGACCGTGACGTAGCCAATCATCGCGCTTCTCCGTGTATCATGACCGCCGGGGCCGGTTTCACTCCGTCATCCCGACCTTGCCGGGACCGGGAATTTGCATGCCGCTCCAGCCAGATGCCGGCCTTCGGATTTCACCGCTCGGCGAGTGCGGGCAGGCCCTTGCGTTCACCGACCATGTTCATGAAGCGGCGGAACAGGTAGTGGCTGTCCTGCGGGCCGGGCGAGGCTTCCGGGTGGTGCTGGACCGAGAACACCGGCTTGCCGACCAGCCGCAGACCGCAGTTGGAGCCGTCGAACAGCGAGACATGGGTCTCCTCTACACCTTCGGGCAAGCTCTTGGCATCGACCGCGAAGCCGTGGTTCATCGACACGATCTCGACCTTGCCGGTGGTGTGGTCCTTGACCGGGTGATTGGCGCCGTGATGGCCCTGGTGCATCTTGACCGTGGTGCCGCCGAGCGCCAGCGCCAGGATCTGGTGGCCCAGGCAGATGCCGAAGATCGGAATGCCGCTTTCGATCAGCTTGCGGATCACGGGCACGGCGTACTCGCCGGTCGCTGCCGGGTCGCCGGGGCCGTTCGACAGGAAAACCCCGTCGGGCGCCATGGCGAGAATGTCCTCGGCGCTCATGCTGGCCGGAACCACCGTGACCTTGCAGCCAAGGCCCGAGAACAGCCGCAGGATGTTGCGCTTGACGCCATAGTCGATGGCGACGATGTGGGCCACCGGTTCGCCGGTTTCGGCAAAGCCTTCGTTCCACACCCAGGGGGCCTGGGTCCAAGTCGAGGACTGGCCGGAGGTGGCGTCCCTGGCAAGGTCCAGGCCTTCGAGACCGCTCCATTCGGCGGCCTTTGCGGTCAGCGCCTCAATGTCGAACTCGCCGGAAGGGTCGTGGGCGATGACCGCATTCGGGGCGCCGTTCTCGCGGATCCAGGCGGTCAATGCACGGGTATCGACGCCCGACAGCCCGACGATGCCGCGGGCCTTGAGCCAGGCGTCGAAATGCTCCGCCGAGCGGTAATTCGACGGCTCGGTGATGTCGGCCTTCAGGATCACGCCGACCGCGCCGATATGGGCTGCGGGGGTGAGGTCCTCGATATCCTCCGCATTGGCGCCGATATTGCCGATGTGGGGAAAGGTGAAGGTGACGATCTGGCCCAGGTAAGAGGGGTCGGTGAGGATTTCCTGGTAGCCGGTCAGCGCCGTGTTGAAGCAGACCTCGGCACGGGCCTGGCCGGTGGCGCCGACACCATGGCCGCGGATAACCGTTCCGTCAGCAAAGACCAGGACGGCGGTCGGCTTTTTTTCAGTCCAGGGGCTCGTGGTCATGTCAACTCCGTTCACAGCTGAGTAGCCGGCGTCACACCGGGCTGAGGCCCCTTGATCTCTGGTCGGGGCATCGCCATTTAAGACATCCGGAAGCCACCAGCGGTCAGCAGTTCTCGCGATGGATGGATCTTGGTCCGGTCTTTCAAGTGCCGGTAAATAGAGAAGGTGCAGGCTGCGGTCAATCAGGACAGTCCTGTGTCCTTGTCAATAAATCGCTTGAACAGGATGCAGCCAAAGGGGTAATCCTCTGCTCCTGCATATGCAGCCCCGAAAGGGTCGAGAAGGAACTGCCGGAGATAGTTAGATGATGCGTGAACGTTTTAGCGAAACGCTCAAGGATGCCATCCGCGCCAAGGATTCGCGCCGCATGTCGACATTGCGGCTGATTCAGGCTGCCATAAAGGATCGTGACATCGCCAATCGCGGTGCCGGCAAGGATCCCGTCAGTGACGATGATATCCTTCAGATCCTGACCAAGATGATCAAGCAGCGCGAGGAATCGGCTGCGATCTATGAAGAAAATGCACGTCTCGAGCTTGCCCAGCAGGAGCGGGACGAAATTGCCATCATCCGTCAGTTCCTGCCGCAGCAGCTGCCGGAGGAGGAAGTGCGCGAGTTGTGCAAGTCCGTGGTTTCGGAAACCGGAGCCTCGGGCCTGCGCGACATGGGCAAGTGCATGAACGTGCTGAAAGAGCGCTATCCGGGCCAGATGGATTTTTCCAAGGCTTGCGGTATGGTCAAGGGTCTTCTGCAGTAGCTTGTCGGGAGTTCGCCCGGGAATGCAGTGCGCTGCGGCCGGGCGGAGCCGCGGGCCACTGGAATCAGGCACCGGGTTGCAAGTGAAAAGTATCTCTTGCGTGTCCGGGTGGGCACCCTAATCTGCGGTGGTATCTTCGGCGACCGGGCGTCGGGTACACAACCATTTCGCGGTGGTCTAATACCCTAAATTCTGGGAGTATCCCAACGCAACCCTCGCCTGTAACCGATGAGATACGGCGGTGAGATGATTCGCGCTAAAGCGCGGATTCGATCCGCGGATAGGACAACTCATGATGCTCAATACCGCCTCGCAAATTCATTTCGACCAGGTTCATCGCCGGTTTCCGGAACAGTGCTGGGAGCACGTCGGCGTCACCAGCGGCGAAGTTGTGGATCTGCTTGGTTCCATTGTGCCTTTGGGGATCTGGCGGCTGGATATCGCGACGGGGCTGGTGTTCTGGTCCGAGGATGCGGCGCGTATCCATGGCATGGAGGCCACCAACGGGTCGGTCAGCCTGGTAAAGATACTGACCTGCTATCATCCGGAGGATGTGGCAGTGATTGAGGCATTGCTGGAATCGGCGACAACCCGGCGCAACGGCTTCCGATTCGTCATGAGGGTGAAGGGGGGCTCCGGATCTTATCGACTGATTGCCGTGGCGGGCCGATACAGGGCTGACAATGACGGCGAATTGATCGGATACTGCCATGAGTACCAGGATATGGTGCGGGCGGTGGTACTGGAAGGGGAGGCGCCGTGACTCTCTTTCAGAGCCCGGCTTATGCAGCCCAACCCTTCGGCGTCATCAAGGATATCCGCACCATCTTCGATGCCATGCAGGTGTTGCGCAAGGTTTGCCTGAGTTACGGGTTTCGCTATTTTTCTGTGATCACGTTGCCCTCGGCTGTCTCAGGTGATGACAGCTCGATTGCCAGCATGGCGACGATTTCAAGCTGGCCGCCGGAGCTGATCGCCGGTTACGACCGGCTGGGCCTCGCCAGGAACAGCCCGATTCTGGACCAGTTGCGCAAGCGGATTACGCCGCTCGTGTTCGAGGTTGCGGATGTCAACAGCAACCGCCCCGGAGAGGAACCGCAGAACGCCAACGAGCTGTTCGGCCGTTTTGACCTGACCATGGGCGTGTACTTTCCGGTTCACGACAATCACGGCCTGCGTCACGCGGTGTCCTTCATGGGCGACCGTGATTCTCCTTCTGCAGAGGAGCTGTCGACGCTGTCGCTGTTTGCGACCATGCTGGTTGAGCAGATTTCCAAGATCAGCGTTGCCGATCATGCGGCGAAATCGGTTCTCAATGACCGGGAAGTCGAAATCCTGAAATGGACTGCCGAGGGCAAGACCAGTCCCGAGATCGCCCGCATCACCGGGCTGTCGGAACATACGGTCAATCACTACGCGACGATTGCGACCAAGAAGCTTGGCTGCTCCAACCGGACGCAGGCCGTGGTCTACGCGATCCGGCTCGGGTTGTTCAAGTAGGGCCGGCCGGGTTGGCCATTCTCTAACCCGCGGTCAGCCTGCCTTGCGGCGGGATGATCTTGGTAAGGCCGCCGGCGACGATGCTGTCCAGTGCATTGCGTACCGGATTGCTGGCCCGAAGCTGTTTCCAGGTGTCGAAGTCGCTGCGTTTCATCGGCTTTGAGAAGAAGAATCCCTGGATCTCATCGCATCCGAGCTGCGCCGCCGCGGCCACTTGTCCCGGTGTTTCGGTACCCTCGACCACGACCCGGCATCCGAGATTCTTGCCGAGCTGGATGATGGCTCTGGACACTTCCCGCGCCTTGCCCTCGCTGTCGATGCCGGAAACGAAGGAGCGGTCGACTTTCAGAATGTCGAACTTCAGGCCGGTGAGTTGTGCAAGGTTCGAGTATCCGGTCCCGAAATCATCAATCGCGATGCGGACGCCAACCGCCCTCAGCACCTTGATATGGTCGGAGACACTGACAATGTTGGTGTGAGCGATGGTTTCGGTGATCTCGATGGTGACGAGATCGGCGGGGCATTCATGTTCGTTGAGAATAGAGATGACCAGGTTCGAGAATTCGGTATTCCTGAATTGCTCGATTGAGACATTGATCGAGACTTCGGTCGACTGGCCGGCGCGGTGCCATTCGGCGCACTGGCAAATGGATTCCTCCAGCACGATCAGGCCGATATCGTAGATAAGCCCGGTCATTTCGGCGATCTCAATGAAATCGCCGGGACCCACCAGGCCGCGCTCCGGGTGGTTGAGCCGGACCAACGCCTCGACGCCTGTAACGGTCCAGTCATGAGCGCTGACCTTGGGCTGGTAATAGACCTCGAAGTGGCCATCGGCTATGGCGGTGCGAAGATCGCGCTCCATGGTTTCGCGCGACTTGATCACCTCGATCATCCAGCTTTGGAACAGGACGGTTCTCTCTGTTTCCTGCAGCGCGATCGAATTGTTGCAGGCAAGTGCTGCGTATTGTTTGACCTTGATGGCCGAGGCCGAATCCTGCGGGTATCGGGCTATGCCGATCGCGATGGAAGGATGGAACTGCCGTCCGCCGACCTTGACACCGCCGGCCAGTGCGGCGTGCAGCCGCCTCGCCACCGAGGCGATCCCGTCCGGGTCAGTGAGATCCGGAACGGACAGCACGAGTTCGGTTCCTCCGAACCGCGCGAGGACCGGTTCGCGGAGGGCGTCGTCCTCGCTGCTTGAACTGCGCAGGTTGTCACCATGGCTTTTGCAGGGCGAGGCCGCGACGAGCAGGCTGGCGATTGTCTTGAGAAGTTGGTCGGATGTCTCGTGGCCGAACCGGTCGTTGACCTTGCGGAGCTCAAGAACATCGATGAAAAACACCGAACCGCTCGCCGGGGCGCCATCGGCGCCGACGAGGCCGGTCTGTCGCTCGAGAAGGGTCTGCAACCGGTTCCGGTTGGGAAGGCCGGTGACAAGGTCATGATTGGCCAGTTCGCTTATCTCGGTCGTCGAAGCCTGCAAGCGGGCGACCATCGTGCGCATGCTTGCGCCAAGCTCGCCGATTTCGCAGGAACAATCGACCGGCACCTTCACATTGAGATGACCCTCTGCGACCTTTCTGGCGACTTCGGTCAGCTTGCGGATCGGGCCGGTGAGCCGGCGGCTCATAAGTGCCATGAGGATCGCTGTCCCGATGAGACCGGCGATCGCCATGTTCATGTGCAGCGCGACGTCCGATACGCTGTGCTCGGAGAGAAACGGTATGGTGGCAAGGGCCAGGCAAATGCCTGCAAGCGCGATATAGATCGCCGTCAGCCTGAACCCCAGGGAATTGGTACCGATGCCGTAACGAACTGCTTTCCAAGCCATAGACGCCGCCCCGAGGCTCAAATCCGGCAAACCGCCGGCCCGCACTCATGTGAAGTTACCCTGAACATGCCGGTTCTCGCGGCTCTGCAATGGAGGGCGGGCTCATGACCGCTGTTCTCTTTCTCATTGCCTCGGAGAATATTTAAGACCAAATTATTTATTGGTGTTTTCTAATATGCGTATAATTTTAGGCATCGGTGTTTTTTTACCGGCCAAGGGCATTGAAGTCTTCAGGTGGCTCACCGGTGTGCATAACGGGGAGTGAGGCGCCAAGGCCTTTGCCAGCGGTGCCTGGCGTGCCTATATAGGCAAGATCTTCACTCAGACCCACTGCTTGCGCCGGAGGCGCCCCGATATTGCGGTTTTCACCGTCCTTTCTCGACGATATCCGCGAACGCGTTCCGATCTCGGACGTGATTGGCAGGCATGTGACGTGGGACCGGAAGAAAACCAACACCTCGCGTGGTGACTGGTGGGCCTGCTGTCCGTTCCATGGCGAAAAATCCCCGAGTTTTCACTGCGAGGACCGCAAGGGCCGCTATCATTGTTTCGGCTGCGGCGTTTCGGGGGATCATTTCAAGTTTCTCACCGAGCTCGAAAGCCTGAATTTCCCAGAAGCGGTGCAGCGGGTGGCGGACATGGCGGGCATTCCGATGCCGGTGCAGGACCCGCAGGAGGCACGGCGCGAGCGCCAGCGCGCCAGCCTCGAGGATGTCATGGAAATGGCGGCCTCTTTCTTTGAAAACCAGCTGCAGGGACCACAGGGCGCCAAGGCGAGGGCCTATTTGCGCGACCGCGGGCTGTCGGGGCGCACCATCGCCGCCTTCCGCCTCGGTTTCGGCCCTGACAGCCGCAGTGCGCTCAAGGAGCACCTGGCCTCGCGCGGCGTCGACAAGGAGCAGATCGAGGCCTGCGGCCTGGTGGTGCACGGGCCCGAGATCGCCGTCTCCTATGACCGTTTCCGCGACCGGATCATGTTCCCGATCCTTTCGGCGCGCGAGCGGGTCATTGCCTTTGGCGGACGCGCGCTCTCGCCCGGCGCGCCTGCCAAGTATCTCAATTCCAACGAGACCGAGCTCTTCCACAAGGGCAACGTGCTTTACAACTATGCCCGCGCCCGCCGCGCCTGCGGACCGGACGGTACGCTGGTGGTGGTCGAGGGCTACATGGACGTCATTGCGCTGGCGCAGGCGGGCATCGACAATGTGGTGGCGCCGCTGGGCACGGCGCTAGGTGAAAACCAGCTCAAGCTGCTCTGGCGGGTGACGCCGCAACCGGTGCTGTGCTTCGACGGCGACGAGGCCGGACAACGGGCGGCTAACCGGACGGTTGATCTGGCGCTGCCGCTGATCGCGCCGGGCCGCTCGCTTCGGATAGCGGTGCTGCCGCCGGGCAAGGATCCCGACGACCTTGTCCGTGATGACGGGCGCGAACCCTTTGACCAGGTGATTGGCTCGGCGCGGCCACTGGCCGATGTGGTCTGGTCGCGCGAAGCCGGCAGCGGCGTGTTCGAGACACCGGAGAGCCGGGCCGAGCTCGAGGCGAAACTCAGGCAGACCACGGGGCAGATCGCCGATGAAAGTCTGCGCCGCCACTACCAGCAGGACATGCGCGACCGGATGCGGGCCTTCTTCGGCGGCGGGACGGGCTATGGCAATCGCGAGCCGGGCAAGGCCGGCGGCGGGTCTTACGGCCGAAGCGGCGGTGGATCCTACGGGCGTGGCGGCGGATCCTATGGCGGCGGCGGGCGACCGGGCGAGGGGCGTGGCGGCGGCCTGCAGTCGGGCCGCACCGTGGCGGTTTCCGAGCGGCTGACGCAATCGGGTCTGGTGCGCGGCCATGGCGCGATGCCGTCGCTGCGCGAAACGGTGCTGGTGATGACGGTCGCCAACCACCCGCAGATGCTGCACGACGAGTTTGATGAACTGGCGGCGCTCGAATTTGACGACAAGAACCTGATGCGGGTCTGGCAGGTGATGCTTGACGCGGCCTCGGTCGGCGGCCGGTTTGACCGCGAGCGGCTGTTTGAGGCGCTTGAAGCCGGGGGGCAGGCCGAGTTCATTGCCCGGCTCGAAGCACAGATCCGCAATGCGCGGATCTGGACGGCGACGGTGGAGGCCGCGGCCGAGGATGCGCGCGAGGGCTATCAGCAGGCGCTGGCGCTGCACAAGCGCACCCGTGCGCTCAAATGGCAGAAGGCGGAGCTGCAGCGCGATATTGCAGAGGCCACGGAAGCTGGCGACGGGGATGCCATCCCCGGCCTGATGCTGGCGCTGCAGGAAGTCCAGCTGGAGGTGGCGCGGCTCGAGAACCAGGAAGCCATCATCGACGGCTTCGGTGTTCTTTCAGGCCGGGTCAAGGGTGCGCGCGGCGGCTGACCCCCGGGCCGGTCTGTCGCAATTCGTTTCCGGCGCACTTGTGGAATCAAACCGGGCTCCTAAATAGGGTTATCCGGCGGTGAAACCGAAAATGCAGGCAAAATGGCGTTAATCGCCGGATCCAGGCGCTTTTTGCCCGTAAAGCCTTGACGGATAGGTTTTTTGTGGGAATCACCTGTTGGATCAAAAACACGCGGGAACATGCGCGCCGGGCGGCGTGCGATGACGTCCTGCTTTCCGGGGTTCGGATGACCGCAGAGCCAACGACCGAAGAGTTCAATGATCGGCATGGTTAATGGGGAATTAAGCATGCATACGCCACAACAATCCGGATGATTCGCACATGCTGTCTGCCCATCGGGGCGGCAGCGCGCGCCTCACGGCAGGCGCAGACGATGTCAACCGAATGAAATCCGGGGAAAGTGACTGCCCATGGCAACCAAGGTAAAAGAAGCAGCAGACGACACAGAAAACGAGCGCGAGGGCACTTCGCCCGACGGGCCGTTGCTCGACCTGTCGGATGACGCCGTCAAGAAAATGATCAAGACCTCGAAGAAACGAGGTTATGTGACCATGGACGAGCTCAATGCCGTGCTGCCCTCCGAGGAGGTGACCTCCGAACAGATCGAGGACATCCTGTCGATGCTCTCCGACATGGGCATCAATGTGGTCGAGGAAGACGAGGCCGGCGAAGACAAGGAAGCCGAGGACGATTCGGACAGCGACAGCGAAGGCGGCGAACTCGCCACCGCGTCGGGCTCGGCCGTTGCCGCGACCAAGAAGAAAGAGCCGACCGACCGTACCGACGATCCGGTGCGCATGTATCTGCGCGAGATGGGCTCGGTGGAGCTTCTGTCGCGCGAAGGCGAAATCGCCATTGCCAAGCGCATCGAGGCCGGCCGCGAGACCATGATCGCTGGCCTGTGCGAAAGCCCGCTGACCTTCCAGGCGATCATCATCTGGCGCGAGGAACTCAACGAGGGTGCTACGCTTCTGCGCGAGATCATCGACCTGGAGACCACCTATTCCGGTCCCGAGGCCAAGGCCGCGCCGCAGTTCCAGAGCCCGGAAAAGATCGAGGCCGACCGCAAGGTGGCCGAGGAAAAGGAAAAGGCCCGCGCCGAGAAGGCAGCCTCCGACGACGTCACCAATGTCGGCGGTGAAAGCCAGAATTTCGAAGAGGACGACGAGGACGACGACGAGAACAATCTCTCGCTCGCCGCCATGGAGGCAGAACTCCGTCCGCAGGTGATGGAGACGCTCGACACCATCGCCGAGACCTACAAGAAGCTCCGCAAGCTGCAGGACCAGCAGGTCGAGGCGCGCCTGGCTGCCACCGGCACGCTGTCGCCAGCGCAGGAGCGCCGCTACAAGGAACTGAAAGACGCGCTGATCACCGCGGTCAAGTCGCTGTCACTGAACCAGAACCGCATCGATTCGCTCGTTGAGCAGCTCTACGACATCAACAAGCGCCTGGTCTCCAACGAAGGCCGCCTGCTGCGCCTGGCCGAAAGCTACGGCGTCAAGCGCGATGACTTCCTGACGCAGTATTCCGGCGCCGAGCTTGATCCGAACTGGATGAAGTCGATCGCCAACCTGTCGGCCAAGGGCTGGAAGGATTTTGCCAAGTCCGAGTCCAACAACATCCGCGAGATCCGCGCCGAGATCCAGTTCCTGGCGACCGAAACCGGCATCTCGATCTCCGAATTCCGCCGCATCGTGCAGATGGTGCAGAAGGGTGAGCGCGAGGCGCGGATTGCCAAGAAGGAGATGGTCGAGGCCAACCTTCGTCTGGTGATCTCGATTGCCAAGAAATACACCAACCGCGGGCTGCAGTTCCTCGACCTGATCCAGGAAGGCAATATCGGCCTGATGAAGGCGGTCGACAAGTTCGAGTACCGCCGCGGCTACAAGTTCTCGACCTACGCCACCTGGTGGATCCGGCAGGCGATCACCCGGTCGATCGCCGACCAGGCGCGGACCATCCGTATCCCGGTGCACATGATCGAGACGATCAACAAGATCGTCCGCACCTCGCGCCAGATGCTGCACGAGATCGGCCGCGAGCCGACGCCGGAAGAACTGGCCGAAAAACTCGCCATGCCGCTCGAGAAGGTGCGCAAGGTGCTCAAGATCGCCAAGGAGCCGATCAGCCTCGAAACGCCGGTCGGCGACGAGGAGGATTCGCATCTCGGAGATTTCATCGAGGACAAGAACGCCATCCTGCCGATCGACGCCGCCATCCAGGCCAACCTGCGCGAGACCACCACCCGCGTGCTCGCCTCGCTCACCCCGCGTGAAGAACGCGTGCTCCGGATGCGCTTCGGCATCGGCATGAACACCGACCACACGCTCGAGGAAGTCGGCCAGCAGTTCTCGGTCACCCGCGAACGCATCCGCCAGATCGAGGCCAAGGCGCTCAGGAAGCTCAAGCACCCGAGCCGGTCGCGGAAGCTGCGCTCGTTCCTCGACAGCTGAGGCATGCGTTCCTCTCTCCCTTGGAGGGAGAGAAAGCGAAAACTCGGGCTTGGCGCAGCCAAGTCCTTAGTGTTCGCAAGTGAGGGGGAAGCCCCAGATTCAAAACCCGGCCACCGCGCCGGGTTTTTTGTTGCCAATTCCTTGGTTGTCGGACACCGGTGCATCACCTCCCGTCACCCCGGACCTGATCCAGACAAGCGAAGCGACGTCGAAGACTCCGGGGTCCAGCAGGCGAGCGTCGGCAGGTGCGGAAGACTCTTTTGCTTATGTGCGGTCAAAGATTGGTCTTCCGGCTCGCGGACGCTCGCCTGCTGGATGCCGGATCGGAGTCCGGCATGACGGGTAATGGTGTCTTGCCTTCCGAACGCTTCAAATTCCTGTTGCACCCGCCGCAGCTATGGCGTGTAATCCCCAATGAGGGGAGGCTGCATGGTAGCGGACGGGCCGGAGTTTGATGACCGCGATAGTCTGGAAGCCTGGCTGAGAGACAAGCCGGCGGATTGGGCGCAGGCGATTGCGGTGCGGAGTGCGCTGCGCGTGTTCGCTGTGGTGCTTGCAATTGCTCGCCTTTCTGACCGTCTTATCTCGGCCGGCCAGAAAAAGGACTTGATCCTGATCGTTTGGCGGGCGTCTATCATATCATGGGCCGCCCGCAAATATCCGGCCCATGATATGATAGACGCCGCTAGAGCCGCCGCCGCCGCCACCACCACCACCTACGCCGCCACCAGAACCGACCACAGCCGCCGCCGCCGCCACCACCACCACCGCCTACGCCGCCGCCGCCGCCGCTGACGCCGCCGCCGCCGCCGCCGCCTACGCCTACGCAAGAAAGCAGATGTGGGCCGCAATTTCGCAGGATTGCCGTTTCTTGGCGTCTGGTTCCGGTTCCCTGATAAATCGGGAGCTCTGGCGCCCTGATGTTCAGGAGGCTGATTGGTCTGAAATGAATGCGCCGGAGTGGGCGAGGAGAGAGCTGGAAAGCTTCGAGACGTCGGAGCTAGCCCAGACGGGATCATGGGTGATGATTGCGGCGTGGTACCGCGCGCTTCTGCCAGACCGGATGGTAGCGAAGGCGGGCAGCCTGTTCGGCGAGACAGCCGACATAGAGATCGCGATGCAACCGGATGGATTCTGGAAGCGGAAGCCGGATGTGGTGATGGATGCGATTGCGGAGATTGCGGGGTGGCATTCGATAGATAAGCCCCGTGTTGCAACATTGAGCGAATTTATCGTGCACACTCTGGACGAAACCAAACAACCATTCAGCTTAAGTAAAATATACGAATTTGTAGAATCGGCGGGATATACTGCCGTTCGTGATTCAGTGCGTGGTCGCGTCAATGAGCTAACATACGATGGACAAATTCAGCGTGTCAGGCGGGGGATATATGCCAGCAACGCTTGGATCGCCCCATCTGAAACTCAACCGCCTACACCTGAACCTGGTCCCGGCCCCCAGTACGGCCTGGTCGGAGGAAGGTTGGCTGCCCTCGCATCCCCTCCATCGGATGATGAAACGACTGCACAAGAAAGGCTCATTACACGCCTAAAGCGGGACGTCAACGTGCTCAATGATCTCGCCAAACCGATTGGTAATAGCCATCCCCATCTGGCTGGTGCAATCAGGGAATACGGTGATCTGCTTTCGGCGAACATTGACGAGATGGATGTAACAGGGCTGTGGTCGGTCGGCAGCTCATTGGCCGGTTATGCCCAAGCCTTTCGAGATCAGAATATCTCCCGGACGCTGTCGGAGCCATTGGAACCCCAGTTGGAAGGTCTGCTGCAAAGTGTGGTACGGCAGCATGGCGCGCTCATCCTTGGCTTTAAAGAAGGTCGTGATCTGGTCAACCGTGCGGATGAATTTGCACTCGATCGGAACCGGCTTGCTGAGATCGAACAACCTGGAAATGCACTCCTAGACGAACTCTCTGTAAACGCAGACTTAGTTGATGATACGACCAGAGCACTGCATACACCTGTCAGAGACTATCTTCATGATGTTGGCTGGATGGCTAATCGTGCTGGCTATTCGGGCTACCTGATAATCCGAAACAGTATCCGGGCCATCATTCATTTGACGATCGGTAAAGAGCCTACAGTGACGGCCATTCTTAGCACTGTTGCTGGTGTTTCCGTGATGGCAGGCGACCCCAATATGGAGTTTTTCCGAGCGGCGCTCCCGTTCCTTAGGGACAATGCAGCGCAGCTCGCAGCTTTCTTCAACCATTCGCCGGAAATGAAGGCCTATGTGGAATGGGCGTTGAAAATTGTTGGAGAGGTTGAGGCGACCGAGACACGTGACTCTAACGACTGACCGAACACTATTATTGCTAACATTGTCCGCCTCCTCCTAGGTGTTCGAGTATGACGCCTACTCACCTCCCCACCGCGACATATTCGCGCAATTGCATATATCCCTCTGGAAATCCCCGGCGATCCGCATGACATGCGGGGGAAAGCCGCCCGCGTCCCGCGCGCTGTCCTCTCATGCCGGAGCCTGTCCCGATGGAATTGCTTGCCCAGATCCTCAACCAGTTTTCCTGGCCGATCGTCATCATCCTGTGCCTGACGCTCGGCCTGGCGCCGTTCTTTCCCGAGCCGCATATCTGGGAGAAGCTGAAGATGCTGGCGTCCGGAACGCTGGTCAAGCCGATCGATATCTTCGACCTTCTGATGCACGCCACCCCGTTCCTGATCGCCGGGCTGAAACTGGCGCTGACGTTTCTTCCGGCGAAATAGCTTGCAGCCCCATGACAATGAGAACCATCGACCCCGGTGTTTCCACCGGGGTCTGTTGCCGAATGAATGCAGGATGCCGGCGCGCTGCTCAGGCGGCCTGCGGTTCGCGCGCTCCGCCGCCCGGGCTCCACAGCCATAGAAGCGTTCCGAAAATCGCCGCGTTGAGCATCGGAAATGCTGCGACCTCGAGGCCGACAACGCCGGTGGCGACGTAAAACAGCCCGGCGCCGAAATCGATCGCCTGGATCAGCACCATGTTGCGGATCCAGAACGGGTCGGGGTTTTCGGCGCGGGCCAGCGCCGCCATGCCGAGTCCGTAGGCGAGGAAGCGGGCGGCGAGCATGCCGAGCATGTACTGGTTGTCGACGGGCGGAAGGCTGAGCCCCATCCAGGCGAAGAACGGGCCTGGCGCCAGCAGCGTCAGTGCTCCCAGCACCAGCTGTGAGACAGCAACAATCCAGAGCAGGGTTTTCAAGCGGGTCATCGGTTTTCTCCTTTTGCAGATGATTGCAAAAGCCTATGCAGTGAACTATAGAAAGGGAAGTAGTTACCAAAAGTATAGCTCAATTATTCGGACAAGCCCATGAAAACAGATGATATTTGTGACGAGGATTGCCCGGTCGCCAAGGCTTCGGAGGTGCTGTCGGGGAAATGGACGACGCTGATCGTGCGCGATCTGTTGTCGGGCAAGAAGCGCTACAGCGAGCTGCAGCGATCGCTTTCGGGGATCAGCCCGCGCATGCTGGCGGCGCGGTTGTCGATGCTCGAAGACGCCGGCCTCGTAACCAAGACGATCTACCCGACGGTGCCGCCGAAGACGGAGTATGAGTTGACTGCGGAAGGCAGGCGGATCGAGCCGGTCATCGTTGCCATGGCTTCCTTCGGAACCGGGCTCACAGCGGCGGAATAGCGCCTGACTCGCTGAAGCCCGTCGCAGCCCTACGCGCCGAAGCCGTGATGCCGCCAGGCCTCGGCCACGGCCGGGTTCTCGAGCACGCGGCCGACCAGCGCCTTGATCTCCGGCGTGTTCTTGGCGGAATCGTACCAGTCGGCCAGCATCGCCGCGTAGACGTCGGTGATGGTCATGGTCTGGCCGGTAAGGAACGGGCCTTGAACCGCTGCTGCGAGCCGGGCGAAATCGCGGTCCATGTCGAGGGCTGCCTGGCTCCGGATCGCCTCGGCTGCCTCGGGCGCCGGGTCGGTGGTGTGGCGCTCGGGGTAGTAGTAGCGCAGGCAGGCGGGGTAGATGTTGGTGGCCATGAAGATCAGCCACTGCACCGCCTTGACGTGACCGGACCTGCCGCGCGGCGGCAGCAGGCGGGCCTCGGGGAACATGTCGTCGAGCGAAATCAGGATGGCGGCGCTCTCGGCGATCACCGGACCGCAGGCGAGCTTGAGAACAGGCACCTTGCCGGCAGGGTTAAGCGCCAGGAACGCGGTATCGGCGGTGTCATCGACTTCAACCGCGTCAAAAGCGACGCCGATCATCCGCAGCGCCGCTTCCACCACCATCGAGCCCGAACCCGGTTTCCAGTATAGCGTATAGCCGCTCATGGGGACCTCTCCCGCCTGCCTAGATTGCATCTGTCATGGCAGGTTCAGGCGGCAGGAGCAAGGTGCCCGCTGACGGATCGCGGCCATCTTGTGGCCGCCATGCACCGGTCGGGGCTGCAAGGCTGCAGAGGCCGATTCTGCTGCCCTTGGGGGTTAGTCCGAGGGCATCAGGAAGATCTCGCGCACGGTGTTGCGCTGTTTGGCCTCGAGCGCGAAAATCACCGCATCGGCAACGTCCTCGGGCTGCAGCTTGTCGGGTTTCTCCTCGTCGAAAAAGGCGGTGTTGACCATGCCCGGCGCGATCACCGTGCAGCGGCCGCCCCATTCCTTCATCTCTTCGGCCAGGTTGCCGGCATAGCCGTGGACGAACCATTTCGAGGCGCCGTAGACGGAACCGGGAATATGCACCCGGCCGGCTGCCGATCCGGTCATCAGCATGTGGCCCTTGCGTGCCCGGAGATGCGGGATTGCCGCCTTGGCAGTGTTGAGCAGGCCGACGATGTTGACGTCGATGAGCCTGCGCCATTCGTCCGGGTCGCCGTGCTCGGTGCCGGCGGTCTCAAGCCCCATTCCGGCATTGGCGAAGGCGGCGTCGACACCGCCATAGGTGTGCCGCAAATTGGCCATGGCCTGGTTCAGCTCATCCAGGCTCGTGACATCGCCCGGCAGCGCCAGTGCGCGGTCGCCCAGTTCCTCAACCAGCGCGGTGAGCTTGTCTTCCGAGCGGGCGAACAGGCCGACATTCCAGCCTGCCAGCCGTGCCGCCCGTGCGGTCGCGGCGCCGATGCCGCTCGATGCGCCGGTGATGAAAAGGGTCTTGGTGGTCATAAGGCATTCTCCTTGGCCATAGGGTGTGCTTGGCCAACGCGCGAGCGCGGGAGGTGTTCCATGGACGGGCGGCCGAATTCCCGGTGGCGAGGAGCCCGCAGCTGTGCTGTCGGTTTCGCCGGGCCTTGCCGGCGGGACTGCCGGGCGGGGCCGGCATCCCCAGACAAAAATGCCGCCTCACGCGGTCGTGTCCTTGTTCCGCCTGATTTTCTGCTAAGCATCGCCTCATGATGCGTTGGTCGAATGTCAGACTGAATACCCTGAGCGGTGGTCTGCTTGTGTCGCTGTTGCTGCACGGGCTGGTCGTGGCCGTCCTGCTGTTTGACCTGCCCGAGCCGATGGCCGAGGTGGAACCGGAGGAAGAGGTGGTCGCGGTGACCATCGTGCCGCCGCCGGAGCCCGAACCGGCGGCAGCCCCAGAACCTGAGCCGGAAGAGCCCGCGCCGGAGCCCGAGGCCGAAGCGCCGGCCGAACCGGAGCCTGAACCCGAGCAGGCTGAGGAAACGCCGCCTGCTCCCGCCGGGCCGGACAGTGAGGGCGAAGGCAGGGCCGTGCCGATCCAGGTTATGCGGCCGGTGTTCCAGTTCGGCGAGGAAGACGCGGGTCCGGAGATCGCACTTGATGGCGGGGCTGCGCAAGCGCCGGAACAAGATCAACCGGAGGCGCAACCGGAGGTAACGGAAGTCGCGCCCGAACCCGAGCCCGAATCTGAAACCGCAGCGGAGGTTCCGCCGGAGACGGAAGCCGGAGATGAAGTCCCCGCCGAAGAAGCGGCCGAAGAGCTGGCTGAAACTCCTGTCGAGCAGCCGGCGCAGCAGGATGCCCCGGCGCCTGCCATGCCTGCCGAGATCACCCCGCCGGACGAGGTTCTGGTGGGCGACGCCCCGGGCAATCTGCCTGACGCCGCTGACCAGGCCGAGCTGGCGCTGCTGCCGGAAGATCCCGTGGACGCCCCGCCACCTGTGGCGCCGGAGCCGGTCGTGCCCGACCCGGTTGAAATCCCGCCGCCCGCCTCCACCGCCCGCGCGCCGTCCGCCGCGCCTGCGGACACCGCGCCCGCCGTTGACAACGGCCTTCCCGGGGTGCGGGCGCTGTCTTCAATCGTCGACACCGGTCATGCCGTTGCGACCACGGCCATGCGGGCGCTGCCGCGCGAAGAACGCGGCAGCAGGCTCTGCACAACCGAATTGCGCGAGCAGCTGCACCGCGCGCCCGAACCTTACCGGGTGGAACTGCTTCCCGCCTACCGGCTGCCAGGCGGCACCTTGCTCGCGGTCCCCAACGCCGCCTTCCGCGCCGGTGGCGCCTGGTACAATCTGAGCTTTCGCTGCACCGTCGACAGAGACGCGCTCCGCGTCACCGACTTCAGCTTCAAGGTCGGCACGCCGATCCCGCGCCAGGACTGGCGCGCGAGGGGGTTTCCCGAGTTTTGAGGCCCCGAAGCCTCTCCCCTTGTGGGAGAGGAAGAAAAATCACGGTCTTGGCGCGAGAGCGCCAAGTCGTAGATTTTTCAGGTGAGGGGGGACTGCCTATACCGGAATGTAGACACCCAATCCGGTTCATTCTGTTGGCAACCTAACCGGTCTGGACAAGCCCCAATCTCCCCCCTTGCGGGGGAGATGTCACCGTAGGTGACAGAGGGGGGTGAATCCTCTCCAAGATGCGCGCGTTCGAGACAAGCAGAACCATGCCCCCCTCTGTCTGCTTCGCAGACATCTCCCCCGCAAGGGGGGAGATAGGCCCCGCGTTGTTCCGCTCCCGCCTTTTCGCCACTGAGGGGGCAAGGGTGTGCGCCGCGCCATTGCATGAAAATCAGCGCCCATTTCTTCCACACCCTCCAACTCCGTGCCACACTCATGCCGCTCCTGTCACCGGATGGACCGGAAACGTGCCGGTCCAGGCGGGAGGAAGGCCTCCGGGTGTCTGCCGTAACGTGCGGCAGGACGAAGGAGGAGGCGGTGCACCGGCGGGTTCCGCTGGCAGCAGGGTCAGCCTGAACGGGATCTCCAATGGGATGTCCAACGGGAGGATCGGCCAAGCCAGCCACCGGAGAAACCTTTGCCCCTTGTGCCGGCCAGCGCCGGCCGGCTGTCAGGGTGAGGGTGGAAACGGGCCTGTGGCGGGTCGTCTTGCGGATGCGGGGAGGGTGTCTGGCGCAGTGTCAGCCGCCCTGGCGTTCCCGGATCTTTTACGCAAGGCCCAGCCCGTGCCGGACGATGCCACCCGCCGCTGATCGCTGCCCATGTCCGGGTGGCAGGACGCGGCACGCCACTGCCTGTCGGATGTGGACATCATCCGGCGATATTCGGGCCCGCGCGCAATCTGCGCCACCCCCCGCATGTCTCCGCCACGGCGGTGGCATGCGCACCAAATCCACTTCCGAACGGCACAGCCTGCGCGCGGCCCTCCGGACTGTCCCTTCCAAAACTCCTCGCGTCGAGACGCGCGGAGGGCTTTCGTGCGTCGTTCTCCCGCGGAACCGGATCACCCGTTCCGGCGTTACAGTCTGAGTTGACGACCGTATCCGCGGCGGTCCGCTTGGCGCGTTCGCTACTTGCCCCTTGCCCTTGCCACCCGCGCCCCGGCTGTGGCACCAGTGCTGCAACCGAAATTCCCTTCCGGAGACCCCTGATGAGCCGAGACGACACCACCGCCCTGATCCGCCGCTATCTCGACGCGTTCAACGCCAAGGATTCCGAAGCCATGCTGGCGTGCCTCAGCGATGACGTGGCGCATGACATCAACCAGGGCGATCGCGAGATCGGCAAGGAAAAATTCCGCTGGTTCAATGGAATGATGAGCCGTCATTACGACGAGGAGCTCGGCGACATCGCCATCATGGTCGATGACAGCGGCAGCCGCGCGGCGGCGGAATTCACCGTGCGCGGGACCTATCTCGCCACCGCCGAGGGCCTGCCGGACGCCAATGGGCAGCGCTATTCGCTGCCGGCGGGGATCTTCTTCGAGATCGATGACCGCCTGATCAGCCGGGTGACAACCAGCTACAATCTCAACCACTGGATCGAGCAGGTCAAAGCCGGCTGAGCCGGCCCGGAGAAAATGCCATGGCAGCGGCTGGAAGGTCGGCTCTGAGTTTTTCGGTGCTGGCAAAGGGCGAGATCGAGGCGGCGCTCGACGACCTGGCGCAGCTCAGAATCTCTGTGTTTTCGGCGTGGCCCTATCTCTATGAGGGCGATGCCGCCTATGAGGCGCGCTATCTGAGCACCTTCGCCGCCTCGCCGGGCGCGGTGGTGGTTGCGGCCCGGGATGATGCCGGCCGCATGGTGGGGGCTGCGACGGCAGCACCTCTTGCCGATCACGCCAATGAGTTTGCCGCGCCCTTCGCCGGTGCCGGGCTTGATCCGAAGGACTTCTTCTACCTGGCGGAATCGGTTCTGCTGCCAGGCTACCGGGGGCAGGGCGCGGGCCGCACGTTTTTCGAAATGCGCGAGGCTGAGGGCCGGGCTCAGGGGTTCGGGCGCGCGGTGTTTGCCTCGGTGATCCGGCCCACCGACCATCCGGCAAGGCCGGACGATTACGTTCCCCTGGACGGGTTCTGGCGTCGCATCGGCTACCGGCCGCTCGAGCGGCTTCAGGCAGAGTTCTCCTGGCGCGACATCGGCAAGACGGCGGAAAGCGTCAAGCGGCTGCAGGTCTGGGGCCGGGATCTCTGAGGCATGCCGCCCGACGCGCGGCGCGGATTTTTTCATGAACACAGGATGAATGGCCGGTTCCGCTTCGGTTCAGGCGGGTGGGACTAGCGTGGGGTCAATCGATAGGGACACCCGGCGAACGGGACATCCGATCGAGACAGGTTCGAAGTCAGGGACACCCACTCAAGGCATCAAACGCCGCCACATCTGGAGAACAGTCATGAACAGCTTCATTCGCAATGCACTCGCCGCCCTCGTTGTCGCCACCGCCGGGCTTGCCGCTTCGGCTCCTGCCGCCACTGCGGGCGGTGTAGGGTTCGAATTTTCGTTCGGTGGTCCCGGCGGCGGTGTCGTCATCCGCGACTACGATCGCCGCGGCGGTTGGGACCGGTTCGAGGGGCACCGCGGTCATCGCGATGTCTGCCGTCCGCACCGCGCCGTGCAGAAGGCCCGCCACATGGGCATCCGCCGCGCCGATGTCGTCCGCGCCGGTCACCGCCGCGTCGTCGTTGAGGGCTTCCGCCATCACCGCCCGGTCCGTGTGGTCTTCGCCAACCAGCGCCATTGCCCGGTGATCAAGGTTCGCCGCTAAGCCGCATTTCCATCCAGACCAAGCAAGACCCCGGGGGCGCCTGCCTGCCGGGGTTTTTCATGTCCGCAGCTTGCCTCACCCGGTCCGGGCGGCGACGCGGTGACGGCGGTCTGACAGGTGCTTTCAAACCGGCGGCGGCCCCGCTGGCATGAACCGCGGATTAAAGGCTGGTTCCAGTTCGGTTCAGATCGGCTGGGCTAGTGTCGGATCAATCGAACGGACAGCCGGTCGAGACAGACACCACCAGCCCCAGGCGCCATGTCGCCCCCAGGAGATACCGTCATGAACCGTTTCATCCGTTCCACGCTTGCCGCTCTCGTTGTCGCCACCGCCGGCATTGCCGCCTCGGCTCCTTCCGCCAATGCAGGCGGCATCGGTTTCGAATTGTCCATCGGCGGACCGGGCGGCGGTATTGTCGTTCGCGATCTTGACCGTCGCGGCAGCCGCGATCATGACCGGCGTGGCGGCCGGGACGGTTTCGGCGGCTACCGCGATGTCTGCCGGCCCGACATCGCTGTCGGCAAGGCCCGTGACATGGGCGTCCGCCGCGCCGATGTGGTCCGCGCCGGTGACCGCCGGGTTGTCGTCGAGGGCTTCCGCCATCACCGTCCGGTGCGGGTGGTTTTCGCCAACGAGCGCAACTGCCCGGTGATCGGCTTCCGCCGCTAACGCAGATACGCCGTTTCACGGGCGGTCACGGCTACCGCCTGAAAACCAAACCCCGGGATGTTTCCATCCCGGGGTTTGGTGCTGTTGGTCGTATTCATATCCCCGTCGCGGAAAACCAGGGTAGACTGTGGCTACTGGGCGATTTCCCAGGTGACGTTGACGGTGACGCGATATTCGTTCTCGCCCGAGGCGACGGGCACCTCATCGGCCGCCTTCGACATCATCGCCATTTCGGCGCGGACCATCGGCATCGGCGGCGCGGAACCGGAGTTCTCCGAAATCTGGGTGATGCGGCCCAGACCCACGCCCAGCGCGCTGGTCATCGCCTGGGCCTTGGCCCTGGCATTGGCGACCGCGTCGAGGCGGGCCGCTTCGCGGATCTTGTCCTTGTCATCATTGGTGAAGATGATGTTGCCGCCCTGGTTGACGCCGAGGCTGACGGAGGTGTCGAGAATGGCGCCGAGCCGGCTCAGATCGCGTATGCGCACGGTCAGCGTGTTGTTGACGGTGTAGCCGACGATCCGCGGCTCGCGGGTCTCGCCGTCCCG
This sequence comes from Hoeflea sp. EC-HK425, assembly GCF_902498795.1. NCBI lineage: Bacteria > Pseudomonadati > Pseudomonadota > Alphaproteobacteria > Hyphomicrobiales > Rhizobiaceae > Hoeflea > Hoeflea sp. EC-HK425. The sequence goes on from NZ_LR701572.1 coordinate 462,938, forward strand.
GTTTTCAGGGTAGACCCATCGCGGCTGGATCGAAAAGCCACCGGTCTGCAGGTCGCGCTCGGCAATGCCCTCGGCCTTCATCGCGGCAAGCACATCGCTCATCGCGGCGTTGTTGGCGTCAAGCGCCTCGCGTGCCGTCTCGGCCTCGCGCAGCACGGTGAGCGAGATCACCGCCATGTCGGGCGCCACCGCCGCCACGCCCTCGCCGGAGACGGAAATCACGCCGGGCTGCGGCGCGCGGACATCATCGGCAAAGGCCGCGGGGGCCGCGGTGAGCATGAGCGCGGAGAGTGCGCCGGCGACAGCCATGCGGCGGCGGGCGTGGAAGGATGAGGTCATGAAAAATCTCCGATCTGGTACCTGATGCATGTTGCGTTCGAATCTACCATTTGTCCGATGACGTCCATGCATCAATTCATAGGGTTGCAACCTGCATTGCGCATCCGGCTGGAAGCGCAAGCGCTGTGATGTCCCGACAGCGAAAGTCATGGCGAGCGAATGTGGACGCATTGCGGCGGCGCTCTGCCGATGGGGAAGGCGGCGCGCCGTCCATGCCCGGTCCTCCCTGCGGCCGCTTGAGGATGTCGTGCCGGCACGTCTTGTCGCCGCATTTGATTTGGGCTAAACCGCCAGCATCCGGACGGCGCATCCGGTCCTGCAAACGGCGGCTTGCTCCGCCCGCAACAGGGTCGATCCAAGGCGCCGCACCCGCAAGGAAGGCCTGTAGCTCAACGGTTAGAGCCGGCGGCTCATAACCGCTTGGTTGGGGGTTCGAATCCCTCCAGGCCTACCAGACACCTTACAAATCAACGTGCTAAAGGCTGGCTAGCCATCGGCGAACTTGCCACGGGGGTGGCTGAAAAGAACCGGCCCGCCGAAGCGGGCCAGCCTACAGCTATCAGAAGAGTTCGCCCTGAGCGGGCGGTACCTTTGGATGAACCTTGAAGTTCACCACTTCGGAAACGCGGCCTTGGTTGATCCCCACCAAGGCCGCAATATCGTGCTGGGTATAGCCCAACCGATAGAGGGCCCTGATGCGTCCGGCCATTTCCTCCGAAACCTTCGGCGAGCGCCGCTTCGGAACAATAGTGATCCTGATTTCCATCGTGGATAATCAGCCTTTCTCCCTGTCTTTTTGTAGTTGAAGGAGAGAGCCGGGACCGTTAAGCTTGCCTTGCAAAGGGAGGGCCAAACGGTCCGACTTTCCGCAATTCCGACGCTACCCGACAGGGAAGGGCGTTGGCCTTGCCATTGAGGTCCGGTTGGGGTGCAACCTTTCCGGACCTCGTTGCTTTTCGAAGCAACTTAGCGAATCTCGCAGATCATGCCCCATAAAGGCAACAAAAACCGGCCCGGACCTTCCTCCACGGACTGGGATTCTGGGGATAAGCGCCCGAAAAGCCGGTTTATCTCTCAAGCGTTCGGTCGAAATTTCTTTTTTCCGGTCTCGCCGCGGTGCTCCTGCTTGCTGAAGATAGACGGAAGTTGAAGCAGGTTCTTTACGTGGACGGTTCTGTCGAGCGCTTAAGGAAAGTTGCTGACAAGGAGCAGTTCTTTATGGCCGCCTGCTTGTCCCTCCAACCCTACCATTTCCCAAATGCCAAACCCCTTCACCCCCTCCGCCGCCAATCCCCGGGTGTCATGCCGTGGCGGGCGCGGAAGGCGCGGGTGAAGTGGGAGGGGTCGGCGAAGCCGGCTTCAAGGGCAATCGTGGCGAGCGGCAGGTGGGCGGAGCCGGGGTGGCGCAGCATGCGGGTTGCGGCGTTCAGGCGCTGGTTGATCAGGTAGGTGCCGAAGCTGTCCTCGTCAGCCTCGAACAGGCGATGGATGTAGCGTTCCGACAGTCCGGCCTCGGCGGCGCAGGCCGCAACCGAATAGCCCGGCGTGGTGCAGCGGGCGCGGATGATGCGCTTGATTCTGAGCAAGTGCGCCGCACTGCGGGGGCTGTCATCGGGCCGCGTGCTTTCTCTCAGCGCGGCGATTGGGCCGTCAGGCAGAGCGTTCGGACCGGAGGCCTGGCGGCCCGCCAGGTTGACCAGCGAGGCAATCAGCATCTGCAGGTCTTCAAGATCGGCTTGGGCGCCCGCTGCAGCCGTTTCCACCAGCGTCTGCATGGCTTCCGCGATCAGCCGGCCATAGACCGGGTGGCGTGACAGGAGTTCCGGCGTTCTGCCCGGCCAGCCCGCTATGCCCACCTCCATGGCCTGCCTGGGCAGCATCAGCGAGGCGACCTTCAGCTGGGGAAAGCGCTCGTGGTGCAGGCTGAAAACGCGGGCGCTGTCGAACAGGCCGACATCGCCGGGGCCGAGCACGATGTCCGCACCGTTCTGGGCGATCCGGCACTCGCCGGAAATCTGCAGATTGAGATAATAGCAATCCTCGGCGGAGGCGGCGATCTCGGCCCGGCCCTTTTGCACAAGGTGCGATTGCGCGGTGACGAGGTTGAGGGTGCCCGCGCCGATGCCATAGGCATAATGGGTGGCCCGGAAACTGTGCCGGAGCGAGCGGTCAAGCTCGGGCCTGAGCGGCATGAAGGCCGAGCAGATGCCCTCGCGGTAGTAATCGAAAGCGTCGCAGGCAGCGACTTCCGTGGTCCGCCAGATGCGCGGCCCGGCCGGCTGTGCAGTCTCAGACCATGTCTGTTCACCCTGGTCCATTGTCGCGATTTTCCCGCCTCGGTAGCGTCCCTAGACTAACGCCAAAGGGAGGAAATTGGAAATGGCGACTTACGTACTTGTTCATGGCGCATGGCACACGGGTGAGCTTTTCGAGGCGGTGGCGGCACCGATCCGGGCGGCAGGCCACGAGGTGCATTGCCCGACGCTTGCCGGCAACCGGCCGGGCGACGCGCGCACGCTGGGGCTCGATGCGGCGATCGCGTCGCTGGTCACCTATCTCGAGGACAATGACCTCACTGACATCGTTCTGCTCGGCCATTCCTATGGCGGCATGGTGATCACCGGGGCCGCCGACCGCGTGCCCGGCCGCATCCGGCGGCTGGTTTACTGGAACGCCTTCGTGCCCAATGACGGCGAATGCCTCAACGACATGGTGCCCGCGCATTATGTCGGGCTGTTCGACGCGGTGAGTTCGGAAAGCTCCGACAACAGCGTGATGCTGCCCTATCCGATCTGGCGCGAAGCCTTCATGAACGATGCCAGCGGCGAGGAGGCCGAGGCCGCCTTCAACAGGCTCAACCCGCATCCCTATGCGACCTTCACCGACAGGATCGGGCTCAAGAAAAACCCGGCCGAGATGGAGATCGCCAAATCCTACATCAACTGCACCGAGGACACGGCGCTGCCGCAGGGGCTGGGCTGGCATCCGCGGCTGTCGGAAAAACTCGGCCTGTTCCGGCTGGTGCAGATCCCTGGCAGCCACGAGCTCTGCTTCACCGATCCAGCAGCACTTGCGGCAGCCATCCTGCAAGCGGGACGGGACTGAGGGCCTTGCATCGCCATTGACCCCGCTCCGGAGCGGGGTCAGTCCTGCCGCAACGAAACCGGGGCGTCGCGGCAGGTGGCTAGCCACGGCAAAGGCCGCGTCCGAACAGCGGGGCCCGGTGTGGGGTTCAAGCCTGTTTCGCCGCGTCGAAGGGCACGACCGTGTCCTGTTCCTGGCCCCGGCCCGGGTGGACGCAGACGCGGTTCCGGCCGCCCTTCTTGGCTTTGTAGAGAGCGGCGTCCGCGGCGGCGAGCATGGCTTCGCGGGTTTCAGGAGTGTCGGCCCGGCTCGAGACCAGGCCGATGCTGATTGTCTGCCGCGGCGGCGCGTTGGGCAGGGCGTCAAGGGAGGTGAGCCGCACGGCCAGGCAGATGCGTTCGGCTATGGCGATTGCCATCTCCGGCGCCTCACCCCGCACGATGACCACGAACTCCTCGCCACCGTAGCGGGCGACGAGGCTGTCCCTGCCGGCGAGGCTGCTGCCGATCGCCCGCGCGATGAGTTGCAGGCATTCGTCTCCGGACTGGTGGCCGTAGGTGTCGTTGAAGGCCTTGAAATGATCGACATCGATCATCATCAACGAGATCGTCGAACCGGTGTCATTGCTGGCAGCCAGGCTCTCGGCAAGCGCAAGATCGAACTTGCGCCGGTTGGCGAGGCCGGTCAGCGGATCCTCATAGGCCTTGGTCGCAAGTCTTTCGTTGGCGATGCGGAGCAATTCGTTCTTTTCGGTGATCTCCCTGAAGAGCCGCTCGGCGGTCTGTTCGGCATTGAGCTGACGCAGCCGGTTGTCCACCATCTGCTGGATGAACGATGCGAGAAAGGTGAAATACAGCAGGAAAGCGGGAACGTAGATGTAATTGCCCTCGGCAAAGGCTCCGATGCTCATCTGGCCGATGACCAGGGAGATGTTGATGAGTGCCGTTCCCGGCGTCATGTAGGCCCTGCCGGCGGCCCCCTGCAGGATCGCACAGGCAATGCCCATGGTGATGGCCTGGGTTTCCGCCGATGTGCCGTAAAGCAGAAGCGCACCGGACAGGCCCCAGCCAAAGCCCGAGAGCAGCGAGCCGAAGACAAAAAGCCGGACCCATTTTTCTCCCACATCCTCGGAGCTGCGGGCGCGGAAATGGTGTTCCATCCAGACACGGAACATCATGCATGCCAGCACAATCAGCGTCGCCACGGCGCCGGTCCAGACTGCGCCTGACAAGGCGGCGCTGAGGCCGGCGAAGCCGAAGCCGATCGTTGCGGTGAGATGGGGCTTGCTGCTGTAGAGTTCGCGGACCGTTTCCTTGATCTGCTGCTTCGACGCGATGTCATATCCGACGAAGACGAAGGGGTTCCACAGGGCAAAAAAACGCATAAGGCTACCTTTTTGGGCGTCTTTGCGCCAAGTTCAACCTGTTGAAACGACCCGGCCGGCAGATGACCCGACCAGGTTTCAGCAATTCTTTTATAAGTCTTTTGTAAACAATGTGTTGCCTCGCTCTCTGCCTGTTCTTCGCAGCGCAGTCTAACTGGGAAGCGAGCGCTCTCCCCAAGACCTTGCCCAAGACCTTGGCGCGGCTGATTTGTGAAAGCGGCGTGATGGTCCTACACTTGCTCCCGTCAAGATCGAGTATTCCTCAAAAGGAGTTCGAGCATGGTGAAATCAACTTCAAACGGGACCGCCAAGCCTGCAAATGCCGAAAGCAAGGTCGAGCGGTCGCGCCTGGTCCTGCTCGGGGCATTGGCGGCAACGGCTGTGACGGCAGTCGGATGTGGAGGCGGTGGTTCAAGCGGCAGATATCTGGGTGATGGTGACTGATTCCGGCTTGCGGCGGAACGCTCCCAACAGTTCATCGCTGATGCGGGGCAGGAATTGGGTGGCCTGACAGGTTGCAAGGCGCGGTGGCTTGCTGTCAGACCGGCTGTGTCTCCTGTGCCTGATCTGCTGTGTGCTGCCGGCTACCCGATCCCGTTTGCCCTGGCGACGAAATCGGCCAGATGCGGCAGATAGTCTTCCGGCCCGTCGCCGCCCGTGTTGACGGCGGTGGCGAAGGAATTCTTGATGGCGCTTGCCATCGGCGTGGCGACGGTGGCCGCATTGGCCATGGATTCGACGTAGCGGATGTCCTTGTAGGCATTGATCAGCGTGAACTTGTGGGATTCCCGGTTGCCCTCCAGCGCGTAGCCCATGAAGGTCTGGTAGAAGCCGCAGTCCATCCGCCCGCCGCGGATCACCTTGTCGAATTCGGCAATCGGAATGCCGACCTTTTTCGACATGGCAAGCGCTTCCGAATAGATCGCCGCGTAGCCGAGAGAGATGAAGTTGTTGAGCAGCTTCATCCGGTGGCCATCGCCGAGACCGCCGACGCGGACAATCTTGGCGGCCCAGGTGGCAATCACCGGTTCGACGCGGGCAAAGGTCGCTTCATCGGCGCCGACCATGCAGTCGAGCGTGCCTTCCCAGGCTTCCTTCGGCGTGCGGCTGAGCGGGGCGTCGGCAAAGGCAACGCCGATTTCGGCCAGCTCCGCCGCCAGCCGCTCGGTCACTGTCGGATCGCTGGTCGAGCAATCGACAATGACGCTGCCCTTGGCCAGGCCCGGCTTCAGCGCTGCGACCGCTTCTGCGACCTGCGGCGATCCCGTCAGGCAGAGGAAGATGACGGAGCAGGCGCTTGCCAGTTCCTGCATCGACTTCGCCTCGGTGGCGCCGCGCGAAACCAGATCCTCGACAGGGGCGCGGTTGCGGTGGGCGATCACCGTCAGCGGGTAGCCCTTCTCCACAATGTTCTTCGCCATGCCGTGGCCCATCAGGCCGACGCCGACAAAGCCGGTTTTCTCTTCAGTCCGCGTCATGTCCGGTCTCCGGTGGTGGCAGCAAATAAGTAAGCAGAAACTTACAATCAATCCGCTGCTCCGACTTTTGCAGCTTGCCGGCGCGGATGCAAGCACGGGTGGTGGGTGATGCTGCGACTGTCCGGCGGGTCTCGTGTTTGCGTGGGAAGTTTGATGGCGGCGGGTCGCCATTCGCACCACTTGGTGCTTTTATACAGGCCTGCCCGGATTCGCACGCGGGACCGGCTCTCCGGTCCCCGGATGCCCTTCAGAAGGATATGCCGTGAGACGACAATTTGGTGAAACCCGCTCGGTTGTCGGGCGGCGGCATGCGCTGATCTCGGCCGATAGCCACGAAGTCACGCCGATACCGGGCTGGCCGGGCGCGCGGATCGTGGTGGTGATCTCGCCGCATATGGGGGCGCGGTTCGTGCAGTTTTTCGCCGGCATGCCCGAAGGTGCCGCGGCGCAGGCGCCGGGGGAAGGCGTCGAGCGGTTCGTGTTCGTGCTCGAAGGGGCGGTCACGCTCACTCTCGGTGGTGAGGCGCACCGGCTCGAGGCGGAGGACTACGCGCTGGTTCCCGCCGGGACGGCACACCATATCGAAGCCGTGAGCGTTGCGCGGCTGATGGTGCTGGAAAAGATGTTCGTGCCGCTCGAAGGTGCTGCGCATCCGGACCTTGTCATCGGCTCGGTGGGAAAGCAGCCATCGAGGCCGATGTCGGAGGACGGCCTGCTTTCGGTGCGCAAGCTCATCCCGGTGGATGAGCGGTTTGACTGCGAGATCAACGTGATGGAGTTCCAGCCGGGCGGCAGCCTGGCTTACGTGGAGACGCATTTTGTCGAGCACGGCCTACTGATGCTCGATGGCGGCGGTGTCTACAGGCTCGATGACGACTGGTTTCCGGTGGCGGCGGGTGACGTGATCTGGATGGGTCCCTATTGCCCGCAATGGTTCGGGGCGCTGGGCGCCACGCCTGCGCGCTACCTGATCTACAAGAACTGGAACCGGGATCCGATGGCCGGTTGAGGCCGGGAACCGGTGACCGGTCGTGGATGGAAGATTGAACAGGCGAGGGTGGAAGCGAAATGAAGTACAAGCAGCTTGGCCGGACAGGCGTTCAGGTGTCGCAACTGTGCTTTGGCACGATGTCGTTCGGCGGAGATGCGGACGCCGGGGAATCGGGGCGGATGTTTGCCGCCTGCCTTGATGCCGGGATCAATTTCTTCGATTGCGCCAATGTCTATTCCGACGGGGCGGCCGAAACCATTCTCGGCAAGCTGATCAAGGGCAGCCGGGACGAGCTGGTGATCACGTCGAAATGCTTTGGCGCGATGGGGGGTGACATCAATGCCCGCGGCGCCAGCCGGCGCAACATCCTGCAGTCGGTGGAGGCAAGCCTGAAACGGCTTTGCACCGACCGGCTCGACGTGCTGTTCATGCATCACTGGGATGCCACGGTGCCGCTCGAGGAAACCTTGAGGGCGCTCGAGCAACTCGTGGCGGACGGCAAGGTGCTCTATCTCGGCGCCAGCAATTACGCGGCCTGGCAGATCGCCAGGGGGCTGGGGATTTCGGAAAAGCACGGCTGGCCGCGGTTTGATGTGCTGCAGCCGATGTATTCGCTGGTCAAGCGGCAGGCCGAGGTCGAGATCTTTCCGCTGGCAATGGCGGAGGAGCTTGGGGTGATCAGCTATTCGGCGGTGGCGGCAGGGCTGTTGAGCGGCAAGTACGGCAAGGGCCGGCGGCCCGACGTCGGGCGAGTCGTCAGCAACGACAAATATGCGACCCGCTACAGCGAGGCGTGGTTTGTCGACACGGCGGAGGCGTTCACCAGCCTGGCGGACGAGCTCGGCGTGCATCCGGTCTCGCTGGCGGTCGCCTGGGCCGGCGCGCATCCGGCGGTGACCAGCCCGATCTTCGGTGCGCGCACTGTGGAGCAGCTGCAGCCGTCGCTGGCCTCGGTCGAGGTCGAGATGACGCCGGAGCTGCATGCCCGGATCGCCGCGCTGTCACGGACGCCGCCGCCGGCAACCGACCGGCTGGAGGAACAGGTCGGGCGGTAGCTAGTTCAGGAAAGGCCCGCGCCGGAGAGCATCCGGCGCGGGCGCTTTCATCATGCAGCAGATCAGGGCCGGATCAGGACCTTGCCCGATTTGCCCGGGGTCAGCGAGGCCTTGACCGCGTCAGTGACGTTGTCGAGGCTGAACTCTCCGCCCGAGGGCAGCTTCATCTTGCCGTGGGCAGCGAGTGTGACCAGTTCGGTGATCAGGCGGACCTTTTCGTCGGCGGCCATCTCGCTTGAGACGCGGGAACCCCAGAAACCCTTGACGGTCAGGTGGTTGGTGATCATCGAGCCGGCGCGCAGTTCGAGCGGCTGGCCTGTGGCGGTGCCGAAGACCACCAGCAGGCCACCCACGCCGAGCAGGTCGGCGATGTCGGCGACGATCGGCCCGCCGACCGAATCAATGGCGGCCTGCGCGCCGTCCCTGCCGACGATCTCGCGGGCGCGCTTGCGCCAGCCGTCCTGATCGGTCGACAGCACGTTTTCCATGCCCAAGGCTTCGAGTTCGGCGACGGCCCCGGCGCGGCGGACCAGGTTGACGGTGCGGATGCCGCGGGCGCGGGCGAGATCGGCAAAGATCTTGCCAACGGCGCCGTTGGCGGCGGTCTGGATGACGGTGTCGCCTTCCTTCACGTCAAGGAATTCGAGCAGCGAGATGGCGCTGAACGGCATGGCGATCAGCTGCGCGCCGGCCTCGTCGGAAATCACGTCCGGCAGCGGCAGCACGCCGGCGGCGGAGGCGGTGAAATACTCGGCCCAGGAGCCGATCTTGCCGGCATTGACGACGCGCTTGCCGATCATGGCCGCATCGACGCCTTCGCCGACCGCCTCGATAATGCCGACCGCTTCGGAGCCGCCCAGCGCCGGCAGCTCGGGCTTGTAGCCATAGGTACCGCGGATGGTCCAGAGGTCGTGATTGTGGATCGGCGACAGGATCGTGCGGATCAGCACCTCGCCGGGTTTGGCCTCGGGACGGGGCACATCCTTGACGATCAGGACCTCGGCGGGATCGCCGAATTGCGTGTAGGTTGCAGCTTTCATGACAAATTCCTTTGGTTTGCCTGCTTCGTGCAGGATTTCGCGATGGAAAGAAGATGGGGCTTCAGGCGAAGAACCGGCGCCTGGTGTCGGCGAGCGCCTGTTCAAGCGGTTCGGGCCGCCGCGAGAGCTTCGCAATGATCGCGGCTCCCAGCCACTGGCTGTAGAGCAGGGCGGCGGCCGTCTCGGGGTCCGGTTGCGGGACGACCGAGCCGTCCCCGGCGCCCTGGCGCAACAGGATCGCAAGCCGGCCGCAGACGGCGGCGACGCCCTCGTCGAGGATCTTGCGCATGTTCTCCGACAGGTCGGCAATCTCGGCGGCAAGCTTGACCACCAGGCAGCGGTCGGCCATCGATCCGGCATCGCCTGCAAGTGCTGCGCTGAAGAAACTGTCGAGACGTTCGGCAGCGGGTTGCGGACGGGCGATGATGGCGTCGAGGGCTGCAAGGTAGTCCTCGACATAGGCGTGGAGCATGTCGCAGCCGAAGGCCTCCTTGGAGCCGAAGTAGTGGTAGAACGACCCCTTGGGCACGCCGGAGGCGGTGAGCAGCTCGGTCAGTCCGAGGCCGCCGAAACCCTGGGCGAGCACCAGGGCGCGGCCTTGCGAGAGGATGCGCGAGCGGGTCAGGTCTGATTTCTTCGGTGCGTTCATGATGGCGACATAGGCAAAAATAGACCGGTCGTCTAGTCACGATGGCGTGAGATTTCGAGGAACGGTTTTCGTGGTTGCAGGCTGTCGTCCGATCGGGCTGCCCGGGGGCCGATCTGTCCCGGCCAGCGCTTTGCCCGAGGGCCTGCTTGGTGAGGAGACGGTCAACGCTGCACCCGGTTTCGGCTTCGCTTGCCTCGCCAAGCACCGGTTCCGGTCGGTTCGACGCGCGGGCGCGCTGAGGTGAAAATCTGGGGGCGCTCGTTCCGCTGTTGAATGGTTGGCTGCCGTGCATGGGCCCCGAAAAAGTTTTCTCAAAAGCTCAACTTATTGCCTGGCGGTCGGTTGACAGGATTTCGGGGGCTGAATAAACATGATTGCAACTGTCATGTTTACATTTTCAAACCCAGGGAGGTTCCCAATGGCCATTTCGGCACCGCGCATGATCACGCTTCTTGCTTCCGTCGCAACCTTTGCAGCGTTCGCTGCACCGGCCCAGGCCGATGATGTCGTCAACATCTATTCGTCGCGTCACTATGACACCGACGAGCGGCTCTACAGCGATTTCACCGAAGCCACCGGCATCGAGATCAACCTGATCGAGGGCAAGGAAGACGAACTGATCGAGCGGATGAAGGCCGAGGGCGCCAACAGCCCGGCGGACGTGTTCATCACCGCCGATGCGGGCCGGTTGTGGCGCGCCGACGAGGCAGGCCTGTTCCAGGCGGTCGATTCCGAGGTGCTCAATGAGCGCATTCCCGACAGCCTGCGCCATCCCGACGGCCACTGGTTCGGCATTTCCAAGCGCGCCCGCGTCATCTTCTACGACAAGGACAAGGTGAGCGAGCCGCCGCAGACCTACGCGGCGCTGGCCGACCCGAAATACAAGGGCCTGGTCTGCACCCGCACCGGCTCCAACATCTACATGCTGTCGCTGATGGGCGCCTATATCGCGCACAATGGCGACGAGGCCGCGAAGACCTGGGCGCAGGGACTGAAGGACAATCTGGCGCGTGATCCGCAGGGCGGCGACACCGACCAGCTCAAGGGCATCGTCTCGGGCGAATGCGCCATTGCGGTCGCCAACACCTACTACTTTGCCCGTGGCGTCGCCGGCCAGGTCGACGGGCTGACCGAGGGCATTGACAAGATCGGCATCGTCTTCCCCGACCAGGGCGGCAACGGCACCCATGTCAACATTTCCGGCGCCGGCGTCGCTGCGAATGCGCCCAACCGCGACAACGCGGTCAAGCTGCTCGAATACTTCACCTCGGATTCGGCGCAGTCCTATTTCGCCAACGGCAACAACGAGTATCCGGTGGTGCCATCGGTGGCGGCCTCCTCGGTGGTCGAGGGCCTGGGCGAATTCACCGCCGACACGCTCAACCTCAACGAGCTCGGCAAGAACCAGGCCCGCGCCCAGGAAATCTACAACGAGGTCGGCTACAAGTAAGCCCGCCGCGTGACTCATACCGCCGGGGGATAAATGACCTCTCCCCCGGCATCAGGAAAGGCCCGGACATTTGGCGTCCGGGCCTTTTTGTTTTTGGGGGGATTGCTCGCGCCACCGGTGATGCAGGTCGAGCGATAGACAGATGCGATGGCACATCTGGCAAGTGGCTTGGCGTGTAATGCATTTGGCTGGAAGACACCTTCACTGTATCTGTGGACCACTGGAGGGACCTATGCAGCGATCATCCGACCATCCGACGGTACATGTGGGAAAAGTCTGGCGGCTGATGCTGGCCGATCTTGGCCTCAACGCCGTGGCTGTCTTGCGCCGTGCGGGCCTGCCAAGCGGGCTATTGGACGGTGATGGCAGCCGTATCACGCTGGATGAATTCTATGCACTTTGGGAAAGCTTTGACGCTGAGGCGCAATCACCGACACTGGCGCTGAAACTCGGTCAGATCGAGGCGAGCGAGTTCTTCGATCCTGCCTTCTTTGCGGCCATGTGCGCGCCCAATATGACCGTGGCGGGACAGCGGCTCGGCGAGTTCAAACGCCTTGTGGGAGCCTTCAGCCTTGATGTTGAGGTGATGTCCACTGCTACGCGGTTTACTTACCGATGCAAGTATCGCCCCGATTTGCCAACGACGCTTGCGGCAACCGAGATCGTTTTCCTCGTCAATTTGCTGCGTCGCGCTACACGTTGGCGCGTTGTACCGAAGGCTGTTTTCCTGCCATCGACACTCCAAGAGACCTCTGCCTTCGAAGACTGGTTTGGAAGCGGGATCTCCTATGGTGACGCTGCATCCTTCAGCCTCGATCCCATCGATGCCATGCGACCGTTCCTGACCCAGGACAATCAGATGTGGCAATCGTTCGAGCCCGGCTTGCGCCGCCGGATGGAGGATGCCCGCGAAGACCTGAGTACCCGTGCCCGGATCGAGAACACGCTTTTGGAACTGCTGCCGAGCGGGCGGACCCAGATCGACGATGTGGCCAGCGAACTCGCGGTCAGCCGCCGGTCCCTGCAACGGCGGTTGTCCGAAGAAGGGACAACCTGGTTGGATGTCCTCAATTCCGCGCGCATGAGACTGGCCCAGCATTACCTGAAGAACACAACACTGAGTGCGGCCGAGGTCAGGTTCCTGCTTGGCTTCGAGGACCCGAACTCGTTCTTCCGGGCGTTTCGGCGCTGGACCGATGCCACGCCGGAGGCATGGCGCGAGGCTCAGCGGATGCGTGCCTAAGACGTTGGCACGTATCGCAAGTGTTCTGGCGCGGCCTGCGAGTGACTGGTGAGACGGGAACACCCAAGTTGAGATCAACGCAACCGATCTCAGTGAGGAAACATGACCACGACTTTTGTTGTTCGCCGACATGCCCATGCCGACGTGGCCGGCAAGAGAGTCCTCTACATCGTCTCGAACCCCGCCACACTGATGGGGTTTCCGGTCGGTTTCTTCGCCGAGGAAATGACCGGCCCATTCTTTGACCTTATGCAGGCTGGCTGCACGGTCGACATCGTCTCGCCCAAAGGGGGAAAAGTTGAGTTTGACGGGTTCTCGGATCCTGAAAACGAGATGACGCAATACCCCAACGACCTGATCACGCTTGGATTCAAATACCACGCGAGCTTCAGCAAGCTGATGGAGAATACGCCTTCAATCGCAGATGTCGATGTCAGCCATTATGATGCGGTTTGCGTTGCAGGCGGTGGCGGTCCGCTGATCACTTTCAAGGACGACATGGCGCTCCACAAGCTGATCGCTGATTTCTACGAAAGCGGCAAGATCATCGGTATGATTTGCCACGGCACCTGCCTGATGCTCTGGACGACGCTCAGCGACGGCACGCTGATGGCGGACGGCAAGACTTGGACCGGCTATCCCGACAGTGAAGAGGAAATGATGAACGCGGCGCTTGGAACGACGGTGAACGAATTCACCATCGAGACCGAGGCAAAGAAGAACCCGAGCACCACCTTCGAGTCCGCCGCTCCTCTTGCACCTTTCGCAATCCGCGACGGGCAGATCATCACTGGCCAACAGCAGCACAGTACGCGGCTTTTCTCGGATCTGCTGATCGAGGCTTTGTCCGAATAGTCGGTCTAGGCTCCGCCATTATCGAAAATTCAAGGGAGTATTCAAATGACGAAGGTTTTCTTGACCGGTGCGTCCGGTTTTATAGCCAAACACATCCTGCGCGAATTGCTGGCACAAGGCTATCAGGTCCGCGCCTCGATCCGGTCCGACAAGCGCAAGGAGGAGTTGCAGGGCCTATTTCCAGACGCGTCACTGGAGTTTGCCACATTGGACCTGACCAAGGACGAAGGCTGGCAGGATGCGTTGCAAGGCTGTGATGTCTTGATGCACACGGCCTCGCCATTTCCGCTTACAGAGCCCAAAGATCCGCAAGACCTGATCCGCCCGGCGGTCGATGGCACGCTCCGCGCAATGCGCGCAGCAAAGGAGGCCGGCATAAAGCGGGTTATCCTCACATCCTCCTGCGCCGCGATCTACAAACAGGCGGGTAAGCCGAAGATGCAGCCCTCGGACGAGACCAACTGGACAAGTCCGGATGATCCGTCCGTCGGGGCCTATGAAGCGTCCAAGACACTTGCCGAAAAAGCGGCTTGGGACTTTGTCGATGAAAACCCGGATATCGCGCTGACCACCATCAACCCCGGTGCTGTCTTTGGACCGCCAATGGACGCGCGCTACGGATCGTCGCTTGAACTGGTCGAGCAGCTCATGACCGGCAAGGTTCCGATGGCCCCGCCGATGGACATGGTCGCGGTGGATGTAAGGGATGTGGCGCGGATGCATGTTGCGGCCATCGATCTGGAGGCCACCAAGGGCGAGCGTTTCGCCGCCGCGAGCGGGACGCATCGCTTGCTTGAACTTGGGCGGATGCTGAAGGCATGGGATTCCGCGCTCAAGACGCCGGGCCGTGAAGCTCCCGTCTGGCTGCTCTGGATCGTGGGGCTGTTTTCCAGGGACGTCCAAGGGGTTCTCGCGAATGTTGGTCGTACCCTCGCCGTCTCTGGTGCAAAGGCAGAGAAGACCTTCGGGTTCAAATTCATTCCGGTAAAGGACGCACTGGTCGCCTCGGCGAAAGCTGTCCAAACCTTCAAGCTGAAAGAGAAGTCCAAATGATCACTGCATATCTGTGGGGCACACCCAATGGCTACAAAGTAGCCATCGCACTTGAGGAAATGGGCCTCGACTATGAGATCAACTGGGTAAATATCGGGTCCGGCGAACAGCATGATCTGGAGTATCTGAAGATCTCGCCCAATGGAAAAATCCCCGCAATCGTTGACCACGAGACCGGGATCAGCCTGATGGAGTCGGGCGCGATTCTGCAATATCTGGCAGAAAGAACAGGCAGGTTCGGGGGCAATACCTTGCAAGAGCGCATGGCCGTGGCGCAATGGTTGCACTGGCAGATTGGCGGGCTGGGCCCGATGATGGGACAAGCCAACCATTTTCGCGGTCTGAAAGAAAAAGTCCCCTATGGCGAGACCCGCTACGGGAACGAAACCGCGCGCTTGTTTGGCGTTCTCGACCGACAGCTGGAAGGCTGCGACTATATCGCCGGTGAATATTCCATTGCCGATATGGCTGCTGTCGTCTGGGCGGGTATGGCCCCGATGATGGAAGATGAGCGCCTGACCAACTGCACCAATGTCATGGCGTGGATCAAACGCAACGTCGCCCGTCCGGCCACGGCCCGTGCAATCGCATTGTCGCCCGGCTGACGCACGAATGACTGATCTGATAACGCTGCGCAGCAGCGCCCACGTCCCGGTCTGCAAGCGGTTTTGCCGATTTTACCATTTCACTTGGGGGAGGCGAAGGACTGGAATGGGCTCATTCAGAACATTCTTTTCGTTCGGCACGAACGTCCACTCCGGGTCGAAAGCGTAAGGGTATCAGCTGCATTTCAATGACCACTGAAGTGCGCGGTATATCCACGGCGTGCTATATGTTTCAGACTCCATTCAAGCCGCCGGCACTCGCTCGCGCAGTGCCCCACTAATCCGCCTTTTTCGCCGTCGCCACCGGGGCTGTCGTCAGCTTGTAGTCCGCCATCTCCTGAGGCGTGAGGTAGTAAAGCCGGTCGGGCGGGGTTTCCAGGGCGTGGATCCAGAGGCCGTTGCCGATGCCCATCTCGTCGAGATGGCGGGCGATGCGCGCGGTCGTGCTCTGGGCGCCGGACATGGCCTGCTCGGGAGAGGGCTGATCCTGGCTGCCATTGAAGACCTGATGGACGCCGAGAATGGCGTCCTGTTCCGCCTCGCGCGCGACGCCGCCGGCAAAGACCAGCGGGCAGGAGGAGGCGCAGAGCGCCTTCGTCGCCACTTTGGTGTTCAGGCCCTTTTCGCGGATCAGCGCCGACATCGCCAGCGCATCGGCGACAGAGCCGCCGGGCGAATTCAGGGTCACCTCTTTCACATACTCGCCGCGCGCCGCGATCTCCTCGGCGAAGCGGCCGGCGGCGCCGGGATCGATCGAGCCTTCCGCCTTGAGCTGGCCCCCGGGCAGGAGTTCGAAGCGCATCGGCTGGCGCAGGATTTCGGGCGAACTCGCCGGGTCCACCGGTGCTGTTTGCGGAACGCCATCCGTGAGCGCGGGGGGAAGCACCGGCGCGCCTGTCGTCATCGGATCATGGCCGGGAAAGGCCGCACTTGCCTGGGTCATTTCCCTGAGATCGACGAATAGAAAGGCGCCTGCCGCCGCCAGAAGCGTGAAGAATGCGCCACGCATCAGCAGACCGTCGTCAGCGGTAAGAAAGGCTCTCTTCAAGCGCTGGGCAAGTGAGGAGGGTTTCACGCGGGCGGTCCCTTGCGGGGTGCTTTCGCCGCCGTGTCGAGGCTGGTGATGTTGGAATCCGTATGCGCGCGCTCGTCCTCGTTTTCCGTTGCCTGCAATGCCTCCTCAATGCCGATCCCCTGCCGGCCGAGCGCGCGCTGGACTTCCATGGCCTCGAGAAGTTCCGCCGCGGTGATCCGCTGCGCGAAGGGGAGCCGCTCCTCCTGCCGCCGGATCGCTCCGTGAACGACTGCCAGGATGAAGACGAGCACGGCAGGCAGCAGGTCGATGGAGATGGCGCCGGCCCAGGCCGGAATGAAGTCGGCGGCATAACGCAGAACGGCTTCCGCGGACGACAGCGGCACGAAGCGGCGCTCGGCCACCGGCTCACGCGCCAGAATGTCATCGGCGGCCTGCGAAAGCACCTGCGACTGGGCGGCCACCGAAGCGCGGATGGTCTGCATCACCTGGTCCTGGCGATTGGCAAGATCGGCAGCACGGCCATCGGCCACGGGCGCAATGAAACCGAGCGACAGGTCTTCGGCCGCACGCTTGACCGAGGGCGCGATCGAGGTCTGTTCGAGCGAGGTGATGACGCCGGAAAGGGCGACGACCTCGGCGGAGAAGTCGTCGCTGCGCGGTGCGATGGCGCCGGGCGCCGACACAAGCGTGCGCATGGTCGCAAGATGGCTCCGCCCCTCATCGAAGAGGGTTGTGACCCGCTCACGCGAGGCAAGGACGCCAGCCTCGAGTTCGCTCAATTGCGAGGACATCTGCGACAGAAGCTGGACGACGCTGCCGGACCCTGTGGTTCCGGTCAACGCCCCGTTCTCGCGTTCGTCCTCGGCAAGCCTTGAAAAGCGCTCCGATGTCCGCTGGATGTCGGGCAGCAGGCTTTGCGCGGCCAGCGCGTTCTGATGCGCCTGGTCGAGGTCGGCAGTATAATCCTGCACCGTTTCTGCCAGATGCTGTTCGAGCGCCGCGGAGCCGGCAAGGGCTGCCGCGTTGAGCCAGCTCGACATGGCGATGATCATGGCGCAGCCGAGTGCCATTACCCCCATCATGGCGCCGCGTGAAGACGCTCCGATGACATGCGGATAGAAGCGCGCCATGTAGGACCAGAATGCATAGATCGCCACCGAGACCGAAGCCGAGTAGATGATGGCGGCGAAGAACACGGCTGTCGGAGAACCGTCGAGCAGGCTGCGGACACCCAAATAGGTGTAGACGCCTGAGGCAAGAGCCAGGACAGCAAGCGCAAAGCGCGTCATGGTTTCGACAGCGAGGACGCCGTCCTGCAAGCGATGCGATGCGGCGAGCGCCATGAAGACCTCCGTCAGGAAAGAGTTGTTAACAAGCCCTTAAGAAGGGGGCAAAATGAAGGCTGTCGCAAGGCTTCTTTGCTCTGTGCACCGCTTCACTCCTGTCGCGCTGCCGCCGCGCGCGTCGTTCTCTTCGGTCTTGTTCGCCTGCTCTTCCCCATGCCGGAGCGTGGCGGATGCCGTCTGCACAGCCGTAAATCCCCGGTGTCTCCGGCCCGTGGATTTCCCCGCAGGGCCCACCACCTCAGCCGGGGCTGTGTGAAACGATCGGGGGTACACAAAAACTTCGCAAACCTGTCATCGAGCGTTCACGCAACAATGGTTCCTGCTCGCTCATGCAGACCAGTCCTTCGCAAATCCAGATCGAGAATGTGTCGCGGCTTTTTGGCCAGACGGCGGCGCTTGATGATGTTTCGGTTTCGCTTGCTGCGGGCGACTTTTCCGTGCTGCTGGGGCCGTCGGGCTGCGGGAAATCGACGCTTCTCAGGCTGATTGCCGGGCTTGACCGGCAGACCGGCGGAGCAATCCGCATCGGCGGCGAGGATGTCGGTGACAGGCCGCCGAGCATGCGCGACCTGTCGATGGTGTTCCAGTCCTACGCGCTGTTTCCGCATCTGTCGGTCTCCGAGAACATTCTCTTCGGGCTCAAGGTCCGCAAGGTCTCGAAAGCGGAGCGGCTGGCGCGGCTCGACCTGGTGGCTGCGATGATGGGGCTCACGCCCCTGCTGGCGCGCAAGCCGTCGGAGCTGTCGGGCGGTCAGCAGCAGCGCGTCGCACTCGCCCGAGCGGTGATCAGCGAGCGGCCGATCTGCCTGATGGACGAGCCTTTGTCCAATCTTGACGCCAAGCTGCGTGCCGACATGCGCGTCGAGCTCCGGGCGATCCAGCAGAAACTCGGGCTGACGGTGGTCTATGTCACCCATGACCAGATCGAGGCGATGACGATGGCCGACAAGATCATCGTCATGAATGCCGGCCGGATCGAGCAGGTTGGCACGCCGGAAGAGGTCTATGCGCGACCGGCGACGATTTTCACCGCGGGCTTCATCGGAACGCCGCCGATGAACCTGTTTCCGGGCCGGCTGTTCGCAGGGCAGGACGGTCTGCCGCAAGGGGCGGGCGATGCCCAGCTGATCGGTCTGCGGCCCGAAGACATTCACATCGCCGAAAGCGGTCCGGAGGCGGATACGCGCGGCATCGAGTATCTCGGCGCCGACCGGCTTGTCTCCGCCCGGCTGGGCGACACGGATTTCATCATGCGCGCGCCTGCCAGTGCTCCGCCGCCGCCGGCGCGGTTCGCGTTTGGCTGGGCTCAAGGGCGTGAAAGCATCTTCGATGCGGCCACCGGCGCCCGTCTCACACAGTTCGACCATCCCACCGCTTCCAACCCCAAGAAGGACCTGACCCATGAAACTGCTTAATGTATTTCTGGCGACTTCGGCGCTGACGATGTTTGCCTCCCAGGCAAATGCCGTCGATCTCGAATTCTATTTCCCGGTCGCCGTCGGCGGCGCCGCTGCCGGCACGATCCAGTCGCTGACCGAAGACTATATGGCGGCCAATCCCGGCGTGAAGATCGACGCGATCTACACCGGCTCCTATGCCGACACCACCACCAAGGCGATCACCGCCGTGCGCGGCGGCAACGCGCCGCAGCTGATCATATCGCTGTCGACCGACATGTACACCTTCATCGACGAAGACATGATCGTCGCCTGGGACAATTACGTCACCGCCGACGAGCAGAAGGACTGGATCGGCGGCTTCTACCCGGCGTTCATGGCCAACAGCCAGACCGAAGGCAAGACCTGGGGCATCCCGTTCCAGCGCTCGACGCCGGTGCTCTACTGGAACAAGGAAGCCTTCGCGGCCGCCGGTCTCGATCCGGAAAAGGGTCCGGCCAACTGGGCGGAGATGGTCGAGATGGGCAAGAAGCTGACCGTCAAGGATGCGAGCGGCAACGTCACGCAGTGGGGCGTGCACATTCGTTCGTCGGGCTTCCCGTCCTGGCTCTGGACCGGCATCGTCGCCGGCAATGGCGGCCTGCTGGCCGATGACACCGGCAAGAACGTCACCTTCAATTCGGACGCCGCCGTGGGCGCGCTCGAATCGCTGGTCAAGCTGTCGGCGACCGACGGCGTGATGGCGCCGGGCATCCTCGACTGGGGCGGCACGCCGAAGGCCTTCTTCGAAGGCCAGGCCGCGATGATCTGGACCACCACGGGCAACCTGACCAACGTGCGCACCAATGCCCCGTTCGATTTCGGCGTCGGTTTCCTGCCGGGCCTGACACAGAACGGCGCGCCGACCGGCGGCGGCAACTTCTACCTGCTCAAGGGCTCGACCGACGAGGAGCTGCAGGCAGCCGCCGACTTCGTCAAGTGGGCGACCGCGCCTGAACAGGCCGCCAAGTGGACGATCGCGACCGGTTACGTCGCGCCGCGCCCGGATGTCTGGGAAACCGAGACGATGAAGGACTACGTCAAGGGCTTCCCGCAGGCACTCGTTGCCCGCGACCAGCTCGACTACGCGGTCGCCGAACTGTCGACCTTCGAGGGACCGAAGGTGACGCAGCTTCTCAACTCGGCGCTGGAATCGGCGATCACCGGCCAGAAGCCGGCCAAGGAAGCGCTTGACGGCGCCCAGGCCGAGGCGGACGCCATCCTGTCGGCCTACCGCTAATCTCAACTCCGGCGGGGCGCGCCATCTGCGCCCCGCCATTTTCCTATCCGAGAACCCGCAGATGAACAGCCGCAACTGGATCCATGCCTGGCTCATGCTGCTGCCTGCGTTCGTGTTCCTGATCGCATTCACGCATCTGCCCGCCGTCACCACCCTCATCGACAGCTTCTTCACCACCGCCAAGGGGCGGCGCCCGGCCGTGTTCACCGGACTGGGCAATTATCAGAAGATGCTCGAGGATCCGATCTTCGTGAAGGCGATGGTCAATTCGGCGATCTATGCTTTGATCACCATTCCGGCCTCGATCGCGCTGTCGCTGGCCATGGCGCTTCTGGTGCACCGCTCGTTTCGCGGCGTCAGCCTGATCAGGATGGCGTTCTTCACGCCGACCGTGCTGCCGCTGATCGCGGTCGCCAATATCTGGCTGTTCTTCTACGCGCCGGGCTTCGGGCTGATCGACCAGATTAGGCTCTTTTTCGGACTGCCGTCGGCCAATTATGTCGGCCAGCCCGACACTGCGCTTTATGCGGTGGCCGCCGTTACGATCTGGAAGGAGGCGGGGTTCTTCATGATCTTCTTCCTCGCCGCGCTGCAGACGATCCCGCAGTCGCTGCGCGAGGCGGCGGCGATCGAGGGCTGCAGCCGGTGGACCTTCTTCCGCAGGGTGACGCTGCCGCTGATCATGCCGACGACGCTGTTTGTCTCGGTCAACGCGGTGATCAACGCCTTCCGCCTGGTCGACCATGTCTTCGTCATGACCAAGGGCGGGCCGGACAGCGCGACGATGCTGCTTCTCTACTACATCTTCGAGACTGGCTTCAGGTTCTGGGACACGGCCTATGCCGCCGCGCTGACGGTGGTGCTGATTGCCATCCTGTCGGTGGTGGGCATCGGGCAGTTCTTCCTGGCTGACAGACGGGTGCACTACAAATGATCGGCGAGACCACATTCGACCGCATGCTGATCCGTGGCGGCGGCGCGCTCTTAGCGCTGATCTGGATCGCGCCGCTGGCTTATGCGGTCTGGGCCGCGTTCCATCCACCCGCCTTCGAGGCGCGGTTCGAGCTGATGGCGCCGCTGACGCTCGACAATTTCGCCTCCGCATGGTCGCAGGCGCCGTTTGCGCGCTATTTCCTCAACACCATCGTGCTGGTGACGATGATCCTGAGCGCGCAGCTGGTGCTGTGCACGCTGGCGGCC
The DNA here is from genome assembly GCF_902498795.1 of Hoeflea sp. EC-HK425. Taxonomy (NCBI): domain Bacteria; kingdom Pseudomonadati; phylum Pseudomonadota; class Alphaproteobacteria; order Hyphomicrobiales; family Rhizobiaceae; genus Hoeflea; species Hoeflea sp. EC-HK425. The sequence continues at coordinate 484,422 of NZ_LR701572.1, forward strand.
TTCGCCTTCGCCCGGCTCGAGTTTCCGGGCAAGACGTTCCTGTTCACGCTGATCCTGATGCAGCTCCTGGTGATGCCCGACATCCTGCTGGTGGAAAACTACAAGACCATGCGGGCGCTGGGCCTGGTCGACACGATCATCGCCATAGGCTTGCCCTATTTCGCCTCGGGCTTTGCGATCTTCCTGTTGCGGCAGACCTTCATGACCATTCCGAAGGAACTCGACGAGGCGGCGCGAGTGGAAGGCTGTTCGCTTCTGGGGCTGTTGTGGCGGGTCTACGTGCCGCTCGGCAAGCCGGCGATGCTCGCCTTCGGGCTGGTCTCGGTGAGCCACCACTGGAACAATTTCCTCTGGCCGCTGATCATCACCAATTCCGTCGAAACCCGGCCGCTGACCGTTGGCCTGTCGATCTTCGCCACCACCGACAGCGGTACCGAATGGGCGGTGATCAACGCCGCGACGCTGATGACCTCCGCGCCGCTTCTGCTTGGCTTCCTGCTGTTTCAACGCCAGTTCGTGCAGAGCTTCATGCGCGCCGGCATCAAATAAGGATTTTCTGATGACCCTTTCCACCTTTGGCGCGGCTGTGAAATTCGACAGCTATCAATCCCTGCGAAACTGGATCTGCGAGGCCGACCGGCCGATCGAGATCCAGGATTTCGTCTTCCCGGAGGTGATCGCCGGCGATTGCTCGGATCTGGTCGGCAAGTACCAGAACGCGCTTGAGCCGCACCGGGGCGAGCGTGGCATCCATGGCCCGTTCTTCGGCCTCGATCTGTCCAACCCCGACCGGGCGATCCGGGCCGTCATCCAGGAGCGCTTCCTCAAGGGGCTGGAGATCGCGGAAAGCCTTTCGGCGACGCACATGGTGATCCACAGCCCGTTCACCTACTGGCACCTGCTCAACCACCGGAACTATCCCGATGTCCTGGGGCTGATGTTTTCGGCTGCCGCCGACTGCCTTGAGCCGGTGCTCAAGCGCGCCGCCGAGACCGGCTGCACGCTGATGCTGGAAAACATCGACGATACCGATCCGGCGACACGCGTCGAGCTGGTGCGGCAGATCGATCACCCCAACCTGAAGATCTCGATCGACACCGGCCATGCGGATCTCGCGCATGGGCGCTACCAGGCGCCGCCGGTCAATGACTTCATCGCTGCCGCCGCCGGTCATCTGGGCCATGTCCACCTGCAGGATGTCGACGGCTATGCCGACCGCCACTGGCATCCGGGCGAGGGCCGGATCAGCTGGCAGCCGCTGCTCGACGCGCTCGAGGGGCTCGAGGAGACGCCGCGGCTGATCCTCGAAGTGCGGCATCACCCCGAACGGCTTCCCGCCACCGTGCGCTGGCTCGAAGGGCTTGGCCGGTCCGACTAACCGGTCTTTTGGCAACATGCCGGCCGACTTGCCGTGGCGCGGCAGGCGGCTGGGCCGCGGCCCCGCCAGAAAACCGTTGCCTTCAATCATCTGTGAGCTTCGGCGAGAGGGTGTGGATGCGGTCCCGGTCACCGCGCCGGGGCCTGCCGGTTTAGGCTTGACATATCGTTTAGTAATAAACTATATTTCGTTTAACACTAAATGATATGGAGCCCAACATGACCAGCAGACGGAAATTCATGACGATTCTTGGCGGCGGTGTGATCCTGGCTGCAGGCGGGATCGGCGCCTGGGCCACGAGCCGCGACCCGGCGGGCGCGCGCAAGCCGTGGGAGGCAGCGAAAGCGCTGGATGCGGGCGCGAAAGGCGATCCGCGCGTCTTTGCGCTGGCCCATGCCATCCTTGCCCCCAATCCACACAATCGTCAGCCCTGGGTGGCGGAGCTTTCGACGCCCGGCGAGATCAAGCTCTATTTCGACACCGCGCGGCGGCTGCCCGAAACCGATCCCTATGACCGGCAGCTGACGATCGGGCTTGGCTGCTTTGTCGAGCTGCTTTCCATGGCGGCTGCGGAAACCGGCCACCGCGCCGAGGTGAGCCTGTTTCCTGAGGGCGAGCCGCAGCCGATGCTCGACGGGCGTCCGGTGGCGCATATCCGCCTTGTCGCCGACAGCGGCGTTGCGCGCGATCCGCTGTTTGCGCAGGTCTTCGCGCGTCATACCAACCGCGAAGCCTATGACACCGCCAGGCCGGTTTCCGCCCAGGCGCTTGACACTATTGCCGCGGCGGCGCGTACCGCGCGGATTGCCCATGCAACCGGCGGGAAAGAGGTGGCCACGCTGCGGGCGCTTTCCTGGGAGGCGATGGAGATCGAGTTGCGCACCTACCGGACGATGAAGGAGAGCGTCGACCTGATGCGCATCGGCAAGGCCGAGATCGAGGCCAATCCCGACGGAATCAGTCTCGGCGGCCCGCTGAACGAGGGGCTCGACCTGCTCGGCCTTATGGACAGGCAGGCCATGCTCGACCCGAACACGATGGTGTTTACCGAAGGAATGAAGGCGCAGAAGGTGCAGTTCGACACCGCGATGGGTTTTCTCTGGCTGGCGACGCCGGGCAACAGCCGCGCCGACCAGATTGCCGCGGGACGCGACTATCTTCGCATGCATCTCGCCGTCACCGAAGCGGGACTGGCGCTGCAGCCGTTCAGCCAGGCCTTGCAGGAATATGACGAGATGGCCGGCAAATATGTGGAGATGCGCACGGCGCTTGAAATAGGCGACAATGAAACGCTGCAAATGTTGGTGCGTCTGGGCTATGGTCCCGGGATCAGGCCGGCGCCGCGCTGGCCACTCGAAACCCGGATCAGGAGTGCATGAGCGCAGGTCCCAAAGACATGGAAGCCCTTTTCGGCTTCTTCAACGAGATCGGTATCATCTCGCAGCTCTCCGGTCACGCCTTCGAGAAGGCGATGCCGGAGGGCATGACGCTGGCGCAATTTTCGGTGCTCAATCATCTTTGCCGGCTGGGTGATGGCTGGACGCCGCACCGGATCGCCCGCGCCATGCAGGTGACGAAAGGTGCGATGACCGGGACACTGAAGCATCTCGAGGGCAAGGGCCTTGTCGTGGTCTCCCCCGATCCGAGCGACGGCCGGGCCAAGCGGGTCGCCATCACCGACCAGGGGCGGGCCATGCGCGATGCCTGTATCGGAGCGATAGCGCCGATGATGCAGGAGTTCGTGCAGGAATTTCCGGCAACGCACATCGCCGGTGCGTTGCCAGTGCTGGCCGCGGTGCGCGCCTGGCTCGATGGACGGCGGAACTGAACCTGCAATGATCCGCGGCAATGGCGTGGCCCGGGCCAATGCCTGTTCGGTCCGGTCTTGCGTCCGGTTGACCGAGAAGCGGATTATTGCGTCGTCCGGTCATCATTGAGAAAGGGCAGCGGGATCGAGAACCCGGTCTTGACCCGGTCCATCACCACGCTGGTGCGGAACTTCATGATGTTTTCCTCGGCGAAGAAATAGCGGCGGGTGAAGGCATCGTAATCGGCCATGTCGCTGGCCGACAGGATCAGCAGGAAATCGCTGGCCCCGGTGATGTAGTAGCACTGCATCACCTCGGGTGCTGCCTTCATCTTTTCACGGAAGCGGTCGAGATCGGCGGGCCGTTCGGAGGTCAGCGCCACCTCGACAATGACAATCAGACCGCGGCCGAGCCTGGCCGGGTTGAGGACCGCAATGTCGGCGTCGATATAGCCCTCGGTGCGCAACCTCGCCAGGCGCTTGCGGCAGCTGTCAGGCGACAGATGCACGAGCTTCGACAGCGCCTCGGCGGTGAGGCGGTTGTTGGTCTGGATGGCATCGAGAATGGCTGCGTCAAATCTGTCCATGCCCGATACTTGCCGGAAACCGGCTTCTGCGCCAGCGAAAATGGGGCATCTGTTCCGGAAATCCGCACGGCAAGGCGATGGTGATCTGAAAACCGGACCATATGGTGTGAAGATTTCCGGGAAACGGCACGTCATCCGCAGCTATCCTTGAGACACGATAACCAAGGGAAGGCGGATATGACCAAGGCACTTGAGAACAGATATCGCGGTACCGGCATGCCGGACCTTCCGCCGATGCAGGGGGTCGATGCGCAGGCCGTTGCGGCCTTGCTGGCGCAGTGTCCGAAACATCAGCCCACCCCCTTGCTGGATTGCCCGGAGCTGGCAAGGGCGGCCGGTGTTGCACGGCTGACAATCAAGGACGAGCGGGAACGGATGGGGCTTGGCAGCTTCAAGGCGCTGGGTGCGGCCTACGCCATTGCCCGCGAGGCGGCCGCGATGGGTGGCGATCTGCGAACGGCTCTCTCCGGCCGCACCTACGTGACGGCCAGCGCCGGCAATCACGGCATGTCGGTGGCGGCCGGCGCCCGGGTCTTCGGTGCCGGGGCAGTGGTGTATCTGTCCGAGGCGGTGCCGGCAGCCTTCGCCAGGCGGCTGGAGGCAATGGGCGCGCAGGTGGTGCGGGCCGGGGCCGACTATGAGGCCAGCATGCAGGCAGCCTCCCGCGCCGCGGACGCCCACGGCTGGACACTGTTGTCGGATGGTTCCTGGCCCGGTTATGTCGAATTGCCCTACAGGGTCATGGAAGGTTACAGGCAGATGGCAACGGAAATCGAGGCGCAGATGGAGGACATTCCGAGCCACGTGCTGTTGCAGGCAGGGGTCGGCGGACTGGCGGCAGCGGTGGCCGGGCAATTGCGGCTTGCCTGGGGCGATGCGCCCGAGATGATCGTGGTTGAGCCTGATGCCGCTCCGGCGCTGATCGAGAGCATTCGCGCAGGCAGGGTGGTGGTCACCGAAGGGCCGGACTCGGCCATGGGGCGGCTTGATTGCAAGACGCCGTCGATGCTGGCGCTTGCCGATCTTGCCCGGGACGCCGATCTTTTCGTCACCCTGAGCGAAGCCGAGGCAGCGGCGGGAACCGCGGCGGTGGTCGAGGCCGGGCTTGCCTCGACGCCGTCGGGCGCTGCGGGCATTGCCGCGCTGCTGGCCGGGATTGACGGCATCGGACCGGGGGCGCATGTCTTGTGCATTCTCAGCGAGGGGCCGGAAGATGCGTGAAAAATCGCTGGTCTTTCCCGCGGCCGAGTTCCGCGCCCGCATTACCGCGCTGCAGCGGGAAATGGCACGCCATGATCTCGATGCCCTGCTTCTGACCACGCCTGCGGATGTGTTCTACACGACAGGGTTTCTCACCCGGTTCTGGGAAAGCCCGGCGCGGCCGTGGTTCGTTGCCGTGCCTGCTCAGGGCGATCCTGTCGCGGTGATCCCCTCGATCGGCACCGAACTGATGGGCCGCTGCTGGATTTCGGACGTAAGGACATGGAATGCGCCCGATCCTGTCGATGACGGGGTGAGCCTTCTGGCTGACACGCTCACAGGCCTGGTGCCGGCCTCGGGCCGGATCGGCATTCCGATGGGGCTCGAAAGCCATCTGCGCATGCCGGTTGCCGATTTCCTGCGGCTGCAGGACATGATCGCGCCGTGCCGGATCATCGATGGCACTGCGGCCGTCTACCGGGTGCGGGAAATCAAGTCCGAAGCGGAAATCGCAAAGATCCGCGCCAGTTGCGCCGTGGCCGATGCCGCTTTCGACCGGGTTCCGGAGTTTGCCGGCCAGGGGGTGCCTCTCGCCCGGGTGTTTCGCGATTTCCAGGTGGCGCTTTTGCAGGAGGGGGCGGACTGGGTGAGCTATGTCGCGGGCGGCGCCGGGCCGGGTGGCTATGGCGACGTCATTTCGCCTGCCGATGAACGCCCGTTGCAGACTGGCGATGTCCTGATGCTCGACACGGGTGCGGTGCGCGACGGGTACTTCTGTGACTTCGACCGGAATTTCTCCATCGGCCGCGCCACAGATGATGTGCGCCGTGCCCATGCGGCTCTCTTTGCCGCTACCGATGCCGCGCTCGCCAGCCTGCGGCCGGGCATGCTCGCACGTGACCTGCACCGGATTGTGAGCGAGGCGCTTGCGCGGCAGGGCACCAAGACGGGAGGCGGCAGGCTGGGCCACGGCCTGGGGCTGACGCTGACGGAGTGGCCCTCGGTGACGCCGCTCGATGCGACCGAATTGCGCGAGGGCATGGTGCTGACGCTGGAACCGGGTGTGGAAATCGCGCCTGGGCGAATACTGGTGCACGAGGAAAACATCGTGCTGCGCGCCGACGGACCGGAGCTGCTGTCGTGCCGCGCGCCCGCCGAGATGCCGGAGATTTTGGGATGAAACAGGCGGGCTTCGATCTCACCGGACCGATCGGGACAAAGGCGACGCTGGGGCTGGTCGTGCTGCAGGCCGATGAGACGCTGGAGCAGGATTTCCGCCGGCTGTTTTCTGACCCGGATGTGGCGATCTACACCAGCCGGATCCCCTCGGGCGAGGAATTGTCGACTGATTCGATTGCGGCGATGGAAGCCGAACTGCCGCGCAGCGCCGGGCTGTTTCCGCGGGGCGCGCGCTTCGACGCGGTTGCTTATGCATGCACATCGGGCACGACGCTGATCGGAGCGGAGGCCGTGGCGGAAATGCTGAGGCGCGGTGTGGAGACACCGATGGTCACCGACCCGCTGACGGCGGCATTCGCGGCGCTGCGGGCGCTCGACGTGACCAGGCTGGGGCTGGTGACGCCTTACGTGGAAAGTGTCGCGGGGCCGGTGCGCGATGCCTTCATCGCGGCAGGCTTCGCGGTCGGGGAGGTGCTGACCTTCGGCGAGGAAGTCGAGGCGCGCGTGGCCCGGATTGCGCCCCGATCGATCGAGGCTGCGGCACGGGATGCGGCCGGGGGCGCGGACGCGGTGTTTCTCTCCTGCACCAATCTGAGGACGCTCGGGAGCATCGATGCGCTGGAAGCCGAACTGGGCATTCCGGTTCTCAGCAGCAACCAGGTGCTGGCCTGGCACATGGCCGAGGCGACAGGAGCGCCGGTGGCCGGGGATGCGCCGGGGCGGCTGTTCAGTGCGGGCAAGAGCGCATAGGCGGGTACCGGTGGATCATCCAAGCGACGGCTGGACCGAGCCCGTCTTTGCCTTGGCCGAAGGTTGAAAGGACGCCTGCTTCCAACTAGGTTGTTCTTGGACGCCCTCAACAGCGGGCGCTGCGTTTGCCGAGCCTCGCAGCATCAAGCGCCTGGTCGACACTCCACTGTCGGCGATCTGCGGGTCATGTCGCGCCAACTCCCGAGGCATCTTGCCCATCAGCAAAGCCCGAGGGCTTTCGTTGCCGGCTGGACCGACCAACGACCCACTCAACGAGCCCAAAGGCGATCGTTGCCCGGAGCGCCCGCGCCTCCCTAACACTTCCTTGCAAAGGAGTATCGACCATGGACGCCGGACTGATAGCCATCATTATGCTGCTGCCCTTCGCCCTCTTGTTCCTGTATTCGGGCATCCACGAATACCAGCGCTACAAATCCGAGGGCCGGGCGAGATACGGACTTGTGTACGATGAAGAGAGCGGTACGACCCACGTGACCGCTATTGCCGAGGATGCGGAGGGATACGATCCCGATGAGTTTGACCCCGGAGACCACAACGGGCGGGAAACAAGCGACGAGACCGCCGACGACAGGGCATAGAGCGCGGGAATCCCGATCAGACCAACAATTGTTCCGGTGAATTCATTGTGCTTTGAGTTCCCGGTGTCGTGACGCAACAGGGCTGCGGAGCGCCCAATTGAGGCTGCCGAAGAGGCCTGACGGCAGGGAATACCTGGTCCAGGCTAGCCATCGTGCTCAGGGTCAGGGAGGCCTTCATACATTGCGCCAAGGCGTTACCCTGCTCGCATCTGTCGGATCCCGAGCACCGTTAGGGTCGCGCCGACATGCCGTCGCCGGTCAAGATCATTCTCGAACAGACCACGGGCGCACCGGACGACGCCGAGAAAATGCGCAAGCTCGACCACAGCCTGGACGGAGACTGCCGGAAGTTGCTGTACCGGGCGCAAACCACTTGCTGCATCAGACTATTGGCTTGAGTACGTTCGGTTTCGGGTCCCGGAACCGGGAACAGGCGACGCACTGTCCGTGCGACAATCCCGCACCTTTGCAATGGGAAACTGATCTGCGAGTTTGACCGCGGAGGGTTTATGTCAAGGTCCAGAATTCCCGCATGGCAGCTGACGGTCGGCATGATTGGCCTTTTTGCGCTGATCATGGCCGGGTTTGCTCACAAGCCTGTGGACCTTGCAGATTCTCAGGATGCCGATCTTGCCGGATATGTGTTGCCGGACGGCACGCTTCCGGTTCTTTGCCTGACTGGCGACAATGACAGCGGCAGCGGCCAACGGGCCCATCAGGACGCCTGTGATTTCTGCCGCCTTGCCAGTTCGGTGGTTCTTCCCGCACCAGATCATTTCGACCGGGCTGCCCGCATCGGGATTTCGCAACCGCTGCTTCCAGAGCAAGCCGATCCGCTGCTTGCCGGGAAGGCTGATCTGCTGCCGCCGGTGCGCGGCCCGCCTTCGATTGCTGCATGACCCGTGAGTGCGCGGCTTGATGGCCGGGCATCTCATCAGACGGAAGCCGTGGGTGCATGGAAAGGCGCCTGCGTTACTTCACGACAATTCCAGCAATTCGGAAAGACTTACCCATGAATATCTTGAGAAACATACTCGCCACCATCGCTCTGGTGCTGGCAACCCTTATCCCCGCAGCGGCTGCCCAGGCTCAGGACGCCAAACCGGGCCTGTTCGTCAATCTCACCACTGACGACACCTGGGCTGCCGGTAAGGCGATCATGTTTGCCCATCAGAAGGCACTGAAAAACGGCCACAAGCCGGTGGTCATCTGGTTGAATGTCCGTGGCGTGTACCTGGCTGACAAAAAGCGCCCGTCGCATGTACACGGACTGATGCGCGAACAGAACATGTCGATCCAGGACATGTTGACGGCCTTCATGAAGGATGGTGGAACCGTACTTATGTGCCAGGCCTGCTCGGCCGCAGCCGGATTGACCGTCGATGACTATATCGACGGCGTTGAAATGGGCAGCTGGCCGGTCGTGGAAGGATATCTCTTCGATCCCGCGATCAAGACCTTGTCCTGGTAAGGGCCAACCAGAACGGGCGGGCCAGTGTCCTTGCACAAAGCCCGCCCGAACGGCTTGTCGCAGCTTCTCACATCTGTCGAGCGAAGCTGAAGAACATCAAGCGCTTGGCAGCAGCGCATCGGCTTTCGGACGGATTGTCCGGTCTTGCTGCCGGCCTGATTTTCCGATTGTGTGGCAGAGCAGGATCACCGGCAGCAGGCCGAAGCCGACGATCATCAGCGAGGGCAGGGCTGCCTGCTGTAGGCGTTCGTCTGACGCGAGGCGATAGGCCTGGACGGCGAGCGTGTCGAAATTGAACGGCCGCATGATCAGCGTTGCCGGCAGCTCCTTCATCACGTCGACGAAGACAATCAGCAGCGCGGTCAGCAGGCTGGGGCGCAACAGCGGCAGGTGGATCTCGAGCAGCATGCGGCCGGAGGTGCGGCCAAGGGTGCGGGCAGCGGCGTCGATGTTGGGCTTGATCGCGGAGATGCCGGTGTCAAAGGCGCCTAGGGCGGCTGCGATGAAGCGGACCATGTAGGCAACCACCAGGAGCCCGATGGAGCCGGTGAAGAAGAGGCCGGTGGAAACGCCGAAACTGGCCCGGGCCCAGGCGTCGACGGCGTTGTCCAGCGCTGCGAAGGGCACCAGCAGGCCGACCGCGATGACACCGCCCGGCACGGCATAGCCGATGCCTGCGGCGGCCGCGGAAAAGCGGGCGGCGAGACTTGGCGCGATACGGGCGCAGAAGCCGATGATGATGGCGGCGGCGACGGTGACGAAGGCGGTGATCGAGGCCAGCGTCAGGGAATTCTGGACATAGCCGAGATAGCGCGGCGAGAAGGGCGATCTTCCGGCGCTGATCGCCATGTCGGCAAGGACAACGAGCGGAATGGCAAAGCCGACGGCGACCGGCACCATGCAGGCGGTGAAGGCAGCGGCTGCCCGCCAGCCGCGGAGTTGATGCCGCTCCATGGTTTCAAGCCGCGAGCCGGCCGGAAAGCGTTTTGCCGCGCCGCGCTGGGCGCGCTCGAGCAGGGCGAAGCTCAACGCCACGACCAGCAGGCACAGCGCCAGCTGCGAGGCGGCCATGCGGTCGCCCATCGAGAACCAGGCCGCGTAGATGCCGGTGGCGAAGGTCTGCACGCCGAAATGCGCCACCGTGCCGAAGTCGGCGATGGTTTCCATCAATGCCAGGATGACGCCGCCGGCAATGGCCGGCCGGGCCATCGGCAGGCTGACGCGCCAGAAGGCGGACCAGGACGTGTGGCCCAGCGTGCGGGCGGCGAAATAGGCGGTCGGCGACTGCTTGAGGAAGGCCGCGCGGGCGAGCAGGTAGACGTAAGGGTAGAGCACGAAGATCAGCATGGCGCTCGCGCCGCCGAGCGAGCGGACTTCGGGGAACCAGTAGTCCTGCGGGCCCCAGCCGGTGATGGCGCGCAGCGCCGTCTGCACGGCACCTGGATGGTCAAGCAGGTCGGTATAGGCATAGGCCAGCACATAGGCCGGGAAGGCGAGCGGCAGCGCCAGCACGATCTCGAAGGTGCGGCGGAAAGGGAAAGAGCAGGTGGTGACCAGCCAGGCGGTCGAGGTGCCGACGATTGCCGTGCCGATGCCCACCAGCACCACCAGTTCGACCGTGGTCCAGGCATAGCGCGGCAGCACCGTCGCCATCAGGCTGTTCCAGGTGTCAAGCGTGCCGGAGACCGCCGCGAACGCCACCGCGACAATCGGCGCGAGGCAAAGCAGGGAGACGATCCAGGCTGCGGTCTTGAGTGCGCGTTCGCCCACGGGCGGGGTCTTCCTTTACATTTGGCTCCGGTGCTGCCACCGGAGCCTTAGTATACAGTCTGCGGCACAGGTCACAGGCGCCACCCGATGTTTGACAGCGGACGGCAGCTCGGTCAAAGATTGTGGAGTAATTCATACAGGTTTTAGCGTCAACTGGCAGGCAGGACTGGCACTTGTGCGCGAGTATCGAGAACGTTGATGATTGTTTGCCAGTGCAACCTTGTGTCGAAAGACGAGATCGAGGCTGCGGTCGAAAAACTGCTTGCCGAGGACCCCTGGCAATTGATCGTGCCGTCGAAGGTCTACCATTCGATGCGGATCCGCGGCCGCTGCTGCGGCTGTTTTCCCGACGTGGTGGACATCATCGGCGAGGTCACCGCACGGGTGAGAAACGGAGCGGAATAGGCGGTTGACACCAGGCTGTGGCATCGCCGCTGCATTGACGCGTCGGCGGCCATTGCTTAAGTCAATCGGGCAAACCGAATTCCGGCGCGCCAACCGATGCGCGCCACGTTTCAAAGGCAGTTGACGTCATGGATCTTCGCCCAGTCACCCCAACCTATTCCGTTTCAGGACAGATTTCCGCCGAGGATCTGGCCGCCATCAAGGCCGCCGGCTTCAAGTCGATCGTTTGCCACCGTCCCGATGGCGAAGCGCCGGACCAGCCGAGCTTTGACAGCATCAGGCAGGCGGCCGAGGGTCTTGGCATCGAAGCGCGTCACATCCCGGTCGGTCCGATGGGCGTGACCGCGGAGGCGGTGCGCGAGATGGTCGACGCGATCGACGAAATGCCGCAACCAATGCTGGGCTACTGCCGCTCAGGCGCGCGTTCGACGGCGATCTTCCAGCACACGGCGCATCTGCGCAACTGAAGGTGCGGAATGACGGCCCGGTGCCGGGGGGGCGCCGGGTGAGGGACGCCGGCCTGAATACGGGCTGTTGCGGGGGGACGCATGCGCATCGAGGATCTCGCCAAGCCACCGTTCAATCTTGACGCCCCGGCAATCAGCTGGGTGCGGCAGACGCTCGGCCGGCTCAGCCCCGACGACAGGCTCCGGCAACTGTTCAATCTGCTCTCGGTGGGCGACGATCCCGAGGCGATCGCCAGGGTGCAGGCGTTCCGGCCCGGCGGGATCACCCGGATGCGCGGAGGCGACATCGCGCATGAGCGGGCGGTCATCGACGATTTCAACGTGAAAGCCCTGGTGCCGCTGCTGGTGTCGGCGGATCTCGAAGGCAGCCGAATGAGTCTGGCGGGCGGCGCCGAATGGCCCAACCCGCTGGCGCTGGCGGCGATCGATGATCTCGAGGTGACCGAGACCGTCAGCCGGATGATGGCGGAGGAGGCACGCGCCGCCGGGATCAACTGGAGCTTCACGCCGGTTCTCGACATCAATGCCGCCTGGCGCAGCCCGATCGTCGCCACCCGCGGCTTCGGCTCGGACCCGGAGGTGATCGCGCGGCATGCGCTGACCCAGATGCGGGTGTTCCAGCGCCATGGCATCGCGTCAGCGGTCAAGCACTGGCCCGGCGAAGGCCATGACGACCGCGACCAGCACCTGGTGACCACGATCAACCCGCTGTCGATGGAAGACTGGGAAGCGAGCTTCGGCCGGCTTTACCGCGGCGCGATCGAGGTCGGGGTGATGTCGGTGATGTCGGCGCATATCGCGCTGCCCGCCTTCGTGCGCGAGCAGGCGGGGGATGGTGCGGGCGTGGAAGCGTTCCGGCCGGCCTCGATCAGCCGGCTTCTGAACGAGGAGTTGCTGCGCAGGCGGCTCGGCTTCTACGGGTTGATCGTCTCGGACGCCACGGCGATGGCCGGGCTCGGGGCCTGGTCCAAGCGGTCGGAGCATCTGCCGGAAATCATTGCGTCGGGTTGCGACGTCATCCTGTTTTCGAATGATCCCGAACAGGATCTGGGCTTTCTCGAAACAGCCCTTGCCGACGGACGGCTGAGCTGGCAGCGGGTCGACGAGGCGGTGATGCGCCAGCTCGGCCTGAAGTCGGCGCTCGGACTGCATGCGGCCGCGGAGCCACCCCGGCGCACCGAACCGGAAGCGGCGAAAGCCTATGCGGCTGAGGTGGCGCGGCGGGCGCCGACGCTGGTCAAGGACGTGCAGAAAACGTTGCCGCTCGATCCCGACAGCCACAAGCGGGTGCTGGTGATTTCCGGCGGCATCGTGTTCCCGTTCCTGCCCGAGCCCTTGCCGTTCGCGCTTCCTGCGATGCTTGCCGACAAGGGCTTCGAGATCACCCTGCATGAGCCGGGAATGGACGTCAGGGCGGAAAAATTCGACCTGATCCTCTATTTGTTCGGCGACGAGACGCTTCTGACGCGCGGGCGGATCTTTCTCGACTGGCTGGGGCTGACCGGGCATTTCGGTGCGGCGATGGCGCGGCACTGGCACGAGATCCCCACCGTGATGATCTCGTTTGGTTATCCCTACCTTCTACGATGCGCCGCGGGTGCCGACCTATATCAACGCCTATTCGACGACGGAGACCATGCAGCGCGCGGTGGCCGATCTGCTGACCGGCGAAGGTGAATGGAACAGCAACAACCCGGTCGACCCGTTCTGCGGGCTCGAAGATGCGCGCTACTGAATTCAGCTCCCGGGTTCGGGCGCGAGGGCCGGCTGGGCCACCTGCTCGCGTCGTGCTCGGTGATGGCGCTGCCACTTGAGGAAGCCGAGATAGGCAACCTGCGCCATCTGCCTGATCACCGGCAGGCGGAACAGGAAGGCGAAGTATCTGAACCCGGGCAGCACCCGCCAGATCGCGGCGAAGGCATCGACGCCGATCTGCCACGGCCCGTCCGCCTCGCGCGCATGAAACCGGCCGAGAAGATCGGCGCGGCTCTTGTCCGGGGGCAGATCGCCATCGGCGAGGGCGGTGATGTCGATCCAATCGATTCGGCCGTCGCGGTCGATGCGGCGATAGAGCGCCACTTCCTGGCGGCAGACGGGGCAGTCGCCGTCATACCAGACGGAAATCGGGATTGCTGGCTGTGTGCTGTTCATGAGCGCCAATCTGGTGCGGCAGGTCGCCTGGACAAGGGGCGATTGGCCGCAGGGGAACGGTTGATGCAAACCCCGGGTTCTACAGGCGTCGAGGCTTTCGCCCAATCGGGAGGCGGGCTGCGATGGTTGGGTGTGCTGTCAGGTCTCGTCCCTGGCCGCGAGAAGCGCTTCGAGTTCGGCTATCCGAGCGTCGCGCTTGGCAAGGACGCGTGCGACATCGTCGGCTTCGAACCGCTGCGGGATGTGCTGCGGGCAATTGACGTCCCAAGCCTCGACCTCGAACAACACAATCTGCTCGGGCCTTGCCCGGTAGCCTTCCGGCAGCAGGCGGGACAGGAGCGCGGGCGTTGCCTCAACCATTTTCGCCGTGCCCCAGATCTTGATGCGCCGTTGCAGGGCGTAATCGATCAGGAAGAGAAACGCTTTCGGGTTGTCCTCGAGATTGCCCGTGGTGATGAACTGGCGGTTGCCCTTGAAATCGGCGAAGCCCAGCGTTTGATTGTCGAGCACACGGAAAAATCCCGGCGGACCGCCGCGATGCTGCACATAGGGCTGGCCTTCGCTGTTGGCGGTGGCGAGGAAGAAGCTCCTCGTGTGCTCGACGAAGGCAGCGAGCTCCGGATCGATCGCCGTGCGCCAGCCGCCACGCTGTTCCATCCCGGCATAGGCCGCGCGTGAGCCCTTGCGGCTCTGGATGGCCTTGACGGTCGGGGTGAAGGCGATGTCGCTTGAAGTGGCGTGGCTGGGCTTCATGTCGTCCTCACTTTTTCCTTACAGGCCGAGCTGGCTCAGGCCGGGGTGATCATCCGGGCGGCGGCCCATGGGCCAGTCGAGCAGGCGCTGGTCGGCACTGATCGGAAGATCGTTGATCGAGGCGATGCGCAACCGCATCAGGCCGCGGGCGTCGAACTCCCAGTTCTCGTTGCCGAAGCTCCGGTACCACTGGCCGCTGTCATCGCACCATTCATAGGCAAATCGGACAGCGATGCGGATCTCGTGGAAGGCCCAGACTTCCTTGATCAGCCGGTATTCGAGTTCCCGCGCCCATTTCCGGGTCAGGAACTCGACGATGGCAGGGCGCCCGGTGAGGAATTCGGCGCGGTTGCGCCACTGGCTGTCGGGCGTATAGGCGAGCGAGACGCGCTCCGGGTCGCGGCTGTTCCAGGCGTCCTCGGCGAGGCGTGCCTTCTCGGCGGCGGTTTGAGCGGTGAATGGCGGCAGGGGCGGGCGGGCAGTTTCCGGCGTCGACATGATCGTGTCCTTCAAGCTGGAAGGGGCGCCATTGCCGGCGCCCCGGGGTGAACAATCAGGCGGCCTGGCTGACCGGCACGGCGGGGAAATCGACTTCCGTCCCGAACACCTCGTTGATGTAGTTGGTGAGCGTGTTGAGCGCGACGTGGGCGACGATCTCGACAATCTCGGCATCGGAATAGCCGGCGCCACGCACCCGGGCGAAGTCGGCATCGGTGACGGCGCCGCGGTCGAGCGTCACCTTCCTTGCGAAGCTTACAGCGGCATCCGCCTTGGGGTCGCTCGAACGGCCATTGCGGTTTGCGGCGATCTCGGCGTCTCCGAGCTTGGCGACGTTCTTGCCCAGATAGGTGTGGGCGGCGAGGCAGTAGCGGCAGCCATTGACCTCGGCCACGGCAAGGGCAATGCGTTCGCGGGTGGCTGCGTCAAGCGCGCCCTTGGCGAGCGCGCCGTTGAGGCTGAGATAGCCTTCGAGCGCGGCAGGGCTGGTGGCGGTGATGCGGAAGAGGTTCGGGGCGGAACCGAGCTGCTTCTTGACGGCCTCGAGCAGCGGCTGTGCGGCTGCAGGGGCGGCGGCGATCGTTGCGGGCGTTGGGATACGGGACATTGGTTTGAACTCCTGTCTGGTGCACGGCACCTGCCGCGCTTCACAGGAGGCAATATGATTGTTTCCCAGAATTAGAGAATATACTATTGATTTCATATACCATTGCAAATAGCGGGATAATGAAAATGGATCGATTTGACGCCATCGGGGCCTTCATCGCGGTCTCGGAACTGAACGGGTTTGCGCCCGCCGCACGGAAGCTGGGGATGTCGACCTCGGCGATCACCCGTCACGTGGCGGCGCTGGAGGAGCGGCTGGGGGTGCGGCTCCTGAACCGGACCACCCGCGCAGTCAGCCTTACCGATGCGGGATTGAGGTTCCTCGAGCGCAGCCGCCGCATCATGGCCGATCTCGAGGACGCCGAGCAGATGGCCGAAAGCGAGCGCGGCGAACCCATGGGCCGTCTGGTCGTCACTGCGCCGCAGGTCTTCGGGCGATTGCATGTCGCGCCGCTGATCTGCGAATTCATGACACGGCATCCGAAAGTGAGCGCCGAGCTGACGCTCTCCGACCGCAACGTCAATCTTGTCGAGGACGGGATCGACATTGCCATCCGCATCGGCCATCTGGCCGATTCCAGCGACATCGCTCGCAAGGTCGGGGCCGTGCGCCGGGTGCTGGTGGCGTCGCCGGACTATCTTGCCAAACAGGGCGTGCCGCGGACCATCGGCGATCTCAGACAGCACCGGCTGATCTCGTTCACCGCGCTCGGCGCCGCCGATCACTGGCGGTTCTGGGTTGACGGGACGCCCCATGGGCTCTCGGTGAACCCGAGCTACGTGACCAACAGCGCCGACGCGGCGATCTGGCACGCGGCGCAGGGCGGTGGCCTGACAATGGCGCTGAGCTACCAGGTGGCCGATCACGTCCGGGACGGGAGGCTCTCGCTGGTCATGGCCGACCACGAGCCCGATCCCTATCCGGTGCAGTTCGTCTATCCGAGTTCGCGCCTGCTTTCGCTCAAGGTGCGGGCCTTCATCGAGCAGGCAAGTGCGACACAGAACTGGGACTTCCGGACCCTTGCGGGTGAGCGGGCAGGATAGGTCCTATTTCTTCACGCCGGTGCCCGAGATCTGGGCCAGCGTCCTTGTCGGGGTGATCGCCTGCTGGTCGAGCTTGATCTCGATGATCGATGCCTTGCCGGTGGCCCGCGCCCGCTTGAAGGCCGGGGCAAAGTCCTCGGTCTTCTCCACGGTCTCGCCATGGCCGCCATAGGCGCGGGCGAGGGCTGCGAAGTCCGGATTGGTCAGCTCCGTGGCGCTGACGCGGCCGGGATAGTCGCGCTCCTGATGCATGCGGATGGTGCCGTACATCGAGTTGTTGACGACGATAACGATGATCGGAAGCTTGTGCTGGATCGCAGTGGCGAATTCCTGGCCGTGCATCATAAAACAGCCGTCGCCGGCAAAGGCGACGACCAGCCGGTCCGGGAACGCCTGCTGGGCGCCGATGGCGGCGGGCACGCCGTAGCCCATGGACCCCGACGCGGGCGCTGCCTGGGTGGCGAAGTTCCGGAAGCGGACGTAGCGGTGGACCCAGGTGGCGTAGTTGCCGGCGCCGTTGGTCAGGATCGCGTCCTCGGGCAGTTCGTCCCGGAGCCAGTCGATGATCGGGCCCATCTGGACGTCGCCGGGACCGGTTTCAGGCGGCGTCGACCAGTCGAGATAGGCCGCATGCATGCGCGCCACCATGTCGGCGCGGCCGGGCATCGGGTCGACGTCCAGCGACGACAGCGCGTCGGCGAAGGAGGCGGGATCAGCGTTGATCGCGAGCGTCGGGCGGTAGACCCGGCCGAGTTCGCCGGCGTCGGCATGGACATGGACCAGCGGCTGCTCAGGGCAGGGGATGTCGAGCAGGGTGTAGCCGGAGGAGGGCATTTCGGAAAAGCGGCCGCCGACCAGCATCACCAGATCGGATACCTTGATTGCCTCGGCCAGCGCCGGGTTGATGCCGATGCCGACATCGCCGGCATAGCAGGGGTGGGTGTGATCGAATAGCATCTGGCGGCGGAAAGAGCATCCGACCGGGATCTGGGCCCGCTCGGCAAAGCGCTCGACCTGGCGCACGGCGGTTTCGGTCCAGCGGGTGCCTCCAAGGATCATCACCGGACGCTCCGCCCGGGCGAGACGTTCACCGAGATCCTTCATCTCGGCATCTCCGGGACGGGTGGCCGGCACCGGGTTGGGCAGGATCGTGGCCGGCGGGTTTTCGACCGCCTCGCGCAGCACATCCTCGGGCAGTGCCAGCACCACCGGGCCGGGGCGGCCGGACATGGCCACGGAGAAGGCGCGGTTGACGAATTCGGGGATTCGGGCCGGATCATCGATCTCGGCCACCCATTTGGCGAATTCGGTGAAGGCGCGGCGATACTCGACTTCCTGGAAGGCCTCGCGCTCGCGGGCGTCGCGCTGGACCTGGCCGATGAACAGGATCATCGGGATCGAATCCTGGCGCGCGATGTGCAGGCCGGCGGTGGCATTGGTGGCGCCGGGGCCGCGGGTGACGAAGCAGATACCGGGCTTGCCGGTCAGCCGGCCCCAGCTGTCGGCCATCATCGCCGCTCCGCCTTCCTGGCGGCAGACGGTGACGCCGACGCCTGAATCCACCAGTGCATCGAGAACTGCGAGATAGCTTTCGCCGGGCACGCAGAACAGGCGCTCGACGCCATTGGCCTTGAGTGTATCGACAATCAGCTGGCCGCCGGTTTTCATGTGCTTGGTCCTTTGGATTTGATGGTCTTGAGTTCGGCCAGCACCTCTTCGGTATGCTCGCCGAGCCGCGGGCTTGGCCGGTCATAGTGCAGCGGCGAGGCCGGCAACAGGATCGGTGCACGCACCGAGGGAATTTCTGTGCCGGCCTGATCGGTGAGGTCCATTCTGAGCCCGCGCGCTATGATCTGCGGGTCGGCAAACATCTCTTCGATATCGTTGATCGGCCCGGCTGGAACAGCATTGGCGTCGCAGGCGGACAGCATGTCGGCCTTGGTCCAGGAGGCCATTTCGGCGATGATCTCGGCGCGCAGGCGAACCCGGTGGGCGACGCGCGACGGGTTGGTCTGGAACTCGGGATCGGCGCCGAGTTTGGCAGCGCCAAGCAGCTTGCAGAAGCGCTGGAACTGCCCGTCATTGCCGACCGCGATGATGACGTGGCCGTCTGAAACCGGAAACACCTCGTAGGGGGCGATGTTCATGTGGGCGTTGCCCATCTGCACCGGTGCGACGCCGGAGACCAGATAGTTGAGGTTCTGGTTGCCGAGGATTCCCGCCTGGGTGTCGAACAGCGCCATGTCGATCATCTGGCCCTGGCCGGTCTTTTCCGCATGGCGAAGCGCGGCCTGGATGGCGATGACCGAATAGAGCCCGGTAAAGATGTCGGAGATGGCGACGCCGGCCTTTTGCGGTTCGCGTCCCGGCTCGCCGGTGATCGACATCATGCCGGTCATGGCCTGGATGATAAAATCGTAGCCGGCGCGCGGGGCGTAGGGCCCGGTCTGGCCGAAGCCGGTGATCGAGCAGTAGACGAGCCGGGGATTGGCGGCTTTCAGGCTGTCGTAATCGAGGCCGTATTTCTTCAGGCCGCCGACCTTGAAGTTTTCCAGAACTATATCGGCGGTCGAAATCAGCTGGCGGGCGGTCTCTGCGCCCTCGGGACTGGCGATATCGAGCGTGATCGAGCGCTTGCCGCGGTTGGCCGAGTGATAATAGGCGGCCGAGAGGTTCTCACCATCGGCGCCCTCGACAAAGGGCGGGCCCCAGCGGCGGGTGTCGTCGCCGCCCTCGGGATGCTCGATCTTGATCACGTCGGCGCCGAGATCGGCAAGCAGCTGCCCGGCCCAGGGGCCGGCGAGGATGCGCGCAAGCTCGATCACACGGATGCCGGCAAGCGGAGCATTGTCGGTCCTGGTTTCACTCATGCGGGTCTCCGTTGACGTCTGGCGGGGTGAGGGGCGCCACCCTTGGGGTTCTGACAAGTGATGCCTGTATAGCGTCGCAAACCAGCGCTGACACATTAATTTCTGTGATGGCATGATTTAGGCGAGCCGGGGCATGCTGATCGGCAGCGAGAGCCAAACCCTGGCTCAGGGTGAAGCCAGATACTCAATCTTAGGCATTCGGGGCTATGTCTTGAGCGACTATTGATCAGTGTGATGCTGGCTTGCAAGGCAGGACCCGTGAACATGGCCACATCAGAGCCGGCAATGGCCCGGGACAGCGAAAAAACAGCGCGATTCTGGCCGCTGTTCCTGCTGGCGCTCTGCGTGACCTTGCCGATGGTGCTGTTTGATGCCGTCGACGGCGTCAACTTTCTCGGCGACATCGATGACGATCTGCGGGCCGTCCAGATCCGGTTGCTGGTCGAGGGCGGATCCTGGTTCGACCGGACCATCCCGATGATCCAGATGCCCGAGGCTTACATCTCTCCCTGGTCGCGGCTGGTCGATCTGCCCTATGCGGTCTTCGCCTGGGTGTTGAGCCCGGTGCTGGGGACAGAGACCGCGCTGCAAGCTGCGTTCATACTCGTTCCACTGATCATGCTGGTGGGTTTCTGCGCAATCCTGGTCAAGACACTTCTGGCGATGTTCGACGGGATCGTGCCAGTGGAAAGGGTCGGCCTGATCGCCAGCCTCATGCTGATGTGGCTGGCGCTGTGGGAGTTCAGCCCGGGACGAATCGACCACCACAATGTGCAATTGCTGCTGATCATGCTCAGTTTCTGGGGCCTGAGCCTCTGGACGCCGCGCGGCGCGGTGCTGGCCGGGATCGGCTGCGTTGGCTCGGTTGCCGTCGGGCTGGAACTGCTGCCCGTGATCAGTGTCGTTCTAGGCGGGGTCAGCCTGTGCTGGATGCTCGACCGGCCGGGCAGCCGGGCGTTTGCCTTCGCGCTTGGACTGACCATGCTGGTGGCGACGCCGCTTTTCGGGTTATTGCTGATCGGGCCTTCGGAGCTTGTCTCGACCCAGTGCGATGCCCTGTCCGCTCCCTTCGCGATCGCGCTTGCGGGCTATGGCGGCATCATGGCGGCGCTTGCCGGGATGCCCGTCCGGGCGGGTTGGATTGGGCGGGGCGCGCTCCTGGTTCTGGCAGGTGCGGCGCTCGCCGGCTGGCTGACCTGGCAGTATCCGCTTTGCCTGCAGGGGCCTTATCACATGATCGATCCGCTCTCGCGGACCTTCTGGCTGGAGCGGGTAGAGCAGGAGAAATCATTCCTGCTCTATTTCCAGAACGGCAATTCGGCCACACTGGTGGTGCTCGGCACCCTGGCGGTTGTTCTGGCGGTGGCCGCACCGATGGTTCTGGCGACGCTGAGAACGGGACGTTCGGCGCTTGCCATCATCTATGCATGCGCCGTCGTCGCGCTGGTGCTGACGCTGCTGCAGACCCGCTACGTGCGGTTTCCGATCGCACTGGCCACGCTTTTCGTGCCCTATGTCCTGAGCATGGTTTCACACAAGAGACAAGCCACGTCGAAGTTGCTGGCGGGAGCGGTGGCGCTGGTTGCAGCAACAGGCCTGGCGTTGCAGGCCCTGGTGCCTGCCCGATCCGAGCAATTCGACGTGGTGGATTACCTGGCCTATCCCCATTGCGAACAGGCTGATGTGAGCGTTCTCGAACGGGTTGAACCGGGCCGGATCATGGCGCCGCCCTGGCTGGGGTTGCAACTGATGGACCAGCTGCCACCGGGAATGACCGTTGCTTCCGTGTCTTTTCACCGCGCGGCGCCCGGCATGCGCAGGACACTGCAGAGCTTTGCCTCCACCGACAGCCAGACACGCCGGGCGGCGCTCGAGGATTTCGATTACATTGCGCTGTGCCGCTTGCCCGTGCCGGTATCGATTGCGGCGGATACGCTGTTTGCCGTCGTCGCTCGTGGCGGCGACTGGCCCGGGCTGACGCGAATCAGCGGAGCTGACGACACGTTCATGCTGTTTGCGATCGACCACGGCGCCCTGCGCTAAGGCGCCGGACTTTGCCTCGCCGATCAGGCCTGCATCGGGGCGGCAATGCGGCTGTCGAGCCAGGCGGCAAAACCGGCCATTGACTGGTCGCGGTTGATCTCGTTGAGCGTCTCGTGCCGGGTTGCGGCAAGGATCTCGACCGTGACATCGCTGAGCCCGGACTTCTGCATCTGTTCGGCAAGCCAGGTGATGGCCTCGCCCTTGTCGGTTGC
This sequence comes from Hoeflea sp. EC-HK425, assembly GCF_902498795.1. NCBI lineage: Bacteria > Pseudomonadati > Pseudomonadota > Alphaproteobacteria > Hyphomicrobiales > Rhizobiaceae > Hoeflea > Hoeflea sp. EC-HK425. Next base: position 506,212 of record NZ_LR701572.1, read on the forward strand.
CGGATCCTCGGCGCCGCCGATCAGGTGAACCGGCAGGGCCTTCGGCAGTTTCGCCAGATTGGCGGCGTCTCCGCCGGCATAAATCAGCCTGAACACGTCCTGCCACATGCTGACCGTCGCGTCCCAGCCGCTCAGCGGGTCGACAACATAGAGATCGACCTCGAGCGGATCGCGCGACAGCCAGTCGAAATCGGTGCGGCGGTCGGGCATGGCATTTGCCCAGGCCTGAAAGGTCAGCTTGGGCAGAATCGCGCTCGGCGTGTCCGAGCCCTTGAAAAAGGCTTCAAGCCTGAGGGCAACCTGACCGGCGCGGCCGGCCAGTCCGGCATTGAAATTGGAGTTCCAGACCGCCAGCGCGGCGCTGGCCGCGGGATGGGTCTCGGCGAAATTGAGCGCGATCAGCCCGCCCATCGAATGGCCGAAGGTGACGACCGGCAGACCCGGATGGCGATCACCGATCAGGGCGTGGATGGCGGCGACATCGGCGATCACCTTCGATGCGCCGTCTTTCGAGGCAAAGGCGCCGGGGATCGAATCAGGCGCGCGGGTTGCGCCGTGGCCGCGGTGGTCATGGACATAGACATGATAGCCGCGGGCCGCGAGAAAGCGGGCGAAACGCTGGTAACGGGCGGCGTGTTCGGCCAGGCCGTGATTGATCTGCACCACGGCGCGCGGTGTGATTGTTGCCGGCACGTGGCGGACGGCCAGTGTTGCGCCGCTCGGGCTCGAATGGGGAAAGGCTGAAAAATCGCTCATCGCCCATTGGCCATGGCCGACGGAGGAAAATCAAGAGCAATGATCGGAGATCGACCGCGCCGCCAATGCGTGCCGCGCTTGCTCTTGGCGCAAAAATCGCTAGTTGAGGGGCAACGATCCATGGAGTGCCGATACGTGAGCGATCTGACCCTCGACCAAGCCATCGAAAATATCTACACGTCGATCAACAATGACAATGAAGACCTCGACAGCCACATTGCCGCGCTGAAAGCCGCGATGGCGCGTGAGGGCGTCAAGCAAGCCGTGTTCGAGCCTTCCAAGCTGGTGCAGCCCAACCGGCAGGGCCGCAAGATCATGCAGTCCTATTTCCGCAAGAAGGGCGTGGCCGTCAGTTTTTCGGCCTGAGCCGATCATTGCCCTTGAGCGCCAATTCGACTAGACAGCGGGCAATTATCCAAATCATGTCTGGAGCGTATCGTGGCACGGCAGTTCATCTATCACATGGCGGGACTCAACAAGTCCTATGGCGCCAAGAAGATCCTCGAAAACATTCACCTGTCGTTCTACCCGGACGCCAAGATCGGTATTCTCGGCCCCAACGGCGCGGGTAAATCGACGGTCCTGAAGATCATGGCCGGACTGGACAGCGAGTTCACCGGCGAGGCCTGGCTGGCCGAAGGTGCGACGCTGGGCTACCTGCCGCAGGAGCCGCAGCTCGACGAGAGCCTGAACGTGCTCGGCAACGTCATGCAGGGCGTAGCCGACAAGCAGGCGATCCTCGACCGCTACAACGAGCTGATGATGAACTATTCCGACGAGACCGCCGACGAGGGCGCGAAACTCCAGGACATCATCGACGCGCAGAACCTTTGGGACCTCGACAGCCAGGTCGAGATGGCGATGGAAGCCTTGCGCTGCCCGCCGCCGGAGGCCTCCGTCGACGCGCTGTCGGGCGGCGAGAAGCGCCGCGTGGCGCTGTGCGCGCTGCTGCTCAGGCAGCCCGACCTGATCCTGCTTGACGAGCCGACCAACCATCTCGATGCCGAAAGCATCGCCTGGCTCGAAAAGCACCTGCGCGAATATCCCGGCGCCGTGATCATGATCACCCATGACCGCTACTTCCTCGACAATGTGACGGGCTGGATTCTCGAGCTCGACCGCGGCCGTGGCATTCCCTACGAGGGCAACTACACCGCCTATCTCGACGCCAAGGCCAAGCGGATGAAGCAGGAAGGCCGCGAGGAAGCGTCCCGTCAGAAATCGCTGGCGCGCGAACAGGAATGGATTGCCTCCTCGCCGAAAGCCCGCCAGGCCAAGTCGAAGGCGCGTATCCGCGCCTATGACGAGCTGGTGAAAGCCGCCGGCGACCGGCGACCCGGCGAAGCGCAGATCGTGATTCCGACCGGAGAGCGGCTGGGCAACCAGGTGATCGATGTCGAAGGTATTTCCAAGGCCTATGGCGACCGGCTGCTGATCGATGATCTCAGCTTCAAGCTGCCACCCGGCGGCATCGTCGGCGTGATCGGCCCCAACGGTGCGGGCAAGACCACGCTGTTCCGGATGATTACCGGCCAGGAACAGCCTGATTCGGGCACTGTCACCGTGGGTGAAACCGTGCAGCTTGCCTATGTCGACCAGAGCCGCGATTCGCTTGACGGCAGCAAGACTGTCTGGGAGGAAATCTCGGGCGGCAACGACATCATCAAGCTCGGCAAGCACGAGATGAACTCCCGCGCCTACTGCTCGACGTTCAACTTCAAGGGCGGCGACCAGCAGCAGAAGGTGGGCACGCTTTCGGGCGGCCAGCGCAACCGGGTGCACCTGGCCAAGCTCTTGAAATCCGGCGGGAATCTGCTGCTGCTCGATGAGCCGACCAATGACCTGGACACCGAAACGCTCGGCGCGCTCGAAGATGCGCTGGAAAACTTCGCCGGCTGCGCCGTCATCATTTCGCATGACCGCATGTTCCTCGACCGTCTGGCCACCCACATTCTCGCGTTCGAGGGCGACAGCCATGTCGAATGGTTCGAGGGCAATTTCGAGGACTACGAAGCTGACAAGATCCGGAGGCTTGGTGCCGACAGCGTCAATCCGAGAAGGGTGACCTACAAGCCTCTGAAGCGGTAGGGAGCGGAGTTAGGGAAAATCGGGGACAGTTTACTTTGTTGCTGATGCGCTGAAAATCAGCAAGAAAAGTAAACTGTCCCCGACCTGAGAGATCCCAGTCATGACCACCATCCTCATCACCGGAACCAATCGCGGCATCGGGCTGGAAATGGCCAAACAGGCTTTGGCCAAGGGCTGGACCGTGTATGGCTCGGCGCGCGGTGAAGTCACCGATGCGGACGCGCATATCTGCGAACATCCGAAGTTTCATGATCTCAAGTTCGATGTCACCGACCATGCGGCGGTGCGGGCGGCGGCGGAAGCCATCGATGCGCCGATTGATATCCTGATCAACAATGCCGGTATCATCGGGCCCGAGCGGCAGTCGACGCTGGACATGGATTTCGACGGGTTCGCGCAGACTCTGGCCGTCAACACGCTGGCGCCGCTGGCGGTAAGCCAGGCTTTCCTGCCGCAGCTCAAGAAGAGCACCAACCCACGTATCGTGACGGTCTCCTCGCAAATGGGGCGGATGTCCTACGCCAAGTCCGACAGGATCGCCTACCGGGCGTCGAAGGCGGCGGTCAACAAGGTGATGCAGGGGCTCGCCACCGATCTCGCGCCGATGGGCATCGCCGTGGCGCTGGTGCATCCGGGCTGGGTGCGCACAGATATGGGCGGGGCGGGCGCCGATATCGATGCGACCGAGAGTGCAAGCGGAATCCTCGCGCTCGCCGAGGGGCTGACGCTCGAAGGGACCGGACGGTTTTACAACTGGGACGGTTCGCCGTCCGAGTGGTGAAGCCGCTGACCTAAGGCAGCATGTTGTCTCGCCTCGTGCGACTACCTGATCCGGCAGCAGAACGGGAAGAACGGCTCCGACAGGCCCGGTGCGGCCGTCGGGGTGAAAGTAAAGTCGCGCACGGCGTCGCTCTCGTCGGTGCAACCGCCCGGCGTGTAGGCGATCGAGCCTGAAACCGGGTGGCTGGTCTCAAGCTGCCAGGGGTTTTCCGAGGCGAAGGCAATGCTGCCCGGCGTGGTCTGGATGCCGTCGCCGGAAAAGGCGTCGATGAAATTCGCGCTCATGCCGCCGTTGCAGCTTAGTTCAAGCGCCCAGTTGGGCTCGAAGCCGGAGCAGATCATGGTCTGACCGGTCTCGAGAAGGCCGTTGCAGGAGAGGTCGGCGGCGGGCGCTGGAGCCGGATGGACCAGCATCAGGGCGAGGGCGAAGCCGGCGGGTCTTGAAAGGTGGTGGGCAAGCATCATCGATGATCTCCGTGATATCGTGACTGTCAGCTCCCCACATGGGCATCTTAGCACGATCTTGCTGCGAGGTGAATTGAAGCTGCGTGGCACGGCTGTCATGCCGGGCTTGCATTGCGGGGATGGTGTCATCGGGGTGTCATCGGCGCTGCTTAAGGCTCGCGGGAACCGATCCTGAAAACCCGGAGTTTCCCCATGTCCCGCATGATCTCTTTGTCGCTCGGCGCCATCGCCTCGCTCGCTCTCCTCGCTGGCCCGGCCCATGCCGTCGACGGCACGCTGACGCTTTACACCAGCCAGCCCAACACCGATGCGCAGCAGTCGGTCGATGCGTTCATGGCGGCCTATCCGGATGTGAAGGTGACCTTCGTGCGCGACGGCACCACCAAGATCATGGCCAAGCTGGAGGCCGAACTTGCTGCCGGGTCGACACCCGCCGACGTGCTGCTGATCGCCGACAGCGTCACCATGGAAGGGCTCAAGGCCCGCGATCTGCTGATGGCGCATCCCGATGCGGATGTCTCGGCCTATCCGGCCGGCACCCATGATGCCGGCAAGACCTGGTTCGGCACCAAGCTGATCACCACCGGCATCATGTACAATACTGCCGCGACCATGATCCCGTCCTCGTGGGAAGATCTGCTCAAGGAAGAGGCCAAGGGCCAGCTCGCGATGCCGTCGCCGCTGACCTCGGGTGCGGCGCTGATCCACACCGCCACGCTTGCGGGCAATCTGGAGGCCGGCTGGGGCTATTACGAGGGCCTGGCCGCAAACGGGGCGCAGGCCTCGGGCGGCAATGGCGGCGTGCTCAAGCAGGTCGCCGGCGGCGAGAAGCTCTACGGCATGGTCGTCGACTTCCTGCCGATCCGCGAAAAGGCCAAGGGCGCCCCGGTCGAGTTCGTGTTTCCCGAAGAAGGCGTGTCGGCGATTTCCGAGCCGGTGGCGATCCTCGCCTCGACCCAGAACGCTGACGCCGCCAAGGCCTTCGTCGACTTCCTGATCTCGAAGCAAGGACAGGAACTGGCGTTGAGCCAGGGCTATTTGCCGGCGCATCCCGATGTGGCCGTGCCGGCCGGATTTCCCGACCGCTCGACCATCAAGGTGATGCCGTTCGATGCCGCCAAGGCGCTTGCAGAGGCCGAGGCCAACACCGCGCGTTTCGCCAATATCTTCGGCCAGTAAGGCGGACCGTTGACGGTTCAATCCATTGCCGGTCCGCGCTTCTCGTGGCGCGGACCTTCCAACGGCTGGCGGCAGCGGGAGGGCCGGGGCCCGACGCTGGCGCTTGCCCTGTTCATCCTGGTTTTCTCCCTCATTCCCGTAGGGCGCCTGATCGTGGCGGCATTCGAGGGAGGTTTCGGCGCCTTCTGGCAGGTGCTCGATGCCCCGGACGTTTGGCGTGCAACCCGCAACACGCTTGTGGTGGCCTTCGGGTCGGGAGGCCTGGCGCTGCTGATTGGTGTCGTGTTTGCGCTGATCCTGTCGGTCACCACGCTTCGCGCGCGCACCGCGCTTGCATTCATCATGGTGATGTCGCTGATGATTGCGCCGCAGATTTCGGCGCTGGCGTTCAAGACGCTGGCCGGACCGGCGTCGCCGCTGCTCAAGCTCGTCGGCATCGCGCCCGCGCCGGGAACGCCGAACCCGATGCTCGGCGAATTCGGCATCATTCTGGTGATGGGGCTGCACCATGCGCCGCTGGTTGCCATTACGCTGGCCTCGGGCCTGGCTTCGATCCCCAGGCCGCTGATCGAGGCGGCAAGGCTTGACGGCGCCAGCCCGTGGCAGGTGGTCAACCGCATCATGCTGCCATTGCTGCGGCCGTTCCTGCTTTCGGCGGCGCTCCTGGCCTTCGTCGCCGGCACGGGCAATTTCGGAATTCCGGCGCTGCTCGGGTTGCCGGTGGGTTATGTCACGCTGCCGACGCTGCTGTTTCGCAAGCTTGCGAGTTTCGGACCCGCCACGATCGGTGACGCCGCCGCGATCTCGGTGTTGATTGCGCTGATTGCCGGCACCGGCGTCATCGCCGCCAGCCTGCTGCTGGCCCGGTCGGCGAGCCGGCTCGAGACCGATCACCGCATCGAACCGTTCTGGGAACTGGGACGCTGGCGCCCTGCGGTGGAGGCCGGGGTCTGGGGGTTCATCGCGCTGACGGTTCTGTTGCCGCTGGCCTCGCTGCTGGCGACCTCGCTGGTGCCAGCCTATGGCGTGCGGCTGTCTCCCAGCAGCCTCACGCTGGCGCAGTATGTGGAAGTGCTGTTCCGCCAGGATCTGACCGTCCGGGCGTTCCGCAATTCCATGCTGCTGGCCGGCGGGGCGGCGCTCAGCCTGGCGGTGATCACACTGGTCTCGGCCCATGTGCTTGACCGGGCCAAACCCAAGGTCAAGGCGTTTGCCTTCGCGCTCATCGAGCTGCCCTATGCGGTGCCCGGCATCGTGCTGGCGATTGCCTGTATCCTTTTGTTCATCAAGCCGCTGCCGCTGATCGGGGTTTCGATCTACGCCACGCCGTGGATCATCCTGTTTGCCTATCATGCGCGGTTCTTCGCCATCGCGCTGAAACCGGTGATGGCGGCGATGGCGACGCTTGATGATGCGGTGCAGGAGGCAGCGGTTTGCGACGGCGCGCGGCTTGGCCAGAGGCTTCGCCACATTGTGCTGCCGCTGGTGTTTCCGGCGGTGTTCGCCGGTATGCTGATGGTGTTTCTTCTGGCGTTCAACGAATTGACGGTGTCGGCGCTGCTGTGGTCGGCGGGAACCGAGACGCTGGGCGTGGCGCTGTTGAGCCTTGAGGATTCGGGGCTCGGGGCGGAAGCAGCCGCCGTTGCGGTGACGGCAACGCTGCTGGTGCTCGTGCTGATGCTGGCCATGCAGATGCTGGCGCGCCGGTTGCCCCCCAATGCGCTGCCCTGGCAGGCGCTCGCCGGGCCGGACAGGGAACGGCGCGGGTAGAGTGGATTCCGGCCATTCACCCGGCTCTGTCTTCCCGGTTCATGATTTTTGATTGGTTCATCAGCGGGGGAACGGGTAAGCCTCAAGGTGGATCGACCTACCAGCCTGGAGCATAAAATGACCCTGCCGATGTTTCCCGACGCAGCGCCGGTTCTGCCGGACATACGCCCGGCGCGCCGGATCAAGGGTACAGCACCGCTGCTGCTGGCAGCGCTGGGCGGGGATTTTCCGACCGAGGCCGTTGCTTCCCTGGCAATCGGGTTTGACGGCGTGGAGGGGGATTACCATGCCGGGCCCACCCGCAAATCGGGTGGACGCGAACCATGGTATCCGCGCGGCACCGAAATCCGCAACGAGCGTCAGCTTTCAATCGTGACAGCGGACGAACTGGCGCTGGCCGCAAGGGATATGGGAATCGAGCGGATCGAGCCCGGCTGGATCGGGGCCAATCTGGTGATCGAGGGCATTCCGCTTCTGTCGATGCTGCCGCCGCGCACGCAGCTGTTTTTCGAAGGCGGGGTGACGCTCAGGATCGATGGCGACAACGCGCCATGCCGGATTGCCGGGGCCCAGATTGCCCGGAATTTTCCGGATATGGATGAGACCAGGCTGGCGCTGAGTTTCGTCAGTGCTGCCAAACGCCGCCGCGGGGTGGTGGCCTGGGTGGAGAAACCGGGCGTCATTTCTGCCGGCGAGGCGGTTACCGCACGGATCTGGGAACAGTGGGTCTATCCTGGCGCGTGAAGACTTGTTTCCGGTGTTGCCGCAGGTCTTTCGCTTGATGGCGGCAAGGCGTTTGGGAGCCTGACCTGCCTGACTTGGCTGATCCCGCGATGATCCTGCCAGTGCCCGAGTTCCCGGAGAATTGCGACAGATTGTATGATCTGTGCGACATTGCGCTTGCCAACAACTCGAAAATGACATAAACATATCTTTATATCATTTTCGAGGTTGCCGGATGTTGTCACTTTCTCCTCTCACTCTCGAGGAATGCGTCGAAGTTCTCAAGGCCGCGGGCGAGCCCACCCGGTTGCGCCTGATTGCGCTGTTGAGCCATGGCGACCTGACGGTCAGCGAAATGACCGAAGTGCTGGGCCAGTCGCAACCGCGGATATCGAGGCATCTCAAATTGCTCGGTGAAGCCGGGCTTGTCGAGCGCTACCAGGAAGGTGCCTGGGCCTATTTCCGGCTGACGCGCGACGGCGTGCGCGCCAAGCTGATGCAGAAGGCTCTCGATGCCACGTCGTCTTCCGATGCGCACCTGGCGCGCGATTCCGAACGTCTGGCAAGCGTCAAGCAGGCGCGGGCGAGCCGGGCGGAAGCCTATTTCTCTGCCAATGCCGAAAGCTGGAACGATCTGCGAAGCCTGCACGTGGCCGACGAAAAGGTCGAAGCTGAAATTCTCAAGCTGATCGGACGCACTCCGTTTGACGGACTGCTGGATCTGGGAACCGGCACCGGGCGAATGCTTGAGCTGCTGGCCGATCGCTACCGCCGGGCCATCGGCATCGATTCAAGCCGCAGCATGCTGGCGATCGCCCGCGCCCAGCTCGATGATGCGGGCATCACTCATGCCTCGGTCCGGCAGGGCGATATCCTGAACCTGCCGCTCGAACGCGAGAGCTTTGACGTGGTGACCATCCACCAGGTGTTGCACTTCCTGCATGATCCGCTGCCGGCGATCACCGAGGCCGCCCGCATGCTCCGGCCCGGAGGTAGGATCGTGCTGGTCGACTTCGCGGCCCATGACCACGAGGAGCTGCGCAGCGACCATGCCCATGCCCGGCTCGGCTTCAGCCAGGGCCAGGTTGCCGAATGGCTTGAGCAGGCGGGGCTGACGGTCGAGAAGATCGTCGACCTTCCGCCCGATTCCGGCGCCACCCGAGCGCTGACGGTGACCATCTGGCTGGCCCGCGACCCGCGCCTGCTGATTGCCGCCGATACACCTTCTTCCAGCACAGGAATTGCCTGACATGACCAGCTCCTTCCGCTCCAGCGCAGAAGCTCTTTCCGAACGCATCAAGGTGTCCTTCGAGTTCTTCCCGCCCAAAAACGGCGACATGGAGAGCCAGCTGTGGGAAAGCATCTCGCGGCTTGCGCCATTCCAGCCGGATTTCGTGTCGGTGACCTATGGTGCGGGCGGCTCGACCAAGCAGCCGACGCTGAACACGATCACCCGGATCTGCGACGAGACCGAGCTCGCCGCCGCCGCCCACCTGACCTGCGTCGGATCGGACAAGGCGACGGTCGATGCCGTGGCACGTGAATTCCAGGCTGTGGGCGTCAATCATTTCGTGGCGCTGAGGGGCGATCCGCCGGAGGGCGTTGGTGCCGCATACGAGCCGCATCCGGAGGGCTACGCCAATGGCGCGGAGCTGGTGGCGGGACTGCGCGCCATTGCCGATTTCGAGATCTCGGTCTCGGCCTATCCCGAACGGCATCCCGAAAGCCCGGATTTCGCCACCGATATCGACATGCTCAAGCGCAAGGTTGACGCTGGCGCGACGCGGGCGATCACCCAGTTCTTCTTCGACAATGACATCTACGAGCGCTACGTCGAGCGGGTGCGGCGGGCAGGGATCTACATCCCGATCGTGCCCGGCATCCTGCCGATCCACAATTTCGGGCAGGTGGCGCGGTTTTCCAAGCTGTGCGGCGCATCAGTGCCGGACTGGCTGGCACGGCGGTTCGACGGCCTCGAAAAGGACCCGGAAACCCGGGCGCTGGTGGCAGCGGCGATCGCCGCCGAGCAGGTCAACGACCTGGTCGAGCGCGGCATCGACGATTTTCACTTCTACACGATGAACCGCGCCCAGCTTGTTTATGCAATCTGCCACATGCTGGGGCTGCGCGGCGACGATGCCGGCTCCGTTGGCGCTGCCGCCTGATCAACCGATCGGATGGGCTGTGCTGCAGGTCAGCGGCTGCCTGATACTCAAAGAAAACGGGAGCGCCGAAACGCTCCCGTCATTGAATTTCTGATTTTATTCAATGCTTTTCATGATCAGATGAAGAGCATTGCTCCAACGAATATGAACGCTGCACAGATCACAAGGGCATTGAGCGACTGCGTAAATCCCATGGTGGTCCTCCATCGCGTTTACCGGCAAATGATAGGCACGGGTTTGGGGCCGAGGAAAGGAAATTCGTTGCTGCACTGCAGCTAAGATTGAAAATTCCGAGTATTGACCGCATTCCATCTTATTGAAAAAATTTGAATATTAGCAATTTAATAAACTGTTAAGAAACTGTAAAATACTGCCTATGAGGGTGATTTCTCAATCGGCAACCGAATTCGGCCTGCCGCATTTCCGCCGCACTTGTAAACGGCTTGCGCCCGCGCAACGGCAATGGTCTGACAGGGACAGCCGTCATCAAGGGGCCGGAGCATTTGCGGTGACAACGGAATCACCGAAAATGCCCTCGCATGTTGTATCATGGAATTCCGGGCGCGAAACCGGTTTCCACTTGCCCTGGAACTTCGCTAGGTCCGGAACGATTTTTCGAGCATGGCGGCAACGGAGAGCAAGGTCCTGTCCTGGCCGAACCGCGCCACGGCCTGGATGCCGAGCGGCATTCCGGCCTGATCCCTGAAGCCCGGAATGTTGATGGTCGGCGAGCCCATCAGGGTCCAGAGCTTGTTGAAGCGCGGATCTCCGGTGGTCTCCAGCCCGCGCGGTGCCGCGCCGGGGGCGGACGGCGTAAGCAGGATGTCGACCTCACCGAACAGCCCCCGGGTTGCGCCGCGGCCGCGCTTGGCCAGCCTTCGTGCTTCGTCGTATTGCGAAGGCGTGATCGCCTGGCCGTCCTCGATGGTGCTGGTCAGGATACCGCTCAACCGGTCTCTGAAACGAGCCAGGTCGGAGCCGCAACTGAGGCCGGCCTCATGGTTCTGGATGGTGGCATGCGCCTCGCGTGCGCGGGCCATGGCTTCGGGTTCGCCGATCTCGCCGACATCGAAACCGGCACTAGCCGCCAGATCCGCGGCCTTGCTGAGCGCATCGCGCATGGCGGGATCAGCGCTTTCCAGCTGGGAGCAGCGGTAAAGCCCGACGCGAATCGTCGCCGGATCGAGAGGCGCTTCACCGTCTCCGGGCACAAGATCGCGGCCGGTGAGAAGGGCTGCGAAGAGTGCGACATCCACGACGCCGGCCGCAAACAGGCCGACGGTATCGAGCGACGGGGCGAAGTGCTTCATTCCGGTGGCGGGCAGCAGGCGGTAGCTCGGCTTGTAGCCGGCGATGCCGCAAAAAGCCGCGGGACGGACCACGGAACCGCCGGTCTGGGTGCCGATGGCGGCGGGAATCATGCCTGCGGCGACCGCCGCGGCGGAGCCGGAAGAGGAACCGCCCGGCGTGTGGGTGGGATTGTGCGGGTTGACGGTGGCGGCGGGGCTGAAGAAGGCGAACTCGGTGGTTGCGGTCTTGCCGATGATGGTGGCGCCCTTCCTGCGGGCGAGATCGACAATCGCGGCGTCGACGCGGGGCTGGTAACCTTCATAGACCTGCGATCCGTAGGCGGTCGGCTGGTCGAAGCTGTCGAGAATGTCCTTGACGCCGATGGCTATCCCGGCGAGCGGGCCGGCGGTCTGGGCAGGTGCTGTCTCCGCGACATGGGCAAAGGCGCGGATACGACCATCCTTGCGGGCGATGGCATCACGGCAGAGCGCCAGCATCAGTTCAGGGCTCGCCTTGCCCGCGTCGCGCGCCCTGACCAGTGCCGCAAGGCTCATCATGCTGTTGGTGTCCATCCTGCCCCTCTCAAACCGGACAAGGCCGTTCGGCCTATCCGCCCCGTTTTATGCCGAGCCGGTTGTCCAGTGACAAGAGCCCGAGCGCAATCAGGCCGAGGCCGAGTGTTTCGGTGAGTGAAAGGGTTTCCCCGAGAAACAGGATGCCGAGCAGGATGGCGGCGGGAGGCACAAGGAGCGTGACCAGTGAGGCGGAGGTGGCGCCTGCCACGCTGAGGATTCGGAAGAAGACGACATAGGCGAAGGCGGTGGAGACCAGCGACAGCGCAAGAATCGCCGCGATGACATCTACCGGTGGCACCGGCAGCGTCCATGGCCGGTCGACGATAAAGGCCAAGGGCAGCATGATCAGTGTCGAGGCAGTGAGCTGGCCGGTGGCGGTGACGCGTGGCGAAATTCCCTTGAAGCGTTTGCCAAAGGAAGCGGCAAAGCCATAGGAGATCGCCGCACCGACCACGGCGAGCTTGGCCCAGAGCGGACTGTCGGCAATGCCGAGCGCCGCCGGACCGATGAGCATGACCATGCCCGCAAGCCCCAGTGCGCAGCCGATCAGCTTGGCGGCGGTGATCTTCTCGTCGGTGGTGAACACTTGCGCGACGAGAACCGCCCACAAAGGCGTGGTGGCGTTGAGGATCGAGGCGAGACCCGAGCCGATCTCGGTCTGGCCCACAAAGATCAGGGTGAAGGGAATCGCGTTGTTGATCAGTCCCATCACCAGCAGTTCGCGCCATCGGCTCACAAGTGTCTGGTAGAAGCCGGGCAGGCGGGCAAACGCCAGATGCAGTGCGAGGGCGGCCAGTGCGACGCGGACCAGCACCAAGGTCATGGGCGGAACGTGCTGCACGGCAACGCGGCCGAAGAAGAACGACCCGCCCCAGATGAACCCGAGCAGGAGAAGCAGGCTCCATGTGGCAAGATCCATGGAACGATTGGCGGTTTGGGACATTGAAATTTCCTGGCTGCAGATGCCGCTGCTTGCCACAGGTCAGGGATGTGCACCACCCGAAATCCGCGACCGGCCCGACAACCGTCATTTGCCGGTCGTCCGGCCTGTTGATAGTGTCGCGAACCAATCTGGAGACACCAAATGCAACGATTCGCCACCGGAACCGACGCAGCCCTGGCGCTCAGACCGGACCATCCGCTTTATTGTTTCCGGCCGGAGGTACTCAAGCAGGATGCACGCCATTTCATGAAGCTGTTTCCGGGCGAGACGGCCTATGCGGTCAAGACCAATGGCGAGCCGATGGTGCTCAAGACACTGGTCGAAGCCGGAGTGAAGATCTTCGATGTGGCCTCGCCCGGCGAGTTCGAGGCGGTGAGGGCGGCCTCACCCGATGCAGAGATGCTCTACATGCATCCGGTCAAGGCGCAGTCCGACATCCGCCTGGCGCTCGAGACCTATGGCATCAGGGTGATGTCGCTCGACCATGAGGACGAGATTGCCAAGGTGCTCCGGATCGTCCGGGCGCTGGATCTCGATCCGGGCTCGATCACGATCTTCGTGCGGCTGCAGACCAAGGGCCACGCGATGTACGAATTGTCGAAGAAGTTCGGCGCGGCACCCGGCCATGCGGTGGAACTGGTGCAACGGCTCGACAAGATCGGCTTCAAGGTGGGGCTTTGCTTTCACGTAGGCAGCCAGGTTGAGGAGGCCGAATCCTACGAGTTGGCGCTCAAGTCCGCCGACTGGGTGCGCAACCGCGCCGGCGTGGCACTGGTCGGGCTTGATGTCGGCGGCGGCTTCCCTGCTGTTTACGGCCATGATCCGAACCGCAAGGCCAAGCCGATGCCACCGCTTGAGGAGCTGATGGGCGAACTCAGGTCGAACATCACCGAATGGGCCTTTGACGACATGCCGCTGGTGGCCGAGCCCGGCCGGGTGGTGGTGGCGCGGGCGTTTTCGCTGGTGGTAAGGGTGCTGTTGAGAAAGGGCCGCAGGCTCTACATCAATGACGGGATCTGGGCCTCGCTTTCGGACAGCTGGACCGGCAAGATCACCCTGCCGGCGCGCTTCATTCCCGATCCGGCACGGCGCATCCGCAAGGGCAATGCCGAGAATGTGGTGCCGTTCAAGGTGTGCGGCGCGACCTGCGATTCGGTCGATATCCTGTCACGGCCGTTCTGGCTGCCGGAAACGGTCGATACCGGAGACTGGATCGAGATCGGCCATATCGGCGCCTACTCACTGTCGCTGAGAACCCGGTTCAACGGGTTCTATCCGGACGATTTCGTCGAGGTGACAACACCGTTTGACGGCGAGGGGGCTGATGGCTTTGCCAGCCTGGAAACGATGGCGGATTGAGGCTGAGTGCGCACTAATACCAAGCGCCCAAAGTCTAGTCCCCTATGCGCTCTCCTGTGTCCTCTTGGGTGCTGTTTAATCTACTAATAGTTTCGCAGATTCTTTCGAAACGCCGAGCAATTTGCTCAAATCGAAAAACGGTCCAGATCGTAATAATGCCGGAAGCAATGATGCCAATGATGGTGATTTCTACAGCCATTATATTGCCTTTCGATTTCAGAGATTTTCGATTTCGTTTTTTCTTCGATAGATAAACTGATCTATTCGGAATTGCGCATCTTTTATACGTTCATATACGCTTTCGACCGGTGGGGCGCTTTTCGGGTTCCAGATTTCGCACAGCAGTTCTCCGACTAGTTCTGGACAGCAGTTTAGAGCGGCTTTCATTCTCTCGCTCATGGGTGATTTGCCATTCAAAGTGACCAATCGCATAAGCCTTTGAAGTGTTTGGGCTGAACACTTCTCCTCTGCGCCCTTCTCCACGGCCCTCAGCATTTCGTGAGCTTTCTGCCTTCCAATAGACATGGGGCTCTCAGCAGCTAGGCGCAGAAACGATCTGTAATATTTGCTTGCTTTAGACATGATCACCTCGAAGCTTTTTCAAAGGAAGAACCGATACTGGCATGGTCAATGTAAATGTGTTGAAATAGGCAATCCACGCGATATGAAGGCGAGGTATACTTTTTGAGATGTGGGAAGCTCGGTTTCACAAATTTTGTACTGACGAAATTTTTGTGGTGAAATAGATTCACATTAATGATTATATTCAAAATATATTCAGAATTTATGGAGGTGCATTATGGCGAACTTTCACGATCGTGTACAAGTTTTGAGGTTTGCGGCAGGGATCTCTGATGAAGACGAAATGATTAGGTTGATGTCTGACAGAGGGCTTGGTACCGAAAAATCTTTGAGCGGTCTTATTGCGCGAAACAAGTCCCTATCGAATCCAAACTCCGCTACAATAGAGAAGTTTGTATTGTTTTTTGTTGATTTATTAAATAATAATGATGTTAATGTTAGTTATATTTTGAATATGGAAAATCATTTTTCCATATATGATTTATTTAAGTTGTTGAAGATCAGAACCATTAACAAAAACATATTGCTTTCTCTCACAAAGAGCGGAATAGTTGAGTGGAATAACAGGTATGGAAATATTGAATTTATGAATGCGCTTTCGAATAGTGCAATTTCAGATATTAGATCTCGTGCAATAATGAATTGTATGGTTGGGACCTATTATATGTATAGAAGACATTCAACGCTTCCTGGTATTTTAAAGGAATTGATTGTTGTAGAGAATAGAAATTTGTCTGATTGCAATGGTACATATTTTCAGTACAGTAATATAAGCTCTGCAAATGAAATAAAATTTAATGCGTTTCCTTGTGGATTTTATATACAGGCGTTTGCGCTACATAACCATAGCGATCCGAGCGCCGATAAATATATTGAAAATGTTATTAATCCAGACGAAATCGATGCTTATGAATCTGAGATAGTTAAAAAATTCTTTGAGGCAAATAGTAGAATTGAAGTTATTGATACAAGAATACTAATAAACAATGTAGTAAGGCACGTTAATGGCGAGGTGGCTATAGATAAAGATAGAAAATATTTTGTCGGAATGTTGTCTGGCGTTTATGATTACGGAGATATATTGCTATCTGAGCGAGTAATGATAAAGAAAATTGAAGATGAGCCAAATAAAAATAAGCATCCAAAGACAAAAAGATTAATGGCAGACTCTGTAATTGACGAAGATGTTATTGAGTATAACGAAGTTCGTGACGTTATCAGTAATGCGAGGGACGGCCAAACTTTGGCGACCAGAATCAGTCGGCTTGAAATGATGTAGATGATTCCTCGGGTCCATCGGATCGATTTGTTGGCTTTGGGATTATGGCCGGTTAAGGGTGAGTTTTTTTCTCAGCAGCAGCGGCAATTTAGGGAACAAAGGCCGCTGCTCGCAGTTTGAGTGATGCTGTCATGGGTGGATTGTTGCGTGGCTCTCGATCCGCCTAATGACCGCTTTCTATAGCTTCAATCGAGCTAAGGGGCGACACCATGGACAATCCGATCTTTTTCGATGACTGGGCCGGAATTGGACGTATCCTGATCACCGGAGTGCTTGCCTATGCAGCGCTGATCGTGATGTTGAGAACATCCGGCAAGCGAACGCTGAGCAAGTTCAACGCGTTCGATTTCATCGTCACGATCTGCCTGGGCTCGATGCTGTCGTCGATCATCATCACCAAGTCGGTTCCGCTGCTGGAAGGGGTCGTTGCACTGGCGCTGCTCATCGCGCTGCAGTTCGCGATGACCTGGCTCTCGGTGCGCTGGGAGCCGCTCGAGAAACTGATCAAGAGCGAGCCGAAACTTCTGGTGCACCGCGGTGTCTACCAGGACAAGGCGATGCGGGCCGAACGGGTGACACGGGAGGAGATCACGGCTGCGCTGCATGCCAACGGGCATGGCGACATGCCCGCGTCCTGTTCGGTGGTGCTCGAGACCGATGGGGCTTTGAACGTGTTCAAGGCCGTTTCTCTTTGACATGAACCGGGATATTGCACAGCGCGCATGTGTCACGCGGTGCGAATGATGGTTCTGCAGTAGGATGGTCTTCGATACTCAGCCGTCTGGCTGGCCTGGAGGTCGTGCATGCCCAAACTCATCCGTTTTGTGCTCATCAATACAGCTCTCGGGGTGTTGATCGGATGGTTCGTGGCTGCAGCCGTGGTCTATTTCAACATCAACGGTTTCGGAGACCTGGTGCTTGGCTCCTCAAGCCGGATCGCGGCGGTGTTCATCCTGCTGGTCTCGTTCGGCTCGACCTTCGGCTTCGCGGTGATGGCGACGGCGGTGATGCTGATGCCGGTCGACAAGGACGAGTTCGACAAGTTGTAGCGGCCTTGGTCCTTGTCTTCTGCTTATTGCGTGTAGCCCGCAACAAACCCCTGAAGATAGGTGAGCCAGGCGGGTGGCAGTTCGATCTCGAAGAAGACGCCCATCAATGTCAGATTAATTGTTACGGCCATTGCCAGTCCGAGCGTGCTGAGCGCCCAGAAACCAACCGTGGCGTAAGGCCTGAGGTTGCTGCGAAACAGCGCCAGCCGGATGCCGCAACCGAGATGGACGAACAGCGCCACAACTCCGAGAAAATAGTAGGGCAGGAAATACCAGATGAATGGCGCGCCGCTCATCACCGATGCCGGCCAATAGAAGTTGGTGTCGAGACCCTCGACCCAGCGGGCGAGAGCCATCGCGGATAAATGCTGGGCGAGGAAAAACAGGACTATGAATCCCGAAATCACCTGCGCGTAGGCCCAGCGCCCACGCAATCCGCGGCGGGTCTTGCGGATCAGAAGCAGCAGGCCAATTCCTATCTGCAGGACAACCGAGAGCAGCAGAAATGGTTCGACGACAGGATTGCGGTAGATGAGCCGCAGCGCGCTCTGCACGGTGTTGTAAGCCTCTATTCCGGCCACGCCGGTGAGATGGGTTGCGAAGTGCAGAATGATAAACAGTGCAAGGAACGCCGAGTTCCAGCGGTGGAAAAGCAATGGTGTCATTCGGTCTCGCCTTGCAAGAGATTGGCTTGAAACCAGGCGATTGCCTTGGCGGTTTGTTCCGGCGGGGTTTCCGCCATTCCGAGATGCTGAATATCGGCAAGGCTTGTTGCTGCGAGTTCCTTTCGCCAGGCGGCTTCGGCCTTCCACATCGACCGGGCTATGCCGCAGGGGCGGGTGTAGTGCTTTCCGGCGACACCGGTCGGGCCGCATCTGCGGATCTCGGTGCAGACGAAATGGCGGTCCGGGCCATCAATGGCCTCGACCATTTGCAGGAGCGTGATGTCTTCGGGTTTGTGCGCCAGGGCATAGCCACCGCGCGGCCCGCGCCGGGTCTCGACGATGCCGGCCTGCGAGAGCTTCTGCAATTGCTTGGCGAGATAGGGTTCTGGAAGTTCGAAGAACTCCGCCAGCAGACGCCGGGGAAGCGGGGTTCCCGGCGGCATCATGGCCATCAGGGCGCAGGAGTGGATGGCCCATTCCAGGCCTTCAGAGTGTTTCATAATTATGGATATATTATGTCCATTATTATGATGTCAAGAAGACTTGCCGCGGATGGCCGGTTCAGGATGCGCCCGTCGAGGCGGAGCTCGCCAAAACGCAAAAGGACCACGCTCACCGGCTGGTGAACGTGGTCCTTCCAGCATTCATGCTGGTTGGTGTCAGGCGGCGCGGGCGTGGCTCTGGTGGCTTGCCTGGCCGCTGATCTGGAAACGCGAGATGGCCTGGTTGAGGGTCTCGGTTTCCTCGAACACGGTGTGAACGGCGGCGGTGGTTTCCTCGACCATGGCGGCGTTCTGCTGGGTCATCTGGTCCATCTGGTTGACGGCGGTGTTGATTTCCTGAATGCCGACAGACTGTTCCTGCGAAGAGGTAACCATTGCCTTGACGTTGGAGTTGATCGATTGAACATGGCCGCCGATCTTCTGCAGGGCCTCGCCGGTGCGGGTCACGAGAACCACACCGGACTGCACATGGGCCTCGGATTTTTCCAGGAGCGAGTTGATCTCCTTGGCCGCACTTGCCGAGCGCTGGGCCAGTTCACGCACTTCCTGGGCCACGACGGCGAAGCCCTTGCCGGCTTCACCGGCACGGGCGGCCTCGACGCCGGCATTGAGCGCAAGCAGGTTGGTCTGGAAGGCGATCTCGTTGATCACGCCGATGATCTGCGTCACCTGCCTTGACGAGGTTTCGATCTCGCTCATGGCGGTCACGGTGTCCTGAACAATGGTCTCGGATTCGCTGGCAACACTGGATGCCTCGCTGACCATGCGGCCGATGTCGGTGGCGCGCTGGTGGGCGGCCTGGACGGTCGAGGTGATCTCGTCGAGGGCGGCTGCGGTCTGCTCAAGCGATGCGGCTTGTTGTTCGGTCCGGCGTGACAGATTGTCGGTCGAGCTGCGGATCTCAGCTGTGCCCTGGCCGATGTTGGCAGAACTTCCGGCGATGGAGGTGAAGGCCGCCTCGAGGCTTTCGATCGAGGTGTTGAAATCCTGACGAACGGCTTCGAGAGATGCCGGGAAGGGCTTTGTGACCCGGAAGGCAAGATTGCCCTTGGACAATTGCCCCAGACCCTCGGCAAGGGCTGCGACGGCTTCCTGAAGCTGTTGCGCCTGGCGGGCCTTTTCAGCTTCGTTGGCGGCGCGCTCTTCCTCGGTAGCGAAGCGGGTTTCCTCGGCTTCGTTCTCGAGGTCGATGTTGCGCAGGGCCGAGGTGCGGAACACTTCGACGGCCTTGGCCATGGATCCAAGTTCATCCGAGCGCCCGGTGAACGGAACTTCTGTCTTCAGATCGCCCTTGGCCAGCAGTCCCATGTAATCGGTCATGCTGGAGAGCGGCCGGTAGATCATCGGCTTGCTGATCAGCGAGATGGCGCCGGCAATCAGGATCATCAGCAGGAAAACGGCCGCGGCTGCCCACTGGCCGGTCGTTGCAATGGCGTTGTAGCTGGTTCGATCCACCGCCACGACCGCCAATCCGATGGTGGTGTTGGAAAAATCCCTGACCGGGAAAATGACGGCTGCGAACGCTTCGCCGGTGCCGGGCATTGTCTCGAATGTCTCGCGTTTGTCGACGAGGCCTGCAAGATCGAAAACCTTGTCGGGGCTGATGTCACCCGAGAAGGTGTTGCCGATCTGCCTGAGTTCGTTGTCGCCGATGGCGAAGATGGCGGCAGGATGCCCGCTGTTCTTCGTGAATTTCTCGACGAAACCGCTGTGAAGGCTGAGCCCGAACTCCACAGATCCAAGATGCTGGCCATCCTTCGAGATCGGTGCCAGGCCGCGGATGCCGATGCCGGCAGCGCCGGCTTCAAGACCGTTCAGGGTCTGTTTGGTGCTGTTGACCTCCAGCACCGTGTTGCGGAACCCGGAGAGGTCGTCGCCGAACTTCTCGGGCTTGTGAACCCGCAGGAAGGAGGTTGCGGGCGGAAGATGAAACTGAAACTGGCGAACGTCGTACTTGTCTTTCAAAGCGCTGAATGCGCCGAGATTTTCGCGTGTCAGCGTATCACGGTCGCCTGCTGCCATCGCATCCTTTGATGTCTGCTGTTCGGAGACAAACAGAGCCAGCATCGTGGCCGCGCGCTGCGAACTCGCAAGTTCGGACCTGAACTCTCCCTCAACGCTGGTGAGCTTGTCCTGCATTGCCTGGGAGACAAAGCGCTCGCTCAGCGTGAACACCGTTCCGGCGACAGCGACGGCAGAAATGAGGGCGCCGCCAAAAAGCAGTGTGTTGAACTTGCTGCTGATGTTCATCTTGATCATGTCGGGATCCTTAGGTGCGGAGAAATACCGCTGCGGGCGAGGGCATGTGGCTGTTGCGGTCCACGGTTCAGTGACGGGCAGGCTGTATTCGCTGAAATGAAGGCAACTCTAAAATATGCACAAATTAAAATATTAAAATATTAAAATGAATATCAATTGTAATCATTGCGGTTCGGTAAACGGGTGAGCTCGAAATATAGGGGTGCAGTTTGGTGGGATCTGCGTCATGGAGGACTGCAAAAGCCATGATTGCAAAGCAAGAGATCAAGCCCGCGAATTGTCCAAGTCCCCTATCGGCCGTCAGAACATCCGCGGTCTCCGGCATCAATGCCGTTTCCTTTTTGCTGCAAAGCACACTAGGCTTGCCGGCAAGGAGTGATTGATGGAAGAACAGATTTCAGGTGCGGTGGAAGCGGTTGGCGGCGTGGTCGAGCAGGCTGTCGCGCAAGTCGTCGAGCAGGCTGTCGGCCAGGGCGGGCACCATGGCGATGCGATGGTGGCGATCGCGATCGCCGTCGCCATCGCGGCCCTTCTCGGGCTCGGCTTCATGCGGCTCAGGCAGCCGCCGCTGGTAGGGTTCATCCTGGCCGGCCTGGCGCTCGGCCCCACCGGCATGGGCGTGATCTCGACATCTGAAAACGTGTCGCTGCTGGCTGAACTCGGCGTGGTGGTGCTGTTGTTCTTCATCGGTATGGAACTGTCGATCAAGGCCTTCGTGCTCAGCCTCAAGCCGGCAGTGATCGTGGCCGGCGGGCAACTGGTGGCCTCCATGGCGCTGGCGGCGCTGCTGGCCTTCATGCTTGATGCCAGCCCGTCGGAGACGCTGATCCTGGGCTTCATCATCGCGCTGTCGAGCACGGTGGTGGCGATGAAGATGCTCGACGAGATGGGCGAGTTGCGCGCCGCGCCGGGCCGGATTGCGGTCGGCGTCCTGATTGCGCAGGATCTCGCGGTCGTGCCGATGCTGATCCTGGTCTCAAGCCTGGGCGGTGACGAGTTCGACCTTGCCGATGTCGCCTTCAAGGTGGTGGTCGCGGTGGCGTTGCTTGCCGGGCTGTTGTGGTGGTTCGGACGGCATCCGAAACTCAAGCTGCCGTTTGCCGAAGCGATCGAGAACAATGTCGATCTGCTGGCGATCGGATCGCTGGCGCTGTGCTTTTCGGCGGCCGCGCTGTCAGGTCTCGCCGGTCTGTCGCCGGTCTATGGCGCATTCCTGGCGGGCATCGTCATCGGCAACTCCACGCTCAGAAGCCGCATCATCCCGGTGATCGAGCCGATCCAGAGCATTCTGCTGGTGGTGTTCTTTCTCTCGATCGGACTGCTGATCGACCTCGACTTCATTCTCGCCAATATTTCTCTGGTGCTTGCCGCGGCCCTTCTCGTGGTGGGGCTGAAGACGGCGCTCAACATCTTCCTGCTCCGGATCACAGGATCGGATCCGAAGACTGCGCTGCTGGCCGGCTTGTCGATGGCGCAGATCGGGGAGTTTTCCTTCGTGCTGGCGGCTGCAGGCTTTGCTTCGGGCGCGTTCGGCTCCGACATCTACCGGCTTGCGATCGCGGTGACGGCGATCTCGCTGCTGGTGTCGCCGATCTGGTTCAATCTGATGGAGCGTGTCGAGGACCTGGCGAGCGAAAGCCTGAGCTCCTACAAGCAAGCGCTGGCACAGGCCTATGAGGACGAACTCGACGGCGTCGAGAACGTGGTGTGGGCTGCCAGGGCCCGCTACCGCGCGGCACGCTTCGCGCTCTATCAGCGGAAGATGCGCAAATCGGCGCTCAAGGCGGAATCCATAGACAGTGCCGTGCCGCCAGTGGAACCAGCCGGTGCAGCGGCTGAAAGCGCCGACGATGCTGCAGCCGCCCCGGCTTCGGACAGGGAGACTGTGCCCGAGCCTTCGGGTGATGGTGCTCCGCCGGTGGCAGAGAAGCCCGATAAGGGAACCGCCTAGAGCTTCAGAGCTTGCCCAGCAGCGCCGGATCCGGCCAGCCATCGGCGGGAAGACCGAGGCGCAGCTGCTCGGCGCGCACCGCGGCGCGGGTGCCGCCGCCGAGAATGCCGTCGATCTTGCCGACATCATGGCCGCGGGCGGCCAGTTTCTGCTGCAATTGCTTCATCGACGCATCGTCCAGACCGTTGCCGGGATTGCCCGCGTCATAGGGCTTGGCGCCGGCCAGCCTTGTCGCGAAGTAGGCCGCCGAGGTGGTGTAGATGAAGCTCTGGTTCCATTCGAGATAGATCGAGAAATTCGGAAACGCCAGGAAGGCCGGGCCGTTGCGGCCCTGCGGGAACAGCAGGTCGGCGGGCAGGTTCTGCGAGGTCGGCTGGCCGTTGGGGAAGCTGACGCCGAGCGCGGTCCAGTCGTTGAGCGTCATGCCGCCGTTCAGCCCTGACTTCTCGTAGGGGAAGTTGCCCGATGGCACCGAGACTTCGGCAAACCAGGGTTCACCGGCGCGCCAGCCCAGCGACCTGATGAATTTCGCGGCGGTCATGATCGCGTCTTCGGAAGACGTCTTCAGATTGACGTGGCCGTCGCCGTCGCCATCCACGCCGTATTCGATGATGTCCCTTGGCAGCATCTGGACCTGGCCGATCTCTCCGGCCCAGGCGCCGGTGGTGCCGTTCGGATCGAGATCGCCATGGCCGACCATCTCGACGGCCGCGATCAGCTGCGGACGGAACAGCTCGGGCCGGCGGCAGTCATGCGCCAGCGTTGCCAAGGCATTCATGGTGTTGAAATCACCCTGCACCGCGCCGAAATCGGTCTCCAGGCCCCAGAAGGCGGTGATGACGGCGGCCGGCACTCCATACTCGGCCTCCGCGCGGGCGAAGGTGTTGGCGTATTGCTTCATCTTCTTTGCGCCGACCTGCATGCGGTTGGAACTGACCGAGCGCCTGGAAAACTCGAGGAAGGTCTGGCGGAAAACGCCTTGCGCGCGGTCGCGCGACAGCACCTTGTTGTCGATTGAGGCGTTGCGCAGCGCGCGCGTCGCAACCTCACCGCTGACACCCTTGGCCATCGCTTCGGCTTTCACGCCTTCGAGGAACTGGGCGAAATTGCCGCCGCAGGCGGGCGCCTGCGCCATGGCCGGGGTGGCCGCAAGGCCTGCGAGAAGGAGGGCTATCGGAAGCTTGGGTGTCATGGCGGCGTCAACTCCTGATGGGGCGATGAATGGACCCCCGATTTGTGGCAATGATGAGGTGATTCCTCGGATGCGCAAAGTCTTGGGTCTTGCCGAGCGGCTGGAGCCGGAGGATCGGCTTCACGGAGCCCACAGCGCCGGTTGCATCCAGACGTCCGGGAGCCCGAGAGTTCCGTGATCCGGCAATGGGGCTGATCCCAGGCCGAGCGATTGCCAGGCTTCACGGTATTCCTCGGGCAGGGGATAGGGCGGGGCGACGCCGGTTTCCGGGCTGAAGCCGCTGCGCCCGTAGTAGGCGGGATCACCGAGCACATAGGCACGGGCCACGCCGTCCCGCTTGAGCCGGCTCAGCCCTTCGCGGATCAGGGCTGAGCCGATGCCCTTTCGCTGCCATTCGGGCGCGACGGCCAGCGGAGCCAGGAGTGCGGCCTTGGCGTCACTTCCGCTAATCCCGCACAGGGTGAACAGGATATGGCCGACCGTCGCTTCGCCGGCTTCAGCCACCAGCGAGAGGATGCCGGGGTCTTCCGTGAGCAGTTGCCGGACCAGCGGCAGCAAGTCCTCCTCCGGGAAGGCCGCGGGATACAGCCTCTCGATGGAGGCCATGTCATCGGACCGGCTCGGTCGAATCTCAAGATCTTGCAGTTTCGCCTCCATCCGGTTCTGCACTGTTCCACTCACAGCTTAGGCTGGAATGGCGTGGGGCGAAACCGCTGCCTACCGCGCATATTTCCTCAGCCAGGCTTCCCACTGCTTCTTGCTGCCGGCGAAGGCATTGATGTCGGTGTCGCCCTTGATGCCGTCCATAATGCCGGTGCCGGTGTATTGCCAGAAGGTCCAGGGGTGGTCGGGATAGATGTCCTGCGGGTGGGCGGCAACGGATCTGAGCCAGAACTGGTAGTTCTGGAAATGGCCGTCGAGGTTCTCGCGGTGGAAATCGACCGGTGTGTAGATGATCGGGCGCTTGCCGTAATGGCGGCCGACCATGTCCATCCAGACCTTCATCTCGATGCGCACGGTTTCGGGATCCGGACGTGTCGTGCAGGTCTTCGAAGCATGGTTCCACTCGACATCGAGAACGGGCGGCATCTGTACCGATTCCCGCGGTACGTTGGCGATGAACCACTCGGCCTGTTCGCGCGCCGGGCGGCAGAAATAGTAGAAATGGTAGGGCGCGTGCGGGATGCCGGCGGCGCGGGCGCCGCGCCAGTATTCCGGAAAGCGGCTGTCATTGTGGTCGCCGCCTTCGGTCGCCTTGATGAAGACGAAGGCGACGCCGGCGCGCTTGACCTCGTTCCAATCGATATCGCCCTGCCATTTGGACACGTCGATGCCGTGAACGGGATAACGGTCGGGGTGATACTTGCCGAAATCGACCGGCTTGCGGTCGCCGTAGCGGCCGTTCCCGGGCGGATCGAGCTTCTTGACGTCCGGCCTGTTCGACTGCGCCGTCTGTTTCTTGGCGTTGCCGATGGGCTGCAGGCTGTCTTCAAGCCCTGTCGAACTGCAGCCGGCCAGGCTGGTGGCGGCAACCAGCAGCAGCGCGGCGACAGACCTGGACGACAGCCAGCCGGCTGTCTCCTGGCGTACCGGCCGGGAGCGCCCCAGCATTTGTCGCAAGGCGAAACTAAGCTTCGATAGCGTTAATACTGTCTTACGGGAGTGCATGAATGAGACTTTCAGCGAAACAGTGTTTTATTTCAGTGGTTTAGCGGATGCTTGCGGGTCCGCGCCATCCTGCGGGACCCTGGCCACGCCTGAACTCTTCCCCTGTTTACTGACAAATCGTTAAATTTTGAAAAATGCCATCAATCAGTCGTTTACCACGGCGTCCGCGTGGTCACTTTTTGTTAAGCGATGAGGGGGCATCTGGACTTCGGAACAGGAGTCTTTGGCATGATGCTGAATACGTATGTACCAAACGCATTCAGGCGATATGCAATCGCTGGTTTGGTTATGGCAATTGTGACGCCACTGGCGGCCATTGCAACTGAAGTTCTTGCCGGCGCCAGCATGGCGCATGCAGGGTATGTCTTTCTTACAAGTCCGTTCGGAATGGCAGCCATTGCTGCGCCGCTGGGAATGGTCCTGCTGGTTGCCGGGCTGGGCTATCGCCATGACCGGCTGGCGCGGCAGATCCGCAGCGAACGGGCCGCGACAGAGCAGCTGCGTCAGGCGGCCTATCACGATGGCCTGACAGGGTTGCGCAACCGCCATGCGCTAGGTGAAGATGTCGGGCGGATCCTCCGCTGCAGGAGCGGGCAGGCCGAGCACACGGCCCTTTTGCTGTTCGATCTCGACCGCTTCAAATACATCAACGACACAATGGGCCATGCGGCCGGTGACCTGGTCCTCAAGGTGCTGGCAGAGCGGATGCAGGCCTATTGCCAGGCGGGACAGCGCGTCTATCGGCTGGGTGGCGACGAGTTCGTGCTGTTGTGGGAAAACGCGCCGGGAATCAAGACCATTTCCAGCTTCTGCGACGGCCTGTCGGCCTTTGTGTTCCGTCCGGTCGAAAGCCCGGCCGGGAAGATAGACACTGGTGGCAGTATCGGTTTTGCCATCACCGACGAGCAGGTCGGCAGCCTCTCCGATTTGCTCAAGCGGGCCGACCTGGCGCTATACCACACCAAGGAAAAGCCGGGCGTGAAGCACAGCTTCTTTACCCATGAAATGGAGAGCAGCCACCGGCGCCGTCAGCAGATGGAAGCAAACATGCGCCATGGCCTGGCAACGGGCGCATTCCATCTTGATTACCAGCCGGTGGTCAAGATCTCGACCCTTTCGGTTTCGGGGTTCTCGGTTCGTCTGCGCTGGGCGCATCCCGAAGATGGCGATCTGGCGCAGGAGGTGTTCCTTCCTGTTGCCGAGGCAAGCGGCCTGATCCTGCCGCTAGGCAAATGGATGCTCGAGCGCGCCTTTGAGGATGCAAGCGGATGGATCGACAAGGCGGATCTGACCTTACCGGTCGCGGCAGTCCAGTTGCGCGATCCGGGCTTTGCCGGTTTCGTGATCTCTGCGCTTGAAAAGTC
This sequence comes from Hoeflea sp. EC-HK425, assembly GCF_902498795.1. Lineage (NCBI taxonomy): Bacteria > Pseudomonadati > Pseudomonadota > Alphaproteobacteria > Hyphomicrobiales > Rhizobiaceae > Hoeflea > Hoeflea sp. EC-HK425. Next base: position 532,817 of record NZ_LR701572.1, read on the forward strand.
CGGTTTCGAGCCGGGACGGCTGGTCCTGGATGTGGAGTCGAACGCGGCACGGCGCGAAGCCGCAATCGTGCTGGCAAACCTCGAGCAGCTGCGCGGCCACGGTGTGAAGATATCGGTCAGCGAACTTGCCGCCAGCATTGCCGGACTGTCGATGGTTCGCGATTTTCCGGTGGACCGGGTGCGGCTTGACCTTGGCAAGATCAGGAAGCTCGCCGGCAAGACCCGTGTCGTGCAGATGCTGACCCTGTTCCTGCAGCTCGCTTCCACTGTCGAAACCGCGGTGATCCTGACCGGTGTGGACAGCGAGGATGATCTCAAATGCGCCTGTGACGCCGGTGCGGAACAGGTGCAGGGCAGCTTTGCCGGTGTCCGGCTCTGCGCCCTGCAGGTCTCACGCTTTTCCACATCCTTCCGGGAGACGGCGCAGCCGACACCTGTCGAGGCGCCGGCCCTGTTCAAGTCTGCCTGACAGGCGCGAGCTTGCCAGGCTTTCCCGGTCCGATCAGGGCTTGCCGGCGCCGCCCGCTGTGGGCGTGGTCAGGATGACGGCTTCGCCGGCTTCCAGAACGGTCTGGTCGCAGGCCTCCAGCGTTTCGATGCTGCCATCGCGGCGGCGGACCTCGGTCTTGCCGACTTCACCTTCGCCACCGCCATCGATGCCGAGCGGCGGGCGGTTGCGGTGCGAGGACAGGATGGCGAGATCCATCTTTTCCAGGAAGCGGATGGTTCGCTTCGTGCCATTGCCGGCATTGAAGCGGCCCTTGCCGCCGGAATCGTCTCGGATGTGGAAATCCTCGAGTTCAACGGGAAAGCGCATTTCCAGGATTTCCGGATCGGTCAGCCGCGAATTGGTCATGTGGGTGTGGACGCCCGAGGTGCCATGGAAGCCGCGGCCCGAGTTCTCGTAGCCTGCCGGCGAGCCCGAGCAGATGGTCTCGTAGTACTGGTACCTGGCGTTGCCGAAGGTGAGATTGTTCATCGTGCCCTGGCTGTTGGCGAGAGCGCCCAGCGCCCCGAAGATGGCGTTGGTGACGTGCTGCGAGGTCTCGACATTGCCTGCCACCACTGCACGCGGATAGGCCGGTTTGAGCATAGAACCCTCGGGAATGACGATGTGGATCGGGCGCAGGCAGCCGGCATTCATCGGGATCGGTTTTTCGACCATCACCCGGAAGCAATAGAGCACTGCGGCGCGGGCCACCGGTTCGGGGGCGTTGAAATTGTTCGCAAGCGCATCCGAGGTGCCGGTGAAATCGACGGTCGCCTCACGTTTGTCACGGTCCACCGAAATCTTCACCCTGATCACCTGGCCGGTGTCTGTCGGATACTCGTATTCGCAATCGGACAGGGTCTCGATCACGCGGGCGACGCTTTCCGCCGCGTTGTCCTGGACGTGGCCCATGTAAGCCTCGACCACGTCGAGCCCGAAATCGGCGACCATCTTTCTCAGATCCGCCACGCCCTTTTCGTTGGCGGCGATCTGGGCCTTCAGGTCGGCGACGTTCTGGGTGACGTTGCGGACGGGGTAGGGATGGTCGGTCAGAAGCTCTATCAGCTCCTTTTCGCGGAACCTGCCGCGCTCGACGATGCGGAAATTGTCGATCAGCACGCCTTCCTCGTCGACCGTGGTGGCGAGCGGTGTCATCGAACCGGGGGCGGTGCCGCCGACATCGGCGTGATGGCCGCGCGAGGCTGCCCAGAACAGGATCTCGCTGCCGTCATCGGAGAACACCGGAGTGACGACGGTGATGTCGGGCAGGTGGGTGCCGCCATTGTAGGGGGCGTTCAAAGCAAAGACGTCGCCGGGATGGATGTCGCCTTCGTTCAAGCGGATGATGGTTTCCACCGAGCGGTCCATCGAGCCCAGATGCACCGGCATGTGCGGCGCGTTGGCGACGAGGGCTCCGTTGCGGTCGAAGACGGCGCACGAGAAGTCGAGCCGCTCCTTGATGTTGACCGAATAGGCGGTGTTCTGAAGCGTCACGCCCATCTGCTCGGCGATCGACATGAACAGGTTGTTGAACACCTCGAGCATGATCGGATCGGCCTTGTCGGCGCCGATGGCCAGCGCCCGGTCGAGCTTTTCATAGCGGGTCAGCAAGACGTGATCGCGGGCATTGATGGTTGCTTCCCAGCCCGGCTCCAGGACAATTGTCTGGTTGGGCTCGATGATCAGCGCCGGGCCCTTGAGGCGGTTGCCGGGGCTGAGCCGGTCGCGGCGGACAATGCGCGCGTCGTGCCATTTGCCATTGGCGTAGACCGGGCGGGTTTCTCCGTCCGATATCTCTGCCGGATCGAGCGCGTGTTCGGGCTCGATGCGGTGGTCTTCCCGGTCATCGATGCCTTCAACCGATATGGCCTCGATGATGACCGTCTTGTTCTCGTAGACAAAGCCGAACTGGGCCTTGTGGGCGGTCTCGAATTCGGTGCGGGCAGCAGCGAAATCGAAATCCGAGAAGGCGACGGGAATGGTGGTGTCGGTTCCGTCATAGCGCAATTGCAGCATCGGCCGCCAGCTGATGGCATCGTCGGGCACGCCCTGGGTCTTGAGTTCCTCGAACACGCCCTTGCACAGCACATCGACGAGCAGTTTGACATCGGTGCGGCTGTCTTCTTCCAGTGGCTTGATCAATGCCTGCTGGCGGCTGGCGAAGACGCTGGCGAGGCCGATGCCGTAGGCCGAGAGCAGACCCGAGAAGGGGTGGATGAGGATCGATTCCATGCCCAGCGCGTCGGCGACAAGGCAGGCGTGCTGGCCGCCGGCGCCGCCGAAACAGTTGAGCAGGTATCGGGTGACGTCATAACCGCGCTGCACGGAGATCTTCTTGATGGCGTTGGCCATGTTCTCGACGGCGATGGTGATGAAGCCTTCGGCTATTTCTTCGGCGCTCTTGCCGGGCTGGTCGCTCGCCAGAGTGTCGAACGCCCGGCGAACGGCGTCGACATCGAGCGGCTGATCCTGGCCGGGACCGAAGATGGCCGGGAAGAAGTCGGGTTGCAGCTTGCCAAGCATGACATTGGCATCGGTGACGGTGAGCGGGCCGCCGCGGCGGTAACAGGCGGGGCCGGGATTGGCGCCGGCGGAATCGGGGCCCGCGCGGAAGCGGCCTTCGCCCGAATGCAGGATCGAGCCGCCGCCGGCGGCCACCGTGTGAATGCGCATCATCGGCGCGCGGATGCGCACGCCGGCGACCTCGGTATCGAAGGCGCGCTCATAGTCGCCATCATAGTGGGCGACATCTGTGGAGGTGCCGCCCATGTCGAAGCCGATGACCTTGTCGAAACCGGCAAGGGCCGCGGTCTCGACCATGCCGACGACGCCGCCGGCCGGGCCCGACAGGATGGCGTCCTTGCCGCGGAACATGTCTGCCGCGGTCAAGCCGCCGGATGACATCATGAATTGCAATGTTGGTCCGGGCTCGCCCGAGGGCGTAGCGCCGAGAACGCTCGCAACGCGGTCGACATAGCGTCTGAGAATTGGTGAGAGGTAGGCGTCGACCACGGTGGTGTCACCACGGCCGACCAGCTTGGCCAGCGGCGAGACCTGATGGCTGACCGAGATCTGGGCAAAGCCCGCGCGCTTGCAGGCATCCTCGACGATGATCTCGTGGATGGAATTCTGCCAGGAATGCATCAGCACCACGGCGACGGAATCGATGCCGTCGGCGCGGGCCTTGGCGAGTTCCGGCTCGAGTGCTTCGAGGTCGACGCCGCGGACCGCCTTGCCGTCCGCCATGGTGCGCTCATCGACCTCGATGACGCGTTCATAGAGCTGCTCTGGCAGGATGATTTCCTTGGCGAAGATGTCGGGCCGGGCCTGATAGGCGATGCGGAGCGCGTCGCGGAAGCCCCTGGTGATGACCAGAGCGGTGCGGTCGCCCTTGCGCTCGAGCAGCGCATTGGTCGCAACCGTGGTGCCCATCTTGACGTGGCCGATGCGTTCTGCGGGGATAGGGCTGTCCTGATCGACGCCAAGCAGATCGCGGATGCCCTGGATGGCGGCATCGGGATAGGCTTCTGGGTTTTCCGACAAGAGCTTGCGCTGGTGCAGCGTGCCATCGGGGACGCGGCCGACCACATCGGTGAAGGTGCCGCCACGATCGATCCAGAAATCCCAAACGCCCGTCATGATCATGCCTCCAGCAGGTTCTCGCCGCTCCGGATCTTGCCATGGACAGCGGCTCTTGTCCGCGTATAATGCTTATTGTCAGCATAACGTCAATATTTTGTCGATAAAATGTGAGTGAAAAATGGCCCGACAGGATTCCGCAACCCAGAAGGGCATCGGCCCGATTGTTTCGGCGTCGCATCTGGCCGATGGCGGCTTGCCTGCACTTTCCGAAATGGAATTCGCACTTGTGATCCTGAGCAATGCCTTCCAGCGCTGGATCACGCGCTGCACGTCCGCCGCGGGCGGCGAGGGGCTGTCGGCGATCGAGGTGCAGATCCTGCATGCGGTCAATCACCGCGAGCGCGACAAGAGCCAGTCGGAACTGTGCATGATGTTCAACATCGAGGACACCCACGTGGTGGCCTATGCACTGAAGAAGCTCGAAGCGCTGGGGCTGGTGGAATCCGGCCGCCGCGGCAAGGAAAAGACCGCGCGGATCACCAGGGCGGGGGCCGATCTCTGCCTGCGCTACCGCGATCTGCGGGAGAAGCTGTTGATTGAGTCAGTCAAGTCACTTGGTCTCGACGAGACGCGGGTCAGCGAGATCGCGGCGCTGATGCGGGTGATGTCGGGCCAGTACGACCAGGCCTCGCGGGCCGCCGCCAGCTATTGACCCCGGGCCGGCCGGCTGCCTATCGTCGCGCCACATTTTCAAATGACACAGGAGAAGGCACATGGAATACGTCCGGCTTGGAAAGACAGGCCTTAAGGTTTCGCCGCTGTGCCTTGGCTGCATGAGCTTCGGCACCCCGGGCGGGCCGACGCACCCGTGGGTGATCCCGGAAGACGAGGCGCAGCCGTTCTTCCGCAAGGCGGTCGAGAGCGGGATCAATTTCTTCGACACGGCGAACCACTACAATTACGGTGATTCCGAGAAGATCACCGGCAAGGCGCTCAAGGCCTATGCCCGGCGCGACGAGATCGTGGTGGCGACCAAGGTGGGCCTGAGGATGAGTGACGGCCGGCCGAATGACCGGGGGCTGTCGCGCAAGCACATCTTCGATCAGGTCGACCAGTCGCTCGGCCGTCTCGACATGGATTACATCGACTTGCTCTACATCCACCGCCTCGATCCCGACACGGAGCATGAAGAGATGCTTGCGGCCCTCGAAGCCGTGATCCAGGCCGGCAAGGTGCGCTATGTCGCCGCCTCCTCGATGTGGACCTGGCAGTTTGCGAAGCTCAGGGAAATGCAGAAGGCGCGCGGCTACCAGCCCTTCGTCGCCATGCAGAATTTCTACAACCTCGCCTACCGCGAGGAAGAGCGCGAGATGATGCCCTATTGCGCCTCGGAAGGGGTGGGCGTCGTGCCCTGGTCGCCGATCGCGCGCGGGTTCCTGGCCGGCAACCGGCCGAAGGAGGGACAGGCCACCAACCGGGCCGCGACCGACAAGATGGCGCAGGGCTATTTCGGCTCGGCTCAGGACTACGCCATCCTGTCGCGGGTCGAGAAGGTTGCCGACAAACTCGGCGTCAAGCCGGCCCAGGTGGCCTATGCCTGGGTGCTGTCGAAATCCTACGTCACATCACCGATTGTCGGCGCCACCAAGATCGGCCAGCTTGAGGAAGCTATCGGTGCGCTTGACGTGAAGCTCGACGCGGCTTCGATCCGGCTGCTCGAAGGCGCCTACAAGCCGCGCGAGGTGGCGGGGCACAGCTAAAGATGATCGGCTCTAAGCCTTCTTCACCCGACCTTGGCCTTGCGGCCGCACCAGACGACGATACCGACGGCGAGCGCGAAGCCGAGCATGACCGGGGTGACGGTTTCGCCCAGCAAAAGGGCCGAAAGGCCGAGCGTGACGAAGCTCTGCAACAGTTGCACCTGGCCGACACGGGCAATGCCGCCGATGGCGAGACCCTGGTTCCAGAAGATGAAGCCGGCGAACATCGAGCCGAGCGAGAGATAGGCGAGTGCTGCGAGCGCATGGCCGTCGGGCCGGATGATGCCGCTTTCCCAGGTAAAAACCGTGCCCGCCAGCGACAGCGGCGCGGTGACCACCAGTGCCCAACTGATCACTTCCCATCCCGACCGGGTGCGGGCGAGCTTGCCGGAAATGACGTAGCCGCAGGAGGCCGACAGGGCGGCGCAAGCGAGCCAGAAATCTCCGATGCCGGGCTCGATGTCGGCGCCGGAGAGGGAAAAGACCAGCACCAGTGCCGCCCCGGTCAGGCTCCATGCCCAGAAGGCGAGGCCGGGCCGCTCGCCGCCGAAAAGGGCTGCGAAGGTGGCGGTCATCAGCGGCAGCACGCCCAGCACCACCCCGCCATGGGATGCGGGCACGGTCTGCATCGCGACGCTTGAAAAAGCCGGGAAGCCATAGACCAGCAACAGGCCTGCAAGAAAAAACGAGAGCGAATGCTGGCGCGGGAAGGGTTTTCTCAGAAGGGCAAGCGTGACGCCCGCCACCGAGGCGGCGATGGCCGCACGGCAGAAAGTGATGAAGGCCGGCGAGAACCCCTCGAGGGCGATGCGGGTGATCGGAAGGGTGGCGCCGAAGATGACGACCCCGATGAAGCCGAGCGCCATGCCGGTGAGCGGGTGGGCGGAGGCCTTCGGGGTTGGCGCGGAGGGAAGCGGTGTATCTGTCATGACAACGGCATTACGGGGCGATCCGGCGCGGGTCCAACGAATTCCGGCGATGGAACCGATCGCGATGCGAAATGCATCGTTCAACGATTGTGCATTGCGCCATACTCGATTTTTGAGACCAAATCACGTAAGAAGGTTCAATGTCCTTGTTCAGCCGCCTGTTTGACGCCATTGGCGAAACCGCTTCCACCGCCTTTTCGGGCGTGATCGAAGCCGTGCGCACGGTGTTCGCCGGCGATCCTGAAACACGGCGCAAGGTGGCGTTTTCGGTGGCTGTCATCGCGCTGTCGGCGAAGATGGCCAAGGCCGACGGCATCGTGGCGCCGGAAGAAGTGCGCGCCTTCCAGGAAATCTTCGCGATCCCGCAGGCCGAGGCGAACAATGTGGCGCGGCTTTACAATCTCGCCAAGCAGGATGTCGCCGGCTACCAGGCCTATGCACAGCGGGTGGCGGGCATGTGCGGCTCGGGCGAGGCCAATTGCGCCATGCTCGAGGATGTGCTCGACGGGTTGTTTCACATCGCCAAGGCGGATGGGGTGATCCACCACAAGGAGCTCGAATTCATCGCCGACGTGGCCGATATCTTCCACTTCGACGAAGCCTATTTCGAGCGCATCATGGCCCGTCACGTTCATCCCGACGGCATCGATCCCTATGCGGTGCTCGGCCTGCCCGAGACTGCGCCGTTCGAAGAGGTGAAGAAGCGCTACCGGGCTCTTGCCTCGGAAAGCCACCCCGACCGGCTGCGCGCTCGTGGTGTGCCCGAGGAATTCCTGACCATCGCCAATGACAGGATGGCGACGCTCAATGATGCGTTCTCGGTGATCGAGAAAGCCCGCGCCGCCGCATGAGTGCCTTCGATCCCGACTACAGCTCCGCACGGATTTGCCCGTCCCCCAATTGTGGCGAGCGCAAGGGCGGGCGTACCCCTGACATGCTCATCCTGCATTATACCGGCATGCCGACCGCCCAGGCCGCGCTGGACTGGTTGTGCTCCGAGGAGAGCCAGGTGTCCTCGCATTACTTCGTCGACGAGGCCGGAGTGGTGACCCAGCTGCTGCCCGAAACCGCCCGGGCATGGCATGCGGGCCAGAGCTGCTGGAAGGGTGAGACCGACATCAACTCGTCCTCGATCGGCATCGAGATCGCCAATCCCGGCCACGATGCCGGTTCGCCGGATTTCGAGGAGGCGCAGATCCGGGCGGTGATCGCGCTGTGCCGCGACATCATCGAACGCCACGCGATTTCAGCCGAGCGGGTGCTGGCCCATTCCGACATCGCGCCGATGCGCAAGCAGGATCCGGGCGAAAACTTCCCCTGGCAAAAGCTTCATCAAGAGGGCATCGGCCACTGGGTCGAACCGTTGCCGGTGGGCGGCGGACGGTTTTTCCAGGAAGGCGATGCGGGCCAGCCGGTGGAGGCGCTGCAGACCATGCTGGCGCTGTACGGCTATCAGGTGAGCGTGGACGGGGCCTTCAATGCCGAGACGGCTGCGGCGGTGCGGGCTTTCCAACGGCACTTCCGTCCCCAGCGGGTCGACGGCATCGCCGACGCCTCGACCATTGGCACCCTGCACAAGCTGCTGAGCGCGCTTCCGACGGTTGCGTAAGCTCCTTTCAGACGCAGCCGGTCACCCTCCGCGGACCGGGCGCAGTGTTACACTCTGACATCTAAGTTTATTGCGATGCAGCATTTTTTGGGTTGCCGGCCATAAATACGCCGGCCTGCGCCCTGATTGAGGTGGCTTCCACGCACGGAACGGGCAACGGCATAAGCCGGTCACGGTTCCGGACTGAAAAGCAACGCGCCAAGGGTATGACCCGTCCTCATCGATGAACGTTCGGGCATGGCGCTATCGGAGTGATCTAAAAACATGCGTCTCATTTTCACGGCTGCCGCGGCGGCCTTGCTCTCACTTGCGCTCTCGGGCTGCGAAACCACCGGCACCTCCAACGAGACGACCGGCTCGATATCGAATGGCAAGATCAAGAGCTCGAGCATGAGCTTTGGTTATTCAACGCGGCCCTACGGGAAACTGATTTCAAGCTACGCCAAGAGCCACGGAGTGCCCGAGGCGCTGGCCCATGCGGTGATTTCGGTGGAAAGCAATTACAGGCCGACGGCGCGCGGAGCGGCGGGAGAAATCGGGCTGATGCAGATCAAGCCAGCGACCGCGCGGATGATGGGATATCGCGGGTCTTCCAAAGGGCTCTATGACCCAGAGACAAACATCAAGTACGGCATGCTGTATCTTGCCAAGGCGCATGAGCTTGGCGGCGGCAGCACCTGCGGCACCATACTCAAATACAATGCTGGCCATGGCGCAAAACGGATGAATCCCGTTTCCAAGCGCTACTGCGGCAAGGTTGCCAGGCTGATGAAATAAGGCTGGAGGTGCCCCTCTTTCATCAACCTGGTCATCTCAAAACGCAGTTTGGTGAAAAAGGTTCCGGAAAACAGAACAGAATGAGCGACCGCCATTTCTGGCGGTCGCTTTGCGTTTGCAGGTGAAGTGTCCGGCAAGCCTTCTGGCGAACAGCCGATGGCTCCGTGTGGCTGGTCCGGCGTTCAGCCCCGTGCTTCGAGGAGCCCCCAGCGATTTCCAGTTCGCCGTTTGCGATGCATGAGCACGAGCATGGTCGTGATCAACACCAGCAGCTCGGCGACAATGCCCGCGTACCATATGCCCGGTTCACCAAACCAGAACGGCAGCGTGAAGGTCAGGGGCAGCGCGAACATGTATGTTCGCGACAGGCCCAGCAGCGCTGCTCTGGGCGCATCACCGATCGCCTGGAAGTAGGACCCGATCATCATCACCGGACCGAAGATGAAGGTGGTCAGGACGATGTAGGGCAGGATCCGGGCGATCTCGCCGACGATGGCGTGATCCTCAATGAAGATGTAGCCGATCTGGGAACGGGTGCCGAGAAAGACCAGCTCCACGATGATGCAATAGACCAGGGCGAGCAGGACAGCAATCTTGATGCTCCTGTCGGTTCGCACTGGCAGTCTGGCGCCGAAATTGTTGCCGGCTATGGTCTGGAACGCCATGCTCAGCCCCAGCAATGGCAGGAAGGTGAAGGTGATCAGCCGGGTGATGATGCCGAACGCGCCTGCCGTTGCGGCATAGGTCTCCGCCGCCCAGAGCTGCAGGCAGTAGAGTGTCAGGCCCGCCGACAGCGACATGCCGATATAGCCGAGGCTCGAGGGCGCGCCGAGTGCCAGCAATTCGCCCCAATGTCCGGCTCCGGGCCAGGCGGGAAGTCTCGGGGCCATAGTTCTCCGCCCGGCAGATCTCCGGTAGAGGATCACGGCCAGCATTGAACAGAGCTCTGCCAGCACGGTTCCATAGGCCGAACCGGCGACGCCTGCACCAAGTTCGACGATGAAGACATAGTCGAAGCCGATGTTGAGCAATGCCGACATCAGCGTGATTGCTGCCATGGCGGTGAGCAGGCCCTCGCTGCGCAGGGCGGCGATGTTGATCGAGAGCACGAAGACCAGCGGCGAAGACAGGATCAGGATGGAGATATAGGTATAGCCCATCCCGGCCAAAGCGGTGTCGCCATTGGCGGCCATCAGGCTGAGTGCGTCGCCCACGAGCAGAAACAGTGCGATCAGCATGGCGCAGACAACCAGCGCCAGTTGAACGGCCTGGGCGAACACGATACTTGCGCTGTTCCGCTCGCCGCCGCCGATCATGCGCGCGAAGACGCTGGCGAAGCCGTTCGAGACCAGAGTCGCGAGCGCGACCAGAAGCATGTAGAGCGGGAACATCAGGGTGACCGCTGTCAGCGCGTCCGCTCCGACATAGGCACCCAGAAAATAGGCGTCGACCACGGTGAAAAGGCCATTGACGCCCATGACGACAATGATCGGGGTGGCGGTTTTCGCAAACAGTGCCGGCAATGATCCGGCAAGATAGATGTTATCGTGGGGTGTGGACAATCCTGTCATCACAAACCTCTTTCAGTGTCTGGATGCGGATCAGGAAGGGTGCTCGCGTTGCCATCGGACCGCATTCAACTGAAATCGGTGGATGAGACTTTGATGCAAAGGGCTTCACCATGGACAAGCCAGCGAGCGGCAGGGGCCTTCACCCTGCGGGCTCGATAGGCCCCGATGCTGGATTTGTCAATTGTCGATCTTGCGCAGGCGGAACCCGGGGCGCGGGCAGCCGCTATTGTTCTGGCCATTCGTGCTACGGTGGTCTAAGGAGGGCGCGCCAGTCGGCCGGGCAGCCGCGCCCTGCAGCGTCGAAAGACAGCAGGGTGAGGAAAGTCCGGGCTCCACGGATAAGCGGTGCCGGATAACATCCGGCGGGGGCGACCCCAGGGAAAGTGCCACAGAAAGCAAACCGCCCCGCCACCTGATTGCCGGATCCGATCCCACGGTCGAGCGGCACTGAGGCGGCGGGGTAAGGGTGAAAGGGTGGGGTAAGAGCCCACCGCGCGACCGGCAACGGAAGCGGCACGGTAAACCCCACCGGGAGCAAAACCGAATAGGGATGACGCAGGGCGCAAGCCCGGCCCTTTTTCCGGGGTTGATCATCCGGGTAGGTTGCTTGAGGTGCGCAGCAATGCGTATCCCAGAGGAATGGCTGCCACGTTCTGGTCCGCAAGGGCCAGGGCCATACAGAACCCGGCTTACAGGCCGGCTGGCGATTTCAATCTGATCGGCAACCCGCGGCGGCGAGGGTGCGTGTGGCGCGGCTCAACGCCAGACCAGCCGTATCGTTGTGCCACCTGGATCGCTGCTGAGGTCGAAATCGGCGCCGATGCTTTCGGCGCGGCGACGCATGCCGGCGAGGCCGTGGCCATGGTGCCTGCGGCCGTCCGGCCTCGGGTCGAAACCCTTTCCATTGTCACTGATGCTGATCGAATTGCGGTCAGAGGCGATGGTGATGATACTGGCTTCGGCGTGCTTGATGATGTTGGTGATGCTCTCCTGGACGATCCGGAGCAGGTTGAGATTCTGCGACGGGCCGGGATGGGGCAGTTCCGGTTCATCATCAATGCGCCAGTCGAATTCGAGCGCATGTTCGGCCAGAAGCGTTTCCAGACGGGTGCGCAGCATGCCGAGCAACGTCGAGATGCTGGCATCGGTCTCGAGGCTGTCAAGCATCAGTGACAGGTCGCGCAACGCGTCTTCAAGTGCTGTCTTGATGACCGCGTCGCCCTTTTCGTTGTTCTGCATGTAAGCCAGCGTGTTGACCAGTTGGCCGCCGATGCCGTCGTGCAGGTCGAGCATGATGCGCTGGCGCTCGTTGTTGATCGCTTTCAAACGTTCGGCCTGGCCGAGTTTCTCGTAGGTGAGACGCAATTCCTCGGTCTTGGCCGCGACGGTTTGCTTGAGCGTTCCGGTCAGTTCCTCGTAGCTGCGCAGCGACAGCATGAAGCGTGAGATCACCAGCCAGAGACAGACGCAGAGCATGGCCAGCGGCATGAACTGGAAGATGTGCTGATTGCGCCCCGGATCCACGACCGCGGTGATGTAGAGTTCATAGACGCCCATGGCCGAGGCCATCGAGAGAAAGAAGAAGAAGATGCGCAGGTCGGGCTTGTCGATCTTGCTCCTGTTGCCAAGCAGTACCGCCAGCACCAGGAACGACAGGATCGCCGGATGCAGCTTGAAAAGCAGCAGGGTGTCGAAGAGGTAGGGCGCGGGAACGAGGGCGCCGATCACGATTTCGGCCATGATGAACACAAGGCTGACGGTCTCCAGCGGTTTGAGGTCCTCGCCGATATAGTGGTTGCAGAACTTGAAGATCAGCAACACATAGACACTCACCGAGACCTGCCAGATCAGGGTCCACCAACGGTAGCCGATGGCACTGGTGTCGAAGCCGAAATGGATGCAGATGATGCAGGCAAAGCCGCAGGAGGTGGCCAGCAGCGCGTAGATCGGTTCGCTGCGCCGGGCGAACCAGATGATGCCAAGCATGATTCCGGCTATGGTCATGAAGCCGAGATTGAAGCGCGCCATCCCGGCGCTGGTGATGAACCGCCAATTGTAGTGCGGAGTGAGAAGCTGTGCTTCGCCGAAATGGAAGGGCTCGAGCACCAGGCCTTCCTGAGGATAGCCGTAGAGGGTGATCTCGATCCGGTTCTGACCGGGCTGCAACAGGCTTTGCGGAACCGTCGCCAGCACCGGGATGTTCCACATCCGTGCAGGCTGGCGGTCGGTGAGTTCGTTGCCGTAAACCTGTGCGCCGTTGACGCTGACAAAGACTTCGTCGGCGTAACTCGGCAGATAGAGCGCCTGGAGACTGTCGGGGATCTTTGGCAGGGACAGATCAAAGCGCAGGTGCCGGGTTTCGTGGCCGGCGGCATGGCGTGCGGGAAAATGATGAGGAAGCTCAATGTCGCGGGGTTGCGCGCATCCGGGTGTTTCACAGACCTCTCCCGCGGTCAGCATCACCGCAGGGTCGATCGGCTTGATGGCACCGATATTCAATGCCCAGATCAGCCCTGCAATGGCTGCGATCCAGGCGAGGACGGCAAGAAGCGTGTGGCTGTTCTGCACCTAGAGAAGCCCCATGCGTGTCGCCCGGGCAATGGCCTCGGTGTTCGAATTGACGTTGAGCTTCTGGTAGATGTTGTTGATGTGGTTGCCGACGGTCCCGGTGGAGATGCCGAGCTTTTCTCCGATCTCGCGGCGCTTGTAGCCCTTGGCGACGGCATTGAGGATCTCGGTTTCGCGATTGGTCAGATCGATCTGCGGGGCTCCTTCGGAGGATCCGGCGGTGCCCGAACTGACCATGGCCAGCAGATGACGGGCAATCTGCGGGCTTATCGGGCTGCCGCCCTCGATTACCGACAGTACGTCCTTGCCGATGGCGGCCAGCGATCCGCTCTTGAGCACGTAGCCGCGGGCGCCGGCTCGCAGGGCATCGATTACGCGTGCCTCGTCGCCGAAGATGCTGACGACGAGGGCTTCGCAGGTCCAGTCAGCCCCGGAGACAGCCCTGATCACCTCGATGCCGGAGCCGTCGGGAAGGCCGAGATCGACGAGCACGATGCGGGGCCTGTGCGCGTACAGCTGGTTGAGGCCGCCGTCGACGTCATCGGCGATGGCGCAGACGCTGAGTTCGTCCGTCTTCTCGATGGCTGACTTGAGCCGCAGCGCGATCTCGCGCCTGTCTTCGACAATGAGAACGGAGTGAGAAACAGTTTCAGCCATGATGCGGGTCGATTACGAGAGTGTGCATGGTGGCAAGTCTAGCAAAGGAACAGCCAGGCTTGCATGTATTAATCCATCTATTGTGCCTGCCCCCGAGCCGGCAATAGATTTCGCCCGACCAAGACCAAACCATGATCGGGAATACTGCCATGTCTGTCCACTCTCCTCGCATTTCCGCCCTGCGAAGCTTCCGTCGCATGCTGCTTGTCACCGGCAGCATGGCAGTGGCGCTCGGCGCAGTGCTGACAGCAGCGATGCCAGCCGCTCAGGCCTCGGAGCTTACGGTCTATGAGTGCGAACCCGAGGGTGACGTCTTCTACGAGGTTGAAGTGTTCTGGGTTGACGGAAACTCCACCGCGCGGATCGCTCCCAAAAGCGAATACATCAGCGCGGCGGAGTCGGCGGCGCAAACCGAAACCGCGCGGGAGCAGCGCGTGGCCAGCGGGTTCAGCTTCGACAGCCGCAGCTACAGCTTCTTCGGCAAGGGCACCGATGCCCGGCTTCGCTTCAAGCAGTATCCGAACGACGCACCGGTTCCCTGCGCCGAACGCGCGATGGAGCAGACCCATGCTTCCGGCGCTGTCGGCGGCAATGAGACAATGCTTGGCAACGCCCCGGCACGCTCGCTCGGTGGCAAACTGCGCAACGGGCCAGGAACCAATTTTTCAGCCGTCGGCAGCCTTGCGGAGGGCGCGCCGGTGACGGTGCAGGCCAATACCGGTGTCCGGTTCGATGGCTATGACTGGTTCGAGATCCGGCACGGCAGCGGGGTTGCCTACCAGTGGGGCGGCATCATGTGCTCGGACGGAGGCGCGATCGCGGGCATGTTTGGTGACTGCGCATCGCTGCTTCGCAGTCAGGCGCCGGCCCCGGTCCAGACGGTCGCGAGCGGCGGTGGCTGGATGGCCTTTGCCATTGGCGCGAACGGGCGGTTCGGCCACGGTGCCGGGGCCAGCCGCCAGGAAGCACAGTCTTACGCGATGCAGTATTGCGGCGATGCTTCCTGCGGCATCGAGGACATGACACAGGCCCAGTGCCATGCGCTGGCGGGCGGCAATCGCAACGGCAACTGGTTCGGTGCGGGAAACAGCAAGCGGGCCGCTGAAAGCTTCGCCATGGGATTTTGCAGCAATGCCGAAGGATCCTGCGCGATCCGTTATTCGCATTGCCGCTGAATCGAGGAGTGCCGCAAGGCCGCCGGTCGCAAAACGACAGAAGTGTATGATTCCATACATTCAGGCTGAGAGGCCGGGCGGGTAGTTTGGCTCCATCGTGATCTTGAGCAGGAGTATGTCATGAAGCTCGCATCTTATCTGACCGCAGGAGTAGTGGTCGCCGCAGGACTGGCCCTTTCGACCGCCGCACAGGCCCAGGATGGAGCGCTGATGTCTTCCGGCGATCTCTATTTCAACGGCACGATCGGCGGCAGCGCGCTGATCTTCAGCGGTTCGTCGAATGTGGCGAAGACCTATTACGGTGTTGATGCCAGCGGCGAGGTCTGCCGCGCCAATGCTGGCGGGTTCGATCTTTGCGGTGGCCTGAACGTGTTTCACACTCTTGGCAATGGCAAGAAGACCACGGGCACCATGACCACCAGCACACGGGTTGCCTCGGTTGGCGGCTTCGTCAAGGCGCGCAAGCAGATGGAGCAGGTGGGCATCGCGCCCTATGTGGGCCTGCGGCGCTACTTTACCCAGACGACCGTGACCGGCGTTGGCGCAACCACCAAGCTCACCGACAATGCCAATGCGGTCTATGGCGGCGTGGAACTGGACTACAGCCTTGTCCAGGACCGGGTTTACCTGACGATGAAAGCCGAGGTCGGCCGCACCTTCGGTGCTCAGACCAACCGGACCACGGTGCTTTTGTCGCCCGGCCTTAAAGTGAAATTCTAACTCAAGCCACTGGTCCGGCTTGTGACAGGGACCTGGTGCACCCGGCGCAGCTCAGCTCGCCGTGGTGCCCCAGGTCTTTTTGGTGTTTATCCCGATCGTTCCAAATCTTTCGCTCTGCCACGGAACTGGCGTGTTCCGCGCCAGAGTGAGGCAGGCAGCCTCTGAACGGTGCGGGGCCCGGTTGCACCGTGATGCCGGGAACCAATCATCAGCAACTTCGTTGAGCGCAGACAGGACGGCGATCACCCTCATTTCCGGGAACAGGTCGTTCTCATATTGACTGCTCCGAAACCATGCCGCCCAAAATCATTTTCAAAGGAAACACGCCATGAAGACCCTGTCCGATGCATTCGAACACACTCTGAAAGACATCTACTACGCCGAGAACGCGCTGGTGAAAGCGCTTCCGAAGGTCCAGCAAGCCGCCAACGGCAAGAAGCTGAAGGATGCGATCGGCGAGCATCTTGAAGAAACCAAGGGCCAGATCAAGACACTGGAGAAGGTCTTCAAGTCGATCGGCAAGACCGCTTCCGGCGAAAAATGCGATGCCATCGAAGGTCTGATCAAGGAAACCGACGGCATCATCGACGAGGCCACCGGCGTGGCCAAGAACGCCGCGCTGATTGCTGCCGCCCAGGCCGTCGAGCATTATGAAATCGCCCGTTACGGTACCTTGCGAGAATGGGCAAAGGTGCTTGGCCACAGTGAAGCCCATGACCTGCTCACCCGGATCCTCGACGAGGAAAAGGCCGCCAACAGCAAGCTGACCAACCTGGCGGTTTCATCGATCAACGAAGAATAGGGCAATCAGGATCTGCGCACTGCCATGCTGCGTGCGCTAAGGCTTGCTGCGGGAGGACGGTTCTATGCCGTACTCCCGCAGCTTGTTCGAGGCAAGCCACATGAAGGATGGCAGGAGGGGGGAGTCGGCGTGTGAACTCAGTCGCCTTCCGTGATCCTGACCTTGTCCGGCCAGAAGGCGAAATGTCCCGCGAGTTGCCGGGAGCCCTCAAGCGGCCGGTCGTAGGTCCAGGCGATCTCGTTGCCGTTGAACGAAACGTAGCTCGCATCGCCCTTGAGCGGGCAGTGGGTGGATTTGTCGACGGGTTCGAGACTGGGAATGATATCAGACGCAGGGATGTATATGGCTGGATCGTAGAGGGACTTGCCCATCTCCAAGACGCGGAGCGCGTCATGCGTTTGCGCAATCAGCGTGTCGCCGACATGAACGCTTACGGCTCGCCGGATTGGCCTGATGACCATGAAATGGTTCGGGTTGTTTGGGTTTCGAATGGCCCCTTCGAGCGAAGGGACGTTGGCGTCGCCGGATTCTGAGCCTTGCATGGTCTCGCCTGTGGTTTGAGGTGGCGGGCGTGTGATCGCGCTCACTGTCTTACCAGCATCCCGGCTGCTTTGATATCACAAGCGCGCTGATGTGCGGATGATCCTCCAAACAGGCCGGTGAGACGAGGCATGCCGCAATCAGACTTGTGAATGGCCTCGTGCGGGGTGTTTAATCACTGTCATGAGCCATGAAGACGAAGACGAAACGCCGGGTTCCACGGTCTGCCTTGCGCATATGCTGGTCGACGGCCACGTCGTCGATCCGCAGACCTGGAACGATGTCTCGACCTTCCGGAAATCCGAGCGCAAGCGGTTGTACGTCGCCCGTCAGAACCAGTCCGCCGACGAGCGGAAATCTGCTTCGACCGCCATCTCCTTGCGGCTGGACGAGATACTTGGCGATGTGGCGGGGCGGAGGATCGCCGCCTTCTGGCCGATCCGTGGCGAGGTCAACCTGCATGGCTGGATGGCCGCGGCCAGCGACCGTGGTGCGCAGATCGGCCTGCCTGTCGTGGTGGAGAAGAACCATCCGGTGGAGTTTCATCGCTGGAGCCCGGGATGCGTCATGGCCAAGGGGATCTGGCATATTCCCGTGCCGGCAGAGCCGGATCCGGTGACACCGGACGTGGTGATCGTTCCGCTTCTCGGTGTGGATGAGCGCGGATACCGGCTTGGCAATGGCGGTGGCTACTACGACCGGACGCTGGCGCGGCTTGACGGCGAGGTGCTGATCATCGGCGTCGGTCAGGCGTTCGCGCGGATCAAGACGATCTTCCCGATGCCCTGGGATGTTCCGATGCACAAGGTGGTGCTGGGTGACGGGACGGTCTCCGACCACTTCTTCAGGCTGACGAAGCCGCCCGGCGGATGAAGCCGGGTGGTCAGTTTCGGGCGGCTCAGGCGAAGTCGACGAACTTGCTGAAGGGCATTTCCCGCAACCTTGTTCCGGTCGCGGCGAAGATGGCGCCGGCCAGTGCCGCGGCAGCGGGCGGAACCGGTGGTTCGCCGATGCCGAGCACACGATCGCCGTTTTCCAGCCCGCGCACCTCGATTGCCGGGCACTGATACATGCGCATGCCCTCAAAGCTGTCGAAATTGTTCTGGTCGGCGATGCCGTCGGTGTAGGTGATCTCGCAGTTCATGGCATGGCCGAGTGCGAAGACAACGCCGCCCTTGACCAGATTGTCGAAATTGACCGGATCGACGACGGTGCCGACTTCGGCGGCAACCCAAACCTTGTCGATCCTGATGCCGTATTCGGTGTTGCTGACCTCGATCACCTCGGCGCAGTGAACGCCGAAGGACTGGGTCAGCGCCACGCCGCGGCCGCGGCCATCGCCGAGCACGCCGTCCCATCCCGACATTTCGGCAACCGCCTCGAGCACCTTGCGGGCCTCGGGATTGGTGCACAGCCGCAGCCGCTCCTCCATCGGATCGGCACCGGCGGCATGGATCAGCTCGTCGAGGCCGGCATTGTAGAAGAAGCCGTTCGAGGAGGCGCCAACCGAGCGCCATGAGCTGATCGGTGCAAGTTCGGGTGCGCGGTATCCGGTTACGCGCTGGTTGGGGATGGTGAAGGGCTGGTCCCAGGCCCCGGCGACGATCTGGCTGTCGGGACCGGGCACAGACAGGCCCTGGCGACCCATCTGGGAGACGACGACGGATGGCATGGCGATGCCCAGATCATAGGTTTCGACCTTGCCGTCCCTGACCACGCCGCGCATCCGCGCCATGGCGATCTGGCGGGTGAAGTCGTGGCTCATGTCCTCTTCGCGCGAATAGGTAAGCTTGACCGGCGTGCCCTTCATCTGGACGGCGATCTCCGCGGCCTGCTTGACCACTTCGTCCTCCAGCCGGTGACCGAAACTGCCGCCCATGTAGAGCGCATGAACGGTGACCTTCTCCGGATCGATGCCGGCGATCTTGCCGACATTGTTCTGGATGAAGCGCGGGATCTGCGTGCCGGTCCAGACCTCGGCGCCGTCTTCATCGATCCGGACGATGGCGCTGATCGGTTCGAGCGGCGCATGGGCCAGGTAGGGCGCGCGGTATTCGGCGCTGATGATCTCTCCGGTTTCGGCGATCGAGCTCTCGACATCGCCGTCATCGCGCTTGCGGCTGTCGAGCGCATCCTCGGTGAAGCTGTCGGCGAGCGCCTGCCAGTGTTCATCCATTGTCGCCGGGAACGGGGCGGGCCCCCATTCGGCCTCGACCGCCTCGGCGGCCTGGAAAGCGCGCCAGGTGTTGTCGGCGATTGCCGCCACGCCGCCGGTGACCGCGACGACATTGCTGACGCCGCGCATCTTCAGCGCCTCACCGGCGTCAAAACCAATCAAGGGACCGATCTGCGCCGGGTTGAGCTTGATCGCGGCGTGGACCATGCCGTCGACCTTGTGGTCGATGCCATAGCTTTGCGTACCGGTCGACTTGGCGACGATGTCGACGCGCTGCATCGGCTTGCCGATCAGGCGCCACTCGGATGGTGCCCGCAATTGGATGTCCTGCGGCGGGTCGATGGTGGCGGCGATCGGTGCCAGTTCGGCGTAGGTAAGGGACGACCCATCGGGAAGCAGCACGCGTCCGGCCTCGGTCCTCAGCTCGCTGGCAGCTGCTCCGGTCTTCTGCGCGGCGGCCAGCTTGAGGGTTTCGCGGGCCACGGCACCGGCCTGGCGCAGCTTGACGAAACCGTCGGGAACGGTGGTGGAGCCGCCGGTGATCTGCATGCCGATGGTCTTCATCACCGCAGACAGGGCCCCGTAGGCGATGCTTTCGCCCACACCGCCGCCGGGCGCCATGAAAGTGGCGGCTTCGTCGGCAAGCGCGGTGTTCCAGTAGGCGGCCGAAGGCGGGCCGGGATCGATCCTGACCTGGTCGAGCTCGACGTCGAGTTCCTCGGCGATCAGGGCGGCCTGGACCGAGTAGGCGCCCTGGCCCTTGTCGGCGCGCGGGGTGATCAGGGTCACGCCATCCGCGTCAATGCGGACGTAAGGGGTGAGGGCTGCCTCGCCGTCACCAAGATTGTCCAGCAGCGGATTGGCGTGCGGCTTGTTGACCATGTAGGCGCCGAAGGCGACGCCGCCGGCGACTGCAACGGAACCGATCAGGAAGGCGCGGCGGGTGAATGTCTTCAAACGGCCCATATCAAGCGCTCCTGACGGTTCTGGCGGCGGTTTTCACCGCTTCGCGAATGCGTGGATAGGTGCCGCAGCGGCACAGATTGCCGCTCATTGCATCGTCGATGTCTTCGTCGCTCGGGTTGGGATTTTCCGCCAGCAATGCCGCAGCGGACATGATCTGGCCAGATTGGCAATAACCGCACTGGGCGACCTGATGTTCGATCCAGGCCGCCTGAACGGCATGCAACGCGTCAGGTGTGCCGAGGCCGTTTATGGTGGTGACCTCGCCCTCGAGATCGCCAACCGGCTGCTGGCAGGAGCGGATGGCATAGCCATCCACATGGACGGTGCAGGCGCCGCATTGGGCGATGCCGCAACCGTATTTCACGCCGGTGATGCCGAGTTCGTCACGCAGCACCCACAACAGCGGCATGTCGGGTTCGACATCGACCTCATGGATTTTTCCGTCTACGGTGAGTTTCATCGGCGCGCCTCCAAGCAGCAGCAGGGTTTGGTCAATGCGGTATATGGGGAGCGGAACCGGCAGCAGGGCGTGGCCATTGGTCGCTTTCCCGACATCGTCGAAGAAAGTATTTTACAAAATTACAATAGTTGTCAAGATGTATTGATATGACAGACCGTGACCACAAAATTCTTGATGCCGCCATCGCGGTGTTTGCGCGCTACGGCGTGCGCAAGGCTACAATGGGCGACATTGCCGAACAGGCAGGCATGTCGCGGCCAACGCTCTACGCCCGTTACGCCAACAAGGACGAGATCATGGCGGCAGCCATGCAGCTTATCTCCGAACGCGTGATCAACGAGGTGGTCGAGGCGTGGCAATCCGCCGAAACGATCAGCGAACGGATCGACATCTTTCTCGATTGCGCGATCGTGCGGTTTTTCGACCAGATCAAGCAGATGCCGGATTCAGGCGACCTGATGATCGGAAGCGGGGATGGTGCGGCGACCCATCTCGGTGCCGAGCAAGGCAAGATCGAGCTTCTGGCGGGCCTCTTCGACACCCGCAGGGATGCACTTGCCGCTCACGGCATGACAGCCGCGGAACTGGCGGATTTCTTCTACGCGAGCGCCTCGAGCTTCAAGTTCACCGCCCGCGACGGCAAGCATCTCGAAAGCCTGCTCGCCACATTGAAGAGCAGCGTGATGATCATGCTCGGCGAGGGCTGAGCCTGTCTCGCGGCATAGGGCGCGGGCGGTTTGCAACGGCGCATGATGGTGGCGGTCTTGCGCCTCCGGCCGTTGATCCACGTCAATGCGGCGGGATGCATGTGTGCGCAGATTGAGGACAGCCGATGTTGCTCAATGTCCGAAGGAAACACTTATGGCCCTTTCAATCAGATCCGCCTTGTTCGCCCTCTCGCTGGCAGGGTTTGCCGGATGGTCGAATGGACCGGCGCTAGCCGGTGACTGCACCGGTTATGTCGTCGGGGTGAAGCCGATCAGCCAGTACAACCATGCGCGCGGCAACGGCTTTCTGGCGGTGCGCACGGGGCCGGGATCGAGCTTTCAGCAGATTGGCGAGGTCTACCGCGGCGACGAGGTTTCGGTCTACGACCGGCGCGGAAATTGGTACGCGATCACCTGCATGTCGGGTCGCTGCATGCAGCCGATGTGGGGCACGCCGATGCCATCGGGCTGGGTGTCGGGAAAGTATGTCGATGCGCGCGGGGTTTGTCCCTGACAGGCCGCCTGAAGGCCGGTCGACCGCGGCCGGATATTCGGGTCTGCTGATAATCGCAAATTGCGAAACCGCTTCTTTCATGCGAAGACCACGGTTCGGAAGCTATTCTGAATTCAAACGCTTGTTGGGAGAAAGCAATTGAAAAACACGACAATGGTTTTGGCGCTGGGGATTTGCGCCGGCATGTTCGCATCGAGCGCGTTCGCAGAAACACGCATCACCTACAAGTCCGCGAAAACCGGTTCGTCCTATTACCAGATGGGCGTGCAACTGGCTGAAGCGATGAAGGCTGGCACCGATGGCGAAATCATCGTCACGGTAGAGGAAAGCCAGGGCTCGGTGCAGAACGTGATGGAAGCCAAGGCGCGTGGCGGCGACTATGTCTTTACCACCCCGCCGGCGCTGATCGGGCTTGCCCAGGGTGGCAAGGCGATGTTCGAGGGCAAGGGCGATCCGAAATTCGACGAGATCCGGGCCTTGTTCCCGATCCCGTCGCTGACCATGCATTTTGTCATGTCGGCTGACAGCGGTGTGACCGATTTCGCCGGTATGGAAGGCAAGACCATCCTGCTCGGCAAGGGGTCCTTCGGCGCGACCGAGGGCGAGAAATATCTCAAGCTGTTCGGCCTTGAAGGCAAGGTCAACCTGGCCGAGGTCGAGCTGTCGAACGCTGTTCCGGCGCTGCAGAACGGTCAGATCGACGGCTTCGTGACCGCCGGCTCATGGCCCGCGCCGAACGTGATCGAGGCCGCCGCCTCAACCGATGTCGTCGTGTTGTCGCTCAGCGATGAACAGATCGCGGAAACCAAGCGGTCGAAGCTGGTCATCCCGGCCGGAACCTATGCCGGCCAGAGCGCCGACATCGCCACCACCTCTCTGCCGGTTGCGGCTTTCACCACCACCGCGATGAGCGATGATGCCGCCTATCAGCTGACCAAGACCTTCTGGGAAAGCAAGGCTGCCATGGCCGAGGACGCGCCTTGGTGGAAGGGCGTCGACGCGGCGCTGATGTCCAACATCAACACCAAGCTGCATCCGGGTGCGGTCCGTTACTACACGGAAGCCGGGATCGAGCTGACGGCAGACCAGCAGTAAGAAGCTGCAGTTGCTGCCCGGCTGCCGAAGCCGGGAAGCACGTCTCACCTCAATCCGCCCCCAATATCCTGAAAACCGGGAGCCTGTCGGATGCGAATGGCCATGATTGCCAGCGCCGTGTGCCTGGTGGTGTTTCATCTCGGGCTGATCTTCTGGGGGCTGGTGCCGAACCTGGTCAGCCGGCCGCTGCACCTGGCGCTGGCGCTGCCTTGGATCTTCCTGTTCGTGGAAGGCAGCCGGGCTTACCGGGCAAGCGGTGCCGCCTTTTGCGGGCTGGGGATGGCGGCAAGTCTCTGGGTGGCATGGAATCACTCGGAACTGGGCGACCAATACGGGTTTCTCGAAGGTGATGTGCAGACTGGTATCGCCATCGTGCTGCTCCTGGTGGTGCTGGAGGCAGCGCGCCGGGCGATCAGCTGGCCGCTGCCGACGGTGGCGTTGCTGGCGCTCATCTACGGCCTTTTCGGACAGCATATACCGGGAGAATTCGGCCATTCCGGCACGCCGCTTGCGAGTTTTCTCGGCACGCTGACCATTGCCGAGGGCGGCATCTGGGGCAGCCTCGCCGGGGTGTCGGTCAGTGTCGTGGCGATCTTCGTGATCTTCGGGGCGGTGCTCAATGCCGGTGAGGCGGGCCAGGGCTTCATGAACATCGCCTCGGCCGCGGCCGGCCGGCTCAAGGGCGGGGCGGCCAAGGTGTCGGTGATTTCGTCTGCGCTGTTCGGCTCGATCTCCGGTTCGGCGTCGGCCAATGTTGCCTCGACCGGTGCGATCACGCTGCCGGCAATGACCAGGCTCGGTTACCCGAAACGGCTTGCGGCAGCGGTGGAGGCAGTGGCGTCGTCGGGCGGGCAAATCATGCCGCCGCTGATGGGGGCGGGCGCCTTCGTCATGGTCGAACTCACCGGCGTTCCCTACACGGCGATCATGGCGGCGGCGCTGCTGCCGGCGTTTCTGTATTTCTTCGCCGTCTGGATCGGCATCAACGGCTATGCCAGCCGCTATGAGCTGGCAGGGCTGGCCAGGGAAGACCGCCCGGATCTGCGCGCGGTGATCATCACCTCGGCGTTTTTTGCTATTCCTTTCGCGGTGCTGATGTGGGGCATGTTCGCAGCCCGGTACACGCCTCAATATGCCGCCTGCCTGGCCATCCTCGTCGGCTTCGCAATGCTGTTCTTCCATGCTGACGGCGTGCTGGATATCCGCAGAATCCTCTTCCGGATGGAAAACGCGGTGATCACGGCGGCCCGACAGGTGTCGATGATTGCGGCGATCATCCTGTGCGCCTCGATCATCATCGGCGTGCTGTCGATCACCGGCCTGGGGGTGAAGATCACCTCGCTGATCCTGTCGGCCTCGGGCGGCATGCTGTGGCCGTCGCTGCTCTTGACGGCGCTTGCCTGCCTGGTGCTCGGAATGGAGGTGCCGACGACGGCGGCCTACGTGATCTGTGTGTCGGTAGCCGGTCCGGCGCTGACCAAGCTGGGGCTTGAACCCTTGCAAGCGCATCTGTTCGTGTTCTGGTTCGCGCTGCTGTCGACGATAACGCCGCCGGTCTGCGGCGCAGTCTTCATTGCCGCCGGCATGATCGGCGAGAACTGGCTGAAGGTCGCGGTCACCGCCATGAGTCTCGGCCTCGGTCTCTACATCATTCCGCTGACGATGGTTGCCAACCCGGCGATCATGGGTCTTGCGACCGAGCCGCTTGCGGCCATCCTGGCACTGGTGCAGATCGGACTGGGGCTGGCGCTGATCTCCTACGCGTTGATCGGCGTGTTCACGCCGTTGCGCCGTGCGGCGCTTGGTTTGGCGGGATTTGCGGTGTTGTTTGGTCCGGTGATGCTCGGCTGAAACTCGCCTGCCTGCTTTCGGGCCTTCGCAAACAAAGTGGATATGATCGAGGCGCTCCCGGCTGCTTCGCCTGTCTCGACGGTTTCGATGTGTTGAAAGCACCTGCAGTGGAGTATTTCGAGCCTGGAAAGGCGGCTTCCCGGCTCGTTTTGCATTCACACTCTGTCCATCATTCCTAACCCTTCGTTAATCTTGACAGGATATTAATGGCGCAAACTCGTGCGCCTGATGGGGGTGGTTCCCATTGACGCCCATAGTGGCCCATGGTATCCCAAATGCCCAAGATCAGCAGGCGGGCATCCGCCGTTTCATCCCAATCCGGACTGCGGTTCCAGGCGGAATCCGTGAAGGCGGTGTTCGCCGCCCTGGAAGTCCTGTGCGCGGATGAGCGGTGCCCAACCGGGGGATCGATGGAGTGGGGCCAACAGGCGGAAGCGGCGGTACAGAGTCATGAACCGGTTCCTGTCGAATGCGACAAACAGGATCGACGCGAAGGGGCGGGTTTCCGTGCCATCGATGTTCCGTGCTGTGCTGGCGCGCTCGGCGGTGGAAGAGCTCTACGCCTGGCAGGATTTCGTGTTTCCGGCGGTCTCGATGGCCGGGCCGGAAGTGCTCGAACGCTTCGAGCGGATGATCGGATCGGCGGACCCGTTCTCTGCGGAAGCCAACAAGATGTCGCTGCTTATTCACGGCGGCGGGGTGTTCATGAAGCTCGATGGCGAGGGTCGGCTTCTGGTGACGGATTTCATCCGCGATTTCACGGGCATCACCGACAGGGTGACGTTCGCGGGGCGGGGGGATCATTTTCAGCTCTGGGAGCCGGCGGCATTCGAGGAAATGCAGTCGCGGGCCCGGAAAGAACGGACGGCCATTTCCTGACCGTCCGCAACGGATGGAGAAACGGAATGGTGGCGGACATGGGCGACGGTGAAACTGACGTCCAAGGCGGACCTGTTCGCCACATTCCGGTTCTTCTCCAGGAAGTCCTGACAGCCCTGGAACCGGCCTCCGGCGAAACCATTGTCGATGGCACCTTCGGGGCCGGCGGCTATACCGCCGCCATCCTCGAGGCCGGGGCGGATGTCGTTGCCTTTGACCGTGATCCGGATGCGATTGCCGCGGGTGCTGCGATGGTCGAGGCTTCGGGCGGCAAGCTCAAGCTCATCCATGCACGATTTTCCGAACTGCTCGATCATGTCGCGGAGGCAAGCCTTGACGGCGTGGTGCTCGATATTGGCGTGTCCTCGATGCAGATCGACGAGGCCGAGCGCGGGTTCTCCTTCATGCGCGACGGGCCGCTCGACATGCGGATGGGGCAATCGGGCGTCAGCGCCGCCGACGTGGTCAACCGGGCCAAGCCCTCCGACATGACCCGTATCTTCGGCATTCTGGGCGAAGAACGGCATGCGGGACGGATCTCGCGGGCGATCGAGGCGGAGCGGCAGAGGGCGCCCTTCGAGACGACGCGGCAGCTGGCCGGACTGATCGAGAAGGTTTCGCCACGGCGACCGCAGGACAAGATCCATCCGGCCACACGCGTGTTTCAGGCGCTTCGGACCTATGTCAACGACGAGCTTGGTGAACTGGCGCGGACGCTGTTTGCCGCCGAGCGGGCACTCAAGCCGGGCGGGCGGCTGGTGGTGGTGAGCTTCCATTCGCTCGAGGACCGGATCGTCAAGCGGTTCTTCCAGGACCGGGCCGGCAAGGCGTCGGGCTCGCGCCATTTGCCGATGGTGGCAGAGCGGCAATCCACATTCACACTGATCGGCAAGCAGCCGGTGACAGCCGGGGAGGCGGAGTGCGACGCCAATCCACGCTCACGGTCGGCCAAGCTCAGGGCAGGTTCGCGCACCGGCGCACCTGCGGGCAAAGCCGACGCCGATATTCTTCCCGTCCCCAACCTGGCCGCGCTCGCGGCGCTCGGAGGCTGAACCATGCTGAGAACGCTCGACGTGGTGCTTGTCGTGGCGATGGTCGCCGCCGCCACAATCACCTACCAGATCAAGCATGCAGCGGAAGAGAAGCTGGCCGAAGTGCGAGAGCTGCAGGCCGAGATAAAGCTGCAGGAAGAAACCATTGATCTGCTTGAAGCCGACTGGAGCCTGCTCAATCAGCCGTCGCGGCTTCAGAAGCTTTCCACGGCATTCGAGGCAGAGCTCGGTCTCAAGCCGATCGCGCCCGAGCAGATGGCGGAGCGTGATGAATTGCCCGGGCGGGCAAGCGATTTCGAACCGCAGATCGCCGAAGGTGTCGCAGATGCGGAATTGACAACGGGGTCGGTGCAGCCATGAGAAAACTGGGGACACTCCTTTCGGGAAAAAGGGCAGCCAGCAAGCCGGCGGGCCGAAGCCAGACGCCGCTGGAATTTGACGGTGTGCGCAAGGCACAAGGCGCCCAGGCGAAGAACCGCATTATCATCGCCATCGCCTGTTTCGGCCTGTTCTACACGGCTATCGGGGCGCGGCTTGTACAATACGGGATGCGGTCCCCGGAAACCGTCTCCTCGATATCGCGCGCAGACCAGCTGCTGATTTCGCGGCCGGACCTGCTCGACCGCAATGGCGAGGTGTTGGCCACCGACATTCGCACCGTGTCGCTGTTTGCCGAGCCCAACAAGATCGTCGACCCGGACGAGGCCATCGAGCTATTGGCCACGGTGCTGCCGGATCTCGACATGCGCGGCATCCACCGCAAACTCTCATCGAATTCCCGGTTCCAGTGGTTGCGTCGTCAGCTGACGCCGAAGCAGCAGAGCCAGATCCTGGCGCTTGGTATTCCCGGCATCGGATTCCGACCTGAAACACGGCGTTTCTATCCGGGAGGCCCGACCGCCTCGCATGTCGTCGGTCACGTCAATATCGACAACAAGGGCATCGCCGGCATGGAAAAATATGTCGACGGACAAGGGCTTGGTGACCTGGCGGCGGCGGGGCTGACGGTCAACGAGGATCTCAAGCCGGTGCGCCTGTCACTCGATCTCAGAGTCCAGCACGTGCTGCGCGACGAGCTTGCCGCGGCAATGGACCGTTACAAGGCGATTGCGGCGGCAGGGGTGGTGCTCAACGTGAACACCGGCGAAGTCATCGGCATGTCGTCGCTGCCCGATTATGATCCGAACAACCCGGTCGAAGCGCTGCAGAAGGACCGGCTCAACCGGATGTCGGCGGGCACCTACGAGATGGGCTCGACGTTCAAGGCCTTCACGACGGCCATGGCGCTCGATTCAGGCCTGGTGAAGATGTCGGATTCCTTCGATGCCCGCGGCGCGATCCGCATCGGCGGCTTCACCATCAAGGATTTCCACGGCAAGAACCGCATCCTCAGCGTGCCGGAGATCTTCATCTATTCGTCCAATATCGGCACTGCCCGGATGGCGGATCTCGTCGGTATCGACGGCCACAAGGAGTTTCTCACCCGGCTGGGGCTTTTGACCCGGATGCAGACCGAGTTGCCGGAAGTGGCAATGCCGAACCAGCCGGCGGAGTGGAAGAAGATCAACTCGATCACGATTTCCTTCGGCCACGGGGTTTCGACCACGCCACTGCAGACAGCGGTTGCCGCGGCAGCACTGATGAACGGCGGCAAGCTGATCGAACCGACCTTCCTGCCGCGTACCGCCGAGCAAGCCGCAACAGTCGCGGTCCCGGTGATCGAGCCCTCGACCAGTCAGAACATGCGCTACCTGATGAAACTCAACGCAACCAAGGGAACGGGCGGGTCCGGCTCGCGTGCAGCTGTTGACGGCTTCCGCGTCGGCGGCAAGACCGGAACGGCCGAAAAGGTGGTTGATGGCCGTTATTCGTCGGCTGTTCGCTTCAATGCCTTCCTTTCTGCCTTCCCGATCGATAATCCGGAGTATGTTGTACTGGTGGTGATCGATGAGCCGAAACCGGAAGAGGGGATGCGTTCGGCCACTGCCGGTCTGAATGCGGCTCCAACGGTTGGCGCAATCATTCGTCGCTCGGCTGCATTTCTGGGTGTCAGGCCGCGTTTTGGAAATGATATGCAGGCTTTGTCCCTGTCATACTGAAAACACAAGTGGCGGGCAGGGCGTTTGCTTGTCCTATATTCCGGGTTCCGCCGCAGCAATGAAAGACCATAGCACTTTATGAAACTGTCCGCCCTGATCTCCGCCCTGCCACCCGGATCTGTCGTCGCTTCGCAGACCGCCGATACCGAGCTTCCGGTTACCGGGCTGACAGCCGACAGCCGCATGGTCGAACCGGGAAACCTGTTCTTTGCGCTGGCGGGCGTGAAGACCGACGGTGCGCGGTTTGCCGTGCAGGCTGTCTCCCGAGGCGCCGTGGCTGTTGTCGCGGGCCTGAGCTCGGAGCTCCCGGATATCGGCGTGCCGGTGCTGAGGGCCGAGGATCCGAGACAGGCGCTGGCGCGGATGGCGGCCGCCTTCTTCGGTCCGCAGCCGCGTGTCATGGCGGCGGTGACCGGCACGGCTGGAAAAACGTCGGTCGCCTCCTTCCTCCGGCAGATCTGGGCCCATGCCGGCGAGCAGGCTGCCATGCTCGGCACCACCGGCGTGACAGCGCCCGATCGTACCGAATACGGCACGCTGACGACCCCGGACCCGGTGGCGCTGCACCGTTTGCTGGCCGAGTTGGCCAGCGAAGGTGTGACCCATGCGGCGATGGAGGCCTCGAGCCACGGGCTCGATCAACGCCGGCTCGACGGTGTGGCACTGAGCGTTGCCGGCTTCACCAATCTGGGCCGTGATCACATGGACTATCACCCGACCATGGACGACTACATGGCGGCAAAAATGCGCCTGTTCGACACGCTGCTTCCCAAAGGTGCGCCGGCGGTGATCTTCGCTGACGACCGCTGGTCTCCGAAGGCTGTCGAGGTTGCCGAAAGGGCAGGTGCCCGCGTGCTGACCGTTGGCCGCAAGGGCGGTTTTCTGAGCCTCAAGCGGGTTGAGCACCTGCGCGACAAGCAGATTGCCGAAGTTCACATGGACGGGCGGATCTTCGAGGTCCACCTGCCGCTGGCGGGCGATTTCCAGGTTGCCAATGCGCTGGTTGCGGCCGGCATGGCGATTGCCAGCGGCACGTCAGCAGACCAGGCGATGGCGGCGCTGCACCATCTGAGCGGGGCATCGGGCCGGCTCGAACTGGTGGGCACGACGTCGAAGGGGGCGCCCGCCTATGTCGATTATGCCCACAAGCCCGAAGCGCTGGAAAACGTGCTGGAGGCTGTGCGGCCGTTTACCACCGGCCGGGTGATCGTCGTATTCGGTTGCGGCGGCGACCGCGACCGCGGCAAGCGGCCAATCATGGGCGAAATCGCGACGCGACTCGCCGACGTGGTGATCGTCACCGATGACAATCCGCGCTCTGAAGACCCTGCGGCCATCCGCGCCGAGATCATGGCTGCGGCTCAAGGCGCGACCGAGATCGGCGACCGGGCGGCGGCGATCCGTCAGGCGGTCGGCATGCTCAACGCCGGCGACACGCTGATTGTCGCGGGTAAGGGGCACGAAGAAGGACAGACCATCGGCGAGAAAGTGCTGCCCTTTTCAGACCATATCGAAATCCGCAAGGCACTGGAGGAACTCAAGGCATGACCCTGCTGTGGACCGCGCAAGAGATGATCGAAGCCATGGACGGGCGTCCGGTCGGCGCTGTGCCGGATGGCGTGACGGGCATTTCCATCGACAGCCGGACCGTGGGTGAGGGCGACGCCTTTTTCGCCATCAAGGGCGACCGTTTTGACGGTCATGATTTCGCCAGTGTGGCGGTGGCCAACGGGGCCAGCCTGCTCGTCGTGTCGGAATCCAAACTGCCGGCGCTCGGCCGGCTGACCGCACCGATGATCGTGGTCAAGGATGTTCTGGCCGCGCTCGAAGACCTCGGACGCGCCGCCCGGGAGCGGTCGGAAGCCAGGATCATCGCGGTGACCGGATCGGTGGGCAAGACTTCCAGCAAGGAGATGCTGCGCCATGCGCTCGAGCCCAGCGGCGCGGTTCACGCGTCTGCGGCGTCGTTCAACAACCACTGGGGCGTTCCCCTGACACTGGCGCGGATGCCTGCGGACACGGCCTATGGCGTGTTCGAGATCGGCATGAACCATCCCGACGAGATCCGTCCGCTGGTCAAGATGGTCAGACCGCATATTGCCATCATCACCACCATTGCCGCGGCGCACCTGGGCAATTTCAAGAACCTGACGGAAATCGCGGCGGCAAAGTCCGAGATCATGGAAGGCGTGGTGGAAGACGGTCATGTGCTTCTCAATCGCGACAACGAGAAGTATGGCTGGCTGAAAAAGCGCGCCGGAGAACTGGGTGTCGGGAACGTTCTGAGTTTCGGGGAAAACGCCAAGGCAGACTACCGGCTGCTCAAATGCAAGCTGTTGCCTGACTGTTCGACAATCACCGCACGGATCGGACCGGATGAAGTTGCGGTCAAGATCGGCGCGCCCGGACGGCATCAGGTGCAGAACGCGCTGGCGGTGCTTGGAGCGGTGCAGCTTGCGGGCGCAAACCTGGCCAAGGCGATCCATGCGCTTGCCGGGCTTTCGGCCGAAAAGGGCCGGGGCGCGCGCCACACCCTGAAGATTGACGGCGGCAGCTTCGTGCTGATCGATGAAAGCTACAATGCCAACCCGGCTTCGATGCGGGCGGCGCTGGAACTGATGCGCGATTCTCCGGTGCGGCTCAGGGGCCGCCGCATCGCGGTGCTCGGCGACATGCTTGAGATGGGGCGGTTCTCCGAGCAAGTCCACCGTGAGCTGGCCGCGCCGCTGGCCGAAGCCGGCGCGGACCTGGTCTGCCTGGCCGGTCCGGAAATGCGTGCCCTGCGCGACGAACTGGGCACCAATATCGAGACCGTCTACAGGGAAGAAGCCACGGAACTGGCCGACTATCTCAAGTCGGTCTTGCGGGATGGCGATGTGGTTATGGTGAAGTCTTCGCTCGGCATCGGCTTCGGCCGTATTGTTAAGGCATTGCTTGACAACTATCCGGTGCTGTCTGACAGCAGCACTCAAGATTAAACGGCGCGGGGACCGAACTCATGCTCATCTGGTTGGTGGATCTGGCGGACGAGGTCCAGTTTTTCAATCTTTTCAGGTATATCACCTTCCGGACCGGCGGGGCGATGTTCACCTCCGCGCTGATCGTGTTCCTGTTCGGACCTCGAATCATAGCTTCGTTGAAAGTGCGTCAGGGCAGGGGGCAGCCGATCCGGGCGGATGGTCCGCAAACCCATTTCCTGAAAGCCGGGACGCCGACCATGGGCGGGTTGATGATCCTGGCCGGCATCGTCGGCTCCTCGCTTCTGTGGGCGGATCTTTCGAGCGTCTATGTGGTCACCACGCTGCTGGTGACACTCGGCTTTGGCGCGATCGGTTTTTACGACGACTATCTCAAGGTCACCAAGCAGAGCGACAAGGGGTTTTCCGGAAAGGCGCGGCTGGGGATCGAGTTCATCATCGCAGGAGCGGCGGTGTTCTTCATCATGCAGGCCTCGATGGCGGCACCGACTGTCAACGGCTCGACCTTCGGATCCTCGATCGCGTTCCCGTTCTTCAAGGATCTGCTGTTGGACCTGGGCCTGTTTTTCATCGTCTTTGGCGCGTTCGTGATCGTTGCGGCCGGCAATGCGGTGAACCTGACTGACGGTCTGGACGGGCTGGCAATCGTGCCGGTGATGATCGCCGCCGCCTCCTTCGGCGCCATCGCCTACCTGGCGGGCAATGCGGTGTTTGCCAACTACCTGCAGATCCATTTCGTCCCCGGCACCGGCGAGCTTGCCGTCATCCTTGGCGCGGTGATCGGCGCGGGCCTCGGGTTTCTCTGGTTCAATGCGCCGCCGGCGGCGATCTTCATGGGCGACACAGGCTCGCTGGCGCTCGGCGGCCTGATCGGGACCGTCGCGGTCGCCACCAAGCACGAAATCGTCATGGCGATTATCGGTGGATTGTTCGTCATCGAAGCGCTGTCGGTGATCATTCAGGTGGGCTGGTTCAAGCTCACCGGCAAGCGGGTGTTCCTGATGGCGCCGATCCACCACCATTTCGAAAAGCTTGGATGGACCGAAAGCCAGGTGGTGGTGCGGTTCTGGATCATCTCGGTCGGGCTGGCGATGATCGGTCTCGCGACGCTGAAGCTGAGGTGATCGATGATCCCGGCGTCGACATTTGACGGCAAACGCGTGGCGCTCTTCGGGCTGGGGGGCTCCGGGCTCGCCACTGCCAGGTCTCTGGCCGCCGGAGGAGCAGATGTTTCGGCATGGGACGACAATCCGGCCCAGGTTGACGCGGCGAGGGCCGCCGGAATTCCGGTCGTCGATCTGCGCGAGCTTGAGTGGGCGTCGGTTGACACGCTGGTGCTGGCGCCCGGCGTGCCGCTCACCCATCCGAAGCCCCACTGGACGGCGGAACTGGCGGGCAGCCATGGCGTCGAGATCATCGGCGATGTCGAGATCTTCGTGCGCGAACGGCGGGCGCACGCGCCGGGAAGTCCATTCATCGCGATTACCGGAACAAACGGAAAATCCACCACCACGGCGCTGATCGCGCACCTGATCGCCCATAGCGGCCGCGATGCACAGCTGGGCGGCAATATCGGTACGGCGGTAATGACGCTGGCCCCGCCTTCGCCGGAGCGCATCCATGTCATCGAATGCTCCTCCTACCAGATCGATCTGGCGCCATCGCTTGACCCGAGTGCCGGGCTTCTGCTCAACCTGACGCCGGATCATCTCGACCGGCATGGCACGATGCAGCACTATGCCGACGTCAAGGCGCGGCTGGTGGCGCACAGCGATGTGGCAATCATCGGCGTTGACGACGACTGGTGCCGGGCGATTGCAGACAGGCTTGAAGGCCAGCAGCGCCGTGTCGAGCGGGTTTCCAAGGATCATCCCCTCGATGACGGGTTGTTTGCACAAGGCTCACTGATCCAGCTGGCCAGGGGTGGCAAGGTTCATGATCTTGCCGACCTGAGCGGCATCGCCACGCTGCGCGGTGCACACAATGCCCAAAACGCCGCGGCAGCGATCGCCGCCTGTCTTGCCGTTGGACTGAGTGAAAACGAGATCCGCGCCGGGCTTGCCGTCTTTCCCGGGCTCAAGCATCGGATGCAGCCGGTTGCCCGGCGCGGCAAGGTCATCTTCGTCAATGATTCCAAGGCGACCAATGCCGAAGCTGCCGCTCCGGCCCTGCAAAGCTTCGATCCGATCTACTGGATTGCCGGCGGGTTGCCGAAAGAGGGCGGCATTGCCGCGCTGGAGCCGTTTTTCCCGCGCATTGCCAAAGCCTATCTGATCGGCGAGGCGGCGGCCGGGTTTGCGGCCACGATCGGTGCGCATGCGCCCTTCGAGATTTCGGATACGCTGGAAAATGCCGTGGCGGCGGCTGCGCGGGACGCGGCTTCCGACACGGCGGAGATGCCCGCAGTACTGCTGTCGCCGGCCTGTGCCAGCTTCGACCAGTACCGCAACTTCGAGGTGCGGGGCGATGCCTTCGTCAGCCTGGTGTCAGCGCTGAGTGATACGAAAATGCTCATCGATGTTGAAAACAATGGAGAACGCCATGGTTAGCCGCGTCGAACGTGGACCGGTCGCGGACTGGTTCTGGACCATCGACCGCCTGTTCCTGGCGGCCTTTGTCGGGCTGATGGGCATCGGCCTGATGCTGTCGTTTGCCGCCAGCCCGGCGGTGGCCGAGCGGCTCGGGCTCGACAGTTTCCATTTCGTCGAACGTCACGGCTTCTTCCTGCTGCCGGCGCTGGCGGTGATGATCGGCGTGTCGTTCATGAGCCCGCGGCAGGTGCGCCGGGTGGCCTTGCTGCTGCTGGTCGGCTCGATCCTGATGATGATCCTGGCACTGTTCTTCGGTGTCGAGATCAAGGGGTCGCGGCGCTGGGTGTCGATCCTGGGAGTCTCGGTTCAGCCATCGGAATTCATGAAGCCCGCCTTCGTGGTGATCTGTGCCTGGCTGTTCTCGGAGCGGTCCCGGCATCCCGAAATCCCGGGCAACCTGTTTGCCATCATCCTGTTCGGCATCGTTTCCGCACTTCTCGTCGCCCAGCCCGATCTTGGCCAGACCATGCTGACCACCGCTGTCTGGGGCGGCATGTTTTTCATGGCCGGCATGTCCTGGCTTTGGATCGTGCTGCTGGGCGGGCTTGCCATTGCAGGCTTCATCTCCGCCTATTTCATGTTCCCGCACGTGGCGGAACGCATCAACGGCTTTCTCTTCGGCGAAGGCGACAGTTTCCAGGTCGATACGGCGCGCGAAGCCATCATCCGTGGAGACTGGCTGGGCCAGGGGCCGGGCGAAGGCACGATCAAGCGTATCCTGCCCGACAGCCACACCGACTTCGTGTTTTCCGTCGCGGCCGAGGAATTCGGCATTATCTTCTGCATGGTGCTGGTGGCCCTGTTTGCCTTCGTGGTCGTTCGCGGCCTCATTCGCGCCGGACAGGAACAGGATGACTTTACCCGCCTGGCGGTGGCCGGGCTGTCGCTGCTGATCGGGTTCCAGTCGTTCATCAATATCGGCGTCAATTTGGAACTGCTGCCGGCCAAGGGCATGACGCTGCCCCTGATCTCCTATGGCGGCTCCTCGATGATCGCGGTGGCGGTGACCGCAGGCTTCGTGCTGGCGCTGACCCGGCGCAGGCCCGAAAGCCGGGCGCAGCCGCGCGGCATCTACCGGCCGGTGGCGAGCGTGGCGGCGGAATAGCATCATGACCAAGACCAAGCTTTTTCTGCTGTCGGCGGGCGGCACCGGCGGGCATCTGTTTCCGGCCGAGGCGCTGGCGCACGAACTGACCGCGCGCGGGCACAGGGTACACCTGGTCACCGACAGCCGCGCGGAACGGTTCTCCGGCAAGTTTCCCGCCTCCGACATTCACGTCGTGCGTTCGGCCACCATCGGCTCGAAGAACCCGCTCAAGGTGATCAAATCGCTGTGGACCCTGTTCAAGGGTGTGCGCGAGGCAGGCGCGCTGATCCGGAAGATCAGGCCCGACGCGGTGATCGGTTTTGGGGGTTATCCGACCATCCCGCCGCTGCTTGCGGCATCGAATGCCGGGCTGCCGACGATGCTGCATGAGCAGAACGCGGTGATGGGGCGCGCCAACCGGGCGCTGGCCTCGCGGGTCAAGGCGATTGCCGGCGGCTTCCTGCCCGAAGGCAAGGGCCGCTATGCGGACAAGACGGTGATCACCGGCAATCCTGTGCGTCCCGAAGTGATTGCGGCGGCGGCTATCCCCTATGTGCCTTCGGTCGATGGCGAGCCGTTCCGGCTGGTGGTGTTTGGCGGCAGCCAGGGCGCGCAGTTCTTTTCCGATGCCATTCCATCGGCCATCGGGCTCTTGCCCGAGCCGCTCAGGGCGCGGCTGCAACTCACCCAGCAGGCCCGGCCCGAGGACGAGGCGCATGTCAGGGCGCGGCTCGAGGAAATGGGGGTCGAGGCCGAGGTCTCGCCGTTCTTTACCGATATGGCGGCACGTATCGGGGCTGCGCATCTGGTGATTTCACGTTCCGGTGCTTCCACCGTTTCGGAGATCGCCGTCATCGGTCGCTCGGCTATTCTCGTGCCTTATCCCTATGCGCTCGATCATGACCAGGCGGCCAATGCGCAGGCGCTGATGGACAAGGGCGGGGCTAGTGTCGTCAGGCAATCGGACCTGACACCACAGGTTCTCGCGGGCATGCTGGCTGACCGTATGGAAGATCCCGCCGGTCTGGCTGCGACGGCCGCCGCCGCCCAGGCTACGGGAAAACCCGACGCCGCGCGCTTGCTTGCCAATCTGGCAGAAGCTATTGCGGAGGGCGTCAGTGTAGATCAATTCAGGAGTCCGCCCGCATGAAGATGCCACAAACAATCGGCCTGGTGCATTTCATCGGCATCGGCGGCATCGGCATGAGCGGCATCGCCGAAGTGCTGAACAATCTTGGCTACAAGGTTCAGGGCTCGGATCAATCCGAAAGCGCCAATGTGCAGCGGCTCAGGGACAAGGGCATCGAGGTGCATATCGGCCATTCGGCCGCCAACCTGGGTGATGCCGAAGTGGTGGTGGTTTCGACCGCCATCAAGAAGAACAACCCCGAGCTGATGGCGGCCCGCGAGCGGCTCCTGCCGGTGGTGCGCCGTGCCGAGATGCTGGCTGAACTGATGCGCTTCCGCAACGCGATCGCGATCGGCGGCACCCACGGCAAGACCACGACCACCTCGATGGTTGCAACGCTTCTGGAAGCCGGCGGGCTTGATCCGACCGTGATCAATGGCGGCATCATCAATGCCTACGGCACCAATGCCCGCATGGGCGAGGGCGAGTGGATGGTGGTGGAGGCCGACGAGAGCGACGGCACCTTCCTCAAGCTGCCCGCCGACATTGCGGTCATCACCAATATCGACCCCGAGCACCTCGATCATTACGGGACATTTGACGCGGTGCGCGCCGCTTTCCGGCAATTCGTCGAGAACGTGCCGTTCTACGGCTTCGGGGTGATGTGCCTCGACCACCCGGAAGTGCAGGCGCTGGTCAGCCGCATCGAGGACCGCCGGGTCATCACCTATGGCGAGAACCCGCAATCGGACGTGCGCTATTCGAACCACCGGATGGATGGTCCGGTTTCGGTCTTCGACGTGGTGATCCACAGCCGCAAGACCGGCAAGACTGTCGAGCTCAAGGACCTCAGGCTGCCAATGCCGGGCAAGCACAATGTCTCCAATGCTGTCGCCGCGATTGCCGTCGCCAGCGAGCTGGGGCTGACTCCGGAACAGATCGCCAAGGGGCTCGGGCAGTTCGGCGGGGTCAAGCGCCGCTTTACCCATACCGGAAGCTGGAACGGGGTCGAGGTGTTCGACGACTACGGTCACCATCCGGTCGAGATCAAGGCGGTGCTGTCGGCTGCCCGCGATGCCTGCCAGGGCCGGGTGATTGCCGTCGCCCAGCCGCACCGCTACACCCGGCTTGAAAGCCTGTTTGATGACTTTTCCGCCTGCTTCAATGACGCCAACACGGTGATCATGGCACCGGTCTATGCGGCCGGCGAGGATCCGATCGAGGGGATTGATTCAGCCCATCTGGTGATGAGCATGAAGGCGGGCGGGCACCGCGATGCAAGGCTGATCGACGGACCGGCGGCGCTGGCGCCGCTGGTTGCCGAGATCGCCCGGCCAGGTGATTATGTCGTCTGCCTCGGGGCCGGCACCATCACCCAGTGGGCCAACCAGTTGCCCAAGGAACTCAATGCGCTCAAGCCCCAGTCCGGGAGCAACGCATGAAGCCGTTGCAGGTCGATGGGGAAAAGCTTCTGGCATCGCTCGACGGCAGGCTGGGTGATGTCCGGGGCCGATTGACCCCGAATGCCGACATGTCGAAGGTGACCTGGTTCCGCACGGGCGGTCCGGCGGAGCTCATGTTCCAGCCGGTGGATGAAGACGACCTCTCGGCCTTTCTGGCAGCGCTGCCGAAAGAGGTCCCGGTCCTGCCGGTGGGAATCGGATCGAACCTGCTGGTGCGCGACGGCGGCATCCCAGGTGTGGTGATCCGGCTGTCGGCCAAGGGGTTCGGCCGCGCCGAACAGGTGTCGGACACGCGGCTCGCAGCGGGCGCGGTCTGCCCGGACAAGCATCTGGCGGCGCTGGCGCTCGAGAGCGGGCTTGGCGGATTTCACTTCTATCACGGCATTCCCGGCGCCATCGGCGGCGCGCTTCGGATGAATGCCGGGGCCAACGGGGTTGAAACCCGTGAGCGCGTTGTCGAGGTTCACGCCATTGACCGCAAGGGCGTGCGGCATGTGCTGTCGAATGCCGACATGGGCTATGCCTACCGGCACTCGTCGGCGCCGAAGGACCTGATCTTCACCCGCGCCATCTTCGAAGGCATACCCGCCGACAGGGACGAGATCCGGGCCGCGATGGACGCCGTCCAGCATCACCGCGAGACGGTGCAGCCGATCCGCGAAAAGACCGGCGGTTCGACCTTCAAGAACCCGGAAGGCCATTCGGCCTGGAAAGTGATCGACGAGGCCGGCTGTCGCGGCCTGACCGTGGGCGGGGCGCAGATGTCGCCGATGCACTGCAATTTCATGATCAACACCGGCACCGCCTCGGGCTACGAGCTCGAAAATCTCGGCGAGACCGTGCGCGCAAGAGTACTGGAAAACTCGGGCATCCGTCTCGAATGGGAAATCAAGCGGCTCGGCCTGTTCGAGCCGGGGCAGGTGGTGCAGGAATTTTTGGGGCAGTTGGTATGAGACCGACTTCCTGAAGTGAGGTGGAAGGTCTGGATATGGTCCGGGCTTCCCATCAATTCCAGTTGCGAATCGCGCACAACAATTCAAATGTTTTTGGTTTGTTCTTGTGCTTAGGTGGTGGGAATGAAACCTGAAGTCATCAGGTTTCGCCTGCCATCGGGAGCAAGCCATGTCTGACGATGTTTGCCGCGATTTCGATTTCGTGTTTGGCGACTGGCTCGTTCGCCACCGCCGTCTGACCGTGCGCCTTGCGGGCAGCGATGTGTGGGACGAGTTCGACGGCACCAGTTCGACGCGCCCGGTGCTGGGCGGCAATGGCAATCTCGAGGACAACTTCATCGAATTCCCGGGCGGCGCCTATCGCGCCGTGGCTCTGCGGTCCTATGACAAGGCCACCGGGCTTTGGGCGATCTGGTGGCTTGACCAGCGCAATCCGCACCATCTTGACGTCCCGGTGGTCGGCCGCTTCGAGAACGGGGTCGGGACTTTTTTGGCCGATGATTGTTTCGAAGGGCGACCGATCAAGGTCCGCTTCACCTGGATCAGCCTCGATAAGGACACCTGCCTTTGGGAACAGGCATTTTCCGCCGATGGCGGCAGCACTTGGGAAACCAACTGGACGATGCAGTTCAGCCGGGCCGGCGAGTTCTCATAGTCCCAGCGCCGATTTCACCGCCTCATGCGGCAACGCCGGCACGAAATTTCCGTCTCGCCCGGTCATGTCCTCGTTGGCGACCATCGAATTGAGGATGGCTTCCTCGGTCGCCTGCACCACGGCCTCGAAGAACGGGTCGATGTCTTCGTCCGGCACGAAGCGCACCGTACGCATCGCGCCGCCGCCCAGGTCCGATGCGGCTGTCGAGAAGGCCAGGAACAGATCGCCGGATCCGTGGGTGGCCATGCCGCCGGTCCTGCCGATGCCGAAGCTGGCGCGGCGGGCAAGCCGCTTCAACTGGTGGGGCAGGAACGGTGCATCGGTGGCGATGACGGCGATGATCGACGAAAGCTCGGTGTCCCTGGTGTTGGTCCGCATCTGCGGCAAATCCGGATCGGCGCCGATGTTCTTGCCGAGCATGGTGAGGTGCCGGCGGGTGCCGAAATTGGCCTGCACGAAGACGCCCACCGTAAACGCCTCGCCGTCGTAACCGACCAGCCGCGAGGCGGTACCTGAGCCGGCCTTGAAGCCAAAGCACTTCATGCCGGTGCCGCCGCCGACGCTGCCTTCCTCGACGGCACCGCCGCGCGCCGTGTCGATCGCCTCGATCACATGCCGCGCCTCGACATGAAAGCCGTTGATGTCGTTGAGGAAGCCGTCATAGGTCTCGGCCGCCACCGGCAGGGCGAAGTCGTCGTGGTAGCGTTCGGCCAGGAAATCGACGGCCCATCTGATCGTCGCGTCGCGGGCGATGCCGCAGGAATGGGTGTTGGTGATGGTGATCGGCAACGCCATCTTGCCGGTTTCCTCGATGTAATGGGTGCCGCTCAACTCGCCATTGCCGTTGAGGCTGAAGAAACCTGCAAACAACGGCTGATCGATCTGGTCAAGCGGGCGCGGCACGATCGCGGTCACGCCGGTGCGGATGGGACCGGCGCCCTGCTTGAGCACGCCGTTGCCTTCAATAATCGTCGAATAGCCGACGCTCACGCCCGGCACGTCGGTGATGGCGTTGAACGGTCCGCTGATGCCTTCGAACGGCAGGCCGAGACCCCTGCCGCGCAGCTTGCCTGATGGTGTGGTGTTCCATTCCGGCTTCATCGGGCGGCTCTCCTTTGGCTGGGCAGGTGAATGGCGAGAGACAGGTGACATGGAACCGGGCCGGCGCACAAGACGGAGCAAGCTGTCGCGAGAAGCATGGACCACATCCCGTCCACAGCCCGGGCGCCCCTAATCGCGCGGCCGACCTTTGGGAAATATCTATTGGAAACATATTCTTAACGCGGCATACCTAAAATTGTCCCCAATAAACAGGAGTGGTTCCATGGTCAGCGTCATCCGCAAATGGATTGTCGATCAGCTGATGTTTGGCGAATTCGCCAGCTATCGCGATGTCTGCCGCAAGTCGGTGTGGGTGGCGCTCAAGGTCTCGCTGGTTGCCTATGGCCTCAACCTTTGCGCCCATTTCCTGCTCCATGCATTCGGCCTTATGCCCTACAGCCTGGGCTCGGCGCTGATCATCGCCACGGCGCTGACCCCGCCGATCACCTTTGTTGTCTCGGTTGCTGCTTATATCGCGGTTGGTTTTGCCATCCACGACCTGGGTGTTTCGCGGGCGGAGTTCGAGAAGCTGAGCCGGACCGACATGCTTTCGGGGCTTGCCAACCGGCGGGCCTTTCTTGAGCAGTTCGACGGCTGCGAGGGCGACAAGGCGATGCTGGTGATCGATCTGGACCGGTTCAAATCGGTCAATGATACCTATGGCCACATGACCGGCGACGAGGTGATCGTCAAGGTCGGCAAGATGCTTGCAACGGTGTTCAACGACCGGTGCCTGTGCGCCCGGATCGGCGGCGAGGAGTTCGCCGTGTTCTGCCGGGACATGCCCTTTGGCGAGTTCATGGTGCTTGGAGAACTAGCGCGCAGGAAAATCGCCGGCATGCGGTTTGCGACGAAGGACGGGGAGTTTTCGGTCACTGTATCGGGGGGCCTGGCGCGGGCATTGCCGCATGAACATTTTGGCGAAGTCTTTTCCCGGGCGGACAAGGCGCTCTATGAGGCCAAGTCTGGCGGCCGGGACAGGATCGTGATTTGTTACGAGACCGGTGACAAAACAGGCCAGCCGGAGCGAGGGCGCAAGGTCGCCTGAGCCGTCTCCGGCCAGCGCCTGGAAAGACCCCGGGTTATGAAAGCCGACCACGGGTATTGACCGTCAGCGTTACAGCGGGGTGATCGTTTGCTCGGCGACGACGGGCAGAAAAGCCTACCGCTCTCTGGATTCGTCTCGATTCAAAAACGTAGTGCTCCGGTTTCCCCGCCGTTTGTCTTGTCTTCCGACCGGTTTCAGGCCGACCGGGGCACCGGTTTCAACTTGGGCTTTGCGCCGTCCTGTTCGAGGATCTTGCGCCTGGCATCCTCCGCGCTCATGGGCCTGCCGAAAAGATAACCCTGGATCAGGTCCGGCTGAAGCTTGCCGAGAATATCCATTTCGGCTTCGGTCTCGACACCTTCGAGAACGCAGCGCAGGTCCAGCTTGCGGCAGAGACCGATGACGCCTGCGACGATTTCGCGGGATGTGTTGCTGTGAGCGACCTTGCGCACGAAGCTGCGGTCGATCTTGACCTTGTCGAGCGGCAACTGGTCGATGTACTCGAAGCTGGAATAGCCCGAGCCGAAATCATCAAGCGCGATCCGACAGCCGCTGGCCTGCAGTTCCTCGAGCAGCTTGCTCGAAGTGTCGAGGTCGGTCATCACCGCGGTTTCGGTGATTTCGAATTCGATGCGTTGCGGCGCGATTCCCGATTTCATGATCTGGCCCAGCAACGATAGAATGAAGGCGCGATCGGAGATGTCCTGGGCCGAGAGGTTGAAGGACAGGCTGATGTCGGTCGGCCAGTGCGCCATTTCGGCCAGGCCCTTGCTGAACAGGATGTTTGTCACCCGGCGGATGTGGCCGGCGCGTTCTGCCGCGCGAATGAAGAGGTCGGGGCGCACCAGGCCCAGTTTCGGGCTCTGCCAGCGCGCCAGGGCTTCGAAGCCAACGACGCGTTCTTGTTCCGGCGAATACTGCGGCTGGTATAGCAGGAACAATTCCTGCTCCAGATCGCCCTCGCGCAGTGCACGCTCGATTTCGATGGCCCGCTTCATTTCCTCGTCCTCAGCCGTGTCGAACAGCACGCACTGGCCCCGGGTCTGGGTCTTGGCCTTGAAAAGTGCGTAATCGGCCTTCTCGTAGAGCTGGGCTCCGGAAGCGCCCATGCTGGGAAAATGGGAAAAGCCGGCCGAAGCTCCGATCGAGAGGTGAAGGAGATCTACCGGGTAGGGGGTGCTGATGGCATCGATGACAGTCGCGCCGAGGTGTTCGGCAGTCTTGGCGTCAACCTGTCCGGTGAAGATCGCAACGAACTCGTCGCCGCCAATCCGACCGAAGGTTGCGCCTTCAATGTTGAGCGCGGATGCGCGGTTGACAACGGCGCACAGGAGGTCGTCCCCGACAATGTGACCGTAAACGTCATTGATCGCCTTGAACCCGTCGAGGTCGAAAATGCCCATCCAGAAAGGCCGGCGCTGCTGGACGAGATAATCGATCTTCTCGAAGATGGCCCGCCGGTTCGGTACGCCGGTGAGCATGTCGGTGTCGGCCAGGCGGCGCGCCTTGGCAGCCAGTCTGTCTGCAAGCAGCCGCGCATCGATCTGCTGCAGGATGGCCTTGCGCAGAAGGGTTGCCATGGCAAGCGAACCGAAGGCGGTGGCAACTCCGATCGAGACATACTGGTCGAACAGTTCCGTCGAAAGGCTGGAGGCAAACCAGTAGAGTGTGGTCAGCGACAGGAAGACGCTGGCCAGGGTAATCCTCAGTGTCACCGCGGTGGTGGAGAAGACCACTGCCAGCATGGCAAAATAGACGAGTTTCGATTGCTCGAAATTGATCAGCAGATAGACAAGGACATTAGTGTAGAGCAGCAGGTTGATGAGTAGCCCCGACAATTCGAGCCGCAGCAGCGAAGTCGATTTTTCAGTCAGCACGTGCTGTCTGAGCAGGTAGAAGCAAAAGGCGGTAAAGGCGCTCAGCGAGCCGAGAACGGCAAGCGGCAATCCGGTTTCATCCCGCCAGTGGCTGAAGGTAATAAAGAGATAGTAGGCGCATCCGGGCACAAGAATGGTGCGAATGATCGGCGTATAGGCCCTTGCCATGGCCTGTTGCCGCAAGGGGTCGATCGAGGGGGCAATATTGCCGAACAGACTGACCAGTTTCATATCTACACTTTTCTCAAATCAGCGTTTTGAACAACAACGTCCGAATGCGGTCCGTGCAGCTCCTCTCCAGGGAGGCGGCGGCGGTCGGCTTATGGTTCGGGAATTGTGCCAGGTGCCCGGTTCGGCTGAACGGACGGGTGCGTTGACATCTCCAAGAGAGGATCTTGAGCGCGTGTTCTGTCATGAACAGCCTTCCGTCTCTTGTTACGCGTCACACCCTAAGGGGTAACGGTTAATGTACTGTTCTTGAGAAGATCGTTGATTAGTTCTGCTTAAAAAATTGTTTCAACTGGGTTGAGTT
This sequence comes from Hoeflea sp. EC-HK425, assembly GCF_902498795.1. NCBI lineage: Bacteria > Pseudomonadati > Pseudomonadota > Alphaproteobacteria > Hyphomicrobiales > Rhizobiaceae > Hoeflea > Hoeflea sp. EC-HK425. The sequence continues at coordinate 577,210 of NZ_LR701572.1, forward strand.
GTCCGTTCCATGGGATGCTGGAAGGTTGGTGGCGGTTATACTTGAACGCCTGCAGACGTGTTGTCCGCCATGGCTCGCGGGCCATGCGTTTCCTGACGATTGTTGATCCTCAAGCTCTTGCACGTTCACTCATGGTCGGCTCAAAATCGTTTGAGCCCGGCGGTGCATGCCTCATTTTTCCTGGCTCGACCGGTTTGGCGCAATCTTCGTTTTGTAAGTTGAAGGGTAGTGCTTAGTGGTGTGCGCCCGGCAATGCGCCGGGTGCTGCCTTGATGAATCTGGCCCGGCGGGCCGGCGTGAGGTTCCTCCCGGGGTCTCCCGCGTCTGAACATGAGGGAATGGGATGACTGCTGATACAGCGAAAAAGCACGTGGCCGTGCTCATGGGCGGATTTTCTTCCGAGCGGCCGGTCAGCCTGTCGTCGGGTGCCGCCTGCGCCGATGCGCTGGAGAGCGCCGGGTATCAGGTGACGCGGATTGATGTCGGTCCCGATGTGGCCTCTGTCCTGGCCGATGTGAAGCCCGATGTCTGCTTCAACGCGCTGCACGGGCCTTACGGTGAGGATGGCACGATCCAGGGCCTGCTCGAGTATCTGGGCATTCCCTATACCCATTCGGGGGTCACGGCCTCGGCGCTGGCGATGGACAAGCGGCTGTCGAAGATCGTTGCCAAGGCGGTGGGCATCCCGGTTGCGGAATCCAAGGTGATGAACCGGCATGAGTTCACTTCAGCCCACCCGATGCAGCCGCCCTACGTGGTCAAGCCGGTCAATGAGGGCTCAAGCTTCGGCGTCGTCATCGTCAGTGAAGGCCAGTCGCATCCGCCGCAGGTGATCACCTCGAAGGAATGGAAATACGGCGACACGGTCATGGTCGAGCGTTACGTCGCCGGCCGCGAGCTGACCTGCACGATCATGGGCGATGTGGCTCTGGCGGTGACCGAGATAGTGCCGCAAGGACACAGCTTTTACGATTATGACTCTAAATACGTCGCCGGGGGCTCCAAACACGTTTGTCCGGCGGAAATTTCACCAATTGTTTACCAAAAAATACGTAGGTTGGCTTTGAAGGCGCATCAAGCGATCGGCTGTCGCGGCGTGAGCAGGTCGGATTTTCGTTACGATGACCGTTTCTCCGAAGAAGGGGAGGTCATCTGGCTCGAAGTCAACACCCAGCCCGGCATGACACCGACATCCTTGGCGCCGGAAATGGCCCTGCAGGCGGGCCATTCGTTTGAAGAATTTGTCAGCTGGATGGTGGAGGACGCTTCGTGTCGTCGATGAAGGGAAACAAGGGCAGTGCCGCTCATGCGGCCAGCGGGTCGGGGCGTGATGCGTTCTCCGGCGCGTTTGTGCTGCCCCGTTTCCTCAGACGCCCGGTGCGTTTCGGCATCGCGCTGGCCACCGGTCGTGTCGGTATCCGTCCGCATGCAGGCTCGGTTGCCGCTTTTGCCTTTTTTACCGCGACCGGCCTGTACGGAATGGCGCTGGGTGGCCACACCCAGGCCGTGACGCAGGCCGTGACAACCGGCGCAGGATTCGCGCTCGAGGACGTTCAGGTCAGCGGCAATGTCGAGACCTCCGACATCGATATCCTGCAGCAGCTCGGTCTCGACGGGTCGACCTCGGTGGTGGCGATCAATGCTCATGCCGCGCGCGAAAAGCTGATGGAACTGCCGTGGGTTACCGATGCGCAGGTCCAGAAGGTCTATCCGCGCGGGCTCTCGGTCCAGCTCGTCGAACGCAAGCCGGTGGGCATCTGGCAGCACGGCGACATGCTGTCGCTGATCGATGCGCGCGGCGACGTGATCGCCCCGCTCAACGGCGCCCGTCATGCCGGACTGCCTCTGTATGTCGGCCTGGGCGCCGACCGTCATGCCGACGAGCTTGAGGCGCGGCTGCTGTTCTATCCGGAACTGCGCGCCCGGGTGAAGGCCGCGATCCGTATCGCCGACCGTCGCTGGGATCTGCGGCTCGACAATGGCGTGACGCTGAGCCTGCCCGCTGACAATGTTGGCGCGGCGCTGAAGCGCTTTGCCGAATTCGATGCCGGCCGTGATGTGTTGTCGCGCGATATCACCGCTGTCGATCTTCGGCTTGAAGACCGGGTGACGTTGCGGCTGAGCGAAGCTTCCTATGAGCGCCGCCAGCAGGCGCTCGAAGCCCGCGCCAAGCTGATCAAGGCGGGTCAAAAATCGTGAGCCTGTTCCGCCCCTCTTCCATGCTCCCACGGCTCAAGCCGCTTTCATCAAAGCGCGTCAGCATCGTCACGGTGCTGGATATCGGCTCGTCGAAAGTGGTCTGCATGATCGGCCGGCTGACACCTGTCGAGGGTGCGGAGGTTCTTTCGGGCCGCACTCACAGCATCGAGATCCTTGGGATCGGTCACCAGAAGTCACGCGGACTGAAGGCCGGCGTGATCTCCGACATGGATGCTGTCGAAAGCTCGGTGCGGCTGGCTGTCGACGCCGCCGAACGGATGGCCGGCGTGACCGTGGAAAGCCTGATCGTCAATGTCACGGCAGGTCGGCTGAAGAGCGAGACCCATTCCGCCTCGGTCAATCTCGGCGGTCACGAGATCGCGTCCGGCGATCTGGCCAAGGTGGTCAATGCCGCAACCCGGCAGAGCCAGCTCCACGAGCGCGCGATCCTGCATTCGCTGCCCTCGAGCTATACGCTTGATGGCGAGCGCGGCATCCGTGATCCGGCCGGCATGTATGGCGACCTGCTGGGGGTCGACATGCATGTGCTGACGGCCGACCGGGCGCCGCTCAAGAATCTCGAGCTGTCGATCAACCGGGCACACCTGACCGTCGAGGCGATGGTGGCGACACCTTATGCTTCCGGGCTTGCAGCACTTGTCTCCGACGAGGCCGAAATGGGCTGCGCGGCAATCGACATGGGCGGCGGCACCACCACGATCTCTGTGTTTTCCGAAGGCAAGCTGGTCTACGCCGATGCAATCGCGCTTGGCGGCCATCACGTCACCATGGATCTGGCGCGCGGACTGTCGACCCGGCTTGACGATGCCGAGCGTATCAAGGTGGTGCATGGTTCGGCGCTGCCGCAGGCTGGCGAGGACCGGGACGTCATCTCGATCCCGCCTTTCGGCGAGGATGAACGGGACCTGCCGACGCATGTGCCGCGCGGACTGGTCTCGCGCATCGTGCGCGCACGGGTTGAAGAGACACTCGAAATGCTGCGCGACCGAATTCAACAGTCGGGCTACGGCTCGCTTGTCGGCAAGCGTGTGGTGCTGACCGGCGGCGCCAGCCAGATGACCGGCTTGGCCGAGTCTGCCCGGCGCATCCTGGCCCGCAATGTCCGGATCGGACGGCCGCTGGGGGTTTCGGGGCTGCCGGCCGCGGCCAAGGGGCCGACATTCTCAACGGCAGTGGGGCTGATGATCTATCCCCAGGTCGCCCATCTTGAATCACACGGCGCGGGTGAGGGCGGCTTTGCCGCCATGGCCGGCGCCGGCGGCCGCCTGTCCCGTATGGGGCAGTGGCTCAAAGAGAGTTTTTGAATTCACAGAATTGGCCAACGCGGCGGTGCGGGCCATGCCAAAGGAAGGAACGGGTGCCATGACCATCAATTTGCAGAAGCCGGACATCACCGAGCTGAAGCCCCGCATCACTGTGTTCGGGGTTGGCGGCGGTGGTGGCAATGCCGTCAACAACATGATCAATGCCGGGTTGCAGGGCGTCGACTTCGTCGTCGCCAACACCGATGCCCAGGCGCTTACGATGTCGAAGGCCGACCGGCTGGTGCAGTTGGGCGTGGCGGTCACCGAAGGTCTTGGCGCCGGCTCGCAGCCGGAAGTCGGCCGCGCGGCCGCTGAAGAGTGCATCGACGAGATCATCGATCACCTGAACGGCACCCATATGTGCTTCGTCACCGCAGGCATGGGCGGCGGCACCGGCACTGGCGCTGCCCCGGTCGTTGCCCAGGCTGCGCGCAACAAGGGCATCCTGACCGTTGGCGTGGTCACCAAGCCATTCCATTTCGAAGGTCAGCGTCGCATGCGGCTGGCGGAATCGGGTATCGAGGAGCTGCAGAAATGCGTCGATACGCTGATCGTTATTCCGAACCAGAACCTGTTCCGCATCGCCAATGACAAGACCACCTTCGCCGACGCCTTCGCGATGGCCGACCAGGTGCTTTACTCGGGCGTTGCCTGCATCACCGACCTGATGGTCAAGGAAGGCCTGATCAACCTCGACTTCGCCGACGTCCGTTCGGTGATGCGCGAGATGGGCCGCGCCATGATGGGCACCGGTGAAGCTTCGGGCGAGGGCCGCGCGATGGCCGCCGCCGAGGCTGCGATCGCCAACCCGTTGCTGGATGAGACCACGATGAAGGGCGCGCAGGGCCTCTTGATCTCGATCACTGGCGGTCGCGACATGACCCTGTTCGAGGTCGACGAAGCCGCAACCCGCATCCGCGAGGAGGTCGATGCAGACGCCAACATCATCCTTGGTGCAACCTTCGACGAAGCTCTCGAAGGCCTGATCCGGGTCTCGGTCGTTGCAACCGGCATCGACCGGGTGGAAGGTGCTGTCGAACAGCGTCCGACCATGCAGGCGTCGCGTCCGGCTGCCCGTCCGGCGGTCACCGCCCAGCAGCAACCTGCCCGTCCGGCAGCGCCCGCATCGCAGCCTGCTGCGGCAAGCCAGGCAGACGCCGTCGCAGAAACCATCCTGTCGGCGGAAGCCGATCTGGAACGGGAACTGGATATCGCCGGCGAGATCGAACTTGCCGCTCAGGCCCAGGCGGCCAAGCCGGCAGCGCCGGTTGCCCAGCCCGGCTTCCAGCCGCAGAGCCGGCTTTTTGCAGGTGCAGCCGATACTGCGCCGCAGATGGCTCAGCCGCAGCCGGCGATGACCGCGCCGCAACGCCCTGCCGCGACAGCCGCCCCGGCGGCACCGCAGCCGCAGCCGGTCCCTGAAATGCGCATGGAGCCGCAGCCGACCCGGATGCCGCGGGTTGAAGACTTCCCGCCGGTCGTCAAGGCCGAGATGGAACATCGCGCCGCTCCGCAGGGCAACGCCGACGAGCGTGGGCCGATGGGTTTGCTGAAGCGGATCTCGAGCACGCTGGGGCGCCGTGAGGAAGAGGAATCCTCCCAGATGCCGGCCGCGGCCCAGGCACCGCAAGCGCGGCGGCCGCTGTCGCCAGAAGCCAGCGTCTATGCCCCACGCCGCGGACAGCTCGACGACCAGGGCCGGATGACACCGCAGGCCCGCTCGGCGCATGAAGACGAACAGCTCGAAATTCCCGCGTTCCTGCGCCGTCAGGCCAAGTGAACCGGCAACGATCTGTTACATAGCTTTGAGCATGGCGGCCACCGGGTCGCCATGCCCATTTCTAACTGCTTGTTTAGCGTGAGGTTTTTAAATCGTCTTGGCGTTACGGTTTCGTAACAGATGGAAAAAAAGCGTGATTTGGAAACTTGGGTCCATCGCCGTATCTTGCCCCGCAACAACAAGGGGCTGGGGTAGCCGACCGCACTGGGGAAGAGTGGGGCTGCTCCTGACGATTGGGGACATCATGGTCTTTACCGGCCATGCCAGATATTGCGGGAAACGGCGAACCTTATGAGTAGTGATGTAGTAGGACTGCAGACCACAATTTCGCGGTCGATTTCTCTGTCTGGCATCGGAGTCCATTCCGGTGAAAATGTCTCTATCTCCTTTCATCCCGCAGATCCCGACAACGGCATCGTCTTCAACCGTCAGCTTCCCTCCGGTGATGTGGTCAGTGTCCGCGCTGTCTCGTCGCAGGTCGGTTCCACGGATCTTTGCACACTGCTTGGCAAGGCGCCGGATCGCTCGATCGCGACCGTCGAGCACCTGATGGCCGCGCTTTACGCGCTTGGCGTCGACAATATCAACATCGATCTTGACGGTGGCGAAGTGCCGATCATGGACGGCAGCGCCGCCGTGTTCATCGAGGCGCTCGATACCGCCGGTCTTGTCAATCATTCGGTGAAGCGCCGCTATATCCGGGTGATCAAGCCGGTGCGGATTGAAATGGGCGGCTCCTGGGCAGAATTCAGCCAGCACAATGGCACCCGCTTCGAGATCGACATCGATTTCGAGACTCCGCTGATCGGACGCCAGTCCTGGAAAGGTGAAGTCACCGCAGACACGTTCCGCCGCGAACTGGCCCGTGCCCGCACCTTTGGTTTCATGCGCGATGTTGAACGGCTCTGGGCTTCCGGCCATGCGCTGGGCTCGTCGCTCGACAATTCCGTGGTGATCGGCGATGACGACAAGGTCATCAATGTCGAGGGTCTGCGTTACCGTGACGAGTTTGTTCGTCACAAGACGCTGGATGCGGTTGGCGATCTTGCACTTGCCGGCGCACAGTTCATCGGTTGCTATCGCAGCTACCGCGGTGGCCACAAGCTCAACGCGCTTGCGCTGCGGGCGCTTCTGGCTGATCAGTCGGCCTATGAAGTGGTCGAGGCACCGGCGCGCCGCGACACGGTTCGTCATGGTGAACTGGTGGCTGTCAATGCCGCGGTCTTCGCTCCTTGGGCGCTTTAACGGCTCGATCAGGCTTTCCTGTCACCATCAGGTTCTAAACTCGTGATATTGAAGAGGATCGCTGCCACAAAATTGCGGCAAAGCGTCTTCATGACGTTGCGAAGTTCGGTCATTTCCGGATAGAAACGCTGGTCTGGTTCCGCGGGGCATCTGGTTTCCGCGGCTGTTGAGAGGTTTGCAGGATGAATACTTCGGTCATGGGCGAGCGCAGACGCGTGTTTCGGGTAGCGCTCCTTGTCGCCGGACTGGCTGGCATTTCATCTTTCGTCAGCGGCTGCCAATCTGACCCGGACATCGATATCAGCACCTATGCGCAGTCGATCGAGCCTGCCGACGTACTTTACAATCAGGGACTTGCCAATCTCGAGGCGGGTCAGCTGACCGAGGCCGGCCGCAAGTTCGACGCCGTCGACAAACAGCATCCCTATTCGGAATTCGCCCGCAAGGCGATGGTAATGAGTGCCTTCACCAATTACCGCCAGGCGCAGTATACCGAGGCAATCAACACGGCTAACCGCTACCTCAGCCTTTACCCGAACGATGAAGATGCCGCCTATGCGCAGTACATCGTCGGGCTTGCCTACTACCGGCAGATCCCCGAAGTCACCCGCGATCAGCGCACCTCGGCGCGGGCGATCGCGGCGTTTACGGAAGTGGTCGAGCGCTATCCCGATTCGGAATATGTCGAGGACAGCCAGGCGAAGCTGCGCTACGCGCGTGACCAGCTGGCCGGCAAGGAAATGCAGGTCGGTCGCTACTACCAGGAGCGCAGGGAATATGTCGCTGCTGCCAATCGGTATCGCCTGGTGGTCGAGCAGTTTCCCAACACCCGTCAGGTCGAAGAGGCGCTGGCGCGTCTGGTCGAGACTTATTACGCGATGGGACTGGAAAGCGAAGCACAGACGGCGGCGGCCGTTCTCGGGCACAATTATCCCGACAGCCAGTGGTATGCGGATTCCTACAGGCTCCTGTCGACCCGAGGCCTCGAGCCACGGGAAAACAAGGGGTCATGGATTTCACGCGCCGGGGCCGCCCTCGTCGGCTCCTGAAACGGACGGCGATGCTTGTCCAGCTGTCGATCCGCGATATCGTTCTGATCGAGAGGCTTGATCTCGAGTTTGACGCAGGTCTTTCGGTGCTCACCGGCGAGACCGGTGCCGGTAAATCCATTTTGCTTGATTCACTTTCGCTGGCGCTTGGCGGTCGCGGCGACGGCAGCCTCGTGCGCCACGGCGCCGACAAGGGGCAGGTGACGGCGGTCTTCGACGTCGGCGCGGATCATCCCGCGCGCAAGCTCTTGCGCTCCAATGACATTGATGATGACGGCGACCTGGTGTTCCGCCGGGTGCAATCGGGCGATGGCCGTACCCGGGTGTTCATCAACGACCAGCCTGCCAGCGTGGCGTTGATGCGCGAGGCAGGATCTTTGCTGGTGGAAATCCACGGGCAGCATGATGACCGCGCACTGATCGACACCGATGCACACCGGGCCCTGCTGGATGTCTTTGGCGTCTTGAGCGAGCGAACCGCGGACGTCGGGCGTCTGCACGAAGGCTGGCGCGAAGCCGAGCGGGCGTTGAAGGCGCACCGGGCCAAGGTCGAGGAAGCCCGGCGGGAGGCCGACTGGCTGCGGTCATCCGTCGATGAACTGGAAAAGCTTCACCCTGTCGAAGGCGAGGAGGAGGAGCTTGCGATCCGCCGGTCGCTGATGATGAAATCCGAAAAGATGGCGAGCGACATCAACGAGGCCAACGAGGTACTCAACGGCCAGGGCTCGCCGATGCCGGTGATCAGCGGACTGGTGCGTCGGCTGGAGCGCAAGGCGCAGGAAGCGCCGGAACTGCTCAATGATACGGTCTCAGCGCTCGATGCGGCGCTCAACGCGCTGGCCGATGCGCAGACGGCGGTTGAAGCGGCCCTTCGTGCGGCTGATTTCAATCCGCGCGAGCTCGAAGAGACCGAGGAACGGCTGTTTGCGCTTCGGGGGGCGGCGCGGAAGTACAATGTGCCGGTCGAGGCACTGCCGGAACTGGCCGCGCGGATGGTCGCCGACCTCTCGGATCTCGATGCCGGAGAGGAACGGCTTGCCGCGATGGAAACCCGGGTCCGCGAGGCGAAGGCCGCCTTCCTGCACGCGGCGGAGCAGCTCTCCGAACGCCGGCACAAGACCGGTGAGGCGCTGGCGGCCGCCGTAATGGCGGAATTGCCGGCGCTGAAGCTCGAACGGGCTGAGTTTCTCGTCGAGATCGCCAGTGACATAGCCCATGCCGGGCCGTCGGGCATCGACAGCGTCGCCTTTCACGTGCGCACCAATCCCGGCTCGCGGCCGGGACCGATCATGAAGGTGGCTTCCGGCGGCGAGCTGTCACGCTTCCTGCTGGCGCTGAAGGTGGCGCTGGCCGATCGCGGTTCGGCGCCGACGCTTGTGTTCGACGAGATCGACACCGGAGTGGGCGGTGCGGTGGCCGATGCGATCGGCAAGCGGCTGAAGCGGCTGTCGGCGGGCGTCCAGGTGCTTTCTGTCACCCATGCGCCGCAGGTCGCAGCACGCGCCGCCACGCACCTGCTGATCGCCAAGGGGCCGACCGAAGCGGGCTCGAAAACGGTGTCGACACGGGTTTCCACCATGGGCGCGGATGCGCGGCGCGAGGAAATCGCGCGGATGCTGGCCGGCGAACACGTGACGGACGAGGCGCGCGCCGCCGCTGGCCGCTTGCTTGAGGGCAATGTCTGAAGGGATGCTGTGCAGGTGCAATGTCCTGCGGCCTTGAGGCCTTCTACCAGTAGAACGACCTGGGCGCCGAGGCGCTCTTGACGCGACCCATCATCTCGATCACCTCCGACGCGGTGCCGTAGGCTTCGCCCGCCAGGGCGGATGCGTTGTCCCTGCGATCTATGTGTGAATTGGCGCTTTCGGCCATGGCTGTGAGCTGCTTTGCGGCGCTCATGAAGCTGTCCATCGTCTCGATATCGGCCTGGCTGCGGGACGGTTGAGCGGGTTGCGGGCCGTCGTCGAGATCGAGGTAGGCCTGTTGAGCCAGCGACAGTCCCTGGGCTTCAGGGCGCGGCAGGGCGGCGAGCGCTTCGAATGCGCCGGCAAAATCTTCTGCTGCAGCTTTGAGTTCCCGGGCGAACTGTGCGGACCGGCCCGCCTGGACACCTGGCGCCATGTCGAACAGCATCAGCTTGTTCATCTGCTCGCGAAGCTGCTTGAGGCGTTCCTCGGCGAAGGCCTTGCGGCTGTGGGCCGCGGCTTCGGTGAGGTTTCCCAGCCGGTCCAGCGCGCCTGACGTGTTCTCGTCGGGCTGCTCGTATGCGGGGGCGGTGCGTTCGCTCAAGGGGGCTTTCGTGAAGGTGTGGATGGCTCCGACGAGCATTCGTCTGGTCTTCCTGATGGTCTGATCAAGTCGGTGCTTACTGTGTGAAGTCTATCAGCCAATCCTTAACCGCCGATTGACCGCGGCAAAGGGGAAGGCAAGCGGCTTTTCATTCGCGTCAGTTGCGCTACAACACAGACGATTCCGGAGTGCCGCAGATGAAGAACGAGACCAAGCCTGTCGATGCGCTGAGCGAGGCGGAGGCAAAAGCCGAACTTGAGCGGCTCTTGACCGAAATCGGCCGCCATGACGAGGCCTATCATACCCAGGACGCGCCGATCATCGCCGACGCCGACTATGATGCGTTGAAGCGGCGCAACCTTGCCATCGAGGAGCGGTTTCCACATCTCAAGCTGGCTGAATCCCCTTCAGAAAAAGTCGGCGCCGCGGTTGCGGAGGGTTTCGGCAAGATCACCCACCGGGTGCCGATGCTGTCGCTCGACAATGCGTTTTCAGATGAAGACGTGCGCGACTTCGTCCATTCGATCTACCGGTTTCTGGGACAGTTGCCGGACAATTCGATTGCGTTGACCGCAGAACCAAAGATTGACGGGCTGTCGATGTCGATCCGTTACGAGGACGGCAAGCTGGTCTCGGCCGCCACCCGGGGCGACGGCACCACGGGCGAAAATGTCACCGCCAACGTGAAAACCATCTCCGAGATCCCCAACACGCTGCCTGCCGGCGCGCCCTCGGTGGTGGAGGTGCGCGGCGAGGTTTACATGGCGAAGGAGGATTTCCTGGCGCTGAACGAACGGATGGCTGCGGAAGGCAAGCAGACCTATGTCAATCCGCGCAACACCGCCGCGGGTTCGCTCCGCCAACTCGATGCCAAGGTGACCGCCAGCCGCAAGCTAAGGTTCTTCGCCTATTCCTGGGGCGAGATGTCTGAGATGCCGGCCGACACCCAGCATTCCATGATCGAGATCTTCAAAGACTGGGGCTTTCCGGTCAATCCGCTGACAAGGCGGCTCGAAAGCATCGAGGCGCTGATCGAGCATTACAACGAGATCGGGCTGGCACGCGCCGATCTGCCCTACGACATCGATGGCGTCGTCTACAAGGTCGACCGGCTGGATCTGCAGGCGCGGCTGGGTTTCCGCTCGCGCAGCCCGCGCTGGGCGATCGCGCACAAGTTCCCGGCCGAGAAGGCCTCGACGCGGCTGACAGCCATCGACATTCAGGTCGGGCGCACCGGCGCGCTGACGCCGGTGGCGCGGCTTGAACCGATCACGGTGGGCGGCGTGGTGGTGACCAATGCGACATTGCACAATGGCGAGGAGATTGAGCGACTGGGTGTCAGGATCGGCGACATCGTCCAGATCCAGCGTGCCGGTGATGTCATCCCGCAGGTGCTCGGCGTGGTCTCCTCGCCAGAGGACGCCGTCGCGTTTGAATTCCCCACCACCTGTCCGTGCGATCTGAAAACGCCGGTGATCCGCGAGGAAACCGCGGGCGGTGTGGAAGGCGTCATCCGCCGCTGCTCGGGGGAATTTGCCTGTCCGTTCCAGCGCAAGGAGCACCTGAAGCACTTCGTTTCGCGCAAGGCCTTCGACATCGACGGCCTGGGCGACAAGCAGATCGAGTTCTTCTACGACGACAGCCTGCTGCCGATCCGTCAGCCTGCCGACATCTTCACACTGAAGGCGCGCGACGAGGCCAACGGGCTGCAGCGCCTTAAGAACCGCGAAGGCTATGGCGAAACCAGCGCGCAGAAGCTGTTCGACGCGATTGATGCGGCGCGCACGGTTGCGCTGGACCGGCTGATCTTCTCGCTCGGCATCCGCCACGTCGGCGAACAGACCGCCAAGACGCTGGCGCGGGCCTATGGCGACTGGGCCTCGGTGCATGAGGCCGCGCTTGCGATTGCTGGCGGCGACAAGGCAGCCATCGAGGAGATGGACGCACTCGATGACATTGGTCCGGCGGTGGTGGAGGCCATCGGCCGCTTCTTCGGCGAGCCACACAATATCGGGATGGTGGACAGGCTCACCGAGCAACTCACGATCCTTGAAGCCGAAAAACCGGCGCAGGATTCCCCCGTCGCCGGCCTCACCGTCGTCTTCACCGGGGCGCTCGAGAAGATGACCCGCGACGAGGCCAAGGCGATGGCCGAACGGCTCGGCGCCAAGGTGGCGGGCTCTGTGTCGAAGAAGACCGACATCCTGGTGGCCGGCCCCGGCGCAGGATCCAAGCTTGCGAAAGCCCAGGAACTCGGCGTGCGCACCATGGACGAGGACGGCTGGTTCGAACTGGTCGGGTAGGGCGGCACTCTCCAATCGAACTCTCGGCGCTGGCCGCGGCGTGCCGGCGCTTCCTGTTCGTGGCGGGATGCCAACCCGGACGTGACAGCTGTGGCCGGAGATTGGTTCTTTAGAACTTGCAGTTCTGCTTAACGGCTTTTTGACACCCCTCGACCCATGATCAAGGCTGAGGGTTGGGACAAGACCCCGGGCGGAGCTGTTTGATGGACTATCCGAAAAATGCGACCGTGAAAGACGCCGACACCTGGAGGCGGGCTCTGGAAGTTGCGGGCCTGGGCGTCTGGGACTGGGATCTCAGGACAAACGTCACCCAGTATTCCGAGTCCTGGTGTCAAATGCTCGGATATCGACGCAAGGAGCTTCCAGCCAAGGAGGATCTGTTTCTTCTGCTGGTTCATCCGGAAGATCGCGCACGCGCAATCGAAAGCGGTGACCGGCATCTGGCCGGCAAGTGTGACAGCATCGAGACCGAGCTGCGGCTCCAACACAAGGATGGCCGCTGGGTCTGGGTGCTGGACAGGGGCGCCATTGTCGAACGGGACGAGGACGGACGTCCAACAAGAGTGATGGGTGTTCAGACCGACATTACTCAACAGAAAGAGGCCGAGCGAGACGCGAGCCTGACGAATGAGCGGTTCAAGCTTGCCCTTGCGGCCTCAGAGACCGGCATCTGGCATTTCGACGTGGGGCGCGAGGGAAGTTTCTGGGATGCCAAGACCTGCGAGATATTCGGGCTGGAGTCCCGTTCCCGAGAGATCGACAGCCACACCTGGGAGAGTTTCCTCCACCCCGAGGACAAGCTTGACGCGGAGCGCCAGCATATGGCGGCTATCTACAAGAACGAGGTGGTGAAGATCCCCTACCGGATCGTCAGGAAGGATGGCGAAGTCCGCCATGTGGAGACACTGGCAAAGTCCCTGCAGAGCCAAGGAAGCGCCGGATATCTGGTCGGTACGATCAAGGATGTCACCGAGGAGATCAGGGCCGCGCGCGCGCTCTACGCCGAAAAGGAGCGGTACCAGATCACCCTGGGGGCGATCAGCGATTCCGTGATCAGCACGGATGTCTCTGGGGTGATAAATTTCGCCAATCCGTCCGCGCTGGGGATGCTGTCGGTGGACCATGACGCTTTGATAGGCTCGAACATCTTCCGATTGTTCCGAAACGATGCAGCGATACAGAGTGTCGATCTGGATTGCGGGGATGACTTCAAGAACGGCGTGACCCTGGAAATCTATTCCGAACTGTACCGGTGCAAAAGCCGTCCCATCCTCTCCGCTTCGGGTGACAGCTGTGGCAATGTCTACACGTTCCAGAACATTTCGGAGGAAACGCGCCGGCAGCAGCAACTGGCCTATGCGGCCCATCATGATGCGCTGTCCGGGCTGTACAACAGGATTGCCTTTGACGGCGCGCTGGAAAAGGCCATTGCGAATGTAGCGACGACGGCTTTTGCCATCCTCTATCTGGATCTCGACCACTTCAAGGCGCTCAACGACTTTGCCGGTCATGCTGCCGGAGATGAAGCATTGAAGGCGATCGCTGCCAGCGTCGCCGATATCCTCCCCGAAAAGGCGATCTTTGCGCGTCTGGGCGGTGATGAGTTCGCCATACTGGTCTTTGGGACCGAGCGGGAGGAGCTCAAGAGAATAGCCGGCGAGACGATCGCTGCCGTGCAGGCGATTGATCTTGGCTACCGTGTCGGTGGTCCTCGCCTGGGATGCAGCATAGGCATCACCATCGTCAGCGATCCCTTCATTTCTGCTTCAGACGCGCTGGCGCAGTCGGATGACGCCTGTTACGCCGCCAAGTCTTCGGGACGAAACCGGGTCTCGTTTTTCAGTGAAGGCAAATCCAGGGCGACTTCGGGACTCTCCGCCGCACGTGAGGTCGCTGACCTGACGGAAGCGCTTGAGGAAAACAGGTTGATCCTGTTCGGCCAGGAGATTCAGTCAATCGAGCATTCCGGGCAACAGTGCGGGCGATTGGAGATCCTGGCAAGGTTGAGGGCGCGCGATGGCCGTATTGTCGGCCCGGATGGGTTCATTCCTGCCGCTGAACGCTTCGGGATGGCTCCGGTCCTCGACAGATGGATCTTCCGGAAAGCGCTTGCGGACCACGGTCCTCTGCTCAAGAAGCTGGATCTGAAAATCGGATTCAATCTGTCGGCTCAGACCCTGAGCGACCCAAGCCTCTGGTCCTTCATTCACGATGCCGCTCGTGAACATGGGACCGAGTTGTCACAGATCGCGTTCGAAATTACCGAAACGGCTGCTGTCACCAGTTTCGAGACCGCAAGCCGTTTTGTTCGCAGGGCGCGAGACCACGGATGCATGGTCTCGCTTGACGATTTTGGCTCGGGACTTTGCTCGTTCGACTATCTGCGCCGGTTTCCCATCAATTGCATCAAGATCGATGGCGCATTCGTTGAAAAAATTGTCGACAGCACCGTCGACAGGGCGATCATTGCCGCCGTCGTGGAGCTGGCCAGAAACCTTGGTTTTAATGTCGTGGCCGAGAAAATCGAGAATGAGGACATCATCACGCAGTTGCGCAAGCTGGGTGTGACACATGGCCAGGGCTTCCATCTGCATCGCCCGGAACCGCTGGACGACTATGTGACGCGTCGTTTGGGCTCGACGGAGCGACTGCAACAAGAAAGAAGGATCGCCTGAAGCCTTCGCACAGGCTTTCGGTTCAAGACGGGCGCCGACACGCGCGCACCGGCCGTTCTGTGCTGTCCGAGCCTGTTTGCCGGCCGCGGGGGTGTCTCAGACCAGCACAGCCCGCAACACCACGAAGATCACGCCAGACAGCACCGCGGCAGCCGGCACGGTGATCACCCAGGCGGCGATGATCTGCAGGAAGTGGGAGCGGCGGACGAGCTTGCGGCGGCGCTGATCGGCGAGGCGGGTGTTGCCGGCTTCGTCGCCGGACTTGTTGATCTTGTGACGGGCGACATAATCGGCCCTGCGGGTCGATTTCTCGGTGTACCATTCGCGGAAAAAGCCGACGCCGAAGACGGCGCCGACGGCGATATGGGTGGAGCTGACCGGAAGGCCGAGCCAGGAGGCGATGATCACGGTGATTGCCGCCGACAGCGCCACGCAATAGGCGCGCATGGGGTTGAGCTTGGTGATCTGGTTGCCGACCATGCGGATCAGCTTCGGGCCAAACAGCAACAGCCCGAGCGAGATGCCGACGGCGCCAACCGCCATCACCCAGAGCGGGATCACCACCTTGGGCGCGACTTCGCCAAGTTCGGCGGTGTGCACGATCGCGGCCAGTGGACCAACCGCATTGGCCACGTCATTGGCGCCGTGGGCGAAGGAGAGCAGGGCTGCCGAGAAGATCAGCGGCAGGCCGAAGAGTTTGCGCAGGGACTGGTTGCGGTTTTCCAGACCTTGGGCCTGGCGCGCAATCAGCGGTCTCGCGCCGAGCCAGCTCAGCACCGCAACGCCAAGCCCGATCAGCAGCGCCATTTCGAACGGGATGGCAACCAGTTTCTTGACGCCCTTGAGCGCCAGATAGGTGGCAAAGACGCCGGACATGACAGCAATCAGCACCGGCACCCAACGCCGGGCGGCGGCGATCTTGTCGTCCTGGTAGATGATGGCGGTCTTGATGAAGGCGAGGAAGGCGGCGGCGATCAGGCCACCCATGAAGGGCGAGATCACCCAGCTTGCGGCAATCGAGGCCATGGTCGGCCAGTTGACGGCGTCGACGCCGGCGGCGGCAATGCCCGCGCCCATGACGCCGCCGACAATCGAGTGGGTGGTGGAAACCGGCGCGCCGAGCCAGGTGGCGAGATGGATCCACATGGCGGCCGAAACAAGGGCCGCCATCATCGCGGAGATGAAGACGTTGGGATCGGAGACCGCGACCGGGTCGATGATGCCCTTGGAAATGGTCGAGACCACGTCGCCGCCGGCAATCAGCGCGCCGGCGCTTTCGAAGACCGCCGCAATGGCCAGCGCCACGCCGAGTGTCATCGCCTGTGATCCGACCGCCGGACCGACATTGTTGGCCACGTCATTGGCGCCGATGTTGAGCGCCATGTAGGCGCCGATCATGGCGGCGGCGATGATGGTCACCGCGCCGGGATGGCCGGTGACGAAGACCGCGGCAATGATGGCGCACAGGAAGATGAAGACGATCGCAAGACCCGGCGTGACGAAGCCGCGATTGAGAAGGCCGGTGGCCTCCTCCATCGTCGCGAACTTGTCGAGATCCTTGTCGAGGGTGGGCTTGCGGTAGGTGTCAGCCATGCGAGGTGATGCTTCCCGTTTTCCGGTGCGGATCCGGCGTCGGCCGAATGTGACAGTTCTGTGACTGCCGTCGATGAAGGTCCCGGCGGGTTCCGTCAAGCCGCAGCCCGGGCGTTTCAACGGATATTCATGCTTTTTGCCGATTTGAAGGCCGGCTTGGTGCTGTTTCTAGCGGCTGACGCCGATCTGCGTGCAGACGGCACTTCTTGTTATCCGCAACCAAAGCGCCGATAAGTCCCGGGCGATTGCTTTCGCATCGGTTGCCATGATCATCTGCCTTGGGCGAGGAGACACCATGTCCAGACTGTTCGAAGAACTCGACTACCGTCCGACGCCGATCGGGGCACTGGTGCTCAGGCGCAGGCACGAGGCGCGGCTCGGGGTCGACGTTCTCGAGATCAAGCTCGGCGACGAGCATCTGATGTCGGACCTGTTTACCGCGTCCGAGATTGCGTTGGCTCAACTGGGGCTGGCGGCCTGCGAAGGCGAGGGGCTCGACGTGGTGGTCGGCGGGTTGGGGCTTGGTTACACCGCCAGGGCGGCGCTCGACGAGCCGCGGACGGGATCCCTGATCGTCGTCGAATATCTCGAGGCGGTGATCGACTGGCACCAGACCGGCCTGCTGCCACTCGGACCCGAGCTTGTCGCCGATCCGCGCTGCCGGCTGGTGGAGGGGGATTTCTTCGCGATGGCCCGCAGCGAAGCCGGGTTCGACCCGGAGGCTCCGGGCCGCCTGTTTGACGCGATCCTGCTCGACATCGACCATTCCCCGGATGCGTTGCTTGATGCGCGCAGCGAGAGCTTCTACCAGCCCGAGGGCCTTCACAAGCTTGCCGCGCATCTCAAACCCGGCGGGATGTTCGGCCTGTGGTCGGACGAGCGGACCGACGATGCGTTTACCGGCCGGCTCTCAGCCGTGTTTGCACACGCCTGGGCCGAACCGGTGACATTTCACAATCCGTTGCAAGACAAGCCATTCACTCAGACGGTCTATCTGGCGCGCAAATCATCAGGCTGAAAAACCTGGCATGCCTGCCCAAGCTAGTTTGGGCTCATCGCCTCGCGCACCTTCTCGCGGGCTTCGGCGACGGCGCGGACCAGTTCGCTGGAAGCCTTGCCGCGTTTCTGGACAAGATAGGCGTCCATGCGCGCTTCGAGATCCCTCAGCCTTTCGGTTTTTTCGTCAGATTTCGAGTGAGAATCGTCCCACATGAGAAACATTGGTTTCCTCCGGTTGAATTGAATTACGACTGGGATGACATCTGGCGGCGGGAGCCCACCAGGATGCGTTCGTAACGGCTGATCTGATCGCGAAGCTTCAGGCGCATCTTCTTGAGGATCTTGACGCGGATGGTGTCGGGCCTGGGGCGTGAATGTTCAGCGTCAATCTTGGCCTCAAGAATTCCGTGCCTGGTGCGCAGTGCATTCAGTCGTGCGATCATGAACTTCTCCTGTGCTTGGTTACAACACCAAGATGGGAAGGATCGCTTGATAGTTCAAATCGATTGTTTATATGTCACTCATAGATTTTCTCTATGAGGTTGCCTTGTCCTATCGCCCCAGCCATCGCCAGCTGCAGTATTTTGTCGCCGTCGCACAGAAGGGGCACTTCCTCGAGGCCGCCCGGGCCTGCAATGCCTCGCAACCGACGCTTTCAACGCAGCTCAAGCTTCTCGAAGACCAGCTCGGCGTGGTTCTGATCGAGCGGGGCGGCGCAACAGCGGTTCCGACCGCGGCGGGCGCCCGGCTTCTGCCGCTTGCCAGGACGATCCTGTCCGGTCTCGACGAGTTCGTCGAAATGGCCAGCGTGGATGCGGACAATCTCGGCGGGCTGGTCCGGCTCGGCGTTGCGCCGACATTCGGACCTTATTTCCTGCCGCATTACCTGCCGCAACTTCACAGGCTGTATCCGGCACTGGAGATCTATATCCGCGAGGATCGCCCGAACACTCTCGAGAGTGACCTGAGAGACGGCAAGCTCGACTGCATCATGACGCCGATGCCGCTTGCCACCGAGGGGTTTGATGCGATGCCGTTCTGCGTCGAGAAGATCTTCCTCGGTGTTCCGAACGAACACCCGATCGCCGATCGCCGGAGCATCGGTACCACGGACCTTGCTGGCGAGAAGCTGCTGACCCTCGGCCGGGGCCACCGGCTGTTCGAGCAGGTGTTGAGGCTGTGTGATGTCAGCGGGGCGCAGATGCGAAGCGACTATGAGGGAACAAGCCTCGATGCCCTGCGCCAGATGGTGTCTATTGGAATGGGGCTTTCGCTGTTCCCGAGCGCCTATGTCAGTTCCGAATTCGAGCGTGAAACAGGGATCACACTCTTCGAATTGTCCGATCTGCCGCTTGACCGGCAGATCGGCCTGGCCTGGCGCAGAAATTCTGTCCGGTCGGATCATTTCCGGCTCTTGTGCGAAGAAGCGCGGAAAGCTGTTTCCATGATGTCCGTCAAAGGGATGACAACCGCCTGACCACGGTCTGGCAGCAAAGGTTAACATCCGACTGCGAAGTGTTTCAGTAAGCGCTTAAGTGGGACTTAAGCCGGCTCGTGCTGGTATCGCCGGAAAACGGACAGTGGCCAAATGGCCCCAAGCGGCGAAGACAGATCTCCATGATGATGATTCTCGACTGCGTGGTCGACAAGCACAATATCTGGCTGGTTGTTGTGGCGGCCATCGTTTGCGCAGCGGGCTCCTGGGCAATCATCTGCCTGTTCGAGCGGGCGTCACGCACAACCGGGATGCAGCGGGCGGGATGGCATTTTCTGACCGCCGTGGCGGCCGGCGCAGCGATCTGGTGTACCCACTTCATTGCCATGCTGGCCTATCAGCCTGGCGCGCCGGTGTCTTTCGATCCGCTGATGACAATCATCTCGCTGCTTGTCGCCATAGTCGGGGCTGGGTCGGGCTTTCTCTTGGCGGCCAGCGGCACAAGGCGTCATGCGCCGGCACTTGGCGGTGCAATGGTCGGCATGGCGATCGCGGTGATGCATTACACCGGGATGATGGCGTACCGGGTACAGGGCATCATAACCTGGGACAAGGCCTATCTGCTTGCGTCGATTGTTCTTTCGGTCGGCCTGTCGGCGGCGGCAGTTCATGTCGCCTTGCGAAGATCCATGCGGTTGAGCAGGTCTGTGTCCGCCGCGGTTCTCTTCCTTGCGATCGTCAGCCTTCATTTCACCGGAATGACGGCGTTCAGGGTAACGCCGCTACTTGTCGACAATTCCTTCTCCAACCCGGCAGCCATGCAGGCACTGGCTCTGGCGGTGGCGATCGTGGCGCTGGTCATTGTCGGTGCGGGTCTGGCCAGCTACATGATTGATGACAGTGCCCGCACGGAATCGCTCGACCAGTTGCGCCACATGGCGCTCAATGACAGCCTGACCGGCCTGCCCAATCGTGCAAGCTTCGCCGACCGGCTCGATCACGAGATCGACATTGCAAAGGAGACCAACGGCAAGGTGGCGCTGATCGGCATCGATCTCGACCGCTTCAAGGAGGTCAATGACCTGCGTGGCCATGGTGTCGGCGACATGCTTTTGCGCAGTCTGGGAAAACGGCTGATGGAGCTCTCGCGCGAAGGCGAGTTCGTAGCGCGGACCGGCGGCGACGAGTTCACCGCGATCCAACGCTATGTCGACCAGGCCCAGCTTGAGGATTTTCTGGCGCGGCTGAAGGCAGCCCTCTTCGAGCCGGTCAAGGTGCTTGATCTTGAAATCACGCCGGGGGCCAGTCTCGGTGTGGCGCTCTATCCGGACAATGCAGCCACCCAGGAAAGCCTGATCAACAATGCCGATCTGGCCATGTATCGGGCCAAGGCCGATCTCGCTCACCATGTCTGCTACTATGACCAGTCCATGGATGACGTGGTCCGGGCCCGCCGCTGCCTGGTCAATGACCTGCGCGCGGCAATCGACAACAATCAGCTTGCCGTTCATTACCAGGTGCAGACCTCGGTCTCGACAAACCAGATCCGCGGTTTTGAGGCTCTGCTGCGCTGGAACCACCCGGAGCACGGTTTTATTCCGCCTTCCCAGTTCATTCCGCTCGCCGAGGAAAACGGGTTGATCGTGCAACTGGGGGAATGGGTGCTCAGGCAGGCCTGCACGGATGCTGCCTCCTGGACGCCGCCTTACAAGGTGGCGGTCAATCTGTCTCCGGCCCAGTTTGCCCATGCCGACCTTCACAAGCTGATCATTGAAGTTCTGATGTCGACGGGCCTGGCAGCCAACCGGCTCGAACTGGAACTGACCGAATCGACCATCTTCCAGGACAAGGAACGGTCGTTCAGCGTGCTGCGGCAGATCAAGGCGCTGGGCGTCAACATCGCGCTTGACGATTTCGGTACCGGCTATTCGTCACTCGAGATGCTGCGGTCCTTCCCTTTCGACAAGATCAAGCTCGACCGCTCTTTCATCAACGAGGCCGAGGACAGTCTTCAGGCCAAATCGATCATCCGGGCTGTGCTGACGCTTGGAAAGAGCCTTGAGATCCCGATCCTCGCCGAAGGCATCGAGACGGAGGGTCAATTGTCGTTGCTCGGTGAAGAGGGATGCGATGAGGCACAGGGGTTTCTGCTGGGAAGGCCGATTCCGATCGGCATGCTGGTTGAAAGCGGCCGTATCAGCCTGAACGCTGAAGCCGCCTCTGGACAGGGACCGCGGGTCAAAACCTCCATCCGATCAGAGCCCGGCGATGGTGAAGTGCCTGTGACCCTTTCGGCCTGATCGAGCGGAGGTTTGCTGGTCCCGGCGGTCTGGCGCATCAGCCCTGTTCAAGTTTCACATCAAACCTATTGAATTGACCGGTCAGTATCCCTGACCTATCGAGGGGATACAGGAGAGTCTTTCCATGTCCCCAACCCGGTCGGAGTTTTTTCAGGGCGTTCGCGCCAGCCTGCCTATTGTTGCCGCAGCCGCGCCGTTCGGCATGCTGTTCGGTGCACTGGCCGTCGACAACGGTCTGACGGTGGGCGAGGCGGTGCTGATGAGTGCGACCGTGTTCGCCGGGGCCAGCCAGATGGTCGGTCTCGAACTGTTCGGCGCCAACATAGCTCCCTGGATCGTGGTGCTGTCGGTGTTTGCGGTCAATTTCCGCCACGTGCTCTACTCGGCTGCGCTCGGCCGGCGGATCGGGTTGTTCAAGCCGTGGCAGAAGCCGATCGCATTCTTCTTTCTCACCGACCCCCAGTATGCAGCGTCCGAGGCGCGGGCTGACCGGAAACTCGCCCTGACCATGAGCTGGTATATGGGCATGGCCTTGCCGGTCTATGTGCTCTGGATTGCCGAGGCCTATATCGGCGGCGTGTTCGGCAGCCTGATCACCGACCCGGGGGCTCTCGGCATCGATTTCCTGCTGCCGATCTACTTCCTCGGGTTGGTTCTGGGTTTCCGGGCGCGGCCCAACTGGCTGCCGGTGGTGATTGCCTCCGGGCTGGGGTCGATCCTTGCCTTCTACACGGTCGGCTCCCCCTGGCATGTTAGTCTCGGGGCGCTGGCAGGGGTGGCCGTCGCCATGCTGCTGCCGCCGCAAAGCCCGGAAGACGGGGAGATCGCGCCATGACGGGTGAGTTCCTCGGCCTGCCGATGACGGTCTGGACCATCATCGGCGCGGCGATCGTCACCTATGCGGCGCGGGCCGGCGGCCATCTGGTGCTGTCGCGGTTCCGGCGTATCCCGCCACGCATCGACGCGGCGCTCAATGCGGTGCCGGCTGCGGTTCTTGCCACGCTGGTCGCACCCGCTGCCGTGACCAGCGGACCGGCAGAAGCCGTGACGCTGGCCATCTGCCTGGCGATCGGTTTCAGGCTGCCGATGATGGCGATGTTCTGCATCGGCTGGGCGCTGATCGTGGCGCTGAGGGCGGCAGGGCTGTGATCCGCGGCTGACAGCGAAGCTTTCACATCGGCATGATCGCGTTCTTGAGCCAGACCAGCGCCGGATCATCTGTCAGCAGCGGTGAGAGTTCGTCGAAAACGCGGGCGTGATAGGCGTTGAGCCACTCCAGCTCAACCGAATCCAGCAGTTCTGGCAGGACCAGTCGCGTGTCGATGGGACACAGGGTCAGGGTCTCTAAGCCGAGCATCGGCCTGTCGCCGCCGTCGATGGCCTGCGGCTCATGCACCACCACCAGGTTCTCGATGCGGATGCCAAAGGCGCCGTCACGGTAGTAGCCGGGTTCGTTGGACAGGATCATGCCGGGCAGCAGTTCCTGGGTTCCGCGCCGCGAGATCGATTGCGGGCCTTCATGCACGGAGAGATAGCTGCCGACGCCGTGACCGGTGCCATGGGCGAAATCGACGCCGGCCTTCCAAAGCGCGATGCGGGCAAAGGGATCTAGGTCGAGGCCGCGGGTGCCTGGAGGAAAGCGAAGCATGCTGATCGCGATCATGCCCTTGAGGACCAGCGTGAAAAACCGCTTCTGCTCATGGGGGACCTCGCCCACTGCAATGGTGCGGGTGATGTCGGTGGTGCCGGCGGTGTACTGACCGCCCGAATCGATGAGCAGCATCTCGCCGGACTCGATCAGGCGGTTGGTGCGGGTGTTGACCCGGTAGTGGATGATCGCGGCATTGGGACCGCCGCCGGAGATCGTGTCGAAGGACAGCGCCCGGAGCGGCATCTGCATGGCTTCGCCGGTCGACCTGCGGGCCTCCTCAAGCCGTGTGGCGGCCGTGATTTCGTCGATCGAGCCGGGCTCCTGGTCATCAAGCCAGGCCAGAAACCGCACCATCGCGGCGCCATCCTGCCGGTGTACGGACGCGCTGCCGGCAATCTCCGCCGCGTTCTTGCAGGCGCGGGGCAGGCGGGCGGGATCGGGGGCACTGAGCACCGATCCGCCGGACTGTTCGATCAGTAACGAGACCGCATGCGGTGCGACGGCGGGATCGATCATGATTCGCGCGCCGGATTTGCCGAGCGCCATCAGCGCATCGTCAAAGCCAGATGGCGGCTCGAGATCGGCAAGCTGGGTGAGATAGGCTTCCGGTTCGATGCCGGTCTTGCGCTTGTCGATGAACAGCTGAGGCCGGCCCGAAGCCGGGATGATGGCGCGCGACAGCGGGTGCGGTGTCGATGGCAGATCCTCGCCGCGGATGTTGAAGCTCCACGCAACGCTGGACGGGTCGGCAAGAACCAGAGCGTCGGCTCCTGCTTTGGCTGCGGCTTGAGCCATCATCGCCAGCTTCTCTCCGGCCGGCACGCCGGCCAGGTCCAGCGGCTGCAGCGATACCGCGCCCAGTGGCGGTTGCGGCCGGTCGTCCCAGATGGCGTCGACCGGATTGCGCGGCAGGAACACCAGCTGTCCGTCGAGTGGTTTCAGGGCGTTTTCGAGGCGCAGCACCTCGCTTGTGGGCCAGGTCCAGGCGTCAATACCGAGCCTGAGGCCGGGGTGGTCTGCTGCCTCGACAAACGCGGCAAGTGGCGTTGCGACGCCATCCTGGTAATCGAAGACAGAGGGGTCGGTCTGCGCGCGAACCTGGTTGGTGTAGCGTCCGTCGACAAAGATATGGGCCTTGTCCTGCAGCACCAGCACCGATCCGGCGGAGCCGGTGTAGCCGGTCAGCCAGGCCAGCCGCTCGGCGCAGGCGGGTACATATTCACCCAGATACTCGTCGGAGCGCGGCACCGCGACGGCGTTGACGTCCCAGTCGGCAAAACGGGCCCGCAGGCGGGCAACGCGCCCGGCCGCCTGGTCCGGGGAAGAGAGCACTTCAAATTTCTGAAACATCATGGGATTCCTGCAAGCCGTACCTTGGTTCTCCTTATAGCAATCCCGGTCCGGATTGGGAGGCCGGGAAACGGATTCGATCCGACAGGACAGACGGACTGCCCGTTATCGTGCGCACAATCTCTGTGCGATGCAGTTTGCCGCCTAATTAGGCAGCAATTTGCATTGCTATTGGATTTGGTATGCGTCTTGTACATAGCTGCACTGCAACATAAGCTCTGCACATTCCGGGCGAAATCACTATCTTGGTTTGCAGGAGGACAGAACAATCACTTACCCAAAGGGGATTACCAAATGTCCGTGAACATCTTTCAGAACGCCTTCGACCGTCTCGTCAGCGCCCGCGAACGCCAGGTTCGCCGTTATGTAAACGGTGCGCTCCTGGCAATGGACGACGCACAGCTCAAGTCGATCGGCCGCACCCGCGAAGAACTTCAGCGCGAAGGCGCCCAGGCGTACTTCTTCTAAGCCTTGCCGGTTGCGCCATGACGGCGCCTTGAACCGATATCAATGCAAACGGCTCCTTCGGGGGCCGTTTTTGTTTTTGCGGGTATGTTCTTGTGGAATCCGGTGATCGATTGCGCGTCAATTAAGGTGGATCGTTACCCAGCCATTGCGCCAGAGGGTTTTGACATGGCGCATGCCCTGGCCCCTGAAGGCTGCGAGAACCTGCCAGCGCTGGCTTGCCAGTATGCCTGACAAGATCACCGAGCCGCCGGGGGCGAGGTTGCGCTTGATGTCGGGCGCCATGCGCATCAGCGGCCGGGCGAGGATATTTGCGATGATCAGCCCGAACGGACCGGCATCGGAAAAGGCGGTCGAATGAAATCCGGTTGCGGTGACGCAGCGGATCTGGGCGGCCCGGTGGTTGTGGCGGACATTCTCGCGGGCGACGCGGGTGGCGACCGGGTCGATGTCGGTGGCCAGAACCCGGACCGGGCCGAGTTGGGCTGCGGCGAGGGCAAGAACTCCGGAACCGGTTCCCAGATCGAGCACTGCACCGGTCCCGCGCGGACCGCCAGGGCTGGCACGCATGACCATCTCGATCATCTCGAGGCAGCCGGCGGTGGTGCCGTGATGACCGGTGCCAAAGGCCTGTCCGGCCTCAAGCTCGATGGCGAGATCATTGGGGCGCACTGCGTCTCGGTCATGCGAGCCGTGCACGAGAAAGCGCCCGGCACGCACAGGTTTGAGCCCTTCGAGCGATTTGGCGATCCAGTCGGTTTCGCCAAAGGCCTCGAGGTCGATCGTGGCATCGGGAAACACGTCGGCAATGCAGGCGGCAATCCGGTTTCGCAGGGTTTCGTCCGGTTCGCCGGGGGCGTAGACGGAAACCTCCCAGATCCCGGCGTCCTCGTCGATTTCCATGGTGGTCAGTGGTAGGCCTTCATCCTCGAAGGCCGCGTCGAGCAGATCCAGGCCGCGCTGTGCTCCGGCTTCGTCGGTGCGGAAATAGTATCTGTGGTCGCTCACGTCCGCTTCTTTCCTTCATCGGTTGCGGCCTGGGCGGCGGCCGTCTCTTCTGCCTTGCGGGTGGTCTTGCTGGCTGCCGCGGCGCGGGCTTCATCCTTTGGCTGGGCGAAGCTCAGGATCCTGTCATTCTGACCGGGCGAGTTTGATGCGGCGGTGGCAAACGAGATCGCGCCCGAAGGCTTGACCCACAACAGGATCATGGCACCGTCGGGTCGGCTTGCCTTGTAGTCTTCCCAGCTGAACTCGTCGGTCAGACGGGTGAGCTGAAAGGTCCAGCCCTGCAGCAGTTTTTCCCGAAGGTCGAGAAAACTGACCGGCTCCCTGGTCAGCGAGCGGCCGCCCAGCGTGAAGCTGAGCGCCTGGCGGGCCTTTTCGTCGACGCGGCCGATCTGGAACACATGGCTGCGGCCCAGTTCCGGACCGAAATCCGTGCAGACAAGCGCATTGTAGGCGTCGTTGTCGCCGGTGGCGATGAGGTTTGAAAACCGCTTCGGATCGATGCTGTGATGGGCCGCTTCGGACAGGACCTCGCCGAAATAGACCGGGATGTTGGCCAGCCGCGCCTCGGCGAGATGGTTCCAGTTCTGGTCGGCAAGCATCACCGGCACATCGGCTTCCTTGAGCTTGACGGCGAGCGCTGTCGACCAGCGCGAACCACCGACAATCAGAATACCGGGCTTGGAGGCCTTCTTGAGGCCGAGAAAACTTGCCAGCGGCGCCAGTGTGAAGCCATGCAGCACGATGGTTGTGACCACCACGGCGAAGGTGAAGGCGACCATGCGGCCCGCGTCCTCGACGCCGACATCGGCCAGCAGCGTGCCGAAGAGACCCGAGACGGCAACAGCGACAACGCCGCGCGGCGCGATCCAGGCGCTGAGCAGGCGCTCCTGGAAAGTGGCTCCGGAGCCTATGGTGGCCAGCATGATGGCGACCGGACGGATGACGACAAGCAGGGCCGCGACAAACAGCGCGGCCCGCCAGTCGAGCGAGCGGATCTCGTCGAGACTGAGCGAGGCGGTGAGGATGATGAACACGCCGGAGACCAGCAGGGTGGTGATGGTTTCCTTGAAACGGCGCATGTCGGTGAGCGAGGCGATGCGGCTGTTGGCCAGTACGACGCCCATCACGGTCACTGTCAGAAGGCCGGATTCCTCAAGCACCGAATTGGTCGCGGCATAGACGGCCACCACGGAGGCGAGCAGCACAGGCGCCTTGAGAAATTCGGGAACATGGCCGCGCACGAAGGACCAGACGATGAGCTTGGCTGCGGCGAAACCCAGGCCGATGGCCGCAATGAAGCCGCCGCCCAAGAGCAGGATCAGGTTGTCAGCCTCGTGCAGGCCGATATAGACGAGGATGATCTCGAAGGCGACCACGGCGAACAGGGCGCCGATCGGGTCGTTGACGATCGCTTCCCAGCGCAGCAGCGAGGCCGGGCGGGCATCAAGCTGGGCCTGGCGCAACAGCGGCATGATCACTGTCGGGCCGGTAACCACGAGAATGGCGCCGAGCACGATTGCCGTGGGCCAGCTCAGGCCGCCGATGTAGTGAGCGGCAAGCGCCGACATGCCCCAGGTCAGTGGTCCGGCATACATGATGATGCGGCGGACGGCGGTGGAGGTTTCGCGGATTTCCTTGAAATTGAGCGTCAACCCGCCTTCAAACAGAATGATCGCAACGGCGATCGAGACCATCGGCCGGTAGATCGAACCGAAATCGGCAGCCGGATCGAGAAATCCGGTCGCCGGGCCGGCAATGAAACCTGCCGCGAGCAGCAAGACGATGGCCGGAAGCTGCAGCCGCCAGGCAAACCATTGCGCGGCGATGCCGGCGGCTCCGATGACGGCAAGTTTGAGAACGATGTCGTCCATGTCTGTCCCCTCTGGCGCCGCCCCTGGCGCTGGTTACGGTTTGATCAGGTTCTCAAGCTTGGTTATGGCGATGTCGGGATTTTCGCCCCAGGCGATGGTTCCCTTGAAGCGGCCTTGTGGATCCAGCAGGAATACCGATGCGGTGTGATCCATGGTGTATTCGCCATCGGGGTCGGCCGCATCGATCGGCACCTTCTTGGCGTAGACGTTGAATCCCTTGATAACGCCGGAAACGTCATCGGGTTCCCCCGAGATGCCGATGATCCGGTCGCTGACCCCTGAGACGTAGGATCCAAGCAGTTCAGGCGTGTCGCGCTCGGGATCGACGGTTATGAAATAGGCACCGATCTTGCCGCCATCCGGATCGACCTGCCTGAGCCACCCGTCGAGTTCGAACAGGGTGGTAGGGCAGATTTCCGGGCAATGGGTGAAGCCGAAAAAAATCGCCGTCGGGCGTCCGCGGAAAGCGGTCTCGGTGATGGGCTCACCGTTCTGATCGACAAGCTCGAACGGCACGCCGTAGGGTTTGCCTGACAGTTCGTTTTCGGTCCGCTGCCATTCATAGGTCAACCAGCCGAGCGCCACAGCCATGGCCGCGACAAGAACCCAAAGGACAAGGCGTATGGTTTTCATCGATGTCTCCAGTAAGGTTGCCGCAGGCTGGCGGCAGATGCCTCATGCAGTTGAAATGGCAAGTGGGCTTGAGTGTGCGCAATCTATATCAGAGGCACCAGGCCAGACCATTGGCGGCAAACGCCTCGAGCAGGGCCGGTCCGTTTGACTGCCAGGCGGCAAAAACCAGACCTGTCACCATGGCCGCAGCGACAAGGCCGAGTGCGCGGTAGACAAATACCCCGTTTGACCCGGTTCGGGTCTGATATGTTTGGCGCCTGAGCGCGGTCCGTGCGGTCATGTCCACTATCTAGAGCCGATCAGGTCCGAAGGGAAGAGGTTTGATGGCACGGAGAACGCGCCGTTGACGCGCTGATGCGAGCACCGGATCTGCGGTCTGTGGTTGGAATGCGCACGGTGTCTGTCCGCATGCGTCTTGGCGAAACGTCATGGTTTGGCTTGCTTCTTTCATTTGTCACGTCAAGGACCCATATTTTCATTTGTCACGTCAAGGACCCATATCGGGATGGTCAGTTTACAGAACACGCTTTGTGGAACACCCCGCCTGCTGGCGCGTTTCACAGGTTAAGGAGAAAATACATGATCCACAGCACGCGCATCCGTTCAATCCTGTCCGCCGGTCTGGTTGCTGCGAGCTGTCTCGCCGCGCCGCTGCTGGCAAGCCCGGCGTCCGCCGAGCAGGTCGGAGAGGTCGGGGTTGACTGGCTCGGCAACGACATCCTGATCGATGCGGTGAGCGACCCCGAGGTTGCGGGCGTGACCTGCCACGTCGCCTATTTCGACCGCGGTGTCATCGACAGGCTGCAGAAGGGCAACTGGTTCGAGGACCCCTCCAACGCCTCCATCGCCTGCCGCCAGACCGGCCCGATCAGCATCGGCGACATCGATCTGGATGAGAACGGCGAAGTGGTGTTCAAGGAATCACGCTCGCTGATATGGAAGTCGCTGGTGGTCAACCGGATCTACGACAAGAAAAACGACACGCTGATCTACCTGGTCAATTCGCAGCAGGTGCAGGACGGCTCGGCCAAGATGAACATCTCGACGGTGCCGCTCTACGGCCAGGACGTCACCTGGAGAAACGGCAAACCGTAAGCCGTCCGCCTTCGGTTTGCGGGTACTTGATCTCGGTCATGCTGATGTGACGGGATTTGTGGTTCTGTCTGTCTGTCCATCGCATTTCTTGTGCGGCAGGCGAGCAAACCGCATCCGTTTCAAAGGCAGACATTCACGTGACAAAAGGCAGGCCTGAAAACCCGCATGCGCTTTCCGTGGCAGATGTCGCCGTCCGGCTGGAGACCGATCCCGAAGCAGGGCTGAGCCATCGGGACGTGGGTCAGCGGCTAAGCGCGCACGGTCCCAACCAATTGCGCCGCCAAAAGACCAAGAGCAGCCTTGCGATCCTCGCGCATCAGTTCAGCAGTGTCATCGTCTGGCTGCTGGCAGCGGCGGCGCTGATGTCCTTTCTGCTAGGTGACATTGCCGAAGGCGGCGCCATCATCGTGGTGCTGTTGCTCAACGGCGCCATCGGTTTCTTTACCGAGCTCCGGGCCGCGCGGTCGATGGAAGCGCTGATGCGCATCGCCGAGATCAAGACCAGGGTGCGGCGGGACGGGCAGCAGCGGATGATCGATGCGCACGGGCTCGTGCCGGGTGATGTCGTCATTCTCGAGGCGGGTGACGTGGTGACGGCGGACCTGCGGATCAGCCGGGCCTCCAATCTCCAGGTCGACGAATCGGTGCTGACGGGCGAATCTGTCCCGGTTCTCAAGGCCGAGACAGCGACGGACCGCGAAGCGGTTCTGGGCGACCGGACTTCAATGGCGTTCAAGGGAACGGCAATCACGCAAGGGACCGGCGAGGGGCTGGTGGTGGCAACCGGAATGGCCACGGAGATCGGCCGGATCAGCGATCTCGTGCAAAGCGCGCAAAGCGAAGCGGCGCCGCTGGAGAGGCGGCTCGACAGGCTCGGCCACCGGCTGGTTTGGCTGACCTTCGTGCTTGCGGTGCTGACCATCAGTGCCGGCATTCTGCGCGGGCATGACGTGGTTGCGATGATCCAGACCGGCGTGGCGCTGGCGGTGGCGGCCGTGCCCGAGGGGCTGCCGGTGGTCGCCACGCTCAGCCTGGCGCGCGGCATGTGGCGGATGGCCCGGCGCAATGCGGTGATCACGCGGTTGTCCTCGGTTGAAACGCTGGGTGCAACCACGGTGATCCTGACAGACAAGACCGGGACGCTGACCGAAAACCGGATGACGGTGGTGGGTTATCTGGTCGAAGGGCGGGATGTTGGCCCTGAAGGTCATGGTGAAGGACACATCCTCAAAGCTGGCGATGCACGGCTCGATCCCGATGAAGACAAGGCGCTTGGCTGGGCGATCCGGATCGGCGCCCTGTGCACCAATGCGGAACTCGGTGATGGCGGCGAAGACGGGCATGCCGGCGATCCGATGGAGCTGGCATTGTTGCAGGCGGCAGTTCAAGCCGGGCTGTCCCGGTCCGAACTCCTCAAGGATTTTCCGGAAATCCGCGAGCATGCCTTCGATCCCGCCATACGGATGATGGCAACTGTCCATGAGGACGGGGACCGTTTCCTGATTGCGGTGAAGGGCGCGCCCGAGGCTGTCATCGACAGCGCCAAGTATGGTCTCGGCCCTGATGGTCCGCGCCCGCTGGATGCCGCCAGCCGCAAAGCCTGGAAAGACCGGAGTTCGAAAGCCGCGCAAGCCGGGAACCGGCTCCTCGGATTGGCGATGCAGCAAACTGAAAGCGGCGAGGCGGACCCCTATGCGGGCCTCACCCTGGTCGGGCTGGTCTGTCTCAACGATCCGGTGCGCGGGGATGTGCCGCCGGCAATCCGCGCGAGCCGCGCTGCCGGTGTCCGGGTCATCATGTTGACCGGCGACCACGCCGATACGGCTGCGGCGATCGCCCGGCAGGCGGGCCTTGGCGACGGCGATCTCAGCGTGATCGAAGGCCACGACATCAGCGGTATCGACCCTGATGCGATCAGTGAAGAGACCCGGCAACGGGTGTTGTCGGCTGATGTGTTCGCGCGCGTTGCGCCGGAAACCAAGCTGGTGCTGGTGTCGATCTTTCAGAAAGCCGGTCACGTGGTGGCCATGACCGGCGATGGCGTCAACGACGCGCCGGCGCTCAAGCAAGCCGATATCGGCATCGCCATGGGCAAGCGCGGCACCCAGGTTGCCCAGGAAGCAGCCCACATGGTGCTGCGCGACGATCGCTTTGCCACCATCATCTCGGCAATGCGGCAGGGCCGGGTGATCTTCGACAACATCCGCAAATTCGTGGTCTACCTGATGTCGTGCAATGTCAGCGAGGTGCTGGTTGTCGGTCTTGCTGTTGGCATAGGCCTGCCGATGCCGCTCTTGCCGCTGCAGATCCTGTTTCTGAACCTGGTCACCGATGTCTTTCCGGCGTTTGCGCTGGGGCTGGGGCGAGGCGACGGGGAGGTCATGCGCAAGCCGCCGCGCGATCCGAAGGAACAGATCCTGGACCGGGCGCGCTGGCGGCTCATCGCCGTGCTGGGGGCGCTGATCACCGTCGCCACGCTCGGCGCCTTCCTGCTGGCGCTCACCTGGCTGGCATTGGCGCCCGCAGCCGCCGTGACCGTGGCATTCCTGACGCTGGCGCTGGCGCAATTGTGGAATGTGTTCAACATGCGCGATGCCGATGCCGGGCTCATCAGCAACGACGTGACCCGCAACGCTTACGTCTGGGGTGCAATCGTGCTGTGCCTCGGACTGATCGGCTTTGCGGTGGGGCTGCCGACGCTCGCGAACCTCCTCGGCCTGCCCTGGCCGGGCCCGCAAGGCCTGGCGCTGGCGGCCGTCGCAAGCCTGGTGCCACTGGTGCTCGGCCAGGCGTGGCTGGCGTTCACTCGCCCTCGAAAGCGGTGAGGCGGCTCACCCTCGAAACACCAGTGCCGCGCCGGCGGCGATCAGGGCGAAGCCTCCGGTATGATTCCGGCCCCTCAATACCCCACCGTGGCCGAGCCCGTCCGGCGCGGATCCGACGCGCCGAGAAGCAGGCCCTTCTCCGCATCGACGTGGATCGACTGGGTCGAGCCCATCACGCTTTTGACTGCAATCGTATGCCCCCTGGCCTCGAGTGCTGCCACGGTGTCGCGGCTCAACCCGCCGTCTTCGACGCGGATTTCGTCGGGCAGCCATTGATGGTGGATGCGCGCGGCGTTGGTGGCTTCGGCGACATTCATGCCGTGATCGATCATGTTGGAGATCACCTGCAGCGTGGTGGTGATGATGCGCGAGCCGCCCGGGCTGCCGGTGACCAGGAACGGCTTGCCGTCTTTGAGCACAATGGTCGGGCTCATCGAGGACAGCGGCCGCTTGCCGGGCTCGACGGCATTGGCGTCGCCGCCGATCAGGCCATAGGCATTGGGCACGCCGGGCTTGGCGGAAAAATCGTCCATCTCGTTGTTGAGCAGCACGCCGGTGCCAGCCGCGGTCATGCCCGAGCCATAGGAGAAATTCAGCGTGTAGGTGTTCGACACCGCGTTGCCGTCCTTGTCCACGATCGAGAAATGCGTGGTCTGGTCGCTCTCATAGGGCGCCAGCTTGCCCGGCTTGATCGAGGCCGACGGCGTGGCGCGGTTGAGGCTGATTACCTCGCGGATCTTGGCCGCATAGTCTTTCGAGGTGAGCGCCTTGACCGGCACATCGACAAAATCCGGATCACCCAGATACTCCGAGCGGTCGGCATAGGCGCGCTTCATCGCTTCCGCCATCAAATGGATGGTGTTCGATGAATTGTGCCCGAGAAAACCGATCGGGTAGCCCTCCATCACATTGAGGATCTGGATGATGTGGGTGCCGCCCGAGCTTGGCGGCGGCATCGAGACGATCTCGTGGCCGTGATAGGTCCCGCTCACCGGCTCGCGGATCACTGCCTTGTAGTTCGCCAGATCCTCCACCGTCATCGAGCCGCCGGCTTCCTGCACGGAGGCCGCAATCTTCTCGGCGACTTCGCCCTTGTAGAATCCGTCGGGGCCTTCCGCCGCGATCGTCTTCAGTGTCGCCGCCAGGTCCGGCTGTTTGAACAGGTCACCGGGCTCATAGAAACTGCCATCGGGCTTGTAGAAGATTGCCGCCGAGGCCGGCCAGGTCTTGAGCCGCTTCTCCAGCGCCTTGAGGCTGTCGGCCAGATCGGCGGTGACAAGGATGCCGTCTTCGGCAAGTTTGATCGCCGGGGCCGCGGCCTGTTCAAGCGTCATGGTGCCATAGGTTTCGAGCGCCAGCTGCATGCCGGCGACGGTGCCGGGCACGCCCACCGCCAGACCGTGAAAGCGCGAGAGATTGCTGTCGGCATTGCCCTCGGCATCAAGATACATGTCGCGTGTGGCACTCGCAGGCGCCATCTCGCGGTAGTCGATCGCCTTTGTTTCGCCGCTCGCCGCGTCATGCACCATCATGAAGCCGCCGCCGCCCAGGTTTCCGGCGCGGGGCAGGGTGACGGCCAGCGCCAGCGCCACGGCGACGCCTGCATCGACCGCATTGCCGCCATCCTTGAGCACCTGCAGCCCGACTTCGGCGGCGACCGCCTCCTGTACCGAAACCATCGCGGATTTCGCCCAGACCGGATGCACGGCATCCATGGAGCTGTAGATCGCCGCTTCCTGGGCGCTGGCGGCAACAGGTGCGAGTGCGATCATACCGGCAGCGGTAAGCGCTGTGAGCGGGCGGAGCATCGGGCGTGTCATGGTATAACTTCCTTTCCGGATCGTCCTGGATCAAGGACCGGGACGGGGCAGGCCATGGCTGGCAAGGGACTACAACAGGCCACATCGGCCGGTTCGTCAACCCGCGGGCCGGTCACGGCCTCGCGCTTTGCTGCCCGATCCGCCTGTACGGCCCTTTATCCGGCGGGCGCGGCACCTATCTAACAGGCATGGAAACAATCTTGGTGGATCAGGGCTGACATGGCGTTTCTCGGACTCTTCGGTGTCCTGCTGATTCTGGCGCTGGTTTACGCGCCGCAGTTCTGGGTCGGCCACACGATGCGTCGTCACAGCGACGAGCGGCCCGATTTTCCCGGTACCGGCGGCGAGATGGCGCAGCACCTGGTCGAGCGTTTTGAGCTGTCCGGCGTCGGCGTGGAGATGACCGACAAGGGCGACCATTACGATCCGGAAGCGCGGGTGGTGCGCCTGTCGCAGGCCAATTACCAGGGCGCGAGCCTCACCGCCGTGGCCGTGGCGGCGCACGAGGTCGGACATGCGCTGCAGCATCACGGCGGCGAGCGCGGGCTGGCGCTCAGGCAGAAGCTGGTCGGTGTCGCAATGACGACGGACCGGATCGCGTCGGTGTTCTTCATTGCCGCACCGGTGCTGGCCGTGCTGCTGCGCACGCCGGCGGCGATGCTTGGCATGGCGGTGATCGGCATCGGGCTGCTGGGCGTTCGGGTTCTGGTGCACCTGGTCACGTTGCCGGTCGAATATGATGCAAGCTTCAACAAGGCGCTGCCGATCCTGCGCGAGGGCGGGTACCTCGCCGACGAGGACCTTGCCGGCGCCCGCAGCGTGCTCAAGGCCGCGGCCTTCACCTATGTCGCCGCCGCCCTGACCAGCGTGCTCAACCTGGCCCGCTGGATAAGGGTGCTCAGGTGACGTGCTCTTGAATTTCCGGTGCGGCGCTGCATTTGGCAAAACCAAGTCCCTGCAAGACCACCAACCAGAACGATGCCGAAGGAGATTGCCATGACCACCAGACGCACCTTTATTGTTGGCGGCGCCGCCGCTGTCGGAGCCATCACGCTGTTGCCATCGCTCGGCCTTGCAGCCGCGCATGCGGCGAGTTTCGAGCTGATGGACGGAAAGATCGTCATCCATCCGGTGGAGCATGCCTCCTTCGTCATGGAGAGCCCGGCGGGGACCATCTATGTCGATCCGGTCGGCGAGGCCAGACTGTATGAGGCGCTGCCAAAGCCGGACCTGATCCTGATCACCCACCGCCACGGTGATCACTACAATGCCGATCTTCTGGCCGCGCTTGCAGAGGCACCAATCCTGACCAATGCGGATGTGAAGGGCATGATGCCGGAAGACCTGCAGGCGCGCACCGAGGTCATCGCCCCGGGCGGCAGCACCGACATGATGGGCATCGCCATCGCGGCCATCGCGTCCTACAACACCTCCGCCGACCGGCAGGACTTCCACCCCAAGGCCCGCGGTGACCTCGGCTTCGTGCTGACCATCGACGGAAGCCGCGTCTACGTCTCCGGAGACACCGAGGGGACACCGGAAATGCGGGCGCTCGAGAACATCGATCTCGCCTTTGTCTGCATGAATTTGCCGTTCACGATGGACGCCGAACAGGCGGCTGACGCGGTGGCCGAATTCTTGCCAGCCATGGTCGTCCCCTACCACTACCGCGGCCGCGACGGCGGCACCCAGGACCCGCAGGTGTTTGCAAACATGCTGAGCGAGGCCGGCAGTTCGACCGAGGTCAAACTGCACGACTGGTACAACGGCGCCATGGGCTGAGGCTACAGGCGTCTTCCAGTTTTGACTTGTGCTACCGGGCCCATGCTTCCAGCGTGGGCCCGGTTCGCGTCGAGGACCGCGAAAGCCCGATTGGCCGAATATCCAACCGGCTGATTTGCTTCTTCCTGCCGGACAGGTAGAAGGGCCACTGATAACCTGATTTTCCGAAGGCACGCCAACCGCCCCGAAGGACCGCCCGTGAATTCCCCCGATCGCATCGAAGAGCTGTTGAACGCTACCCGGGACTCCTTTTCGAACGGGGCGCTGGTGCAGCTCAAGCTTGGCGGCTACCACGGACCGGAGCCGGAACTGAAGGCGGTTCTGGTCAAGAAGATCGCAACCAAGGGCGGCGAGAAATACTCCTTCACCTGGCGCTACAAGACCCGCGACACGATCAAGAATTACGCTGAAGACGAGGCGATGGAACTGCTGCGCGATGGTCTGGCGGTCGAATTCCGCAGCGCGCAGCTTGCGACCACCGGATTCGACATGCTGTTCGAGCGCAACGGCGAAAAGCAGCGGCTCAAGCGGACCGAGGTGGAAGGCCGCGCGGCACCCTCAACCGAGCACAACCGCGCCAAGAACCGGCCGCT
Source organism: Hoeflea sp. EC-HK425 (assembly GCF_902498795.1). Taxonomy (NCBI): domain Bacteria; kingdom Pseudomonadati; phylum Pseudomonadota; class Alphaproteobacteria; order Hyphomicrobiales; family Rhizobiaceae; genus Hoeflea; species Hoeflea sp. EC-HK425. Next base: position 613,495 of record NZ_LR701572.1, read on the forward strand.
GACCGAAACCGGAAAGCCCTGGCTCAAGGCGCTCGGGCTTGCCGGCAAGAACGGCGCCATCCGCCACGACGCGCAGGACAAGTTCCGCCAGATCAACAAGATGGTCGAGATCTTTGCGCCGCTGGTTGCCGCGCTGAAGGCCGAACCGCCGCTGATCGTCGATATGGGCGCGGGCAAGGGCTATCTCGATTTCGCGCTTTACGACTATCTCGCCACCGTGGTGAAGCGGCCGGCGCGGATTGTCGGCGTTGAACTGCGTGAGCAACTGGTCGAGGACGGCAACGCCACGGCGAAGGCGTCGGGCTTCGCCGGATTGAGTTTTGAGGCAGGTACGATCATGGCGTTCGACGCCTCGGGCGCCGATGCGGTGATTGCGCTGCATGCCTGCGACACGGCCACGGACGACGCCATCTTCAAGGGCATTGCCGCCGGGGCCGCCCTGATCGCCGTGGCGCCGTGCTGCCACAAGCAGATCCGTAGGCAGATGGAAGCCGGCAAGCCCGATGAGACCCTGGAACCGCTGCTCCGGCACGGCATCTTCGTCGAGCGCCAGGCCGAGATGGTCACCGACACACTCCGCGCATTGCTGCTCGAACTCAACGGCTACCGCACCCGCGTGTTCGAGTTCGTCTCCGACGCACACACCCCGAAAAACAACCTGATCGTGGCCGAAAAGGACGGCCGGTTTGGCCGCGACCGCGAAGCGGTGCTCAAGCAGATTGCCGAGATCAAGGCGATGTTCGGGATTGAACACCACCATCTCGAAGGGTTGCTCGAGGTGTGAGGATCAGTGCTTCGGCCAGAAGATCGAAGACCGTGCGAATGCGCCGGCTGGTGCGCAGTTCGCGGTGAGTGACAAGCCAGATCGGCACCGGAAACGGCTCGATCTGCGGTAGAAGCCGCACGATACCGGGTGTTCGTGAGGCGATCTCGTGCATCTGAAAGCTGATGCCAAGGCCGCGCTTGACCATCTCCCACACCACCACCGAATTCTCCGAGGCGAGGATGAAACTGGCTTCGGTCACCGGCAGGCCGCGGCTTTGCAAGTGCCCCGCAAGCCGCGCGCCGCCGCCCAGGCCAATGAAGCCGGTCCTTGCCAGATCGGCCGGATGGCGCGGCATGCCGTTTTGTTCTACCCAGCTTTGTGCAGCATAGAGATGCGCCTCGGATTCCTTGATCAGCCGGCCGATCAGGTCGGGCTGATCGGGGCGGACATGGCGGATGGCGATATCGGCCTCGCGGCGTCGCAGGTCGCTAAGGGCGTTGGAGGCAACAATCTCCAGCGTGATCTGTGGCGCGGCCTCCCGGATGTGATGCACAATGTCGGGTAGGACATAGGCAGCAAGGCCATCGGACGCGGAGATGGTGACGCGGCCCTCGATCGACTGGGTCTGTCCGGAAGCCGCAAGTCGAACTGTTTCGGCAGCGGCGCCCATGGCGCGCACGTGCTCGATCAGGTCGAGGCCGGCTTCGGTCAGCATCAGCGACTTTCCAAGGCGTTCGAACAGGGTGACACCGAGGCTCTGCTCCAACGCCGCGACCTGCCGCGACAGGGTCGGCTGGGTCAATCCGAGCTTGCGGGCAGCGGCCGAGAGCGATCCCTCTTCCACGGTGGTCCAGAACGCCAGCGCATGATTCCAGTCGAATTTGCTCATGCATAGATGTATATCAAGGCTGCAAATAATCGCAATTTCCATAGAAAAATCCATGGGTGATAAGCAGCGATCCCTCCGCGGGGCCGCGCGCTCCGTGATATGATCGCACCGGCATGTAACAGGACCGACGCCATGACACCTGCAGAGATCACCAGGATCCGCTTCTGGGACCGCTCGGCCCGACGTTATGCTGCCCGACCGGTCGCCGACAGCAAGGCATACGAGACCACGCTCGAGCGCACCGGCGCATGGCTCACACCGACTGACGATGTGCTCGAAATCGGTTGCGGCACGGGCTCCACCGCGATCAGGCTTGCGCCCCACTCCGGCCGTATCACCGGGACTGACATCTCGCCCGAAATGATCGCGATTGCCGAGGAAAGGCGCTCAGACGGTGGTCCCGCCAATGTCACCTTCCTGGCCGCCGCGCTGTCCGATGCGCGGCTCGAACCGACCGCTTTCGACGTCGTGATGGCTTTCAATGTGCTGCACCTGCTTGAAGACTTGCCGGATGCGCTGACACGGATTGGCAAGCTGCTCAAGCCGGGTGGGTTGCTGATCTCGAAAACGCCCTGCCTCGGCGACATGCCAGTTATGCTCCGGCTGGTCATCCCGGCGATGCAACTGTTCGGCAAGGCGCCGCCGGTCAGTTATTTTGGCAAGGACGCGTTGCGCCAAGCGATGCAGGAAGCCGGTTTCGACATTGAGGAAACAGGCCTGCATGCAGCCGGAGGGCATGCACTCTTCATCGTGGCCCGCAAGCGGTGAAGCGGGCAGGGGCATCGGTCTTGCATCGGCGGCGCAATCGTCCTTCCTGGACAATTGCAGGACCCCGTCGGGCTGAAAACTGCGGAAGGCGAGAGTCTGTGCTCAATAGCCCTGTCGAGCATGCCCAGCCTCAACGCCTGTCCAGCAGTGGATCAATCCGCGGTTCAGCAAGCGCCGTCAGGCAAGCGAACCCAGCTTTTCCAGCGCCGCTTTCAGCGACTCATCGGAATAGGGTTTGGTCAGCAGCACCGCTTCGGCGTCGGCGCCTTCAGGGAGCTGGCTCTCTCCGGTGGCGAAGACAATGCCTACGCCCGGTTTTAGTGCCTGCACCTTGCGGGCCAGTTCACCGCCTTTCATGTCGGGCAGGCCGACATCGGTGACGAGGATGTCGAACTCGTGCTCCGAGGTTGCCGCGAGCGCCTCAGCGGCGGTTCCGGCCTCGATCACGTCATGGCCCATGTCGGTGAGCATGTCGGCGGTGTTGATGCGGATCAGGGCCTCGTCCTCGACCAGAAGGACTTTGAACTTCCGCTGGCCGGACGTGGCCGCAGCCGGCTCTGCGTCCCCGACCGGGGTGGCCGTGGCCTGGGCCGAGGACGGGGCGGCTGCCGCCTGCGAGGCCTGTTTCTGGTTGGCGATCAGATGCCGGATCCTGCCATCCAGCGCCTCGCGGGTATAGGGCTTGGAGAGCAGTTCGACACCGGGGTCGAGCTTGCCGCCATGGACGATGGAGTTTTCCGTGTAGCCGGAGGTGAACAGTACCACCAGATCAGGGTTTATGGCCTTGGCGAGTTTCGCCATCTCGGGGCTCTTCAGCGTGCCCGGCATCACCACATCGGTGAACAGGACATCGACCGGAACGCCGCTCTCGATGACGGCCAGGCCGCCCTGGGCGTCGCGCGCGGTCAGGACGCTGTAACCGAGGTCCTTCAGCGTCGCGACCACGGTGGCGCGGACATCCTCGTCGTCCTCGACCACGAGAATGGTCTCGGTTCCGCCCGTGGCCGGGCCTGCGGGGGCCTGGATGTCCTGTTCCTCGTCGGCAAGCGCTCGCGGCAGGTAGATCTTGACCGTCGTGCCCTGGCCGGGTTCGCTGTAAATCTTGATGTGTCCGCCGGACTGCTTGACGAAGCCGTAGACCATGGACAGGCCGAGCCCGGTGCCCTTGCCTTCGGGCTTGGTCGAGAAGAACGGCTCGAACACCTGCTCGAGCGTGGCTTCATCCATGCCGGCGCCTGTATCGGTCACCGCAAGCAGCACGTAGTTGCCGCTTTCGACGTCTTCGAGGCCGGCGGTATAGGTGTCGTCGAGCCGCGCATTGGCAGCCTCGATCGTCAGCTTGCCGGTGCCGTCCATGGCATCACGGGCGTTGATGGCCATGTTCAGGATCGCATTTTCGACCTGGGTCGGATCTGCGGAGGTGTTCCACAGGCCTTCGGCGACCACGACCTCGATGTCTACGGTTTCGCCGATGGAGCGGCGCAGCAGATCGTCCATTCCGCGGACGAAGCGGCCGACATTGATGACCTTCGGCTCGAGCGGCTGGCGGCGGCTGAAAGCCAGCAGCTGGCTTGCCAGTTTGGCGCCGCGCTGAACGCCAGCGAGGGCATTGTTCACCCGGGTCCCGGCCTGCTCGTTGCCGGAGACATCCTTGGCCAGAAGCTGCAGGTTTCCGGAGACGACCTGAAGCAGATTGTTGAAGTCGTGCGCGACGCCGCCGGTGAGCTTGCCGATGGTTTCCATCTTCTGGGACTGCTGCAAGGCCTTCTGCGACTGAAGCAGCTCTTCGGTGCGTTCGGCGATCCGCTCTTCCAGTGTTGCGTTGAGTTCCGCCAGCGCTGCCTCGTTGAGCTTGGCGTGCTCGATGTCGGTGTTGCTGCCAACCCAGCGGCGCACTTCACCGGTCTCGGTCTTGACCGGCGTGGCACGGACCACGTGCCAGCGGTAGTTGCCATCGTGGCGGCGGATGCGGAACTCGATCTGGTAGACCTCGCCGGTTTCCACAGAGTGCGACCATGCGGCAGCGGCGGCGGGAAAATCTTCCGGGTGAACGATACTGGCCCAGCCATCGCCCTTCAGTCGATCCGCGGTCTCGCCGCTGTAGGCAAGCACACGATCGTTGAGCCATTCGATCTTGCCGTCGGGTGTTGCGGTCCAGATGTGGTTGAGCAGGGATTGCGACAGCGAGCGGAATTCCTCCTCGCTGGCCTTGAGGGCGAGCTCGGAGCGCTTCTCCGCGGTGGTATCGGAAAACAGCACGGCGACATTGTCGCTGCCGACACCATCGATGGAAAAGGCCTGGACCTTGAACCAGCGCTGGTTCAGTTCGCTGGCCGGGAACTCGGTGTTGACCGGCTCACCGGTGCGGGCGACATTTCCATACAGCTCGAACCAGTGCTGTTCATGTCCCTGGGCAATGTCGCGGCGCATCCACTTGCCGATCGGATCCTCGATGCCCGTATGGCGGGTGAAGGTCTTGTTGGCTTCAAGGAACTCGTAGTCAACCGGGGTTCCGTCCTTGTCCCAGATCATGCGGATCACGCAAAAACCGGAATCGAGGTTCTCGAACAGGTTGCGGTAGCGCTCGCGCTGGGCCAGTGCGTCCATTTCCGCCTTGCGGCGGGCCGTGACGTCAAACAGGACGCCGGGAAAACGTGCCGGCTTGCCTTCGGCGTCCTTGACCAGCTTGCCCTGGGCCAGCACGTGGGAGACCGATCCGTCAGGCCGGTTGATGCGGTACTCGGAACTGTAGGCGTCCCCGGATTCGATGGTGCGGACAATCTCGTCGGCAACGCGCGCGCGGTCGCCTTCATGGATGCGATTGATGAATTCCTCGAGCGGCAGCCCCGTCTCGGCCTGTTTCGGGTCCAGCCCGAAGCTTGCGGCAAAGCGGCCGTCGGTGAAGATCAGATCCTGCGAGACATCCCAGTTCCACGAGCCGATGACATCGGCATTGGTCATGGTCAGGTCGAGCCGTTCTTGCAGATGCCTGGTCTGGGAACTCCTGAGCGCCACGACCCGGCCATTGTCGGGCGTCGGCACCGAGACGGAATCGAGGTCGAGCGCGCCACTTGCGCCCATGAAGAAGCCGCGATCATCATGGATCTCGCTGAAGGGATGACCGATCATCTCCTCGGCCTTCCAGCCGAGCACCCTCTGGGCGCCGTCGCTCCAGCCGGTGATCACCGCATCGGAATCAAGAAAGATCAGCGGAGCTGAAAGGGATGTGTCCATAATATCTTCGTCACTGAGATGAGGCCGGATGGTCAAGAGCCAGGCATGATTCCGGAGAGCTTCGGTTTTGCGCGTGACTGTTTAGCACATCCCGCTGACCAGCCTATACCCATAAATTGCGGATGGTTCTTCCCCGCTCACGGGAGCGGAACTGACGCCGGCTGGTCCGGACCAACCGGGGCATCGATCGCCATGCTGACACCTGCTGTCAGTATGGCCCGTTTTCGTTCCCCTTTTGCCCCTTAGACCTCTTTCTTTCGCCGCAGACTCTGCCCATATTGCCGCCATGGCCAAGACCCCTGCACAAAACACCCGTCCCGATGGTTCCGAATTCGATGGTTTCGAGGAGGCGCCGCAGCCGAAGCTTTCGGGCGCGCAGGTTTCCTCGTCCGGATCGATCGCCGACTGGGCCGCGGACCTCGCCAGGGAAGCCGAGCTCGACGCGGTGAAGGCGCGGCGCAAGGCGGAAAACCGGGAACTTCGTTCCCAGGCTGGCAAGCACCGGCTGAAGGCGGGCAAGGGGAAGGAAGAGGCGCCAGCGAAGGGCCCGGCGAAAGCCAAGGCTGCATCCGCCGAGAAATCCAGGAAGACCGCCCGCGGCACCTCGATCGGCAGCTCGAACGATCCGCGCGCCCGTGCCGCCGCCGGGCTTAACGCGGTGGCCGGTCTCGACATGTCGGTGGAGGAGGCGGAAGCCTCGGGCGCGACCTCGGCCAACACTGCCACCGTGCAGGCACTTTCCGATCTTATTGAATCGGGCAACCCGCTGTTCAAGAACGGCAAGACCTGGACGCCGCACCGCCCGGCGCGGCCGGAGAAATCCGAGGGCGGCGTCAAGATCCGCATGGCCACTGAGTACAAGCCGGCCGGCGACCAGCCGACCGCGATTGCCGATCTTGTCGCCGGCGCCAACGAGAACGAGCGCAACCAGGTTCTCTTGGGTGTCACCGGCTCGGGTAAGACGTTTACCATGGCCAAGGTGATCGAGGAGACCCAGCGTCCCGCCGTCATCCTGGCGCCGAACAAGACGCTGGCCGCGCAGCTCTATTCCGAGTTCAGGAATTTCTTCCCCGACAACGCGGTCGAGTATTTCGTCTCCTATTACGACTACTACCAGCCCGAGGCCTATGTTCCGCGCACCGACACCTTCATCGAGAAGGAGTCGACCATCAACGAGCAGATCGACCGGATGCGCCACTCGGCCACCCGCGCGCTGATGGAGCGCGACGACGTCATCATCGTCGCCTCGGTCTCCTGCATCTACGGTATCGGCTCGGTGGAAACCTACACCGCCATGACCTTCCAGATGGCGGTCGGCGACCGCATCGACCAGCGCCAGCTCTTGGCCGACCTGGTGGCGCAGCAGTACAAGCGCCGCGACATGGATTTCCAGCGCGGTTCGTTCCGGGTGCGCGGCGACACGATCGAGCTGTTCCCGGCCCACCTTGAGGACGCGGCCTGGCGGATCACGCTGTTCGGCGACGAGATCGAGAGCATCGCCGAGTTTGACCCGCTCACCGGGCAGAAGACCGGCGACCTGAAAAGCGTCAAGATCTACGCCAATTCGCACTACGTCACCCCGCGCCCCACCCTGAACCAGGCCACCAAATCGATCCGCGAGGAATTGAAGCACCGTCTGGCCGAGCTCGAAGCCTCGGGGCGGCTCTTGGAAGCGCAGCGGCTCGAGCAGCGCACCCGCTTCGACCTCGAAATGCTCGAGGCCACCGGCGTCTGCCAGGGCATCGAGAACTACTCCCGTTACCTGACCGGGCGCGCGCCGGGCGAACCGCCGCCGACGCTGTTCGAATACATCCCCGACAACGCGCTTCTGTTCATCGACGAGAGCCATGTGTCGATCCCGCAGATCGGCGGCATGTACCGCGGCGACTTCCGCCGCAAGGCGACGCTGGCCGAATACGGCTTCCGGCTGCCCTCCTGCCTCGACAATAGGCCCTTGCGCTTCGAGGAATGGGACGCGATGCGGCCCTCGACCATCGCCGTCTCCGCCACGCCCGGCAACTGGGAGATGGAGCAGGCCGGCGGCGTCTTCGCCGAGCAGGTGATCCGTCCGACCGGGCTGATCGACCCGCCGGTCGAGGTGCGTCCGGCCCGCGCCCAGGTCGACGATGTGCTGGGCGAAATCCGCGCCACGGCGGAGGCCGGCTACCGGACGCTCTGCACGGTGCTGACCAAGCGCATGGCCGAGGATCTGACCGAATATCTGCACGAGCAGGGCGTGCGGGTGCGCTACATGCATTCCGACATCGACACGCTGGAGCGCATCGAGATCATCCGCGACCTCCGCCTCGGCGCTTTCGACGTGCTGGTCGGCATCAACCTGCTGCGCGAGGGACTCGACATTCCCGAATGCGGGCTGGTGGCGATCCTCGACGCCGACAAGGAAGGGTTCCTGCGCTCCGAGACCTCGCTGATCCAGACCATCGGCCGCGCCGCGCGCAATGTCGACGGCAAGGTCATCCTCTATGCCGACAAGGTCACCGGCTCGATGGAGCGGGCGATGGAGGAAACCTCGCGCCGCCGCGCCAAGCAGGAGGAATACAATACCGCCAACGGCATTACCCCGGAATCGGTCAAGGCGCATATTTCCGACATTCTCGATTCGGTCTACGAGCGCGACCATGTCCGCGCCTCCATCGCAGCACCTGGCGGCAAGGGCGCCAAGACGGACGAGGGCGCGCTGGTTGGCTCCAATCTCAAGGCGCATCTGGAAGCGCTGGAAAAGCAGATGCGCGATTCCGCCGCCGACCTCGACTTCGAAACCGCCGCGCGTCTGCGCGATGAGATCAAGCGGCTGAAGGCCGTCGAGCTCGACCTGATGGACGACCCGATGGCGCGCGATTCCGGCATCGACAACACTCGCGCCAAGCGCAAGGCCGAGGCCACCGGAAAGCCGATGCGCGGGCCCTCCAAGGAGCCCAACCCGGACATTTTGCGCAACCGCGAGTCCAGCTACTTCAGGAAAAACGATCTCGACGAGATGACCGTCGGCCGAACCGAAAAACCGATGCCTCCGGGCAAGCTGCCGCAGAAGCCCGACGATCCGATCGTCAAGCGCGGCAAGGTCGGCGCCGGGAGTTACGAGGATCCCGTCGAGGCGTCACGCCAGAAACGGCGTCCGGGCAAGACGGGGCGGCCGGGACGGTAGGGAGCTGCAAGCGCGATGCTGAACGTTGGCCAATCTCCCCCCTTGCGGGGGAGATGTCGGCGTAGCCGACAGAGGGGGGTGAACGTAAGACTGGCGCGAGGCGAGAGATTACCCCCCTCTGTCACTTCGTGACATCTCCCCCGCAAGGGGGGAGATAGGGGGCACCACTCCCGGCGTGGAACCAATAGGCTCCTCACGCGTTGTCACGGTCCCATATACAGGCGCGCACCTCCGCCGCACGCTCATTCCAGGATCACAGCCATGTCCCGCAACACGCTTGCCATCGTCATCGCCATCTTTGTCGTCGGCGCCGCCATCCTCGGCTACATGGTCTACCAGGACCAGCAGACCTCCGGCGTCGAGATCAAGATCGGCGAGAGCGGCCTGTCGATCGAGGAGAAGTAGGGGCAGCTACCGGGGCGCCGCCGGGATCGCCATTTCCCGCGCATTTTCATCAAATCCGCAGCTTTGCGTTTACCCGTGCCCAAGGCGGCGGGCGGTAGGTTTGCGCGCGAACCATGGTTCAGCCGAAGCCTGATGCAGGCCGCCAGCCGCAGGGGAGTCCGCAGCAATGTCCGCCGAGATGATCCGATTGTCCGTCCCGCCCTTCGGGCCGCTTGCCTCCCGGTCGTCTTCTCCCGCCGGCTTGGCCGCGGCGCCGGACCTGACCGCGACCAGTGCCGCGCCGCAGCCGGTCAAGGCCCCGGCCCCGCGGGTGCGTCCGGTCTGGCCGGATCCCGCCACGATCAATCTCGCCGGCGAACTGCTCGACCTGAGCAGCACCACCATCGCCTACACCGGAACCATCACCCTGCCCGACACCGGGGCCGACTTCTGGGCCATGCTGGCCGTGGCGCTGGGCGAGGGCAGGCGGGGGTAGGGGCACTTTGCCGGACGCGGACAATCTCCCCTCGGTGGGAGACTTCGGAGCGGTGACCAGAGACCAGAAAACGGAGGTTTCGATTTCAGCGAACGAAGGCCTGAGCGCGACGCCGGCTGCTGCCCCTCTCCCCCCTGGTGGGGGAGAAAGCGATTTCAGCGCCTTGGCTTCAGCCAAGTGCTAGAAATCGCAAGAGAGGGGGTCTTGCTGCGCCATCGGCTCTTGCCCCGGATCCCCTCACCAACAAAATCTGCGACTTGGCCCTGCCGGTCCAAGACCGCGATTTTGTGTCCTCTCCCACAAGGGGAGAGGGGCAGCGCGACTGCCCGCGCCGCCGGACCGTGCCGCCGCATTGGGCGGCGCCGGGACGTTTGATGATCCAGGCTGCGGCCAAGTGCCGGAAAGCGAATGTTGTCCGGGTTCGAATTCCGGTAGTCCATCTCGTAATCTCATCCCGAAAAATCTTCCCGGCAGTCTCCAGACCCTGATGCGGAAACTTCACCAGGCGGTTTGAACGCTTTCTGGTCGTTCGAACCATGCCGCTCCGTTCTCGGCGGCTCATCACATCTGATGATTACGCGACAGTGCCGGTGGACCAGTATCCGGTCACACAACGACAAGAGGCAGGGGTGAGATGATCAGCCCGGACGCCCCAATGACAGGATCGCAACAATCCACAGGACCCACACAGGGACGAGGAAGGGGACATCTCATGATTGCCAGGCGAATGACACAAATCGCTCTCGCTTTTGCCATCGCCATTGCCGGCATTCAGTTTGCCGCCCCCGCAATGGCGAATGAAGGCGGCGGCCCACCGCTGGGCGAAAGCCGGCTGGGTGTGACCAAGAAGGCGAAAAAGACGTTCAAACAGCGCGGCGCGGAACGGCGGGCCGAGCAGGCTGCGAAGAAGAAGGCCAAGGAGAAAGCCAAGGCCGAGGCCAAAAAGGCGAAGCAGACAGCCAAGGACAAGAAGCGCCTGAACGATGCCAAAAAGAGCGTGGCGCACCTTGAAAAGGAACTCAAAAGGCTCGAAAGGGAGCGCAAGACGAAGGTCTGGAAGACGAATTCCGACGTTCGCAAGCACCTGGCCGAGATCAAATCGGTCGAGCGCAACATCAAGCACTCCAAGCGCACGATCCGCACCCTGGAAAAGAAGTTGGGCATCAAGCGCCCGTTGCTCGGCATCTTCCTCGTCAACTGACGCGACGGATGTCAGGACGGACAAAAAGCCCGGGCAGCACTGTCCGCTACAAGGGGAGAGGGGGCTGCTGCAATCTTCCGTCAGCGACCGACCCCTCACCAACAAAATCTGAGGTTCAGCTTCCGGCCAGGCCGTCGATCTTGTCTCCTCTCCCACCAGGGGAGAGGTGGAGCGCAGTATCTGCGGCACCCGATCTCCCCCCATGCGGGGGAGATGCCCGACAGGGCAGAGGGGGGCAATCTCTCCCCTCGTGCAAGCCTCACGTTCCACCCCCCTCTGTCGGCGATGCCGACATCTCCCCCGCAAGGGGGGAGATTGAGTGCGCGGCGGCGGGTACAGGGTGCCTCTTTCCCTCTCCCCCTTTGTGGGGGAGACTTCGGAGCGGTGGCCAGAGGCCAGAAATCGGAGAATCCGATTTCAGCGAACGAAGGCCTGAGCGCGACGCCGCGCGAGGGCTGTTCAGCGCCTTGGCTTCAGCCAAGTGCTAGAAATTCCAAGAGAGGGGGGTATCGCTGCAATCTGTCGTCAGCGACCGACCCCCTCACCAACAAAATCTGAGGTTTAGCCTACGGCCAAGCCCTCGATTTTGTATCCTCTCCTACCAAGGGAGAGGTGGAGCGCATTACCCGCGGCACCCGATCTCCCTCCTTGCGGGGGAGATGCCCGACAGGGCAGAGAGGGGTAAATTCTCCCCTCGTGCAAGCCTCACGTTCACCTCCCTCTGTCGGCGATGCCGACATCTCCCCCGCAAGGGGGGAGATCGGGCGAACCGCATCTCTCCACCGTCATCCCGGACTTGATCCAGGGTCCAGCAGCGCCTGCGTCCGCAGGCGCGGAAGGATCATAGAGCATCGAGGCACCCCAGCTTGCCGCAGGCGGCGGACAGAACGGACAGGTCATACCTGATCAGCCCCGCCTAGCCCGATCCCGCCGCAATCTACCTTGCGGGCGAGCTGCTTGAGCTCAGCACCACCACCATCGCCTACACCGCCATCATCACGCTGTCCGATACCGGCGCCGACTTCAGGGCCATGCTGGTGACAGCGCTGGGCGAGGGCAGGAGGAGATAGGGGCATGATGGTTGATGCGGCCTTCCTCTAAAGATGCTAGTTCTCAATTTCTTTCAAACCAATGATTTCCTTCATTCTGTTTACATCCTCTATTACGTGCGGGTTATTGCTTAAAGACTCGATTTTTTCATCAATATCTGATCTCGGCGGCTTCTTGGATAACAACTTCTTCTTTAAGAATGATAAAAACTGCTCTTTAGAATTTGATTTTCTTACAATTGATATTATCTCTTCTGAATTTATTTCCCTCTTTGAGTATTGAATAATATGTCTTGCTAGATCGTTTCTAGATATCTTCCCAGCAATTGATACTTCTTCAAGTCTTTCGGATTCTGTTTTAATTATAGAGTCAGATTTATCTGGGTCTATTTTCCTCATTAGTGATTCAAGATAGGATTTTAGTGTAGAGTTAATTTCCTGAAGCTCGTTTACTTGAGAGTTGAGGTCGGACAATTGTTTCTGGGCCGACATTCGATGCAATAATTCTCGAAACAATCCAGACCATTGCTCTCTAAGCCAGTTCTCAATATCGGAAAATTTTTCAAAGCTTTTAATTGGGTTGTTTTTAGGTTTAGATAAAATTTCCTCAATAAACTTAAAAATGTTAATTGAATCTACGTGGGCGTAAACTATCGACTCGTTATCACGGTTTTTTTGATATGTTTGGTACTCAGAGTACACGGACGAATCTATTAGTATGTAAATTGGAGTGTCTCGAGATGCGGCTTCTTCGAACTCTCTCTTGGTTACACTTTCGTACTTCTTGTAAAAGTTTTTATCTATCGGCTTGCTAGAACTGGTTTCTGATCCGTATCTTCCTCCAATAATAATTACGAAAAGGTCTACGTTCCCGACTTCAATATAGCAGGATTCATCCAATGGCAGGTCGGGCGCATAAGTTACGCCTCCCTTTTCCGACAAAATCGATTCGAAACCGAGTGATTCTATGAATCCATCGAGCGATGCTCTTATATGCTTCAGGTCGTAGTATGTCGAACTAACAAATACGCGAGTTCTTGCCATTGGTGCGCCCAAATATTTCCTAGAGCATACTCAAATTTTATAAATTTGAAATAATTTTTTGAATTGAGGCATTCGATTGCACGTCTGTAAGATAGCAGATGATCTACGAGACCAACTGGATTCGTTCAAAACGTTTGCTTCTAGATAATTGTGAACCTCGGTCTGGCAAAACATTCGGGCTGTCGCCCTGAAAATACAAGTTTGCCGAGATTTAGCCTCCGTTGGATTAGGTGGAATTGGGTTGGAGAATCCCCCACCTTTTCCACACCCTCCACCGCCATGCCATACTCGCTCCACTCCCGCTGCCGGATGGATCGCGAACGTTTCGATGCAGGCGGGAGGGAATGTCCGGGGCCGGGCGTGCTGACGTGGCGCGCGAGGTTTCGGGAGGCGGAGGCCATGGGGGTTCCGCTGGCGGCATCGGTCCAAGACGGGTAAGTCCCCGAGGAGGCCGGTGGAAAGCCAGCCACCGGGCCGGGGTCGTTCCGCGTCCGCCTGAAAAGGCGGGCGAGGGGCGGGTCACCGGGCCGGACCTGTGGCGGACATGGCGGGCCGGAAACGGCCGGCCAGGGTCCGTGCCGGAACCCGCGCCAAAAGCATCTCTCGCGGTCTGTCCGGATCGCGGCCGGAGCAATCCGGGCGGAGGGCCCTGAAGAGGGGCGGGTGGATAAGCCAACCTTCGCGTCATGCAGGCCGCCGCCTGTCGGATGCCGGACAGCATCCGGCGAGTTCCGGGCCGCGCGCGCTCAGCGCCACCCATGATGCGGGACCCTTGCCGGTCGCCGCATCACCAACACCCATCCCAGAGGCACTGCCCGCGTGCGGCCCTCCGGACTGCCCGCCTGTCGCGCGAAAGTACCTGCACTTGAGCGATAACGTACAGGCGCCGCAAAAAGTATTTCCCACACCCCGGCGGAGATTTTCGCGCGGGCGCGGTTTCGGCTGTCTGAAGCGCGTCGTGACGCCTGAGCGGGATGCAACTTCGGCCTCCCACCGTCGTCATCCTCGGCCCCCGAGCCGAGGATCCATTCCGTGGTCTCTCGGCCACTGCAGTCTTTGAAGCGTCACGGCATGGATCCTCGCCTCAAGGGCGAGGATGACGAAGATGGGGGGCGTTCAAGCGCGCAGCCCCCCTAGTTGTTGACCTTGCAGCCGCGGCGGCGCTCCTCGGCCTGGATCTGGGCCACCCGGCGCTGTTCCCATTGGCTCAGGGTCGGGTTCCTGGTCCAGCAGTCGGCATTGTTGAAGGTGCGCTGGCCGAGATTTGTGGAGAAGCAGTAGCCGTTGCGGTCATAGATCGCGTTGCGCTCGTACCAGAGATCCCAGCAACTGGCGGCAGAGCCCGCGGGGACGAGGCCGGTGAGGCCGACGAGCAGGCCGGCGGCGAATATCATCGGGGTGGATTTCATCTGCATCTCCTTTGCATGCGCGGCGCGAACCCGGTGTGCCGGGCCGCCCTGTCTCCATCGCTATCCGCCCGTCAGCCCTGCGCATTGATGCACATCAACGAATGTGTCCGTCGCCCGGCCTTTCGGGGCTCTGCACCGCGGTCCCGGCTGGAGGAGTGGGCGCAGCCGGGCAGACCGATCTGCTGAAGTCGGTGGGGTGCTTGGCGGCGGGCTGTCCGCTGTGCCACCATGGGCCGAACCATGAGAGGCGCTTCATGTCCGATATCGGCTCGATCTTTTCCACCTGGGACATCATCGTGATGATCCTCGTCGCCTGCGCGCCGGGGTTCGTGATCGGCGCCGCATTCGGCGCCTGGCGCGGGTTTGGCAAAAATCCCGGGCGCCGTCTCAGGGGCGCCATAGTTTTCGGCTTGACCGGTTTCGCGCTGGCCTTTGCCGGCTGGTGGCTCTATCTGATGGTGATCAAGTGAGGCCGATGCGCGTGACCCGACATACACTCTCCGCCGCCTTCCTGGTGGCATGTGCCGCCGTTGCGGCGCAGCCGGCGCTGGCCTGGACCGCGGCCGAGCAGGTCAAGACCTATCCGGTCTATGGAAAGTCGGGCCCGGAGCTCTACGAGTCGATCGGCCAGAACGGGCCGGTGATCTCGGGGGATCGCCGCACCATCGCCCACACCACGTTCAAGCTGACCTGGGGGCGCGACTACCGCGAGCGTGCCGATGGCAGCTGCGTCATCGCGCGAAATGTGCCGAGACTGATCATCACCTACACGCTGCCGAAACCGCGCGAGGGGCTGCCTCAGGGCGTGGCCTCGAGCTGGAAGCGGTTCTATGACGGGCTGGCCGAACATGAGCGGGTGCACGGGCAGCACATCATCGAGATGGTGCAGGCGATTGAGGCAGTCAGCGTCGGGCTCTCCGCGCCGAACGATCCGGGCTGCCACAAGGTGCGCGCCGAGCTGCAGACCCATCTCAAGCGGCTGTCGGACGAGCAGCGGGCCCGCGGCCGCGCCTTCGACCGGGTCGAGATGGGCGATGGCGGCGCGGTGCATCAGCTGGTTCTGGGGCTTCTGACCGGCCGCTGAGCCGGGATTGCAGGGCCAGGGCGGCCGATTGCCCGGATGCTGCCTGCCGGATCATGGTGGCGCCTCGACGAGCCCGATTTGGCTTGCGGTGCCGGGTTGGACTGTTAGGCTCGGGCGACCTCTCCCGGGCCAGAATCAGGACGCCGCATGACCGTACGCATCGCCACCTTCAACACCGAGAACCTGTTGAGCCGGTTCGATTTCTCCGGCTTCCGCAACGAGCTTCGGCAGGACCGGGTGGCGCAGCTCTATGATTTCACTTCGGAGGCGCAGTACCACCAGGCCGAGATCGCCCGCGCCATCTCGCTCACCGACGACACGCGGCAGCTGACCGCGCTGGCGATTGCCGATGCGGACGCCGACATCCTGTGCATGCAGGAGGTGGAAAATCTCGATACGCTGCACCGGTTCGAATATGGCTACCTGTTCAAGATGATCGGCGATGGCTACCGCCACAAGGTGCTGATCGACGGCAATGACAGCCGCGGCATCAATCTTGCCCTGATGACGCGGGAACACACGCTCGACGGGGCGAAGATCGAAATCCTCGAGGTCACCAGCCACGCGCATCTGAGCTATGAGGCGGCCGGGGTCTACACGCCGGAGCTGGCCGACGTCGCCAAGCCGCACGACAAGGTGTTCAAGCGCGATTGCCTCGAGGTCGACCTGAAGATCGGGTCGAAACGGCTGACGGTCTATGTGGTGCATTTCAAGTCGATGGGATCCCCGCGCAACGGCGTCGACGGCCGCACCCACACCATGGCGGTGCGGGTGGCGGAGGCGCGTGTGGTTCGCAAGCTCATTTCCGAGCGCTTCGGCCCGGATGGCGGCGGCAAGCGCTATGTCATCGCCGGCGATTTCAACGATTACACCGAGAAGCTTGTGATCACCGGCGACCGCCGCAACGGCTACCGGTTCACGCCGGAAGAGGCCGAGGACGGCGCGGTCCGTGTGCTGACAGCCGGCGGCTTTGCCGAGAACGTGGTGGCGCGGCGTCCGGAAATGGACCGCTGGACGCTCTACCACACCCGCGGGCCGCAGGAGCGGCATCTGTGCCAGCTTGACTACCTGCTGGCCTCGCCGGCGCTGACGCGCTCGAACCGCGACCGGCTGCCCGATATCATCCGAGCCGGCCAGCCCTGGCGGACGCTGTTCCCCGAAGGCCAGGAGGTCGACCGCTACCCGCGCACCGGCTGGGACCGGCCCAAGGCGTCGGATCATTGCCCGGTGGCGATGACCTTCGATCTGGTCTAAACGTGATGGCCGCAATCCCGGAAAACCGCGTGTTCGGTTTCGACCGCGTCCGTCTGACGCTCGATGCGGCGGAGCATCCCTGGCTGGTCGCGGAACACGGCGCGGTCGAGGCGCACTGGGCGCGCGAGCAGGTGGAGCGGCCATGGCTGTTCAACGGGACGGTGGTGCTCAATCGCGGGCTGGCGCTTGAGGCGGGCGTGATCTCGGGCATCAGCCACCGGGCACCCTATGCGGCGCTGCTGCACTGGGTGAACACCCGCCCCGAGGCCGATGTCTGGCACCTGTTCGGTTCGGCGGTGATCCTGTCCTCGGACGGCGCCATGCTGCTGATCCGGATGGCGGCGAAGACGGCCAATCCCGGCAAGGTCTATGCCCCGGCCGGATCGCTGGATGAAACTGACATCAAGGGCAGCCGCATCGACGTTGAGGGCAGCATCCTGCGCGAGGCGCGGGAAGAGACCGGGCTTGAGCTTTCGCGAGGCAATGCCGAAGACCGGCTCTGGTGCTGGCGCCGGGGTGGTCTGGTGGCGGTGTTCCGGCGGTTCCGGATGGCCGATCCGGCCGCGGCTCTGGAAGAGCGGATACGGGAGCATATCCGGACCGATCCGGAACAGGAAATCGATGATGTGGTTGTTGTGCGCAGAGTGGAAGACGCCGGACCGACCGCACCGCCCTACATGCGGGCCATGGTCGACTTTCATTTCTCCGCACCCGGGCAAGGTGGCGGTTGGCAGGCCCAAGGAAATGGATAGGATGCGGGCACGCTGAAGACTTGGCAGGAGCCGGATAACCGGCTGCCACGGTAGAGGATGACGCTGGGCATGACAGATTACGCAATCTACGACGTCTTCACCGGCACTGCTCTGGCCGGCAATCCGCTTGCGGTTGTGTTCGACGCCGATCACTACAGCGGCGACCGGATGCAGGCGATCGCACGCGAGTTCAACCTGTCGGAGACAGTGTTCGTGCTCAAGCCGGAAAATCCCGCGCATACCGCCCGGCTGCGGATCTTCACACCTGCGCGGGAGCTTCCCTTTGCCGGCCACCCGACGGTTGGCGCCGCGGTGGCGCTGGCGGACCGGCGGCTGGGCGCGGATGTGCCCGCCAACGGCATAGACCTGGTCAAGATGCTGGAAGAAGAGATCGGGCAGGTGCGCTGCGCCGTGCGGATCAGCGCTGGCCAGGCCGGGTTTGCCGAGTTCGATCTTCCGAAGCTTTCGCGCAATCTGGGCGCGGACATCGAACCTGCGGATATCGGGCTGGCGCTAGGGCTTGATCCGCACGAGATCGGGTTTGAAAATCACAAGATCTCGCTGTGGAGCGCCGGAGTGCCGTTCGTGCTGGTGCCCGTGCATGACCAGGCCGCGGTCGCCAAGGCCGAGTGCAATGGTGCAGACTGGGACCGTGTGGCGCCGATGGGTGATGGGCAACTGGCCTCGGCCTATGTCTATTGCCGTGGCGGGACCCATCACCAGGCATCTTTCCATGCCCGCATGTTCGCCCCCGGCGAAGGCATCGGCGAAGATCCGGCAACCGGGTCGGCCGCCGCGGCTTTGTCCGGCGCGATCCACCATTTTGACGGCCTGCGGGAGGGCAACCATGCGCTGCTGATCGAGCAGGGCGTCGAAATGGGCCGGCCGTCGCTGATTCACCTGCACATCGCCTGCAGGGGGGCAGAGGTTTCCCACGTCCGGATCGGTGGCGAGGCAGTGCGGATTTCCGAGGGCAAACTGCTGGTTTGACGGCAGGTATGCAGATTATGGCGTGATTGTTGCAACAGCGTAAAAAACAGTGTGGACAAGCCTCTTCATCCGGTCTATACGCCCCCTCGTTCCGGTTCCGCACGGAACGTGTGGGTGTGTAGCTCAGTTGGTAGAGCAGCTGACTCTTAATCAGCGGGTCCACGGTTCGAGCCCGTGCTCACCCACCATTTTTCTCAGGCCAGTGTCGTGATGTTCCGCGCCAGCGGAATGCTGTACCTGTCTCACTCGAAAAGCAGCAGGTGTTCCCGGGTCGGATGCGGATACACGTGGCCAGAGAAGCGGCGGTAGACCTCTGATTCCCCGACTTGTCCCACTGCATGCCCGATGTTGTTGGCACCCCAGGACCTGCCTTGATCGCCGAAGATGAATTCGAGGATTTCTTCCGGGCAAGGTCAAGTTTTTGAGCGATCCAATTATACTGTCGATTTTCAACCATCAATTGAATATCTATTTATGCCATATAATATATGTTATGTTCAAAATCTTATAATTTTTATGTCTAAATCTCAACCAATGCGAGAAATAAATCTATAGTAACGTAATAAATACGAAAATCCATCAAACAAATATGCAACGTTAAAGTTATCAAATTTTAATTCTACAAAAAAGGAACATTTTTTACTTCATATGTACTTTCGAATATTAGTCAATCATCATATTGATGACATGTGTCAAAAAGGCCACACGGTGATTTCTGTTCCGTAAGTACTTAAGGATTCGTAATTTCATGACTCGCGTCAGCCGAATGATATGTGTAACAAGCAATCATCGGGTGTAGGTTTTTGGGGTAAAAATGATAAAATCGCTTTTCTATTCGTGCTGCTTTTCAGTTGGGTTCAGTGCATTCGTGGCTTTTCCGGCCAACGCGCTGACGCTGAAGGAAGCGGTTGACGAGGCGCTGAAGTCAAATCCTGAGATTCTGTCTTCGATCCAGAACCGCGAGGCGGTCGAGTTCGAGCTCAGGCAGGCCCGTGGCCTCTACCTTCCGACCCTTGATCTTGAAGCCTCCGCAGGTGGCCGCAAGCTTGACAGCCCCGGCCGTCGCCGTCTCGGCAATGAGGACGATACCCTCAATTCCTCCGATGTCGGCCTGACCTTTACCCAGACCCTGTTTGATGGCGGCGCCCGCCGCGCCGAGGTCGAGCGCCAGGCAGCCCGCGTCGACGGCGCCTCGTTCCGTGTTGCCGAGCGTTCGGAAGCCATCGCGCTGGCCGTCACCCAGGAATACTTCGAGATCCTGCTGCAGGCCGAGATTGTCGCGATTGCGCGCAAGAACGCCAATGTGCTCTCGGGGATCGTCTCCGACATTTCCACTGGCGTTTCCGGTGGCACGCTGACATCGGCCGACCGTACGCAGGGCCGTGAGCGTCTGCTTTCGGCGCAGGCACGTCTCAAGGAAGCCGAAGAAGATCTTGCCCAGGCGCAGATCCGCTTTCTCCGCCTGGTCGGTGTGAAGCTCGGCTCGATGAAATATCCGCCGTCGGTAAGCAAGGCGCTTCCCCGCAGCTCCGCCGAAGCCGTTGATATCGCCCGGCGCCAGAGCCCGCGGATCGCGGCTGCGGGCGCCGATGTCGATGCTGCCGACGCACTCGCCCGGGGCGCCAAGGCTGCCTATCTGCCGGTGATCTCGTTCGAGGCGAAGGCTCGCGTCGGCAATGACATCGATGGTTCGGAAGGCCGCACCTCCGACCTCGAGGCCAAGGTCGTGGCGCGCTGGAATCTGTACCGCGGCGGCCGTGATCAGGCCTCTGAGCAGGAGCGTATCCGCCGCGCCAGCCAGGCCCGGATGGACAATGTGCTGGTGCATCGTGAAGTCCAGGAATCGATCCAGTCGGCCTGGGACAAGCGCTCGAAGCGCGCCCAGCAGGCGTCGCTTCTGCGCGAGCAGGCCTCAGCGTCAGGATCGCTGGTGTCGTCCTACCGGGACCAGTTCCGGGTTGGCGAGCGTTCGCTTCTTGATGTGCTGAGTGCCCAGAACACCCGGTTCAACACCGAGGTGCTGGCCAAAACGGCTCAGTATGCCGCAGTCTATGCCGATTATCAGACGCTGGCAGCCATGGGGTCGCTTGTTCGAGCCTTCAATCTTGAGAGCGCCCCGCAGGCAGAAGCCTATGCCAGGGAAGAGTTCAAGGCCGTTTCGCATGAAACCGAACCGGTTTACCACCGGCTTCCGTCACGGCAGGTGAGCGGTGCGCCCTTCGATCTGCTTGCCCCCGTCAGGAAGAACTGAATCTTCCTGTTGAGCGGAGTGGCAAGATCGGACGGTGAGCTGCGATGAACTTCAACGAGGCTTTCCGCGAAATCAGCGTTCATTTCGAGCGCAGCGGTTCCGCGACCGTTCTGTATTCGGGCATTCCCAACGATCAGCTTGAGGCGGCCGACATCGAGACCGTGCGCGAGGTCTCAAGCCGCATCGGGCTGGATGTCACCAAGATCCATCTGGCGGACCTGCTCGGCGGCAATGCCGACCTTCCCGCGCTGGTCAGAACCGCAGACGGTTCATTCATCCCGGTTTTCGGCCTTAATGACGACGGATCTTTCGTCTGCAAGGAGGCTATCGGCGCCATCGCCTCAGAGAGTGTCGATCTTCGCGGCAGGGCTGCGGAACTCGACCCGACCGTGCTGGATTTCAAGAAGGTCTATTTCAACAACCGCGAAGAGGCCGGCGAGCTGCATGCCGGCCGGATCGAGAAACAGCACTGGCTGTCTTCGGCCGTGCGCCCCTACTGGCGCTCTTTCGTACGGGTTGCGTTCGCGGCGCTTTTCATCAACATCCTGGCGCTTGCGTCGCCCCTGTTTGTCATGAACGTTTATGACCGGGTGCTGCCGAACGAGGCCATCTCGACCCTCTGGGTGCTGGCCGTCGGGATCAGCGTCGCGTTTCTGTTCGATTTCATGCTCAAGTTCGCCCGCGCTGCGCTGATCGACTACACCGGGCGCAAGATCGACCTGAAGATAGCCTATGTGCTGTTCCAGAAAGTCATGAACACCTCGCTTTCGGCCCGGTCGATGTCGACGGGCGAGTATGTCAGCCGGGTGTCGCAATACGAGTTCGTACGGGAATTCTTCACATCGAACACGATCGCGACGATGATCGATACGTGCTTTGTGTTCATCTTCATCGCCGTGGTCTACTCGATCGGCGGCCCGCTCGCCTATGTGCCGGCAGTTGCGCTCGTTGCCGTGGTCATCATCGGGCTGGTTGCACAGACGCTGATCAGCCGCCGGGTCGCGGCGGCGGCCAACGAGGCGGCGCTGCGACAGTCGATGCTGGTCGAGACCATCTACACGACAGAAACGGTCAAGGGACTGAGGGCCGAAGGCCTGCTGCTCAAGCGCTGGCGCGACCTGACCATCAACAGCTCGGCAACCAACGAGCAGATCAAGAGCATCTCGGCCTTTGCGGTCAATGCCACGCAGTTCGTGCAGCAGCTTGTGACCGTCGGCATCATTCTGGTCGGGGCCTACCTGTTCCGCGAAGGCCATGTCACCACCGGCGCCATCATCGCCTCGGTGATCCTGTCAGGCCGTGCCGTCAGCCCGCTGGGGCAGCTGGCGATGACGCTGGCGCGGTTCCGCCAGGCGCTCCTGTCGCTCCGGATCCTCGACAAGATCATGGAGCAGCCCGAGGACACGCCGGAAGCATCCGGTTTCGTCAACCGGGTGATCGCGCGCGGCGATATCGCCTTTGAAAACGTTCATTTCCGTTACCCGCAGGCCGATCAGGATGCGCTCGATGGCCTGTCGTTTTCGATCCGCTCCGGCGAGAAGGTCGGTATCATCGGCCGTATCGGTTCGGGCAAGACCACCGTCGGGCGGCTGATGTCGCGGCTTTACCAGCCAAGCGAGGGCAGGGTGCTGATCGACGGCATCGACATGCAGCAGTTTCATCCCTCCGAAGTCCGCTCGGCGGTCGCCGTGGCGGGCCAGACCAGCGACCTGTTCTCGGGATCGGTCAAGGACAATCTGCTGATGGGCAACCCGAACGCCTCGGATGAGGATCTGATCGCGGTCTCGCGCAAGGTCGGCATCGAATCCTTCGTTGCGCGGCATCCGCGCGGCTTCGACATGCAGGTCGGTGAAAACGGCGGCAATCTTTCGGCCGGGCAGAAGCAGTCGGTCGCCATTGCGCGGCTGCTGCTGGCGGATCCGAAGATCATCTTCCTGTACGAGCCTTCGGGAGCCATGGACCTGGCCAGCGAACGTCACCTGATCGGCTGCCTGCGGCAGGCGATCGCGCCGGACGTGACGCTGATTCTCTCCACCCACCGCTACAGCATGCTCGACCTGATCGACCGGCTGATCGTCATCGAGAACGGCAAGCTGATCGCCGACGGTCCCAAGGAACAGGTGATCGCGGCGCTGCAACGCAAATCGAACGGGATCCAGTGATGCGCGCGATGGAGCAGGATACGCCGCCGGCATTGTCGCGTTACATCGTGTGGGTCTGCCTTTTGTTGGTGGTGTCGTTCCTGGTGTGGGCGGCATGGGCGCGGGTTGACGAGATCTCGCGCGGCGACGGCAAGGTGATCCCGCTTTCCAAGACGCAAGTTGTGCAGTCGAGTGAACCCGGCGTGGTGCAGGAAATCGCGGTGACGATCGGTCAGCTGGTCGAAAAGGGCGACCTGCTGATCCGGCTGGACAGTTCCGGCAATCTGGCGTCGCTCGGCGAATCCCAGGCCCGTTACGATGCGCTGCAGGCGCGGATCGCGCGGCTGGAACTGGAAATCGACGGCCTGTTCGACACCGAGTTCGTCTGCCCGGAACAGACAAGGCGGGTGTCGCAGGGGATCTGTGACAACGAGGCCAGCCTGCTCGATGCGCGGCGGGAAAACTATCTCAACAAGCTGCAGGTGCTCGAGGCCAGGCAGCAGCAGCGGCTGGACGAGATCGGCGAGGCCAAATCCAATGTGGAACAGACCGATCTGGTCATCCAGGCGATGCTCAACGAGCGTGACAAGATTGCACCGCTGGTCGAACGCAGGCTGCATCCCGAAATCGACCTGTTGCGGCTCGACCGCGAGATCGCCCAGCAGCAGGGTCAGCGCGTCAATGTCAACCAGAGCCTGAAGCGGCTGGAAAGCGCGCTGCGCGAGGCGGAGCTCCAGGTTCAGGAACTGGATTCGCAGTTCAAACAGGAGGCCCGCCGCGAGCTTGGCGATACGCTGGCCGAGGTCAGCGTGCTCGAGGCAACACTGACCGGTGCCCAGGACAGGGTTCGCCGCACCGACATCGTTTCGCCTGTGGACGGCATCGTCAACACGCTGGAAGTCAACACGATCGGGGCGTTCCTGCAACCCGGATCGGTGGTGGCCGGCGTTGTTCCGGTCACCGACACGCTGCTGGTCGAGGCGCGGATTTCGCCCAAGGACGTGGCCTTCGTGCAGCCCGGGCAGAAGGCGCTGGTCAAGCTCACAGCCTATGATTTCTCGGTCTATGGCGGTCTCGATGGCTCGGTGTCGAACATCTCCGCCGACAGCATCGTAAACCCGGATACCGGCGAGACCTATTACCAGGTCCTGGTCCAGACCGGAGATTCACAGCTCGGCAAGGGCAACGTCAAGCACGCCATCCGGCCGGGCATGATCGCCTCGGTGGAAATCCTGACCGGGGAAAAATCAGTTCTCGATTATCTCATCAAACCGCTGAGCAAGGCACGCTACGAAGCCTTGACCGAGCGCTGAGAACCTATGGAGAGCCCCGCGCGCGATGCCTGATCCAGATCCGTTCAAGCCTCATTTCAGGGCGATCAACTCCGGCGGGAAGCGCCGGGGCTTTCGCCTGGAAGGCGTGTTCTGGAAGGCGCTGGACGCGGTCACCCGCAGCGAAGGCGTGTCTGTGGCCGAATACATCTCGAAACTCAACGATGTCCGCACCGGCGACAACGGGCTGAGTTCGCATCTGCGGGCCTCGATCATGCAGCGTGTGCTTGAGCAGCATGAACGCTTGCGGGACCGGTTCAGCAAATTCAATTCGAAGACCATCGTCGCAGCCTGTCCGGTGCCGGGGTTCATCATTTCGGTGGACAAGCGGATCCTCTACCAGAACAGCGGCTTCCTTATGTATCTGCAGACCCGGTTCACCGGTCTGGACAGCGTCGAGGCGTTGAGCAACATCAAGCTTACGCTGGAGTCTCCGCTGATCGACATGATCGAGGAAATGAAGCGCGACAGCAGCCGTCCCAAATACACCGGGTTCACGGTCGGCTATGGCGAGCGCCGCCTGCGCGGGCGGCTGAGCATGGCACTGGCGCCGGACATGGACGACCCGCCCGCGGCGATCGCCTTCGTCTCCGGTCCCGCCTGACGAGCCTCATCGACGGGGAGCGGTGCTCGGTTTCACCGGCTTTGGCGTAGTGGCCGGGGGCCCGCCGTATCAGAAGCCCGCACCTGGCGCGATGCTTGCGATGTTTTTAAGCGAGGCTGTGAGGTTTTGCTTTCCGCCCTTGTAGCCGAAGACGTAGTTGGCAGTGCCTGAGAGCGAGAACAGCGGTGCGTAGCTGGGCTTTGCGGTGTCGGTCTCGACGGCATCGGTCATGTTGTCGAGGATGAGGGTGCGGTCTGCAAGGGTGACGGAGAGCACGGCGTGGAACAGGCGGCGGCTTGTGTCCTTGACGACGACGATCTCCATGGCGTTCACCGGCACGCCGAGCCTTGCGAGTACCGCCATCTTGAGGATGGCGTAGTCCTCGCAGTCGCCGCTTGCGCGGCCGAGCGTCTCGTTGGGTGTCGACCACTGGTCGAGACGGCCGTGGGTTTCCTCGTCGGTGCGGTAGGTGACGAGGGTGTTGACGGAAGCCGAGACGTGGCGGAGCTGGGCGGTGATGTCGGCACCGCCGAGATCGAGGCGGTCGGCGAGGTCAGCGCAGCTGTTGATGCAGATGGCGGAGGCGCCGGTGCTTGCCGCCTTGCGGATCAGGCCCGAGATGCGGGCGCCGCTGCCGATCTTGCCGAAGCGGATGCGGTGGGCGCCGAACAGCGGCCGGTCCTGGCGGATGGTGCGGCTGACGGCCTGGCTTGTGGCCTGATAACTGGTGGCCTGATAACTGGTGTCCTGAGAACTGGTTTCCTGCCTGGCGGCCCGGGTTGCGGGGCGGGGCGCGGGGACGGGGATCGAGGCGGTGGTGATCCGGTCGCGGGGTGCGAGAGCTACGAAACCGGAAAGCGTGGCGTGCGCAGGGGCGATGTTGCTGGCTGCGGCATGGGCAAACCGGTCCAGGCCAAGCGGCGCGATACCGGCCCGTGTCAGGCGCAGGGTGGTGATGCGATGGGAGGAAAGCAGCCATTGCGGAGCGGGGACCCCGGTCTCGGCCAGAAGGGCTGGCGTGGCGGCGGGCGATGAGACCTGGAGTTGTGCCTCGGGTTCGGCGAAGACATTGGCCTGTGCTGCGGTGGCGCAGAACAAAGAGAATGCAATTGCAGTATTTCTCAGAGTTACTGTCTCTTTTGCAAAGCTATACATCTTTTTGGCCTTCCCCGTTTGTTGGGAGAAGACTACTCAAATAAACATAAGATCTTAGAAACAAACAGAACTAACGAAACCGGTGTTGTTTCGATAAAAATTGATTCAATTTTCTTGAAAGAGCTTCGGATCGATTCCGGCGGTCAAAACGGCAGGTTGCAGTATGTGCATTACCGTTTTCTAAAAGCATATAATGATATGCAATAGGATTAACCATGAGTTTATTAATTTCCAGATCGCATATGAGTGTATTCATTTTCGATTCAAAGTAATTGTTGACGAAATACTAAGTGGTTAAGGATGGGTGAATTCTGTTTGGGAGTCCTGTCATGATTGAAGACCGCGGCCTTGATACTTCGGAAACCATTATCGAAAACGCAGAGGCCGACAGCGGCATGGATGCGGTTTTGCTGGCCCAGGCCGACACCGGTACCGACCCGGCGGGCACTCCTCCGTCCGATCCTTCCGCATCCGGCGGAGCGCCGGGGATCAGCGTGATCGTTCCTGACGCCGACAACCGCGTCACGCTGGCCGCCAGCGCCAGCATCGAGGACATCCAGCTCGACGGCAACGACCTGCTGCTGGTTCAGCCGGACGGTTCCCAGATCCGGATCATCGGCGGCGCACTGAGCGTGCCGACCTTCGTCATCGGCGACATCGAGGTGCCGCAGGAGGTGCTGGTTGCGGCGCTGGAAACCAGCGGCTTCAACGTCGCGGCAGGCCCCGGCAACACGCTTTCGGTCTCGCCGCAGTCACCGACAGGTTCGGGCGGAGAATTCGAGGATTCGAGCGGTGCCTCCATTGCCGGCGACGGGCTGGAGACTCTGGGCCTGCTGGGTGACACTTCGGGTGGCGGAGATGGCGGAGCCGCAGCCGCGTTCGACGAGGACACCGGCAACATCGCTTCGGTGCTGACCGGCGGCGTTTCAACCGGCGGCATCGTCGAATCGGTCGACAATCCGGGCGGCGTGGACGCTGATCCTGTTGCCGCCACCGGCTCGATCACCTTCTTTGATCCGGATTTCGGCGAGACCCGCACCGCCGAAATTGCAGCGAGCAACGTGGTCTCCCAGGTGCTCAAGAGCGGTGGCTCGCTCACCGCCGCACAGCTTGATGCGTTGCTCGCCGGCTTCAGCCTCGACACGCCCGGCGGGATCACGGTCGAATCGACCACGGCTGCAGGCGGCTCGATCGACTGGACCTACCAGGTCGGCAATGCCGCCGTCGATTTCCTCGCCGCGGGCGATGTTATCACGCTGTCTTTCGACGTTCAGATCAATGACGGCATCTTCACCGTGACGCAGACGGTGACGGTGACGGTTACCGGCACCAACGACGTTCCGGTGATCGAGGGGGCCACGAATCCGGCTGCGATCCTGGAGGTCGCCGGCGACAGCTCGACGCAGGACATCCCGGCGACGGTCGGCACCATCACCATCACCGACCAGGACCTTGGCGACACGCTGACGGTCACGGTGACCGGCGATGCGACCGCCAACTACAACGGCACCGGCACGGTTCCCGCCGAGGACTCGGTCGATGTCGCAGCCCTGATCGCCGAGGGCGCGATCAGCTTCGATGCGCTTATCTCCGACGGCGAGACCCAGACCATCAACTGGACCTGGGATCCGGCCGCCGCCGATCTCGACTGGCTGCGCGAAGGCGAGAACCTTGTGCTGACCTATGTCGCCCAGGTCGATGACGGCCAGGGCAATGTCGGCGCCCAGAACCTGGTGATCACCATCACCGGCACCAACGACGTTCCGGTGATCGAGGGGGCCACGAATCCGGCTGCGATCCTGGAGGTCGCCGGCGACAGCTCGACGCAGGACATCCCGGCGACGGTCGGCACCATCACCATCACCGACCAGGACCTTGGCGACACGCTGACGGTCACGGTGACCGGCGATGCGACCGCCAACTACAACGGCACCGGCACGGTTCCCGCCGAGGACTCGGTCGATGTCGCAGCCCTGATCGCCGAGGGCGCGATCAGCTTCGATGCGCTTATCTCCGACGGCGAGACCCAGACCATCAACTGGACCTGGGATCCGGCCGCCGCCGATCTCGACTGGCTGCGCGAAGGCGAGAACCTTGTGCTGACCTATGTCGCCCAGGTCGATGACGGCCAGGGCAATGTCGGCGCCCAGAACCTGGTGATCACCATCACCGGCACCAACGACGTTCCGGTGATCGAGGGGGCCACGAATCCGGCTGCGATCCTGGAGGTCGCCGGCGACAGCTCGACGCAGGACATCCCGGCGACGGTCGGCACCATCACCATCACCGACCAGGACCTTGGCGACACGCTGACGGTCACGGTGACCGGCGATGCGACCGCCAACTACAACGGCACCGGCACGGTTCCCGCCGAGGACTCGGTCGATGTCGCAGCCCTGATCGCCGAGGGCGCGATCAGCTTCGATGCGCTTATCTCCGATGGCGAGACCCAGACCATCAACTGGACCTGGGATCCGGCCGCCGCCGATCTCGACTGGCTGCGCGAAGGCGAGAACCTTGTGCTGACCTATGTCGCCCAGGTCGATGACGGCCAGGGCAATGTCGGCGCCCAGAACCTGGTGATCACCATCACCGGCACCAACGATGTTCCGGTGATCGACGCAACTTCGGTTATCACGGGTTCAGTCACCGAGAGCGGCGACATTGCCGATATCAATGAGGCGGGCTTTGGTGGTTCGCTGAGCTCGGATGTGGTGCTGACGGCTGGCTCGCAGGCGCTTCTGGACGGGCTGCAGGCCGACGGTTCGGGGCTCGAGGCCGCGCTGACGGCGATCACCACCGAGCTCGGCGACGATGCCGAGGCGATCGCGGTGATCTGGGATTACCTTGACGACAATTACGTCAATGGCGGTCCGACGCAGGATCCGATCAATGAGGCCTTCATCCGTCTCGGCGCAGCCTATGCCGGCCTGCTCAAGGCCGGCACGATCAGCCCGCTCGTCGATGTGACGGCGAAGTACACGCCCGACAATGGCGATCCGGGCACTGCACCGAACCGGGTGCAGAGCCTGCATGACAACCTGTTGGGCAACGTCACCAGTGCGGCGATTGCGCAGCGTTTCGGCGGCGATGCGCTTGAAACCACGCTGACCAGCCTGGTCACCGGCGTTGACGCCAATCTCCTGACCCGTCCCTACTTCTCGGGCAATGAAAACGCCTCTGATGCGGCGGCACGCGCATTCGACATCGCCAATGGCTATGTCGAGGCGGCATCGGGCCAGCTGACGGCCACCGACGTCGACAATGGCGAAACGGCGCAGCTGTTGTGGTCGGGCAATGCGACCGGCACCTACGGCACGTTCTCGATCGACGCCAACACCGGCGAATGGGTCTACAAGCTCGACAACAGCCTTGCCTCGACGCAGGAGCTCTCAGAAGGGCAGATCGTCACCGACAGCTTCGTCGCGACGGTCACCGATCCTCACCTGGCGACCGATACGGTCACCGTAACCATCACGATCACCGGCACCAATGATGCGCCGGTGATCACCGATGGTCCGGTCGCCGTCACCTATGCGGAAGCCGTCGATGTGGCCGGCGCCACCGGTCAGGGCGTGCTGACCGGCGGTTCGCTGAACGGATCGCTCGCCTTCAACGATGTCGATGTCACCGACACGCAGACGTTCCGCGTCGTCTCGGCCACCCAGACAAGCGGTGAAATCGGCGGTTACACCAAGCCTGCCTTCGAGGCAGCAGCACTCGCGCTGATGAGCGTTGCAGGGTCGGTGTCCTCGACAGGTGCTACCACCGGTGGCAGCATCAACTGGGCATTCACCGCAAGCGACGATTTCTTCGACTATCTGAAGACGGGAGAAACCGTCGAGATCGAGTATGTGGTCGAGGTATCCGACGGCAAGGGCGGTACGGCGACACAGACGATCACGGTCACCGTCAACGGCGCCAATGACGTGCTGTTCACCGACAATGGCGAGACGGTCGATCTGAGCAATGCCGGGGGGCTTACCGCCGCAGACGCGCAGGACGGCAACTATCTCGACGCCATGGATGGCGATGATATCGTGACGCTGCCGGATGCCGGCGATGTTCTGGCGGGCGAATATGGCCCGGGCAAGGTGTTCAATGCCGGCAACGGCAGCGACGTCGTCAACGGCGGCGACATGGACGACACCATCAATGGCGGCGGCGGCTCGGACCAGATCTTCGGCAATGGCGGCAATGACGATTTGCGCGGCGGCAACAATGCCGACGAACTGCACGGCGGCACCGGCAACGACATGCTTTCGGGCGGCTCGGGCGCGGACCGGCTGTATGGCGACCAGGACAACGACACGCTGACCGGCGGCAATGGCGACGACCTGCTCGACGGCGGCACCGGCACCGATACCGCGGTCTACACCCAGACCGTGATGCCGGGCATGGTGGCCTTTGTCGCCGATGCCGACCCGGCGACGGGCGGCGACCAGACCGGCTGGACGGTTGCGACCGGCGGCACGGAGGGTTCTGACGGCCTGATCGAGATCGAGATCATCCAGCATGCGGGCGGCAATATCCTGCTCGTCGGCAACGGTGGCTTCGACAGCCTGCAGGCGGCCGTGAACGCGGCGACTGCCGGCGACACGATCATGATCGCGGCCGGCACCTTTGCCGGTGACACGACCATCGACAAGGCGGTAACGATCCTCGGTGCGAACTGGGGCACGGCCGGCAACGGCGCACGAGGGGCGGAATCCGTCCTTGAGGGCGAGATCACCGTGACGGCGGCGACCGGTACGGTTGTCATCAACGGCGTGGAGATTTCCAACACCAGCGGCCCGGGTGCGCAGTTTGATGGCGTGACCGTAGATGGCGGCGCGAATGTAACCGTTGAAAACAGCGTGTTCGACGCAACCAGCACGGGCGGCGCCAATGGCGACCGCGGCATCTACCTGACGGTGAACGCAACCGGAGAGGTCAGCATCACGCAGAATGCCTTCGGTGGTGCGGCCAACGGCCACTACAACACCAACTGGAATCCGGCGATCCAGTCGGACGGTGCGGGCGTTGACCTGGCCATCGACAACAACAGCTTCGGTCCTTCGCTTGGTTCGGCGATCAGGCTCGCCACCTACGATGAAGCGACAGGTTCGATCTCGGGCAACACCTTCACCAAGATCGCCTACGGCCTGCAGATCGATGCGATCACTGGCGGACCGGTAATTGCCAGCATCAGCGGGAACGAATTCAACAATGTCATCGGCGACATCAATTTCGGAAACGTCACTTCCGACATCACCATTGATCTGAGCAGCCTGGAGACCAACAATTTTTCCAGCTCCGGCGCCATGAACATCACCACCGGCAGCGGCAATGACGACGTGACCGGCACCAGCGGTGTCGACACCATCAATGGCGGTGCGGGAAGCGACGCGCTTACCGGCAATGGCGGCGCAGACACGCTGATCGGCGGCACCGACAACGACACTCTCAAGGGAGACGGTGGCAACGACACGCTCTACGGCAACGCGACCAACCTCGGCGTCTCCTCGAACGTTCTGGCGCAGGTGGGTGAAAATGACGTAGCCGTCTTCGATGGCGTGGCAACGGACTACAATGTCACGCGCGCACTCGATGGCAGCTGGCGGGTTGAAGACATCGGCGCAGGCGAGACCGATTCCCTCTACGGCATCGAAGGCATCGACTTCGGCAATGACGGTGTCGATCTCGACCTGCTGGCCAATGTCTTCGTGTTCGATGGAGCGGGCAACCTTGTCGGGACCTTTGCAACCATCGCTGCCGGCATCGCCGCTGCTGATGCCGGTTACACGGTGGAAGTGCATGAAGGCATCTATGCCGAGAACCTGACGGTATCCGAAGGGATCACCCTCAAGGGGGTCGGCAATGTCACGGTTAACGGCGCAGGCAGCATTGCCCTGACGGTGAATGGCGGCGGCGCAGGCCAGATGCTGAGCATCGACAACATCGACTTCACCGGTGCGGGCAACCAGGTCATTCTGGTCAATTCGTCCGCGGTCTATGACAGCATCAGCCTTGAAAACGGTACCGTGACCGGCGGCAAGTACAACGGTCTGCATGTCAGCAACGCCACCGGCGTGGCGGCAATCAGCCTCGATACCGTCGTCTTCACGGGCAACGCGACAACCGAATCGGGCGGCGCGGGCGAAGGTCCGGTCTCGTTCTACCAGTACAATGGCAACATCACGCTGACCGGTGTCACGGTGGAAAACCCTGGGGCTGCAGCCGAAAACGGCATCCAGTTCCGCGGCGTCAATGCGCCGTTCCAGCCGATGGGCACGGTTACGCTCGACGGCGTGAGCGTCACCGGTACCTATTCCAAGGTCGGCGTGGCGATTTACAATTTTGCCAATGCCAATGGTCTCAACATCATCGGCACCGGGCTGACGATCAATGTCACGGCTGACTGGTTTGGCCTGTCCATTGACGGCATTGACGGGGATCTGGACCTTTCCAGCCTGCCATTGAGCGTGACCAACGCGATCGGAACCGGTCCGCAGGACATTGGCATGCAGGGACTTGGCGGCAACAACGTGTTTGTTGGTGACGACAGCGACGACCTGCTGATCGGCGGCGCGGGCACCGATACGCTGCGCGGCGGTGCCGGCAACGACTACCTGGTCGATGGCGGCGGAACCACGTTCGACGGCGGCGCCGGTGTCGACACGGTTGACCTGTCGGCTCTGACCGGCAAGGTTACCGTTGATCTGACCAGCGGCGCGGGCGGTTACGCGGCGCACGGGGCGACCTTCACCGAAATCGAGAACATTATCCTCAATGCGGCCGATGTGAGCGGCGGCGCTGCCAGCATCGTCAACGGCAGCAGCCTGGACAACGTGATCGTCGGATCGGGTCGTGACGACATCCTGTCGGGCCGTGAAGGCAACGACACGATCTCTGGCAATGACGGCAATGATATCATCGACGGCGGCGCAGGAGCGGATGTGCTTTCCGGCGGCGCGGGTATCGACACGCTGCGGCTGTCGGTCGGCGGCAATGCCTCGGTGATCCACACCGTCAACCTGACCACCAACACGGTCTCGGGTGGCGAACTGACCGGTGACACGATCTCGGGCTTCGAGAACGTGACAGCGGCGCACAATTCCACCGCCGACTTTACCGGCGACGGCAATGCCAACGTTCTCATCGGCAGCAACAATGACGATATTCTGCGCGGCATGGGCGGCGACGACACGCTGATCGGCGACACGGGCTACAATGGCGGCAGCAATGCCGACATCCTGATCGGCGGCTCCGGCAACGACGCACTGAAGGGCGGCGGCGGCAGCGATACGCTGTACGGTAACGAGACCGACCTCGGCGTTGCTTCGAACGTGCTGGCTCAGTCCGGCGAGAGCGACACGGCGCTCTATGACGGTGTTGCCGGTGACTACAACGTCACCCGCGAGACCGATGGCAGCTGGCGGGTCGAAGACATCGCACACGGCAAGGTCGATGCGCTCTATGGCATCGAGGGTATCGATTTCGGCAGCAATGGTGTTGATCTCGACCTGACCGCCGATGTCATGGTGTTCGACGGATCCGGAAACCTGATCGGCACCTATGCCACGATCCAGGCTGCAATCGATGCGGGCTCGACGCTCGACGGTTACACGGTGGAGATCCACGCCGGCACCTACGCCGAGAATCTGTCCGTCACCAAGGCGCTGTCCTTTGTCGGCATCGGGGCGGTCACGATTGACCCGGCCTCGGGCACGGCGGTGACGCTGACCGGCGATCTGGCTGGCGGAAACGTGTCGATCGATAACATCGATCTGATCGGCGGCACCAACGGCATCTTTGTCGAGACCTCGGCCAATGCCGGCAAGCTGACGATCGTGAACAGCGAGATCAGCGGCAATTCGCAGCACGGAATCTATCTCGTGGGCGATGATCCGGACAATGACGGCGATGCGCCGATCGTTGCCGGCATCANCTCGGGCACGGCGGTGACGCTGACCGGCGATCTGGCTGGCGGAAACGTGTCGATCGATAACATCGATCTGATCGGCGGCACCAACGGCATCTTTGTCGAGACCTCGGCCAATGCCGGCAAGCTGACGATCGTGAACAGCGAGATCAGCGGCAATTCGCAGCACGGAATCTATCTCGTGGGCGATGATCCGGACAATGACGGCGATGCGCCGATCGTTGCCGGCATCACTTCGCTGGAAGTTGTCGACACGGATTTCTCCAACAACGGCTTCCAGAACAACTTCCAGGGCGCGGCCCACGTCAAGCTGTTTGGCTACGAGGGCAATGCCCTGTTCCAGGGCGTGACGTTCGAGGGAGCAACGCCTGCCACGGCCCAGAACGACCGGCCCGACAATGCCGTCGAAATCACCGGTTACGTGAACAATGGCAGTGGCAACCCCGCGACGCCGTTCACCGCGCCGAACATCGGCACCGTCGTGTTCGATGACGTGACGGTTACCGGGGCCTATCACAAGAACCCGATTGCGATCTTCAACTTCAGCGAGATCGACGGTCTTTCCGTCCCCGACCTGGACCTGTCGGGCGCTGTCAGCAACTGGGGCCCGCTGTTCAACATCGATGGCGTCACAGACCTGCAGATCAACGTGTCGGGCTTCACCATCACGCTGCCTGCCGGTTCGGATATCCACACGGAAATCCAGGGCGACAAGTCCGGCCAGCCGGCGGTCGACCAGACCATCACCGGTACCTCCGGCAATGACCGGATCATGGGCAAGGGCGGCAACGACACGCTGCGCGGCGGCGAAGGCGACGACCAGCTTTATGGCGCGGACAAGCCAACCGGCAGCGCTGCAGGCGAGATCGGCGACGACACGCTTGAAGGCGGCGCCGGCAACGATGCGCTGATCGGCGGCGGCGGTACAGATACCGCCATCTACAATGGCGAGCTGACGGTCGGGAACTTCACCACCATCACGGATGCCGATCCCAACAGTGCCGGCATCCCGGGCTGGGAGATCAATGCCAACGGCTTCGGTGAAGGCACCGACACGCTGACCGGCGTGCAGATTGTCGAGGGCACGGATCCGGTGGGGGCTGCAACGGGCCGCTTCCTGCTGGTTGGCAATGGCGGTTTCGCCTCCATCCAGGACGCAGTCGATGCGGCCGTGGATGGCGACACCATCCTGATCGCGGAAGGCACCTACGCCGAGAATCTGTCCGTCACCAAGGCGCTGTCCTTTGTCGGCATCGGGGCGGTCACGATTGACCCGGCTTCGGGCACGGCGGTGACGCTGACCGGCGATCTGGCTGGCGGAAACGTGTCGATCGATAACATCGATCTGATCGGCGGCACCAACGGCATCTTTGTCGAGACCTCGGCCAATGCCGGCAAGCTGACGATCGTGAACAGCGAGATCAGCGGCAATTCGCAGCACGGAATCTATCTCGTGGGCGATGATCCGGACAATGACGGCGATGCGCCGATCGTTGCCGGCATCACTTCGCTGGAAGTTGTCGACACGGATTTCTCCAACAACGGCTTCCAGAACAACTTCCAGGGCGCGGCCCACGTCAAGCTGTTTGGCTACGAGGGCAATGCCCTGTTCCAGGGCGTGACGTTCGAGGGAGCAACGCCTGCCACGGCCCAGAACGACCGGCCCGACAATGCCGTCGAAATCACCGGTTACGTGAACAATGGCAGTGGCAACCCCGCGACGCCGTTCACCGCGCCGAACATCGGCACCGTCGTGTTCGATGACGTGACGGTTACCGGGGCCTATCACAAGAACCCGATTGCGATCTTCAACTTCAGCGAGATCGACGGTCTTTCCGTCCCCGACCTGGACCTGTCGGGCGCTGTCAGCAACTGGGGCCCGCTGTTCAACATCGATGGCGTCACAGACCTGCAGATCAACGTGTCGGGCTTCACCATCACGCTGCCTGCCGGTTCGGATATCCACACGGAAATCCAGGGCGACAAGTCCGGCCAGCCGGCGGTCGACCAGACCATCACCGGTACCTCCGGCAATGACCGGATCATGGGCAAGGGCGGCAACGACACGCTGCGCGGCGGCGAAGGCGACGACCAGCTTTATGGCGCGGACAAGCCAACCGGCAGCGCTGCAGGCGAGATCGGCGACGACACGCTTGAAGGCGGCGCCGGCAACGATGCGCTGATCGGCGGCGGCGGTACAGATACCGCCATCTACAATGGCGAGCTGACGGTCGGGAACTTCACCACCATCACGGATGCCGATCCCAACAGTGCCGGCATCCCGGGCTGGGAGATCAATGCCAACGGCTTCGGTGAAGGCACCGACACGCTGACCGGCGTGCAGATTGTCGAGGGCACGGATCCGGTGGGGGCTGCAACGGGCCGCTTCCTGCTGGTTGGCAATGGCGGTTTCGCCTCCATCCAGGACGCAGTCGATGCGGCCGTGGATGGCGACACCATCCTGATCGCGGAAGGCACCTATGCCGAAAATGTGGTCGTCGATGAGGCAATCACGCTGATCGGAATGGGCGGCGCGGCAAACGTCATCATCGATCCGGCGAGCGGCACGGGTCTCACCGTGTCCGGCAATATCGGCGCAGGTACCGTGACGATCGACGGAATCGGCTTCCAGGGCGGCACCAACGGCGTGTCGGCCAGCGGCGCGGTAACGCTTGGCCATCTCGAAATCCTGAATTCCTCGTTCAGCGGCAATTCACAGCACGGCGTGTTCGTGAACGGCAAATCGGATGGCATCGGAAAGGTCACGGTTTCGGGATCGAGCTTCGCCGACAATGGCGACGGCAGCAGCAATGGCGATGGCGACATCGTGCTGTTCGAGTATCGCGGCGACGCCACGATCCAGAACGTCACCATCAACAATGCAACCGGCACTGCCGACACGGCGATCCAGATCGCCGGGTTCGAACAGGCCGATTACGATGTGAACGACCCGATCGGCACCGTGGTCATCGACACGGTCGAAGTGAACGGCGCATTTGCCAAGGTCGGTGTCTACATCCAGGGCTACACCAACCTCAACGGCCTCTCGCTGAGCGGCGTGACCGGAACCGTGGCCGCAGGGTGGGGCTATGCCACCTATATCAACCCGACGATCGACAACCCCGCCGGCACTCCGGCTGACGTTGCCGGCTATCCGGGGGCTTTCAACACCACCGGCGCCGATGGTACGGTCAACCTCTCGGGCGTCACACTGGTCAACACGACGGCGGTCAATGTTTCCAACCCGACCCATCCGCTGTTTGCCTATAATGGCGTGGTGCTGAGCGCCATCGTCAACGGAACACCGGTTGCCGAGACAATCACCGGTACGGAGGGCAATGACCTGCTGGCCGGCGGCGGCGGCAACGACATCGTCAATGGCGGCGAAGGCGACGACATCCTGATCGGCGGCGCGGGCAATGATGAGCTGCATGGTGGTTCGGAAACAGACACGGCCGTGTTTACCGGTTCGGTGGAAGACTACAGCTTCGAGAGATATCCGACATTCACGCTTGTCATTGACACCCGCCCGAATGGCGATGGTCAGACCAAGGTGTTCACGGATGTCGAGAAGCTTTCGTTTGCCGAGGGCACCTTCACACTGGTTCGCGGTTCAAACGCGGTCAACACCCTGGTCGGCAACAACGGCGAACGCTCGATACTCATCGGTTTCCAGAATTCGGATACGCTCACTGGCGGCGATCAGGATGACGTTCTGATTGGCGACGACAGCGTCAGCTCGACCTGGAATGCCGGTAACGACACGCTTGATGGCGGTGCGGGCAATGACCTGCTGCTCGGAAGTGGCGGCGACGATACCCTCATCGGCGGAACCGGCAACGACACGCTGAAGGGCGCTGCGGGTGACGATACCTTCACCTGGTCGACCGGCGACGGCAACGACATCGTAGACGGTGGTTCTCACACCGTCGCTGACACGCTCGATATTACCAACACGGGTGGCGCAACCGCCTTTGCGGTCAATGTCGCGGCTGTCGGACCCAATATCGTTCCGGTCACGGGCACTGACGCGACCGATATCCTGATCTCCGCCGGAACGGAGACGATCCGTGCCGACGAGATCGAGGACATCGTCTTCAATCTCGGCGGCGCTGGCGACAGCGTCACCATCACCGGCGATTTCTCGACCACGGCGCTCGACACGACGACGATCACCGTCAATGGCGGAACCGGCAATGACGCAGTCAACGCCTCGGGTATCACCAGCAATCATCGGGTCGTCTTCAACGGCAATGATGGGGACGACACATTCACGTCCGGTGCGGGCAGTGACGCCTTCGACGGCGGCGACGGCATCGACACCTACATCGCGACCGGAGCATTCTCCGACTACAGCATTGCCGTTGCATCCAACGGAACGGTGACCATTACACATACCGTGAGCGGTGCGGTCGATACCGCCGAGGCCAATGTCGAGCTCCTGAACATCGGCGGGACCTTGATCGACTTGACGATGCCGGTTCACGTCTATGATGCCAGCGACTCGCTGGTGGGCACCTTTGCAACGCTGCAGCTTGCGCATGACGATGCAGGCACGGTGCCTGGGTTCCGCATCAACCTGTTCGGAACCGTCACCGGCCAGTCGCTGACGATCTCCAAGGACAATCTGAAGATCGAGGGCGGTACCGACGACACCGGCAATGTCTTCACGCTTGGCGGCGGCGTTACCACGCTGACGTTGCTCGGCGATGCACCGTTCGAGGTGATCGGCAACAACGCTGTCAATGTGATCACCGGCAATGATGGCGCAAACGTCATTCGCGGCAATGGCGGCAACGATACGCTCGATGGTGGAGAAGGCTCGGATACCTACCAGGTGTCCGGTACCGGTCACGGGTATGACATCTATGACGACAATGGTTCGGCGAGCGACACGGACACGATCGTGGCGCTGTCCGACAACACCCGCATCGGGATTTCCGGTCACTTCGGTTCCGACAACGGCATCGAAGCGATCACCGGCGACAACAACAATGGCGTCTATATCTCGGGTGACAATAGCGACAATACGCTCGACTTCTCTGGCGTGAGCCTGACCGACATAGCCTTCATTGACGGCGGCAACGGTGCAGACACCATCACCGGTACCGGGGTGGAAGACACGATCCGTGGCGGTAGCGGCAACGACATCCTCCGGGGTGGCGCAGACGATGACACCTACCAGGTTTCCGGCGGTGGTCATGGCTATGACACCTATGAGGACAGCGCCGGCGGCGACGACAGGATCGTGGCTCTTTCGGACAACACCCGGATCGGTCTTGCCGGCGAGTTTATCGGCTCAGTTGCGGGCATCGAGACGATCACCGCCAATGGCAACAACGGCGTTACCATTCGCGGCGACAATACCGGCAGCACGCTTGATTTCTCGGGCATGACGCTGACCGACATCGACTATATCGATGGCCAGAACGGCGACGATACCATCATCGGCACATCCGGTGATGATACGATCCGCGGCAGCGCGGGCAACGACATCCTCCGGGGTGGCGCAGGCGATGACACCTACCAGGTTTCCGGCGGTGGTCATGGCTATGACACCTATGAGGACAGCGCCGGCGGCAGCGATACGATCGTGGCTCTGTCTGACAATACGCGGATCGGCCTTGCCGGTGAGTTTATTGGCTCAGTTGCGGGCATCGAGACGATCACCGCCAATGGCAACAACGGCGTTACCATTCGTGGCGACAACAGCGGCAGCACGCTTGATTTCTCGGGCATGACGCTGACCGGCATCGACTATATCGATGGCCAGAATGGTGACGACACCATCATCGGGTCCTCCGCTGCGGACGTGATCCGCGGCAGCGCGGGCAATGACACGATGGATGGCGGTGACGGCTCCGATACCTATCAGGTTTCGGGTTCCGGTCACGGCTACGACATCTTCGACGACAATGGTTCGGGCAGCGACACCGACACGATCGTGGCGCTGTCGGACAACACCCGGATCGGGATCTCCGGCGACTTCGGTTCCGACAATGGCATCGAAGCCATCAGCGGCAATGGCAATTCGGGTGTCTCCATCCGTGGCGACAACAGCGGCAACGTGCTTGACTTCTCCGCCGTGACGCTGACGGACATCGCCTATATTGACGGCCAGGGCGGCGATGACACCATCACCGGCACGTCCGCTGGCGAAGAGATCCGCGGCGGCTCGGGCAACGACACCATCAATGGCGGTGACGGCGACGATGTGATCCGCGGCGATGCCGGCAACGACATCCTCGATGGCGGCGAAGGCTCGGACACCTACCACTTCGGCTCAAATGACGGCATCGACACGATCACCGACACGGGTTCGGCTTCCGACACCGACACGATCCTGGCGACCAACACCAACACGCGGATCAATGTCTCCGGCGACTTCTCGCAGGGGCTGACCGGTATCGAGGTGATTGATGCCAATGGCGGCGCCAATGTCCGCGTGCTGGGCACCAATGCCGTCAACGATCTCGACTTCCGCGACGTGCAGCTGATCAACGGTGTCATCGTCGATGCTTCCGGCGGCAACGATGTGGTGACCACATCGCAGACGACGAGCGACCATGTGGTCTACCGTGGCGGCAATGGCACCGACACGCTCAGGATCGCGCTGACGCTGGCCCAGGCTGCCGACAGCAGCCTGATCACCCAGATCGATGCCCTGGTGGCGGGTTCGGGCGTCAACGGCACGGTGAATGCCGCAGGCCTCGACTTCTCGGCAGAAGGCTTCGAGACGATCATCAAGGGCGTCACCATCGGTGACAGCTTCCTGCCGTTCGACAAGGTGCTGGTCGGGACCTCGGGTAACAACCTCCTGGATGTTGCAACCGCGGCCGGTGGCGCGACCACAGACGCCTATCTGGTGCTTGCGCGCGGTGGCAACGACACGGTCAACGGCAGCGATGGCAATGACATCATCGTTGGCGAGAGCGGGACGGACACCCTGAATGGCGGTGGCGGCAACGACACCTTCCTGATCGGTCCGGATGGCGGCGTCGACACTTTCAATGGCGGTGACGGCACGGACCGGATCCTTGCAGCAGAGGACAATGTAGCGATCGGCATCGATATCAATTTCGCGGCCGGTGCGGTCGAGGAAATCGGTGCAAACGGTTTCGACAATGTCACGATCCGTGGCGACAATTCGAACAACAATCTGGACTTCAGCCAGACCATGCTGAGCGGCATCGTGCGGATTGACGGCGAGAGCGGCTCTGACACGATCACCGGGTCTTCCGGCAATGACGTGATCCGCGGCGGCACCGGCTCCGACACGCTGAATGGCGGCGACGGCGATGACGACTTCCTGGTCGATCTGGGCGATGGCGTCGACACCTTCGATGGTGGCGACGGCACGGACCGGATCCTGGCGACGGAAGACGATGTTGCAATCGGCATCGATATTCACTTCGCGGCCGGTGCGGTCGAGGAGATCAGTTCGGGCGGCTTCGACAATGTCACGATCCGCGGCGACAATTCGAACAACAATCTGGACTTCAGCCAGACCATGCTGAGCGGCATCGTGCGGATTGACGGCGAGAGCGGCTCTGACACGATCACCGGGTCTTCCGGCAATGACGTGATCCGCGGCGGTACCGGCAGCGACACGCTGATCGGCGGGGCAGGCGATGACACGTTCCTGTGGTCAACCGGCGACGGCACTGACCGCGTTGACGGCGGCAATGCCGGTCCAGTTTCCGGCCCCGATTCCGACACGGATACGGTGGTTCTCACCAACACGGGGGCTTCGGCGACCTTCACGGTCGGCGCGGTTGCTGGCGGTTCGGAAATCACGCCGCAGGCGCCGGGCGTGGACAACACGGACATCGAGGTGTCTGTGAGCAGCGGCGGCTCCGTGCGCATGGACGAGATCGAGGACATCGTCCTCAATCTCGGCTCGGGCGGCGACACGGTGAACGTGACCACCCCGCTTGGCGGCACGGCGCTGAATGTGAACACCATTACCGTGAACGGCGGTGTCGGCAACGACACTGTCGATGCCTCGGGCATCACCAGCGGCCACCGCGTCGTCTTCAACGGCGGCGACGGCAACGACACGTTCACCTCGGGTGGCGGCGATGACGAGTTCTCCGGCGGTGCGGGCGATGATGTCTTTGTCACCGGTGACGGCAACGACAGCTTTGATGGCGGTGCTGGCAATGACCGGGTCGTGCTTTCGGGCAATCAGGCCGAGTACACACGCGTCGTGAACGGAGACGGAACCGTCACCATCACCCACACAGCTACCGGAGCCGTGACGACCATCACCACCAGCGTCGAGACTGTTCGTTTCGCAGATGGCGATGTGCCCATCGACCCGGTTCAGGTGGTCAACGGCACGTCAGGTGCAGTGACCAGCTATGCCACGATCGAGGCGGCGATTGCCGCGTCGACATCGGGTGACACGGTGCGGATCGCGGCCGGCGAATACACGCTGGCAGGACAGCTCAACATCTCCAAGTCGCTGACCATCATCGGCGCCGGCGAAGGAGAGGTGACGCTCAAGACCGCAACTGCGGGCTACGGCATTCACGTGACTGCCGACAATGTCCACATCAGCGACCTGACGCTGGATGCATCGGCGACGACGCATTACGGCTTCAAGGTTGACCCGGGAACCGGCATTCCAGCCGACACGCTGACCGGCTTCCAGCTGGAAAACGTGACGGTTCAGGGTGCGGGACGGTCCGAAATCGATCTGAACGGCGTTGACAACTCGAGCCTGACCAATGTGACGGCTGACGGCATGGGGACTGCCGGCGTCGGCATCGCCCTGTCGGACTCGACCGGTATCGTGCTCACCGATATCACGACCACCGGCAACAACTGGGGTTCGGTCGGTCTCTACTCGGCGGGCCGCAGCTACGATCCCGGCACCAACGACGTCACCTTCAATGGCAGCTACAGCCATGGTGAGCCGATCGGCATCTACGCGGACGAAGAGGGTGTCACCTCGGTCGAGAACATCGACTTCGGCGGCATCTTCCCGGGCGGTGTCTACGCGGTGCAGAACGAAGCGCATCGCGATGGTGGAGACAACCGCGGCGAAGACTTCACCTTCTTCTTCGGCTCCGAAGCGGATGCGGTTGCCTTTGCACTGAACCTGCAGCTCCTGGGTGGCGGGAACACCGCCTCGGTGATCACCGGTCCGCTTGGTCCGGACGATGTCGATGCGGAACTCGGCACCACCTTCATCGTGGCCGAAGGCATGTCGATCCAGGAAGCGATCGACAATGCATCGGACGGCGACACCATCATGCTGCGGGCAGGCACCTTTACCGAGGACCTGACGATCAGCAAGCTGGTGACGATCATTGGCGCCAATGGCGGCGTGGTTGGTACTGATGCAGCACGCGATCTGACTGGCGGCGCAGGTGAAAGCACCATCGAAGGTCGGATCATCGTTCTTCACGATGATGTCACCATCGACGGTGTCCGGGTGCTCAACGGCAATTCCGGCGGCGCTTTCGAAAATGCCGGCATCCACGTCCAGGCGGCAAACGTGACCATCGAGAACTCGGTGTTCTACCGAGACGGTGTGGTCGATGCCGACGTCTCCCGCGGTATTACCCATTCGGTGGGTTCGGGCGACGGTCTGACGGTGAGCGGCAATGCGTTTACCGGCTGGCACACCGGCACCTATGTCAATGGCGGAACCGATGTGACGGTCGAGAACAACCTTTACGAGGGCAATCTCGTGGGGATGTCGCTCGATGCCTATGCCGGTGCAACCGGCCTGGCGGTCAATGGCAACACCTTTACCGACCAGGTTCTCGAAGGCATGGGAATCGGATCCGTGGGCGGCGCCTCCTGGGCCGGCGACATTTCCGGCAATACCTTCAACGGCGCCGGGGTGTTCAACTACGACCCGGCCCTTGCCACCGACCTGGTTGAAGGCAACACCTTCAACGGGACGGCCGGCAACGACACGCTGAGCGACGACAGCACCGCATCGGGCCGTATCGGCGGCAACACGCTGGTTGGCGGTGATGGTGATGACGTCTATCTCGTTGACGGCAACGACACGGTTGTGGAAGCCGCTGGCGAGGGGACGGACGAGGTCCGGACCACCGACAGCTACATCCTGCCGGATCACGTCGAGACCCTGACGCTGCTTGACGGCGCCAGCAGCTTCGAGGATTTCGAAGGCTTCGATCTTGGCCCGATTGCCAATGGCGAGAATGGTTGGGCAGTGGCCGGTGGCCCGGGTCGCGATCAGAACATTGTCGACGATGGCGGCAACCAGGTGTTCCGGATGTCGAGCGATCCATCGATCACCGATTTCGCGGGGCCGTATTCCGCGGCTCTGCCGGCGACGGCGGGAGAACCGGGAACATCGGCAGACTTCAATGGTCATACGATCAAGTTCCGCTTCAAGCCGGTTGATCCGGCAGGCGACAATTCCCGCCTGGAAGTGGATTTTGGTCGGGCCAATGCCACGGACCGCAAC
The DNA here is from genome assembly GCF_902498795.1 of Hoeflea sp. EC-HK425. Classification (NCBI taxonomy): domain Bacteria; kingdom Pseudomonadati; phylum Pseudomonadota; class Alphaproteobacteria; order Hyphomicrobiales; family Rhizobiaceae; genus Hoeflea; species Hoeflea sp. EC-HK425. The sequence goes on from NZ_LR701572.1 coordinate 657,840, forward strand.
AACTTCATGGTTCTTGAGGCGACAGCGGCAGGCATTCGGATTGCCGTCAATGAGCCACTCCTGGATGGCAACTGGACCAACAATGCTTTCGCTGCCTTCACCGGCAATGTGACGCTGGCGGACGGTGTCAGCCTGGGCAACTGGCACGACATCGAACTCCATCTGACCTATGCCGATGGCCCGGACAACGACGTGATTGAGGTTTACCTTGATGGCGCCCACATCGGGACAACGACGACTTTCGAGAACTATCGCGATACTGTCGGCGGGACCCATGAGGACAATGCGGAAGCCAATCAGACCAGCCGCATCTTCTTCCGTCCGAGCGCCGGTGGCGCACCGGTGGACGGACCCGGCGGCGAGAACAAGGGCTTCCTGTTCGACGACCTGCAGATGTCGGTTCACAACAGTGCCGACGGGACGGGCAATGATCTTGCCAACACCCTTACCGGCAATGGTGGTGACAACACATTGCTCGGACTGGGCGGCGACGATCTGCTGTTCGGCGGTGAAGGCGACGACATCCTCAATGGCGGTCTGGGCCTTGATACCCTGACCGGCGGGGACGGTGGCGACACCTTCGTCTTCGATGCCGATGCGCTCTCGGATGCGGTTAACAACGGTATCCAGGATCTCATCGCCGATTACGACATCCTCGAAGGCGATGTCGTGGATCTCTCGGCGCTGCTTGACGGCCAGGTCGTCAATGACACCAACGAGACCGACTATGTCAGAATGGACGGCAATGTCCTGACGGTCGATGTTAATGGGACAACGGGCGGTGAGAACTTCGTCGAGATCGCCCAGTTCTCTGCCGCTCCGGGTGCCGAAGCGCTCAAGATCCTCGTGGATGACGACACAGGCTCCACGGTGACCATCTGATCCGGCATGATCCGGCCCTGACCCGAACCGGATCAGGGCCGGATCAGGGCCGGGCTTACGCAGCGGGTTTCAAAATGCTACAGCGTCGCGTCATGATTGAGGTGGCGCTGTAGTGCCATGATACAGGTTGTTTCGGGTATGCGGATTGGTCGGGGTGGTGCAGTGACAAGCGTTTCGAGTAACGGTACGGCGAGCGCCGGGCGGAGCTGGCTGAAAAAGTCCGTGCGCTCGGTTTTCCTGGCGGCCTGTCTCGGCCTTGCAGGGTGCCAGGCGTCGAACCTTGGGGATGGGCTGTCGGCCTCCAATTCGGGTGTCGCGGCGCTGGGCAGCTCAACTTACGGCAACGGGCCGGTGCAGGTGACCATGCTGCTGCCTACGGATGGCGCGCTGCGCAAGAAAGCCGCCGATATCTCCGATGGTGCGAAGCTCGCGCTGGACGACCTTGGCGCGGGGCAGCTCAGGATTGACTTCCAGGCGTCTGCGTCCACTTCCGGACAGGCCGCGAGCAAGGTCCAGGCGGCGAGCGCGGCGGGGTCGAAGCTGATCATCGGGCCGGCGACGAACGCGGAAGTGTCGCGGATCATCTCCGGCACCAGCCTGCCGCGGCCGCCGATCCTGGCGCTGGTGCCGAACAATTCTGCCGGTGGCACGCATATCTGGCCGCTCTATGGCGATGCCATCGACAGCGCGCTCGAGGGCGTCGGTGTCGCGGTCGCGGCCAAGCAGAAGAACATCGTGGTGGTGCACGAGGCGGGGTTCCCGGCGGAAAACCTGCTGCGTTTGCGCGAGGGGATCAAGCTCAAGGGCGGCAACACCATCGGTTTCGTGCCCTATCCGGCGAGCGGCATCAATCTGCGCGCGGCCTTCGCCAAGGGGCAATTGGTGTTTGCCAAGGCCAACACGATCGTGCTGCTGGGCGGCGGCGATGCCATCGGCGAGGTGATCGACATTCTTGCTGCGGGCGAGTTCGGGCAGTCGATCGCCACCGCCATTGCCACGTCGCTCATTCCCGAAGAGATCTACAAGCGGCCCTCGGCGCAGGGGCTGATGGTGGCCGTTCCCTCGACCACCGATGTCAGCGTGATCGCCGAGCGGTTCAAGGCCAAGTATGGGCGTGCGCCGAGCTATGACGCGGCGATCGGTTATGATTCCATCGCCATCGCCGCGGGCCTGGTTCGGTCCGGAGGGCCCGATGCAATCACGGTCGAGAACCTGACCTCGAGCCAGGGGTTCCGCGCAGCCACGGGCCTGTTCCGGTTCCGGCCCGATGGCCGGATCGAGCGGCGGATGATCGTGCACCGGATCGAAAACGGCAGCCTGAAAATCATTCAGGAAGAGGGCGAGGGCTTCTAGGTTCTCTCCTCATGATCGCGGCCTCCGGCCGGGCCGTCAGGGCTCTTGCCTTTCCCGTGACAGGAGAACGGTTGCGGCACTCGCGCGATTGACCTTGCCGCTCGATTGCGCCGAGTATCGCGGCAGACAGAATCAGGGCGGGATGCGACATGAGCACGAATGTGATGGATGGTAGGGATGCCCGCGGCCACCGCGCGCTGATATGGCTCTACCCGGTCCTCATCGTCTTCGCGGTGGTGCTTCTCGTGCTGCAGACGCTGCCGCTGGTGCTGCCGATCGGACCGATGTACTGGGATGTTCTGGTCTATTACGACGCCATCGGCCGGATCGCCAACGGCCAGTGGCCGGCGATCGATTTCTTCGCACCGGTGGGGCCGGGCGAGTACTTCCTTGCAGCTTTTTCCGACTTCCTGTTCCCGCAAGCCAACCCTGTGCTGCTGACGCAGTGGATTTGGCTGCCGGTGACCGTGCCGGTCATGGCGCTGATTCTCTGGGACGTGGCGGGCCGCCACGGCGGCAGGGTCGCCTTCTGGCTGCTCGCGCCGTGGATGCTGTTTACGGCGCTGCCCTACAATGTGGTCGATTTCTATCCCTATCCGGGCACCGACGCCTTCGGGATCTACAACCGTCACGGCGCGCACCTGATCTACCTGGTGGCGGTAACGGTGCTGTTCGTGCGCGGACCGGTGCTGCAGACGGTGCTGCTGAGCGTGCTGCTGCTGGCGCTGGCGTTCTGCAAGATCACCGCGTTTCTCGCTGCCGGGCCGATCCTGCTGTTTGGCCTCGTGCTCGGGCGTATCCGGCTGTCGACAGCGGTCACCACGGCACTCGTCTGTGTGGGTGTGACCGGCATTGCGGAACTGACGACGGGACTGGTCGTGCCTTACGTTCAGGACATCATCGTGCTGGCCTCGCAGAACACCGATGCGCTGCTGCCGCGCTTCCTGACGGCGGCATCGCTGCACTTTAACGTGTTCGGCGCCGGCGGGGTGCTTGCGATCGTGCTGCTGATTGCCGCTCTTGCCGGACATGCGGCCGCCCGCGGCCGGGCCGATGGAAATCCGGTTGCACGGATGATCGATGCCGACTGGTTCTGGGTGGGGCTGCTTCTTTTGTGCGGCCTGTTCTACGAGACGCAGAATACGGGCAGCCAGGCCTTCCTGATGGTCTGGCCGGCACTGCTGGCAATCCTGCTCAGGCCGCGATCGGGGTACGGGCGCTTTGGCGCGGCTATCGTGGTGCTGGTCGGGCTGACCGTGCTGCCCAATGTCAGCACGGTGCTGCACAAGGCGGCGCGGGCACTGGCGGTGGCGCCGGGCTATGTCGCGCTTGATGCGCCCGATCTCGGCCCGCTGGGGCGGGTCTCGGCCAAGGATGTTTTCGTCACGCGGGCGGAGCGGATCCGGCAGGTCTATATCGACCAGCGCGAAACCTTCGAGGATATAGCGGAGAATGGTATCCTGCCGTCGTTCCTGTTGTTTTCCGACCCGGACTACCAGTACCTGCTGCTTCAGGAAATGCAGGGCGTGACCGAGGCGATCAAGTCCTATGAGCTGAGAAACCGGCGGCGGTTCGAAACCATCCTCAGTCTCGATTTCGCCAATCCGTTTCCCTATATCCTGAACCGGAAGGGGACCCGGTATGTCTCGATCGGCGCTGATCCGAACAGGGCCGTGCCGGAGCTTGACGGGCAGGCGCGCGACGCGGTGGCCGAGACCGATCTGGTGTTGCTGCCGACCTGTCCGACGCATCATGCTAGGAACGTGCTGCTGGAGCATTATGCGCCGGCTCTGGGCGGACACGAGCGGATCACGCTCACACCCTGCTACGACGCGTTCATCCTGCCGCGCACCCCTTGAGCAGCGTTGGCTGCGGGTAAACCTGCACAGACGGCAAATGGCATCTTGACGGCTCCGGCATGGCGCAGGACAGTGGGGCTTAAAGCCAGTCCCAACGTCCGGAGTATGTGATGGTCATCGATCCGCCCTATCTGATTTTTCTCGGCGACGTGCCGGATGCGCTTGCGGCGAAGACGGGACTGGGGATTGTCGACTGGCGGCCGGAATGGTGCATCGGCCAGTTGCGGCTCGACGGATGCCAGGCGGACGCAAACATTCCCGACCTTTCGATTGAAGAGGCCGTGGCACAAGGCGTGAAGACCATGGTGGTCGGCGCGGTCAATGCCGGCGGTGTGCTGCCGGCGCACTGGATTGCCTCGATCGTCGCGGCACTCGACGCCGGGCTCAACGTGGCGACCGGACTGCACACAAGGCTTGCCTCGATTGACGAGATCCGCGATGCCGCGGCGCGCAGCGGCGCCAAGCTGCACGACGTGCGGTTCTCGGACCAGCGGTTTGACACCGGCAAGGGAACCAAGCGTCCCGGCCTGCGCTGCCTGACGGTCGGCACGGATTGTTCGGTCGGCAAGAAATACACGGCGCTCGCGCTGGAACGCGAAATGCGTGCCCGCGGCATGAAGGCAGATTTCCGAGCGACCGGGCAGACCGGAGTGTTCATTTCGGGCCGTGGTGCGGCGATCGACGCGGTGGCCGCGGACTTCATTTCCGGAGCGGTGGAATGGATCGCGCCTGCCGCAGAGCCGGACCACTGGGATCTGGTCGAGGGACAGGGCTCGCTGTTTCATCCGAGCTTTGCCGGCGTGTCGCTCGGACTTCTGCACGGCGCGCAGGCAGATGCCTTCATTGTCTGCCATGAGCCGACGCGGACAATGATGCGCGGCGTCAAACACGGGCTGCCGAGCATCCGCGAAGTGATCGACATGACCATCGCTTGTGGAAAGCTGACCAACCCGTCGATTCGCTGCACCGGAATAGCGGTCAACACGCAGAAGCTCGGCGAGGAAGAGGCGAGGGCGCTGCTGGCTGGGCTTGAGAGCGAGTATGGAGTGCCAGCCACGGATCCGATCCGTTTTGGCGTTTCCGCTCTGGTCGACCAGCTGGAAATAATCAGGGCAAATGAGTGAGAAACACCAAAAGTAGGACTTGCAACGGCAGCAAAGGCGAATAAGGTAAACGAGCGTTCATTTAATTGATGATCGCTTTGCGGATCGGCTTCTGAGAGGACAGGGGCTGGTCCCGCAAATGAAAACACCGGCTGAAACCGGTGGGAATGTGGCCAGTGGGAACGGCCAGTTGCATGGGGTGAGAGCCATGCGCCCGGACATTGCGACAAGCCGTCCGGACAGGGAGGAGAGTGGAGGAATGGAAGCCACAGGCGTGACCGCCGGCGGCAAGCCGGTTACGTTTCCGCAGTACATGCTGTTGAACGCCAAGCGTTTTGCAGAGCGGCCTGCGATGCGAATAAAAGATTACGGGATCTGGCAAACCTGGTCCTGGGGCGAGCAGCGTGATGAGATCCGCGCATTTGCGCTGGGCCTGAAGGCGATGGGCCTGACCGAGGGCGAGCGCATCGCCATCGTCGGCTCGAACCGGCCGCGGCTTTACTGGGCATTCTGCGCAGCGCAATCGCTCAAGGCGATCCCGGTTCCCGTCTATGCGGACTCGGTGGCCGAAGAGATGGCCTATGTGCTCGATCATGCCGGTGTGCGGTTCGCCGTGGTCCAGGATCAGGAGCAGGTGGACAAGATCCAGTCGGTCGCATCCGACATCCCGGCGCTGACCGACATCATTTTCGATGAGCCGCGTGGATTGCGTGATTACGAGCGCACGCACCTGCATGATTTCGCCGATGTGCAGGAGAAGGGCCGGGCGGCGGCCTCCGCCAATCCGTCGGCCATATCCGACTGGGAGGCCGGAATCTGGGCGTCGGACGGCAGCGAAATTTCGGCAATCCTCTACACGTCCGGTACCACCGGCCGTTCGAAGGGTGTGATGCTGACGGCGGCAGCTTCGGTCAAGGCTGCGGAAGACACCGCGAAATTCGACAACATGACTGAACACGACGAGGTGCTGGCCTATCTGCCGCTGGCATGGGTCGGCGATCACTATCTCAACTACGCCCAGGGCTATGCTGTCGGGCTGTGCATGAGCTGCCCCGAGAGCCCCGAAACGGTTGCGCAGAACCTTCGCGAAATCGGGCCAACCTTCTATTTCGCGCCGCCGCGGGTGTTTGAAGGTCTGCTGACCAGTGTGATGATCCGGATGGAGGATGCCAGCCGGCTGAAGAAGTGGCTGTTCGACCATTATCTCGGTGTTGCCAAGAAATACGGCGAGAAAATCCTCGAAGGCCGGCCGGTACCGCTGTCGGGGCGGATATCCTACTGGATCGGCGACAAGCTGATCTATGGACCCCTGCGCAATGTGCTCGGCTTCACCCGGATCCGCACTGCCTATACGGCGGGCGAGGCGATCGGGCCGGACCTGTTTTCGTTCTTCCGCTCGCTGGGGATCAATCTCAAGCAGCTCTACGGGCAGACCGAGGCGTTCCTCTATGTCACCGCGCAAAAGGATGGCGAAGTCCGTCCGGACACGGTGGGGCCGGCTGCGCCCGACGTGGAGATCCGCATTGCCGAGAATGGCGAGGTCCAGTTCAAGTCTCCGGGCATGTTTGCCGGCTATTACGGCGACGAGGAAAAGACCAGGGAAACGCTGACGCCTGACGGCTGGGTGATGACCGGCGATGCGGGCATCTTCGATGCCCAGGGTCACCTGAAGATCATCGATCGGGCCAAGGATGTCGGCAAGCTGACGACCGGAGCGCTCTACGCGCCGAAATATATCGAGAACAAGCTCAAGTTCTTCCCCAATATCAAGGAGGCCGTGGCCTTCGGTGACGGGCGTGACTTTGTCGCCGTGTTCCTCAATATCGACCTGACGGCTGTCGGCAACTGGGCCGAGCGCAACAACATCTCCTACGGCTCCTACCAGGAACTGGCGGGCCTGCCGCAGGTCTACGAGATGATGACCGGCCATATCAACCAGGTGAACCGGGACCTCGCGGCCGAACCGATGATGGCCGGCGCGCAGATCAAGCGCTTTCTGGTGCTGCACAAGGAACTCGATGCCGATGACGGGGAGCTGACCCGGACCCAGAAGGTGCGGCGCAGCTTCCTGGCGGACCGCTATGGCCCGCTGATCGAGGCGCTTTATGACGGATCGGCGGAGAAATACATCGAAACCGAAATGACCTTCGAGGATGGCCGCAAGGGTGTGATCCGGGCCACCGTGAAGGTGGCGGATGCGGAAGTGCTGCCGGTGTCGAACACAATGCCGGAGGCAGCCGAATGAACGCGCGGATCCAACATGTCGAGCTGCATGCCGAGGATGACGGGCTGAACCCCGGCGACGTGATGCTCAAGGTGGACAATGTCTCGCTGTCATTCGGCGGCGTGAAGGCGATCTCGGACATCTCGTTTGATATTCTCAAGGGCGAGATCCGTGCCATCATCGGTCCGAACGGAGCCGGCAAGACCTCGATGCTCAACGTTATCAACGGCTTTTATCATCCGCAGGAAGGGGTGATCACATTTCGTGGCCAGGCCCGCTCGCGGATGCAGCCCTATGAGGCGGCGGCTTCCGGGATTGCCCGGACCTTCCAGAACGTGGCGCTGTTCAAGGGCATGTCGACGCTCGACAACATCATGTCGGGGCGGACGCTGAAGATGCACAAGAACTTCTTCTGGCAGGTGCTCAATGTCGGTCCGGCGCGCGACGAGGAGATCGAGCACCGGCTCAAGGTCGAGGAGATCATCGATTTCCTCGAGATCCAGCACATCCGCAAGACCCCGGTCGGCAAGCTGCCTTACGGGCTGCAAAAGCGGGTCGAACTTGGACGGGCGCTGGCAATGGAGCCGGACCTGTTGCTGCTCGACGAGCCGATGGCGGGCATGAACCTCGAGGAAAAGGAGGACATGAGCCGCTTCATCCTCGACGTGAACAGCCAGATGGGCACGACTATCGCGCTGATCGAGCACGACATGGGCGTGGTCATGGACATCTCCGACCGGGTGGTGGTGCTCGACTACGGGCGCAAGATCGGTGACGGGCCGCCCGACGAGGTCAAGAACAACCAGGATGTCATCGACGCCTATCTGGGAGTGTCGCACTGATGGACTTTCTCTACGCAATCTTCATCGACCCTTTTATCCAGATGGTCGAGCTTCCCGACTTCCTGCTGCAGGTGCTGTGGGAAGGGTTCGTGGCGGGCGTTCTCTATGCGCTGATCGCGCTGGGCTTCGTGCTGATCTTCAAGGCGTCCGGCGTGTTCAACTTCGCGCAGGGCATCATGGTGGTGTTTGCCGGGCTGACGCTGGTCGGCCTGCATGAGAAGGGCGTTCCCGCCTACCTGGCGCTGATCCTGACGATCGGGGTGATGGGGCTTCTGGCACTTGCGGTCGAGCGTTTCGTGATGCGGCCGCTGGTCAACCAGCCCGACATCATCCTGCTGATGTCGACCATCGGACTGACCTACTTCCTGATCGGCTTTGGCGAGTTCATCTTCGGCGGCGAACCCAAGCAGATGATCACCGAGGAGCTGGGGCTGCCGACCGGATCGACTGCGCTCGAAATCGGCGACGGCGGGCTTCTGATCCTGCAGCATATCGACATTGCCGCAGCCGTAATCGCGATCATCATGGTCGGATGCCTGGCGGTGTTCTTCAACAAGACCCGGATCGGACGAGCGCTGCGCGCGGTGGCCGATGATCACCAGGCAGCACTTTCGGTCGGCATCTCGCTCAACCAGATCTGGGCCATCGTGTGGTTTGCCGCGGGCATCGTGGCGCTGACGACGGGCATCATGTGGGGCGCGCGCTCGGATGTGTCGTTCGCGCTCGAAATCATCGCGCTCAAGGCGCTGCCGGTGCTGATCCTTGGCGGCTTCACCTCGATCCCGGGCGCAATCGTCGGTGGACTGATCATCGGCATCGGCGAGAAGATCGGCGAGATCTACTGGGGGCCGCTGATCGGAGGCGGTATCGAAAGCTGGCTTGCCTACATGATCGCGCTGATCTTCCTGCTGTTCCGGCCGCAGGGCCTGTTCGGCGAACGTATCATCGAAAGGGTGTAAGCGATGCACAAGAGCAGACTTTCAGCCATCGTCGTCGACTGTCACACCGACCATATCGAGCATGCAGCCAGTTTCTGGTCCCAGCTTCTGGGCCAGCCGTCACACATTGATGACGGCAAGCGCGCCACCATCATGGCGGCAGACAAGGGCGTGTCGCTGGTTATCGAAGCGGTGCACGACGAGGCGCGGATCCATTTCGACATCGAGACCGACGACCTTGCGGCGGAAATCCACCGCATCGAACAGCTGGGCGGGCGCAAGGTCAGCGTGGTCGATCACACCGTGATCATGGAAGCGCCGACCGGGCACCGGTTCCGGCTGACGGGGCCACATTCGCACATACTGCCGTCGAGCGGGAATGTCTGGGGAGACGAGTAATGCTGTATCGCGAATCTGGCCAGTACAAGACCAGCTATATTTCCGACCAGTCGATCTTCCCGATCCGGGAAGACCGCATCGGCATTGCCATCATCGGAGTGATTGCGATCGTGATCCCGTTCGTGGCAAGCGACTTTTTTCTCAACGCGATCATGACGCCGTTCCTGATCCTGGCGCTGGCGGCGATCGGGCTCAATATCCTGACCGGATATGCCGGGCAGCTGTCGCTGGGCACCGGTGCCTTCATGGGCGTGGGCGCCTACAGCTGTTACAAGCTGACGACGATCTTTCCGGATGTGAACATCATCATTCTGGTTCTGTTGTCAGGCCTGTTTTCGGCCGGCATCGGGGTGATCTTCGGACTGCCCTCACTCCGGATCAAGGGGCTTTACCTGGCGGTGACGACGCTTGCCGCGCAGTTCTTTCTGGAGTGGTGCTTCATCCGCATTCCGTGGCTCTACAACTACAATTCCTCCGGCGCGATCGAAGTGCCGGAGCGCCGCGGCTTCGGTGACATCATCCTGACCGGCCCGGCCGCCGGTGCAATGACCCAGTATTTTGTCGTGCTCGGCATCGTCGTGGTGGTGACGCTGGCGGTGAAGAACATCGTGCGCGGGCGCATCGGGCGGCAATGGATGATGATCCGCGACATGGATATCGCGGCCGAACTGATGGGGGTCAGGCCGCTGACCGCCAAGCTCTCGGCCTTTGCCGTGTCGTCCTACCTGTGCGGTGTCGCGGGCGCGATGTTCATCTTCTTCTATCTCGGTGCGGCCGAACCTTCGGCGTTCTCGATCACGCTGTCGTTCCAGATCCTGTTCATGGTCATTCTGGGCGGCCTGGGAAGCCTGGTCGGCTCCTATTTCGGCGCGGCCTTCATCTGGGGCCTGCCGATCGTGCTGCGCGCGGTGCTGCCTGCGATGGGCATCGATATCGGTGCTGAAACCGTGTTTCACATTGCGACCATGGTTGTGGGCGCATTGATCATCTTCTTTCTCATTGTCGAACCGCATGGGCTGGCAAGGCTCTGGTCGCTCGGCAAGGAGAAATTGCGTGTCTGGCCGTTCCCCTACGGCTGACCGGCTGACGTTTCCCGCGACGGCCAGAGGAGGCTGTCCGGGAGCGTTGAACATAAGGCATTGTCCGGGCACGGGACCCGTCCGGACCCAAAATGTCGGGAGGAATTGGGTCCCCGAACTGGCGTGATCCCCACGCCACATGGGAGGAATACAATGCGACTGAAACGTCTGATTGCCGGAACCATCATGGCCGGTACCCTGGCGGGCGCAGCGCTGCCGGCCTTCGCCGACGAGCTGTTTGTACCGCTGTTCAGCTACCGGACCGGCCCGTTTGCCGGCTCGGGCATCCCGATTGCCAACGGCATGCATGATTATCTCACCATGCTCAACGAGCGCGATGGCGGCATCAACGGTGTCAAGATCCGCGTCTCGGAATGCGAAACCGGCTATGACACCCAGAAGGGTGTGGAGTGCTACGAGCAGGTGAAGGGCGAAGGCGCGCTGGTCATCAGCCCCTATTCGACCGGCATCACGCTGCAGGTGATTCCGAAGGCCTCGGTCGACAAGATCCCGGTCCTGTCGATGGCCTATGGTCTTTCGGCTGCCGCGGAAGGCAACACCTTCCCTTGGGTCTTCAACCCGCCCAACACCTATTGGGACGGTGCTTCGGCGATCGTGACCGACATTGCCCGCCGTGAAGGCGGCGCAGAGGCCCTCAAGGGCAAGAAGATCGGTTACATCTTCCTTGACGCCGGTTATGGCCGCGAGCCGATTCCGCTGCTGGAGCAGATGGCCAGCGACATGGGCTTCGAGCTGCTGCAGTACCCGGTTCCGGGCAAGGAAATGCAGAACCAGTCGTCGCAGTGGCTCAACATCCGCCGCGACCGGCCTGACTACATGATCATGTGGGGCTGGGGCGCAATGAGCCCGACGGCCGTCAAGGAAGCCACCAAGATCCGCTACCCGATGGACAAGTTCTACGGCATCTGGTGGTCGGGCGGCAATGATGATGCGGCAGCCGGCGGTGAAGCCGCCAAGGGTTACCGCACCCTCAACTTCCACGGTGTCGGTTCCGACTTCGGCGTGATCCAGGACATCAAGAAGTACGTCGTGGATGCCGGCAAGAGCGAGGTCGATCCGGCCAAGTTCGCCGACAATCTCTACAACCGCGGCGTCTACAACTCGATGCTGATCGCCGAGGGCATCCGTCGTGCGCAGGAACTCACGGGCAAGACCGTGATCGACGCGACCGATATGCGCAATGGCCTTGAGAACCTCGACATCACAGAGGCCCGCCTCAAGGAAATGGGCATGGAAGGCTTCGCGCTGCCGATGAAGCTGTCGTGCGACGACCATTCCGGTCATCACAAGGTCTATGTGGTCGAATGGGACGGCAAGGACTGGCAGAAATCAGGCGACTGGTTCTCGCCGGATGTCGACGTGGTCAAGCCGCTGCTGAAGAAGGCCGCTGAAGACTATGCCGCGAGCAATGCGCCGTGGCCCGAGCGGACGGAAGCCTGCCTGAACTAACAGGCACACCGAAAACCTGCCGCGCGGGCCCTGGCTGCGCGCGGCAGGCAACTGCCCCAAGTTTCATTCCCGACCGGAGAGGGTCCATGTCGATGTCCACGTCCGTATCAACCGATGCGACCGCACAGCCGAACATCCTGGCGGTGAACAATATCGAAGTGATCTATGATCACGTGATCCTTGTGCTCAAGGGCGTGTCGCTGGTGGTGCCGGAAGGCGGGATCGTTGCGTTGCTCGGTGCCAATGGCGCGGGAAAGTCGACGACGCTGAAAGCGATTTCCAACCTGCTGCGTTCCGAGCGCGGCGAGGTGACCAAGGGATCTATCGAATTTGAAGGCAAGCGTGTCGAGGCGCAGACAGCCAATGAGCTGGTGCGGCGCGGTTGCATCCAGGTGATGGAGGGCCGGCATTGCTTCGGCCATCTCACCGTTGAGGAAAACCTGCTCACAGGCGCGTTCACGCGACGTGACGGCAATGCCGCGATCAAGCGCGATATCGAGATGGTGTATGACTATTTTCCGCGACTGAGAGAGCGCAGGACCAGCCAGGCCGGCTACACATCCGGCGGCGAACAACAGATGACGGCCATCGGGCGGGCGCTGATGAGCCGGCCGAAGATGATCCTGCTCGACGAACCGTCGATGGGACTGGCGCCGCAACTGCAGGAAGAGATCTTCGAGATCATCAAGAAGCTCAACGAGCAGGAAGGCGTGTCGTTCCTGCTGGCCGAGCAGAACACCAATATTGCGCTGCGCTATGCCACCTATGGCTACATTCTCGAATCCGGCCGTATCGTCATGGATGGCGTGGCGAAGGACTTGCGTGAAAACGAGGACGTCAAGGAATTCTACCTCGGTGTTGGCGGCGAAGGACGGCGATCGTTCAAGAACGTCAAGCACTACAAGCGGCGCAAGCGCTGGCTGGCCTGACAGCCGGTTGCACGGATGCGGATGAGAGCGGCGGCTTTCCAGCCGTTGCGATGCAGGACTTGCGGATCAATGCGGAAGACGATAAAATAAACAAACGTTCATTTAATTGTGTGGGCCATGGCGCGACGGGCGGGATCAACGGGGGCTGAGACAGCGGAGAAGCTGCGCAATGCAGCGCTCGAACTGTTCGCACGTTCCGGCTACGCCGCGGTGTCGATGCGCGAGATCGCAGCGGAAACCGGTGTGCAGGCCGGGGCGATCTACAATCACTTCCCGACCAAGCAGGATCTGCTCAACGAGTTGCTGCAGGTTCACATGGAAACGCTGCTGAATGCCTGGTCTGAGGCCGAAGAGCCCGGCCTGACGCCGCCGCAGGCGCTCGAACATTTTGTCCGATTCCACATCCGCTATCACCTGGCCAAGTCGCGCGAGGTGTTCATCTCCTACATGGAGCTGCGCAACCTCGAAGCGGCGAACTTCAGCGCCATTGAGGGGTTGCGGCGCAGATATGAGAGCGTTCCGCGCGCCATTCTTGACCGTGGTGCTGCCGACGGGACCTTCGACATCGTGGACCCGCAAGTGACCACCATGGCGATCATTGCCATGCTCAACGGCATGACCACCTGGTACCGCGAAAACGGCCGGCTGTCGCTGGATGAAATCGAAGCGCTCTATGTCCGCCTGGTGGCGCGACTGGTGGGGCAGAAGAAGGAAGACTGACGTGTTCACAGCAAGCATGAATTTCGGGCTTGGCGAAGAGATCGATGCGCTCCGCGACACGGTTTCGCGCTTTGCCGCCGACCGGATCGCGCCGGTTGCCGACGAGACCGACCGCGACAACCAGTTTCCCATGCATCTGTGGCAGGAGATGGGTGCACTCGGCCTGCTTGGCATGACGGCGGACCCGCATTTCGGCGGCACCGGCATGAGCTATCTGGCGCATGTGGTGGCGATGGAGGAAATCAGCCGCGCATCCGCCTCGATCGGCCTGTCCTACGGCGCGCATTCCAACCTGTGCGTCAACCAGATCAACCGCTGGGGCAACGAGGCACAGAAGCAGAAGTATCTCCCCAAGCTCTGCTCCGGCGAGAGTGTCGGGGCGCTGGCGATGAGCGAGCCGGGCTCGGGCTCGGACGTAGTGTCGATGAAGCTGCGCGCCGAGAAGCGCAATGACCGCTACGTGCTCAACGGCAACAAGATGTGGATCACCAACGGGCCCGATGCCAACACGCTGGTGGTCTATGCCAAGACCGATCCGGAGGCGAAATCGCGCGGCATCACCGCATTCCTGATCGAGAAGGGCATGGCCGGGTTCTCGACCGCGCAGAAGCTCGACAAGCTCGGAATGCGCGGCTCGAATACCTGCGAGCTGGTGTTCGAGGACTGCGAAGTGCCGTTCGAGAGCGTGCTCGGCGAGGAGGGCCAGGGCGCCAGGATCCTGATGTCCGGGCTCGATTATGAACGGGTGGTGCTGGCCGGCGGACCGCTGGGCATCATGGCCGCGGCCATGGACGTCGTCGTGCCTTACTGCCATGAGCGCAAGCAGTTCGGCGAGCCGATCGGCAATTTCCAGCTGATGCAGGGCAAGCTCGCCGACATGTACACGACGATGAACGCCTGCCGGGCCTATGTCTACGCGGTGGCGCAGGCCTGTGACCGCGGCGAAACCACGCGCAAGGACGCGGCGGGATGTATTCTCTATGCCGCCGAGAAGGCCACGCAGGTGGCGCTGGAAGCGATCCAGGCGCTGGGTGGAAACGGCTACATCAACGACTATTCGACCGGCCGGCTGTTGCGCGACGCCAAGCTCTACGAGATCGGCGCGGGAACGTCCGAGGTGCGCCGCATGCTGATCGGGCGCGAAATGATGGCGGAGACGGCGTGAGCATCCTTCCAACAAAAATCTCCACGGGTTCGCAAGCCTTCAAGGACAATGCGGCCCGCATGCAGTCGCAGATTGCCGAGACGGCAGCGGCGGCCGCTCTGCACGGGCTGGGCGGGCCGGAGGCTTCGCGCGAGCGTCATGTCGGACGCGGTAAATTGTTGCCGCGCGACCGGGTGGCGACACTGCTGGACCCGGATTCGCCGTTTCTCGAGATCGGACGTTTCGCGGCGCACGACCTTTACGGTGGAGACATCGCTTCGGCTGGCGTGATCGCGGGCATCGGCCGGGTCAGGGGCCGCGACGTGATGGTGGTGTGCAACGACGCCACGGTGAAGGGCGGCACCTATTACCCGCTGACGGTGAAGAAGCATCTCAGGGCCCAGGAAATTGCGCTCGAGAACCATCTCCCGTGCGTTTATCTGGTCGATTCGGGCGGCGCCAACCTGCCCAACCAGGACGAGGTGTTTCCCGACCGGGACCATTTCGGACGGATCTTCTTCAACCAGGCGAACATGAGTGCCGCGGGGATCGCACAGATTGCCGTGGTGATGGGGTCCTGCACAGCGGGCGGCGCCTATGTGCCGGCGATGAGCGACGAGACCATCATCGTGCGCGATCAGGGCACGATCTTTCTTGCCGGTCCGCCGCTGGTCAAGGCCGCCACCGGCGAGGTGGTCAGCGCCGAGGATCTGGGCGGCGGCGACGTGCACACGCGGCTGTCGGGCGTCGCCGATCATCTCGCCGACAATGACGCGCATGCGCTGGAACTGGCGCGCCAGGCGGTGGCCAATCTCAACGGAAGGGGCAGGGCGGGGCTCTGCCAGATGGACTGCCTGGCGCCCGAAGATCCGCTCTATGATCCGGCGGAAATCGCCGGCATCATTCCCGCCGACACCCGCCAACCCTACGATATCCGCGAGGTGATTGCCCGCATCGTCGACGGCTCGCGGTTCGACGAGTTCAAGGCGCGCTATGGCACGACGATCGTCTGCGGCTTCGCCCATGTAATGGGCATGCCGGTCGGCATCGTCGCCAACAATGGCGTGCTGTTTTCCGAAAGCGCGGTGAAGGCCGCGCATTTCGTCGAACTGTGCTCGCAGCGCAAGATCCCGCTGGTCTTCCTGCAGAACATAACCGGCTTCATGGTCGGGCAGAAGTATGAGGCTGGCGGCATTGCCAAGGACGGCGCCAAAATGGTGACCGCTGTGGCGACCACCAAGGTGCCGAAGATCACCATGATTGTCGGCGGCTCCTTCGGCGCGGGCAATTACGGCATGTGCGGCCGGGCCTATTCGCCCCGCTTCCTGTGGACCTGGCCCAACAGCCGGATCTCGGTGATGGGTGGCGAACAGGCGGCCGGGGTGCTGGCCACGGTCAGGCGCGACGCCATCGAGCGCAAGGGTGGCGAGTGGTCAACCGAGGACGAAGCCGAGTTCAAGCGCCCGACCATCGAGATGTTCGAGCGGCAGTCGCACCCGCTCTATGCCTCGGCGCGGCTATGGGATGACGGCATCATCAACCCGCTGAAATCCCGCGAAATCCTGGCGCTGAGCCTGTCGGCGGCGCTGAATGCACCGGTTGAGGACACGAAGTTCGGCGTGTTCCGGATGTGATGACATGAGTTGGGAAACACCGGAGACATTCATGTTCGAGGGCCATCGCATCTGCTGGGGTGCGCTTGGCGAAGGTGAACCTGTTGTGCTGATGCACGGGACGCCGTTCTGGTCTTACGAATGGGCCCGGCTGGCGCCACTGCTGGCGCTTGAGCGCAAGGTCTATTTCTTTGACATGCTTGGCTACGGCAATTCTGACCGGCCGGATGCGGACGTGTCGCTGGGTGTCCAGAACCGGGTGTTAGCGGCGCTGATGAAGCACTGGCACCTCAACGCGCCGGATGTCGTTGCTCATGATTTCGGCGGGGCGACGGCCTTGCGGGCGCATCTGATCAACCGGGTGGATTACAACAGCCTGACCCTGATTGATCCGGTGGCCATCCGTCCCTGGGGGTCGCCGCTGGTACAGCACGTCAGACATCATGAGGCGGCGTTCGCCGGTATGCCTGGCTACATGCATGAAGCGATCCTGCCTGCCTATCTGAAATCAGCAATGAAGCGGGAAGCGACGGACGAGGTTCTGGCGCCTTATGCCGAGCAATGGATTGGCGGGTGCCAGCAGGCCTCGTTCTACAGGCAGATCGCGCAGATGGATCAGCGCTTCACCGATGAGGTGCAGGGTCGATATTCGGAAATCCGTTGTCCGGTCATGATCCTTTGGGGCGAGGACGATGAATGGATCCCGATCGAGCGCGGACGGGAGCTGCATGCAATGATTCCGGGGTCGCAGTTCATTTCCGTTCCCGGGGCCGGTCACCTGGTGCAGGAGGATGCTTCTGAAGCGATCGCCTTCCATCTCCAAAAGTTCCTCCGGACAAGAGGACGGGCATGATGGTTGGCATATCCGCGGCATATGTTGGAGAAACCTGTGAAGCCTGACCTGAAATCCGTTCTGGAACGCTATCCGAGCGCACAGACCTACAGACCCGGTGACGGAGAAAAGCTGAATCGCCTGATCATCGACCTGATGCGCGCGGGCCGGAAGACGGCGACCTGCGCGGTGCCCGAGGAGTTCGCCGATGATCCGGATTCCTGTCCCGAGGTCGGACGCATCGACATCGCGCTTGACTGGAACGGCGACCCGGCGCTGGCGACGCGCACACTGAGCCTTGAGACAATCAGTTACGCGCAGATGGACGAGAGTCGGATCGCGGCGCAGGGCGAATTCGAGGATCTGGAGGACTGGCGCAGGGGCTACCGTGCCTACTACCAGCGCCAGGGCTCATTCGATCCCGAGATGATCTTTATCTACGAGCGGTTCGAAGTTGTTGAAGATTTCGCCGCGGAGGAGCCGACATGAACACGATCAGCAAAATCCTCATCGCCAACCGGGGCGAGATCGCTTGCCGGATCATCCGCACGGCGCGAAAAATGGGTATCGCCACGGTCGCGGTTTACTCCGAAGCCGATGCAGGCGCGCTGCATGTCGAAATGGCCGAGGAGGCGGTGCTGATCGGCAGCGCCGCGGCCTCGGAGAGCTATCTCAAGGTCGACGCGATCCTTGATGCCGCGAAGCGCACCGGAGCCGATGCGATCCATCCGGGCTACGGCTTCCTGTCGGAGAATCCCGAATTCGTGGAAAAAGTCGAGAAGGCAGGGCTGATCTTCATCGGGCCGTCGGCCAAGGCAATCCGGGCCATGGGCCTCAAGGATGCGGCGAAAGCGCTGATGGAAAAGGCCGATGTACCTGTTGTTCCAGGCTATCACGGCGAGGCGCAGGACCTGGTGGTGCTGGCGGGCAAGGCAAACGAGATTGGTTTTCCGGTGCTGATCAAGGCGCGCGCCGGCGGCGGCGGCAAGGGCATGCGCAAGGTCGACGTCCAGGCCGATTTCCCGGCGGCGCTGTCTTCGGCACGGCGAGAGGCCAAGGCTTCGTTCGGCGATGACCGGGTGCTCGTCGAGAAATATGTCGCAACCCCGCGGCACATCGAGATCCAGGTGTTTGGCGACAATCATGGCAACGTGGTGCATCTGTTCGAGCGCGACTGCTCGGCGCAGCGCCGGCACCAGAAGGTGATCGAGGAAGCGCCCGCGCCGGACATGCCTGAGGATATGCGGGCTGCAATGGGTGCTGCCGCCGTGGCTGCGGCCAAGGCGATCAGCTATTCGGGTGCGGGGACGGTCGAGTTCATTGTCGATGCTTCGAACGGGCTCAAGGCCGACAAGTTCTGGTTCATGGAGATGAACACGCGACTGCAGGTGGAGCATCCGGTCACGGAACTGATCACCGGGCTGGATCTCGTCGAATGGCAGATCCGGGTGGCCGCCGGCGAGGCACTGCCGATGGGCCAGGACGAACTCTCGATCAACGGCCATGCGGTCGAGGCGCGGATCTATGCCGAGGACGCGGAGAAGGGCTTTCTGCCCGCCGTCGGCCGGCTGATGCATCTGAGATTTCCCGAGGGTGAAATCCGGATCGATGCCGGAGTGCGGGCAGGCGACGAGATCACGCCGTTCTACGATCCGATGATTGCCAAGGTGATTGCGCATGGCAAGACGCGGACTGAAGCGCTGGGCAAACTGGCGGGCGCGCTGGGCCGGACCGAGATTGCCGGCACCGTGACCAACACGGCATTCCTCGCGCGGCTGTGCCGGGACGCGGATTTTGCGGCGGGACGGCTCGATACCGGGCTGATCGACCGCAACATCGCCAGCCTGACCGAGCAGGTTTCAGCGCCTGACGCCATCGTGGCGCTGGCGGTGCTCGCAGCGTCGGGGATGGTTCCGCCGGAGAGGTCAAATACCGGTTCGGTTGCGGAGATCGGTCCCTTCGAAATCTGGGGATCTCCGATGCGGTCGGTGACGCTTGAGGCCAACGGAGCGGAGCATGGCTTCCGGGTTTTGCGGGAGGGCGATTCTGCGTGGCGGATAGCCGGGAGCGGTCTCCAATCGTCCGACATGCTGTTGAACGCAGTTGAATGCAAACATGATGAGTGGGCTTTCCGCGCTGGTGGCGTGACACAGCGCTGCCGGCTGGTTCAAGGCAGCACGGAAGTGGCGGTGTTCCATGAGGGGCTGACCCACCGGTTCGCCAAGCCGCAGGGCAGCCGCGCCGATGATCTGGCATCCGGCGGAGACCAGGTTGTCTCGGCCATGCCAGGGATCATCAAGCAGGTGCTCGTGGCTCAGGGCCAGGAGGTCAAGTCCGGCGAGGCGATGGTGATCATGGAAGCCATGAAGATGGAAATGACGCTGTCTGCGCCGCGCGATGGCGTGGTGGGAGAGGTTCTGGTAAGTGTAGGCGCGCAGGTATCCGACGGCGTCAGCCTGGTGATGCTGCAGAGCGAAGCGGCTGCGGGCTGAGGCTAGGATTTCCGCCTGACGGTCGCATATGCGCGTCTGCGGTTTGCGGCATGGCTGGTTGACAGCGAAGCTGCAGACACCAGATTCGATCTGCGGAAACATACCCACGAAAGCAGGAATCCTTCATGACCGAGACACCTGAAACAGTCCTCGATTTCTGGTTCAACGATCTGGTCCCGAAAGACTGGTTCGTCAAGAACGAGGATCTGGACAAGCGAATTGCCGAGCGATTTTCCGGTCTGCACCTTGCCCTGTCACGCGAGGTCGGCGAGGCCTGGCGGGCAACGCCGGACGCCCGACTGGCACTTGTCATCGTCTTCGATCAGTTTCCGCGCAACATCTATCGTGGTTCGCCGCTGGCCTTCGCCACCGATGGCCTTGCGCTGAAGGAAGCCAAGGCGGCACTGGCGGTGGGGGCGGACAAGAGCATCGATGAAAACCGACGGGCGTTTTTCTACATGCCTTTCGAACACGCCGAGGACATGGACGAACAGGAACGTTGCGTGGCGCTGTTCGAGGCGCTCGGCAACGAGAACTATCTCGATTACGCCCACCAGCATCTTGATGTGATCAAGCGCTTTGGCCGGTTCCCGCACCGCAATCCCATTCTCGGCCGGACGTCAACGCCGGAGGAGAAAGCCTATCTGGCCGAGCCCGGTGCAGGCTTCTGAGATTTCTGGCAAGCCTTACTCCTGTCACAGCGCCGGTCCATTGGCGGTGACAGAGCGGTCATCGTTTGAGAACCGCTGCGAGCCTGCTATGGATGGTCGGGTACTTTGTGAATGGACAGGAACTTCATGCGTTTTGACCGGTTGATCGCGGCACTGCTGGTTGCCTTCATGCTGGCAGGTCAGGCTGTGTCAGCGCAGTCTCAAACGTCATCCCCTTCCGGGGCCGTGCAAACGGATGGACAGGATCAGGCACCTGATCAAGCCGTTCCCACGGCGTCTCCTCCGGCGCAAACCTCTGTCGCGGCCACGCCGGCGGAGCCGACAGTCTCGCCGGCAATCAGCCAGGCAGAAGAGAAGCTGACGGCGGCGGAAACCAGCATCACGCGGCTGACCCGCCGGGTTGAGGAGAACATGACCGACGACAGCTCGTTGGTCGATCTGAAGGTCGAGGTCGAGGAACTTGCCCGCAGCATGCTCGACATCGGGGTGTCTCTGCGCCCGAGACTGACAGAGGTCAAGGCGCGGCTTGAGCAACTGGGCCCGCCTCCAGCCGAGGGCGAGCCGGCCGAACCGGATTCGGTCATCGCGGAGCGGACAAGGCTGGCCGCGGAACGCGCACAGATCAATGCCCTGACCGGACGCGCCGAGGCGGTTTCGGTGAGAGCCAACCAGCTTGGCGACAGCATCACCGAAGCACGGCGGGAGCTGTTTACCACCACCTTGTTCAAACGGACCGAAATCGGGCCGGCAATGTTGTCGCAGGCGCTCAGCGCCTTTTATGCGGAAAGCGGCGATGTGGTGCGCATCTACGGCTCCTGGGCTAATTTCGTCATCGCCTTCAAGTGGCAGGCTTTGCTGGGGTGGCTGTTTTTCTCCCTACTTGCAGCGCTGGTGTTCGTGCCCGGGGCATACCGGGTGTTCGGCGGGCTTATCGACCGTGATCCCGCAGACGACGATCCACCCTATACGAGCCGGCTGTCGGTGGCGTTCTGGTCGACGGTAATACCGACGGCGGCAATGACGGCGCTGGCGGCGACGATCTATGTGCTCGGGCAAAGCTTTTCGGTGCTGCGGCCGGATGTTGCGCCGGTTGTGGCCAGCGTCTTGATGACCCTCGTCGCGATCTTCTTTGTCAGCAAGCTGGCGCGCGGCATTCTTGCGCCCAGGACATCAGCCTGGCGACTGGTCAACCTGTCCAATGGCGGCGCGCGGACGCTCTATTATCTCGTCGTGGCCATGGTGGTCGTCAACGGTATCGATTTCGTTGGAGACGAGATCAGCCAATCGCTCGGATCGCCCGTGGTGCTGACAGTCTTCAAGGGGCTCCTGTCGGTGTTTCTGATGGCGCTGATCCTGATGGCGATGGCGCTTGGAAGGCCGATGGTGGCAGCATCGGGTGACCCGTCGGACCAGGGACAGCCCTGGCCGCGCATCATTTCGGTCGCGCTACTGGTGACGGGGGTCGGCCTGATGGCAACCGCGCTCATGGGCTATGTCGGGTTTGCCCGATTTGCAGCGACGCAGATCGTCGTGACCGGCGCCATCCTGACCACCATGTATATCGGCTATCTCTCGGGCAAGGCGATCTCCGAGCCCGAGGCTTTCGCCCACACGGCGATCGGGCGGCGTGTCGGGGAGCGTTTCAAGCTGGGAAGCATGGCTCTCGACCAGTTCGGGCTGGGCGCGGGGCTGCTGATCAGCCTGCTCGTGCTGCTCTTCGGTGTGCCGCTGATCCTGTTGCTCTGGGGGTTCCAGATCCAGGACATCGAGCTGTGGTTCTACCGTTTCCTGACAGAAATCCGCATTGGCGGGATCTCGATCTCGATAGTCGGAATCCTGTTCGGCATCCTGCTGTTCCTTTTGGGGCTGGTGGTCACCCGCTGGTTCCAGCGCTGGCTCGATGGAAGCGTCATGGCGCGGGGCCGCATGGATGCCGGTGTCCGCAATTCGATCAAGACCGGGGTGGGTTATCTCGGGGTGGCGGTGGCCGGCCTGATCGGCATTTCGGCGGCGGGGATTGACCTGTCCAGTCTTGCGCTTGTGGCGGGTGCACTCTCTCTCGGCATCGGTTTTGGTCTGCAGAACATCGTCAGCAATTTCGTTTCCGGCCTGATCCTGCTGGCCGAGCGGCCCTTCAAGGTTGGTGACTGGGTGTCGACCAGTTCGACCGAGGGGTTCGTCAAGAAAATCTCCGTGCGGGCCACCGAGATAGAGACCTTCAATCGCCAGTCGATCATCGTTCCCAATTCCGAGCTGATCAATTCGCCGGTGGGCAACTGGACCCACCGCAACAAGCTCGGCCGAGTCGACGTGCCGGTGGGCGTGAGTTACGATTCGGATCCGCGCCGGCTGATCGACCTCCTGATCGAGGTTGCTCAGGGCCACGAACTGGTGCTGCGCAATCCGGAACCGGTTGTGCATTTTTCCGGTTTCGGCGAGTCCTCGCTGGACTTCGTGCTGAAATGCCACGTCGCAGACGTTCTCACCGGCATTGGTGTCAAGACGGAGTTGAGCCTGCGCATCTTCGAGCGGCTGAAAGCCGAAAATATCGAGATTCCGTTCCCGCAGCGCGATCTCAATATCAAGCTCGGCGACGACAATGAGCCGGTGACGGTGATTGCGGAGAAGTTGATGGGTGCGAAGTTCAAGGGAGCTGCGAGCCGGGATGCGGCCGCTGCTGCCGCCGGGGACCCGCCGAAGCCAAAGCGCTCCAGAAGAAAGGATGTGCCCAAGAGCAAGTCGGATTCGTTTGAGGACGGTGCCGAAGGCGAGGGGGGTGACCGGTGATCCCGGTTCATTCAGGCTGCATTCATTCTCGCAATGCAATAAAGCATCTATACCGGGCCAAAACCGGCTCGACACAGTTCCAACAGGGAGCGGTGGATAGTTTCCGCCGGACACTGATGAAAACACTTATCCTCGGATTTTTGACCAGCATGGCAATGATTGCGGGTGCCAATGCTGCAAGCATCACCAACAAGGATGCGCAGCCGCAGGTGCTTATCGTGACCGAAGCCGGCAACAAGATCGAAATGGTGGTGGAAGCCGGCGCCACGGTGAGTTTCTGCCCGGCCGGATGTTTCGTGACCATGCCTTCCGGCGACCGCGAAACATTTGCCGGCAGCGAGAGCATCGAGATCATCAACGGCGCAGCGGTTATCAAGTAATCGCCGGCGCGTCTGTGCAAGGTGAAGGCAGTCCCGCCGGGCCGGCCGGTTTGAACATCGGCCGGCCCGCAGCTACCTCGGTTTCATTGCACCAAATCTGTCGTGATTTGTTCACCAGGGAAAAGTTCCTGCCCTTGCCGAGCACGGCATTGCGGTGTTTTCCGAACGCGAGATCGAACGCCTTGCCAAAGCGCTCGGTGATGCCCTCTGAAACGCTTTGAGCACCCGAGCCCGCCGGCAGGCCTGCATGGCGATGCCGTTCCCGATGTCACTGGTCGTCCTGCATTGTGATTATGTCGTAGACAGGCTCTAGTTTTGGGGCGGCAGCTTCTAAATTCTGTTCGAAGCACAATCAGGGCAGATCAAAATGGTAGAGTTTCCGAAGCAGGCAAAGGTCGTGATTATCGGCGTGGGTGGCATTGTGGGTGCTTCCATTGCGCATCATCTGATCGAGCGCGGATGGGACGACATTGTCGGTATCGACAAGTCCGGCGTGCCGACGGATATCGGCTCGACGGCGCATGCCTCGGACTTCTGCTACACGACCAGCCATGACTATCTGTCGGTCTGGACAACGCAGTATTCGATCGATTTCTTCGAGAAGATGGGCCACTACGCCCGCATTGGCGGCCTCGAGATTGTCCGTGCCGGCGACGAGACATGGATGGAAGAGGTCAAGCGCAAGATTTCCTCCGGTAAGGCCTTCGGCACACGCGCCAGCTTCATCGGCCCGGCAGAGGTGAAAGAGAAGTTTCCGCTGGTCGAGGAAGAGATGGTTGCCGGCGCGCTCTGGGATCCGGATGCAGGACTTGTCATTCCGCGCTCGCAGACGGTGGCCGGCAAGCTGGTCGATGCGGCCGAGAAGACCGGGAAGCTGAAGGTCTTCGCCAACACACCGGCCCAGTCGCTGATCGTCGAGGGCGGCCGCATCAAGGGCGTCGTCACGCATCGTGGCACGATCATGGCTGATCATGTCGTCGTCTGCGCCGGCATCTGGGGCCGCCAGATCGCCGAAATGGTCGGCGAGGACCTGCCGGTGATGCCGGTTGATCACCCGCTGACCTTTTTCGGCCCGTACAAGGAATTCGAAGGCACCGGCAAGGACATCGGCTGGCCGCTGATGCGCGACCAGGGCAATTCGGCCTATATGCGCGACACCGGCGATCCGACCACCGCCGAGGGCGGGCAGATCGAGTGGGGCTACTACGAGACCGACGAGCCGCGGCTGTGTCATCCGCGCGATATTCTTGAAAAGAACCAAGCGCGGCTCTCGCCCTCGCAGCGCGACCTCGACATGGAGCAGATCCTGGAGCCGCTCGAACGCGCCATGGAGCTCACGCCCATTCTCGGCGAGCTTGGCTACAACGAGAGCCATTCCTTCAACGGTCTGCTGCAGGTGTCAGCCGCCGGCGGGGCTTCCTGTGGCGAGAGCCAGAAGGTGCGCGGGCTTTGGTACTGCGTTGCCATCTGGGTCAAGGACGGTCCCGGCTACGGCAAGCTGATTGCCGACTGGATGACCGATGGGCGCACCGAGATCGATCACAATTCGATCGATTACGCCCGGTTCTATCCGCACCAGATGACCGAGGAGTTCATCGAAAACCGTTGCTACGAGGCGGCCCAGAAAATCTATTTCCCGGCTATCCATCCGCGTGAGCCCTATGCCACCAGCCGCGGTGTCAAGCACTCCCCGTTCCACGAGCGTGAAGTCGAGCTCGGCGGCCATTTCATGGAGCTTGGCGGCTGGGAGCGTGCGCATGGCTACGCGTCCAACGCGCACCTCCTCGAGAAGTTTGCAGAGCGGGTTCCTGTCCGTGCAAACGAGTGGGACAACCGGCATTTCTGGCGGGTGTCGAACGCCGAGCACCTTCAGCTTTCCGAAGACTGCGGCATCATCAACCTGTCGCATTTCCACATGGTCGACATCGAGGGTCCCGATCATGTTGCGATGATGGAATGGCTGTGTGCGGCGAAGATCGGCGGCGACGGCAATATCGGCAAGGGGATCTACACCCACTTCCTCGATGACGAAGGCATGGTGCGGGCCGATTTCACGGTCATCCGCATGGCCGACCGCTGCCGGCTGATCAACGGCGCCGATGCCGGTCCGCGCGATTTCCACTACATGCGCCGCGTCGCCGAGGACAAGGGCTACGACGTCACCATTACCGATGTGACCGAGAAGTTCACCACCATCGGGATCTGGGGCCCGAATGCCCGCGAGACGCTGAAGAAGGTGGTTTCCGATCCGGCGGGTCTGGACATCGAGAACTTCCCGTTCGCCGCGATCAAGCCGATCGAGATCGCCGGCAAGACGGTGTCCGCTTTCCGCCTCTCCTATGTCGGCGAGCAGGGATGGGAGCTGCACATGAAATATGAGGACGGCCTGGCCGTCTGGGACGCGCTGCGGTCAACCGGGGTGACGCCGGTTGGTGTCGAGACCTATGCGAACTCACGACGCATGGAAAAGAGCCTGCGGCTGCAGAACGCCGATCTTCTGACCCAGTACAACCTGATTGAATCGGATCTGGCGCGCCCGAAGGTCAAGGAAGCCGATTTCCGCGGCAAGCAAAAGCACCTTGAATACAAGGCGCGCGCGCACCAGCCGGCGATGCTGTGCACGCTGGTGATGACCGAGAACGTCGACGCCAAGGGCGTGGCCCGCTACCCGGTCGGCATCCTGCCGGTGATGGATCCCGAGACCGGGGAGACGCTTGTCGATGAACTCGGCCGCCGCTCCTACACGACGTCGATCGCCTACGGCCCGACCATCGGCAAGAACATCGCGCTGGCCTATCTGCCATGGGAGTATTGCCAGGTGGGGCGCAAGCTCAACATCGAGTATTTCAGCGAAACCTATCCGGTCGAAGTTGCGGCAGTGGGCTACACGCCGCTGTACGATCCCGAGAACCTCAAGCCGCGGAGCTGATCGTCACCGCGTCACGCCAGCGAACGACCGTGCGGTCAAGGCCGACTGGGCGGTCGTTTTCTCGTGCTGTGACACCTGAGGTTTCTGGCTGACTGCCTGCGGCAAGACATGACTAGTTTGCATGCGATCAGGCACAGGTTGCCCGTGATCTGCGCCACGGCGATCGCAAAATCCGGTTCAGCCTTGTCTGGGGCCATGGTAGACTGAGGCATGACAGGATGGATCAGGGCTGCTCTTGCAGCCGCAACTTTGCTGATGACGTCGTCTGCCGGACATGCCCGAGAGCAGGTCGATGTGGCGCTGGTTCTTGCGGTCGATGTCTCGCGCTCCATGTCGGCAATGGAACTGGAGATCCAGCGGGACGGTTATGCCGCTGCACTCAACCATCCCGACGTCATTCGCGCCATTGGCCAGGGCGCTTATGGCCGGATCGCGGTGACGATGTTCGAGTGGGCCGGCAACAACACGATACGCGAAGTCTTTGACTGGACGCTTGTGGAGACGGGTGCCGATGCGGATCGTCTCTCGGCGATCGTCGGCAAGTCCCAACCGGTCGGTATGCGCAGAACTTCGATATCGGGCGCCATTCTGCATGCATTGAGGCGGCTCGAAGAGGCCCCCGTCGACGGTTTCCGCAAGGTGATCGATATCTCCGGCGACGGGCCCAACAATCAGGGGCAGCCGGTACTGGCGGCCCGTGAGATCGCTCTCGCCAATCGCATCGTCATCAACGGGCTGCCGCTGATGACCAGTGATGGGCCAGGCAGCGGATTCAACATCGCGGACCTGGACGCCTATTACAGCGAGTGCGTGATCGGCGGGCCCGGTAGTTTCCTGGTTCCGGTGACGAGCTGGGACCAGTTTCCCGAGGCGATCCGGCGCAAGCTCATTCTCGAGATCGGCGGACTGCCAGCCATGGAACAATCGGTCGTCCCGGCACAGGTCTCGCCCGGGTTGGGTTTCCGGCCATCTTCCGAGCCTTATGACTGCCTCATCGGGGAGAAGATCTGGGACCAGCGGCGATGGATGTTCGATGACCCGTAACAGGGATGGGGAGCAGCGACGCTCCTGATTGAAATTCCGGAACAGCGGCTTAGCGAGAAGTGCTCGGCGCGGCCGGCATGGGTCACGGCGTCCCACACTATCCGCCAAGCAACACGGACAGCTTTGCTTGGCTCCTCTGCACGCGCGCAAGCAAGCCGGCACACGGGTAGATTACCGGTGTTCCGAACCGGCGGGAATTCATTCAAACATTGCGTTTTTCTAATGCTGTTAACCGAAATTCAATGCCACCATGTTTAGCCTGAAGCATACAGAGGGGTGCATGTATGTTTATCGGTCTATCGGGAATGCAGTATACGGGAGGGTCGCTTCGCGACCACCGCATCATCGTGGCGGAAGATTCGAATGTCTTCACTTCGATGATTGGCCAGAAGCTGAAGGAAAGTTTCGATATCGACATCGAAATCTGCCGCTCATTCGAAGACCTGCAGCTCGCCTATGACTACAATGAGCGGCCGATTACGCTGGCCATTTCCAACATCAATCTGCCCGGTGCGGAAAACGGCGAGGCACTGGCCTACCTGGCCGGACTGTCGATTCCCATCATCGTTTTCACCGGGAGCTTTCATGAAAAGACCCGGGAAGGCATCCTTGCCCGTGACATCGTTGATTACGTGATCAAGGACAGCCCGCTGGCGATCGACATGCTCGAGGAATCGGTCTGCCGGTTTCTGACCAATCATCGTCATCATGTGCTCATCGTGGATGACAGCCCGACTGCGCGTGCACTTCTGCGCACCCGGCTAGAGCGGTTCAATTTCAAGGTCAGTGCCGCTGAAAGCGGCGCGGAAGCACTCAGCCTGCTCAAGGTGACGCCGGATATCGGTCTGGTGATCACCGACTATAACATGCCCGATATCGATGGGTTTGAGCTGACCCGCCGCCTTCGCGCGGTTCGCGGAAGCCACGAGCTGCGGATCATCGGTGTCTCGTCCTCCGACAACCGCTTGCTGTCGGCGCGATTCCTGAAAGCCGGCGGCAATGATTTCATGCTGCGGCCTTATGTCGATGAAGAATTCTACTGCCGCGTGAACCAGAACCTGGACACGCTCGACCAGATCAAGTCCGCACGGCGGATGATTGGAAACAAAGTGGCGGCGAAAGTCGCATAGCCCGGTCCGATGGCGTCACCAAGTGGTTGGCCTGCGCACCCAATGGAGTAGTTGATGCCGAGAGCTTCGAATGAACTCGAAATGCAGGCCAACCGGTCAACAACAGGTGAGCGGCTGCGTGTTCTGCTGGTGGAAGATTCGCGGATGTTCACCTCCGCGCTGAAATTCCGGTTCGAGACCGATCTGGGTGTGGATGTCGTCACATGCAGCTCCCTGGCGGAGATGAGGCATGCGGCGAGCGATGCGGACCACGGGTTCTTCGTCGCCGTCACAGACCTCAACCTGCCGGATTCGCCGCATTGCGAGGCGCTGGACTATGCACTCGACATCGACCTGCCAACCATCGTCTTCACCGGCAAGTTCGACTTCAACACGCGTGCCAGCATCTTGAAGAAGAACGTGCTCGACTATGTGATCAAGGATACCGACCGGGCGTTTGACGAAATCGTCACCGCAGTGCAACGGATCATTTCCAATCGAGACTACCGCATCCTAGTGGTCGATGACACCAAGACCCAGCGCAGCATTCTCTCGGCCATGCTGCGGGCGCAGAAATTCGAGGTGGTGGAAGCGGCTTCCGGGCAGCAGGCTCTGCAGGCGATTGCGCAAAACCCCGACATCAAGCTGGTGTTGACCGATTATCACATGGGCGACATGGACGGGTACCAGCTGACCCGCAAACTGCGCCGCGACTACACCGACGACATGCTGCGCATCATCGGCATCTCGAACTCCAACGATCCCGAACTGTCGGCGAGCTTTCTCAAGGCCGGCGCCAGCGATTTTCTTTATCGCCCCTTCGTTCAGGAAGAATTCCAGTGCAGGATTGCACAGAACATCGGGATCCTGATGAAGATGGAAGCGCTGAAGAAGGCCGCGGCCCGGTACTCGGCCGTTGCCGTTCCGGCCTGATCCCAGGCACTCAACTGAACCGTGACATCAATGCGGTCACTCAGGCTGCGCTGAGATACTGCTTGCGTTCGGCGCGTTCCTGCTGCGGAGAGCGGTTGTAGAGTTCGCGGTAGCACTTGGAAAAGTGCGAAGCGGAAACGAAGCCGCAGGCAACCGCCACCTCGACCACCGGCATCGGTGACTGGATGAGCAGGTGTCTGGCCCGGTCGAGACGGATTTCCAGATAGTAGCGGGCCGGCGAGCGGCCCATTTCCTGGCGGAACAGGCGCTCGATCTGTCGCCGCGACAGGCCGGCATCATCGGCGATCTCGATCAGCGATAGCGGTTCGGACAGGTTGGCTTCCATCAACTCGATGATGGAGAGCACCTTGGCGTTCTGCACGCCGAGACGGGCGCGCAACGGCAGCCGCTGGCGATCGTGAGCGTTGCGGACCCGGTCGGTCAGAGCCATCTCGCAGATGCGGTTGACCAGCGTGTCGTCGTGATCCTCTCCGATCAGGCTGAGCATCATGTCGAGTGCCGCCGTGCCGCCGGCGCAGGTGTGGATCAGACCGTCGATCTCGTAAAGATCGGCAAAGACATTGGCTTTGGGGAAGGCTTCGGCGAAGCCGGGCAGGTTTTCCCAGTGGATGGCGCAACGCCGTCCCGAAAGCAGCCCTGCCTGGGCAAGAAGGTGAGCGCCGGTGCACAGCCCGCCAACGGCGACGCCACGATTGTGTTCCTCGCGCAGCCAGGCCAGCACCGACTTGTTCTGAAACCGCTCGACGTTGACGCCTGAGCAGACAAAGACCATGGATGGGCGGTTTTCGCTCGACAGGCTGCGCCGCTCGTCGGCGAGCGAGGTGTTGACGTTGACCACGACCTGATTGGATGCGTTCACCGGCTCCCCGTCAGCCGAGGTCAGGCGCCATTTGTAGCACTCGTAGCCAAGCATGCGGTTGGCCAGACGCAATGGCTCGATCGCCATCGAGAACGCGATCATCGAAAAGTCGGGAACCATGAAAAAGACGATGGAACGCTTGTGTTTGGTCTGTAAGGGCATGCCTGAACCCGTATTGCGCGCCCCGAGGGGCCCATGTCGCGATCAGGCCATAAATTTCGCGCTTTGTCACGGTCATGGCAGCGAAAATCTTTGGCCTGCGACATGAGCCACCGGTTACATCCGGGTTGCACGCGCTTGCATGCCAGACAGCGGTCCGTTCCTGGGCTGCCGTGCTCTTGCAGCGGGCCATCCGATGTCTTTCTGCAGCTCGAGCGGAAGCTCGGAGAGCATGTTCTCGATGGCGATTCGGTCGCGTTCAACGCGCCACTTGCGGATCTGCCGGGTGATGCTGGAATATCCGAACATTGTAATGTCTCCTGTACCTGTGTTGTCCAGACCTGCTGGATTGACAACAGCATCTCTCCGATGCATCATTCAATCAAACGAAATGAATTGACTTCAATGATCAATGGATTTGAATGTTATGAACGCACCTCTCAATCATCCGCTGCTGATGCTCGATCCCGATGTCCTGCGCAGCTTTGTTGCCATTGCCGAGACCGGCAGTTTCACTGCCGCTGCCGCAAGGATCTATCGCACCCCCTCGGCGGTTTCGATGCAGATCAAGCGGCTTGAAGAGCAACTGGGGGTATCGGTGTTCCTGCGCGATGCGCGCAATGTCTCGCTCACCCATGACGGCGAGGTCCTTCTTGGCTATGCGCGGCGGCTGATCGCTCTCAATCGCGAAGCGATCTCGCGCTTTGTGACGTCTGAAGTCTCAGGCGTGGTGCGGATCGGATCGCCGTCAGATTATGGCGAGGCGGTGTTGCCGGGGGTTCTGAAACTGTTTGCAAAATCCCACCCTTCGGTGGTTGTCGACGTGGTGATCGACCAGTCTTCGAGCCTGTTGAAGCGGTTTGCTTCGGGACACCTGGACATCGCGCTGGTCAGCTGCATGAAGAACCACACACCGACCCCCGAAGAGGTGGTGATGACCGACGAGATCGTCTGGGCCGGTGCCAAGGGCGGGCAAGCCTGCCTGATGGATCCGCTGCCGGTGTCTATGTGGGACGAGGGCTGCGTCTGGCGCGAAAGCGCGCTTTCAGCGCTCGACAGGGTCGGGCGGGCCTACCGGGTGGCGTTCATGACCTCGCACATGGCGGGGCAACGGGCGGCGATCCTGGCGGATCTTGCGATAGCGCCGATGGGGCGCAACTTCGTGGGGCCGGATATCCAGATTCTTGACGAAAATTGCGGGCTTCCTGCGCCGGGACAATACGAGCTGTTGCTCAAGGTCGCGGCCGATCCGTCGCCCCAGGTTTGCGCGCTCAGCGATCATTTCCGTGCCGGCTTTGAACGATACAACCAGTCAGGATCCTTTGATGCGCAGGCCTTGTAATGCCTGCGCAAAGGGGGTGAATGCCGTCTGAACACCCTGTTCAGGATGGGATCAGCCGTGATGGTTCAGTTTGCCGGTACGGCGGCTCCAACCCGGAGCAGCTGAAGGGGAGGTAAGACCATGAAACCATCCGTCCGCATCATTCTGGCGCTTGCCGCTGCAGCCGTCAGTTTGCAATCCACTCCGACCTGGTCGTCGGCCTTTACCGCCGGCAGCATCACGGCCATCGCGCCGGACGATGCGCTCAACATCCGCAAATGGCCATCGGCGCAATCGCAGATCATCGATGCATACGAGCTCAACCGGCCGATCAGCATGACCGGGCGCTGCAAGAACATCATCACCAATGTCTCCTTCCGGATCGACGAGGGAGGCAGTGCCGGATGGAATTACTCCCGGATGAAGAAGGCTCACGTATGGTGCCAGGTGATGACCGACGATGCCGAACTCGGCTGGGCACGGGGCAAGTACATCTGGCCAGAGTGACGCGCGACCGGCACTTCGTGCTCAGCTCACGCCTTCTGCGCCCTGATCCGGCTACGGGCCTGGTACAGGTGAACGGCAATGGCGAGGACGTAGCAGCCGATCAGCATCGCCGGAAGCCCGATGGCAGGGTCGGTCGAAGCGACCGCCAGCAGGGCCGGTGTGCCAAGTGCATTGCCGATATTGCCGGTTTGGGCGATGCCGCCATTGGCCAGTGCGCGATCTTCAAGCGAGATGTTGAGTTGCGGGACCGCGGCAAAGGTCGCGCCCTGAACCAGGCCCAATGCTGCAAACAGGGCGATGAACAGCCAGACGCCCGGTCCGGTGAACGGGAAGACCAGGATCAGTGCGATGGCGATGATGAAGCCGGTGATGATCACCGTGACGGCCCTGAACGGCCCGAGAAGCAGATTGCCGAGTGTCATGGAGGAAACGATGCTGGCCATAGGCATGGCGGCGGCGGCAAAGGCGCGCTGTGATGGATCGACCATGGTCGGCAGGACCGTCAGCATCGACACGAAAGTCAGCGTGTAGAACAGCCAGCCCAGCGCGGGTGCTGCGATGAAGGGCGAGGCATAGGCCGCCACATGGCGGCGGAAGATATCTGCCGGCGATGGCCAGGGCGGGGCAGCCCGATGATCCTCGGTAGGCAGCGCGAAGGTCAGAAGCACTGCGAAGAACGCCATATAGACGGCATGGATCGCCGGCAATCCGCCCAATCCGGCGGTTTGCAGAACGAATGGCGCGGCCAGCGCAATGCCGGCAAAGGCCACGCCGAAATAGGTGCCCCACAAGGTGAGTGCCTTGGGCTGATGCCGGGGTGTCGAGAGCTGGGCGATCAGCGTCGGCGCGGAGACGACGATCGCCAGGTGGGAAACGCCCTCAAGCAGGCGACTTGCCAGCATCCACTCGAAACCGGGAAGCATGGTCTGCCATGCGGACACGGCGGCGCCGAGATACAGCCCCGAGATCAGCAGGCGGCGAACGCCGAGCTGAATGGCAATGAGGCCGGCGACCAGTCCGAGTACCATGCCCATGACCGAGATCAGCGAGACGAGATAGCCGGAGGCTGCTCCGGTCTCTCCGTAATAGGCCTGCAGTTCGGGGAAAATGACGACGATCTTGGCGAACTGCGCCGCAGCTCCGAGACCTGCGGCCCACAGAGCCAAAACCTTGAACAGCGGTGAGCGGAGGATGGAGGACACCCGAAAGCCCGTAGACCGAACGCCGATTCGGGTAAACCCTGAATTCTACAGCCCCGCGCATCCAATCGGATGCGCGGGGCTGTAAGGCTTTGAATGAATGCATGTTCGTTATCGTTCAAACGAATCCGTTTGAACGCGACATGCATTAGCCGCGGTTCCTGCGTCCGCCGCGCCTCCGTCCGGCGCCGGGCTCGATGCCGTTGGCGGCGTCAGTGTCCATTGAACGTTCGGGCAGCTTGACCACTTCCGTCAATCGCGGGAAGGCGTCGACCTTGTTGGGGAAGGCCATGGCGTTGACGAAATGCTCCTGGAATTTCGATTCAAGCGCGGTCTCGATCTTCTCGATACGGGTCACGGTCTGTTCGATCTCGCGGCGGTGGCTGCGGTTGAGGAGCGCCATGCGGGCTCCGGTGCCTGCCGCGTTGCCGACCGCCTTGACCTTCTCCAGATCGCAATCTGGAACGAGGCCGAGGACGAGAGCGTATTTCGGATCGATGAAGGAGCCGAAGGCGCCGGCAAGCCCGATGCGGTCGACATGATCGATGCCCTGCTTGTCCATCAGCAGCTTCACGCCGGCATAGAGCGCCGCCTTGGCTAGCTGGATGGCGCGGACATCGGTCTGGGTCACCATCAGCCGCTGCTCGCCGTCACGCAGCAGGTAAGAGAAGGTGCGGCCGTTGCCGGTGATCCGCGGGCTGCGGGCTGCGAGATCGCCGTTGATGACGCCATCCTCGGTGATGATGCCGGCGAGGTACATCTCGGCGATGATCTCGATGATACCGGAGCCGCAGACGCCGGTAACGCCGACTTTCTTCGCCGCTTCGTCAAAGCCCGGTTCGTCCGACCACGGCTCGATGCCGATGACCCGGTAGCGTGGTTCGAGCGTTTCCGGATCGATGCGGATGCGCTCGATGGCGCCGGGGGCGGCGCGCTGGCCGCAGGAGATCTCCGCGCCCTCGAAGGCCGGGCCGGTGGGCGAGGAGGCAGCGACGGTGCGGGCCGAGTTGCCCAGCACGATCTCGGCATTGGTGCCGACATCGACGAGCAGCATCATCTCGTCCTGGCGGTGCGGGCCTTCGGTCAGCGTCGCTGCGGCCGCATCGGCGCCGACATGGCCTGCTATGCAGGGCAGCATGTAGACCCGGGCGCCGGGGTTGAGCGGGATGTCGATCTCGGAGGACTTGACATTGACCGCGCCGGAGACGGCCAGCGCGAAAGGTGCGCCGCCGAGCTCGGTCGGGTCGATGCCGAGAAACAGGTGATGCATGATCGGGTTGCCGACGAAGACCGCGTCGAGGATGTCGCCGCGGTCGATCTCGCCTTCCTTGCAGACCTTGTCGATCAGTCCGTTGATCGCCTCGCGCACGGCAATTGTCATGCCCTCGCGGCCTTCCGGGTTCATCATCACGTAGGAGACCCGGCTCATCAGGTCCTCGCCGAAGCGGATCTGCGGGTTGGATGTGCCGGACGAGGCCAGCGTGCGGCCCGACAAGAGCGATGAGAGATGCATGGCGATGGTGGTCGAGCCGATGTCGCAGGCGACGCCGTAGGCTTCGTTTTTCAGGCCGGGATACAGCGCGACCAGTGTCGCTGCCCCGCCATCGACGGGTTCGTGAACCGCGGCGGTGACCTTCCAGTCACCTTTTCGGAGAATCTGCTGCACCTGGCCATAAAGATAGGCGTCGATCGCAAGTCCCTTGAAGCCCCAGTCGGCCTCGATGGCCATCAGCAGCCGGTCAAGGTCGCCGAGCGGCTTGTGCATGTCGGGCTCTTCGACCTCGACATAGCACATGTGAATGGCTGGATTGCGCTCGATGACGCGCCCGTCGGAATCCTTGCGAACCACCTGCGCATTGACCACGGCATCCTGCGGGATGTCGATGACCAGATCGCCGAGGATCTTGGCCGAGCAGGACAGTCTGCGACCGGCTTTGAGGTCACGCTTTTCGGCGTAGCGCACCTCGTTTCCGCCGAAAGGCGAGATATGCTCCTTCGACGAGGTGATGCCGTGCTTGGCGAAGACGCCTTCCTGCACATCTACCTGGCAGCGCCCGCAGATGCCTCGACCGCCGCAGACGCTCTCGACATGCACGCCCAATTGTCGCGCGGCATCGAGCACCGGCGTGTCTGTCGGGAAACGGCCGCGCTTGCCCGAGGGCATGAACAGGACGAGATGGTCGGTCATGGGTGGGTTATGCTCCACCGGCGCGGGCTGCGCGGCCGCCGCGGCGGCGTCCGCCGCCATCGCCGGAGGGGGCTGCGGACTGTGGGGCAGGGGTGGAGCCGGCGACATGCGGCTGGTAGTCCTTGTAGGTCTTGATCCAGTTCATGCAATTGGCATCGTTGCCCTTGAGCACATTGGCGGCGCGCACCATTTCCATCTCCTGCGGACGACAGGGGTTCATGATCGCCGAGGTCATGCCGGCTCCGATGACCATCGGAATGAAGCCGGCATTGATGCCGTGACGGTGGGGAAGGCCGAAGGAGATGTTGGACAGGCCGCAGGTGGTGTTGACCTTGAGCTCGTTGCGCAGCCGGTGCAGCAGCGCGAAGACCTGCTGGCCGGCGGTGCCCATGGCGCCGATCGGCATGACCAGCGGATCAACGACGATGTCATATGGCTTGATGCCGTAGTCGGCGGCGTGCTCGACGATCTTCTTGGCAACGGCAAAGCGCACGTCGGGATCTTCGGAAATGCCGGTTTCATCGTTGGAGATGGCGACCACCGGGACGTCGTACTTCTTGCACAGCGGCAGGATGGCTTCGAGTTTTTCCAATTCGCCGGTGACCGAATTGACCAGCGGCCGGCCCTTTGCGATCTTCAGCGCGGCCTCGATTGCGGCGGTCACCGAACTGTCGATGGACAGCGGAACGTCGACCAGGCCCTGAACGATTTCCATGGTCTGCACCAGCAGCCCGGGCTCGGTCTCGTTCGGGTTGACCGAGGTGACGCCCGCATTGACGTCGAGCATGGTGGCGCCGGCTGCGACCTGTTCCAGCGCGTCCTTGATGACGGTGTCGAAATTGCCCTCGATCATCTCGGCGGCAAGCTTCTTGCGCCCTGTCGGGTTGATGCGTTCGCCGATCACACAGAAGGGCTGGTCAAAGCCGATGATCACTTCGCGGGTCGCGGAGGCAACGATGGTGCGGGTCATGTTCGATCCTTGCGGTAGTGACATAAAGAATTGTTTATGTCGTTATAGGTTATTGGTTGGAGATGCAAGCCTTCGGCTCTATTCGGATGGCTCTGTGTCACCTGCCACGCCGGCCAGTTCATGGGGCACCTGCCTGGGCTCCTCGAGGATTTCCTCCATGCGGGCGGCAACCATTTCATCGACCGGGTTGGGTTCC
Organism: Hoeflea sp. EC-HK425; assembly: GCF_902498795.1. Classification (NCBI taxonomy): domain Bacteria; kingdom Pseudomonadati; phylum Pseudomonadota; class Alphaproteobacteria; order Hyphomicrobiales; family Rhizobiaceae; genus Hoeflea; species Hoeflea sp. EC-HK425. Next base: position 694,992 of record NZ_LR701572.1, read on the forward strand.
TTGCGCCATGGCCTGCGGCCCTTGAGGACGCCCGATTCGTGCACGATCTCGGCCACGAATTCCTCCTGGCGGTAGGCCATGACGTGGATGCCGGAGACGCCTTCGATCTCCTTGACCTCGTTGATGATGTCGATGCAGAGCTGCTTGCCTTCCTTCTTCTGGTCCTCGGCGCCTTCGAGGCGCTTGATGATCTCGTCGGGAATATGCACGCCGGGTACGTTGGAGCGCATCCATTTGGCTGTGCGCGCCGAGGCCAGCGGGCCGACGCCGCACATGATGAAGCACTCCTTGTCGAGCCCCATGTCGCGCACCTGCTGCATGTATTTTTTAAACATCGGCACGTCGTAGCAGTACTGGCTCTGAACGAACTGGGCGCCTGCAGCGATTTTCTTGGCGAGCCGGTGCGGGCGAAAGTCATGCGGCGGCGCGAAGGGATTGATGGCGGCGCCGAGGAATACGGTCGGCGGGCTGGTCAGCTTGCGGCCGGACAGGAACTTCGAGTTGTCGCGCATGATGCGGATGGTTTCCAGCAGCGACATGCAGTCGAGATCGAACACCGGCTTGGCGCCGGGCTGGTCGCCGGCCTGCACGCCGTCGCCGGTCAGGCACAGGATGTTCTGCACGCCCATGGCCGAGGCGCCGAGCACGTCGCCCTGAATGGCGATGCGGTTCTTGTCGCGGCAGGAAATCTGCATGATCGGGGCATAGCCCATGCGGGTGAGCAGCGCGCAGATACCGACCGAGGACATGTGGGCGTTGGCGCCCGAGGCATCGACGGCGTTGATGCCATCGACCCAGCCGTCGAAGATGGCGGCGCGCTCATAGACATCGTGCGGATTGGCACTATCGGGCGGGTTGAGCTCGGCGGTGACCGCGAATTCGCCGCGCCGCAGGATGCGCTCCAGCCGGCCGAGGGACGAATGGCCGGGCAGCGGTTCGAGCAGGGCACTGGGATCAAGCGGGTTGCTGTCGGCCTGGCTCATTGTGGCATTCCCGGGTTGGCCGCGGCTTCACGTTCGGCGGCGGCGTTGGCGGTGACCCGCAACCAGGACGAGGTTTCGCGCAGCGACTGATCGACCGGTTTCTGGACGTTGAGGATGTTGTCGCGGCCTTTCATCCTGTTTGCGCCGGACCAGGCCTGGACCCAGACGCAGGGCATGTCGGGTTCGACTTCGCAGTTGCCATTGGCGCGGACACCGCCGCAGGGGCCGTTGCGCAGCTGTTTCGGGCAGTTCATCGGGCAGGACATGCCGGTCGACGATAGCACGCACTGGCCGCACATGCGGCAATCGAAAAGGAAGCCCTTGACGTGTTTTTCGACGAACTTGACCGGCGCCTCGGCACGCTCGTAGCCGACGGCCTTCCACATCGGATGCAGCATCAGGAAGGCGTCGGCAAAGCGGGCGTAGAACCATTCCAGGAAGCGCGCGTTGCGCACCGACCAGAGCCTGATGGCAAAGCTGCGGGCCTTGCGGCCGGTGGCAGAGACGCCCGACGGCTTGTAGGACGTCGTCTGTGCCGCCTTCTTGTTGAGGCTCGCCTGTGTCGGTTTGGTCGGTTGGTCAGCCATGGCTCTCCCTGCCTCCGCCCTTGACCAGGGCCACCAGGCGCTCCTTGTCGTAGGCTGCTTCAAGCTCTGCCGCTGCCTTGTCGGCCTCGGCTTCAAGATCGTCGGAGACTTGAACCGGATCGGCCCGGCGCCATTCGGCCAGATAGTCGTCGGTCTCGGCGGCACCGGTCCGCATGGCGCACATGTCGATCGCTTCGGTGAAGCGGAGCGACAGCTCCCGCTTGGCGGTCGCGCGTCCCTTCTTGATGATCACCTGGGCGGGAATGTCACGCCAGTAGACGACGATGCGGTTGGCCATTTGAGGTCTCCTTGAAAGTTACAATGCGCATGGGAATTTTTCACAGCTTCGCTCACGACGACGTGCGGCGCATCAAAAGCGACCTGCGCGATGATGGAGGTATTTGCGATGATGCCCGGGGTCAAACCGGGACCGTGGAAAACTACCAGATGCGCTTGGTAAGCCCGGTCGCAAGGTAGGTCCAGATCGGCGGGTGAAACCGCTGCACGGATGGCAGATCACTGGTCATGGGCTGCAGGTTTCCATTGAGTGTGTCTTCCACCGCACGAACCACCATCTCGCGGGAGCCCGCCGCCATCGCCAGCGAATCGGTCAGCAAGGTTTCGTCGGGATGCGGTGTGAGAAAGGCCTGATGAAGTGTGCCGCCGGTATCGACGCCGGCATCGACCAGGTGCACCGTGGTGCCGTAGTTTTCGTGATCGCCAGTGGCGCGGGCCCACCAGCCGCCGGCCAGGCCGCGGTACTTCGGATTGATGCCCGAGTGATAGTTGATCACCGGGCAGGGGATTGCCGCCAGCGTCGCTTTCGACAGCATGCGGCAGCCCGCGAGAAAAACCACACCGGGTTTGCGGGCGGTTATCAGGTCAAGGCAATCGCTGCCATTGGCGGAGGAAACATGGGTGACCGTAACCTCCGGTGAGAGATCGGCCCGGGCGCCGCTCAAAGCAATGATTTCACGCGTCCGTTTCCCGGCAAAGCGCTTGCCGAAACGTGAAATGACCATCGTGCCGAACTGGCCGGCGGTCTGGAGCCAGCCGATCTTGCGGGCCCTGCGCTTGAGGAAAAGGCTTTTTGATTCCGGCTGTTCGAGGACCACTTCAAGGTTCTCGAAGCGGGAGGCGAGAGCATTGACAATGACCCAGGCATAGGCGCCGCCCGCGGTGATGACGATGATTTTCTGCTGACTTGCCATGAAGATCCCACCGAGTTGAAATCGCAGGCTAGTATGGCGGGGTTAAGATCCGGCTATGCCGAATTCAATTCTGATGGCTGCGCGGATCACGGGCCATAGCCCGGAAACCCGATCTCAGAATATGTGCAGCAGAAACGCGCCGGTGGCTGTAACGACAAAACCGGCAACAGCAAACGAGATCAAACCGGCAAGGACACCCAGAGCCAGGCAATTGCCGTCACGCTCGGTGTGGGCGACGCCGAGGATGGCGACGGCAAAGGCCGGCAACCAGTTGCCGAAGGGAATCGGCAAGACGCAAGTGACCGCCAGAAGCAGGGCAAAGATGCCGAACAGCCGTTCGCGGATCGCGCCGCCCAGAGGCCAGTTGCGTGGCCGGACCCAGTTTTCGGCACCCCGAAGCCAGGGCGAAACCTTTGTCACCATGCGCTGGAACGTGGCCCGGTCTACGGTGTAGTCGGCAAGTGCGCGGGGCAGCCAGACCTTGTGGTACCCCATCACCATCTGCCAGGCGACAAACACCATCGGCAGGCCGAGGACCATGGTCGCGCCCGGCGGCAGTGGAATCAGATTGGGAACGGCAAAGACCAGAAGGAAGGCCCCGAAAGAGCGGTCATCGAGTGCAGTGGCGATTTCGCGCATGCTCACGCGTTCACCGGCGTCGCGGGCCAGTCGTTCAAGCAGTTCGGACAGCTTTTCAGGATGCTTGTGCGAGCTTGCGGCGATGGCGGGAACGGTTGCGGCGGCGGACTGGTGACTCACTGGGAAAACCCTGGATGACGATGCATTTCATATAAGCATGGATTGCTTAAAAATTGTGGCAACAAACATCTCAATGGCAGCGCATACCGAATATTTTTCATTGGCAATTCGGGCAGGCCCGGAAGCCTTTGCGATCATAGCGGGGCAAGGGCCTTCTCAAGATCGCCATAGCCGGTAAAGCGCCGTTCGAACCGCAAGCCCAGCCGTTCAGCGGCGGCGCGCGCCTTTGCGTCAAGCTCAGGATCATCGGTCTGGGCCAGATAGAGCGCCCGCTCGTAATGGGCGAAATAGGTGTCGCGCAGCTCCGGGAAGCGGTCCAGCCCGAGCGGACGGACCAGGAATGTCTCGAAATGCCGGGCGAGAAAATCGGTGATGAAGAAGGTTGTTATCATGTCATCGCCAGCCTCTTCAAAGGCCTGGTTGCCGACATAGAACGAGAAGCAATGGGGGCCTTCGATCCGCTCGACCCCATGGCTTTCGCACACCTTGTCGAGTTCGCCGCCGGTTCCGCAGTCGGCATAACCGATGAAAATGTGTTCGAACCCTTCCTCGCGCGCCTTGCGGATGGCCTGATCAACCGCCGGTGCGATGCGATCCGGATAATGATGATAATTGGCATCGATGCATTTGAGGTCGACATGGTCTTGACCGAGCTGCCGGTTGACCGCCAGGACTTCGCGGCCAATCATGCCACAGGCGATGACCCGTACCCGTTTGCCTTGCGGGGTGCCTGGATCATTGGGGCTTCGGTCTGATTCGGTATGTCCGGTCATGATGGTGCCTTTCGCCTGGGCAAGGAGCCGCCACCCAACTGGCTGTTGCAGAACCGGCGCGCCAAGGTGTCCGGGGATCGAAGTTCCCGGCAATTCGGCCCGAACCTAAGCTTCGGATGCGGCATGGACAAGTCGTGCGGGACGGAGCGTGCCACATGCGGTGAACGGACGTGCACTCGTCTCGCCGGCTTCAGCCAGGCAATGCGATCCGCCAGTTCAAGCCAGGCAATGCGATCCGCCAGTTCACCGCTTCATTTGTCCAGAGCCTGAGGCAGAGCGCGTTTAGGCGCCTGCCGCAAGCCGGTTGTGCCGGCGCTTGATCAGTTCCTTGGCTGTTTCCACCGCGACAGCGGCATCGCGGCAATAGGCATCGGCACCAACGGCCTTGCCGAACTCCTCGTTGAGTGGCGCGCCGCCGACCAGAACGATGAAATCGTCGCGGATACCCTTTTCCTTCATGGTGTCGATGACGACCTTCATGTAGGGCATGGTGGTGGTCAGCAGGGCGGACATGCCGAGAATGTCGGGCTGTTCGCGCTCGATGGCCTCGATGTAGTTTTCCACCGGGTTGTTGATGCCCAGGTCGATAACATCGAAGCCTGCGCCTTCCATCATCATGCCGACAAGGTTCTTGCCGATGTCGTGAATGTCGCCCTTGACGGTGCCAATGACCATCTTGCCGAGCTTGGGAGCGCCGGTTTCCACGAGCAGCGGGCGCAGGATGAACATGCCGGCCTTCATCGCGTTGGCGCTCATCAGCACTTCCGGAACGAAAAGGATGCCGTCGCGAAAATCTTCGCCGACAATGCGCATGCCTTCAACGAGAGCCTCGGTGAGGACGTCGTAAGGAGTCCAGCCGCGACCGAGCAGGATGTTGGTGCCTTCCTCGATTTCTTCCTTGAGCCCGTCATACAGATCGTCATGCATCTGCTGGACAAGTTCATCATCAGAGAGTTCGGACAGGATGATTTCTTCGTCAGACATCGGATTCTCCCTTGAATGCACCTGTCAGGTGGTTCGACGCACCGGACCCATCGTGCATAGCGATATAGGTGATTGTTTGCAAAAAGTTCCTTGAAAGCGACGCGCATATCGGAAAAAGCGACGGGATGCCGTTTCCGCGGTATTCCGTTGTGCGCCCGATATTCCTGCTGCGCCAAGGCTTGGCGCTTTGAGGAATGTGCCGGGCATGGTTTTGGCTAGCATGGGATAACCGGCGTGATGGTGCGCCGTTCAAAAACAAGCAGGCATTCGATGGCTCATCCAGATACGCTCTCCACCCCTGAACTGGTTCAAGATGCAGCACCCGAGGCGGGTGGCGGACGGCGCGGCAGGGGCGCTGCAGCGCGGCGTGCGCAACGATCGGGCGGCGGCCCCGGTCAGTCGATGCCGTTCATTCTGCGAAAGCTCGGCAACTACGAAGTGCTGGACGAGGAAGGACTTAGCCTGATCGAGCGCAATGCCGACACCGTGCTCGAGGAAATCGGCATCGAGTTCCGTGATGACGCAGAAGCCATTGCGCTGTGGCGCGAGGCAGGCGCCGACATCAAGGGCGAGCGGGTGCGCTTTCCCAAGGGACTGTGCCGCGAATTGCTCAAGACAGCACCGGAGGTGTTCACCCAGCATGCCCGCAATCCGGCGCGTTCGGTGCAGATCGGCGGCAAGGCCACCGTGTTCGCCCCGGTTTACGGCCCGCCCTTCGTGCGCGATCTCGATGGCGAGCGGCGTTATGCCACGATCGAGGATTTTCGCAATTTCGTGAAGCTCGCCTACATGGCGCCGGCCCTGCACCATTCGGGCGGTACGGTCTGCGAGCCGGTCGACGTGCCCGTCAACAAGCGCCATTTCGACATGGTATACAGCCACATGAAGTACAGCGACAAGCCGTTCATGGGCTCGGTGACCGCGCCGGAGCGGGCTGAAGACACGATCGAGATGTGCAAGATCCTGTTCGGCGCGGAGTTTGTCGACCAGAACTGCGTGACCCTCAACCTGATCAACGCCAACTCGCCGATGGTGTTTGACGAGACCATGCTTGGCGCACTGAAGGTCTATGCGCGCAATAATCAGGCTTGCGTGGTCTCGCCGTTCATTCTCGCCGGCGCGATGAGCCCGGTGACGGTGGCGGGTACGCTGACGCAGATCCTGGCCGAAGTGCTGGCGGGAGCTGCGTTCACTCAGTTGATTCGTCCCGGCGCGCCGGTTCTGTTCGGCACGTTTGCCGCCTCGATCTCGATGCAGTCGGGAGCGCCCACATTCGGCACGCCGGAGCCTGCGCTGGTGTCCTATGGGGCAGCACAGCTGGCGCGACGCCTGAAGATCCCGTTCCGCACCGGCGGATCGCTGTGCGGCTCGAAGGTGCCGGACGCACAGGCAGCACACGAGAGCGCATCGACGCTGAACATGACGCTTCTGGCAGGCACCAATTTTGCGCTGCATTCTGCCGGATGGCTCGAGGGCGGACTTGTCTCCTCCTACGAGAAGTTCATGATCGATGTCGACCAGCTCGGCATGCAGCAACGGTTCGCTGAAGGCGTCGACCTTTCGGAAACCGGCCAGGCTATGGACGCCATTGCCGAAGTCGGGCCCGGCAACCACTATCTCGGCTGCGCCCATACCCAGGCCAATTTCCAGCAGGCGTTCTACCGTTCGTCGCTGGCCGACAACAATTCCTACGAGCAGTGGCTCGCTGAAGGCGAAAAGCGCATCGAGGAACGTGCCCGGGCGCTGTGCCGCTCATGGCTTGACGGCTACGTGGCGCCAGAGCTCGATCCCGCGATCGACGAGGCGCTGCTGGCCTATATCACCGGCCGCAAGGAATCGATGCCCGACGCTTTCACCTGAACACAGCCCGCTAAAGCCAGGGAGACAGGCGGACAGGACAAGGTTGCCAGCCTCATTCACAAGGAGGTCTGGCGATCTGCGTTCAAGGATGGGGGGACTGGTGGCTGACGCTGACCCGGTCTCCGCCATTGCGGCGGCGTTGGAGCCGAGCGGTCTTGTGCCGCGCGGGTGGTTTGTGACCGAACCGGGCTTGGCACCATTGCTGTCAGATGGAGCATCCGCCCGAGCCATCTGTCTGGTCGGCCATTTCGGCGGCGGTTTCTGGCCGGTCTTCAAGGCATGGTGGCAGAACCACCCGGGGCTCTCCGAGCCGCTAGACAGTTGGTCCCGGGCGGTGATCGATCCGGTTACGGCAACGCTCGGCTGCGAGGCCGTCTATCCTTCGGATCGGCCGTGGTATCCGTTCCAGCAATGGGCGATGGCCGCCGAAGGGCTAAAGGCGTCGCCGCTGGGCATGCTCGTTCATCCCGAATTCGGGCTTTGGCACGGCTATCGCGGGGCGATGCTCATGGATGAGTTTGCGCTTGAGCGGCTGGGTAACCGGGCACCGAGCGGTCCACCGGTGGCTATGCATCCCTGCGAGGGATGCGCGGAGAAGCCTTGCCTTTCTGCCTGCCCGGTAAACGCCTTCACCGGAAGCGGGTTTGCCGCCGCGGATTGCCGAAGGTCTCTGGCTTCCGAAGCAGGGTTGAGCACCTGCATGGACGTGGGCTGCCAGGCGCGGGATGCGTGTCCCGTGGGGCGAAAGCATCGCTTCAGCGCCGACCAGGTGCGGTTTCATATGGCGGCATTCGGCGGCTAAGGCATTTCCGGTGAGGCCAGAAGCGCTGGAGAAGCTCTATCCTGTTGCAATTCACACTTCCGGAAACAAAACCGGTTTCTTCCTGCGCCGGAACGGCCTTGGGAATCAGCCCCGGCGGCCGCGGCGTTCGCGGGTGGGCGCGGGATTGTCGGTGGCGACCGTGTTGCGCATCGGGCCGATGCGGTCGACGATGGTGTCCACCGTCGGGCGCTGGGCCTTGATGTGGCTGTCGACGGCTTCGCGCATGGCGCGCAGGTGGTCACAGGAGGTGCCGCAGCAACCGCCGATGATGCGCGCGCCGGCATCCACTGCCAGCCGGGCGTAGTCGGCCATCAGTGGCGGCGTGCCGGAGTAATGGATCTCGGTGCCCTTGAATTCCGGGATGCCGCAATTGCCCTTGACCACAACGATGGCTTCCGGATTGGCAGCGGTCATGTCGAGCAGCGACGACAGGATGTCGGATGCGCCGACACCGCAATTGGCGCCGACGGCAACAGGGCCTTCGCCGATATCGCTGGCGATGGAATGGATATCGCGCGGATGGACACCCATCATGGTCTTGCCGGCGGTGTCGAAGGAGCCGGTATAGACGTAGGGCAGGCCGCAGCGCACGGCGGCTTCCGCGGCCGCGCGGATCTCGTCCCTGGCCGACATGGTTTCGATCCAGACGATGTCGATACCCCCGGCTTTCAGCCCCTCAATCTGCTCGACGAAGGATTCGACCGCGGATTCGTAGGTCATGGCACCCAAGGGCACCAGCAGATCACCGGTCGGGCCGACTGAGCCGGCGACGATGACCTTGCGCGGCGCCTTGTCGGCGACAGCGCGGGCGATCTCGGCCGCCTTCTTGTTGAGGGCAAAGACCCGGTCGTCGGCGTGGTGAAGCTTGAGGCGGTTGCGGGTGCCGCCGAAACTGTTGGTAAGGATGATGTCGGACCCGGCATCAACGAAATCCTGATGCAGCTTGGTGATCTTCTCCGGTGCCGATTCCAGCCACAACTCGGGCGCTTCGCCGGATTCCAGTCCCATGGCAAACAGGTTGGTTCCGGTGGCGCCGTCGGCGAGCAGCACGCCTTTTTCGGACAGCAGGTCGGCAAGCGGGTTGGAAGCGGACATTCAGATCTCCTGTAAAGTTGCATATCGTATAAAGATATCTTTATGTCATTGCAATAGACCCGTGCCTCCTGAAACGAAAAACCCGCAGGCACTTGTCTGCCTGCGGGTTCAAGTCTTTGCGCCGTCGTCTGCCAGAAAGGCGTTTGGTGCTCAGGCGGCGGTCTCGTGATCGACCGGCGTGACCATGGCCGAGATGACTTCCTGGATGTCCAGGGCGCCGATCGGCTTGCCATCAGCGTCTGTGACATGGGCAAAGGAGGCATTGCTGTCGGTCATTTTCTTGGCAGAAACTTCCAGCACCGTGCCGGACCTGATCGGCATGCCCTGGGGCTCGCCCGAAAGCGGGGTCATGACCATGTCGACAGAGATCACCCGGCCGCGATTGACCTCACGGACGAAGCTCGAGATGTACTCGTCTGCCGGACGCAGCACGATTTCCTGCTTGGTGCCCTGCTGCACCACTTCGCCATCGCGCAGGATGGCAATCCGGTCGCCCAGGCGAAGCGCTTCGTCCAGATCATGGGTGATGAAGACCACGGTCTTCCGGATTTCCTTCTGCAGATCGAGCAGAACAGACTGCATGTCCATGCGGATCAGCGGGTCGAGGGCCGAGAAGGCCTCGTCCATCAACAGGATCGGCGCGTCATTGGTCAGCGCGCGGGCAAGGCCGACGCGCTGCTGCATGCCGCCGGACAGCTGGTTGGGATAGTTGTCCTCGAAGCCATCGAGGCCGACGCGGGAGATCCAGCGGCGGGCATGCTTTTCCTGTTCCTCACGCGGGACGCCCTGGATTTCCAGGCCGTATACCGTGTTCTCGAGCACCGTGCGATGCGGCAGAAGCGCAAACTTCTGGAACACCATGGCGGTCCGGTGGCGGCGGAACTCGCGCAGTTCCGTCTCGTTCATCTTGACCACATCCTCGTCGCCGACGATGACCTCGCCGGCTGTCGGATCGATCAGCCGGTTGATGTGGCGGATCAGTGTCGACTTGCCCGAGCCCGACAGGCCCATGACGACCTGGATGCTGCCGCCGGGCATGTCGATGTTGATGTCCTTGAGACCGAGGACATGATTGTGCTTCTCGTTGAGCTCGGTCTTCGTCATGCCGCTCTTGACGGCATCGATGTAGGCTTCCGGATTCGATCCGAAAATCTTGTAGAGATTCTTGATCGAGATGCCGATCCCGGTGTGTTGCTCAGCCATGGACCACCTCCGTATGGCGCTGAAGCCGCTGGCCATAGGCCTGGCTGGCACGGTCGAAGATGATGGCAACGCCGACGATCGCGAGACCGTTGAGGACACCGAGTGTGAAGTACTGGTTGTTGATGGCCCGGAGCACCTGCTGGCCCAGACCTTGAACGCCAACCATCGAGGCGACGACGACCATGGCGAGCGCCATCATGATGGTCTGGTTGATGCCGGCCATGATGGTCGGCAGAGCCAGCGGCATCTGGACATTCTTGAGCCGCTGCCAGCTCGATGAGCCAAAGGCGTCGGCGGCTTCAAGCACATCCTTGTCGACCAGGCGAATGCCCAGATTGGTCAGACGGATAATCGGCGGGATGGCATAGATGATAACGGCGATCAGGCCTGGAACCTTGCCGATTCCGAAGAGCATGATCACCGGGATGAGATAGACGAAACTCGGCATGGTCTGCATGATGTCGAGAATGGGGTTGACGACGCTCTGAACGCGGTTCGAACGCGACATTCCAATGCCGATCGGTATGCCGAAAATGATGGCCAGGACGGTTGCCACGAAGGTCATCGCGATCGTCTTCATGGTGTCTTCCCACATGCCGAACAGACCGATGACGATGAGCACGACGACCGAGCTCAGCGTGATCTTCCAGGAACGGCTGGCAATCCAGACCAGAACGGCAACGATGCCGAGGATCAGCGGCCAGGGCATGTCGGTCATGAAATTCTCGGAATTGATCAGAAACCATTTGACCGGTTCAAACAGCAGTTCGATCGACTCTCCATACGCACGGGTAAAATCGCGAAATGCGCCATCCACCGTCAGGCGTATGTTGCGCAAGGTACTTGTTCCCAGGTCGGGAAACTCAGTCAGCCATTCCATTGGCCCACCCCCTGTCATTTCTTTTCATTGGTCTTGCCGGCGCGCGCGTGGCCGGAAAAGGAAGGGGCGGTCTGAAACCGCCCCTTGGATATTCAAAGGATCAAAGGGCTGCCTTGATCTTTTCCGCCACTTCAGGCGAAACCCACTTGCCCCAGATGTCTTCCCGGTTTTCCAGGAAGTAGTAGGCGGTGTCTTCACCTGTTGCCTGGTTCTTGTCCTTCCAGGCCAGCAGCGAGTTGACGGTCTCGTTGGACCAGGCGCGGCTCTTGAGATAATCGATCGCAGGACCAGCACGCTTGGCAAAGTCGTCGGTCACCACCGTGTAGACTTCCGACTTGGGCCAGGCGTTCTTTTCTGGATCGGGGCATTCGGCGTCGACAATGCAGCTGTCCCATGCGTCCTTGTCGAATTCGGCGTTGAAGCCGAGCAGGGTCATCGGATAGTTGCCGAGAATGGCGGTCGGTGCCCAGTAGTAACCGAGCCATCCTTCTTCCTTGCCGTAGGCGTTGGCGATCGAGCCATCGAGGCCTGCTGCCGAACCGGAGTCAACCAGGACAAAGCCTTTTTCCTCGGCGTCGTGTGCGCGGAAGAAGTTGGCGGTTGTGATCTGGCAGTTCCATCCCGACGGGCAGTTGTAGACGGCGCCCTTGGAGGCGTCTTCCGGAGCCGGGAAGAGATCGGGACGGGCAAGCGCGTCATCAATGGTCTTGATGTCGGGGTTGGCGTCAGCGATGTATTTGGGGATCCACCAGCCTTCAACGCCGCCATCCGACAGCGATTCCGCTGCATAGACCAGGCGGCCTTCCTCTACAGCCTTGTCGAGCGGCTCGCGGACCGCGTTGATCCAGGCTTCGGGGGCGACGTCAGGCTCACCCTTTTCCATCATCGAGGTCAGTGTCGGCATGGTGTCGCCCGGAACGAGCTCTACGTCACAACCGTAACCTTCAGTGAGGATCACGTTGTCGATGTTGGCGAGAACTTCGGCGGATGCCCAGTTCATGTTGGCCACGGTCACACGGCCGCATTCGCCATGAGATGCAGCCTGAGCAACGCCAGCAAAGCCCATGAGGCCAGCGGCAAGGACGGTGGAAGCGAGAAGCTTCTTCATATGTAAGACCTCCCAGTCTTATTTGGTGCAGTGGTTGTTCCAAAGCTCGACAGGCCCGGTCACTGCTTTTTACCGGGAGCCGATGGAATTGAAGGCATGTCACATCATGGCCGTCACGACCAATCCAAGCGTCATCAAGACGCAAGAAGCGACCTCAACCGACGCAAAAGTGCCCGCGGAACTCTGTCGCGGGCGGGCGGTCGTTTGAATTACCGTTTTTCAGGGTAAGGACTTGGCAGCAGAAATCAACCGTAGCTTTGAGAATTCGTCATTGGCGCCGCAGATGCGGGCAGGTCACGCTGTCCGCTCCGGCCAGTTCAAATAAATTGCCGGATTCACCAATGCTTAGGGTTTCAATAACTCTCCGGTAACGATGTCCGGGTTAAACCTGTTCGCACGGCGGGGGACAACCGCCGACCATCCCGGATCAGGTATTGCGTACCGGGATGTCGCGAACCTCGCGCGTTTTTGTGAGGTCGCCAGTGTATTTTGGCAGGCCGTCGGGATCGCAAGGTCCCGGCGGCCTTCGCTATTGCGCTTCGATCAGATCAGTGGACCGGTAAAGAAAAGGCCGGGCGTGTGCCGCCCGGCCCAGATCTGTTTCAATCGCTCCAGCGCGGTGTCCGCGCAGTCCGCTCAGCCTGCAGAGAGGGTGCGGACGAAATTCCTCAGACCGCCGAAACGGCGTTTTTCGTTGGTCTTCTGGACCGGCAGCACGTTGTTCCAGGCGATCTGGACGGTGTCGGCGTTATTGAATACGTACAGCATGGTGGTGTCCTTCCAGCCTTTGGTTTCCCTGCGGTTCATGGCGTGAACCATCTGACGCTGCTCTATGCCTATCATGGCTGCCGGGATGCATTGTTCCCGTCACCGCATGTCGCAATTCAGATGTCGCTCAAAGAAAATCCGGCCTGTGTGAAATGACAGTAAATCGAAGGTGAAAAGGCAACTGGCAAAAGGCCTTTTGATCCGCCTTCCGCAGTGCTATCGACGGCTCCATGACAAGGGCGTTGATGTTTCAGGGAACAGGGTCGGATGTCGGCAAGACAGTCCTGGTGGCGGGCTTCTGCCGGCTGGCGGCCAATCGCGGACTGAAGGTGATGCCTTTCAAACCACAGAACATGTCCAACAATGCCGCTGTGGCCGACGACGGCGGCGAAATCGGGCGGGCGCAATGGCTGCAGGCGCTGGCCTGCCGGGTTCCGGCCAGCGTGCACATGAACCCGGTGCTGCTCAAGCCGCAGTCGGAGACCGGATCGCAGGTGGTTGTTCAGGGCAAGGTTTTTGGCCATGCCCGGGGGCGCGATTACCAGAAACTCAAGCCCCAGCTGATGGCTGCTGTGATGGACAGTTTCAGCCGGATCGCAGATCAGGCAGACCTTGTGCTGGTCGAGGGCGCGGGGTCTCCCGCGGAAATCAACCTGCGTTCCGGCGACATAGCCAACATGGGATTTGCGACATTGGCCGGAGTGCCGGTCGTGCTGGTGGGCGACATTGACCGAGGCGGGGTGATCGCATCGATTGTCGGCACGCACACGATCCTGCCCGACGAGGACCGGTCGACGATCTCAGGCTACCTGATCAACAAGTTTCGCGGCGATGTCAGCCTGTTCGACGATGGCATCTCAGCCATCGAGGGTTTCACCGGCTGGTCCTGCCTGGGTGTCGTTCCCTGGCTCAAGGCGGCAAACCGGCTGCCAGCCGAGGATTCGGTAGCACTCGAACGGCTGGTCCAGGGACGGGCGGGCGGACTCAAGATTGCGATACCCGTGCTTTCCCGGATTGCGAACTTCGATGATTTCGATCCGCTCAGAGCCGAGCCGGAGGTGGATCTGGTGTTTGTCCGCCCTGGCGAACGCCTGCCCGGGGATGCCGGACTGGTGATCCTGCCGGGCTCGAAGTCGACGATTTCCGATCTCGCCGATTTCCGCCGGCAGGGCTGGGATGAGGATCTGCGGGCGCATCACCGGCGCGGCGGGCGGATCATAGGCATCTGCGGGGGCTACCAGATGCTGGGTCGGACTGTGAGCGATCCCCTGGGGATTGAAGGGGGCGCGCCTGTCGCCGAGGGGCTTGGCCTGCTCGACATCGAGACCGTGATGGCGCCCGAAAAGACCGTGCGCAACATCGCCGCGCGTTCGGCGGAATGGGACTTGCCGCTCGAAGGCTACGAGATCCATCTGGGCATCAGCCGCGGGCCGGATTGCGTTCGCCCTATGACCACTCTCGATGGGCGCCCAGACGGAGCCGTCTCTGCTGACGGCAAGGTGTCGGGAACCTATCTGCATGGATTGTTCGGGGCGGATGCCTATCGTGCCAGGCTGCTGGCCGAGTTCGGCATTCGCGGAGGCCAGACCAGTTTCAGGGTCGATGTCGATGCGGCGCTGGATGAAATCGCCGAAGAACTTGACCGGCTTGTCGGCTTCGAGCGGCTGATGCAGGCCTCGGTGCAGATCCGTCGCTGAGGGGACGATCCAGGACGCGGCTGCGATTGACAGTCAGGCGCGCCGCCCCTATCAGTTAAGCCTCGAATGGTTCCAGAAAACCAACCTGGTTTTCCGGATCAAAAGGGAATGCGACGGGATGGACCCAATCCGGGCATCTTTATCGCAGCCGACCCCGCGACTGTAGAGCGGCAAGGCAAATGTCACCGGCCCGGGAGGCCCGGATGACGGGGGACAATGGTGTTTTCCGCAAATCCGAAACTCCGGACCGGGCTGGCCACTGGCGTGGCGGCATGATCAACCGGCGTGGACGCCTCTTTTTCTACGAATCGTCCCGCTTTCATGACCGCCAGACGCGCCGGGAAGGTGGGCATTTGCCGTTGCGCGATGGAAACATCGTGCTGGACCCGCGAGCCAGGAGACCTGCCATTCGCACCGGTTGAGAGCCGGACCTTTGGGAGAGGTATGCTCCCGAAGCCATTCACGGAGGTTGTCATGGCTGTTAAAACTGCTTCGCTTTCACTCACCGACCGCATCGGCGCGCGCGCTGTTGCCGGGTTGATGGCACTCGTTGTCGGCTCGATACTGGTGTTCGGGGTTGGGCTTGCCAACTCGCAGGCGCTGCACGACGCGGCGCACGACACAAGGCATTCCTACGGCTTTCCCTGCCACTAAGGGATTGATCTCATGATTGTCAGGTTGCTCCTGGCGGCTCTCGCCGCCGGGCTCATTGCTGGTATGGCGATGACGCCCGCTCAATATGTCAAGACGATTCCGCTGATCATGCAGGCCGAAGCCTATGAGAACGGCGGGGCCGGGCATCATCATGGCGATGCCGCCGCCTCGGATGAGGCGGCGCATGACCATGGTGCGGACCAGTCGATGTTCGGCTTCGGACGGCTCGGTGACACGATCGTCGCCAATCTTGTCGCCGGCGCCGGTTTCGCGCTGATGCTGGCCGCGGTGGCACTGCTTCTGGGCGTCGAATTCCCGACCGGCACGGCAGGGGTCACGCGAGGGCTGCTGTTTGGTGCCGCTGCATGGTTCTGTGTCCAGCTTGCGCCAGCGATGAGCCTGCCGCCGGCGGTGCCTGGTTTCCCCTATGCCGACCTCGGCGACCGCCAGGGGTGGTGGGTGATCACGATCGCGGCCTCGGCTGCGGGCTTGTGGTGCATCGCGATGCGGCCGGAATGGCCCCTGAAGATTCTGGGACTTGCGATCATCGTCGCGCCGCATCTCTGGGGGTCGCCGGTTCCGGAAGATCTGACGAGCAATGTTCCGGCCTATATCGCCTCTGCCTATGCCGCCGCTTCACTTGCGACAACGCTGTTCTTCTGGCTGCTGCTTGGCGGCCTGCTCGGTCACTTCCTTTCGCGTGTGGACGAGGAGCAGACGGCATGACAGCCGGGCTTCGGCCGGTAACGCTGGTGCTGGGCGGTGCCCGGTCGGGCAAATCCGCCTTCGCAGAACACATGCTGGAGGCGGAGGCGAGCTCGCGGCTCTATCTGGCCACCGGCCAGGCCTGGGACGATGAGATGCGCGTGCGTATCGAAGCCCACCAGGATCGGCGCGGAAAGGGTTGGGAGACGATCGAGACGCCGGTCGATCTCACCGGGACGCTTGAAGCCCAGGCGCGGCCGGACCGGCCGGTGCTGGTCGACTGCCTGTCGCTCTGGGTGACAAACCTGATGCTCGGCGACCATGACATTGACGCCGCCTTTGCCAATCTCGCCAAGGCGCTGCCGGGGCTCACGGGACCGGTTGTGTTCGTTTCCAATGAAGTCGGCCTGGGCATCGTGCCCGACAATGCCATGGCGCGGACGTTTCGCGACCATGCCGGACGGCTTCACCAGACAATCGCAAGCCTCGCCGACGAAGTCTATTTCGTCGCCGCCGGCCTGCCGCTCAAGATGAAGGGTTGACCCGATGTTGAATGGTTCGAAAATTCCCGCCACGGTGATCACCGGTTTCCTCGGGGCCGGCAAGACCACGCTGATCCGTCACATGCTGGCCAACGCCAAGGGCAAGCGGATCGCGCTGATCATCAACGAGTTCGGCGATCTCGGCGTCGATGGTGATGTTCTGAAGGGCTGCGGCGACGAGGTGTGCAGCGAGGACGACATCGTCGAGCTCAACAATGGCTGCATCTGCTGCACGGTGGCAGACGACTTCATTCCGACCATGGAGAAACTGCTGGCGCGCAAGGACCGGCCCGATCACATCGTCATCGAGACCTCCGGCCTGGCGCTGCCGCAGCCGCTGGTCGCGGCCTTCAACTGGCCCGGCATCAAGACGCAGGTGACCGTGGACGGGGTTGTCACCGTGGTTGACAGCGCCGCCGTTGCAGCGGGACGTTTTGCCCATGACCATGACAAGCTCGACGCGCAACGTCTGGCGGACGAGGGGCTTGATCACGAAAGCCCGCTCGAGGAGCTTTTCGAGGACCAGTTGACCGCCGCCGACCTGATCATCCTCAACAAGGCAGACCTGATCAGCGCCGGCGATCTCGAGGGGGTTCGCGCCGGAATACTTGGACACATGTCGCGCAAGCCGGTCTTTGTCGAAGCGCGTCAGGGCGAAGTTGCGCCGGAAGTGCTGCTCGGCCTCGGGGTCGGAACCGAGGACGATATTGCCAACCGCAAGTCGCATCACGAGCTTCACCATGAAGATGGCCATGAGCATGATCATGATCACGATGAATTTGAAAGCTTCGTGGTCGAACTTGGACCAGTCGGCGACGCCGCGGGCTTCATGGATGGGCTGAAGACGCTGATCGTCAGCCACGACATTCTCCGGCTCAAGGGCTTCGCGGACATTCCCAGCAAGCCGATGCGGATGGTGGTGCAGGCGGTCGGCAGCCGCATCGACACGCATTTCGACCGGCCGTGGGGTGGCGGGGAAGCGCGCCAGACCAGGCTGGTGGTCATCGGGCTGCATGATATCGACGAAACGGCGATCCGCGCGAGCCTGGCCGCGTTGGCCGGGTAGGCGCAATGCATCTCCTCGTCGCACAGAAGGGAAGCCTGAGCGATGGCGACGAAGCCGTCGACCTGGGACAGTCGCCAGGTGACGTGCTGTTTCTCAGTGCGGCGGACACGGAACTTGCCAGCATTGCCGCGGCCCGGCAGATGGCGGGCAGCCTGAAATGGCGACTTGCAAGCCTGTCCGATCTCAAACACCCGATGTCGGTCGATACCTTCGTTGCGAAGATGGCACGGCATGCGAAGCTGGTGATCGTGCGTGCGCTCGGTGGCGCCAGCTATTTCTCCTACGCGCTTGAAAGCCTGCACGCCGCAGCCCAAGCACATGGCTTCAAGATTGCGGCCCTTCCCGGCGACGACCGGCCCGATCCGGGACTGGAGCCGCTGTCGACGCTCGAGCTGGCAGAGCGGGAGCGCTTGTGGGGCTACCTGATCGAAGGCGGGGCAGAGAACGCCCGCGGGCTCATCGACTACGCCGAAGCATTGATCACCGAGGCGGAACGGCCCGCGCCTGCTGCTCCGCTGCTCAAGGCTGGGCTGTGGCATCCGGCTGCCAGCAATCCGACGCTAATTGATCTTCGCAAGAACTGGCGCGACGGTGCGCCGGTGGTGGCAATCTGTTTTTACCGGGCGCTGGTGCAGAGCGGGCAGACCGCGCCGGTCGCGGCCCTGTGCGAGGCGCTGGCGGATGAAGGCGTCAACGCGCTGCCGGTGTTTGTCTCAAGCCTCAAGGACCCGGTGTCGGTGGGGACGGTGGAAGCGATCTTTGCTGAGGCGGCGCCGGATGTGGTGATCAATGCCACCGGTTTCGCGGTGTCTTCGCCGGGTGGGGAGACAAAGGGGACGGTGCTCGAATCCACCGGCGCGCCTGTGCTGCAGGCGGTATTCGCCGGCGGCAGTCGCGAGACCTGGGCGGGATCGCAGCAGGGGCTCACATCGCGCGACCTGGCGATGCATGTGGCATTGCCCGAAGTTGACGGACGGGTGTTGAGCCGGGCAGTGTCGTTCAAGTCCGCAGCGCGGTTCGACGAGATGGTCGAGGCCAACATCGTCACTCACGCACCGGAGCCCGACCGGGTGGAATTCGTTGCCGAACTTGCCGCGCGTTGGGCGCGGTTGCGCCGGGCGCAAGCGGCGGATCGCCGGGTGGCGATCGTTCTTGCCAACTATCCCAACCGCGATGGCCGCATTGCCAATGGCGTCGGGCTCGACACGCCTGCCGGTACCGTTGAAGTGCTGCGCGCCATGAAGGCGGACGGGTATCAGACCGATGAGCTTCCCGGCGATGGTGATGCGCTGGTGACGGCGCTGAAAGCCGGGCCGACCAATGCCTTGCGCGAAGACCGCAGCGGCGGTGTTGCTTTGGGGCTTGAGGATTACCGGGCGTTTTTCGACGGGCTGGATCCCTCGATCCAGTCAGCCGTGACTGAACGCTGGGGGGCGCCGGAGGCTGATCCGTTTTTCCGTGAAGGGGCATTTCGCCTGGCGTTGCTGCGTTTTGGCAATGTGGTTGTCGGCATCCAGCCGGCGCGCGGCTACAACATCGATCCGAAGGCAAGTTACCATGCACCGGATCTGGTGCCGCCGCATGGCTACCTGGCGTTCTATGCCTGGCTGCGCGAAAGTCTTGACGCCCATGCGGTCATCCACATGGGCAAGCATGGCAATCTCGAATGGCTGCCGGGCAAGGCGCTGGCGCTGTCGCGGGCCTGTTATCCGGAGGCGGTGCTCGGGCCTATGCCACATGTCTACCCGTTCATCGTCAATGATCCGGGCGAGGGGACGCAGGCCAAGCGGCGGACATCGGCGGTGATCATCGATCATCTGACGCCGCCACTGACGCGGGCGGAGAGCTACGGTCCGCTCAAGGATCTCGAGGCGCTGGTCGATGAATATTACGAGGCCTCCGGTCACGACCCGCGCAGGCTGAAACTGCTCAAGGGCCAGATCCTCGATCTGGTGCGCGATATCGGGCTCGATCACGATGCGGGTATTGCTGAGGGTGATGACGACGATCTGGCGCTCGAAAAGCTCGATGCCTGGCTGTGTGATCTCAAGGAAATGCAGATTCGTGACGGGCTGCACATCTTCGGACAATCGCCCGAAGGCGGATTGTTGACCGATCTGACGGTCGCGTTGGCACGAATCAAGCGTGGCGAGACGCCGGGCGAGGACAGTCTGCATAGGGCGATTGCGCGGGATCTGCGGCTTGATGGTTTCGATCCGCTTGACTGCGCCATGGCCGAGCCTTGGGCCGGCCCAAGGCCAGAAGAGCTTCAAGACGTCTCCGCCGACTCCTGGCGCAGCAATGGCGACACCGTCGAACGCATCGAACTCCTGGCCATCGAACTCGTCTCGGGCCGCACTCCGGTGCCCGCCGCATGGGCCGACACGCGGGCGGTGATGGACGAGATCGAAGCCCGGATCAGGCCATCGGTCGAGGCTTGCGGCGATGCGGAGATCGACGGGCTTCTGACTGCTCTCGACGGTCGTTTTGTGGTGCCGGGACCCTCCGGTGCACCGACGCGGGGGCGGCCGGACGTGCTGCCGACAGGGCGGAATTTCTATTCGGTCGACAGCCGTGCGGTGCCGACGCCGGCGGCCTGGGAGCTTGGGCAGAAATCGGCGGAACTGCTGGTCATGCGCCATGTTCAGGATCACGGTGAATGGCCGACATCGATGGCGCTGACCGCCTGGGGCACGTCGAACATGCGCACCGGCGGTGACGATATCGCCCAGGCGCTGGCACTGATCGGCGCCAGGCCCGTTTGGGACCCGGCCTCGCGGCGGGTCACCGGCTACGAGATCATTCCCATGGCGATGATGAGACGGCCGCGGGTCGACGTGACCTTGCGGATCTCGGGCTTTTTCCGCGATGCATTTCCTGACCAGATCGCCTTGTTCGACCGGGCGGTGCGCGCGGTGGCGGCGCTTGACGAGGATGAGGCGGACAATCCGCTCGCGGCACGGGCACGGGCTGAGAGCGTGCGGTTGATCGAAACAGGGATGGACGGTGCCGAAGCGAACCGGCGGGCCTCATTCCGTGTGTTCGGTTCCAAGCCGGGCGCTTATGGCGCTGGCCTTCAGGCCCTTATCGATGAGGGGGGCTGGACCGACCGTGGCGATCTGGCCGAGGCTTTTGTCGTCTGGGGCGGCTATGCCTATGGCGCGGGAGAAGAGGGCAAGCCTGCGCGGGAGCTGTTCGAGCAGCGGCTGTCGACCGTGGAGGCGGTGGTACAGAACCAGGACAACCGCGAGCATGATCTTCTAGATTCCGACGATTATTACCAGTTCGAGGGCGGCATGACGGCAGCAGTGGAGGCCGCACGCGGCAGCCGGCCCGCGATCTATCACAATGATCATTCACGGCCCGAGCGTCCGGTGATCCGCTCACTCGAGGAAGAGATTGCGCGGGTGGTGCGCGGACGCGCCGCCAATCCGAAATGGATCGAGGGCGTCAAGCGCCACGGTTACAAGGGCGCCTTCGAGATGGCGGCGACGGTCGATTATCTGTTCGCCTTCGCCGCGACCACGGGGGCCGTTCGCGACGCGCATTTCGACGCGGTCTACCAGGCCTATCTGATGGATGAGGAAACGCTCGCGTTCCTGCGCGCCAAGAATCCCGATGCACTTGAGGAAATGGCGGCGAAGTTCGAGGAGGCGATCGAGCGCGGGCTGTGGACGCCGAAGAGCAATTCGGCCAAGTTTGCGCTTGGCGAGTTCGCCGGACAGGTGTCCGGTCAGCAATGACCGCGGCGAGGCCAGCGGTCGACAGCGGAAAAGATGGCAGCGCAAGGGAATGAGGGCAGTGCATGACGATTGAAATCACCGTGGACGAAAGCGGGGATGCCGAATTTGCCGCAACGGTCGAGGCGATTGTAGACGAGCCGGCTGCCCGGCTGGGCCATCCGTTCGATCCGGTGCCGCTGCACCTCAAGGCAGTCGACGCCGGTGGCCGGCTGGCGGGCGGGTTGACCGCGCATTCGGTGCAGCGCTGGCTGTTTGTCAAGCTGCTTGGCGTTGCCGAGGAGCAGCGGGGCAGCGGGATTGGACGAAAGCTGCTTGCCAGGGCGGAAGAGATTGCCCGGCAGCGCGGCCTCGTCGGCATCTATCTCGACACGTTCGAGTTTCAGGCGCCGCGGTTTTATGAGAGCCTGGGTTATAACGAGTGCGGCCGGTTGCCCGCCCATGACGGTGCACCGCAGCGGATCTGGTTTGCCAAGACCTTTGATCTCAGCGGGACTGCCAAGACGCAATAGAAGCCCCCGCCGCAGCTATGCTGCTCGCCGGGTGAGATGATGGACAGGATGGATACGAGATGAGCGAACGCGGGAAAATCACCGACGGCATGAGCGAGGAAGAACTCAATGCCCGCCACGCCGAGAAGATGAAGAAGAAGAAGGCGGCGCGCGACAAGATCATCGCCACCAAGACGATCGAGAAAGGGCTGGTGATCGTTCACACCGGCAAGGGCAAGGGCAAGTCGACGGCTGCCTTCGGCATGATCTTCCGTGCCATCGGCAACGGCATGAAGGTCGGCGTGGTCCAGTTCGTCAAGGGCAAGTGGTCGACCGGCGAACGCAAGGTGCTCGAAGCGTTTCCCGAGCAGGTGACCATGGCCACCATGGGCGAGGGGTTCACCTGGGAGACCCAGGACCGCAATCGCGACATCGCCGCAGCCCGCGAAGCCTGGGACAAGGCACGCGAGATGATCATGGACCCGGAAATCGACATGGTGCTGTGCGACGAACTCAACATTGTGCTTCGCTACGATTATCTCGATGTCAACGAGGTGATCGAGACGCTCAAGGCCAAGCCGGAGATGAAACATGTGATCATCACCGGCCGCAACGCCAAGGAAGAGCTGATCGAATTTGCCGACCTGGTGACAGAGATGGAGATGGTGAAGCATCCTTTCCGTTCCGGTGTGAAAGCGCAGATCGGCGTGGAATTCTGACAGGCGAGGGCAGATGATGGGGCTTACGGCAAATTGGCAGTTCTGGGCCCTGGTGGCGGCGGTTTTCGCCGCCCTCACGGCGATCTTCGCCAAGGTCGGCATCAGCGAAATCGACAGCGATCTGGCCACTTTCATCCGCACCTGCGTGATTGTCCTGGTTCTGGGCGCCATCCTGACGGCGATGGGGAAATGGCGAGCGCCGCAGACCATCCCCGTCAAGACCTGGGTGTTCCTTACTCTGTCTGGACTTGCCACCGGCGCGTCATGGTTTGCCTATTTTCGCGCGCTCAAGCTCGGCGATGCCGCCCGCGTAGCCCCGCTCGACAAGTTATCGATCGTGCTGGTGGCAATCTTCGGCGTGCTGTTTCTGGGCGAACACCTTTCGGTGATGAACTGGTTCGGCGTCGCCCTGATTGCTACGGGCGCGATTTTTCTGGCTGTGTTCTAACCGGTCAGATCCCGAACCAGACCCGCACCGGATTCGCCGGATCACTGATCAGTTTGACGGCCAGCGCCACGCAGGTGATGACCAGCAACGGCTTGATGATTCTGGCGCCGTTTTTCATGGCAAGGCGGGATCCCGTCTGCGCGCCCAGAAACTGAGCGGCGCCCATCATCAGCCCGATTTTCCAGGAGATGACGCCGACAAAGGCGAAGACGGCGAAGGCGCCGAGATTGGAGGCGAAGTTCAGGAGCTTCGTATGCGCGGTGGCCTTGAGCAGGCCATAGCCCGCAAGGGCTACAAAGGCGAGCATGAAGAAGGAGCCGGTACCGGGGCCGAAAACGCCGTCGTAGAAACCGATCAGCGGCACGACAAGCAATCCGAACAGGAAGGGTGAAAGGCGCCGGGCACGATCAATGTCGTCCATGTTTGGCTTGAGTGCGAAGTAAAGTGCGATGGCGACCAGCAGGAACGGCAGGAAGGCGCGGAACACATCGCCGGGAATGACCGTGGCGAGCAGCGCGCCGAGCGCGGCCCCAAGTGCGGCGAGTGCCGCAGGTGCAAGCTGGGTCCTGAGATCGACATGGCCCTTGCGGGCATAGGCGAGGGTGGCCGAGGCGGAGCCGAACAGTCCCTGCAGCTTGTTGGTGCCGAGTGCCTCGACCGGGCTCAAGCCAGCCAGCAGAAGCGCGGGAACTGCAATCAGGCCCCCGCCGCCGGCAATCGAATCGACAAAGCCGGCCATGAATGCAGCAGCAAGCAGCAACAGGGTGAGTGTGAGCGTCAGGTCTTCCATGGACAAGCCTGTCTGGCGGGGAGTTGGATGCAGGAACGCGGCGCGACCTATTGCATGCCGGACGACTATGGACAATCGACCGGTGTGAGGTACTTTTTTTGAAAGTGGGGGAATCACCCGGGCCTGAGGGGGCTGACGTGATGAAGGGGCTTTTTGCTTCGATTGCCGGTTTGTTCGAGCGCAAGCCGCATTTGCCCGGCAAACTCGGTGAACTCTCCGAGGATCCGGTCGCACTGGCGGAAATCCTGGTGCTGTTCCGGATGGTTCTTGCCGACGGGATTGTGCAACCGTCTCAACTGACCACCTTCGAGCGGATCTGCGAACAGCATTTCGGCATCAGCCGGCGGGATATGCCGGAATTGCACGCGCTTCTCGATTCGCCCAGGGCCCGCGCCTATGACACCCAGGCTTTCACGCTGCTGGGTCAGCTTGACACCGAAGCGCGAACCAGCCTTCTTGATGACATGATACGGATCGCCGACGCCAATATCGTCAGGGATGAGCGGGACGACAGGCTGATCCGCAGAACGGCCAGCTTGCTGGGTCTGGACCTGGCGGCCGCCGAAGCGGAAAAAAGGGACAGGTCATGAATGATGCAGCGGGCAAGAGCGCGGGATTTGCGGAGCGGGTCAGAGCTTTTGTTGAAAGCCACGCTTCACTCAGCCGGGTGGCTCACGACCCGGTGCTGACGGCGGAACTGCTTCTCCTGGTCCGGATGTCGTTTGCCGACAAGTCCGTCGAACCGGAGGAGGCCGATGCCTTCGCGGCAATCTGCACGCGGCTGCTGGGACTCCATGCGGACGAACTCAAGGATATCCTCAAGTATCTCAATGATTTCGGATACGAAACAACGGACGCGCAGGCCGCTTCCATGCTGGCTGGTCTCGATGAAGCACGCAAACGCGAGATCCTTGATCACCTGGCCATCATTGCCAAGGCCGACGGTGAGGTGGATGCGCGCGAGCGGCGTCTGCTTGAGGCTACCGCCCGGCGCCTGGGCTTTGCCTGAACCGGGTTTGTGGCCTGTGTTTGTGGTCTGACGCAGATCAGTCAATGGCTGGCGCATTCGGAGTTTGACCTCGAAATCCCGAACGCCTATGACTCGCCCCATGTGCGACGGCGCCTGATGACAGGCTGAGAGATATTCCGGTGCGGCCGACTTAAATCAAGGGCCAACTCCGGTGCTGTCCGGTTCGGTAAGACGGGATGCGGCTTCAGGGCGTGCATCTCTTCATCCGGCGTATCGTGCTGTTTTTGTCACGTTGTCCGGAGGCCCCGATGCGCACGCTTGTTCTATCCGCCCTTGTTTCTGTCCTGACAGCGCAGTCCGCGTTTGCCCATGGCGGCCATGTCGGCGATCTTGCCGGACATTCGCACTGGGTCGGCTGGGCCGCCGCTGCGGCTGCCGGAGCGATCGCGGCCTGGGCCGTCAAGCGTGGCAGCAAGAGCAAGGCTTCAGGCAAAAACACTTCAGACAAGGCCGATAACGGCAAAGAAACCGAAACTGCGGAAGCCTGAATCATGAGCAAGAACGGGATCCCCGAAATGACCGGCATCATGGTCTGTGGCCATGGCAGCCGTAACCAGAATGCAGCCCGCGAGTTTGCGACGGTGGCGGAAGGCCTGAAGGCCCGCTATCCGGATGTTCCGGTGGAATATGGCTATCTTGAATTCTGCAATCCGGTGATCTCCGAAGGTCTCGACCGCTTGCGCGCCAAGGGCGTGACCCGAGTTCTGGCTGTTCCCGGCATGCTGTTTGCCGCAGGTCACGCGAAGAACGACATTCCGTCCGTGCTCAACACCTACCAGGCGCAAAACCCCGGAACGGTGATCAATTACGGCCGCGAACTCGGCATCGACCTGAAGATGATCCGGGCTGCAGGCGCGCGGATCCAGGAGGCACTGGACACCGCCAACCGGGAGCAGGGCGAGGTGGCGCTTCATGACACGCTTCTGATGGTGGTCGGCCGGGGATCATCCGATCCCGACGCCAATTCGAACGTGTCGAAAGTGATGCGGATGCTGTGGGAAGGCTTCGGCTTCGGCTGGGGCGAAACCTGCTATTCCGGCGTCACCTTTCCGCTCGTCGGCCCCGGGCTCAGCCATGCGGCGAAGCTCGGTTACAAGCGCATCATCGTTTTTCCCTACTTCCTGTTCACCGGCGTGCTGGTCAAGCGGATCTATTCAGAGTCCGACGCGGTGGCGGCCAACCATCCCGAGATCCAGTTCATCAAGGCGTCCTATCTCAGCGATCATCCGCTGGTGCTCGACACCTTCCAGGACCGGGTGCAGGAGATTGTCGAAGGCCAGGCCCTGATGAACTGCCAGATGTGCAAGTACCGCGAGCAGGTGCTGGGCTTCGAGGCCGAGGTCGGCCTGCCGCAGGAGAGCCATCACCACCATGTCGAAGGCATTGGCGGCGGGCTGGAAAACTGCCCCTGCAACGGTGATTGCGACGCCTCCTGCCGGGACGAGGATTTCTGCAAGGCGCACGGGTTGCCGTGGACGCCGGTGCACAGCCATGCAAGCCCGGCACCGCTCGAGCCGGTGCATGATCATTCGCACGGGCACGGTCATCCGCATGATCACTCACACGATCATGCCCATGGTCACTCGCATGACCATGATCACGGGCACGGCCACTCGCATGATCACGATCACAGCCATGGCCATGCGCACGATCATCATCACCATCCCTATCCGCATGCCGACCATCCGCATGGGCCGCGCTCGATGGAAAAAAAGAAGAGCTGAACCTTGACCGCGTCAACGCCCATCCGTGATCCGGCGGAAATCTACCGGCGGTCATTCGCCATCATCCAGGCGGAAGCGGATCTGGCGCGTTTTGGCGCGGACACAAGGTCGGTCGTGGTGCGGATGATCCATGCCTGCGGCATGGTCGATCTGGCTGACGACATCATCGTGTCGGACGGTTTTGCCCGGAGCGCGCGGGCGGCGCTGGAAGCTGGCGCGCCGGTCCTTTGCGATGCGGAGATGGTGCGACATGGCGTGATTGCGCGGCTGATGCCGGCGGGCAACGATGTGATCTGCCTGCTCAATGATCCGCAGGTGCGCGAGATCGCAGCGCGCGATGCGACCACGCGGTCGGCGGCGCAGGTTGATCTCTGGGCCGGGTTGATGGGCGGAGCGGTGATCGCCATCGGCAATGCGCCGACGGCGCTGTTCCGACTGCTCGAGCTGATCGATGCCGGGGCGCCCAGGCCGGCTGCCATCATCGGCATACCGGTTGGCTTTGTCGGCGCGGTGGAAAGCAAGGAGGCGCTGGCTGCCGATCCGCGCGGCGTCGAGTTCCTGACGGTCAGGGGCCGTCGTGGCGGCAGCGCGCTGGTGAGCGCGGCCGTGAACGCGATTGCCGGGGGGCTCGAAGGTCATGGCTGACGATGCCGCCAACCGAACGCCCTGGCTCACCATCATCGGCATCGGCGACAACGGCCTCGACAGCCTGACCCCGCCGGCACGGCTGCTGTTCGATGCGGCCCAGACCATCATTGCGCCCGAGCGCGTGCTGGCAAGGTTCGATTGCGGGGCGCGCGAAACCATCCCCTGGACCTTCGGGATCAAGGAAACGATCGCACTGGTAATGGCGCGGCGGGGAACGCCGGTGACCATTCTGGCGACGGGCGACCCGATGTTCTTCGGCGTCGGCGCGA
Organism: Hoeflea sp. EC-HK425; assembly: GCF_902498795.1. NCBI lineage: Bacteria > Pseudomonadati > Pseudomonadota > Alphaproteobacteria > Hyphomicrobiales > Rhizobiaceae > Hoeflea > Hoeflea sp. EC-HK425. The sequence goes on from NZ_LR701572.1 coordinate 722,549, forward strand.
CCTTGATGCGCCAGCTTGATGCCAGCGAAATGCGGGTGATCCCGTCGCCGTCAGCCTTTTCGCTGGCTGCCGCCCGGCTCGGCTGGGCGCTGCAGGACGTGGCGATGATTTCGCTGCATGGACGCTCGGTGCACGGCTTGGCCTCGCATGTTCATCCGGGCGCGCGGATCATCGCGCTGACCTCGACCGGGCAGACGGTGATCGAGGCGGCGCAGATTCTGAGCGCCCGCGGCTATGGCCGCTCCGAGATGCACGTGCTTGAGCACATGGGCGGCCCGGACGAACGCATCAAGGTGATCCGCGCCGACCGGATCGCCGCTGACAGGCCGCATTTCGCCGACTTCAACACGCTGGCAATTTCTTGCGTGGCGCAGCCGGGAGCGGTTCTGCTGCCATCGGTTCCGGGGTTGCCAGACGATGCATTCGAGCATGACGGGCAACTGACCAAGCGCGAGGTGCGCGCGGTGACCCTGTCGCGGCTCGGACCGGTGCCGAGCGGTCTGATGTGGGATGTCGGTGCCGGGTGCGGATCGATCGGCATCGAGTGGATCCGCGCGGCGCGCGGGGCGCGGGCCATTGCCATCGAAGCCAATGAAGCGCGCCGGAAGATGGCGGCGCACAACGCGATGACGCTGGGTGCACCGGGTCTCGACATTATCGCCGGAACCGCGCCGGATGCGCTCGCGGATCTCGAGATGCCGGACGCGGTTTTCATCGGGGGCGGCATTTCCAATGACGGTGTGTTCGAAGCCGTATGGGACGCGCTCAAGCCCTTCGGCCGGCTGGTCGCGAACGCGGTGACAGTGGAGGGCGAGGCGCGGTTGTTCGCTCTGCAATCCGTTTATGGCGGCGAGTTGGTGCGTTTGCAGGTGAGCCGGGCCGAACCTGTCGGGCGCTATCTCGGATGGAAGCCGCTGATGCCGGTGACGATCTGGTCGGTGACAAAAGGGCAAGATGCATGACCGGAAAACTCTACGGGCTGGGGCTTGGTCCCGGCGACCCGGACCTGATCACGCTGAAGACCCACCGTATCCTCCAGGTTGTGCCGGTGATCGCCTGGCCGGCACCTGATACGGGGCCCAGTTTTGCCCGTTCGATTGCCGCGCCGCACCTGCCCGGCGGGCAGATGGAAATTCCCATCGTGGTGCCGATGCGCACCGAGCGGTTTCCGGCGCGCGATGTCTATGACAAGGCCTCAACGGAGATCGCTGCGCAGCTCGATGCGGGGCGCGACGTGGCGGTGCTGTGCGAGGGCGATCCGTTCTTCTATGGCTCGTTCATGTATGTGTTCGAGCGGTTGGCCGGACAGTACCCGACGGAAGTGGTGCCGGGCGTCTCCTCGATGATGGCGGCGGCAAGCGCCGCAGGCCGTCCGCTGGCGGCGCGCAACGATGTCTTGAGCGTCGTGCCGGGTCCACTTGGCGATGAAGAGCTCACAAATCGATTCAATGCGGCGGATGCATTAGCGATCATTAAGATAGGCAGGCATTTCAAGCGCTTGAGGGCGCTGATTGAAAAGTTGAATCTGCTGCCTCATGCAATCTATGTGGAACGGGTTTCGCTCGACGCGGAGCGGCTGATGCCGCTTGCCGATGTGCCTGAAGACACGGCCCCGTATTTTTCGATGATCCTCATTTACAAGGGCGGCGAGGACTGGATCCAGACGCTGCCCGGGAGCAAGCCATGACCCAATCTCCCGCCATCATCATTCTCTCCGAGGCGGCCTTGCCGATGGCGAGGCGCATTGCCCGTGCGACCGGCGGCGAGGTGCACGGACTTGCCCGGCGTATCACTGAAACCGTTGACGTAAGCTTTACAGACGTGGGGTCACATTTAGCCTCGCTGTTTCGGGATGGCCGCGCAATCGTGGCGCTGATGGCGTCAGGTGCGGTGATCCGCCTTCTGGCTCCGCAGCTTGCCGACAAGCATGCAGAACCACCTGTGGTTGCGGTCGCGGAAGACGGCTCGGCGGTCGTGCCGCTTCTCGGGGGACATCATGGCGGCAATGATCTGGCGCGCGAGATAGCATCCATCGTAGATGGCTTCGCGGCGATCACGACCGCGGGAGATCTCAAGTTCGGCGTTGCGCTGGATCAGCCGCCGGAAGGCTGGACGCTGGCCAACCGTGAGGACGCCAAGCAGGTGATGGCCGATCTGGTTGCCGGCAAAACCGCGCGGATCGACGGCGAGGCCGGATGGCTCACCGAGAGCGGGCTGCCGCTGTCGGCTGATGGTGACGTTGTCCTGGCCGTTTCGAACAAGGTTGTTTCGCCGCCCGCAAACGGGCTTCTGTACCACCCGAGAAATCTCGTCCTCGGGATCGGCTGTGAGCGCGGCGCCGCGGGCGATGAAGCCCTGACGCTGGCGCTCGACACGCTTGCGCAGGCGGGTCTGTCTCACGCTTCGGTCGGGCTGGTGGCGTCTATCGATGTGAAGGCGGATGAGACCGCGGTTCATCACGTGGCGAAGCATTTCGGTTGTCCCGTGCGGTTCTTCGATGCGGCGACGCTGGAAGCGGAAACGCCACGCCTGAAGAACCCTTCCGACATCGTTTTCGCAGAAGTCGGCTGCCACGGCGTGGCCGAGGGCGCGGCGCTCGCGGCCGCCGGTGCGTCGGGTGAACTGATCGCGGAAAAGCGCAAGAGCCGCCGCGCCACCTGCGCCATCGGACAGGCGCCAGCGCCGTTCACCGAGGCGAGCCTGGCGGGACGGGCGCGCGGCAAGCTGATGGTGGTCGGTATCGGACCGGGGTCCGACGGCTGGCGCTCGCCGGAGGTTTCTTCCATGGTCGCAGCCTCCACCGATCTGGTCGGCTACTCGCTCTATCTCGATTTGCTCGGGCCGCTGGCTCAGAGCAAGGCCCGGCACGATTTCGATCTCGGCAAGGAAGAGGCGCGGGTGCGCCATGCGATGGAGCTCGCGGGCGAGGGCAGATCGGTGGCGCTGGTCTGTTCCGGCGATGCCGGGATCTACGCGATGGCGACACTGGTGTTCGAATTGCTCGACAAGGCCGAGGGGCCGGAGGGACTGACGGACGCGGCGCGGCGGATCGAGATCGCGGTCTCTCCCGGTATTTCGGCGCTGCAGGCGGCAGCCGCGCGCGCGGGCGCTCCGCTCGGGCATGACTTCTGCACCATCTCGCTGTCGGATCTGCTGACGCCGTGGGAGGACATCAAGCGCCGGGTGACGGCCGCGGGCGAGGGGGACTTCGTCATCGCGTTCTACAATCCAGTGTCGAAGAAGCGGCGGACGCAGCTCGCCTGGGCGCGCGACAAGCTGCTCGAGCATCGGCCGGCCTCGACGCCGGTGATCCTCGCCACCAATCTGGGGCGTGAGGGCGAGTTGATCCGGATCGTTCCGCTCGGCTCGCTCAATGTCGATGATGTCGACATGCTGACCGTGGTTGTGGTCGGTTCGTCCAACTCCTCGACGGTGACGACCGGCGACGGCCGGACCTGGGTCTACACGCCGCGTGGTTACGCGCGGAAGGAAGGCACTGCCATGACCAACACGATTGCAGGAGACGCGGCATGACCGTCTATTTCATCGGCGCCGGACCGGGCGCGCCGGACCTCATCACCGTGCGCGGGTTGAAGCTGATCGAGCGCTGTCCGGTGTGTCTCTATGCCGGTTCGCTGGTGCCCGAAGAGATCGTGCATGCGGCGCCCACCGATGCTCTGGTCAGGGATACGGCGCCGATGCATCTCGACGAGATCATCGAAGAGATGAAGACCGCGCATGCGGCGGGCCAGGACGTGGCGCGGGTGCATTCGGGCGATCCGGCGATCTATGGTGCTGTCGCCGAGCAGATGCGCAGGCTCGATGCGCTCGGGATCGACTACGAGGTGGTTCCGGGCGTGCCGGCCTTTGCCGGAGCCGCGGCAAAGCTCGCGACCGAACTGACGCTGCCGGAAATCGCCCAGACGGTGATCATCACCCGCACCGGCATGAAGGCGTCCTCGATGCCTGAATTCGAACAGCTCGAGATTCTCGGCCAGTCAAGGGCGACGCTCGCCATCCACCTGTCGATCCGCAATCTCGACTACATCAAAAGGGCGCTTGAGCCCTATTACGGCGCCGATTGCCCGGTGGTGATCGCCTACCGCGCGACATGGCCCGACGAGCTCTATATCCGCACCACGCTGGAGGGCATGAAGGAAGAGGTCCGCGCCCACAAGATCACCCGCACGGCGCTGATCCTGGTCGGCAAAGTGTTCGGCGAGAACAATTTCCGCGACAGCGACCTCTACAATTCCGAGTACTCGCATGTGCTCAGGAACGTGGGCAAAAAGAAGAAGGCGAACGCGGTCTGAGCCTTATCTTTCGGGAAAGTCCGGCAGTCCGGCCTGGGTCTTCTTCGGCAGGCCTGTTCGGATGAGCCGGTAGGACTGGAGGATGCGTGCCTCGAGTTCCTCGGGCTGCATGTCCCAGTCGAGCAGCACCCACGAGCGATGGAAATACGGCGCCTTTGCGCCGACGCCCATTTCGATCAGCATGTCCGCGGTCTCGACGCTGTCGGTTTTGACAGCGACGCTTGGCGTCACGGCACCGATTGAGGCAAACATCTTGCCTCCGACCTTCCAGGCATCGTGACCGCCACCCCATGGATCAGAAACCTCGGCGCCCGGGAATGTCGCGCAGATGGAATTGACTGTCTCGCGGCTCATCGTCTTTGCTCCTCCACTGATTGTGTTATCAGTACCCGGGCAACCGCCTCACGAGCAATTGTAAACTTGATTTGTCGCTGAGGGGCAATGCTATGGCGATGGCGATTTGCTTAGTTGCTGAAGGTGGAGAAGAAAAGGTGAAGGTGGTGTGGCTATGAGCCGATTAGGCTGGTTTGGGGTCCTCACAACTCTCGTGTATATCGGCATATTCTGCTGGCTGTTTGGCGCTCAGATTTCGGAGATCCGAACGCTGGAGCCGAACGAGCTTGGAGATTTTTTTGCCGGCGTGTTTGGGCCGGTGGCATTGTTCTGGGTGGTTCTGGGGTTCTTCCAACAGGGTGTGGAATTGCGACACAGTGTCGAGACCCTCAAGCTACAAGCGGAAGAGTTGAAAAATTCCGTCGAACAACAGCGTGAGCTTGTTAAGGCGTCGCGAGATCAGATTGAGTTTGATAGAGAAATAAACTTGGCTCAAAGAGCTCGTCATGAGGTTTCAATTCGACCGGATTTCAAAGTTTCACCGGCAGGGAGTTCCCAGTCTGGTAAAGAAATATCGTTTAAAATTGAAATTCTCAATCGAGGTGAGATTGCTCTGGACGTATGGGTTTTCATAGAGCCTCCCACATACAGTGGATCAAAGTTTCGATTCCAATCCATCGGTCGCGGTGAATACAAGCATGTTGGGGTTCATTTTTTCGAGAATATGAACAAGGGCGGTGATTTTTTGATGACGATTAAATACTCAAACAAAGAGGGTAGTGAATTTTCAGACGAGGTGAATCTTACTCTAGCGAAGAAGCGTTCTGATGGACCTTTTTCTGAGTTGAAGGTTATCAACAGCCCGCCCGCCCAACCATGATCACCGGCAGCCCCAGATCCCTCGCGGCCTCGATCTTGGCGTAGGCGGCGGTGCCGCCGGAGTTGCGGCAGACGATGTGGGTGATGGCGTGGGCGATCAGCAGCATGGTTTCCACCGCTGCCGTTTCGCCGGGGCGGCCGAGCACCAGCGCGTGATCGGGCAGGTCGAGCGGCGTTGCTGGCGGGTCGATCAGCCGGACGACGAAGTGCACGTCGTCGCGGCTGGCGAACAGGCCGATGTGCTGGGAGCCGAGTGCCAGCAGCACCCGGGCGCGGGGCGGGATGGCGTCGCGGGCCTGCTCCAGCGTTTCCACTCCTATCCAGGTGTCGCCGGGTTGCCGGGCCCATGGCTTGCGTGTGCGGATCTCGAGCGGCACACCGGCGATGCTGGCAGCTTCCACCGCGTTGGCGCTGATCTGGCGGGCGAAAGGGTGGGTGGCGTCGATCAGGTGGGTCACGCCGGTCTCTCGCAGATAGCGCGCCAGGCCTTCGACGCCGCCGAAGCCGCCGGTGCGGATCTCGCCGGCAAGCGGGGCGGGTTCCTTCGTGCGTCCGGCGAGCGAGGTGATGATGCGCGCATCGGGCTTTGCTGCGACCAGCTCTCTGGCGAGCGCCGCGGCTTCCTTGGTCCCGCCGAGGATGAGGATGGTTTCTTGCGGGCCGGTTCTACCGGGCATGGGCGAGCAGCGCTCCGGCGCGATCGGTGACCATGACATCGACTTCGACCGGTGCGCCACGCAGGGTTTCAAGCGCCTTGAGGCGGGCTTCGCCGGCAATCGCCGACGGTAAATCGAGCCCCTGAGGCCGAGTCAATTCAAGCACTTCCAGCGCGGTGTTGGCACCCAGAATCCGCTGCTTTAGCTCCGCATCCGCGCCGAGCGTTCCGGCCCGGGTCGCGAGCCAGGCCATGTCAACCTGGCTGCGGCCGGAATGCAGATCGAGCGCGCCCTGGGCGAGCTTGGTCAGCTTGGCAAAGCCGCCGGCAATGGTCAGGCGCGGCACTGGATGGGCGCGGAGATATTTCAGCAGTCCGCCGGCGAAATCACCCATGTCGAGGCAGGCGATGTCTGGAAGGTCGTGGAATTCCTGTGCCGTCTTTTCCGAGGTCGAACCGGTGGCACCGAGCACGTGCTTGAGGCCTTCGGCGCGGGCGACATCGATGCCGCGGTGGATCGAATGAATCCAGGCGGCGCAGGAAAACGGGTGCACGATGCCGGTGGTGCCGAGCACGGACAGGCCGCCGACGATGCCGAGCCGCAGATTCCAGGTTTTCAGCGCGAGTTCGGCGCCGTTCTCGATGGCAATCTCGATCTCGATGTCGGGCGCGATGCCGTGCCTGGTGCAAAGGTCTGTCACCACCTGCGTCATCATCTGGCGCGGGACCGGGTTGATTGCGGGCTCGCCGACGGGGACCGGGAGGCCGGCCTTGGTAACGGTGCCGACGCCTGCTCCTGCCTTGAAGACGATGCCGGAACCCTGTGGCAGGCGGCACACGGTTGCCATCACCAGTGCGCCGTGGGTGACGTCCGGATCGTCGCCGGCATCCTTGATAATGCCGGCCATTGCAAGATCGCCGCCGAGGCTTTCCCGGGCCAGCGCGAAGTTCGGGATCTCGCCTTTGGGCAGTGTGATCTCGACAGGATCGGGGAAGTCGCCGGTGAGCAGGGCCGTCAGCGCAGCCTTGGTTGCGGCCGTGGCGCAGGCCCCGGTGGTCCAGCCGCGGCGCAACGCCGTGGCGGGTTTTTCCAGCCGGATTTCGTTTTCGCCAGCGTCCATGTCGCAGTTCCCGGTCGTGTCTTGCCTGTTGCCGTTATAGAGTGCGATTGGTACGGGTGTAACCCATGGTGATTTGCCGAAATCGCCTGAAAAGATCGAACGGAAACGCATGACTGACTGGCAACAGAATCTGCCGCAGATGAAGCCCGGAGAGGTGTGGCTGGTGGGCGCCGGTCCGGGTGATCCCGGGCTGTTGACGCTGCACGCCGCCAATGCGCTGGCCCAGGCCGATGTGATCGTTCACGACGCGCTGGTCAATGCCGATTGCCTGAAGCTCGCGCGCACCGGCGCGGTCCTCGAATATGCCGGCAAGCGCGGCGGCAAGCCTTCGGCCAAGCAGCGCGACATTTCATTGAGACTGGTCGAACTGGCGCGCGAAGGTCACCGGGTCTTGCGGCTCAAGGGCGGCGATCCGTTTGTTTTCGGGCGAGGCGGCGAGGAAGCGCTGACGCTGGTCGAGCATCATGTACCGTTCCGGATCGTGCCCGGGGTCACCGCCGGCATCGGCGGGCTCGCCTATGCCGGTATCCCGGTGACCCATCGCGACACCAACCACACCGTAACCTTCCTGACCGGACATGATTCGACGGGCGTCGTACCCGACAGGATCGATTGGGACGGCGTGGCCCGGGGCAGCCAGGTGATCGTCATGTACATGGCGATGAAACATATCCCGACGATCACCTCGCGGCTGATTGGTGCCGGGCGCAGTCCCGACGAGCCGGTGGCTTTCGTCACCGATGCCTCGACCTCCACGCAGCAGGTGCTTGAAACGACGCTGGCCCGGGCGGCGGACGATGTTGCGGCATCGGGCCTGCAGCCTCCGGCGATCGTTGTTGTAGGCGAGGTGGTGCGGCTTCGTCCGGCGCTTGACTGGATGGGTGCCGCCGCCGGCAGGGTGCTGGTTGCCGATCCCCTGGGAAATCGCGCTGAAGCGCAGAAAGACAGTGCATGACAGGCCTGATGATTGCCGCGCCGCGTTCGGGCTCGGGCAAAACGACCGTAACTCTCGGACTGCTCAGGGCGCTCAAGCGCCGCGGTGTCGCGCTGGCGCCGGGCAAGGCGGGGCCGGACTACATCGATCCGGCGTTTCATGCTGCCGCCAGCGGCCAGGCCTGCCTCAATTATGATCCCTGGGCGATGCGCAGCGATTTGCTCCTGGCCAATGCCTCGCTGCAATCGCAGGGCGGGCGGATGCTGGTGATCGAGGCGATGATGGGGTTGTTTGACGGGGCCGCGGACGGCTCTGGCTCGGCAGGGGACCTCGCCGGTCTTCTCGGGCTGCCGGTGATCCTGGTAATCGATTGCTCGGGCATGTCGCATTCGGTGGCAGCCCTTGCCCGCGGGTTTGCCAATTTTCATCCTGATGTGCTCGTACCGGGCGTCATTCTGAACCATGTGGCAAGTCCCCGGCACGAGGGAATGCTGCGCCAGGCACTGGAAAATGCCCGCGTCGAAGTGGTTGGCGCGTTGCCTCGCAACGAGAAGCTCAAGCTTCCGGAGCGTCATCTCGGCCTGGTTCAGGCCAGCGAGAACGAGAAGCTGGCCGAACTGATTGACGATGCCGCCGATGTGATGGAAAACCAGATCGATCTCGACAAGCTGACCAGGCTGGCACAGCGGGCGCACACCAAGCCGGCACCGGCCAACATCCTGCGGCTGCCGCCGCCGGGGCAAAAGATTGCCGTGGCGCGGGACGTGGCGTTTGCCTTTGCCTATGAACACATGCTGCTGGGCTGGCGGCGGCGCGGGGCGGAACTGAGCTTTTTCTCTCCACTTGAAGACGAGGGGCCAGGATCGGATTGCGACGCGGTGGTGCTGTCCGGCGGCTATCCCGAACTTCATGCAGGTATCATAGCCGGTGCAAGTGGTTTCAAGGCGGGTATGAAGGCGGCGATTGAACGCGGCATTCCGGTCTATGGCGAGTGCGGGGGCTACATGGTGCTTGGCGAGGGCCTGGTCGATGCCGAGGGTGTCCGCCACGAGATGCTCGGTGCGCTGCCGCTGGTAACGAGTTTTGCCGCTCCCAAACGGCACCTGGGCTATCGCCGGCTGACGCCGACGCGTGGCTTCTTCTGGGACATGGAACTTTCCGCACACGAATTTCACTACGCCTCGGTGATCTCGGAAGGCGAAGCGGACGGGCGGCTTTTCGCAGCGCGTGATGCGCTGGGCGCCGATCTTGGCCATGCGGGATTGCGCCGCGGCAATGTGGCGGGATCCTTCATGCATGTGATCGATCGGATCGACTAGAGATGGCACAGGAAATCCACGCACCGATTGCCCATGGCGGCGCGCTGTCCGAAGCCATCGCCCGGTTTGGCGGCACGGCTTCCGAATGGCTCGATCTTTCAACCGGGATCAGTCCGTTCAGCCTGCCGTTGCCCGAGCTTCCGGCTGATTGCTGGCGGCGTCTGCCCGAGCGGGCTGAGGTCCAACGGGTCTGCGAACTGGCGATGCGCCACTACGGAGCCTCGGTGGTGCCGGTCGCAGTGCCAGGCACGCAGGCAGCGATCCAGTTGCTGCCTTTCCTGACGCCGAACGCCTCCGAGGTAGCCATTGTTTCGCCGACCTATGGCGAGTATGCGCGGGCCTATCAGCGGATGGACATGACGGTCGATCCGGTCGGCACGCTTGACGCCGCGGCCGCCACGCGTGCCGGTGTTGCAATTCTGGCAAATCCCAACAATCCGGATGGCCGGGAGACACAGCGCGATGATGTCTTCGGCTTCGTGCGGTCACAGAGACATCGCCTGGTGATCGTGGACGAGGCGTTCGCCGACATGCGGCAGGACCTGTCGATGGTGGGGGCTGCCGGGATGGAGCCAAACCTGGTGGTCATGCGCTCTTTCGGCAAGTTCTTCGGTCTTGCCGGCCTGCGGCTCGGGTTTGTGTTCGCTGAAGCGGGGCTTGCGAAGATCCTCAGCGAGCGGCTCGGGCCCTGGGCCGTCTCCGGTCCGTCGCTGGCTATTGCCGCGCACGCCTTCAGCAGGCTCGATCTTATCAACGAGATCCGCAGCAAGCTCGACAAGGCCCACATGATGACGCGTTCGGCGCTGAAGATGGCGCGGGTGCCGATTGTCGGGGAAACCGCGCTGTTCTTCTATTGCGAGGTCGGCGACGGTGCCGCGGTTCGCGACATGCTTGCCAGCCACAAGCTGCTGGTGCGCGCGTTTGATCACAGCCCGTCGCGGATCCGCATCGGACTGGCACCGGATGAGCTTTCCGCCGTCCGGCTTCGCGAAACCTTGCGGCTGATGGAGCCGCGGACGTCGTAATGGGTCATCTCGCGGTTCTGCTGATCGCCCTGATTGTCGACCGCATCATCGGGGATCCCGATTGGCTCTGGCGCCGGATCAGCCATCCGGTTGTGCTTTTCGGCCGTGCCATCGGCTTCGCCGACAGAAAGTTCAATCGCCCAGCGGATATGGCCGCCAAGCGGCGGCGCAACGGGAACGTGACAATCGCGGTTCTGTTGATCGGTTCTGCCATCATTGGGGGCGTGCTGGCCAGCCTGTTCGGTCGTCTGGGGCTTGTCGGCATCGTACTGGAAGTAATCGTCGTTGCCGTCTTTCTGGCGCAGAAGAGCCTTGCCGACCACGTGGAAGCCGTGGCGCATGGCTTGCGCGAAGGCGGCCTGGCGGGCGGACGCGCGGCGGTTTCGATGATCGTCGGGCGCGATCCCGAAGCACTCGATCAATCCGGGGTCTCGCGTGCAGCGATTGAAAGCCTGGCGGAGAATTTCTCCGACGGAATTGTTGCGCCGGCGCTCTGGTATGCGATTTTCGGGCTGCCAGGGCTGTTGGCCTACAAGATGCTCAACACCGCGGATTCCATGATCGGGCATCTCAATGAGCGGCACCGGGATTTCGGGCGCGCGGCGGCCAGGCTGGACGACTTCGCAAACTGGCCTGCCGCCCGTCTCTCGGCACTGTTGATTGCTGCCGGGGCTGGTCTGAGCAGGGGTGTGCCGGCGATGCGGCGGGCAGCGGAAACGACACTCACGGATTCCGGCCTGCACCGGTCTCCCAATGCCGGATGGCCAGAGGCTGCGATGGCGGGCGCGACCGGGTTGGCACTGGCCGGGCCGCGGCAGTACGGCGGAGAGCTGGTGATGGAGGCCAGCCTTAACGCCGCCGGCCGCAGGCAAGCTGGGTCCGCGGACATTGTCGCTGCGCTGGGGATCTTTTGGAGAGCATGCGACAGCCTTGCTCTGCTGGTCGTGCTGCTTTTTCTTGTGGTTTTTTAAGCAATTAAAAACAACACTTTAGATCTGTATCGAAAATTTTATATTGTATTTTAACTTTAACTTGAAAAATCATCTGTCTAAAGTAGTCGTCGGCTTGCTTAAACAGCAGCAGGGCAACTGGGGAACTTATCATGCAAAAACTGATCATGGCCGGGCTTTTGGCCTTTTCGCTCCTTCCATTCTCATCCGTTTCGGCGTTCGCTGCCAAGCTTATTGCCAGCGTGGACATCTCGTCCCAGACAATGGTGGTCAAGCACAACGGCAAGGTGAAGTACACGTGGCCAGTATCCACCGGGCGCAAGGGATATTCCACTCCCACCGGAAGCTATTCGGCCAAGTGGCTGTCGCGGCATCACCGTTCGCGCAAGTACAACAACGCGCCAATGCCTTATGCGGTGTTCTATCATCGCGGCTACGCGGTTCACGCGACCTACGACACCAAGCGTCTCGGACGCCCTGCCTCGCATGGCTGCGTTCGCCTGGCTCCGGAAAATGCAGCCAAGTTCTTCGCGCTGGTGCAGCAGGCCGGCAACAAGAACACGCGTATCGTGATCAATCACTAAGCAACCGCATCACTGATCTGGCCCGGTTCTGCCGGGCCTTTTCGATGAGGGTGAAGTGGCGTCTTACGTCTTCAGTGAATGCTTGATCGCCCAGCGATCATGGAACCACTGCCACTGACCGGGATATTCCCGCACCCAGCTTTCAACCTTGTCGTTCAGTTTCTGGGCGGTTGCCTCGACGTCGACGCTGCCATCGGCGTTGCGCGGGATCTCCATTGCCGGTTCGACTTCCAGCCGGTGCCTGCCGCCGGGCAGGCGTATGGAGCGTGCCGGGTAGACTTCGCAATCATACTGGCGGACCAGCTTTGCCAGCAGCGGGTTGGTGTTGACCTCCAAACCGAAGAACGAGGTCTTGGCACCCTTGTGGAATTTCTGGTCGACCAGCACGCCGACACCGTCCCCGCTTTCCAGCCTGCGGGCAAGGGCGAACGCGGCGCCGGCCCGCGAGGGGACAAGGTGCCCCATCTTCGTGCGCCGCGCAGCCAGGACCCGCCGGGCGATGTAGGGATTGTTGGGCGGGCGGAACAGCACCATCACATCAAGGCCGAACGTGGCGGCGGCGATCGGCAGGAGTTCGAAATTGCCGGTATGGGCGGTGAAGACGATGAAGGGCTTGTTCTCGTCGCGCAGCTTGAGAAAGGTGTCGGCACCGCCGACTTCGATGCGCCCGGGCTCGGTGGCGTCCGGATCGAAATCGAACAGCTGGTCGAGGAACACGTACTCGGCAGCCAGGCGGGACATGTTGCCCCACATGTCGATGGCGATCTTGTGCCGCTCGGCTTCCGGCATATCCGGAAAGGCCCTGGCGAGATTGGTCATGGCCAGCTTGTGACGCGGGGTGAGGGGACCGATGCGCCGGGCCATGTAATCGACAAAGTTGATTGCCCCGTCGGCAGGAAAAAGCGAAATGATCCGCAGCAACCCGAAAATGGCTTTTGCGATCAGCCAGTCCCGGACACGCCTGAGTGCAATGACAATGCGCGTCAGCGCCATGCGGAATGTGTGCGACATCGCTTTGCGCCGGGCTCAATCCATCCTGAGGATAATCTTGCCGAACACGTCCCGGCCTTCCATGCGCGCCAGCGCGGTGTCGATGTCGTCGAAACCGACTTGGGTGTCGATCACCGGATGGACCAGACCGGCAGCCATCTTCTGCATGGCGTCCGCCATGTTCTCCATCCGGCAGCCGAAGGAGCCGAACAGCTTGAGCTGCTGCTGGAACAGCATCATCAGGTTCATTTGTGTCGAGACTCCGGAGGTTGATCCGCAGGTCACCAGCCGGCCGCCTCGCTTGAGCGAGAGCATGGAGCCGGCCCAGGTGTCCGCGCCCACATGTTCGAAGACGACATCGACGCCGCGCTTCTTGGTGAGCTTGCGGACAACGCCTTCAAACCGGTCCTCGCGGTAATTGATGACGTGATCGGCGCCCAGCGCTTTCGCCGGCTCGATCTTGGCGTCGGAGCCGACGGTGGTGATGACCGTGCAGCCGAGCTTCTTGGCAAGCTGGATTGCAGCCGAACCGATGCCGGAGCCGCCCGCGTGGATCAGGATGGTCTCGCCCGGCTCCAGCCTGGCATTGTCGAACAGCATGTGTTCGACCGTACCGAAGGTGACGGGAGCAACGGCCGCGCCGACCGGGGTGACGCCCGGCGGTGCGGGAACAAGAAGCCGGGCCGGCAGGTTGACCTTTTCCTGGGCGAAGCCGTCGAGATGGAAGCCGTGCACGCCGCTGACATGTTCGCACAGGTTGTCGCGGCCTTCCCGGCAGGGACGGCACAGACCGCAGGTGCGTGCGCCGTAGATCGAGACCAGCTGTCCCGGGACCAGACCCGCAACACCCTGTCCGATGGCGTCGATGGTGCCTGAAGCCTCTGCGCCGATGACCAACGGCATCTTGCGCTTGGCAAAGGCCATGCCGCGCCATCCCCAGACATCGATATGGTTGAGTGCGACAGCCTTGACCGATACGGTAACTTCACCGATGCCCGGCGGCGGCGGCGGCGGCAGATCGACCGTTTCAAGCTTGCGATCCTCGATCAGTTGCAGTGCCCGCATGGATAGTGTCCTTCTCGGCTCGGTGGCGTCAGCCACCAGAAATTCTACAGGTTGCCCTGCATGGCGCGCACCCCGCGCTCAGCCTCATGATTGTGCGCTCACCGGTCCAAGGATGCATGATCAGTCCGGAGCCGGCCGTCCTGCCGGAGCGGGTGATGACTTAAGCGGGTTCCGCCGACATGACAAGGCATGCGTTCTGTCCGCCAAATCCAAACGAATTCGAAAGCACGCTGGTGACCGTGGCATCTCGCTTGACGTTGGGGACAACATCGAGCGGTATGGACGGGTCCGGATTGTCGTAATTGATGGTGGGCGGAAGGGTGCCGGTGCTGATCGTCAGCAGCGAAAAGACGGCTTCGACCGCGCCGGCGGCGGTCAGCGTGTGACCGATCATCGACTTGTTGGACGAGACGGGAACCTCGGGCATGCGTTCGCCGAAGACGGTGGACAAGGAAAGATATTCCATCTTGTCGTTTTCCGGCGTGGAGGTGCCGTGGGCATTGATGTAACCGATCTGGTCGGCCGACAGCCCGGCATCCTCGAGGGCTGCGCGAATGGTGGCGATGGCCGGCGCGCCGCTGGGCGAAGATCGCGTGCGGTGGAAGTCGTCGGCCTTCTCGCCGCAGCCGCTGATGATGCCAAGAACCTTAGCGCCGCGGCTGATCGCGGCCTCGAGAGATTCCAGCACCAGGGTGGCGGAACCTTCGGCGATGACGAAGCCGTCCCGATCCTTGGTGAAGGGACGTGATGCTTTTTCCGGCGGGTCGTTGTTGGTCGACAGGGCCGACAGCAGCGAAAACCGGATCAGGGATTCAGCGCTTACCGAGCCGTCGGTGGCGACACTGAGGGCGCGGTCGGTGCGGCCCTGCCGGATTGCCTCGACGCCAAGCTGGATCGCTGTGGCGCCGGAAGCGCAGGCGGTCGACAGCGTGACGGGCAGGCCGCGGGTTCCAAAGCTATCGGCCAGTCGCTCGGAGATCGAACCGAACAGAATGGCTTCATGGTAGGTCGGATCTGCCTTTTCGCGCAGCACCGCAAGGAACTGCTCATAGGCGTTTCCGGTCATCTGCTCCGGCTTGACCCTGTCTCCAAGGTTAAAGCGGTCGTTCCACTCGGGTTCGATCGGTGGCGCAGCCAGAAACAGGGGGCCACCGAAGTCGCCCGAAATACCTGCCTGTGCGAGCGCCTCGATGGTGGTCTCCCGGGCGAATGCAAAAGACCGCTCGACCGCGTTGGGTGCCGGGATGTCGATGAAATCAACGGTGCCGCAAATGCGGGTGGACAAGCCTTCCGACGGGAAACGGGTGATCGGGTGGATGCCGGATTTTCCCGATGTCAGGGCTGACCAGTTGTCTGTGACGCCCTGGCCGAGGGAAGAGACGACCCCCATGCCGGTGACGGCGACCAGTGGTCGGCCAAGATGGTCCTTGTAGGCTGCTTTGCTCATGACATCCTCGTCAGTCGGGCGATGCCCTCACCGCGGAAATGACCGACACTGGTCACGATCGCAGCGTTGGCTGCTGTCGATGCGGGCGCGTCCTCACCAGCAGCAAACGGGCTGATCGGGGCGTCATCATCGAGAGCCAGGCAAGCCAGCGCCACAGCGGTTGGAAAATGGGCTTCAATGGAATGACCGAACAATGCGCCAACGGTGCGAACAGGTGCGGATGGAAACCGTGACTTCAGGAACGCTCGTTCGCGTGCGCTGAGATCCGGGTAGCCGCTTGCGCCGGAAAACACCACCGTGTCGCCTTCGTCGGAAGCACCGGTTTCATCGGCGAGGCCGGCAAGGCGCTGTTCCATGCGCTCGCCTTCGCGTGACCCGCGGTCACCCAGCACCGCATCGAGCCGGGCATAAACATGAGCGCCCCGGGCCTGGGCGTGCTCAAGCGATTCGAGAACGAGAAACGCGCCGGCAGTGCCCAGGTTCATGCCATTGGCGGTGCCGTCGCTGTTCCAGAAGGGCGCTTCAGGGTCCTTGCCGAGGCCCTGGACGGCTTCCATCACCATCAGCATGTCGAGCCGTTCGGAAACAAACGCGCCTCCGACCAGGCAGTGGGTCGATTGTCCGGCGGCAATGCGGGCATGGCCGGTCTCGATCGCCGAAATGCCGGCGCCTTCCTCGCCCATCAGTGTGCGGGACGAGCCGGTCACCTTGTGGACAATGGAAATGTTGCCGGCCAGCAGGTTGGACAATTGCGCCAGAAACAGGGTCGGACGCAACTCGGTGGTCAGCTTCTCGTTGAGCAATTGCTCACGGTCGTTGCGCTTACGGCTTTCCTCGACAATGAGGCTGTCCACGGCGATGTCGCGCTCGCCGCCGCCAGCGGCAACGATCATGTCCATCGAGGCACAGGCCTCGGCGTCTTCCTTCAGGCCTGCATCATCAAGCGCGAGGCCGGCTGCATAAACGCCGAGCCGCTGCCAGTTTTCCATCTGGCGCTGATCGCCCCGGCGGGGAATCTGCGCGGACCAGTCGATCTCGGGAAGCGGATAGACGGTATAGGGCGCAAACCGCTCGCTGTCGGTCACCTTCTGCGGGGTCCCACCCGTCATCAACTGCTCGCGATGGGCCTGGCGCCCGACTCCGAGCGAAGTAACAAGTCCGATGCCGGTAACGACCACCTGGTGGCGCGTATCTGTCATTGCGGTTCTCCTGCAGCGTTCGCCATGGCGGTCAAAAGCCCCACTTCTTCGGCTCTCTTGCGAACAATATCAGCAAGCGGAACCTGATCGAACGCGACTGTCCTGAACTTGAGCTGGCTGTCTGCGACCTTCTTGCCGGCGCTTGTGATGCGCGCCTTGGTGACGGCATAGCCCGAGCCTTCGTGCTCAAGTGTTGCCGAAATCTCCAACGGCGTGCCCGGCTTGACGAAATCACGCATCTTGGCACCGTCGACCGCCATCAGGAACGGCATTGCCGCGAATCCGGTCTTAGCCAGGATCATGAAGCCGCTGGCCTGGGCCATGGTCTCAATCAGCAAGACCCCGGGGACAAGCGGCATGCCGGGAAAGTGACCGTCGAAAACGGGACTGGCATCGGGAACCGTGGAGCTTGCGACCAGCGTTGCGGCATCAAGGTCAAGCGCCTCGATCCGGTCAATCATCTGGAAGTATTCAAGCTGCATGAGACGCCTCGCCGTGCCGGGCTTCAGCCCTTGGCGGCCCTCAGCTCGTCGATCTTGGTGCAGAGGTTGCCAAGCACAAAGTATTCTTCCGTCGAAGCCTTGCCGTCATTGACTTCCTGAGTCCACTGCTCGAGCGGAATCTTGATGCCGAATTCCTTGTCGACAGCAAATACGATGTCGAGAAAATCGAGACTGTCGATTCCCAGATCGTCGATGGTGTGGCTCTCGGGGGTGATGGATTCGCGGTCAATCTCGCTTGTCTCGGCGATGATGTCAGCGACCTTGTCGAATGTTGCGGTCACGCTCATTTCCTCATTGGATCACAGTTTGGCGGAAGCTATAGAAAAATCCGGCGCAAAAGCCAATGGCTTCTTTGCCCGGCATTTTCCGAAGCGGCCGGTTCCGTCGATCAAATGGGTTCGCTGTGCTTACACCGCAAGTGAATGACGCGCGACACCGGTGCCGAAATATCCGTCGAAGGCCGATGCTACCGAGCGGACAAAGGGTTGTCCCTTTGGCGTGATCTGGAACAGGCCGCCGGAAAACTCGACCATGCCATCTGTGTCTGACGTCGCCAGGTATTCCGCCTCATCCAGGATGCTTTCCGCAGCGCCGCCGAACTCATGGCGTATGGTTGCGAAGGAGAAGGCGAAATCGCACATCAGCAACTCGATGATGCGCGCCCGGATGCGGTCTTCTTCCGATAGCTCGAAGCCGCGCACCACCGGAAGCTGACCCAGATTGACCTGCCGCTGGTACTCGCCGGTGGAAGGCTGGTTCTGGACATAGCCTTGCGGCAATTGACCGATCGAGGAAGCGCCCATGCCGATCAGCGCGTCGGCGGTGTCGCTGGTGTAGCCCTGGAAGTTTCTGCGCATGCTGCCTGATGCCGCAGCAATCGCCAGGCTGTCGCCGGGCAGGGCGAAATGATCGATGCCGATGGCGGTGTAACCGGAAGAGGTCAGCGTCGAGGCGGCGCGGTTCATCTGGGCGAATCTTTCGGTGAGGTCCGGAAGCGCTGCTTCATCGATCATTTTCTGGTGTGTCTTCATCCAGGGAACATGGGCGTACCCGAAAAGCGCGATCCGGTCCGGCGCAAGCGAAAGCACCTGCTTGATGGTTTGATCGACGGATTGGCGGGTTTGATGCGGCAGGCCGTAAAGCACATCACAGTTGACGGACCTGACGCCGCGTGCGCGCACCTGCTCGACAACATCCCGGGTCTGCTCGAAGGTCTGCTCGCGATTGATCGCCTTCTGAACCTTCTCATCGAAATCCTGAACCCCGATGGATGCGCGGGTCATGCCGATCTCGGCGAGCGCGTCGTATTTCTCGGCTGTCAGATCGTTGGGGTCCATCTCGACGCTGATTTCCGCATTGGCATCGAAGCTGAACCTGCTGCGCAGCATCTGGTTCAAGGCCACCATATCCTCGGGCCGCAGCATGGTCGGCGAACCGCCACCAAGGTGCAGTGCGGTGACCCGGCATTTGGGATCGACCAGACCTGAGATCGTTTCCATCTCGTTTTCGAGCGCGGACAGGTAGGTCTTCAGCGGGTCGTAACGCAGGGTCTGCTTTGTGTTGCAGCCGCAGAACCAGCAAAGCCGATCGCACCACGGAATGTGGATGTACAAGGACAGCGTCTGGCCCGACTTCAAGCCGCGCAGCCAGCGCGCATAAGTTTCGCCGTCGATGCCAGCGTGAAAATGCGGGGCGGTGGGGTAGCTGGTGTAGCGGGGAGCCGGACCACCGTGCTTGCGGACGAAATCTTTTTGCATTTGCTGCCTCTTTCCTAGCAAGCCGTACTTTGCCTGACATGCGCCATCCCGCCTTGACTTTGATCAAACTGCGCTGTTCTTTGAGCACAACTTCATGCGCCGGCACGGCACGGACGGCGCCTTTCGGAGGCAAGCGGGTGGTCATCCCGTGCGCCAGTGAGGACTTGATGGACGCAAAGCGCAAAGACATCCACAATTCCGACATTCCGTTGCTTTGCCGGGCCTGTGAGGCTCGCCACCAGGGCGTTTGCGGCGCGCTGTCAACAGACCAACTCGTTTCCCTGAACAAGCAATCCACCCGCAAACGCGTGAATTCCGGCGTTGAACTGATCGGCGAGACCCAGCGAACAGACAGCTATGCCAACATCATTTCCGGGGTGGTGAAGCTGACCAAGATGATGGCCGACGGCCGCCAGCAGATTGTCGGTTTGCAATTTGCACCTGATTTTCTGGGGCGCCCGTTTCGTTCCGACAGCGGAATTACCGCCGATGCCGCGACGGAAGTGAATATCTGCAGTTTCCCCAAGGCCATGATCGACCGGATGATCAAGGACACTCCGGAACTGGAGCACAAGCTGCTTGAACAAACGCTCAAGGAACTTGACGAGGCGCGGGACTGGATGCTGACACTGGGCCGCAAGACCGCGTCAGAGAAAGTCGCGAGCTTCCTTTCCCTCATCGCCACCCACATCAACCCGGAATGGGAATCGGGGCCACTGAGCTTCGAATTGCCGCTGACCCGCTCCGATATTGCCGATTTCCTGGGGCTGACGATCGAAACGGTGAGCCGCCAGATGACAAAGCTCCGCAAGGAAGGCGTGATCGTGATCCGCAACAACCGTATGGTGGAAGTGCCGGACCTTGCGCGGCTGGTTGAAAGAGCTTCCGCCTAGAGCCTTTTGAGATTTTCTGTTCGGCTCTGCCGATGTAGTTTCGATCAGTCAGTTGATGTCCATTGCGATATTGATTCTGTAAGGTGACTGTCATTGCCAAATGACTGTCTGGGCCTGATATTCTGGCCGCTCTTGAGAATTCGGTTTTTGAGGCAATGTTCATCCTGTCTGCCGGTCGAGGCTGCGGATACCAGAGAGCGCAGGTTACATGATCACCCTTAAGTGATATTTTTTCTCATTAATTTCAGTATTTTGGGGGGCTTCTTCCGAAAATACCGACTTTATGCAAACTGTATTGCGCAGCACCGGCCATCTGCGCTCGGCGATTTTGGGCTTTTAGTGAACCGGTTGCGTATGAATGCGTGTAAAAGCTGACTTGCAGAAGCAGCAAAATTGCCACTATACAGATAATTCTAAAAAAGGCCGGAAGCATAATAGAGGGCTCGATGCTGTCTGCTCTGATCCAGAATTTCGACCAGCTTGGCAACGAATTGCTCGTTGCCGTGGGGCGTGGCGATGAGGCAGAGATCAATCGCATCGATGCCCAGTTGCAGCCACTTACTTGCCGGATCTTTGAGTTCGAAGCCAGGGACCACAGCGAGGTGGTGGCGCAGATCGCATTCTTCAATCGGCTTGCGATGAAAAACTGCGAGGATGACAGCAGTGTAAGGCGCTATACCACGATGATGTCGAACCTGTTTGTTCGCTATCTTGAACCTGGTGGCGCTCACAACTCGCTTTCACCAAAGATCAAACAACCCGCGCTGATCGATGGGTACGACCCCTCTCTGCATGAACTTGTGCTTGATTCAATCCCTGAGCGGGTTGCTGTTTTTGATCTTGATTACCGCTACATCTACTGCAATCAGCGCAATGCCGAGTTCCATAACAAGCGCCCGTCGGACTTCATCGGCAGGCACCTGCTCGACATGATCGACCACAAACGTTTCCAGAGCAGGGCCAAGCCCCGAATGGACCAGTGTTTCGGGGGCGCGCGAATTTCCTACAATTACGAGGCAGCCGACGCGCACGGCCGGCTTTTCGACATCCAGTGCCGGATGACCCCGTTTACGGCATCTGACAAAACGATCGCCGGCGCGGTGCTTGTTCTCAACATGCAGCCGATTTTCGCCAAGACAGCCTGACAAGGCTCATTCGCTTCATCGTGTGTTTCCATCTGTTTCGCCGGTGAGGGATTGGCCCCGGTGTCCTTCGCCGTTGCGATTGTACGCCGGTAGCCGCGCCCAACGGAAAGCCGCTGGGGACATCGGCGTTCTCAATTGTTGACGTTTACGTGAACGTCAGAATTTGCTAGGGAACAATGCAAATCCTGTCGCATCCCGGCTCGACTTCGCGCGTGTCATTTGCCAAACAGGATGAAACGGCCTGTGGGCGAGGAGGGTGGGCAGCAATGCTCCGGTCGCGCACTCGGACCGGTGTTGAATTGATTTGGTGCGTTTGTCCCGACAGGGCGTCGCCGGATCACAGAGGCGAGGACGTCCGATGACTGATGTGAATGAGCTTCCCGAACGCGAAAGCATGGAATTCGATGTTGTGATCGTGGGAGCAGGCCCCGCAGGTCTGTCAGCCGCCATACGGCTCAAGCAGCTCGATCCCGAACTGACGGTGGTCGTTCTGGAGAAGGGCGGCGAAGTCGGTGCGCACATTCTCTCGGGCGCCGTGGTCGACCCGATCGGCATCGACAAGCTCATTCCCGATTGGCGCGACGATCCGGATCATCCGTTCAAGACACCGGTGAAGGCGGATCACTTCCTGGTGCTCGGGCCGGCCGGCTCGATCAGGCTGCCCAATTTCATGATGCCGCCGCTGATGAACAATCACGGCAACTACATCGTGTCGCTGTCCAACGTGACCAAGTGGCTCGGCGAGCGTGCCGAGGCGCTGGGTGTTGAGATTTATCCGGGATTTGCCGCCACCGAAGTGCTGACCGATGACAACGGGGCCGTGATCGGCGTGGCCACCGGCGACATGGGTGTCGAGCGCAATGGCGAGCCTGGCCCCAACTATGCCCGCGGCATGGCGCTTCTGGGCAAATACGTGCTGATCGGCGAGGGCGTCCGCGGGTCGCTTGCCAAACAGCTGATCTCCCGCTTCAAGCTCGACGAGGGGCGCGAGCCGCAGAAATACGGCATCGGCCTGAAGGAGCTGTGGCAGGTCAAGCCGGAGCATCACAAGCCGGGCCTGGTGCAGCATTCGTTCGGCTGGCCGCTCGACATGAAGACCGGCGGCGGCTCCTTCCTGTATCATCTCGAGGACAACCAGGTGGCCGTCGGCTTCGTCGTCCATCTCAACTACAAGAACCCCTGGTTGTCGCCGTTCGAGGAATTCCAGCGCTTCAAGACGCACGCGGCCATCGCGCCGGTGTTCGAGGGCGCCAAGCGCATCGGCTACGGCGCCCGGGCGATTTCCGAAGGTGGCTGGCAGTCGGTGCCGAAGCTGGTCTTCCCGGGCGGCGCGCTGATCGGCTGCTCGGCCGGTTTCGTCAACGTCGCCCGCATCAAGGGATCGCACAATGCGGTGCTTTCGGGAATGATGGCGGCTGAACATGCCGCCGAAGCCATCGCTGCGGGCCGCGCGCAGGACACGCTTGACGGCTACGATGCGGCCTGGCGGGCATCCGAGATCGGCAAGGATCTCAAGAAGGTGCGCAACGTCAAGCCGTTGTGGTCGAAACTCGGCACCATCGGCGGCGTGGCGCTTGGCGGTCTCGACATGTGGCTCAACACCCTCTTCGGCGTTTCGCCATTTGGCACGATGGCGCACGGCAAGGCGGACTACGCGGCGCTCGAGCCGGCCGCCAAGCACAAGAAGATCGAGTACCCTAAGCCCGATGGCGTGCTGACCTTTGACAAGCTGTCGTCGGTGTTCCTGTCCAACACCAATCACGAGGAAGACCAGCCGGTGCACCTGCAGCTCAAGGACCCGGCCCTGCAGAAAACCTCCGAACTCGAGGTCTATGCCGGGCCTTCCAACCGCTATTGCCCTGCAGGCGTCTACGAATGGGTGGAAACCGATGGTTCGCCGACCTTCGTGATCAACGCCCAGAACTGCGTGCACTGCAAGACCTGCGACATCAAGGATCCGAACCAGAACATCAACTGGGTGCCGCCGCAGGGCGGCGAGGGGCCTGTCTACACGAACATGTAATTGCAGGACTGAGAATCAGCGGCCTCGACCGCTTGTGAAAACGGCCGTGTTCGCGCGGCCGTTTTCCGTTTGAGGCGTTCCCGGTGGTGCTCAGCCGGTCTGGTTTTCACTTATCTTGGCCAGCCGCACAAGCAGCTTCTCCTGCTCGGTGGCAAGGCCCTTGTAGGTCCGTTGGGCGGGGCTGAGAGCCTTGACCTGGGCGGCGATGGCCGAGGCCAGTCTTGGGCCTTCGGGATCGGCTTCAAGAGCTGACAGCGGATCGATGTAGATCCGGATCGTGAACAGGATGTCATCGCTTACGGGCAGTTTGTGCAGGGTCTGGCGTTCGAGCCGCAGATAGACATTCCTGGCGACCGGACCCGGGCCGAAGCGTCCTTCCCCGGTTGCGTGCGTGTTCGGATGAAACAGCTCCGGATCGCCGTAAACCGACCAGTTCCAGCGCACCACAGGCATGTCGACGCGCAGGTTGTCAAACATGCGTTCGATCAGTCCGGCATTGCGGGTGCCTTCCGCAAAACCAGGGACCGGCGCATGAATTTCATGCATCGGGCGGCGGAATTTCTCGCGCAGATTCCACGATGAGGGAAAGCACACCGAAGCTGCGGCAAGCCGCCATCCGGCTTCGCCCTTGCGCATCAGCACCAGATCTTCCTGCACCCGAAGAGCGGCCTGGTGCAGGAGCGGAAGCGGTGCACCATCCGGTGCTGAAAACGCGAGGTCCGGTGAGGCGTGTGCGTCCGGTTCTAAGCGCTCGCCGAGATGGGTGTGAATGAGGTCATAGACCTCCCGCTGGGCATCTTCAGTGCCCGGTTCGGCCACGAAGACATCCTCGAAACGATCATTGGTCAGGCGGAGCTTTTCGGCGATGTAGCCGGAATGGTGGTCGTCAACATGGATCCAGGTTGCCGGATCAAGCCGCGAGAGCCCGATGGCGAAGGGTGGTGCCGAGCCGTCATAGGGCGTGTGAAGCTCTGCCTTGTCCGTCATGTTTCCCGGTCTGTCATGCGTCTTGTGGAGAATCCCGGTGCTTCGGTCCATTGGCTTGCGTCGCCACGGGCCGAAGCAGGATATCCCTACTGGAATGCCGTCTCGAAAAAACTTCTCAGCTTGCGTGAATGCAGCCGTTCTGGAGGCATGGCGGCGAGTTTCTGCATGGCCAGCAGTCCGATCTGCAGGTGCTGATTGACCTGGGTCTTGTA
The DNA here is from genome assembly GCF_902498795.1 of Hoeflea sp. EC-HK425. NCBI lineage: Bacteria > Pseudomonadati > Pseudomonadota > Alphaproteobacteria > Hyphomicrobiales > Rhizobiaceae > Hoeflea > Hoeflea sp. EC-HK425. Next base: position 746,883 of record NZ_LR701572.1, read on the forward strand.
AAACGCCGAAGCCATGCCGGGCAGCTTGAGTTCGCCATGCAGAGGCTTGTCGGAGACGCAGAGCAGCGTGCCGTAGGGGACGCGGAAGCGGAAGCCGTTGGCCGCGATGGTGGCGGATTCCATGTCGAGTGCAATGGCGCGCGATTGCGACAGCCGCTGCACCGGGCCGCGCTGGTCGCGGAGTTCCCAGTTGCGGTTGTCGATGGTGGCCACCGTGCCGGTGCGCATGATCCGCTTGAGATCGTAACCATCGAGCCCGGTGACTTCGGCGACCGCGTCCTGAACCGCCACCTGGACCTCGGCCAGCGCCGGGATCGGCACCCAGGCCGGCAAGTCGTCGTCAAGCACGTGGTCCTCGCGGACATAGGCATGAGCCAGAACATAGTCGCCCAGGTTCTGGCTGTTGCGCAGGCCGGCGCAATGGCCGAGCATCAGCCATGCGTGAGGACGCAGCACCGCGATATGGTCGGTAATGGTCTTGGCATTGGACGGTCCGACGCCGATATTGACCATGGTGATGCCGCCGTGATCCTTGCGCTTCAGATGATAGGCAGGCATCTGCGGCAGGCGAGCGGGGGCAATACCTTCGGTCGGGCTGCCGTGGTCTGTCGGTGTGATCAGATTGCCGGGCTCGACGAAGAACTCGTAGTCGCTATTGCCTTCGGACATCAGGGTGCGGGCGTGGGCGCAGAATTCGTCGATGTAGAACTGGTAGTTGGTAAACAGCACGAAATTCTGGAAATGATCCGGTGCGGTTGCGGTGTAGTGCGACAGGCGCGCCAGCGAATAGTCGATGCGCTGCGCCTTGAACGGGGCGAGCGGCTGGGACTCGCCGGGCGCCGGCTCGTAAAGTCCGTTGACGATCTCATCATCAGTGGTGGCAAGATCGGGGGTGTCGAACAGGTCGCGCAACGGCATGTCGAGCTTTTCGGCGACGGCCGCTTCGACATAAGCGCCTTCGCCAAAGGCGAAATGCAGCGGGATCGGGGTTTCCGATTCGGAAACCGTCAGCGGCGTGCCGTGATTGCGCAAAAGCAGTTCGAACTGCGTTGTCAGGTAGGCGCGGAACAGCGAGGGCCTTGTGATAGTCGCGGCATAGCGCCCCGGTGAGACCACGTGGCCGTAAGACAGCCGGGAATCGATCATGCCGAAGGAGGTCGTCTCCAGGCTGATCTGGGGATAGAAGGCGCGATAGCGGCCTGCCGGCTTCTCCGTTGCAAGGCCCTGAAAGGCCTCGCACAAAAAACGTGTGTTGCGATCATATATGGCTTCAAGCGCGGCAACCGCGCTCGCCGCGTCGGAAAATTCCTGCGGTTCGACCGGGTCCGGTGAGATGAAGCCGTTGGCGATGTGAGAAGAGATTCGTTGGTTCATGCATCGTTATATACGAGAAATGATTACAAGGAAAAGACGACCGGAGCCGAAAGGACTTTCAGCCCGCGGATGGATATCCGATGCCAATTGCTTTTGGCTTGGGTCGCCTCGTCCGGGTCAGTTGCTGTTGCGTTGCAGGGTGACATAAAGGACGTATCCGGCGCCTGACAGTCCCGGCCCCTTGTCGCCGGTCTGGGCGTAGGCGAAAGCGCCGACGGGACCAACCAAAAAGCTGACCAGAGCAGTGATGCGCAGCAGGGTGGTGATCGAGTGATGAATACGAGCTCTCATGAAATCGGTCCTTTGAAGTCGGCGTCAGCGCGAAGCGGTGCAGGTCAGGGCGGGATGAAAAACGCAGGCATCGATCGCGCCGTTGTGCCAACCGTTCCGGCGGCGGTCGCTGTTGGCGACGGCTGCAGCCATCAGCAGTGCAAAGATCAGAAAGACCAGGCAGATGATGATGAAGCGGCGTGCGATGGTGCTCATGCGTCTTGTTCCCTTCTTGTGGGAGGACATTCGCACAGCCCTGCTGAACGCTGCCTGAGACAGGCGTTCATCTGGCGTTCAAGGTGATTAACCGGAAAGGCAGATCGGCGGGGAGGGCAGGGTGAGCATTGCCGTTTCGAATCCAGTGTTGCAGCGGGCTCGCGGTTATGCGCTGAACTGAAAGGCGGCGGAAATGTTTACGGATTGGTCATGCTATCTGAGAAAAGCCCGGGCGCTTTGTTGCCAGATTATTAGAAAATAAAACTACAGTCATCATATTCGGCCCTGCTAATCAAAGGGCTTGAAACATGAGAAGGCCTACGGACAACCCCACAGATGGCTCGATTCAGCGGCCAGTGCTGGACCGCCTGCTGCGGTTCGATCGCAGCACCGAAGCCCGGTATGAAGCGGAGCATGGGCGCTGGCGGGCGGCGCATTTGCGCCACACCATCATCTTCGGTGTCCTGCTCTATGTTCTGCACGATATCTCGACCTATCTGCTGCTGCCGGACCACTACTGGATCATCGTGCTGGCGACCCTGTTTGTGATCGTTCCCTGTTCGCTTGCCGTGGCCCATATGATGGCCAGGGTTTCCGCCGGACCGAGGGAACTCTTGGCCACGGGAGCAATACTTACCGCGACCGCCTTGCCAATTTTCATGATGTATTATTCGGATGCACCACACAGCACCCACATGAATACGGAAGTGATCCTGTGCATCGTGTTTGCCAACATGGTGATGGCGCTGAGGTTCCGGCATGCCCTTGTCTACTCGTCTCTAGTGCTCCTTTGGGCCGCTTCCGCGGTGCTGATGAAGCAGGGAGTTGCTCTCGAACTGAAGATTGCACTGTGTTTTCAGTTCACGAGCGTCTGCTTGCTGACCACCTACTCGAACTACGTGGTCGAGCGTCGGCGCTGCCGGGACTACCGCACATCGCTCGAAGCAATGATGCGGGCCGAGATGGCTGAAACATCGGAAAAGCAGTTCCAGGAAATGTCGAAAACCGACGCGTTGACAGGCTTGCCCAACCGTCGCTTTCTCGATGAGCGGCTTGGTGAATGGTTCACCGGTGACGGGTCGGCGGCGGCAGTGATGATGATCGATATCGATCATTTCAAGCTGTTCAATGACACGCTCGGTCATCCGGCGGGGGATGAATGCCTCAAGCTGATCGCGGATGCTTTCCGAAGCGCGTTCTCTGAACCGGATGCGTTCTGTGCGCGCTTTGGCGGCGAGGAATTCATTCTAGCGATCCGGGAGACCGAAGAGGTTCATGCCCGCCATCTCGCAAATGCTGTGGTCCGGGCCATCGAGGCTCTTGGTATTCCCCATCCGGGACGCAGCGACGGGGTCGAGGTGGTGACCGTCAGTGTCGGTGTGGCGCTCAACCCGCTATCAGGGCCGGTCTCGCAACACGAGATGCTGTCACAGGCGGACGAGGCGCTCTACCAGGCCAAGCGCGCGGGACGAAACCGGTTCGTCATGCGCAACGACGTTGTCGATCCGAGGATCGCGGTCAGTCCCTGACACTCAACTCCTGAAAACTCTCGCATAGGCAGCGCATGAAGCATCCTCCTGTTCGGGGATTGCCAAACGGCGCTCCATTCCACATCCTGCCTCGCGCAACCAAAGGAATGGCGATGACCCCGCAGACCAAAGCAATCGAACTGTATTACTGGCCGACGCCGAACGGATGGAAAATTACCATCATGCTGGAGGAACTCGGCGTTCCCTACGAGGTCAGATACGTCAATATCGGCAAGGGTGAGCAGTTCGAGCCGTCTTTCCTGGCGATTGCGCCGAACAACCGGATGCCGGCGATTATCGATCCGGAGGGGCCGGACGGTGAGCCGATACCGGTTTTTGAATCAGGCGCGATCCTGCAATATCTCGGCCGCAAGTTCGGACGGTTCTATCCGTCGGAGGAACGAGCCCGTGTGGAAGTCGATCAATGGCTGTTCTGGCAGATGGGCGGACTGGGGCCGATGGCCGGACAGGCGCATCATTTCCGTCAATATGCGCCTGAGCAGGTTCCCTACGCGATCGAACGCTACACCAACGAGGTCAACCGGCTTTATGGCGTGATGGACCGGAGGCTTGCCGACCGCGATTATCTTGCTGGTGACTATTCGATCGCCGACATGGCGGCGATCGGCTGGGTCAGGCCTTACAGGAACCAGGGGCAGGACCTGGATGATTTCCCCAATCTGAAACGCTGGTTCGAAACGTTGATGGCACGGCCGGCAGTGGAGAAGGGTTGCAGCATCGGGATCGAGTACCGCCGCAACCTGGCTGACGACAAGGATGCGCAGAAAGTGCTTTTCGGTCAGAAGGCGCGATAGCCGCGGTCAATAACAAAGACCCGCGCCGAAATGCCGGCGCGGGCCCTTGTTCCAAAGGATCAACGGAGACCTGGATCAGAGTTTGGCCCACGTTTGCGATTTGCTGGTCAGCGGAGTGCATACAAGAACGCAGCCGCGGAGCCTGATCTTGTTACCGGTAATCTTTGCATCGCCCTTGTACGTCTTGTCATCGGCGGGATCCGTCATGGTACCGCTGTAGTTTCCATTGCTGCCTGACATCTTTCCGATTCTCTTGCCGGCATGCTTGCCGGTTTTCAGCGTCACGCAATAAGCGCCGCCGCAGGACGAAATCGCAGCGGTCTCGCCACTCTCAGTCTTCCAGTTGCCTTCGATAGGGTCTGCCAGTGCAGGAGCGGACAGGGCTGCAAAAAGCGCGCCTGCTACAATCAGTTTGCGGATCATGGTGTTCCTCCCAGGAATATAAAGCGCTTCCTCAAGCGCATTTCTTACTTAACTCGGATTTAGGTAAAGATAAACTGGGATTTCTGAGGGGCGAAGAACGGTTCTCGATGATCTCTCCGGGATGGCAATTCTGCCTGCCTCATCCCTGGTCCCGCCGCGTTTTCAGAAAATGCGATGCATGTTTGGTTAGCCGTCCGTAACTTTTCCGCCTGTTCCGAAAACACCGAATCCGCTCAGTCTGGCCGGAACGCAACGGCTTTGATGTTTAACAGAATCCCAAGTTTACCAAGCCTTCGGACTTTGTTCGTTTCCAGTTAAGCATGCAATTTAACTCGCTTTTTAATCGATAGCGGCACACTTCAATCCAACAACACAGCGCCGGGCCAAACCGGACAAAGGCATCAAATGCTGGCTCTTGAGAGCTGACAGGGACAACGAAACGAAACCGAATACGGGGACTGGAAAAATGGCACGTTACGAAATTCACGATCAGGATCAGGCAATCATCGGCGGCGAAGCCAAGGCCGACGTCTTTTGTGAAATGGGTCTGATGTATGCGACCGGACGCGAATGCGAAGTCGACTTCGTTGCTGCGCACAAGTGGCTCAACATTGCCGCCATCAAGGGTTCGGACCGGGCTGCCACGCTGCGCGCCGAGCTCGCCGAAAGCATGAGCAAGGCCGAACTGGCAGCGGCGCTGCGTGCTGCTCGCGAATGGATGACCATGCATTGATTGGGGCTTTGTTCCCGGCATCGCGCCGGAACGGCCTTTGCAGGGCAGGGCACCTTGCCGGGCGGCACAAAGCAGCCTGCGAAATGACTTTACCTCGAGGGGAACGAGGCGGGGGCCTTCACTTCGGACAAACCGGAGAGGCTTTCAGATAGGCCGCGATTGACCGGAAAGGGTCGGTCGCGGCCTATTGTTTTGACCGCAGCGGTCAGTTCAGCCCAGATCCGCGACAATGTTCTTCAATTCAGCCTCGAACAGGTCGATCTCGGCTGCAGGTCCGGTGGATATGCGGATGCAGCGGTTGAGCGGTGTGACACCGGGCATGCGGATGAAGATGCCGCGGCTGACAAGGCCGTCGAGGATTGCCTTGGCGTAGCCCGAATCCCGACCGCAGTCTATGGTAACAAAATTCGTGGCCGAAGCGATCGGCGCAAAACCCTGGCGGCTTGCTATGGCCGCAATCCGGTCACGCGATGTCTCGACCTGGGCAATGACGTGAGCGAGCCAGTTTTGGTCCTTCAGCGCGGCAAGGGCGGCCGCCTGGCCCAGTCTGTTGACGCCGAAATGGTTCCTTACGCGGTGGAACATCGACACCGTCTCTTCCACACCGAAGACGTAGCCGACACGCTGACCGGCCAGACCGTAGGCTTTCGAGAAAGTGCGGAAGCGCAGCACGTTGGGCAGGTCGGCCAGAGCGGCGATGGCCGGGAGTGCTGAAGCCGGCGCTGTTTCGCCATAGGCTTCGTCGAGCACCAGCATCGTGGTTTCGGGAAGAGCTTTGGCAAATTCTGTCACGGCCTCGGCGGAATGCCAGGTCCCCATCGGGTTGTCGGGGTTGGAGAGATAGACCAGGGCCGCGTTTTCGCGGCGCACGGCGTCAAGCAGCGCGTCGAGATCCTCGCCGGTCATCCCTGTAGGGCACCGTTACCAGCCGGCCGCCAAAGCCCGCGACGTGGAAATTAAAAGTCGGGTATGCACCAAGCGAGGTGACAACCGCAGTTCCGGGTTCGACGATCAGGCGAACAATCAGGCCCAGCAGTCCGTCGATGCCTTCGCCGACCACCACCCGCTCGGGCGAAAGGTCAAGATGGGCACCGAGTGCGATGCGCAGATCGTGATTCTCCGGATCGGCGTATCGCCAGCTGAGCTCGGCCTGGCGGGCGATCGCCTCGATCACCGACGGCGCCGGGCCGAACCCGTTTTCATTGGCGCCAAGCCTGGCCTTGAACTCTGCGCCACGCGCCCGCTCCTGGGTTTCCGGCCCGACAAACGGCACGGTGGGCGGCAGCGATTGGGCGAGAGCGGTGAAACGGGAGAAGGCGGGCATGGCGGGATCTGTCCTGTGTCAGTGGTGGGAAAGCCCTAGCGGCAATGTGGCGGTGCTTCAAGTCGGGTCCCAACCCGGCCCGGCTTATTCGAGAGCATTTGACCTTTGGGGTTCGCCGGACGGTGTTTTGCGTCAATGGTTCACACGGTCTATGACGGAACTCCCGCCACGCTTCTGAGTCCCCCCGCAATGCCTCCCTTTGCCGAAACCATCCTCGTTGTCTTTACGCTGATTGCCATTGGCTACGGTGCGGCGGCGTTTCGGGTGCTGAAGCCCGAGACGGGTGACGGGTTGTCTGATTTCGTGTTCACCATCGCGGTGCCGCTGCTCTTGTTTCGCACCATCGCCACGGCGACATTCGATCACGGAGCGCCGTGGGCGCTGTGGGTGACCTATTTCACTGCGATTTTCGTGACCTGGAGTTCGGCGCATGTGGCCATCCGGTCGGGCTTCGGCCGCGATGCGCGCTCGGGCGTGGTGGCAGGGGTGACGGCGGGGTTTTCCAATCTGGTGCTGCTCGGCATTCCGTTCATGTCGGGTGTTTACGGTGAAGCCGGGCTGGCGATCCTGTCGCAGATCGTGTCGATCCACCTGCCGGTGATGATGGCGGCCTCGATCATACTGTTCGAGTGGGCGCTCAAGCGCGATGGCGCAGGCGCGGCATCGAAATCGGTGGTCACGCTGGTGACCGGCTTTTTTCGCCAGCTCATTTCCAATCCGCTGATCATCGGGATCGTCGCGGGCCTTGTGGCGCGGCTTTCCGGACTGGAAATTCCAGCGATCGCCGATCGCGTGATCGCGACCCTTGCCGGTGTTGCCGGACCGCTTGCGCTGTTTGCAATGGGTGTTTCGCTCTGGGGCTACGGGATACGCGGACAGGTTCGGCAGGCTTTGGCGCTGGTGTCGCTGAAGCTGTTGCTGATGCCGGCGGTGGCGCTTGGCATGGCCCTGCTGCTGGGTCTGCCGGAGCTGCAGGCAAAGGTCGCGGTCGCGGCTGCCTCGCTGCCTGCGGGGGTCAACTCGTGGCTGATCGCCAGCCGGTTGGGGACCGGACAGCGGCTGGCCTCGACCTCCATGACGATCGGAACCGCCCTGGCCGCGGTTTCGACCGGTCTCTGGCTGCTGATTGCGGAAACCCTGCTCTGAAACTCCACTAATTTGGGGCGCTCTGGATTGAAGCGCTTTCGTTTGTTTTCTTTTGACATTCGCAATTGTTTCGAATTAGAAAATTTGAGCAGGAGGCGCGGGACAGGGGACCCCAATGACGGACGACAGGCTCTACGACGTTTTCGTCATCGGCGGCGGCATCAATGGATGCGGCATCGCCCGGGATGCGATCGGCCGGGGGTATTCCGTGTTTCTCGCCGAAATGAATGATTTGGCCTCGGGTACCTCGTCCTGGTCGTCGAAGCTGATCCACGGTGGTTTCCGCTATCTCGAATATTATGAATTCCGGCTTGTGCGTGAAGCCTTGAGCGAACGCGAAGTGCTGCTTGCCAGTGCGCCGCACATCATCTGGCCGCTCAGGTTCGTGTTGCCGCATCACACCGACATGCGGCCTGCGTGGCTGCTCCGGCTGGGCCTGTTTCTCTACGACCATATCGGAACCCGCAAGCTGCTGCCGGGCACGAAAACGGTGGACCTCAAGACTTCGATAATTGGCAAGCCGCTGAAGCCGTTGTTCTCGAAGGGCTTCGAGTATTCCGACTGCTGGGTCAACGACGCGCGGCTGGTGGTGCTCAATGCGCGCGACGCGGCGGATCGGGGCGCCGTGATCCGAACCCGGACCGAGGTGATTTCGGCGGAGCGCAAGGATGGCGTGTGGGAAGTCACGATTGCCGACCGGGCAACCGGTGCGCAGGAAACCGTCAGGGCGCGGCTGATTGTCAACGCCGGCGGTCCATGGGTCGACCGGATCCTGTCGGGCGTCGTCGGCCGCAACGACGCGCATAATGTGCGGCTGGTGCAGGGCAGCCATATCGTGGTGCCGAAGCTGCACGACCATGACCGCGCCTACATCTTCCAGAATGGCGACGGACGGATCATCTTCGCGCTGCCTTACGAAGAGGATTTCACCCTGATCGGTACCACTGACCAGGACTATACGGGCGATCCGAAAGACGTCGCCATCACGGATGCGGAGATCGAATATCTGTGCGCGGCGGCGAGCGAGTATTTCGCCACGCCAGTGAAGCGATCCTCCATCGTCTGGACCTACTCGGGCGTGCGCCCGCTCTATGATGATGGCGCATCGGCGGCACAGGAAGCCACCCGCGACTATGTGCTCAAGCCCGATCCGGCAGAAGGCGCGCCGCTGATCAACATCTTCGGCGGCAAGATCACGACCTATCGCAAATTGTCGGAATCGATGCTGGAACTGATCGAGGAGCGGCTCGGCACGAAATCGGGGCGCTGGACCCATCGGGCCGCTTTGCCGGGCGGAGACTTCGCTGCGGATGGCTTCGACCGGGAGGTTTCGCGGCTGCAACAGGACTATCCGCTGCTCGATCCCGCACAGGCAAGGCGCTATGTCCGGCAATACGGTACAAGAGCGTGGGCCATGCTTGGCGACGCCAAGCGTCGCGAGGATCTCGGGCAGCATTTCGGTTACGGCCTCTATGCGCTGGAGGTTGACTACCTGATAGCTCATGAATGGGCGGTGGAGGCCGCCGACGTGATCTGGCGGCGCACCAAGCGCGGGCTCCGCCTCGACAGGGACCAGGTGGCAGCACTTGATGCCTATATGGAAGAAAAGCAGGCTGCATAGTTTTGAAGCCGGTCCGGGCGGGGTTTTCCCCCGGCTCGAATCCGGCTCATATGAGACCAGCATGGGAGGACAACATGAGCGGATACATTCTCGCAATTGATCAGGGCACCACATCGAGCCGCGCCATCGTCTTTGACGCGGACATGCGGATCGCCGGCACCGGTCAGAAGGAATTCACGCAATTCTATCCGCAATCGGGCTGGGTCGAGCATGACCCGGAGGAGATCTGGAAAACGGTCGTCTGGTCGGTCAGGCAGGCGCTGAAGAATGCCGGTGTCGAGGCCGCGGACATTTCCGCGATCGGCATCACTAACCAGCGCGAGACGGTGGTGGTGTGGGAACGCGAAACCGGCAAGCCGATCCACAACGCAATCGTCTGGCAGGACCGCCGGACCGCATCCTATTGCGACAAGCTCAAGCGGCAGGGTCTCGAGAAGACGTTTACCCGCAAGACCGGGCTGCTGCTCGATCCCTATTTCTCCGGAACCAAGCTGTCGTGGATGCTGGCCAACGTGAAGGGGACACGGACCCGCGCGGCGCGCGGCGAGTTGTGCTTCGGCACCATCGACACCTTCCTGATCTGGCGGCTGACCGGCGGCAAGTCCTTCGTCACCGACGCCACCAATGCATCGCGGACCCTGATGTTCAACATCGAAACCCAGGAATGGGATGCCGAGCTTCTCAAGATCCTTCGGATTCCTGCTGACATGCTGCCGGAAGTGAAAGACTGTGCCGCGGATTTCGGTGTCACCGACAAGTCGCTCTTCGGCGCGGAAATCCCGATCCTCGGCGTAGCCGGCGATCAGCAGGCAGCGACCATCGGCCAGGCCTGTTTCGAGCCCGGCATGCTGAAGTCCACCTATGGAACCGGATGCTTCGCGTTGCTCAACACCGGCGAGGACATGGTTCGCTCGAAGAACCGTCTCCTGACCACGGTGGCTTACCGGCTCGACGGCAAGGTGACCTATGCACTGGAAGGCTCCATCTTCATCGCGGGCGCAGCAGTCCAGTGGCTGCGCGACGGCATCAAGGTGATCAAGAAGGCCGAGCACAGCGGTGATCTCGCGGCGGAGGCTGATCCGACCCAGGATGTTTATCTTGTGCCGGCATTCACGGGGCTCGGCGCGCCGCACTGGGATGCCGAGGCCCGTGGTGCGATCTACGGCATGACCCGAAACACGGGCCCGGCCGAGTTTGCCCGGGCGGCGCTGGAGGCGGTCTGCTACCAGACCCGCGATCTGCTCGATGCGATGCGCAAGGACTGGAAAAGCTCGGGCGCGACGACGGTGCTGCGTGTCGACGGCGGCATGGTCGCATCCGACTGGACCATGCAACGGCTCGCCGACATTCTGGATGCGCCGGTTGACCGGCCGACAATCCTGGAGACGACGGCGCTGGGTGCCGCATGGCTTGCAGGCCAGCGGGCCGGGGTCTGGCCCAAGCAGAAGGCCTTTGCCAAGGCCTGGGCGCGTGACCGCCAGTTCAAGCCGGAGATGGACGACAAGACCCGCAACGCCAAGCTGAAAGGCTGGCGCGATGCAGTGCGGCGGACACTGAGCCAATAGTCCGGTTTCCTGGGCGTTGAGGCCAGGCCGGCTTTAAAGAACGTCGGTATGCCGGTAACCTCCGTCCGACCGGAGCAATAGGTCAGGAGATGTGATGCAGGACGCCAGCCATCGTTTTGTCGACTTGAACGGCCAGCCTTTCCACTATCTCGAGTGGGGCAGGGAAGAGGCTCCGGTCTTGCTGTTCCTGCACGGTTTTCCCGAATACAGCGGAGCATGGGGCGAGGTCGCGTCCCGGCTTGCCGACAGTTATCGTTGCATTGCCCCCGACCAGCGCGGCTTTGGCCAGAGCTGGGCTCCGCAGGAAGTGTCCGCCTACGAGATGCGCGAACTGGTCGGAGACATGGCTGCGCTGATCGATACGCTGGACCAGAAGGTCACGGTGGTCGGCCACGACTGGGGTGCTGCGACGGCTTACGGGCTGGCGATGTTCCGCCCGGAGCTGGTATCGCGGCTGATCATCATCAACGGTGTCCACCCGGCGCCATTCCAGCGCGAACTGGCTGCCGGCGGGGCTCAGACCAGCGCCTCCCAGTACATTCGCTTCCTGCGCGCCGAAGGCTCTGAAGACAAGCTGTCCGCGAATGACTTCGAAAGCCTAATGAAACTGTTTTCCGCGAAGATGGACCTGAGCTGGCTGAGCGGGGAGAGGCTGGAACTCTACAAGGCGGAATGGTCGCGCCCCGGGCGCCTGAAGGCGATGATCAACTGGTACCGGGCTTCGCCGCTCAAGGTCGCGCTTCCGGGCGAGGCACTGAGCGATGTTCCGGCTTTGCGCAAGGACAGGCTGCAGGTGCGCTGCCCGCATCTCCTGATCTGGGGTGACAATGACACCGCGCTGCTGCCGCAATGCATCGAAGGGCTCGAGGAGTACGCGCCAGATCTGACGGTCGAGCATGTGGGCGACGCCGATCACTGGATCTGCCACCAGAAGCCGGATCTGGTGGCGGGGCTGATCCGGTCATGGCTCGAGAGCCAGCCGGGCTAAACCGCAGACCTCATGCCCTCGCTGCCAGTCCGGTCCCATCAATCGGTTTGCCGATTCGTATGTCATGCGTCTACACTTTGACCGAGACGATCCCGATTGCAGATCTCAGGAAGGAACGATGCAATGGAGCTTGGTGCATTCTCCCTCAGCCTCGCCGTCAAGAACCTGGCGGCATCGAGAGCGTTTTACGAGAATCTCGGTTTCCAGGCCTTCGGTGGGGATGCCGCGCAGGGATGGCTGATTCTGCACAATGGCGGCTGCGTGATCGGCCTGTTTGAAGGCATGTTCGAAAAGAACATGCTTACTTTCAATCCTGGCTGGCGCGAGAAGGCAGAGCCGCTCGAAGAGTTCACCGACGTCCGCGAGTTGCAGAAGCAGCTCAAGACCAAGGGCGTCGCGTTCAAGGCGGAGGCAGATGAGACGAGCACCGGGCCGGCAAGCTTCATGATCATGGATCCTGACGGCAACCCGATCCTGGTCGATCAGCACCGCTGAAGAGTGCAGACATCAACTCCTGGTGGTGGGGAGTGTATCCTCGCGTTTCTTGCGATGTTGATTCCGACAAGCTTGGCGAGTACCTGATTTTACTCTCATACAAGCGATTGCGAATGGTTCATGGTAGCGACGGTTGAGTGCGCACGCGCTGTATCGCTTGGCCGCACTGAGATCAGTGTTTCCTGGCCATAATCGGTTGGAGAGGCCGGGCGAGAGGCATCTGACCGACTGGCCTCGCCCTTGCTCGCATCCTGATTCCGTTCAGAGCCCCATGCATCTGCTTTTCAAGGCATTCAAGCGAGTGCGAATATTCGTGCGCGCCGGTGCTTCGCTTTACTCGATGAAACTGACGGTGACGCCGGGTGTGACCATGCCGGCGAGTTCCTCGGCGTCCCAATTGGTCAGCCGGACACATCCATTGCTCTGGGTCTTGCCGATGGCCGAGGGTTCCGGTGTGCCGTGGATGCCGTAGGTCGGCTTGGAGAGCGCGATCCAGACTGTTCCGACAGGGCCGTTGGGTCCTGGCGGAACCTGCAGGATCTTGTCGTTGTTGCCCTGCTTGAAATTGATCTTGGGATTGTAGGTGTAGCCGGGATTGTGGGCCACACGTTCGATGGTCACGTCACCTGATGGCGAAGGCGTGTCGCTGGAACCGATGGTGGCCGGGTAGGCCGCAAGCAGCTTGCCGCCGGCGTCGTAGGCGCGAACCTGCTTGCGGGCCTTGTCGGCAATGATGCGCGTGACCTTTCCGGTCTTCTTCCGACCTGTTGCCACAACCTTGATCCGGACGCCGGGAAGGCTGAAATCGACACCCGGGTTGAGTTCCTTGAGATAGGCTTCGTCCATGTGGAACCGTTCGGCAAGCATCTCCGATGTGGAGGTGAAGGCGAGACGTTCCAGCCGCGCCTTCTCCGCGTAATCGGTGGGAACCGAGGCGATGAACGGCCCGGCGGCGTCCTCGGCGGTGATTTCATAGGTGGTGAAAGCCAGTCCGCCTTCAGCGGCCAGGCGGCTGACGATCAGGTCGGTGTCGGCGGGGTCGAGCCGTTCGCCGGTGGCCTCGAACCAGGCGTCGAGCGCCTTTGCCACATTGGAGCCCATGCGGCCGTCGATGACGCCGGGCGAAATGCCGTTGCGGTCAAGATAGACCTGGAGTGCGGAGACCTGTGCCTTGGACAGGGCGGGAGCCTTCTTTTCAGGCTTGGCCGGTTTTTCGGCACGCGGTTGCGCGGGTTCCTCGACTGCCGGGACTTCGATGATTTTCGGCCGCGTCGGCACGGTTCCGGTCATCGGGTTGAGGTCGCGGCGCTCTATGCGGGCGCGCGGTGCATCGGGAAAGATGTCCTGCGAGGCCTGCTCGCGAGCCGATGGCGGTTCCGGAAAACCGGACTGATCGATGAGGTTGTCCATGCCACGTCGCGTGTCACGCTGGCTGCCGCCGTTCTGCTCCTGATACTGCCAGGCCGGGATCTCGAAGCCGATCACCTGGTTCCAGTTGTCGACGAGCAGCCTGCGGCCCTGGTTGTCAATGATGATCCGCACGGAGCCGGCTTCGGGGATGTTGCGCATCAACTCGCCGTCGACCGTTACAAGGACCATGCGTTGACCGCCGTACCGATCGGCAAAGGCCGGGGCAGCAAATATCGGCGCGGCACTCATCAGTGCCACGGCGAGGAAGGTTGCAGCGGGGCGGATGCGGATCTTGGTCGTCATGTGGTCAACCTGCGGCTTGAGCGACAATAATGTGTCCATCATTGCCATGGTCTGCTGAATGCAAGCTGAACAAACGTTGGAAAACCGGCTTCAGTAAGGCAGGCCGATGTAGTTTTCCGCAAGCGCCGTTTTCATCGCCTCGGAGTCAAGCGTGTAGGCGAGCTCGGTTTCGAGAATGCGAGCTTCGAACGGGGGCCTGCTCGGGAAAACGGTGCAGCATGGTGGTCATCCACCAGGAGAACCGGACCGCCTTCCAGACCCTTGAGAGTGCGAGGCTGGAATAGGCATCGAGCAAGTCGGTGTCGCGCTCGAGGAAATGGCCGCGCAGACCTTCGAACAGGTAGTGCACATCCGAGGCAGCCAGGTTGAGACCCTTGGCACCGGTGGGCGGCACGATGTGCGCCGCATCGCCGACGAGAAACAGGCTGCCGAAGTGCATCGGCTCGGCAACGAAGGACCTGAGCGGCGCGATGGACTTTTCAAATGACGGCCCGGTGATCATGGTTTCCGCCGTTTCGGGGGGCAGGCGGCGGCGCAGCTCGGCCCAGAACTGATCGTCCGACCAGGCCTCGATGCTGTCCCCGGCATTGCACTGGATGTAGTAGCGGCTGCGGGTGTTCGAACGCATCGAGCACAGCGCGAAGCCGCGGGAATGGCTCGCATAGATGAGTTCGTGGCTCACCGGCGGGACATCGGCGAGAATGCCGAGCCAGCCGAACGGATAGACTTTTTCGAAGGTTCGAATGGAGTCTTCGGGAACAGAGCGGCGGCTGGCGCCGTGAAACCCGTCACAGCCGGCTATGAAGCGGCAATTGATGCGGACGTCCTCGCCGTCGATCCGGCATGTGACATGGGGCTTGTCGCTGTCGAAATCATGAAGCTGGACGTCTTCGACCTCGTAATGGCTGATGCCGCCGGTGTCCTTGCGGCGCTCAACCAGATCGCGGGTCACCTCGGTCTGACCGTAGACCATGACGCTCTTGCCGCCGGTCAGTTTGGCCAGGTCGATGCGATGGGTGTCGTTTTCGCAGGTGATGGCAAAGCCGTCATGCGGCAGGCCTTCTGCATGCATCCGTCCGCCTGCACCGGCAGCTTCGAGCAGCTTCACGGTCCCTTGCTCCAGCACTCCGGCGCGAACACGCGAGAGCACATGATCGA
This sequence comes from Hoeflea sp. EC-HK425, assembly GCF_902498795.1. NCBI lineage: Bacteria > Pseudomonadati > Pseudomonadota > Alphaproteobacteria > Hyphomicrobiales > Rhizobiaceae > Hoeflea > Hoeflea sp. EC-HK425. The sequence goes on from NZ_LR701572.1 coordinate 762,253, forward strand.
GGCTCGAGCGCTCCAGGATCAGCGTCTCGATACCGATGTCATGCAGCAGCTGGCCGAGCAGCAGGCCGGAGGGGCCTGCGCCAATGATGCAGACTTGAGTGGACAAGGTCTTCATGCGGATTTCCCCATGTGTTCAATCGACTGGATGAGAGCGAGAGCTGCTGAAAGGCTGGTCCCGGTGGTCTCGCAGATCTGCGGCAGGATCATCCATTCCAGCATCCAGGCAGCTCCGGAGCGTTCCAATTCGTGGATCTGGGCCTGGTGCATGCCGGAGATCAGCGTGGCGTTGAAACGGGCCATGGTAACCAGACGTTCGGCGGTGACCGGGTTCTGCTTGTGCGGCATGGCCGAAGACGAGCCGCCGCCGGACATGCGGATGTCATCAGCCCCTCGTAACGCCATCAGCGCCACATCCTGACCGATCTTGCCCAGGGTGCCGGTGAGTTCAGACATCCAGTTGGCCTGGGCGATGACTGGACCACGGGCGGAATGCCAGCTGTGCCCGGGCCAGCTGAGGCCCAATTCGCTTGCAATGGAGCGGGCCACGGTCTCGGCGTTGTCTCCCAGCGCCTGGAGATCGCCAACGGCACCTCCGAACTGCAGAATGCCGGTCTGTTCCCTCAGCGCGGATAGCCGTTCGCGCAGGGCCGACAAGGGCTGCCGCCACGTGGCGATCCGGTCGGAGGCATGGAACAACACGGCAGGTTGCATCCTGGTGATGGCCTGGAGCTCATTCTTTCCGCACCGGGTGGACAGTTCGTCAAGCTGCTGCAACAGCGCGTCGAGCCGTTCCGCAAAAATGACATTGACCGATATCAGCGCCTCGATCGTCGCCGTATCCATCAGGTCCTGGCTGGTAGCGCCATGATGCAGCATCGGTTTTGCCGGGCCGGAAACATGGGCGCGCAACTGGCGCACATATTCCGGAACCGGAACGCCGTCGCGAATGCCGGCTTCAGCGATCGCCGCGCCATCGGGTGCGAAGTCGCCGATCTGGCGCGCCAGGTCCTCAGCGTCGGCCGCTGCGACCAGCCCTGCCTTGGCAAGTCCCTTGATCAGGGCCTGCTCGAAACGGGAGAAGCTGGCGAACAGGGGGGCGTCCGAGAACAATTCAGCAATCTTGGGATCGCTGTAGAGCCCCGCCGCCCATCGGTGTTCGCCAGCGTCCATATCAGACCCGCTCGAGGGCGATGGCGATGCCCTGACCGACGCCGATGCACATGGTGGCAAGCGCCAGCTTTTCGTTGCGGACCGCAAGTTCGAGTGCGGCGGTGCCGGTGATGCGGGCGCCGGACATGCCGAGCGGGTGGCCGAGCGCGATGGCACCGCCATTGGGGTTGATGTGCTCGGCGTCTTCCTGAAGCCCGAGCTGGCGCAGGACGGCGATGCCCTGGCTGGCGAAGGCTTCGTTGAGTTCGATCACGCCGAAGTCGGATGGTTTCAGGCCAAGCCGGGCGCAGAGTTTCTGGGTTGCCGGGGCCGGGCCGATGCCCATGATCCGCGGTTCGACACCGGCGGTGGCGCCGCCGAGAATGCGGGCGATCGGGGTCAGCCCGTGCTTCTTCGCAGCCGCTTCGCTGGCGATGATCAGCGCTGCCGCGCCGTCATTGACGCCGGAAGCGTTGCCCGCGGTGACCGAGCCGCCGGCGCGGAATGGGGCCTTGAGCTTTGCGAGCTGTTCGAGCGTGGTATCCGGGCGTGGATGCTCGTCGGTGTCGACAATGATCGGATCTCCCTTGCGGCGCGGAATTTCCACCGCGACTATTTCCTTGTCGAAGCGCCCCGATGCCTGGGCCTTGCCGGCGCGGGTCTGGCTGCGCAGCGCAAAGCTATCCTGGTCCTCGCGGCTGATGCCGAAATCCTCGGCGACATTTTCGCCGGTCTCCGGCATCGAATCGACGCCGTACTGGGATTTCAGCACCGGATTGACGAAACGCCAGCCGATGGTGGTGTCATAGATTTCGGCATTGCGCGAAAAGGCCGTGTCCGCCTTGGGCATGACGAAGGGCGCGCGCGACATGCTTTCGACACCGCCGGCGAGCACCAGTTCGGCCTCGCCGGAGCGGATGATGCGGCTGGCTGCCAGCACCGCATCCATGCCCGAGCCGCAGAGCCGGTTGAGCGTGGTGCCGGGAACCGAGACCGGCAGTCCTGCCAGCAGCGTTGCCATGCGGGCGACGTTGCGGTTGTCTTCGCCTGCCTGGTTGGCGCAGCCGTAGTAGACCTCCTCGATAACTTCCCAGTCGACACCGGCGTTGCGCTCCTTCAGGGCGCGCAGCGGGATCGCGCCCAGATCATCGGCGCGAACGCTGGACAGGGCGCCGCCGAAACGGCCAATCGGGGTGCGGACATAATCACAGATGAATGCTTCGGCCATCAGGCGGCTTCTCCGGTTTTGCCGCCGGAATGGGCGGCTTTGGTGCGTGCATTGAGATCGCGCAGCGTCGACAGCTCGATCCCGGTTGGCGCCGGGGTCTCCTCGAGCTTGTCGGCGAACCGCACGGTCCAGCCGCATTCCGCCTGAACCATTTCGCGCGTCACGCCGGGGTGCATCGAGACCACGGTGAACTCACGTGTTACAGGATCAGGCTTCCAGACCGCAAGGTCTGTAACCATTAGGGTTGGCCCCTTGGTGGCAATTCCCAGCCGCTGGCGATGGTCGCCGCCTTCGCCGTGGCCGAAGCTGGTGTAGAAGTCGATCTTGTCGACCATGGCCCGTTTCGATTGCTTTAGCGTGATGAAGATTTCGCCGCAGGAGGAAGCGATCTCCGGTGCGCCGCCGCCACCGGGGAGGCGGGTCTTGGGTTGGTCGTAATCGCCGATGACGGTGGTGTTGATGTTGCCGAAACGGTCGATCTGGGCGGCACCGAGAAAGCCGACGGTGACGCGTCCGCCCTGAAGCCAGTAGCGGAACATTTCCGGCACCGAGACGGTGGTGACCGCCGTGTCGCAGAGTTCGCCGTCGCCTATCGACAGCGGCAGCACCTGCGGCGCGGTGCCGATGGTGCCGCTTTCGTAGATAAGCGTCACATCCGGCGCATGGGTGAGGCGGGCGATGTTGCAGGCCGCCGACGGTGCGCCGATGCCGACGAAGCAGACATCGGTGTTCTTGAGCGCGCGGGACGCCGCAATCGTCATCATTTCATTGGAGGTGAAGTCGGTGTCGCTCATGCCGCGCTCCTGAGATGTTTGATCCGGTCGGCGAAATCCTCGGGCCTTGCGTCGAGAACATTGTCTTTCATCCAGGCGAGGAACGTATCGCGGTCCGCGGCAATCTTGTCCCAGGCGATGTAGCTTGCATTGTCGCGCGAATAGTAGCCGTGGGCGTAGGACGGATGGGCGCCGCCGGGGACGAGGCAGATGGCGGTGACGGCCCAGCCGGGCAGCACGCAGGCATTGGGGTGGGCGTGGAGATCGTCGACGATCTCCTCGACGGTCACGACCGAGCGCTTGGCCGCGAGCACGGCTTCCTTCTGGACGCCGACAATGCCTTCGATCAGCACATTGCCCTTGCGGTCTGCTTTCTGGGCGTGGATGAAAGTCACATCCGGCCGGATCGCCGGCACGGCTGCCAGTTCCTCACCGGTAAACGGGCAGGTTACCGAGCGGATGTTCGGGTTGACCTTCGCCAGTTCTGCCCCCTTGTAGCCACGGAAGGCGGCAAAGGGCAGGCCGGCTGCACCGGCCTCATAGGCATTGGCCATGGCAGCGTGGGAATGTTCCTCGATCTCGATTGCGTGCGGCCAGCCGTTTTCGACCGAATCGCGCAAGCGCCTGAGCAGACCGACGCCGGGATTGCCGGCATAGGAGAAGATCAGCTTCTTGACCGCGCCCATGCCGATCAGCTGGTCGTAGACCACATCGGGGGTCATCCGGACCAGGGTGAGGTCCTTGATCCCCTGGCGCAGCGCTTCATGGGCGCTGGCATGGGGAATAAGATGGGTGAACCCCTCGAACGCGGCGGTGTCGCCGGAGTTGAGGTTTTGCGCTACCGCCTCGGACAGCGTCATGAATTGTGCCATGGCCTGCTTCTCTTTCAGATATCGAAGAACACGGTTTCCTGCGGACCCTGCAGGTGGATGTCGTGGCTGTATTTGCCGTTGCCGCCCTTGGCGAGCAGCGTCGCTACCCGGTCCTTGTGCTCGAAACGCTCGAACACCGGGTCGGCGGCGTTGGCGTCGGCCTCGTCCTCGAAATAGATCCGGGTGTTGAGGCCGAGATTGATGCCGCGTGCGACAATCCAGATGTTGATGTGCGGCGCCTGCAGGCGTCCGTCGGTAAACGGAACGCGGCCGGGCTTGATCGTCTCGAAGCGGAAATGGCCGGTGGTCTGATCTGCGGCGCAGCGTCCCCAGCCGGTGAAGGCAGGATCGGCGGTTCCGCGAGGCTCGGCGGGGCTGTTGTACAGACCGTCGGCATCCGCCTGCCAGATTTCCACCAGCACATCCTTGAGCGGCGTGCCAGCGCCGTCGAAGACGCGGCCTTCGACAGTAATGTGCTCGCCGCTGGTCTTGTCGTTGACCATGGCGATTCCGAGGTCCTGATCGTAGACGCCCTCAATGCCGCAGAAGTTCGGCGTCAGGCCGATATGCACGTAGGGACCAGCAGTCTGCGACGGCGATTCCTTGAAGGGGTAGAGCGGTCCCGGTGTCACATTGGTCATGTCAGTTGCCCTCCAAGCGGTTTTCGAACAGGGTCGAGCGGCTGCCGCGCAGAACGATGTCGAAGCGATAGGTCAGCGAATCCATCGGCGCGGAGGCATCCATATCGAGCCGGGCGACCAGCATGTCGATGGCTGCCGGATCATTGATGGTGCGAACGATCGGGCAGCGCGGGATCAGCGGATCGCCCTCGAAATACATCTGTGTGATCAGGCGCTGGGCGAAGGCCTGGCCGAAGACCGAAATGTGGATGTGCGCCGGACGCCAGTCGTTCGGACCGTTCGGCCACGGGTAGGGGCCGGGCCGCACGGTGCGGAAGGCATAGGTGCCGTCATCGCCGGTCACGGTCCGTCCGCAACCGCCAAAATTGGGGTCGAGCGGTGCCAGATAATTGTCCTTCTTGTGGCGATAGCGCCCGCCGGCATTGGCCTGCCAGAATTCGAGCAGGACATTGGGAACAGGCTGCCCCCGTTCATCCATCACCCGTCCCTGGACGACCACGCGTTCGCCGATGGCGCTCATGCCGGGTTGGGCGAAATTGAGCGTCAGATCGTTGTCGAGCGGCCCGATCAGGTCGTGGCCGAAGGCAGGGCCGGTGGTTTCCGACAGCGTGTTGGCGAAAGCGATCAGCGGTCGTTGGGGTGCGCGAAGCACCGACGACTTGTAGCCCGGTGCGTAGGCTTGCGGATGCCATGCCCGGTCCCTGGGGAAGTAATTGGCTGCTTGTGGCCTGCTGTTTTTCATGCCCCGGATCCTCCCGATGTGGACTTCATCTCCGCCAGTGTTCGCTTTGCAATGCGAAAGGCGGTGTTTGCCGCAGGCACGCCGGCGTAGATCGCCACGTGCATCAGCGCCTCGCAAATGTCTTCTTCCGTCGCGCCGGTGTTTGCCGTGGCGCGGACATGCATGGCGACCTCTTCCTCATGGCCGAGGGCAGCCAGCAGCGCAATGGTGACAATCGAGCGATCGCGCTTGCTCCAATTGGGGCGCGACCAAAGGCCTTCCCATGCGCTTGCGGTGATCAGGTCCTGAAAGGGGGCATCAAAGGTGGTCTTCGCCGCTATTGCACGGTCGACATGGGCGTCACCCAGCACCGCACGGCGTGTGCGTTCACCACTGGACTTGGTTTCCGTCATGAGTTCCTCCCCGCCAATCCATGAACAGGTTTACATATTGGAATGGAAATGAATAATGATTTTTTATCGCAATAATTATAGCGACTTCGATATGGATATTTCACGACGCATCAAGATCCGCCATCTGGAGGCTTTCGTCGAAGTGGCCCGGCAGAAGAGCGTCGGCCGGGCGGCGATTACCCTGTCGCTGACGCAGCCGGCGGTAACGCGCACCATTCGCGAACTGGAGCAGATCGTCGGCACGCCGCTGATCGAGCGGGATGGCCGCGGCATCCGCCTGTCCCATCAGGGGGAAGTTTTCCTGTCCCATGCCGGTTCTGGGCTTGCGGCGGTGCGCGGCGGCATCGCGGCGCTTGCCAATGTGGCCACGGTGGCCGGGCCACCGGTGCGCATCGGGGCGCTACCGACCGTGTCCGCCACCATCATGCCCGGGGCCGTGGCTGATTTCCTGGCATCCGGCCTGAAAAGTCCGCTGATGGTGACAACCGGGGAAAACCGGGTTCTGCTTGACCAGTTGCGCAAGGGCGATCTCGACCTGGTGATGGGCCGGATGCCGGCGCCCGAAAACATGGCAAGTCTGCGCTTCGAGCAGCTTTACCGCGACCGGGTGGTGTTCATTGTTTCCAGCAGGCATCCGCTGGCGGGACAGCGGCAGGTGGCGGCGGATATTCTCTCCCGTCATCCCGTGCTGGTTCCTCCGGCGGGTTCGATCATTCATCCCTTCGTCGAGCGGGTGATGCTGGAGCAGGGCATGGCGCCGCCGGTCCAGGCGGTGGAAACCGTTTCGGACAGTTTCGGACGCGCCTTTCTGCGATCCACGAACGCCATCTGGATCATCTCGCGCGGCGTGGTCGCGGCGGAACTCGGCTCCGGCGAATTCGTCGAATTGCCGATCGACACGGGCACCACCATGGGGGCGGTGGGGCTGATCACCCGCGAGACGGACCGGCCGCATGACGCCGCCCTGTTCTTTGCGGATATCCTCCGGCGGCGCACCGCGCTGGGCTGAAATGCACCCGAAACGAGGTTTGAGTTGCAACAGGCTGGAACTTCCGGCCCATTGTCGCTAAACGCGGTGCCAGAAGGGGCAGTCAAGAGGGGCTTTGACGTTCAATGCAAGATGTTCTGGCGCTGGCGAGCGCGAACCTGCTGTCACCGGCGGTGCTGTTTTTCGCGCTCGGTTTCCTGGGCACGATAGCCGGTTCGCATCTGACATTGCCCGAGGCCGTGGCCAAGACATTGTCGATCTACCTGATGCTCGCCATCGGCTTCAAGGGCGGCGTGGCGGTCAACGAACACGGTCTCGGTGTCGACATCGTGCTGGCGCTGGTTGCGGGCATCGTGCTTTCTGCGCTCATTCCACTGGTGGCTTTCGGGCTGCTGACTGTGATGGCCCGGCTCGACCGGGTCGACCGCGCGGCGGTGGCCGCCCATTACGGCTCGATCTCGATCGTCACTTTCGTGGCGGCAAGCGAGGCGTTGCGGCTGGCAGGCCTGAGTTTCGAAGGCTACCTGGTCGCCGTCGCCGCTGTCATGGAAACACCGGCGATCCTTGTCGCGCTCTATCTCGCCCATGCGGGCCGGTCGGGAAGCGGTTCCGCGAGCAAGGCTGGCGGGCGGCAGGAGGGGCTGATGACCGAGGTGATGCTCAATTCATCGGTTGTCGTGCTTGTGGGCTCATTCGTCATCGGCTTTCTGGCGGGACCCAAGGGGCTCGCCGATATCGGTCCGTTCATCGTCGATCCCTTCAAGGGCGTTTTGTGCCTGTTCCTTCTCGACATGGGCGCGGTCGCCGGACGCGGAATCCGCTCGGGATGGAAGCACATGAGCCCGGGCCTGGTGCTGTTCGGCCTGCTGATGCCCTATGTCGGCGCGGTGTTCGCGATGGCCGCCGGGCTTGCAATCGGCCTGTCGACCGGCGGTGTGGCGCTGTTGATGGTGCTGGGGGCTTCAGCCTCCTACATCGCCGTGCCGGCGGCGCTGCGCCTGGCTCTTCCGGAGGCGCGGCCTTCGATCTATCTTACCTTGTCGCTGGGTATAACCTTCCCGATGAACCTGACCATCGGCATACCTGCCTATATCGCCCTGGCTCAGATGGCGGCCGGCTAACGCGGAGATGACCATGCAAACTTTTGCGAAGAAACAGATCCGGATCATCTGCGAACGGCCCATCCTGAAGAGAGTGCAACGTCATCTCGCCAGCGCCGGCGTGAAGGGATACACGGTGTTTCCGGCGCTTTCAGGGTCTGGATCGGAGGGCGATTGGGACCGGGAAGGCATGATTGGCGATGCCGGCCAGATGGTGCTGGTTGTCGTGGTGCTCGACGAGGAGGATCTCGATCGTGTGCTCACCGATATCTTCGACGTGGTCAGTCCGCAGATGGGGGTGATCACCATCTCCGACGTCGAGGTGGTGCGGCCCGACCGTTTCTGACCGGCACTGGACAACTCGACACCGTCGTCCCCGTCCGCATTGTGATTTTCGTTTCTTTCGTTTTAGACTGGATGCGAAACAGGTGAGTCCGGAAAAACGATGCTGATGTACCTTGCACCACGCCACACGGAAATCATTGAACTTGCGAAGACCGAGGGCAGGGTCCTTGTCGATGATCTGGCCCAGCGCTTCGATGTGACGCCGCAGACCATCCGCAAGGATCTCAACGATCTGTGCGAGCGGCAATTGCTCACCCGCATTCATGGCGGCGCCGTCATTCCGTCGAGCACCCAGAACATGGAGTATGCGCAGCGCGGCAAGATTGCCGCGGAGGAAAAGCAGGCGATCGGTGCTGCCGCGGCGGCACTTATTCCCGACAACGCCTCGCTGTTCATCAATATCGGCACCACGACCGAGGCCGTGAGCCAGGCCTTGCTTCGCCATGGGCGGCTGATGATCATCACCAACAACATCAATGTCGCCAACAGGATGCGCCCCTACACCCAGTTCGAAGTGGTGATCGCGGGCGGCGTGGTGCGCGCGTCGGATGGCGGCATCGTCGGCGAGGCCGCGGTGGACTTCATCCGCCAGTTCAAAGTTGATTACGCGGTGATCGGCACTTCGGCGATCGATCCCGACGGCGCGCTGCTCGACTATGATTTCCGGGAAGTGAAGGTGGCGCAGGCCATTATTGCGAATGCGCGTCAGGTGATCCTTGTGGCGGACTCGACCAAGTTCGAACGGACAGCGCCTGTCCGCATCGGTCACCTCGAGCAGGTCGACACCTTCGTCACAGATCAGTGTCCGGATGACAGGGTGCGGAAGATCTGCCGCGATTTCGATGTCGAGCTGATCGAGACCATGCGGCTGCCCTAGTTCGGCAGATGGCAGGGCCGGCGCGCCTGAAGTGCGGTTGATATTTGAGAACAGCTATATGTTGCAGTGAAGCCACGGCCAAAGAACAATGGCCCCGCAGCGGCCATTTCTTGGCCATTGTGCTTTTTCGGACTTGGCTAAGTCACTATATAGCAGCAGCCGCAGCTATCCGACCTTAGTCGAATAGTCCCCGCCATGCGCGGTTTTTGGGTGGCGCATTTACGACCGTGCCTTTGCGCGGAAAAAGTTTGAAAGCAGGTATCATGGCCAAGCCAAGGTTTCATACCGTCGCAGCATTCGTGGTGCTGGCTGTGTCCGCCGCATGGGTGCTGACGGGCGAGTTCTCGTCAATCGGCAGTGCTGCAAATGATGTTTCGGGTGATGAGCCGAAGCCGGTGCAGGCCGAAGCCGCGCCGGAGAAGGTGCTGCGGACCGTCGCGGTGCTGAAGCCGGATTTCATCGAGCATAACCGTATCATCCGGATTTCCGGAGTGACCACGCCTGACAAGCGCACGACGCTCGCAACGCGCAGCGCCGGAATCCTGGGCGAGCTCAAGGTGAAGAAGGGTGACACGGTCCAGGTCGGCGACGCGGTGCTGATCCTTGAAGCGGCCGAGAAGCAGGCAATGGTGGATACCGCCAGGGCCTTGCTCGACCAGCGTGAGAAAGAAGCGGAAAACATCGAGCGTCTGGTCAAGGAAGGTATCTCGCCGACCACACAGAGCGACAGCGCCCGTTCGGCTCTGGCCTCGGCGCGCTCGCAACTGGAGACGGCACAAGCCGAACTCGATCGGCTGACCGTTGTTGCACCGTTCTCCGGCATTATCGACCAGGTGATGGTCGAGGAGGGCAGCTGGCTGCCTTCGGGCGAAGCGGCGGCGGTGCTGTTGCAGCTTGATCCGGTGGTGGCGCTCGGTGAAGTGAGCGAACGGGAAATCTCACAGGTGAAAGTCGGTAGCGAGGCCGATGTGCGCCTGATCAGCGGCGATATCGTTTCCGGCATCGTGCGCCATGTCAGTCTCGAGGCGACATCGGGCACCAGGACGTTCCCGATCGAGGTCGCGATTGCCAACCCGGACCGCAAGATACCCGCCGGCATGACCGCGGAAATCATGATCAAGTCCGAACCCGTCAGAGCGGTCCAGCTGCCGCGCTCGGTGGTGACGCTGGACGCCGCCGGCAATCTCGGCCTGCGCATTCTCAATGGCGACGGCACTGTCGGTTTCGTGCCGATTGACCTGATCGACGATTCGCCCTCGGGCCTGGTGCTGAGCGGCGTGCCGCAGGACGCCCGGATCATTGTTGCGGGGCAGGACCTCGTCAGCGACGGTGAAACCGTCAATGCGGTGGCCGCCGACAACAGCCTGATCACCGGTGCGACCGGCGACATGGCGGAGCAATCGCAATGAATTTCGTCGACGTCGCGATCCGCAATGCGCGACTGACGCTGGCGGTGTTGCTGTTCCTGATCGTTGCGGGAACGATGTCCTATATCTCGATTCCGAAGGAAGCCGAGCCGGACATCCAGATCCCGATCATCTATGTTTCTCTGCACTATTCGGGCATTTCTCCGGAGGATTCAGAGCGGCTGCTGCTCCGGCCGGTCGAGACCAAGCTCAAGAACATCACCGGCATCAAGGAGATGCGGTCGACCGCCTATCAGGGCGGCGGCAATGTGGTCATCGAATTCATGGCCGGTGCCGATCTTTCGAAGGCGCTGGATGATGTCCGCAACAAGGTTTCAGATGCCAAGCCCGACCTGCCGCAGGGTGCCGACGAGCCCACGGTCAACGAGGTTAATATCTCCGAGTTTCCGGTTCTGGTGGTCACGCTTGCGGGCGATGTGCCCGAGCGTGCACTGACCCGCGCGGCACGCGAACTTCGCGACCGGATCGAGGAAGTCAATGGCGTGCTCGATGCTTCGCTGCAGGGTGCGCGCGACGATCTGGTCGAGGTGATCATCGATCCGGTCAAATTGCAGTCTTACGGGATGCAGCTTGACCAGCTGATTGCCGGGGTCAATGCTTCCAATTCCGTGGTTGCCGCCGGTGCTCTTGAAGGCGTCGAAGGCCATTATGCGGTCAAGGTTCCTCTCCTCATCGAGACTGCCGAAGATGTTGCCAACCTGCCGATCATAGCGGGGTCGAACGCAGTGGTGCGGGCGCGCGATCTCGCCACCATCCGCTCCACCTTCAAGGATGCGGAAACCATCACCCGGCTCAACGGCAAGCCGGCAATCGCCATCGAAGTGTCCAAGCGGACGGGCGCGAACCTGATCGAGACCGTGGATGCGGTGAAAATTGTCGCTAACGACTTCAAGGCGCTGCTGCCGGAAGGCGCTGTCGTCGGCTTCAGCCAGGACAAGTCGACCTCGATCCGGCAATTGCTGAGCGACCTGCAGAACTCGGTGCTGACCGCCGTCATCCTGGTGTTCATCGTCATCCTTTACGCGCTTTCGGGCCGGGCCTCGCTGCTGATCGGCTTTGCCATTCCGGCGTCGTTCCTGATGGGCATCCTGGCGCTGTCGCTTGCCGGGCTGACGGTCAACATCGTCGTGCTGTTCAGCCTGATCCTGGCGGTGGGCATGCTGGTCGATGACGCGATCATCGTCACCGAGTTCGCCGAACGCCGGATGAGCGAGGGCATGCACCGTAAAGAGGCGTTCTCGCTCGCGGCCAAGCGCATGGCGGGGCCGGTTGTGGCGGCGACGCTGACCCGTGTCGCCGCGTTCTCGCCGCTCTTGTTCTGGCCGGGCATGGTCGGCGAGTTCATGAAATACATGCCGATAACGCTGATTGCGACGCTGTCGGCATCGCTGCTTTACGCCCTCGTGTTCACGCCGACGCTGGGCGCGATGTTCGCCAAGCCGATCGTCGAGGACGGGCCCAAGCGCGACGGGCTCTACATGCGGTTCGTGGCGCGGGCGGTCAGGCATCCGTTCCTCGTTGTTTTCTTCACCATGGCGGCACTGATCGTGGTGCCGGTGGCCTACGGCAAGTACGGCAATGGCGTCGAGTTCTTCCCCGATGTCGAGCCCGATTACGGCCTTCTCTACGTTCATGCGCGGGGCAACCTGTCGCTTGATGAGAAGGATGCCGCGGTTCGCATGGTGGAGAACAGGATTATCGGCTGGCCCGGCCTGACAAGCGTGTATACTCGCGTCGGCAATGTCAGTGGCGGCGGCAATGATGTGGCCGCAGACGTCGTGGGCGTGATCCAGTACGAATTCGTCGACTGGCGCGAGCGCAAGCCCGCGGGTGAAATTCTCGATGATTTCCGGCGTGAACTGACCGGTTTCCCGGGCGTCGATATCGAGGTTCTGGTGCCCGAGGGTGGTCCGCCGACCGGCAAGGCCATCCAGATCCAGTTGTCGGCAGTCGATCCGGCCGGCCTCTCCGACGTGGCGCGGCAGGTTGCAGCGCAACTCGAGCAGACGCCGGGCGTGATCGACATTTCCGACGGGTTGCCGCCGCCAGGCGTCGACTGGGAAATCAGGGTCGACCGTTCGGTTGCCGCGCGCTACGGCATAGGCCCGGCCTCGGTCGGAACGGTCGTGCAGCTTGTCACCACCGGGCTGAAGCTGACCGACTACCGGCCGGCGGGCGCCGACGATGCGGTCGATATCAGGCTCAGGCTGCCGGAGGACCGGCGCACGCTTGCCACGCTCGACGATCTCAGGATCGAAACCAGCCAGGGTTCTGTCCCGATCTCGAATTTTGTAACCCGGGAGCCTGCGGCAAGTGTTGGAACGCTCACCCGGATCGACGGGGTGCGGACGATCACCGTTTCTGCCGGGATAGCCGAAGGTATCCAGGCCGATCCGTTGCGTCAGGGTATCGTCGCAGAACTTGAGAAGGCCGATCTCAATGCCTTGGGCATCCGCTGGAAGCTGGCGGGTGAAGATGAAGAGCAGAAAGCCGCGGGAGAGTTCCTGAGCAAGGCCGCAGCTGCTGCGGTGTTCCTGATCTTTGTCGTGTTGCTGGCCCAGTTCAACAACTTCCTCTCCGTGGCACTTGTGCTATCGGCCGTGGTCATGTCGACCATCGGGGTTTTCCTGGGGCTTCTGATCACCGGACAGCCGTTCGGGATAGTCATGACCGGTATCGGCGTGATTGCGCTTGCCGGGGTGGTGGTCAACAACAACATCGTGCTGATCGACACCTATGATCATCTCAGGCGCGAGGGCAGCGACAAGCTCGACGCTATTCTCGAAACCTGCCGCGAGCGAGCACGGCCGGTGGTGCTCACCGCCGTCACCGCCATCCTGGGCGTGCTGCCGATTGCCTTTGGCTTCAATCTCGAACTGATGGCGCACGAGACCACCTATGGCGCGCCGTCGACCCAATGGTGGATCTCGCTGTCGAGCGCCATCGTCTTCGGACTTGCGTTCTCGACCATCCTGACGTTGGTGGTGACGCCATCCCTGCTGATGATCGTCACCCGTTCGAAGGACAGCAAGGTGATCGCCTGGTGGCAGCGCATGAAGGCGCGTGTCGGCCTTGGGAACAAGCGCGATCTGCCAGCGGCAAGGGGTGAAGCTGCCGAATAACCAATCTTTGCCCATGCGGCGAAACGCTTTCGAGGACGCCCGGATGCAGCCATCCGGGCGTCCTTTTGTTTTGAGGGCTGTTGTCCTGGCGTCTGCCCGCCCGTTACTCCGGGCGGCAGATCTCTTTGGCGCGGATGGCCTGGGCCGTGCGCACCACGAGCGTGGCGACGGCGAGCGCCAGGCAAGCCGTCAGCGCGAACCCGATCAGGCGATGCCCGGCAGAGCCGGTTTCTTGGGCGAAGAGGAACGAGGCCACGGAGAGTGCCGCGACGGGAAAGGTCAGTGCCCACCAGGACAGCGCAAACGGAAGACGGAAGAACCGCGGCGCCTGGGTCAGCACGATCAGGGCAAAGACGTAGCCGGAGTTGATAAGCACACGCGCGAAGGCGTCGACCTCTCCGGTCAGCCTCACCCAGGCGACAAAGGCGACTGCCGGCGGGGCGATCAGGATCACCAGCGTCGGCATCAGCCGGGCGGGAAGGGGTTCGTGGAAGATCAGCCGGTTCATGACCAGTGTCAGCAGCACGACCCAGAACAGCAGCCCGGCCGAGAAGAACAGCCATGACAGCTCGATCACACCGAAACGGACGCCGGCCAGCGGCACCAGCACGTTGCCGACGGCCGGGATGAACCATGCCGGCGAAAGGTGGATGGCCTGAAACGTCCTGTGGCCGATCCAGTTGGCCACGACGCTCAGAGACAACATGGCCTGGGCGGCAACGCCAATGCTCCAGATCACGTAGGCGGCGCCCGGCGCATTTGGTGCCAGCGCGGTGCCCAGCAGCAGAAGCGAGATCGAGATCGTCGGGAAGAAGGCGATGCGGACAGGATGGTTCCACTCGGCGCGAACCGCCCCGGGGTGGCGGAAGACCTTCAGGCCGTAGAAGAACACGAGAACCGCGAAAACCGCGACCGCGGCACCGAGCATGAACTGCGAAATGCCCGCCGATGAGCCGGCGGCAGTTTCCGCTGCGGCGATCGACAGGGTCAGTCCGAGAAGCCCCATCATGACCGCAAAGAAAGTGACAGGAAAGTTTTCGAGCCGGTCGGGTTCGGCTCCTGACATATCGACCATTGTGATCATGCTCCTGGGGTTGCTAGCTCATCCATGCTTTGCCGTCATGGGCCTGGTCCGTCCATGACAAGGATCAAACAACCTGCTTAGGCCCGCAAACCGGGAAATGTCAGGCGCGCCAGCTCAGCAACATGTGCTCTGCTCGACTGATCAACCAGCCGACGGTCAGGCCGAGCACCGAGAGCATGGCCACGCCGGCAATCAGCTGATCGGTGGCAAACAGCGCGCCGGCCATCAGGATGTAGGCGCCGATGCCGAACTCGGCGCCGATCATTTCGGCCGCGACCAGAAGGATGATGGCGATCGAGGCGGAGATGCGGAAGCCCGACAGGATCGCGGGCAGGGCGCCGGGGATGATGATCTTGCGGACGATCGAGATCCAGGACAGGCCGAAGGACTGACCCATGCGGATCAGATTGCGGTCGACATTGTCGACCCCGCCATAGGTGGCGATGACGGTGGGGAAGAAGACGCCGAACAGGATGGTGGCAACCTTCGAGCCTTCGCCGATCCCGAACCAGATGATGAACAGCGGCAAAAGCGCGATCTTCGGGATCGGGAACAAGGCCGAGATGAACGGCGAGACACCTGCACGCACCAGGGAGAACAGCGCAATAGCCAGACCGACAAAGACGCCGATCAGGCTGCCGAGGCTCCAGCCGACCACCAGCCGGTAGAGACTTGCCGAAAGGTGGTTCCAGATCATGCCGGTCTCGAACAGATCGGACATGGCACCGGCCGCCTCCGAAGGGGCGGGCAGGGCGATGTTGGATATGAAGCCGGTTTGCGAGCCGATTTCCCACAGAATGACGAGCACGACGAACAGGATCGGCGCAATGAAACGATGGCGGCTGTGGACAAAGCCGCCGCCGCGGAACGGCACGGGCTTGATCTTCCCGCTTTGCTGAAGCTCGCTGACATTGCGGCGCGGTTGCGCGCCAAGTTCGTTGGTGGCGTCAAGCGACATCGGACAGCTCCCGGTCGGCGGCGCGGGCCTCGTCGCGCATGGCTTCCCACAGCCGGCGCTGGATCGCAGCGGTCTCGGCGGGATGGTTGATGCGTTCGTTCAGCGGAATGTCGATGTCGACAATCTCGCGGATCTTTCCGGGCCTGCGCGACAGCATGACGATGCGGTGGCCGAGCCGTACGGCTTCGGCGAGATTGTGGGTGATGTAGCAGGCGGAAAAGCCAACCTGTCCCCAGAGCTCGATCAGGTCGTCCATCAGCAATTCACGCGTCTGGCTGTCGAGCGCGGAGAGCGGCTCATCCATCAGCATGACGGCGGGATTGACCGACAGCGCCCGGGCGATGGCGACGCGCTGCTTCATGCCGCCGGAGAGCTGACGCGGCCAGGCATTGGCAAATTCGGAGAGCTTGGTGCGGGCGAGCACGTCGGTGATGATGGCGCGCGCCTTGTCCTTGCGCACGGAGTGATCTTCCAGCACCAGGCTGATGTTGCCCTCGACCGTGCGCCAGGGAAGCAGGGCAAAATCCTGGAACACGTAAGTCAGCGGGTTGAGGCTGTCCGCCGGCGGATCCCCGGCGATCAGCGCCGCGCCGGCGTCGGGTTTTTCCAACCCGCCCAGAATGCGCAAAAGGGTCGACTTGCCGCAGCCCGAAGGCCCGACGATGCAGACGATTTCGCCCGAGCCGACCGACAGGGAAATGTCGTTCAGGACTTCTACGTCTCCATAGGAATGGTTGACGTGATCAAGGATCAGTTCCATTGTCTGGGCATCCTGAATTCGGCTCGAAAGAGGCACTCCGCAGCAGCTTGCGCCGCGAAGTGCCATGGTGACGGGTTGGTGTCAGCGGATCAATAGGTCTCGACGAAGCTGGTGTCGACGAGATCAGCCATGGTCACGCCTTCAGGTGCGAGCTTCTCGGACTGGAACCAGGCCAGCTGGTCCTCGATGCTCGCGATGTTGAGCTGCGCTCCGGCATTGATGCGCATGGCGCCGGCGGCAATGCGCGGGCCCGCCTTTTCGATCGGCTGGTCGGCATAGACATATTTGTGCACCATGCCGGTGATTTCGGCGACTTCATCGGCACTCATGGTCTTGTCGACCAGGGCAGCGTTGTAGTCGGCGATCCCCTTGGACAGGCCGGCGAGAAAGCGCGTGACCAGGTCACGGTTCTCGGTGACGTTCTTCGTCGATGTGAAGACCGTGGTGACCTGGTAGTTGTCGATGTAGTCGGAGACCTTGCCGATCTCGACCACTTCAGGACCCTTGGTCAGCGCGCCGGCGATATTGGGGACGATCGACCAGGCGTCGATCTGTCCCGATTTCAGCGCGGCGATTACGGCCGGCACCTTCTGCATCGGGGTGATCTTGATCTCGGAGCGGTCGAAGCCCGACTTGTCGGCGATCTTGTGGGCCATGTAGTGGAACGAGGAGCCGGCAGTGGTAACACCGTAGGTACGGCCTGCAAGCTTGTCGGGGCTGGTCAGGCCGGCGTCATAGGCAGCCTTGGAGGCAAGGATCTTCTGGCCGGAGATCTCGGGTGTTTCCTGAAGCGCTCCGCCGATGATGCGAACCGCACCCTTCTCGGCCAGGCTGATGAGGCCGCCGGAAATGGCGGTCATGCCGAAATCGATGTCACCCGAGGCGATTGCCACGGCCATCGGCTGGGCAGCCTGGAAGCTGACGAATTCGACGGCGAGATCCTGTTCAGTGAAGTAGCCCTTGCCCTCGGCGATGATGCTCGGCGAATGCGATGTGAGCGACAGGATGCCGATCTTGATGGCATCGGCGGCCTGCGCGGCGGTGGACAGTCCGGCTGCGGTCACCAGCCCGATGGCGGTGGCGGCAAACATGGATAGTGCGGTTCTGCGTGTCGTCCTGATCATGTGATCCTCCCTGATCGATTTGTGTCGGTTGTCTTGTTTCAGCGTGCTGGCATGACACTCCTCCCGCACGCCGGTACCTAGTTGCCCGGTGCGCCAAAAGGCTCAAGGATGAGCCTTTCGAGCGCCTCGGTGGCCTGCTGATCGTTGCGGGCAAGAACCGCATCGACAAGCCGGTTGCGCATGTCCTTCAACCGTTCGGGTTCGATGGCGCGTTCCTTGAGTACTGCGAAACGGAAACGACGGCTCTCGAAGAATAGCCTGGACTGGAACTCGATCAGTCGCGGCGAATTGCAGCGAGACACCAGAACCGCGTGGAATTCGCGGTTTGCCTCGTCCCATTCCAGCGCCAGCGCATCGATATCGTCCATGACCATCCGGTCGGCGCGATCAACAGCGTGGCGGGCCGCAATCAGTTCTCCCTCCCAGCGCACCGCGCCGTGTTTCATCGACCATTTGAGGCCGAGGCCTTCGATCTCGGCGCGCAGCCGGGTCACGTCCTCGAGATCGGCCTGCGAGGCCGAGGCGACGCGAAAGCCGCGCTGCGAGCTGGCTTCGACAATGCCTTCATTGGCAAGCAGTGTCAGGGCTTCACGGAAGGAATGGGCGCTGCCGCCATAGCGCTGGCGCAGATCCTCGATTTTCAGCCGGGAATCGGGCGGCAGAACGCCGAAGGAAATGTCCCGGCGAACCTGCTCGGCGATGAACTGCACGACTGTCGCCGCATCGTCATTCTTGAAACCGAACACCCGGATCTCCAACAAACCAAAAAATATTGAAGATTTTGGTATTCGTTGAAGGCACGGGGAGTCAACCGTTTTCAGCCTCGTCGCCGGTCCGGCAGCACTGCCGGCGGCTGTCCCAGGCTACATGTGCGAGGGCAGGTACAGCACCAGCCAGGGAAACAGCACAAGGATCAGCAGCCTCACGATGTCCATCATCCAGAATGGCGTGACGCCCTTGAAGATCGTCCCGACCGAGATGTCGCCGACGACGCTCTTGAGAATGAAGACGTTGAGACCGACCGGCGGGGTAATCAGGCTGATCTCTGTCACCACCACCACCACGATGCCGAACCAGACCGGGTCAAACCCCAGGCCGGTGACAATGGGGAAGAAGATCGGAACGGTCAGAAGCAGCATGGAGAGGCTTTCGAACACGCAGCCGAGCGCCACATAGATCAGCAGGATGACGGTGATGACCAGCCAGGGCGAGAGGTCGGCGCTGACGATCATGTCCTTGAGGCCCTCGGGCAGGCCTGCGTAATTCACAAAATTGGAGAAGATCCAGGCGCCGATGAGAACGCTGAACAGCTGCGCGGTGGTGATCGCGGTTTCCTTGAGCACGGTCATCGTCTCACCGAACGACAGTGAGCCGCGGAACAGGGCGATGAGAAAGGCGCCCATTGCTCCCATGCCGGCAGCTTCGGTCGGCGAGAAGGTCAGATGAAGCGGCCAGAAATCGAGCGCGCCGTAGAGACCGCCAATCACCAGGAAGAAGAGGAGCAGAACCGACCAGACCCCGCTCAGAGCCTCGAGCTTTTCCTTCACGCTGAACTTGCGGCCGGCCGGACCGGCGGCGGGATTGCGGAAAACCGAGATCTGCACGGCGATCAGGTAGAACACGATGCCGAGGAAGCCGGGAATGATGCCGGCGATGAACAGCTTGCCGATCGAGGTCTCGGTCAGAAGGCCGTAGATCACCAGGATGACCGACGGCGGGATCAGGATCCCGAGCGTTCCGCCGGCGGCGATCGATGCCGATGAGAGTTCATCGGAATAGCCGAGCTTGCGCATTTCGGGCATCACCACTTTCGACATGGTGGCGGCGGTGGCAAGCGATGAGCCGCAAATGGCTGCAAAGCCGCCGCAGGCGGCGATCGTGGCCATGGCCAGTCCACCGCGGAAATGGCCGAGAAAGGCGTTCGACACCTGATAGAGTTCGCGGCTGATGCCGCCCTTGTTGACGAACAGGCCCATGAGGATGAAGAGCGGGACCACCGACAGCCCGTAATCCTGGCTGGTGTCGATGATCAGCCGGGAGACCAGCGAGATCGCCGCCCGGAAATTGGTCTCGTAGGTCATGCCGGCCATGCCGACGATGGCCATGGCGAAAGCAATGGGCATGCGCAGCAGTACCAGCAGCAGCACCGCGGCAAAACCGATGAGTGATTCAATCATGTGCGCCTCGGAGAAGGTCTGGCTTGAAGAGAGTGACCATGCCGCGAAGCGCCATCGTGATGGCGGTGACAAGCGTCATGAAGGCGATGAACCAGGTGATGTAGAAGACCGGGATCGAGAGATACTCGGTCAGGTCGCCATAGCTTCTGGCGCGGGCGGCAAGATCAAACGAGCGCATGGCCGGCCAGACCAGCAGAACGCCGCAGATCAGGGTGATCAGGCCGTTGAGGATGCGCTCTATCCCGGCGCGGCGAAAGAGCGGATCAAGCAGGTCGACAACGATGTGCTCGGCTCGCCCTGAAACAACAGGCAGCGCCGAGAAGACGATCACCGCCATGGCGATGCGGGTCAGCTCGGTGGCGGCCTCGATGGGAGCGGAGAAGGTGGAGCGCATGATGACATCGGCGAATGTCAGCACCATGAGCACGAACAAAGTTGCTGCGGCGAGGAGCATCGGCAACTCCGTCAGCCGGTTCAGCAATCTGGCGATGGATTTCATCAGGGGCTCCTTGCAGGCAGATATGGATGCGGGGGCAGGATGTTCCGTGCCCCCGCAACGATGTTACTTGCCGTAGGATGCCATTGTCGACTTGACCATTTCGGCGGCAGCATCGGCATCGATGCCAAGGGCCGAGATCTCGGCAAGCACCTTGGTGCGGACCCGTGCGGCCATTTCTGCGAACGTGGCCTGGTCTTCGGCGCTGGCGGTGACGATGGTGTTGTCACCCGCTGCCATGGTGGCCTCCCGCGCCTTGTCGTCGCTTGCGTCCCAGGCAATGCCCATCATCTTCGATGCGGGCTCACCGAAGACCTTTTCCTCAAGCGCTGCCTTCACGTCGTCAGGCATCGAGTTGAACTTGTCTTCGCTCATGAGGACGGCAAAGGCGCCGCGATAGAAGCCGCCCGGCATCTCGTAGACGTTCTTTGCGACCTCGTTGAGCTTGAAGCTCAGGCGTTCGCCCATGTTCATGGCGACCGCGTCGGCTGCGCCCGAAGACAGGGTCTCGTAGACCTTGGGAGCCGGCACCTGGATGCCGATCAGGCCGAGTTCGGCACCGACATCGGCGGAGACGCCGCCGCCGAGGCGGGTCTTGAGGCCGTTGAGATCAGCCAGCGAGGTGACCGGCTTGTTGGAGTGAATCTGGCCGGGACCATGTGTGGTCAGCGCAATGACCTTGGTGCCCTTGAACTCGTCAAGCTGGGCCAGATACTTCTCATGGGCCTGCCAGTAGGCAACGGAAGCGGCTTCCGCATTGCCTTCGTAGCCTGGCAGCTCGATCAGCTTCGTGCCGACGAAGCGGCCCGGCTGGTAGCCGTTGAAGATGATGGTGATGTCGGCCGCACCATCAAGGATGAGGTCCATCTGTGCGGGCGGAGGGGCAAGGCCCATCTTGATCTCGCCGCTGACCTTGCCGTCAGTGGCCTCTTCCATCATGTCGACGAGGCCCTCGAGCATATCGACGTTGATCGGATGTGATGGCGGCAGCCAGCTCGATATGGTCAGGTTGATATCCGCGGCCATGGCCGATGCGGAAAATCCAACTGCCAGCATCGTGCTTGCCAATAGGGTCCCAATCTTTTGCATGCGCTTCCTCCCGGTAGGTGACGGTCAGCTGTTTGTGCGCCGACCTCGACAGGAGAAACATGCAATATCATATAAAAACATGCAACGTCATCTATCCATCTTTTTCAGGAATCTGCGATTGCGGCATCTCTGGCGGGCGAATCGTCGATGCCGGGCTGGCCAGCCTGGCCGGGCTGGTCAGCCTCGAGGTGCCGGATCAGCGCCCGCAGCGTCTCCTTGATTTCGGAGCCGTCACCGCCCTGGAATGACTTGAGCAGTTCCAGTTCGTGGGCTCTGGCGTCGGCCACCAGTTCCTCCGCAAGGGTCCTGCCCTGGGGGGTGAGAAACACCCGTACCCGGCGGCCATCCGTCGGATCACTGCGACGGGTGACCAATCCGCGAGCATCCATCTGTATGATGATCTTGGTCAGCCGCGATTGTTCGATCATTGCGTACCGTGCAAGTTCGGTGACCATGGATCCGTCTGTGTCGGTCAGGCAGGCCATCACGCGCCACTCGGGCACGCGCAACCCGCGCGTGCGCACATGGCTGTGAAAGCGCGCGCTTGCCGCCTCGCTCGCCGCCGCCAGCAGATAGAGCAGGTAGTTGGGTACAAATGGGGCCTTGGGGTCGTGGATTGTGTTGCTCATCCGGATTCCGCGTTCTCAGGGGGAGCTTTCATCGCATCCCCCACGTGCATCTTCAACAAAAACCTCTTGACAAGAATTATATGAAAATTCATGTTTTCTGGCAAAGGAGATCCTGGAATTGGTTGAACCGGTCAAATTGAAACTCGCCACGGCCCGGATGCTGACGCCATCCATTCGGGAAATGGAATTTGTGCGCAGCGACGGCGGCACGCTTGCAAGCTACACGCCCGGCGCTCACGTCAAGTTCGCGTTGCCGGCAGGCGAACGCTCCTATTCGCTGATCGATTTTGAGCCGGTTTCAACTGATTCCGCCATTACCAGCTACCGCTTCGCGGTCCAGCTCGAGGCGCAGAGCACCGGCGGATCGCGGCACATGCATGAGCTTGCGCCCGGCGACGAGGTTCTGGCGCTGCCACCAGGCAATGATTTTCCGCTGGTCGCGGGCAAGCCCGCCCTGCTGATCGCCGGCGGCATCGGCATCACGCCGATCTTCAGCATGGCAACCGCGCTCAAGCACGAGGGGACCCCGTTCCGTTTCCACTATGCGGGACGAACCAGCGCGGCGATGGCCTATCGGAACGACCTGGAACAGGCGTTTGGAAATCAACTGACACAGCATTTCGATGACCAGCCTGAAATGGCTTTGAACTTGGGCAGCCTGGCAGCGTCGGTGATCGCTGAAGAGCATGTCTATGTCTGCGGACCGAAAGGCATGATCGATGCGGTGAAGTCGGCGATGGAGGCGGCCGGGGTCTCCGCGGACCGGATCCATTTCGAGCTGTTTACATCGGCGGCAGAGCAGGCCGGTGACACGGCGTTCGAAGTCGAGGTTCATGCGACCGGGGAAGTCTTCGAGATCCCGCCGGGAAAGACGATCATCGATGTGCTCGAGGCAGGCGGCGTCGATCTCATCCATGACTGCCTGCGCGGTGATTGCGGGATCTGCAAGACGGATGTCATCGAAGGCGTGCCGGACCACCGCGACGTGGTGCTCAGTGATGCCGAGAAGGCCGAAGGCAAGGTGATGCAGATATGCGTGAGCCGGGCGAAGTCCGCCCGTCTCGTGCTTGATCTTTAGGGGAGGTATTCATGGGACGATATGCAGGAAATCCGGCGGCGATCAGGGCGCTGTATCGCGGCAATGAAGTCCATCGCGACGTCTACATCGATCAGGAGGTCTACCGGCTCGAGATGAAGCACCTGTTCGCCAATGCGTGGGTGTTTGTCGGCCATGAAAGCCAGACGCCGAACAAGGGCGACTATTTTTCCACGCAAGTCGGCGACCAGCCGGTGATCCAGGTGCGTCACAGTGACGGCGAAGTGCATGTGCTGCACAACCGCTGCCCGCACAAGGGCACCAAGATCGTCATCGACCGGGCCGGCAACACCGGCAAGTTCTTCCGTTGTCCCTATCATGCCTGGTCGTTCAAGACCGATGGCTGCCTGCTGGCGATCCCGTTGAAGAAGGGCTACGAAAACACCGGCTTTGAAAACAGCGACAGCAAGAAAGGCATGCGGGCCGTCGGTGAAGTCAGGAACTACCGCGGCTTCATCTTCTGCCGCCTGGCCGAGACCGGCATCTCGTTCGAGGATTTCTTCGGCGATTCGCTTTCCTCGATCGACAACATGGTCGACCGCTCGCCAGCGGGCAGGCTCGAGGTCGCCGGGCCGCCGCTCAGATACATGCATCACTGCAACTGGAAAATGCTGGTCGAGAACCAGACCGACACCTGCCATCCGATGGTGGCGCACGAGAGTTCGGCCGGAACCGCGGTCAAGCTCTGGGAAGAGCTCGACATGCCGGAAGGATCGCCGCTGCCGCCGGCGATGGAAATCATCGCGCCGTTCATGTCACCCTACGAGTTCTTCGAGAACATGGGCATCCGGACCTGGCCGAACGGCCATGGCCACACCGGGGTGCATCATTCGATCCATTCGAACTATTCGGCCATCCCCGGATACATGGAGAAGATGGTCGAGGCCTATGGCGAGGAGAAGGCCAAGGCGATCCTTGATGAGAACCGTCACAACACGGTCTATTTCCCTAACATCATGATAAAGGGTCCGATCCAGCAGCTCAGGGTGTTCATCCCGCTGGCTGCCGACAAGACGCTGGTGGAAAGCTACATCTACCGCCTGGTCGACGGGCCCGAGCAACTGACCGCGCGCACCGCGATGTACAACCGCATGATCAATGCGCCGACCTCGATCGTCGGCCATGACGATCTGGAAATGTACGAGCGGGCGCAGGAAGGGCTGCAGTCCGACGGGCTTGAGTGGGTCAACATCCAGCGGCTTTACGAAGAGGATGAGGACTTCAGCGCGGAAAAGGTCGAGAACGGCACCACCGAGCGGCAGATGCGCAACCAGTTCGATGCCTGGGTCAGGTTCATGACCTGTGACATGGATGATGTGCGGGAGGCGGCGGAATGAGTGTGTCGAGGGACCAGCTGATCGACTTCATCTACGATGAAGCGCGCATGCTCGATGAGGGCCGCTACGATGAGTGGCTCGCGCTGTGGCTCAAGGATGGCCACTACTGGATGCCGCTCGATTACAACCAGACCGATCCGCTCAACGTCACCTCGCTGAT
The DNA here is from genome assembly GCF_902498795.1 of Hoeflea sp. EC-HK425. Classification (NCBI taxonomy): domain Bacteria; kingdom Pseudomonadati; phylum Pseudomonadota; class Alphaproteobacteria; order Hyphomicrobiales; family Rhizobiaceae; genus Hoeflea; species Hoeflea sp. EC-HK425. The sequence continues at coordinate 786,819 of NZ_LR701572.1, forward strand.
GTATGAAGACCTGTTCATGCTGAAGTTGCGGGTGGAGCGCCTCAACGGTGCTCGAACTTTCTCGCAAAAGCCCAAGAGCCGGTGTCATCATGTCATCCAGCGTCCGTTTGTCGACGAAATCGACGAGGCCAATGGAACCTATGTGACCAAGACCTTCATGCATTATGTCGAGACCCGGCTCGACGAGCAGTTCCTGCTGGCGCTGACGGCGCGGCATGATCTCGCGCTGGTTGACGGAAAGCTCCGGATCGCCAACAAGCGGGTCGATATCCTCAATTGCGACGCGGCCTTCCGCAATATTCAGCTGCTGCCATGATCGAGCCGGGGACCCAGACCATCTGGCAGGCTTTTGCCGCCACCGCCGGGCTTTATCAGGACCGTCCTGTGTTCAACATCATGGCGGAGACTGCCGGAATCTACGGCATCGAACCCGGCGAGGTGAGCTACCGGCAGGTGCAGGAGCAGGTCACGGAACTGGCGGCTTCCTTGCAGCAGAAAGGCTACGGCCCCGGTTTCCGGGTCATGCTGCTGCTCGAAAACCGTCCGCAGTTCTTTGTCTGGCTGCTGGCGCTGAACCGGATCGGCGCCTCGGTAGTTCCGGTCAATCCGGATCTCAGGCACTCGGAGCTTACCTATATGGCCGGCCATTCCGAGCCCTCCCTGATTGTCGGGCTTGCGAACCGCTGCGATGATCTTGCCGCCGCAGCTGCGGAGGCTGGGCTTTCGGTTCCGGTGATCGCGCCGGGCGATGCGGTGCCCCAACCCGGAACAGCGGGCCCCGTTGCGCTCAGGGAAGACGAGACCGGCGAAGCGTTGGGTGGCGAGGAAATGGAAGCCGCGCTGCTTTACACCTCCGGGACCACCGGCAGCCCCAAGGGCTGCATCCTGACCAATACCTATTTTCTCGAAGCCGGGCGCTGGTACGCCAATGCGGGTGGGCTGTGCGCACTTACCCCCAATGGCGAGCGGATGATCACGCCGCTGCCGATCTTTCACATGAACGCCATGGCCTATTCCTTCATGGCGATGGTCGCGGTCGGCGGCTGCCTGACCGTGCTCGACCGGTTTCACCCGTCGAGCTGGTGGCGCAGCGTACGCGAAAGCGGTGCGACGTGCCTGCATTATCTGGGTGTGATGCCATCGATGCTGATGGGCGCGGCAGAGGATCCGGCGGACAGGGACCATTCGGTCCGGTTCGGGTTCGGGGCGGGTGTCGATCCAAAGCTTCATGCGGGTTTCGAAGCGCGCTTCGGCTTTCCACTGGTCGAGGCCTGGGCCATGACGGAGACCGGCGCGGGTGCCGTGATTTGCGCCAACCAGTTGCCGCGCCGGGTTGGCGAAAGCTGTCTGGGCAAACCGGGAGCCGAACTTCAGGTGCGGATCGTTGATGCAGACGGATATGTCAGCCAGGCTGGTCCGGGCGAGTTGCTGGTCCGGCGAGAGGGCAGGGATCCCCGTCGCGGCTTCTTCGCCGGCTATTTCAAAAACCCGGAAGCCACCGATGAGGCATGGACGGATGGCTGGTTTCACACCGGCGACATTGTTCGCCGCGAAGCCGATGGCTCGATGTTCTTTGTCGACCGCAAGAAGAACGTGATCCGGCGTTCGGGCGAAAACATCGCCGCGGTGGAAGTCGAATCGGCGCTGATGCGGCATCCGGCGGTCAAGGCTGCCGCGGTCGCGGCGGTGGCCGATCCGGTGCGCGGAGACGAGGTGTTTGCCTGCCTCAAGGTCGAGGGTGAGCCGGGCGAGGCGCTGGCTCTCGATATTGTCGGCTGGTGCCTGGGGCAGCTCGCCTATTACAAGGCGCCGGGCTATGTCGCCTTTGTCGACGCCCTGCCGCTGACATCGACGCAGAAGATCCAGCGCCGTGAGCTCAAGGAGCTTGCCGAAAGGCTTGTGCAGGACCCTGCAACGGTAGACACTCGCGGCATGAAGAAGCGGACGGCAGCGTGAAGCGGCAGAGTTACGACGGGGTGGTTCTGACCGCGCCTGTCTCGGTGCCCTATGTCCGCTATTCCCAGGAAACCGCACACTGGTGGATCGCGCGCGCGCTCAAGCAGACGCTCGAGGTGGCGAGCCTTTCGCCGCGCCAGCTGGATGGCTTCTCGGTGTCCAGTTTCACGCTGTTTCCCGACACGCCGGTGGGGCTGACCCAGCACCTGGGAGTGAGCCCGCGATGGCTCGACAGCATTCCGATGGGCGGCGCCAGTGGTGTTGTGGCGCTGAGGCGGGCGGCACGCGCGGTACAGGCCGGTGACGCTGATGTGGTGGCCTGCATTGCCGGCGATGCCAACCGGATCGACAGCTTTCGCCAGCTCCTGTCGTCGTTTTCGCGCTTTGCGATGGATGCGTCCTATCCCTATGGATCCGGCGGACCGAACGCCAGTTTTGCGCTGATCGCCGATGCCTACATGACTGAGTATGGTGTGACGCGTGAGGATTTCGGCCGCATCGCGGTGGCGCAGCGGGCCAATGCGCTGCACTACCCGAATGCCATTATGAAGGCGCCGCTGACGCTGAAGCAATATCTTTCCGCCCGGCCGATTTCCGAGCCGTTCGGGCTGTTTGACTGCGTCATGCCCTGCGCCGGCGCCGAAGGATTTCTCGTCATGCGCGAGGACGAGGCGCAGAAGCGCGGCCTTGCCTATGCCCGTATTTCTGCAACGATCGAGCGCCACAACGCCTTTCCCGAAGATCCGATCCAGCTGCGCGGCGGCTGGGCAATGGATATCGATGAACTCTATGAAATGGCGGGCTGCGGGCCGGAATCCATCGACCTGTTGCAGACCTATGACGATTACCCGGTGATCTCGATGATGCAGTTCGAGGATCTGGGTTTTTGCGCCAAGGGAGAGGGCGCGCGGTTCCTGCGCGCGCACGATCTGACGATCACCGGCGATTTTCCGCACAACACCTCGGGCGGGCAGTTGTCAGCCGGGCAGGCGGGAGCCGCCGGCGGGTATCTCGGGCTGGTCGAGGCGATAAGGCAGGTGACCGGCCAGGCTGGCGGCACGCAGGTTGCCAAGGCTCGGACCGCGATGGTGTCTGGCTTCGGGATGATCAACTACGACCGTGGCCTGTGCTCCTCGGCAGCGATCCTGACAGGGCATGGCGCATGACCGACAAGCTCAAGCCGCCGAAAAAGAAAAACCCGCAGTTGCGCCAGATGGTGCCCACGCTGCCGCCGCAGATGCGCTCGCGGGCGGCGCTGGGGCTGACTGCTGCTGCGGTGCGCGGGGCGTTCTCGCTGCAGCATTGCCGGGAATGCGGCGCTGTCCAGTATCCACCGCGCGATGCATGCTGCGCCTGTCTCTCGGTCGATCTTGCCTGGCGCAAGACACCGAGGGAAGGCACGGTGATCGCCGAAACCCGCATTAACGCGTCGCCTGATCCCTATTATCGCGAGCGGTTGCCCTGGCGTTCCGGTCTGGTGCGGCTTTCGGCCGGACCGACTGTTTTGTGCCACCTGCACGGCGATGTGGGGCGGGGCGACATCGTTCGTATGGATCTCAAGCTCGACAAGGCCGGGCAGGGTGTGATGATCGCTCTGCCTCAGGAAAGGAGTCCCGACATGGCGGACGATCCGCAATTGCGCGAGCTCACCGCGCATCCCAAACACCGGCGGGTGCTGATCACCGACATCAGGTCTCCTGCAACACGGCCGCTGATCGAGGCGCTGCTCAAGGCCGGAGCGTCGCAGATCTTTGTCGGCGAATCGGAAAGCTGGCGGCGTGGATCCGATCATGCGGCGATTGCTGGACGCGACAAGGTCTCGGTGATGCCGCTCGATGTCTCCGATCCGTCCTCGGTGAAGAGACTGGCTGCCGAGATCGGCGGCAAGACCGATATCCTGATCAACACCGCGCGGCATGTGCGGCCCGGTGGGGTGCTCGGCTCCGACACGGTGTTTGCGCGCGAGGAGTTCGAGATCAATGCGCTGGGGCTGATGCGGCTGGCGCAGGCCTTCGGTCCAGGCATGGCGTCGCGCACCGCTGACGGTGTCAATTCGGCCGTTGCATTCGTCAACCTCTTGTCGGTGCATGCCTTGTCGGCGGACCCGCAGTATGGCGCGTTTTCGGCCAGCCAGGCGGCGGCGCTGTCGATCAGCCAGACGCTGAGGGCCGAGTTCCGCGCTTCGGGTCTCAGGATGATCAATGTCTTTGCCGGGCCGACCGACGATGAATGGCACCAGCCGCTGCCGCCGCCGAAAGTGGCGCCGAAGGCGCTCGCCATGTCCATCGTCGAAGCGCTCTGCGAAGGGCTCGAGGATGTGTATTGCGGCGATGTCGCAAAGGATCTGGAGGAGCGCTGGCGGCGTGATCCCAAGGTTCTGGAACGTGAACTTGCGGGAGGCGCCTGATGAGCAATCCACTTGATCAGCTTGCGTCGGCTCTTGCAGGCGGTACGGTCGAGATTGTCGATCTCACCCACACGCTGGATCCGGATTTTCCGGTGATCGTGCTGCCGCCGGAGTTCGGTCAGTGTGCGCGGTTCCGGATGGAGGAGGTCTCGGCCTATGACGGCCGTGGGCCGGCCTGGAAGTGGCACAATATCTCGATGAACGAGCACACCGGCACGCATTTCGATGCGCCGATCCACTGGGTGTCGGGCCGCGATGTCGCCAACGGCGCCGTCGACGAAATCGATCCCTCGGTCTTCGTCGGGCCGGTGGTGGTGATTGATTGTTCCGAGGGCGCTGCGAGTAACGATGATTTTGAGCTTACGCCCGAGATCATCGATGCGTGGGAAGCCGAACACGGCCCAATTCCGGCCGACAACTGGGTGCTGATGCGCACCGACTGGTCGAAACGGCGCGGTGCCGAGTATCTCAATATGGCGGACGACGGGCCGCATTCACCCGGGCCCACTCCGGCGGCGATCGAGACACTGCTGAAGCGCAACATCCGCGGGTTCGGGACCGAGACTGTCGGCACCGATGCTGGGCAGGGCGCGCATTACGTGCCGCCCTATCCGGCGCACTATCTGCTGCATGGGGCGGGGAAGTACGGGCTGCAATGCCTTTCCAATCTCGATCGCCTGCCGCCCAAGGGGGCAATGCTGATTGCGCCGCCGCTGAAGATCAAGGGCGGCACCGGCAGTCCGCTCCGGGTGCTGGCGCTGGTGCCGGCTGGATCAGGTTCTGGAGAGACCAAATGAGCGAGTACACGGCCGTCATCACCGGCGCCTCCAAGGGGATCGGCGCCGACCTGGCAGGCAAACTCCTTGAGCGCGGCTATACGGTGATCAACCTGTCGCGCAATGCGCCCGAGTGGACGCATGAGCGGCTCGTCAGCCTCGAATGCGACCTGCTTGATGCGGAGGCGGTCAAGGCGGCTGCCCACCGCATTGCCAGCGAGCACAAAGTCACCCACTTCGTCCACAATGCCGGGCTGATCTGGCCCAATCTCGTGGAAGAGGCAAAGCCAGAAGACATTACCGGTCTGGCGCAATTGCACCTGGGGTCGGCGCTGACATTGCTGCAAGGCTTCTTGCCGTCGATGAAGGCGAGGAAATTCGGCCGGGTGATGTTCAACGGCTCGCGTGCGGCACTCGGCGTGCCGACCCGGACCGCCTATTCGGCCACCAAGGCCGGCATGATCGGCATGGCCCGCACCTGGGCGCTGGAACTGGCGCCGCATGGCATTACCGTCAATGTGGTGGCTCCGGGGCCGATCCAGACCGACAATTTCTGGGGCATCATCCCGAAAGGCAGCGACCGCGAGGCGGACCTTGCCAACAGGATCCCGGTCGGGCGGCTGGGCTCGGTGGACGATGTCAGCAATGCGTTCCTGTTCTTCTGCGATCCCGCCAGCGGCTTTGTCACCGGACAGACACTCTATGTTTGCGGCGGCACCAGCATCGGCATGATCAACCTGTAGCGGGTTTCAGTCCGCGGTGGTCCGAAACGCAAATCGCGCCCGATAGGGCGCGATTGCAGGTGTTGCGAGGTATGACCTGTCTGCGCGGCTAGATCGCCAGATAGTCGTGTCGCAGCTGCTCGTTCTCGAGAACTTCCTTGGCGGTGCCATCGTAAACGACCCCACCGGATTCAAGGATGACCGCACGATCGGCAAGCTGAAGCGCGCGCACGGCATTCTGCTCGACCAGGATCGTGGTGATGCCCTGCTGCTTGATGATGTTGAGTGTCTTTTCGATCTCGTCAACGATGACCGGTGCCAGGCCTTCATACGGTTCGTCGAGAAGCAGGACCTTGATGTCGCGGGCCAGCGCACGACCGATCGACAGCATCTGCTGCTCACCACCCGACAGCGTGACGCCTTCCTGCTTGCGGCGTTCGCCGAGCCGCGGGAACAGTTCGTAGATGCGTTCCACCGACCAGCCGATAGGCGGGGCGATCTGGGCCAGCTGGATGTTTTCCTCGACTGTCAGCCCTGCAATGATGCGCCGGTCCTCCGGAACAAGTGCCAGGCCGTTGGTCGCGGCCTCATATGAGGTCATCCGGTGGAGAGGCTTGTGGTCAAGCCATATCTCCCCATGGGTGACCTGGGGATTGTCGAGGCGTGCGATGGCGCGCAGGGTGGAGGTCTTTCCGGCCCCGTTGCGTCCCAGCAAGGCAAGGATTTCGCCTTCGTGCACATTGAAGTTCACGCCCTGGACGATGTAGCTCTCACCATAATAGGCATGCAGGTCATAGACCGAGAGATAGGCCGGTGCGGTGGCCGCCTGGTTGGCATTCTTCGAAAAATCAGGGCGCGGTTTGGTCGCGGCCGTGTCTGTTCCCAGCGTCGTCATGCGCTTTCTCCCAAATAGGCTTCCTTGACCTTCGGATGTCCCTTGATGTTCTCGGGTATGTCTTCGACCAGCGGTGTGCCCTGGGCGAGAACGGTGATCCTCTGGGCGAGGGAGAAGACCACGTGCATGTCGTGTTCGATGATGACCATCGTGATGTCGCGCGATGCGTGGATCTGCTTGAGCAGGTCGATGGTGTTGTTGGTGTCTGCGCGGGCCATGCCGGCTGTCGGCTCGTCGAGCAGCAGCAGCTTCGGCTCCTGCACGAGGCACATGGCCATCTCGAGGCGGCGCTTGTCGCCGCGTGACAGCGAGCCGGCGATCATGTCGCGCTTGGCCGCCATGTTGACTTCTTCCAGCATGGCTTCGGCTTTTTCGATGATCGACTTCTCGCTCTCGATGCTTTCCACCGCATGCAAGCGGAAAGATCCGTCGCGCTTGGCAAAGCAGGGAATGAGCATGTTTTCCATGACGCTCAGATCGTTGAAGATCTCGGGTGTCTGGAACACGCGGCTGATGCCCAGCTGGTTGATCTGAAATGGTGTCCGACCGAGCACGGACTGCCCCTGAAAGGTCACGCTTCCGGTATCGGGGATCAGTTTCCCGACCAGCACGTTCAAGAGCGTCGATTTGCCGGCTCCATTGGGCCCGATGATGGCGTGAACCGATTTTTCGGCAATATCAAGGTTCACGTCGCCCAAGGCCTGCAATCCGCCAAAGCGCTTGTTGACGCCTTTAACTTCTAGAATTCCCATGGTTCAGACTCCAGCTCAGGCTACGTGCGGTTTGGGAGTGGGGTGGTGCTCGGGGTCCTTGCCGCCGGAACCGGAGCCCTTCTTGCGCTTGAAGAGCTTGGCGATGCGCTCGCCACCCTCCATCAGGCCGCCCGGCAGGAAGATCACGACAAGCATGAAGACGATGCCCAGCGTCAGGTGCCAGCCCTTGCCGATGAAGGGATGGATCACGGTGACGACGAAATCTTCCAGTCCGTCGGGCATGAAGGAAAACCACTGATGCAGGATCGTATCGTTGATCTTGGAGACAATGTTTTCCATGTACTTGATCATGCCTGCGCCAAGGACCGGTCCGATCAGCGTGCCGGCGCCGCCAAGGATCGTCATCAGCACGACCTCGCCGCTTGCCGTCCAGAACATGCGTTCCGGCCCGACCTGGGTATCCATTGCCACCATCAGACCGCCGGCCAGACCGGCATACATGCCCGAGATAACGAAGGCTGCGAGCGTGTAGGGGCGTGAATTGAGACCCGTATAGTTGAGCCGCTGCTGGTTGCTCTTGATGGCGCGCAGCATCATGCCGAATGGCGAGCGGAAGATGCGGATGGCAATGTAGAAACTGATGATCATCATGAAGGCGGCTACATAGTAACCGGCGTTGAAGGTGAAATCCCATCCTCCGACCTGGAGACTGACATTTTCGCTCATCTGGAGGCCGAACAGGTTGGCGCGACCGAATTCGCCGGCATTGCTGTCCAGGATCCGCGGATCGCTGATCTTGGCCTGGAGGCCCGTCTCGCCGCCGGTGATCGGTGTGAGCACCGAATAGGCCAGTGCGTAGGACATCTGGGCGAAGGCCAGTGTCAGGATGGAGAAGTAGATGCCCGAACGGCGCAGGCTGATCCAGCCAACCAGCAGCGAAAACAGACCTGCAAAGATCACCGACATGATGATTGCCGGGATCACATTCATGGTCAGAAGCTTCATCATCCAGATTGCTGCGTAGGAGCCAACTCCGAGGAACGCTGCGTGACCAAAGGAGAGGTAACCAGTCAGCCCGAACAGGATATTGAAGCCGATGGCAAAAATCCCGAAGATCACGAAACGCTGCATCAGGTCCGGATAGCCGGCGTTGAACTGGGCAAGCTCCGAGTCAACGGGGAAGGGGTTGAGCAGGAAGGGAGCCAGCATAGTCAGCGCGATGACAAGCAGCAGCAGGCGAGTGTCTTTTGTGTTCAATCCAAGCATGGCTTATTCCTCCATCACGCCTTTGCGACCCATCAGGCCACGCGGGCGTGTGAGCAGAATGACGATGGCAACGAGATAGATGATGATCTGGTTGATCCCCGGGACCAGGTCGATGACCCAACCCATCGAGGCAAGGCTCTCCAGAACGCCCAGCAGGAAGCCCGCGGCCACGGCGCCACCAAGGCTGCCCATACCGCCAACAACGACCACGACAAAGGAAAGAACCAGAAAATCCATACCCATATGGTAGTTTGGAGGATTGATCGGGGTGTACATGACGCCGGCCAATCCCGCGACAGCTGCTGCGATGCCGAACATGATGGTGAAGCGCTTGTCGATGTTGATGCCGAGCAATCCAACTGTTTCACGGTCGGCCATGCCGGCACGAACGACCATGCCGAAGGTGGTGAATTGCAGGAAGGAGAAGACGGCGGCAACAAGAACCATGGCAAAGCCGAAATAGACCAGCCGCCAGTAGGGATAGATGATGGAGTTTGCATCGAACCCGATGAGGACACCGAAGTCGAAGGAGCCGGCAAAGGCTTCGGGGGCCGGCGTCGGGATGGGGTTTGCCCCGTAATAGTATTTGATGATCTCCTGCAGCACGATGGCGAGACCAAAGGTGACCAGGATCTGATCCGCGTGGGGGCGCTTGTAGAAGTGCTTGATCAGACCGCGCTCCATGATCACACCGATCAGGATCATCACCGGAATGGCAAACAGGATCGACAAGGGCACCGACCAATCTATGATCGTGGCGCCGACTTCCGGGCCGAACCATTCATGGAGGTAGGGCACTTCGACCTTCATCGGGTTGCCGAGAAAGTCCTTTCGCGACTCATCGATCACGACGTGGGAGAGCGACAGGATCCGGGAGAGCGTGACGGCACAGAATGCACCCAGCATGAACAGCGCGCCGTGGGCAAAGTTGACCACGCCCAAGGTGCCAAAGATCAAGGTCAGTCCCAGGGCAATCAGCGCATAGGCGCTGCCCTTATCCAGACCGTTCAGAATTTGAAGGATGATGGCGTCCATCGGTTCCACCTTTCAAGGAGTCGCTGGGTGGGGCATATATCGTAGTCTAGCCGGCTGCGCCGCGAGCGGCGCAACCGGTTGTTTTCCTTAACTGACCTATTGAGATCAGGCGCCGGAGTTGCAGGCGCCCAGGTCGCCACCGGCGAACTGCGGGTGGTCAGGCGCGTAGGTGACCTGCTCGACCGGGGTGACCTCAACGATTTCCACGAGATCGAATTCGTTCTCGGGGTTCTCCTTACCGCGCACCACGACAACGTCCTTGAAGCACTGGTGGTCATCTGCACGATAGAGGGTCGGGCCGTTGCCCATACCGTCGAACTCGAAGCCTTCGAGGGCCTCGACCACCGCGCAGGGGTCGAACGACTTGGCGCGTGTAACCGCATCCGCATACAGCATGGTCTGGACATAGCAGGTATGTGCAGCCTGGCTGGGCGGGAAGCCGTACTTTTCGCCGAACGACTTGACGAAGGCGTTGGTGCCCGAATAGCGAGCGCCAAGCTCGTTTTCGAGTTTCCAGTCCCAGTTCTGCGACCCGAGGATGCCGGCGATGTTCTTGCCGGCGCCGCGGGCCATCAGCTCGGAATAGAGCGGCACCACGATTTCGAACTTCTTGCCGTTGGCCTCTGCCTGGCGCAGACCGAACTGGACCGCGTTGGTCAGCGAGTTGACCATGTTGCCGCCGTAGTGGTTGAGAACGAGCACGTCTGCGCCGGAGTTGAGAACCGGAGCGATGTAGGAGCTGAAGTCGGTCTGAGTGAGCGGCGTCAGCACCGAATTCACTGTTTCCCAGCCAAGCGCTTCGGTCGATTCACGAACAGCCTGCTCGGTCGTGTAGCCCCAGTTGTAGTCGGCGGTCAGGTGGTAGGCCTTGCGGTCGGCGCCGTATTCCTTGGCCAGGATCGGCGCAAGGGCTGCACCCGACATATAGGAGTTGAAGAAATGACGGAAGCCGTTGGCCTTCTTGTCCTTGCCGGTGGTGTCGTTGGCATGGGTCAGACCGGCCATGAAGATGATGCCGGCTTCCTGGCACAGCGCCTGAACAGCCACGGCGACGCCGGAGGACGAACCGCCCGAAATCATGATGGCGCCGTCTTTTTCAATCATCGACTTGGCAGATGCGCGTGCGGCGTCCGACTTGGTCTGGGTGTCGCCGGAGACGAAGCCGACCTTCTTGCCCAGGATGCCGGTGCCATCGAGAACCTTCGAGCTGAAGGTGTTGAGCATGCCGCCATCGCCGCCACCGTTGAGGTGTTCGACCGCAAGCTCGAACGCACGAAGCTCGTCTGCGCCTTCGTCTGCGTAGGGGCCCGACTGCGGAACGTTGAAGCCCAAGGTGACGGTGTCGCCCTTCGGCTCATTGAGATAGGCGCGAGCCGAACTTGTGAAGATGGTCGGCAGCGCAAGGCCGGCGCCGACGGCAACGCCCGACTTGATAAGCGAACGGCGATTCAATTGGAATTTCGACATAAAATCCTCCCTGGAGTGGAATGTGCAAGGCCTCCCAGCCTTGCCACCATAGCTACGCTAATAGCAGTCTTTAAACAAACATGGCCGGGGCTCCGATGCCATTAGACTATTGTATATTCATGCAAACCAATGCCTGTGCTTGCCGATTGTGTGGTACAGGCAGGCGCTTGCAAGAGCCGCAGGATGGGGCAAATCATGCCCATGACGCGTTGAAAATCGCTTTGACGGCATGGAATCCGACCCGTGTTGCAAATAGGCGGGTACTTTTTTACGGGTTTCGGCATTTTTTGCGGAGCTGGTCTGCATGCCGGCTGTCTGCAGCCGATGCTGCTGAGTATTTGCTTCGTCATTAGACTTTAGGATGCGGCGCGGGTTTTACATGGGCTTTTCTGGGAATCATGTCGTGCTGTCCGGTCAACACAGCAATCGATTCGGCGGCGCCGAGATTTACACTTCACCTTGTCGAGGCGCTGCTGTTTTCCAATGGCCTCCCATTGGCCGCCCAATGGCCGCGACGGGGCGCCGTTTTCGTCAGTAGCGGCGCGGCGTCAGTCCTGACTGGAACCAGCTGACGAAGGTTTCCATGGAGAAGACGGGCACGCCGGTCGCCATCCTCATGTCGGCCGCATAGGGGACCATGTTGGTGCATTCGAGCACGATGGCGCCGACATCGGGATGCGCGGCACACAGGGCCATGGCTGCCTCCATGTTGTCCTGGCGGGCCAGGTCGACATCAAGCTCGAGTTCGTTGCCAAGGATTGCGCGGGTGAATTCCCTGCCGCCTTCGGTTGAGCCGACCGGTGTGTTGGCAGGCACTCCCGCTGCCTCGAGGTGATGGGGCGTGAGTGTGGAAGCGGAAATGGTCAGGATGCCGGCTCGTCTGCCAGGCGGCAGCAGCCGATTGACCAGGTCAACCTGCATGAGAGAGGATGTTGCCACCGGGATCTGCAGGGCGGAGGAGAGTTGCTCCTGGAACAGGGACAGGAACCCGCAATTGGTGGTGATGCCGTCGGCGCCGTCGCGCACGAGGTCACGGGCGGTCTCGATGAAGGCGTCCAGGGTGCCGGCGGCGCCATGCCGCACCACGAGATCGGGCGTTGCATCGCGGACCACGCGGTAAAGCACCGGGAACGGCCAGGTGGTGGCGTTGCCGATGTCGCCCGGGATGCGCGGGAAGCGGGCATCCAGCATGAGGATGCCGACCGATGCGCCGTAAATCGACTTGCCGCCTTTGACCTTCGCGCTCAAGCTGCATTCCTTTCGCTAAATCAAACCGATAGATCCGGCCGGTCCAAGGGAATCTGTTGACACAGCTTCGCCGGCTTCACAAGATGCCCGCTTCGGGGCGGTCAAGTGTAAGGCGGGCGTTGGTGCAAGAGACAACAAACCAGATGGTTGGCGCCGAAGCCCTGGTCCGGATGCTTAAGGCCTACAAGGTGACCGATGTATTCGGCCTTTGCGGCGATACGAGCCTGCCGCTTTATGACGTGCTGGCGCGTCAGGATCACAGAATCACCCATTACCTGACCCGCGACGAACGCCATGCCGCCTATATGGCGGACGGATACGCGCGTGTCACCGGCAGGCCGGGCGTCTGCGAGGGGCCGTCCGGAGGCGGGGCGACCTACATGCTTCCGGGCGTCGTCGAGGCCAACGAGAGTTCCATTCCAGTGCTGGCGATCACCAGCGACGTCGCCACCACCTCGCGCGGCCGCTATCCGCTGACCGAACTTGACCAGACGGCGCTGTTCCGGCCTGTGACGAAATGGAATGCGTCGCTCGATGACGCATCCCGCTTGCCGGCGATGGTCCGGCAGGCGTTTCGCGCGATGACGACCGGAAGGCCAGGCGCGGTGCATCTGGCGCTGCCGTTCAACACGCAAAAAGCCGCCACCGACCCGGTGGAGATATGGGCCGAAGAGCGCCACTGCAGCTATCCCTCCGAGCCCGCCGGTCCGGATCCGGAGGCGATCGCGGATGCCGTGCAAATCCTGAAGAATGCGAAATCGGCGGTGGCGATCTGTGGCGGTGGGCCGGTTATCGCCGGGGCCTTTGCCGAACTCAAGCGGCTTGCGGAGCTGATCGAATTGCCGGTCGCGACCACTGTTTCGGGGCAGGGGGCGATTGCCGAAACCGATCCGCTGGCGGTGGGCGTCGTCGGCTCCAACGGCGGCAATCCGGCCACCCGCGCCGTTGTCGACGATGCCGACGTTATTGTGTTCATCGGCTGCCGCGCCGGCTCGGTGACCACCGAGCGCTGGCGCTCGCCGGGCAAGGACAAGACCATCATCCACATCGACAGCGACGCCATGGTGATCGGCGCCAATTACCCGACCGCGGTTGCCATCTGCGCCGATGCAAAGCTGGCGCTTGCGGCGCTTGCCGATGCGCTTGAGGCCGAGGCCGGTCTGACCGCGCAGGGCGGCGTTCGCCGGGCAAAGGCCGCATGGGACGCGAAACTCGCGGAATTCGCTCCGCTGGCTGCGAGCAACGAGACCCCGATCCGGCCGGAACGGGTGGTGGCGACGCTCGCCCGGCTGCTCGATGACGACGCCATCGTCGTGGCCGACCCGGGCACGCCGTGTCCCTATTTCTCGGCGCATTACCGCTGGCCCGTTGCCGGGCGCAATTTCATCACCAACCGCGCCCATGGCGCACTCGGTTATGCGCTCGCCGCGGCAATGGGCGCGCATGTCGGGCGGCCTGCGGTGAAGACGGTCGCGGTGATGGGAGACGGCTCGTTCGGATTCTGCTGCGGTGAACTGGAAACGCTGGTGCGCTACCGGATGCCGATCACCTGCATCGTGTTTTCCAACGCGACCTTCGGCTGGATCAAGGCCGGGCAGAAGGCCGGCTTTGGCGCGCGCTTCTACAATGTCGATTTCAACCGCACCGACCATGCCGCCGTGGCAAGTGCGTTCGGCGTCAAGTCCTGGCGGGTTGAATACCCCCGCGAACTGGAGGGGGTCCTGCGCCAGGCGCTGGCCCATGACGGACCGACGCTGGTCGATGTCATATCGCAACCGCTGCATGAGGCTGCGGCGCCTGTTTCGGAGTGGGTGGCATGAGTGCTGGCAAGAATGACGGCAGCAAGACCATCGCCATCATCGGCGCCGGGATCGTCGGGGTTTCGACTGCGATCTGGCTGCAGCGCGACGGGCACAAGGTTATCCTGATTGACGGCAAGGGGATCGGCGAAGGCGCGAGCTACGGCAATGGTGGCGTGCTTGCCTCGTGCTCGATTGTGCCTGTGACCGCGCCGGGCCTGCTGCGCAAGGCGCCGGGAATGCTGTTTGATCCGGGCCAGCCGCTGTTTCTCAAGTGGTCCTACCTGCCGAAACTTGCCCCCTGGCTGATCAAATATCTCGGCCATGCCAATGCAGCTGACACGAAGCGGATCGCTGCCGCTATGGCGCCGCTGGTCGGCGACAGCCTGGGCGAGCACCAGGCGCTCTCGGCCGGCACCGGCGCAGAAGCCTGGGTCAAGCCGGACGATTACCTGTTCCTCTACCGTGACCGCGCGCATTTTGAAGGCGACGCCTTTGGTTGGTCAATCCGCAAGGCACACGGTTTCAAGTGGGAGGAACTGGAGGGGCCTGCCTTCAAGTCCTTCGATCCGGCGTTCGGACCGGAGCAGGGTTTTGCGGTCCGGCTCGGGGATCATGGGCGGATCTCGGACCCTGGGGCCTATGTCAAGGCGCTGGGCGCCCACGTGATGGCGTCGGGCGGCCGCTTGATCGAAGGCAATGCCGAGGCCATCATCGAGGAAGGCGGCAAGGTCAGCGGCGTGCGGGCCGGTGGTGAAACGATTGCCTGCGATGCGGTGGTGCTTGCGGCGGGCGTCTGGTCCGGGCCTCTGGCACGGCAGCTCGGCCTCAAGGTGCCGCTGGAAAGCGAGCGCGGTTACCATCTGGAACTTTGGGAGCCCAATATCATGCCGCGGTCGCCGGTGATGATTGCGTCGGGCAAGTTCGTCGCCACGCCGATGGACGGCCGGCTGCGGCTTGCCGGCATCGTTGAATTCGGCGGGCTGGATGCGCCGCCGTCAAAGGCGCCGCTGGCGCTTCTGGAGAAAAACATCAGGGCGGCCATTCCCGGGATAAGCTGGAAGCACAAGACCGAATGGCTGGGGCATCGCCCGGCACCGGCGGATTCCATCCCGGTTATCGGAGAATCGCCGGTCATGCGTGGCGCGTTCATGGGATTTGGCCATCACCATGTGGGGTTGACGGGCGGGCCGAAAACGGGCCGGATGCTGGCCCAGATGATCTCCGGGCGGAGACCGAACTTCGATATGTCACCCTACGCGCCTTCGCGTTTTCAGTCGGGATAGATGCAGCATCTGACCAAAGAGCTTTTCAACAGGGAGAATGCCATGAAGACGATCGTGAAACTACTTGGCGCAGTTGCCGTGCTGGCCACCGGCGCCACCGCAGCCCATGCCGAAAAATGGGACATGCCAATGGCCTATCCGGCCAGCAACTTCCATTCCGAGAACGGTGCTGCCTTTGCCAAATGCGTGACCGATGCCACCTCGGGCGGGATCGAAATCGTCACCCATCCCGGCGGTTCGCTGTTCAGCGGCAATGACATCAAGCGCGCGGTGCAGACCGGCCAGGCGCCGATCGGCGAGCGGCTTCTGTCTGCGCATGCCAACGAGAACCCGCTTTTCGGTTACGATTCGGTACCGTTTCTGGCGACGTCTTTTGATGATTCCGCCAAATTGCTGAAGGCGGCCAAGGAAACAGTCGCCGAAGCGCTCGACGAGCAGAACCTGGTCTATGTCTATTCGGTGCCGTGGCCGCCGCAGGGTTTCTACATGAAGAAGGAGGTCAACTCGGCAGCTGACCTGAACGGCGTCAAGTTCCGCGCCTACAACGCTGCAACCGCGCGGATTGCCGAACTTGCCGGCATGGTGCCGGTGCAGATCGAGGCCGCGGAACTGAGCCAGGCGCTGGCCACCGGGGTGGCGGAATCGTTCATCTCCTCGGGCTCGACCGGGGTGGATTCGAAGGTCTGGGAAAGCCTGACGCATTTCTATGACGTCCAGGCCTGGCTGCCGCGCAACACCGTCTTCGTCAACAAGGACGCCTTCAATGCGCTCGATGAGGCCGGCAAGAAGGCGATCATGGACTGCGGCGCAACCGCTGAAGCTGCGGGCGATGCCAAGTCTCGCGAACTGACCAGCGGCTATCTTGAGACGCTTGCCGAAAACGGAATGAGCGTCAGCGGTCCGAGCGACCAGTTCAAGACCGACCTGCAGGGCTTTGGCGCGACCATGACCGAGGAATGGATCAAGGCTGCCGGCGACAAGGGCAAGGCCATCGTCGACGCCTACAAGGCGATGTAAGAAGGTCAGATAACCAGCGGGCGCCCCAATGCGGGCGCCCGCATTCTTGGGGGCAGGGCATGGCAACTGCAGTCGACAAACATCCCGTCAGGCGCGTACTTGATGCCGTCTATGATTTCGCCGGCTATGTCGCGGCGCTGTGCCTACTGGCCATCCTTTTGGTAATCGTGGCGCAGATGACCACCCGCTGGATGGGCATATCCGTGCCGGGACTTGCCGAGTATGCGGGATACCTGATGGCGGCGGCCTCGTTCCTCGCCTTCGCCCACGGCCTCAACCGCGGGGTCCACATCCGGGTGAACCTGTTTCTCACCGCGCTCGGGCAGCACCGTTTCTGGGGTGAGGTCTGGTGCATGATCATCGGCACGGCGGCATCGAGCTATCTGGCCTGGTACGCCGTCAAGCTGGTCTACTGGTCGCGGAAACTCAATGATGTCAGCCAGGGGCAGGACGCCACGCCGCTGTGGATCGTGCAGACGCCGGTGGCGATCGGCGCGGTACTGCTGGCGGTCTGTTTCGCCGACAATCTGATCACGCTGCTTGCGACCAGACGCGACAATATCGGGTCTGATCTGGTCGAGCAGAGCCATGCGGAGTAGGGCGGACCATGGCTGAAATGGCACCGATCATCGTTTTTCTGTTTGTCCTGTTCCTGTTGTTGGGCACCGGCGTCTGGGTCGGGCTGGCGCTGCTTGGCGTGGCCTGGCTCGGAATGGAGCTGTTCACGCTGCGGCCTGCCGGCGACGCCATGATGACCATCATCTGGCGCTCGGCCTCGTCCTGGTCGCTGACCGCTCTGCCGCTGTTCATCTGGATGGGGGAGATCCTGTTCCGGACGCGGTTGTCGGAGGACATGTTTCGTGGCCTGTCGCCGTGGATGGCCAGGCTGCCGGGTGGCCTGTTGCACACCAATGTCGTCGGCTGCACCGTGTTCGCGGCGGTCTCCGGGTCGTCGGCGGCAACGCTGACCACCGTGGGCAAGATGTCGATCCCGGAATTGCGCAAGCGCGACTACCCCGAGCAGATGGTGATCGGGACGCTGGCGGGAGCCGCGACGCTCGGGCTGATGATTCCGCCGTCGCTGACGCTGATCGTCTATGGCGTGACGATCAATGAATCGATCACCAAGCTGTTCATGGCGGGCATTGTTCCGGGATTGATCCTGGCGCTGATGTTCATGACCTATGTCGGGCTCTATTCGAAGTTTTCGAAGCGCTATGCGCCGGCGGAGGAGCCGCGGATGACGTTTGGCGAAAAGCTCGCCAATTCGCGGTTCCTGATTCCGGTGCTGCTGCTGATCGCGGCGGTGATCGGCTCGATGTATCTGGGCTATGCGACAGCGACCGAAGCCGCCGCCATCGGGGTGATCGGCGCCATGCTGCTCGCCATTGCGCAAGGTTCGCTCAACCGTGCCACCTTCATCGAGAGCCTGATGGGTGCAATGCGTACATCGGCGATGATCGCGCTCATCCTGTCCGGCGCGGCATTCCTGTCGCTGTCGATGGGCTTTACCGGATTGCCACGGGCGCTCGCCGAATGGATCGGCTCGCTCGAACTCTCGAGGTTCGAACTCCTGATGGCGCTTCTGGTGTTCTACATCATCATCGGCTGCTTCCTTGACGGGATCTCGTCGGTGGTGCTGACCATCGCCGTGGTCGAGCCAATGATCCGTCAGGCCGGGATCGACATCATCTGGTTCGGCATTTTCATCGTTGTCGTTGTCGAGATGGCGCAGATCACCCCGCCGATCGGCTTCAACCTGTTCGTTTTGCAGGGGATGACCGGTCACGAGATGAGCTTCATCTCGCGCGCGGCGTTTCCTATGTTCCTGATCATGGTACTGATGGTGTTCGTGCTGATTTTCTTTCCGGACCTGGCAACCTGGCTGCCCGACAATATTCGCCAGACCGCCGCGAGGTAGACCGTTCCATGACTCCATTCAGCTGCAAGGCTTCCTGAGTGTTGCCCGCAGACTTTCCCCTTGCCGATCAGCCGTGGCTGATCCTGACAGCCTTTGTCATCGTCATGGTCGCAAGCATCGTCCAGGCAGGCCTGGGGATGGGGTTCGGCCTGACCGCATCGCCGCTTCTGGCGCTGATCGACCCGCACCTGGTGCCGGTGCCGACCCTGATCATGGGCATGGTAACTGCGGGCCTGGGCGGCTGGCGGGAGCGCGGCTCTATCATCTGGCCGGAGGTCGGTATCGGAATGGCCGGGCGGCTCCTCGGGGTTGCCTGCGGCGCGCTGGTGCTGTCCCTGCTGGTCGATCGCAAGGCCTTCATGCTGGTGTTCGGCATCATGGTGGGCATCGCCGTTCTTCTGTCTCTTAGTGGCTGGCGGTGGAAATTCTCCACTTCCAGCCTCGTCGCCATGGGCTGGCTTTCAGGGCTGATGGGCACCATCACCTCGGTCGGCGCGCCGCCGCTGGCGCTGATCTATCAGGATCGCCAGCCGGGCGCGGCGCGGCCGACGCTGTCGGCGTTCTTCGCGCTCGGCTGCGCGGCATCTCTTGCCGGGCTGGCGGTGAGCGGCTGGGCGCATCTGGCTGATCTCTACATCGCGCTTGCGATGGTTCCGCCGATGCTGGCAGGGGTCTTTGCGGCGCGTCGCATCGGCGGGCGTCTCGACAGCCGGTTCCGTCCGGCACTGATGGCGATCTCCGGCACCGCCGCTGTGATCCTGATTGCACGCGGGCTGATGTGATGGGCGCGCTCAGGGCGTTGCTGCTCGCAACCGCGCGCCACGGCCGGCTGGTTCTCATCGCCGGCCTGGTGGCCGGGATCCTGTTGCCAGGGATTGCCGGCATGGTGCGGGGTGTCTTGCCGGAGCTGGTCGCCTGCATGCTGGGCGTGGCGGCATTGCGGATCGGACCGACGGCTGCGCGCGGAAGCCTTGCGGATATCCACATTTCGCTGCGGCTGGTCGCTGCCTATCAGTTGCTGCTGCCGCTGGTGCTGGCCGCTGTCTTCCTGGCGTTCGGCCTGGGCGGCACGCTGGCAACCGCGATGGTGTTGATGGCCGCTGCGCCCTCGATTTCGGGCAGTCCCAACCTGACAATCATGACCGGGCACGACCCGGCGCCGGCGCTCAGACTGATGATTGCAGGCGTGGCACTGTTGCCGCTGACCGTCGCGCCGGTGTTCTTGCTCTGGCCGATATTCGGGTCCTTCAGTGCCATTGCACTGGCGTCCGGAAAGCTGCTGCTGCTGATCGGCTGCTCTTCCGCCGTTGCCTTCATCATCCGGCATCGGTTCTTCCCCCAGCCAGGTGTTGAAACCCTGGGGGTGATCGACGGGGTCTCGGCCCTGTTGATGGCAGTGCTGGTCATAGGTCTGATGTCGGCGCTGGGACCCGCGATCATCCAGACGCCGGGTTTGGTCGGGCTCACATTGCTTGCGGCCTTTGCAATCAACTTCTCGCTTCAGATTGCAGCCTTCATGCTGACCGGCGGGCGAGGCCATGAGCGTTCGCGGGTGGCCTGGTCGATCATCGCCGGCAACCGCAATATCGCGCTTTTCCTGGTCGCACTTCCAGCCGCCATCACCGACCCGCTTCTGCTGTTCATCGGCTGCTACCAGATCCCGATGTATCTGACGCCGATCCTGATGCGGCCTCTCTACGCAGGCCGCATGGAATCGCGGTGAGAACACCCGCCATTCCGGCAGAGTTCAATGGATTTGCATCCGAGGACAAATGACGCAGGAGAGAGGATGCAACCCAACCGCGGAGCCATCGCGCTTTGGGTTGGCAGGCGGCAAAGCGCAAACAAGACTGGCGGAGAGGAAGGGATTCGAACCCTCGATACCCTTCCGGGTATACTCCCTTAGCAGGGGAGCGCCTTCGACCACTCGGCCACCTCTCCGTCGAGAGGTCTGTTACCCCAGCGTGGCTGCGTAATCAACCGCAATTCAGGCCGGACTGCATCATTGTCAACGTCCACGGCTGCGCTGGTGTAATTTCTCCGAATGACCTGATTCAACCTCGGTGCTTTTGGCGAGGAAAGACCATCAAAGACTGATGCGTGAACACCGATCCGTTACCCCATCTGTCACCCTGATCCGATGAACCCGTCCAATTGACCGGTCCAGGCCAGGTCAGGCCAGGTCAGTCCAGGCCAGTCCAGGTCAGGGCGGGGTTGCTCCTGCCGGGCGTCCGAAATTCACGCTCTTGGGTCGGCTATATATAAAGCAACATATCCGACGGCCAAAAATGGATGTTCGGGGCAGCGGATTCACCGGTTCGGTTTGCGGCGGCTGAATCGGTTCAACCTCGATTCGTCGTCAAGGCCTGCCAAAGCCGGCGAGAATCGCCGTGAATCAAGGCAAGTCTGGCCAGCCCGTGCGGGCAGAACGATCCCGGATGGCCTGTGAACGCCCCGGATATCCTAATGAAGGGTAAACAAATGGCTGGCGCAGCGATGATTTCGTGTCATTTGTGCAACAGGGTTCCGTGAAGGCATGCGAACGGTCCTCCGGTGGATGCGATCAGCGTTGCGCACTCAGCCCCGGTGAGTATGTTCACTCTCGAAGGCACGGCGGTAACCCGCTTGACTTCTTCCATTGTGGGGATGGGACAGAGAATACTGTCCTTCAGCGACAACCCAGACCATTAACTTTTGACTGGAGGTCAGAAATGAACATTAAGAGCCTTCTCATCGGCTCCGCAGCAGCTCTCGTTGCTGTATCCGGCGCACGCGCTGCAGACGCTATCGTTGCAGCTGAGCCTGAGCCCGTTGAATACGTCCGCGTTTGCGACGCTTTCGGCACCGGCTTCTTCTACATCCCGGGCACCGAAACCTGCCTGAAGATCGACGGTTATGTCCGCTTCCGCGTTACTGCAAGCAAGGGCACTTCGGAATACCAGCAGAACACCCGCGCACGCCTCAACTTTGACGCTCGCTCGGAAACTGAACTCGGCACCCTGCGCGGCTACATCCGCTTCCAGTCCAACTCGGGCGGCGTTAACGGCGACGCAAACGTTGTTCAGGACCAGGCAATGCTGCAGCTCGGCGGCCTGTTCATGGGTTACACCGAATCGGCATTCGCAGCTCTGTGGGGCGGCGGCGTCGGCAACTTCGGCATCATCCAGACGGATAACGGCGGCATCTACGCTTACCAGCAGACCCAGCAGATCGGTTACCGCTACGACGCGGGCGCCTTCTACGCTGCTCTGGTTCTCGAAAACGATCTGGTCCCCGGCGCAGCTACCAGCGCTGCACGCGGTGACTGGGCTCCGGACGTCGTCGGCGTTCTCGGCATGACCCAGGGTTGGGGCGGCGCTGACGTGCGCATCGCCTACGACGAATCTGCCAAGGCAGTCGGCGTCAAGGGCCTTGTCGAAGTTGCTGTTGCAGCAACCGGCGGTTCGCTCCGCGTCGGCATGTTCTACAACAACAAGGTCGGCAACCGTTATGGCGTTGGTCTTCCTGGTGGTGCAGCTGGCGAAACCGCCAACTGGTCCGCAGGTCTTGGCTACACCCAGGACGTCACCGAAACCGTCAACGCGACTCTCGGCTACCAGTACTTTGACGGCTTCTCGGCCGCCAACGGTGGTACCACCAAGACCGCTCACCTCGTCGAAGGTGCTCTGTCGTGGACTCCGGTTACCAACTTCAACGTTCGTCTTGAAGGTAACTACGGCTGGAACAAGTCCAATGCTAACGTGAACACCACGACTGCATCGGGCTTCGTCTGGGTACGTCGTTCGTTCTAATCAAACCTCGGTTTGATCTGATGGAACCCGGCAGCTTTGGCTGCCGGGTTTTTTCGTTTTTGCAGCTGACCTGCGGGTGCGGGTGCCGCCTCCACCGGGGCAATGCCGCTTTGGGCTTGGTCTTGGTCGGGCAGGGGTGATAGGCTTGCCGCCACAAATTGCGTGGCGGAGATCTCATGCGAAACGTCAGACTCTGGTTCTGGCCCGGTGTGGCCGCCGTTGCCTTTCTTGCCGCATTGGCGGTGTGGTTCACGGCCGGTGTTGTCGAGACGGAACTCAAGGCAAGGGCACTCGCTGCGCTGCGCGGCGAAGACGGCTGGGCCCAGGTGACGCTCAAGGGCCGCGACCTGACGCTGACCGGGCTGGCACCGGATGAAGAAGACAGGGACCGTGCGCTGAGTGTTGCGCGGAGCATCTCGGGCGTCAGGCGTGTAACAGATGCCTCGGTGCTGCTGCCCGAGGAGGCGCCCTATCGTTTTTCAGCCGAGAAAACCCGAAACGGCATCGTGCTGGGTGGTTTCGTACCCAATGAAACGGTGCGTGCAGAAATCATTTCGTCGCTGACCGGCTTGCTCCCGGGGATCGCGCTGTCTGACCAGATCAAACTGGCACGCGGGGCGCCTGTGGGTCTTGCCAGCCTGGCGGCTTACGGGTTGTCGGTCTTCCCGCGTTTTTCGACGGGTTCCGTCGAGATCAGCGACCGGAGCATGAGGGTCAGCGGTCAGGCTCTTGATCCCGACGACCACGAGCTTGCCCTGGCGGCACTTGCCGGGATTCCCCCCTCGGCAGGAAGCGTCAGTGCGATCGACATCACGCCTGCCGCGGTTTCCGGGTCCTACACATGGGCTGCGGCGCGGAACGAGGATCGGTTGACCATCTCCGGCTACATTCCTGATTCCGCGGTTCGCTCCGCGATACTCTCCCGAGCCGGGGAAATCGGCGCTGGTGCAGAGACGGAAGACGGGATGCGGTTCGCATCCGGCGTACCTCAACTCGTCGATTGGCTGGAAGCCACCGAGACCGGGTTGTCGCTACTCGCTGCGATGAGCCAGGGTACGGTCACGCTGACGGATGCGACCCTGGATGTATCGGGTGAGGCGCGGGACGCTGCAGCCTTCAGAAACATTCAGGACATCCTGGGAAACCGGTTGCCTGACGGGGTTAAGCTCGGGACAGCCGATATCGGAATGGCTCAAGGACAACCCTATGAATGGTCCGCGCGGCTGACGCGGCAGCAACTCGAACTTGATGGTCAGGTGCCCGATCAGGCCGTTCATGATGCTATTCTGAGTGCCGCACGGTTGAAAGTCGGTACGATCGAGATCCGTGACAGGATGGAGTTGTTGCCCGGCGCGCCGGACGGGTTCGGGCAAGCGGCGCTGATTGCGCTTCAGGCGCTCAGCAGACTTGAGCAATCGGAGGCGGTGCTGAAGGATCGGAACCTCTCTGTCCAGGGAAGCGCACTGAGCGGGGTTGCGCTACGTGAGACAAGACGCCTGATTGAAGAGGGCTTGCCCGAGGGATTTTCCGGCACTGGCTCGTTGTCGAGGGCGGAAATCCCGGAGACGGTGTTGGTTCCGGCGGACTGCCAGCAGCAACTCGACTCCCTGGCGGGATCAAATACGGTGTCGTTTCAAACCGGCGATGCGGGCATCGAGTCTCATTCCTTCGGTTTTCTCGATCGTATTGCGGCAACTGTGCAACAATGCGGCGACGTCCGGATGGAAATATCCGGCCATACCGACTCGGATGGCTCGGAAGCGGACAATCTCGCGCTGTCGGAGCGTCGTGCCGATGCGGTGGCGGATTATCTGACTGCGGCGGGCGTTGATGCCAAAAGGCTGGTGGCTGTCGGCCATGGGGAAAGTCGCCCGGTGCGGGAGAACGAAACCGTACAAGGCAAGGCGGCAAACCGCCGGATCGAGTTTCAAGTCATGAGGTAGCCGGTCCGGTCAAAGGGCTGCGGGCCCGGGGAGAGACAAATGTGGTACATGATTGCGCATCTTTGGTTCTGGTTGTTGCTGGCGTTTCTTGTCGGCGGACTGGTCGGGTGGAAGACCTGCGGGCGTCCGCGGGGCTGAAGCCTGATTTCACTGCCACCTGGGAGGAGGAGAAATGACCATGTTTATCGTCCAGAGCGTGTTGCTCATCGCCGTTGCGTTTGGCCTGGGATGCCTGTTCGGATGCTGGCTCAAGGGCCGGATGGCGGTTCATCCGCGTCATTCGGGTGCCGCGGCCGCGGTGACGCATGAAGGCGCCGCGAAGACCTCGACCGCAAGTGAGCTTGCTGCGCCGAGGCCGCATTACGAGCCGGCAACCACGCCTCAACCGGCCACCGCATTGACCTCCGATCCGGAGACTGTCGCCGCACCGCCGGCACCGGCTCAAGAGCCGAAGCCCGAGGGCCAATCGGCTCCGACCAAGCAGCCCGCCCGAGCCAGGACTGCGAAGCCTGCAACGACAAAGCCGGCGACCGGCAAGCGTACCCGGAAAGGTGATGCCACAGAGAGCAAGCCGGCGAAGGCCAAGGCAAAGGCTTCGAAAGCCGGCAAGGCGGGAAGCGATGCCCCGGCGAGAGCCAAGCCATC
This sequence comes from Hoeflea sp. EC-HK425, assembly GCF_902498795.1. Taxonomy (NCBI): domain Bacteria; kingdom Pseudomonadati; phylum Pseudomonadota; class Alphaproteobacteria; order Hyphomicrobiales; family Rhizobiaceae; genus Hoeflea; species Hoeflea sp. EC-HK425. The sequence continues at coordinate 811,706 of NZ_LR701572.1, forward strand.
CGCCAAGGCCGGCTCCGCCGTTCCAGACACGCCCGACAATCTCAAACTTATCAAGGGGATCGGTCCGGCAATCGAAACCAAGCTGCAGGCTGCAGGGATCACCCGCTTCGCCCAGATAGCAGTCTGGACCAAGAAGGAGCAGGCCGAGTTCGCTGAGCAATTGTCGTTTTCCGGGCGTATCGAGCGCGAAGAGTGGGTGCGCCAGGCCAAGGTGCTGGCCAAGGGCGAAAAGACCGAATTCTCCAAGCGGGTTGCCAAGGGCGAGGTGGCGAGTTCGAAAGGCAAGCTCAGGGGGGGCGGTCAAAAGTAGCTGCGAACGCCCAAGGGAAGCATCGGGCTGGTTTCGAAATACCGAGCTTTCCATGCGGGAGGCCGCTCTCGGGCTGGTTTCAGTGCCGCCGTTGCTTGTCGACCGAAGCAAAGAATTTCGCGAGAATCCCCGGAATACCTTCAAGATGCAGGATGGGGGCATGGCCATGACCGGCAACCGTGACCGTCTCAAGTGAGGGAACCCGGTTTTTCATCTCGATCAGCGTCTCTTCGGAGAGCAGTGTCGAGTGCTCGCCGCGCAGGGCCATCAGCGGCATTCCGCCCAGGCCTTCGAACTGGGGCCACAGCGTAGGTAACGGCGTGCTGAGGTCGACGCCCTTCAGTCCGTCGACCAGGGCGGGATCGTAATCGGCAATCAGTTTACCGTCTTTCTCCACGTACACGGCGCGCGCGAAGTCGGACCAGTCCGGGCCGGTGAGAGCCGGAAAGCTCTTGGAATGGGCGTCAGCCAGGATCTGTGCGGCGTCCTCCCATGATTTGGGCCTGGGCATGCGCGACAGATAGGCCTTGATCTGGGCCAGCCCCGCGCCCTCGATCACCGGCCCGATGTCGTTGAGCACGCCCGCCGCCATGACCCCCGGCCTGGTCGCCGCCAGCACGTGCATGATCAACCCGCCGCGCGAGGTGCCGATAAAGATCGCATGCTCGAGGCCGAGCGCCGCCATGCCGCTGAGCACATCCTCGGCCTCTACCGTGATGGTGTAACGCGAAGGGTCCTTGTCCCATGCCGAGCCGCCACGGCCGCGGTAGTCAAAACTGACCACGCGCCGAGGCGCCTTGGGATCGGTCGACAGGATTTTCGCCAGATCGTCAAAATCGCGGGTGTTGCGGGTCAGCCCTGGCAGGCACACCACCGGCAAGCGGTCACGGGTTGCGGGATTGTGGCGGCCGTAATCAGCCGCATGCAGCCTCAGTCCGTCACTTGCGGAATAGAACACGCTTTCCCAGGTACCGGTGTCCTGTTTGCCCGTGTTCAGTTTGCTGGTGCCGCCAGATGCTCCGTTCGTCATGGCCAATCCTGCTCCTGTCGCTTTCTCTTCACGAGCAAGCCTATAGCCCATTTCGAGCCGGATGGGACAGACTTCATCTGCGGCCGAACCTCAGATCGTTTTCAATGTCGGCCGGTTGGCCCAGTCGGGCCTTGTAGATCTGATAGTTCTCCATCACCCGCTGAACGTAATGACGGGTCTCCGTGAACGGAATGAGCTCGATCCAGTCGATCACTTCATCAAGTGGCTGGCCGCGTGGATCGCCAAAACGATTGATCCACTGCGGGACGCGGCTCGGACCGGCATTGTAGGCGATGAAGGTGAGAATGTAGGAACCGCCGAAATCGGAAATCTGTTCGCCGAGGAAGTGCGCGCCAAGCGTGGCATTGTAGCCGGCATCGGTGGTCAGGCGCTGCTTCGAATAGGCGAGACCATGACGTGCCGCGACACCCTTGGCTGTCCCTGGAAGGATCTGCAACAGGCCGCGGGCATTGGCGGGCGAGATCGCCGCCTTGTTGAAGGCGCTTTCCTGGCGCGCAATCGAATAGGCGAGCGCCTTGCCGGACCCGTCTATGTTGGCGGCACTTGGCACGGCACCCAGCGGGTAGGCGAGGGCAGCCACATCCAGCCCTCTGTTCCAGGCGATCTTGCCGACCTGCAACGACAGTTGATGGTCGCCCCGCCTTTCTGCCATGGCCGCCAGAATGGCCAGCTCTCCGGGACTTTCAAGTTCGGCGGCCAGCGCCCGGTAGAGCGTGTCGGCACGCCATTCGGCGCCCGCGCTTTCGAGTTTGCTGATGGCCTGGACGGCTTCACGGGCTGCAAACCGGTTCCGGTCGCTGGCCGAGGGGGACGGGTAGGCAATGTTCAGTTTCTTGCGTCCCAGTTTTGCGCTGGCGAGCTGCCCGTAGAAGGTCGAGGGATGGTTCGCGGCTCTTGCGTAGTGGTCCGATGCCTTGCCGCCGGCACCTGCGTCTGCGGCGCGACCGAGCCAGTAATGGGCCCGGGCGGTCGAGATCTGGCCGCTTGCGACCGACAGGATCGCGGCAAAATGCCTGGCAGCGGTCTTTGCGTCGCCCAGACCCCTGAGCGCATACCAGCCGGCATGGAACTCGGCTTCGGCCACGTCTTCGGGACTTTGTGCGAGATGGGCGGCAGCCAGCCCGTAGGCTCCTTTCGGATCGCCGTCCTCATAAAGGCCACGGCTGACGATGCGGGCTTCCACCCACCATTCATCCGGATCAACAAGGGCTGCGCGGTCGCGCGGCATTTTGGCCAGAAGCGCGGCTGCTTCCTTGTTTTTCTCAAGCTCGCGAAGGTGGCGAATGCGCAGATACAGATATGCCGGCGTCTGGTGCCAGGAGCGGTCGACTGCCTTGATGGCGCCGGCGGCCTTTGTTGGCGTTCGTATCACAGCGGCCCAGGCCCGGTAGAGCGACTGGGCTTCAGCCCTTGACGACAATTTGCCGGCGTCGCTGACCTGATCGCGATAAAGCAGCATTTCCATCCGGCGGAAATGATCGGCCTTGGTCAACAGGCTGTCGAACTCGGAAAGGAAAAGGCCGGCATCGCGGTCGTTCATGCTGACCTTGCGCCAGAATTCCGAAGCAATGGCGCGGGCACGTTTGGTGTCGCCCGTGGCTACCAGTGCCCTGATCAGTATGATCGCGCCTCTGGCGGTTTCGGGCTGCCTGCCGGCAAAGACCGAGAGCACCTTCTGAGCCGGCGGATCCTCGTGGAAAAGAGCGTTTTCGAGCAGGCGCGGCAAAGCATTGAGACCCGGCCAGCCTTTCAATTCGACCGCTGCTTCCGAGATTTCGCCGGAAGGAACATCTTCGAGCCCGGAGAGGGCGATCGCCCAGGTCAGGATGTGCCGGTCGAGCGTCGCGCGCGGAAGCATGTCGCGGATCTGACGGGCAAGGCTTGCGTTTCCGTCACTGAGCGCTTCGAGGCCGGAGCCGAGCGCGTTCATGACGGGCGTTACCGGAGCGGCAGGTGCTTGAACGCCGGGAGCCTCGGCCTGGGGCCGCGGGGTAGGCAAGGGAATCGATCCGGAGGGCAGGGGCGCAGCCCCGCTGGCGGTTGCCAGGATACAGGTCAGTACAGTCAGGGTAGCGAGAGCGATTTTTGACATCATCACCTTCTGTGCGCATTGACGTTTCCGCCATCCGGTCACCACCCGTGGCTTCCCGGTTGCCGGTCTGTTTTTCCCACCCTTGACCGTCTCTAGCAAAAACCCGGTGAAACAAGGATTAAGAAAAGCTTATAATCTTCGTTCGAATGCGATGTTCGGACACAATTGCGGGTAATCTGCGGCCAGACCAGCGAACCGCCCGTTCAGGTGACGTCAATCGGCGCAAAAGCGCTGCCAGAGCCTGCGCAAGGCTTTTCGGCTGCCGTTATTTCCTGTATCGCCTGCGGTACAGGTGAGTGAAAGCGCCTAGGGGCGCGAAGTACAGTATTTGGAGAGCAGCATGTTCAAGGGTTCCCTTCCGGCCCTCATTACCCCTTTCACCGAGGATGGCGCGGTGGATGAGGATGGCTTTGCGCGCCATGTCGAGCGCATGATCAAGGCTGGAAGCGGTGGTCTGGTTCCAGTCGGCACCACCGGCGAATCCCCGACGCTGACGCATGCCGAGCACAAGCGCGTTGTCGAACTGTGCGTCGAGGTTGCCGCGGGCCGGGTTCCGGTGATCGCCGGCGCCGGATCGAACAACACGGCGGAATCGATCGAACTTGCCGTTCATGCCGAGAAGGCTGGTGCCGATGCCGTGCTGGTCGTGACGCCCTACTACAACAAGCCGACGCAGAAGGGGCTCTATCAGCATTTCAAGGCCGTGGCCGAGGCAATCACGCTGCCGATCATCATCTACAACATACCGCCGCGCTCGGTGATCGACATGTCGGTGGAGACGATGGCGGCGCTTGCCCGTGACTTCTTCAACATTGTCGGCGTCAAGGACGCGACGGGGAACCTCGCCCGCGTGCCGGAGCAGCGGATGGCCTGTGGCAAGGATTTCGTGCAATTGTCCGGTGAGGATCCGACCGCGCTCGGCTTCAATGCGCATGGCGGTGTTGGCTGCATCTCGGTGACGGCCAATGTGGCGCCCCGGCAATGTGTCGAGTTTCAGGAGGCAACCCTGCGCGGCGACTATGCCACGGCGCTGACGCTGCTTGACCGGCTGATGCCGCTTCACAAGGCGATCTTCCACGAGCCCGGTGTGGCTGGGACGAAGTATTGCCTGGCCAAGATGGGCCTGATCAAGAATGTCGTGCGCTCGCCGCTCACTCCGGTAGAGCCGGGTACCGCGGCCCTGCTTGACGCGGCGCTTGCTCAGGCGGGCGTGGCGGGCTGATCATGGCTCCCAGGAAGGACGACAAATCCCAGCACGGAAAGGTCGTGGCTGAAAACCGCAAGGCTCGGTTCAACTACGAGATTGTCGACACGATCGAGGCTGGCCTGGTTTTGGCCGGCACCGAGGTGAAGTCGCTTCGGGAAGGCAAGGCAAACATCGCCGAATCCTACGCCAATGAGGAAGGCGGCGAGATGTGGCTGATCAATTCCTACGTGCCCGAATATCTGCAGGCCAACCGTTTCAACCATGAGCCCCGGCGGCGGCGCAAGATCCTGCTCAAGGCGCGCGAAATCGCGCGGCTGGCGCAGGGCGTTCAGCGTGACGGGATGACCCTGGTTCCGCTCAAGATCTACTTCAATGACAAGGGCAGGGCCAAGCTTCTGCTGGCGCTGGCACGTGGCAAGAAACTGCACGACAAGCGCCAGACCCAGAAGGAGCGTGACTGGAACCGGGACAAATCCAGGCTGTTGCGCGATCGCGGCTAGGGCTTGCACCCGCCAGGCTGACGTCCGGAGTCAGTCCAGCCATCTGACCGCGCTTTCGAAGACTGCATCAAACATTTCCACCGTCAGGCGACCGGTGTTGGTGTTGTAGCGTGAGCAATGGTAGCTCGAAATGATGCACATATTGCCCATTGCTGTTTTGGCGCCATGACTGAAGGGATGGTGAGCCGGTTTGCCGCCGAGCGCGCGAATGGTGCTGTCGTGTGAAATCCTGCCAAGCGTGATGATGACCTTGAGCCGCGGCATGGCTTCGATTGCGGCCGTGAGAAATCTCCGGCAGGTGTTGATTTCCGCCCCGACCGGCTTGTTTTCAGGTGGAACACACCGAACCGCGTTGGTGATTGCAATGCCCTTCAGTCTCGGCTGGTCCGCGGAAGCAGGCGTTGCATCGTTTTCGGCCAGTCCGTGCCTGGCCAGTGTTTCATGCAGGAGAGCGCCTGAATCATCGCCTACAAAGGGAACGCCGGTACGGTTGGCGCCACGCAGGCCGGGCGCCAGGCCTACAATCAGCAACTCAACCGCGGATGACCCTTCCGGGGGATACCATGTTTCGACCGGAGCATTGTGCCAGTCGGGAAACCGGTCGCGGTTCTTGAGTGCAAAATCGTGCAGCCGCGGACAAAGGCTGCAATCGGGATCAGGCTCGTTCGGTCGGGCCATGTGGCCGGACACAGCCACTTCCGGGTCAATCCTCGAATTCTTCCTCTTCCTCCGCCGGCGCGTAGGATCGCTGCGGACGTTCTGACGGCTCTCGGCCGATTTCCGATTTCAGGCTGGTCAGGTCGATGAAGTAGTCAGCCTGCCTGCGAAGGTCATCGGCGATCATTGGCGGCTGGGAGGAAAGCGAGGAGACGACTGTCACCTTGCGGCCCTTGCGCTGCAAGGCCTCGACCAAGGACGTGAAATCGCCGTCACCGGAGAAAATTACCAAGTGGTCGACTACGTCAGACTGCTCCATGGCATCGATTGCGAGCTCGATGTCCATGTTGCCCTTGATTTTCCGACGGCCGGTGGAGTCGGTAAATTCTTTTGCGGGCTTGGTAACTACTTTATACCCATTGTAATCGAGCCAGTCGATCAATGGGCGGATCGATGAATATTCCTGATCCTCAATCAAAGCGGTGTAATAGTAGGCCCGCAACAAATACCCGCGGGATTGAAAAGCCTTGAGCAACTTCCGGTAGTCGATATCGAAATTCAGGCTTTTTGACGCTGCGTATAGATTCGCCCCATCAATAAAGAGCGCAATTTTCTCTCTTGGATCAAACACTTATGATCTTCCTTTCAAAGAAGCCCTCTGTCTCAACTGAAGGCAAGTCTGGCTTCTGCATGACCAATTTAGATCGATCTCGAACTTTTTGAAAGCCATACAAGTACCATTCTCATACTGTTCCACGACTCAATAAATCGTCAGGCCGAACCAAATGCTGCGGTTGGTCCCATTTTTCAAGGGTTGTCGCCTTGATACTTATGCATAGCTGCTAAAGGACCGATGATTCTGACGCAAAGGTCGGTTGCGTAAACTGCAATATACGGGGCGTCAAACAAGTGCTTTTGCCGCAAAGGACTTGAATTAGCCACACAATGTGTTTATCGCATGGTCAAACTCCCCCATAGCAGTTTGCAAAGGACAGGCAATGGCCCGCGTCACAGTCGAAGATTGCATCGACAAGGTTGATAATCGTTTTGAACTGGTATTGCTTGCCAGCCATCGCGCCCGCCAGATCTCCCAGGGCGGACAGATCACGATCTCGCGTGATAACGACAAGAACCCTGTTGTTGCCCTCAGAGAAATCGCAGATGAAACACTTTCGCCCGGCGATCTGAAGGAAGACCTCATTCATTCGCTGCAGAAGCATGTCGAAGTGGACGAGCCGGAGCCCGATCCGGAGCGTTACCTGCAGACTGCAGAGACGACGGAAGAGGTTGTCGCCGAAGACGATCAGCCCGAGGGCGTTTCTTTCGGCTCGATGTCGGAAGAAGAGCTGCTCGCTGGCATCGAAGGACTTGTGCCGCCGGAAAAAAGCGACGACTATTAAGCGTCTGGACGTGGCCTGACGATTTGCATGAATCGGCAGGCCATGAGTCCGGAGGCCGATAGACAGCTGATGCTTTGCAATGCGCCGGTCGTTCGATTCGGCGCATTTTCTTGTTTTGGAGTGCCCATCAGATGATGCGTCAGTACGAGCTCGTGGAGCGCGTGCAAAAATACAAACCGGATGTCAACGAGGCCCTGCTGAACAAGGCTTACGTTTACGCCATGCAGAAACATGGCAAGCAGACGCGTGCGAGCGGGGACCCCTACATCTCCCACCCGCTGGAAGTTGCTGCGATCCTGACCGAGATGCGGCTCGATGAAGCCACCATCGCCGTGGCGCTGCTGCATGACACGATCGAGGACACCTCGGCAACGCGGGCGGAAATCGACGAGCTGTTCGGCGAGGATATCGGGCGGCTGGTGGAAGGGCTGACAAAGATCAAGAAACTCGATCTTGTCACCAAGCGGGCCAAGCAGGCGGAGAATCTGCGCAAGCTGCTGCTGGCGATTTCCGATGATGTGCGGGTGCTTCTGGTCAAGCTGGCCGACCGGCTGCACAACATGCGGACGCTGGAACACGTGCCGCCGGATAAACGCGCCCGCATAGCCGAAGAAACCATGGATATCTATGCCCCGCTGGCTGGACGCATGGGCATGCAGGAAATGCGCGAGGAGCTTGAAGAACTTGCCTTCAAGAACATCAACCAGGAGGCCTATGACACCGTCACGGGCAAGCTGGCGGAGCTGTCCGAGCGCAACCGCGACCTGATCCACACCATCGAGGACGAGCTTTCGGCGCTGTTCAAGCAGCAGGGCATGACGGCACAGGTCAAGGGCCGGCAGAAGAAGGCCTATTCGGTGTTTCGCAAGATGCAGTCCAAGTCGCTGTCGTTCGAGCAGCTCTCCGATGTGTTCGGGTTCCGCATCATCGTCGACAGCGAGGCGGACTGTTACCGGGCGCTGGGCATCGTGCACATGCGCTGGTCGGTGGTGCCGGGACGTTTCAAGGACTACATCTCAACACCGAAGCAGAATGACTACCGTTCGATCCACACGACCATCGTCGGTCCGTCACGGCAGCGCGTCGAGTTGCAGATCCGGACGCGCCGGATGCAGGATGTGGCAGAGCGCGGTGTGGCGGCGCACACGCTCTACAAGGATGCAACGACCGGTGACGAGGCCGTCGTGCTGTCCAAGGATTCCAGGGCCTATTCGTGGCTAAGGCAAACCATCGAGGCATTGTCAGTCGGCGACAACCCCGAGGATTTTCTGGAGCACACCAAGCTCGAGCTGTTTCAGGACCAGGTGTTCTGCTTCACCCCGAAGGGCCAGCTGATCGCGCTGCCGCGCGGGGCGACGCCGATCGACTTCGCCTATGCGGTGCATACCGATATCGGCGACACCTGCGTCGGCTCCAAGATCAACGGTCGGATCATGCCGCTGGTGACACGGCTTGCCAATGGCGACGAGGTGGAGATCCTGCGGTCCGGCGTCCAGGTTCCGCCGCCAGCCTGGGAAGAAATCGTGGTGACCGGCAAGGCGCGGGCGGCAATCCGGCGGGCCACCAAGGCCGCCGTGCGCAAGCAGTATTCCGGGCTCGGCATGCGGATCCTCGAACGGACCTTCACGCGGGCGGGAAAACCGCTGTCGCGTGACGGGTTGAAGCCGGTCCTGCACCGGCTCGGGCACAAGGATGTCGAGGATGTTCTGACGGCGGTTGGTCGCGGCGAACTGGCGTCCGACGACGTGTTCCGCGCGGTCTACCCCAATCACCAGGAGGCCCGGGTATCGCCGCGCAAGCCGGCAGACGAGGGCTGGTTCAATCTGCGCAGCGCCGCCGGGCTCATTTTCAAGCTACCCGGTCTGGGCAAGACCCAGAAATCACCGAGGGCTTCGCGGCAGATCGGTCCTGATCCCGACATGGCGGCGATGCCGATTCGCGGTATGGACGACAATTCGGTGGTCAAGTTCGGGCCCGGCGGCGCGGTGCCTGGCGACCGCATTGTCGGCATTCTCGAAACCGGAGCGGGAATCACCATCTACCCGATCCAGTCGCCGGAGCTGACGAAATTCGATGATGAACCCAACCGCTGGGTCGATATCCGCTGGGACATCGACGAGAACAACAAGAACCGGTTCCCGGCGCGCATTCTTGTCACTGCGATCAATGCACCGGGCACGCTTGCGGAGGTTTCGCAGGCGATCGCGACCAGCGAGACCAACATCCAGAATTTGACCATGGTGCGGGTTGCGGCGGACTTTACCGAGATGCTGATTGATCTGCAGGTCTGGGATCTCAAGCACCTCAACCAGCTGATCACGCAATTGAAGGAACTGGGATCCGTATCGACCGTCGAGCGGATTTATCAGTAGCCTTGCGGCGGCGTGGAAAACCGGACGGATTTTCAGGCGGGCCTTTACCAGTTCTTCGCGGTTGTCTGGCAGGCTTGGTGGCAATGACAAAGGATGAAAGGCGTTCTGGAAAATTTGTTGTCGGGCTGACTTAGAGCTGACACAAAAAGAGCGATATACGGACACGACATGCTGTTTCGTCGCCGAAGACCCGAAGGATTTTTTGACCGGTTGCGCACCGCGCTCTGGCCGAGGAGATCGTTTGGCCGGTCGTTCCAGTATTTCATCAAGCGGGTGCTGCGGCTGACGGCGACTCCGCACGCGATCGCGGCTGGTGTTGCGGCAGGGGTGTTTGCATCCTGGACGCCGCTGCTCGGGTTTCATTTCATCCTGGCGTTCGCGCTCTCCTACGTGCTTGCGGGCAACATGGTGGCCGCTGCATTGGGGACAGCCTTCGGCAATCCGCTTTCGTTTCCCTTCATCTGGGCGCTGACGCTCAAGGTCGGAAACATGCTGATCGGGGTCGAAACCGGCGTCCACCAGAAGCACGTCAATCTTGAAGCCCTGCTGCGTCACCTTGATGTCGGTCAATTGTGGGAGCCTGTGCTCAAGCCGATGCTGATCGGGGCGATCCCGCCCGGTGTCATCACCGGCGTGGCAATCTATGTCCTGACCTACTGGGGTGTGCGGGCGTTTCAGACACAGCGCAAATCCAGACTGGCGGCGCGGGCCAAGGCACGGCTTCGTGAACTGGCTGCGGCAAGAGCCGAGCGAACGGCGGACAGGGCAAACAGGGCGTGATCATCGGAATTGGCAGTGATCTGATTGACATCAGGCGGATCGAGAAGACCCTCGAACGTCACGGCGATCGTTTCATCCGGCGCTGCTTTACGGATGTCGAGCGGGCCAAGTCGGATCGCCGGGCCTTGCGTGCGGCTTCCTACGCCAAGAGGTTCGCGGCGAAGGAGGCTTGCTCCAAGGCACTTGGAACAGGGTTGTCGAGAGGCGTGTTCTGGCGGGACATGGGCGTTGTGAACCTGCCGGGCGGCAAGCCCACCATGCAATTGACCGGCGGGGCGGCCGAGCGCCTCAAGGAGATGACGCCTGACGGCATGAGGTGCGCCATTCATCTGACGATAACCGATGACTATCCGCTGGCGCAGGCGTTCGTGATCATCGAGGCGCTTGGCCGGGACTGACGTCAACCCGGCGCTTCTCCCGGAATCGAGCTGTTTCGAACCGGCCGCGTGCGGCACAATGCGCGACATCGGCAAGCGGTGTTGCCCGGAACGATGCAAACGGCTAGAGAAAGCGCTTCCGCGCCCTATCTTGAGGAACTCAACGCGTGTCAGATACAAAAAAAGACCAATCCGGCGGACTTTGGGAGAACATCAAGGTCCTCGTGCAGGCGCTGCTGCTTGCGGTGATCATCCGCACCCTGTTCTTCCAGCCGTTCAGCATACCGTCGGGGTCGATGATGGAAACGCTGCTGGTCGGCGATTATCTGTTCGTGTCGAAATATTCCTACGGCTACACCAAGTACTCGATTCCGTTCTCGCCGGACCTGTTCTCCGGCCGGATCTGGAGCAATGAGCCGGAACGGGGCGATGTCGCCGTGTTCCGCCTGCCCAGCAACACCAAGATCGACTACATCAAGCGCGTCGTCGGGCTTCCCGGAGACCGTATCCAGGTGACTGACGGACAGCTCTTCATCAATGGTGAAGCGGTCAAGCGCGAACTCGTCGGCAGCTATACGCCGGAAGGACGCTACAGCCAGAGCACGGATGTGCCGGTCTACCGGGAAACCCTGCCCAACGGGGTGAGCTACACGACGCTCGATCTGACGCCGAATTCGCCGGGCGACAACACGCGCGAGTTCGTGGTTCCCGAAGGCCATTACTTCATGATGGGCGACAATCGCGACAACTCGCAGGACAGCCGGTTCGAGGTTGGCTATGTGCCACTTGAGAACTTCATCGGCCGGGCAACGATCATCTTCTTCTCGATCGGCGAGGGCGCATCGCCGCTGGAGATCTGGAAATGGCCGACTGACCTCAGGTTGGAGCGGTTCTTCAAATCAGCTCAGCGATGAAACGCGCGGCCAGGAAAGCAGCGGACATCGTCGCCCGGGTCGAGGAACGCATCGGCCACAGATTTGCCGATGCGGGCAGGCTCGAGCGGGCGTTGACGCACTCCAGCCTGCGCAATCCGTCGGGCGGAAACTACGAGCGGCTGGAGTTTCTTGGTGACCGGGTGCTCGGCCTGTGTGTGGCTGAACTGCTGTTTGACCATTTCCGCGACGCCAGCGAGGGCGAATTGTCGGTGCGTCTCAACCAGCTTGTCAGTGCGCAGACCTGCGGGGAGGTGGCCGACGAGCTTGGATTGCACGAGTTCATCCGCACCGGTGCGGATGTGAAGCAGGTGACCGACAAGCGGATGTTGAATGTGCGCGCCGATGTGGTCGAGTCCATCATTGCCGCGATCTATCTTGATGCTGGGCTCGAGGCGGCGCGGGATTTCATCCACGCTCACTGGAAGGGGCGGGCCTTTGCGGAGGACGCCGCACGGCGCGACGCCAAGACCGAATTGCAGGAATGGGCCCATGCCCGTTACGGCGTGACCCCGGTTTACCGGGTGACCGACCGGTCCGGCCCCGACCATGAGCCGGTGTTCAAAGTGACCGTCGAGATTGAAGGGGCCAAGCCCGCCAGCGGCGTCAGCCGCTCCAAGCGTGCCGCCGAACAGGCCGCAGCGACCGCACTCCTTGAGCGCGAAGGCGTCTGGCAGGCAAATGCAGGAAAAGATGATGAATGATACACCTGAAACAGAGGTAAGCCCGGCGGAACCGCAGGGCCCGACCCGGTCCGGCTTCGTGGCGCTGATCGGCGCTCCGAATGCGGGAAAATCAACCCTGATGAACCAGCTTGTCGGCGCCAAGGTGTCGATCGTCTCGCACAAGGTGCAGACGACGCGGGCGATCGTGCGCGGCATTGCCATTCACGACCGGACCCAGATCGTGTTCATCGACACGCCGGGGATCTTCACGCCGAAGCGCCGGCTCGACCGGGCGATGGTGACGACTGCCTGGGGTGGCGCCAAGGATGGCGACCTGGTGCTGGTGCTTGTAGACGCCGAGCGCGGGATCAAGGGAGACGCCGAAGCGCTGCTCGATTCGCTTGCCGAACGCCAGGGGCGGACGATCCTGGTGATCAACAAGATCGACCAGGTCAAGCGCGACACGCTCTTGGCGCTGACGGCCGCCATTCACGAGAAGGCCAGATTTGACGAGACCTTTATGATCTCGGCACTCAACGGCTCGGGCTGCAAGGACCTGATGGATTACCTGGCGAAAACGCTGCCGGAAGGTCCATGGTACTATCCCGAAGACCAGATCTCCGACCTGCCGATGCGGCAGCTGGCGGCCGAGATCACTCGCGAGAAGCTGTTTTTGCGGCTGCATCAGGAACTGCCCTATGCCTCGCATGTCGAGACGGAAAGCTGGGAAGAGAAGAAGGACGGCTCGGTTCGCATCGAGCAGGTCATCTATGTCGAGCGCGAAAGCCAGAAGAAGATCGTGCTTGGCCACAAGGGAGAGACCATCAAGGCCATCGGCCAGGCATCGCGCAAGGAAATCTCCGAGATCCTCGAGCAGAAGGTGCACCTGTTCCTGTTCGTCAAGGTCCGCGAGAACTGGGGCAATGATCCCGAGCGATACCGCGAGATGGGACTTGAATTTCCGCATTAATGCATGTCGCGTTCAAATGTGTTTATTTGAACGATAACGTACATGCATCGATTTAAGGAGTTGCAGCAGCCTTTGCGCATCCAGGAGGATGCGCGGTGCTGTAAGCGGGCAAGGTCACGCGATGGAATGGCGAGACGAGGGCATCATACTGGGCCTGCGAAAGCACGGCGAGACCTCGGTTATCGCCGAGGTCATGACCAAGGCGCATGGCCGGCACCTGGGCATCGTGCGCGGCGGGCGTTCCAAGCGGCTGCAGCCGGTGCTTCAACCGGGCAATTCGGTGGATCTTGTCTGGCGCGCCCGGCTCGACGAGCATCTCGGACAATACCAGGTCGAACTGTTGAACGCGCGCGCCGGACGGCTGATGGAGAGCGCCATCGGCGTGCACGGTGTGCAGGCGATGGCCGCCTTGTTGCGGCTGTTGCCGGAGCGCGATTCCCATCCGCGGCTGCACGATGCGTTCGCGATCATTCTCGACAGCCTGGATACGCCGCAGGAAGCCGGGGCGCTTTATGTCCGGTTCGAACTCGCGGTGCTTGAAGACCTCGGCTTCGGACTTGATCTGAGCACCTGTGCTGCCACCGGCGCCCATACCGATCTCATCTATGTCTCGCCCAAATCGGGCCGGGCGGTGTCCGCCGAAGCCGGCCGCCCCTGGGCTGACCGGATGCTGGCGCTGCCGGCCTTCCTGCCCGATCGCACCCAGGCCTGCACGAGCGCGGATATGCTCGACCAGGCTTTCAGGCTGACCGGCTATTTTCTCGGCCGGCACGTATTTGAGCCGCGCGGTGTCGAGCCGCCGATCAGCCGCGAGAGCTTTTGCGCGGCAGCCTTGCGGGCAATGCCGCAAGAGCCGCGCGTTTCCCCCTCACTTCAGGAACCGATTTCATGACCGATGACACCAACCAACGCGCCAACGGTCAGTTTACCGGCGTCGTGCCACTCGATTTAGTCGCCAGGGAAGGCGGCCTGTCGGTGATGAAAGGCATTCTCGAAGGCCGGCTGCCGGGCGCGGCCATGGCCAGGACGCTCAATTTCTGGCTCACAAAAGTCGAGGAAGGCCTGATCGTGTTCACCGGAACACCGGGCGTCGACCATCTCAATCCGCTTGGCACGGTTCACGGCGGATGGGCGGCGACGATCATGGATTCCGCGCTCGCCTGTGCTGTGATGACGATGATCAAGCCAGGCGAGGGCTACACGACGGTGGAGTTCAAGCTCAACCTGACCCGGCCGATCCTGCCGGATATGGGTGAACTGGCCTGCGAGGGGCGGGTTGTGCACCGGGGCAAGACGATTGCCACTTCGGAGGCCTATCTCAGAGACAGCTCGGGCAAACTTCTGGCGCATGGCACGGAAACCTGCGCGATCTTCCCGATCGACAAGCTGATGCGCTGAGGGGTGCCACCCAGACGCGGGCAGGCCCGAGCTCTACTCGCTTTCCTCGAGCACGATGCCGTATTTCTTGATCCGGGAATAGAGCGTCGTGGGCTTGATGCCCATCAATTGCGCGGCGCCCTCTTCGCCTGAAACGCGCCCACCGCAGCGCTTCAGGCAGGCGATGATGTTGCTGACCTGCAAATCCTGCATCTGTTGCTCGGTGAGGATATCCAAATGCTCTGCGCGGCTGTGTCCGCTCGCGCCCTTTTGCAGATCGAGGATCAGCTTTTCGCCGCGCGAGAGGATGGCACCGCGTTCGACCACGTTCTGCAGCTCCCTGACATTGCCGGGCCAGTGGTAATCCTGCAACTGGCGGATATTGGCTTTGGTGATCGTCGGTTTCTGCAGGTTCAGCCGCTCGCAGGCGAGGGTAAGGAAGTGCTGTGTCAGCTCGGGGATGTCAGACAGGCGTTCGCGCAGGGGCTGACACTCGATCGGAAACACATTGAGATAGAAATAGAGATCCTGGCGCAGGGTTCCGTTCGTGATGCAGGCGTTGAGATCCTTGCTCGAGGAGGCGATGACGCGAACATTGATCTTGCTGATGCGGTTGTCGCCCAGCCGCTCGAGCGTCTGTTCCTGCAGGGTCTTGAGGATCTTGCCTTGGAGCTCTATCGGGATTTCGGAGACTTCGTCGAGGTAGAGAGTACCGCCATTGGCGATTTCCAGCTTGCCGGTTCGGTCGTGGACAGCGCCCTGGAAGGCGCCGCGGACGTGGCCGAACAGTTCGCTTTCGAAGGTCGAGGGAGAGATGCCGGCGCAGTTGATGCGGATGATCGGCCGCCGCGCGCGCGAACTCGACTTGTGGATGGCGGACGCAATCAGCGATTTGCCTGTGCCGCCTTCGCCGGTGATCAACACATTGCTCTGGGTCCTGGCGACCAGTTCGATCTGCGCCAGAGTGCGCATGATGGCGGGTGAGGATCCGGCCAGGTCGTAGTGGGAGCGGACATTGCGTATTTCTTCCTGCAAATACTCGTTTTCCTGCTCGAGGCGTTCGCGCAGGGCGTCGATCTGATCCATCGCCGCGCGCAGCTTGCGTTCGTTCTCGCGCCGCTCCGAAACATCGCGGAAGATCACCACTGCGCCGGCCAAGACCTGCTGGTCGTAAATCGGGGTCGAGGTGTACTCCACCTGGATGGGGCGGCCATTCTTGTGCCAGAACACCTCGTCTTCGACCCGGTTGACCTGCTCATTTCGGAACGAATGGTAGATCGGGCATTCCCGCGAGGGGTATTTGCGGCCATCGAGATGGTGATGGTGGATCATGGCGTGGATGTCCTCGCCAAGCAGATCCTCCTTGGTCCAGCCCAGCATCTCCTGCGCGGCATTGTTGACGAAGGTGGTTTTGCCTTCGAGATTGATGCCGTAGATGCCTTCCCCGGCGGCGTCGAGGATCAGCCGGTTCTCGTTTTCCATCTCCCGGAAGAAATCGCGCGCCCGGTCCCACTCCATCAGGCCCCTGGCGTGCAGTTTGTGGGTGGAGACATTCTGCGAGCGGGTGTCATAGGCGGCCATGTCGATGATCTGCATGACCAGATAGGTCGCGCCGCCATGGCTGACCGTGGAGCCGTGAATTTCGGTGTCGATCTCGCGACCGGCTGAGCTGATAACCGGCAGATCGCGGGTCCAGCTGGTTTTGTAGTGGTCGACCTTTTCGGTGAAAACGATCAGCTCCGGCAAACGGCCGACCAGGAAGCTGGCAAAATCCTTGCCGGGCAAGTCATCGTTGGCAAGCAACTGGGCGGCAGCACCGTTGGCCGCGACAATCAGGCCGCTAAAGGTGTCGAGCGCGATGCAGGGAAGGATGCTCGAATGCACATGGCTATGCGGAAGGGGCGGCGGGATGGTCATCCGGCAACATTGCGCATTGCAGCATGAAAAATCAACGAAATTTCGTAATTCACGATAATTCGTAATTTTTTGAACAAGGGTGACGCCTAATAGTCCAGTTTAAACAACGTCTTGCAAATTTTCCCGGGAATTCGATTTTTGCGGACTTCTGTGTTTGAGCCGTTAGTCTTGGGTCAGGAATTAGCGCAGGAGACCCCGATGACAGTCAAGAGTCTAAACGACCCCTTCTCAAGCAAGGCCGATCTGCGGCACGGCGCCAAGTGCGGATGCTCCGCGTGTGCACCGGCGTCCGGCATTCGCGAAGAGAGTACGTTGCAGTCGAGCGAACAGATGATGGAGCGCGCGATCGAAAGCGCCATCGTGCGGTCTGTTTTCGGGCATTCCGACATCAGCCGCCGGTCCTTCATGGGCCTGGTCGGGGGAGGGACGGCTGCCGCCGCTCTTGCGTCTATCTTCCCGATGGACAAGGCCAAGGCGGCATTGCTCGACACTTTGGGCAAGCCTGAGAAAACCGATCTCAACATCGGCTTTGTGCCGATTACCTGCGCAACGCCGATCATCATGGCGCAACCGCTCGGCTTTTATGAGCGCTACGGTCTGAACGCGCAGGTGATCAAGACCGCCGGATGGGCGGTGGCGCGCGACAAGTCGCTGGCCGGCGAATATGACGCGAGCCACATGCTGACCCCGATGCCATTGGCGATGACGCTCGGCGCCGGCTCGGTGGCCGAACCCTACATCATGCCCGCGGTTGAAAACATCAACGGCCAGGCCATCGTGCTGTCGAACGAGCACAAGGACAAGCGCGATCCGAAGCAGTGGAAGGGTTTCACCTTCGGCGTGCCGTTCGAATACTCGATGCACAATTTCCTGCTTCGCTACTATGTCGCCGAGCACGGCCTCGATCCGGATGTCGACATCCAGATCCGTGTCGTACCGCCGCCGGAAATGGTTGCCAACCTGCGCGCCGGAAACCTCGACGGTTACCTGTCGCCGGATCCGTTCAACCAGCGTGCCGTCTGGGAAAATATCGGCTTCATCCACATCCTGACCAAGGAAATCTGGGAAGGCCATCCCTGCTGCGCATTTGCCGCGCCGCTGTCGTTTGCCACCGAGTTGCCCAACACCTACGGGGCGCTGCTCAAGGCGATCATCGACGCAACGCAATACGCTTCCAATCCCGACAACCGGAAAGAGATCTCGGCGGCGATCGCGCCGACCAATTATCTCAACCAGCCGGTCGAGGTCATCGAGCAGGTACTCACGGGAACCTACGCGGATGGGCTGGGCGAAGTGAAGCAGGTGCCCGACCGCATCGACTTCGATCCGTTCCCCTGGCACTCGATGGGTGTGTGGATTCTCACGCAGATGAAGCGCTGGGGCTATATCGAGGGCGACATCGACTACAAGGCGGTGGCCGAGCAGGTGTACCTCGCCTCCGATGCGAGGAAGATCATGACCGATCTCGGCTACGACGCCCCGGCGGAGAGCTACAAGTCGCACGTCATCATGGGCAAGACTTTCGATCCCGCGACGCCGGAAGACTACGTTTCGAGCTTTGCGATCAAAAAAGGCTGACGCATGACTGACATGTCCGTGAACAAGCGCGCGGCTATCCTCTCGTTCATCCTGCTGATCGGCGGCCTCCTTTTGTGGGAGGCCGCCATTCCAGGGCAGAAGGCGGTGGGAGAGCTGACCGAATATGAGCGACTGACGGGGGGTGGGGCGCAGAAAGCCGGCGTTCCGCCGCCGAGCCAGGTGCTGGAAAAGGCGTGGGAGCAGCTGAGCGACCCGTTCTACGATGCGGGTCCGAACGACAAGGGGATCGGCATCCAGATCGGCTATTCGATCTACCGCGTGCTGGCCGGCTATTTCCTGGCGGCGCTGATCGCCATACCGTTGGGCTTCCTGATCGGCATGTCCCCGGTTGCCTACAAGGCGCTCAATCCCTTCATCCAGGTACTCAGGCCGATCTCGCCGCTGGCGTGGATGCCGCTGGCGCTGTTCATCATCCAGGACAGCGAGACCAGCGCGATCTTCGTGATTTTCATCTGTTCGATCTGGCCGATGCTGATCAACACCGCCTTTGGCGTTGCCGGAGTGCGCAAGGACTGGGTCAATGTCGCACGGACCCATGAGCTCGGTGCCCTGCGCACCGCCTTTATGGTGATCCTGCCGGCGGCCGCTCCAACGATCGTGACCGGCATGCGCATTTCCATCGGCATTGCCTGGCTGGTGATCGTTGCGGCCGAAATGTTGGTCGGCGGCACGGGTATTGGATACTACGTCTGGAACGAGTGGAACAATCTCGATCTGACCTCGGTCATCTTTTCCATCCTGATGATCGGCGTTGTCGGCATGGCGCTCGACGCGATGTTCGGTGTGTTGCAGCGCTTTGTCGTCTACAGCGAATAGGAGAACCACCGTGACCACTCCTTTCTTGAGCGTTGAACGCCTTAGCCAGAGATACCCGGACGGGGAAGGCGGCCAGACCACGATTTTCGAGAATGCCAGTTTCGGCATCGAGCGGGGCGAATTCGTCGTCATTCTCGGCCACTCGGGCTGCGGCAAGTCGACGATCATGAACATCCTGGCCGGACTGGCCGAGGCCAGCGAGGGCGTTGTCATCATGGATGGCAAGGAGGTCTCCGGACCCAGCCTTGATCGCGGCGTGGTGTTTCAGAACTATTCGCTGCTGCCCTGGCTGAGCGCGCTCAAGAACGTGACGTTTGCCGTCGCGGCCCGTTATCCGGACTGGTCGAAGGACCAGGTTCTGAGCCACTCGAAGAAGCATCTCGAGATGGTCGGCCTGAGCGCGGATGTGTTCCACCGAAAGCCGAGCCAGCTGTCGGGCGGCATGCGCCAGCGTGTGTCTATCGCCCGGGCGTTTTCGATCAGTCCGAAGCTGCTGTTGCTGGACGAGCCGTTCGGTGCGCTCGATGCGCTGACGCGGGGCACCATTCAGGACGAGCTGCTGAAGGTCTGGGCGGGGACCAACCAGACCGTGTTCATGATCACCCACGATATCGACGAGGCAATCCTGCTGGCGGACCGCATCCTGCTGATGACCAACGGCCCGTTCGCGCGGGTGGCGGAATCCGTGGAGATCACCATTCCGCGGCCGCGCAACCGGATCGAGATCGTCGAGCATCCGAACTACTACGCGATCCGCAATCATCTGGTGCAGTTCCTTGGCAAACATTCGAAGGAACTCGCAGGACCGACAGACGCCGTCGAGAACCGGCCCGAGACAGTCCGCATCGACAAGACCGCGCCGGCTGCGCGGTCGCCCAAGAAACTCGCCGTTTAACACCCTGAGCAGGAGACTTCATCATGGCCAAAATGATGACCAAGGAAGACGTGACCGAAATGATACTGTCTGCCAAGCGCACGACAGGCATGAAATGGGAGGACATCGCCGAGAAGATCGGCATGTCGCCGGTGTGGACGCATTCGGCCGCAATGGGCATGAACGCGATGCCCAAGGACAAGGCCGAGGCGATGGTCTCCGTGATGGGGCTGCCGCAGGAGGCGGCGCTGGTGCTGCAGGAGTATCCCACCAAGATCTGGGAGCAGGCAGTGCCGACCGACCCCTGCGTCTACCGGCTCTACGAAATCGTCGGGGTCTATGGTCCGACGATCAAGACGCTGATCCAGGAGGAGTTCGGCGACGGCATCATGTCGGCCATCGATTTCGACATGCAGATCACCCGCGTGGCCAATCCCAAGGGCGACCGGGTCAAGATCGAGATGTCGGGCAAGTTCCTGGGCTACAATTCCTGGTAATGTCGCGGCCTCCCTTCCCACCTTTCACCGAGCAGTCGGCGGTCCAGAAGATCAGGGCCGCCGAGGACGGCTGGAACGGCCGCGACCCGGCTAAGGTCGCGCTCGCCTACACGCCGGACAGCAGGTGGCGGAACCGGAGCGAGTTCATCAATGGGCGCAGCGAAATCGAGGCGTTCCTGACCCGAAAGTGGGAAAAGGAGCTCGAGTACCGGCTGATCAAGGAGCTGTGGGCGTATTCCGGCAACCGTATCGCGGTCCGCTTTGCCTATGAGTGGCATGATGCGGCGGGAACCTGGTACCGTTCCTATGGCAACGAGAACTGGGAATTCGACGAGGCGGGCTACATGATGACGCGCCACGCCAGTATCAATGATGTCGAGATCGCCGAAGCAGACCGGAAATTTCACTGGCCGCAGGGGCGGCGGCCGGAAGAGCATCCGGGATTGACGGAACTCGAATTGTAGACCGGCGCCGATCTATGGGTCTCTGAACGACGAAGGGCGCCGCATGGGCGCCCTTCGCGTTGATGGCTTGTGTGAGCCGGTCAGGCCATGCCGATCTTGCCGCCGCCCTGCTTGGTGACAGCGACGACAGCCGGACGCACCGGCATGTCGTCGCGGAAATCGGGCCAGCGGGTGGCGGGCTGCTCATAGGTGGCGAGGCCTTCGTCACCGGGATGCTGAACCGCGAGGAACACGGTTTCGCCTGTCGGATCGAAAAGCGGGCCGCACATCTCGGCGCCGACCGGAACCCGGAAGAACAGTTTCGAGGTGGCTCGCGCATCCCCATTCGTATCGACGGCCCACAGACCATCGGTACGCCCGGTCCGCTTTTCGGAATTGCCGTCTGTCGAGACCCAGAGGCGTCCGTCAGCATCGATGGCGCAGTTGTCGGGCATGCCGAACCAGCCGTTGGTGGTGGTGGCTGAGGAGAAGCTGGCGCCGACTTCGGCGACCGCCGGATCTCCGCATTTGAGCAGGATTTCCCAGGTCGATTTGGTGGAAGCGAAGTCGCCATCGGTTTCGCTGATTTCGATGATGTGACCGAAGGCGTTGTTGGCGCGCGGGTTGGCGGCGTTCTCGTCGCCTTCCTTGCGCCGGGTGTTGTTGGTCAGCATGCAATAGACCTTGCCGGTCATGGCATTGGGCTGAACGTCTTCGGGACGGTCCATCTTCGTGGCACCGAGAAGGTCGCCGGCGCGGCGGGCCTCGATCACCACGTCGGCCTGGCTCATGAAGCCGTTGTCGGCATTGAGCGGGCCTTCACCGTGAACCAGCGGCATCCAGTCAACCGTGCCGTCCGCATCAAAGCGCGCGACATAGAGGATGCCATCGTCGAGAAGGTCCATGTTGGCCGCGCGGTCATCGGGGTTGTAGGCGGCGCTGGTGACAAACTTGTAGACATAGTCGAAGCGTTCGTCATCGCCGCAGTAAAACACCACGCGGCCATCCTTGTTGACAACGCTTTCAGCACCTTCATGTTTCATGCGGCCAAGTGCCGTGCGCTTCTTCGGTACCGAGTTGGGGTCCATCGGATCGACTTCGACAACCCAGCCGAAGCGGTTGGGTTCATTGGGCTCCTTGGAGACATCGAAGCGGTCGTGATGCGTGCCCCAGTTGTACCAGCCGGCGGGAGCGCCGTAGCGCTTGTAGTTGACGGCTTCGGGATGGCCTTCCGGCAGTTCGCCGATGAAGTAGCCGTGGAAGTTTTCCTCGGCCATCAGCCATGTGCCCCAGGGCGTGACGCCGCCGGCGCAGTTGTTGAGCGTGCCGAACACCTTCGTGCCTGACGTGTCCGCATTGGTCTTGAGGCGGTCGTGACCGGCGGCCGGACCGGTCAGCGCCATCTCGGTGCCGACGTGCAAACGGCGGTTCATCTTGCCGTCGAGGACCGGCATCCATTTGCCGTCCTGCTTGCGGATTTCGATGACGGTGCCACCGTGTGCGGCCATTTCGATGTCGACGATATCCTTGGTGAACTCGCCCATCATCACCTTGTCCTTGCCTTCACCATCCTTGCCGATGGTCGCCCAGTTGGGGAACATCAGTTCGGCGTTGGTGTATTCGTGGTTGACCACGAGCAGTCCATGGTCGTCGGCACCATCGAGCGGAATGAAGCCGACATAATCGTTGTTGTAGCCGAACTGTTTCGACTGGCTTTCCGCCGTCTGGTTCATCGGATCGAAATCCGGCGAATCTGCAAAGACCTTGTCGCCCCAGCGCAGCAGAACATCGGCGTCATAGCCTTCGGCAACGTGATGGGTTTCATCGACGCCGGCCTCGACTTCGGTGAACGAAAAGGCGCTCATACCTTCCGCACGGGCCTCATCGGCGATCATCAGCGCCAGCGGGCTGACGGTCGTGGCAATGGCGGTGACGGCGAGCGAGCCGCCAAGGAAGCCGCGGCGCGAGAAACGGCGGTTGATAATGTCGCCCATTGTGGGATTGTCTGACGGGTTGCGGCCGACATCTTCTTCCGCTTCGCGCAGTTCGGTGAGGTTGATGATTTCTTCATCTGGCTTGAACATGTCGTTCATGGCTTTCTCCATCGTGTTGGACTGACCCCGATGAATCCAAATGTACCAATTTGCGTAACGAGCTTATGACAGTTGACGCAGGATTGCAGCCTTCCTGTTTAGAAGCGGTGCGCATTGCAGCGCGCTCGCTGGCCTACCCGCGGTTCGTGCCGGCTCGGAGGAGTGGAAATGATGACACTGAGAATGGTCTTGCTGGGAAGCGCTGTCGGCCTTGCGCTCGGATGGCTGGCAGTCCCGGCAGCGGCAGGTGAACTGGAAGACTACCGGAGTGCGCTTGAAGAGTTTCTTGCGGAAAACGGACTTGCCGGCGGGACACTCTTTGTGCGGGGACCGGAAACCGAGATCGAGGTTGTTGCCGGCATGGCCGAGACCGGGACCCGGCGGCCGGTGACACCGGATACGCGGTTCTACATAGCCTCCACCGGCAAGATGATGGTTGCCGCCGCGGTCCTCGCCCATGTCGAAAAGGGGGATCTCGATCTCGATGCCAAGGTCTGGCCGCTGGTTCGCGATCTGCCGGGTATTGATGCGCTTGAGGGGATTGGTGAAGTCACGCTTCGCCAATTGCTCAATCATACCTCCGGTCTCGCAGATTATCTCGACGACAGTTTTGTGGGCGCTGCCCTGCTTGATATGAAGCGGCGGTGGAGCGAGGCCGAGGCCCTTGCCTTTGCCTATGGAGAACCTGCCTATGGCGCGCCCGGCGAGATTTTTGAGTACTCCAACAGCAATTATGTGCTGCTCGGCCATATTCTCAAAAACCGATCTGCGGATCTGGAGGCCGCACTTTGGGAGAGCGTGTTCGTTCCCTCGGGCATGTTGGCGACCACGGTCGGCGCCTCCGCGGAGGCGGCCGATCTCGCACATGGCTACGCCGGCGAAACCGGGAATACTGATGTCAGTCAGTTGTCCTGGGCGAGTGTTCTGGCGGACGGGCCGCTGGTCAGCACCGCGCGGGATGTTGCAGGTTTCCTGCAGGCGTTGATGCGCGAACAGAGGATACTCAAAGCCGATCTGCTTGAAGAGATGCTGGCCGGCTCTAAGCAGGACGATAGCTACGGTCTCGGCATGGCCAACGGCGGCGATGATTGGGGCGACTGGTACGGCCATTCGGGCAGCTATGATGGTTTCGAGGCAGACGCCCGGTACTATCCAGATGCCGATCTGGTGCTGGTCTATACGGTCAACGGCAACAGCGTCACGGATACGGATCTTCTGGATCTCGCCGCTGGAATCTACTTCGACAACTAATCGCCCTGTCGTCTCATTCCGCCGGCGCCAGTTCCGGCCGCTCCACGGCCTGTTCCCGGATCGGCCAGTGGACGATCGCGGCGAAGATGCCGAGTGCCACGCCCAGCCACCAGACCGGGTTGTAGGTGCCGAAGATGTCGTAGAGATAGCCGCCGAGCCAGACGCCGAGGAAGGAGCCGACCTGGTGGGCGAGAAACACCACCCCACCCAGCATGCCGAGATGGCCGGTGCCGAACATGATTGCCACCAGCGCGTTGGTCGGAGGCACGGTCGACAGCCAGAGCAGGCCCATGACGATGGCGAAGATCACCACCGAGGTGCTGGTCTGCGGCAGCAGCAGGAACGCGGTGACGGCGATTGAACGGCCGATATAGATCCAGACCAGTGCCATCGGCTTGGAATAACGCTGACCGATATAGCCCGAGGCCAGCGAACCGATGATGTTGAAAAAGCCGATGAGCGCCAGCGACAGCACCGCAAAGGAGCTTTCGATACCGATATCGCGCAGATAGGCCGGGAAGTGGGCGGTGATGAAGGCCACCTGGAAGCCGCATACGAAGAAACCGGAGACCAGCAGCAGGTAGCTCTTGTGGCCGAGCGCTTCGCGCAGGGCTTCACCGATAGACTGCTTGTACTGAAGCGCCGATTGCGAGCCGGAATTCGAGTTGCCGCGCAGCGGAATGGCCAGGAACGGGATGATGAACATCATCGCCGCCATCCAGATAAGCGCTTCCTGCCAGCCATAGGCATCGATCAGGCCCTGGCTCAGCGGTGCGAAGACGAACATGCCGGCCGAGCCGGCTGCCGTGCCTATGCCGAACGCCATGGAGCGCCGCTCCGGCGCGACATTGCGGGCAAACGCTGCCAGCACGATGCCGAAGGAGGCCGACGCAATGCCCAGCCCGACGAGGACGCCGCCGCCGATGTAGAACCAGCCGGGGCTTGGCGCCACCGACATGATGAACAGTCCGCTCGAATAGACAAATGCGGACAGGGCCAGCACCTTCCAGGTGCCGAACTTGTCGGCAATCGCGCCAAAAAACGGCTGGCCCAAGCCCCAGAACAGGTTCTGGATCGCCATGGCGAGACCAAAGGTCGTCCGGTCCCAGCCTGTGTCAGCGAGCATCGGCAACTGGAAGAAGCCCATGGCCGAACGTGGTCCGAAGGACAGGAGCGAGATCAGCGAACCGGCGATGATGATCAGCCAGGGCAGCGATGGAACGGCTGGGGAGGGGCGGGTTTCGGACATGAACGGCTCCTGAGATGTGGGGCGACTTTAGGCATTTCCATCCATTCGACAAGTGCATTTGTTTGAAGGAATGGATCAGCAGAATTGATGTTCGCCACTCGTTAACCGCGAAAGTCGACACTGCCGGATGATTTCGCACACCATGGTTGTGGATGGCTGTGGCAGTCTATAATCGGGACCATTCACTTTACTGGATTTGCGCATGTTCTCCTTGCTTGGTTTTATGCTTCTGATTGCCCTGGCCTTGTGGGTCCGCAGTGTTTCGCTCGAGCAACGCAGGATGGCCGAGCAATTGGCATTGCTGCGCCGTGAACTCGACCGGCTTCCGGCCGGGGGAGCGGCGGAATCCGGTGCCGGGACAGGCGATGAACTGGCAGAGCCGCGGCGGGATGCGCCGGAAAGCACAGGCGCCGGGCCGGAAACGGAGGGGTCTGAGCCAAAGGCCGCTGAGGCGGCAGATGCTGCCCGGCTTTCTGCCGACGCTGCCGCCGGGCGAGCGGAAACCGGCGGCGCCGGGCCAGAGCGGCGTGACGAGGATGACACCGGGTTGCCGGAGGCCGCTGTTCTGGCCGCGTCTAGCCCGGGCAAGGGCATGGATCTGGAGAGCCTGATTGGCGGCCGCTGGTCGGCGCTGCTTGGCGGGCTTGCGGTTGCGCTGGGTGTGCTGTTTCTGGCGCGCTATTCCATCGAAGCCGGTCTGCTTGGCCCGCGGGCCCGGATGACGATGGGCACGCTGATGTCACTGGCCCTGTTCGGGGCCGGCGAATTCATGCGCCGCCGCGACCGCCAGGACGCGATGCCGACGCTGACGAGTGCGGATATTCCGGGGATCCTGACCGGAGCCGGCGCCATCGGCGCCTTTGGCACGATCTATGCAGCCTACGCGCTCTACGGTTTTGTCGGCCCGGCAGTAGCGTTTGTCGGCCTCACGGTTCTCGGCATCGCCAGCCTGCTCTTGTCTGCCGTTCACGGGCCGAAGCTTGCGGCTCTCGGATTGGTCGGCGCCTATGTGTCGCCGTTGCTGGTCTCCTCGCAGGACCCCAATCCGGTGGCCTTCGGCGCCCATATCCTGGTGGTGACCGCCGCCGTGATGGGCGTCGCGCGGATTCGCGGCTGGCGCTGGCTTGCAATCGGCGGCATTGCCGGGTCGACGGCTCTGGCCTTGTTGCTGTTGACGATCTCGACGCTGACAGCCTGGTTCGCACTCGGACTTCTGCTCGTCGCACTGTTTGCCGTTCACGTGATAAGCCTGGTCGCCGGGGTCGAGGCGCGTCCGGATCCGCTCGAGGACCGGCCGGCGGCGCGGCTTGCGATCGGCGCAGGGCTGAGCGTCGTTCTGGTCGGCGTTCTCGCCATCCTGACCTGGGACACTCAGGTGCCGTTGCTGCTTTTGGTATCCGGTCTCGCGGCGCTCATGGTGGCTGCTGGCGGGATCTGGCCCTCGCTGTCGCCCGTTGCTCCGCTGTCTGTGGTGCTGATCGTTGTGGCGCTGTTGTCGCTCAGGATCGATTTCCCGGTCATTGCAGGCATAACCTCCGGTCTCGATATCCGCGATGGCTTGATGGCGCCGGATCTCGGCGGCTTTGTCCGCAACAGCCTGCTGATGGCGGTTCCATCCTTCCTGCTTGCCGTGTTCCTCGGGCTCCGGGCGGCGGCCAGCGCTCCCATCATGGCCGGTCGCCTGGCGATAGCCCTGAGCGCCATCACCGTCCTGACCATGGCGGCGATCTATCTGTCGGTCGCCCCGTTCGAGACCCATGTTCCGACCGGGCTCGCGGCGCTGGCGCTCTCGGCGATGATGGTGGGGCTGACCGAGAAATTCGGCCGCGCCAGACCGGATGACTGGTCGGCCGCGGCTCCGGCATGGCTGGCCGTCGGCGCGGTGGCGCTCGCGGGGCTCGCGGTTGCGATCCTTTTAACGCGTCAATGGATGCCGCTAGGGTTTGCGGTGACTGCTGCCGGCGCCTGCCTTATCCATGGCAGAAGGTCGGTGCCGGCGCTTGGGTGGCTTGCCGTGGCGCTCTCTCTGCTGGCCTCCTCGGGGCTCTATTTCAATGCACCGTTTTCCGCCGATGTGATCGGGTCGGCGCCGTTCTTCAACTGGCTGGTGGTGATCATCGCCCTGCCGGCCGCGCTCCTGATCTGGGGCGGTCTGGCTTTGCGCGGATCGGGCGGGCGCCGGCCCGGCGAACTGGTGATTGCCTTCGGCCTTGCTCTTGCCGGGCTGTTCGTGGCGCTGGAGTTGCGCCACTTCATCGCCGGCGGCGATATCACCGGTGCGCCGTTCGGCCTGATCGACATGGCGACCCAGTCTATTGCGGCGCTTTGCTTTTCCGTCGGGCTGCAATGGGCTGCCCGGCGCAGCGACGCGCGCGTGTTTCCGCTGGCCTCGCTTGTCGTCGGAGCGCTCGGCATCGCGGCGATGGTGATCGGGCTGATCGTGGTGTTCAATCCGTTCCTGAGCCAGGCAGCTGTGGGTGAAGGGCGGGTGTTCAACCTGCTGCTTCCCGGCTACCTGATCCCTGGTCTGCTTGCCGCCCTGACCGCCTATCTTGCCTCGGCAGCACGGCCCAGATGGTACCGGATCGGCTATGGCGCAACCGGCGCCATATTGCTGTTCATCTACGTATCGCTGATGGTCCGGCACGGGTTTCAGGGCGAGAGGGTCGGTTTTCTGCGCAGCACATCTGATGCAGAGATCTGGGCCTACTCGGTGGCGTGGCTGATCATGGGGGGCTGCACGCTGGCGCTGGGACTGGTCTTGCGGTCATTGCCTCTGCGGGCGGCGTCGGCGGCGGTCATCTCGCTGACGGTCGCGAAGGTGTTTCTCATCGACATGTCGGCGCTCACCGGCGCCTTGCGGGCGTTCTCGTTCATCGGCCTCGGCGTGTCGTTGATGGTCATCGGCCGGTTCTATCAGCGGGTGTTGCTGCGCACCGGCAACCGGTCCGCGGACAAGGCCTGAACCGGGCCTTTGTTGACAGTGGCCGCTGCTGAGGGAATGCTTGCGAGAATGGGAGCGACCGCAGGAGGCAGGGCAATGAGGCAGGGTGTGTTTGCAGCGCTGGTGGTATCGGCGCTTCTATTGGGTCCGTTGTCGGGGGCGTATGCCGAGAATTTCGATCCGGATCGCGCCACCTTCGACCCGGAGAGCAAGTTTGTCATCACGCCCTTTGGCGCGATTATCGGCGATCCGGCGCAGGTTGCTGACCTGTCGACCGACCGCATCGGCTTCACCTATTGCTCGGCCATGCCGGACAAAACCCGCGGGATGCTGCTGATGGCGTCCATCGTGATACCGGCACAGGGCGGTGCCGATGGCGGCGGGCATTCGATGATGATGAGCGTCGACCAGGCGCGCGCATTCATCGCCCATCTGCGCAAGGCGCCGGAATGGGCGGCGGTTGCAGCAGAAAACAAGGTCGGCCTTTTTTCCAAACCGATCGGTGACGTGATCGGTACCGAAGGCGATGCAGAATACCTGGTGCTCAAGTTCGTCTCCGACGAGAACAACGCCGGGTCCGTACGGATCGAACACGTGCTCGGCGGTGTAACCAAGGCGTTCGGACTGGGCATCAATCCGGCCGTGAAGTTCGCGGCCCAGGCTGAATTCACGCTGGAAAAGGCGCTTGCGGAATCACCTGATGCAGCCCCGGCTGAAGACGCGGAAAAAAGCAAACTGTTCAAGTAACGCGCGCCCGGCCTGCCGGGTTGCCGCTGCGGGCCGGCTTGCAATCACGAAAGCAAAGTCCTATGTGAAGGGTTCCCCGGCATTGCCGGGTTCTTTTAAAACCCAATTATGCTCAGTTTGAGCATAATTGCTGATGACGGGAGGGTTTGCCATGACCCGGTTGGAGACCAGCACCGGCGCCAAGGCCGCAAGCCGGGCGCAGAGTGCAGCGCAGCGGTTCGGCGTAATCGAGCGTCCGGAGCTGAAGTATACCCCGGCGGTGGCGCGCGAAACCGCGCATCTTTACGACCGGGTCCGCGACCACATCCCGGAAATCGAATGGCCCGTCTACGCGCCTTATGTGCACGCCATCAACCGCATCAAGAAAGAACGCGGTGCGGCAATCCTGGCGCACAACTACCAGACGCCGGACATCTTTCACTGCGTTGCCGATATCGTCGGTGATTCGCTGCAGCTGGCGCGCGAGGCGACACTGGTGGATGAGCAGATCATCATCCAGTGCGGTGTGCACTTCATGGCGGAGACGTCGAAGCTTCTGAACATGGACAAGACCGTGCTGATCCCTGATGGCAAGGCCGGGTGTTCGCTGTCAGATTCGATCACCGGCGCCGATGTGCGGCTGCTCAAGGAGCGCTATCCCGGCGTCCCGGTGGTGACCTACGTCAACACCTCCGCCGACGTGAAGGCTGAAACCGATATCTGCTGCACTTCTTCCAACGCGGTGGCCGTGTGCGAGAGCTTCGAGTCCGACACGGTGCTGTGCATTCCCGACGAGTATCTGGCGATGAATGTCGCCAAGCAGACCAAGAAGAAGATCCTGACCTGGAAGGGCCATTGCGAGGTGCATGAGCGCTTCACGGCGGAGGAATTGCTGGCCTACAAGGAAGCCGACCCGACCATCGAGATCATCGGCCACCCCGAATGCCACCCGGATGTGATCGCGGTCTGCGACTATTCGGGATCGACCGCCGGCATGATCAATTACGTCAAGGACACGCGGCCGCCGCGGGTGCTGCTGGTGACCGAATGCTCGATGGCCTCCAACATCCAGAGCGAGGTTGAAGGCGTCGAGTTCATCAAGCCCTGCAACCTGTGCCCGCACATGAAGCGCATCACCCTGCCGAAGATCCTCGACAGCCTGTTGATGATGACAGAGGAAGTGCTGGTCGACCCGGCCATTGCCGACCGTGCGCGGTTGGCCGTCGAACGGATGATCAACCTGAAGAACTGACGTTCTGGCCCAGCGGCCATAGCGCCGCTCTCGACCAGCAGGGAGCATGCCATGGCGTCCACCGCGATTGCTATTCATCAGCCGCAACCGGTCAAGCGATCGGAGGAGGTGATCATCATCGGCGGCGGCCTGGCCGGGCTGTTCTGCGCGCTGAAACTGGCGCCCAAGGCGGTCACGGTTCTGGCCGCGGCTCCGATCGGTCGCGGCGCCTCCTCGGCCTGGGCGCAGGCCGGGATTGCCGCGGCTGTGGGCGCGGGTGACACCATCGAAAGCCATGTCCGGGACACCATCGTCGCCGGCGATGGAATCGTCGATGAAGCGATCATCCGCATGATGGCGTCGGAAGCCTCCGACCGTGTGCATGACCTGCTTGGCTACGGCGTGCCGTTTGACCGGGATCTGGAAGGCCATCTGGCGGTCAGCCGCGAGGCGGCGCACTCGGAAAGCCGGATCGTGCGGGTCAAGGGTGACATGGCCGGCCGTGCCATCATGGAGGCGCTGGTGGCCTCGGTTCGCAAAACGCCGTCAATCCGCGTGCTGGAAGGTTACGTCGTCGAGGACCTGATCGTCGAAGAGGGCCGGGTCACAGGCGTCATTGCCCGGGACCGGGCGGGCAGCGGCGAGGAACTGCAGCGGATCACCGGCTCGAACGTGGTGATGGCAACCGGCGGCATCGGCCATCTCTACGAGGTAACGACCAACCCGACCGAGGCGCGCGGCGGCGGGATCGGCATGGCGGCGCGGGCCGGAGCGCGGATGGCCGACATGGAGTTCGTGCAGTTTCACCCGACCGCCATCAATGTCGGCAAGGATCCGGCGCCGCTCGCCACCGAGGCGCTGCGCGGCCATGGCGCGACGCTGCACAATGCGGCAGGCGAACGCTTCATGCTGCCGCTGCACCATGATGCGGAACTGGCGCCGCGCGACGAGGTGGCGCGCGGTATCTTTGCCGAGGTGAAGGCGGGGCGGGGCGCGTTTCTCGACTGCCGCACCGCGGTGCCTGGTTTTGCAGCCGAGTTTCCGACCGTTTACGGCTACTGCCGTGAAGCAGGCATTGATCCGGTCACGGAGATGATCCCGGTCATTCCAGCGGCGCATTACTTCATGGGCGGAATCTGGACCGACATCGATGGCCGGACCTCGCTGCCCGGCTTCTGGGCCTGCGGCGAGTGCACCTCGACCGGGGCTCACGGCGCCAACCGGCTGGCGTCGAATTCACTGCTTGAAGCGGTGGTGTTCTCTGCCCGTATCGCCGAAACGCTGAAGGCGGAGATCAAGCCGGATGCACCGAAGGACTGGCAGGACGGTTCGGTGACGACGACCGAGCACATCACCGAGAACGATCACCCCAACATGGTGGCGCTGCGCAAGACCATGAGCGCCAATCTTGGCGTGTTGCGCGATGGCGAGGGCATGCGCGAGGCGCTGGCCACGATCCTGCATCTGGCGCGGGAAAGCCACTCGGTCCGGTTCGACAATGTCATTACCACGGCGAAACTGATTGCGGTCTGCGCGCTCAACCGCACCGAAAGCCGAGGCGGGCATTTCCGCACCGACTATCCGGAAGAGCAGGCGGACTGGAAGCGGCGGACGCTGGTGACGCTTGATCAGGCCCATGCCATCATTCCCGATCTGCTGGAGGGCTGACCCATGACACATGCCTATCTTCCCGAACTGCCGGGCCTGATGGTCGAGGAGCAGGTGCGTGCTGCGCTCATCGAAGATCTCGGCCGGGCCGGCGACATCACCTCCAATGCCACCATCGGCCCGGAGAAGCAGGCGAGGGCCGAGATGAACAGCCGCGAGGCGGGGATCATCGCCGGGTTGCCGCTGGCCGAAGCAGCGTTCCGGCTTATCAACCCGGCGATCCGTTTTGAAGCGCTGGTGACTGACGGTGCCCGGGTGGATCCGAGCACGATGATTGCCCGTATCTCGGGACCGGCGCGCGGGGTGTTGTCGGCCGAGCGGGTGGCGCTCAATTACCTCATGCATCTGTCGGGCATAGCCACCTACACGGCGCGGTTCGCTGATACGATTTCCCACACAAAGGCCAAGGTCACCTGCACACGCAAGACCATTCCCGGGCTCAGGGCATTGGAGAAGTACGCCGTGCGCTGCGGTGGAGGCTCGTCGCATCGCTACGGGCTCGATGACGCGATCCTGATCAAGGACAACCATATCGCGGTCGCCGGCGGCATTGCGGAAGCGCTGACAGCCGCGAAGGCTTTCGCAGGGCATCTGGTCAAGGTCGAGATCGAGGTTGATACGCTGGAGCAATTCGCCGAGGTGCTGGCCGAAGGGGCCGATGTGTGTCTGCTCGACAATATGGGTCCCGACATACTGCGCGCGGCGGTGGCGATGAACGCTGCCAGGAGTGGCGGCCCGATCATTCTCGAGGCCTCGGGCAACGTCAATCTCGACACGATCAGGGCCATTGCCGAGACCGGCGTCGACTATATCTCGACCTCGAAGGTCACCATGGCCGCCCCGACGCTCGATATCGGGCTGGATATGGCGATCGACTGAGGCTATGCCAGCAGACTTGTCGTATCAGGGCAAAGCGGTGCGACCAGCGAGCCTGGCCTTGCTGTCCGTGCCGCAAACCGCACTGGAATTTCCGTGACCACACATATCGCGACCGATCTCAAGGCCAACCTTGTCGGCAGTGGCTGGATGATCGCGTCGATGGCGGTGTTCGCCGTCGAAGATGCCTTCATCAAGGCTGCGTCAGTGACATTGCCGGTCGGCCAGGTGCTTGTCATCTTTGGCCTTGGCGGTGCGCTGGTGTTCGCATCGCTGGCGCTCTACAACAGGGAACCGCTGTACAGTGCAGACGTGATTTCCCGGCCGATGTGGATTCGCGTGGTTTTCGAGATCATCGGTCGCCTGTTCTACGTGCTTGCGCTGTCCTTGATTCCACTGTCGGCGGCAACCGTCATCCTGCAGGCAGCACCGCTTGTGGTGGTCGCCGGGGCGGCACTGGTGTTTGGCGAAAAGGTCGGCTGGCGCAGGTGGAGCGCCATTTTCGTCGGGCTCGCCGGGGTCGTGATCATCATCCAGCCGGGTACGGACAGCTTTTCCGCCCTGTCCTTGCTGGCTGTCGCCGGGATGATCGGCTTTGCCGGCCGTGACCTGGCAAGCCGTGCCGCGCCGGCCAAGCTGAGCACAGCGATCCTCGGGCTGTACGGATTCCTCCCCATCATGGTTGCCGGCGGGTTTTATGCAGCATGGCAGGGCGTGCCGTTCGTGATGCCGGATGGGGTGACCTCGCTTTATGCCCTGGGTGCTGTCCTGTCCGGGGTAATCGCCTATTCATGCCTGATGAAAGCCATGCGGACTGGCGAGGTGTCGGCGGTCACTCCCTTCCGCTATTCGCGGCTGCTGTTCGGAATTGCGCTGGGGATCATCCTGTTTGACGAGCAACTGAGCCTCGCCATGATGGTCGGGTCGGGGCTGATCGTTGCTTCGGGCCTGTTCATTCTGTTGCGAGGCCGTCAGGTCCGAGGGACAAAATAAGCCCGCCCCGTTTGCAGTTGGCCGGAAGCAGTTGCAGCGGATATCCGGCCTGAGCACTTGCAGCGTGTCAGCCAGACGGTGCCTGGCGGATGCTTTGCGGATTCGTACGGCGTCGGAAGTCAAAAGGGCCGCCGTTCTCAACGGCGGCCCTTGCTGTGTCAGCGCGGTTCGCTGTGCAATCCCTTGAGGATGGCAAAACAGGCGAGCAGCAGCACGATGGTGAAGGGGAAGCCGGTCGAGACCGCCATTGCCTGCAATGCCGCAAGCCCTCCGCCCAAAAGCAGCGCGATGGCGACCAGACCTTCGAAACAGGCCCAGAATACGCGTTGCGCCGCCGGCGCGTCGATCTTGCCGCCCGCGGTGATGGTGTCGATCACCAGCGAACCGGAGTCCGACGAGGTGACGAAGAACACGATCACAAGCACGATGGCGATGAACGAGGTGATCTGCTGCAAGGGCAGCGCTTCGAGCATGGCGAAGAGCTTCAGTTCGAGCGGCGCATCGACCACGACCTGGTAACCGTCATTGACGAGCTGGTCGATCGCAGTGCCGCCGAAGGTGGTCATCCAGAACACCGAGACCAGCGACGGAATGATCAGCACGCAGGTTATGAACTCGCGCACCGAGCGGCCGCGGCTGACCCGGGCGATGAACATGCCGACAAAGGGCGACCAGGAAATCCACCAGGCCCAGTAGAACGCCGTCCAGCCCTGCCGGAAATTGTCGTCGGTGCGGCCGAACGGATTGGAGAGCTCGGGCAGATAGCGTGCATACTCATACAGATTGTGGAAGAAGCCGGTCAAGATCGCCACGGTCGGCCCGACGATGAGCACGAAGACCAACAGCAGGGCTGCGAGTATCATGTTGATCTCGGACAGGCGCTTGACGCCCGCATCGAGGCCCGCCACCACCGAGACCAGGGCCACCCCGGTAATCGCCACGATCAGCACGACCTTGGAGACATCGCTGACCCCGATGCCGAAGATGTGGTCGAGGCCGGCCATGGCCTGTTCCGCTCCGAAGCCCAGGGATGTGGCGAGGCCGAACAATGTCGCAAACACGGCCAGGATATCGATGATGTGACCGGTCCAGCCCCAGACGCGCTCTCCGAAGATCGGATAGAACACCGAACGCATGGTCAGAGGCAGGCCCTTGTTGTAGGAAAACAGCGCCAGCGCCAGGGCGACGATGGCGTAGATCGCCCATGGGTGCAGGCCCCAGTGGAAGATTGTCGCGGCCATGCCGAGATCGCGCGCCTCGGCGGTGTTGCCGGCCGCTCCCCCCAGGGGCGCCCAGCTGTCCGGCGAACCGGCGCCTTCTGCGACCGAGGACGAGAAGTGCGAGATCGGCTCGGAGACGCCGTAGAACATCAGGCCGATGCCCATGCCGGCGGCAAACAGCATGGCGAACCAGCCCGTATAGGAATAGTCAGGCGTGGCGTCCTTGCCGCCGATCCGCACCTTGCCGTAGGGCGAGACGATCAGGAAAAGGCACAAAAGCACGAAAATATTGGCGGCTGTGAGAAAGAACCAGTCGAATGTGCCGGTGAGCCAGTCGCGCAGGTCGCCGAAGGCCGCCCCGGCGCTCTCCTGAAACGCAAGCGTGACAAAGACGAAGGCGATGATGGTCAATCCGGAGATTGCGAAGACCGGATTGTGGATGTCGAGGCCGAACGGGCCGACCGACACTTCGACATTGTCCTGGCCGACCTCGTATTCGGTGTCGATCAGGTTGGCTGGCCCTTCCGGCGCCGGAATACCCTGTTCGTTGGGGTCACTCATGGGGTCTTCTCCCGTATTGTTATGTTTGTTGCAGGTGCTTCCTGTCGGGGACTAGCCGCGGACGAGAAAGACAGACGCATCGGTATGCGTCGCCAGTTTGCCGCCGTTGGACGGCCAGACGTGGTCGACGACGTTGGGAATATGCGTCGCCATGACCACGAGATCGCTTCCGGTTTCTTTCACCGTCCTGATCAGCGCATCGTCAAGATCGGTCGCCGGGTCATGGCTGACCACGGTGACATTGCCGGTTTCGATGCCGTGGGCATCGGCCTGTCCGGCAGCAAAGGCGGCGAGCTTCTGATCGTATTCCCCCGGATTGTGGCCAAGTGGTCCAGGCGTCGAGGCCGTGACGCCCACATAGGTAACAGGTGCTTGATAGAGTTTGGAAAGGCTTGCCGCCGTATCCAGAGCATGTGACAACTTTTCAGCGTGTGCGAGATCCACGGGCACCATGATTTTCTTGTACATTGATTTTCCCCCGTCTGTTCCCGGCCGGCATTTTTCTGCCGATTTCTGGTTACTGTTTCAGGCTGCCGGGTGTTTCAGGCTTGTGATGCTTCACCAACGCCGAACACGGCCTTGATTGCGACCAAAGGCTAACGCGGCGGGTGTGTGATTGTAAACCGCAGGGTCAGGTTTCTCTCAGAAGCTGCCGACACGGGCCTCTCGCTCCGGGCCATGGATTGTTGTAGAAGGCTGGCGCAACAGGGTTGAGGAGCCCCGGTTGTGACCGGCTGACCAGGGGAGGAGAAAGCCAGATGAACCTGTTTTCGATGTTGGGCAAACGCGCCGAGGATGGCAATCCGATCCGAATCGGGATGATCGGAGCGGGCAAGTTCGGCACCATGTTCCTGTCGCAGGTGCGCAAGCTTGGCGGTATTCACCTGATCGGCGTGGCCGACCTGTCGCCCGCCAATGCGCGGTCGAACATGGAGTTTGTCGGCTGGCCGCCGGAGCAGTTCGGCGCCCCGTCGCTGGATGAGGCGGCCCGGGGAAAAACCACCCATGTCGGCGATGACTGGCAGGCGTTGGTCGCGCATCCGGCGATCGACATCATCATTGAATGCACCGGCGCGCCGGTGGCTGCGATCGACCATGTTCTGGGCGCTTTCGCCCACGGCAAGCACGTGATCAATGTCACTGTCGAGGCGGATGCATTTTGCGGCTATGCGTTGGCGCGCAAGGCCGCAGAGGCCGGAGTGATCTACTCAATGGCTTATGGCGACCAGCCGGCACTGACTTGCGATCTGGTCGACTGGGCGCGTACCTGCGGCTTTACCGTGACGGCCGCCGGACGCGGACACAAATGGCTGCCCGAATTCCGAAAATCCACACCGGAAACTGTTTGGGATCATTGGGGCGTCACCCGAGAGGCCGCCGAACGCGGGCGGCTGAACCCGAAGATGTTCAATTCGTTTCTGGACGGCTCCAAGCCGGCGATCGAGTCCTCGGCAATCGCCAATGCCACCGGTCTTCTTGTGCCGTCAAACGGGTTGCAGTACCCGGTCGGCGGCGCCGAGGATCTGGCCAACATCATGCGACCGAAATCCGAAGGCGGGGCGCTCGAGCAAAAGGGCATGGTCGAGGTCGCTTCGGCTCTCACGCGTGAAGGCAAGCCGGTGCCTTACGACGTCAGGCAGGGCGTCTGGGTGGTGTTCGAGGGTG
This sequence comes from Hoeflea sp. EC-HK425, assembly GCF_902498795.1. Lineage (NCBI taxonomy): Bacteria > Pseudomonadati > Pseudomonadota > Alphaproteobacteria > Hyphomicrobiales > Rhizobiaceae > Hoeflea > Hoeflea sp. EC-HK425. Next base: position 849,019 of record NZ_LR701572.1, read on the forward strand.
AGACCGAGTATCTGCGCAACTGCTTCCAGGAATATCTGGTCAGGACCGATGACAGCGGCCGCTACTCGTCGCTCTACAAGCGCTGGCATCTGATCGGGCTGGAACTTCCGGTTTCGGTCGCCTCGGTGGGCTTGCGTGGAGAGCCGACGGGGGTTGCGCGATGCTTCAACGGCGATGTTGCGGCGATTGCCAAGCGTGACCTCATGGCGGGCGAGATTCTCGACGGGGAGGGCGGTTACACCGTGACCGGCGGATTGCGCCCGGCCAAGGCTTCCGTGGCTGCCGGCTATCTTCCCCTGGGTCTGGCACACGACGTCAAGCTCAAGCGCGCCATCGCCGATGGTGATCCGGTTCGCTTCGAGGATGTCGAAATCGACGAGACCACGACGGCCTACAAGCTGCGCAAATGGATGGAAAGCTTGCCATGACGGCGTTCCACCCGCGTACCGCGCATCGCAACCGGTATTTCCTGGCCTGACCTCAATCAGGTCAGGAAATAGATCCAAAGCGGAAGCGTGATCGCTGAAAGCAGCGTCGATTGGGCGATCAAAGTTGCCGGCAGACGCCTTTCGGCACCATAGACAGATGCCAGCACATGTGCGGCGGAGGCGGTGGGCAGGGCCGAAAAGACGACAAGCACATTGGCGTGGGCTGTCGGCAACCCCGCGAGCGAAACGCCGATCCATGTCAGTGCCGGCAGGATTGCCAGCTTGATCGCCGTGATGCCGCCGGTAAAGCGGTTTAGGCGAACCAGGGCGCCCCAATCCATGGTGGCGCCGACTGCCATCAGCGCAATGGGAATGGCGGCGCCGGCAAGATAGTCGACACCTTTCTGGATAACCTCCGGCAGGGAGATGCCGGTCGCTCCCACACACATGCCCGCCACCGACGCGATGAAGAAGGGGTTGCGGGCTATCCGGCCGAGGACTCCCAATGGGCCCAGCCCGCTGCCGCGCGACAGCGCCGTGATGGCAAACACGTTGGCCAGCGGCACTGCGAAACCAACGGCCACAGACATCAGGGTCGCGGCATCGCCGACAGCGCTGACGGCAACGAAGGCGATCGCGGTGTTGAAACGCCATGCCGTTTGCCACGCACCGGCGAAATCGAGAAACTTCTTGGGTCCGAACGGTCTTAGCAGCCAGCCCAGAGAAAGGCCAAGGGTCAGGATCAGCCAGACTCCGGCACCGATCACCGCCGCATCATCAAGCGAAATCGCGCGAGACGCTGCGGCAGAAAAGATCAGGCAGGGAAACAGCAGTTCGAAATTGAGCCGGTCGATGCCCCGCCACGCTTCCACGCTCAGGCGTTCCCGGAAGACCCTGCCGAGCGTGATTACTCCCATGGTGGGGATGAGAACCGAAAGAATGGGGATCATGGTCAGGAGTACTCTGGCAGTAACCGGCTGTGCGTGGAGTGCCGGTCCAGGCACCGGCCGGCCTGTCGTCGGTGCCCGATTGATGATTGACGACGTTGATGCGAACCGGTTTTCGCAGATCACAGGTGTTTGGCAAGAGATCTTCTATCCCCGCCCGCCCAGTCTCAGGCCCGGGGCGGGACGTTCCTCGAGGATCTTGGCGCGGAAGCGGTAGAGGGCTGCGGGGCGGCCGCCGGTGGCGGAGCTTGAAGCGCCCGTCGGTTCGACAAGTTCCGCGCCCTCAACCAGCCGCCGGAAATTCTGCTTGTGCAGGTGCCTGCCGGAGATGGCCTCGACGGTGGTTTGCAATTCGGTCAGGGTGAACTCGGGTGGCATCAGTTCGAAGATCACCGGGCGGTACTTGATCTTGGCGCGCAGCCGCTGGACTGCGGTGGCGGCGATGCGGCGATGGTCGAAGCGCATGGCGCGACCCAGGGCAGATGCCAGCCCGGTCGATTTCACCCTCTGGTCGGCCACGGCCTCGGCGAGCAGGCCGGCCTCGTAGAGCAGCTCGTAGCGGTCGAGCACACGCTCCTCGTCCCAGGGAAAATCACCCAGCCCGAACGCAAGGCGGATGCGTGCCTTGCGACTTGGATTCTGCGGGCGTTCGGCCGGCTGTTCGGCCCAGGGCTTGAGGCGTGGAAGGATGGACGCGTCAAGCATGGAGGGCCGGCCTTCGCGCCAGTCCTCCCAGGGGAAAAGTTCGTACCAGTCCCGCCAGCGGGCGCCAGTCGCGTGCAATGCTTCGGGATTTTCGGCATCGGCGCGGGTCAGCGCCAGGTAGCCGACGGAGACCAGGTGCGGGCTGCCGTCGCGCGCTTCATCGAAATCCATCTGGCGCCCGCGGTCGCCGAATGTGTAGAGCTGTTCGACATAGCCGAGGTTGAGCGCGGTCTGGCTTTCGACGCTGCCCCGGAGGCTGGCTTCGAAGGTCCTGTGCCGCACCGGATCGAACGGACCGAAGGGAAGCCCGTCTGCGGGACCGTCGCCGGGCGTTGCCGGGACTGTCAGAATGCTTGGCGTGCGGTTGGTGACGGCAACGATGGCCGCATTCAATCCGATGCGGAGCGGGGGGATGCGATCAGCTTGCATGGCGGTCTCGCTCCATGGCTGTGTCAGCCCGTGCCCTTGGGGCGGTCCGGCGTTGCCGGCGGCACCTCCTCGCCCGGCCTGATGGCAAAACAGAACCTGTTTCCCTCGAAAGCGTCCGCGCCACGCCCGATTGCCCTGATCGCGCGGATCAGCCGTCCGCCCCGGCCCAGCATGGCGTCACCGATCTCGATCAGCCGCGGATTGGGGGTGATGAAGGGGGAGGCGGTGCGCAGCCGTTCGGCCAATGCCATCTCGTCCTGGTCGGGTTCGAGTGTCAGTGCCGTGATGGCCGCGGCTGCGGGTGACCGGGAAATCCCCAGCCAGCAATGAACCACCAGAGGTGCGCGCTGGTCCCAGCCCTGGGCAAACCGGATCAGCCGGTCGACGTGGATCTCACCGGGTGCCGTCAGGCCGGGGCGGGCTTCGGCGATGTCATTGAGGCCAAGCTTGAGGTGCCGGGCTTCATCGATGACACCGGGCCGATGAAAATCCTGGTTCTCCGCCAGCAGACTGACCATCTCGCGCGCGCCATGCAGCACGGCCGATTCGGCGATCTGATTGAGGCGGCAGATGACGATGTAGGACATGTCTCAGCCTTTCCCGGCCCGGCGGAGGGCTTCGATGGTCTCAAAGCGCGCGAGAAACATCTTTTCGACCTCTGCCGCGGAGCGCGGCGACACATCCACCATGTCGCGGCTTATGTCGCGGGGTGGCCCGAAGAAGGCCCGTGCCTCGCTGGGCTGAAATCCCGCCAGTTCGGTCGCCTCAAAATAGGCGGCGATCCGGTCCGCCCGCTTGATCAGCGCCTTGATCGCCTTGGGAGCTGCAGGAGGCAGCCCGAAACGGAGGTGAATGGCTGCCTCGAGCTTTGCTTCCACCGTCTTGTAGCCGCCGCCGACGACGGCCTTGAACGGCGAGATCATGTCGCCGATCACATATTCGGGGGCATCATGCAGCAGCGCCAGGAGGAGGGTCTGGGGCGAAGCGGACGAGATCCGTCCGACAATCGCCTCGACCATCAACGAATGCTGCGCCACCGAAAACGCATGATCGCCACGGGTCTGGCCGTTCCAGCGCGCGACCCGCGCCAGCCCCTGCGCAATGTCGGAAATCTCGACATCGAGCGGCGAGGGGTCGAGCAGGTCGAGCCGCCGGCCCGAAAGCATGCGTTGCCAGGCACGGGGCGCTTTTTCTCTTGCAGGCATTGATCACTTGTCCGGCGTGTTTGTGTCGCCGCTGTTAAAGGACAAACCGGTCCAGCCTGGCAAGCTCAATGTTACCTGTGCGTCTCCTACGGTCAGGGGAGTGCCCTGCGAGAGAGCGTCGGCAACCCTGTCGGTTCGCACGATTGCGAGCGCCGACCCGCCGGCGGTCGAGCCGATGCTGCCGACCGGCTTGCCGCCAGCCATGATGCTCAGTTCATCTTCATTGCCGTTCTCGGTCCTGGTGCGGGCGGGCAGGTCGGTCTGTGCCGTCAGTGTCACTACACGGCGCCTGGCTGTGCCGCGGTGCTGCATGCGGGAAACAACCTCCTGGCCGACATAACAGCCCTTCCGGAAATCAACGCCGCCATTCCTGTCCATCAACACGTCGTGGGGGAAAACATCCGAGAGTGCGAAATCCGAGCCTGATTCAGCCACTCCGTGGGCGATCCGGACCGCGTTCCAGTCAGCCGGCTTGCCATCAGGCATGGCTTCGTTGCCATAAAGCCGCCAGACGTGGGCTTCTTCAGGAAACCTGCGATCCCGCAATGCGCCCTGCGGCGCGTCTTCATCCCAGGCGGCAATCACAGGCTGATCCTCGAGAAGATTGAATTCGACAGACGCGCGCAGCTTGTAGAGTGTCAGCCTGCGGATGAAATCGGCTGCCTGATCGGCGCGGATGTCGCAGTCATAGCCGGTCTCACCGGACTTCGAGATCAGAAAGTCGAAAAGGATCTTGCCTTGCGGTGTGAGCAAGGCGGCCGGCCAGGCCTCGCCGGGCGCGATGGCGTCGATATTGGTGGTGATCAGGTTCTGCAGGAAATGTTGCACATCCGCCCCCTCCACGCGAATGAGGCTCCGGTCGGGAAGGATCAGGGCTGGCACGGTGCGGCTCTCCGGGGTTGGACTGCGGATGGTGCGTGGAAGGCGAGGCTGGTCACTAGGTATGCAGTCGCAACGCGCCCGGCAAGAGCCGGCCGGTCAATCACCCGCCATGAAGAAGCGCCATTCGCCGTTGGGCGAAATTCCGACCCGGTAGAAATTGTAGGCACCATAGGCCTTCATGTCCTCGACATCGCCGGCGGTGACCAGCCGTAGCAACTCGACCCGTTGCGGCGCGGTCAGGCCGTCAAGCGGCAGAGCGACGAAATAGGGCCATACATAGGTTTCGCTCGGTTCCCCTGCATCGAAACGGACAAAGCCTGCATTGAGCAGATCGATGAGTATGGCCAGTATCTCGTGGCCCTCGCTGTCTCCGGAGACCGAGCGCAGATAGTCCACCGGATCGCCCTCGATATCACTGAAGGCAAGCCGGGTGGCATTCGGCCCTGTTCCAAGCAGCGCGCGGAGCTTTTCGGGATCTCCAGTGGTTGCGGCATCAAGGATCAGTTCGCGCATGCGCCGTGCCGGTTCAGGCAGCTGTTGCGGATCGGTGATGATGTCGACAGCCAGTGCTTCGCCGGCCGTTGTGTCGGCTCCAGTGATCTCGCCGGTCTGCGGTTGAGGCAATTCGCGGATGATCGGGCCGGGCTGCGGCAATCCGCCATCGATGCCGGTGGTCGGTTCTTCAAGCGGTGGCAGCGAAGGACCCTGTTCCACCTCGTCAGAGGCAGGCTGCACCGGCTTGAGTTCGCTCAGCGCGAATGCCTGTCCGGCAAGGCTGACCGTCAGCAGCGCGGCCACAGCCGATAGTCTCAAGCTCAAACTGGTCGGGATGCAGCGCCTGCCCTTGATCACCACTTGGCTCCCCGCCGGTCATCCTACTGAAGGGTGCGTTCCGGAGAGAATTCGCCGGCCAGAATGCGTCCCCTGAGCGATTCCACCAGAGCTTCCGCCTGATCCTCGCCCAGTGCGCGCACCGTTTCGCGAATGGCGGTGATCATCGCGGCATCGGCGATGATCTCCGGTTCGATGCCGTCGGCCGCACTCTCGGCCCATGCATCATGCTGTAACTCGAGAGCAACCTGGAGCTTTTCCTGGATGATCAGATCATCGAGTTCGTCGGGCGTGTGCGCTGTGGGATGTGTCATGCGAAACAACTCTTACTTACTATGTCGTTAACACCCTAGCACGGCTTGACGCGTTTCGGCACGGGGCAGAGGCGATATCAGTTAACAAAATGTCAATTTCCGTAGCGGGCGACAATTTCAGCGATAAGTGTTGCACCTTCGTGACGGTATCGTTGCTCGGCAACCAGGGCAGATGAGGTGCAAGTGGTGTAAACCGAGGCAAATGTGCGGAAGCCGCGATTGTATCCGGCAGTCAGCCGTGTGCGACGCTCCGGTTCGTCGGCGGTCTCGCTGTCGAGCAGGGCCTGCATGCTTTCGAGCCACCCGGTCTCGCCCTCGGAATTGCACAGGTTGCGCAGATACTGGATCGACCCGAGAATTTCGGCCAGTCGCAGCAATCTGTCCTCATAGGGTGGCGGCGGCAGGTTCAAAGCGGCTGCGTCCGCGCCATCGCTTTCCTGCGCCAGAACCGGCTGGGAGCCGAGGGCCGTCAGCAGGGGCGTGAGAAGGGTAAGGATCAGGAGCGAGCGGCGGATCATGACGGCTCCCATACACCAAGACATGGCCCGATGAAATCCCATGCGGGAGTGCGCAAGCTATTTGAGGATGCTGATTTCGGGCAGGAATGCGCCGACGACAAAAGCAAACGTCAACTCGTGGACGAGGGGGGCACCATTGCGGGTAACGTTGACGCTTCCGATCTCGCGGCCTTCTTCGATCGAGCTGGTGTCAAGTACCGAGCGGACTCCGGGCACCCATTCGATTTCCACCCCGTCGATTTCCATCTTTTCCTCGCGGCGCAGCCGGTCCAGCGAAACCGCCAGTGGCTCCGATGCGTCGCGCACGACGACGACATAGGACAGCGGCGAGATGCCATCGGGCATCGGGCCGCGGTAAAGAAACGGCACGGCCGAGCTGTCATAGCCGGCGTAGGGATTGCGCCCGTAGTCACGCAGGCCCGGATTGCCGGGCACCAGCACCTGGCCATCGGGGAAACGCTCGCGAAAGCTCTGCCAGGATTCAAGCCGCGAGGGGATGACCTTGAGCATCGTGCCGGTCCGGGCGCCGGCAATCGCCTCGCCGGTGAATTGCTGCCACCAGCTTTCGGTTTCCCGGTCGTACATGATCAGGTCGGAATTGCGCAGCTTGCCGGTGGTGCCGAAGCTGGTCATCGTTCCCTCGACCGTCCGTTCAAACACGATAGCTGCATTGCACAGCGGGCAGTAGGTGACCGAGATCGGCTGGCCGGCGAGCATGTCGTTGACGATCTCGTGCCAGATCATGATGCGCAGCGGATAGGCGCGGGCCTGGCCGTCGATTGCCACCGACATCACCGGTTCCTTCGCATCAAGACCGGAGGCTTCAGACACCGGCAGAAACGACGGATCGTCGATCGGCGGAATGCCATCCCTTGGCGGGCCACCCGACATGACGCTTGAATAATCGATGCCGGACTTCGAGAAATCAGTCTTCCAGCCTTCGGCGCGCCAGCGGTCCGGATCGGCGGCGGCACCGACGGCTGAAGCCGCCAGGAAAAGCCCGGCAACCAGCGCCATGCTGATGATGCCGGTGAGCCTGGCATGCAACACGCGTATCGATCTGGGTGGGCCGAACCTGTTCATGGGCGGATGATCGGCGAAAATTGGCAAACCGGCCAATCAAGCCGGCTCACATTTGCTTGAACGGCTTCAGGCCTTGAGCTCTTGCGCAAGCAGGCCGATCTGCTCCACGCCGATACCGCAACACCCGCCAACCAGGGTTGCGCCGGCTTCGGTCCAATTCCGGGCAAAGCCGAGATAGCCATCGCCGTCGAGCTCTGCCCGCATGCCGCTCAAACCGTCATTTGCCTTCTTCTCGTCCGTCTCCTCGTCGAACGCATTGGCGTAAACGCCGATCCTGGGGCTGACGTCGAGATTGCTGAAAATCGATGCGGCTGTCCGGATCGCCGGTTCCATGACCTCGGGCTTGGAGCAATTGAACAGGAGTGCCTGGATGCCGTTCGCTGCAGCCCAGCGGGCCGCCTCGGCCACGGTCTCGCCAGAGCGCAAGGCCGGTTCGGCGCCGGTCGCACCGGGTTTGTCATCGAGGGTGAAGGATACCCACACGGGCTTGCCGTTGGCCTTGACCGCCTTTGTCACCGCCTCGGCTTCGGCAATCAGGCTCAGGGTTTCGGCGAGCCAGACATCGACGTGGGGTTCAAGGTTTTCCACGAGAACCTGCAAATAGTCCTGCACGCGCGCCGGATTGAAATTCTGAGGTTCGTATGAGCCGAAAATCGGCGGCAGGGAGCCGCAAACCAGCACCTTGCGGCCTTCGGCCGCGTCGGCCGCTTCCCGCGCCAGCTGTCCCGACAGGGCAATCAAGGAGGCCCCATCGGCCCGAAACCGGTCCTCGCCGATGTGGAAGGGGACCAGTGCGTAGCTGTTGGTGGTGATCGCGTCGGCACCGGCCGCGATGAACTCGGCATGCACCTGACGCACGATTTGAGGACTTTCCATCAGCGCCAGCGCAGACCATTCCGGCTGTACCAGACGGGCGCCGAGCCGCATCAGTTCGCGGCTCATGCCGCCATCGAGGATCATCATTTCCGGGTGCATTCCGCATTCCTTTTACAACGAGAAGCAGGGACGGTTGCCGCTCATGGTCGCGCTGTTTTTTCAGACGCCAAATTGGTTCCCTCTCCGAGCCCGAGTCGTCCCGAAAGGTCAATGTTCCGGCTGTTCAAACTCCCAGATTGGGTCCGTGTGAACGCCGGTCGCGGCGGGGTGGTATGCAAAATGTGCCTACTTGCAGCAATTTCTCTGATGCATATCTGGGCCGGGCACTTCGCCGAGAACTGCGCCACGGTGGATCCTCCCATTATCGCCGGACGCAGGGACGACGAGACCAATCACAGTCTGAAAGGCCCTTGGAAATGCTGCTTGAAAAACTCAACTGGCGCTATGCCACCAAGAAAATGAACCCTGAGAAGAAGGTTCCCGAAGAAAAGCTCCAGAAGATCCTGGAAGCCGCGCGGCTTGCGCCCACCTCGAGCGGCTTGCAGCCGTTCGAGATCATCGTCGTGACCGACCCGGAGGTCCGCGCGAAGATCCGCGAAGTCGCCTGGGATCAGGCGCAGATCACCGACGGCTCCCATCTGCTGGTTTTCGCCGCCTGGGACAACTACACCGAGGACCGGATCAACGCGATGTTCGACCTGGTCAACGACGAACGCGGTTTCACCAATGAGGGCTGGGAAGCCTACCGGCAGAAACTGCTGAGCGGCTATGTTCCACGCGAGGCGGATGTCAATTACCAGCACGCTGCGCGCCAGGCCTATATCGGCATGGGCATTGCACTGACGGCCGCGGCCTTCGAGGAAGTCGACGCGACGCCGATGGAAGGCTTCGATCCTGAGAAAGTGGATGAGATCCTCGGGCTGAAGGCACGAGGCTTGCGCTCGGTGACGCTTGTGCCGCTGGGCTACCGTGACAGCGAGGGCGACTGGCTGGTAAAGCTGAAGAAGGTGCGGCGCCCGAGAGAAGAGTTCGTGAGCTTCGTGTAAATGCAAGAACGCCGCGCTTCGGTTTCGAGGCGCGGCACACTGCGCCGTCCGGTGATCTCACACCGCCGGGCGCTTGCCCTCGAGCATGTCCATGCAGTCGACCATGCTTTGCGGCACCGGCAGGCCACGGATTTCTTCCGGCGTGAACCAGCCGACCTGCCTGGCATCATCCATTGCTACCGGGTCTCCGCCAGTATCTTCGGCAAGGAAGACCGTCAGGAAAAAATGCGACTTGCTGTCTTCTCCCGGGGCATCGGAGCCGAGGTCGAAAGTGGCGAAGGGGCGGGGATTGATCGCTTTCAGGCCGGTCTCTTCGGCGAGTTCGCGCAGGGCCGCGTGTTCGAGTGTCTCGTCCGGATCGACCCTGCCGCCGGGGAAGGCATAGAGATTTTGCGCCGGCGGGTTGGCGCGCAGCACCAGCAGGAACTTGCCATCGCGTTCGAGCGCCACCGAGACGGCAAGGGCTGCTTTCGGGCCGGCCTTGCCGGACTTTATGCTCATTGCTTGACCCTGTTCCTGTCCTCAGTCATGGATTGGCAATGTGTGGACGTTTTTCACTTACGGCAACCCCCCAGGAGGTGCAGGAGCTGTTCGGGCTCGAGGAGATCGAGGGTTTCCCGCCGCGCTACAATATCGCGCCGACCCAGCCGATCCTGATCATTGCCGGCGACAGGCGCCGCGAGGAGGGCGACAACCGCACCGACCGGCGGGCGCTCTTGGCGCGCTGGGGGTTCCTGCCGGGATGGGTCAAGGATCCGGCCGATTTTCCGCTGCTGATCAATGCGCGCTCGGAGACGGCGGCTGAAAAGGCCTCGTTCCGCGCCGCCATGCGGCACCGGCGAATCCTCGTTGCCGCCTCGGGTTTTTACGAGTGGCGGCGGCCGCCTAAGGGCTCGAAGGAAAAATCGGTTACCTACTGGATCAGGCCCAGAGCTGGCGGCATTGTTGCCTTTGGCGGGCTGATGGAAACCTACATGAGCGCCGACGGGGCGGAGATGGACACCGCCGCCATCCTGACGATCGGTCCCAATCGCGAGGTTGCGCCGATCCATGACCGGATGCCGGTGGTGATTGCGCCCGAGGATTTCAGCCGCTGGCTTGACTGCCTCAACCAGGAGCCGCGGCATGTGGCCGACCTGATGCAGCCTGCGCCGGATGATTGTTTCGAGGCGATCCGTGTTTCCGATCTCGTCAACAAGGTTGCCAACAGCGGGCCGGAGGTGCAGAAGCCTGCCACTGACGCCGAACCGGCCGTTGCGCCGGCAAAACCGGCGAAACGGCCGGTGAAGCCCAAGACTGCCGATACGGATTCCGACCAGATGAAACTGTTCTAGGCCCCATGTCTCCGTTCGTCGCCCCTGCCATCGCCGGCCTGCTGCTCGGCGGCTCGCTGATCATCGCCATCGGCGCCCAGAACGCCTTCATCCTGCGCCAGGGCCTGCTCAGACAACACGTGTTCATCCTGTGCCTGATCTGCGCGCTGTCGGATGCACTGCTGATCGGGCTCGGTGTGGCGGGGCTCGGCGCGATCATTGCCGGGTCCGGGCTGCTGATCGCGCTGGTGACGCTTGGCGGCGCGGCATTCCTCGCGGTCTATGCCTTCCTGGCGCTCAGGCGGGCGATCTCGCCATCGACACTGGAGGCTGCGAAAACAGGACCGGGTTCGCTGAAGGCTGCGGTGCTGACCTGCCTCGCCTTCACTTTCCTCAATCCGCATGTCTATCTCGATACGGTGTTGCTGGTCGGCGGGCTGAGCGGCCGCTACGAGGGCACCGCGCGGCTGGCGTTCGCGATCGGTGCGATGGCGGCATCGTTCATCTGGTTCTTCGGGCTTGGTTATGGTGCGCGGGTGCTCGAACCGCTGTTTGCCAAACCGTCTGCATGGCGCGTGCTCGACGGACTGATTGCGCTGGTGATGGCGGCCTTGTCGGTGTCGCTGCTGGTGCGGTTCTTCACCGGCTGAAAGCCGCTTGCCCGGATCTTGACCGGGCGGATGCAATCGGGGATAAGAACAGCATGAAAACGGCACACGGCGCACGCGCCACCTGCATCTGCGGCATCATTATTCGCTAGCTCACCGCTGGCTCGGCCGTTTTCGTCTTCTTTCACCAAACAGGACAAACGACCCGGGCCCGGGGGCCGGCATCGGGGAGTTGACATGACCGAGCTCAAGTTCTGGAACACGCTGACGCGCGCCAAGGAAGAGTTCCAGCCAATCGATAAGAACAATGTCCGGATGTATGTCTGCGGACCGACGGTCTATGACTTTGCCCATATCGGCAATGCACGGCCGGTGATCGTGTTTGACGTGCTGTTCCGGCTCTTGCGCCATGTCTATGGCGCGGATCACGTCACCTATGTGCGCAACATCACCGACGTCGACGACAAGATCAACGCCCGGGCGTTGAGGGATTATCCCGATCTGCCGCTCAATGAGGCGATTGCCAAGGTTACCGAGAAGACCGCCGACCGGTTTCACAAGGATGCGGCAGCACTCGGCAGCCTAGAACCGACGCATGAGCCCCGCGCCACCGCCCATATCGACGGCATGGTGAAAATGATCCAGACGCTGATCGATAAGGGCAACGCCTATGTCACCTCCGGCCGCGAGGGCCGCGAAGTGCTGTTTGCGGTCGGCTCGATGCCCGATTACGGCAAGCTGTCGAACCGCAAGCTCGAAGACCAGCAGGCCGGCGCCCGCATCGCGGTGGAAGACCACAAGCGCAATCCGGCGGATTTCGTGCTGTGGAAGGAATCGGCCGCCGACGAGCCCGGCTGGGACGGGAGTTTCACCGAGGGCGGCGAGAGCATCACCATCCATGGCCGCCCCGGCTGGCACATCGAATGCTCGGTGATGAGCGAGCATCATCTGGGCGAGACCTTCGACATCCACGGCGGCGGGCTCGACCTGATCTTCCCGCATCACGAAAACGAGATCGCCCAGTCCTGCTGCGCCCACGGCAATGACCGGATGGCGAACCTCTGGATGCACAACGGCTTCCTGCAGGTCGAAGGCAAGAAGATGTCAAAATCCGACGGCAACTTCGTCACCATCTCGGAGTTGCTTCGCGGAGAGTTCCCAGGATGGGAAGGTGGTCCTTGGCACGGGTTGGTCTTACGTTTGGCAATGCTTAAAACTCACTATAGGCAACCAATCGATTGGACCCTTAAGAAGCTCTTGGATGCGCGTTCAACAATGCAATATTGGAGCCTTGCTCTTGCCAACTGGAGTGATGAGAACTGGCAAGTTTACCAAGATTCTGGATTTCGAACACTAGAGTCTGATCCTTATGAAGAGGTTCTTCAAGCTTTGAGTGATGACTTAAACACGAGTGATGCAATTAGTTTCTTGTCAAGGTTTTTTGATAGAAAAGACTATAAAGACGAAATGGATAAACTCTATTCATCTCTGTCTTTGCTTGGTCTTGTTGGGGAGAGAATGCTCTCTGCGAATCCCGTTGTGACTTCAAATTCAGTAGGTGGTGAAGAGAGCATTAAAATGTTCTCTCTCGCCACTGATTACGGAATTGCATTCGCTAACAATGATTCTAGTTCGTGTTCGTCGATTTCTGATGAGCTTGCAAGCAATGGATGGCGAATTGCGAAAATCAACGATCACCATATCGATTTGGCAATTGAAAAGCCGACTGTTGAAGTTCAAGCCCTGGTCGACCATCGGCTTGAGTTGATCAAGGCCAAGAACTGGGCCGAAGCCGACAGGATCCGCAACGAGCTGCTGGCTAAGGGCATCCAGCTCAAGGACGGCAAGGATCCGGAGACCGGTGAGCGGGTGACGACCTGGGAGGTCCGGCGGTGACGGCAGGGCTTCACCCCCCTCTGTCGGCTACGCCGACATCTCCCCCGCAAGGGGGGAGATTGGGGGCTTGGGGCTCCGGCCGAGGTAAAAGGCCGAGGTCTGAACATGTTGCGGGTCTCATTGTCCTGAACAAGCGGCAGCTCGCTGTCATTGCGACGAACTATTCGCTTTCAGGTTGTGTTTCGGTTGCAGATGAAGTTTGGTTGTCCGGGCGTGATCTCGCGACACGCCGATCTCCCCCCTTGCGGGGGAGATGTCACGTAGTGACAGAGGGGGGTAGCTTGCCACACAGCAAAGTGCCGCCGCATCTCAGACTAAATGCGCGCCGTATGCGCCATGCCATGACGGAAGCGGAGCTGAAACTGTGGAACGAACTTAGGGCGCATCGCCTTATGGGTTTGGCCTTCCGGCGTCAGATGCCCATTGGCGGCTATATCGCCGATTTTGCCTGCCCGGAGTATAAGCTGATTGTCGAAGTCGACGGCAGCCAGCATGCCGAGAACGAGACCTATGATCAGGTGCGAACGCGCTTTCTCGAAGGCCAAGGCTGGCAGGTCGTCCGGTTCTGGAACGACGATGTGCTCCACGACATAGACAATGTCTGCATGCATATTTTGCGTATGGTGGGGAGGGCATGAGCATGACATCCACCCACTCCGGCGGCTGCCAATGCGGTGGGGTTCGCTACCGCATCGAGGGGGATCTCGAATACCCGCATCTGTGCCATTGCCGGATGTGCCAGAAGGCTGCCGGCAACTACTTCATGCCGCTCGGCTTCGCGCCGGGCAAGATGCTTGAAATCACCCGGGGCGAGCCGGGCTGGTTCCGGTCTTCCGATCCGGTCCGGCGCGGGTTCTGCCGTGACTGCGGCACGCCGCTGTTCTTCGACACGCTGCAGTCAGACGGAATTGCCGTGTCGCTCGGCAGCCTCGACGATCCTGCTGCGTTTCCGCCGGTCGCCAATGATGGCATGGAAACGCGAGTGCCGTTTCATGCGCTTCTTGACGGGCTGCCGGCAAAGAGCGTCGATCGTAACGATCTGCCCGGCGGGCTCGAAAGCATTGCCTCAACCAATCATCAGCATCCCGATCATGACACAAGTGTCTGGCCGGCGGAGGGAAAGCCATGAGCATGGATATCCATTCCGGCGGCTGCCAGTGCGGCGCGGTGCGGTTCCGGCTGACGGGCGCGCCCGGCGCCTCGTCGGTGTGCTATTGCCGGATGTGTCAGAAGGCTTCGGCGAGCCACGCGCTGGCGCTTGTCTCGGTCGGCGATGCTGACTTCGAGTGGACGCGGGGACACCCGTCCTGGTTCCAGAGTTCGAATGCGGCGCGGCGCGGGTTCTGCGACAAGTGCGGAACGCCGCTCGCCTATGAGGCACCCGACGGCCTGGCGCTGTCGGTGCTGGCGTTTGACGATCCCGACAGGGTGGCGCCAACCATCGCCTATGGCACCGAGGCCAAGCGGATCTGGTGCGACGGCATTCCGGCGCTGCCCGAGCGGCACACGCTGGAGGATGCCGATGCGGCTGCCTTTCTGCAGACACTGGTCAGTCACCAGCATCCCGACCATGATACCGAAACCTGGCCGGAGCCGAAACCATGAGCGAGCGCAAGCCGGGAACGGAGATGCCGAAATGGCTGCTTTACGGCCTGATCGGCAAGGGCGTACTGGTGGCCGTGGTGACGATGGCCGTCGTGGTCTGGGTCAGTTGGGGGTGAGAGCATGAGTGAACCGCGCGGGTTGTACCCCGAGATCGAACCGTTCGAGACCGGTTTTCTCGACACCGGCGATGGGCACCGGATCTACTGGGAGCGGGTCGGCACCCGCGGCGGCAAACCGGCGGTGTTCCTGCATGGCGGGCCCGGTGGAGGCTTTGGCCCCGTTCACCGGCGGCTGTTCGATCCGGCGCTCTACGACGTTATCCTGTTCGACCAGCGCGGCTGCGGCCGCTCAACGCCATTTGCCTCGCTCGACAACAACACCACCTGGGATCTGGTCGCCGACATCGAGCGGCTGCGGCAGATGGCCGGGTTCGACAAATGGCTGGTCTTCGGTGGCTCCTGGGGATCTACCTTGGCGCTGGCCTATGCCGAGACGCATCCGGAACGGGTGAGCGAACTGGTGCTGCGCGGCATCTATACGCTGACCAAGGCCGAGCTTGACTGGTACTACCAGTTCGGTGTCTCGGAAATGTTTCCCGACAAGTGGGAGCGGTTCCTGGCGCCGATCCCCGTGGCCGAACGGGGTGACCTGATGGCGGCCTATCGCAAGCGGCTGGTGGGCAATGACCGTGACGCGCAGATTGCCGCCGCCAAGGCGTGGAGCGGCTGGGAAGGCGAGACCATCACGCTGCTGCCTGAACCCTCGACCAGCGACAAGTTCCACGAGGACCAGTTCGCGCTGGCCTTTGCCCGGATCGAGAACCATTTCTTCGTCCATGCCGGCTGGCTCGAGGAAGGGCAATTGCTGCGCGATTCGGGACGGCTCTCAGACATCGACGGCGTCATCGTGCACGGGCGCTACGACATGCCATGCCCGGCGCGCATCGCCTGGCAATTGCACAAGGCCTGGCCGCGGGCCGATTTCCACCTGATCGAGGGCGCGGGGCACGCCTTTTCCGAGCCTGGGATTCTCGACCAACTGGTTCGGGCTACCGACAGGTTTGCGGGGAAGGCCGATGCTTGAGTACCTGCGTCACACCCCCCTCTGTCGGCTGCGCCGACATCTCCCCCGCAAAGGGGGAGAATGGACCCTGCAAAATCTCGGCGTCCGATCTCCCCCCTTGCGGGGGAGATGTCACGAAGTGACAGAGGGGGGTGTTCGCCCCGTCAATACCGGAATGAAATCATGACAAAGCAACGTATCTACCTGTTCGACACAACGCTGCGCGATGGTCAGCAGACGCCGGGCATCGATTTTTCCGTCGAGGACAAGATCGCCATCGCGAAGATGCTCGACGAGTTCGGCATCGATTATGTCGAGGGCGGCTATCCCGGCGCCAATCCGACCGATACCGCGTTCTTCTCGAAAAAGCGGACGGAGAAGGCGTCGTTCGTGGCCTTCGGCATGACCAAGCGGGCAGGCGTCTCTGCATCGAATGACCCCGGGCTCGCCGGCCTGATCCAGGCTGAAAGCGATGCGGTGTGCCTCGTCGCCAAGAGCTGGGACTACCATGTGAAAGTGGCGCTCGGCTGCTCCAACGACGAAAATCTCGGGTCTATTTCGGGTTCGGTTAAAGCCGTTGCCGATGCCGGCAAGGAGGCGATGGTCGACTGCGAGCATTTCTTCGACGGCTACAAGGCCAATCCCGCCTATGCCATCGCCTGCGCCAGGGCGGCTCATGACGCCGGGGCGCGCTGGATCGTGCTGTGCGACACCAATGGCGGCACCCAGCCTTCGGAAATCCGCGACATCATCGAAACATTGATCGCCGAGGGTATCCCCGGCGATCGGCTTGGCATCCATGCCCACAACGATACCGGCCAGGCGGTGGCCAATTCGCTCGCCGCGGTGGAAGCAGGCGTGCGGCAGATCCAGGGCACGCTCAACGGCATCGGCGAGCGCTGCGGCAATGCCAACCTGGTGACGCTGATCCCGACGCTGATGCTCAAACCGGCGTTCGCCGACCGGTTCGGGACGGGCATTGTGCCGGAGAAACTGGCTGAGCTGACCGCACTCAGCCACGGCTTTGACGAGTTGCTCAACCGTTCGCCTTCGACGCAATCGCCCTATGTCGGCGCTTCGGCATTCGCCACCAAGGCCGGCATCCATGCCTCGGCGCTGCTCAAGGATCCGCGCACCTACGAACATGTGCCGCCCGAAAGCGTCGGCAATTTCCGCAAGGTGATGGTCTCCGACCAGGGTGGTAAATCCAATTTCATCAACGCGCTGAAGCGCCGCGGCATCGCGGTCGGCAAGGATGATCCGAAGCTCGACAAGCTGATCGCCATCGTCAAGGAGCGCGAGGCCACGGGATATGCCTATGAAGGCGCGGATGCGAGCTTCGAACTTCTGGCGCACCGGACACTCGGCCGGGTTCCGGAGTTCTTCTCGGTGACCAGTTTCCGGGTGATGGTCGAGCGGCGGTTCGACGCCATGGGCCGGATCCGGACGGTATCTGAAGCCGTGGTCAAGCTCTCGGTCGACGGGGTCGAGATGATGTCGGTGGCCGAAGGCCATGGTCCGGTCAACGCGCTCGACATCGCGCTGAGGAAGGATCTCGGCGTCTACCAGTCGGAGATCGCCGATCTCGAACTGGTCGACTACAAGGTGCGCATCCTCAATGGCGGCACCGAGGCGATCACCCGGGTGCTGATCGAATCGGCCGACGGCGAAGGCGGACGCTGGTGGACGGTGGGCGTGTCGGACAACATCATCGACGCCTCGTTCCAGGCGCTGATGGATTCCATCGTGTTCAAGCTGATGAAGAACCGCGACATGGCGGGCAGGGTGGCGGCGGAGTAGGGTGCTAACCCATCGTTTTTAAGGAGCAGCCGATGATTGTGCAGGCCTGTCTCAACGGCGCCAGGCCATCGGATTTTCATCCCGGGCTACCGCTGACACCGGAAGCTATGGCGGCGGATGCGCTCGCCTGTATCAAAGCCGGTGCTGCGGAATTGCATATTCATCCCCGCAATGGGGATCATGCGGAAAGCCTGCTTGCGGTGGATTCGACGCTTGCAGTGGTCCGTGCAGCCTGCCCCGGAACGCTGGTCGGCGTGTCGACCGGCGCATGGATTGAAAACGATATCGAGAAGACCCGCGCCTGCATTTCCAACTGGTCAGTGTTGCCCGACTACGCCTCGGTCAATCTGTCCGAGCCCGACGCGCCTCGCGTTATGGAACTCTTACGGTCGATCGGCGTGGGCATAGAGGCCGGGCTCGCGACGGTCGCCGATGCCGAGCGCTTGGTCGCCCTTGCCGATCATCAAAAGGTCCTGCGCGTTCTCATCGAGATCGAGGAGCAGGAGCGGTCTGCTGCATATGCCCTAGCCGAGGGGATTGTTGCGGTGCTGGCGCGAGCGCCGGTAACGCGATCGATCCTTCTGCACGGCTTTGACGCCACTGCCTGGGACTTCGTCCGGCTCGCACGCCAACGCAATTACTCGACCCGGATCGGTCTCGAGGATTGCCGGCATATGCCTGATGGGACCCTTGCGGCAGATAACGCCGCGCTGGTCGCGGGAGCCGTGGCGATATTCCGGCGCATCTGACCGATGCCCCGGCTAAGGGTTCTCCGGAAAAGCCATCCCGGCCAGACAGGTGACTGGTTGAACCGGCCGCCTTTTCCGCAAGCGGCCTCGACAGACCCGGGCCATTGTTCATCGGAATGAATTTGTGCATTCACGCTGCTTGCCATATGCGTCGAGCCTCGCAACCAGCAAGAGAACGGGACAGACAATGGCGACCAGAAAGGCTCCGGCGGCCTATGATGAAGACACGCCGCGCGGCTTCGCCTTTGCGCTCGTGGCCTATCTGTTGTGGGGCTTCCTGCCTTTCTACATGAAGGCTGTCAGCCATATTCCCGCGGTCGAGGTGGTGGCGCACCGGGTGGTCTGGTCGGTGCCGATCGCCGCGGTGGTGCTGATCCTGCTTGGCCGGACCCAGGATATCCGGGCCGCCTTCCGGTCGCCGCGGACAATGGGCATGGCGCTGATCACGGCGGGCCTGATCACCGTCAACTGGAGCATCTATGTCTGGTCGATCGCTGCCGGCCGGGCGATCGAGACGGCACTCGGCTATTACATCAATCCGCTGTTCTCGATCTTTCTGGGCGCGATCCTTTTGAGGGAAAGTCTCGACGGGCGCCAGAAGGCCGCGATCGCGCTTGCAGTGGCGGCGGTTGGCATTCTGGCATGGGAATCGGGCGGGGTGCCCTGGGTGTCTGTCGGGCTGGCGCTGTCCTGGGGCTTTTACGCCTTCTTCAAGAAATCGCTGCCGGTCGGCCCGAACCAGGGGTTCTTTCTCGAGGTGCTGCTGCTGACCGCTCCGGCGCTTGGCTTCATCATCTATACGGAAATCAATGGCACCGGCCATTTCGGCGACACCGGGCCGGCGGACATGCTGCTTCTCATGGGCTGCGGCGTGGTCACCGCGGTGCCGCTGATGATCTACGCCAATGGCGCCAAGCTTCTCAGGCTCTCGACCATCGGCATCATGCAGTATATCGCCCCGACGATGATCTTCTTCATCGCGGTATTCGCCTTCAAGGAGCCCTTCGGACCTTACAAGCTGGCAGCCTTCGTGCTGATCTGGATTGCATTGGCAATCTATACGTCATCGCTGCTGCGCAGCCGGCGGGCGCGGCAGGCTGCAGCCGCCGCAACGGCTGTCAATCCGCCTGGCTGAAGCGCCGCGGTGGGCCGCGAGGTCTATCGGTCCCTCCCAACGAAAAACCGCGCTCCGGCGGAGCGCGGTCCATGTTCATTCTCTCTGCGGCCGGGTGCTGGCTCAGTTGAACAGCTGAATGATTGCCTGCGAGCTGGAGTTGGCAATCGACAGCGACTGAATGCCGAGTTGCTGCTGGGTCTGCAGCGCCTTGAGACGAGAGGATTCGTCGTTCATGTCCGCATCCACCAGCCTGCCAATACCGGTGCTGATGGAATCCACCAGGTCCTCGACGAACTTCGTCTGCATCTCGATGCGGCTCTTGATGGCGCCGAGATTTGAAGAGGCATCGGTCAGCTCGAAAAGCGCGTCGTCGGTCGCCTGGACCTGCAGCAGCAACTCGTCCCGGGTCATCGTCGTCAGGTCAAAGTCGATGACGCCGGCTGTGGTGTTGCCGGTCACAGTTGCACCGGCGGAATTGGTGTAGCTGACCCCGACCTTGATGACCGAGAGGTAACCGTTGCCGCTGGTGGCGACCGGTCCGCCGAACCCGAGCTTGATCAGTGAGGTGTACTCGGTGTCGATGTCCAGGGTGGTCACGCTGACATTGCCCGAGGCATCGCGGTTGAACGAGCCGACGATCGATTTCATGCCGGGGCTGCTTTGGCCGAATTCGTGATAAAGCCAGTTTTCGCCGGCAAAACTGGCGGACTTGGCAATCGAGATGATCTGCTCCTGCATCTCGTTGATGTCGAGCTGGATCTTGTTCTTGTCGACGCCGGGCTGGAGAGCGGCGAGCATCTTCGACTTGATCTGGTCGACGATGTCGATCGCCGATTCCATGGCCGTATAGGTGACGTCGACCATGGCGCCGCCGAGGCCAAGGGCGTCGGTCACCGTCTCCAAGGCCTTCCTGTCGGACCGCATCGTGGTTGCGATCGACCAATAGGCAGAGTTGTCGGCAGCACTGGCGACACGATAGCCTGTGGCGACGCGGTTCTGGGTGGTTTCCATGTCATTGTTGATGCCACGCAAGGTGGAAAGCGCGGCAATGGCCGCGGTGTTGGTCATGATACTCGTCATTGTCAAAATTCACTTGTTTTAAAAAAAGGCTGTCGGCTCAACCGACTGGAATCCATGACCGCCGGGCGTTAAGAGGAGGCGGGACCATGATCGGCATCATGCCTGTTCAGTATCTGAAAGCGGGCCGGACCCGAAAACCGGACCGGTCCGAGAATGCTGTCTTCGTGTTCCGCTTGTGATGAGAGGCGGGACACAGAGAAATCTTGTGAATCCGTCAGGTCGTTCCCGACCCTTGCATGTCGATAAATGGCTGAGTGTAAAGTATTCGGTCATCGGGCCGGACTTCTGTCCGGAACCGGGAAATAGATTTTGCCGGGGCCGATCATGGCTCAGCGTTCTTGCAGAAGGGCAGGGCGGATGTCGCCTGTTCCGTGAAACCATAGTGGCGCCAGTTGCGTTAAAAAAGATCTAACGCAGGCCCGGGGAAAGGCCGGAAAAGACAAATTTTGCCGAAAAGGATGTCGCTGTAAGTTGCTGATTATGTTATAATTTAGCGATCACTTCGGCATCTTGCCCGTTGGCGGTCAAGGCCGCCGCAGACAGGATGGCCGGGACGATCTCCTCGACCCGGTCGATGACCAGTGGCCGGACCAGATGGGCGGTGTGAATGAAGCCCTGAGAGCTCATGTGTCCGATCAGGGCATTGAGCGGATCCCAGAAACCGCCGATATTGGCGAATACCATCGGTTTGGTGTGACGGCCCAGTTGCGCCCATGTCATGATCTCGATGATTTCCTCAAGCGTGCCGATGCCGCCCGGCAGCGTGACGAAAGCGTCCGAGCGATCGAACATCATGTGCTTGCGCTCATGCATGTCGCTGGTCACGTGCAACTCGGTCAGGTTGCCCAATTCCTGCCGCGAGGCTTCCTTGTCCATGAGGAACTCGGGGATGATCCCGATCGCTTTGCCGCCATTGCTCATCACCGCATCGGCAACGGCCCCCATAAGGCCCTTGGTGCCGCCGCCATAGACCAGGTCGATGCCGTTTTCCGCCATTGCCTGGCCGAGATTGCGGGCGGCTTCCCGGTAGGATGGATCAATGCCTGGCTGGGAGCCGCAATAGACGCAGATGGAAGAGATACGCGACGGGTTTGTGCTCATGGGTGCACTGAACATCGGCCCGATACCCTGGTCAAGGCCGGGCTGGTGGCTCGAACCGCTTTTTCTTGTGCCATGTACCCAAAGCATATAGGTTTTCGGCCGTCATACGCAGTTTTTGCCGTATTCACGGAGCAGACAATGAACAAGAATAATGCCGGTTTCTGGGCGTTCCTCGGTGTCGCGGCCGCGATTGTCATCGGCGCATTTTTTCTAGCACCCAACTTCTTGAAAAATAATGCTGAAACTGCTTCGGACAGCACACCGAAGAGCAACATGGTCGATGCCACGGCGCCGGCAGAGGATGCGCCGGCCGGCAACCAGGACCTGCCCGTGGATGGTGCAGGCACCGAATCGGGGCCGGCAGCGGGGTCGGAGCCTGCGGAAGTGGCCGATGGCTGGATCATGCCAAGCTTCGATATCCTGCGTGTCGAACCTGATGGGTCCACCGTGATCGCCGGCAAGGCAGAGCCTGGCACCACGCTCGACATCATGAATGGCGATGCGGTGATTGCCTCGACACAGGTTGGTCCCAGCGGTGATTTCGCTGTCATTCTCGATACCCCGCTTTCGGCCGGGGACTACCAGCTGACCCTGCGGATCACCGGAGAAGACGGCGAGATGCGGCAGTCCGAGGAAGTCGCCACGGTCTCCATTCCAGAAAGCGCCGGTGGCGAATTGCTGGCCATGGTCAGCAAACCGGGCAAGGCAAGCCGGATCATCGCGCAGCCCATGGCTCCCGCCGGTCAGGCCGCCGACACAGCGCCGGTTGCTGCAGCAACCCCTGACACTGATGGGGCCAGCACGAACACGGATCCGACCGATCAGGAAGCGACCGACGTTGCCACCGCGCCTGCGGAGCAGGTATCCGGCGATGAGACCGCTAGCGCCCAACCGGTGGCAGATGCTGCCGGCGATACGCAGTCAGATGCTTCCGGCACGGCCCAGTCTGACGCAGCAGCGGGGCAGGCGGCGGAAGTTGCCGTGGCTGGGGCGAGCGAAAGAACTGAGACCCCGGCGCTGCCCGATGCGGCTTCACTGCTGACCACATCAGCGCCAGAAATAGCGGGCGTCCAGAATATGCCGGCAACCGGCGATTCCGCGACCTCTTCGGATGGTCAGCCTGCCGCCGAGGAGGTTGCCATGGCATCGCCCGAGGCGTCCGCAGATGCGGCTCAACCCGACCTTCCGGCCGGTACCACGGTGCGGGTCGATGCCGTTGAAATCGAGGGTGACCGGATTTTCATCGCCGGTTCGGCCACACCCGGATACACCGTCCAGGTCTCCGCAGACGGGGTTGTCATCGGCTCCGACAAGGTGGACGAGACCGGACGGTTCATCGTTGAGGCTATCAGCGAGCTTTCGGTTGGCGATCATATCATCAGTGCCGACCTGATGGACGCGAGCGGCAGCGATGTGCTCTTGCGGGCCACCGTGCCGTTCAACCGTCCGGAGGGCGAGGCGCTTGCGGCGGTTGCGCCGGCGGAACCCGTGGCCGATGCCCCGGTTGCCACCGAGGCCGATCCCGTCGACGAAGCCCCAGCAGCGACACAGGAAGCTGATGTTGCTGGCACAGGCGAACTGATCCTGCCTGATATCGCCAGCCTGTCGAAAATGCGCGAAGACGCTTTCCAGGCGCTGTCAGATCTCAAGAACATGGTGTCGGCTGCTGACGCGCCTGAGCCTGGGCGGGTTGCCGAGGCTCTGGACCAGGCCGTCGCAAAACTCAAGAGCGCGGCCTCTGCGGATCTGCCTGAAGGAAGCGGCAGCGACGCGATGGCCATCGCCCGCTCAATGCGGATCCAGGCGGAGTCGGCGCTTGCAGTGCTGGTGCCGAATGCTGATGGAGGTGCCAGTGCCGCCGGTGCGATGATTGACACCGGGGACTTGTCCGCGATGAGTGAAATCCTCACCCGTGCCGAGACGGTACTCGCAGAACCGGCAGACATGTCCGTTGCGGCGGATGCTGCAACCGAGCAGGTCGCGGAAGCGGCCGTGCAGACCGGTGAACCCAAGACCATCCTGCAGGCGCCACTGGCCTCCACCCCGGGTGCGGTCATCATCCGCCGTGGCGACACGTTGTGGCAGATTTCCCGGCGGACCTATGGCGAGGGTGTTCGGTACACCACCATCTATGTCGCCAACCGGTCACAGATCCAGGATCCGAACCGGATCAAGCCTGGTCAGGTCTTCTCCGTGCCTGAGAACCCGCTGGACAATGCGGAGGAGATGCACAAGCAGCTGCTCGACGGGAATAAAAACCTGTAGGCCGCTTGACCCTTCAGCCTTCATCGTATATCGCCGATTAACGATGAAGGCTGATGCAACGGACAATTCGGATCGGGACAGGGCAGTGGCGCGCAAGCTTGCGGCGCTGGCTCATCCGGTGCGCTTGCGACTGCTGAGGGACCTTGGAGCCGCTGGCAGCTGTTGTGTCAAGGACATGGTCGGTCGGATCGGATTGGCGCAGTCGACCGTGTCGCAGCATCTCAAGGTCCTGGTCGACGCGGAACTGGTAAGCTTCCGGACCGATCGGCAAAGCTCGAGATACACGGTCAATTCCGATGCACTGCGCGAATTGGCAGCCATTATCGGCACGACACTTGATCGCTGCTGTGCCGGCGCCAGTTGTACGGGTGCGGGCCGGGACGAATTGACGGACTACAATCGGACGGGGCCTGCCGCGGCGGACCCGGCCGGACACAAGGACATCTGAATTGGCTTCGAAAACCGTATCGGCCGACCAGGGCAATCCCTTCGGCACGCTGAAAAATCTTTGGCCCTACATGTGGCCCGCCGACAGACCCGACCTGAAGATGCGGGTGCTTTGGGCAAGCCTGTTTCTTGTGTTGTCGAAACTGGTGCTGATCTCCGTGCCGTATTTCTTCAAATGGGCGACCGACGCTCTCAACGGAAATCCGGATGTGGTTTCCTGGATGCCGGCGCTGATCGCCACCCCGGTCATGCTGGTCATCGCCTATAATGCGGTCCGGATCGTGCAGTGGGGGTTCAACCAACTGCGTGATGCACTGTTTGCCCGTGTCGGCCAGCATGCCGTGCGGCAATTGGCCTACAAGACCTTTGTGCACATGCATGAATTGTCGCTGAGGTTTCACCTGGAGCGCCGAACCGGCGGCCTGTCGCGCGTCATCGAACGGGGCACCAAGGGCATCGAGACCATTGTCCGGTTCACCATTCTCAACACTGCGCCGACGCTGATCGAGTTCGCCTTGACGGCCGTCATCTTCGGCCTGGCCTATGGCTGGAGCTACGTGCTGGTCACCGCGATCACCGTCTGGTTCTACATCTGGTTTACCGTGCGGGCCTCGGACTGGCGGATTTCGATCCGGCGGTCGATGAACGCCTCGGACACCGACGCCAACACCAAGTCGGTCGATTCGCTGCTCAACTTCGAGACCGTGAAGTATTTCGGCAACGAGGCGATGGAGGCGCGCCGCTTCGACGTCTCGATGGCATCCTACGAGAAGTCGGCCACCCAGGTCTGGACCTCGCTCGGCTGGCTCAACATGGGGCAGGGCGTCATCTTCGGTGTCGGCATGACGGTGATGATGGTAATGTCGGCACTGGCCGTGCAGGCCGGCGAACAGACCATCGGTGACTTCGTCTTCATCAATGCGATGTTGATGCAGCTGTCGGTGCCGCTCAACTTCATCGGCTTTGTCTACCGTGAGATCCGGCAGGGGCTGACCGATATCGAGCAGATGTTCGAGCTTCTCGATGTCGAGCCGGAAGTGCGCGACCTTCCCGGAGCCCGGCCGCTTGCCGTGGACCAGGGCGCCATCTGCTTCGACAATGTCAACTTCAGCTATGATCCGGCGCGGCCGATCCTGAAGGGCATCTCGTTCGAGGTTCCCGCCGGCAAGACCGTTGCCATCGTCGGGCCTTCGGGTGCAGGCAAATCCACCATCTCGCGGCTGTTGTACCGGTTCTATGACATCCAGTCCGGAAACATCGTCATTGATGGGCAAAACTTGCGCGATGTCACCCAGAAAAGCCTGCGGTCGGCCATCGGGATGGTCCCGCAGGATACGGTGCTGTTCAACGACACCATTGCCTACAACATCCGCTATGGCCGGATCGATGCAAGCGACGATGAGGTCAACCGGGCGGCCGACCTGGCGCAGATCGGGGATTTTATCCGCGGCCTGCCGGAGGGCTTCAATGCCATGGTCGGGGAGCGTGGCCTGAAGCTCTCGGGCGGCGAGAAGCAACGCGTTGCCATTGCCCGCACCATCCTCAAGGCACCGCCGATCCTGATCCTCGACGAGGCCACTTCAGCACTTGATACGGCGACCGAGCAGGAAATCCAGGCGGCGCTGGACTTCGTCTCCAAGGGGCGGACGACGCTGGTCATTGCCCACCGCCTGTCGACCGTTGTCAGTGCCGACGAGATCATCGTGCTCAAGAACGGCGAAATCGCCGAACGCGGCCGGCATACTGATCTTCTTGCCCAGAAGGGGCTTTATACCTCGATGTGGGATCGTCAGCGGGAGGCGACCGAGGCCGAGGAACAGCTCAAGCGGATGCGTGAAGAAGATGAAATGGGCGTGGTGACACGGCGCAGGACGCCGGAAATCGACCAGGCCTAAGTCCTTCATGAAGGGGAGGCCCGAAAGTGGTTTCCCCTTTCCGGCAATTTGCTGTAGTCACGGCCAAAGGGAATTTCAGGGAAAACGTCATGAGTATCATCGACAGCGTTCGCAACACGCTGGTTCCGGTTCACCGGGAAGGCTACAAGTTTGTCGCGATCTTCTTCGTCGCGTCATTGATCCTGGGCTGGATCGCCGATCCGCTGTTCTGGATCGGCATGGTGCTGACTGCCTGGTGCGCCTATTTCTTCCGTGATCCCGAGCGGGTCACGCCGCTCGACGAGGATCTGGTGATCAGCCCCGCCGATGGCCGCGTCTCCTCGGTGGTGCGGATGGTGCCGCCGGCCGAGCTTGGTCTGGGGACCGGCGAGATGCTGCGTATCTCGGTGTTCATGAATGTCTTCAACTGCCATGTGAACCGGGCGCCGGTGAAGGGCCGCGTGGTCCGCAAGGTCTATTCGCAGGGCTCGTTCCTCAATGCCGAGCTCGACAAGGCCAGCAGTGAAAACGAGCGCAGCGGCCTGGTGATCGAGACCAGCCATGGCGCCATCGGTGTGGTGCAGATCGCAGGCCTCGTTGCGCGCCGGATTCTCTGCTGGGCCGAGGAAAACGAACAGCTTGATGCCGGCGAGCGGTTTGGCCTGATCCGTTTCGGCTCGCGGCTTGATGTGTTCCTGCCGGCAGCGGCACGGCCGCTGGTGAGCGTCGGACAGTCCGCGATCGCCGGGGAAACTATGCTCGCGGAATTCGGATCGAGCAAGGGGCCGGTGGTCAGCCGCCGCGACTGAGCGGCTGCCTCGGCGAACAAGGGAGACAAGCATGCAAACGCCGTTTCCACCCTATGACCCTCACGGTCTGGACGAGACCGACCATGATGAGGGGCGTGGACCACGGCTGCGCGAAATTCCGTTCCGGATGCTCATTCCGAACCTGATCACGGTTCTGGCGATTTGTGCCGGCATGACCGGAATCCGGCTCGCCTTTGAAAACCACATCCAGCTCGCGGTCGCCATGGTTCTGGTTGCCGCCTTTCTCGATGGCGTCGATGGCCGGGTGGCGCGGCTTCTCAAGGCGCAGTCGAAGTTCGGCGCGCAGATGGATTCGCTCGCCGACATCATCAATTTCGGCGTCGCGCCAGCGCTGGTGCTGTATGTGTTCATTCTGGATCAGGCGCGCTCGTTCGGCTGGATTGCAGCCATTGTCTTTGCCATCGCTGCCGGGTTGCGGCTGGCCCGGTTCAACGTGATCTCGGAAAGCCCGAAGCGATCGGCCTGGCAGAGCTATTATTTTGTCGGTGTTCCGGCGCCGGCCGGTGCGCTTCTGGTGTTGCTGCCGGTCTATCTCGGCATCATGGGCATGCCGATAGACCAGAGCACGGGGTTTGCGGCTTCGGCCTACACGATGTTCATCGGTTTTCTGCTGATCAGCCGCGTTCCGGTGTTCTCGGGTAAGGGCCTTGGCGGCGGGGTGCGCCGCGACCTGGTGATGCCGTTCATTCTGATTGCGGTGGTCTATGTTTCGCTGCTGATGAGCTTTACCTGGGAAACGCTGACTTTGACGGCGCTCGCCTACCTGGCGTCCCTGCCGTTCGGTGCCCGTGCATGGTCTCGGAAATACGGGCCCAAGTCGCGATCGGCCAACGGCAAGTCCGAAGCCCGGGACGATGCTCCTGCAAAGACTGACAACCAGGACGAAAAGTAAGTTGGGCAGTCTCTATCGTTCGGCCTTGTCGGCGCGATGGGTGCTGATCCATTCGTCGGCGATCTTCTGGGCGGTCACGTAATCGGTCTTGCCCGAGCCCAGCAACGGCAGTTGCGGGACATTGACAATCTCGTTGGGAATCATCAGTTCGGTGGCGCCGAAGCGGCGGGAGTAGTCGCGCAACTCCTCGCGCAGTGCAGGCATTCTGGTGGTGACGAGAACGATGCGCTCGCCCTTGCGGCGGTCTGCCACGGCGACGGCTGCATGGAAGTCCTCGGGCCAGAGCTGCTGCACCATGAGTTCGATGGCGCCGAGCGAGATCATTTCGCCGGCGATCTTCGCAAACCGCTTGGCACGGCCCCTGATGGCGATGTAGCCGTCCTCATCAACGGCAACAATGTCGCCCGAATCGTGCCAGCCGTCGGCGAGCGGTTGCAGCACGCCGGGATTGGACGCCAGCATGTAGCCCAGCATGACATTGGGACCGGACACGAACAGCCGGCCGGCATCGTTGATGCCTTCCACGGGTTCCAGCCTGAGCGCCATCGCCGGCAGAAGCCGGCCGACCGTGCCGTCCTTGTTGTGACTGCCGGAATTGACGGCCGCGACCGGCGCGGTTTCGGTCATGCCGAAGCCCTCGACGATGCTCGCGCCGAACCGTTCCCTATAGATCCGCCTGGTTTCCGCGCGCACGGCTTCGGCACCGGCCACGATCAGCCGCAGACTGGCAAAATCCGTGTCCTTGGCGGTGCGGGCGTAACCGGCGAGGAAGGTGTCGGTGCCGAACATGATCGAGGGTTTGACCTCGCGGGCGACCGCCGGGATGATCCGGTAGTGCAGCGGTGAGGGATAGAGAAACAGCCGGACCCCGTAGAGCAGCGGCAGGATGGCGCCGCCGGTCAGCCCGAAGCAATGGAACACCGGCAGCACGTTGAACAGCTTGTCCCGAACCGAGATGTCGATACGGGCTTCGGCCTGGGCTGCATTGGCGTGGATGTTGCGATGGGACAGGACAACGCCCTTGGGCGTGCCTTCGGAGCCGGAGGTGAACAGGATGACCGCCGGATCGCCGGCATCGACCTCGCGCAACGGGCTGCGCCATCTGAGGAAAGCGCTTGTCTTTTCCTGCCAGGAGATGTCTTCGCGCATGTCCTCTAGCCAGACGATGGTGATGCCGGCCTTTTCGATGGCGGCGACCGGGGCTTCGAGGCCGGCCTTTTCGACAAAGGCGCGGCTGGCGAGCACAGTGCGGATTCTTGCTGTCGACAGTGCCGAGACAATGGCTGCCGGGCCGGCCGTGTAGTTGAGCATGGCGGCGACCCGGCCGGCCGATTGCAGCGCCAGGAAGGTGACGATCGCGGCATTCGCGTTGGGCAGCATGACGCCCATGGCCTCGCCCGGTTCGCTCATCTTCACAAACCGCGCGCCAAGCACGCGGGCGCCGATCATAAGTTTCTTGTAGGAAAGCTTGCCGCCGAGCGCATCCTCGAGCACTGGCCCCGCCTTGCCATATCGGTCGGTAGCGTCCCGGAATGCCAGAAACAGACTGCGGTCGAGGTCGTTGCTGGCAAGCCGGGCTTCGGCCAGCAGGTCATGAACCCGGTCTTCGTCGCGCGGATCGGTGGCGCCGTTCTGAGGCGGTTGCGGATCGTCGAGATCGAGCAGCGCAGTCTGCGCCAGCCGCAGCCGAGGCAAAAGGTGGCGCGGCGCTTCGGAACGGGACCAGACCGACCAGGGTGACAAGCTCGAGCCGCGCACATGCAGCGCCTGCAGGACCGCACCATGCTTCCGGGCAAGGCCAGCCGCATGCTTGTAGGCGGTCAGGGTTTCGGGGGTTGGTTCGGCGTTTTGCGGAAAGCCAAGGGTGACCGAGCGTCCCTCAGCCAACGCCGCCTCTATGGCAGAGTGGTCGCCTGCATGCGCGGTCCGGGCGAAAAGCCGAAGTCCGAAAAGAAGCAGCGAGCGCTGATCGTCTTCGTGGAGAACATGCAGACAGTTGCGGTCAAGCGCTGCCCAAAGCACCGCGGCATCAAGACCCGACTGGCGGGAATAGAGTTGAACAACCGGCCTGCGAGAATGTGTGGAGGGCTCTTTTCGATCGGGAAGATGAAGGTCGAAGAGGGACCGGAGCTTGAGCAGGGCGATTGCCTGAGCGAACCCGCATTGTCGCTTGCGCGCCACGATGAGAGCGGCGAACAAACCGCCCGCGATAGCCAGACCAATCAGCGTTGCCAGCAACCCCGTCATGCACGACCTCCTTCATGCCCGCCGGACCATGAAGGCTTTTCACATGACCCCGGCGGTTGCTCCCGCAGGCAAGCCTAGAGCCGATCTCATGCGAAGGAAACCGGTTTGATCACCGCATCGCGAAGGTCTTGATTTATTCGGGCAGCCGGTAGTCGAAAAAGCGGTTCTCGGCGACGCGGAACAGCTTGCCCGTTTCCGTGCACTCGGGCGCGCAGAGCGGGAGCAGCTTTTCGGCAACTTCGGAGGGGTGGGGCAGGGTCTCGGGATTTTCGCCCGGCATGGCCTGCGCCCGCATCGCCGTGCGGGTGGCGCCGGGATCGATCGAGTTGACCTTCAAGGCGGTCTTTGCCGTTTCCTCGGCCCAGACCCGCGCCAGGGTTTCCACGGCCGCCTTGGAGGCTGCGTAGGGGCCCCAGAAGGCGCGTGCCGAATGGGCCACGCCAGAGGACAGGATCAGTGCCCGGCCTGCGTCGGATTTCAGAAGCAGCGGTTCGACCGAGCGGATCACCCGCCAGGTGCCGGTGACGTTGATGGCCATGACCTTGTCGAAGACCTTGGCCTCGACATGGCCAACCGGTGAAATGGTGCCCAGTACGCCCGCGTTGGCGACGAGAATGTCGAGCTTGCCCCAACGCTCGTTGATGGCGCCGCCCAGCCGGTCGACGGCCGGCATGTCGGTCAGATCCATCGGCACCAGTGTGGCGCTGCCGCCCGCGGCCTGAATGGCGTCGTCGAGCTCTTCCAGCCCGCCGGTGGTGCGCGCCACGGCGATGACATGGGCACCCTGTTTGGCCAGCGCCAGCGCCGTAAAGTAGCCAATGCCGCGGGAAGCGCCGGTGACGAGCGCGATGCGTCCTTCAAGAGAGGTCATGGAGAATAACTATCCGTTGTTGGCCAGCAGCGAAAGGCTGCGGACATTGCCCTGATCTTCCTGATCGGTGAGCGTCGTCGGGTAATCGCCGGTAAAGCAGGCGTCACAGAATTGCGGGCATTCGGCATTGCGGCCCGGCTCGCGAACGGCGCGGTAGAGGCCGTCGATCGACACGAAGCCCAAGCTGTCGACGCGGATGAAATCCGCCATCGCCTCGACCGACATCCGCGAGGCGAGAAGCTTGGATTTTTCCGGCGTGTCGACACCGTAAAAGCACGATGACATGGTCGGTGGCGATGCGATGCGCATATGCACTTCGCGGGCGCCGGCCTCGCGGACAAGCTTGACGATCTTCTGGCTGGTGGTGCCGCGGACGATGGAATCATCGACCAGAACCACGCGCTTGCCCTCGATCATGTTCCTGTTGGGATTGAGCTTGAGCTTGACGCCCATGTGGCGGATCTCGGACGACGGCGCGATGAAGGTGCGGCCGACATAGTGGTTGCGGATGATGCCGAGCTCGAAGGGCAGGTTGGCCTGCTGCGCAAAGCCGATTGCCGCGGGCGTGCCCGAATCCGGCACCGGAATGATCACGTCGGCATCGACCGGGCATTCCTTGGCCAGTTCCTCGCCGATCTTCTTGCGGGCCTCGTAGACATTGCGGTTCTCGATGGTCGAGTCGGGGCGCGCGAAATAGACATATTCGAAGATGCACAGGCGGGGCGACTGCTTCTCGAAGGGAAAATGGCTCTCGATTCCCTTGTCGGTAATGACCACGACCTCGCCGGGCTGAACATCGCGGACAAAGCGGGCGCCGATGATGTCGAGCGCGCAGGTCTCAGAGGCCAGGATATAGGCGCCGTCGAGATCGCCGATGCACAGCGGCCGGATGCCGAGCGGATCACGCGCGCCGATCATCTTCTTCTCCGACAGCCCCACCAGCGAATAGGCACCCTCGATCCGCGACAACGCATCGATGAATTTCGGTACGATCCGGGTTTTCTCGCTGACCGCGATCAGGTGCAGGATGGTTTCCGTGTCGGACGTCGACGAGAAGATCGAGCCGCGCTTCTGCAATTCGCGCTGCACGGTCAACGCGTTGGTGATGTTGCCATTGTGGGCAATGGCGAAACCGCCGCCGGCAAATTCCGCGAAAAAGGGCTGCACGTTGCGCAGGCCTTCGCCGCCGGTGGTCGAGTAGCGGGTGTGGCCGATGGCGCGGTCGCCGGGCAGACGGTCCATGACCGAGCGCTTGGTGAAGGTGTCACCGATCAAGCCGACATGACGTTCAACGGAAAACTGCTTGCCGTCAAAAGCGACAATCCCTGCGGCTTCCTGGCCGCGGTGCTGAAGCGCGTGCAGTCCGAGTGTGACCACGGCGGCAGCTTCGGGCTTGCCGAAAATGCCGAACACACCACACTCGTCATGAAAGCAATCTGCTTCGTTGTCGTCCGGTTTCAAGCCATTGTCTGTCATCGGCGTCGAACCCTTCATATAGATCCTCCGGACTGATCCCGGAAGGAATTTGTCATCCGCTGGTGGCGGGTGCTGCCTCGGATCCAGGCTCTCCGGAGCCGCCGCGCAGGCGCTCCAGGATCGTTGCATCGGCGTCATCGGGCAGCATGTTGACCAGCTTCGCGCCGAGCGAATCCAGCATCGGCTTGGATTTCGCGGTGACCACCCACTCCGGTTGCTTCGGCGTGGGCACCAGCCAGTTGAAGAACAGCATGGCCACGACGACCAGCAGGATGCCGCGGGCCGCGCCGAAGACGAAACCCAGCGTCCGGTCGAGCGCGCCGATGCGGCTGTCGATGATGAAGTCTGCGATCCGCATGGTGATGTAGGATACCACGATCAGCGCGATCAGGAACACCACTGCGGCCGAGCCGATCATGGCGATCTTGTCGGAGGACGTGTATTTCAGCGCCAGCGGGGTGAGCAGCGGGTAGAGAAAATAGGCTGCCGCGGCCGCAGCGATCCAGGATGCGACGGCCAACACCTCGCGCGAAAATCCCCGGACCATGGCAAGCACCGCCGAAAACAGGGTGATACCAAGCAGGATGCCGTCAAGAAGGGTTATAGGCATGAAATCGCGTTCCGTTCAGGCTCTGCCCATCCCTGCCAATCGGCGTCCGGATAGGCTGCATTCAGTTTTCGTCCCCGTCACTCCCGGCCAGAAGAGCACCCTTGGATCCGGCAATGCGCGCAACCAGATCCGCCAACGTTTCCATCTGGGCCAGGCCCGCGCCCGATTTGGACGGCAGATCGGCTGATCCCGACGGCAAGACCGCGTTGGCAAAGCCCAGTTTTTCGGCCTCCTTCAGCCGCAAACCTGTTTGCGCCACCGGCCGGATGGCCCCCGACAGGCTGACTTCGCCGAAATAGACGCAATCGGCGGGAAGGGCAAGCCCGGCGAGAGAGGAAACCAGAGCTGCAGCCACAGCCAAATCGGCCGCCGGTTCTGCAATGCGGTAGCCGCCGGCAATGTTGAGGTAGACATCGTGGCTTCCGAGCCGCACCCCGCAATGGGCCTCGAGCACCGCGAGGATCATCGACAGCCGCGCCGAATCCCAGCCGATCACGGCGCGGCGCGGCGTGCCCAGGCTTGAGGGAGCCACCAGCGCCTGGACCTCGACCAGCACAGGGCGGGTGCCCTCGATGCCGGCGAACACCGCGGCCCCCGGGGCCTTGGCATTGCGTTCTCCGAGGAACAGCTCGGACGGATTGGCGACTTCGCGCAGGCCCTTGTCGGACATTTCGAAGACGCCGATCTCGTCGGTGGCGCCAAAGCGATTCTTGACGGTTCTGAGAATCCGGTAGTGATGACCGCGGTCGCCTTCGAAATAAAGCACCGCATCGACCATGTGCTCGACCACGCGGGGACCGGCGATCTGCCCGTCCTTGGTGACGTGGCCGACCAGCACCATGGCGGCCCCGGTCTGCTTGGCATAGCGTACCATCGCATGCACGCCGGTGCGCACCTGGGTGACGGTTCCTGGCGCCGAGCCTGCAAGATCGCTCCACAGGGTCTGGATCGAATCGATAATGACGAAATCCGGGCGCTTACCTTCGGCCAGCGTCGCCAGGATATCCTCGACATTGGTTTCAGCCGCCAGAAGCACGCCCGAATCCGCTGCGCCCAGGCGTTGGGCCCTCAATCGCACCTGTGCGACCGCTTCTTCGCCCGAGACATAGATCACGCGGTGGCCCTGTCTTGCCAGCGCTGCCGCGGCCTGCATCAGCAGCGTCGACTTGCCGATGCCCGGGTCTCCTCCAACGAGTACTGCCGATCCGCGGACAAAACCGCCGCCGGTGACGCGGTCGAGTTCGCTGACCCGGGTCGAAATGCGCGGCGCTTCCTCGATCTCGCCGGCCAGACTGGCGAGCGCCACCGGTCGGCCCTTGCGGGCTGCCGTGCCGGGGCCGCCACCGATGCCGCCGGTCGGGTCGTCCTCAACAATGGTGTTCCATTCGCCGCAGCCGTCACACTTGCCCGCCCAGCGGGAATGGATGGTGCCGCAGGACTGACAGACGAATTGAACGCGGGTCTTGGCCAAGGGTCGGATACCTCTCTGTTTTAGCCGGTTTGTCAGGAAGCGGACGTTTTGTCCACCGTTTGTTCTTTTCTCTCTTGCGATTCACGCAACAGTTCGGGTGTCAATTCAGTTCTGCGGACCCTGGCGCAATGCATGGCTCGCGCTCGCTGTTCAGTCGTGATGCCTGCGCGTGTAGCGCTGGCCAAGGCTGGTCAGCAATTCGTAGCTGACGGTTCCGGCGGCGGTCGCGGCGTCCTGCAGCGTGATTGTGGGGCCCATGAGCTCTATCCAGTCGCCGGCGTTGACGGCGGCTTCGGGCAGATCGGTGACATCGAACATGGTCAGGTCCATGGTGATCTTGCCGATCACCGGGACGCGGTTGCCATCAAACGCGCCGAATGCGCCCTGGGCGACGGCGGAACGGAGCGGCACGCCGGCCCCGGACGCCGAGCGGTGAAACCCGTCGGCATAGCCCGCGCCACAGACCGCGATGCGGCTGTCTCGTGCGAGCGTATGGGCGGCGCCATAGCTGACAGTCTCACCGGCCTTTGCCTGCCTCACCATCAGAATTCGTGCTTCCGCCGTTATAACCGGGCGCATCGGTGTCACAGCGCCGGTGCCTGCTTCGCCGCCATAAAGCGCGATGCCAGGCCGGGTGAGGTCGTGATGGGCGCCGGGACCAAGGTAGATGCCCGCGGAATTGGCGAGGCTCATTTCCGCTGCTGGAAAGCAGTCGCGCAGCCCCGAGAACATTCGCATCTGGCGGGCATTGAGCGGATGCGCGGGTTCGTCGGCGCAGGCGAAATGGCTCATCACCAGGCAGGGGGCGGGAGCGCTGCTTTCGGAATGGCGCACTGCCTGTTCAGGCGTCAGCCCGAGGCGGTTCATGCCGGTGTCGATGTGCAGCGCATAGGGCCGGCCGTCTGCATTGCCGCACCAGAATGCCGCCTGTTCCGGCGAGTTGATCACCGGGATCAGGTCGTGCGCCAGCGTTTGTGCGAAAGAGCCTTCGAAGACGCCGTTCAGAACATGAATTTTTGCATCCGGCAGCAGCGGTCGCAGCCGCGCGCCCTCGTTGGCATCGGCGACGAAGAAATCCCGGCAGCCCTCGCGCGCCAGTCTGGGCGCTGCATGACCGGCGCCGGTGCCATAGGCGTCGGCCTTGACGGCCGCGCCGCAACGGGCGTTGCCCGACAGCTTGCGCATGGTCCGCCAGTTTTCCGCCAGCGCCCCCAGATCCACAGCCATCCTCACCGTGGCTGGGGAAGTTGGACCATGGTCCTGCGTGGTCGGGATTGATGCCAAGACCTTGGCCTATTCGTCGTGGATGAACTGGGCGTAGGAATTGTCGGCCAGGTCGGCAAAGCGGGTGAACTCGGCCTGGAAGCCCAGCTGCACGGTGCCGGTCGGGCCGTGGCGCTGCTTGGCGATGATGACGTCGGCGGTGCCCTTGACCTTCATCATCTTTTCTTCCCAGGCGAGGTATTCCGGTGTCTTGATGTCGGCGACGACCTCGTCCTGGCTCCGGCGCGGCTCGCTGTTCTTGGTGTAATATTCCTCGCGATAGACGAACAGCACGACGTCGGCATCCTGCTCGATCGAACCCGACTCGCGCAAGTCGGAGAGCTGCGGCCGCTTGTCCTCGCGGTTCTCCACCTGACGCGACAGCTGGGACAGGGCGATGATCGGAACGTTCAGTTCCTTGCCAAGCGCTTTCAGGCCGGTGGTGATCTGGGTGATTTCCTGCACGCGGTTGTCGGAGGATTTGCCCGATCCGGTCATCAGCTGGATGTAGTCGATGACCAGAACATCGAGGCCGCGCTGGCGCTTGAGCCGTCGGGCACGGGCCGAAAGCTGGGCGATGGAGATACCACCGGTCTGGTCGATGTAGAGCGGGATCTTCTGCATCATCTGAGAGCACCCGACGAGCTTCTCGAAATCTGCCTCGGAGATCTCGCCGCGGCGGATCTTCGAAGACGAGATTTCGGTCTGCTCGGAAATGATACGGGTGGCGAGCTGCTCGGACGACATTTCAAGCGAGTAGAAGCCGACGACGCCGCCGTTCTTGGCCTTCATCGAGCCATCGGCCTGCACTTCGCCCTCATAGGCCTGAGCGATATTGAAGGCGATGTTGGTGGCGAGCGAGGTCTTGCCCATGCCCGGACGTCCGGCGAGCACTATCAAGTCGGAATGCTGCAGGCCGCCCATGCGGGCGTCGAGCGAGGAGATGCCGGTCGAGATGCCCGACAGGCCGCCATCACGCTGGTAGGCAGCACCGGCCATGTCGATGGCGAGCGACACGGCGTCGTTGAATGACTGGAAGCCGCCGTCGTAGCGGCCGGTCTCGGCGAGCTCGAACAGGCGGCGTTCGGCGTCCTCGATCTGGGTCGAGGGCGGCATGTCGAGCGGCGCGTCGAAGGCGATGTTGACCATGTCCTCGCCGATCGAGATCAGCGAGCGGCGAAGCGCCAGGTCGTAGATGGCGCGGCCGTAGTCCTCGGCATTGATGATGGTCACGGCTTCGGTGGCCAGACGGGCGAGGTACTGTGCCACGGTCATGTCGCCGACCCTGGCGTCGGCGGGCAGGAAGGTCTTGATGGTCACCGGGTTGGCGGTCTTGCCCATGCGGACGATGTCGCCGCCGACCTCGTAGATCTTGCGGTGCAGCGGTTCCTGGAAGTGTTCGGGCTTGAGGAAGTCCGACACACGGTAAAAGGCGTCGTTGTTGACCAGGATAGCGCCCAGAAGCGCCTGTTCCGCCTCGATGTTGGACGGAGCCTCACGAAACAGCGGGCTTTTTTCCGTGCGGGCCGGAATCGGCTCTATCTTGCGGGCTGCGTCATTCATTGTCTGGGCGGTCCTGAACTTGATGCGGGCGGTGGCTTGCAATAGCGATTGTGGTTGGCCATGTCAGCGCATGGCCAGCCCAAATCAGAAGCGAATCGCCGAAGCTTCAATGTTGTGCACGTTGTCCACACTTGTCCACAGCGTTGGCCATGCAAAGTGCCGGCGCAAGTTGAAATGCGCCGGAGACGGGTTGTGCCGGGAACCGAATCGGAAGTGAGCCGCTCACCGGGCGGCGAGATAGCCTGCACAGTCGACGACCGTCGCATAGCTGCCCGAGAGGCCGCTCATGAAGGCGGCATGAACCTGTGCGGCCGGAACGGCCACGCCGCCGAATTCAGCATCGCGCGCCGCGCAGGCGTCATGAACAACGGTCACCTTGTAGCCGAGATCGGCTGCGGCGCGGGTGGTGGCATCGATGCACATCTGGCTCATGGCGCCGACAATGACCAGATTGGAAATGCCGCGTGAGCCGAGCGTATCGTGGAGGCGGGTGTTGAGAAAGCTGTTGGGCTTGTGCTTGAGAATCACGTCCTCGCCCGCCTGCGGCGCCACTTTCGGATGGATTTCGGCGCCTTCGCTGCCGGGACGGAAGAAGGGCGCGGTATCCGAGGGGATCTCGTGGTGGATGTGAACGATCATGTCGCCGGTGGTGCGGGCATGGGCGAGAACCTTGGCCGCGTTGTCGCTGGCCTGGTCCATCTTGCTCAGCGTCCAGCGGCCGCCATCGAAATAGTCTTTCTGAATGTCGACGAGGATCAGGGCGGTATCAGTCATCTTGGCTCTCCTTGCTTTGGTGGATCTGATTTACAGGTGATGGCGGTCCCGATAAATTGGCGGATATGACAAAGATCATGCGGAATTCGCCACAATGACATTGCCCGGAAAATCACTTGCCATTGTCGCCTACCAGGGAGTCCAGGAAGCAGCCGTGCTCGGGCTTGCCGATCTGCTTGATGCGGCGAACCTGATCAGCAGGCGGCGCAATGGTGTCGTGGTTGATGTTCACTCGATCAGGCCGAATGAATGGACACAAGCAGCAGCTCCCTATGACGCGATCATCCTGCCGCCCAACCGCAGCGGTGCCCGGGGCGCGGAGGATGTCGAGCTGCACGCCTGGATAAGGCAACAGCACAGGGCAGGGACGCTGACGGCGTCGGTGTGTGCCGGGCTGTTCTGGCTCGGTCATGCCGGATTGCTTGCCTCGCGCCCGGTGACAACACACTGGGGGCTGGAGGAGGAGGTCCGGTCGACCTTCCCGGATGCGGACCTGCAGCCCGAGCATCTGCTGATCGATGACAATGATATTGTCACCGCCGGCGGCATGATGGCCTGGGTCGATCTCGGGCTGTTCTTCGTCGAACGCTGGCAGGGGGTTGATGTGCTGACGGCGACCGCGCGGCACCTGCTGGTTGATCCCGGAAAGCGCGAGCAGCGCAACTATCGCAGTTTCCGGCCCAACCTCAATCATGGTGACGAGACGATTCTGACGCTGCAGCTGTGGATGGAAGGCCATGTGCGGGATGATTTGAGTGCCGATGCGTTGAGCAAGCGCAGCAAGCTGTCCGGGCGGACCTTTCTGCGCCGCTTCAAGGCCGCGACCGGAAAAAGCCCGAATGCCTATGTTCAGGCGCTCAGGGTCGAAAAAGCCCGCGGACTGCTCGAGCGGACCCGAGACACGGTGAGCGCGGTGAGCTGGGCGGTGGGGTATCAGGATGTCTCAGCCTTCGGCCGGGTGTTCCGGTCGGTGACCGGGCTGAGCGCTGTCGACTACCGTCAGCGGTTCAGTGTTCTGGACGTGCGGGCTTAGACGCTTAACCGATCACCTGACCGGCCGCTCGGCTTGCGGTGTCCGCACTCCACTGCTATTGCCGGGTGCTGCAGGGTGCCTGACCCTGGGCAAGTCCGGGTGAGAGCGGATTGTCGATCGGCAGCAGCATCTCGCTTTCGAAGGCGATGTGGCGGCGCATGGCTTCGAAGAAGCCGCGCAGCATGTAGCCGATCGCCTCGATGTTGACGTCGGGATTGCCGGTGCCGAGCGCATTGAGCGCCTCGGTCAGTTCCTCGGCGAAACACTCGTCCTCGCAATGCTCGAAGCGCAGCCGGTTGAGCGTCGTCTCGATCTTGTCGTCGGCGCCATGCTGCGCCGCGATGAGCGGGAACACCACGTCTTCTTCAAGGCGGTGGACGCCCTTGATCATCGGGCCGAGGGCGCGGGCGGCATACATGCATTTCTGACGGTTGATGCCGTCGGGAAGGGAGTCGGCGATTTCCTCAAGCCGGTCGCATAGCAGCAACTGATCCTTGTGTGCCTTTCGCAAGGCAGCGATCGGATCTTCGCCATGCGCCAGTCTGATTGTGGCGATGTCTGTCATGACTTTCTCATCCCAGTCCAAGAGCGATCTTGTTGTTCAGTCTGTCTCCCTCATTACCGGAAGGTAGGGTCGGATTCGGCGGGCGTCCTTGACTTGGATCAATGCGCTGCGGCGGGCGGTCTGCGAATTGTGCGACAGTCCGGTGAAGTTTCGCAGCTTGTCAAAAGGGGGCAGGCAGCGCGGTTTTCTCCGGCTTTATTCCGATACCCCTGGGGGATACCAACCATGAAATACGCTTTCGAAACAATCGCCGTGGGCATAGGCGCCTTCCTGGCGTTGCTCGGCGTGGCTTTCGCCAAGGACGATCTGTTCGCGGCCCATATGTGGGTCCTGTTCTTCGTCCTGCTGGTGAGCACCGTGCTACTGCTGCGGCGAGTCACTTTCTCACCGGCCACTGGCCAATCGGCTGATGACAAATCAGGATATTTTGACGAGGTGGTGCGCTATGGCATCATCGCAACGACCTTCTGGGGTATCGTCGGGTTTCTGGTCGGCGTTGTCGTCGCCTTGCAGATGGCCTATCCGGACCTGAACATTGAGCCTTGGTTCAGTTTCGGGCGGATGCGTCCGCTGCACACCTCGGCGGTGATTTTCGCCTTTGGCGGCAATGCGCTGATCGCAACGTCGTTCTACGTCGTCCAGCGCACCTCTCGCGCCCGCCTCTTCGGCGGTGATCTGGGCTGGTTCGTGTTCTGGGGCTATCAGCTGTTCATCGTCATGGCGGCAACCGGCTACCTCCTGGGCATCACCCAGGGCCGCGAATATGCCGAGCCGGAATGGTATGTCGACCTGTGGCTGACGGTTGTCTGGGTCGCCTATCTGATCGCCTTCCTCGGCACCATCATCAAGCGCAAGGAACCGCATATCTATGTGGCCAACTGGTTCTACCTTGCCTTCATCGTCACCATCGCGATGCTGCATATCGTCAACAATCTGGCCATGCCGGTGTCATTCCTCGGGGTGAAGAGCTATTCGGCCTTTGCCGGTGTGCAGGATGCACTGACGCAATGGTGGTACGGCCACAACGCGGTTGGATTCTTCCTCACCGCGGGCTTCCTGGGCATGATGTACTATTTCATCCCCAAGCAGGCCAATCGTCCGGTCTATTCCTACCGGCTGTCGATCATCCACTTCTGGGCGCTGATCTTCCTGTACATCTGGGCCGGTCCGCATCACCTGCATTACACGGCGTTGCCCGACTGGGCGCAGACGCTGGGCATGGTGTTCTCCATCATGCTGTGGATGCCCTCCTGGGGCGGCATGATCAACGGTCTGATGACGCTGTCGGGCGCATGGGACAAGATCCGCACCGATCCGATCATCCGGATGATGGTGATCGCGGTGGCCTTCTACGGCATGTCGACCTTCGAAGGTCCGATGATGTCGATCAAGGCCGTCAACTCACTCAGCCACTACACCGAATGGACCATCGGTCACGTTCACTCCGGCGCGCTTGGCTGGGTCGGCATGATCTCGTTCGGCGCGATCTACTACCTGGTGCCCAAACTGTGGAACCGCCCGCGGCTGTACTCGATGCGGCTGGTCAACTGGCACTTCTGGCTCGCCACGCTCGGCATCGTTGTCTACGCGGCGGTTCTGTGGGTTGCCGGCATCCAGCAAGGTCTGATGTGGCGCGAATACAATGACCAGGGCTTCCTGGTGTATTCCTTCGCTGAATCCGTGGCGGCCATGTTCCCCTACTACCTGCTGCGCGCAGTTGGCGGGATCATGTATCTGGCCGGCGGCATCATCATGGGATGGAACGTGTTCATGACCATCCGCGGCTATGAACGGGACGAGGCCCCGATCCCGGGCAACGAACCTGTCATGCAGCCGGCAGAGTAAGGAGACAAACAATGTCACTCATTGAAAAACACGGCATTATCGAGCGAAATGCGACGCTGCTTCTTGTCGGCTCGCTCGTGGTGGTCTCCATCGGCGGTATCGTCGAGATCGCGCCGCTCTTCTATCTCGAAAACACCATCGAGAAAGTGGAGGGGATGCGTCCCTACGCACCGCTGGAACTTGCCGGCCGCAACATCTACATCCGCGAAGGCTGCTATGTCTGCCACAGCCAGATGATCCGTCCCTTCCGGGACGAGGTCGAGCGCTACGGCCATTACAGCCTTGCGGCGGAATCGATGTATGATCATCCGTTCCAGTGGGGATCGAAGCGGACGGGGCCTGACCTCGCCCGCGTCGGCGACCGCTATTCGAACGAATGGCATGTCGCGCATCTGATCGAGCCACGCTCGGTCGTGCCCGAATCGATCATGCCGAGCTACTCGTTCCTGGCGACGACCCCGCTCAAGGTGTCCAATGTCACGGCCGATCTCACCTCCAGCCTTGCCGTCGGTGTGCCTTACACCGAAGACATGATTGCCAATGCGGAAGCCGACCTGATTGCGCAAGCCGATCCCGATGCGGATACGTCCGGGATCGAGGAACGCTATCCGAAGGCGAAGCTGGGCGATTTTGACGGCAACCCGGCTTTGCTCACCGAGATGGATGCGCTCGTGGCATATCTGCAGATGCTCGGTACGCTGGTCGATTTCTCGACCTACGATGAAGCCTCCGGCTACCGGTAAGGAGAACGCGTGATGGAAACCTACACTGCAATGCGCCAATTTGCCGACAGCTGGGGGCTGGTCTTCCTGTTTGTTGTGTTTGTCGGCGCTGTCCTCTTCATGTTCCGGCCCGGCGGCAAGGCTGCCGCCGATCGGGCCGCGCAAATTCCCTTCAAGGAGGACTGAGACATGTCCGAAAAACACATTGATGACGTGTCCGGCGTCGAGACCACCGGTCATGAATGGGATG
This sequence comes from Hoeflea sp. EC-HK425, assembly GCF_902498795.1. NCBI lineage: Bacteria > Pseudomonadati > Pseudomonadota > Alphaproteobacteria > Hyphomicrobiales > Rhizobiaceae > Hoeflea > Hoeflea sp. EC-HK425. Next base: position 891,612 of record NZ_LR701572.1, read on the forward strand.
GCATCCGTGAGTTGAACAACCCCCTGCCGCGCTGGTGGCTGTGGACGTTCTATGCCACCATCGTCTGGGCGATCGGATACATGATCGCCTACCCGGCGATCCCGCTGATCAATGGTGCCACCCCGGGGATGCTTGGCTATTCAAGCCGCGCCAATGTGGTCGCGGACCTGGCCGACGCCAAGGCTGCGCAGGGTGTTCTGCTCGAAAAGGTCGCAGCGACTCCGGTCGAGGAGATCGCCTCCGACCCCGAACTGCTGCAATTCGCCATTGCCGGCGGATCTTCCGCCTTCAAGGTCAATTGCGCGCAGTGCCACGGTTCGGGTGCTGCCGGGTCCCCCGGCTATCCCAACCTCAATGACGACGACTGGATCTGGGGCGGAACGATCGACCAGATCTACCTGAGCATCGCGCACGGCATCCGCTACGATGGCGACGAGGACACCCGCGTGTCGGAAATGCCGGCCTTCGGAGACATTCTCGAAGCCGAGCAGATCAACCAGGTGGCGGCCTATGTGGTCAGCCTGAGCGATACGCCTGCCGATCCGTCCATGGTCGAGCCTGGCCAGGTGGTCTTTGCCGAGAACTGCGCTGCCTGTCATGGCGACAATGCTGAAGGCCTTGCCGATTTCGGAGCGCCGCGGCTGTCCGACGGCATCTGGCTGAAGGGGTCGACCGAGGCGCAGATCGTCCAGCAGATCCGCAACCCCAAGCACGGTGTCATGCCTGCCTGGGTGGACCGCCTCGGCGAACCGACGATCAAGCAGCTTGCCGTCTTCGTCCATACGCTGGGCGGCGGTCAGTAAGACCTGAACCGGTCCTGACCAGGACCCGCGAAAAACCGAACCCGCCGGATGCAAGTCTGGCGGGTTTTCCTTGTCGCGACATGGCGCGGCCGCCTCCGGCGCAATTCCCGGGTGTTGGTGATAGTGGTCTGCGATGGCCGGACCGTCAGCCTGCGCCATGCGCGGAGCTGGAGGCGTTTTGGATCTCGATCATAAGCTGCCTCAGAGCGGGTTCAGCTGATCGCAACGGGTGCTTTGTCCCGAAAACGCGTATCCGCCGACGCCAGTCTGTAGTGAAATCCATTGCACATCTTGTTGTGTGCCAAACGACCTGCCTCAACAACCGCAGCGTCTACCGATGCAAATTCAGCCGAATTCTTTTCCTGCAATTCATTGGATCTGTATGTCTCGCAAAGAACCCGTGCGCCTGTTTGAGCCCCGGTCTCAATTGTGATCGTGTACACTGTCATCGCGTTGTTTAAGATTCGTTCCAGGAAAATTGTGTGAAATATTTCCTGAACGCTGGAGTTGTTCGTATCCGCGAGAATTGGCATAAGTACGTCGAACAGATTTTCCGAGCATCGCATTCGAAGCTCCCGCCGAATCGGTTGCAGTAAACACTCAAACGCTGTTTGTATTTAAGTTCTCCATAAAATTCTTAAACAGGTCAATTTGCCAGAAGTATTCACTAAATTCTGACAGGGCGGGCCCTCGCTTCGTGCAAGGCGACAAGCTTAAGCCTGTCCCTTACGGCCGCATCATCTGCCTTGAGATCACGCGCGCGCGGCCGCATCGATCAGGCTGCATTCCCCATCCGAACTCCTCCGAGTTCGAAAGCAAACCATCAGTCTGTCGTGGTTGGCACTCCTACCTGCAGGCGGAACCACCTATCCTTTGCTTACTCCACGCCAAATGTCAGTGATGCCCAGTAACTCTGCCAGTCGGCATTGCGGTCGGGCCCGGCTTCTATCATGTGCACGGATGCGGCCATGTAGGAGCCGGAAGCGGGCAGGGTGAAGCTGGCGCGGCCATTGCCGTCGGTCCGGGTGAGGGTTCGCGTGGCCTCGTCAGCTGTTCCCTTCTTGTAAAACAGGGCCACTTGCGTGTCCGGCAGCGCCCCTCCCTCCCATAGCAGGGTAAAGCTGATCTCGGCTCCGGGAACGAGCTTTGAGGGGGTGTCCGCGGCGACGAGTTCGAGCCGCATGCCGATGGCTCGATCCTGGTCGGCCTCGGCATCCCCGACGGCGACCAGCGTCTTGGCGCAGCGCGTGTAGATTTCACGGATGTCATCACGCGGAAGCCCGCGGGCGTCGTGAGCGGCGGCAATCTTGTCGAGACCCTCGTAGTCCAGATAGAACTGGAACTTGTCCCACTGCCGGAACCGGATGCGTTCGCCTGCAGAGACATAGGTGAAGATCGACAGGCCCTCGGTGCGCGGAAGCAAGCTCAGTGCCGGCAGGTCGCCGGTGACGCCATCCACATCCGCCGCGCCAAGCCGGTCATGACGCTCGAAGGCGGCGAAACGGGACGGGATATAGGGGAAGGCGTCGCCGGTGAAATCCTGCCCGACACGGAGGTCGGCCTCGATGGTCGCATCCGCTTCGATTGAAAAATCGGCGGGCTCGATCCAGAATTCATGTGCAGAGACTGGACTTGCGGCCAGTATCGCTCCAATTAGTGCCGATGCCGTCCCAAGATACGGGCTGCGACGTGCCGGTCGTTCCATTGTGATTTCTCCAAAGTGGCTTTCCAGATGAAGATGTGTTCCCGTACGATAAATCAAGTGTTTGCGAGCCTGTTGGTCGCCGTTCTCATGGTTGTTGCGGGGGCTTCAGCCTTGCGTGCGCACGAGATCCGGCCCGCGATCGCCGATCTGGTTTTTGCCGGAGACGGCACGGTCCGGCTCGACATGTCGCTGATCCTGGAAGCGGCCTTGGCGGAAATCGGGGCGGAACACAGCGACACCGACGAGAGCCCCAATGCCGCGCGCTATGACGACCTGCGGCTTCTCGACGAGAGTGCACTGGCAACGGAGTTCGAGCGCTTCAAGCCACGCTTTCTCGAGGGGGTCAGCCTGAGCGCGGACGGCGTCCGCATTCCGCTCGAGGTAACGACTGTGGAGCTCGACCCGGTCGGGGATACGGATTTTGCCCGGTTGAGCCGTCTGCAACTTGCCGGTCCGGTTCCGGAGGGCGCCGAAAGCGTTGTCTATTCCTTCGACCCCGCGTTTGGCCCAAGCGTTATCCGGGTGCCCGATGGGCAGGGCGAGATCAGCTATTCCGCCTATCTGGGTGACGGCGGTCCGAGCGAGCCGATCCCGGTTGTGGGCGGGCTCACGGTGAGCGCCGCGCAGGTGTTCTGGGACTACATCGGCGTCGGTTTCACCCACATCGTTCCCAAGGGGCTCGATCACATCCTGTTCGTTGTCGGGCTGTTCCTGCTGTCGCCGCGGCTCAAGCCGCTGCTGATCCAGATCACCTCGTTCACCATCGCGCATTCGGTGACGCTGGCGCTGGCGATGATGGGGCTGATTTCCGCCCCGGCCAGCATTGTCGAGCCGCTGATTGCCGCCTCCATCGTGTTCATCGCGGTCGAGAACCTGGCTACCAACCGGCTCAGTCCGTGGCGGCCTTTCGTGGTGTTCGGCTTCGGGCTGCTGCACGGCCTCGGCTTTGCCGGCGTGCTGACCGAGTTCGGGCTGTCGCCGGCGCATTTTGCAAGCGGGCTGATCGGGTTCAACATCGGTGTGGAAGTCGGGCAACTGGCCGTGGTGGCCGCCTGTTATGCTCTGTTCGGCGCCTGGTTCTCGGAGAAGAGCTGGTACCGGGCGCGCGTGACCATGCCGATGTCGCTGGCCATCGCCTTCGTGGCCGTGTGGTGGTTTGCCGAGCGCACGGGGCTCGTTGCCTGACCAAAAATAGTGATGCCATGGCGCGATTTGGCGCGCCTTCGATGAAACGTCGCATCTAGTCTGCCGGAACACCCCGTTTCAGGGTGAGTTTTGCTGGGGGAGACTTGCAATGCCACCGTTCCTGTCGATTTCGCGCCGTACCCGGCGCACACCGTTCACCGACCGCGTCACCGCCGCGGGCGTGTCGGCCTACACCATCTACAATCACATGCTGTTGCCCACCGTGTTCCGGTCGGTGACGGAGGATTACCGGCATCTCAAGACCGCGGTGCAGGTCTGGGACGTGGCCTGCGAGCGGCAGGTGGAAGTGCGCGGTCCCCAGGCGGCTGAACTGGTGCAGATGCTGACCCCGCGCGATCTCTCGGACATGATCATCGGCCAGTGCCTTTATACACCGATGGTGGATGAGACCGGCGGCATGCTCAACGACCCGGTAACCGTCAAGCTTGACGAGGACCGCTACTGGGTGTCGATCGCTGACAGCGATCTTCTGTTCTGGGTCAAGGCGCTGGCGCACGGGTTCAGGCTCGCCGTCGACGTGTTCGAACCGGATGTCTCGCCGCTTGCGATCCAGGGCCCGCAGGCCGACGAGCTGGCTTCCCGGGTGTTCGGCGACGCGGTGCGGTCGATCCGCTTCTTCCGCTACAAGCGGCTGTCCTTCAACGGCGCAGAGCTGGTGGTGGCGCGCTCGGGCTACTCCAAGCAGGGCGGCTTCGAGATCTATGTCGAGGGAGCCCAGCACGCAGAGCCGCTGTGGGATGCGCTGTTCGAGGCGGGCAGGGATCTCGACGTGAGGGCCGGATGTCCCAATCTGATCGAACGGATCGAAGCGGGGATGCTGTCCTACGGCAATGACATGACCCGCGCCAATACGCCGCATGAATGCGGGCTGGGGCGGTTTTGCGACACGCGCTCGGCCATCGGCTGCGTCGGGCGCGATGCATTGCTGCGGGTCGCAAAGGAAGGTCCGCTCAAGCAGATCCGCTATCTCGAGATCGAGGGAGATGCGGTCCCGCCATGCACGGAACCATGGCTTGTCAGGGCCGGAGACGAGGTTGTCGGCCAGATAACATCGGCTGCCTTGTCGCCGGATTTCGGGACAAATGTGGCGATTGGAATGATTGGCCGCGACTTCTGGGACGAGGGGACACTGCTTGATGTCATGGCTCCCGATGGCGGTCGCAGGGCACGGGTGCGGGCAGGCAGCTGGCTGTGACGGATTGATCTTGATCAAGGCATATGGGAGGTCGCGGATGCATGGTGCGCTCCAAACCAACGGTGCCCGATATGAACACGCAGACTCCCGTAGACCCTTCAGCAGATCCCGATGAAATCGAACGGCTAGAGGCCGAGGCGGTCAATGCCGCCTGGAAACGCAAGCCGCTCTATGAGGCCCGCAAGAAGATCTTCCCGAAGCGGGCGGAGGGCACCTATCGCCGCTTTAAGTGGCTGATCATGCTGGTGACGCTGGGCATCTACTACATCACGCCGTGGCTCAGGTGGGATCGCGGGCCGTTCGCACCCGACCAGGCGGTGTTGCTCGACCTCGCCAACCGGCGGTTCTACTTCTTCTTCATCGAGATATGGCCCCAGGAGTTCTTCTTCGTCGCGGGCCTGCTGGTGATGGCCGGGTTCGGGCTGTTCCTGATCACCTCGGCCGTCGGCCGCGCCTGGTGCGGCTACACCTGTCCGCAAACCGTCTGGGTCGATCTGTTCCTGGTGGTCGAGCGGGCGATCGAGGGCGACCGCAATCAGCGCATGAAACTTGACAGTGCGCCCTGGAGTGCCTCGAAGCTCGGCAAGCGCGTGCTCAAGCACGCGGTCTGGATCTTCATCGGGGTCGCCACCGGTGGCGCCTGGATCTTCTATTTTGCCGATGCGCCGACGCTGCTGATGAACTTCCTGACCGGCAATGCCGCGCCGGTTGCCTATATCACCGTGGCCATCCTGACGGCGACGACCTACACGTTCGGCGGGCTGATGCGCGAGCAGGTCTGCATCTACATGTGCCCCTGGCCGCGCATCCAGGCGGCGATGCTCGACGAGAATTCGCTGGTGGTGACCTACAATGACTGGCGCGGCGAACCGCGTGGTCGCCACGCCAAGAAGGCGGCGTCCCAGGGGCTGGTCCAGGGGGATTGCGTCGATTGCAATGCCTGCGTGGCGGTATGTCCGATGGGCATCGACATCCGTGACGGCCAGCAGCTTGAATGCATCACCTGTGCGCTGTGCATCGATGCCTGCGACAACATCATGGACAAGCTCGACCGGCCGCGCGGCCTGATCTCCTACGCCACGCTTTCGGATTACGCCGACAACATGGCGCTGGCGCAGGATCCGGAGACCGGGGCGCTGGATCCGACCCGTGTGCGGACCGCCGATGGCGGTTTCGTCGATGCGGTGAAGCATTTCAACTGGCGTATCGTTTTCCGGCCGCGGTCGCTCCTGTACATGGGCGTCTGGTCGCTGGTCGGAATTGGTCTCCTGGTGGCGCTGTTGTCGCGCGACCGGCTCGAGGTCAATGTGCTGCATGACCGAAACCCGCAATATGTGCTGGAATCCAGCGGCGACATCCGCAACGGCTATTCGGTCAAGATCCTCAACATGATCCCGGAACCACGCGTCATCTTCCTGTCGATCGAGGGGCTCCCCGGTGCGACCATGAGGATCCCCGGAATCGATCAGCCTGCGGGGGTTACCTTCGCAATCCCGGTGGAGCCAGACCGGATTCGTGAACTCAGGGTCAATGTGCTGCAGCCGAAGGATTTCGTCGCTCCCGAAACCGCGACATTCCGCTTCATCGCCGAAGACAAGTCGAGTTTCGAACGTGACGCCTATACTGCCAACTTCCATGGCCCGGAGACGAAATGATGCAGATGATCCGCGCAATCTTCCAGCCCACCGAGTTCACCGGCAAGCACATGCTTGGCGCCATGGTGGCTTTCTTCGGGGTGATCATCACCGTCAACATGATCATGGCCCGGTTCGCAGTCACCACCTGGAGCGGACTGGTGGTTCCGAACACATATGTCGCCAGCCAGCAATTCAATGGCAAGGCTGCCGAATCGCGGGCGATTGCGGCTCTCGGCTACAAGATCGTGCTGAGTTCGAACGCCGACGGGCTTTCGATCAGGCTGACAGACCCTGATGGTGCGGCTGCCGTTGCCGACAGCCTGGTCGCCGAATTGCGGCGGCCGGTCGGCACCCACCAGGACAGGCATATGCAGCTGATCCGTGGTTCCGATGGCGTTTATCGGGGCGCGGGCGAACTGGCGGAAGGCGAATGGATCGCCACGGTCACCGCCACAAGCGGCAGCCAGACCATCTACAAGCGCGGACACCGGTTTCACGTCAGGGCGGACGGGAGCCTGAGGCCGTGAGTTGTTGCGCAGCGGGCACCGAAAGCGCTGCGGAACTTGAGGCGCTGAAGTCCGAAGCACCGTCGCCGGAGGAATTGTGGCTTTCGAGCCGGAAGCTGGACGAGGGGCTGCGGCAGGTGGACCTGATCGTGCCCGGCGTGCATTGCGGCGCCTGCATTGCGCTTCTTGAGCGGGAGCTTCCGAGGGTTCCGGGCGTGGATCATGCCCGGGTCAATCTCTCCACCCGGCGCGTCTCGGTGGTGTTCGAAGACCGCAAGGAACCGGAGCCGCTGCTGGCTGCGCTCGGCGAGAAGTTCAATGCCCTGGGCTACCCGGCACATCTGCCGGGCGGTATCGACGAGAAGGGCGATCCTGCGTTCCGCGAACTGCTGAAAGCCCTTGCGGTGGCTGGCTTTGCCTCGATGAATGTGATGCTGCTGTCGGTCTCGGTCTGGTCCGGGGCTGAGGCTGCGACGCGTGACCTGTTTCACTGGATTTCGGCGCTGATTGCTGCGCCCGCGCTGATCTATTCGGGCCGGATCTTCTTCGTCTCGGCCTGGGGTGCGCTCCGGCATGGCCGCGCCAACATGGATGTGCCGATCTCGCTTGGCGTGATCCTGGCCTATGCAATCTCCCTGCACGAGACGATCACCCATGGTGCGCATGCCTATTTCGATGCGTCGGTGACGCTTCTGTTCTTCCTGCTGGCCGGGCGCACGCTTGACCACATGATGCGCGAGAAGGCCCGCTCGGCGGTGCGCAACCTGGTGCGGCTGTCGCCGCGCGGGGCGATGCTGATCAAGGATGATGGCAGCCGTGAGTATCTGGCAATCGACGAGATCGAACCGGGAATGCGGCTGGCGATCGCGCCGGGCGACCGGATCCCGGTGGACGGGCGGGTCGTTTCGGGCCGCTCCGACATGGACTTTGCCGTCGTCAACGGCGAGAGCGCACCGCAACTTGTCGAGGCCGGATCACTGACGCCGGCGGGCACGCTCAACCTGACCGGCCCGCTGGTGCTGGAGGCAACACGCAGCGCGCAGAACTCGTTCCTGGCCGAAATGGTTTCGATGATGGAGGCTGCGGAGAGCGGCCGCGCCGGCTACAGGCGCATCGCCGACCGCGCCTCGGCCATATACGCGCCGGTGGTGCATCTCCTGGCGCTCGGCACCTTCATCGGCTGGATGGTGGTTTCGGGCGACTGGCGCATGGCGATGATGACGGCCGTTGCCGTGTTGATCATTACCTGTCCTTGCGCGCTCGGTCTTGCGGTTCCCGTCGTCCAGGTCATTGCCGCGGGACGCCTGTTCGAGAACGGCATCATGGTCAAGGACGGCTCGGCGATGGAGCGCATGGCGCAGACCGACCATGTCGTGTTCGACAAGACCGGAACGCTGACCCAGGGCAAGCCGCGGCTGATCAATTCCGATGCGGTGGCGGCTGATCATCTCGCCATTGCCGCGCGGATCGCGCGGGCATCACGGCATCCGCTGAGCCGTGCGCTTGCAGCGTTTGATACCGCCGTAGCCGATCTTCCGGACTTCGACATCGTCGAGATTCCCGGCGACGGGGTGGAGGCCAGGCTGGCCGACGGGACGGTCTACCGGCTGGGCCGCGGGGCGTTCGCGCTCGAAGGTCAGGGGGAGAGCTACGAGCGGGCCGCTGATGCGAGCCAGGTGATCCTGTCGCGCAACGGACAGTTCCTTGATGTGTTTCTGTTTTCCGATCAGTTGCGCCGGGGTGCCGCACAGGCCGTGGCGCGGCTCTTGGAACTCGGCGTTCAGGCCGAAATTCTTTCCGGAGACCGCGAGGCGCCGGTCAGGGGACTTGCGGCGGAACTCGGCGTTACCGAGTACATGGCGGGAGTGCGTCCGCGCGGCAAGGTCGACCGGGTCCAGTCGCTGTCCGCAGCCGGCGGCAAGCCGCTGATGGTCGGCGATGGTCTCAATGACGCGCCCGCATTGTCGGCAGCGCACGTGTCGATGGCGCCGGCGAGTGCCGCCGATGTCGGGCGGATGGCCGCGGATTTCGTCTTCCTGCATGATTCGCTTGAGGCCGTGCCTCTGGCAATCGCGGTCTCGCGCAAGGCCGGCACGCTGATCCGGCAGAATTTCGCGCTGGCGATCATCTACAATTGCATCGCGGTGCCGGCGGCGGTTCTGGGACATGCCACGCCGCTGATTGCAGCCCTGGCGATGTCGTCCTCCTCGGTGCTGGTGGTGCTGAATTCGCTGAGGTTGCGGCGCAAGACCCGGATCGAGAGCTTTGCCCGCCCGGCGGTCGACCAGGCCTCCGATGTCGCGGTTCCGGGTGCCGGTTTGGGGGCATCGGCATGAGCAACCTGATCTACCTGATCCCGATTGCCCTGTTTCTGGGCGCTCTGGGCCTGGGCGCATTCCTCTGGTCGATGAAAAGCGGGCAGTATGAAGATCTCGACGGCGCCGCCTGGCGGGTGCTTGACGATGGTGACGACAAGCCAAAGTCGGACTGACCTTCCATCCCTATTCCGGGGCCTGATCCCGTACCGTGCAGCAAAACTGTGGTAACCGGCCCTGACAGGGTTCTTGATGCTTGCCGCCCGGCGCGGTGTGGGTCACAGTCAGGCTTGGCTATACCTGTGTCCGGCGCTGCAACCGGCGTTGATAAGATATTGTAAAGTCAGCATGTTTATGTGCAGCCGATCCCCCGAGTTCGCTCAGGTCAGGTACCGGCTGCAGCAATCCGGGAGAGGCTTTGCATGGCTGCAGCGGAAATTGGTGTGATCGGTCTGGGCGTGATGGGCGCCAATCTGGCGCTTAACATTGCCGACAACGGCTATCATGTGGCCGTCTTCAACCGGACGGCCGCGCGAACGGAAGAATTCGCGGCCGCCGCCGGCAGTCTTGGCGACCGGGTGACAGCCTGTGCGACGCTCGAGGACTTCGTTGCCGCCATCCGCCCGCCGCGGCCGGTCATCATCATGGTCAAGGCGGGAGAGCCGGTCGATCAGCAGATTGCGGCGCTCAAGCCGCTGCTTGAAGCCAATGACATTATCATTGATGCCGGAAACGCCAATTTCCGCGACACCATGCGCCGCTTTACCGATCTCGATGGCTCGGGCCTGACCTTCATCGGCATGGGCGTGTCGGGCGGCGAGGAAGGCGCGCGCCACGGGCCTTCGATCATGGTCGGCGGTGCCGAAGAAGCCTGGAACCGGGTCGAGCCTGTTCTCACCGCGATCTCGGCCAAGTACCAGGGCGAACCCTGTGCCGCCTGGCTTGGCGAGAACGGGGCCGGGCATTTCGTCAAGACCATCCACAACGGCATCGAGTATGCCGACATGCAGATGATCGCCGAGGTCTATGGCGTGATGCGCGATCATCTTTCCATGGATGCCGAGACGATTGCGGCGGTGTTTTCGGCATGGTCGACCGGGCCGCTCGATTCCTACCTGATCGATATCACCGCGGACGTGCTGATGGTCCACGATGCGGCCACGGGGCGTCCGATCGTCGATGTGATTGTCGATGCGGCGGGCCAGAAAGGCACCGGTCGGTGGTCGGTCATCGAAAGCCAGATGATGGGGGTTCCGGCGACCGCGATCGAAGCGGCAGTGGCGGCGCGCAGCCTGTCAGCCATGCGGGCCGAGAGAGCCAAGGCGCACAAGCGTTTCGGGGTTCCCGGGCAGCAGAACCGGCGCGAGGGACAGCTTGTTGTCGATGATCTGGAAAAGGCGCTGCTGGCGGGCAAGGTTGCCGCCTATGCCCAGGGGTTTGCGGTGATGGCGGCGGCTTCGAGGGAGTTCGGCTGGAACCTGCCGATGGCCACCATCGCCCGTATCTGGCGGGCGGGCTGCATCATCAGGTCCCGGTTTCTCGACGAGATCGCCACGGCCTTCACCGAAACACCCGATGTCGAGAACCTGGTGCTGAGCCCGGCCTTCTCCAGCATGCTGGTGGAGACCGATCCATATCTGAGGAGGATTGTCGCCGAGGCCGCGCTCAACGGTCTGCCGGTTCCCGCACTTGCCGGCGCGCTCGGCTATTTCGATACCTACCGGCGCGAGCGCGGCACCGCCAACCTGATCCAGGCGCAGCGCGACTTCTTCGGCGCGCATGGGTTTGAACGGCTGGATGCGGATGGCGAGCATCATGGTCCGTGGGGTGGGCAGGGGTGATGCAGGCCGGGTGAGCCCCGGTTTGGAAGGCCGGCTGGTATCTCTATTGAAATCGGTTGAAGGGGTGGTTCCGGCCCTTTGCGGACCTTCCGATCGTCCACATCAAGACATCGCTTGGTCCAGCGCGGAGCCTCCAGATGTTATGCCGCAAGTGTTCTTGATATTCATCAGTTGCTAATCCGTACACCCGATACCGATTGTCCGATCGCTGAGAAAGCCTGCTTAAGGGCCACGACATCCTTGGCCATGAAGAAGTTGTCTTTACGGCTTGCGCAATTTGAAAAAAGATTGACCACACCGGATGCGGTCGTCTTGTAGACAACTGTGTAGACTTCGACACCGAGCTTTTTGATGTCTACACACATTTTTGCCGTCGACGCGTCCAAATAGTCCTCGGCTTTTGACTGCGTGTTGGCGGAGTTAATTCGACCATCATTCAGAAAGCCATATGAGCCGTAGTCCGATTTGTTGATGGTGCTTGACGCGCCAAATGAGACATTTGCACCATCAGTCATGACAACCAGAATTTTAGTAGCGGCATCTGGATCAAATGGTGCAGCTTGAGTGTAAGGAGCCGCTGGCGAGAGAACACGCCAACCCCATGCCAAGCCTTCCGCAATGTTGGTTCCTGAACCATTCCAGAACTGCATTGCATCGATGCCATCGCGGACTTTTGAAATGTCACTTGTCAAAGGAACGATCGGGGTCGGACAAGCGCGATTGGGACCCAATGTAAGGGGGCCATCATCGTCATTGTGATTGCTGATAACAGGCTTCTGGGTCTTGTACTTTTTGATTGATCTCTGAATCTCTTCATCGCTACCTGACGCGTCATCATCGAGCCAGGAGTTGTTGAATCCCGAGCCGCTGTTCCCACCTTTCGAAAAACGGTTCCCCGGCTCATCAGGTGCGAAATAGGGCACAAATAGGGTGTCAGGATTGCTGGAATCAGGCGGGGTGAGATCAGTGTTGTAAGGTGCGGGACGAGCTTCAACACATCCCTTCCATGTTGCTCCCGACCATTTAAAGAGATTGGAATGGTGCGGATAAGATCCATTGCCAAAATCCGCATTGCTATTTCCCGATGATTTCCTCGTAGACCGTTGGGTGTCCGTCAAGAATGTCCAGCCGTTGTATAGAGAGTCCCCATCTTCGTCGATCCAGCTCGTGTCGTAGCCTTCACCCTTCACGTTGACGGATGTCACGAATGGTATGAGACCAACCTTCAAACTCTGCTGGGATGTATTTATCCCGCCGAGCGCATCTACCAGAGCATGTGATGCTTCTTTCAGGGCTGAGATGCCACCTGACCCCATGGAACCAGTATTATCCAACGCAATCGCAATCTCGATGCTACGCGTTGAAAAAGTTGTCGATGCAACAACTGAGACCTTGTTCGGTATGAATTTGCCCAAGAAAGCAAGAGGAACACTCGCTGTCGCGCGGGCATCGGTTTGAATGTAGTTCACGCCAACCGTCTGTTCCAAGCGCTGATCGACCAGGGTGATATTGGTGTTTGATGCCAACTGTGCGGTTAGAAACTGGCCAAACACCGCCGAGCGATTTTCATCTGTAACGTCTTTCCTTGATACCGCCACAACTGCAGCGTCGACCGAGTTCTGCAGTTCGGACCTTGCGCTCGCCAAATTGACGTAGTCGACAGCGAAACCAGCAGAGACGAACAGCACTGGGAGCAAAGCTGCTGAGAACAAGCCGAAGTTTCCCTGCTTGCATTTGCCGAACTGTGAAAGCAGTTTTTTTGAGACACACATTCGAACGCTCCTGACGCCAGACGCCATGTTCGGACCAAAGCCTGATTGCGAGGACAAATAAGCAGTTGGCGTAAAGCGAACCTTAAAGACTTGTCTTTCGGAGCGCTCAATAGAGCCGTTTCGGTAGGACTGGTTAAGAACAAGTAATGGCTTAATGGCGGAAACGTACTGAAGAATTCTCGGTTATGAGTTCGACTGCAAAAGGTATCACATCGCCCTCATCACTCTCGCCCAAAGATGCCGATGCCTTCCTTCTTGGAAATGCACTGAGTTTTTCATTCGTGGTGAGTGGCTGCGGTGCGCTTCGTCATCCGAGGTGTGAAAGTCCGTGCCGGGTAATGTGCCAGTGGATTTTCGCATCTGCAGCGAATGTCCGCTCCCCGCCCAAAACCGCAGCTCACGCCTCCCCAATCCTCGTTTCGATGGCGCTGATGCCGGCCTCGAGCTGACCAGCGCCGGTTTCTCCGAGCGTGTCGATCAACCGGGCTTCGTAGGTCCGGGCAAGAACGACCAGATCCCGGTAACGGCTGCGGCCTTCGCGGGTGAGTTCGATATGCTCGATCCGGCGATCGGTCTGATCGATCTCCCGGGTGATCCAGTTACGGTCTTCCAGTGCCCGGATGGCGCGGCTGACTTTGGTCTTGTGCATGGAGGAATGCGCCCCGATCTCGGTGGCGGTGATCCGTTTGAACTGCCCGATCGTGGCCAGCGTCCGCCATTCGGGCCGGGTCAACCCGTGCCGCTCGCGGTAGAGCGTGGCAAACTGACGGCTGATGATCTCGGCTGCGCGGGCAAGCCGGTAGGGAAGAAATCCTTCGAGTGCCAGCGCGTCGGTGTCAGGCTTTTCCGTGGGTGATCTTTGAGCCAGGGTCATCGTCGTGTGTCGTTCCTGCCATGGTTGCGACTGCAACTGTTATGTGGCTTCAACTGTTCTGCGGACCTCACATAGCGTGAAACTTGCCCCGGCGCAATTGCCATGCCGGGACCGGGCTTCTAAATCAGGCTTTACCCAATCGGCCAGCAGGCCGGCTCAGGCCGCGAGGAGGTGTGATGGAGCGTAGCCAGATCAACGAAATCCTGGAGGAAAGCGATCGGTTCATCCGCTCCTTCGGTTACGTCATGCCGCCCTTTGCCTATTGGGATCCGGACCAGATGCGCAGGCGCACGGCTTCGGATGCGGCCAGCATTCGCGACAACCGGCTGGGCTGGGATATCACCGATTACGGCCAGGGAAGGTTTGATGAGCTGGGCTTGTTCCTGTTCACCGTCCGCAACGGCTCGGCTGCAGACCTGGCCGCGGGCAGGGGCATGCTCTATGCCGAAAAGATCATGATCTCGCGCAAGGATCAGCTGTCGCCGATGCACCGGCACAACATCAAGGCCGAGGACATCATCAACCGCGGCGGTGGCAAGCTGGTGCTGGAGTTGTTCGCGGCCGCAGAGGATGGCTCGATCGATGATGCAGCCAGGGTTTCGGTGCCGACTGACGGTGTGATGCGCACGCTTCCCGCCGGTGGATTGCTCAAACTCGATCCGGGCGAGAGCGTCACGCTGATGCCGGGTGTCTGGCACGCGTTCTGGGGGGAGGGCGACGATGTGCTGATCGGAGAGGTCTCGACCGTCAATGATGACTTGACCGACAATGTCTTCCGCGAACCCATCGGCAGGTTTTCAACGATCATCGAGGATGAGCGACCGCGGCATCTGCTGGTGTCGGATTACGACAGCTGGCTTTAGCCGTTGAGGGCGATTGTGCCGGAGAGGTCGACATCAGCCGGAGCCCCGCATGGCTCCGGCTGATGTCCGGGGAAACCGCGCCGCAGATCCTTGATCCGCCCCCGGGGCAAGGACTGGCTGCGGTTTTCCGTGTCGGTCAGCAGTCGATCTGGTCGACCAGGCCCAGTCGGCCCGCCTTGGCCAGACCGGCCAACCGGTTGGGCACGCGCAGCTTCAGCATGACGACATTGAGCACGGAGGCGACTTCGCCCGCCGTCAGTTCCAGTTCCAGACCGATCTGAAGATCAGTCTTGCCCATGGCGCACTTGCGAAGGCATTCCAATTCTGTACGGGTAAAGGGTAACAACCCCCGATCCTTGCCGAGATCCACGTTCAAAGTCCTTTTGTCAGGAATGTCTGACGTTGCTGCAGCCGATCCTCAGAACACGTCAGGGCGTCGAGCCCGACGTGAAGTGTTCAGCGCAACAATTGCAGATTAGGTGGCGCTTATGCGCTTCCCCGGCCGGAAACACATTCACCGGTCGCGCCAAAATGCTGCTGTTGAGATAAACTTTAACTACCTGCCATTTAAACCGTTTGAATGTGATCTCTCGGTCCGACTTCAGCTCTTGGCGTGGTTCTTCTGGCGGAATTCGCTCGGTGTCATCGCGTACCAGCGGATGGCGGATCGCGTGAAGGCGGCTGGCGCCGAGAAGCCCAGCTTGTAGCCGATGCTGGACAGTGTCAGCTTGGTCTCCAGCAACAACCGTGTTGCCATTTCCCTGCGGCAGTCATCAATGATGGCCTGCATGCTTGTTCCCGCTTCGTTGAGCCGTCGCTGCAGCGTGCGGGAACTCATGCCGAGCCGCTCGGCTTCGCTGGCCAGCGTCGGTGTGTTGTGTTCCAGGTTCTCGGCCACATGCAGCCTGACGGCGGCAACCGGATCGGTCGCATCTGTCCGGCGCAATTCGATGGCATCCATCTGTTGAGACATCATCCCAAACAGTTGCGGATCGGCATTCGGATTGGCCCGATTGAGGAGTTCCGCGGGAATGACGAGTGCGTTGACAGGCGCCCTGAAATTGATCTTTCGGGTCAGCAACTGTTTGTGGTAATTGACGTTTTTTGGCCTGTCCCGCTCGAGTTCCAGTTGCATCTGTTGCACGTCGTCACCAAGGAAGGCGCGGAAGTGATTGAAGGTCTGTGCGGTACTCATATCGACATACTGGTCGCGATGCAGGATCAGTGGTGAGTAAGTCCATTCAAAATGTGCGGTTCTCGGGCCAATTTCCAAAGTACAGATGGCCGTTTCGCTTACCTTTTGAAGGTTGCGGCCCATGAAAACCAGGCAATCGCGCAGGGTGGGCGCATTCATCATCGCATAGCCGAAGGGCCCCGTTGATCCCTTCACGAACATCGCCGCCGATTTGAGCCCGAACAACTCGTCACCGGAGATCAGCGCAAGTGCCTCCATGTAGCGGCACACCCGGTCGAGGCTGACGCGCTGGTTGATGATTCCAAACCGTTCCGGGTCGAGTCCGCAGGCCCTGGCGATCGGGTCTGAATCAATGCCGATGCTTGCTGCATGCCGGTTGATGCCGGAGGCGATTCCGGCGGCGACTTCAAACTGGTCTGCCAGAGTTGGCTTCATGAAATGGCGTCCAAAGTGAAGACATCGGCGTATCAAGTAAACGCTGAACCGGCGACCTTGTCGAGATCAAAGCTATTGTGTCGCCATCGAGTGCCTTGAAAAGAGTGCATTACTGCAATGAACAACCATAATCCCGACTCAGCTTTGCACCTATCGTCAAAAGTGCATCCCAGGATCCGGGCCTTTCATGCTCTTTGGCTCGCAAAAGCCGGGCAGGGGCTGCCCCTCTCGTCCGATTTCGACGTGACCGCGCTGAGCGGGGAATATCCTTTGCTTGCGCGGATTGGTGTCGATGGGGATGAGTCGCTTGTCTGGCGTGAGGTTGCCGCTGGCCAGCGCTGGCCTTTCGGACCGCCGGTCACCGGAAGACCGGTGCAGGAAGCTGTTCCGCCGCTGAGCATCAGGCGGGTGATGAGTTCCTTCAGGCAAACATTGTCGGCTGGAATCCCGGATTATTTCGAAACGACATCGTGGATGCACGGTGGACGCACCGTCTCGCTGGCAAGGCTGGTCGCGCCGCTGGCGGCCGGGGCCGGTCGAGAGTTGATCGCCTTCTGGGAGGTGATGGAGCCTCCGGCTGTGCTGTGACCAACTGTCGCCTCCTGCCCGCAGCCGCGGGAAACGGCTTTCCGAAATTTATTTTAAGCCTATAGTATCTCGGGTATTCCGTGTTAAAGAAGACGCAGAGGCTGTAACATGCCCTTGAACAGGGGCGGAACGCTGCCCTTCTGGATCAAATTGGAGTCTTGCAATGTCCGTTTCTCCCGCCGTATCGATCAAATCCGCGAAATCGTCCTTTCAATGGGAGGATCCGTTTCTGATCACTGATCAGCTCACCGAGGAGGAACGGATGATCGCCGACGCGGCGCGGGCGTTCGCTGCCGACAAGCTGATGCCACGGGTGACAGATGCGTATCTCAACGAGGTGACCGACCGCGAGATCTTCTCGGAAATGGGGGAGGCGGGTCTGCTCGGCGTCACGGTTCCCGAACAGTATGGCGGGGCAGAGGCCGGCTATGTTTCCTACGGCCTGGTGGCGCGTGAAGTCGAACGAATCGATTCCGGTTATCGCTCGATGATGAGCGTGCAGTCGTCCTTGGTGATGTACCCGATCCAGGCTTACGGCAGCGAAGAGCAGCGGATGAAATACCTGCCTAAACTCGCCAGCGGCGAGTGGGTCGGCTGCTTCGGCCTGACCGAACCGGATGCGGGGTCCGATCCGGGCGGCATGAAGACCCGCGCCAAAAAGGTCGATGGCGGCTATGTGCTCAATGGTTCGAAGATGTGGATCTCGAATGCGCCGATTGCCGATGTGTTCGTGGTCTGGGCCAAGTCGGAAGCCCATGGCGGCGAGATCCGCGGCTTCGTGCTGGAAAAGGGCATGAAGGGGCTGTCGGCGCCGAAGATCGGCGGCAAGCTCTCGCTTCGCGCCTCGATCACCGGCGAGATCGTCATGGACAATGTGGAAGTTGGTGAAGACGCGCTGCTGCCGAACGTGTCGGGCCTGAAGGGACCTTTCGGCTGTCTCAACCGGGCCCGCTACGGCATCTCCTGGGGTGCGATGGGTGCGGCGGAAGACTGCTGGCACCGGGCGCGGCAGTATGGTCTCGACCGGCACCAGTTCGGCAAGCCGCTGGCCGGCACGCAGCTGTTCCAGAAGAAGCTCGCCGACATGCAGACCGAAATCGCGCTCGGCCTGCAGGGTTCGCTTCGCGTCGGCCGGCTGATGGACGACGGCCGCTTCGCGCCGGAAATGATCTCCATCGTCAAGCGCAACAATTGCGGCAAGGCGCTCGACATCGCCCGGATGGCGCGCGACATGCACGGCGGCAACGGCATCCAGGCCGAGTACCACGTCATGCGCCACGCGCAGAATCTGGAAACCGTCAACACCTACGAGGGCACGCATGATGTTCATGCGCTGATCCTCGGACGGGCGCAAACCGGCATTCAGGCGTTTTTCTGAGCGCTTCGGCTTGGTGAAATCTGACAGGGCGGACCCTCGGGTCCGCCTTTTTTGTTGGCTGTAGCGCAAGATGCAGTTTCAGCGTGGAAAAGGCCGCTGCGAGATGATCTCGCGGCGTTTTGTACCATTCTGTAGGCGTGAGTCTCGCCTCAGGCAGCCAGCAAGCTGAAATCCGACAAAATCCACCTAAAAAGAACATGCTAAAATTCACGCTTCCGCAATACCTGCTGACATATGCATAATAAGGCATGCAAGAATGCATCCGGTTTGTTCAGGTCACCAAATGCTCACACGCATTCCAAAGACTGAAGTCAGAAGAGGCATGTATGTTGAAGCCGTGGAGTGTCCGGTCGTGTCCTTCGGCAGACGCCGCTTCATTCTTGAGTCCGACGATGAACTGGCGGAAATCCTGAAAAGTCCCGCAGATTATGTTCTCATCAATACGGCTCGCGGAGCTGTTGGCAGCGCCCTGGCGAAAGGGGCAGCCACCGAGCAAATGCGCCCGCCTCTTTCGCCAGAGCAGGCACGCAGCGAGGCCGCGGCCACGGTGGCGCGCTCGACAAAGATTCTCAAGGCCGAACTCATCGGTCTGGTTACCGGCGATCCCTTCGACCTGGCAAGCATCAAGCCGGTGGTGGAAGAAATCACCCAGGCGGATGATCAGACGTCGTCGTTCTTCTTCGAGGTCACCCGGCTCAAGCACAAGGACGAAACCACATTCCAGCATTCGCTGGCGGTGAGCATCCTGATGGGAAAACTCGGCGATGCGCTGGATCTTGATTTTGAAACCGTTGAACTGCTGATCGTTGCCGGTTTGCTGCACGATATCGGCAAGCTGACGATTGCGACGGGGATCCTGCAGAAGCAGGGCTCGTTGACTGTGTCCGAGCGCGCCACAATCAAAAGCCACCCGAGGCGTGGCCACCGGATCCTCAAGTCCCATTCCGCTATCCCCGAAGAGGTGCTGGAAATCTGCCTGCACCATCATGAATCGCTTGACGGCCGCGGTTATCCATCGCGGCTGGCCGGGGCCGATATCAACCAACTGGTGCGGATTTGCACCGTCTGCGATGTCTTCGATGCGCTGACCTCGATCCGGCCCTACAAGCAGGGCTGGAGTGCAGGCAAGGCGCTTGGGTGGATGTTCGAGCGCAACAATCAGTTCGACCGCAAGCTGGTGCTCCGTCTTGGTGCCATCATCAAGTCCTGAGGCTTGGCGGTGAGCTTCGAAAGTCTTCGTCCCGCGACACGAATGCCGGTTTGCTTGTGCGGGCATGGGCTTTTTGATGACCGCGAAATCAACGCCTGCTGCTGCTGCTGCGACGGCGGGAGCACATAGGCTGCGTGGCGGTGTCGAGCTCGTCAAAAAACTCGTTCTGATCGCCGTTGCCGATAAGTTTTGGTTAACAAAGGCTAATTAAGAGTAGCGAGAACTTGGGTTGGAGAAAACCCACGCGTTTCTTGGTTTGAGGAGAATGAAGTGGGCCTTCCAGCAAGTGTCAGTGTTCAGGCGGATGTTTCGGAAACGGAAGCCCTGCTCGAGTGTATCAAATCGGCCATCAATGACGATTTCACGCGCGAGCCGCAGGGGTCGGATGAATTGTCGCGGTCCGTTGCCGCGCTTATTCGCCGCTGCCGCGACCGGTCCTCGTCCGAGCTTGACGATGTCGTCAAGACCTCGATCAGTGTCAATGAGACCGCGGCGATGTCGGCCAAGCTGCTCTATGACTTGCGTCATATCGATGGCGAGGCACAAGGGATTGCTGCCGCTGCGGAAGAGATGGCTGCCACTGTGAACGAGGTGGCGCAGCATGGCGAGGAGATCAGGAACAATGTCCGGCGCGCCAATGAAGCCAGCAGCATCAGCGAAGAGGCTCTGGGCGAAACTGCCAAGAGCATGTCGACCATCAACCAGGCGCTGGTGGAAACCAGCGCTGGCATCGGCGTGGTCGAGGAACTGGGCACCAACATCTCGGCCATTGCCGCCGATATCCGTAAGATCGCGTCGCAGACCAACATTTTGGCGATCAACGCGGCTGTCGAGGCTGCCCGCGCTGGCGAGGCCGGTCGTGGCTTTGCGGTGATCGCCGCCGAGGTCAAGGCACTGTCCGACCGGACCGCGGTCGCAACGCAGGAAATCGGTGAAATCGTCACTCGCCTGCACAGCGGACTGAGCGGCATGGTGAGCGCGATGGATACGAGCCGGGCCTCGGCACAGAACGGCGATGCGGCGCTTGCCAATCTTCGCACGGCGCTTTCAAAGGCATCTCAGGAACTCAGTGACGTGATTGCCAATGCGGACCACATCGCGGTGGCGCTGGAACAGCAAAAGGAAGCGTCGCAGAGCGTCGCCAGTGGAATCGGTACCGTTGCCATGAGTTCCAGCAATTCGCTGGAACAGCTGGAAAACCTGGTCGACTGCATGGACGACGCGCAGGCGGGTATCAACTCGCGGCTGCTCTATCTCGGCAAGGCGAATTTCCCCAACAAGATCGTCAAGCTGGCGCAATCGGACCATGTGATCTGGAAGCGGCGTCTGGCCAACATGATCATCGGGCGGGAGGGGCTCAAGGCGGACGAACTTGCCAATCACCACAATTGCCGGCTGGGCAAATGGTATGACGGGCTTCGCAACACCGTCATCGGCTCCAACTCTGATTTTATCGCGCTTGAGGCGCCGCACGCAGCTGTCCACCAGCATGGCATCGAAGCAGCACGGAAGTTCAACGCCGGCAATGTGAAGGGTGCGTTGGGCGAGATCGACATGGTCAACGTGGCTTCGGAAAAGGTGCTGGCCGGGCTGAAGAAACTCGAGCGGATCCCGATCGATTGATCGGGGCGAGCGCTGCGGTCGCTTTCCTTCGCGTCCTCGATCGGGTCGTGTCGCGGGTTTTTCCGGTGGATGGTATTCGTCAGATTGCATGTGTAGGATGATCTCCAGGGAGGAGACAGGCCTTGCATGGAGCGAGACTGACGGGCATTGCGCTGATTTTAGTATGCCAACTGCTGGCGGCCATTGGCGGCCGGGCGCAGGAGACCGCATCCGAGGTCGGTGCCTCCGGTGATGCGGTGGCGCGCATCGGCGTGCTGGCCTATCGCGGCAACAGGGCCGCAATTGCGGACTGGACACCGCTTGCGGCCTATCTCAGCGACAGTGTCGATAGCTGGAGGTTCGAGCTGCTGCCGGTGACCCTGTCATCTGTGGAGGGCGAGATCGAAGCCGGAAGGCTGCATTTCCTGATCACCAATCCCGGTCATTATGTTGCGCTTTCCGCCCGGCATGATCTCAGTGCCATTGCGACAAGGGAGCGTTGGGCGGAAATCTCCGGTTCGCATCTGTCGCGGTTCGGAACCGCGATCATTGTCGCCAAAAACAGCGCGGTGGCCTCGCTCAACGATCTGAAGGGCAGGAAGGTGGCTGCGGTCAGTCCGGATGCGTTCGGCGGCTTTCAGATCGCCTGGAGCCAGATGCAGAAACAGGGTGTCGATGCGTTCCGCGATCTTGCGTCGCTGCGCTTCATGGGGTTTCCCCATGACGAGGTAATTGCCGCGGTGGCGCGCGGTGAGGTTGATGCCGGCATCATCCGTGCCGGCCTTCTGGAAATTCTTGCCGGCGACGGGCAGATCGAACTCGATGATTTCCGGGTTCTCAATCAGCAGGATCATCCCGGTTTTCCCTACAGGTCCAGCAGTCCGCTGTTTTCCGAATGGCCCTTCGCGGCGCTGCCGAAGGTTGACAAGAAACTGCGCGAGACGGTGTTGCTTGCGTTGCTGCGGAGCCAGGAGGCGGAGATCTCGGCCCGTTACGGATTGCGCGACCTGTGGTCGGCGCCGCTGTCCTACGAGAACACGCGCAAGCTGGTTGGAAGCTACCAGGCAAGGGTAGCGCTTGCGGCTTCGGCCAGTCCGGCTCCGCCGGTGCTTACGCCGGGGCTGCTGTTCGGCCTTGCGGCGCTTGCTGTCATGGGCGTTTCGGCTGCCCTGTTCTATGCGCAGCGCCGGGTGGCGGCGCCCACCGCGGCAGCACACCAGCCTGAACCGCGCATGCCCGCGGAGTTTGAAGTCTATGAGGACAGGATGAAGCGGCTGACCCAGCGCGAACGCGAGATCCTGGAACTGATCTGCAATGGCAAGCAGACCCGGGCGATTGCCATTGCTCTGGGGATCAGTCCGAAAACCGTCGAGTTTCACTGGACCAATCTGCTGCACAAGACGGAAGCCGGAACCATGGCGCATCTGGTGCAGATCGCCACCCGCCTGGGCTACGACCAAGGGGTTTCCCTAGGCTGAGAACGCGCAAAACACGCAGTCCTTCCAGTTAAGTTCGATCCTTGCTGATGCGACACTGTGATGCGCGACGTTGTTACTCAGCGACGCGCATCACAGTCACATTCGGGAGGAACTCATGCGACTTTTCACGAGACTTTTCACGGCGGTCACGATCACACTCGGACTGGTGCTGGCCATTGCCGGCAATGCCAGCGCCAATGAGCGCTATGGCAAGCAGAAGGTTGTCTACCACATCAACTACAATGGCGGCGAGGACGACAAGGCCTATCGCGGCGCGCTCAGAAACATCCAGAACCACATCAACGCAGTCGGCGCGGAGAACATGGAAATCCGGGTGGTGCTGCACGGCAACGGCCTGGGCCTGCTATCGCATGCCAAGACCAATGAGGCCCTGCAGGGTCAGGTGCTGAGCCTGAAGGGCCAGAATGTGGCGATCAATGTCTGCAACAACACGCTCAAGGGCCGCAAGATCAGCTACCAGGACGATCTCTTCGACGTGTTCGAGGAAGACATCGTGCCAAGCGGCGTGGCCGAACTCTCGCATCTCCAGCAGATGGGCTACACCTACATCAAGCCCTGACATTGACTGGTCCCGGTCCCGTGACGGGGCCGGGCCGTTTTGCCGATGGCTTCTCCCAGGCTGCCCGGTGATCTCATGCACGCCGATTTCCCGCCCGCGCAAAAACACCTGCGGTTTGGCGTGCTGGCCGCATCTGCTCTCCGAAGCGGCCAGGACCTGGCGCAGCGCAAGGGCGGCCTGCCTTGGGATTGGCTCTGGCCGCTTGGCTGCGCATGTTTCCGCACAGATGCGATCTGGGCATGCTCCGTGGCAGAGATGCCGCGAGCCAGCACCAAAGGCTTGTTATTCTGCAAATATTTGCCAAAGCTGCGGTGAGTGATCCTACGGCGAAGCTTGGGGCGATTCGAATGGTTGCGGCGGTTTTCTATCACAAGGCGGACAGTGCCTATGACGACCTGCCAGCACTCTATTACCATTTTCCCAGGCAATATCTTTCGAGGGTCGAGCAGGTTGTTGGGCGGTCTATCGTCTATTACGGCCCTTTGGGAAGCCAAGCGGGGCGTTTCTATTGGGCAACGGCACTCTTGACGGGTATCCGCCAGGATCCGTTGCGAGCGGACCATTATTACGCAGATCTTGATCACTACATCGATTTCGATCGGATGGTTGGGTATCGAGAAAACGGCGGCTTTGAGCGAAAACTGATCCTTGCAGATGGCAAGGTGAGCGGGGGGCGCGCGGTTCAGGCTGTTCGAGTGATCGGTGATGAAGAGTTTGATGCCATATTGACTGCAGGTTTGAGTGAACGGACACCCTGGCCCGAACGCTATGATGATGTCGAGCCTGGCATTGGATTTGACGACCAACCCCAAACGCCGCTTGTCCGCCCTTTCGTCGAGCAGTTGCTCAACCGACGTTTCCGGGATGTGAAATTCCGGCAGCACGTTCGGATTGCTTATGACCGGCGCTGTGCATTCACAGGCTTGAGGCTCATTAACGGAAAAGGCCGTCCAGAAGTTGAAGCAGCACACATCATGCCTGTTGAAAAGGACGGGCCCGATTCTGTGCAGAATGGTATCGCGCTGTCAGGAACGGTGCACTGGATGTTCGATCGTGGCCTGCTCTCGATGAGTGATGACTATACGATCTTGAGATCCCGGCATCTCAATCATGATGTTTCGCATCTTCTGAGGCCGGACATGAAAGCGCTGGTGCCAGAGGACCCGCGATTGCGACCACATCGGTACTATCTTGATTGGCACCGAACCAATTGTTTCAAGGCTGCTTGACTGTTCAGCTCCATCCGATCACCCGCGTCCCGCCTCGCTTTGCTTGACGCACTGTCCCTTTCGGCCCTCCAATGCGGTGAGACCGGCGCAGGGGCGGGTGCATGAGTGGCGAACACGGAATATGACTTTAGTCATATAAATGTGTGTTGCATTTGCTGCATTGCAGCATTAGATCGTAGGCAGGATCTTTCGGGAGGAATGACCGTTGGAGGTCGACAATGCTCTTGAAGTTTCTTTTCAAACCGCGTGAACCGCAAGTTGCTCTAAGCGAAGACATCAGGCTGAGGTATCTCGGCCCCGCTGACGCGAGTGCCTTCCGCGATCATATTCACGAACTCCACTTCGAGGATTTCCGTGACCGGTTCAACGGTCTGGTGTCGGACGAATGGCTCGACAAATACATCGCCCGCTCGCTGAACGAAGCCATCGTCATCGGCGCCTTTGCCGATGATCACCTGGTGGCGGTCGCC
This sequence comes from Hoeflea sp. EC-HK425, assembly GCF_902498795.1. Taxonomy (NCBI): domain Bacteria; kingdom Pseudomonadati; phylum Pseudomonadota; class Alphaproteobacteria; order Hyphomicrobiales; family Rhizobiaceae; genus Hoeflea; species Hoeflea sp. EC-HK425. The sequence goes on from NZ_LR701572.1 coordinate 916,494, forward strand.
GAATTGCACACCGGCGGGCGGATTGAACCGGGGCAGGGTGAATCGGCCTTTTCCGTGGCGTCGGACTGGCGCCACAAGGGGCTCGGAACGATGCTCTTGAAGGCGCTTCTGCGGGCTGCTTCTGAAAATGACATTTCTACCATCATCGTCATGACCGGTTCGCAGAACCACGCGATGAAGGCGCTGGCGCGCCGCTTCGGTGCGAAGATGCAGTTTGCCGGAGACCAGTCGGTCGGGCGGATCAATGTCGCCGACGGGCTCAGGCTCGCCGGCCGCAAGCTCAAGAGCCGTGACTTCGCGCTGCCGCCGCCGGTGGTGGGTGAGGCGCCCGCAATTTCAGGATCGCTCATATAAGAAACTGATTCAGCTTGATGCCAATCTGAATCCGTTTCTGTTTGCAAGCTTCTGATATCGCTTGGAAATGTCTTCTGTTGAGTGCAGGCGCCCGGGAGCGAGGGTCGCGTCCCGGGCGTCGTTGTACTGTCTTGTCAGAAACCTGGATCAGGCGGCCGTCTTGGTGAGGCTCCAGGCTTTGAGCGCAGAGTCCTGCGTTGTGGCGGCGACCTCCGAGGCTGTCTGACGGGCGGTGTCGGTCAGCTCGCGGAAGCGATCGAAATTGGCGCTGGCGCTGTCGCGCACAAAATCCGCCTGGATCTGCATGGCCTCGGGCAGCGTCTTTGCCGTGGCGAGCCTTTCGGCAGCCGAAAGCGCATGGCCGGCATTGGCGGCGGAGATGTCGATCATGGTTCTGGCCAGACCGGCATAGGCGCCGGCGAGGGACATGGCGGCGTTGCCGGCCTGTGCGTTGAGTTCTGTCGCGCCCTTGCGGGCGTCCTCGACGCGGGCCTGCGCGGTTGCGGCCTGTGCGGCGACGAAGTCGCGTGCGGCGGCGGGCACGTCAAGGCCGGGACGCAATGCGTCGAGCGTGTCGTTGATGATCCGGCCGGCTTCCGCGGCTGCCATTTCCGGCGTCGTCCCGGACGTGCTGGTGTTGGTCTTTGTATTTGTGTTGGTCCTGGTTGTCTTGGTCATGGTGTCATCCTCGTTGTGAGCAATGGTTCGGCTTCGCTCGTTGCGACACGAAGCTTCGATGTGATACCGCAAAAAAATTGTGCGATGCACAATAAATGGTGCGTTGCGATATGGATTCAAGGGTGGAGAAAAAACCTGCCACGGGCGGCGGCGTGATGCCGCCAAGTCTGATAGGATCGGCCGCAGGTACCGCTGCGGCGGCCAACCACAGCAACCGGCGGGAGGGCCCGCCACAACCCGGAGGACTTTTATGACCGACAAGAAGAACACCGACGACCTGGTCTCCATGTTCATGAATTTCGGCAAGGACATGAAGCTTCCTTCGCCCGACCTCGAGGCCATTGTCGAGCGCCACAAGAAAAACCTGCAGGCGCTCGATACCGCGACCAAGACCGCCGGCAGCGGCGCCTCGGAGATCATGGCGCGGCAGCGCGCGATGGTGCAGGAGGCGCTTGAGGAAATCTCGGCCATGGCCGAGACCGTCAAGGGTGGTGGCGGTCCGCAGTCGCTGATGACGGCCCAGGCCGAATTTGCCAGGCGCTCGTTCGAAGCGGCGATCAAGAACACCAGCGAGATTGCCGGGATCGCGCAGAAATCCTCGACCGAAGCCTTCAAGGTGCTGCAGCAGAACATGCAGGAGACGCTGGAGGAAGCGCGCCGGGCGATGACGCAGACGAAGAAATAGCAGGCGGCCTCAACCGCAGAGATGCTTCCCGGCCGGTGGCGCAACGCGCTGCCGGCCGGTTGCCGTTTCCCGGGGCAAGGCGCCGGCTTCGGGCGCCGGTTCGGGGCGCGGGGTTGAAAGCGGCGCGCCGGGTCAGTTAGATGCGGGCCGACCGACCTTCCGGGCCGGGGCCGGGCCGGGGCCGGGTCGGGGCCGGGTCGGGAAACGGTCCCTGGGCCTTTTCCGGCACATGCCTGACGGGCCGGACCGCGAGAGTTTTGCAGTGAGAGGGAGTGAAGATGCGCATTGTTACCGGAGACGACATTCGATCGGTCTGTTCCTGGCCGTTCGCGGTGGAGGCGCTGAGGGCCGGGCACCTGATGCAGCCCGCGGACCTGCGCGATTCGCTGATCGAGCAGGCGGGCCGCAAGATGCTGGTGCGCACGGCCTGGATCCCGGGCCTCGCCTCGGGCGTCAAGGCGGTGACGATCTATCCGGACAATCCGTCCCAGACCCCGCCGATGCCATCGGTGCAGGGGCAGGTGCTCTTGTTTGACGAGGCGCGCGGCCACGTGGTCGCCGTGCTCGAGGGCGTGGATCTCACCGCCTGGAAGACGGCGGGGGATTCCGCACTTGGCGCCTCCTGCCTGGCGCGGCCTGATGTCTCCACCATGCTGATGGTCGGCGCCGGCTCGATGGCGCGGCCGCTGATTGACGCGCACCGTTCGGTGCGGCCGTCGATCGAGCGGGTGATGGTGTGGAACCGGGGCCAGGCCCGCGCCGCCGAACTGGTGGCGCAGCTGACACGCGACGGCATCGCCGCCGAGGTGGTGCGCGATCTCGACGCTGCTGTTGCCCGCGCCGGGCTGATCTCCTCGGCCACCATGTCGACCGAGCCGCTGATCAGGGGCGACATGCTTGCGCCGGGCACCCATGTCGACCTCGTCGGCGCCTACACGCCCTCGATGCGCGAGGCCGATGATGCGGCGCTCACCCGCGGGCGGCTGTTCGTCGACAGTTTCGCCACCACGGTCGGCCATATCGGCGAGGTGATGATCCCGATGGACGCGGGCGTGATTGCGCGCGAGGACATTGAGGGCGACATGCACGCGCTGGTGCAGGGCCGGGCCGGGCGGCAATCGCCCGAAGAGATCACGGTCTTCAAGAACGGCGGCGGCGCGCATCTCGACGTGATGATCGCCCATGCGATCCATCTGGCGCTCGAGGAAAAGTAGGGGCACGCCCGGCGACAGCGGGAACCGGCCTGGGCCCTTCCGCCTGCCGGTCTCGAACAGCGCCGGTACGATTCTTTGCGGCAAATTCACGGGTTCTGACCGCCTGCCGCCGGCCTCTGCTTGCGGCCCCGGGCGGGCTCTCCCCCGGGCAGGCCGATGGCCTTACCGGATGGCTCGGCGGGGCCAGCCCAAATCTCATGGGCCGTTTCTGGGGGGAGGGGTGAAGCAATTGGTTAACCATTTAAGCCGATAGATTTGCTCAGGAAACCGGAGCCCGGGCGCGAAATGTCGATGTTCAGATACTATGCCGCCAAGTCAAAGGGGCAGGCGCTTGTTCCCGCAAAGGCGATCCACACAAACTTTCTCAGGACCGGGCGGATCAACCGGCAGGATGACTGGGTCGCGGAAGAACGCCGCTACCTGACCGAGGAGGAAGTGGCGGAGCGCACCGGCAAGCGGCTTGAAAAGGCCGGCCGGAAGACGCACCAGCGGCTCAACGGCTTTCACCGCAAGATCCGCTTCCCGGAGATCATCTTTCACAAGACGCTGGCGACCGCGCCGCATCTCGGCTACGTCCACGTCACCGCCTCGAAGGCCGATTTCGCCGACCACAAGGACGTCACCTGGGGCTTCTACATCGCCAATTTCTCCGCCGAGATCGGTGCCGAGAGCGTGGACGACATCGCCGCAGGCAAGGCCGTGGTCCTTCCCGCGGAGACCGTGGCGGCCGGCGCCGGCGACAGCATGACCGAGCAGGCAGCGCGTGAGCATTTCTTCCACCACGTCAAACCCGGCTATTCCCGGATGTATTTCGCCGTGGCGATGAAAAACGCGGAAGCTGGCGAAAACCGCCGCCAGGTGATCAACCGCGACATCCGCGACAACGGCGTCCTGTTCCGCACCGCCGACCCGAAAACCGCGCTCAAGAACGTGCTGATGCTCGGCGCCCGGAACGCGGAGCTCAGGAAGATCGTCGAAGCGATCGGGTGAGCACGCCCGAAGTCCGTGGGGTCATCGGAGCGGCGGTGGCTGCGTCGGGAACGCATGGCATTAATGGGGCCGTTGGCGGACAGGTAGGATTTAGGAGTTAGGGTCTAGTGACGTTGAAAATTGCGCGTTGACTTTTTGTCATCGCCGATTGTCACGGGGTATCTTCCACTCATTTTCCGATAAAGGAAACGTAATAGATGGGAGAATGGCTCGTAATTAAAGACCATGGGCCGATCCTGCGGCGCCACATTAGTGTTTTTAACTGTGCAGGTGGATTTTAGCGACATGTTCCGTGAACAACTCGCCTATGACCTGTCCGAGCTTGACCGGAACCGCATTGCCGATCAGACGTCCGAGCTTGTCGAAGCTCGCGCTTTTCTCGTCCGGAAGAAACGAATAGTCCTTGGGGAAGCCTTGGAGCATTGACGCTTCTCGCAGACTGATGGCCCGATCCTGCTCCGGGTGCCCAAATCGCCCGTTGCCGTATCCGAAGCATTGGGTCGTGATGGTTGGCGCAGGTGCATCCCACTGCATCCTTCCATAAACCGACGGATAAGTTGCCCCGGTATCTTTGAGATGGCACGAGGATCTTAGGTCCACCGGCCAGTCACGCCAAGTCCCTCCTGGCTTCGAATGGCGTATTCTTGCCAGGTTCACGGGGCTTAGCTTACTTGCCCGATGCAGCGGGTCATTGGGATCCTGGCCTCCGGCTTCTAGTGCAGGTAGATCGCCTATCACAGAGCGGACAGTCAGTGTAGGCTTTTCAAAATCGGGAATGGCAATTGGCCCAAGTCGGGACGCGACGAGGACAAGGCGCTTCCGGGTTTGAGGAAGGCCGATTGCTTGACACTCGACAACCCGCCAATCGACCCAATAACGCTGAAGCTTCTCCAGGAGCAGCCCAAAGACGGGCTGCTGCGCCAAAGGGGGCACGTTCTCCATCGTCACTAGATCCGGTTGGACTCGCTCAATGAGAGTGGCGAAGTGCTCCACAAGGCGCCAATCCTTGTTGCGATTCTCTCCTGCAGCATCACCATGCTTCTGCTTCGCCGCGCGAGAATACGTCGAGAAGGGTTGACATGGAGCACACCCCGCCAGCAGGCTGACTTTCGCGTTCTCGAAAACGCCATTGATGACCCCCGCATCAAGGGAAGCGACGTCAGCCTCCAGAAAAGTTGCGTTTGAATTCTGTTCAATCGGGTAGGCGCAGTCGGGATCTATGTCAACGCCGAGCTTCACCGAGATGCCGGACGATTGCAGTCCGTAGGTGAGCCCGCCTACTCCGCAAAAGAGATCGACAGCTACAATTTCTGATTGTTCCATTCTATGCATTGGCAGTTCTGAATTGTTTTCCGACAATATAGCTTTCAAACGCCGTCACCGCTAGCGCCAGATAGTCGAGAGTTACCGAAGCAAGTTCGGCGATCTCAGGCAGGGTAAGGTCGTTCGCACCATTCTCGAAAGTACGCCGTCCATGCGCGATCGCGTTTCTTCGGTCGGCTAGGAATTCCAAAGGCGTCATATCCCTGTATCTTGGCGATGGCTGGATTCGTGGTGCCATCTGCGCATTAAGCGGAAAGTCCACTCCAAGCCGCCGAGAGAACTCCAGGATGATCTTATCGGACCAGGTCCCGGAGGGTTTCTTGAATTTCGAGTCTGTCATTGGCTCTCTGGCGAGCAGTCTCAATGCCGCGCCATGAACGACTTCAAGTCTCGTATGTTCGTTACCATCCACACCGACCGCGGCATAGTGACGAAGCCATTCCTTGACGGTGATGTGCGACCATTGTGATGGTGGTACCGCCAACAATTCCTTGCCGATCTCGTCTATGACCTTCGTCATCGTCGCTTCGACGACGTTGTAAAGATGTACAATAAGACCCGACTTGATCGTTAAGAGGTGACGCGCGGACAGGGCCATCTCGCCGATCGAAATCGTGTCGCCGTCGATCAGACGCCGGTCGAGCGCAGCCGCGAATGCAAGGTGGCCGTCGAATTCCTGCCTACGCTCGGCAAGGGTCACATGCAGATCTGTCATTCGTCGATCAAGAGCGATCTACCGAGATCGATCCTCCCCTCGAGCTTCGATCGGACGTTTGCACCATCGGACACCACGACCCGGTCGAAGTTGGCATTGACCATCCTTTCCGCCACCGCCTCGGGTGCCGCGACCAAGTTGGGGTCCTGGCGCAAGGCAAGCGCCGAGCCAACCGCTATTGCCTCGAACCGGACGCGCGGCACGGTGTTTGCGGTTGCGGTCTTGCGAAAACCGAGTGGAAAGGAAGCCGCGACCAAGTTTAGCATTCGTACGAATTCCTCCCGCATTGCGGGTATGATCGTAGGATCAGCCTCGGCCGCCGTGTTCGCGTCCTTAAGATAGTCGTATAGGAATTTCTTCGGTCGATCGCGGTAACCGGGAAAGCGGCCATCCGGAGTGTCGTTCCTGTTGAGGTAAGCAAAAAATCGTGTCACCAGTTCCTCACGCTCGCGTTGCGCGACGGCCTTTTCGGTAAGGGGTGTAGCCTCAACGAACTGAGCCGACTCGGCAAGCTCTTGGATCAAGCTGGTAACAGGACCAGGCAGAGAACCCCTGCGTATCTCCGCCTCATTGGCCATCGTACCCGTCCTGTTGATGCGCGCGAACATCTCCGCGCGTGTCGCCGGGTCTGTGTCCGTATCAAGTAGGATCGTGCGGATCGTGATATCTTCGAGCTTGTTCTGACGATCGATCGGCAGATCAGAAAACGAAAAACCATTGAGCTCTGGTACCAATACCAGATCGCGGAGCCGCAAGCCTTCCTTCAGAAACGAACGCATCGCACGCATGCGCTGCGAACCGTCCACGATTTCCATGCGGCCTTCCGGGGTCTGATAGAAGAACATGAATGGGATCGGGAGGCCCACCAACAACGATTCCACAAACTGAGACTTCTGCTCGTCGTTCCAAGCCAAATTTCGCTGATATTCCGGAACGAAATATCGATCGCTAACATCGTCCTTGAACCTGCTCACGTACATCGACACCGGATATTCCGCGACGTTGAACTTTACCTGCCTCGATACGGCGATAATCGCCTGCTCCGCTGCAAGCTTTGCCTCTTCACTGATCGATTTGTTTTTTCTCGCCTTAGCCATGGTGTCTGCTAAATCTGCTGTTGCCGATCGAAAATACTGGAAACTAATGCACTTATTTTTGTGATTCGACCAGCACAGCAGCTGAAATGATCTGTGTGCTGCCGACTCGATTTCTGCTGGAGTTCCTCACCCTTTTCAGGAAGCAAGCATCTGATTCTGAAAGGCCGGCTATGGGGGCGAAGCGGTCGTATATAACCATCTCTACCTCGCTACACGTGGATAGGGTACGGAATGGATCCTCGGCTCTGTGGCCGACGATGACGACGGATAGCGGCGGGGCGGCGGCGTGCACATTCCCGCCCCACCACCCCAACAATCCCGCCCTTTCCCCAATAAATCCACCCCATTTCATCCACACCTCCCATCCCCGTGGCAGACTCGGTGCGCTCCCGCTGCCGGATGGATCGCGAACGTTTCGAGCCAGGCGGGAGGGAATGCCCCCTGATCTGGTGCGCAAACGTCAGCGTGTCGGGCGGGGGGAGGCGATGGCCAACGCGGTTCCGCTGGCGGGCGGCGCTCTTTCGGGAGCGCCGTGCAAAGCCAGCCACCGGGCCGGGGTCCTGTTGCCTGCCTGACGGGCGGGGTGGATCACCGGTGCGGGCCTGTGGCGGACATGGCGCATCTTTTCGCGTCAGGGTCCGTGCCGGAACACGCGCCCAAAGCATCTCCCGCGGCCCGTCCAGGCCGCGGCCGGGGCAACCCGGGTGGAGGGCCCTGAAGAGGGGCAGGTGAGTAAGCCAACCTCCACGTGCGTGCGAGGCCGACGCCTGTCGGGTGGGGACGCCATCCGGCGAGTTCCGGGCCGCGCGCTGTCAGCGCCACCCAATACCCACTTTCCCTGAGGCACTGCCCGCGCGCGGCCCTCCGGACTATCCTTTCCCACACCCGGCGGCGGTGCCGCGCGGGCCGGTTCGGGCTGTCCGGATGGCGGCTGGCGATGGCGGCTGGCGATGGCGGCTGGCGGTGGCGTCGGGCGATGGCTGCGGGGGACGGCCCGCTGGGCGCCCGAGAGTTTCGTCCGAAACCGGCATCCGGGCACCTTATCGCCCGGGCCGGCAATTTCGGGTTGCCTGGGGAACATTCGCGGTGCGGTTGAGTTGTCCTCGCTTGAGACACAGGAGAGGCGCAGCATGACGAAGAAGAAAGACATCCCGCACACCACCCCCCACACGACAACCGATGCCGGGATCCGGGTGCAGAGCGACGAGCATTCGCTGACCATCGGCCCCGACGGCCCGATCGTGCTCAACGACCATTACCTTCTCGAACAGATGGCCAATTTCAACCGCGAGCGCATTCCCGAGCGGCAGCCGCACGCCAAGGGCTCGGGCGGCTTCGGCCGGTTCGAGACGACGCAGGACGTGTCGCGCTACACCAAGGCGAAGATCTTCCAGCCCGGCGCCTCCTGCGAAGTGGCGATGCGGTTTTCGACGGTCGCGGGCGAGCGCGGCAGCCCCGACACCTGGCGCGATCCGCGCGGCTTCTCGGTCAAGATGTACACCGAGGAAGGCAATCTCGACATGGTCGGCAACAACACGCCGATCTTCTTCATCCGCGACCCGATGAAGTTCCAGCATTTCATCCGCAGCCAGAAGCGGCGCGCCGACAACGACATGCGCGACCATGACATGCAGTGGGATTTCTGGACGCTGTCGCCCGAAAGCGCCCACCAGGTCGCCTACCTGATGGGTGACCGCGGCATCCCGAAGACCTGGCGCGAGATGAACGGCTATTCCAGCCACACCTATTCGCTGGTCAATGAAGAGGGCGAGCGGTTCTGGGTCAAGTTCCATTTCCACACTGACCAGGGCGACGGCAATGCCTATCTGAGCCAGGACGAGGCCGACAGGCTGGCGGGCTCAGACGGCGATTTCCACCGCCGCGACCTGTTCAACGCGATCCGCGACGGCGACCATCCGAGCTGGACGCTGAAATGGCAGGTGATGCCCTTCGAGGACGCCAAGACCTACCGCATCAACCCGTTCGACCTGACCAAGGTCTGGCCGCATGCGGACTATCCGCTGATCGAGGTCGGCAAGCTGACGCTCGACCGCAACCCGACCGATTTTCACACCCAGATCGAGCAGGCCGCCTTCGAGCCCAACAACATGGTGCCCGGCATCGGGCTGTCGCCGGACAAGATGTTGCTGGCGCGCGGCTTTTCCTATGCGGATGCGCACCGGGCGCGGCTCGGGGTCAATTACAAGCAGATCCCGGTCAATGCCGCCAGGAGCCCGGTGCACAGCTATTCCAAGGACGGCGCGGGGCGGACCGAGAATGTTTCGGACCCGGTCTACGCGCCCAATTCCTATGGCGGGCCTGCGGCGCAGCCGGCGCCCGAGGAGGCCGGCCTCTGGCATTCGGACGGCGACATGGTGCGTGCGGCCTACACGCTGCGCGAGGATGATGACGACTGGAGCCAGGCCGGCGCGCTGGTGCGCGAAGTGATGGACGAGGACGCGCGCGGCCGCCTGGTCGACAATGTCGTGGGCCATCTCTGCGACGGGGTCAGCGAGAAGGTGCTCGAGCGCGCCTTCGAGTACTGGCGCAACATTGATGGCGAGACCGGCGAGAAGATCGAGAAGGGCGTGCGCGACAAGCTCGGCGGCAAGTCCGACGCGCCGGGCATGGCGTCCGCCGAAAGCATCGGCGGGAAATAGGCCGGAATGAACCGGACCTGGTGAGGCGGGCTCAGGCGGGCCGCCTCACCAGCGGGTCATCTTGCCTGTTTGCCCGCATGGCCATAAATTGAGGCGAGCGATCGAGGGTGCAGCCTGGCGCGATCGCTTGCATGTCAGGCCATGGGATGGAGACGGGAATGGGATTCTGGTTGGAAAATCCGATGGCGTTCCTGGCCGATTTCATCGCGCCGGCGATCCTGGGCTTCGTCTTCGCCTATCGCTGGGGCGCCGTGCGCGGGACGGCTTATGCGCTGGTTCCGCTGCTCTTGGTGGTGGCCGTGCTGTTCTTCCTGCAGGTTTCGCCCGGCGTCAATCCGGACGGCTCGACCCGGCTTGACAGCGCATTGGGCTACATGAGGTTCGACGCACCGATCTGGGTGCCGGTGTTCGCCGTCGGCGTGGCGCTCGGCTGGGCGCTCGGCCGCAACCGCCGCGCGCCGGCGCAGCGTGGCGGATGACGGAAAACGATGGGGACAGGTAATTGCCCCCAAACTCCTATTGCGCGTCGAAATCCAGCACCAGTCTGTCGGTGTCGGGGCGCGCCTGGCAGGAGAGTGTAAAGCCGGCCTCGATTTCCCAGGGTTCGAGCGAGAAGTTCTCGTCCATGGTGGCCGTACCCTCGACGATCCTGCAGCGGCAGGTGCAGCACATGCCGCCGGCGCAGGAATAGGGCAGGTCGAGCCCGGCTTTCATGGCGGCGGTCAGCACGGTGTCGGCGCTTGCGTCGACTTCGATGGTGCGGCGGGCGCCGTCGAGGATGATCTCCACCGAGGCGCCGTGTTTCGCGCCATTGGCCGCGCCGTTGGCTTTGGCCGGGGCGGGCTTCGGGGTTGAACCGGGGGCGGGGGTGAAGAGCTCGAACCTGATCTTGTCCTCGTCAACGCCGAGCGCGGCCATGGCGGTCGAAGCCGAGCGGATCATCGGCTCGGGGCCGCAGATATAGATGGCGTCTGCGGCTTTCGGATCGATGACGCCGAGAGCCGCCAGGTTTTCGAGCTTTTCAGCGTCGAGGCGTCCGTTCATGATCTCGACGTCCTGGGTCTCTTCGTCCATCACGTGCAGCAGCGTGAAGCGGGTGGTGTAGCGATCCTTGAGATCATTGAGGTCGTCGCGGAACATGACGCTCGAGGAGTTGCGGTTGGCATAGAGCAGGGTGACGGAGGAGTCCGGCTCGCCGGCAAGCACCGACTTGGCTATCGACAGGCAGGGTGTGATGCCGGAGCCGGCAGCGAGCAGCAGATAGTCATGGTCGCCGCCGATCTCGGCGGTGAAACGGCCCTGCGGCGGCATCACCTCGATGCGGTCACCCTTCTTCAGTGTCTGGGCGAAGCTCGAGAAGCGTCCGTCGGCGATGCGCTTGACGCCGACTGTACGGCGGTCTTTCTCGTTCAATGGCGAGCAGATCGAATAGGACCGGCGCATGTCCTCGCCGTCCACCTCAGCGCGCAGCGTCAGGTACTGGCCCGGCAGGAAGGCGAAGGCGTCGCCGAGGTCCTCGGGGATGGCGAAACTGATGGCCACGGCATCCGGGGTCTCGTTGCGGACAGCGGCGATTTCGAGCGTGTGGAAGCGGGGTGCGGCCATCGGTCAGATCCTCAGATGCACTTGAAATAATCGAAGGGTTCGGCGCAGTCGTCGCAGCGGTAATGCGCCTTGCAGGCTGTCGAGCCGAATTCGGAAACCTTGGTGGTGTGCGCCGAGCCGCAGCGCGGGCAGGCGATCACGTCTTCAGCAAAGAAGGCGCGGCGGCCTCCGGAGGATCCCACCGGCGGGGCGATGCCGTAGGCGCGCAGTTTCTCTCGGCCTTCCTCGCTGATCCAGTCGGTGGTCCAGGCGGGCGAGATCACGCGCTCGATCCTGGCCTCGATGTCGGCGTCGAGCAGCGCGGATTGCACCGCCATCTCGATGGCGATCACCGCGGGGCAGCCGGAATAGGTCGGGGTGAGTCTGACCACGATAAGGCCCGCGTCATCACGGGTGACCGAACGCAGGATGCCGAGATCGGCAACGGTGACGCACGGCACTTCCGGATCAGGCACGCCGCTTGCCACCTCGAGCGCGCGGGCGAGCTCGAAATCGGCAACGTCGTTGCGCGCACCATTGTCCCGGCCTTCGCTCATGGTCGGTGACTGGCTCACGGTGGTCACCACGTATGGCCGGGATAGGCGCGCTGCATGAACTGCAACTCGGCCAGAAGGTGACCCATGTCCTCGCCATGGTTGCCGTCGCGGCCGCCCTTCTGCATGACGCGGATCTCCGGCAGCTCGAGTTTGGCGGCGTTGAACACCGTGGCGACGGTCTCGTCCCACTCGGCGCGCAAGGTGTCCGGGTCGGGCAGCAGGCCGTCGGCGATGGCCGCAGCCCGGGCCGGCGAGGCCATGAACAATTCGCCGGTGTAGCGGTGCAGTTCGATCACGGCGTCGGCCATGCGCGCCGCGCTCTCATCCGAACCGTCGCCCATGCGGATGACCCATTCGCCGGAATGGCGCAAATGATAGGCCATTTCCTTCTCGGCCTTGGCGGCGATGCCGCGCAGCGTTTCGTCGGACGAGGTGGCGGCAATGGCGCGCCAGAAGGGCTGCATGAAGGCTGCGAAATAGAGCTGGCGCAACATCGTGTGGGCGAAATCGCGGTTCTCGCGTTCGACCAGCAGGCAGTTCACGTATTCGCGCTCGCGGCGCAGAAAGGCGAAGTCATCTTCGCTGCGGCCCTTGCCCTCGAGCTTGCCGGCATGGGCATAGAGCGCACTCGCCTGGCCGAGCAGGTCGAGCCCCATATTGGCAAGCGCCAGTTCCTCTTCCAGGATCGGCGCGTGGCCGCACCATTCCGACAGGCGATGGCCGAGGATCAGGCAGTCATCGGCGATCTCGAGGATGGCGGGGACGCAGGTTTCCGGCGCGGCCATCACATGTGCCCCACTTCATCGGGAATGTCGTAGAAGGTCGGGTGACGGTAGATCTTGTCGTCGGCCGGCTCGAAATTCGGTTCCGCAAAGGACGGGTCGGAGGCGGCGATATCGGACGAGCGGACCACCCAGATCGAGTTGCCTTCGCCGCGGCGGGTGTAGACGTCGCGGGCGGCCTGAAGCGCCAGCGCGGAATCGGCGGCATGCAGCGAGCCGACATGGCGGTGATGCAGGCCGTTGCGCGGGCGGATGAAGACTTCCCAGAGCGGCGTAAGGTCGTGCTTGTCGGTCATTCTGCGGCCTCCCGGGCGATATGCTGATTGTCTGCGCGTTTCCTGGCGTGGGCGAGGGCGGCCTCGCGCACCCAGGCACCGTCGTCCCAGGCCTTGTTGCGGTCGCGGATGCGGTCGCGGTTCATCTGGCCGTTTCCGGACACCACCGCCTTGAACTCGGCCCAGTCGATCTCGCCGTGGTCGTAGAGCTTGGTCTGCTCGTTCCACTTGAGATCCGGGTCGGGAACGGTGAGGCCGAGATATTCGGCCTGCGGCACAGTGGCGGTGATGAATTTCTGGCGCAACTCGTCGTTGGAGAAGCGCTTGATCTTCCATTTCATCGACTGGTCGGAATTGGTGCTGTCGGTGTCTGAGGGACCGAACATCATCAGCGACGGCCACCACCAGCGATCGAGCGCGTCCTGTGCCATCTGCTTCTGCTCTTCCGAGCCGCGGGCGAGCGTCATCATGATCTCGTAGCCCTGGCGCTGGTGGAAGCTTTCTTCCTTGCAGACGCGGATCATGGCGCGGGCATAGGGGCCGAAAGAGCAGCGGCAGAGCGGGATCTGGTTCATGATCGCCGCGCCATCGACCAGCCAGCCGATGGCACCGATGTCGGCCCAGGTCGGCGTCGGGTAATTGAAGATGGAGGAGTACTTGGCCTTGCCCGACAGAAGCTCCTCGGTCATCTGCTCGCGGGAGACGCCCAGCGTCTCGGCGGCGGAATAGAGATAGAGGCCGTGGCCGCCTTCGTCCTGCACCTTGGCGAGCAGCGCGATCTTGCGGCGGAGCGACGGCGCGCGGGTGATCCAGTTGCCCTCGGGCAGCATGCCGACGATTTCCGAATGCGCATGCTGGCCAATCTGGCGGACCAGCGTGCGGCGGTAACCTTCGGGCATCGGGTCGTTGGGTTCGATCTTTTCCTCGCGGTCGATCCGCGCCTGGAAAGCTGCGAGAAACTCTTCCGATTCCGTGGTGCTTGAATCCGCGCCGATAAGGCCCTGACTGTACATGGCTGACGTCCTCCGATGTTGAGTCCGTTATATGTTACAAGTATGAAGCATGTCAATATCAACTTGTAACATATGGCTCAAAATGGCAGGCCTGTTGTTCATCCGCCGAACCGGGAGGCAAGTCGGGCGTCGGGCGGTGGCAGGGCTCCTGACGGTGTCGTGGCGTTGTCATCAAGCCACGCTTCAGAAGCGGGCAGCAACTCAGCGTAGATTTGGGCAATGAGTGCGCGGGTCGCGGGCTCGGGATCGTCCGGCTGGATCAGATCGGCGGGGATCGACTGAACCCGGAGCGCCAGGCGGCGCCATTCATGGATCATCAGGCATCTGAGCGCCATGGCGTCTTCGGGCGAGGGCGCAGGGACCTGCTTGAGGGCCGCGGCAACCGGGAGATAGGATTGGCGCAGGCTCTCGATTTCATCGGCCTGCCTGACTGCGGCGATGTGAGTGCACATGGATGCGCCGGCAAGGATCACGGGCGCTTCAGCCAGCGTCGCGCCGGTATGGACCAGATCCGCCGGAAGAGCGTCGAGGCGGGTGAAGACCAGCATCACCTGCGGTGCAATCTGCAGCGCACCTTCCGCTTCCAGCGCCTGCAAGGCCGTTTCCGGCAGAGGTCCCGGTGCGATCACCAGGGTTCGCTGCGTATCGGCAGGCAGCAGCGAGGAAGCCGCATAGATGCGGCGTTCGGCAGCGCGGACGGTTTCCCCAACGGCGCCGGAGAGCTGATAGAAACTGTTGCGGCCCTCGCGGCTGCGCTCGATCCAGCCTTCGGCGGACAGGCGCGAAACTGCGGTGCGGACCGCGCCGGCGCCGATGCCCAAGTGCTGCATCAGGCCCTGCAGGGCCGCAGCTGAAACCACGCCGCCGCGCGGGCCGATCGCATCGCCCATGAAGGTGACGATCATCGACCACGCTGACAGCTGCTGCGAGGACTGCAGCGCCGAAAGGCGAGTGGCAATGGCCGTTGTGATCGGATCAGGGTCGCGCATGGATGAGAGGCAATAGCCGGTTTGGTGCGGAGGTGGAAGAGGGTGGGCATGCTGCTCGATTGCGGTGTTCGGGGTTTGCTGGCATGCCATAGGGATGGGTGGCTTAGTTTGACGCTACCGACATCCCTGCCATACTTCTTGCTCTTTCCGGATTGCGAGGGCACAGGATGAATGCCGATCCGCGCGCCATAATGGCGGCGAAAAACAATGCGGACCTTTACGCCGCCGTGTTCTCCGCCCATGGGCTGGAGTTTACGCGAAAGCCGTATGGCTTCATCGGTCAGGACAGGCCGCCGCCCTATTACTCCAATCTGTCCGTGTCGTTGCCCGGTCATGCCGACGAGGTGACTGCCGAGCTTCGGGCGCTGTCGGAAAAATTCGTTGCAGGCATCGGTGTGAAGGACAGTTTTTGCGAGTTGGCTCTTGAGAGCAATGGCTTCGAGGTCCTGTTTGGAGCTTCGTGGATCTGGCGCGAGCCGCGACCTGAAGCAGCACCGGACTGGACCCGGATCGACACCACGACTGGGCATAAAAGCTGGGAAGCGGCATGGAAACGGTCGGGATCGCCGACGCCGCATACCATGTTTCCCGCCGCCCTGCTGGATCGAGCCGACACGGTCTTCCTTGGCCATGTTGTTGATGGCGCGATCCTGGCGGGCTGCATCGCCTCACTCTCGGATGACTGTGTCGGCATCTCCAATGTGTTTTCGGTTTCCAATTCAAGCGAGGTTTTTGCGGAAGCCACCGCCGCTGTGAGCGGCCTGGCGCCGGATTCGCCGATTGTGGGGTATGAATCCGGCGATGATCTTAATCACGCGCGAGATGCAGGCTTTTCGCCGGTGGGGGACTTGCGCATTCTGGTGGCGCGGAAGGCGCGGTTCTGAACCTGCGCAGCGCCCGCTCAAAAAACAATTACCTTCGGTTCAATTCCGATGACTGGTTGTCGGATTGCAGACATTATGTACCGGCTCACGAAGCTGTGAACAGGTTTTCTGTGCCTGACGGTCAAGCTGCCTTGGGATTGCCGACATGTGCACTATCCTTTCGGGCATGTACGGTCGCGCGAAGCTTGCGGCCGATCGGCTGACACTATGCGACAGGAGAAAGCTGCATGACCGAAGTCTTCACCACACGCCGCAGACTGCTTGCCGCCACGGGTGCGACGGTTGCCGCCGGGATGTCCGGACTGATCCTGCCGGCACGGGCCGCAGGCCTGGCTCCGACGCCGACGATGCGGGGCGGGGCCAACAATTATCTTCCGGGCGCGCCGATCGTCGAGCGGATCGGGGCGGGCGGCTTCTGGATGACCGGCACGGTGCGCCGCGCCGGTGACGGGGCCCCGCTTGCAGGCCAGCGGGTCCAGATCTGGGCGCATACGACCGAGGGCCACGAGCGCGATCCCGAAAGCCACGGCGCCACGCTGACCGACGCAAACGGCGAATTCCGGCTGGAAATGCCGCAGATCGTCCCGGCCTTCGGTCAGGCCCATGGCCATCTCGCCTATGAGGGGGACGGGTTCGAAACCGTGTTTCTACGTCCGGTGATGGCGAGCCCGAACGAAACCACCCTTCATGCAGACTTCGTGCTCAAGCCCGCTTGAGCGAGGTGGCTGCAAGAGCTGGCGGTCGGACCCGTTCCCTGCTGGTCTGGGCCGTGCTGGCGCTCGCGATCTGTGTGCCGATTGCCGCTGCAGCAGGGAGCCCGCTGCTGGCATGGCGGCAGCCGGTCTACATCATTGCCGGTTTCGCGGGAATTGGGGCCATGGCGCTTCTCCTGCTGCAGCCGCTCCTGGCAGCGGGTCTGCTGCCGGGACTGACGCTCCAGCGCGCGCGCCGAATCCATCGCTGGATCGGTGGTGCTCTGGTCGCCTTGGTGGTGCTGCACGTTGGTGGGCTCTGGATTACCAGCCCGCCTGATGTCGTTGACGCTCTGCTGTTCACGTCGCCGACACCATTTTCCGCGTGGGGCGTCATCGCCATGTGGGCGCTGTTTGGCGCTGCCGTCCTGGCCGGGTTGCGGCATCGGCTGCGTCCACGTCTCTGGCGGCGCGTGCACACGGCACTTGCACTGGTCATCGTCGCGGGAAGCATTGTGCATGCGCTCTTGATCGATGGAACGATGGAAACCGTTTCAAAGGTCGCACTCTGTGCCCTGGTGCTGGTTGCGACACTCAAGGCCGTGGCCGGGGCGCGGGCCTGGACGATCAAGCGGCGCTGAAAACCATTGACAATGGACGGTCCACTTCCCCCAGCTTCTGCCGGGAAAACGAGCGGCCCCTTGCCCGTCATTTCTCGTAGGCGTTCATCGTGTGCAGCTCGTACTCGGCGACGTCGTCGCCGTCCTGATTGAGGACCGCCACGTGCCAGCGGACTTCGCCGTACTCGTCGGTGCGGCGGGTCTTGCGCTTGACGGTCAGCTGCACCGAGATCGCATCGCCGGGCGAGACGGGTTTCATGAACTTGAGGCCGTCGAGGCCGGTGTTGGCGAGCACCGGGCCGGGGGCAGGCTCGACGAACAGGCCGGCTGCAAAGGATAGCAGCAGGTAGCCGTGGGCGACGCGGCCGGGGAAGAACGGGTTGGCCTTGGCCGCCTCCTCGTCCATGTGGGCGTAGAAGGTGTCGCCGGTGAAGTGGGCGAAATGCTCGATATCCTCGAGCGTGACCACGCGCGGACCGGCCTCGATGGTGTCGCCGATCGCGATTTCATCGAAGGTGCGGGTGAAAGGGTGAACCGTCGATTTCGGCTTGACGGCGCCCCTGATCCAGGTGCCGGTGATGCCGGAGATGATGTCGGGGCTGCCCTGGACGGCGGTGCGCTGCATGTAGTGCATGACGCCGCGGATGCCGCCGAGTTCCTCGCCGCCGCCGGCGCGTCCCGGGCCGCCATGGACCATATGCGGAAGCGGCGAGCCGTGGCCGGTGGCTTCCTTGGCGCTGTCGCGGTTGTTGACATAGATGCGGCCATGGGCGGCGCCGGCGTCGATGAGCAGTGAGCGGGCGACGGCCGGATCATGGGTGATGACGGAAGCGACGAGGCTGCCCTTGCCGCGGTTCATAAGTTGGCCGGCATGGGCCAGATCACGGTAGGGCATCAGGGTTGCGACCGGGCCGAAGGCCTCGACCGAATGCACGGCTTGCGCCGCATCCGGATCGTCGCAGGCAAACAGCATCGGGGCGACAAAGGCGCCCTTCGCCTTGTCGGCGCCATCGACCTCGAGAGCATCCTGATTGCCGGCAAGCTGGCGGCATTCGGCTGAAATCTGGCGGGCCTTGTCGAGCACGTCGGCTTTCTGCGCGGCGGAGGCCAGCGCGCCCATGCGGGTGGTCTCGAGCGCCGGGTCACCGATGCGGATTGCCGAGAGCTTACCGGCGATGGCGTCGCCGACGGGGCCGATGAGCGCCTCGGGCACGATGATTCGGCGGATGGCGGTGCACTTCTGGCCGGCCTTGGCCGTCATCTCGCGGACGGCTTCTTTGACGATGATATCGAATTCCGGGCTGGCTTCGCTCACGTCGGGGCCGAGCACGGAGGCGTTGAGACTGTCCTGTTCGGCGACGAAACGGACGGAGTTTTCAAGCAAATGCGGATTGGAACGCAGCATCAGCGCGGTCTTCGCCGAGCCGGTGAAGCCGACCACGTCCTGGTAATCGAGCCGGTCGAGCAGATCGCCCAGGCCGCCCGAGACAAGTTGCACCGCACCCTCCGGCAGGATGCCGCTCTCGACCATGCGGCGGACGCATTGCTCGGTGACGTGGCAGGTGGCGGTCGCCGGTTTGACAATCGCTGGCATGCCTGCGAGCAGGGTTGGCGCGAGTTTCTCGAGCATGCCCCAGACCGGGAAATTGAAGGCGTTGATGTGGACGGCGACGCCCTTCAATGAGGTGGCGACATGCTGGCCGACAAAGCTGCCGCCCCGCGAGAGCATTTCGAGTTCGCCGTCGACATAGATGTGGCCGTCGGGCATTTCGCGGCGGCCCTTGGAGGCATAGACCATCATGGTGCCGATGCCGCCGTCGATGTCGATCATCGAATCGGGCTTGGTGGCGCCGGTCGTGTAGGACAGGGCGTAGAGCTCGTCCTTGAACTTTGAAAGCTCCAGCGCCAAGGCTTTCAGCATGCGGGCGCGGTCGTGGAAGGTCATGGCCCTGAGCGCCGGGCCGCCCTTGAGGCGTGCGTAGTCGATCATGGCTTGCGCATCGAGCGAGGCCTGGCCGGCGATCGCCAGCGGCTCGCCGGTGACCGCACTGGCGATCGGACGGGCGCCGTCATCGGCCGGAAGCCAGTTGCCGGCGACGAAGCTGTGGACGTTGATCAAACCCATGTCTCTCTCCCTTTTGGCGGCTGACCGCCAGCTGTCTTGCGCCCATGCGGCGCGGGATGATTATCCCTGAAATATTTTTGCGGCCTTCCACGAGCCTGGGCTCTGGGCCTCGATCGCGGCGAAGGCCTCGCGCATCCGTTCCATGCCGGTCTCTTCGGCCCAGAACATTGGACCGCCGAGATGCTTTGGAAAACCATAGCCCTCGGTCCAGACAATATCGATGGCGGTGTCGGTGGTGGCGATGCCTTCCTCGAGGATCAGGTTGGCTTCGTTGACGATGGCCGCCATGATCCGCATCGTGATCTCGTCGGTGGAAAACGACTGACCGCCGGTCGAATGCTCGCTGCGCCAGGCGGCGATCATGGCCTCGATCTCCGGGTCCTGCTGGCCGTTGCCGCCGGTGTGATCGTACCAGCCTTTCTTCATCGGGCTGCCGCGGCCCTGCCGGCCCATCTCGCAGAGCCTGTCGGCGATGTCGACATAGCGGCCCGGCCAGGTGCCGGCGGCGAGCTGGCGCTTGCGGTTGGCCCAGCTGATCTGCAGCCCGGTGCGGTCCTGCAGCTCATAGGGTCCCATCGGCATGCCGAGCGTGCGCATGGCCTTGTCGACCTCGTAGGGCGAAGCGCCATCGGCCACCATGTAGTCGGCCTGGCGGCGGTAGGCCGACAGGATGCGGTTGCCGATGAAGCCGTCGCAGACGCCGGTTTCAACCGGGATCTTGCCGAGGCCGCGGGCAAAGGCGAAGGCGGTGGCCATGGTCTGGTCGGCGGTGGCGGAGGTGCCGACGACCTCGACCAGCTTCATGATGTTGGCGGGGGAGAAGAAATGCAGGCCGAGAAAGCGGCCGGGTCCGGGCATGCCTTCACTGATCAGGTTGGGATCGAGATAGGAGGTGTTGGTGGCAATCAGCGCGGTCTCGGACATCACGGCGGCAAGCTGAGCAAACACCGCGCGTTTGACTTCGGGGTCCTCGAACACGGCCTCGATGGCGATGTCGGCGTCAAAGGCTGCGGCGTAGTTGGCGCCGGCGGAGAGACTGGCGCGGCGGGCCTCTGCCTTGGATTCGGTGATGCGGCCCGACTCGAGATCCTTGGCGACTATGGCTTCGACGCGTCCGCGTCCGGCCTCGGCGCTTTCGGTGTCTCGTTCGAGAATGGTCACCCGATGGCCGGCGGCGAGGCTGGCGGCCGCGATGCCCGCACCCATCAGGCCGCCGCCGACAATGACGACATGGTTGATCGCGGCCGGGGTGAAGGCTTTCAGGCGATCGGGCCTGGTGACCGAACGGCTGGCGAAGAACAGCCGGCGCAGCGCGCGTGACTGGGCGCTGGCGCGCAGCTCGAGATGGGTCTGGCGTTCGATCTTGCTGCCTTCGGCAAATGGAAGCGTTGCCGCCAGCGCCGTGGTTTCAAGCGCGATCATCGGCGCGTCGGCGCCCTTGGCGGATTTTGCGATTTCCGCCTTCAGCGCCGTCAGGTCGGCGTTCTCGACCGAGCGGTCCGAGGTGTTGACGGGACGGGCGGGCAGAGCGGCGCGGAAAGCCGCGAGGGCCTGCGTCGGATCGCCCGAGAAGACGAGATCGAGACCGCCGAACTCCTCGAAAGTCTTTGTATTCACCGGTTTGCCATTCGCAGCCATGCGGGCGGCGTGCTCGAGCCCGATCACGCGCGGCAGGCGCTGGGTGCCACCGGCGCCGGGGATCAGGCCGAGGCTGACTTCGGGAAGGCCGAACCTGGTTTTCTCGTCGGCGATGCGCCAGGCGCAGGCGAGCGCCAGTTCCAGTCCGCCTCCGAGCACCGTGCCGTGCATGACGGCGATGAACGGTGTGGGGCTTGCCTCGATGGCGTCGAGCACGTCGGGCAGGTGCGGCAATGGTGGCGGGCCGGCGAACTCGGAAATGTCGCCGCCGGCGACGAAGGTGCGCCCGGCGCAAACGATCGCCGCCGTCTCGCATTTGGCCTCGTTGACCCGGCGGACGGCGTCCATCAGGCCTTGTCTGACGCTGACCGAGAGGGGATTGACCGGCGGATTGTCGATGGTCACCAGTGCATGGCCATTTTCTATCGCGACATCGACCACCTTCTTCTCCTGAATTGTCCGAGAGGTGGATGAAGGCGTGGTCACAGTGGTGGCTCCTCGATGACAGGCGGGAAATTTTAAGTGTCAAATACCGTACGATTATTAATTGACCAACCGGTCGGCTTATGCAACCATTATTTTTCAGGAGGACCCATCGATGAGTGAACCGGTACTGCATTCCTGGAACGGCGGTGTGCTTGAAATCACGCTGAACCGGCCAGATCGTTTGAACTCTTTCAATGACGACATGCATGTCGCCCTAGCCGAATGTTTCGACACGGCGCGGGATGATGCGCGCTGCCGGGCGGTGCTTTTGACAGGTGCGGGGCGCGGCTTCTGCGCCGGCCAGGATCTTTCGGCCCGGGATCCCGCCAAGATGGACGGTCCACCGGATCTGGGCGACACGCTGACGCGGTTTTACAATCCGCTGATCCGCCGCATCCGGACGCTGGAAAAGCCGGTCGTCTGCGCGGTCAACGGGGTGGCGGCCGGGGCCGGGGCAAATCTGGCGCTTGCCTGCGACATCGTGCTGGCGGCGCGCAGCGCCAAGTTCATCCAGTCATTCTCGCGGGTCGGGCTCATTCCAGACGCCGGCGGTTCGTGGATGCTGCCGCGGCTGATCGGCGAGGCGCGGGCCAAGGCGATTGCCATGACTGCCGAGCCGGTGACCGCCGAGCGCGCCGAGCATTGGGGCATGATCTGGAAGACCCATGACGACGCCGAGCTGATGGACGAGGCGCGAGCGCTCGCCGCCCGCCTTGCCGTGGGACCGACCTTCGGGCTGGGCCTGATGAAGGGCCTGATCCAGGCGGCTGCCGGGCAGGAACTCGACCCGCATCTCGACCTCGAGGCCGAGACCCAGCGAAAAGCCGGCTTCTCCGACGATTACGCCGAGGGCGTTCGCGCCTTTCTTGAAAAGCGCGAGCCCAAATTCGAGGGCAGCAAATGAGCCCGATCTCGGATCAGGAACGCGCCGAGCGTTCCTCGGAGGCAATGCTGAAGGACGATCACACCACCAAGGGCATGGGCATGAGCATTGATGCAGTGGGGCCGGGCAGGGCGACACTGTCGATGGTGGTGCGCAAGGACCATCTCAACGGTCATGGATCCTGCCATGGCGGTGCGATCTTTACGCTCGCCGACAGCGCATTTGCGTTTGCCTGCAACAGCCACAACACGATCACCGTGGCGCAGCACTGCTCGGTGACATTTCTGGCGCCCGGACGGGAAGGCGACCGGCTGACCGCAACCGCCCGAGAAGTGACGCTCGCCGGACGGTCCGGCGTCTACGATGTCAGCGTGACCCGGCAGGACGGCGTGACGATCGCCGAGTTCCGCGGGCTGTCGCGGACCGTATCGGGCACGCATTTCGAGGAGCCTGCCGCCTGAAGCGGCGGCACAACAGAATTTGGAAGAGGGCGTGCCGGTTCAGCGTGAGCCGCCGTCCCGGGATTGCAGGAGAACCCGATGCTTGATTTGACGCCCGACCGGGCAAGTCTCGATCCGATCGAAACCGCCTCGCGCGACGAGATTTCCGCGCTGCAGCTCAAGCGGATGAAATGGTCGCTGGCCCATGCCTACGAGAATGTGCCGCACACCAAGGCGGCGTTTGACGAAAAGGGCGTGCATCCGGACGACCTGAAGACGCTGGCGGATCTCTCCAAGTTTCCGTTCACGACCAAGATCGATCTGAGGGACAACTATCCCTTCGGAATGTTCGCGGTGCCGCGCGAGAAGGTGGTGCGGATCCATGGCTCGTCGGGGACCACCGGCAAGCCGACCGTGGTCGGCTACACGGCTGCCGACATCGACATGTGGTCCGATCTCGTGGCGCGGTCGATCCGGGCTTCGGGCGGGCGTCCGGGCGATATCGTGCATGTCTCTTACGGCTACGGCCTGTTTACCGGCGGGCTTGGCGCGCATTACGGCGCCGAGCGGCTCGGCTGCACCGTGGTGCCGATCTCGGGCGGCATGACCGAGCGGCAGGTGCAGCTGATCACCGATTTCAAGCCGCAGGTGATCATGGTGACGCCGTCCTACATGCTGTCGATCCTCGACGAGTTCCGCCGGCAGGGTATCGATCCGCGCGAGAGCTCGCTGGCCGTCGGTATTTTCGGGGCGGAGCCGTGGACCAATTCGATGCGCAGCGAGATAGAGCAGGCCTTCGACATGCATGCCGTCGACATTTACGGGCTTTCCGAGGTGATGGGGCCGGGCGTTGCCAACGAGTGCGTCGAGACCAAGGACGGACTGCACATCTGGGAGGATCATTTCTATCCCGAGGTGATCGACCCGGTCACCGGCGAGGTGCTGCCGGATGGCGAGATCGGCGAACTGGTGTTCACGACGCTGTCCAAGGAAGCGTTGCCGATGGTGCGCTACCGCACCCGCGACTTGACCCGGCTGCTGCCCGGCACCGCGCGGTCGATGCGGCGGATGGAGAAGATCACCGGACGGTCGGATGACATGATCATCCTGCGCGGCGTCAACGTGTTCCCGACCCAGATCGAGGAACAGATCCTCAAATGCGCTGGCCTTGCGCCGCATTTCCAGATCGAGCTCTCCACCAATGGCCGGATGGATGACATGACTGTACATGTGGAGTGCACCATCGCGAGTGCGTCCGAAGAGGCGCGCACGGCGTCGGGCAAGGAACTGGCGCACCACATCAAGAGCGTTGTCGGGGTCACTGCCCGGATCAATGTCGCCGAGCCGGGCAAGGTGGCGCGCTCGGAAGGCAAGGCCAAGCGCGTGGTCGACAACCGGAACCGGACCTGAGGTCATGGCCCGGACCATCGCCAAGGATCACGAGGCAAAACGCGAGGCGATCCTGAAGACCGCCGCGATGTTCTTTGCCAAACAGGGGTTTGACCGGGCCTCGATGGTCAAGCTCGCGGATGCATGTGGTTTCTCCAAGGCACTGATATACCACTACTATCCATCCAAGGACGCGTTGCTGTTCGACATCCTCGACACGCATCTGACCGCGCTTGTTGAGGTGGTGGAGACAACCGCTGCGCAGCCGGGGACCGCCTCGGAGCGGCTACGGGCGCTGGTCCGCGCCATCCTGATCGCCTACCGGGATTCCGACGCCGAGCACAAGGTGCAGCTCGATGCGCTGTCGTCGCTGCCTGAAGACAAGCAGACACATCTGCGGGCGCTGCAGCGGCGGCTGGTCGCCTGCATGTCGGACTGCGTGCGCGAGATCGAGCCCGAACGCTTCACGGCGCGGCCGGAACTGCTGGCGCCGGTGACGATGTCGGTGTTCGGCATGCTCAACTGGTTCTATCTCTGGTACAAGCCGGGCGGGCCGGTGGACCGCGACGCCTATGCCGACATCGTCGCGGATCTTGTCATCGGCGGGCTGCCGGCGGTGTGTTCGGGCGAAGGCGGCAGCTAAGGCGAGGCCTGGCGGGCGATGGACTGCGGATGGCGGCTGAGGGAGTCCGGCTTTTTTGGTCAACCCGCGTTTAGGGCCTGCTACAGAGCCGATCCGGCAAGCTGTGACGCCACTATCTTTCCCACAAGATCCTGCGGGATTGGTTTGTTGAGCCGGAACTGAACGGTATCTGTTTTTGCACGATACGGCCGAATTTCCGCTTCAAACTCATCGGTTCCCGGGTAAATCGGATAGAGCCCCACGTGCTTTTTCCAGAAGGCGAAATAGATGATGGTAACATCGCCGATCTTGAACGCGGGCATGTCGTACCGGATTGCTTCAACCAGGTTCGGAGCAGAATTCCTGATCGTGGCGCGCAAGGTCTGCGCCAACGCCTGAACGTCGCAGTTCAAATGGGCAATATAGTCGTCAATACTTGAGTATCTCGCCATCGCGTCCTTACGGTAGTGCGACTGCTGCAGATTGCAACAGCTTCCAGGCTGCCATCACACGGCTTCAGCCGGTTGATGAATCCCCGGCCAAACGCTCCCGGGCCTGCTTGGGCCGTTTGCCCGTATAAAGCGCCCTCGGTCGGATGAGCTGGTTTGTCGTACGTTGTTCCAGCCCGTGCGCGATCCAGCCGACCGAGCGGCCGATGGCGAACAGCAGGAAGGCGGCACCCTCGGGCAGCCGCAGATATCGTCTCAGCGCAACAAGGGCGAAATCGATCGAAGGGGCGGTTCCGGTCAGATCGTCGACAGCGGCCGTCAATCGTGAGGCCTCGGGGAAGTCAGCTCCCATTGCCGAGAGCAGCGCCCTGGCGCGGATATCGCCGTCCGGATAGAGCGGATGACCGAAGCCGGGAAGCGCGCCGCCGGCCTGCAGCCGGTCGCGGAGGCTCCTGGCCGGGGCGTCGGGATCGATGCTGGTCCAAAGCGACTCGACGCTTGTCGTTGTGGCGCCGTGCTTGATGCCGCTCAGGGCCGCCAGAGCGCCGACAATGACCGCTTTCAGCGAGGCGCCGGCGGAGGCGATACAGCGCGCGGTGAAGCTCGAGGCATTGAGTTCGTGATCGGCGCAGAGAACCAGCGCCTGGCGGATCAGGCCGGCGCCCGCGGCGTCGACGCCCCAGCTTGCTGCGAGTTGCTGGTGGACCGGGGCGGAGGAGGGCGCCTGCCCGATCGCACAGGCCGCCAGGATGCGCACCAGATCCCCGCTGCCGCGCGCCAGCGCCGCCGGATCGGTCCGCCAGGCCGAAGTCGGTTCGTCACGTGCCGCCACGGCGAACAGCGGCAGCAGACTTTCGGCGGCCAGGGTGTTGCCCGCCTGCGAGGCGAGTTCGAGATAGGCCTTGATGGTGATGGGCGCGCGGCGTGGAAAGGCGGTCTCAACCGGCGCCTGCCAGAGCAGGGCGGCGATGTCTTCAAGCGAGGCGGTGCGTGACAGTTCCACCGCGCTCTGTCCGCGATAATAGCATTCGCCGTTCTCGATCAGCGTCAGCCCCGATTCGAGCACCGGCATGCCCCAGTCGAGCGTTGCCTTGGCAATTTCCCTCGGCTTGCGGCCCCGCCGCCTTGTTTCGGCAAGCTGTTCGACAGCGTCGGCGAGATAGCGGCTCTGGCGGGGATCGTCGCCCGGCAGAGCCTTGATCAGGCCGCGGCTGACATAGGCATAGAGCGTCTGGCGGGAGACGCCGAGGCGTTCGGCAGCCTGTCTTGCGTCGATGTAATCCGCCATTCGGGAAACCTGATAGTTGATTTATATGATCAATATTGACGATATACGGATCTGGCGGTTGTGTGAAGCTCGAAACCGAAGGGAGCCTGCCATGCCGCACAGAGCATCAGCCGAGACAGACACCGCCTATCCGATGATTTCGGAGCTTTGGGACGCGCTCGGCGGAAAGCCGGGGATGTCCGGGACCGCAGAGATCGTGGGGCGCGGTGCGCTTCCGTCGGCCTTTGCCGTGAGCGATTTCGCTGCGGCTGCCGTGGCTTCGGCGGGGATGGCGCTTGCCGAATGGAGCCAGGCGCGGTCAGGCACGCTGGCATCCGTCACGGTCGATCGGCGGCTGGCGTCGCTGTGGTTCGGGTTTTCTATTGCACCGCTGAGTTGGGCGCTTCCACCGGCTTGGGACCCGGTTGCCGGGGATTACGCGTCGGCCGACGGCTGGATCCGGCTGCACACCAACGCGCCGCACCACCGCGAGGCGGCGCTGAAGGTGCTTGGGACTGCTGCCGAACGCACTGAGGTGGCGGCGGCGGTGGCGCGGTGGCGCGGCGACGAGCTGGAAGCGGCCATCGTGGCCGAGCAGGGATGCGCGGCTGCAATGCGCAGCACGCGGCAATGGGCGGAGTATCCACAGGGGCGCGCGGTATTGGCGGAACCGTTGATGCGGATGGAAACGGGAGATGAAGCCGCGGCTTTTGAGGGCGCGTTTGATCTCTTGCGGCCGCTCAGGGGTCTCAAGGTGCTCGACCTGACGCGGGTGCTGGCCGGACCGGTTGCGACGCGCTTCCTGGCCGGTTTCGGGGCGGATGTGCTGCGCATCGATCCGCCATCATGGCAGGAGCCGGGCGTGGTCCCGGAAGTCACGCCCGGAAAGCGCTGTGCGCGGCTGGATCTGAAGACCGGCGCCGGCCGGGAGCGGTTCAGGGCGCTGCTCTTGGAGGCCGATGTGGTGGTGCATGGCTACCGGCCGGAGGCACTGGAAGCGCTGGGACTGGGGTCGGAGGTGCGCGCATCGATCCGCCCCGGCCTGATCGATGTGTCGCTCTATGCCTATGGCTGGAGCGGGCCATGGGCCAATCGGCGCGGGTTTGACAGCCTGGTGCAGATGAGTTGCGGCATTGCCGAGGCCGGCATGCGACAGGCGGGAGCCGACCGTCCGGTGCCGTTGCCGGTTCAGGCGCTCGATCAGGGAGCGGGTTACCTGATGGCAGCCGCCGTGCTGCGCGGTCTGACGCTCCGCGCGCAGAAAGGGACGGGATCGCGGTGGCGCACATCGCTGGCGCGGGTTGGCGGGTTTCTCGCTGCCTGCCCGCAGGGGCCGGTCGCCGATCCGATCGGCAAGGCCGAGCCGGCCGATTATGCACAGAAGGTGGAGAGTACTGACTGGGGGCCGGCGCTTCGATTGCGGTCACCCTTGTTGGTGGGCGATGCGGAGATGCACTGGGGCAGGCCTGCGGGAGAGCTCGGGGCATCGGCGGCGGTCTGGTAGCTTCCGGATGGCCACTCTCCGGCCCTGACGGCTTCAGCCACCTTCTGCTCATTTCATCGGCTCTTGATGTGGCTGTCGCGCTCTGCCCCGCTCACCGCTGCGGGCGCGGCAGTCCACGCGGCAATCAGCCTTGGCGAAGGCGGAAGTTGCAGAAGTGCTTTTGTGTGGGGCATATAGGACCCGCAGAACCAAGAAGCAGGATATCATGCTCCAGCCTGCCACACAGAATGTCCATCCGATCATGGGGACGGCCCGCCGCAGCGTGGCAGTGATCCTGATCTCGATGACGGCTTTGTCCATCGGACTGCTGTTCGTTGTTTCGCTCGCCTATTTCAAATCCCTCGACCGGGAGGCGGCGGAAACGCGGCTGCTGTTGTACAAGCGCTCGCTCAATGACACGCTGAAGCGCTATCAGTATTTTCCCTTTGTTCTGGCGCAGGATCCGCTCACCCGGGAAACGCTGAACGGCGCCGACGACCTGAGACTGAACCTGCGGCTGGAGCGGTTTGCCGAGGAATCGGAACTCGAGGCCATCTATCTCATGGATGCGGACGGCCTGGTTCTGGCCTCATCCAATTTCAACCAGTCGCCTTCGTTTCTCGGCCAGAACTATGCGTTCCGTCCGTATTTCACCGAAGCCATCGAGGGCATGAGGGGAAACTATTTCGGCATCGGCGCAACGACCGGCAGGCCGGGCTACTTCGTCTCCGAGCCGGTGGTCGACGCCAGCGGCACTGTGCTTGGCGTCATGGCCATCAAGCTGGATATCAGCGAGCTTCAGCAAACCTGGGAGCAAGGCGAGGAGACGGTGCTTGCCTCCAATGCGGATGGCATCGTCGTGCTGGCGTCGAACCGTGACTGGCTGTTCGGCGGATTGGAAGACCTCACCGATGAAGCTGTTGCAAGGATGAAGGCAACCAAACAGTTCGGCGGCAGGACGATCCGCCGCTTGCCCTGGCAGACTGCGGGTGACGCGTCGGTGCGTTTGGGCGACAACAGCTACATCTATTCGGAGGCAGAAGCAGATTATCTCGGCTGGAAGGTGCACTACCTGCTCAGCGAGGCGCGGGCCTATGAGCGGGCGCTGCTGACGACAATCGTTTTCGGATCGGCGATTTCGTTGCTGGTCGGCATAGCAACCTACCTCAGATCGAAGCGGATCCAGACGGCATTGGCGATCTCCCAATCGGACCGCGACCAGTTGCGCGAAGCCAACAGGAAGCTCGAACAGGCTCACAGTGAGCTGGCGCGCTCCAGCAAGCTTGCGGCGCTTGGGCAATTGTCGGCCTCCGTGGTGCATGAGCTCGGACAACCGATCTCGGCGCTGCGCAATTACCTCACTGCCGCGGAGATTGCCGGCAACGGCAACACTTACCCCATCCATCAGAAGCTCAGTGGCGTGGTCGACCGGATGGAGAGCATCACCAGGCAGCTGCGTTTCTTCATCAAGCCGGGTGAAGTGAAGATGGAGCGGGTGGTGCTCAACGAGGTCATCGCGGGCGCACTCGAGCTGATGCAGCATGATTTTGCCATGGCGGGGATCGAGGTCAGCTGTGACATCGAGGGGACAGCGGAGGTCATGGGCAACAGGCTGCGGCTCGAGCAGGTTCTGATCAATCTCATCAACAACGCGCTTTATTCGTTGCAGGAAGAGGCAAAAACGCAGCTGAGGATCGGGCTTGCCCAGTCCGGAGACACGGCCGTTCTTTCGGTCGAGGATGAGGGCGTCGGCTTTGGCGACCGGTTGCTTTCGCAATTGCAGGAGCCATTCCACACGACCCGGGCCTCGGGAGACGGCATGGGCCTCGGGCTGTCGATCGCCTCTTCCATCGTCCGGGAGCACAATGGCGAGTTGAGCGCGGAAAACCGGGCTGAAGGCGGCGCTGTGTTTACAATCAGGTTGCCGCTGGTGGCGGCAAGATCCGGAGTTATGGCGTGAACCAGGGATATCGTATCACGGTTGTCGATGATGACAGGACAATGCGGGAATCGCTTTCCCATTTGCTGGAGAGCGCCGGTTTCGAGGTGGTGTGTCTATCCCGGCCGGAAAATGTGCTTGCCTGCATCCAGAAGCAGGATGCCGACGTGTTGCTTTGCGATGTGAGGATGCCGGGAATGAGTGGCACGGAGTTGCAGATGCAGCTCAAGGGCCAGACCAATGTGCCGATCGTGCTGATGTCGGCCCATGGCGACATTCCGATGGCGGTTTCTGCCATCCAGAACGGCGCTTACAGCTTCTTGGAAAAACCGTTTGATCCGCGGAGGCTGATCAAGCTGCTTGAAAACGCCTCGCAACTGCGCCGCCTGACACGCAATGCGGACAGACTCAAGACAAGGCTGGCGGAACTGTCCGGACTGGACCGGGTGATGATCGGCAACGCGCCTTCGATCAAGGCGTTGCGGGCAGAGATCGTCGATCTGAGCACGACCGATGTCAACGTGATGCTTCTTGGCGAAACCGGTACCGGCAAGGAACTCGTGGCAAAGGCGTTGCATGATCTCGGTCACCGATCCGGAGAACCGTTCGTGCCGCTCAATTGCGCGGCGGTGCCGGTCACCAGGTTTGAAGAGATGCTTTTCGGCACCGCGGAGAACGGTCCGGGCCTGCTGGCGCAGGCAGAGGGTGGCACGCTGTTCCTCGACGAGCTCGGCGCGATTCCGCTTGAAGTACAGGCCAAGCTGCTGCGTGTGATCGAGACCAAGCAATACACGCCGATCGACACCTCGAAGACGATCAATGCCGATATCCGCATCCTGTCGGCGGCCCATGAGCGGCTGGAAGACATGATGAAGGAAGGCACGTTTCGCGAGGACCTGTATTTCAGGCTGAACACCATCATGCTGACAATGCCGCCTCTGCGGGCGCGACGCGACGACATAACCACGTTGTACATGCACTATCTCGACGTCTTTGCCGCCACCTACGAGACAGAGACGCCGACACTGACATCCGGCGATGTCGCCAGGCTGCTCGCCTATGACTGGCCGGGCAATGTGCGCGAACTGCGCAATGTCTGCGAACGCCACGTGCTTGCGGCGCGGCGCGGTGCCGGATCAGTCGACAGTGCGCTCAACGACAACCGGGACAGTCTGGAAGCCCCGGAAACCTTGCGCGAGGCGGTGGCTGCGTTCGAGCGGCAGCTGATAGGCAAGGCGCTGGCCCGGCACCAGGGCCGGATGGATGATGTCGCCACCGGTCTGGGTATTGGCCGGCGAACGCTGAACGAGAAGATCGTAAAACTTGGGCTGGACAAGGAAACCATCCTGAACAGTTGAGCTCTGCGGATTTCCGCAGGCTGTTTTCCCGGTACTGGCGGAATTTCTCATGGTACCGGATTTGCTTTATCATCTAAGAGTTACTCAGGCGCCGTGGAGGCGACGCTTCAAGGAGGAAAACATGAAGAAACTTACACTTCTGGCTGCAGGCGCATTTCTGGCGCTTTCGGCGACCGCACCCCTGGCCCAGGATGCCAAGGACTACGTTCTCAACACGGCTTCGACCGGTGGCACCTACCACCCCGTCGGCACCGCCATCTCGACATTGACCAAGGTCAAGTTGTTGCCGAAGGAGAACTTCAGCCTGACCGCAGTCAACTCCGCGGGCTCCGGCGCGAATGTGCAGGCGATGGGCGCAGGCACTGCCGATTTCGCCATTCTGCAGGGTCTGTTCGGTTCCTATGCCGCAACGGGGACCGGGCCGATCACCGAACCCCAGGAGAACCTGCGCTCGGTGACGATGCTGTGGCAGAACGTCGAGCAGTTCGTCATTGCCGCGGACAAGGCAAAAACCGGAACGGTCAGCGATCTGGTTGATCTCAAGGGCATGTCGGCGGGCATGGGCAGCCAGAATTCGGGCACCATCGGCTCGAACCGCGTGCTGCTGTCGGGGCTGGGTATCGACATCGATACCGATTTCGAACTCGTTTATGCGGGCTATGGCCCGACCACGGACGCTATGGCCAACGGCCAGGTTGTCGCAGCAGGCATCCCATCGGGGCCGCCGACCGGCGCGATCACCAAGCTGATGGCTTCCAACGAAGGCAAGTTCACGGTTCTCGACGTGAGCGATGAAGAGCTTGCGAAAATGGACGGCGGCCGGAATCTGTGGGTGCCTTACACGATCGCTGCAGGCACCTATCCCGGTCAGGAAAAGGACATCAACACGATTGCACAGCCGAACTTCCTGGCGGTGAACGCGAGCGTTGACGAAAACCACGTCTATCTGCTGACCAAGACAATGTACGAGAATCTCGGCTTCCTGACAGCGATCCACCCGGCCACCAAGGTGATGGCGGTGGAGAAGGCCATGGCCGGCCTGCCGGTGAAGCTGCATCCGGGTGCGGCGCGCTTCTACAAGGAAGCCGGCCTGGAAATCCCAGCACACCTGATGCCGTAACAGCGCGGACCAACCAATCTGGGGCGGGGGGAAACTCCCGCCTCTCTGGTACTGCCTGAAACAAACATGATTGGCATCAGGATGAAGACCGCAGATCCGGCACTCACCCCACCTATCGATGACAGGGCGTCCTGGCTCGGGCCGCTGCCGATGCAGGGCAATCGGCTCAGAATGCTGGTTGTTGCCTTCGCGATCTGTTTCGCGCTCTGGCACATCGCCACCAACATCTGGCTCAACGAGCCGGGCAAATGGCAGAACGCCATCCATTTCGGCGGGTTTGCCTTTCTCGCCGCGGTGACAATCAGCCCGTTCGGACGCAATGCAGACAAGTCCTGGGCGCTCGCGTTCGATGTCATTTACGGCATCCTGATCGCCTCCGCAGCGCTGTGGGTCGCCTATGCGGAAAATGGCGTTTACGAACGCACCCTGGCAGTCACCGGTCAGTCCTGGCAGTTCACGTGGGTGGACTGGGCGGCTGGCGGCCTGCTTATATTTGCGGCTCTCGACCTTTCGCGCCGAGTCTCGGGCTGGGTCATCCCGATCCTGATCATCATCTCGCTGAGTTACATCCTCTATCTCGGCAGCTATCTGCCCGGCGTTTTCCGCGCCGCCAGCCTGCCGCTCAATGATGTCCTGTTCAGAACGCTTTACAATGACGAGGGCATGTTCGGCATCCTCGCCAGTATTTCCTCGACCAACATAACCCTCTTCATGATTTTTGGCGGCTTCCTCGTCGCCTCCGGCGCCAGTGATTTCGTGATCGAGCTGTCGAAGGTCGTGGCCGGGCGCACGCGCGGTGGCGCGGCATTCGTCGCCGTCCTTTCATCCGCGCTGACCGGCACGATCAGCGGATCGGCCATCGCCAACACCGCCTCGACCGGGGTCATCACCATTCCGCTGATGAAATCCAACGGCTTCCGTCCGAGATTTGCCGCCGGCGTCGAGGCCGCCGCCTCCACTGGCGGGCAACTGATGCCGCCGATCATGGGCGCGGGCGCATTCGTGATGGCGAGCTACACCTCGATACCCTATTCCACCATCGTTTCGGTCTCGATCATTCCGGCCTTTCTGTATTTCCTCTCCGTGGCTTTCATCGTCCGCATTGAAGCGGTGAAGCATCAGGTCGGTGAGGGCGTCGACCTGGTGGTCAACAAGGGCAAGCTGGTTTCCGGAGGCCTTGTCTTCGTCCTGCCACTGGCGGTGATGATCTATCTGCTGATGGGCGGGGTGACCCCTAGCTATGCAGCGTCATGGGCCATCGGCGCCCTGGTGGCGGTGTCGTGGTTCACCTCCATTGCCGCGCGCTTTGTCGGGCCCGGTACGTTCGAACCGGTGCAGATGGGGCCGTCGAAAATTGGCGAAGCGCTGCTGATCGGCATGAAATCGTCGATCATGACCGGCATTCTGCTGGTGGCCATCGGCATCATGAACAACGCGATCGTGACCAGCGGTATCGGCAACGGGTTCTCGCTGATGATCGCGCAGTGGTCCGGCGGTTCACTGGTCATCGCCATCTTGCTGATCGCCCTTGCGTCGCTCGTGCTCGGCATGGGGCTTCCGGTGACGGCGGCCTACATCATCCTGGCGATCCTGACCGCGCCGGCGCTGGCCGGCATCCTGGCCGACAGCCTGATCATCGATCAGCTGGTCCAGGGCATTGCCGATCCGGCCAAGTCGGCGATGTTCATGCTGGTCGACAGTCCCCATACCGCAAAGATTGCCACCGGCATGTTGCGTGAGGAGGCGGTGGCACTGATGGCGGCAATGCCGTTCGAACTGGCGATCACCGTGCGGCCGCTGCTGGTCGACCCGGCGGCCCAGGCGGCGTTTTTGCTGACTGCGCACCTCATCATCTTCTGGCTCAGCCAAGACAGCAATGTGACGCCGCCGGTCTGTCTGGCCGCCTTTACCGCTGCCGGTATTGCAGGCTCCAAGCCGATGGCAACGGGGTTCGAGAGCTGGAAGATCGCCAAGG
This sequence comes from Hoeflea sp. EC-HK425, assembly GCF_902498795.1. NCBI lineage: Bacteria > Pseudomonadati > Pseudomonadota > Alphaproteobacteria > Hyphomicrobiales > Rhizobiaceae > Hoeflea > Hoeflea sp. EC-HK425. Next base: position 950,780 of record NZ_LR701572.1, read on the forward strand.
GGCTTTACATCGTGCCGCTGATGTTTGCCTACACGCCGCTGATCACCGGGTCTCTGGACGAGGTGCTGCAAATCGGTTTCTTCGGTCTGTTCGGAATCTATGCCACCAACGTGCTGATCCAGCGCTATTCCGAGGGGCCGCTCACTCCGCTGCTCTACGGCATGGTCATCCTCGGTGCGGCTGGATCCTACTGGCCTCTCAACTGGACGGCCAATCTCATCGGAGCCTGCCTTGTCGTGATGGTTGTCGTTATCTCCGGCCGCCGCGGTCGCGTGCGGGCAGGCGTTGCGGCCAGTTGAAATGCCCCCAGCCTGTCGCTTCGGGTTGCAAAACTGATCCCTTTGCGTCCGATCCGCGTATGGTGTCACATATGGCCTTTACGTGATCTATATGCTGGCTCTAAATGCACACCATTCGGGGCGGGCAGCAATCGGGCATTCCGATCGGGCCGGCGATGACAGGGATGAGCAGCATGGGCAGATTTTCTTTTCCGATGGCGCAGGGACGGGCGGAAGCGCTGGGTGAAATCCACGCCCGCCCCTTTGCTCTCGTCGGCCAGTCCCGGGTAATTTTCCAGCTGGCGTTTCTCACCGAGGGCGGCTCGGTTGTCGATCACGCGGTCCTGGCCGGTCTGGCGCGGGCCCGGGGCGTTGCCGCGCCCGGCCGCGATGCCGCGCATTTCGCCATGGGTTGGGGGCAGGGCACCCTGCGATGGGAACGGCACACGGAATTCTCGACCTATTTCTGGGATGCGCCAGCGCCGTCACGGTTCGGCGATGCACTCGATACCCATCCCTTCGGCGACCAGTTTTCGCCGCCTGGCAGCCTGATTGCCGGGGTGCGGCTGGAAGTCCGTCCGGAATCGGCGGAAACACAGGCGGCGCTCGAGAGTTTCGATCCGACCAGTCTTTGCCTGAGCGAGGTCAAGGACGGACAGGCGCTGATCGCCACCGACTTCCGTCAGGACGGGGACGGCCTGACCCGGATCCTGGTGATCGACAAGGGCATGACCGATGCCGGACGTGGCGCGGTGGTGCAGCGGCTTCTCGATATCGAGACCTATCGCACGCTTGCTGCACTCGGGCTTTCGCTGGCGCGCTCGCTGTCACCCGAGATGCGGCGGATCGAGGACGGGCTGACCAAGATCACGCAGGGCATGAAGACCGGGGCCAGGGAAAATGCCGACAGCCTGCTGGCCGACATTACCGTGCTTGCCGCCGAGCTTGAGGCCAATGCAGCGCTCAGTCTCTACCGGTTCGGAGCAAGCCGGGCCTATTACAACATCGTGGGGGAGCGCATCTCGTCGCTCAACGAGAGCGGCCAGCCCGGTTTCGAGACTATAGGTGCCTTCCTGGAAAAGCGGCTGGCACCTGCAATGCGCACCTGCCAGTCGATCGAGGAGCGCCAGGCGAACCTTTCGCGCAAGCTGTCGCGCGCCACGGCGCTGCTTCGAAGCTGGATCGACGTCGAACTGGAACAGCAGAACAGCGCGCTGCTGAGTTCGATGAACCGCAGGGTGAAGCTGCAACTCAGGATGCAGCAGACCGTGGAGGGGCTCTCGGTGGCGGCGATTTCCTATTACATCGTCGGTCTGTTCGGCTACCTGGTCAAGCCGCTCGACGGTCTCGGGTTGCCGATCAAGGCGGGCATGATGTCGGCACTGTTCGTGCCGGTGGCAATCGGCTTTACCTGGATGGTGGTCCGCTCGATCCGCAAGGGGCATGCGGTCGAAGACAAGGCCGGGGAATAGAGTTCAGCGGTTTGGAGCAGCACCAAGCCCGGCGTGCATGCCCGCTTCGCAGAACCTGACCAGATGATCGGCGAGCCGGTCCATGGCGGGTTGATTGCCGACAGCCGCGGACAGGGCCTCGATCCGCCATGTCGAGGTTGACAGCGACAGCATCGAGGACACCGAGAAGATGAAGCTCACGGCGATCGTCGACCTGTCGGCATGCGGGAACAGCCGCGCGATCTCGGCGATGAAGATCCCGGCTGTCGGGTCGAAGCAACGCTCGGAGATCCTGTGCCAGCGCGCGTCGGCGGAGACCATCGCCACCAGCCGCGCATAGGCCAGCCATTGCGGGTCGCCGGCGCCAGCCTTTTCGAGGTAGGGGCGCAGAAAGGCGGACAGCAAGGCCTCAAGCGTTGGCTCGGTGTCGAGTGTCTTCAGCGCCGACAGTGCATCAAGCCGCAATTGCGACAGTTCCGAAGCGCGCCGTTCGACGACGCGCTCGAACAGCGTTTCCTTGCTTACATGGTGGAAGCTGATCGAGGCGATCTGTGTGCCAGCGGCCTTGGCTATGTCGCGCACCGAGGCGCCGTCATAACCGCGCTCGGCAAAAAGCCGCTCTGCGGCATCGAGGATGCTCAGGCTGGTTGCCAGCGACCGTTTGGAAGCAGCGCGTCGGCGCGGCTTGTCCGGCGTGTCGGCGCTTGGTGATCTAAGGTTCATGATTCATCTTGCCTTAATTTGAACGATCGTTCAATATTGAGTCGAGGAAGAAATCCACTGAAGCCAGGGAGGGGGACAGTTGGACATGAGAGTTGAGACGGCCCAGAAGGATGCGGCCGGGCCTGGAGATCTGCGCGGTCATTATGCGTTGATCGGCGCGGGCCCGATGGGGCTGGCCATGGCCAAGACCATGATAGAACAGGGCATCGCCTTCACAGGATTCGAGCTGCATGCCGATGTCGGCGGCCTTTGGGACATCGACGGTCCGAAGTCGACCATGTACGAGACCGCGCACCTGATCTCTTCAAAGAAGATGACCGAGTTCACGGATTTCCCGATGGATAGCCAAGTGGCCGAATATCCGTCGCACCGCGAACTGAAGGACTACTTCCGCAAGTTTGCACAGCATTTCGGAATTTATGATCACTACCGCTTTGGCGCCGAGGTGCTGAGCGCCGAACCGCTGGGCAAATCCGGCGAGGGCTGGCGGGTGACATGGCGGGAGGCCAACGGTACCGAGCATCACGCGGAGTTTGCCGGGGTGCTGATCGCCAACGGCACTTTGTCGGAACCAAACATGCCCGAATTCAAAGGCAGCTTTTCGGGCGAGTTGATGCATTCGAGCGCCTACCGGGACCCGGAGGTCTTCAAGGGCAAGCGGGTGCTGATCATCGGGGCGGGCAATTCGGGGTGCGACATTGCCGTTGACGCCATCCATCACGGCAAGAGCTGCGACATCTCGATGCGTCGCGGATATTACTTCGTGCCGAAATATGTGTTCGGCCGGCCCGCAGACACGATGGGCGGGGCGATCAAGCTGCCGATGTGGCTCAAGCGCCGGATCGACGGCATGATCCTGAAATGGTTTACCGGAGACCCGTCCAAATACGGGTTTCCGAAGCCGGACTATGCGCTTTACGAATCCCACCCGGTGGTCAATTCGCTGATCCTGTTCCATGCCGGGCATGGCGACATCAAGGTGCGCCCGGATATCGACAGGTTCGAGGGCAACACGGTGCATTTCAAGGATGGGTCGCAGTCCGACTACGATCTCATTCTGGCCGCGACCGGCTACAAATTGCATTACCCGTTCATCGACAAGTCGCTTCTGAACTGGCAGGGCGATGCGCCGCATCTGTTTCTCAACTGCCTGCATCCCGAGCGCGACGATCTGTTCGTGCTTGGCATGGTGGAGGCTTCCGGTCTCGGCTGGCAGGGGCGCCACGAGCAGGCCGAGATGGTGGCGCGTTACATTGCCGGGCTGAAGAACGGTGTCATGGCTGCCAAGGCCCTGCGCGGGGAAAAGGCCGCGGGCTTCAAGCGCGCCACCGGCGGCATGAACTATATCGATCTGCCGCGCATGGCCTACTACGTCGACAAGGCGACCTACCGAAATGCCGTGACCAACTGGGTCGCGGCGCTGAAGGGGGGCGGCAAATGAGCGATATCGACGCCATCAGGCTGAACTTCAGTCCTGAGAGCCTGATGCTGCTCAATGCCATCCTGGCGATCGTCATGTTCTCGATCGCGCTTGACCTCAGGCCATCCGACTTCCGTGCGCTGGTGCGGACGCCGAAAGCCCTGCTCACCGGCATGGTGTCGCAATTCGTGGTGCTGCCGGCGCTGACATTCGCGATGCTGCTTGCGACCAATCCCCAGCCATCGATCGCGCTGGGTCTGATTCTGGTGGCGGCCTGTCCGGGTGGCAACATTTCCAATTTCATCACCCACCGGGCTGGCGGAAATTCGGCGCTGTCGGTCTCGATGACCGGGGTTGCAACGCTAGCGGCCATCATCATGACGCCGTTCAACGTCGCCTTCTGGGGCAATCTCTACGAGCCGACGCGGGCGATCCTGCGGCAGACCACGCTGGACCCGGTGTCGATTGCCATCACCGTGTTCTTCATGCTGCTGCTGCCATTGATGCTCGGCGTTCTGCTCAATGTTCGGCTGCCGGATTTTGCCGCAAGGATCCGCAAGACCATGCAGCGGATCTCGATGGCGATCTTCGTGGGCTTCATCGTGCTGGCGCTTGCCGCGAACTGGGCGTTTTTCCTGTCCTATGCCGGTGCTGTCGCGGGTCTGGTGATCCTGCACAATGCGCTGGCATTGTCGGGCGGCTATCTGTCGGCCCGATTGGCAGGGCTGTCAGAGTATGATCGGCGGGCTATCACGATCGAGACCGGTATCCAGAATTCGGGTCTTGGCCTGGTGCTGATCTTTGCGTTCTTCGGCGGGCTCGGCGGCATGGCGGTGGCCGCGGCATTCTGGGGTGTCTGGCATGCGATCTCCGGGCTTGCGCTGGCGGCACTCTGGTCGCGCCGGGAGGCCCGGCGATGAGCCGCGTTCTGGTGACCGGCGCTGCCGGAGCGGTCGGGCAAGTGCTCATCCAGGAACTGGCGGCCGCCGGTGTCGAGACGCTGGCGACCGACATTCGCAGGCCTGGCGACATGCCCGATGGTGTCGACTTCATGACGCTGGATGTGCGCGGGGATGATGCGAAGCGGGTCATCGGCGACTTCAAGCCGGACGTGATCGTGCATCTGGCATCGATCGTTTCGCCGACGCGCGGCATGACCCGCGAATTTGCCCATGATGTCGATGTGAAGGGCACGCACAACGTTCTCGATGCGGCCATCAGCCTCGGCGTGAAGCGCCTGGTGGTGACCTCCTCTGGCGCGGCCTATGGCTACCATGCCGACAATCCGGTGCCGCTTTGCGAAAGCGATCCGGTGCGGGGCAATCGCGAGTTTGCCTATTCGGACCACAAGCGGCAGGTGGAGGAAATGCTGGCTCAGGCGCGCGCTTCTCATCCCGGTCTTGAGCAGGTCGTGCTCAGGGTGGGCACGGTGCTCGGCGCCGGGCTTGAAAACCAGATCACGGAGCTGTTTCACCGGCCCAAACTGATCGCGGTCACGGGATCGGACAGCCCCTTCGTGTTCATCTGGACGCGGGACCTGGCGCGGATTCTCAAGCGCGCGGCGGGCGAGGGCCCGGCGGGCATCTTCAATGTCTGCGGGGACGGGGCGCTGTCGGTGCACGACCTCGCGAAAGCGCTCGGCAAACCGGTGATGGCGCTGCCTGCCTGGGTGCTGAAAGCGGCGCTCGGCATCGCGCGGCCGCTGGGCCTTTCACGCTACGGACCCGAGCAGGTCCGGTTTCTGCAATACCGCCCGGTGCTCGACAACAGGGCCCTGAAGACCGTGTTCGGGTACAAGCCGGAGCTCAGCAGTGCCGAGACATTTGAGCTTTGGCGCAAGGCGGCGGGTCTATGAGCCGCGTCGCAGTCATCACCGGCGGCGCCGGCGGGCTTGGACAAGCGCTGGCTCATCAGCTTCTCAAGGAGGATTGGCGTGTCGTTCTGATGGACCTGCCGGGTGCCTTGCAGGTTTTGAAGCTTGAAAGCGAGCGGGTGGAGCGTGTCGCCTGCGATCTGACCGATGAAGCGGCGGTTGCCTCGGTCTGCGCCGGGATTTCGACGCGGCATCCGGCACTCGATCTTGTCATCCACAATGCCGGGGTCACCCAGATCGGGCTTTTTGACGAAACCACTCTCGCCTCGCAACGGCTGGTGATGGAAATCAACTATTTCGGGTCGGTGCGGGTTGCGGCGGGCCTGCTCAAGGCGGTGCGGGCGGGTAAGGGGACGCATCTGGCGGTCTCGTCGGTGGCTGGCTTCGCGCCGCTCTACAAGCGCACGGCCTATGCCGCGAGCAAGCATGCACTGAATGGCTTCTTCTCGTCGCTTGCCTCGGAAGAAGCGCGGCACGGCGTCAGGGTGCTCATTGCCGCGCCGTCCTTCGTTGCGACCAATCCGGGACGACTTGACGCGGGAGAGGATGGCATAGGCAGGCCGGGGGCGGCCACGGACGGGTTTGACGAGATGAGCCCGGAGCAGGCCGCCGGTATCATCCTGGATGGCTGGCGGCGCGGGAAAGACTTCATTCCCGTCGGCCGGGTGGCAAGCCTTGGCTGGCGCATCAACCGGCTCTCTCCAAGGCTTTACAACTGGCTGATGATGCGGAAGATCCAGCCCTAACCCAAGCGTCTTTCCGAGACGCTGCTTGAGAAGGGACCCGGCTTTCCATGGGCGGGTGGCTGGTGAAGAAGCAGGTTTTTCACAAAATTCAATCAATCGATTGATTAATTTTTGGAACGGCGTTAGGGTTCTGCCAGATCACGTTCCGGAAGGTACCATGAACCAAAGTGCCGAAACCTCACCCAACACCGCGAAAGCCGGAGACCAGACCCGTACCGCGCTGTTGATGGCGGGCATCCGCCTGTTCGGGACAAAGGGGTTCGAAGCCACGTCGACGCGGGAGATCGCCGCTGCCGCGGAGGCAAACATTGCCTCTATTGCCTATCATTTCGGAGGCAAGGAGGGCTTGCGACTGGCCTGCGCGGAAATGGTGGGAAGCCGGATCCAGAGTGTTGTCGGTCCGGCGCTGATGACCATCGATCCCAAGGGGGACCCGGTGCTGGCGCAGGCCGCCTTCGAGCGGGTCCTCATGGGGGTGACCGATTTCATGCTCGGGCAGGTCGAGGCCCGCGACATTGCAGGCTTCATGGTGCGCGAGCTGGGAGCTCCAGGCGCCGTTTTCGACCGGGTCTACACCGATTTCATCCTGCCTGTGCATCGCAGCCTGTGCGACCTCCTGGGGCTGGCCACCGGCCAGGACCCGGAAAGCGACCTGATCCGCCTTGGCACCTTCAGCATTGCGGGTCAGGTCGTCTATTTCCGTATCGGGCACGCCATCGTCGCAAGGCGGATGGAGTGGAAAGCCGTCGGACCGGATGAGGTTGGCACCATCAAGGCGGTGATCCTGGCCAATATTCGCGCGTTCATCGCCACCAACAGAAAGCAGCAGTCATGATGTCCTTCATCTGCGCCCTTCCCATCCTTGCCAGCCTGTTTGCTGCCTGCGGTAGTGCCGGACCGCTCGCGGTCGGGTATGTCGAGGGCGAATATGTCCTGGTCGCCCCCATCGAAACGGCCCAGGTCGTGGATCTTGCGGTCAGGCGTGGCGACAGGGTCGCCAATGGCCAGGCGCTGGTGCGGCTTGAGCGGCGGGATGCGGAGATTGCCGTGGCGCAGGCTGAAGCCGGGTTGGCGCAGGCGGAACGGCAGCTGGCCAATCTGCAGGAAGGACGACGTCCGGAAGAAATAGCCAGCATCGTCGCCTCGCTGAGATCGGCCCAGGCCCAGGCGGCGGAGGCCGAACGGGTCCTTCAACGCCAGTCGGACCTGCTCAGCCAGGGCATCTCCACCCAGGCGGCCTTTGACTCAGCCGCGACCGCGGTCGAGCTCAACAAGGCCAAGGTCAGTGAGCTCGAAGCCAATCTGGCGGTCGCCAGACTGCCGGCACGCGAAAACGAGATCAGGGCTGCGCAGGCCGCGGTAGACCAAGCCGCCGCGGTTCTCGATTCTGCTGAGTGGCGGCTTTCCAAGCGGGTGCTGTCGGTCCCCTTGTCCGGTGTCGTCTCGGACATCATCCGCAATGCCGGCGAGGTGGCAGGGCCGCAGGCGCCGGTCTTGTCGGTGCTGCCTGAAGGTGCGGTCAAGCTCAAGGTCTATGTGCCGGAAACCGCGCTTTCCAGCATCGGGGTGGGGGAAACCCTTGTGGTGCGGTGTGACGGTTGCGGTGACGGAATGCGGGCAACGGTGAGCTATGTTTCGCCCGATCCCGAGTTCACCCCGCCGGTGATCTATTCTCTCGAGAACCGCCAGAAGCTGGTCTATCTGGTCGAAGCGCGACCGGATGCGGATGCCGCCGCATTGATGCCCGGGCAGATCGTTGACGTCGACCTTGCCGGGAGCGGACAGTGAACGCGATCGAGGTCCAGGGGCTGGTCAAGCGTTTCGGTGACAAGACCGTTGTCGACAATGTCTCGATGTCGGTGGCCGAAGGCGAGATCTCGGGATTCCTCGGGCCGAACGGATCGGGCAAGACCACGACGATCCGGGTCATGTGCGGGCTGCTGACACCTGACGAGGGCGAGGGGAGGGTGCTTGGCCATGACATCCGCACCGAAGGGCAGCGGATCAAGCGCGAAGTCGGCTACATGACGCAGAGGTTCTCGTTTTACGAGGACCTGTCGATCGAGGAGAACCTGACCTTCGTCGCCCGGCTTTACGATCTTGATCCGGTCTCCGCCGTCGTGCGCGATACGCTGGAGGATCTGGGGCTGTTCTCGCGGCGCAAGCAGCTGGCCGGCACGCTTTCGGGCGGCTGGAAACAGCGTCTCGCGCTTGCCGCCTGCATCATGCACAAGCCGAAGCTGTTGTTGCTGGACGAGCCGACCGCAGGGGTCGACCCCAAGGCGCGGCGGGAGTTCTGGGATGAAATCCACATGCGGGCCAGCGCCGGGCTGACGGTTCTGGTATCGACGCACTACATGGACGAGGCGGAGCGTTGCCACCGGATCCACTACATTTCCTATGGCAAGCTGCTGGCCAGCGGCACCGTACCGGAGGTCATCCGCGATGCGGCGCTGACCACCTTCGTTGTCGAGGGCGGCAAAGTCACCGAGGCCGCGAGGATGCTGCAGGGCATGGCGGGCGTCGACCAGGTGGCGCCATTCGGGCTGACCCTGCATGTGGTCGGTCAGGACAGGCAAGCGCTTTCGGCGGCGATCGCGAGCGTGGCCGGACAAACCGGGATCAGCTACATCGAAGGCAGCACCAGCCTCGAGGATGTTTTCATCCAGTTCATGGGCAAATCGACGGACAACATGGCATGAACACGCTGTTCTCGTTCCGCCGGCTGATGGCGATCATCACCAAGGAAGCCATCCAGATGCGGCGTGACCGGATCACCTTCGCGATGATGCTGGGCGTGCCGCTGATGCAGCTGGTGCTGTTCGGCTTTGCCATCAACAATGATCCCAAGGGGCTGCCGGCGGCGCTGGTGACCACCAGCCAGGACCACTACACCCGCGCCATGGTCTCGGCGATGGAAAACACCGGCTACTACCGCTTCGATCACGTGGTGGCGAGCGCCGAGGAGGCCGACCGGCTGATCAAGTCAGGTGCCGTGTCCTTCGTGGTCACGGTGCCTTCGGATTTCGCGCGGCGGGTGCAGCGCGGCGATCATCCGCAGATCCTGATCGAGGCTGATGCAACCGATCCGTCGGTGGCTTCGGGAGCGATATCGACGCTCGGGACTGTGGCGGCGCAAGCATTGCTGCGCGAGCAGTCCGCCGAAGCGCAGGCCGCCGAGCAATCAACCGCAGCACTCAATGTGGTCGTTAACCAGCTCTACAACCCGGAGGGCATCACCCAGTACAACATTGTCCCGGGTCTCCTGGGCGTGATCCTGCAACTGACCATGGTGATGATGACCTCGATGGCACTGACGCGGGAAACCGAGCGCGGCACCATGGAGAACCTGCTTGCCATGCCGGCGAGCCCGCTGGAGATCATGCTCGGCAAGGTTCTGCCCTTCCTGGTCGTCGGCGGCGTGCAGGTCCTCGTGGTGCTGGTGGCGGCCAAGACGTTGTTCGGCGTGCCGTTTGTCGGCTCGCTCTGGCTGCTCTTGGTCAGCATCCTGATCTTCGTGCTGGCGCTGGTTCTGCTCGGCTACGCGTTTTCCACCCTGGCGCGGACCCAGATGCAGGCGATGCAGCTGACCTTCTTCTTCTTCCTGCCTTCGCTGCTGCTCTCGGGTTTCATGTTCCCGTTCCGCGGCATGCCGGCCTGGGCGCAGGCGCTCGGAGAAATCTTCCCGCTCACGCATTTCCTCAGGATCATCCGCGCGGTGATGCTCAAGGGAGCCGATCTGCAGGGCGTGGCGACACCGCTCGGCGCGCTCATGGTCTTTGTCGCGGCCTACATGGTGCTGGCGCTGATGCGGTTCCGCCGAACGCTGGATTAGGATCACGCAAGCAAGCAAGCCGGGGCGGTTCAGTCCGACCCCGGTATCCCGCTCATCTCGACGGCGCACGACAGCCTGATGTGACATCGAGAGCCTGGTGGTAGTGCTTCGCGTTCACATCCATCAGCCCAAGCACAGTGTGGAAGAGTTTGTCACGCGACAGGGTCTCGTCCACCAGGCCGGGGTCATCAGGTGGCCGGCTCCGGCGGGGGTGGTCTGGGTGGCGTTGCGGATCATGTGGTTGTCGATGATGACGCCAAGTTTCTGCATGATCCAGGACGCAGCCGCGGCGCTGAAAAGGGCGACGATGTAAATCGGCTTGGTGATGTATTTCACGGTCACGCTGATCGACAGTGCAGTCAGCAGTGCCGACATGCCGATCGCGAAGGCCCTGACCGTGTTGGCCCGGAAGTCGTCGTTGACGGCAAGGATAATCCAGGCGGCAACCAGCAGGCTGAGCGGAAGGCTGCCTATCGACGGCCGAACGAGTTTGATCAGAGGAATTCCATGAAGTCTAGCGGCCGTGTTCTTTGGTGTTTTTTGGGAGCGCCCGCCCGGAGGGTGCATCCGGTGAGGTCAGCGGTATGACAATCCGCGCCTCCAGCCCACCCAATTGTGCCGTGCCGAGTTCAAGCCGGCCGCCGAAGGACTCGACGATGTCACCGGAAATGGCGAGCCCCAGCCCCGCGCCGAGATCGGACTGGTCCCGCCGCTTTTCGGAGCTGATGGCCTCGGCTCCGGCGTCCGGATCAAGCCCCGGGCCGTCGTCTGAGATCCGGATCATGATTGCGTCCGGTGATGCCTTGGCCGCGATCAGGATCCGTGAACTTGCATACCGAACGGCATTTTCGGCAAGATTGCCGATCAGTTCATTGAGATCGTCCGCATCGACCGGGACAGTCAGGGCTGCTTCGACTGTGCATTCCAAATCCAGACTTTCCCCTTCCGGTGTGCGCTTGAGCGCACGCAAGATGCCATCGACAACCGGCCGCAGCGGCGTGCGGTCCTGGCTTCGGCCATGACGCAAACGGGCACGGGCAAGTTCCCGCTGAATATGCCGGCGCATGCGTCCGGTCAGTTCGGAAATGTCATCGGCGATGCCGGTTTCTCCCTTCAAACGGAGCCGTTCGACATCGGAGACCAGCGCGGACAGGGGTGTCTTGAGGCCATGGGCGAGGTTGGCAGCACGGTCCCTGGCGCGGCTGATGGCCTGATCCTGGGCCTCCAGCAGGGCGTTGACTTCCTCAACGAGCGGGGCGACCTCCTGCGGCACGCGGTCTGCCTCAAGCCGTTTGAGGGTGCCGCTCCGGATGGCGCTGACGCCCGAGAGCACCCGGTAGACCGGCTTCAGGCCTTCGCCGATCTGAAGCAGGAAGCCGAGCAGCAGGACGATACCCAGGATTGCCAGCACCGGCGCGAGATCCCTGGCAAAGCCTGTCGCCAGCGCGCTGATCTCCGCGCGGTCGATGGCGACCGATACTCTGAGCGTGTGATCTCCGTCCGGTGCGGCAATGACCAGCATGATTTCATGCACCAGCAGCGTGGAGCCTTGCGGACCGCCGGTGTCGTGCACATGGGTATCTCCTGGGCTGAGCACATCACCGGGGATATCAAGATAGGTGTCCCACAGCGACCGCGACTTGAGCCGGGTGCCGGTTCCGGTGTCGTCGATCTGCCAGTAGAGCCCGCCGAAGATGGCCTGGAACCGTGGATCGACCGGCTCGCGGTCGAGCGAAAGCCCGGACTCCCGGTCAAAGCGCAGCCCACCGGTCAGCTGGTTGAGGTGGGTGTCGAGTTCCTGGCCGACGCGGCGTTCGAGATGGCGCGAGAACAGCGCGGAAAGGCTGAAGCCCGTGACCAGCAGGGCGGCGGCGACGACGATTGCCGCATAGGCAAACAGCCGGAAGCGAAGGGAGCGGGCGGTTCTCATGAAGAGCCATCCGGCTCGTTGACGATGTAGCCGAACCCGCGGCGCGTCTCGATGAGGGCTGCGGGCAGTTTCCGCCTGACGCGGCCGACCAGCACCTCGACGGCGTTGGATTCACGCTCGAAGTGGACCGATTGCAGATGCTCTGAGAGTTCCTGCTGGGACACCACACGGCCCTTGTGAAGCATCAGATAGGCGACGAGCCGGTATTCCTGCGGGGACAGGCTGACGGGAACGCCGCGGACGCTGAGCCGCATCTGCCGGGTGTCGAGTTCGGCATCGCCGACGATGACGACAGGGTTGGCCTGTCCGCCGGAGCGGCGGATGATGGCGCGCAGACGGGCAACGAGCTCCTCCATGCGGAACGGCTTGGGCAGGTAGTCATCGGCGCCGGCATCAATGCCTTCGACACGCTCGGTCCAGGCTCCGCGGGCGGTCAGCACCAGCACCGGGAAATCACGGCCTTCCGCACGCCAGCGCTTGAGCACCGTCAAACCGTCCATGCCGGGAAGACCAAGATCGAGAATGGCGGCGGCATAGGCTTCGCTGTCGCCAAGAAACCAGCCTTCCTCGCCATTGGCTTCACTGTCGACGACGAAGCCCGCCGCCTCGAGTGCGGTGGTGACATCCTGGCGGATTCTCTGATCGTCTTCGACTAGCAAGATGCGCATGGGATCAGTCGTCGGCTTCGAAGCTGAGAATTCTGGCGGTCCGGGCGTCTACCTCGTACTCGACGCGGCGCCCGCTGCGGTCGAGAACATAGATCTCGTAGACCGGGCTGTGCTTCGAGTTCTCGAACTCGATTTCGAGGATCTTGCCGTTGATCTGCGGTTTCAGTTTCTCGAGAATTTCCGAAAGCTGCATTATCTCGCCCTTTCTTACCGCGGCCTCGATGTCTTCGCGTTGACGATGGTCATCGTCAGCGCGTGCCGCTGCGGGCGCCAGCGCGAGTAGGGTGATCAGCAAGAGACGGCATATTGCAGGGTTCATGTGTGCAGCATCGCTGTTTGAAGATGACAAAATGCTGACAGACCCCATCAGCGGATTGTCATGATGGCTCTGCGATAAAGCCAGCGTCAACGGCCAGACGGCCAAACCACTTTATCGAAGGAGACATACCATGAAAACACCGCTTATCGCCGCCGTCCTTTTTTCGGTCATCGCGCCGGCCGCAGCGTTCGCCTCGCAGGACTGCCCGAACGTGCCGCGTGACCAGTGGATGAGCGATGCCGCCATCACCGAGAAGGCCAAGGCGCTCGGCTATGACGTGCGTTCGATCAAGGTCGATGACGGCTGTCTGGAAGCCTATGCCATGGACAAGAACGGCAAGCGCGTCGAGGTCTATTTCCACCCGGCTACCGGTGATGTTCTCAAGGTCTCGGCAGACGACTGATGACGCCGCTCAAGGCCACGATGGAAGCAGGCGACATTCAGTCGCCTGCGACCGTCCGGGTGTGGGACCCGCTGGTCAGGATTTTTCACTGGTCGCTTGTCGGCCTGTTCACCTTCGCCTTTCTCACCGGCGATGAATGGCAGAAGCCGCACGAGGTGGCAGGCTACATCATTGCCGGGCTGATCGCCTTCCGGGTGATCTGGGGATTTGCCGGCACCCGCCACGCACGGTTTTCCTCGTTCATCTATCGCCCATCGACCGTGGCAGGGTTCCTCGCCGACACGATGCGGATGAAAGCCCGGCGTTATCTGGGGCACAATCCCGCGGGCGGGCTGATGGTGCTCGGGTTGCTTCTGGCCATCGCTGTGATCTCGCTGAGTGGATGGATGATGACAACCGATGCCTACTGGGGCGTGGGCTGGGTCCAGGAACTGCATGAAGCGGCTGCCTTCAGCGCCGTTGGTCTTGTGGCGCTGCATGTCGGCGGCGTCCTTGTCGCCAGTTTCGAGCATGGCGAGAACCTGGTCCGCGCCATGGTGACCGGCCGCAAGCGCGCGCCTGGCCCGAACGACATCGCCTGAGCGTCAAAGCCCCCGCACGACGCTTGGGCCGACCTGCCAGTTGCCGCCGCGCTGGCAGGTCATTTTGTGCTTGCTCGCCGCCAGCGGCGCGCGAGGCTCAACGCATGCCCGCGGATATGAGGCTAGCCTGTGGCGGCAGCACCGAAAACAGGGGCCGCGGCAGCCCCGGTGTCTTGTGTCTGTTGCACTGCTGGGGCAAGTTCGCTGCCGTCCGGGTCCGCAACCGGAACCTGGCTGGAACACCGTCCTGCAACGCCCGTCTCCGCGCACCCCACCGGTTGCGGTCAAACCAAGCGCCTTTGGAGTGTCTCAATGGATCTGATCGAGAATCGCACGCTTGACGAAATCAAGATCGGAGACCGGGCCGAAATCCAACGGGTGCTGACCCAGCCCGACATTGCGCTGTTTGCCATGGTGTCCGCCGATATCAACCCCGCAACTCTCGTGGATGGCGAGGAGGAAGGTCCGGAACTCACGCAGGGCATTGCCCATGGCATGTGGGCCGGCACGCTGATTTCTGCGGTTCTGGCGACGCGGCTGCCGGGTCCGGGAACCGTACATCTGGGTCAGACGCTGACATTTCACCGACCGGTCAATGTCGGCGACCGCATCGTGGTTCGCGTCGAAGTGACCGGCATCGACAAGGCCACGGGGCAGATCACTCTGGACTGTACATGTGTGAATGCCGAGGGCGAGACGATCGTGTCGGGGCAGGCCAAGGTGCAGGCGCCGCGTACCAAGATCCGCCGGCGCATCGCCCGCATGCCGGCGTCCCATCTCAAGGCCCCGGGCGTGCGCTTCGGCGCACTTGTCGAGCGCGCAAGGGCGCTCGATCCGCTGTTGACCGCCATTGTCCACCCCTGCGATGCGCTGAGCCTCGGCGGGGCGCTGGCGGCGCGCGACGAGGGCATGATTGTGCCGGTGCTGGTCGGCCCGACGGCCAAGATCATGGCTGCGGCAGAGCAGGCGGGGCTGGATATCAGCGGTCTTGAGATCGTCGATGCGCCGCACAGCCACGCGGCGGCGGAAGTGGCCGTGGCGCTGGTGCACGAGGGCCGCGCCGGCGCGCTGATGAAGGGCAAGCTACACACTGACGAGCTTCTGATGGCCGTGCTCGACAAGACCAAGGGCCTGCGGACCGAGCGGCGTCTCTCCCATGTCTTTGCGCTCGACGTGCCGGGTCAGAACCGGACGCTGTTCGTCACCGACGCAGCGATCAATATCTCGCCCGATCTCGAAGCTCTGAAAGACATCGTGCAGAACGCCATCGATCTGGCCATCGCCATCGGCGTGGAGGTGCCGCTGGTGGCGCTGCTGTCGGCCGTCGAAACCGTGACCGGCAAGCTGCCCTCGACGCTGCTCGCAGCGGCCATCTGCAAGATGCACGACCGGGGCCAGATCACGGGCGGCAAGGTCGACGGGCCGCTGGCCTTCGACAACGCGATCTCGCCTGCCGCGGTCGCCGCCAAGGGCATCGTCTCCGACGTGGCGGGCCATGCCGATATCCTGGTCACGCCAAATCTGGAAAGCGGCAACATGATCGCCAAGCAGCTGATCCACCTGGCCGGCGCGTCGTCGGCCGGCATCGCGCTGGGCGCCCGCGTGCCGATCATGCTGACCAGCCGCTCGGACACCGTGGACGCGCGGATCGTGTCGGCGGCGCTGGCGAAAGTGTTTTATCACTGGCGGCGGCTAAGGCCATTGGGGTTGCCGGGGTAGGGGAGGAGCTGGATTGGGCCGGGAGCGGACGTTGGTTGCAACTGTAAAATCGAACTGACGATAACTGCAAGCGAACAATCTCTTCAACAAAAGCTTCGATTTCTAAATCATTCTGACAGCAGGCATTTTGGTTAATTGGGTCGCGGGTGAATTTGCCCTCCAAACGCTCACAGGCAATAGAAAAGCCCAACTGGCAAGTCAGCGCTGCCCAACCAAACGCTTTCCGCCGAGCACTAACCGGAGAAATGCGCGTGTGTGTGTGTCTCGCGATGAATTCGTCGGTCGCCAAATACAGAGTCGATTTTTAGGTTCAACAATTATATATTACATGGGTGAATACATTCATTTGACAATTCCATATTCAATTGGTGAAATAATTTGAATTAATGATTTGGAGGATAGAAATGAAAAATATTTTGAAATTGCCTGTATTTTTATTATTTTCATTGCCGACAGTTATGTTTTATGGGCCATCTAACGCGAACGATCTTCGCCTTCATTGGCAGGTGGATCAACCGTTTCGCTTTTTGAAATTTTCTTCAGATATGCGCATCCACGAAATGGCGTGGGAGGCCATAGGAGGGAAAGAATATTCTGGCTCCACCCCCGTCAGTGAAATGCAGAGCAAGCTAGCAGATGAGGCATGGTGGCGACGCCCCCACGGAAATGGGCGTTCGCCGATCCAAGAATACAGTGCTGCGAGACAAAATGAGAAAGCGTTGTACAGCCGTGATATCGGGCCGGTGCGGGTACGCTCCGGCTGGTCGTCACTCGCGCGCACAAGTGTTAGAGGAGACATTGCGAACGCGCATTGCTGGAATGAAGTCGAACAGGTCTACAGCGGTTGCAGTAGCGATGCGGGGGGCATCAAGGGCGCCAACGAATACATTATGCCTAAACGCCACATCGTAACGCTGGCCGCAAAAGGAAGCGGTTCTAACAGCATTTGCCGCATGGAAATGTTGGATGGTGACCTGCGCCGGGGCGGCGATTTCTTCGGCCTTCTCGATGGCGACGATCTTGCAAGCAGCGACGCAGTGCGAACCCTGGAAGTGGAGGACTGTTCGAAGGGTGTTAAGGCACAGCTAGCTTTCAAAGAAAGTTATCGCATCGCGGTCACGTTCACCTCCGGGCCTGCATCGGGGCAGTCTTTTGAGCAGGAAATCAAGGTCGAGGACAAGCTCATCGTGTCAATCGGCGACTCCTTCGCCAGCGGCGAAGGCAATCCGGACGTGCCGGTTGAGCTATACCATGCCAAAGCAATAGCGCCTTACACCTCTCCTAAGGCCGGGGCTACGGGGGACCACAACTTTGGACTGCCATATCGGGTGGCTGAGGCAGGAACCTACGCCAAATGGTTGGACACGAGATGCCACCGTTCCATGTACGCACCGCCAACACGCGCGGCCATCGCGCTCTCCTTCGCAGCAGATCGCCACCATGCCATCACTTTTCTAACATTCGCCTGTTCGGGCGCAGAAATCACCAACGGACTGTTCTGGCCACAAGATGGGGTAGAGTGCTCGGATCAGCCGGTTCTTCGAGGGAACCGACGGCGATTTATGGAGCCGCAAATCGGCGCGGTGGTGAATGCGCTGGCTAGGAGTCAAGGTTG
The DNA here is from genome assembly GCF_902498795.1 of Hoeflea sp. EC-HK425. Lineage (NCBI taxonomy): Bacteria > Pseudomonadati > Pseudomonadota > Alphaproteobacteria > Hyphomicrobiales > Rhizobiaceae > Hoeflea > Hoeflea sp. EC-HK425. Next base: position 968,341 of record NZ_LR701572.1, read on the forward strand.
GGCTAAATACGAAGGGCCGTCGCTTGACCCCGATGACCGGTTCCGAAACGAAGAACTGCGCGATGGCTCTCGAATATTAAGCTTTGGCCTGACCCGTGAGGGGCGCAAACGGCGCGCCGATGCGAACTTGCAGCAGAAACGGTGCCTTGCTTGGCCGGGCCAAATTCCCAGTATGTCCATGACTCCTGAATTGCGTCGGTCATCCTTCGTGCGGCCTATCGATGCACTTTGGCTGAGCATAGGCGGCAACGATATGGGATTTGCGGAGATTGCGGCGCGTGCCGTTCTGGATCCCAAGCCCTTTAATAGCCAGTCGCTGAATGAAATGACGTATCGTCTCATTCGGGGTTTCGTGACCACTAAAGAGGCGGAGTTAGAAAAAAGATGGAGCAGAGACCTGCCAGGTCGACTTAACCTTCTCGTGGCCGGGTTGAAAGATAAGCTGGAAGTTGAGCCCGGCAAAGTGCTGTGGGTTGAATATCCTTCACCATTCAACGACGAAAATGGCGATCCGTGCGGTGTTTCGCGAAGTGGCCTGAACGTGACTTTTCTGACGGGGTATCGTGACAACGATCCCGATAGCGATGGGGCTGGCATCAGGGAGGCACAGAGTTTCTTCAACCAGCTCAACCTCAAACTTGCTAGTAAAGCCGGTTCGGCTGGCTACAGATGGGTGGACGGACATCAGAACGCTTACCTTCGAAACGGGGTCTGTGCATCGAAGAACGAGATTCTAGAGCAGGTCGATCTGCCGCGCATGCACATTCCGAGTCGCGTCTGGGAGAACGGGTTCAGCCCGTTGGACCTCAAGCCGTACGCGGATCGACAGCGCTACTTCCGTACTCTCAACGACTCCTACCTTCTCACGCATGGCTTTAAGAGAAAGCGCGAAGACCCGCCAGCCTTGCTACGATTGAGCATCACCGGCAAATTAAACATGGCCCGCTATATGGCAACTCGCGCCATCAATGGAGCCTTCCACGTTACCGCTCAAGGCAACGCCCATACCGCGGATGCTATATACTGCGCCAGCCTGCCAGTGTTGTTCGACAAGGACGGCGGGGGCTATTCGCAGCTGAGCTGTAAGTAGAACAGCGGTCGCGATTGTCTGGCGCCTGATGAGATGCAAGACCTATAGAATTGATCTCGCCGTTGCGATTCGACTACGCAAAGCGGGTCAATTCCTACCTGAGCCCGTACTTCTGCTCCGAGCCACCCATTCACCGCATCAGCAGCACAGGCGCCTTGCAGCTTCTGAGCATCTCGCTGGTCGTCGAGCCGAGCACGAAGGCGCGGATGCGGGAGTGGCCGTAGGCGCCCATGGCGACGAGGGCTGCGCCGTGCTCTTCGACGCGCTTGCCGAGCACTTCATCAGGCTGGCCTGCGAGGATGGTGGTCTCGACCTCAAGGCCCCCGCCCGTGAGGATGGCCTTGGCGTTTTCCTGCGCTTTCTCCGTGTCGCGGTTGCGTTGGCCGACGGTGACCAGATCGATCCTGAGGCCCGAAAACAGCTTGTTGCGGGCAATATGGTCGACCACGCGCTGGCTCGAGGCGCCGCCGTCGAAGGCCACGATCGCGGTGTCGATCGGCTTGAAGGCGCGCGAGGCGACAAAGACCGGCTTGTGGCTTGCACGGATGAAGCGCTCGAGATGGGCGCCGAGCCTGAGGCTGGCGAAATCGGCTTCCTCGCCGCGCTTGCCGACCATGATCATGCTGGCAGGGCCTTCCTGCTCGATCACGGTTTCGACGATCTCGCCCTGGCGCAGATGCGCGCCGACGACCTTCTGGCCTGCCGCCTCGATGATGGCGCGGGCATCGTCGAGAATGGCGCGGCCCTTCTGGCTCAAGAGCTTGGCGCGCTGCTCGTCGAGGGTGGAGAGCTCTTCGAGCAATGCGGTGCGGGCGCCGAGCGCAATCGAGCCGGAAAGATCGGACTTGCCGGCGCCGGATTGCCGGTCGAGCACGTGCAGCAGGTCGACTTCGGCATCCATCCGCGCCGCCGCCCAGGCGGCATGATCGCAGACGCTCTTCGAGTAGGTGGACCCGTCGACAAGGGCCAGGAGTATGTTGGTCATGATCTTGTCCTCCTCAATGCGACATCAACTGGTCCATCGCGCCCGGCTTGTCATGAATGGCAAGCCGGTCGACGATGGTTTCCGATGCCTCGTTCATGCCGATGATCTCGACCTCGGCGCCGTCGCGGCGGAATTTCAGCACCGCCATGTCGAGCGCCGCGACGCTGGAAATGTCCCAGATGTGAGCGCGGGAGACGTCGATGACGACCTTCTCCAGAACTTCGCGGAAATCGAAGGCCTTCATGAAATCTTCCGCCGAGGCGAAGAACAATTGCCCCTCGACGATGTAGCTGCGGGTGCGGCCGTCGTCCGACAGCGTCGAGCGGACGCCGAACAGCTGCGCGATCTTCCAGGCGAAGAACAGACCCGAGAGCAACACACCGACCAGCACGCCGATGGCGAGATTGTGGGTGAAGACGACGAACAGCACGGTCGCCAGCATCACCACGGAGGATGAGCGCGGATGGGTCCTGAGGCTCTTGATCGAGGACCAGGAGAAAGTGCCGATCGAGACCATGATCATGATCGCCACCAGGGCCGCCATCGGGATTTCAGCGACCGAGTCGCCGAGCACGACGATGAAGAACAGGAGCATGGCGCCGGCGACGAAGGTCGAAAGCCGTCCGCGGCCGCCGGATTTCACGTTGATGATGGACTGTCCGATCATGGCGCAGCCGGCCATGCCGCCGATGAAGCCGGTGGCGGTGTTGGCGATGCCCTGACCGACGCATTCCATGTTGCGGTTGGAAGAGGTGTCGGTGAGATCATCGACGATGGTCTGCGTCATCAGCGATTCAAGCAGGCCGACGGCTGCGACCGCGACCGAATAGGGCAGGATGATCCACAAGGTCTCGAGGTTGAGCGGGATATCTGGGATCAGGAACACCGGCAGCGTGTCGGGCAGGGCGCCCATGTCGCCCACCGTGCGCAGGTCGAAACCGAAGAACCAGGTGATGGCGGTAAGAACGACGATGGTGACCAGCGGCGAGGGGATGGCGGTGGTGATCAGCGGAAACAGGTAGATGATCGCAAGCCCGCCCGCGACCATGACGTAGGTGAGCCAGGGGACGCCGATGAGTTCGGGCAGCTGCGCCATGAAGATCAGGATCGCCAGCGCGTTGACGAATCCGGTCATCACCGATTTGGACACAAAGCGCATGACATAGCCGAGCCGGGCAATGCCCGCCGCAATCTGGATCAGGCCGGCGAGCACGGTGGCTGCGAGCAGATATTCAAGCCCGTGCTCCTTGACCAGCGTGACCATCAGCACCGCGGTTGCGGCCGTGGCAGCCGAGATCATGCCCGGCCGGCCGCCGACGATCGCGGTGATGACCGCAATCGAGAACGAGGCGTAGAGGCCGACCTTGGGGTCGACACCGGCGATGATCGAAAACGCGATTGCCTCGGGGATCAGGGCAAGGGCTACGACGAGGCCCGAGAGAATGTCGCCGCGGATATTGCCGGTCCATTGCGACGCATAGCTGTTGAACGAGATCATGGAGAGTTGGCGTCCTGTCCGGTGAAGGGATGTTTCGATGATGCTGTGCTTGCAGGAGTGGGCCGATGCAAAGCTGAACCAGGCCCTGCGTTCCTGCGTCCTGCAGGCAAATGATCCGAATGCGGATCAACGAGAGTGCCGTCTCGATACAGGCATAAGCCGCTGATGCCAAGCCAAGCCTGTTCGCAGCTGCGGAAAAACTGACCAAAAGCCCTAAATCAGGCGGTCAGTTCGTGAATGGTCACGTCCGGGCAGACGGCTCTGGCGATGTCGCAGAGATGGCGGTGGTGGGTGAGATAGATCACCTGGCCGACATTGGCCATGCCTGCAAACAGGCGGAAGGTTTCCTCGGCACGGAAATCGTCGAAGGTCTCCATGATGTCGTCGGCTATGAACGGCACCGTGTCGCGCGTTGCGGCAAACTCGTGGAAGCCTGCGACGCGAAGCGCCAGGTAGAGCTGGAAGCGGGCGCCCTTGGACATTTCTGCCGCCTGTTTCGAGGTGCCGTCATTCTGGATGGCGATCAGCAGTTCGCGCCCCTTGTCGCGCCCATGGTCTGGCTGGGAGGCAAGGCCGGTGTAGCGGCCACGGCTGATGGTGCGGATGGCGTCAGAGGCGCGCTGCATCATCGAGGAGCTGTGACGCTCGCGGTAGAGCGTCAATGCCTGCTCCATGGCGATGACGCCGGCGGAGAGCCTGAGATAGCGCTCGGCGCCCTCGGCGATGGAAAGCAGGATGGTCTTGCGGCTCTGCTCGATCCGGGCAACCGCGTCGTCGCCGCCGACAGCATCAAGCGCATCCGAGGCGCGGGTGCGGGCGGCGAACAGGTGCTGGATTTCGGCGTCGAGCGTTTCAAGCGAGGCTTCAAGCTCCTGCCGTTCCGCGTTCAACTCGTCGGCATCGGCTGCACTCAACCGGGAGCGGGCTTCCTCAAGCGAGCCGACGCCGAGCGTCTCGCAGATCTCGGCGGCAATCTGGCTGACCCGCTGGCCAAGCTGCTTGCGTTCGAGAGCCTGATCGATCCTGAGTGCCGCATCGGGCAATGTATCTGTGCCGAGTGCATCGAGCATCTGCGTCTTCCTGGCGGCATGGGCGGCGCGGGTTTCATCATGCTGGCGCTGCCGGGCCAAAGCCTCCTCGAACTGTCGTGTCAGATCATCATTGCGGGCACCGGCCTTCTCAGCCATTGCCAGCCGGTCCGCCAACTGCCGGGCGATGGTGCCGGCCGGGGTGTCCCGGGTGTCGGAGCCGGCCTCGGATGCTGTTGCGTGAAGCGCTGCGGTGTAGTCGGCCTGATCGCGCTGCATCTTGGCGATGCGGTCGGAAAGTCCGTCGCGTTCATGGATCGCGGTTGCGAGTTCTGCAAGCAGTGGCAGAGCCTCGCGAACCACCGCGGCGGTTGGCGCCTGCGGTCCTTTGCCGAGCCAGCAACCGTCACAGGCCTGCTTCCATGCCAGCATCCAGGCATCGGCTTCCGCTTTGGCGTTCTCGACATCGCGCTGCCGGCGGGTGAGCAGGCGCTCCTGTTCGGCCAATGCCTGGCGGTAGCCGTCGAGCCTGGATTCGCGGTTGAGCAGATGCTGGGCACGGTTTTGCAGGTTTTCGAGACTGTCGCCGGTGGTTGCTTCGGGGTCGAGCGGTGAAAGCAACCGCTGCAAACGGGAGGCGGCGGCCTGCCGGTCCTCCTCAACGGCTTGCAACTCGCCAAGCCGGGCGCGCAGTGCCTCGTCGGCGTCGAGCACCTGCTCGCGGCGGGCCAGCCAGTCCGCGATGGCTTCGGGCGTCATGCCGGCCGGCAGTGTGGGCGACAGCTGGCCGAGTGCGGTGGCGATCCGTTCTCGCAGCTCGGCGATTGCCTGTTTCAGCGCGGATCTGGCGGTTCCGGCACTCTCGAGCGCGGCCTTTGTGATCTCCGCTTGCACCGAGATTTCATTGAGCTTGGCGACATCGGCCTGGTGCATGGCACGTTTGTCGGCGGCGCCGTCATAGGCCTTCATGGCGGCTTCGAAGCCTGTTGCAGTCTCGGGGTCGAGCCTTGCCTTGTGCGTTTTCCAGGCGTCGTCGCGGGTCGTGCGCAGCGCTTCGGTCTCCGCCTCCGAGAGCAGCGCGCCGGAACGGCTGAGAGCGCCGGCTTCCGCCTCTAATCGCTTGAGCGACTGGTCGAGCCGGGCACGGTCCTCATCGGTCGAGAGGCTTTTGCGCTCAAGGTCCTCGATCCCGGCTTTCCAGCCTCGTATCGTTTCCGCGGAGGGTGGCAGCATGGCGCGCAACTCGCCGATGTCCCCTTTCCAGGGTGCCAGAGTTTCGACCAGGGCCTCGTAATTGTCGCGCGCTGCGGCGACGGTGCGGCTCGCTGTCCGGCAAAGCAGGTCATGATTATCGTTGCGCAGGACGGTGAGCGCTTCGGCGAGTTCGGCCAGCCGGACCTGGCGTTGTTGGGGAGCCCCTTGCTCAAGCGCGCCGCCCGCGGCACGCAGTTGAGCCAAGGCTTCGTCGTGGTTGACGGTCGCGTCGGCATGTTCCTTGCGGGCTGAGGTTGTGTGGACGTCGAGGCTTGCGCGGGCATCAATAAGTTCGCGGAGCGTGGCGGTTCTGGCTGTGTCCAGCAGCAGATCTTCGGCTGATGATGCCGATGCCTGCCCGAGCCGGGCCAGGATCTGCTCGATGCGCCCGTCGATTCGGGACAGCGCCGCGCGCCGCTCCGGCAGATCCTCGCCGGCCGTTTCATGGCGGGTGCGCAGCCGCTCGAGTTCGCTCATCCGGTCCCGAAGTGACAGGATCTGCACGTCAATGTCGAGGGCATCGCGTTCGGAGCCCAGGCGCTCGATTTCGGCTTCGAGTGCAGCGCCTGCCGCCTGCAGGGCTGCCTCCTGTTGTCCAAGGTCGCTGACCTGCTGGCGCCATTCCGGTGCAACCTCGGGCAGGTCGGAGAGGGGGGCAAGCTGGTCCTGAAGCCTTTCGAGCTCTGCCAGGCGGGGCCGGGCCGCGAGAAGCCGGTCGATTGCCGCAAGCCGGATCCTGAGCCGTTTTCGCTGATCGCCTGCCTCGTCATGCCGCGAGCCTGCCTCTTCGAGGTCTTTGCCCAACTGGGCAAACCTGCTGGCCTGGGTGTCGATCCGCTCGCGCTCGGCCTTGAGTCCTGCGAGTTCGGCCTTGAGTTCGCCAAGCATACGTTTCTGGGCGCGGGGCTTGTAGAAATCCTCGGTCTCGGTACGGATTCCCGAAAGCCGTTGGGAGAGGTCGCCGAGCCCGGCGCTTGCGGAAAACAGCAATTCTCCAAGGTCCCCGCGGCTTGCCAGAATGCTTTCGCCACCCTGTTCAAGGCTTTCGTCGTCCAGCGAAAACATGGTCTGGTAGCTGTCGCGGTCGAGCCCGCCAAGACCGGCCAGCAGTGCGCCATCGGAGACAGGTTGGTCACGGTTGTCGAGCAGGCTGTTCTGCTGCCGCTTGATACGGGCAAATTCCTGGGTCTTTCCATCGATCTCCACGCAGGCGCCAATGCGCATGTTGGGGTAGGGATGGAGAAAATTGTAGCTGCTTTGCGCGCCAATCCCGAACAGCAGGTCGAGCCAGGCGCTGAACAGGGTCGACTTTCCTGCCTCGTTCGGGCCGTAGACGATGTGCAGGTCGCAACCGCCTTTGGCGGCCGATCCGAAATCGATCCCGTGATCGGTGAACTTGCCGTAGCGGGTGAGGTCGAGGCGATTGAGGCGCATCAGGCGGTCTCGCTGCCGGCGGTGTGGCCGGGCTGCAGCCGGGCCAGCACGTCATCGGCGCCCTGGCGGGCAAGCTCCATGCGCCGCGCTTTGGTCTCGGCCTCATCAGTGCCGAACAGATCCCGGAGATCGGTCGGCAGCTGCGCCTGCAAGGTGTCGGCCACGCTTGCCAACGCGGTCTCATAGGCGTCGGAGCACAGGATGTCGTTTTCGATCAGTGCCCGGAGTTCGTTAAGCGGGTCTGCGGCAGATGCCTGTGGAGTAACGGGCGGGGTGCAGGCTATGTCGAGCTTCTCGATCCAGGTGTTGCCGATCTGCTCGGCCCGTTCCTCAGCCTCTGCCAGAAGCAAATCAGAATCGCGGCGCATGCGCCAGGCGAGCGGAGTTTCCCCCGAAAGGGCAAGCCGAACCACCAGATGCGGAGCGGTCGAAGCGGAGCGGACCGGCTTCAGCGTCTCGGCAAGTACGTGTGCGAGGTCGCTCCATTCGCTCAGACCGGACGCATCAATGGTAACGCGGGCAAATTCGGCGAGAGCGGTTGGTTTCTCTTCAAGGCTCACCTGCCCGTCTTCGGCGATTGACACCAGTGTAACCGATTTGGGTCCGTCCTCGTTGATGTCCCGGCCCTGCGGCATGCCGGGCATGACGATGGCGGCCGAGTCGGTAACAACCGAGCGCTTGTGAATGTGTCCCAGTGCCCAGTAGTCATACCCGGTTGCCTCCAGTTCGGCGGGACTGCAGGGCGCATAGGGATCATGCCCGGGGGCGCCGCCAAGGCTTGTGTGCATGATGCCGATATTGATGGCATCCGGGTGCGCCCGGCCATATTTTGGCAGCAGGCTTTCGGGCGCCGTCGGGTTGGCGAAGCTCAGGCCATGGATCACGACCGGCTTTTCGCCCTGTTCGCGTTCGATGACAACATGCTCGCCGCGCCCGCTGAACAGCTTGACGAGGTCCGGCAGCACCAGTTCGCGGGAAATGCGCGACAGCGCGTCGTGATTGCCGCGGATGATGAAGGTGCGAATACCCGCTGTCGCCAGGCGGTTGAGCTCGCTTGCCAGAAAGCGGGCGGTTTTCATGGAGGTCTGGTCGCCGTCGTAGAGATCGCCGGCAATGATCAATGCGTCGACGCGTTCGCCGACGCACAGGTCGACGATATCGCTGAAAACCTGCCGCGTGGCGCCGCCAATCAGATCAGCAAGGTCCCGATTGCGCAGCGCCAGGGATTTCAGCGGCGAATCAAGATGGATGTCGGCAGTGTGAATGAAGCGGAAGCCGGCGATTGAATTGTCCTCCGGTTTTTCCGGATTTGTGTTGATCGGGTCAGGCCGAGCCATAGCACAGGCTATCGGTATGACGGCAAGCGGTTGGACGGCAAAAGGGCCGTCTTTTCAAACGGCCCTGAGGGTATCAGCAAAACTTGGCAGTCTGCAGCCGGATGCGTGTCAGGGCGCGCGGCCGGTCTTGCCGGTTACCTGAAGCCATTTGCCGCCATGATCTGGCGCCTGGATCTTGCGGAAGCTCATTCGCGCGGATTGCACCGGCATAACCTCGTCGACAAGATTGTCGAGGACATAATCGCCATCGCGGGTTCTGACCACCAGCACGGTGTGCGCCTCGCTGCCATTGTATCCCATCGTCAACAGAAGTTGGGAAGGCTTGAAGCCGCTACGCAACAGCTTTGCGCGTTTGGCGAGGGCAAAATCCTCGCAGTCGCCCGATCGCGCATTGGCGGTCCAGAATTCCTTGCGACCGAAAGCGGTCTGGTCGGCTGCTGCCTTTATCGAGCGGTTGACCGCCCGATTGACGCCGTTGAGGAGGTTCTTTCGGGCGGGCGGCAATGCGGCATCGGCCGAACGTCCGCGGCAATCGAAAGCATTGCGTGTACAGTACTCCACGTGCCCGTAAGGCCGGGTGGTCTGTTTGCCCGTCTTGAGCCAGGTAGAAGCCACCGCCGGAGACAGAAATGTGAACAAGGCAGCCAGAGCCGCGAGCATGAAAAGAGGTACGCTCATGGTTTGCATAGGTCTCCTTGTCTTGTGTTGCTCAAGAGGCCGAGCGCCTCATCTGGGCAGATAAGAAGCGAAAAACGACGATTACGCAAGTCTTGCCGGCGGAACTGTTTTCCGGAGGGCTTCCTTCTCCGGTATCCCGCGCCTGATGGCTGCGACAAGAATGTATAAAAAATGGACGTCGCCTAAATTGTAGGCAAAAATGTGCGCCTTTTTGAACATTCGTTTTCCACCATCCTGGCCTGGCGGATTAAGAAACCGTTAAAATCCGGCTTTCCTCGCAACTGGCAAGGGGCTTGCATTGATCACCCTCGTGGACACGAACAGCACGGAGGCTGACATGAAATTTACCACGAAATTGCGTATCGCAGGGGCGGCGGCATTTATTACAACAGGAATCCTGACCCAAACGGCATATGCGCAGGAGGAAACGATCAAGGTCGGCGTGCTGCACTCGCTGTCGGGCACGATGGCGATCTCGGAGACCACGCTCAAGGACACCATGCTGATGCTGATTGAACAGCAGAATGCAAAGGGTGGTCTGCTGGGCAAGCAGCTTGAGGCCGTCGTGGTCGATCCGGCATCCGACTGGCCGCTGTTTGCGGAAAAGGCCCGCGAACTCATGACGGTTCAGAATGTCGATGTCATGTTCGGCTGCTGGACGTCGGTCAGCCGCAAGTCGGTTCTGCCGGTGATCGAGGAGCTGAACGGGCTTCTGTTCTACCCGGTCCAGTACGAGGGTGAAGAATCATCCAAGAACGTCTTCTACACGGGTGCAGCGCCCAACCAGCAGGCCATTCCTGCAACCGACTATTTCCTTGAAGAGCTCGGGGTCGAGAAATTCGCACTGCTGGGCACCGACTATGTCTATCCGCGCACAACCAACAAGATCCTTGAGCAGTACCTCAAGGACAAGGGCATCGCGGAAGCGGACATTTTCGTCAACTATACGCCCTTCGGTCATTCCGACTGGTCCAAGATCGTTGCCGACGTGGTTGCGCTCGGTGCAGACGGCAAGAAGGTCGGCGTGATCTCCACCATCAATGGCGACGCCAATATCGGCTTCTACAAGGAGCTTGCCGCCGCGGGCATTTCCGCCGACGACATTCCGGTCGTGGCTTTCTCGGTGGGTGAGGAAGAGCTGTCGGGTCTCGACACCACCAACCTCGTCGGTCATCTTGCTGCCTGGAACTACTTCCAGTCCGCCGATGCTCCGGTGAATGCCGAATTCATCAAGGAATGGAAGGCCTTCGCCGGCGAAGAGCGGGTTACCAATGACCCGATGGAAGCCCACTATATCGGCTTCAACATGTGGGTGAATGCGGTCGAGGCCGCCGGCACCACCGATGTCGATGCCGTGCGCACCGCCATGTATGGCCAGAAGTTTCCGAACCTGACCGGCAGTGAAGCCGAAATGCTGCCCAACCATCACCTGACCAAGCCGGTGCTCATCGGCGAAATCCAGGAGGACGGCCAGTTCGATATCGTCAGCCAGACCGAGCCGGTTCCCGGCGACGCCTGGACCGACTTCCTGCCCGAATCCGCCGTGCTGGAATCGGACTGGAAGGAACTCGCCTGCGGCATGTACAACACCGAGACCAAGACCTGCGTGCAGCTCAATTCCAACTATTGATCTTCACCAAGGGAAGGGGGCTTTGCGCCCCCTTCCACCTTCCCAATTGGTCATTGTTCTCCCATGCTTCGCATCATCCTTGTTATTTTTGCCGCTCTGACTGCGTTTGCGCCCGCCAAAGCGCAGGACGCGGATCTCAACGCGCTGCTCGAGACTTACCGGGCCAATATCGAAAAGCCTTCGCGCACCACCATCGGACCGGTGCTTGAAGACCTGGTCGACAGCCAGTTGCCCGCCGTGCCGGTGTTCCTGGAGAAATGGCGGGAGAAGGAGGTGTGGCAGCGCGAAAGCGATGGGCGGTTCTTCTTTGTCGAGGATGCCGCCGACGGCAAGGTGATGCTGATCGATGTCGACAGCGGCGCGGAGGCCGGGCTTGCCGACAAGAACGATCTCGACAACCTCAAGCCCAACAGTGGCGTCCGTGGCGTGATAGCCGGAGCCTTGGTGCAGTTCCAGCTTTCGGACCCTGATCCGGAACGGCGGCTGCAGGCGCTGACAGCGCTGGAGCGCGATCCCGAAGCCTCGCATCTGAGCATTCTCAGGGGGGCAATCGAGTCTGAATCCGATCCGGCCATCAAGGCGCGGAAGGAGCGGCTGCAGCGGCTCTTGACCATCCAGTTCGGCAGTGACCAGGCAAACAGGGTGGCTGCTATCGAGAGTTTTGCCGGAGACCCCGGCGTCGATGCGCGCGCGGCGCTCAATCCGCTGCTCGCGACCAGAGTGGAAGTGTTCGATGCGGTGCCCGAGGACCTCAACGTCGCCAGGCTGTTGACGCCGGGCAGCGACATCGATCCCCAGTCGGCCTACCAAATGCTGGTCGATGCCGGCAAGGCGCGGCCTGTGGTTCCGATGGCCGACCGCAAGCAGGCGCTGATCGACAATATCGAGAATGGCATGGTTGCCGGTACTCCGGTCGCCGAGCTGGTGACGCAGGCCGCACGCGACCGGGCCTATCTGGCGCTTGCGGCCGACGGAAGCGTGCCGCCACTGGTCACCCCGGACGAACAGCGTTCTGCAGTCGCCAATCACGTGTTTGCCGAGATCTACGCCGAAAAAGACCCGGTGCTGACCACGGCCGCGCGGGAAACGCTCGCCAACATCAGCGGTACGGTCGGTTTCTACCAGTTCGTCGATCTGGCGCTTGACGGGCTGTCGCTGGCGTCGATCTACTTCCTGGCCGCGATCGGGCTTGCCATCACCTTTGGCGTCATGGGTGTGATCAACATGGCGCATGGCGAGTTCATTATGATCGGCGCCTATACCGGCTATGTCGTGCAGCAGTTCATCCCGAACTACACCGTGTCGATCATCGTGGCGCTGCCGCTGGCCTTCACGGTTGCCTTCCTGGCGGGGGTGGCACTGGAACGGCTGGTGATCCGCTATCTGGCGCACAGGCCGCTCGAAACGCTGCTTGCGACGTTCGGCATTTCCATTGCGCTCCAGCAGATCGCCAAGAACATTTTCGGCACACAGGCGCGTCCGCTCACATCGCCGTCCTGGCTCGATGGCGCCTGGGTGCTCAATGACGTGGTGTCGATCAGCTACATCAGGATCGCGATCTTCGTTCTCGCTCTCGCCTTTCTGGGTCTGCTGCTGTTCATTCTCAACCGCACACGGCTCGGGCTTGAGGTCCGGGCGGTGACGCAGAACCCGCGCATGGCCTCGTCGATGGGCATCAATCCCGACCGGATCAACATGCTGACTTTCGGCCTCGGCTCCGGCATCGCCGGTATCGCAGGCGTCGCCATCGGGTTGTTTGCGAAGGTCACGTCGGAACTCGGCTCCGGTTACATCGTGCAAAGCTTCATGACCGTGGTGGTCGGCGGGGTCGGCAACATCTGGGGGACGCTTGCGGGCGCCGGGATGATCGGCTCGCTGCAGAAGGTGATCGAGTTCTTCAATCCGTCCAACACACTCGCCGCGCAGACCTACATGATCATCTTCATCATCATCTTCATCCAGTTCAGACCCAAGGGCATCATCGCGCTCAAGGGCCGTGCGGCGGGGGATTAAATCATGGAACGCTCCCTTCTTGCCCGGCAACCCTCGGTGCTCATCTTCATCGGCCTTCTGGCGGTGTTCACCATCGTGATCACCATTCTTTCGGAAGGTTTCGGGCTCGGCATCGTCTCAACCAGCTTCATCAAGATCCTCGGCAAGACATTGTGCCTGTGCCTGATCGCCATCGCCATGGATCTGGTCTGGGGCTATTGCGGGATCCTGTCGCTTGGCCATTTCGCGTTCTTCGGCCTCGGCGGCTACATGATCGGCATGTGGCTGATGTACGAGCGGACCAAGGATATCGTCATCGCCTCGCTGTCGAGCGGGGAACTGCCGGCAACGCCCGAAGAAATCCGCGAAGGTATCGGCACCCAGATCTTCGGTGTCGTCGGCGGTGCCGAGATTCCGATGGTCTGGTACTTTGCCGACAGCCTGTTCGCGCAGCTGGCGCTGGTGGTGCTGGTGCCTGGATTGCTTGCACTGGTGTTCGGCTGGCTGGCGTTCCGCAGCCGTGTGACCGGGGTGTATCTGTCGATCCTGACCCAGGCGATGACCCTGGCGCTGTCACTCTATCTGTTCCAGAACGACTCGGGCCTCAGAGGCAACAACGGCCTTTCAGGATTGCAGAACATTCCCGGCCTGTCCGAAGTGCCGCAATCGGTGGTCTCCGTCTGGTTTTTCCTTGCTTCGGCCTTTGCCCTGGGCCTTGGCTATCTGGTGGCTGCATGGGTGGTCTCGGGCAAGTTCGGCAATGTGATCCGGGCGATCCGCGACGACGAAGCGCGCATCCGTTTCATGGGATATCCGGTGGAGGCCTACAAGCTGGTGGTGTTCACGCTGACCGCGGTGATCGCGGCGATTGCCGGGGCGCTTTACTATCCGCAGGCGGGAATCATCAATCCGGCCGAGATCGCGCCGATTGCCTCGATTTACCTTGCGGTCTGGGTGGCAATCGGCGGCCGGGGGCGGCTTTACGGCGCGGTCATCGGCGCGGCGCTGGTGTCGCTTCTGTCGTCCTGGTTCACCGGCGGGCAGGCGCCGAGCATCCCGCTGGGCTTCTACACCGTCAACTGGGTCGACTGGTGGCAGGTGCTGCTGGGCCTGGGCTTCGTGCTGGTCACGCTGTTCGCGCCGAAGGGCATTGGCGGGTTATTTGACAAGCTGGTCAGGAAGGATGCCGCATCGTGAGCGCGCTTCTGGAAGTAACATCGATCTCGGTTTCGTTCGACGGGTTCAAGGCGATCAACAACCTGTCGTTCGAAATCGGCGGGCAGGAGTTGCGCGCCATCATCGGGCCGAACGGGGCGGGCAAGACCACCTTCATGGACATCGTCACCGGCAAGACAAGGCCGGACGAGGGCCGGGTGCGGTTCGGCGAACCACAGCTCGATCTGCTCAGGCTGTCTGAAAGTCAGATCGCGCGGGCAGGGGTCGGACGGAAGTTCCAACGCCCAACGGTGTTCGAGGCGCAGAGCGTGCGCGACAATCTGATGATGGCGCTGAGCAATGACCGGCTGCCGTTCTCGGTGCTGCGCTACAAGGCTTCGAAGGAAGACGCGGCGCGGGTGGCGGCGCTTGCCGGGGAGATCGGGCTGTCGGGCGAACTCGACCGCACCGCAGGCGAACTCTCGCACGGGCAGAAGCAATGGCTCGAGATCGGCATGCTTCTGGCGCAGGATCCGAAGCTGCTGCTGGTCGACGAGCCGGCTGCAGGGATGACGCTTGGCGAACGCGAACACACCACCGACCTGTTGCGCCGGGCGGCCGAAACCCGCGCGGTCGTCGTGGTCGAGCATGACATGGAGTTTGTCCGCCGGCTCGATTGCAAGGTCACGGTGCTGCACGAAGGGTCGGTTCTGGCAGAAGGGTCGCTTGATCATGTGACCGGCAATTCCGAGGTCATTGATGTCTATCTGGGGCGCTAGAGAATGTTGAATGTTGAAAACCTGACCCTGCATTACGGCCAGTCCCAGATCCTCAAGGGGATTTCGCTGAAGGCCGATGTCGGGCAGGTCACCTGCGTGATGGGCACCAACGGGGTCGGCAAGACCAGCCTGCTCAAGGCGATTTCCGGCGTGCATCACCGCTCCGGTGGCGCCTATTCGCTGGCGGGCGAGACGATCGGAAAGCTTCCGGCCTACCAACTGGCCGCGAAGGGTGTTGGTTATGTGCCGCAGGGCCGCGATATCTTTCCCCTGTTGACGGTCACCGAGAACCTGGAGACCGGGTTTGCCTGCCTGCCGCGCCCGGAACGAAAAATTCCGGATCACATCTACGAGCTGTTCCCGGTGCTCAAGGACATGCGCAACCGCCGTGGCGGCGACCTGTCGGGCGGCCAGCAGCAGCAGCTTTCGATCGCCCGGGCGTTGATCACCCGGCCAAAACTGCTTCTGCTCGATGAGCCAACCGAGGGCATTCAGCCCAACATCATCCAGCAGATCGGGCGGGTGATCGCACTTTTGAGGGATCAGGGCGAGATGGCGATCGTGCTGGTCGAGCAGTATTTCGAGTTTGCCTACGGCCTTGCCGACCGGTTCTGCGTGATCGAGCGCGGAGAAGTGAAAATGGCTGGCGACCGCGAAAGCCTGAGCAAGCAAACACTGCGGGCGGCGGTTTCGGTCTGAGCCCAGGCAGCGGCCGGACTGCCCGGAATTTGGGCGGGAGCCGCATTTTCCGTGCTGCTCTTGCTCATTGCAAGTGCAACGATTTCAACACGTTCAGTCTGAAACGGCGGAGAGCCTCAATCTCGAGGGTGTTCTGAAATTGGCACGGTTCATGCATCTGACAAGCCAGATCCAGAGGGGATCATAACGACGCTCGAAAAGAGCGCTTTGAAGGCCGTCAGGCAGCAAGCCGCTCATCCCGGATGTACGGATAGCGCTTCGCCTGGCGGTCTTTCAGATTCCGGGCTGAAGCTCGCTGCCCCGGGTGTCGGGGCTGGCAGGCAAGGTCTGCGGCGGAACAATCCGGCCCGCCATCTTGCGGTCGACGACCCAGTCGGTGACAGCTGCCGCGATCCAGATCGCAAAAAGGGTCACCCAGGCGGTTAGCGCAAAGATGCTCGCCCCGGTCACGCCGGCGCCGACGGCGCAGCCGCCTGCCAGCATGCCGCCAAAGCCCATCAGGGCCGCGCCGGCCAGATAGCGTCGCATCGAGCCGCCACCCTCAAAGCCCTGCAGTTCGAGTTCACCGGTCACCCAGGCGGCCAGGAAAGCGCCGATGAAGACCCCCGGAACCAGGCCGACGTCGAAGTCGATCATCGAGCCCGGAGACGAGAGGAACAGCATCAGCGTGTCGGCGGACGGTCCGGTGAAACTGAGCGATTCGAGCTGAACCGGCTCGAAGGCTATCGAGGTCATCGCATTGGTGAACCACCAGGCAAGCGGAATGCAGGCGCCGACCGCAAAGGACGCGGCGGTTTTCCAGATCCCGACCTTGCGCCACAACGCCAGAAACAAGCTTGCAGCAAGGCCGGCCAGAACGAGGCCGAGAGCGGTCTGTTCGGACACGGAGGAAAGCACCAGCAGATCGTTTGATCCGATCGACAGGGTGGTCAACGGTGTTGCAAGAGCTTCGCGAAGCGGTGAGAGAAAGCCGTGCAGGCTGGCCTGGGCGACGACGGCGAAGACCAGGCCTGAAAGCAGGGCGCGCAAATTGCCGGTCGCCGAAAGTACCAAAAGCCGGGACGAGCATCCGCGCGCCAGCACCATGCCGGTGCCGAACATGAGGCCGCCGATGGCTGCGCCCGAAAGGCTTTGCGGCGAGGCCAGTTGCCGTGCTTCGGTGGCGGTAAAGAGGTCGAATGCGCTGAGCAACATGGTTCCGGCGATGGCCGTGGAGAAGACGATCAGCCAGATGGCGACCTTGCCGCCAACGTGTCCGCGCGAGAATTCAATTGCCGCAGCGCGCAGGCAGAACCGGCTCTGTTGCGCAAAAGCGCCAAAAATCGCGCCGATCACTGCGCCGCCGATCAGAAGTGCAAGATTGTCGCCGAAATGGTCAGCCAGAAACTCAAGGTTCATGGTATCACCCCCATGAGGCCAAGAACACCTTATTGCGGTCCAGGGCATTGACCTGGGTCAAGACAAAGGCAAATATTCATATAAATCTATATGGGAGAAAGATCATGGCACCGTTCATTCAGACACGCCGCACATTCCTGCACTCCGGCATGGCTGCGGCCGCGACGCTGGCCTCGCCGGCCTGGCTCAAGGGCGCAAATGCATTTGAAATCGGAGATGCGGTGCTGACCAGCGTCAGTGACGGCAACCTTGTGCTGCCGCTGAGCTTTTCCTATCCGGATGCGCCGCAGGACGAACTCGTTGCACTGCTTGAAAAGAACGGCCAGCCGACCGATTCACTGACGCCCGACTGCAATGTTCCGATCCTGAAAACGACTGACCGGCTGATCATGTTCGATGTCGGCTCGGGTTCCAACTTCATGCCATCGGCTGGCAAGCTGCTCGACAATATGGCCGAGGCGGGGTTCGACCCGGCGGATGTGACAGATATCGTCTTCACCCATGGCCATCCCGATCACCTCTGGGGGCTGATCGATGATTTCGATGAAATCGTCTACCCGAATGCCAGTTTCCACATGGGGCGGGCAGAGTGGGAGTTCTGGAGCGACCCGGGCACGGTCGACGCCATGCCTGAAGAGCGCAAGACCTTCGCGGTCGGGGCGCAGAACCGGCTGGCCGTTCTCGCCGACATGATCAACCTGTTCGAGCCCGGCGCGGAAGTCGTGCCCGGGGTTGAGGCGGTCGACACGTCCGGCCACACGCCCGGCCACATGTCCTACATGGTGCATGGCGGCAGCAGTCCGGTGTTGATCGCCGGCGACGCGATCACGCATTTCGCGGTGTCATTCGCGCATCCGGGCTGGCCCAGTGGGTCAGACCAGGATGCGGAGAAGGGTGTCGCCACCCGGCTCAAGCTGCTCGACCGGCTGGCTGCGGACAAGGCGATGCTGACTGCCTATCACCTGCCCAAACCGGGCGAGGGCAGGGTTGAACGGGATGGTTCGGCCTACCGGTTCGTCGCTTCCGCCTAGACCTTGGGGGCACGCCAGTCGGCGATAAAGCTGAACGGCGTGCCTTCGACCAGCATGCCCAGCCCCATGCGTGCGCCTGCGGCAATCGAGATCATGACGATGGGGGCGGAGATCGCCATCACCGAGAAGGCGCTGACGCCCTGGCCGATGGTGCAGCCCAGCGCAAAGACGCCGCCGGTTCCCATCAGGAAGGCTCCGAGCAGGTGACGGCTGAGTTCGCGCGCATCGTCGCAGGCTTCCCAGCGCATGTCGTCGGAACGGAAAGCCGACAACGCGGCACCAAGGAAAACGCCGACGACGAGGCCGACGCCGTAGTCGGGGAGTTCGCCGGTGACGGTTATGATCTGCAGAATGGTTTCACCGACCGGCATGACGAAGGAACCTGCCTCGACCTGGACCGGGAAGTAGGCCTGGGCCGCGAAGTTGCTGGTAATCACCCAGCCTGCCGCGATGCACAACCCGATGATGACACCGGCGCTCAGCCGGCTCCGATCGGCGCGGAAACTGGCGGATCTGAAAACCCAGTAGAAGCCGAAGGCGCCGATCACCAAGGCGAGCGGAAGGCTGGTTTCCAACCCGGTCGCGTGTGACAGCAAGGCGCCAAGCGATTGTCCACCAAAGCCTGTCAGGTCAATCGAGATGGGATCAAGCAGGTTTGCGCGGATGTGGGCGGTAACGCCGCGCTGGGCGGCAAGGGCAGCCAGTCCGAGCCCGGTCAGTACGACCAGCGCGCGAAGATTGCCGCCGCCGAGCCGTACCAGCGCTCCGAAGCCGCAGGTGCCGACCAGCGCCATGCCGACGCCAAACATCAGTCCGCCGATGATCGCGCCGGCGATCGGCAGGGGTTCGGTCAGGTAGAACGAGGTATCTATGGAGGCGATGCCCGCGGCGCTCAACAGCTGGGTTGCAACCAGTGCGGTCATGGCGGCGAGAACCCAGGCGCGCAATGGGCCATCGTCGTTAGCGTACCAGTGGCGCTCCAGCGCTGCCATGGTGCAGAAGTGGCTCCGCCTCGCGGCATAACCGATGATCGCGCCGACCAGACAGCCTGACAGCGAAAGCAGCCATCCTGAATCGATCATGATGGTTTTCTCCTCCATTTGAGGGCCGTCCCACAGGCCCTGAAGCAAAGCTTATGCAGTGACCGGTGCGGGCGCAAGCGATGCTTGGGTGTCAACCGTCGCGCTCATCAGCATCACACAGCAGTTCGTAAAGCGAGGTCACGACCGCCGAGATGCCGGGGTCGGTGATCGAGTAATGGATGATACGGCCTTCGCGGCGGGTGCTGACCAGGTGATCAAGCCGCAACCGCGCCAGTTGTTGCGAGACCGCCGCTTGCGGCAGCGCCAGCAAGTGCTCCAGTTCGGAGACGGTTTTTTCATTCTCCGACAGAAGCCACAGGATCAGCAGCCGGGTTTCATGGGACAGTGCCTTGAGAATGTCGCTGGCCTTGCGGGCCTGGCCGGCAAGAAGGGCGATGTTCTGCCCGTTGAAATTCTGGCCTGCCGACTGTTCGGGTGTCATTGCTCCAGCTTCGCCAGCATTTCATCGACAAGCGCCCAGAAGAACTGATCGCCGGGATAGCCGCGCAACCTTGCGATCTCCCGGCCGTCCTCGACCAGAACAAAGGTCGGGGTAAATCGCTCGATCGGGATGCCCGCGAGATCCTCGGGAAGGGGCTGGTGAATGTCGACATGGCGCAGCGGCGCGCGCTGTCCCTGCTCGGTCTTTGGCCAGGCGGGCGCAATCTCCTCGTTGAAGCGCTGGCACCAGGCGCAGCCGGCTTGCTCGAACATGATCATTTCGGCGGCCATGACCGGGGTCGAGAGAGCCAGGCCGAGGGCCAGTGCAGCGGCATAGACAGTGCTCATGAGGCCGGTCCGATCTTTTGAAAATAGTGATTGCAATATATAGGCAATTTTGCATATCTTGCAATCGCATTCTGGTTTGCCCCCGGTTTGCGGGAGGCGCGATGGGGCAGGATAACAATGTGTTTGCTTCGTGCAATTGATATGGCAGGAGCAGACCCCGCATGCACCAGGTTCATGTAATTGTTTGGTTCCGGCGGGTCAGATCCGGCAGTCGGCGCCAGGGGGAGGGTTTCTGATGATCGATGTCGGGTACGGCGCCGCGTTTCTGGCGGGGTTGTTGTCGTTCTTCTCGCCCTGCGTGCTGCCGATCGTGCCGCCGTATCTGGCCTACCTGGCCGGCATGAGCTTCAATGAGGTCAAGAATGCGGATGCAGACAACGTGGCCTCGCGCCGGATCGCGCTGGCCTCCGTAGCCTTTGTTCTGGGTTTCAGCACCGTTTTCGTATCTCTTGGCGCGACCGCCAGCGTCATCGGTCAATCCGTCGCCCGCTATTTCGATATCCTTGCGGTTGTCGCTGGCGTTCTCATCTTGTTGATGGGACTGCATTTTCTCGGGGTGTTCCGCTTTGCGCTGCTCTACCGGGAAGCCCGGGTTCAGGTCGAGCGCAAGCCCGCGGGCATGGTTGGCGCCTATGTCATGGGGCTGGCTTTTGCCTTCGGCTGGACACCCTGCGTCGGACCGATCCTTGCGGCGATCCTGTTCATGGCCGCGGCCAAGGAGAGTGCGGGGCAGGGGGCGCTTCTGCTCGGGCTCTACGCACTCGGAATCGGCATCCCGTTTGTCATCGCAGGGTTTTTCGCGAGCCGTTTCATCCGGTTTTCGACCCGAATCAAGAAACATATGGCTGTCATCGAAAAAGCCATGGGCCTACTTCTGGTGATCACCGGTATCCTGTTCATGACCGGTCAGATGTCACGGATCGCACAATGGCTGCTTGAGATGTTCCCGGCATTCGCTACGATTGGATAGGAGACACATGATGATCAGACGCGTGATAATTGCAGCTGTTGCCCTTGTAGCCGTTTCCGTCCAGGCCTGGTCGGCGGAGATCGGCGAGGATGGTCTGCACAAGCAGGACTGGTTTGCCCTGACATTCCGGGACGTGGCCGAAGACATCGAGGCCGCGAAGGACGAGGGCAAGCGGCTGGTTATGGTCTTCGAACAGCGCGGCTGCATCTATTGCGCCAAGATGCACGAGGATCTGTTGTCAGACCCTGAAGTCTCGGATTTCATCAAGGCGAACTTCAAGGTCGTGCAATACAACATGTTTGGCGATGAGGAAGTCACCGATCTCGACGGCGACGTGCTGACAGAGAAGACCGCGGCACGTAAATGGGGCTATGTGTTCACGCCGACGCTGGTGTTCCTGCCGGAGGAGGCGCCGGAAGGGATGACCGTCGCCGAAGCTGCGGTTGCGACCATGCCGGGCGCCTTCGGAAAGTGGACATTTCTCAATATGTTCAAATGGGTAGCCGAGAAAGGCTACGACAGTGACGAGCATTTTCAGAAATACCATGCCCGGATCATTAACGAATTGCGGGCACAGGGTCGGCTTGAGGCGGAGTAATCCCCGCAAGTCATACATTCAAGAAATCATATTTTTGCATTGATTGTGCGGCAAAGTATGGGTATCTTGGAATCGGAGCGGATCCGGACGTAATGTGTCCGGGCAATTGGAGGAGGGAGCGCCAGATGACAAGGCGAATGAAAATCACACTGGGGGCGATAGCGGCAGTTGCGCTGTCGACTGCAGCCATTGCGAGCGAGGTTTCGCCCGAGACGGTGGAGTTCACCGATGACGGCGTGGCGGTATCGCTGACCGGTGTGGCCGGCGACCCGGTTGCCGGTGCGGAGGCCTTCAAGAACCGCCGTCTCGGCAATTGCCTGGCCTGCCATGCGAATGCCGATATGGCGGGTGAGTTGTTTCACGGCAATGTCGGGCCCGAGCTTGATGGTGTGGCAGATCG
Source organism: Hoeflea sp. EC-HK425 (assembly GCF_902498795.1). NCBI lineage: Bacteria > Pseudomonadati > Pseudomonadota > Alphaproteobacteria > Hyphomicrobiales > Rhizobiaceae > Hoeflea > Hoeflea sp. EC-HK425. Next base: position 990,168 of record NZ_LR701572.1, read on the forward strand.
CTGGGAAGAGCCGATGCTGAGGGCCATCGTGGTCAATTCGAAGCACGTCTTCACCGACGAGACCGTCATGCCCGGCTTCTATTCGCTGGATGCCGGGAAAGATGTGGCCAAAGATTTCGTCGGCAAGACGATCCTGACCGCGCAGCAGGTTGAGGATGTTGTCGCCTATCTCGGTACACTCAAGGAATAAACCGGAGCAAAGGAGCTCGAACCCAATGCAACTGACAAGACGAAATGTCTTAGGACTGACAGCCGGTGCGGCTGCTTTCGCAATGGCCGGCGGACGGTTTTCGCCGGCTCTGGCATCCGCTGAAGATGCTGAAAAGATGGTCATGGACTTCACCGGTGGTGTTACCCCCGGCGAAGGCAAGGTCTCGCTGAACACGCCGGAAATTGCCGAGAACGGCAATACCGTGCCGGTTTCGGTCACTGTCGAAAGCGCCATGGAAGGCGACGATCTGGTGGAATCGGTCATCATCTTTGCCGATGGAAACCCGAACCCGGCCGTCGCCACGTTCCACTTTACCGAAATGAGCGGTGAAGCACTCGCAACGACCCGTATCCGACTTGCCAAGACCCAGAACGTCATCGCTGTTGCGAAGATGAAAGACGGTTCGGTCTTCATGGACAAGAAGGAAGTCAAGGTAACCATCGGCGGCTGCGGCGGCTGAGCCAGGACAGGATTTACGAAAATGGCATCAAAACCACGCATCAAGGTGCCCAAGTCGGCTTCGGCCGGTGAGGTGATCACCATCAAGACCCTGATCAGCCACGAGATGGAATCAGGCCAGCGCAAGGACAAGGATGGCAACCCCATCCCGCGCCAGATCATCAACAAGTTCACCTGCACCTTCGAAGGGCAACTGGTGTTCGAATGCGATCTGGATCCGGCAGTTTCCGCCAACCCTTATTTCGAGTTCAACGCCAAGGTGCCCACCAGCGGGACATTCAAGTTCACCTGGCTCGATGATGACGGGTCGGTCTACGAGGCCGAGGCGCCGATCGAAGTCAAGTAACTTTGGGAGGGATCCCGGGCGGGGGAGGTTCCTGCAACGGGAAGTCCCGGGAGGACGGAGAACGTTATGAAAAGACTTTTGATAGCCGGCGTCGTGTTGGCAGCCACATTCGCGGGGGCTGGTCCGGTTTTGGCCGATCCAGTGGACGATACACTCGAGATCGATGGCACGCCAATCATCACGCGGACAGCTGCGCCCGAGGGGCATCCCTTCGATGAACTGTATTCGGGCTGGCTTTTCCGTGAGAGCGAAACCCGCGACTTGTCGCGTGATTCGTTCGAGAACCCTGGCATGATCGCTGTCGAAGATGGCGAGGCGCTGTGGAATACGGTCATGGGCACTGAAGGCAAGTCCTGCGCGACCTGTCATGAAGATGCTGCTGTGAGCATGAAGGGTGTTGGCGCGAAGTTTCCGAAATGGGATGCCGATTCGCAAAAACCGATCAATGTCGAGCTGCAGATCAACAAGTGCCTGACCGAGCAGATGGGCGCTGAAGCGCTGCCCTTCAACAAGGGCGGCCAGCAGGAACTGACCGCCTACATCAAGCATCAGTCGCTTGGCATGCCGGTGGAGATGGACCTTTCTCAGGGCGACATGCAGAGCTGGTGGGAAAAGGGCAAGGACGTCTACTACACCCGTACAGGCCAGTTGAACCTCGCCTGCGCCAGCTGCCACGAAACAGCAATGGGCAAGATGATCCGCGCTGACCATCTGAGCCAGGGTCAGGTCAACGGGTTCCCGACCTATCGTCTGAAGAGTGGTCTGACATCGCTTCATCAGCGGTTCCGCGGCTGTATCCGCGATACCCGCGCCGAGCAGCCCAAGGCATTCTCGGACGATTTGATGGCGCTTGAAACCTACGTGACATGGCGCGGTACCGGCCTTTCGGTCGAAACCCCGTCGGTCCGCCAGTAGGCCTTGAATTTGCTGGAGGCGTTTCGGCGCCTCCAGCCCCTGACAGAAGTGCCCCTCGGGGCCTGCAGTGCCAGCAGATTTGCTGCTGGAGCAATACGCGATCACCGTTCTTCAGATCGACACGACTTGAAGAGTTTTGCGTTAACGGATTGAAAATAAAAGAAAATACGGATTCTGGCATTTGCTGGAGCGAGGTCGTTTGTCCGTTTTTCACCCCAAATGGAGAATGGGATGCATACCAGGCGAGATTTTCTGCAATATGCCCTGAATGCCGGTTTCGTGCTCGGCGCCGCCGGGCTGGGGGCGAACCCCACGCGCGCGCTGGCGCAGCAGAAGCTGACGCAGGACGACCTGCTCAAGTTCGATTCCAAGGGGCAGGTGACGCTGCTGCATTTTACCGACTGCCATGCGCAGCTCAAGCCGGTCTACTTCCGGCCGCCGGACACCAATATCGGGGTTGGCGCCTATGCCGGCGTTCCGCCTCACCTGGTGGCGCAGGAATTCCTCGATTACTTCAACATCGAGCGAGGCAGCCCTTACGCCTACGCGCACACAATGGTCGACTATGTCGATCTGGCGCGGACCTATGGCAAGCTCGGCGGTCTTGACCGCACGGCGACGCTGGTCAAGGCGATCCGTGCCGATCGCGGTGACGACAAGGTTCTGTTCCTTGACGGCGGCGACACCTGGCAGGGCTCCTACACGTCGCTGAAGACCAACGGCATGGACATGGTCGAGTGCATGAAGCTGCTCAAGCCCGACGCCATGACCGGGCACTGGGAATTCACCTTCGGCGAAGACCGCTTCCTGGAACTGATCGAAGCCATGGGCTACCCGTTCCTGGCGTCGAACATCTTTGACGCCGAGTGGGACGAGCCGGCGTTCGAGCCGACTGCCTATTTCGAGCGGGGCGGGGTCAAGGTCGCCGTCATCGGCCAGGCCATGCCCTACACGCCGATTGCCAACCCAAGCTGGATGTTCCCGAAATGGTCTTTCGGCATCCGTCCCGAAGTGCTGCAGGAAAATGTCGACGCCGCCCGCGCCGAAGGCGCCGAGGTGGTTGTCATGCTTTCGCACAACGGCTTTGATGTCGACCGCAAGATCGCATCGACGGTCAGCGGGCTGGACGTGATCGTCACCGGCCACACCCATGATGCGACACCCTTTGCGCTTGAGGTCGACGGCACGCTTCTGATGTCTTCGGGATCGCACGGCAAGTATCTCGGCCGCATCGATCTCGAGGTGAAGGATGGCAAGGTGGCGGGCTACAGCTCCAATCTCATCCCGGTCTTCTCGGATGTCATCACGCCGGATCCTGAGATGGCAGCCAAGATCGACGAGGTGCGCGCACCCTACGAGGCCGAAACGCAACGCGTGATCGGGCGGACCGACAGCCTGCTTTACCGGCGCGGCAATTTCAACGGAACCTGGGATGACCTGATCTGTCAGGGCATCATGGAAGAACGCGACACGCAGATTGCGCTGTCGCCCGGTTTCCGCTGGGGCACGACACTGCTGCCGGGCTCCGACATCACCATTGACGATCTCTATAGTGAAACCTCGATGAGCTACCCTTCCGTCTATCGGTTGGAGTTCACCGGAGCGCAGATCAAGGACATCATGGAAGATGTCTGTGACAACCTGTTCAACAAGGACCCGTTCCTGCAGCAGGGTGGCGACATGGTCCGGGTTGGCGGGTTCAGCTACGCCTGTGCGCCGGAAGCGGAAATGGGTGACCGGATTTCGGAGATGCGGCTGACAGGCAGCGGCGAGCTGATTGAAGCGGACAAGACTTATGTGGTCGGTGGCTGGGCGTCGGTCAATGAAGGGGTCGAAGGTCCTGCGATCTACGACCTCATGGAAGACTACATCACCAAGAAATCGGTGGTTTCGCTGGATCCGGAGGCTGCGGCCGTCCGGGTGATCCGGTGATGCCGATCGCGACTGAAAGGCCGGGCCATGACGCCGCGGCGATGAAGACGGAGACAACAATGCTGAACAAGCACACCGGGAGGATCTCATGGTAGATATCACCGACCCGAAACCGACGAAAAAGGCAGCGTCGCGTCGCGACTTCCTCAAGGCCGGGCTGCTTGGCGGCGCGGCTGTGGCAGCCAGCGCCGGTGCCGCGCGGGCGGCGGGCGATCCGCTGATCACCGAGATCCAGGACTGGAACCGTTATCTTGGCGAAGGTGTCGATGTCGCGCCCTATGGCAAGCCTTCGGAGTTTGAAGCCAATGTCGTGCGCCGCAATGTGCCGTGGCTGACCGCCGATCCGGTTTCCTCGATCAATTTCACACCGCTGCATGAGCTTGATGGCATCATCACGCCCAATGGCCTGTGTTTCGAGCGTCACCATGGCGGCACCGCGATCATCAACCCTGCCGATCACCGGCTGATGATCAACGGCCTTGTCGACACGCCTCTCGTCTTCACCATGGAAGACCTGAAACGGTTCCCGCGCGAAAACCGCGTTTACTTCCTCGAATGCGCCGCCAATGGCGGCATGGAGTGGCGCGGCGCTCAGCTCAACGGCTGTCAGTTCACCCATGGCATGATCCATTGCGTGGTCTATACCGGTGTTCCGTTGCGCTATCTGCTGGAAGAGGCCGGCGTCAAGACCAACGGCAAGTGGTTGCTTGCCGAGGGTGCTGACGCTTCGGCGATGACCCGCTCTATCCCGATGGAAAAGGCTCTGGACGACTGCCTTGTCGCGTTCAAGATGAACGGCGAGGCGCTGCGCCCCGAGCAGGGGTATCCGCTCCGGCTCTGCGTTCCCGGCTGGGAAGGCAACATGTGGGTCAAGTGGCTGCGCCGTCTGGAAGTGGGTGACGAGCCCTGGGCCCAGCGCGAGGAAACCTCGAAATACACCGACCTTCTCGCCGATGGCAAAGCACGCCGCCACACCTGGGTGATGGACGTGAAATCGGTCATCACCAGCCCGAGTCCGCAGGCGCCGGTAACCCATGGCAAGGGGCCGCTGGTCATCACGGGTCTCGCCTGGTCCGGAAACGGCACCATCAAACGCGTCGATGTCACGCTCGACGGCGGTCGGACCTGGCAAACCGCGCGGCTTGACGGCCCAAGCCTGCCCAAGGCGCTGCACCGGTTCTATCTCGACATCAACTGGGACGGTTCGGAGTTGTTGCTGCAATCGCGTGCCATGGATGACCAGGGGCTGGTTCAGCCGACCAAGAACGAGCTGCGCCTGGCGCGTGGCGAGAACTCGATATATCACAACAATGGCATCCAGACATGGCACGTCAACAACGACGGGGTGGTTGAAAATGTTGAAGTTTCCTAAGTCTGCGGCGTTTGCCGTTCTGGCGCTCGCCACGCTTTCCAGTCCGTCGCTCGCCGAGGGTGACGCCGATGCGGGCCAGAAAGTGTTCAAGAAATGCGCCGCCTGCCACGCTGTCGGCGAAGGCGCCAAGCACAAGGTCGGCCCCGAGCTGAACGAGATCTTCGGCCGCGCGGCCGGATCGGCTGAGGGCTACAAGTACTCCAAGGCGATGATCGAGGCCGGTGACGCCGGTCTGGTCTGGGATGCGGCGACGCTGGGCGAGTATCTGACCAACCCGAAGGGCATGATCAAGGGCACGAAGATGGCCTTTGCAGGGCTCAAGAAGGATGACGAAGTCGCCAATGTGCTCGCGTATCTCAGAACCTTCTCCCAGGAGGCGGCGGCGGCCCCGGCGGCGGCGGAAACCGGTGAAGCACCTGTTGAAACCGCCGCTGCGGCCGCTCCGCCCGAGCCTGCACCCGCTGCGGACATGGTCGTCGAGAAGAGCCAGGGTGCCTTCGGACTGGGTCGCAAGGCACTTCCCGAGGAAATTGCTGCCTGGGACATCGATATCCGTCCGGATGGGACCGGCCTTCCCGAAGGGAGCGGCACCGTAGCCCAGGGCGAGCCGATCTACACCGACAACTGCGCTGTCTGTCACGGCGATTTCGGCGAGGGTGCCGGCCGCTGGCCTGTGCTGGCCGGTGGACAGGATACACTTCGCAATGATCGTCCCGAAAAGACGATCGGGTCCTACTGGCCCTATCTGTCGACCGTCTTCGACTATGTCCGCCGGGCCATGCCGTTCGGCAATGCCCGGTCGATGTCTGACGATGACGTCTATGCGCTGACGGCCTATCTGTTGTATCTTAACGACGTGGTCGATGATGAAGAGTTTGAACTTTCCAAGGAGAACTTTGCGTCCGTGCGGTTGCCAAATGAAGCCAACTTCATTGCGGATGGCCGGGCGGACGAGCCGCATTACGCCAAGAGCGTCGAGCCGTGCATGACCGACTGCAAGCCGGGTCCGGTGGAAATCACCGCCCGCGCACAGGTCATCGACGTGACGCCGGAGGGGGAAGGCGACGAGAACTCCGGAGGCAGTATCGACTGACGGGAAATACAAGGGGCGTGCTGGAGGGCACTCCCGGAGGAGACACTACATGGCAGCATATGGCAGGTACCGTTGGCACATCTCGAGTTTGCCCGCATCGGTGCCTGCCATTTTCATTGGGATTGTGCTCTGGGCCGCGTCTCCGCATGGAGTGGGTGCAGCCGAACCCGAGACGCTCTACAAGCGCTGCGCCACCTGTCATGAAATCGGTGAGGGAGCGAAGCACAAGGTCGGTCCGCATCTCGATGAGCTGTTTGGCCGGAAGGCCGGCGGGCTTGACGATTTCCGCTATTCCGAAAGCATGCGGGCGGCGGGCGAGGCAGGTCTGGTCTGGACCGCGGAAACACTCGACCAGTACCTCGAGAGGCCGCGCGATTTCATCAAGGGCAACCGCATGTCGTTCCGGGGCATGGCCGATCCGGCGGATCGCCAGGCGCTGATTTCATGGCTTGAAACCGCGACACAACAAGCACCAGCGGCTGACCCCACAGTCGAGGAAGTTTCCACTTCCGGGCCGGTGAGCGGCTTTGCCGATATCGTGCTTCAGATGGACGGCGATCCGGAATATGGCGAGTATCTCGCCGGAGAGTGCGTGACCTGTCACCAGGCCTCCGGGCATGCCGATGGCATTCCATCGATTGTCGGACTGCCAAAGGATTACTTTGTCACTTCACTGTTTGAATATCTCAACAATGTGCGTTCCAATGACGTGATGAAATTGCGCGTCGCAAACCTCTCGAACGAGGAAATTGCGGCGCTGGCGGCCTACTTCAGTTCGCTTGAACCGCAATAAAGAGAAACCGAGAAAGAATTTGCAACCCGGGAGGATATCATGACAGGCCTGACTAGACGCCAATTCGGATTGTTTGCCGGTGCGAGTGCCGCGGCGCTTTCGCTTCCAACCTATTTGCGTGCGCAGGGAAAGCCGCGTGTGGTCGTCATCGGCGGCGGGGCCGGCGGAGCCACGGCAGCGCGCTACATCGCCAAGGATTCGGACGGTGCGATCGACGTCACGCTGATCGATGATTCGGAAATGTTCACCACCTGCTTCTTTTCCAACCTCTATGTCGGGGGGTACCGCAGCTTCGAATCGATCACCCACAGCTATGACACGCTGCAATCGAGCTACGGCATCACCAAGGTGACGGGACGGGCGAGCAGCGTCGATCGCGCCGCGAAGACGGTGACGATGGCTGACGGCTCCTCGATCCCCTATGACAGGCTGGTGGTCTCGCCGGGTATCGATCTGATCTGGGATTCGGTGGCGGGCTATTCCGAGGAATTGTCGGAGATTGCCCCGCACGCATGGAAGGCAGGGCCGCAGACGCAATTGCTCAAGGCCAAGCTCGATGCGATCGAGAACGGACAGCAGATCCTGATGGTGGCTCCGCCCAATCCCTACCGCTGCCCGCCCGGTCCCTATGAACGGGCTTCGATGATGGCGCATGTGCTCAAAGAGAAGGGGCTCACGGATGCGAAGGTGATCATTCTCGATCCGAAGCCGAAATTCTCCAAGCAGGGCGTCTTCCAGGAGGGCTGGGAAAAATACTATCCCGGCATGATCGAATGGTACGGGCCGGACGTGCATGGCGGCATCGAGGGAATCGATGTGAATGCCGGCACCGTTGAAACAGGTCTCGATACTTTCAAGGGGGCGATGATGAACGTGATTCCGGCTCAGAAAGCGGGTGAAATCGCCGCCAGTGCCGGTCTGACGGATGACAGTGGCTTCTGTCCCATCGATGCCGCCAGCATGCGCTCGACTGTCGACGAGGCGATCTTCGTGATCGGAGATGCCTGCATCGCCGGCGACATGCCGAAATCGGGCTTCTCCGCCAACAGCCAGGCCAAGGTTGCTTCGATGAACATTCGTGGCGACCTGGTCGGATCGAAGGTGTTCCCGGCGAAATATGCCAATACCTGCTGGAGCCTGATCGAGACCGGAGACGCCATCAAGGTCGGTGCGCAGTATGCGCCCGGAGACGGCAAGATCGCATCGACCCAGAGTTTCATCAGCCAGATGAATGAGGAGGATGCGCTGCGCAAGGCCAACTACGAGGAGTCGGTGGGCTGGTATGCGGGCATTACCGCAGACATGTTCGGCTGACCTTGGGCATCCTTGCAAAACGACCGGAAGCGGATGGCGTCGCTTCCGGTCGCTGACGGCTGGCTGATCGAGGCCGGCCGTTCTGCCGCATAAAGCTTGCCAGTGCAGGGGCCGCGCTGGTACGTCGGTTGGACATGAGTGAGCCGGAGCGTATCTGATGTTTTCCCGTTCGTTGGTCCGGATGGCCGCGGCCCTTGTGCTGGCCTGGTTGCTGGTCTTGCCCGCACAGGCGCGGGCGGAGGGCCTGTTGGTGTTCGCCGCAGCCAGCCTGAAAACGGTTCTTGACCAGATCGCCGAGGACTGGCGCGCGCAAACCGGCAAGACCGTGACGATTTCCTATGCGGGCAGCTCCAGTCTGGCACGTCAGATCGAGCAGGGCGCACCTGCCGACATCTTCATCTCGGCGTCGGTGGATTGGATGGACTATCTGGAGTCAGCGGAAATGATCCGAACCGGCAGCCGCAAGGAGTTGCTCGGCAACCGGCTGGTGCTGATCGCGCATGGCCGGGAGGCCGCCGATGTCGCTCTGGAGGCAGGTGCCGATCTGGCAGAATTGCTCGGTGACGGACGGCTTGCGATGGCGCTGGTCGATTCCGTACCGGCAGGGGTTTACGGCAAGCAGGCGCTGAGCAGCCTCGGTCTTTGGGACCGGGTCGTTTCTAAGGTGGCGCAGACCGACAATGTCCGCGCGGCACTGGCGCTGGTGTCCTCCGGCGAAGCGCCATTCGGGATTGTCTATGCCAGCGATGCCATGGCCGATGCCGGTGTCAGTGTGGTGGCCGGGTTTCCTGAAGGCTCACACGCTCCGATTATCTATCCGGGGGCGATTGTGGCGACCTCCGTTGACCCCGATGCAGACGATTTTTTTTCCTATCTGAGCAGTCCCGCGGCGGAAGAGGTGTTCAAGGCGCAGGGATTCACGCCCCTTTTCGGGCAGGGCAATGGCTGACTGGCTCACACCGGACCAGTGGAGCGCGGTGACCCTGTCGCTCAAGGTGTCGTTCTGGGCAACGGCATTGAGCCTGCCGGTGGGCGTTGCGGTGGCCTATGTCCTGGCGCGCCGTGAATTCTGGGGCAAGCAGGCGCTCAACGGCCTGGTGCATCTGCCTCTGATCCTGCCGCCGGTGGTGACTGGATATTTGCTCCTGCTGACATTCGGCCGGCGTGGCGCTGTTGGGAGTTTCCTCGAAGACACTTTTGGACTGGTGTTCGCCTTCCGCTGGACCGGTGCTGCACTGGCGGCTGCGGTGATGGCGTTTCCGCTGATGGTGCGGGCGATCCGGCTGGCCATCGAGGCAGTCGATCCGAAGCTCGAACAGGCGGCGTCGACGCTCGGCGCATCGAGGGGCTGGGTGTTTGTCACGGTCACCCTGCCGCTGATCCTGCCCGGCGTGATTGCCGGGGCGATCCTCGCCTTTGCCAAGGCGATGGGCGAGTTCGGTGCGACGATTACCTTCGTCTCCAACATTCCCGGACAGACCCAGACGCTTCCGTCGGCGATCTACAGTTTCCTGCAGGTTCCGGGCGGCGACGCCCAGGCGGCGCAACTGGTGCTGATCGCCGTGGCAATCGCGCTTCTGGCGCTGCTGCTGTCCGAATGGGTCGGGCGGGCCGTGGCGCGCAGGATTGCGGGTTCATGAGCCTCTCGGTCCGTTTCACCCATCGCTTCAGCGATTTCTCTCTCGACGTGGCGTTCGAGGCGCCCGCGGGCGTGACCGCACTGTTCGGCCGTTCGGGGTCGGGCAAGACCTCGGTGATCAATGCCGTGGCAGGGCTGATCAGACCCGAGGCGGGGCGCATCCAGCTGGGGGAGACCGTGCTGTTCGACGCGGAGCGGCGCATCTGGGTCCCGGTGCACCAGCGCCGTCTGGGCTACGTGTTTCAGGAAGGGCGTCTGTTTCCGCATCTCAGCGTGCGGCAGAACCTCACTTACAGTCGCTGGTTCGCGCCGCGCAGACCGGGGGAGAGCTTTGATCACGTGGTCGGCATGCTCGGCATCGACGGATTGCTTGAGCGCAGGCCGGCCGGATTGTCCGGCGGCGAGAAACAGCGGGTGGCCATCGGCCGGGCGCTCCTGGCAAATCCGCGGCTGCTGCTGATGGATGAACCGCTTGCAGCACTGGATGAGGAACGCAAGGCCGAGATCCTGCCCTATCTCGAGCGGTTGCGGGGTGAAACCGATATCCCGGTTCTCTATGTCAGCCATTCGATGGCGGAAGTGGCGCGGCTGGCGACGACACTGGTTCTGATGGACAAGGGACGGGTGGTCCGGTCCGGCCTGGCTCACGAAGTGCTCTCCGATCCCGAAAATGTGCCGGCGCTTGGAATTCGCGCCGCCGGAGCTTCGCTGCATGCAACCGTGGCCACTCAGGAAGAGGACGGGCTGACACGGCTCGAGGCATCGGCTGGCCCGCTGTTCCTGCCGCATGTGGACGCGCCGCTCGGCGCGCGTCTGTCCATCCGAATTCTGGCGCAGGACGTGATCCTGTCACGAACACGGCCCGAGGGCCTGTCGGCGCTCAACATCCTGCCGGCAACGGTGACCGCGGTGCGGCTCGGCGAGGGTCCGGGGGCGGTCATTCAGCTCAGGGCAGGGGACGACCTGCTGCTGGCGCGGATCACGCGGCGGTCGGCACAGGCGCTTGAGCTTGCGCCCGGTGCAGACTGTTTCGCCATCTTGAAATCAGTCGCGGTTGCCCAGTCGGAAGTCGGCGGAGCCGGCTAGAGCATCCTGCGTTCAGGCGAAACCGTCTGAACGCAGACAAGATGCTCTAGTTTCAAAGTGCTGGAGCGTGCTTTGGGGATCCACTGGGAGGCACGGCGCTCCAATGGGTCAGTCCCGCGGCAGCCTGATGGCGCCGATCCGGGCATAATCCCGATACAGCGTCGAAAATCTCAACTCACCGTGGTGCTGCTGCGCGATGGCAGCCATGGCGTCGCCGAGGCATGAGCGGGGCGTGACATGAAAACGGGCGAGCCAGGCTTTCAATCCCCTGCCGAACCAGCCGGGCAGGGCGGTCTGTTGGCCGAAATCGACGACATGCAATTCGCCTCCGGGTGCCACGGCCTGGATCGCCTGGTCGAGCGCAGCTTCCCAGCCGGGGATCATCGACAGGCTGTAGGAAAAGAACACCCGGTCGAACCGCCCAACAGCGAACAGGTCGTCCGCGTCAAACCGGGTGGCGTCGCCCTGGGCCAGGGTGACGCGATCGCCGATGCGGTTTTTCGCGATGGTCGCCTCGGCGGACTTGAGCATTTCCGCCGAGATGTCGATGCCGTAGAGCCGCGCATCGGGGTAGTGCCGCGCCGCCAGCAGCAGATTGCGCGCGGTGCCGCAGCCGATTTCGAGCACCGAACCGCCAACGGGCGGTTTCAGCGCCGCGATCAGGTCGTTGCGTCCAAGCAGGTAGTATTTGCGCGTCAGATCGTAGATATGGCGCTGGTGGCGGTAGATGCCATCCATCACCGACGCATTGGCGGAGACGGCGCTCATGCGGCCTGGTCGCGCTTTACGTGGAGATGAAAACCGCCGTAAATCGCCGAGCGATCGCGTGCGCCGAGCTCCAGACTGCGCTCAGCCTGGTAATTCCACTTGTCGAGAATGCCATCGGGAACATGTCCGGGCAGCGGAGACGGAGCGGCGGCGGTGCGGTAGATGACGCGCGCTCCGGCTGCCGCCGTCCGGGTGATCTCGGCCCAGAGTTCTGAGAGCTGGGCGTCGGTCATCCAGTCCTGGGCGTCAAGCAGCACGAAGGCGTCGACGGAGGCTGCCGGCCTTGCTGCGAGCAGGGTGGTGATGCTCTCGTTGACGACGGACACGCGGCCGGCATTGCGGCGAACGGTTTCGAAATGGCGGGCTTCGAGATAGGGCGGCAGGCTGGCGGCCTCGCCGGGCTGGTAGCCGCGGCCAAAGGCCTGCCAGGCAAAGTAATTGTCCTTGAGCGGAAACCCGCAAGCGAGCCGCTCGGTGCGGATCCGCAGAGCCCCGATCATCCCGTCGGTCGAGTCGCCGGCGAGAGCTTCATACTGCGCTGGCGGGATGCCCAGGCCGAACAGCGAGGCGCGCAGCGAGGTCAGCGCCTTGAAGCTGCGGCTGTCGAACACCGGCGCGATCCGGGTGTTGAAGAACTCGCGCTGCTTTTCGACGCTGTCCATCCGCAGCAGCTCGCGCGGATCGACGCCGTAGAGCTTGCCCAGCACATGGGCGACCGAGATGAAGCGGCCGAGCAGGCCGGTGGTGTAGAAGCCGCGGGTGAAGCGGCTGACCCGTCGGCGGCCGTTGATTTCCCGTCCGTCCCAGTATCTGCGCGTCTCGTCATCGAGATGCGGGCGGATGTGACGGTCATACAGTGCCAGATTTGTCTTCAGATTGGCATGGCGGAACATGTTGGAGAACGCCGTGTGGCCAGGCAGATGGGTGGCGGCGGCGAGCTTGAGCTTGCCGAGCGCGACATGGGCGGGCGAAAGGTCGACGGCGATGATCTCGGCCGGACTGGCCGTCAGGTAGGACATGACATTGCAGGAGCCTGAAGCGATGGTGACGAGCGTGTCCGTGGATTTGAGCTCAAGCGCCTCCATGTCGATGAGCGGATCTTCCCAGATCTGCGGATAGACGAGGCCGCGAAACGCGGCGGAGAACACCCGTTCCAGGATGCCGGTGGAGGACAGGGCTGTGTTGCGCACGACCGCGCCATCGATGCGGGCGCCGACGGCTGTTGCTTCAATCATGGTCATTTATCAAGACTCCAAAGGAGAAGACGGGGCGGACTTCATGCCGCCTGGTCCCGCGTGCCGGTGATCTGTTTGAGAGGTTCGACCTTCGCCAGCTGTCCGGCTTTTTCGGAAATCCGTCGCGACCAGTCGATGATCTCCATGCGGCCGTCGGAATGCTCGACCACGGCCGTGCAGCTTTCCACCCAGTCGCCGGTGTTGATGTAGCGGATGCCGCCGCGCATCTCGTTGGCGGCGTGGTGGATGTGACCGCAGATGACGCCGTCGGCGCCGTGCTTGCGGGCTTCGTCCGCCAGCACTTCCTCGAAGTCCGAAATGAAGTTGACCGCGCTCTTGACCTTCAGCTTGGCCCAGCGGGAGAACGACCAGTAGCGCAGTCCAAGCAGCTTGCGGGAACGGTTGTGCCACTTGTTGGTCCACATCGCGAAGCCGTAGGCGATGTCGCCCAGATGGGCGAGCCAGCGGTGGTTCATCACCACCATGTCGAATTCGTCGCCGTGGATGACCAGCAGGCGCCTGCCATCGGCTGTCTCGAACACATCGCGCTCGCGCACCTCGATGCCGCCGAAATGAACGCCCTGATACTCGCGCAGCAGCTCGTCGTGATTGCCGGGAACATAGATGATGCGGGTGCCCTTGCGGGCCTTGCGCAAGAGTTTCTGAACCACGTCATTGTGGGATTGCGGCCAGTAGAATCCTTTGCGCTTCATCCGCCAGCAGTCGACGATATCGCCGACGAGATAGATGGTCGGGGCGTCATGCTGGCGCAGGAAGTCGATCAGTATCTCCGCCTGGCAATCGGGGGTACCCAAGTGAATGTCGGAAAGAAAAATGGTCCGGTAATTTGTGGTCACGGGGCCCGCCTGAACTTTGAGCTATCGTCCTGCTGGCAGGCTTAGACACGATTCAGTTCTCAGTTTTGTGACGGTCAATGTGACAGGGGTGCCGGATCTCGATCAGGTGGGCGTTTCCGCTGCCTGGTTCTCGATGACGAGTTCGACACGGTCGGCGGCAAACCGGGATTCGCCGTAGAGGACAGGCCTGCCTGCCGGATCGATGTCGATTCCGCGGGTCAGCAGCACGATCGCACCGGGCGACAGGGCGAGGAGGTCGAGATCCTCGCTGCTGGCATGCCGGGCCTCCACGCCCGTTGACTTGCGGGTGTAATCCTCCACTCCGAGGCGGACCAGCGAGGCGGTGATCGAGCCAGTCTTTGCGTAGAGGCTGGCAATTTCGCCAAACCGGCTGGCGTCAAACCAGGAGGTAGCCGCCGAGATTGGTACGGCGTCGGCGGTCGAGAGCGTCGAGAGCTTGATGACGGGCGCACCGGAAGGCAGGGACAGGGCCTTCGCGATGTGGGGCGGAGCGGGCAGGGTCTCGCTCGAAAGCAGCCTGCCTGACCGGGTCCGGGCCTGATCCTCCAGGCCCGAGGAAAAGCGGGTGCGCTGGCCAATCGGGTAACGCAGGCGCTTGCGGTCGTTGAGGAAGGTGCCGCGGCCCTGCTCGGCGCGCAGGATACCTTCCTTCTCGAGCGCCGCGATCGCCGAGCGAACCGTGTGACGGTTGACCCCGAATCGGCTGGCCAGTTCCGCCTCCGCCGGGAGCCGCTCATTGGCTGCCAGTCCGGTGAGAACCGACTGGCGGATCTGGTCGGCAACCTGCCGCCAGAGCGCGATCCCGGTCCGTCTCTGCAGTGCTTTCACCGGAGTTTCCCTTCGTGATGTCACAGGCTCGTCACATGAGCGGTTTAAGTGTATCGTAATTGATATGGTTGTCTAGATAAATAGACAAATAAGGAGATTTCGATGGCGCTTTCAGGAAATGGGCTGGACCAAACGCCGGACGGCAATGTCGCTACGGATATTGCCAGGCGGCAAAGGCTGCTGTCGGTGCTTGCCAGAGCGCCGAGCAAGGATCTGGTGTCTCGCTGGAAGCAGACCGGTCTCGACCCGTCCGTTGAACTGCTGCGCGGTCCCGAGTCCGGGCTTGTGGCGCTTCAGGGCCGCGCGGGCGGCACCGGTCAGCCGTTTCATGTCGGCGAGGTTTCGGCCACCCGCGTGACGGTCAGGATCGGCTCGGGGCAGGTGGGGCACGCTATGATCAGCGGCCGCGACGCGCGCAAGGCGCAACTGGTCGCCGTCATCGATGCGCTGGCCCAGGACCCTGGCCATGCCGAACTGGTCGAGCGCGAGATCGTTGCGCCGCTCGAGCAACTGGAGAGGGCTGCCGACGCCAGGATCCGCCAGGAAACCGCGGCCACAAGGGTCAATTTTTTCACCATGGTGCGAGGGGAAGACTGATGCCTGCCGCCACACAAGATTCCACGATCTACGAAGGCGGGTTCTCAGATCCCTTATGCTCATCTCAGATGGTGTTCCGGGTGCTGATGGATGCGATGTCGCGGCCGGGCTCGGTTCACCCATTGCCAGAGGTTACGACACCGCCGCCGCCACTTTGCGCGTCGGCTTCGGCACTGATTGCAACACTGGCCGATGCCGATACACCTGTCTGGCTGGATGCGGCGATGGCCAAGAGTTCCGAAGTCAGGGACTGGATCGTGTTTCACACCGGTGCGCCGGTTGTCAGTCACCCGTCCGATGCATCCTTTGCCATCGTGGCCGCGCCGCAAAACCTCTCGGCGCTCAATGGCTTCTCGCTCGGCACCCAGGAATTTCCCGACCGGTCGACGACGGTGATCCTGCAGGTGTCGACACTGTCCGAAGGTGTGCCGCTTGCGCTCGGAGGTCCCGGTATCAAGGGTCAGGCATCGCTGGCACCAGCGCCAATGCCGCAGCATTTCGAAGCGCAGTGGCAGGCCAACCGCGCCACTTTCCCGCGTGGCATCGACCTGATCCTCGCCGCGCCGGGCTGCGTGGCGGCATTGCCGCGCAGCACCCGTCTAGTCCGCAGGGAGGCGTAAGTCATGTATGTTGCTGTCAAGGGCGGCGAAGCCGCCATCGCCAACGCCCACCGTCTGCTCGCCGCCCGACGCCGTGGCGATGCCAATGTGCCGGGGCTGACGCTCGAGCAGATCGCCGGGCAATTGTCGCTTGCCGTCGACCGTGTGATGGGCGAGGGCTCGCTCTACGATCCGGAACTCGCTGCCCTGGCGATCAAGCAGGCCCGCGGCGATCTGATCGAGGCTGTGTTCCTGCTCCGCGCCTACCGGACAACCCTGCCGCGGTTTGGTCATTCGGAGCCGATGGACACAGGCGAGATGCTTGTGGAGCGGCGGATCTCGGCGATCTACAAGGATCTGCCCGGCGGCCAGCTGCTTGGTCCGACATTCGATTATACCCACCGGTTGCTCGATCCGGTGCTTGCCGGCGACGCGCCGGTGGATGCACCCGAAACCAGTCAGGACAGCAACGAACGTGTGATCCGCGTCTCCGATATCCTAGGCGACGAGGGACTGATCGAGGACGATCCGGTGACGGATGCCTCGCTGCCGGTCGCCGATATCACGCGGGCGCCGACCGAATACCCGATGGGTCGGGACGCGCGGCTGCAGACGCTTGCGCGGGGCGATGAGGGCTTCCTGCTGGCGCTCGCCTATTCGACCCAGCGCGGCTATGCGCGCAGCCACCCGTTTGTGGGCGAAATCCGCATTGGTGACGTCGATGTCGAGGTGATGATCCCGGAACTCGGCTTCACGGTGGTGATCGGGCGGGTCAAGCTGACCGAGTGCCAGATGGTCAACCAGTTCCAGGGATCGTCCAAGGTGCCGCCGCAGTTCACCCGCGGCTATGGCCTGGTATTCGGCCAGGCCGAGCGCAAGGCGATGGCAATGTCGCTGTGCGACCGGGCGCTCAGGGCGAGCGAACTCGGCGAGGACATCGTTGCGCCCGCCCAGGACGAGGAATTCGTGTTGTCGCATTGTGACAATGTGCAGGCGACCGGCTTCGTCGAGCATCTCAAGCTGCCGCATTACGTCGACTTCCAGGCCGAGCTCGACCTCGTGCGGCGCATGCGTGCCGAGCATTTCGCCAATGCGGCGAGGGCCGATGGCGAGACATCCGCAACGGACGACACAAAGGAGGCTGCGGAATGAACGCGCTGGCACAGGACGAGGGTTCGCAGAATCTGGCGACCTACAATTTCGCCTATCTCGATGAGCAGACCAAGCGGATGATCCGCCGGGCTATCCTCAAGGGGATCGCCGTGCCCGGCTACCAGGTGCCGTTCGCGTCCCGCGAGATGCCGATGCCCTATGGCTGGGGCACCGGCGGAGTGCAGGTGACGGCGGCGATCATAGGTCCTGACGATGTACTCAAGGTCATCGACCAGGGCGCCGACGACACCACCAACGCCGTGTCGATCCGGGCCTTCTTCGCCAAGACCGCAGGCGTTGCAACGACGACCGCGACGCCGGATGCAACGATCATCCAGACTCGTCACCGCATTCCGGAAACGCCGCTGACCCAAGGCCAGGTGCTGGTCTACCAGGTGCCGATCCCGGAGCCGTTGCGGTTCCTCGAGCCGCGCGAGACCGAGACCCGCAAGATGCATGCGCTCGAGGAGTATGGCCTGATGCACGTCAAGCTCTACGAGGACATCGCCCGCAACGGTCACATCGCCACGACCTATGCCTACCCGGTCAAGGTCGAGGGGCGCTACGTGATGGACCCGTCGCCGACGCCGAAATTCGACAATCCGAAAATGCACCAGTCCGAGGCGCTGCAGCTGTTCGGCGCAGGCCGCGAGAAGCGGATCTACGCGATCCCGCCGCACACCGAGGTTGTGAGCCTCGATTTCGAGGATCATCCTTTCGAGATCCAGCATTTCGATCAGCCCTGCGCCATGTGCGGCGCCGTCGAGGTCTATCTCGACGAGGTGGTGCTCGACGACAAGGGCGGGCGGATGTTCGTCTGCTCCGACACCCACCATTGCGAAAGCCGCCAGGCTGATGGGCACCGCGGAGCGCTGCTTGGCGAAAGTCCGGGGGCCGGCGATGACGCGGGCGCCGAAAAGGAGGCAATTCGATGAGCCATTCCGACACACTTGAAGCGCTTGCCGCGGCCGGCATTCCGGCGCCGGTCAAGCCGCTGCTCAGCGTCGAGGGCCTGACCCGGGTCTACGGCAAGCGCATCGGCTGCGCCGATGTCAGCTTCGACCTGTGGCCGGGCGAAGTGCTGGCGATCGTCGGCGAATCCGGCTCCGGCAAGACGACGCTGCTCAACTGCATTTCCTCGCGGCTGACGCCGACCTGCGGCACGGTCCACTACCGGATGCGCGACGGCGCGACTGCCGACATCTACAAGATGGCCGAGGCCGAGCGGCGCTACCTTATGCGCACCGACTGGGGCTTCGTGCACCAGAACCCGATCGACGGCTTGCGGATGACGGTCTCGGCCGGCGCCAATGTCGGCGAGCGGCTGATGGCGGTGGGGAACCGGCATTACGGCAACATCCGCAACACCGCGATTGAATGGCTGTCGCGGGTCGAGATCGACGAGGACCGGGTTGACGACCAGCCGCGCACCTTCTCCGGCGGCATGCGGCAACGGCTGCAGATCGCCCGCAACCTAGTGACCGAACCGCGGCTGGTGTTCATGGATGAACCCACCGGCGGTCTAGATGTCTCGGTTCAGGCTCGGCTTCTCGACCTGTTGCGCGGGCTTGTCTCCGATCTCGGCCTCGCCGTCATCGTCGTCACCCACGATCTCGCCGTGGCCCGGCTTCTGTCTGACCGGATGATCGTGATGAAAGAGGGCCGGGTGATCGAGGCGGGCCTCACCGACCGGGTGCTTGACGATCCGCGCGCGCCCTACACCCAGCTTCTCGTTTCCTCGATCCTGCAGGTCTGAATCATGCACACGCTCCTTGTCGCTTCGGAAGTTCGAAAAACCTTCATCATGCACATGCGCGGCGGTGTCGAACTGCCGGTGGTCGCCAATGTCTCGTTTTCGCTGAAGGCCGGGTCCTGCGCGGTGCTTGGCGGCCCGTCGGGCGTCGGCAAGAGCTCGATCCTGAAAATGCTCTACGGCAATTACGGCACCGACAGCGGCCAGATCTTGGTGCAACACCATGGCCGCCATGTCGATGTCGCCAGCGCATCCCCGCGAACGGTGCTCGAAATCCGGCGCGACACGATCGGCTATGTCAGCCAGTTCCTGCGCGCGGTGCCGCGTGTCTCGGCGCTGGATGTGGCGGCGGAGCCTCTGCTGATCCGGGGCGTGGCGCAGGATGTCGCCCATGAGCGGGCGCAGGATCTTTTTGCCGAACTCAACCTTCCGGAAAAACTCTGGTCGCTGCCGCCGGCGACGTTTTCGGGCGGCGAGCAACAGCGGGTCAACATCGCCCGCGGCTTCATCACCGATCATCCGATCCTGCTACTCGATGAGCCGACGGCGTCGCTTGATGCGGCGAACCGTGCGGTCGTCATCGATCTCATCGCCCGCAAGAAGGCGGAGGGTGCGGCGCTTCTGGGGATTTTCCACGATCACGATGTCCGCAACGCGGTAGCCGACCATGTCATCGACGTCTCGGCCTTTGCCGCTGGAAAGTCCGCGGCATGACCAGATTGTCGGAAACGCCTCTGGTGCATTCTACCGCGAAAATCGTTGACTCGACGCTCGGACGCTACACCGAAGTCGGGGCCAATTGCACGGTGTCCCATTCAACCATGGGCGACTACTCCTACTGCGTCGAGAATACCCAGATCGCCTATGCAAAAATCGGCAAGTTCGCCAACATAGCCTCCCATGTGCGGATCTATGCCAGCATGCACCCGATGGAGCGCGCCTCGCTGCATCACTTCAGCTACCGCTCGGCATGGTACTTCGAAGGCGAGAGCGACGACCAGGACTTCTTCGACTGGCGCGCAGGCCAGGGGATCACGATTGGCCACGACACCTGGATCGGCCACGGCGCCGTGGTGATGCCCGGGGTAACAATCGGTAACGGCGCCAGCATCGGCGCGAACGCGGTGGTGACCAAGGACGTGGCCGATTTCGCCATCGCCGTCGGCGTGCCGGCGCGAACCATCCGGCAGCGCTTTTCCGACGCTATCGCCAGCCGGCTTGATGCACTCGCCTGGTGGGACTGGGAGCATGAGAAGCTACATGCGGCGCTCAGGGATTTCCGGACATTGCCGGCTGAAGAGTTTCTCGAGCGGCACGGAGGTTAGACCTCTCCCTGCCAGCACTCCTCGAAAATCAGCTCATCGAGTGGCAGCCTGCGGTTCCAGCCTTTGACCTCCAGTTCGGGCCGTTCGTAGAGCTCGTCGACATAGCCCAGACAAAGATAGGCGACGATCTCGATCCGCTCAGGGATGCCGAGAATGGCCTTGAGGTCCGCATCGCGAAAGATGCTGACCCACCCCATGCCGATGCCCTCGGCGCGGGCTGCGAGCCAGAGATTCTGCACCGCGCAGACGGTGCTGTAGAGATCCATGCTCGAATTGTGGGTGCGGCCCAAGACCACATCGCCGCCGCGGTCCCGGTCGCAGGTGACGCAGATGTTGAGCGGCGCCTTGCGGATGCCTTCGAGTTTCAGGAACTTGTACCTGGACTGCCGCTCCCCGGTAAACATGGCCGCGGCTTCCTCATTGGCGCGGGCAAAGGCATCGGCGACCCGATCGCGAACGGTCTGATTCCTGATGGTGATGAAGTTCCAGGGCTGCATGAAGCCAACCGACGGCGCGTTGTGCGCGGCTTCAAGCAGCCGCCGGAGCACATCATTCGGTATCGGCTCCGGAAGGAACTGGTCGCGCACGTCGCGGCGCGTGAAGATGGCCTTGTAAACGGCGTCACGTTCACCTGTTGTGAATGGTTGTGCTGCAGCCAGCATTGATGTCTTCGGCATTGTCTGATCCCCAACAATCCGTGAAAACCCGCCGCGCTGTCCATGCGCGGCAAGGCTATGACATCTGGCCGGTCTTCTGACTTCGGTTCCGCCGGCAGGCGCGCCTTCCCGGATTTCCCAGTGGCGTCTTGCGCTTGCCGTCCCCGTCACAGCGTTGGGCACGTTCCGGAATTGCACCGGATTCCCGATTCTCCCGCACAATGCAGGCACCAGATGCAGCCATAGGGTCATGACCGGGGCCTGAGCGCAAGCCGGAAAAACAAGGAAAACAAAGGGTTTTGACATATCCGGACGGGCAGCTGTGGATCGTAACAAAACTGACATCAAACCGACATCGGCCCTTCATACGGCTGGGCTAGTCCAATCCTCGAAAGTCACGAAACCCGCCGTGACCCATGGGGATTTGCTTATGCTTGAATTGACCGATGTGACCCGCCGCTTTGGCGCCAACACCGCTGTTGACTCAGTGACCCTGTCTATTCCCGAGGGGCAGATGGTCGGTATCATCGGCCGCTCCGGCGCCGGCAAGTCGACCCTTCTGAGAATGATCAACCGACTGACCGGCGTCAGCGGCGGAGTAATATCCCATCACGGACGTCCGGTCTCGACGCTGACCGGGCGCGAACTGCGCAGCTGGCAGCGCGATTGCGCCATGATCTTCCAACAGTTCAACCTGGTCCCGCGTCTCGACGTTGTGTCCAACGTGCTGCACGGGACACTCAACATGCGTTCGACGTTCGCAACCATGTTCAACCTGTTTCCACGCGAGGACATCCTCAGGGCGATCTCGATCCTCGAACGGCTCGGCGTCGCCGAGAACGCGCCGAAGCGGGCCGAGGCGCTTTCTGGTGGCCAGCAGCAGCGGGTGGCGATCGCTCGGGCGCTGATGCAATCGCCGAAGCTTATCCTCGCTGACGAACCAATCGCCTCGCTCGATCCGCTCAATGCCCAGATCGTCATGGATGCGCTCAAGGACATCAACGAGCAGGAAGGTATCACGGTGGTCACCAACCTTCACACGCTCGACACAGCACGCAATTATTGTGAGCGCATCATCGGCATGGCAGCCGGTAAGGTCGTCTTTGACGGCAGGCCGGAGGAGCTGACCACGGAAGCAGTTCGCGCGATCTATGGAGCGGGTGCCGACGGCGAGGAAATCTCTGAATCGATGACGTCCACCAGCCTGCACGCACGCGGGCGTCCGGCCGACGTCAAAGCGAAACTCACTCCTTCCGGCGTAGCGCTGGAATCGATCTGACCTCGCGGTTGCCGGGACCATCCTGCGGTTCCGGCCCGAGACGCCAGTTTTCCTACCCCACTGTCAACCCTTGTACGGAGACTAGATTATGATGAAGACCATCCTCGTGGCCGCCACGGCAGCCCTCTTGTCCACCAGCGCTTTCGCGCAGGACGCGATCACCGAATTCCGCATCGGCATCCTCGGCGGCGAAAACGCCCAGGACCGTCTGACCTCGAACGAATGCCTGCGTGCCTATGCCGAGGAAGCCCTTGGCGTTCCGGTCAAGCTGTTCACGCCGGCCGATTATGATGGCGTGATCCAGGGCATGCTCGGTGGTTCGATCGATATGGCGTGGCTCGGAGCTTCCTCTTATGCCAAGGCCTTCCTGACCGATCCTGAAGCCGTAGAGCCGGTTCTGGTCAAGACCAACCTCGACGGCTCGTTCAGCTATCACTCGATCGGCTTTGCCCGCAAGGACCGTAACATCACCTCGCTGGATGATATGAAGGGCAAGGCTTTCGGTTTTGGTGATCCCAACTCGACCTCGGGCTACCTGATCCCATCGATCGAAATTCCCCAGGCAACCGGTGCCTCCATGGAGAGCGGCGACTATTTCGGTGAAGTCAAGTTCACTGGCGGTCACGAGCAGACCATTGTTGCGGTTGCAAACGGCGAAATCGACGCCGGCGTGACTTGGGCCGATGGCCAGGGCAACTGGGAAGACGGCTACAATTCGGGTGCACTGCGCAAGGCAGTCGACTCCGGTCTCGTCGACATGAATGACATCGTGGAAATCTGGAAGTCGAAGCCGATCCCTGAAGGTCCGGTCACTCTGCGCAAGGCGCTGCCGCAGGATGTCAAGGACAAGATGATCGAACTCGTCGGCTCGATGCACGAGAAGGACGCACAGTGCGCCTACAACATCGCTGCTGGCGAAACCGCCGGTTTCAAGCCAATCACCCATGACGCTTACGAGACCATCGTTGCCGTCCGCAAGGCGCAGAGCAACTAAGGTTTCCAAAACTATCGCGGGGGGCCGTCCGGCTCCCCGCTTTCTATTCAGGAAGGGCGTCCGCCGATGAGCGATATGACCACACATCATGGCGGCAGCGCCGCCTCGATGGCCATCCGCGAAAATTATCTGGCGATGGCCCGCCAAAAACAGATGTATGGCGGTATCCTGCTGATCGTCTTCATCGCAATGATGGTGTCAGGCTTTCAGCTTGCGGATGCGCGCAATGCCGGCGGTTTCTGGACCGGCTTTACCCAGGTGTTTGACTTTCCCTCGGAGGTTCTGGCCGAGGGGATCGAGAAGGCGGCGTTGCTGCCTGCGTTGTTTCTGGAATTCCTTCCGTCGCTCATCGAAACCCTGAACATCGCTGCCGTATCCACATTGATCGGAGCCGCCTTTGCCATCGTTCTGGCGCTGCTCTCAACCAGGGGGCTGGCGCGCTGGCCGCGACTGATCCCGCTGTTCCGGCGGTCGATGGACGGCATGCGCGCGATCCCGGAAATCGTCATTGCGCTGGTGCTGATCTTCATCCTTGGCGGCGGACCTGTCCCGGCGATGATCGCGATTGCCTTTCACACCGCCGGTGCGCTCGGCAAGCTTTTTTCCGAGGTCTCGGAGAACGCCGATCTCAAGCCGGTCGAGGGCTTGTCGTCGGTAGGGGCGAGCTGGATCCAGAAAATGTGGCTCGGGGTCATCCCGCAGGTCGCGCCGAACTGGCTGTCCTACGGATTGCTGCGTTTCGAAATCAACATTCGCGCTTCCGCCATTCTCGGTTTCGTCGGCTCGGGCGGCATCGGTCACGATCTCAGGATCGCCATGCAGTGGGGGCAGGGGCGCTACGACGAAGTGGTGGCGATCTTCATCCTGCTTTTCGTGACAATCGTGTTCTTCGACCAGTTGTCGAGCCACTACCGCAACCGTCTGGTCAAAGGACACTGACATGACCATTCTCGATACGGCGACGCTCACACCGGACGACTTGCGCCAGCATGTGCTCAAGGGGTTCAGCCGCAAGCAAATGATTGGCTTCGGCGCTCCCGCGCTGATCCTGGCCTACCTGGTTTACGTGTTCTTCGCGTTTGACATTGCCGGCATCGCTTCGCGTGCAAGGCTCGACAATGCGGCGATCCTGGTTTCGGACTTCTGGTCCCACAAGACCCATGTGACGCGCGACAACCGCGTCAACGAAGTGACGGTCGCCATCGAGGGCGAGAACAAGGGCACCTATCCCGAAGGCATGCTGCCTGACTGGGTGACCATGCAGGACGGCGTGACGCGGATCGACCTCGACCGGGGCCATGAAGTGATCTTTGATGCTGATGGCGCGCGCTACACCGTTCCCGGCTACGGCGTGATCGACATTTCGCCCCAGGCAGGCAAGCTGCAACTTGTCCTGCCGGAGGGCGGAATCCCCGACTGGATCAATGCATCGGACACCCGCGTGTCGGTGACCACCGAACAGGGACGCTTCAGCTACACCCGCAACCGCACCGAAGTGTTCAAGTACCAGGCCGGGTGGGAGCTGTTCTTCTTCACGCTGGACAGCCCGTTTTACGGAAAGTCATTCGTCGAGCTGGTCAAGCTTGCAACGATTGGCGAACGGATCACGCCGGATCGCTCGAATCTCTCAGCGATGCTGCATGACTTCTGGACCAATGCGATGTGGCGGCATGGCGATGTGGCGTGGGCTTTGTTCGAGACCGTACTGATGGCTTTCCTCGGCACCATGGGTGCGGCCATGATTGCCCTGCCGCTGGCGTTTTTCGCAGCCACGAACTTTTCGCCGTCGCGTCCGATCCTGTTCACGCTGCGGCGGGTCTTCGATTTCCTGCGTGGCGTCGATGGCCTGATCTGGACCATCATCCTGTCGCGTGCCTTTGGGCCGGGGCCGATGACAGGCGCGCTGGCCATTTTGCTGACCGACACCGGCACCTTCGGCAAGACCTTCTCCGAGGCCTTGGAAAACATCGACAACAAGCAGGTGGAAGGCGTCCAGTCGACGGGTGCGTCGCGCATTCAGCAGGCCCGTTTCGGCGTCATCCCGCAAGTCACGCCTGTGTTTTTGAGCCAGGTTCTGTATTATTTCGAATCGAACACCCGCTCCGCCACAATCATCGGCGCCATCGTTGGCGGCGGCATCGGGTTGTTGCTTACCCAGGCCATCGCCACCCAGAAGGATTGGGAAGAGGTGAGCTACTACATTATCCTGATCGTGCTGATGGTGATGGCGATGGACACGTTGTCGGGCTGGCTCAGAAGCCGCCTGATTGGACGAACGGGGCACGCATGAGATACGCGATCTACTTTGCACCGGAGGCCGCTTCGTCGTTTGAAGCGCTGGCTGCCACTTGGCTGGGCCGCGATGCGGCGACGGGAAAGCCCGTCGAGCATCCCGACCTCGAAGGGCTCGGCGCAACCGAGCTGGCCGAGATCACCGGCCCCGCCCGCCGCTATGGCTTTCACGCAACGCTGAAGGCCCCGTTCCGCCTGGCGGAAGGTGCCAGCGAAGCGGACCTGACCGACGCCATGGAAATCTTCGCTGAGCAGACCAGCACGTTCGAGATTCCGGCGCTGAAGGTCGGCCGGCTGGAAGGCTTCCTGGCGCTTGTGCCGGCTGGTCCGGCGCCTGCGCTCAATGCACTCGCCAATTCCGTCGTCGAAGCGTTCGAACCATTGCGTGCACCGCTGACCGACAGGGAGATCGAGCGCCGCAATCCCGTTTCGCTCTCGTCAGAGGAACTGAGAAACCTGATGCGGTGGGGGTATCCTTACGTTTTTGATCGCTTCCGCTTTCACATGACCCTGACCACGCGGCTTGCGGGGCCGCAGATCACACGTGTCGAGGCCGCCGCCAGTGCCCATTTCGCGCCGGTTCTGGCCGGTCCGGTCGCCGTGCGCGAACTTGCCCTGTTTGTCGAGCCGGAACCCGGCGCGCCATTCGTAATCAGACGCCGGACGTCGCTCGCGCTCGGCCAGCACAGAAAGACTGCCTGAATGACCACCGAAACAGTTTTGACCAATGCACGGCTTGTTCTCGAGGACCGGATCGTTGCCGGCAGCCTGGTGTTCAGGGATGGCGTGATTGCCGAGATCGCCGAAGGCAATTCGGCAAGCGGTGTGGACATGGAAGGGGACTACATTCTTCCCGGTCTGGTGGAGTTGCACACCGATCATCTCGAGGCGCATTATTCGCCACGTCCAGGCGTGCGCTGGAACGCGATTTCGGCGATTCAGTCGCATGATGCACAGATCGCTTCCTCCGGCATCACCACGGTGTTTGACTGCCTGCGGCTCGGCTCGGATGAGGATGACGGATTCCGGATGGGCGAGATGCGGGCGATTGCCGATGCCATCGCCAAGGCGAGATCGGAAAACCGGCTGCGGGCCGATCATCTCATTCACCTGCGCTGCGAGGTTTCCGCGTCGGACGTGCTCGACCATTTTGCCGACTTCCAGACCGATACCCAGGTGCGGCTGGCGTCTTTGATGGACCATGCGCCGGGTCAGCGGCAGTTCCAGACGATGGAGCAGTACACGCTCTACTACAAGACCAAGCGTGGTTTGTCCGACGAGGCGTTTGCCCATTTTGTAAACCGGCGGCAGGAGGCTTCGGCGCAGTATTCCGAGGCGCATCGCAGGGCGATCGCGAGCGCCTGCGCCGAGCGAGGCATCACGATTGCGAGCCACGATGATGCGACGCTCGATCATGTTGACGAAGCCGTGGGTTTTGGTGTCAGGCTGGCCGAATTCCCGACCAGCATCGAGGCCGCGAAGGCTTCCCACAAGGCCGGCATGAGTGTTCTGATGGGAGCGCCAAACGTGGTGCGCGGTGGATCGCATTCCGGCAACATCGCCGCCACCGATCTCGCACGCTCCGGCGTTCTCGACGTGCTTTCGTCGGACTATGTTCCGTTCAGCCTCATCCACGCGCCGTTCGTGCTGGCCGACGAGATCGATGATCTCGATTTGCCGACAGCGATCCGGCTGGTGACCGCAACGCCTGCCAGGACAGTCGGTCTCGATGACCGTGGCAGTCTCCAGACCGGCAAACGCGCGGACCTGGTCAGGGTGCACCGTGAGAGCGGGGTTCCGGTGGTGCGTTCGGTCTGGCGTCAGGGCGAGCGGGTGGCGTGATGCAGGCATCCCGGAAACTGACGAGCACGGTGCCGGGACCTCTGATCGTGGTGCTCGGGCCGAGCGGCTCGGGCAAGGACACGCTGATGTCCTATGCACGCAACGAGCTTGCCGCGCGCGACGACGTATTGTTCGTAAGGCGTACCATCACGCGACCGGCGGATGCGGGCAGTGAAGACCATCTGCCGATGACAGATGTCGAGTTCGACGCGGCGATCGACCGTGGCGACTTTTCCCTGACCTGGGCAGCAAACGGTTTGCGCTACGGGCTGCCGCGCACGATCGAAGCTCATCTGGGCCAGGGCAAGCCGGCCGTTGTCAACGGATCGAGAGGGGCATGGGGTGTTATCCGGCAGGTGTTCCCGACTGCCGTGGCAGTTGAGATCCGGGTGGATAGATCCATTCTGGCACAGCGGCTGCAATCGCGAGGCAGGGAGAGCGCTCAGGAGATTGAAGCCAGGCTGGTCCGTGCTGCCGCGCTGGAAACGGGCTTCGAGGCTGATGTCGTCATCGACAATTCCGGGACGCTGGAGCGCGCCGGTCTGGCTCTGGTTGGCTACCTGACGCAAAGGGCGGATGTTCAGTCCTGAACATGGATCAACGGGGCCTGGCGCGCTCAGTCGTCATCCTCGTCACTGTCGGGTCCGCCATCCAGGCGGTGCTTGATCGCCAGCGCATAAATAACATTGAGTACATTGCGGTCCTGGACCTGGGGGTCGCTCAGGGCAAGAAGGGCGGCACGGACAAGACGCTTGCTCGTTGCCTTGGGACACTGCTCAAAAACATAGTCATGCAGTTCGACATCGCTGAGCCCCTGATAGGCCCCCTCGATCAATGCATCGTAGATTTTGCGGATCTTCTTTTTCGGCATCGGCTTCTCTTGCGGTTTAGACGTTCAAGCATCCTCTCCTGAGCTGTACCGACAGCCTTTGTCACAAACAACCGCGCTTCATTTCGCCGAGCAGGGCTCGCCTGCTGTGATGTTGTCATCAAATTCTCAAGCAAGGTACAGACCAAAGGGCGCAGGTCCTGCAAAAGAGACAAATTGACCGAAAACGACACATTTTAGCAAGTTATGACCCCCTAACAATTAAGGGTAATTAAACCACTCTCGAACAGATTAGAGATCTTGAATGCTAGGCCATTCGGCGGACATGAGGTCTGTCGGCCCGCAATGATTGCACAACCGGCAACTGGCTACTGTAATTGTTGAGGGGGTTTCATGGGGTTCAATCCGACAAAGGGCCTGGCTGGAAAAGCCAAGGGGTCAGCGCGAAGCATCACGCAGAAAATTGCAATCACCGTGATTCTGATCAATCTGCTTGGCCTTGTCGTCATCAGCTTTGCGATCTCGCAGATGTCTGGTGCGAGCCAGATGGCGACTGCAGAACGCAACTGGCTCAAGGACACCGCCCAGATCGGTGCCCAGGCCGCCGGCGGGGTGAAGTGGGGCAAGACCGAAGCGATCCGCTCGGCCTATGAAATTTTCCAGGATGATCCGAAGCTTGCGCTGATCGGGTTCGCCGCCTTCAACCAGGCCGGAGACCAGGTCGATGTCTGGTCGCGCTCCGAAACGCCTGATCCGGCCCTTGCGCAGGCGCTGAATGTCAATCCGGGTGAAATGAAGGAAGCGAGTATCGAGGAGGCGTCCTCCTGGGTCGTGGTTTCTGCACCGTTGCCAGCGGGCAAGGACGGCGTGTCGCTGGGGCAGGTCAAGACTGTCTGGTCGACAGCCGATATTGCAATATCGTCGCGCGATTTTGCGCTCAAGGCGATGGCTTCCCAGATCGCCGTGCTGATCATTGCTGTTGCGATCCTGCTGTTTGCCATGCGCAAGTTTGTCGGCAGGCCGTTGGCCGATGTCAATCGACGCATAGGCGAGCTGCAAGCCGGTGACATAACAACGCCTGTTCCGCACGCTGAAAAAGGCGACGAGATCGGTGTCGTGGCGCGCGCCCTGACGGAATTCTGCAACGCCGCGCGGATGAAGCTCGAAGCCGATGCCGAGATGGTCCGGCAACGCGAGCAGCTTGATGCGGAGCGGCAGGCCAACATGAGTGAGACCGAGCGGTCGTCACAGGCCCAGCGCAAGGTGGTCGAAGAGCTCGGCACCGCACTGGAGAAGCTGGCTTCGGGAGACCTTACGGCCCGGGTTCCAGACCTTGGTGGCGAGTTCGCCGCGCTGCAGGACAATTTCAACAAGGCGTTGTCGGCGCTGGAGGCAACTGTCGGCACCATCGACAGCGCCCAGCACGCCGTCAAGCAGGCTTCCGACAGCCTGGGCGGCTCGACAGACGAACTGGCGCGCCGGACCGAACAGCAGGCCGCTGCGCTCGAGCAGACCGCTGCGGCGCTCGACGAGATCACCGCAACCGTCAAGGCCTCGTCCGAACAGGCGACCGAAGCCGGCGATCTTGTCGGCTCGACCCGCGATGCAGCGACATCGTCTTCGCAGATCGTCCGTTCGGCGATCACGGCGATGGGCGGGATCGAGGAGTCTTCCTCGAAAATCGCGCAGATCCTCAAGGTGATCGATGACATTGCCTTCCAGACCAACCTGCTGGCGCTCAATGCCGGTGTCGAGGCGGCGCGAGCCGGAGAGGCAGGCAAGGGATTTGCCGTTGTCGCGCAGGAGGTGCGTGACCTGGCCGGGCGTTCGGCCAATGCGGCCAAGGAGATCAAGGACCTGATCGAGGAGAGCGGCGCCCAGGTGAGCAATGGTGTCGACCTGGTCAACAAGACCGGAAAATCCATGGAGCAGATCGAGGAGCAGATCACTGCGGTCGCCCAGAAGATCGATGCCATTTCCCGGGCTTCGCGCGAACAGGCGACCGGGCTGTCCCAGGTCAATATGGCCATCAACGAGATGGATACCATGACCCAGAAGAACGCGGCCATGGTCCAGGACAGCAACGCATCGTCCCAGAATCTTGCGGGTGAATGCGAACGCCTGGCCGATGTTGTGAGGTCTTTCAAGTTGACCGGAACGGCGGCCCAGGCACGAACCGCCGGGACGCCAAGACCCGCTCCGGCGGCTGCGGCCAAAGCGGCTGCAGCACGACCGTCCGCCCAGCCCCAGTACCAGACCCAGGGCAATGCCGCGCTCGCTCAGAGCACGGAGACATGGGAAGAGTTTTAAGCCCGCGTACCCAAGCCAACAGCGATCAGAGGTGATCGCAAACCACTTCAAAACGAGGAGAAGAACCCAATGAAAACCAAGCTTTTTGCATCTGCCATGCTCGCGGCCGCCACGATCGCGTTTGCACCGGTGACCGTACAGGCCGAAGACGCACATGTGGCACCGGTCAAGGAATTCATCAGCCAGAACGTCGAAGCCTGGCTGACCGACCCGGTCGTGGTTGGCGCGATCAAGGAGCAGAACGCCAAGACCAGTGGCCTGGATGAGGCGGCAATCGACAAGCTGGACAAGGAGTGGCGCGCACAGGCGACGGCTTCGGACAAGCCTTTCGTCAACGAGGTGCTTGCACGCGAACTGTCGAAGTTCCTGATGGAAAAGAAGGATGGCAGCCAGGGCATGATCACCGAAATGTTCGTGATGGATGCCAAGGGCCTCAATGTCGGCCAGAGCGATGTCACTTCCGATTACTGGCAGGGTGACGAAGCCAAGTGGCAGAAGACCTATGGCGCCGGCCCCGGCGTGGTCTTTGTCGATGGCGTCGAGGAAGACGAATCTACCCAGGCGCTGCAGTCGCAGGCCAGCGTGACCATTTCCGATCCGGAAACCGGTGAGCCGATCGGTGCGATCACCGTCGGGATCAACCTCGACATGCTGTAAGGAGCCGCCCGAGCCGGTGTGCCATCCCCGCGGGGCTGGCACGATGGCCGGGAGTGACTGAATACCAGTCCGACGCCGCGCTTTTCCGTCTTTTACGGGACAGGCGCGGCGTTTTGCGTTTAACGAAGTCAAGGCCGTGGTGGTTTGACCGCAGCGCCAGGGCAGCTTTGAAAGCCAAATACCGGGATGAGCATGGAGAGGACTTGCGCAGCGTTTTGCCTCGTGGTCGATGGTGCCAAGGCGTCCGTCATAGCGCCGCAACACATTGCCGCTAGTCCTTGCGCCGCCGCAAAGGAGACTTTCATGAAGCTGGTGCATATTTCCGATATCCATATCAACGGCGAGCCCATCCTTGGTCATGATTCAATTGCGAATTTCAAGAAATGCCTGGCCTATGTCGAGGCGCATGACCATGATGCCGACCGG
This sequence comes from Hoeflea sp. EC-HK425, assembly GCF_902498795.1. Taxonomy (NCBI): domain Bacteria; kingdom Pseudomonadati; phylum Pseudomonadota; class Alphaproteobacteria; order Hyphomicrobiales; family Rhizobiaceae; genus Hoeflea; species Hoeflea sp. EC-HK425. The sequence continues at coordinate 1,021,748 of NZ_LR701572.1, forward strand.
GTGGTGATCACAGGCGATCTGACCCATTACGGGCTTGAGGAGAGCTACCGTGAGCTCCAGGTCATCCTCGAAGCCAGTTCACTCAAGGGCAAGCTCGCGCCCCGGCTGATGATCGGCAATCATGACAATCGCGAGATGTTTGCCTCAATGTTTGCGGAAACCAACCGGGACGCGGCGGGCTTTGTCCAGTGGACGGAGGAAACACCTGCCGGATTGTTTGTCTACATGGACACGGTTGATCAGGGAAAGCACAGCGGGCGCTATTGCCAGCAGCGGATGGATTGGCTCAGGACCGTGCTCGACGGAGCAAGGGCCAAAGGCCAGCGGGCTTACCTGTTCATGCACCACAATCCGGTGCGGGTGCACGTGGCCAATGCCGATATCATCGGGATCATCGACGAGCGGGCGCTCCAGGCGCTGCTCGCGGAGTACAAAGACACCGTCGCCCATCTGTTCTTCGGTCACTGCCACTATACTCTCAGCGGCGCAGTCTGCGGCATTCCCTATTCGGCTCCGCGCTCGACCAATCACACCTGCTGGCCTGAGTTCTCAGGCGAGATCAACCGGATGGGGTACGGTGACCTGGCGCCGAACTACAATGTCTGTTTCCTCAACGAGAACAGCACGGTGGTGCATTCGATCGACTTTCTCGAGGCTGACAGGGTCAAGTGGCGGATCGATACCGATTTTAACCAGCACTGATATCTGCTGACGGGGCAGTCGCCGCGGTTTGTGACGTCACGGCTTGTGCTCGGGTGGAAATTCGACGGGGCCCCCCTGGGCTTCCCAGGTCGAGAAACCTTCCTTGATGTGGGCGGCGTCGAAGCCCATGTCATTGAGCGTTGCCGTTGTCAGCGCCGAGCGCCAGCCCGAGGCGCAATGGAAGACGAATTTCTTGTCCTGTCCGAAGACCTCCTTGTAGTAGGGGCTTTGCGGATCCACCCAGAACTCGACCATGCCGCGCGGGCAGTGGAAGCTGCCGGGAATGAAGCCCGAGCGCTGGCGTTCGCGAACATCGCGCAGATCGACGATGACGACCTCGGGGTCACTGACCATGGCGATGGCGTCCTCGGTTTCAATCTCTTCGATGCGGGCGCGCGCGGCCGCGACGAGATCGGCTACCGGGGTTATGGTCTTGGCCATGAGGATACCTGTTCAAACGTGAATTGGGTTCGTGCGCATGATTGACGCAACCGGGCGCTTGGTTCAACAGTCCTGAAGTCGGGGAGGCAGATTATGTCGCCGCCAACAGACGCAAGTAGAATGAAGGAAGCCAGGTGATGACAGGTTCGTCGGCAGTGTCCTTGTGGGACGAGACCTCCGAGGAGGGCTTTCAGGCGTTGCCGATGACGGCTGATATCAAGACCGAAGTGGCGATCGTTGGCGGAGGCTATACCGGTCTTTCTACGGCGCTGCATGCGGCGGAAAAGGGCCTTGACGCCTGCGTGCTGGAAGCCCGGCAGATCGGTTTTGGCGGGTCCGGACGCAATGTCGGGCTGGTCAATGCCGGGCTGTGGCTGCCGCCGCAGGACGTGCGGGCGAAGCTTGGCGGCGAGCGCGGTGCGCGCCTGGTGGATATCCTGGGCGAGGGTCCCGACTGCGTGATGTCGCTGATCGAACGGCACCAGATCCGCTGTGAACTGACTCGGTCCGGCACCATTCATGCGGCTCATTCCCAAAGCGGTTTCAAGGATCTGGCGCGGCGCGCCGGGGAGTGGTCCAGACTGGGCGCGCCGGTGCGGCTGCTGTCGAGAGAAGAAACTGCCGCGAAGATCGGTTCCGGCGCGTTTCATGGCGGCCTGCTGGACGCCCGTGCCGGAACGATCAACCCGATGGGCTATGTGCGTGGCCTGGCCCGTGCCGCCCACGCCGCCGGCGCGCGCATTCACACGGGCGCAGCGGTGACAAAACTGGTCAAGCAGCCGGATGGCTGGCTGCTCGAAACCGGGGCGGGCGTGGTCCGGGCGAAATCGGTGGTGCTGGCGACCAACGCCTATTCCGACGATCTCTGGCCGGGACTGAAACAGAGCTTCGTGCCGATCCACTATTTCCAGGTGGCGACCGTTCCACTGGGCGCCCGGGTTCAGGGCATTCTACCCGAGCGGCAGGGGATCTGGGACACCGGGCAGATCATGTTCTCGCTCCGGCGCGATGCGGCGGACAGGCTGATCATCGGCTCGATGGGCGCTGTAATCGGCGGCGAGAAAGGGCTTTCGGAGCGCTGGGCGGCGCGCAAGCTCAAGCGGCTTTTTCCCGGTCTGGGACCGGTGGAATTCGAGAAAAGCTGGCACGGGCAGATCGCCATGACGGGTGACCACCTGCCGCGCATTCACCGGCTGGACGAGGGGCTCTACACGCCGATCGGCTACAATGGTCGGGGGATTGCGCCGGGAACGGTGTTCGGCAAGGCCATGGCCGAGCTGATTGCCGGCGGCAGCGAGGCGGACCTGCCGATGCCGGTGACCGGGGTGAAGCCCGAGACGATGAGGGGCCTGAAAGCCGGCTTCTACCAGGCTGCGTTCTCGGCGAACCAGCTTATCAAGAGCTTCTAGCGATTGCTGCGGTGGTTGCCGCTTGGATCAGATGGTTTACTGATATGAGCAGCCTTGCCTGAGCCAAAGAGATCGGGACAGGGTGCACGGACATGGATCGGGACGAGAGCAAATGGACAGTTGTGATGTGATCGTGGTTGGCGGCGGGCTTGCCGGGCTTGTGGCGGCGGCAGAGCTCGCTGATCGGGGCAAACGGGTCATCCTTCTCGATCAGGAGCCTGAGAACTTTCTCGGCGGGCAGGCCTTCTGGTCGCTCGGCGGCCTGTTCCTGGTCGATACGCCCGAGCAGCGGCGGATGGGCATCAAGGACAGCCGTGAGCTGGCGCTTGGCGACTGGATGGGGTCTGCCCAGTTCGACCGCAAGGAAGACTACTGGCCGCGCAAATGGGCCGAGGCCTATGTCAATTTTGCTGCCGGCGAGATGCGGCCGTGGCTCTACGATATGGGCATGCGCTGGTTCCCGGTCGTGGGATGGGCCGAGCGGGGCGGTTCGTTTGCAAACGGCCATGGCAATTCGGTGCCGCGGTTTCACATCACTTGGGGCGTCGGGCCGGGTACGGTAGAGCCGTTCGAAAAGCGAGTGCGGACCCATGTGAAGACCGGCCTGATCGAACTGAGGTTCCGGCATCGCTGCTCGGCCATCATCACCGAGAACAATGCGGTCAAGGGTGTCTCGGGGGAAGTGCTTGTCGATGATATCAAGGAGCGCGGCCAGTCGACCAGCCGCGAAATCCGCGGTGAGTTCGAATTGCGGGCGCCGAGCGTGCTGGTGACATCGGGCGGCATCGGCGGAAACTTCGATCTGGTGCGCAAGGTCTGGCCGCGTGACCGGCTGGGCGAGCCGCCGCGCGAGATGATCGCCGGGGTGCCGGCCCATGTCGACGGGCGCATGATCGCGATCACCGAAGCCGCCGGCGGCCGGGTGATCAATGTCGACCGGATGTGGCACTACACCGAAGGCGTGAAGAACTGGAACCCGATCTGGCCCAACCATGGAATCCGCATCCTGCCGGGTCCGTCGTCGATGTGGCTCGATGCCGAAGGTAACCGGCTGAAGCCGCCCTGCATGCCGGGTTTCGACACCCTGTCGACACTGAGGGAGATCCTGTCGACGGGATACGACTATTCCTGGTTCATCATGACTCAGAAGATCCTCAAGAAGGAGGTGGCGCTGTCGGGGTCGGAGCAGAACCCGGATTTCGCGTCGAAAAGCTGGCTCAAGGTGATCCGGCAGCGGATCCTCAACAAGCAGGCCGTACCGGCGGTCGAAGCTTTCAAGCGGCATGGCGAGGATTTCATCGTTGCCAACACGTTGGAGGAGCTGGTCGAGGGGATGAACCGGAAAGGCGGCGGCCTCGTCGATCTGGAGAAGATCCGGGCGCAGATCGTGGCGCGGGACAGTCAGGTGGCCAACCCGTTCACCAAGGACGCGCAGCTGATGGCAGTGCATGCGGCGCGCAACTATCGCGGCGACAGGCTGATGCGGACAGCGAAGCCGCACCGGTTCCTGGATCCTGAAAACGGACCGCTGATTGCTATCAAGCTGCACATCATCACCCGCAAGACGCTTGGCGGTTTTGAGACCGACCTCAATGGCCAGGTGCTCAATCATCAGGGCCAGCGGATCGAAGGCCTGTTCGCCGCCGGTGAGGTCAGCGGTTTTGGCGGTGGCGGCTATCACGGCTACAACGCGCTTGAGGGCAGCTTCCTTGGCGGCTGCATCTTCTCGGGCCGCCAGGCGGGGCGAAGTGAGGCGATTGCTTGAGTGTATGCCGAACTCAGGCTTGAGCTGCGGGACGCTCAGGTCTGTACGGGCAGCATTGCCTGATAGGGCTTGCTCATCACCGGCAGCAGGCTGGGGCCGCGGACTCTGAGGAAATCGTCCAGCGCCTGCAGCGCCGGAGTGGCGGACCGGTTGGCGTGCCGGATCGCGAACCATTGCCGGCGGATCGGGGTTTCCACCACATCGAGGATGGCGATGCGGCCGGCCTGGCATTCCTGTTCGATGGTGTGGCCGGAGATGAAGGCAATGCCCAGACCGGCAATCACCGCCTGCTTGATGGTCTCGTTTGAATCCATTTCCGTCGGCACCGTGCGCATGCCCTCGATCGTGTCGGCCATGAAGAATTCGAATGACGAGCGTGTGCCGGAGCCTCTCTCCCTGACGATGAACTTCTGCTCCGCCAGTTCCTCCCTGCTGATGTCGAGTTTGCCGACCAGCGGGTGATCCGGACTGGCGATGAAGACCAGCGGATGGTCGCCGAACAGGGTCGCGTTGACCCCGAACGATGTCGGCGGGCGGCCCATCAGGGCGATATCGATATCGTGATCGTGCAGCTTCTGAATGATCTCGGAACGGTTGGCCGCGACCAGCGTCATCGATATGCCGGGATGCAGCGCCGTGAAGGCGGCGATGACGCGCGGCGCGAAATACTTGCCGGTGGAGACGACGCCCAGCCGGATTGTCCCCGCGGCAACGCCCTTGTGAGCCTGGACGGTTTCGCCGAGCGAGGTCACCTCGTTGACAATGCGGCGAGCGGTTTGAATGGCGATCTCGCCGATTTCTGTCGGTTGCGCGCCGGACTTGGAACGCAGGAACAACTGGCAGCCAAGCTCCTGTTCCAGCTGCTGCAATTGCAGCGTCACCGCCGGAGAGGTCAGCCCGAGCGACTTCGCCGCGGCGGAAATCTTGCCGTGCCTTTGTATGGCGAGCAGCGTGTGCATCTGGCGGATGGAGATATTGAGCATCGAATATGTGTAAGATAAACTTATATAAACGGTCAATAAGTTAAAATTTACAAATATGCGGAAGTGCCTATTCATTGTGGCTCGGGAGGAGAACCGCAATGTCAGGGCAATCGTTACTCGCATTCTTGCGTTCAGGGTCATTCACCCAGAAGCCGCACAGTGAAGCCGTCTCGGCAACCATTGGCGCATTGGCCAAGGCCGCTCTCGAGGTCCGCAAGCTGACAACGCAAGGCGCGCTCAATGCAGGCTTCGCGGCCTCGCGCGGCAGCTCGAATACCGATGGCGATATCCAGAAGGATCTTGATGTCGTGGCCGACGGGATCTTTCTTCAGGCGATCCGGGAGGTGCCGGTCGCGCTTTACGGTTCGGAGGAAAATACCGGGGCGATCCTGATTGATCCCGCCAAGCCGCTGGCGCTGGCGATCGATCCGCTCGATGGCTCTTCCAACATCGAGACCAATGTCTCGATCGGCACGATATTCTCGATTCTGCCGGTCACCGGTGATCCGAAATCCAACTCCGAGCAGGCGTTCCTGCAACCCGGCACGGCGCAACTGGCCGCGGGTTTCTTCATCTATGGGCCGCAACTAGCGCTGGTCCTGACGGTAGGCACCGGCACGCGGATTTTCATTCATTCAAGCAAATATGGGGATTTCATCGAGGCCTATGACTGCGTGTCTATCCCGAACAATGCGTCGGAATTCGCGATCAACGTCTCGAATTACCGGCATTGGGAAGAGCCGATCCGGCTCTATGTCGACGATTGTTTCGCCGGCAGCGAGGGGCCGCGGGAGAAAGACTTCAACATGCGCTGGATCGCGTCGCTGGTGGCCGATTGCTACCGCATTCTCATCCGTGGCGGCGTGTTTCTCTATCCGGCCGACAAGCGCAAGGGCTACGGCTCGGGCCGCATCCGGCTGGTCTACGAGGCCAACCCGATCGCCTTTCTGGTCGAGCAGGCCGACGGTGCAGCGACCGATTCCGTCCACCGCATCCTCGATATCCAGCCCACCAGCCTGCACCAGCGCATTCCGCTGATCTTCGGTTCGAAATCTAAGGTCGAGCGCATCGCCCGCTATCACGTCGATCCGGAGATGATCAGCGAGCGCTCGCCTCTGTTCGGTAACCGCGGTCTTTTCAGGGTTTGATCCATCATGTCAGCTAAATTTCCCATCATATCCATTACGGGCTCGTCCGGCGCGGGCACCACGACGGTCGAGCAGACCTTCAAGAAGATCTTTGCCCGTGAGAAGGTCACTGCGTCCTTTATCGAGGGCGACGCATTCCACCGCTTCGACCGCCAGGCGATGAAGGACAAGGTCGCAGCGGAAAAGGCACAAGGCCGTGACTTCACCCATTTCAACGCCGAAGCCAATGAGCTGAAAATCCTCGAGAGCGTATTCGAGGAGTATGGAAGGCGCGGCAAGGGCCGCACCCGGCACTACATCCACGACGACGAGGAGGCCGAGCGCTATGGCGCGGCGCCGGGCACCTTCACCGAATGGGAGGAATTCGGCGACAGCGACGTGCTGTTTTACGAGGGCCTGCATGGCTGCGTCGTCACCGACGAGGTCAACCTGGCGCAGCATTGCGATCTGAAGATCGGCGTGGTGCCGGTGATCAATCTCGAATGGATCCAGAAGATCCATCGCGACAAGGCGGCGCGCGGCTACTCCACGGAGGCTGTCACCGACACCATCCTCAGGCGGATGCCGGATTACGTGCATTACATCTGCCCGCAGTTTTCGCTGACCGACATCAATTTCCAGCGGGTGCCGATCGTCGACACCTCGAACCCGTTCATCGCACGCTGGATTCCGACGCCGGCTGAATCGATCCTGGTGATCCGCTTCGCCAATCCGCGCGGCATCGATTTTCCCTACCTGCTGTCGATGATCCAGAACAGCTACATGTCGCGCGCCAATTCCATCGTCGTGCCGGGCGACAAGCTCGATCTCGCCATGCAGCTCATCTTCACGCCGCTGATCCACAAGCTGGTCGAGCGCAAGCGCCGCATGTCCTGAGGAGGCCGTCATGAACATTTCCCAAGCCATCGCAGCTTCCGACAGCACCAGCGAACGCGACATGGCGAACGCCATCCGCTTCCTTGCCATGGACGCAGTCCAGGCGGCCAATTCCGGCCATCCCGGCATGCCGATGGGCATGGCCGATGTCGCCACGGTGCTGTTCAACCGCTTCATCAGCATCGACCCGTCGATGCCGGACTGGGCCGACCGCGACCGGTTCGTTCTGTCGGCCGGGCACGGTTCGATGCTGATCTATGCCATCAATCATCTCATCGGCTATTCCGACATGCCGATGGAGCAACTGAAAGCCTTCCGGCAATGGGGATCAAAAACCCCCGGTCATCCGGAATATGGCCACACCCTTGGAGTTGAGACCACCACCGGGCCGCTGGGGCAGGGGATCACGACAGCCGTCGGCATGGCGCTCGGCGAGGAAATGATGGCGGCGCGGTTCGGCCGCAAGCTCGTCAACCATTTCACCTATGTGATCGCCGGCGACGGCTGCCTGCAAGAGGGTATCAGCCATGAGGCGATCGATCTTGCCGGCCACCTGAAGCTGAAAAAGCTGATCGTGCTGTGGGACGACAATGAGATCTCCATCGACGGAGCCACCTCCCTCTCGACGTCGATGAACCAGCCCATGCGGTTCAAGGCCGCGGGCTGGGATGTTCAGAAGGTCGATGGCCATGATGCGGACGCCGTCGCTGCCGCCATCGAGAATGCGCGCAAGAGCGCCAGGCCCTCCCTGATTGCCTGCCGAACCACGATCGGCAAGGGCGCGCCAACGATGCAAGGGTCGCACAAGACCCATGGCGCGCCGCTGGGCAAGGAGGAAATCGCCCGAGCCCGCGAGGCGCTCGGCTGGCCGCATGATTCGTTCACCGTTCCCGCCGGCATCAAATCCGCCTGGGAATCGGTGGCGAAACGCGGGCATGCCGCCCGCAGGCAATGGCAGGAGCGGCATGCAGCGGCGCGCAATGCGGCCGCGTTTGACCGCACGCTGTCGGGTGAGCTGCCGGAGAGCGTGTTCCGCAAACTCGCCGCCTTCCGCAAGGAGCATCTTGAGAAGGCCACCAAGGTCGCCACCCGCCAGGCCTCGCAGATGGCGCTCGAGGTGATCAATGGCGCCACCACGCTGACGATCGGCGGATCGGCGGACCTGACCGGTTCCAACCTGACCCAGACCTCGCAGACCGAGAGCATCCGGCCGAAACGGTTCAAGGGCCGGTACGTTCACTACGGTATCCGCGAACACGCCATGGCGGCGGTAATGAACGGGCTGGCGTTGCATGGCGGGTTCATTCCCTATGGCGGTACCTTCCTGGTGTTCTCCGATTATGCGCGCGGCGGCATGCGGCTGTCGGCATTGATGGAGCAGGGGGTGGTCTATGTGCTGACCCATGATTCCATCGGGCTCGGCGAGGACGGGCCGACGCATCAGCCGGTCGAGCATCTGGCGATGCTTCGGGCGACGCCCAACATGAATGTCTACCGGCCCGCCGATATCATCGAGACGGCGGAATGCTGGGAACTGGCGCTCAGGGACCGGTCGACGCCGAGCGTGTTGGCGCTGTCGCGCCAGGGATTGCCGATGCTGCGCGATACCGGGTCGGCCGAGAACCTGTCGGCGCGGGGCGGCTATGTGCTGCACCAGCCGAAAGGCAAGCGCGATGTCACGCTGCTTGCGACCGGATCGGAAGTCGAGATCGCCCGCAAGGCGGCCGAGCAGTTGCTCGACCTCAACGGGATCAGCGCCGCAGTCGTCTCGATGCCGTGCTGGGAAAAGTTTGCAGCGCAGGATCAGGGCTACCGCGACGAGGTGCTTGGAACCGCTCCGCGGATTGCGGTCGAAGCCGCGGCCCGGATGGGCTGGGACCGCTGGATCGGCCCGGAGGGCGCCTTTGTCGGCATGGACGGTTTCGGCGCATCCGCGCCCGCCGCGGAACTCTACGAGCATTTCGGCATCACCGCCGAACGGGTTGCCGGACTGGCGCTTGAACTGACAGGCAGGGCCGGGGCATGAGCGGCGTGACCGACCTTCAGGACCGGACGGTGCTGGTCCGCTGCGACCTGGGCAAGGGTCTTGATGCGGATTTCGCCGCCGGCCTGCGCAATCTCGCCGTTCGCGGCGCCCGGGTGGCGGTGATCGCCGGCTATGACGATCCCGGTGGGGATGTGAACCCGACCCTGTCGCTGCGCCATCTGGTTGAGCCGCTTGAGCAACTGACCGGACTTCCGGTGCATTTCGTCGGCGATTGCGTCGGTCCGGTTGCCGAATCCGGCCTTGCCGCAACGCCCGACGGCGCGATCGCTCTTCTCGAGAACCTGCGGTTTCATCCCGAAGCCCAGCGCCGCAGCCGGACCTTCGCCATCCGCCTGAGCGCACTCGGTGACTATTTCGCTGTGCCGGGCGGCATGCCCGAGAGTGCATCCGTCTGGATCAGGGAGCTTGCGAAACTGCTGCCCGAGCCGACACCGACCTTCGCCCCTTCAGCCTGACAGGAGATCCCAATGGCCCGTATCACCCTTCGTCAACTGCTCGATCACGCCGCCGACCAAGGCTACGGCGTGCCGGCTTTCAACATCAACAACATGGAGCAGGGGCTCGCCATCATGGAGGCGGCCAAGGCGTGCAATGCGCCGGTGATCATTCAGGCCTCGCGCGGCGCGCGTTCCTATGCCGGCGACATCATGCTGTCGAAAATGATCGACGCGCTGACCGAGATGTATCCGGATATCCCGATCTGCATGCACCAGGACCACGGCAACAACGAAGCCACCTGCATGAGCGCGATCCGCCACGGCTTCACCTCGGTGATGATGGACGGGTCGCTCGAAGCCGACATGAAGACGCCGGCGTCCTACGATTACAACGTGACGATCACCGAACGGGTGGCGCGGATGGCGCACTGGGTCGGAGCATCGGTGGAAGGCGAGCTGGGTGTTCTGGGATCGCTCGAGACCGGCGAGGCGGAGGCCGAGGACGGCTCGGGCGCCGAGGGAAAGCTCTCGCATGACCAGCTGCTGACCGATCCGGACCAGGCGCTCGATTTCGTGCTTCGCACCAGGGTAGACGCGCTGGCGATCGCCTGCGGCACCTCGCACGGCGCCTACAAGTTCTCGCGCAAGCCCGACGGCGACATCCTGGCGATGGGTGTGATCGAGGCGATCCACCGCAAGATCCCAAACACCCATCTGGTGATGCACGGTTCTTCCTCTGTGCCGCAGGAGCTGCAGGACATCATCAACGAGTTTGGCGGCGAGATGCCGCAGACTTTCGGCGTTCCGGTCGAGGAGATCGTCCGGGGCATCCGGCACGGCGTGCGCAAGGTCAATATCGACACCGATTGCCGCATGGCGATGACCGGGCAGTTCCGCAAGATCGCCACTTCCAAGGCCAGCGAATTCGATCCGCGCAAGTTCCTCAAACCGGCGATGGACGCCATGCGTGATCTGTGCCGCGACCGCTTCGAGGCCTTCGGAACCGCCGGACAGGCATCGAAAATCCGGGTGATCGCGATGGACGACATGGCGGCACGCTATGCCAGCGGCACGCTCGATCCGCAAGCCACCACAGCCAAGGCTGCCTGAGAAACCGATTCAAGCTCCTGACGGAGAGATTCAAGAAGAGAGGTCAACGCCATGAATACGGACGCAAAAACCGAGATCAAGGGCAAGGAACGCTACAAGGCCGGCGTGCTCAAATATGCGCAGATGGGCTACTGGGACGGCGATTACGTGCCCAAGGACACCGACCTGATCGCGCTGTTCCGGATCACGCCGCAGGAAGGCGTCGATCCGATCGAGGCGGCCGCCGCGGTCGCCGGCGAAAGTTCTACGGCGACCTGGACCGTGGTCTGGACCGACCGCCTGACGGCCTGCGACCAGTACCGCGCCAAGGCCTACCGGGTGGATCCGGTTCCGGGCACGCCGGGGCAGTATTTCTGTTATGTCGCCTATGACCTGATCCTGTTCGAGGAGGGCTCGATCGCCAATTTGACGGCGTCGATCATCGGCAACGTGTTCTCGTTCAAGCCGCTGAAGGCGGCGCGGCTCGAGGACATGCGGTTTCCGGTGGCCTACTGCAAGACCTTCAAGGGACCACCCACCGGCATCGTGGTCGAGCGCGAGCGGCTCGACAAGTTCGGCAAGCCGCTGCTCGGCGCAACGACCAAGCCCAAACTCGGGCTTTCGGGCAAGAACTATGGCCGCGTGGTCTATGAGGGTCTGAAGGGTGGGCTCGACTTCATGAAGGATGACGAGAACATCAACTCGCAGCCGTTCATGCACTGGCGCGACCGTTTTCTCTATTGCATGGAAGCGGTCAACAAGGCGACCGCCGAGACCGGCGAGATCAAGGGCCACTATCTCAACATCACCGCCGGCACGATGGAGGAAATGTACCGCCGCGCCGAGTTCGCCAAGGAGCTGGGCTCGGTCATCGTCATGGTCGACCTGATCGTCGGCTGGACCGCGATCCAGTCGATCTCGGAATGGTGCCGCCAGAACGACATGATCCTTCACATGCACCGCGCCGGTCATGGCACCTACACCCGGCAGAAGAACCACGGCATCTCGTTCCGCGTGATTGCCAAGTGGCTGCGGCTTGCCGGTGTCGATCACCTGCATTGCGGCACGGCGGTGGGCAAGCTCGAGGGCGATCCGCTGACCGTGCAGGGCTACTACAATGTCTGCCGCGAGACCCGCAACGAGGTCGACCTGCAGCGCGGCATCTTCTTCGAGCAGGACTGGGCCGACATCAAGAAGGTCATGCCGGTGGCCTCGGGCGGCATCCATGCCGGGCAGATGCACCAGCTGCTTGACCTGTTCGGCGACGACGTGGTGCTGCAGTTCGGCGGCGGCACCATCGGTCATCCGATGGGCATCCAGGCCGGGGCCACGGCCAACCGGGTTGCGCTCGAGGCGATGGTGCTCGCCCGCAACGAAGGCCGTGATATCGCCAACGAGGGTCCGGATATCCTTCGCGCTGCCGCCAAGTGGTGCAAGCCGCTGGAAGCCGCGCTTGAGACCTGGGGCAACATCACCTTCAACTACACATCGACAGACACGTCGGACTTCGTGCCGACCGCGTCGGTCTCCATGTAAGCCCGATCGAGAAGGACATACACATGCGTATCACCCAAGGCTGCTTTTCCTTTCTGCCCGACCTCAGCGACGAGCAGATTTCCGCCCAGATCGAGTATTGCCTGTCGCGCGAATGGGCCGTCGGCATCGAGTACACCGACGATCCGCATCCCAGGAACACCTACTGGGAGATGTGGGGCCACCCGATGTTCGATCTGAAGGACCCCAAGGGCGCGATGATGGAGCTCGACGACTGCCGCAAGGCGCATGGCGACAGCTACATAAAGATCAACGCGTTTGATTCCTCGCGGGGGTTCGAGACGGTGATGATGAGCTTCATCGTCAACCGGCCGAAGGAAGAGCTGAAACTGCAGATGACGCGCACCGATGTGCGCTCGCGCAGCCAGACCTACTCGTGGGACGCGGCGCGGCGCTGATCTGAAATCTCCCGCCGGCCCGCATCACCGGGCCGGCGGCAATCGTTGAGGAGACCATGATGGCCGACGCCGCTGACCTGATTGCGCCTGATGAAGCAGAGGCCTTGCCGACTGCGATCGACCTGCGCGAGGAATACAAAAAATCCGGTGTCGCCGAGGTGCTGGACGAACTCGACCGCGAGCTGATCGGGCTCAAACCGGTCAAGCAGCGGATCCGCGAGATCGCCGCGATGCTGATCGTCGAGCGGGCCCGAAAGGCGATGGGGCTCAGCCACGAGACGCCGACGCTGCACATGAATTTCGCCGGCAATCCCGGCACCGGCAAGACCACGGTGGCGATGCGGATGGCCAATATCCTGCACCGGCTCGGCTACGTCCGCAAAGGCCATCTGGTGTCGGTGACGCGCGATGACCTGGTCGGGCAATATATCGGCCACACCGCGCCCAAGACCAAGGAAATCCTGAAGAAGGCGATGGGCGGGGTGCTGTTCATCGACGAGGCCTATTACCTCTACCGGCCCGACAACGAGCGCGATTACGGCCAGGAAGCGATCGAGATCCTGCTGCAGGTGATGGAGAACAACCGCGAGGATCTGGTGGTGATCCTTGCCGGGTATGCCGACCGGATGGACAAGTTCTTCGAGAGCAATCCCGGGTTCCGGTCACGCATCGCCCACCATATCGAGTTTCCCGACTACAGCGAGGCGGAGCTGCTGAAGATCGCCGATGGCATGCTCAAGCAGCAGACCTATCATTTTGACGATGAAGCCCACGATCTGATGCAGCGCTATATCCGGCTCAGGCGGCAGCAGCCGCATTTCGCCAATGCGCGCTCGATCCGCAACGCTCTCGACCGGGCGCGGCTGCGGCAGGCCAACCGGCTGTTCTCGACTGCCACCGGACCGATGACGGCGGAAGACCTGTCGACGATCACGGCCGAGGACCTGAAGGTCAGCCGGGTGTTCACCATGGGCATCCCGGACGGTCAAGCGGAGGCGGGGGCATGACAAAGACCATCATCGCGCCCTCTGTCCTGTCGGCTGATTTCTCTAGGCTGGGTGACGAGATCGAAGCGGTCGTCGCGGCAGGTGCCGACTGGATTCATCTCGACGTGATGGACGGGCATTATGTGCCCAACATCACCTTCGGTCCGCCGATCATCAAGGCGGTGCGCAACCGCACCGGCAAGATCTTCGATTGCCATTTGATGATCGAGCCATGCGATCCCTTCCTGGCGGCCTTTGCCGATGCCGGCTGTGACATCATCACGGTGCATGCCGAGGCGACAAAACATCTCGACCGGTCGCTGCAGGCGATCCGCGATCTTGGCAAGAAGGCCGGGGTCTCGCTCAACCCGTCGACGCCGGAAAGCGTCATTGAATACGTGCTCGACCGGCTCGAGTTGATCCTGTTGATGACGGTCAACCCGGGTTTCGGCGGACAGAACTTCATCCCGGCGGTGGTCGACAAGGTGGCGCGGGTGAAGAGCATGATCGGCGACCGGCCGATCGACATCGAGATCGATGGAGGCGTGACGCCCGAAACCGCGCCGCTGGTGGCGGCCGCCGGCGCCAATGTGCTGGTTGCAGGATCCGCTGTGTTCAAAGGAGGGACACAAACAGCGTATAAAACCAATATCGAAGCCATTCGCGCGGCATCCGATGGCGCGCTGCGCTAAGACTTGTTACCGGAACTGATCGAGGAGACGTCCAATGGCCGCAATTCCCCCCTTGTGTGATTTTGGATGGAAACCGAGTGACGCCCGATTGATCGGCGTCGACGGACAGGCCCGCAATGTTCTTGATCAGGCCGGCGAAAATGGGCTGGTGGTGGCCTTCATCTGCAACCATTGCCCCTACGTCAAGGCGGTGATCGACCGGATCGTGCGCGACGCCGAGGACCTGGCCGACATCGGCATCGGCTTCGTGGCGATCTCGTCCAATGACGTCGAGGCCTATCCCGAAGATTCATTTGAAAACATGAAGCTCTTTGCCGGAGCGCATCGATTTTCGTTCCCGTATCTCTATGATGAAGACCAGTCCGTGGCGCTTGCCTGGGGTGCGGTCTGCACGCCGGATTTTTTCGGCTTCAATGCTCAGATGGAACTGCAATATCGCGGGCGGCTCGACGCGTCGCGCAAGCAGTCCGGACCAGCGGATCTCAGGCGTGACCTCTACGAGGCGATGCGCCATGTGGCGGAGACCGGCAAGGGGCCGGAAGACCAGATCGCCTCGATGGGGTGTTCGATCAAGTGGAAGGAAAATGCGTGATTGATGCGTCGGTTAACAAGAGTGTCCCGTCCGGCTGGCCCGAGGCAATTCTTTTCGATCTAGATGGAACGCTGATCGATTCAGTGCCCGATATTGCCGCTGCGGTGAATGAGCTGCTGTTGGGCGATGACCTGCCGGTGGTGAGCGTGGACGCGGTTCGCGGCATGATCGGCAACGGGGTCAAGAAGCTTGTAGAGCGGGCCTATGCATCGGTAGGGACGCAGTATGAAGGCGATGCGCTGAATGCTGCGACCGACCGGATGATGGGGATCTACGGCAAGCATCTGATCCGGCACACGGTCGCCATGCCAGGCGCGCTGGAACTGATTTCGAACTATCATCGGGCAGGCGTCAGGATTGGTGTGGTCACCAACAAGCCTGAAGCCTTTACCCACGAAATCCTGAGGCATTTCGGGATCGACGGGCAGGTGGCGGTCGTGGTCGGCGGCGATACCGGGCCGGCGCGCAAGCCCGAGCCCGACATGCTGCATCACGCACTTTCGGTTATGGGAGTTGCGGCCAGCCGAGCCTTGATGGTGGGCGACAGTCCGGCCGACATCGGCGCGGCAAAGGCCGCCAACATGGCAAGCGTGGCGGTGCATGGCGGCTACACCAATGTGCCCGCCGATAAACTTGGCGCGGACCGGGTCATTTCCAGCCTGCTCGATCTTCCCGCCGCAATCGAAGCGCTCAGGCCGGCCGCGCTTGCACAGGGCTGAGTGGGGCGGACTGGCATTGCGGTTTTGATGCCGGTCAATGGCTACGCGATCCAGTACGCTATCTTGCCACGGTTGATGCTCGACTTCACGCGTGGGGAGAAGGCGATGTTTGCGGACCGAAACGACGCCGGTCAGAAACTTGCCCGGGAGCTCGCCCGGCAATTGTCCGGTTTCGACCACAAGATGGCGCTCGTGGTGGCGCTGCCGCGTGGCGGGGTGCCGGTGGCTGAGCAGGTTGCCGAGGCACTGGATCTGCCGCTCGATATTCTGCTGGTGCGAAAGGTCGGTGCGCCGGGATATCCGGAGGTCGCCATTGGTGCGATCAGTGATGGCGAGAAGATGCAATTGACGATCAACCGGGAGGTTTGTGACCAACTCGGACTCGATGATGAAGAGGTCCGAGATCTGGCACAGGAGGTCCTGCCTGAGCTCGAGCGCCGGAAACGGCTTTACTGCGGGGACCGGCCGACCCTTGCAGTCAAAGGCAGACCGGTGATCGTCGTTGACGATGGCGCTGCCACAGGAGCCACGTTGCGCATCGCCCTCCGGGTGTTGCGCGAACGCGGCGCCACGCGGTTGATCGTTGCACTGCCGGTGGCGCCAGTCGATGTTGTGGAGAAGTTGCATGCACTGGCCGAGGATGTGATTTGTCTGGAAATTCCGTCTTCCTTTCGGGCCGTTGGAGCACATTACCGGGATTTCCGGCAGGTCGATGATCAGGAGGTGGTTCGAATTCTCGAACAAGCGAATGGCGCCTGTGATCATCGCTTACACTGATCGGCGTAGTCGCGACGGCGGTTTTTCAATCAAAGGTCGTACGGGTTAGTCCTTGACGCCTTACCGGCAGTGCGATTGACTGCGCCGCGAACCCCAGGTGGCCCGGATGTTTCTTCATGCGATCAGGCCGCCTGTGGACCTGGGCCCCGGTCGAGCAGGAATGTGCATATGGACAATGCCGTTGATCTTGCCTGTTCGTGCGGCAAATGCACGAATTGCCCGATTCACAACCGGTCTGTCTGCAGCGCTGCGTCAGCAGACGCGATGGCGCAACTCAACCGCATATCGCATGTCCGCAAGTTTGTGCGCGGCACCGTCATCCAGGGGCAGGGAGAGGTCAGCGACATTGTCGGTAATATCGTCGAGGGTGTTGTCAAACTCTCGAGTGCATCGGCCAGTGGCGACGACCATATTGTCGGGCTTCTGTTTCCATCGGACTTTTTCGGGCGCCTTTTTGCCGAGGAATCGCAATTCTCCTACGAGGCGGTTACAGATGTGACGCTGTGCGCCATGAACCGTTCCGGCTTCGAGCGGTTTCTCGCGGACCATCCCACCGTTGAACACGAGATGCTCAAGGCCAAGCTCGACGAACTCGATGCGGTCCGGGAGTGGGCTGCGATCACCAATGGTCACACCACGATGCAACGCGTGGCAACACTGCTCTATGTGTTCTCGCGACGGTCGAGAAACCAGCATCGGGAAGGCGGCGATGCATCGCCATCGGTCGTGCATATCCCGCTGAGCCGCAGGGATATCGCCGATTATCTCGGAACGACACCCGAGACGCTCAGCCGCAACATACAGACCCTGGCGCGGGCAAAGGTAATCCGCATCATCAATGCCAAGCATTTCGAACTGATTGACGCCAACGCGCTCATCAGCCACTCGGGCGAAACCCGGGAAGATCTCAACCGGATCGCCTCTTACTGAGCGATACGGATCGAATGTGGCGCGGTTCCGCGCGCTTGCCGTCAAGCATGGACAGGCGAGGTTCCCGCATTGACGAACGTCAATGTGCGGGTATCGCTTTAGACGGAGCATGGTTTCATCAACCAGCGCCAATGCGCCTGGAGGTGGGAAAATCATGACCCGGTCCGGCACACCAGTTTCCGTCATCAATGATATCGGCGTTCTGCGCGACGTTCTGGTCCAGGGACCGGTGTGCAACCCTTTGGGCGTCATAGGCTGGGGCGGTGAAAGAGGAGTGGATCCGGCTTCACGGCAACATCAGCGAATGGTGCGGGAACTGGAAGCAGCCGGCGTGTCTGTCAGGCGCATGGATGTGCTCTTGCGTTCGGCCCTGGGCTTTGCGGATGCACGGGATTGGATTCTCGAGCGGCGGATGACCGGAGCCGATCATGAACTGGGCAATGCGGGTTGCGATATCATCTCGTGGCTGAGCGAGCAGCCTGCCGAAACACTTACGCGCTGTCTCATGGAGGGGATGAAGACGGGCGATCTGCCTTCGGGATTTGAGCGTGTGGGTCCAAGCTTTGACGAGAATTCCCACTGGTTGCTGCCGCCACTCGACGGGGTCATGCATTTGCGCGAACGGTTCCGCGTGATTGATGGCGGAGTGGTGCTTGCCCAACCGAAAGGGCGGAGCGCCAGAGCCAATACGATCACCCTTGCGACCGTGCTCAACTTCGCGCCGCTGTTTGACCAGTCCCGGTTCGAGTTCTGGCTGAGCGCCGATGGGGCCGACCGGTCGTGCCCGCCGGTCAGTGGCAATGACATCGCCATGCCAGGTGACAGGATCTGGGTCGGAGCGATCACAGCCAACACAAGCGTGCAGGCGCTGTCGCTGTTGGCAGCATCGCTGTTTCGCCAGGACTGCAGTGGCGCCGTGTTCTGGCTTGATCTGACCGGGACGGATTGCGCGTGTCTCGATGACTGTTTTTTGCCGCTCAGCCGCGATTGCATGCTGGTCGACGAGAACCTGCTTGGCCGTGCGAACTCGTTTCTGGTCCGATCGGCCAATCCCGGCGCGCCGCTCGGGATCGAACCTTGCAGATTGCCGTTCCTCGACGCGCTGGCGGAGGGATTGGCCGTCAAGGAACTGGACCTTATCGACGTCCGGCATCAGCAGCCTCCTGTATCGCAGGGACTGAGGCGGCTTGCGCCAATTGTCCTGTCTCCGGGCCGCATCATCGCCTTTGAGGAGCATCAAGACGCATTTCGCGTGCTTGAGCAGCATGGTATCGAGATCGTTGCCGCGATTTCCGGCGGTGCGCTTTCACCCGAAGGAAAAGGCCCGCGCGGGCTGGTAAGCCCGCTGCATGCCACCTGACAATGCACCGATGCTGAAAGGAGCAGGCGGAGCAGTTTTGCGTACCTCCATCGGTTCAATCCGTTTTCCACAATCTGCCGCCAAGGCCATTGCGCAGCGCGGTTCCGGCATGACAGGTTCGAGCCTGTTCAACTGTCGGGGAGACATGTCATGGCGTCATTCATGCCGGAGACCGAAACCGGGTTTGCGCGCAAGATCATCGAGATCGAGGACCAGTCGATCGAGATGCCCGACGGCTGCCGGTTGTCGGCCCGGATCTGGATACCGAAAGATGCGGAAGACGACCCGGTTCCGGTCATTCTGGAGCATCTTCCTTACCGCAAACGCGATGGCACGATCGTTCGTGACAGCCTGACCCATCCATGGATGGCGGGACAGGGCTATGCCTGTATCCGGGTCGACATGCGCGGCAACGGCGATTCCGAAGGCGTGATGGAGGATGAATACACGCCGCAGGAATTGCAGGATGCCTGCGACGTGATCGCATGGGCGGTGAGCCAGCCCTGGTGCTCGGGGACCGCCGGGATGATGGGAATTTCCTGGGGCGGCTTCAATTCGCTGCAGGTTGCGGCACTGAGGCCTCCGGCGCTGAAGGCGATCATCACCATCTGCTCGACGGCCGACCGCTTTGCCGATGACATCCATTTCAAGGGTGGCTGCCTGCTGGGCGAGAATTTCGGCTGGGCGGCGAACATGCTGTCCTATTCGTCGCGTCCGCCGGATCCGTTGCTGATGGGGCCTGGTTGGCGGGAACAGTGGCTCAACCGTTTGCGGGAAATGCCGTTTCTGGCGCGCGAATGGATCTCGCGGCAGACGCGGGACGACTACTGGAAACATGGTTCTATCTGCGAAGACTATGGTGCGATCGAGGCGGCGGTGCTGTCGATTGGCGGCTGGCATGACGGTTACCGCAACACGATCTCGAACCTCGTCGAGCACCTCGAAGCCCCGGTCAAGGGCATTGTCGGTCCGTGGATCCACAAGTATCCCCACTACGCCGGACCAGAACCGCGGATCGGTTTCCTGCAGGAAGCCAGGCGCTGGTGGGACCATTGGCTCAAGGGCATCGACAATGGCGCAGAAAACCTGCCGGCCTACCGGGCCTGGCTGATGGACAGCATCGCGCCGGAGCGCTGGGTGGATGAACGGCCGGGACGATGGATTGCCGAAGCCGAATGGCCGGCGGCGGGGATCGTTTCGAAAGAGTTTGCTCTCGGTGACGGCAGCCTCGGGCAGGGCGCCATGAGCAAAGCTGTTGCAATCTGCTCACCGGTGGATTGTGGCAGCCAGACGGGCGAGTATTTCCCGTTCGCCTATGGGCCGGAACTGCCCGATGAGCAAACAGCGGATGATCTGAGATCCGCGTGCTTCGACGGCGCTGTGCTTGAGGAGACGCTCGACATCGTTGGCGCGCCGCGGCTTGTGATCCGCGCCAGGTCCGACAAACCGTTGGCGCAAGTGGCTGTGCGGCTTTGCGACCTGCGTCCGGACGGGACATCGGCGCTGATCACCATGGGCGTACTCAATCTCACGCACCGGGCTTCCGCCGAGGCACCGGAACGGCTGACTCCGGGTGAGACTTTCGAGGCGACCGTAACGCTCGACCAGATCGCCTACCGCTTGCCTGCCGGGCACCGGTTGCGGATCGCGGTTTCGACCAGCTACTGGCCGTTCATCTGGCCCGCGCCGGAAAACGCAACGATAACTCTTGAAGCGGGGATGCTTGAACTTCCCTGCCGCAGCGTGCTGGCCGAGAGGGATGAATGCAGCTTTGAAAAGCCGGTTGGCGCCGAACCCTGGCGGCATGAGAACCTGCGGCCGTCCGCCTCGACGCGGACCACCGAGATCGATCCCGAGACCGGTGTTATCACCACGTCTATCCTCAACGATGCGGGGGAGAACAGGGATCTGCAGCATGGTCTGATCTCCGGCAGCAAGACGCATGAGCGCTGGTCGATCCAGCCGGACGACCCGCTGTCGGCAACGGCGCATATCCGCTGGGAGCAGACCGGGGGACGCGACAGCTGGTGGACCAGGACGATCGCGGAAATGGAGATGCGCTGCGACAGCGACTGGTTCCACATAACCGGCAGGCTGACGGCGACGGAGAACGACACCGTGATGTTCGACAAGGAATGGAACGAACGGATCCCACGCCGGTTTGTCTAAGCCGGCAGCGCCGTCGACCGTGCTCAATAGGCCCATTCGCTCGCGGCGAGTGCCTTCAAGCCCGTTATCATCCGGTCGAAACTGTCTCGGGCGCGGCCGACCGAGTGCCGGGCGCGCAGGTAGCCATGGACGAGCCCGGTCTCTTCAAAGCAGATCGCCTTGCCTCCAGCTGCGGTCAGGCGGTTGCAATAGTCGGGGCCATCGCCTGCCAGCGGATCGCATTCAGCGGTGAAGACCAGGGTTGGCGGCATTGCGGTGAAATCGGCCGCGGCGAGCGGGGTGAAGCGGGGATCTCCGGTCGGAGAAGAACCGCCCGAACGCAACTCGTCATAATAGAGCATGTCGGCGGTGGTCAGCATGGGCGCGTTCATGTGGGTGACAAAGCTGCCCCTGGATGTATCCGCGCCCAGTGCCGGGTAGATCAGGAGCTGTCCGGCGGGAACATGCGCTTCACCGCGCGTCGCCCAAGAGACCGCAGCAGCCAGATTGCCGCCGGCGCTGTCACCGGCGAGGATCACGGGATGGCGACGGTTACGGGCAATGAACCGGAATGCAGCCAGTGAATCCTCGAACTGGGCCGGATGCAGGTGTTCGGGCGCCAGGCGGTAGTCGACGGCCACGACTTCATATCCGGTGCGGTCACAGATTTCGGCGCAGATGCTGTCATGGCTCTCCAACCCGCCAAGGATGAAGCCGCCGCCATGAAGATACAGCACGGTTGCTTGCGGAGTGGCGCTGGCCGGCCTGTATTCGCGTACGAAGATTGGCGAGACCGCCCCCGGGAGGGAATGATCGCGAACCGATACGCCGGAGGGACGGCCCGCATCGAAGGCCTTGCACAGCGCGTCGTAGACGTCGCGCTGGCCCTGATAATCGAGGCTGGTCGCGTTTTCGGGGTAGAAGGCGACCGATTTGTCGACGAAGGCCCAGGTCTCTTCGTCAAGCAAGCTGTCGTATGGGGCTGGGCGCAAGGATGTGTCCTTCATGTTCGAGATCACCTTGGTGTTGACGTACATGCAATCGCGAGGCACTGCTCGTGTCAAACCGGAAAAGCATCATGACATTCAAACTGGGACACGAGATCAAGGCAATCCTGTTCGACAAGGATGGCACACTGGTCGATTTTGACCGGACCTGGGCGGATACCAACCGCAAGGGTGCGCTGATTGCGGCCGACGGCGACCCAGCGCTGGCTGAACGCCTGCTTGTCGAATGCGGCATGGATCCGGTGTCCGGCAAGACCAGGGCAGACAGCATGTTTGCTGCCGCCAATGCCAGGGAAATCGCCGCGCACATGGTTGTACACGGCAGCCCCTTCGAGCCCGAAGAGCTGATGCAGCTTCTCGACAAGACCTTTGTCGAGGGCGCGGAATCGCCCTGGCCGATCTGCGATCTCAAAGCATTGATGCAAAGCCTCGCCGGTTCCGGCATGGCAATCGGGATCGCCTCGAGCGACGGGGAGGCCAGTATCCGGCGCACCGTCGACGTGCTTGATCTGACCTCCGAAGTTGGGTTTATCGCGGGCTATGACAGCGGCCATGGGCCGAAACCCGAACCGGGCATGCTGCTGGCCTTTGCCATGCATCTGGGCTTGCATCCTTCCCAGATCGCCATGGTTGGCGACAACGGCCATGACATGGAGATGGCGCGGGCTGCCGCCGCGGGTGCCGCCATCGGGGTGCTCTCGGGAACCGGCACACGCCAGACCCTCGAGGCGCTGGCGGATGTTCTGATTGGATCGGTTGCCGATCTTCCTGCACTTATGGCAGCACGCTAAACCACGTGCTCAAGCGAGTCAGGTGTTGCGATCTGCCAGAAGATTGGTGAGCCAGTCGGGATCCATTTCCGGGACCGAAGACAGCAGGAGTTCGGTGTAGTCCGGAAACGGCGGCGCGAGGATTTCGCTCTTGAGCCCCTGTTCGACCACCTTGCCCTGCAGCATCACCACGATCTCGTCGGAAATCGCCTTCACCGTGGCAATGTCATGGGTGATGAAGAGATAGGTGATGTTGTACTGCTTTTGCAGCCGCAACAGCAGTTGCAGAATGCCTTCCTGAACGATCTGATCGAGCGCGGAGGTGACTTCGTCGCAGATGATGACTTCCGGGTTTGCAGCAAGTGCACGGGCAATGCAGATGCGCTGTTTCTGTCCGCCGGACAGTTCCGAAGGCAGCCGGTCCATGAAACTGTCGTCCAGTTCGATCATCTCCAGCAGTTTGATCACCCTGGCTTCGCGAGCCTTGCCGGTGAGCCCGAGATAGAATTCGAGCGGCCGTCCGATGATTTCCTCGACGGTCTGCCGCGGGTTCATGGCCGTATCCGCCATCTGGTAGATCATCTGGATCTTCTGCAACTGATCCTTGCTGCGGTCCTTGAGTGCCGCGGGCAAGGGTTCGCCGTTGAAAACCACTTCTCCGGCCGATGGTGGCAGCAGTCCTGTAATCACCCGCGCGGTTGTCGATTTGCCCGATCCGGATTCGCCGACCACCGCAACGGTTCGCCCGCGCGGGATCGAAATGTTGACGTCGTGCAATACCTTGACCGGGCCGTAGGCCGCGTCGACGTGATTGATCGAGAGAACGATGTCCTCTCCCTTGACCTCCGGCTTTTCCAGCGCCCGCACAGACCATAGCGATTTTGTGTAGGCTTCTTCGGGCTGGGTCAGCATCTTGCGGGTGGGTGCCTGCTCGACCTCCTCGCCGTAGCGCAACACCTTGATGAAATCAGCCATCTGGGCAACCACGGCAAGGTCGTGGGTGATGTAGATTGCTGCAGTGTTGAACTCCTCGACGATGTTGCGCATCGCCGAGAGCACTTCGACCTGGGTGGTCACATCAAGGGCGGTGGTCGGTTCGTCGAATATGATCAGGTCGGGGCGCGGCGACATCGCCATGGCCGTCATGACCCGCTGCAGCTGCCCCCCGGAAACCTGGTGCGGATAACGGCTGCCGATGGTCTCGGGATTGGGCAATTGCAGGGCCCTGAACAGCTCGACCGCGTCGGTGCGCGAGTCCGCGTCGGGCCTGATCCCGCGCCGGTTGGCCGCTTCCACGGTCTGGTCGATCAGGCGATGGGCGGGATTGAAGGAGGCTGCGGCCGATTGGGCGACATAGGCGATGCGCGTGCCCCAGAGCCTGCGCTTTTCCCTGTCGCTGGCTTTTGCAAGATCGATGCCGTCAAACAGGATCGAACCGCCGGTCAGCTTGCAGCCGGGTTGGGTGTAGCCCATCGCGGCCTTGCCAAGCGTCGATTTTCCGGCCCCCGATTCGCCGATCAGTCCCATGATCTCGCCGCGGCGAAGGGTCAGGTCGACGCCCTTGATGATGGGATGCCACTGCTCGTCGGAAAAGCCATCGATGCGGATGTCGCGCATCTTGAGCAGAATGTCATGATTGGGTTCGTGGTTGTCGGTCATTCGCGAAGCCCGCTGGTTTTCTGCAGGAACCAGTCAACGATGAAGTTGACGGCCACGGTGAGCAGCGCGATGGCGGCTGCCGGCAGCAGTGGCGTGATGGCTGCTGTCATGTCGTATTTTGCAAACTGGATCAGCGAGGCATTGGCGCGGACCATGGACCCCCAATCCGCGGTCGGCGGCTGAATGCCGACGCCGAGAAACGACAGCGCCGCGATGGTGAGGAACACGAAGCAGAAGCGCAGGCCGAATTCTGCGACCAGCGGGGGCATGATGTTGGGCAGGATTTCCCGCCGCATCACCCAGCCCAGGCCTTCGCCGCGCAGGCGCGCGGCCTCGACATAGTCCATCACCGCGACGTTGACGGCGACGGAGCGGGTGAGGCGGAAGACGCGGGTGGAATCGAGAACCGCGATGATCAGGATCAGGCTGGTGATGGTCGAGCCGAAGATCGACAGCAGCATCAGCGCGAAGATCAGGCTGGGGATGGCCATCAGCACGTCAACGAACCGGCTGAGCCCCTGATCGAGCCAACTGCGGTTGATCGCCGCCACAAGACCAAGGCCGCCGCCGATAAGGAACGACAGGAAGGTGGTGGCCAGCGCAATGCCCATGGTGTTGCGGGCGCCATAGATCAGCCGCGTGAGCACGTCACGGCCGATCTGGTCGGTTCCGAAGATGAACTCATCGCTCCAGGGGGCGAAGGGAACCGGATGGATCTCCGCCTCGCCATAGGGGGCGATGACATCGGCAAAAATGGCCACGAGGATGTAAAGCGCGACCACGATCATGCCGAACCAGGCGCTGGGCGGGGCCGATTTCATCAGCAAGCTGAACCGCTCAAGACGGGTGCGGCGCTTTCTGACCGCACCGACTTCGGCAGCGGCGGCGTAGGTTTCGGGCTGCTCGCTCATCTGGGGTGCAACAATCGCGGGTTGGTGACGATGCCGATGATGTCGGCGGTCAGGTTCAGGAGGATATAGGTCGCCGCAAAAATCAGCGCACAGGCCTGCACCACTGGAATGTCGCGGCTGGTCACGGCGTCGACCATCAACTGGCCTATGCCCGGATAGACGAAGACCACTTCAACCACGACCACGCCCACCACCAGGTAGGCGAGGTTGAAGGCAATCACGGTGGCGATCGGTGCCCAGGCGTTAGGCAGGGCATGCTTGAGAATGATTTCGGACCGTGAAGCACCTTTCAGCCTTGCCATTTCGATATAGGGGCTGGCCAGCAGGTTGATGATGGCGGCACGGGTCATGCGCATCATGTGTGCGACAATCACCAGCGTCAGCGTCAGCGCCGGAAGCGCAACCCGGTATAGCCTTTCGCCCAAGGCGGTGGAGGCATCGATATTGGCAAGCGAGGGAAACACGGGCCATAGAGAGGCGAAGAACAGGATCAGGATATAGGCAACGAAGAATTCCGGTGTCGAGATGGTCGTCAGCGTCGCGGCATTGACAACACGGTCATAGGCGGTGTTGCGGTAAAGCGCGGCTGTCAGGCCAAGGAAAAGAGCCAGCGGAACCGCGATCAGGGCCGTGACCCCTGCCAGGAACAAGGTGTTCCAAAGGCGCGGCATGACAAGATCGACCACCTGGCGCGAGCGGTCCTGTCCGGATGCGTTGCGGCCTGAAAAGGACGTTCCGAAATCGCCCTGAAGTACGGAGCCGACCCATTCGAAGTAACGGACGGGCGCGGGCTTGTCCAAGCCCAGTTCCTTGCGGAACGCGGTCACGGTTTCCTTGGTTGCGGCCTGGCCGAGCACGGCTTCGCTGAAATCGCCGGGCAGCATTGAAATCGAACTGAATATGATGGCTGAAACGACGAAAAGCGTGGCGATGCCCAGCCCCAGTCGTTTCAGTATGGTCGACAGCACTGCATTCAAGTGCGCTTTCCTTCCCCGAATTTCCGATGGTCTTGTTGCCATCTCGTGAAACCGACCGGAGTGATGAGCCCCCCTCCGGCCAGCCTTGGTTCACATTGTTGTCCAGTGCAGGGCAGTTGTAAACCGGGTCATGGGTTTATGCCGGTGTTACACGCAAGCATGCAGTCGAAACGTGCCACCGGGAGAGCCCGCATAGCGTGTATCGGGTGCGTTGCTTCGCCCTTCGTATTTCCGATGGAGTCGGTTAAGTGCGTCTTTGCCCTACATTTTCCGGTGTCGATGGGGTATAGCAAACTATCACCGAGGCTTGCTGCTCAGTTGACAATCCGGTGCAGCGGGGGAGGATAGGCAAAACCTCAGTGGCGGGGCGATCTGTGCCACGCCGCCAATCAAAAATTATGGGAACCAAACGGAGACGTACCATGAAAGAAGAGTATCTGAAAAAACAGGCCCGCTGGCTCAGCGAAGGTCAGATTGGCCGCCGGCAGTTCATCAGGGCCGCCATTGCAGCCGGCCTTGCTGTTCCTTCGGCGCTTACGCTGGCAACCGACGTGCTGGCTGCGACGCCGAAGAAGGGTGGCAAGATTCGCATGGGTTCGTCCTATGGCTCGACCACGGATGCTCTGGATGCAGGCACGTCGGAAAACGGCATGACGCAGGCTATTGTCTATGCGCGCGGCAACCATCTCACGGAAGTCAACAATGACGGCACGCTGATCCCTGAACTCGCATCGGGCTTCGAACCCTCGAACGGTGCGAAAACCTGGGCATTCGACCTGCGGCAGGGCGTCGAGTTCCACAATGGCAAGACAATGACCGCCGACGATGTGATCGCGACGTTTAATTATCATCGCGACGAAAACTCGAAGTCCGCCGCCAAGGGGCTGCTTTCGGCGATCAAGGAGATCAAGAAGGACGGCGACAACCGGGTGATCTTCGAACTCGACGGCGGCAATGCCGACTTCCCCTACATCGTCTCCGACTATCACATCATGATCATGCCATCGGTAGACGGCGCGATCTCTGATCCGAACAGCCCGGTGGGAACCGGCGGCTACATTGTAGAGAGCTACGAGCCGGGCGTGCGGATCCAGATGAAGCGCAACCCGAACTACTTCAAGGAAGGCCGTGCCCATTTCGATGAAGTCGAGATGATCACCCTGTCCGACACTACAGCCCGCCAGAACGCGATCATGAACGGCGACGTCGATTTCATCGACAATGTCGACCCGAAGACCGTGACCCTGCTTGGGCGGGTGCCGACGCTCGATATCCTCAAGACCACCGGCACGCAGCACTACACTTTCCCGATGCGGGTGAATTCTGCCCCGTTTGACAATTACGACCTGCGCATGGCGCTCAAGTACGCGATCAAGCGCCAGGAACTGGTCGACAAGATCCTGCTTGGCAACGGTGAACCCGGCAATGACGTGCCGGTTAATGCCTCGATGCCGTTCTTCAACACCGAGTTGCCGGTGCACGAGTTCGACGCTGAAAAGGCCGCGTTCCATTACAAGAAGTCGGGCCATTCCGGTGCGATCCAGCTCTCGGTCTCCGATGCCGCCTTCCCGGGCGCCGTCGATGCGGCCCAGCTGGTTGCAGCCTCGGCAAAGGAAGCCGGGATCGACATCGAACTGGTGCGCGAGCCGAGCGACGGCTACTGGTCCAATGTGTGGAACAAGAAGCCCTGGTGCGCCTGCTACTGGGGCGGTCGCCCGACCCAGGACTGGATGTATTCGGCAGCCTACACATCGGATACCGAGTGGAACGACACCGCCTGGAAAACCGGCGAGTCGGCCGAGAAGTTCAACGAGCTGGTGGTTATGGCCCGCTCCGAAACCGACCAAGCCACGCGCAAGGAGCAGTACTGGGAAGCCCAGAAGCTGCTGCAGGATGATGGCGGTGCCATCGTCGGCATGTGGGCGAGCTTCATCCACGCCCATGGCAAGGGCCTTGCCCATGATGATGCCGTGGCAGCCAACTGGCAGAGCGATGGCAACAAGGTTGCCGAGCGCTGGTGGTTTGCCTGATCCCAGGCGTCACCTGACAAAGATGCAAACGGCCGCGGAGCAATCCGCGGCCGTTCTCGTTTGTTCGGCGGTGCTCGGGTTCAGATCCGCGTTTGCGTATCCTGTGCCGCCGTAGCCCGCGGCAGGGGAAAGACGAGATCGTAAACCCAGTTGAAGACAAAGGCGTAAACCAGGTAGAAAACCGCGAAGGACACATCCATCAGAAAGGCATCTGTCAGGCTGACCTGCAGATACCAGGCGATGAAGGGCAGAAGGATCAGAAGCAGTCCCGCTTCAAAGAGCAGCGCATGAATGATTCGGATCGGCAGGGACTTCTGCACGCGGCCAACCAGCCGCAGAAGCGCATGATCGAACATCAGATTGTAGAGGTAGTTCCAGATCGTGGCGATGGTGGCGCTGACGATCGCGACAATGCCGATGCTGCCAAGCGGAACATCGAATACCCGGGCGCCGACCGGTATGACGATGAAAAGAGCTATGATTTCAAAACTCAGCGCGTGACGAAGTCTGTCCCTGACTGTTCGCATGGGAGTCCCTCATGGATTGCCGGGTCGTCCCGGCGGTTTTTCCTGAATGGGGAGGTCGTCCTCGCTGATGCGGCCTATGTAAGTCCGGGTGTGATTTTCCGCAAGGCCTGCGGTGGCAGGCAAACTTGGCACGGCGTTGATGCAGGGCAAGAAACCGGCCTTTCCCGGGCCAAAGGGCTCAGTTCTGCATTGCGGTTTCTGCCTGGCCCGCAAAGGAGCGTACGGTCTTGAGCGCGCCTTCGAGCTGGTCGCCCTTTTCATCGGCAAGCGCTGCCTCGCGCAAGAGCCTGCACCAGTGGGCGGCATCGTCCCGGCCGGCGAGCAGGGCCACGCCATCCATCACCCGGTCGAATTTCGACAGGCCGCGCGCATGGGTGTCGGAGTAGCCCTTGACCAGGCGGCGGTTGCGCAGGGTCTCGACACCGAGCGCATAGTCGATCTTTCGGTAGGTCAGGGCCTTGTCGAGCCAGGCTTCCATGTGTTCCTTCTCGATGGCGTGACGCAAGGTACCGCGGCGGTATTTGCGCAGGCCGCCAAGCACATAGAGCTGGGCAAAGGGCAGCAGCCTGTCGGTTCTGAGCCTGCGGCCCCTGTTGAACAGCCGGTCGATCAGACGCATGCCGCCCTGGCTGTTGGACAACCGGCGTCCGAGGCCGGACGGCATCATGCCGACGATCTCCTCGGCGCGCGGATGCATGAATTCTGTCAGTTTCATCTGCGCGCCCTTTGCCGGGGCGATCTCGGTGCGAACCCGGGCGAAACGGCTGCCGCGGGTCTTGAGATCGGCGACGCGGAAGACGTCGTCATAGGCCATTGCCTTGGCAATGTATTTCGCCGCTTCCCGGGTCAGCTCGTGCCCCTTGGCCGGGTCGTCCTGGGCGAGCACATGCTCGAGCCGGTCGAGATACTCGGCGCCATAATCGAGGTCCTGGAAATCCACCACGGCGCGAAGCCCGGTAAGTGCCATCTCGCGCGCGGCTTCGGGCATGGCGGCAGCGCGGGCTTCGAGCTTGGACCACTGCTCGACCAGATGCTTCGGTCCCGCCGGCGCATTGGCTGCCGGGAGTTTTGCCTGGCCAGCCTGGGGCCGTTCGATCTTGCCGCCGGCAGCGGCCTCGAAACCGGCCGCGAAGGCACGAAGGCTCGCCTCGACACCGCGGCCCGAAGCTTTGATCGCGGCTTCGAAACTCTCGCGCTCGAAGGGCAGGGCGCCGGAACCGGCGAGTGCGCCGAACAGGCTGGCCGAGATCATCGAGCCCGCGTCGACCGCCATCTTCTCCATGTCGAAGGCGATGAAGCGCTGCGCGGCGATTTCCGCCGCCGCGATCACTTCCTCGGAATCGGCGATGCCGTCGCCGGGCACGGTCTTTTCCGAGACCGCCAGCGCCCGGTGCGAGGACGCGATCAGTGTCGTGCGGTCGGGGGTGACGAAACCGCGCATGATGGCGCGGCCGGCCTCCATCATCTCGGCGGCGACCAGAATGTCGACATCGCCTGCGGCCGGCAGAAGAGAGAACACCGGAGCGCGTTCCTGGGCAGGAGCCATCTCCATGTAATAGATCGTCGCGCCGGTGCGCTGGGCGACACCCGCCACCGAGGTCGCCTGCACCACGTAGCCATTGCGGTGGGCGCAATCCTCGATCCAGTTGGTGAGAACGCCGCCACCCTGGCCGCCGACCGCCATGATCGCCAGCTTGATGATCTGATCGAGCGCCGGGTCATGGGCCTTGGATTGCAGTGCTGTTTGGGTCTTGCTTGCCATTAATCAGGTCCGGACGAATTCGATGCGGCCGCGGGAGCGGCGGTTTTGCAGCCAGGCGATGGCGCGGCTGGTGAAAGAACCGAGCGTGCGTTCGAACCAGCCCGGATTGTGCACGACATCGGCGCGGAAAAAGGACGGGCACAGCACCGCGGCATCGGCGACTTCGCCGCAATTGCCGCAGCCGACGCAGCTCTGGTCGATGCTGGCGACCGGATCGTCGCGGAGCGGATCGTCGAGTTTCTTGAGCGACAGCGACGGGCAGCCCGACAGCCGGA
The DNA here is from genome assembly GCF_902498795.1 of Hoeflea sp. EC-HK425. Classification (NCBI taxonomy): domain Bacteria; kingdom Pseudomonadati; phylum Pseudomonadota; class Alphaproteobacteria; order Hyphomicrobiales; family Rhizobiaceae; genus Hoeflea; species Hoeflea sp. EC-HK425. The sequence goes on from NZ_LR701572.1 coordinate 1,052,719, forward strand.
TGCAGGCGTGATCGCCGGTGCAGATGTCCTCATCGACGCCAAAGCGCGGCTTTTCGACCCGGCGGCCTTCCTTGATCGCATTGTTCATCAGCGGCTTTTCGCGGCGCTGCCTGTTGAGCATGCATTCAGAAGAGGCGACGATGACCTTGGGGCCGACATGGTCGGTGGTCAGCGCCTCCTTCAGGATCTCGCGCATCTTCGGCACATCATAGGTGCGGTCGAGCTGGCGCACCCATTTGACGCCGACACCCCTGACCGCATCGGCGATCGGGTGGCCGGTGGCCTTGGAGGCGTTGTCGGCGCGTGATGACAGGATGTCCTGGCCGCCGGTGGCGGCGGAGTAGAAATTGTCGACGATGACGATGACGCCGTCCGACTTGTTATAGACGGCGTTGCCGATCGAGGAGGACAGGCCGTTGTGCCAGAAGCCGCCATCGCCAAGAATGGAGATCGAACGTTTCTCGCCGCCGCCGTCAAAAGCCGCGTTCGAGGCCGGGCCGAGGCCGTAACCCATGGTCGAACCGCCGATTTCGAATGGCGGCAGGCTGGCAAACAGGTGGCAGCCGATATCGCCGGCGATCTGGTGCTTGCCGAATTCCTGCTCGGTCATCTTGAGTGCGGCAAAGATCGGCCGTTCCGGACAGCCGGTGCAGAACCCGGGCGGGCGGATCGGCACGGTCTTGGAAAGATCGGGCAGCGCCGGCTTCTCTTCGGAATTGGGCGCGCGCAGACGGGCGGGCAGCAATTCGGGCGCTGCCTTCTTGAGGAAGGCCTCGATACCGTCGAGCATCACCTGGCCGGTATATTCGCCCGCCATCGGCAGCATGTCCTTGCCGTGCAGGCTGATGCTCTTTCCGGCCCGGTAGAGCGCCGACCCCAGCGCCTGCTCGATGAACTCCGGTTGGCCTTCCTCGACCACCAGGACTGAGGACTTGCCTTCGCAGAACTCAAAGAATTCGTCGTTGACCAGCGGGTAGGTGACGTTGAGCACGTAGAGTGGGATCTCGGTATCGCCATGGATGTCGGCGAGGCCGAGGCGCTGCAGAGCGCGGATCACGCCATTGTACATGCCGCCCTGCAACACGATGCCGACCGGTGCTTGCTTCGGGCCGAACATCTCGTTGAGCTTGTGCTCGACGATGTACTTCTGCGCCGCCGGCCAGCGGTTGTTGATCTTGTCGTGTTCCTGCAGGTAGGACATCGGCGGCAGCACAACGCGGGCATAATCACTGCGCGGATTGGCCAGCGCGTCCTTGACGGTAAACGGCGGACGCTTGTTGTTCTTCGCCTCGAAACTGCCGGTGACGTGGCAGGAGCGGATGCGGACCATCAGCATCACAGGCGTGTTGCTGGCTTCCGACAGCTCGAACCCCTGGTGGACGGACTGGACGATGGAGGGCAGGTTGGGGCGCGGATCAAGCAGCCACATCTGCGATTTCATCGCGAAGGCATGGCTGCGCTCCTGCATGATCGAGGAGCCTTCGCCGTAATCCTCTCCGATGATCACCAGCGCCCCGCCGGTGACGCCGGAGGAAGACAGGTTCGCCAGCGCGTCGGAGGCGACATTGACGCCGACTGGTCCCTTGAAGGTGACCGCGCCGCGGATCGGATAATGCACCGAGGCTGCAAGCATTGCCGCCGCGGCGGCCTCGGAGGCATTGGCCTCGTAGCGCACGCCGAGCTCGGTGAGGATCTCCTCGGCATCGGCGAGCACGTCCATCAGATGGCTGATCGGCGCGCCCTGGTAACCGCCGACATAGCCAACCCCGGCTTCGAGAAGCGCTTTGGTCAGCGCCAGAATACCCTCGCCGGAGAAGGTTTCACCTTCACCGACCTTGAGTTTCTGCACTTCCTTGGCGAATGAACGTTCAGCCATGCTGTGTCTTTCCCGTCATTAGAAATCGTGCTTGCGGATGTTCTTGAGCATTTTCTGCAAGGTGGTGACGAAGGCCTGGCGTTCTTCGTCCGGGATGTCCTTGAACATCTGGGCGTAGATGCGCGCCATTGAGGGCCAGAGCTGATCAAGGGCGGCACGGCCGGTCTCGGTGATGCCGATGCGTGTAACCCTGCTGTCGCTCGGATCCGGATCACGGCGGACAAGACCATCGGATGCCAGCTGCTCGAGAGAACGGCTCAATGTCGACTGCTCCACCACGGCATAGACCGCAAGCTCGCTGATCGGCAGATCATCGATGACCGAGAGAACGGCAAGCGCGCGCATTTTCGGCGTGGTCAGTCCAAGTCCGGTCATCTCCTGCCGCAGATCCGCATTGTAGCGCCCCATGATGCGGTTCATCAGATAGGGCGCGAAATTGGACAGGCCGATTTCACCAAGCCGCTGCAGCGGCTCGGCCTTGCCGGAGGGGGGCGTCTTGATCTCGTTCATCCGCCCAACCTCTTGGCAAGCAGGAAGCCCGAGCCGCCGCCGAGGCCGGGGCCGGGATGGGTCGAAGCGCCGATATGGTGCAGGTTGGCGATCGCCGTTGCGTTGTTCGTCGAGTGCGGGAAAGGCCGCCAGATGAAGAACTGGTCGAGCGCGCACGAACCGCCGTAAGGATCACCGCCAACGAGGTTGATGTTCATGGTCTCGAGGTCGGTCGGCGAGTAGGCCTTGCGGGCGAGAACGCTCTCGGCAAAGCCCTCGATGTGGGATGCGAGGATCGCCTCGATGCGGTCGGCGAAGGCTTCTCGCGTGGCCTCGGTCCAGCCGCCATCGGTTTCGATCTCGCCTGCGGCATCGCCCTTTATGGTGCGCGGCGCATCGGGGATCTGCAGCCAGAGGATCGACTTGCCCTCGGGGCAACGGGACGGATCGAGGCGGTGCGGCTGACCGACACAGATCGTCGGGGTGACCGGCAGCATGCCGCGCTCGGCCTCGTTGGAGGATTTGGATACGGAATCGATACTCTCGGCCAGATGGATGAGGGCGACATCCTCAAGACCTTCCGACTTCCATTTGATCGGACCGTCAATCGCATAGTGCAGCTGGAAATTGCCGCGGCCGTGGCGAAACTGGTTCAGGCCGGAGGTGGTGCTGTCCGGGAGATCGGCGGTCTCATCGCGCAGAAGCCGGTTGTAGAGCTGGCCGGGCGCGACGGAACAGATGACATGGGACGCCGAGAGTTCGCTGCCGTCGGCAAGCCTGACGCCTGTTGCCTTGCCGTTCTGCACCAGGATCCGGTCGACATCGGCGCCGGCGCGCAGCTCACCGCCGTTCTCCTCGATCAGGCGCCTGAAGGCATCGACCGCCTGACCGGCGCCGCCCCGGACCACGGGAGCGCCGGCGGCTTCCAGCGCGAAGGCGATGACCTTGCCCATCTGGCCGCCATAGGCGGATTCGGTCGTCAGTCCGGTGTGCAGCGCCCAGGGCGCCCAGAGCGCCTGGACGAGATCGGAAGTGTAATTGCTCTCAAGCCAGGCGCGGATCGGGCGCAGCGCCTCTCCCATCCAGGCGGCGAGGCCACGAAGTCCGCGCTTCCAGGCTTGTTGGATCAACAATTTGGCGGTCGGCCAGCTCCACAATTCACCGCCGAGGAGGGCGAAGAGGAAGGGTGCATCGGCCTCGATCGCGCCAACATCAGCGCCGTGCCGGTCGCCATCGCCCGGCGCGAGAGCATTGAGTGTCTTGATATTGGCCGCCCGGTCGGTGGTCAGGACCAGAGACGTGCCGTCCGGCCTGATCACCGCTGTTGGCTGCGGGGTATGGCAGAACTCCAACCCATGCCGCGCAAGGTCGGATCCGAGCGCGGCATGGGCGGGGGAGGTAAGGAAGAGCACGAAGGTTGCCGCCATGACGTCATGGTGGAACCCCGGCAGGGTGATTTCCTCGGTGCGCATGCAACCGCCGAAGCGGTCGCCGCGTTCGAGCACCAGCACGCGTTTTCCCTTTGAGGAAAGCATGGCCGCGGCAACGAGCGCGTTGATGCCGCTGCCCACGATGATGTGGTCATGATCTGCCATCGTGCTGGTCTCCGGCGTAGGGTTTGCCTCAGTTGCGAGCGACCAAAGCCATGGCGCGGATCGGGCTGCCGGTGCCTTTGACGATCTTGAGTGGCGCAGCGATCAGGATTGCGCCTTTTGGAGGAAGCTTGTCGAGATTGGCGAGCGAGGCGAGGCCGTATTTGTTGGCCGCATGCAGCAGGTTGTGCGCCGGGTAGGGCGGTTCCATTCCGCCTGCCTGGCCGGCATCGGTACCGATGCACTGGTTGCCCCAGCCAATGACACCCTTTGACAGGATGTACTGGATGCAATCAACGGTCGGGCCAGGTGAGTGCGGGCCGGTTTCATCCGCGTTGAGGTAGGCTGCCTCATCGCCTGCGCGGGAATCCCAGTCAGAACGCATCACCACCCATTCCCCGGCTTTGATCTCGCCATGTTTGGCTTCCCATGCCTTGACGCCGGCTGCATCGAGCAGGAAGTCGGGATTCTTGGCCACTTCAGCTGAGCAATCGATCACGTTGACCGGTGCCACGAAGTTCTGTGGCGGAATGCTGTCGGTGTAACCGTCGGCAAAGTCCTTGCCTGTGATCCAGTGATGCGGCGCATCGAAGTGGGTGCCGGAGTGTTCGCCGAGCTTGAGCCAGTTCCAGGCAAAGAAGGGGCCGTCGCTGTCGTATTCGGAGATCTTGTGGATCTCGATCTTGGGTGTGTTCTTGGCGAAATCTTCGGGCAACTGGAGCAGGGGAGTGTCGGGGCCAAGCCGGCCTGACAGGTCGACGACCTCAACCTTACCCTCGATTAGCATTGCGGCGAGATTACCCAGTGTTTCTGCAGCGTTCATGACTGACCCTCCTCTGGCGGTGCCCTGTTTGTGTGTGCGGCTCGGTTGCAGGCCGCCGTTCTGCGATAAATAGATGCTAGACAAAATAATATGCATTTGCAATTATAAATCGTGAATGGGGAACGACTGCCGTGCAAAGTGACTATGACGCGATAATTGTTGGCGCCGGGATCAACAGTCTTGCCTGCGCGGTTCACCTGGGCGCCAAAGGCTGGCGGGTCGGTGTGTTCGAGCAGGCGGCGGTACCGGGTGGCGCGGTCAAGACGCTGGAGCTGACCGAGTCGGGCTTCCGCCATGACTGGGCCGCAATGAACCTCAGCCTCTTTGGCGGATCCGGCTTTTTCAAGGCTTACGGAGAGGATCTGGTAAGTCGTGGGCTTGAGTTCGCGCCTGCTACGCATTGTTTTGCCAGCGTTTTCGATGATGGCCGGTGGATGGGTGTCAGCACCGGGGCAGGGGAGACGCGGGCCCGCATCGCCGCTTTCTCCGAGGCCGACGCCAAGGCCTGGGACCGGCTGTGCGCCGAGTTCCCCGGGACGGCGGAATATGTTTTTGCGCTGCTCGGAAATCCCATGCAAATGCATGTACAAGGCAAGCTGCTGGCCAAGGCGCTGTTCCGCAAGGGCTTCGCATGGACGGCCGATCTGGTGCGCATGCTGCTCTCGTCGCCACGCAAATGGCTGTCGGAGACCTTCGAGTCCGAGCATGTGCGCGCAACCATGGCGGCATGGGGCATGCATCTCGATTTCGCGCCCGACATGGCCGGCGGCGCGGTGTTTCCGTATCTTGAATCGATGGCCAACCAGAATTTCGGCATGGTCATCGGCAAGGGCGGCGCCGACACGGTGACGCGGGCGCTGGTGTCGAAGATCGAGGCGTCGGGCGGCGCTGTCCATTGTGGCAGCCAAGTGACACGGGTCGTCCGGGAAGGCGGCAAGGCGACGGGAATCGAGCTTGCTGACGGTTCCAGGATCAAGGCCAACAAGGCGGTGATCGCCAATGTGGCGCCCAGCGGACTGATGTCGTTGATCGAGGGCCAATCCGGGGATGCCGGGTTTGACCGCAAGATGACCGGCTTTGTTCATGCGCCGGGAACCATGATGATCCACCTGGCGCTCGATGGCCTGCCGGACTGGACCGCGAGCGATGAGCTGAAATCTTTCGCCTATGTGCACATCGCGCCGTCGCTCGACCAGATGGCGCGCACCTACCAGCAGGCGGTCGCAGGCCTTCTGCCCGACGATCCGGTGCTGGTGGTGGGCCAGCCGACGACGGTCGATCCGAGCCGGGCGCCCGACGGCAAGCACGTGCTGTGGGTTCAGGTGCGCATGGTGCCTGGAGAAATCCGCGGCGATGCGGCCGGAAAGATCACGGAAACCGACTGGGCACGGGTCAAGGAGATCTATGCCGAGCGGGCTCTCGATATCATCGAGCGGCATGCGCCGGGAATCCGGCAGAAGATCACTGGCCGTGCGGTGGTGTCCCCGCTCGATCTGGAAGCCGACAACCCGAACCTGGTCGGAGGCGACCAGGTGGCCGGCAGCCATCATCTTTCACAGAATTTCCTGTTCCGGCCGGCTCTCGGCCACGCCACGGGAAAAACCCCCGTCGAGGGCCTGCATCTCACCGGCGCCAGTGTCTGGCCGGGTGCGGGCACCGGGGCGGGTGCAGGCTATATGCTCGCCCAGAAACTGGGCGGGAAATGAACACCCAAAAAACAGGGAGAACAGCATGAAACAGATTTCGCGTCGCACGGTGCTCAAGGGCACGGCAGCGGCAATGGCGATCACCGCCTTTGCCGGACCGTCGCTTGCCCAGGGCATCGAAGAACTTGTCATTGCCTACAACGTCAACCTGCCGTCCTGGGATCCGACCGTTGGTCCGTCGGCGGTCAACCCGACCATCCAGGGCATCTACCAGTCGGTCTTCGACCAGTTCATCCTGCAGCAGCCGGATCTGTCGCCGGCACCCGGCCTGCTGACTGAATGGGGCTGGAACGACGACAAGACCAAGATCATGATGACGGTCCGCGAAGGCGTCACATGGCATGACGGTTCGCCGTTCACCGCCGAGGATGTTGCCTGGTCGCTGACCCGTGCAGCCGACGAGACCACCGGCAACCCGATCCAGTTCATCTGGTCGACGCTCGCCAACATCAAGGCCGAAGGCAATGTGGTGACAGCTGACGTCGCCCGCTTCGAGCCGACGATCTTCAAGTGGATGTACTTCCTCACCGGTTACGTGCTGCCCAAGGCCTATTACGAAAAGGTTGGCGCCGAAGGCTTCGAAGCCGCTCCGATCGGCACCGGCCCCTACATGGTCGACAAGTTCGAGCGCAACGCGTTCGTGCGTCTGAAGGCCAACCCGAATTACTGGGGCGGCAAGCCGGACTTCGAGACGGTGACCATCAAGTTCGTGACCGACGCCGCCTCGCGCGTGGCCGAAATCGAATCGGGCAATGCGCATGTGACGCTGGAAATGCCCTACGAGGAGTATGACCGTCTCAAGGGCGGCAGCGGTATCGCCGGCACCGATGCGCCGATCTCCGATATCGGCATGATCTTCCTCAACGATATCGATGCGATGCTGGACCCGAATGTGCGCATGGCGGCCGCGATGTCGATCGACAAGCAGCTGATCATCGACCGGTTGCTGTCGGGCTATGGTGTTGCCATCGACACGCTGCAGACGCCGGAGTACTCGGCCTATGACGCCTCGATCAAGGTTCCTTATGACCCCGAGAAGGCCAAGGAACTGCTGGCGGCTTCCGGCTATTCGCCGGAAAACCCGGTGAAGTTCAAGATCCAGACGACGCGCGGCTTCAAGCCGAAGGATTACGAGATGATCCAGGCGATCGTCGGCCTGTGGCGAAAGATCGGCATCGAGGCGGAAATCGAAGTCTACGAGATCGCCAAGCACTACGAGCTGCGCGCCGCCGATCAGTTGGCACCTGCCGCGTTCTACAACTGGGGCAACTCGGTTGCGGATCCGACGACGTCGACCGGTTTTGCCATGTTCGGCCCGTCGCCGCACTCGGTGTGGGACGGCGAGGACCTGATCGGCATGATCGGGCCGCTCTGGGGCGAAGCCGACGAGGAAAAGCGCATCGAAGGCTGGAAGTCCGTCGACAAGTACATTGCCGACAATGCACTGGTGATCCCGCTGTTGCAGTATGTACAGCCGATCCTTCACGCCGATGGCGTGGCGGTGACGCCGCATGCCTCGGGCGCTCTGCTGCCGCATCTTATGAAGCGGGCTTCGTAAGCCTCTTTCACATGCACGGGCCGCCGCCTGAGGGTGGCGGCCCCTTCTTGCAGGACATCTTCTCTTGAAACTGTTGCGCGCAATTCTCCTACGCCTTGCGACCATGTCGGTTACGCTGATCGGGGCGGCGGTGGTGGTGTTCTTCGTCATCCGCGTGGTGCCGGGAAACCCGATCGCCATGATGCTGCCTCCCGGCGCATCGGAAGAGGACATTGCCCGTCTGACCGCCCATTACGGGCTCGACAAGACGATCTTCGAGCAGTTCTGGATCTGGTTGACCGGGGTCTTCCACGGCGATTTCGGCACATCGATCTCGCTGCGCCAGCCGGTGATGCCGCTGGTGCTCGGACGGCTGCCGGCGACACTCGAACTGGCGATCTTCGCGCTTGTCATTGCCGTCGTGATCGGCGGCGCAATGGCGCTGACCGGGGTGCGGCACCGCGAGACGCGCACGGAAACGGCGATCGATGTTGCCAACGGCGTCGGGCTTTCGATCCCGGATTTCCTCTGGGCGCTGATCCTGATCGTGCTGTTTGGCGTGCTGATGCCGGTGTTTCACATTTCGGGGCGGATCTCGCCGTCGCTGGACCTGCCGTTCGTCACGCAATTCTATGTGTTTGAAAGCATCGTGCGGCTGCGCTTTGATCTGTGGTGGGACCTGCTCAAGCACATGTTCATGCCGGCCTTAGCGCTGGCGATCCCGCTTGCGGCAATCATCAGCCAGTTGCTCAAGCAGTCGCTCAAGGAAACCATGCATCTCGATTACGTCACGCTGTCGCGGACCAAGGGCTACAGCGAGAACCATGTCATCCTGTCCGAAGCGCTGCCCAACGCGGTTCTGCCGACGCTGACGCTGATTGGCGTGCAGTTCACTTTCCTGATCGGCGGTACGGTGATCATCGAGCGGCTGTTTTCCTACGAGGGGCTCGGCAACATGGCGATCGATGCGGTGATCAACCGCGACCTGCCGCTGATCCAGGGCATCGTCATCGTCTTCGCGCTGCTGTTCACCATCATCAATCTGGTTGTCGACATGACCTATGCCCTTCTCAATCCGAGGCTGCGTCATGCTTGACGGCCGCGGTTCCATCAAGCGGCGGCTCGGCGCGCGGCTCTGGCTGTCGGGCACCTGGCTAGGCGTCATGGCGCTGCTCGCGCTGTTCGCACCGCTGAGCAGCCCGCACGATCCTCTGGCGCAGGACCTGTTTGCAGGGCGGCTGCCGCCGTTCTGGATGAACGGTTCGGATCCGGCCTATCTGCTGGGGACCGACAGTCTCGGTCGCGACGTGCTCTCGCGCCTCATTCACGGCGCGCGGATTGCCTTTTCCGTGGCGCTGGTGGCCGGCCTTGCGACGGCCATCGTCGGATCGATGCTCGGCCTGCTTGCGGGATACATGCGCGGCTGGGTCGATGTGGTGATCTCGCGGCTGGTCGACATCTGGATGGCTTTCCCGCCGGTGCTGTTCGCGATCCTGCTGATCGCCGTGCTCGGCACCGGGCTGACCTCGATCATCATCGCCATCGTGGTCATTGACTGGACCCGGTTCTGCCGGGTGGTGCGGGCGGAGGCGATGAACCAGTCGGCGATGGATTATGTCTCGAGCGCCATCGTCGCGGGTCGGCCGCGGCGCGATATCCTGTGGCGCGAAATCCTGCCCAACGTTCTGCCGACCATTGTCGCGCTGCTGACGCTGGAAATGGGCATCGCCGTGATCGTCGAGGCGATCCTGTCCTTCGTCAACCTGTCGATCTCCACCGATGCGCCGACCTGGGGCGGAATGATCGCCGAGGGCCGCACCTCGATCTACCAGGCATGGTGGGTGCTGGCGTTCCCGCTCGGCGTTCTGTTCCTGACTGTCCTTTCCTTCAGCCAGTTCGGCGAGGGGCTCAAGGACCGCTTCGACCCGGTGCTGCGATGAGCGCGTTTCTGACCGTCAACAATCTGTCCGCGGCGCTGCACGGCTTTGACCAGCGGGTGCTCAGATCGGTCTCGTTCTCCATCGACACCGGCGAGGTGCTCGGCCTGGTGGGCGAGAGCGGCGCCGGCAAAAGCATGATCGGCAAGGCCATTCTGGGCATCCTGCCATCGGCCATCTCGATCATCGAGGGCGAGATCCTGCTCGACGGGCAGGATCTGCAGAAGATGAAACCGGCGGACCGGCGGCGCTTAATCGGCGCCACCGCGGCGCTGATCCCGCAGGATCCGCTGACCGCGCTCAATCCGTCGCGGCGGATCGAGCCGCAGATCACCAGCCGGCTGGTGGATATCCTTGGCTGGAGCAAGGCGGATGCCCGGGTTCGGGCCATGGAACTGCTCAACGAGGTGCATATCGACAATCCGGAGCGGGTGATGGGCAGCTATCCGCACGAGTTGTCGGGCGGCATGCGCCAGCGCGTGCTGATCGCCTCAGCCTTTGCCGCCAACCCGAAGCTGGTCATCGCCGACGAGCCGACAACGGCGCTGGACGTCACCGTGCAGAAGCAGATCCTGCGGCTGATCCGCGAGTTGCAGGAACGGCATTCCACCGCGATGGTGTTCGTCACCCATGATCTCGGGGTCGTCTCCAAGGTCTGCCAGCGGCTGTCGGTGCTTTATGGCGGCAAGATCGTCGAAAACTCGAGCGTTCCGGACTTTTTCAAAGGTCCGAAACATGCCTATTCCCGGGCATTGCTGGCGGCGACGCCGAAATACACCGATCCGGATGCGTCGCTGCTGCCCGTCGATGAATCCGTGATAGAGGCGGTGGCAGCCGAGGTCCTGGCCGCCGACAAGGAGTGGCGTCATGGTCGATAAGAACGGCATGGCCGATGCGGCTCCGAAGGAGAACATCCTGTTTTCGGCCCGTTCCCTCGAAGTAGCCCTGCCGGACATGGCGGCCAAACCGCTGTTTGGCAAGGCACCGATGATCCGTATCCTCAACGGTATCGATCTCGACATCAGCCGCGGTTCGGTTCTCGGCATCGTCGGAGGCTCGGGGTCAGGCAAGTCGACGCTCGGCCGCGCGCTGCTCAGGCTGATCGAGCCCACTGCGGGCGCAATCGAGTTCGATGGTCGTGACATCACCCATCTCAGCGAGGATGCGCTCAGACCGATCCGGCGGCGCATGCAGATGATCTTCCAGGATCCGATGTCGTCGCTCAACCCGCGCCGGCGGGTCGGCGCGATCATCGCCGATCCGCTGCAGATGCACGGGTTTGACAATGTAACCGGGCGCGTTGACGATGCGCTCGATCATGTCGGCCTGCCGCGCGGGTTTCGGAGCCGGTATCCGCACGAGTTGTCGGGTGGACAACGCCAAAGGGTCGGGATCGCGCGCGCCATCGCGCTGAAACCGGAATTCATCCTGGCCGACGAGATCGTCTCGGGGCTGGATGTGTCGTCGCAGGCGCAGGTGCTCAATGTGCTGGCGGAGCTGGTCAAGGAACTGGGGCTGACGCTGGCCTTCATCAGCCACGATTTGTCGGTGATCCGGCGGCTGTGCGATCATGTGATGGTGCTGCAACGGGGCAATATCGTCGAGTATGGCGATGTGGACCACGTGTTCGATGCGCCGCAGGCGGCCTATACGCGTGAGTTGCTCGACGCCATTCCGCTGCCCGACCCGCAGCAGGCCGGCTGGTAGACCGGCGTTCGCCAAACATGAAGATGTTGTACATCGTAAAGGGCCAGGGAACGCCGGGACGGCGTGGTCCGGGGAGACTGAAATGACAGACCAGACAGGCCGAACAGAAAGCGGGCGCGCCGAGGGCGACGGCTATCTGCTTTATCATTCCATCGGGCAGTATCCCGGCAAGGCCAGTGATATGGCGGCCTCATTGACTGCTTTTGCCGAATGCTGGGGCGCGCCCAATGACGAGCAGTGGGGCTACGCGCTGGGGCAACGGCAGCGGTTCATCGATCTGTGGAGCCAACTCCTGAAGGCGCCGTCTGCGTCACTGACAACGACCGAGAACGTGACCTCGGGGCTGGCGGCCCTGATCATGGCGCTGCCGCGCGAGGATCTTGAGGGCAGGGTAGTGCTGGTGGCGGGCGACTGTTTTCCGAGCCTGCATTTCCTGCTCACCGGCCTTGCCGAACGATACGGTTTCGAGTTGCGCACCGTGCAACTGCGTGAAGGTGCAAACTGGGTCGAGGATGAGGATGTCATCGCCGCCTGGGGTCCGGAAGTGGGGCTGGCGCTCTTGACCTGGGTCAGCTCCACCTCGTCAAACCGCTGCAATCTCGAGGCGCTTGTGGCGCATGGCCGCAAGCAGGGATCGCTCATCGGGGTCGACATCACCCAGGCTGCGGGACTGTTCGACTATGACTGCATGGCGGTGGCCGCGGATTTTGCGATCTCGACCAGCCTGAAATGGATGTGTGGATCGCCCGGTGGCGGCATCCTGCAGGTGATGCCCGATGTGATCGCGCGCTGCCAGCCCAGCCTGAGAGGCTGGTTCAGTCAGGACAACATATTCTCCTGGGACATCAACGCGTTTGCCTATGCGCCGGATATCCGCCGTTTCGACAATGGTACGCCATCGGTGATGGCTTGCGTGGCTTCGGTGCCTGCACTTGAATGGCATGCGGCGCAGGACTGGGGCCAACAGCTTGCAAAGAACCGGACCCAGTGTGACGCGATCATCGCCGCTGCCGACGCGGCCGGTCTTGAGCTGGCCTCGCCGCGGGATGCAGCCAGGCGCGGTGGCAGCGTCATGATCCGCTTGTCCGACGCGGACGCTGCGCAGGCGTTGCTTGCGCACCTGCGATCAGTCTCCGTGTTTGCAGACGCGCGCGGCGCCATTCTGAGATGCTCGCCGGGCTTCCTGACGACCGATGACGGCATCGGACGGCTGACAGCTGCCCTGAGTCAGAGTTGAAGTGGCAGCATCGCAAGGCGTCCGCTCCATTCGGAGCGCATTGACCTGCCGAAAATTCCCGCTAACTGACTTAGGGGGATGTGGCCTGGCCGGATCCCGTCCGCCGGGTTTTCTCGGGCGGCGGCGGAGTCGGCAAAACGGGCGTCCGTTGTTGCGCACGGCCCAGTGAGCTCCCGACATCCCATTTTGTTTCAGTCTTAAAATTTTATGCTTGAAATATAATTCTTCAGGCGTAGGATTGCTGTCAGTGAAAACCGGTCTGGAGGTGCGAAAAATGAGAATTGCTTGTCTTGGTGGTGGTCCTGCCGGTCTCTATTTCGCGATCTCGATGAAGCTGCGCGATCCTTCGCACGAGATTGTTGTCATCGAGCGCAACAGGCCTGATGACACGTTCGGCTGGGGGGTCGTGCTGTCCGACGAGACGCTCGACAATCTGGCGGAGAATGATGCGGTCAGCGCGGAATCGATCCGGGCGCACTTTGCCTATTGGGATGACATCGCGGTTCTGTTCAAGGATACCAAGACGGTATCCACCGGTCACGGTTTTTGCGGAATCGGCCGCAAGCAACTGCTTCTGCTGCTTCAGGCGCGGGCCAGAGAACTGAACGTCGAGCTTCGCTTTGAGACCAATGTGGCCAGTGCCTCCGAATATGCCAAGGAGTTCGACCTGGTGGTGGCGTCGGATGGTTTGAACTCGCACACGCGCACCGAATTCGCTGACAAGTTCCAGCCCGAGATTGATGTGCGAAAGTGCCAGTTCGTCTGGCTGGGCACGCATCAGAAGTTCGATGATGCCTTCACCTTCATCTTCGAGGAAACCGACAAAGGCTGGATCTGGGCGCATGCCTACCAGTTCGACTACGAGACCGCGACATTCATCGTCGAATGCACCGAGGAGACATTCCAGGCTTATGGCTTCGGCGAGATGAGCCAGCAGGAAACGATAGCGACCTGCGAGGAGATCTTTGCGAAGCATCTTGGCGGCCACAGCCTGATGACCAATGCCAACCACATTCGCGGGTCGGCCTGGATCCGGTTCCCGCGGGTGCTGTGCGCGCGCTGGAGCCATGAAAACATCGTGCTGATGGGCGATGCTGCGGCAACGGCGCATTTTTCCATCGGGTCGGGCACCAAGCTGGCGCTGGAAAGCGCCATCGCGCTGGCCAATTACCTGCACTCCGAACCAACGCTGCAGAAGGCTTTCGACAAATACGAGGACGAGCGGCGACTGGAAGTGCTGCGGCTGCAGTCGGCGGCGCGCAACTCGATGGAGTGGTTCGAGGAAATCGAGCGCTATTTCCACCTCGACCCGGTGCAGTTCAACTACTCGCTTCTGACCCGTTCGCAACGCATCAGCCACGAAAACCTGCGCATGCGCGATGCGGAATGGCTGGAGGATGCCGAGCGCTGGTTCCAGACCCAGGCCGAGGTCTCCTCCCAGGCCCCGGTTCGGCGGCCGATGTTCGCACCCTACAAATTGCGCGACATGGAGCTCAAGAACCGGATCGTGGTGTCGCCGATGGCGCAGTACAAGGCCGTCGACGGATGCCCGACCGACTGGCACCTGGTTCACTACGGCGAGCGCGCCAAGGGCGGCGCAGGCCTGGTCTACACCGAGATGACCTGCGTATCGCCTGAAGGCCGGATCACGCCGGGCTGTCCCGGGCTTTATGCCCCGGAACATGAAGCAGCCTGGAAGCGGATCGCCGATTTCATCCATGCCGAAAGCGAAGCCAAGGTCTGCATGCAGATCGGCCATTCCGGGGCAAAGGGATCGACCCAGCTCGGCTGGGAAATCATGGATGCGCCGCTGAAGGAGGGCAACTGGCCGCTGATGTCGGCCTCCGATGTTGCCTGGTCGTCCGACAATCAGGCACCCAAGGCGATGACCCGCGAGGACATGGATCAGGTGCGCGACCAGTTTGTCGCCGCCGCCGAAATGGCCGAGCGCGCCGGTTTCGACATGATCGAGCTGCACATGGCGCATGGCTATCTGCTGTCGTCCTTCATCACGCCGCTGACCAACCGGCGTAGCGACGAATATGGCGGCAGCCTCGAGAACCGCATGCGCTATCCGCTGGAGGTCTATCACGCGGTGCGCGAAGCCTGGCCGCAGCACAAGCCGATCTCCGTGCGTATCTCGGCCAGCGACTGGGTTGAGGGGGATGGCGTCACCCCGCAGGACGCGGTCGATATCGCCCGCATGCTCAAGGAAGCCGGCGTTGACATCTGTGACGTTTCGGCGGGCCAGACCTCGAAGCTCGCAAGGCCGGTCTATGGACGCATGTTCCAGACACCTTTTGCCGACCGGATCCGCAATGAAGCGCAAATGGCGACCATGGCCGTTGGCAACATCTACGAGCCCGACCA
The DNA here is from genome assembly GCF_902498795.1 of Hoeflea sp. EC-HK425. Taxonomy (NCBI): domain Bacteria; kingdom Pseudomonadati; phylum Pseudomonadota; class Alphaproteobacteria; order Hyphomicrobiales; family Rhizobiaceae; genus Hoeflea; species Hoeflea sp. EC-HK425. Next base: position 1,067,993 of record NZ_LR701572.1, read on the forward strand.
TGTGAACTCGATCCTGATGGCTGGACGTGCCGACCTGGTCTGCCTTGCCCGTCCGCATCTCTCCAATCCCTACTGGACGCTGCATGCGGCGAGCGCGCTTGGCGACCATGACGAGAAATGGCCTGATCCGTATCATCCCGGCCGCGACCAGATGTGGCGGCTGGCGGAACGCAACGACGTGATGCTCGGCAAGGTCTGACCATGGCCGAGCTGATGGGACATCATGCGATCGTCACCGGTGCCGGATCGGGCGCCGGAGAGGCGATCGCGCTGGCGCTTGCGGGCAAGGGGGCGCGGGTCACCGCGATCGGTCGGCGGCTGGCGCCGCTTGAGGTGCTGGCGGCGCAGGATGACCGGATCATAGCGGTTTCCGCCGATGTGACGGATGCGGACGCCATGGCGGCCGCGATTGCCGAAGCCGTCGAGAAGAACGGGGCGCCGACGATTGTCATCGCCAATGCCGGGTCGGCTGAGAGCGCGCCGTTCCAGCGCACTGATGCGGCCTTGTTCCGTGCCACGCTGGATGTCAATTTGACCGGTGTTTTCAATACGTTTCAGGCGTCATTTGTGAAGATGAATCGGGCGCAGCCCGGCCGCTTGATCGCCATTGCCTCCACAGCCGGGTTGAAGGGCTATGCCTATGTCAGCGCCTATTGCGCGGCCAAGCACGGCGTTGTCGGCCTGGTTCGCAGCCTGGCACAGGAGTTCGCCAGGACCGGTGTGACGGTCAATGCCATCTGTCCGGGTTTTACCGAAACGCCGATGTTGCATCGCTCAATTGACAACATTGTGGAAAAAACCGGACGATCGCGCGAGGAGGCGGAGGCGTCACTGCGCGATGTCAATCCGCAGGGACGGTTCATACAGCCGGAGGAAATCGCCGAAACGGTCTTGTGGCTCTGCAGTGATGCGGCTGCTTCCGTGACCGGTCAGGCGATCTCGCTATCGGGGGGAGAGACATGAGTGAAAATCTGGCAAGCCGGTCGGGCATGGCCGACACCGGCATAAAGGACGCAGCGGCGTCAAAGGCGAGACTGCGTCTTTGGCTGAAGCTTCTCAAGGCGACCAAGCATGTCGAGGCCGAGTTGCGCGAGAATTTCCGCACCGGTTTCGACACCACGCTGCCGCGCTTCGACGTGATGGCGGCGCTGTACCGTATCGAGCAGGGCTTGAAGATGAGCGAACTGTCGAGCGTGCTCAGGGTTTCGAACGGCAACGTCACCGGTATTGTCGACCGGCTCGTCGATGACGGAATCCTGGTACGGATACCGGTGGACAATGACCGCCGCGCGACAACGGTGCGGCTGACAAAGGCGGGCCGGGAGCAGTTCGAGGCGATGGCGGCAAGCCACGAAGCCTGGATCGACAGCCTTCTCGACGGCATCAATGTCTCCGAGGTTCAGCATCTGTCCGATCAGCTCGAATGCATCGCCCGCAAGAGTACCAAGGGAGAGGACTGAACCCATGCCGACTGACGCCCCCGTCAATTTCCGACTGACCCTGACCGACGGCATCGCCGAGGTCTCGCTGGACCGTCCGGAAAAAAAGAACCCGCTGACCTTTGAAAGCTATGCCGAACTGCGCGACTGGTTTCGCGGACTGGTCTACCGCGATGATGTCAAGGTGGTGATCTTTGGTTCGAACGGCGGCAATTTCTGCTCGGGCGGGGATGTCTTCGAGATCATCGGTCCCTTGCTCGACAAGGACATGAAGGGCCTCATGGAGTTCACCCGGATGACCGGTGACCTTGTCAAGGCCATTATCGGTTGCGGCAAGCCGGTGATTGCGGCCGTTGACGGCGTCTGCGCCGGAGCAGGTGCGATCATCGCCATGTGCTCCGACCTGCGCATGGCCACGCCGGAAGCCAAGACCGCATTTCTGTTCAATCGGGTCGGGCTTGCGGGCTGCGACATGGGCGCGTGCGCCATCCTGCCGCGGATCATCGGCCAGGGCAGGGCTGCCGATCTTCTCTATACCGGTCGCTCGATGAGCGCCGAGGAAGGTGAACGCTGGGGTTTCTACAACCGTGTCGTGGCTGCGTCCGAGATCGAGGACGAGGCGCGCAAGCTGGCCAAGCGTATCGCCGACGGGCCGACTTTCGCCAACATGATGACCAAGACCATGCTGGCGCAGGAATGGAACATGGGCATCGAACAGGCGATCGAGGCCGAGGCACAGGCTCAGGCGATCTGCATGCAGACCCAGGATTTCCGCCGCGCCTATGAGGCCTTTGCCGCGAAACAGAAACCCGTGTTCGAGGGTAACTGATGTCTGACCGCAGTTTTCTCCAATGGCCGTTCTTCGATGAGGTCCACCGCGACCTGGCCGATCGCGTCGATGCGTGGGCCAGGAAGGAACTGGCCGATCTCGACCATTCCAATGTCGATGAGACCTGCAAGGCGCTGGTCAAGGCGCTGGGCGATGCCGGCTGGCTCAAGCTCTCCGCGGTGGACCCCGAAGACGAGAGGTCGAAAATCGATGTGCGCAGCCTTTGCATCCTGCGCGAGACGCTGGCCCGGCACGACGGGCTGGCCGACTTTGCCTTTGCCATGCAGGGGTTGGGAACCGGCTGCATTTCGTTGTTCGGCAGGCCGGACCAGAAATCGGAATGGCTGACGAAAACCCGTGCCGGCAAGGCGCTTTCGGCTTTCGCGCTGTCTGAACCGGCTTCGGGATCGGATGTCGCCAACATGGCGATGACGGCGGTGCGCGATGGCGGTGATTACGTTCTCAATGGCGAGAAGACCTGGATATCCAATGGCGGCATTGCCGATGTCTACTGCGTTTTCGCCCGTACCGGAGAGGCGCCGGGTGCCAAGGGGCTCTCGGTCTTCATCGTGCCTGCCGATACGCCGGGACTGGAAATCGCCGAACGGCTGGAAGTGGTGGCGCCGCATCCGCTGGCGCGGCTTGCCTTCAACGATTGCCGGATTCCGGCATCGGCGATGATCGGCAATCCGGGCGACGGGTTCCGCATTGCCATGTCGGTGCTCGACGTGTTCCGGTCCACGGTTGCCGCGGCCGCTCTGGGCTTTGCCCGCCGGGCGCTCGATGAAAGCCTCGACCGCGTCAGCGAGCGGGAGCTGTTCGGCGCGCCGATGAGCGATCTGCAGATGGTGCAGGGTCACATCGCCGACATGGCGCTCGACGTGGATGCGGCGGCGCTGCTGGTCTACCGTGCGGCCTGGCTCAAGGACCAGGGGGCACCGCGCGTTAGCCGCGAGGCGGCGATGGCGAAGCTCTATGCTACCGACCACGCGCAAGATGTGATCGACAAGGCGGTGCAACTGCACGGCGGCGACGGGGTGCGCAAGGGCCACATCGTTGAAAGCCTCTATCGCGAAATCCGTGCGCTCAGGATCTACGAAGGCGCTTCGGATGTTCAGAAGGTCGTGATTGCACGGCAGACATTGGCGAATTCCAAAGGAGTGTAACGTGCTGGGACCATCGGGCCATATCGACAGCTTCACACGCGACAACCTGCCTCCAGCCGATCAGTGGCCAGATATGCCGCTTGAAGGTTTCGAGTATCCGGAATGGCTCAATTGCGGCTATGAGCTGACTGATGCAATGGTGGCAAAGGGCTTTGGCGACCACACCGCGCTGATCGGCAATGGTCGGATCAGGACCTACAAGGAACTGACCGACTGGACCAACCGCATCGCCCACGTGCTGGTCGAGGATTATGGCGTCAAGCCGGGCAACCGGGTTCTCATCCGCTCGGCCAACAATCCGGCGATGGTGGCCGTCTGGCTGGCGGCGACGAAGGCAGGTGCCGTGGTCGTCAACACCATGCCGATGCTGCGCGCTGTCGAACTCTCCAAGATAGCCGACAAGGCGGAGATCTCGCTGGCGCTGTGCGACACGCGGCTGATGGACGAGATGGTCGCCTGTGCCAAGGAAAACCGGTTCCTCACCAAGGTGGTGGGCTTTGACGGCACCGCTAACCACGATGCAGAGCTCGACCGGCTGGCGCTGTCCAAGCCGGTGCGCTTCGAGACGGTGAAGACCGGCCGTGATGACGTGGCGCTCCTGGGCTTCACCTCGGGCACGACCGGCATGCCGAAGGCGACGATGCATTTTCATCGCGACATGCTGATCATCGCCGATGGCTACGCCAAGGAAGTGCTCGGCGTTACGCCCGAGGATGTGTTTATCGGCTCGCCGCCGCTGGCCTTCACCTTCGGGCTTGGTGGCCTGGCGGTGTTCCCGCTGCGCTTCGGCGCGGCAGCGGCGCTGCTCGAGCAGGCGACACCTGCCAACATGGTGGAGATCATCCAGAACCACAAGGCGACCGTGTGCTTTACCGCGCCGACCGCCTATCGCGCCATGCTGGCGGCGATGGAAGAGGGAGCGGACCTCAGCTCGCTGCGGGCCGCGGTTTCGGCCGGCGAGACCCTGCCGGGGCCGGTCTATGAGCAATGGATGGCCAAGACCGGCAAGCCGATGCTTGACGGGATTGGTGCCACCGAGATGCTGCATATCTTCATCTCCAACCGGTTCGAGAACTCGCAACCTGCCTGCACCGGGCTTCCGGTCACGGGTTACGAGGCGCGGATCGTCGATGGCGACATGAACGAAGTCCCACGCGGCGAGGTTGGACGGCTGGCGGTGCGCGGGCCGACCGGCTGCCGCTACCTTGCCGATCCGGAGCAGCAGCAGAAATATGTCCGCGACGGATGGAACCTCACCGGGGATTCGTTCACACAGGATGCCGACGGCTTCTTCCATTTCGCCGCGCGCAGTGACGACATGATCATTTCCGCCGGTTACAACATTGCCGGCCCGGAGGTCGAGGCGGCACTTCTGGCACATGCGGATGTCGCCGAGTGCGCGGTGATCGGCGTCGCCGATGAGGCGAGGGGGCAGATCGTGCAGGCGCATGTCGTGCTCAAGGCCGGTGTCGCCGACGACGAGGTAACCACCAAGCGGTTGCAGGATCACGTGAAGGCCGTCATCGCCCCTTACAAGTATCCCCGGTCGGTCGTCTTCGTCGACGCGCTGCCCAAGACCCAGACCGGCAAGATCCAGCGCTTCCGGCTTCGCACCGGCGACGCCTGAGCCCAGTTTCCCAGGACATAAACGAGGATTTTCAAAATGATAGAAGCCATCAATCCGCCGGATTGGGAAAAGCCGAAGGGCTATGCGAATGGCATGCTGGTCGACGGCTCCCGGCTGTACACAGGCGGCCAGATTGGCTGGAACAAGGATCAGGTGTTCGAACACCACGATTTCGTCGGCCAACTCGAGCAGACGCTGGCCAACATCGTGGCGATCGTTCACGCGGCCGGAGGTGAAGTCACGGATATCGTGCGGTTGACCTGGTTTATCACCGACAAGAAGGAATACATGGCGCGCCAGAAGGATGTCGGTGCCGCCTACCGGAAGGTCATGGGCCGGCATTTTCCGTCGATGTCGGTGATCGTCGTTGCCGGGCTGATCGAGGACGAGGCGATGATCGAGATCGAGGCGACCGCGGAAATCGGCAAATCGGCAAAGGACGCGTGAGACCATGAGCAGCTTCCAGACGCAGCGGGATCTCTTCGACCTGCCGGAAGGCATCACCTATCTTGACGGCAACTCGCTCGGGCCGCTGCCGAAATCAGCGGTTGACCGCGCGCGCACAACGATGGCCGAGGAATGGGGGCCGATGCTGATCACCGGCTGGAACAAGGCCCGCTGGATGGATCTGCCCGCGCGTCTGGGTGACCGGATCGGCCGGCTGATCGGGGCTCCGGCCGGAAGCACGGTGGTCGGCGACACGCTGTCGATCAAGGTCTACCAGGCCGTGGCCTCGGCGGTGGAGATGCGTCCGGGCCGCAAGATCGTACTGTCCGACAACGGCAATTTTCCGTCCGACCTCTACATGGCGGACGGTCTGCTCAAGAGCCTCAAGCAGGGGCATGAGCTCAAGGTCGTCGACCCGGAAACGGTGGCGGAGAACATCACCGAAGACGTGGCGGCTGTGATGCTGACCCATGTCGACTACCGCACCGGCCGGGTACACGACATGAAGGCGATCACCGACAAGGCACACGCCGCCGGCGCCATCATGATCTGGGACCTGGCGCACTCCGCCGGCGCGCTGCCGGTCGATCTCACCGGCTGCAATGCCGATATCGCGGTGGGCTGCACCTACAAATATCTCAATGGCGGCCCGGGCGCGCCCGGATTCATCCATGTCCGTCCGGACCTGATAGACCAGGTGCGTCCGGCGCTTTCGGGCTGGCTCGGGCACCAGGCGCCGTTTGCCTTCGATCTCGACTACCGTCCGGGCGAGGGCGTCAGCCGGATGCGGGTCGGCACTCCACCGGTGATCCAGATGGCGGTGCTCGACGCGGCGCTTGACGCCTTCGACGGTGTCGAAATGGCTGATATCCGCGCGCGCTCCATCGAGCTCTCCGAGCAGTTTATCTCGGAAGTCGAGGCCGGCTGCAAGGATGTGGTGCTTGCCAGTCCGCGCGACCCGCAGGCGCGTGGGAGCCAGGTCTCGTTCCGGTTCCACGAAGGCTATGCGGCGATGCAGGCGCTGATCGCGCGCGGCATCATCGGCGATTTCCGGGCGCCGGACATCATGCGGTTCGGATTTTGCCCATTGTACAACACGGCCGAAGACGTCAGCCATGCGGCAGCGGTGCTCTGCGAGATCATCGCCACCGGCGAATGGGATCGCCCCGAATTCAAGCAACGGAAAGCCGTTACATGAGCGAGCCCCGGGACTACGATCCTTCCGCCGAGGGTGCGGAGATGAATTTCGACGGGCGCATGTCCTATGGCGATTATCTCTGTCTCGACAAGGTCCTCTCGGCGCAGAATCCGCGAACCGATGCGCATGACGAGATGCTGTTCATCGTTCAGCACCAGACATCGGAATTGTGGATGCGGCTGGCGATCCACGAGATCGTCGCGGCGCGGGCGGCAATCCGCGCCGATCAGCTGCAGCCGGCGATGAAGACCCTGGCGCGGGTGTCGCGGATATTCGAACAACTCAATTCGGCCTGGGACGTGCTCAGGACCATGACGCCGAGCGATTACACCCATTTCCGGCGCAAGCTGGGGCAATCTTCGGGTTTCCAGTCCTATCAGTACCGGATGATCGAATTCGCGCTCGGCAACCGCAATCACGCGATGATGCGGCCGCATGCGCATGTTCCCGGTGTGTATGCAAAACTCGAGGCGGAGCTCAGCGAACCGAGCCTGTACGACGAGGCGATCCGGCTCGCGGCACGGCGTGGCATCGCCATGCCCGAAGAGGTGCTTTCCCGCGACGTGCGGCAGACCCACGCGCTGCATGACGGGGTGACTGAGGGTTGGAAAATGATCTACGAGGCGCCAGAAAAATACTGGGCGCTCTACGAGGTTGCCGAGAAGCTGGTGGATCTCGAGGACTATTTCCGGCGCTGGCGCTTCAACCATGTGACCACCGTGGAACGGGTGATCGGGCTCAAGCGCGGCACCGGCGGCACCGGCGGTACGAGCTATCTCAAGCGGATGCTTGATGTCGAGCTTTTCCCCGAACTCTGGCGTGTGCGGACCGAGTTGTAGAAGGCGGTCGGGGCAGCCCGGGAGAGATATTTCAGCCTTGAAATATCCATTCGGTTCGATAGTCTTGGACTGCCTCTGGTGGGCGGGCTAGGCTGATCCCGAAACCACCACCATGACGGTTTGCCTGAAATTGGGAGAGCAGGTTGGATACGCGCGCAGAAATCAGGTTGCCGACTTCGGAACTCAGGGACGACCTGCCATTCTACACCAAGACGCTGAAGATGCGTCTCGACATGATCTATCCGGCGGATGACCCGGAAGTGGCGGTTCTCTCGGGCCATGGACTGAGGATCCGCATCGAGAAGGGCGCTCCGGAGGCGCCGGGCACTTTGCGTATCCTCACCGATGATCCCGACGGCTTCGCCGGGGGCAAGCGCGAGCTGGTTGCACCGAACGGCACCCGCATCGAGATCGACGAACTCAATCCACCGATGGTGCTGCCACGGACCGAACACGCTTTCGTGGTTCGCAGGCTGGCCGACCAGGCGCCCTGGATTATAGGCCGTGCCGGGATGGAATACCGCGACCTGATCCCGACCCGGCTCGGCGGCGCGATGATCGCCTCGCATATCCGGGTACCTGACGGCCCGGTGCCCGACATGGTGCATTTCCACAAGGTGGGTTTCCAGCTGATCTTCTGCATCAATGGCTGGGTCGACGTGCTTTATGAGGATCAGGGCGGAACCCGCCGGCTGCATGCCGGCGACTGCTTCATCCAGCCACCGCAGATCCGCCACAAGGTGCTGCATGCGGCGGACGGGATAGAGGTGATCGAGATCGGCGTTCCGGCCGAACATGTCACCGAAATCGATCACACGATGGAACTGCCGACACCGCATGAGCGGCCGGACCGGGAATGGGACGGCCAACGCTTCGTCCACAGCCTGGCCAAGGACGGCGTCTTCACACCGTTCAGGATTCCCGGTTTTGAAGCCCGCGACACGACCATCAAGGAGAACACCAAGGGTGTCGCGTCGGTCATGGTGGCGCGGTCTTTGGGCATGCATTCGCCGGTCTGGACCCGGCACGAGGGCGACATCCTGTTCAATTTCGTAATGTCGGGAACCATGGTGCTGGAAGGCGAGGGCAAGGAGCCTTATCGTCTTGAAAAAGGCGATGCTTTTGTCATTCCACCGCGCATGGCAACGCGCTACAGTGACCCGAGCGGCGATCTGCAACTGCTGGAAGTCTCGCTTCCCGGATCGTTTGAAACACAGGTCGTTGAAGAAATCTGAGCGTTTTTGATCAAGCCCGCGAGGCGCTCACATAGCATAGGGCACACAAATTCAATGGGAGCAGAACAATGAAAAAAACAACATATGCATTGGCGATTGCGGCGTTGCTCGCGTCGAGCGCGTCAACTCTCGCAGCCGACACCAAAGTCGGAGTCCTGATGGACATCACCGGTCCGATCGCGAGCTTCATTCCGCCGCTGCAGAACGCGGCCAATCTGGCTTTCAGCCAGGTCAACGAACAGGGCGGACTGCTCGACGGTCAGGCCGTGGCGGTTTATGGCGACACCACCGGCTCCTCGCAGGGCGCGGTCGATGCCGCCGGCAAGCTGATCAACGTCGAGAATGTGCCGATCATCATGGGTGCGCTGATGTCGGGCACGACGATCGCCTCGGCCGAAGCCGCAGGCATTCCGGCCGGCGTGGTGCAGATTTCGCCAACTGCCACTTCGCCGGCGATGACCGGCATCCAGGACAATGACCTGCTCTACCGCATCGTGCCGTCCGACAACTTCCAGGGTCAGGTGCTGGCCAAGATGGTGCTTGATGAGGGCATCAAGAAAGTCGCCGTGACCTTCGTCAACAATGACTACGGCGTCGGCATCGGCGGCACCTTCGTCGAGGCCTACAAGGCGCTCGGCGGCGAAGTCGTGGCCGAAGTCAAGCATGAGGAAAAGAAGAACTCCTACCGTTCCGAACTGGCAACGCTGTCGAAAGCCGGCGGCGACGCGCTGGTGGTGGTCGCCTATGCCGGTGATTCCGGCGGGAAGATCGTCAAGCAGGCGATCGAAGGCGGGTTGTTCACCAGGTTCATCGGCACCGACGGTCTTCGCGATGAAGCCCTGATCTCCGATATCGGCGCGGAAGCGCTGGCGACCTCGTTCTTCTCGGCGCCGACCTCGCCGGCCGACAACCCGAACCAGGCCAAGTTGCACGAACTCTACACCGCGGCCTACAACGAGCCAGCTGACAAGCCGTTTGTCGACCAGACCTATGATGCCACCTTCCTGGCGCTGCTCGCCGTCGAGCAGGCCGGTTCCGCCGACCGCACAAAGATGGCCGAAGCACTGCGCGCCGTCGCCTCGGCTCCGGGCGAAAAGGTTGGTCCTGGTGAGTGGGCCAAGGCCAAGGCACTGATCGCCGAAGGCAAGGACATCGATTACGATGGTGCCGGCGGCAGCTACGACTTCGACGAGAACGGCGATGTGGCCGGATTTATCGGCAAGTTCGTCGTTGACGGCACTGTCTACAAGCAGGTTGCCATCGTCGAGTGATTCTGCCCGAACTGGCCTGAACCGGCCTGAAACTTCAGCCCCTCCCTGCGACCCGCGGGGAGGGGCATAAACAAAGCGCGAGCCATCCGTCGGGCAAGGACCTGCTCGGAAAGGCTCGCCGGCGGTTGAACAAAACCGCACTATGGGGCGCAAATGATATCAGTTGAACATGTGAAGGTGAGTTACGGCGGCCCCAATGTCGTCGATGACGTCAGCTTCGACATACCGTCCGGGCGGATCACCGGGCTTATCGGGCCGAATGGCGCCGGCAAGACCACCATGTTCAACGCGATTGCGGGGCATGTGGGGCTGGCCGGGGGACGGATCCTGCTCGAGGGCAAGGACATCACCGGGCTCAAGCCGCATCAGCGCGCGGCGCGCGGTCTGGCGAGGACCTTCCAGATCCCGCATGAATTCTCTCAACTGACGGTGATCGAGAACTTCATGGCCGCCGCCGCCACCCCAATCGGCGAGAACGTGTTCAACGTCATTTTCCGGCGCGGCCGGTTTGCCGCCGAAGAGGAGGCGACATACCGCGCGGCGCGCGACATGGTGGCCTTCCTCGAGATCGACCATGTCAAGGACGAGAAGGCCGGCAACCTCTCGGGCGGCCAGAAGAAACTGCTGGAACTCGGCCGGGCACTGATGCGCAAGCCCAAGATCATCCTGCTCGACGAGATCGGCGCCGGCATCAACCGCACCCTGCTGGCCAAGATTTCCGACAAGATCCTGCTCTTGAACAAGGAGCAGGGGCTGACCTTCTGCCTGATCGAGCACGATCTCGATTATGTCTCGAAACTTTGCGACGAGGTCATCGTCATGGCGCAGGGCACGCTTCTGACCCGCGGCTCGGTCGATGATGTGCGCCAGGATGCACGCGTCATCGAAGCCTATTTCGGTGGCGGAAAATACGAGGCCCAGTCATGAGCGCTTTGCTGTCGGTTGCAGGGCTTACTGCCGGCTATGGCGGTGTGCCGATCATCGAGGGGGTCAATCTCGATCTGGCCGAACACGAGATCTCCGTCATCATCGGGCCGAATGGGGCCGGCAAGTCGACACTGCTCAAGACCATCTTCGCCCTGACCGCACGTTCGGAGGGCGAAATCAGCTTTGCCGGCAAGGGGATCACCGGTCTGAGGACGGCGCAGTTGGTGCCCTTGGGCATTTCCATGGTGCCGCAGAGCCGCAACGTGTTTCCGACGCTCACCGTCGACGAGAACCTCGATGTCGGCACCTATGCCGCGCCGCCAAAGGACAAGGAAAAGGTGCGCGAGAACGTGCTGTCGCTGTTTCCCGACCTCAGGGGCAAGCTTGACCAGGCGGCGGGTGAACTCTCGGGTGGCCAGCGGCAGATGGTGGCGATGGGCCGGGCGCTGATGAGCGAGCCGAAGCTGCTGCTGCTCGACGAGCCGACCGCGGGTCTTTCGCCGGCCTATCTCGAGATCATCTTCGATCTGCTGCTCGACATCCGCAAGCGTGGTGTGACCATCCTGATGGTCGAGCAGAACGCCAAGCAGGCGCTCAGGATCGCCGACAATGGCCATGTACTGGTCAGCGGCAAGAATTTCGTTTCAGGAACGGGCGAGGCGCTGCTCAACGACGACGCGGTGCGGCGGTCCTTCCTCGGGGGTGCAGCAGCGTGATCGACTTTATCAACCTCTATCTGGTTCCGGGGCTGACCATCGGCAGCGTCTATGCGCTTGGCGCGGTCGGCATTTCGATGATCTTCGGGATCCTGCGGTTTGCGCATTTCGCCCATGGCGACCTGATGACCATCGGCGGCTACGGCGTGCTGACCGCGGTCTGGTTCATTCCGCTGCATCCGCTGCTCTTGTTGCCGGTCGGCATGGCGCTGGCCATCGGGGCGGCGCTGGCGGTGGATGAGTTCTTCTACAAGCCGCTGAGAAAGCTGCCGACCATCTACACGGTGATCGCCTCCTTCGGTGTGGCACTGATCTTCCGCTCGTTGGCGCAGCTGTTCTGGAGTTCCGGCAACCAGGTGTTCGTTTCCGGCGTTCGGCCGCCAATGGTGTTCTTCGACACGTTCCGGATTTCGGAACTGCATCTGCAGGTGATCATCCTGACACTGATCATCGCCGTTGCGCTGCACTTCTTCCTGACCCGGTCGAAGCTTGGCCGGGCCATGCGTGCTGTTTCCGACGAGCCGGAACTGGCAGCCGTTGCAGGGCTTGATACCGAGCGCGTGGTGCGCTGGACCTGGGTGATCGGGGCGGCACTTGCCGCAACCGCCGGGGTTTTCGCCGGAATGGATACATCGATGCATCCGAATCTCGGCTGGAACCTGCTGCTGGCGATGTTTGCGGCGGCCGTGCTCGGCGGCATCGGCAAGCCGATGGGCGCGATTGCCGGCGGGCTGATCATCGGCATTGCCGAGGAAACCGCGACATTTACCTGGCTCAGCGACGAGCCGCTGATCTCGCCTTCCTACAAATCCGCGGTCGCCTTCTTCATCATGGTGGCGCTTTTGCTGTTCCGGCCGCAGGGCCTGTTCAAGGGGAGGCTTCTGTAATGGAACTCACCGGCCTTTTCTTCTACCTGGTCAGCGTGCTGATCGCCGGCGGCATCTATGCCGTGCTCTGTCTCGCGCTCAATGTGCAATGGGGCATGGGTGGTCTGTTCAATGCCGGCATCGCCGGGTTCTTCGCGGTCGGCGCCTATACTTCGGCGATCGTCACCACGGCTGTCTCCACCAAGCATCTGGGTGGTTTCGAGCTGCCGATCCCGTTCGGACTTGTGGCGGCGATGATCGTCGCCGGGGTGACCGGCTGGGTGGTGGCCAAGATCTGCGTTCGGCTGAAGAGCGATTACCTGGCGATGGCCTCGGTCGGCATCGCCGAGATCCTGCGGCTGGTGATCGTCAACGAATCCTGGCTGACAAACGGCAGCCTCGGCATTGCCGGGGTGCCGCGTCCGTTCGGCGATCTGGTGCAGGGCAGGGAGGCCGATCTTCTCTATCTGGCGATGGTGTGGCTCTGCGTGCTTGCCGTCTACATCCTGTGCCAGAGGCTCTATGTCAGTCCCTGGGGGCGGACCTTGCGGGCGATCCGCGACAACGAGGATTCGGCGCGCGCCGCGGGCAAGGACGTCGACTGGTTCCGGTTGCAGACCTTCGTCATCGGTTGCGCCATCATGGGCCTCGCCGGCGCCCTGTCGGCACATTACTTCAAGTTCCTGTCACCGTCGGCAACCGAGCCGCTGCTGGTGACGTTCCTGGTCTGGGTGATGCTGATGGCCGGAGGATCCGGCAACAACAAGGGCGCCATCGTTGGTGCGCTTGCGATCTGGTTCATCTGGTCGGCGACCGAGATCATCACCAGCCGCTTGCCGCCGGAATGGATTACGCGCTCATCCTATATCCGCATGCTGCTGGTCGGCCTGCTCTTGCAGTTCGTGCTGCAGAAGTTCCGCTCCGGGCTGATCCCGGAGAAATCGCCGAAAATCAGATCCGATTGACCTGAACTGCCGGCACAGTCCCGCAGATCACTCTGCGGGATCGGCTGGCAGGAACGAGAGCAGCTTGGCGCGGACGTCGTCCGGCCAGGGCATGGAGGTGTGTTCGTCGAGATGGCTCGCCGCCAGCACCTGCTTGCTCGTCCAGCGCTTCTCCTCGCCACACAGCACGGTGTGCTCCACGGTCATTGATGATTTGCCGACCTTGGTGACAGTCAGCTCGAAGGTCAGCTTGTCGCCGAAAAAAGAGGGCTTGGAGAAATCGCAGCTCAGATGCACCGTCGGCGTGCCCCAGCGTTCCTTCCAGATGATTTCGTGCCAGGGGTAGCCGATCGCCGCCCAGAACTCCTCGTTCACGCCATTGAGCAGGTTGAGATAGGACGGATAATAGGCGGTGCCGGAAATGTCGCAGTCGCCGAAATGCAGCATGCGATCTGTGGTAAAGCTGACAGTCATGATCCCCCCCAAACGTAAAATCCTTCCCGGATTTCGCATTTACGATGCGATGAAGCAACTCCCCAAAGGTTTGAAAGGTAGTCGCAAGCTATCTCGAAAAGGAGCGGAGGAGGGCAGTCGTGAAACCGGCCGGGTGTGGGGCCCGGCCGGAAGTCAGACTGGCGATCAAAGCGCGGCCATGATGGACTTCTCGATTTCATCGGTTGGGCTGTTGACCAAAGTCTTGGGCAACTCCAGCATGATCTTGTCCGTCACGCTGACATGCAGGCTCGGGCGGGTTTCACCGAGCGTGTCGGGATCGAGGACCAGGATGAGGTCGTCGAACTTGTGCGACTGGGCAAGCGCATAAAGGTGGTTTGCCAGGATCTTGGCAAATGTCGCTTCCATCGATTCCTTGGCTGACGTATCCGGCGGTTGTTTGCCGGCGGGACCCTGATCGGCGAGGTCGCCGGGTTCGAGATCTTTCGAATGCTGCAGCTTGAGATCGCCGTTCTTGCCGGCATTGCGGTAGAACTTGGCGCCCTCTCCGGTGCCGACAACGATGAGGGTCTTGTGTGGAACGGGCAGGTGGGTCATGCAATCTCCCTCGGGTGGTGGATGTTCAGCCCAGTGGACACCGGTTGGATGCTGAACGGGCTGGCCCGGGGCAGCCACAGAGGTGGCCACCCCGGTATAGGTCAGGCAGCGTTGGCGGAATCACGATGATGCTCGCCTTCGCGGACTTCCTCGATGATCTTGTTGACGAAGGCCTCGAGATCCTTGGGCGAACGGCTGGTGATGATGCCGTTGTCGATCGCGATCTCGCTGTCTTCCCACTTGGCGCCGGCATTTTCCATGTCGGTGCGGATCGAGTGGTAGGAGGTTGCCTCGCGGCCCTTGATGACGCCGGCCTCGATCAGCAGCCACGGGGCATGGCAGATGGCGGCGACAATCTTGTCGTTGGTGACGAAGTCGCGGACAAGTTGCACGGCATCCTTTTCGACGCGCAGGAGGTCCGGGTTGATCTGGCCGCCAGGCAGCACAAGAGCGATGTAGTCATCGACATTGACGTCCGATATCTTCAGATCGGCGTCGACGGTATTGCCCCAGTCTTTCTCATCCCAACCCTTGATCGGCTTGCCGTCGAGGGTGGCGACGTGAACGGTAGCGCCGGCCTTCTTGAGGTGTTCGAGCGGATATTCCAGTTCTGACTGCTCAAAGCCGTGGGTCGACATGATGAGGATCTTCGCATTTTCCATTGTGGGCATGGTTTGCTCCTTGGTCGTGAAACTTACGAGCAGTCAACGCATGCCCGCGGCTTGAGTTCCGACATTTCCCGATAGCCTGGGTTCGGTGCGGTGAACGCAGTGTCACGGGGCTGGTCCGAGGGTCTGAGCCAGGCACGGATCGGAACGAATTGACTCCGGCCAGCTGACAAATTACCACCACCCTATTCTCAGGGCGGGGCGGAATTCCCCACCGGCGGTTACAGCCCGCGAGCGCCACCTTCGGGTGGGTCAGCAGACACTGGTGAAACTCCAGGGCCGACGGTTACAGTCCGGATGGTAGAGAATGGGCGTGAGGCAGCGGGTCGAAAGACCCGTTCCAAGCGCTTGTGCGCTCTGGGATCTTGTCATTATTGAAAGGATCCGAGCAATGACAAAATCCCTCAAAATTGCTTTCATCAAGGCTCGCTGGCATGCCGATATCGTCGACCAGGCGCTTGTGGGCTTCAGGCAGCGCATGGCGGAGCTGGCTCCTGACGCCGAAGTCCGTCCCTTCGACGTGCCCGGTGCGTTCGAGATGCCACTCCTGGCGCAGAAACTGGCAAAAACGGGAGACTATGACGCGATCGTGGCTGCCGCCCTGGTGGTCGACGGCGGCATCTACCGGCATGATTTCGTCGCCCAGGCGGTCGTCACCGGGCTGATGGATGTCCAGCTCAAGACGGAAGTTCCGGTGTTCTCTGTGTCCCTGACCCCGCATCATTTCCAGCCCAAGGGCGAACACGAAGCCTTTTTCACAACCCACTTTGTGCAGAAGGGCCGCGAAGCGGCGGATGCCGTGGCGCAGGTCGCAAGCCTGAAGGTCTGAATGGGTTCGTGGATTCGAAAACCCCGCTACGGAGGGGGCAATCCGAGCGGGGTTTTCTGGCCTGCCTGGGCGGGCCGGAGGGTTGATCGCGTCTTCAGTTGTTGCGCAGTGCGGTGATCAGTTCGTCCTTGCTCATTGAGGAGCGGCCGTCGAGATCAAGGTCCTGGGCACGCTGATACAGGTCGTCCTTGGTCCACTCATCGTAGGGTGAAGCCTTGCCACCCTTGACCGATGGCTTCTGGCTGTCATTGGCCTGGGCGTTGGCGATGCGGGCAGCCTTTTCCTTGGAGGCGCCGTCGTCGCGCAATGCCTCGTATGTGTCGTCGTCCTTGACGGAAGCTCCGTGCGAATTGCTGGCCATGGATATTGCTCCTTGCAAACGAGTTGATCGAACCGGGCTGGTTGATCGAACCGGGTTCAGGCCCGGGATGACAGTTGGGCGATGGCGGCATCAATGTCGTCGAGCAACGGTCCCATGTCGTTTCCGAAGTCGGCATGGGATCGTGCTTCTATTTCAGCGCGCATCGCCTTGAGGCTTTCAAGCCGCTGTTCGGCCGGCTGTGGCGACATCAGCACAGCGTTGATATCGTCGGCGGTCAGCGTCTGGGCGATGCCGTCGATGTCCCCGTCGCCGCCGATCTGGGCGTCGACGGGGTCTATGGGCGATCCGTTCTTGTCTGTCGGCATGAAGATCTCCGTTGCTGTTTGGTGGTCAACGCAGAAGTGCCGGGACTTGTTCCACCAGGCCGGTCGCAAGGCTACCGAGGCCGGAGTTTCGCACCTGGGAAAATTGCGCTATACGCAGGCCAGAATGTTTGGCCGGAAAATCCAGCCTTTTCTTGATCCGATCAAAAGGACGATATGAGCACCTATCCGTCACATCGATTTGCGGTCGCGCCGATGATGGACTGGACGGACCGGCATTGCCGGTTTCTCCATCGTCAGCTCACGCGTGAGGCGTTGCTCTACACCGAGATGGTGGTTGCCGATGGCATCATCCATGGCGATCGCGAACGGCTGATCGGCTATGATGCGTGTGAACATCCGGTGGCGTTGCAGGTGGGCGGCTCGGAGCCGGACAAGCTGGCCGAGGCGGTGCGGATTGCGAGTGATTTTGGCTATGACGAAATCAATCTCAATGTGGGCTGTCCGTCCGACCGGGTGCAGTCCGGCGCCTTTGGCGCCTGCCTGATGCGCGAGCCCGATCTGGTGGCGCGCTGCGTGGCGGCGATGAAGGCTGTCGCGAGTGTGCCGGTGACAGTCAAATGCCGCATCGGGGTCGATGAGCAGGATCCGGAGGTTGCCCTCTCGGACCTCGCCGGCGCGGTTGCGAATGCGGGCGTCGACGCGATCTGGGTGCATGCACGCAAGGCCTGGCTCGAGGGGCTCTCGCCCAAGGAAAACCGTGACATTCCGCCGCTTGACTATGATCGAGTTTACCGATTGAAGCAGGATTATCCCAATCTCTTCATAGGGATAAACGGTGGTGTTACGGATTTGAATCAGGCCGTTGAGCATCTCAATCATGTCGATGGCGTGATGCTCGGCAGGGCCGCTTACCACAATGCCTCGTTGCTCGGTGGGGTGGACCGGCAGATCTACGGGATGGATGTGGCTGATACCGACTGGGCTGCGGTTTGCGCAGCCATGATGGCACACGCCGAGAAACATCTTGTGGCCGGTGGCCGGGTTGTTCACGTCACCCGGCACATGGTCGGGCTGTTCCAGGGTGTGCGCGGGGCGCGCCGTTTCCGCCAGATCCTGTCGGCGGACGCGGTTCGTCCCGGTGCGGGCCCCGAGGTAATCGCGGCCGCGTTCGACGCAATCGACTTCAGCGATCTGACAGCCGCGGCCTGACGATGGGGCACGGCAGGCGGTCCAATCGACAGGATCCGGCATGAAGGCAATTCGCAGCTACCCGATCATCGGCGCGGTCATTGCGCAGGTCGCAGCCGGCGTCATGGTGATCGCGATCAGCGCCGGGCTGGCGGGTGTGCTCGATGCGCAGAGCCTGTTCTGGCTCGGGCTGGTTGTCCAGAGCGTGGCGGCCGCCCTGGTGACCAGGCTGCTGGGCCTGCCGGTCTGGTGGGTCTGGATCGGCCTGTGCTTTCCGGCTGCGCTGGCGCTGGCGCTCAATGCTGGCGAACTGCCGGCCTGGCCATTCGGTGTCGGGTTTGTCCTGCTCTATCTCTTCTTTTCCAACACCGCGCGGGAGCGCGTACCGCTGTATCTGACCAACCGGCTCACCACCGAAGCTCTGCTGTCGCTGGTACATCAACGCGGCGCCCGGCGCTTCATCGACCTTGGTTCGGGTCTTGGCGGTGTCGTGCGGGCGCTGGACGGGGAGGGGCGGCATGCGACCGGCGTCGAATCTGCGCCGATGGTCTGGCTGGTTTCTGCCCTCCTGTCGAAAATCCAGCGGCGGGGTGAGATTGTGCGCCAGGATATCTGGTCAACCGACCTGTCCGGTGAAGACATTGTTTATGCGTTTCTGTCGCCTGAACCGATGCCGCAGCTGTTTGAAAAGGCGAGACGGGAAATGAAGCTCGGCAGCCTGCTGGTCTCGAACAGTTTCGCAGTGCCCGGTGTCGAGGCTTCGGAGATCTGGGAGCTCGCCGACCGGCGCAAGACGCGATTGTACCTTTACGAGATGAGCCAGCCGGAAGGGGCCAAGGCTGGTGATGGTGCAGCAGGCAAAGCCGGCTGACGAACACGCTCTGTCTTCCCCTAAGCTCATTGCTGGTTGAATTCAGATTTGCGTTTTTATCCAAAGGGTTGAGGAGGTTCGTTGCCGGATTGAATCGCGTGGTTGATGCGCTGATTCAAGCTGTGCTGCTGGGCTTTGGTTTGCCGGATCACTCGGCCGGTAGTGGTGTCGGCTTGTTGTTTGCGTCCAGCGCCACCATGACAAACAGGGCGTTGGTGACCTTGTCCATCTGCGGCGAGAGATAGCGCTGCGCCCAGGCCTCGACCAGCAGCGTCATCGAAGTGCGGCCAACCTTGACGATGTCGGTGTAGATGCACAGCGTGTCACCGATCTTGACCGGCATGGCGAAAGACATCTCATTGACGGCGGCGGTGACCACACGGCCACGGGCCCGCTCTGCGGCGCGGATGCCGCAGGCAAGGTCCATCTGGGCCATCACCCATCCGCCGAAAATGTCGCCGGCGGCGTTGGCATCGGCCGGCATGGCAAGGGTCCGCAAAGTCAATTCACCGGTCGGGCTGATCATGGTCATCTCCTCATTTGACTGAAGCTTTAACCCGGCGCCGCATTGTTTTGAAGGGAGAGTCGGCGAGAACATGGGGAAGACGGCCAGGTGATCCGACCTCCACGGTTGCGACCGTCCCCGCAGTCGGGGCCGTGGATCGACCAATTGCCGCAATATTGCCCCAGGCGTTAACGCCTGGGATCAGTCTTCCTTTACTGTTGTGTGAGAGTGTCATGGTTAGTTTTGCGTATCTCCGGAGTAAGCCATGTTGTCCCGCGTATCCAGATACCGCCATTGCCGGCTTTCCAGAGCCGGACTGGCGCTGACAACCGCGCTGTTTGCTGCCGGGTGTTCGGGCGACATGGCGCCTCCGGGTGATCTCTTGGCGATCGAGCCGTCTGCGCCGGTCATCCTGAGCGAACCGGTTGCCCCAGCAATGACCAGCGCGCCGCTTGCGCCGGCCATGTTTGCCGACGTCTCCGACAGTGCCGTGCCCAACAGTCCGGATGCGCCGATGCAGAATGTACTTGCCTATCCGGTCTCTGACGGCGTCGACACGAGACAGATGACTTCGGCCCTTCCCGAGAGTGGCGGCGATCAGCCGATCGTTACGGGCATCGGCACCGACAACCCGCAACTGGTCACCGCTTCGGGCTATCCCTCCAGCAGCGGATCCGACGGTTCGCTGCAGAACGACCGCACCGAAAATGCCCAGGTGCAGGTGGCCGGGTTGATGCCGCGGGTCACCGATCCGATGAACGCACCGCAATGGGCCGGAGGCATGCCGGCTTCGGAGAAGGCCTGCCGCAACCGGCTGAAACGCCTGGGCGTGACCTTCCGCGACCTTCCGGCCATCAACAGCGGCAAGGGCTGCTCGATCCCCTATCCGATAGAGGTCACCGAGCTTTCGGGCGGTATCGAGATCAAGCCGGCGGCGAAGCTCAACTGCCAGATCACGGACGCGTTTGCGCAATGGGTCAAGAACGAACTCGCGCCTGCGGCGCGGCTCCGCTATCTCTCCGGCGTCAGTTCGATCCGCCAGCTCTCCTCCTATTCGTGCAGGACCATGAACTCCAAACGCGGGGCCCCGATGTCCGAGCATGCCAGCGGCAATGCGATCGATGTCGGCAAGATCACGCTCAACAACGGCCAAGCGATTGCCGTGCGCAAGCCCGGCTTCTTTTCCTTCCGCGAGAAGAGCCTGCTCAAGACGATCAGGCACGACAGCTGCAAGTATTTCACCACAGTGCTTGGTCCGGGCAGCGATATCCACCACAAGGACCACTTCCATTTCGATCTGAGAACGCGCAAGGCCGGATACCGGCACTGCGATTGAGGAAAAAAAGAAGGCTGGACGTGCCAGCCTTCAGCCCGTTGCCGGGGGATGGGGCGTCAACCCGGATCGGGGAACTCCAGACGCGGCCGAGTTGCGTGCGGGGAACCGGCCCATGAAGTTCATGCGGCCGGATCTGTGTGCGCCGGTCGCAGGGGGAGAGTGCCCGATCTATGTCTCGGTTTGATGACGGTTGTCCGTTGGGGTAAGCCAGCAGGCGAGATGCCGCGGCACCCGCCGCAAACCGCGTACAAGGAACAGCGTCAATGCCGGCAGTGGGGGATTTGATCTGGTTTGCGGTTGCGCTGGCCGGAGCGGGAGCAGTGGCAGGTTTGCTTGCAGGCCTGTTCGGGATCGGGGGTGGGGCGATCCTGGTCCCGGTGTTCTACCAGCTGTTCGGACTGTTGCATGTTGACGATGCGGTGCGGATGCATCTTTCGGTCGGCACGTCTCTGGCAATCATCGTGCCCACGTCGATCCGCTCGTTCCTGGCGCACAGGAAACGCGGCGCAGTCGACCAGGATCTGCTCAGAAGCTGGATTCTGCCCGTGCCACTCGGGGTCTTTTCGGCAGCAGTGGTCGCTGCGTCGGTTTCGAGCGCCGGATTGCGGGCGATCTTTGCCCTGATCGCCATTCTCGTCGGGGTGCGCATGCTGCTCAACCGGCAGCATTGGCGGCTTGGAACCGTGTTGCCTTCCAATCCGGTAAGGGCTGTCGTCGGCTGGCTGATCGGGCTGCTTTCGGGATTGATGGGGATCGGCGGCGGCGTTCTCAACAACACCTTCATGACGCTCTACGGCAGCCCGGTTCACCGTGCGGTCGCCACCTCCGCAGGCGTTGGCGTGCTGATCGCCATCCCCGGTCTGTTCGGCTACATCTGGGCGGGATGGGGGGCTGGTGGCCTGCCGCCTTTTTCGACCGGTTACATCAACTGGGTGGTCGTGGCACTGATTATCCCGATCACGCTTGTGGTGGCGCCGCTGGGCGTTCGCTTTGCCCATGCGCTGAACAAGCGGCAACTGGAGATTGGGTTCGGCATCTTCATGCTCTCGGTCGCAGCCCGGTTCCTCTACAGCCTGAGCTGACCGTCAAGTCCCGGAGATCGGTGCCATCGTCGGATGCCATGCTCAGGCGGCTGCGACAGTGTCAGGATCAGAAGCTGGCGCGCAATTGCGCCAGTGTCGCCACCGTCTCGAAGTTGATCGAGGTGCTGCCGTTCATGATCGTAAGCAGTGGGTCCGGCGCACCATTGTCGAGATCGTAAAGCGCCAGGAAACGCTGGATAAGGGATTCCAGCTTTTCCGGATCGAGCAGGTCGTCCACATCGAGGTACCTGTCCAGCATGGCTTTCTGCTTGTCGATGTCGCTGCTTGCCGTCTCTTCTGAAATGGAGAACGCTGTTCGGACAAATTGCGCCAGGGCATCGTCAGCCAGGATTTCAAAGTTGCTAGTCACAGTGGGCGCCATGCGTTCGAAATAGAGCGCCAGACGGGCGCCGAGGCTTTCCTGTCCGGCTTCTTCTTCGATCGCCTGTGTCAGGTATAGCCGCTGGGTTTCAACCAGGCCGCGCTCATTCTGGACGCTGCGGCCGGACTCGCTGCGGATGAAGCCGTCGGCATCAAAATTGAAGGAGCCGGCAACCTTCTGAAATCCGATATCGCTTTGCTGGTTGGCAAAACTGTCGGGATCATCGAGATCCGAGGTCAGCACGGCCCTGAGCATCTCGTTGCTGACATCGACCGGCCTCAGGCCCTCGGCGACAAGCAGTACGTTTTTCAGGCGGACATCGGCGAGCAGTTGATCAACGGTTTCCAGCGACTGCAGCTGGGTGCGGTAGTAGACCGCTTCGGCTTCGGCCGCAGCCTTGGAGGATTCGCTCGAATCCAGCCTGGTGACGGCAGTGTAGTAGGCCTTGCTGATCCGGGTGATCTCGTTTTCGGACTGTGCATAACGCGGTGAGCCGATGCTGCCGTCGGCGGCAAAGTTGTAGGCCTTGACCAGTTGCACAAACCGGTCGTCCTTCATCTGGTTGACATAGCTCTCGGGATCATAGGGGTCGCTGGTGAAGATCTGCTTGAGCTTGAAGGTGGAGACCTCTTCGGGTGCGATGTTGAAGGCTTTCAGCGCAAATTCGCGAATGGTCACCGCTGCCGGTTCGGCAGAGAGGAAGTCATCGAGGTTCTTGGTCAGCCCGATATAGAGCTTGTACTTGGCGATCGCGGCCTGGTCGGCCTCCTCATCGGCATCATTGTACTTGTCGATGTAATTGGCCATGGTCAGGAAGAGCTGATCGCTGTCCTGAATATCCAGACCAGGAGTGATGCTGCCATCGGCTTCGAAATTGAAGGCCTTGGCCAGAGCGATCATTCCCTCGCTCTTGGTGTAAATCTCGCCATTGAGGTCGGAGGTGTCCTGTTCCAGCGCCCATTTCACATCGGCACGGCTGGTGGTCAGGGGAATGCCGTAGGCGGTCAACAACATGATGCTAAGGCGCGAATTGTTCAGAAGCTCGTCGATCGTGGTGACGGTCGAAATCGTGTCCTCGTAATACTGCTTGTTGAGCAGGGCGCCGGTGGTCGTCAGTCTCGGCTGCGAGAGGACGTAGGATTCGGTGACCATTTTCAGCTGGGCGGCGCTCATCGCGTCGACGCCGGCATCCAGCGTGCCGTCAGCCTTGAAGTTGAACGCGGCCGCCAGATTGTAGAAATTGTCGGCCTTGGCGATGGCTTTGGAGTACTGGGCAATCAGGTAGTTGATCTTGTCTTTCTGCGCCGGAGTATTGGCCGGGTCGGCGAGTTGCGTGTTGAGATCGTCGACGAGAACAAGCCAGTCATTGACCTGCGGCGCAATCACGGAATTCACGTAACTGTTGGCATCGCTGATGTCGCTGGTGATGACGCTTCTGATCGTGTTGTAGTCGAAGGTCGAGGGATCGATTCCGAAGGTGGTGAAAACGTAGTCCCGCGCCCGCGTGTCCCTGAAGAGATCGTCGACAGTGGTGAATGTCTGCGAGACGGCTGTGAAATAGGCGGTGTCTGCCTTCAACTGACCGTCATTGTCCTCGATGGACTGCTCGTAGGTATCGATCAGGTTGTCGATCTGGCTGGTGGTCTGGATGATTTCGGATGTCACGGTGCTGCCGAAATCATAGGCCGCCGCCAGCGTGCGGTACTTGGTATCTGTCAGCAGGTTGGCAAAGCTGTCGGTGTCGGTCAGATCGCTTTCCAGCACCTTCCGGATGAAGGCCTTGGCGTAGGTCATCTCTTCCAGGCCATAGGCTTTCATCGCATAGGCGTAGATCCGGTCGTCGCCGAGGAACTCGTCAATGCTGGTGATCGAGCCGATGTTGTCGCGGTAGTATTGCAGTTCCCGGCTGGTGACCGCGTCCGCCGCAGCACGGCGCAGGGTCTCGTTGATGTCCTTTGTGTAGAACTGGTAGGATTGAAAACTCGTTATCATGGCGCGACCTGTAACCGGGAAACAAATGCAGCAATATTTGAACAATCGGGTTTCCACCGCGCAGCGATGGAACGTCTGTCACAGTGTCACCGGTCGCTTGCCCGAGGCTTTCCGCCGGTCGGACGGGCTGCAGCCTGAACCAGGCCGGCATTTCTCATCAAGATGATACTAGTCGCGCAGGATGACTTCGTCCCGCCGCATCTCGAAAGCGGTTAAGGAAGAGATAAAGTTCATTCCCAACAGGCTCTGGTCGAGACGGCCGGGCTCGGCCACGGTGGCGCGAAGCCCGCGTCGTTCGACGGTGCCGATCGCGACGCTGTCAAGCCGCACCGGAGCCGCGCGGGCCTGGCCGTTGGCGGTGTTGATGATGAGCGAGTAGTTCAGCTCACCCTCGGTAAAGCCGATGCTGAGCGCATCCCGGTGCGACAGGGCGATCGACGTTGCACCGGTGTCGATCAGGAAGTTCACCGGCTGGCCGTTGACGTCGCCTGCCGCCTCGAAATGGCCGTTGAGTGACTTGCGGATCAGGACCGCCTGGCCTTTCTCGTCGGAAACAGTGACCGGCCGTCCCGGCGCCAGGCCCCCGGCGACACGCAGCACGGCCTCCTTGGCCTGGTCCTGGTAGAGCCAGCCGGTGGCAAGCCCGAGGATCATCACCACCCAGATCAGCAGGTTCTTGACCATCTCGCCGATGTTGCGGTGAGCGCCGACCACGCCTGCGCCGATGACCGAGGCGATCAGGCCGAGATAGACGAGGCTGGCGAGGTCGGTGTTTGGCAGGCCGAAGCTGAAACCCGTTTCATGATTGAAAATCAGGACGGCGAGGGCGGCGCCGATCAGCGCGAGAACGAAAACCATCCTTCTCAACTGTCCTGGCGTTCACGCGCAATGCGCTGGCGCCTGGTTTCGCGGCGGGGCTTGCGCTCGACCGTTTCGAGCCGGGCCGGCAACTCCGCCATCAACTGGCGTCTGGACTCGGGAGAATAGTTCATCCAGCCAGCAATCTCGTCGCGGGTTCGACCGCAGCCAAAACAAAACCCGCTCTTCATGTCAATCGAGCATACCAGGATGCAGGGCGATTCTATGCTCATCGGTGGTTTCGCTCGTTTGGTACAACAGTCAGTGTTTTATATCGGTCGTTCACAGCAAAAGGGCAAGGGTCGTCAGGCAGACTGTCTCGCTGATCTGCTGGGTCGCACCGATCGTGTCGCCGGTGTGCCCGCCCAGCCGGGAGCGGACCATCGTGGTCCACCGGCGTGCTGCCGCCGCCAGAAGGGCCAGACCGAACAGCGCGGCGACGATGCCCGCTGCAAATGTGACCAGAGCCACGAAAACGACGGTGCCGGAGACAAGTGCCAGCGTCGCAGCGCCTTCTTCCGGCGCGCCGACTGCCGCGGCGACGCCGTTCGAGCGTGCCGATGGCAGCGTGTTCCAGTGCCATACCATGGCTGCACGGGAGGCAGATGCAACCGCCAGCAGCACGAAGAATGCACCCCATCCGCCAGCGACCGACAGGATGATGATAAGTGCCACGGCGCGCAGCGAAACGCTCAGCAGCAGCGCAAGCACGCCGTAGGTTCCGATGCGGCTGTCCTTCATGATGTCGAGCATCTTGTCCCGTCCGCCCCGCGCGCCCAGTGCGTCGGCGCAATCTGCAAGTCCGTCCTCGTGCAGCGCCCCGGTCACGCCAATCAGGACCATGAGGCACAGGATCGCCGTCAGCGCCGCATTGGCGTCCGCGGCCGAAAGCAGCAGGGCCACGAGACCCGGGCACAGGGCAATCACGATGCCTGCCATCGGGGCCATGCCTGACGCCCGGCTTAACGACCCGTCATGGTCCTCGAAATGGCGTGCCGGCATCGGCAGGCGGCTGAGGAAACCGGTGGCGCGAACGAGGTCGTCGATGTAGTCGCTGATCTGCATGGGCTCTCCGGCGGGCGGCATTGTCCGGGGCAAGACCCCGGATGTCGCGAACGTTATTGTCCTTGGGCGATTTGACAATTACACCGGGCCACGTCGCGCGTCATGCGCAGAAAAGTCTTGGAGAAAAAAATGAGTGCCAGCGGTTTGCCTTTTGATGATTTTCGCGAACTCCTGCGCAATCTGCCGGGCCCTGACAGCTCCGCGCTGGCGGTGGCGCGCGAGCGTGATTCGCAACTGACCAAGCCGGCAGGTTCGCTGGGTCGGCTCGAGGAAATCGCATTCTGGCTGGCCGCCTGGACGGGACGCTCGCCACAGGTGACGCGCCCGCTGGTGGCGATCTTCGCCGGCAATCACGGCGTCACCGCGCAGGGCGTGTCGCCGTTCCCGCCCTCGGTGACGGCGCAGATGGTGGAAAATTTCGCCGCCGGCGGCGCCGCGATCAACCAGATCTGCGTTGCCAATGACCTTGGCCTGAAGATCTTCGACCTTGCGCTGGAAGTGCCGACCGGTGACATCTCGGTCGAAGCGGCGATGGACGAGCGCACCTGTGCTGCGACGATGGCGTTCGGCATGGAGGCGATCGCCGGTGGCACCGATCTTCTGTGCATCGGTGAAATGGGCATCGGCAACACAACCATTGCAGCGGCGATCTTCTACGCGCTCTATGGCGGATCTGCGGTCGACTGGGTCGGTCCGGGCACCGGCGCTGAAGGCGAGGTGCTGGCGCGCAAGATCGCGGTCGTTGAAACCGCGGTGGCGCTGCACAAGAGCCATCTCGATGATCCGTTCGAAGTGCTGCGCCGGCTGGGCGGGCGCGAGATCGCGGCCATGGCCGGGGCGATCCTCGCGGCGCGGATGGAACGCATCCCGGTGCTTATCGACGGTTATGTGGCAACCGCGGCGGCTGCGGTGCTGCATGCGGCCAACCCTTCGGCGCTGGATCATTGCCTGATCGGGCATGTCTCGGCCGAACCGGGCCATATGGCGGCCATCGAAAAACTCGGCAAGACGCCGCTGCTGGCACTTGGCATGCGGCTGGGCGAGGGGACAGGCGCCGCACTGGCCGCCGGCATCGTCAAGTCGGCGGCCCAATGCCATTCAGGCATGGCAACCTTCTCCCAGGCAGGAGTTGCCGGCAAGGAGTGAAGCTCCGTCAGTCAGGCAAGAGGCGGAAGTTCAGGCGAAAGCCCGCTTCTTCTTGACTGCTCCGCCGGGGACGCCTTCCACCGGCGCCATGCTTTCAAGCACGCGGTTGCGTGGCAGGATGGCGATGCCTTCGGTGCCTTCGCGCAGTTTCGATTTCAGCACGAATTCGCCGCCATGCTTGGCGAGGATTGCCTGGACGATGGGCAGGCCGAGGCCGGTGCCCTGTTCCGCGCTCTTGATGGCGACCGAGCCTTGGCCGAAGGCAGAAAGCACCACCGGGATTTCTTCCTCGGCAATGCCGGGGCCGTTGTCCTTGATCGCCAGGTACTGACCGCCACCGGCGGTCCAGCCGAGCTTGACGCGGATTTCCCCTCCGGACGGGGTGAACTTGACCGCATTGGAGAGAAGGTTGAGCACCACCTGGCGCATGGATTTCTCGTCCGCCCAGACCATCGGCAGGTTTTCCTCGAACGCCTCGATGATGCGGATGTTCTTGCTGCGCGCCTTGAGCTGCACCAGGCCTATGCAGTCCTCGGCGATATCGGCAAGAGACAGGGCATTCTCGTTGAGCTCGTAGCGACCTGCTTCAATTCGCGACAGGTCGAGGATCTCGTTGATCAGATTGAGAAGATGCTGGCCGGAACGGTGGATGTCGCCGACATATTCCTTGTAGCTGGCATTCTCGATCGGGCCGAGCACCTCGCCGGACATGACCTCGGAGAAGCCAAGGATGGCGTTGAGCGGGGTTCTCAGTTCATGGCTCATCGAGGCCAGGAAGCGCGATTTGGCGAGATTGGATTCCTCGGCACGGCGGCGGGCTTCGTCGGAGACGGAATTGGCGACCTCGAGTTCCGCAATGAGGTCGTCCTTCTCGGTCTGGTAGCTCAGCATCTTCAGGTTGGTGCTGTAGAGGCGCTGCGACATAAAGGCAAAGAACAGGGCTGCTGCGGCAATCATGGCAAAAGCTGAAAGGTCCGCCGCATCGCGGCTGATCGAGGCGCGGGCCGCAAGCGCGAGGATGGCGGGAATGGCCGCGAAGTAGAACGCATAGCGCAAGGCGAATGTGGTCATCGCGGTTGCGGCGAGCGCAATCAGCAGCACAGCCGCCTTGTAGAAGACGAACGTGTCACCCTGACAGGTGGTGCAGTTCTGAAAGGCAAACAGGGCCCAGGTCAGGCCGATAACCGTATAGGCGGCAAGAAAGCGCTTGCGCCACCGACCGAAGTTCTCCTGGCTGGAGTGTTCGCGCGAGGCGCGTCGGGCGATGAGAATCTGTCCGGCATAGACCACCAGCGTCATCAGCGCCCAGCCCAGCAACCACAGCGCTTCGTCAAACCAGAGGCCGCCGACCGCGGCCAGGATCACCAGAACAGCCGGTGCGGCGGCGCCCTGCAGCACTGCGTTGATGTGGAGACGGAGCATCTCATGGTCGAAGAAGGGCGAACGCTCACGGCCATACTGCAACTGTTCGCGGGTGGCGCGCACGGTTTTCATGACCGCCGCGTTCTTGTGAATGCGCGAACGATCGACAATGTTCTTGTCGGTCATGGTCTGAGGCGTCGACACAGCGGTTCCGATTTCTCCGGTTTGGGCTGAAAATCTAGTCGTCAAAGTTTAAGAACCTGTTTGCATTTTGAGCTGCAGTCGGATCAATCGTCTTGAATCCAATGGATGAATGGGATCATCTGACATAATGAGATTTCGCAGACGGCAGGCAGGAGCACGGCGGCCGCGCTGGCGCAGGATCCTCGATATCTGCGTTGCCGTGCTGCTCTTTGCCGGCGCAGCCTTCTTTGCCGCCCGCATGGAAGAGTTCGCAGCAACCGAGATTTCGGGGTCCGTGCGCGTTGTCGATGGCGACAGTCTGGCTATGGGAGCGCGGCGGCTGCGGCTCAAGGGTATCGATGCACCCGAGCTCAAGCAGCGCTGTCTGAGGGACGGGCTGGACTATGGCTGTGGTCTGGAATCGGCAGCCCACCTGAGAAGTCTTGTTGGGAGCACGCCGGTCGACTGCAAGGGTGAAGGCATTGATCGCTACGGCCGGGATCTGGTGCGATGCCGGTCAGGCGGCATCGATCTCAACGCGGCCATGGTGCGGTCCGGCCACGCGGTGGCTTTCGGGGACTATGTATTGGCGGAAGCGGAAGCCAGGTCGGCGCGGGCAGGACTCTGGGCCGGTGAATTCGAACAGCCGAAAGAGTGGCGCGCCGTTTATGGCGGGCTCGACGAAGATTTTCATGCGGGATT
Organism: Hoeflea sp. EC-HK425; assembly: GCF_902498795.1. NCBI lineage: Bacteria > Pseudomonadati > Pseudomonadota > Alphaproteobacteria > Hyphomicrobiales > Rhizobiaceae > Hoeflea > Hoeflea sp. EC-HK425. The sequence continues at coordinate 1,097,364 of NZ_LR701572.1, forward strand.
GTCAACGCTGACGGCTTTCCTGCGACGGCTGTTTGGTGTCTGATCGGATCTTTGTTTGGGAGAGGAAATCGCATGAAGCTTTATGATGGCGGGCGGGCGCCAAATCCGCGCCGGGTAACCGTGTTTCTGGCGGAAAAGGGGATCGAGGTCGAAAAGGTGCCGGTGGACATGGGGCAACTGGGCCATAAGTCCGAGGAAGTCACCAGGCTCAACCCGCTGCAACGCCTGCCCGTGCTTGAGCTGGATGACGGCACGGCGATTTCGGAAACGGTGGCGATTTGCCGTTACTTCGAGGAACTGCATCCCGAACCGCCGCTGATGGGCACGGATGCCAAGGACAAGGCCATCGTCGAGATGTGGAACCGCCGGGTGGAACTGATATTCCTTGGTGCGGTCGCCAACGCTTTCCGGCATACGCATCCGGCGATGAAGGAGTGGGAAGTGCCGCAACTTCCCGAATGGGGTGAGGTCAACCGGCCCAAGGCTTTGAAATTTCTGGAAATGCTGGACACTGAACTGGCTGATCGCGAGTTCATCGCCGGCGATCGCTACACGATTGCCGACATCACCGGGATGATCGGAATGGACTTCATGAAACCGGCGAAGATCGAGCGTCCGGAACATCTGAGCAATGTGATGCGCTGGTACCAGGCAGTGTCTTCGCGGCCGAGCGCCAAGGCCTGACTGGCCAATGAGCGGTGCCGCCGACGGTTCCGGGGACAGGCAGGCGGCGCTCGACGCACTGCTTGCCGACATCGCATCCTGCAGGATCTGCCGGGATGCCCCTCTCGGCGGTTCTACCAATGCGCTGCCGCACGAGCCGCGCCCGGTCTGTGTAGCCTCGTCCAGGGCGCCGATCCTGATCGCCGGCCAGGCGCCGGGGACACGGGTGCACCGGAGCGGCCGGCCGTTTACCGACCCCTCCGGTGACCGGCTGCGCGACTGGCTCGGTGTGGACGAAGCGCAGTTCTATGATCGAGACAACTTCGCCATCGTGCCAATGGGGTTCTGTTTTCCGGGCCAGGACGCGAAGGGCGGCGACCTGCCGCCACGGCGTGAATGCGCGCCCGCTTGGCGGGGCATGGTGATGGAGCACATGCCGCAACTCAAGCTCATCCTGGTGATCGGTCAGTATGCGCAGGCCTGGCATCTGGGCAGGCTCAGGCAGAAATCGCTGACGGAAACGGTGCGCAACTGGAGATCCATCATGGCCGAGAGCGGTGCCGGATGCGCCGTGCTGCCGCTGCCGCATCCGTCCTGGCGCAACAGCGGCTGGATCCGCAAGAACCCTTGGTTCGAGACGGAGCTGCTGCCGGAGCTCAAACAGATCGTGAAACGGGAGATCTCGCCATAAACAGAAACGATAAACTATCGATTTGTCTTTGAGAGGTAAAATCTTCTTTGTGAAGGGGCAAGAGACGGAGTATCAGGGTGTTTATTCCTGTTTCCGGAGATTTTCATGGACCGCCTCGACCGCAAGATACTACGCCTCCTCCAGGAGGACGCCACGCTGGCGGTGGCTGAAATCGCCAAGAAGGTAGGGCTTTCGACCACGCCCTGCTGGCGGCGAATCCAGAAACTCGAGGAAGACGGCGTGATCAAGCGGCGTGTGGCGCTGCTCGAGCCTGCTGCCGTCAATGCCAAGGTGACGGTTTTCGTCTCGATCCGCACAAACTCGCACTCGAATGAATGGCTCAAGCGGTTTTCGGAGGTGATCACCGAGTTTCCGGAGGTGGTCGAGTTCTACCGGATGAGCGGCGACGTCGATTACCTGCTGCGCGTGGTGGTGCCCGACATCGCCGCCTATGACGCATTCTACAAGCGGCTGATCGCCAAGATCGAGATCCGCGACGTATCGTCGTCCTTCGCCATGGAGCAGATCAAGTACACCACGCAGTTGCCGCTCGACTATATTCAACTCGCCAAGGAAAAATCCGAATCGAGCTCATAGCCGACCGGATCGGCCGGTAAGGGCGGGGCGGTTCAGAAGACAACCAGCCAGGAGTGTGTGGCAGGCGGCGATCAAATCGGTCGCGGCCCTTGTCGTTTTGGTATATAGTGAAAATTCGATATGTGTAGGGGGTCGTCCCCTGACCGGAGGTGTCACATGAGAACGCTACTTGCTGCAACCATTGCTCTTTCCTGCTTTGCCGCATCGGCCCATGCTGCGGGTGACGATGTCAGGACCGTCGAGACAGAAGCAGTCTTCGCCGATGTTGCCTCGGGCATCGAGAACGCGATCGTCAATCGCGGCTTCAAGATCGATTATCACGGTTTCATCGGCGATATGCTCAAGCGCACCGCGTCCGACGTGGAGGCCGGCAAGGCGCTCTACAAGGATGCTGAATTCTTCACCTTCTGCTCGGCGGTGGTGTCGCGCCAGGTAATGGAAGCCGAGATCGGCGACATCGCCTACTGCCCCTATGTGGTGTTTGTCTATGAAGCGGAAGCCAATCCGGGCACGGTCGTGGTCGGCCATCGGTTGTTGCCGGCAGGTGGTGAGCGCGATCAGGTCAATGTCTTGCTCGATGAGATCGTGACGTCTGCTGCTGAGGGCTTCTGACAGCAGATCAGGCTGCTGAGAAGTTGCGGGCCTTAAAGTTTGCCCAGTATTCGCTGTCTGTTGGCGGCAGTCTTCTTCTGGCCGATCATGGCAATGCGCTTGGGGTCGGACAGTTCCCTGACCGCGTCCTTGCCGATCCAGCGCGCCGTCTTGTCTTGAGATGAGGCGAGCTTTTCCGCCAGAGCGAGCGCTGGTCCGTGGCAGTCCATGCTGCGTTTCCCGATCTGCCGGAGCGCCCAGTTGACAGCCTTCTTGACGAAATTGCGCGGATCGGTGGCGTGGGTTTCAATCATTGGTAGAAGCGCGATGAAATCCGCGTCGTCGCGCTTTTTCAGGTGCACCGCGGCCCAGGCGATCATGGCGAAGGCGGTGCGGCGGACGAATTCGCGGTCGTCGGCGGCGAACTCCGGCACCAGTTCATCGAGATGGCCGGCGGCGACGAACAGATCCGACGCGTGGTCGACAATTTCCCAACTGTCGAAGTCGCCGGTCATCTCGCGGGCCTGATCCGGGCTGACCCGGGCCGGCTCCTCGGTAAAGAGGGCCAGCAGCCGGGCTTCGCGAATGCCGGTCCGCCAGAGGTCCAGCGCGCGCTCATGATTGCGCCCCAGCGTCTTTCCGAATGGCATCAGCGCGGTGTTGCCGACGCCATAGGCCTTTTCGGTGTTGATGCCGAAGCGCGCCATGCCGGCAATGTTGTGAGCCGACCCGTGCGCCTCTAGCCACGCCAGGATGTCGGGCAGGCTGTAGTCGGCGTTTTCGGGAGGCCGGCGGGGCGCCACGTCATTTTTCCAGGCGAGCCAGCAGCGAGGAGGTGTCCCAGCGGTTGCCGCCCATCGCCTGGACATCGGCGTAGAACTGGTCGACCAATGCCGTTACCGGCAGCGTCGCGCCATTGCGCTTGGCCTCGTTGAGCACGATGTCGAGATCCTTGCGCATCCAGTCGACAGCGAAGCCGTAATCGTACTTGCCGACATTCATGGTCTTGTGGCGGTTTTCCATCTGCCAGGAACCCGCAGCCCCCTTGGAGATGACATCAACCACCTTCTCGATGTCGAGACCGGCCTTCTTGCCAAAGTGAATGCCTTCGGCCAGACCCTGAACCAGGCCCGCGATGCAGATCTGGTTGATCATCTTGGTCAGCTGGCCGCTGCCGACCGGCCCCATCAGGCCGACCATGCGGGCATAGGCGTCGATGACGGGGCTTGCCTTTTCGAACGTCGCCTCGTCGCCGCCGACCATGACGGTCAGCACGCCGTTGTCGGCTCCGGCCTGGCCGCCGGACACCGGCGCATCGAGAAAGCCGCAGCCCTTGGCGGCGCAGGCTTCGGCCAGCTCACGCGCCACTTCGGCGGAAGCCGTGGTGTTGTCGATCAGGATGGCGCCATCCTTGATGCCGCTGAGAACGCCGTCCGGGCCAAGCGTCACGGCGCGCAGGTCATCGTCGTTACCGACGCAGGTGAAGACGAAATCGGCGCCCTTGGCAGCCTCGGCCGGAGTGTCGCAGGCGGTACCGCCAAACTCATCGGCCCACTTGCGGGCTTTCTCCGCAGTGCGGTTGTAAACCCTAAGTTCGTGGCCGCCCTTGGTCTTGAGGTGTCCCGCCATGGGGTAGCCCATCACGCCAAGTCCGATGAAGGAAACTGTTGCCATTTCGCCAATCCTTTTGTCACAAATGCGCTTTACGGCTGACCTGATTGCGCGATACGTAAGGCAGGCCGCCGGTTCCTGGGAGGGACATAAACCAATGATGCGCATCGTCAAAGGGCTTATCAAGCTCATTCTTCTGCTGGTTCCGCTGGCGGTAATGGCTCTGGGCGCGGGAATGCTGTGGGCTTCGCGCTCGCAAGCGCCCTCCGACGGGGCCATGCAAATTGCCGGACTGGGCGGCGAGGTGACGATCACGCGGGACGTTAACGGCGTACCGCACATCAAGGCCGCGACCCGGGGTGATGTTGCAGCCGGCCTCGGATTTGCGCATGCACAGGACCGGCTCTGGCAGATGGAAGTCAGCCGCATGGCCGGGAAGGGGCGCCTGTCCGAACTGTTTGGCGGCGCCACGGTCAGCACTGATATCTGGCTGAGGACCATGGCGATCAGCGAGGCAGCGGAAGCTTCGCTTGCCGTCATGGACGCGGACACGATGGTGATGCTCGAGGGCTATGCGCGCGGCGTCAACGCCTGGATCGAGCGGAACCCGCAGGTGTTTTCCTCCCGGCTGCCGCCCGAATATGTGATCCTCGGCTACAAGCCGGAGCCCTGGCGGCCGGTGGATACGCTGACCGCGATCAAGATGATGTCGGTTTCGCTTGCAGAGAACCTTGGCGAAGAAGCGCTGCGTCTCGGTTTTCACCGGATCGGGCTGAGCGAGGCGGAAATCCGCGATCTGCTGCCTTACCTCGATGTCGACACTCCGCCGGAGATGCCGGATCTGACGGCGCTGCTTGGTCTTGATCCGGCGCCGATCGGCGAGCCCGCGACCACGGCCGATGCATCGGCAATCTTTGACGACATCGATGGCGTTCTGGCGACGGGCGCTTCCAACAATTGGGTTGTTTCGGGTGAGCGCACCCAGTCGGGACTGCCGATCGTTGCCAATGATCCGCATCTTGGCCTGATGGCGCCGTCGATCTGGTACCTTGCGCATCTGGAGGTGACAGGGGAGTTCGATGAGCCAAGGCGCCTGATTGGAGTTTCGCTGCCGGGCACGCCCTTCGTGCTGCTGGGGCGGGGCAACGACATCGCCTGGGGGTTCACCAACACGGCGACCGATGCGCAGGACGTGTTTGTCGAGCGGGTCAATCCCGACAATCCGGACGAGTATCTGACGCCCACCGGTTGGGCGCCGTTCGGGCAGAAAGAGGAAGTAATCAAGGTCAAGGGGGGTGAAGACCAGAGCTTTACCCGCCGCTGGACCCGCCACGGACCGGTCTTCCCGGCGACCTACAAGCATTTCGACAGGTTGTTGCCCCAGAATACCGTTGCGGCGCTGCAATGGGTGGCGCTTGCGCATGACGACACCACGGCCATGGTCGGACCGCGGCTTTACACCATGCGCACGGTCGAGGATTTCCAGAACGGGTTCGACGCCTTCCTGACGCCGATGCAGTCGATGGTGGTGGCTGACAGGTCCGGCAATATCGGTTTTGTCGCTGCAGGGCGGGTGCCGCGGCGCGATCCGGCCAACCGGCTGATGGGCCGTGCGCCGGCGCCGGGATGGAACGCGATCTATGACTGGCGCGGCTATGCGCCCTACAGGGATCTGCCGCGGCAGACCAACCCGGACAGCGGGCTGATCGCCACGGCCAACACCAAGATTGTCGGGCCGGAGTATCCGCTTCATCTGACCTTCGACTGGGAAGAACCTTATCGTCAGAACCGCATCGAGACGCTGTTCAACGGATCGGGCGAGAAGCACACGCCGGCGATGTCGCGGCAGATGCAGGCCGATATCTTCTCCCCGGCCTTTGCCAGCCTGAAGCCGCGCATGCTCAAGGCATTGGAGGGCAAGTCCCTGTCTCAAGACAATCAGGCGCTTGTTGCCCGGCTTGCCTCCTGGGACGAGACCATGGCGCGCGACAAGATGGAGCCGCTCCTGTTCATGGCTTGGGTGCGTCACACCATGATGATGACGTTTGAAGACGATCTGGGTTTTATGTTCAGGGACTGGTTCAAGATCCGCGGCAAGGTGGTCGAGCGGCTGCTCGACGGCCAGACCGCGCGCAACTGGTGCGATGTCAAATCCACCACGGACGAGGAAAGCTGCGAGCAGATCGTCACAGACGCCTTCGGGGCTGCGGTTGCAGAACTTTCCGAACGGTATGGCGAGGATCCGGGCACATGGCGCTGGGGTCAGGCGCATTACGCCAAGGGCGCGCACCGCCCGTTCGGCGAAGTGAGCCTGCTCAGGCGGTTCTTCAATGTCGAGGTGGAAAGCGGCGGCGGGCCGTTCACGCTGGACCGCGGACGCACCCAGGTCCAGGACGACAAGGATCCCTACGCCAACACCAATGCGGCCAGCTATCGCGGCATCTTCGATATGGCCGATCTCGACCGCTCCACCTACATCCAGACCACCGGACAATCAGGCAATGTGTTCTCTGGCCATTACAACGATTTCGCGCCGATCTGGGCCGATGTGAACTCGATCGAGATCCCGGCCACGGATGTTGCCGATCCGGTGGGGGTATGGAGCCTCAGCCCGGGGTGAGGCTGATCCGGCAAGGCTCCGTTGTAGCCACGGCCGTTTGTTGCGATCGAAAAAATGCGACCCGGACGAGGAGAGAAACCACTCCATTGCCGGGTCGCGGCTTGCTGCAGCGACGAGTATCAGTAGCTGTAGGTCTTGCCTGACTGGATTGCCTGACGCAGCGCGAGGCCAGGCCAATCCCACTTTCCGCCACGGGCTTCGATCTCCGCCAGTTGCACGCTGGCGCCCTTGACGTCGCCTGCGGCCACCAGACCCTGGCCCATATAGGACCGTGCAAGCAGATTGTCCGGATTGCTCTTCAATGCGGCCTGATAGTATTGCATCCCAAGTTCGACACGTCCGGCCTTGCGATGGGTGAACCCATAATATGTCAGAACGCGGCTCTCATTCTGATCCGACATTGCCGCAAGCACTGTGAGCGCGTCGTCATACTTGCCGGCATAGGCGAGTTCACGTACCGCGGAGTAGCGTGTGTCGTCATCCAGCCGGCTCTCCTTTGCGTTGACGCAGGATTTGGTTTTCTTGTCCCAGATCTTGCCATCCTTGCAGACTTTGGTGGTCTCGGTCGGCTTCGGGGGAGATGTGTCTGTGGTTCCGGCGGCAAAGGCCGCGGTCGGCATCATGAGTGCTGCTGCGAAGAGAAGACGGCGCATTATAGGTTCCTTCCGAGTGCGTTGACATGAGTCATACGTTGCCGCCCGCGGGATAATTTCAAGAGATCACGCTTCTGTGATCGCCGGAATCTGAATGCGATCCGGCCCGAATTGCCTGAGCCACGTTACAGCGGGCCAAAATTCGACACAGCCCTGCCGTCCCCTTCTCTTGGTAAAGTTTGTGGGCCGGGGTTGCGGCGGTGCGCGAGGTGCTTAAGTGACAGGCTGGAACGACGCTGCAGTCGCACTGCCTTTTTCACATCAAGGATCGAGAATGACTGACCAGAAAAACATTGCTTTTCATGACGGACACGCAATTCCGCAGCTCGGGTTTGGCATCTGGCAGATCCCGCAGGACGAGACTGCGGCCGCCGTCGCCAGCGCCATCAAGACCGGTTACCGGCTGATCGACGGAGCTTTCATCTACGGTAACGAAGCCGGTCTTGGCGAAGGCCTCAGGAGTTCTGGCGTGCCGCGCGAGGAGATCTTCGTCACCACCAAGATCTGGAACCGTGATCAGGGGCGCGACAAGGCCCGGGCTTCGGTCGAGCGAAGCCTGAAGAGCATCGGTGTCGATCAACTGGACCTGGTTCTGCTCCACTGGCCGGTGCCGAGCCAGGATCTCTATGTCGAAACCTGGAAGGCGATGATCGAAATGCGCAACGATGGCCTGATGCGCTCGATCGGCGTGTCGAACTTCAATGCCGACCATCTGGCCCGGCTGATCGCGGAAACCGGCGAGACGCCGGTGCTCAACCAGATCGAGATCAACCCGCTGCTGCAGCAGCCCGAACTCCGCGCGGTCTGCGATGCGCACAAGATTGTAGCGCAAGCCTGGACTCCTCTTGGCAATGCACGCTCGTTCGAGGCCAAGCCGATCGCGACGGCTGCAGCGCGCACCGGCAAGAGCCCGGCACAGGTGATCCTGCGCTGGCACATGCAGCTCGGCCATGCTGCGATCGCCCGCTCGGTCAATCCTGGCCGTCAGGCGGAGAACCTGAACGTGTTCGACTTCACGCTGACCGACGACGAAATGAAGGCTATCGAGGGTCTCGATGTCGGCCTGCGCAATGGTCCTGATCCGTCGGTGTTCAAAATGAAGTAGGGCGCTTTACGGCTTTAAGCGCCTCAAGGCCGCGAGGTGGTTATCCCTCTCGCGGCCTTTGTGTTTCCAAGCCCGGTGTTCAACCTGGTTCGGCGCCGGTTCAGCTCTTGCGCGAGATGAACAGATGCCCGGCGATCGGCAGGCCCTGTTCGTGGCGGACAATGATGTCGCCGGCCTCCAGCGTCTCGAAGCCCGCAGCGGTGAGTGCCTCGCGGACATAGGACTCGGTGTGGGCGAAGCGCTGGAAGCGGCCAACCGTGTAGGGGCGGCCCTCGAAATCGGCGTCGGGCAGGGTCTCGCTCGAGAAGCAGAACAGTGCGCCTCGCGTGGCGTTTTTCGCTGCTGCCTCGAACAGCGGCTCAAGTGCGCCGAGATAGGGCAACACGTCGGTCGCGGCGATGAGATCGAACGGCTCGTCGTCATTGTCCTCGAGATAGTCGACAGCGTCGGCCACGTAGAGCGTGTCGTAGAGGCCCTTCTCATGGGCGATCTCGACCATGTTCTCGGCGAGATCGAGGCCGGTAGCGTCATCGACCATGTCTTCGAGCGCGCCGCCGGTCAGGCCGGTGCCGCAGCCGAGATCGAGCATCCGGTCGAAGCTGGTGAGGCCGAGTTCGATCAGGCGCTGCCTGAGCAAGAGCGGCACATGGTAGCCCAGGTCCTCGACCAGAACCTTGTCGAAGACATCGGCATGCTGGTCGAACAGGGTGGCGACATAGGCTTCGGGTGCGCGCACGGGGATCTCGCCGCGCTTCATCGAGGCGAGCCTTACCGCGGCACCGCCGTGATCATCGGGATCGAGCGCCAGAACCTCGGCGTAGGCCGCTGCGGCGAGATCGAAATCGCCGGATTTCTCCAGCGCAAGTGCGCGGTTATAGGCTTCCGCCAAAGCATCGTCGTCTGTTCTGGCCATCTGGAGGCTCCACATCTGGTTTCGCGCCCCTTTTATACAAAGGTGCGGTCGCGGCAAGCGGCGAATGGCCCGGCTAGCGCTTGAGGTGGCGGGTCAGGCGCTGCTCGAGCTTTTCCCAGATGTTGCGCAGGGCCTCGACGATGACCAGGTAGAACACAGCGGCCCAGATATAGGTCTGGAAATCGAAGGTGCGGGAATAGGCGCGGCGGGTTTCGCCCATCAGGTCGAAGACGGTGACGATGGCGACAATCGCCGAGCCCTTGATCATCAGGATGATCTCGTTGCCATAGGGCCTCAGTGCCACGATCATCGCCTGGGGCAGGATGATCTTGTAGAAGGTCTGGAACCGGGTCAGGCCCAGGGCTGCCGCGCCCTCGTGCTGGCCGCGGGTGACACTCTCGATGGCGCCACGCAGGATCTCGGCCTGGTAGGCGGCGGTGTTGAGCGTGAAGGCGAACAGCGCGCAATTCCAGGCGTCGCGGAAGAACACCCAGAGCCCGATCGCCTCAAGCTGATCGCGGAAGGTGCCGAAGCCGTAGTAGATCAGGAAAAGCTGTGCAATCAGCGGAGTGCCGCGAAAGAAATAGACATAGCCGTAGGCGAGCGACGACAGGATGCGGTTCGACGACATCCGGCCGAAGGCGACCGGAACCGACAACACTGCTCCGAGCGTGATCGAGATGCCGACAAGCGTGAGGGTGGTGCCAAGGCCGGACAGAAATTTCGGGCCATAGGTTTCGACCTTGTCGATGTCCCAGGCGTCGATCAGCCAGAGCACCAGGGCGATGCCCGCAAGGATCCAGAGGCCGAGCAAGGACGCCCCGAGGATGCGCAGTCCGGTCCAGCGGAAGGCCGTGACAGGCGGTGGCGGCTGCGGCGGGATCAGGTCGTTGGCGATGCTCATCGGCTCACCCCCGAACGGCGCACGCGGGTCTCGATCTTCGAGAACACCACGGATGAGGCCATCGCCAGGGCCAGGAACAGCAGGCAGGCGATGCCATAGAAAAAGAAGGCTTCCTTGGTGACCTTGGCGGCGATGCCGGTCTGTCGCAGCGTGTCGCCAAGCCCGATCACCGATATCAGCGCCGTATCCTTGATCAGGATCATCCAGAGGTTGCCGAGACCGGGCAGAGCGATACGGACCAGCTGCGGCAGGATGATGAGCCGCATGGTCTTGCGCGGCCGCAGGCCGAGCGCATGGCCCGCCTCGTACTGGCCCTTGGGGATCGCCTTGAAGGCGGACGACAGGACCTCCGAGGCGTAGGCGGAGAACACCAACGACAGTGCAATGGTGCCGGCAATGAAGGAGTTGATGTCGAAGCCGCGCTCAAAACCCAGCGCGATGGCTACTTCGCGGACTGCGATCTGCAGGCCGAAATAGATCATGAAGATCGTCAGGAGTTCGGGCAGGCCGCGGAAAATGGTGGTGTAGATGTTGGCCGCCGCGCGCAGTGAACGGACTTCGGTCTGCTTGGCCAGAGCCAGGAACAGCCCGATGATGAGCCCGATCGGAAGCGTGCAGAGCGCCAGCGTAATGGTAACGAAAAAGCCTCTTGCCACCTCGTCACCCCAGCCCGTGTCCCCGCAGGACAAGAGCGAGCCGTCGGGCAGCAGGTTGAGAAAGCCGAGCGGGCCGCAGAACGGGTCAAACAGCGATGCAAGCCAATACAGCTGCTCTCCCAGCGATGCCGTCGGTTCCATGCTGTCCCCTGACCCTTGCCGCCTTTCCGGCGGTTCTGGTGTGGTGCAGGGCGGCGAACATTGCTGCCCGCCGCCCCCTGATGCCTCAGAGAAGCTTTTGCGGATTAGTCGCCGTAGACATCAACGTCAAAATACTTGTCGTTGATTTCCTTGTAGGTGCCGTTGGCGCGGATGGCGGCGATGGCCTCGTTGAACATGTCGCGCAGTTCGGTCTCGCCCTTGCGGATGGCGATGCCGGCGCCTTCGCCGTTGATGACCGGATCAGGGGTCAGGGTGCCGAGCAGCTTGCAGCAGGTGCCTGCGTCCGACTTGAGCCATTCGGTCAACACGATGACATCGTCGATGACCGCGTCGATGCGGCCGGAATCGATGTCGAGCTTGTACTCGTCAGGGGTCGGGTAGAGCTTGAGCTCGGCCGACGACAGCTTTTCCTCGGCATAGTTGGAATGGGTGGTCGAGGACTGAGCGCCGATCATCTTGCCGGCAAGGCCGGCATCGGTGGCTTCGGTGATCGGGCTGTCCTTTGGCACGGCGACGGCCGGGGGCGTGTTGTAGTACTTGTTGGTGAAATCGACCTTCTCCTTGCGCTCCTCGGTGATCGACATCGAGGCAATGATGGCGTCGAACTTGCCGGCGAGCAGGGCGGGAATGATGCCGTCCCAATCCTGGGTGACGAATTCGCACTCGACCTTCATCTCGGCGCACAGGGCGTTGGCGATGTCGATGTCGAAGCCGACGAGGCTGCCGTCCGATTCAAGATTGTTGAAGGGAGGGTATGCGCCCTCGGTGCCGATGATGACCTTCTTCATGCCGCCGTGGCTGGCTGCCTGAGCCGCAGCGCCCATGGAAAGGGCAAGGGCTGCAGCGGAGACTGCGAGGGTAAAGCGTCTGGAAATTGACATAGGTGTCCTCTCTGTTGGCGGGATAGCGGCTTGTTGACCGCCGCTTTCCGTTGATCGCTGGTGATGCTCACCGCGCTATGGGGAATATTCCCATTGTTTAGCAGATGATTGCAACAGGAAATCCCAGGTTACCCAAATCCGTTTCGCGTAAGTTTTGCCGAGCTGTCAATCACTGCCCGGCCGGAGCCGGAATTGATCGAGGACCATCAGGCCGGCGGCCGGTCAACGACTGAACCGGTGGGCGGTTTTCAGGACACGCGTGTGATCTTTGCATCGTCCGAAAGGCTGTTTTCTACCCTGATCACGTAGAGCGTGGCAAAGACGCTGAAGATACAGGAAACCAGCATGACGATGATCAACGGGTAGGGACCTGTTTCGGCGGAGAGGATCGCTCCGGCAAGCGCCGACAGGGCTGCGCCCCCGCCAATCATCATGGCCCCGCCAAGACCCGATGCGGATCCCGCCAGATGCGGGCGGACACTGACGATGCCGGCATTGGCGCTTGGCAGGGTGATGCCGTTGCCGAGGCCGACAAGCAGCATCGGTCCGAAAAAGGACAGCGGATGCCAGAGGCCTGCGAGGAAGAGCGTCAGCGAAAGGCTCATGCCAAGCGTTGCGATGATGCATCCGGTGACCATCATCCGGTTGATGCCGATCTGGCTGGCGAAGCGCCCGGAGAGGAAATTGCCGGTCATGTATCCCAGCGCGATGAACACGAAATAGAGGCCGAGCTGGGAGGGCGGCAAGTCGAGGATGGCGGTTGCCACGAAAGGACCGCCGCCGAGAAACGAGAAGAATGCGCCGGACGCGAAGGTGGCTGTCAGTGCATAGCCCCAGAAGCGGCGCGAGCGGATAAGTTCGGGGTAGGCACCAAACTGCTTGAGCATGCTGGCGGAGCGGTTGTGGTTGGTCTCGCCCAGATCGGTCAGGAGCATCACGAATGCGATCACCCCGAACAGGAACAGCAACCCGAACACGGATTGCCAGCCGAACAGTTCCTCCATGATGCCGCCCAGGGCCGGCCCGATCATCGGCGCCAGCGTCATGCCCATGGTGACATAGCCGATCATCGACGCTGCCTTTTCGGTGCCGACGATGTCCCGCACGATGGCGCGCGAAAGAACCATTCCCGACACGACGCCGGCCTGCACCATGCGGATTATCAGGAAAGCCTCGATGGTCGGGGCAAACGGGGTCAGGGCGGTGGCAATGAGAAAGATGCTCAGGCTCGCGATCATCACCGGGCGCCGGCCGTACCGGTCCGACAGCGGGCCGATGATCAGCTGCAGCAGGCCCGTGACGGCGAGGTAACCGGATACTGCCAGCTGCACCAGTGCATAGTCCGCCTCATAATAGGAAGCGATGCCGGGCAGGGACGGCAGAATGAGGTTCATGTTCAACGCACTGAGCCCGGCGATCACCACGAGGGTGGCAATGTGCGGCGGAGTCGAACGATCAAGGAATACTGTTCTGGTCATTGCGTGTGTTGTGTGTCCTTGGTGATCGCGATGCAAACGAATTGAGACAGGAACGGTGCCTGATCGCGCGGATTTTTACCGCCGGGAGAACTGTTTTGACGCTGTTGCATGCAGGACCAATAAAATTTACTTTGTGATTCTGAAGGAAAGTCTTGAAAGCAGTAGATTCCTAGGGTGTTTGTTGTTGATGGGAGCTGTGTTGCGATTGGGTGGAGCCGCATGTCCGGCAACAGCGAAGTAGACCAATGTCCATTCTGCAACGCTGCGTGGGGCGAATGTATGCATGTCAAGTTGCTCGTTGATCTGGACAAGGAAGCAGCTTCCCGGTCCGGCGTGACGTCCTCTGCAAGTACGCCTCGGGCCGGCAATGTCAACAGTTCCGCCGAAGGAGGCACGGCCGGCAATGGCGATGAGCCCGATTGCCCGAAGTCGATTTCAGGTACAGGATGAACGCTCATCATGGCGAATGGCGGGGCGCGGAACGGGCGGCGGGTTTGGCCGTGCCCCTGACGCGCTCGCGATAGAGCGTGTAAAGACCTGATCCGATGACGATCACGCCGCCGGTGATCATGTAGGCATCGGGATATTCGCCGAACACCACCATTCCCAGGAGCAGGGCCCAGATGAAGCTGGTGTAGCGGAACGGGGCGATGAACGAGATCTCGCCCTCGCGCATCGACATGATGATGAACTGGTATCCGACCAGCAGAAGGCATGCCGCGAGGCTGATCAGTCCGAAATCGGCCGCGCTGACCGGCCGCCAACCGCCCATCGGCCAGGTCATGAAGAGGCCGGCGACAGCCACGGCAGCCGCCGTTATCGTTGACAGGAACAGCGAGGGGATCGCGGCATTGATCTTGCGCGTGGCAAGGTCGCGCGCGGCCGCGAATAGGACCGTGCCGACGATCATCAGCGCATAGGGCGAGAACCCGTCCAGTCCCGGGCGGACGATGATCAAGACACCGGCAAACCCGGCAAGAATGGCGCCCCATCGCCTCCATCCGACCGGTTCGGACAGGAACACGGCTGCTCCCATGGTCACCGCCAGCGGCAGCGCCTGCAGGATTGCCGAGGCATTGGCGAGCGGGATATGGGACAGGCCGATGAGGAAGGTGAGGGTGCCGCCCACCTCGCCAACCACGCGCAGGCCGACCCAGCGATCGGCGAGTACGCGTATTGGACGCAGGGCGCGGCGCTGGCGGGCCAGAAGATAGATCAGTAGCGTGGCAACGACGCCGCGCAGGAACATCACCTGTCCGACATTGATGTGATCGGTAAGGAGCTTGACGATCGAATCGTTGAACGTGAACCCGGCCATCGACAGGGACATGAACAACGCACCGCGCAAATTGGAGGAAAGTGCCATGTGATTTCCGGAACTGGCCGGCAGGAATCGCTGGCTCGAGCCTCACCCTAGCATCGTTGGGAAAGCCGAGACAGCCGCCGTCAATGACCGGTCCATCACGGAAATTGATCGATCAGGGGCTGGGATCTGTCGGTCCAACGCCGAGCGGCGCCAAGCAGTGATCGGGGAGCCTAGCCCCCGGTGACGCTCATGTGGCGCGAGACCGCCGGCTGCTTCGTGGTCCGGTCGATGATGAAATCGTGGCCCTTGGGCTTGCGGCTTATGGCTTCATCGATGGCGGCCGACAGCAGCTCATTACCTTCGGAAGCACGCAGGGGGGCGCGCAGATCTGCGGCATCGTTCTGGCCGAGGCACATGTAGAGCGTGCCGGTGCAGGTCAGTCGCACCCGGTTGCAGCTTTCGCAGAAATTGTGGGTCATCGGGGTAATGAAGCCGAGCTTGCCGCCGGTCTCCTTGACCGTCACATAGCGGGCAGGGCCGCCGGTGCGGAACGGGATATCCTCAAGCGTGAACTGTTTGGCGAGATTGCTCCTGAGCAGCGACAGCGGCATGTACTGGTCGGTGCGGTCCTCGTCGATCTCGCCCATCGGCATGGTCTCGATCACCGTCATGTCCATGCCCTGGCCATGTGCCCATTTGAGCATTTCGGGAATCTCGGTGTCGTTGAAGCCCTTGAGCGCCACGGCGTTGATCTTGATCTTCAGGCCCGCTGCCTGGGCCGCGCGAACACCGTCGAGAACCTTGCCGAGATCGCCCCATCGGGTGATCTTTGCGAACTTGTCGGGATCCAGCGTGTCGATCGAGACATTGATGCGGCGAACGCCGCAATCATGGAGTTCGGAGGCGAAGCGCGTGAGCTGCGAGCCATTGGTGGTCAGCGTCAGCTCATCCATGCGGCCGGCGTCGATGTGGCGTCCGACCTGGCGAACGAACTCCATGATGTTCTTGCGCACCAGCGGTTCGCCGCCGGTCAGGCGGATGCGGCGCACGCCCTTCTCGACAAAAACGGTGCAGACCCGGTCAAGCTCTTCAAGCGTGAGAAGATCCTTCTTGGGCAGAAAGGTCATGTTTTCCGCCATGCAATAGGTGCAGCGGAAATCGCAACGGTCGGTGACCGAAACCCGGAGATAGTTCACCGTCCGCCCAAAGGGGTCGATCATGATCGGCGCTGCGGTGTCTTCCATGGCGGATGATCCTTCACTTGTGGTGTGCAATGTCGTCATCCTCCGCCGGTGCGTCAAGGGGGCGGAGCAAACGGATTGGCACCAGTACGCTGTGTTTTGACGGCTTTGGCTTGTGATCGGACCGGATCGGTTCTAGATCAGCCACAAATGCGAAGAATTTGAGGACAGCGACCGATGAGCGTTCATGAAACGGCTTGGCCCAAGCAATTGCGGGTCTCTCCCGACCGTCGCATGCTGACGGTCCAATTCACCGACGATAGGTCCTATGCGATAGAGGCCGAGTTGCTGCGGGTCCGATCCCCGTCGGCGGAAGTACAGGGGCACTCTCCGGCGCAACGGGTGACTGTGGGCGGCAAGTCCGACGTGACCATCACGAAGGTGTTGCCGGTGGGCAATTATGCCGTGCGGCTGGTGTTCGACGATGGTCATGACAGCGGCATCTTCACCTGGAATTTCCTGTCGGAGATTGGCGAGGCGAAGGAAGAGCGCTGGGCGGAGTATATCGCTGAACTTGCCGACAAGGGCATGACACGGACCCGGTAAGGGCTGGATCAGGCCTTCTTGCGCTCGGCTTCTTCCGTCCGGGCCTCAATTGCACCGTCCGGTCGGGTCAGCTCGTGGATGATGCGGGTCATCACTTCGCCAACGAGGTTGCACTCCTCCGTGCTTGCTGTCTTCATGGTCCGGTCGATCAGGTCTGTCTGGATGGCAATTGCCTCAAGCGTCAGATCGGTTCCCGAAGGCGTCAGTTCCAGCCGCAGCACGCGCCGGTCCTGGGGGTCGCTGCGCCGGACCAGAAGCCCGCGTTTTTCAAGTTGCGGCAACAGCATCGACAGGTTGGAGCGGCCCACCAGCAGCTTGTCGGCCAGATCTTGCTGCGAGATACCCGGCGTGCGGAACAGATTGACCAGAATGTCGAGGTGCGGCGGCTTGATGTCGAGCGGCTGAAGCGCGCGCGCAAGGCTCAGTCCCATCACCTGGCAGGCGCGGGCCACAGCGATCCAGTTGTGAAAACGCGGGTTGTCCCAGGGAAGGGGTTGCTTTTTGTTCATGGTTGTACAATTCTGTTCATAGTTGAACCAATCTGGAAATCCCACTATGGCATCTCTCGTTGAAAAGGTCACCCGTGCGCTGCTCGGTCTTGTCGCCGCACAATCGCCCGACCGGGCAGGCGAAATGGCGTTCTGGCTGTTCACGCGCACCCGGTCGACCAAGCCGCAGAGCGACAAGGAACGCAAGGCGCTGGAACTGGCCAGGGCGCGCATGGATGAGAGCGAAACCGTCCGTCTCGTCATTCCCGGCAGCGTCATTGCCACCCATGTATTCCGGCCGGATCCCTGCCGCGCCGGAGGGCAGAAGGTGCTCCTCGTGCATGGTTACAGATCCCGCAGCGATCACATGATTGCGCTTGCCGATGCGCTTGTTGCCGCGGGCCATACCGCGGTCTGCCTTGATCTTCCGGGACACGGGGCGTCGACCGGTCGCACGCTTCATCTGGGCAAAGCGGTGGAGGCGATCGATGCCGCCTGGCGGCAGCATGGACCGTTCGATGCGTTTGTCGGCCATTCCTTCGGCGGCCCTTCGGTGATGGCGGCGGCGGCGGGGTCGATCCTGCATGTGCCGCAACGGCGGCCCGACCGTATCGTCACCATCGCAGCCCCCTCGGACATGGCCGATGTGTTCAGGTGGGCCGGCAGGCTGCTTGGTCTTGGTGCTGCGGCACAGCGGGCCTTTGAACGTCAGGTTTTGAGGTTTGCCGGCCGGCCATTGTCCGAGTTCCAGGTTGAAAGGATGATGCACGACCTGCCGATCCGGACACTGGTGATCCACGCCGAGGACGACAAGGAAGTAGCATTTGCCAATGCGGAAGCCATCGCCCGGCTCGGACCGCATGTCCGGCTGATGAAGGCGAACGGTTTCGGGCATCGCCGCATCGTCGCTGCTCCTCCGGTCACACAGGCGGTTGTCGAATTTCTGCAACAGGGCGCAGGTGCGGGGGAAATCGTCGGCCTGCCGCTTCCATGTGAGCGCGAAGCGAATAGAGTGGCACCGCCCGCTGAACAGGGGAGCAAACGGAGGCTCGCATGAGCGTTGTCAGGACGGTGGCTGAACTCGAGGCGATCTACGGAGAGAGCTCGGAGGCCTCTCGGATCAAGGTCAGCCACCGGCTGACCGAAGGCTACCGCAGACTTGTCGAAGCTTCGCCGGTCGTTGCGCTTGCCACCTGCGGCCCGGAAGGCCTCGATTGCTCGCCGCGGGGTGATCCGGGCCAGGTTATCTCGATCAGGGATGACCGGACGATGTTGCTGCCCGACAGGCGCGGCAACAACCGTATTGATTCTCTGCGCAATATCGTGCGCGACAGCCGGGTTGCGTTGCTGTTCCTGATTCCCGGATCCAACAGCACGCTGAGGGTCAACGGTACCGCCGAGATATCGGTTGAGCCGGCGCTGCTCGCCAGCCTTGCCATGGAGGGAAAGCCGCCGCGCTCGGTGATCGTCATTACCGTCGGGGAGATCTACTTCCAGTGTGCGCGGGCACTGATGAGGGCCAGGCTCTGGGAGCAGGAAGCCTGGCCTGATGCGTCCGGGTTGCCGACGCCCGGAGCGCTGATGCGCGAGCTCAAGCAGGATTTTGACGGCCGCGCCTACGACCGGGAATGGCCGGAGCGGGCGAAGAATAGCTTGTGGTGATAAAAAAACCGGCCTGAGAGGCCGGTTCTTGCATTGCTGGACGGTGTGGCGGCCCGATCAGTTCCGGACAATCACCCTGGTTCCGACCTTGACCTGGTCGTAGAGGTGTTCGACGTCCTCGTTTGCCATGCGGATGCAGCCCGACGACATCGCCTGACCGATGGTCCAGGGCTGATTGGTGCCGTGAATGCGGTAGATGGTCGAGCCGATATACATGGCGCGCGCACCAAGCGGGTTGTCGGGGCCGCCGGGCATGTAGGCCGGCAGCACGCGGCCTTCTTGGCGCTTTACGCGATCGCGCATGACCTGTGGCGGGGTCCAGCCCGGCCATTCAGCCTTGCGGGTGATCTTGTTCTTGCCCTGCCAGGTGAAGCCGTCGCGGCCGACACCGATGCCGTAGGCCATGGCTTTGCCCTTGCCGGTGACGTGGTAGAGACGCCGGTCTGACGTGTCGATGATGATCGTGCCCTCGGGATGGTTTTCCTTGAAGGAGATCACCTTGCGCTTGATCGGCGACTTATCCGAGCGACGGTACTTGTTGTAGTTTTCCGATGGCGGAAAAAGAATCTGCAGGAGGGTCTTGGATTCCGATGAAGTCTGGCCGGCCGGCTGGGCCTGCACGGCAGCAGGCGCCATCAGGCACAGGGCGAGAAAAGCGGAGGAAATCAGGCGTATCATGTCACGATCCAGGGCTGTCGTTGAAATGTTGCGGGACGGTTCGGTCTGCCAGGCCCGCGCCTGCCCACTGACAAGACCCGACCCTCAATTGTTATGGGTAACTGCTTCGCCACGGGCTGTCCAGCATGCAGCGGTTCGGTTGCGCCAAAATCTCTTGATGTTCCGGCCCGGTGAATACAGGCCATGTCCAGTATGGCGGAGTAAAACTTCAGGTTTTGTATATGGCCCAGTTTTTCTCGAACTCCTGGTTGAGTTCCGGCTTGTAGAGCTGCGACCTGTTGCGGCCGCTGTGCTTGGCGGTATAGAGCGCAACGTCGGCCTTGTTGTAGAGTTCCTCGGCGCTGTCGGCGTCGGTGGCCATGCATATTCCGAGAGACAGCGTAATGGGGCCGTAATTCACCCCGGTTTTCTGGTTGCGCAACGGCGTTGATTCGACCGCCTTGCGCAGGCGCTCGGCGATTTCGAGGGTGATCTCGAGGCTGGTTCCCTGGAGAATGACCGCGAATTCCTCGCCGCCCGTGCGCGAGATGAACACATCCTTGCGCAGCGTGCTTTTCATCACCGCAGCAACCACGCCCAGGACCCTGTCGCCGACCGGGTGACCGTAAGTGTCGTTGAACTTCTTGAAATGATCGATGTCGGCAACAATCAACGCGTAATACATCGCATCGCGCTGTTCGTTGTAAATGTTGGCGAGGACCTCGTCAAAGGCGCGGCGGTTGGCAAGCCGGGTCAGCGGATCGGTATTAGCGATGCGCTTGTACTCGTCGAGTTCAAGCTTGACCTGTTCCATCTCGCGCGCGCGCTCGACCATGTGCTCGACGACGACCTTGCCCTTTTCCATGTTGTCGCCGGTGGCATTGGTGAGAACGCTGATCACGTTGTTGAGGATCTCGGCGCTTGCCATGCTCTTGCTGGAAATGCGGTTGTAAGCTTCGCCAAGCAGTTTCGAATAGCTCTCCATGGATGACTGTTCCTGCTTGAGCAGGCGCAGCATACCGTCGAGTTCTCCGGAAATCCTGTCGTGCGCGCCTTCGACAACGGCGGCGCGATGGTGATGGGGCAACACCTTCTTGCCAAGAACATCGAGTTCTTCCTGGCTTGGGTTGCGTCCGAGCGCTTCAAACTGCCTTGTCAGGGTCGGATTGGATGCGTTGAGGGCTTCGTAGACCAGCTCGTAGTTGCGCGGCAGGCCGGCAATACCACGACGGCGCATGGTGGCGAGCACCAAAGTGGCCGTGTCCATTGAATGGACCTTGTTCGTAGGCGCTACCGTCATCTTTCGTCCCCAAAGTGGCTTTCATAGCTCTGACTACCGATATTCTTACGGGTTAAATCTTGGGGAAATGTTAATGGCAACGAAGTCAGACACCTCCGTTGCACCAATGTCTAATGTGCTAATCTCCGAGCTCTTTCGGGATTTCAGCCTAAATTCAATTCCTTGAAGAAATCGTTGCCCTTGTTGTCGATGACAATGAACGCCGGGAAATTCTCCACCTCGATCCGCCAGATCGCCTCCATGCCGAGCTCAGGGTACTCGACGACCTCGACATTCTTGATGCAGTCCTGCGCCAGGCGGGCCGCCGGGCCGCCGATCGAACCGAGGTAGAAGCCGCCATGCCGGGCACAGGCTTCGCGCACCGAGCGGGAGCGGTTGCCCTTGGCGAGCATGACCATTGAGCCGCCGAAGGACTGGAACTGATCGACATAGGAATCCATCCGGCCTGCGGTTGTCGGGCCGAAGGAGCCCGAGGCATAGCCTTCCGGTGTCTTGGCTGGGCCGGCATAGTAGACCGGGTGGTTCTTGAGGTAATCGGGCATTTCTTCGCCTGCTTCCAGCCGGGCGCGGATCTTCGAGTGCGCCAGGTCTCGGGCGACGATGATCGAACCGGTGAGCGACAGTTGCGTCTTGATCGGGTGCCTCGACAGCTCGGCCAGAATGTCCGCCATCGGCTGGTTGAGATCGATCTTGACCACGTGTTCGGAGAGCTTTTCCTCATCGATCTCCGGCAGGTATGTCGACGGATCGGTCTCAAGCTGCTCGAGGAAGATGCCGTCTTTGGTGATCTTGCCCTTGGCCTGGCGGTCGGCCGAGCAGGAGACGCCGAGGCCGATCGGCAGCGAGGCGCCGTGGCGGGGCAGGCGGATGACGCGGACATCGTGACAGAAATACTTGCCGCCGAACTGCGCGCCGACGCCCATCTGCTGCGTCATCTTGTGGACTTCGGCTTCCATCTCCAGATCGCGGAATGCGTGGCCCGATTCCGAACCCTCGGTCGGCAGCTCGTCAAGATATTTGGTCGAGGCGAGCTTGACGGTCTTGAGGTTCATCTCGGCGCTAGTGCCGCCGATGACGATTGCCAGGTGATAGGGCGGGCAGGCGGCGGTGCCCAGGGTCAGGATCTTTTCGCGCAGGAACTCGACCATCCGCTCATGGGTGAGCAGCGACGGCGTGCCCTGGTACAGAAACGTCTTGTTGGCCGAACCGCCGCCCTTGGCGACGAACAGGAAGTCGTAGCTGTCCTCGCCTTCCTCATAGATGTCGATCTGGGCGGGGAGGTTGGTCTTGGTGTTCTTTTCCTCGAACATGGAAAGCGGAGCGAGCTGCGAGTAGCGCAGGTTGCGGCGCTCATAGGCGTCCATCACGCCGCCGGCCAGTGCCTCGTAATCGCCGCCCTCGGTCCAGACCTTGCGGCCCTTTTTGGCCATGATGATCGCCGTTCCGGTATCCTGACACATCGGCAGTACGCCGCCGGCTGCGATATTGGCGTTCTTGAGAAGGTCGAAAGCGACGAAACGATCGTTCTCGGTGGCTTCGGGATCGTCCAGGATCGCTGCCAGCTGCTTGAGATGTCCGGGCCTGAGCAGATGGTTGATATCGCCGAAGGCCGCTTCGGCAAGAAGGCGCAAACCGTCCACATCGACCGTCAGGATCTCTTGGCCACGGAATTCCTCGACGCCGACATGCTTGTCGGTCAGTTTCTTCCAGGGGGTGGTGTCGGGTCCAAGGGGGAAGAGATCGTTTGCCACGGGATACCTTTCCGGTCGCCTGTTTGTCGCTTTGATTGAGGCCCGGTCTTAAGATGAAGGCCGGTGAATTGCAATTGCGCCATAGGTGCGGGATCGGACGTCTTGTATGCTTCGAGATATCATGATTTATGGAAATTTATAATCTGTCGGTTTTTGCGAATCCGGGCTTACAGGGCCTCGTTCATCGTGCGCAGCCGGCGAAGTTCATGACCAGGAGAAAGACATGTCGACATTCGAGCGCTACCTGACGGTCTGGGTTGCCCTTTGCATCGTGGCGGGCATTGGCCTCGGCTATGTCTTTCCGTCCTTCTTCCAGGCCATCGGATCGGCCGAGATTGCGAATGTCAACCTGCCGGTGGCGGTGCTGATCTGGTTGATGATCATCCCGATGCTGGTCAGGATCGACTTCGCCTCGCTGGGACAGGTCAGCCGGCACTGGCGCGGAATCTCGGTCACGCTGATCGTCAACTGGGCTATCAAGCCGTTCACCATGGCGGTCATGGCCTGGTTCTTCATCGGCTGGCTGTTTCTTCCCTATCTGCCTGCTGACCAGATCAACAGCTACATCGCCGGCCTCATCCTGCTCGGCGCCGCGCCGTGCACGGCGATGGTCTTCGTCTGGAGCAACCTGACGAAGGGCGATCCCCTGTTCACACTGAGCCAGGTAACCGTCAATGACCTGGTGATGGTGTTTGCCTTTGCCCCGATCGTGGCGGTTCTGCTTGGTATCTCGGCGATCACGGTTCCTTGGGAAACCCTGATGCTGTCAGTGGCGCTCTATATCGTGGTGCCGGTGGCCATTGCGCAGTTCCTGCGCAGCAGGCTTCTGGCGTCGGGTGGCGAGGCTGCGCTTCAGGGACTTCTTTCGAAACTGCAGCCGCTGTCGATCCTTGCGCTGCTGGCCACGCTCGTTGTGCTGTTCGCGTTCCAGGGCCAGGCGATCCTCGCCCAGCCGCTGATCATCGTGCTCTTGTCCGTACCGATCATCATCCAGACCTACCTGATCTTCGGCATCGGCTATTTCGCAAACCGCGTTGTGGGCGAGACCCACGTCATCGCCGGGCCTTCCGCGCTCATTGGCGCCAGCAATTTCTTCGAACTTGCCGTTGCCGTGGCGATCAGCCTGTTCGGATTCAATTCGGGGGCTGCGCTGGCCACCGTTGTCGGCGTACTCATCGAAGTGCCGGTGATGCTTTCGCTGGTCTGGGTCGTGAACCGGTCGAAGGGCTGGTACGACACGAGTTCGGCACTTGCCCGCCGGTCCGCCGCCGTGCCGCCGGGCCAATCCGGCAGCTAGGCACTATCGCCTTCAAGCACGTGGAGCGACTGCATCGAAAGCCGTGCCGTCAGCCCCTCGCCATCAAAATCGAACTCGCATGAGCCCCCGAGCGACCGGCTCATTCGGTCCAGCAGTTCGGTGCCGAAACCGGTCCGCTCGGGCGGGCTTACGTCCGGACCGGCCCTTTCCACCCAGACAAATGACAGCATCGACCTGTCGTCTTCACGGGTAACCACATCCCACGACAGGCTGAGCCGTCCCGATTGGTTGCTGAACGCACCATGCTTGACCGAATTTGTCCCGAGTTCGTGCAGGATGAGGTTGAGCGGGATGAGTCCGTTCGGACTGATCGTCAAATCCGGCCCTTTGATAGCCAGCCGATCCGATTCGGTCAGGCCGAGGGGCTCAAGCGCCGACTCGATTGCCTTGCGCAAGGAGATGCGTTCCCCTTCCACCGCTCCGCGGAGCAATGCGATCGAGTGGCTCAGAGCATCGATCCTCTGCCGCAGCTGATCGCCGAGCTCCTTGGGTGTCGAAGCATGTTTTTGCAGCATCGAGATCAGGCCATTGATGGTGGCCATCAGGTTCTTCAGCCGATGGTCGACCTCCTGGGAAACAAGTTTCTGCAACTCCAGGGCCGTGGTGAGTGCTTCGTGTGAGCGAACCTGCGCGCCCAGGGCGCGAAGCGCGAGAAACAGGAGCCCTATGTCCGTGGCGACGACGAAGACATAAAAGACGAGTGCGGTGGCGGCGGGTCCGTTGAGTGCAAAACTGCCCGATGGCTCTATGAACCAGTACCAGGACGCCAGACCTGAAAGGACGCTGGCGGTAATGGCGGGAAAAATGCCCCAAACGAAACCGGTGATCACGACGGTTGGAAAAAAGGTGAGATAGGGAAAGCCGGGCGGCAGCAACGGGTCGAGGTAGAACCGCAGAGCCAGGGCGATGGAGGTCATGGCGAGCGCCGCGATCTGGCCGACCAGCATGCTTGACGAGGTCGGTCCATGCACTGCGTTTCGGAAGGCAGGCAGGGTGAACAAGACACGCAGGACGCTTGTTTGTTCGGGATATCCTTTTAGTCTGTCTTCCATCGGACTCAATTCTGTTCGGAAATGGCTGACGATTGTCGGCCGAGCGTTGTAAAATGAGAGGTTGCAATGAAGGTTGTTCTAGCAATATACGCCGATTTCGCGCAACTTTTTTGGCGGTGAAATTTGACCGGCCAGCTGTTCGATCTCAAGAACTCGCAAAGCGAGGCGGTCCGTCGGCATCGCGCCTGGCCGGGGATTTCGGTCGAACATGTCATCCCTGCCCAAGGCGACCGCTTCGCCTACCAGTGGCAAAGCGATCTCCATTTCTGCGCAATTCATGACATCCTGCTCAAGGATGGTGGCATTCGTGCTGGAGGCGGCAGGGAAGAGAAAAGAAAAGATCTTCGCGGCTTGCTGACCTATGTCCCGGCAGGAGCCGAGGTTGAGGGCTGGTCTGAGCTCACGCAAAGGCAAAATTCGTACAGCGCGATCTATTTCAATCCGGGCGAATTGCATGAGGAACTCGATCAACGGTTCCCCGATGATTGGGATGTACGGCTGTATTTTCGCGATCCCGAGCTCTCTGCCTGTCTGTACAGGTTTAGCAGGCTGCTTGAGCAGGGGGACGGTGCAGACGACCTCTACGCCGAAACCCTTGGGCTGATGACGGTGCTGACCCTGCACAAGAACCAGATCGACCAGCCGGCTCGAAAGCCCGCTTTGCCGCGCCGCGCCCTGGCAAGGGTTGTCGAGTATGTCGAAGCGAATCTGGCCAATCCGATCAGCCTGGAAGATCTTGCGGCACAGGCTGGATTGAGCCGGTTTCACTTCAACAGGGCTTTCAAGGCCGAAACTGGTGAAAGCCCCTATCAATACGTGCTCAGGCAACGCATCGAATCGGCGCGGTTTCTTCTTGCTGAGCGCCGCTTGAGCGTGGAACAGATCGCGGCTGCCGTGGGTTTTCGCGATTCTTCGTATTTCCAGAAAGCCTTCAAGGCCCGTACCGGCATGAATCCGTCCGATTTCGCCAAGCAGTCTCGATGATCCCGGTGCAAGGGCAAAGCCGGAACAGATGATCGCAACCGGAGGCATGTCCGGGCCGCTGATCGGTGCGCCGGTCCGGACAAGTTTTTTTGATGCGTTGATGTCAGCCTCCGTTCTTTCCATGGAAGGCGCGATTTGTTAGGGTCTTCGCTGACTGAGGACTGGGCATGAACGCGCGTGGCTGCTGGCTCGCGCACAACAATCTGGGTTGGGTATGAGCATCAAGATACGTGCAGGTGTGGCGCTGATCGCCATCGCGGTTTCATTTACTGGCGTGGTTGCGACAACACCTCCGGTACAGGCACAGGGGCTGCTCGATGCCTTGTTCAAGAGCCCGGCGCAGCGCAAGCGGGAGCAGGCGGCTCGGGAACAAGCGCGCCAGGATGCCGCTGCGGCGCGGCAGGTCAAGCCGGTCCGGATCAGCGGGCCGAGCTATCGTACCTACAAGCCCGACACATTGGTCAAGGTCGATTTCGGCAAGATCGCCGACCCGGTGGTGACCGGTGCCATCGATGACATGGGGCTGGCACCGCTCGGGATCGATCCGTTCGAGGAAGGCCGTCCGGCTCTTGCAGACCTTTCCGTCAGCGCCCTGCCGGAAGCCGCTGAAGCGGTTGTCGAACATTATTCAACCCATCCCGCCTATATGTGGGTTGCGGGAACTGCGATCACTGACCGCGCCAGGGCAGTGATCGATGTACTCGATGCCGCCGACGAGGTCGGTCTGTCGGCCGATGACTACAAGGTCGAGGTTCCGGCTGATGGCTTCGACGTGACCCAGGGCACGGAGCGTCAGAAGGAGCTGATGGCGTTTGAAATGAAGCTGTCTGTTGCGGTCGCCAGCTACATGCTTGATGCGACCCGCGGACGGGTCGATCCCAACCGGATCTCCGGCTACCATGATTTCAAGCGCAAGGTGCCGGATCTCGCCAAGCAGCTTGAAGCGCTGTCCAAGGCTTCCGATCCCGACGAGGCGCTGCTGGCGCAGAATCCGCAAGGGGCGCATTTCGAGGCGCTTACGGCGGAGCTCAAGCGGCTTCAGGATCTCGATGAGGGCGCGCGCATCGAAATCGCGCCCGATGTGCTGCTCAAGCCGGGACAGTCCAATCCGGAGCTGGCCAATGTGATGGCGGCAATCCTGATGAAGGGCAGCGATGAGCTGAAGTCCGACAATGCGCTGCTGTTTGCGAGCTATGC
The DNA here is from genome assembly GCF_902498795.1 of Hoeflea sp. EC-HK425. Taxonomy (NCBI): domain Bacteria; kingdom Pseudomonadati; phylum Pseudomonadota; class Alphaproteobacteria; order Hyphomicrobiales; family Rhizobiaceae; genus Hoeflea; species Hoeflea sp. EC-HK425. The sequence goes on from NZ_LR701572.1 coordinate 1,124,391, forward strand.
GGGCAAGCCCGAGTATGACGAGGAACTGGTTGCGCTGGTCAAGGCGTTCCAGAAGGAAGCCGGGCTCAAGCCCGACGGCGTTGTCGGCCCTGCAACGCGCCGTGCGATGGTCGGCATCACCAATGCCGACAAGATCGAGAAGGTGCGACTGGCCATGGAGCGGGCGCGCTGGCTGCCGGGCGTGCTGGCTTCGCGGCGGGTGTTCATCAACCAGCCGGCCTACACCGCGACCTATGTCGAGAATGGCAAGGCCGACCTGTCGATGCGGGTCGTTGTCGGCACAAAATCCAACCAGACCTATTTCTTCGACGACACGATCGAACTGGTCGAGTTCAATCCCTACTGGGGTGTTCCGCAGTCGATCATCTTCAACGAGATGGTGCCGAAGCTTCGGGCCGACCCGTCCTATCTCGACCGTCTCGGCTACGAGGTGACCGCCGGCGGCAAGCGTGTGTCATCGAGCAACATCAACTGGTCGACGGTCGGTCGCGGCAGCAATATCGGCGTGCGCCAGCCGCCGAGCGACGGCAACGCGCTGGGCGAGTTGAAGATCCTGTTCCCCAACAGCCACGCCATCTACATGCACGACACGCCGTCGAAATCGCTGTTCCAGCGTGATACCCGTGCCTACAGCCATGGCTGCATCCGCCTGCAGGATCCTCGCGCAATGGCTGCCAAGGTGCTTGGCACCTCTGTCGACGCCATCGGTGGTCACATTGCCGGCGGGCAGAACAAGCAGGTGCAGCTGTCGACGCAGATTCCTGTCCACGTGGCCTATTTTACCGCGTGGCCTGATGATGCCGGCAAGGTCGAGTATTTCGCAGACGTCTATGCCCGCGACAGCTATCTGCGCAAGGCAATCGACGCCACGGAATCTGCTCGCGGATCCTGAAACCGGGCGCCCGCGCTTTCAGGCAGGGCTGCCCAGCGTTGACCCGCATGCGGGCTCGAAGCTGCGGCCACCCGCTGGTTCGCGGCTGTGCCTTTGCGGTGGCTGCCGCCATGTATTGCAGAAAACCGATTTGACCCGTGTCACATTGCGGGGGGATCGGATTTGCTAGGAAGGTCGTCAGGCGCAAGGATGTGCGCGGGACAAGCTTCGGAGCAAAGAGCAGATGAAGATCGGAATCGTTGGAACCGGGATGGTGGGCAGCGCCGCGGGCTATGCCATGGCGCTGATGGGTGTCGGCACACAGATCGTGCTGGTGGATGCCGATGCGGCTCTCGCCCGCGCACAGGCTCAGGACATCGCCCACGCCGTGCCGTTTGCCACCACGGTTGCCATCCGCGCCGGTGACTATGCGGACCTTGGTGATGCCGCCGTGGTGATCATTGCTGCCGGTGTCAGCCAGAAGCCCGGAGAAGACCGGCTGGCGCTGCTCGAACGCAATGTCGAGGTGTTCCGCAGCGTGATCGGCGGCGTCATGGAAGCGGCGCCGGATGCGATCCTGCTGATCGCCACCAATCCGGTGGATGTCATGACATTTGCCGCCCGGCAGATCTCGGGTCTGCCGCCCGAGCGGGTGATCGGATCGGGCACCATTCTCGACACGGCGCGGCTGAGGAGCCTGCTGGGCGATCATCTCGGTATTGCGCCCAATTCCGTGCATGCCTATGTGCTGGGCGAGCATGGCGACAGCGAGTTGGCGGTCTGGTCGAGCGCCATGGCCGGCAGCGTCCCGATCGTTTCCTTTGCCGAACAGATCGGCCGCCCACTTGATCAGGCCACCCGGACCCGCATCGCCGAAGAGGTGCGTGGCGCTGCCTACACCATCATCAAGGGCAAGGGCGCGACCTGGTATGGCATCGGCGCCGGGCTTGCTCGCATTGTCCAGTCGATCACCGATGATGAGCGCACGGTGCTGAGCGTCTCCCAGGTCAACGCGGACATCGAGGGCGTCAGGGATGTGCCGCTGTCGCTGCCGCGTATCGTTGGCCGCGAAGGCATCATCGCCACGCTGATGCCGGATCTGGACGAGACCGAACGCGCGGCGCTCAAGCGCAGCGCCGAGGTGATCTCGGCGTTTTCGTCCAGACTCAGCCTTTAGATTTCGTGCTCAGATTTCCTCGGTCACCACCTGGCCCAGTATCTCGTCAGCGGTTGCCTTCGAGCACAGTTCGGTGGCCGGTGTCAGCACGGCCGACCCGGCGGCGGCAACGCCGTGGCGGACGGCGTCCCTGAGGCTCATGCCTTGCGACAGCTCGAGCGCGATGGCCGCGACCATGCTGTCGCCGGCGCCGATGGCGCTGAGTGTTTCGAGCTTCGGCGGGCGGCAGAAGAACCGTTCGGTGGCTGACACGCCGACGGTGCCGGTGGCGCCCATCGACATCACCAGTTGCTCCGCCACGCCGCCACGCACCAGTTCGAGCCCGTAATCGGCCAGTTCGGCGGGTGAGGTGAATGTGCGGCCTGAAACCTCGGTGGCTTCCGCTCCATCCATCCGGAGCAAGGCAAAGGGCGGGCCGGGGTTGGCGGCAGCGGCGACAAGGGCTGCACCCGAGGTGTCGAGGATCAGCCGCGATCCGCGTTCAACCGCCAGCTTGTTGACGGTTGAGGCGATGTCGGCGGGAACCCCCGGCGGCAGGCTGCCGGACATCACAACGATGCGGCCCCGGGTCAGGTGTGACCGCAAATGCTCGAGCATTGCCGCGGTCTGTTCCGGCCGCCAGTCCGGGCCGGGCAGCTGAAAGCGATATTGCTGCCTGGTCGAGGTCTCGATGACGGCGAGCGACTGGCGGGTGTTGCCCTCGATCTCGAACTGCGCAACCTCGAAATCCTCGGCGTCGAGCAGCGCATGGAACATCGCCCCGGTCTGGCCGCCGAGCGCCACGAAGGCGGTGGACACGCCGCCGAGCCGGGAGATGGCGCGGCTGACATTCACGCCGCCGCCGCCGGGATCGTAAGTCGCAGGTTCGCAGCGCAGTTTCGGCCCGGGCGTCACCGTGCCGACCGAGGTCGACACGTCATAGGCAGGGTTGAGCGTGATGGTCAGGATGTCAGACATGGCGCGAACCATCACACAGAGGGCAGGGCGGTTTCAATCTCGTCGGACGAGGAGGGCGATCAATTCCCGGCTTTTTCCGCCTCAGCGACGTTGGTCTTGACCGCCACGAAACTGTCGGGCGTCACCGAGATGGTATCGATGCCGGCCTTGACAAGGATCTTGGCGAAGGCCGGATTGTTCGACGGCGCCTGGCCGCAGAGCCCGACTTTCGCGCCCGCCTCGTGGGCGCGGGCGACAAGCGTCTCGATCATCCAGATCACCGCAGGGTCAGATTCGCTGAACAGGTTCGCCAGTTCGCCCGAATCGCGGTCGACGCCAAGCGTCAGCTGGGTCAAATCATTCGAGCCGATGGAGAAGCCGTTGAAGCGGTCGGCGAATTCGGCGGCGCGGATGACATTGGACGGGATCTCGCCCATGACATAGACCTGCAGCCCGTTCTCGCCGCGCTTGAGGCCGTTGTCGGCCATGACCGCCAGCACCTTGTCGGCCTCGTCGGGCGAGCGGCAGAACGGGATCATGACGACCACATTGCCAAAGCCCATCTCCTCGCGCAGCATCTTGATCGCCCTGCATTCGAGCGCAAAACCTTCGCGGTAGGCGTCGGAATAGTAGCGCGAGGCCCCCCTGAATCCGATCATCGGGTTTTCTTCGTTGGGCTCGAATGGGCGTCCGCCGAGCAGTTCGGCATATTCATTGGTCTTGAAATCGCTCATCCGCACGATCACCGGCTTCGGGTAGGCGACGGCTGCAATGCGCGAGAGGCCGCGCGCCAGGGTCTCGACGAAGTAGTCGCCCTTGTTCTCGTAGCGGCGGGTGAGCTTGGCGATCTCCGCCTTGGCCTCTTCGTCCTTGAGCGTATCGAAATGCACCAGCGCCATCGGGTGCACCTGGACGGCGGAGTTGACGACGAATTCCATCCGCGCCAGACCGACGCCGTCGGCCGGAAGCCGCCACCAGCGGAAGGCAGCCGATGGATCGGCAAGATTGAGCATGATCTTCGTCCTGGTCTCCGGCACATTGTCGAGGCGCACGTCCTCGACCTCGTATTCGGCGATGCCCTCGTAGACTGCGCCTTCCTCGCCGCCGGCGCAGGAGATCGTGACTTCCTGCTGGTCATGCAGGATATGGGTTGCGTTGCCGGTGCCGACGATGGCTGGGAGCCCGAGTTCGCGGCTGACGATGGCCGCGTGCGAGGTGCGGCCGCCGTGGTCGGTGACGATGGCCGTCGCGCGCTTCATGATCGGCACCCAGTCGGGGTCGGTGGTCGAGGTCACCAGGATCGAGCCGTCGACGAACTTGTCGATGTCCTTGACGTTTTCGATCAGACAGACGCGACCGGCCTTGACCGCGGCGCCGACGCTGAGCCCGGTCAGCAGGGTCTTGCCGGTCTTCTTGATGGTGTAGTTTTTCAGGGCTGTGACATCGGCGCGCGACTGCACCGTCTCGGGCCGGGCCTGGACGATGTAGAGCCTGCCGGTCTCGCCGTCCTTGGCCCACTCCATGTCCATCGGCTGGCCGTAATGCTTCTCGATGGTCGCAGCCTGGCGGGCCAGATTGAGGATTTCCTCGTCGGAGAGCACATAGGCCTGGCGTTCGGCCTTCGACGTCGGCACGTTCTTGGTCTCGCCGCCCGCTGCACCCGCGTAGATCATCTTGATCTCCTTGGCGCCGCAGGTCTTCTCGACAATCGGCTTCAGGCCCGGCGTTTCAAGCAAGGGCTTGAAGACTTCGTATTCGTCGGGCGTGACAGCACCCTGGACGACGTTCTCGCCCAGGCCCCAGGCAGCGTTGATCAGAACCACCTTGTCGAAGCCGGATTCGGTGTCGATGGAGAACATCACGCCGGAACCGCCGATGTCGGAGCGCACCATGAGCTGGACGCCGATCGACAGCGCCACCTGGTTGTGGTCGAAGCCCTTGAGCTTGCGGTAGGTGATCGCCCGGTCGGTAAACAGCGAGGCGTAGCAGCGCCGGCATGTCGACAACAGCGCGGCTTCGCCGCGGACGTTGAGATAGGTTTCCTGCTGGCCGGCGAAGCTCGCGTCCGGCAGATCCTCTGCGGTGGCGGACGAGCGGACCGCGACGGAGAGGTCTGTGTTGCCGGTGCGTTCGGAGAGTTCGCGGTAGGCCGCCAGGATCGCCTCGCGGATATCCTCGGGCCAGTCGCCGGCAACGATTGCGGCGCGCACAGCCTTGCCGGTTTCGGCCAGTGTGCGCTTGCCCGAATCGAGCATCTCCATCGCCTCGGCGATCACCTCATTGAGATTGTTGGCCTTGATGAAGGCGCGGAAGGCATCAGACGTGGTGGCGAAGCCGGGCGGAACGTCGATACCCTTCTCGCCCAGTTGCTGCACCATTTCGCCCAGTGACGAGTTCTTGCCTCCGACCAGTCCGACATCGCCGCGCGACAGATCTTCAAACCAGATGACATTCTTGTTGGCTGCGGACATGAGGCTCTCCCGGAGGCTGATTGAAACAGTCAGAACGAGAGGCAACTATAGGTGCAGGATTTTGCCCCGCCTTGATGTGCGTCAAGACCGGATGCAAAACGATTGAATTCGGACCATGACGGCGGCGGAAGCCGGCCGGAGCGTCAGGGCCGGTCGAGAATGAAATCCGGAATGATGCCTGATTCCGCGATCGCCGCGGCGGGATCCTCGCCGTCGAAAAATCCGTAGCCCGCGATCAGCGCGGTGCGGAAGCCCGCCGCGTTGCCGCCGAGAATGTCGGTGTGCAGCGTGTCGCCGACCATCAGCACCCGCTCGTCGGGCACGCCGGGGCGGATGCGCTCGCGGGCCATGTCGAAGATCGCAGGAAACGGCTTGCCGAAGAACACCGGCTCGATGCCGGTGGCGTTGGCGAGGCGGTGGGCATAATGGCCCGGTTCGCGTGACAGGCCGTTCTCCACGGGTGCGACCAGATCGGGATTGCCGACCAGTACCTGACGCGGGCTGTCTTTCAACGCCTGTTCGAGCAGCGCCTGGCGGGGCTCGCTCCAGGCCGATGCGCCGAACATGAGGAAGCCTTCTGCGCCGGCATAGGCGGCCGCGTCATCCTCGAGAAAATCCGCGCCGTCTGGAAGTTCCTCGCGGCCGAATTTCGGCTGCGCCGCCATGCCCCATTTCAGCTCCGGGTGGGTTTCAAGCCCCCGGAGCAAGGCCATGCGGCTCGAGACCACGTCCTCGGTGGCGAAGCTGTAGCCCAGACGCTCGTAGCGGGCATGAAGCACGGAGGAGGGGTAGCCTGCGGCATTGGTGACAACCATCACCTGCTTGCCGCGCGCGCGCAGTCCGTTGACGCGGTCGACGACGCCGGGAATGGCGGTCTCGCCGATGTTAAGCACGCCGAAGGCGTCGAGCAGGAACACATCGAACCGGTCGGCGATCGCGTCGAGAGTGTCGGCGCGCACGAACTCGGCCTGGCGGCGCAGCGCCGGCAGGCGGTGGCGCACGGATTCATACTCCCGGAAGGCCCACGCGGCGCCCTGGTCGCTGATGACCTCTGATCCTGTACTCAAATGATGGCTCCACGCACCTTGGCCGAGACCCATTCGCCTATCACGACGGCTGCCAGAATGACAATCAGGATCAGCGTCACCTGCGGCCAGGCCAGCGTGTTGAGCGAGGACTGCAACTGCAGGCCGATGCCGCCGGCGCCGACGAGGCCGAGAACGGTGGATTCGCGGATATTGATGTCCCAGCGGAAGACGCTGATGCCGGCAAAGGCAGGCATGATCTGGGGCACGATGCCATAGGCCATCACCTGCCAGCGGCTGGCGCCGGTGGCGGTGATCGCCTCGACCTGGGTGGGGTCGATCTCCTCGATCGCCTCGTAGAGCAGCTTGGCGCAGAACCCGATCGAGCGGAAGGCGATGGCGAGAAGCCCGGCGAAGACGCCGGGGCCGATGACGGCGACCAGCAGCAGCGCCCAGATCAGCGAGTTGATCGAGCGCGTGGCAACGATGATGAACAGTGCGATCGGTCGGATGAAGGTGGCGCTCGGCGTGGTGTTGCGGGCTGCCAGAAAGGCCACCGGCACCGCCATCACCAAGGCGAGCAGGGTGCCCAGCGTCGCCATGTTGAGCGTGTCCCAGAGCGGGCCCCAGAGCTTGTCCATGTACGACCAGCGCGGAGGCCAGGCGCGACCGCCGATGTCGGCGGCAATGCGCGGGGCATCCCAGACGAAGAACCATGTGGTGGCATCTGATATGCGCTGCCAGCACCACATGAAGACGGCCACGCCTGCGAGGTAGGCGGCCCAGCGCGCAAGCGTCTGGTTGCGGTTGCGCAATTGCCAGATTTTCGCGCCGCTCGCGTTTTGTGAAACCGGCATTACTGCACCTTTGCCCTGATGATGCCGGAGAGGTATTCCAGCACCATGACGGTGACGATGATGATCAGCAGGATCGCTGCCGCCGTGTCGAACTCGTAGCGGTCGAAGGCGGTGTTGAGCGTGGCGCCGATGCCGCCGGCGCCGACCAGCCCGAGAACCGCGGATTCGCGGAAATTGATGTCGAGGCGGTACATCGACAGGCCGATCAGCCGGGGCATCACCTGCGGCTGGACCCCGTAATTGATCCATTGCATCCATGTCGAGCCGGTGGCGCGGATGGCTTCCGCCTGTACCTTGTCCATCTCCTCGATGTCCTCGGCCAGGAGCTTGGCGAGGAAGCCGATCGTGGCAAACGACAGGGTGAGGAAGCCCGCGAGCGGGCCGAAACCGAAGATCGCCACCAGCAGGATGGCGACGATGATCTCGTTGAGTGCCCGCGACAGTGCAACAATGCCGCGGCAGATCAGATAGACCGGCAATGGCGCGATGTTTCGCGCGGCCCCAAGCCCGATCGGAATCGAGATCAGGATGCCGACCACGGTCGAAGCAACAGTGATGATAACACTTTCAAGTATGCCGTCGCGGATATCGGTGCCGCGCGAGACGAAATCGGGATTGAAGAACGAGGCGATGAAGGCCCAGCCGCGGCTCAGGCCCTCGGCGACGCGGGACCAGTTGACGTCGATCGAGGCAGTGGCCAGCACGAGATAGACCGCGGCTGCGATGAAAAGACCCCAGCGCAGCGTCGGATTGGAGATCAGCGGCGGCTTCTTCCAGGTGGTGCCGAGCCTGTCTTCAAGCAGGACCGCGCTCATGCAACGGGTTCCTCAGCTTCCGCATCTTCATCGTCGACTTCGCGTATGGTCGCGTGCCAGTCCTCTTCGCCGTAGATGTTGGTCAGCACGTCCTCGGTCATTTCGACCGGCTTGCCGTCAAAGGCGAGTTCACCCGCCTTGAGGCCGACGATGCGCTCGACGAACATCTGCGCCAAAGCCACGTCGTGGATGTTGATGACGGCGGCGAGATCGCGTTCGGCGCAGAGTTCGCAGATCAGGCGCATGATCTGGCGCGAGGTCTTCGGATCGAGCGAGGCAGTCGGCTCATCGACCAGCAGCAGACGCGGATTCTGGATGAGCGCGCGGGCGATGCCGACGCGCTGGCGCTGGCCGCCGGACAGTTCGTCGGCACGCTTGTCGGCCATGGCCAGCAGGCCGACCCGGTCGAGCAGGCGAAACGCCTCGTCGACATCGGCTTGCGGATATTTGCGGAAATAGGAGCGCCAGAAACCGACATAGCCGAGGCGTCCTGAGAGTACGTTCTCCATCACGGTGAGGCGCTCGACGAGGGCGTATTGCTGGAAAATCATGCCCATCTTGCGCCGCATCTTGCGCAGTGCCCCGGAACCGAGAGCGGTGACATCGGTGCCGTCGAGGATGACGCTGCCTGATGTCGGCTCAACCAGCCGGTTGATGCAGCGGATCAGCGTCGACTTGCCGGCGCCGGATGGACCGATCAGCGCCATGACCTGGCCTTTCGGCACGGTCAGCGTGACGTTCTGGAGTGCCTTGTCGCCGGTGCGATAGGTCTTGGACAGGTTCTTGAGTTCGAGCATGGGGCCCCGTCATGAAACAGAACGGCGCCGCGCGAAAACGCGCGGCGCCAGAGGGAAGGGGATTACCCGCAGGTGTATTCAACACCATTGGCCGCATCGATCTTGCGAACGACTTCCCAGAAATCCTTGTAGTTCATTTCGAGGAACTGGCCTTCGTTGGACTTCTCGAACTCCTTCTTCAGCGAGGATCCTTCCCAAGGGAAGGTGAAGAAGGCTTCCTTGATCTTTTCCTGAAGCTCGGGCTTGAGGTTGTAGACAACGCCGAAGCCCGTCGTCGGGAAGGTCTGCGACTTGTAGATCGACTTGACCTGATCGGCGGTGATCACCTCACGCTCGATCATCCGGCTCATCACCGAGTTGGCGATGGCAGCAGCCGGATAATCCTTGTTGGCGACGCCGAGGATCGAGTTGTCGTGCTTGCCGGAGAAGGCAGGCTCGAAATCGGTGCCGGCGACCATGCCGTACTCGGCTTTCAGCAGTGCCGACGGCGCCTTGAAGCCGGAGTTCGAGGTCTCCGAGGTGAAGGCCATGGTCTTGCCCTTGATGTCCTCGACCTTTTCCACGCCGGAACCCGGATAGGTGATGATCTCCATCTCGTAGCCGAAGCCGCCATCTTCCGAGGCCATGATGGTGAAGGGGCGGAAGCCGGCGCAGTTGACCGCAAGCGGGTTGGAGCCGGTGTTGAAGCCTGCGATGTGCAGGCGGCCCGAGCGCATGGCTTCGATCTGGGCGGCGTTCGACTGGACAGGGAAGAACACCGACTTCTTGCCCGTGATCTTGTCGAGGTGGGTCAGGAAGTCGGACCAGGCTTCCTTGTAGACGGCAGGATCCTCCACCGGCGTGTAGGCGAAAATCAGAGTGTCCGGATCGATGAGCTCGGCCGCATCGGTCGGAATGTCGGCGATCATGTCGCCGTCAACGTCGCAATAGCGTTCATCGAGCGTTCCGCGCTCGCAATCGGCAGCGGATGCGGCCAGCGGCGCCGCGATTGTCAGGGCAACACCGGCGATGGTGCTCAAAAGCAGTGATTTCAAGGTCATGATCTTCCTCCCAAATGGCATTTCGTTTCTCCCGCGCTGACTATTCTGGGTCAGCGGCGAAATGGCAAGCGATTATGACAGGTCATCTGTTTGAATTAACAGGACTGAAGCTGATCGCGTTTCGCGAATACGAGCCAAAACGTGACAGTTTTGCGACAGAAAATCGAAGAAAACGAAACAAAAACGGACCTGTAACGAAAAGGCGCGGCCTGCCGCCGCGCCGTCCTGTTCCTGTGGAAAGTCAGAGCGTGACGTCAGACGGTGCCGCCAAGCGAGCTCTCCAGCGCCACCATTTCCTGGCCGCCCGCCATCAGGTCCTGCAACTCGTCGGGGGTGATCTGCCCGCGCTGGGCGGTTCCCAGCGTCTTGCCGCGGTTGAGCACGGTGAAGCGGTCGCCAACGGCCAGCGCATGACGGACATTGTGTGTGATGAACACCACGGCAATGCCGTCCTTGCGCACCTTGTCGATGGTGGCGAGCACGTTTGCGGTCTGGCGCACGCCGAGCGCCGAGGTCGGTTCGTCGAGGATCAGCACCTTGGCGCCGAAATGCACGGCCCTTGCAATCGCCACGGTCTGGCGTTCGCCGCCTGACAGCGTGCCCACCGCCTGGTCCGGCCCGCGCAGGTTGATGCCCATCTTGCGCATTTCCTGCATGGTGATCTCGTTGGCATAGGCATGGTCGAACAGCTTGAAAGGGCCGAATTTCTTTTCGGGTTCGTTGCCCATGAAGAAATTGCGGCTCACCGACATCAGCGGGATCATGGCCAGATCCTGATAGACCGTGGCGATTCCTGCCGAGATCGCGTCGCGCGGGTCTTCGAAATGCATCGGCTTGCCTTCGAACAGGATCTCGCCGCGGGTCGGCTTGTGGACCCCGGACATGGTCTTGATGAAGGTTGACTTGCCGGCGCCGTTGTCGCCGAGCAGACAATGGCATTCGCCTGGATAGATCTCCAGCGAGACGCCGTTCAATGCGATCACCGAGCCGAAATGCTTCTCGATGTTCTTCATTTCAATCAGGGGAGCGTGTTCCGGGTTCATCTCATCTCTCCCCCGTGATCATGCGTCTTATGTAGGTGTTGAGCACCACGGCGAACAGTAGGATGACGCCGAGGAACACCCGGAACAGCGAGCTTTCGACATTGGCAAAGAACAGGCCCTGCTGGACCACGCCGAAGATCAGCGCGCCCAGGGCCGCACCGATGACCGAGCCGTAGCCGCCGGTCAGCAGCGCGCCGCCGATGACGACGGCGATGATGGCCTCGAATTCCTTGAGCAGGCCGCGATCTGCGCCCGCGGAGCCGAACTCCATCACCTGGCAGGTGGCGAAAACGCAGGCGCAGAAGGCAGTGAACATGAACATCAGGATCTTCACGCGGTTGACGGGAACGCCGACATAGCGCGCAGCCTGGGCGTCGCCGCCAGAGGCAAAGATCCAGTTGCCGAATTTGGTTCGGGTGAGCAGGAAGTGTCCGAAAACCACCAGCATGAGCGCCCAGACAATCAGCATCGGAATGCCGTCGACGACCGGCTCTCCTGCGCGGTTGCCGCGCTCGAACACCGCAATGATCCCTGCGTCACCGAGCCAGGTGAACAGTCCTGTGAGGATCTTGCCGCCAAAGAGAGCGGCCAGCCAGTCACCTTCGGCCGCCTTGTCGATGCCGCCGATGATGGTCTTGCGCTCGATCAACTGCGGCAAATAGATCGTGAAGCCGCGCAGGATGAACAGGAACGCCAGCGTGACGATGAAGCTCGGCAGGCCGGTGCGCACGACGATGATGCCGTTGAGCGCGCCGATGGCAATACACAAGGCAAACGTGATCAGGATCGCCTGCCATACCGGCCAGCCCAGTGTGATAGTGAAGATCGCGATCATCATCCCGGCAAAGCCAATCATCGAACCGACCGAGAGGTCGAATTCGCCGGCGATCATCAGCAGGCAGGCGCCCACGGCGATGATCATGAACTGGGCGGAGACGACGGACCAGTTGAGAACCCCTTGCGAGGAGAACATGCCGCTGTCTCCGGCAAAGATTGCGAAAAGCACGAACACGATCACCGTGCCGCAGATGCCGCCCAGTTCAGGCCGGATCAGGGCTTTGCGCAGGGCCGATGTCTGCTTGATGCGTTCGTCGCTTGCGGGTGCGTCAGCCGTATCGGACATGAGGCCTCACAGACGTTGATTTGAATGGGAAACTGCAAGAAATGGCAGCGGCGCACAGGGGCGCCACTGCCAGGGAGGAACCCTTAGCGGTATTCGCCCGCATATTTCTCAACCATTTCAAGTCCGTCGGCGGTGACGAAGCCGGGGCCGGAATTGATGTTGTTGCCCGGCAGCACGCCGTACCGGTGGTAGTTGGTCAGCACCACCACAGGCAGATAGGCCTGCAGGAACGGCTGCTGGTCGATGCCCCAGTTGATGGTTCCGGCCTTGATGCCTTCGACGATGTTGGCGCCGAGGTCGAAGGTACCGAAGTAGATCTGACCGGCCATGCCGTTTTCCTCAAGCGCCAGCAGCGTCGGGTCGGCGCTTGTCGGGCCAAGCGTCAGAACGGCGTCGGTGTCCGGGTTGGAATTGAGGTAGGCCAGCACGCGGTTCTTGATTTCAGCCGGATCCTGACCGGAATCGATCATCTGGTTGCCCAGCTCCACCCCGAGCCCGTCGGCAAAGCCCTGGCAGCGCTCGGTCGAGGACGGCGAGGAGATGTAGTGGTTGACGCAGAGGAAAGAGCCGACGCCGTCGCCCTTGGCGCGCAGGCCGGCTGCATGGCCGGCGTCATATTCGGGCTGACCGACATACATCAGCGCGCCGACTTCGCGGGCCTGGTCCGGGGTGCCGGAATTCATGATGATGACGTCGACGCCGGAATCGACAGCTGCCTTGATCGGGCCGGACAGCACGTCGTAATCGGCCAGGGTGGTGATGATGCCGTTGGGGCTGGAAGCCGCTGCCTGTTCGATGATGCGGGCCATGTCGGCGAGGTCGCCGGTGGGCGGATTGCGGTACTCGACTTCCACATTCATCTGCTTGCCGGCCAGCGCGATGCCGTTCTTGATGGTGTTCCACCAGCTGTCGCTGTCAGGGGCGTGGCTGACGAGCACATAGCGCTCGCCTTCGGCGGACGCCGTGGCGGCGCTCAGCACCGGTGCTGCGAACACCGCAACGGCCAATGCGAGCTTCTTGGTCAATGACATCATGATCTCCTCCCAGAGTTTTCGTCGAATGAATGGAAAGTCCGGCCTCCCGCCGTCTCTCGATGATCAGGAAACCACGAATCAACCCGTTTTGCAACCGGTTGCAAAATGGAAACCGAAATTCTTGCTTTCGCGAGGCATTCTGGGCAGTAATGAGGGAAGGTCCGAATGTATGCGGGCCACAGAATGGAGACGCTGCTCAATGCCGCCAACGCTGAAGGATGTCGCCGAAAGGGCAGGGGTGTCGCGTGCGGCGGTATCGCGCACCTTCACCGATGGCGCGTCGGTTTCGCTGAAAATGCGCAAGAAGGTCGAGAAGGCCGCCACTGAACTCGGTTACAGTCCCAACGCGCTGGCCTCGAGCCTGACCACCGGTCGGACCAAGCTGATCGGCCTGGTCTCGAACAACTTCCACAACCCGATCTTTCTCGAGGTGTTTGATCTGTTCACCCGCGGCCTGCAGGAACGAGGCTTGCGACCGCTCCTGGTCAATTTGTCGGATGAAACCGATCCCGCCAACTCGATCCGTATGCTCAGGCAGTATTCGGTCGACGGTGTGGTGGTGGCCTCATCGACGCTGCCGCCGGGGTTCGCCAAGGCGTTCCGCGATGCCGGCGTGCCGGTGGTGCACAGTTTCGGCCGTTATGCCAGTTCGCCGGAAGTGCATGTGGTCGGCATCGACAACGCCGAATGCGGGCGGATGGCGGCGCGCGAGCTGGTCCGGCGCGGCTACCGCGACGTGGCCTTTCTCGGCGGGCCGGAATCCGCAACCTCGACCCAGGACCGGTTTCGCGGTTTCATGGAAGAGCTTGCGCAGCACCCCGGCATTTCGCTTCGGCACTCCTTCGCGCAAGCCTATTCGTTCAACGCCGGCCGGGCGGAGATGCTTTCGCGCCTGAAGGACACGCCGGCACAAGCCTATTTCTGCGGCGATGACGTTCTGTCTATCGGCGCGCTCAGCGCCATATCAGACAGCGGGCTGAAGGTGCCCGGCGACATCGGCATCATCGGGCTCAACGACATGGAGATGGCGGGCTGGGAGAACATCAACCTGACCACGATCCGCCAGCCGATCAGCCAGATCATCGATTCCTCGATTGAACTGATTGTCTCGATGCTGGAAAATCCCGAGCGCTACCCGGAAGCCCGGCTGTTTCCGTGCAAGGTGATCGAGCGCGGCACGCTCAGGCCGGTCGATTGATGTCAGCTGCCGGCGGGTGTGCCGGTGCGGGGTGGGACGGCGCCATCCGGGAAGCTCGCCACCACAGCCATCCGGTCAACCCGGCGAAGGCCAGCAGCAGCAGCACACTGGCTGCCGCCCAGTTCGATGCCACCGCCTGTTCTAGCGTCTTGCCGAAGACAAAACCGGCACCGACCAGAAGCCCGGTCCAAAGAGCTGCCGATGCGGCGTTGAGCGCGGTGAAGCTCTGCCAGCGCATCGTGGTAAGTCCCACGGGCAGGGCGCCGATGGTGCGCATGCCTTTCGGATAGCGATAGAGAAACAGATAGATCAGGCCATAGCGGTCAAGCAGGTCTGTTCCCTGGGCGATCAGCCGCGCGATCCTGGGGCGTCCGGTGGAAAGCCTGTGGCCGTAGCGCCGGGCAAGCGAGAAGCGGGCTTCATCGCCCAGATAGCCGCCGGCAAAGGTCGCTGCGGCAACGGTTGCCACATCGAGAGCTCCGGTTTGCGCGGCATAACCGGCAAACAGCGGCAGGGAGCCGCTCTTGAGCGCGCAATAGGCAAACAGCAGCAGGTAGACCGCCGTACCGTAGTCGCGCACCAGCGCCAGGATGGTTTCCATGAGTGCAGTCTTTCTCCGGGCGAACGTGTTGCCGTGACCGGAAATTAGGGCACGGCCTCAAGGGGACAAGCATGATCGGGTGGAAAGGCTCGGCTCGCCCTATGACAGGTCACAGCATCATTGCCTTTTCGACAAGATCCCGCTTGCCCGGATAGGGTGCTGTATCGACACCATTTTCCTCGAGTGCTGTACGGAGTTCGTCTTCGCTCAGAGCCTCGATCGCCTCGCTGGTCATCTTCATGAAGTTGATCTTGCGCTTGACCGGCGGGTTGAGGTCTCCGAACACGCTGGTGTTGGCAAAAGCGAACTCCTCGGCATATTTGCCCATGAAATGATCGAGAAAGGTGTTGAGCGCCGGCCTCACTCTCGGATCGTCGGTCATGTGGGCCTGGCAGTCCTCAAGCGTGTTGACCATCAGCGCGGTCCAGCGCGCCGCGCCCTTGTCGTTCATCAGCTGGATGGCATTGTGGGTGTGATGGAAGCTCAGCCTGAAATCGGCGCCGTGATAGTACGGGCCGCCGCCCATCACGTCGGCCCACATTGAGGCTTGCGTGTTGATGTGGTGGTTGACCCCGCCAACGCGGGCGAAGACTGAGACGAACCAGTCCTCATCGGCAAAGACCCGGGTGTAGAAATTCTCGACGATGCGGACGATCCTGTCCGGCCCAAGCACGGAGAAGAGCTGCCAGAACTGGATCGGCTTCGAGAGATCGTCGGAGGCTTCGAGCGAGAGGATCTGCGCCATGCGGTGTGAATCCTCGGGAAGCAGCCCGCGGGCGATGGCAGACGTTATGTAGTCACGCTGGATCTTCTCGGTCATGTAGCCATGTCTTGTGGGAAATGCCGGATAGCTGTATCGGCTCACGCGCTGCGTCCTTGTGCTGCCTTGTTTTTCGGTTCGGTTTCCGGGTCTATCTAGGCGGCGCGCCGGGTCAATACAATTCGGTCTTGACGGTCTGTTCCAGGACAATTGGCCGGGGATGGCTTTTTTGCTTGCCCTTCCATCTGCTGGAGGGTTTAGGCCGGGAGCGGCGAATTTTAAGGCAAGGGCGGAATTCCATCATGGCAGGCCATCACCATCATCATCACATGGATCCCGGCGCAGGCGACGCGCGGGTGGCCTGGGCGGTCGTCGTCAATCTGGGGCTGACGGTGGCGCAGATCATCGGCGGCATCGTCTCGGGTAGCCTCGCCATGATCGCCGACGCCATCCACAACCTCTCCGACGCGATGTCGCTTGTCATTGCCTTCTTCGCCCGCAAGATCGCGCGGCGGCCCGCCGACGGCAGCATGACATTCGGCTATGGCCGGGCCGAGGTGGTGGCGGCGCTGATCAACTACACGACGCTGATCGTGATCGGGTTCTATCTCATCTACGAGGCGGTGATGCGCTTCATCGAACCATCCGGCGTCGATGGCTGGCTGGTTGTGATCATCGCCGGTGTGGCGCTTGTGGTCGATGTGGTCACCGCACTTCTGACTTGGTCGCTGTCAAAGGACAGCGTCAACATTCGAGCCGCCTTCTTGCACAATGTCGCCGATGCGCTCGGCTCGGTGGCGGTGATCTTCGCCGGCACCCTGATCATTCTCTATGACTGGCAGATCATCGATCCGCTCGTCACGCTGGCGATCGCCGGCTACATCCTGTGGATGTCGTTCTCCGAGATCGGCGGGGTCATCCGCATCCTGATGCTCGGCTCTCCCGCGGACCTCGATACCGGCGCGGTGCTCAAGTCCGTCGAGGCCGTCGACGGCGTGACCGGCATCCATCATGTGCACCTGTGGCAGATGCAGGAGCACCGCGCGGCTCTCGATGCGCATCTGGTAATCGATTCCGGTCGCTGGGACGATGCCGACGCAATCAAGCTGGCGGTGAAAGAGAAGCTGAAAGCCGATTTCGAAATCGGTCACACGACACTGGAACTGGAGTGCTCGAAACATGCCTGTGTGGGAGCGGAGGTGATCGGCGACGGACCGGAACCGGTAAGCCGGGAGCACCGCCACGGGCACCACCACGAGCACACTCATAAACACGGGGACTGAGCCACTGGCCGCACCCACTGGCCAGACCCGTAGAACGTATTGCCTGATCAAATCCGGAACTTTCCTCCTGCTGACACATTGTCAAATGCAGATATGAAGGAGGCAGAGTTGAGTCCACACAAGCAAAGCCACTCGCGCGGAACAGGTTCGGCAGACGTCGTCGGTTTTTATGATGATGACACCGGCAGCATTCAGTATCTGGTTTCAGATCCGCAAACCGGAAAGGGCGCGCTGATCGATGCGGTCATGGGCTTTGATCCTGCGCATGCATCAATAGATCCCCAGGGTGTCAGCAAGATCATTGAATATGCCCGTGACACCAATATCGACATTTCATGGATTTTGGATACCCATCCGCATGCGGACCATCTCATGGCCTCCTGGTATCTCAAACAACGTCTCGGCGCGGTCAACGCGATCGGCGAGAAGGTCCGGGACATCGCCGAGCTGTGGCGCAAGCTCTATCATTTGCCCGACGCCTTTCGGCCCGAGCGGGATTTTGATCGACTGTTTGGCGATGGCGAAACCTTCAAGATCGGAAAGCTGCCGGTTCGGGTCATGCTGACGCCGGGACACACGCTTGGATCGGTGACCTATGTCGTGGGCAGCGACGCGGCCTTCGTCAATGACACGTTCATGCAGCCCGATGTGGGGACCGCACGGGCCGATTTTCCCGGTGGCTCGGCAGGCCAGCTCTATGACAGCCTGCAATCCATCCTTGCGCTCGATGACGAGACGCGGCTGTTTGTCGGCCATGACTACGGCACCGACAGCCGCACCGAACCAGCCTGGGAATCGACGGTTGCCGAACAGCATACCTCAAACGCCCATATTGGTGGCGGAACATCGAAGCAAAACTACGTCAAGCAGCGTGACGCCCGCGACAAGACGCTTGCCCTGCCGGACCGGATGCTGCACGTGCTGCAGATGAACCTCAGGGCCGGGCGGGCTCCCGAGCCCGAGAGCGATGGCAAACGCTACCTGAAGATTCCACTGAACCGTTTTCCCAAGGAGACAGCATGAAAACCGAAGAGACCAACAAGGGCACTCTGGAAAACTGGACCCCGAAGGAGGTTGCGGAAGCCTTCGAACGCGACGAGATCGTGTTGATCGACGTGCGCACGCCGCAGGAATACAGTTTCGAGCGGATCGACGGCGCGCTGCTGGCTCCGATGCAGGCCTTCCAGGCGGTGCACATGCCGGGGCAGGGCGAGAAACGCATCGTGTTTCATTGCGGATCGGGCGTGCGTTCGAAAAAAGTCGCGGAAATGTGCCTGAATGCTGGCATCGACCGGATCGCCCACATGGAGGGTGGCTTTGGCGCCTGGAAGGAGGCCGGTCTGACCTATACCGGCACCGACATGACCACGGGTGCACCCAAGCACATGAAGAAGTCCGGCTGAGCATCCGGCAACAGGTCGTTCGATCATGAAACGGCCGCTGCGGGTTTTCCGCAGCGGCCGTAGGCGTTTGTCTGCCCTTCGAGCGGCCGGTTGCCTTGCCGGATTTTGTCGGCCATGCGGCCATGCTCAGCCCGCCGCGTCCCGCCACAGCGCGGTGATGCGGGTTTCAAGCGTGTCCGGGCTGTCCCCGAGGAGGTCCTTTACGATGTCTCGGACCTGATCGTGCAGGCGTGCCGAACGGGCAATCATGCAGGCGCGCAGGACGGCGATCTCGGCTTCGCTGCCGATCGCCTCAGGGTCCGTGGCGATCAGCGTTTTAAGGGCGTCGAGGTCATGGTCGTCGCCGAGCGCTTCGCCGGCGATGTCGGCAATCCGTGCACGCAGGGCCATTTCGCCGGGCCAGGCGAGGCTCAATAACTGGATATGCATGCGATGATACTTGATACGCTTGCGAAGGTCGTGCCAGTCTTCCGGATCGCCGCTTTCGATGGCCCTTTCCAGGGCGGAGACCGCCTTGCCGTAGTTCTTTGCGGTGCCCGCTGCCAGCAGGGCGATGGCCTTCTTCCGCCTGGCGGGAAGCTGCAGATCGGCGAGGGCTCTCATGCCGTCCTGGCAGATGGCGATGGCCGCGGTGATCCTGGCGTCAAGGTCAACTGCATCGGTGGCAATCCGGTCGCGGCGCGTGGCCAAGCGGGCGCGGATTGCCTCGAGATCTGGCCGGCTCTCGCCTGCCGCGCCCGAGGCGAGTAGATGGTCGAGTGCCTCGACCAGTGCCGTTGCATCGCGCACCTCGGACAATGTGGCCGCCATGTCGCGCAGCCGGGCATTTTCACGGGCAAAGAAATCGGGTGCGGCGGCACGGACCAGCCGGAACAGGCCCCTGAGCCGCTTGAAGCGCTTGCGGGCGTCGTGAATGGCCTGATAGGGGCCGTCGGGCTGGCGGCGCAAGACATGGATGGCGCGCTCATACTGGATTTCGGCGATGCGGACCACTTCACCGGTCAGCGGCTGGCCGGGGCGGATCCGGTAGCTCACGCGAAACCGCCTCCCGGCCAGCCGTTCATCGCCAGCATGGCGTTGGACCAGGCCGGATCGCCCGTCACTTCGGGCCCGAGCCAGGAGGGCAGGGCCGGATCGTCGCTTTCCGAGCCCATTTCGATCTCGGCAGTAACCAGCCCCGCGAGCCGGCCCTCATAGACATCGACCTCCCAGATGAAGCCATCGATGGTGAGGATGTGGCGGGTCTTTTCGATCAGCCGCCCGCGGCTGGCTTCGGTCATCGCGCGGGCATCGGCGACGGGTATGGAATACTCGAATTCATGCCGGGTCATGTCCGAGACGCCGATCTTGACCGTCAGTTCCGCTCGCGTTTCGTCAGAGATGCGTACCCGCATCGAGGTGTCTCCATCAATGGCAACGTAGGCCTGGACGATGGCCTTCGAGCTCTCGACGGCATTGCGCCACGCGTCGGTTTCCACGAGGAATTTGCGTTCGATCTCAAGGGCCATAAGGTATTTTTGGCGGAAACGACTGTCACATGCAACCGCAGCAGCAAGCCCTGCTCGCGGGACCGGAAGGTTACCCGACACGCCAAGCGATCCGGACGCTGGAGGCCGGGCTTCAGCCGCCAGCCGTTCCGCTCCCCATTGGGGATTGTTTGCCGGAGTGGGGGATGGGTCCCTCGGGACGCCGCACTCATGATAGCCATTCGTGTGAAACGCGGGAAATTTGACCCCGGACCGCATAGGGTGCGTCAGGTTTCGCGTTTCTTCGCCAACGTTACCAGCCCCTCAAGCGCATCCTTCGTCACATCTGTGGTTGGCCCAAAAAGGCCTTCCGTGACGTTCAAGCCCCACAGAAAGACAAAGATGAAGCTGGCCGCCTGCTCCCTGGATAGGCCATTGGATTCCCACGATGTCGATACTCCGAGCTGCGCAATCAATTCTGTGTATCGTTTCTGCAGCATCTCGTGTGTGACAGGGTCGTGGCGCGCTTGTTCCAGGCCGACGGCCGCCAGCCTCTTGAAATCCACGCCGTCGTCGCTTTCGATTGCGGAGAGCGCGGCCCACAGAGACCCGATCACGTCAGCGATGGATGTATCGCCGTTTGCTTTCGAGGCCGATGCGGCAACCAACGACAACAGATCCTGGGACTGCTGGATGCTGGCACGGACCAACTGCTCCTTGCTGTCGAAATATGTATAGACCGCTCCCGCCGACATTCCGGATTTCTGAATAATGTCGGCCATGGAAGTGTTTTGAATGCCATTGGCCTGAAAGCAAAGGCGCGCGGCCGTGAGAATACGGTCCTTTTGCTGCTGGCGTCTTCGTTCGGAAATGCGGGGCATCGGCAACCCTTATCGTTTGGCCGGGCGCTTGACAACATTTGCTCTCACGCTACAAAAAGAATAAGTATTCTCTTTGAGCCAACGGCCAATCGACCCGAGAAAGGGCGTTTGCGCGACCGGAGAAGTCATGTCGAAGCGCGATCCATCCGAGGTGCAAACCTTCCTTACCCCGGCCGTCAAACGGCTGGCGAACATGCAGCCTTACTAGCCGTCCCGATCTCCAATCGTCTTTCAAGAGGAAACCTTCGATGTTCAAACTGACAGCTACAATCGGAACCGCGATGTGTGCAGGCCTATTCCTGTTGTGCTTCTTCGTTCCGACGACTTTCGTCATGCTTTATGGTGCCAGTGCCGACGCAGGGGCCGCCTTCATGGGCCGTCGCGCCTCCGTGTTGTTCCTTGGCCTTGCCGTCATCTTCTGGCTTGCGCGCGATGCCGAAAAGAGCGCCCTTCGCGATGCGATCTGCTTTGGCGCGGCGGTCGCCTTCGGCGGTGCTGCGCTCACCGGTTTCTGGAGCTACTTCAGCGGTACATCAGGTCCCCAGATGATCCTGTCGGCCCTGGGTGAAGCAGGTCTCGCGGCCTTGTTCTTCCTGTCAACAAAACGCCCCTGATGCACCGCTGGCTCTGCGCCCGGCCACTCTGAAGCGCCGTAAAGGTCGGCTGACGCTCATCCGACCTGTCACAGCGTCAGCCAAGTACCGCGCCGCTCATGCACAGGCTGATCGGGCTGAGCCGTACCCATGTCAGTCCACCGGTTGGCGAACGCACTTGCTGGCCGGCAGCATTTTTTGCGCTCTGCCTGTCTTGCCGGCTACCGGAACATCGGCGGCCGCGCGTCGACCCAGATCCCGTCCGCCTTGCCGGACTCGGCCACCGCGAAGACGGCGGCCATCGAGCGCAGTCCGTCCTCGGCGCGGGGGTAGAGATTGGCGGCAGGGTCCATCGCCCGGCCTTCTTTCCCGGCGCGGATGGCTTCGGCCAGATCCTTGTAGATATTGGCGAAGGCCAGCGGCATGCCTTCGGCGTGGCCAATGGTGACGCGGCTGGTGCGGTCGGCCTCGGGAGAGAGGTTGGCTTCACCTCGCTCAATCACCTGCAGTCTGCCGCCAAGCGGCATCCAGTAAAGCTGGTTGGGTTGTTCCTGGGCCCAGCGGAGCCCTCCGCTTTCGCCGAACACCTGCAACGTCAGCCCGTGCTGGCGGCCGATGGCGATTGACGAGGTCCAAAGCCGCCCCACCGTTCCGCCGTCCATGCGGAAATTGACCATGGCATCGTCTTCGAGCTCTCGGCTCGAAATACAGGACACCGTGTCGGCGGAGAGTTTCTCTACCTCCTGGCCGGTCACGAAACTTGCCATGTGCAGAGCGTGGATGCCGCAATCGGCGAACTGCGCCGAGACGCCGGCCTGGGCCGGATCGTAGCGCCAGCGCACGCGCGGATTGTCGGCGTCGGCCGCATCGGCATGGTGTCCGTGAGCGAACTCGGCCTTGACCAGCCGGATCTTGCCCAAATCGCCACGCGCCACCATCGCCTTCATGTGACGCACCAGCGAATAGCCGGTGTAGCCGTAATTGACGGCGCAGATTTTTCCTGTGGCGCGGGCGGTGCGGACGATGTCCTCGCCCTCGGCGACGGTCATGGTCATCGGCTTTTCGCAGAGCACGTGAAAGCCAGCCTCGAGAAAGGCCTTGGTGATCTCGTAGTGGGTGGCGTTCGGGGTGGCCACGGTGACCAGGTCGATGCGGTCTTCGCGGGATTTCTCGCCCTCCAGCATCTCGCGCCAGTCCCCATAGGCGCGGTCGGCTGCAAGGCCCAGCCGCTGGCCGTAGTCGCGGCCGGCATCGGGCCGGTGGTCGAGTGCGCCGGCGGCAAATTCGAATTCACCGTCAAGACCGGCGCCGAGCCGGTGCGCCGGTCCGATCTGGCTGCCTTCGCCACCGCCGATCATGCCCCATTTGAGCTTTGTCCCCGATTTGAGCTTTGTCCCCGATTTGAGCTTTGTCATGGTCAGGTTCTCCGCTCAGAAGCCGATGGATTGAAGATAGGCGCGGTTGGCGCTGGCGTCGCCCAGCGTGTCGGGGTCGAGAAGCGGGTCGCAATCCTGCTCCACCGTGCACCAGCCCTCGAAGCCCTGGTCGAGCAGGATCTGCCGCACGGCCGGGAAATCGACGTCGCCCTGGCCGAGATTGCAGAAGATTCCCTTGCCACAGGCATCGTAGAAGCCTGTGCGGTTGGCAATCGCCTCGGCTTTCACTTTCGGGTCGATGTCCTTGAAATGCATGTAGGAAATACGCTCGATGTGACGCTTCATGAAACTGACCGGATCAAAGCCGGCGTAGGAATGATGGCCGGTGTCGAAGCAGATCTTGAGGATGTTCTCGTCAACCTCGTCAAGCAGGCGTTCGAGTTCCGGCTCGAAATCGATGAAGCCCGCGGCATGGGCATGGATGCCCACCGTCAGGCCGTAGTCCTCCGCGCCGAGCTTGGCCACGGTGGCGATGCGATCGCGGAAGGCCGACCATTCGGCCTGGTCCATCTGTTCGGCTTCACTGGCGCGACCGGCGGTCGGCGCGCGGCGCGGCGAGATCGAATCGATCAGCACCAGGTGCTTTGCGCCATGGGCATGAAGCGCCTTGCAGGTCCTGACCGCGCCGTCCATCACGTCGTCCCATTGCGCCGGATCGTGGAAGGCGCGGAACACCACGCCGCCGATCAGCTCCAGCCCGTGCTGGTCAAGCGCCTCGGCAAGGATCGCCGGGTCCTCGGGCATGAAGCCCACGGGCCCGAGCTCGATGCCGGTGTAACCGGCCTCTGCACATTGGGAGAGCACCGTGCGCCAGGCCGGGTTGCGCGGGTCGTTTGGAAACTCAACGCCCCAGGAGCAGGGCGCATTGCCGATTTGGATGGTCATGTCCTAAAGCCTCAGAGCGTTTGGATGGTTTGCCAGCTTTTCGTCCGTGACGAGGCGAAGGCCGCCGCCACGATTTCGTTGACCGCGAGCCCGTCGCGGAATGTCGGCCAGACCGGCTCGCCGGTCTCGATGGCGCGAAGAAAATCCCGCGCCTCGATGATGATCTGGTCCTGGTAGCCGGTGCCGTGGCCGGGGCCCTGGCAGAACGGCAGGTAGTCTGGATGCGCGGGGCCTGTCAGGATCTTGCGGAAGCCGCGCACGGCTTCCGGCTCGTCCATCCGGTAGAGCCAGAGCGCATTCTGGTCTTCCTGGTCGAAGCGGATCGCGCCCCTGGTGCCGGTGATCTCGTAGGCGTAGCCCATCTTGCGGCCGGTGGCGATGCGGCTGAAATACATCGATCCCATGGCGCCGTTTTCGAACCGGCACATCATCTGCGCGTGGTCGTCATTCGAGACCGTTCCGCCGGGACGTTTGGTATGAACGGTCTCGATCTCGGCGATCAGCGAGCGGATCGGGCCGACGAGCGCCAGGGCTGCGTTGATCATGTGCGGGGCAAGGTCGCCCATGGTGCCATTGGCGCGACCGTCGGTGCGCCAGTTCGCCGGGGCTTGCGGGTCTGCATAAAAATCCTCGGTATGTTCGCCGCGGAACCAGGTGATGTCGCCGATCGCGCCTTCGGCGATCAATTGCCGGGCGAACCGGCTTGCCGGCGTGCGGATATAGTTGAAGCCGACCATGTTGGCCGCACCGCTTGCCTCCGCCGCTTCCACCATGGCGCGGCTGTCATCGAGCGTGGCGCCCATGGGTTTTTCACACAGCACCGGCTTGCCAAGTGCGAAGGCGGCCTCGGCAATGGCCCGGTGGGTGGATTGCGGCGAGGCGATGATGATGGCCTCGACCTGCGGGTCGGCAACAAGCTCCTTCCAATCGCGCGCGGCGCGCCCGAAACCGTAAGCGGCGCGATAGCGTTCGGCCGAATCCGGCGAGCCTGCGGAGACCATTTCGAGCCGTGGCCGCAGGCCGGTGTCGAACACCGCGCCGACAGCCGACATCGCCACCGCATGGGCCTTGCCCATGTAGCCTCCGCCGACGATTCCGATGCCGATCTCTCCCATATCAGCCTCTGTTTTGAAATTCAGTTTGCAACCGGTTGCAAAATAAGTATCCTCGGAATCGGAGTTTCGCAAGCGGCATTTTGGGAACCGGAAACAATCCGGAGAATCTGCCGCAGCCATCGGGAGGTTGCAGCGCTCATGAATGAAGGGACCGTTCGGCTGACGACGGCGCAGGCCATCATCAGGTACCTGGCCAATCAATATATCGAGGTCGACGGCGAGGAGAGGCGTCTGTGCGGCGGCGGCTTCGGCATTTTCGGCCATGGCAATGTCACCTGCCTGGGCGAGGCTCTTTATGACCATCGCGAGGCACTGCCGCTCTATCGCGGCCAGAACGAGCAGAGCATGGGCTTCGCCGCCGCCGGCTATGCCAAGCAGTGGCTCAGGCAGCGTTTCATGTTCTGCACGGCATCGGCCGGTCCCGGCACCGCAAACCTGCTGACCTCGGCGGCGCTGGCGCACGCCAACCGGCTGCCGATGCTGATGCTGTGCGGCGATATCTTCGTGACCCGGCTGCCCGACCCGGTGCTTCAGCAGCTCGAGCATTTCGGCAATCCGGCCATGGGGCTGAACGACGCCTTCAAGGCGGTGAGCCGCTACTGGGACCGGATCACCCATCCGGCGCAGATCATCCAGTCGCTGCCCGCGGCGATCGCCACAATGCTCGATCCTGCCGATTGCGGTCCGGCCTTCCTCGGCCTGCCGCAGGATGTGCAGGGCTGGGCCTATGATTACCCGGTGGAGCTGTTTGCGAAGAAGGTGCACCGCATCCGCCGGCAGGCGCCCGATGCGGATGAAATCGCTGATGCCTCGGCGGCAATCGCATCGGCAAAACGGCCGGTGATCATCGCCGGCGGCGGGGTGCAGTATTCGCGCGCAGTCAAGGAACTGACCGCCTTTGCGGAGGCCCGGCAGATCCCGGTGATCGAGACCATCGCCGGCCGTGCGAACCTTCTGAATGATCATCCGCTCAACATCGGTCCCGTCGGCGTCACCGGCTCGGACAGCGCCAACGCGGTTGCCGAAAAGGCAGACGTCATCATCGCCATCGGCACACGGCTGCAGGATTTCACCACCGGTTCCTGGACCGCCTTCGACAAGGCGGCGAAGCTCGTATCCCTCAATGCCGCCCGGCACGATGCGTCCAAGCACCTGTCGCTGCCGGTGGTGGGCGACGCGAAACTGGGGGTTGAAGCCCTCGATGCGGCGCTGGGCGGCTACAGGAGCCCGGCGGACTGGACCGGCTTCGCACAAGACCAGCGCAAGGCGTGGCACGCCTATGTCGCTGGCAATGTGGCGCATGGCAACCGGCCCAATTCCTATGCGCAGGCGATCGGCGTGGTCAACGCGCTCTGCGATGCCCGCGACCGGGTGGTCACCGCTGCAGGCGGGCTGCCGGCGGAAGTCACCGCCAACTGGCGCACGCTTGATATCGGCACGGTCGACGTCGAATTCGGCTTTTCCTGCATGGGCTACGAGATCGCCGGAGGCTGGGGCGCGCGCATCGCCCAGTTCGAGCGCGAGCCGGACCGGGACACAATCGTCTTTGTCGGCGACGGCTCCTACCTGCTGATGAATTCCGACATCTATTCCTCGGTTCTAAGCGACCGGAAGCTGATCATCCTGGTGCTCGACAATGGCGGCTTTGCCGTCATCAACAAGCTGCAGAACAACACCGGCAATGAGAGCTTCAACAATCTGATCGCCGATTGCCCGACGGTTTCCGAGCCCTTCGCGGTCGATTTCGAGGCGCATGCGGCGGCGATGGGTGCGATTGCTGAAACCGTCTCCAACCCGGACGAACTTGGCGAGGCGTTCAAGCGCGCCAAGGCGAGCCGCAAGACCCATGTCATCGTCATGAAGGTCGATCCCTATGACGGCTGGACCACTGAGGGCCATGCCTGGTGGGAGGTCGGCACACCGCATGTCACCGGCAATCCGAAGGTCAAGGCTGCACACGAAGAGCAGGAAGCCACCCGCGTCAAACAACGCAAGGGTGTCTGAGGTGATGAAGTCCTTTCAGACCCAATCCTTGCGGGGGCGACGGAGATGAACGTTCTCGAGGGCATAAGAGCGCGGAACTTCCTCGTCATCGGCCGGGTCGGCATGGATCTGTCGCCCGATCCAGCGGGCACCCGCACCCGGGACGCAAGTTCGATGATGGTGGCGATGGGCGGTTCCAGCGCCAACATTGCGGCGGGCCTGGTCAAGTTCGGCTGCAAGGCGGCGCTGGTGACCAAAGTGTCCGACGATGCGGTCGGCTGGTATTGTCTGGGTCAGCTCGATCACTACGGCATCGACCGCGGCCACGTGAAGACGGTCACCGGGGAATATCGGACCTCGCTTGCGGTCTACGAGACCCGGGTCGAGGAGCACCAGAGCGTCATCTACCGCAACAACGCCGCAGACTTCCAGATGGACATCGCGAATGTCGAAGCGGTTGACTACGCCAGCTACGGCGCGCTGATCACCGCCGGAACGGTGTTTGCGGCCGAGCCTTCGCGCTCGGCTGCGTTCCGGGCCTTCGAACTGGCGCGGGCTAGCGGGCTGCCGATCATCTTCGACGTCGATTACCGGCCCTATTCGTGGCCCTCGCCGCAGGTCGCCGAAGAGGTTTTGTCGCGCGCGGGCAGCCTGGCCGATGTCATCGTCGGCAATGACGAGGAGTTCGGCTTCATGGCCGGCGGCATAGACAAGGGGCTTTCCAAGGCGCGGGACCTCGCCGGTTCGAGCGCCGCGATCGTGGTCTACAAGATGGGCCCCGAAGGCGCGATCACGTTTTCCGGCGGCGAGCAGATCCGCACTGGCATCTATCCGGTGGACGCGCTCAAACCGACCGGCGCGGGCGACAGTTTCATGGCGGGCCTGCTGGCCTCGCTGTCGGAAGGCCGCGACATGCGCGACGCCGTGCTGCGCGGCTCGGCCTGCGCTGCAATCGTCGTCTCCCGGCCCGGCTGCGCCCCGGCCATGCCCGACACTGAGCAGCTCGAGGCCTTCCTCGCATCCCATCCCGGCCCGACGCCTGTCTGAGCCCCATATCGTCTGAAAGGACCAGAACCATGCATATCGCGCCCTATGACAATCAGAACAAGCCGATCGTGGATGTCGAGAACGCCTGTGTTCCGCTCAACTATTTCAACATCGTCAAGCTCAGGAAGGGTGAGGCGTTCGAATACCAGGTGCCCGGCTACGAGACCTGCATCGTGCCCGCCACCGGCAGCGTCGATGTCAGCGTCGAGGGCGTGTCCTTCGCCAGGCTCGGAAATCGCGGCGTCGATGTCTGGGACGGCGAACCGGAGGGTGTCTATGTGCCGGTCGGCGCGAAGGTGACGATTGTCTGCGTGTCGGATCAGACCGAGACCTTCATTGCCGGCGCGAAATACGACAAGGTGCTGGAACCCTTCGATGTGCGCGCCGACGGGCTCGATCTTGTGCAGTACGGCTCCGACGACACCAAGACCCACCGCAAGATCAAGCACATTCTCGGCCAGAAGCAGCATGGCAAGGTTGGCCGGCTGCTGGTCAGCGAACTGTTCACCGTGGGGCAGGGCGGCTGGTCGGGGTTCCCGAGCCACAAGCACGACACCGACCGTCTGCCTGACGAGACCCGGCATGACGAGACCTACAATTTCCGCTTCCGGCCCAATCACGGCTCCGGCGTGCAGATGCTGCAGCGCGAGGACAACAAGCCGGGGGACGCCTATCACATCGTCGACGGCTCGACGATCTGCCTCGACAAGGGCTACCACCCATGCTGCGTGCTGCCGGGCTACGAGATGTATTATTTCACCATTCTGGGCGGGCTCAGCCAGCGCTCGCTGATCCAGTATTTCCAGCCCACCCATGCCTACCAGATCGAGACGATCCCGGGCATCAAGGACATGGTCGCGAAGTTCAAATGAGCATTGCAACACTCGCCGAGGTGCTTCAGCCGGCGCTGAAGGGTGGATATGCGGTCGCCGGGCTGGTCACGCTCGGCTGGGAAGACATGCGCGCCTATATGGCGGCCGCGGAAGCCGAAAACCTGCCGGTGATCCTGCAGGCCGGGCCCTCCTGCCGGGCGCACACGCCACTGCCGGTCCTGGGCAAGATGTTCCGGTACCTGGCCGAGAATGCCAGCGTGCCGGTGGTGGCCCATCTCGATCACGGCTACACCTTCGAGGACTGCAGGGAAGCGCTCGACAGCGGCTTCACCTCGCTGATGTTTGACGGCTCGCGCAAGCCGCTCGAGCAGAACATCGAGGAGACCGCGCGGATCGCCGAAATGGCGCACGAGGCCGGCATTTCCTGCGAGGGCGAAATCGGTTTTGTCGGCTATTCGGGCGGCGAGAATTCCGCGGGCACAGACCCGGAGGAAGCGGCCCGCTTTGCCCGCGAAACCCGCGTCGACGCGATGGCGATCTCGGTCGGCAATGTGCATCTGCAACAGGACAGGCAGGGCGGACTGGACGAGCCGCGCATCCGCGCCATCGAGGCGATCACCACGGTGCCGCTGGTCATCCACGGCGGTTCGGGCGTTCCGCTGGCGCAGCGCACGGCGCTGGCGCGGGGTTCGCGGATCTGCAAATTCAATATCGGCACCGAACTCCGCATGGCTTTTGGCGCGGCCCTGCGCGAGGCGGTCAACCGTGATCCGGATCGCTTCGACCGCGTGACGATTCTGAAAGAGACCCACGACCCGGTGACAGCTGTGGCACGGCAGGTGATCCGTGCGCTTGGCCCAACCCAACCCGAACCGGCGCAATTTTAGCCGGCGCAACAGGAACAGACGGACATGCTCAATATTGGAATTCTGGGTTGCGGCCGCATCGGCCAGGTTCATGCCCGCAGCGTCAGCCACGTGGATGGTGCGCGGGTCGCCGCCGTCGCTGATGCGTTTCCCGCGGCGGCCAGCGCGCTTGCCGAAAAGACTGGCGCCCGGGTGATGAGTACGGATGAGATCATCGCCAGCCCGGATATCGACGCGGTGGTGATCGGAACGCCGACTGACACGCATTTCGATCTGATCGATAAGAGCGCGAAGGTCGGCAAGGCGATCTTCTGCGAAAAGCCGGTCGACATGTCGGCCGACCGAATTCGTCAGCTGATCACGATCGTCGAGGCCGCGGGCGCGCCGTTCCTGACCGGTTTCAACCGCCGCTTCGATCCCGGCTTTGCGGCCATGCGCGCCCGTATCGCCGCGGGCGAGATCGGCGAGGTGGAACTCGTCACCATCCTGTCGCGCGATCCTTCGCCGCCACCGGTCAGCTACATAAAGAGCTCGGGCGGGCTGTTCCGCGATATGATGATCCATGATTTCGACATGGCCAGGTTCCTGCTCGGAGAGGAGATCGTGCGTGTCTTCGCCACCGGTTCGGCGCTGGTCGATCCGGCGATCGGCGAGGCCGGCGATGTCGACACCGCCGTTGCCGTGCTGACCACCGCGTCGGGCCGGATCTGCCAGATCTCCAACTCGCGCCGCGCCACGTACGGCTATGACCAGAGAGCCGAGGTGCACGGTTCGCTCGGGCTGATCAAGGCCAACAACGTGCCTGAACACAATGTCGAGATCGCCAGCGGCGCCGGGTTCCGCTCGGCGCCGGCGCAGCATTTCTTCCTCGAACGCTATGCAGGGGCCTATGTGGCCGAGATGATCCATTTCGTGGAGTGCGTGGCCTCGGGCATGGCGCCGTCACCCGGCATCCGCGACGGGCTGGCAGCCCAGATGATCGCCGATGCGGCTGCCATGTCACTTGAAACCGGGGTCCCGGTCAGGCTGGGATAGGTTCGCATCAGGGGGTGCGTTCGCGCTGACAAAAACATAAGCAGTGTTTGATAAATGGCTGCTGTCGATACGACTGCCAGATGGCTTGATTGGCCGCCCATGTGACTGGTATCTTGCGATATCTTGCGGTCGAGGCATGTAAAGATCGCAGGGGTTTAAATATTATCATTTTGTCGTAATCTACAAGTATTCTAGAATAATAAGTCGCCGAACTCTGGGTTGGTTGGCTTGTATCGCATGCGTTTCCAAGAATGAGTAATTTTGAGGATGCAGTATGACCAAATACAATCATTCAGCTATCCGTGTGGCAGTTTGGAACCTCGCCGGTTACACATTGCCTGGAAGACCTGTTGGAATAGGTCCGAACTCAAGGAAAGCGAGCAATCAGGCCAAGGGATTGGCTCTTCTTGATGCGGATTTTGTCACTCTGGTCGAGGTTTCGCCTTTGGATTACATCGACACTCTGGTGGCGAAGCTGGCGGTGTTTGGAGTTGATTATCAAAAAACAATCCTGCCTCAACAATCCGGCAACATTCAAATAGGCTTTCTACACAAGCCCGGCATTGGTGTTTCCAATGCGCGTTTCATTCCCGGCTCTGAGGGTAACTATGCCGGCGGAAGGCAGGCAATCGCCGTTGATATCAAGATTGGCAAGCTCTCCGCTACGGTTATCGGTGTACACCTCAAGTCAGGACGCGGCAGACAAGAGCAATTGGTTCGCGACAGCCAGTGCAAAGTTATCGGCGATTACATCACGGCGATACAACAGACTCCGGGCACGATGCAGCGGGCAATTTTTCTGATGGGCGATTTTAACATGATACCTGGTCAGGATGTGTCGAATTTTCATCATTTGGGCGGTGATGATGTGATGGATTTTGTCTCTTCATGGGATCTGCAAGACCGGTTTTCTCACATTCTGGAGAAAGGTCGCGCCAACTTGCTCGATGGATTTGCGATTAGCCGCAATTATTCAACCGACTACATCAAGGGAAGCCTAAGGCTGTTTCCAATGCATTGGACGATGGACATGGGACGTGAATCCTTCAGGAAAAGCGTATCTGATCATTTGCCGTTTGTTGCGAGTTTCAAGATTTTTTAGTGCGCGCAGCAATCAGGTTTCCATTGGATTCTGCCGGTCCAGCGCAAGCGTTGACCGGCATTGGAAACTGTTGAGTGTGCTCTCGAGCTTGGCGGCTTGCGCGGGATGGCGGGTGTCGGGCGTGTGCAATTGTCTGGCGCCGGGGCGTTGCGACAGCTAACCGCACAAAGCCCTAAATCGATTCCGATTTAGGGCTTTGTGCATTTGTTTGAGGTTCGCGGTGGCCCTTGTACTTCTGGTGAAATACACGGCTCAGTATGGACGGATGAACCCGGATCAGGCAGCCTTGGCGGCGTCACCGGAGATGTTCTTGGTGACTGTGTCGAGTGCCCATTGCTTGATCTGGGCTTCGAGTTCCTCGTTGCGCTGACGCAGCGCATCGACCTCCACATCCATCTTTTCGCGCTCGGCCTGGTGGATCGCGTCGAGCTCTTCCTGCAGTTCCTTGTTGCGGGCGCGCAGAGCCTCGACGTCCTGGCCGTTCATCGAATCCATCTGGTTCTGAAGGGTGAGGATCTGCGACTTCATCTTTGACTGGAATTCCGACAGCGCCGCGATCTGGGCTTCCTGCTCATCGAGATCGGCGGTGGATTTGGGCGTCAGGAACATTGCAGCGATCGAAAGAGCCGCGAACAGTGGAACAAGTGCCGCTGCGGGTCCTGCCAGGGTGTGAATAAGCCCTGCGTGACCGATGTCGAACATGGCCGCGAAAAACAGCGTTCCGAGCGAGATCGCCACGACCCCGAGGAGTTTCGCAACCAAGCCCATCAAGCCGCCTTTGCCGTTCTGAGCCTTGGTTTTTTCTGATTTCTGGGCAGCCACGACGAACTCCTTACACGATAACAAAAATGTTGACCTGAACCGGCGCAAGGACGTGTCGCGCCCTTTCGGGCTGCGGCTCCATGCGAACGCGGTCTGCAATGTTGATTAGCATGCCTGGATCGGGAGCGATCGGGTTGGCCCGCGAGAGTGCATCATGCCGCCCCTTGAGGGGTCTCGCAGTTTAAGGTTAACCGAATGGATTTAAGGAAAGGTGAAAGCCGCGCGGCGGATAAAGCCGGAGCCGGCATGATGGTGCGCCGATGATGCGATTGCGATCACCGGCGCAGCCGGGATCAGATGCGGCTGTGGCTGTCGCGCGCATCCGGGTCGCTGTGCGGCGAGTTGGCGGTGTCGAAGCAGGCCGTGACCTCCATACGTGCCATCTTGATCAGGTAGGAGAGGAAGCGCGTGTCGGAGCGCGGCTGATCCTCGCCGGTGCTGCGCGAGAGCTCATAGGCGCTGGCCAGAAGCGCCTGGATTTTCAGCAGTGTAATCGTCTGGTCGATTCCAGCCGGCTTGTCGCTCATGAGAAAGCCCCGGCCCGAGAGGCCTGATCCTGCGTGATGAAAGGCAGTTGCGCACCCCTGCGGACAATCAGCGACCGTTCGATACCGGCGTGGATCCTGCCCGATTGCAGCGCGACCTCGCTGACTTCGACATAGGCGACAAGGCACCAGTCACCCGACAGGATGCGCGGCATGCCCGCCGGTATGACTTTCCATCCCAGATCGAGCCAGCGCTTGAGCAGGAACTGTTGCAGAACACCGCCGGTATGGGTCACCCCTTCGTCAAGGCAATATTCCATCACCGCACAGAACATCTGGCCCAGGATGCCAGTGGCACCAACGCCGCGATACTCCGGCAAGACGTAGGTGCGGGTCCAGTCAGCCCATTCGGGGCTGCGGGGCAGGCCGATGTTTTCGCACATGTGCGGAAATTCTTCCGACACCAGATTCGGGACCGTGGTCGGCATCAGCCGCGCGGAGGTGACCACCCGGCCTTCGAGCATGCCGAGCAGATAGGTCGAGTCCGGCGTGTCGAATGGATCGAGTTCCAGCCCATCGTCGCTGATTGGCACCCAGCGATTGGCTACCGCATAGTAGTCGTGGCGGCGGCGAAGGAACTCCTCGAACTCGCGTTCGTAGAGATGCTTGTTCCGTGTGTTGACAACATGAGCTTCAATCATCTTCTTTCCCCTTTGCTCCTGGGGGAAAGGTAGTCCTCGTGGCTAGCGAGCGTCGCCTAGCGATTCGGCCAGTTGACCCAGGGTGATCTCGCCTTGTTGAAGTGCACGTGCAACCGCGTGGGTCGTGTTGGTGGCGTTGAGCTTCATGCGGATCTGGGCGGTGTGAAAGCGCACCGTCTTTTCACTGATACCGAGAATGACCGAGACGTCCCAGCAGGATTTGCCCGCCGAGGTCCACAACAGTACTTCGCGCTCGCGGGAAGACAGTCTGCCGCGGCCCGGCCGCCTCTGCTGGCGTCGCTCGATTGCCGAGGAGGTGTAGACTGCCATAAGGTTGAGAGCCCCGCGTTCTCGCGAGCTCAGCCTCAGCCTGGTCGCTGCGCCGAACGAGATGGCCGAAAGCCATTCATCCCTTGAAAACACCGGCACGATGTAGCCGTCTGCCAGACCGTGCTCTGCGGCTTCGCCTGCCACCTGGGCCGCGCCGTCGCGTTGCGCAAATCTCTGGTCGACCTCATGCCAGGCAAAGGGAGACATGGTCGAATAGACCTGCTGACAGACCGAGTCGGTGCCGGCATAATCACGCTCGACATAGCGATCCCACCAGTCCTGGGGAAAGCGGTTGGTCTTGACCAGAGGGTCGATCGCGTTGTTGCCGACCGGCAGGCCGGTATAGATCATGTGCTGGAAGCCGTAATCGCCAACCACCTGCAGCAGATCATCGAGCAGGTCGTCAATCAGGATGTGATTGTCGACGCGCTCGATAAATTCGAAGACTTTCGTATCCTGCACACCCATCTAAATACCCGAATTGAAAAGGCCTTTGCGCCGATTGAATCAGCTCATCATCTGGATAAACTAACCCTCAAAATTAAGTGGTGCAAATATCATTGTCATGCAACAGGTCATTCATCTAACGTATAATGCTGTAAAAAGTTTGATTTCTAACTAATTTGTGCGCCACGGTTGCCGAAGATGTCGTTTGCGACCCATGTATCGATATAGAAGTATTTCAGATATATCAGGTTGATACATGGTGGGTTTGCGGTCGGTTCTGGGTGCGGTGATCTGTATCTGGTATTGTCCGGTCGTTCCGGGGATTGCGCTGCAAAGAGTTTTTGCGGCCGGACCAGTGCTGCGGCCATGAACAAGTTTCAGGATTTTGCGCTCTATTCCGGTTTTCCCGCAAGCCTTGCTGACTGGACACTGCCGTCCGGCCCGGCGGCGCGGTATTCTCGCGGAGATATGCCGTAGTGTTCCCTGAAGATGCGCGAGAAATGCTGCATGTTGTTCAGGCCCCAGCGCATGGCGATGGCGCTCACAGTCCAGCCGGCAAATTGCGGATTGCGCAGATCGGAGGCAACGCCGGCGAGCCGCAGTTGCCTGATCTTCGAGGCGACCGATGTGCCTTCCGCCTGAAACACTTCACTTAGGCGGCGTACTGAAACCGACAGAGCCGCTGCAATCTCGGCGCGATCCAGATCAGGGTCGCGGATGCGCTGGGCAATGATGGTATCGGCCTGGTGGATCAGCCGGTTCTCCGTTGCCGTTCGGACCGCCTCGCCACCGCGCAAGGTCGTCAGTCCCGTGGCGCACAAGTCGATGATACTGTCTTCGAGACAATGGCGGGTGGCCGGATTTGCGGTCACCTGGGCCCTGATAAGGCGAAGCACACTGTCGCGGACAAGCCCGCCGATCTCCGATGCCCCGCTCACGGTCAGACCGGTCAGAAGGTCCGCATTGGGCAATCTTTGCAGCAATTCGAGGCGGGGTATCTGAACCACAAGTTGGCGGAACCCGTCGGGCAATGACAGATCATAGGGGTCGATGGAGCTGTAAAGGGCGAAATCGCCCTGGCCAAGTTCAGCCATTCGTCCGCACTGCTGGATCAGCCCGATGCGTTCCAGCTGGATGCTGAGCAGGAACCACTCGTCGGTGGCCTTTGCGATGTCGTGCCTGCGGCGGCGCACCAATTGCTGGCTGCCGGAGACTATGGAGGTTGATATGCGCGGCATGCGGTTGAGCCGGATTTCTCCGGTAAAGTCGCTTCGGCTTTCCGAAATGCACTCGAGCTGGACATAGGCGTCACAAACAGCCTCGCGCCAGAATGCAAATCTGTCGCGTTGATGCACGCTCGACGTGCTCAGGTGGATGCCGGTCTCGATCAGTACAGCCTCCTTTGTCTTGTCTTGAGGATTGACCATTCCCGTCGAAAATCAAGCGGTTTTTCACCGCTGCCCGGAATCACAAGTCCACGCGCCCAAACTGCAAAGCATCGCAGTCCCGGCGGTGGCAGGGTAATCTGCGACGTATAATCAAAACAAGGGAACACTGGAAATGTCAGGATCTTTCAAAGTTGCAGCAGTGCAGGCCGCTCCGGCCTTTCTCAATCTGGATGCGGGTATCGACAAGGCGGTTGGACTGATCGAGCAGGCGGCGGCTGAGGGCGCCAGGCTGATCGGGTTTCCGGAAACCTGGCTGCCCGGCTATCCGTGGTGGATCTGGCTCGATGCACCGGCGGTGACCATGCCCTATGTCATTCCCTACAATCAAAATTCGGTGGAGCGCGGCAGCGTTCAGGACAAGCGGCTGGCAAAGGCTGCGCGCGACAACAACATCCAGGTCGTCATGGGGCTTTCGGAGCGGCACAACGGCACGCTCTATCTTGCCCAGTGGCACTATGGCGCCGATGGCGAGATCATCTCGCGGCGGCGCAAGCTCAAGCCGACCCATGTCGAGCGCACCGTGTTCGGCGAAGGCGACGGCTCTGACATGGTGGTCAGGCAGACCGATCTCGGCCGGGTTGGTGCACTGTGCTGCTGGGAGCATCTGCAGCCGCTCAACAAATACGCCATGTATTCGCAGAACGAGCAGATCCATATCGGTTCCTGGCCGAGCTTCAGCCTTTACAAGGGCGGCGCCTACGCACTTGGCGCCGAGCTCAACACCGCCGCCAGCCAGATGTATGCCGCCGAGGGCCAGTGCTTCGTCATCGCTTCCTGCGCGACGGTGAGTCAGGAGATGGTCGACATGCTCTGCGACAATCCGATGAAGCAGCAATTCCTGACCACTGGCGGCGGCTTCGCGCGCGTTTTCGGACCCGACGGCTCGCCGATGGGCAATGTGCTCGACGAGCACGAGGAAGGGCTGGTGATTGCCGAGATTGATCTCGACATGATCTCGATCGCCAAGGCGGCGGGCGATCCGTGCGGGCATTATTCGCGGCCCGATGTATTCCGGCTGATGTTCAACCAGAAACCGAGCCCCGTGGTGATGGCCTTCGACAACGAGGCGGCGCGGGAGATTGCCGAGGCCGCAGAAGACCAACTTGGCGTGGTTCAGCAAGCTGCCGCCGAATAGGCATCGTACGCCCTGTCTGTCCCGGCAGCGCGATGCGGCGCGTTCGGGCGGGCAGGGGCTGTGTCCCCGTCAGAAGGATTTTCTCCAATGCTTACAAGTGACGAATTCTACACCGAGGCGCAGCGCCAGCTGCAAGCCCGGCATGACAGCGTCAAACTCGCCGATGTGGTCGTCCAGGCGATCGTCCGCGACGAAATCGAGCCTCCGCACGTGCCCTTCATCGAGAGCCGGGATTTCTTTTTTCTCTCCACCGTCAGTGCGGAAGGCGAGCCGACTGTAAGCTATAAGGGCGGGGCGCCGGGGCTGGTCAAGGTTCTCGATTCCAGGACCCTGGTGTTTCCCAATTACGACGGCAACGGCATGTTCAAGTCGATGGGCAACATCTCCGAAGCCAGCAAGGTGGGTCTGCTGTTCATCGACATGGAAACGCCGAACCGGGTCCGGGTTCAGGGCACTGCCACGCTTTCGGCAGACGATCCGGAACTCGACGGCTACCCCGGCGCCAACATGCTGGTGCGGGTGGATGTGACAGCCTGTTTTCTCAATTGCGCGCGCTATATCCACAAGCACACGCGGGTCGCGCAAAGCCCCTATGTTCCGAACGAGAAAGGTGAGCAGCCGTTCCCAAGCTGGAAGCGGATCGACCTTGTGCAGGACGCGCTTCCCGCCAGGGACGCGGGCCGCGCAGCTGCGGAAGGCGGCATCATCAGCTTTGACGGTTATGTCGAGAAACTGATGGACGGCACATCCTGACAGCCGGACGTAACGTGATGAGGTCTGCGCTGGTTGGCGGTAGGGCTCAGACCGGGGCCGGTGCTGCACTGCAAAGCGTCGGCTCCCCGGGGTGGCCGTGAGCGACCGGGGTTTGCGCCCTGGCGCTTACCCGCGGCGGGACCGCCTGGTTTGCGCCAGGGCCTCAAGAACGGCAGCCTTGACGTCTTCGTCCTGGGCCAGCACGGCGTGGCTGAGCGTGTACAGGCGCTGTCTGGTGTCGTGCAGCTGGTCGAGCAGATCGAGAACCACGGGCAGGGTCTCCTCCTCGACATCCATGTCGTAGCGCAGCGTGCAGATCAGCCGGATCCGGGCGAACTGGATCTCGCTGAAGCTCGCGGTTCCCGACTGCTCTGCGACCTCGACCAGGGCGCCACGCATCCATCGCTCAAGATCGTCGCGATGAAGCTCGGGGATGAGCGCAATCACCTCTTCCAGGTTTTTCATGACAGCATCTCCTTGCGCGGATTTTGGGCTTGCCTGGGTGTCCAGCCTTCAAGGAACGCAGAGAGCTCCGGCTCGTCGCCCTCGGGCAGAACCACCTTGAGGCTGACGTAGAGATGACCTCTCACCCCGGTCTTGCGGTTCTTGATGCCGCGGTCCTTGAGCCTGAGCTTGGTTCCGGAATTCGATCCCTTCGGCACCGTCAGGCTGACATGGCCGGTCAGGGTTGGAACCTCGATTTTTGCTCCCAGCACCGCTTCCTTCAGCGTCACCGGAACCTCGAGATGGATATTGTCATCCTTGCGCACGAAGTGTGCATCGGGCTCGATGTGCAGCTCGATATAGGCGTCGCCGGCGGGACCACCGCCATAGCCTTGCATGCCCTGGCCCTTCAGACGCAGGGTCTGGCGATCCTCGGCGCCCTCGGGGATCGTGACCTTGAGGGTCTTGCCGTCGGGAAGCTGCAGCGTGTTCACGCCGCCCCTGGCCGCGTCGAGGAAGGAAACGCGCAAGGTGTAGCTGACATCCTGTCCCGGCGCTTTCATCCCGGCCTGGCCTCGGTTGCGACCGCCCATGTCGCCGCCCATACCGCCGCCCATGCCACCGCCCATGCCACCGAAAGCGCGGGCGAGAAACTCCTCGAGATCCTCGTTGCTGGCAAAGCCGTCCTGGCCGGCGTGGAAGCCCGAAGCCCGCGGGCCGGCATGGTCGCGATAATACTGCTGCTGGTACTGTTCGGCGCCCGAGGCATCGATCTCGCCGGCATCGAAACGGCGGCGGCGGTCCTTGTCCTTGAGAAATTCATGGGCCGCAGAAATCTCCTTGAACCTGGCCTCGGCCTGCTTGTCGTCGGGATGCAGGTCGGGATGGTACTTCTTGGCGAGCTTCTTGAAGGCAAGCTTGATCTCCTGATCGCTTGCCCCCTTTTTCAGCCCGAGGACCTCGTAGGGGTTCTTCATGCGGTTCGCTCCAGCTTCAATCGGCAATCCTTGACATCATCGCGGCAGCGCGGCCATGGCTCTTGCATCGGACGGCCTTCCCGTCAGCATGTCGACTGACGCAAAGACGGCCTGCACATCCTTCCTAGCATTGCCTGCGTGCGGGATGCATTGAGCCTGATCAAGCCGCTGCTGCTGCTGCTGCCAAGGTCGCTGTCTATGCGGCACAGATGGGAACGGCAGGGCTCGTTTTGAAGGGCCAGACTTAAATGTCCAGTCTTGAAGGATCAGCCTTGACGGACCGGGCCTGCCGCTATTGCCGCAAACGCGGGGGGCTCTCGTGGGACACAGCTAGTCACGTGCTCCGTCAGGCGATACCATCCGGCAAGCCCCGCCAGAACAGGACCCAGCACAGGACAACGCCCATGATCTCGCGCCGTCACCTCCTCAAGACCGGGCTTCTTGGCACGGCTGTGCTGCCGCTGCTTGGGCCGAGGCGGTCGCGCGCCGCGATTGCCGATGTCGACGTCATCGTCATCGGCGCCGGGATCGCCGGGCTGGCGGCGGCGCGGCGCCTTATCGATCTTGGTTACGAGACCATCGTGCTGGAAGCGGATGCCGTCGCCGGTGGACGGGTGAGGACGGACTGGTCGCTCGGTGCGCCGTTCGAGGTCGGCGCGGGCTGGATTCACGGGCCTGATGGCAATCCGGTCTCGGCGCTTGCCGAGGCGGTGGATGCCGGGCCGTTCGTGACCGATGACGAGAGCTACCAGGTCTTTGCGGCCAATGGTGACCCGGTCTCTGCGGGTGACATCGAGGCGGGCTACCGGCGGCTCGAGAAGCTCTATGCGGCCATTGATGACGAGCTCGACGACGACATGGCGCTTTCCAAGGCGATTTCGCGGATGGGGGGCAAGCTTAA
Source organism: Hoeflea sp. EC-HK425 (assembly GCF_902498795.1). NCBI lineage: Bacteria > Pseudomonadati > Pseudomonadota > Alphaproteobacteria > Hyphomicrobiales > Rhizobiaceae > Hoeflea > Hoeflea sp. EC-HK425. The sequence continues at coordinate 1,164,510 of NZ_LR701572.1, forward strand.
GTCCGACCCCATACTCGGCTGGATGACGTCGGCCTATACCGAATTCTCCACCGGCGGACCGATCGAAAAGCTGTCCGCGTACTATTTCGATGAAGACGGTGTTTACCCGGGCGAAGACGTGGTGCTGACCAGGGGATATGACAGCATCGTCAAGCACCTGGCGCGCGATCTGGATATCCGGCTGAACACAAGGGTCACCGCAATATCCTACGAGAAGGGCGAGGGGGCGCTGGTTTCCACAGATGCGGGAGAATTCGAATCCAGTTTCGTCATCTGTACGGTGCCGCTGGGGGTGCTGAAGGCTGGCGCGATCCGGTTCGATCCGCCGCTGCCGAAAGCCCACCGTCGCGGCATCGAGAGCATCGGCATGGGCAATGTGACGAAACTGGCGCTGAAGTTCGACGAAGCCTTCTGGCCCGACGATGTTCAGTATTTCGGACTGATGACCGAGACGCGGGGGCGCTGGAACTATTTTCTCAACTACCGCACCTTCAGCGAGGAGAACATCCTGCTGGGGCTGTGTGTCGGCGACTATGCCCGCAAGGTCGAGGCGATGAGCGATGCAGACATGGTTGCCGATTGCATGGACGCCGTAAGGTCGATGTTCGGGGCCGGCTCCCCGGATCCTGTTGCGCATCTGGTCACCCGGTGGTCGACCAACCCGAACAGCCTGGGCGCCTATTCCTACAGTGCGGTCGGCTCGAAGCCTGCGCATTTCGACAATCTGGCCACACCGATCGCCGATACCGTCCTGCTGGCCGGCGAACACACGAATTTCGAGTATCACGCCACCGTGCACGGCGCCTATCAGAGCGGCCTCAACGCGGCGCAGATCATCGAGGACCGGCTGGCTGATCAGCTCTAGTCCCGTGCGTGCGGGCAGAGGTTGCCGGTTTCAACCAAGCTCGAAGCTGGTGACGCCATAAATGCTGGCCCAGGGCAGCTCCGGGGCAGACCCGCGATACATTCGGGCGGTTTCAAACACCGAGGTCAGGCCTGCGCTTTGAGCCATTCCCATCGCCTGATTGTTGGTCTCCGGCACATCGAGCGTGATTGATGCCCCGCGCTCGGCCTCTGCGCAGCAGGCTTTAAGCAACGCTTCGGCAGCGTGCCGGGTTTGCGCGAACAACGGCCCAATCTTGTAACCCTCGACACATTTGCGGATCGTCGCATAGCCGCTCAAAGCGCCGCTTTCGAACGCCACAAGCGTCTTGCGGCCCGCCTCAGGTGCTGCGTAGATCCAGGCCTTGAGGAAACCCGGCCTTGGCGAACCGAAACAGACCCGGTCGAGTGTTTCTATCTGGCCGGCATGTTGATCCAAAGCCGCTTCGACCGTCACCGCTGATCCCGGCAGTTCAGTCAGTATCGGCACGCCGGTGAAGCGGATGTTGCGGCCGACGAGCTGGAAGCCACTTTTCGTGTAGTTTTCCTGCTGTGCGACAACGCCGTCGAGCCCGACGGTGCGTTTGCCGAGATAGGCCATTCCCGCGCTCCAGGTAGCCATGCCGAAGCCTTTGCCCCGGGCATCGGGGTGAACGATGTAAAAGCCCAAAAAGCCCTGGGTCTCGCCATACTTCACCACTGAGATCGAGGACACTGGCCTGTCATTCGCATAGCCCAACAGGAAGCCGGACGTGTCGGCTGCGAAAAAAGCCTCGAGATCTGCAATGCCGGGGTTCCAGCCCTCATCGCGTGCCCAGCCTCTGGCCACCGCGAATGCCTCCGGCGTTGCACTGCGCACTCTAAACCCGCCCTGCGGTTCTGGATCCATGATCAGGCCATATCCGTCTTTGCCATCCGCGCGGTGACCTCACGTTCACACCAGGCAACCGCCGCGCTGACACCTTCAATAACCGGCAGAGAATAGGTGTTTTCGAGGATCAGCGCCATATCCGCCATGCCGGCGCATCCCAGCACGATGGAGCCGCACCGATCCGTCCTGATCGCATCCGCGATTTCAGCGCCGATGCGGGCCAGCGCCCGATCAGGGTGCTGTTCGAGATCGAGAACCGGAATTTCGCTGGCGCGAACACGGGCGCACTGGGGCAACAGGCCGTAGGCTCTGATGTTGTGCTCCAGCACCGGAATGGAGACCGCAAGGGTTGTGACCACCGAGAATGGCGTGGCCTTTTCGGCCGCCAGCAAGTAGGCCGCTTCTCCGATCCCGGTCAGCGGCACCTCGCAGCGGGCGCGCAATTCGCCCAGTCCGGTGTCATCAAAGCAGGCGATGATGACCGCATCAAAGGAATGCCCGGCGCTCATGTGCCTGTCGAATACGGCGTAGAGGCCGGGAAGTGCAGCTTCGCCGTCTTCGGCTCCCTGGATGGAGGCCGGACCCTGGTCTGGATTGACTGCAAGGATGGTCGTTCCGGCTGACGCGGCCTTTGCCGCGGCTGTTCCAATGGCCTCGGTCATGGTGGCTGTGGTGTTGGGATTGATGATCAGGATTCGCATGGCTGGTTACACAAGACCGTTTCCGGAATCATTTCCGCTGCTGGCGCGCCTGCGGTTGAGCACCCAGGCGCTCAGAATGAAAACGGCAATGACAACAAGCGAGAAAACCGTCGTCAGCGTGCCGAGCGCATAGAGCACCGGCGAGGTGACGTTGGTGGTCATACCAAAGATCTCGAGCGGCAGGGTATTGTAGGACCCAGCAGTGAGGAGTGTGCGGGCAAACTCGTCATAGGAAAGGGTAAAGCCGAACAGGGCGACGCCGATCAGGCTCGGGGCGATGATCGGCAGCACCACATGGCGGATCGTCTGCCATGACGTCGCGCCGAGATCGCGGGCGGCTTCTTCGTAGGTCTTGTCGAAGCGGTTGAACACCGCGAACATGATCAACAGCCCGAACGGCAGGGTCCATGTCAGTTGCGAACCGAAGCCCGAGGTTGTCCAGTGCACGTCGAGATCCAGCTGGTTGAAGATCAGGCCAACGCCGAGCGAAATCAGGATCGAGGGAATGATCAGGCTGGTGATGACCATATAGAACAGCACGCCGGAGCCGAGGAAGCGCTTGCGGAAGGCGAGACCGCCCATCACGGAAACAACAACGGTGGTAACCATCACCATAAGCCCGAGCGCAAGAGAGCGTCGAAACGAGCCCCAGATATCGCCAACCGCCTGCTGCTCGAACAGATCGTAAAACCAGTGCAGCGAGACACCGTTCATCGGAAACGTCAGTCCGCCCTTGGGGCCTTGAAACGAGAGAATGGCGATGGTGATCGTCGGGCCGTAGAGAAACAGGATGAAGAGGGCGAAGAAAGCCGCCAGCACATAAAATGATCGACCGCGCTGTTCCGACATATCAGAGCTCCTTCCGGATGTTGACGAAGCGCAGCATGATGCCGATCACGATCAGCACGGTGATCAGCAGCACAACGGAAGTGGCGGCGGCGGACGGATATCGCAGAAGGGCCACGTCATTGGAGATGAGGCGGCCGACATTGGCCGATTGCGACCCGCTCATGAACCGCACGGTGATGAAATCGCCCATCACCAGCGTGACCACGAAGATCGAGCCGATCATGATTCCGGGCTTGGTCAGCGGCAGGATGACATTGGTCAGCGTCTGAAACCCGGTGGCGCCGGCATCGCGGGCAGCTTCCAGCAGCGATTTGTCGATGCGCATCATGGTGTTGAAGATCGGGACCACCATGAACAGCGTGTAGAGATGGACAAAGGCCAGCACCACGGCGAAGTCGGAAAACAGCAGCCATTCCAGGGGCTCGTCGATGATGCCCATCGAGATCAGCGTCTGATTGGCGATGCCGTTGCGGCCGAGAAACGGCACCCAGGAGATCATTCGGATGATGTTGGATGTCAGAAACGGCACCGTGCACACCAGGAACAGCACGATCTGCCAGGTCTGGGTGCGGATATGGAAGGCGAGAAAATAGGCAACCGTGAAACCGATCGCCAGGCACAACGCCCAGGAGATGAGAGTGAACATGAAGGTCTTGAGAAAGACCGAGTAGGTCACCGCCGAGCCGAACAGGAACTGGTAATTGTCGAGTTTGAAGGCCGGATAGATCGAGAATTCCGTGGCGCCCCAGAAGCTGACCACGACAATCATGGCGATCGGCAGCACCAGGAAAAGCGCGAGCACGAGGGCCAGCGGCGACGCCATCAGCCAGCCGGTCAGATCATTGGAAATGGATCGCTTGGAAGACATTGATCACCTGACATTCGGGGGATGAAACCCCGCGCCGGAAATAGGCGCGGGGAGTTGCCATACCGGCTGGCGTCAGGCGGCGATGAACTCGTTCCACTTGCCGACCATGTACTGGTTTTCGTCCATGACGGCGTTCCAGCAGGCAACGGCGCCCATGCGGGCCTCGTAGGAGCCGCCGTCGCGAACGTCGCCGGCAGCGGCCAGCTTGTCGCCGGTCGGGCTGGTGATGTCCCCTGTCGCGGGCTTGCCTTCGTACCAGTAGCCCCACTCGTTCTCGGACATGAACAGTTTCGAGGTTTCCGGAACGGCCGAGTAGTAGCCCTGACGCATGAGGTAACCGCCGACCCAGCCAGAGAGGTACCAGTTGATGTATTCATAGGCGGCTTCGAGCTCGAGGCCCGAGAGGTTGGCTGACAGGCCGATGCCGCCGCCCCAGGAGCGGTAGCCTTCCTTCAGCGGCTGATAGACACACTCGATGCCTTTGGCCTTCACCGCCGTGATTGCGGGCGACCACATCGACTGAATGACGACTTCGCCCGACGCCATCAGGTTGACGCTCTCGTCGAAGCTCTTCCAGAAGGCGCGGAACTGGCCGGCCTTCTTGGCCTCGGTGAAGATGGCGATGGTCTTGTCGATCTCTTCGCGGGTCATGTTGCCCTTGTCGGCATACTTGATCTCGCCCATGGCCTCGCAGACCATGGCCATATCCATGATGCCGATCGACGAGATGTCGAGGATCGAGGCCTTGCCCTTGAACTCGGGGTTCAGGAGCTCGGCCCAGGTGTCGATCGGGCGGCCGATCAGGTCCGGACGGATCCCCAGCGTATCGGCATTGTAGATTGTCGGGATCAGCGTCATCCAGCCGGTGACGTCCTTGGCGAAGGCTGTGCCGTCCTTGCCGTCGACAAAGCCGACCGTGCTCGGTGCGGTGCCCTGGGCAACGGTGCTCTCGGGCGTCAGCTTGCCGGTGGTGAAGATTGGCGCGATCTTGTCGAAATTCTTGATCTTGGACGTATCCATCGCCTGAAGGTTGCCTGTCGGCCAGACCTTCTTGCAGATCCAGTACTCGATGTCGGCAATGTCGAAGCTCTTTGGCTGGGTGGCGGCGCGCTGGGTCACGCTGTCGGAATCAAGCGCGGTCATTTCCAGGGTGAAGCCCAGGTCTTCCTTTACCTTGATGGCGACGTCGTTGAGGTTGGACACGCCGGTGCCGAACTGGCGGAGCGTCACGTCCTTGATGTTCTGCGCCCAGATTGTCGGAAACCCGGTCACAACACCCGAGCCGATTGCGGCACCCGCAACGGCGGCGGTGCCCTTGAGCACTGAACGTCGGCTGATGGATTTGGAGTTTGGCGTCTCGGTCATGTTCATTCTCCTTGCTGGTGATTGGCATGTTGGTGGTGGTTGGTAAGGGTCAGCTCGCCAGGCGGTGTGTGTCGCCGGGCTTCCAGTTGAGAAAGACCGTCTGGCCAATCTCCAAAGGTTCTTGGGAAAAGAGGGCATCGGAAATGGTGACGCTTATCGGGCTTGACGCTTGCGTCGCATCGGCTTCGTCGAGGCCGACGGAGAAGGTGGTGCCCAGATACTCGATCTCGCGGACGACAGCGGAGAGCCCGGCGCCGTCCTTCGAGCTGGTCTTGCTGATCTGGACCTTGTCCGCGCGGATGGCGAGATAGGATTGGCCATCGCGCATCACGTTGTGTCCGCCCATGAACTGGGCCACGAACTGCGTCTGCGGCTTGTTGAACACGTCCTGGGCGCTGCCGACCTGTTCGATCCGGCCTTTGTTCATGACAATGACCTGGTCGGCAAGGGACAGCGCCTCGTCCTGGGAATGGGTGACGTGAATGAAGGAAATCCCCAGCTCACGCTGCAACCGCTTGAGCTCGGAGCGCATGCGCAGCCGCAGGAATGGATCGAGTGCAGACAAGGGCTCGTCAAGCAGCAGGATAGATGGATTGGTGATCAGCGCCCGGGCAAGCGCCACGCGCTGCTGCTGACCGCCCGAGAGTTGCGCCGGCAGTCGAGCGGCAAAGCCCACCATGTCCACAAGTTCCAGAAGCTTCATCGCCTCGACGTGACGCGCGGATTTCTCTACGCCCTTCATCTTCAGGCTGAAGGCCACATTGTCGGCGACGCTGAGATGCGGGAACAGCGCATAATTCTGAAACATCATCGCGGTGCCGCGGCCGGCCGGCGGCAGATCGGTGATGTTCTTGCCACCCAGCAGAATGTCACCCCGGGTGACGGTTTCATGCCCGGCGATCATCCGCAGGGTGGATGACTTTCCACAACCCGAGGGCCCCAGAAGGCAGGTGTAGGACGTTCCGGGAATCCTTAATGTGATGTCGTCGACGGCAATCGATTGCCCATAGGATTTTGTTATCGAGATCAGCTCTGCTGCGGATTTGTCCATCATGGTCTGGTTCCTTGCCTTCCACACAGGGTGAGCAAGCGCCGTGCCAGACTCGCGGAATTTTCAAGTCATTGATTTCTTGAACTATAATTTTGTGCGTCCGACGCACGTTTCATCGTCTGCCTAAATTGTAGCCAATATTTTATACAATATGATTAATTATCGTATACAATATTGCATTGCCAAATCGGGCGGCAAATTCTATGAACACAGGTCAAGAACTTCAGCTCTTTCAGGCATTCAGCGGTGACCAAAGCTCTACGCACAGTCCAAGGCGAGGCGCACGGCCAGGCAGGCCCGGCAAGCCGGTCGGATATGGTGGTCGCCGGCCTTCAGCGTGCGATCTTTGAACACAAGATCGCACCGGGCACCAAATTGTCCGAGGATGAAGTCGGCGAGATCTTCGGGGTCAGCCGCACCATTGTCCGCTCCGCGCTGCAGGCCCTGGCCCACTCCCAACTGGTCTCCATCGAAAAGAACCGCGGCGCGTTCATCGCCAGCCCGACACCGAAGGAAGCGCACGAGGTTTTCGAGGCGCGCGGGCTGATCGAGCCCCGGGTCGCGGCGATGGCCGCCAAGCGCATGACCGATCAGATGCTTGAAATTCTGGCGAGCCATATCGAAGATGAACATGCGGCGACGGCGTCAGGGGACAAGGGCCGGGCGTTGTCGCTTTCAGGCGGGTACCATCTCAAGATCGCCGAAATCGCCGGGCATGAGGTCTTTACCGACTTTATCCGCGCGCTGATTTCCCGGTCGTCGCTGATCATCGCACTCTACTGGCGCAGGGCTGACACGACCTGTGAGAGCCATTCCCACCATGCCTTGATGAAGGCTTTCGAACACCGTGACCCGGCAGCCGCCGAAGAGATCATGCGCAGCCATATCGTTGACTTGCATTCGGGGCTGAATTTGAGTGATGTGAACAGATCACCGCTCTCGTTGGCGGATGCCTTGAAACTCTAGAGGCAATCAAATCTGGAGTGGGCATTCGGTCAGTTGGCAATTACGGCGACACGGCCGATCACAAAGGGATCGGGCTTGCCAGGTAACAGAAAATAAATGGTGGGCGCGACAGGGATTGAACCTGTGACCCCTGCCGTGTGAAGGCAGTGCTCTCCCGCTGAGCTACGCGCCCGTCGCCGGCCCGCAAGGTGCGGCGCGAACGGTTGATCGGCGGTATAAGCGTAGCGCGGGGCAGGCGTCAAGCGGCAGATCCGCGGGTGTCGCGGTTTTTGGCAAAAGCCGAGCAGGCCGCCTTTCAGCCGGCCGTGCGCCGGCTCTCGATCAGGGAGCGGACCATGTCCGCGTCGAGTTCGTCGAAATGGTTGATGATGATGTCCGGGTTGAAGTCCGACACCGGCTTGTCTGAATAGCCGAAGGGAACCGCGATCGCCGGTACCGCGGCGTTCTGTGCGGCGAGGATGTCATTGATGCTGTCGCCGATCATCACCGCGTTGCCGGGCAGGGCGCCGGCCATCTCGATGGTGCCGAGAACATGCTCGCCATGGGGTTTTCTGACCGCGAAGGTGTCGCCGCCGGTGATGGCGGCAAAGCGCCCGGTCAGGCCGAGACTGTCGAGCAGACGCCGCGCCAGCGCCTCGGTCTTGTTGGTGCACACGGCGAGCTTCATGCCGCTGGCTTCCAGCCGGTCGAGTGCTGCGAGCAGGCCGGGATAGGGCTCCGAGTGCCCCGGCATTTCCGCGGCATAGTGGACCAGGAAGGCATCGAAGGCGGTCTCGAGCTTCTCGGGTGCGAAGGCGTAGCCGTGATGCGACCAGGCGCGTTCGATCATCACTTTCGCGCCCTGACCGACCAGCCATGTCATGTCCTCGAAGGTCACCGGGGCAAGACCGTCCAGCGCGAGCACGTGATTGAGGCTCGCCATCAGGTCCGGAGCGGTGTGGATCAAGGTGCCATCGAGGTCGAAAATAACCAGGGAAGAAGTCATGAATGCTCCGGGGCAAGGGGACAGGCGGCGCCGGACTGGCAACGCGGTGCTGGCTTATCAGGCAGGCGTTACCTCCGCAATCGGCGGTTTGGCCTGCCGATCTGACGTTTTCAGTGGAAAACCAAGCGGGCCTTGCTGAAAAGGCCGCCCGATTCCGCCGAATACGGCGCTGGCCACCGCGCCGGGGTCGAGGAGCGCCATCACGGGCTTTGCCTTGCCATGCTTCCATGCTAACAGGCGGGCCGGTATCAACAACAATGGCAGACAGGCATGGACGCCCGGCAACTCAAGATCGCAGCAGCACAGGCAGCCCTCGAACATGTCGAGGACGGAATGCGGCTCGGTATCGGGACAGGTTCGACCGCGGATGAATTCGTCCGTCTTCTGGCGGAAAAGGTCGCAGAAGGCTTCAATGTTCAGGGCGTGCCGACATCCGAACGCACGGCGCGGCTCTGCGTCGAGCTGGGAGTGCCGCTCTATTCGCTTGATGACCTGCCCGAACTCGACCTGACCATTGATGGCGCCGACGAGGTGGATGGTTCGCTCGGCCTGATCAAGGGGGGCGGCGGTGCGCTGCTGCGCGAGAAGATCGTCGCCTCTGCTTCGGCCCGGATGATCGTGATCGCCGACGAGACAAAGCTGGTCGACACACTCGGCCAGTTTCCGCTGCCGGTCGAGGTTGCTCCGTTCGGCATGACGGCGACACGGCTCGCGGTCGAGCGGCTGGCGTCGCGGCTGGGCCTGACCGGCGATATCGTGCAGCGCCCCGACAAGGACGGCCCCTATCTTACCGATGGCGGCCATTTCATCCTTGATGCATCTTTTGGCCGCATTCCGGATGCAGAAGCGCTCGCAAACGGGCTCGTCGCCATTCCCGGTGTCGTCGAACACGGATTGTTTCTCAAAATGGCGGATGCCGCGATCATCGCTTCGCAAAGCGGCGCGCGCACCCTGCTCGCGAAGGATTAAACAGGAGTGAAACCGAACATGACTATCCTCACCGGTCTAAAGCGCTTCGGCGCGGGCATGATTGTGATCTCCGGTCTCGCCGTGGCCGGCCATTCGGCCATTGCGCAGGAACTGAGCGACGATCACATTGCCGCCGCCCGGGCCGCCATCGATGCCCTGGGATCCACCAACCAGTTCGACGCGATCATTCCCGGCGCTGCCGAGGAACTGAAAGTCAACATGATTCGAACCAATGCTGACCTTCAGGAAGTGATCAGCACCACCGTCGACGAGGAGGCGCTGAAAATCGTGCCGCGTCGGGGTGATCTGGAAAGGGAAGCGGCGCAGATCTACGCCAAGTCTTTCAGCAAGGACGAACTGACCGCAATCGCCGACTTTTACAATTCTCCAGCAGGCAAGAAGCTGATCGAGACCGGTCCGCTGGTGACGCGCGAACTGGTCAAATCGGCCGATATCTGGGCCTCCGGCGTTGCCCGCGACCTTGCAAACAATGTCGGCGCGGCATTGGAAGAGAAGGTCGGCGAGCGCCCGAAGCTCTCCAACGACAACCAGTAATCGGCGATATCGTGCGGCCGCCAGCAGCGGCGCGCGCGATCACATTGCCGTGTTGGCGTATCGATTTCACAGCCCGGGCGAGAGCCCGGGCTTTTATTTTGGCCGGTCTTGGCTAAAAAGGCGGCTGCTGCCGGGACATCAGAGATCCCGCATCGTCCCGCAAAGGCGATGAGCCTTTTGACAACACCCCAATAAGGATATCCGCACATGAGCGAGTTCGATTTCGACCTGTTTGTCATTGGTGGCGGATCTGGCGGCGTTCGCGCGGCACGTCTGGCGGCGGGCCTGGGCAAGCGCGTGGCGATCGCCGAAGAGTACCGTTTCGGCGGGACCTGCGTCATTCGCGGCTGTGTTCCCAAGAAGCTGTTCGTCTACGCCTCGCAGTTCAACGAGCATTTCGAGGACGCCCACGGATATGGCTTCCGGGTCGGAGAGACCAGTTTCGACTGGCCGACACTGATTGCCAACAAGGATCGCGAGATCGACCGGCTGGAGGGGCTCTACCGTCACGGGCTTGAAAACGCCGGGGCGGAGATCATTGCCTCGCGGGCGGAGCTGACCGGACCCAATTCCGTCCTGATCAAGGCAACCGGGCAGGAGGTGACCGCCCGTCACATTCTCATCGCAGTTGGCGGCAAGCCCAATCCGCACGCGTCGCTGCCTGGCCACGAGCTTTGCATCCACTCCAACGAGGCGTTTCACCTCGAGGCGTTGCCGAAGGCCATTCTGATCGCCGGCGGCGGTTACATCGCGGTCGAGTTCGCCAACATCTTCCACGGCCTCGGCGTCGACACCACGCTGATCTACCGCGGCAAGGAAATCCTGTCGCGCTTCGACATGGACATGCGCCGCGGCCTGCATTCGGCGATGGAGGAAAAGGGCATCCGCATCCTGTGCCACGAGGTCTTCTCCAAGATCGAGCGGGGCCCGGATGGGCGTCTTGTCGCCCACACCAGCAACGGCAAGGCGCTGGTCGCAGACCAGGTGATGCTGGCGCTGGGCCGCGATCCCAACACCGACGGCCTCGGGCTCAAGGCGGCGGGCGTTGAAACAGGCCACAAGGGCGAGATCATCGTTGATGAGTATTCGCGCACCAATGTCGAAAGCATCTATGCCGTCGGCGACGTGACCAACCGGGTCGAGCTGACCCCGGTGGCCATCCACGAGGCGATGTGCCTGATCGACACGCTCTATCATGACCGGCCGACCTCGCCGGACCACGACCTGATCGCCACGGCGGTGTTCTCGCAGCCGGAAATCGGCACGGTCGGCCTGTCGGAGGACGAGGCATCCAGCAGGTATGATGAACTGGAAATCTACCGGGCCGAATTCCGCCCGATGAAGGCGACGCTGTCGGGCCGCAAGGAAAAGACCGTGATGAAGCTCGTGGTCAATGCCGAGGACCGCAAGGTACTCGGCGCCCATATTCTTGGCCATGATGCGGGCGAACTGGCGCAGATTCTCGGTATCGTGCTCAAGGCCGGCTGCACCAAGGATGATTTCGACCGGACCATGGCGGTGCATCCGACCGCGTCGGAAGAACTCGTGACCATGTACAAGCCGAGCTACCGGGTGAAGAACGGCGAACGGGTCTGACTTTCGTCAGCCGGTTTCCTCACCCTTCAGCCAGGCGATCGGCTCCGGCCAGAGCGTCTCGCTGAAGCGCGAGCGGAAGAAATCGAGATGGCCGATCGGACCGCCTGCGGTTTCGGGGTCGAGCCATCTGATTTCGACCGGCGCGTTGACGAAATGGCGCATGATGGCGTGGCGCGCCGCCGGTGTCCCCCAGGGGTCGTCGGCAGCACCTATGGCCAGGATCGGCGTTCGCACCGAGGCGAAGAGTGATTTGGCGTCAAAGCGCGGCTCGGAGAAGAAGTAGTCCGGCCTGCGGCACCACTTGGTCCAGTCGGCAAACACCCCGCCGGGCAGGCCGGAGCCGAGGCCCATTCCGGACGGCACCTGGCCCAGCACCTTGGCAACCGGGTTGGCGACACAGTTCATCAGCGCGTAGAGTTTCAGGCCGCCGCCCAGATTGCGCCAGTAGCCCGAAATCGTCGCCACCATCAGGTATCGCTCGAAACGTTCAGAGACGTTTCCAAGCCCCAGCGCCTGGCCGCCATAGGACTGGCCGACGCCGACGACCGGATGGCCTGGCGCCACGCTTTCGAGCCGGGCGAGTGCTGCGGGAAAATCCTTCATGCCCCAGTCGGCCATCGAGATATGGCGTGGGTTGACGTTTCTGCTCACAGAGCCGCCGGTGCCGCGGTAATCATAAGTGAGGGCTGCGCGAAACCCGTGCCGGGTGACGAGGCTTTCGGCGAATTTCTGGTAGAAACCGCGCTTGACCGCGGTGGCGGCGGAAATCAGCGCCAGCGGTCCGTCGCCGGTCCCTGTTGTCAGCGTGCCCTCGAGCAGATGGCCGTCGTCCGCCTCGAAGCGGATGATTTCTACGCTGGCGGAGTGTTCCGTCGTAGCGGCTTGCTCTAACGCAGCGGCGGGCTGACCGGTTGATGATGGCATTGCGCTGGACCTCCTGTGGCGCTGCCGTCACTCTGTCTAACGTTTACGTTCACGTCAATTACCTGTGGCGTCATTTGGACCCTGTTCCCTGACCGGCTTCGTGGCCGCCCCCGGCGGTGAGGGCGAGGCATTCGGACAAGCCCTGGCCATACCTCATTTATGGAGCCGGCTCATGCCGGGAAACCCACTTGAGCATCGGCTCGGAACCGTTCATCGTCGCGCCATGAACCGCGCCGCCTTCTTCACCCACTTGACCGAAACCGATCCGCGCCTGTTCCCGAACGGGATGACGGCCGCGCAGCGGACAGGGCTGTCGGTCAAGCTCGATGTCTGGGCCGGATGGTACGCCGCCGATCATCCGCTGACCTTTCTTGCCGCAGCACTGGGGCAGATCTTTCGCGAGACCGGCGGGCGGATGGAGCCGGTGCTCGAGGCCTTTGCGCCGGATCGGGCGACCTCGGCCGAGCGGCTGCAGAAGGCTTTTGACGCGGGACGGCTAAAATGGGTGAGAGAGCCCTACTGGATGGCCGACGAGACCGGACGCCACCCGGTTGGCGGCGGCGACATCCAGCTCACCCACCGGCGCAACTATCTCGGCGCGGAGGAGGGACTCAAACGCCGCTTCGGGGTGTCGGTCGGGCTCGGCGAAAACTACGACCTGATCCTCGATCCGGTGGTCTCCGCCCACGTGGCCTATTCCGGCATGATCGAGGGCTGGTTCCGGCCCTGCAAGCTTGCGGATTTCTGCTCTGACGCCGGGCTCGACTACGCCGCCGCCCGCGACATCGTCAACGGCGACGCCAAGATGATCGGCGAGGAGATCGCCCGCAACTGCGAGATCTTCGAGGCGGCCTTGCGGGCCGCCGGTGCGGACAAGGATTTCGGTCCGCCGGAGCGCGCGGTGGCGTGGCCGGGTCGGGTGAGACCCTCCTTGCTGCAGCGGTTCCTTTCACTGTTTCAACGGCTTGTGAGCAGATTCAGGCAAATTGATTCATGTCGTTGAGGTGCTGCGCCATGGGCCTGAATGATGGCCCTGGCGGTTGAGAGCCAGGGCGCTCGCATCTTGGAACCTGTTAATCGATCATCAGCGGATGCCCCGTCGGGTAACCTGCCGCGCAGCCGTTGGAGCGCTTTTGGGGCCCGGTTTGGGCGGGAAGCGGGCCTTCGCTGCATGCTGTACCAAGGGCGGATTTGCAAAAGAAGAAGCGAGCTTCTAATTCGATGCTGCCCTGCATCTGGGGTCCGCAAAAGGACTGTAATGCGCAATCTTGGCCTCAAATCTCCGCCAAGGCCCGCATTTTGAGCAAGTAGCAAGCACCCCAGTAAAACGGTTCAACAACAGTTTGGGTCAGCCATTTACGTAAACTCTGCCAACTCGTATAATATCTTGGAAATCAGAAAGTGACTTTTATGCTGCAGACTGCCCTCTTTGTCTTGAAGATTTTCAGTGCAGTTTTAGCCGGCGTGTTCGGTGCGATTGGCACCGTAAAGGAGTTCCGTGGCGAAGACGGCGAAGTGACAAGGTGGGGCAAAGTTGCTCTTATTGGCGTCGTCGTTAGTTCCATCACTGCTGTTTCGACTCAATTCATCCAAGAATTAATCGATCAACAAAGCGCAAAAAAGTCAACTGAACGCATAGAACTGCAGGTAGAAAACCAGCGAAAAATACTTGAGCGTATGGTCACACAAGGAGAGCAGTCTCAGTCGATATTGTCGACTTTGGAAAGGAGTCTCACAAAATTCAGCGCAATTTCGGCGTCTGCTTTTATTGAGCTCCCCGATAATGTCGAATTGATAGGCCAGTTTGAACAAGAACTGCTGGCGGAGTATTCGGCCTTTGTTAAAGCCGGGACAGCGTATGGCGGTCCAGTTTACGCGTCTCGAACCTCGCATGATGGCATTGAGGCAATCTCAGTCTCAGCATTTGGAGGGTTGTACCCGCAGTCGGGTAAATCGAATTCATTAGGCTGGTTGCTGGAGAGTCTTTCCCTGGAAGCTGCATTTTATAAGGAGCCGAGGGCAGACGCTGATTTGGTGGCCATGCGTTGGTCCGGCGAAGGGCAACCGGATCTGCAAATTGGCTTCACAATAGAAGACCTACCAAATCTGAGTTACGAGTTGGAAGGCTCAAAATTCAACATCTTGCAATCTAATACCAGCGACAGCCAATTTTGGGATAGCAGTGGTGAGATTATCTCGCTGAGTGATTTGGCAGGTGCGCAAGTCTATTTCTATCTAAGTGCCTCCGGAATGTCTGGTATGCAGCCGGATGTAGCTTCTGTGTTCTGGGACGGCGTGCGTGATTCGGTGTTGGAAACAGTTGTTTTGCGGATCGACGAGATAGATCTTTGGTTTCGTGATGCACAACTACGAGAATTTCAGGCAGATAACGGAGTAACGGTTTGGACTGCAACGCTACCTGAAACTTTGACAGAGATTTTCGAGAGCCACGTTCGCTGACTTCACATTTCTTGATTGGCCACAAAGCGGCAACGAAACTCAGCTTGTCACAGGTTAACTGGCCAGCCAGAAACTCGCTCAACCGTCGCAATTAACAAACTTTGCCTAGAAAGATTGGAACTTCGTCTTGTGACGTTGAACAACAGACTTTGTCTGTTCGGCTGGCGCCTGAACTAGGCTTTTGCCGCGATTGGCGGATATACGGGATGCGGTCGTAGCACTTGGAGAATATGCTGAATATCTGCTCCGGACCGCCCATAGCCCCTACAATGTCGGCTTTAATATGACGAGCTGCCATTGGCACATTGCGCAGCATCTTGAAGTTTGGGCTCGGAGTCGCCACTCGCTGCACCCGGTTCGAACGTCAGCAATGGGCCGAAAGCGCCACCAAAGCTCATCAACCAACCTCTCTCACCGAGCACCCAAGCCAAGTGCCTGACGGCCGTCACCGCTTCAGGTGCTGGCTGACCCAGCTTACAATCGACCGCGCGTCCACGGCGCCGGGCTGGCGGGCTGTTTCGCGGCCCTTGTCAAACAGGATGATCAGCGGGATGCCGCGGATCTGGAAGCGGGAGCCGACGGCCTGGTGCTGCTCGGTGTCGAGTTTGGCGAATCGCACTTTTGGCGACATCTGTTTGGCGGCGTCGGCAAACTGTGGTGCCATCATCCGGCAGGGCCCGCACCAGGGCGCCCAGAAATCGACCAGCAGCGGCAGTTCGTCGTTCTTCAGGTGCTTGTTGAGCTGCGCCTCGTCGAGCTCGAACGGCGTGTCGGGCATGAGCTGCGCCTTGCAGACGCCGCAGCTGGGCCGGGCGCCGAGCTTGGCCGCGGGGATCCGGTTCTTGGCCTGGCAGGAGGGGCAGGTGAGGTGGGTCAGGTCTGTCATGTCCGGTTCATTCAACCTTGGCTGCGTCCAGGTTGACGACATCCTCGACCGGCTTGCTCATGCCTGAGCCCACCAGCGAGGGCAGGGTGTGCAGGTGCACGCCCTCGCCCTTGTGGCCTGCTAGGATGGCGAGCGCCCGCTGTTCGTGTTGTTCATCGCGGGTGCGGACCCAGAGCAGCAGGCCGCCGGACATAAGATGCGTTTCCATTTCCCTCGCCTGGGTCGCGCCGATAAGACCCGCCAGCACGGTGCCGATGGAGCCGCCGATGCCGCCCGCAATCAGCGCCGCGGTGGCGGCCGCAGCCAGTGCGCCGCCGGAGGCGACGACCGCCGCCCCGCCGATCATCGCCGGCACATAGACCAGGACGCCGATGACGGCGCCCATGGCGTCGCCGACGGATTCGGTTGAGACGAAGGCGGTGGTCGGCACCTCGACCCGGTCCTCGAGCTCGCGCGCCGGCACATAGGCTTGGTGCAGCTTGTCTTCGATCGCCCTTTCCGATGCCAGAATGCTCAGGTCCATCCGGTTGAAGCCCTGGCTCAGCAGATCATCGACCGCGGCCTGCAGATCTTCCGCGGTATGGAAAATGCCGACGGCTTCGGTGGTGTTGGAATAGGCAGACTGTCCGGTCATGGTCTTCACTCCGCTCAACGTTAGGCTGAACCTATTCATAGCAAGATTTGAATTTGTAACCTTGATATGCGTCAAGACCTGCCGGGAACGCTGCTGGTGCAGGCTCGGTGACCCCGTGCTTCTACTGCAGCCGCTTGAGCCAGGTGAGCTTGCGCTCGGAGAAGGGCGGGTAGCGCAGCGGCACGTCGAAATGCTCGCTCTTGGTCAGCACTGCCCGTGCGTGGCTGAACGTGTCGAAGGAGGCTCGGCCGTGATAGGCGCCCATGCCGCTGGCGCCGACGCCGCCGAACGGCAGGTCGGGGACTGCGAGATGCATCACCACATCGTTGATGCAGGCGCCGCCCGAACTGGTCCGCTCGATCACCTCGCGCTGGATGTCGCCGGACTTGGCGAACAGATACAGCGCCAGCGGCTTGGGGCGGGAGGTGATGAACCGGATCGCATCGTCGATTGCGCGGTAGGTCATCACCGGCAGCACCGGGCCGAAAATCTCCTCGCGCATGACGGCTGACTCGGGTTGCACGCCGGTGAGAACGGTGGGTGCGATGTATTTCTCCGAGCGGTCGGTTTCGCCGCCCATGGCGATGTCGCCACCGGAGATCAGCCCGCTGACCCGGTCGAAATGCCGCTCGTTGATGATCCGCGGGTAATCCGGGCTCAACTTGGGATCGTCGCCGAAAAACTCGGCGGTCACCTTGCCAAGCTGTTCGACAAAGGCATCCGCGACGCCTTCCTGCACCAGGATGTAATCGGGCGCGATGCAGGTCTGGCCGGCATTGAGGAACTTGCCCCAGGCGACGCGCCTTGCCGCGGTCGCAAGGTCGCAGTCCTCATGAATGATGCAGGGGCTCTTGCCACCCAGCTCCAGCGTCACCGGCGTGAGATGTTTGGCCGCCGCCGTCATGACGATCCTGCCGATCGCCTCGCTGCCGGTGAAGAAGATGTGGTCGAAACGCTGTTCAAGCAGCGCGGTCGATACATCCGCGCCGCCTTCGAAGACCTGGAACGCGTCCGGGTCGAGATAGGCGGGGATCAGCCGCGCCAGCAGTTCGGATGTCCGGGCCGAGACCTCCGAAGGCTTGATGGCGGCGCAGTTGCCCGCGGCAATTGCCCCGATCAGCGGCGTCAGCACAAGGTTGACCGGATAGTTCCACGGCGCGATGATCAGCACCACGCCGAGCGGTTCATGCACCACCTGGCTGTGTCCGGGCTGGTTGGACAGCGGTGTCGAGATCTTGTCGGGCCGCATCCAGGCCTTGAGATGGGACAGGATGTGGCCGATCTCGGCCAGCACGGTGCCGGTCTCGGTCATGCGCGCTTCAAAGCCGGACTTGCCGAGATCCGCATGCAGCGCCTCGTTGAAGGCCTCCTCGTTTTCCTCGATCATGGCCTGCAGGCGCTTGAGTTGCGACCGCCGCCACTTTTCCGGGCAGGTCTTGCCGCTGTCGAAACTGGCGCGGAGGCTGGCGATGCGCTCTGATGGGTTGGTCATGATCTTTGCCCGTTTGTGAGTAGACTGTGCTTCATGGCTATTGCCTTTATGTAGGAAGACGCGATCACGATGTCCAAGATTGAAGAGCCGCTGCAGGCCGGGTTGCGAGGCAAACCGCGGACCGACCCTTCGCCGCAGCGTCGCGCCGCACCCGCCGGGCCGGGCGAAATCGTCGGTTATTTCGGCTACGGCTCGCTGGTCAATCGGGTGACGCTGCGGACCGACATCGTGGCGGCCATCCCGGCGCGGCTCAATGGCTGGCGGCGGACCTGGCGGCCGCGGCCGCTGATGGAGGCGGACACCATGGCCGAGACCGCGCTTGCCGGAGATGTGGTGCCCTCGCTGCTGACCGCGCATCGCGCCGAAAAGGCATCGATCGACGGCGTTCTGATCATTGATCTTGCCGTCAACCTGCCGGTCATCGACACCCGCGAATTCCGCTATCACCGGCGTGACATCACGTTTGCGGAGCTGAGCTTCGATGCAGAGCGCGCCGAACGGGAGACCGGGCTGAGGCTCGGTTCCGGCACGCGGCTGCATGTCTACGAGGCGAGGGTGGAGCATCCCGAGGCCGGCGGCCCGTCGCCGATCCTGAGGTCCTATCTCGATGCGGTGATGCAGGGGTTTCTCCGCGAGTTCGGGGAGGAGGGGGTGCATCGTTTCGTGGCGGAGACCGAGGCGTTTCACCTGCCGATCCACGAGGACCGCGACCGCCCGCTCTATCCCCGCGCGGTGAGCCTGACGGCCAGTGAAACCGAGCTGTTTGATCTGGCTCTCGGCCGCCGCGGGAGCGGTCCGGAGCGCTGATTCGCATTGCCGGGTTTGCAGCCGCCCAATTGATCGCTATAAGCCCGGTGAAATCAACGGATCCGCGGGCATGTTGCCCGCAAAACAGCCGGGTATGCGCCCGGCCAACCCGCGGGCGGATCGCCCGTTTAAACCGCCGGGCATGAGCCCGGCCAACACGGTGAACGACATGGCACAGAACTGGACCCCATCAAGCTGGCGCAACAAACCGATCCAGCAGGTCCCGGATTATCCGGATGCAGAGGCACTGAAGGTGACCGAGGCCCGGCTGGCCAAGTTTCCGCCGCTGGTTTTTGCGGGTGAGGCCCGCCGGCTGACCTCGGCGCTTGCCGATGTCGCCGAAGGCAGGGGCTTTCTGCTCCAGGGCGGTGATTGCGCCGAGAGCTTCGCCGAGCACGAGGCCGACAATATCCGCGACTTCTTCCGCGTCTTCCTGCAGATGGCCGTGGTGCTGACTTTTGGCGCGCAGCAGCCGGTTGTGAAAATCGGCCGCATTGCCGGCCAGTTCGCCAAGCCGCGCTCGTCCAACATCGAGAAGCAGGGCGACGTCGAGCTGCCGAGCTACCGCGGCGACATCATCAATGGCATCGAGTTCAATGAAGCCGACCGCATCCCCAATCCGGAACGCCAGATCATGGCCTACCGGCAGTCGGCGGCGACGCTCAACCTGCTGCGCGCCTTTGCCCAGGGCGGCTACGCCAATCTCGACAATGTGCACCAGTGGATGCTCGGCTTCGTCAAGGACAGCCCGCAGGCCGAGCGCTACCGCAAGCTCGCCGACCGGATCTCCGAGACCATGGACTTCATGAAGGCCATCGGCATCTCCGGTGAAAATCACCCGAGCCTGCGCGAGACCGATTTCTTCACCAGCCACGAAGCGTTGCTGCTTGGCTACGAGGAAGCCATGACCCGCATCGATTCCACCTCGGGCGATCATTACGCCACGTCGGGCCACATGATCTGGATCGGTGACCGTACCCGCCAGACCGACCACGCCCATGTCGAATATGCCCGCGGCATCAAGAACCCGATCGGCCTCAAATGCGGCCCGTCGCTCGATCCGGACGAACTGCTGACGCTGATCGACATTCTCAACCCTGCCAACCAGGCCGGCCGGCTCACCCTGATCGCGCGCTTCGGCCACGACAAGGTGGCCGATCACCTGCCCAAGCTCATCCGCGCCGTTGAGCGCGAGGGCCGCAAGGTTGTGTGGTCATGCGATCCGATGCACGGCAACACGATCACGCTCAACAACTACAAGACCCGTCCGTTCGAGCGGATCCTGTCGGAAGTGGATTCGTTCTTCCAGATCCACCGCGCCGAGGGCACCCATCCGGGCGGTATCCACATCGAGATGACCGGCAAGAACGTCACCGAATGCACCGGCGGGGCCCGTGCACTGTCGGGCGAAGACCTGCAGGACCGCTACCACACCCATTGCGACCCGCGTCTGAACGCCGACCAGGCGCTCGAACTCGCCTTCCTCGTCGCCGAACGCATGAAGGGCGGCCGGGACGAGGAAAAGCAGGTTGTGAACGGCTAAGGTTCGGGTCGCAACCGACTGACATGAATGCAAGAACGCCGGGGCAAGTCCCCGGCGTTTTGCGTTTCGGGTCGTGCAGTTCCTGCGCGATGCCAGAAACGATTTGAACACTGCAAAATTGGCCGGTAAAAACAACAGGTCTCTTGTTGTTTGTTTCATTGGTTCGAGGTGTATATTGTCTGGAAGGTTTGTCGGCAGGTTTAGTCTTGCATTTGTTCTCTCCCTTGTTGCTCCGCAATTGGCTGAAACATCCTTTGCCCAAGATGCGTCTGCAGGAGCCAGAACCATCATCGTCATGGATGGCTCCGGGTCGATGTGGGGCCAGATCAATGGCGTCCCGAAGCTCGAGATCGCCCGGGAGACTGTTGCGGAGGTGCTCAAGGGCCTTCCTCAGGAGCGGGAAATCGGGCTTGTTGCCTACGGCCACCGCACGCGAGGAGACTGCAGCGACATCGAGATCATGGTTCCGCCGGCGGCGGGAACGGCCGATGCTATTTCGCAGGCAGTCAATACCATGCGCTTCCAGGGGCGGACGCCGCTGTCCGACGCCGTGCGCCGCGCCGCCGAAGAGCTCCGCTTCACAGAAAATCCTGCCACCGTGGTTCTGGTGACCGATGGCATCGAGACCTGCAACGCTGATCCTTGCGCGCTCGGAAAGGAACTCGAGCAGTCCGGCGTCGAGTTCACCGCCCATGTCGTCGGTTTCGGCCTGACGCGTCAGGAAGGGCTCGAACTGTCTTGCCTGGCGCGTAACACCGGCGGTTCCTACTTCGATGCTTCCGACCGGGAGGGGCTGGGCAAGGCGCTCGATCAGGCGATCAAGACCGCCGCTCCGGCGGCAACGCCCGCCGCACCAGCGCCGGAACCGGTTCAGCCGGAGGCCACGCTCGATGCCGCCGACAGCGCTGCAATCACCTCGGCCGTGAAGGTCACCTGGACCGCGACGCGCAGCGAACGCGACTATATCGACGTCGCTCCATTGGGTGCGCCCGCCTTCGAGTGGGCCTCCTGGGTCGAGCTTGGTGACAGTGACAAGGTCATGCTGCGCATGCCGCCCGAACCCGGCGACTATGTCATCCGCTATATCGCGCCCGATGCTGCCGAACCGGTGGTGGCAAGCCGCCCGATCAAGGTGGTTGAAGGCGATTTCGTTCTCGACGGGCCGCTCACTGTTCAGGTGGGCGAGAGCTTCCGCGTCAACTGGCGCGGACCGGAAGGCGAAGAGAATTACATCGACATCATGGAGAAGGGCTCGACTGCAACGGAGAACGAACCCTCCTATGCATGGGCCCGAGACGGCAATCCGGCAGAGCTGATGGCGCCAATCACGGCCGGCGAGTACCAGCTGCGCTACGTGGTGCAGGGCGAGAGCGCACGCGCGGTCGGACTGTCGGTGCCGCTCAACGTGATCTTGGGCAGGGCGGAGATCGAGGCAGCGGAAGAGGTGGCGCCGGGAGCAGAGTTCCCGGTGCGTGCGCGCGGGCCGCAGAATTCGCGCCACTGGGTCGACATCGTCACGCCGGGTTTCTCCGAATTCAGCGGCGAGATCGGCTATTTCTATCTCGGTGAACCGGGTGCGCCCTTCACGGAAGGCAGCCTGACCGCGCCGGCTGAACCCGGCAGCTACGACCTGCGCTACGTCATTGAGGGCATGAAGGGCGACCGCCGCGTGATCGCGCGCCGCACCATCACCGTCAGCCCCGGCGCATCCGCCGACGTGTCGCTTGCTCCGGTGGAGTAGACGGTCGCTTTGCGTCGCGTTCCCGGCCGCCCAGAACAGCGGCCGGGCCAAGGCCCGCCGTTGGCCTTCCCTGTGTTGGAGCCCTCGGCTTCAAGTCGCGGCCTTGCATGTCGCAAATGTCAGTAGAATGGCAGGGCGCCTGCGTGCTTGTATCGCCTCCGACCTGAATCACAGTCCCCGGAGGCCCGCATGTCAGACGATCAAATCCGCACCGGACGGTGCAATTGCGGGGCTGTGCGTTTTCGCACCCGCGGTCAGCTCCGCGATGTCATCGCCTGCCATTGCTCGCAGTGCCGGCGTCAGTCCGGGCTCTATTTCGCTGCTACCAATGTGGCCGACGAGAATATCGAGATCGAGGGCGGGGACGCGATCACCTGGTACCAGGCGTCGGATTTCGCCAGGCGCGGCTTCTGTTCGACCTGCGGCTCGGCATTGTTCTGGAAGCACCAGTCCGATCCGTTCATCTCGGTGCTGGCGGGCAGCTTTGACGAGCCGTCGGGGCTCAAAATGACCAAGCACATCTTTTGTGCCGACAAGGGCGATTTCTACGAGATCGCGGATGGCCTGCCGCAATACGAGAAAGGCTCTGCCGGGTTGCTGGTGGCGGAGTGAGGGTCTTGTTCCTCTCCCCCTGTGGGAGAGGAAGAAAAATCACGGTCTTGGCGCGATAGCGCCAAGTCGTAGATTTTTCAGGTGAGGGGGCGGTCCCGTCTCCGAAACCGACCCCCTCTCTTGAAATTTCGAGCACTTGGCTGAAGCCAAGGTGCTGATACAGCCTTCGCGTGGCGTCGCGCTCAGGCCTTCGTTCACTGAAATCGGATTCTCCGATTTCTGGCCTACAGCCACCGCTTCGAAGTCTCCCCCACCTAGGGGGGGAGGGTGTCTGCCGCGCTCTCAACCCCATTTCATCCACACCTGTCAAACCCCATGCGATCATGGCCTTGCTCCCGTCACCGGATGGATTGCGAACGTTGCGGTCCAGGCGGGAGGAAGGCCTCCAGGTGGCTGCCGTAACGTGCGGCAGGACGAAGGAGGAGGCGGTGCACCGGCGGGCTCCGCTGGCAGCAGGATCAGCCTGAACGGGTGACCTTATGGGATGCCCAACGGGAGGATCGGCCAAGCCAGCCACCGGAGAAACCTTTGCCCCTTGTGCCGGCCAGCGCCGGCCGGCTGTCAGGGTGAGGGTGGAAACGGGCCTGTGGCGGGCCGTCTTGCGGATGCGGGAAGGACGTCTGGCGCAGTGTCAGAAGCTCTGGCGTTCCCGGATCGTCAACGCGAGGCCCAGCCCGTGCCGGACGATGCCACCCGTCGCTCAAGGCTGCCCGTGTCCGGGCAGCGAATAGGCGGCACGCGACCGCCTGTCGGATGCGGACACCATCCGGCGAAGTTCTGGCCCGCGCGCAATCTGCGCCACCCCCCGCATGTCTCCGCCACGGCGGCGGCATGCACACCAAATCCACTTCCGAACGGCACAGCCTGCGCGCGGCCATCCGGACTTGCACTTTCTCATCCCGGTGGTGCTGCACCATACGGGCGTTCCGCCGTGACATGGCGCGAAGACGGTAAAGGCTGTCTTCATATGCCGAACGATGAGTGATCAAAACGGCATCTTTTATGAACAGTTGAGACGGCCTATCTTGGTGGCAAGGAGAAAGACCATGAGCAAAACAGCATTTCCCGCCCTGTTCATTTCCCACGGCTCGCCCGACACGGCGATTGCCGACACGCAGGCCGCCGCCTGGCTCAGGCAGATGGCCGCCGATCTGCCGCGGCCGCGGGCCATCGTCGTCGCCAGCGCCCATTTCGAAGTGTCCGGCGGGGTTGCCGTCTCGGCTGACCCGGATCCCGAAACCATCCATGATTTCGGCGGCTTCGCGCCGGAACTTTACGCCATGCAATACCCGGCGCCGGGCGAGCCTGAACTGGCGCGGCGGATCACGGATGATCTGCAAGCGGCAGGGTTTCCGGCGCAGGCGGTCGACCGTCGCGGCTTTGATCACGGCGTCTGGGTGCCGCTGAAGCTGGCCTATCCCGATGCCGATATCCCGGTGGTGTCGGTTTCGGTTGATCCCAACAAGGGGCCGGACCATCATTTCCGGCTCGGCCAGGCTCTGGCGGAGCTTGGCGCGGAGGGCGTGCTGGTGATCGGGTCCGGTTCGTTCACCCACAATCTCGGCGAGGCGTTCAAGCTCTTGCGCGCCGGCGTACGCGAGGCCGATGTGCCCGGATGGGTGCAGGAGTTTACCGGCTGGATGAATGAGCGGCTGGCGAAGAACGATGTCGACGCGCTGATCGATTATCGCAGGGAAGCCCCGTTCGCCGTGAGGAATCATCCCACCGACGAGCACCTGCTGCCGCTCTATGTCGCCTTGGGGGCCGCAGGCGAGGGGGCCCGCGCCAGCCGGGTTCACGACAGCGCGGAATTCGGCGTGCTGGCCATGACCATGTGGCGCTTTGATCCCGTGGCGCTTTGATCCCATGGCCGGCGCATTGCCTGCCGGGTGTTCAGCAAGCCCGTGCGGGTGGGGCAAAAAACTGCGGCGAAGGCGCTGCAATCGGGATTGAATGATTTTCAAGCGCTGCGAGTTGGGATAACACCAAATCCATGACCCAGACCGAAGCATCATCCCCGTCCGGCACCATCCGCATCGCCGTCGCGCAGCTCAACCCGACTGTCGGCGATATCGCCGGCAATCTTGCCAAGGCGCGCGAGGCCCGGGCCGACGCGGCCCGCCACGGCGCGGACCTGGTGCTGTTCACCGAGCTGTTCATCGCCGGCTATCCGCCGGAGGACCTGGTGCTCAAGCCGGCGTTCCTGAAGGCCTGCCTGAAGGCTGTGGAAGCGCTTGCGCTGGACACCGCGGATGGCGGCCCGGCGGTGATCATGGGCTATCCGCGCACCGAGGGCGACAGGCGGTTCAACTCGGCTGCGGTGCTCGACGGCGGCAGGATCATCGCCAGCCGCGACAAGGTGGATCTGCCCAACTACGGCGAATTCGATGAAAAACGCGTGTTTCACGTCGGCGAGATGCCCGGGCCGGTGGCGATCCGCGGCGTGCGCATCGGCATTCCGGTGTGCGAGGATATCTGGGGCGATCTCGGCGTCTGCGAGACGCTGAGTGAAAGCGGCGCGGAAATCCTCTTGGTGCCGAATGGCTCGCCCTACTACCGCGGCAAGGTCGACATCCGGCATCAGGTGGTGCTGCGCCAGGTGATCGAGAGCGGTCTGCCGATGATCTACGCCAACCAGGTCGGCGGCCAGGACGAACTGGTCTTCGATGGCGCCAGCTTCGGCATGAATGCCGACAAGAGCCTGGCCTTCCAGATGAGCCAGTTCGAGGAAACCGTTTCCATCGTCACTTTCAAGCGCCAGCCGGACGGGCAGTGGACCTGCAGCAACGGGCCGGTTTCGGTGATCCCGGAGCGCGAGGAAGCCGACTACCGGGCCTGCATGCTGGGCTTGCGGGACTATGTCAACAAGAACGGCTTCCGCAATGTGGTGCTGGGGCTTTCGGGCGGCATCGATTCGGCGATCTGCGCAGCACTCGCCGTCGATGCTCTCGGCGAGGAACGGGTGCGGACCGTGATGCTGCCCTACCGCTACACGTCTGAGAGCTCGTTTACCGATGCCGAGGCCTGCGCCCGGGCGCTCGGCTGCCGTTATGACACCGTGGCGATCGAACAGCCGGTGCAGGGCTTTCTCGAGGCGCTGGGCGACATGTTCGAGGGCACCGACGAGGGGGTGACCGAGGAGAACCTGCAGAGCCGGGCGCGCGGCGTCATCCTGATGGCGATCTCCAACAAGTTCGGCTCGATGGTGGTGACCACCGGCAACAAGAGCGAGATGAGCGTCGGCTACGCCACGCTCTACGGCGACATGAACGGCGGCTTCAACCCGATCAAGGACCTCTACAAGATGCAGGTCTACGGGCTGTCGCGCTGGCGCAATGCGCATGTTCCGCCGGGTGCGCTCGGACCGTCGGGCGAGGTGATCCCGGTCAACATCATCGACAAGGCGCCCTCAGCCGAACTGAGGCCCGACCAGACCGACCAGGATTCGCTGCCGCCTTATCCCGTGCTTGACGACATTCTCGAATGCCTGGTCGAGCACGAGATGGGCGTCGAGGAGATCGTCGCGCGCGGCCATGATGTCGCCACGGTCCACCGGATCGAGCATCTCTTGTACATCGCCGAATACAAGCGCCGCCAGTCGGCGCCCGGCGTCAAGATCACCCGAAAGAATTTCGGCCGCGACCGGCGCTACCCGATCACAAACCGGTTCCGGGACCGGGGATGATTTTCACCTTCCTGCGCGACAATGCCCGCTGGGTCGCCGGCGGGTTCCTGCTGACGTTCTTTTCCTCGTTCGGGCAGACCTATTTCATCTCGCTGTCGGCGGGGGATATCCGCGCGGAGTATGGCCTGAGCCATGGTGGCTTCGGCACGATCTACATGCTGGCGACGCTGGCGAGTGCAGCGACGCTGCCGCAGATCGGCAAGATCGTTGACAGGATCTCTGTCGCTTCGACCGTGCTCCTGGCGGCCCCGGTGCTGGCGATTGCCTGCATCCTGATGGCCTGGTCAAGATCGCTGGCTCTGCTGGTGCTGGCGATCTACCTGCTCAGGCTGTTCGGGCAGGGCATGTTCACCCACATCGCCATGACCGCGATGGGACGCTGGTTCGCGGCTCAGCGCGGCCGGGCGATCTCGCTCACCGCCATCGGCGTCAATCTCGGCGAGGCCGTGTTTCCGATCAGCTTCGTCGGCGTTGCGGCGCTGGTCGGCTGGCGCGGGTCATGGCTGCTGGCCGCGGGCGTGCTGCTTGTCGTTGCACTGCCTGTGATCTATGGTCTGCTCAAGGTCGAACGCACACCGCAATCGGTGGTGTTGGATCCGGGCCGTCCGGCGGTGCGCGACTGGACCCGTGCGGAGGTCGTGCGCGATCCGTTGTTCTGGGCGTCGCTGTCGGGCGTGCTCGCTCCGCCGTTCATCGGCACCACCATCTTCTTTCACCAGGTCTACCTGTCTGAATTGCGTGGCTGGGAGCCGAGCGTGTTCGCGGCCTCGTTTGCGATCATGTCGTCAATGACCATCCTGTTCGCACTGATCGCCGGACAACTGGTCGACCGGTTTTCGGCGATCCGGCTGCTGCCGTCCTTCCTGGTGCCGCTGTCGCTCAGCTGCTTCGTGCTGGCATCGACCGATGCGCCGTGGGGCGCCTATGCATTCATGGCGCTGATGGGGATCTCCTACGGCTTCTCATCAACCCTGTTCGGCGCGCTCTGGCCAGAACTCTACGGCTCGAAGCACCTTGGCGGCATTCGCTCGCTGATCGTCGCGTTCATGGTCTTTGCCACGGCGATGGGGCCGGGCCTGACCGGGGCGCTGATCGATGCGGGGATATCCTACCCGGGACAGATCGCGGCGATGGGCGCCTACAGCGTGGCCGTGATCGTGATCATGACGCTGGTCAGCCGCAGAGCGCTGGCGCGCCAGCAGACTGGCCGGGCATGAATTAGCGGATCAGCGAGGGCGGGCGTGCCTTCAGATCCAGCTGTTCGGACTGGTCGGGCAGGAACACCGGACCGACAACGCGCACGTCCTGACGGTCCGGGGTCAGCGGCCGCTCTGCGGTCGAGGCTGCAAGCACGGCTGCGACATCTTCCGAAGTCAGCCGCATCTCGGCGTTGAGAAGAGATTCGGGATCCTCGCCGGGATCGGGCCGTTTGAACGGACGCACCCAGGTGGTCACCGACCCTTCGTTGTCGGCGGTGCCGTTAAGGATCGCCTCGCGGCGCTGCATCTCGTTGTAAAAGGCGCGCATGTTGCAGCCGCAAGCCTTGCTCATCGGTGCGCTCGCATTGCGATAGGCAAAGGCGTTTTCCATTTCCGTATAGGGTTCGCGGGTGCGGGCGGAAATCATGTCCTCGCTCTCCTGGCCCTGTGCGTCGTGGAAATAGAGCGCGGTCTTGGTGCCGGGGCACATCATCTGGCAGGTGCGCTCGTCACGGGCGAAATCGGACGGGGCGGCTGCCGAGGAGACCGGAAAGAAGAAGCCGTCGCAACTGCGCACACACAGGGTGCGGTAATTGCCGCCGCGGCTCGACCTGGGTTCGACAACGATGCGGCCGGCCGCGGCGCGGGCGCGCGATGTGTCGCTGCCCGCTCCGTCACCATTGCCAAGCACGGCAACCAGGCCGGGGCTGCGGCGGGACTTGGCCTTCAGTGCGGCCATCTTGCCCTTGAGTTCTGCAGCGCGGATAGCGGCGCGGTTGCCGTCGCAATCATTGGCATTGAGCGCGGCAAGGATCCGCCGCTTGGCGGTCCGGTCGTCACGGGTCGCATAGGAGTCGCGCTTGCGCTCGAGCGAGCCGAGATTGGCGCGCATCTTGGCGTGGGCGGCGCCGAGCTTGGCGCAGGCCTTGGCGTTCTGTCCGCCCATCACGATGAAACTGCCCGAGGAGCAGCGAAACCGGACGAGGTCAGCTTCAACCTGGTCGATCTGGCGCGACTGCTGCTCGGCGGCCTGGGCATAGCGCTGGTACTTTTCGGAGAATCCCGGGCCCGAGGAGACGTTTTCGAGCTGTGTCTTGAGCCGTGAGCACACCGCAGAAGCTTCCGCCGCTCCGGTGCCGGCAAGGGCAAGCACCAGCATGGCCAGGGAACTGCGAAACCAGACGCGACGCATGATCAACTCCAACACATATAAAACACCGTCAGTCACCCAAGGCATACCTCAGATACCCTAACAGTTTTATACTAGCGCCAGAGGGCGACTGCTCCAATCACATCCGGTTGTTTACCTTAACCGGGATTGCAGAGCCGGTAGCCGCGTCTTGATGGTTCAGTCGGCCGAGGACGCCTCGACCACAGCGAGTGTGGCCATGTTGACGACGCCGCGCGATGTGACTGATGGAGACAGGATGTGCGCGGGCAGGGCCGGGCCGAGCAGGATCGGGCCGACATGCAGCGCCTCGGTCATGGTCTTGACCACGCCGAGCGCGATGTTCGCGGCATCGAGATTGGGGAAGACCAGCAGGTTGGCCTCGCCGGTGAGCGTGCTGTCGGGCATCACCCGGCGGCGCAGCACCTCGGATATGGCTGAATCGCCGTGCATCTCGCCGTCGACCTCCAGCTCCGGGGCCAGCGAACGGATGATCGAAAGCGCGCGTCGCATCTTGTCGGCGCTGCCTGAATCGCGCGAGCCGAAATTCGAATGCGAGACCAGTGCAGCCTTCGGCGCAATTCCGAAGCGGCGGATCTCCTGGGCGGCCATGATCGTGGTTTCTGCTATCTCCTCGGCGCTCGGATCGAACGACACATAGGTGTCGGTAAAGAAGGTGGCGCCGCGCTGGGAGATCAGCAGGCTGAGCGCGGAGAAGTCAATCACACCCTCGCGCTTGCCGATGATCTGCGAAACATCGCGCAGGTGCTTGGTGTAGCGGCCTTCGAGCCCGCAGATCAGCGCATCGGCTTCACCGCGCCGGACCGCCAGCGAGCCGATCACGGTGGCATTGGTGCGCACGATCGTGCGGGCGGCTTCCGGAATCACGCCCCTGCGTCCGACAATCGAGAAATATTCGTCCACATAGTCGCGGAAGCGTGGATCATCCTCGGGATTGATGACGGTGAAATCTGCACCGGGCCTGATCCTGAGACCAAATCTTTGCAGGCGGCTTTCGATGATGCCGGGGCGGCCGATCAGGATCGGCTCGGCGATCTCTTCCTCGAGCAGCACCTGGGCTGCGCGCAGAACCCGCTCGTCCTCGCCCTCGGCGAAGATCACGCGCTTTTTGGTGGCGGACTTGGCGGCGGTGAACAGCGGCTTCATGATCAGGCCGGAGCGGAAGACGAAGCGGTTGAGCTGGTCGACATAGGCATCCATGTCGGCGATCGGCCGCCGGGCGACGCCGGATTTGGCCGCCGCCTCGGCCACGGCCGGGGCGATCCTGAGGATCAGCCGCTGGTCGAAGGGCGAGGGAATGAGATATTCGGGGCCGAACACCGGAGTTTCTCCCGAATAGGCCCGGGCTGCGATGTCGGAGGGTTCTTCCCGCGCAAGCGCCGCGATGGCGCGGACGGCAGCCATCTTCATCTCTTCATTGATGGTGCGCGCGCCGCAATCAAGCGCGCCGCGGAAGATGTAGGGGAAGCACAGGACATTGTTGACCTGGTTGGGGAAATCCGACCGGCCGGTGCAGATCATCGCGTCGGGGCGGGCGGCGCGGGCCTCGTCCGGCATGATCTCGGGTGAAGGATTGGCGAGCGCCATGATCAGCGGCCGTTCGGCCATCGTGGCCAGCATTTCGGGCTTGAGCACGCCAGCGGCGGAAAGTCCCAGAAACACGTCGGCGCCGCCGATCGACTCGGTCAGCACCCGGTTGTCGGATTTTTGCGCA
This sequence comes from Hoeflea sp. EC-HK425, assembly GCF_902498795.1. NCBI lineage: Bacteria > Pseudomonadati > Pseudomonadota > Alphaproteobacteria > Hyphomicrobiales > Rhizobiaceae > Hoeflea > Hoeflea sp. EC-HK425. Next base: position 1,195,054 of record NZ_LR701572.1, read on the forward strand.
TAGACCGATTTCCACTGGTCCATCGCCACTTCGCGACCTTCGTAGACAAGGCCGTCGATGTCGTGCACCCAGATGTTCTCACGCTTGGCGCCGAGCGCCACAAGCAGGTTGAGGCAGGCCAGTGCCGCTGCACCCGCGCCGGAGGTGACGATCTTGGCATCCTCGATGTTCTTTCCTGCAAGCTCCAGGCCGTTGAGAATGCAGGCGGCAACGATGATGGCGGTGCCGTGCTGGTCGTCATGGAAAACCGGGATATCCATGATCTCGCGCAGCTGCTGCTCGACCTCGAAGCATTCTGGCGACTTGATGTCCTCGAGATTGATGCCGCCGAATGTCGGCTCGAGTGCGGAGATCACGCTGACCATGCGGTCGACATCGGGGGCATCGATCTCGATGTCGAAGACGTCGATGCCGGCAAATTTCTTGAACAGCACCGCCTTGCCTTCCATCACCGGCTTGGAAGCAAGTGGCCCGATGTTGCCGAGACCAAGGACAGCGGTGCCGTTGGAGACCACGGCGACCAGATTGGAGCGCGCGGTATAGGCGGCAGCGGCGTCCGGATTGTCGCGAATGGCGAGGCAGGGTGCAGCGACACCCGGAGAATAGGCCAGCGCCAGGTCGCGCTGGTTGCCAAGCGGCTTGGTGGCTTGGATCTCGAGTTTTCCCGGCCGCGGATAGCGATGGTAGAACAGCGCGTTTTCGTCGAGCTCACCGCTTGAAGGTTTGGGATCGGCGGCGCGCTTGTTGTCTGTGGAGGTCATCTGCGGCTCTTCTTTGTATTTGGTCGTGGAACAGGGATCAGGCGGTCACTGTGCCGGGATCGGGAACAGACGCCTTGAGGGGCAGGGACCGGCAATTAAGCTGATTCCAGCGCAAATTGCGGCGAGCTTGTCAGAATTCATCGGTTTCCCCCTCGATAAACCGTTTGAACGGTTCATTCCGTTCTAGAACCGATCGCGGCCAAATGGAACCTGTTTGATGGTCTATCGGGACCGTCACGACGGCGCGCGGCTAGCCCCAGAGGTCCGGCGAGGGCGGAGAGACCAGCGAACCGGAATAGACCAGGCCCGGGGAGCGGTCCCTGGCCATCAGCAGGGGGCCGTCGAGGTCGACCCAGTCCGCATCCTGGGCAAGCAGCACCGCCGGCGCCATGGCAAGCGAGGTGCCGACCATGCAACCGATCATCACGCCAAAACCAAGCTCGCGGGCGCGGTCGCGCATGGCCAGCGCCTCGGTCAGGCCGCCGGTTTTGTCGAGCTTGATGTTGATCGCGTCATAACGGTCCGAAAGCGCCTGCAGGTCGTCGATGGTGTGGACGCTTTCATCGGCGCAGATGGGGACCGGGTGGGGGATATGGGCCAGAAGCTCGTCCTTGCCCGCCGGCAAGGGCTGCTCGATCAGCCCGATATGGAGTTCGGCGGCAAGCAGAAGGTGTTCGCGGATGTTGCTTTCATCCCAGCCTTCATTGGCGTCGAGAATGATCTCCGCGTCGCGCGCAGCACTGGCCACCGCATGCATGCGGGCGCGGTCATCGGAAGTGCCGACCTTGACCTTGAGCAGCTTCTGCGAAGAGTGGGCGCGGGCCTCGTCGGCCATGTCGGCGGGATCGCCGAGCGAGATCGTGACGGCGGTGGGAACCGGGCGCGGCAGGATCCGGCAGGCGCTGGCAGAGACCCGCTTTCCGGTGAGCTTGGCCTCGAGATCCCACATGGCGCAATCGACGGCGTTGCGGGCAGCTCCGGGCTTGATCGCGGTCTGCAGCTCCTGCCGGGTCATGCCCGCCGAGACCGCTCCGGCCAGCGCCTCGATCGCCTTGAGCACACCTTCGACTGTTTCGCCGTAGCGCTTGTAGGGCACACACTCGCCGTGGCCGCTGACGCCGTTTTCGGTCAGCGTGCAGGTCACGACATCGGCAGCGGTCTTGGCGCCGCGCGATATGTTGAAGGCTCGCTTGAGCGGAAAACTGTCGATCCGGGCGCTGAGGTGTCGGGGCATTGCAACGGGTCCTGAAAAAAGGGTCGATGAACAGGCGGGACGGACGCTATTCCGGAGCCTGTGCGGTGACAGGTCCGGAACGAGCCGCTATGTGTGGTTCATGTTGACCAAACAGCAAGAAGATACAAGAGCCGAAGCCCCGAAGGTCGGCCTGAAAAGCCAGCCCCCGCGGATCGAGCATGATGTCTCGGACGGCGTGGAGCGGCTTATGCTTGCCGGCGACTGGCGGCATGCGGCGATCTCCGGTGTGTGCGGCAAGATGCTGGAAATCCAGGGCAACCTGTCGGGCAAGCCGCTGGAAATCGATCTGAGCGAACTGGGAAATTTCGACACTGCCGGCGCCTGGCTGGTGCGAAAGACCATGCTGGCGGCACGCTCGCGCGGGGCCGATGTGCGCCTGACAGGCGCGTCGGAACAGGTGTCCGAACTGATCGAGGCCATTCCCGATCTGGTCGATGAGCCTCAGGCAGGGCCCAAGGATCTGCCGCCGAGGTTTGAGCGCATGTTCTCGCCGGTCGGCAAGGCGATGTACGAGCTCTACGACGATTTCATCGCCTCGCTCTACATTCTCGGCTCGGCCGTCCGCGGTGCGCAACTCAAGCTCAACCGCTCGGCAGGCATCTCGCCCGCGGCGATTGTCACCCAGATCGATCATATGGGTGTTCGGGCGGTGCCGATCATCATGCTGATGAGCTTCCTCATCGGGGCGATCATTGCCCAGCAGGGCGCGTTCCAGCTTCGCTATTTTGGCGCGGAAGTCTTCGTTGTCGACCTGGTCGGCATCCTGCAACTGCGGGAAATCGGCGTGCTTCTGACCGCGATCATGATCGCCGGTCGCTCCGGCAGCGCGATTACCGCCGAGATCGGCTCGATGAAGATGCGCGAGGAGGTCGACGCGCTCAAGGTGATGGGGCTCAACCCCGTCGGCGTGCTGGTGTTCCCGCGCCTGGTGGCGCTTACCGTGGCGCTTCCGCTGCTGACGATCGTGGCGAATTTCGCCGCCCTTGCAGGCGCGGCTGCGGTGTCGTGGAGCTATTCGGGTATCACGCCGGACGTGTTCGTCACCCGGTTGCGCGAGGCGATTGACATGTCGACCGTCACATCGGGCATGATCAAGGCGCCGTTCATGGCGCTGATCATCGGCATCGTTGCCTCGGTCGAGGGCATGAAGGTCGGCGGCAGCGCCGAATCGCTGGGCCGGCGAGTAACCGCTTCAGTGGTCAAGTCGATCTTCGTGGTCATCCTGGTCGATGGCCTGTTTGCCATGTTCTACGCCGCCATTGATTTCTGAGGCCGACCGGATGATCCAAAGCAGCGAGAAAGAACCTGGCAAACGCGAAGTCATCCTGTCGGCGCATGATGTCACCGTGGCCTTCGGCAGCAACGTGGTGCTCGACAAGCTCGATCTCGATGTCTATCGCGGCGAGATCCTGGGCTTCGTCGGCGGCTCGGGAACCGGCAAGTCGGTCTTGATGCGCTCGATTTTGCGTCTGATCCCGCGCCAAAGCGGTGTGATCCGGATTCTCGGCGAGGATTACGACAAGGTCGACGAGGCCAAGAAGATCGAGCTCGACATGCGTCTCGGTGTGCTGTTCCAGCACGGGGCGCTGTTTTCGGCGCTGACCGTGCGTGAGAACATCCAGGTGCCGATGCGCGAGTATCTGGACCTGCCGCAGTCGCTGATGGATGAACTGGCCGAACTCAAGGTGGCGATGGTGGGGCTCGCGCCGGATGCGGCAGACAAGTACCCCTCCGAGCTTTCCGGCGGCATGATCAAGCGCGCCGCCCTCGCGCGGGCGCTTGCGCTTGATCCGGATCTGGTTTTTCTGGATGAACCGACATCCGGGCTTGATCCGATCGGCGCGGCGGAGTTTGATGAGCTGATCGCGCAGTTGCGTGACACGCTGGGGTTGACGGTCTACATGGTGACCCATGATCTCGACAGCCTGTTCTCGGTCTGTGACCGCATCGCGGTGCTGGGACAGAAGCGGGTGATCGCGGAAGGAACGATCAAGGACATGCTTTCATTTGACGACCCGTGGATCCAGTCCTACTTCAAGGGCAAGCGGGCGCGGATGATCCCTGACCGGACATCGCAGGAACGCTCCAGTCCACCCCAGGAAACCGGCGCCACGCTTGAAAGCGGCCAGGAAAGCGAAGCAAACTGATGGAAACGCGGGCCAATTACGCAATTGTCGGCTTCTTCACCCTGGTGGTGATGCTCTCGGCGTTCGGCTTCGTCTACTGGATGGCGAAATTCGGCAATACCGGCGAGACGGCGCCGATGATCGTGCGCATTCCCGGTTCCGCCAACGGTCTGTCGAACGGCTCGCCGGTCCGCTTCAACGGCATTCCCTACGGCGTGATCCGAAACATCAGCATCGATCCGGACAGCCCCGATTTCGTCATTGCGGAAACCACGATCCGGGCCGACGCGCCGGTCTACACCGACACCCGCGCGGCGCTCGAAATCCAGGGCCTGACGGGATCGGCCTATATCGAACTGCAGGGCGGTTCGCCCGGCAATCCGAATATCCTGACGCGGGCGCGGGAGCTGGGACAGGTCGCTGTCATCGACGCCGATCCGTCGGGTGTCACCAACCTGCTGGCTACCGCCGACGACATTCTCAACCGCGCAAACCGGGTGATCGGCGAGGTCGAAGGGTTCGTCAAGGATGCCCGGTCGCCGCTGACCGAGACACTCAAGAACACCGAGGTCTTCACCGCTGCCCTGCGTGACAATGCCGATGGCATTGACGATTTCCTGCAAAGCGTTGCCGATCTGTCGCAGACGGTGAAGTCCGTTTCGGGCCGGATCGACAGCACGCTGGCCTCGGCAGAGAACCTCATCACCTCGATCGATCCTCAGAAGATCGACAGGATCCTCGCAAATGTCGACAAGGTGACCTCGGATGTCGCCAGCGCATCGGGAGAGATCACCAGGACGCTCGAGAGCTTCAGCCAGGCCGCAGGGTCGCTTGAGCGACTGGCTGCGGACGCAGGTGAATCCCTCGACAAGGTCGACACGATCATCGCCAGCATCGATCCGGCCAAGGTCGGCCAGTCGATGGACGACATCGCGCTCGCCAGCGCGGATGCGCGCAAGGCGCTCGCCGATGCGCGTGGCGTGGTGGAAACCTTCAGTGCCCGCAAGGAAGATTACGACCTCATCATCACCGATGTGAAGCAGCTCACCGGCAGGCTCAACGCGGCGTCGACGCGGGTTGACGGGGTGCTTGCCAAGCTCGACAATTTCCTTGGCGAGGGGGACGCCTCGTCGCTGATCGCGGATGCCGAAGCGACGCTGAAATCCTTCCGTGACGTGGCGGATTCGCTCAATGCCCGGGTCGGCCCGATCGCTGACAACCTGCAGCGGTTCTCCGGCTCGGGGCTGCGCAATGTCGAGGCGCTGGTCAATGATGCGCGCCGCTCGATCCAGCGGATAGAGCGTTCGATCTCGACCATCGAGCAGGACCCGCAGCGGTTGATCTTTGGCGGCGACACGGTCAAGCAGTATGACGGGCGGAACCGGCGTTGACTCTTCGGGTTTCACGTCGCAAGACAATGGTTAACGAAATGCTTATGGGCCGGGTCGCGGCCCAGGGGAGTGGCGTAAGCGTGAGAGCGGGTCGATGGATAGTTGCGCTGGCATTGGCCGCGGGTCTGTCGGGTTGCGCCGGCGGCGGGCTTGTGTCCAGTCCTCCGCCCGACACCTACGGGTTGTCTGCGGCACCGGCGGTTACCGGTCAGCGCGCCAGGAACAGACAGATCCTGATCGGCGAACCGACCGCGCTCAAGGCGCTCGACAGCGAGCAGATCGTCATCCGCCCGACACCGTCGGCAATTCAGTATCTCGCCAATTCGCAATGGTCGGACCGCTTGCCCAGCATCGTGCAGGACAAGCTGGTTCAGGCGTTCGAGAATTCGGGCCAGGTCGGCGGTGTCGGCCGGCCCGGAGACGGGCTGGCGATCGACTTCAAGATCATCACCGCCATCCGCGCCTTCGAGATCAAGGCTGACCGGGGTGAACGCGCCGTGGTCGAATTGTCGGTCAAGGTGCTCAATGACCGCAACGGCGTGGTGGTGGCGACGCGGATCTTCAGCGCCAGCACGCCGGTCACCGGAAGCGGCAACGCGGCTTACGTGCAGTCGCTCGACCGGGCCTTCGAGACAGTGGTCCAGGATATCGTCAGTTGGACCCTGTCGCGGATCTGACCGGTATTGCCGGGTGCTGCGATCACCACCGACCGCTGTTCCATCCTCGAAGATCGTCGCGCAATCAGCTTTCGTCGTGCGGGTAGTCCGGCCGCTGACGCGCCGGTACGGTGACCGGAACCCGCAGATCTGACGAGGTCATCACCACCAGCAGCGCCAGATAGGCGATCGCTGCGAGTACGGCCGGGCCGATCAGTGCCGGATAGCCGAAAAACCAGATGGCGCTTATCCACAGGAAAACAACATTGACGACGAACATCGCCTTCTCGGTCACGCCGCTGTTCCAGGCCGCCCAGCCGAGAAGACCGATGATTGCCGCGTAAGCCAGTATTGCCAGAGCCATGATTGTGTTCCTTGCTTTCCGTACCGTGAAGCGCCCAGCGCAATAGGTGTAACCGGGATGTAGGTTTCTTGCACGGCGGATGAAGGCCTGCACGAAGGCAAAACGCCGCATTTGGGGGGATAGGGGCGAGACAAAATGACACTGCCCGTCGCCGTTCCGGATTGGCAGCACGGGGCTCCGGCAACCGCTGCTCTCGCCAGGATCATTCATGCCTGCGAAGGTTTTTTCGGGATGATCCCGTTTTGAACAGATTGCAGACGGAAGCCCCCCACGATGCAGGTTCACACTGACACACCATTCCATCTGGTTCTGGAAATCTATGCCCATGTGCTTTGGGTGCCCGTCCTGACAATTGCGATTGCGGCGGGGGTTCTTTTCGCGGTTCTCAAATGCGGTTCGACGAGGCTAGGTATCCAGGGGCAGTTGGCCGCAGTATCGATCGTGTTGGTCTTGTTCCTTCCCATACTCTGGCTGGGTTTCGCCTATGGCGCTCTGACACTCCTCGAACATCCTGGGTACAGACACCACATCGAGTGTGATCCGTGCTTCTGAGGTGACAAATCCGCGCGCAAACCACTTGGCGAATGGCAATCTCGTTGCGGCCCTCAACAGAAAAAACCCCGCTCGGTGGCGGGGTTCTTGGTGTCTGTCCGGTCGCTGAGATCGTCTGACTTATCCGGGTGTCAGTCCCGTCCGAAACGGCCGCTGGCGTGGGCCAGCATGGTGTAGACCTTGCCGGTATCGGACGTGAGATAGGTCTGGGTCATCATGTTGTCGCGGTCGTTGCGGGCAACATCGGACAGCAGCTTCTCGAAATCGGCGATGTAGCGGTCGACGGCATCGCGGAATTCCGGTTCGCGGCCATACTTGTTCTTGATCTCCTCGAAGGTCTGCTGACCCTTGAGCGTGTAGAGCCTTCGGGTGAAGACATCGCGCTCGCCGCGCTGGTAGCGGCGCCACAGGTCAACCGAGGCGTCGTGGTCGATCGCGCGGGCGATGTCGACCGAGAGCGAGTTGAGCGATTCGACGACATGGCGCGGATTGCGCTCTGGCGTCTTGCTGGCCACCGGTGCCGGTGCAGGGGTGTTCTCCTCGCGGGAGGCACCGCGCAGCAAGTCGCTGACCCAGCCTTCGCTCTTGGCGGGCGCAGCACCGGCGGGCTCGAGGCTGCCGCGCAACGGAGCGCGCTGGGCCTGAGGCTCGGGGCGCGGCGCGGGCGCCGGATCACGCCGCGGCGCGCGTTGAGGCGCCGGTGCGGGAGCAGGCTGCGGGGCTGCCGCGCGCGGGGCAGGGCGTGGAGCGGGTTCGCTGACTTCGGCGCGGTAGCTGGACTGGCCGACGATTTGCGAGAGTTCCTGCAGCGCCTTGATCTGGTCTGCGACCGCACGGCGCATTGCCGCGGCGCTTTCGCGGGTTTCCTCGGGAAGGTCAAACGCGCCGCGCTTGAGTTCGCCCCTGGTGTCTTCCAGTTCCTTGCGGATGCTGGAAGCGGACTGGCGGATCTCCTCGGTGGCGCCCGAGAAGCGCGAGATCGCGTCCTCGATGGCTTCGCGAACGCTTTCGCGCATTGTTCCGGCCGCGGCCTGCGCCCGGCTTTCGGTCTGGCTGAGCAGCTTGTCGGCCTCGGAGACGGCCTCGCCAACGGTGTGGCGGACAGTGCCAGCCGCCGAGTGGGCGCGGTTTTCGGTCTTGCCGAGCAGCTTGTCGGCGTCCTCGACGGCCTCGCGCATGCTTTCGCGCATCAGTCCGGCAGCAACATGTGCCCGTTCTTCGGTCTCGCCCATCAGTTTGCCGGCATTTTCAGCGGCATTGCGCAGGCCGCCTTCAAGCCGCATCGCGGAGCGCCTGGAAAGTTCCTCGGCACCGTCGAAGGCCTTCTCGATGATCTCTTCGAGCGAGTGCATCGTGGCTTCGATCTGTTCGGAACGGTTGACCAGTCCCAGTGACAGCGCCTGCAGTGCCTCGCGGCGTTCCTCGAGCGTGGTGGCGAGGTTGGATTGCGCCGCTCCGAGAAGGTCGGAGGCGGAAGCGAGCACCTTGGAATGATCGTCGAACCGGCCGGCAATGGCGCCCACCTGGTTGAGGGTGCGGCTGGAAATGTCGGTGAGCCGTTCGACCTTGCCGTCGAGCAGGCGGGCCGAACCGGACAAGAGCTCGGCCGCCTTTTCTGTCGACGAGGAGATCTCGCCGGAGGTCTGGCTCAACTGCGTGTTGGCCTCGCCCAGCGTGCTTGCGGCCTTGGCCACGACGCTCGAGATTTCCTCGTTGCTGCTGCCCAGACGGTCAAGCAGCGAGCCGACACTGCTGCTCAGGCTCTGGTTGACGGTTTCGAGGGCCGACAGGGTCTCGCTGGTGCGATTGGTGATGGCGTTGATCAGGGCTGCGTTTTCGGCACGCAGGCGATCGGTCGAGTTCTGGGTGACTTCCGTCAGGCGGTTGGCGAACTCCTCGCCGCTTGCGGCATAGCGGTCGACCAGCGGGCGTGCCTGCTCGTCGATGACGCGGGACAGTTCGGCGGAGCGGCTTGCCAGCATCGAATTGAGCTCGCGGGTGCGCTCGTCGAGGGTCGAGTGGACCGATGTGGCGCGGACGTCCATTGCCTGCTCGGCTTCCACCAGCCGCTGGATGATGGAGACCGCCTTCTGGTCGAGCGCCGTGCCCAGCGAGCCGGTCTGGTCGACCAGTTTCTTGCCGGATTCGGCAAGGCGGGCATCGATCGTGCTGGTCTTCTCGTCGAGGGTCGAGACCAGCTCGCTGGCGGTCTGTCCAAGCCGGTTCGAGATGGCGCCAGTTTCCTTTTCCAGCCGCGAAGCCAGGGCTTCGGCCTGGGCGGTGAAGCGGCTCTCGGTGGCGTCCAGCGTGCCGGAAATGGCGTCTGCCTGCTTGCCGACGGTCTCGCCGACGCGCTCGACCAGTTCGCTGATGCGGCTGGCTTCGCTGCGCAGTTCGGTTGCGCCGTTGGAAATGCGGTTGGCGATGTTCTCGGCGTGGGCCGCCAGATCGGCGGTGCGCTCATCGACGTGGCTGTCGAGCCGCTCGACGAAGTTGCGGGCCTGTTCATCCATGCGTCCAGCAAATCCGGTGCCGACCGACTGCAGCGCGTCGCCCGCCTTGAGGGCCTCGGCGTCGAGTTCGGTGGCGGCCTGAGCCACGGCTTCGCGCAGTTTCGCCGCGAGGCCGGTTGCCTTGCCTTCGATGGTCTTGGAGACGGAATCGAGGCCGATCCCGAGCATGTTGTTCATCGTCGTCAGGCGTTCGTTGATATGGTCGGTGCCCTTGAGGAAGCTGGCGTCGACCCGTTCGGATGCCGCGTTCGAGAGTTCCGCGAAGCGCTGGCCTTCGACATCGAGCGTGGCCGCCAGACGCTCCGAGGCTTCCGACAGGCTTGCCTGCACTGCGCTTGTCCGCTCGTTGAGCAGCCCGTCCATTGCCTCTGTCGACTGGGTGATGGCGGTCCCGAAGGACTTGGCGCGCTCGGCGAGCCGGAGATCCAGGGCATCGGCGTGTTCAGCGATCGAGCCGAACAGTGCGGTGGAGCGCTCGCTCAAGCTGCTGTCAATGCGCTCGGCGCCGGCTTCCAGAGCCCTTTCAAGAGCTACGGTGCGGCTTGCCAGTGTACTGTCGATCTGCTCGGTGACATTGCGGGTCGACGTTTCCACCCGCTCGGCAACGCTGCTGGTGGAGGTTTCCACCCGTTCTGCCGCGCTGCTCGTCGAGACCTCGATACGCTCGGCGCCGCTTGCCAGCGCCATTTCCAGGGCGATGGTGCGATCGAGAACAGTCGTGTCCATGCGCTCGGCGAGGCTGGTGGCCGTGGCTTCGAGTTGTTCGGCAGTGCTCTTCGATGCCGTTTCGGCCCGTTCCGCAAGGTTTGCGGCTGTGGTTTCAACCCGATCGGCGGCGCTCGTGGCCGTTGTCTCAAGCCGTTCGGTGGCGCTGCCGGTCGATGCTTCGATCCGCTGGGCCAGGCCTTCGGCACTGGCTTCAAGGCGCTCGGCTGCGCTTGTGCTGGAGGCTTCAATGCGCTCGGAGACTGCCGAGGCCGAATTCTCGATCCGTTCGGCCCCGGTGCCGAGGGTTGCTTCCAGCGCCTGGCTGCGGTCCGCAAGGGTGGCACCGATGCGCTCGAGGCTGGCCGAGAGGATGCCGTCCATGGCGTTGGTGCCGCCATTGAGGGTCTCGTTGATCTGCGACAGGCTTTCGGACAGCTTGGTGTCCAGATTGCCGGCGCGGCTGTCGAAGGCGGAGGTGAACTCGCCGACACGCTCGTCGAACACCGTGGTGATGCGGCCGATGGTGGATTCGAGCTTTTCCTCGAAGAAGCCGGAGCGCAGATCGAGGTCCATGATCGCGTCGTCGGCGCTCGACTTGAGCGCCTGGCTGAAGGTCGAGCCCTTCTCGTCGAGCGAGGAATTGAGGGCTGCCAGCGTTTCCTCGAGACCGGCGGAAATCGCCTGCTGGCCAGAAAACAGGCTGTCGGAGATTTCGCGGGTGCGGGCGATGAGGGTTTCGTTGAGCTGGCGGGCGCGCTCGCCGAGAGCCGCGTTGAGCTTCTCGGTGTTGGCGTCGAGCGTCGATGCCCGGGTCTCGAACTCGGCCAGCAGCGCCTTGCCGCGATGATTGAGCTGGACGTTGAGCATTTCCAGACGGGTGTCGAATTCGTCGGTGAGTTCGCCGCCGGAGGTCTTGAGCGTGGTGACGAGCGCTTCCGTGCGGCCGTCGAGCAGTTGCTCCAGCTCGCGGCTGGTCTGGGTGGTCCGCTCCTGGAGGGCTGCGGCGCGGGTTTCCATGAGCTGGGCGAAGGCCTCTCCGGACGTCGAGATCCGGGTGGCGATTTCCTCGCTGGCGGTGGTCAGCTCTTCCTTGAGCTGCTCGTGCGCGCCGGCGATGGAGGCGCGGATGCGCTCGGCGTGGCTGACGATCGCATCGCGCTCGCTGCCAAGTTCCTGCACCAGGCTGCGCACGCGCATCTCGTTGTCGGAATAACTGCGTTCAAGCGCGTTGACCTCGGAATGGACCAGGGTCTCGAGTTCCGATGCGCGGGCAATGGTGCGCTCGATGCCCTCGTTCATGGCGGAGACTTCGCGGCGGACGGCCTGGCCGACGGTGAGAATGCGGTCGCCGGCAATGTTTTCCGGCTCGGCGAGGCGCAGGGCGACCTCGGCCATCGAGCGGGCGGCCGAGCGCATCTCGCGGGCGCGCGCCATCATGATCGAGAACGCGAAGAAGACGAGGATCGGAATGATGATTGCGACCAGGAAGCCGATGGCCGCCGGCATTGCCAGCAGACCGGAGACGGAGCGGATCTGCCAGATCGCCGGGGCGTAGAGCAGGTTTGCCAGTCCGAGCACGCCCACGGCCCACAGCAGCGAGAGCAGGGCGGCGTTGCGGATCGCGCCGCGGCTCGAACGGCTTTCGAGCGCGCGCAGCAAACCGGCGGTGTTCTTGCGGCTGTCGTCGTTGGCCGGGGCCATCGGGCCTGCCGGCGTGAACGGCGGGGTGGGAGTCTTGGGCGCAGTGTTTTCGCCCGGCGCAGTCTTCGCCGATTGCGCTGACTGGCGTTGCGTGGCTCCAGCACTCTTGAGTTCGCGGGCCGCGCTGGAGACCTTGTCTTCCAGTTCGTCCAGGGAAACGTCGTCGAGAACACCCAGGCCGTCGTCGTTCAGATCGATTTTCAGCGCATCTTCAAGCGCTTCGAACGTCTGGTCTTCTATGCTCTTGTCCGCTGGTGTCTTACTCATGCCACTCAAGCCTCATTACTCCAAACGGGGTTTGCGCATGCCCCGTTATTGTCCGCGGCCCCGGTGCGGTACAACACGCTCCGTCCGGGCACGCGACGAGATCCGAAAAACAGCTTTCCGGCCTCTTAAACTATCAATTAAGTGGCATACACGGCTCGAATTCACAAATGAAACCGGTGGGATGGCCCCTGCATCCACTGGTTTTTAACGATTGCGTGTCTCAAAAAGAGCCACAAACGTCAATGAAACGCCACATTTACGCGTCGTTAACCATCCCGGCAAGTTTCTGGAGCCGGGGCGCTCCCGTGTTTACCGGTTCTAGAGACTGTTGACGCCAAACTCACTTAACTGTTGTCGAAGGAAAGGAAAAACCGCCATGGCGGCACTCGGTATCGCGTTTGAAGTCCAGGAAATCGCCCACCCGCCGCGCCCCTCGGGCGGCCGGCCGATTGATCTCGTCCATCTGGCGCGTCAGACCGGTGGCGACAAGGCGCTGGAAACCGAAGTGCTGGCGCTGTTTGCCCGCCAGGCCCGCCAGGCAGTGACCCAGATTGGTGACATGAAGGAAGCCGCGCGCTCCGAACTGGCACACAAGATTGCAGGCGCAGCCAAGGGCGTGGGCGCATTCGAAGTGGCGCGCTGCTCCGCCACCATCGAAGCCGAACCCGGCAACTCAGCCGCCATTGCCGCATTCACCAAGGCGGTGGTCGAGGCTGACAGCTTCATCGTCGGACTGATGCGCTGAGGCGCCGGCCGATTGCATCCGGGAAATCCGCTTTTTGGAATACCATGCCGCGAATCACTGTCGCAGCGCGGTTTTCATTCTTGCCTCATACAGTCCAGCGTGTATGAAAGCCTCCTACTCCCGAGACTATGCCAGAGGCCGCAATGACCAAGATCACCCTCGTCGCTTTTGACGGAACGCGTTTCGATGTTGATGCCGAGAACGGCTCGACTGTGATGGAGAACGCGATCCGCAACTCTGTTCCAGGCATCGAAGCTGAGTGTGGCGGGGCGTGCGCCTGCGCGACCTGCCATGTCTATGTCGATGACGCCTGGGCCGAGACCGTGGGCGCGCCCGAGGCGATGGAAGAAGACATGCTGGACTTCGCCTTCGATGTGCGTCCGACCTCGCGGCTCTCGTGCCAGATCAAGGTGCGTGACGAACTCGACGGTCTGGTGGTGCATGTGCCCGAGCGGCAGGCCTGATTTTTCTCTGATTTCCGGATTTTTGCGATGACTTCCCCGATTGAAACCGATGTCGTGATTATTGGCGCCGGGCCGGTTGGCCTGTTTGCCGTGTTTGAACTTGGCCTTTATGACCTCAAGTGCCATCTGATTGACATTCTGGACCGGCCGGGCGGTCAGTGCGCCGAGCTCTACCCGGAAAAACCGATCTACGACATTCCGGCATGGCCGGAGATTTCCGGTCAGGAACTGACCTCGAAGCTGATGGAGCAGATTGCGCCGTTTTCGCCGCAGTTCCACTTCAACCGGATGGTGACCGGCTTCCGCAAGCTGGAAAACGGCCGGTTTGAAGTCGAGACCGACGAGGGTGAATTGTTCCATGCGCATGCGGTGGTGATTGCGGCCGGCGGCGGATCGTTCCAGCCGAAACGGCCGCCGGTGCCGGGCATCGAGGCCTATGAAGGCAAGAGCGTGTTCTATTCGGTCCGCCGGATGGAAGAGTTCCGCGACAAGGATCTGCTGATCGTCGGCGGCGGCGATTCGGCGCTCGACTGGACGCTGAACCTGCAGCCGGTGGCCAAATCGGTGACGCTGGTGCACCGCCGGCCCGAATTCCGCGCAGCTCCCGACAGCGTCAACAAGATGTTCGCGATGCGCGAAGAGGGCAAGATCAAGTTCGAAGTCGGCCAGGTAACCGGGCTGAAGGGCGAGAACGGCCAGCTTGAGGGCGCCACGATCAAGGGACCCGACGGAGAGGTCGAGGTTGCCTGCAACCGGATGCTGCCGTTCTTCGGGTTGACCATGAAGCTCGGTCCGATTGCCGACTGGGGCCTCAACCAGCATGAAAACCTGATCAAGGTCGACACCGAGAAATTCGAGACCAGCATTCCCGGCGTGTTCGCCATCGGCGACATCAACTGGTATCCGGGCAAGCTCAAGCTGATCCTGTCGGGCTTCCACGAAGCCGCGCTGATGACCCAGGCGGTCAAGCGGCTGGCGCATCCGGGCGAGAAGATGGTGTTCCAGTACACCACATCGTCGACCAGCCTGCAGAAGAAGCTCGGCGTCCAGTAAGACACAGGCCCAGCGCAGCATTCCCGGAAAAACCGCAAAAAGAGCCCCGCTTTCCCGTTACGGCAAAGCGGGGCCAATGGGCGCTCAGGTATCAAACCTGACGAGGGAGGACCGTCAGGTGACATCCATGCGCCGGGGAACCCGAATCAAATGCTGAAAACTGCCCCTTAAGCACACTCTTATACAATGAAGCTTGTGCGAATATTGGAAGTAATGCCCGGTGGAAACTTGGGGTACGCCTTAGTTGGCGAGATGTTCAGCGTTAATCTTAGTCCATATAGTGGAACTGTTTGGTCTTGGGCGAAGCTTAGTTGAGCGAGAGTTGCCGCAAACGCGCCTTTGCTGTGCCAGACAGCTCTTGCGCGCGTCGTTTCACTTTGCCGATTGTTGATGCCGAAAAGCTTCCCTTATGGAAGCGGGGGGATTCCTGTCCGCTTCAGGCGTCGATGCCGGACCGCCGGCAAACCGGGTGCTTCTTGCCGCGAGCCAGGGGTCAGCTGCGGTTGTTCTGCTTGGCTGCCTTGAAACGCAGCATTCTGAGCATGCGGCGTTCAAAGCTTGCGGCCTCGACCCGGTCGAACCTCTGCTGGTCGGCGGCGTGTTCCTCGATGATCCGCTTGCTGGTCGCGTCGACCTTGGCTTCCATCCGCTGGCAGTTGCGCTCGGGATGCAGCGCTTCAAGCGTCTTTTCGAGCTTGCGGGCATACTGCCGGGCGATTTCGGCGTGGCGCTCCTCGTGGCGCTTGATGTCGGACGACAGCGTGTCCCAGACCAGCACGGTTTCTCGGTTGGCGCGGTTGCGGTCGGTCCAGCGCGGCAGGGTGAGATGGGTCTCGAGCGTCACCTTGGCGTCGAGCACGCGGCATCTGCCGTCTGAATTCCTGTAGTCGACCGATCCGCCGAGCTTGATCTTGGTGGCCCCGGGATGGCGGATGCCGGTTTCCGCCAGCATCGGTCCGTGTTTGGACAGTTCGCGCTCGAGATCGGCCCCGGTCAGCCCGGAGATGTTGAAGTAGGAATAGGTCTTCTTGATCAGCGGTGCAGACGCCACCGCGATGGCTGATGCGCACAGCAATGTCAGGGCGGTGACAGTGGTGCCCAGGCGGCGCATTGCAGACTCCCGTTAACAAACACGAAGCCCGAACTTGCGTCATGGAGCGGGCTCATGCAACAGGAAGCGCAAGCCAATTTGCCACAGGTGACAGGATCCTTCCCCATGCAACTGCCGCCAGACTCCGTGTTTGACCCGAACATTCTGCGCCTTGGCCGCGACCGGGTGATCGGCCTTGGTCCCCGGGCGCGGGTGATGGGCATTGTCAACGTGACGCCGGATTCATTCTCCGATGGAGGGCTGCACGCTGATCCGCGCGTCGCCGTCGAGGCGGCGCTGGCGATGGTCGGGGAGGGGGCCGATATCGTCGATATCGGTGGCGAATCGACCCGGCCGGGCGCAGATCCTGTAAGCGCACTGGAAGAGCAGCGCAGGGTGCTGCCGGTGATCGAGGCGCTGGCCGGGCATGACGATGTGCTGATCTCGGTCGACACATGGCGGGCGGAGACCGCGCGGCTGGCGCTTGCCGCCGGGGCGCACATGATCAACGATGTCTGGGGGCTGCAGCGCGAGCCCGCGATGGCGCAGGTTGCCGCCGAGGCCGGCGCCGCGGTGGCGATCATGCATACCGGCCGCGAACGTGAGTGTCTGCCCGATCTCGTCGAAGACCAGTTCTTCTGGTTCGCCACGTCGCTGGAGATTGCGCGGAAGGCGGGGATCGAAGACGACAGGATCCTGCTTGATCCGGGGTTCGGCTTTGCCAAGGACGCGGATGACAATCTCGAACTGATGGCGCGGTTTGCGGAACTGCATGCGCTCGGCCTGCCGCTGCTTGCGGGGACCTCGCGCAAGCGCTTCATCGGCGGGCTGACGGGGCGAGAGGCAGCGGACCGCGATGTCGGGACCGTTGCGACCAGCGTCGCGCTCAGGCTCGCCGGTGCCGCGATGTTTCGGGTACACAATGTGGCATTCAACAGGGACGGGCTTGCGGTCGCCGACGCGATGGTTCAAAGCAGCCGCAAAAAGGAACCCGGCCATGGCTGACACTTACACAATCCGCCTTGCCAATTGCGCTTTCTTCGCCCGCCACGGCGTGCATGACGAGGAGGAGTTCCTCGGCCAGCGCTTCTTCGTCGACGCCGAGCTGGAAGTCGATCCGGGCGATGCGCTTCAAACCGACGACATCGAGGGCACGGTGCACTACGGCATTGCGTTCAAGGTGATCGAGGACATCGTTACCGGCAAGCGGCGCTACCTGATCGAGGCGCTGGCGATGGACATCGCCACGGCGCTGACCGCCCGGTTTGCACAGATCCGTCTGGCCCGGATCACGGTGCGCAAGCCGAGTGCTGCGGTTCCGGGTATCCTCGACCATGTCGAAGTGACGGTCGAGCATCGTGCCTGAGGTGAAGAAGGTCATTGCGGCGATCGGGCTCGGCGGCAATATCGGCAATCCGCGCCGGACCATGGCGCGGGCGCTCAAGCTGCTTGATGCGCGCGACGACGTTTCGATCCGCACCGTGTCACGGCTTTACCGGACACCGCCCTGGGGCAAGACCGACCAGGAATGGTTCCATAACGCCTGCGCGCTGGTGGAGACGACCCTCGATCCGCACGAGTTGCTCAGGGTATGCCTTGATATCGAATTGCAGCTTGACCGTGTGCGGACCGACCGCTGGGGGCCGCGGACGATCGATCTCGACGTTCTGCTGCATGGCGATTTTCTCTCAGACCATACCGATCTGACGGTCCCGCATCCGCGGATGACCGAGCGCGCCTTCGTGATGGTGCCGCTGGCCGACATCGCGCCGCGGGCCGTGGTCAATCTGCAAAGTATCGCCGACTGGTCGAGCGAGGTGGATTCCGAAGGGATCGAGGCGCTGACCCGCACCGGCGACTGGTGGCGGGACGAGGCTTAGGCCGGCAGGCTGGCTTCAGCGCAGGATGCCGGAGGCAACCTTGCGGGCGCCGCGCTTGAGGGTCATGCCGATCACCGGGACCATTTCCTGTCCGACCTTGACGGAAATGGTGACGTTCATGGTTTCCTCGTCGTGGAGGCGGGCAATCATGGCGCCGTCGAGCGTCTTGCGGTTGATCGCCATGACGGCGCGGTCGCGGCTGATCTTGCCCGAAACGATGTCGAGGCCGTCGCCGGCGGAGCCGTCAAGAAAGCGGCCGGTATAGGTCTTGCCCTTGCGGGTAATCAGCGCCGACATTTTCTGGTTGAAGACGCCGACACGGCAATGACCGTCAAGCGAAATGCCCGCGGCGCTGCCCTGAACCGGGTCGCCGCTCAGATTGCAGACGAATTTCGTCCCCTTGTATTTTCCGGCGACGATTTCGCCCGGGCCCTTCCACTCGCCGGCCACGGATTCGAAGAAGACCGTATCCTTGTCGCGTGCGACAGAGGGCGAGGCGGGGGAGAGGATGATTGCCGCAAGACAAAGCGGGATGATGCGAAACTTGGAGAACATGGTCACACCTGTTGCGGCTGGAGACGAGGTCTGAAAGTGACCCAGAATGGTTAATGGACCGTAATCGGCGCCGATTAATCCACAGTTTCGGGGAAATTCATAGCCCGTCGGTGCTTTTTCCGCTGCCCGCCGACTTGCCGGCAAAGCCCGCGATGTCCGACATGAAGTCACCGATGCCGGGCCGCTTGAGTGCTGCAAACGGCATCGGGCGGCACAGGTCCATCGCCGAGATGCCGATTCTGGCTGTCATCAGCCCGTTGATCACGCCTTCGCCAAGCCGGGCAGAGAGCTTCGCTGCCATGCCATGGCCGACCACCTGCTGGATCAGGCTGTCGCCGGCGGCGATGGCGCCGGTCACGGCCAGATGGGCGATGACATCGCGGAACAGACGGATCATGCCGATGGCGCCCGGCCGTCCGCCGTAAAGCTCGGCCATGGCGCGGATCAGGCGGATGGCCTCGAAGCCGACATAGGCGAGATCGACGAAGGCGCGCGGGCTGACTGCGGTGACGACGGACACCCGGCGGGCCGCGTTGACGGTGAGTTGCCGGGCCTGGCGGTCGAGAGGCGTCATCAGCTCGCGTTCGGCAAAGGCCAGATAGTGCGGGCCGTCAATGATCTCGTCATCGAGCGCCTCGAGGTTCTTCCGGCCGCGCGCCGAGAGCGGATTGACGGCGATCAGCGCCGAGACTTCGCCGGCAAGCGCGCGGGCCTCCTTCGGCGTCGCCGACCGGGACTTTGCCGCGACGGCCTCACGCAGATGCGCGACCTTGGCCAGGCGGCGGATGCCGATGATCTCACGGATGATCAGCGCCAGCAGCGCCACGGCGGCAATGGCTGCTGCCGCAATCGCGGCCCAGCCGAGCCAGGGAATGCGCTCGAACAGGCTGCGGATCAGAGCGTCCGTCCAGACGCCCAAGGCCAGGGCCAGAAGGAAGCCGAGGCTGGCCAGAAGGATCTTGCCCGGGGTCATCCGGCGGCGGCGGGGTTTCGCGGGTGGCGGGGTCAGGCCGTCAAGCTCTTCCGGCTGCGACAGGAACGGGTCGTCTTCCTCCAACGTCATGGAAACCGTGACGGGGATGGCCGCTGGCTTGCGCGGTTTTTGCTCTGTCCGGGGCTCTTCGCCGGATGGTGCGGAAGCTGTCTTGCCTTCCGGCTCATTCACCCTGAAGGACCGTGGCTTGCGGGTGGGGGAATTGGCGTCGTTGCCGGTGGTCATGCCAGGCGGTCTCCCAGGAGATAGTCCAAGGCCCGGTCGAGGCGAATATGCGGCAAGGACAGCTTGATGCCGTTTTCGGTTTCCTCGATCAGTGGCGGGCGGAAACGGACGATGTTGATGTCGGGCAGCGGTGGTTTGGATGCTGCATCTACCGCCTTGAAAAATGCATCAGGGTTCTTTGGCAAGTCACCGGGAAAAATGGCCGTTTTGCGCTTGCCGTCGAACAGCTCGCCACCAATGCGCTCGCCGTCAAGCGGGGTGCCGACGATGACGGGAAGCTCTTCGCCATCCTGCCTGACCGTGGCCTCCCGGGTAGCCCGGACCGCCGCCATGGCCAGCACCTCGATATCGGCGCCTGACGACCCGATATGGCTCGAGGCGCGCTCGACGATGCGGCGGGCGATGGCTTCGAGCCGGTCGTGGCTTTCATGATGCAGGTGATCGGCCTTGGTGGCCGCGATCAGCACCTTGTCGATGCGGCGCGAAACCAGGCTGGTCAGCAGGCTGCCGCTGCCGGGGCGGAAACAGGACAGCACATCCGACAGCGCGCGCTCGAGATCAATGACCGCCTCATGGCCGGCATTCATCGCCTGCATGGCGTCGATCAGCACGATTTGCCGGTCGAGGCGGGCCACGTGTTCGCGGAAGAACGGTTTGACGACGACCGACTTGTAGCTCTCGTAGCGCCGCTCCATCATCGCCATCAGCGAGCCTTTGGGGGCGGGCGTGTCGGGCAGGTTGGGCAGCGGCGCAAAGGTCAGCGCCGGGGATCCGTCGAGATCGCCCGGCATCAGGAACCGGCCGGGGGGAAGCGTCGACAGCGCCCGTTCGTCCTGCTTGCAGGCCCTGAGATAGTCGGTGAAGAGACGGGCCAGTTCACGCGCATCGGCCTCGTCGGCGGGTTTATGCGGATCGATGGTGCCGGCCTTCTCGAGCCAGGGCGCAGCCAGGTCGGCACGCACCGGGGACCGGGCCAGCGAGGCGGCATTGAGCGAGAAGGCGGCGAAATCCTGGCCGAGCAGGGGCAGGTCGAGCAGCCATTCGCCGGGATAGTCAACAATATCGAGGCAGAGCCTGCCGCCGGAGAAGAAGCGGTTCCAGCCGCTGGCCGATTCATACTCGACGACCAGCCGCAATTCCGAGATGGCGCGGGTGGAGTCGGGCCAGATGCGATCGCTGATCATGCGGGCGGCGTGATCCTCGTATTGAAACCGCGGCACCGCGTCGTCGGGCTGGGGCTCGAGAAAGGAGCGGGCAAGCCTGCCGGAATGGGCAGCCTCGAACATCGGCAGGCGGCCGCCATGCAGCAGGTTGTGCACAAGTGCCGTGATGAAAACCGTCTTGCCGGCCCGGGACAACCCGGTAACGCCCAGTCTCAGCGTCGGCTGGATCAGATTGCTTGCCCGGTCCGCGAGCGTGTCAAAGGCAATCAGGGCCTCGTCGGTGAAACTGGTTATGGGCGATGACACGTTGGAAACTGCTCCGAATTGCTTTTACCGATATAGGAGATGGCCCGGTCGATTAAAAGCACGCAAGGCAATTGCGATGCTGCCGCGTTGGGACGCTCGGGAGCGGTGAAAGCCGGGGCAGGCCTCGACCGTCAGGCGTCGACCGGGGAGAGCCGGCCGACGAAGCTCGCGCCGCCGCGCACGGCGTTGACGCCCCTTTGCCCGCAATCGACGATCAGCAGCCCGGCGGTTGGAAAGCCAGAGCCAAGCGCTGTCTCGAAGCTTGCCGGATCGTCCTGCAGCAGGGCCTGGGCGGTGTCCTCAAGCATCGGATTGTGGCCGATGATCATCAGTGAGCGGATGGTGTCGTTGCCGGCCGCGGCGATCAGGTCGAGATAGGCGTCATGATTGGCCGCATAGAGCGCGTCGGAGTACTCGACCTTCAGATTGGCACCCGTGCTGGCATTCAGGATCTCGAATGTCTCCATACAGCGGCGGGCGTTGGAGCAGTGTACGAGATCGGGTTCAAATCCGTTGACCGAGATGGCGGCGGCGAGGCGGGCGGCTTCCTCGCGGCCCCGCTCGTCCAGCGGCCGGTCGAAATCGCGCATGCCCGGAAGTCCCCATGCCGCGTGGGCGTGGCGGACCAGGAAAACACGCAGATTCGTATCGGGTGCCGGGCTCATCTTGTGAATGTAGCTATTTGCGGCGGTGCTTCAATTGACCAAAAGCACAAAGTGCACTGCAGCATTCGTCGCGTCTGGCCGGATGTAGCCCGACCGCTCGCGTCAGTTGGCTCGATTTCACCGAATCGCGACCGGATTTCGGGGCTTTTCAGGCGTAAAAGCTGGTTTTTTTCATCGCATTGGCACAGTTTGACAGTTCAATGAAATTGCCGTGAAACGCTACTTTACCGCTTGTACCAATGCCCCCGTCTGGCTATACACCCCCCGGAATGGCTTAGCCGGGAGAATCGTCATGAGTGAAGACTTCGATTTTTCCTCTTATGTGCCCTCGGATGACGAGGATTTCATGAACGCCAAGCAGAAGGCCTATTTCCGGGCCAAGCTGATTGACTGGCGGAATGACATTCTCAAGGAGGCTCGCGAGACGCTTGACCATCTCGCGGAGGAAAGTGCCAACCACCCTGATGTGGCCGATCGCGCATCGTCCGAGACGGATCGCGCCATTGAATTGCGGGCGCGCGACCGTCAACGCAAACTGATCGGCAAGATCGATGCGGCTCTGGCGCGCATCGACGACGGAACCTACGGTTACTGCGAGGAAACCGGCGAACCGATCAGCCTGAAACGGCTTGACGCCCGGCCTATCGCCACCTTGTCGATCGAGGCGCAGGAACGCCACGAGCGGCGGGAGAAGGTCTACCGCGACGAGTAATCGGGTTGCGATGGATCGGTACAGGACTGCATAACCGGCCTTCTGGCCGGTTTTGGCGTTTTGGGCTGTGGCCTTTCTTGGGACGAGCATTGAAGCCGGGGCGGTCTTCGAGCTCGGCAGGCGCCAGCGACAGAATTTTCACGGATGCATTGCTCACGTCCGGGTAGGCATCTTATATCGACGGGGTCGACGTCCTTTCGCCTGGTGAGTATTCATTCCCATGCAAGGATGGGAGGATTGGCCGGCTCATCGGCATCCCGGAGTCCGGCGCTGTTGCGTTACCGGACATCCAGACCCACTCAATGGACCTCGCGTGTTTATCGAAATCGCTATCGTCATCGTCCTTATTCTGATCAATGGCGTTCTCGCCATGTCGGAGCTGGCTGTCGTCTCCTCGCGCCCCGTTCGCTTGAAGCTGCTCGCCGACCAGGGCAGCACGGGAGCCGCCACGGCGCTTCGCCTGGTGGAGGATCCGGGACGGTTCCTGTCCACGGTGCAGATCGGCATCACGCTGGTCGGCGTCCTGTCCGGCGCGTTTTCGGGTGCGACGCTGGGCGCGCGGTTGGCGGACTGGCTCGAAGCCCGGGGTCTGACGGACGTGATGGCGGATGCCCTTGGCGTCGGTTCGGTCGTCCTGGCCATCACCTATCTGTCGCTGATCGTGGGCGAGTTGGTGCCCAAGCAGATCGCCTTGCGGGCGCCGGAAGCCGTGGCGGCGAAGGTCGCGCCGGCGATGGCGATGCTGTCGAGGGTCGCCCTGCCTCTGGTCTGGCTGCTGAACGCCTCGGGGAAGGCGGTTCTGGCGCTTCTGGGCCAAAAGGGTGAAACAAACCAGAGGATGACCGACGAGGAGGTCCGTTCGGTGCTGGCCGAGGCGCAGAGCGCCGGTGTGATCGAAACAGCGGAATCGGAAATGATATCGGGCGTCATGCGGCTTGCCGATCGCACGGCGCGCGGTCTGATGACGCCGCGCCGCGAGGTGGAGGTCATCGACATCGAGGATGATCCGGCCGATATCCGCGAGCAGTTGCGCAACTCGAACCGGACCCGCCTTCCGGTTCGAAACGGGCCCACGGACGAGATCATCGGTGTCATCTTCGTCAAGGATGCGCTGGACGCCTTCCTGCAGGGCGCCAATCTTGACGTTCGCAGCCTGATGCGCGACGCGCCGGTGGTGTCCGACCGGTCGGGAGCGATGGATGTGATCGGGTCGCTGCGCAAGTCACCTTCTCACATGGTGCTGGTCTATGACGAATACGGCCATTTTGAAGGGGTCATTTCGTCGGGCGATGTGCTGGAGGCGATCACCGGGGTGTTTCGTGAGGACACCACCGAGGAGGCCGCCATGCTGGAGCGTGAAGACGGCTCTTTTCTCGTCTCGGGCTGGATGCCAATTGACGAGTTTGCCGATGAAATGGGGTTCTCGCTCGACAAGGATTTCGACTACGAGACTGTGGCCGGCTTCGCCATCGACGAAATGAAGCGCCTGCCTGCGCTCGGCGAAAGCTTTACGGCGAAAGGCTGGCGCTTCGAGATCATCGATCTTGATGGCCGCCGCATCGACAAGCTGCTGGTCAGCAAGGCTCCGGATTCCCCCAACGCGGCTTGAACGGGCTTGCGCACTCTCACATCGGTCTGCTGCGCTGAGGCCGGGTTCAGGTCGTCCGTCGTTTGATCAGGGTCTGAACGCCCATGAACAGCACGCCGAGGATCACTGCCGGCACAAGGTCATCCGCCATCACGCCCCAGCCCGAGGGCAGTTGCTCGACATAGGCCATCGGCCAGGGCTTGAGCCGGTCCAGAAACAGGAAGATGACCGCGAACGGCACAAGCATTTTCCATCCCGCCTGGCGAATGATGGCGGCTCCGAGGACGAATGCGGCGACCTCGTCAATCACGATCCGGCGGTCGTCCTTGTCGCCGGTCGCCAGTTCGATCTCCGTTGCCACATGAACGCCGGCGAGGAAGATCGCAACGGCGAGGACCGGCAGGACGTATCTTGGAAGCGCGATTGCCAGCGCCAGCATCGGAAGCACCGCGAAGACGGCGAGCCCGGCCCGGAACGGCGCCAGCAGCCCAGCGCCGAACCAGGTTGCGGCAAGCCAGATCCAGTCCGGCACCATACCTGCGCCGGGCGGGTCAAGCCGTTCTATGGAGGCGAGCAGTTCCACTCTCAGGTCTTGCGCGACATGTCGCCAAGCAGCCGTTCCATCTCGGCCTCGAGCGAGTCCCTTGATTCCTGTGTTTCCGGCTGGACTTCCGGGGCTTCGAGCAGTTCGGCTTCCTCGGGGTCGAGCTGGTGCTCGCTGTAATGCGCGGTGATGAGGCTGTCCTGTGCGGGCTCGATCGTCAGGTCCTGCGACAGTTCCGCGGCGAGGACGGTCTCGAAGTCGGAAGAGGCCGCGGCAGGCTGCTCGGCCGCCGGAGCCGGGCGGCTGGTTGCCATGCCGGAGCCGGTTGCCGCCAATGCCGCCGCAGGCGCAGAAGCTGGCGGAGCGGCCGATGCCGAGGGAGCGGGGCGGGTGGCGCGGGCAGGGTCCGGCTGCGGCGCGGAGGTCAGTTCGTCAAAGGCGCTCTCGTCAAAACTCGGTTCTTCAAAAACCCGGGTCCTGACGGTGTCAAGCACATCGACGGCCTTGGCCTGGATCGGGTCGGCGGCTGCGGTGCCCGGTCCGGCGCCCAGTCTTGCGCCCGGCGATGCGGCCTGGGAAACCTCGGGACGCGAAGCGGGTGCGGGCTGTTGCCGGGCTTGCGCAGGCGGCGCCGGTTTCGGGGCGGCTGACAGGTCCTCATCAAGGCCGGCGTCCTCAAAGGACGGCTCCTCGAAAACCCTGTTCCGGGCGGTTTCCAGCAGGTCCGCCGCCTCGCTGCGGGCGCTGTCTGCCGGGGCAGCGGCGGCGCCTGCGGATGCTGCCGCCAGTGGCGCCGAAACCGGCTGCTGCCGGGCCTGTGGCGGCGTCGGGGCGGCGGTGTCGGCCGAGCGGGCCTGCCGTTCGGGTGGTTGCGGTGCGGCCTGGACCGGGGCAGCGGCGCGGGCAGGGCGCGCCGGTTCCGGCGCAGGCGGTGCTGCCCGCTGCTGGCGCGGCTGGGCTGCCTGCGCGGATTGCATGTCGTCGTGCGGGGTGATGCGGCTTTCGATGACGATGTCGGTCGGACCGCCGATCATGACCAGGTGCTCGACATCGTCGCGCCGGATCAGCACCAGCCGGCGGCGTGTGTCGACCGCTGTGGCATCGAGCACGGCCAGGCGGGGCTGGCGGTTCTTGCCGCCGCGGATGAAGGTCGAGGCGGCGCGGTTGCGGATCAGCCAGAAGACCCCGACCAGGGCCAGAAGCGCCACGGCGACGATGATGATGGCGGTCAGCAGAGTTGCACCCTGGCCGCCCAAAAGATTGTCCGGCATCCGGTGTCCTCCTGTTTCAGTCCAGATTTGGCGATGAAATCCGGGTCGTTTTCCGGATCTGATCGTGACCAGAATGTATTTGACTTGTTTTGCACCCGGTCCACAAGCGGCGCGCGGGATTTATCCAATATGGTGTGAAATGTGGCGAGGGTATGCCTCGCGGTCGCCGGACGGCGTCGGATTCTCCGGCAAACTGGGCGGCCAAACCGCAAGCAGCCGTGTTTGGGCTTTCCATCAGCGGCGGAATGTGATTCAAACCGGACGGATCCGTGGCGGGGCGAAAGAGCGATTCATGACCGAGACGACACCTGCGGCCGGCAACCCGGCGGCGCTTGTAGACCGAAGCGCAAAACCACGCTCGGTGTCGAGGCTGATCTTCCTCGCGCTGGTGATGATCGGCGCGTCGGTCACCTTCTTCCTGTTCAAGGACAAGCTCAACAACGAGCTGATGCTCGGCATTCTTGGCGTGCTCGCCGTGGTCGGCATCTTCTTCCTGGTTTCCACGGTGATCGGCTTCGTCGACATCATGCCGAAAACCACAGCCGACCCGCTGGCCCGCGCCTTCATCGACACCCATCCCGAAGGCACGCTGGTCACCGACCAGAAGGGCCGGGTGATCTATGCCAACCACGCCTACGGTCGGCTGACCGGCTCGACCAGTGCGAGCGACGTGCAGTCGATAGAGGCGATCCTGTCGCGCCACCGGGAATCGGCCGAAGCCGTCTACCGGCTGACCAACGCCATGCGCGAGGGCCGCGAGGGGCAGGAAGAGTTCCGCATGCCGCAGCCGCTGGGCGCCGGCCAGGAAAGCACCGATGCCGGCCACTGGTACCGCTTGCGCGGGCGGCCGGTCGCCTCGGGTGAAAAGGACGTCACGCTGATGGCGTGGCAATTGTCCGATATCAGCCATGAGCGCACCGAGCAGGAAATGGTGTTCAAGGAGCTGCAGAACGCCATCAACTATCTCGATCATGCGCCGGTCGGCTTCTTTTCGGCGGGCCGCGACGGCGAGATCGTCTATCTCAACGCGACGCTGGCCGACTGGCTGGGCATCGACCTGACCTCGTTCCTGCCGGGCAAGGTGATGCTGCGCGACCTGGTTGCCGGCGCCGGCATGGCGCTGGTGGAATCGGTGCAGGCCGAACCGGGCCTCAACCGCACCGCGCAGCTTGATCTCGATCTTTTGAAATCCAACGGCCAGAGCCTGCCGGTGCGGCTGGTGCACCGGGTTTCGGCCACCCGCGACGGCGCGCCGGGCGAAAGCCGGACCATCGTCATCAGCCGCGAAGAGGGCGGCTCGGGCGTGCACGATGCGGCAAGCGCCGAGATGCGCTTTACCCGTTTCTTCAACAACACGCCGATGGCGATCGCCTCGGTCGACGGCGACGGTAAGATCCTGAGGACCAACGGACCGTTCCTGCAGATGTTTCACGGCCTGGTGACGCGCGACGACATGGAGCGCGGCTCGCTGTTTGAGACCGTGCTGCGCGAGGATGACCGCAAGAGTTTTCAGGACGCGCTTTCCCAGGCGGCCGACAAGCAGGGCGACATCGCGCCGATCGACAGCCGCCGCGCCGACAACGAGGAGCGGCATTTCCGCTTCTACGTCAACGCGGTGATCGAACATTCGGAAGAAGCGCCGGAAGAGACCGCGATCATCTATGCGGTGGAGACCACCGAGCAAAAGGCGCTGGAAGCGCAGATGGCGCAAACCCAGAAGATGAATGCCGTGGGAACGCTCGCCGGCGGCATCGCGCACGACTTCAACAACGTGCTGACGGCGATCCTGTTGTCCGCCGATCACCTGCTGATGTCGCTGAGGCCAGCTGATTCGAGCTTTGCCGATCTCATCGAGATCAAGCGCAACGCCAACCGCGCCGCGGTGCTGGTGCGGCAGTTGCTGGCGTTCTCGCGCAAGCAGACGATGCGGCCGACGGTGTTGTCGATGACAGATGTGATCGGGGACCTTCGAATGCTGGTCGACCGGCTGACCGGCACCAATGTGAAGCTCGATCTCGAATTTGGCCGCGACCTTTGGCCGGTCAAGACCGATCTGGGGCAGTTCGAGCAGGTGCTGATCAACCTGGCGGTCAATGCCCGTGACGCCATGCCCGAGGGCGGCACGATCACCGTCAGGACCCGCAATGTCGAGGCCGACGAGGTCGAAGGCCTCAACCACCGCGGCATGGAAGTGGGCGACTATGTGCTGATCGAGGTTGCCGACCAGGGCACGGGAATCGCGCCGGAGGTGATGGAAAAGGTTTTCGAGCCGTTCTTCACCACCAAGGATGTCGGCAAGGGCACCGGGCTGGGGCTGTCGATGGTTTACGGCATCGTCAAGCAGTCGGGAGGCTATATCTATCCCGAATCCGAAGTGGGCCAGGGCACCATTTTCCGCATCTACCTGCCGCGCCACGTTGAGGACGAGGCTGAGAAGGCGGCAGCTTTGGCCGAAGCCGAGGCCGCCGCCGGCCGCGCCGCTGCCGAGGGTTCGCCTGGCGCAGCCGCAAAGGCAGGCTCGGACGGACCCGAAGACCTCACCGGCGGCTCGGCCGTGGTGCTGCTGGTCGAGGACGAGGAGGCGGTGCGGCGCGGCGGCAAGCGCATGCTCGAAGCCCGCGGCTACGAGGTGCACGAGGCCGGCACCGGCGTCGAGGCGCTGGAAGTGCTGCAGGAGCTCGAAGGCAAGGTCGACATCGTCGTCTCCGACGTGGTGATGCCGGAGATGGACGGGCCGACGCTTCTGACCGAGCTGCGCAAGGATTACCCCGACATGAAGTTCATCTTTGTCTCAGGCTATGCCGAGGACGCGTTCGCGAAAAACCTGCCCGCCGACGCCAAGTTCGGCTTCCTCGCCAAGCCGTTCTCGCTCAAGCAGTTGGCAACGGCGGTGCGCGAGATGCTGGACGCCTGAGGCGGGGCGCAAATCTGCGGGCGCTTCGAGCGGGCCGGTGCTAACGGACCGTCAAGCATACCAGCAGGCTCAATAGAATTTCGGGTTGTGCGCAATGGCAAACGGTGCTCGTCTCTGGGTTGCAGAGGGCGGGGGTGCGATGAGTCAGAAGCGACGGAGACACAGGCCAAGCGCGGGCTACATCGTCGATTCTGGGCGCATCAACTTCATTCGTCATCCCAGGGCTCCGACCCTGGGATCCATTCCGATATCTCTCCAGACAAACGGTATACCGGAGGATCACGGAATGGATCCTCGGAGGCAACGACGGCGCTTCGCTTGTTTTGCTCGGAGGCCGAGGATGACGAGAGTGGAGGGCAGTACGCATGAGTGACTGGCGCGGGTTTTGGACGGGTTTGGTACTGGCCTTGGCCGTCGCGGGGCTGGCCGGCTGCGGCAATGATGTCAGCTGGCAGCAGAAGGTGACAGTCACGGTCGCAACCCCGAATGGCGAAGTGTCCGGCGCAAGCGTCATGGAAGTCTCGTGGAGCGGCGGCATTCCCTTTATCGTAGGCGATGCCAAGGGCGGCGGCTTCAATCTGACGGGGGAAGCTCCCGTGGTGAAGCTCGGCAACGGGCGCTATCTGTTTACGCTGCTCAAGGGCATGGACAGCAAGCTGCTCTACCAGTTCCGCAACAAGGATGGCCGCGGCGCCAGCATGAAGGACAACAGCCGGGCCATTCTCGGACTGAAGGAGCCGCTTGTCCTTCCGGTCGAGGCTTACCCGCTGTTGGTCACCTTCGCCGACATCAATGACCCGGCGAGCGTTCAACGCGTCGATCCCGACGATCTCGCAGCCCAGTTCGGCCCCGGCTATGCGCTCTCCTCGATCACGCTTGCGATCACCGACGAGCCGGTGACCATGGGCCGGGTGGAGGCGGTGCTGGGGTGGTTGGACAATCTTTCCGCCTACCGAACAGATCCAAAAAATCCATTCACCAATACGCTGCCGCCCGAAATCGGATATCTCAGGAGCAATTGATCATGACCACGAGTATCTCGCCTAAACTGTTCTTGGCCATTCTGTCGATGGATGCCTACAACCGTGGCTACGATGCAGGCATTGGCGATGGGCAGAATGTCGTTGATGGCGTAGATTCTGATGGTCTGGGCCGGGTTGGATCACAGATCGGAAATGCAACCGTTGTTCAAGATGCACAAGATATCGAGGGGATAGCAGAAGCCGCCGGCTTCTACGCGGTCGCCTATCAGTGGAACGGCGAAACCGTCATCTCCTATCGCGGCACGGACAATCCCAATCCGCTGGCGGAGGGCAGCGATTTCTGGAATGGCTGGACGTTGGGCGCGGGTGATTGCTGCACCTCCCGTCGTCATCCCAGGGCCGCGACCCTGGGATCCATTCCGTTGTCTCTCCAAACAAAGTGACACGTGGATGGATCACGGAATGGATCCTCGGAGGCACTACGTCGCTTCGCTTGTCTTGCTCGGAGGCCGAGGATGACGAGAGGAGAGCGCAGCGGAACACAAAAGGAAGGCGGAGCGGGGCGCAGGGGCAGCGCCGCCCGGCACAGGGTTAATTTTGCGGTGACAGAATATTCATCATCCTGCCGCATTTTCCGCTAAAGTCCGATTTTCGAGTTTCGCCAAGAGGGGCCATCATGAAATCCAAACTCCTGATCGCGGCGCTTGCCGCCGTCTTCGTCTCCGGCTGCACGACCGATCCCTATACCGGTCAGCAGAAGGTTTCCAACCTGGCCGGCGGCGCGGCGCTTGGCGCGCTCGGCGGGGCGGCGCTGGGCACGCTGGCCGGCGGCGACGACCGCCGCAACGCGCTGATCGGCGCGGGCATCGGCGCGCTCGCCGGTGGCGCGGTGGGCGGCTACATGGACCAGCAGGAAGCGCAATTGCGCGCGCAATTGCAGGGCACCGGCGTGTCGGTGACCCGAGTTGGCGACAAGATCGTGCTCAACATGCCCTCCAACATCACCTTTGATACCGACCAGTCGGCGGTCAAGCCGCAGTTCTACGACACGCTGAATTCGGTGGCGCTGGTGCTGCAGAAGTTCAACCGCTCGCTGGTGGACGTGGCAGGCCATACCGACTCGACCGGGTCGGACAGCTACAACCTGACACTGTCGCAGCAGCGGGCGCAGTCGGTAACGAGCTACCTGATCTCGCAGGGCAACGACCCGCGCCGCTTCTTCACGCAAGGGTTTGGCGAAAGCCAGCCGATCGCCGACAACGGCACGGAGGCCGGCCGTGCCGCCAACCGCCGCGTGACAATCCAGATCTCGCCGCTGAGCTGATCAGCGACGAACAGATCGTTTGAGGCGACACCGGACCCGGCTGCGCAAGCGGCCGGGTCTTTTTGTGTCGGGCTGGGGGCTGAGGGATTTGCTGATGGTGCGATAGCGGTTGTCGCGGAACTCATGGGGGCTGCAAGGGGATTGTCAGGGCGCGCAATGGCAATCATCCCCCGTCATTCCGGACCTGTTCCGGAATCCAGCCAGCCCAACTCCCTGGGCTGAATCAGTCTTTCGACCCGGCAGACGTCGGGTCACCGGATCCCGCTGTCTGCGACGTCGCTTCGCTTGTCTGGCTCAAGGCCGGGATGACGGAATTCCGGGAGCGGGCCAACTTATCACCGGACGCCGAACCCTATTCCCCTTCCAGCCCCGCGGCGATGCGAAGTGCCGCGTTGATGCGGTCCTGCCAGCCGGGACCGTCTTCCTGGAAATGCTCGAGCACGGCCCGGTCGAGGCGGATCGAGACCGTTTCCTTGCCTTCAGGCACGCCAATGGTCTTGGGCGCGGGCCTGGACGCTGCCTCAACCGGCTTGGTGGTTGCGGACTTGAAGGCGGCTTCGGCGCGCTCGAAGGCGCTGCCGGTGCGGCGGGGTGGCTTCATCGTGAATGTCCTCTCGGTTGGCTGGTTCGGCGGGCGATCAGATGGCGGGGGAGGCGAGGGCGGCTGCGATGCGGGCGGCGAGGCGGGCATTGTTGAGCACCAGCGCGATGTTGGTCTTGAGGCTTGCGCCATCGGTCAGGTTCAGGATCTCGCCGAGCAGGAACGGTGTGACCGCCTTGCCCTCGATGCTCTTTGCCTTTGCGGTGGCCAGGGCCGCGGCGATGTGGCGGTTCATCTCGGAGGCCGCGATCTCGTCTTCGACCGGCACCGGGTTGGCGATCAGCATGCCGCCATGGCCGCCGAGCATTCGGCGGGTCGCCTCGAAACGGGCGATGGCGGCCGGGTCGTCGAGCCTGAGCGGGGCCTTCAGGCCGGACTCGCGCGACCAGAAGGCGGGCATGGCGTCCTGGCCGTAAGCCACCACCGGCACGCCGCGGGTCTCCAGTGCTTCAAGTGTCTTGGGAATGTCGAGAATGGCCTTGGCGCCGGCGGAGACGACGATGACCGGGGTGCGGCCGAGTTCATCGAGATCGGCGGAGATATCGAAACTTTCCGCAGCGCCCTGGTGCACGCCGCCGATCCCGCCGGTGGCAAAGACCGAAATGCCTGCGAGGTGGGCCGCCATCATTGTGGCGGCGACCGTGGTCGCGCCGGTTCGGCCTTCGGCCAGCGCATAGGCAAAGTCGGCGCGCGAGAGTTTCATCACATCTTTCGCCTGGGCGAGCGCGGTGATGGCGGCCTCGTCTAGGCCCGCATGCAGGCGCCCGTCGATCACCGCGATGGTGGCGGGCACGGCGCCTTCCGAACGGATGACGGCCTCGACCTCGAGCGCCATGTCGCGGTTGCCCGGCCAGGGCATGCCATGGGTGATGATGGTGGATTCGAGCGCCACCACCGGGCGGCCCGCCGACAGGGCGGCCTTCACTTCCGGCGTGGTTTCGATGGTGAGGGGGGCTGTCATGCGGGGGCTCCTGCAGCGGGATTTTCGTATTGGGCCGGCTTTGGCATGGTCTGGAGCGCCTGCGCAAGCAGCTCGCGTGACAAATCCTGCCGCACGGGGCCGCGCACCGATGCTATCAGCCGGGCCAGCGCGATGCCACGGGTGAGGCTGTCGCCGATTGTGTCTCCTGCCAGCCAGCCGTCGAGATAGCCCGAGGCGAGGGCATCTCCGGCGCCGACCACATCGCGGACATCGTCGAGCGGTGGCGGCACCAATACGCTGGATGCGGTGGTAGAGGGCAGGGAGGCAAAGGCCGCCACCGGGCCCGCGCCGGCGGAGACAAGGCCGCCTTTCAGCCCGCTCGCAGAAAGCATCGCCTGCCAGTCATCGGGCGATTGCGCCGGCGCGCCGGTCAAGGCTGCGGCCTCAGCGGCATTCATGGCGAGACAGCTGATCTTCGACAGGCTTGGCTTCCAGCGCACCACCTTGGCCGGGGAAACGGCAATGACGGCGAGCGGCAGGCCGCGCTCATATGCAGCCTCGGCCATCGCGATGAGGGCGCTTGCCGGAAGGTTGGAATCCATCAGCAGCAGATCGGCGCCAGTGAGGCGCTTGCGCAGCCGCGACGTCAGCAGCCGGCGCGCCGGGATGAGATCGTAGAGCGCCATGTCGGCCAGTGCCGTGACCAGATTGCCGTCTGGCTCGAGGATCGCCGAGTAGCTCGGCGTGGCGCGGTCGAGAAAGGTCAGCGGGCAATCCTCGATACCCGCCTCGTCGGCCGCGCGGGCAACCATGTCGGAAGCCGCATCACCGCCGCGGGGGGCGACGAGGGTGACCTGGTGGCCGAGCCGGGAGAGGTTGCGCGCCGCGTTGAAGGCGCCGCCGCCGGCCTCGGTCTCCCAGCGGCCGGGATTGGAGGCGCCGGGCTGGTGCGGGGCCGAAAGCCAGCCCTTGCGGTCGATATGGGCGCCGCCGATTGCCAGAATGCGCGCCATCTCAATGTCCCCCCAGAGCCGCGCCAGGGCGAATCGCCCCGCGCCGCAAGCAATGGTGATTGACCGCCGCCCCGCCTGCGGCAGCTCTCTCCGCAATTGAAAAACAAAAAAAGAACATGAAGGGATTTGTCATTGTATTTCAGTGCCTTGATGTGGCCTTGCGAAGTCGGAACAAATAGGGTACAAATTGGACA
This sequence comes from Hoeflea sp. EC-HK425, assembly GCF_902498795.1. Classification (NCBI taxonomy): domain Bacteria; kingdom Pseudomonadati; phylum Pseudomonadota; class Alphaproteobacteria; order Hyphomicrobiales; family Rhizobiaceae; genus Hoeflea; species Hoeflea sp. EC-HK425. The sequence goes on from NZ_LR701572.1 coordinate 1,228,554, forward strand.
AACGAGCACTCATTGCTTGCGATGGCACGATAACCTAAAGGTGGACCGAATGGCACAGAACTCTTTGCGGCTGGTAGAGGAAAAATCCGTGGACAAAAGCAAGGCGCTCGACGCCGCACTTTCCCAGATCGAACGTTCATTCGGCAAGGGCTCGATCATGAAGCTCGGCGCCAATGAGGGCGTGGTCGAGATCGAGACGGTTCCGACCGGCTCGCTGGGGCTCGACATCGCGCTCGGCATTGGCGGCCTGCCGCGTGGCCGTGTGATCGAGATTTTCGGGCCTGAAAGCTCGGGCAAGACCACGCTGGCGCTTCAGACCATCGCCGAAGCCCAGAAGAAGGGCGGCATCTGCGGCTTCATTGACGCCGAGCATGCGCTCGACCCGGTCTATGCCCGCAAGCTCGGCGTCGATCTCGAGAGCCTGCTGATTTCGCAGCCCGACAATGGCGAGCAGGCGCTTGAAATCACCGACACGCTGGTCCGCTCGGGCGCCCTTGATGTTCTGGTGGTCGATTCGGTGGCGGCGCTGACGCCGCGGGCTGAAATCGAGGGCGAGATGGGCGACAGCCTTCCCGGCCTGCAGGCGCGGTTGATGAGCCAGGCGCTCAGGAAGCTCACCGCCTCGATCTCGCGGTCGAACTGCATGGTGATCTTCATCAACCAGATCCGCATGAAGATCGGCGTGATGTTCGGCTCTCCCGAAACCACCACCGGCGGCAATGCGCTGAAATTCTACGCCTCGGTGCGCCTCGACATCCGCCGCATCGGTTCGGTCAAGGACCGCGACGAGGTGGTCGGCAACCAGACCCGGGTCAAGGTGGTCAAGAACAAGATGGCGCCGCCCTTCAAGCAGGTCGAGTTCGACATCATGTATGGCGAGGGCGTGTCGAAGATGGGCGAACTGGTCGATCTCGGCGTCAAGGCCGGCATCGTCGAGAAATCCGGCGCCTGGTTCTCCTACAACAGCCAGCGGCTGGGGCAGGGGCGCGAGAACGCCAAGCAGTTCCTGCGCGACAATCCTGTGCTGGCCGACGAGATCGAACTGGCGCTCCGACAGAACGCCGGGCTGATCGCCGAGAAGTTCCTCGAGGATGGCCGCAGTGGCGGCGAGGATAACGACGACAGCGATGGTGCGGCCGAAATGTAGGCCGTTTTCGCAGCCATCGCGCTGTTTTGAGCCGGTCGCCGGTCCCTTGAAGGGCCTGGGGCCGGTTTTCCGTTGAGCGTGCGGCGGCTGGCGTCTGGACAGGCATCCGGGCGAACGATAAAAGCGGCGGTCCGCAAGTCGCGATGCGGACTCCGGAACGGTCATCTGGCACGGTTTCCGGGACTGCCTGCCTATCAGACAAAGGGTTGATCATGAGTGGCGTGAACGAAATCCGGTCGGCGTTTCTCGACTATTTCAAGACAAACGGGCATGAAGTTGTGGCCTCAAGCCCGCTGGTGCCGCGCAATGACCCGACACTGATGTTTACCAATGCGGGCATGGTGCAGTTCAAGAATGTCTTTACGGGACTCGAACACCGTCCCTATTCGACGGCGGCGACCTCGCAGAAATGCGTGCGTGCCGGCGGCAAGCACAACGACCTCGACAATGTCGGCTACACCGCGCGCCATCACACGTTCTTCGAGATGCTCGGCAATTTCTCCTTTGGCGACTATTTCAAGGAGCGCGCGATCGAGCTTGCCTGGAACCTTCTGACGAAGGATTTCGCGATCAACAAGGAGCGGCTGCTGGTCACGGTCTACCACACCGATGACGATGCTTTCGATCTGTGGCGCAAGATCGCCGGAATTCCCGAAAGCCGGATCATCCGGATCCCGACCAATGACAATTTCTGGGCGATGGGTGATACCGGACCATGCGGCCCCTGTTCCGAGATCTTCTACGATCACGGCGATCATATCTGGGGCGGGCCTCCCGGTTCGGCGGATGAAGACGGTGACCGCTTCATCGAGATCTGGAACCTGGTTTTCATGCAGTTCGAGCAGATCACGACCGATGAGCGGGTCGACCTGCCGCGGCCGTCGATCGATACCGGCATGGGGCTTGAGCGCATTGCGGCGCTGTTGCAGGGGCAGCACGACAATTACGACATCGATCTGTTCCGCCGGCTGATTTCTGCCTCGGAGGATGCCACCGGCGTCCCCGCCGAGGGCAAGAACCGAGCCAGCCACCGGGTGATTGCCGACCATCTGCGTTCGGCCTCGTTCCTGATTGCTGACGGGGTGCTGCCGTCCAATGAGGGCCGCGGCTATGTGCTCCGCCGGATCATGCGCCGGGCCATGCGCCATGCGCAGCTTCTCGGTGCGCGCGATCCGCTGATGTACCGGTTGCTGCCGACGCTGGTGGCCGAGATGGGCCGCGCCTATCCGGAGCTGCAGCGTGCCGAAGCGCTGATCTCGGAAACCCTGAAGCTTGAGGAAACCCGCTTCCGCAAGACGCTGGAACGCGGGCTCAGCCTGCTTGACGAAGCCAGCGCCGAGCTTGGCGAGGGCGACCGGCTCGATGGCGAGACCGCCTTCAAGCTCTATGATACCTATGGCTTCCCGCTCGACCTGACCCAGGATGCGCTCCGGCAGCGCGGCGTCGATGTCGACACGGCGGGTTTCAGCGAGGCGATGGAGCGTCAGAAGGCCGAGGCGCGCAAGCACTGGTCCGGCTCGGGTGATGCGGCGACCGAAACGATCTGGTTCGAGATCAAGGACAAGGCCGGCGCCACCGATTTCCTCGGCTATGATACAGAGACCGCCGAGGGCGTGATCCAGGCGCTGGTCCGCGACGGCAAGCAGGTGGACACAGCGCAAGCCGGTGACCTGGTCGATGTCGTGGTCAACCAGACGCCGTTTTATGGTGAGTCCGGCGGCCAGATGGGCGACCAGGGCAAAATTTCGGGCGAAGGCTACCAGCTCGAAGTCAGCGACACGCAGAAGCGTGGCGAAGGCCTGTTCGTGCACCGGGCGAAGGTGGTTTCGGGCGCCGTGACGAAGGGCGCGGTGGCGCAGCTGGCCGTCGATCATTCCCGGCGGGCGAAGATCCGCGCCAATCATTCGGCCACCCATCTTCTGCATGAAGCGCTCCGGGAGGTGCTTGGCACCCATGTGGCGCAGAAGGGATCGCTGGTTGCGCCCGAGCGGCTCAGGTTCGATGTCTCTCACCCCAAGCCGATGACAGCGGAAGAACTGGCCGAGGTCGAGACCATGGCCAACGAGATCATCCTTCAGAACAGCGCGGTGACAACGCGGCTGATGGCGGTCGATGACGCCATTGCCGAGGGCGCCATGGCATTGTTCGGCGAGAAATACGGCGACGAGGTGCGGGTGGTGTCGATGGGCACGGCCATGCGCGGGGTCAAGGCCAACCGTCCTTACTCGGTCGAGCTGTGCGGCGGCACCCACGTCGCCGCCACCGGCGAGATCGGCCTGGTGCGGGTCTTGTCGGACAGCGCGGTAAGCGCCGGGGTGCGCCGCATCGAGGCATTGACTGGCGATGCCGCGCGCCAGCACCTGAGCGAGCAGGACGAGAAGCTCAGGCAGGCAGCATCACTGCTCAAGGTGCAGCCCGGAGACGTTCCCTCGCGGATCGAAGCGCTGATGGACGAGCGCAGGAAGCTCGAGCGCGAGCTTACCGAAGCACGCAAGAAGCTGGCGCTGGGCGGCGGCGGTGCCGCGGGCAGCGATGAAAGCCGCGACATCGGCGGGGTGAAATATCTCGGCAAGGTGGTTACCGGTGTGGCGCCGAAGGAGCTCAAGGGGCTGGTCGATGCCGCCAAGGCGTCGCTTGGATCCGGCGTGGCGGCCTTTGTCGCAGTCAGCGAAGACGGCAAGGCCAGCATTGTGGTCGGCGTCACAGAGGATCTGACATCGCGACTGTCGGCGGTCGATCTGGTGCGTGCTGGCTCCGAAGCCATCGGCGGCAAGGGCGGTGGCGGACGGCCCGACATGGCCCAGGCCGGTGGCCCGGACGGGACCAAGGCCAGCGCGGCGGTAGACGCAGTGGCGGCCGCCATCGGATAGGCTGACTGCGCGGCCGGTTCTTGAATATTTGATTTCGTCAAACGCCCGGGACTGTCCCGGGCGTTTTGCGTTTGCAGGAATCATCGGCCGGTGCCGGGGTAAGCAATTCAGCAAGATTTGTGCGGTCGCGGTGTGCTGTTACTCTGTCGACCGACGGAGGGAGAGGCATGGCGACGACGCAAGACATCAGGGATTATCGCGAACGGCTCGAGCGGGTGCGGTCACATATCCGCGCCAATCTCGATGGGCCGCTCAATCTCGACGACCTTGCCGACATCGCCTGCCTGTCCCGCTTTCACTGGCACCGCACCTATCGCGGACTGACCGGGGAAACCGTGTGGCAGACGGTCAGACGGCTGAGGTTGCACCGTGCAGCCTCGGACCTGGTCAACGGCACTTTGCCGATCGAAGAGATCGCGGAGAGGTCGGGATACACCAATCCGCGCGCTTTCTCCCAGGCCTTCAAATCCGATTTCGGTCTGCCACCGCTTCGCTATCGCGCCGAGGGCGGTCACCGGCGCTATGACAATCCTGACTGGCGGGAGACCGAAGACATGTATGATGTCTGCATAGAAGAGCACGAACCGGTGGTGATTGCAGGGCTTGCCCACACCGGACCCTATATTGATGTTGGCGCGGCCTTCGAGCGGTTCGGCTCGCACATGGCGGCGACAGGCGGCTGGGAGAAATCAGCGGGCATGGCCGCGGTCTATTTCTCCGATCCCGACATCACCCCGCCCGAAGCGCTCAGGTCACTGGCCGGCATGGCGCTGAAGCCCGGTTCTGTGCCACCGGACGGGATGGAAACCTGCGTGCTGCCGGCAGGCCGCTATGCGGTGCTGACCCACAAGGGTCCCTATGCGGAACTGGCCAAGGCCTATCACTGGTTCTTCGGGCCCTGGCTGGCGGCGAGCGGCGAAAGCGCCGGTCCGGCACCGGCGGTGGAGCGCTATCTGAACACGCCGCTCGATGCCGCGCCGACCGAATTGCTGACTGAAATCCACATGCAGCTCGGCTGAAGCGCAGCGGTTGGAGAGGCTGACATGGACAAGATCGATTTCAAGAGAACCGACAGGACATTCTACACGGGTAAGACCGACCGGTGGGAACTGGTCGATGTTCCCGAATGGCAGTTTCTAAGTGCCGAAGGGCAGGGCGATCCGCAGAGTTCGCCCGGCTACACCGCGGCCGTTTCCGCACTCTACAGCCTGTCCTACGGGCTGAAGTTCCGGTCGAAATCGGTTCATGACCGCGATTGCGTGGTCGGCCCGCTCGAGGGGCTGTGGTGGGCCGATGACATGCAGGCGTACCGGGCAGGCGACCGGGCGGCGTGGAAATGGCGGATGATGATCCGGCAGCCTGACTGGATCACGGAGGCGGATCTCGAGGCCGTCCGCGCGACGGTGCTGGGCAAGATCAAGGGTGCCGAGGCCGAAGCCTCCAGGGGCGCGATTAAGGCTGTGGCTTTGAACGCCTACGAGGAGGGACGTTCGCTGCAGCGGCTCTATTTCGGCCCTTATGTCGACGAGGCGCCGCTGCTGATCGATCTGCACGACCGGTTCATGCCCGAACATGGCTATCAGCCTGCCGGGCTGCACCACGAGATCTATCTCAACGATCCGCGAAAGGTGGCGCCGGAAAAGATCAGGACGCTGTTGCGTCAGCCTGTGCGCGCGCTGGCGGCCGAGCAGGAGACGTAGACGGGGCTTCCGGCGGTTGTTCGGCAGCGGCATGCCGCAGTATCAGGCCTTTGGCTTCAGTGCCTGGGCGCGTTGCCACCAGTTCATCAATCGCGGCGCATTGCTGGCCATGTCGTTTCCGGCGGCGCTGTCGATGATGTAGTCCATGCAGGCGGCGAGATAGGCATCGGCGAGCGTCGGCCTGGCGCCGCACAGCCATTCAGGCCCGGCAAGCGTTTCAAGTGCTGCGAGAACAGCGCGGCCTTTGCCCAGCGTCCCGGGCTTCGGTTTCCTGCCTTCCGATTTCGGCACGTAGAGTCCCCAGACAAGGACCGGGTAGACCTGGGTGTCGACGATCGAAATGAACTGGTTCATGCGGGCGCGACCGGCCGCATCATCGGGTTGCAGCGGCGGGCCTTCGAAGCGATCATCAATGTAGCGGGTGATCGCGAGCGTCTCGTAAAGGGTGAGATCGCCATGATGCAGGATAGGGATCTTGCCGAACGGGTGCCCCGCAAGGCGGGCCCGGGCGGGGCCGTCCCCGGCAAACACATCGAGGGCTTCGAACCGGAAGGGCACAGCCTTCATCCCGAACGTGGAAAGGCAGATGCGCGTGTAGACGCTGTAGCTGGCGCCATACAGGACAGGAATTACCCGATCGCCCGGAGATTTCATCGCTCTTCGTCCCGATCCTCGTGTGCCCTGGTCTGCGTTGCGCGAACGGCATGCAACAACCGCCAGCCGAGAAAGGCTGCCAGAGCCAGCATGGCGAGCGCCATTGAAAGGTTGCCCAAAATACCGGCCAGGGTCTCGATGTTCGAACCGAAACTGTAACCCAGTGCAATGTAGATCGACACCCAGACAACTTCACCGGCAACGCCCCAGAAAGAAAAACGCGGCCAGGAGAGGCCGGCAATGCCGCTGGCGATGTTGATGGCCGGGCCGAGCGGCGTGAACAGCCAACGGGTGAAGAACACGCCGCTTCCGCCCCATCTGGCGAGATGCGGCTCTGCGGAGCGCGCCTTTCTGGCCATTCTGCCGCGAAAGCCGGGGCGGCCCTCGGCGGAAAGGATGACGAAGCGCCCCGCCAGATAGCCTCCCTGATCACCCAGGACGGTCCCGCCCAGCGCCCAGATGAAGGCGTTTGCCAGGCCGGTGTCGCCATTGGCGGCCAGTGCCCCCAGTGTGAGCAACGCCAGGGATGTGGGCAGCGGCACACCCATTTGCCCGATGGCCAGCAGCAGGGCGGCTGCGGGGAGGCCATAGCTGGTGAGGAACTCCAGCAGGGTTGCGGTCATGGCTGGGGATCGGATGGCGCAGAGGCGCGTGGCAGCGGCGGGCGGGCAGCGTTGAGGCCGGCATCGGGAACGCCGCGGATGGCGCGATCGAGCCTGATGGCCTCGATGATCCTGTCGGTCAGGGCGTCGAGCGACTGACGCTGGTCGTTGGCGATCCTGATCAGCGGGCGGCGGTCCGGGCCTGTTTGCGGCAGGCCGATGGCATCGTGAACCAGTTTCGGGTCAACCCGGTAGGAGCGGGCGACATAGCGGACGGTCATCCAGCCTTCGATCGGTTCGTCCTGATGCTGCTGCCAGTAGACAAGAAAAACGCCGGCGCGGATGATGAACACCAGCGCCAGCGTCAATGTCAATGCAAAGGCAATCGTGAGCCACCGGTTTTGCCGCCACAACCGCTTGAGCGTGACGGCAGGTCCGGTGGCCATGGATCAGCCCATGGCCTTCTGCAGGTTCTCGTCGATCTTGTCGAGGAAGCCGGTGGTCGAGAGCCATGGCTGGTCGGGACCGATCAGCAGCGCCAGGTCCTTGGTCATGAAGCCCGATTCGACGGTCTGGATGCAGACCTTTTCCAGCGTTTCGGCGAAGGTGGCGAGCTCGGCATTGTCGTCGAGCTTGGCGCGGTGGGCCAGGCCACGGGTCCAGGCGAAGATCGAGGCGATCGAGTTGGTCGATGTTTCCTCGCCCTTCTGGTGCTGGCGGTAGTGACGGGTCACCGTGCCGTGGGCTGCTTCGGCTTCCACCGTCTTGCCATCCGGCGTCATCAGGACCGAAGTCATGAGACCGAGCGAGCCGAAGCCCTGGGCAACGATGTCGGACTGCACGTCGCCGTCGTAGTTCTTGCAGGCCCAGACGTAGCCGCCGGACCATTTCAGTGCGGAAGCGACCATGTCGTCGATCAGGCGGTGTTCGTACCAGATCTTGGCTTCGTCGTACTGAGCCTTGAATTCTGCATCGAAGACTTCCTGAAACAGATCCTTGAAGCGGCCGTCATAGGCCTTGAGGATGGTGTTCTTGGTTGACAGGTAGCACGGCACGCCGCGCATCAGGGCGTAGTTCAATGAGGCGCGGGCGAAATCGCGGATCGAATCATCAAGATTGTACATCGCCATGGCAACGCCGGAGGATGGTGCGTCATAGACTTCGTGCTCGATGGTTTCGCCATCATCACCAACGAACTTGATCGACAGCTTGCCCTTGCCGGGGAACTTGAAATCGGTGGCGCGGTACTGGTCGCCGAAAGCATGACGGCCGACGATGATCGGCTTGGTCCAGCCGGGAACCAGGCGCGGCACGTTCTTCATGATGATCGGCTCGCGGAAGATGACGCCGCCAAGGATGTTGCGGATGGTGCCGTTGGGCGAACGCCACATCTTCTTGAGGCCGAATTCCTCGACGCGGGCTTCATCGGGGGTGATGGTGGCGCACTTGATGCCGACGCCGTGCTTCTTGATGGCGTTTGCGGCGTCGATGGTGACCTGGTCGTTGGTCTCGTCGCGATACTCGACCGAAAGGTCGTAATAGTCGATCGGCAGATCGAGGTAGGGCAGGATCAGCTTTTCCTTGATGAACTGCCAGATGATGCGTGTCATCTCATCGCCGTCGAGATCGACGACGGGGTTTGCAACCTTGATCTTTGCCATTCTTATTTGACCTTTTGAGAGGGTTGTCGGGGGGCGGCAGAAAACCGCCCGTTCAGTTGGCGCTTCTCATAACAAAACAGTTGCGGGCGCACAACATGCAGGCCGGCCGTTCAGGCGGGATCGCGACCAAAGCCTGATATCGCACCGGCGCGGCAGCTTCCGAACCTGCCGTTCAGATTGACTGTGCAAACGCCGGGCTCTAGGCATGTCCGGATTGAGAATGGAAGATTTGTGCTTGTGAAAACCAATAAGCCTCACCTCCGCCGCCCCGGGTATACCGGCCTGGTGGCGTCGTTTCTGCGTTGCGCCTGGCTGGGAGCAAGCTAGTGGCCGGAACCGACCGAAATCGCGAGCTGATGACCGGCGGGCCGGCGATCATCCTGGTGGAGCCGCAGCTGGGCGAGAACATCGGCATGGTGGCGCGCGCCATGGCCAATTTCGGCCTGTCCAATCTCAGGATCGTCAATCCACGCGACGGCTGGCCCAACGACAAGGCGGTGAGTGCTGCGGCGAAGGCCGATCACGTGATTGCCGCGGCAGTGGTGTACGAGACGCTGGAAGCAGCCGTTGCGGATCTGAACTTTGTCTATGCCACCACGGCGCGGCCGCGCGACGGGCACAAGCCGGTGCGCGGGCCGGTGCAAGCGGGCGAAGTGCTGCGCGGGCGGGAGAATGACGGCGAGAAGACCGGGATCCTGTTCGGGCGCGAGCGCATCGGGCTGCGCAACTGGGAAGTGGGGCTTGCCGACGAGATCGTCACCTTTCCGGTCAACCCGGCCTACGCTTCATTGAACATCGCCCAGGCCGTGCTGCTGATGTCGTATGAATGGATGAAATCGGGGCTCTCCAGCCCGCACGAGACGGCATTCGACAAGGCCGAGGTGGAACCGGCGCCGAAGGCGGATCTGTTTGGCCTGTTCGACCAGATCGAGGAGGGGCTCGAGGCGCGCGGCTATTTCCGCTCCGAGACCAAGAAGATGAAGGCGGTCGACAATCTGCGCGCCGTGCTGACGCGGCCGGGGTTTTCCAGCGATGAAATTGCCGTGCTGCGCGGTCTTTTCGCCTCATTTGACAGGTTTGCTCGCCGGGGACAGCGCGTGCCCGGCGCCGGCAGGGAGCCTCTGGACGAAGGGCGGGGTGACGAGGAATGAGCGAGCGGCCGGTTCTGGTCTTTGACAGCGGTATTGGCGGATTGAGCGTGTTGCGCGAGGCCCGGGTGATCATGCCCGGACGGCGATTCGTCTATGTCGCCGATGATGCCGGCTTTCCCTATGGACGCTGGGAAGAAGGCGCGCTCAACGACCGGATCGTCGGCCTGTTCGCTGGCCTGATCAAGCGTCACAACCCGGCACTGGCGCTGATTGCCTGCAACACCGCATCGACCATCGTCATGCCGTCACTGAGGCAGACCTATCCGGAGCTGCCGTTTGTCGGCACGGTGCCTGCGATCAAGCCGGCTGCGGAACGGACCCGCTCGGGCCTGGTCTCGGTGCTGGCAACGCCGGGCACGGTGAAGCGGCAATACACGCGCGACCTGATCCGCGATTATGCCGACACCGTGCATGTGCGGCTGGTGGGATCGGAAAACCTCGCCGAACTGGCCGAGACCTATATGCGCAAGGGCTTTGTCGACGAAGCGGCAGTGAAGGCCGAGATCGAGCCTTGTTTCGTGGAGAAGGACGGGCAAAAGACCGATATCGTGGTGCTTGCCTGCACGCATTTCCCGTTCCTGGTCAACCGCATGCGCAAGCTCGCGCCATGGCCGGTGGACTGGATCGATCCGGCGGAAGCCATTGCCCGGCGGGCGCTCGCGATCGTCGAGACCCTGCCGGGCGGCCACGCGCTGCCCGACGCGCGCGACAGCGTGGTGTTCACCTCGGGCAAGCCGGATTACAGCGCGCTCAGACTGATGCACGGGTTTGGATTGACTGCCGGCTGAGACCGTCTGCCGGGCACGAAATCCTGTGTATTTCACGTATCAGCGGCGGCAGGACCGGCAAATTCTGTTAGGGAATGCGGTGGCCTGGTGGTGGCCGAATCGCAGAACTGTCGCGTCGCGTTCACGGAGTAAAGCCAAGGTGCAGGTCGGAATTGACATGGGAAGCTTGACGGGCGGACAGCCAGCCAAGCTCGACATCGAAGAGCTGCTGGCGACCCGTCTCCTGGTGCAGGGCAATTCGGGCTCGGGAAAGTCGCATCTGCTCAGGCGCCTGCTGGAGCAATCGGCGCAATGGGTGCAGCAGGTGATCATCGATCCCGAAGGCGATTTCGTCACGCTGTCTGAAAAGTATGGCCACCTGGTGGTCGAGGGCGAGCGCAGCGAGGGCGAGCTTGCGGGTATCGCCAGCCGGATCCGGCGGCACCGGGTCTCCTGCGTCTTGTCGCTCGAGGGGCTCGATGTCGAGCAGCAGATGCGCGCCGCGGCGGTGTTTCTCAACGCCATGTTCGATGCCGAGCACGAGTTCTGGTATCCGGTGCTGGTGGTGGTGGACGAGGCACAGATGTTTGCGCCCGCCGTCGGCGGGGATGTTTCCGAGGACGCGCGCAAGATGTCGCTCGGCGCGATGACCAATTTGATGTGCCGCGGCAGAAAACGCGGGCTGGCCGGCGTCATCGCCACCCAGCGGCTGGCGAAACTGGCCAAGAACGTGGCTGCTGAAGCGTCCAACTTTCTGATGGGCCGGACCTTTCTCGACATCGACATGGCCCGCGCCGCCGATCTCCTAGGCATGGACCGGCGCCAGGCGGAAATGTTCCGCGACCTGCAGCGCGGCAATTTCGTCGGCCTCGGCCCGGCGCTGTCGCGCAGGCCGCTGCCGATTGCCATTGGTGCGGTGGAAACCCAGGCGCGGTCTTCGAGCCCGAAGCTGATGCCGATGCCCGAAACGGTGGAGGACGTCGAAGACCTGATCTTCACCCCCGATCCGGAGGAACTGACCCGGCCGCCCGTTCGCAGGGCGCGTCCGGCGCCGCGGCCGACCACCGATATCCTGGCCGAATTGTCGCGCGCCACGCCCTTGCAGGATCAGCCGATCGCGCGGTCGGGCGGGGAGGCGGCAAGCGCCGGTGGCCTGTCGGCGGAAGAGCGCGAGGAGCGGGTCGCGGCGGTGCTCTCGGAAATTCTCGCCGATCCGGAGTCCGGCTACCGGACGGATTCCGCGCTCTACCAGGACTTCCTGGTGCGGCTGAGGATGCGGCGGGTGACGGGCTCGCCGATGCCGCTTGCCGAATTCCGCCGCCGTGTCGCCATCGCCCGCTCGGGCGTTGACGCCGAGACCGCGGCCGGCGAGGCCTGGGCCACGGCGCTGAGGCTCTCGGCGCAGGTGTCTGAGGATCTGCAGGGCGTGTTCCTGATGCTGGCGGTGGCCGCGATCCGGGCCGAGCCGTGCCCGTCCGACGCCCGCATTGCGCGGGCCTACGGCACCCACTCGGCGCGGCGCGCGCGCAGGCTGCTCGGCTATTTCGAGGAGCAGGAGCTGATCATCGTGCATGCCGATCATTCGGGAAAACGGATCGTTGGCATCCCGGAACTGCAGGCGGAAACGGCGCCGGGAGCCGCGGATGCGCCGGACGAGGACGCGGCACAGGCGGCGGAGTAATCAGGCACTGTTTTCCTCGCTTTGTGGGAGACGAGGTGTGGAATGCCGCTGTGAAAATGGCCCCACCACCGCTGCCCAGAAGCGCCCTTCACAAGGCAGAATTGGATAGAAGGCCGTTTCCGGGTTTTCGTGTGTGGCCTGGCGGGTGAGCCCGGTCGGATGAATTTTTCTGGAGTTTGAGTCGGGCCCGCATTCTGTTGCTTGCTCGCCGTTCAGGTTGAAATTCCTGAACCTGTGGTTCTGGCCCGTGTTTCATTCACCCGGAAACAACGAGGTGTCGCATTGACGTAAGGACACAATCCTTGCTTCATCAAGGGAGTGAGCAATGAGCTCATTGGCGAGTGATCGTCTCTCCGCAGCGTAAAGAGGTGGTGATGGCAAGCAGGTCAATACATCTTGGTGGGTGTCTTTGCGGCGCGATCCGTTTCGAAGCTCGAGCGCCAGCGTCAAACCCTCACACCTGTTCGTGCAAGATGTGCCAGCGTCATACCGGGTGCCCTACCTCGGTCTGGGTGGATTTTCCAAAGGACGCGGTGTCGTGGACCGGGCCGGGAGGTGCTCCGTCGGTGTACCGATCATCGGACTACTCCAGCCGCGCTTTTTGCCAAGTATGCGGCAGCACTTTAGGCGCTATTGATGATCAGCCCACGATTGCCTTGCTGGTGGGCTGCTTTGACAAACCCGGCCGAAGTGATCTTGTTCCCGTGGCACATTCCTATACTGGAAGTCGCCCGAAATGGTGGCGCATCAAGGTTCACAGCAAATAGGCTTGCATGGCTTTCCTGTCTGATCTGGCGCCGGGGCACAACTGTGATGACAACAATGGCGGGTTTCCGGCAACCAGGCTTTTGAGCCGGGTTGTGACCAGGAGCGGCAGTCCACAGTCAATTGTGTTTCACGCCCGTTCCTCCCAGACCTTGACCAGTTCGACGATCGTCTCCACCGACTTTTCCATGTCCTGAACGCTGATCCATTCAAGCGGCGAGTGGTAGGAGTGGCCGCCGGTGTAGATGTTGGGGCAGGGCAAGCCCATGAAGGAGAGCCGCGAGCCGTCGGTGCCGCCGCGGATCGAACTGGTCACCGGCTCGAGGCCAACGCGGCGGACGGCTTCGATGAGATTGCCGACGATCTCGGGATTGCGGTCGAGCACTTGCTTCATATTGCGGTACTGCTCGGTAACGGTGAAGCGCATGGTCGAGCCGGGATAGGCTTTCATCACGTCTTCCGCGATGGACCTGAGCAGGTCTTCCTTTTGGGTCAGGCCCTCGTTGACGAAATCACGAATGATGAACTTTACATGTGCCGCGTCCATTGATCCGGAAATGTCGGTCGGATGGATGAAGCCCTGGCGGCCGTCGGTTGTTTCGGGCGCCAGATCCCTGGGCAGCCGTGCGACGATGTCTGAGGCGATCTTGATGGCGTTCTCCATCACGCCCTTGGAGGTGCCCGGGTGCTGGGCGACGCCCGAGATCTCGATGTCGACGCCATCGGCGGAGAAGGTCTCGTCGTCGATCTCGCCGATGCGGCCACCGTCTAGCGTGTAGGCGAAGGCTGCGCCAAGCTTGGCAATATCGACCTTGTCGGCACCGCGGCCGATTTCCTCGTCGGTGGTGAACAGGATCCTGATGGTGCCGTGCCGGATCTCCGGGTTGGCGATCAGAGTGGCGGCGGCGGTCATGATCTCGGCGATGCCGGCCTTGTCGTCGGCGCCGAGCAGGGTGGTGCCGTCGGTGGTGACGATGTCGTGGCCGATCTGGTGCTTGAGGTCGGGATGCTCTGAGACCTTGATGATGCGGGTTGTGTCGCCGGTGAGCTGGATATCGCCGCCCTGGTAGTTGCTGACGATATTGGGCTTGACGTTGGTGCCGGTGAAATCGGGGGCGGTGTCCATGTGCGAGCAGAAGCAGATGACCGGAACGTCCTTGTCCGTGTTGGCGTCAAGCGTCGCATAGACATTGCCGTGCTCGTCCATGTGGGCGTCGGAGAGTCCGAGAGCCAGCAACTCCTCGACCAGAACGCGGCCGAGATCCTTCTGCTTTTCCGTCGAGGGCTGCGCGTGCGATTCCGGATCTGACTGGGTGTCGATGACGACGTAGCGGAGCAGGCGGTCGAGAACGGTGTCTGTCATGGGAGAATCCGATTCCAATTGGGGCATGCCCTGCTATACCGATCCTTGCGGGCTTGGGGAACATCGGCTTGACGCGGCATTGCGCTGCCGTCGCCGCCATCCATTGATGACCGGGGATGCAGGCAGGGATGCCTGCGCCGGATCGGGCGCATGCCGGCAATCCGTTTTGCGGCATCTGCCTTTCGCCGCAAGCGTTGACAGCCACGGCACGATGCTCTAGAGACCCGGCCAGCGCGAGGGTTCATGCCCTCGCGTTTTCTTACGTGTCCCGTGGACGGTTTGTCACAATGCGTGCGTGAACCGTTCTGTCAGGTCTCATAAACAGGGGCCAGAGGAGGGCGCGTTTCCTTCATCCGGTTTGACAACAAACCGGTGTAACCTTTTGAGAGGAAATGCGATGAGCAAGCGCGAATCGGCAAAATACAAACTTGATCGCCGTATGGGCGAAAACATCTGGGGCCGTCCGAAGTCCCCGGTCAACCGCCGCGAATACGGCCCCGGCCAGCACGGCCAGCGCCGCAAGAGCAAGCTTTCCGACTTCGGCGTGCAGCTGCGCGCCAAGCAGAAGCTGAAGGGCTACTACGGCGATATCTCGGAAAAGCAGTTCCGCAAGATCTACGACGAAGCCAACCGGATGAAGGGCGATACGCCCGAGAACCTGATCGGCCTGTTGGAATCGCGTCTGGACGCCATCGTCTACCGCGCCAAGTTCGTCGCCACGATCTTTGCTGCCCGCCAGTTCGTCAACCACGGCCATGTCACCGTCAACGGCAAGCGCGTCAACATCGGTTCGTACCGTTGCAAGCCGGGCGATGTGGTTGCGGTCAAGGAAAAGTCCAAGCAGCTGGCCTTCGTCATTGAAGCCTCGCAGCTGGCCGAGCGCGACGTTCCTGAATATGTCGAAGCCGATCACCACAAGATGGCTGCCACATACGTTCGCGTGCCGGCCCTGTCGGACGTTCCTTACGCCGTCGTGATGGAACCGAACCTGGTCGTCGAATTCTATTCGCGCTGATCCCTTTCCGGGTCGCGTCAGATCAAGGCCGCCCTTCGGGGCGGCTTTTTTGTATGCGAAGACATGAAGGTCCAGCTCCGGAGATCGCCGATGACTGATCTGCAAGAGGTTCTAGACGAGATTGCCGCCGAGGCCGCCAGTGTCGAAGATTGCGGCGTGGTGGCGCAATATATTCCCGAACTTGCCAAGGTCGATGCGAAGCAGTTTGGCATTGCCGTCACCCTGCCGGATGGAACCGTCCACTCGGCGGGCGATTCGGTGACCGGTTTTTCCATTCAAAGCGTGTCGAAGGTGTTCACCCTTGCTCTGGCGCTGGGCAAGCTCGGCGATTCGGTGTGGAGCAGCGTTGGGCGCGAGCCGTCTGGCAACCCGTTCAACTCGATCGTTCAGCTGGAGCAGGAAAAGGGCCGGCCGCGCAATCCGTTCATCAACGCAGGCGCCATCGCCGTGGTTGACCTGATCATGGCCGGGCATCAGCCGAAGGAGGCGATCGGCGAGATCATCCAGTTCATCCGCCATCTGGCCGATGACGATTCCATTCTGATCGACGAACATGTGGCGCGCTCGGAAACCGCGCATGGAGACCGCAACGCGTCGCTGGCGCATTTCATGCGGTCCTTCGGCAATATCGATCATCCGGTCGACCATGTTCTGGGCGTCTATTTCCACCAGTGCGCGCTGGTGATGAACTGCCGGCAGCTTGCGCGCGCGGGGCTGTTTCTGGCCAGCCAGGGGCGTGACCCGGTGACCGGCGCGCAGGTGGTTTCGGAACAGCGCGCACGGCGCATCAACGCCATCATGCTGACCTGCGGCCATTACGACGGATCGGGTGAATTTGCCTTTCGCGTCGGCCTGCCGGGCAAGAGCGGTGTCGGCGGCGGTATTCTGGCGATCGCGCCCGGCAAGGCCTCGATCGCGGTCTGGTCGCCGGGGCTCGACAGGGTCGGCAATTCCAAACTCGGAACGGCGGCGCTGGAACAATTGGCCCGGCGGATGGATTGGTCGGTGTTCGGGGCTTGACGGAGCTGCGCAAAGCCATCATGCCCGGTGGCATGAACGAGACACTTCAGACCCCAGACGTGCAGGACACCGGCACCGATCCGTCACCGGAGCGGGAGGCCGCGCCTGCGCTTGCGGACGCAATGGAGGCCGGGCCGTCGCTTTATGCAGAGGCTCCGTCAAGCGTGTCTTTCAACAAGCTGCGCAAGCGGCTGATCCGCAATGTGCGCCAGGCGATCGAGGATTTCTCCATGGTCGGGCCGGCCGCGGGCGGGACCGGCAAGCGGCCGCGCTGGCTGGTGGCGCTGTCGGGCGGCAAGGATTCCTACGGGCTCTTGGCGCTCCTGATGGACCTGCAATGGCGCGGCATGCTGCCGGTTGATCTCATCGCCTGCAATCTCGACCAGGGACAGCCGAATTTCCCGAAACACATCCTGCCCGATTATCTCACTGCCCATGGCGTGCCGCACCGGATCGAGTACCGCGACACCTACTCGGTGGTGACCTCGAAGGTTCCCGAAGGCGCCACCTATTGCGCGCTGTGCTCGCGGCTGAGGCGCGGCAACCTCTACCGCATCGCGCGCGAGGAAGGCTGCGAGGCGCTGGTGCTCGGCCATCACCGCGACGATATTCTCGAGACCTTCTTTCTCAATTTCTTCCATGGCGGGCGGCTGGAAGCGATGCCGCCGAAGCTGCTCAACGATGACGGCGACGTGATGGTGCTCCGCCCCATGGCCTATTGCGCGGAAGAGGATCTGGCGCGCTTTGCCGAAGCGCTGAAGTTTCCGATCATTCCGTGCGACCTATGCGGATCGCAGGACGGCTTGCAGCGCAATGCCATGAAGCTGATGATCGGCGACATCGAGCGGCGGATGCCCGGCCGCAAGGATTCGATGATCCGGGCGCTCTCCAACACGCGGCCTTCCCATCTGCTGGACAGATCGCTGTTCGATTTTGCGGGACTTACCGTTCAATCCAGGAAGGTGGATACATGAGCACTCTGAGTTCAGGGGACATGGACTGGCTGGCGGCGCTGCTGCTGGACGTGGGCACGGCGGAAATCATGCCGCGGTTCCGCAATCTCGGCGATGGCGCGGTTCAAGAGAAGACCTCTGCCGCCGATCTGGTCACCGAGGCCGATGTCAACGCGGAACGGGTGATCACCGATGCGCTGCTCCAGCGATTTGACGGCGCCGTGGTAATCGGCGAGGAGGCCGTTTCGGAAAATCCGGCGCTGCTCGAGGGCTGGAGCAGGGCCGAGGGGCTGGCTTTCGTGGTCGATCCGATCGACGGTACCTTCAACTTCGCTTCAGGGGTGGCCTCGTTTGGGGTCATGCTGGCGGTCGTCGAAGCCGGCGAGACCGTCGCAGGTATCATACACGATCCGGTTGGCAAGGACTGGATCATGGCCGAGAAGGGCAGCGGCGCGATCCTGCGCCGGCTCGATGGCCGCGAAACCGCGCTTCAGGTTGCCGAGCCGGCCGGGGCAATCAACCGGATGATCGGCTCGGCCTCCTGGCAATACATGCCCGAGCCCGAGCGCAGTACTCTGGCGCGCAACCAGGCGCTTTGCCTGGGCAGCGTCGCCTATCGCTGTGCCGCGCAGGAATACCGGCTGCTTGCCGGCGGCCATATCCATTTTGCGCTCTACAACAAGCTGATGCCCTGGGACCATCTGGCGGGCAGCCTGATCACCACGGAAGCAGGCGGCTATGTCCGCCGTTTCGATGGCAGCGTCTACCGGCCCGAACACACCGATGGCGGCGTGCTTGCGACCACCGACATCGACAGCTGGAACATGGTGCGTGAGGCGCTTTGGCGGGGCTGATCCTGATTCACGTCAGTCCGGCGTTCCGACGCCGAACAGGCGCCCTTTCTCGGCGATGAGCACCATCATCACCGCCACCGCGGAGACCAGGGCGTAGCCGGCTGCCAGCGGGAACACCGTGCCGTCATAGGCCTGGCCGATCAGCGCGCCGACAAGCCCACCGCCGACGGTCTGGGCAAAGCCCAGTGTCGACGACGCGGTGCCGGCGATGGCGCCGAGCGGCTCCATGGCGATCGAATTGAAATTGGAGCCGACAAAGCCGAACAACGGCATCATCAGCATGGAGATTCCGAAGAACAGCCAGAACGGGATCGGGCCCATCGCCGTCAGCCCGGCAAGCAGCAGCGAAAAGCCGAAATAGGCGAGCAGCGCGCCATGGGACAGACGGCGCTGGCCAAAACGTCCGACGAGCCGTGAATTGATGAATGATGACCCGGCCATGACAACGGCCACCGCCGCGAAAGCGATCGGGAAATAGGACCCCAGACCATAGATGTCGACATAGATCGGCTGGGCCACATTGAGGAAGCCGAAAAGCGAACCGAAATAGAAGCTCGTCGCCAGCGTGTAGAACAGCGCGATCCGGTTCGACAGCACGATGGCGAAGGCCTGGCTGATGCTCTTCACGGTCAGCGGGCGGCGGTTCTGCTCATGCAGGGTTTCGGGAAGGCGAAACAGCGCCCACATGCCAACCGCGAGAGACACAAATGCCATGAAAATGAAGATGAGGTGCCAGTCGCCGGCCAGAATGATCACCTGTCCGATCATCGGGGCGAAAACCGGGACGACCATGAAGACCATCATGACCAGCGACATGGTGGCCGCCATGCCGCGGCCCGAATGGGTGTCGCGGACAACGGAAATGGCAATGACGCGGGTTGCAGCTGCGCCGACGCCCTGCAGAAACCGTGAAATCAGAAGAAACTCGAAACTCGGCGCAAAGGCCCCGGCGACCGCGCACACGGCATAAAGCCCGATACCGATGAACAGGGGAGCGCGACGGCCGTAGCGATCGGACACCGGCCCAAAAAACAGCTGGGCCAGGCCGAAGCCGATCACATAGGACAGCAGGATGTGCTGAATCCGGTTGGCATCGGTGATTCCATAGCTGCCGGCGATGTTGGGGAACGCGGGCAACATGATGTCGATGGCCACCGCATTGAGCGCCATCAGCGAAGCGATGATGGCGATGAATTGCGGGCGGCCAATTCCGCCGATGGTCGCAGGTGGGCTGACGGCGGTTGCCGTTGTTCCGTGCATGGGGATGCTGTCCTATCGGGACCAGAGCGCGTTAAAGCGCCCGGTTGATTTTCGAAGCTGTCTTTGCAATGGACGCCGCTCGGCGCACCATTTGCCTGGACTTGACCGGTCCTGAGATCAGAAGGCAGGCCGTTCTGGCTTGTGCCGGTTTCGTTCTTAAACCCGGTTTTCCGATCCGGCAAGCCTCGGAATTCCATGGGAGTTCGGCGAAACGGTGCAGTCACGGCGGATGAACTGTGGATGGTCTTTCAGCTACGACACAACACGGCTAGGCTTGTCCGGGACACCGGGCGCGACCGGATCAGAAACTCTGCCAGAAAGGGAGATGCGGGGAATGAATGGAGAGCGGCCTGTGCGCCTTGCCCTGATCGGTCTCGGCATGGCGGCCAAACCACATCTTGAAGCCCTGTCGGATCCGGGAACGGGCATTGATGTTGCGGGTATTTTCAACCGCAGCCGGGCGAAAGCGGAGAGTGTCGCTGAAGGCCGCAGCTATCAGGTTTTTGACAGTCTGGAGCAGATTGCAACCGATCCCGGCGTGGATGGCATCATCCTTGCCACCCCACCGGACCAGCGGGCCGAGATTGTCGGGATGATGGCGCAGGCGGGCAAGCATATCCTGATGGAAAAGCCGGTTGAGCGGACGGTTTCAGCCGCTCGAGACCTGGTGGAGACTTGCGAGCGCCGTGGTGTGCAGCTGGGCATTGTGCTGCAGCACAGGTTTCGCGCCGGAGCCCGGCATTTGCGCACCCTGATGGAAGATGGCGCCCTGGGCGAGATCGGGCTGGTGCGGGTCGAGGTGCCCTGGTGGCGCGGCCAGGATTACTACGACCAGCCGGGCCGCGGCACCTATGCGCGCGATGGCGGCGGTGTTCTGATCAGCCAGGCAATCCATCCGCTTGACCTGATGCTGCATCTTGCCGGACCGGTGGTCTCTGTTCAGGCGATGTGCGCCACTACGCGCCTGCACCGGATGGAAGCCGAGGATTTTGCGACTGCGGGCCTGCGCTTTGCGTCCGGGGCAGTTGGCACGATCATGGCGACGACGGCGAGCTATCCGGGTTCGGAGGAAACGATCACGCTTGATGGCGCGCTTGGCACGGCGGTGCTCAGGGCAGGACAGCTGACGGTTTCCTGGCGCGATGGACGGCGAGAGGAGACCGGGGAACCGGCGGCAACCGGCGGCGGGGCCGATCCTATGGCGTTTCCGTGCGACTGGCACAGGGCGGTGATTGAGGATTTCGCCGGTGCAATCCGCGACAACCGTCCTCCTGCGATCACCGGGCGCGAGGCGCTCAAGGTCCATGCGTTGATCGATGCGATCACACAGTCATCGCAACAGGGTGCCATGGTGCAGCTCGGGTGATGCCCGGCCGCCGCCAGGCCGGCTCAGGGATTCTGATAAACCAGCGGAAAGCCTGCCGGATCGGACTGAACGCCGTCACATAGCGTCTTCTCGCGGAATTCGCGCAGCACGAATTCGACCGTTTCGCCCTCGGCATCGGCCAGCTGGAACCGGCTGAAGGAGCCGCAATCGCCGCCACTGTCGAGCGAATAGGAGGTGACGCTGCCGCTGGCCGGATCGACACTCGCGTTCAACAGTTCGGCGTCATCATTCATGCCCATGCCGGGTGGAGCGGGGAACGGGAGAATGGTCGCGTGATCGGGATAGCCGGCCCATGTCACCGCAAACACGCTTGATCCGCTGGCGGCGTAGAGATTGCACGGTACTTCCCACAAGGTCACTTCGGTGTTGATGGCATAGGCGGAGGAATAACCAGCTGTGGCTTGCGGCTCGCACTGAGGCGCATCGGCGGCAATGGCGCGAAGCACCGGCGCGGGGACAGCCGAGAGGCTGTCATAGCCGACCGGCGCACCGAGGCTGAGACCAGACGAGGCCGGCGCCATTGCCGCCTCATCGGCACCGGCGCCGGGGCAGCCATTGAGGCCCTTGACCCTTATGGCAAAGGGGAACTTGTCGTTCCTGAGGAAGGTCAGGCGTCCGTCGGTGACCTCGATGCCGTCATCGGTGCGGGTCTGCTCAAGGATCTCCATCATCACCGTCAGCCTGGCGTCCGGGTCGCGATAGAGCCGGAACGGCTCCAGCATGCCGGTGTCGGCCGAGCCGATGTCGAGCCGGGAGATCTCGATGACATCGTCGCCGATCTTGACCCATCCCGGCAGCTCCTCGCCATCGGGGATCGGCGCGAAGAACACATAGGCGTATCGGTCTTCCGACGGATCGCGGTTGTTCTGCCAAAGCGCGAAGCGGCATCCATCCCAGCCCTGAATCACGTTCTCGCCAAACAGCTTGAGGTCGATCTCGTCGGCATCGTCGGCGGCGGTCGAAATCGGTAGCAGGGCAACAGCGAAGGCCAGCAGGCCGAACAGGGATTTGAGGTGCATGGCCGTGTTTCTTTCCTAGCGGTTGGGTTCGTCGCGGGCGGCGCGCACCGGGTCGATGACGCGCCAGCCGAAATTCAGGAACGGTTGCGCCGCGATGGCAAGTTCGGTGAGGTCATCAAGCAGCGCCGTGCCTTCGAGTCGGTCCGGGGAGAAACGCCGCGACAGGGTCAGGTGCCGGAGCCGCAGCAGATCGACGATTTCGGGATCGGTGATGTCCTCGAAGCCGCGCGGCGTGCGCTTGAGGCTGTTTTCGCGGTCGAAGGCGAAGCCGAGAGCGGTGAGCGGCTTCAGCGCCACGTCAAACTGGTCCTTGCGTGCAACGATGGCCTCGCGGAAGGCGCGCACTTCATCGGATTCCATCGAATAGAAGCCGACGGCGAGGAAGCTCTCGTCCGGAGAGACGTGGAAATAGAGCAGCCCCTGGTCCTTCTTGGTGCCCGAGCGGGTGATGACCGCGCTGACATGAGTGTTGTAGGGATGTTTTTCCTTGGCAAAACGGACGTCGCGGTTGATGCGGAAGGTGGAGGCCTTGCGGGAGCAGGTGAGCGGGATCTTCTTTTCCGCGAGCCGCACGGCAAGATCGTCAATCAGCCGTCCGCGCGGCTCGTTGAGATGCTCCTCGAAGATGGGCTTGTTCTCGTGAAACCATTCGCGGTTCTGGTGAAAGCCGAGCGCCTTGAGGAAGGGCAGGGCCTTGTCGCCGAAACCTGTGTAAGTGGTGTCTGTCATTGATGTCCGCCCTCGTGGATTGCGCTTTCAGACACCGTTGCGTGTTTCTGCCGGAATCAGACAATCGGTGTAATAGCCTGCCGCCGTCAAATTGATCGGCGTGTTGATTGTATGAGTGAAAATCCGGTTTTTCGAGATGATATCTGCTGCATCCGCAACCTGATTTTCGGGCACGGTCACGGCGAAGAGATCAAGCTCGTCAATCTCTTGAAGCGATTTCGGAGAAAGAGACAGCCGATAGGTTGTCAGGATGATGTCTTCATACCCCATTTGCCGCACCGCCTGGTACTCCGCAGCCGAGTATATCTGAGGCACGAAGCGGTTCTGCAATGGTCCGGCCAGGCTGGCAATAAGGGCGAGGCCTTCGATGTTGCCGCCCTTGATATCGGTGATGATCCTGCCCGGATTGGCCCGTAGCCATTCGATCAACGTTTCGAGGGACAGCCGGGTCAGGCCGTATTTGGGTGTGCTGGCGTGAAACCTTGCGGATGAAGGTGCAACAAAATGGGATGCCAGCCAATCGGTCCAGCCCAGATGATGCCAGTACCGGTATTCACGGTTCCAATCATGGGCGATTGCAAGCTCGCCATCCGCGGTCCAGTTGAAGTCCAGTTCGAAAAGGCGAAGGCCGTTTGCCGCCGATTGATCAAGCGCCTCTTTCGAATTCGAATAGTCTCCCTCCGGCAAGCCGCCGCCGGCGTGGGCAACAAGGGTCACTTCAGCAGGGGCTTCGAGATAGGTTTCGCAGTGGTTGCGTTGGTTATTGGCACGCAGCGTGACCGCAGCGATCGAGATGACGACGGCAAGCCCGACCGTAAGCGTGAGCCTGAACAGCGATGATGAGGTGACCACCAAAGCCAGCCGCGAATCCCGGGCTTCTGGTCGAGGCGGGTCGGGTTCTTTGCTCAATTCGAAATCCTGACGTGCCAACTTTACTGCTCAATTCTCCAAATCGGAATCGATCTAGGATGAAAATCATGCAGGGAGTCAACGTTCTGCAGCGACCTTTGCGGGTTTGACAAAATGTACGGTGCTGGAGCGTGAGAGTGACGGGGCTTCAGCCGCGGCCATCAAGAGTTCCTGCTGTCGGCCATCGCAATCGGCGGCTTACTGCGCGGCGTCCTTGACACCGGTGTAGCCGGATAACTCCCCGTCGATCACGTAGCTGAGGATCGAAACCACCTGGTCAGGAAACTTGGCGACGGCAAGGGCTGCGGCATCGACTTCCTTGAGCGCGTGTGCGTGCTCGTCCTGGTGCAGGATGATCAGCGGCTTGCCGAGGGCGCTCGCAAAGCCCGCGTCAAAGGCGGCGTTCCACTGTTTGTATTTTTCGCCGAAGCGGACGACTACGATGTCGGCCTTCTGCAACAGCGTGCGGGTGCGGATGGCGTTGATCTGCGCGCCCTTGTGATCGTGCCAGAACTTGTCAGGCTCTGCGCCGAGGATGGCGACGCCGACATCGTCGGAAGCCTCATGATGGGTGACCGGGCCCGAGAATGTCACCGGCAGTCCGGCCGCCTTGGCGCCAGCCTCGATCTGCTCGCGCCAGTCGGTGTGGATTTCGCCCGAGAGATAAATGGTCCAGTTCATGATCGTCTCCAGTCGTGTCTTGCATGTCTTGGCAGAGGTCCTCGATTGCCTT
Source organism: Hoeflea sp. EC-HK425 (assembly GCF_902498795.1). Classification (NCBI taxonomy): domain Bacteria; kingdom Pseudomonadati; phylum Pseudomonadota; class Alphaproteobacteria; order Hyphomicrobiales; family Rhizobiaceae; genus Hoeflea; species Hoeflea sp. EC-HK425. The sequence goes on from NZ_LR701572.1 coordinate 1,252,794, forward strand.
CTGCCCCTGAAACGAAAAGAGGCGGAAAATCCGCCTCTTGCCGTGTCGTCCTGTCGTCAGTCTCAGGCGGCTTTGACCGGCACGCCGGCGTCGGTCATGTGCTGCTGCAGCTCGCTTGACTGAAACATCTCGCGGATGATGTCGCAGCCGCCGATGAACTCGCCCTTGACGTAGAGCTGGGGGATGGTCGGCCAGTTGGAATATTCCTTGATGCCGTTCCTGAGCGCATCGTCGGCCAAAACGTTGACGCCCTTGTAGGGAACGCCGAGGTAATCGAGAATCTGCACGACCTGACCGGAGAAGCCGCATTGCGGAAACTGCGGGGTGCCCTTCATGAACAGCACCACGTCGTTGTTTTTCACTTCGTTGTCGATGAAATCATTGATGCCGGACATCGTTGGATCCTTTCAAAGCGTGTGGCCACGATAGTTCTTGCCTTTCAGATAACGCGGGCGGCATGACAAGACAAGAAGGGGAGCCCTATAAGTGATGAGATGTGGATACGTGGCGCCGGTTATCTTGTCCTGATCCTGCTGGCCCTTTGGGGCGGCTGGGCTGTGTGGAATGTTGTGGGTGGCCAAAGCGAGCCGTCCGGGCTGGTCCTGCCGCAGCGAAGCCTGCCGGAAGGTGCAATGGAGAAGAGCCCGCAAGGAAGGAATGAGACGGTGACCGACATGCCCGATATCTGCGAAGAAACCGTGTTCGAGGGTGCGCGATCGATCCTGTGTGTTGCCGATCCCTCCGTTCATTCGGTCCGGCTTGCCTATCGCGGGCCGGATGGCGCTGTTCTGGGCAGCGTGGAGAAGGCGGTGACGGCGCTGGCGGCCGGCGGGCAAACACCGATCCTGGCGATGAATGCCGGTATGTATCACGCCGACATGACGCCGGTGGGGCTTTATGTCGAAAACGGTGTGGAGATTGCGCCGCTCAATGAAGATGACGGGTTCGGCAATTTCTTTCTCAAGCCCAACGGGGTGTTCTTTGTCCGCGAGGACGGCAGCGCCGGGGTGATGGAAACCGATGCCTATCTGGCTGCCGGTATCGCGCCGGAATTTGCGACCCAGTCTGGGCCCATGCTTCTGATCGACGGCGCCATGCATCCGCGCTTCCTGCCTGACGGCACCTCGAAATACATCCGCAACGGTGTCGGCGTGAGGGCTGACGGAAAAATCGTGCTGGCGATCACCCGCGATCGGGTCAGCCTCGGCTCCTTCGCGCGGCTTTTCAGGGATGTCGCGAGATGTGACAACGCGCTGTTCTTCGACGGTGCGGTCTCGAGCCTGGCCCTCAGCATCCATATGGAAATCGATGCAGGCGAACCGGCGGGGCCGGTTGTGGCGGTGTTCGCGAAAGCGGACCACTAGATCTCGGACGGTCGGTCTATGCAGGCTTGCGAGCCGTCGACTTCCGCCGTGTGGTGCGCGTCTTGCGGATCTTTGTGCGGCGGATCCTGGTGCGCTTGGGCGCCGGCTTCTTGCCGGTCAGCGCCTCGACCAGGATTTTCTCGATTGTCGATGTAGTGGTCGAGCGCTTGCGCCGCGACGTGGTTTTCCGGCGGGTTTTCGTGCGGCGTATGGAGGAGCGGCGGCGCTTGCGGGTGACGGCGCCCTTGGCCATGCCGTCAACCACACCGTCGATGATCTCGCTGATCAGGCTGTCGAGAAACCCAGCCATGGATTGGCTCAGTCGGGCACGCTGGTCTGCAGCGCCAATGCGTGCAGAACGCCGCCCATGTTTCCTTCAAGCGCGTTGTAGACCATCTGGTGCTGCTGCACCCGGCTCTTGCCGCGAAAACTCTCGGAGACAACCTCCGCCGCATAGTGATCACCGTCGCCAGCCAGGTCACGGATGGTCACCTTGGCGTCAGGAATCCCGGTCTTGATGAGTTTTTCGATATCGCCTGCATTCATTGGCATGTGGGTCGGCTCCTGATTGGGCTATTCGGCGGCAAGGGTTTCGGGAACATCCATAAAGGCAGGAAACCACGATTCATGGGTGGCGCGCAATGTGGATACCGGCAGCGAGAGCAGGCCACCGATGGTCAGGCTGTCACCGGACATCGTGCCCAGGTGGCGGAAGGGAACACCCGCTCCCTCGGCGCTGGCCATGATGTATCCCGACAGATCGGAAGGGACGGTGATGACATAGCGGGCCTGGTCCTCGCCGAACAAGAGTGCATGGGCGGGTCCGTGGCTTGAGGAGAGGTCAAGTTTCATGCCGAGATCGGAAGCCATGGCCATTTCGGCCAGCGTGGTGGCGAGGCCGCCCGAGGAAATGTCGTGACAGGACGTGACCTGGCCGTTGCGGATGGCGGAGCGGACGAAATCGCCGTTGCGGCGCTCTTCCATCAGGTCGACCGTTGGCGGCGCGCCTTCGGAACGGCCGAGGCAATCGCGCATCCAGGCCGACTGGCCGAGATGGCTGCAATCGCCGCCGATCAGGATGACGGCATCACCGGCATTGGCACCGCCGATGCGGGCCATGTGGTTCCAGTCGTCGATCAGGCCGACGCCGCCAATGGTGGGCGTGGGCAGGATCGCCTCGCCATTTGTCTCGTTGTAGAGCGAGACATTGCCGGAAACGATGGGGAAGCCGAGCGCCGTGCAGGCCTCGCCGATGCCCTGGATGGCCATCACCAGCTGGCCCATGATCTCGGGCCGTTCCGGATTGCCGAAATTGAGGTTGTCGGTCGCGGCGAGCGGTTCGGCGCCGGTGGCGGTGAGGTTGCGCCAGCATTCTGCCACCGCCTGCTTGCCGCCCTCGTAGGGGTTGGCCTCGACATAGCGGGGCGTGACATCGGAAGAGAAGGCCAGCGCCTTGGTGTCGTGGCCCTCGACACGGACCACGCCGGCGTCGCCGCCGGGGATCTGCAGCGAATTGCCCTGGATCAGGGTGTCGTACTGCTCCCAGACCCAGCGCCTTGAGGCGTTGTTGGCCGAGCCCAGAAGGTCGAGCAGCGACTGGCCGTAGTCCTCGGGCTCTTCGACTTCGGTGATGTCGAGCGGCGACAGGCCGCCGATCTCGCGCCATTCGCGGTCATATTCGGGGGCTTCGTCGCCCAGTTCCTTGATCGGCAGGTTGGCGACCTCATCGCCCTGGTGCAGAATGCGGAAGCGCAGATCATCGGTGGTCTTGCCGACAATGGCGAAGTCGAGGCCCCACTTGACGAAGATCGCCTTGGCAACCTCTTCCTTGGACGGCTCAAGCACCATGAGCATGCGCTCCTGGCTTTCCGAGAGCATCATTTCGTAGGCGCTCATGTTCTCTTCGCGCACCGGCACCTTGTCGAGATCGAGCTCGATACCGAGATCGCCCTTGGCGCCCATCTCGACCGCCGAGCAGGTGAGGCCTGCGGCACCCATGTCCTGGATGGCGATGACCGCGCCGGTCTGCATCAGTTCGAGGCAGGCCTCGAGCAGGCATTTTTCGGTGAAGGGGTCGCCGACCTGGACGGTGGGGCGCTTTTCCTCGATGGATTCGTCGAACTCGGCAGAGGCCATGGTGGCGCCGCCGACGCCGTCGCGGCCGGTCTTTGCACCGAGATAGACCACCGGCAGGCCGACGCCCTTTGCTTCAGACAGGAAGATCGCGTCGGTCCTGGCGATGCCCGCGGCAAAGGCGTTGACCAGGCAGTTGCCGTTGTAGCGCGGGTCGAACTCGACCTCGCCGCCGACGGTGGGCACGCCGAAGGAATTGCCGTAGCCGCCGACGCCTGCGACGACGCCCGAGACCAGGTGGCGGGTCTTCGGATGATCGGGCGAACCGAACCTGAGCGCGTTCATCGCCGCGATCGGCCGCGCGCCCATGGTGAAGACATCGCGGAGGATGCCGCCAACGCCGGTGGCAGCACCCTGGTAGGGCTCGATGTAGGAGGGGTGGTTGTGGCTTTCCATCTTGAAGACGACGCAGTCGCCATCGCCGATATCAACCACGCCGGCATTCTCGCCCGGCCCCTGTATCACCCGCGGGCCGGTGGTCGGCAGGGTGCGCAGCCACTTCTTCGAGGACTTGTAGGAGCAATGCTCGTTCCACATCGCCGAGAAGATGCCGAGTTCGGTAAATGTCGGTTCACGCCCGATCAGATCGAGAATGCGCTGGTATTCCTCGGGCTTGAGCCCGTGAGCGGCAATCAGGTCTTCTGTGATGGGAACGATGTTTGGAATGCTCATGGCGGTGGTCGCCCTTCTTGTCCTGCGCGTGCCTGTGGCTATAGCGCAATGACGGGCCGGTTGGCACCTGTAAATTCGGATTTGGGCCGAAAGAAAGCGCTAAACTGTGGACATGGCCGATGCCAATCCGCCCGGCCGGCACCGGTCAGCAGCCGGTGCCGCCTGACGCCCAGCGCGAAATGTCGCCATTGATCCGGCCGGCCAGCGGCGAGGTGGAGAGCGGGCCGTAGAACTGAGCATTGCCGGCGGAAGCAATGATGACCGCCTGGGGCAGGGACTGCGGCTTGCCGCGCGGGATGATCAACAGGCGCGGCGTGCTGGTGGTGTCGAGTTCCGGGACAATCCCGTAGGCGGCGAAGTCGCCATCCTTGAGCCAGCAGGCATGGGCCTGGCTGTTGACCTTCTGCAGGGTCGCGACAGCAATTGCATTGCTGCTCATTCCCGCCGGCGGGCCTGACGCAGGCGCACAGGCGGACAGTACGAACCCAACAGCCGGGACAAGCAATGTCTTACTCAGTTTCATCAAGGTCTCCGGGCGGCTTCAGGGATGGAAGTCAGTTATACTGCTGCAATAGCACGATTCCTGCGCGTGACAGCGGTTCTTGGCTGGGTTCTATCGCTCTGAGCCGGGCGGCGTAGACATTGTCGCGGGGGATACCTGCTGGTAAGACGCACGGCAAGGGGACATCAGTGTGAGTACAGGTGGGATGAGCAGGGCGGATCATGTCCGGGTTTGCGTGGTCGGGGCGGGTCCGACCGGACTGACGACGGTGAAGAACCTTGTCGAGGCGGGCATCACCGATATCGTCTGCCATGAAGCGCAGGGCGAGAGCGGCGGTATCTGGGTTTTCAGCGATGATCCGGACCGGCCGAGCGTCTATGAAAACGCGCATACGATCAGTTCAAGGCGGTTGTCGCAATTTCCGGATTTTCCGATGCCGGAGGACTATCCCGATTATCCGTCGAACCGGCAAATCCTCGCTTACATGCGGGCCTACGAATCCCATTTCGGTCTCGGCAGCCACATCCGGCTGAACTCCAGGGTCGCAGATGTGAGCGCCCGAGATGGGGGTGGATGGGTGATCGCCTATGAAGATGCTTCTGGGCGGCACACCCAGACGGCTGATTACCTGATCATCTGCTCAGGCCACCACAGGGAGCCGTTTGTTCCGGACCTTGCAGGGGATTTTTCGGGCGAACAGCTTCATGCCGGGCGCTACAAGACGGCTCGCGGCTTCGAAGGCAAGAAGGTGCTTGTTGTCGGGGGAGGAAACTCGGCCTGCGATATTGCGGCAGCACTCAGCCGGGTCGCCGATCATGTCAGTCTGAGCATACGCAGCCCGCAAGTCATCGTGCCGAAACTGATCGCCGGACGCCCGGTGGATGTTCAATTCTCAAAGTTGCGCAAAATCCATTCCCGATGGCTCAGGGACACGCTTCTCAAGCTCGGGGTCAGGTTGGCCGTGGGGCCTTATGACCGGTACGGGCTGCAGGAGCCAAAGGGCAGGGTGCTGAGGCAGCATCCGACCCTCAACACGGATGTTCTCGACAGGATCCGCCATGGCACGGTGACCATGCGGCGCGGCATCAGTTCTGCCAACAACCGCATGGTGACGTTCAGCGATGGCGCGAGTGACGAGTTCGACACCATCATCTGGGCCACCGGCTACCGGCTTGGTACGTCCTACCTTTCCCGTGTCTGTCCGGACTGGAGCGAGGCGCAGCAGGTGCCGCTCTACCTCAAGATGATGATGGCGGACGTGCCCGGACTGTTCTTCATCGGCCTCATTCAACCGGTCGGATGTATCTGGGTGCTTGCCGATCTGCAGGCCAAGATCGCGGCTTCCGAGATCTCGGGCAAATGGCAGCGGCCAAGTGACATGGCCAAGCTGATTGAGCGTGACAACCGGCGCGATGCCTTGCGGTACAAGGCCAGCCCACGGCATGCCGTACAGGTCGAAACCTACGAATACCAAGGCGAGCTGGAAGCGGTTCTGAAAGAACTGCGCGGGTAAGCATCGCGCTTTGCCTCAACGGGCGGCGCGTTTGACCAGTTTGAGGATTTCGGACTGAATGGCGGCGTTGTGGGTGACGGTCCAGTGGTCGTCACCGGCTCCGGCTACTTCGTCGCGCTCGCCCATGTCGATATTGGTGATGCGCGACTGCGGCACGCCGGGGGCGGACTTGAGACGGGATCCCAGGCCATTGCCGGAGAAGAAGAAATTCACATAGCGCCCGACATTGGTTGAAAGTGGGCCGCCGCGGGTCGGATCCACGGTGACAACCAGGGCGACCGGGATGTTGTCCCTGCGCAAGCCCGCGGCAACCTGTAACGCGGCATTGCCGCCGAAGGAATGTCCGACAAGGATGACGGGCTTGTTTCGCTTCGAACCGGCGTTTTCCTCGACAATGGCGGAGCGAATGGCCGCGCCGCTGAGGTGTCCATAGACCTTGGCGGTGACCCCGGATTTGGCAAGGGTCTTGGCCATCGTATCGAAACCGGTCGAAAACACGCCCATGAAACCGCGAATAAAATAGACCTGGGTCGTTGTGGCGGTTGTCTTGCTTGCCGCTTCAGCGCGAGGCGCACCTGTCAAAGTGGCCAGAACCAGGGCTGCCAGCAGCCAGATTGCGGTCCGCCGCGAGCGGGGATGAGATCCTGTGATAAGAACGCCGATCGCCATAACCCGTCTCAAGCGTCGACCAGTCCCAGCGCGGACTCGAACAGGGCGCGACCGTCGCTGCCGCCATGCGCGGGTTCGATCAGGTTTTCAGGATGCGGCATCATGCCCAGCACGTTGCCCGCCTTGTTAACTATGCCGGCGATGTTGTTGAGCGATCCGTTGGGGTTGGTGTCGGCGGTATAGCGGAACGCGACCTGATTGCTGGCTTCGAGGTCGGCCAGCGTGCCGGGATCGGTGAAATAGTTGCCGTCGTGATGCGCCACCGGGCAGCGGATGACCTGGCCCTGCGAATAGCCTTGCGTGAACGCGGTCTTCGCGTTGGTGACTTCGAGCTTGACCTCGCGGCAGACGAATTTGAGCGAGGCGTTGCGCATCAGAGCGCCGGGCAAAAGGCCGGCTTCGAGCAGGATCTGGAAGCCGTTGCAGACGCCGATGACGCGGGTGCCCTTTTCGGCCTTCTCGCGCACCGCCTGCATGACCGGCATGCGCGCGGCAATGGCGCCGCAGCGGAGATAATCGCCATAGGAAAAGCCGCCGGGGATGACGATCAGATCGACGTCGTCATCGATCGAAGTCTCGGTCTGCCAGATCGTTTGCGGGGCCTGACCCGAAATCTTGGTCAGCGCCGCGATCATGTCGCGGTCGCGGTTGAGGCCGGGAAGCAGGATGACGGCGGCTTTCATGGCTCAGAGCACCTCGACCGCGAAATCCTCGATCACCGTATTGGCGAGCAGTTTTTCGCCCATGGCCTTGAGTTCGGCCTCGGCCTTGGCGCGGTCGGATGTTTCAAGAACCACATCGAAGACCTTGCCCTGGCGGACGGAATCAACGCCGGAGAAGCCGAGACCGCCGAGTGCGTGCTCGATGGCCTTGCCCTGCGGGTCGAGAACGCCGTTCTTGAGCGTTACCGTGACGCGTGCCTTGATCATTGACCCAACTCCTGAGGCTTACTTGACCAGAACCGGCCCGGTCGGGCGGTTCGGCTCGTTCTCGTTCATGATGCCAAGCCGGCGGGCGACCTCCTGGTAGGCCTCAACCAGATTGCCCAGATCGCGGCGGAAGACGTCCTTGTCGAGCTTCTGGTTGGTGTTGACGTCCCAGAGGCGGCAGGAATCGGGTGAGATCTCGTCGGCGACGACAATGCGCATCATGTCGCCTTCGAACAGGCGTCCGCATTCGATCTTGAAATCGACCAGCTGGATGCCGACGCCGAGGAACAGGCCGGTGAGGAAGTCGTTGACGCGGATGGCAAGCGCCATGATGTCATCGATTTCCTGGGGGCTGGCCCAGCCGAAGGCGGTGACGTGCTCTTCGGAAACCATCGGATCGTCGAGCGCATCGGCCTTGTAGTAGAATTCGATGATCGAGCGCGGCAGCACGGTGCCTTCCTCGATGCCGAGGCGCTTGGCGAGCGAGCCGGCGGCAACGTTGCGCACGACGATCTCCAGCGGGATGATCTCGACTTCCTTGATCAGCTGCTCGCGCATGTTGATGCGCTTGATGAAGTGCGTCGGGATGCCGATCCGGTTGAGATGCGAGAATATATATTCGGAGATGCGATTGTTGAGCACGCCCTTGCCGTCAACCACGTCGTGCTTCTTCTTGTTGAACGCGGTGGCGTCGTCCTTGAAGAACTGGATCAGCGTGCCTGGTTCTGGGCCTTCATAAAGAATCTTGGCCTTGCCTTCGTAGATACGGCGGCGACGGGTCATGGAGCATCTCTGTCAGTTGAGCCGGCTGAAGCCGCGGCAACTCGGCATAGGGTCGATTTTGAGCCGTGCTTTAGCGGATTGTCCAGGCTTTCACAACGCTGTTATCGGCAATGTCCCCCGAATTGCACGGCATGAGACGAGTTTACATTGCACTTTCGGCGGTCTTTTGTTTTATGGACCAAACCCCCATATAGGGATTATCGATTCACCGCCGGGAGCCAGCTCATGAGCAGTATGAAAGACCGCGAAAACGCATTTGAAAACAAATTTGCCCATGACGAGGAGTTGAAGTTCAAGGCGGAAGCCCGCCGGAACAAGCTTCTGGGCCTCTGGGCGGCCGAATTGCTCGGCAAGAGCGGCGATGAGGCGGAAACCTATGCCAAGTCTGTTGTCATGGCCGACTTCGAGGAAGCGGGCGACGAGGACGTGTTCCGCAAGGTGCGCGCAGATTTCGATGCGGCCGGTGTGGACCAGTCCGATCATCAGCTGCGCCGCAGGATGGATGAGCTTCTCGCGGTCGCCGTCGAGCAGATCCAGAACAGCTAAGGCTTTTCTGCCGTCTTATCTTCAAACCGCCCGCGGCTTGCCGGGGGCGGTTTTTTGTTGGATTGAAGGAAACAAACCGCCACCAGCGGGCGCAACAGCGATTCGGGAGGAGCCGGCAATGCAACTGCGAGACAAGCTTGATCAGGACAGGATGCTGATCACCGCCTGGTCGACCTCGCCGTCCGAGGAAATGGCGGGCGCACTGGCCCGCTGCCCGTTCGACACCGTCACAGTCGACATGCAGCACGGCGCGCATACAGAAACGACTGCCTTTGCCTCCGCGAAGGCGATCTTTGCCGCGGGCAAGCCTGCGATCATGCGCATACCGGTGGGGCGGAACGATCTTGCCAGCCGGGCGCTCGATATGGGCTTCGAGGCGGTCATCGCGCCGATGATCAACTCGGTTTCCGATGCAGAGGCGTTCGCGGCCGCGATGAAATACCCGCCGGTGGGCGAACGCTCATGGGGACCGATGAGAGCGCTGCAGCTGCATTCGGGGCATTCGCCCGAGAGCTATTTCAGGTCGGCCAACAGCGACACCCTGGCGCTGGCAATGATCGAAACCCGCGCCGCATTCGCAGCGCTTGACGGGATTCTTGCAACCGACGGGATCGACGGAATCTTTGTCGGACCTTCGGATCTTTCGATCTCGTGGTCGGACGGGGCAGGTGTCGATCCGCAAAACGAAGAGCTTCAGGACGTGATTGCCGAGATCGGCAACCGGGCTCACCGGGCCGGCAAGGCAGCGGCGATCTTTGCCGTCGATCCGGCCGATGTACCACGCTTTGGCAAGATGGGTTACCGGCTGGCGGCCTTGAATACGGATCCTGCGATCATTCATGCCGGTGCCGCGGTGATGCTGGACAAGGCGCGGGGCTGACCGCCGTCCCGCTGCCCTAAGGCTGCAGCCGGGTCAGGAAGTTGGCGAATACCATGATGCCTTCCGGCCAGGGGCCATGGCCCGATTCGGCGTTGATGTGACCGGCTTCGCCGGCGTCGATCAGCATCGACCCCCAGGCATTGGCCATGTCGCCGGCATGTTCGAAGGATCCGAAGGGATCGTTGCGGCTGGCCACCACGATCGACGGGAACTCCAGCGGCTCTTCCTTGTAAGGGCCGAAGGTCATCAGGTGCTTTGGCCGGACTCTCGGGTTGTTGACTTCGGGGGGCGCCACCAGGAAGGCGCCGGCAATCTTTTTGTTGCACTGTGGCAATGCCTGCAGCGCCGTTGCCACGCCCAGCGAATGGGCAATCACCACCACCGGCCTGGTTGCTTCGTTGACGGCTTCGGCGAAGCGCGCGGTCCAGTCCTCGCGGACCGGCTTGGCCCAGGCGTCCTGTTCGACGCGGCGGGCTGTCGACAGGCGGCCTTGCCAGCGGGATTGCCAGTGGTCGGGACCGGAATTTGTGTAGCCCGGTACAATGAGGATGTCTGCTTCTGCTACTTTCATGCCGCCGAGGTGGGCGAGGGCGGGTCAAATGTCAACCGGTGCAGCGGGCCGAGATGGTCTGCGGGTGGTTGAAACTGGCTTTCGTGCCACATTCGCCGACCGGCGTGGGCTCCGGGCCGGGCATTTTACGGCCTTGACTGGCCATGCGGCCGCCTAAAGGCCGCTTGCAGGGTAGGCGCTGATTTCCGTCGGTGGGGTGATCACAAACGGTCCGCCGCCATTTTTTAGTTGCCCCTGGGAGAAGACCAGCAGGACGCCAAGCGAGATGATCACGGTTGCGGCCGCAATCCAGAGGCTGATGCCGCTGTCGTGGGTCTGATGCTGTTCGGCGCCGTCGTTGCGGCGGTGATGGCCGTTGCCGGCAAGGGGCGGGTGGTCCTGCATGGGATCCTCCAATGTGTCGGATGAACGCCAGACTGGGCGGTAACCGCGGCAAGATGGGGGCAACAGCAGGGCAGTATGGTGACACGCAATCACTTCGGATGAATGCGTGTCATTTATGTCTCAGGTGAACTGCCGGGGGGAGAGGATCAGCTGTCCTTGAACACCCGTGCGAAGATCGTGTCGACATGCTTGGTGTGATAGCCAAGATCGAAGCGGTCGCGGATTTCGGTTTCCGAGAGATACTTGCGCACATCCTCGTCATTGAGCAATTCGGTGAGGAAGTCGACCTCGGAATCGCCTGAAGTCTGGTAGCTGTTCCAGACCTTCATGGCATTGCGCTGGACCAGCCGGTAAGCGTCCTCGCGCGACGATCCTGCCTGGGTCAGCGCCAGGAGAATGCGCTGCGAATGCACTAGGCCGCCAAGCCGGTCCATGTTGCCGACCATGCGCTCGGGATAGACCATCAGCTTGTCGATGACCCCGGTCAGTCGCGCCAGCGCAAAGTCGAGCGTGACGGTGGTGTCGGGGCCAATCATGCGTTCGACCGAGGAGTGGGAGATGTCACGCTCGTGCCAGAGCGCGACGTTCTCCATCGCCGGCGTGACCGCCATGCGCACCAGCCGCGACAGGCCGGTGAGGTTTTCGGTGAGCACCGGATTGCGCTTGTGCGGCATCGCCGACGAGCCCTTCTGGCCCTTGGAGAAATACTCCTCGGCTTCCAGAACCTCGGTGCGCTGCAGGTGGCGGATTTCGGTGGCGACACGCTCTATCGAGGAGGCGATGACGCCGAGCGTGGCGAAATACATTGCGTGGCGGTCGCGCGGGATGACCTGGGTCGAGACCGGCTCGGCGGTCAGGCCCATTGCCTTGGCAACGTGTTCTTCGACGCGCGGATCGATGTTGGCGAAGGTGCCGACAGCGCCGGAAATGGCGCAGGTGGCGATTTCCTCGCGTGCGTTGACAAGGCGGGTACGGCAGCGGTCGAACTCGGCATAGGCCTCGGCCATCTTCAGCCCGAAGGTCACGGGTTCGGCGTGGATGCCGTGCGATCGACCGATGCAGACGGTGTCCTTGTGCTCGATGGCGCGACGCTTGATGGCGGCGAGGAGCGCATCCATGTCGGCGAGCAGAAGGTCGGTGGCCTTGACCAGCTGGACGTTGAAGCAGGTGTCGAGGACATCGGAGGAAGTCATGCCCTGATGGACGAAGCGGGCATCGGGGCCGACAATCTCAGCCAGGTGGGTAAGGAAGGCGATGACGTCGTGCTTGGTTTCGCGCTCGATTTCATCGATGCGGTCGATGTCGAAGGTGGCGTTGCCGCCCTTTTTCCAGATGGTCTGCGCGGCCTCTTTCGGAATGACTCCGAGTTCGGCCAGTGCATCGCAGGCATGGGCCTCGATCTCGAACCAGATCCGGAACTTCGATTCCGGCGACCAGACTGCGACCATTTCCGGGCGGGAGTAACGAGGTATCATGGCAAGTTCCGTAAAGGTTGGCGTTGCGGCGGGTCTAGACCATTTTCGGGCGAAATCAAACGCGGGATCTCAAGCGGCTAGACGTTGGTAGCGGTTTTCCGCAGTTTGGAGGGCATGTTGCGGCTGGCCAGCAGCCAGGAGGCGCCGAACAGGAAGATCACGCCCAAAGGAAGATAGAGGCGCAGCCCCTGGACGGCGAACTGATAGAGCGCCGCGGCCGTGGTGAAGACAAGCTGGATGACCCAGAGCCTGGTAAACGGGTCGCCGTGCCATTGCGCATAAAAATTGCGGTAGATGATGGCGAACATCAGCGAAGTGGCGCCGATGGTGAAAACGGTCAGACATATGAAGGCGGCTGCAAAGGCGGCCTCACGGCTTCGCCCGAAGGCGACGAAGCGGAACGTGGCAAGTGCGAAGGGCCAGGCGAGCATCCCGCCGCAGAAAGCCAGTAGGGTGAGGCTCCAGTAATTGCTGGTGAGGGCCCCCACCGACAGCCACAGCCAGCCCTGCGCCGAGACTGCCATGGCCGCACCCCAGCCGATCGCGCCGTAGACGACGTCACGCCAGTGCGGTCTTGCCGCCAGAAACCGGTCCCGCAGATTGGAATTGTCGTTGGCCGGTCTGGGTCGCGGTCCCTTGTGGCGTTTGACGGGGTTGGTCATGGACTGTTTCGGGTTCCGGTAAAAATCCGCAGCGCTCGGGCTTTCAGAACGGGCACTTTGCGAGGCGCTGACGGCATGAGCAGATCTCGGGCTTCAAGACAGCACCGCCTAGCATTGCCGGGGCGGGCGGGCAACCGCAAGCCGGTTCAAGCCTTGGCGGTTGTCCAGGCCGGCATCAGGTCGCGCTCGTCGGGCGTGGCCGCAAAGACGCCGCGTGCGATGGCGCGGCTCATGGTCGAGGCCGCCGCCGCGCACAGGTCGATGAATTCGTCAGGGGTCGGCTTGCGGCCGGAGGCGCCGGTGGCAAGTGCGAACACCAGGTCGCCGTCAAAAGGCGTGTGGCTCGGCCAGATCGCCCTTGCGAAGCCCGCATGGGCGGCAATCGCCAGGCGTTTGGCTTCGGCCTTGGTGAGGCTTGCGTCGGTGGCGATGACGGCAATGGTGGTGTTGGAGACGCCACGGTTCATGTCACGGAACTTGATCTTTAGCTCGCTGGTCTCAGCGGGCAGAGGGGAGGGCATGCCAAGACCACCGAACTCGTCGCCGATTTCGAAGGGTGCTGCCCAGAAATGGCGGGTGTCACCGATCGTTGCCGAGCCCATCGGATTGGCGGCAACGAGGGCACCAATAGTGATACCGTCAGCCACGAGGGTCGATGCGGATCCGAGGCCGCCCTTGAAGGTTGCCGTCAGCGCACCGGTGCCTGCGCCCACAGTGCCGAGATCGAAATCCCCGGATGCGGCTTCGGTGGCCTGATAGCCGAGTTCGCGGTAGGGCGGATAGGTTCCCCAATCCTTGTCGCCGCCATTGATCAGGTCGAACAGGATGGCCGCAGGAACCAGCGGAATACGGTGCGGGCCGACTTCGAATCCCTTGCCCTCTTGGCGCAGGCAGGCCTGGGCACCGCTGGCGGCATCGAGACCGAAGGCCGAGCCGCCGGACAGGATGATGCCGTTGACGGTCTCGACCGTGTTGTGGGGTTCGAGCAGATCGGTCTCGCGGGTGCCCGGCGCGCCGCCGAGCACCTGAACGGCGGCGGTTGCCGGCGGGTCGCAGACAATCGCCGTGACGCCGGAATTGAGCTTGCGATCGCTGGCATTGCCGACGCGCAGCCCAGCAACGTCGGTGATCAGGTTTTTCGGGCCGGTCGTCTTCATCGGCTTTCTCCGGCAATGCGCGCCATGTCTTCGAGACTGAGCCGATGAAAGGCGCCGTCGCGCCAGATCGCCAGCACGAATCCCGGTTCGCGGCGTTCGCCGTTCTGGTCGAAGGTGACCGGTCCCAGCGCCGTGGAAAAGGTGGTCGAACGCAGGGCTTCGCCGAGCCCGGTCTGGCTGTAATCCATGCGGATTGCGATGGCGCCGAGGATCTCGGCTGCCGCATAGGCCGGAATGCGCAACCCTTCCGCGATCAGGCCGCGTTCTTCAAAAGAGGCCCGCGCGGCTTCCGCTTCCGGCCCGGGCGTGGCGCCGGCAGCGAGCACGGCGATCGTGCCGTCGGGCAGCGGGAGTTCTCCCTGCGGCGCATTGAGCTGATCACCACCCATGAATTCAAGCGGTACACCCTGGCGGTCGGCTTCCATGGCGATGACCGCCATGTCCGAGCGTTCCCCACCGACGAAGACGCGGGAGACGCCGGCGGCCTTGAGGCGACGCACGAGGCTCGGCTGGGTGGCCTGGCCGGGGCGGTAGTTGTCGACGAAATTCGGCTTGAGCCCACGGTTTTCGAGAATGACCCGGATTGCCTCGACCAGTTCCCGTCCCGAAATGGCGCCGTCCTCGATCAGGGCGAAGGACTTGTCGGCCCAGAGCCTGAGGATGGCGTCGGCGGCGATCTCGGCCTCGGAGCCGGCGCGCGGAGCGAGGCGGAAGAAATTCCAGCCCAGCCGCCCGGCTTCCTCGGCGATGATGTCGGCGCGCACGGTCAGCGTCATGACCGGGATGTCTTCCGCCGACAATAGCGGCAGGGCGGCCGCCAGGCTCTCGGTGCACAGAAAGCCCACGACAACGTTGACGCCGGCCTCGATCATTGCCGCGGCGGCGTCGGTGCCGGCCTCTTCGCTACAGCCGTCATCGCCCTCGACCAGGTCGGCGAAGATCTCGGGATGCCCGGTCTCCCAGATCTCGAAGGCTTCACGGACATGATCACCAAGCGGTTTGAACTGGCCTTCCTGGGGGATCACCAGCCCGACATGCAGCGAGTCCGCCCGCACCGGAGCGGCGGCGATGAGCAGAGCCATGAGAAGCTGCAGGGGTGAAAGTGCAAGACGGATTAACATGGGCGGTATTTAGCCCGGCGATCCCGGCGGATCAAAGCGAAATCCGTCGCTTGGGTCTGATCTGACGGGGTTGGGGGAGAAAAAGTCGTGGGCGGCGGGTTTCAAATTCGTGCATGCACTTTATGTATGGTCGCAAGCTGCATCGTTGCAGAACCGATCCCGAAACCGAGGCGCAGGCGTGTTGAAACGGCAGACTATAGATTCCAGGGACTATCGCGACGCCATGGCGCGCTATGCCGGGCACGTGCAGATCGCCACGACCGCGCATGAGGGCGTACGCCGCGGTGTGACCGTGACTGCCGCCTGCTCGGTGTCGGACAATCCGGGTACGCTGCTTGTCTGCCTGAATCATTCGAACCCGCACAACGAGATCTTTGCCGAATCAGGCGTGTTTGCGCTCAACTCGCTGATGAGCGGTCACGAGGATCTGGCCATGGCGTTTTCCGGTCTCGAGGATCTGACCGTCGACGAGCGGTTTGCGCGGGCACAATGGGATACGATCACCACCGGCGCGCCGACACTCGTCGGAGCCGCAGCCGTGTTCGATTGCCGTCTCATCGAGGCGAAAATCGTGGCTACTCACACGGTATTGTTCGGCGAGGTGACGGGATTGCGCAAAGGGCCCGCAGGACCGGCGCTTTTGTATCTGGACCGCGGATACCATTCTGTTTAGCCTCCTGCCCGACGGGACACGCCCAAGCCTCAAGCCGGAGCCATGATGTCGATCACCAACCCGCTGCCAACCTCGATTGATGAAACCATGGCCTTGCTGTCGAGCCAGGACTATGTCGCCAGCAAGGCGCTGGCGACGGTGCTGTTTCTCAGCCTGAAGATGCAGCGGCCTTTGTTTCTCGAAGGCGAGGCCGGGGTCGGCAAGACCGAGATTGCCAAGGTGCTGTCCAAGGCGCTCGACCGGCCGCTGATCCGGCTGCAGTGTTATGAGGGGCTCGATGTCTCCTCGGCGGTCTATGAGTGGAACTACCCGGCGCAGATGCTCGAGATCCGGCTGGCGGAAGCCACCGGCGAGGACGACCGGGGGGCGATCGAGCGCACCATCTTCTCCGAAAAACACCTGATCCGGCGGCCCGTGCTGCAGGCGCTCGAGGGAACAGGCGGTCGCGCGCCGGTGTTTCTGATTGATGAGCTTGACCGGACGGACGAAGCCTTCGAGGCGTTCCTGCTGGAAATCCTGTCGGACTACCAGGTGACGATCCCCGAGCTTGGCACGATCAAGGCGCAAGAGCCGCCGATCGTGATCATTACCACCAACCGCACCCGCGAGATCCATGATGCGCTGAAGCGGCGCTGCCTGTATCACTGGGTCGACTATCCCGCCGCCGATGTCGAGCTCGAGATCGTCCGGCTGAAGGTTCCGGGATGCCACGAGGAGCTTTCGCGGCAGGTGGTCGCCTATGTGCAGAAGCTCCGGCAGATGGACCTGTTCAAGAGCCCCGGCGTGGCCGAGACCATCGACTGGGCGACGGCGCTTACCGAGCTCGACCGGCTGGCGCTCGATCCCGAGACCGTCTCCGATACGCTCGGAACGCTGCTGAAATACCAGGATGACATCGCCCGCATCGACGGCAGCGCCGGCCGGGAACTGCTGGCCGAGGTGAAGGCCGAGCTGGCGCAATCGATCTGATGGCGGCAATCTGATGGCCGAACCCGGCAACGCGATCAATTTCAAGGGCGGCGACGGCCGCATCGTCAACAACATCGTCTATTTCGCGCGGGTGCTGCGCAAGGCGGGCCTCAAGGTTGGCCCTGCAGCGGTGCGCGATGCGGTGGAAGCCGTGCAGATCGCCGGCATCGGCAGCCGCGAGGAGTTCTACTGGGTGCTGCACTCGGTATTCGTCAAGCGGCGCGAGGACCACGAGGTCTTCGACCAGGCTTTCCGGCTGTTCTGGCGGACACGCGACCTTGTCGAGAAGATGATTGCGCTGTTTTCGCCGGTGGCGATGGAGAACAAGCAGCGGGAGAAGCTGAAGGCCGGCGAGACACGGGTCAGCCAGGCCCTGTTCGAAGGGCACGAGAAGCAGCGCCCGCCCGAAGACAAGCCGATGATCGACATCGATGCGCGCGAGACGATGTCGGGAAACGAAGTGTTGCGGCAGCAGGATTTCGCCCAGATGACGGCGGTCGAACTGGCGGATGCCAAACGCGCCATTGCCCAACTGATGCTGCCCTTCGACCAGGTCGAGACGCGGCGTTACAAGTCTGCGGCAAAGGCGCGCAAGATCGATCCGCGGGCGACCATGCGCGCGGCGATGCGGACCGGTGGCGACCTGATCCTGCCGCGCTTCCGCAAGCGCCGGAAGGTGCATCCACCGCTGGTGATCATTGCCGACATCTCTGGATCGATGAGCCAGTACACCCGGATCTTCCTGCATTTCATGCATGTGATCAGTGAGAAGCGGCGCGGCGTTCATACCTTTCTTTTTGGCACGCGGCTTACCAACATCACGAGGCAGATGCGCAACAAGGATCCCGACGATGCGGTGGACCAGTGCACCGGCGCTGTGAAGGACTGGTCGGGCGGCACCCGCATCGGCGAGGCCCTGAGGCTGTTCAACCGGCAATGGTCGCGCCGGGTTCTGGGGCAGGGTGCGGTGGTGATCCTGATCACCGACGGGCTTGAGCGCGATTCCATCGAGGAACTGGATGCCGAGATCGACCGGCTGCACCGGTCCTGCCGTCGGCTGATCTGGCTCAACCCGCTGCTGCGCTTCGATGGTTTTGAAGCCCGCGCCCGCGGCGTGCGCACCATGCTCGATCATGTCGACGAATTCCGGCCGGTGCACAATATCAATGCGATGGCGGATCTTGTCTCGGCGCTGGGCGAACGCAATGCGGCGAAGGCCGATCCCCGGCGCTATCTCTGAGCACTCTTGTATTCGCCCTTGTATTCACACGGTGGTGGTGGCCATATTTGATTGAGTGACAGAGGACGGAGGCTGGCATGACATCTCAGACTATTGCGCAGGCGACGGACGATCAGCTCGATCCGCTGATGGTGGCCGAACGCTGGATGCTGGACGGGCGTGACGTTGCCGTGGCGACGGTGATCGAGACCTGGGGCTCGGCGCCACGTCCGGTCGGCAGTCATCTGGTGATCGACACTGACGGCAATTTCAGCGGATCGGTTTCCGGTGGTTGCGTTGAAGGTGCGGTGATTTCGGAAGCCGTGGAGGTGATCGCGAGCGGGGAGGCCAAGATGCTCGAGTTCGGCGTGGCCGACGAGACCGCCTGGCGGGTCGGGCTGTCCTGCGGCGGCAAGATCCAGGTCTATGTGGAGCGGGTCGGCTGATGGATCCGCATCTGCTCAGGAAACTCAATGCTGCGCGGCGCGACCGGCGGGCCGCCATCATGCTCACCGACCTTGCCGACGGTCGCAACCGGCTGGTGATGAAGGGCGATCCGATTGCCGGAGAACTCGGCGAGGCCGTCGAGAAGGCGTTCCGGACCGGCAAGGCCGGAGTGGTGGAGGCGGAAGGACAGCGCTTCTTTCTCAATGTGCATGTGCCGTCGCCGCGGATGGTGATTATCGGCGCGGTGCACATCTCGCAGGCGCTGGCACCGATGGCGGCGATGGCGGGCTTCGATGTCCGGGTGATCGATCCGCGTACGGCCTTTGCCACGCCCGAGCGGTTCGAGAATGTGGACCTTGTCGCCGACTGGCCGGAGGACGCACTCAAGGACCGGCCGATCGACCCGTTCACGGCGCTTGTGGCGGTGACCCATGATCCGAAGATCGACGACTGGCCGCTGATCTCGGCACTGAAGACCGGTGCGTTCTACGTGGGTGCGCTCGGCTCGCGCAAGACCCATGCACGGCGCGTGGAGCGACTGAGCGATGCTGGTCTTGGTGAGGCCGAAATCGGCCGGATCGATGCGCCCATCGGGCTTGATATCGGGGCGCAGAGCCCGGAAGAGATCGCCGTGGCGATCCTCGGCCAGGTGATTGCGGCGCTGCGCAGACCGTCACCGCACACGCTGGCGCAAGCGGAGAAAGTCTGAGGCATGAAATTCGGCCCGGTTGCTCTGTTGGAGGCCGAGGGTGCGGTGCTGGCACATTCGCTGGCGCTCGGCCGCATGCGGTTGAAGAAGGGGCACGTGCTCACTGCCGATGACCTGGAACAGATCAGGCAGGGTGGCATCGACACGGTGATCGTGGCGCGGCTGGAGGCGGGCGATGTCGGGGAAGATGCCAGCGCCGAAGCCTTGTCGCGGGCTTTCTCGGTACCCGGCATCCGTGCGGCAAATGCGTCGACCGGGCGGGTCAATCTTCATGCCGATTGCGCCGGTCTTTTTCGCGCCGACGAAGGACTCGTCGACGCCTTCAATGCGATCGACCCCGCCATCACCTTTGCCTGCCTTGCCGATCATACCGCGGTTCAGGCCGGAGAAATGGTGGCGACGATCAAGATCATTCCGCTGGCCGTGTCCGGCAATTCCCTCGACCGGGCCAAAGCAGCGATTGCGGCGCCGGGTCTGGCGCATCTCTTGCCGTTCCGCCCGGTCCGTGCCGGGTTGATTTCGACCGTGCTGCCCTCGCTCAAGGAGTCGGTCATGGACAAGACCAGAGGATTGCTCGAGGCCCGGCTGGCGCTCAGCGGCTCAAGCCTCGCGGAGGAAAGACGGGTTGCGCATGATGCCGATGCGGTCGCGGGCGAGATCGTCCGCATGGCGAGTGTGCACGAGATGATCATCGTCTTCGGCGCCTCGGCGGTGACCGATCCGCAGGACGTCATTCCCGCGGCGATCGGGAAGGCTGGCGGGCGCGTGGAACGGGTGGGCATGCCGGTCGATCCAGGCAACCTTCTGGTGCTGGGCTCGGTCGGTGCCGTTCCTGTGATCGGCGCGCCCGGATGCGCCCGCAGTCCCAAGGAGAACGGGTTCGACTGGGTGCTGGCACGGATCGTGGCGGGTGACACTCCGACATCGATGGACATTGCCGGGATGGGCGTGGGTGGCCTGCTCAAGGAGATCCCGACCCGTCCGCAACCGCGGCAGCCGAATGCGGCGACAAGCGGACGCAAGGCTGGTGCGGCCGTCGGCGTGGTGCTGCTTGCGGCGGGCCGGGCAAGCCGCATGGGTGACGAGGCCGGACACAAACTGCTGGCGGAATTTAGTGGAGAAACGCTGATCCGCCGCATGGCCGGTATGGCGCTATCCTCGAAGGCAGCGGAAACGGTGGTCGTGACCGGGCATCGCAGCGTTGAGATCGAAGCGAGCCTCAAGGGCCTCGATGTCAGCCTGGTGCGCAATGGGGACTATGAAACCGGCATGGCGTCGTCGCTGAAAACCGGGCTGGCCGCACTTGGCAAAGAGTGTGACGGCGCGCTTGTCCTGCTTGGCGACATGCCGGCGCTGACCACCGCGCACCTGGACCGCCTGATCGAGGCGTTTGCCGACCATAGGGGCCGCGCCATCGTGCGTGCCTGTGACGGCGAGCGGCGCGGCAATCCGGTCATCCTGCCGGCAAGCGCCTTTGCCGAGGCGATGGAGCTTACGGGCGATGTCGGCGCCCGCGCGTTGATCGAAAGCGGGGTCTGGCCGGTGATCGATGTCGAGATCGGCGCCGCGGCGCGGCTGGATGTCGATACGCCCGAAGCAGTTCGAGAGGCCGGCGGCGTGACTGAAAACACCGCGCGCGATACGTGAACCGGCGCACGACCGTCAATCCTGAAGCGCCCCGGTGGGTTTCACTTTGCGTTTGTGGCGCGGCGGGCCTCGCTGCGGCAACGTGCTGAGCAGTACTTGACCTCGTCCCAGGCCCGCGCCCATTTCTTCCGCCAGGTGAACGGGCGTCTGCACGTCGTGCACAGCTTCTGCGGCAGGTTCGATTTCGTGACGGTCTTGCCCATTCGAGCGATATGGTCCGGTCTTGGGGGATGACAAGCTTGCCGCCTGGAAAAATGCGCAGCACAGTAGGCGCGATCAGTTGGAACGGGAGTGCTGGTGTGGACAATGATCTGATCCGGGACATGTTTGACAGCCTCGGCGAGGTGACGATCAGGCACATGTTCGGCGGCAAGGGGATCTATCATCAGGGCCGGATCTTGGCGCTGGAAGTCAGTGGCGAGGTTTTGCTCAAGGCCGATGCGGAAAGTGCACCGGACTTTGCCGATGCCGGCGCCAGCCAGTGGATCTATGACGGCAAGAGCAAGCCGGTGGCGATGCCCTATTGGTCGATCCCCGACCAGGCGCTCGACGATCCGGAGGAGCTGGCGAAATGGGTGGGCCTCGCCTGCCAGGCAGCGCTTCGCGCCAGAAAACAGGGTGTTCAATGACTTGAACTCGTGAGCCGTGCGCGGTTGACGGGTGACATCAGGCGCGCACGGCGGTGCCGGTACTTATGCTCTAGGCCGTTTCCCGCAGCGGGCCGCCTCCGATTCCATGACGCATGACCTGGAAAGCGAACAGCGCCATTGCAGCAAGCGTCAACACGGATCCGATCTTGGCGAGTGCCTCGCCCGAGCCTGAAATCGCCATGACGATCCCGGGCACGATTGCGAGCACCGCCGCAAGGCTCAGCCAGTAGTGGACGCCGGCAAGCTTCGATGCAGCAGCGCCCGGACTGAGCGCATAGAACGTGCCGGAAACCGACATGATCACGAACCCGATCAGGTTGAGATGGCCGTGCGCGGGGGACAGTGTGTGGTTCTGGGTGGCGGACATGACGATCCCCCACGCCATGCCGCACAGGGCGAAAATGGCTCCAGTGGCAAAGAATCTGGTGGCAATGGTTTTCATGGGTCTGCTCCTCATTGGTTTTTGTCTGGTTACAGCGCCGGACCGGTGAAGCTGAGCTGATAACGGGCTGCGCAATCGGCTATCGCCGGCATGTCTTCGGGAATTCGGTAGTTGTTGTCAGCCATCTCCGCGAAAAACCCTTCGAAACCGCCAGGTGTCAGGATGACCAGATGGCGGGCGGGCGCGTCGCTGACGACGCGGAACGTGTGCTGTTTTCCGCGGGGTACGAACATGGTCTGGCCGGGCCCCCTGGTGAACTCGTCGCCCTCCAGCCAGAACAGGATATCTCCGGACAAGATGACGAAGGTCTCGTCGGCATCATGATGGATGTGGCGCGGTGGCCCTGAATTCGGCGGTGACACCGAATCCACCACGGACATCGTGCCGCCGGTCTCTTCTTGTCTGAGGATGGTCTTGTAGTGAACGCCAAGCCATTCAATAGCCTCAGCGCCCAGGATGTTCGGTCTCATCGTTTCCTCCGGTTCAGGTGTGGAAAGAAACGAACGCGCATTCGATTGAACCGATGTTAGATCGGCTATACCTATTCGTGAAATCGCATTTTGATATGAAAGGTATTCGTCTGATGAATTTATCTGCGTTTGATCTGAACCTGTTGCGGGTGCTTGATGCGCTTCTTCGTGAAGGTTCCACCGTCAAGGCAGGGCGCAGGATCGGCTTGTCGCAGCCGGCAGTCTCCGCCTCTCTATCGCGTTTGCGCACGGCGCTGAAGGATGAGCTGTTTCTCAGGCGGGGGCAGGGGCTGGAACCAACAGACTACGCAAAATCACTGGAGTTGCCCCTGCGGGAGATTCTCGACGGCCTCGAGCTGATGTTCGAGAAGCCGAGGATCTTTGATCCGCTGACAGCATCGGCGAGTTTCAGGATCTCCGGCAGCGACTTCTTCGCGGAGATGCTAATGCCGCGGCTTGCCGAGCTTCTCTCCAGCCAGGCACCGGGCGTTCGGGTGCAGCTTGTCGATCTTGTGCCCGACAGCCACATCGATACGATCGAGCGCTACGAGGTCGACATCGCCCTGATCCCGGCTATTGCTCTGCCGGACTGGGCGGAGCAACGCCCTGTGTTCCGGTCGAATTTTTCCGTCATCGCGCGCCAGGGCAATTCCCGGCTTCAGCGTGCAGGCCTCAGTCCGGGCGACATCGTGCCGATCGATCTGTTCTGCGATCTCGGCCACGTGTTGTTTTCTCCGGAGGGCAATCTCAAGGGCATGGGCGATGCGGCGCTGGCGCGGGTCGGCCGTCAACGCCGTGTTGCCATGACCCTGCCGGTCTTTTCCGGGGTATACCGTGCGGTCAGCCAGTCCGACCTGATCGCGCTTATTCCGCACCAGCTGGCGCTGCAGGTTGCGCCCGGGGCCGGTTTGTCGATCTATGCGGCACCGATGCCTGTCGACCTGGCACAGATCACGATGGTCTGGCACCGGCGATCGACCTCGTCTCCCGGCCATAGCTGGCTGCGTGACCGGATCGCTGAAATTCTGGCACCACTCGACGATGCTGACCCGCAGGCTGAATACATCGATTGATGCAGTTTCCTGAAGTCTCTCATGCCCGGCCACAGACAAAAAAGCCGCCGGCTAGGACGCTGGCGGCTGATTGTCTGGATGGTCAGGAGCGGATCGTGAGATCAGCTGCCGATCATCATGAAGGCCGGGATCTCGTCGCCGAAGCCGACCGGAGTGGGCTCGCGATCATCATTGTCCCGACCGCCACGGCGGTTGCGGCCGCGATTGCGGTCATTGTTGGCATTGGCCGGTTCCGGGGTCCGTTGGGACGCCGCACGGCTTTCGCGTTCCTGGCGTGGCTGCCGCTCCTCGCGATCCTTACGGGGCGCTTCCTTGGTCGCCGGAGCCACCTCTGTGGGCTTGTCGGCTTCGACCGTTTCGGCAGCCTTCTCGGCCACCGCTGCGGGTTCGACTGCGTCTTCCTTAGCGCGTTTTTCTCCGCGTGCGGTCTTGCGTGCCGGCGACTTGCTTTCGCCGCGGCGGCCGCGAGCCGGCTTGTCATCGGCCGGGTCGGCGTTCTCGATCGCCTGCTGGCCGTCCAGCCAGCTGATCTCGCGGTCGATCAGCTTGGTGATGGCGTCGACATATTTCGCATCGCGGCGCGAAACCAGCGTGAATGCGGCGCCTGCGCGTCCGGCTCGACCGGTGCGGCCGATCCGGTGGACATAGTCCTCTGCGTGGATGGGGACGTCGAAATTGAAGACGTGGCTGACCGCCGGAATGTCGAGACCGCGGGCCGCGACATCGGAGGCCACAAGCAGGGTGATCTCGTTGTCCTTGAAGCCCTGCAACATGTTGGTGCGCGAGCGCTGGTCCATGTCGCCATGAAGCGCGCCGACGGAGAAGCCGTGCTTCTCAAGTGATTTGTAGAGATCGGCAACATCTTTCTTGCGGTTGCAGAAGATGATCGCGTTGGTCAGTTCCGACTGGGAGCGGATCAGATCGCGCAGGCGTTCGCGTTTTTCGAAATCCTTGCTGCCGCAGGCCACGAGCCGCTGTTCGACAGTGGCTGCGGTCGAGGAGGGCGGGGCCACCTCGATGCGTGCAGGGTTCTGCAGGAACTTGTCGGCCAGCTTCTGGATTTCCGGCGGCATGGTGGCCGAGAAGAACAGAGTCTGCCGGGTGAACGGGATGAACTTCACAATGCGCTCGATGTCGGGAATGAAGCCCATATCGAGCATTCTGTCGGCTTCGTCGATCACCAGAAGCTCAACGCCGGTCATCAGGAGCTTGCCGCGTTCCGTGTGGTCGAGAAGGCGGCCGGGCGTGGCAATCAGCACATCGGCGCCGCGCTCAAGCTTGCGATCCTGTTCGTCAAAGGAAACGCCGCCGATCAGCAGAACGATGTTGAGACGGTGGTTCTTGCCGTATTTCTCGAAATTCTCGTGCACCTGGGCCGCCAGTTCGCGGGTCGGCTCGAGGATCAGAGTGCGCGGCATCCGCGCCCGGGCGCGGCCTCGTTCCAGCATGGTCAGCATCGGCAGGACGAAGGATGCGGTCTTGCCGGTTCCAGTCTGGGCGATGCCTAGAATATCGCGCCTTTCAAGGGCTGGCGGGATCGCGCCTGCCTGGATCGGTGTTGGCGTCGAGTAGCCGGCGTCAGTTACGGCGGACAGTACTTTTTGGCTTAAGCCAAGATCAGCAAAAGTGGTCAATTGGGAGCGTTTTCCGTTTCGGAGTTTGCGGCGATGCGCGGGAGCGCGGTGTCTGGCGCGGTCCCATAGGCTTTCGAATAGTCGCTGCAGTGCATTAAGTCAAGGAAAAGCCCGGATAAGGGCAGTATCGGCACCCCCGGCCGCTTGGGCGCCTGCTGTTTTTTTCAAGGCTCGACAAACGGTGAAGGCGCGTTTTCATTTTCACCCCTTCTGACGGGGTGAGGCGGTGAACCAATGCACACCGGCCTGCGTGAAAGGTCGCGTCGGGGGGCTACACCTCACAACGGAGTTTACTTATGAAACTGACAAAGACTATCGCAGCAGCCGTCATCGCATTTGGTCTTGCCGGTGGTGCCGCCATGGCCGGTTCGCATTCGGACAAGAAGGACATCGTCGACACGGCCGTCGAAGCCGGCAGCTTTCAGACCCTGGTTGCAGCCGTTCAGGCAGCAGGTCTTGTCGATACACTGAAAGGCGACGGCCCGTTCACGGTCTTCGCACCGACCGATGAGGCTTTTGCCGCACTCGGAATGACCGTCGATGACCTGCTGAAGCCGGAAAACAAGGACAAGCTGGTTGCCGTGCTGACCTACCACGTGGTGCCCGGCAAGGTAATGTCGACCGATCTCGTCGACGATTCGACCCCTGCAACCGTTCAGGGCTCAATGGTCACTATTGACCTCGACAACGGTGCAATGGTCAACGATGCCAAGGTGGTAACCGCCGACATCGATACCTCGAATGGCGTCATTCACGTCATCGACAAGGTGCTGGTGCCTGAAGGCGTTCTGTAATCAGAGCACTTGATGGAATAGAGAAGGGCCGCTTTTGCGGCCCTTTTTCGTGTCTGCGGGATGCGTCCCGGACGGAGCGGCCAAACCGCCCGGTCAGTTGGAGACGAGCAGCGGCTTGAGCTTCTGTGCGGCCTTGAGAAAACGCATCGGGTCGATGGCATTTCCATTGCGGCGGACTTCATAATGCAGGTGAGGGCCGGTGGACCGTCCGGTCGAGCCGGATTTTCCGATACGGGCGCCGATGCCGACGCGGTCGCCCTCGCGAACCTCAACGGCGGAGAGGTGAGCATAACGGGTGGTCAGGCCGTTGCCGTGGTCGATTTCCACCATCTTGCCGTAGCCGCCATTGCGGCCCGCATGCACAACGGTTCCCGAGCCGGTGGAATAGATCGGGGTTCCGGTCGGGGTGCGAAAATCAATCCCGCCATGGAAGGCGAGCCGGCCGAGGAAGGGATCGCGGCGGTTGCCGAAGCGGGATGTGATCTCGCGTCCGGGCGCAGGCATGCCTATCGGCAGTTTCCGGGCATGGCGCCGCACTGTGTCGAGCCGGCCGAGTGCCTGGTCGAGATCGTCAAGCGTCGCCTCGAAGGCATTGGGATCATTGGGCCTGACAAACGGACCGCCGACTGCGTTGTCGTCATACGCCGGTACCGGAAGGCCGGTGGATTTGAGTATTTCGCCGATCTCCGAAGCGGTTTCGAAGGCGTCGATGGCCAGGCCCTGCATCTTTTCGATCTGTTCACGCTCAATCGACTTGAGCGACAGCGTGACGCTTGAGAAGATCCGGTCTGCGCGTTCGCCGACGGATTCCTGCCCCGCTGGCTTGGAGACAGGCGCAAATGCCAGCGGATTGAGATGCTTTTCCGCCGGATCCGAGACGATCGTGGGCTGGGCAGCGAGCGCTGCAAGACGCGCGGTTTTCGCCGAAACGGCAGGCAGCGAGGCCTGGTCCTTCGGTTTGACAATTGGAACCGGCACCTGGCCAGCCGCGGCTCCGGCGCGGTCGAGAAGCGGGCCGAGCTTGCCATGGCGGTTGCTGAGTGCGTTCTGGCGAGCAATCAGTTCGGCGACCTTCTCCTCCATCAGTTGCTGGTCGAGGAGCTGCCGACTGGTGACCCGGTCGACCTGCGAACGCAGGGCGGCGATGCGGTCCTCGTAGGCGTGCTGCATGCGGGCCTGGCGCGCCATCGACGCGCCGATCAGATCATCGCGCAGCACCAGATAGGATGTGGCAGCGAGATAGCCGATTGCCATGACCCCGAGCACGGACATCAGCAAGCCAGCCATCCAGGGACGAACCGTGATGTGCCGGATGGTTTCGCCGCTGGCGAAAATGATGGTGTGGGAATGCTTTGGCCTCTTGCCAAATACGCGGCTGTCCTGCCTCTGCGACACGCGATAATCCTCAGAACGGGTTGCCGTTGATTGTTCGAGGGGATTACAGCCTGTTAAGGTTAATAAAGCTTTGAATTGAAGCCGCGACAGGCAAATTCAATGGGATCAGGACATGTTCTGGCTCGACAGAGCCCGGTAGAAGGTGGGGGTCAGCCCTGCAGCGGCGCGGGCCAGATCGTTGAAGGGAGGCTTCAGGCCTCCGCGGAAATTGGCCCGTACCAGCAGGCGGAAGGTTTCGGCCGGATCCCTGCCTTCGCGGGCGCAGATGAAGCGGAACCACTTTGCGCCGACGGCGACGTGTTTCTTCTCGTCCTCGTAGATGACATCAAGGACAGCGGCGGTGTCATGGTCTCCGACCTCGCGCATCTTGGCGCGCAGGGAAGGGGTGACATCAAGCCCGCGGGCCTCGAGGATGAGCGGCACCACCGCGAGACGCGCGGTCAGGTCGTTACGGGTGTCGTGGGCGGCCTGCCACAGCCCGTCATGGGCCGGCATGTCGCCGTAATCCGCATCCAGCGCCTGAAGCCGCTCCCTGACCAGGTTGAAATGCTTGGCTTCCTCGAATGCCACCTGCATCCACCCGTCGAAAAAGCTCTGCGGCATGGGAGCGGCGGCGAACCGGGCAACGATGTCGAGTGCAAGGTCCACCGCGTTAAGCTCGATATGGGCGATGGCATGCAGAAGCGCGATCCGGCCGCGGCGCGAATTGAGCGAGCGCCGGACCACCTTGGTGGGCGGCACAAGCTCCGGCCTTTCCGGGCGGCCGGGCCGCACCGGAGCCAGCGTGTCGAGCGGTGAGCGAAGCGACAGCCGTCGCGCATGCCAGCGCCTGGCGACGTCCTGAGCGAGAGCGGTTTTCTCAACCAGGTCCGCAGCCCTGATCGCCTGCGCGGCGCCGTCGCGCAGGGACAGTATGGTGTGGGCTTGTGCTGTCACTTCAATCCGGATCCTGATGTTCTGATGAGATCAAAGCGCTCTGGCCGCCTCGAGCACTTCCTGAGCGTGCCCCTTGACCTTGACCTTGCGCCAGATCCTGGCGATCTCGCCATTGGCGTTGATGAGGAAGGTGGAGCGCTCGACGCCCATATACTGGCGGCCGTACATGCTCTTTTCCTTCCAGACGCCGTAGGCCTCGAGAACGGTCTTTTCTTCGTCCGAGGCCAGGATGACGCCCAAATTGTGCTTGGCGACAAACTTGTCGTGCGCCTTTACGGGGTCGGGCGAGACGCCGACGACCGCGGCGCCGGTGGCGGCGAAATCGTCCGCGAGTGCGGTGAAGTCGAGTGCCTCGGTCGTGCAGCCGCTGGTATCGTCTTTCGGGTAAAAATAGAGTACCACTTTCTTGCCGGCCAATTCAGCCAGCGACACGTTTCCGCCGCCATCGCGTGGCAAATTCATATTTGGCGCCGGTGCGCCTTCAAGCAATTCGTTCACTATCAAACCCTTTCGCCGGTTCAGTCGCGTTTTCGCAGGTGACCCTGCCTTCCGGGGATATATAAACGGCCAACCGACAGTCCAGCGGAATCACCGCCATAATAGAAAGATATCGTTCCAACGCCCATGCCGGATAAGCCGATAGACAAGGTTCTGTTCAAGAGACGCGACATTACCGGGTTGCACGAGTATCCGTCGGCGCAGTGCAAGGACGCGATTCTGGTGCGCGGGCATCATCCGCGGCACTGGAGCGGGACGACACTTCGCTGGGTGTTCGGACTCGTGCTGTTGCTCGCGGTACTCGCCGGCGGGCTGCTGACAGCCCTTGAAACCGGTGTGGTCGACGGTCTTATCCGCGAGCGGGCACAGATTGCCCTGGCGCGAGCAGTCGGGCCTGACAACCGGGCGGAGCTGCAAAGTGCCGGGATCAGGCTTACCGGGCGCGGGCAGCTTGCGCTTCTGGCGCGGGACGTGGTGGTGGAACGGCTGGACGGCACGACACCCGCAAGCCGCGCCGAGAGTGCCCTGATCGCGCTCGATCCGCTGGCGCTGCTGTCCGGCAGAATCTCCATTTCATCGGTGGAAATCGGCGGTGTTGAGCTGGCCGCACCGCAGGGCAATGGCTTCAACCTGACCGACCTTGCCGGGTTCCGGGTGGATGGCACCGATGCGATGATCGAGCAGCTGTTCGATGCGCTCAACCGCGTGGCCGTTCAGGTCAATGCCGTCGAGGCCGGGGCGTTCCGGTTTTCGGACATACGCATTTCCGGCGTTGGGGACCCCGTGGTGGTGGAAAGTGCGCTGGTGCGCCGCATGGACGCCAAGCGTTACCAGATCGAAGCGGAAATCGAACAGTCCGGGCGGCGGATCTCGGTCAACGGCTCAGCCAGCGCACGGCCCAATGAAAGCGAACTGACCAAAGTGACCGGCGAAATCGGCGGGCTGGCGATCGACTTCCTGACGGAGGGGCCGAGCGACCGGCAGAACGGGATGAAGGCGCCACTCGAGATCACCTTCACCGCGGGACGGGCGACCGAAAGGCGAAAGACGGCGCTCTCGATCAAGGTGGTCGCGGTGGATGGGACAATGACCATGGGCGGGGTCGAGGCGGATATCCGCGATGCCAGCGTTAACCTGGCTTACATGCCGGCAGCCAACAAGATCGAGATCCTTCCCTCGATTTTCCGGATCGGTGAAACCAACATCCCGTTTACCGGCGGGCTGATCGACAGTGACCGGCTCGACAATCTCGGCGGCGAAGGGATCGCCTTCGATTTCGTCATCGACAGGGGGCTTGCCGCTCCCGGTGATTCCGACGAGGCACCAATTCCTTTCGCGGGCAAGGCTTTCGGCTGGTTTGACGCTGCCAACAGGCGGCTTGTCGCCGACGAGCTGACGGTTGCGTCGGCGCAGGGCGCAATGTTCGGTTCGGCCTCCTGGCGTTTTGTCGAAGGCATATCCCCGGAAATCAATCTGGTCGCCCAGGCAGAGCGGATGTCGACTGCCGCGGTCAAGCAGCTTTGGCCCTACTGGGTCGGCAAGCGGGCCAGGCAGTGGGTGCTTGAAAATCTCTATGGCGGCACGGTGAGCAATGCGCGCATTCAGCTGGCCGCGCCGGCCGGACACTACAAGCCCTATGGCGATGTGACGTTTGACGAAAACCAGTTGCAGATCGATTTTGATATCGAGCGGGCCCGGATGAACGTCGCTGGCGACATCCCGCCCTTGCGCGACACGACCGGCCACATGCGGCTTCGCGGCTCTGAAATCAGCGTCACGATCGAATCGGCCACCGCGTTCTTCCCGACCGGGCGCACGGTGGACATCAACGACGCGGTGTTCTCTATCCCGGAAGCCGACAAGCAGCCGCTGATGGCCGAACTGTCGATGGCGGTGCAGGGAAAGGCCGACGCCGTTGCCGAACTGATCACCTATCACCCGATCAATGCGCTTGACCGGATCGGTTTACAGCCGTCCGAGCTGAGTGGGGAAATCGAATCGACGGTAACCGCAAGATTCGGATTGATCCGGGAGCAGTCTCCACCGCCGCCGGACTGGACCGTCAATCTTGACATGACCGGTGTGGACATCGCCAAGCCGGTCGAAGGCAGAATGCTGAGCAAGATGGACGGCACCCTGTCGGTCACGCCGGAGAAAGCCACGCTGAAAGCCGATGCGCAGGTCGACGGGGCGCAGATGAGCCTCGATATCGTGCAGCCGGTGGGCGAGGCGTCCCAGACCGCGGTGCAACGCCGGCTGTCCGGAACGCTGAGCCCTGAAGACCGTGAGAAGATCGCGCCCGGCAGTGGCGCACTGTTTTCCGGGCCTGTCGGGTTTTCACTGGAAGTCGATCCCGACACCGAAGGCCGCCAGCTTGTCAGCCTTGACCTGAAAGCCGCCAAACTCACCATTCCCGGCATAGGCTGGGTGAAAGATGAGGGCGTCGGCGCCAAGCTCGACTTCGTCTTGCTGGCCGATGGCGATGCGATGACGCTTTCTGATCTGAAATTATCGGGCGACGGCTTTGCGGCCTCGGGCGAGGTTTCCCTGAAAAAGGGTCAACTCGCTTCCGCCCGTTTCGACCGGATCGGCCTGTCGCCGCGTGACAACTACCAGGCAGTTATCGACCGCAAGGGCAAGGGCTACCAGATCAAGGTGAGCGGCGCATCGATCGACCTGAGGCCGGTCATCACGCTGGCAAAGGCGGCCGAATCTGCCAGCCAAAGCACGGGGGGCAACAAGGTGCCGGTGGAAGTGTCGGGCAGTGTCGCGACCCTCCATGGCTATTCCGACGAGCAGCTTTCGTCAGGGACCGTCAGCTACAAGGGACAGGGCGACCGGATCGACCTGCTCGATTTCAAGGCGGCGACCAAAAGTGGCCAGGCCGTGGTGATCGCCATCTCCGGCGGAGCATCGGGAGAAACGATCCAGATCACCAGCGGTGATGCGGGTGCGTTTTCGCGGTTTGCCGGGATCTATTCGCGGATTCAGGGCGGACTGCTCAATGTCAGGCTGAAGCGCGAGGGTGGTCCGTTGCGGCGCGGAACCCTCGATCTGAGGAATTTCCAGGTCGTGGGCGAGCCACGGCTCGGCTCGCTGGTGTCCACGCCGAGCAAGCAGGACGGCCGGAGCCTCAGGGATGCGGTCAAGGCGGATATAGATGTGTCGGTGGCGCGGTTCGAGATCGCCAGCGCACGGCTCGTCTCCGGCAACGGAGAGCTGCTGATCAGCGAAGGTGTTGTCCGCGGCCCGCAGATCGGCGCGTCGTTCCAGGGAAAGGTCCATGACAGCAAGGGCCGCATCGACCTGACCGGCACCTTCATGCCGGCCTACGGGGTCAACCGGCTGTTCAGCGAACTGCCGATCATCGGCGTGCTCTTGGGCAATGGCCGCGATCGCGGGCTGATCGGCATTACCTTCCGCCTGACCGGCATGGCTGCTTCGCCGCTGCTCGAAGTCAATCCACTCTCGGTGATCGCGCCCGGCGTGTTCCGTTCGATTTTCGAATTCCGGCCATGAAAAAGGCCGCCAGATCCTGAGGTCGGCGGCCTTGTCCAGGGGGGGTGGGAGCCTCCGGCTACTGCGGGCGGACCAGCACGTGCTTCTTCTTGCCAAGCGAAAGCTTGATGACGCCATCATCATTGAGATAGCCGGCGTCGACGAGTGTCTTGTCGTCCGTGATCGACACGTCATTGAGCTTGATGGCGCCGCCCTGGACATGGCGGCGGGCTTCGCCGTTCGAGCCGGCCAGGCCGGCACGGACAAACAGCGCCAGCAGGCCGATGCCGGTATCGAGCTCGGATGCGGAGACCGTGATGGTCGGCAGATTTTCGGAAATGGCACCTTCCTCGAAGGTCTTGCGGGCGGTTTCGGCTGCTTCCTCTGCCGCCGACCGGCCATGCAGCATCGCTGTGACCTCGGTTGCCAGGGCTTTCTTGGCCTCGTTCATCTCCGCGCCCTCAAGCGCCTCGAGACGGGCGATCTCGTCCATCGGAAGTGTGGTGTAGAGCTTGAGGAACCGGCCGACATCGGCATCTTCCGTGTTGCGCCAGAACTGCCAGAAATCATAGACCGGAAGCAGGTCGGCATTGAGCCAGACCGCTCCATTGGCGGTCTTGCCCATCTTGACGCCCGACGAGGTGGTCAAGAGCGGCGAGGTCAGGGCGTAGAGCTGCGGGCAGCCCATGCGATGGCCGAGATCAATGCCGTTGATGATGTTGCCCCACTGGTCGGACCCGCCCATCTGCACGCGGCAGCCGTAGCGCTTGTTGAGCTCGACGAAATCATAGGCCTGGAGGATCATGTAGTTGAATTCCAGGAACGACAGCGACTGATCCCGGTCGAGCCGGGTCTTGACGCTGTCAAACGCCAGCATCCGGTTGACGGAGAAATGCCGGCCGACATCGCGCAGGAACTCAAGGTAGTTCAGCCCGCGCAGCCAGTCGGCATTGTTGATCATCAGGGCAGGATTTTCGGCGCGATCGTAATCGAGGTAGTTGCCGAAGCAGTGCTTGAGCGAGGCGATGTTGTCCTCGATCATCTCGACGGTCATCAGCTTGCGGGCCTCCTCCTTGAAGGACGGGTCGCCGACCATGCCGGTGCCGCCGCCCATCAGCGAGATCGGCCGATGACCGGTCGCCTGCAGCCAGTGCAGCATCATGGTCTGTGTGAGGTGTCCGACATGAAGACTGGAAGCCGTCGGGTCATAGCCGATATAGGCCGTCACGGTTTCCTTTGCGAACAGGTCATCCAGGCCAGTCTCGTCGGAGAGCTGGTGGATGAACCCGCGTTCTGAAAGCGTGCGGAGAAAATCGGACTTGAAGGCTGACATAACACTGTCCTTGGGGTTGTCGGCAATTCCGGAAAACAGATCAGGCGTCACGGGGTGAGGAACGCCCGGGCGGGCCTTTAGCACTAGCGGCGGGCGCATTCAACTGAACCCGGTCACTGCGGCTGCTGACGCGTCTTGCCCGGGCGTGTAAAAACCAGCCCCATAAGAAGGCTGATTCTGCGTGACACGGAAAAGCCAAGGAATCGAGGATGAAGGTGATGGCACCACACGTGACTGTGAAACGGGCAATCGGACTGATGAGCGGCACCTCGATGGACGGCATCGATCTCGCCATGCTCGATACCGACGGCGATGGAAACGTGTTGCGCGGCGGATCGTCCTTCACCCCCTATGATGCGGCCTTCCGCAAGCAGCTCGAGCAGGCGCTTGGCACGGCAAAGGCAATCCGCGAGCGGCACGAGCGTCCGGGTGATCTCGCTGAACTCGAGACGGAACTGACGGACCGGCATGCGTCGGCGGTCGAGGCGTTTCTGGCGCGCGAGGGGCTCGCGGCCAGCGACATCGACGTGGTCGGATTCCACGGCCAGACCGTGCTGCATCGCCCGCTCGAGGGATTGACCGTGCAACTGGGGGACGGCGCGCGGCTGGCGGAACGGCTCGGTATCGATGTCGTTTATGATCTGCGGGCCAATGACATGGAGCTCGGCGGGCAGGGCGCGCCGCTGGTGCCGGCCTATCACCGGGCGCTTGCCGCTGGTCTTCCGGCTGAATGGGCCGGCGAGACGCCCGTCGTCTTCGTCAATATCGGCGGCATTTCCAACATCACCTATATCGGCGCTGATGGAGACCTGCGCGCGTTCGACAGCGGCCCCGGCAACACTCTGATCGACCAATGGGTGAGCCGCCATGCCGGCATTCCCTACGATTCGGGCGGCGCCATCGCCTCTGAAGGCCGGGTGCTGTCGGGGCTTGCCAACCGCTATCTTTCGTCGCCGTTCTTCACGGCCCGGGAGCGGGTGTCGCTGGACCGCAACGATTTTGAGCTGCCAGACGACGACGAGGCCGGACTCGAGGATGGCGCGCGCACGCTGGCCTTCGTGACTGCCGCGGCCATCGCCAAGGCGCAGGCGCATCTGCCGGAGAAGCCGAAACTCTGGATCCTGACCGGCGGCGGGCGCCATAACCAGAGGGTCGTCGAGGACCTGACCGTGGCGCTGCGGCACACCGGCCAGGTGATCAAGGCCGAGGAGGCTGGGCTGAACGGCGATTCGATGGAAGCGGAGGCCTGGGCCTGGCTCGCGGTGCGCTCGCTGAGGGGATTGCCGATCACCTATCCCGGGACCACCGGCGTGAAAAAACCCGCAACCGGCGGCGTGCTGGCGCAGCCGAAAGCAACGGCACAGGGCTGACCCTGCCTGGCATATGAGATTGTCATGAAAGTTCAGGCCGAATGGTGGGCGATGAGAGACTCGAACTCCCGACATCTTCGGTGTAAACGAAGCGCTCTACCAACTGAGCTAATCGCCCCCAGATCGGTGGCGCATGCTTTAGGGGGTTCGCTTGCGATCCGCAAGAAAAAATGTGGCCGCGGAACCATGATTTTGTGAACAGGCCCCGGAACGCCTGAACTTCCGGGGACTGTTTTCGCCCAGTTTGAACTTTGTCGTTTTTCCTTCGCATTCGACGCTTGACACCTTTGTGCGAACGCCGTAATTCACCGCTCACGGAACGGCGGTCACCCACTGTTCCGGAACAAATGCGCGGGTGTAGCTCAGTTGGTTAGAGTGCCGGCCTGTCACGCCGGAGGTCGCGGGTTCGAGCCCCGTCACTCGCGCCACTTCTCTTCTTGGAGGGGTGGACACATTTGCGAAAAGGCCCGGCTTTGCCGGGCTTTTTTCGTTTTCGGGCTGATTCCAGGTTCAGGTCGCCATCAAGCCGGATAGTCTGTGCCGGTGCCCCATGCTGTACCCGTTGTCGCTCCCTTCGCGACCTTGCCGCTCTGCTTCAGCCGCAGCTACGGACAATGACGCCGGGAGACAGCACAACAGGAGCCGTGCCGCACAGGGCAGGTTGGGTCGCGTGTCGTTTCCGCAAGGTGCCTTAGCCGGAAAAGCCGTGTTGGCACTGATTCTCTTCAAGCCCCGAAATCCACCGATGCGGCAAGCGAAACGGAAAAAACGGTGAGTGCAAAGGGGTGCGGCGAAACATTGGGTGGCGAAAGCTCACACTATCTGATCAAATGTTTCTTGTGCTCTTGCGCCGCTTGGCGGGCTGCGCTAACCACGCCGCGTTGCAACATGATCAGCCGCACAGGTGAGGGGCCGGCTCCAGACCTTCGGGAAAGGCAGGGGCTTCGACTGTGACGGATACAGGAACGGACGTCATGACGGAACTTCTGGGCGCTTATGTGCCGATTGCTATCTTCATCGGTCTGGCTTTGGTTATCGGTCTGGCTTTGCTGATCGCGCCATTCGCGATCGCCTACAAGAATCCCGATCCGGAAAAGCTGTCGGCCTATGAGTGCGGCTTCAATGCATTCGATGATGCCCGCATGAAATTCGATGTGCGGTTCTACCTGGTCTCGATCCTGTTCATCATCTTCGACCTCGAGGTTGCATTCTTGTTTCCGTGGGCGGTGTCGTTCGGCGATATCGGCTGGATCGGTTTCTGGTCGATGATGGCGTTCCTCGGCGTTCTGACGGTCGGCTTTGTGTACGAATGGAAGAAGGGAGCGCTCGAATGGGAGTGAGCAACGCACCATTGGTGGCGCCTGCGCCCAAGGGAATCATCGATCCCAATACCGGCAAGCCGGTTGGCAGCGACGACGCGTTTTTCGGCGAGATCAACAACGAGCTGGCCGACAAGGGCTTTCTTGTTACCTCTACAGACGAGCTGATCAACTGGTCGCGGACCGGTTCGCTGATGTGGATGACCTTCGGTCTTGCCTGTTGCGCGGTCGAAATGATGCAGATGTCGATGCCGCGCTATGACGCAGAGCGATTCGGATTTGCGCCGCGCGCCTCACCGCGCCAGTCGGACGTGATGATCGTTGCCGGAACGCTGACCAACAAGATGGCGCCAGCGCTCAGGAAGGTCTACGACCAGATGCCCGAGCCGCGCTACGTGATCTCGATGGGCTCCTGCGCCAATGGCGGCGGCTACTATCACTACTCCTACTCGGTGGTGCGCGGCTGCGACCGGGTGGTCCCGGTTGACATCTATGTTCCCGGATGCCCGCCCACGGCCGAAGCGCTGTTGTACGGGGTTCTGCTTCTGCAGAAGAAGATCCGCCGCACCGGCACGATCGAGCGATAGGAGAGCGGAAGATGAGCCAAGCCCTCAAGGATCTTTCCGACTATCTCGTGGAGGTCAAAGGCAATCTGATTGACCGGGCCGAACTCGCCTATGACGAGCTGACGCTGATTGCGGTGCCGGGAAATCTGATCGAGCTGATGACCTTCCTGCGCGATGACGCGCAGTGCCAGTTCGTCAGCTTCATCGATATCTGCGGCGTCGACTGGCCTGGGCGGGCGGATCGTTTCGACGTGGTCTATCACCTGCTGTCGCCACGCCAGAATTTCCGCATCCGGGTCAAGGTCATGACGTCGGAGGATGTTCCGGTGCCGTCGCTGACGCCGGTGTTTCCGGGCGCGGACTGGTTCGAGCGCGAAGCCTATGATCTCTATGGCATCCTGTTTACCGGCCACCCCGACCTGCGCCGCATCCTCACCGACTACGGTTTCGAAGGCCACCCGCTCAGGAAGGACTTCCCGCTGACCGGCTTTGTCGAGGTGCGCTACGACGATGAAGTCAAGCGGGTCGTCTACGAGCCGGTCGAACTCAGGCAGGAATTCCGCAATTTCGATTTTCTCTCCCCCTGGGAAGGCACCGACTACGTGCTTCCGGGCGACGAAAAAGCCAAGGGTTGAGGACGGGAACCATGAACGAACACAACGTCCGTAACTTCAACATCAACTTCGGTCCGCAGCATCCGGCGGCGCACGGCGTGCTCCGGCTGGTGCTGGAACTCGATGGCGAGATTGTCGAGCGCGTGGACCCGCATATCGGTCTTCTGCACCGCGGCACCGAAAAGCTGATCGAAGCCAAGACCTATCTGCAGGCCATTCCCTATTTCGACCGGCTCGACTACGTCGCGCCGATGAACCAGGAGCATGCCTTCGCGCTGGCCGTGGAAAAGCTCGCGGGCGTGACCGTACCCAAGCGCGGGCAGTTGATCCGGGTGCTCTACTCGGAGATCGGCCGGATCCTGTCGCATCTTCTCAACATCACCACGCAGGCCCTTGACGTGGGCGCGCTGACGCCGCCGCTCTGGGGCTTCGAAGAGCGTGAGAAGCTGATGGTGTTTTACGAGCGTGCCTGCGGCGCGCGGCTGCATGCGGCCTATTTCCGTCCCGGCGGCGTTCACCAGGACCTGCCGCATGAGCTGGTCGAGGATATCGGCAAGTGGTGCGATCCTTTCCTGCAGACCTGCGATGACATCGAGGGTCTGCTCACCGACAACCGCATCTTCAAGCAGCGCAATGTCGACATCGCCGTCGTCAAGCTCGATGACGCCTGGGCCTGGGGCTTCTCGGGAGTGATGGTGCGCGGCTCGGGTGCCGCCTGGGATCTGCGCCGTTCGCAGCCCTATGAATGCTATTCGGAACTCGATTTCGATATCCCGATCGGCAAGAATGGCGACTGCTACGACCGTTACCTGATCCGCATGCAGGAAATGCGTGAATCGGTGAAGATCATGAAGCAGTGCGTCGAACAGCTGCTTGGCAAGGAAAAGACCGGGCCTGTGTCTGCCACCGACGGCAAGATCGTGCCGCCCAAGCGCGGCGAGATGAAGCGGTCCATGGAAGCGCTGATTCACCACTTCAAGCTCTACACCGAAGGCTACCGGGTTCCGGAAGGATCGGTCTACGCAGCCGTCGAGGCGCCGAAGGGCGAGTTCGGTGTCTATCTGGTGTCGGATGGATCGAACAAGCCTTACCGCTGCAAGATCCGCGCGCCCGGCTATGCGCATCTGCAGGCGATGGATTTCGTCTGCCGCGGCCACCAGTTGGCCGATGTGTCGGCTGCGCTCGGTTCGCTCGACATCGTGTTCGGGGAGGTTGACCGGTGAGCGTGACTCAGAGGTTTCAGGTTCATGACCAGGTCGCCGCTCGGCGAGATCCACTAGGCCGGAAATAAGACAGAAGAGTACATCATGTCCGTTCGTCGACTTGCCGAAGATAATGTCCAGCCAGCGGAATTCGCCTTCAACCGCGAATTTTCCGCGCAGGCAAAGGTGTGGATCAAGAAGTATCCCAAGGAGCGTGCCCAGTCGGCGGTGATTCCGCTGCTGATGCTGGCGCAGGAACAGGACGGCTGGGTGACCAAGCGGGCGATCGAGACGATTGCCGACATGCTGGGCATGCCTTACATCCGCGCGCTCGAAGTGGCGACCTTCTACACCCAGTTCCAGCTCAAGCCGGTGGGCACCCGCGCTCACGTTCAGGTGTGCGGCACCACGCCGTGCATGCTGCGCGGTTCGGAAGCGCTGATGGAAGTCTGCCGCAGCAAGATCCACCCGGAGCCGTTCCATCTCAACGAGAGCGGCACGCTGTCGTGGGAGGAGGTCGAGTGCCAGGGGGCTTGCGTCAATGCGCCGATGGTGATGATCTTCAAGGATTCCTACGAAGACCTGTCGCCCGAGCGGCTGGCCTATATCATCGACCGCTTCGAAGCGGGGCGTCCCGAGGACGTGACGCCGGGGCCACAGGTCAAGCGCACCTTCTCGGCGCCTGAGGGCGGGCTGACCAGCCTGACCGAGGAAATCAAGCCGGGAAGCAAGGGCGGTTCCAAGACGTCGGCGAAGGCCAAATCGCCCGCCGCGACCAAGGCCGGACGTCCGAAATCGGCTGCGACGGAAACCGAGACAAAGTCACCCGCCAAGGCCAAGGCGAATGTGAAGGCTGATGCGAAGACCGCTGCCACTGCAAGCGAAGCGCCGAAGATGAGTTCTGCGCGCAAGGAATCGGCGACGGCGAAGACCAAGAGCGCCGGTGCGACGGCTGCCAAGGGCAATTCCTCCTCGGACCTGGCTTCAACGGCCAAATCTGTTGCGTCTGCGAAAAAGACCGCCAAACCGGTGACCAAGGGCAATGCGACGATGGCCGTTGCGGCGACTGCAAAGGGTACCGCGAAAGCGGCTCCCGCCGCGGCACCGGAAGACAGGAATCGTCCCGCGGGTATCGCCAAGCCGGCCCAGCCGGACGATTTGAAGATGATCTCGGGCGTCGGTCCGAAAATCGAGGGCATCCTACATTCGCTCGGCATCTACACGTTCGCGCAAGTTGCGTCGTGGAAGAAGGCCGAACGGGACTGGGTCGACGGGTATCTCAAGTTCAAGGGCCGCATCGAGCGCGAGGACTGGCTCAAGCAGGCCAAGGCGCTGGCCAAGGGTGGCGAGGCCGAGTACATCAAGGTCTTCGGCAAGAAGCCGCGATAGAGGTGAATGATGTTAGATGACAAAGACCGGATCTTTACCAATATCTACGGCGTCTACGACAAGTCGTTGAAAGGCGCGATGGCGCGCGGCCACTGGGACGGCACCAAGCAGATCCTGGAAAAGGGTCGTGACTGGATCATCAACGAGATGAAGGCTTCCGGCCTGCGCGG
The DNA here is from genome assembly GCF_902498795.1 of Hoeflea sp. EC-HK425. Taxonomy (NCBI): domain Bacteria; kingdom Pseudomonadati; phylum Pseudomonadota; class Alphaproteobacteria; order Hyphomicrobiales; family Rhizobiaceae; genus Hoeflea; species Hoeflea sp. EC-HK425. The sequence goes on from NZ_LR701572.1 coordinate 1,293,172, forward strand.
CCGAGGCGGGGCAGGATTTCCGACCGGCCTGAAATGGTCGTTCATGCCCAAGGAAAGCGACGGGCGCCCGCACTATCTCGTCATCAATGCCGACGAGTCCGAGCCCGGCACATGCAAGGACCGCGACATCATGCGCCACGATCCGCATACGCTGATCGAGGGCTGCGTGATTGCCGGCTTCGCCATGGGCGCGCATGCGACCTACATCTATGTCCGCGGCGAATACATGCGCGAACGCGAAGCATTGCAGACGGCGATCGACGAGTGCTACGACGCGGGCCTTCTGGGCAAGAACAACAAGCTTGGCTACGACATGGACATCTATGTCCATCATGGCGCCGGCGCCTATATCTGCGGCGAGGAAACCGCGCTGCTCGAAAGCCTCGAAGGCAAGAAGGGCCAGCCGCGGCTGAAGCCGCCATTCCCGGCCAACATGGGTCTCTACGGCTGCCCGACAACGGTCAACAACGTTGAATCCGTCGCGGTTGCGCCCACGATCCTGCGCCGTGGCGGCGCCTGGTTTTCCGGGATCGGCCGGCCCAACAACACCGGCACCAAGCTGTTTTGCGTGTCGGGACACGTCAACACGCCCTGCACGGTCGAAGAGGCGATGTCGATCCCGTTCCGCGAGCTGATCGACACCCATTGCGGCGGCATTCGCGGCGGCTGGGACAATCTGCTGGCGGTGATTCCGGGCGGCTCCTCGGTGCCATGCGTGCCGGGCGCCGACATCATCGACACGCCGATGGATTTCGACAGTCTGCGCGATCTCAAGTCGGGCCTCGGCACGGCGGCAGTGATCGTCATGGACAAGTCGACCGATATCGTCAAAGCGATCTGGCGGCTGTCGGCCTTCTACAAGCATGAGAGCTGCGGCCAGTGCACGCCGTGCCGCGAGGGCACCGGCTGGATGATGCGGGTGATGGACCGCATGGTCAAAGGCAACGCCCAGAAACGCGAAATCGACATGCTGTTTGATGTTACCAAGCAGATCGAGGGTCACACCATCTGTGCGCTTGGCGATGCGGCGGCTTGGCCGATCCAGGGCCTGATCCGGCATTTCCGTCCCGAGATGGAAGCGCGGATCGACCAGTACACACGCAATGCCGTGCAAAGCCGCAACACGCGGCTGGAAGCGGCGGAATAAGAGGCCCGCACCTAGCCGGGCCCGGAAAGACAAGGAAACGTCACGAGGGACAAGAGCCAACAACCGACTAAGGAGAAACTGATGTCGATGTTTTCTTTTCCCGCAGACATGAATGAAATGATGAAACCGATGCAATCCATGACCGACTGGACCAAGCTCGACGAGATGCCCGTCTCGCCGCTTATGGTCTATCCGTTGGGTGCGGCGGCGGCAGCCACCGCCATCGGTTTCGGCATGGCAGGCCAGATGGCCGGCATGATGATGGGCGCCATGCAGGCGGCGATGCAGAACCAGTCTTCGTTGCTTGGCAACCACCCTGATCTGAGCTGGATCGTGCCGACGCTGGCCGAGGACCTTGCGCCCGAAGAAGATGAGAGCGAGGCAGTGGAGGTGCAACCGGCAGCAAGGGCCAAGACTGCCGATGTGGTCACCTTGACGCCTGCAGCCAAGCCGGTGCCTGCCAAGAGCAAGGCGAAGGCAAAGCCAACTGCGGCAAAGCCGGCCAATGCCAAGCCGGCTCCGGCCAAGGCCGCATCAGCCAAGGCCAAGGTTGAAGCCGCTGAGAGCAAGCCGGTCACCGTTGCAGCGGTGGAGAAGCTGAAGTCGGATGCCGAGGTTGCTGCAGGTGTGGCCAGCGAGAGCGTGGCCGTCGTTGATACCCCGGCAAAGCCAGCCCCCGCACCGGCGCTTGAGCCTGAAGATTTCCGCCGTCCGGCAGAAATCGAGAAGCCGGAAACTCCGGACGATCTGAAGTTGATCTCAGGTGTGGGGCCGAAACTCGAGCAGGTGCTCAACGGTCTGGGGATCTGGACTTTTGACCAGATCGCCGCATGGCAGCCGGAAGAGGCGGCCTGGGTCGACGATTATCTGCAGTTCAGCGGCAGGATCGGTCGCGACAACTGGATCACACAGGCCGGTGCGCTGGCAAAGGGCGGGTAACCGCCAAACAGGAATGCAAAGCCGGGCGGTCTGACCGCCGCCCGGCAAAACACAATCAGGTCCCGGTGAGGGATGGTACGCGGTCGCTCCGACCGTTCGCAAAGGTAGGACTGCTTGCATGGCCAAGATCAAGGTTGATGGAAACGAGATCGAAGTGCCGGATCACTACACGCTGCTGCAGGCGTGTGAGGAGGCCGGCGCGGAAGTGCCGCGGTTCTGTTTTCACGAGCGGCTGTCGATTGCCGGCAATTGCCGGATGTGCCTGGTCGAGGTGAAGGGCGGACCGCCCAAGCCCGCAGCCTCCTGCGCCATGGGCGTGCGCGATCTCCGGCCTGGCCCGAACGGCGAAACGCCGGAAGTGTTCACCAACACGCCGATGGTCAAGAAGGCGCGCGAAGGGGTGATGGAGTTCCTGCTCATCAACCATCCGCTTGATTGCCCGATCTGCGACCAGGGCGGCGAGTGCGATCTGCAGGACCAGGCCATGGCCTTCGGCATGGACAATTCGCGCTATGCCGAGAACAAGCGCGCCGTCGAAGACAAGTATATCGGACCGCTGGTCAAGACGATCATGAACCGCTGCATCCACTGCACGCGCTGTGTCCGTTTCACCACCGAAGTGGCCGGCATTTCCGAGCTTGGCCTGATCGGCCGTGGCGAAGATGCCGAGATCACCACCTATCTCGAGCATGCGATGAGCTCGGAGTTGCAGGGCAACGTCATCGATCTCTGCCCGGTCGGCGCGCTGACCTCGCGGCCCTATGCCTTCCAGGCGCGTCCGTGGGAATTGAACAAGACCGAATCGATCGACGTCATGGACGCCTGCGGCTCGGCGATCCGGGTCGATACCCGCGGCCGCGAAGTGATGCGGGTGATGCCGCGCGTCAACGAGGCGATCAACGAGGAATGGATTTCCGACAAGACCCGGTTCATCTGGGACGGCTTGCGCACGCAACGCCTCGACCGCCCATATGTACGCCGCAACGGCCGCCTGGAAGCCGCATCCTGGGGCGAAGCTTTCGGTGCGATCGCAACAGCTGTTGCCGGCGCAAAGCCCGAGCGCATCGGGGCTGTCGCCGGAGACCTGGCAGCCGTGGAAGAAATGTACGCGCTCAAGGCGCTGATCAGCTCGCTCGGCTCGACCAACATCGATTGCCGCCAGGATGGCGCTGCACTTGACCCGTCACTTGGCCGCTCGAGCTACATCTTCAATCCGACCATCGAAGGCATCGAGGATGCGGACGCGATCCTGATCATCGGGTCGAACCCGCGCCGCGAAGCTGCGATCCTGAATGCCCGGATCCGCAAGCGCTGGCGCATGGGCGAGCTGCCGATCGGTCTGATCGGCGAGCAGGCCGATCTGCGCTATGCTCACGAGTATCTCGGCGCCGGCCCGGAAACGCTGAAGGAACTGGTCGACGGCACCAACAAGTTTGCGGCCAAGCTGAAGCGCGCCAAGAAGCCGATGATCATCATCGGCCAGGGCGCGCTGGCGCGCGGCGATGGCGCGGGTGTTCTCGCTAACGCCGCCAAGCTCGCCGATGCGGTCGGGGCGGTGAAGGGCGACTGGAACGGTTTTGCGGTGCTGCACACGGCGGCAGCGCGCGTCGGCGGCCTCGATCTCGGCCTGGTGCCGGGCGAGGGCGGCCTCGATGCCGCAGCCATGCTGACCGGCACCGACGTTCTGTTCCTGCTCGGCGCGGACGAACTCGACTTCACCAAGAAGACCGCGGGCTTCACCGTCTATATCGGTACCCATGGCGACAATGGCGCGCACCATGCCGACGTGATCCTGCCGGCTGCGACCTACACGGAAAAGTCCGGGACCTATGTCAACACCGAAGGCCGGGTTCAGCTTGGCAGCCGCGCCGCCTTCGCGCCGGGCGAGGCGCGCGAAGACTGGGCCATTCTGAGGGCGCTTTCGGACGTTCTGGGCAAGAAGCTGCCCTATGATTCGCTTGTCGCGCTCAGGGCCGCGCTTTATGCCGAGTATCCGCATTTCGCGGAAATCGACATGATTTCCACCGGTGACAGCAGTGCAATTGCCGCAATTGCGAAGAAAGCGGGCCGGATGAACAAATCGGCGTTTGCGTCCGCGGTCAAAGACTTCTATTTGACCAACCCGATCGCACGCGCTTCTGCGGTGATGGCTGAGTGCTCGGCCTTGGCGAAGACCGCCAAGGCAGTGGCGGCGGAATAGGGGCGGGAAACACCATGGACGGTTTCATCACATCTTATGTCTGGCCCGGGGCCATCATTCTGGCGCAGTCGCTGCTGGTGATGGTGGCGCTGCTGCTGTTCATCGCCTACATCCTCTACGCCGACCGGAAGATCTGGGCTGCCGTGCAGTTGCGCCGCGGCCCGAACGTTGTTGGCCCGTGGGGTCTGTTCCAGTCCTTCGCCGACCTTCTGAAGTTCGTCTTCAAGGAACCGGTGATTCCATCGGGTGCCAACAAGGCGGTGTTCCTGCTCGCCCCGCTGGTGGCGGTGACGCTGGCGCTGGCGGCCTGGGCGGTCATTCCCTTCGATGCCGGCTGGGTGATTGCAGACATCAATGTCGGCATCCTGTTCGTTTTCGCGATCTCGTCGCTCGAAGTCTACGCGATCATTATGGGCGGCTGGGCCTCGAACTCGAAATATCCGTTCCTCGGCGCGCTTCGCTCGGCGGCGCAGATGGTGTCCTACGAGGTCTCGATCGGCTTCGTCATCGTCGCCGTGCTGCTCTGCGTCGGTTCGCTCAACCTCACCGATATCGTTTTGGCGCAGGCCGACGGCATCGGAACCCGGATGGGGCTGCCGAACTCGCTGTTCGACTGGCACTGGTTCGCACTGTTCCCGCTGTTCATCATCTTCTTCATTTCGGCGCTGGCCGAGACCAACCGTCCGCCCTTCGATCTGCCGGAAGCGGAATCGGAACTGGTGGCGGGCTTCATGGTCGAATACGGCTCGACGCCCTACATGATGTTCATGCTCGGCGAGTATGCAGCGATCGTGCTGATGTGCGCGCTGACCACGATCCTGTTCCTGGGCGGCTGGCTGCCGCCGCTAGATGTGTGGTTCCTCAACTGGGTCCCCGGCATCGTCTGGTTCGTGCTCAAGGCCTGCCTCGTATTCTTCATGTTCTCGATGGTCAAGGCCTTCGTACCGCGCTACCGCTACGACCAGCTGATGCGGCTTGGCTGGAAGGTGTTCCTGCCGATTTCGCTGGGCATGCTGGTGATCGTGGCCTTCGTTCTCAAGCTGACGGGAACCGCGCCGTGATCCTGACCACCTGTTTTTCCATCCGGCTGATCAAGCCTAGCAAGAGCGGAGACTGACCATGTTGGCTCAAGCCGCAAAATCGCTGTTCCTGAAGGAATTCGTCGGCGCGTTCTTCCTGTCGATGCGCTATTTCTTCGCGCCGAAGGCGACCGTGAACTACCCGAACGAAAAGGGGCCTGTCAGCCCGCGTTTCCGCGGTGAACATGCGCTGCGACGGTATCCGAACGGCGAGGAACGCTGTATCGCCTGCAAGCTGTGCGAGGCCATCTGCCCGGCGCAGGCGATCACCATTGAGGCCGGTCCGCGACGCAATGACGGCACCCGCCGCACGGTTCGCTACGACATCGACATGGTCAAGTGCATCTATTGCGGCTTCTGCCAGGAAGCCTGCCCGGTCGACGCGATCGTCGAGGGGCCGAACTTCGAGTTCGCGACGGAAACGCGCGAAGAGCTCTACTACGACAAGGACCGGCTGCTCGCCAATGGCGACCGCTGGGAACGGGAAATCGCTCGCAACATCGCGATCGATTCGCCCTACAGGTAAGACACCGGAACGGCGCACCATCGGGGCGCGCCGTCCTGAATTCACATGCGGGGGGCAGGGGCCGGCTTCGGTCCATCTGCCTCCATTCGGGGCGGGAACAAATGGTTCCTGTCACTCGGGGGAAAGACGAAAAGGCGCCGATCATGGGTCTGCAGGCTCTGTTTTTCTATTTGTTTGCCTTCGTGGCAGTGGCTTCCGCCTTCATGGTGATCGCAGCGCGCAATCCGGTGCATTCCGTGTTGTTCCTGATCCTCACCTTCTTCAACGCGGCCGGATTGTTCCTGCTCACAGGCGCCGAGTTCCTGGCGATGATCCTGCTGGTAGTCTATGTCGGCGCAGTTGCGGTTCTGTTCCTGTTCGTCGTCATGATGCTCGACGTGGACTTCGCCGAGATGAAGTCCGGTGCGCTCGAATACGCGCCCGTCGGCGCGCTTGTCGGCATCATTCTGGCGGCCGAGCTGATCATCGTGCTTGCCGGCAACGCCTTTCATCCGGCAGCGGCCGGCAGCGGGGCCAGTCCGATCCCGGCACTGAGCGAACGGTCCAACACCCAGGCGCTCGGCGATGTGCTCTACACCGACTACATCTTCTTCTTCCAGATCGCCGGCATGGTGCTGCTGGTGGCCATGATCGGCGCCATCGTGCTGACGCTCAGGCATCGGGAACACATCAAGCGGCAAGACATCAACCAGCAGGTCGCCCGGACACCGGAGACCGCCATCGAGGTGGTCAAGGTCAAGCCCGGCCAGGGCATTTGAACGCGGGGACGTGAAGGAATAATCGCATGGAAATCGGACTCTCCCATTACCTGACTGTCAGCGCGATCCTGTTCACGCTTGGCGTTTTCGGGATATTCCTGAACCGCAAGAACGTGATCGTCATCCTGATGTCGATCGAGTTGATCCTGCTTGCCGTGAACCTGAACATGGTGGCGTTCTCGATGCATCTCAACGATATCGTCGGGCAGGTGTTCGCGTTGCTGATCCTGACGGTTGCCGCGGCGGAAGCGGCGATCGGTCTTGCCATTCTCGTCGTCTTCTACCGGAACCGCGGCTCCATTGCCGTGGAAGACGTCAACATGATGAAGGGCTGAGAGAGCCATGTACCACGCTATCGTCTTTCTTCCCCTCATCGGCGCGCTGATTGCGGGTTTCGGTGGCCGCGCCATCGGCGCCAAGGCCTCGGAATACGTGACCACGCTGTTCCTGATCGTCGCCGCGCTCCTGTCCTGGGTGGCCTTCTTCACGGTTGCCATGGGCGACGGCGAAACTGTTCGCGTGCCGATCATGCGCTGGATGGATTCGGGCGGGTTCAGCGTCGACTGGGCACTCAGGATCGACACGCTGACCGCGGTGATGCTGGTTGTCGTCAACACGGTGTCCTGCCTGGTTCACGTCTATTCGATCGGCTACATGCATCATGACCCGCACCGTCCGCGGTTCTTTGCCTACCTGTCGTTCTTCACCTTCGCCATGCTGATGCTGGTGACCTCGGACAATCTCTTGCAGATGTTCTTCGGCTGGGAAGGCGTGGGCGTGGCCTCCTACCTGCTGATCGGTTTCTGGTACAAGAAGCCGTCGGCCAATGCCGCGGCAATGAAGGCGTTCATCGTCAACCGCGTCGGCGACTTCGGCTTCCTGCTTGGCATCTTCGGCCTGTTCGTGCTGTTTGGCTCATCCTCGTTCGATGCTATCTTTGCCGGTGTTGCGGACTATCTGCCGGCGGAAGGCGCCGAGGGCGGCGAGACGGTTCTCAACCTGTTCGGCATGCATCTCGACAAGGCGCACGCTCTGACCGGCGTCTGCCTGCTTCTGTTCATGGGCGCGATGGGCAAGTCGGCCCAGTTCCTGCTGCACACCTGGTTGCCTGACGCCATGGAAGGCCCGACACCCGTGTCGGCGCTGATCCATGCCGCGACCATGGTGACCGCAGGCGTGTTTCTCGTCGCGCGCATGTCTCCGGTGTTCGAACACGCACCGGATGCGCTCACCGTGGTGACCTGGATCGGTGCGATCACGGCGTTCTTTGCCGCCACCGTTGGCCTGGTGCAGAATGACATCAAGCGGGTGATCGCCTATTCGACCTGCTCGCAGCTCGGCTACATGTTCGTGGCGCTCGGCATCGGCGCTTATGGCGGCGCGGTCTTCCACCTGTTCACCCATGCCTTCTTCAAGGCGCTGTTGTTCCTTGGTGCCGGTTCGGTGATCCATGCCGTCTCCGACGAGCAGGACATGCGGCGCATGGGCGGGTTGCGCAAGAAGATCCCGATGACCTACTGGATGATGATCATCGGCACCATCGCTCTGACCGGCGTCGGCATTCCCGGCACGCTGATCGGGACCGCCGGCTTCTTCTCCAAGGACATCATCATCGAGTCTGCCTACGTGGCGCACAACTCCGCCGCTGGCATCGCCTTCGGGTTGCTTGTGATCGCGGCGCTGTTTACGAGCTTCTATTCCTGGCGCCTGATCTTCATGACCTTCCACGGCAAGCCGCGCGCTTCGTCGGACGTGATGCATCACGCCCATGAATCGCCCCCGGTGATGCTGGTGCCATTGTTCATTCTGGCGGTTGGCGCACTGCTTTCCGGCGTGGTGTTCAAGGATTTCTTCTTCGGTGATCACTACGAGGCTTTCTGGAAGGGCGCGCTGTTCACCGGCGCCGAGAACCAGATTCTCGAGGAATTCCACCATGTGCCGCTGTGGGTGAAGCTGAGCCCGTTCGTGGCCATGCTGCTGGGCCTTGTGACCGCTTGGTATTTCTACATCCGCTCGCCTGAGACGCCCAAGCAGCTGGCCGAGGACCATCAGGCCCTTTACCGGTTCCTGCTCAACAAATGGTATTTTGACGAGCTTTACGATTTCATCTTTGTCCGCCCTGCGAAGTGGCTCGGCTCATTCCTGTGGAAGCAGGGTGACATGCGCGTCATCGACGGTTACGGCCCCAACGGCATCGCCGCGCGGGTGCAGGACATCACCGGCCGGGTTATCCGGCTGCAGACCGGATACCTCTACCACTACGCCTTCGTGATGCTGATCGGAATTGCAGCGCTTGTCACATGGATGATGCTCGGGAGTGCATTCTGATGACCGATTGGCCTCTTCTGTCAGTTGTCACCTTCATACCGCTGATCTGCGTGCTGTTCCTGCTGCCGATCAAGGATGATACCGAGATCGGCCGGCGCAACATCCGTCAGGTCGCACTTTTGGGCACGACCGCGACCTTCGTGATGTCGCTGTTGATCTGGGCGAGCTTCGATGTAACCGACCCCGGGTTCCAGATGGTGGAAAGCATCGATCTTCCGGGCTCGATGTTCTCCTACGCGATGGGCGTTGACGGCATTTCGATGCTGTTCGTCATCCTCACCACCTTCCTGATGCCGCTGTGCATCCTTGCCAGCTGGAATTCGATCCAGACGCGCGTGCGGGAATACATGATCGCCTTCCTGGTGCTCGAGACGATGATGATCGGCGTGTTCTGCGCGCTCGATATCGTGCTGTTCTACGTGTTCTTCGAAGCAGGCCTGATCCCGATGTTCATCATCATCGGTGTGTGGGGCGGCAAGCGCCGGGTCTATGCGAGCTTCAAGTTCTTCCTCTACACGCTCGCCGGTTCGGTGCTGATGCTGCTGGCGATCATGGCGATGTACTGGGATGCGGGCACGACCGATATCCGTATGCTGCTGGCGCACAACTTCCCGGCGGAAATGCAGACATGGCTTTGGCTGGCGTTTTTCGCCTCGTTTGCTGTGAAGATGCCGATGTGGCCGGTGCACACCTGGCTTCCCGATGCGCACGTCGAGGCGCCGACCGCTGGATCGGTGATCCTGGCCGGCATTCTCTTGAAACTCGGCGGCTACGGCTTCCTGAGGTTCTCGCTGCCGATGTTCCCGCTCGCCTCGGCCGATTTCGCGCCGTTCATCTTCACGCTGTCCGTTGTTGCGATCATCTACACCTCGCTGGTGGCGCTGATGCAGGAAGACATCAAGAAGCTGATCGCCTACTCCTCGGTGGCGCATATGGGCTACGTGACCATGGGCATCTTCGCCGCCAACGAGCAGGGCGTGCAAGGGGCGATCTTCCAGATGCTGAGCCATGGTCTGGTATCGGGTGCGTTGTTCCTGTGCGTCGGCGTGGTTTACGACCGGCTGCACACCCGCGAGATCGCCGCCTATGGCGGTCTGGTCAACAACATGCCGAAATACGCGGTTGCGTTCATGATCTTCACCATGGCCAATGTCGGTCTTCCCGGCACCTCCGGCTTCGTCGGTGAATTCCTGACGCTGATGGGTGTGTTCCAGGTCAACAGCTGGGTGGCGCTGTTTGCCGCGACCGGGGTGATCCTGTCGGCCGGCTACGCATTGTGGCTCTACCGCCGCGTCGTCTTCGGATCGCTGGAGAAGGAAAGCCTCAAGGCCATGCTGGACCTGTCGGGCCGCGAGAAGGCGATCCTCTATCCGCTGATCGCGCTGACTATCCTCTTCGGGGTCTATCCGGCGCCGATCTTTGATGTGACGGCAGCCTCGGTTGACGCACTGATCAACAACTACACGGCTTCGCTGCAGGCAGCGCGCGATCTCGCGCTGTCGGTTAACTGAGCTACGGAGACTGCAGGACCATGACGTCAGAGATACTCACTTCCAGCCTTCTGCTTTCCGTGCCCGAACTCATGCTTGCCCTGGGCGCCATGGCGCTTCTGATGGTCGGTGTGTTCTCCGGCGAGAAGTCGGTGACGCTGGTCAACGGACTGGCGGTGGCGCTCCTGATCATGGCCGGCCTTGTGCTGGTGCTGGTGACCGAGAACGGGGAAGCCTACAATGGCGCCTTCCTGTCCGATCCGTTCGCGAAGTTCATGAAGGTGCTGGTGCTGATCGGATCGATCACCGCGATGGTGATGACGGTCGGTCATGCCAAGGCGGAGCGGATCGACAAGTTCGAGCTTCCGGTGCTGTTCGTGCTGGCGACACTCGGCATGCTGCTGATGATCTCCGCCAATGACATGATCGCGCTCTACATGGGGCTCGAGCTGCAGTCGCTTGCACTCTACGTCGTCGCGGCGATCAACCGCGACAGCCAGCGTTCGACCGAAGCCGGCCTGAAGTATTTCGTGCTTGGCGCACTGTCCTCGGGCATGCTGCTTTACGGCGCATCGCTTGTCTACGGCTATACCGGACACACCGGTTTCGACGAGATTGCGGCCGCGATTTCCGGCGGCGAGCGGTCTCTCGGCCTTATCTTCGGTCTGGTGTTCCTGCTTGCAGGCGTCGCCTTCAAGATCTCCGCGGTGCCGTTCCACATGTGGACGCCGGACGTCTATGAGGGTGCGCCGACGCCGGTCACCGCGTTCTTTGCGGCTGCGCCCAAGGTCGCGGCGATGGCGCTGTTCGTTCGTATCGTCATCGTTGCCTTCGAGCCGGTGACGCTCGACTGGCAGCAGATCGTGGTGTTTATCTCGATTGCCTCGATGGTGCTGGGTGCCTTCGCGGCAATCGGCCAGAAGAACATCAAGCGGCTGATGGCCTATTCCTCGATCGCCCATATGGGCTTTGCCCTGGTTGGTCTTGCGGCCGGCAGCCAGGCCGGTGTACGCGGCGTCATTCTTTACATGCTGATCTATATGGTCATGACGCTCGGCACGTTTGCCTGCATTCTCGCCATGCGGCGCAAGGAAGATGGCAATGTCGAGCAGATCGACGATCTGGCCGGGCTGTCGTCGACCAACCCGTTCATGGCGCTTATGCTGACCATCCTGATGTTCTCGCTTGCGGGCATTCCGCCGCTGGCAGGTTTCTTCGGCAAGTATTTCGTCTTTGTCGCGGCAATCGAGGCCAAGCTCTATGGTCTGGCCATCATTGGTGTGCTGGCCTCGGTCGTGGGTGCCTATTACTATCTTCGGATCGTCAAGATCATGTGGTTTGATCAGCCCAGCGGCTCGTTTGCCCCGGTTGCGGGTGAACTGAGGCTGGTGTTCGGGATTTCCGGCCTGTTCGTCATGTTCTATGTGCTTGTCTCCAACCCTCTGGGCCTTGCCGCCGACGTTGCCGCGAAGACGTTCTTCTAGCATGCGGCGGAAGGCTGCATGAGGGGGCCTGATTTCCGGCATATCGAGCTTGGAGACGTCGCGTCGACCAATCTCGAATGCATGGACAGGGCCCGCTCCGGTGATGAGGGCAATCTGTGGATTACGGCGGTGCGCCAGACCGGTGGCCGCGCGCGTCGTGGCAGAAGTTGGGTTTCGGAACCCGGCAATCTCTATTCCTCACTCTTGCTGATTGACCCGGCGCCATGGGCGGCGTTGGCGAGCCTGCCGCTTGCGGTCACCGTTGCGGTTGAGGCGGCGGTGTCCTCGGCGTTGCCGGCCGAGGCCGCGAAGGCGCTCAGGATCAAGTGGCCGAACGATCTGCTGATTGGCGGCCGCAAGACCTCCGGTATCCTGATCGAAGCCGAACAGATGCCCGATGGACGCAGGGCAGTGGTCATAGGTTGCGGCATCAATGTCGCCCACCGCCCGGAAGCGGGGCTTTATCCGACCACCTGTCTGGCGGAGCAGGGAAGTGCGGTAACCCCGCAAGACCTGTTTGCGCAGCTGGTTGTCACCATGGACAGCGTGCTGAGCCTATGGGACCAGGGACGGGGGGTGGCAGCTATCCGCGATGCCTGGATCGAACGCGCGCAGGGCATCGGGGAGCCGGTGACCGTGAATTTGCCTGACCGGCAAATCAGTGGTCTGTTTGATGGAATAGATATCGAAGGCAGGTTGATGCTTGCATTGCCGGACGGGAACAGACAAACAATCGCCTCAGGTGATGTGTTTTTCTCGTAACAAGGCATGTTTTTCACCTTGATCCGATTCCGGCTCCAGATGAAAACCATACATAGACCACAAATCCTGCCGCTGCCTGCATGCGTCAATCCTGATGCCGGGCGCCGCAGCCAATGACCAGACAAGGATAGTTGATGTCAAAAGACCAGGATCTCGTGTTCGTACCGCTTGGCGGCGTTGGCGAAATCGGCATGAATCTCGCGCTTTACGGCTATGGTTCACCAAAACAGCGCGAATGGATCATGGTTGACTGCGGCGTGACGTTTCCGGGACCGGAGCTTCCGGGTGTCGATCTGGTGCTGCCCGATGTGGATTTCGTCAAGAGCCTGGGCAAGCAGCTCAAGGCGATCATCATCACGCATGCGCATGAAGACCACTATGGCGGACTGGCGCAGATCTGGCCGCGTCTGAATGTTCCTGTCTATGCGTCGGCCTTCACCGCAGGTATGCTTGAGGCCAAGCGGGCCTATGAACGAACCCGCGCGGAGGTGCCGATCACGCTGTTCAAGGCGGGCGAGCGGTTCACCGTCGGCCCCTTCGAGATCGAGCCGGTTGCGGTCAACCACTCGATCCCCGAGCCGTTTTCGCTGGCGATCCGGACGCCGCTGGGCAATCTCATTCACACCGGTGACTGGAAGATCGACCTCACGCCATCGCTTGGACCGCTGACTGACGAGAACAGGTTCCGGCAGTTGGGCGAGGAGGGGATCCTCGCGATGATGTGCGATTCCACTAATGCCATGCGCGACGGCGTGTCGCCGTCCGAGAAGGAAATCAGCCAGGGGCTGCGCGAGGTCATCGAGCAGGCGGAAGGCCGGGTGGCAATCACCACCTTCTCTTCCAATGTTGGCCGTATCCGCTCGATCGCGGAAGCGGCACGCGATGCCGGCCGCGAAGTCCTGCTGCTCGGAAGCTCGATCAAGCGGGTGGTCAATGTCGCCACCGAACTCGGCATGATGGAGGGAATTCCCGAATTCCTGGCCGAAGACGAGTATGGCTATATTCCCCGCGACAAGGTGGTGGTGATCCTGACCGGCAGCCAGGGCGAGCCGCGGGCAGCACTTGCCAAGCTCTCACGCGACGAAATGCGCAATGTTGCCCTGGCTTCCGGCGACACTGTTGTGTTCTCCTCGCGCACCATCCCGGGCAATGAGAAAGGGATCCTCGAGATCAAGAATGGCCTGATCGACCAGGGCATCAAGATTATCACCGATTCCGATGCGCTGGTGCACGTCTCGGGCCATCCACGGCGCTCGGAACTGGTGCAGATGTATGAATGGGTCAAGCCCAGGATCCTGGTGCCGGTTCACGGCGAGGCGGCGCATCTGACCGCCCAGGCCGAATTGGCCCGGGCATCGGGAATCGAGATTACCCCGCGGGTGCGCAACGGCTCGATCCTGCGTCTGGCGCCGGGCAATCCGGAAGTCATCGGTGAAGCCCATCATGGCCGCATCTACAAGGATGGCCAGCTGATCGGTGATTATGACGAGATGGGCATTTCGGAGCGCCGAAAGCTCTCGTTTGCCGGCCACGTGTCGGTCAATGTCGTCCTCGATCACCGCTTCGAGTTTCAGCGTGACCCGGTGGTCTCGGCCATCGGTCTGCCGGCCTTCGATGCCGAGGGGGACGACATGGAGGACATCCTCTATGATTCCGTCCTGGGCGCGGTCGAAAGCATTCCGCGCGGACGGCGCAAGGACACCGATGGGGTACGCGAGGCAATTCGCCGCTCTGTTCGCGCCGCCGCAAACGAGGTATGGGGCAAGAAACCCGTCGTGACGGTGTTCGTCACCAAGGTGTAAGAGGACCATCATGCTTGGACGCCTGAACCATGTTGCGATTGCGGTGCCGGACCTTGCGGCAGCGGCCGCCCAGTACCGGACCATGCTCGGGGCCGAAGTGACCGAACCGCAGGCATTGCCCGAACATGGCGTCACGGTGGTGTTCATCGAGCTGCCCAACACCAAGATCGAGCTTCTGGAGCCGCTGGGTGAAGGATCTCCGATCGCGGCGTTTCTGGAAAAGAACCCTTCGGGCGGCATGCATCATGTCTGTTACGAGGTGGAAGACATCCTGGCGGCGCGTGACCGGCTCAGAAACGAAGGCGCACGGGTTCTGGGCAGCGGTGAGCCGAAGACCGGCGCCCACAACAAGCCGGTGCTGTTTCTTCACCCGAAGGATTTCAACGGCACCCTGATCGAACTCGAGCAGGTCTGAGGAGCGTTTCTGATGGGATTTGGAACAGCGTTTGCAATCTACTTCATCATCTGGTGGGTGGTGCTGTTCACCGTTCTGCCGTTTTCCGCACGCAGCCAGGCGGATGAAGGTGAGATCACGCTTGGCACCGCCCACAGCGCGCCTGCCAATTTCCGGTTCGCACCGATCTTCTGGCGCACAACGCTGATCTCGGCACTGGTCTTCGGCACCTATTTTGTTGTCACCGTGATCGGCGGTTATTCGCTCGACGATCTTATCGCGCTGTCGCCGGATTTCAGGCCTGCCGGCAACTGACCCGCGGTCTCTGTTTCGGCGGCGCTTTCGCCGGTTCGTTTGCCCGACTCCCAATGGAACTTTGCCTCCCTCGTGCCGTTGACGAGTGAATGCAACAGTTTCAAGGAGATGTTCATGTCGAAGACCCTCAACAAGACGTCGCGGCTCAACGAAAACGATCTTGCCCAGGACAAGATGGGTGACAACTCCCTGCAAGGCGATGACCAGGCCAATGTGCGCAATCAGCGCCACGCTGTCCCGGACGCCAAGCAGGAGCCAGACAAGAGCGTGGTCGACAGCCTCGAGAAGATGGACAAGGACGTCCGCGCCAAGAGAGAACTCGGCAAGGGCGCCCGTAAACCCGATTGACAAACCGGCAGAGCCTGCAGCGGTTCCGGTACTTGTAGTGCCGGGGCCGTACTGTTGTTGTGCCGCCGCGTGTATCTGAACGGTGATCAAGCCAAAAAAAAACAAGGCATGAAGCCTTGTTGTTCAGGTGTCGCGTGATCTGTTTCCCGGTTGCCCGGGGGCTGCGAACAAAGCGCGCCTGAGATCCTATCCTCCCAAGACTTTGACCGCGAATTGGGCAGTTCCCAGTGGGATATGCCTCTTTAGTGAGCTTTATTTAGCTCAACAAAGACGGCTTGTCACGCGTTTTGTGACAGTGACGTGGCGGTAGTGAAATATATCCTCGAGCTATACCGAATCGTGCCCGTACAGCCTTGCTGTACGGGTTTTCATTGCTTGACGAAGCGGCTATGTACGCATGAGTCACCATGCTCGTCATGACAACCCTCATTTTGCCCGATTCAGCCCTCAAGGCTTGAAGCCAAACCGGATCATCCCATGCGCCTGTCAAAATACTTCCTGCCGATTCTGAAGGAAAATCCCAAGGATGCGGAAATTGTCTCGCACCGCCTCATGGCGCGTGCCGGCATGATCAAGCAGCAGTCGGCGGGGGTCTATTCCTGGCTGCCGCTGGGCAAGCGGGTTCTCGACAAGGTCTGCAACATTGTCCGGGAAGAACAGAACCGGGCCGGCGCCATCGAGATCCTGATGCCGACGGTTCAGCCGGCCGATCTCTGGCGGGAAAGCGGCCGCTATGACGATTACGGCCAGGAAATGCTGCGCATCAATGACCGCAACGACCGTGAGATGCTGTACGGACCGACCAACGAGGAAATGGTCACCGACATCTTCCGGTCCTACGTCAAGTCCTACAAGAACCTGCCGCTCAACCTCTACCACATCCAGTGGAAATTCCGCGACGAGCGCCGGCCCCGCTTCGGCGTGATGCGCGGACGCGAATTCCTGATGAAGGACGCCTATTCGTTCGATCTCGACTACGAGGCATCGAAGGCCGCCTACAACCGGATGTTCGTCTCCTACCTCAGGACCTTCGAGCGCTGCGGGCTGAAATCTATCCCGATGCGTGCCGACACCGGGCCGATCGGCGGCAGTCTCAGCCATGAATTCATCGTCCTGGCCGAGACGGGCGAAAGCCAGGTGTTCTGCCACCGCGATTTCGAGGCGTTTGCCGTGCCCGGCGCGGACATGAACTATGATGACGACGCGGCGGTGGCGTCGATCGTCGACAAGTGGACCACGCCGTTTGCCGCCACCGACGAGATCATGGAAAAGGAAGACTGGGCGCGCCAGGCCTGGGACGGCTTGAGCGAGGATTCCCGTGTTTCCGCCCGCGGCATCGAGGTCGGCCACATCTTCCATTTCGGCACCAAGTATTCCGAACCGATGAACGCCTATGTGCAGGGGCCCGACGGCAAGCAGCACTTCGTTTCCATGGGCTCCTACGGCATCGGGCCGTCGCGGTTGCTCGGCGCCATCATCGAGGCCTCGCATGACGACAACGGCATCATCTGGCCCAAGGGCGTGGCGCCGTTCGACATCGGCCTGATCAACATGAAGCCCGGGGATGCTGCCTGCGACGCGGCCTGCGAGAAGCTCGAGACCGCGCTCGAGAATGCCGGGCTCGAGGTGCTTTACGATGATACCGACGAGCGCGCCGGCGCCAAGTTCGCCACCGCCGATCTGATCGGCCTGCCGATCCAGATGATCGCCGGGCCGCGGGCTGTCGCCGATGGCAATGTGGAAATCAAGGTGCGGGCAACGGGCGAGCGCGAAACGCTTTCTATCGAGGCTGCCATCAACCGCCTCGCGCAAGCCCGCTAGGTCAAGCATGGGGCAAAGGAAAAGCCTATGACCGATCCAGACGCCGCAATTGCGCCCGCCGCCGCCAGGCCGTTCTCGACCTTCGAGCGGATGGTCGCCTGGCGCTACCTGCGCTCACGGCGGAAAGAAGCGTTCATTTCGGTGATTGCCGGGTTCTCCTTTGTCGGCATCATGCTCGGCGTGGCGACGCTGATCATCGTCATGGCGGTGATGAACGGGTTTCGCGGCGAGCTGATCACCCGTATCCTCGGCATCAACGGGCACATGGTGGTGCAGCCGATCGACCGGCCGCTCGATGACTATGCGGCGCTGGCGACCCGCTTCAAGGCCGTCGATGGCGTGCTCAATGCGATCCCGATGGTGGAAGGCCAGACGCTGGCCTCGGGCGTGGGCGGGGCCGGGACCGGCGCGCTGGTGCGCGGCGTAAGGGTCGAGGACCTGCAATCGATGAAGATCGTCTCCGATAATATCCGGACCGGCGACCTTGTCGGCTTCACCGCGGGCGAGGGGGTTCTGGTCGGCTCGCGCATGGCCCAGTCGCTCGGGCTTGGCGCCGGCGACCTGATCACGCTGGTGGCGCCGGAAGGCGACGTGACGCCGTTCGGCGTCAATCCGCGGGTCAAGGCCTATCCGATCTCCGGCATCTTCGAAGTCGGAATGTCGGAATACGATGCCTCGATCATCTACATGCCGCTCGAGGAGGCGCAGCTCTATTTCAATGCCGAGGGACTGGTTCAGTCGATCGAGTTGTTTGTCGACAGGCCCGACGATATCGACCGCTTGCGGCCGCTGGTCGAGGCGGCGGCGGAACGGCAGGTGTTCATCACCGACTGGCGGCAGCGCAACCAGACCTTCTTTTCGGCGCTGCAGGTCGAGCGCAACGTGATGTTCATGATCCTGACGCTGATCATTCTCGTGGCGGCGCTCAACATCATCTCGGGGCTGATCATGCTGGTCAAGGACAAGGGACGCGACATCGCGATCCTGAGAACCATGGGGGCGACGTCGGGATCGGTGATGCGGATCTTCTTCATGACCGGGGCCGCGATCGGCGTGACCGGCACGATTGCAGGGTTTCTGCTCGGCGTCGTGGTCTGTCTCAACGTCGAAAGCATAAGGCAGTTCTTCTCCTGGCTGTCGGGCACCACGCTGTTCAACCCGGAACTCTATTTCTTGAGCCAGTTGCCCGCCGACATGGATTCGGGCGAAACCATCGTCGTGCTGGTGGTGGCGCTGGTTCTGTCCTTCATCGCGACCCTGATCCCGTCCTGGCGGGCGTCGAGGCTCGATCCGGTTCAGGCGCTGCGCTATGAGTGATCGCATGGGCGCACGCCCGCACCCGGTTCTGCAGCTGTCCGGCGTGGGGCGCCACTTCCTGCAGGGCGAAAACCAGATCTCGATTCTCGACGGCGCGGACTTCACGCTTCAGGCCGGCGAAACGGTGGCCCTGGTGGCGCCTTCGGGCACCGGCAAATCCACGTTGCTGCACCTGGCGGGACTGCTTGAGCGGCCCGACGAAGGCGACGTGCTGATCGACGGCGAGGCTTGCGGAGACCTGTCCGACGACCGCCGGACGGCGATCCGCCGCTCCGAGATCGGCTTTGTCTACCAGTTCCATCATTTGCTGCCGGAATTCACGGCGCTTGAAAACATCATGATGCCGCAGCTGATTTCCGGGCTGCCGAAGGCCGACGCCAGGGAGCGCGCCGAGCAATTGCTCGACTACATGCGCATCGGCCACCGCGCCGATCATCGGCCGGCCGAACTGTCGGGCGGCGAACAGCAGCGCGTGGCGATCGCCCGCGCAGTCGCCAACGCGCCGCTGGTGCTGCTCGCCGACGAGCCCACCGGCAATCTCGACCCCGAAACCGCCGGCTACGTGTTCGAGGCGCTCGATGCGCTTGTGCGCCAGTCGGGCCTGTCCGCCGTCATCGCCACCCACAACCACGACCTCGCCAGCCTGATGAACCGCCGGGTGACGCTGCAGGATGGGAAGGTGGTGGAGGTTTAGGGGGGAGTGTCGCGGCTGCATCCGATTCAGTCGTGTAGGCGTGTAGGTTTAGAATGCGGACATATTACTTGAAGTGGTATGAGACGTTTGCCGCGCTGCCGGAGTCTTATCGACCGATGCATTCTAGTAGGAAGCACAGAGGATGGCGAACTACACTTTCAAGGTTGGAAAGGCGCCGATCGACGACATCGGTAGGGGGCGTGTCCGCATCCACCTTAGCCGACGCAATGGGGCCAAAAGGTTCACCGTGTTCAGAATTTCCAACGGTGAGACGTCCTTTCTAGCAAGCGTTCTTGGGCACGAAGAAGAGGCTGATAAGATCCTACTGGACATCGACCAACGTGCTGACCTCGGCGTTGATGATAGCAGTTCCATTGATTTAACGCTGACGCGAGTGGGGTTCTGCGGCAGGGTTCGCTGGTATTTGTCGGTGCCTGAGCCGGCCGTGCACGTTCCTGCGTGGCTCGCAGTTTGGTCCGTCGCGCTGGGTTCTCTAGGATTGATATTGGGCTTTATCTCTCTGATCTGTTGAGACAATTGAGGAGCCTTGTCGCTAGGACGCTTCCTGCCCATTGCCGACTCTTAGCCATGACTCGTGTGATGGCTGCGTTGTGCAGCAATTCAGTTGTTATTTGCAATAATTCTTAAACTCACAAGCGAATGTCAGAACATATATTCAAGCTGTTTCTGTCTTGCATACTGATTTGGTATGGTTGGATTTTTCGACTAACTATTTGTGCATCTGATGAAATTTGTAGGTAACAAATTTGTGCAGACTATCGGATCAATCCCAACGATTAATGCTGGCTTTCGTTGGATGGGCTATCCTGATCATTTTCGTAGCTCCGTCGCCGGCATACAATACTATCGATCTGCCGATTTGTCCGTCGCTACTCTTTGACCAACGCGTAAGGAGAGAGCCGTAAATCCCAGAATCGGCTTCAACCCTCATTTCATCATCCGGCTTTATTACCCATCTAACTCGACGGAAAGGATGGTCATCATCAAAGGAATAGAGCGGAAGCCTAGCGAGTTTCATTGCCGCTTTCCGGAAATTCGGCGTGTCACACACGTCGACAACGTCGGGATCGCTAGCATTGATCCTTGTCAGAAACTCGGCCAGAGCCACAGACATTTCTCCAACGTAAGTAAGCACGTTCCAAAGAAAAGATGTTACTGAAATAACGGTCTTACCGCCGCTATGAAGAAGTGGGTGAGGTGCGATTCCCCCATTTTCCCATCCCTCTATGAAAAAACCAACTAAACGAGTGATATTTCCGGCATGGCCAAGCTCAGTTTGATATATCCTCAAGCGGCCATGCGTATGTTTTATAGTATTGGCAATCATTGATGTTTCATCTCGTAATGGTTTTATCGCCTTTTTGAACCTCTTTATATCTAGAGATTTCGCAGCTTCGCGATCTGTTTTATATAATGTCTTCGTTATTACTTCGAGGTCGTCAACATGCTCAGCCGCCGCGTAAATGGTTAGATCAAGATAATCCACTATATCGCTTATGACAGATCCAAAACTTTCCACGCTATCGAGGTCGCCCGGTATCCTCCAATAAGCTTCCAGTTTGTCAGCGCACTTCGCTACTTTGTCACAAATACGTCCGATGGAAATATTGTAAACGCCAAGCGGATGCCGACAGTCGCGCTGCTCGTGATACGACGCGCCAATCTTCAGCGAGGAAAGAGCATTTAGACCAGGTAACGGTGAACCGCCGCCATACGGCGATATGGTTATTACGGGCTTTGACATCATTCATCCTAGCCATTCCGGTCGGTTATAGTTTGCCAGTCTGGGATTCCGTTGTTTGCTCGTGAACTCGGTTCAATTGCATACATGCAGGAATATACAACCTTGTACTTCGAAAGGCTATCGGACCTGAAACGGCTCAACTCGATCATTCGTTTCCGACGCAGTGAAGGTCAACTCCCCGCCCATTCCAGCCTTAAGCCGTGATCAGTCGAATATTCGAAAACCACCGAACCCGCATTTGTTCGTCATTGACGAACAGTTCCTGACCAAAGCCCAAGTTCCGACATCCGGTCCACACACAAAAAGGCACGGCGGGTTCCCCCGCCATGCCCTTGCATTCAGCCCTGATCGGACCCGCTCAGCGCAGCCGCTTGGCAGCCGTCTCCGGCACTAGCTCTCCCGCCAGGCGGCGGTCGAGATAGTCCTCGCATTCTTCCATCAGCTCGTCGACCTTGCCGGTGAAGAAGTGGTTGGCGCCGGGCATGGTCTTCTGGGTGATGAGGATGCCCTTCTGCAGCTTGAGCTTCTCGACCAGGCCGTTGACGTCCTTTTCTGGCGCCACCTTGTCGGCGTCGCCATGGATGATCAGGCCCGAGGACGGGCAGGGGGCGAGGAACGAGAAATCGTAGGTGTTGGGCTGCGGCGCGATCGAGAAGAAGCCCTCGATCTCGGGGCGCCGCATCAGCAGCTGCATGCCGATCCAGGCGCCGAAGGAATAGCCGGCAACCCAGCAGCTCTTTGAGTCCGGATGCAGGCTCTGCACCCAGTCGAGTGCCGCGGCGGCATCGGACAGTTCGCCGGCGCCGTGGTCGAAATCGCCCTGGCTGCGGCCGATCGAGCGGAAATTGAAGCGGAGCGTGGTGAAGCCGCGCTGCTGGAACATGTAGAACAGCTGGTAGACGATCTGGTTGTTCATGGTGCCGCCGAACTGCGGGTGCGGATGCAGCACAATGGCGATCGGTGCGTTCTTTTCCTTGCCCGGCTGATAGCGGCCTTCGAGACGACCGGCGGGTCCGTTGAAAATGACTTCAGGCATTGATACTCCATGCATGGGCTCAGGTTCGGGCGGCCTGCCGTCCGGGTTTGTGGATGCCGGCGGGCGGGTGGATATCGCTTGCGTGCCCTTGACGGGGGCAGGGCGGCTCCCTAGAACCTAGTTTAGAATCGTTCGAAACTGCAGCGTGATCGCTGAAAGTCTGTGTGTCTTACGGCATCGGACACTGAAAATTCAAGAAAAATGCGCCTGCCATGGTGGCCGGCGTGACGAACAGGGCAACGGGCAGGCAACGGCAATGATGGCCAGGGAGCGTCTCTACTTCGATTACAACGCGACGGCTCCGCTTCTTGACGAGGCGCGGTCGGCGATGATCGATGCGATGGACCTGCCCGGAAACCCGTCATCGGTGCATGCCGAGGGTCGCAAGGCCCGCGCCGTGATCGGCCAGGCGCGCGAGGCCGTGGCAAGGCTTTGCGGTGTTCCTGCCGCACAGGTGACGTTCTGCTCGGGCGCGACGGAAGCCGCCAACCATGTTCTGACACCGGATTTCCGGATGGGCCGCTCGCCGGTGCGGGTGTCGCGGCTGTTCGTTTCGGCTGTCGAGCATCCGGCCATGCTGGCCGGCGGCCGGTTCGCAGCAGATGAGATCACGGTGCTTCCGGTTGACCGCGACGGGCGGCTCGATCTCGACGCGCTGGAAGATGCTCTCGCCGCACATGACCAGACAAGCGGGCAGGCGATGCTCGGGCTGCAGCTCGCCAACAACGAGACCGGCGTGATCCAGCCTGTCCGGCAAGCCGCCGACATCGTCCGGGCCCATCACGGGCTGATGGTTGTCGACGCGGTGCAGGGGGCAGGCCGTCTGCCGCTGTCGCTTGAAGCGCTCGGGGCCGACTTCCTGATCCTGTCGGGTCACAAGATCGGCGGGCCAAAGGGGATCGGGGCGCTTGTCAGTGCCGGCGAAATCCTGATGCCGGCGCCGCTCCTGCGTGGCGGCGGTCAGGAAAAGGGCCATCGCGGCGGAACCGAGAACCTTGTCAGCATCGCGGGCTTCGGTGCCGCGGCCGATGCCGCGCTCGAGGGGCTGAGCGATATCGGCCGGATCGCGGCCTTGCGCGACGGGCTCGAGGCCGGTTTGCGCGACCAGGCGCCCGACGTGATCCTGCATGGCGCGGCGGTTGATCGCCTTGCCAACACCAGTTTCTTCTCGCTTCCCGGCCTGAAGGCCGAGACGGCGCAGATCGCGTTTGACATGGAAGGTGTTGCGGTGTCGGCGGGCGCTGCCTGTTCGTCGGGCAAGATCGGCTTGAGCCACGTGCTGACGGCGATGGGTGCGGATGCCGATCTCGGCGCGATACGCGTCAGCCTGGGCAGCGCGCACACGGAAAATGACATTGAGCGGTTCCTTGAAGCGTTCAAAGCGATTAACACACGTCGGCTTGCCCGAATGGGAGCCGCCGTGGCCGCGTGATGTGGCCCGATAGAATTCGTTTCGCGAGCCAGAATATTTCGCGAATGACATAGCGTGGACAGCCGTCCCGCCCTACATAGTGGTGAGCCATGAATGGCACATCACACGACGTTAACAAGCTGCCGGCCTTGACCCGGCGAGATTGGAGAGCGCCATGCCTGCTGTGCAGGAGACCATCGATCAGGTCCGTCAGATCGACGTGGACCAGTACAAATACGGTTTCGAGACCGTCATCGAGAGCGATACCGCACCGAAGGGTCTCAACGAAGACACCATCCGGATGATCTCGGCCAAGAAGAACGAGCCGGACTGGATGCTCGAGTGGCGGCTGGATGCGTTCAAGCGCTGGCTGACGCTGGAAGAGCCGACCTGGGCGCGTGTCGACTATCCGAAGATCGATTTTCAGGACATCCACTATTACTCGGCGCCCAAGGGCATCACCGGGCCGAAGTCGATCGACGATGTCGATCCGGAACTGCTCCGCGTCTACGAGAAGCTTGGTATTCCGCTGCGCGAGCAGGAAATCCTGGCCGGCGTGCAGCAGTCGAAGATCGCCGTCGACGCGGTGTTCGATTCGGTCTCGGTGGTCACCACCTTCAAGGAAGAGCTGTCCAAGGCCGGCGTGATCTTCATGTCGATCTCCGAAGCCATGCGCGAGCATCCCGAACTGGTGAAGAAGTATCTCGGCACCGTGGTGCCGGTGACCGACAACTACTACGCCACGCTCAACGCGGCGGTGTTCACCGACGGATCCTTCGTCTACGTGCCCAATGGCGTCCGCTGCCCGATGGAGCTGTCGACCTATTTCCGCATCAACGAGAAGAACACCGGCCAGTTCGAGCGCACGCTGATCATCGCCGAAGAAGGGGCCTATGTGTCCTATCTCGAGGGCTGCACCGCGCCGCAGCGCGACGAGAACCAGCTGCATGCGGCCGTGGTCGAGCTGATTGCCATGGACGACGCCGAGATCAAGTACTCGACGGTGCAGAACTGGTACCCCGGCGACAAGGACGGCAAGGGCGGGATCTACAATTTCGTCACCAAGCGCGGCGATTGCCGCGGCGACCGATCGAAGATCTCCTGGACCCAGGTCGAGACCGGATCGGCGATCACCTGGAAATATCCGTCCTGCATCCTGCGCGGCGACGACAGCCGTGGCGAGTTCTACTCGATCGCGGTGTCGAACGGCTACCAGCAGATCGACAGTGGCACCAAGATGATTCATCTCGGCAAGAACACCTCGAGCCGGATCATCTCCAAGGGCATCTCCGCCGGCCATTCGTCCAACACCTATCGTGGCCAGGTTTCGGCCCACCGCAAGGCAACGAATGCCCGCAACTTCACCCAGTGCGACTCGCTGCTGATCGGCAATGACTGCGGCGCGCATACGGTGCCCTATATCGAAGCCAAGAACTCGACCGCCCAGTTCGAGCACGAAGCCACGACCTCGAAGATCTCGGAAGACCAGCTGTTCTACTGCCTGGCCCGCGGCATTCCCGAGGAAGAAGCCATCGCGCTGATCGTCAACGGCTTCGTCAAGGACGTCATCCAGGAATTGCCGATGGAGTTTGCCGTTGAAGCCCAGAAGCTGATCGGCATCTCGCTCGAAGGCAGCGTGGGATAGTGGCCATTGGCTGATCCGCGGGTGCCGGCCGACAAGGCCAAGGCACCCGGCGGCAGCTTCGCAGTTTGTATCGCCGCTGTAACAAGTGGCTTGAAATTATCTAGGTATCGGAATCAGACATGCTGGAAATCAAGAACCTTCACGCCCGTATCGCCGAAGATGGCACGGAAATCATTCGCGGCCTCAACCTGACGGTCAAGGCCGGCGAAGTGGCCGCCATCATGGGGCCGAACGGCTCGGGCAAGTCGACGCTGTCCTACATTTTGGCCGGCCGCGACGATTACGAGGTCACCGAGGGTGACATCCTCTACAATGGCGAGAGCATTCTCGAACTCGACCCGTCCGAGCGCGCCGCCAAGGGCATCTTCCTGGCGTTTCAGTACCCGGTCGAGATCCCGGGTGTGGCCACCATGCAGTTCCTCAAGGTGGCGATGAACGAGCAGCGCAAGGCGCGCGGCGAGGAAGAGCTGAAGACGCCGGACTTCATCAAGCTGGTCAAGGAGGCTGCCGCCAGCCTCGAAATCAATCCGGACATGCTCAAGCGTCCGCTCAATGTCGGGTTCTCGGGCGGCGAGAAGAAGCGCGCCGAGATCCTGCAGATGAAACTGCTGGCGCCGCAGCTGTGCGTGCTCGACGAGACCGACTCCGGCCTCGACATCGATGCGCTGAAGATCGTGTCCGACGGTGTCAACGCGCTTCGTTCGCCGGACCGTGCGGTCATCGTCATCACCCACTACCAGCGCCTGCTCGAGCACATCGTGCCCGATACCGTGCACGTGCTCTACAAGGGCCAGGTGATCAAGTCCGGGACCAAGGACCTGGCGCTCGATCTCGAAGCCAATGGCTATGCCGGGATCATCGAAGCCGCCGCTTGAGGCGACGCGGGACAGACGGGCCGCAAGGCCAGGAGAGACAGGCATGAACATGCAGACAAAGCCGCCCCATACCGCAGCAGAACAGGCGATCGTCGACAGTTTCGCCGAAATGATCGGTCAACTGCCGGGCGATGCGCCGGTGACCGCCGCGCGCGACAAGCTGCTCAGCGAGATCAGCACGTCGGGTCTTCCGACACGGAGGATCGAAAGCTGGCACTACACCGATCTGCGCAACCTGATGCGCGATCTGCCGAAGCCGGGCAAGGGATCGGCCACGCTGGTGGAACCGCTAGTTCGCGGAAGCCTGGTGTTGCCGATGGTGCAGGGCCAGAGCGGGGAGCCGAGCGCGCCCGAAGGCCTGGAACTCGAGCCCTTTATGGACCTGCTGGTCTCGGGAGCGGCTGCGAAAAGCCTGACGGCGCGCGGATCCGATGACCTGATCGGGCAGTTCAACGGCGCCTTTGTGCAGGACGGCTACAGTTTCACGGTCGCTGCCGACACGGTGATCGACGAAATCATCGAGATCCAGTCGGTCCAGTCCGGCGGCCAGGTGCACAACCGGTACGTGGCCTCATTCGGCGCGAAGGCAGGTGCGACGGTGATCGAGCGGTATCTCGCCGACACGTCCGACGCCGGGCTGTCGACGGCGGTCTCCTCGCTGGAGCTTGCGGATGGCGCAGAGGTGACCTGGATCATCCTGCAGGGCTGCGGCGACGCGGACCAGCATCTGGGCCAGCTCAATGCGCGGCTCGGCGCCGATGCGAAACTGAAGCTCTACGTGATCAATGCCGGCGGCAAGCTGGTGCGCCAGGAGCTGCATGTCGAGGCAGCGGGCGAGGGCGCGCATCTGGACCTGCGCTGCGTCAACCTGCTGGCGGGCGAAAGCCACACCGACGTGACGCTGACGCTGGGCCATAACGTGCCCAACACCACGTCCTCCGAGATCGTCCGCAACGTGGTGCTGAACCGGGCGCGCGGTGTGTTCCAGGGTCAGATCCGGGTGGCTCAGATCGCCCAGAAGACCGACGCGCAGATGGCGTGCAATACGCTGCTTCTGTCCGATGACGGTGAATTTGCCGCCAAGCCGGAACTGGAGATCTTTGCCGACGACGTGGTTTGCGCGCATGGCGCGACGGTGATCGATATCGACCACAATCACCTGTTCTACCTGATGGCGCGCGGTATCAGCGAAAAGTCGGCGCGCGGGCTGCTGGTCAACGGCTTCGTCGATGAACTGATTGACGAACTCGACAATGAGGAGCTTGTTGAGGCGTTGGAAACCTTGATTGAACAATGGCTTAACGATCATGGCTGAGATTCTGAATCAGACCTACGATGTTGAAGCGGTGCGCCGGGATTTCCCGATCCTGTCACGCAAGGTTCATGACAAGCCGCTGGTCTATCTCGACAATGGCGCCTCGGCACAGAAACCGCAGGCGATGATTGACGCGGTCAGCCATGCCTATGCGAACGAGTACGCCAATGTACATCGCGGGCTGCATTACCTCTCCAATGCGGCCACCGACGCCTATGAGAATGCGCGCGAGATCGTCAAGCGGTTCCTCAACGCGCCATCGGTCGACAATGTGGTGTTCACCAAGTCGACCACCGAGGCGATCAATACCGTTGCCTATGGCTATGGCCAGCCCTTCATCGGCGAGGGCGACGAGATCGTCATCACCATCATGGAGCACCACTCCAACATCGTACCGTGGCATTTCCTGCGCGAACGCCAGGGTGCAAAAATCATCTGGGTCGGCGTCGACGACCAGGGCAATTTCGATCTCGATGATTTCCGCAAGGCGCTGACCGACCGCACCAAGCTGGTGGCGATCGCCCACATGTCGAACGTGCTGGGCACGGTTGTTGACGTCAAGGAAGTCTGCCGCATCGCGCATGAGCGCGGCGTCAAGGTGCTGGTCGACGGCAGTCAGGCGGCGGTGCACATGCCGGTCGATGTCCAGGACATCGATTGCGACTGGTATGTGATGACCGGTCACAAGCTCTATGGTCCGTCGGGGATCGGCGTGCTTTACGGCAAGACAGACGCCCTCAACGCCATGCAACCTTTCATGGGCGGCGGCGAGATGATCGTCGATGTCAGCGAAGACAGCGTCACCTACAATGATCCGCCGCACCGGTTTGAAGCCGGTACGCCGCCGATCGTCCAGGCGATCGGGCTTGGCGCGTCGCTCGACTACATGGAAAAGCTCGGCCGTGACCGGATCGCGGCACATGAAGCCGACCTCACGTCCTATGCGCAGCAACGGCTCTCAGCGGTGAACGCGCTCCGGCTGATCGGCACCGCTCCTGGCAAAGGCGCGATCTTCGCCTTCGAGATCGAGGGCATCCATGCCCATGATGTCTCGATGCTGATCGACCGCTCGGGCGTTGCCGTCAGGGCAGGGACCCATTGCGCCCAGCCGCTGCTCAAGCGGTTCGGCGCAACCTCGACTTGCCGGGCCTCGATGGGGCTGTACAATACCCGCGCGGAGATCGATGTGCTGGTTGAAGCACTCGAAAAGGCCCGGGCGTTTTTCTCCTAGACCTGGTCTCAATCAGACAAGGTCAAGGTTTCTTGTTTTCGTTTGTCTTTTCGGGAATACCGGTTTCCACTTTCCCGGACAAACTCTTGAAGGAGCAAAGCCAATGAGCGACGCATCCGAAACGGACACTTCAACCGCCGACCCAAACGTGGCGGACTCGGCGATCCCGCGCGAGGAACTGGCGCGGCTGAGCGACGATATCATCTCGGCACTGAAGACCGTCTACGACCCGGAAATTCCGGCCGACATCTATGAGCTCGGTCTGATCTACAAGATCGACATCGAGGACGACCGGATGGTCAAGATCCAGATGACGCTGACTGCACCTGGCTGTCCGGTGGCCGGCGAAATGCCGGGCTGGGTCGAGAACGCCGTCAACACGGTCGAGGGCATCTCGGGCGTTGACGTGTCGATGACATTTGATCCGCCCTGGACACCGGATCGGATGAGCGAAGAGGCGCAAGTTGCGGTCGGCTGGTACTGAGAGAAAACTCGGACCGCGATCTTGGTCGCTTGTTAAGTTGACTGATCCACACTACATTCATGGAACGAAGCCGCGGGCCTTGAACCCGTGTAGCCGAAGGAGACCGTGATGGGTTTTGCCGTAATGACCTTGACCCCGGCCGCTGCCGAGCGGGTCAAGACGATCGTGAAGACATCCGACAATGCCGCGGGGATTCGCGTGAGCATCAAGAAGGGCGGATGTGCCGGGATGGAATACGCCATCGACATGGCGACGGTAGTGAATGAGAAGGACGACCGTATCGAGCGCGACGGCGCCACCGTGTTCGTGGCGCCCGAAGCGGTGCTCTACCTGCTCGGCACCGAGATGGATTACGAAGTCACCAAGCTGCGCTCGGGCTTCGTGTTCAACAACCCGAACCAGACCTCGGCCTGCGGCTGCGGGGAATCGGTCGAACTCAAGCCCGCCGATCTGGCCAGGCTGGCGGAAGCCGGCAATCCGGTGGTGCGCACCGATTGATTTGAGAGATCGATTCAAGTGCTTTTGACACTGAGTCCTGAAATGCCCGCAAGTCGCTGACTTCGCGGTTTTTTTTGTGTTTGCGTCAAGCGATTTTTCTGTTGCGTGCGTGATGCGCTATGCGAACGTGATACGCAGGCCGTCGAGCGGAAGGCCACTGACCGTTGTTGACCATGTCTGGCCGGGCTTGATCGGAAACGCCCGCGTCACCGTACCGGTGGTGACGATTTCACCGGCGCGGATCGGGTCGGCGTCGGGATCATCTGCAATCACCTCGATGGCATGGCGGAGCGCCGACAACGGGCTGCCAAGAACATTTGAACCGTGGCCGGTGTCGACCGGTTCGCCATCGCGCGCGAGTTCGATCTGAAAGCTTTGCAAAGCCGACCGCAGCAGAGCAGCATCTTCATCCGCCACTTGCCGGCGCGGTCCGCACAGATAGGCACCGTGCAGGCCGAAGGCGGCCACCGTGTCGGCCGCTTCGAATTTCCAGTCCTTGTAGAGCGAATCGACGATCTCAAAGCCGTGCGCGTACCAGGCAATAGCGCTGAGCAGTTCGTCGTCGCTTGCTCCGGCCCGGGGGGCGCGCGTGAACGCGAAGGCGATTTCGGGTTCAATCCGCGGCTCGCAGAAAGGAGCGAGTGAAAACGGGGTCTCCGCCGACGAGACGTCGTGGAAGGTGGTGTCGTACATGTAACCCCAGATGGGGGCGTGGACGTTGTATTCATCCCAGATGGTGCGGTTGGTGAAGCCGAGCTTCCGCCCGAAGACACGCTCCCCATCATCCGTGCGCAGATCCCTGATCCGCCGGCTGATCCGGTAGGCTGCGTCCATCGGGAGTTCTCCCGGCCCGGTACAGGCGATCTGCCGCCTGTCGCGGCGGGCCTTGAGGATGTCCTGCGCCCGATTTTCGTTCTCGAATTGCGTCATCGGTTCAGCTCCGCATTTTCTCGCCCATCGGATCAAACTGCGCTTCGAGCGCGATGCGGGCCGGGCGGCGGATGCCCATGATCTCGATTTCGAACATGCCCGCATCGCCGTTGGTCGCCAACGCCGCCGGGATGTAGCCCTGGGCCATCGAGTTGCCGATGGTGTGGGCATAGCCGCCCGAGGTGATCCAGCCGACGACGCGCCATTGACCATCGCGCAAGGTACCGCCTTCGGGCTTGGCGATTTCGATGCCATCCGCATCAAACCGCGGGGCGCCGTAACCGTGCGGGGCTTCGACGGTGCCGTAGTCGGTGTCGCCGACTTTCGCCCACACCGGCTCGTCGCCCATCACGTCGGCGTCAGCCGCATCAACCAGGAACGAGGTGCGCATCAGCCTTGGGCCGTCCGCATGTTCCTTGGCGGCGGCCTCGCGGCCGATGAAGTCGTTCTTCGAGAGCTTGATGAAGCGCTCCATGCCGGCCTCATAGGGGCCGTAGATCGGTCGCAACTCGCGGAACCAGGTCGGGAAGTTCTTCTCGAGCCGCATCGAGAGCAGCGCGCGCATGCCGAAATCGGCGATGCCGAATTCCGCGCCTGCCGCCTTGATGGCGCGGTAGACCGCCTGCTGGTAGCAGGGCTCCATCCAGATCTCGTAGCCCAGGTCGCCGGTGTAGGTCACGCGGTTGACCATGCAGGGCGCGCCGCCGACGTCCATCTTGCGGAAATCCATAAAGCGGAAGGCGGAGTTGGAGACGTCGTCGTCGGTCAGTTTCTGAAGCACGTCGCGGGCGCGGGGGCCGGCGATCGACAGGCCAACCAGGGTGAGGTCGTAACGGTGGACGCGGATCGAGCCGTCCTTCGGCAGGTGCTTTTCGAACCAGCGCATGTGGTAGCGCTGCGCCGCCGACGATCCCCAGATCATGAAGTCCTCGTCGCCCGCCTTGGCGATGGTGAAATCGCCGATCAGCTTGCCGAACTCGTTGAGCATCGGGGTCAGCACGATCCGGCCCTGCTTGGGCATGGTGTTGGTCATCAGCTGCGACAGCCAGGCCTCGGCGCCCTTGCCGGAGACACGGTACTTGGCGAAGTTGGCAATCTCGGTGACGCCGACGCGCTCGCGCACCGCGCGGACTTCATTGCCAATGTGCTTGAAATCATTCGAGCGGTGGAAGGAGAGTACGTCGTGTGCCTCCTCTGCGCTCGGGGCGAACCAGAGAGGTGTTTCCAGCCCCCAGCTGTCGCCCATCACCGCGTGATTGTCGCGCACCATGACGTCGTAAAGGGCCGTGGTCTGCTGCGGCCGGGCGGCGGGCAGTTCCTCGTTGGGGAAGCGGATCGAGAAGCGGCGCGAATAGTTTTCGCGCACCTTGGCGTTGGTGTAGCGCAGTGTCGACCATTCGCCGAAGCGGGCGACATCCATGCCCCAGATGTCGGCGCCGGGATCGCCATGCACCATCCAGTTCGACAGCGCCAGACCAACGCCGCCGCCCTGGGAGAACCCGGCCATGACGGCGCAGGCGGTCCAATAGTTGGTAAGTCCCGGCACCGGGCCCACCAGCGGATTGCCGTCCGGCGCGAAGGTGAAGGGGCCGTTGATCACCTGCTTGATGCCGGCGTTTTCCATCGCCGGGAAATGGCGGAAGCCCACTTCCAGTGAGGGCGCGATGCGGTCGAGATCGGGCGCCAGCAGCTCATGGCCGAAATCCCACGGCGTGTTGACCGGCGACCAGGGCTTGCAGGCCTTCTCGTAGGTGCCGAGCAGGATCCCCGTGCGCTCCTGGCGGGTGTAGATCTCGCCCTTGAAATCAATGACGCCGACCAGTTCGCGGCCGGTCCTGGCGTTGAATTCGAGAACCTCGGGCATTTCCTCGGTGAGCAGATACATGTGCTCCATGGCGAGAAGCGGCAGTTCGAGGCCGACCATGCGGCCGACTTCACGCGCCCAGAGACCCCCGGCATTGACCACGTGGTCTGCCTTGACGGTGCCCTGTTCGGTGACGACGTTCCAGGTGCCGTCGGTCTCCTGGGTGAGCTCGATGACACGATTGCGGAGAACGATCTCGGCGCCAAGCTTCTTGGCCGCCTTGGCGTAGGCGTGGGTGGTGCCGGACGGATCGAGATGGCCCTCGACCGGATCCCAGAGCGCGCCGACGAAATTGCTTTCGTCCATCAACGGGAACATTGCCTTGGCTTCGGACGGGGTGATCAGTTCGGTCTCCATGCCGAGATAGCGACCCTTGGCATGCACCAGGCGAAGGAAATCCATGCGCTCGGGGGTGTCGGCCATCATCACGCCGCCGGTCAGGTGCAGGCCGCAGGACTGGCCGGAGAGCTTTTCCAGTTCGTCGTAGAGGCTAACCGTGTAGGCCTGCAGCTTGGCGACGTTGGGGTCGCCATTCAAAGTGTGGAAGCCACCGGCGGCATGCCATGACGATCCCGAGGTCAGTTCCGATCGCTCGATCAGCATCACGTCGGTCCATCCGGCCTTTGCCAGGTGATAGAGCACGGAGCATCCGACGACGCCGCCACCGATTACAACTGCCCTGACATGCGATTTCATCGGTTTCTCCCGGCTCGATCCGGCGGCAGATTGCGAAATAGGTCCGGTGCGCACAAGAGGGAAAAGCGACATGAGGCAACAAAGACGTCTACGGTCCGGCGGCCAGCCCGGTTGCATTGAATGACAGGGCGTTTCACAGCACCGCGCCCTGCGCGATCCCGCGTCAATGGCGTGTCGCTTGGCAGAGGCGAAATCTTTGGGCGTGGCTTAACCTGAGAGGGCGACAAACCGGTCGTATGTTCTATATAAGGATCCCATGTGGTTAGCTAAGACTTCGACTTCGGGCCATAATGTTCAGCAACCGTTCATTGTGGACTGCTAGATTGGTGATGATGACAAACGTGCAGGACATCAGATCCCGGGCGCGCGGCTTCTCGTGGCTGCGAACCCTTTCGGCTGTCTTGCTCATGTCGAGCGCTGTCAGTCTGGCCGCCGAGCGGGCCGAGGCGTTCGAGTTGTTCGGTTTCAAGTTGTTTGAAAACGACACCGCCGAAGCGGTGGAAGTGGTTGATCCGCTTTCCTATTCGGTAACACTTGAAGTAACCGGTAATGATCCTGACGGGGACCTGCGCAGCGAGCTGGAAGCAGCATCGCAGCTCGTACAGGGAGCCGATCGGCCGGTCTCGGGATCGATCGGACTGATCCAGCGTGCCAATGGTGACTTCGAGCAGCTGATCGCCGCGCTTTATGAAAACGCCCGATATGCCGGTGAAGTCCGCATCCTGCTTGACGGAAGGCGGCTTGCCGACCTTCCGCCCGACGCAAGCCTGGGGGGCAGTGGACCCGTTCCGGTTCGTATTCTCGTCGATCCCGGCAAGCAGTTCCGATTCGGCGATGTCTCGGTGCGTGACGCCGACGGACGTGCCTATTCCGCCGGCGAACAGGGGCTGGCGCCCGGTCAGCTTGCCAAGTCCACCGTCATCCTCGACGCCGAACAGGCGCTCGTGCTGGAACTGGAGAGGGACGGGCATCCGTTCGCAAAGGTTTCCGGCCGCGATGTCGTCGCCGATCACGCCCGGGGTCTGCTCGACGTCTCGCTCGAACTCGAAGCGGGTCCGGTCGCTCCGTTCGGGCAGACCGCTGTGGATGGGGCGGAAAGTGTCGATTCCCAATTCATCGCCCGTATGGCAGGCATCCGCCAGGGTGAGCAGTATGATCCCGAAGAGCTTGCAGCCGCCGAAAAAAGGTTGCGGGCGCTCGAGGTGTTCTCGAGTGTGAC
Organism: Hoeflea sp. EC-HK425; assembly: GCF_902498795.1. NCBI lineage: Bacteria > Pseudomonadati > Pseudomonadota > Alphaproteobacteria > Hyphomicrobiales > Rhizobiaceae > Hoeflea > Hoeflea sp. EC-HK425. The sequence goes on from NZ_LR701572.1 coordinate 1,327,545, forward strand.
CGTGCGCGGCAGTGAAAGCCTTTCGGGCGACGGCTCGGTGCCGGTCGAGGTGACGGTTGCCGAGCGCAAGCATCGCTATCTCGGGGTTGGCGCCACATACTCGTCCACAGATGGTGGCGGGCTGGAAGCCTATTGGGGCCACCGGAACCTTTTCGGACGCGCCGAGAAACTGAGGATTGAGGGATCCGTCAGCAGCCTGGGCACAACCGGACAGGCGAAGGACATGACATGGCGGGGTGCCGCGTTGTTCGAGAAGCCTGGCGTGCTCGGTCCCGCCTCGAAGTTCGTCTCCCGCCTGGAAGTCGAGCAGGAAAATCCCGACGCCTACCGGCGCTTCTCCGTCGAGGCAGCGGCAGGCATCACTTACGAATTGACGCCGCAGCAGACTGTCTCGGCCGGCGTCAATGTCGAGTATGCCAGGTTGACTGACAGCTTCAATGTCGACCTCGAAACCATCACAGTGGCGCTGCCGCTCGAATATGTGCGCGATACCCGCGACAGCAAGCTCAACCCGACGTCCGGCACAAGGCTGTCGCTGCTGGTCGAGCCGACTTACGAGATCAATGGCGGCGCAACTTTCGTCAAACTGCGGGCCGAAGCCTCGGCTTATCGGGCGCTTGATGCCGACAAGCGATTCGTGCTGGCCGGGCGCGTCGCCGCGGGCACCATTTACGGCGCGAGCCTCGCCTCGGTTCCGGCCAACCGCCGGTTCTATGCGGGCGGCGGAGGCTCTGTGCGCGGCTACGGCTATCAGGACATCGGTCCGGTCAACGCTGCGGGGCAGCCCACGGGCGGCCGTTCCCTGATAGAGACATCGGCCGAAGTGCGCATCGGTGTGACCGACACGATCGGGCTGGTGCCGTTCGTGGATGCGGGGCTGGTCAGCGCCAGCGAGACATTCTCCGGTGCGAAATTCAAGGCGGGAGCGGGGATCGGCGTGCGCTATTCGACACCGTTCGGCCCGCTGCGGGTCGACGTCGCAGTTCCCTTGAACAAGGATGCGACGGATCCCGATTACGGGATTTATGCCGGGATCGGGCAGGCATTCTGACATGACGGTTGACGAACGCAAAAGCTCCCGGCCGGGTCTGATCCGGCGCGCGGCGCGATGGCTTGCCATTGTCATCCTGATCCTTCTGGCCGGGTTGATATTCATCTTCGCCACGAGCCCGGGGGGGCGGTTGATCGCGCTGACCTTGAACCGTCTCGGTTCCGGTCCCGGCCAGAGCGTCGAGATCGACAGGATCGAGGGACTGTTGTCCGGATCGACCCGGATCGGTCATGTCATGCTCAGCGACGCGGAAGGCGAGCCCTGGCTGCTGCTCAAGGGTATCCGGATCGATTGGTCGCCGCTGGCATTGTTGAATGCCGGCCTGGCGGTGGATGACCTGACCATCGAGGCGGTCGAGCTGGCGCAGCTGCCCGAGAGCGGCGAGAGTCAGTCGGAAGGCGGAGCCTTGCAACTGCCGCTGGCGTTCGACATCAAGCGGTTTACCGCGCCGGATATCCTGGTCGGTGAACCGGTTGCCGGTCGCGTGGCCCGGTTCGAAGCCCGCGGCAGTGCCCGCGTGGACGCGTCGCTGTCGTCCGCGCTTGCCGATCTTGTGGTCAAGCGCATCGACGGGGTCGGCGGCGAGCTGACGGTGGATGCCGACTACCTTGAGGCGGAAGACCGTTTCAACGTGTCTGCGAAGCTGTCCGAGCCAGCCGGCGGGGTGATGGCGCATCTGCTCAATCTTGCGCCCGACGACGCCATCAGCCTCTCCGCAACCTCGCAAGGCTCGCTTGCGGACTGGCGGCTCAACGCTTCAGGCACCGTCAACGACGAAATCGTTGCCGAAGCCAATCTGCAGATGGTCTCCGGCGAAGCCGGTGATGCGGTATCGCTTGAGGCCATCGGTACATTTGACCGTTTCCTGCCGCCGTCTGTTGGTCAATTGCTCTCAGGTCAGAGCGAGCTTGTGCTTGAGGGCCTGCTTGAGCCGGACCGCAACGGCGCTGTGATCGACATCTTTACATTCTCGTCATCGCAACTGACCGCCCAAGGGCGCGGCCGAGTGGCGCGGGAGGGCGAAGTCGACCTCTCGGCCTCGGTGGTATCGCGACCCGGCGCCGCACCGCTTGTGTTCGGCGAAGAGGCCGCCCGGATCAGTCTGACCGAGCCGGAGGCAACGATCCAGGTGAACGGCAATGCGGACGAAGCCGCAGTGCGTCTTGAAATCACCGCGGGCGAGGTCGCCGGAGCCGATTTCGATATCAGCGGCATCTCCGCGGTTGCGGATTTCGACCGGTTTTCAATGGACAGCCGCAGCGGTACGGGTTCGATCAAGCTGGCCATCGATGCGATCGGATCGAGCAACGACATTGCGGCGCGAGCCGTGGCAGGTGGTCTCACACTCTCCGGCCCCTTGGTGCTTGAGGAAGGCGGAGCGATCTCCAGCGATGCGATCGAGGTGCGCACGGGCGTGGCGGCGCTGACGATTGAGGATCTTGCCTTCGACGGCGCAGGCGCGCTGGCGGCGCGGCTTTCGGGCACGATGAGGAACGCCGTATTGTCCGAGCAGGCGCCGGGATTTCTGGGGCCGGACACCGGTTTTTCCGCGAACCTCGCACTGGAGGAGGGCGGTGACCTCTTCGTGGAGGAGTTCGAGGCGTCGTCGGAGTTTGTCGCACTCTCTGGCTCGGTTGCGCTTTCCTCCGAGGGGGAAATAGCCGGCGACATCAACGCAAGTCTGTCGAAACTCGCGGGCGCCGATGCGGCGATATCCGGCGGACTGGAACTGACGGCCAGTCTTTCCGGTCCTTCCTCCGCACCGGCATTCGAACTGAGCCTGACCGGCAAGCAGTTGAAAGTTCAGAGCCGCGATCTTTCCGAACTGGTGCTCACGGCCAAAGGAGTGGCCGACCCCGTATCGCCGCAAGCCGATGTCGAACTGACCGGTGCGCTGGAAGGCCGGCCGGTCAACGGCAGCCTGGTGATCGGGCAATCGGACGGCGTGGTGCGGGTCAGTCCGTTGCGATTGCAGGTCGCCGACAATCTGATTTCCGGATCGCTGGTGCTGGATGAGGCCTATCGCCCGGAAGGCGTTATCGATCTCGATTTGAAAGATATCGGATCGCTCTCGGCGCTGGCGCTGCAGGCGATCAAGGGAAACGGCGGCGGGTCGATCAGATTTGAGGTTCGCGACGAACAGTCGTTTGCCGAAATCGGTCTGGGCTTTCCGGAGCTGTCGGGTGAAGCGTTCCTGCTGCGCGATGCGCGGCTCAATCTCACCGTCGCCGACCTGTTGGGCGCTCCCAAGCCCGAGGGAACGCTGGATGTGGCCAGACTGAGTGCCGGCGGGACCGACGTGTCAAACCTCACGGCCTCGTTCACCCAGGCTCAATCCTGGACCGTCATCGAAGGCAAGGCGCAGGCCGCCGGGCTTCCGGTGTCGGTCAATGCGCGGGTACGGCAGAGCGAAGCAGGAACGGAACTCGAAGTCGAAACCGCGCGGACCGCGTGGCAAGGCCTGGCGATCAATCTGCTCGAGCCTGCGCGGGTCGTGGTGCGCGACGGGGTGGCCGAGATCGAACGGCTGGTGGTTTCGCCCGGCGGCGGCCGGGTTTCGGTGACCGGCTCGGCTGGCGAAACCCTGGCGATCGACGTGGCGCTCGCCGGTCTGCCGCTGACCTCGGTTAATGCGGTTGCGCCGGGAGCGGGGCTCTCAGGCGCGCTCTCCGGCGATGTCCGCATTCGCGGCGCGGCCTCCGCGCCGGTGGTGCAGTACGATCTCAACGCTGGCGAGGTGCGGGCCGCTGCCGCCTCGTCGGTTTCGGATGTGCCCTTGTCGATCAGTGCCACGGGGGGCTTTGAGGCCGACCGGCTTCGGTTTGAGGCGCGGGCAAGCGGCGGCGGTCTGGCCTTCACAGCCACCGGCGGGCTGTCGACCTCGGGCGCGCGGGCGATCTCGGCGCAGATAAATGGCAGCGTTCCATTCTCGCTGCTCTCGGGCGCGATCGCCAAGCAGGGACTGGCGCTAACGGGGACGGCCCAGGCAAACATTTCCGTCAGCGGCTCTGTCGGCGCGCCGGAGATTTCCGGTGCTATCACAACGTCGGGCGGTCGTCTGGTCGATGGCCGGTCCGGGATCGCCATCGACAACCTGGCCGCAGACATTGCTCTTACTCCCAGCCAGGCTTCGATTCGATCGCTGTCCGGGGAATTGTCTTCGGGCGGGCGGATCAGCGGATCCGGGACCGTTGCGATCGATCCGGCAGGCAATTTTCCCGCCGATCTCAACCTGAAAGTCGAGCGTGGGCGCTATGCCGATGGCCAGATGGTGGCCACTCGTTTCGATGCCAATCTCACTCTGTCGGGTCCCTTGACCGCACTGCCCCAACTTGGCGGAACAGTGCTGCTGGACGAAACCACGATCACGGTGCCCGACACGCTGCCGAGTTCGATCGCAAGCCTTGACGTGACCCACAAGAATGCTTCGGCCGACATTCAATCCCAGGCCGAGCGCCTCTCCGGCGACAGCCAAGGCAGCTCATCGGGCGGGCTGGGACTTGATCTCAGGGTGCAGGCCAGCCGCATTTTCATCCGCGGCAGGGGCATGGATGTCGAACTGGGAGGATCGCTGCGCCTGACTGGAACCACCGGCTCACCCATCGCCGCAGGCGGCTTCGATCTGGTGCGTGGCCGGCTGAGCGTTCTGGGCAAACGGCTCGAGTTCACCCGCGGCTCGCTGGGGTTTGCCGGCTCCGTTGTTCCCATTCTCGATCTTGCGGCCTCGAGCCAGGCGGGCAGCACCACGGTCACCGTGCTTGTCACCGGGCCTGCGGATGCTCCGAGATTCACTTTCAGCTCGAGCCCGGAGCTGCCTGAGGACGAGGTGCTCGCACAGCTGATCTTCGGCCGCTCGATCAGCAGCCTGTCGCCGCTGCAGATCGCCCAGCTTGCCGAAGCGGCCGCGCAGTTGACCGGTGCGGTGCAAGGCGGTGGTGTGCTTGAAAGACTGCGCAGGGCAACCGGTGTCGACGATATCGATGTGCGCACCGATGAGGAAACCGGCGACACGTCGCTCGGGGTCGGCAAGTATCTCAACGACCGCACCTACCTCGGAATCGAGAGTGGATCGTCTGCTGGATCGGGCAAGGCCCGTATCGACCTCGACATCGGCCGCGGGATCAAATTGCGCGGCGAGGCCAGTTCGGGCGGTGAAACCAAGGGCGGCATCTTCTACGAGCGCGAATACTAGACGGGATAGGGCCGGATTGGCCCTGCCTCACCACAAGTTGACTCCCAGTGAGAGAAAAGCCATCGGCGGATCCACATGGGCCGATTGAAAACCGGACCGGTGTGGCCCATCTCTCTTTCTGACACCATGCGCCTTGAAGGAGGAAACCGGCATGACCAAAGCTTTTGCCAAGACCGATGAAGCCATTGCCCGACTGACACCCGAGCAGTTCCGGGTGACGCAGCAGAACGGAACCGAGCGGCCCTTTACCGGCGAATACAATGACAACAAGGCGGTCGGCATCTATGTCGACATCGTCTCCGGAGAGCCGCTCTTTGCATCCTCTGACAAGTTCGAGAGCGGCTGCGGCTGGCCGAGCTTCACCAAACCGATCGAACCTGCTCACGTGACGGAATTGCGCGATTCCACCCACGGCATGATCCGAACGGAGGTGCGCTCCAAGCATGGAGACAGCCATCTCGGGCACGTGTTCCCAGACGGCCCCAGGGACCGGGGCGGGTTGCGCTACTGCATCAATTCCGCATCCTTGCGGTTCGTGCCCAAAGCCGACATGGTGGCTGAAGGATATGGCGACTATCTCGACCAGGTGGAGGATATCTAGATGAGCGAACGTGCAGTACTTGCCGGCGGATGTTTCTGGGGCATGCAGGATCTGATCCGCAAGATGCCAGGCGTCGAGAAGACCCGGGTCGGCTATACCGGTGGTGATGTGAAGAACGCCACCTACCGAAACCACGGCACCCATGCCGAGGGTATCGAGATCATCTATGATCCAAACCGGATCAGCTACAGGCAGCTTCTGGAGTTCTTCTTCCAGATCCATGATCCGACCACACCCAACCGGCAGGGCAATGACCGTGGCATGTCCTACCGCTCTGCGATCTACTACACCGACGATCAGCAGCGCCAGACCGCGCTCGAGACCATCGCCGACGTGAATGCCTCGGGGCTCTGGCCGGGCAGGGTAGTCACGGAAGTCGAGCCTGTCGGTGACTTCTGGGAAGCCGAGCCCGAGCATCAGGATTACCTCGAGCGGATTCCGCACGGATACACCTGCCATTTCGTGCGGCCCGACTGGGTGCTGCCGAAGCGGGATGCGGCTGAATAGCGGCAGCCGGATCTCCATGGAAAGAGCAGCGACCGGCATCAGCCGGTCGCTTGCGTTTTCGGAACCAGCAAACAAAGGGACTTCACCATGAGCATCGCCGGCTTCCAGTTCGACAACACCTACGCGCGCGAGCTCGAGGGGTTCTACGTGCCCTGGAAAGGCGCCGAGGTGCCCGCGCCGCGGATGATCCACTTCAACCGGGCGCTTGCCGGGGAACTGGGCCTTGATGCGGAAGTACTCGAGAGCGACGCCGGCGCCGCGATCTTCGCCGGTCATGAAGCCCCCGAGGGCGCCGAGCCGCTGGCCATGGCTTATGCCGGGCACCAGTTCGGCGGATTTTCACCGCAGCTGGGCGATGGACGGGCGCTGCTTCTGGGCGAGGTGATCGACAGGCAGGGCCGGCGGCGCGACATCCATCTCAAGGGATCGGGGCGGACGCCTTTTTCGCGCGGCGGTGATGGCAAGGCGGTGCTTGGACCTGTGCTGCGCGAATACATCATCGGCGAGGCGATGCATGCGCTCGGGGTTCCAACGACGCGGGCGCTGGCGGCGGTTGCCACCGGCGAGGAGATCATGCGGCAGGACGGACCCGCGCCGGGTGCCGTGCTGGCGCGGGTGGCGTCGAGCCATCTGCGGGTCGGCACGTTCCAGTTCTTTGCGGCGCGCGGCGAAACCGAGCGGTTGAGGCAACTGGCGGACTATGCCATCGCCCGGCACTATCCCGAGCTTGCGGGACAGCCTGAGCGTTATCTCGGCCTGCTTGAAGCGGTGCGCGACCGCCAGGCTTCGCTGATCGCCCAGTGGATGAACCTCGGTTTCGTGCACGGGGTGATGAACACCGACAACATGACGATATCCGGCGAGACCATTGATTATGGTCCGTGCGCCTTCATCGACGGCTACGATCCGGCGATGGTGTTCAGCTCGATCGACAGCCATGGCCGCTATGCCTATGGCAACCAGCCGAAGATCGCGCAGTGGAACCTGGCGCGGCTGGCGGAAACCCTGCTCGACCTGATCAATCCCGAGGACAGCGACGACGCGGTCAAGCGCGCCAGCGATGTGGTCAACGGTTTTCCGCTTGCCTATGAGCGCGCCTGGCTTTCCGGCATGCGGGCGAAGCTCGGGCTCGCGCGCGAGGAGCCGGACGACATGGATCTTGCCGTCGGGCTGCTTGCGGTTCTGGAAACCCAGGGCGCAGATTTCACCCGCATCTTCCGCAGCCTCGGACACGCCGCAGCCGGGGATGTGGCGCCGGTCCGCGCGCTGCTTGCTAATCCTGCCGGCTTCGATGTCTGGCTGCCGCTCTGGCAAGCGCGGCTGAAGCGCGAAGAGATGCCGCAGGAAGAGCGGATCGGGGCCATGAACCGGGTCAACCCGGTCTATATTCCGCGCAACCACATGGTCGAGGCGGCGCTCGATTCTGCGACAAAGGGCGACCTGGCGCCATTCGAGCGGCTGGTCGAGGTGCTTGCCGACCCGTTCACGGAGCGCAAGGGGCTGGAGGTCTTCGCGCTGGGGGCGCCCTCGGACTTCGGACCCTACACAACCTTTTGCGGCACCTGATCCGGGCCGAGGGGCCTGGGTGGTGGATAATCATCCCGCGCCGGGCCATAGTCGGGCCTAAGAAGGGTGGCTTGAGGCGGGTTGAATGAACCAGAACATGCAATTCGATCTGGTGGTGCTTGGCATCCTGTGTGCCTTCATGGCCTATTCGCTGGTGACACGCGCCGTTGACCGCTCGCTGCTGACGCTGCCGATCATCTTCATGTGTCTGGGCTTCGCGCTGTCGGAACCGTTGCGCATGGCCGCGCCGCCGGAAGTCCTCGACGAGGGCAAGCGGCTGCTCGCCGAAGTCACCTTGGTGCTGGTGCTGTTTTCCGACGCATCGCATGTGCAGTTCTCGCAACTCAGGCAAAGCTGGCGATTGCCTGCCCGGATGCTGCTGATCGGCCTGCCGCTCTCGATCGGACTTGGCACGCTGGTCACCTTCCTGGTCAGCCCGGAGGGCGGGGTCGCGATGGCGCTGCTGACCGCCGCGGTGTTGACGCCGACCGACGCCGCTCTGGGCCAGAGCGTTGTCACCAGCGCCAATGTCCCTGAAAAGCTAAGCGAAACCATCAATGTGGAAAGCGGACTGAATGATGGGCTGGTGCTGCCCTTCGTGCTGCTGGGCGCGATCCTCGCCTCCGCCGGCATGGCGAATGCTGCGACCGACGGGCTGGCGCTCAAGGCGGTGCTGCAGATCGTGCTTGGCCCGCTGGCCGGGATTTTCACGGGATGGGTGGTGGCGCGGCTGATGGATGTGGCTCAGGCGCGCCGGCTGATTGCCGCATCGGCGGAAGGGGTGGTGTTCCTGGCCGCTGCCTTTGCGGCCTATGTGCAGGCCACGGTCATCGGCGGCAACGGGTTTATCGCGGCGTTCGTCGCCGGCATGATCTTCGGCAACACCTACAGGCACAATATCCGCTTCGTGCGCGAATTCATGGAAGGGGCGGGACTGCTTCTGACCATGTCCGCCTTCCTGGTGTTCGGTGCGCTTCTCCTGCCCGATGGACTGGCGCATGCGTCGATGAAGACCGTGCTGATAGCGGTGCTGTTCCTCACCGTCGTGCGGGTGGGCGCAATCTGGCTGTCGCTTCTGGGCTCGGGGCTGAAGACGCGCGAAAAGCTGTTTCTCGGCTGGTTCGGGCCGCGCGGGCTGGCCTCGATCCTGTTCACGTTGGTGATCATCGACGAGTTCGAGTTTGCCAACGAGGCCGAACTGCTTGCCTGCGTATCGATGACGGTGGCGCTGTCGATCATCGTTCACGGGCTGAGTTCGACGCCGCTGGCCCGGTGGATCGGCAGAGTCTCGGGACGTTGAGTTCCGGCCGGGCTGCGAGGGAGTGTTTGCGAGGCTCAGGCCTTTTTCAGAAACTCGGTGCGGAGCACCAGACCCTTGATCTTTTCGACCCGGCACTCGACCTCGTCGGGATTGCCGGTGAGCCTGATGCCCTTGACCAGCGTGCCGCGCTTGATGGTCGAGGAGGTGCCCTTGACCTTGAGATCCTTGATCACGGTGACATTGTCTCCGTCGGCCAGCACCGCGCCATTGGAATCCCGGGTTTCGTCGCTCATCATATTTGCCTTTCGCAGGGGTTGGCGGCCGGTGTAGCGTTTCGATGCGCCCAGGGGAAGGGCCGGCAGGCGGGTTGGCGCCCGGGTGCGCTTTCGCACTACGAACCAGACCGTTGTCCGGCTGACACGTGGCTGTCGCAATGACGGTTTAAGGGGGCGTCATTGCACATGGAGATTGATCATGACGATGTTGTACAGGCTTGTTGCCGGCGCCATTCTTGTCTCGGCCACACTGGCCGGTGCCGCGCCGGCGGCGGATATCGAACTGGGACCGCGTCCCGCCTTCCTGATAGACAAGATGGCCGAAGGGGCGCTCAAGGACGAGCTGCTCGCCTGTGACGGCAAGCCGGTGTCGACAACGCTGTTCTCGATCGGCCATCGCGGCGCGCCGCTGCAGTTCCCCGAGCACACACGGGAATCCTACATGGCAGCCGCGAAGATGGGCGCGGGCATCATCGAGTGCGACGTGACGTTCACGAAGAACAAGGAACTGGTCTGCCGCCACGCTCAGAACGATCTGCACACCACGACCAATATTCTGGCGACCGATCTGGCCCAAAAATGCACGAAGGGGTTCACTCCGGCTGCTGGCGGCAAGGCTTCTGCCGAGTGCCGCGCCTCCGACATCACCCTCTCGGAGTTCAAGACGCTCAATGGCAAGATGGACGCAGCCAACAGCCAGGCCGAAACCGTCGAGGACTACATTAACGGTACCGCGGAGTGGCGGACCGACCTTTATGCGGCGGCCGGCGGCACGGTGTTGACCCACCGCGAATCAATCGCGCTGATCGCCTCGCTCGGCGGCAAGTTCACGCCGGAGCTGAAATCTCCCTCGGTGGAGATGCCCTATGACGGCTTCAGCCAGGCTGACTATGCGCAGAAGATGATCGACGAGTACAAGGATGCCGGCATCCCCGCATCCGATGTCTGGCCGCAATCGTTCAATCTCGATGATGTGCTCTACTGGATCGAGAACGAGCCGGAATTCGGCGCCCAGGCGGTCTATCTCGATGGCCGCTACAGCGAAGACGGGTTTGATTTCCGCAAGCCGGAAACGTTCAAGCCCTCCATGCAGCAGCTTGCCGACCAGGGAGTCAACTACATCGCGCCGCCGATCTGGATGCTGCTGACGCTGGCGGATGGCAAAGTGGTGCCGTCAGCCTATGCGCTGGAGGCGAAGAAGGCCGGGCTGAACATCATCGCCTGGTCGTTCGAAAGGTCGGGCCCGCTCAACAGCGGCGGCGGCTGGTACTATCAGTCGGTGGGCGACGTGATCAACAATGACGGGCAGATGTACGAGGTGCTCGACGTGCTGGCGCGCCAGGTCGGCATTGTCGGCATGTTCTCCGACTGGCCGGCGACGGTGAGCTATTACGCGAGCTGCACGGGTTTGAAGTAGGTCTTCTCTTCATCGCTCAACAACCGGGGACACCGCCCGACCGGAAACTGGCCATGCCGAATGAGGCGTGGCCTTTTTCGCCTGATGTCGCATCCGCGCCGGCGAGGAATTTGCTCTCAGCGGCAGTCGAGCGGTCGGACCTCGCCGACTTCGATGTTTCGGCCATGATCGTCGGTGGCGAGAAACCGTGGCGGCGCATCCGCGTCGAACGCGGCACAGGTGAGATGGCCGGTGTTGACCGCGCCGGTGTCGATGGCGATGCGGTTGGCGTGGAGTTCGGGAAGCGCGGAGGCGGTGACGGTGTGGCCGTGGACAACGGTCTTGGGGAGCGGCCCGGTGAAACCAAGGAATTTCTCGCGGATCCAGCGGGTGGTCACCGGATCCTGATCGGCAAGGGCAAGATTGGGGTCTATGCCGCCGTGGACGAAGACGTGGCAGTCGGTTTCCACCATCCAGTCCGCCGCACGCAGGGCTGCGACATGGCCGGGATGAGCGATGGCCAGTTGTCGGACGGCGCCGTCCACGTCGTCGATGTTCTCAAACCCGTAGGAGCGCAGGGTCTCGTCGCCCCCATTCATCAGCCAGCGGTGCATTATCGTTTCTCGGTCGTGGGCGGCATTGAGGAAGCTGAGCAGAAATTCCTCGTGATTGCCGAGGATCAGCCGCGAACCGGGATGCGCCTCGAGCGTGGCAATTGCCAGATCGAGGCATTGCCGGCTTTCCGGGCCGCGATCGATGAGGTCGCCCAGGAAGATGATGCGAAACTGGCGATCGCCCGCATCCGTGCGGATGGCTTCGAGCAGGGCCTGCAGCAGGTCGCGCCGGCCGTGGACATCGCCAATGGCGTAGGTGAGCGACATTCGGGGATCCTTGCTGTTGTCTGTGGCACTGATGCCGGCCAGGGTCTGGTCGCAGCCTCGGTGCCAATTGTCTGACCCGCCGGGTGTTGCTCGTCAAGACCGACTGCCCGCAAGACCAGCCACCTGCAATCCAATGGGTCCGGCGCTGCTGTGGCTTGTCTATTGGTGAAAACCGGGCAATCGGGTGAGGTTTGTCCGCCGAAGGGCTCTGTTGTGTCAAAAAGTCCGGGCCAATCGGGGCAGATGGGGTTGTGCAAAGCCTCGGCAGCGTTCAAACACGGGGCTGATCGCCGCATCCGGCGGCTTGCCTACCCGGCATTGATCTCAACCCAGGATGAATTTCGTTTGAAAAACTCACTACGCACTGCCTTCACCGACCGCCGTCAGGATGCCATGGAAGCCAAGAAGAAGCTTCTGGAGAAAATGAAGGCGGCGCCAAAGGCGGATGATCCCGAAGTCATTGCCAAGCGCGCCGAACGCGCCGCGGTGGCCAAGGCGCGCGAAGAGCGCCAGGCCGAACGCGCGCGGGCAAAGCTTGAAGAGCAGGAGCGCAAGGCCGCGCAGGATGCTGCCGACGCCGCTGCCGCCTATGAAGCCGAACATGCCGAAGCCATTGCCCGCGAGGCGGAAGAGGCCGCCCGCGCCGAACGCGCCGTCGCCGACATGGCGGCGATGAAGGAAAAGCGCGACCAGCGCTACGCCGCCCGCAAGGCGCGTCGCTGAGGTTAGCCGAGAGACTTTACCCCCTCACCAACAAAATCTGCGACTTGGCTCACGTTAAGACCGCGATTTTTTATCCTCTCCCACCAAGGGAGAGGTGGGGTGCCGCGCATTCCGTCTTCCTCCTCGCCCCTTGTGAGAGAGGAAGGAAAATCACGGCCTTGGCTTCAGCCAAGTCGTAGATTTTCCAGGTGAGGGGATCAGTGCTATTCTCGCATGGGTAGAAGAAAACCCATGCGCCACCCGCCGCCAGTTCTACATCGCCAGCGTGCCAAGCGGATGCGTTTTGACCCGACGCGTCCGGAGGCGAAGCTTTGGGATGCCTTGCGCGGACGCCAGCTCGAAGGCTTCAAGTTCCGCCGGCAGGCGCCGCTCAAGGGCTACATCCTCGATTTCGTCTGTTTCGATGCGAAGCTGATCGTCGAGGTTGACGGATGGCAACATGCGGACAGCACGCATGATCGCCGCCGTGACGCCGCCTTTTAAGCGGACGGCTTTCGCATTCTGCGTTTCTGGAATGAGGAGGTGCTGACAAACATCGATGGCGTCTGCCTGATGATCCTTGCGGAGTTGAGGAATGCCGGAGAGGGATGATGGATCCCGCCTCTCCCCTTGTGGGAGAGGAAGCAATTTCAGCGTCTTGGCGCAGCCAAGTGCTAGAAATTGCAGGTGAGGGGAATTTTGCGGTGTCCGCCGTACCCCATCACCAACAAAATCTGCGACTTAGCTGCGCTAAGACCGCGATTTTGTGTCCTCTCCCACCAAGGGAGAGGCAGGGTGCCGCGCTTTCCGCCTTCATCCTCGCCCCTTGTGGTAGAGGAAGCAATTTCAGCGTCTTAGCCGAAGGCTAAGCGCTAGAAATTGCAGGTGAGGGGATTGTGCTGCTGCCCTGCACATCTCTCCGTCGTCATCCTTGCCTCCGAGCTGAGGATCCAATGCGTGATGTTGAGGGGCGGATTGGAGGCAATGATAGGGCCGAGGCGGTGCTGTTCCGCGCCTCAAACAAAAAGCCCGGAGCTTTCGCCCCGGGCTGATCTCTTCAATTCAATCCGATCTTACGAACAACCACTCGTGCTTCCACACGTATCGCACTTCTCGCAGGTGCCGTTCCTCACCATGGTGAAGTTCTGGCACTCGGCGCACATGTTGCCGGTGTAGCCCTGCGCGATCGAGCGCAGGCGGCGGTCGGCTTCGAGCTTCTTGGCCTCGGTCGCTGCATCGGCCTTGGCGTGTGCCGCGTCCTGGGCTGCGTCGTCGGAGAACATTTCGTCCATCTCGATCTCGACGGCCAGTTCCTCGGCGCGTTCCTCGTACTCGCGCTTGAAGGCGAGGGCGCCGTCGGAGGCGATGGCTTCCGGTTCGGCGCGGACGGCCAGGTTGCCCGAGGCCTTGGTCGAGGTGGTCTTCGACGAGAACGAGGCGGTGATCACCGAAGCGCCGGAGGAGGGCGAAGGTGCGGCCTGGCCCTTGGGTTCGGCGTTGGCCGCCGTGCCGGCACCGGTGACGACCTTGAGCGAGGCGCCGCGGGTCAGGCCCTTGGAGAAGGGCTGTGCCTTGCCTTCCGAGATCCCCTTGCCGAGCGCAGTGTTGGTGAAATCGGACGTGTCGACATGGGCAAGGTCGTGGCGCGACAGGTAGGAGACGGCCAGCTCGCGGAAGATGTAATCCAGGATCGAGGTGGCGTTCTTGATGGCGTCGTTGCCCTGCACCATGCCGGCCGGCTCGAACTTGGTGAAGGTGAAGGCCTCGACATATTCCTCGAGCGGCACGCCGTATTGCAGGCCGAGCGAGATGGCAATGGCGAAGTTGTTCATCATCGCGCGGAAGGCAGCGCCTTCCTTGTGCATGTCGATGAAGATCTCGCCGAGGCGGCCGTCATCGAATTCGCCGGTGCGCAGATAGACCTTGTGGCCGCCGATGACGGCTTTCTGGGTGTAGCCCTTGCGGCGGTTCGGCAGCTTCTCGCGGTCGCGGTAGAGCCGCTCGACCACCCGCTCGACGATCTTCTCGGTGACGGTGACGGCCTGGGCGGCGGCGGGCTGGGCCACCAGCGCCTCGATGGCGTCATCCTCGTCCTCGTCATCCTCGATCAGCGAGGAATTGAGCGGCTGCGAGAGCTTGGAGCCATCGCGATAGAGCGCGTTGGCCTTCAGCGCCAGCTTCCACGAGAGCATGTAGGCGCTCTTGCAGTCATCGACGGTGGCGTCGTTGGGCATGTTGATGGTCTTCGAGATCGCGCCCGAGATGAACGGCTGGGCCGCCGCCATCATGCGGATGTGGCTTTCCACCGAGAGGTAGCGCTTGCCGACCTTGCCGCAGGGATTGGCGCAGTCGAACACCGGATAGTGCTCGACCTTGAGGTGCGGCGCGCTTTCCAGCGTCATCGCCCCGCAGACATGGATGTTGGCGGCCTCGATGTCCTTCTTCGAAAAGCCCATGGCAGAGAGCATGTCGAAGGAGAAATCGTTCATCTGATCGTCGGTGAAGCCGAGCACGTCCTTGCAGAAGTCCTCGCCCAGCGTCCACTTGTTGAAGACGAACTTGATGTCGAAGGCGGCCTTGGTGGCGCCGTTGATGGCCTCGATCTGGGTGTCGGTGAAGCCCTTGGCCTTGAGCGAGCCGGGGTTGATGCCGGGCGCCTGGTTGATGTTGCCGTGACCGACGGCGTAGGCCTCGATCTCGGCCAGCTGGGCTTCGGAGTAGCCGAGCGTGCGGAGCGCCTCGGGGACCGCGTTGTTGATGATCTTGAAGTAGCCGCCGCCGGCGAGCTTCTTGAACTTGACCAGCGCGAAATCGGGCTCGATGCCGGTGGTGTCGCAATCCATCACCAGGCCGATGGTGCCGGTGGGCGCAATCACGGTGGCCTGGGCGTTGCGGTAGCCGTGCTTCTCGCCGAGCTTGAGCGCCTTGTCCCAGGCAGCGGTTGCGTGGGCGATCAGGTCCGGGTCGGGGCAATCCTCATGGATAAGGGCGACCGGGTTGACCGACAGGTCCTCGTAGCCGGTGACCTCGCCGTGGGCAGCGCGGCGGTGGTTGCGGATGACCCGCAGCATGTTCTTCTTGTTTTCCTTGTAACCGGCAAAGGGGCCGATCTCGCCGGCCATCTCGGCCGAGGTGGCGTAGGCAACACCGGTC
Source organism: Hoeflea sp. EC-HK425 (assembly GCF_902498795.1). Classification (NCBI taxonomy): domain Bacteria; kingdom Pseudomonadati; phylum Pseudomonadota; class Alphaproteobacteria; order Hyphomicrobiales; family Rhizobiaceae; genus Hoeflea; species Hoeflea sp. EC-HK425. The sequence continues at coordinate 1,343,130 of NZ_LR701572.1, forward strand.
ATGATCGCGGTCAGCGCACCGCAGATTGCGCGGCCTTCCTTGGAGTCATAGGGAATGCCGGTGGTCATCAACAGGCCGCCGATATTGGCGAAGCCGAGGCCCAGGGTGCGGTACTTGTAGCTCAGTTCCGCGATCTGGTGGGAGGGGAACTGCGCCATCATCACCGAAACTTCAAGCACGATGGTCCAGAGCCGGACGGCATGCTCGTAATCGGCGATGTTGATGCGCTTGGTGTCCTTGTCCTTGAAGCGCAGCAGATTGAGCGAGGCAAGGTTGCAGGCCGTGTCGTCGAGGAACATGTATTCCGAGCACGGGTTGGAAGCGCGGATCGGGCCGGCCGCCGGGCAGGTGTGCCAGTCGTTCATGGTGGTGTTGTAGTGCAGGCCCGGATCGGCCGAGGCCCAGGCGGCATGGCCGATCGATTCCCACAGGTCACGGGCCTTGAGCGTCTTCATCACCTTGCCGTCCTTGCGGGCGGTCAGGTTCCAGTCGCCGTCGGCTTCGACCGCCTGCAGGAAGTCGTCCTTGATCGAGACGGAGTTGTTGGAATTCTGGCCCGAAACCGTCAGGTAGGCCTCCGAATCCCAGTCGGTGTCGTAGGTCTTGAACTCGATGTCGGTGTAGCCCTGGCGCGCAAACTGGATAACGCGCTTGACGTAGTTTTCCGGCACCTGGTCCTTCTTGGCAGCCTTGATCTCGCGCTTGAGCGCGGGGTTCTGCTTGGGATCGAAGCAGGCGTCGTTGTCGGCCTCGCAGTTCATGCAGGCCTTCATGATGGCTTTCAGGTGACCGGCGACGATCTTCGAGCCGGTGACAAGGGCCGCGACCTTCTGCTCTTCCTTGACCTTCCAGTTGATGTAGTCCTCGATATCGGGGTGATCGATGTCGACCACGACCATCTTGGCCGCACGGCGGGTGGTGCCGCCCGACTTGATGGCGCCGGCGGCGCGGTCGCCGATCTTGAGGAAGCTCATCAGGCCCGACGACTTGCCGCCGCCCGACAGCTTCTCGCCTTCGCCCCTGAGATGCGAGAAGTTGGAGCCGGTGCCGGAGCCGTATTTGAACAGGCGGGCTTCACGCACCCACAGGTCCATGATGCCGTTCTCGTTGACGAGATCGTCCTCGACCGACTGGATGAAGCAGGCATGCGGCTGCGGGTGCTCGTAGGAGGATTTCGACTTGGTCAGCTTGCCGGTGAAGGGGTCGACATAGAAGTGGCCCTGGCCGGGACCGTCGATGCCGTAGGCCCAGTGCAGGCCGGTGTTGAACCATTGCGGGGAGTTCGGTGCGACGCGCTGGGTGGCCAGCATGTAGGCCTGCTCGTCCATGAAGGCGCGAGCGTCTTCTTCAGAGGTGAAGTAGCCGCCCTTCCACCCCCAGTAGGTCCAGGTGCCGGCGAGCCGGTCGAAGACCTGGCGGGCATCGGTTTCCGAGCCGTAGCGTTCGTCCTCGGGAAGCTCCGCGAGAGCCTCTTCATCGGCGACCGAGCGCCACAGCCATGACGGCACCGAGTTTTCCTCGACCTTCTTCAGGCGCGCAGGCACACCTGCCTTGCGGAAATATTTCTGCGCCAGGATGTCGGCTGCGACCTGGCTGAACTGTACCGGGACATCAATGTCGGCGAGGCGGAAGACGATCGAGCCGTCCGGGTTCCTGATCTCGCTTGTCGCCTTGCGGAATTCGATGTCCGCGTAGGCAGATTGGCCCTCTTTGGTGAACCGGCGTTCAATGCGCATTGTCGTCCTCTTTTTTAAATTCGTAGCCGAACGCATTCTTGCGTCGCGACAATATCTTCCCCGCAGGCCGCACAGTCATTGTACAGCCAGTTGCTCAACTCGGTCACTCAATGTGTTCCCGCTCAGGGGAACGCTCTATCTTGTGGGTAGGTTGGCTGTAAACACTAAATATAGTGTTAACAACTCATTTATGCCAGTCCCCATCATGGCAGATCGCCGTCAATTCCGCACATCAAAGCGTGCCCCTCAAACCACCGCAAAACTCACGGGGAAAGATGCTCTGAACCGAAAATGTCGGGATTTGACTGGGCTCTAAACATTCCAGCCGCGCCGCCGCCGCAACGTGTTTCCTATAAGCAGCGACTCGTATGAATGCGTCAAGGGGTTGTCTGTGCCAGATTCTTGCACACCATATCTAGTGGACTGCGATTGTGGAAAACGAGGACAGGGCCGCAAATGCGCCTGTCGCCCATTGCTCCAAGAAAGATGATGGAAACGCCTGCCGGGGTGCGGCGACTGTTCAGGGCCGACTCAGTTCAGGCAGGATGCCCGAACAATCAAAGCTTTAGGAGAACCTTGAACTGCACACTCAAGACTGCGGGAAGGTCAAGTAACGCACAGTCAGTGTCGGGATGCCTCGCCGTGATCGGCAGGGATCTAGTCAGCTGTTCGCAGTCATCGCGACTGCAGCCGCTTGGATTACTGATCCCGAGGCGCGAATCAGGCCGCACGCAAAAGCTGGAAGGCGTCGCGGATGACGTCCTTCAATCCGTCCTCCCCGATGAGGCCGATGGCGGTGGCGACGGGGAACCACTTGCGCCGGCGCTGGCCCTTTTCGGGCCATTGTTCCTTTTCCTCGACAAGCCGGAGGAGGTAGACATCGACGTCGCACAGGGCATCGCCGCGCCGGGTGCGCTGCTTGACATAGCGGTAGTGACCGACCGGGCCGCCTGGCATCACCTCGCCGATGAGCCCGGCTTCTTCCCATGTTTCCCGCAGTGCGGCCTGCCCACCGTCCTCGTCTTCCTCGATCCAGCCCTTTGGTAGGATCCAGCGTCCGGTGTCACGGCTGGTGACCAGGAGAAGTTCCCGCGCTTCGCCCGAGCCGCGGAAAACCGCCGCTGCCGATTGCCGCCTGGTCTTGCGCTTGAGACCATTCGGTTCATCGTCCGGAAGCCTGAACAGGTCCAGCAGGTGTTTGAGCCTGTCAAATGCAGTCATGGGAACGAATCATCTCCTTGATTGGTCTTCGCATGGAATCTTGACCGTTTTGCTACAATCGGACCCTGGCCGACCATTCTTTCGGCCTGTGCGGGCTTTCATGCTGTTGTGTCATGGCATCATCGCCGTGTTCTGAAAGGGCTATTGGCGGATGCATGGCAAGCGAACGCAAAAGGGACACGGCGCTGGCCGTGTCCCTGATATAGTGTCTCAATCCGTCTGGCCAAGTTTCTTGTCCGGCGGGACGGGGAGAGGAGGCATGCGGTATCAGAACTCGTCCCACTGTTCTGCGGCCGCAGCTGCTGCGCCACCGCCGCTGGCCGCGCGCCGCACGGGCTTGGGCGCGGGAGCCGCCGCAGCCGTCTTTGGCCTCGCCGCAGGCGCGCTCGGCCGAGACGTGCTGGTCTCGTTGACGCTGAACACCGCAAGTTTGGCGACCAGACCGTCGGCATCGGTTGCCAGGCCGCGGATCGACTTGGTGGTGTCGGACACCAGTGCGGTGTTCTGCTGGGTGGTCTGGTCCATGTTGACCACGGCCGAGTTGATCTCGGAGATGTCGGCCGCCTGTTCCCGCGCCGTATCGACAATCTTGGCGATGTAGTCGTTGATGTGCTTGACCTGCTCGCCGATCGAACGAAGCGCCTCGCCGGTCTGGTTGACCAGGGTCACGCCGCTGCTGACCTGCGTCGAGGAGGTTTCGATCAGCGCGTTGATCTCCTTGGCGGCGCCAGCCGAGCGTTGGGCCAGTTCGCGAACTTCCTGGGCAACCACGGCAAATCCCTTGCCGGCCTCACCTGCGCGGGCTGCTTCAACGCCGGCATTGAGCGCCAGCAAGTTTGTCTGGAAGGCGATTTCGTCGATCACAGTGATGATCTGGCCGATCTGGCGGGACGAGCCCTCGATCTCGGTCATGGCGCTGACGGCCTTGGAGACGATCTGCTCGGAGACGGAGGCATTCTTGGTTGCCTCGTCGACCAGGCGACCGGCTTCACCGGCCCGCTTTGATGCGGTCTGGACGTTTTCGGTGATGCGGCCGATGGCTGCGGCGGTTTCTTCAAGCGAGACAGCCTGCTGCTCGGTGCGCTGCGAGATGCGCTCCGCGTCGGAACACACGTCATTCGATCCTTCGCTCATCTGGCGGGCAGAGCGGCTCAATTCCGCAACCAGTTGCTCAAGAGATTCCATGGAGGAGTTGAAGTCGCTCCTGAGAACTTCCAGCGTCTCGTCGAAGCGGTCGGTCAGGCGAATGCGAAGGTCGCCTTGCGCCAGCTGGCGCAGGCCGCGGCCGAGCGACTGCATGGCGAACTGAAGGCGTTCGGTGTCGGCTGCGCGTTCGGCTTCGCGGCTGCGTGCATCCTCAAGGTTCTGCTGCTGCGCCGCCTCGGCCTTGCGTGACATTTCGCCGGCCTGTTTGTTGGCGGCTTCGGTTTCACGCATCGCTTCGTCATTCTGGGCGAAGGCGGTGGCAAGCGAATGGCCAAGGGCCACAAGGGCGCCGGCTTCGAGGATCAGGATGACCGCATGCAGAACCACGCGGCTGAAATCCGTTTCGCCGGGGAAGACTGCAGCCGGGATCAGGAAGAACAGTGCAAGATGGTGGACGGCGGTCAGGCCGGCAAAAGCCAGAATCGGCTGCCAGTTCACCCATGACGCACAGATCGCAAGGCTGGCGAAGAAGTACATGTGCATGTCGATCTGCAGCGGCGAGCCGGAGAAGGCGTAGACAAGCAGCGCCACGCTTGCTGCATGTGCCAGCGCAGTCGATATCTGCGTCGCGGTGCCGGTCCGGTCGCGCCACCAGGTAAGCGTTGCAACACCTGCGATGGCGGCGCCGCCACCCAGAACGACAACGGGATCTGCTTCCATGCCCCAAAGGTAACGGAGCACCATCATGCCGAGATTGATCCACAGCAGCGATACGATGGCGATGGCTGCCCGGGTACGGAGCGAATTCATGTAATTCATAGCGAAGATGTACTCCTGCAAAAGAAAGCGAGACTGCCGTCGAGAACCAGCATTGCGCCGGATTTGAACAAGCGAAGGGTGAAGCCCGGGTCGTCGGAATAGGCGATAGCCGCATAGGGCGCGCCGGTGCCGTTCATCACAGATCCGCCGGCCCGCCCGATGACGTCGATGACGCGTCCCGGATCACTCCATGGCGCGACAATCACCAGGGCCTGCCCGTTGCGTGGAACAATGGCGGCTGCGGACAGCACGAACAGGATCACGGCAAGATTGATGCCGACGATACGGTACTGACTGAGCGTTTTGCTGGAAGCTGGTGTGGCATGCTGCATGGTGGTGAATGATACGCCGGTGGGCCGCGGTACATGCCTGTCACAGGCTTTGACAAGCTGATATCATTCCAGCCGGGGATGGTGTCCTAGTGCCCCACATTGCTACAGATCTATATAAGAGACGGTTAACGTCAGCGCGAAAACAAAAAGGCCGCCAGGTCACTGGCGGCCACAGCTTCTTCGAGTGAGGCATTGCGCGATTTAACCGCGGGAATCCTTGGCAATCGGTTCGACATAGGCAAAACCCATGTCCCAGGGGAAGTAGATCCAGGTGTCCTGGCTGACCTCGGTCACGAAAGTATCCACCAGCGGCCGGCCCTTGGGCTTGGCGTAGACCGTGGCAAAATGGGCTTTCGGCAGCATGGCACGGACGATCGCCGCCGTTTTGCCGGTGTCGGTGAGGTCATCGACTATGAGAACGCCTTCGCCCTCGGTTTCGAGGATGTCGGAGTTGATCTCCTTGAGCACCTTCATTTCGCCCTGGCTGATGTAATCATGGTAGGAGGCGACGGACACCGTATCAATGCGGCGGATATCGAGTTCCCGCGAAATGATTGCGGCCGGAACCAGGCCGCCGCGGGTGATGCAGACAATCGCCGTCCATTCCTGCCCGGTGCCGCTCAGACGCCATGCGAGCGCGCGTGCGTCGCGGTGAAACTGGTCCCATGAGACCGGAAATGCTTTGTCTGGAAGGGACATGGTTTGCTTCCTTGCGAGAGCTGGCAACCGCGATGGCTGCGTTCCAACATGATTAAACGCGGCAAATAGCCGGAATCCGGTATCAAGCGCAAGCCGCAGAGCTGCGGCTATCCCCAAAAGCTGTGGCTGGAATCGGGTGGCGGCCGCGTCACCCGTGCGCAATCATCACGTCTCATTGCAAAACGGGGATGATTGATCATGCTGTTTGTCATTGCTCTTATGGCCTTCCTGTTTCCGCTGGCTTACAGCCCGGGGCCCGGCAACATGTTCTTTGCCGCGCTTGGCGCGCGTTTCGGGACCGTGGCTACCTTGCCGGCCAATGCCGGTTATCATATCGCCACGCTGGTGGTCACCGGCCTGCTGGGCCTGGGACTTGTGTCGGCGGTGCATCCCGGCACATCCCTGTTTGTGGGGTTGAAGCTGGCCGGATCGGTCTACGTGATGTGGCTGGCCTGGAAGTTGGCGACATCAGGCAGCACCGGCGCGGGCATGGAGAGCGGCAAGGCCGGGTTTCTTGATGGCGTCTGGCTGCTTCTGCTCAACCCCAAGGCCTATGTCATCATCTTGTTGATGTACTCGCAGTTCGGTGCGATGGGACCCGCCGACCTGCTCGCGCGGGTTGGCGTGATATCGCTTGTGTTCACGCTCAACAATCTGTTGGCATTCCTGCTGTGGACAGTGGCCGGGGACGGATTGGGCCGGCTGTTTCGAAGCGAAGCCCATGCGCGCCGGCTCAACCTGGTCTTTGCCGCCATACTGGCCGGTGTCGGATTCTGGATGATGCTCGGATGACGGACCGCGCGCCCCTTGTGAGCCGCGCGGTGCCTGCAGCAGGTCAGCGAGACATCAGCACCGGTACCGGAGAGCTTTCCAGGAATGCCCGGGTAACGCCGCCAAACAGCCATTCCCTCAGCCGCTGGTGGGTGTAGGCGCCCATGACCACAAGATCGGCGTTGCTGGCGGCAACCTGGGCCGAAATCGCCTCGGCAGTCGAGCCCGATCCCTTGGACACGGTCGTGACATTGACGTGGATGTGGTGGCGCGACAGGCAGCTGGCGATGTCGGTGCCCGCCAGCGGCGCGTCGATGTCAGGCAGCTTGTCGGGATCGACAATGACCACCTCGACCGCTTCGGCGGCCTTGAGCAGCGGCAGTGCGTCATGGGTGGCGCGGGCGGCCTCGCGTGAGCCGTCCCAGGCGATGAGCACCCGGCGGATCGGCGAGGCAAGCTTGCCGTTGGGCGGCAGGAACAGGACCGGGCGGCCGCCTTCGAACAGCAGCGCCTCGACATTTGTGGCCATGTCCTCGTCTGCGGCCCGGTCGGGCTGACGGACAACCACCAGATCGGCCGAGCGGGCGCTGACAAGTGCGGAAACCGCGCTGTCGCCTCCGGGGGAACGGACCGGCCGCCATTCGTGCGAAAGACCAGCGGTTTCACAGGCTTTCTCGAAAGCGGCACCGAGATCTCGCATGCGCTGGTCGGCCTGCTCATAGAGCGCGGCGATGGTCGCTGCATCCGGAACGTCGATGGGGGCAGAAAGGACAACAAACTGCGACGGCTCTCCATGGCAGCCAATCAGGTGCAGATCCCTGCCGGCGGCAAAATCGGCGATGGCGGAGGTCAGGGGTGCCACGTCGGCCTGGGATGAGTAGACGGCAAGAATCGTATGGTAGGCCATGGGTTGATCTCCTTTGTCGAGGCACAATGGCAGGTGTCTGTCCGGCCACCATGCGTCGCGCGGGAGGTTGCCGCATTGATCCTTATCAAACGTCCTTTTTGGTCAATTTCGAGGTGATTTCGCTCAACATGGCCTCGACATCCCGCCTGGCGGCACGGATGGCAACCGAATCGCGGCCGCGAATGACAATTTCGGTTGAAAAGCTGTCGCCGGAAAAACGCGGGTAGGAGCCGATATTGACGTCTGGATGAGCCTTGGCAATGGCGCTCAACGGGTCACCGATATCGCCTTCTCCATAAGGGCAGCTGACCTTGTCGGAGAGAATCTTCACGCCGGTGTTCAAGGTCGGCAGGACATTGTCGAGCATGGCCTGGAAGACGGAGGGTACGCCGGCCATTACGTGCACGTTGCCGATGACGAAGCCAGGCGCGCGGCTGACGGGATTGTCGATATGCTTGGCTCCCACCGGCATCCGCGCCATGCGGCGCCGTGCTTCGGTGAACTCCAGTCCACGCTCGGCGTAATGCGCGCCGAGCAGGGCGAGCGCAGCCGCATCATGGGTGCATTCGACGCCGAAGGCTGCGGCCACGGCGTCGGCGGTGATGTCGTCATGGGTGGGGCCGATGCCGCCTGAGGTGAAAACGTAATCATAACGGCTTCTCAGGGCGTTGAGGGCCTCGACAATCCGGTCCCGCTCATCGGGCACGATGCGGACTTCCTGCAGCTCTATACCGGCGGCGGTGAGCAATTCGGCCAGGTGGCCGATGTTCTTGTCCCGGGTACGGCCGGACAGCAATTCGTCGCCGATGGCGAGCGCTGCTGCGGTGACGGAACGGGTGTCGCTCATGATTTTGCTCCTCAGCCAAACGCGTTTGAATAGACCTGTTTCCGGCGCCGGCGCAAGAGAGCATCGCCGTGTCGCTTGGGTTGGATTGTGAACAATCTGTGCTGTGATCGGGAGGTTTATGTGAACAGCAGATCGCTTACTTGTCTGCATGAACCGCCGCGGGCGGCAACCACGGACAAGGAGATGAAAATGGCGAAGGTACTGGTGCTTTACTATTCGAGCTGGGGCCACATGGAGACGATGGCGCAGGCAGCCGCCAAGGGCGCGGCTTCCGCCGGCGCCGATGTGACAATCAAGCGCGTGCCCGAACTGGTGCCCGAAGACGTTGCCAAGGCGGCTCACTACAAGCTCGATCAGGACGCGGAAATCGCCGACCCGCTGGAGCTTGCCAACTACGACGCGATCATCTTCGGTGTTTCGACCCGCTACGGCATGATGTCGGCGCAGATGAAGAACTTCGTCGACCAGACGGGGCCGCTCTGGGCAGAAGGCAAACTGATCAACAAGGTCGCTTCGGTGATGTCGTCGACCGCCACCCAGCATGGTGGCGCGGAACTTGCGATCCTGACCACGCAGGCTTCACTGCAGCACCATGGCATGATCATCGTGCCGCTGTCCTACGCCTACCAGGGCCAGTCGGGCAACGACGTCGTGCGCGGCGGCTCGCCCTACGGCATGACCACCACGTCGAACACCGACGGTTCGCGGATGCCTTCCGAGCAGGAACTTGAAGGCGCCGAATTCCAGGGCAAGCGGGTCGCCGAGATCGCTGCCAAGCTGGTCGCCTGAACAGACTGGCCGAGACCCCGGGCCATCGCAGGCCGGATGGCGTGTGCCCCGCTGTCAGTGACAGCGGGGCACTTGTCGTTTTTTGCCCAAACTGGGTTGCAAGCCTTGCCTGCTCGCTGATCGTCGGCTACCGACTAGATCACGTGCGGACGTGGCGAAACTGGTAGACGCAAGGGACTTAAAATCCTTCCAGTGTCGGTTCGAGTCCGACCCCGGGCACCATAAAATCAACAACTTAGCCTACTTTTCACCATCATTTTCAGTCGATTTTTGCGTACACAGTCTGTACACAGTATAGTATGGTTTTCACCAATGAGAGAGGGTGAGAGTCAAACGATGGAAAGTCATGCTGTTTTGGGAGGGGAAGTTCGGGTCTACCGACGCGAAAACAGCCGCAAATGGCAATGTTCAACGCGCCTGAATGGCCGTAACTGGCGGGTCAGCAGCGGCGAAACCAGCCTGGCCATGGCCAAGGAGTTTGCCGAGGACTGGTACTTCCGGATGAAGGCCAAGGAAAAGGGCGGCAGCCTCAAACACGAGAAAACCTTTGCCGACGCGGCAAAAAAGTACCTCGCGGAATATGACGTCGTCACCGGCGGCACCCGCAACCGCACCTATGTGGCGGGCAACGAGCGACGGCTCAGGCTTTACCTGATCCCCTTCTTTGGCTCTTTGGGTCTGTCTGATGTCACAACAAGTCAGGTCCAGGAATACCGCGTCATGCGGCACCAGACCGCGCTGCCGGGGAAACCGCCGGCCAAAAACACCATCCACCAGGAAATTGTCGTCTTGCGGCAGGTACTCAAGACCGCCATCCGGCATGGCTGGCTGACCCATCTGCCGGATCTGTCGATGCCGTATCGTCACGCCGAGAAGATCTCACACCGGGCGTGGTTTTCAGCCAGCGAATACAAGCAGCTCTATATGGCCACCCGGAACCGGGCGGAAAAGCATAGAGGCGGACGTTTCGGCTGGCATGCTGAACAGCTGCACGACTACGTCCTCTTCATGGCCAATACCGGCCTGCGGCCCGATGAAGCCAACCGGCTGCAATACCGGGACGTGGAAATCGTACTGGATGAGGAAACGGATGAAACCATCCTCCTCATCCAGGTGCGCGGCAAACGGGGTGTGGGCTACTGCAAAAGCACGGCGAACGCCGTCTACCCGTTCGAGCGCCTGCTCAAGCGCAATCTGCCCAAACCGGATGATCTGGTTTTTCCGGGTAGTCATGTGATCATGTTCAACAACATCCTCGACGAGGAGAGTTTGAAGTTCGACCGGGAGGGCAACCGCCGCACGGCTTACAGCCTGCGGCACACCTATATCTGCCTTCGTCTGATGGAGGGCGCGGACATCTATCAGATCGCCAAGAACTGCCGCACCAGCGTGGAGATGATCGAGAAATATTACGCATCACACATCGCCACGAGCATCAGCGCCGCCGCGATCAACGTGAAGCGCAAGGCGAAGTCAAAGCGTGAGATTGTGGAGCATGCTCGGCGGAACGCTCATCGGTCTTAGATCGTCCGAAATCCGAAATTCGCATTTCGACGGCTAGAAACCAAAGGGTGGCTCCCTCAAGTTTCTTTCGACGCGGACGAATACAGAACAGTTGCGCGCAGCTCTCGTTATGCCGTTATACAAAAGCCGACACTTCTGTTCGTCGCTTCCTGGTACTCCTGGGGGCCATAGAAGGACGACATTGTCAAACTGACGGTTCTTAGCTTGATGAATCGACATTACAGAGATTCCATTGGTCCGATGATATCCGTAGGCACGATGTTGAGCAGCTTTCCGTTCGACTAGCTGGGCGAGGTCGGCTGGCTGCCAATCAGTTAAACCTTGTGTCTGTTCTGTTCGGATAACTGTTGATCGAACACTTTCAATCCATGGTGGTGGTGATTCTAGGCCGTTCAGCGCTCTTAAGATTGCAGCAGTCTCAATGGCTTCTGGTCCTTGAAATAGGCCCAAGACTGCCTCTTTTTCTTCTTGGTTTCTATCCTCGTGAATAAGCGTCATTGCCGGTATTTCACCGTAACCGGCTGACCGCATTCCTTTAGCAGCTCTAGCGATAATCTCGTCCGCCCAGGCGCGCCCAGCAGGCCCATAGATTAGTGCACTACTGCCACGCGCACGATATAAAGTAGAGGCAATGGCGAAAGGCATTACGTTCTTGAATTCATACCTGATACGGAGTCCAGGCCCCTGAACAGGAGCGCAAAGTGATCGCAACGCAAGTCCAGCATCAAGAAGCCCCCGCTGGTTAGTTCGATGAACAATGTTCAAAGTCTCTACTCGACCGCTGTTAAACCAGTCACGGAAAGGTTCTGTATCTACGCCCTCATCCAAACACTGGAATTCGTCTGCCGCAACATAGAGTGAAACATGAGGTGCAAGCGCTCTTAAGATACGGAGCCGCACAGGCTTTAACTCTTGTGCTTCATCAACTACGACCACTGGGAAGGTGCGTGCTACCCAGTTAGCCACGGTAGGATCCTCAAGTAGTTGCCCACAGGAATCGCACACTTGATCGAAGCCATCCGGCGCTATTGCTTTTGCTCGTGATAATGTAGACCATCTTTGCAATACAGATTGCGCAAAACTATCTATTGTCATGCAAACTGCTTTACCTCGAAGAGCAGGCGTAGCGCCGAAACGTGTATCCAAACGCTTGCGTGATCCATGCATAAAGGTCAGTGCCAGTACACGCTGATGTGGATCTAGCGAGGTTTCAATTAGGTGCTGCCCGACTTCTTCTATCAGCCGGTGCGTCTTGCCAGTTCCAGCCGGTCCTTCAAATCCCCGAAACGGCATCGTTGAAAGTCCAAATTGTGGTTATACCATTTGCATTCATTACTGAATTTGCGCCGTTTGCGGGCCCGGGCCTTCCCATCGCAATTGACCCGACAACATCCAACAAATGGGCAACCCTCGCGCAACATCTAGGCTTTTGGGAAATTGCATCAGCAATTAGACCGTGAAACACTTCATCGGCTTTCTTCTCGACAAGAAAACGGGGCACATTTGCCAGGTTGGGCGGAATACCATACGCGACCAGCTCAGCATCTTGAAGAATGCCTGCATCTGCAGAGAGAACCCACGTTATTACATTTTCAATCGTCCAATTGTTGGGCCAGATAATAAGGCGTTCTGGCGGACTTGCCTTGGCGGCAAGCGCTGCCACATATTCGTGGCCCTGCCTGTCTCCATCCACGAGACAAGTCAGTTTAGGGTGAACTTCCCGCAGATCGTCGAAGACATCACCGATTCGCGCGTCTTTTGTCGGAATAACTCCGACTTCGTGAGTGAAGTTGCTTGGATCCTCTTCGGTGGACGTAAGATCTGCGACGCGTGACAAAAGGCGTAGCCAACCAGCGTCTGTCTTTCCTTCCGGGATGATGACCGCAGGATTCATAATTGCTGTTACGGTCGCGTCCCGATCTGAAAGAAATAGGCCCCGCCTGGGACTCGACGCGTCGCCCCCTAATGGGGATTTTAGTAGGGGCGATGCTCTTAGTGAGCCCTGTTCGTTGACTAAGAGGACCAGTTGATGCGGGCTGGGAATAGCTGCAACAGTTGGAGAGTGGGTGGTGATAATTGTCTGCGATGCGTGTTTCTGAATGATGTGTAGCAGTTTGCGCTGTTGCGGCGGGGAGATATGAAGCTCCGGTTCTTCAATAGCCATTAGAAAGTTCTCTCCGTTTGCTTTTCGAAGAGCCCCAAATCGCATCAGCAGGATGAGCGTTTGCAGCGATATTAGACCGCTTCCATGACGGCGAGATGGTAACGGTATCTGCTCACCCTCGGAAAAATGGGGAATGACAGCTTCCAAGACGCCTTCACTGTCAGTGGAAGTCAGTCTAAGCCGAAGTTCCGTTTGCCGACCAAACAGGCTAAGTATATCCTTGTTTACCTCATCTACCAAGGGTTTCAGCCTTGTGTCGGTTTCCAAGGGATGTTCAGGCTTTCGCAGCCGATCCCGCTCGGCCAGAACTGCTTCAGCAGGCTGACCGCCGACATAGGTTACTGCGCGCCTGAAGAGCTCGGAACCGAAAGAAATCATTCGATCCCAAGTGCGACTAGCCGGGACGAGAAAAAAGCCAAGTTCTCTGATGAGGTTAGTCGGAACTTGGATTGTACCGGCATCGTCAGCGAATGGGTCGACTTGTGCTTCATCATCAAGAAAGTAACGAATGCTCTCTGTTTCGAGCGAAGTGTAGTCGAAACGAGCACAAAATGCGATTTGACACGCGAGAAGGTCAGTCTCATTCTGTTTCTCCGGAGATAAATCTCCTGTAGTTGGGTCTAACCACTTCGGCACAGCCCGACCAGCACGGAACCATTCACCATGCCGAGAGGGATCATTGTGCAGGAAGCCGGAAATGGTCGCGACGATCTTGATGCGGTCAGCGGCCTCAGGGTTCGAACCGTAGAAATCATGCTCTGTTAGCGCGCGAACAAGGCGGTCTCGTCCAAACAGCAGGGCGAGAGCCTCTATGATAGTTGTCTTTCCAGAATTGTTAGGGCCAATAAGAACAGTGAAATCGTTGAAGATAACTGTGCCTTCTCTAATGCCGCGGAAACCTTCGATTTGGAGTGAGAATATACGCATGTATCTGTCAATCTTTTTGCTGGCGCTAAAATAGATGAGCCCAATACTCACCCAAAATTTGCATCAAATGATGCTACGGCCTTTCTAATCGACTGTAAATTTTTTAATAAGATGCCGTTTGTTTCGGGCAACAGAAAATATGGATAGACTTAACCAAACATATTAACATGGTGCGGACGGCGGGACTCGAACCCGCATAGCCATAGGCCGAGGGATTTTCTTACCAGCTACGGTTTTCACCGCCGCCCGGCGGGCGTTTGTGGTCTGGACTATCTCTTCACCCTAGCGCTTGCCTTAGGTGCTGCCCGTTTAGTCTCTACACCTTCCTGAATGTATGATGATTCAGGCTTGGCTCGGGATTGCCATCTGACAGGTTTCCCCGAATTTGAGCAGTTCTACAGCCGGCGTTTCCGCCAGTGCACTCAATTTTCGTTTAAGTCCCTTGTGTCTACCGATTCCACCACGTCCGCATGATGCCCTTTGCTAGCAGAGGCCTTTCCATTCCTCAATCAATGATCCGGTTATTCCGCTGCAATCGGCTCCGGCAATGTCTGCATCTGTTCGATCTCACGTTGAAATGCTTCCAGCGCCGCTATCCTCGCGTCCAGCGGTGGATGAGTGCTCAGCCAGCTGCGCCGGACGAAGCCGGACCACATCATGGCATTGGCATAGCCTCTGGTTTTGGGCTTCACCTTTTCGCCCTCAAGTTTCTGCAGCACCGAGATCATCGCCTCCGGGCCGAGCACCATGGCCGAGATTTTGTCGGCGGTGAACTCACGTGCGCGGGACATGCGCAGGATTTCCAGCTCCGAAAGCGGGGTGAATACCCACCGCGCCAGCCGTTTGAGGCCGCGAAAAATCAAAAAGAAGGTCAGCGCATTCTGGACGCCGCGCGCAAACGTCATCCGGGCCATGTCCTGGCTGGCCACATGACCAAGCTCATGGCCGATGACGGCCAGCAGTTCTTTTTTGGTCAGACGCTCGACCGCCCCTTTGCTCAGCGCAATGAGGGAATTCCCAGAATTGGTTCCCATCGCAAAAGCGTTGATCTCTTCATTCGGAAACCAGCCGATGTAAGCCACCGGTGGCACGCCCATCAGATCGGTCAGCCGCCGGGTTGCCTGACTGATCGGGTGCGTCTCCGAAAAGAACGTGACCTTCATATTGCGGGCGGCGCTGCCTTGTTTGCCGCTGCTCATTCCTGCAAAAAGCTGCCCACCAAACAGCGCCCAGAGCGGCACCCCGATCAGGGCCCAACTCACCGACACGGTGTACAGCGCCAATGCAATCGGCCCGAAAATCAGCCAGCCCACCGGACCTGTTGCGGCCACCGCAAACGTAGACCCCATCAATGTAATGAGCCCGCCAACAATGGCGCCGATAACCGCACCTGCGCACAGGATAAGGACTGTTGGCCAGACCGGATGTCTGGGAAGCTTCATGGGGATCTTGTTCATACCCGTCCCCGCAGCGTCTCCTGCAGGAACCACGGCACCAGTTCGGCCTGCGCCGCATGGGGCAGATCGCGCAGGAAGTGGATGGCCTTGCGGCCCTGCGCATTGCCGCGCAGCAGGCTGATCACTTCTTCCGGCATCATCAGCTTGCGCCCGGTCAGATGGAGGTTTTCCGAGATGGAATAGCTCGCTGACGGCGATTGCCCGCCCGTGGTGGAGGCAGACATGTTGGGAGTCTCATAGGCCACGGTGACGTCGCCCAGATAGCGCGAGATCAGTTCCGCCGTGTAGGGATCATCGGTGCCGAAAAAGGTCTTGGTTTCGACCTGCAGGAAGGATTTCCAGGTGGTGGGGTACTTCTGCTCCAGCGTCGGCAGATCCTGCAGGAAAAACCACAGCCGCACCCCGGCACTGGCATGGGTGCGCAATGCACTGACAAAGCGATCGTCGCGATCCAGCGCCAGAAACTCATCCAGCACAAACAGCACCGGAATCTCCGGTATGCGCGGATTGCCCAGCATTGCATCGAGTGCGGTGGCAAACAGCATCCGGACAAAGGTGGAATACGCGCCGATCTTCTCGAACGGCAGCACCAGATAGATGGTGGCAGGCTGATCCTTCAGCTCCTGAAACCTGAAGTCCGAACGTGCCGTGGCCCGGCGCAGCCCGTCCGCATCCCAGATCCGCAGATGGGTGTTGAGGCTGTCCAGCACCCGTGGCTGGCCGGTCTCGCGGGTCTTGGTCTTGAAATTGCGGGCAGCGTTGCGGATCGAGGCAGGCATCACCTCATCTGCCATTGCATCAAGCAGGCCATAGAGATTGGCATCGATGGTGGAGAGTGCGTCCCGGATCGTGCCAAGCGAGCGATGACCAGCCGGGGCAAAGCGGGCGGTAAACTCCACCACGGCAGTCAGGAAGGCCACGGCCTCATTCTCGAAGAACTGCTGTTTTTCGTCGTGGGTGCGCGGATAGAGAATCTCTGCCAGCTCCAGCGCACTTTGGCTGTCCGTCACCCCGTCCAGCGGGTTGAAGGCCGCTGTGGCGGGAATCCCCTCCACGCCGAACGGATTGATCACGTGAACCGGCCCGACGTTCTCCGCTCGCCATTTGGCGGTGTGCTGGTAAAGCTCGCCTTTCGGATCGAGCACCACTGCCGAGCCCTGATAGGTCAGCAGGTTTGGCACAATCTGCATGGTGCTCTTGCCGGTGCGGGTCGGGGCAATCGTCAGCAGATGGCTTTCGCCGTCCCAGGTGACGGACTGGCCGCCATGTTGACCAAGGCTCAGGCTGCGTCCGTCGATCGGGCGCAGCAGGTTGGCGGCCTTGAGATCATCCGCGGTCGCCCAGCGCGCCGAGCCGTGCACTGGTGGGGGATTGGTCCGCATGGCCGCCTGTTTGCGCTGCAGGGCATAGGCCCGCTCGGCCTGCTGGAGAATGGGTGAAGGATCGCGCCCTTCCTTGAGGGCCTGGACCGCTGCCTCGACGGTGATGGGGTCGTAGCCTTCCTTCTCCAGCCGCCGTTTGAAACCCCAGCCGGAAAAGGCGCGGCCGATCTGCACACCGACCTGTGCGGAACGCATGATGTCCTTTGCTGGAGAGGTGATCGCCTTGGAAAGATCAAACGGGTTCTTACTCATTACCTGTGCCCCACACCCGGTACTTGCGGGCAGACTAGCCAACAACCCGAAAATGAGTCAACAATAACGCGAACATATGTGTACAGCGCACTTACATGTTGCCTGACCTGTACTACAGGTTGGCAACATTGCGGCGTTTCAGACGGCTTCACAGCCGCGAAACCCCGAAGTGCGGCGGGGGATACCCCCTGCACCCCACGCCGTGCGTTCCGCACCAGCGGCAGGGGATTTGAGTTTGGGAGTTCCGGTGCATGCAGGATGGCAACATCCATTGTCATATCGACAATCTTTCCCGGCGCAACGGCAAGAACGGCGAGCGGATCGCCGTGGCGACTGCTGCCTATAACGCGGGGCAGCGCCTCTGGTCAGAACTGGAAAAGCGTTTTGTCGACTTCGGTATCCGCGAAGATGTGGTGTTTGCCAAGCTTGTCCTGCCGGACGGCGCGCCTGACTGGGCCAGTGATCGCACCACCCTGTGGAACCGGGTGGATCTGACCGCGAAACGCAAAGACGCCCGTCTGGCCAAAACCATTGAGGGTGCGCTGGCGCGGGATATCCCCGCTGATCAGCGGCAGGCCTTTCTGCTGGAATTTGTTGCGCCCTTTGTGAAGCTTGGATGTGTGGCCGATGTCGCCATCCATGAGGATGGCACCGACCACAATCCCCATGTCCATATTCTGCTCACCACCCGTCAGCTGAGCGCAGACGGGTTTGCAGCGAAACTTGCAGCGTTGGAGCAGCGCCAGTTCGTCAAACAGGTCCGCCGCCAATGGGCGGACCTGACCAATCAGTATTTAGCCAAAGCCGGATCAACCCTGCGGGTTGATCACCGCAGCTACAAGGCCCGTGGCATCGAGGCGGTACCGACCGTGCATCGCGGGCCTGATCGGCTGGAGCGCCGCACCAAGCGTGAACACGCGCGGCGCGTCAGACAGGGACAACGAGAGGAGCACACCATGGCCAAACCCGACGTGTATGATCGCCGTCAGTATCCGCATTTAACTGCACGGGAGACATGGCCGCCGGAACCGGAGGCGTCTCCCGACATGACCAGACAGGAGCGGGATGAACATCATCGCTACTGGCAAGACCAGAAAATCAATCAGTTGGAGCAACAAGCTCTTGCTGAACCTGAACAGGTCAGCGCTTCAAAGGCTGAACAGCCATGGTATCAACAGGCCTTGACCAAGGCGCGTTCCGAATCCGTCTATGGCCTGCCCGTTCCCGATCCCGAGCAGGATGCCGAGCGTGCCGACTATGAACGCGATCTCGCCAATCAGGCCTTGCAGGAGCCCCTGCAGGCCGAAGAACACGTCCTCCTCAATCTGCTGCAGAGCAGTGACCCGCGCACGCAGGAGCAGGTTGAAACCCTGATTCATTCACGGCGGATTGCTGCCCGCCGCAGTCAGAATGAACAACAGCTCATCGGTCAACTCAAGCAGCGGATGGAACCCCAGCAGGCTGCGGCACTGGAGACTTATCTCCGCCAGTCAGATATGGAACAGCCCAACCGTCGGCATGACGAGGCGCAGGAACGTTACGACGCCGAGGTGATGCGCAGGGCCAAAGCCATGACCCGCAATCAGGCGGAACACGAAGCCCTGATCGCCATGCGGGACGCGCCGCCGGAAGCGCAACGCTTTGTCGAAGACTTCATTCTGCAGGAACGGATGCAGGTCATCCGCGAGCGGGATCGCGCGGCCAAACTGGCCCAGATCCAACCCGAGGTTCGCCGGAAGCTGGAAGCGCTGCGGCATGATCGCGACGAAGCCGACCGGGATTTGCCGGTGCCGGGGCCCCATGGGGAACTCCTCACCCAACGGGAACTTGACCGCGCCCAGGAACGGATGCTCGACGAGCATCTGCGGGAAGAGCCTGACCACGACGAACCCGAGCGTTAAACCCATCCCTCTCTGATTGTTGGTGCGGTTTTGCTGTCGCCCGGTGCTGCCTTGCATGGTGGTGCCGTGGGCGCGGTTTTGTGGCGTGTCCTGATCCTTTGTTGGACCCGTCACCCTCGCTGGCCTTGAAAATCGCCAAACTGGGCTGATCCGGGCCATGCGCAATGGTCTTCCGCCGCAGACGGTCTCCCGAGAAGACCATGCCCCTGTCCCTTGAAGATCAGCCCTTCATGTTGGCGACCGGCCGCAAGGGGTGGCCGGGAAACCAACGAAGGAACACACCAATGACCAAAACCAATACGCCCAAAGGACCCACCCATGAAGTCTTTCACGTGGTGGGCGACAAGGACAAAGCCCGCTGGACCAAGATCGGTGTCGGCTGGCAGCATCAGGATCACGACGGACTCAATCTCGTCATCAACTATACGCCCCTCGTCGCCGGCCGCACCGTGGTGCGCAAGATCAAGGCCCAGCAGGAGGAGGCATAATGAGCCGCCGCCAGCCAGAAACCGTCAGCCGCACGCAGGAATTCCGCGTGCAGCTGACCACCTGGGAACTCTACGAGATCTGGATCAAGGCCGCTGATGCCGAAACCGCCCGCAAGGATGCCGAACACATGTGGCATGAACTCGGGCCGGAAGCGTTCCGGTTCCGGGATAACGGGCTCGATGACGTCACGGTTATCGGTACGCAGGAGGCGGACGCATGACCACCGCTGCACACACCACCGGGGCGGAGTCTGAATACTTCGCCCAACCGTACAGCCTCGATGCGGTGGGTTTCTACTTCACCGATCTGGCGGACTATCAGGCCAAAGCGGCCAAGGCGGTTGATCGCTTCGGCTTGCCGGTTGAAGAGTTTGAACTCCAGTACATCGACGGCGAGTTTTACCGGCTGTTTAACGCCATTGTTGTCACCCAGGCCTCGCTGGCCGCATGGTTTGACCTGCTGGAGCAGCTGGATGATGACGAGGAACGGTATCTGATTGCCTGCCATCTGGCTGAAGACGGCTATGCCATCGATGAGCTTGCGCCACGCTGGGACGACTTCAGCATCTATCACGGGACAGCAGCCGAATATGCCGAAGAGATGGTCGCGGACTGCTACCAGCTGCCCGATCGGATCGCGTACTATCTCGACTATGAGCGGCTTGGCCGCGATATGGTGCTGGAAGGCTCGATTACCGAGCTGGAACGCGATCTGTTGCTGCTGGGCGGGTAAATCCGCACAGCAGCAATTTCGCCACGTTTGTTGCGTGATTTCAAATGCATGACGCAACTTTTAATTGTGCGATGCCCGGAATTTTTTTATAGTAGCGGTAATGAATACGTCCGCATCTATTACCCCCGAACGTCAGGCAAAGCTGGAAAAACTGGTCGGGATCAATCTCAGAAGGCTCCGCAACGAACGCGGACTTTCCCAGCAGCAGGTCGGAGAGAAACTTGGCATCTCCTTTCAGCAGATACAGAAATTTGAAAACGGCACCAACCGTATCTCGGCCGGGCGGCTGTTTGTGCTGGCGCAGTTCCTGAATGCGCCGCTGATCGAGTTTTTCCAGGATGCCCGTTTCTAGCGGCTGGTAAACTCCTTACCAGCCGGTGCCTCCAGATTGCTGCTGCTCTTCTGCTGCTTCCTGTTCAATCAATGTCATGCTTTGTTTGAGCGTATCAGCCAATTGTTCCTTGCCTTTCAGCTCCGCTTCCTGCGCCAGATATTCCAGACAGCGCTGAAAGCCGACCCAGTAGCCCGAGGTAGGGGTATCTGCTCCCTGAATAATCATTATTTGCCCCCTTCACTTTGATACATCATCCGCACCAGCGCCCGGTTCATCACCATGAAGTATTTGCGGTAGCGCGGGTAACGTTGGGAGACCACTTCCACCATATCGATCAGACACATCAGATCCTGTTGCATCATGCTCTCCCTTCATAATTCGGCATGCCGGCCACCGGATGCGGCATTGGCACCATCGGGCTGTTTTCGGTCAGCAGGGTATCGTTGATTTTTGATTTCAGGCGCACCTGTGCCAGGGCCTCGGGTGACACCTCAAAGATTTCGCCAGCCGCATAATCCGTTCCGGTAAAGCGGGGCTCGCCCAGACGGGTTGGTTGCCAGCCGCAACGCACCAACAGCGGCTCGATCCGGACATCCGAAATCGATACATAGTTGGTCATGTCCATCTCGAGACCAAACTCCAGCATGGCCGCGACCAGTTGACCGACGATGTTGCGTGGTGCTGTCCGGCGATCTGCACAAAACCGGCTGGTCTCCCAGATGGAGCTGCTCCGGGGAACCGGTTGCGTTTCCACATATTCGGTGAACACATCACCAAGCAGGTAAGGTACATTCGTCGGGATCAGCCGGGTGCAGGCATCCACTTCGCCCGCTTCATTGATCCGGACAATGTAAAACGCATCCTCCGTGTCGAACTGGTCAAACTCCATCTGGTTTTCCACGAAGAGACCGCGCCCAACCGGCCATTTCAGCTCTTCAACAAACACCCGGTAACGCAAGCGATGCATTGATTCAAATAACGCCCGGTCTGCCTCAAAATTCCGTCCACTCAATAACTTAAACATGCCTCTTACTTTCTTTTTTGGCATGATGGCGGGGATTGCAGAACAGGGAAATATGGCCGAATGGCCATAGTCAGACAAAGTTGGTCAGCAGGATCAGACGGTCAGGAAGTTGCCCAGAATGGCTTTGACCACCGCTTCGGTGGTCGAATGAACCCCGAACTTGCCGCGAGCGTTGGAGAGGTAAAGTTTCACCGCCGACTCTGACAGATTCAGGATCAGGGCGATTTCCGGGACAGATTTGCCGGCAGCATACCATTGCAGGCACTCGGATTCGCGGGGTGACAAGCGGACATCACCAACCTTGTAAATCAGATCGGCCTGAACCAGATCCTGTGCCACGTTGTTGAAGACCAACGAGATCAGATAGATGCTCTGGCTGTATTCCTGGAAGAACGCGCCGAAATCTCCGGTATCTTCGGGAGCACCCATACTGATCATGGCATGCACCTGTTTGCGCCCGTGGATCGCAATGCCGATGCCATCACCAAGATTGAACTCGGTGGCTTCATTGAAAAATTCGCGTTGTGACGAATTGAACGTGTTGCGATCTTCCAGGCTGCGCCAGGTAAAGGGCTCAAAGCAGGCCTTGCCCTGGGAGATTACCGGATCCACCACATGGTATGACTTTTCCACGTAGCGCTCGACCCAGGCTTCAGGATAATTGGACACAATCACCGGTGGTTTGTCAGGCCGGATTTCCTGAGGAATTGCCTGATATGCCCAGTGATTGAGACCGAAGCGGCGCAGCTCCTCCGCATACAAATTCATCAATTCTTCGAGGGTGGAGGCGTTGGTTGCGCGTGACAAAAAGTCGCCAACGAGGTAAGGATAAGTCATGAATATAACTCCATCCGAAACTCTAACCTTGGCCAATACTCCCTTGCAGCTGCTGCTTACGGAGCAGTCGCGCAACGGGTACTTTATGATTTCGCAGTCTATCTGGCATCAGATCCAACATCATTTAAAAAAGATTGATGGTGGCGTGTATTATGTCCGCTCACCGTTACTGTTTCATAAGATGATACGGGAAAATTGGGTGCCTGCCAAGGTTGTTACAGACGAAGAAGTTCTAGCATTGCGAGAATTGAATCTAGATTCAGCTCGTCTCGGTGCGGAGATACAGTTACCATTCCAGCGGGAGCTGCATTAGTTGATCAGGACCGTCAGGGCCATGACCTCACGTCGGGTAGTTTACATCCGTCGGCAGCCTCAAAACTCCAGTCTGGTCTGATCGGATTTGATGCTCCGATCTATGGGTCAAAGCTTTCAAAAGATGCGCAAAAAATGATTTCAGCTTTGTCCGGCCTGTGGTAATTTGTTGACCAACAATGATGATCATCCCTTTCGCCAGAACATTCCGATTCTCCCTTGCGTTCGCGCTGACGCTTGGCATGGTGATATCTGCTGTGGGGGCTTCTATTTCACATCTGCCCACAGATCTGAAGGCAGCTGAACAAGTCAGGCACGCCGAATTAGCCCCTACCACCGACGAGCATGGCCACAGCCATGACGACGGAGAATTTGACGAACAGCGCATAGGTCACACCCATGACCACAACCCTGCTGATCATTCTCACGAAACACCGCACCTGAATGCCCATGTGCATTTGGCTAGCCGTGAACTGGCCCGGATTGATTTCGTAGCCATTCCAGAATCCATCACGCCTGGCGCTTCATTCAGGCTGGATCGCCCGCCAAAATCTATTTCTTTGATCTGATCCCGGCTGCTGCTGCAGCCAAAAATATCGAACAAAGAAATAGGAACTATCATGCACTACTCTCTTAACGAGAGGCTGCGACAAAAGCGTTTTGCTTTGTGGCGGCTGACTCTCACTATCTTGCTTACGCTGGCTTTTCTTCCGTTTTTGGAACAAGCCGCCTGGGCACACGCGGTCACCGAAGGTGACAAAGGTTACATCCAGGAAATCTATGGGGTTCACTTTATCCCGTTCATGTATTTGGGCGCCAAACACATGATGACGGGGTATGACCATCTGCTGTTTTTGGCAGGTGTGATCTTCTTCCTGTACCGGATGAAACACATCGGAATTTACGTGACCCTGTTTGCCATCGGGCATTCAACCACCATGATCGTCGGTGTTTACTACAACATCACGATGAGCTCTTACCTCATCGATGCGATCATCGGCCTGTCGGTCGTCTACAAGGCGCTCGACAATATGGGCGCCTATCAGCGCTGGTTTGGCTTCCAGCCGAATACCAAGGCGGCAACCCTGATCTTCGGGCTGTTTCATGGCTTTGGTCTGGCGACCAAGGTGCAGGAATATGAAATTGCCCCTGACGGCCTGCTCACCAACCTGATTGCCTTCAATCTCGGGGTTGAAGTCGGTCAACTGCTGGCTCTCGCAGCCATCCTGATTGCCATGAGTTACTGGCGGCGATCAGGCAGTTTCTGGCGACATGCTTACACGGCCAATGTGGTGATGATGACCGCCGGATTCGTTCTGGTTGGCATGCACCTCACTGGCTACTTCACAACG
The DNA here is from genome assembly GCF_902498795.1 of Hoeflea sp. EC-HK425. Classification (NCBI taxonomy): domain Bacteria; kingdom Pseudomonadati; phylum Pseudomonadota; class Alphaproteobacteria; order Hyphomicrobiales; family Rhizobiaceae; genus Hoeflea; species Hoeflea sp. EC-HK425. Next base: position 1,367,084 of record NZ_LR701572.1, read on the forward strand.
ATCAATTCATAAGGAGAACTCTCATGTATAACTCAGATATCCCAACCCGTGCAGAGCTGCCGTCAACCCGTCAGCTCATCAAATCCACCATCATCGCCATCGTGGCGGCCATCGTTATTCTCGTGACGATCGTGCTGCCGTCCGAATATGCGGTTGATCCGACCGGCGTCGGCAAGATGCTCAATCTCACCGAAATGGGCGAGATCAAGCAGCAGCTGCACGCGGAAGCGGAAGCAGATCGTCAGCTGGAAATGCAAAAGATGGAGACGGATGATAAGTCGAGCAGCTTGCTGGAAAGCGTGTTCGGTCTTTTTGTGAGTTCAGCTCATGCCCAGTCTGCCAGCGAAGCCTGGACTGATGAACAAACCTATACACTGGCACCCGGTGAAAGCATCGAAGTCAAGCTGGTCATGGAAGAAGGCGCTGAAGCTGAATTCAAATGGGTCGCGGCAAACGGTCGGCTCAATTTTGATCTGCATGGGGACGGCTCCGGCAAAAACATCAGCTATGAAAAAGGACGCGGCGTCCCTGGTCAGGATGGTGTCTTGAAGGCGGCTTTTTCAGGCAATCACGGCTGGTTCTGGCGTAATCGCGACAAGCAGGATGTGCAGTTGACGCTGTCCGTTCGTGGCGCTTACAGCGACATCATCGTGTATAAGTAAAATCGCTAAAATCGCCCCTCCGACAACCATCGTCGGAGGGGCACCTATTTGAAAGTTTCCCCATGATTGAGGTTCTCAAGCATCCAATTTATGCCCGGTTGTTCTCAGCTCAGGTTATCGCCTTGTTGGGAACAGGTCTCTTGACTGTTGCCATGGGTCTGCTTGCTTTCGATCTCGCCGGGGCCAATGCCGGGGCCGTTTTGGGAACCGCTTTCGCGATCAAGATGATCGCCTATGTCGGTCTCGCGCCCGTGGCGAATGCGGTGTCCGAGAAACTCCCGCGCAAAGCCGTCCTGATCGGCGCGGATCTTCTGCGGGCGACGGTGGCCTTGTCTCTCCCGTTTATCGACGCCATCTGGCAAATCTACATCCTGATCTTTGTCCTTCAGGCAGCGTCAGCAACGTTCACGCCTGCTTTTCAGGCGATCATTCCTGATATTCTGAAGGATGAGAAAGACTATACCAAAGCGCTGTCGCTCTCGCGCCTCGCTTATGATCTGGAAAATCTGATCAGTCCTGCCCTCGCAGGGCTCCTGCTGGCTTTCATGAGCTATCATTGGCTCTTTGGCGGCACAGTAGTCGGGTTCGTTGGTTCGGCAGCGCTTGTGTCGATCACCAGCATTCCAGCCAGAGCTGGTCACCAGAAAGTCAGGACGTTTTTTGAACGCCTCACCAGAGGATCGCGCATCTATCTCGCAACGCCGCGTTTGCGCGGGCTGCTCGCTTTGAACCTGGTGGCGGCAGCGGCAGGTGCTTTTGTAATCGTAAATACCGTTGTGATTGTCCAGTCAGGTTATGGTGCAAGCCAAAGTGATGTAGCTTATGCTCTTATGGCATTTGGCAGCGGTTCGATGCTGACCGCGCTGTTGCTTCCCCGCCTTCTCGACCTGATCGCCGACCGCACGCTGATGCTGGTGGCGGCATTCGTTTTGACGGCGCTCACAATTGGACACGCACTTTATATGCTCACCAATGGTTTGCTTGGGTGGGCGTTGTTCTTGTGCGTATGGATGGCCAGCGGGGCGCTATATTCAGCAATCCTGACCCCCTCAGGCCGCTTGCTCCGGAAATCTGCGCACCCGGAAGACAGGCCATCCATTTTTTCAGCACAGTTTGCACTTTCGCATGCCTGCTGGCTTTTGACCTATCCCGTCGCTGGATGGGCAGGTCAGGCATTTGGATTAGCTGCTGCAATGATTATTCTGGGGCTGATTGCGTTGATCGGTTCGGTTGTGGCTCTTTTTATCTGGCCGCCGGAGGCTACCCAGGAACTGGTGCACGATCACAACGATCTTTCGCCGGATCATCCTCATTTGGGTGAAGGCCACGACCGTCGCGTTACGGTGCACAGCCATAATTTTGTGATCGATGACCTGCATGCTCATTGGCCAGAGCGTCAGGGCTGATGGAGATTTTACCGGCTTATCTGGGCCTCTTCGCCTCGGCGTTTGTGGCAGCGACGCTTTTGCCGGCTCAGTCCGAAGCGGTTTTGGTCGGATTACAGCTGGCGGGGTATCCCGTTGTGGCTCTTGTCATCATTGCCAGCATTGGCAACACGCTTGGTGCTGTGGTGAACTGGTTCTTTGGCCGGGGTATCGAACGCTTTCAGGGCAGCCGCTGGTTTCCGGCAACGCCCGAGCAAATGCAAAGGGCTACTGCGTGGTACCATAAATGGGGCCGGTGGTCCCTGCTGCTGTCATGGGCGCCCATTGGAGGGGATGCCTTAACGGTCGTGGCCGGTGTGCTGCGTGAACCACTGTGGAGCTTTCTCCTGATTGTTACCATCGCCAAGACGGGACGGTACATCATTCTTGCTCTCATGACTTCCGGTCTGATGTCTTGATGTTGTCGTTCATTCAACATGCGATAGGTATTCAGCGCGAGATCTATCATGCCTTTGCCGATCGGATTAAAGCCTACGCGGAAACCGGCGACTGGTCCCAGCTCGCGGTGTTTCTGCCCATGGGCATCCTCTTCGGTGCAGTCCACGCTATGACGCCAGGCCACTCAAAGACGGTTCTGGCGGCCTACACCGCTGGAACAGGACAAGATTTGTGGCCCGCCCTGCGATTGGCCTTTGTTCTGTCGGCCGTGCATATCGGTACATCGATCATCATTGTTACGCTCGCGCTACCGCTTGTTTCTGTCGTGCTCGGATCGGCAGGACGCGCCTATTTTCTTGAAAATCTAAGCCGGGGACTGATTGGCCTGATCGGCGTTTGGATGATCTGGCAGGCCTTTCGGCTGCACCACCGTCATGGTCATGCCGGACAGGGTCTTGGCTTCGCGGTCGTCGCCGGTTTGATCCCATGCCCACTTACTCTGTTTGTCATGACGTTCGCGGCATCCCGTGGTGTTACCGAAGCAGGCCTTGCCTTTGCGCTAGTTATGCTCATGGGGGTTGCCTCGGTGCTGGGGCTGGTCGCTGTCACAGCCGCAGTTGCCAGAAAGACTCTCAGCAGTGCCATTGGCAAAAATAGCGTTGCGGCACATCTGTTAGGAGTGGCCCTCCAGGTCGCGACAGGGTTATTCCTGATCGGAGTGGCCTACGTAATGCTAGCATCGTAAAAAAGGTATCAGGCATAGCTGTTCTCGACCCAGCCAAAAGTCATAACTTATGCAGCGCCCAAATTAATCTATTGATTTCAGCGGCTTGGCGTTTGCAAGATTCCATTGCGTAATCCCGCTATGCCTATGTCGCTGCGTCGCAGCTATACCTGACCAAACATTCCTTGGCCGCCTGTTCAATTTGCCAGACTGACCATCAGCATCACCACCAGTGCCAGCCACACCAAGATACTTATCACCCGTGTCACCCAGCCGCTGACTGTAAGGATGACACGGATGCCTGTGAGAAGTGCAAGCAGCAGCAGGAGGGTGAGCGGGCTCACCACTGTATCTCCAGCTCGGGGTAGTCGAAGGCCGGAGCCGGGTGCAGTGGATCGATGACCGTCGGGGTAGGGCGCCAGATATAGCGATAGGCTTCGTCATCCAGCCAGACCTGCAGATGCTGGGCCGCTTTGGTCTCGCGGAGATCAAAGGGCTGATCCTGGATCAAACGGCAGAACCGATGCCCCTTCTCTGCGCGCTGATCGATGGCGGCGGCAACGCTGGCCAGATCGAAGAACTCGTCAGCGTAGGCTTTGCGGGCAGCGGCGGTCAGCAGATAGGTGGTTTCGGCGCGGGTCATTGGCAGGCCCGTCCCAGATACGTATCGGTGATGGCAAGGCGGCCATGGCCCAGCTCGCCGGAGATCTTGTAGCGGGCGGCGCGGTCGCCTTCCCGCTCGATCGGGGTGAGCTGGTGCCAGTGTTTACCGCCGGCCAGAGGGCATGGGCGACCGGTCAGGGTAAGATAGCGCTGCTGGGCGTAGGCATGGCGCAGGCCGTGGGTATTGCGCAAGCCGGCCTTGAGAGTGAAATACTCGTAGCGTTTAAGCTGCTCCACATAGGTCATGCGCGGCGGAATCAGTGATCCCTTGCCGTTGACCAGACGGCAGATCTGCTGCAGGGCTTTGGCCTGCTGCGCCGTGGTGATCGGAATAGTGCGGCCTCTGCCGCCCTTGGTCCAGGACGGTTTAAGCACCAGCTGATTACGCTGGATTGCGGTGGCGGGCTGGAACTTGATCGCCTCCTCGCGGCGCAGGCCGAAGGTGGCCTGCAACAGGACTGAGGCCCTAACATACGGGCACTCGATCGCATGGAATTTCGTTGGATCAAGAGCATAGGCGCGATTGCGGCGGGGTGCGGCTTTGGCGGCGACGTTGTAGGCGGCGTTATCGCGCTCGACCACGTTGGGTTTATCGATTTTAGTGGCCCACCAGCGCAGCCAGGTCAGGCGATTGCGGATGGTGGCGTCATCCAGATCGGCACTGTGCCAGTGCTCGACCAGGGCGGAAACATGTTTGGGTTTAAGGGAGGCCGATCCCGGCAGTTTATAGCCCAGGGTGCGCAGCTCGGCCGCGATGGCAATGAGGCCACGCAGGCGGTTGTTGAAAGTGCCGTAAGAGCCGTCGCGGTTATGGCGACACATACGGCGCAGGTCCATTGTCAAGTTGTCCATCTTGCTCATTCCTCGGTTAGGATGGTGAGTGTTGATGGCCGCTGCCTGGCCGTGGCGCAGGGCAGCCCGCAGACATCGTCTGCGACAATGGCCGAAGACGTGCTTGAACTCCTTTCAGTGCGGTAAGAGCCTCCTCAGATCGATTGGGTAACCGATCATGTAAGATTGCCCGGTGGGCAAATGGTGACGATCCTTTCCGGATCGAAACCAGGGGGTGCCGCCCCATGGTGGCGGCCGGGGATAGGGCGTTGACATAACGCGCTCCTTTCGTGGGTTAAACGGGCTGGGAGATAGGGTCAGGCGTGGTGCGTGATCCATCGGTATCATGCAGGCCGGAAGGGCGAAGTGCTATAAAAAGAGGCGAAAAATGATGCTTGAACGGGATCGGCTGACGCGATCCCGTAAGCGTCATGTGTGGTCACTTGCCTTGGTTACAGGGGCTTCACGGGGTAGGGCGCTTTCCGTCACTCCCTGTTGCGGCAGGGAGTGACGGACGCGCCGCCTTCTCTCATCGGATAATATATGTCCGATGAGAGAAGGCTCGTTTGGCCCCTTCTCGGCTCGCTTGTCTGATGAGTGGTGGGGAGAATCAGGAGGGGAAAGCCTTCCCCTCGCTCCAACCCGGTGGTTTTGCGCTACCCCTTCTGCGGGGAGACCCCGCAACGCCCCCAACTGAACTGAACTTCGCCTTGGACAAATTAAAGCCTGCGGTTTAATTAAGGATATCTGCAATTTAGGGAAGCAATATTTCTCGTACTGAATGCCGTTGAGAAGCGCGAACAAAACGAAAACAAATTATGAGCATGACGATTTAGGAGTTAGTATGAAGCCGAGGAACGAATAAGGAGGCTTGCTTAGTGGGGCAGACACACATCAAATTTAGAACCATTCCTGACGACCCAGCGAAAGAAGATGAATTTTCAGGGCAAGGGCATAAGCGCACGGCAGGCGTTCTCGCCCGTCTAATCCAGGATTTTGACGGCACCGATAAATCGATCGGACTTGAAGGAAACTGGGGTGCTGGGAAATCTTCCATCATCAGAATGGCTTCCGACAGCCTACAACGGAATAAAACCGCAGAGCCGGCCGACAAAAAGAGCGAGGGTTTCCGGAAAACGTTTCATTTCTATACGTTTGATCTATGGCGTCACCAAACGAGCCATTTCCGTCGATCGTTCCTTGAATCTTTAACAAAGTGGATGATGGAAAACTGCGCCAAGACGGAGAGAGATGATTTCGAGAAGGTCCTATCAGGACTTCAAAATAAGACGCGTGAGATCACGACAGACAAGCACCGCAACCTGAGCCTCTTCGGCATTATCGCCGTCTTTTTTGTCATATCTTTACCCATCCTATATACGTGGCTAAGCCCATTTGCGGTTTTGAACTCGGACAAGAATTTCGTCATCAATCCAATCACCATGGCGTTTTTGGTTGTGCTTGCCATTATGATCGCTGGAGTGTTCTGGGAAGCCCATTGCATTAAGAAAAATCATAATAAGTCGGTTACCGCTGATAAAGAAATCTCCCACCGGCAAGCGGTATCAAGAGCGCTCGGTCTATTCTCCAATGATTCGCAATACGAAAAAATAAGTCAAGAAATTCGGGATATAGATCCAACGGATTACGAGTTTACGAAGACGTTTCGCAAGCTGCTTAGCTTATTTCAAAGCGATGAGAGACGCCTCGTTGTTGTCTTTGATAATATTGATCGACTACCAAGTGACAGGATTGCAGATGCGTGGTCAAATATCCGAGCGGTGTTTGCAGGAGAAGAAACTTTCGACCCAATCAATGGGGAGCTCGAAGACCCAAATTCAACGGTTACAGCGATCGTACCCTATGACCGCGCCCACATTGTGAATTCGCTAAACCCGAGGGCAGAACGTGCCATTGTTGCGCGAAATCCCTCTGAAGAACAGCTTGCGCTTTATATGCCTAACGAAGACGAAGGGCGTTATCAGCAGCAAGACCTACTCCGAAAAACATTCGATACAATCCTGAATGTGGCGCCTCCCGTGTTGTCCGATCGCGCAGCCTACTTTCAACAAAAAATCAATTATGCGGTGAGTAGTGGTGCTGACGAGGACACCATGCACCGCACCTATCAGGTTTTTCATGAGCGCTTGCTCCAGCACCGTGTCGTTGTTACTCCTCGTCACATCATTTCGTTTATCAATCAGACTGTGTCCCTTTGGGCTCAATGGAATGATGAGATTCCGATGCCAACAGTCGCAATCTATGTACTGCATCGAGATAAGATCGATCGTGATCCTAATTCTCTGTTGGATCCGATGACGATTTCCAGTGACTACCGATTGGCCGCTAATGATCCCAACTTGGATCGAAATCTAGCCGCATTAGCCTTTAATGTTCCGTCTGATCACGCTGAACAACTACTTCTCGCGGACCCCATCGAGGGTGTGTTGACCGCAGACTGGTCCGAGTCGGAGAAGGAAAACAGTGGTGAGCCGGTCGAACTGAAAAAGCTAAGAGAAGCCCCCGGCTTTTCTCACATGATCACTGCCGTAGCTCGCGATAAGGCCGGCAATTGGGCTCGTCATTCCGCGACTCGGTTCCGTAATGTGGTTCAGAATCTCAATATGATCGGCTGCAGCGGCGCTGTAACACGGACAGCTAAGAAGCGAATTTTGGAAGCCTTTAACGAGGTCAAACCGATCCGACCGAAAGACTGGTCGGCTCACACTGGCCTACTAGCTCTCTATGAGTTTTGTGAAACAGAAAACGAAGTTATAAAGCTATCACAACTATTCTCACACTGGCTCTCTGTTCGCCCAGAAAATACAAAAGAAGATAATGGCTATGATGAAGGGGCCTTTCTCGCCGAATTTGTAGGTGCGTTGAAGCATACTATTGAACGTTCACATGATGAAACGATGGCGCGGGTGGCGATGCGGCAAATTAGAGTGCCAACAAACTACGAACACCTAATTGGTTTCGCGGCCGATGCCTCTGAAAACGACCTTGATATAAATGATCTGGCCCCATATCAGGCCCCAGAGAATTTTACAGCAGAACTCACTAAGGAGATAACCGAGAATCCGTTGATGCTCGTGGATGCATGGCCGCAGATTAATTCTAAGGTTAGCCAACCAGATCAACTTTCGCTCATCAAAGCGTCAATTGCTCATCTGCAGAAAACAGATCTAGCAGAGGACCCTCAGTCTTATGCTGCTTTGCTCCAGACTTTGTACGCTTGGGGATACATTGGCTTAAGCGGCAAAAACAAACAGACTGCAAAACAAGCTATCCAGGGCCTAGTGGCTGATGGTGCACTAAGTCAGATTGGGCAGAAAGATTTACCGGGAGATGATGCCGGAAAGATAATCGCTTATACCCTTTGGTTCCATTTGGACGCTCATCCTAACTTTAAGCTTCCGGCTGTAGATCTCACCGCACACCAACTTGGAAACCTTACAACAGGACGAGAGTGGGTACAGCGAACGCTGCTAGAGGGTAACATCGAGCCTGATGCACTAAAATTCTTAGCGCAAATCTGCATTGCTCAAGGGAAAATGTCGCAGCTCATTAAATCTGCAGCAGAGGCACCAAAAACGAGCGAACTTGCTCAGCAGATAATATTAGAAGCGACAAATAGTTTGGATCTTGCGCCTCCTGCTCTAAACTCGGTGCTCCCTAATTACCAATTTCTTAAGGAACTTACCGGTGAATCAATTGAAAAATGGCTGGTAGTTATCGGTCAGATGCCACCAGAGGACTGGAGCGATATTGATCTACTGAAGCTCGACTCTGCACTGGTTCAAGATATCGCAGATCGAAATGAATCGGGTTGGGAGTATGTGCGAGAGCAATATGACAAAAGACTATTGGAGCTCACCCAGGAAGAGTGGCAAGAGATTCTCACCAAAAATACCAGAGTGAAGATTATCGCTGAGTCACGGATAGAGTCTGGGCTCCGGTTTGATCCCGCCATCTACCAAACCCCGCTACTAGATTATCTTGAACAGGTCCTCAATGGACAGATTTCTGAAAATTTGAACTGGGATGGCCTTTCCAGCGGGCTTAAGCCCAATCTTCGGCGCGTTGTGGCAAGTCAATTGCTCACTCGGGCAAAAGATACGGAAATCCAAGGTGAAAACATTGTGCGACTAGCGCGAACGTTCCCACAACAATTTAGCCTTTTTCCCTTCGATGAGCAGCCAGACATCACTATTCAGAAGTTCGTGATGCCGTTGCTCATGTTGGACGACCTCTCCGATATCAAAGCGATCTACGAGGATATGAAAAAATCACTGCGTACGGCACTGAAACTTGCAAAGGAAACCTCGATTGGCGCTCTTGAAGAAATGCTTGAAACTATCGATGAGGCTGATTCTGAGGTGAAGAAGGACAATGCGATCTGGTGGCGTTCCCTTTTAGGAATGCCCAAGAAAAAATCCCGAAGCACCAAACCGAAGAGCAAAGGTGAATAAGACCCTGTTTCAGTGCAGAATAGATTGGTAGTTGCATGTCACGAATTCGGCTCCCCGATGATATGTTTGAATTGCGCGAGGGAGAAATCCCAATGTACGGGTTTGAGCCCGAAGTTGATCGCGGAACTGAGTATTTTAAGTCTCTGATTTCAGAAGAAGATTGGAAAGCCCGACGACTGGCGATAGCTCAGTGGTTTTACCGAAGCCTTATTGGTGAAGTGAAAGATCCAACGGGCAAAGGGCACTTCTTTGCTCAAGAAGACAGATTCGCTTGGTATGTGTTCCTTGGTGAAGCGCTCAACCATCATCCACCAAACTATGAACCTATGTTTGGGTCCAAGGTAATACCGGTACTGTCTGCCATCGGGCGCAACATAGCGCTCGCTGATCAGATCGATGGATTTGAAGACCGTGCTCGGCGCCTTTGGAGCGATGAAAAAAAACAGCCAAACGGGACGCTTTTCGAATTACTGGTAGCCCTTGCCTATGCCAGAGAAGGCCGAAGTGTTCGATTTGTTCCGGAGAACCCTGGTGGCGATAAATCTCCAGATCTTGAAGTGGAGATTGATGGAACGACTTTTGCGGTTGAGTGCAAGCGACTTGAAGCAGGAGAGTTTGACGAAAGCGAACGCCAAAGAATGCGAGAGCTCTGGCGTGAGGCTGCGCATTCGATCGTTTTAACTGGACGCAGTGTATTCCTCGAGATTGATTTTCAGGTTCCGTTAGCGGAAGTGCCGGATGACTATTTGCTCAGAGCTGTCCGTAGCTTTCTTCTTTCATCGAAAACGGAACATGTTTTGAGCGATGACATCTCGATTGGGCGCATTCGATACTTGGATCTTGAGCCTATCCAGACGGCCTTGAAAAAGGGTTATATGCTTCACCCAGGGTCAGTCTATAACAAAACGCTTTTTGGTGAGTACGTTAGAAATGACAATTTGCACCTACTTCAGAAGGCAAAACTGGGTCCAAACCCTCATTTTATTGATGAGGTAGATCAGGTGGTTGCCGCGCGCTGGCGAAGTGCCTCAGAGACATCAATCGATCGCAAAGCACGGGACGTAAAACGGCTGCTCGTAAAAGCGCACAGGCAAGTTCCGACTAATCGACCTAGTATTATCCACATTGGGATTGAGAGCTTAGGCGGAGATATTGTTGAGCAGCGCCGCTATCAGAAAATCCGAAATACAATCGACAATTTTGACATTCAAGACAAACCTATCATGTTTGTGTACTGCAATTACTTTTCTCCAGAAGCTCCGGCGGAAGAGCCTTGGGCTATTGACGAAACGGTGCATTGGCAGGCCAGGGTGCCGGGTTGGCTACCACTTGCGTCCGGAAATCTAATTGTCCCCGAACAGGCGTTGTCCCGAGAAGGAACTCTGTGGGACGGAAAACCCACTGAGACATATAAACCAGACTAACTTCTTTCTTATGATCTGTTGCGACCCTACGCGCACCCCTGTGCAACGTCCGTCGGACGCAGTTTGGCTTAGTTTGTTTGCTGACCAGAGAACATGCATCGTGATAGGATCCAGTAAATATTGATGAATGAAAGCAGTTTGGATGAAGGACGGCGCAAACGAATTGATTTACACCTCAGAGCAATTGGATCCGGGTTCGGTCTACACGCGTGACGATCTGAGGGAACATTTCGGCATTACTGATGCCACCCTCAACACCGGAATTTTCCAACCGAAGGGAACGAAGTCCGTTTGGATATTCATCACACAAAACAAGACGGCCGATCGCACACAATACCATGATAGGATCGAGGATGACGTCCTGTACTGTCAGGGACAATCTGCCGGGCGAAAAGACCATCTTTATATCGATCAGAAAGCCTTAGGGCTGGAATTATTGGTATTTTTTCGGACGAAGAAATACGAGCATCCAGGAGCCGGTTTTCGATACCTCGGGAAGTTCGACTATGTCAGTCATTCCGGTAAGTTGCCTGCGGATTTCATCCTACAACGTGTTGGAAAGGATACTTCCTTAATTGCAGAGGATGCGGACGAGGCCCCGTTCGATCCCGATAATGTTGAGGACACACGCGAGAAGACGATGCGCGCCATTAAGGCGCGGCGTGGTCAGAAGCAATTCCGCGATAGACTGATCAAAGCCTACGATGGGAAATGCGCTATTTCCGGCTGCAATGTCCTGGATGTTTTGGAGGCTGCACATATCGACCCGTATCGAGGCGAGGCATCCAACGTTGTGACGAATGGAATTCTCCTGCGGGCAGACCTTCATACGCTTTTTGATTGTAAGCTCATCCGGATCAATCCAAACACGATGACTGTGGTTGTCGACGAAAAATTGCGTGAATCGACCTACGCCGATTATGCGGGCGTCAGGATCGCTTTACCTGCCGGTTCACATGCATCGCCAAGCCGGCGGGCTCTAGAGAGTAAAACGGCATCTAATTAGCCCTACAATATCCTTGCAGACGTCCCGCACCCGTCAAGGCTGCTTTCAGCACCCGCAAGCGGGCGTTGGCCTTGACTGCTGCGCTCCGCCTGCGCCTGGCTCAGGAAGGGCAAATGGAGCGGTGGCGGCGCAAGCGCCGCAAACCCTTAGTGGGCGAGGACTTTCCCGAAATTCGGAATTTGTTCTGGTAACGTTCTGCCTATTTTGTGCACATTTTTATACACAGTAAGCGCGATCATTTAAAATCGCGCAATAGAATCAATAACTTTCCTTTTAAAAACAAGGACTTAAAATCCCTCGGCCGCGAGGCTGTACGGGTTCGAGCCCCGTCGTCCGCACCAATTTTCCCAGACCTGCTAGCCGATGAGCGCGTGAATCCGCGTGCCGGCTCCAGGCGTTTTCCATTTACAGGGCCCGCCCGACGATCAAAGCTGAAGGCTTCCGGCAGGGAAGTGGCCGGTGGGATTGCTTATCAGCGGTTGTTTCGGATTTCCGGCGAGTTGGCGATTGCCTCGACGATTTGTCGTTTTGCTTGCGCGATTGCGGCTTCGGATGAGGCGTTAAATGCCCTTGACCCGCCTTCGCAGGCCATTCCGCCATCGGCTTGCGCCTTGCCCGCACCTTGAACCGTCGTTCCCAGCAGCCTGCCGTTGGCGCTGCCGTCGACCGTAAGGCCGGCAGTCATCAGAACCGATGTGTTCATGGTGTTGCGCAGGAAACCCGGAACGGCTGTCAGCTCGGCGTCGAGTGTGATGCCGGTCACCTTTATCACGCCTGCGGCTTGACGCGCCCGCAACTCGGACTGCTTCACCGGCGCGGTAACGGTCTCAACCGTCTCAAACTGCTGTTGCATTGCCAGCTCGACAGCGGTCTTGAAGCCGGCCCGCAGATCGACCGGGAATGTGTGGGCGATGCATGTGAAATCTGAAGCCCGCACGTTCCGGCTGAGCTCCGACGCATCAATGTACAGCAGATACTTGCCAGGGTTTTTCCGTGTGTCTGATACGTAGACCTGCACCGGCTCGGTGATCGTGGGTTCGGCGGAGTACTGGCAGCCAGCAAGGAATGCTGCTGTCAGCAGGGAGAGGGCCATTGAGCGCATCTGACGTCACCTCTATCGTCCGGGACGGTGACAAATAGCATCTGCCTGACGGATGTCGCAAGCGACCCGGTCGGCATAGCCGAACCGGAAGCTCGGTCAAACAGCGATCTTGAAGCCGATGCGCAAGCCGCCCCAGTGGCGGCCGTTAACGACGATCGGGGCCGAGAGGTCCTTCATCAGCACGAAATTGCCGCCGCCCATGTCGCGGCGGTAGGTCTGCAGCAGGAACGGCCTGGTGTTGCGGCCCGCGGCAAGCCCGGTGCGATCGTTGAAGATGCGGCGGTTGCGGCAGTTGCCCGCGTTCCAGACCGGATCCGCGCTTTGCGGTTGAGAATAGATATGGTTGTGGGTGGGCAGATATCCGTTGCGGTCGATCGCCGCGCAGAAGGTGACGCGTGGATCGAATTCCAGCATCGCCTCCTGGATCGGCGGCAGCAGCCGGTCGGTGTGCTGGGTGAACCGGGTCATGTGCTGAAGCGGATCGGTCCCACGGATGGGGGTATAGTTCTCGTCAAACAGATCGGAAAGCGACATCGCCCCGGATCTTATGGCCTGTTCAAAGAGTGTGGAGACTTCGCCGGCCTTGGCGATGCAATGGCGGATGAGCGGGGTGTCTTCGGTTTCAATGCCGCTTTCGGCGACTTCGCCGATGACGTTTTCGGAAAATGACACGAGGCGGTCGATCTTGGCGCTGGCCGCGGTCAGCATTTCGGCGCTGTTGTGAACCTGCTTGTCGAGTTCGGAGACCTTGGAGAGCACGGTCGAGCAGGCGCGGGTGGTTTCCTCGACCGGGTCGCTGATCCGTTCGATTTCGCTGATCATGCCGGCAACCGTCTGGCTGAAGCCTGTGAATTTCTGCAGTTCTCCGTCGATCTCGGTCGAACGCTGGTGCGCGGCATTGGCCACCAGTTCGTTGTCGGCGTTCTGCTTCTGCAGCTTGTCGACGATCGAGCGCAACGCCTCGAGCCGGGAGACGATGTCGCGCGAGACCGTGCCGGTCTTGTCGGCCAGTTGCTTGACCGCATCGGCGACGACGGCAAAACCGCGGCCGGCCTCGCCGGCGTGGGCTGCCATGATGCCGGCATTGACGGCAAGCAGCTGGGTCTGCGTGGCAATGCCCTGGATGGATTCGGAAAAGGAATGGATTTCCTTGATCTGGATTGAGACGGAATCAAGCACGCCGGTAATCTCGGTGGCGTTGCTTGCCATCGACTTGATGTCGGAGACTGCGTTGACCAGGATGCCGTTGACGCTCTGTGTTGTGGTGTCGAGTCCTGCCTGGGTGGTTCTGGCAGCCTCGATTGCGCCACGCGAAGCCTCGGCGACCGTCTGATTGGACCGGGCGATCATCGAGATGTCACGGGTCAGGGCGTGGAATTCGTCAGCCTGCTGCGACATTGAACTCGAGACATCGCCGACCATGCCGCTGGTGTCGGCAATGTTGACGGACAATTCGCCGATCTGCGAACCGATGACGTTCATCGCCCGCTCGAGCCTGGCCTGGTCTTCTGCGGGAGGCGTCAAGACGTCCACATGCTGTGGGTCTGCGTCGTGCCGAACCTCCGGCTCATCGGCATAGGCAACTTGCAATGCTTGCATAGGTTTCGGTCCTCCAGATCTGAAGATATAAGCAGATTTTGGTTAACCGATGGATAATTTAGCGGCCCTGTAGGTTATCCGATGGTCTACTCGCGCCAGAAAGCGGGAAGCAGCAGGACTAGAACCACCAGAATCTCCAGTCGTCCAAGCAACATCAAGAAGACCAGGATCAGTTTGGCGGGATCACCGAGCGAGCTGAAGTTTCCCGATGGCCCGATGATGGGTCCGATGCCCGGGCCGACATTGGCCAGCGCGGTAATCGAACCTGAAAGTGCGGTTTCGATATCGAGGCCGGTCGCGGCCAGGGCGATCGATCCCAGCGCCCAGATGCCGATATAGGCGCACACGAAGAGAAACACGGTGCGTTGCATGTCGGGTTCGACGGCGACAGAGCCGTAACGCACCGGGCGCACGCTGTTGGGATAGATCAGCCGCATCAGTCCCGACCGGATCGAACTTGCGATGATCACCAGCCGGTAGGCCTTGATGCCGCCCGATGTGGATCCTGAGCAGCCGCCAAGAAAGGTCGCCACCAGCAGGATTGCCACGGTCAGCGGGCCCCACAGCGTGTAGTCGCTGCTGGCGTAGCCGGTGGTGGTAACGACAGAAACCACGTTGAAGGTCGCATGGGTCAGGGCCATGCCGAAGCTCTCGTCATGCGAAAGCCGAAGGCTCAGCGCGATGACAATGGAAAGCACGAGAAGGATGCCGCCATAGGCGAAGATCTGCGGGTCGCGCAGTGCGTCGAGACGGCCGCGTACGGCAAACAGGATCAGCACCGAGAAGGGCAGGCCGGCAATCGCCATGAAGACGGTGCCGGTCCATATCAACCCCGGGGAGGTGAAGGCGCCGAAGGAGGCGTCATGGGTGGAGAACCCGCCGGTGGCCATGGTGGTCATGGCATGGTTGAGAGCGTCGAAATCGCTCATGCCGAGCACCCGGTAGAGAATGGCGCAGGTCAGGGTCAGGCCGATATAGATGGCGAAGAAGGCGCGGACGAAAACCGCGAAGCGGGCGAAGGGCTTTTCGGAGGTGTCGGAGGATTCCATCTTGAAGACAGTGAAGCCGCCGACCTTGAGGTATGGCAGCACCAGCAGGCCAAGGGCGACAATGCCGATCCCGCCGATCCATTGCAGCAGCGAGCGCCAGAGCAGAAGCCCGGGGGGCGCCTTATCGAGCCCGGAGATGACCGTGGCGCCGGTGGTGGTGACGGCGGAGACCGATTCAAACAACGCATCGGCCATGTCGAGCCCGAGCGAGGCAAGATAGAACGGAATGGCGCCGGTGACCGACAGCGTGATCCACAAAAGGTTGACGACGAGAAAGCCGAGGCGCCGCGAGAACGGCGCGTTGATGCCGCGGTTGGCAGCCGCCGATGCCAGGCAGATCGCTCCGACCGCAAATGACGAGACCGCAAAGACCTGCCAGTCCGGATTGCCGAAATAGAAATCGACCGCGGCTGGAGCCAGCATGGCAAGCGACAGATAGAGTCCAGCCATGGACGCAATGAAGATCGCGGATCGGAAAGTGTTGCCGTGCACCCCTTGCCCTCTCGAAAGCCGGTTCAGGTTGGCAACCGGCCGGTTCCCGTGGCATAGACCCGTGATGACCGAAAAACAATCTCCCGATGATTTCCGCCGCTGTGTCGACGGCTCTCTTGCCGAGATGCGGGAGCTGTTTGCGGAAACGCCTCTGCAGCTTAATGATCATCTTTCGGCTCGATTTGGCGCGCGGATCTGGCTCAAGCGGGAGGATCTGTCGCCGGTCAGATCCTACAAGATCCGTGGCGCGTTCAATTTCATCCGCAAGGCGCTTGTTGCCAATCCGGAGCAGAAGCTGTTTGTCTGCGCATCGGCAGGAAACCATGCTCAGGGATTTGCCTATGTCTGCCGGCATTTCGGCCGCAAGGGCGTCGTGTTCATGCCGGTGACGACACCGCAGCAGAAGATCGACAAGACCCGGGTCTTCGGCGGCGAGTTCATCGAGATCCGCCTGACCGGTGACTTTTTCGACGCTTGCTACGATGCGGCGCGGGAGTTCGCGGCAGCCGAAGGCGCGCTGATGGCGCCGCCGTTCGATCACGACGACATCATCGAGGGACAGGCCAGCGTCGGAGCGGAAATCGAAGCGCAGCTGCCCGAGGGCGAAGCGCCGGATCTTGTCGTGCTGCCGGTCGGAGGGGGCGGACTTTCGGCCGGTGTGGCGCGCTATCTGGAGGGCAGGCTCGATGCTGCCCGGTTCCTGCTT
Organism: Hoeflea sp. EC-HK425; assembly: GCF_902498795.1. Taxonomy (NCBI): domain Bacteria; kingdom Pseudomonadati; phylum Pseudomonadota; class Alphaproteobacteria; order Hyphomicrobiales; family Rhizobiaceae; genus Hoeflea; species Hoeflea sp. EC-HK425. The sequence goes on from NZ_LR701572.1 coordinate 1,383,640, forward strand.
GTGGAACCGGAAGGAGCGCCGAGCCTGAAGGAGAGCCTGGCCGCCGGTCTCCGGGTCAAGCTCGGAAAGATCGACAATTTCGTCGACGGCGCTGCGGTGGCGGAAATCGGCGAGCGCAACTTCGAAATCCTGCAACGGTTTCGCGCCGAGCAGGTGCTTACCGTTCCCGAAAACGCGATCTGCCTGACCATGACGAGGATCCTCAATACCGAGGGCATCGTGCTTGAACCGGCCGGCGCGCTTTCAATTGCCGCCCTCGAGGCCATGGATCCGGCAAGCCTGAAGGGCAAGTCGGTCGTGGCAGTGGTCTCGGGCGGCAATTTCGATTTCGACCGGCTGCCCGACGTCAAGGAAAGGGCCATGCGCTATGCGGGCACCAAGAAATATTTCATTCTGCGCCTGCCGCAACGACCGGGGGCGCTGAGGGACCTGCTGACACTGCTGGGGCCGGAAGATGACATTTCCCGGTTCGAATACCTTAAGAAATCGGCACGCAATTTCGGTTCGATCCTGATCGGTATCGAGACCAGCTCGCCCGAAAACTTCCTGCATCTGACAGAGGCTTTTGACGGCGCCGGCCTGAGCTATCAGGACATCACGGACAACGAGATCATTTCGAACCTGATCATTTGAACCATGTCAGAGGCCGGAAATCCATTCCGCCGTTTCAGCAGCCAGTCTTTCTGTGGTGGACGGCGACAGGGCATCGCCGGCGATGACATGGTGGCTCGGATCATCAGAATCCGTGACTTGGATGGTTGTGGCCGGACCGCCCCATCGGGAGGCCTTGTCCCTGACCAGTTCCGGCCGGATGACCTGATCCAGCGGCGAATAGACGAAGAGCGAGGGAAGGGTGATCGTGCCGGGATCCACCGCGTTGGCAAGATCGACCAGGGACGCCATCGGCAGCAAGGCAGCACTGGGGTATTCGTAGGTCCAGAATTGCCGGTGCAGCTCGTTGCGCGGTTCGAAGGCACGGCGTTCCCCGACAATCAATCGCACCAATTGCTCGGCCCAGGGCATGGTCAGCAGGCCCGATCCCGAGGCCTGGATGCCGTAATTGGGGGAAAACTGGACCAGTCCAACGACATCGCGCATCAGGGCCGGTTGCGTAGCCGCCCAGGTGGTGAGCGAGGCTCCGGTGGAGGTGGCCATGACAACGACGCGTTCCCCCAGCCTGCGGCCGATGGCGACGGCTTCTGCAAAATCGTCGACCCAGCCGTGGACTGAGCCTTCGAGCATGGCATCGCCGCCGCGTCCATGGCCCCTGAGACGGGCAAAATAGAGGTTGGCGCCCAGTCTTTGGGCGACCATGTCGGGCAGGGGCCGCAATTCTCCGGGGCTTGCCGAGTAGCCGTGAATATAGACGATGGCCATGGGCGTGCGGGCGCGCGACGCCGGATAGGCCCAGATGATCTGCCGCTCATTGCCGGGGCGCAGATCCTCAAACCTTGCCTCCGCTGAAGCGAGATAGGCATCGAGATCATCGGGCAAGGTGGCTTCATCGAAGCTGACCGTCGTGTCTGCCTGGGGTCTCGGGCCAAGCGCGAAGGCGGCCAGGCCAGCGAGGATCAGCAGGCCAAGGAGATAGAGCACAATGCGCCTCCTCGTAATGGTCTTCGCCATGGGAAAGGTCCTGCCTGCCGGGTCATCGACCGCGTGTCATGTCTAGCTGAGCTGAACTTAGATCGCGGCGTGTTGGTCCGCAAGACAGGCCCTGTGGGTCCGGTGTCAGGCTGGCTGACGATTGTGCAGGAACATCTTGTAGTAGCTTTCGACCTTGGCGCGGTTGTTGGAGGTCAACACCAGGGCTGCGCCGATGCGACCCGCCCTTATCCAGCGGATGGTGCCGACCAGTAGACCCATTTCCTCGGTTTCGACATCGATCTTGTCGCCACGGGCCATGGGAATACCGGCATCAAGCTGAAGGCATATGCCCTGCGGCGACAGGTCGATAACCGCTCCGGTGGTCTTCTGCCCCATGCAGTCGATCCTGGCCTTTACCCTGGTCTTGTCCCGCTTGATGGAGCGGCCGGTCAATCCGGTCATTTCAAAGTTCCCCCTGGCTGACTGACGGTTCAGTCTCGCATTTGCCGGTAATCAAATTGCTAAGGCGCGGATGGAAACTGCCTGTTCGCACAAGCGGGAGGTGCGGGTGCCGAGAGAACGCCGCCGATGGTCGTCCCGGCGCGGTCAACGCCGGGACAGGCAGGCCTTCGAAATGGTTCAGAGCTTGATGCGGTAGAGGGCAAAGCCGTCGGTGCCTTCGCCGGCCGGTTCGATGGAGACGCCTTTGACGTCACCGACGAAGTCTTTCGCCTTGGGGCCCGTCGAGAACAGAACGGTGGCGCCTTCGGCAGGCGCGAAGCTCCAGTTGGCGTCGGCGGAAGGGTTGATGGTGCCTTGCTCTACGATGTAGCGCACGATGACGTCACGGTTGGTGTCGGGCGCCTGGAAGACCACCTTGTCGGGACCGATACCGGGGAAGTTACCGCCGCCGCCGCCACGATAATTGTTGGTGGCAACCACGAATTTCTGTTCCGGATCAACGGGCTGCCCGTTGAAGCTGAGATCCTGAATCCGGTTGGCTCCGGCGTTCTGCAACTCGCCCTTGGGGGTGTATTTGGCGGGCTGGGTGAGGTCGACCCGATAGGTCACGCCGTCAATGACATCGAAATTGTAGGATGGGAAATCGCCGTTGATCAACTCCGCGTCGCTGGCGCCGGGTTCGATCCGGTTGAAGATGCCGGCTGACATTTCCAGCCAGTCCTTGAGCTCGGCGCCGGTGATGACCACCGCCTGAACCGTGTTGGGATAGAGGTAGAGGTCGGCCACGTTCTTGATGGCGATGTCGCCTGCGGGCACATCGGTGTAGTAGTCCGCACCGCCGCGGCCGCCGGCCTTGAAGGGCGCCGCGGCTGAGAGCACCGGCAGATCCTTCCATTCGGTGTCCTTGAGCATGTCGGCGATGTACCAGGTCTGGGCCTGGCTGACGATCTGCACGGACGGGTCGTCGGCGACGAGAGCAAAATAGGAGTGCAGCGGTGCAGAGGTCTTGCCGACCGCGGTGCGGACATAGGCAAGGGTTGCGTCGTGGTCCGCCTGGGTTGCGGCCAGCACTTCCGGCTTGTCGGCAACAAGTGCGTTGACCTTTCTGTCGACGCGCTCGTAGATCGGCCGGGCTTCGGAGCTGTGGCTGACAATCTTCCAGGTGTTTCCGTCGCGCTCCAGCATCAGGTCAATCAGTCCCAGATGCGATCCCCAGAAACCGCCCATGACCGCAGGCTTGCCCGAGACGGTGCCCTTGGCATTGTCGACGCCGGCGAATCCGTCGAATTTCGGGCCGGGGAAATCGAGATGGCTGTGGCCGGTGACAATAGCGTCGATGCCGGGCACAGCGGCGAGCGGGACCGAGGCATTCTCGAGGTTTTCCGCCCATTCCTGCTGGCCGATACCGGAGTGGGACAGAGCAATGACGATGTCGGCACCTTCCTCGCGCATCTGCGGCACCCAGGCTTCGGCCGCCTTGACGATGTCGCGGGTGGCGGCCTTGCCTGTGAGGTGCCGGGCGTCCCAGGTCATGATCTGGGGCGGGACAAAGCCGATGAGGCCGATCCTGATCTTGTGCTCGGCGCCAGCGCCATCCTTGATGGTGCGGTCGAGGATCATGTAGGGCTTGAGGAACAGGTCGTCGTCGCGCGGGTTTTCGGCCAGCGCGCCCTTGGTGAGGTTGGCGCAGACCATGGGGAAATTGGCGCCGCCCAAGACCTTGAACATGAAATCGAGGCCGTAATTGAACTCGTGGTTGCCCAGCGTTCCGCCGTCATAGCCGAGCACGTTCATTGCGGCGATGATCGGGTGAATGTCGCCCTCTTTCATGCCGCGCTCATAGGCAATGTAATCTCCCATCGGATTGCCCTGCAGGAAGTCGCCATTGTCGACAAGGATCGAATTCTGAGCCTCTGCACGGATCTGGTCGATGATCGACGCGGTGCGGGCGAGGCCCATGGTGTCGTTGGGTTTGTCGCCATAATAGTCATAGGCGAAGACATGGACATGAAGGTCGGTGGTCTCCATGATGCGCAGGTGGGCCTGGTTGGCATTCGCCCTTGCTGTGAACGGATGAACCATGACCAGAGCGCCTGTGGCGGCAAGTCCGCCCAGCAGCGAGCGGCGCGAGATCGGGTGCAGCATTTCAAGAAGTTGTTGGTCTTTCATGGACTTTCTCCCTGCAGATGACCTAAAAAGGGTGCATGCGGGTGTTCGGCACGCATTCAAATTGCCGCCTTACGTCATTCATGGCGGCAAGCCATAATGAATGAGTGTGATCCCGGCGTGACACTTGTGCAACCTAATTCAGCGGCAGCGACTGATACGCGGATGGCGAGCGTTGAGGCGGAAAACCGGGTAGTCTGAAGCCGGGCAGTATCGACAGTGAGGAACATGGCATGGCAGGTATTTTGGGCAGCATCCGCAACTTGTTCGGCGGCAAATCCGCATCCAGCCCTCCGGTGGCCGCCAATGAGCCCGAAACCTACAAGGACTGCCAGATCTATGCGGAGCCGATGCCGGAAGGCGGGCAGTGGCGGCTGGCCGGACGGATCGTCAAGGGCGAAGGAGAGGCGGCCAGGGAGCACAAGTTCATCCGCGCTGACATTTTCACCAACCGCGATGAGGTTGAAGCGGCCACTTACCGCAAGGCGCGCCAGATCATAGACGAACAGGGACCGGCGCTGTTCCGGTAATCTGCATGCCGCACCTGTGGCCTGTGGCCGTTTCGTCAACGATTGTTGCCATCGGCGACCATGTTGCCTTCAAACGGAAAAAGGCGCGAAACCGAGGGTTTCGCGCCTTTTGTTGTCGAGCGGATCAGAGAACGGTCAGTCAAAACTGATCTCGTTGTCGCCGAGATAGACATTGCTGGCTTCGCAGATGTCGATCGAATGTGGCTCATCCATGACTTCCGAACCGTCGTCACCCAGCCATCCGGCCTGGAATGTCTGTTCGCAGGACCCCGTTTCAGCGGTGAACTCTGCCGAGGCCGCGGTGCCAGGATCAAGGTCTTCCGACAGCCAGTTAGAACTCCAGCCGCTTCCGTCATTGGTGTAGAAGCCGGTCAGCACATTGGATTCGGTGTCGTTGTGGATGGTGAAAACACCTTCCGAACCCGACTGCGCCCAGGCGCCACTGGCTGCACATATTGCCGCGCAGACGATTGCTGCTCTCAGATTGATCTGTTTCACGCTTGTTTTCCCCCCAGGTCTCTTGCCAGGTCTCTTGGTGATCCCTTGGCAAAGCGTAGCGGTTGGAAATCCTGTGGTCCAGTTAGATATTAGGGGTAAATGTTTGCTGCTGCCCCAATTCAGCCGCTTTGAGCGATGGCATCTTCACGTTTGGCGAGCTTGTGTGTTTCCTCTGTGTTGCCGGCCTTCCAGTAGCTCGAGATGTAGAGATGGCCGGTGCCAAGTCCGCGCTCGGTGCGGAAATAGTCGCGCAGTTGCCGCATGCTTGCAAATTCGCAGGCCGCCCAGACAGAGGGTTGTCCTTCGATCCATTCAACGGATCTGACGCGTTCAATCAGCGGAGCACTGTCATGGCCGGACCGGGGATTGATCACCCACTCGATGGTCAGATGCGGTGGTTTTCGCAGGTCCTGGACATCGGCTTCATCCATGACCTCGATCACGGCAGTTCCAATTGCCGTATCCGGAAGCAATTCGAGATTGCCGGAAATTGCCGGCAGCGCGGTCATATCGCCGACCAGCAGATACCAGTCCGCCTCCGGGTGGACGAGCTTGCGCGGGCCCGGGCCGCCGACCATGATGCTGTCGCCAGCCTGCGCATTCAACGCCCAGAGGGTTGCGGGGCCGCACTCCTCGTGCAGAGCGAAATCGACGTCGATCTCATCTGCACGGTGCGAGCGGACCGTATAAGTACGGACCACTTCGCGTCCGGCTGACGCATCCGGCACTCGGAGCTTGATATAGGCGCTGGCCTGGTCTTCCGGGAAAGCAGCCATGCCGGCTCCGCCCAGCGTGATGCGCAGCATGTTCGGCGTTACCTGCCGCTTGGCGATTACAACGAGTTGTCTTGGTTCGGGCCGTGCCATGTCAGCGCTCCTTGAGTTCAAACTTCGGGAGCCTGTCTAGCAGGTCTTTCGCAAAATAACATGAGTAAAATAGTCATGTATCATGCAAGGCCGACATTGGGGCGGTCGATGACCTCGCGCAGAGCGAAACTCGAATTGATCTTGACCACGTGGGGCAGAGCGGACAGCCAGTCGCGGTGGATGCGCTCATAGTCCTCGAGATCGCGGGCGGCGATGCGCAGGATGTAGTCATACTCGCCGCTCATCAGATAGCAGACCAGAACGTTGGGACAGCGTTTCACAGCGGCCTCGAATTCCGCGAGCGTCTTGGCGAACTGGCCTGAGAGCGAGATGTGCACGATCGCGATCATCCGGTAGTCGAGCGCCTTGTGCGACAACCGTGCGTGATAGCCCTTGATGACGCCGGATTTTTCCAGAATGTCGAGCCGCCGGGAACAGGCCGATGCCGACAGTCCGACACGTTCCGCCAGTGCCGCGTTGGAGATTCGCCCCTCGTTTTGAAGCGTCTTCAAAATGGCAGTATCGATTGCGTCGAGCTCATGCATGTGTGGAATGTCCGAATATCGATGTTGTCTGCGCAAGAATATTCGATCGAGGGGGGAGGGACAAGCTCAGTTTGCAAGGACATTTCGGGGGGGGAATGTTTTTATTGGCCGCATTGAAACCTGACCTGGCGCCTGATGCGCCGGTCAACGCTCGGAGGAGATGTCAATGCGCGTAGGCTGCCCCAAGGAAATCAAGAACCATGAATATCGCGTCGGCCTGACCCCAGGCGCTGTCCGCGAATATGTGGCCCATGGCCACGAGGTCATCATTGAGACCAAGGCGGGCATGGGCATTGGCGAAGACGATGCGGCCTACCAGGCGGCAGGCGCCAAGATCGTCGGCAGCGCCAGGGAAGTCTTCGAGCGCTCCGACATGGTCGTCAAGGTCAAGGAGCCGCAGCCGTCCGAATGGGCACAGCTGCGCGATGGCCAGCTTCTCTACACCTATCTCCACCTGGCTCCGGATCCGGAGCAGACCAAGGGCCTGCTGGCCTCGGGCTGCACCGCCGTTGCCTATGAAACTGTGACCGACGACCGCGGCGGCCTGCCGTTGCTGGCGCCGATGTCGGAGGTGGCCGGTCGCCTGGCCATCCAGGCCGGTGCAACCTCGCTGCAGAAGGCCAATGGCGGCCGCGGCATTCTTCTGGGCGGAGTCCCCGGCGTGCTGCCAGCCAAGATCGCGGTCATCGGCGGCGGCGTGGTTGGCCTGAACTCGGCCAAGATGGCTGTCGGGCTGGGCGCCGACGTGACCATTCTCGACCGTTCGCTGCCGCGCCTGCGCCAGCTGGATGACATTTTCAACGGCCGGGTTCATACCCGCTACTCGACCATCGAGGCGCTGGAAGAGGAAGTGTTCTCGGCCGATGTCGTGGTTGGCGCGGTTCTCATTCCCGGCGCCGCGGCGCCGAAGCTGGTGACCCGCGACATGCTGTCGGGCATGAAGAAGGGCTCGGTGATCGTTGATGTCGCCATTGACCAAGGCGGCTGCTTCGAGACCTCCCACGCCACCACCCATGCTGAACCGACCTACGAGGTCGACGGCGTGATCCATTATTGCGTCGCCAACATGCCCGGTGCGGTGCCGATCACTTCAGCTCATGCGCTCAACAATGCCACGCTGTATTACGGCCTGATGCTGGCCGACAAGGGGCTGAAGGCGATCGCAGAAGACCGTCACCTGCGCGCCGGCCTCAATGTACACAAGGGCCGCATCACCAACCGTCCGGTTGCCGATGCGCTCGGGTACGAACTGGCGGACCTCGATCAGGTCCTCAAGGTCGCCTGACGTAGCATCAGGGGCCATCAGACGTGTATTGAAACACCCGCCGCAAGATACCGGCGGGTGTTTTTTTGAATCAGGCACGCTCGATGCGGCACTGATAGCAATTCATTTGCGATGAACGCATGTGGACATAGGCGACGTCGTCACGCTCAAGCAGGCGCTTGGCAGTCTGCTCGATCTTGTCCGGGGTCACGACCTCCGCTGCGTCATAGTTGATCCAGTCATTGTTCCTGTACCCACGGAGAATGAAGGCGCGTCCATAGGTAAACATGGGTGCCGCATCGTGTGTGTCGGCCGCGCGTTCGCATTCGCGCGCATGCAGGAAAATCGGTCCGGACTCGGCATAGGGCTGAGCCCGGGGAAACGGGCGGTGTGACAGGATCAGGTATTCCTCTCCCTTGGCGACAGGCGAGAGGCAATGCCGGCAGGGAATGGCTCCGCCATCTGATATGGCCCGCTGGGGAATCTGTTGATTGGCATCTTGTCCGCCACGTTGCAGTGCGCGGACTGTCTCTGTTTCGAGGGCAACAAACTTGATGTTCATGACGACGCTCCTTCTGGTGTAGCGTCATCACGTCTATGCAGCGGCCAAAAAGCCCGCCACCCGATTTCAGCCCGGCGTTGCGGAACCCGCCTTCATCAGCGCCAGAATTTCCTCGTCTGCCAGCGGCCTTATGATGGCCTGGTTCTGACTGACCGGCTCGAACCCCATCTTCTGGTAGAGCGGCAGGGCGGCGGGATGATCGAGCGTGTTGGTCGAAACGACAACGCGGGCCGGAGTGGTCGACCACGCGGTTGTCAGCGCCTGGCCGAGCATCCATTCGCCAAGCCCGCGTCTGCGCACATGTTCCATCAGGCCGAAATAGCAGAGTTCGACGGTGGACTCTTCAAGATCGGCCAGTTCGAAGAAACCCGCCGGTGCGCCGTCGACGCTGAGAACGAAAATGCGGCTGGTCTTGGCATGAACGATCTTGGACAGCTGGTCATCTGTCATGCGCAGGCGCGCAACCCAATGCCATTCGCGGCCCACCTGCCACTGCAGATAGCGGTAGAAATGCAACGGGATATCCGTTGCCTTCATCAGGGTTGCGTGCAGGTTGACCGGCAACGGCGTAATCGTGCGCGGCCTGCGCTTCATTTCGAGATGGGTGACGGTCGCCTTGAGCGATTTCGGTTTTGCGGCCTTGGCCATGTCAGGCTTCTCCGGTGGCAATCGGCGTATCGTCACGTCCGCCCCACTCCGACCAGGAGCCATCATAGAGCGTGTTGTCGCGGTGCCCTATGGAGTGAAGGGCCAGAGTGATCACCGCGGCGGTGACGCCGGAACCGCAGGTGGTGACAACGGGCTTGTCGAGCTCGAGCCCCGATCCCTCCAGCACCCGGCGCAACTCACTCAGTGGCTTGAGGCTGCCGCCCTCAGAGAGGTTGGAGAAAGGGACATTGCGCGCACCGGGCATATGGCCGGAACGCATGCCTTCCCGTGGTTCGGGCTCCACCCCGGCAAAACGGCCTGGCCCGCGGGCGTCGGCAATCTGGGAAGACCGGTGTTCGACGATCGACCGCATGGCGGAAAAATCGGTTATCGCGCCGGAAGTGAGAGAAGCATTGAAGTCAGCGGGCGAAGGTCGGGCGTGATCGCCGGTTTCAAGCGGCAGTCCCTGTGCCTTCCAGGCATCGAAGCCGCCGTCCAGCACGTAGGTGTTGGCTGCGCCGAAAATGCGCAACAGCCACCAGACGCGCGGTGCGGTGAACATGCCGGGGCCGTCATAGACGACAATCGTGTCGGTGCCGCTCAGGCCGAGATCGCCGGCGGCGCGTGCGAATGCGTCCGGGTGCGGAATGGTGTGCGGCAGATCGGAGCCCGGAGCCACGATCCTGTCCTGATCGAAGAACACGGCGCCGGGAATGCGTGCGGCCGCGAATTCGGCGGCACCATCGCGATTCTGTGCCGGAAGGTACCATGAGGCGTCAACGATCTTAAGGTCCGCTTCTCCCAGCGATTGCGCCAGCCAATCAAAGGAGACCACAAACGGGCTCCGGTCGGTGGGTTCGGTCATGGTTGTGTCCTTGCAAGCAATGTGGCGGGGAATGCGGCTACCGGAGCCGGATCGACATGCATGTTATGCCATGGCCAAGCACTGTCGCAATGACAGGTGCTGCGCTTGAGCGTGGAAAATCGCAGAAAAGTCCAACCGATCGCCTGGCCTGAAAATCACTCCAGAGCTGGCGAAACGGATCAATAGAGTGAGGAGGGGCGATAGATCTTCGCCTCGTCAAGAACGATTGAACCGGCCAGGTTCCCGGACTGATGAGCGGGGATGTCGCTCTCGTCGTTGACGGCTTTGTCCAGCAAGAGCGCTGTTTCGGCTTCTCTGCCTACTTTGGGTTCTTGCGGAGCGGGACCGCGAGTTCCCTGACTATCGGGGCGAGAGCCCTTGCTCGTGGCGGTCTGGTCGGTTGTCAGAAAGGCCGTGACGCGGTTGGAGAGAACCCGAGACGGTTCTGCTGCAGACAATTCGTTCGGCTTGTGTGCGGGCTGCTTGCTGTCGCTGCCTGCAGCGGGGGCAGGCATGATGCTGGGCACAAGGGCGGAGACGGGATAAGTGCTGCCGAGAATCAAGGACATTCGAGCGCTTTCCGACGCTTGGGGACCTCAGCCGAAGTGGCTGATGCAACCGGATGAACACGCCGCAAGGACAAGCTGCCACGAGACGCACCGCATGTTTTACGCGGCGCGGCTTAATGCATTATCAATTCGATGGTTCAAATTGTTTACAATTGCCGTTATCGCGCCGCATGGCCGCGCCGAAAGGCTTGTTGATAGATCGCCATTGTCCGGCTGAACCGCCGTCAATCGGGCAGCGGGCCGAAGCGGATGCGGAAACGGCGGTTTTCCTTGCCTTTCTTCTCGATCTTGCCGATGTGGATTTCGCCGACTTCCGCGGTTTCACCAACATGGGTGCCGCCGCAGGGCTGGCTGTCAATCGAGGAACCGTCACCGATGCAGACCAGGCGAATGCGCCCCTGACCCCGTGGCGGGCGGACATTCTTGGATTTGACCAGGTCGGGATTGGCTTCAAGATCCTCTTCCGCAATCCACTGATGGAAGACCGGATGGTTGGCGTTGACCAGCTCCATCAGCCTTGCCGTCACCTCGGCCTTGTCGATGGTGTCGGTCATGTCGAAATCGATGCGGCTGTCGGTTTCGCTCACCGCAGCTCCCGTGATCGGGTAGGGGCAGACCACCGACAGCAGATGGCAGGCGGTGTGCATGCGCATCAGATTGTAGCGCCGGTCCCAGTCGATGTGCTGAACCAGCTTCTCGCCCACCGCAGGTGCTGGCTGGCCGGGCGCCGGGATCAGGATGATCTCGGCCTTGGTGTCGCCGGTGACGGTGCCGGCGATCTCGATCCTGTCGCCGTTTTCGCGCTCAAGGAAGCCGGTGTCGCCCGGCTGGCCGCCGGAGGTTGCGTAAAAACAGGTCTGATCGAGCAATATGCCGCCGTCTTCGCGAACCGCAATGACCAGTGCCTCAACGGTTGAGAGATAGGCGTCTTCAAGAAAAAGGGCGGTCATCTGATTACTGTTCACTCGCATAGGGGATGGAAAGGTCGCTGTTTCTGGTCAGCCATTCCGGCACCGGCAGATCCTTGGACGCGAGGAACTCCGGATTGAACAGCTTGGACTGGTAGCGGTTGCCGTAATCGCAAAGGATGGTGACGATGGTATGGCCCGGACCCATTTCGCGGGCCATGCGAACGGCGCCGGCGACATTGATCCCCGATGAGCCGCCAAGGCACAGACCTTCATGCTCGAGCAGGTCGAAGACCAGCGGGATGGCTTCCGAATCAGGGATGTTGAAGCTCATGTCGGGGGTGAAGCCCTCGAGGTTAGCGGTGATACGTCCCTGGCCGATACCCTCGGTGATGGAACCGCCCGAAGATTTCATTTCGCCGGTGGTGTAGAAATTGTAGAGCGCTGCGCCATCGGGATCGGCAAGGCCGATCTTGACCGACGGTTTGTGGCTGCGCAGCCCTTCGGCCACGCCGGCGAGGGTGCCGCCGGAACCGACCGCGCAAATGAAACCATCGACCTTGCCGTCAGTGTCGCGCCAGATTTCCGGCGCCGTGGTCTTCACGTGGGCCTGACGGTTGGCGACATTGTCGAACTGGTTGGCCCAGATCGCGCCATTGGGATCGGATGCGGCGATCTGTTCCGCCAGCCGGCCCGACAGCCGCACGTAGTTGTTGGGATTGCGGTAGGGGGCGGCAGGCACCTCGACCAGTTCGGCGCCGAGCAGGCGCAGCGCGTCCTTCTTTTCCTGGCTCTGGGTTTCGGGAATGACGATCACCGTCCTGTAGCCCAAAGCACAGGCAACCAGGGCCAGTCCGATGCCGGTGTTGCCGGCAGTTCCCTCGACGATCGTGCCGCCGGGACGCAGCAGGCCTTTGCGTTCGGCGTCGCGGATGATCTCCAGCGCTGCCCTGTCCTTGACCGACTGGCCTGGATTGAGAAACTCCGCCTTTCCGAGAATGGTGCAGCCGGTGGCCTCCGACGCCGCCTTCAGGCGGATGAGAGGGGTGTTGCCGATGGCGTCGAGAACGGAATTTATCGCTGGCATGATGTTTCCTGGTGGTGGCTGCTTGTGTAAAGGCTGGGCGAGACTAAGCAGCCAGTTCTGGCTTCTCAAGGCTTTTGTTGCAAGACACAGGCACTCCGGGTGCTCGGGGATAAGGGAAAATTTGCCTTCAATCGGCAAAAATGAGAAATGGCATGTTCCGGTGATCCATATTGTGTCCGTGGGCGTAAGGAAGGTAAATCGGAGTACTGAGGAACGGCTGTGGTGTCCCTTGTGGAAAGCAGCTGCCGCAAATGAAAGAAAGCTAGATACGCATGGTGCGTGAACACATCGATACGATCGACTCGCTGCTTGCAAGGTATGTCGCAGGAACACTTCCGACACCAGCAAGGGTTCTCGTCGAGGCTCATCTCGAACTCAAGCCGAAGAACCGGATCAAGGTTGCCAATCTTGAATCAATGGCCGGCCTCGAGTTGATGGATATTGACCCGGTTCCTCTCAGTAACCGCGATGCCATGCTGGCTGCGGTACTTGGATCGTCCGCGCCCGAGGTTTCTGGACGCGACGCCGGTGGCTCTGAGCGGGTGTTTCCCAAGGCGCTTTACGATTTCGTCGGCTTTGACGCCGACGACGTACCGTGGCGCACGCGGATGCCCGGCTTCAAAGAATATGACATCGGCGAGATCGAAGGCTGCCATGTCAACCTGTTCTGGATCAAGCCAGGTCGTACGGTGCCGGCCCACACGCATGAAGGCAGCGAAATTTCGCTGGTGCTGGATGGTGCTTTCAGCGATGCGCGCGGGCATTACGGACGGGGTGATATTTCCGTGGCCGACGACAGTGTCGATCACCGCCCGAATGCCGATATGGGTCGTCCGTGCATCGGATTGGCCGTCATGGATGCGCCGCTGAAGCTGACCGGGTCGTTCCGCCAGCTTATCGGAGATATCATCGGCTGACGCCGCGCAAGCCTCGAATTTATTGAACCAACAGGCCGTCTGGAACGTATCAGTTCCAGACGGCCTTTTTGATTGGAGAGACAGATGAGCACATTTACCGCCAGCCCAGCAGATGGAGCCGTCTGGGTGACCGGAGCATCCAGCGGCATCGGCAAGGCGCTGGCGCTCAATCTGGCCGCCGAAGGATTTACCGTTTATGCGACCGCACGCAGCGAAGATGCGCTGGCCAAACTTGCCGGCGAGGCGGGGAAGCTCAAGGGCCGGATCGTCGCCGCACCCGGGGACGTGACCGACAGCCAGGCAATGGCCCGAATTGCCGGGCACATCGACACCGAGGGCAAAGGGCTGGCGCTCGCAGTGTTCAATGCCGGGGTCTATCTCCCCGTTCATGGTGAAACACTGAAGGTCGGCGATTTTGACAAGACATTCGCGGTCAACCTTTCCGGCGTGGTCAATGGACTTGTTCCGGCCATCGACCGGATGAAAGCCCGCGGTCGAGGTCAGATCGCCATCGTCTCGTCGGTGACGGGCTACGGCGGCATGCCGACAAGTGCAGCCTATGGTGCGACAAAAGCCGCGCTTATCAACATGGCGGAAAGCCTGAAATTCGATCTCGACAAATTCGGCGTGAGCATCCAGGTGGTCAATCCCGGCTTCGTCGATACGCCGGCAACCGCGGACAACGCATTCGAAATGCCGGCTCTGCTGCAGCCGGAGGAGGCGGCCAAGCGCATCGCGCAAGGGCTGAAATCCGGATCTTTCGAGATCACGTTTCCACGCCGCTTCACCTATGTGCTCAAGGCGCTGCAGTTCCTGCCTTATCCAGCCTATTTCTGGCTGATGAACGCGGCGACCGGCTGGAAAAAGCGGCCGCTCGAAACGACCACTGACTGAGCTGCAGCGAGCGGTTGCGCGTGCAGTACGGCGCGCAAGAGGCTCTCCGCGAAATTCAATTCAAGAGATTTTATCCGCGTCGGTCGGTTTCGCGTGATTACATGATGCGTCAGGCGGACTCGATCCGCTGACGCAAGGAACGTTGGGTTTCTTCGTCCAGCGGGAAATTCCACATGATGGCGATGCTGGCGAGCTTCGCGGCAATCGGCACCCAAGCGTAGGCGACGGCCAGCGCCGTCAGTCCTTCTCCGGTTGCGTTGCTTTCAGCCGGGTCGAACCCGAAGGCGGCAAGCGCCGGGAAAACCACGCCGACGCCGCCGGCAAGCGATAGCTTGGTTGCCAGACTCCAGGCAGCGAAATAGGTGCCTGACCGTTGTTCGCCGGAGGCTGCGGTGTCGACATCGATGACGTCCGCCTGAATTGCAGGCGGAAGGGTCAGGTCAAATCCGAGCAACACGCCGGTCAGGGCGCAGATGACGGCAAAAGCGATCAGACTGCCCTCGGGCAGAAGCGGCGCAGGCGCGAATGCGACACAGGCGGCCAGCATGCCGTAGCACCAGGCGCGGTGCTTGCCGACCTTGCGCGCCACCCATGCCGCCAATGGTACGCCTGCGATAGCGCACAGAAAATAGAAGAACAGCAGAGGGCCGCGCGCGTCGGGAAGGCCCAGACGCGCGGAGACAAAATAGAGAAACAATGTCGCCGGTATGCCGTTTGCCAATCCGTTGAGAAAGAACGCCACGATCAGCCGAACGAATGGCCGGTTGCGAACGAGATGCGAGAGACCTGACTTGAGATCGACGCGGACCCGCGAATGTTCAATCGGTTCCGGCGTCAGAGAGACCGCCAGGGCGCCGAACAGCGGCAGGCCGATCAGGATGGTCAGCCCGAGCACGGCAAGGCCATGGACGCCGTCGGCTTGGTCAAACCCGATCGTGAAGGGCAGGGCGATGGCAATCAGGGTTCCAACCAGGATAAGGCCCTCGCGCCAGGCGGTGATCCGCGAGCGGCCGTGATAGTCGGTCGCAAGTTCGGCGCCCCAGGCCGCAAATGGGATCATGGCGGAGGTGTAGCCGAGAGACAGCATCAGGCCCCAGACCGCCAGCCACAGCACGGTTGCATCGACGGGAGGCCAGAACAGCATGAAGGCCGAGATCGCGGTTAGGGGCAGGCTGATCGCGAAAAGCGCGCGGCGGCGGCCGAAGCGGGGCCGGAACCTGTCTGCGGCCCAGCCGATCAGCGGATCGTTGACCGCATCGAAAATCCTCACCAGCAGCAGCGCGAAGCCGACCGAAGCCAGCGAAAGGCCGAGTGTCTCGGTGTAGAAGGTCGGAACCAGCACATAGAGCGGCAATGTCAGTGCCGCCAGCGGAACGGCCGGCAGCGCATAGGCCACGATCCGGGTCAACGCCAGGCGCTCGGGTGTCACCTGCGGGCTGTGGGAGGCAGTATCGGAGCTTGCGGCCAATGTTTCATCCGGGGTTTGGCCGGACCCTAGCGGTCGGGACCTTGAGGAGTTTTGGGTGTGTTGTTGGATACGCTGCGAAGCCGGAAATGGTTCACCCCGCCGAAGACCGCTTCAGCGAGGTGACAAGACGTGTTCGGTGCGATCAGCTGTAGACGACCTGCCGGACATTGATGTGACCAGAGCGGAAACCGGCTTCGCAATAGTACATGTAAAATTCCCACAGCCGTCTGAAGCGAAGATCGAAGCCCATCGGCTGGATTTCGTCCCAGGCATTCCAGAAGCGCTGGCGCCATTCGGCCAGAGTGCGGCCGTAGTCGGGCCCGAAGGCGCGATGCCCGACCATTTCAAGCTCGGCAGCCTCGCCAAGGAACTTGAGATGGTTTTCGGTCGGCAGCATGCCGCCGGGGAAGACGTAGCGCTGGATGAAGTCGGGATTGGCGCGATAGGCTTCATAGGCGTCGGGCTTGATGGTGATGATCTGCAGGCCGGCCTTGCCCCCGGGCTTGAGGCACTGACGGACCTTGGAGAAGTAGGTGGGCCAGTACTTTTCACCCACCGCCTCGAACATCTCGATCGAGACGATCCCGTCATATTTGCCGGTTTCGTCGCGATAATCCTGGAACCGAAGGTCGACCTTGTCGGAAAGACCAGCCTTTTCAATGCGCTCGCGTGCAAATGCCAGCTGTTCCCTGGAAATGGTCAGGCCGGTGACACGGCACCCGATTTCGCTTGCGGCGAACTCCGCAAAACCACCCCAGCCGCAGCCGATCTCAAGCACATGATCGCCGGCCTTGAGGCCCGCGGCCTCGGCAAGTGCGCGGTATTTTGCCGTCTGGGCGCTGGCCAGATCATTGGCGCCGTCACTGTACAGCGCCGAGGAATAGGTCATCGTCTCGTCCAGCCATTTCGAGTAGAAAGTGTTGCCGAGATCATAATGAGCCGAGATGTTCTTCCTGGCCTGCGACCGCGA
This sequence comes from Hoeflea sp. EC-HK425, assembly GCF_902498795.1. Classification (NCBI taxonomy): domain Bacteria; kingdom Pseudomonadati; phylum Pseudomonadota; class Alphaproteobacteria; order Hyphomicrobiales; family Rhizobiaceae; genus Hoeflea; species Hoeflea sp. EC-HK425. The sequence continues at coordinate 1,400,446 of NZ_LR701572.1, forward strand.
GTTCGATCTGAGCCAGTGACGGATCAGCTCCACGACACGGGCGATGCCGCGCGCGCCGCTGGCCAGGTTATCTCCGACTTCCACATTGACCAGAAACAACTCGAGAAAGGCCGTCACATCCGGGCTTTCCCAGTCGCCGTCGATGTAGGATTCGGCAACCCCGATGGTCCCACCGGTGAGGGCACGATGGGCAAGATTCCAGTTGTGCAGGATCAGCGTTGCATCGGGGCCTTCGGACCTGCCTTCTATGAGCACCATACGGCCGTCGGGCATGCGGATTGACAATCGCCCGTGTGCCATGTGCAGCAGGCCGCGCAAGGCAATCTTGGCCTTGGCCGGCAGCCCCCGAAGATAGGCTGACAAATTGTCGGTTGAGAGCTTTTCAACCGCTTGAGTTTCATTCCAGGTGGCTTCAGTCTTCATGATAGCAGCCTCCTCCGTCTCGCCAATGTTTCACTCGTCACGGCCTTGCCGCCTGACTTTCGAACTCTTCCCGGTCACGATAACTCGTTGCGGGAGGCGGCGCCGGGCGCGGCACATAACGCACCCCCTTGAGCCACAATTTGAGCGCCTCGTAGTGGATGCCACCGACAATCTTCCACGTCAGCAGTGGAATCTGCAAGAGGCAGCCCAAAATTGACGGTGTTGTCAGGGCCCGTCTCTGGCCACTGTAGGTGGCAGCAAGCAGCGGCCCGGAGCGATCTATTTCCAGAATGCGCCACCTAATCTGCTCGCCCGGAATGTTCATGCGGAAATTGTAGCGCGCTTGCATCTCGATGAAGGGCGAGACGTAGAAGAGCTTTGAACGGCTCTGGCGTATTCCGGCGGGCGTCATGTCTCCTGGCTCGAGCTTGCAGACATAGGTGTGGTTTTCGCCAAACGTGTTGCGCACCTCGTAAACCAGCGCCAGCAGCTCTCCGGCCTCGTCATAAGCGTAGTAGACTGACAGCGGATTGAAGACCTGGCCGAAGATGCGCGGATAGCAGGCCAGTTCGATGCGCGCGGCGGGCCGGTCAAGACCTGCATCGGTGAGCAGGGCGTCGACATGGGCGCGCAGGGACGGCTGTTTCGCGCCTCGCAGGTGGTCGGCCTCGTGGAAGGAGGCGACATTTGCCCGGTTGACAGAGAACAGCGGCGAAAGCCGGTCGGCCTCGTCGAGACGATCGAGATCGATCAGCAGCGAATAGACCCGGTAGCGGAACCGGTGGCCGACGGGTTTCATGCGCTGGTGCATGACATCACCGGCATAAAGGCATGCCGGTGATCTGGCGGCGTCCGGATCCGCCGAGGCGGATTGTGGGGCGTGTTTCATGATCACGCAGCCACTTCTGTGGTTTGCGCCGGGTCCTTGCGCCAGGGCAGAACCGCGCCGAGCGCTTCTGCTGCCAGAATGCCTGAGGTCAGTCCGTCCTCGTGAAAGCCGTAACCGGTCCAGGCGCCGGCAAACAGGGTGTTGTTGTCACCCTGGATCTGCCGCAGCCGGGCCTGGACATCCATCGCATCCGAACCGAACTGCGGGTGGTCATAGCTGAATTCGCCGAAAACCAGCTCGGGCCGCGGCTCCCGGTCGGGATTGAGCGTGACGAACAACGGTTTGGAGGCGTCAATGCCCTGCAGCCGGTTCATCCAGTAGGAGACGGCGACATTGGCATCGCTGCGCTGATCGGAGGAGCGCAGGTAGTTCCAGGACGCCCAGACCTTCTTGCGGGTCGGCATCAAGCGATCGTCACGGTGCAGCAGCACACGGTTTGGACTGTAGGGGATGGCGTTGAGGATTGATGTTTCCTGTTCGGTCGGCCGGTCAAGAATGCGCAGTGCCTGGTCGGTGTGGCAGGCAAGAATGACCCGGTCATAGGACATGGTCGCGCCGCTGGTGTCGAGAATGTCGACGCCGTCCGCGCTCCGGCAGACCGACACCACGCCGGCATCGAGGCGGACGCGGTCTCCGAGCGGCGCCAGCAACTTGGTCAGATAGTTGCGGCTGCCGCCGGTCACGGTGCGCCAGGTTGGGCGCTCGGAATAGATGAGCCGGTGGTTCTCGAAGAAATTGACGAAATAGGTAGCCGGGAACTCCATCATCCGCTTGGCCGGAGTCGACCAGATGGCTGCCGCCATCGGAACCAGATAGTTGTTCATGAAGCCGGGCGAAAAGCCCCGCCAGTTGAGATAATCGCCGATCGAGCGTGCGGCGAGGTGGCCCTCGGCGCGATCGAGAAGGCAGATCTTGTTGAAGCGAAGGATCTCACGCAGCATCAGCAGGAACGAGGGACGCAGAAGATTGCGCTTCTGGGCGAACAGCGTCGAGAGATTGTCGCCACCCCATTCGAGCTTGCCGTAGTCCAGTGACAGGGCAAAGCTCATGTCGCTGTCATGGGTTGTCACATCGAGGTGCTCGAACAGCGCGGTGAGGTTCGGGTAGTTCAGCTCGTTGTAGACGATGAAGCCGGTATCCACCGAGATCGGAGCGCCGTCATAGTCAATGTCGACCGTTGCCGTATGCCCGCCCGGCCGTTTTTCGGCTTCGTAGAGCGTGACGTCATGCAGATCGCGCATGGCCCAAGCCGCGGAAGCGCCGGAAATGCCCGAGCCGACAACGGCCACTTTCAGGCGCTTGGGGCTCGTGGTGGCCGGGAAGGGTTTCATGTGTACGTTCATGCGGCATCCTTGATCTGCTTATAGGCGTCCAGCGCGCGCTCTCGCGCCCGTTTATGGTCGACAATCGGTGTAGGGTATGTGTCACCGAGGGAAACGCCAGCGGTTTTGAGAACCTTGTCGGGCGCGCTCCACGGTTTATGGATGAATTTGGCCGGTATCTTTTCCAGTTCGGGCACAAATCGACGGACATAGTCTCCTTGAGGGTCGAATTTCTCGCCCTGAAGCACCGGATTGAAGATCCTGAAATAGGGAGCCGCATCGGCGCCGGAACCGGCGACCCATTGCCAGCTGGCCGCGTTGGAGGCGGCGTCGGCATCGACGAGGGTGTCCCAGAACCATTCCTCGCCCTTGCGCCAGTCGATCATCAGATGCTTGGTGAGAAAGGACGCAACCACCATGCGGATGCGGTTGTGCATCCAGCCTGTCTGCCAGAGCTGGCGCATTCCTGCATCAACGATGGGATATCCGGTCTGCCCCTTCTGCCACGCAACCAACGCCTCGTCGTCATTGAGCCAGGGGAAGTCATCGAACTTGGAGTTGTGGTTTTTCTTCGTGAGTTCCGGTTGGTTGACCAGCAGGTGCCAGGAGAACTCGCGCCAGCCGACTTCCTTGCGAAACGTGGTGCGATCATCGGAAGAGGCGCTGGTGTCCGCGTCCCTCATGGCTTCGATGATCTGTGCTGGCGAGATTTCGCCGTTGGCAAGGTGCGGCGAGAGGCCGGATGTGGCATCCACGCCCGGGATATCGCGACGCTCGGAGTAGCCCTTGAGCCGGTCTTCCAGGAATTCGGCCAGCCGTTGTCGGGCGCCCGCTTCCCCGGGCGTCCAGGTCTCCTTGATCCCTCCCGACCAGTCGGGCTTGGTTGGAAGCAGACCCCAATCCTCAAGGTTTTCCGATTCGAGCCTGGAAATGCCGGGGAAGGCCTTGAGACGTTTGGGGGCGTCAAGCGGCGGCCGGTTTTCGATGCCGGATTCGATGGCACGCCAGAACGGGCTGTAGACCTTGTAGTAGGTTCCCGATCCCGTGCGCAGCCGGGTCGGCTCGTGCAGCAACTGACCGGGAAAGCTTTCCGCCACAAGCTCGTCTGACTGGAGTTCGGCCTTGAGAGCCGCATCGGCATCGCTGAAGGCCGGGTCGTATCTGCGGTTCCAGTACACTGTCGAGGCGCCTGTGGCCTTGACCAGCTGCGGGATCAGCTCAGCGGGTTTGCCGGTCAGCAGGACGAGCTGCGTTCCGCGGTTCTCGAGCTCGGACGCCAGCCGCGCAAGCGAATGATGCAGCCACCATTGCCGTGCCGCGCCGAGCGGGCGTGCCGAGCACGGGGTTTCTCGTATGTAGACCGGAATCAGGGACGCGTGGCTGCAAGCGGCCGCCAGCGCCTCGTTGTCGGAGAGCCGCAGGTCACTGCGAAACCAGACAATCGCCGGGCTCTCCAGATGGTCTGTGTCGCGTTCCATTCGATGCATTGTTTCCGTTTTGGCGAAAGTCGCCGCGCCTTTTGAATGTCTCTACGGATGTACGTAAAAGCCGGATCAAAAGTTTCACGAAAAAATGCTTGATTGCGAAAGAGTTGCGGCCTGTCGCGAGCCGGCAAAAAAAGGCCGCAGTCCCGAGCGGGATGCGGCCTTTGGAAATCTGGCTCCCCGGGCCGGATTCGAACCAGCGACCGATCGATTAACAGTCGATTGCTCTACCACTGAGCTACCGGGGATCACTGCGTCAAGCAGCGTGGGGGGCCTATAACAAATGCCTCTCTGATTTGCCAAGCGGTTTTTGAAGAAAATGTGTCGATCTTGCGAAGTCGTCTTCCAAAGCCCATCTCTTGCGCTCATCCAACCCGGCTCACCGCAGCCTCTTCAGCCGCCCTGGACGGCTCTGGTGACAATGACCCGAAAACCGTTCTTCACATTCAATGCCGGCCGTGGCGAGATCCGGATCGGGTCGAGGCTGTTTGGCCTGCCGCGACACCCGTCCCTGCGAATCGCATTGGGCGTGGGTCTCATTCTCGGCGGAGTTCTCGGTTTCCTGCCAGTGCTTGGATTCTGGATGCTTCCGCTTGGATTGCTGGTGCTTTCCCTTGATCTGCCGCTGGTCAGGCGCTGGCGCAGGTCTTTCGTGGTGCGCAGGGAACGACGGAACGGCAAGAGAGAGCAGCGCGAAGGCGCCGCGTCACGAAGCCCGGCAGACAAGGAGGAGAAGGGGAAATGAATGGAGGCCTCGCCCGGAATCGAACCGGGGTGCAAGGATTTGCAGTCCTCTGCGTAACCACTCCGCCACGAGGCCTCTTGCCGGTTACTCACCGGACGGCTGGCAAATAGACGGAGAATCGCAGCGGCGCAAGGGGGGATCTTGGCCCGTGTACCGGTTTCTCGTGAGCCTCTCCGGTTGAAAACCCTGAATTCGACGGGCGGCAGTCCGGATCAGCTTGAATCTCGCGGTGCGGCGCTTTAATGAAGCGCAAGACCAGATGCATCGGAGAGACCGGATGGGCACCGACTATCAAGACGCGCGCCAGAAAATGGTGGACAACCAGATCCGCACGACGGATGTGACATCGCATTCCGTTTTGAAGGCTTTCCTGACGGTTGCGCGTGAGGACTTTGTCCCAACGCCGCTCAAGCCGCTGGCTTACATCGACGACGATATCCGGATTGCTGCAGGCGGAGACGATGGCGTTGCCCGTTATGTAATGGAGCCGTCGCCGCTGGCAAAGATGCTTCAACTGGCGCAGATCAACCGTGACCAGGTCGTCCTCGAGATCGGGTGCGGCTCGGGCTACACCGCGGCCATTCTGTCGCTGCTGGCTGGATCCGTGGTTGCGGTCGAAAGCGATACGGAGCTCGCAGATGCGGCAAGCGAGAGGCTGAGTGACGGCGGCTACGACAATGTCGCGGTGGTGACCGGCGAACTCGAGAAGGGCTACGCAGCCGAAGCACCCTATGATGTGATCTTCATCAACGGCGCGGTGGAAACGGTTCCTGCAGCCTTGTTCGACCAGTTGCGCGAGGGCGGCCGGCTTGTTGCCGCGGTCGGTGTCGGACTTTCCGCCCAGGCCAGACTCTTCGTCAAGGAGGGTGGCGCCGTGTCGGGCAGGGCTGCTTTCAACGTCTCTGTCAAACCGTTGCCAGGTTTCCGCAAGGCCGAAGAATTCGTCTTCTAGCCTCCTGCCTCAAGGGGTTTGAAGGGTGCTGCCAATCGTCGCGCTGTTGCGCGATGGCAACTTGATGGGGATTAGTGAACGATTATTCACTCTGCGCGATTGCGTCCTGCGGCGCCAGCCATCATATATTGATGGAACATCATGATGGTGTCCTGCGCAGCTTCGGGATCACCGCTTTCGCGCATGCTGGAGTATGTACTCGTGTCATTTCTCAAGAATTCACTGGCCTGTGTTGCCGTCGTTTCCATGGTCGCCCTGGCTCCGCAGCCGGTTTTCGCAGAGACAATCTACCAGGCCATGGCAAAGGCCTACGAGAACAATCCCGATCTCAATGCTGCACGTGCCGGCTTGCGCGCAACCGACGAGGGGGTGGCGCTGGCGAAATCGGGCTACCGGCCGTTCATCGGTGCGGAAGCGACCACGGCAGTTGTCAACACCGAGGGGCGCGTCGCCAAATCGGCCAGCATCGGGGTCTCGATCACGCAAACCCTTTTTGACGGATTCCAGACCCGCAACAATGTGCGGGCGGCCGAAGCTGCGGTTTTTGCCGGTCGCGAGAACCTTCGCGGTACCGAAATCGATATCCTGCTTGCAACCGTACAGGCCTATGCCAACGTCAACCGCGACAACCAGATCGTCGTCTACCGCAAGCAGAACATTGCGTTCCTTCAGGAGCAGTTTTCGGCGGCGCGGGCCCGTTTCGACGTTGGAGAGAGCACGCGTACGGACGTGAGTCTGGCCGAAGCCCAGCTCGCCGGCGCCAAGGCCAGCCTGACGGCGGCGGTGGCACAGGCCAAGTCCAGCGCCGCTGTTTATGCCCAGATTGTCGGCTCGATGCCGAAGAACCTCAAGCCGGTGCCATTGCCGGGCAAGTTGCTGCCTGCATCGCTCGATACAGCGGTGGCGCAGGGTACCCGCGAGCATCCGGCAGTGCTTGCCGCTCTCTTCGGTGTTGATGCAGCCGGGTACAAGGTCAAGTCCGAGGAGGGCGCGTTCCTTCCAGGTGTGACGGTGTCCGGATCGGTTGCGGAAGCCGATGGCGGCGTGAGCACCAGCCAGATCCAGGCCAAATTGACCGTGCCGCTCTACCAGGGTGGCGCTGCCTCGGCGCAGGTGCGCCAGGCCAAGGAGCAGCTTGGCCAGCAGCGCATTCTGGTGGATTCGGCCCGTCGGTCGATCGAGCAATCTGTGGTGTCCTCCTGGACGCAGATGGAAGCGGCGCGGGCGACCATCGAAGCCAACAGGGCGCAGCTTTCGGCTGCCAATCTTGCCCTGAACGGCGTGGTAGAGGAGCGCCGGGTCGGACAGCGCACGACGCTTGACGTGCTCAATGCCCAGCAGACTGTGCTCAATGCCAAGGAAGCGATTTCCCAGTCGGAACGAAATGCAATCGTTGCAAGCTTCTCCGTGCTTGCTTCGACGGGCAAGCTGACGATCGACCAGCTTGGCCTTCAGGTTGCCAACTACCGGCCTGAAGTCCATTACGAAGCGACCAAGGACCGCTGGTACGGTCTTCGAACCGTCGACGGCCGCTGAGCCGCCACGCTTGAGCCACGCTGCTGCCGCGCGCTGCTGCAGCCGATGGCCGCCAGGAATTCCTGTGCATGAACATGCAAGCGGCGGCCGGTGCGATTCTCAAATCCAGATCAATGCCGTAGACTGGTCTGGTGATTCGCCGGTTGGCATGAGCCTGGCGACGAGAGTAACGGAGCGTATTCATGGGACAGGCCGGCGCACAGCGCGAACCGACGATGGAAGAAATCCTGGCTTCCATCCGCAGGATCATTGAGAACAACGAGCCTGGTGCCGATGGCAATCCACTCGGTCTTGGTCTCGCCGACGGCGACCCGGCCGACCGGTACGATGCCGATGCAACGACCGCCGATGAAGTTTCCGACGACGCAGAAGCAGACACCTCCGATGCGAGCGTCGCGGTGGGCGGTTTGGAGAGCCAGCGTTCAGCGGCGAATGATGCGGCTGGCGCGCAGCCGGTTTCGCTGGCCGAAGTGGCTGCGCGGGCGCGCATGATGCCCGAGACCGATCAGGCACCAATCCATGATCAGGGCACAGAAGACTACGCCGCGGACCCCGCGCCCGAGGTAATGGATGCGGCGGCAGAGGAATTGCGTGAAGCACTGGTGTCCGAGGAGCCGTTGGAAGCGCCGGTTCAGCCTGTGGCCGAAGAACCAAATCCGGTTTCAAACGAGGCGGAAGAAGTCGAACACCCCGAAATGAAAGAAGCGGTTGCCGCCTCACCCGAAACGGCTTCCGGGGCTTCAGCCCCGGCTGCGGAACCTCAGGGCGGCGGACAGCTGGTTTCGCTGCAAACCGGCGAGAAGGTTGCGGCTGCGTTCAACGAACTTGATGCAGCGATTGCTGCCGGCCAGCAACGGTCCTTCGACGAGATTGCCGAAGAAATGCTGCGGCCGATGCTGACGCAGTGGCTCGATGACAATCTGCCGACCCTGGTCGAGCGGCTTGTAAGGGAAGAAATCGAGCGGGTATCGCGCGGCAATCGCCGCTGAGGCGATGTGTTCATACGAAAAAATGTGAGCCCAGAACTGCAGAGCTGAGACTTCCTTTTACGCATTGGGCGTGCCCCGCCGACCCGGGGCGGTCCGATGCGTCGCAGTTTGACTGGCGGAGCCTGATGGTCCTTTGCAGCGGGTTTTGTGCCTGCTGCATGACGCTATCGGCAGTACCGCTCGTGTTGACACTGCCAATCGGTTCCGCTTTATCACAGTCCTATTCCCACAGATGCGAACGGTTCCCCGATCATGCTCGAAAAAACCTATGATGCCGCGGCTATTGAGCCGAAAATTGCGACACGCTGGGCGGAGGCGAATGCATTCGCTGCCGGCGCGGGGGCGCAGCCGGAGCAGGATTCATTCTGTGTCGTGATCCCGCCGCCGAACGTCACCGGCTCTCTGCACATGGGGCACGCGCTCAACAACACGCTGCAGGATATCCTTGTGCGTTACCACCGCATGCTGGGTGAGAATGTTCTCTGGCAGCCCGGGATGGACCACGCGGGGATCGCAACCCAGATGGTTGTCGAGCGGCAGCTTGCGGAGCAGCAGATCCATCGCCGCGAAATTGGCCGGGAAGCATTCGTCGACAAGATCTGGGAGTGGAAAGACCAGTCCGGCGGCATGATCTTCAACCAGCTCAAGCGGCTTGGCGCATCGTGTGACTGGTCGCGCGAGCGCTTCACCATGGATGAGGGGCTTTCGCGGGCCGTGCTGGAAGTCTTTGTCAGCCTCTACAAGGAAGGGCTGATCTACAAGGACAAGCGCCTGGTCAACTGGGATCCCAAACTGCTGACGGCGATTTCCGATCTCGAGGTGGAGCAGGTCGAGGTCAAGGGCAATCTCTGGCATTTCCGTTACCCGCTGGCCGACGGCATGACCTATGAGCATCCTGTTTCCCACGACGAGGAAAGCGGAACCCATACCTACGAGACCCGTGACTATATCATCGTCGCCACGACCCGGCCCGAAACCATGCTGGGCGACACGGCTGTGGCGGTCAATCCGGAGGATGCGCGCTACAAGGACCTGATCGGCAAGCAGGTGGTTCTGCCGCTGGTTGGACGGCGCATACCGATCGTCGGCGACGACTATGCTGATGAAACGGCCGGGTCCGGCGCGGTGAAGATCACGCCGGCGCACGACTTCAACGATTTCGAGGTCGGCAAGCGGCATCACCTCAAGGCGATCAACATCCTGACCACCGATGGCAGCGTGACGCTCAAGGACAATGAGGATTTTCTCGAAGGCCTCAAGGTCGAGGGCAAGCTCATCGAGGTGATCGAGGAGCTTGACGGCATGGACCGTTTTGCCGCGCGCAAGGAAATCGTCTCCAAGATGGAGGAGATCGGCTGTCTCGACCATATCGAGCCGCACACCCACATGGTGCCGCATGGCGACCGTGGCGGGGTGCCGATCGAGCCGTTCCTGACCGATCAATGGTATGTCAACGCTGCCGAAATGGCCAAGCCCGCCATTGAAAGCGTGCGTGAGGGGCGGACCAACTTCGTTCCGAAGAACTGGGAAAAGACCTATTTCGAGTGGATGGAGAACATCCAGCCATGGTGCATTTCCCGGCAATTGTGGTGGGGGCACCAGATCCCGGCCTGGTATGGACCCGATGGCCAGGTGTTTGTCGAGAAGGATGAGGAAACCGCGCTCGAAGCCGCGATCCAGCACTACATCGCCCATGAGGGCCCCTGGAAGGCCTGGGTCGAGGAAAAGCTTGAGAACTTCAAGCCGGGAGAGATCCTGACCCGGGACGAGGACGTGCTCGATACCTGGTTTTCCTCCGCCCTGTGGCCGTTCTCGACCTTGGGTTGGCCCGACAAGACGCCAGAACTTGCCCGCTACTATCAGACCGACGTGCTGGTGACCGGCTTCGACATCATCTTCTTCTGGGTTGCCCGGATGATGATGATGGGACTGCACTTCATGGATGAAGAGCCGTTTCACACTGTCTATGTCCATGCGCTGGTCCGCGACAAGGATGGCGCCAAGATGTCCAAGTCGAAGGGCAATGTCATCGATCCGCTGGACCTGATCGACGAGTATGGCGCAGATGCCTTGCGCTTCACGCTGGCGATCATGGCGGCACAGGGCCGCGATGTGAAACTTGATCCGGCACGGATCGCCGGCTACCGCAACTTTGGCACCAAGCTTTGGAACGCCGCCCGTTTTGCCGACATGAACGGCGCCGTGCTGGACCCGGCCTTCGATCCCTCTGCCGCGAAGCTGACGATCAACCGCTGGATTCTTACGGAACTGACCCGGACCGCAAACGAGGTGAAAACCGCGATCGAGGCCTACAAGTTCAACGAAGCCTCGAGCGCTCTCTACCGGTTTGTCTGGAACCAGCTGTGCGACTGGTACCTGGAACTGCTCAAGCCGGTGTTCAACGGCGAGGACGAGGCGTCCAAGGTCGAGGCCCGCGCCTGTGCGGCCCACGTGCTGGCGCAAGCCGTCAAGCTGTTGCATCCGTTCATGCCGTTCATGACCGAGGAACTCTGGGAGCATCTGGCCGGTGAGAGCGCCGGTCTTGCCTGCCATGCATCCTGGCCGCAGCCGGTGTTTTCGGATGAGGATGCGGCCTCGGAAATCAACTGGCTGATCGATCTGGTTTCCGGTTTGCGATCGGTGCGCGCGGAAATGAATGTTCCGCCATCGGCCAAAGCGGCGCTGGTGATGGTCGGCGCGAACCAGGCGACAGAAGCAAGGCTGTTGCGTCATGATCCCGCCATCAAGCGGCTGGCGCGGGTGACCGACATCATTTTGCAAGCCGCGGTGCCGTCTGGCTCGGCCCAGATCGTGGTGGGGGAGGCAACCGCCTGCCTTCCGCTCGGTGATCTTATCGATCTTGATGCGGAAAAGGCGCGGCTTGAAAAGGCGCTCGCCAAGGTTCGTGATGACATCGAGAAGATCGAGCGCAAGCTTGCCAACGAGAAGTTCGTGGCCAATGCCAAGCCGGAAGTGGTGGAAGCTGAGCGTGAAAAGCTCGTCGATCTCACCGGTCAGAACGAGAAGCTCGCGGCGGCCATCGAGCGACTTGGTCAGGCGGGCTGACGGCAAGACTGAATGTTCAGAAGTGAAGGCGGTCCGGAAACGGGCCGCCTTGTCTATTGCGAGGCAGGAACATCGCGCGTGATGTTCCTGCCTCGCTTTTCATTGAGATGCTTTTCGCCTGGTGGCGGCGCATCGATGGCTCTGCCCGGCTCGGCGTAGCTGTTCGAGCTTTCGGTTTTTTGTCACTTGGATGCGCGAGATCACGCAATGTGACGATTCCGCAACACATTTCATGAAAGCTTCTGCTATGAAAATGCAGGGGTATGAGATGCCCATTTCCCGCCACAAACGGGGCGCAGGGCAGGGTACCGTTTCAGCCCCGCGGCTCGCCCCTGCCGGCATGACGCGTCTGAGGATATGATGAGCACCACGAAGTTTGACAAGTCCCGCCTTCCGAGCCGTTACACGACGGTTGGGCCGGAGCGCGCCCCGCATCGCTCTTTCCTTTATGCAATGGGACTGTCAAGCGAGGAGATCGCTCAGCCGCTGGTCGGTGTGGCGTCCTGCTGGAACGAGGCGGCGCCCTGCAACATCTCGCTGATGCGGCAGGCGCAGATCGTCAAGAAGGGTGTTGCCGCCGGCAAGGGCACACCACGTGAATTCTGCACCATCACCGTGACCGATGGCATCGCCATGGGTCACCAGGGCATGAAGGCGTCGCTGGCAAGCCGTGACCTGATTGCCGATTCGGTGGAGCTCACCATGCGCGGCCACTGCTATGATGCGATTGTGGGTCTTGCAGGCTGCGACAAGTCGCTGCCGGGCATGATGATGTCGATGGTCCGGCTCAATGTTCCCTCGATCTTCCTGTATGGCGGATCGATCCTTCCGGGCAGCTACCGGGGCCGCCAGATTACGATCCAAGACGTGTTCGAAGCCGTCGGCCAGCATTCGGTTGGCGACATTTCGGACGAGGACCTGCTTGAGATCGAGCAGGCAGCCTGTCCCTCTGCAGGCTCCTGCGGCGCCCAGTTTACCGCCAACACCATGGCGACCGTGGCCGAGGCGATCGGACTGGCTCTGCCTTATTCCTGCGGCGCTCCGGCAGCCTACGACATGCGCGACAAGTTCTGCTACGCGGCAGGCGAGAAGGTGATGGAGCTGATCGCCAAGCAGATCCGGCCGCGCGATATCGTCACGCGCAAATCGCTCGAGAATGCCGCGGCCGTCGTATCGGCCACCGGGGGGTCGACCAATGCGGCGCTGCACCTGCCGGCGCTTGCCCATGAATGCGGCATCGAGTTCGATCTTTTCGACGTTGCGAGGATCTTCGAGCGCACGCCCTACATCGCCAATCTGAAGCCCGGTGGCAAATATGTTGCCAAGGACATGTTCGAAGCCGGCGGCATTCCGGTGCTGATGAAGACCATGCTGGAGCATGGCTATCTTCACGGCGACTGCATGACCGTGACCGGCCGGACGCTTGCCGAGAACATGGAGCATGTGCGCTGGAATGACGATCAGGACGTGGTGCATCCGGCCAACAAGCCGATCACCAAGACCGGTGGAGTTGTGGGCCTGAAGGGCAACCTGGCCGAAGACGGCGCGATCGTGAAGGTCGCCGGGATGTCGAAACTGGCATTTACCGGTCCGGCACGGTGTTTCGATTCCGAGGAAGACTGCTTCAATGCTGTCACAAATCGGAATTACAAGGAAGGCGAGGTTCTGGTGATCCGCTATGAGGGCCCCAAGGGTGGCCCGGGCATGCGCGAGATGCTGTCGACCACCGCTGCGCTCTACGGCCAGGGCATGGGCGACAAGGTTGCGCTGATCACCGACGGCCGGTTCTCCGGCGCGACCCGCGGTTTCTGCATCGGCCATGTCGGCCCGGAAGCCGCCGAAGGCGGGCCGATCGGCCTGCTTCAAGATGGCGACATCATCGAGATCGATGCGGTTGCCGGTACATTGAATGTGCAACTTTCCGACGAGGAACTGGCTGCGCGCAGGGAAAAATGGATGGCGCGGGAGACTGATTACGCATCAGGCGCGCTTTGGAAATACGCCCAGACAGTGGGATCGGCGCGTTACGGTGCTGTCACCCATCCGGGCGGAGCGAAAGAAAAACACTGCTATGCAGACATCTAGCCGCACCCGGACGGGTCTTTTTGGTGTTGTTGTTGCCGCTGCCCTCGGCTTTGGCGGACAGGCGTTTGCGCTTGATCCGAATGCAGGGGTGACGCGCGAATCGGGACCGTTCGATCTCTTCAAGTTTGGCTTTTCAGCTTACAAGAGCGGCCGCAAGGATGAGGCGGTTGAGGCCTACCGGTATGCGGCTGAAAAGGGCCATCCGGGAGCGCGGTGGGCGCTTGCGAACATGTACGCCTATGGCGATGGCGTGGTCGAAAACGACTACGAGGCTTTCAAGATCTATGACGATATCGCCCGCCAGGGTGTGGAACCGGGATCGCAGGACACCGGTTACTTCGTCAATGCGCTGCTGTCGCTGGCGACCTATTACCAGAAAGGTATTCCCGGCAGCCCGGTCAAGGCCAATCTCGGTGCCGCCCGGCAGCTCTATTTCCAGGCTGCTTCCGCTTTTGGCGTGCCGGAAGCGCAGTACCGGCTTGGACGCATGATCCTTGAAGGGCAGGGTGGCGCCAACGACATCCAGCAGGCCAAGAAATGGCTAAACCGCGCCCGGGTCAGCGGCCATCCCGCCGCTGCCGCGGTTCTCGGCAATGTGGTGTTTGAGGAGGGCCAGACCGTGCGCGGCCTGGCGTTCATGACCGCTGCGCTCGAGCGCTCGCCGGCCTCCGACAAGGCCTGGATCCAGTCGATGCAGGAGCGAGCCTTCTCGCTTGCAGGCGAAGCCGACCGCCGTACCGCGATCGCGCTTGCACAGGATATGCTGGCGAAGGGCCTGAACTAGGACAGCCGCAAACCGCTGCTCATTCGGTTAAGTGCCAGTTCACGATGATCACCGTGTCTATGGCCGGTGGTTGACGTGTCAGCCTTTTTTCAGGGCAACCTATCCAGCCTGCCACGGAGACATCTGCGACGGTGACGTTTCCGACACCGGGCAGCCGTCCGAAATCTTCTTCCAGCTGGTGTTGTTGAGGTTGCGTTCGCAGCGCGCCAGATAGCGTTGCGACGAGCCGATCTGCAGGCAGATCACGCCGCCTTCCTTGATGCGCTTGCCGTTGCCGACACACTCGCAGTCCTGGCCGGCAAATGCCGAAGGCGCGGTAAAAAAGGTAACGGCCACAAAACCGATGCTCAAGGCAATCCGCTGTGTCAGAGCTTGTTTCATAGCTCGATGATGCGCTCGTTCCGGAAATTTGGCAAGACTTGCCGGGACGGGATCAAGGTGAGCGCGCGTTGCTGGTGATCAGGCTGCCAGCAGGATCGCCACGGGGACGTGATCCGAAGGTTTCTCCCAGCCGCGAACGTGTTTTTCCACTGTTGCCGATTTCAGCAGGTTGGCCGCCTCGGGCGAGAGCATCAGATGATCGATGCGGATGCCGTTGTTCTTGGGCCAGGCGCCGGCCTGATAATCCCAAAACGTGTAGGTTTCCGCTTCGTCATTGACCGCCCGCAAGGCGTCGGTGAAGCCGAGATTCTCAAGCTGCCTGAAGGCATTGCGGGATTCGGGACGAAACAGTGCGTCCCCCTCCCAAGCCTTGGGGTCGTGGCAATCGACGGGCTCGGGAATGACATTGTAGTCGCCGGCAAGAACCAGTGGCTCCTCAAGCGCCAGCCGGTCTTCGGCGAACGCCTGCAGACGCTTCATCCAGGACAGCTTGTAGGGAAACTTCTCGGTGTCGACTGGGTTGCCGTTGGGAAGATACAGTGACACCACACGCAGCACGCCGCCATCGGTCGAGAACACCGCCTCGATGAACCGGGCCTGCTCGTCGCTGTCATCGCCGGGAAGACCGCGATTGACTTCATCGGGGCTTTTCTTGGACAGGATCGCTACGCCGTTGAAGCCCTTTTGTCCATGCGTTTCAACGTGATAGCCAAGTGCCTCGAGTTCCAGCCTGGGAAAGCCCTCATCCACTGACTTGATTTCCTGCAGACACGCGATGTCCGGATCGCTTTCCTTCAGCCAGGTCTGCAGATTGTCGATACGCGCCTTGACGCCATTGATGTTCCAGGTGACGATTTTCAAGGCATGTGTCCTTCAGCAGATGATCCGCCCGACTGCGGAATTGAACGGCTGCTCAAATGGAAAAGCTGGTGCCGCAGCCGCAGGAGGCGACGGCGTTGGGGTTCCTGATCTGGAACGCCTGTCCCATCAGATTGTCGACGAAATCAATCTCCGATCCGGCCATGTAGACAAGCGACACCTGGTCGATGAGCACCCTGGCGTCGTCCTTTTCCAGAACGATGTCATCGTCCGCTGGCTGATCGGCGAGATCGAACTTGTAGGAAAATCCGGAGCATCCGCCGCCTTCCACTGACACGCGAAGAGCGGACTTGCCGGCTTCGGCGGAAACGATCTCGCGGATCCTGCGGGCGGCCGAATCCGAAAGGGTGACATTGGCTGTTTCAGTCATGGTACCTCCTTGCCGGGGTCAAGGTCCGGAAGAGACATGTTTCAAATCACTTGTTCTATAGGTATGAAGGCGCTGGCCCGGCGTCAATGCTTGGACGGAGCGAGTCGGGCATGTGTTTGGCGCCTGTTGACGGGATAGGCATGGAAATCGACATCAAGCAACTGGGCTTCGGGACCGGTGGGCGTGCGCCATGGGCGGTTGATCCGTGGTCGAGCCGCGGCCGGCTGGTCGCCGAACCGGTCAGTCCGACCCGGTCCGAATTCCAGCGCGACCGGGACCGGATCATACACACCACGGCGTTCCGGCGGCTCAAGCACAAGACCCAGGTCTTCGTTGCCCATGAGGGCGACCACTACCGCACCCGACTGACGCACACCATCGAAGTGGCGCAGATTGCCCGGGCGCTGGCCAGGGCTCTGAAGCTGGACGAGGATCTGGCCGAAGGCGTGGCTCTGGTGCATGATTTCGGCCATACGCCGTTTGGCCATACCGGCGAAGAAGCGCTGGATGAGCTGATGGCGGATGCCGGCGGGTTCGATCACAATGCGCAGTCGCTGCGTATCGTCACCAAGCTGGAGCAGCGCTACGCCGATTTCGACGGGCTGAATCTGACCTGGGAAACGCTGGAAGGTCTGGTCAAGCATAATGGCCCTTTGATTGTCGAGGGCGGCAAGGCTGTGCCCGAGCCGATTGCGCACTACAATTCATCTCATGATCTTTGGCTCTCTACCCATTCCAGTCTCGAGAGCCAGGTCGCAGCGATTGCCGACGATATCGCCTACAACACCCATGATATTGACGACGGGCTGCGGTCTGGCCTGATCACGCTCGAGATGCTTGAAGAACTGCCGCTGATTTCGCGTTTGCTGGCCGAGGTGCGGGATCTATATCCCGGTCTTGAGGAACCTCGTCTGATTCACGAGGTGATGCGGCGGCAGATCACCCGTATGGTTGAAGACGTGATCGGGGTGACCCAGGCTCACATTCAAGAGATCAAGCCGCAATCGGCTGACGATGTGCGTCATGCGGGACGGACGATGGCGCATTTCTCCGAAGAGTTCGTTGAGGCCGACCGACACATCAAGGCCTTCCTCTATCGCCATCTCTACCGTCATCCGGATGTGATGCGGGTGAGGGCATCGGCCACCCTGATCGTGCGTGATCTGTTCTCAGCCTTCATGGCCAATCCTTCGGCGATGGGAGAGAAGCACCGGCATGCGGGAATCGAGGATTTGCCGGTCCACAAGCGTGCGCGAAAGGTGCGCGACTATCTTGCGGGGATGACGGACACTTACGCCATTGCGGCGCACCGGCGTTTGTTTGACCATACGCCGGATTTGCGATAGGCAGCGCTCACCTCGAGCGAGCAGCAGTCTCGCCCCGCATCCCGCCATATCCGGACTTTTACAATGAACGTGTTCAAGGACTTCGAAAACAGAATCAAGCAGGCTGTGCAAGCGCTTGATGCAGTGCAGGAAAAGGGCGGCGAAGTCAGCTTCGAGCGATTGGCTGTCGAGCCGCCCCGCGATCCCGCACATGGCGACATCTCGACCAATGCGGCCATGGTCCTTGCCAAGCCGCTGGGCATGAACCCGCGCGCACTGGCCGACATGATCGCGGCACAATTTGCCGATGATGCCGACGTTGCCGAAACGGCCGTCGCGGGCCCCGGATTTCTCAATTTCAGGCTGACTGCTGCCTTCTGGCGCCGGCTGGCCGCAACGATAATCCGGGAGGGAACGGATTACGGGCGTTCCACCCTGGGTGCGGACCGCAAGGTCAATGTCGAGTATGTTTCGGCAAATCCGACCGGGCCGATGCATGTCGGCCATTGCCGCGGCGCGGTTGTCGGCGATGCGCTGGCGAACCTGATGGGGTTTGCCGGCTACCAGGTGACCAAGGAATACTACATCAACGACGCCGGGTCGCAGATCGATGTGCTGGCGAAGTCGGTCTATCTGCGATACCGCGAGGCACTTGGCGAGGAGATCGGCGAGATCCCGGCAGGGCTTTATCCCGGCGATTACCTTGTCCCGGTCGGGCAGAGCCTCGCCGATGAATTCGGCACGTCGCTCAGGGCGATGCCGGAAGCCGAGCGCATGGCCCTGATCAAGGACAGGACCATCGATGCGATGATGGACATGATCCGCTCTGACCTCAAGGCGCTCAATGTCGAGCATGACGTGTTCTTTTCCGAGCGCAGCCTGCATGCCGACAGCGAACGCGCCATCCGCAACGCCATCAACGACCTGACCTTCAAGGGCCATGTCTACAAGGGCAAGCTGCCGCCGCCCAAGGGCCAGTCGCCCGAGGACTGGGAAGATCGCGAGCAGACCCTGTTCCGCTCCACCGAGGTCGGCGACGACATTGACCGGCCGCTGATCAAGTCAGACGGCAGTTATACCTATTTCGCAGCTGACGTTGCCTATTTCCGCGACAAGTTCGAGCGCGGCTTCACCGAGATGATCTATGTGCTCGGCGCCGATCATGGTGGATACATCAAGCGGCTTGAAGCCGTTGCCAGGGCCGTGTCCGCCGGGGATGCGAAGCTCACCGTGCTGCTGTGCCAGCTTGTGAAGATCTATCGCAACGGCGAACCCGTCCGGATGTCAAAGCGCTCGGGCGATTTCGTCACGCTGCGCGATGTCGTGGATGAAGTCGGCGTGGATTCGGTGCGTTTCATGATGCTCTACCGCAAGAGCTCGGAATCGCTCGATTTCGACTTTGCCAAGGTGACCGAACAGTCCAAGGACAACCCGGTCTTCTATGTTCAATATGCCCACGCCCGCTGTGCCTCGGTGATGCGGCAGGCGCTTGAGACCTTTCCGGACCTCGATCTGGCGCCAGAAACGCTGGCTTCGGCCGATATGTCCGATCTCGCCCACGAGAGCGAGCTGGCGCTGATCGCCAAGCTCGGCGAGTATCCGCGGATGATTGAGGCTGCCGCTTCCGGCCAGGAGCCACACAGGGTCGCTTTCTACCTCTATGAACTGGCAAGTCTGCTGCACGGGCACTGGAACAAGGGCCGGGATGAGCCGGGTTTGCGGTTTGTTAACGATAAAAACAGACAATCGACAATTGCCAGGTTGGGTCTGGTGTACGCAGTAGCGTCGGTGTTGAAGTCAGGTCTCGCCATTACAGGAACCGACGCACCCGAAGAAATGCGCTGAACGACACCTTTTCCCCACATTGCTCTGGCAGTAGAGTGTGCGAGAGTATGTGAGTGATGCATGGCTGATCAATTCGATAACAACGCCCGGTCCCCGAATCCGGATGCCGAAATCGATGATCCTTTGGCAGAGCTTGCCAGGATCATCGGTTACGAACGGCCATCCGGCGATACGGCGACGACCGACGGGGCTTCCCAATCGAGTGAATTCGATCTGGAAGCTGAGCTGATGCGCGAGCTCGATGTGCCGCTTGCTCCGTCCATCGACGAGCTGGACCGGATAGAGGCCGATGAAGCGCTTGATGTCATTCTCGCCGAAGCGCCTTTCGAGCCTCAGCCGGATCCGGAACCTGAAATCGAACCGGAAGCCGGGCCTGATGATGCTGAAGGTGCGGACGATGCCTTCGCTTATCTGCCTGACGATTTCCAGGGCGATGAAATCCAGGACGCCAGTAGTGCGGACCGCACGCCCGTAGAGGGGCAATCCTCCGAATCCCTGCTCAAGGCGATAGAGAACGAGTTTCCCTCCGAACCAGAAGAAAGTGCCGCGGCTGACCTGTTGGCTGGCGAAGACGATCATTGGTTTGTCTCTTCGGAACCAGAGGAGTTGCCAGCAGAACAGCCAGCTGCGCCCGACGAGCAGCCCGTTTACGAAGAAGACACTCCCCAATATTTGACCGAAGCTGCCGTGGAAGCCGAGGACATTGTCCAGCCGGCATATCCGGCAGATGCGATCGATGATCAGGTTCTTGCCGACATGGCCCGGTTCGAGTTGTCTTCGAAGGATCCGCGGGATCCGCAAGGCACGGTGTCGACGCAGAACGTTGCTGACAGTGGTTCGGGCAGTGGTGCGGGGTCCGACACTACGAGCCGGGAAGCGGCTCTGGACTTCGAAGAGTATTTGTCGACAGAACTCGATGTCTTCGAGCAGGAATACTCGATGGGCGAAGTTGGCGGCGTTTCCGATACTGGGCAACAGACCCCGGTACCGGACGCCACGCCGCAGTCTTCAGACGCTGATGATCCCTTCGATGTCGGAAACGCTCTGGAAGCGTTGAATGACAGCACGCTTGATGATGATGTCACGGTTTTCGATGATGCAGCAGAGGAATTGCTGGCTGCAATCAACGATGATGTCGAGTTCAGCGGCCGATCAGCGGCCGCGGGCGAGACTCCCGATGATTGGTCGATCGAAAGCATCGAGGAAGGCGCCGCAGAAGAGCTCGACGAAGAGCTTGGCGACATGTTCGGCCTGCCCGAGCGCAGTGCCGATCCCGTCGCTGCGAGACCGGATGCGGGCGATGATCTGGAGTTTGATCTGGAAAAGATCCTGGCTGACAGCTTCGACGGCGACGACGACTGGGCGGAGCCGGTGGAAATCGAGCCTGAGATCGAAGCCGTTGCTGGTGTTGAAAATGACGATTGGCTTTCCTCGTATCCCACGGACGATCAACCGCCGCAGCGGGACGAGTTGACCGAGGCGTTTCAGGGCCTGCTTCCCGATGAAGAGCCGCCCACCTCGCAAGCCGCAACGGCTGCGGTGCCTGCGAATACCGGTGATGCGGGTGGCAATCCCGCCGGGCAGGGCGACTGGCTTGCCGGGTTCGATGCCGCGGACGAGACCGCCAATGAAGCTTCCGGAAGATCGCCATCTTCGGATTACTATTTCGATGCGGATCTGATTTCCGAACCGGATGAAGCGGTTGAGATTGTTCCCGATATCGATGTGCCGGAACTTGAGCATCAGGAGCCGCAAACGGTCGATCCGGATTATGATATCGAGATAGAGCGTGAGTTTGCCGATATCATCGATCGCAATGAGCCGAGCGCGGACAGCCTTCCGGTTGACGGCGGCGGTGCGGTCTTTGCCGCAGCCGAAGGATGGAGCCGGGATACGGCAACTCCGCGCGGCTACGAGGTTTCGGATGATTACATCGCGCTTGAACGCGAGCTTGGCAGCGGGGTCGAGCGGACGAATTTCGCTGCCGCAGCAACCGCGGATCTGATTGGCGACAGGCTGTCGGATACCGGCGATTTTTCCGACGCCTCGGAGAATGATCCGGCTGAGGCCGACAACCGCTCACGCGGCCCGATGGTGGCCATCGCGGTGCTGGCGCTGGCCGTGGTCGCGGGCATTGGCGGGTTTGGCTGGAGCATGCTTTCCGGCGGTGACTCGACAACGGCCGACGGAGGCCCCCGGATCATCCGCGCCGACAAGGAGCCGGTGAAGGTGCTGCCCGAAAATCCCGGTGGTGTGACCGTGCCCAACCAGGACAAGGCTGTCTATGACCGCGTCGCCGGCGGATCCGAATCCTCGACCGGGCAGCCGGCGCTGGTGAATTCGGCCGAAGAACCGGTCGATGTCGTTCAGCGGACACTTGATCCTGAAATCCTTCCGCTGGAAGGGAGGACAGATTTCTCCGTCAAGTCCGAAGAACGCCTGTCGGCCGAAACCAATGGCGAGGAGACCGCTGCAGGCGGTGCGCCGGCGCCGGTTGTTTCACCGCGCAAGGTGCGCACCATGATCGTCAAGCCCGATGGTTCCATTGTCGCGCGCGAGGTTTCCGAGCCTGAAACAGTCGCGCCGCAGACTTCCGAAGCCGCTCCACAGGCTCTTGCGGTGGCCTCGTCGCAGGATGCTGCTGCGGCCGGACCGGTGGCTGGTGGCGAGGCTGCGGAGACAGCCGCTTCGACACAGACGCAAGCCGGATCGCAGGACCAGGCCGCCGCAACCGAGACACCGGCGGCTGAAGGCACGCTGGCGCCGGTACGGGTTGTCACGACCCAGCCGATCCGGCCCGTTGCCAATGCTCCGGTTCCGCAGGGCCGTCCCGCAGACCAGCCGGTCAATGTGGTTGGCACCGTCAGCCAGGCTGGCCGGGTTGGTGCCGCACCCGCAACCACCACAGCGCCGACGGCAACCGCTGCTCCGGTCGCGCCTGCGCCTGTCACGCCTGCTCCGGTCGAAGTTGCTGCCGCACCCCAGGCCGCGGCACCTGCAGCCAACCCCGGCGGATATTACGTGCAGATTGCGTCTCAGCCGACAGTGGAGGGCGCGCAGGCCTCTTGGCAGACCCTGTCCAATCGTTACAGCTCCGTCCTGGGCGGGCGCGGCGTGGATATCCAGCGTGCGGACATTCCCGGCAAGGGAGTGTTTCACCGGGTGCGTGTGCCTGCAGGCACACGTGACCAGGCCAATGCCTTGTGCACCCGCTACAAGGCGGCCGGTGGAAGCTGTTTCGTCTCGCGCTGATTTTCAGAGGGACCGTGATCCAACAGGAGGCCGCGCAGCTTACGGCAGCGCGGCCTTTCCTGTTCTGATGATCTGGCCATGTCTTGCTGTCAAAACCAGGCGGTTGGACTAGGATTGTCCGATGAGCGAATCAAGAGCAGTCATTCTCGGGTGTGCCGGGCCGGAGCTTAGCCCGGCGGAAGCCGCGTTTTTTGCAGATACAAGGCCGTGGGGGTTCATCCTGTTCGGCCGAAATATCGTCAGTCTCAATCAGGTCGCGGAACTGACCAACAGCCTGCGTGAAAGCATCGGCCGGCCCGACGCGCCGGTGCTGATCGACCAGGAAGGCGGGCGGGTGCAGCGGTTCAAACCGCCGCTGGTCCCGCAATATCCATCCGGAGCGGACCTCGGCGCGCTTTATAACGCGAACCCGGAGGCAGGTCTGCGGGCCACCTGGATCATGTCGCGACTGCATGCGTTCGATCTGTATCCGCTCGGGATCAATGTTGACTGCCTGCCGGTGCTGGATGTGCCGTCACCGGGTGGACATGAGGTCATCGGCAGCCGTGCCTACGGCATCACGCCCGATGTGGTCTCGGTCCTCGGCGCTGCGGCGTGCGAAGGTCTCAAGGCGGGCGGCCTGTTGCCGGTGATCAAGCACATTCCCGGGCATGGCCGTGCCGGGACGGATACACACCACGAACTGCCGCATGTGGATGCGAGGCGTTCCGAACTGTCAGGCCGGGATTTCGTTCCGTTCAAGGCGCTTGCCGGCGAAGCCATGGCGATGTCGGCGCATGTGGTGTTCACCGACATAGATCCTGCCAACCCGGCGACGACCTCGCGCCGTGTGGTCGATGAGGTGATCCGCGGCGAGATCGGTTTTGACGGGCTGTTGATGTCCGATGATGTGTCGATGAACGCGCTTTCTGGGGATTTCGCCACAAGGGCCAGTGCAATTTTCGCCGGAGGATGCGATGTCACATTGCACTGCAATGGTGATCGCGCCGAAATGGACGCCGTGGTGTCGGCCACGCCAGCGCTTTCCGGCGACAGCCTGCGCCGTGCAAATGCGGTGATGGCGGCGTTCAAGGCGCCCGACAAGAGCGACGAGGCGGCATTGCGGGACGAATTCGAGGGGTTGATGGCGGCCTCCTAACCTCTGGTGCGAAAGGTGGCAGGTGTGAGCAACGGCAACCGGCAGAATGCTGGAAATCCTGGCAGGACGGCCCAAGGCAAAACGCCCATGGACGTGATGTGGGATGATGCCAAGGCCGACCGGGCAACCGGCGACCCCGCCCTGGTGATCGATGTCGCCGGTTTCGAAGGACCGCTCGATCTGCTCCTGCATCTGGCGCGCACCCAGCGGGTCGACCTCGCGCGGATTTCAGTCCTGGCGCTTGCCGAGCAATATCTGCAATTTGTCGAGAGGGCCCGGGCGCTCCGGCTCGAGCTCGCGGCCGACTATCTGGTGATGGCTGCCTGGCTTGCCTATCTCAAGTCGAAGCTCTTGATCCCGCAAGGCCCGAAGGGCGACGAGCCCAGCGGCGAGGAAATGGCGGCACAGTTGGCCTTCCGGCTGAAACGGCTCGAAGCGATGCGGGAAGCTGCGACGCGGCTGGTCAACCGGAACCGGCTTGGGCGCGATGTCTTCGCCCGCGGTGCGCCAGAGCCGATGGTGATCGACAAGGAATCGAGCTTTGAGGCAAGCCTCTACGATCTGCTGACGGCCTATGCCGCGCAGAAGCAGCGGCAAACCATCACCCAAGTGACAATTTCACGGCGGCGGGTCTGGTCGCTCAGCGACGCCCGGGTGATCCTGATCCGGCTGATTGGAGAGCTCAAGGACTGGACTGCGCTGGACCAGTACCTGTTGCGCTATCTGTCCGATCCGGAAGAACGGACCACGGCGATTGCCAGTTCGTTCGCCGCCAGTCTTGAAATGGTGCGGGAAGGGCGGCTGGAAATCCGTCAGGACGGTGCGTTCCAGCCAATCTTCATGCGACGGCCGCCGGAGAGTGCCGTCAGCGCAGGGAGCAAAGCATGATTATGGATCCAGGCCACAGCGCAGCTTTTGCCTACGGGGCAGAGACGGATGGCGCGGAGGACGGCGAGATGGGGTCGGACGCACTTGATGCGCTCAAGGAGCGGGCCCTGCACGAGGCCGAACGGATTGCCGAGGCACTGGTGTTTGCCTCAAGCGAACCGGTCTCGGAAAAACTGATCTCGGGCAAGCTGCCCGAAGATACACCGGTTGGGGTAGTCATGGAACGGCTGGCCGAGCGCTATGCGGCGCGCGGGGTCAACCTTGTGCGTGTCGGCGACGCCTGGGCGTTCCGGACGGCGGCCGATCTCGGTTTCCTGATCCGGCGCGACGAGACCGAGGTCAAGAAGCTCTCGCGGGCCGGCCTGGAGGTTTTGTCGACGATCGCCTATCACCAGCCGGTGACGCGGGCGGAGATCGAGGATGTGCGTGGGGTGGCGACCTCGAAGGGAACGCTCGATGTGCTGCTGGAGACCGGCTGGGTGCGGATGCGCGGCCGCCGCCGTTCGCCGGGCCGTCCTGTGACCTATGGCACGACGATGGCGTTTCTCGATCATTTCGGCCTTGAGGACCTGCGCGACCTGCCGGGAATGGACGAACTCAAGGGCGCGGGCCTGCTCTCGGGACGGGTGCCGTCGAACTTCCAGCCGCCGCTTCTGCCATCGGGCGACGAGCTTACCGATGACGAGGATCCGATTACCCAACTCGATTTGGAAGAGCTTGGTCTCTTGACACCGATGGGTGAAGCGGAGGACTAAGCGTCCGGCCCCGGAACTTTCCGGGGTGCTTGAGGCTGATTGCAAGGGTTGCGACCATCGTTACACAGCAGACAAGAACGGCGATCGCGCGCAGGACGGCCGGTGTTACCTTTGCCGCGCGTCTGGCCTTCGAGGATGTTCATCATTCCTATGGTGAGCTGCCGACGCTGCGTGGCGTGACGCTGACGGCAGAACCGGGCGAGGTGCTGTGCCTTCTCGGTCCTTCAGGCTCGGGCAAGACCACACTGTTGCGGCTTGCGGCGGGGATCGAACCGTTGCACCGCGGACGGCTGCTGCTCAACGACCGCGAGATTGCCGGGCCTTCGATCAATCTGCCGCCTGAACGGCGCGGCATCGGGCTGATGTTTCAGGATTTCGCGCTGTTTCCCCATTTGACAATTCTTGACAATGTCCGGTTCGGGCTGACCGCACTTTCGTCAGTGGACGCCAAGCGGGAAGCGCTTGCCGCGCTCGATCGCGTCGGCATGGTGCACTATGCCGAAAACTATCCGCATGCCCTGTCGGGCGGCGAACAGCAGCGCGTGGCGCTGGCGCGCGCCCTGGCGCCGCGGCCGGCGGTGCTGCTGATGGACGAGCCTTTCTCGGGTCTTGATTCCCGGCTCAAGGACAGTGTCAGGGCCGAGACGCTTGCCATCCTGCGTGAGGCGCGGGCCACGGCGATCGTGGTCACCCATGATGCCGAGGAAGCGATGCGGATGGGCGACAGGATCGCCCTGCTCAAAGACGGGGCGCTGGAACAGGTCGGTACAGCGGAAGATCTCTATCATCGCCCCGCCAACCTGTTTGCGGCCGGATTCTTTTCCGAAATCAACGTTTTCGAGGGCACGGTTTCGGGCGAGTACGCACAAACCCCGCTTGGACCGGTTGCGGCCAAGGGTTTTAGAGATGGTGCTAACGTCTCGATTGCCATAAGGCTTCCGGGCGTTGAAGTTACGGAAACGCCTTGCGGTGTTTCGGCACGAATTGTGGCGCGGCGGTTCCTCGGAGTGGAGGAACTGGTGACAGTGGTGGTTGCGGGAGGAGAAAACCCGATTGACGCGCGCATCCGCGCAGGTCAATTGAGGGGCGGCATCCGCGATGTTTCGGTCACTGTCAACGCGCGTGACATTTTGGTGTTTGAAAGAAACGGATAAACACCCTAAATCAGGGTAGGTGCATACAGGAGAGTATCATGGGTTCATTCAGCATTTGGCATTGGCTAATCGTTCTGGTCGTCGTTCTGCTTCTTTTCGGTCGCGGCAAGATTCCGGAACTGATGGGCGATGTAGCCAAGGGCATCAAGAGCTTCAAAAAAGGCATGGGCGAGGAAGAAACTCCGCCAGCCGAAACCAAGACAGTCGAAAGCAAGGCCGAAGAAGCCAAGGATCGCGGCTAATATCCCTATCCCGTTGCCCTGACGGGTGAGGAGACGCCTGAATGTTAGACATCGGTTGGCCAGAGCTTCTGGTCGTAGCCATTGTGCTGATCGTCGTGGTTGGTCCGAAGGACTTGCCGCCAATGCTGCGCGCTTTCGGACGTACCACCAAGAAACTCCGGGGCATGGCCTCGGAGTTTCGCGGGCAGTTCGACGAAGCGTTGCGGGAGGCGGAGCTCGATGACGTTAAGAAGACGTTTGACGACGCGCGCAAGCTCAACC
This sequence comes from Hoeflea sp. EC-HK425, assembly GCF_902498795.1. Lineage (NCBI taxonomy): Bacteria > Pseudomonadati > Pseudomonadota > Alphaproteobacteria > Hyphomicrobiales > Rhizobiaceae > Hoeflea > Hoeflea sp. EC-HK425. The sequence goes on from NZ_LR701572.1 coordinate 1,427,211, forward strand.
CAATGCAGGGCATTCGCGATGCCGTAAATCCGCTCAAGGACACGGCGAAGGATATCAAGGCGGATCTTGAAAAATCGGTGAACTCACCATCTTCGGCGGAAAAAGAGCCGCCGAAGATGACCGCTCCGGAGCCGTCAATGAAGCTGTCTGACGGTCCGCCGGAGTTCAAGGCGGAGGCTCCGGCCAAAACAGCGGAAACGCCGGCTAAATCCGATGCCGGACAAGCTGCTGCCAAGGCAAAGGCTGACACAAAGAAGGTCGCCGCGGCCAAGCCTGCCAAAGCTGCGTCTGACGCAAAGGCCAAACCCGCCGCTGCCAAGCCGGCAGATACCAAGCCTGCCGCTGGCAAGTCCACGGCTGCAAAGTCCACGGCGAAACCGGCAGCCACAAAAGCCGCTGCGTCGAAACCCGCTTCAAAGACCGCGGCTTCAGGTATCAAGGCGAAATCGTCCGCCAAACCTGCAACGACGAAAACTGCGCCTCGCGCCAGTAAACCCAAGCAAGGCGAGGACAAGGCGTGACCGACGATATCGAAGACAAGCCGCAGCCGCTGCTGGCGCACTTGCTGGAGTTGCGCAATCGCCTGATGTGGGCGATCGGCGCCTTCTTCATCGCATTCCTGTTGTGTTTCTCCTTTGCAAAACCGCTGTTCAACATGCTGGTTCAGCCCTTTACCTGGGCGGTCGACTGGGCGGGGATGTCGGATCGCAAGATCGAGTTGATCTACACCGCGCCGCAGGAGTTTTTCTTCACGCAGATCAAGATCGGCATGTTCGGCGGTCTGGTGCTGGCGTTTCCGATGATTGCCGCGCAGGTCTACAAGTTTGTCGCTCCTGGGCTCTACAAGAACGAGCGAGGCGCCTTCCTGCCGTTTCTGGTGGCATCTCCGCTGCTTTTCCTGCTCGGCGCGGCGCTGGTCTATTTCTTCTTCACGCCGATGGTGATGTGGTTCTTCCTGTCGATGGAGCAGGTAGGCGGCACCGGTGAAGCCTCGATCATGCTGCTTCCCAAGGTTTCCGAGTATCTCGGGTTGATCATGACGCTGATCTTCGCCTTCGGGCTGGTGTTCCAGCTGCCCGTGGTGACGACGTTGCTCGCCCGTGTCGGGCTGGTAAGCAGTCAGGGGCTCGCCGACAAGCGCAAGTACGCCATCGTCGCGGCTTTCATTGCGGCGGCCATCCTGACGCCGCCGGACCCGGTCTCCCAGATCGGGCTTGCGCTGCCAACCATCCTTCTTTACGAGATTGCAATCTATTGCGCCCGACTCGTGGAGCGCCAGCGCGCTGCGAACGCGGCCTTGGCGGAAGCCGATGACAAGAAATCGGCGGCAGCCTCTGATCCCGAAGGGGACGCCTGAGCTCCGTATTGATGTGCAGACCGTGCCGTCTGGCGGCACGGTTGCGGGTTTGGCGCTGCCATTTAAGTACCGGAACCTGCCATGCTTGACATCAAATGGATACGTGAGAACCCCGCAGCTCTCGACGCGGCGCTTGCCAAGCGCGGTGCCGAGCCCCAGTCGGAACAGTTGATTGCGCTGGATGAGGCGCGCCGAAGCCATGTCGGCGCGCTGCAGGCCCTGCAGGAACGCCGCAATGCTGCCTCCAAGGATATTGGCAAGGCCATGGCGGCCAAGGATCAGGCGACGGCCGACAGTCTGAAGGCGGAGGTGGCCAAACTCAAGGACGAGTTGCAGGCCGGCGAAGCCAAGGAACGCGAACTCGACGATGCGCTCAAGCACGCGCTTTCGGTGTTGCCGAACATTCCGCATGATGACGTGCCGGTAGGCAAGGACGAGAGCGACAATGTCGAGATCCGGGTTTCAGGGACCAAGCCTGAACTCGGCTTCGAGACCAGGGAGCATTTCGAACTCGGCGAAGCGCTGGGCATGATGGATTTCGAACGTGCGGCCAAGATGTCGGGCTCGAGGTTTACTATCCTGTCGGGCGGTCTGGCGCGGCTCGAGCGGGCGCTCGGTCAGTACATGCTGGATCTGCACACCGGCGAGCACGGCTACACGGAAGTCAATCCGCCGCTGATGGTCAATGACGCGGCAGCCTACGGCACCGACAAGCTTCCCAAGTTTGGCGATGATCTGTTCCGCACCACCGATGGCCGCTGGCTGATCCCGACGGCGGAAGTGCCGCTGACCTACATGGCGGCCGGCGAAATCATTGCCGAGGAAGAGCTGCCGAAGCGCTATGCGGCACAAACGGCCTGCTTCCGTTCCGAAGCCGGTTCGGCGGGACGTGACACGCGCGGCATGCTGCGCCAGCACCAGTTCACCAAGGTCGAGCTTGTTTCGGTCACCACGCCTGAAACCTCACTGGAGGAGCACGAGCGGATGACGGCGAGCGCGGAAGCCGTGCTGAAGGGGCTGGGTCTGCATTTCCGCACCATTGTGCTGTGCACCGGAGACATGGGGTTCGGCGCGCGCAAAACCTATGACATCGAGGTTTGGCTGCCCGGGCAGAAGGCTTACCGCGAAATCTCGTCCTGTTCGGTATGCGGCGATTTCCAGGCACGGCGCATGAACGCACGCTGCCGGAAGGCCGGAGACAAGGCCACGCGCTTTGTCCATACCCTGAACGGCTCCGGCGTGGCCGTCGGACGTGCCCTGATCGCGGTCATGGAAAACTATCAGAACGCCGATGGTTCGATCACCGTGCCCGACGTATTGCGGCCCTATATGGGCGGAATCACGAAGATCGAGAAGGCGGCGTAACGCATTCAATTCAGGAGAGCAGGCATGCGCATACTCATCACCAATGACGACGGCATCCACGCCGAGGGACTGGAGGTGCTTGAGCGCATCGCAAGGACACTCTCGGATGATGTCTGGATCGTCGCGCCTGAAACCGACCAGAGCGGGCTTGCGCACTCCCTGACTTTGTCGGAGCCGCTCAGGCTGCGCAAGGTCCGCGACAAGAGCTACGCGTTGCGCGGCACGCCCACCGATTGTGTGATCATGGCCATCAGGAGCCTGATGGACGAGGCTCCGGACCTGGTGCTTTCCGGTGTGAACTCGGGCCAGAATGTTGCCGACGATGTGACCTATTCCGGCACGGTTGCAGGCGCCATGGAAGGCACGCTGCTCGGCGTCCGCTCGATCGCGATCAGTCAGGCCTACAACTTCGTCAATGGCAGGATCGTTCCCTGGGATGTGGTCGAGACGCTGGCGCCGGACCTTCTGAAGAAGCTGGTGAAGATCGATCTTCCGGCAGGCACGCTGCTCAATGTCAACTTCCCCAATTGCGCCGCCGACGAGGTCAAGGGGGTGATCGTCACAGACCAGGGACAAATGACCCACGGGCTGTCGATCGAAGAACGCCATGACGGGCGCGGCTTTCCCTATTTCTGGCTCAAATTCGGTCGCCGCGATTTTTCGCCCGAGGCCAACAGCGACATCAAGGCGATCTCCAACGGCTACATATCGGTGACGCCGTTGAAGCTGGATCTGACAAATCACGAGGTTCAGGAACAGATCGCCAGCGTGCTGGAAAACTGAACGATGGATGTGCGGCTGGCGGAGAAGGAAGGGTTTGCCGGGCTTTTTCTTCGCCTCAGGGCCGAAGGGCTTGCCGACAAGGCCTTGTTGACAGCGCTCGAGCAGACGCCGCGTACGCTGTTCCTGTCCGCCGCCTATTCAGATTGTGCCTACCAGGACCGGCTGGTGCCGATCGATTGCGGTGGATTTGCTGAAAGCGCAGACCTCGTCGCAAGACTGATCGTGGCGCTCGGGATCGAACCCGGGCACCGGGTTCTCGATCTGGGAACCGGCAGCGGTTTTCTTGCGGCGGTTGCAGCAAGGCTTTCCGAGAGGGTGGTGACGGTGGACCGTTTCAAGACGCTGATCCAGCTTGCCCAGCAGCGGTTTGCCCATCTCGGGCTCGGCAATGTTGTGTCGCGGCAGGTGGATGGGCTCAAGGGTATGAACGGGGAGGGCAGTTTCGACAGGGTCATTGCAACCTGCGCTTTTGACGCAATGCCACGCCAGTTTGTCGACCAGCTCGCCTCCGGCGGCGTAATGCTCGCGCCCATGCTTCAGGAAAACGGCAAGGCGAGGATGGTACGGTTGACAAAGATCGGCAGTCGCTTCGAGCGCGAGGACCTGTTCGAAGTGCCATACCGGGCATTCATCCCGGGCGTGGCCGCCGCCTTGTAGCGCCAAAATCGCCACAAAAAGCATCGAATTTCGCCAGCTTAACCGATGAGTAACACTAACGCGCTTTAATCATCCCAGTTGGTTTTGCGTTGATTGGGTAGTGTTATGCGTCTCAGACAGACTGTTGTTTCCGGTGCTTCGGTAACCCGTTTGCTCGGTGTTGCGCTCCTGGCGGGTTCTGCTGCCGCGTGCAGCTCGGACGCCAGCCGCTTCGCCTATCGAAACACGGATCAGTTGACGACGGCTTCCGTACCGCAGCCGTCCGCCGACCGGCTTGCCCCGATGGGTGATATCGGTGCAGGCGAGGCTCCGCAGGGTTTCCCGCAGGCGCCTGCCTATCCGCAGAGCAATTCCTTTCCCCAGAACAACTCCTATCCGGCCGCTCCTGCGTCGGTGTCCCAGGCGTTTCCGGGAGACTACCGGTCGCCGTCACAGCCGGCATACGACCCCGGATCGACGGGGTCCATACCCGGTTCGGTGGCGCGGGTGGCGTCTTCGTCCTCGAACATCATCACCAACGGAGTGCAGCGCGTGTCTTCGGTTGCGCGCAACGTGTTGCCGTCGCGGCAGCCGGTTCAGCAGCCGTTGCTTGAGCCGATGTCCCAGCCTGCCGCTCAGGCACCCCAGGCGCCCCAGGCACAGGCTTTCCCCGAGCGCCCGCAGCAACTGTCCTCCTCGGTCCCGGTCAATCCGCGCTATCAGAACGCCGATCCGGTTCTGGCGCCTGATCCGATCGTTACCGGTTCAGCGCCGCAGAGCGCCGGCTGGACCACCGCAGGCGCCACACGGATCACGCTGGGCCAGGGTGAGACCATCTATAACCTGTCAAAGCGTTATGGAGTTCCGGCGAACGAGATCATGAAGGCAAACGGCATCACCGACGCCTCCAATGTGGCGAGCGGGCGGCAGTTGCTGATTCCGGTCTATGTCTACTCGCGGCAGGCGCCGGTGTCTGCGCCGGACAACAACCCCAAGACGCGGGCGTCGCATTCCAGTTCCGGTCTTGTCGGCGAGGTCAAGCATGACAGACTGCCGGTACCTGCGCCGTCGCCGGGTCGTGACGTCGCGGTCCTGCCGAGCGCACCGGTCCTGCGCAGCCCGTCAAACCAGTCGGCCTCGAACCAGGCCGTCTCCGGCCCTGCCTCCAACACTGGACAGGCTGCCGGTGGGGTTTATGTCGTCAAGGGTGGCGATACGCTGAGCAAGATCGCGCGGAACCATGGTGTCAGCGTCGATGCGCTGAAGGCTGCCAACAACGTGGCGGGCTCCAACATCCGCATCGGGCAGGCGCTCTCTATCCCTGGAACCGGTGCAGCCGGGCTCGAACCCTCATCGACCGCATCGGTTCCGGAGGCAAAGGCGCCCAAGGCCTACACGCCTCCGGCAAGTGCAGCGACCGACACTGTCGCGGCAAAGACCAAGGTGGAAACCGCAGCCGTTGCGCCTGCAGCCACCGGCATCGGCAAGTTCCGCTGGCCTGCGCGCGGACAGGTTATCACCGGCTTTGCCAAGAGCGAAAATGGCAAGCGCAACGACGGCATTGACATCTCGATGCCGACGGGAACGCCGATCAAGGCCGCTGAGAATGGTGTGGTGATCTATTCGGGCGACGGGCTCAAGGAATACGGTAAGACTGTTCTGATCCGGCACGATGACGGCCTTGTCACGGTCTATGCCCACGCCGACCAGCTTCAGGTCAACCGTGGCGACAAGGTGGCACGCGGTCAGGTGATCGCCAATTCCGGCATGACAGGCGTGGCAAAGACCCCGCGTCTGCACTTCGAAGTCCGCAAGAACGCCTCACCGGTCGATCCGATGAAGTATCTGGAATAGATGCCCCTCCAGGCAAAACGCAAAAGGCCGGTGCTGCAAGGTGCCGGCCTTTTTCGTTGGCGGGCTAACGGTGGCACTGCGCCAGTGCATTCCGCACAAGAATTGTACCGGCACCGCGGTAAAGACATTTAAAAACAAAAGATTGAACCGCACAATTTGGGGCGGGTTCGATGCGGTGCGCCTCAGAGCCTCTGTCCGCTCCTACCCGCCAGGTCCTGTATGAACTGCCAGGCTACGCGACCGGAGCGTGCGCCTCGTGTGGTCGACCACTCAAGCGCCTGAGCCTTCAGGTCTTCGTGAGCGGTCTCGAGGCCAAAATGTTGAGCATAGCCGTCGACCATTTCGAGATAGTCCTCCTGGGAGCACTTGTGAAAGCCGAGCCACAGTCCGAACCGGTCGGAGAGCGAGACCTTTTCCTCGACGGCTTCGCTGGGGTTGATCGCCGTTGAGCGTTCATTCTCCATCATGTCACGCGGCAGCAAGTGACGGCGGTTGGAGGTGGCGTAGAGCACGACGTTGTCGGGCCGTCCCTCGATGCCACCATCAAGAGCTGCCTTGAGCGATTTGTAGGCAGTGTCATCATGGTCGAAGGACAGGTCATCGCAAAACAGGATGAAGCGGGCGGTGGCCGGTCTGAGAATGGCCATAAGCTCGGGGAGGCTGTTGATGTCCTCTCGGTGGATCTCAACCAGCTTCAAAGGTGCGATGGTCTCGGCCTCTGCGGCCAGTTCGGCATGAGCTGACTTGACCAGAGAGGATTTTCCCATGCCGCGCGCGCCCCACAGCAAGACATTGTTGGCAGGCAGCCCGCGGGCAAAACGCCGGGTGTTGTCGACCAGGATGTCGCGGACATGATCTACGCCCTTGATAAGGCCTATATCGATACGGTTCGGCTTGGCGACCGGAGCGAGATGAGCAGCCTCTGCGTTCCACACAAAACACTGTGCGGCATCGAAATCATTCTCTGCCAATCTTGCCGGCGCCAGGGATTCGACCGCGCGGGAGAGCCGGGTGAGTTCCGCAAGGATTTGGCGGGCGATTTCATCTTGCATATGGCTGGTCCATGTCTCAGGGCGCCCGTGGGTCGGCGTTTGCGGTGTCGTGCCCATTCAAGATACGGTACGGGCTCCGGAAGGCACGGCGCGGGCTATGTCTTGCTTAACACCGGTAAAAGCGGCGGGCGGCTGGTTGTCAAAACCGGGTAGCACGCTGGACAGACGCCGAAAAGCGGTTTTGAGCGTGAAATCAGCTGGAAAGGGGCCATGTTTGCGTTGCATTCGGCCATCTTGCCACTATATTCCGCTCGACCGCTGGAGGCCCCGTGAAGGCCGCCATGCCTTATCTTCAAGGAGTTTTTCATGTTTGTTACCCCGGCCTATGCCCAGACCGCAGGCGGTGGCGGCGAGATCCTTATGTCGATCCTGCCGTTCCTGCTGATCTTCGTGATCATGTATTTCCTCATCATCCGGCCGCAGCGGACACAGATGAAGAAGCGCGAGGAGATGCTCAAGAACGTGCGGCGCGGCGACCAGGTGATTACCGGTGGCGGTGTTGTCGGCAAGGTCACAAAGGTGATTGATGACGCGGAACTCGAAGTTGAAATCGCCGACGGCGTCAAGGTGCGCCTCGTTCGCAGCCTGATCGCGGACGTTCGGGTCAAGGGCGAGCCGGTCAAGGAATAACCGCAAATCGCGGACAGGATCCCGGTCCTGTCCGCGTGCCGGCGGCATTGATTACCTAACCCCATTTCGTCCCCGAGGATGAACCGAGAGCCCCATGCTTTATTTCTCCCGTTGGAAAACAACCCTGATCTGGCTAGCCGTGCTCGCCAGTGTGGTGTTCGCATTCCCCAATCTTCTGAGCCAGCAGCAGGCGGACAGCCTGCCGGATTGGGCGCCTTCGAAGAAAATCACTCTCGGTCTCGACCTGCAGGGCGGCTCCTACATGCTGCTGCAGGTGGAGCGGCAGGACATTATCAAGGATCGCCTGACAACCACGGTTGATGACGTGCGGCGGCTTTTGCGTGAGGCCGGCATCGGATACACCGGATTGTCTGGCACCGGGCAGATGGTTCAGGTCCGGATCCGCGACGATGCACGGATAGAGGAAGCTAAAACAGTTCTTTCCGAGCTGACCGAGCCGGTCAATTCCGGCCTGTTCGGCGGTGGTACTGTTTCCGAGGCCACAATCGAGGAAATGCAGCCTGGCCAGCTTCGGATTCTTCTGACCGATGACGGCATCACCTACCGGATTTCGTCCGCCGTTACCCAGTCGATCGAAGTGGTGCGCAAGCGTATCGACGAACTCGGAACGACCGAGCCAGTCATCCAGCGGCAGGGTGCTGACCGGATCCTCGTCCAGGTTCCCGGTCTTGACGATCCGGAGCGTCTGAAGAGCCTGCTCAACCAGACCGCCAAGCTGGCCTTCCGCATGGTGGACACCACGATGCCGGTGCAGGAAGCCATCCAGGGTCGACCGCCGGCAAATTCGGAAGTTCTCTACACAACTGATGACCCGCCGATTCCCTATCTCATTCAGCGTTCTGTCCTGGTTTCGGGTGAAAACCTGGTCGATGCGCAGGCCGGATATGACCAGCGCACCAATGAGCCGATCGTCAGCTTCCGCTTCGATTCCAAAGGTGGGCAGCGGTTCGGCCAGGCAACCACGCAGAATGTCGGTTTGCCTTTTGCCATCGTGCTCGATGAACAGGTGATTTCGGCACCGGTGATCCGCGAACCGATTCTCGGCGGTACCGGACAGATCTCCGGCAATTTCGATGTTCAGAGTGCCAACGATCTGGCGATCCTGCTGCGCGCGGGTGCATTGCCCGCAACCCTGACGGTGATCGAAGAGCGGACCGTCGGGCCCGGCCTCGGCGCCGATTCGGTGGCCGCCGGTGAAATCGCCGGTATCATTGGCGCGGTCCTGGTGCTGTTTTTCATGTTCGTGGCCTACGGCATGCTTGGCTTCATCGCCAATCTGGCGCTGATTGCCAACGTTGTGATGATCATGGCGGTGCTGACCATGATCGGCGCGACGCTGACCTTGCCTGGTATTGCGGGTATTGTGCTGACCGTCGGTATGGCGGTCGATTCCAACGTGCTGATCTACGAGCGCATCCGCGAGGAGCACCGTTCGGGCCGATCACTGATTCAGGCCATCGACGCGGGCTTCTCTAAAGCGTTTGCGACCATTCTGGATGCCAACGTGACCACCCTGATCGCAGCCGTGATCCTGTTCTATCTCGGCACCGGTCCGGTACGCGGCTTCGCGGTGACGCTTGCCGTCGGTATCGTCACCACCGTGTTCACGGCTTTCACCTTTACCCGGTGGATGGTGGCCGAGTGGGTCAAGCGCAGGCGGCCAAAATCAATGCCGAGGGGGGCGCTGGATGGCATCATCCGCGATTTCACCTTTCGGTTTATGAAGTTGCGCAGGTTCACCTTCATGTTGTCGGCCGTACTCTCGGTCGGTGCAATGGTTCTGTTTGCCACGATCAACATGAACTACGGCATCGACTTCAAGGGTGGATCGATGATCGAGGTCCAGGCCAAGGAAGGCAATGCCGATGTTGCCGATATCCGCGCACGCATGTCCGAACTCAATCTTGGCGATATCCAGGTACAGGAGTTCGGTTCACCGCGTGAAGTGCTGATCCGGGTTCAGGCGCAGGGCGGCGGCGAGAATGCCGAGCAGACCGTCATCACCCTGGTGCGCGGCGAACTCGAGGGCGATTACGACATCCGCCGTGTCGAGGTTGTCGGACCGACGGTGTCGGGCGAGCTGGCCCAGGCCGGCACGATCGCTGTGATTGCGTCCCTGCTTGCGATCCTGGTCTACATCTGGTTCCGGTTCGAGTGGCAGTTTGCGCTCGGCGCGATTATCGCGACGCTGCACGATGTGGTGCTGACGATCGGGATTTTCGTGTTGTCGGGTATAGAGTTCAACCTGTCGAGTATCGCGGCGGTGCTGACAATTGTCGGCTATTCGCTCAACGATACGGTTGTCGTCTATGACCGCGTCCGCGAGAACCTGAGGCGTTACAAGAAGATGCCGTTGACCGGTCTGCTTGATCTATCGATCAACCAGATGTTGCCGCGCACCATCCTGACTTCCGTGACGACGCTTCTGGCGCTTCTGGCTCTGTTCATCTTTGGCGGCGAGGTTATCCGCTCGTTCACATTCGCCATGATCTTCGGTGTCGCTGTGGGCACGTACTCCTCGATCTTCATCGCGGCGCCGGTGCTGATCCTTTTCAAGCTCCGTGCGGACAATTTCCGGGTTGGGCTGGATACGGAGACCGAAGGAGAGACGCCTCCCGAGATGCCGGGCCAGAGCAGGGCCTGACGGATGGGGTCAGGCATCGAGATCCGCGAGGCGCATTTTCCGGGAAGGCCGCCGATAGACGCCTATGGCAATGGCGGGTTCCGGTTTGCGGAGATGTCGCACCGCGGCTCAATCCTGTGTCTGCCGTCTGGCGTGCACGGCTGGGATGTGACGGAGGATATGCCGCTGAACATGGAGCAGTTCCGGCGCGTTCTCGATGAAGCCGGGGACATAGAGTTCCTGCTGGTTGGCACCGGCTCCTCGATCCGGCCCTTGCCGGTCGATCTGAAAGCGGCACTGCGGGCTGCCAATGTATCTTCGGATCCCATGAGCACGGGGGCCGCGGTGCGTACCTACAATGTGATGCTGGCCGAATCACGCGCGGTGGCAGTCGCGCTGATCGCTGTCTGAGCGGATGGCCGCCTCGTCAACGCAGCCGGCTGACAGTTCCCGGCCAGGCATGCTGGCAGCGCTTCGCGAAGCGGATATCGACCGCTACCTCTCGCTGTTGCTGATGCCTGACGCCGTTCGCAACGACCTGCTGGCGCTGTTCTTGTTCAACGCCGAGATCGCGTCCATCCGTGACAGGATTCGCGAAGCCCTGCCCGGGGAAGTCCGTCTGCAGTGGTGGAGAGATGTGCTGTCGGGGCAAAGGGATAGCGAGGCGCGGGCGCATCCGGTTGCTTCCGCCCTGGTTGAGGTAATAGAGCGGCGGGCAATGCCCGTCGCTCCGCTGATTGCCATGTGTGACGCGCGGGTGTTCGATCTCTATGACGATCCGATGCCTGACCGCACCAGTTACGAGGGCTACGCGGGCGAGACGGCTTCCGCGCTTCTGCAGATGTCGGCGTTTTTGATCGATCCGGATGCCTCCACGCTGAGCGCGACGGCCAGTGGCCATGCCGGCGTTGCGCAGGCCGTGGCAGGGCATCTGCTGATGCTTCCCATTTCCCAGGCGCGGGGACAGGTCTTCATTCCTGGTGACCTGCTGGCGGCGACCGGGCTCGATCGCGAGGCCTTCCTGGTTGGCACGGAAACCGAAAGGGTGACGAATGCGGTTCGTGCCTTCGGCGGCTTCGGTCGCGAGCATCTCGACAAGGCGAGGCGGGCCTTGACCGGTGTTCCGGCTTCCGCCCGCCCGGCCTATCTGCCGGTCGCGCTTGCCGAATCGGTTTTTGCCAGAGCCGAGCGCGAGGGCGCCGGCTGCCTCAGCACCTCGGTTCGCTTGCCGCAATGGCGGCGGCAGTGGCAGCTCTGGAGCGCCGCGCGGCGCGGAAGTATCTGAGTTTTTCATTGATGCTCGCTCGATTTGTGCGGAAAACCGCCTCGCGCAAGGATTCTGTGGTGGCTTGCGCAGTGTTAGCTGGAGCGGCATAGTCACGAGACGTTGACGCGGTCGCAAGCTACGTCAGTCGGAGGAATGCATGAGTCTTGGAGCCCTGATCGTTGTCGTCGCCTTCGCGGTCATGCTGGTGATCGGCGTGGTTCACTATACCGGCGGATCGCGCCAGAGGACCGGTCGTGACCACGGCGAGGTCATCATGGAGTTCGCCCGCGCCTATCCCGGTGAGGCGATCCGCTCCGTCACCATGACGAAGGACGGCAATGCCAGCTTCCTGAGGCTGGCGGATGGCAAGACCGGCTTCATACAAAGTATGGGCCGGCATCAGGTGGCACGGCTGATCCTTCCCGGCGACGTCAGCGTGGAAGCTCTCGAGGAGCAGCCTGGTCTGCGGGTACAGTTCCACGAATCGACGCTCAAGGGCGGAGATTATGTTTTCGATTCGACCGAGGACGCTGCGGAGGTCTCGCTCTGGCTTTGCGGCACATTTGCCCTGGCGAGCCCCGGGCATGAAACACCTGAGGAAAACGGCAATGCCTGACCTCAAGGATTTTCCCGATGTAACGCAGATGGCGATTCCGTTCTTCGTGATCGCCATCCTCATAGAGGTCTTCGTGATCCGCTATCTCAAGGGGCGTGGCGACTATGAGACACGCGATACCACGACTTCTTTGCTGATGGGGGTGGGCAATGTGGCATCGGGCCTGCTGCTCGGCTTCATAGCCTTTGGCGTCCTGATGTGGGCCTGGCAGTTCCGCCTCGTTGACCTCGGCAGCTCCTGGTGGGTGATAGCGCTTTGCTTCCTGCTCGATGATCTGCGCTACTATTGGTACCACCGGATTGCGCATCGCTGTCGCTGGGTGTGGGCGGAGCATGTGATTCACCACTCCTCGCAGCACTACAATCTTTCAACCGCGCTCAGGCAGAGCTGGACCGGAACATTCACCGGCATGTTCATCCTGAGGATTCCGCTGGCGTTGATCGGGTTTCATCCGGTGCTGTTGCTGTTTGTCGGCGGTCTCAACCTGGTCTACCAGTTCTGGATCCATACTGAGACGATTGGCCGGATGTGGAAGCCAATCGAGGCGATCTTCAACACGCCGTCACACCACCGGGTGCATCATGCCACCAATCCGCGCTATCTCGATTCGAACTATGCCGGCACGCTGATCATCTGGGACCGGATGTTCGGCACCTTCGTTCCCGAACTCGACGAGGACATGCCGCGCTACGGCATCGTCAAGAACATCGGCACGTTCAACCCGGTGCGGGTCGCCTTTCATGAATGGGTCGACATGTTCAGGGATGCGATGCGGCCAGGCTTGAACATCAGGCAGAGGCTGTCCTATCTGTTCGCGCCGCCGGGCTGGAGCCACGACGGGTCGCGAAAAGGCTCGGAACTGCTCAAGGCCGATTATGTAGCACTGCATCCTGAGGCCGCCGGCATGCCGGGCCTGCCAGGCCGCGCTACCGGCCCCGGTGCATCGACGCCGGTAGCGGCTGCGGAATAGCTGCCCGCGCAATGGCACCGTTACCAGCCTGAAACCCGGCGGTCAGTTGTCCGGGTCGGGCGGGCTTTCCCCCGGCGCAGGCTCGCTCACCTGTTCGATGATGATCTCGTTGCCGCCGGGATCGGTGACTGTTCTGGCTTTCCAGGCAAAACCGGTTTCGGGGTCCACCCAGTACTCGCTGTGGACCGGGGTGCCGGTGTTGTAGATAGCGTAGTCCACGGTGAAGTGGTTGACAGACCTGCCATCCAGGTCGACGCCGTAGTTGCAGGTGATGTTGGTTGCGTTCTCGGCCTGGGAGGCAAGTCCCTCGCGGGTCTGCGCCATCACCTCGGGCGAATAGGTCTGCACCAGCGTCCAGGTCTCGCCCTTGTCGGCGGTAGTGTAGAACTTGTCTTCGCGAAAGAGCGAAACCGGAACGCCGTTTTCGTCCATCGTCAGGTGGTTTTTGCCTTCGGTCAGTCCGAGATTGACCATTTTCAGACCACCGGCCATCGTCGTGATCGACCTGCTTTTCACCGGTACCTCGATCGATGGCGAGCCCTGTATCAGGGCGCGGACCGCATCGGCGCATTCCGCCGCAGCCTGAGCTGGCGCTGCGCCAACAGCGGCAAGCATTGCTGCTGCCGCGAAGCCTTTGGTACTTGCGTTGATTGCCCCGCTTTCAAACCCCATGACGCTCACCCCTGTGTTTAAGAAGGGCATGGTGAAACGCCAGAAGGCGTGGGTCAATCGTTCGATTGGAAGAAGGGCGCTATTCGGCAGCCTGCCGCGCGCCGGACTGACCCAGCCAGGCACCGAAGTCATTCAGGGCACGGCGGGCCATGGCCTGTTTCTTTGCCTTGGCCTTTTCCTTGCCGCGGAAGCGGCCGCCACCTTCCGGGCGGACTATGGCGCCAGGATCCAGTGGCGGAAACAGCCCGAAATTGACATTCATCGGCTGGAACGAGCGTTTGCCCGGCTCATCGTTGCTGACGATGTGACCACCGGTGATGTGATTGAGCAGTGCGCCGAAGGCAGATGTCAGCGGCGGCGCGGACAGTTCGTCGCCAAGGCGCTCGGCTGCGGCGAAGCGGCCGGCCAGCAGCCCGATGGCCGCGCTTTCGACATATCCCTCACAACCGGTGATCTGCCCGGCAAAGCGCAGGCCGGGCCTGCTCTTGAGCTGTAGGGTTCCGTCAAGCAGCAGCGGTGAGTTGAGATAAGTGTTGCGATGCAGGCCGCCGAGCCTTGCAAATTCAGCGTTTTCAAGGCCCGGAATCATCCGGAAGATGTCGCCCTGGGCGCCGTATTTCAGCTTGGTCTGGAATCCGACCATGTTGTAAAGCGTGCCGAGAGCATTGTCCTGGCGCAGCTGTACGACCGCATAGGGCTTGATGTCGGGCTGGTGCGCATTGGTCAGCCCCATCGGCTTCATCGGCCCGTGACGCAGGGTCTCGCGGCCGCGCTCTGCCATGATCTCGATCGGCAGGCAGCCGTCGAAATAGGGCGTGCCTTCCCATTCCTTGAAGCCGGTGGTGTCGCCGGCGATCAGTGCGTCGATGAAGGCGTCATACTGATCCTTGTCCATCGGGCAGTTGATGTAATCCTTGCCGGAGCCGCCAGGCCCGACCTTGTCGTAGCGGGACTGGAACCAGCAGACCGACATGTCGATCGAATCGGTATGGATGATCGGTGCGATGGCATCGAAAAAGGCCAGCGCGTCCTGGCCTGTCTCGGCACTGATGGCTTCCGCGAGCCCCGGTGCGGTCAGCGGTCCGGTGGCGATGATGGTCTGATCCCACTCTGCCGGCGGCAGGCCGGTGACTTCCTCGCGTGCGATGGTGATCAGCGGCTCGGCCTGGATCGCATCGGTTACGGCCTGGGCAAAGCCTTCACGATCGACGGCAAGCGCGCCGCCGGCGGGAACCTGATTGGCGTCAGCACAGGACATGATCAGCGAACCTGCCATGCGCATTTCCGCGTGAATGACGCCGACGGCGTTGTTTTCCGCATCATCGGAACGGAACGAGTTGGAACAGACCAGCTCGGCAAGGCTGTCGGTCTTGTGGGCGTCTGTGCCCCGCACCGGGCGCATTTCATGCAGGACCACCGGAAGTCCGCGCCTGGCGATCTGCCAGGCTGCTTCGGAGCCGGCGAGGCCGCCGCCGACGACGTGGATGGGGGCGAGTGAAGGTCTGGTCTGGGTCATGGCGTCCATTTACCACGGCCGAGTTGCCGTCTCAAAGTTGTTTTCTGTTCGACCAAAACGAAAACGGCGCCCCGAGGGACGCCGTAACGAACGGACATTGTGTATGCGATCAGCGGGTGCGCAGGCCGCGGGCCACGTTGTCGATGTCGAAACGGGTCAGGCCGATGTCGGCGAGGGTCTCGTTGGAAAGGTTTGCGAGTTCCTGTGCAGTCTGGCGCGATTTCATCCAGTTGCGGGCTCTGCTGAGAATCTTCATGGCAGTCTCCTGAGGTGCGCCCGGTTCGGGCGGTGATGACGATGTAAGCAATCTTATGCCTGTCATATAGGCGATTGCTGCCCATTTGTGCAGCGCAATAATCGCAGCCCTGATATGCAAGCCCGGAATGGCTGGATTATCGGATTGTCAATACTTCGACGTGATCAATAGTTGGGCACTGCCGCGATCGGGGTGACCGGACACGCCTGCAGACTTTACCAAGTGCTCAAACAGAAACAGCGCCCTGTTTCCAGGGCGCCGTTTGACATGACCGGTCAATCGGACCGGTCAGGGCTGTTGCCGTTTACTGGCCGGGACGGCGTGCAACGAAGGGGATGTCGCCGCGGGAGATGCCGAGGTCGTTGAGTTCGCGCTCGGACATGCGGGAGAGTTCGTTGACGGTGTTGCGGTATTCGCGCCAGTCTTTGTATGCCTTACGGAAGTTCATGGTCTTTTCCTTTCGATGTGGTGCCGTTCCGAAGAATGGCCGCCGTGTTTGGTTGATCCTGATATAGGTGCAAACGGGTGTTTTGTGCAGTGCAAAATATTGCAAAGGAGCCATGCGGTTTGTGCATTGCGTCTTAACAAACGGTTGTTAATGATCGTTAATTTGCATGGTTTGGAAAATGGCTTGGCAATCAGTGAGCGCGATCCGTGCCGCTGGGCGTAATGGCAGCGGCTCGAAGAAGCGCGCTGACCAGCGGGCTTTAAGGGAGATGATCTTCGGTGGGATGATGCAATGCGGGCAAAAAAATAACGCCCACCGGGGGAGGAGGATCCGGTGGGCGTCATTTTGGGAGACTGACGCTCGGGAGGAGGATGAACGCCAGTCACATCGAAGCGGCTATTGGGAGGAGGAGGATGCCGCTCCGAATTCCTAAATCTGTTACAGGGCGCGCCGTGCGGCGAATGGAATATCGCCCCGCGTCATGCCGATATCGCTCAACTCGCGTTCCGAAAGCCGGTTCAGCTCGACGCAGGTTTCGCGGTACTTCCGCCAGCTGGCGTAGGATTGGATCAGTTTCATGGTCGATCGTCCTTTGTCCTGCTGTTGTCCGGTTCACCACCGTGGCGTTCCGATGTTTCGAATATAGGGGCATTCAATCGATTTGTGCAGTGCAATATCGTCATGGAAGCCATTCCGAGAACGCATAACTGGGTGGTGATCCAGTGATATTTGCCTCAGAGCTGTGCAATGTGGCCTCAATCAGCGGGCAGTGTGCCTTAAATCTCGCCGTTGTGCGGTCGGGCCGTTGATGTAATCTCGAAACCGGCTGCTGCAAGGGAAGAATCGCCAGATGTTTCGGAGATACCTGTCGCGCGAAATCGATCACTGGGTCCGCGCCGGGCTGCTTGAGCCGGAGAAAGGCCAGGCACTGCTCAAGGATCATGACCGTCGCCATACAGGCTTCAGCCTTTCCAGCGTGCTGGCGGTACTGGCTGCCCTGCTGCTGGGTGGCGCGGTCGTGGCGCTCATCGCGGCCAATTGGGAAGCCATCGCCCGGCCCGTGCGTGTGGCAATGATCATCTTCTTTATTGTGGGCGCCTTGGTGGCGGCGGCCGTTGCCGTGCGCCGCAACGCCCGCTGGGTGATGGAAGCGGCACTTGTGTTTGCGGTGCTGTGCTACGGGGCAGGTGTCGCCCTGGTGGGGCAGATGTATCATCTCAGTGGTGACGAAGCCGCCTTCATGCTGACATGGACCATTGGGGCGCTGGTCGTATCGCTGGCGTTTTCGTCGGCGATGGCCGCCATCGGTGCAGGGTTTTTGGGTCTCGGCTACCTTTTCGCTGAGGCCTCAGTCTTCGATTTCCGGTCGGTCGACCTGATCAATGTGGCTGCATACCTGAGTGTGCTGGCGGTAGCGATTGCGATCGGGGTGTCGGCCTGGCGGTCGCGCTCCGTCGTCGCGGGGCATCTTTGCGCTTTACTCTGTCTTGGATGGGTCATCTGGGTTGTTGTCGAGACGACGGACAGCAATCCGGGCTACATGCTGGCGGTGATCGGCGTTGCAGCCTTTGTCATGGGATCGCTTGCGCCTCCGATTCTGGCCGGCGTGGTGCCGCGGCACGGGGTGCTGTCGGCCTATGGCGCCTTTCTGATCTTGTCAGGGCTCGGCATGGTTCAGCTGGATCTCCATGATGCCAGCCTTGCGTGGGAGATGGGCTTGGCCGGGCTCATTCTGGCAGCGAGCGTCATCCTGCTCATCATGGCCGGCAGAGAGAACCGGTTGATTCGAACCTTTGCCTATTTCGCCTTTGCCTGCGAAACCATCTATGTGGTCAGCGAAACCCTGGGCTCACTTCTGGGCAGCTCCGGCTTTCTGTTCTTCGGGGGCGTGGTGCTGGCCGTTGTCGCCTTTGTCGTGATGAAGATTGAAAAGCGCTTCAAGAGCGGGGAGGGCCTGTCATGAGCATGCTGGATAGGCTGCTCCGCCGCGAACTCAATCCGCTGCTGGCAGCGATCGTGTGCAGCGTTGTTCTGGTCGGAAGTTTGGTCTTGATGATACAGGGCCGCGCCGCAATCCTGCGTGACGGGGCTGAAATCGTGCTCAAGACCGAACCGGTCGATCCGCGCGATCTGATGCGCGGAGATTATGTCCGTCTGGGCTACACCGACATCTCATCCATAGATAAAGGCCTTATCGAGGGCGGCTGGCCCGCGCAGGACACGACCGCGCCGGTGTGGCTGATCCTGGCACCGGGCGGCGATGGTGCCTATGTCCCCAAGGCTGCTCGTTTCTCGAAGCCCTCGGTGATGGCTGTGCAGGAACTCGTGGTTCTCAGGTCGCTGCCAGTGCGGATAACGATCGCTCGTCCCGACGGCGGGCTGAATTCCATTGGTCCGCTGAGATTTGGGATCGAAAGGTATTATGTTCCCGAAGGCGAGGGGCTCGAGATCGAGAAGGCGCAGAACGAAGGCCGGACAAGAGTCGCGGTTCGCGTGTCGGAGGATGGAGAGCCACAAATTTCCCGCCTGATGATCGACGGCGAGACCCTATATGAGGAGCCGTTGTACTGAAAAGCCGGCTTCAAAACCGCCAGGTGCATCATTAGGCCTCAAAATCCCTTGCGCTCGGGGTGATTTTTCCTTTGATCACCGGCAATCGGGTGATATAGAGCGACCGCGTTCAGGGTCGCCTCGCGCGAGCGTGGTTTTGCGGCCCTAAGAGCGGGTATGGTGAAATTGGTAGACACGCCAGATTTAGGTTCTGGTGCCGCAAGGCGTGGGAGTTCAAGTCTCTCTACCCGCACCAGATTAAGGTCCGGTCCGATCACCGCATGGTGTTGGATGGCAGGGCGTGCACGAAAGGCATTCAGTCGGTTGATCCGGTCTGGGGCTTATAATGAAGAAAGCCACAAGCGACGCCGGAGAACCGGCCCAGTCGCGGGGCCAACCCGAACGGTCGCAGTCGCGAGGAAATGAAGGTTTGAACATGCAGGTAACCGAAACGCTTGCCGAAGGGCTGAAGCGCGAATTGAAGATTGTCGTTCCGGCTGCGGACATGACATCGCAGATGAACGAGAAGCTTGCCGAAGCCAAGGGCAAGATGCAGATCAAGGGCTTCCGCCCCGGCAAGGTGCCGATCTCGCATCTGAAGAAGGTCTACGGCAAGTCGATCATGGCGCAGCTGGTCAATGAAATGATCCAGGAAAAGCCGGCCTCTATCCTTGCAGAGCGGGGCGAACGCTCGGCGACCCAGCCCGAGATCTCGATGACCGAGGACGAGAAGGAAGCCGACCAGATCCTCAACGGTGCGGCCGATTTCGAGTTCACCATGTCCTACGAAGTGATCCCGGCATTCGATATCGCCGATCTTTCGGGCGTGAAGGTTGTCCGTGAAGTGGTTGAAGTTCCTGCCGAAGAAGTCGAGGAGCAGGTGCTGCGCGTTGCCGAAAACAGCCGCAGCTTCGAGCCCAAGAAGGGCAAGGCCGCCGACGGCGACAAGGTGACGATCGACTACCTCGGCAAGGTCGATGGCGAGCCTTTCGAAGGCGGCGCCGACCAGGATGCGGAGCTGGTGATCGGCTCGAACCGTTTCATTCCGGGTTTCGAGGAGCAGCTGGTTGGCCTCAAGGAAGGTGACGAGAAGGTCATCACCGTGACCTTCCCTGCCGAATACCAGGCTGCACACCTTGCCGGCAAGGAAGCCACCTTCGATATCAAGGTCAAGGCCATTGCCGCACCGGGCGAGCTGGAAATCAACGACGAACTGGCCAAGACGCTGGGCCTGGAGTCGGCTGACAAGCTGCGCGAGATCGTGCGGTCGCAGATCGAAGATCAGTATGGTCAGGTCACCCGCCAGAAGCTGAAGCGGCAGATCCTTGATCAGCTCGATGAAGCCCACAAGTTCGATACGCCGTCGAAGCTTGTCGACGCCGAGTTCGAAAGCATCTGGCGCCAGATCAACCAGGAACTGTCCGACAACGGCAAGACCTTCGCCGACGAGGACACCACCGAGGAAGCCGCGCGGGAAGAGTACCGCGCCCTGGCCGAGCGCCGGGTCCGCCTTGGACTGGTTCTGTCGAAGATCGGCGAAGAGGCCGGTGTCGAAGTCAGCGACGAAGAGCTGCAGCGCTCGCTGTTCGAACAGGTTCGCAGGTTCCCGGGCCAGGAACAGGAAATCTACGAATACTTCCAGAAGACACCCGGCGCCGTCGCCTCGCTGCGCGCGCCGATCTTCGAAGAAAAGACCGTCGATCACCTGATGACCGTCATCGAGGTGACCGACAAGACGGTGACCAAGGACGAGCTGATGGCCGAAGACGAGGCGGAAGCCTCGGAAAAGCCGGCCGCGAAGAAAAAGGCGCCTGCCAAGAAAAAGGCCGCCAAGAAGGATGAAGCGGCTTCCGAGTAAGCCCTTCGTTCCCAGATCGGAAAAACGCCGGGGCTTGCTCCGGCGTTTTTGCGTTTGTGGGCAGCATTTGCCGACGGCAGACGGATGCCGGCCAGTCCCGTGCCCGGCAATCCATATCGCATCCGGCACCGTAGGTAGGGCAGGCCCGCCGCTGATGGTTGCGGCATTTCTGGCCTGAGCCGGGAGACCTCATGGTAAAAGACAAAGTACTGAGATTTGTCCTGGGCGATCAGCTGTCGCGCTGGATTTCAAGCCTTGAAGATGCCCGACCCGACACCGATGTGATCTTCATGGCGGAGGTGATGGCCGAGGCGACTTCGGTCAAACATCACAAGAAGAAGATTGCGTTCCTGTTTTCGGCCATGCGGCACTTCGCCGAAAATCTCCGGGACGAAGGTTTTACGGTCGACTATCTGTGCCTGGATGCACAGAACAGTCCTGGCGATTTCGGCAGCGCGCTGGCCGAAGCGGTGGAACGGCATGACGCGGCCCGCGTGGTCATGACGGAGCCGTCCGAAATGCGGGTGCTCGAGGCGGCCGAGAGCTGGCGCGAGGAACTTGACGTCGATCTCGACATCCTGGCCGATAACCGTTTTCTGGCGAGCCATGAAGACTTCGTCAGCTGGGCGACGAAAGATGATGGCGGTCAGCCGAAATCACTGCGGATGGAGTATTTCTACCGCGAGATGCGGCGGCGGACCGGATATCTGATGGACGATGGCGAGCCTACCGGCGGAGAATGGAACTATGACGCCGAGAACCGCAAGTCGCTGCCCGATTCGATCAAGGTTCCGAAGCGTCCCGAATTTGCACCCGACGAGACCACGCGCGCAGTGATGGAGCTCGTCGCCGACCGGTTTGACGGGCATTTTGGCGATCTCGAACCCTTCGATTATCCGGTGAAGGCCAAGGATGCGAAAGCCTATCTCGACTGGTTCGTGGCCGAAGCGCTTCCCTGTTTCGGCGACTGGCAGGACGCCATGAAACAGGGCGAGCCGCTGCTGTTTCACAGTCACCTCTCGACGCTGATCAATTGCGGCCTGCTGGACCCGCGTGAGTGTTGTGAAAAGGCCGAGCAGGCCTATCGGGACGGAGACGCGCCGCTCAACGCGGTCGAAGGCTTCATCCGGCAGATCATTGGCTGGCGCGAATTCATTCGCGGTGTTTACTGGCTGAAGATGCCTGACTATGCCAACAGCAATGCGCTGGAGGCGACGCGCCCCCTGCCGGGGTTCTTCTGGACCGGCGAGACGGCGATGAACTGCCTGGGTCAGGCGATCTCTGAAACCAGATCCAACGCCTATGCCCACCATATCCAGCGGCTGATGGTGATCGGCAATTTCTGCCTGATTGCCGGCATTGATCCGCGTGAGGTCCAGGAGTGGTTCCTGATCGTCTATTCCGACGCCTATGAATGGGTGGAGATGCCCAATGTGGTGGGCATGGCCCTGTTCGCCGATGGCGGCTTCGTCGCCTCCAAGCCCTATGCGGCCTCGGGATCCTACATCAACAAGATGAGTGATTATTGTGGTTCCTGCCGGTTCGATGTGAAGCAGAAGAGCGGGGAGAAGGCCTGTCCGTTCAACTATCTCTACTGGAATTTCCTGTCCGAGAACGAGAAGGTTCTGAAGAAGAACCACCGCATGGGACTCATCATGGGGTCGCTCGGCAAGATGAAGAAGGAACGGCTGGAGGAGGTGCGGACTGATTCCGAACGGTTTTTCGACAGCTCCGAAATGAGGGTATGGGACGAATCCGCGTCCGGTTAGATCAGCTTCAGCCCCTTGAGGCTCGCATGGCCGTCCTTGCCGATAATGATGTGGTCATGGACCGTGATCCCAAGCGGGCGGGCGGTGTCGATGATCAGCTTGGTCATCTCGATGTCAGCGCGTGACGGGGTCGGGTCGCCGGAAGGGTGATTGTGGACCAGAATAATCGCGGTGGCGGAGAGTTCGAGCGCGCGCTTGACCACCTCGCGTGGATAGACTGGCGTGTGATCGACTGTACCCGTCTGCTGCACCTCGTCGGCGATGAGGGCATTTTTCTTGTCGAGGAACAGCACCCGAAACTGCTCGCGGGCCTCGAACGCCATCGCCGCGCGGCAATACTCGATCACTGACGTCCAGGAGGCCAGCACCTGCCGGTCCTTGAGCTCGCCCTTGAGCATGCGGTGGGCGATTGCAGCGGTGAGCTTGAGCTCGGTAGCGACACTCTCTCCGACGCCCTTGATCTCGGTAAGCAGGTGCGCCGGTGCGCCGAGCACTTCGGCCAGGGAGCCAAACCGGGCCAGCAGCGCCTTGGCGATCGGCTTGGTGTCGCGGCGCGGGATCAGCCTGAACAGCAGCAGCTCGAGCAGTTCGTAATCGGCGAGCGCCCGGTCGCCACCGTCGCGGAAGCGTTGACGCAGCCGATCGCGGTGGCCGTGAAAATGCTCGTCGCGTGCGGCAGGTGCGGCGTCAGCTCCGGGACCCAGCGCCTGTCCGCGGGTCTTGCCCTGGCGGCTCTCGGCGAAATAGGTGCGTTCGTCCTGCGGCATGTCTTCGGAAGGCTCAGCTCCAAGACGTTCATCGTTCATGCCGTCTGCCTCCGGTCCCTCCTCCTTCAGACCTGGGCGACGGCGTGATGTCATGCGGGAAGGCCGGGCCGGTCCAGACCGGCTGGCGAGAGGGTGAAGATCTCGCATCCGGTTTCTGTGACGCCGATCGTGTGCTCGTACTGTGCCGTCAGTGATCGGTCACGGGTCACGGCTGTCCAGCCGTCCGAGAGAACCTTGACGTGGGGACGGCCCAGATTGATCATCGGCTCGATGGTGAAGATCATGCCGGGACGCATTTCCGGACCTTCTTCGGCGCGGCCGTAATGCAGGATGTTGGGCGCGTCGTGAAACAGCTTGCCGACGCCGTGGCCGCAGAAATCGCGGACCACCGAACAGCGTTCGGCTTCGGCGTATTTCTGGATCGCTTCGCCGATGGCGCCGGTCCGCGCGCCGGGCTTGACCGCCTCGATGCCGAGCATCAGCGTCTTGTGGGTGATTTCCAGCAGCCGCTCGGCAGCGCGCTTGATCTCGCCGACGGGGTACATCCGGCTTGAATCGCCATGCCAGCCATCGAGCACGTAGGTGACGTCGATGTTGACGATCTCGCCTTCGCGCAGTGGCTTGTCATTGGGAATGCCGTGACAGACGACGTGGTTGATCGAGGTGCAGCAGGATTTCGTGTAGCCGCGGTAGTTGAGTGTTGCGGGAAGGGCGCCGTGGTCCATGCCGAATTCGTAGACGAAACGGTCGATCTCGTTGGTGGTGACACCGGGAACGACGCGGCTGACCAGTTCATCAAGGCAGCGGGCGGTAATCTGGCTCGCCTTGCGCATGCCTTCGAAGCCTTCCGGGCCGTAAAGCCGTATCTGGCCGGTGTTTTTCATCGGGGCCGAAGCGGCATCGATATAGGTAACCATGTCAGGCTCACTCTGTCTTGTCGCGGCCGCAAGGGCCGGTATTGCTTCATGATACGCTGTTTACACCGGATTCCTCAACGGGAACCATCGTTTCAGCATCTATATGCTCAGATGTGATCTTGCATCGTATAGCGCAAGCTTCAACCCCGCGTTTCATGGCGCGATCGAAGGCTAAGGCATAGGCCGGATCGAGATTACGGCACAAGCTGAGGCTGTCGACGTCGTCGCGCTGAATGAGATAGACCATTATGGCGCGGTGTCCAGCCTCCACCATGTCGCCAAGTTCTTCCAGGTGCTTGGCGCCGCGGCTGGTAACGCTGTCGGGAAACTCTGCCAGGCGGCCGTTGCGGCGAAAATGCACGTTCTTGACTTCCACATAGGCCAATCCCTTCACCGGATCGCTCAGCAGGAAGTCGATGCGTGAACTGGTCCCGTATTTCTGCTCGGCCTTGCGCTCGGCGTAGCGGCCAAGGGATCCGATGAGGCCCTTATCGATGGCTTCAGCGACCAGCCGGTTGGGGCGCGCGGTGTTAATCCCCACCAGGGTGCCGTCCGCCTCGACCAGTTCCAGCGCGTGAGGATATTTGCGGGTGCCTCCGGAATGCCGGGTGAGAAAACAGCGCGAGCCGGGCGTTGTCAGGCCGCGCATCGAGCCCGTATTGGGACACGACCCGGTGATCCGTTCGCCGGTTTCAAGCTCCGCGTCGAAGAGGAAGCGCTTGTAGCGACGGATGAGAGTGGCAGGCACCAGCGGCGGGTCGAACTTCATGCTCCGCCACTAACACAGTGCGCGCCGTGTTGGAAACTCGCGTGGTCTAGCGGGCCAGGCGTTTAGTGCTCGCATCCGTGTCGGACCGCTTACACCCGGACACGAACATAAGAACCCGGCGCATCCTCGAGTGGCTTGAGTTTCTTGCCGCCGGGTTTGCGGGCCGGGATCTCTTCATCGGAGCCCTCGCGGATCCAGTTGTGCCAGTGCGGCCACCAGGATCCGGGCGTTTCCCGGGCGCCGGCTACCCAGTCTTCGAACTCGGCATTCTGCGGGCCGTCCGACCAGAACTGGTACTTGCCAGCTTCCGGCGGATTGACGACGCCGGCGATGTGCCCGGATCCGGCCATCACATAGGTGACATCGCCGCCAAACAGCTTGCCGCCAATATAGGCGGAGCGTGCAGGGGCGATGTGATCTTCCTTTGCGGCCAGATTGTAGATCGGGATCTTGATGTCGCCGAGCTTCAGCGTTCTGCCGGCGAGCTCCATCTTGCCCTGGGAAAGGTTGTTCTCGAGATAGCAATTGCGCAGGTAATAGGAGTGATTGGCCGCGGGCATGCGGGTCGCATCCGAATTCCAGTAGAGCAGGTCGAAGGGCATCGGATCCTTGCCCTTGAGGTAGTTGTTGACGACATAGGGCCAGATCAGGTCGGACGCCCTGAGCATGTTGAAGGCGGTCGCCATCTTGGACCCGTCGAGATAGCCGTTCTTCTCCATCGCCGATTCGATTGAAGCGATCTGAGCCTCGTCAACAAAGACCTTCAGATCGCCGGCATAAGTGAAGTCGGTCTGCGTGGTGAAGAAGGTAGCGGTGGCGATCCGGCTGTCTTTTTCCTGAGCGTGCAAGGCAAGGGTCGCGGCCAGCAGTGTTCCGCCGACGCAATAGCCGATGGCATTGACCTCCCGCTCGCCCGTGGCCTTTTCGACTGTGTCGAGTGCAAAGGAAATGCCTTCGCGCGAGTAGGCTTCCCAGTCCTTGGTGGCGTGACGCTGGTCGGGATTGACCCAGGATATCACGAAGACCGTATGACCTTGGTCAACCGCCCACTTGATGAACGACTTCTTGGGGTTGAGGTCGAGAATATAGAACTTGTTGATCCAGGGCGGCACGATCAGCAGGGGGCGCTTGAGAACGGTTTCGGTCGAAGGCTCGTACTGGATGATCTGGCAGACTTCATTCTGGGCGATTACCTTGCCAGGCGAAACGGCGACGTTCTCTCCGACCTTGAACTTCGACGCATCGGATTGACGCAGCCGCAACTCGCCCTTGCCGGCAGCGATGTCCTCGGCAAGCATCTGCATGCCCTTGACCAGGTTTTCGCCATTGGACGCGACCATTTCCTTGTAGAGCTCGGGATTGGTGGCGAGAAAATTGGCCGGTGACAGCGCGCTGGTGATCTGGCGGACATAGAAGGCGGCCTTGTGCCTTGTGTGCTCGTCCAAGCCCTCGCTGTCGTCAACAAGCTTGTTGGCCCAGTCCGACGTGATGAAATAGGCGTTCTTGAGAAACTCGAAGAACGGATTGTTCTCCCAATCAGGATCGGAGAAGCGCTTGTCGCCGGTTTTCGGTTTGGGGCTTTCGTCTTCGCCGGACATGCGCTTGACTGACTGGCTCCACATGTCGAAATAGCCTGTCAGCAGAGAGGTTTGTGCCTCGAGCGCGCGTTTGGGATCGGATAGCCAGTACTCCCCGACCTTGGAAAAGGTCTTGACCATGTCGGCCATGGGTTCGGAAACGGTGTCGACGACCTCGCCCTTTTCGCGTGGTTCCACCCAGGCGGAGGCTGCCTTGCCAAGGCCTTCGAGCATGCGTGCGACGTTGCGGGCAAAGGCTTCGGGGTTCCTGACAATATAGGCGTCCGCAGGAGATGAGCTTGTCTCCGCGCCATCTTTTCCGGCCGTGGTTTTCCCCTTGTCCGCCATGGTGGCGCCTCCTCCTGAGTTCCCGAGCTTGCCTCCGGCCCGTCTTCTGCCTTAAATCGGCTTACTTGCTTTGCTTGTGTGCCGTTACTGGCATCTATCCTTTCTTGATACGGGCTTTTTTTGTCCATGTCATGACCACCATTTGGTGGAGACCGGAATAATCACGATCATGAGACCGAGAATTCGTCCCGCACTTGTCTGCCTCGCCGGCCTTATCGTGGCCGGCTGCCAGACCGCCTCGCTGGAAGACGCGGCCCCGAGGCAGGCCCAGGTCGTGCGGTCCGATGTCCTGCCGGTGGATGAGACGACAGTTTCTGACGCGACAACGCCACCACCCGGGGAGGCGGCCGGAGGCGGCAGCTCAACGCCGGGGGTGGTGCGCAACAATCCCGGTTTCATTTCGCCTGTCCCGATCGAAAAGACCGCTCCGGCGAGAACCAGCGATTTCGTCGCTGCCGGCGCCAGCCGGAGCGGGCGGTATCCGACGTTTGGCCGGCAGCCTGTCGCGGCAAATGTGCAATTGAGCGAAGCGGACAAGCTGGCGGCGGAAGCCGAGATGACCGAGTTGCTGCGAAACCGGGCCACCACGGCCGATGCGCGGGCCCAATACGAGGCGCGGCTCAGGCAATTGCGGGCGCTTGCGGCCAACCATGGCAATGACACGCAGCAGGAAATCGAGAATTAGCGCTTGCGTTTGACTTGGTTTGGACGCAAATCCGTGCGATCAGACAGCGCAGTCAAGCCCACAATTCCGGGGAATTCCATGGAAGAATTTCACAAGGTCCGCAGACTTCCACCTTATGTCTTCGAGCAGGTCAACCGGCTGAAGGCGTCGGCGCGGGCCGGGGGCGCCGATATCATCGATCTCGGGATGGGCAATCCCGATCTGCCGACTCCCACGGCCATCGTCGACAAATTGTGTGAGGCGGTCCGGGATCCGCGTACCCACCGCTATTCCACCTCGCGCGGGATTCCGGGGCTCAGGCGCGCCCAGGCCAATTATTACCAGAGACGTTTTGGCGTCAAACTCAATCCCGACACACAGGTGGTCGCCACGCTGGGCTCGAAGGAAGGGTTTGCCAACATGGCCCAGGCGATTACCGCTCCGGGCGACGTGATCCTGTGTCCCAACCCGACCTATCCGATCCATGCGTTCGGGTTCATCATGTCTGGAGGGGTCATCCGTTCGCTTGACGTGGTGCCGGACAACAGTTTCTTTGCGGCTCTTGAACGCGCCGTGCGGCATTCGATCCCCAAGCCGCTGGCACTGATCCTGAATTACCCGTCCAACCCGACCAGCTATGTGGCGACGCTCGACTTCTACAAGGAGGTCGTGGCCTTTGCCAGGAAACACGACATCATCGTGCTCTCCGACCTGGCCTATGCCGAAATCTATTTCGACGACATGCCGCCACCTTCGGTTCTCGAGGTGCCGGGCGCGATGGACATCTGCGTCGAATTCACCTCCATGTCGAAAACCTTTTCGATGCCGGGTTGGCGGATGGGCTTCGCGGTTGGCAACGAGCGGCTGATTTCCGCGCTGACAAGGGTCAAATCCTATCTCGACTACGGCGCGTTCACTCCGATCCAGGTGGCGGCGACCGCAGCGCTCAATGGTGATGGCTCCGACATTGCTGAAGTCCGCTCGGTCTATAAACGCCGTCGCGACGTGCTGGTGGACAGCTTCGGCAAGGCCGGTTGGGTTGTGCCGCCGCCGGCGGCGACAATGTTTGCCTGGGCGCCGATCCCGGACCAGTTCAAGCATCTCGGATCGCTGGAATTTTCCAAGCTTCTGGTGGAAAAGGCCGATGTGGCGGTCGCACCCGGCATCGGCTTCGGTGAACATGGCGACGAACATGTCCGCATTGCGCTGGTCGAGAACGAGCATCGCATCCGCCAGGCTGCCCGCAACATCAAGCGTTTCTTCTCGACCGCCACCAATGGCGGCGGCGAGAATGTGGTTTCCCTGACCGCCCGGCGTTGACCGTCCGGCTTGCCGCCGTTAAACCCGCCGGGAGTTTCATTGGCCCGCACAGTCGTTGCGGGCAATCCCATACAGGTGGTTCTTGATATGACTGATGCCCTGAAAATCGGCATTGCGGGCCTTGGCACTGTCGGCGCGGCACTGTTCCAAATCGTTTCCAGCCGGCACAATCTGCTGGCCGATATCTGCGGCCGCGAAATCACGATTACCGCCGTGTGCGCCCGCGACCGCAGCCGCGACCGGGGTCTCAACCTCGACGGCGTGGCCTGGTTCGATGATCCGGTGGTGATGGCGCGCGACGCCGATATCGATGTCCTGGTCGAGCTGATCGGCGGGGAGGGCGATCCTGCCCATGCAGCGGCGACTGCCGCGCTGACCGCCGGGCGTCACGTGGTTACGGCCAACAAGGCAATGCTGGCGCGGCATGGCGTGGAACTCGCACTGCTTGCCGAATCCAACGGTGTCCTGCTGAACTTCGAGGCCGCTGTTGCCGGCGGCATTCCGGTGATCAAGGCCATGCGGGAATCGCTGACCGGCAATGCTGTGACGCGGATCTACGGCATCCTCAACGGCACCTGCAACTACATCCTGACCCGGATGCAGCGCGACAACATGGGATTTGCCGAGTGCCTGGCCGAAGCGCAGCGGCTTGGCTATGCGGAAGCCGATCCGGCTTTCGACATCGAAGGCAACGACACCGCTCACAAGCTCTCGATCCTGACCAGCCTGGCGTTCGGAACGCAGATTGCTGCGGACGAAGTCTATATCGAGGGCATCACCAATATCTCCATTGACGATATTCACGCCGCCGATGAGCTTGGCTACAGGATCAAGCTTCTTGGCGTGTCGCAGCGCACGGCGACCGGCATCGAGCAGCGTGTGCACCCGACCATGGTGCCGAAGGGATCGATGATCGCCCAGGTCGAAGGCGTGACCAATGCGGTGACGATCGAGGCCGATATTCTGGGCGAACTGATGCTTTCAGGGCCCGGTGCCGGCGGCGATGCCACGGCTTCAGCCGTTCTGGGGGATATCGCCGACATCGCCAAGAGCCGGCCCGGGCATCAGCATGCGCCGGCGCTTGGCCGTCCAGCTGACAAGCTCGAACCCTACACGCGGGCGCAGATCCAGAGCCATGAAGGTGGCTATTTCATCTCGCTCAAGGTGGATGACCGGGCAGGGGTGTTCGCCTCCATCGCCACCTTGATGGCGAAGAACGACATCTCACTGGAATCGATCGTCCAGCGGGCACGTCCCTCCGCCGCCGAGGCGGGGCCGCAGACGGTTATCCTTGTCACGCATGCGACCACGGAATCCCGGGTGCGCGCCGCGGTAGACGCCATCAAGAGCGAAGGTTATCTCTCCGGTGAACCGCAGGTAATCCGGATCGAGCGGACCCGGGAAAGCTGAAGCCAGGTCGGAAGAGCGGCGGTGTTAAGCCACCTGCCTGCTAGCGCTTCGCAGTGTCGCGCGCCTAGTTGAACCAGATCGCGTAGGACCAGAACCCGTTCCGGCCGAAGGCGCGTGTGAGCTCTCTCCAATCACGGTTCGAGGCCACCGATCCCGTTTCCAGATAGGGTTGGGCGCCCGGGCCGGTGATTGTCAGGACCAGATCGAATGGCGTGGGCTCGTCGAAGAATCTTTTCAGGTTGAAGCCGCGGTCCGCAAACCGGATGTGCGGCAGCAGTATGCGGCCTTCCAGCGCATTTTCAAACAGGTCCAGCGCATCATGCCATGCCGCGACGGTTTCCCCGCTGACCTCGAGTGTTGTCAGGGGGTGCGGCCCGGGCTGCTGCGGACCCGGCAGCCATTCGCGCTCATTGTCCGTTTCAGCCTGGATCGACCGCCAGTTCAGGCGGGACAAACGTACCATCTCGAGCAGGTCGAGACGGATCCCGGCTCTCGCATCAGCGTCTGCAACCGGCCAATTGACCGTATGGATAAGGCTTATGGCGTCAAAAATCTCGGAGTTGAAGCCGCCGTTGCCCGTCCCGCGAAGCTCACTCTGATAAAGCATCATCGCCATTTTCGCATCCCGCTCCAGGCGTTGCTGCCTGGACGCCGGAAGCGCCTCGATCTCTCGCGACAACCTCTGTTTTGCTTCTTCCGTTTCGGCAAACTCCAGACCCAGATAGGGGTTGCGTCTTATCTGGGCATTGATTTTCTGCCGGGCGGCGTCCGCACGGTCAGGCGCTGCTGCGGCCATACCTGCGCCGGGAAAGAACATCTGAAACGAGGTATCGAACGTCTTGCTGAATTCGTGGGCCAGCCACATGCGTGCGTTGGCGGAGACGAAATTCGCGTAGCCCTGAAGCCAGTAGCCGTCGGCGCGGTCAAACCGGAAGGACGGCGAAAGGGGCGGTGACTGCGTGTCGTCATTTGTCTCGGCGCGAGCCGTCCGGCCACGGCGTTGCGGCCCGCTGATCGCCTGGAAGATCATGGCCACGCTTTCGCTTTCGTCGAGCAGGCCGTCTGAATTGAGATCGAAGCGCAAGGCGTTCAAGTCGACATCGATACCGATCTCTGCATCGTCCGGGATATCGGCCAGCATGGATTTGGCTTTATCGAGATCGGCGACGAGTTCGGCAAGGGTGCTGCGCCATGTCTCGTAGGTCATGGTCTCGGGGGTCGCGTTCTCGGGCACCGGCAACCGCAGCAGCGGAAGCAGGGTTATACGAGGAGAGCGGAAGCCGTGCCGGTGCAGCGCCTGCCCGAATCGCTCGATCGAGGAGAGCGCCTGCCAGGTGGCAAGTGTCATGGCAGTTTCGGGAGACCGTCGTTCATTTTCAAGAGCCTGCAGGGCCGCGTCGCGCTCGGCCACCGTTTTCGCCGCAAAGGGGGCGGCTGCTTCTGTTGCCCTTGATTCGGTCATGAAGCTGAGACAGCACACGGCAAGGATTAGACCGGCGATCGGGTGGTTCATGGGGCTCTCCTCTGGGTTGAGTGATGTCAGGTCTACCAGTCGAGAGGAGATGTGCAAGCCGCCACAGCGCATCGACCTTTACCATTCATGAACCGATTAGGGACGTTGCCGTGAAGGCAAGCGCCGGTGACCCACGGCCGGTTCGCGCGCCGGGCGCCGAAGGGTGGGCCGGGAAAGCGCACGCTTTAATCGATTTAGTGTTGGATCAGGCCATTATCTCGAAAAAACAACGGCTTTTAATGCGCGGTTCACATTGCCTTGATAGCTTTCAAAGCTGTATGAGCGGCCAAGAATTTACCCTGAGGAAAATCTGAACATGGCGAAACCATCGATGGAAACGAGCGGGCTGGACCGGATTCTGACGCTTGAAATTGCGCGCGTGACCGAGCGGGCGGCGGTTGCCGCGGCCCGGCTTCGCGGACGGGGCGATGAAATGGCTGCCGACCAGGTGGCCGTTGACGCCATGCGCCAGGAGCTGAACCGGCTCCCGATCGACGGCACCGTGGTGATCGGCGAAGGTGAGCGCGATGAAGCGCCAATGCTCTATATCGGCGAGGAAGTCGGCACACGCGAGGGCGCCAAGGTGGACATCGCGCTTGACCCGCTCGAAGGCACGACGATCTGCGCCAAGAACCTGCCGAATTCGCTGGCCGTGATCGCGATTGCGGAAAAAGGCAGCCTGCTTTACGCGCCGGACGTCTACATGGAGAAGATTGCCATCGGCCCGGGGTATCCGGCCAACACGGTTGCGCTGGAGGCTTCGGCCACCGAGAACATTCACGCAGTCGCCCGTGCAAAGGGTGTTTCCGTGGATCAGGTAACGGCGTGTATTCTCGACCGGCCCCGCCATGCGCGCATGATCGAGGAAGTGCGGGCCACCGGTGCCGCGATCCGGCTGATCGGCGACGGTGACGTGGCCGGAGTGATCCACACGACCGATCCCGACGAGACCGGTATCGATATCTATCTCGGTATCGGCGGCGCGCCCGAAGGGGTTCTCGCCGCGGCGGCGTTGAGGTGCATTGGCGGCCAGATGCAGGGCAGGCTCCAGCTTAACACTGAGGAGAAGGTGGCGCGCGCCGCCAAGATGGGGATTTCCGATCCCAACAAGATCTACACGATGGAAGAAATGGCGCGCGGTGACGTGCTGTTTGCTGCCACCGGTGTCACGGACGGCAACCTGCTGCAGGGCGTACGGTTTGCCCGGGATGCGATCGTCACCCACACCATTGTCATGCGCTCCTCATCGCGCACCGTGCGTGAGATCAAGGCGCGCCATCAGGACCTGGCCAAGTTCGACTAGAACCGGCGTTTCCGGTTTCCGCGTTCAATGGTTCAATTGTTTCGCCCCGTCTTCCGCCGAAGACGGGGCGAAACTGTCTGTCGGGTCCGTCAGGGCTGCTTTGCCGCACCGGCCGGTTTGCGCTATGAGCGATCCTTGGCCCTGTCGATGCATACCCGGCACGGCGGCAACAGGTTGGTGAGTGGATGACAGGCAAGACCACATCGGAGCGCGCTTTTCTCGGCGTTGAGCAATCCTTTTCCGGCCAGAAATGGGTGGCGCGGCTCGACATGGCTGGCGAGAACAAGGCGATCTCGATTGCTCAGACGACCGGGTTGCCGGATGTGATCGCGCGCGTCCTGGCCGGGCGGGACATCGCCATCGGTGACGCGAAGGCCTTTCTCGACCCGACCATCAAGGCGTTGATGCCCGACCCCTCGAAGCTGACGGATTGCGACAAGGCGGCCGAGAGGATCGGCCAGGCAATTGCCCGAAACGAACGGGTGGCGATCTTTGGCGACTATGATGTCGACGGGGCTGCTTCCTCCGCGCTGATGCAGCGCTTCCTGCGCCATTTCGGTGTTGTCAGCGAGATCTATATTCCCGACCGGATCTTCGAAGGCTACGGACCCAATCCGACGGCCATCGGCGAGCTTGTCGATCGCGGAGCCGGGTTGATCGTCACGGTTGACTGCGGCTCGACCAGCCACGAGGCGCTGTCGGAGGCCGCGCGGCGCGGGGTGGATGTCGTGGTGATCGACCATCACCAGGTGGCAAACGAGCTGCCTGTGGCCCGCGCGCTGGTCAATCCGAACCGGGAGGATGACCTCTCGGGTCTCGGGCACCTGTGCGCCTGCGGCGTGGTGTTCATGGTGCTGGCGGGCACGTTGCGGTTTTTGCGCGGCAAGGGCGACAGCCGCGCTTCCAGCTTTGATCTGCTGGCAACCCTGGACCTCGTCGCTCTGGCGACAGTATGCGACGTGGTGCCGCTCAGGGGGCTCAATCGTGCCTTTGTGGTCAAGGGGCTGCTTGCGGCGCGGAGCATGGGCAATGTCGGGCTTGCGGCGCTTGCGCAGAGAGCCGGTGTCAACGGTCCCCTGACGCCCTATCATCTGGGCTTCCTGATCGGTCCGCGGATCAATGCCGGCGGGCGCATTGGTGACGCGGCGCTGGGCAGCCGGTTGCTGACGCTTGAGGATCGCGACGAAGCGGCAGCGATCGCCGAGCGGCTCGAGGAGCTCAACCGCGAACGCCAGGCCATAGAGGCCGCAATGCTGGAGGAAGCCGACGCGGAAGCTGCTGCCGAAATGGCCAGTGGCGAGGGACCCGCAATCATTGTGACTGAACGCCAGGGATGGCACCCGGGCGTGGTCGGGCTGCTCGCCTCACGGCTCAAGGAACGTTATCGCCGGCCGGCCTTCGCGATTGCCTTTGACGGCAACGGCAAGGGCACCGGCTCGGGCCGCTCAGTGCCTGGGATCGATCTCGGCCGGCTGGTGCGCAAGGCGGTGGAAACCGGCCTGCTGGTCAAGGGCGGCGGGCACGCGATGGCTGCGGGACTGACCGTGGAGCAGAGCCGCCTCGGAGAGCTCCGGGCGTTCTTCGAAGACAGCGCCAAGGAAGCGGTGGCGGGGCTGACATCGACGCACCGGCTGAAGATCGACGGGGCTGTTTCCGCGTCGGGCGCAACGCTGGATCTGGTCGACATGATCGAGCGCGCCGGGCCTTACGGTGCCGGTCATCCGCAGCCTGTCTTTGCGATGCCCGGTCACACGCTCAAGGACGCCCGCGTGGTCGGGCAGAATCACATCAAGCTGTCCTTTGCCGGTCCCGACGGAGGCCGCCTGAACGGAATCGCATTCCGAGCGGCCGATACGGAAATGGGAGCCGCGCTGCTTGGCGGGCAGGGCATGAGTTTTCATGTCGCGGGTACGCTCTCGGCGGATTACTGGCAGGGTGTCAGACGGGTCCAGATGCGCGTCACCGACGCCGCGCCGGCACGCTAGGAGAGCCCCTGCTGACATGCTGCGCGCAGCGCCTCCAGGGTTCGCCGCAGATCCATTCCAGGCGGCTCGATCGGTCCCATTTCACGGCGCTTGCCAGATAGCCTGGACAGCGAAACGACAGCACAGCGGACGCTGTCCGTGAGCAATGGCCGAGTTCATTTTTCAGGTGAGAATTTCAAGCTAAGTGCTTGAAGAGGGTGGCACGCCCTAGGGGAGTCGAACCCCTCTTTCCAGAATGAAAATCTGGCGTCCTAACCGATAGACGAAGGGCGCGTGCGATGAGGCGTCTTATAATCAGACCGCTTTCGGACCGCAAGCGGATAATTGGCCTCAGAGAGAAAAAAATGACATCCGTGTGAAGATTTTTTGGCTTGGGAGAAGTCAGGTGGAGGGCGACGCTGAAGCCTCGCCGTTTCCGGCTCGATTTTACTTGCGGCGACGGCAGCGCCAGTTCCAGTCACGGCTGTTTCCAATATCGATATGAACCGATTCCGTATGGCAATAGGTGCCGACGCCACCCCGGCCCGGCATCGAGCGCAGGTACTTTGCCAACTGCCACTTGGAAACGCCCTCGACCTGGATGTCTGCTGCTTCACAGGAGGTGTGGCGCGATCCCGACGCACCACCAATTCGCCGGTTGTGTTTGGGGCTGCGGTATCCGGAAGTGACCATCACCGGGCGGCCGTAATGGCGCTCGATGCTCTTGAGCGTGCGGACAAGCTGAGGCTTGAAACAGGCAACTTCCACCTTCTCGGTCTGAAGGTGCAGCCCGTTCGGTGCAAGGCGCGCCAGGCCTGCGGCGGAGGCGAGCTGGATCTGTCCCGAGTCGGGATCCGTCGGGGCGTTCAGCGATTCCGTGCCAAGCGCTCTCGCCACGTTGACGCCTGGAAGTGCACTTGCCCCGGCGGACGCAACTGTTACCGGAGCTGGCTTCTGAGATACGAGACGTTTTTTCGTGCCTGCGCGGGCATCGCTGCTCGAAGTCTTCTGCGGGGCGAACATGCGCGCAAAGATCGACTTCTTCTTGGGTGGCGCGACAACGGCGAGTTCCTGCACCGGAGGCTGCGGTTCGGCGACTGACGCGTCATCCTCTGCAGCGACAGTTTCACCGGAAGGCACAGCCTGTTCGGCGGCCGGCTGCAAAGCCGTGTTCGTTGCCTCAACCGCTACCGGGGCCGCCGGGGCCGTGTAGAGATTGGCAACGGGCTGGGCAGTCTGGGTTTGCGTGATGCCGCGATTGAGCGCGTCTACTTCGGTGCTGGCCATGACAACCGATTGTCCGGGGGACAGCGCCGTCTGGGGCGCTGCATCCGTCGGCGCAGGCATGCGGCTTGTTGCGTCGGATGCACTGGGCGAGGGGACCGGCATAGGAACGCCACCGGCGGTTTGGGTCGCGGTGTCACCGTTCATGGCCATCTGCGTGGAGGGATCAACGATCAAGCCGCTGTCGGCGAGGCCGGGAGTGCCTGGTGTGAAGCCCTGTACGGCAAACATCTCAGGGTCAGCTGCCGACACGCATCCACTGAGAATGACTGCCGCTCCGGCCAACAGCAACGCACGCGAGGTGCCGCGCCCGTTGCCCGTTTTGTTCCCGCCTGTTTGCAAACTCTGGAGCCCCCGGGGTCTGTTGCAGTGGCGGACCCGAAGGTCCGAAAAAGTGCCTACCGATTTGCGACGATTTTGTAAACGAGAATGCAGGCACATTGATAAGGCATTCCGGCGCGGACGCCAAAATCCATGCGATGCGTCGCAAATACGGCGAAAGCATGACCCTTGAGCCAAGGCTAAGGCTCGATCGTTGCGTGAGCCTTGTGCGTCGCGAAGACCCGGCACAGCGACAGTTCCGGGCATCTTGTCGGCGAGCCTTACCAGGTGCCGCTGTTCTCCATCGACTTCCATGGTTCGGCGGGCTCAAGAGCGTCACCCTTCTGCAGCAGCTCGATCGAGATTCCGTCGGGCGACTTGACGAATGCCATGCGGCCGTCACGCGGTGGACGGTTGATAATGACGCCGTTCTCCATCAGCGACTGACACAGGTCGTAGATATTGTCGACAACATAGGCGAGATGTCCGAAATTACGGCCGCCGTCATAGTCTTCCGGATCCCAGTTGTAGGTCAGTTCGAGAAGAGGCGCCTGTTCGGCCAGCCCGCGCTCCTTGTCTTCCGGCGCGGCCAGAAAAATCAGCGTGAAACGGCCGGCTTCGCTTTCATGGCGACGGATTTCCACAAGTCCCATTTTGTTGCAGTAGAAGTCGAGAGATGCATCGACGTCGGAGACCCGGACCATCGTGTGCAGATAACGCATTGGCTTTACCTCATGATTCTTGATGGGCGTAACGATAGGCGGAAAAGTCCATGAGGCAATGGCCGAAGGATATGCGGGGATGAATGAACAAGTTTTCAGGCGGGGCTTGCGCTGTCCTCGCAATACAATGTTAATGTTTTAATCAAGAATCACTTCAGTTGTTTGTGGCGCGTATTGGAGAGGCATCCGGATGGGGGAAAGGTCCTCAGAGAAAAACCAGGCTGACGCCGAGGCCCGCGGCGACGCGGTGGATCTCATGGAGATTACCGGCGTCATCAAGTGGTTTGACGTCGCCAAGGGGTTCGGTTTCATCATTCCGGACAACGGAATGGAGGATGTTCTTCTGCACGTGACCTGCCTGCGCCGCGACGGATATCAAACCGTTCTTGAAGGCACCCGTGTGGTCTGCGAAATCCAGAAACGGGAACGCGGCTACCAGACATTCAGAATCATCTCCATGGACACTTCGACGGCGGTTCACCCATCGCAACTGCCGCCGGTTCGCACCCATGTGCAGGTCAAGCCGTCCAGCGGACTTGAACGCGCGATCGTCAAGTGGTTCAACCGGACCAAGGGGTTTGGCTTCCTGACCCGGGGCGAGGGGACGGAAGACATCTTCATCCACATGGAGACGCTCAGGCGCTACGGGCTGGCGGAACTGCGGCCTGGCCAGGTGGTGCTGGTGCGGTTCGGCGACGGCGAGAAGGGCCTTATGGCGGCCGAAATCCATCCTGATATCGATGCGCCCATCCCGAATTCCCACTGACGCTGCCATGCGCCACTTCAAGCAGGTCGCGGCATTCCTGATTTTCCTGGTTCTGTCTTTTGGTCCCGGCGCCTTGGTGGCCGGTCCGCTTCCCGTCGATTCGGAACGGCTTTTCATCGATACTTCAAAGGGGCCGGTTGGTTTTACGGTCGAGCTGGCGCTGACACCCGAAAACCGGGCGACCGGATTGATGAACCGGCAGAGCATGGCAGCCGACCACGGGATGCTGTTCAGATTTGACCAGACACGCGACGTGCTGATGTGGATGAAAAACACGCCGCTCTCGCTTGATATGCTCTTCATCGCGGAGAACGGGCGGATCGCGCGGATAGCGGAGAACACGGTTCCCTATTCGGAGACCATCATCCCGTCTGGAAGCCCGGTCCGGTATGTGCTCGAATTGAATGCCGGAACGGCCGCGAAGACCGGTGTTTCGGTGGGTGACCGAGTGCGGCACCGGGTGATCGGCAACTGATTTGCCGCCATGTCCGGATAAGCGACGATTTGGAGTTGCGGGGCATGGCTTTCCGGTGTATCCGGGTCACGCCTTAGGCATCGGAGCGTAGCGCAGCCTGGTAGCGCATCTGGTTTGGGACCAGAGGGTCGGGAGTTCGAATCTCTCCGCTCCGACCACTTTTTTCGCATCCGGTTTCCGGACGTGATGAATTAGGGCGCCGTGTTCCGCCTCTTACGGTGGAAACCGCCATGAAGAGGGATTGGGACATGACCGCGAAAATCTATCGTCCCGCAAAGACAGCGATGCAATCCGGCAAGGCCAAGAGCCTCGACTGGGTTCTCGAATTCGAGCAGGAAAAGCCCCGCAGTATCGATCCGATGATGGGCTATACATCCTCCGCCGACATGAAGAGCCAGATCCGCATGACGTTCGAAACGCGTGATGCGGCGGTTGCCTATGCAACCCGCAACGGAATTGCCTACCGGGTGGACGAGCCGAAGGAAAGCAAGCGGCGCCGGGTCGCCTATTCGGACAATTTCCGCTATGACCGCCGCCAGCCCTGGACCCACTAGAAACCGGCGTTTGGCCGCATCGAATGTCTGGTCAAGCGTAACGGCCCCTTAGCTCAGCTGGATAGAGCACCGGCCTTCTAAGCCGACGGTCGCAGGTTCGAATCCTGCAGGGGTCGCCATTCGCATGACTGTCACTGCTTCGAGCGATATTTTGTTACCTGCAGCCGGACGACACACGCGGCGGGCATTTTCACACTTGCTCAAATGCCGTATAACATATGACGTATCATGTGATGTTGCCTTTGATTATTGCAGCGTTATCGAAACATCGGATTCGAAAGAGACATTATGCTGGTGACGGAAACCGCCCTCCATCTTGGTCCTGAGCTTGCACGTGCTGTAAACCGGATCGATTTCTTCCGGCTGTTCAAATCCCTGACAGACAGTCATGGTTTTTCCCATTTCGGCGTTGCCGAGATCGCGGCTGAGGACCAGGGAATTGACTTCAAACACACCCATGCGCTGCATAATTTTCCGGTTTCCTGGTTTTGTGATCCTGGCAGCCTGGTGATCGGTGCGTACGATCCGGTGGTGCAGTATCTGCAGCGCTCTTCGGCACCCGGCGTGCTGAACCTGGCGCAAACACCGTCCGAGGTGCTGACACCGAGTGGATCAGCCGTTGCGGCAATCGTGCCGTTGCATGGGGCGAGCGGAAAACGGCATGGACTGGTCATGGTCGGAGACAATCCCGAGGTGGAACACCAGTCTCTTGCTTCGATTGCCCTCGATGCAGCACTGATCTTCCAACGCTATTTCGAGGTTATCCTGTCTCTGGATTCGATCAGCGGCCTGAGCGACAGGGAGTTGCAGATCGTCCGCTGGACGTCGGAAGGAAAAACGTCTGCGGAGATCGCGATCATCCTCGGACTGTCCGAGCACACGGTCAATTCCTACATTGCCGGGGTCCTGCGCAAGCTGCATGTCGTCAATCGGGCGCAGATGGTGGCATCGGCCATCCGCAGCGGTCTGATCACCTAGAAAACGGGAGGCCAATCATGAGTGACACACGGAATGGCACTCCTGTCAGGGTGTTGCTGGTCGATGATGATCCTGCCGAGCACGTTCTGCTCAGGCGCAAACTCGAGAAAGCCGAGGGCAAGGCAGTCGATCTGGACTATGTGGGAGATATCGAGGCAGCCGTTGAAAAGGTGAAATCCGGCGCGATCGACATGGTGTTTCTGGACAACCGCCTGGTGCCCAACAACGATTTCCGGGAAACCGCGCCGCAGCTCAGACAGGCCGGGTTCATCGGACCGATCGGAATCATTTCATCGGATATCAGCGGCAAGTATTTCGAGCAAATCAGGGAATACGGCGTCGATTTCAAAATTGGCAAGGACGAGATCGACCGAACCGTGATCAGCTTCATTGTCGAAGAATACACGAAAGAGCAGCTTTCCGACACATGCTCCGAAGACTACATGTGACCCGGTCACCGGCCGTGCGGGACCTGTAAGCCCGATGCAGCTGTCCCCAGAGAATCTGCTCAAGGCTCTTTACGACACTTTGCCGGACCCGGTTCTTGTCGTTGACGGCAATCGGCAGGTCGTAGCCGCCAATGCCGCAGCAACGGAAAAATTTGGTTTCACCCGCGAGGAGCTGGTCGGGATGAATGCCGTTGGCCTCTATGCCTCCAGTTTGGATGCAGAGGAGATGCGCAACGCGGTTTATCCCCTGAGCCTGAAGGTC
This sequence comes from Hoeflea sp. EC-HK425, assembly GCF_902498795.1. NCBI lineage: Bacteria > Pseudomonadati > Pseudomonadota > Alphaproteobacteria > Hyphomicrobiales > Rhizobiaceae > Hoeflea > Hoeflea sp. EC-HK425. The sequence continues at coordinate 1,467,817 of NZ_LR701572.1, forward strand.
GATCCCATACACCGACGCCTTGACCTCAGACGCAAGGACGGCAGTGTGTTTCCGGCCGAACTGACTGTGAGCCGGCTCGAAACGGCCGATGGAGAGGCGATCGGTTCAGTCGCCCTGGTCCGCGATCTCAGCGAAGTCTACAAGGCGCGGGCGAAACGCTTGCGGGCGGAAGCAATACTGAACACCGCTCTGGATGCCATCGCGGAGGGGTTTGTCGTCTATGACGATCAGGACCGGCTGGTACTGTGCAATGACGCTTACCGTGAGATCTACGCACTGTCCGCTCCAGCCATAAGGATTGGCAATACATTCGAGACAGTGTTGCGCTACGGGCTGGAACACGGTCAGTATCCTGATGCCGGGGAGACGGTTGAAGAACAGGATGAATGGCTGCGGATGCGGCTGGAACGGCATAACCGGCCGGGGGACCCCTTCGTCCAGCATCTCAATCCGGACAGGATCATGCTGGTCGAAGAGCGCGTGACCGAGCAGAATTTCCGGGTCGGTGTTCGAACCGATATCACGGCGTTGAACAAGATCAGGAGTGAGGCAGAACAGCTCGGCCTGATCATCGAAGGGGTCAAGCAGGAAGTCTATCTGATCTCCGTCAAGAACGGCCGGATCATCAGCGCCAACAAGTCGGCGCGTGAGAACCTCCAGTACAGCATGGAGGAACTGCGCAACCTCAATCCGCTCGATCTGAATGTCGGGCACAGCCCACTGGAAATTGCCGAGAAGATTGCCCCGATCGTTTCGGGGGAAACAAAGGTGCTGGTCACCGAGACCTGCCACCGGCGCAAGGATGGAAGCACCTATGACTGCAGGGTGCGGCTGGAATTGATGGATGAGACACCGGAACCGGTGATCCTGTCCTTTGCCGAAGACATTACCGAGCGGCGGGAAATCGAGCGGGCGCTGGCGCGCAAGGAACATGAGTTCCAGACGCTGGTGCAGAACATTCCGGATTTCATCACCCGTGCAACGCCGGATACCACGCTGACCTATGTCAACGAGCACTATGCCCGGTTTGTAGGGCTTTCTGCAGACGAGATGATCGGGCGGAAGTTTCTCGAGTTTGTGCCGGAGCAACACAAGCCATTGCTGATCGCGCATCTATCGAGCCTGTCGGAGGAACGGCCTCTGAAGGCGAGCGAGCAGGCGATGGTTGATTCGATGGGCAAGCACTTCTGGTACCAGTGGTCAAACCTGATGGTGTTCGAGGACGGCGAACCGGTGGAGCTCGTCTCGGTGGGGCGCGACATTTCCGAGATCCGGGAATTCCAGACCAGGATAGCGGACCAGTCCCGGGAGCTCGAGCTGCGCAATGATGCACTCGAGCAATTCAGCGGGATCGTGTCGCATGACCTGAAGGCGCCGCTCAGACAGATCAGGCTGTTCGCAGACATGATCGCCGAAGATGTCAGTACGGGAAAGACAGATGAGCTGGCACAGTTCTCGGGCTACATCTCAGATCGAGTCAGTTCGATGGAGCGGATGATTTCGAATCTGCTTGAGTTTTCCCAACTGGCCTATCAGCAGATCAATCCGGAGAGTTTCCGGCTGTCCGAGGCGTTGGCTGCGGCCTGGGATAACCTTGCCGTCAACGTCGTCGAGGTCAAGGGGCAGCTCGAAGTCAAAGCGGATATCTCCGTTGACGGTGACCGAAACCTTCTCACCCAGATGTTTCAAAACCTTTTCGCCAATTCACTGAAATATGGCCGGAAGGGGGTGGCAGTGGTTGTCCGCGTGCATGCCAGAACCGGTCCGGAGGGGGTTGAGATCATCGTTGAGGACAACGGCATCGGAATCGATCCGGTGCAGTCGGAAAGAATTTTCGGCGTGTTTCAACGTCTGCATGTCGATGAAAAGCTTTATTCGGGCACGGGAATCGGGCTGGCACTTTGCCGCCGCATCGCCGAAAGCCATGACGGAAACATAGTGCTCGATACGGAGTACCGGAATGGCGCCCGGTTCGTGGTTTCCCTGCCGGTTTGAGGGCGCGGGCTATCGGGCGGCTTTAGCAGCGTCCAGGCCGCGCTCGATGTCAGCCATCAGGTCCTCCACATCCTCAAGTCCGATCTGCAGCCTGATCACCGGACCCTCCTTGGGTGGCAGGGCAACGGTCCTGTCGCTCAGGTTGGCGTGGACGGCGAGGCTTTCATAACCACCCCAGGAGTAGCCCAGCCCGAAGATCTCAAGGGCATCAAGGAAAGCATGTGCCTTGGCCTGGTGCCTGGCGGTGTCGGCCACGTCGAGAACGATCGAGAAGATGCCGGACGACCCGGAAAAATCGCGCTTCCACAACGCGTGCCCCGGAAAGCTTTCCAGTGCAGGATGCAGCACCCTGGCAACGCCTGGCATGTTTTCGAGCGCGCGGGCAATCGCCAGGGTGCTTTGCTGGTGCCGGTCCAGCCTGACCCCCATGGTGCGCAATCCGCGCAGGGTCATGTAGCTGTCGTCCGGTGCGGCGCAAACGCCCAGCATCGCAAAGGCCTTCCACAGCGCAGGCCAAGCCTGCTTGTTGGCCGAGACCGTGCCGATCAGGACGTCCGAATGACCGGCCGGGTATTTCGTGGCGGCGTGAATGGAGATGTCCACGCCATGGTCGAGCGGTTTGAAAAAGAGCGGCGTGGCCCATGTGTTGTCCATCGAGACCAGCGCGCCGTGCGCATGCGCAACCTCGGCAATGGCCGGGATATCCTGCATCTCGAACGTGTTGGAGCCAGGCGCTTCGGTGTGGACGAGCTTTGTATTGGGCCGGATCAGACTTTCGATATCCGCACCGATTGCCGGGTCGTAATAGCTGGTTTCAACGCCGAACCTGGCCAGCATGCCGTGGCAGAAGTTGCGCGTCGGCGCGTAGACTGAATCGACGACGAGCAGGTGGTCTCCGGCACTCAGCGTGCCCAGGAAAGGAACGGTAACGGCTGCGAGGCCCGAAGGCAGCGCTACGGTTCCTTCCGAGCCTTCCAGTTCGTTGATAGCGGATGTCAACGCGTCGGTGGTCGGGGTGCCGTAAGTGCCGTAGGTGTATTTCTGGTCACGGGAGACCATGGTGGCCGAATCGGGGAAGAGGACGGTCGATGCGTGGACCACCGGAGGATTGACGAAACCGTGGAAGCTACGCGGATCATGACCGGTATGGGCCAGCCGCGTGTTGATGCCCGTTTGCGAAGTCTTGCTCTTGCTGCTCATGCCGGATCCGTCTGCCTGGGAGTTGCATCATTGGGGTGTCTTCAGGCGGAAAGATCTATCGTGAGTGGCCGGCAATCACAAGAACCGGCAGCAGCTGCGCTCAGGGCGACGATTTGTGTCAGGAGAGGCGGCCATGCTGCGTCAGAGTGACTTATTCCGCCTGTCCGCCGAGGCCGAAATTATCATGCGAATCGTTTGATTCGACAATTTTCGACCATGGAAGACTTGACCCATGGCGGATTTCGGCATGGTATGCTTGGGCGCTAAGAGATACGGCTGAGAGCCAGGTTAATGGCTCCTGCCGCCTTTGTCGCACCCAAAACAGGGCAACAGAAAAAAAGGTTGTATCAAATGAACAAAAAGATTCTGTCGGCTGTCGTTGGCATCGCTGCCGTTGCTGGCATGGGAGCATCTGCTGCTTCCGCCGCGACTCTCGATGATGTCAAGGCAAAGGGATTCGTCCAGTGCGGCGTCTCCACCGGCCTCGCCGGCTTTTCCGCTCCGAACGACGCAGGTGACTGGTCGGGTATCGACGTTGACCTTTGCCGCGGTATTGCTGCAGCCGTCTTCGGCGACGCAACCGCTGTGAAGTTCAGCCCGCTTTCGGCCAAGGAGCGTTTCACCGCTCTGCAGTCTGGCGAGATCGATGTGCTTTCCCGCAACACCACCTGGACCATGAGCCGTGACACCCAGCTGGGTCTCAACTTTGCTGGCGTCAACTACTACGACGGCCAGGGCTTCATGGTGCGCAAGTCGCTCGGCGTGAATTCCGCGCTGCAGCTTTCGGGCGCTTCGGTCTGCGTGCAGACCGGAACAACCACCGAGCTGAACCTGACCGACTATTTCAAGGCCAACGACATGACCTACAACCCGGTCGTGTTCGAGAAGCTTGAAGAAGTGAACGCTGCCTATGACGCCAACCGTTGCGACGTCTACACCACCGACCAGTCGGGCCTGTATTCGATCCGCCTCGGCCTGTCGGCTCCCGATGAGCACATGGTTCTTCCGGAAGTGATCTCCAAGGAGCCGCTCGGCCCCGTGGTCCGCCAGGGTGATGACCAGTGGTTCAACATCGTCAAGTGGGTTCACAACGCCATGCTGAACGCCGAAGAAATGGGCATCACGTCGGCCAATGTCGATGAAATGGCCAATTCCACCGACCCGAACGTCATGCGTCTGCTCGGCAAGGAAGGCACTTTCGGCGAAGGCATCGGCCTTGGCAACGACTGGGCCTACAACGTGATCAAGGAAGTCGGCAATTACGGCGAAGTCTTTGAAGCCAATGTCGGCGCTTCGACCCCGCTCGGTATCGCACGCGGCGTGAATGCGCTGTGGTCGAAGGGTGGTCTGCAGTACGCACCGCCGCTTCGCTAAGCACCCAAAACTGAAAGCGGGCTCTTCGGAGCCCGCTTTCTCCGGTTCCATCCGGAACCGTAAGAACCTGACGCAACGACGGCAGGCAATCAAACGATCCGGCCACAAGGTCCGGACGAAAAGAGTTGGGGACAGACATGGCTCATCAAACAGGCGTCTCAGCTGACGCTGACGATGCCGGACGTGTATCGTTGATGAATGATCCCAAGGCGCGTGGCCTTGTATTCCAGGCATTGCTTATCATTGCCGTCATCTTTCTGGTGTATTCGGGTGTAAGCAACGCCATTGACAATCTGGCGCGGGCGGGAATCGCCTCCGGCCTCGGATTTTTCGGTGAACGTGCCGGTTTCGATATCGGCCAGTCCTTCATTCCCTATACCAATGACAGCACCTATCTTCGGGCCTTCTTCGTCGGTCTGCTGAACACGATGGTGGTGGCCATCATCGGTATCTTCCTTGCCACGGTGATCGGTTTCATCGTCGGTCTTGCCAGGCTGTCGAAAAACTATCTCGTGCAGAAATTCGCCACCGTCTATGTCGAGACGCTGCGCAACATCCCGCTGCTGCTGCAGTTGCTGTTCTGGTACAAGGCAGTGCTTTCGATCCTGCCGTCGCCGCGCGCCGTTGGACTGGAGCCTGGCGTCGAGGTGGTTTTCAACCTCAACAACCGCGGGCTTTACATGCCGCGCATCGTCCCGGAGGGCGGCGCCCAGTTTATTCTCTTTGCCTTCATCATTGCGGTCGTCGCCTGGTTCTTTATCGGCCGCTGGGCCAAGAAGCGGCAGATGGCCACCGGCCAGCAGTTTCCGGTCTTCCTCACCGGGCTGGCTCTGGTGATTGCGCTGCCGCTGCTGACCTTCCTGGTGACCGGCATGCCGATGTCGCTCGAATATGCCAGCCTTCAGGGTTTCAACATGGTTGGCGGCTGGGTGATCCAGCCCGAATTCATGGCGCTTCTTCTGGGGCTGTCGCTCTACACGGCTTCGTTCATCGCCGAAATCGTCCGCGCCGGTATCCTGGCTGTGTCGCATGGTCAGTCGGAGGCAGCCTTCGCGCTGGGTCTCAGGCCAAACCTGACCAGCCGTCTTGTGGTGGTGCCGCAGGCGATGCGGGTCATCATTCCGCCACTGACCAGCCAGTTCTTGAACCTGACCAAGAACTCTTCGCTGGCTGTTGCCATCGGCTACCCTGACCTTGTGTCGATCTTTGGCGGTACGGTGCTCAACCAGACCGGACAGGCGGTGGAGGTGATCTCGATTACCATGCTGGTCTATCTCACCCTTTCCTTGCTGACTTCGGCATTCATGAACTGGTTTAACTCCAGTGTCGCACTGGTGGAGCGCTGAACCATGGAAACACTCCCAACTTCAATACGGTATGTTCGCTCTGAAGAAAGCCCGACGATGGCGCCTCCGGTTTCGACCGGTGGTGTCGGTGGCTGGCTCAAGGAGAACCTTTTCGCAAGCACGCGCGACACGATTCTGACCATCGTGACAGCCCTTTTCCTGCTGTGGATAATCCCACCGATCATCGACTGGGCCTTTATCAGCGCGGTCTGGACCGGTGACAGCCGTGAAGCCTGCCTTGGGCCAGGAACCGGTGCCTGTTGGGCCTTTGTCGAGGCCAAGTTTGGTCAGTTCATCTATGGACGCTACCCGATCGAGGAACGCTGGCGGGTCAACCTGTCCGGGCTTCTGCTGATCGCCGGCCTTGTCCCGATCGCCATCCCCTCGGTGCCCTACAAGCGTGAGAACGCGCTTTATCTGCTGGTGGTCTTCCCGATACTGGCCTTCATCCTGCTCACCGGCCAGTTCGGGCTTGAACCGGTCGAGACGGCCCTGTGGGGCGGTCTGCTGGTGACCCTGGTCGTGGCGATCGTCGGTATCGTGGTGTCTTTCCCGCTCGGGATCCTGCTGGCGCTGGGGCGCCGGTCGGAGATGCCGATCGTCAAGATGTTCAGCGTGATCTTCATCGAGTTCTGGCGCGGCGTTCCGCTGATCACGGTGCTGTTCATGTCCTCGGTGATGTTGCCGCTGTTCCTTCCGGACGGTGTGACATTCGACAAACTGCTCAGGGCGCTGATCGGCGTGGCACTGTTTTCTTCGGCTTACATGGCCGAGGTGATCCGCGGTGGCCTGCAGGCAATCCCCAAGGGGCAGTACGAGGCAGCCAACGCGATGGCGCTGACCTTCTGGCAGGGCACACGTCTGGTGATCATGCCGCAGGCTCTGAAACTGGTCATTCCAGGCATCGTCAACACGTTCATCGGCCTGTTCAAGGACACAAGCCTTGTGCTCATCATTGGGCTGTTTGACCTGCTCGGCATCGTTCAGCAGAACATGAACGACCAGAACTGGATTTCACCTGCAACGCCGGCGACCGGTTTCGTCTTTGCCGCGTTCGTCTTCTTCATCTTCTGCTTCGGCATGTCGCGCTATTCCGCCTATATGGAACGGCGTCTCGATACTGGCCACAAACGATAAAAGGGAACTCAACCATGGCTGACAGCAACGCAGCAGCAACAGAAGGTGCCGGTCCTTCAAAAATGACCGTGTCGGAAACCGATGTGGCGATCGAGCTCATCGGCATGAACAAGTGGTACGGTGAATTTCATGTTCTCCGTGACATCAATCTCAAGGTCATGCGCGGCGAGCGCATCGTCATTGCCGGGCCTTCCGGCTCGGGCAAATCGACGATGATCCGCTGCATCAACCGGCTGGAAGAGCACCAGAAGGGCAAGATCATCGTCGATGGCATCGAGCTGACCAACGATCTGAAAAAGATCGACGAGGTTCGCCGCGAAGTCGGCATGGTGTTCCAGCACTTCAACCTGTTTCCGCACCTGACCATCCTCGAGAACTGCACCCTGGCGCCGATCTGGGTGCGCAAGATGCCGAAGAAGAAGGCCGAGGAAATCGCCATGCACTACCTGGAACGGGTGAAGATCCCGGAACAGGCGAACAAGTATCCGGGCCAGCTGTCCGGTGGCCAGCAGCAGCGTGTGGCGATCGCCCGGTCGCTGTGCATGAACCCGCGCATCATGCTGTTTGACGAGCCGACCTCGGCGCTCGATCCGGAAATGATCAAGGAAGTGCTCGACACCATGGTGGGTCTGGCCGAAGAAGGCATGACCATGCTGTGCGTCACCCACGAAATGGGTTTTGCGCGCCAGGTCGCCAACCGCGTGATCTTCATGGACCAGGGCCAGATCGTTGAGCAGAACGAGCCGGGCGAGTTCTTCGACAATCCCCAGCATGAGCGGACCAAGCTGTTCCTCAGCCAGATCCTGCACTAGGGTCGCAGGATATGGCACCGGGCGCCGGCGCTCGCCGACCCCGTGTCCGGCGATGTCTGTTGGCCGCGGCGCTGCTGATACTCGTTTCATTGGGCCTCGGGACTGTCGTTCCGAGGCCCTTGTCGGCTTTGCTCCCTGTGGCGGATGCAACCGATTCCCGAGCTCTCGGCAACATGCGGACCGTTCTGGTGCTTTCCAGCGAGATCCATACCGATCTGGCGTTGCCGGTAACGCCTGATGTGGCTGCTGACTTTGCATTCATGGCTGCCGACGGGCTTGATCCGGCCCAACCAGGTGTCGAGTATCTGATCGCCGGATGGGGTGGCCGCAGTTTTTACATCGAAACGCCGACATGGTCGGATCTCAAACCCGGCCCGGTGCTCAGAGCCCTGACGCTGGACCGGTCGGTGATGCATGTCGGACTTGCAGGTGACATCGACCAAAGCCATCCGACGGTCCGGACTATCGAACTCGACGAGGCATCCTTTCAACGTCTGCTCCAGTCGGTTCTTGCCAGCTTCATCCGAACGCCCGATGGCGTGCCGGTACTCGTTGCGGGCGCCAGGTACGGAGATTATGACCGGTTTTATGAGGCGGAAGGGCGGTTCAATGCGATCGTTGGATGCAATGTCTGGACCGCACGCATGCTCAGGCAGGCGGGACTGGCGACCGGATGGTGGACGCCGTTGCCGGTTTTGCTGACCACAAGTCTCGGGTTGCACAATACGTCAAACCGGTTTGGTTACAGCCCTGTGGTGCGGTAGCCGTAAAGCCAGTCGAGTTCGGCTGCCAGGTTTTCCGGCTGCCGCAATGCCAGTACCAGATCCCGGCCGAGGCGGATCGGACCGCGGGCATGATAGGCGAACTGGTTGAAGGCGCCGCGGGAACGGGCGCGGCCCACACGTGCCCGGCGCTTGGCCTGATAGGCCTGAAGCGTGGCGGCCAGTTCTCCTTCAACGCCGTTGCAAGCCTGGGCCAGTTCATAGCCATCCTCGATGGCCATCGCTGCGCCCTGGGCTGCGAAAGGTGTCATGGCATGCGCCGCATCGCCGATCAGTATGGTGCTCGCCCCATCATGCCAGGGGCCGTCGGGCAGTTCGTAAAGCGGCCAGCGCGTCATTTCCGGCGCCTGGCGCAGGATTGCGACCAGGTCCCGCTGCCAGCCGGAAAAGGCGGTGAGCAGATCCTGGCGGCGGTCGGGCTGTTCGCGCTGGGCCCAGGTCTGGCCGGGATCGTTGCCTCGGGTGATCGCCACCATGTTGAACGTTTTTCCGTTCTCTAGCGGGTAGGCGACGAGGTGGGTCCTGGGTCCGAGAAATGCGGTGACACTGGCCGGGTTCAACACCGAACGGGCAATATCTGCTGGCACCTTGAACCGCCAGGCAACCTGACCGGAAAAGCGTGGCGACGGCGCCCCCTTGATCAGCTTCCGGATCTCAGACCAGACCCCGTCGGCGCCGACGACGAGATCCGGGCGCGGCAATCCCAGGCGGTTGGCAAGGTCTCCCATTCCGGTCGAACTGATGCGCTGGCCAAGATGCATATGGCAGCTGGGTTGGGTGTTGACCGCATCAAGCAGCAGTGTCTGCAGGTCGGCACGATGCATGACGCCATAGGGCGCACCCCACCGCTCGGCGGCAAACGCGCCACAGGGGACATGAGTGATCTTGCGCAGCGATCCGCCGGAGGCCAGCACAATCTCGTGCGGATGAACCATTGCTCGCTGCAAGGTCTCGCCGAGACCGAGTGCAATGAGGATGCGGCTCGCATTGGGCGAAACCTGGAGGCCGGCGCCGACTTCGCTCAAGGCCGGTGCCTGTTCGACAAGGTGAACTTCGTGGCCCGCGCGGGCGAAGGAGAGGGCGGTTGTCAGGCCGCCAATACCCGCGCCGATGATCAGAATGTTACGGACCGTCACTGCGTCCTCCCGACACGGCAAAGAGCATCTGTCTTTCGACCTGAAGGCTTTGAGAAAACGAAGGTCGGAAATCCGGGCAATGTTGTGTCCCGGTGCCGTGTCCGCGGCTCTCACCCAGTCAATCCGGGCCGGAACGGTCTCAGGCTGCGGCGTATGCCCAGGAACAGCCTGCAGGCAGGGTGTCATCGCCGTGCAAAGCCGGATTGTACTTGTAGAGGGTCGAGCAGTAAGGGCAGACCTTCTCGCTGTCCGATCCCATGTCGAGAAATTCGTGCGGGTGATCGAAAGGCGGGTTGGCACCCACGCACATGAATTCCTTGACGCCGATTTCGATAGAGGCGTGTCCCGCGTCATTCTGGAAATGCGGGATTTTGTGGTCAGCCATACATCTCTCCGTCGTGGCGAACTCGATTTCGAGCGGACCTTATACGCTGGTCCGGCAAAAGTGTAGCCGGTAATTGAAGACAGCGCTGATACTTGTGGGGAGCAATGCAGTCATCATCAGACCGGAACATTTGCAAGGCGACGGGATTGAGATAGGTAGGGTGCGAAAGGGGCCTCACATGAATCTGGATCGGCTGCAGGCCGGGCGGTTTACGTCCGGGGATGTTGAAATCGCATGGTACGAAGCGGGCAGTCCGGACGGATTTCCGGTGTTGCTGATTCACGGATTTGCCTCCACCGCTCATGTAAACTGGGTGTTCCCTGGCTGGGTCAAGACGCTCGATCAGGCCGGTTTCCGGGTCATTGCACTTGACAATCGCGGGCACGGCCAGTCCGACAAGCCGCACGATGCCGAAGCCTATCATCCCGAAACCATGGCTGCGGACGCGGCAGGCCTGCTTGATTCGCTCGGCATCGGATCCGCGCATGTGATGGGTTACTCGATGGGTGCGCGGATCTCGGCGTTCCTGGCAATTGCGCGACCGGACCTGGTTCATTCGCTGGTGTTCGGCGGTCTGGGGCTCGGCATGATCGACGGGGTCGGGGACTGGGATCCGATCGCCGAAGCGCTTTTGGCGCCGTCAATCGATGATGTCAGCGACGAGCGAGGCCGCATGTTCCGGGCCTTTGCCGAGCAGACCAAGAGCGACCGTCTGGCGCTGGCCGCCTGCATCCGGACTTCGCGGACGCTGGTGAGCCGGGAGGAGATTGCCCGGCTCACCGTGCCAACGCTGATCGGCGTCGGGAGCCGTGACGACATTGCGGGATCAGCCGAAGGCCTTGCGGACCTGATGCTGCGGGCGAGGGCGCTGGATATTCCCAACCGCGACCACATGCTTGCGGTTGGCGACAAGGTTTTCAAGGCTGCGGCGCTTGAGTTTTTTGGTGACGTGGAAGCCGGATCAATTTGATGAAAGACATGAAAAAACAAATTAATTTCAAAGGTGTATCAGACAATCTGCTGACTGCCGATGTACACGAGCCGCGGGGTGAAGTGTATGGCAATCCGGTGCTGCTGCTGCATGGTGGCGGACAGACACGCCATGCCTGGGGCGGCGCCGCACGGCGGATCGCCGATGCCGGCCACATGGCATTTACGCTCGACCAGCGTGGTCACGGCGACAGCGCCTGGGTCGAGGACAAAGGCTATGCGTTTGATGATTATGCAGCCGACGCTGTTGCGGTGAGCCGCGAGATTGCCGAAATGACCGGCAAGAAAGCGGTCCTGGTTGGAGCTTCGCTTGGTGGTATTTCCGGGTTGATGGCCGAGCATCTTGGAGGACCAGCACTGCTTGCAGGACTGGTTCTTGTCGACATCACGCCGCACATGGATGCCGATGGCGTTAGCCGCATTCAGGGTTTCATGGCGGAACGGATGCGCGAAGGTTTCGCCACGCTCGAGGAAGCGGCCGACGCGATTGCGGCCTATCTGCCGAACCGGGCGCCGCGTCGTTCGCTAGACGGTCTGGCAAAGAACCTCCGGCTGGGCGCCGACGGCCGCTACCGCTGGCACTGGGATCCGGCCTTTATCGATGGCCCGCGCAACATCAATCACGGTTGGGAAACCGGTCAGCAGCGTCTGATCGAAGCGGCATGCGGGTTGGAAATCCCGGTGCTCTTGGTGCGCGGCCAGCAATCCGAGCTGGTCACCGAGGAAGCGGTCAGAGCCTTCCGCGAAATGGTGCCCCATGCCGATTATGTCGATGTGTCGGGGGCCGGACACATGGTGGCGGGCGACCGCAATGACGCGTTCAATGACGCAATTTCTGCGTTTCTCGACAAGCTCGAGGGGCGGCGCTGAGATCTCAGCGGCCGTTGAAGGCGGGTTTGCGCTTTTCCATGAAAGCGCGGCGGCCCTCCGCGTAGTCGGCGCTGTCGAAGGTCGACGCTGCAAGACCAGCTGCACGTTTGTAGTCTTCTTCATAGTTGCTTTGCACTGCCGCGATCGCAGCCTTTGAGGCGCGAACGGAAAGGGGCGCTGCCCCGGCAATCGACGCGGCGAGGTCCAGCGCATCGCTGTCAAGCTGGTTGGGCTCGCTCAGTTTCAGAAGGCATCCGCAGGCCAAGGCCTGCGCGGCGGAAAGTTCGGCGGTTGAATAGAGCGCCCGGCGCGCCTCTTGGTCCCCCAATGCCCTGACGAGATCCTGCACAGCATCCAGCGGGTAGGCGAGGCCAAGACGGGCAGCGGGAATGGCGAAACGGGCCGTATGGTCTGCCAGCCTCAGATCCGCTGCTGCTGCAAGGCCGAAACCGCCGCCAAAACAGATGCCCCGCACCGATGCGATAACGGGCACCGGGCAGTTGCGCACTGCTGCGAAAGCTGCCGAGTTGCCCGCCTCGTAGTCGCGCGCCGTGGTAGCATCCTTGCGCAGGGTGGCGAATTCACCGATATCGGCACCGGCGGAAAAATCACGGCCTCCGGCACCGGACAGGATGACGACGCGGACGTGCTGCTCGACGACCAGCCAATTGATTGCATCGGGTACCGACCGCCACATTGCATCGGTCAATGCATTGCGTTTTTCCGGCCTGCTGACGGTGAGAAAACCGACACCGCTTTCATTGGCAGCGGCACCAATTCCGCCGTTTGCAAAGGATATGTTTACGTCCATTTCATCCGCCCGATTGTTTTTTGCCGGATGTGTCTTATCCTTTATTGAAGGCTGCGTTCAAATCTCTTCGTTTGAACATCGGTCCTGGACACCTTATCAAGGCGCTTCAGTGCATCCGGCGGGTCAAGAAAAACCTGCTTTGGTGCTGAAGGTTCAAACAAGCCCGGAAGCGGGCCCGGAGGCGGCAATGTCAGCGAAATCAGGTGTGCGGGCGGGTGAATCCGTCAAGGCGATCGACCCGATATGGGATTCGATTCGCCTGGAAGCCGAAAGATCAATTGCGCAGGATCCGCTGCTTGCATCGTTCCTCTACTCGACCGTGCTGAACCAGCCGTCGCTTGAGGAAGCAGTGATCCACCGTGTCTGTGAACGGCTCGATCACCAGGATCTTCAAGCCAACATCCTGCGCCAGACCTTCCTTGAAATGGTCAGTGACTGGCGGGAGTGGGGCTCGGTGCTGCGGGTCGACATCCAGGCCGTCTATGACCGTGACCCCGCCTGCACCCGGTTCATCCAGCCGGTGCTCTATTTCAAGGGCTTCCATGCCATCCAGACCCACCGTCTGGCCCACTGGCTGTGGGGCAAGGGAAGGGTGGACCTGGCGCTGTATCTTCAAAGCCGCTCCTCGGAGATCTTCCAGACCGACATTCATCCGGCGGCGAAGGTCGGCAAGGGGCTGTTCCTCGATCATGCCACCGGTCTGGTGGTCGGCATGACCGCGACCATCGGCGACAACGTGTCGATCCTGCAGGGCGTCACGCTCGGCGGTACCGGCAAGGAAACAGGTGACCGTCATCCGAAGATCAGGGACGGTGTGCTGATCGGCGCCGGCGCGAATGTGCTTGGCAATATCGAGATCGGCCATTGCAGCCGCGTGGCGGCCGGCTCGGTCGTGCTGAAACCGGTTCCACCCAATTCCACTGTCGCGGGGGTACCTGCACGGGTCGTCGGAACAGCCGGATGCTCTGAGCCATCGCGGGCTATGGACCAGATGCTCAACGGCGGCAACTGAGCACGCTCACGCGCAGTTGATGCGGGATTTTTGTCCTTTGGCGGGATCGCGGGTTTGATTTAGCCCGCGGTCCGTGCCAAAAGCCGGTCGAACCCAATTGCCCAGGAGAGCACTGTGAAACCGGACGAAATCATCAAGCTGGACGCCTATTTCAAGCGCATTTTCAATGACAAGATGGTGATCAAGGCCCGGCCGCGGAAGGATGATTCGGCGGAAGTCTATCTCGGTGACGAGTTTCTCGGCATCGTTTTCCGTGACGATGAAGACGGAGATCTGTCATACAATTTCTCGATGGCCATTCTCGACGTCGACCTTACCTGACCAGCGCGGTCTCGAGGCGGTTGCGGACATCGCGCTCGATCTCACGCCAATGAGGCAGAAGATCGATCGAAAACCGGTAGGTGACCGACAGGTCCTTGCCAATGAAGATATCACGCTGGCAACCGGTCTGGGTGGTAAACCCGCTGTCTGCTCCAGTCAGATCCTCGACCAGGCATCGCACCGCATAGGGCCGCTGGCCTGCGGTGCGCTCCACATACATCAGTTCGTTGGCATAGCCCGCACCGGGGCGGAGCCGGAAGGAATCGAGGCCGTTGGGCCCGGCAAGCGGCGGGCCGTCGGTCAGGCGCTTGTAGATCGGCTCGAACCGCCCGGACATGTCTCTGGACATTGTCGCCTGGGTAATGCGCGCAAAAATCAACCCGTTGGCCGACCGCGTCTGGTTGAAGATGTCCCGGCGCGCTTCGCTATAGCCATTCATTCCAGGCCAGGAAAAATAGGTGTCCACCGCATTCTGGACGCCTGACGCCCTTTGGCTTTCGAACCGGATCACATTCGATGGAAGGTGGATGACGTCATCGCCGATGACGATCTCCTGAATGGTGCGGTCGGCCGTGTTGCCGGCATAGGAAATGCTTTTTCCGATCATCCGGCCCGTCAGTGCAATTGCAGCGGTGACGAGACACATGACCACGATCACCGCGGTCAACCTCCACACAAAGCGCGGCGAGAGCAATGGAGCGTGTTCAAGTGTGGATGAGGTCTCGGACATGGAGTGCCAGTGATTTCGATGTGTGCCAAAGTGGAACATCCCGCTGCGGCATGGCGCTTGCTTGATGTCTTGACGAATGCAAACACTGGACCGGACATGGTTAACCAATGATTTATTCTCTCGATTTCCTTGCCGCGATTTTCGCCATGGCGACCGGATTTGCCGCCGCCTGGGTTGGGCTCGAGCTTGTCAGGCTTGCCGGATGGCGTGAGCCGCAGTTTGCCGGCATGCGGGCGCATCCGGTTCGGGTCGGTATCGAACTGGTACTCGCTGCTCTCGTCGGCCCTCGGTTGCTGCTTATCAATGGTTTCAGAAACTGGCGGGCAGGCATGGTATCGCTGCCATTGTATGCCGTTCTTGCACTGGTTGCCGCGGGATGGTCGATCTGTTCCGGTGTGCTTGTTCTGCAGATGGCTTTTGCGAGCGGCTATTTTCTGGCTTAGGCTGATGTCAGCGGTGGCGGAGCAGCCTGATTTATCATGTTATGAAGCTTTGGAAGTGACGCCGGGTCATGGCATCAGGGATCTTTCGCTTCCAGGCCTGCGTGATCGGGTTTCGGCAGCGGTGACGCGAGAGAGGAGTATCGTATGGCGATCTACAGCCTGGACGGCAAGCAGCCGCAACTGCCTGACGGTTTCTATTATGTAGCGGAAAGCGCCCAGGTGATCGGCAATGTCATACTGGAGGAGGGCGCCGGCATCTGGTTTGGCGCCGTGCTGCGGGGCGATAATGAACCGATCACCGTCGGTGCGGGGTCGAACATCCAGGAAAACTGCGTGTTGCATACGGACATGGGATATCCGCTGGTGATCGGCAAGGGCTGCACCATCGGCCATTCGGCGATCCTGCACGGATGCACGATCGGCAACAACAGCCTGGTGGGAATGGGGGCCACCGTGTTGAATGGAGCTCAGATCGGAGAGAATTGCCTGATCGGCGCGGGAGCGCTGGTGACGGAAGGCAAGGTCATTCCCGACAATTCACTGGTGATGGGGTCGCCGGCCAAGGTGGTGAGACAGCTAGATGCCAGTGCGGAAGCCATGCTGAAACTCTCGGCCGAGCATTATGTTGAAAATGCCAAGCGATTTTCGCAAGGTCTGAAGCGGATCGACTAGGTCGAACTCTGCCGTTGCGGCTCTGCAGAAAAAGAAGGAGCCGACCCCAGGGGACATTGGGGTCGGCTCGAGGCCTGGCCGTTGCGGGGAAGCATGGGGACTCGACCAGAGCCTGACCCTGAACCGGCTGTTGTAAGCAACCGGTTGCGATTGCTTGTTCCGGACGGCCCCCGCAGGCCCTAAGTCCGGAACGTCAAGATCAATTGTTGATGGCGCCGACCTTGGAGGCCGATCCTGGTCCGAGCTTGGTCCATCGGGCCGCGTGTTCAGGTGATTGGCGCTTGATGAAGGTGTAGCCGGTTTCCGACCACAAACGGACATCACCGCGCATGTTGTCGAGAATGTAGTCACCGTAATCGGTGCGGACGGTGAGAACCGCGTGACCATCGCCATTTGGCTGAAGGACCACGGTGATCAGCAGATCCTTGGGCGAAAATCCCTGTTGCATGAGCATGTGGCGCTTGAGCAGCACGTAGTCTTCGCAGTCTCCGACCGAGCGCGGATAGGACCAAAGCTCCTCGACGCCGTATATGTTGAGGTCGGTGTCGGGCCGGATGCTCTGATTGACCCTGGTGTTGACCTCGAGCATGGTTGCCCATCGCTTTCGGGTAAGTGCCATCGGGCCTGAATCGCGACCGAGCGAGGTGCATTCATCCGGATAGTTCTTGCAGAACTCGTAATGTCCGATTGGCGGGTTGGTGTTGCCGGCGGCAACGAGATTTGTCGGTGTCGCCATGGAGGCGGTGCTGAATGTGATTGCCAGGCCACAGGCCGCAGCAAATTTCCCCAGTGCTTGCATGTGTGTGTGCATTGTCTTGTTTCCCCGTTATGGGACAACAATGCCATGCAGGTTTTGACATGACGCAAAAAACAACAGTATAATTAAGTACTTAGTTGAGTCTAATGCGACTAAAACAAGTATAAATCTGTATTAAAATTGATCTAAAACAAGTATAAAATTCGATCCTGCGGGTTCAGATTTTGACAACCAAGTGTGGTTTGTTCTGACCGCGCGCGATCACGCACAGGTGCGAATGCATGAGGCGTCAGGACGTCGTTGCTGGATGGGAAGGGTGGCAACTCTGGAGGGTGAGGGGTGGAGCCGGGCAGCCGTGTTTCACCAGCGCTAAGCCGTCGGCAGATGGCGGCGGCCAGCCCTCAACCGTTCGCATAAAAAAAGCCGGTCACAGGACCGGCTTTCAATAAGGGCGCCCGGGTGAAGGGCGTCTAGGAAAGTTTGTCGATTGTTTCCTCGGGCTGAAGCGTCATGAATTCCATGGCGATGCCTTCCTGGAAATGGCGCACCACCCGCCCGCGCATGTTGCCGAGCAGCACCATGGTGCCGAAGGCGGGACGTACGTCGATTTCCACGGCTGCGCCGGAAACAGACAGGTCGATGATGCGGCATGGGTATCGTCTGCCGTCGTCGAGGCGGATTTCGGAAACCGGATTGTTGGGCGAAACGCGCTCGTGGCGGCGGTCTTCGGGCAGGCCGAGCTCGTGCTTGTTGGCAAGCCATGTCAGCTGCGCGGAGAGTTTGTCGCGCTTGCGGTCGGTGGCGTTGAGCGAAATCGTGAAGGCGCGAAGCCCGGCTTCGGTGACCTTGCCTTCGATGCGACCGATGTAATCGACATAGGCAACGATGCGCTCACCGGTTTCGGGGCGGGAGCTGCTCAGGATGACGGCGTCGAAAGGGGACATGGCGTCGACGATGCAGTCATGCTCGGAGTGGTCCGCACGCATGAACCGTCCCTGCACCGAAATGGTCACCCGGTGAAACTTCTGTTCGCCGGTGTCATTGCCGTCGGTCGGCTGTGATGCGGAGCTTGCGGATAACATGAGAGCCTGTCGATTCCCTGACATTTGAGCCCTCATGTTAATCTGCGCAGTGTTAACAATGGGTAAGCGCCGGTCGATTATACTCGTTAATCGCGACGCCCGCCGTCAAGCACAACCAGATGGGCCACTTTCTTTCGATTTGCATTGAATCCATTGGCAAAATTCGGAGAAGAGGCTTGCATCCTGACCTCCGGCCGGTTTGCCAGAAAGACCGGATTGCGGCTCTGATCGATGAAACGGATGCCGGTTGTCGACAGGCCGACCACCGGTTCATGGCCGATCCAGTAGGGTGCATCAAAGACCGACAGAAGGCCGATCAACCGGTCGTTGAGGCCGCTGGGACCGGTAATGGGCAGCAGCAGCATCTCGGCCTGCGCCACTCGTCCGCCCTGGCTCAGGCAATCGAGTGACATGACGGCCGGGGTTGCGCCGGTTGCGACGGAAGCGCCGGTGCGTCCGGCATTGCGAACGCCGTCGGCAAGCCAGAGTGAAGCAAAGGACGAGCCCTTGAGTTCTCTGCCATGGAGCGCGCACAGGGCTGTACCCGCGAGACGGAAGTTCAACTGGTTGTCTGCTGCAAGATCGCAAATGAAGACATTCGGCAGGAGAGTGCGGATATCGGCAGGTTCGATGTCGATCCGGCTCGGTGCGGCCCGCTTACCGCGCTTCTCGGTCCAGTATTCGAAGAGTTCAAAACTGTTCTTGTGTTTCATGTAGGCTCGCCACCAATCGTTTCGAGGTGCCATTTTGATCCGGTGTCGTGCCAATCTGGCGCAACCGGATCTCCACGGCGTGATCTGGCTTTAACGAAGCGAAAACCATGCCACCGCGCCGCCGTTAAGGTTAATTTTCGGTTTGGATTGCGGCTGCCCGGAGTGCGTGCCATTCTGGGCCATCAGTTCTTGAAGGGATGTCCTTCAGCACAATTCGGACGAGGGGACTCGACCAGCCGTTCGCACAGCGCGAACGGCTTTTTTTTGTCCCGCTGTTGCCAGTGCGGGGCATGGGTTCTACTGCTCGTGACGTCGGTGTGAGCTGAAGAGAGAGTGCTTTCGCATGAGCCATAAGAATGATCCAGCGGGCCACGGCCCGGAATCGCGAAAGCGCGAGCCGGTGTTCAATCTGCCCAATGTTGTTCTGGCGATGGTTCTGCTGATGGTGGCGATACAGGTGGCGCTCGATTCACTGCTGCCACGGGCCGCAGTGCTCGAAATCTATCTGCAGACAGCCTTTATCCCGCAGCGCTATGCCGTCTCCATGGCCGGGCAGGCGGGTCCGTATCTCTGGTCGCCCATCACCTATTCCCTGCTTCACGGCGGCTACGCGCATCTGGCACTCAACTGTTTCTGGCTGGCTGCATTCGGTGCGGTTGTCGCCCGCCGTATTGGCCCGGTCCGGTTTGTCATCTTCTGGCTTTTGAGCGCGTTGGCGTCGGCGGCGCTTTTCCTTGTTTTCCACTGGGGCGACCAGAGCATCATGGTCGGTGCATCGGGCGTAGTCTCGGCGCTGATGGGCGCGGCGGCACGGTTTGCATTCGGTGATGGGGGCGGTTTCCACCGCGACCGGGCGCATCTCAATGAGCGCCTGAGTATAGCCCAGTCGCTGACCAACCGGACAGTGTTCGGTTTTCTCGTGGTCTGGTTCGGTATCAACCTGCTGGCGGCCGTGGGATTTTCCTTTGGTATTGCCGATTCGGCGATCGCTTGGGAGGCCCATGTCGGCGGCTTCCTGTTCGGGTTTCTGGCCTTTTCCCTGTTTGATCCGATCGGCCATGGCCAATCGGACGCTTACTGATTGCATGGGCGGTTTGTGAACCTTTTCGTCCCGGCGGTGTGAAAAGCACCGCCGCAGGTGCCCTTTTTCGTGAATCCGCGGGGATGGCAGAGATCTCCTGACCCGTTCCGGGACAGCTTGAAGAGTGTCCGGCAAGCAACGCGGGACGGAACCTGCGCAGGCTTGCAAACGCTCGAGTTCGAGCGCACCATATGCTTGGGTTCTGGTGCGGGGGAGCGCCGGGACCAAGTGGGAATCTGGCGGAAGGAGGATTGAATGACTGTAAAACAGATACTTGACCAGAAGGGACGCAATGTCGTTACCGTTAATCCCTCTATGGGCACCGAGGAGGCCGTGCGGTTTCTCTCAGACAACAAGATCGGCGCTGTGGTCGTGACCGGTGACGGTGGCAAGATCGCAGGCATTCTTTCCGAACGTGATATCGTCCGTGCCTTTGCATCGAAAGGCGCTGGAGCCCTGACCGCACCGATCTCCGCGATCATGACATCGAAGGTGACAACCTGTGGTGAGGATCATACCGTCAACCAGGTGATGGAACTGATGACCAATGGCCGGTTCAGGCATTTGCCGGTCGAAAAGGACGGAACGCTGATCGGCATCATCTCGATCGGCGACGTGGTCCGGCGGCGGATCGAGGACGTCGAGCGGGAGGCCGAGGAGATCAAGGCCTACATCGCGGGCTGATCTGGCAAGCACTGGACCAGGTACCATCGTGACCGGAGCGGCAAGCGGGCCGAGCCGGTCGCAGTGTTCTAATGAGGCCGGAGGTCCGGTTCTCGTTGCTGGCTGTTGGCTCAGAGTGGCGCCAGGATTGCCTGCATGCGCATGATTTCGCCGAGTTTGGCGGAGGCTTCCTGGTAGCCTCGATCAATGGCTTCGCTGGCGCGGTGGAATTCCGACAGACCGATGTCCGACAGCCTCGGATGCAGCGAAAGATCGGGCGGATCGCCCGCAAGACGTGCCCGGGAAATCCGGTCCTGAATGATGTTGAAGGCCTGCACCATCACCGAAGTCATGCCGACACGGCTTTCGCGCGCCCTCTGGCGGCGTTCCGGGCCATCATAGGTGGGCGCCGGGTCGCTTGCGGTGTGCTTGATGACGGCCGAGCGACCGTACAGATCATAATGCAGATTGACTGCGACCACCAGCGGCTGCTCGTGTGCGCGGCAGACCGAAACCGGTACCGGATTGACGAGTGCGCCGTCGAGCAGGATCCGGTTGTTGCAGCGAACCGGCTCGAAAATGCCAGGCAGCGCATAAGAGGCGCGAATGCCGGTAATCAGCGACCCCGATGAAATCCAGACCTCGTGGCCGGTGTTGAGCTCCGCGGCAACGGCAACGAAAGTCCTGTCCATATCCTCGATGTTGACGCCGATCAGGTGTTCCTGCATGCGGTCGTTAAGCCGCATGCCGCCAAACAGGCCGCCGCCTCCGATGGCGAAATCGAGCAGGCCGGCGATGCGGCGCATGGTCAGGCTGCGGGCGAAATTCTCGAGTTCATCGAGCCGACCGGCCAGGTAGCAGCCGCCGACAAGGGCGCCGATGGAGGTGCCGGCAATCATGGAGACTTCGACGCCGGCTTCATCCAGCGCCCGGAGAACCCCGATATGGGCCCATCCGCGGGCTGCGCCGCCGCCCAGCGCCAGGGCAATCTTGGGTTTTTGCGAAGGCTTGTGTTGCATCCCACCTACCGGTGTCATGGCCATGACGTCGCCGCTGTCGGCGGCAGCCACTGGCTCTGTGGTACGGCTCATGTTCCAGTTCAGCATTTCCAGGTCCTTCCCTGCCGAACACTCCTCCGCGTTCAGGGTCATGACACCAGACATGGGTTGCAAAATCATGAAGGATGCGGGCAGTTGACCCAAAATGGCGCAGCTTGCCTAATGATCGGTATACACAGACTTTGGGTCGAAAAGCGGCGCGGAATCGGTTTCCAGCCGGGTTTCGCCCTCGGTCTTGACCACTTTCCGGTAGAAACAAGAGCGCCTGCCGGTGTGGCATGTGGCATCTGAGCCGCTGACGCGAACCTTGAGCAGGACGGCGTCCTGATCGCAGTCAAACCGGATCTCATCGACCATCTGGAGATTGCCCGAAGTCTCGCCCTTCTTCCACAGCGCGCTTCGTGACCGGCTCCAGTAGTGGGCGATTCCCGTGTCGATGGTGAGCCTGAGAGCCTCGTCATTCATGTGCGCGAGCATGAGGATTTCGTTGTCGCGGCTGTCCGCGACCACGGCGGTGATCAACCCCATGGCATCGAAACGGGGAGATATGTCCGTGCCTTCCTCAAGCACGGACTTGTCATCTGATGGTGTCTTGAATGACGGTGTCATCGGAACCCCTCATGCTGGGGTCTGCAATCAACCCCTGATCAGTGTCATGAAACGGACCTGTTCGTGCGGATCCGTCTTGAAAGCGCCTGTAAAGGTCGTGGTGATTGTTGTCGAGCCCTGCTTCTTGATGCCGCGCATGGCCATGCACATGTGCTCGGCCTCGATCATCACCGCGACACCGCGCGGGTGCAAGGCGTCGTCGATGGAATGGGCGACCTGGGCGGTCATGGTTTCCTGGATCTGCAGGCGGCGGCCATAGATCTCGATCACGCGGGCGATTTTCGACAGGCCGAGAACCTTGCCGTCGGGCAGGTAGGCGACATGCGCCTTGCCGATGATGGGTACCATGTGGTGTTCGCAATGGGAGAAGAACGGGATGTCCTTGACCAGCACGATGTCGTCATAGCCGGCGACTTCCTCGAAAGTGCGGCCGAGTTCTTCCTCGGCGTCCTGGTCGTAGCCGGAAAACAGTTCCTTGTAGGCCTTGACCACGCGCTTCGGGGTATCGAGCAGGCCCTCGCGGGTGATGTCGTCGCCAACCCATCGCAGCAGCGTGCGGACGGCTTCTTCCGCTTCTGCCTCGGTTGGGCGATTGTCGTTTGTCTTCAGGCTGTTGACGATGGCATCCATGCTCGTGGTCTCCGTAGGGAATTGCACCCTTTACGTTGTTCACATTCGATCGGACCACGCAGTTGGACATTTTAATCGGGTGCCCGATACTCGATCACGCCGAATTTCGTGTCCAGCGGGCTCCGGGGCTTTCGGGCGCTAACCCTCCGGCACGGTCTCCCTTGGCTCCGGCAAACAGGTTTTGCCGAACGCCTGACGGTTACTATATAGTCATCATGAGGCGCGCGTCGAGATGGCCGTCGCCATCTCGTGTCGCAAGCCGAACGACGGGATCGCAATATAGGAAAGGTCCGAAGTGATGATTGACGATGTCTACAATGCCCGGATCCTGGATTTTGCCGGTAACATCCCGCGTATCGGCATGCTTGAGGATGCGGATGCCGAAGCCTCGGCCCATTCGAAGCTCTGCGGCTCGAAGGTCAAGGTCTGGCTGAAGATGGATGGCGATCAAGTCGCCGATTTCGCCCAGGACGTAAAGGCCTGTGCGCTTGGTCAGGCTTCGTCCTCGATCATGGCGCGCAACATTGTCGGGGCAAGTGCTGCAGAACTGCGCGAGGTGCGCGAAACCATGCGTCGGATGCTGAAGGAAAACGGCCCGGCACCGGACGGGCGGTTTGCCGATCTCAAGTTCCTCGAACCTGTTCGCGACTACAAGGCACGGCATGCCTCGACGCTGCTGACATTCGACGCGGTGGTCGACTGCCTCGACCAGATCGAGGCACGCAAGGACAAGGAAGACGCAGCCTGATGGGTGCCACATCCGCCGGCCGCAATTGGGCCGGCCCCTGGCCGAAAACGCCGGGACGGCTGCTGGGCACCGGGCTGGTGCGGTTCTATCAACTCACGCTCTCCGGGTTCATTGGCAATTCGTGCCGCCATCTGCCGACCTGTTCCGAGTATGCCTACGAGGCCATCGCCCGGCACGGGCTGTGGAATGGTGGATGGATGGCGCTGTTCAGGGTCGGTCGCTGCGGCCCAGGCGGCACCCACGGCATCGACAATGTGCCTGAAACTCTCGGCCCCCGGTTCGTGTGGTGGGCGCCGTGGAGGTTTGCCGCATTTGGTCGCCGGTGTGCCCACGAATAATGGACTTGTGCGAGTGCCGCGCAGAAGCTTCGTCCACGCATGCCCGGCCAAGCAGGTTGCCGATACTTGATGCCCCCCGTCAAATCGCGTAAACGCCGCCCTGCACACACACCATACTCAACCACCCGCGTTCGTTGGCGGGACTGGACTCAGGAGAGACTGCCATGGCATCAGCCGTATCCCTCACATTTCCCGATGGCTCCAAGCGTGAATACCCTGCCGGCACAACCGGCCGCGAGGTGGCCGAGTCGATATCCAAGTCGCTGGCCAAAAAGGCGGTTGCGATCGCGCTCGACGGTGAACTCACCGATCTGAGCGACCCGGTGCGCGACGGCGCACTGGAAATCGTCACCCGCACCGATCCCCGGGCGCTGGAACTGATCCGCCATGATACCGCGCATGTGATGGCAGAGGCCGTGCAGGAGCTGTTTCCGGGCACCCAGGTGACCATCGGTCCGGTGATCGAGAACGGCTTCTATTACGATTTTGCCAGGAACCAGCCGTTCACGCCGGAAGACCTGCCGGTGATCGAAAAGAAGATGAAGGAGATCATCGCCCGCAACAAGCCTTTCACCAAGGAGGTCTGGTCGCGCGATGAGGCGAGACGGGTGTTCGAGGAAAAGGGCGAGGCCTACAAGGTCGAGCTGATCGAGGCTATCCCTGCCGACCAGGATCTCAAGATCTACAAGCAGGGCGACTGGTTCGACCTCTGCCGCGGTCCGCACATGGCCTCGACCGGTCAGATCGGCACCGCCTTCAAGCTGATGAAGGTCGCGGGTGCCTACTGGCGCGGTGATTCCAACAACACAATGCTGACCCGCATCTACGGCACGGCATGGGCCGAGCAGGCGGAACTCGATGCGTATCTGCACATGCTGGAAGAAGCCGAGAAGCGCGATCACCGCCGGCTTGGCCGGGAGATGGATCTGTTTCATTTCCAGGAAGAGGGGCCAGGCGTCGTATTCTGGCACTCCAAGGGCTGGAAGATGTTCCAGAACCTCGTCGCCTACATGCGACGGCGGCTCGAGAACGACTATGAAGAGGTCAATGCACCGCAAATCCTCGACAAGAGCCTGTGGGAAACCTCGGGCCACTGGGGCTGGTACCAGGAAAACATGTTCGCGGTGAAATCCGCCCATGCCTTCACCAATCCAGACGACGAGGAGGCCGACAACCGGATCTTCGCGCTCAAGCCGATGAATTGCCCCGGCCATGTGCAGATCTTCAAGCACGGGCTGAAATCCTACCGCGACCTGCCGGTCAGGCTGGCCGAATTCGGCAATGTGCACCGCTACGAGCCCTCGGGCGCGCTGCACGGGCTGATGCGGGTCCGCGCCTTCACCCAGGATGATGCACATGTGTTCTGCACCGAGGAGCAGCTCGAGGCGGAGTGCCTGAAGATCAATGACCTGATGATGTCGGTCTACCGTGATTTCGGCTTCGAGGAAGTGGTCGTCAAGCTTGCGACACGGCCTGAGAAACGTGTCGGCACCGACGCGATGTGGGACCACGCGGAAGATATCCTCAGGAAGGTGCTCGACAAGATGGCAGCCGAATCCGGTGGACGCATCAAGGTCGGCATCAATGAGGGCGAGGGGACTTTCTATGGTCCGAAGTTCGAATACACCCTGCGCGATGCGATCGGCCGCGACTGGCAGTGTGGCACGACGCAGGTCGACTTCAACCTGCCTGAACGCTTCGGCGCCTTCTACATTGGGGCGGATTCGGAAAAGAAGCAGCCGGTCATGGTGCACCGCGCGATCTGCGGATCGCTCGAGCGCTTCCTCGGTATCCTGATCGAAAGCCATGCCGGCCACATGCCGCTGTGGTTTGCGCCGCTGCAGGTCGTGGTGGCGACGATTACGTCAGAGGCTGACGACTATGGCGCAACCGTGGCTCAGAAGCTGCGGGATGCGGGGCTTCAGGTCGATACCGACTTCCGCAATGAGAAGATCAATTACAAGGTCCGTGAGCATTCGCTGGCCAAGGTGCCGGTGATCCTGGTTTGCGGCATGCGCGAGGCGGAAGAGCAGACTGTCAATATCCGCCGGCTTGGCAGCCGTGACCAGGCGTCGATGACGCTTGCCGACGCGATTGCGACGCTGGCCGAGGAAGCCACGCCACCCGACGTTCTGCGCAAGAACGCAGAGAAGGCGTCGCGAGCGGCCTGACCCCTTTCCGGCGCGGCGGGAAAAACCATGCCGCGCCGGTTGTCACATGACTTTCATGGAGACGTGGCATTCGGAGTGACCGTGTCATTCTTCGAGAGTCACCATGCGCCTCGATCAGCTTAGCTACGCCAACCAGAACCAGCCGCGGTTCAAACGCTGGATCATCCGGTCGATCGAAGGCCTGTCAGGCCGCGACCGCTACTTTCGGCTCTACCAGATCTGGAGCCGGGAGATCGTTCCGCAGGGGCGGCATGTCTTCTCGCGCATGCTCGAGCTGATCAACATACGGCTGGATATCAGGTCCGAGTGGCCGCCGCGCAATCTGCCCGATGGCCCTCTCGTGATCATTGCCAACCATCCCTACGGGATCGGTGACGGCATTGCGGTTCTGGCCATGGCTGAGGCGCTCGGCAGGCCGTTCCGGGTGCTGATCAACAATGACCTGATGAAAATCCCGGAAATCGCGCCCTTCGCCTTGCCGATTTCATTTGATGAAACGCGCGAGGCCATGGCCATCAACATGGCAACGCGGCAGCAGGCCGTGGAACTGCTCAAGGCAGGCGTGACCATCGTCGTGTTCCCCGCAGGTGGCGTTGCGACCGCGCCGAAAGGGTTCGGTCGCGCGGTGGACCTGCCCTGGAAGATGTTTCCCGCACGCCTGGTGCAGGCCGCCCGGGCATCGGTGATCCCGGTCTATTTCGAGGGTCAGTGCGGCGCCCTGTTCCATCTGGCAAGCCGGGTGTCGCTGACGTTGCGAACGTCGCTGCTGGTGCGTGAGTTCCGGAGGCTGTCCGGCTCAGCGATCGTCGCCTATCCGGGCCAGGTACTCGAAGCCGACGAGCTTGCGAAGATCTCCGACCGGAAGCAGCTGCTCGGCAGGCTTTACGACGCTGTTTTCGAACTCGAAATGCCGCAGCGCGCATCCGAAAAGCGGCTCGAAATCGCCTAGTTCAGCAAGACTTCCACGTCCGAATTCCGACCAGCAACCACCGTAAAGTCGCGCTGGTGCACCTTGGCCTTGTTGCGTGCGATGGCGGTGTATTCGCCTTCGGCCAGAACGATGGTGGGGAAGGCGCCGACGCTTTCTGAGACCACGTCACCGCCGGATGTGAGGATTGACCAAGCGGTGTCGGCGATCGCCTCTCCACCGGGTTCGGCCACCAGCTTGAGGGTAAGCTGGGCGGCGCGGTGCTGAATGACCGCCTCGGTCAGCTTTCCGGCCTCGACGCGGATGTCGGAGCGGATGACGGCATTGACGGACCCATATTCGGAGACGATGTGATAGGTGCCGGCATTGAGCCTGACGATCGTGTTCGGCTTGACGTCCTCGACCACAAGCTGCTGCTCGCCATCGATGCCTTCTTCGGCCTTGTAGATGTTGAAGCGAAGCTGGGTTGAAGGGATGCGGGCATCGATCCCGGAGACGGCGTTGAGGATCAATCCGCCGGCTTCCATGACAATGTGCTGCTTCTCGATCGGGCCGTCCCTTGGCACTGTCAGCTTCTTGGTGACACCTGCGCGTCCGAAGGCCACGTGCAGGAAATAATCGCCGGGCTCGAATTCGAACTCGGCCGAACCGCCTTCCGAACTGGCAAGCAGCGGCAGCTTGCCGTCGGTGCCGGGCGTCGGATGGAAGATCCGCCAGGTCAGGCCATGCCTGAGCGGTTCGCCGTTCTCTGTCAGTGCCGCTTCCATCCTGACGGTCCTACGGACCGCCGCGGCCGCGCTATCGGGATCTGCCGGTGCGTATTCTGTCAGTCCCGGCAACGCGATTTTCGGATCGCCGCTGTTGCCGAAGGCATCCTGAGCACTGGCAGCGGACGGTTGTGTCAGCAATGCTAGGGCAGAGAGTAGAACAATCGACAGTCTGTTCATGCGGGCGCGGTCCGGTTGACTTCTTGAATGCGAGAGGTCACTTGGACCCCAAAGCCATGGCAAATTCATGGCCGTTTTCGGTCGAACCTGAATGCACGAGGAAGACATGCCGGTCAATGCTGCCCTGAAATCCTATCTTGAAACCCGCCGCTCGATTCCCGCCTTCCAGATGAGCGAGCCGGGTCCGTCGCGGGGCGAGATCGAGGAAATACTCGCGCTTGCCAGCCGGGTTCCCGATCACGGCAAGCTCGCACCGTGGCGGTTCATCGTCTATGCGGGTGATGTTCGCGAACGGATGTCGCTGGAACTCGCGGGTATCGCCATGGCGCGGAAGCCGGACATGGCAGACGACATGATTGCGGTAGAGAAGAGCCGGCTGACGCGTGCACCGGTAGTGATCGCGGTGGTTTCGCGCGCTGCTCCTCACGTCAAGATACCTGAATGGGAACAGGTGATGAGTGCCGGCGCCGTGTGCCTCAACCTGGTGATGGCGGCCAATGCACTTGGCTATGCTTCCAACTGGCTGACCGAATGGTTTGCCTTTGACGAAGACGCATACGGCGTGCTCGGAATTGCCGATGGTGAAAAGGTCGCGGGCTTCATCCATATCGGCACGCCGAAAATGCATCCGGGAGAACGGCCACGGCCGGCGCTTGCCGACATTGTTACGTTCGCAGGTGAGTGAGAGCCATGTTTTACGAAACCAAGGACAATGCTCACGGCCTGCCGCATGATCCGTTCAAGGCAATCGTTTCGCCGCGACCGATCGGCTGGATCGGCTCGAGGGGCGCAGACGGGTCGGTCAATCTGGCACCCTATTCGTTCTTCAACGCGATTTCCGACAACCCCAAGATGGTCATGTTTTCCTCAGTGGGGCGCAAGGATACCCTGCGCAATGTCGAGGAGACCGGCGTTTTCACCACCAGCATGGTCGGCCGCGCCTTGACCGAGAAGATGAACTTGTCCTCGGCCAATGCTCCCTATGGCGAGAACGAGTTCGGCTTTTCCGGACTGGAAATGGCCGAAGCGCGGCTCATCAATGCGCCCTTCGTGGCCGAGGCTCATGCCGCGCTCGAGTGCAAGGTGACTGAAATGTTCCAGCCGAAAGCGCTCGATGGTCACTCCAGCGATGCCTTCGTCGTTATCGGTCAGGTGGTTGGCATTCACATCGACGAGGCTGCACTGGTCAACGGCAGGCTCGACATGGCTGCGGTGGCGCCTTTGGCGCGGCTCGGCTACATGGACTACGCCGATGGCTCCCAGACTTTTGAACTTCGGCGCCCGCCCTGGCCTTTGAAAAAGTGACCCGGCCTAGCTGATCTCGGGCAGGGTATGCGGCTCAAGTCCCGCCCGGCGCGCAATCCGTTCGGCCTGGCGCAGATGCGGCCTGTCGATCATCTTTCCGTCAAGTGACAGGACCCCCGCCTCGGGGCCTGCCGCCGCGAACAGCGCCAGGATCCGGACCGCACGCTCAACATCTTCCGGCGGCGGTGTGAAAGCCCTGTTGATCACCGCCACCTGATCGGGATGGATCGCCATTTTTCCGGTAAAGCCGTCGCGGACCGCGGCGCGGCATTCGGCATCCAGGCCTTCCATGTCGCGGAAATCCGTAAACACGGTATCGATGGCATCGACGCGGGCATTGGCGGCTGCCAATATCGTCAGGGCGCGGGCCATGCGGAACACATCGGTGTAGGCACCGTTTTCATTCTTGTTGGACGATGCACCAATGTCCGCGGCCAGATCCTCCGCGCCCCAGGCCAGCGCCGAAAGCCGCTCTGACTTGGCGGCGAAGGAGCCTGCGGACAGCATGCCGCCGGCCGTTTCGGTCATCAGGGCGTGGATCTTGATCTTGCCGTCTTCCAAGCCGGCTTCGGCTTCATGGACAGCAATCCGGGCACTGAGGTGCTGGATGTCGGCGCCCGAGCCTGCTTTCGGGAGAAGGATCGCATCGGGGGCAGCGGAGATGACGGCAGCGAGATCTTCATCGCTCATGCCGGTATCGAGTGCATTGACGCGCACGATCAGCCAAGGGGTTCCGGCGCTCCGGTCGGCGGCGTTGAGAAAGGATGTCACGATCTGCCGGGCATCAGCCTTGCGCGATTGTGACACGGAGTCCTCAAGATCGAGGATCAGCGCGTCGGCACCTGTGTCCGCCGCCTTTGCCATCTTCCGTTCCGAATCCCCGGGTACGAACAGCAGGGACCGCATCATGACTGAGGCCTCTTGCGCATCATCGCCTGGCGAACACAGCGAGCGACGAGTTTGTCGTGCTGATTGAAGGCCTGATGCTCCATCTCGACAATGCCGCGATCGGGCTTTGATTTCGATTCGCGCACCGAGAGAACCTTTGTCTCCACGCGCACGGTATCGCCATGAAACAGCGGATGCGGGAAAGTGACTTCGCTCATGCCAAGATTGGCGATTGTGGTGCCGACAGTCGTGTCGTTGACGGAAATGCCGATCATCAATCCCAGAGTGAAGAGGGAGTTGACCAGCGGCTGGCCAAACTCGGTGGTCTTGCAGAATTCAAAATCGATATGCAGCGGCTGCGGATTGAGCGTCATGTTGGAAAACAGCATGTTGTCCATTTCGGTGACGGTCCGCCGCAAGGTGTGGGAAATCACCGCGCCCGGTTCGAATTCCTCAAGATACATGCCGCGCATGGCTTACTCCTCACACAATCTGAGCTTTATTGATGCCGCGTTCGAAACCGATGTGCAAGTTCCAGTTACTTAAGAATGCCGAAGCTCCACAGCGGGAGGGGGCATCAGGGTCACATAACGCGATGATGTTGAATAGATTCGCAAATTCCGGGCCGTTGTCGCGGCTTCATGGCCTTTTGGTATCAGGGCCGGTGAGGCTCGCTCATGCAACCGCGCACTGCCGAGGCGTTAACAATCATGGTGAACCGATCGTAAACCATTTCGCTCTAGTGTCGAGCAACTGGTACCGAGTGGGGTCGCAAATTCATGATCGTAAGTTCGTTTTTGAAGTGGTCGGAAACCGCCAAGGTCGGTGATCGCTGCCTTGCCACCAAGGCTCTGACTAGGGCCTACGCGCAGGGACAGATGAACCAGGCGGAACGCCGCGAGGCGGAGGCCGCCTTGGCGCTGCTGATGGAAGACCCTTCTCCAAAGGTCCGCCTCTCGCTTGCCGAGGGGCTGGCGATGGTCGAACACGCGCCGCGCAGCGTGGTGCTTGGGCTTGCCAGCGACCAGATCGAGGTTGCTGGCCGGATCATCGCGCTTTCGCCGGTGCTGGGCGACAATGACCTGATCGAGATCGTTGCAAGTGGACGGTCTTCGCTGCAAAGGTTCGTGGCGTTCCGCTGCCCGGTTTCCATATCGGTTGCGGCCGCAATGGCCGAGGTCGGAGAGGTCGCGGCCGTGGGCGACCTGCTTGACAATCCGCACGTGTCGCTGGCACGGATTTCGCTGCGGCGGATCGCCGAGCGGTTCGGCGATGACCCGGAGATCCGGGCGCGTCTGTTTGACCGTGCGGATCTGCCCTGCGACGTGCGTCAGTCGCTGGTTGAGCGTCTCGGGGCGGCGCTGGCCGGATCGGATCTTGTCCGCGCGGCGATCGGCAGCGGCAGGGGGCGCAAGATCACCGAAGAGGCCTGCATGAACGCGACGCTCAGGCTTGCGGAAACGGTTGTCACGGCGGAGATCCCGGCGCTGGTGGAACATCTTCGCATCTCCGGACGCCTGACTCCCGCCTTTCTCATCCATGCCCTTTGCACCGGCAATGTCGATTTCTTCGCGGGCGCGGTGGTATCCTTGTCAGGAATGAGCGAATCGCGGGTAAGAGGCATTCTCGTCGATGGACGTGAAACCGCGATGCGGGCGCTTTACAGGTCGATCGGGCTTGGCGGCGACCTTGCGCCGGTGTTTGTCACCGCGACCCAGATCTGGCGCGCGGCATCGCGCAACAACGCAAACGTGGACACCGGGCGTGTCACCACCGAATTGCTGCAACGTCATTGGCAGGACGCAGAACTGCAGCCGTCCGTGGCCGAGCTGTTGCGGCTTGTCGAGTCGATGCATCTGAGCTGGCAGCGCAGTCAGTCGCGCGACTATGCCCAGTCGCTGGTGGCCGAGGCCGCGTAGGCGGCAGTCAAGTCACCGCGCCGTACAGGTCCAGGCCAGCACCCTGCAGTTGCCGGTGTGTTTCGAGCAGTTGGCGACAGCTGCGCGTTCTGCGTTGCCGCGTGAGCCTGCCCATGCGCTCCCCCAGCCATTGGTTCCAAGTGCGACGGAACCGCACGCATTCTTGAACCAGATGCCGATCATGCAGCCGCGGCTGCGTGACTTGCACTCGGACATGGCGCGGGCTTCGGCATCACGGCGCGATTGATGATCGTAGGAAAACCCGTAGGCTCCGGTCGACTTCGAAAACGCAATGGCCCCGAATTTGTCTGCCGCGACCGCTGCGCCAGCCGTCGATATGGCTATCGCGGCGGCCAGTATCGTGCGTTTAAGAAAGGATATCGCAAGATTGCTCAAATCATTGTCCCCCCGAACATTGCATGATTGCTTGGCGATGTTACAGCAGGATTATCGTCTTTAAGCAACAGCTTATGCTCGGTTCATCGCCGATGAAGAAGCAGGATATACCTTCTCGACCGACCGTCCCAAGCACTGGCGCCCCGCCTATATGTCGAGATTGTCGGCGAAAGCTGCATGTTCCTGGATGAAACGGAACCTGGCATCGGCCTTGGTTCCCATCAGGTTGTCAACGGCATCACGGGTCGATTCAGGATCGGTCGCATCGACGGCCACCTTGAGCAGCGTTCGCTTGGCCGGATCCATGGTGGTCTCCTTGAGCTGCGCCGGCAGCATTTCGCCAAGACCCTTGAAGCGGTTGATCTCCACCTTGCCACGGCCGGTGAATTCCGTCTCCAGGAGCTCAACCCTGTGATCATCGTCGCGCGCGTAGAGCGATTTGGCGCCCTGGGTGAGCTTGTAGAGCGGCGGAACGGCGAGATAGAGGTGCCCCTGGCGGATCAGTTCGGGCATCTCCTGGTAGAAAAAGGTGATCAGCAGGGACGCGATGTGCGCGCCATCGACATCCGCATCGGTCATGATGATGATGCGATCGTAACGCAGATCTTCCTCGCGGTACTTTGACCGTGTGCCGCATCCCAGCGCCTGAACCAGGTCGGCGATCTGCTGGTTGGCGCCAAGTTTCTCGCGTCCTGCGCTGGCGACGTTGAGGATCTTGCCGCGCAGAGGCAGGATTGCCTGGTTGGCACGGTTGCGGGCCTGCTTGGCCGAGCCGCCGGCGGAATCACCCTCGACGATAAACAGTTCGGCGCCTTCGGAACTGGTCTGGCTGCAATCGGCAAGCTTGCCGGGAAGCCTGAGTTTACGTACCGCAGTCTTGCGGTTGACTTCCTTCTCCTTGCGCCGCCGGACCCGTTCATCGGCGCGATCGATGACCCATTCGAGCAGCTTGTCTGCCTCGGCGGGAGAATCTGCAAGGAAATGGTCGAATGGATCGCGTATGGCGTTTTCGACGATCCTCTGGGCCTCGACGGTTGCGAGCTTGTCCTTTGTCTGACCAACGAATTCCGGTTCACGGATGAAGACCGAAAGCATGCCTATCGACGAGATCATCACGTCGTCTGTGGTGATGGCGGCGGCTCGCTTGTTTCCGGTCAGTTCAGCATAGGATTTCAGACCCTTGGTCAGCGCAATCCGCAATCCTGCTTCATGGGTTCCGCCCTCTGGCGTCGGAATGGTGTTGCAGTAGGAACTGATGGAGGAATCGCCGCCATACCAGGTGATGGCCCACTCGAGCGAGCCATGGCCGCCGGCACGTTCCGTTTTGCCTGCGAAGATGTCGCGGTTGACCCGGTGTTCCTTGCCGAGCGAGGCTTCGAGATAATCCTTGAGACCGCCGGGGAAATGAAACACGGCCTTCTCAGGCGTTTCCGTGCCCTCGACCAGCGACGGTGCGCAGACCCAGCGGATCTCCACTCCACCGAAGAGATAGGCCTTTGAGCGGGCCATGCGGTAGAGCCGGCCGGGATCAAAGCGCGCACCTGGGCCAAAGATGTCCGGATCTGGATGAAACCGGACCTTGGTGCCACGCCGGTTGTGGATATCGCCGAGTTCTTCAAGGCCACCCTGAGGAATTCCGCGGGAAAAACGCTGGCGGTAGAGCTTCTTGTTGCGG
This sequence comes from Hoeflea sp. EC-HK425, assembly GCF_902498795.1. Lineage (NCBI taxonomy): Bacteria > Pseudomonadati > Pseudomonadota > Alphaproteobacteria > Hyphomicrobiales > Rhizobiaceae > Hoeflea > Hoeflea sp. EC-HK425. The sequence continues at coordinate 1,501,741 of NZ_LR701572.1, forward strand.
GCGATTTCGACCACAAGGTCATCCGAAAGGGCGTTTACCACGGAAACGCCGACACCGTGCAGACCGCCCGAGGTCTCGTAGACCTTGCTGTCGAACTTGCCACCTGCATGCAGCACGGTCATGATCACCTCGAGGGTGGATTTGCCCGGAAATTTTGGATGGTTTTCCACCGGGATGCCGCGGCCATTGTCGGTTACGGAAAGATATCCCTCGGCATCAAGCTCGACTTCGATGAAATTGGCGTGTCCGGCGACGGCTTCATCCATCGAGTTGTCGATGACTTCTGCGAAAAGGTGGTGCAACGCGCGCTCGTCGGTGCCGCCGATATACATGCCCGGACGCCGCCGCACCGGTTCCAGGCCCTCGAGGACCTCGATGGTGGAGGCATCATACTCGTCGCCGCTGGCCGGCGCTCCGGATTTGGAGACCGCCGGGCGTGCCGCTTTCGGCGCCGCCGCCGGAGCTTGCCTGGGCGTTATGTCTTCCGATTTTGACTCGGGTGTTGCCGCCGGGGTGCCAGTTGTGGAAAAAAGATCGTTGGAATCGTCCATATCGCCGTAATGCCTGATGTAGATTGTGGAAACGAATCAGCCGGAGTGTGCCAGAATCCATTCCTTCAATCGACTGTGTAGCATTTGCTTTGCGGCTTGGCGCGACGTTCTTGTCGTGTCCGGCGCGTTATTGCTCGTCCTGACGCTGATGCCGGGCGCGGTTGTTCTCGGCCAGGCACTCGACCTCAGAGGGCACAAGGACCGCTTGTTTGCCTATCCCGGCATCCTATCGGTGGCCGACGAGGGGACGTTCTTCGTAGTCGACTACGACAAGATGCGCGACATCCATCGCCGAGACAGCGAACCGGAAAGGCGCGTACGATCAAATTATGTGGCGACCGGCGTTCGAAAATACAGCCGGGTGGCGGTACACGAAGCCAATGGCCGCAAGATCGAAACCGGCGTCGCCGGTGACTATTCGCGGGCCCGGCTCGCCGTGATTTTCGTACACGGGCGGGGCGGCGACCAACGGCTCGGCATGAATGACTATACCTTCGGAGGCAATTTCAACCGGCTCAAGAACCTGATGGTGCTCAATGGCGGTGCATACCTGTCTCCGACCGTGTCCAGTTTCGACGATGCAGGGGCCAGGGATATCAAGGCGCTGATCATGGCGGGGAGGGCTCCGGTGCTGCTGGCCTGCGCGTCGATGGGATCGATCATCTGTTCGAAACTTGCCAACGACCCGGCTGTTGTGCCGCGGCTTGCGGGCATGGCAATACTCGGCGGGGCACCCGACATGACACTGGCAAGGAGCCTTGCAGTGCGCTCGAAACTGCCCCTGGTCTTTACCCATGGCAGTTACGATACGGTCTATGACTGGCAGGACCAGAAGTCCGTGTTCGACGCGGTCCGGCGCAGTGCCGGTGGCTACCCGGCTCAATTCATCCTGTTTGACACCGGTTCGCATGGCACACCCATCCGGATGACGGACTGGAAACAGACGCTCGAATTTGTCTTCAGGCGCCGCTGATCCGGTGCCTGACTGCAGGTGAGAACGGTTCATTTCGGGAATAGATTCAATTTAAGGAAAAATTGACCGCGCCGATCAACCGGATATTGGGGAAATACGACTAGAACCGCACCAATCCTAATTTGGAGCGGGACATGAAATATATCGTCTTCATTCTGTTTACTGTGCTGACCAATGCGGCGGCACAATTGATGCTCAAGCAGGGCATGATTTCTCTGGGGCCTGTCTCCTTTACCGCCGACACCATGATCGCGCGGATCTTCCAGATCCTGTTCAACCCCTGGGTCTTTGCCGGGCTCGCCACTTTCGTCATCTCGATGGCGTCGCACTTGTATGTGCTGTCCAAGGTTGAACTGTCGTTTGCCTATCCCTTCCTGAGCCTCGCCTATGTGGCCGTGGCCGTGTTTGCCTTTGTGCTCTTCAAGGAAGACCTCAACAGCTGGCGCATTGCCGGAATCGCCTTCATCTGCGTCGGGACCGTGCTGATCGCCCAGTCCGGTCGGGACGATACAGCCGGCGAGGCGCAGCAGTCCGCACAGCTTTCCAAGATCAACGTAGCAGCAAATGAGATCACGCGATGAAACACATTCTCTTCGGCGGCGACGGCTTTGTCGGACGCCATCTTGCTAAGAAACTGCTCGCAGATGGCGAAGAGGTGATCATCGCCGATATCGTCAACGACAACCGGGCATTCTATCGCGATGCCACGATCGTTGAGTGCGATGTAACCAGGCCGGACATGGTCGCCAATGTGCCGATCGCCGCAGACGACATGGTCTACAACCTTTCGGCCAAGATGTTGTCGCCGCTGCAGATCCGCTCCAAGCGTCATGAGTTCTTCTATCCGGTCAATTTCGACGGTACGAAGAACATCATCGAGGCGATGGACAAGGCGGGCGCCAGCAAGCTGGTGCATTTCACCACCGACATGATTTACGGGCACACCGTCACGTTCCCGATGACCGAGGACCATCCGGTTGAGCCGCTTGGCGAATACGGCCAGTCCAAGCTCGATACCGAGGTTCTGGCAGCCGATTGGCGGACGCGGGGCATGTCGATATCGCTGTTCCGTCCAAGGCTGATCATCGGCCCGGGCCGGCTCGGGATCCTCGAGAAACTGTTCAAGCTGATCGATGCCAACCTGCCGGTACCGATGATCGGGTCGGGCAAGAACCCGTATCAGTTCATCTCCGTGTTCGACTGCGCGGAAGCCGCGCGGCTGGCCTGGAAGGCGGGCGTTCCGAACGAGGCCTACAATCTGGGCTCGATCAATCCGCCGCCGGTGCGCAAGCTGCTTGGCGATCTGGTCAAGCATGCCGGTTCGAAATCGTTCCTGATCCCGACCCCGGGCTGGGCGGTGAAGCGGACGCTGGACCTGTTTGACCTTGTCAACATGCCGATCATGGATCCGGAACAGTATCTGATTGCCGACGAGAACTGCGTTCTCGACGTTTCCAAGGGCGAGCGTCAGCTCGGCTGGGTGCCGCAATACCGCGATGAAGACATGCTGATCGCGGCCTATGACGAATATCGCGCAGCCAAGGCGCGCGGCGGGTCTTCCGCTGCCGCCCAGGTCGCACCGGCCGAATGAACTCGTTCCGAAGGAGCCTGAACCATGCTAGATACCCCAACACGCGTCGCCGTCGACGCTCCGCCCTTGTCTGATACCGGCGCTGGCAGCCACGCGCCTGCAGGCCGCACAAACCGTCCCGATCTGCTGACGGTGGCGGATGCAAAGGCAATGTCGGTCGCTGAAATGACCGAGCTGTTCAAGGATCACATCAATCCCGGCCAGCTTCATTTCATGAAGCTTCTCGGGTTCCACAAGGTCAAGATCGAGACCGCGTCGGGGATGTACTATACCGACCAGAACGGCCGGAAGATCCTCGATTTCTTCGGCGGCTTCGGCTCGCTGGCGCTTGGCCACAATCACCCGCGCATCATCGAGGCGCGCAAGCAGTTCCAGGACGAGGATCGTCACGAGATCGCGATCGCCTTCATGAGCCAGTATGCGTCGGCTCTGGCCAAGAACCTGGCCGCGATTGCACCCGGTGACCTCGACATGGTGTTCCTCGGCTCGTCCGGATCGGAGGCCATGGAAGCCGCGATCAAGGTGGCTGAACGCGCCGCCGGTCCCGGTCGACCGAAGATCGTCTATGCGCAGAACTCGTTCCACGGCAAGACCAAGGGCGTGTTGTCGCTGACCGACTCCGAACTCTACCGCGGTGAATTCCAGCTGACCGGCAACACGGTGAAGGTGCCCTTCGGCGATATCGATGCCATTCGCAATGCCTTCGAAGCGGATCCGGGAATCGGCGTCATCGTGCTCGAGACCATCCAGGGCGGCGGCGGCATCATCGAAGCGCCGGTCGAGTTCTGGCAGGAACTGCGGGCGCTGTGCGACAAGCACGGCGTGTTGTGGATCGCCGATGAAGTCCAGTGCGGCATGGGCCGGTCCGGGCACTTCTTTGCCTTCGAGAAGGCCGGTGTCGTGCCGGATGTCACCGCGCTGGCCAAGTCGCTGGGCGGCGGAAAGACCGCGATGGCGGCAATGATCGCTTCCCGCAAGGTCTACATGAAGGCCTATGGCACGCCGAAGACCGCGATGATCCATGCCCAGGCCACCTTTGGTGGCATCGGCGAGGCCTGTGTCACGGCAATCGAGGGGCTCAACGTCATGTATGACGAGGATCTGATCGGCAATGCCGAGCGGGTCGGGTCCTACCTGATCGAACGGCTGAACGGCTTGAAAGCCAAGTATCCGCAGATCATCAAGGATGTGCGGGGCAGCGGCTTCATGGTCGGGCTCGAGTTCCAGGACTTCAGCCAGACCCTGCCGGCATTGCTCAGGCCCATGGTTGCGCTGCTGGACGACAAGCTGAAGGGGTCGCTGTCGGGCTTTGTCGGCGCCGAACTGCTGCGCGATCACAATGTGCTGGTGGCGTTCACCGAATACAACCGCAACGTCATCCGGCTCGAGCCGCCGCTTGTCTGTGGTCGCGAGCATGTGGATGAGTTCATCACCGCGCTCGATGCGGTGCTCGGCCGCGGCATCGTTCGCATCGTGCGCGATTTCATCGGAAGCCAGACGAAGAAATAGGGCTCTCGCACTTTACTTTCAGAGGTCACCCATTCGGCCGGGGCGCGTGTGATCGCGTCCCGGCCTTGTGCATTTCCGGCGCGCACAGCGAGAAGTCCGGTCTTGCAGGGGATCTGATGACTAACCAGATAGAACGAAGCAAGCGTTACCGGGTGCCTTCGAGTGTGGTGCCTTGCTTGCGCGCCCGGCGCATTGCCGGTACCTCTGGGCGGCAGCGGGTGTGCCGCTTGCAGACGGCGCCGGGAACAGCTGTATCCGGCAGAAAAAACGCGCGAGATTGCGCAAGGAAGGCAGCAATTTGGCAAACCAGTGGGGCAGGGACAACGATTTCAGGGCTGGTGCCAGGCGCGGTGGCGCTCGCACGGTGATTGCGGTTCTGATTGCCCTCCTGGTCGGTGGGGCTGGCGGCTATTCTGCCTCGTTGATCCTTCAGGATGGTCAGAGTGTCGTCAGCGATGCAGCGCAGGTTGAGACAGCCGAACTCAACAAGGCGCTGGCCGAGGCCCGAGATGAGCTCAGTGACGCCCGCGCCGCCGAGGCCGCGAGGGCTGCTGAAGTCGAAGCGTTGAAGGCGGATGTTGCGCGGATGGCCGGCGATCTGGACGCGTTGGCACAGGAACTCGCCGCCAGCAACACCCCGACAGCATTGCCGGAAGAGACAATTGGAGCCATGGATGCGCTGGAACGCGAGCGTGACGTTCTGGCTGCGGAGAACGAGGCGTTCAGGTCCGGCCTTGAAGCCCTGGAAGCCGAACGCCAGGCGCTCGAACGGCAAGCCGAGACCGACAGGCAAAGGCTGCAAGCGGAACTGGAACGGCTGCAGGGCGAGGTCTTGCCGGCACTGACTTCGGAGCGGGATCAGTTGAAACGCCAAGCAGAAACGCTTCAGGCAGATCAGGTTGCGCTCGAAGCCCGGCTCAAGGCTGCATCCGAGGACCAGGTCGCTGAGGCAGCGCGGATCGTCGAGCTGGAAGAGAGCCTGACATCAACGCGGAGAGAGTTGGAGGTGGCCCGTCTGGCGATTGAAGCGCTCAACAATGAAGTTGAGGCTGCAGTAAACACCGATCAGGCCGAGAACATAGATGTCTCGCCTGAACAGCCGCAGGAGGAGCAAGACGCGCAAGGTGCTGCTTCAGCCCTTGATCCGCGTGACCGCGGCGATGTTGCCCAGGCCTTGCGCGCCGCGCCCGGCCTTGAAACACTGGGCGAGGCGGAACGGCAGGAATTGACCGATCGCCTGGTCAACGGCGAATGCGTGACGAGCGCGCTTGAAAGCCTGTTCGACCGGGTGCCGATTCTGACACTGCGCAATCTGATCCGCGACCTGAACAGCAACTGCTGAGATGAGGAGAACGCCCTTGAGAGATTTTGTCACCGGTTTGCGGGGGCTGGCACTGGCGACCGGCATTTCACTGTGTGCCGCGAGCCCAGGCCATGCCCAGGAATTCGAGCGCAACATCATGACCGGCGGGCCGACCGGAACCTATATCCGGATCGGTCAGGACATGGCCGCGCTTGGGGCTCAATGCGGATTGACGCTGAATGTGATGGAAAGCGCAGGGTCGCTTGAAAACTTCGTCGGCGTGCGCAAACGGCGCAACACCCAGTTCGGTATCGTCCAGAGCGATGTGCTCGAGTATCTCAAGACCTTCGAGGCCAATGACGCCGAAATCCAGGATGCGGTGCGCGGCGTCCGGATCATGTTTCCGCTCTACAATGAGGAGGTTCATGTTCTGGCGAGGTCCGGCCTCTCGGGGATCAGGGATCTCGAGGGGCAGAGAGTGGCCATCGGGGTCAAGGACAGCGGAACGTTCCTTACCGCCTCGCTGATCCTGGATATTCTTCAGGTCAAGGACGCCGAGCGGTTGCCGCTCAATCCGGACCAGGCGCTGCCGAAGCTTCAGGCCGGCGAGATCGATGCCTTCTTTTATGTCGCTGGGGCACCGGCTTCCTTGTTTGCCAAGGCCGATATCGACCCGGACAAGTTCCATCTTCTGCCCATAACGGAGGCGCCGCTTCTGGCGACCTACACCGAAACCAGCATTCCCGGCGGGACCTATGGTTTTCAGCGGGAGGCTGTCGACCTGGTCGCGGTCAAGGCGGTGCTGATGACGTATGATTACGATCCGAACCGCAACGCCTACCATCGAGAGAGCTGCACCACGGTATCGGACTTCTCCAGCCTGGTCCTCAACAACATGGAAAGACTGCGTGAAACCGGCCATCCGAAATGGAAATCGGTCGACCTGACGGCGCTGCCGCCAGGCTGGCAGGTCGGGTCCTGCGTCAAGGCGGGCATGGCGCTTGACTATGCTCCGGAGTGCTCGGCGACGGCCCAGCCCGCACCCGCAGACAGCAATGAGGAATATCTCAATCTGCTAAAGCAGCGGCTGAAGAACTGACGATAAACATAAATATAATCTAATGAAAAGCCGGCGAAGCCACAAGGGGTTCGCCGGCTTTGTTGTGCCGGGCCGCCAGGGCGGCCCGGTGTTGGTCGATCAGGCCGAGTAGTACATGTCGAATTCGACAGGGTGCGGAGTCATTTCGAAACGCATGACTTCGGCCATCTTCAGCTCGATGAAAGCATCGATCTGGTCGTCGTCGAAAACGCCGCCGGCGGTGAGGAACTTGCGGTCCTTGTCGAGGTTCTCGAGCGCTTCGCGAAGCGAGCCTGAAACGGTCGGGATCTTCTTGAGTTCCTTGGCAGGAAGATCATAGAGATCCTTGTCCATGGCCTTGCCGGGATGGATCTTGTTCTTGATGCCGTCAATGCCGGCCATCAGCATGGCAGCAAAGGCGAGGTACGGGTTGGCCGTCGGATCACCGAAGCGGACTTCAACGCGCTTGGACTTCGGCGAAGAGCCGAACGGAATGCGGCAGGATGCCGACCGGTTGCGAGCCGAGTATGCCAGCAGCACCGGAGCTTCGTAGCCGGGAACAAGACGCTTGTAGGAGTTGGTCGACGGGTTCGAGAAGGCATTGATCGCCTTGGCATGCTTGATGATGCCGCCGATGTAGTAAAGGCAGTTTTCAGACAGACCAGCGTATTCGTCGCCGGCGAAAGTCGGCTTGCCGCCCTTCCAGATCGACTGGTGCACGTGCATGCCCGAACCGTTGTCACCAAAGACCGGCTTCGGCATGAAGGTTGCTGTCTTGCCATAGGCGTGGGCAACCTGGTGGACGCCGTACTTGTAGATCTGGGTCTTGTCGGCCATGCGGGTCAGGGTGTCGAAGACCATGCACAGTTCGTGCTGCGCCGATGCCACTTCGTGGTGATGCTTTTCAACCACGAGGCCCATTTCGGCCAGAACGGTGAGCATTTCGGAACGCATGTCCTGGCAGCTGTCAACCGGGGGAACCGGGAAGTAGCCACCCTTGACGCGCGGGCGGTGGCCCATGTTGCCGGTTTCATAGTCGGTGTCGTCGTTGGATGGCAGTTCCGACGAGTCGAGCTTGAAGCCGGTGTTGTAAGGGTCTGCCTTGTACTTGACGTCATCAAAAATGAAGAACTCAGGCTCAGGACCGATATAGACGGTATCACCGAGGCCGGATGCCTGCAGATAGGCTTCAGCCTTCTTGGCGGTCGTGCGCGGGTCGCGATTGTAGGCTTCACCTGTGATCGGATCGAGAATGTCGCAGAAGATGACCATGGTCGACTGTGCAAAGAACGGATCCATGTGGACGGTCGAGGTGTCCGGCATCAGAACCATGTCGGACTCATTGATGGCTTTCCAGCCCTGGATCGATGAGCCGTCGAACATAACGCCATCGGCGAAAAGATCTTCATCGACGCAGGACACGTCCATGGTCACGTGCTGCATCTTGCCCTTCGGGTCGGTGAAGCGCAGATCGACAAACTTGACGTCGTTGTCCTTGATTTGCTTGAGGATTTCAGTGGCAGTCGTCATGTGCGATATTCCCTGTTTATAAATGACGATGGGTGCACGGCGCGCGGCCGCGCACAGTGGTCAGATGGCGTCGTTGCCGGTTTCACCGGTCCGGATGCGGATAACTTCCTCGATGTTGGAAACGAAGATCTTGCCATCGCCGATGCGGCCGGTCTGGGCTGCATTGCGAATTGCATCTATCGCTGCTTCCGCCGTTTCGTCCGCGAGAACGATTTCGACCTTAACCTTGGGCAGGAAGTCTACGACGTACTCTGCCCCGCGATAGAGTTCGGTGTGGCCCTTCTGGCGACCGAAACCCTTGGCCTCGGTGACAGTAATGCCCTGCAGGCCGACTTCCTGAAGAGCTTCCTTCACTTCATCAAGCTTGAACGGCTTGATGATCGCTTCGATCTTTTTCATGAGAACCAATTCTCCGCTCTGTCCTGTGAAAGCGGGCAGCTAGACTGACGCCAAATACCCACTCGCGTCTATCAAAGCACACGCCGTGCCACTTTGTCGAAAAAACTCCGGATCCGGGTGAAAAAATTAAAATTCAACGCAAATTCCCCGGAAAAGCTGGCTCGATTTGTCACCTCGAGCCTTTGGGAGCTCAGTTCTTGCACGATTTGCAGCAAATGCACAAAAATGGATTTCATTGTTGATGATTTTTTGTGCGCCATCATCTGCATGTTTTTCACCCTGAATGCCTATAATGTGTGCATAATTGTGATGGGAGTGTGTTGGCGGCCTCGTTGGCGCAGCCGTCTTGACCGTTGCCGTAAGGCCATGTCACCAACACAACATGGCAATAGACAGAACCGTTCTGGTCTCGCCCGATGCGATGGGCCAAATTGACAAGGCTGCCGCCGATAGCGGCATCGACAGTTTTGGCCTGATGCGGTCCGCTGGCGCCCATGTGGCTGCGGTCGTGCTTGCGCGCTTCCCGCAAGCACAGCGTGCGGTTGTCTTGTGCGGCCCGGGCAACAATGGAGGCGATGGACATGTGGCCGGAATGCTCCTCCAGCGCAGCGGAATGGAGGTTCAGCGCTTCGGTCTGGAGCCAAAGCCCGGAAGCGATGCGGCTCGTGCGCGGGCCCAGTTTCCCGGTGATATCTGCCCGCTTTCGGACTGGCGGCCGCGCGCTGGTGACGTGATTGTCGATGCCTTGTTCGGTGCCGGGCTGGACCGGCCGGTCAGTGGCGATGTCGAGGCGCTGATCGAGCGTGCCAGCCGAGCGAAAACACCGGTTGTCGCGGTCGATCTGCCATCGGGACTTTCCGGGCGCACGGGAGAGCCGACCGGCGCCTGTTTTCAAGCGCTTCACACGGTTACCTTCGCTGCATTGAAGCCCGGGCATCTGCTGATGCCGGGCAGGGAGCTTTGCGGTGAGATGCATTTGTGCGATATCGGCATACCGGCACGATTGATCGCGAGTGATGATACGGTCTGGCGTAATCATCGAGGTCTCTATGCAGCACACCTGCCTGGCAGTGCGGCATCCCAGCACAAGTACACGCGCGGGCACCTGGTTGTCTTTTCCGGGCCTCTGATTTCCTCCGGAGCCGCGCGGCTTTCGGCCATGGCCGGGCTCCGGTGTGGCGCCGGGCTTGTCACGGTGGCGGCGCAGCCGAGTGCGGTCATGGTCCAGGCCACCCACCTGACCGCCATCATGCAAAGGGCAATTCGGGATGCCGCCGAGCTCGCGGACTGGCTTGGCGATAGCCGGTTGTCTGGGTTCGTGATCGGGCCGGGATTTGGGGATCTGGAAAAGGCGCGGGCCTATACTTCCCTGCTGGCTGAAGCCGGCCAGCCGGTTGTGCTGGATGCCGATGGACTGACTGCTTTCGCCGGAAAGACCGAGGAACTGGCGGAGTTGTTTGCCGGTGAGGCACGTCTTGTCCTGACCCCGCATGAGGGTGAGTTCCGCCGCCTGTTCGCCGATCTTGCCGATGACGTAACGCTGTCAAAGATCGACCGGGCGCGGGCTGCGGCGCGGGCGCAGAATGCGGTTGTCGTCTACAAGGGCGCGGATAGCGTGATCGCGGCTCCCGACGGACGCGCCGCGGTGAATGCAGATGCGCCGGCCTGGCTGGCCACTGCTGGCAGCGGCGATGTGCTGGCCGGGATCATAGGCGGATTGCTGGCGCGGGGCATGCCGGTATTCGAAGCTGCCTGCGCCGGTGTCGCCATGCATGGTGAGGCCGCACGCCGGGCTGGCAGCGGGCTGACCGCCGAGGATCTGCCCACGCACATTCCTGCCCTTTGAACCGCTTCGCGTCCGGGCGGTGGTGCCTGCACGGGGCTACAGCAGCCGGCTCTTGCGCAGCATTCCGGCCCCGGCTAGAACCGGGTAGGCAATCGATGCGAACAGCGAGTTGATCTCCTTGAGATCTCGCATGGTGTCGATGTGGATCGAGCTGCTGTCGTAGCTGTCGTCGTTGCCGTCACGCAGCCTTTGCATGTGGCTCTCCTCGCTGTTGCGCACCATGGTGCGGACAACCTCCTTCTGGGCGACAAGCTGGCGAGCGTGGTCGACGTCACGGCTGACAAACAGGTTGAAGGCGAGCCGCGCATTGCGCATGACTTCCTTGTGCAGGCCCTTGAGTTCGTGCCAGCCCTCGGCGGAGAAGGCGATATCGCGTGCGTGCTTCTTGCGCACCCTCGTCACCATGTTCTGGGCGATGATGTCGGCGGCCTGCTCGAGCTTGATGGTGGCGCCGAGCAGATCCTGCAGCTGCGCCGCGGACTTGTCGTCGAGTTCGGACTGCGAGATCTTTGCCAGGTAGAACTTGATCTCGCGATGGGTCTCGTCGACCTCATCGTCGAGATCCTCGATGCGGGCAATCTTCTGCTTGTCGAGCTTGTCGAACACGTCGAAAATCCAGGTCAACATCAGTTCTATACGGTCACAGACGGTCAGCACCTCGCGGGTGGCATTGGCGATTGCCTGCTTCGGATCAGAAAGATGGTCCGGGTTAAGCGCGGTGATGCGGGTTTCGGCCTCTTGTTCCTCAAGCTGGATCACTGGCGTCAGCCAGGCCTTCAGGATCTTGCCGACGAGACCGCAGAACGGCAGGCCGAAGACAAGCACTGCGAGGTTGATGGCCAGGTGCACGAGCACCACAGCATCGCCGGGTTGAGCGGAGAAGAAACTGCTTTCCAGTTCGAAAGCGAGTTGTGCAGCGAGCGCCAGCAGCGTGCCGAACCCGCGGATGGCGACATTGCCCAACGGCACGATCCGCGCATCGATGCGCTCGCCCCGGGTCAGCACAGCGCCGATGACCGCCGCACCGAAATTGATGCCGAGCACCAGCGGAATGATCAGCACGGGCGGTATCAATGCCCGGTCCGCCAGGGACGCAAGCAGCAACACGGCGGCAACACTCGAATGGAAGGCCCAGGCAAGCAGGCCGGCAAGCACGAAGGCGGTAATCCAGTCGCGCGACAGGTAGTTTATGATGACCGGCAGGATCTCACTGGTCTTGAGCGGGATCGATGCCTCTCCGATCAGGCGCAGCGAGAGCAGCAGCAGTCCCAGCCCGAACAGGATCCGCCCGACCTGGCGCCATTGCCGTGACTCGCTAGCCCGGAACGCAATGGTTCCGGCAAGCAGCAGTACCGGGATCAGCAGCGAGAGATCCTGACGCAGGATGCGCACGACCAGTGCCGATCCGAGATCCGCACCGAGCAGCGTTGCTATGCCGATCGCGGTGGAGACATAGCCGCTGGCAACGAAGCCCGCGACGATCAGCGCCACCGCTGTTGCACTCTGCAGGGCTATCGCAAAGAAAAAGCCTGCTATGGCCGCGGTGATCCGGTTGCCGATCGCAAGGCGCAGCTTTTCGCGCAGAATGTTCCCGTAGGCCCGCTCGATACCGGTGCGGACCATACGTGTCGCCCAGAGCAAAAGCGCTACCGCGCCGGCAAGATTGATGAAAACGACCATTCCGGACATGAAACACCTGAGACTGAAATGAAACGCCAGAGCCGGTGGCATGCCGGATCCAGCCAACGAAGGCTTGCTGTCCATGCGCGCCGGATCTGACGGGAGTGCGACTCAGATTATCGCATTTTCACAAATGTCACAATTTGCTTACTTATTGGGGATTCAATCAGTCTGCGCCCGTATTGCGCGCATATCCGCTTGGTATGGACTGCAGTGCCTGAAACCGGGTTCGGTTTCAATGCGCGCGTTGGTTCTTGAGATAGGTTCTGGGCGGCGCGCCCATAACGCGGGAGAACATGGTGGTGAAGGCAGGCAGGCTTTCATAGCCCAGATCAATCGCAACCGCGGTGACCGGTTCACCTGCGCTCAGGCGCGGCAGCGCCGCCATGACGCAGGCCTGCTGGCGCCAGGCGGAAAGGCTGAGCCCGGTTTGCTGGCGGAACACGCGGGTGAAGCTGCGTCGGCTCATGCCGGCCTCACTGGCCCAGTCGTCAATCTCGACGCGGGCCGATGGCTGCGCCACGAAGTCGCGGCACAATGCTGCAAGACGCGAGCTTCGCGGCAATGGAAGGCCGAGTGGCCGCTCGGGCAACAACGGTATTTCGTGCAGCAATGCTTCCTGAATGAGCTGCGCCCGGGGGTCGGCCGCATCCGGCCCCAGTCTGACCGTTTCGGCAAGCAGACTGCGCATCAACCGGGTCATTCCGGTCACATGCAGGTGGTCTGGCAGGCCTTCCACGGCATTGGGCCTGACATAGGCCGACTGCATTTCGACCCGGCCAATCGTGTCGACTGCGTGGCGGACACCAGCGGGTATCCACAAGGCGTGATCGGGCGGCACCATCCAGCGTCCGGCTGAGGTGTTGACGATGACGACACCGGTGATCGGGTGCAGGAGTTGCGAGCGGCTGTGTTCGTGCTCGGTGAAATGCCCGTCGCGATCCAATCGGTGCGCGAAGGCGACGGCCGGCATGGTTGAGGCTTCGACCACGGCGCGGTGGGGTTGCGATGATGCGACGGCGGGCGAGGGGTCCCGCGGGATACTCGAAAGCGACATGTTTTTGGCCCAAATGCGTAAAGACTAGACCAAACCACGAAGGCGGGCTGCAGGCAAGGCATGTATCAGTGACAAAACGAAGGCTCCGGTCAGGCTTTGACGTGGTGGATGGGACCGTAACGCGGGGTTCGTTGCTGCCTGTCAGATGCGGGTCTGACAGAGCTGTTCGTCACGTCGATGTTTGGAGGCGGCTCTTCAGCAGGTCACAACCCTGCTTTGATGCCTGGCCTGATGCCGAGGAAAAACCATGAGTGTCGTTCCCGAAACCACTGGGGCAGGTCCAGTCACCAAGGCTGCAACGCCGGCTGCGTTTTCAGTGGTGGTGGCGCTGAGCATCTGCCATTTTCTCAATGACACGATGCAGTCGGTGCTGGCGGCGATCTACCCGATACTCAAGATCAACTATGATCTCAGCTTTACACAGATCGGCCTGCTGACCTTTGCCTTTCAGTTCACAGCCTCGTTATTGCAGCCGGCGATCGGGGCGTTCACCGACAAGCGGCCGATCGGCTATGCACTGCCGGTTGGAACCGGGTTCACGCTGGTAGGGCTCCTGTTGCTGTCATCTGCAGGTTACTATGCGTTACTGCTGCTGGCGGCGGCTCTGGTGGGCTTAGGGTCAGCTGTGTTCCATCCGGAATCGTCGCGGATTGCCCGGCTCGCTTCGGGCGGCAGACATGGTACCGCCCAATCGGTGTTTCAGGTGGGCGGCAATATCGGCACGGCAAGCGGGCCGCTGCTGGCGGCTTTCATCATCGTTCCCAACGGCCAGACTTCCGTCGCCTGGTTCGGGCTGGCGGCCCTGACCGGGATGGTGATCCTGACCTGGGTCAGCCGCTGGTACGCGGCCTATCGCCGGGCTTCTGCCGGACGTCCGGCGGCAGACACGGCCCTGGTGCACAGCCGCCGGCGGGTGATTGCGGCGCTGGTGGTCCTGGCCCTTCTGGTGTTCACCAAGAACATCTATGTGGCAAGTTTCACCAGCTTCTACACGTTCTACACCATCGAGCGTTTCGGCGTGGGGGTACAGGAAGCGCAACTGCTGCTGTTCGTCTTTCTCGGTGCAATGGCCGCGGGCACGCTGATCGGCGGGCCGATCGGCGACCGGATCGGGGCGAAGGCGGTGATCTGGGTGTCTATCCTGGGAGTGTTGCCGTTCACGCTGATGCTGCCCTATGCGGACCTGTTCTGGACGGCGGTGCTGACCGTAATCATCGGCATCGTGCTGGCCTCGGCGTTTCCGGCCATCGTGGTCTTCGCCCAGGAGCTGGTGCCGGGCCGTGTCGGGCTGATCGCGGGCGTGTTCTTCGGCTTCGCCTTCGGCATGGGCGGCATTTCCGCCGCGGTGCTGGGACAGGTGGCGGACGCGAAAGGCATCGTCTTCGTCTACCAGATCTGCTCGTTCCTGCCGTTCCTCGGGCTGCTGACGGTCTTCCTGCCAAGAAACGCCCGCTAGACGAAGCTGGTTTCGGCCAGACTGGCGGAGCCACGATTTCTCTGTGCGGCTCCGGCAGGTCTTATTGCATTACATATGTCGCGCTACTGCGCGACATATCCGCCGTCGACAGGAACGATCGCGCCGAGCATGTAGGATGCTTCTGGCGAAGACAGCCAGACAATCAGGTTTGCCACTTCTTCGGGCGTACCGATGCGGCCGAGCGGATGCAGCGGATCCATCATCTGGCTGCTTGACTGGGCGCCTGACGTTGCCTGCTCGGCAAGCGAATCCAGCATCCGCGTGTCGATACCACCGGGGCAGACCGCGTTGACCCGGATTCCCGCCTTGCCGTATTCAAGCGCGGCGTTCTTGGTCATGCCGATCACTGCGTGCTTGGAGGCGACGTAGGGCGAAAGACCGGGAAACCCGATCAGGCCTGCGACGGAGGCGAGATTGACGATTGTGCCGCCGCCGGCCTGGAGCATGTGGCGGATTTCAGCCTGAAGGCACAGATAAGTGCCCTTGGCATTGATCCGCATGATGGCGTCGAAATTATCTTCCGCCTGATCGGCGAGCGGAGCGATCTTGCCCTCTATCCCGGCATTGTTCACCGCGCAGTCAAGCCGGCCGTACTGGTCGACGGCGCCGGCCACCAGGGCGGCCACGTCCGTGGACTTTGAGACATCGGCATGCTGGAACATCGCGTTGCCGCCGGCCGAATGGATCATCGCCACGGTTTCCTCGCCGCCGGGGATGTGGATGTCCGAAACAACGACATTGGCGCCTTCAGCGGCGAACTTCAGCGCTGTGGCCCGGCCAATGCCTGCGCCGGATCCGGTAACGAGTACGATTTTTCCCGAAAATCCTGTCATCTTCAATGCTCCTTCAGGGTTGCGTTGATGGCAAGGATACACTCGCGAACCTGAAGCCGCCTTGATACTGCTGAAGAGGGTTACGGATATCTGAAACCGCCTGAGAGTCAGATCTTGGCTTGCAGAGCCATCGCGCCGGCAGGCGCATTGACCTTGCCGCCGGTGATGAAGAAGGCAAAGACGTCACGCGGCTGTTTTTCGACGGTTCGGTCCGGGGCGATCACGGGAAGATCAACGGGGGCGGAGCCTTCAGCATAGGTCTGGAGCCGTTGGGCCCAGAGGTCCATGTCTTCCTCAGGATAGCAGGTCGGAACATCGTCGGAGCCGCGCTGCAGCCGCGCATAGACGAAATCCGAGGTGACATCAGCCACCATCGGATAGACGTCATGATCGGCGCAGACCGCCGCCACATTGTGCCTGGCCAGCAGCTCAATGAACTCCGGCGTGCAGAAACTCTCGTGCCGGGCCTCGACCACATGGCGCAGCGCAATGCCGTCCTGCTCCGCCGGAAGCAGCGCCAGAAAGGCCGCGAAATCATCCGGCTCGAATTTCTTGGTCGGCATGAATTGCCAGAGGATCGGGCCGAGCCTGTCGCCCAGTTCGGTAATCCCTTGTGTGAGGAACTTGGTGATTGACGGCTCGCTTTCCGCCAGCACCTTGCGGTTGGTGCAATAGCGGCTGGCCTTCAGTGAAAACACGAACCCGTCGGGCACATCAGCCGCCCATTTGGCGAAAGTCGCCGGCTTCTGGCTGCCGTAATAGGTGCCGTTGATCTCAATGGCGCGCAACTTGCTGCCTGCATGCTGCAACTGCTTGGTCTTGGGCAGCTTTGGCGGATAGAAACTCTCGTTCCAGGCGTCAAAGACCCAACCGCCGATGCCGGTGCGAATGTTTCCGTAGGTGGTCATTTGCTCGTATCCCGTCAATCATTCACGTCATCAAAAGCATTGTGCGCCGGCACGCCGGTATTTATCCACCCGATACCATCGCATTGAAGCGCTTGACGATTTCAGCATCGTCGCACGGTTCCCGGTTGGTTGAGATGTGCCAGATATGGCCGAACGGATCGCGCAGCTTGCCCGAGCGGTCGCCATGGAACTGATCCTTGACTTCAAACAAGGGTTCGGCACCATCTTTTGTCATGGCCTCGAAGGCCGCATCGCAATCTGAAACATAGAGATTGAGCGACACCGGTGACCCTCCCAAAGACCGAGGTGAGAGGATGCCCATTGTCACGATTTCATCTGAGATCATGAAACGGCTGTCTCCGATCTGAAACTCAGCATGAGCGATTGAATGGTCGGGCATCTCCAGCCTGTAAAGCTCCTGCGCGCCGAGATGCCTTGCGTACCAGGCGATCGCGCCTGATGCGTCCTGACAGACGAGGTAAGGCGTGACCGTGTGGTAGCCGGAGCGCTTACTCATCGGTTTACCTCCTGATTGCCGGCGTTACTCCGCCGCTTCCACCCGTCTTCCGGGCCGGCGGTCCAGCAGTTCCTTGAGGAACTGGCCGGTGTAGCTGCGTTCGACCTTGACGATGTCCTCGGGCGTGCCTTCTGCAACGATCTCGCCGCCGCCGTCGCCACCTTCGGGGCCCAAATCGATGACCCAGTCTGCGGTCTTGATGACTTCAAGATTGTGCTCGATGACCACAACCGAATTGCCCTGGTCGACCAGTTCGTGCAGCACTTCAAGAAGCTTTGCGACATCGTGGAAGTGCAGGCCTGTCGTCGGTTCGTCGAGAATGTAAAGGGTGCGGCCGGTCGAGCGCTTGGACAGCTCCTTGGCCAGCTTCACCCGCTGGGCCTCGCCGCCCGACAGCGTTGTCGCCTGCTGGCCGACCTTGATATAGCCCAGGCCGACGCCCTGAAGCGCTTGCAGCTTGTCGCGCACGGCTGGGACAGCCGCAAAGAAGTCCACACCTTCCTCGACGGTCATGTCGAGCACGTCGGCGATCGACTTGCCCTTGAAAGTGACATCGAGGGTCTCGCGGTTGTAGCGCTTGCCGTGGCAGACGTCGCAGGTGACGTAGACGTCGGGCAGGAAGTGCATCTCGATCTTGATGACGCCGTCGCCCTGGCAGGCCTCGCAGCGGCCGCCCTTGACGTTGAACGAGAAGCGGCCTGGCTGGTAGCCGCGCGCCTTGGCCTCGGGCAGGCCCGCGAACCAGTCGCGGATCGGCGTGAAGGCTCCGGTGTAGGTGGCCGGGTTCGAGCGCGGCGTGCGGCCGATCGGCGACTGATCGATGTCGATGACCTTGTCGATGTGTTCGAAACCGTCAATCCTGTCGTGATCCGCCGGGTTCTCGCGCGCGCCCATCACCCTGCGTGCGGCGGCCTTGTAGAGTGTTTCGATCAGGAAGGTGGACTTGCCACCGCCCGACACGCCGGTGACTGCGGTGAAGACGCCGAGTGGTACCGAGGCCGAGACATTCTTGAGATTGTTGCCGCGGGCGCCGATGACCTTGAGTTCTTTCTTCCTGGAGGACTTGCGGCGCTGGGAGGGCACCTCGACCGCGAGTTCGCCAGAGAGATACTTGCCGGTGATCGAGCGCGGATTGGCCATGATGTCGCCAGGCGTGCCCTGGGCGATGATCTCGCCACCATGCACACCGGCATGCGGCCCGATATCGACCACGTAATCGGCGGTGAGGATTGCGTCCTCGTCATGTTCCACCACGATCACCGTGTTGCCGATGTCGCGCAGGTGCTTGAGCGTTTCCAGGAGCCGGGCATTGTCGCGCTGGTGCAGGCCGATGGAGGGCTCATCCAGCACATAGAGCACGCCGGTCAGTCCCGAGCCGATCTGCGAGGCGAGGCGGATGCGCTGGCTTTCGCCACCTGACAGCGAGCCGGAGTTGCGCGACAGCGTCAGGTAATCGAGGCCGACGTCATTGAGGAACTTCAGCCGGTCGCGGATTTCCTTGAGGATCCGCACGGCGATCTGGTTCTGCTGCTCGTTGAGCTGCGCCGGCAATTCATCGAACCAGTCCCCCGCCACGCGGATCGACAGTTCGGTGACCTCGCCGATGTGGCAGCCATTGATCTTGACCGCGCGGGCCTCCGGCTTGAGCCGGTAGCCGTCACAGGCCGGGCAGGGCGCGTTTGACATGTAGCGCTCGATCTCCTCGCGCGCCCAGGCGCTGTCGGTTTCCTTCCAGCGGCGTTCCAGATTGGGAATGATGCCCTCGAAGGTCTTCGAGGTGGTGTAGGAGCGCAGACCGTCATCATACTTGAAGGAGATCTTCTCCTGGGTGCCGCGCAGGATGGCATTCTGCCCCTTGGCGGGAAGGTCGTTCCAGCGGTCTGACAGCTTGAAGCCAAAATGCTTGCCCAGGGCTTCCAGCGTCTGGGTGTAATAGGGTGAACTTGACTTGGCCCAGGGCGCGATGGCGCCACCGCGCAGGGTCAGGTTCTGCTCGGGGACAATCAGCGCCTCGTCAATGGTCTTCTGGGTGCCCAGGCCATCGCAGGTCGGGCAGGCGCCGTGCGGATTGTTGAAGGAAAACAGCCTTGGCTCGATCTCGGAAATGGTGAAACCGGAGACCGGGCAGGCGAATTTCTCCGAAAAGAGCACGCGCTCGTGGGTCTCATTCAATGACTTGTTGGCCGAGCCGCCGGCCGAGGTTTCGGCGTCCGGCAACGGCTTGTCGGCAAATTCGGCGATCGCCAGGCCTTCGGCAAGCCGAAGGCAGGTCTCGAGGCTGTCGGCCAGGCGCGCGGCGATGTCGGGGCGCACGACGATGCGGTCGACGACGATGTCGATGTCGTGCTTGTATTTCTTGTCGAGCGGCGGCGCATCCGCGATCTCGTAATACTGGCCGTCGACCTTGACCCGCTGAAAGCCCTTTTTCATGAAGTCGGCGAGTTCCTTGCGGTATTCACCCTTTCGCCCGCGCACCACCGGAGCAAGGATGTAGAGCCTTGTGCCTTCCTCCAGTGCCAGAACCCGGTCCACCATCTGGCTGACCGTCTGGCTTTCGATCGGCAGGCCGGTTGCCGGCGAATAGGGCACGCCGACGCGGGCAAACAGCAGCCGCATGTAGTCGTAGATCTCGGTCACGGTTCCCACGGTCGAGCGCGGGTTGCGGCTGGTGGTCTTCTGCTCGATGGAAATGGCCGGCGATAGCCCGTCGATCTGGTCGACATCGGGCTTCTGCATCATCTCGAGAAACTGGCGCGCGTAGGCCGAAAGGCTCTCGACATAGCGACGCTGGCCTTCGGCGTAGATGGTGTCGAAGGCGAGCGACGACTTGCCCGATCCGGACAGTCCCGTCATCACGATCAGGCTGTTACGGGGGAGGTCGAGATCGACATTCTTGAGATTGTGCTCGCGGGCCCCGCGAATGGTGATGGATTTCAGTTCAGTCATGTCGCCGCCGATTTGCCGTGGAGTGTCCGGCGCATTTTGCAAAACGCGCATGGATCGCTCAATTGCCTGTAGGTCTCGCCGGGTGGAATGCACCGTTGAGACATCTGATCCGCATTTCGCAAAATGCCTTGCCCCTGCGCAACACTGGAGATCAAAGATAGTTCCGGGGCAGACCAGATCCATACATAAGCACCTCGGAGGTAATGTCGAGACACCTGACCGGTTGTTGCCTGTGCGAAAGCCGAATCTCTTGACAGAAACTGACACAAGCAATAGAACAAATAAAGAACAAAAAAGGCTTGTGGATTGTCATCACCCGAGTGACGGGCAGAGGGGCGATCCTGTAAGGTAAAAAACGATTTGGACGGGGCGGCGCAAGGCCGCCTGAAGTGTTGGAAGGTGAAGTATCATGGCGGGTAGCGTCAACAAGGTCATTCTCGTGGGCAATCTGGGCGCGGACCCGGAAATCCGGCGCACCCAGGACGGTCGTCCGATCGCCAACCTGTCGGTGGCGACGTCTGAGAGCTGGCGCGACAAGAACTCGGGCGAACGTCGCGAGAAGACGGAATGGCACCGTGTGGTGATCTTCAATGAAGGTCTGTGCAAGATCGCAGAGAATTATCTCAAGAAAGGCTCGAAGGTTTATCTCGAAGGCCAGCTGCAGACCCGCAAGTGGCAGGATCAGTCCGGTCAGGACAAGTACTCGACGGAAGTCGTGCTGCAGGGCTTCAACGGCAACCTGACGATGCTGGACGGTCGCAATGAAGGCGGTGGCGGCGGCGGCGGCCGTGGCGGCGATTATGGCGGCGGCGGTGACTTCGGCGGCGGGCCGTCCGGCGGCGATCGCGGCGGTTCCAGCGGCGGATTTGGCGGCGGCGGCGGCTCGTCGCGCGATCTGGACGACGATATTCCGTTCTGAGCCATTGCGGCGGGCGTGTGCGTTTCCATTCTGCAATGGAGCGATGATTCATGACGTCTGAGAGCGACGTACTTGAACTTGGGCCAGGTCAGGGCCGCGCCTACTCGCTGGGCCGGATGCGGGCGGTGTTCAAGGCCGACCATGATGAGAGCGGCAGCCGTTATGCCGTGTCGGAATGGTGGCTGCAGCCGCACTGCGCCGGGCCTGGCGCGCATTTGCACGAAGCCAATGAGGAGCTCTTCTATGTGCTTGAAGGCACGGCGAGCATTCTTGTCGGTGACACATGGCGGATGCTCTCAAAGGGAAGCTTTCTGCGCATTCCGGCAGGCACCATGCATGACTTCGAAAACCGGACTGATGCACCCGTCGGTCTGCTCAATATCTTCATGCCGTCGATCGTTAAATGGTTCGAGGACAATCCGCAGGACTAGGAAGCGGCGTTTGCTGGCAGCGCATCCATTCGGATCCGCAAGATCAGGCAGCCATTGGGAACAGGAGACCGGGATGCGCCAATCCATCACCCATGTTGCGCTGGTCGTTCGCGACTATGATGAAGCCATCGCGTTCTATTGCGGCGTGCTCGGGTTCGATCTTCTTGAAGACACATACCAGCCCGAACAGGACAAGCGCTGGGTGGTGGTCCGTCCCAAGGGCGGGCAGGGCACATCGATCGTTCTGGCGCGGGCATCGAAGCCGGAACAGGAGCCGTTTGTTGGCGACCAGACCGGCGGTCGGGTGTTCATGTTTCTCAACACCGATGATTTCTGGCGCGATTACAATCGCTTGATCGCTGAAGGCGTCACGTTCATCCGCGAGCCGAAGGCCGAAGATTACGGCACGGTTGCCGTGTTCCAGGATCTCTATGGCAATCTGTGGGATCTACTGCAACTGACCGATGGGCATCCGGCTGCTGCCTGACCGTACCTGATTGCAGTCGACAGTTGCCGCAGGGATTTGCCGGACACATGTGGAGGTGAACTCCAATGTCCCGCGCCCCGCCGGTGAGAAGCCGTGCTCGCGACAAGAGTGGTTGTGCCGCGATTCGGGGTTTGCCTCACGTCACGTTTCAAATCTGCGATTGACGTGGAAGCCGCGCGGTACGGCACTCGCCACTTAGTACGGTACTTTGAAATCACGCGGCCACGCCATGTCTTAAAGAGTATGCTTGAAATTATCTACTATATTCATGTACGCGTAGGCATCCATGATTATTCTTCTGACGATGCTACCGTGTACACCCCACCATTTGTGATCGATGAAGTCTTCACTATCAAGGCAAAGCCTTCCCAACGAGTAGTTCGTTGTTGAGATTGCATGTTCTGAAATCACCGGATCGTCCAGAAGCAGTTCTACCAACCGCGAAACCACATTTTCATGCTTGGTATCTGACATCGCTAATCTGACCACGGCCGCTTTTGAAGTGTTCTCACTGGAACGAACTGTCCTCAGGAAACCCATGTTTAGGGTGGATTTTTAAATCAGATATCTATCATAAAGTAAATTACATATGTTTTCGCGCGTAAATAAATCTGGGCTGCAGCGAGGCGACTTTAGTCCAAGGCCGGTATCGATTGACAACAGGCCAGCGCATCGCGGTTGCGCTTGGCGAAGCGGATGCGCTGGAGCTGCAACCAGTCATCCGCAGCAGGTCGGGACCTGCCAATCCTGCCGGTGTGAAAAGCGTCGCTTTCTTTGCTGATGACAGGCCGTATGACCCCGGGGGGCGGCAACTGACTATGGAGCCTGAAGAAGAGCCGCGGCGCATTCAATGGGCATGAATGATCAGCCCATCATCAATTCGACGCTGACGCGGTCGCCGGTGGTGATGGCGCGAGCCCGGCGCACTTCAGCCTTGAGCGGAAGGAAGTAGCAACCCGTTGCCTTGTCCGGAAACAGCGATGTCGCCCAGCGGCTTTCGCCTATGCAGGCCCGGACCCTGATTGAGCCGAAACCGTTTGTCCTACCGGCAACGAAACGGATCCGGCGGGAGACTTCTGCCGGCACGGTGACAAAGTGCCATGATGCCTTGGCCGCGCTGTGGACCCAGAGTTCGGCGTCGAATGCGAATGTCTGTTCGGGGTCCACCGGCCTGTCCCCGATCACACCGTGACGAAGGCCTGCTTGATGCCGTCGACGACAAACTGCACCGACAGTGCGGCGAGCACGACGCCGAGCAGACGGGTCAGGATGGTGCGGCCGGTGTCGCCGAGAAACCGGTCGATGCGATCGGCAATCACCAGGAAGGCGAACAGCACCAGCGATGCGGCTATGATGACACCGATCAGCCCGGCGCGCTCGACCGGCTGATAAAACGAACCCGCGAGCAGGATGACCGCGGAGATGGCGCCCGGCCCCGCAATCAGCGGGATGGCCAGCGGAAACACTGCGACATTGGAAATGTGGTCCTTGGTGATTGCCCGCTCGGCGCTCTTTTCCTGGCGCTCATGGCGCTTTTCGAAAATCATCTCGAAGGCAATCCAGAACAGCAGCAATCCGCCGGCGATCCGGAAGGCACCCAGGGATATGCCGAGGATGTTGAGAATGCTGGCGCCGGCGATGGCAAAGACAGCCAGAATGCCGGCAGCCGTCACCGTGCCGCGCATGGCGACCTGCAGACGCTGACTGCGGGTCATCCCCGTCGTCAGGCCCAGAAAGATCGCGGCCAGTCCCGGTGGGTCGAACATCACGATGATCGTGACGAAAGCGTTTATAATCAATTCGACATTCATGGCTTACCCCCGCTGGCCCGGCAAAAAAGCCCTTCCCAAGGACTTACGACACCGCGGGAAGGTTCGAAACCCCCTTGGCGGGTCACAACGGTGGAGAAACTGTCTTCAAGCGCTGAATCCGGGTGCGAAAATTGGCGACAGCAGTGGCTTTCGGCTATAACGCACAAATGATTCCATCCAATTGTCGTGGACCGCTTTGACAGACCAGAACACACCCGCCGGACCGATAACGCCAGGCATCGAGCCGGTTTCGATCATCGAGGAAATGCAGCGTTCCTATCTCGATTACGCCATGAGCGTGATCGTCAGCCGGGCGTTGCCGGATGTGCGCGACGGCCTCAAGCCCGTACACCGCCGGATCCTCTATGCCATGCATGAGGGCGGTTACCACTGGAACCGCAAATATGTGAAATCGTCGCGCATCGTCGGTGACGTGATGGGTAAATATCACCCGCACGGCGACCAGTCGATCTATGACGCCATGGTGCGCATGGCTCAGCATTGGTCGATGGGGGCGATGCTTGTCGACGGGCAGGGCAATTTCGGCTCGATCGACGGCGATCCCCCGGCGGCGATGCGGTACACGGAATCGCGGCTGGCGAAGCTCTCTCACGAGATGCTGGAAGATATCGACAAGGAAACCGTCGACTTCCAGGAGACCTATGATTCCTCCGGATCCGAACCGAAGGTGGTGCCGGCGCGCTTCCCGAACCTCTTGGTCAACGGCGCCGGCGGCATCGCCGTCGGCATGGCGACCAACATCCCGCCGCACAATCTGATCGAAGTGATCAATGGCTGCATGGCGATCATGGACAACCCGGCGATCGACCTGATCGAGCTGATGCAAATCATCCCGGGCCCGGATTTCCCGACTTCGGGCATCATTCTCGGCCAGGCCGGCATCCGCCAGGCGTTCGAAACCGGCCGCGGCTCGGTGATGATGCGCGGCAAGGTTCACGTCGAGCCGATGCGCAACGACCGCGAAGCGATCATCATTACCGAGGTTCCCTACCAGGTGAACAAGGCGACGATGATCGAGAAGATGGCCGAACTGGTGCGCGACAAGCGCATCGAGGGCATCTCCGACCTGCGTGACGAGTCCGACCGCCAGGGCTACCGCGTCGTCATCGAGCTCAAGCGCGATGCGGTTGCCGACGTGATCATCAACCAGCTCTACCGCTATACGCCGCTGCAGACCTCGTTCGGGGTCAATATGGTGGCGCTTAACGGCGGCAAGCCGGAACTGATGACGCTCATCGACATGCTCAAGGCGTTCGTCTCGTTCCGCGAGGACGTGATCACGCGGCGGACCAAGTACCTGCTGCGCAAGGCGCGCGAGCGGGCCCACGTGCTGGTTGGCCTCGCCATCGCGGTTGCCAATATCGACGAAGTCATTGCATTGATCCGCAATGCGCCCGATCCTGCGACCGCGCGCGAGCAATTGATGACCCGGCGCTGGCCGGCGATGGATGTCGAGGCGCTGATCCGGCTGATCGACGATCCGCGTCACCGCATCAATGATGACGGCACCTACAATCTTTCGGAAGAACAGGCGCGCGCCATCCTGGAACTGCGGCTTGCCCGCCTGACCGCGCTTGGCCGTGATGAAATCGGTGACGAACTCAACAAGATCGGCGAGGAGATCAAGGATTTCCTCGAGATCCTTGGTTCACGGGTTCGCGTCCAGGAGATCGTCAAGGCTGAACTGATCGCCGTGCGCGATGAATTCGGCGTGCCGCGGCGCACCGTGATCGCCGAGGGTGGTCCGGACATGGACGATGAGGACCTGATTGCACGCGAGGACATGGTGGTGACCGTGTCTCATGCGGGCTACATCAAGCGGGTGCCGCTTGCCACCTACCGTGCGCAGCGCCGCGGCGGCAAGGGCCGCTCGGGCATGTCGACACGGGACGAGGATTTCGTCACGCGCCTGTTCGTCGCCAATACCCATACGCCGGTGCTGTTCTTCTCCTCGCGCGGCATCGTCTACAAGGAGAAGGTCTGGCGCCTGCCGATCGGCACGCCGACCTCGAAGGGCAAGGCGCTGATCAACATGCTGCCGCTGGAAAAGGGCGAGCGGATCACCTCGATCATGCCGCTGCCCGAGGACGAGGACAGCTGGGCCAATCTCGACGTGATGTTCGCCACCACGCGCGGCACCGTTAGGCGCAACAAGCTTTCCGACTTCGTTCAGGTCAATAGAAACGGCAAGATCGCGATGAAGCTCGACGACGAGGGTGACGCCATCCTCAATGTCGAGACCTGCAACGAGTTCGACGACGTGCTGCTGACCACGGCGCTGGGACAGTGCATCCGCTTCCGCGTCGATGATGTGCGCGTCTTTGCCGGCCGCAACTCGATCGGTGTTCGCGGCATGAATCTCGGGGCGGACGATCACCTGATCTCGATGACCATCGTGCATCATGTCGATGCCGATGCCGCCGAGCGCGCCGCCTATCTCAAGCGCGCCATGGCCGAACGCCGGGCCGCAACCGGTGAAGAGGTCGAGGATGTCGGACTGGTGGGCGAGGAGGCCGGCGAGATCGGCGAACTCTCCAATGACCGCTACGAGGAACTCAAAGCCCGCGAGCAGTTCATCCTGACGGTCTCGGAAAAGGGATACGGCAAGCGGTCGTCGAGCTATGAGTTCCGCATCTCGGGTCGTGGCGGCAAGGGCATTCGCGCAACCGATACCTCCAAGACCGGAGAGATCGGCCCGTTGATCGCCGCCTTCCCGGTGGAAGACGGCGACCAGATCATGATGGTTTCCAATGGCGGCCAGGTGATCAGGGTTCCGGTCGGCGGCATCCGCATGGCCGGTCGCGCCACCAAGGGCGTGACCATCTTCTCGACCGCCAAGGACGAGCGCGTGGTCTCGGTCGACCGGATCAGCGAACCCGAGGCAGAGGACGAACTGGACGAAGTCGTCGACGCGGCAACGGCGGTTCTCGGGATCGACCCGGATTCCGATGCCGGCGAACCGGGAGCCGACGAGGCTCCGCAGGACTGACGGCGTATCAACGAGAGAGACTGCAGGAGGCCGGGATGAATGTCCCGGCCTTTTTTGTGAGGGCAACTGGTTCGACAGCCAGTTGGACATTGGCTCGTCTCGTTTGGTGTCGGTTCATTTTGTGCTAGGGCAGTTGCACAGCTCGACCCATGCAGTCCTGGCCGGGCCCGTGTGTCCCGCACCAGATGGAGCCTCAATGTGTCCCGCGCCGCGCGCCTTCTTGAATTGTTGCAAGCTTTCCGGCGTTACAAGCGCCCGGTCAGTGGAGCCGCACTGGCGGACGAGCTCGGCGTTTCGCTCAGAACCATCTACCGCGATATCGAGACCCTGAAGGCGCAAGGGGCGGCGATCGACGGGGAGGCGGGTGTGGGTTTCGTGCTCAAGCCTGGTTTCATGCTGCCGCCGTTGATGTTCTCCGAAGATGAGATCGAAGCGCTGGTGCTCGGGTCGCGCTGGGTGGCGGAACGGACCGACCAGCCGCTCGGCCAGGCGGCGCGCAATGCGCTGGTCAAAATCGCGGCTGTGCTGCCGCCCGATCTCAAAGCCGGGCTTGATGAGTCCACATTGATGGTGGGGCCTGGTGCGCCTCTTGCCGCCGGGGAAAGCGAATTGCCGGTGATACGTGACGCGATCCGGCGGCAACGCAAGCTGACAATCTCCTATGCCGATGTGAACGGGAACTGCACCGACAGGGTGATCTGGCCGATTGCGCTGGCATTCTTTGATCAGGCCCGCGTCATCGTTGCGTGGTGCGAACTGCGCAATGATTTCCGGCATTTTCGGGCCGACCGGATCCTTGGCCTGAAGGTCGAGGCAATCGGCTACCCGCAGCGGCGCGCGGTTCTGATGAAGCAATGGCAGGAGAAGGTTGGGTTGCATCTGCGCAAACGGCGCGATGGGAGCGATGTTTAATGCTGACAAATAGTGACAGCACAGATTTGTAGTCTCCGTTCATGACCACACGGTCATGGATCTCAAAAAATGACGGAGAGACAAGATGCTGAATTTCGATTTCGTGCTTTTGCATGTGGCCGACCCGCTGGTGAGCGCCGACTTCTATTCCGGACTGCTCGGCAAGCCTGTGGTGGAATCCAGTCCCGGTTTTGCCATGTTGCCGCTCAACGACAAGGTCATGCTCGGGCTGTGGCTGGCTTCCGATGCTGCGCCCGGTGGTGGTGGCAGACCGGGCGCCAGCGAGATTTCCTTTGATGTTGCCGATGGCGCCGCGCTCAGTGAGATCCACGCTGACTGGACCGGAAAGGGGCTGCCGATCCTGATCGAGCCCGTTGAAATGCCATTCGGCCATACTTTCGTCGCGGCAGATCCGGATGGCCACAGAATCAGGGTCGTCGCCGGCGTGAAATCCTGACCAGTACACCCGGGTTCAGTAAAAAGCCCGGCTCACGGTTGGTATCGCGAGCCGGGCCGGAAGAGGCCGGAGGTGGGAGCCGCAGAAGTCTAGTGATTTCGGGGCCAGACCGGATCGGCGGTCTTGCCGGGGATTTCCTGGCGCAGGGCGCCAAGAACCAGGCCGCTGAAAAGTGCGACGATCATCAGGGCAAGCAAGGCGAGCGCTACAGTCATCACGGTTGTCCTTTCGTCACATCAAACTCTGATGCAGACACCATGACAAAATGTGAATGAACCCAAGCTGAATGGAAACATGACTAATGATTGGTGAGGCGCGTGGCCTTCTGGAACCTCAGAAAAGATGAACCGCGCCGGGCATCGCCAGGCCGAAGTCGGGCCCGCCAGAACGTGGCGGCGGCAGTGTTTCCATCATCGACAGGATGTCGTTGTCGCTTGTGCCGTCATTTATCTGGGTGGTCCAGACACGGAACGACGCCAGTTCATAGCCGCCAAAAGAGGTGATCATCGCCACGTCGGAGGCGTCGCTACCACGGACCATCAGGATCCTGCCGATGCGGGGCACATTGTATCTTGCGTCCACAGTGTGCCACTCGCCACCGAGATAGACCTCGAACCACGCGCAAAAGTCGTCAAATCCGGTATCGGGAACGCCGATATCGCCAAGGTAACCACTGGCATAACGTGCCGGGATGTTCATCGCCCGGCAAAGGCTGACGCCGAGATGTGCAAAATCGCGGCAGACGCCGGACTTCTCCTCCAGAACGTCGCGCGCGGTCTTGTCGGGCCGGCCGAACTTGTAGCCAAAGGTGACGTGGTTGTGCACGAAGGTCGAGATGGCCTGTACCCGCGGCCAGCCTTCCCGCGTGGCGCCGAAAGTGGCCCAGGCAAAATTGCTCAGGCTGTCTGAATCGCAATAGCGGCTTGCGGTGAGGAAGGTCAGCGTGTCATCGGGAAGGTCCTCAATCCGGTGCTGGATGGCGTAGTCCGGCTGATTGTCGGGCTCGCCGACAATTTCGGTTGCGCAATCGGACCAGAATGTTGTTCTGCCCTGGTCGGCAACAGCGCGCGAGATGCGATTGCCGTAGCGGTCCACGTAAGAGCGGATGGGCGTGACGCCGGTGGAACGCACATAATCCTGCCCGATCAGGCGACCCTGGAATTCCGTGTGGGTTGAGAGCGCCAACAGCATCGGGACCGGTGCGGGACAGTCGACAATGATTTCAAACCCGAACCTGATCAGCATCTGGACACCTCATGTTGTGAACCGATGAAACGCCCGCCGCTCCACTTGGTTCCAAAGCCGGTTTCGGGTATTCGAAGCCGGCCGGGCGCCAGACAAGGCGCAATCCAGTATGGCACGGTGCGATGCGATTGGCCCGGTTCTTTTCGCTGCTGCAAAATATCACCCCACGGTCGGCCGCGTCCGGGGCCGGTATCGAGTTTCGCCTTTGAGAAACCGCAATAGAGGCGTATGAGTGGGGAGTAATACCTCAAGCGTCGCGTGGTATCGCCCGGAACGGGCCTAAAGCCTCATCGCTTGCATCTTGTCTTTGAATTGGAAATTGCCGCTCGGTGCGCAGCAGCGCTGCGCCGGGTGCAGACAGTATTGGATAATCACAATGGCCAAGAACATATTCACCAAGGGGCAGCGGGTCACGCTTCAATCACGCGTTGGGCTCTCGCCGCGCACACCGATGGATTTCACCGTGCTGATGCGGTTGCCAGACAATCAGGGCAAGGCGCAGTACCGGATTCGCAATGAAGAGCATGGGCACGAGCGCGTAGAACAAGGCAGCAACCTTGAACTCATGGCTTCGGTTAGCAGTCACTGACGCCATTCGTGCTCGCCGGGTTTGCCGGCGACGGCGAGGGGACACCATATTGCGTTGCATCGCTGGACCAGGCCAATCCCGGCCATCCTGCGGCAGCGCGGAACAGGACAGTCATGGCCAAGGGTCAGATGAGATCGAGCAAGGAAATCCGCAAACCGAAGAAGGACAAGGCGGTCGCAAAATCCGCCACAGTGCCCGGTTCGGCAGTCAAGCAGCTGGAAACCAACCCTTTCCAGAAGAAAGCCAAGAAATGAGGAGCGCGCGATCCGGGCGGTGCGGTGGCGCGCAATGATCGGATTTCCCAATTCGATGCGCAGTTTTGACGAGGACGCCGGGACAATCCGCTTTTCCGGTTATGACGGCGTCATGGAGATCCGGTTTCTTCTCGAAGCGCCGGCACTTGAAAGACTGGCAGGGCTGACCCGTTCACCGGACACTGCCTATCTCGATGCGTTTGACCGGTACCGGAAGCAGATCGAAACCGCCGCAATCCGTTCCTACGGTAAGAAGCGTGCCTCGCTTGTACGCCTGTCGTTCGCGGACTTCTGACGGAACGGCAAGGTTTTTCCAGAAGATTCCATGCTGATCAGTGCGATCAGAGCGATCATGGCTTGATGCGTTCCGGCCGCCATGACAAAAGGCCTCGCAAAGAGGGTTTTGTCATGCGGACAGCATTTTATCCCGGATCATTCGATCCCATGACCAATGGCCATATTCATGTGCTCGAGCAGTCGCTGGCCTTGTGCGACCGGCTGGTGGTTGGCATCGGCGTGCATCCCGGAAAGACCCCGATGTTTTCCTTCGATGAACGAGCCGCGATGATCGCAGAGGCGCTGAAGACGGATTTTCCGGCACGGGCCGCTGACGTCGAGGTCGTGTCCTTTCAGGGGCTTGTTGTCGAGGCCGCAAAGCAGGCAGGCGCCACCGTGCTTGTCCGGGGTTTGCGCGACGGTACCGATCTCGACTACGAAATGCAGATGGCCGGCATGAACCGGGCGATGGCGCCGGGGATCACGACGGTGTTTGCTCCGGCCTATCCCGAATCCCGCCACATCACCGCCACGCTTGTCCGGCAGATCGCCAAGATGGGCGGGGATGTCACGCCGTTTGTTCCGATGGTCGTGCAAAAAGCGCTTGCGGCTCGGCATTCGGGTTGAACGGCAGCATTCCTGCATCATATCAGGGTGCTGCGGCAGGTTTTGCGGGTCCAGTCGGACGTGCGGCGCTTGAGCAGCCAGTTTCGCCGCGGCGTTGCCAATCCCGCGGCGGTATGTCAAACGATTGCCGCCGGGTGCATGAACCGCCACCCGGCTGCCGCTTTACCGGGAGCTCCCATGCGTTCTTCACGTCTTCTTATTGCCGCGACCCTGGCCCTTGGCCTGGTCTCAACCTCCATCGCAGCAGCTGCTGAGAAACTGACAATCACGCTAGCCAGCGGTGACGTGGTCATCGAACTCGCCGATGACGTGGCGCCGCAGCACGCCGCGCGTCTGAAGGCTCTGGCCGATGCCGGTGAATATGACAACGTCGCCTTCCACCGTGTGATCGATGGTTTCATGGCCCAGACCGGCGATGTCGAATTCGGTGACATGCAAGACGGGTTTGTGCCCAACCGGGCCGGGATGGGTGGGTCGTCGCAGCCGGATCTCAACGCCGAGTTCTCAGACACGCCGTTCGAGCGCGGGACGGTCGGCATGGCCCGTTCGCAGAGCCCGAACTCCGCCAACTCGCAATTCTTCATCATGTTTGCGCCGGCGCCGCATCTGAACGGCGAATACACGGTTGTGGGCAAGGTGATCGAGGGCATGGAACTGGTTGATCAGATCAAGCGCGGCGCACCCGGCTCCGGCGCGGTCCAGGATCCCGACCGCATGATCAAGGTCCGCTCAGGCGGCTGAAATCAAACGATATTCATTCAACACAGGAGAGACCTCATGGCGGAGATCAAGGATCCCGAAAACACACTCATCTTGGAAACCACGCAAGGCCAGGTGACCATCGAACTGCTGCCCGATCTGGCGCCGGGACATGTTGCCCGCATCAAGGAACTGGCCCGCGAGGGCGCCTATGATGGTGTCGTGTTCCACCGGGTGATCGAAGGCTTCATGGCGCAGACCGGCGACGTCAAGTTCGGCAAGAGCGACGGCAAGTCGTTCGATCCGCGCCGCGCCGGCATGGGTGGTTCGGACAAGCCGGACCTGAAGGCCGAATTCTCCAACATGAACCATTCCCGCGGCACCTGCTCGATGGCACGCGCGCAGGATCCGAATTCGGCCAACTCGCAGTTCTTCATCTGCTTTGATGATGCTGGCTTCCTCAACCGCCAGTACACGGTCTGGGGCCAGGTCACGTCCGGCATGGACAATGTCGACAAGATCAAGCGCGGCGAGCCGGTTGTCGATCCCGACAAGATCGTTTCGATGAAGGTCGCGGCAGACGCCAAGGCATAAGCAACATCATTCACGCGGGATTGGCCGGACCGATGTCCGCCGATTCCGCGTGTTGATTCTCGGGATACGCCGGTGCGGGTAGACCTTTTCGATTTCGACCTTCCTGACGAAAGCATTGCGTTGAGGCCTGCGAACCCGCGCGACAGCGCACGGCTGTTGTGTGTCGGAAAGGGTGGTGGGCTTGACGACAGGATCGTCCGCGATCTGGCCGACCTGCTCGAACCGGGCGACGCGCTGGTGTTCAACGATACCCGCGTCATACCTGCGCAACTTGAGGGTTTTCGGTTTCGCGAGGAAAACCAGGTTCGGGTTTCGGCGACGCTGCATATGCGGTCGGGTCCTGATCGGTGGAAGGCTTTCGTCCGTCCGGGCAAGCGGATCAAACCGGGCGACAGGCTTTGCTTTGGCGGAGATGGTCAGACCTGTCTCCAAGGGGTGCTCGATGCGACCGCCGGCGAGCGCGGCGAGGGGGGCGAGATCGAGCTGATCTTCGATCTTTCCGGCCCGGCACTGGATGAAGCCGTGATGGCGACCGGCCACATTCCGTTGCCGCCCTATATAGCGTCCAAACGCGGCGAGGATGACCGGGACCGCAAGGACTACCAGACAATTTACGCCCGTGAGGATGGTGCGGTTGCCGCGCCAACCGCCGGGCTGCATTTCACACCGGATCTGTTCGACAGGCTGGATGCGCGCGGCATTGAGCGTCACTTCGTCACCCTGCATGTCGGCGCCGGCACCTTCCTTCCGGTCAAGGCGGACGACACCACCGAGCACAAGATGCATTCCGAAATCGGTCATGTCAGTGCCGAGACGGCCGATGCACTCAATGCGGTGCACGCACGCGGAGGACGGATCGTCTCGGTGGGCACCACCTCGCTCAGGCTGCTGGAAAGCGCTGCGAATGAGGACGGCACGATAAAGGCCTGGTCGGGCCCGACCGACATCTTCATCACGCCCGGCTATGCCTTTAGTGCCGTGGACGTGTTGATGACAAACTTCCACCTGCCGCGTTCGACGCTGTTCATGCTGGTGTCTGCATTCTCGGGACTTGAGACCATGCGGAATGCCTATCGTCATGCCATCGACACCGGTTACCGGTTCTATTCCTACGGCGATTCGAGCCTGTTGTTCCGGAGCGATCTGTGACCACCGACATTTTCCAGTTCAAGCTTCTCGCCACCGACGGCAAGGCCAGGCGCGGCGAAATCTCGATGCCGCGCGGTACGATCCGGACGCCTGCCTTCATGCCGGTCGGCACCGGCGGCACCGTCAAGGCGATGTATATGGACCAGGTGCGCGATCTTGGTGCCGACATCATACTGGGCAACACCTATCACTTGATGCTCAGGCCCGGCGCCGAACGGATGGCGCGGCTCGGCGGGCTGCACAATTTCGCCCGCTGGGAGCGCCCGATCCTGACCGATTCCGGCGGTTTTCAGGTGATGTCGCTCTCGGCCCTGCGCAAGATCAGCGAGCAGGGTGTCACCTTCCAGTCGCATATCGACGGCTCGCGCCACGAGATGAGCCCGGAGCGTTCAATCGAGATCCAGGGACTGCTCGGATCCGACATTCAGATGCAACTGGATGAATGCGTGCGGCTGCCCGCCAGCGAGACCGAGATCGCGCGCGCCATGGAAATGTCGCTGCGCTGGGCCGAGCGCTGCCGCGTGGCCTTTGGCGATCAGCCCGGCAAGGCGATGTTCGGGATCGTTCAGGGCGGAGACATTCCGAAGCTGCGCGAACGTTCTGCGCAGGGCCTCTCCGGACTTGATCTGAAGGGCTATGCGGTGGGTGGCCTCGCTGTCGGCGAACCGCAGGATGTCATGCTCGACATGCTCGACGTCACCTGTCCGCTGCTTCCGGCGGCGAAACCGCGGTATCTCATGGGCGTCGGTACACCCGACGATATGCTCAAGTCGGTCGGCCGCGGCATAGACATGTTCGACTGCGTGATGCCGACCCGTGCCGGCCGCCACGGGCTGGCGTTCACCCGCCACGGCAAGATCAACCTCAAGAATGCGCGCCACGCCGAGGATCACCGGCCGCTGGACGAGGAAAGTTCATGCCCCGCCGCGCGCGACTATTCCCGTGCCTACCTGCACCACTTGGTCCGCTCAAACGAAATTCTCGGCATGATGCTGATCACCTGGAACAATCTGAGCTATTATCAGGACTTGATGGCCGGCATCCGCGCCTCGATCGAAGCGCAGAAGTTCGAGGCGTTCTCTGCCGAGACTCAGGAGCGCTGGGCAAGCGGCGATATCGCGCCGCTCGGCTAGAGAGGATTTCAGGCCGCGTCGAGCGTCTGTTCGCAATGTGAAGGACCGCCGTTTGTGCCGGGCCGGTCTGACAGAGCCCTGATCCTCCTGATCTGATAGTCCTTGCCGACCGAGAGTTCGACAAGGCAGGACTTGCCCCGCGAAAAGCCGCCGCGCCAGATGTAGGTGGATGTACCGCCAGCCCCGGCCGTATCGGACACCGGAGGCCCGTAGGCGGCGAAGAAAGCACCGGCCGACTTGCCGTTCCAGCGTGCTTCAAGCGGGTTTGACGCCACCCCGGCGGTTGTGCAGGCTGAAAGGGCAGCGGCGGAGACTGCCAGGAGTGCAAGCCGGAATCGCATGGTCGACATATCCTTGAACGCGGGTGAACCTTTGTGCGGCCGGATCGTCCGCCGCGCTCTCTCATAGCGGATTCGCTGCCCGGGGAAAATCGTTTGTCGGGGCGGGTGATGCGACAAAAGTTGCGGCAGATGGGCCCACCCGGGCGCGACGGGATCGGCCGGTGCCGTCATGGCAACCGATCTCGCCCTCGCTTGACCGGAAAATTCTTCGGGCGCACTATCAAGTGGGGAGATCGGGATCTCCGCACTGCATCAGATCGAGGACAAAGCTATGAATGTTGTGAAAGTGGCTATCGTTATCGCTGCAGCCGCCACATTGGCCGCCTGCACGACAACCGAGAAAACCGCGAGCGGAGCGGGCATCGGCGCAGCCGTCGGCGCGATTGCCTCAAACAGTGTGGGTGGAGCCGTTGCCGGCGCTCTCATTGGCGGGTTCGGTACCTACCTGTTCGAAACGGCTGACGGCAAATGCCAGTACCGCAATTCCAGAGGCAAGATTTACACCACGCGCTGCCACTGGCGGCGATAGCAGGATGTGAGCTTGCTGGGCTTGGTCATGAACACGGCAACTGCCTGATGAAGAAGCTGGCGATCGGTCTGGCGCTCGTCAGCCTTGCCGGAATGGTTTTTGGCTGGTGGGGGCTGGAGACGGTCTCCGGGCGAAGTCATTTTGACGAGATGGCCGGAATCATCCCGTTGGTAACCGGCGCTGGCGCGTTCATATTGCTGCTGATTGCCTGCGTGCTCTACTATTCCGCCCGGCGGTAGGGCTTTGACAGAGCCGGAAGACTGCGTGTGGCCGAAGGGACCGGTTGAAAAGCCTTTTCCTCGGTTCCGAGGGTCTCGTTAGGCAATGGCGATGATCTCGAGTTCCTGGTCGCCCAGTTCCACCACATCGCCCACCGACTTGCCCATCAACGCGCGGGCAACGGGTGAAGCAAACGATATGGTGCCGGTCTTTGGATCGGCCTCGTCCTCGCCGACAATACGGTAGGTCTGCGGCGGCCGGTCGTCGCGTGAATAGGTTATGGTTGAGCCAAAGGCGACAGTCTCGCGGGAAGACGGATCGGGCATGATCTGTGCTGTGCGAACGCGTTCGGCGAAGTAGCGCGCATCGCGCACCGGAACTGCCTGCTGCCTGCGGCGTTCGTTGACGTCGTCGATGGCGGCGGTGGCATCATAGGCTGAGCGGGCTTTCTCCAGTTCGGCTTCGAGCTGCTTCAGTCCATTCAACGTTACCAGGTTGGGATGATCCGAGACCGGCCGATCCGGGAGTTGGGTTTCTGCCGCGGTTTCGGAACTCTCTTCCTTGGTGAAGGCCACACTCACGGCAATTCTCCATTCTGCTTTTAGCTGATGCACATACCGCCAGAGCAGCATTGAGATCGATCATAGGGTGATGCAGAGCCAACTGGCAATCCGGCTGGCCTATGGTCCAACGTTGCAGAAGCTGTCCGGTTCCGGTCGGTTTAGGAGCGTCACGTGTCCTTTCTTCTCCAGCAGGGGAATGGATCAGGTCTGTGGGGCTGCGGCCCTGATCATCTGGACGCCGTTGATCTTGAAGCTGCCGTCTGGCTGCCTCTCGAGCGAATAGAGGGCAGTCCAGTCTTGTCCGTCGGGCCCCTGGATGATGACCTCCTGAACCATGCCCGATCCGTCCTGTGCGCCCTTGTACCGGCCGAAAGCGAAGTTGCCGGGACGGTAAACAGGCTGGTAGCCGCGCTTGACCATATCGAAGAAGCGGTTCTGATCCGGATACATCCGCTTGATCGAAGGCGCGGCAAAGGAATAGGCCGCCGCCATGTCATCATTGAGA
Organism: Hoeflea sp. EC-HK425; assembly: GCF_902498795.1. Lineage (NCBI taxonomy): Bacteria > Pseudomonadati > Pseudomonadota > Alphaproteobacteria > Hyphomicrobiales > Rhizobiaceae > Hoeflea > Hoeflea sp. EC-HK425. The sequence continues at coordinate 1,538,689 of NZ_LR701572.1, forward strand.
AAGGCATTGATCTGGCTTTCGATGACAGACCGTGCCGTTGCCGCATCATCGGATCGAGCGGGCGTCAGCGAGAGTACCAGGGCAGCGAGTGATGCCGTCAGAAATGCAATGAACTGGACGTTTCTTGTCATGACCGTACCTCCATGGTGTTGAAGATAGGACGGAGAACGGAATTGGAAAGTTTCACGTTTTTTCGGCAAACGGTGGCAGTTCATCCGGTTCATGAGGAGTCGCCGAATGATGAATCATAACATTAGGATAGGATGAATTCCTAATGTTATGATTTAGGCCTCTGTCGCATCATGGCACGATCATCACCTTGCCATCGCCAAGTTTCAGGGCGTCGGGTAGGTCGCGGATCGCATCAGTGAGCCTGACTGTCGCCACCACTTCGGTGCTCCAGGCGCCCGAGATGAAGCGGTTCTGGACGGCGCGCAGCGTCTTGAGCTTTGTCAGAATGGAAGCCTGCCGGAACCAGTTCATCAGCCAGTAGCCCTCGATCTTCTTGTTCATGAAAATGAACTGGCCCGCCTCCCTGAGTGTCGGCATTTCGGTTTCGAGCTTGCCGTAGATGATCCAGCGCGCGCGAGCGGGCATGGCGGTGAACAGGTCGGCAGAAACCTGGCCGGCGACTGCGTCGAGCAGGATGCGGGGTTTTTCGGATTTGCAAAGAGCTGCGAATTTGGCAGCAAAGTCAGGGTCCGACTGCAGCAGCACATGTTTCGCGCCGAGCTCCCTGAGGTGCGCCGCCTGGCTTTCCTTGCGGATGACGGCGATCATCGCGTAGCCGTTGTCCCGCGCCAGTCCGGCCATCAGTTTGCCGAGCTGCGAGAAGGCAGCGGTGAAAACGAAGCTCCTCGAGCCCGACGCCTTGACGATGTCGAACATGGTCCAGGCGGTCACCGGATTGACCACGTGGCCCGCGGCATCCTCGTCGCGCATCGCCGGCTTGACCACAACGCACATGGCGGCCTGCACGATGATGTACTCGGCCCAGGCGCCGGATCCGTTGACGCCGCCGACAAAGGCAACCCGCTTGCCCTTGAGATAGGTGGCGTAAAGACCGGAGCCAGCGACGACGTCGCCGACACCCTCGAACCCTGCAGCCGCGCCCTTGATCCGCGGTTGGCCGTACTCGCCCTTGATGAAATAGAGGTCGGACGGATTTACCGATGCCATGCGCACCCGGATCAAGACCTCGCCCGGACCCGGCTTCGGAACCGGCAGCGAGCCATATTCAAGGTATGGTTCAAGGGTTTCGATCGCCGCGCCCTCACGGGTTGGCGCGAAACCGTGGCCCTTGAGGATCAGGGCATTCATGCTGGCGGGCAGGGTCATTTTTCAGTCCTTTGGGGCAGTCCTCATGGAACAAGGATTGTCTTGCCGATACCGCCACGGTCGAGAATGCGTTTGAGCGCGGTCCCCGCCTCGGACAGCGGTTGGCTTTCATCGATGTGCGGCTTGATGCGGCCTTCCGCGTGCCAGGCGAATAGTTCCCGGTTGTTGGCAGCGTAGACCTCTGGTTCCTTTGCAACGAAGGCGCCCCAGAACACGCCGACCAGCGAATACTCCTTGAGCAGCACGAGATTGACCGGGAGCTTGGGAATTTCGCCCGAAGCAAAACCGATGACCAGGAGCCGGCCATTGCGGGCCATGGCCCGCGCGGCGACGTCGAAGGCTGCGCCGCCGACCGGATCGAAGGCAACGTCGACACCACCCGGGGCTTCCTGCTTGAGCGCATCGCGCAATCCCTCATAGGGCAGGGCAAGTTCGGCGCCCGTCTCGATGCAGGCCTTCTGTTTCTCGGAGGTGGAGGCCACGGCGATGACGCGGGCACCCATGGCCTTGCCGATGGAAATGGCGGCCAGGCCCGTGGACCCCGCACCGCCAAGCACCAGCAGGGTCTCGCCCGGCTGCAGATTTGCCCGCTGCTTGAGCGCGTGATGCGAGGTTCCCCAGGCGCACATCAGCGCACAGGCGTCGGCAAAGGGCATGGTTTCGGGAAGCGGGAAGACCCGGTTTGACGAGGCAAGGACCTTCTCGGCGTAAGCCCCATTGTTGAGCATCACCACGACTCGGTCGCCGGGTTTGACGTGGCTCACATTGCCGCCAATCGCCTCGACGATCCCGGCCGCTTCCATGCCCGGAACAAACGGCGTTTCGGGCTTCATCTGGTAAAGCCCCTGGACCAGCAGGCCGTCGGGATAGTTGACGCCGATGGCTTCGGCCCGAACCACGACCTCATCGGGGCCGGGCTCGGGATCGGGCAGTTCGCGGAATTCCAGGTTGGAGAGCGGACCGTATTCGGGACAGACAATCGCCTTCATGACAGATCACACCTTTTCCTGCGTGTAGCGCTTGAGTTCGGTGCGCGCCACCTGGCGCCGGTGCACGGCGTCGGGACCATCGGCGAGCCTCAGCGTGCGCAGGTGGGTCCAGCTGCGGGCCAGCGGCGTGTCCTGGGAAATGCCCTGGGCGCCGAACATCTGAACCGCCTCGTCAGTGACCTTGAGCGCCACGCGCGGCGCCACCACCTTGATCTGGCTGATCCACGGGGCGGCTGCGACGGGGTTGCCCTGATCCATCATCCAGGCGGCCTTCAGGCACAGAAGCCGGGCCTGTTCGATCTCCATGCGGCATTCGGCGATGATGTCGTAATTGGCGCCGAGCTGGGCCAGCTTCTTGCCAAAGGCCTCGCGCTCGAGCGAGCGCTTGCACATCAGTTCCAGCGCCATTTCGGCCTGACCGATCGCCCGCATGCAGTGATGGATGCGGCCCGGCCCGAGACGGCCCTGGGCGATCTCGAATCCCTTGCCTTCGCCAACCAGCAGATTGCCTGCGGGCACCCGGACATCGGTGAACTTGAGATGGAAATGGCCGTGTGGCGCGTCATCCTGGCCATAGACCTGCATCGGCCGCAGCTTCTCGATGCCCGCAGTGTCGGCAGGAACCAGGATCATCGAGTGGCGGGCGTGCTTCGGCGTGTCCTCGCCACCTGTGCGGACCATGACGATGTAGATCTTGCAGCGCGGATCGCCCACGCCAGAGGCCCACCATTTCTCGCCATTGAGCACATAGTCGTCGCCGTCGCGGACGCAGGCCATGGAGACATTGGTGGCGTCGGACGACGCAACATTGGGTTCGGTCATCAGGTAGGCGGAGCGGATTTCGCCATTGAGCAGCGGCTCGAGCCACTGCTTCTTGTGTTCGGGCGTGCTGTAGCGGTCGAACACTTCCATGTTTCCGGTGTCCGGCGCCGAGCAGTTGAAGGTTTCGGCACCGATATGCGCCTTACCCATTTCCTCGGCGAGATAGGCGTATTCAACCGTCGTCAGACCTCTCTCGGATTGGCTGCGCCACAGGTTCCACAGGCCGCGTTCCTTGGCCTTGGCCTTGAGGCCTTCGAGGATTTCGGTCTGGCGCGGGGTGTAGCTCCAGCGGTCGCCCAATGCGCCGACTTCGGCGAGGAATTCCTCGTCAAGCGGCATGATCTCGTTGCGGACCATGTTGCGGACGGCTTCGAGAATGGGTTGAAGATGCTTGGTAACGCCAAGATCCATCGGCTTTGCTTCGGTCATGGAAATCCTCCTCCAGATGTTCGTTCAGGGCGTCTTGCCCGTGTAGCCAAGAAGCCGGATGGCGTAGAGCACGCACTCGTCCGCGACGGCTTCGATTTCCTTCTGGCCCTGGCCCTTTCGTGGCGTGAACCAGACAATGGGTCCGTTGATGCACATGAAGACCGAATTGAGAGCGATCTTGATGTTGCCGAATTCGATGTCACCGGCAGCCATGGCATCTTCCAGCACCTTGCTGAAATGCTCAGAATAGGTGTCGCGCAGTTGCGCCAGCTGGCGCAGTTCGGCGTGCTCGTTGGCGGGCATGGTCCCGTGCCTGAGCATGTCAACGCCCTGGCCGACGACGTTCTGGAAAGCCTTGGTGCGGATCACGCACATGACATGCGCCCTGAGCACGGCCTTCAGCCGCTCGATGGGCGGCATGTCGCGTTCGAGGATAGGTTCGATGGCCTGAAAGTTCATCAACATGCCGGTGCGGTAGACATCAAGGAACAGTTCTGCCTTCGAGGCATAGTGGTGGTAGATACGTCCCTTGGTGGACGCAATCCTGGCCGCGACCTCGTCGAGACTGGTGGCAGAATATCCGCGCGCCTCGAAACAGAGGGCGGCGCCCTCCATGATTTCCATGCGGGAAAGGTCGGTGTCGCTCTGACGCCGGTATTTGGTCGATCGCGTCGCGGTCGCCATCCCTGGATCTGCCTCCATCCCGTCCTGCGGCATTCGTGCCGTGTGTTGCAAAGATAATTTTCAAACCGTCTTGCAGTTGGCGGCGACTTGAACATACTATCGAGTATGTTGTCAATCGACGAGACAACGCTATCGTCAGAACGTGATGCGGCGCTGGTAAGGCCGTTCATCGCACGGGGAGAGAGAAGACATGAGTGATGCGAGCGACAGCTATCTTGGCGATCTTTTCGGAGTGAAGGGCAAAACGGCCCTGGTCACGGGTGGTGCGACCGGTATCGGACGCATGATCGCCACAGGTCTGGTTCAGGCCGGCGCTCGCGTGATGATCGCATCGCGCAAGGGGGAGGATTGCGTGCGTGTGGCTGAAGAGATCAATGCGCTGGGCGCGGCAGGTTCGGCCGAGGGATTTGCCGGAGACGTCGGCACGGCCGAAGGTGTTGCCGACCTGGTCGAGGCCGTGAAGGTACGGACTGACCGTCTCCACATACTCGTCAACAATGCGGGCGTGTCCTGGGGTGCGGCTTATGAAGAGTTTTCCCACGCCGCATGGGCCAAGGTGATGTCGGTGAATGTGGCGGGGCTTTTCACTCTGACGCGGGACCTGACACCACTTTTGGTCGAGGCGGCGAGTGATGCCGATCCGGCGCGGATCATCAATCTGGGCTCGGTGATGGGAACCCAGCCGGCCGCCGACGGGGCCTATTCCTATTCGGCCTCAAAGGCTGCGGTTCACCACCTGACCAGGATCCTCGCCGAAGAACTTGCCGGACGGCGCATTACTGTCAATGCGTTCGCCCCCGGACCGTTTCAAAGCAGAATGACAGCCTTCGCCACCGCCAGGGAAGAACAGGTCGAACGGGTCAGCGCCGGTGTTCCGCTTGGGCGCATTGGCGGCCCCGACGATGTGGCCGGCGCCACGCTCTATCTGTGCAGCCGGGCAGGGGCCTATATCACCGGCGCGATCCTGCCGATTGACGGCGGGCTGTCGGTGCAACACGATATCCGCCTTTTCAAGGATGCGTGAGATGGAAGAACAACCCTTCGACATGGAAGCCCTGGCGGACGAGTTGCACGAGCTCGTCCCGGGTTTTTCAGGGCTTCATGCGATCGAGAAATTCAACACTGGCCAGTCCAACCCGACCTACAGGGTGGAGGCCGACAGTGGCCGCTATGTGCTTCGGGCCAAGCCACCCGGGACACTGTTGAAATCGGCCCACCAGGTCGACCGCGAGTACCGGGTGATGAAGGCGCTGGCTGCAAACAACGTGCCGGTGCCGAAGGTCTATGGGCTTTCCGGAGAAGACAGTGCCATCGGCCGGATGTATTTCGTCATGGAACTGGTCGAGGGCCGCATTTTCTGGGATCCGGCCTTGCCTGAAGTCAACAAGCAGGAGCGCTCTGCCATCTATGACGGCATGAACGATGTTCTGGCGCGGCTTCACAAGGTTGATGTCGAGGCTGCCGGACTGTCCGATTACGGGCGTCCGGGAAACTATTTCGCGCGGCAGATCCGGCGCTGGAGCGAACAGTACATCGCCAGCAAGACCGAGGAACTGCCGGCCATGGATCGGCTGATGGAATGGCTTTGGGAAAACCTGCCCGACGATGACGGCATGGTTTCGGTGGTGCACGGCGACTACCGACTCGACAACATGATCTTTGCACCCCATGGCGAGGAAGTGAGGGCACTGATCGACTGGGAACTTTCAACGCTCGGCCACCCGTTGGCCGATCTTTCCTATCAGTGCATGCAGTGGCGGCTGCCGCACAAGAGCGGCTTCCGGGGCCTGGGCGGGCTTGATCGGGCTGAACTCGGCATCCCGAGTGAAGCAGACTATGTGGCGCTCTACTCGGAGCGCAGCGGCATCACGGTCGACAACTGGACGTTCTGCCTGTCATTCTCGTTTTTCAGGCTCGCTGCGATCCTGCAAGGCGTCTACAAGCGCGCGCTCGACGGCAATGCCTCCAACCCCGAACGCGCCCGTGAAATCGGCAAGGCCGTGCCGCAGCTCGCGGACATGGCGAATGACATCATGGCCGGAAAGGCTTGAACAATGGCGGATTTTCAAGGACGTGCAATCATCGTGACCGGCGCCACCGGCGGCTTTGGTCAAGCGGCGATACAGCATTTCGCAAAGGCCGGGGCAAAGCTGGTAATCAGCGATCTCGCCTCCGACCGGCTTGACGCCCTGGCCAAAGAACTTGGCGACCAGGCGGTCGTGGTCAGCGGTGACATTTCCGATCCGGAACTGTCCGAACGGCTGGTGGAAAAGGCGTTGTCGGAATTCGGCCGGCTCGACATTGCCATCAACAATGCCGGCATCGTGCATGACATGATGCCGTTGCCAAGGACGCCGATCGCTGACGCCCGCAAGGTCATCGATATCGACCTGATGGGTGTGTTTTATGCGATGCGGGCGCAATTGCCGGCGCTCGAGCAGCGTTTTCGCGAGACCGGCGAGACCGGCGCAATCGTCAATGTCGCCTCTGTCGCCGGCGTGGTGGCCGCGCCGATGCTTTCGGTCTATGCGGCGGCCAAGCACGGTGTCGTGGGCCTGACAAAGTCGGCGGCGATCGAATATGCGCGCCGCGGCGTCCGGGTCAATGCGCTGTGTCCTTCGTTCGCGCGGACGCCGATGGCGACGGATTTTCTCGACAGGGCCGGCAAGGACCGCGCGGCGGCGGAGGCCGCTATGGTTCAGGCAATACCGATGCGGCGGCTGGCCGAAGTCGATGAAGTGATTACCGGCATGATCTATCTCGCTGATCCGGCATCAAGTTTCGTTACCGGCCAGACCTTGCAGGTCGACGGCGGGCTTTCGGCTGCCTGACACCGTCTGATCCTGCCGGGCTACAGTTTGTGCACATCGGTTGAGCAATCCGGCTGATTGAGCTTCAAGTTCGGTGAGTGCAAGATGTACTCAACGTGACCATTCCGGAGGCAGGACCATGCAAGAACTCACCCACTATATCGGCGGCCAGCACGTGAAGGGCAAGTCGGGCCGGTTTGCCGACGTGATGAACCCGGCAACCGGCGAAGTTCAGGCGAAGGTGCCGCTGGCCTCCAACGATGAAATGGCCGAAGCCGTGGCCATTGCGGCGCGCGCGCAGGTCGGCTGGGCTGCGACCAATCCGCAGAAGCGGGCCCGCGTGCTGATGAAGTTCGTTGAGCTCTTGCACCGCGACATGGACAAGCTCGCCGAAGCCCTTTCCCGTGAACACGGCAAGACCATTCCCGACGCCAAGGGCGACGTGATCCGCGGTCTGGAAGTGGCCGAGTTCTGCTTTGGCGCGCCGCATCTGCTCAAGGGCGAGTTCACCGAGGGCGCAGGTCCCGGCATCGACATGTATTCGCTGCGCCAGCCGCTGGGTGTGGTGGCGGGCATCACGCCGTTCAATTTCCCGGCTATGATCCCGATGTGGAAATTCTGCCCAGCGATCGCCGCCGGCAATGCCTTCATCCTCAAGCCCTCGGAGCGCGATCCGTCGGTGCCGCTGATGCTGGCCGAACTGATGAGCGAGGCGGGTGCGCCGGACGGCATTCTTAATGTCGTAAACGGCGACAAGGATGCGGTGGATGCCATTCTCGATCATCCCGAAATCATGGCGATCGGCTTTGTCGGATCGACCCCGATCGCGCAGTACATCTATGCCCGCGGCTGCGCCAACGGCAAGCGGGTGCAGTGTTTTGGCGGCGCCAAGAACCACATGATCATCATGCCGGACGCCGACATGGACCAGGCCGTCGATGCGCTGATCGGTGCCGGCTATGGGGCTGCGGGCGAACGCTGCATGGCGATTTCGGTGGCAGTGCCGGTCGGCGAAAAGACCGCCGATCTCTTGATCGAGAAACTGGCACCCCGCGTTGAAGCTCTGAAGATCGGGCCGTACACCGGCGGTGATGACGTCGATTTCGGCCCGCTGGTGACGAAACAGGCGCGCGACCGGGTCCTTGGCCTCGTCAATTCCGGCGTCGAGCAGGGCGCCAAGCTCGTGGTCGACGGCCGCGATTTCAAGCTGCAGGGCTATGAGAACGGCAACTTCATCGGCGGCTGCCTGTTCGACAATGTCACCCGCGATATGGACATCTACACGCAGGAAATCTTCGGGCCGGTTCTCTCCGTGGTTCGTGCGCCCAACTATGCCGAGGCGCTGCGCTACCCGATGGAGCACGAATACGGCAACGGTACCGCGATCTACACCCGCGATGGTGACACCGCACGCGATTTCGTCAGCCGGATCAATATCGGCATGGTCGGCGTCAACGTGCCGATCCCGGTGCCGCTGGCCTATCACACCTTCGGCGGCTGGAAGAAATCCGGCTTCGGCGATCTCAACCAGCACGGCCCGGATGCATTCCGGTTCTATACCCGCACCAAGACGGTGACCGCGCGCTGGCCTTCCGGTATCAAGGAAGGAGCCGAGTTCGTCATCCCGACCATGGGTTGAACGAACCACGCAAAGATATTGTCAGGCACCGGGAGGCGGAATGGCCATGGACTTTGAGCTGAACGAGGAACAGCAGGCGATCTTCGACATGGCGCGCGACTTCGGCGCCGAAAAGATCGCGCCCTTCGCGGCGCAATGGGAAAAGGAAGAGGCGATCCCGCGCTCCGTGCTTGAGGACGCCGCCGCCCTCGGGCTCGCGGCAATCTACGTGCCGGAAGAGGACGGTGGCTCGGGTCTGACCCGGCTCGACGCGACGCTGGTGTTCGAGGCCTTATCGATGGCCTGTCCTTCGGTGGCCTCGTTCCTGTCGATCCACAACATGTGCACCTGGATGGTCTCGTCCTACGGCTCGGTCGAAATGAAGGCGCGGCTGTTGCCTGATCTGGTCACGATGAACAAGATCGCCTCCTACTGCCTGACCGAACCGGGCTCGGGATCGGATGCCTCGGCGCTTCGGACCCGCGCCGAACGGACCAATGAAGGCTACAAGCTCAATGGCACCAAGGCGTTCATTTCCGGCGGCGGGTTTTCCGATCTCTACCTGGTGATGACCCGCACCGGGGCGGATGGCCCCAAAGGGATCTCTGCTGTGGTCGTCGAGGACGGCACGCCAGGACTTTCCTTCGGTGCGCCGGAGAACAAGATGGGGTGGCGGTCGCAGCCGACCTCGCAGGTGCAGTTCGACGATTGCGTGATCCCGGCCGAAAATCTGCTTGGTGAGGAGGGCGCCGGTTTCCGTTATGCCATGAGCGGGCTCGACGGCGGGCGGCTCAACATTGCAGCCTCGGCACTCGGCGGCGCGCAATCGGCGCTCGACAAGACGCTCGCCTATATGGGCGAGCGCGAAGCCTTCGGCAAGACCATCGACCAGTTCCAGGCGCTTCAGTTCCGGCTGGCCGACATGGAAACCGAAATGCAGGCGGCGCGGATCTTCCTGCGCCAGGCGGCGAGCAAGCTTGACCGCAAGGCCCCCGATGCGACCAAGTTCTGCGCGATGGCGAAGCGGTTCGTCACCGACACGGCGTTCAATGTCGCCAATGACGCGCTGCAGCTGCATGGCGGATATGGCTATCTGGCGGATTATGGCGTCGAGAAGATCGTCCGCGATCTCAGGGTCCACCAGATTCTGGAAGGCACCAACGAGATCATGCGGCTGATCGTGTCGCGGGCGCTGCTGGCGGAACGCGCCGCATGAGCATCCGCATCCGCAAGATCGGCCGGATCGGACAGATCACGCTGCAGCGGCCCGAAGCGCTCAATGCGGTTACCTACGAGATGGTGCTGGCGATCGAGGCGGCGCTCGACGGCTGGCGTGACGACGATGACGTCGCCTGCGTGCTGATCGACGCGGAAGGCCACAAGGCGTTTTCCGCCGGGGGCGACCTGCAGTACATGTACGACACCGCGTCCAAGGGCGATTTCGATGCGGGCCGGACCTTCTGGCGCGACGAGTACAGGCTCAACGCCAAGATCGCGACCTATCCGAAACCCTATATTGCACTGTGCCAGGGATTTACCATGGGCGGTGGAGTCGGCGTGTCGCTGCACGGCTCGCACCGTGTGGTCGGGGAAAGCTCGAAAATCGCCATGCCGGAATGCGCGGTCGGGCTGGTGCCCGATGTTGGCGGAACGCTGCTGCTTGCGCGGGCGCCTGGACGGCTCGGCGAGTATCTCGGGGTCACCGGCTACCGGATGAACGCGTCGGACGCGATTCTCGCGGGCTTTGCCGATTATTTCATACCGGAAACCGAGTGGCCGGGTTTGACCGAAACCCTGATCGAAAGCGGAGACTGGTCGGCGGTCGCGGCGCTTGCGCGAGACCCGGAAGACGGCCCGCTGATGGGGCTTCGCGCGCAGGTGGACGACCATTTCGCCGGTGAGAGGCTGACCGACATTCTGGCGGACTTGCCGGACAATGATTGGGGAGCGGCCACAGTCAAGGCCATTCGCGCCGGATCGCCGCTTTCAACCAACTGCACGATTGAACTGGTGCGGCGGGCGCGAACCAGCGACGATATCCGCGCGGCGCTGCAACAGGAGTACCGCTTTACCTCGCGCAGTGCGTCTGAGGGAGACTTCGTCGAGGGTATCCGTGCGGCGATCATCGACAAGGACCGGAACCCGCGCTGGCGTCACGCGAGCGTTGAAGAGGTGACGGCTGACACGGTGGCAGCGATGCTGTCTGAACCACTGGGCGGCGATATCGATATTTAGCCACGGCTCTGTTGCCGTTCGGGAATGAAGTGTTTGGGAGGACGTCATGAAAATCGGATTTATCGGACTGGGCAACATGGGTGCGCCGATGGCGGCGAACCTGATCAAGGCCGGACATGATGTGACCGGCTTTGACGTCGCGGGCGTGACCGTTGAAGGGGCGGCCAAGGCGGGCTCTGCGGCGGAAGCGGCATCCGGCCAGGATGCGGTGATCACCATGCTGCCGAATGGCGAGATCCTGCGGACGGTCTATGCGGAGATTGTGCCTGCGGGCGCGAAGGGCTCGGTGTTCATCGATTGCTCGACCGTTGACGTGGACAGCGCCCGTGCCGCGCATGAGATGGCGGCCGCATATGGGCTGCTTTCCGTCGATGCGCCGGTATCGGGCGGCGTTGGCGGAGCAGCTGCCGGGACGCTGACCTTCATGGCCGGCGGCAGCGACGAGGCGTTCTCGCGCGCCGCACCACTCTTCGAGATCATGGGCAAGAAGGCGGTGCATTGCGGCGCGGCCGGGGCAGGGCAATCGGCCAAGATTTGCAACAACATGCTGCTCGGCATCTCGATGATCGGCGCTTGTGAGGCCTTCGCGCTGGCCGAGAAGCTGGGTCTGTCGGCGCAGAGCCTGTTCGACGTCGTCTCGACCTCGTCGGGCTCCTGCTGGTCGGTCAACACCTATTGCCCGGTGCCCGGCGTCGGTCCGCAAAGCCCGGCCGACAATGGCTACAAGCCTGGGTTTGCCGCTGAATTGATGCTCAAGGATCTGAAGCTGTCGCAACAGGCAGCCGAGAGCGTTTCAGCGATGACGCCGATGGGCGCGCGGGCAACAGAACTCTATGATCAGTTCGTGGCGGGTGAGGGCAAGGGACGCGATTTCTCGGCGATGATCGAGGAACTGAAATAGAAGAGGGCATCGGCGCGCCTTGTGCCGCTGGTGGCTTTCATCACAGCCGCGTCTTCGCTGACGCTACCGGCAGCGCCGGATCTTTTCAACGAGGCCACTATCAATGACCGATTCCGCACCGATCTCGATTGAGCAAGGTCTGAGAACGGATCATCGCGACGTCGCAGCCGCCCTGTTCTGGGAAGCCTTCAAGGGCAAGCTGATGCCGGTGATGAAACCCGAAACCAAGGCGCTTGCTTTCCTGGTTAGCGCTATCGACCCGTCGCATGCGATCAGCGCCGTGTCGGAACGCGGAGAACTTCTCGGGATCGTCGGCTTCAAGACGACCGAAGGCGGGTTTGTCGGCGGCGGCTTGCGGGAGATGACAAAGGTTTACGGGCCGGTTGGTGGATTCTGGCGCGGTTTGTTGCTTTCAGTGCTGGAGCGGCCGGTAGAAGCTGGCACGCTGCTGATGGATGGAATCTTCGTTTCCGCTTCCGCGCGGGGGCAGGGTGTGGGCACCATGCTCCTCGACGCCGTCCGGTTGAAAGCCATCGATTTTGGGCTGGCGCGTATTCGTCTCGATGTGATCGACAGCAATCCACGCGCTCGTGCGCTCTATGAAAGACAGGGATTTGTTGCCCTGGAGACAAGCGAAACGGGCCTTTTTCGCCATGTTTTCGGATTCCGATCCTCAACGCGGATGAACTGCCAATTGTGACATCAAACCGACCGGGAGAGCGCAGGCAAACACCGGCCTTGCGGCTTCAGGCTGGACCTTCCGGCAAGCCCTGCTCGAGAACCCGGCGCAACCGCACTTTCACGGAAGGGGCCGTTTCGCTTCGTTCGGCGGCTTCCAGAACGGCGCGTGCCTGCTCGCGATACGTCGGATGGTCAAGAGCAAGCTGATGCAGGCCGGAATAGGCCCACGCCCTTACAAACTTGTTTGGCTCCCGGCTGCAGGCCAGCACGAAACGCCACGCCGTCTCCTTGCTCGGCCCGGAGAAGGCGATATGGGGAAAAATCTGCAGGCAATGCAGCTTGGCCTCCCAGTCTGACAGTCCGGGCAGCAAAGCCACCAGTTTGAGGGTCAGGTCAGGATCGAGCCTGTCGAGCGCATTTTCCAGCCTGTGCTTCAAAAGCCATGTGGCGCCGGTTTCGAGATCCTGGGTGCCCGCCAGGGTAACAAGCCTGTCCATCAAGTCTTCGTCCGCGGCATTGTTCTCGTGGATCTGAATGATGGCTTTTACGGACTTTCGGTCCCAGGTGCGCAACTCTGATTCTAGGGACACATGAGCCTCCCGGATAGCGGCTGTGGCAGCTCTGGTTTCTGTGGTTGATCCATTAGGTCTGATCCGATGCTAATGGGTTTCCTCAATTTTCACCATGCTTCCGACGGCGCATCCATATCGTGCGCGACAAGGTTGATAGTTACATTTACAACTGATTTTATGCGGGCCTGATCTGACCAGTTATCGGAGTGCTGCAATGTCGCTTGCCTATATGCCGGGTTTTGGAAACGACTTTGAAACGGAAAGCCTGCCGGGTGCTCTGCCGCAGGGCCAGAATTCGCCGCAGCGCTGCGCCTACGGGCTCTATGCCGAGCAGCTTTCCGGCTCTCCGTTCACCGCGCCGCGCGGCACCAACGAGCGCTCCTGGCTCTACCGTATCCGCCCGAGCGTTCGTCACACAACGGATTTCAGGGTGATCGACCGGCCGTACTGGCGTTCGGCGCCGGCCCAGGATTCGGGTATCCTGTCGTTGGGCCAGCGGCGCTGGGATCCGACACCCTATCCGGACGGGGACGTGCATTTTCTTGATTCGCTGCACACCATCACCACCGCCGGCGACGTGGTCGGGCAGGCCGGCATGGCGACGCATGTCTATGCGCTGACCGCCGATATGGAAGACGACTACTTCTTCAATGCCGACGGCGAGATGATGATCGTGCCCCAGGAAGGTGCCCTCACAATCTTCACGGAAATGGGCATCATTGAAGTTGCTCCGCTGGAGATCGTGGTGTTGCCGCGCGGCATGATGTTCAAGGTGATGCGCGGCGAAGGTGTCGAACGGGCGCGCGGCTATGTCTGCGAGAATTACGGCGCCAAGTTCACGCTTCCCGAACGCGGGCCGATCGGCGCCAACTGCCTGGCCAATCCGCGCGATTTCAAGACCCCGGTCGCGGCCTACGAGGACAAGGAAACGACCTGCCTTGTGCACATCAAATGGTGCGGCGTCTTTCATGTCACGGCCATTGGCCATTCGCCGCTCGACGTGGTGGCCTGGCACGGCAATTACGCACCCTACAAGTACGATCTGAGGACCTATTCGCCGGTTGGCGCGATCGGCTTCGACCATCCCGATCCGTCGATCTTCACGGTGCTGACAGCGCCTTCGGGCGAGGCGGGAACGGCGAACATCGATTTCGTGATCTTCCCGCCGCGCTGGATGGTGGCCGAGCATTCGTTCCGTCCGCCCTGGTATCACCGCAACATCATGAGCGAATTCATGGGCCTTATCGAAGGCCAGTACGACGCTAAGGAAGAAGGCTTCGTGCCCGGTGGCATGAGCCTGCACAACATGATGATGCCGCACGGGCCTGATCATGATGCCTTTGAAAAGGCCTCGACGGTGGACCTGAAACCAGTCAAGCTGTCCGATACGATGGCGTTCATGTTCGAAACCCGCTTCCCGCAGATGGTCACCCGTTACGCGGCAGAGCTGGAAACGCTTCAGAACGGCTATGTGAACTGCTGGGAGGGGATCGAGCGGAAATTCGACGGCACGCCGGAAGCCGGCGGGTGGTCGGGCGCCAAGTAGGCCATCATCTAGATTGCCGCGACGCGGAAGCCGAGCGGTACTCCGGGCATGCCGAGACTGCCCGGCCGGCCTGAGCGCGGGGGCCAAGTTATCCCGTTCCGGGACGAGACAAAGGGAGAGATGGACCGGAACCTGAGGTCCATCTGACAAACCACAGAGGAACATCGCATGAAACTAGCCACTCTTCGTGACGGCAGCCGGGACGGGCGTCTCGTCGTCGTCTCGCGTGATCTCACCCGTGCGTCGGGGGTGCCGCACATCGCGCGGACGCTGCAGGCGGCACTTGATGACTGGAAGCACGTGGCGCCGCGGCTTCGGGATGTGGCCCAGATGCTGGAAAGCGGCGCGGAGCCGACCGAACGGTTTCACGAGCGCGATGCGCTGTCGCCGCTGCCGCGGGCCTATCAGTGGGCCGACGGTTCGGCCTATGTCAATCACGTCGAGCTGGTGCGCAAGGCGCGCGGCGCGGAGATGCCGGCGAGTTTCTGGGAAGAACCGCTGATGTACCAGGGCGGCTCCGACAGTTTCCTGGCTCCGCGTGGCCCGATCCGGATGGCGGATGAAGCCTGGGGGATCGATTGTGAAGGCGAAGTCGCAGTCATCGTCGGTGATGTGCCGATGGGGGCCGATATCGACACCTGCCGCGAGGCGATCGAATTGGTGATGCTGGTCAATGATGTGAGCCTGCGCGGGCTGATCCCGGCGGAGCTTGCAAAGGGCTTCGGCTTCTTCCAGGCCAAGCCGTCGTCTGCATTCTCGCCGGTCACGGTCACGCCTGACGAGTTGGGCGATGCCTGGGATGGCGGCAAGCTCAGCCTGCCGCTCGATGTCGATCTCAATGGTGAAGCCTTTGGCCGCGCCAATGCCGGGGTCGACATGACCTTCGATTTTCCGCAATTGATCGCACATGCAGCAAAGACCCGTCCGCTGTGCGCCGGAACGATCATCGGTTCCGGCACCGTGTCGAACAAGGGGCCGGACGGTGACCCCGGCAAGCCGGTGAGCGAGGGCGGCGCAGGCTATTCCTGCATTGCCGAGATCCGCATGATCGAGACGATCGCATCGGGCAAGCCGTCAACGCCGTTCATGCGCTTCGGCGATACCGTGCGCATCGAAATGAAGGACGCCGATGGCCATTCGATCTTCGGCGCCATCGAGCAGACAGTTGAAAAAGTTTAGGACAGATCAATGAGCAAGAAATTCGCATCCGCCGGTGACATGACGGAAAAGAACATCTCCTTTACCGAGATCGGCCGGGACATCTGGGCTTTCACGGCTGAAGGAGATCCCAATTCCGGCGTCATCATCGGCGATGACAGCGTCATGGTGATCGAGGCGCAGGCGACCCCGCGTCTGGCAAACAAGGTGATCGAGAAGATCCGTTCGGTTACCGACAAGCCGATCAGCCATCTGGTGATGACCCATTACCACGCCGTGCGCGTGCTCGGGGCGTCTGCCTACAATGCGCCGACCGTGATCATGGGCGACGTGGCGCGGGCGATGGTGGAGGAGCGCGGCGCCGAGGACTGGGCGTCGGAGTTCGAACGCTTTCCGCGGCTGTTTCAGGGCCATGAGAGCATTCCCGGGTTGACCTATCCGACGACCACCTTTTCCGAGCGGATGACCGTCTATCTCGGCAAGCGCAAGGTTGACCTGATGCATCTCGGCCGCGCCCACACCGCCGGCGACATCGTCGCCTGGGTGCCCGATGAGGAAGTCATGTTCACCGGCGACATCGTCGAGTACCACTCGGCGTGCTATTGCGGCGACGGCCATTTCGACGACTGGGGCGATACGCTCGACATGATCCGGATGTTTGATCCGCAGGCGATCGGTCCCGGACGCGGAGATGCGCTGGTCGGCCGCGAGATGGTCAATGCGGCGATCGACAGCACCCGCGACTTCGTCGATTCCACCTATCGCCCGGTGGCCAAGGTGGTGGCGCGCGGCGGCACGCTGAAAGAAGCGTGGGACGCGGTGCGGGCCGAATGCGATCCGAAGTTCAAGGATTTCGCGATCTACGAGCACTGCCTTCCGTTCAATGTCGCCCGCGCCTATGACGAAGCCCGCGGCATCGATACGCCACGAATCTGGACCGCGGAACGCGATGCGGACATGTGGGCGCAGCTGCAGGGCTGAAGCGCGCGGGCGGCGCAGTCCGCCCGTTGCATCCACCGCAACGCGATGAGTTCCATCGGGCATTGGGACATGCAACCTCAGCACAGGTCTTCCGGGTTCGAGGTTTGCATGGACCGTCCATCCAAAAGACAATTCGCGGGTTGATAGTTACATCTGTAACTAATATTTTTGGTTTGAGGCGTGCGATGTCCGGTCCGATCAGCTCAGGATCGGCCCGGTGATCGGCAGGAAGGGAGATCATGAGCAAGATATTCGAGGTTCCGCTCTATCCGTATCAGCGCTCTGCTGACCAGGATCAGGCAACGCCGGTGCGCCACAAGGTGGTGGTTGTCGGCGCCGGACCTGTGGGGCTGGCGCTGGCAATCGATCTTGCGATGCAAGACGTACCGGTTGTCGTGATCGACGAGAATGACAAGGTTTCCTGGGGATCGCGGGCGATCTGTTTTGCCAAGCGGCCGCTCGAGATTCTCGACCGGCTCGGTTGCGGCGATCCGATGGTCGACAAGGGCGTGGTCTGGAACCTCGGCAAGGTCTATTTCGACGAACGCCAGGTGTTCGGCTTCAACCTGCTGCCCGAAGAGGGGCACAAGCGTCCGGCCTTCATCAACCTGCAGCAATACTACATGGAGCAGTATCTGGTCGACCGGGTGCGCCAGTTGCAGGCCGAAGGCAAGCCGATCGAGCTGCGCGGCGGCAACAAGGTTGTCGAGGTGACCCAGGATGACGAACGCGCCGAACTGACGATCAGCACGCCAGACGGCCCCTACAGGGTGCAGGCGGACTTTGCTATTGCCTGCGACGGAGCGGCTTCGCCGATCCGGACCATGATGGGGTTGGACTTCGTCGGCCGCGTCTTCGAGGACAATTTTCTCATTGCCGATGTGGTGATGGAGGCCAAGTTTCCGACCGAGCGCTGGTTCTGGTTCGACCCGCCCTTCAATCGCGGGCAGTCGGCGCTCCTGCACAAGCAGCCCGATAATGTCTGGCGCATCGATTTCCAGCTCGGCTGGGATATCGACCGTGCCGAGGAGCTCAAGCCCGAGAACATCGACCGGCGGCTGAAGGCGATGCTTGGCGACGACATCAGCTACGAGCTCGAATGGAGCTCGATCTACACGTTCCAGTGCCGGCGTATGGACAAGTTCCATCAGGGCCGGGTGATCTTCGCCGGCGACGCCGCGCATCAGGTCTCGCCATTCGGCGCCCGCGGCGCCAATTCGGGCCTGCAGGACACCGACAACCTGGCCTGGAAACTCAAACTGATCATCGATGGTAAGTCGCCGGTTACGCTTCTTGACTCTTATGATGCCGAACGGGTTCACGGAGCGGACGAGAACATTCTCAACTCGTCGCGGTCGACCGATTTCATCACGCCGAAATCGGAGATCAGCCGCATTTTCCGCGATGCGGTTCTGGACCTGTCGGAGCGCTACGAGGCGACACGGCCGATGGTCAATTCGGGACGGTTGTCGGTGCCATGCACCTATGACGGTTCGCCACTTAATGGCGATGATTGCGCGTTGATGCCGGCGCGTACGCGGCCGGGCTCGCCGATGGTCGACGCGCCGGTTCCGGGCGGCTGGCTGCTCGACCGGACGGGATTCGGCTTTCAGCTGATGACCATAGATGAATATGCTCCTGAAGCCCTTAGTGTAGACGGGATCGAGGTGAAGCGGCTGGCGCTGGCGACTGCCGGCGATGCGGATGGCTATCTCAAGCAGCGCTACCTCGGCGATGCTGGCAAGGCGGTCTATCTGGTCCGTCCGGACCAGCATGTGGCGGCGCGATGGGACCATTACGACGAAGCGGCCGTCAAGGCGGCACTTCTCAAGGCGATCGGGAGGTAATCGATGACCGCGCTCAACACAAAGGCCAACATCAACGGGCCTGACGAATTCTATGCCGATCTGCTCTCGGTGCACGAGGGCCTCACCAAAGAGCAAAGCGACGCGCTCAATGCGCGGCTGATCCTGCTTATGGCCAACCATATCGGCGACCGCGAGGTGCTGTCGCAGGCCCTGCGTGCCGCCGCGCTGAAAGATTGAACGGAGGAGCATTGCCATGAAAATCGAACAGATCCATCACGTGGCCTATCGCTGCAAGGACGCCAAGGAAACCGTCAACTGGTATGTCGACAATCTCAACATGGATTTCGTGCTCGCCATTGCCGAGGACAAGGTTCCCTCGACGCACGAACCTGATCCCTACATGCACGTGTTCCTCGATGCGGGCCACGGCAACGTGCTGGCCTTTTTCGAGTTGCCGACCAAGCCAGAGATGGGGCGTGACGAGAACACCCCGATCTGGGTTCAACATATCGCCTTCAAGGTGAAGGACCGCGATACGCTGGTTGCCTTCAAGGAAAGGCTCGAGGCCAACGGCATCGATGTTCTCGGGGTGACCGATCACTCGATCTTCCATTCAATCTATTTCTTCGATCCGAACGGCCATCGCGTCGAACTGGCCTGCCCGGACCCGGACGAAGATGCCATGATCAAGCGGCTGGACTCGGTCAAGTGGGACATGCTTGAAGAATGGTCGAAGACCAAAAGGGCGCCCAAGCATGCAGACTGGCTGCACGCCAAGGAGCTGTCAAAAGCCTGAGGACATCATCAATGGCAACGCCCGTTCTTTATGACTACTGGCGCTCGTCAGCGAGCTACCGCGTGCGCATTGCGCTCAACCTCGCCGGCGTCGAGTACACGCCCGTGGTGGTGGACCTGCTGAGCAAGGCACACAAGAGCCCGGAACACCTGAAGCGCAATCCGCAAGGGCTGGTTCCGGCGCTCGAGATCGACGGGCTGATGCTGACGCAGTCGCTGGCGATCATCGAGTATGTGATAGAGACACGCGGCGTGTCGCTGCTGCCTGACGATGCGGCGGGGCGGGCGCGGGTGCGGGCGCTGGCGGACAGCATTGCCATGGATATCCATCCAGTCTGCAACATGTCGGTGGTGGCGCATCTGCTCGAACTTACCGGCGGCGGCGACGCGGTCCGGTCAGCCTGGATGCAGAAATGGATCGGCGCCGGGCTCGAAGCCTTCGAAAAGATGCTCGATCATCCGGATACCGGAACCTTCTGCCACGGCGATGCGCCGGGTTTGGCGGATATCTGCCTTATCCCGCAGATCTACAATGCCGAACGCTGGGGCGCAGACATCTCCGGACTGAGCCGCATCCAGATGATCCGGCAGGCCTGCGACGCACTGCCGGCTTTCGCCAGGGCGCATCCCGATCGGAACAATTTCAAAAGTTGAGTCAGATCCTGGCCAGGCGCTTTTCCACGCTGGCGAGATATCTGGCGCGGCTTTCCGGCGTGGACTTGTCCATCAGGTAATGCGCCATGAACAGGCGGCGGCAGCGCTTGCCGCAGAGCGCGCGCATGCCGCGCAGGATGGTGCGCTTGCCGGGGTGGGCGACGACATAGGACCACCAGCGCGGCGCGCCGCAAGTGGTGATCACACCCAGCAGATTGATGTGGGTCATCAGCGGTTCGATCGGGCCGGGGCCGTCGGGGATGCGGAATGTCAGGTCAGGCGTCCAGACCCGGTCGAGCCAGCCCTTGAGCATGGCCGGCAGCCCGTACCACCAGGTCGGATAGACAAACAGCAGACCCTCTGCAGCCCGGAGCCGTTCCGCATGTGTTGGAAACGGGTGATCGGCCAATTTCATTTCATTGTAATGGCGGCGTTCATCGGCCGGCATAACCGGATCGAAGCCTTCGGCATAAAGATCGAGCAGATCAACCTCATGGCCGTTTTGCTCAAGTGTGCGAACTGCTGTGTCGCGGATACTGGCGCAGAAACTTTCGGGCACCGGGTGGCAGTAAACCAGGAGAATTCGCATCAGATCCTGTCCAGGGCGCGTTCCACCTTCGACATGAACGCGTGCCGCGTCCTGTCGGTGGAGAGATTCATTTCATAATGGGCGAGGTAGTTGACCTGCGCGCCGGGCTTCACCGTCGCGCGCAGCATGCGATTGGCGATCTTGCGCGGTGGATCACCCATCAACCAGGTGCGGAACCGCGATCCGCCATAGGAGGTGATGACAACGATCCGGTTGATGTTGTGCAAGGTCGGCCGCACTTTGCCGTTGACCAGCCCGAAACTCACGCCGGGAAGAAACACCCGGTCGATCCAGCCCTTGAGAATGGCCGGAAAGCCGTAATTCCAGACCGGATAAACCAGCACCAGCGCCTCAGCATTGAGCAGACGCTTTACATAATTCTCGACCGGCTCCCGGTTGATCTCAAGATTATGGTAATTGAGCCGTTCGGCTTCGCTCATCACCGGGTTGAAACCATCCTGATAGAGATCGATCGCATCGACCTCGTGGCCGTTCCTTTGAAGCCGTTCAGCCGTCATGCGGAACAGGCTTGCGTTGAAGCTTGAGCCGACCGGATGGGCATGAACCACGAGAACGCGCATGTGATCGCCCTAGCTTGCTTGTTTCAAGCCCTTGAACAACCATGTCTTTCCAGAATCGAAGTCATAGTCCGGATCGTCCCAGGCGATCATCTTGCCCGGGTTGAGTAGGCCCTTGGGATCGGCCTCGCGCTTGAACGCGAGCTGGATTTCATCGGTCTGCTTCATGCCGCCTTCCTCAAGCGTGTAGCGGTGCGGATTGAAGATCGGGCAGCCGTTTTCGTTGTGCAGATCCATGATCTCCTCGAGCCGCTCCTCGGAGGTGAATTTCACCAGCGGCAGGCCGAAGCAGGTGATGTCGCCGTCAAAGCGCACGAATTCGAGATGCGAAATCAGCTCGCCGGGGAACATGCGGTCCATCTTCGAGGCCAGTTCGAGCTGGTTCGGGAATGGATAGAGTACCTGCAGGTAGGTCCAGGCCGGGTCGACCCGGAGCGCGCGCAGGGTGGTGTGGTTCCAGGCCAGTTCAAACACCGGCGGAAGCCCCTTGAGGTCACCAGCCGTGGTAGCGTCAAATACGATCTCGCCCGAATTCCGCGCGGTGAAGGCCTTGAAAGCGTCATGGCTCTGCGGCGCCACCATGACCAGAACCACGCTCTGGCCCTCGCGGAGGAATTTCTGGTGGCGCTTGAAGTAATCGAACGGGCAGGGGGCGGCGACAACGGTGATCAGCTTGGTGAGAACCCCGTCCTGACGCGCCAGCCCATTCGCATAAGCGGCCGCGGCCTCGAAACTGTCAAAGCCGACGATGGCATCGACCCAGTCATAGGCCGGCGCCAGCGGCATCTCTATCTCGGTGATGATGCCATTGGTGCCGTACGCATGCGTGACCTTGTGCAGATCCTCGCCGGTGAGTTCGAGCACCTGCGGTTCCTCTTCCATGGTGACCACCCGCAGGCGGATGATGTTGCCGAAGTCGCGCAGGCCGCCCCAGGAGATCGAACCGACACCGCCGGAACCGCCAGCGATGAAGCCGCCGATGGTGGCGGTGTGGGCCGTCGACGGGTGCATGCGCAGTTCCTGCCTGGAGGCTTCGCCCGCCGCCTTGTCGAGATCGGAGCAGATCACGCCGGGCCCGCAGATCACGCGGCCTGGAGAAATCTCCTTGATCTCGTTCATGTCGGCGAGGCTGAGGACGAGGCCGCCGGACAGGGGCATGGCCTGGCCGTAATTGCCGGTGCCGGTGCCGCGCGGGGTGACGGGGACATCATGGCGGTAGCAGGCCCTGAGCACGCGGACCAGTTCTTCCTCGTTCTGCGGAGACGCGACGAGGTCTGCGGTCACGTGATCGAGCTGCCGCTTGAGCACAGGGGAATACCAGTAAAAATCCCGGCTCTTCTGCTGAATGATCTTGTCATTCTGCTCGATGCGGATGCCGTCCAGATCGGCGATCAGTGCGGTCATGTCCATGGCTCAGGGCTCCATCAAATCGTCAAGTTCGGAATAGTCGGGCAGGGTTGCGTCAATCGCCTTGCCGTTGCGGATTACGGTTCTGTGGCTTTCGGGACGCGACAGAAGCTCGGTCAGGCTGCGGCCGTGGAACAGCACAAGGTCGGCCTTGCCGCCGGGCGCCAGCACTCCGGCCTCATCGAGCCCCATGGCACGCGCCGGATTTGCGGTCACGGTCGCGGGCCAGTCGCCGACGGGATGGTCGAAATGCACGATGCGGGTGGCTTCGCGGTAGACTTCGAGCACGTCGAGATCGCCATAGGCATAGAACGGGTCGCGGGTGTTGTCGGAAGCGACCGCGACATTTATGCCGCGCGCGGCCATTTCGTGCAGCAGGGTGACACCCCGCCAGCGCGGCGTGGTCGCATCCGGGCGGCGGTCCTGCAAATACATGTTGCACATCGGCAGGGAGACGACGGAAAGGCGTGCGCGGGCAACCTTGTCGAGTGTTGCCCTGACCCGGTCATCGGGCTGCCTTGCAAGCGAGCAGCAATGGCCGACCAGGATCTTGCCCTCGAAACCATGGCGCAGCGCGGCATCGGCGATCCGGTCAAGCGAGACCGCGTTGACATCGTCGGTCTCGTCGGCGTGAAAATCGAGATCGAGCCCGAGATCGATGGCTTTTTTGAACAGGCGATCGAGCAGTGCATCCAGATCGGGAACCATGTAGGTGACCGCGCCGAGAATGCCCCGGTGGCGGGCGACGGTATCGGCGAGCTGATTGAACCAGCTTTCGTCCTGGGCCTGGTCGATGCCGAAGAGACAGGCGCCCTGCAACTCGATCCGGCCTTTCCAGCGCTCGCGCACCGTCTTGAAAACCGGCCAGGAGATGTCCTCCTGCGGCGGCACGGAATCGATATGGGTGCGCAGCGCCCGCGTGCCGTGGGCATAGGCGCAGGCGAGCGAGAATTCCATGCGCCGCTCGACATCTTCGGCTGTCCAGCGGGCCGCACGGTCCTCGCCGACGGCGTTCAACGCACCGGGGAAACTGCCGTCGGGGTTCGGTTTGCGGGCCCAGATGTGGCCCTTGTCGATATGGGTGTGGCAATCGACGAAGGCCGGGAATGCGATGCCGCCACGGCAGTCGACTGTTTCAGCAGCAGCAGGCGCGCCACCAGCGGGATGGATGGCTCCGATCTCTCCGTGAGTGACAGCAACGGCTGCCGGCGCAAATCCTTCGACGTCGAAGGCAAAGCCCTCGACACTTGCCAGATGCGACCGGTGCAGCCGGATATTGCCCAGAGTATAGGCGCCAGAGATTGGTATGGAGAGACTGCGCGTTGTCACTCATTGCTCCTGTTTCAGCGCACTCTCGTGCCAGCGGTGCAGCACGAGGTGAGAGATCCATGACAGGGCGAGGAAGATGATGATGCCGGTCAGGGAAATGAGGATCAGGGCCGCGAACAGTCGCGGGGCATTGAGCCGGTAGCCCGCTTCGATGATCCGCGAGGCCAGCCCGGATGACTGGCCGGCTGTACCGGCGACGAACTCCGCGACCACGGCACCGATCAGCGCCAAGCCGCCCGCAATCTTGAGCCCACCGAGAAAATACGGCATCGCAGCCGGCAGCCTCAGGTGCCAGAGCGTCTGCCAGCGGCTGGCGCCGTTGAGCTTGAAATAGTCGATCAGGTTGCGGTCGACGGAATTGAGCCCCAGCGTGGTGTTGGACAGGATCGGAAAGAAGGCGACGATCCAGGCGCAGAGCAGAAGTTTCGTGGTCTGGTCATCGACATAGATGTTGATCAGCGGGAAGATCGCCACGATCGGCGTGACCTGCAATACGATCGCAAACGGGAACAGGCTCATCTCGATCCAGCGGGATTGAGTAAAGAGAACCGACAGCCCGACGCCGCCGACAACGGCCAGCGCCAACGACAGCATGGTGATCCTGAGGGTGACCAGAAGCGACGCAAACAGAAGGCCTGCGTCCTCGATCAGGGTGTTGAGCACAACACCGGGGCGCGGCAGGATATATTGCGGGATCTCGTTCCAGACGCAGACGCGATCCCAGAAGTAAAGCGCTGCGGCCATGATCAGCAGCGGCAGCAGCCAGCGGCCGGTGCGTTCGAGCTTGCGGCTGCGCTCGCGGCGGGCTTCCTCTGCGTCGATGACGGGCGGGACAGTCTCAATGGACGGCATCTGCGGCCTCCATGCCCATCGCCCTTGACAGGGTGTCCGATGTGTTGCGGCACAATTCGGCATAGTGCGGTGAGGTTCTGAAAGCGGCATCCCGGGGATAGGGCGCATCGATCGTCAGCTCTTCGAATACACGACCGGGGTGTGCCGCCATCACTGTGATGCGGTTTGACAAAAACACGCTCTCGAACACCGAATGAGTGACAAACAGCACGGTGAACCGGCGTTCCTGCCAGAGTTCGAGCAGATCATTGTTGAGCTTGAAGCGGGTGATCTCGTCGAGGGCCGCGAAAGGCTCGTCCATCAGCAGGATGCGCGGACGTGTCACCAGTCCGCGGGCGATGGAGACGCGCATCTTCATGCCGCCGGAGAGTTCGCGCGGAACTGCATTCTCAAAGCCTGTCAGGTGGACGCGTTCGAGAACTTCGGCAATCTGCGGTTCGGCCTCCTTGCGCGAGACGCCGCGCAGCCGCAGGGGCAGCCAGACATTGTCATAGACGCTTGCCCAGGGCAGCAGCGTCGGTTCCTGGAAGACAAACCCGATGTCATTCTGCTGAAGTGGCGGCCCGCGCCAGTCGACGACGCCGGAAGTCGGCGATGACAACCCGGCGATAATCCGCAAGGCCGTCGACTTGCCGCAGCCTGACGGTCCGAGCAGGCTCATGAAGTCGCCTTCGTTGACGGTCAGGTTGACCCGGTCCAGCGCGGTGACGCCGGATGCGAAGGTCTTGCCGATGGATTGCAGGATCAGAAAGGGATTGGTCCGGTCGGGCATGGGTGTCCAGGGGATCGTCTAGCAGTACAAGAGGGCCCGCCCGGACACGTGTGATCCGGGCGGGTTGAGGTCTTACTTCTTCAGGTCGAGCCCGACCCCGGCGTTGACATAGTCAAGGGTGTAGGAGGCCTTGATGTCGATGCCGTCCTTGACCACCCCGGCCTTGACCATCTTGTCGTAGAAGCTGGCAATCCGCTCGTCAGTCATGGCGCCGATGCCCATGGTCTCGGTGTCACCGGAATCAACGATGCCGTATTCCTTCAACTCCTTGATCGAAAACGCGATCTGTTCGTCGCTCATGTCCGGATTGTCCTTCTGGATCATGGCGTTGGCGGCAGCATTGTCGCCGTAGAGGTAGTTGTACCAGCCCTTGATCGAGCCTTCGACGAAGCATTTGACCACGTCGGGCTTGCTGTCGATGGTTGCCTGCATGGCCTCGATCGTGGTCGAGTAGGTGTCAAAGCCGTAGTCGGCGACAAGGAACAGGTTGGGCATGAAACCGCCTTCACGCTGAACTGCGAAAGGCTCTGATGTGATGTAGCCCTGCTGAACCGACTTCGGATTGGCGATGAAGGGTGCCGAGTTGTAGGTGTAGGGAACACGCTTGGATGCATCGAACCCAAATTCGGTGATCATCCACTGGAAGTAGCTCTGGAAGCCGGCGTCGCCGAGAATGTACTGCTCGGCATTCTTGAGGTCTTCCCAGGTGTCGAGGCCCTGACCGGGGTGGGTCATGAGCACCTGCGGCTCCTTCTGGAAGGAGGCAGCGACAACCTTGACCGGGATGTTCTGTTCGACGGCGGAAAATGCTTCGAGCAGGTTTCCGCCCATGTGGAAGTCGATCTTGCCGGCAAGCAGCAGCGCGCGGTTGTTCACCTGCGGGCCGCCCTGGGCGATGGTCACATCGAGGCCGCAGGCAGCGTAGGTGCCGTCGGCGACGGACTGGTAGAATCCGCCATGCTCGGGCTGGGCGAGCCAGTTTGTTCCGAACGTGACCTTCTCGGCTGCAGAGGCCTGGACACCGAAGGCCAGAACAACTGCCAGAGCAGCTGAGGAACGAAGAATAAGCGTCATTTACACCATCCCTTGGTTTGGTTGGGGGTTGCGAATCACCCCTCGTGATTTTGCCAACTGTCTAACCTTGCAAGCGTCATGCCATCACAGGCCATATCCTCAGTGTCACGGTTTTCCGGCACCTCGCCGCGTGGGTTTGCCGCACACATTGCTTGCTTTGCGGGCTGACTGCCCAAAAAACTGCCTCGATCTGGCGACACCCTTGCAGATTGAACCATTCCCGGGCGGTTTGGAATAGACGGACAAAACTTTGTGGGGTTAATGAACATCAATCAGGTCTGCCGAGGATTTCCGCCATGAAGCATCACACGCCAAGCACCATCAGGGCCCCGTTTGCCCGTTACAGCCACGGCGTGGAAGTGCCTGCCGGACACCGGCTGATGATCTGTTCCGGGCAGTTGTCGATCACGCTGGATGATGCGATCCCGCCATCTGCCGAAGCGCAGACCGAGCTTTGTTTTGAGAATGTCGCCGCCATTCTCGCGTCGGCGGGAATGCGGCTCGATGACATCGTCCGGATCAACGCCTATGTGACCGACCGGGCGCATTTGCCGGGATACATGAAGGTTCGCGACCGGCTTTTCGGGGACCCCGCTCCAGCCTCGACGCTGATGATTGTCTCGGGGTTTGCGCGTGAAGCCTTCAAGGTGGAAATTGAAGTCATCGCCGCCGCGCCGGCGTGAGGATCGAAGGAATGGTGAAATGAAGCGGAAGATCTGGTGGGGTGACTTTACCACGCGCGAGTTCGAGGGGCTGGACCCGGACAACACTATCGCGGTGCTGCCCGTGGCGGCAACCGAGCAGCACGGCCCGCATCTGCCTGTCTCGACGGACAGTTCGATCATGCAGGGCATGCTGGAGAGCGTCATCGACCTCGTCTCTGCGGATCTCGATATCAGGATCCTGCCGATCCAGTCTGTCGGCAAGTCCAACGAACACCAGCATGCGCCTGGAACGCTGACCATCCCTGTCACGACGCTGATCGATCATTGGGTCGAGCTCGGACATTCGGTGGCGCGTGCAGGCATCCGGAAAGTGGTTCTGGTCAATTCCCATGGCGGAAACGAAGAAGTGATGGGGATCGTTGCACGTGAACTCAGGGTCCGGGCGCGGATGCTTGCGGTCAAGACCTCATGGATGCGGTTTGGTCTGCCGACCGGTTTGTACAGCCCGGCTGAGACCTCCTACGGCATCCATGGCGGTGATGTCGAAACATCGCTGATGCTGCATTTCCAGCCGGACCTGGTTGCCTTTGACAAGGCGGAAAACTTCGTCTCGGCGGTCAGCCGTGCCGAGGCGGAATTCGAACTCCTGCGGCACACCGGCACGCATGCCTTCGCGTGGATCGCGAGCGACGTCAATCCCGCCGGTGCCGTCGGAGAGGCAGCCCTTGCGACCGCAGCCAAAGGCGAGGCGACGGCCCGGCATCAGGCCGAAGGTTTTCTCAAGTTGATGAATGATGTCAGGGCGGCGAAGCTCTCGGATTGGCTCGCCTGAGAGGTGTGGTGATAGCGCGCGCTGATATGCTTACGATTTGGGAATGGTCCGTATACGACCGACCATATCCACTATCTCGATCTTGAGAAGTTTTGAGAACTTCACATTTACGGTGAACTTGCCCTGCGTTCTGGCCTTGCCGCGCACCTTTGTCGATATGCCGGGGATCGTCAGGCTCACATCGTCGATCTTGCGGGGAAAATGGTCCGAGGTCAGCAGGCAGCCATCTTCGCACAGATTGACCATCCAGCAGGGGATGGAAAACTCTTCTTCGCGGCCGCGCTGCCGGACGCGGGCGATCACCGGACAATTGGCATCACGACGCGGATAGACGCGCCTTTCTTCCTTGATCTCATCGAGGTTGTGGGTGATCAAGTAATTTTTCGGCTTCATGGACATATCCTCACTTAGCCGCTTTTAGCTAAGTCTGATTCTTGCCCGCCGGAAGCTAATTAAGTGTTTATTTATTTGCTCGATAGTGAGGGGTTCTTGAACATTGTTGCTTGATGGGCCGCGTTTCTGCAACCTTTGGTTTGCGTGGCGTGGTTTGAATTCCGAAAGTTTAGTGAATGGACCAGCCCAACGCAGCCGCGGGCCAGGCCTCCGGGTATTGATCATCTTCACCGCGGCAGAGGGCCGGGTTTGTGCACCCGGCCCCTGATCGTGTTTGTCTCAACCACCAAAGCGAATTCAGGCGTCGAGTACGGCCTCGAACCCCTCGAAATTCGGGTGGCCTGCGTACATCGCCTTGTTGTTGCCTGCATTCTTGTGGGCGTTGCGAAAGTTTTCGGAGTGGGTCCAGTCCACGAAGCTCCCATGTGACTCCCAGACTGTATGAGACGCATACAGTGTCTGTCCGGTCGCATCGTTTCTCGGGCCCTTCAACAGGTGAAAGGTCTTGAAGCCAGGGACCTCTTTCAGGCTGGAATCGCGGTTGCGCCAGACGTTTTCGAACGCTTCCTCATGGCCTTCATTGATGATGAAGCGGTTCATTGCGATAAACATGCAGTCTTCTCCTATGTGTTTGGTGTACGGATTGATTTGCGCGCGGGAAGCATTGCTTCCGGCGGGTTCGGTCGAACGGATGCAGCCAGCACCTCACCTGCAAGCCTGACCGAACCTGATCGGTGGACAGCCCGAGATGAAGTTGAAAGCAAAACAGTTTCTGGCAACGATGCATCCGATTATCTCCGAAATTCGATCGGAATGACGAAGCGGGTGCGCGCGCCCGAAGGTGGCCGGGGGAAAGGCGCCGCGCGCTTGATATGCGCCAATGCAGCCTTGTCTACCCGGGCATTGCCCGAACTTCTTGATACGGTGACACGCACTGCCTGACCGCTGGTGGAGACGTGGAAGCTAACATGGACCACCCCTCTGCCGCCAGCATTGCGCTGCCGGGTCCTGGCGATCTTGGCAAAGACCTTGCCGGGATAATTTGCAGCCGCGGCATTGCCGGAACTGGCGGATGCCGATCTGGATTCAACCTTGCCGCTCGATGCCGCTTTGGCTGTTGCCTTGCCGTCCCGGGTGCCGGCCTTGCTGTTGACCTCCGATTTCGACTTTGTGTTTCCGGCTGTCTTTTTTGGTGGTTGTTTGGGCTGTTCGGGTTTCGCCACGGGCGTGGGAACGTTGGCCGGGATCGCGGTTTCAACTGGCAGTGGGTCTTTAACCGGTTTCAAGCTCTCGGCGGGTTTGACCGGACGTGTCATTTCGGGGGTCGGAAGGGTCACGGAGACATCGGATACGGACACGTCCAGTTTATCCGTCCTGGACGGTGGGATGAGTCCCGCTTCACTCACAGGCTCAAGCCTGTTTGGGAGTTGAGCAGGTACGTCCTCGACCGTCGAAGCAGCCGGTGAAACCAGCTCGCGTGGCTGCTTGACCGGTTGAATGGCGGTGGATTCCGCAGGTTGCGGTGTCACAGGAGACGGGCTGGCACCAGCGGCTTGCGTCGTTTCAACAGGGTCGAGAGTGTCTCCGGCCTTGATCAGGTCAGCAAAACTGTTGCCCAATGTTGCTTCCCGGGCGTCGGCTCCGCCCTCGATGAGCACTTCCTCGCCGAGATCTGGGGAAACGGCCATTGCCGCAACATGCAACAATGACGAAGCCAGCAAAGCAGACACTGCCGCAAGCCGAAAGCGGGATGGAGTCGAGATCAACGTTTCAGCCCCTCTTCGGTCACCAGCATGATCTTCTCCGCGCCGAGGCCGCGCAGTTCACGCCCGATGTCGATGAGCTTGGCGGCCGGGAGCTCACGATCGGGGACCAGCCGTATCTCCCTGATATCGTCCGGGGCGGATTCCTGCTTGATCGTGACGTAATGCGCCGGGGTCACCAGCGCGCCGCGATATTTCATCAATCCGTCCGGCATCACCACCAGCGCGTCCGGCGGCCGACGGTTATCAAGGCTTTCTGTCAAGACAAGTTTGACCTCGCCATCGAGCGGCGGCGCGATCTGGGCTGCGACGATGAAGAAGATCAGCATCAGGAAGACAATGTTGATCAGGGCAATTGTCGGTTCGGGTTTTGCCCGGTTTGATGATCTTGTAGCCAGCCGCATCGGGATCCTACCGTACGATCTGCAAGCTGATACCGGCGGAGCGCCGGAGCACCAGCATGGTGTCGACCAGTTGTTGCGAAGTCGCGGTCTCGTCGACCGACAAGATGACGGCGTTGAGATTGGACGTCGTCTTCAACCTTTCGATTTCAGCCTGCAGTGTCAGGGTGGTCAGCTCTGAGCCGTTGAGGAGCAGCCGATCCGCCGAAAGCTTAAGAAAGGCGGGCGCATTTGTCTGCTTCGCCGGATTGCCGCCACTGGAGGCATCAAGTTCGACATCGGCAAAGCGTGAGAAGGTTGAACTGAGCATGAAAAACAACAGCAAAAGGAAGATGATATCGATGAGCGATGTCATCGATATCTGCCGCCGCCTGTAACCGGAGACTTCAAGCCGCATCGGCGGGAACAGGCCAGGCACCTGTCATGGACGCTGATGCGCGCGGGTCCTGATAGGAGTGATGCGCAACCGGGTTGAGGATGCGGGTAACCGCCATCTCGATGGCCTGCTGATGGCGGTCGACACGACTTTCGAAATAGGTCAGCGCAATGCTCGTCGGCATGGCCACGGCGAGGCCAACGGCGGTGGTCAGCAGTGCCACCCAGATGCCGCCGGCAAGGATCGAGGGATCGACATTGTTGCCCGATTGCTGCAGGGCCTGGAAGGCGGTGATCATTCCCAGGACCGTGCCGAAAAGACCGATCAGCGGGGCGATCTGGGCAATCGTGTCGAGAACCCGGAAACCGCGCTGAAGTGCCTTGATCTGCGCATTGGCGTTGACCGCGAGCACATCCTCG
Source organism: Hoeflea sp. EC-HK425 (assembly GCF_902498795.1). NCBI lineage: Bacteria > Pseudomonadati > Pseudomonadota > Alphaproteobacteria > Hyphomicrobiales > Rhizobiaceae > Hoeflea > Hoeflea sp. EC-HK425. Next base: position 1,570,160 of record NZ_LR701572.1, read on the forward strand.
ATGTCGGTCCGGGCAAGGTTGCTTTCAGCGGACTGACGTTTGAGGCGGACAGCCAGCATTTCGAGGCTATGGACGCCCTTCTGGGTGCCGAGACGGAGCGAGCTGAACTGCCACAGCTTGAAAAGGATCATGGCCACCGCGATCACCGACAAGAACAGCAGCAGCATGACCACAGGGCCGCCGATATCGATGAAGTCGCGGAACCGGGCAATCGGGTCTTCGAGAAGTGTCATCCGACGATCTCCGTCTTTGAGGAACTCTTGAGCTCAAGGTGATCCATGCATTCGTTTCCTTTCAGGGCTTCGCCCTTGCAGGATGCGACGCCGTTGATCAGGACGCGGCCAATGTCGCCGCAGCGACTTTCGGGCAGATCGAACTGGCGTACCCGCGTCTTTCCCTGCGGAAGCGCCTGGAAATCGAACAGGGCGAAACGCTCAACGGTGCCGGCGCGGTTGAACAGCACGGTTTCCAGGGACATCTCGCTGATCTCGACGCCGGTCTTGTTGGTGGCCACGAACACGAGCCGACAGGCAGGGCCGACCTGTTCGAGCGCATTGAGGTCGAGGGAAAGCGCAGGCCGGTCCTGTTGATCGGCCTGCGCAGCCGTTGCGGCAATCGCAAGCCCTACGACGAGCGTCAGGATTGCAGGTTTGGAGCTTGCGATTGGCATTGTTGGTCTCCTTGGAACTTACCAGCCGAACTGCTTGGCGAGGCTGACCTTGAAGGTGCGGCCCTTGCCGTTGTCATTGGACAGGAAGTCCCGGTACCTGGTGTCAAACACGTTCTCGACCCGGAAGGATGCTTCCCATCCGGCGAACTGGCTTTCCATGTCCGGCCGCCAGTTGATGTAGACATCATGGGTGTTGAAGGACGCGCGGCGGAGTCTTTCAGCGGCGAAGTCCGTCGTTGCTGCGGTGGGCATGGGTACCTTTGTCTCTGCAAAGACGAAGCGGCCTTCCCAACCGAAGCTCAGGCCGCGATCGGGCAGGCGATAGCCGGCACCGATGTTGAGTTCAGCCGGTGCAACTTCCGTCAGCGCCGTGTTGTTGGTCAGGTCGGTTCCCACCGTCAGGCCAAGACCGGCATCCGCAAAGAAATTGTTGCTCTCGTAACCGGCCTCGAACTCGACACCGTAAATCTCCGCCCGGCCGACATTGACGTATTGCGGATACATGTTGCGCTGGCGGACAATGAGATCATCGATCTTGTTGTAAAAGCCGGTGGTCTTGAAATCGAAGCTGTCACCGGCCTGGATCAGGTCGGTTGTCGATACGACAAAGCCCATTTCGTAATTGTTCGACTTTTCCTTCTTCAGACCGAGGCTGTAGTTCGGGGTTCGCCCGACACCGTAATCGTTGGAATAGATTTCATCGATCGAGGGAAACCGCTCGGTGTGCGCATAGGAGCCGAACACCGAGAAAGTGTCGGTGAATTTGTAGAGAGCGGCGATCTTTGGAGAAAAGGCGGTGTCGGACTTGTCCGCGGGCACTGCGGCGCCTGTCAGCACGCCGACCGAATCCCCGCCACTAAGCCGCTGGTAATCAAAGCGGACGCCCGGAATGAGCGTCAGCCTGTCGTTCCAGATGAATTCGTTCTGGACGAAGATCCCGGTCTGGAAGTCGGTGCCTTCGGGATGGTGGCCGAGAGGAGTGGCCGTGCCGGTGGTACGGTTCTGGCGGATGATCTGGCCGCCGACGGTGAGATAGTTCTCGTAAGTGTCGCCGGTCCATTCGAAGGTGTTCTGCCCGAGAAACTGGTAGCTCTCGTAGCCGTAGGTCGAATCCTGGCCGATTGAGCTGAATGCGCCGAGCGAGGCATTGGTCTGCTCGTTTGTGATGTTATTGTAGGACAACGAAAGCTTCAGATCGAGCCAGGGATTGTCGGTTGCCGCATCCTCGTAGGAAATCTGCGCCTGCTTGTTGTTGACTACGCGGTCGACCGTGCCAAAGGCGCCGGTCGGCTGCAACTGCGAATAGCCCTGGTTGTCCTGGTCACTGGTAAACTGGCTGTAGCTGAGCTGGACTTTGCGCTCCCTGGCTTCATCGAGGTAGAACGTGCCCTTGGCCATTCCATTCGGTGTGGTGAACTCTGAGCCCTGCACCTCGAGCCCGCCGCCGTCCCTGAATGCGTCAGCCGTGCGGTAGTTGCCGGTGAGCAGCACTTCAGCGTAGTCGCTGAGGCGGAGAGCGAGAATGGCACTGGTCAGATAGCCGTTCGGGTTTGAATCATAGGTTCCCTTAAGCTTGAGTGTGCCGGTCTGACCGTCCGCGAGAAAATCGGACGCGTCCTTGGTTTCGAAATTGACCACGCCGCCGAGCGCACCGGAGCCGTAGAGCGTCGATGAGGCTGGGCCGCGCAGCACTTCCACCCGCTTGAACAGTTCGGGATCATTGAAGAAACCGCCCATCCTGTATTGCTCGAAGAACTGCGGGACACCGTCCACATTTACAATGATGCGGCCTTCATCGGAGGCGGATTCGCCCTTGCCGATACCGCGAATGTTGAAGGATTGGCCGAGTGCGCGGTTGGCGCCGCCGATCACGCTGACATTGGGCACGTCCTTGAGCAGGTCGGTCACCGTGGAGGCCTGCCTCTCATCGATATCCTGTTGTTCGAGGGCGGTGACCGCCTGCGGTGTTTCGGTTGCGACCTTGGCGCGCCCGGCGCCAAGCACGAGCCGTTGCAGCAGGGTAAAGCCATTTTGCGGCTTTGCTTCCTCTTGCGCATGTGCCGACGGCACCGCCGTCAGCGCCGTTGTGGTGCACAGTGCCAATGTCACTGCAGTGCGGGTTAGGTTGATTCTCATAGCAGTCATAACGCCCTTACCTTGGATCCATCTGATTGATGATTAGCTGGCTGGCGGTACGCTTGCTCGCTTGCTGGCTTTTTCGGTTTATCGAAGTTCAAAATCAAACTTGACAATTTTGCTCAGCTTATGCGAGACACCGATTACTAAAACTTGAGCGCTTTCGTCAAGATATAAACGCGCAATTAATTTCGCCAAGCCAGCGTCAAGCCAGCCAGGCCAACACACGGATGTTGACCATGGACAAGAACTCTCGCGAAGAAAGCGCTGCAGCGCAGCGGTTCGAGCTTTCGCAAGCGGACCGTTCGGCCGAACGGATCATCGAATCCCGAGCCCTGTTCGGAGATCGCAAAGAGATCGGCATCGAGCATGACGGTGCCGTCTACCGCCTGAAAATCACCAGGCAAGGCAAATTGATTCTCAACAAGTGAGCTGGCAAATGAACACGAATTCTCTTCCCGACGCGGCCGCCATCAAGGAGGCCCGCCGCAACAATCTGAAAATGCGCGAGCGAGATCTCGCCACCCAGTTGGGGATATCCGAGGCCCAGTTTCTCGAAGCCTTCGTCGGAGACCATGTCGACCGGATTGAACCCGATCTCGATGTGTTCTTCCCGATGCTCAATCAAGCCGGGGAAGTGATGGCGCTGTCACGCAACGACAATGCGGTTCACGAGAAGACCGGTGTTTATGAAAAGTTTTCGGCGGGAAAACACGCATCAATGGTGCTGGGGCAAGACATCGACCTGCGCATTTTCCCCAAGCACTGGCAGCACGCCTATCATGTTGCAAAGCCTCTGGATGATGGGTCGGTGCAGCGCAGCTTCCAGTTTTTCGACGCTCATGGCGACGCTGTCCACAAGGTCTTCGCCCGCGAGGCCACAGATCTCGAAAAGTGGAACCTGATGCGCGAACGGCTGCACAGGGAAGACGCCGGGCCGGTTTTCAAGGTGGCCACGCCCGCCAAGGCATTTGAAGCACCGGCGGAAAAGGCGGTTGCCGCCTTGCGAGAAAGCTGGGCCGGAATGGAAGACACGCATCAGTTCCAGACGATGCTGCGCAAGGCCAGGATTTCACGGCACGACGCCATCCGTCTGATAGGCGAGGATTTTGCCGAAAGACTGACCGGTGATGCCGTCAACATCCTGTTTGACCGGTTGTCCGAGGAACAGGTGCCGATCATGGCCTTTGTGCGCAATCCGGGGATCCTGCAGATCCATTCCGGACCAGTGCGCAACATCAAGCAGGTCGGGCCGTGGCTGAACGTCCTCGACAGCGGCTTTCATCTGCATCTTCGCTCGGACCGGTTTGCCGCGATCTGGGTTGTACGGAAACCGACCAAGAACGGCGATATCTTTTCGATCGAGGTCTTCGACGAGCATGACGAGCAGATCATCCTGATCAATGGTGACCGTCGTGGCGGTGATGTTTCAGAGCGTGTCTCGCGCTGGGACGCCATGATTCATGCGCTGCCGCGCATCAGCGAGATGGAAGGTCTGGAGGTGGCGCAATGAGTCCCGTGAACACATCAGGGCCAAGCCATTTCACCCGTCGCGGCGCGCTTCTCGCCGGGTTCGGCTGCGCTGTCTTCTTGGCATTGCCGCTGGCTTCCGGTGCTGCCCTTGCCGGCGACGCCAAGGCGCAGCGGGTCCTCGCCATCGGTGGCGCGGTGACCGAGATTGTCTATGCGCTGGGTGAACAGGAGCGGTTGGTCGGTCGCGATTCGACCTCTAGCTATCCGCCGGAGGCGACCGCCTTGCCGGATGTGGGCTACATCCGCGCGCTTTCGCCAGAAGGCGTGTTGTCGGTAAAACCGGACCTGATTCTTGCCCGCGAGAACAACGGCCCGCGCGAAGCGGTCGAGGTGCTCAAGAGCACAGGGGTGCGCTGGGTCGATGTGCCCGACACCTTCACGCTTGAAGGCATTGATGAAAACATCACCATCATCGCCCGCGAACTCGGTGTGGAAGAAAAGGGTGAGGCGCTGAAGCGGAAAGTCGCCAATGATATCGCCACGGCCCGCGAGCATCTGGCAAGCGTTGAAGACAAGCGCAAGGTCATGTTCGTGCTGGCGCTGACGGATGACAAGGTCAACGCGTCCGGCACCGGCACCGCGGCAAGCAACATCATCGAACTGGCCGGCGCCGAGAATGTCATCAGCGAGTTCAAGGGCTACAAGCAGATCAGCAACGAAGCGGTGATCAATGCCGCACCCGAAGTGATCCTGATGATGAACGGGCGCGGTGCGACCGCCGATCATGCGGCTATGGACGCGCTGATCGAGGCCCATCCGGCGCTGTCGACGACGCCGGCGGTGAAGAATGGCAGGATCATCAGGATGGACGGACTGTTGATGCTCGGGTTCGGCCCACGGACCGGCGAGGCCATCAGCCAGCTTGCAGGGGCGCTCTACGGCCATGAGCATTAGTGTTGAAACCGGCATGAACCCGCCACACGGCGCATATGCGGGCGACCGGACCTGGTTCGCCCGCAGAATGCTGCTGGCGCTGGTGGTCGTGCTCGTGCTGACGGCGATGTTCAGCATTGCTTCGGGCGCCACCGATACATCAGTGGTCTCGGTCGCATGGGCGCTTGTCTCCGGGCAGGACGATCTGATCAGCGAGGTCGAGCGCGTGGTGATCCTCGATATCCGCATGCCCCGTACATTGCTGGGCATGCTGATCGGCGCGGCGCTTGCGGTGTCGGGGGCGACCATGCAGGGCCTGTTCCGCAACCCGCTCGCCGACCCCGGCATTGTCGGCGTTTCGGCCGGCGCCAGCCTCGGTGCGGTGACATTCATCGTGCTCGGAGCGGGAGCCCTGGCGCCGGTGGCGTCCTTTCTCGGCATGTACCACATTCCGTTCGCGGCCTTTATCGGCGGCCTGGTGTTCACCATGGCGCTTTACCGGATATCGACCCGGAACGGCAGGACCTCGGTTGCGACCATGCTGCTTGCCGGCATTGCGCTAGGGGCAATGGCGGGCGCCTTTACAGGGCTTCTGGTGTTCTGGGCCGATGACGAGCAGTTGCGCGATCTCACCTTCTGGGGATTGGGTTCAATCGCCGGGGCGACATGGATCAAGGTGCTGGCCGTTGCCCCGATCATCGTTCCTATCCTGGTCTTTTCCCCCTTCATGGCGCGCGGGCTGAACGCCATGACGCTGGGGGAAGCGACCGCGCAGCATCTCGGTGTCAATGTCCAGGTCTTCAAACGCGTGGCGATTGTCATGGTTGCCGCGGCCACCGGTGCATGTGTGGCGGTGTCGGGCGGTATCGGCTTTGTCGGGATCGTCGTGCCACACCTGTTGCGGCTGCTGATCGGTCCGGATCACCGGTTTCTACTGCCGGCCTGCGCGCTGCTCGGGGCTGTGATGCTGCTGTTTGCCGATGCGATCGCGCGGCAGATCGTGGCGCCTGCGGAGCTGCCGATCGGTATCGTCACCGCGGCCATTGGCGCGCCGTTCTTTCTCTGGATCCTGCTGCGCAGGCGCGGGCTGATGGATATCTGACATGCTGGACGTGCGAAACATTCATGTCCGTCTGGGCAAGACCGAAATCCTGCATGGGATCGACATGCAGGCCGCAAAAGAGCAGTTCACCGTGATCATAGGCCCGAATGGTTCGGGCAAGACCACCTTGCTGCGGGCGCTGACCGGCGAGATCGGCTTCGAGGGCAATGTAAGCCTCAACGGTGTCGATATCGCCAGCGCCCGGCCGGTGGAGCTTGCCAGCCTGCGCGGAGTGCTGCCGCAATCTGCCAACCTATCGTTTCCCTTCACCGTGCATGAAGTGGTGCGACTGGGGCTGACCACAGGCATCCAGACCGGAGCCGATGCAGGCAGCCGCGTCGACCAGGCGTTGGCCGCGGTCGACCTTCAGGGGTTCGGGGGCCGCTTTTACCAGGAACTGTCCGGTGGGGAGCAGCAGCGAGTTCAACTGGCAAGGGTTCTCACCCAGGTCTGGGAGCCGGTTTTCGAGGGGAAACCGCGATGTCTATTTCTGGACGAGCCCATTTCCAGTCTCGACATCAGGCACCAGCTGCAGATCATGCAGATCGCGCGGCGCTATGCCGAGGCTGGCGGCGGCGTCATCGCCATCCTGCACGATCTCAATCTGACCGCCCATTTCGCCGACCATGTGGTGCTGATGAGCGGGGGCAGGGTGCATGCCAGCGGTCACCCACACGCAGTTCTCACGCCATCCAACCTCGAGGCTGTCTATGGCTGTCCGATGGCGGTTGGTACTGTTCCGGCAGGGATGGATTTCTTCGTTCTGCCGCTGATCAGCTCGAGCCAGACGGCCTGATACGCCACAGGCGGCCGGGCCGACGCATCGCGTCTTCTCTCCCTGTTGCAGTTCGATTTTCTCCATCCATCGGGCCGGCAGGGTGCGGGCGGCCCGACTGGCCGCTTTGTTGAAATCTGGCCGCAGTCGATTGCCTCTGGCTGACCCAGGCGATAGCGTCTGGCGAAAATCACGCAAGGAATTCCGATGACTGCAGTCCCCCGTCTGTTTCAACCGCTGACATTACGCTCGATCTCAACCCGCAACAGGGTGGTGATTTCTCCCATGTGCCAGTATTCGGCCCATGACGGGCACATGGACGACTGGCACCTGACCCATCTCGGCCGGTTCGCCATCGGTGGCGCCGGGATCGTCTTCACGGAAGCCACCGCAGTTCAAAAACGCGGCCGCATCACCCATGGATGCCCGGGCATCTGGACAGACAGCCAGATCCCGGGGCATGCCCGGGTGGCGCAGTTTGCGCTCCGCAACGGTGCCATTCCGGCGATCCAGCTCGGCCATGCCGGACGCAAGGGAGGCATGCAGCGGCCGTGGTTCGGAAACGGGCCGCTCAACGATGCCGATTTCGCACGCGGTGACATGCCGTGGACACCTGTCGGCCCGTCCGGATTGCCGGTGGCTGAAGGCTGGCCGGTGCCGCATGCGCTGACAGTACAGGAAATCGGCGAACTGCTGGATGACTACGAAGCCGCTGCACGGCGCGCGCTGGAAGCCGGATACAAGATTGCCGAAATTCATGGCGCCCACGGCTATCTGGTGCACAGTTTCCTCTCGCCGCTCTCCAACAAGCGGACCGACGGGTACGGCGGAAGCCTCGAGGGGCGGATGCGGCTGGCGCTCGAGATCTCCAAACGGGTACGCGCCGTCTGGCCCGATGATCTGCCGCTGTTCTTCCGCACATCCGCCGTTGATGGTGTGCCGGAAGGCTGGACGCTTGACGATACGGTGGTTCTGGCGGGCGAACTCAAGCGCATCGGTGTTGACGTGATGGACTGCTCCTCAAGCGGCATCGCCGGTGCCGCGACCGCTGGCGGGGGCCAGAAGCGCCAGCCCGGTTTCCAGGTGCCCTATGCCGAACGGGTGCGAAACGACGTTGGCATGACGACCATGGCGGTGGGGCTGATCACCCATCCGCAACAGGCGGAAGAAATCCTGGTAGAAGGACGCGCCGATCTCATTGCCATCGGGCGGGAGGCGCTTGTGAATCCGAATTGGGCTCTGCATGCGGCGCGCGATCTCGGCCATGACACGCTGTTCGAAACATGGCCGGAGCAATCAGGCTGGTGGCTGGCGGGCCGGCAGAAGACTTCCGATTTCTATCAGCCGCGCGACTGAGATGTTTGCCTGCGTGGCGCCTGCAAACTGTCGACTTGCCTGCCCGATATGGTAATGGGGGTGGCGCGCTGGAGTGCGTGTCAATCAGGGGGCGGAGAAGCAGGACATGTCGGAAAACAGGGTGATCATCGCCGGTGGGGGAATCGGCGGGCTGACGCTGGCGCTGACCCTGCACCAGATCGGGGTCGAGTGTACGGTTTTTGAATCCGTCAACGAACTCAAGCCGCTCGGTGTCGGCATCAACCTGCAGCCCAATGCCGTGCGGGAACTGCTTGATCTCGGCTTTACAGCCGACGATCTGAACACGCTTGGGGTGCCGGTCAAGGAGTGGGCTTTGGTCGGCATGAAAGGCCAGGACATCTATTCCGAGCCGCGTGGGCTGGAGGCGGGCTATGACTGGCCGCAATATGCCGTGCACAGGGGCGCGTTCCACATGGCTCTCTATCGCCGCTTCGTCGAACTGGCGGGATCCGACGCGGTGCGGCCCGGATGCCGCGCCACCGGCTATGAGATCGCTCCCGACGGCGGCGTGACCGTGACGTTCCAGACCAGATCCGGCGAGATCCGCGAAACCGGCAGCCTGCTGATCGGAGCGGACGGCATCCATTCGGCGATCCGGGCGCAGATGCACCCCGGCCAGCCGCCGATCCACTGGGGTGGCGCGGTGATGTGGCGCGGGACGTCGCTGGCAAAGCCGGTCCGGACCGGCTCGTCCTTCATCGGCCTCGGGACGCACAAGCACCGGATGGTGATCTACCCGATTTCGGCTCCCGATCCCGAAACCGGGCTGGCGCTGACCAACTGGATTGCCGAAGTCACCTATGACGACCCTTCAGCCCATGAGACCATGGGTTGGTTCCGGCCGGTCGGAATCGACGATTTCATTCACCATTTCGAGGACTGGACCTATGACTGGCTCGATGTCCCGGCGCTGATCCGTGGCGCCGATATCGCCTTTGAAAACCCGATGATCGACCGCGACCCGGTGCCGACCTGGGTGGACGGGCCGGTGGCGCTGATGGGCGATGCGGCACATGCGATGTATCCGACAGGCTCGAATGGTGCGAGCCAGGCGATCATCGATGCGCGGATCCTGGGGGCGAAGTTTCTTGCGCATGGCGTCGGTCAGGACGCGCTCGAGGCCTACAATGCCGAGCTGTGCGCGCCGGTCTCGGCGCTCATCCTGCGCAATCGCGGGGCAGGGCCGTTCGGGTTGCTCAACATGGTCAATGACCGCTGCGGCGGCGAATTCGACGATATCGAAGAGGTGATTCCGAAGGCCGAGCGGTCCGAGTTCATGGGCAAATACAAGGCCGCCGCAGGCTTTGCCCGCGACACCCTGAACGCCGCGCCTGCGACGATAGCGGCAGGAGCCCGGGTGGGAGCCTGAGAAAGACCGGCGAAGCCATGCCTTGCGACGGGTTTTCATGGTGAGAACTCAATTGCCCAACCCGCTCATTTTTCATGAATCATGGTATTGAAGCATGCTTCGGAATTTCCAGAGATAAATTCATGGCCGTCAAATTGCTGATCTTGGTTTCGCTCGTTGGCCTCTCGTGGTTCGCGTTCTATTGTTTCGCGTCCAGGCTTTTTGCACCGGGGTCGCGCGATGAGACCCGTTTCCTGGCAGGGCTTTCGTTTGGGGCTGGCCCCATTGCCATGATCTGGATCTTTACAACCGCGTTGCTGGTGATCGATGGCAGTCTATTGGCGGCTCACCTAGTGACGGTGCTCATCCTGGCGGTAGCGGTCTATGTCTGGCGGGATGAACTCAAGCCGTTGCCAAGGTGTATTGATGCGGAATGGGGGTGGCGTTCCGTCTCTGCTCTACCCATGCTTGCAGTTGCTGGTGCTATTGCGGCCATTCTGACTGTTCTGGCCTTCTCTCTCCCCTTCAACCAGAATGATCCGCTCGAATACGCTGCGGTTGCGCGTCAGATTTTCAACACCGAATCCATCAGGAACTACCCGTCCACAGACCCCGGAACCGTCTACGGACCATGGACACACCCTCCGGCTTTCGTCGGAATGATGGCATGGCTTCAGAGCTTTCCGGGGGACTTTGAACACACAGGGCTTTCCCGGCTCATAGCCCCTTACTTCACGGTCGCAACTGTCGTCGTGCTCATCGCGGTTTCGGGGCCTGCCGTCGGAGCCGCCGCGTCCCTGATGCTGCTCACGACTTTCTGGTACTGGCATTCGGTGGCATCCGCCCATATCGATCCCTTGAGGATTTATGCATTCACATCTGCAATCTTGCTTGCCGGGTTTGCGGTCACGCCTCGCAGGGCCGTCGCAGCCGGGTTGATGTGCGGTCTGGCTCTTTTTGCGCATTCAGCCGGGGTTCTCGCACTCGGCGCTTCGGTCGCCATCGTGCTACTGATCGGCGCACGGCAAGGTCGGCTGGCGTATAGTGAAACAGGACTTCTGATCGGCGTTGCCCACGCTGTGGTGGGAATCTGGTGGTTACGCAACCTGAGCCAGATAGGGACACTGGTTTCCGACAGTCATGCGGTCTGGAATCTGCCTGCGCTTTCCTTTCTGGAATTGCAGGCGAGGGAGCGCGGCATCAGTTCTTTGGCTGAGCGTCTGGGAGCGGTGTTTCGCGGCCTCTCAGACTTTGAAGGATTCGGAGTCTGGCTTTACGCGGCGATTGGAAGTGCTGTGCTGCTTGCCGTCTCGACCTATTGGCGCAGAACACCGCTTCCGGCCGGATCGGTAGCTGTCCTGCTGGCATCGGGCACCGCAATCCTGTTCTGGTTTGCCTTCGCTTTCGCGATCACCCTTGCAGGCTCTGACGCGGCGATCCGTAATCCTCGGTACCCGTTGACTTTCCAGCCGCTGATCGCGCTGTTTGCCGCTTCAGCGTTTGCAGCATCGTTGCCTGCTCTGCCGCGGCCAAGATTGATCGGTTTCGGTTTTGCGGTCCTCGTTGTGTTCGGTCTGTATTCGCAACATTTGATCTCGCCGTTGGTCAATTTCGCCATACGCGACCTTGATCGATTTGGTTACATCTATCGCGATCTTGCCAAGCCAGGGGTGCTTTCAATGCCCGACCTGGCAAAGGCAAAGCGTCAGGATTGGTCGCTCTACAGAGTGATCGACCGCTTTAATGAAACTGGAAGCGGATGCCTTCTGACGATGCGCTATTCCGATCCGGTTTTTTATGCGAATGGATGCGTGATTAACCCGATCGATCCGCGCCTTGTTCCCCTCTACACGTCCAAAACGCCGGAGGAGGCAAGGCAGTCGCTGGCCGAGCTGGATGTTGAGTATCTGTTGTTCAATTACGCCAATCGCCATGCGATCGATCAGTCGGAACTTCGGGCGATCGTCGATCAGTCGCAACTCGCCTATTTCGCGGCTGACAAGTTTGAAACATGGTATCTTTATCGTATTGATCGTCCCAGCCTGCCGGTGGGGAAGGTAGTCGCGAGCGCAACTAATGACGATTGCCTTGAGGATTGCGGATCTGGCCAATTGCGCTCGGACATCACCAGGAACTCCGTTGAAATAGCCTTGAAGGACAGTTCGGGCATGCCAGTGGAAATCACCGGCGGTGAAAAAGCCCTTCGTGTTCGCGCGCCCCTGTCTGGCCACGGTATCGTCTCGCTTCGGCTTGTTCGAAAAGATGGCGAACACAGCAATCCTTTCTGGCGGGGACTGCTTACCTCCAAGCTGCAGGGCGTGATCGAATTTGACGTCGGCCTGCCCATGGGCGTGACCTACGAACCTGTCCTCGAGATCGCAGTGGAACCTGACAGCGAGGTGAGTTTCGGTGACATCGTGTTCCGGCAGGTGCAGCCCGGTGGCCAGGATTGAGAAAGATCCTCAATATGCAAAATCAACCGCCGTCGATTTCTCAGCGGCGCTCACAGCAAGCCGCCTAGACAATACGATTTCAGGACAACCTGCTGGTTTTCATGGTGAGAGCGCAGGGGTTCGAACCCTGGACCTACTGATTAAAAGTCAGTTGCTCTACCAACTGAGCTACGCTCTCCCTGAGCCCGTTGTGCGCATCGCTTTGCTTCGGGCTCGAATGGCGCGGAACATAGGCAGGCAACTGCATATGGTCAACTGCAAAAACCGATGCGCTCCAGTGTTTTTTCAGGGGGTCCTGCAGGCCGCTTCCCGACCTGACGAGGTTCGGCATTTGTTGCGCCGGAACCGGGGCTTGACAGGCACGATTACAGGCACCGGGCGTCAATTTATCACGGCTTGCGCGCAAAAACGTGACTGGCGAAGCCGGCGGCTGACGGTTAGATAGGTCCACGCGGATTTTCCGTCCCGCTCCCGTCCAACCTGTTGCCCGGCAAGGGGATCCAGATTTCGTGACCATCGCCGACATTCCGCTGCTTACCGTCATCCTGGCGGGCGCCCTGTCTTTCCTGTCGCCTTGCGTTCTGCCGCTGGTGCCGCCATATCTGTGCTACATGGCAGGCGTGTCGGTCGAGGATTTTCGCGGCAGCGGTGCCGAGGCGCGGGCGCGCGACACAAGGCGCGCGGTGTTCTTCGCCTCCCTGTTCTTCACACTGGGCTTTGCCACCGTGTTTGTGGCGCTTGGGGCAGGGGCTTCCAGTATCGGCGCTGCATTGCGCCAGCACATGGATCTCCTGGCCAAGCTGGGCGGGATCGTCATCATTCTGATGGGACTGCATTTTCTTGGCGTGTTCCGGATCGGTCTCCTGGCGCGGGAAGCGCGGTTCGCCGGCGGAGGCAAGCCGGCCACGCTGTCGGGAGCCTATGTGATGGGGCTGGCCTTTGCTTTTGGCTGGACACCGTGCATCGGACCGGTGCTGGGCGCCGTGCTCGGTGTTGCCGCGGGCCGGGAGACTGTCAGTGCCGGGGCTATGCTGCTCGCCGCCTATTCCCTAGGCCTCGCCGTTCCGTTCTGGATCGCTGCGCTGTTTTCTGAACGTTTCATGCGGTTCTCGCAGAAATTCCGCAGGCATCTGGGCACCATCGAAAAAGCCACCGGCGCACTGCTGGTGCTTACCGGCATCCTGTTTCTGACCGGCGGGATGGCCACCATGGCCTACTGGCTGCTCGAGACGTTTCCCGCGCTCGGCAGGATCGGCTGAGCTGCCGGCAATTGAAGACTGGATCAGCGCTTGAACCCGGGCGCGGTCGCAAGTACCAGTCCGGTCAGCACGGTGAAGATGCCGATGGCGTGGTAGATCTCGAACGGCTCGCCGAGAACCAGCACCGCCAGACCGACGCCATAGGGTGGCAGGAGATACATGAAGACGCTTGCGGTCGAGGCGCCAAGCCGGGCGACGCCGTATTGGTAGCCCGAAAAGGCCAATAGCGACGAGAACACGACAATGCCGGCAATGCCGCCCCAGGCGCTCCAGCTCTGCGGCATCATGGCCCCCGCAAGAAATTCCCACAGTGCAAACGGGGCCAGCAGAAGCGCTCCGGAGAGAGCGACAACCGCAAACAGCGCCGAGACCGGCAGCCCAGCCGTGCGTCTGCCCTTGAGCAGGACGGAATATCCGGCCCAGGACAAAGCGGCGGCGATGAACATCAGGTCACCCCAGTTGAAGGACGTCGTGGCAAGGCGTGTGATATCGCCCTGGAGCACGATGATCGCCACTCCGATGAACCCGACCACGATGCCGGCGATTTCCCGCCAGCTCGTCGGCCGGCCGAAAAAGAGGCGCTCGAGGATAATGATCATCAGCGGCGAGGTTGTGTAGATCAGTGTGCCGTTGGTCGCGGTGGTGAATTGCAATGCATAATAGACGCCCGCGCCGCAGATCCACATGCCCAAAAAACCCAGCACCAGCCAATGCACCGGGTGGCCGCTCACGTAGGTTCGAACCCGGTCGCGCGCCATCCACAGGAACGGCGAGAGCAGAAGGGCCGCGGCGCTCCAGCGGAGGAACGCCAGGGTAAACGGTGCCACCTCCGGAATCGTTGATCGTCCGAAGATGAGGTTGGACGAAAAAAACAACGGGGTCAGCAGCATGACGGCCAAGGGGACGAGGCGCGCGCGGATGGGTTTCGCGACGGTGGGTGAGGCGGCAGTCATGGGGGGCTTCCAAATCGGGGCAATGTTTGCTTGAAGGAGAATTACTCAGGTTCCGGTGCTATAGCGTCCGGCACGGCTAAACAAGCGATTCGATGAAGAGGTGACGGAATGGCGCGGACAAGTCTGGCAGTCGTGCTTGCGGCGGGGGATGCGACACGGATGAAGTCGTCGAAATCCAAGGTGCTGCATACCGTCGGCAATCTGCCGCTGATAGCCCATGTCACCCGTGCCGCCGCTGCCGCCGGCGTCAACAAGGTTGCCCTGGTGGTTGGCCGGGAGGCCGAGCGCGTGACGGAGGCAGCGGGAGCCGGGCTCGGGGTGCCGGTGAGCGCCGTGGAGCAGACCGAACGCAAGGGGACCGGACATGCCGTGCTGATGGCGCGAGACGTGATCAGTGAAGGCTTTGACGACGTCATCGTGCTTTATGGAGATGCCCCGCTCATCAGTCCGGACAGCCTTGCAGCGGCGAGAGATGAAAGGACAAAGGGCGCCGACGTCGTGGTTCTCGGTTTCCGCGCGGCCGATCCAACAGGGTATGGACGGCTTCTCGAACGTGATGGCGAACTCGTTGCGATTCGCGAGCACAAAGACGCCTCCAGCGATGAACTGGCTGTCGATTTCTGCAATGGCGGAATCATCACGTTTTCAGGCGAGGAGGCCGTCGGCCTGCTCGAAGCGATCGGCAATGACAATGCCAAGGGCGAATACTACCTGACCGACATCGTCGAGATCGCCCGTGAACGCGGACTGAGATGCGTTGCGATCGAGGCTCCCGAAGAAGACATGATGGGCTGCAACACCCGCGCAGAACTCGCCGAGATCGAGCAGGTCTGGCAGGCCCGCGCCCGCCACGCGGCAATGATCTCCGGGGTCAGCATGATTGACCCGTCGAGCGTATTTCTCTCCCACGACACGGTGCTGGAGAATGACGTGACGATCGAGCCCAATGTCTGGTTCGGTCCCGGCGTCAGGGTCGGTCCGGGTGCGGTCATCCATGCCTTCAGCCATCTTGAAGGCGCCGATGTCGGCGCCAATGCCAGCATCGGGCCATTTGCCCGCTTGCGACCGGGAACCGAACTTGGAGAAAAGGCCAAGGTCGGCAATTTCTGCGAGATCAAGAAGGCGAAGGTCGGCAGGGGCGCCAAGGTCAATCACCTGACCTATATCGGTGACGCCGTCATCGGGGAGGCCGCCAATATCGGCGCCGGCACGATCACCTGCAATTATGACGGCGAGAACAAGCACCTGACGGAGATCGGCGCGGGGAGCTTCATCGGTTCGAACTCGTCGCTGGTCGCACCCCTCAAGATCGGCGCCGGGGCCTATGTCGGTTCGGGAAGCGTGGTAACGATGGATGTTCCCGACGATGCGCTGGCCATCGCAAGGGCGCGGCAGGAGACAAAGCCGGGTCGCGCGCACCGCCTGCGGGAGAAGATCGCGGCCATCAAGGCGCTCAAGAAACAGGCGCAAAGCTGACCGCCGGGACGGAACCGGTTACGCGGTGTCACGAAAATTGAGCGGACGCAATACCTTAGGTCACTGGTCTAAACCGGCGTTGCTGGGTAAGAGCTTGGCCAACACTTTACCCAGGAGAAACGCATGTGCGGCATAGTCGGGATAGTTGGTAAGCGCGAGGTGGCTCCGCTGCTGGTGGACGCGCTCAAAAGGCTGGAATACCGCGGATATGATTCTGCGGGTGTCGCCACCGTGCATGACGGGCATCTCGACCGCCGCCGGGCTGAAGGCAAGCTCGCCAATCTCGACCGCAAGCTCGGCGAAGAGCCGCTGGCCGGCCAGATCGGCATCGGTCACACCCGCTGGGCAACCCATGGCGCGCCGACGGAAAGCAATGCGCATCCGCATTTCTGCCATGGTGTCGCCGTCGTCCACAATGGCATCATCGAGAACTTCGCGCCGCTGCGCGCCGAGCTTACCGCCAAGGGAGCCAACTTCTACAGCCAGACCGACACGGAAGTGGTGGCGCAACTGCTGGCCGCCTACCGGCAGGAGGGCCTGGCGCCCCGCCAGGCGATGCAGAAGGCACTCGGACGGCTTGAAGGCGCCTATGCGCTTGCTGTCCTGTTCGAAGACCAGCCGGACATGATCCTGGGTGCACGCTCTGGCCCGCCACTTGCGGTTGGCCATGGCGAGGGCGAGATGTTCCTCGGTTCAGACGCGATCGCGCTGGCACCATTCACCGACGAGATCACCTATCTCGACGATGGCGACTGGGCGGTGATCACCCGCGATGCCCTCGAGATCTACGATGGCAATGGCACGCTGGTCGAGCGGCGGCGGCAGAAGTCGCAGGGCGCCGCCTATGTCGTTGACAAGGGCAATCATCGCCATTTCATGGAAAAGGAAATCTACGAGCAGCCGGAAGTGGTCTCGCATACGCTGAGCCACTATATCGATTTTGCCGAGGGTCGGGTGAAGCTCGACAGTGCTCAGATCGACTTCGCCAATCTCGACAGGCTGGCGATGTCGGCCTGCGGTACCGCCTATTATGCCGGGCTGGTCGGCAAGTACTGGTTCGAGCGCTTTGCCCGCCTGCCAGTCGAAATCGACGTTGCTTCCGAATTCCGTTACCGCGAAATGCCGCTGACGGGCAGGATGGCGGCGTTGTTCATCTCGCAGTCGGGCGAGACCGCCGACACATTGGCGTCGCTGCGCTACTGCCGTGACAATGGTCTGACCATCGGCGCGGTGGTCAATGTGCGCGAATCGACCATTGCGCGCGAGTCCAACGCAACGTTTCCGACGCTTGCGGGACCGGAAATCGGCGTGGCGTCAACCAAGGCGTTCACCTGCCAGCTTTCGGTGCTCGCTGCGCTGGCAATGATCGCCGGTCGCGCGCGCGGCACGCTCTCGGCGGAAGACGAAACCGCGATGGTGCAGGCGTTGGTCGGTGCGCCGCGCCTGTTCAACGAGGTGCTGCAATCGATCCAGCCGCAGATCGAGACATTGTCGCGCGAGCTGTCGCGGTTCAAGGACGTGCTCTATCTCGGCCGCGGCACCAGCTTTCCGCTGGCGCTGGAAGGCGCGCTGAAGCTCAAGGAGATCTCCTATATCCATGCCGAGGGATATGCGGCGGGCGAGCTCAAGCACGGTCCGATCGCGCTGATCGACGAGAACATGCCGGTGATTGTGATCGCACCGCATGACCGGCATTACGAGAAGACCGTTTCCAACATGCAGGAAGTGGCGGCTCGCGGTGGCCAGATCATCCTGATCACCGACGAAAAGGGCGCGGCTGCGACAACACTTGAGACCATGGCGACCATCGTGCTGCCCGAGGTCAACGAGATCGTCGCACCGATCCTCTACGCGCTGCCGGTTCAGCTGATTGCCTATCATACCGCCGTTTTCATGGGCACAGATGTGGACCAGCCGCGCAACCTCGCCAAGTCGGTCACCGTCGAATAAGAGATAGATCGGCGGTGAACTTGTCTTCGCCTCTGTGCGTTCCCTATATAACGGGGATCGCAAGGCGCGGTGTTTTGCATGCCATAGGGCAAGGTGACGAATGACCGACAAGCAGAAACGGCTGGGCGCAGGACGGCGGCTGAGAAACTATTTTCTGACCGGCCTGATCATCGTGGCGCCGCTCGCTATAACCGCCTATCTGACCTGGACCTTCATCGGCTGGGTAGACAGCTGGGTGAAGCCCTATATTCCGGCCATCTACAATCCTGATTATTACCTGCCGTTTGCAGTGCCGGGATTTGGTCTGCTGACAGCGTTGTTCCTGATCACCATGATCGGGTTTCTCACAGCCAACCTCGTTGGCCGCTCGATTATCTCCTTCGGAGAATCGCTTCTCGACCGGATGCCCCTGGTGCGCAGTCTTTACAAGGGGCTCAAGCAAATCTTCCAGACGGTGCTCGCCGAGCAGAGCGGGTCGTTCAAGCAGGCAGCGCTGATCGAGTATCCGCGACGCGGACTGTGGTCGATCGTCTTCATCGCCACCGATACCAAGGGTGAGGTCAATTCGCGGCTGCCGGAGGACGATTCAATGTCGGTGTTTCTGCCGACAACACCAAACCCGACGTCGGGTTTCCTGCTGTTCGTACCGCGCAAAGACGTGATCATTCTCGACATGAGCGTCGAAGAGGCGGCCAAGATGGTGATCTCGGCCGGCTTGGTGTCTCCGGATTTTCCAAAGGTCCTCCCGGTTCAGACAAGGCCCAAGTCAAAGGCCAAACCAGCGGCGGAGTGATTGCCTCAGCCGGCTCTGAGGAACCTGATCGCCTCGTCGCGCCGCATCAGGTAGAGCAGCATTCTGAGCGCCTCACCGCGCGGCGAGGCCAGTGAGGGATCGGTCTCCAGCACATTGCGGGCATCGCTGCGGGCGATTTCCAGAAGGTCGGCGTGAGCGCTCAGGTTTGCGAGCCTGAACCCCGGCATGCCCGATTGCCTCGTGCCGAGCACTTCGCCTTCACCGCGCAGCTTGAGGTCTTCCTCGGCGATGCGGAAGCCATCCTCGGTTTCGCGCAAGACCTGCAACCGCGCGCCGGCGGTTTCGCCCAAGGGGCCGTGGTAGAGCAATATGCAGCTCGATGCGCCTTCGCCGCGACCGACGCGACCCCTGAGCTGGTGCAACTGGGCAAGCCCGAAACGTTCGGCGTGTTCGATCACCATGATGGTCGCATCCGGAACGTCAACGCCGACCTCGATCACCGTCGTTGCCACGAGCAGACGGGTCTGGCCGTTCTTGAATGCGCTCATCGCCTGGTCTTTTTCTTCAGACGTCATGCGACCATGAACAAGCGATACCAGCGGTGCCATGTCCTTGCCGAACGCCTCTGCCAGGCTCGCATGCCTACTTTCCACCGACATCAAGTCACTCTGCTCGGAATCTTCGACAAGCGGACAGATCCAGTAGGCTTTCTTGCCCTCTTCCAACGCCTTCTTCAGCCGGTCGACAATCTCGGCCAGACGTTCGTCGGGGATGGTGACGGTGGCGATCGGCTGGCGGCCGGCGGGTTTCTCGGTGAGCTTGGAGACGTCCATATCGCCAAAGGCCGCCAAGACCAGCGTGCGCGGGATAGGGGTAGCGGTCATGACCAGCATGTGCGGCGCGGTTCCCTTGGCCGTCAGCCGAAGCCGCTGATGAACCCCGAACCGGTGCTGCTCATCCACCACCGCCAGGGTGAGGTTCTTGTAGACGACCGATTCCTGAAACAGCGCGTGGGTGCCGATCACAATCCGGGCTTGGCCATTGGCAATGCGCTCGAGCAGTTCGGCGCGTTCACGGCCCTTGGCGCGGGCGGTCAGCACGGCAACCTCGATGCCGGCGGCCTCCGCCATCTTCCTGATCGTGGCGTGATGCTGGCGGGCGAGGATTTCCGTCGGGGCCATCAGCACCGCCTGGCCGCCGGCTTCCACCGCATCGGCCATGGCGAGCATCGCCACCGCGGTCTTGCCGGAACCGACATCGCCCTGGAGAAGGCGCAGCATGCGGTCCTTGCCGGCCATGTCGGCGAGGATTTCCTCGACAGCCGTTGTTTGACTGCCAGTGAGGGAAAACGGCAGCGCTCCGAGGATCGCCTGACGCAGGCGGCCTTCCGCGACAACGGGATGTCCGGGCAGCTTGCGCAGTGTCTGGCGCACAAGTGCCAGCGACAATTGGCCTGCCAACAACTCGTCATAGGCCAGGCGGCGGCGCGCCGGTGTCTGCGCTTCGATATCCATCGCTGCTTCGGGATGGTGCAGTTCGCGGACTGCGTCGGCGAAAGAGGGAAAACTGTTCTTGCTCACCAGATGGGCGTCGGACCACTCTGGTAGTTCCGGCAGGAGGTCCAGCGCCGACTCGATCGACCTGCGGAGTATTTTCGGCGACAGCCCGGCTGTCAGTGGATAGACCGGTTCGATCAACGGAAAGCTGTCCGCGTCCACTTCCAGGGCGATATGGTCGGGATGGACCATTGACGGTCTGCCGTTGAACCATTCGACCTTGCCGCTGACCAGCACGGCTTCGCCGACCGGCAGGATCTTCTCGAGCCATTGCCGCTTGGAGTGAAAAAAGGTGAGTGCCAGTTCACCGGTATCGTCATGGACGAACACCCGATAAGGCGCGTTTCTGCGGCCCGGAGGCGATGGCTGGTGGCGGTCCACGTGAACCTTGAGAGTGGCAATCGTGCCTTCCGGCGCTTCGGTGATGCCCGAGCGCATGGTCCGGTCGATCAGACCGTGCGGCGGCAGCAACAAGAGATCGAGCGCGCGGGTGTCTTCCGGCCCCTCGCGGCCTGTCACCCGCGTCAGCGCCTCGGCGAGCTTTGGACCGATCCCGGGCAGGCTTTCAACAGGTTTGAACAGGGGATCGAGCTGAAGTGGTCGCATGGAACCAGATGAACGGTAATTTTGGGTCAAAGGCAAGGCTGACATTTGCGTGGCGACAGGATATGGAAACCGTCCAAACAAAAAAGGCCCGTCATGACCGGAACAACACGCTCAAGCGCCGACCTCGATCCGCGCCGCCGTCGCATTCTCGTGCGGGCGTGGCGACGTGGCATCCGGGAAATGGATCTGGTGATCGGCGGTTTTGCCGACGCCGAGATCGCTGATCTCGGAGATGCGGAACTCGACCAGCTCGAAGAGCTGATGGCGGAGGAGGATGCGGACATTTTCCGCTGGGTGACAGGCGAAGCGGAGACACCGGAGCGCCTCCGCACGGCGCTGTTTGACCGGATGCGCGCTTATGTGCCCGACTTCGAGCCGCAGCAGAACACATCGCAGGGACCGGCGAGCAAATCATGAAACCAGTGATCCCGGTTGCCAAGATCTCCGGTTCGCACACGCCGGTGACGCTGGCCGGTGTGCCGCAGGGCATGGAAGCTTTGGCGCTCGCCGAGCTTGCCCGGTCGACCGGTCCGCTGGCGCACATCATCTCCGACGGCCAGCGCATGGCCGATCTCGAGCAGAATCTCGCGTTTTTCGCACCCGAAATCCCGGTACTCACCCTGCCGGGCTGGGATTGCCTGCCCTATGACCGGGTATCACCGGGAGCCGATGTTTCGGCACGACGGCTTGCGGCGTTGTCTTCCCTGGCGCAGTTCCCGGACAATCCGCATCCGGCAATCCTGCTGGTGACCGTCAATGCCATGCTGCAACGGGTTCCATCGCGATCAGTGGTGTCGGATCTTGGATTTTCGGCCCGCGCCGGCAACCGGCTGAAGATGGATGACCTGTCCGTTCGGCTTGCCAAGAACGGCTTCGAGCGGGTCGCTACTGTCCGCGAAGTGGGTGAGTACGCCGTGCGCGGCGGCATTCTCGACGTCTTCGTACCGGGTTCCGAAGAACCTGTGCGGCTGGATTTCTTTGGCGACACTCTGGAGAGTGTCAGGCATTTCGACCCGGCTTCGCAACGCACGACAACCCAGGCCAAGGAACTTGCTCTCAACGCCATGAGCGAAGTTACGCTGGAACCGGAAACGATCAGCCGGTTCCGCAGCAACTACCTCTCCATGTTCGGGGCGGCAAACCGGGATGATGCGCTTTATGTTGCGGTCAGCGAAGGCCGCCGCTATCCGGGCATGGAACACTGGCTTCCCCTGTTTCACGACGAGATGCAGACGGTGTTCGACTATCTGGGCGGGTTCCGTATTACCGGCGACCATATGCTCGCGGAAGCCGCAAGCGAACGTCGCGCGCAGATCGTCGACCATTACGAAGCGAGGCAGACGGCGCAGAGCATCGAGAAGGGGCGGGGTGTCCAGACCACGCCCTACAAGGCGATCAGGCCGGACCTGCTCTATCTCGACACGACCGAACTGCTTGAACGCCTCGATGCCCGTAACGCGATCCGTCTGACACCGTTTCACGAGCCGGAAACGTCGGCGCGGATGGTGATCGACCTTCCGACTGCTAGCGGTCCGCGCTGGGCGGCTGACGCGGAATCCGACAAATCGGAAGAGGGCGGCCGCGCCAACCTGTTCGAAAAGCTGGTGACCCATGTCGGCGTCAAGCGTTCCGAAGGGCGCAAGGTGCTGATCACCGCCTGGACGGAAGGATCGCTCGACCGGCTGTTGCAGGTCACCGATGAGCACGGGCTTGAACGCGTTGTCCGGATCAACAGTCTTGCCGACATCGACAAGCTGAAACCGGGCGAGGCAGCGGCAGCAGTGCTGGCCATCGAGGGTGGCTACGAGATCGATGATCTCGTCGTCATCGGCGAGCAGGACGTGCTGGGCGACCGGTTGGTGCGCCGGGCCAAGCGCAAGCGCCGCGGTGCGGATTACATTTCCGAGGTGTCCGGGCTCGACGAGGGCAATTATGTCGTTCATGCCGAGCACGGGATCGGCCAGTTCATCGGCCTGCGCACGATCGAGGCTGCGGGCGCGCCGCACGCCTGCCTCGAGCTGCACTATGCCGGCGATGCCAAGCTGTTCCTGCCGGTCGAGAATATCGAGCTTCTGACGCGCTACGGCTCGGACAGCGCCGAAGTGCAGCTCGACAAGCTGGGCGGGGTTGCCTGGCAGTCTCGCAAGGCGAAGCTCAAGAAGCGGCTTCTGGACATGGCCGAGGGGCTGATCCGCATCGCCGCCGAGCGGCACATGCGCTCGGCACCGGCACTTGCGGCGCCCGAGGGGCTCTACGACGAATTCTCCGCGCGCTTCCCCTATGACGAGACCGAAGACCAGATGGCGGCGATCGAACGGGTGCGCGACGATCTGGCCGCAGGGCAGCCGATGGACCGTTTGGTCTGTGGCGATGTCGGTTTCGGCAAGACAGAGGTTGCGCTGCGCGCCGCGTTCATCGCGGCGATGAACGGTGTGCAAGTGGCGGTGGTGGTGCCGACGACGTTGCTGGCGCGCCAGCATTTCAAGACCTTCACCGAGCGGCTGCGCGGCTATCCGGTCCGCATTGCCCAGGCCTCGCGTCTTGTCGGCGCCAAGGAACTGGCGCTGACGAAAACGGAACTGGCCTCAGGCAAGACCGATATAGTGGTCGGCACCCATGCGCTGCTTGGTTCATCGATCCAGTTTGCCAATCTGGGTCTCTTGATCATCGACGAGGAGCAGCATTTCGGGGTCAAGCACAAGGAGCGGCTGAAGGAGCTCAAGAGCGACGTGCATGTGCTGACGCTTTCCGCCACGCCCATCCCGCGCACGCTGCAGCTGGCGATGACCGGGGTCCGCGAACTGTCGCTGATCACCACGCCGCCGGTCGACCGGATGGCGGTCAGGACCTTCATTTCGCCGTTCGATCCGGTCACTGTGCGCGAAACGCTGATGCGCGAGCATTACCGCGGGGGGCAGAGTTTTTATGTCTGTCCGCGGCTTGCCGATCTCGAGGACGTGGCGGCTTTCCTGCGTTCAGACGTGCCGGAACTGAAATTCGCCATCGCCCACGGCCAGATGGCTGCCGGTGAACTCGATGACATCATGAACGCCTTCTATGACGGCCAGTACGACGTGCTTTTGTCGACGACGATCGTCGAATCGGGCCTCGACGTGCCGACCGCCAACACGCTGATCGTCCACCGGGCCGACATGTTCGGCCTGGCCCAGCTCTACCAGCTGCGCGGCCGGGTCGGACGGTCCAAGGTGCGCGCCTTCGCGCTGTTCATGCTGCCGGTCAACAAGATGCTGACTGCGACCGCGGACAAGCGGCTCAAGGTCTTGCAGTCGCTCGACACGCTTGGCGCTGGGTTCCAGCTCGCAAGCCACGATCTCGACATCCGCGGCGCCGGCAACCTGCTTGGCGAGGAGCAATCCGGCCACATCAAGGAAGTCGGCTTCGAACTCTATCAGCACATGCTGGAGGAAGCGGTCGCCGAGGTCCGCGGCGAGGACGCGGCGATTGACACCGGCTGGTCGCCGCAGATCACGGTCGGCACGCCGGTAATGATCCCCGAAGACTATGTTCCGGACCTGCATCTACGGCTGGGGCTTTACCGGCGGCTGGGCGAGATCACCGACATTGCCGATATCGACGGGTTCGGCGCCGAGATGATCGACCGTTTCGGGCCTTTGCCGACGGAAGTGCAGCACTTGCTCAAGATCGTCTTCATCAAGGCGCTGTGCCGCAAGGCCAATGTCGAGAAACTCGACGCCGGTCCGAAGGGCGTGGTGGTGCAGTTCCGCAACAAGGAATTCCCCAACCCGGCCGGGCTGGTGGGCCATATTTCCAAGCAGGGCAATATGGCCAAGATCCGGCCCGACCAGAGCGTGGTGTTCATCCGCGACCTGCCGACCCCGGACAAGCGCCTCAATGGCGCGGCCGTGGTAATGACGCATCTGGCGGAACTCGCTGGCTGAACGGGGTGAGGGTGGCAGCAGCTGAATGGCTCTCTATCTTACTGGGTACAGGCGTCTTTTCCGGTAACGGCATGCGGAGGCCTGCCAGCTCAGTCAACGGTGCCGCCGTAGGATCGGCGGTGCGGTACCAGCATGAACCTTCCCGGTTCCCACGCCTGTGGGATCTTTCAAGCCACCAAAGGCGCATTTGATGTTTCATCTGGTTACCGGGCTTCCATGGCTGATCGTTCTCGTCCGCTTCATCCTGCCGCTGCCCTGGCCATGGACGCTCAAGGCGGTCGTGGCGGTGGTGCTGCTGATTGCGTCGCAATACCATTATGTCAGCCGGCTCTCGTCTGGCTCGGTGTTTGCGCCCGAGTTCCCGAGGCCGCTGGTCATTGCGTTCAATGTCCTGTTTGGTGCAATCGTGCTTCTGGCGGTGTTCCAGATTGCGCTTGATGCGGGGGCACTCGTTGGCCTTGTTTTCACGGGCTATTTTTCCGAACCTGCCGCTGAGGTGAGATATGCCGCAGGCATTGCCGCTCTTGCCCTGTCATCATTCGGCGTCAGCAGGGCCATCATTGTTCCGCCACTCAAGGACATCGAGATTTCCATCCCGGGCCTTGCCGCAGCGTTCGACGGATACCGGATCGTGCAACTGACCGACCTGCACATCAGCCGGCTGTTTCCGGCTGCCTGGACAGGCTCGATGGTGGCAAAGGCCAACGCGCTTGATGCCGACCTGATCGTCATCACCGGCGACTTCATCGACGGAAGCCTTGAGCACCGCCGCGCCGACGTCGAGCCGCTTCGCGGCCTTTCCGCCCGTGACGGGATCTATGCCATTTCGGGAAACCACGAGTATTTCTTCGACGCAGGCGCCTTCCTGGAGCATTTTGAGGCCATGGACATGCGGCTTCTCTCCAACAGCCATGCGGTCATCGAGCGCGGCAGCGACAAGCTGGTGATCGCCGGCGTCCCCGACCGGTCGGCGGGCCGGAACGGTTTTCCGGCCCCGGATCTCGAGGCGGCGCTTCAGGGTGTGCCGGACGCGGCGCCGGTCATCCTGCTCGACCATCAACCGATGATGGCCCAGCAGGCGGCGGTTTCAGGAGTGGCGCTGCAACTCTCCGGACACACCCATGGCGGAATGATCAGGGGGATGGACCGGCTGCTTGCGCGGGCCAACAACGGCTTCGTCTCCGGCCTTTACCAGGTCGGCTCGATGCAGCTCTACGTCAATAACGGCACCGCGCTCTGGCCCGGATTCGCGCTGCGGCTGGGCAGGCCTGCCGAACTCACGCGCATCACGCTGAGGCAGACGAGATAGGGCCTTCCTGGCGGACAGCTTGCGGCACTTGTGGCGTAGCCATGGTGTTGTCATGTGTCTGGCATGACGTTGAATTTTCCGATCGCATCTGGCGCAATCGAGGCGGCGCTTGTATCGCTTGTGCGACCAAAAGATGAAATGATCGCGATGCTCACCTCATCCCATTCCGACCAGGCCGACGACGGATTGCCTGCGCCGCGGCGCCACTTCGCCGTTGGCGTGCTCTTGTTGTCGCTGGTGCTGGTCGTGCTCGACGGCGCCATCGCCAATGTGGCGCTGCCCTCCATCGCCATTTCGCTCGGGGCGCATCCCAGCGACACGGTGTGGGTCGTCTCGAGCTACCAGCTCGCCGTACTGGTGGCCCTGCTTCCCTGCGGTGCGCTCGGCGAGATCTATGGTCCGCGGCGGGTCTTCCTCATGGGCGTCGCGGTTTTCACGCTCGCGTCAACTGCCTGTGCGCTGGCCGGGAGCCTGCCGCTTTTGGTCGCCGCGCGTTTCATGCAAGGTCTGGGCGCCGGCGCCATGATGGGGCTTGCGGCAATGAACCTGCGGACCGCGGTTCCGCAACGCATGTTGGGGACCATCATCGGCTTCAATGCCATGGCGATCGCGATTTCTGCCGCCGCGGGGCCGGCGGTGGCCGGGGCCATCCTCTCTTTCGCCAGTTGGCCCTGGCTGTTTGCCGTCAACCTGCCGCTGGGGCTCCTGGTGCTGGCATGCGGCCGGTTTCTCGGCCATATGGACGGGGTCAAGCGGCGGCTCGATGTGCCGGCAGTGCTTGCCAGCACGGCGATGTTCATCCTTTTCTTTGCCGGCGCGGAGCTGATCGCCACCGCACCCGCAAGCGGAGCCATGCTGATCGGATGCTCGATCCTGTGCCTGCTGGCAGTCCTGCGGCTGGAACGCAACACACGCACGCCGATCGTGCCGACGGATCTCCTTTCCGATCCCGGGTTTCGGGTCGCGGTGATTGCCTCTGTGGCCTGCTTCACCGGTCAGATGCTGGCCTATGTCGCACTGCCGTTCTACCTTCATCACACCATGGGGATGACACCGGCTCTGACCGGCCTCTACATGATGCCGTGGCCGATCGCCACCATCATCATGGCCCCGATCGCCGGACGGCTTGCCGACCGGATCAAGACTGCGTGGCTGTGCGCTTGCGGCGGCGGTCTGCTGGCGCTGGGACTGCTGATCGCAGGATTGTTTCCGCCGGATGCGAAGGGGATAGCCTTCCTGATCGGCACGACGCTTGCCGGGACAGGGTTTGGCCTGTTCCAGACGCCCAACAACCGGATTCTGCTGCTTTCGGCGCCGAAGGCCCGGAGCGGGGCTGCCGGAGCCATGCAGGGCACGGCGCGCCTTCTGGGCCAGACGATGGGCGCGATATCGATGTCGATCATCTTTGCGCTGGTCCCGGTGGGCGACGCCCCTTCCATCGCCCTGGTGATTGCCGGATTGTGCACCGCCGTTTCCGCGCTGGTCAGCCTCAGCCGCGCGCGCTACGAAACCGTAAACCGGCGATAGACCCGCTTCAGCCGTTGTCGTTCCCCGCTGCCTCCTTGCCTCGGCTGGCAACGATCTTGCGCATGGCATCGGCCAGCGCCTCGGCGGACTGGGCGCCGACGACCGCGTACTGCATGTCGATGATGAAACAGGGCACCCCGGTGACACCCATCTGACGGGCCTGGTCGATCTCGGCAGCGACCGTGTCGCGATCGGCGTCGCCCGAGAGCAAGCGCTCAACCACCGGCGTCTCAAGCCCGACCTGTTCGGCGGCCTCGATCAGCACGGCGTCGTCGCCAAGGCTCTTGCCATCTTCGAAATAGGCCTTGAACAGCAGTTCGACCATCTGGTGCTGTGCGGGCAGCCCGAGGGAACCGGCCCAGCGGATCAGCCGGTGGGCGTCGAGCGTGTTGGCCGAGACCTTGATCTTGTCGAAGGCAAAGGGAATTTCCTCTTCTTCACCGGCTGCGCGAACCGTGGCGTAGGCCTGCGCGGCTCCGGTGGCACCGCCGAACTTGTCTTCGAGATACTGCTTCCGGTCCTTGCCTTCCTTGGGGAGGGTCGGATCGAGCTGGTAGGGCCGCCACCGGACCTCCACATCGAACTCGTTGCGAACCTCCGCCAGAGCGTCTTCAAGCCGGCGCTTGCCGATATAGCACCAAGGGCACATCACGTCCGAGACAACGTCGATGGTCAATGAGGGAGCGGTCATAAGGTCACCTTTCGGGTGTCTGTCAGTTCAATGGCTCATTGTGCCGCACTGCTGTCCCACCAGGCCGGCAGATAATAGCCGTAGAGCGGCGGGCCAGCATCGGGCTCGGCGATGCGGCTGCGATGCGCGACCCAGGATTTGCCCAAGTGGAAGGCCGGGATGACATAATGCCCGGACAGAAGGACACGGTCAAAGGCGCGGACGGAGGAGCGGAAATCATCCGCGGTGCGGGCATTGAGCATGGAATCGATGGCGGCGTCGATTGCCGGGCTGGCCGCGCCGGCGAAGTTGAATGAGCCCTGGATGTCACGGGAGGCCGACCCCCAGCGGTTGATCTGCTCGGCACCGGGCGACAGCGACGATGAGAAGGCCTTCATGATCATGTCGTAGTCGAAGGTCTGCGAGCGCTGCTGGTATTGCGCATCGTCAACAGTGCGGATCGACATGTCGATGCCGAGCGCGGCAAGCGAGCGCTGGAAGGCGATCGCAAGCTTCTCCTGTCCCTCGTTCTGGGTCATCAGGTCAAAGGCAAAATGATTTCCGTTTCCATCCAGCAGCTTGCCGTCCTGGATCCGGTAGCCGGCTTCCTGCAGCAGTGTCAGCGCCGCCCGCTGGACCTTGCGGTCGCGGCCCGAACCGTCGGTGACAGGAAGGACCCAGGTTCCGTCTAGAATGTCAGCCGACACTGCATCGGGGAAGGGGGCCAGGATCTCACGTTCGCGCTGATCGGCGGGCCTGCCGTAGCTCGAAAGGTCCGACCCGTCCCAGAAGGAATGGGTGCGCTTGTAAGTGTTGTCGTAAAGACTGCGATTGGCCCATTCGAAATCGAAGAGCATGGTCAGCGCGCGGCGGACCCGGACATCCTCAAACAGCGGCCTGCGGCTGTTGAAGACAAACCCGTACATGCCCGACGGCGTGCGGCTCTCATACTCCTTGCGCAAGATTTCACCCGACGTCACCGCCGGGAAGTCATAGCCGCGTGACCAGTTGGTGGCGCTGCCATCGGGATAGACATCGAAGACGCCTTTCTTGAACGCCTCGAACTGAGCGGTTTCGGAGAGGAAATACTCAACCGCGATCTGGTCGTAATTGTCGAGTCCACGTTTGACCGGCAGATCCTTTGCCCAGTAGTCATCCCGGCGCGTATAGGTGATGCGTTCGCCCGGCTTGACTTCGCTGACGATGTAGGGACCCGAACCGATCCCTGGTGTGAGTGTCGACTGGTCAAAGGTCTCCACCTCGGTGGCATGCTTTGGCAACACCGGCGACAGTGACAGGATCAGCGGAAACTCGCGGTTGGAATTCTCGTTGAAGGTGAACCTGACCGAGAGCGGGCCGACCTTTTCCATGCTTGCCACGCGGTTGAGGCGGGTGCTGTAGGGCGGACGGCCCTTCTCCTTGAGCAGTTCCATGGTGAAGATGACATCATCGGCGGTAACCGGTTCACCATCGGACCAGCGCGCGGCTGGATTGATGTTGTACTGGATGAAACTGCGCTCTTCGTCCCACTCCACTGTCTCGGCCAAAAGCCCATAGAGCGTGAATGGTTCGTCCTGGGAACGGGCCATCAGCGTTTCGTAGACGAGGTTGCCGAAAACCGGATCGGCCAGACCGCGCGCAGTGGTCCGCATGCTCTTGACGATGAAGGGACGGACGCTGTCGAAGGTTCCGACCACGCCATAGGTCACCTTTCCGCCCTTGGGCGCATCCGGATTGACATAGGGCAGATGGTTGAAACCCGCCGGCAATGCCGGTTCCCCATGCATGGCGATGGCATGTACAGGCTCGGCATGAGCTCTTGGCAGACCAGCCATGATCACCCCAGCGACAATGGCCAGCGTCCGAAGCAATTGGTTCATTCCGATCCTCCTGGGCATGTTTCCAGTTCCGCCCCGTGGTTGCTGTGGCGCCGAATCCCGCCGCGAGAATATACGCGCCATCCGGCACAGGCCACCATTGACCGGGCGCCGCCGGTTTTTTTTGGTTCAAGTCCTGCCGCGGGCTGGATATTGGCGTCTTCACGCGCTAACAGGAACGCGAAACAAGCCTTGCTGTTGCCGCATTTTCGATCGAGAAGGCGCGACAGATACAAGAGGGCGCCTCATCCGCGCGAACCCTACGCTGCCCCGCGGGCTGCAACTCAGGAGTAATGGAAACAAATGACCGCCATCACTAAGACCCTTTTCGCAGCCGCCATGTCGGTTGGTCTGGCCGCCGCGTTCATGCCTGCGTCCGCTTCCGCTCAGGGTGCCAACCAGGGCTGGTACAAGACCTGCACCAAGCAGGAAGACAATGATGTCTGCATTGTTCAGAACATCGTCACGGCTCCCACAGGCCAGTTGCTGACCGCGGTCGGCCTGATCAATGTGACCGGCAAGGTGAACCGCATGATCATGCAGGTCACAGTGCCGACAGCGCGCCTGATCCAGCCCGGCGTCAACCTGCAGGTTGATGGCGGCCAGGCCCAGCGCGTCGAGTATGCGATCTGCATGCCCGAAACCTGCGTCGCGGAAATTCTGCTGACCGACGCCATGGTGTCATCGTTCAAGAAGGGCGGCGAACTGGTTCTGACGTCGGTCAATTACCAGCGTACGCCGAACCCACTGAAGATTTCGCTCGAGGGCTTTACCCAGGCCTGGGACGGCGATCCGATCGCCCAGTCCGAACTTCAGGAGCGCCAGCGCCTGCTGCAGGAAGAAATGGCCAAGAAGGCCGAGGAAGCCCGCAAGAAGCTTGAAGAGGCACAGGCGGCAGCCAAGAAAAACTGATCCAAGCGGTTTTCAACAAAAAGGCCCGGATGCATCACGCATCCGGGCCTTTTTGTTGTTCAAGAGCGCTGCCGGCAGATCTCTTGAATCAGTGGCTGATCCGCTCCTTGGGCTTGTAGACGCCATCGACCTGGGCCTCGAAGAAATCGCCCAGCTGCGGGTGGCGCACCGGGTGGTCGCTGTCATCGATCAGCAGGTTCTGCTCCGATACATAGGCCACGTATTCGGTCTCATCGTTCTCCGCGAGAAGGTGATAGAATGGCTGGTCCTTGCGCGGGCGCACCTGCTCGGGAATCGCGTTCCACCATTCTTCGGTGTTGGCATAGACCGGGTCGACATCGAAAATGACCCCCCGGAACGGAAAGATCCGGTGTTTGACGATTTGTCCGATCTGAAATTTGGCTTCTTTGAGCTGCATGTCTTTGTTCCTTTGCCCTTTAAGATGGGAACCGTGGACAGAAGTTCAACTGTTTGGCCTTGACGGCGCAGCGCCGGGAACCTACCCCCTTCAATCGCTTAGGCAATGTATTAAGAGCGCAGGCGGGTATCAAGCATGGCTGAAATCACTGGTCTGGTGCTGCCGTTTTTCGGGCTGATCCTGCTTGGCTACATTGCCGCGCGGATTACCCGGCAGCCCCAGGAGGCGATGGGCTGGCTCAATACCTTCATCATTTATGTGTCGCTGCCGGCGCTGTTTTTCAAGCTCCTGTCGCGCACCCCTATCGAACAGCTGGCGCGCTGGGACTACGTGCTGACCAGCATGGTGGTCACCTATACGGTGTTCGCTCTGGTCTTTGCCGCAAGCATCCTCGTTCGCCGTGCACTGATCGGCGAAGCCACGATCCAGGGGCTTGCGGGCGCCTACGGCAACATTGGATACATGGGCCCGGGCATCGCCATTCTGGCCTTCGGGGAACCGGCCGCGGTGCCGGTGGCACTGATTTTCTGCTTCGAGAACATCATGCATTTCACCATCGCTCCGATGATGATGGCGCTTTCGGGCGGCGACCACCGCAGCCCGGGGGCGCTGGCGCTTGGTGTCGTGCGCAAGATAGCCCTTCATCCCTTCATCCTGGCAACGATAGTCGGTGTTGCCGCCGCCTGGATCGAGTTCGTGCCGCCGCTCCCGGTCGGACGGCTGATCGACTATCTTGCCCAGGCGGCTGCACCCTGCGCCCTGTTTGCGATGGGAGTGACGCTGGCGCTCAGGCCGCTCAAGCGGGTACCGGTGGAGCTGGGCTTCATCGTGCCGATGAAACTGATCGCCCATCCGGTGATGATGTATCTGGGCCTGAGCCTGATCGGCGATTTCGAACCGGTCTGGGTCTACACTGCGGTGCTGCTGGCCTCTCTGCCGACCGCAACCAATGTGTTTGTCATTGCCCAGCAGTACTCGACATGGGTCGAGCGCGCTTCCGCCACCGTGCTGGTCACCACCGTCTGCAGTGTCGGCAGCGTCTCAGTTCTGCTGTGGTTGATCACCAGCGGCACCTTGCCGCCCGATCTCTTTCCCGGCTGAACGGACAGAATTCCTCGTTGAGAGGTGTTTTAGAATTATGAAATATTGTGATTTCAGGTTCCTGCAGACATTTATGAAAGTGATGCTACAAGCGCTGGGATCCTGATTTCGCAAGGCCACTGCGGCGCCAGCCAGGTGTCATGCCTTCGCGCATGGCAAGCAGCCGCAGCGGCGGAATGGCGGACAATGCCGCCAGACCGCCGGCGCGAAGTGCCTGGACCGGCAGGAAGGAACTCAAAAGCGCCCG
Organism: Hoeflea sp. EC-HK425; assembly: GCF_902498795.1. NCBI lineage: Bacteria > Pseudomonadati > Pseudomonadota > Alphaproteobacteria > Hyphomicrobiales > Rhizobiaceae > Hoeflea > Hoeflea sp. EC-HK425. The sequence continues at coordinate 1,602,962 of NZ_LR701572.1, forward strand.
GTTGAGCAGGTCGACCCCGGCTGTCCGGCTGGTGACATCGGCGCGGCGTTGACGGTTGAAGGATCGGACGGCTTCCGCGGCGTTCTGTGGTCCACCGGCGTCCAGAATCGTGCTGACGGCCTGCATGATGTCGCGCAGGCCAAGATTGAGACCCTGGGCTCCGATTGGCGGGAAGGCGTGGCCGGTTTCTCCAACAAGCATGGTTCGTCCCGTGCCGAAACTGTCCGCGATCAGGCTCGACAGAGGCCAGGCCTGCACCTTTCCCTCGACCTCAACCGCTCCAAGGATGGAACGCATTCTTGTTTCGACCTCCCGGTTGAGTGTTTCGCGGGGCAGGGCGAGGATTGCATCCACGTCCTCCGGCCGGACGGCCCAGACCAGGCTGGAGCGCTTGCCGGGCAGCGGAACCTGGGTGAACGGACCCTGTTCGGTGTGAAACTCGGTCGAGGTGTCGGCGTGGGCGATGCCGTGCGAAAAGTTCATCACGAGAGCGGTCTGCGGATATGTCCAGGTCTTGACCCGTATGCCGATCGCTTCGCGCAGTCTCGAGCCACGACCGTCAGCTGCGAGGGCTGCAAGCACGGTCAGCTCTGTACCGTCTTCGAGAAACAGGGTGACGGCGCCATCGGACTGCTCGGCATCCACCAAAGGGCTTTCGTACCGCTCGATCAGGTCGGACTTGCGCGTTGCTTCCTGAAGCACATAGAAAAGCGGCTGGTTGGGAATGTTGTAGCCGAAGGCATCGAGATCGATTTCACTCGAGCGGAACGACACCGGTGGGGCGCGGAACAGGCGGCTGGTGCCATCCAGAATCCGCATCGTTCGCAACGGCGCCGAAACGCCGCGGACATCTTCCCATACGCCAAGGCGGGAAAGCAGGTCGATCGATTCCGACAGCAGGGCGGTCGTCCGTCCATCCTGGCGCGGCGGTGCCGGTGCGATGAAGGCCACGCGCCATCCCTCGGCAGCGGCGGCTAGCGCAGCCACGGATCCGGCAAGGCCGCCGCCGACGACGGCAATATCATGATGCTGCTGCAATTCTTCGACCTCTCAACGTGTTACCGATTGCCATCTGGTTGATCCATCCTTTACATCCCCAGACGAACGAACTCCATGGGATCATTTGGCGCATGTTCACGCCCCGTGCAAACACAGACCCGCTCGACGGCCGCTTTGACCGGCTAGACCGGTCCGGCAGGATGATCGCCGGGCTTGCACGGCGTCCGTTGTGGCCAGTGCTGGCAATGGTTGTGCTGACTGCGGGTGCCGCCTGGTGGTTCGTGATGGGAATGGCCGGATCTGTTGCGCAGTTGCAGGGATCGGCTCATCCGCTCGGACCGGGCATGTCGCTGATTTCCCCCTATCTTCCCTTCGAACCCGGTTCATTTGCTGCAACAATCGCGGCCTTGTGCCTGTCGGGGGATGCCGGAATCGGGCTCGCCGGGGGGCCCGTTCTTTCCACCGCACTGGCACTTTACGTCATGTGGTTTGCGATGGCCGCCGCGATGATGCTGCCGACCGCCGCGCCGATGATCCGGACCTATGCCGAGATCGCCGACACAGCTGCGGCCCGCGGCGAGCCGGTGGTTCATCCTGTGGTGCTGACCGCGGGCTACCTGTTTGTCTGGGCGTTGGCCGCGATAGGCTTTACCTCCGTGCAATTGGCTATCGTCCAGATCGCAGACATATCGGCCACCGGACCGGTCCAGGGCCTGATTGCAGGAGGCATCCTGATTGGCGCAGGGCTCTACCAGTTCACCTCCTTGAAACATGCATGCCTGACGAAGTGCCGCAACCCGTTCACGACCCTGTTCGCCCGCTGGAAGACAACCGTGGGCGGCGTTTTCCGGCTCGGTGTCGAACAGGGCGTGTGGTGCCTCGGGTGCTGCTGGGCATTGATGCTGATCATGCTTGCAGTGGGCAGCATGAATGTGGTCTGGATGACGGCGCTCACGGTGTTCGCATTTCTCGAAAAAACCGAAACCGGGCGGGTGACAACCAAAGCCGGCGGCGCGATAGTAAGTATCTGGGGAGCGGTCCTGGTATGGGTCGCCCTGACATAATAACAAGGGCTTGAGGGAGACAGGTTTCATGGCTGATGTAGAGTGGGCTTTGAAGGGTGAACTGGTGCTTTCGTGCAATTGCACAGTTTTCTGCCCCTGCGTGATCTCGCTCGGCCAGCATCCGCCCACCGAGGGCTATTGTCAGACATGGGCGGGGTTCCGGGTTGATAACGGCTATTACGGCGACACCGATCTTTCCGGCCTCAATCTTGGCCTGATCATGGAGATCCCCGGCTACATGAGCCGCGGCAACTGGACCGCCGGGCTGTTTGTCGACAAGCGCGCCTCTATCTACGCCACCAAGGCCTTCACCAAGATTTTTACGGGCAAGGCTGGCGGAACAACTTCGCTGCTTTCCATCCTGGTCGGCAATTTCCTCGGTGTGCAGCAGGAGCCGATCAGCTATGAGGTCGAGGACAAGAAGCGAATCGTCAAGATTCCCAAAATCATCGACGGGATCGTTTCGCCGATACCGGGCAAGAACCACGGCGAGGATACGGTGATCAGCAATTCCGAATACTGGATTGCGCCGGAAATCATCGTGGCTAAATCCGAACGTTCCAAGATGCGCGCCTTTGGCCGCAACTGGAACTTTGCCGGCCGCTCGGCCGAAATCTGCGCCCTCGACTGGAGCGGCCCGAACTGAGACTGCGCTGGGAGGCGTTGGCGGCATGAAGCTTCCATTCAAATACCGCCGCGTTCCCTACGCGGAGATCAGGGCGTTTTCGGTTCATATCCTGACCGCCAGCGGCTCGTTCATGGCGTTCCTTGCTCTGGTGGCGGCTGCAGAAGAGCGGTTTGTCGATATGTGGTGGTGGCTTGCGGTCGCCATGCTGATTGACGGCATCGACGGGCCGATCGCGCGCAAGCTCAATGTCAAGGAAGTGCTGCCGAACTGGTCCGGCACCATGCTCGACAATGTCATCGATTACGTGACTTACGTCCTGATACCGGCTTTCGCACTCTACCAGAGCGGCATGATCGGCGAGCCGCTGTCCTTCGTCGCCGCCGGACTGATCGTGGTGTCGAGCGCGATCTATTACGCTGACATGGGCATGAAGACGGACGAAAACTTCTTCTCGGGCTTTCCGGTGGTCTGGAACATGCTGGTGTTCACCCTGTTTGTCACCAATCCTTCCGAGATCGTGGCTTTCCTGATCGTGTTGGCGGCAGTTTTCATGACCTTCCTGCCGATCAATTTTCTGCACCCGGTGCGGGTTGTACGCTTGCGGCCGGTCAATCTTACGGTTTTCGCAGTCTGGTCGGTGCTCTCGGGATACGCGCTGCTGTTGCACTTCCAGAGCCCGGACTGGCTGATGTGGGCGGTGATGCTGACCGGAGCCTATCTGTTTGTGATTGGCGGGATCATGCAGCTGTTTCCGGGGTTGGGGCGGCGCTGATCGCAGCCCGCATGAGAGATAACAATCGGCGCAAGCCGAGACCGTAAGAGAGGACACCCACATGAAGGCAATCGTTGTTTCCAAGCATGGCGGACCGGAAGTTCTGGAATGGCGTGATCACGAGGTCGGGAATCCTGGTCCGGGAGAGGTGCGGATCCGTCAGGAAGCGGTCGGCCTCAACTTCATCGATGTCTATTTTCGCACCGGGCTTTATCCCGCACCGCAGGGCTTGCCGCTGGTTCCGGGAAATGAAGGCGCCGGCGTCGTTACAGCCGTTGGCGAAGGTGTCAGCCTTTTCAAGGAGGGCGACCGGATTGCCTATGCAGGACCGATCGGTGCCTACGCGCAGGAGCGCGTGATCGAGGCGACGAAAATCGTCAAGGTTCCCAACGACATCGCGCTTGATGTGGCCGCCAGCATGATGCTCAAGGGAATGACAGCCGAGTACCTGCTTCGGCGTACCTATGACGTCAAGCCGGGCGACACGATCCTGTATCATGCGGCAGCCGGGGGCGTCGGCCTGATAGTCGGCCAATGGGCAAAGGCGCTTGGCGCGACCGTAATCGGAACCGTCGGGTCCAGCGAGAAGGCGGAACTGGCTTCGGCCAACGGCTACGATCACGTCATCAACTACCGAACCGAGGACTTCGTCGAGAGGGTCAGGGAGATCACCGGCGGCAAGGGTGCCGACGTGGTTTATGATTCCGTCGGCAAGGACACATTTCCCGGTTCGCTCGACTGCCTGAGGCCGCGCGGTCTGTGGGCCAGCTTCGGCCAGTCGTCGGGTCCGATCGAGCCGTTCAATATCGGTATTCTTTCGCAGAAGGGGTCGCTCTACGCCACCCGACCGACGCTGTTCACCTACATTGCGACGCGCCCGGAACTGGAAGCATCGGCCAACGCGCTGTTCGACGTGGTTTCGCGCGGCGTCGTCAAGATCGACATCAATCAACGCTACCCCTTGGCTGAAGCCGCCCAGGCGCACAGCGATCTGGAAGGACGCAAGACCACCGGTACGACGGTTCTGCTGCCATGACAGCGGCGGTGAACTCCAGCAATACGCGCTGAAACACTCTCAGGATAATCTTGAGAAAAGGCGGCGGCTGCTGCTTTTTTCGAAGGGTCTTGAAACGCGAGCGTTGAAATTGCTTGTAGTTTTCAAACGAGCCCCACTTGTGCGACGCAAAAATATTGCGTTTGGTGGGATCTGCGACGATGGCCTGGTCGGAATTCGCTCACTTGAATTTCCCGACCACATGGTGAAGCTTGTTTCTTGTGCTTGCGGAGATAATGCCTCAAAACTGAGCGATTCCGCAGGTGATGAAGTCAGGGGGTGACGTGATCAACGAGCAAACCGAAGCGCCGCTTCTGGAAACAAGAGGGCTGACCAAGATTTTTGGAAGCCTCCGGGCTTGTGACGAAATCGATCTCTCTATTGCTCCGGGCGAAATCCATGCATTGCTGGGGGAAAACGGCGCGGGCAAATCAACGCTGGTAAAAATGTTGTTCGGCGTGCTTGATCCCAGTGCCGGCGGCATTCTCTGGAAAGGCAACCCGGTGACAATCGGCAGCCCGGGAGAGGCCCGCGCGACGGGTATCGGCATGGTTTTCCAGCATTTCTCGTTGTTCGAGGCGCTGACTGTCGCTGAGAACATCGCGCTTGCGCTTGACGGCAACGTTCCGATTGACCGGATCTCCGAAGAGGCAAGGCGGCTTTCACTCGAATACGGCCTGCCGCTGGATCCGTCCGCGCATGTCGCCGACCTGTCGGTCGGGGAACGCCAGAGGATCGAGATTGTCCGTTCTTTGTTGCAAAACCCGGAGCTGATCATCCTTGATGAGCCGACTTCGGTGCTGACGCCGCAGGAGGCCGACAAGCTGTTTGAAACGCTTGCCAAGCTGAAAGCGGAAGGGCGTTCGGTTCTCTACATTTCCCACCGCCTTGAGGAGGTTCAGCGGATCTGCGACCGGGCCACCGTCCTGCGTCATGGCAAGGTCACCGGGGCATGCGATCCGAGACAGGAAACGCCGTCGTCGCTTGCCCGGATGATGGTGGGCGGCGAGGTGGCCGAAATCTCCGGCGCCGGCCTGGGTGAACCGGGCGAGACGCTGATCGAGGTCCGCAATCTGAGTGCCCCGTCACGCTCGCCGTTTGCGGTGGCGCTCAGGGATATCGATCTTTCGGTAAAGGCCGGCGAAATCGTCGCGATCGCCGGTGTCGCAGGCAATGGCCAGAGCGAACTGTTCGACGTTCTCTCGGGCGAAGAGAAGGTTGGCGACGCCGACGCAATCCGGATCCGTGGCAAGTCGGCGGGCCGGATGGGGATCACCGAGCGGCGGCTGCTCGGCTGTGGCTTCGTGCCGGAGGAACGGCATGGCCACGCGGCCGTCACCGAAATGCCGCTGACCGCCAATCTGGTACTGTCACGCCATACATCCGACAGCGCGACATTTCTCTCCGGCGGACCACTGGGGCTGATAAACACCGGTGCCGTGGCAAAGGCCGCCAAACGCATCTGCGAGGCCATGGATGTACGCAAATCCGGTGAAGACCCGGCAGCAGGGTCTTTGTCGGGCGGCAATCTGCAGAAATTCATTGTCGGGCGCGAACTTGACCGGCAGCCGGTAGTGCTGGTGGTCAACCAACCGACCTGGGGCGTTGACGCAGGTGCCGCGAGCCGCATTCGCCAGGCTCTGATCGACCTCGCCAAGAGCGGTTCCGCCGTGGTTGTCATCAGCCAGGACCTTGATGAAGTGTTTGAAATTGCAAGCCGCATCGCGGTCATCAATGAGGGCCGGCTTTCCTCTCCCGAGCCCGCGTCGACCATGACGCGAGAGCGGATCGGCCTGTTGATGGGCGGTTTCCACGATGGAACCGGCCAGGCTCACGCGGAGGCCGTCCATGCGCATTGAGCTGAAAAAACGTGAAAACATGTCGGCGCTGTTTTCGGTGCTGTCGCCGTTCATTGCACTGGGGCTGACCCTGATTGCGGGCGTGATCCTCTTCGTCTCGCTTGGAAAGGATCCGGTCTCTGCGCTCTACAGCTTCTTCATCGAGCCGCTGACCGAGGTCTGGTCACTGCATGAACTGGCTATCAAGGCGGCGCCGCTGATCCTGATCGCTGTCGGCCTGTCGGTCTGTTACCGTTCCAACAACTGGAACATCGGTGCGGAAGGCCAGTTCATCATCGGGGCGATGGCAGGATCGGTTTTGCCGGTGGTGTTCCATGGTTGGGAGTCAACGCTGATGCTGCCGCTGATGCTTATCTGCGCAATGATCGGGGGAGCCGCCTATGCGGCGATTCCGGCCTTCCTGAAAGCACGGCTCAACACCAACGAAATCCTGACCAGCCTGATGCTGGTCTATGTCGCGCAACTGCTGCTCGACTGGACGGTCCGCGGCCCGTGGCGCAATCCGGAAGGCTTCAATTTTCCCGAAACCCGCAATTTTGCCGATAACGCGATCTTGCCGAGGATCATCGAGACCGGAAAGACCCATTGGGGCTTCGGTTTCGCGCTGATTGCGGCGCTGGTGCTCTGGTTCATCATGCGCCGGACGCTCAAGGGGTTCGAGATCAGCGTGCTCGGCCAGTCGGCGCGGGCAGGGCGGTTTGCCGGCTTCTCCGACAAGAAGATGGTCTATTTCGCCTTTCTGATCTCCGGTGCTCTTGCAGGCCTCGCCGGCATATCGGAAGTGTCGGGCGCCATCGGCCAGCTCCGCCCGGTGATTTCGCCGGGCTACGGTTTCACGGCCATTATCGTGGCCTTCCTCGGGCGGCTCAATCCTCTGGGGATCGTTGCGGCAGGGCTTATTCTGGCGCTGACCTATCTTGGCGGCGAGGCGGCGCAGATCTCGATCGGCATCACCGACAAGGTCACCCGGCTGTTCCAGGGCTTGCTTTTGTTCTTCGTGCTGGGATGCGACACGTTGATCCATTACCGCATCCGGCTGGTCTTCGGCTCAGCACAGAAGGGGAGTGCCGCCTGATGGATATGACCCAGGCAATCATCCTGACGATCATGACCGCCGCCACGCCGCTGCTGCTGGCGGCCATTGGCGAACTGGTCGTCGAGCGTTCCGGCGTTCTCAATCTGGGTGTCGAGGGCATGATGATCATGGGCGCGGTCGCGGCCTTCGCCATCGCGCAACTGACGGGGTCGGCCGGGCTCGGCGCCCTTGGCGGACTGGTCGCGGGCATGCTGTTCTCGCTGCTGTTCGGGTTCCTGACACTGACACTGGTGGCAAACCAGGTGGCGACCGGCCTGGCGCTGACCATCCTCGGGCTCGGTCTGTCGGGCATGATCGGGGAAGCCTTCATCGGACTTCCCGGCCTGAAGCTGGCGGCAATCGAGATCCCGCTTCTCTCCGACATACCGTTCTTCGGACGCTTGCTGTTTTCCCAGGACCCGATCTTCTACACCTCGATCATCGCGGTGATCGGCGTGAACTGGTTCCTGTTCAGGAGCCGTGCGGGGCTAAGGCTCAGAGCCATCGGTGACAGCCATACCTCGGCACATGCGCTGGGGGTCAAGGTCGTGCGTACGCGCTATCTGGCGGTCATGTTCGGTGGCGCCTGCGCGGGACTTGCGGGGGCTCACCTGTCCATCGTCTACACGCCGCAATGGGTGGAGAACATGACTGCCGGGCGCGGTTGGATCGCGCTGGCGCTGGTGGTGTTCGCCTCCTGGCGGCCAACCCGGGTGCTCGCCGGTGCCTATCTGTTCGGAGCGGTCTCGATCGGGCAATTGCACGCACAGGCGCTGGGTCTGGGAATTCCTTCACAATTTCTCTCGGCTCTTCCCTACCTCGCCACGATTGCGGTACTGGTGATCATATCGCTGAATCGCAGGATGACGCTCATCAACACGCCGGCTTCGCTCGGCAAATCCTTTGTGCCGGAAAGGTAGGCAAAATACCCCCGGCATGATGTCAACAACCAACCAGACAGGGTGAACCCAATGAAAAAAACACTTCTTCTCCTTGCCGCGGCCACTGCGCTCGCCGGCATCTCAGCTCCAGCAAGCGCCGCGGGCATGGACAAGGTCAAGGCCTGTTTCATCTATGTCGGCCCGGTGGGTGACTTCGGCTGGTCCTATCAGCACGATCAGGGCCGTCTATATGCGGAAGAAAAACTCGGCGACAAGCTTGAAACCGCCTATCTGGAAAGCGTGCCGGAAGGCGCGGATTCCGAGCGCGCCATCGAGCGTTTCGCCCGTTCCGGCTGTAACATCATATTCACAACTTCGTTCGGCTACATGGATCCGACCAACAAGGTTGCCAAGGATTTTCCGGATGTGAAGTTCGAGCACGCAACAGGTTACAAGACCGACCATCCCAACGTTGCGACTTATGACTCGAAGTTCTTCCAGGGACGCTATGTGATCGGTCAGATCGCCGCCAAGGTGTCGGAAGCCGGAATGGCCGGCTACATCGCCTCGTTCCCGATCCCGGAAGTTGTCCAGGGCATCAACTCGTTCATGCTGGGCGCGCAGTCGATCAATCCGGACTTCAAGCTCAAGGTCGTTTGGGTCAACACCTGGTTTGATCCGGGCAAGGAAGCCGATGCGGCCAAGGCGCTGCTCGACCAGGGTGTCGACATCCTGACCCAGCACACCGATTCCACAGCACCGATGCAGGTTGCCGCCGAGCGCGGTGCACATGCCTTCGGCCAGGCATCAGACATGATCGCCTTCGGTCCGGAAACACAGCTTACCTCCATCATCGATGACTGGGGCCCGTATTATGTCGAACGCATCAGCGCGGTTCTCGACGGCACCTGGGAACAGTCGCGGACCTGGGCCGGCATGGCCGAGGGCCACGTCGTGATGGCGCCCTACACCAACATGCCTGACGATGTTAAGGCGATGGCGGAAGAAACCCAGGCGAAAATCACCTCGGGCGAATTCCACCCGTTCACCGGCCCGATCATGAAGCAGGACGGTTCGGAATGGCTGGCTGATGGTGTTGTTGCCGAAGACGGCGAACTCGCCGGCCTGAACTTCTACGTCAAGGGCATCGACGACCAGCTGCCGCAGTAATCTCGCTTCTGCGGACTTATGACAATTGGTGGGGGCGGCTACATTGGCCGCCCCTTCTTGTTATTCCCCGCGTCTGATCGCCCTATTCGGCTGGCGCGGGGTATGGCGTCGTGGTGGGGTATGGTGTCGTGGTCCGGGGCAAGAACCGGCCAACGGGCGCGAACAGCGCGCGAATGATTGCCCGGCCCACAGGCTCGATGCGGGCGAAAATCCACCAGCTGACAGCCAGCGACAAGGTCAGCGCCAGTGCAAAGGCACCCCATTTTCCGATGGTCGGCTCCACGGTGCTCATCAGGATGTAACCGGCGTTCTGGTGGACCAGGTAGAAAGGATAGCTGAGGCCGCCGAGCACCAGGATCCAGGACCCAGCCCTGACATGGCGGCCAAGGGCAGCGGCCGACAAAAATGCTGCAACTATGCCCGCATTTGCTAGGGCCACCACGGCCGCACTCGAGGCTTCGCCGAGGCGGAAGACGACGTCGAGCCGTTGCACTTCGGCTGCGTGGAAGGTCATGATCAGCGCTACTCCGGCAATCAGCAGACGCAAAGCGCCGGCGCCCTGCGACGAAATCCGCCAGGTCATGACTCCGAGCGCGAAATAGCTTCCATATTCGGTGAGAAACAACAGTTCGACCGGACGTGACCCCAGCATCGTGTTGTTGACCATCACCAGCAGCATCCAGACTGCCACAGCAGTATCGGTGTGGCGCGGTAACACCCGGGTGAACAGGCCGATTGCCACCCAGCCATAGAAGATGATCTCGATGACGATGGACCAGTAGGCACCATCCATGAAGTCGGATCCGAACATCGGCGCGAGCATGGTGAGGTTTGCCAGCCACTCAAACACGTCGGTGCTGTAGGGCGGTTGTGCGCACCAAAGCATCGCCAGAAAGGTGATGGTCATGGCCACCACGTGGGCCGGATAGAGCCGGGCCACCCGCCCCACCGAAAATCCATACCAGTCGCGGCCGGTGGCCGACCAGATGATGACGAAACCCGAAATCATGAAGAAGAGATTGACGCCCAGATAGCCCAGTGAAACCGAGACGCCAGCGGCAGCAAAGGAAAACTCCAGATAACCGCCTTCCTGAGCTCCGCGGTAGAGGAAATGGTAGACAGCAACCGTCATCGCCGCCGCAAAGCGAAGCAGGTCGAGCAAACCGTTCCGGTTGGCGTCGCTTACACCGGACCGCCCGGATGTTTGACTGCCACGCATGGTGATCTCTCCTGTTAGGATGCGGTCATTCTAGCGCAAACGGAAACGCCGGGTCTGACAACCCGGCGTTAAGCTTAAGCGTAAAGGTTAAGCGGCCTGGCGGCGGTTCAGGCGAGCCCCTGCTTGCGCACGTCATTCCAGGCGGCATCCAGTGTTTTCCTGGCTGAAGCAATCAGGACTTCGATTTCTTCCTCGGTGATGCTCAGCGGTGGTGAGATGATCAGCGAGTCACGCACCGCGCGCATCACCAGACCATTGGCAAAGGAATGATCGCGGGTGATTGTGCCGACCTTGCCGACATTGTCGAAGCGCTTCTTCAGGTCGTTTTCATCGGGTACGAGTTCCAGCGCACCGAACATGCCGACCATGCGGGCCTGGCCGACCATGGGGTGGTCCTCCAACGCTTTCCAGCGCTCCTGGAAATAGGGTCCGATCTGGTCGCGGACGCGATCGACCAGTCCCTCGCGCTTGATGATGGTGAGATTTGCTATGGCCGCGGCGCAACAGGCCGGATGACCCGAATAGGTGTAGCCATGGAAGAACTCGACGCCCTCGTTGTGCAGGACTTCGGCGATCTCGTCGGAGACCAGAACGCCGCCCATCGGCAGGTAGCCGGAGGTGAGCCCCTTGGCGATCGCCATGAGATCCGGTTTCATGTCGTAGTAGCCGGAACCGAACCACTCGCCGGTGCGGCCGAAGCCGCAGATGACTTCGTCGGAAACGAACAGGATATCGCGGGCTTCGAGGATCCGCTTGACCTCGGGCCAATAGGTGGCTGGCGGCACGATCACGCCGCCGGCGCCCTGGATCGGCTCGGCGATGAAGGCGGCGACATTTTCTTCGCCGATTTCCTCGATGGCGCGCTCGAGTTCTCGTGCGGCCCAGAGGCCGAATTCGTCCTCGCTCATGCCGGTCATCATGCCTTCGCCGAACCAGTAAGGTTGGTCGATGTGGTGAATGTCGGGGATCGGCAGGCCGCCCTGGCTGTGCATGGCGCCCATGCCGCCGAGCGAAGCACCGGCCATGGTCGAGCCGTGATAGGCGTTCTTGCGGCTGATCACCACCTTCTTGCCCGGCTGTCCCTTCAGCGCCCAATAGCTGCGCACCAGGCGGAGGATCGTGTCGTTGGCTTCGGAGCCGGAACCGGCATAAAAGACCATGTTGATGTGTTCCGGCGCCAGATCGCTGAGCATCTGCGACAGTTCGATCACTGGCGGATGCGTGGTCTTGAAGAACGTATTGTAATAGGACAGCTCGCTCATCTGCGCGCGGACGGCTTCGACGATTTCCTGCCGGCCGTGACCGACATTGACGCACCACAGCCCGGCCATGCCGTCCATGATGCGGTTTCCGTCCGTATCCCAAAGCCAGACACCGTCGGCACGGGAGATGACCCGCCGCTCATCGATTCCCAAGGCGCCATGCTCGGTAAATGGATGAAGGTGGTGCTTGTGGTCGGAAACCTTGAGATCGTGAGAAGACACGTTGACGCGCATTATATCTGTTCCTGATTGTTTTCAGAGAGGCCGCGATGAAATCGGTTTGACCTTTAACCGAGTGTGTGCACAATTTTTCAGCGCGGACAAGCGCCGCGGCTTTCTCCTGCCGCCCGCCGCACTCAAATGTTGTCACTCACGCGATAATGTATATGCATGGGTTCAAAGCGGCACTGCAGTCTAACCTATCCCGGCAAACAGTACCGGTTCGTGGCGCGGCAACTGAAAGTCCTGAAGGGGCCCTGAAGGGGCAAGGTGATACTATGCGCGAGAGCGCCAGCACGGAAATGCAAAACGCAGACCTTCCCACAAACGAAGAAGCCGAACGGTTCCTGGCCGACAATCCTGATATCGAATCGGTCGATTTTCTGATTCCCGATATCAATGGCGTGATGCGCGGCAAATGGGGCCCGACCGAAGCGCTCGCCAAGGCCGGTTATCCGGGCATCAACATGCCGTTGTCGATCTTCGGCCTGGATATCTGGGGCCGGGAGGTCGAGGCGACCGGGATCCATATCGAGACCGGCGACATCGACGGCTACTGCCGGGCCATTCCCGGACGCATCAACCGGGCGCCATGGGCGCCGCGCCCCTCGGCGCAGGTGCTGATGTCGATGTACACGGAATCCGGCGAACCCTGCGCCTATGATCCGCGCAATGTGCTGCAACGCATCGTCGACCGATATGCCGCGAAGGGCCTCAAGCCTGTGACCGCGTTCGAGCTCGAGTTCTACCTGGTGGATCCTGCCGTGTTCCAGCGATCGGGCCGGATGGGCAAGGACAAGGGGCCGGGGCCGGACCAGCAGCAGATGTATTCGCTGTCCGAGCTGCGCGGCCAGAGCGAACTGTTTGCCGAGATCCGCGCTGCAGCCGTCGCCCAGGGGCTGCCGATCGATACCATCATCAAGGAAGCGGCACCGGGACAGTTCGAGGTCAATCTCAAGCACCGCGCCGATGCGATGGCTGCTGCCGACGATACCGTGCTGCTGCGGCGGCTGATCACCGAATCGGCTCACAAGCACGGGCTTCGCGCCACGTTCATGGCGAAACCCTTCCTCGAGTGGCCCGGCAACGGCATGCATGTCCACGCCAGTGTCCTTGATGGGGACGGAAACAACGTTTTTGCCGGCGAGGCTGGAGACTTGCGACTTCAGCATGCAGCCGCGGGCCTGCTGGCAACGCTTAAGGATACGCTGCTGCTCTACATCCCGGGCTTCAACGGCTATCGGCGGCTGCAGCCAGGCTCCTATGCACCGACGCGGATTGCCTGGGGGCGCAACAACCGCTCGGTGGTGGTCCGTGTACCGGCGTCCGATGACAAGGCGCGGCGTCTCGAACACCGGATGTCGGGCGCCGATGCCAATCCCTATTTCGTTCTGGCCGGTGTGTTGGGCGGGATGCTCGAGGGGCTGGAGACCGCCAAGCTGCCGCCGCCGCCGGTGGAGGGCAATGCCTACAACGTGCCGCTGCCGCAACTTTCCGATGACATGGACGACGCGATCGAGGACTTTGAACGGTCCGATTTCATCCGGCGTCTGTTTGGTCCGGAACTGCGCAAGATCTTTGCCGAGATCAAGCGCGAGGAGCTCGTCGCATTCGACAATGAAATCACGCCTCTGGAACGCTCGACCTACCTTTGAGAAGAGGCCGACCTATATTGGGAGACGTGGTTTTCGGCCCGTAAACGAAGGGATGCGAACGGCGGAAAACTTCTTCTGGCGATTTGACATAGGACAAAGCTCGGTCGGTCTCGCCTGTGCGACCATATGACTGCCGTCGAAAATTCGATTTCCGGGTTGACGAAACTGGCATTGTCTCGCATCTTGGAAGTGACACATAGGAAGAATACCATGGATTTTGAAGCGTTCTTCGAGGACAAGCTCGGTGGCCTGCACAAGGCCGGCAACTACCGGGTTTTTGCCGATATCGAGCGTCACGCTGGCGGCTTTCCGCGCGCGACCCGCTATCGTGCCGATGGCTCCACGCAGGACGTGACAGTCTGGTGCTCCAACGACTATCTGGGCATGGGGCAGAATCCATTGGTCACGAATGCAATGAAGGAAGCCATCGACCGCTGCGGAGCGGGCGCTGGCGGAACGCGCAACATCTCCGGTACGAATCACTACCATGTGCTTCTCGAAGAGGAACTTGCGGATCTTCATGGCAAGGAAGACGCGCTGATTTTCACATCCGGCTACGTCTCCAACTGGGCGGCACTGGGAACCCTGGCGGGCAAGATTCCGGGCCTGATCGTCTATTCCGACGCGCTCAACCACGCCTCCATGATCGAGGGCATTCGCCATTCGCGCTGCGAGAAGCGGGTCTTCAAGCACAATGATCCCGAAGACCTGCGCCGTCTGATGGCACTGGATGATCCGGCCGCACCGAAAATGGTCGCCTTCGAAAGCGTCTACTCGATGGATGGTGACGTCGCGCCGATAGCGGCGCTGTGTGACGTGGCAGACGAGTTCGGTGCCATGACCTATCTCGACGAGGTTCACGCCGTGGGCATGTATGGACCGCGCGGCGGCGGCATTGCCGAGCGCGAAGGCCTGATGGACCGCCTTACCGTGATCGAGGGTACGCTTGGCAAGGCATTCGGCGTGATGGGTGGATACATCACCGGATCGCGCGCGCTCTGTGATTTCGTTCGCAGCTTTGCTTCCGGTTTCATTTTCACCACGGCGTTGCCGCCGGCACTCGCCGCGGGCGCTGCGGCATCAATCCGTCATCTCAAGGCAAGTCAGTTGGAACGCCGCCGCCATCAGGACACGGTGGCAAAGGTGCGCCGGGCGCTCGACTCGCATGGTATTCCACACATGGAAAATCCGAGCCACATCGTGCCGGTGATGGTTGGCAACGCCTCGAAGTGCAAGTGGATTTCGGACGTGCTGATGGAAAGCCACGGCATCTACGTGCAGCCGATCAATTACCCGACGGTGCCGGTCAAGACCGAGCGCCTGCGGATCACGCCGACACCGATGCACAGCGATGCCGACATCAAGCATCTGGCCGGCGCTCTGAGCGAATTGTGGTCACAATGCGCACTGGCGCGGGCGGTCGCCTGACGGATACGTGCAAATCACGTTTTCAAGCAAAAGCCCGGACAGTGGTGAACTGACCGGGCTTTTTCACATGTAGGCGCAGGAAACGGTAATCGTGGCGCCTGCTCGATCGGGTATCGCGCGATCAGTCGGTGGGCTGCTCTGCCTCGTTGCGCACAGGGGCGCAAAACAGCGAATAGAGCGTGCCGATGACCGATGAGACCTCGTGATTGAGGATCGAGTAGTAGATCATCCGGCCTTCGCGCCTTGTATCGACGAGACCATCGAGGCGCAGGCGCGCCAATTGCTGCGAGACTGCAGCCTGGGGCATGGCCAGGATTTCCTCGAGCTCGGAGACGGACTTCTCGCCCTCGGAGAGAATGCACAGGATCATAAGCCGCGTTTCATGGCTGAGTGACTTCAACAGGTCACTGGCCTTGCGCGCCTGAACAAGCAGGAGATTCATTTCCTCCTGATTCATGTCTGTCTTGATTTGAGGCAGTGTCATTTTGGTGCGTGCTCGATGGATCTTGTTTATTATATAGCGATAATGCGATCTGGAAAAGGGCGGCTGTAAGACAAAGACGTGCCTGCAACCGCTGGGAAGACCGAACACAAAAGGCCCGATGCTCCAGTTCATGGATAGTTCCTAGCTTATTCCTGGGGTGCGTTGCAATATTTCCAATCGATTTAGATGCCGCTTTTGGCCAAGAACGGCAAACACCGGAATCTTCATTGCAAGGCCTTGCCCAGCGCCCTTGTCCGGTCCTACTCTCTTTCTTGAAGATCTGAACCGTCACACGGTCCGATGGATCGGTGCCACCGGGGATCGGATGTTTCGAAATGCCCGATCCGGGTTCGGGCGCGGGAGGTTCCATGTCTGCACTCAACCGCATGCTTGTCTGCACCTTGATTGCGTTGCTTTCCGTGCCGGTGGCGGCACTGTCACAGGACGGACCTCGACGGATCGAAACGACCGAAAATGCCGACTACTTCGGATTTGACCTTCGGACGGTCCAGAATATCGGACTGGACCAGTGCAAGGCCGAATGTCTGACGGACCGGCAGTGCAAGGCTTTTACCTACAACGTCAAAGCCGGATGGTGCTTTCTGAAATCCGACTATAACACGATGAACCCGTTTGCCGGAGCCGTTGCGGGGCGGGTGGTGACCGATGGAGAGCCTGATCTCGGCGCGGCCCCGGATCTGGCATTTGTTCCGGCATCGGTGCTCGACGAGGCGCGGGCTTACCGTGACCGCACACTGGCGCGGTACGGCAATGGCAGCAGCATAGGGGTTGCCGGGCTGGTAAGCCAGGCAGACGCCGCGCTCGCATCCGGCGACATGGATAGTGCAGTGCGCAACTTCGCCATGGCTGCGGCCGCCGCGCCCGAACGCAGCGACCTCTGGGCTGGATTGTCGCGGACCGCACTTGCCTATACGCCACAGGACCAGAACCTGGCGCGCAGCCTTCGTTCGGTTTCGGTCTCCTCGGCAATCATCGCCTACCGGACGTCGCGCACGGTGACGACGCGGGCGGGAGCACTGGCCATTCTTGCCGAAGCGTTCGAGACCACCCAGAACTGGCGTCCCGCGCTCGAAGCCTATCGGGCCAGTCTCGAGCTCAAGGAAGTACCGGCCCTCCGTTCGGCCTATGCGGAGTTGCGGGCAAGCCGCGGTTTTCGCGTCGTTGACAATTCCGTCGACGCGGACAGCGAAACGCCGCGGGTTTGCGTGCAGTTCTCCGAAGACCTGGTAACGAGCCAGGACTATGCCGGCTTTGTCAGTGTTGACGGAACCAGCACCCTCGCAATCGACACCGATACGCGGCAAATCTGCGTGAACGGTCTCTCGCATGGACAGCGTTACCGAGTCGTGCTGCGCCAGGGCCTGCCGTCATCGATAGGGGAAGTGCTTGAGGCACCCGTGGAGCTGTCGGTCTATGTACGGGACCGGGCGCCATCAGCGCGGTTTACCGGATCGAGCTTTGTCCTGCCCGCTAAATCCCGGCTTGGCATACCTCTGGTAACAATCAACGCGCCCTCGGCGGATCTGAAACTGTATCGTGTCGGCGAGCGTGCCCTGTCTCAGATCATCGCCCGTTCCGACTTCCTCAGGCAACTCGACGGCTACTCGCTCGACACGATCACCGAGGATCTGGGGGCCTCGGTATGGGAGGGCACAATCGAGATTGCCGGTGAGGCCAACCGGGAAGTCACAACCAGCATTCCCGTGGACAGCCTGCTGCCCGAACGCAAGCCCGGGGTCTATGTGCTGAGCGCAGTTCCGCTGGGCGACAAGAGCGAGAACTGGGAAGCACGAGCCACCCAGTGGTTCGTGATCTCCGATATCGGCGTCAGCACCTTTGCCGGCGATGACGGGTTGTCGGTGTTCTTGCGGTCGCTGGATTCGGCCAGGCCACTGAATGCTGTCGGGCTCACCCTGCTGGCCCGCAACAACGAGATCCTGGGCGAGGCTGTCACAGATTCAGACGGCCGGGCCACATTCCAGCCCGGGCTCATTCGCGGACAGGCCGGACTGGCACCGGCAGCATTGCTGGCCAGGGGCCCGGACGGCGACTTCGTGTTTCTTGACCTGACCCGCGGCGGCTTTGACCTGTCGGACCGGGGCGTCGCTGGACGCGCCTCTCCCGGCGGGGTCGATGTCATGGCCTGGACCGAACGCGGTATCTACCGTGCCGGTGAGACCGTTCATCTTTCGGCGCTGGCGCGCGATGGCACCGCGAACGCGATCGCAAACCTGCCGCTGACGCTGGTCCTGCAAAGGCCGGACGGTGTGGAAGACCGGCGCATCGTTTCCGACGGTGCGGCCTTGGGCGGGCATGCGCTGGCGCTGGCCCTGCCGGAAAACGCCATGCATGGCGCGTGGCGCGCGGCACTGCATACGGATCCGAAGCGACCGGCCGTGGCGGAAGTGACGTTCCTGGTCGAAGACTTTCAACCGGACCGGATTGAAATCGAACTGGAGGCCGGCGATGCCATCGTCAGCCCGGAAGTCCCGGCTGACATAGAGGTTACAGGCCGCTATCTCTATGGCGCGCCAGCAGAGGGACTGGCAACCGAGGGCGACATCGTCCTGAGCCGGACCAGGTCGCTCGAAGGCTTCGCCGGATTCGAGTTCGGCTTGGCGGACGAGGAATTCGAAAATGCCAGAATTTCTCTCGACAATCTTCCGCCACTCGACCAGCGGGGCGAGGCGACTGTCGGGATCGATCTCGATAACATGCCCGACACGACCCAGTTTCTGACGGCGAATGTGACCATTCGGGCCTCCGAGAGCGGTGGCCGGGCCGTCGAACGCTCGGTCGAACTGAAGGTTGCCGCCGAGGGTCCGCGCATCGGCATCAAGCCGCTGTTCGAAGACCATCAGGTGGCAGAAAACAGTCAGGCAGGCTTCCAGCTGATCGCCGTCGACAGAGCCGGATCGCGTATCGCCATGCAGGGCACATCGTGGTCGCTGGTCAAGGTTGAACGCAATTACCAATGGTACCGGCAGGGCAGTTCCTGGAATTACGAGGTGGTCGACTTCACCACAGAGATTGCCGACGGGGTGATCGATATTGCAAGCGACAGCATCGCATCGATCGCGGAGGTGGTCGACTGGGGCCGCTACCGGCTTGACGTGACAGGCGCCGACGGGGCTGAAAGCAGCGTTCTGTTCGATGCCGGCTGGTACGTCGAGGCCAAATCGATCGAGACCCCCGAAGGTCTGGAGATCGCTCTCGACAAGGACAGCTACGAGGTAGGGGAAACCGCGCGATTGAGGATATCGCCCCGCTTTGCCGGCGAGGTTCTGGTAACCGTCGGCACCGAGCGGCTGATTGAGACCGTGACCGCTTCGGTCGGCATGGAAGGTACGACCATAGATCTGCCGGTAACCGAGGAATGGGGCGCCGGCGCTTATGTGACCGCAACGCTCTACCGGCCAACCGATGCACAGTCACGCATGCCGATGCGCGCAATCGGGGTCAAGTGGCTGGCGGTCGAGCCGGGCAGCCGGAAGCTGGATGTCGCACTCGACCTTCCCGATCAGGCAAAACCGCGTGGCGCCTTCACGGTTCCGGTCACGCTCGCCGGGCTGACACCGGGGGAAGAGGCTTTCGTCAGCGTATCCGCGGTTGATGTGGGTATCCTCAACCTGACCCGGCACGAGGTTGCCGACCCTGAAGCCTGGTATTTCGGGCAGCGGGCGCTGGGACTTGAAATCCGTGATCTCTATGGCCGCCTCATTGACGGATCGGCCGGCATCACTGGACGGATCCGTTCGGGTGGTGACGGGGCGATGATGCGCTCGGAGGGCAGTCCGCCGCGCGAGAAGCTGGTCGCCTTCTACGAAGGCCCGGTCCAGGTCGGACGGGACGGGACCGCAATCGTGAGTTTCGACATGCCGCAATTCAACGGCACGGTCCGGGTTAATGCCGTGGCTTGGAGTGCAGGCGCCGTGGGGCACGCGACGCGCGACGTGATCGTGCGCGATCCGGTGGTCATCAGCGCGAGCCTGCCGCAGTTCCTTGCGCCCGGTGACCGGTCGCAGATCCTGGTCGAACTGGCCAACACGGACGGTCCAGAGGGTGACTACGCGGTCGAGCTGTTCACCGCATCGGGAAGGGTTCAGGGCGGCAGCGGGCTGCGTCAGACACTTTCTCTGCCGTCCGGCGCGCGCGCCAGCCTGGTAATGCCGCTGGAGGGGCTTCAGAGCGGCGCCGATACGCTGACAATCGCGTTGACGGGACCTGACGGGCTATCGCTTGACCGCGAGGAGACGATCACTGTCAGACCTGCGGCGATGCCTGTGACCACCAAGCGCGTGATCAGTCTTGCCGGTGGCGGCGGCACCTTGCGGATCGACGGTGAGCTGCTGGCTGACAGCCTGCTTGATGGCGCCTCCGTCACTGTGGGAGTGACCCGCAACGCAGCCTTTGATGTGGCATCGCTGCTGATGGCGCTTGACCGCTATCCTTATGGATGTGCCGAGCAGACCACCAGCCGGGCATTGCCGCTATTGTATCTGAGCGAACTCGGCGATGGCGCCAGCGGCGATGAGGCGGACACCATCCGCAAACGGGTCAACGATGCGATCACCCGGCTTGTCGCCTATCAGTCCGCCTCGGGCAGTTTTGGTCTTTGGGGACCGGGATCGGGCGATCTCTGGCTTGACGCCTATGTCACCGATTTTCTCACCCGCGCGATGGAGAAGGGGTTTTCGGTGCCACCGGTGGCGAGCCGCATGGCACTCGACAATTTGCAGAACACCCTGGCCTATACAACCGATGTGAGCTCGGAGGGGAGCGCCATTGCCTATGCGCTCTATGTGCTGGCACGCAACCGCAAGGCGGCGGCCACCGATCTTCGGTACTACTCCGACAGCCAGATCGACGCCTTCGCCCAGCCGCTTGCCCGGGCACAGATCGGCGCAGCGCTTTCGCTTTACGGCGATCCGCAGCGGGCGGCCGAAAGCTTCCGTTCGGCATTTGAACATGCGCGCTCGACAGCAACCCTCGTGGGTGCGCGCAACGATTATGGTTCGGCCTTGCGCGACGGTGCGGCGATGCTGGCACTGGCGGCAGAATCGACCCCGACCCCGGGCATTGTTCCCGAACTGGTCCGCTTTGTCGGCGAGGCCAAGTCAGCGCGGCAATCAACCAGCACGCAGGAAGATGCCTGGATGGTGCTTGCCGCCCGAGCAATTGCGGCGGGCAACAGGTCGATCTCGGTCAATGTCAACGGACAAGCTTTTGCCGGCGCCTATGAGACGCGGCTGAGCGGCGAGACCATCCGCGACAACCCGCTGACCATCGTCAACCAGGGCGCTGATCCAGTGGATGCAGTTGTGACCACGATTGCAGCACCCTCCCAACCACTGAGCGCCGGCGGAACCGGGTTCCTGATCAACAGGAGTTACTACACGCTGGATGGACAGCCGGCCTCGATATCCTCGGTGCAGCAGAACGAGCGCTTTCTGGTGGTGCTGCAGATGCGTGAGGCCAACGCCTGGCCGTCGCGTGTGGTGGTCACCGATCTGCTGCCTGCCGGGCTTGTCATCGACAATCCACGGCTTGTCGGCAGCGCCGAACTGGGCAATTTCCCGTGGCTGGGCGAGGTTTCGGCGAGCCATTCAGAGTTCCGCAGCGACCGGTTCATGGCAGCATTCGACCGCGGCGCCACCTCGAACAGGGATTTTGTGGCTGCCTATGTGGTCCGCGCCGTAACGCCCGGCATCTACAATCATCCTGCCGCGGTGGTGGAAGACATGTACCGGCCCGAACTCGCGGCGCGGACGGCGACCGGCTTCATGGAAGTACTCGGATCGCCATGAAGTCCGCGGCCGGCATGCGCCCATGGCGGCGGGCAGCCACCGTGCTGGTCGCCCTGATGCTCCTGACCGGTTTTACCGCCCTGATGCTTGACCGGCTGGATCGGGCCTTTCCGCCACCTCTGGATCAGGCCGCCGATGTTTCGCGGGAGGTTCTTGACCGGAATGGCAAGCTGTTGCGCGCCTATACAACCGAAGGGGGCGTCTGGCGGCTTCCGGTGCCGCTCGATGCGGTGGATCCCGACTACATCGACATGCTGATTGCCTATGAGGATCGCAGGTTTCGCAGCCATCCTGGCATTGACCCTGTGGCGCTGATGCGGGCCGCAGTTCAACTGGTTCTCAATGGCGGGCGCATTGTTTCGGGCGGATCGACCATCACCATGCAGCTCGCCCGGCTGGTCGAGCCGCGCGGCGAACGCTCGGTGATCGCCAAACTACGGCAGATGGCGAGGGCCTTGCAGATCGAGCGGCGGATGAGCAAGGACGAGATCCTCTCGCTCTATCTGACGCTTGCCCCCTATGGCGGCAATCTCGAGGGGGTCAGGGCCGCAAGCCTCGCCTGGTTCGGGCGCGAGCCGAAGAAACTGACGCTGTCGCAATCGGCGCTGCTTGTTGCCCTGCCGCAATCGCCCGAATCAAGGCGTCCGGACCGTCACCAGGCGCAGGCGCGGCTGGCGCGAAACCGGGTCCTCTCCCGAATGAGTGCAGCCGGGCTGATCCCCGAAAGCGAAATCATGCGGGCCTCGGGGACGAAGATCCCGGACCGCCGCATGACGATGCCGGACCTGGCCGCGCACACGGCAGACCTCGCGATCCGGACACGACCCGATGCCAATGTGATTGCGCTGACGCTCGATGGCGCGGTTCAGGAACGGCTTGAATTGCTTGCGACCGAGACCGCAGGCAGGCTTGGCCCCAGGCAGTCGCTCGCCATGGTGCTGGCCGATGCCGCAACCGGCGAGATCCTGGCGAGCGTCGGTTCCACCGGCCACCTCGATACGGGCCGCACCGGCGCCATAGACATGACCCGCGCCATACGTTCGCCCGGCTCGACGCTGAAGCCGTTCATCTACGGGCTGGCCTTCGAGGATGCGCTGATCGCGCCGGAGACAATGATTGACGACACGCCGGCGGATTTTTCCGGATACCGGCCGCGCAATTTCGATCGCGGTTACATGGGTGAAGTCAGCATTCGCGAGGCGCTTCAGTTTTCGTTGAATGTTCCTGCCGTGCGTTTGCTTGAAGCGGTGGGTCCGCAACGGCTGCTGTCCCGGTTCAGGCGCGGCGGGATTCAACTGGAACTGCCGCCCGGCGGCACACCAGGGCTGGCGATCGGTCTGGGTGGAGCCGGGATAAGCCTTCGCGATCTGGTCCAGCTCTACAGCGCTTTTGCCAACAACGGCACAGCACGGATGTTGCGGGATGGCACGGAAGGCACCCCCCAAAATCTTTTCGATCAGCCGGTGATTGCGGCGGACGCCGCGTGGCGCGTCGCCGAGATCCTGTCCGGTGTCACCGCGCCGCAGGGCGCACCTCGCATTGCCATAGCTTACAAGACCGGAACGTCCTACGGCTATCGCGATGCCTGGGCAGTGGGCTTCGACGGGCGCCATGTGCTCGGAGTCTGGGTCGGGCGAGCCGATGCCGCGCCGGTCCCAGGTCTTTCGGGGATCGAGACCGCGGCGCCGCTGCTTTTCGAGGCCTTTGTGCGGAGCGGGCTGGACCGGGTGGACTTTCCGGAAGCCCCGCGCGGACTCGTGGCGCGGGGACGCGACAGCCTGCCGTATGCGCTGAAGAAGTTCCGCAGCACCGATAAGGTAGCGAATGTGTCCGCCGGTGGGACTTTGCCGCCACAGATCGTCTATCCGCCGCAGGGAGCGCGCGTGGCGCTCGGTTCAGGCGGGGCGGGGCCACTGATGCCGCTGGTCATCAAGCTGCAGGGCGGGTCGGGGCCCTACCGGTTGATCGCCAATGGCGAGGCGCTGCCGAAGTCCACACGGCGCCGCGTGCTGAACTGGACCCCTGACAGTCCGGGAGCATCGACGCTGACGGTGATGGATGCAAAGGGCAGGGCGGCAAGCGTCAGCGTGTTCATCGACGCACGTTGATCCGCCGGACGGCATTTCAGGGTTAAGCTGCCGGGGTGTTCATTGCGGCAAAGACAAGTTCGCGCAGGCGCGTTGCGACCGCGCTGATGATGACGTTCTTGCGGGAGATGAGATAGTAGGGACTGACCAGGATCTGCTCCTGGGGGCCGACAATAGCCAGACCGCCTGCGAGCTTGTTTGCGACAAACAGATCCGCCACCGGTCTCGGTGTCGGCGCCAGCGCGTCGGATGAAGCGAGATAGGAAATCATCACCAGCATGGATGTGGTGTTGACGATGTCGACAGGCAGATCGACGCCCGCGGAGACGAAAACCGATTCAACCGCCTGGCGCAGCGGTGTCTGCGGAGCCTGGACGACCCACTCATAGGCAGCGAGTTCCTCGAGCGGTGCCGTCGGGTTCTGCGCAAGCGGGTGGCCGGCCCGGGTCATGAAACAGATATCCTCGTGCCTACCCGGACGCACCTCGAGCTGGCGCTTGTCATAACTCGGCGGTATCCGCGAGAGAACAAAATCATATTCACCGCGGAACAGGCCTTCGACGAGCGCGTCACTGGGGGCGACATCGACGTGGATGTCGGCTCCGGTGGCCGTCTTCTTGAGCTGCTGGATAGCCGGCACCACAAAGGCAACCGCGCCATCGGTAACCGAGCCGACCCGCGCCGTGCCTGCCAGGCCCTCGCTCACGGACGATATCTCCCTGAGCGTCCGGTCAAGGCCGTTGAGCAGGTTGTGGCCGTTGCGGATCAGGGTCTCGCCAACCGGCGTAGGTGTCATGCCCTTGGGATGACGCAGGAATACCGGACCACCGACCGCGCGCTCAATGTGCGCAAGCATGCGGGATGCGGCGGGCTGCGAAAGAGCCAGCTGCTCGGCCGCAAGACCAAGCTGGCCGGTTTCGTGGATCGCCTGGATCAGGCGGAAGTCCTTGAGTTGCAGGTTGCGGGAGGAAGGTGCCATCTTCTGCTTATCAATTTTGGTATGCAGAATGTCAATCTATTCATTTGAAATGCATGATGAAGTCCCGCTACCCTGCGCCCGGGTTCAAATGGATCCTTATGGTCGGCAGGGTCGGACTTCCGAGGAGGAGGGCCGCTGCATGGCATTGTCTCGGGAGGACTTTATGAAGAAGCTTACATCTATTCTGGCGACAGTAGCGCTTGGCGTCGGTCTAATTTCGACGCCTGTTATCGCCCAGGACAAGGGCACCGTCGGTATCGCCATGCCGACCAAATCATCCGCGCGCTGGATCTCCGACGGAAACTCGATGGTCGAGCAGTTTACCGCCGCCGGCTACGCCACCGACCTGCAGTATGCAGAGGATGACATTCCCAACCAGCTGGCGCAGATCGAGAACATGATCACCAAGGGTGTCGATGTTCTGGTGATTGCCGCCATTGACGGTACCACGCTGTCGAATGCGCTCGAAAATGCCGCCGCATCGGGCATCAAGGTGATTGCCTATGACCGGCTGATCCGCGAAAGCGGCAATGTCGACTATTATGCCACCTTCGATAACTTCAAGGTCGGCGTGCAGCAGGCCAGTTCGCTGGTTGACGGCTTGAAGGCCCGCTTTGGCGAAGGCCCCTACAATGTCGAATTGTTCG
Organism: Hoeflea sp. EC-HK425; assembly: GCF_902498795.1. NCBI lineage: Bacteria > Pseudomonadati > Pseudomonadota > Alphaproteobacteria > Hyphomicrobiales > Rhizobiaceae > Hoeflea > Hoeflea sp. EC-HK425. Next base: position 1,628,272 of record NZ_LR701572.1, read on the forward strand.
GTGGCTCGCCGGACGACAACAATGCCTTCTTTTTCTACAACGGCGCGATGAGCGTTCTGCAGCCGCTGATCGATTCCGGCAACGTGGTCATCGTCTCCGGCCAGATGGGCATGGACAAGGTCGGCACGCTTCGCTGGGATGGCGCGGTGGCGCAGGCCCGCATGGACAATCTTCTGTCCGCGCACTACACCGACATGCCTGTTCATGGCGTGCTCTCACCCTATGACGGCCTTTCGATCGGTATCCTGTCCTCGCTCAAGGGCGTTGGCTACGGTTCCGGCGACCTCAAAATGCCGATCGTGACCGGCCAGGATGCCGAGGTGCCGTCGGTCAAGTCGATCCTGGCGGACGAGCAGTATTCGACCGTGTTCAAGGACACCCGCGAGCTTGCCCGCGTTACCGTGGGCATGGTCGAAGCGCTGCTGCAGGGCGGCACTCCGGAAATCAACGACACCTCGACCTATGACAACGGCGTCAAGGTCGTTGAATCCTACCTTCTGGAGCCGGTTTCGGTCGACAAGTCGAACTGGGAGGAGATCCTCATCGGTTCTGGCTACTACACGATGGATCAGATCAAGTAGGCTGTCCCAAGCAGCCGGCATGCCGTCCGGGCCGCGCCTGTTTCCGCGCGCGGCCCGGGCTCTGACCTCCAATTCCATCGATACCGAGACCGAGCCATGAAACCGCTTCTGGAGATGCGCTCCATTACCAAGACCTTCCCGGGCGTCAAGGCTCTCAACGAGGTCAACCTGACCGTGATGAAAGGCGAGATCCATGCGCTGGTGGGCGAAAACGGAGCGGGCAAATCGACACTGATGAAGGTTCTCTCGGGTGTCTATCCGGCCGGAACCTACGAAGGCGAGATCCATTACGACGGCGCTCTTGCTCAGTTCTCCGGAATCTCGCAGAGCGAAGGCGTCGGCATCATCATCATCCACCAGGAGCTGGCACTGGTTCCGCTGCTGTCGATTGCCGAGAACCTGTTCATCGGCAATGAATGCGCGACCAGGGGCATCGTCGACTGGCACGAGACGTTCCAGCGCACCGAGGCGCTGTTGAAAAAGGTGGGACTCTCGGAAGCGCCCGGCACGCTCGTCGACCGCATCGGCGTTGGCAAACAGCAGCTCGTCGAAATCGCCAAGGCGCTGTCCAAGGATGTAAGGCTGCTGATCCTGGACGAACCGACGTCTGCGCTCTCCGAGAAGGACAGCCAGGCGCTGCTCGACCTGCTTCTCGAACTCAAGCAGCAGGGCGTGACATCGATCATCATCAGCCACAAGCTCAACGAGGTGAGAAGCATCGCCGACCGGGTGACCGTGATCCGCGACGGCGCAACCATATCGACCCTTGATGCCGACAGCGACGAGATCACCGAGGACCGGATCATTCGCGACATGGTCGGGCGCGACATGGCGCAACGGTTTCCGGAGCGAGAAAGCAATCCCGGCGAGATGCTGATGGAAGTGCGCAACTGGAATGTCTGGCACCCGGAACACACCGAACGGCAGGTCATCCGTGACGCCTGTTTCAACGTCCGGGCCGGAGAGGTGGTCGGCATTGCCGGGCTGATGGGCTCAGGCCGCACCGAACTGGCGATGAGCATCTTCGGCAAGAGCTACGGGCGGCGGATCTCGGGCGAAGTGCTGGTTGATGGGGCGCCGGCGGATGTCTCCACCGTCGATCGCTCGATTTCCGCGGGCCTTGCCTATGTGACCGAGGACCGCAAGCATCTCGGCCTCATTCTCGACGAAACCATTCAGCGCAACATCACGCTCGCCAACCTTTCGGAAGTGGCGTCGCTCGGGGTGATTTCGGAAGCCCAGGAAATCAATGTCGCGGAAGGCTTTCGCAAGGCGATCAACATACGCACGCCGGGCGTGTTCCAGAAGGTCGGAAACCTGTCGGGGGGCAACCAGCAGAAGGTGGTGCTGTCCAAGTGGCTATTTGCCAATCCCAAGGTGCTTATCCTGGACGAGCCGACACGCGGTATTGATGTCGGCGCGAAGTACGAGATCTACGGCATCATCAACAAGCTCGTCGCCGACGGCAAGGGCGTGCTGATGATTTCGTCTGAAATGCCCGAGCTGTTGGGCATGTGTGACAGAATCTATGTGATGAATGAAGGCGCCCTCGTGGGCGAGCTGACCGCCGCGGAAGCGAGCCAGGAACGCATCATGTCCTTCATCGTGAGGAGTTGAGACAATGGCGAGCGAAGCCGCTGATACCCAGGACAACCAGCAAGGCCGGTCGGCCGGGCAATACCTCGCCAATCACCTGCGCGACTACGGCATGGTGCTGGCGCTGATCGCCATCATGGCGTTCTTTCAGGTGATGACCGACGGCACATTGCTCAGACCGGTCAACATCACCAACCTGTTCCTGCAGAACAGTTACATCATCATCATGGCTCTGGGCATGCTGCTGGTGATCGTCGCCGGCCATATCGACCTTTCCGTAGGGTCGGTGGTTGGCTTTGTCGGGGCACTGGCGGCAGTGATGATGGTCAACTGGGAATGGTCGATCTACCTGACCATTCCCGCCTGCCTGATGGTCGGCATCCTGATCGGGGCGGCGCAGGGCTACTGGATCGCCTATTGGCGCATTCCCTCCTTCATCGTGACGCTTGCCGGCATGCTGGTGTTCCGCGGGGCGTCGCTGTGGTTGCTCGAAGGGCAATCGGTGGGGCCGTTTCCGCGACAGTTCCAGGCGCTTTCCACCGGATTCATTCCCGATCTTCTGCCTTTCGTCAAAACCATCTTCGGTGTCGAACGCATGAACGGGTTCGCGGTCGTCACCGGTCTGGTGATCGCCGGCCTGATCGTCTGGCTCGGCTTGCGGGCCCGGGCCCGCAACCGCGCCTACGGCATGGCTGCCGAACCCATGAGCTTCTTCATCCTCAGAAACCTGCTGGTGGCGGGGGCGATTGTCTTCGTGTCCTACAAGCTTGCCACCTTCCGCGGCCTTCCGAACGTGCTCATCACCATGGGCTTGCTGACCATCATTTATGCATTCGTGACGGAATCGACGGTTCTCGGCCGTCGCATCTACGCTCTCGGCGGCAACGAAAAGGCAGCCAAGCTGTCGGGGATCCGCACAGAGCGGCTGACCTTCCTGACCTTTGTCAACATGGGCATGCTGGCGGCGCTCGCGGGACTTATCTTTGCCGCCCGGCTCAACACCGCGACGCCGAAGGCCGGCGTCTCGTTCGAGCTTGACGTGATCGCAGCCGTGTTCATCGGCGGCGCGTCGATGTCGGGCGGTGTCGGCAAGATCGTCGGCGCCGTCGTCGGCGCCTTCATCATGGGCGTGATGAACAACGGCATGTCGATCATGGGCATCGGCATCGACTACCAGCAGGTGATCAAGGGCCTGGTGCTGCTCGCGGCCGTCATTTTCGATGTCTACAACAAGAACAAACAAAGCTGATCCGAAAGGAAGACACCGCTCGCGGCCACACTGACGGCTGCCGCGGTTCTGGAAACACGATGACATTCAAACCAGCACATTGGCCGCGAAGGCTGCGCTCCCAGGAATGGTTCGGCGGAACCGGCCGCGACCAGATCTATCACCGGGGATGGATGAAGAACCAGGGCTTTCCCCATGACATGTTCGATGGCCGGCCGGTGATCGGCATCCTCAACACCTGGTCGGAACTCACGCCGTGCAACGCGCATCTGCGCGATCTTGCCGAACGGGTGAAACATGGTGTGCTGGAAGCCGGCGGTTTTCCGGTGGAGGTTCCGGTGTTCTCCGCCTCAGAGAGCTCGTTCCGCCCGACCGCGATGATGTTCCGCAACCTTGCGGCGTTGGCGGTGGAGGAAACCATTCGCGGCCAGCCGATGGATGGGGTGGTGCTTCTGGTCGGCTGCGACAAGACAACGCCAAGCCTCCTGATGGGAGCCGCGTCGACCGATCTGCCGTCGATCGTCGTGACCGGCGGGCCAATGCTCAATGGCTATTTCCGCGGCGAGCGGGTTGGCTCTGGTACCCATCTGTGGAAGTTTTCGGAAGCCGTGAAGGCCGGCGAAATGTCGCCGGAAGATTTTCTCGAAGCCGAGGCCTCGATGTCGCGCTCGCCGGGCTCCTGCAACACCATGGGAACTGCATCTACCATGGCCTCAATGGCCGAGGCGCTTGGCATGGCGCTTTCGGGCAACGCGGCGATCCCCGCGGTCGACAGCCGCCGGCGGGTGATGGCGCAGATGTCGGGCCGCCGCATCGTCGACATGGTCAAGGATGACCTCAAGCCGTCCGACGTGATGACCAAGCAGGCGTTTGAAAACGCCATCCGGACCAACGGCGCCATCGGCGGTTCAACCAATGCCGTCATCCACATGCTGGCGATTGCCGGCCGGGTCGGCGTCGATCTGACGCTGGATGACTGGGACCGGTGCGGACGTGATGTGGCGACGATCGTCAATCTGATGCCGTCGGGCAAGTATCTGATGGAAGAGTTCTTCTATGCCGGCGGCCTGCCGGTGGTGCTCAAGCGCCTGGGTGAGGCGGGTCTACTCAACAAGCATGCGATGACGGTCAGCGGAACCGCGATCTGGGACGAGGTCAAGGATGCGGTCAACCACAACGAGGAGGTGATCCTGCCGGTCGAGAAGGCGCTGACGGCGCAGGGCGGGATTGCCGTTCTCAAAGGCAACCTTGCGCCGCGTGGCGCCGTGATCAAGCCGTCTGCCGCATCGCCGCATCTGCTCAAGCACCGCGGCCGCGCGGTGGTGTTCGAGGACATCGACGACTACAAGGCCAAGATCAACGATGACGCGCTCGACATCGACGAGACCTGCGTGATGGTGTTGAAGAATTGCGGACCGAAGGGATATCCGGGCATGGCCGAAGTCGGCAACATGGGACTGCCGCCGAAGATTCTGAAGAAGGGGATCACCGACATGGTCCGGATTTCGGATGCGCGAATGTCGGGCACCGCCTATGGCACAGTGATCCTGCACACATCCCCGGAAGCGGCGGATGGCGGGCCGCTGGCGGTTGTGCAAAATGGGGACATGATCGAACTGGATGTTTCTGCGCGCAGCATCCGGCTCGACATATCCGACCAGGAACTGGCGACACGGCTCGGTAAATGGAAACCGGGCGAGACCAAGCCAGTCTCAGGCTACGCCTGGCTGCACCACACCCATATCGGCGGCGCCGACACTGGCGCGGATCTCGATTTTCTCGTCGGATGCAGAGGTTCACCAGTCGGAAGGGATTCACACTGATGCCATTCAAGATTGCCCTGGCGGGAATAGGCAAGATCGCCCGCGACCAGCATGTGCCGGCGCTCGCGGCGTCAGCGGACTGGGAACTGGCCGCAACCGTCTCGCGGCATGGAACGGTTGAAGGGGTCGAAGCCTTCGATGATTTCGACACGATGCTTCAGGCACGGCCGGACATCACCGTGGTGTCACTATGCATGCCGCCGGTGCCGCGGTTCGACTATGCGAAAGCCGCGATACGCGCAGGGCGTCACGTGATGCTCGAAAAGCCACCCGGCGCAACGCTGTCCGAGTGCCATGCGCTCGAGGCACTGGCACGCAAAGCCGGCGTCTCGATCTATGCGAGCTGGCATTCGCGGGAAGCGGCCATGGTAGCGCCGGCAAAAGCCTGGCTGGCCGGCAAGAGGCTCAAGAGTCTCGTGGTGACCTGGAAGGAAGACGTGCGCAAATGGCATCCCGGCCAGACCTGGATCTGGCAGGCGGGCGGGCTCGGGGTCTTCGATCCGGGTATCAATGCACTCTCGATCGTTACGGAAATTCTTGCTGATCCCATCCATGTCTCCGCATCTGAACTGCTGGTTCCGGAGAACTGTGAAACGCCGATCGCGGCAAATCTTCGCTTTAGCCACCCGCACGGAGCAGAGGTTTCCGCCGAACTCGACTTCCGCAAGGAAGGCGACCAGTTCTGGAACATTGCGATTGAAACCGATCAGGGCAGCCTGGTGCTGTCGGAAGGCGGGGCGACGCTATCCATCAACGGCGTGGTTCAAAGCGCAGCTACCCACGACAACGCGCTTCAGGGGGAGTATCCGCGGCTCTATGCCCGGATGGCAAGGCTGGTGCGGGCAGGGGCGATCGACATGGATCTGGCGCCGATGGCGCATGTGGCCGATGCGTTTCTGCTCGGCAAGCGGATCACCGTCGAAGCGTTTGTCGAGTGAGCCTGCCAAGGATCGCTGCCCGCCAGTTCGCCCGATGCCAATTCCCGAAAGGACTATGAGATGAAGCAACCGCTCGCCAACATTCTCCCCGTGGCTCCAACACCGTTTCATCCCGACGGGCGCGTGGACGAGGACGGCATGCGCCGGGTGATCGACTGCATGATCGATCAGGGGGTGGATGCGATCTGCATTCTGGCGAACTATTCCGAGCAGTTCCTGCTGTCGGATGACGAGCGCAGCCTTTTGATGCGGTTGAGCCTGGAGCATGCGGACGGACGGGTGCCGGTGATCGTCACTACGAGCCATTTCTCAACCGGGATCGCGATGGAGCGCGCGCAGGCGGCGCAATCGATGGGCGCATTGATGATCATGATGATGCCGCCCTATCACGGATCGGGACTCTACCCGGCAGCACAGGGAATCTTCGAGCATTTCGAAGCCGTCAGCAACGCGATCTCGATCCCGATCATGGTGCAGGACGCACCGCTGTCGGGCGTGACGATGCCGGTCGATCTGCTGGCGCGGCTCGCCCGCGAGCTTGAAAACGTGTCCTACTTCAAGATCGAGTGCCCTTTTGCCGCCGACAAGCTTGCGGCACTGATCGAGGCTGCCGGCGCGTACATCGAAGGGCCGTTCGACGGGGAAGAGGCGGTGACGCTGCTCGCCGACCTCGACGCCGGGGCAACCGGCACCATGACCTCCGCCATGTTTCCCGAACTGATCCGGCCGATCGTCACCGAGTACCGGGGCGGCAACAAGGATGCGGCGCTTGCCCAATGGCAGAAATGCCTGCCGCTGATCAATCACGAGAATCGCCAATGCGGATTGCGTGCGGCCAAGGTGGTGTTCAAGGAAGGCGGGGTGATCGGCAGCGACCATGTACGCCACCCGCTCAAGCCGATGTCGGAACGCACCCGGACACGCCTGCTCGAACTTGCCAGGGATCTCGATGTGATGGCGTTGAGGTGGGGCAAATAGCCTTTGCTGGAGCCGGAGGTGACCGGATGGCAACGCCGCCGCATTTGAAATCCGGGCCGAGTTTGCTACAGCAGGAGCGTGATGACGCCCGTTCTTTACTCCTTTCGCCGCTGCCCCTACGCGATCCGCGCCCGTCTAGCCATCTTGTCGGCGGGGCTTGAGGTCGAATTGCGCGAAGTCGTGTTGCGGGACAAACCGTCTGCCTTTCTGGAAGCCTCTCCGAGCGGAACGGTTCCCTGTCTTGTCAACGCCGGTGAGGTGATAGACGAGAGCCTGGACGTGATGATCTGGGCCCTGAAACAACATGATCCCGAAGGCTGGCTGTCGATGCCGCAAGCGGGTTACGGGCTGATTGCCGAGGTGGACGGCCCCTTCAAGCACGCACTCGACCGGACCAAGTATGCCGACCGCTATCCGGGCACTGACCCGGAGCAGCAGCGCAGCGTGGCCGCCGGTTTCCTGAACCAACTCGACGCCACGATCGACCACTGGATCTTCGACGGCCCGAGCCTTGCCGATTTCGCCATCCTGCCCTTTGTCCGCCAGTTCGCCTTCATCGACAAGGACTGGTTCGATTCACAGTCCTGGCCAAGTCTGCAGGCCTGGCTCGAGCGGTTTCTGGCGTCCGAACGGTTCGCACAGATCATGGAGAAGTATCCGCAATGGCAGGAGGGCGATCGCCCGATCGTGCTTGGCCGGTGAAAACCTGATTGACCGCTGCCAGAAGGGGCCGCGAAAGCGGCTGTTCCCTTGCTCCGGTCACCTTTCCGGGAAGCTGAACAGCTCTGCATCCCGATCCTTGCTTCCATTGATTTCGCCCCTGATGATTTCGGCGGCGAACTTGGAGAAGGTGATGCCGTTTCCGCCGAATCCCATCACCGCATAGACGTTTTCAAGACCTGGAACCGCGCCGATGAACGGCAACCCCGTACTCGTATTGCCGAACGGTGAGGCCCACCGGCTGTGAGGCGGATAAAGACGGATCCCGAGCAGGGCTTCGGTCTTGGCGATGATCGTCTGGGTGTTGACGGTCAGCTTGACCGGGTCGTCAAAGGCATCGGCGCTGTCCTCATCCTCGCCGCCGGCGATGATGCTGCCGTCTGCGGCCATGCGGAGATAGAGATAGGGGTCACTGGCCTCCCAGACGAGGTGGTTCTCCAGCCAGCCTGGCACAGAGCCTCGCGGCCTTGCAGCAATCGCCCAGGTCGAGATAACCGAATGTTTCCTGCTTTCGAGCCGTTTGAGGAACTCGTAGCCACTGCAGAACACCACATGCCTGGCGGTAATCAGCCGGCCATCACTGGTCGCGCAGGCAACCCGGTCCCCAGAGGACTGCACATCGGTCACCTCAACCGCACTTGCCAGTTTCAGTCCCCGTGCCTGGGCGATCCTGATCAGCCCAGCCGTCAGTTGGGCCGGGTTTGCCGATGCGGAATCGCTCGAGACGATCGATGCCGGACGATCTATGGCAAATTCCTTCGCGGTTGTATCCCGGTCGAGATATCTGGCCTCGATCCCCGCTTTCTCTCTCAACCCGGCCTCGGTCCGGAGCGCCCGTGATCCAAATTCGTTTCCCGCAAGATACAGCGTGCGCTTGGCCTGCATCGAGCAATCAATCTCGAGGCTGTGGACAAGATCGACCAACGAAGTGACGGCGTCGCGAGAGCGTCTCCATGCACGGATGGCGCTGTCTTCACCGATCTTCCGCGCCAGTTGATGAAGCGGGATATCTATCTCGTGCTGGATCATTGCCGTGCTGTCGAGGCTGCTGCCGCGCACAGGCTTGCGCCTGTCGACCATCATCACATCCCGCGTGCCGTCACACAAATGTTCCGCCACAAGGGCGCCGCTGATGCCGCTGCCGATGATGAGCACATCGCAGGACCCGACTGGCGGCTTTTGATGGTGTCGAACCGAAATTCGCGGTGTCTTCGCCCAGAACGATTTGTTTTCATGGAGTTTTTTCTTCTCCACCAGTGACTTTCTGGCTTCTCTTTCACCGTGGCGATCAAAAGTCATGTGGAATCCTCAACAGGTTGGCTCTGCACAACGGCGGGCGCGATGGATCGTTCCGCGATCGACCGATGGTCCAAAAATTTCTGTTCATGGCGGAACGATTGCAACGGCTGGGAGGTTTACCGAAAGGTTGCCGGCGTCTGTCCGGTTCAATGTTTGCAGAGGAGGAGGCACATGCCTTGTATCCACTTATGCTGACCGTCAACGGCACGGTTCACGACGTCGAGATCGATCCGCGCCGCTCGCTGCTCGATCTGGTGCGGGAAACGCTGGGCCTGAAGGGTCCCAAAAAGGGATGTGATCATGGCCAGTGCGGCGCCTGCACGATGATCGTCAACGGCCGGCGTATCAACTCCTGCCTTTCGCTGGCAGTGACCCATGAGGGCGACACCGTAGTCACGGTGGAAGGGCTTTCAGAAGGCGGCGAACTGCATCCGCTGCAGCAGGCATTCATCGACAAGGATGCCTTCCAGTGCGGTTTCTGCACACCCGGGCAGTTGTGTTCGGCTGCGGCGCTGGTGGACGAAATCCGCGAAGGCTTGCCGAGCGTGGTAACAGGCGAGGTTGGTGTGGCGATGACCAATGAGGAGATCCGCGAACGGATGAGCGGCAACCTGTGCCGATGCGGTGCCTACAACAACATCGTGGAGGCCATCAGAACCGTGTCGGGAGACGAGCGATGAAACCCTTTGATTATCAGCGCCTTGAAACACCAGAGCATCTCGGCCACGTCGATGCCGGGCGGTTCCTGGGTGGCGGAACCAATCTGATAGATCTGATGAAACACCAGATCGAGACTCCTGATGTTCTCGTCGATGTCACCCGCGCAGGAATGGACCGAATCGAGGAGCGCGGAGACGCTGTGCTTATCGGTTCACAGGTCAGCAACACCGATCTGGCGTCCCATCCGCTGATCCGCAGAGACTATCCGGTGCTTTCGTCTGCGCTTCTGTCAGGCGCGACCCAGCAGTTGCGCAACAAGGCCACGACCGGCGGCAACCTGCTGCAGCGGACCCGCTGCCAGTATTTCTATGACACGGCGCGGGCCTGCAACAAGCGGGAACCCGGCAGCGGCTGCGATGCGCTCGACGGGCTCAACCGCTTTCATGCCATCCTCGGAGCAAGCGAAAACTGTATTGCAGTTCATCCCTCGGATATGGCGGTCGCGATGGCTGCCCTGGGTGCAGTAGTCGTCACACGCAAGCGCGACGGCACCGAAGGCCGGATTCCGGTTACGGAGCTGCACAGGCTGCCCGGCGACCGGCCCGATCTCGATCATGTGCTTGATGAGGGAGAGCTGATTGTTGCGGTGGAACTGCCAGCCTCGCCGCCGCGGCTTCAGTCCTACCGGAAAGTTCGTGACAGGTCGTCCTATGCCTTTGCGGTGGTATCAGCCGCGATTGCGCTCGATCTTGAGGACGGGCACATGCGCAACCTTCGCATTGCGCTGGGCGGCGTGGCGCACAAGCCGTGGCGCGCGACCAAGGCCGAAGCAATGCTGGAAGGCAAGATGCCCGAAGCCGCGCTGTTCATGGAGGCCTTGGAACAGGAGATGGCCGACGCCGAAGGCCATGGGCACAATGATTTCAAAAAGATTCTGGCACCGCGCGTTGTTGTTGCGATGCTGCGGGAGCTGACCGGACTGGGAGGCAATTGAGATGGAACAATCGACCAGCAAGATCATCGGCGAGCCGATGAACCGCGTGGACGGTCCGGCGAAGGTGACGGGCAGGGCCGAGTATGCCGGGGACCATCAGGTGGAAGGCGGTATTGCAGAAGGCTTCATCTTCGAAGCGCCAGCCGCTCCGGGCAGGATTGTGGCACTGGACGTGGCTGACGCGGAAGCCGCCGATGGCGTGGTTTCGGTTTTGACTTACAAGACCGTGCCGCAGCAGAAGCCCTATGGCAGCCCGGAGGACGAGGGACGCTTCACCCAGTCTCACGCGGTGCTTGAGAACGACCGCGTCCGCCACTTCGGCGAACCGGTGGCGCTGGTGGTCGCGGAGACGCTTGAACAGGCATGGTATGCCGCCAGTCTGGTCCGAGTCGAAATCGAAACTGAAGAGGGTGTTTTCAATGCACTCGACCACAAGGATCAGGCGGAAAAGCCGGACAGTGTCGATGGCCTTGATGAAGTGGACACCCAGGATGGAGATTTCGAGACGCAGTTCTCCCAGTCCACACACAAACTGGAGGTGAGCTATCTGACCGGCGCCCAACATGCCTCGGCAATGGAGCCGCATGTCACGGTGGCGCAATGGGATGGCGAGACACTGATTGTCTACATGGCGATCCAGATCGTCGCGTCCGCTGTCTCGGCCTTTGCCAACACACTTGGTATCGACGAAGCCAATGTCCGCATCATATCCCCCTTCACCGGGGGCGGCTTTGGCTCGAAGCTCGGGGTACACAACGAGGCAATTCTTGCCGCTCTCGCCGCAAAGCAGTGCGGCACAGCCGTGCGCGTTGCGCAAACCCGCCGAAACCTGTTTGCCAACGGTCCGCACCGATCACGGCATCTTCAGGAGCTGAAGCTCGGCGCAGACGCCAGCGGCAAGCTCAGGGCTGTCCGCCATTCCTCGCTTGCCTCCATGGCCCGCAACTATCCGTTTGCCGAAGCACCGGCATCGCCAACGCGGGCCAGCTACGCCGCCGATGCAATTCATACCTTCCACCGGGTGGTCAAGGCAGACATTCCCAAGGTGGATAGCATGCGTGCGCCTGGAGAAGCCATTGGCACGCTGACATACGAAACCGCGATCGACGAACTGGCAGAAATGTGCGGGGTCGATCCGGTCGAGTTCCGGATCCTCAACGAACCGACACAGGATCCCACAAGCGGGCATGCGTTTGCCGATAGACGGCTTCTGGACTGTATCAGAACCGGGGCCGCCAAGTTCGGCTGGTCCGGCCGGGTCAAACCCGGCAGCCGAATGGAGGGCCGCAAGCTCGTCGGGCGGGGAATGGCCGTCGCCATTCGCCCCAATACGCTCAGCCCTGCACAGGCGGAAGTCAAACTGGCTGCCGATGGCAGACTTGTTGCGCGACTGGACATGACCGATATCGGAACCGGTACCTACACGATCCTCACCCAGATCGCGGCGGAAACACTGTCAATGCCGGCGAGCCAGGTGCTTGTGCAACTCGGCGACAGCCGTTTTCCCGAAACGGCGGGGTCGGGGGGATCGTTTGGAGCGTCCAGTTCGGGCTCGGCGCTGCTCGAAGCCTGCGCCAAACTCAAATCGGCGCTGAGTGAACGGCTCACCGAAAGCGGCGTCTCCGCCAACGCATTTGCCATAAAGGACGGCAAGGTCCTGACAAATGGAAAACGTATCGAACTTGCGGACCTCATCGGTGCTGAAGGTCTGAGCGCGGACGGCGCCGTGGACCCAGACAACCATGCGAAGGGCCAGGCAGACTATTCCTACGGAGTACAGTTTGCAGAAGTTGAAGTCGATGCCGACACCGGAGAAATCCGGGTCAGGCGACTTCTGGGCGTTTTCGATGCGGGACGCATCCTCAACCGCAAGACCGCTCGGTCGCAGCTGATGGGAGGCATGATTTTCGGCATCGGCGGGGCGTTGCTGGAAGAAAGCCTGATGGACGACCGCTTCGGAAGCTTCATGAACCGCGATTTCGCCGAGTACCACATTGCGGTCAACCGGGACGTTCCCGATCTGGAAGTGCACATCCTCGACGGTTACTCCGAACACTCAAACCCGCTGGGAAGCAAGGGGATCGGGGAACTTGGCATCTGCGGCGCGGGGCCCGCGATTGCCAATGCGGTCCATGAAGCGACAGGCGTGCGGGTCCGCAAGTTCCCGGTCCACATGGAAGATCTACTCGACCGCCTGCCAGCAGTTTAGGCCGGCCAGCACCTGTGCATGGCAAAGCAGATCGGAACAACAGCGCAACTTGAGCGTTGGTCAGCAGGAACAAAGGAGAGCGAAATGCGTACACGCACATTCATCGCAGGCATGATCGCCTTGCCACTCAACGCCGTGCTTTTCGGAGCAGGCGCGATCACCGTTCTTTCGATACCCGCACTTTCGCAGAACGCTGTCTACCTGTTGCCTGCCGTCATCATCGCCGGCTTCATTCTGACCGCGCCGCTCGCCTGGATGCTGGCGCCTCGGTTGCGGGCTCGCAAGCTCTATGCAGATCAGGGCACGAACGGCTGATCATTGAGCCGTTCAAACAGGTGAAGACTGGAGTGAACCATGGCTGCACGACCGATCTGGAAGGGGCAGTTACGTTTGTCGCTGGTCTCGATACCGGTGGAAATGTATTCCGCGACGAGTTCGGGCGGGCGCATCAGCTTCAGGCGTTGGCTTCAATGATGCCCACCCTGGAACGCTGTCGGCCCTGATGAACGACAAAAGCCGCCAGACAAGCCCGTTCGAAGATGTACCTGATGATGTTGCGGACTCCGCGCGGTGGCTCCGGCCGGACATGGTCGTCGAGGTGGAGTATGCCGAACTCACCGACCAGGGCATTCTCCGGCATGCCGTGTTCAAGGGTGTACGCGAGGACAAGGAGGGCAGAATGGTCAAACTGGAGAAGCAACCCGAAAATCCGGACAATACAACAACCGTTCTCGGTGTAATGATCAGCAACGCGGATCGCGTTGTCTTTCCCGATGCCGGCTGTACCAAGGGCGATATCGTCGGCTACTACGAAAAGGCATCGGACCGCATGCTCGGGCTGGCCGGGAGCAGGCCGGTTTCCCTGCTTCGTTGTCCGGACGGGCGGGACGGAGACTGTTTTTTTCAGAAGCATGCAGGCAAGGGATTTCCCGATGGCATCGATACGATGGATCTCAAGGAAAGTTCCGGCAAGACCGAGCCGTACATGGTGATCAACCGCCGGGCAGGTTTTGTGGCAGCCGCACAGATGGGCACCATCGAGTTTCACACCTGGGGATCGCGGAAAGACATGCTGGAGAAGCCCGACCGGCTTGTGTTCGATCTTGATCCCGACGAGGGACTGAGCTTCTCGGATGTCAAGGAGGCAGCCGAGGCCATCCGCGCGCTGCTTGACCGGGTCGTTCTCGACTGCGTTCCGATGGTCACCGGGGGGAAGGGGGTTCACGTGATCGTTCCGCTACGCAGAACAGCAGGATGGGAAACCGTATCGGTTTTCTCCCGGACCGTGGCCAGTTACCTCGCATCAAAAGAGCCGGAGCGTTACGTCGCCACGATGTCGAAGGCGAAACGGAAGAACCGGATTTTCATCGACTGGCTGCGCAACGACCGCGGTTCGACGGCGATCGCTCCCTATTCGGTTCGTGCCCGCAAAGGTGCCCCCGTTGCCATTCCAGTGTCATGGAAGGAACTGGCTGGGCTGGAAGCGGCCAACGTTTTCGATATGGGAGAGGCACTCAAGCGTTTCGACAAACCCTGTCCGCTGGACAGCATCCCGGCAAGGCAATCGATATCGCTGGATGTGGTTGATAAGCTGGAGCACTTTATGGGAAGCTAGTCCAGAGCCGGTAATAACATGATCAGTCTGAGCCCGGGCCTCAGACCGGACTACCGGCATGGCCGCCTGCGCCGTCGTGTGTGGGGGCAGGAAAGTGCACCAGTGCGAGCAGGAGTTCGGATAGCCTGTCATAGTCGACCGGCATGGGAAGACAGTCTTCGATACCTGCCCGGCGGGCCACGTCGGATGAATGGTCGTCGCCCAAAGCCACGACCGGAACCTGCAGGCGGCGCAGTTCCAATGCAAAACGAAGAGAGGATTCTTTCAGCCGGTGGAAATCAAACACCGCCGCGTCAACCGCACCGGGGTGAAGGCAGTTGTGCGACTGTTCGCCTGGTTTCATCGGCTCGACCGAAAAGCCACGGCCTTCGAGTTCGGACAGCATGTCCACCATCAACATAGGTTCTTCTGCGACAACTAGAATTTTCGGATCTTTTTGCATGCGTACTCCCTCTTTTCCGGCAGCAGATGCCGGCGCGGCAGGCCAGCGGCCGGATAAACGCCGTTTTCTATCCCAATAGATACGTGTTCCTGCGAAGGTATAAAGGCCACGGTTGCATCGGGAGTACACAGTGCACCTATGGCCAATTTGCCACCGATTGCGTAAGATGCACCAGTTACTAACACGATGCGAAACCCGGCTTTACGGAATTCCTGCGATGTACCGTGAAAGAAATGAACGCCTTCAGATCATGCTGTCGCCAGAGGAACTCTCGGCGATTGACGATTGGCGTTTCAAGTTGCGCATGCCCAGCCGGGCTTCCGCTGTGCGCGAGCTGTTGCGCCGCGGACTTCAGTCCGAAGGTGTGGAGATCGCCGAGATCAGCGATAAATCAAGCGATTTCGGGGTACTTGAAAAACGCAGCGACGAGTAAAAGGCCGGTACGTCACTATGCGCGCCACCGAGCTGCAGTAGCAACTGGTTGATTGCTGTCCACTGTCTTTGCATCATTCGGCATATCGGATAATGTCCCGCGCGGTGAAGTCTGGCAAGCGTGTCCGGATGATTGGCCGAAATGGATTCCCCCGCATCGCCGCACACACTCCGATCCGGAAAGGCGAGGTTGCGCGGCTTTGAAAGAGTGTCTTGATGTGAGCAGCGTGAAATTTACACAGGTGAAAGGGTTCACAAAAAGGATCTACACCCGCGCAGTCAACAATGTACGCTCGAATTTCGGTCTCGCCTTTCGCCGGCGCGCCCGCCGCAAACCCGGACCTGTCATCTCGCCACTTCTGCTTTGGGAAGTGGTCCTGTTGTGCGTTTTGGGCGGACTGATCTCGATGGTCTGGCTCGACGCTGCGGTTGCTGCCAACAGGGGCAACTACCCCGAGATTGTCGTCTGGATCTCAAACCTCCTGACCCGCCTGGGCAAGTCGGACTGGATCCTGATCCCAACGGGTGTGGCGCTGATTGCCTTCGCCCTGATCAACACCGAACTGCTGTCACGGCGCGGCAGGGTTCGGATGTTCCGCTGGATCGTCACACTCAGCTACATCTTCATCGGCGTTGGTCTGCCCTCACTGCTGGCCACCCTGATCAAGCGGGTCATCGGCCGCCCGCGGCCACGGCTGTTCGAAGAGCACGGGTTGTTCGATTTTCATCCTTTCGCCATCGATGCCAGCTTTGCCAGTTTCCCATCCGGGCATTCCACGACCATCGGGGCGATGGCCATGGTGATGTCGCTGCTGGCGCCGCGTTTCCGCCACGTGTTTCTTGTGGTCGGGGTTCTGGTTGGTTTCAGCCGGGTCGGCGTGGGCGCCCATCACCCCAGCGATGTGATCGTCGGCCTGCTGTTTGGCGCCACCATGGCCTATGTGGTGGCAAAGCTGTTTGCAGCCCACGGGCTTCTGTTTCTCGACACACGAGCTAGTGTGCAGATCGGGGTTCGGCCCGCTTTTCGGTTGCGCCGGCATTTCGAATAGGGCAAACCCGTCTCGGACGCGTTCAGGGATCCGGAAACCGGCAGCGTCCAGCGATCCTTCCACAGGGGACCTGCACAACGCTTCTGCCCCTCTGGAAAGAGCCTAGACAGGCCCGATTGAGTGTTGCATCCGTCTGACGACGTTTTTTGGGAAGTGAGTGGCGAATGAGCACAGCTGACACCAGCCGCAACGGGGGAGCCGGTTCGGCGCTCCTGGTCTCCGTGGCCATTCTTGTCGCTCTTGCCGCGCTTATGCCGACAACAATGTTCTGGGACCGGGACGAGGCATTTTATGCGCGCACGGCAGTCGAGATGCTCGAAACCGGCAACTATCTGGTTCCCCACTTCAACGGAGACGTCTTCGCCCACAAGCCACCGCTGATCTACTGGCTGATGGCAGGATCCATGGCGGTGTTCGGTGAAAACGAATTTGCTGCCCGTTTCATCTCAGCCCCGGCCACGGCCGCAACCGCCTTTCTGCTGTTTCTTATCGGCCGGCGGATGTTCGGCACAGCTGCCGGTTTCTGGGCCATGCTGCTCTACCCTTCATCGTTGCTGGTAGCCTATCTCGGCGCGACCGCAATGTTGGACGCGACCCTGATCGCCTTCATCTGCCTGGCCATGTGGGCCTATATCGAGGTCGTCTATGATGGCACACGGCCAAAGGCCATGGCCCTTGTGTTCGGCATTGCCATCGCGTTTTCAATGCTGACAAAGGGACCGGTGGGACCAGCCGTGGTGATCCCGGCGGTCGCCATTTCCTGGCTGCTGCTCAATACCACCCGAAGGCCAGCCTTCGGGACCATGGTGCTGTTTGCCCTCTCTTCGATCGGCGGCCTGGGGCTGTTTCTGCTCTGGGCGGTGCCGGCAAACATGATGAGTGGCGGCGAGCTCTACGAAGCAGGCGTCGGCATCCATATTGTCGGCCGCTTCCTGCAACCGATGGAAGGTCATGGCGGCTCCGGACTGCTGGGCTATATCGCCACGCTTCCGGTCTATATCCCGGTCATCCTGATCGGCATCTCGCCCTGGATCATGCATCTTCCTGCTGCCGGGCGTGCTGCCTTTTCAGGCGCGCTCGGCAGCCGCGTTGATCGGATTGTGCTGCTGAGCTGGTTTGCTCCGGCCTTCGTTATCTTCTCGCTCGCGGCCACCAAGCTTCCGCATTATGTCGCGCCGGTGTTTCCGGTACTTGCCCTCGCAGTGGTTGCCTTTCTGGTCCAGCCCGGTCCAATGGGAAAGCAGGTTTGGCTTCGCATCGGGGCCTTGGCCTATCTCGTCTTCACCCTGACGCTGGCTGTGGCCGTCATCGGCCTTGGCGTGGTTGGGCTCGGAGGGCTGGGATGGGGTGCAACGGCACTTATCGGGGTTCTGATCGCCGGCTTCGCCGTGGTCATCTTCCGGCTGCAGTGGAAGGGAGAGATCAAGGCGGCCACGCGGCTCACTCTCGCCAGCGTGTTTCCGGTGTTGGCCGTTTTGCAATGGGTGGTCGTGCCGCAGGCGGAAACAGCGCTCAAGGTATCAAAACCACTGGCGGAGATCGTCAACGCCACGCGCGCAGGTCACAGCCCTGTCTATACCGTTACTTACCGTGAGCCGAGCCTGATTTTCTATGTCAGGCTTCCCCACGATGAAATCATCGACCTGCTGCCAGCGGATGAAGAAAGCCGGCGCAAGATCCTTTCGAGCCCGGGCGAAAAAATCGTCATTGCTCTTGCAAACCAGGTTGAGGCCATTCAAAACCTGGTCGGCGAGGGCCGTCTGGAGACGGTCGGTCGCGTTTCGGGCTACAACACCAACTCCGGCGGTCAATTCCAGACGGTTGTGGTGCTCAAGGTCAAGGCCCAATAGGACCATTAATCAGACAGGCGAAGGTTGACATGAAGCGTGTGACGCTTGCGGTTCCCGTTTACAATGAAGAAGAGGCGATCGGGCCGTTTCGCGCCGCGATCGAAGAGCTGCGCGACGAATTGGCCAGGCGTTTTGAAGGCGGCGTCCGGCTCGATGTACTCTTTGTCAATGATGGAAGCTCGGATTCGACCGTCGAGCGGATCTTGAGCTGGCGTCAAGACACCACTGATGTGGCCCTTATCGACCTGACCCGGAATTTCGGCAAGGAAGCCGCCCTGACGGCCGCGCTCATCGAGGCGGAAGGTGACGCGGTGGTGCCGATCGATGTTGATCTGCAGGATCCGCCGGCGCTGATTGCCGACATGGTCGAACTCTGGCTCAACGGTGCCGAACTGGTGCTTGCCCGACGCACCGACCGAAGCGAGGACAGTCTTGCCAAACGCTCGACGGCGCGATGGTTCTACCGGCTTCACAACAGCCTTGCCAAAATCCAGCTTCCTGAAAATGTTGGTGATTTCCGGCTGATGGATCGCAGCGTCGTCGATGCGGTGAATGCGCTTCCCGAAAATCGGCGGTTCATGAAGGGCATTTTCGCCTGGGTCGGTTTCACTCCGGTCTTTGTCGATTACAAGCGTCCGGTACGCTCGGCGGGGAAATCGAGCTTTTCCTTCTGGAAACTCTGGCTGCTGGCGATCGAGAGCATCACCAGCTTCAGTGCGGTACCATTGATCATGTGGACATATATCGGCCTGATGATCTCGATGCTGTCGCTTGCCTATGCCTGCTTCATCGTCGCAAGAACATTCGTGTTCGGCGTCGATGTTCCGGGTTACGCGTCGCTGCTGACGGGCATCCTGTTTCTCGGCGGCATCCAGATCCTTGGCATCGGCGTTCTTGGAGAATATGTCTCGAGTATCTATTCCGAGGTCAAACGCCGCCCCACCTACCTTGTTCGCACCAGGCACGGCCTTTCGCCTGAAGGCAGTGAAACTGCAAAGACCACGAACAGCAAACAGCGCACGCGCTGACCGGCCGATCACGGTTTGAAGTCGCGGCGCATGGACCTGACATGGTCGGCCTTGCGTCATCCGGCTTGGCTTCGCTGTATGTGGCGGAGGAGAGAGGACAAAGACCGAAGCCGTAGCCATCGCGTTTTGGGTTGGCGTGCGGCAAGACGCAGAAGGAAATGGCGGAGGGGGTGGGATTCGAACCCACGGTACGGTCTCCCGCACGCCGGTTTTCAAGACCGGTGCCTTAAACCGCTCGGCCACCCCTCCAGGATATTGACTTGATTTGCAGTCTGGAAGTGGCAAACGCCCGGTTTGCAGCGCTTGCTTCCAACTTGCCACCCAATATCTTTCGCTCGCGCTTCTACAGCCTTCAGCGAGCAGCAGTCAACGCCAATCCACCATACCGCCAGTTTTTGCCACCACCGTTCCCGAACCGGTGGCTGCGGTCTTTCTGCCTGCAGGATTCGGACGCTCGAGATGCCGTTATCGCCCGAGCGGGCCGGAGGACATCATCCAGCGCCCCAATCGCAGACAAAACCCA
Organism: Hoeflea sp. EC-HK425; assembly: GCF_902498795.1. Lineage (NCBI taxonomy): Bacteria > Pseudomonadati > Pseudomonadota > Alphaproteobacteria > Hyphomicrobiales > Rhizobiaceae > Hoeflea > Hoeflea sp. EC-HK425. The sequence goes on from NZ_LR701572.1 coordinate 1,648,237, forward strand.
AGTTTTCTTGCCGGATCAGCTGCTCAGAGAGGTGGGCGCCGCGTCAGCAGGCGCCAGGTTCCGGCGATCAACAGCGCCATTCCTAGAAGGAAGGTCGGGGCGAGGAACCGCAGTGTTTCCCAGTCATCCCAGTTCAGCACAAACCCGCGGCAACCGGTCGGGTTCATTCCGCAGGCATAGGCATTGAAGAGGTAGAACAGCGCAAAGGTTGCCAGTAAAACCAGTGCACCTGAAACCAGCAGGAGGGTAGTCTTCATGGGGGCACAGTTCCTTTCTGCACTGCGGGACGGCAACATTTTTTTCTCTTGAATGAAACCAATTGCGTATTTGAAGCGTACCACCTTCGACCGACATCCACACGGAGATCAAACATGCGCGGTAAGACCACACTTCTCGGCATTCTTTCGGCAGTCGCTGTATCGCTTGTTCCCGTTACGGCCCAGGCGGAACAGCTCGAGGGCAGCGAACTCAAGCAATTCGTTTCGGGCAAACGGGTTTATCTGGCAACACCCTTCGGGGGTGAATTCCCGCTGAACTACAAGCGCTCGGGCATTGTCACGGGCGACGGCACGGCGCTCGGACTGGGCAAGTTCTTTGCTCCCAAAGAGAGCGGCAAATGGTGGGTGAGGGGTGAAAACCTGTGTCAGCAGTGGCCGACCTGGTATGACGGCAAGCCAAGCTGCTTCCGAATCAAGAAGACCGGAGAACGGTCACTCGACTGGGTTCGTGATGACGGCCGCAGCGGCAGGGCGCGGGTCGAGGGTTGAGCTTTACCCAAAATTCACCATATCCGCCGCTTTGACGGCCATCTCCGGGCAGGCAATCGCAATTTTGCCATCTTGCCCGGCGATCTAAACCTTCGATTAGCTTATCAAACGCATTGATCGAAGGGGACGGCTTTGCAGGGGACGAACTGCCTGGCCATATTGGCGGCCGCCAGAGTATCGGGTAGCGGTGTGGGACACACGGTGATGTATCAAAACGGAGCACGGCTGCGCCACGCGGCCTGTGCAGCACTGGTGGCGCTCGTATCTATCGGGCTTTCCGGCTGCAGCTCCACATCCAAATCCGGCAGTGGCTCCGCTGGTTCTCACATCAACACCAAGACCAAGTTCTCATCCGCCGAATATGGCGTCGGCGCAAGTCCCCGGGTCACGACCGAAGTGCGCCCGAAAAAGGGGGGAGGACGCGCATTTGTGGGAAAACCCTACCGGGTACGCGGCAAGTGGTACACACCGAAGGAAGACCCGAACTACGACAAGGCCGGGCTTGCATCCTGGTACGGGCCCAACTTTCACGGCCGGCTGACCGCCAATGGCGAGATCTATGACCAGTTCCATCTTTCCGCGGCGCATCCGACATTCCCGCTGCCCAGCTATGCGCGGGTTACCAACAAAAAGAACGGAAACTCGGTCATTGTAAGGGTCAATGACCGGGGCCCGTTCGCGCATGGGCGGATCATCGACCTGTCCAACAAGGCTGCGCAACTTCTCGACATGAAGCACGAGGGCGTCGCGGCAGTCCGGGTCCAGTATGTCGGCCGAGCGCCGGTCGAGGGCGACGACACCCGCTACCTGATGGCGAGCTATCAGCCCGGCGGCTCCGACGCGCCTGCGGGCGGCGTTATTGCCAGCGGCGTGATGCTCGCGATGAATGCTGTGGACCAGGCACTGCCCGGTGTTGGTTCTGCAGCTTCCAGTGTCGCCCCCCCGGCAGCATTGGGCACGGCTTCCGTGGCTTCCTACCAATCGGTGCCGGCAAGCACCCTGGCAGGCTCACCGCTCGACATTCCGGCCGGTTTTATCCTGCCCGAGATCGGGCCGGTGCTTCCCGACCGGCCATCCTTCGGGCTCCCGATCGCCGCGAATGGCCTGACAGGTATGCATGACGTAGGAATGGCCTTCTGGGGCGGGCGTGTGACCGTGGCGCGGCGTCCCTTCGAGACCCTGCTTTCAAAAGACCTCCACCGGCCCTGACCGAAGCCGCATCGCCGTGCGAGCCGGTTCGTTACATCGTTCCGCGAAGAGTCCGCGACGGCAAAACCGAGATTTATCAAAGCATTGATCCGTTCCCGCGAGATTGCTAAAGTTATCCAGGTAATCGGTATTCTCCTGTGATGGATGGTTTTATGACCCGGTCAGTGCTTGCCCGCCTGTTTTTCGTTCTGGCGCTTCTGACAAGCGGCATGGCAACGCCTGCGCTGGCGCAATTGTTTGAGACGCGTGCCCAACAGGCCTACCTGATCGATGCCGATACCGGCACGGTGCTGTTTGCCAAGAATGAAGACGAACTGGTGCCGCCGGCATCGCTGGCCAAGCTGATGACGATGGAGGTGGTGTTCAACGCCATCCGCAGCGGTCGGCTGACACTCGATGACACATTTCAGGTTTCCGAAAACGCCTGGCGGACCGGCGGCGCCATGTCGCGGACGTCAACCATGTTCGCCGAACTCAAGTCCTCGATCCGGCTCGAAGACCTTATCCAGGGCGTCATTGTCCAGTCGGCCAATGACGGCTGCATCATCATTGCCGAAGGCATGGCAGGCTCCGAGGAGAACTTCGCCCGGCTGATGACGGAACGGGCGCGTGAAATCGGTCTGACCAAATCGGTCTTTGGCAATTCGAACGGTTTGCCCGACCCGGTCTCGAAGGTGACCATGAAGGATCTGGTCACGCTGGCGCGGCACATCCAGTCGACCTATCCCGAATTCTACCGGTATTACTCCCAGCCGGAGTTCACCTGGAACAACATTCGCCAGCGCAACCGTAACCCACTTCTGGGCCTCGACATTGGCGTGGACGGCCTGAAGACCGGATTTACCGAGGAGTCCGGCTACGGCATCGTCTCCTCGATCAAGCGTGACGGGCGGCGGCTGTATCTGGCGATGAGCGGGCTGGCGACCGAGCGGGAACGGGCGGAGGAATCTCGCAAGATGCTCGAATGGGGCATCCGTGCCTTCGAACGCAAGACCTTGTTCGCCAAGGACGAAACCATCGGCGAGGTCAGCGTCTACGGGGGGGCGGACAGTGCGATTGTCAAGGCCCCGGGGGCGGTCGACATCCTGCTTCCAATCACCAACCCGGACCGGCTGACAGCGCGAATCACCTACCGCTGGCCGCTGCGCGCACCGATCCAAGAAGGTGCCCAGGTAGGGGTTCTCAAGGTCTATATCGGGGATACGCTCTCGCAGGAGACACCGCTTTTTGCCGCCCAGGCCGTGGACAAGGGGCCGCTGCACACCCAGGCGCTCGATGCACTGATCGAACTTGCGCAATTCTGGCTGTAACGTATTCGCCAAGCGTTCATTTCTGCTCTGAATTGCTTTAGACAGGGGTGAACCGGTGCCGACCGGTGAGCTCAGCAAAGTGTTCCGTGTGCATTGTCTGCCTGCGGCGACAGGGAAAGTAAGCGTGACGAACAGCACAGGGCGATTCATTACATTTGAAGGCGGGGAGGGCGTCGGCAAGTCGACGCAGATCCACCGGCTGGCCAACGTGCTCAGACGACGCGGGCACGATGTGCTGGTGACGCGTGAGCCGGGCGGGTCGCGTGGCGCCGAAGCGGTGCGGCACGTGCTTTTGTCGGGGGCCGCGGAAGAATTCGGCGTGCGCATGGAAGCCATGCTGTTTGCCGCAGCCCGCAGCGACCATATCGAGGAAGTGATCCGTCCCGCGGTTGCCGAAGGGACGATCGTGTTGTGTGACCGATTCATGGATTCAAGCCGGGTCTACCAGGGCGTCACCGGTAATCTCGAACCCAGATTCATCCAGAACCTCGAACGCGTAGCCATCAACGGCATGGTTCCCGACCTCACGCTCGTGCTCGACCTGCCCGCAGCTTCGGGCCTGCGGCGGGCCAAGGCGCGGGAAGGCAAGAATGTCGCGCCGGACCGGTTCGAGAAAGAGGAGGTGTCAACACACGAGAAGCGCCGCGAGGCCTTTATCGATCTGACCCGGACCGAGCCGGACCGCTGCAGGCTGATTGACGCCAACCAGTCGGAGGACGCCGTGGCGCTCGCCATTCTTGCGGCCGTTGAACCCGTTCTCGATGACAATCGGACCGGGGAACCGGCCAAGGACCGAAAGGCATGAATGGAGAGCAGCCGGGTCTTCTGGAGGGTGCAATACCGCCAGAGCGCAACACCGTGCTCTATGGCCATGATTCCGCACAGGAATTCCTTGCCACGGCGTACCGGTCGGGCAGGATGCATCACGCGATCCTGATCGAGGGCGCGGAAGGGATCGGCAAGGCGACGCTTGCCTACCGGTTTGCCCATCATGTGCTGACCCATCCCGACCCGCTGGTTGCTCCCGATCAAATCGCCGATCCGGATCTTGATGATCCGGTCGGCCGGCAGATTTCAAGCGGTGCCTCGCACCATGTGCTGCACCTGGCACGTCCGGTGGACGAGAAGACCGGCAAGGCCAAATCGGTCATCACCGTTGATGAAGTGCGGCGGGCCGGCAAGTTCTTCGGCCAGACATCGGGGACCGGCAACTGGCGGGTGGCGATCATCGATCCGGCCGACGATCTCAACCGCAACGCCGCCAACGCCATCCTGAAGATCCTCGAAGAACCGCCGAAAAGGTCTCTGTTTCTGGTTCTGTCGCACACGCCGGGGCGGCTGCTTCCAACCATCCGCTCGCGCTGCCTGTCGCTGAAGCTGCAGGCGCTGTCGCCGCCGGATCTCGACAGGGCGCTGGCGCATCTGGGGGCCGCCCCCGGCGAGACCGATGCAATCATCAGGCTCAGTGAGGGCAGCGTCGCGCGGGCCCTGCTGCTGAGAAACTATGGCGGTGTCGATATCGCCGAGGCATTTGTCGATATCCTGGAACGCGGCAACCTCAACGACCGGGAACCGATCTACAAGCTGGCCGAGACGCTTTCGGCACGGGACCGGGATGTTGCCTACGACTTCTTCACCGGCTTTGCCGTCGATCGGGTGCAGCAGATGGCGCGGGAGGCCGGCGCCGCAGGTGACCTCGCCGAGGCCGACCGGCTGGCGCGCATGTCAGCGACGCTCGCAGAACATTTTGCCACCGCAGCCGCCTACAATCTTGATCGCAAGCAGACCGTGCTGCATGTGTTTTCCATATTTTTCGGATGAGGCGCTTCGGCAGAGGCATTTGAACAGTCACAGGGCATGGCATCCCGCGGCTTTATCGCTTATGAAACCGGCGCGTGGGGTCCCGAGTGTCGATCCGGACCCGGATACAGAATTCGAAGGCTATCATGAGCACCGAGCGTTTCTACATCACCACCCCGATCTTCTATCCCAATGGGGTTCCGCATATCGGCCATGCCTACACCGCAATCGCCACCGATGTTCTGGCGCGGTTCCAGCGGCTTGACGGAAAGGACGTGTTCTTCCTGTCAGGCACCGACGAGCATGGCCAGAAGATGCAGCAGACTGCGGAAAAGGAAGGCATCAAGCCGATCGAACTGGCGGACAAGAACTCAGCCGTCTTCCGCGACATGCTGGTCAAGCTGAATTGCTCGAATGATGATTTCATCCGCACCACCGAAGAGCGCCACAAGCGCTCGGTGCAGGAGTTGTGGAAGCGGATGGAAGCCAATGGCGACATCTATCTGGACAATTACGGCGGCTGGTACTCGGTCCGCCAGGAAGCCTATTTCGACGAGGCTGAAACCGCCGTTGGCGAAGATGGCGTCAGGCGGGAACCGCTCGGTTCGCCGGTCGAATGGGTGGAAGAGGAAAGCTACTATTTCAGGCTGTCTGCCTATGGCGACAAATTGCTTGCGCTCTACGAAAACAATCCGGAATTCGTGGCGCCGACAGAGCGGCGCAATGAAGTGGCGAGTTTCGTCAAATCCGGTCTGAGAGACCTGTCGATCTCTCGCACGACCTTCGACTGGGGTGTGCCGGTGCCGGGCAATGACAAGCACGTCATGTATGTCTGGGTCGACGCGCTGACCAACTACATTACCGCCGCGGGCTTTCCCGACGAGGCGGCTGACAAATGGAACTATTGGCCCGCAATCCACATGATCGGCAAGGACATTGTCCGGTTCCACGCGGTCTACTGGCCGGCGTTTCTGATGTCGGCAGGGCTCACTCTCCCGGCAAAGGTGTTCGCCCACGGCTTCCTGCTGGTCAAGGGCGAGAAAATGTCGAAATCGATCGGCAATGTTGTCGATCCCTTCGCCCTGATCGAGGCCTACGGGCTCGACCAGGTGCGCTATTTCTTCATGCGCGAAGTGCCGTTCGGACAGGACGGCAGCTACAGCCCTGAATCGATTGCCACAAGGATCAATTCCGATCTCGCCAACGGCATCGGCAACCTCGCCAGCCGGTCGCTGTCGATGATCAACAAGAACTGCGACGGCAAGATGCCGGTGTGCGGGCCCTTGACCGACGACGACAAGGCGCTTCTCGACACCATCGACAAGGTGATCGACAGCGCGCGCGCGGAGATGGCCAGTTTCCAGATCCACAAGGCGCTGGCCGCGATCATCGACGTTGTCGCCGACAGCGATCGCTATTTCGCCGGCCAGGAGCCCTGGGCGCTGAAGAAGACCGATCCGGCGCGGATGGAAACCGTGCTTTACGTCACGGCGGAAACCGTGCGCCAGATCTCGATCCTGTTGCAGCCATTCATGCCAGAATCGGCGGGCAAGTTGCTGGATCTGCTCAGTATCCCGGCTGACAAGCGCGATTTCAGGGCGCTCGGCGAAGCCGGCCGCCTGGAAGCCGGAACGCCGATCGACAAACCGACGCCGGTCTTCCCGCGCTATGTCGCGCCCCAGGAGGCCTGAGGCGGATGTTGGTTGACACCCATTGCCATCTCGATTTCGCCGATTTCGATGCGGAACGCGATGAACTTGTTGCCCGTGCACATGCCTCGGGCGTCGGGCAGATGGTGACAATCTCCACACGGGTGCGGAAGCTGGAGAAGCTGCTGGCGCTGACCGAGCGCTATCCCAGTGTCTTCTGTTCGGTGGGCACCCATCCCAACAATGCCGATGAAGAACTTGACGTGACGGCGGACGAGCTGGTGCAGCTCGCCGAAGCCAACGCCAAGGTCGTGGCGATCGGCGAAGCCGGGCTCGACTATTTCTACGACACGCAGAAACCCGAGGACCAGAAGACCGGTCTCAGGCGTCACATCGAGGCGGCGCGGCGCACACAGCTGCCGCTTGTCATTCACAGCCGCAGCGCCGACGACGACATGGCGGCGATCCTGACCGAGGAAACGGGGAAGGGGGCCTTCCCTTTCATTCTGCACTGCTTCTCGTCGGGCCAGGGGCTGGCCGACACCGGCGTGGCGCTGGGCGGTTATGTTTCCTTTTCAGGCATCCTGACCTTCCCGAAGTCGACCGAGCTTCGCGAGATCGCCTCAACCGTGCCGATGGACCGGCTGCTGGTGGAAACCGACGCGCCGTATCTGGCGCCCAAGCGCTGGCGCGGCAAGCGCAACGAGCCATCCTACGTGGTCAACACGGCGGAAGTGCTGGCCGAGGTCAAGGGCGTCTCCTACGACGAGATTGCCGCGATCACGACCGAAAACGCGTTCCGTTGCTTCTCGAAGATGCCGCGGCTGTGACGGCGCCGGTCCGCCGCCAGTTCACGGTTCTTGGCTGCGCCTCCTCACCGGGCGTTCCGCGGGTCAATGGCGACTGGGGCGCCTGTAATCCGCACAACCCGAAAAACCGGCGCACCCGCGCGGCCTTCCTGATACGGCAGTTCGGCGCCGATGGCGGCGAGACGACCATCGTAGTCGATACCGGGCCGGATTTCCGTGAACAGATGATCGCCAACAAGGTGCATAGCATCGATGCGGTGCTCTACACCCATTCTCATGCAGACCATGTGCACGGAATTGACGACCTGCGCGGCTTTGCGCTCACACATCGCAGGCGCATCCCGATCCATGCCGATCCCGAAACCATGGCCCGCATTCGCGCCGGCTTCGGTTATTGCCTCGAAACGCCGGCGGGCAGCGAGTACCCGCCGATCACTCAGCCGGTGCTGATCAACTCGCTCAACGAGCCGATCAGCATTGCGGGCGAGGGCGGAACGATCGAAGTCCAGCCGCTCGATCAGGTGCATGGCTCGATCCGGTCGCTCGGATTCCGCATCGGCAACCTCGCCTATTGCTGCGATGTCAGCGATTTTCCGCGCGCCACGGTGGAGAAGCTCCAGGATCTCGATGTGTTGATCATCGACTCGCTGCAGTACAAGCCGCACCCGAGCCATCTTTCCATCGACCAGGCGCTATGGTGGATCGAGAAGCTGGGCCCCAAGCGCGCCATCCTGACCCACATGCATGTGCCGCTTGACTATGAAACCGTGCTCAACGAGACGCCGGATCACGTCGAGCCCGGATATGACGGAATGACCATAGACATCGAGTTGTAAGCATGAGCGAAACTGCAATTGAAATGACGCCGGACCTGATTGCCGAGGGCTCGAGCATGGCGCGTGTGGCGCGGGCCGCGAAAGACGCAGGCCTTGAGATCCGGATCCTGAAAATGACGCAGTCGACGCGCACGGCCGAGGAAGCCGCAGTCGCTGCCGGATGCGATGTCAGCCAGATCGTCAAGTCGCTGGTTTTCGAGAACACGAGCTCCGGAGAGCTCAATTTGATGCTGGTTTCGGGCGTTCACAATGCCGATATGGATTATATATCAGAACATTACAATCTTTCCTTCACGCGCTGCGAGGTGCGCCGGGTGCGTGACGAGACCGGCTTCGCCATCGGCGGCGTGGCACCGATCGGGCATCTGAACCCGATTGCGGTCTATATGGACAGGACACTGCTCGATCATGACCTGGTCTGGGCGGCGGCCGGAAGGCCCGACAGTGTCTTCAGCGTCGACCCCGAGGCGCTGGCATCGGCCATCAGGGCTCAACCGATTGATGTGCGGGCGTCGTCGTAGATCGCATTAGCGGCGCTGTTCATCGGCGCCATCTGCAAGCCATTCCAGGATGGATTGCGAATGCTCACCGCGTGCCGGGATGGCATGCGGGCCGGATGACGGCTCGGTTGAAAACCGCGGTGCGGCAGCGGCCTGCAACACGCCGTCGATGGTTTGCCAGACGCCGCGCGCCGCCATGTGTGGCTCGGACATTGATTGCAGTGGATCAAGGGCAGGGGCCACGCAGGCGTCCGATCCGGCGAACACCTTCTCCCAGTGCGTCCGCGGATGCCTGGCGAAGATGCCGGCCATCAGCGCCGTCTGCCTGGGCCATTGCGTGGCATCAAATTGCGGCTTGAAATCAGCATGTTCCGCAAGATCGAGACGTGCGAGGAACTCGGCGTAGAACTTGGGTTCCAGGCATTGCACCGAGATATAACCGCCATCGGCGCAGGCATAGCAGCGGCTCCAGTGTGGACCGTCGAGCAGGCTGCGGCCGCGCGTCATCGACAGGCCACCGGTCTGGGCCAGCGCCATCAGGAGGTTCATCATGTGGGCCGACCCGTCGACGATTGCCGCGTCGACCACGGTGCCGCCGCGGCCGGCGCGCGCCGCCATGACACCCGCCAGGACACCGGTCACCAGATACAGCGCGCCGCCGCCAATGTCGCCGACAAGCGTTGGCGGCGTGAACGGCGGTTCACCCTGGTTGCTGGCGTACCAGGCAGCGCCGGACAGCGAGACATAATTGAGATCGTGTCCGGCCGTCTGCGCCCGCGGCCCGGTCTGGCCCCAGCCAGTCATGCGGCCGTAGACAAGGTCCGGATTGACCTGGGACAGATCGTCTGGCCCGAGCCCGAGCCGTTCCATCACGCCGGGCCGGAAACCCTCGATCAGCGCTTCGGATTTCCGTACAAGCGATTTCAAGACCGCTGTATCATCGGCCGACTTCAGATCGAGTTCGATCGAACGCTTGCCACGGTCGATCAGCGAACGTTCCGGCATGCCGGGCGCCGGACGGCCATTCTTGCGATGAACCACGATGACATCGGCGCCGAGATCGGCCAGCAGCATTGCCGCGAATGGTGCCGGACCCAGTCCTTCAATTTCAATGATCCGCAATCCTTCAAGCATGCCGTCCTCACTCCATACATCCCGCAGCCTTGGCGGGCTCCAACCCGGAACGACTAGATCAGATTCTGTCGGAAGACACACTTGCAACATGTATCCTGCAGGCACAGCCGCGAAGAATGGAAATGGATAAGAACACGAGAAAATGCACAGATGTTTTTGATTTTGCTGAGCTAACACAGGCCATCAATGCCAACGGGTCCACACGCGATAGTTCCATAATCCATCTTATGCGATCTTTATTCGTGGGCACGACCGTCCAGATGCAAGCTCAGAAAAACAGCGTCGTGGATGCTGTCTGTTCCGTCGGCACCTGATCAACGAACATCTGCCACGCCTTCTGGTAAGCCGGCAGATAATTCAGTTCGTATCCGTCACCGAGTTGCTCAAGTTCGCTGTAGGCCTGCAGCAGCATGTCCACGAAGCCAAATCCCGAAGACAGGTCTTCGGGACTGGCACCGGTCTGCCTGGCGGCATTCTCGTAGAGATACTGTGCCGCCGCACGCTGCTCCATCCAGTCGGAAGACGTGGTCTTTTCTTCTTGGCTGACCCGGTCCAGCCAGAGTGCACCCGCCTTCCCCACGGCCATGTGATTGGACGGGTCGAGGTCTTCCATATCTGCGTATGTTCCCGCCAGCCGCTTGGGTCCGTGATACATGCCCATGGCCAGCGATTGCTGCTGGGTCATGATGGTTCGCGCGATTTCCTTTTCAACGCTCAGGAAGAACCCCGACTCATCGGTCCGTATGGCGCTCAATGCACGCCGGTCGAGGTCCCCGAAGACGGTGTACCAGTCGACACCTTCGTTGGTTTTCGGCCGGAACGGTTGTTCGCTCTCGTTCAGCCTGGCGAGTTTCGAATCGATGGCCTTGCGGGCCGCATCAACCACCTCGGACTTGGTCTTGCCGGACGAAAACGGCTCTGCGGAGGGATCGGTGATGGCAATGGCAAGGTTGTTCGAGGAATAGCCAGCACGAACCGGCATGTAGATCTCGTAGCCGTTTGGCGGCGCGACGGAGAATGTGGCGGCGGTTGGCGAAACCTTGCCGAAGGGATCATAAGTGCCCGTGGCGTCCGCGCCATCGACCGGTCCGAGTTCCTGATAGGACTGAATGGCATAGGCATGGATCGTCGGTACGGAGTCCTTGACCGATCCCGTACGATTGAGAGTCCGAATATTCGAATGGCTGACGCCTTCGATATTCATGAAAAGCTCCTAACAAATGATTCCAACAATCCATACGCAGCCTTGCTCGAACCTGTCGGCTCTTCGGATTTATACATTTTGTATTTTGCAGTTTGACAACAGGGCCGCGGTTGCACAGTTGGCTTGCTGCTGCCGGATGCACCCCGTCCCCCGGTCAGGATCCGCCAAAGCCAGCTTTGCGCTTGCGACCGCTGTATGCTTGGCCTATCTCCTAGAGTATTCCCACACACCGGAGTCCCGACATGTCCTACGCCAAGCTCGACGCCCATTGCCGTGCCCTGGGTGCACTGGAGCACGCGCTTTCCATCCTCGGCACCGATGAAGCAACCAACATGGCGCCCGGCGGCGGCGAAGAGCGCGCCGAAGCAATGGCAACGCTGTCGGGGATGTATCACCGGCAGGCGACCGACGGCCACGTGCGCGACTGGATAGAGACTGCAAAGACGGAAGTGCTGGAGCCGCAACAGAAAATAGCGCTTGGCGAACTGGAACGCAGCTACATCAACATGACCTGCCTGCCCTCAGACTTTGTCGAGCGCAAGATGCGCACCAGCATGCGGTCGGAGCAATTGTGGCGCTCGGCGCGCCCCAACGGCGACTGGCAGGCCTTCGCGCCCGCGCTTGAAGGTGTGGTGTCGATGATGCGCGAGGAAGCGGCGATGCGCGCCGAGGTGCTCGCGCTCGCCCCCTATGACGCGCTGATGGAGCAGTTCGATCCGGGCAACCGCACGGCGCAGATCACGCCGGTCTTCACTGAGCTGAAAGCGTTTCTCGTCGACTTCCTGCCAGCAGCCCTGGCAGCCCAGGAAGAGCGGCTGGCAAAGCGCCCGCTCAAGGCGCTTTCAGGGGATTATCCGGTCGAGCGTCAGAAAGCGCTTGGCATCGAGATGATGAAGGCGGTCGGATTCGACATGAACCACGGCAGCCTGTCGATTTCCGACCACCCGTTCTGTGGCGGCGTGCCGAGCGATGTGCGGATGACAACCCGCTACCGCACCGATGAATTCCTGTCAGCCCTGATGGGCATCCTGCACGAGACCGGACACGGGCTCTACGAGCAGAACCTGCCAAAGGACTGGGCGCACTGGCCGTCGGGCAAGGCGCGCGGCATGTCGATCCATGAAAGCCAGAGCCTGTTTGTCGAAAAGCAGATTGGCCGCAATCCCGCCTTCTGGAACTTCGCCCTGCCCCTGGTCGACACCCATCTTCAGGAGAACTGGACGATGGAGGACCTTCTGCCGCATGTGCATCTGATCAAGCGCGGCAAGATCCGGGTCGATGCCGACGAAGTCACCTACCCGCTGCATGTGATCCTGCGCTACGAAATCGAACAGGAGTTGCTCGCCGGCACCCTGGAGGTCAAGGAACTTCCCGAAGCCTGGGACGCCAAAATGCAGGCGTCGCTCGGCATTTCCACCCTCGATGATCCGAAGAACGGGCCAATGCAGGATGTGCACTGGCCGTCGGGTTCGTTCGGCTACTTCCCGTCCTACACGCTGGGTGCGCTGATGGCGGCACAGCAATGGGCGGCAATCGCCAGGATCAATCCCGAGGTTGAACGCCAGATTGCCGAAGGTGACTTCAGCCAGGTGAATGAATGGCGGCGCGACAATATCTGGTCAAAGGCCTCGACGGCCTCAACGCCCGATATCCTGCGCCAGGCCACCGGTGAAGACCTCAACCCGGCCCATTTTATCGCCCACCTGAAAGCCCGCTACGGGCAGTAAAGGTTCTGACCGGATACCGAAGCTCTGCCCTCAATCACAGTTGCACAAAAGCCGCAACGTTGCCCATTCAACCTTCGGGTGCGTTAAAGGTCTCCATTCCAGGTAGATGATTTGCTATCGTTGCGGCTGGAGAGCATTGGCGCATCGAGGTAGACTTTGCCTAAGTAATTGCCGGTCTCAGTCCAGTTACACCCGTACTTCCGGACAGCAACAGCTTGCCGGAGGTATGTTTATGTTCATCGGGTCGTGGCAAGAGACCGGTCTGGCATTGTTAAATTGTGCCATGTGCAGCTCCGCTGTCTCTGCTCTTCAGCCACTCAAAACGCCGCCATACCGCGCCCGCGAGGGTATTCTCATGCACCATCTTGGTGGACTTCCGAACGGAAGACCAAGACGATATGTGCACTACACTACAGGTCCGATGGACCATCATTCCCCAAACAGCTCCCCAACCCTGGATCGTGTGCATCGGTTGCGGCGGCATGAAGGCCTTCAAGTCCAGCGGTAAAATCCGGCTCAACGCCAATGGCCGCATGCTTGATGCCTGGCTTATCTACAAGTGTGTGATCTGCGAAAAGACATGGAACCGGCCGATCTTCGAGCGCCAGAACATCCGCGACATAGATCCCGTCGTTCTGGAAGCGCTGCAGTCCAACGATCCGCAATGGATCCGGACCGAAACCTTCAATCTCGAGGCATTGAGGCGCAAGGCGCAACGCATTGACGAGTTCTCCGAGATCGACATCGAAAAGGAGAGCCTGCACGGATCTTGCAATTGGAGGAAACTGGAAATCGAACTGATTGCCCCGCTTCCGGTCAGCATTCGCCTTGATCGGCTGCTGGCCTCTGAACTCGGACTTTCGCGCGCGCACCTTAAAACGCTTTGCGACGAAGGCATGATCTGGATCAATCCGGATCGTGGCGACATTTTGCGGCGGCGCATCAAAACTGGCACGCTTGTGACCATGGACCTCTCCAACGAAGCCGAGCGGGAGCAACGCTGGATGCCTCTGGCGACAGGTCGCCATCGGTGACGCAAATCACGGAGGCCTGACGAGGAAGGCCTTCGTGATCGCGTCTTGCTGCTAAAGCATGGCCTCGCCCGGCGCCGCGGTCGACACTCTGGCAAGTGCCGCCTCCTGCCGCTTGCGCTTGCGTTCACGCAGGATCGTGTAAATGCCGGTCGCGATGATGATGCCAGCACCGACAAGCGTGTAGCCATCGGGGAATTCGGCAAAGACGAGCATGCCGATGAAGGTGGAGAACACCAGCCGCGAATAGCGGAACGGCGTAACCACCCCGATCTCGCCGATGCGGGTCGCTTCGGTCAAGGCCCAGTAGGCGCCGACGCCGACGACGACCGCGCCGGTGAGATAGCCAGCCTCGCGCGGGCTCGGAACTTCGGCGCCGCCGGTAAATGCCAGCAGCGCGGCGCCCGAGACGCCCACGGCGAAAAAGCCCCAGGCCGACAATTGCAACGAGGAGATGGATTTCGGCACCTTCCGGCTTGCCAGGTCCCGCACCGCCAGCCCGATGACGGCCAGCACGCCCCACAGGGCTGCAGGCTCGAACCCTTCCAAGCCAGGACGGATCACCAGAAGCACCCCGCAGAAACCGATCAGGATCGCCGTCCACCGCCGCCAGCCGACCGCTTCGCCCAACACAAGTGCCGCGCCCATGGTCACCAGGAGCGGCGTTGCCTGCAGGATCGTGGTCAGCATCGCCAGCGGGATCAGCGTCAGGGCGGTGACGAAGCAGAGACCGCCGACGATCTCGCTCAGGTTTCTCAGCAGCACCGCAGGATGAAAGAAGCCTCGGGACATCACGCTCGTCCCATTCAGCCGTGCATAGACAGCGAAGATCAGGGCGCCGACAAAGCCCAGGACCGCAAGGATCTGCCCCACCGGCAGCCCCGACGCGGCAAGCTTGATGAACATGTCCTCGGCGGCGAAACCTGCCATTCCGAGCACCATCAGAATGATGCCGCGCATATTGTCCATGAAAATGCCTCCCGGCTGACCTCGGTATCGTTGTGGCGCGATGACTCGCAAGCGCCAACGTGCGCCTGGCGTGCCTATCCGGTTTGAGGGATCGGTGAAACCCTCGTTGAGGCCGGAGCGGGCATTATGTCTGCGGATTTGTTCCGGGTGTGCGCATCGCATTCACGATGCGCCCCAGCATGCTCAGGAACAGCTCCCGCTCGGCGGCGGGCAGCCCCTCGAGCACTGACTGGTTGACCTCGGCGGCAGCGTCGACGGCTTCGGCCCGAAGCGTCCGCGCCGCATCGCTCAGCGCCACGATCTGCGCGCGCCTGTCGTCGGGATGCGGCATGCGCTCAATGAGCCGGTCGCGCTCCATGCGCGCAAGCGTGTTGGCCATGGTCGCCTGCTCGACGCCAAGCCGTGCGGTCAACTGACGCTGGGTCTGGCCGTCCTCGGCCCACAACTCGCTCAGCACCAGGAATTGCGCCGCCGACAGCCCGAGCGGCGCCAGGCGGCGCTGCAGTTCGGCGCCGTAGAGCCTGGCCAGTTCAGCGGCGAGAACGCCGGCCGCACGTGTTCTGTCGAAGTTCATGATGTCTTCTAGCATCAAATAGCATGCTATTCAATATACCATAGCATGCTATTCAATAGCGGGTCATCAGACAGCCATTTATCCGTTATGTTGTTGATATAAAACGCAAATGAGTCAAACGGCCTTGTCTGCAGTTTGCCGGCTGAACCGGACGCGGATCCTACCTGAGCTTCGCGCACTGTTCCGAAGTCACAGTGACGTGTGAAAGATGAGGCCTGGACCTGGCGCGTCACAGCCGACAGCGGCAACGACAAGATCCACGCCTTCTGCCCCAAGTGCGGCACGCCGGTCTATCTCAGCTTCGTCGCCATTCCGGAGCTGTTTACGGTTACGGCCGCCAGCCTGGACGATCCCGGCCTGTTTGTTCCGCAAGCACTGACTTACGCTATCCGCGCCCAATCCTGGGACAGGATCGACCCCGCCCTGCCCGCCTTTGAGCGCATGCCGGGATAAAACCTGGGGCCATGGTCCTGACCGGTGTTTCCATCGCCGGCCGGGGCCTGTAGGCAGGATGGGCGCGCAATCGCCGCGCCGTCCGACAGAGGTCCGCCCGCATGACCGATCTTGCCGCCTATGGCAGCCTGTTTCTTGCCGCCTTCCTCGCCGCCACGCTTGTTCCGGCGCAGTCGGAAAGCGTTCTCACCGGGCTGATCCTGGCCGGCGGCCAGCCGGTCGCGGCCCTTGTCGCGGTGGCGAGTCTGGGCAACATATTGGGCTCCGTCCTCAACTGGCTGATCGGCCGCGGCATCGAGCGGTTCCGGACGAGGCAATGGTTCCCCGCAAGCCAGGCGCAGCTGGAACGCGCCCAGGCGCAGTATCAGCGCTTCGGCTACTGGTCTCTGCTTCTGGCCTGGGTGCCGATCATCGGCGATCCACTGACGTTGGTGGCAGGCATCATGCGCGAACCGCTGTGGCGGTTTGTGATCCTGGTCTCGATCGGCAAGGTCGGACGCTATGCCGTGCTGGCGGCCGGGGTGGGCGTGTTCAGATAAAACGGTTGGGGCGCCGCCAGGGAATCTGGCAGTATCGCAAGACAAGCCCCCCTCGCCTCACAGGTGTCCGCCCATGCTGTCAGCCCTCACCCTCATCCTGACCTGCCAGCTGATCGGCGAGCTCGTCACCCGGTTTTTCGGCCTGCCGCTTCCCGGGCCGGTGGCGGGCATGGCGCTGTTGTTTGCGTTGCTGGTCATTCGCGGCTCGGTGCCCGAGACGGTTGGCGCTCTGGGCGATGCGCTCTTGAAAAACCTCTCGCTTCTGTTTGTGCCCGCAGGTGTCGGGGTGATGGCGCATCTGGGACTGCTCGGCCAGGATCTGCTGCCGATCGCCGTGGCGCTGATCGGCTCCACCGTGGCCACCATCGCCGTGACCGCGCTGTTGATGAGCTGGCTTGCACGCAACTCCCTGAGCCCGGAGGCGACGAAAGCCGATGACTGATTTCACTGAAGTCTGGGTCTATCTCAGCGCCAGCCCGCTTCTGTTCCTGACGCTGACACTGGCCGCCTTCCAGGCTGGCAGCTGGCTCTACCAGCGCTCCGGTCACAAGCCGTTTCTCAACCCTGTGATGACGGCGGTGATCCTGCTGGTTGCTATCCTGACGCTGACTGAGACGCCCTACCCGGCCTATTTCGAAGGCGCGCAGTTCGTCCACTTCCTGCTCGGACCCGCCACCGTGGCGCTGGCGATCCCGCTCTACCGGCAGTTCGACCGGGTCAAGCGTTCGGCGCTGGCGCTGGTCACGAGCATTCTTTGCGGCTCGCTGACGGCGATCGGCACTGCCGTCGTGCTTGGCTGGGCTCTCGGCGCCAGCCGCGAGACATTGCTGTCGCTGGCGCCCAAATCGGTGACCGCGCCCGTCGCCATGGGCATCACCGAGCAACTGGGCGGCCTGCCGTCGCTGACCGCGGTGCTGGTGATCCTGACCGGGATCCTGGGCGCCGTGATCGGCCCGATGCTGCTCAACCTGTTGCGGATCAGGGACTGGCGCGCCCGCGGCCTGGCGCTGGGCACCGCCAGCCACGGCATCGGCACGGCCCGCGCCCTGCAGGTCAATGAACTCGCAGGCGCATTCTCCGGGCTCGCCATGGGGCTCAATGCCTTGGCGACGGCGATCCTGCTGCCGGTGTTGTGGCGGGTGTTTTTCTGAGAGGACAGGCATGGAACACGACTTCTGGCATGACCGCTGGGAAAGCGGCCGCATCGGCTTTCACGAAGGGGAGCCGAACAGGCTTCTGGTGGCGCATTTCCCCGCCCTCGCGGTTCCCGATGGCGGGCGCGTGTTCGTGCCGCTATGCGGCAAGACCCGCGACATCGGCTGGATTCTGTCGCGCGGCCACCAGGTGGTTGGCGCGGAACTTAGCGAGTTGGCAATCCGGCAATTGTTTGAAGAGCTTGGCGTGGAGCCCACGATCTCGGACATGGGCGCGCTCAAGCGTTACAGCGCAATAGACATCGAGATTTTCGTAGGCGACATCTTTGCCCTGACCCCTGAGATGCTCGGACCTGTTGACGCCGTTTTCGACCGCGCGGCGCTGGTGGCCCTGCCCGAGGAGATGCGGGCAAGCTATGCCACACATCTCGTTGACCTGACCGGCGCCGCGCCACAACTTCTCGTCTGTTTTGAATATGACCAGCGCCTGCAAAGCGGTCCGCCTTTTTCGATCACACAGGACGAGGTACGCCGACGCTACTCTGGCGTCTACGGAATCAGCGAACTGGTGCGCCAAAAACTGAGGGACGGTATGAAGGGAATTCCCGCTTGGGAAAGCGTCTGGCTGCTTACCCCGCATTGACCTTTTCGGCCTTTTGGGCGAAATCAGGTGCCCCGGCATACCGACTGCTGGCAGTTGCCTATTGTGAGCCCTTCGCCAACTCCGGCCGCCGGATCTTCTCCAGCGCCGCCACCACCATCGGCTTGAAGCCCTCGGTGCTCTGATCGGCGATCTCGAACAGCTGCGCGCGCATGCGCGGGTCCCAGAACTTGTTGATGTGGTCGGCCACGCCCTCGATCTGCTCGCTCTCCGGCTGCGAGGCGAAGAAGGTGGCGATCTGGTTGGCCTGGTAGCGCAGTTTGTCAGGCGACATCGCTTTCAACTCCTTGGTCTATCCGGCCTGTTGTTATGCGATCGGGCCGGGTGAAAATCTCGTAATCCGCGCCGCGGGCGATGCCGACCAGCGTCAGGCCGGAGGCTTCGGCGGTCCGCACCGCAAGCGCGGTTGGCGCTGACACTGCGATCAGCAGGCCGGTACCGGCGATCACCGCTTTCTGCACCATGTCGACCGAGACACGGCTGGTGATGATAATGGCGCCGTCAGACGCGCTTGTGCCGGAGCGCGCAACGGCGCCGATCAGCTTGTCGAGCGCATTGTGGCGGCCGACATCCTCGCGCACGCAAACCATGCCCTTGCCCGGGTGATAGAAACCGGCAGCGTGCACCGCGCCGGTTTCGGCGCGAAGCTTCTGATGCATCGACAGCGACCGGACGGCCTCGCGGATATCGTCGCTGCCAAAAACCAGCTCCACCGCCTTGCGGTCCGGCAGGGATCTCAGCGCTTCCTCGATCGATTCAATGCCGCAGAGGCCGCAGCCGACCGGCCCGGCCATCTTGCGGCGGCGGGCGGAAAAGGCCGCCTGCAACCCTTCCGCCAGCTGCATCTGGATGTCAAAGCCCTGATCCGCCTGGATGATTTCCATCGACACGATGTCCCCGGGCGCGCGGATGATGGCTTCCGACAGCGCAAAGCCGATGCCGAAATCCTCGAGATCATCCGGCGTCGCCATCATCACCGCTTGTGTTGTACCGCCAAAGGACAACGCCACCGGCACCTCCTCGGGCAAGGCCCGCGAACCCGGCGTGGCAACCCCTGCTCTCACCGCAATGCGGGGGGCGATCGCTGTGCTGGGAATGGCTTTCGCCATGTCGGTTCCTCCCGGCTGCCTGACCCCGCTGCTATTCGGCGGGCTCAAGCGCGTCCTCTTTGGCAATCCGCCGTGACTGCGCGGCTTGCGCCTCGTAATCCTGCTGCCAGATGGTCGGACCGTTGGATGGCGACACCTGCACCGCCGTCACCTTGTATTCCGGGCAGTTGGTGGCCCAGTCGGTGAAATCGGTGGTGATCACGTTGGCCTGGGTGCCTGGATGGTGGAACGTGGTGTAGACCACGCCGGGCGCCACGCGCTCGGTGATGGTGGCGCGCAACGCGGTCTCGCCCGAGCGGCTGGCGAGCTTGACCCAGTCATCCTGGTGAATGCCGCGCTGTTCGGCGTCATGCGGATGGATCTCAAGCCGGTCCTCGCCGTGCCAGGCGACGTTCTCGGTTCGGCGTGTCTGCGCGCCGACATTGTACTGGCTCAGGATGCGGCCGGTGGTGAGCAGCAGCGGGAAGCGCGGGCCGGTGCGCTCGTCGGTCGCCACATACTCGGTGCGGATGAACTTGCCCTTGCCACGCACGAAGCCATCCAAATGCATGACCGGCGTGCCGTCAGGCTTCGCCTCGTTGCAGGGCCACTGCACCGAGCCCTTCTCTTCCAGCAGCTGATAGGTGACGCTGGCGAAGCTCGGCGTTGTGGCGGCGATTTCATCCATGATTTCAGAGGGATGCGCATAGCTCCAGTTCAGCCCCATGGCCTGCGCCAGGTGAAGCGTCACTTCCCAGTCGGCTAGCCCGTTCTTCGGGCTCATCACCTTGCGCACCCGGTTGATGCGGCGCTCGGCATTGGTGAAGGTGCCGTCCTTCTCAAGGAAGGTCGACCCGGGCAGGAACACATGGGCGTAGTTGGCGGTCTCGTTCAGGAACAGGTCGTGGACGACCACGCATTCCATCGCCTCGAGCCCCGCCTTGACGTGCTTGGTGTCGGGATCGGACTGCAGGATGTCCTCGCCCTGAATGTAGATGCCGCGGAAGGTGCCGTCGACAGCCGCATCGAGCATGTTGGGAATCCGAAGGCCCGGCTCGGGGTTGAGCTCGACACCCCAGAGTTTTTCGAACACGTCGCGGACTTCCGTTCCGGAAATATGCCGGTAGCCGGGCAGTTCGTGCGGGAACGAGCCCATGTCGCAGGCGCCCTGCACGTTGTTCTGGCCACGGAGCGGGTTCACGCCGACGCCGGGACGGCCGATATTGCCGGTGGCCATCGCCAGGTTGGCGATCGCCATCACCGTGGTCGAGCCCTGGCTGTGCTCGGTCACGCCAAGACCGTAATAGATCGCGCCGTTGCCGCCGCGGGCATAGAGCCGTGCCGCGCCGCGCAGTTCCTCGGCCGGCACGCCGGTGTAGACCTCGGTGGCTTCCGGCGAATGGGCCGGATCGGCGACGAAGCTCGCCCAGTCCTCGAATTCCGACCAGTCGCAGCGCTCGCGAATGAAGGCCTCGTCAAACAGGCCCTCGGTGACGATCACATGGGCGAGTGCGGTGAGCACGGCGACATTGGTGCCGGGCTTGAGCGGCATATGATGGCTGGCCTCGACATGGGCCGAGCGCACCAGGTCGATGCGGCGCGGATCGATGACGATGAGTTTCGCTCCGGCCCTGAGCCGCTTCTTCAGCCGCGAAGCAAACACCGGGTGGCCGTCGGTCGGATTGGCGCCGATGACGATCACCACATCCGTGTGTTCGACCGAATCGAAGTCCTGGGTACCGGCCGAAGTGCCGAAGGCCTTGCCGAGGCCGTAGCCGGTGGGCGAGTGGCAGACGCGGGCGCAGGTGTCGACATTGTTGTTGCCGAAGCCGGCGCGCACCAGCTTCTGCACCAGGAAGGTCTCCTCGTTGGTGCAGCGCGACGAGGTGATGCCGCCGATGGCGCCCTTGCCGAACTGGTACTGGATGCGCCTAAACTCTTTCGCGACATGAGCAAAGGCCTCGTCCCAGCTGACTTCGCGCCAGGGATCGGTGATCTTATCGCGCACCATCGGACTGGTGATCCGGTCCTGATGGGTGGCATAGCCCCAGGCGAAGCGGCCCTTGACGCAGGAGTGGCCGCGATTGGCCTTGCCGTCTTTCCACGGCACCATGCGGACAACTTCCTCCCCGCGCATCTCGGCCTTGAACGAACAGCCGACGCCGCAATAGGCGCACGTGGTGACCACCGAATGTTCCGGCTGGCCGATCTCGATCACGGATTTTTCCTGCAGCGTCGCCGTCGGGCAGGCCTGCACGCAGGCGCCGCAGGAGACGCATTCGGAATTCATGAAGCTCTCGTGCATGCCGGGCGAGACCCGGCTTTCAAAGCCCCTGCCCTCGATGGTGAGCGCAAACGTGCCCTGGACTTCCTCGCAGGCCCGCACGCAGCGCGAGCAGACGATGCATTTGGACGGATCATAGGTGAAATAGGGATTGCTCTCATCCTTCGCCATGTAGCGCGGATTGGCTTCGCCGTTCTGCCGCGCCTTGACATGGTTGTCGCCCTCATAGCCGTAGCGGACGTCGCGCAGACCGACGGCGCCGGCCATGTCCTGCAATTCGCAATCGCCATTGGCGGCGCAGGTCAGGCAATCGAGCGGATGGTCGGAGATATAAAGTTCCATCACGCCGCGGCGGATGTCTTTCAGCCGCCCCGTCTGGGTATGGACCACCATGCCTTCGCTGACCGGCGTGGTGCAGGAGGCCGGCGTGCCGTTGCGGCCCTCGATCTCGACCAGGCAGAGCCGGCAGGAGCCGAAGGCGTCGACCATGTCGGTGGCGCAGAGTTTCGGTACCTGGATGCCTGCTTCCGTCGAGGCGCGCATCACCGAGGTGCCTTCCGGCACTTCGATGGTGTTGCCGTCGATGACGAGCCGCACGGTCTTTTCAGCCTTCGATGCCGGGGTGCCGTAGTCAATTTCCTGGATCAACGTCATCTTGTTCACTCCGCGGCCTGGGATATCTGGGCAGGACGAAAATCATCGGGAAAATGCGTGAGCGCGCTCATAACCGGGTATGGCGTGAAGCCGCCCAGCGCGCAGAGCGACCCGAACTTCATCGTGTTGCAAAGATCTGTCATCAATGTGATCTGGCTTTCGGGCTCGATCCCGGCGCGGATCTTGTCCGCGACCTCGACGCCGCGGGTGGAGCCGATACGGCAGGGCGTGCACTTGCCGCAGCTTTCCACGGCACAGAATTCGAAGGCGAAGCGCGCCTGCTTGAGCATGTCGGCGGTTTCATCGAACACGACGATGCCGGCATGACCGATCAGCCCGTCCTTTGCGGCGAAGGCCTCGTAGTCGAACGGCGTGTCGAACAGTTCGCGCGGGAAATAGGCGCCGAGCGGTCCGCCGACCTGCACCGCCTTGACCGGGCGCCCGGTGGCGGTGCCGCCGGCGATCTCGTCAACCAATTCACCCAGCGGCATGCCGAAGGCAGCCTCGAACAGCCCACCATGCTTGACGTTGCCGGCGATCTGCACCGGAATGGTGCCGCGTGAGCGGCCCATGCCGAAATCGCGATAGAAATCAGCGCCCTTTTCCATGATCACCGGCACGGAAGCGAGCGAAATGACGTTGTTGATCACCGTCGGCCGGCCAAGGAAGCCTTTATGGGCGGGAAGCGGCGGCTTGGCGCGGACGACGCCGCGGCGGCCTTCGAGGCTTTCGAGCAGCGCCGTTTCCTCGCCGCAGACATAGGCGCCCGCGCCGACGCGGATTTCCATGTCGAAAGCATGATCTGAGCCCAGCACCGCGTTACCGAGAATTCCGGCCTCGCGTGCAATCTCGACAGCACGGTTCATCACCCGGATCGCATGCGGGTATTCCGATCGCAGGTAGACGTAGCCCCTGGTGGCGCGGGTTGCGATGCCGGCGATCACCATGCCCTCGATCAGCACGAAGGGATCGCCCTCCATGATCATGCGGTCGGCGAATGTGCCGGAATCGCCCTCGTCCGCATTGCAGACGATGTATTTCTGTTCGCCTTCGGCCTCCAGCACCGTCTTCCACTTGATGCCGGTCGGAAAGCCGGCGCCGCCGCGGCCGCGCAGGCCCGACTCCGTCACTTGGGCAACGATTGCCTCGGGCGCCATGGCGACCGCAGTGGTCAATCCGGTCAATCCACCATGATCACGGTAGTCCTCAAGCGAGAGCGGATCGGTGATGCCGCAGCGCGCAAATGTAAGCCGTGTCTGACGCTTGAGAAACGGCAGCTCTTCCGGCGCGCCGAGCGAGAGCGGGTGATCGCCACCCTCGAGCAGGCCGGCTTCAATGAGGTTGTCGACGTCGGAAACTTTGACCGGACCGTAGGCCACCCTGCCCTTGCCGGTCTCAACCTCGACCATCGGCTCGAGCCAGTAGAGGCCGCGCGACCCGTTGCGGACGATCTCGGCGTCGATATCGCGCGCCTTGAGCGCTTCCGCCATCCGCATGGCCAGCCTGTCGGCGCCAAGCGCGACGGCGCCGGAATCGCCGGGAATATAGATCTTCACGCTCATGCCTGCACCGCCTTCGCCAGTTCATCGACCATGGCGGTATCCAGCCGTCCGATCACCTCGCCATCGACCATCGCCGCCGGCGCACAGGCGCACAGTCCGAGGCAATAGACAGGTTCAATGGTGACTTCGCCGTTGGCGCTGGTCTCGTGCCAATCAAGGTCCAAAAGCCCGAGAAGCCTTTCGGCCAGTTCGTCTCCGCCCATCGACTGGCAGGCCTCCGCCCGGCAGAGCTTGATGACATGCCGGCCCGCAGGGGCCTCGCGATAGTCATGATAGAAGCTGACGACGCCGTGAACTTCGGCTCGCGACAGGTTGAGGCCTCTTGCAATCACCGGCAGCGACGCCTGCGGAACGTAGCCGAACTCGCGCTGTATATCATGCAGAATGGGAAGCAACGGCCCCTCGAGCGGCTTCAACCGCCCGACAATCGCCTCTGTTCGCAAGGCAATTTCGGTGTCTGCACTGCGTGATTCCATCCCAAATCCCTCCGACGGCATGACAGCGGGGCCACTAGGCCGGGAACAAGTGCTTGAATCAAGGGATGATATTCGTTGTGCGATAGAAAACTTCTATCAACCGGACAGGGTTTTCGCAAACACCCTGGCTTCATGCAGCAAGGCGGAGACGATCGGCGTATGCGGCTCGCGTGGTGCTGCGATCATGCCGACGATGTGGTGCGCGTCAGGCTCGACGATCGGAATGGACCGGATATCGCCGCCAAAGCCAAGCGTCTCGGCCAGATTGACCGGCATGATCGAGGCCCATTTGCCGGTGCGAATGTGGGAAAACAGAACGATCATCGAGTTGGATTCCAGCGTCGGCTTGGCCGTCGCGCCCGCCTCGGTGAGGTGCTGGTTGATGATCCGCCGGTTCTGCATATCCGGCGTGAGCAGGCAGAGCGGCAGCGTCGCGACCTCAGCCCAGGTCACAGCCTCGCGGTCAGAATATTGCTGGCCTTCCGATGTAATCAATTGATATCGTTCGGCATAAAGCGGCACGGTTGCCACACGGCCCGTTGGCTCGTTCTCCAGATAGCTGATGCCGACGTCGATTTCGAAGTTCTCCAGCCGCGAGAGCACCTGGTAACTGGTGCAGGACGTCACAGACAGGGTAACGGCGGGGTGTTTTTCGGTAAAGGCCACCGTCAGTTCGGTGACCATGTGGGTGGCTGTCGGGATGACCGCGATGCGGGCGTGGCCGGACAGCCCCTTGCGGGCTGCCTTCATCTCTTCACGCATGGTACGAGCATCACCGACGATGCGACGGGCCCATTCAAGCACCCGTTGACCCTCGGGTGTCAGCCCCTGGAAACGCGAACCGCGCTGCACGAGCGTGACGCCGAGCTGATCCTCAAGCTGTTTGAGAGACGCCGACAGCGTCGGCTGGGTCACACCACATTCTTCCGCGGCGCGGCCGAAGTGCCGCTCCCGCGCCAAAACGATGAAGAATTCGAGTTTGTCGATCATGAAAACAAGATTCGCATGGCGAGCATGCCTGGCGCAAGCTCATCAAGCGACGCTTCCATGTCGGGAATACGCGGCTTCCGAATGGCAATATTCAGGCGGCAGCGCGGTCGCCGTCCTCGGTGCCCGGCGCCAGCGTCACCTCAAGCCCGTCGAGCTCAGCGCTCATCAGCAACTGGCAGGAGAGCCGCGAATTGTCGCGCACGTCAAAAGCCTGGTCGAGCATGTCCTCTTCCTCCGCCTCGATCGGGTGCAACTGATCGGTCCAATCGGCGGCAACGTGGACATGGCAGGTGGCACAGGCGCAGGCGCCGCCGCACTCGGCCTTGATGTTGAGCCCCCAGTCCCGGATGATTTCCATGACGCGGAAGCCCTCAAGCGCCTCAAGCGTGTGGCGCACTCCGGCCTGGTCGGTGACGTGGATCTGCATGCTGAAGTCTCCCCGGATCAGCCGTTCAGGATAGCGGTGCGGCGCCAGCTGTAGCCGGTCCCCGCATCGGTCTTGTCCGCTGCGGGCTGGTAGTGCAGGTCAATGCCCGGCAGACGCTTTTCGACCAGCCGCTCGATGGTCGGGGCATGATGGACCTCGAAACTGTCAAAGCCGGTCCGAAGCATCAGCGGCACCTGGTCGAGCAGCACCGTGCCGACCGCGCGCAGTTCTCCGGTGTAGCCGAGCCGCTGTCTCAGCAGCATGGCCTGCGAAAAGCCGCGCCCGTCGCTGAACGCCGGGAAGGTCAGCGCGACGATGGCGACGCTCTCGAGGATCGGCGCCAGAGCCCGCGCATCGTCGGCGGGCTGCAGCACCACGCCGAAGGGCGCATTGTCCTGAGAATATTCGAGCGCCTCGGCCAATGGCAGCAACTTTGGGGCATCCGCTCCGGTTACGTCCGAAACCCAGGGATCGTTTTCGACGATCCCGTTTTGTGTCCAAATGACAGTCATGTCTGTTCTCCGCGCCTCTGTCAGGCGGCTTCGGCTTCGCTGTTGTAAAGCGCAGCCTTGAAGGGACCGGCGCCAATGCGCCGATAGCACTCGATAAAGGTCTCGGCAGCACCGGTTCGGTTGGCGAGATAGGTGTCGACGATGGTCTCGATCGCATCGGTGAGCTCGCCGGGCTCGAAGCCGCGGCCGGTGATCTGGCCGATCGAGGCGTTTTCGTCGCCCGAACCGCCGAGCGAGATCTGGTAGAGTTCCGCGCCCTTCTTCTCGACCCCCAAAATGCCGATGTGGCCAACATGGTGATGGCCGCAGGCGTTGATGCAGCCAGAGATCTTGATCTTCAGTTCGCCGATCTCGGCCTGCCGCTTGGGATCGCCGAAGCGGTTGGAAATCTCCTGCGCCACCGGGATCGAGCGGGCATTGGCCAGCGCGCAATAATCCAGCCCCGGGCAGGCGATGATGTCGGTGATCAGGCCTGCATTGGCCGTCGCCAGGCCGTCGGTCAGCAGCGCCCGGTAGAGCGGCTCGAGATCGGCCAGCGCGACATGCGGCAGCACCAGGTTCTGCTCGTGGGTGACGCGGATCTCGTCATGGGCGAATTCCTCGGCCAGCCGCGCCACCGCATCCATCTGGTCGGCGGACGCATCGCCCGGAATACCGCCGATCGGCTTCAGGGAGATCGTCACCATGGCGTAATCCGGATGCCGGTGGGGAGCGACGTTGCGGCCGACCCACTCGGCAAAACCGGGATCGGACTTTTTCCAGGCGGCCAGTTCGACCCAGCCCTCGGCGCGCGGCGCGAGCGCCGGCGGCGCGAAATAGGCGTTGATCGCGGCAATATCAGCGCCAGGCAGCTTCAGCTCGCCATCCTTGAGATGAGCCCATTCCGCCTCGATTTCCGCGCTCAATTGCTCGACGCCGGTTTCATGCACCAGAATCTTGATCCGCGCCTTGTACTTGTTGTCGCGGCGGCCGTGCAGGTTGTAGACCCGCATGATAGCCGTGGTGTAGCTCAACAGATCGGCTTCGGGCAGGAAGTCCCTGATCTTCTTGGCCAGAATGGGCGTCCGCCCCTGCCCGCCGCCAATCCAGACGGCGAAGCCGAGCCGGCCCTCAGCGTCCTTTTTCAGCTGCAGGCCGATATCGTGCACCTGGATCGCCGCGCGGTCACGCTCGGATCCCGTCACCGCGATCTTGAACTTGCGCGGCAGGAAGGAAAATTCCGGATGCACCGAGGACCATTGCCTGAGGATCTCGGCATAAGGGCGCGGATCGGCGACTTCGTCGGCGGCCGCACCTGCGAAATGATCGGCGGTGACATTGCGAATGCAGTTGCCCGAGGTCTGGATCGCGTGCATCTCGACCTCGGCCAGCTCCTTCAGGATCGCCGGCATGTCCGAGAGCGCCGGCCAGTTGTACTGGATGTTCTGGCGCGTGGTGAAATGGCCGTAGCCGCGGTCATAGGTCCGGGCGATACGGGCGAGCTTGCGCATCTGCCGGCTGTTGAGCGTGCCGTAGGGAATGGCGACCCGCAGCATGTAGGCATGAAGCTGCAGATAGACCCCGTTCATCAGCCGGAGCGGCTTGAACGCATCCTCGGAGATCTCGCCCGACAGCCTGCGCGCAACCTGGTCGCTGAACTGGTTGACGCGCGCTTCCACGAAGGCGTGGTCGAATTCATCGTAACGGTACATAGGGCTAGGTCCTTAGGCGGCTTGCGAGACCCGCGCGGCGGAGGCCGGCGCGTAGTCGATTGTCGGTCCATCGGCGCGGATGCGCTCGCGCAGCCGGTAGGGCCGCGGTCCGCTTTCGGTTTCCTCGATCTCGATCACGTTGACATCGACCACGCGGTTGTCGGCGAGCGCTGTCTGGCCAGCCGCTTCAATGGCTGCGACGGCATCCTCGTGGCGCGCCAGGAAAGCGTCCTTGAGCGAGGTGGTCCATTCGCCACTGGCGCCAAGCCAGACGGAGATGCCGTCGGTCAGGCGGTTGGCGGTGAGAACCTTGGTCTTGGTCTGCGTGGTTTTCATCGAGGCCTCCTCAGGCGGCTTGGGTTCTGGTGGCGGGCGCAACGTTCGGCTGGCCGGCGGCAATGGGTGTGGAATTGTCGAAGCTGGCGCCGGCGACGGCATCGCCGATGACGACCATGACCGGCCCGGCAAGCTCGCGGCGGTGCTCCAGCGCCGGCAGATCAGCGAGCGTGCCGTGAAACAGGCGCTTGTCGCCGCGCGAGGCGTTCTCGACGATGGCGACCGTCATGTCGTGTGGCAGTCCCGCCTCGATCAGCCGTGTGGCAACGCTGGCAGCCACGGTACGGCCCATATAGACGCAGAGCGTGGCGCCGGAGACGGCAAGCCGGGCCCAGTCCGGCAGCGCCGCACCGGTCAGATCATGGCCGGTGGTGAAGACCAGCGACGAGGCCACGCCGCGCAAAGTGAGCGGCAGTTCGAAATCGGCGGCGGCAGCAAGGGCGGACGTGATACCCGGGACGATCTCGAAGGAGACGCCTGCGTCCCTGAGGGCCGCCATTTCCTCGCCGGCGCGGCCGAAGACCAGCGGATCGCCAGACTTGAGCCGGACGACGCGCTTGCCCTCACGACCGAGCCTGACCAGAAGTTCGTTGATGTCGTTCTGGCTCTTGGAATGGCAGCCTTTGCGCTTGCCGACCGAGATCCGCTCGGCGTCCCGGCGGCCAAGCGCCACGACCGTTTCCGGCACCAGCGCATCGTAGACGATCGCGTCGGCTTCCATCATCGCACGCTGGGCCCGCAGTGTCAGCAGATCTTCCGCACCGGGACCGGCGCCGACCAGCCAGATGTGACCGGGAACCGTTTCACGGCCGCGCAACATGCGGGTGGCGGCGCGGCGGGCGAGTGAAATGTCGCCATTGTCGACGTGGGTGGCGACATCCGCCTCGAAGAAGCGGCGCCAGAACACCCGGCGCGCCACGCCGCGCGGCAGAAGCCGGTCAACGGCAATGCGGTAGTCCTGGGCAAGACGGGCGAGCGCGCCGAGCGAGGGCGAGAGCATCTGGTCGACGCGGGCGCGGATCATCTGCGCCAGCACGGGGCCTGCGCCTTCCGTGCCGATGGCGATCGCTACCGGTGCGCGGTTGACCAGCGCCGGGGTAAGGAAGTCGCAGTATTCCGGCTGGTCCACGGCGTTGGCCGGGATCCGGCGCGCGCGGGCCTCGACAACGATGGCGCGGTCCTGAAACGCATCGCCGGTGGCGGCAAACACAAGCGTCGCATCGTCCATCTGGGTGGGGGCATAGGCTGCCATCACCGGCTCGATACCGAGGCGGGCCAGGCTGTCGACGAGTTCGGCTTCAGGGGAATCGGCATAGACGGCGATATGAGCCGAGGTATTGGCGACCAGCCGCGCCTTGGCCGCGGCCTCGGCGCCGTTGCCAAAGATCGCCACCTTTCTCGCGTCCACCCGCATGAAGGCGGGGAATGTGGTCAGTTGCGCCGATTGCGTCGCCATTTGGGTCAATCTCCTGAGTTGAAGCCATTTTCAGGAATTCGACGAAGCAAATGAAGGAACAAACATGTGCCGTTTGGGGTGAACTGATATTCTTTTACCTCTTAATTCGGGTTATGGAGAAAGCGTAACCGCGACGCTTCAAAGCTCATGCGGTCGGACAAAACATACGGACCCCCCAATATGGAGATCAAGGAAAACGCGGACCTGGCGAGCAGGCTGCTCAATGTAATGGAACACGACATTCTGCCGCTGACGGAAAAGGGCGTGGCTGGTGGCAACAAGGTGTTCGGCGGCGCGCTTCTGCGCAAGTCAGACCTTTCGCTGGTGATGGCCCAGACCAACAACGAGACCGAGAACCCGCTGTGGCACGGCGAAGTGCACCTGCTCAAATGCTTCTACGAGCACCCGGTGTCCAAGACCGAAAAGACCAAGGACATGATCTTCCTGTCGACGCACGAACCCTGCACAATGTGCATGTCGGCCATCGCCTGGGCGGGGTTCGACAATTTCTACTATTTCTTCAGCCACCAGGACTCGCGCGACAGCTTTGCCATTCCTCACGATCTGAAGATGCTCAAAGAAGTCTTCGGGCTCGAGCCCGGCGGCTACAACCACGACAACGCGTTCTGGCGCGGTCGGGGCATCTTCGATGTAATCGCCTCCCTGCCCGACGATCAGGCGCAGCCGCTGCTCGACCAGGCCAGGCGCATCCGCGACCGTTACGCGGATCTGTCTCAGGCCTACCAGGCGAGCAAGGACGACAACGCGATTCCGCTGAACTGAGGCTTTTGAACCGGCCCGGCAGTTCGGGCCGGTCAACCGCCATCGAAGAACAACATCATCTCCGATCCGGGACACGACCATCATGACAAGACCCATGTCCGGACCCATGTCCGGCTCCTGCCTGTGCGGTGCCGTCCGCTTTGAAATCCTTGGCAAGCTCGAGAGCTTCTTTCTCTGTCACTGCCGGCGCTGCCGAAAGGATACGGGATCCGCGCATGCGGCAAATCTGTTCTCGACTTCCGCCACGCTCGACTGGATATCCGGCCAGAACCTGGCAAGGACCTTTCGGCTCCCCGGTACGCGTCACCAGAAAAGTTTCTGTACGGACTGCGGCTCAGCACTTCCCTATGTCGATGCCGGCACCGGCCTGCTGGTGGCTCCCGCCGGAAGCCTTGACGATCCGATCGACATTCGCCCCAATGCGCATATCTGCGGCGACAGCCGGGCCGAGTGGGACCATGATCTTGAAGACATCACCGTGCTTGCCAGTCTGCCGGGCTCCTGACCGCAAAGAGTGAAACAGCCGACCAGGTGACCGGCAGGCTACGCCATGCTGCCTACCGCATGACGCGGCTCAAGCAGCTGAGGACTGAGTTGTGGACAAAGCAACCGACCGCGGCTGAACAGTCGCGGGCGTCACACCACTGAGCTAATGTCCGGGGATGAAACCATCACGCGATATTTCCGGTCTGATAGAGATCATGGCGGCGCTCCGGCAGCCCGAAACCGGATGCCCCTGGGACATCAAGCAGGATTTCAATTCGATCAAGCCCTATACGATCGAGGAGGCCTACGAGGTCGCCGACGCTATCGAGCGCAAGGACTACGAGGATCTCTGCGAGGAGCTCGGCGACCTGCTCTTGCAGGTGGTGTTCCACGCCCGCATGGCTGAAGAAGAGAACCTGTTTTCATTTGGAGACGTGGTCGATGCGATCACCCGAAAGATGATCCGCCGGCACCCGCATGTGTTCGAGCGCTCGGACGCCGACACGCCGGACAAGGTCAAGGCGCAATGGGCCGAGATCAAGGCCGCGGAGAAAGCTGAACGTCAGGCACGCCGCACTGCCAGGGGATTGCCAGAGACAGAGACGCCGGGGCAACTGACAAGCGTTCCGCGCGCCCTGCCCGCGCTGATGGAAGCGCTGAAACTCCAGGAAGCGGCCTCACGCGTCGGTTTCGACTGGGGCGCCGCCGGGCCGGTGCTCGACAAGATCGAGGAGGAGATCGCCGAATTGCGCGCCGAGATTGCCAGCGGGCGCAGCGAAGAAGCGGCGGACGAACTGGGTGACGTCATCTTCGCGGTGGCCAATCTGGCCCGGCACCTGAAGACCGATCCTGAACACGCGCTGAGGACCACCAACACCAAGTTCCGCACCCGCTTTGCCTATGTCGAGGCGGAACTTGCAAAACAAGGCAAAACTCCCTGCGAGGCGACGCTCGACGAGATGGAAGCGCTCTGGCAGGCGGCAAAATCTTCAAGCTGACAACGGCCTTATGCCGCGATCTGAAGGTGCGTGTCCCGGTTGGTCGATACGGGCTCTAAAAATCCACCTCAGGCTTCGGCCCCAAACCCAATTGCCGATCAAGGTCATTGCTGTCGGACACCGTGAATTCCGCGGTGATTTCAACAGAGCCATCTTCGTGGTCGATCCGCTCCTTGACCCGGCCACGCTCATAGATCCAGGACATGACCGGCAGCTGGCCCGATGACAGCCGCACGGTGCGCATCACCAGTTCGCCCGATATGCGGGTCTCGATTGCTGCAAGGAGGGTATCGACGCCCTCCCCCTTGAGCGCCGAAACGACAATCGCCTCGCCCGAGTTCGCGCGGGCCCTGAGGGCTTCGGCCGCCTCGGGTTCGAGCAGGTCGACCTTGTTCCAGACTTCAAGCATGCGCTTGGGCTGGTTCTCGGCGACACCGAGGCTTTTCAGGATCGCCTCGACGTCATCCGCCTGTGATGCGCGGTCCGGATCGGCCATGTCGCGTACATGCAGGATCAGGTCGGCCTCGACCACCTCTTCCAGCGTTGCACGGAACGCTGCAACCAAGTGCGTCGGCAGGTTCGAGATGAACCCCACCGTGTCGGAAAGGATGACCATGGCGCCATGCGGCAGCTTCATCCGCCTCAGCGTCGGGTCGAGCGTGGCAAACAGCATGTCTTCAGCCAGCACTTCGGCACCGGTGATACGGTTGAACAGCGTCGACTTGCCGGCATTGGTGTAGCCGACAAGTGCGACGATCGGATGCGGCACCTTCTTGCGCTTTGCCCTGTGCAACTGCCTTGTGCGGCGAACCTGCTCGAGTTCGCGCTCGAGCTTGACGATACGCTCCTGCAACAGCCGACGGTCGGCCTCGATCTGGGTTTCGCCCGGACCGCCCATGAAGCCGCCGCCGCCGCGCTGGCGCTCAAGGTGGGTCCAGCTGCGCACCAGACGTCCGCGCTGATAGTTCAGATGCGCCAGTTCAACCTGCAGAACGCCTTCCTTGGTGGAGGCGCGGCGGCCGAAGATCTCGAGAATGAGACCGGTGCGGTCAATCACCTTGACCTTCCACTCGGTTTCCAGATTTCGTTGCTGAACCGGAGTGAGCGGGTGATCGACGATGACCAGTTGCGATCCGGTCTGATCGATCAGCGCCTTGATCTCGAGCATCTTGCCCTTGCCAAAGAGCGTCGAAGGCCGGGGATCGGAAATCGGCACGATCAGCGCTTCGGCAACCTTCAGGTCGATGGCGCCGGCGAGGCCGATCGCCTCTTCACGGCGATTGGCGTCGGGCCGCTTGACCACGTTGGTGCCGTCAGGCCCGCTGCCGGGCGCAGCATTGCGCGTGCGCAGCGTCGGCACGAGTACAACGGCGCGCGTGACGCCGGACTTGCCGTCCGCGTCGATGAAATTACCGGAGCTGTCAACAGTTTCGATTTTGGTTGTCCTGTCAGGCGCCGTTTGCGGCGTCCTCATTTTCAAACATCTGCACAGGCTGGCTCGGCATGATGGTGGAGATCGCATGCTTGTAGACAAGCTGCGAATGGCCATCGCGTCTCAACAGGACACAGAAATTGTCAAAAGACGTGACCACACCGGTCAATTTCACCCCGTTGATCAAGAAGATCGTCAGGGAGATTTTCTGCTTCCGAACCGTGTTGAGAAAAAGATCCTGCAGGTTTTGTGAACGCTCCGCCATTGCGCCTTTTCATCCGTCTTTTTCTTGCCTGCTTCCGCAGGTCATTACCGCACCAGTTTAGTCCTTGATGGCAAACGCCTTCTTCACAAAAGAAAGAAGGCGCGTCGCAGCCGAAAAGGCTTACGTAGCGTCAAGACCCGAACATTCCCACTCCCTCTGACAGTCAGATATGATCGTCTTGCCGCTGACAGAAATTTGCTCGTCCGAACAGACGACAGAAGACCATTGTTGTGCAGTTTTGTAAACACTTGTTTTTGCGGGCACAGATCGCTTTCGCTTTTTCCTGTTTCGCAAAGGTTGCCGGATTGGCGTGCGGCACACACGAGAATTGGCCGCAAGCACTCGTGGTCTTGCAACACAATGCAACCGGAAACCCTGCTTACCTGCTCATCCAGTAGCGGATATTGAGGACTGCGAAGACAATCATCACCTCGAGCCGCCCAAGGGTCATGATCACCACCGCCGATATCTTCGCCGATACCGGCAGGGCCTGGAACTGCGGCCAGACCTGGTTCTCGGGTGCGGTCACATAGGCAGGTGGTATCAGGGCCTCATAGACCGGACCGGCGTTGGAAAAGAACGCGATGGCCATGGTGAGACCGCCCTCGAAATCCGTCGCCTCGAAAGTCAGCGCCATGGCGCTGAAGGCGACGATGAGCAGCGACAGCGAGAAATAGGTCCAGATCGCCCGCATGCTGTTTTCGTTGATGACCTGACGACCGAAATGCAGGTTGGTGACGCTGCTGGGGTAGATGAGCTGGTTCAGCTCACGGGCTGAATGAACCGCCATCGCAGCCACACGGTAGACCTTGAAGCCGCCGGTGGTCGAGTAGATGCCGCCGCCGACCAGAATGATCATCAGCACGACGATATCGGGCCACAACGCGATCACACCCGGCCGGCTTTCGATGCCGCTTGTCGCGACCAGCGATGTCGATGCAAGCAGGCTTTCAACGAAGATCGGCCCCAACTCGGCGCCGCCCGAGACTGCCGACAGTCGCGCCGCATAGAGAACGGCAACACCCAGAATGACGATAACGATGACCATCACCTCTGGATTTCCGGAGAAAAACTGTGCCGGCGTCCGCAGCAGGCGCCGGCGCCAGAAAACGCTGATCGTGCCGATCATCAACCCGATCGTCAGTACGAGCTGGGCCATAGGTCCCGCGTGATTTTCAAGAGCACCTTCGAAGGGAAGGAAGCCGCCGGTGGCAATGACGATCATCGACAACATCGCCGAATAAGGTCCGCTCACGCCCGCCAGCATCAAACCGACGAATATCACGAAGGTGATCAGGATGTACTGGCCGAGCACCTCACGGAAATCTCCCAGATCAATGGTCATGTTGCTGGCATTGCCGGTGATGACACGACGGTCACCGGCCGGCAGGCCACCAAACCCGCCCGGGGCCAGCACATGGATGATCGACAGCAGGGTCAAAAAACCCCCATACCATTCGATCGAGGCGCGCCAGAACAGGATTGCCTGGGGCGCGGTTTCCCGCGAAATGAGCGTTGCGCCCGAGGTTGTGAGCGCCGAGACCGCCTCGAACCAGGCATCAATCCAGCTCAGTCCGGCAAGCGTCCTGAAAGAGACCGCGGCGACCATCGGCACCAGCACCCACATCGCGACGAGCGCGAGGTAACCCGAGGCCCGCCCCAGAGGACGCTTGAACCCGGAAATCGAGCCCAGAACCATCAAGGCGGCAAAGACGCCGAGCGCACCGACCAGCAGCATCGACAGAGCAAGGTCACGCATGCCGTCGGCGATCGCGAACAGCACCGCCGGCACGATGAGCGCGAACAAGCCCGCGACCGCGACTGCCAGGACGTGCAGGATACCGAGCATGAGCTCAGAAGAACTCGAGGCTTACGCGGAACATCTGCTCCACATGCCGCACGGATTCGAGCGCGGCGAACATTACCACCCGGTCCTTCGCCTTGATCTTCAAGGACCCGTTCGGGCGCAGGACCTGCTTGTCGCGATAGATCGCCCCAATCCGGACGCCGTCGGGCAGATCGAGACTGCGCAGCGGCTTGCCGACAAGCGGAGAGGTTTCCAGCGCTTCGGCCTCGATCACCTCGGCGGCCCCCTTTTGCACCGAGTAGACCGCCCGGATACGGCCGCGGCGGACATGCTGGAGAATCCGCGAAATGGTAACCGCGCGCGGATTGATATGGGCGTCGATGCCAAGGGTCTTGGTGAAGGTCTGGTAGGAGGGGTTGTTGATCAGCGCCAGGTTGGCCTTGCAGCCAAGCCGCTTGGCCATCACCGAAGACAGGATGTTGACCTGATCATCATTGGTCAGCGCCACCATCAGGTCGGCATTCTGGATATCTGCCTCGACCAGAATGTTCTGATCCAGCGACGAGCCGTTCAGCACAACCGTGCGGGACAGGGAATCGGCGATCGAGACAGCCCTGCCCCGGTCGGCCTCGATGATCTTGACCTTGGTCTTGGGCTGGCGTTCCTCGATGGCGGCAGCGACGTAGTAGCCGATGTTGCCGCCGCCGGAGATGACGATGCGACCCGCCTCCTGCTCCTCGTGGCCGAAAAGGCCAAGCGTGCGGCGGACATGGTCACGGTCACACACGACATAGGCCAGATCGCCGGTTTCGAGCTGGTCGGTGGAATGCGGCACGAACAGTCGCTCATTGCGCCAGACGCCCACGACGGTCGCCATCAGGTCGGGAAACAGCTCACTGAGCTGCACCAGCGGCGTGTTGACCACCGGGCAATCTTCCAGACACTCGATCGCCACCATCGCCACCTTGTCGTCGGCAAATCGGACCGCGTCTGTGGCGCCCGGCAGCGCGATGCGGCGCAGCACCATCTGACCGACCTCGACTTCCGGCGAGATGATGACGTCGATGGGCATGTGGTCGCGCGAAAAAAGATCGGCCCAATGCGACTTGAGGTAGGATTGGGCGCGGATACGGGCAATCTTGGTGGGCACATTAAAGATCGAATGGGCGACCTGGCAGGCCACCATGTTGATCTCGTCATAGAGCGTGACCGCAATGATCATGTCGGCCTGGTCGGCGCCGGCCTGGGCGAGCACATCGGGATGAGCGCCGTGACCGACATAGCTGCGGACATCGAGCGTGTCGCGGATGGCCTGGACCAGCGTGGCCGACGTGTCGATAACAGAGACATCGTTGTCCTCGGATGCCAGCCGTTCGGCAATGCCGTAACCGACCCGTCCCGCACCGCAGATGATGACCTTCATTGTCGACCCCTATAGCGTCATTGACACGATGCGGCCTGAACCGCTTCGTGCCGCTTATACGCCAAGCGATTTCAATTTGCGATGCAGGGCGGACCGCTCCATCCCCACAAATTCCGCTGTCCGTGAGATATTGCCGCCAAAGCGGTTGATCTGGGCGATCAGATAATCACGCTCGAACAGTTCGCGGGCTTCCCGCAGGGGAAGCGTCATGATGTGGTTCGAACCGGCGGCCGATGCCTTGGGCAGCATGTCGGAGACATCGTCTGGCAACATGTCTGCGCTGATGACGGTCTCGGGACCATCGGAACGGGCCAGGATCATCAATCTTTCCATATAGTTGCGCAACTGGCGGATGTTGCCCGGCCAGGTGTGGGCCTGGATCACCGCCAGCGCATCGTCGCCAATGCGGCGATTGCGGATGCCTGCCTGCTCGGAAATCTGGCGCATGAAGGTATCGACCAGAAACGGAATGTCCTCTCGCCGCTCACTGAGCGAGGGCACGCGCACGGGCACCACGGCCAGCCGATGGTAGAGATCCTCGCGGAATTCACCTGCGGCAATCAGTTCCTCGAGATTGCGCGCGGTCGAGGACAGGATGCGTACATCCACCTTGACCCGCTTGGTGCCGCCGACCCGTTCGAACTGCTGATCGACCAGGACCCGAAGGATCTTGCTCTGGGTACCGCGCGGCATGTCGGCCACTTCATCAAGATAGAGAATGCCGCCATGGGCTTCCTCCAGTGCACCGATCTTGCGCTCGTGGCTTGCAGCACTTTCGGTGCCGAAAAGCGCGACTTCCATGCGTTCAGGCGTAATCGCCGCCGCATTGAGCACCACGAACGGCCCGCCGGCGCGCGACGACTTGCGATGGATCAACCGCGCCACCAGTTCCTTGCCGGAGCCGGAAGGGCCGAGAATCATCACCCGGCTGTTGGTGGGAGCAATCTTGTCGATCGACTGCTTGAGCTGGGAGACGGAGACAGAAGTTCCAATCAGCTCGACCGGATCACCGGAGCGCTTCTTGAGCTCGGTGACCTCCCGCTTGAGGTTCGAGGTCTCGAGCGCGCGCTCGGCGACAAGCAGCAGGCGGTCGGCCTTGAACGGCTTCTCGATGAAATCATAGGCGCCGCGCTGGATGGCGGACACCGCGGTTTCGATGTTGCCATGGCCGGAGATCATCACCACAGGAAGATCGGGATAGCGGGCCTTGATCTCGTCAAGCAGCGCCAGCCCGTCGAGCCGGCTGCCCTGCAGCCAGATGTCGAGAAAGATCAGCCGCGGAACACGGTCGGAAATCGCGGCCAGTGCGGAATCGCTGTCCGCTGCCGTGCGGGTTTCGTGACCTTCATCATCCAGAATGCCGGACACGATATCGCGTATGTCGGCTTCGTCATCAACGACCAGAATGTCAGACGCCATCTGCCGGCTCCCTTTCGTTTTCTTCTTGTTCTTCGCTGATTTGCGCGTCCACCGGTAAGCGGACCGTTATCATCGCACCCCTGCCCTCGTCGACGTCGGCCGGTGCGTCGCGCAACTGGATCGTACCGCCATGATCATCAATGATCTTCTTGACGATGGCGAGGCCGAGGCCGGTGCCCTTGTCGCGCATGGTCATGTAGGGCTCAAGCAGCCTGTGGCGGTTTTCACCTGGCAGACCCCGGCCATTGTCGATGATGTCAATCACGTATTCGCGTTCATCCGGAGACAGCGACGCCCGCAAGATGATGATCTTGCCCGAGCGCTCCTGATCGGACGGAACGGCATCGATTGCTTCGGTGGCGTTCTTGACGAGATTGCCGAAGGCCTGACCCAGCATGCGCGGGTCGAACTCGCCTTCGAGCGGAAAGTCCGGAAATTCATTGCTGAAATCGATGTCGGAGCGGCTGACCTCGCGCAGGAACGCCGCGTCCTTGAGGATGTCGCGCAGATCCGTGCGTACTTTCGATGGCTTGGGCATGCGTGCAAAGGACGAGAACTCGTCGACCATCCGGCCGATATCCTCAACCTGGCGGACGATCGTGTTGGTGCACTGGTCGAAGACGGCGCGGTCTTCGTCGGGGATCTGCTTGCCGTAGCGGCGACGAATTCTCTCTGCCGAAAGCTGAATCGGCGTCAGTGGATTCTTGATCTCGTGCGCAATCCGCCGGGCAACATCGGCCCAGGCCGTCGAGCGCTGGGCAATCACCAGGTCAGTAATGTCGTCAAGGGTAACGACAAAGGATTCAAGCCCGTCATGGCTTTCCTCACGGGTCACTTTGACGTTGAGTGTCCGCTCCTTGCCTGCCCGGTTCAGCGTGACCTGAGCGATGGCAGCGGTTCGCGGTCGCATCGAGGCCTCAGCCATGACGGTTTCGAACTCCGGCGCCAACTGGGTGAAATGATGGTCTATGACCTCGGCTTCGCCGCCGCCAAGGATCTCGCAGGCCGAGCGGTTGGCGATGGTGACCGCGCCATTGTGATCGACCCCGACGACACCGGCGGACACACCCGACAAAACCGCTTCGGTAAAGCGCCTGCGGTCGTCGATCTGGTCCTTGGCCGACAGGATCTCGTCGCGCTGGGTGCGGATCTGCACGATCATGTTGTTGAAGGTCTGCGCCAGCGACCCGACATCGCCATCGGAGGCGTGCACCGGCACGACCACATCCAGATTGCCGCTTGCGACATCGTCGGAGGCGCCGATAAGCACGCGGATCGGTCGCACCAGTCGATCAGCCACTGCGATCGCGGTCCAGATTGCCGACAGCAGCACGATAAGGGCAAAACCCAGGTAGAGAATGCCGAAGGCGAGCTGCAGCGATGTTCTGCCCTCCTCCAGGGTCTGATACTCCTGCGTTGCCTCTTCCATCAGCCGCATCGACCGCATCACCTCGGGATCGACCACGCGCACGGTGTAAAGCAATGCACCGCTGATCTGCTGCAGCGGCATCAAGGCGCCGACCAGATTGGTCACGCCGGGTGGAATCAGCGTCGGCTGCCCCTTGACCGCATCCCTGAGAGCCTGTTCGGGCACGGCCGGAAGCGGCCGCTCGGTTTCAATATCGGCCTGAACGATGACACTGCCGTCCTGACGAACCAGAAACGCCCCCAAGAGACCGCGTCCAGTTGCTTGCCGCGTCATGAACTGGGTGAAGCCCACCCGGTC
Organism: Hoeflea sp. EC-HK425; assembly: GCF_902498795.1. Lineage (NCBI taxonomy): Bacteria > Pseudomonadati > Pseudomonadota > Alphaproteobacteria > Hyphomicrobiales > Rhizobiaceae > Hoeflea > Hoeflea sp. EC-HK425. Next base: position 1,688,378 of record NZ_LR701572.1, read on the forward strand.
GAGTGAATAGAGCGAGCGGGCGTTATCGAGATCATTGGCCATCGACACCGTCTGGCCCTGCAGGAAGCGCGCATTTTCCAGCACATAGGCCTGCGCCACCGAGAGCGACGAATTGACGATGGATTTGGTACGGATCGAAAACCAGCGGTCGAGCCCGACATCAAGGGTAATCGAAGCGACTATGGCGACCAGAATGGCGGGCAGGATCGCCACGATCGAGAACAGGCCGACCACGCGGATGTGCAGTTTGGCTGCGGCCTTGCCCCTGCGTCGCGCCCTGAGCAGCGATCGGATTTCGAGGAACACCAGCGTTACAAGGCCGATGACGAAAACAAGGTTGATCACTACGGCGGCGAGAACCACCTGGTCTACCGGCTCGATCGGGGTCAGTCCGAGAAGGATCGCAAAGGAAACAAGGGCACTCAGGAATGCCGAGACGACAAGTGCGATCCCGGGAAGCGTGAACAGGTTGCGCCGTCCCGGTGCCTGACCTTCACCGGTCGGACCATCCGGGCTTGCCGGGTCCATTGAGGAACCGGCGGCATCGCCCTTGCTGTGGACCATGCCGGCATCGGCCGGTCCGGTCGCGGTGTCGATTGCCATGTGTTGCGTGCCATCCCAATTGCGCTCGAACCCAACCGTTGCGAACAAGCAACAGAATGTGGCGAAAATGCAACTTCAGGGCAAGGCGTGTCAAGCGGTGCCGTGGCGATCGGGAAAATCAGACCGGGCGCGGTGACCGGTAGACCGTGACGCCAAGTTCGCGGATTTTCTTGCGCAGCGTGTTGCGGTTGAGGCCGAGCAGATCGGCCGCCTTGATCTGGTTGCCTCGCGTCGCGGTCAGCGCGGCAAGAATCAGCGGATACTCTACCTCCTCCAACACCCGCTGGTACAAACCGGAAGGTGGCAGATCCTCGCCGAACCCTGCGAAATAGCGGCGCATGTTCTCTTCCACCGACTGGGCGATTGTTGCCGGGCCCATTGAGGTCGACCCTTGCGGCGAGGCCGGTTCAGGCGATTCGATACGAAGCTCATTGTCGATGATTTCGCGGGTGATCACGTCCTGCGGGTAGAGTGCCATGACGCGGCGGACGACGTTTTCGAGTTCACGCACGTTGCCAGGCCAGGGGTAAGCCTTGAGCAATTCCAGGGCTTCGCCGTCGAACCGCTTTGCGTCGAGCCCTTCGCCAACCGCATGGCGGACGAAATGACGGACGAGATCCGGCACATCCTCGGCCCGGTCCCTCAGAGCGGGGAGCCGCAGGGGAACAACGTTGAGACGATAGTAAAGATCCTCACGGAAAAGGCCCTGGTTGATCAGGATCTTGAGGTCCTTGTTGGTGGCAGCGACGATCCGCACATCGGTCTTGATCGGCGTGCGACCGCCAACGGTGGTGTATTCCCCCTGCTGCAGCACGCGCAGAAGCCTTGTTTGCGCATCCATCGGCATGTCGCCGATCTCGTCAAGGAAAAGGGTACCGCCTTCCGCCTGCTCGAAACGGCCGGTGGACTTGTTCTGGGCACCGGTAAAGGCGCCCTTCTCATGTCCGAACAGCTCCGATTCGATCAGGTCGCGCGGGATGGCCGCCATGTTGATGGCAACGAACGGGCCGTTGCGGCGCTTGCCGTAGTCATGCAACGCGCGCGCCACCAGTTCCTTGCCGGTACCGGATTCACCGGTGATCATCAGCGTCAGATCTGTCTGCATCAACCGGGCCAGAACCCGGTAGATTTCCTGCATGGCGGCCGAACGGCCGACCAGCGGCATGCCCTCTGTGGTTTCCTCGGGCTGGGCTGCCAGCTTGCGTGGCTCCGACAGCGCCCGGCCGATGGTGCCGATCATCTCGGTCAGGTCGAACGGTTTGGGCAGGTAATCATAGGCGCCGCCTTCCGACGCCTTGATCGCTGTCATGAAGGTGTTTTGCGCGCTCATAACCAGCACCGGCAGATCCGGGCGGGCGCGGCGGATGCGCGGCAGCATGTCGAAGGCATTCTCATCGGGCATCACCACATCGGTGATGACGAGATCGCCATCGCCGGCAGACACCCAGCGCCACAGCGTCGCAGCATTGGAGGTAATGCGCACATCGTAGCCTGCGCGGGTCAGTGCCTGGTTGAGAACGGTGCGGATGGCCGCGTCATCGTCTGCTACAAGAATGGTCGCTTTGCCCATCGGTTCAGTCCTTTTCTCCGGGCACGCTGCCCTCGGCAGAAGACAACGGCTTTGGTGGCCGGCCGTCGGGCGAAACCGGCATCAGTATGCGGAAGGTGGTCTTGCGGCCCTGGCTGTCGCATTCGACGATGCCGCCATGTCCGCCAACAATTTTCGCGACCAGGGCAAGTCCCAGTCCGGATCCGTTGGTCTTGGTGGTGATGAACGGGTCAAACAGGTGCGAGACCAGGTCGGCCGGTACACCGGGGCCATTGTCCTGAACGCAGAATTCGAGCGGCAACGAGACTTTTTCGCGAGTTCCCGCCACGGACAGCTTGATCCCCGGACGATAGGCCGTGGTCAGGACGATCTCACCCTCAGGATCCTCGCCGATGGCTTCGGCGGCGTTCTTGACCAGGTTGAGGAAGACCTGGACCAGCTGGTCGCGATTGGCATAGACCGAAGGCAGCGACGGATCGTAGAGCTCGACGAACCTGATCTTGCGGGCAAACCCCGCCTTGGCAACCGCCTTGACGTGATCGAGCACGGAATGGATGTTCACCGGAACCCGGTCGACCGGACGCTCGTCGGAGAAAATCTCCATGCGATCAACAAGCGAGACGATACGGTCGGTCTCGTCGCGGATCAGCCGGGCCAGCGCGCGGTCCTCGTCACCCACCGACATTTCGAGCAGCTGCGCTGCGCCGCGAATGCCCGACAGCGGGTTCTTGATCTCGTGCGCCAGCATCGACGCAAGACCAGTCACCGAGCGTGCGGCGGCACGATGGGTGAGCTGGCGGTCGATCTTGTCCGCCATCGAACGTTCCTGGAAGACCACCACGACATTTCCGGGCAGGCCCGCGACCGGCGCGACATAAAGATCGACCAGCTTGTCGCTGCCAAGGCGGGGTGAACTGAGATCGACCCGGTATTCGTTGACCGCCGCACGGCGCTCACGCACCTGTTCGATGAGTTCGAGCAGCGGGCTTCCAAACGGGATAAACGCGTCGAGCTTGTGCCGGCCGAGATGAGCGGCGCTGGCTGCAAAGAAGGATTCAGCCTCCCAATTGGCGAAACAGACAACGCTGTTGGCGTCAACCATGATCACCGGGTGCTGAATGGCGTTGAGCACCATGCTGGCGGTGTCCGCTTCAATCGTGGCAACCTGATCGGCAAGCTTTTCACTCACGCGGCACTCTCCATCAGCGAGGGTGAACTGACTGCGGCATCAAGCACCTCGGCGAAGATCCCCTGAACCTCATCGGCGCTATCGGACGTCATCAGCCTGACCTTCCGCGAATCCGGCGTTTGTGGCGCCAGTGTTTCCAGATACCAGCCGATATGCTTGCGGGCGTGGCGGACCCCGACATCTTCGCCGTAATGGCTGATCATCATTCCGTAATGCTCAAGAGCCACGGCATTGCGTGCCGCACGATCCACAGGAACGTCGGCCGATCCGGCGAGTTCGCCGCAAATCCACGGCTGGCCCTGCGCGGCGCGTCCGACCATCACCGCATCGGCACCCGAGCGGCGCAGGCACTCATCGATATCGGCGCGTGAGGTCACATCGCCATTGGCGATCAACGGGACAGCAACCGCCTCACGGACGCGGGCGATGGCGTCCCAATCGGCGGTGCCCTTGTAAAACTGCATGCGGGTGCGACCGTGAATGGTGATCATTCTCACGCCGGCAGCTTCCGCCCGTGCGGCGATCAACGGCGCATTGAGGTTGTCGTGATCCCAACCGAGCCGCATCTTGAGGGTCACGGGCACCGAGACCGCATTGACCGTGGCTTCTATCAGCCCGAGCGCGTGATCGGGATCGCGCATCAGCGCCGATCCCGAATAGCCGCCCGTCACCTTCTTGGCGGGGCACCCCATGTTGATGTCGATCATCGCTGCACCGCTGGCTTCGGCAATCCTTGCGGCTTCGCCCATCCAGCGGGCCTCGCGGCCGGCGAGCTGCACCACATGAGGATTGATGCCATCACCACGCAGCCGGGCGAGCGATTCGCGGTTGTCGGTCACCAGTTCCCGGCTCGCCACCATCTCGGTGAAGACCAGCCCTGCCCCGTGCCGCCAGGCCAATTGCCTGAATGGCAGGTCGGAAATACCGGACAACGGCGCCAGAAACACGCGGTTCCTGGCGGTCACCGGCCCGATCTCAAGTGGCTGGCTGAGTGTAGGCTGACTATTTTGCATGCGTACAGTGCAACTTTCTTTGTTGCCGCTTTTTTAGACAAATATGCCGGGATTGCCAAGGCGAATTCACTCGCCAGTCGAGAAAAATGCAAAAGATCTTTTTTCCGGTTAACGCAAGCCCTAAACACGTGACAACGCAAGCATCCGCCACCGCCCCATACGCCGGAGAAAACTGACATGGTCACCGAAACGAGCGCACTTCCCTCCCTGCCTGATGTGCGTACCGGCAATGGCTATGACGTGCACCGGCTGGTTCCGGGCGCTTTCGTGACGTTGTGCGGCGTGGAAATACCGCATGATCAACGCCTCGACGGCCATTCCGACGCAGATGTGGGGCTGCATGCGCTGACCGATGCCTTGCTGGCGACCTGCGGCGCGGGCGATATCGGCGATCATTTTCCGCCATCGGATCCGCAATGGCGCGGCGCGGCCTCGGAGATCTTTCTCGCGCACGCGGCAAGCATCGTCCGCGAGGCCGGCGGCGTGATCATGAATGCGGATGTTTCCCTGATCGCCGAAGCCCCGAAAATCGGTCCGCACCGGCTCGAGATGCGACAGGCACTAGCCCGCATTCTCGGCATTTCGCTTGAGCGCTGCTCGGTGAAGGCGACCACCAACGAGATGATCGGCTTCATCGGCCGCCGCGAAGGCATCGCCGCGATCGCCACAGCCACCGTGGTTTTTGGGGAGCGGACATGAACACGCCGGAAGAACTGGACGAGCTACGCACGGAATGCCGCAACCTGGCGCAGCAGATCATCGATATTTTTCCGGAGAACAAGGCGATGGTGGCGACGGCGGAATCCTGTACCGGCGGATTGATTGCCGGCGCAATCACCGACATTGCCGGTTCTTCGACTGTGTTCGACCGGGGGTTCGTCACCTACTCGAACGAGGCCAAGCAGGACATGCTGGGTGTCCGCGAAACCACACTCGCAGCCTTCGGTGCGGTCTCGGCGCAGGTGGCAACCGAAATGGTGCTTGGCGCCCGGCGCAAATCGCGGGCGGATTTCGCGGTCTCGGTGACTGGCGTTGCCGGCCCCGGCGGCGGTTCGCCGCAAAAACCTGTCGGACTTGTGTGGATGGGATTGTCAGGCCCGGGTGATCTGACCAGCGCCGTCGAATTGCGCTGGAACCCGGAGTGGAGCCGGGACATGATCCGCGCCGCCACGGTTCGCGCGGCACTCGAAGCCCTGCTGGGCCGCGCCGCCCTCGCTCGGCGTCCTCAGGACACCCCGACTTCTCCATAGATCTCGCGGGCCCGTTTTTCGAAGGCCTCGGCGAACATGCGGAAGGCGCGATCGAACATCGACCCCATCAGGGCGCCCAGCACCCTGCTCTTGAACTCGTAATCAATGAAGAAGCAGACTTCGCAGCCGCCGTTGTCGCGCGGCTCGAAACGCCATTCATTGGTGAGGTACTTGAACGGGCCATCGAGATACTTGACGTCGATCGCCAATTCCTCGGCCTTGAGCAGCACCTGGCTGGTGAACGTCTCGCGGATTGCCTTGTAGCCCACCGTCATGTCGGCGATCAGAAGCGTCTTGCCGTCACGCTCCTTGCGCGACCGGACGGTGAGCGCCTCACACAGCGGCAGGAACTCGGGATACTGCTCGACATCGGCCACCAGATCGAACATTTGGCGCGGTGAATGAGGGACAGGGCGGGAGGTCTTATAGGTTGGCATGGTATCAGTTGTGGGTGCCCGCAGCTGCCATGCGCGCATCCCGGTTGGCCTTGAGCCTGGCGAAATCGTCGCCGGCGTGGTGCGACGAACGTGTCAGCGGGCTTGAAGAGACCATGAGGAAGCCCTTGGTGTAGGCGATCTTCTCGTAGCTCTTGAAGTCCTCGGGCGTGACGTAGCTCATGACCTCGTGGTGCTTGCGCGTCGGCTGCAGGTACTGCCCGATTGTCATGAAATCGACGTCGGCGGAGCGCAGATCGTCCATCAGTTGCAGCACTTCGTTACGCTCTTCACCCAGGCCGACCATGATGCCGGACTTTGTGAACATGGTCGGGTCGAGCTCCTTGACCCGCTGCAGAAGCCTCAGCGAATGGAAATAGCGCGCGCCGGGACGGACGGTGAGATAGTTGCCGGGCACGGTCTCAAGATTGTGGTTGAAGACGTCGGGCTTGGCTGCGACCACGCGTTCGAGCGCGCCAGGCTTGCGCAGGAAATCGGGCGTCAGGATCTCGATGGTGGTTTCCGGCGACGCGGCACGGATAGCCCAGATCACCTTCTCGAAGTGCTCGGCACCGCCGTCATCGAGATCGTCGCGGTCGACCGAGGTGATGACGACGTGCATCAGCCCCATCTCGCGAACCGCCTTGGCGACGTTTTCCGGCTCGTTCATATCCAGCGGATTGGGCTTGCCGGTGATGACGTTGCAGAAGGCGCAGGCGCGGGTGCAGATCTCGCCCATAATCATGAAGGTGGCGTGCTTCTTGTCCCAGCACTCGCCGATATTGGGGCAGCCGGCTTCCTCGCAGACGGTGACGAGGTTGTGCTCCTTCACAATCGAGCGGGTTTCCTGATACCCCTTTGACGTCGGCGCCTTGACCCGGATCCATTCCGGCTTGCGCTTGACCTCGGTATCGGGCCGGTTCTGCTTTTCCGGATGCCGGACGCGTTTTGCGACCGGTGTTGTGGCGTCGAGAATGGTGACCATGATGCGGTCCTTTATCTTTCGTGTGTTTCAGCCGCGCTTCGAGCGTCCGAAGAGCCAGAGGATGAGGATGGCGCCGAGGATGGCGACGACCAGGTTTCCGGCAAAACCGTAGTAGTTGATGTTGAGCACACCGGCGAGCGCGCTGCCGACAAAGGAGCCGGCGATACCGACGAGCATGTTGGTCAACAGTCCGTGGTCGCGGTTCATGGCCCGTTCGGCGACATAGCCGGCGATCAGGCCGACCAGCAGCAGGCCGAAAAAGCCCAGACCCGGCATTGCCATGAATCCCATCTGGTATTCCATCATCACCGTCTGTCTCCATTGGCCGCAGCATGCAGCGCACGCATGATCAACCAGAATGTAAGGCCGAGCAGCAGCCCCATCAATGCCAGGATGGCTGAAACAGCGGCAATTCCGGCCACTCCCTCAAGCTGAACCGTGCCGAATTCCACCGCGCCACGCCCGCGGAGGGCGGCGATGCCGGCGACTGCGCCCAATCCTGCCCCGCCGAGCGCCGGTATTACGACGAGGTTGGGCAGCCGCGCCCTTATCGTCACGCGTTCAACGCCCGTCCATAGGCGTCGAGCACGCTTTCCTTCAGTGTTTCGGAAATGGTCGGGTGCGGGAAGATGGTGTGCATCAGGTCTTCCTCGGTGGTTTCGAGGTTCATGGCAACCACAAAGCCCTGGATCAGCTCGGTGACTTCGGCACCGACCAGATGCGCGCCCAGCAACTCGCCGGTCTTCTTGTCGAAGATGGTCTTGACCATGCCCTGGTCTTCACCAAGCGCAATCGCCTTGCCGTTGGCGACGAACGGGAAACGGCCGACGCGGATGTCGCGGCCCTGCTCTTTTGCCTTCGCCTCGGTCAGGCCGACGGACGCCACTTGTGGGTTGCAATAGGTGCAGCCAGGGATCTTGAGCTTGTCCATCGGATGAACATTGGGCAGGCCGGCAATCTTCTCGACGCAGATGACGGCTTCGTGCTCGGCCTTGTGTGCCAGCATCGGCGGACCTGCGACATCGCCGATGGCGTAGATGCCCGGCACATTGGTCTTGCCGTAGCCGTCAATGACGATGCAACCACGGTCGGTCTTCACGCCGAGGGCTTCGAGACCGATGTCCTCGATGTTGCCCTGCACGCCAACGGCGGAAATCATCCGGTCGGCGGTGATCTTCTCGACCTTGCCGTCCTTGAGCTCGACATGAGCGGTCACGGAATCCGATCCCTTTTCGACCTTGGTGACCTTGGCCTCGAGCAGGATCTTCATGCCCTGCTTGTCGAACTGCTTCTTGGCGAAGGCGGAGATTTCCGCGTCCTCGACCGGCATAACGGTCTTCATCACCTCGACCACGGTCACGTCGACGCCCATGGTCCGGTAGAACGAAGCGAATTCGATGCCGATGGCGCCGGAGCCCATGACCAGCAGCGATTTCGGCATCTTCTCGGGCTTCATCGCCTCGAAATAGGTCCAGATCAGCTTGCCGTCCGGCTCGATACCGGGCAGGGCACGCGGCCGGGCGCCGGTGGCGACGATGATGTGCTTGGCGGTGTAGGTGCCCTCGCCCAGCGTGTTCTTGGGGATCGGTCCCTGCGGCTCGACGATCTTCTTGGTTGTCTTGGAGACCACGATCTCGCCCGGCTTGGTGAGTTTGGCCTCGCCCCAGATGATATCGACCTTGTTCTTCTTCATGAGGAAGCCGACACCACCGTTCATCCGCTCGGCAATGCCGCGCGAGCGCTTGACGATGGCCTGAAGATCCGGCGTCACCGTGCCTTCGAGTTTCAGGCCATAATTCTTGGCGTGTTCGCTAAGGTGCAGCACTTCGGCAGAGCGCAGCAGTGCTTTTGTCGGGATGCAGCCCCAGTTCGAGCAGATACCGGCGAGATGCTCGCGCTCGACCACGGCGGTCTTGAGGCCGAGCTGGGCGGCACGGATGGCTGCGATGTATCCGCCGGGGCCGGAACCGATGATGATCACGTCGTAATTGTTTGACACGCCTCGTCTCCTCTATGTCAGGGCGGACGGACCAACGTCCGCCCCGCCATCTGCACGGGGCGCGTCGCGGCCGTCTCAGCCCGCCAGCATCCCGTAGATTTCGTCCTTGAGCCTCAGGCGCTCCTTGCGCATCGATTCCATGTTGAAATCGTCCGTCGGCTCTATGTTGGTTTCGGCGCGGTGAACGGCCCGGTTGATGTCGTGATAGGCATCAAAGAGTTTGGCGAAATGGGCGTCAGCCTGTTTCAACTCATGCATTTTCGCGACGTGCTCGGGAAACTCCTCCGCCAGTTCGTGGGGCGTGTGCGACATCAATCATCTCCTCGTTGGTGTGTTGATGACTGCACTCTATCCGCCCGAAGTCCTTGTTCTCCTTGACCTTGGTCAATTTCTCACAATTAGTGCCCCAACAGCAGCCGCGCCACCGGTGCCAGCCCGCGCCCGATGGCGCGGGTGTTGTCTGCGTCCAGATGCACGCCGTCGATGCACGAACACCGGGCAACCGAGCTCGCGTCGAAAAATCCAGCCCCCATTTCATCGGCCAGATCGGCGTAGAACGAGGCAAGCATCGCCGATTGCTCGACGCCACCCTCGAACATCGCGGCAAAATCCGGGTCTGCCGTTTCGACCAGCGTTGGCGGCGCCACAACGAGGATCTGTGGCACATCCTGCTCGACCGGCCAGTTGTGCAGCCGGACCAGTTGCACCAGCCGCCTGATGCCCTTGGATGCGGCATGGGCGGTCCCGGCAACCACCGGCTTCATGTCATTGGAGCCGAGCATGAGGATCACCAGGTCGAGCGGCGCATGAGAATGCAAAGCCGTAGGCAGCGTGCGGGCTCCGTTGCGATCGCAATCGCCGGTGTAATCGTCAAACACGGTGGTACGGCCATTGAGCCCATCCGCCACAACATGCACGCCCTCACCCAGGGAAGCCGCCAATGCTGACGGCCAGCGGTCCTCAAGCGCATGCCGCGAACGACTTTGCGGATCGTAGCCCCAGGTGAGCGAGTCGCCGTAGCAGAGGACAGTCTTCATCAATCCACCTTCTCGCCATAGAGCCTGTATCGCGACGCGCTAGCTGCCAATTCTGCGAAGCCCCAGAGCAACAAACAGGAACAGGACACCATTGGAAACCAGTTCGATGCCCAGCAGCAGTCCCAGAATGGTTGTCGCCGTTGCCGGCAGCCCGGCAAGGATCATCACACCGAGCACCACCGATACCAGTCCGGAAGCCAGTACCCAGACCCAGCCAGAAGCAGGCCGCAACGCAAGCGCAAACATGGTCTTGGCGACACCTGTGGCGAGGAACAGCACCGCCACCAGGAGCGTCAACGGAATGGCGCCCGCCAGCGGATCGGCGACCAGCACAACGCCGACCAGCAGCGACAATACACCGATACCCAGCGACCAGATGAAGCCCGACCAGTCGCGAACCCGAAAAGCATGGATCACCTGGATGACGCCCTGGATGAGGAACACCCAGCCAGCCAGGGTAACCGCGAAGACAGTCGCGCCGAAGGGGTTGAGCAGCGCCAGAAAGCCGCCCACGATGCAGATCACCGCCAGAACCGCCATCCAGGTCCAGCCTCCGGAAAAGCTTCCGTTCCGATCTTGGTCACTCATCGCGCATGCCCCTTAGGTGTTGGTCGTCAGACCGTTCAGACAAGCATCCCCATCGGGCTTTCGATGTATCCCTTGAAGGCCGCCAGCAGTTCCGCGCCGAGCGCACCATCCACACAGCGATGATCGGTCGAGAGCGTGACGCTCATGACCGTTGCCACCGCCAGCGCGCCGTCCTTGACGACCGCACGCTGTTCGCCTGCGCCGACGGCCAGGATGGTCGCATGCGGCGGGTTGATGACAGCTGCAAAGTCCTTGACGCCCATCATGCCCATGTTGGAAACCGACGAGGTTCCGCCCTGGTATTCCTCGGGCTTGAGCTTGCGCTCCTTGGCGCGCTTGCCCAGATCCTTCATTTCGTTTGAAATCGTCGACAAGGTCTTCTCTTCGGCCGAGCGGATGATCGGCGTGATCAGCCCGCCTGGAATGGAGACGGCGACGCCGACATCGGAATGCTTGTGGATCACCATGTTCTCGTCGGTCCAGGAGACATTGGCATCGGGCACATCGCGCAGGGCGAGAGCCAGCGCCTTGATCACCATGTCATTGACCGAGAGCTTGTAGACCGGCTTATCATCCTTGAGCGGAGCCGCCTTGTTAAGCTCGGAGCGGAGCTTGAGAAGCGCATCGAGTTCGCAATCCACGGTGACGTAGAAATGCGGGATCGTCTGCTTGGATTCCTGCAGGCGGCGGGCAATGGTCTTGCGCATGCCGTCGTGCTTGACGAGCTCGTAGGAGCCCTCGGCGAAGTTCTTGAGAACGACGTCGTCCGACATGCCCTTGGGTGCTGCGACGGCCGGCGCAGCCGAGGCAGCAGCCTGCGGCGCTGCTTCCTTAGCCGGCGCCTTGCCTGTGCCCGAAGCGATAGCTGCCTCGACGTCCTTCTTGACCACGCGGCCATGCGGACCGGAGCCCGAAATCTGTGCCACGTCGACACCGGCATCCCTGGCAATCCTGCGGGCCAGCGGCGAGGAGAATACCCGCTCTCCCGATTGTGTGGTCGGCGCGGGAGACGGTGCGCCAGGATTCTGGTCGCGGATTGGCTTGTCGAGGCCTGCGGCCGGGTCGGACGCCTGCGCCGGTTTTTCGGATTCCTGCTTCGGCGCTTCTGCCTGCTGGGTTTGCGCGGGTGCGGGAGCTGCGTCACCGCTACCCTTGGCCGCATCATCGGTGCTTTCGCCTTCGCCGGCGAGGATGGCGATCACGGCATTGACCTTGACGCCCTCGGTGCCGGCCGGGACGACGATTCTGGCGACCGTGCCTTCATCGACAGCTTCAACTTCCATCGTCGCCTTGTCGGTCTCGATCTCGGCGATCACATCGCCGGGACCCACCTTGTCACCTTCCTTGACCAGCCATTTGGCGAGGTTGCCCTCCTCCATGGTCGGCGACAGGGCGGGCATTGTGATGTTGATAGGCATCTGACAGTCCTCCCTTACGCCGTGTAGGTAACGGCTTTGACGGCGTCGACGATTTCCGCAACGTTCGGCAGCGCGAGCTTCTCGAGATTGGCTGCGTAAGGCATCGGGACATCCTTGCCGGCGATCGTTATGATCGGCGCATCGAGATAATCGAATGCCTGCTGCTGCACGCGGGTGGCGATCTCGGTGCCGACGGAGGACTGCGGATAGCCTTCCTCGACGGTGACCAGGCGACCGGTCTTCTTCACGCTTTCGATCACGGTCGGCAGGTCCATCGGGCGGATGGTCCTGAGATCGATGAGTTCCACATCGATGCCGATGCCGGAGAGCTCCTCCACCGCCTTGACGGCGTAGTTCATGCCGATGCCGAAGGAAACGATGGTGACGTCCTTGCCCTGCTTGTGGATGCGGGCCTTGCCGATCGGCAGCACGAAATCATCCATCTTCGGCACATCGAAGGAATGGCCGTAAAGGATCTCGTTCTCGAGGAAGATCACCGGGTTCGGGTCGCGGATCGCGGCCTTGAGCAGGCCCTTGGCGTCGGCGGCCGTGTAGGGCATCACCACCTTGAGGCCGGGAATGTGGCTGTAACAGGCGGCGTAGCACTGGGAGTGCTGGGCGCCGACGCGGGCAGCCGCGCCATTGGCGCCACGGAAGACGATCGGCGCGCCCATCTGGCCGCCGGACATGTAGAGCGTCTTGGCAGCCGAATTGATGATCTGGTCGATCGCCTGCATGGCGAAGTTGAAGGTCATGAACTCGACGATCGGACGCAGGCCTGCCATGGCAGCACCTACGCCGATACCGGTGAAGCCGTGCTCGGTGATCGGGGTATCGACGACACGACGAGCGCCGAATTCCTGCAACAGGCCCTGAGAGATCTTGTAGGCGCCCTGGTATTCGGCCACTTCCTCGCCCATGAGAAACACGTCTTCATTGGCGCGCATTTCCTCGGCCATGGCGTCGCGCAGGGCTTCGCGCACCGTTGTCGCCACCATCTCCGTGCCATCGGGAATCGACGGATCGGCGGCTGCGGTGTTTTCGACAGGCGCCTTGGGCGCCGCCGGAACAGGTGCGGCAGCTTCCGGTTTTGCTTCCGTTGCCTCTTCGGCAGATGCGGGAGCAGGGTCGGCTTTCTTGCCCGATCCGATGTCGGAGGCGCTTTCGCCTTCTTCGAGCAGCACCGCGATGACCGCGTTGACCTTGACGTTTTCGGTGCCGGCGGGGACCATGATCTTGCCGATCTTGCCCTCGTCGACGGCTTCGACTTCCATCGTAGCCTTGTCGGTTTCGATCTCGGCGATCACGTCGCCGGCCGCAACACTGTCACCTTCGTTCTTGAGCCATTTCGACAGCGTGCCCTCTTCCATGGTCGGGGACAGCGCAGGCATCAGGATATCAATCGGCATGGTGTTCCCTCCCCTTACAGCAGAATGTCGGTGTAGAGCTCGGACGGATCCGGCTCCGGATTGTTCTGGGCGAAGTCAGCCGAATCCGCCACAACATCCCGCACCTTCTTGTCGATGGCCTTGAGGTCGTCTTCGCTGGCGTGCTTGAGTTCGAGCAGCCGTGCCTTGACCTGCTCGATCGGGTCATGCTCGGAGCGCATCTTCTGGACTTCATCCTTGGAGCGGTATTTCGCCGGATCCGACATCGAGTGGCCGCGATAACGGTAGGTCAGCATTTCGAGAATGATCGGACCCTTGCCGGACCGGCAATGAGCAACAGCCTCTACGGCTGCGGCATGCACGGCGCGGACATCCATGCCGTCAACCTGGTGGCCGGGAATGCCGAAGGAGTTGCCGCGCAGCGAGAAGTTCGACTGGGCCGAGGAGCGCGCCGTCGAGGTGCCCATGGCGTAGCGGTTGTTTTCAACGATATAGATCACTGGCAGCTTCCACAGCGCCGCCATGTTGAAGCTCTCGTAGACCTGGCCCTGGTTGGCGGCGCCATCGCCGAAATAGGCGACAGAGACATTGTCATTGCCCCGATACTTGTTGGCAAAGGCCAGACCGGTTCCAAGCGACACCTGGGCGCCGACGATGCCATGGCCGCCGTAGAAGTTCTTGTCCTTGGAGAACATGTGCATCGAGCCGCCCTTGCCGCGGGAGTAGCCTCCCTGGCGGCCGGTCAGCTCGGCCATCACACCGCGGGCTTCCATGCCGGTGGCGAGCATATGGCCATGATCGCGGTAGCCGGTGATGACCTGGTCGCCGTCCTTGAGCGCCATCTGCATGCCAACGACCACGGCTTCCTGGCCGATATAGAGGTGGCAGAACCCGCCGATGAAGCCCATGCCATACAGCTGGCCGGCCTTTTCCTCGAAGCGGCGGATCAGAAGCATCTCGCGATAGGCTTCGAGCTCGGTTTCCTTGTCGAATTCGGTGATCCCGCCGTTCAGCCCGCTCTTTTCAGCCGGCTTCTTGCGGGATGCGGCGGCGGCGCTCTTGCGTGTAGCCATCTCATCCTCCCAATGGTACTTTGAAGTGACCATAGGGAAATTGCAGACGATCAGCAAGCGCATAAACGCATAGCTGATATTCCAACTAAGTACCTGATATTGATTTATATTTTTGAAATTAACCGGCTTCAGGTTAATCAACTGAATTCAGCGGAAATACACGACCTCGTCCTCACGGGCCACGTTCAACAGGGCCCGCGCCCGCTCGTCCAGCATGTCGGCCTCTACCGCGCCGTCGCTCAACAGCATCACCATGCGCTCGAGATGTTGCCTGCGTTCGGTCAGCGTTGCAAGCCGTTCGGACAATTCAACGCGGCGGATTTCAAGCGCCTCGGCAGAATCAAGCCCATAGGCACCGGACCATGAGTGGAAGCCGAAATAGGTGAAGCAGGCAACCGAAAGCGCCGGAACGACCCATCGGCTCCAGTATCGCTTTTTTCTGAACTGTGTCCGCATTCGAAAAACGCCTTACCCCTGCGAGTGAGACAGGATGACAGGCCATGCTTAAGATTGAGTTAGCCATCCGTGCGAATTGCTGCATCGCAAACAAAGAAGCCCGCGTTTTCACGCGGGCTTGAGCCAGGCTGGCCTGGCGGTGCCAGGCATCGGCAAGCATTTTCAGGCAGCTTATCCGCGCAGCACGGATGCACCCGCATAGGCCGCCTCGACACCAAGTTCTTCCTCGATGCGGATGAGCTGGTTATACTTGGCAAGCCGGTCGGAGCGGGAGAGCGAACCGGTCTTGATCTGCCCGCAATTGGTGGCGACGGCCAGATCGGCGATGGTGGAATCCTCGGTCTCGCCCGAACGGTGGCTCATCACAGCCGTATAGCGCGCCTTGTGGGCGGTCTCGACCGCATCGAGCGTTTCGGAAAGGGTGCCGATCTGGTTGACCTTGACCAGGATCGAATTGGCCACACCCATCTTGATACCGTCGCGCAGGCGGGCGGAGTTGGTCACAAACAGGTCGTCGCCCACCAGCTGGCACTTGTCGCCGATCTTGTCGGTCAGCGCCTTCCAGCCGTCCCAGTCATCCTCGCCCATGCCGTCCTCGATCGAGATGATCGGGTACTTGCCCTGCAGTTCGGCGAGATACGCGGCCATGGCTTCGGGCTCGAGCGAGCGCCCCTCGCCTTCCAGCTCGTACTTGCCGTTCTTGAAGAACTCGGTGGCGGCGCAATCAAGCGCAAGATGGATATCCTCGCCCGGCCGGTAGCCGGCCTTCTCGATCGACTTCATGATGAAATCGAGTGCGTCTGGTGCGCTCTTGAGGTCCGGTGCAAATCCGCCCTCGTCTCCGACATTGGTATTGTAGCCGCCGGCCGACAGTTCCTTCTTGAGGGTGTGGAAAACCTCGGCGCCCATCCGCACGGCATCCCGCAGGGTAGCGGCACCGACAGGCATGATCATGAATTCCTGGAAGTCGATCGGGTTGTCGGCATGCGCGCCGCCATTGATGATGTTCATCATCGGTACCGGCAGCAGCCGGGCGTTGGCACCACCGACATAGCGGTAGAGCGGCAGGCCGCTCGACTGTGCGGCGGCGCGGGCTGCGGCCAGCGAAACACCGAGAATGGCGTTGGCGCCGAGCTTGCTCTTGTTGGCGGTGCCGTCAAGCGCGATCATCGCCTTGTCGAGCGCGATCTGGCCTTCCGCATCCATACCGCAGATATTGTCGCACAGCGCGCCATTGACGGCGGCCACGGCCTTCTCGACGCCCTTGCCCAGGTAACGGCCACCACCATCGCGCAATTCAACCGCCTCATGCGCGCCGGTTGACGCGCCTGACGGCACCATCGCACGGCCCATGGATCCATCTTCGAGATGCACGTCAACTTCCACGGTCGGGTTTCCGCGGCTGTCGAGGACTTCCCGTCCGACAATATCGATGATGGCGGTCATGGTCTGGTTCCTTGTTGAGGTAGGGCTGGGGTTAAACTGCCGCCGGGCGGCGTTGCGCCGTCTTACCGCACTTCGCCGAAAAATCAATTGCGCGCCAGTACAGAGTGACTGATTCGCTTGGCCAATACAGGTTCCATGACCATTGCTCGCACCCTTGGAAACATGCACTGGTCCGTGCGCTCAACTTCCCTCACATTTCTGGCGTCAGGCGTTGGAACTTTCTGTTCGACACTTAAGATTTTGCACAGGTTGTACCGATTCTGTTAATTAATTAGTTTTTTCTTATTTATGCATCTCTAAGGCATTTTTTCCATTTTCGGGCTCAAACCCTTGAGAATTACCAGTGAGAATTCCGAATTTTTAGGAGCGGCGGGGAAATATTGGACCGATCGCGGCCAATCGCTCTACAACCTTGTAATGAGAACTTGGGTACAATGATTAATACCTAATTTACATTTAAGTAATCGCTTTCATCTATGTTTCACAGCGACCGAGGGCGATAATCGTCACGCGCCGAGCGTGGCTTTGCATGACGCGAAATCATCTTCGACAATCCAGATCGAATAGTCCTTCATCAGAAATGCGGAGATCACGCACGTGCAACTGAATATTGGAAAGAGCCTTATCGTCTTCGGGGCAGTCGTTTCACTTGGCCTCGTCGCCTCGATGGCGCTCAAGAAGTATGTCTTCGAGGATTTGAAGGTCAATGGACCGGTCTACCAGGAGATCGTCAACGGCAAGGACCTGATCGCGGACATTCTGCCGCCGCCGCTTTACGTGGTTGAGTCCTACATGCTGGCAAACGAAATGATCGCGCATGAGGAGGTTGTGGAAAAGAATTCCACGAAAATTCAGTCTCTCAACGGGCTTTATGAAGAGCGTCGAACCTTCTGGCAGCAATCCGATCTTGAACCCTCGCTCAACGGGAAGCTTCAGGACGATGTCCTGGTGAAGGGCGACGCTTACTGGACGGCTATGAACGACCAGTTCCTACCGACTGTTCTGTCGGGCGACAGAGAAGCGGCGAGACTGGTGCTCGACGAGCTGTACCGGACATTCCATATCCATGATGAAGCCGTAAACGAACTGGTGGCCTCCGCTTCGACCTTCCTCGAAAAGGCAGAGGCCGACGCGCGCGCCGAAGATGCGCTGTTTTCCAACCTGACCCTTATCGCCAGCATCGTTTCTGTAGCACTGTTCCTGGGCGGCCTCATTCTCTTCCGCTGGCGCGCCGTTGTCCCTCTGACCGACATGACGGACTACATGGGCAAGCTTGCGGCGGGTGACTATTCCGATGAAGTGCCGCATGCCGGGCGCAAGGACGAAATCGGCGAGATGGCGCAGTCGGTCGCCTATTTCCGCCAGGCAGCCATGGAGCGGAAAGAGGCGCGGTCGCAATCCGAGAAGGAACAGGCCGAGATCAAGCGCCTCGAACAGGAAGCCGCAGAACGCCAGGCCGCCGAGGATGCCGAACGCGTCCGCGTCATCGAAGCGCTGACAACAGGGCTCGAGAACCTGTCGTCGGGCAATCTCGCCTACCGCATCAACGCGACCTTTGCGCCGGCCTACGAGAAGCTGCGCACCGAGTTCAACACGGCCGTCGGATCTTTGAGTGAAACCATCGACGATATCTCGTCGACCACCGAAGCGGTGCGCCTCGCCTCCTCGGAAATCGGGTCGGCCTCGGACGATCTGTCCAGGCGCACCGAGCAGCAGGCGGCATCCCTTGAGGAAACCGCTGCGGCCCTCGACCAGATCACCTCGACGGTGAAAAGCTCGTCGCAGCGCGCCGAGGAAGCCTCCGACATGGTCGGTACCGCCAAGGTCGGAGCCGAAAAATCCGGTGCTGTCGTCAAGAACGCGATTTCAGCCATGGAGCGGATCGAGGAATCGTCCAAGCAAATCAGCCAGATCATCTCGGTGATCGACGACATCGCCTTCCAGACCAACCTGCTGGCGCTCAATGCCGGGGTGGAAGCAGCACGCGCC
The DNA here is from genome assembly GCF_902498795.1 of Hoeflea sp. EC-HK425. NCBI lineage: Bacteria > Pseudomonadati > Pseudomonadota > Alphaproteobacteria > Hyphomicrobiales > Rhizobiaceae > Hoeflea > Hoeflea sp. EC-HK425. The sequence goes on from NZ_LR701572.1 coordinate 1,706,795, forward strand.
GGGGAAGCCGGCAAGGGCTTTGCGGTGGTCGCCCAGGAAGTGCGTGAGCTGGCCGGGCGTTCGGCCAACGCCGCCAAGGAGATCAAGACGCTGATCGAGACCTCTTCGACCCAGGTCGGCAACGGCGTCACCCTGGTCAACCAGACCGGCACCGCGCTGGGCGAAATCGAGGGCCAGGTCAGCAAGATCAACGACCTGATCCAGTCGATCGTCACCGGCGCGCGGGAGCAATCGACGGCGCTGGCCGAAATCAACTCGGCGATCAACCAGATGGACCAGACGACCCAACAGAACGCCGCGATGGTGGAGGAAACCAACGCCGCGACCCAGGGCCTGTCAGGCGAAGCCGTCAAGCTCGAAGGCCTGGTGCGGCGCTTCAACACCGGCGGCCGCGCAACACATGCGGCACCTGCTGCTGCCAACGCCTCATCGAAGCCGGCGCAGTCTCCGGCCCGGGCACTCGGCGCCAAGATCGCCTCCGCCTTCGGACGCGGCGGCGGGGCGGCAACCGCCCAGAGGGAAGAAAGCTGGAGCGAGTTCTGAGCCTCTCAGGATCAGCTTCCCGAAACAGCCATGGCCGCCGGAGACATCCGGCGGCCTTTGCTTGTCTGGATAGAACGCAGCATACTCCAAAAGACTAAGCCCAACGAGACTTATTGAGTCATTTCATTAACCCAACTAAGTTTACCCATCCCATACGGATGCAGCCTGCCGCGCTGCACAGCTTCTTGTTGTCCGCGCAGCTCGCGGGTGCCGCCGCAGCAGGTTGGCACGATGAGCGCCCCCCTAAAACCCCACACTCGAGATTTAGCATGGTTTTGTAAGGGGTTGATTCATATTTCAGTAACCACTGCTCGATATTTACAACAATCAAGATTGTCTGCCAGCGATGACAGGCGGTTTGCATGAAGCGTGCACTTTCGGAATGATTCCGCCACCCCCCCGTTGGAGCTAAACTATCCATGGCCGACTGCAGATATTGGTCTTCCACGACCATGAAACAGACACTTGCTGTAGTTGTGGAAGCCACAATTGATGCGGAAGCCAGAACCTCCCCCCTTTTATTTATCAATACAACTAATTTCGGAGATTCAACGTGCGTATTACAGACATCAGACTAAGTCTCGCGGTGCCAATTGCTGTCGGGGCATTGATCGCAGCCAACATCGTGGCGATCGGTTTCGCCGAAATGCAGATTAGCAAGCTTGCGAAATCAAGTCAGGAACTGGCTTCCTACACTCGGCAAAACGATGGCTTCATCAAAGAGCTTGAAGTGCTGACAAAGGGAATTGAACTCGACATCCTCGCATCCCAGGAAGCCCTGACCGACATTTCAGCAACACGCGGCATGGATGGTCTGGATGACGGCTTCACCCGGGCAGACGAAGCGGCCGCCGCTCTGGCTGAAAAGACTAAACGCGTGTCTGAACTCGGCGACCGCCTGGGCGAACCGGAATTGGGCGCGGCAGCAGTTTCATTGGGCGAGAGATTCACGGTTTTTCGCGCCGCCGGGGTCGAGATGGCCAAGGCATATGTTGCAGGCGGTCCGGCTGAAGGCAACAAGCTGATGGCCTCTTTCGACCAGGTAGCCGACAACCTGCAGCAGGAGGTCGAACTTGCCATGGCGGCGATTCACGCCGCGGAGGCAGAAATCGACGTCCAAATCGAATCCCAAATGGCCGCGAAATTGGCTGAGGCCGAGAAGTCCCTGTATATCGGGCTTGGATTTGCCGGATTGGCATTGGCGTTAGGCCTGATACTGATGATGTATATTGTGCGCAATGTCATCCGTCCGCTTGTTGGCATGAAAGACTACATGGGCATGCTGGCAACGGGCGACTATTCCAACGAGGTCCCTTACGCGCAAAGGAAGGACGAGATCGGCGAGATGGCGCAATCGGTTGCCTATTTCCGCCAAGGCGAAGTAGAGCGGAAGGATGCCCGCGCGAAATCCGCAGCCGAACAGGCCGAGATCAAGCGTCTCGAGGAGGAAGCCGCAGAACGCCAGGCCGCCGAGAATGCCGAACGCGTCCGCGTCATCGAAGCGCTGACAACAGGGCTCGAAAACCTGTCGTCCGGCAATCTCGCCTACCGCATCAACGCGACCTTTGCGCCGGCCTATGAAAAGCTGCGCACCGAGTTCAACTCCGCGGTCGGCTCGCTCGGCGAAACCATCGATGAGATCTCATCGACCACCGAAGCGGTGCGCCTCGCCTCCTCGGAAATCGGCTCGGCGTCAGATGACCTGTCCAAGCGCACCGAGCAGCAGGCCGCATCGCTTGAGGAAACCGCCGCGGCGCTGGACGAAATCACCTCGACGGTGAAAAGCTCGTCGCAGCGCGCCGAGGAAGCCTCCGACATGGTCGGCACCGCCAAGGCCGGCGCCGAAAAATCCGGCGCTGTCGTCAAGAACGCCATCTCGGCCATGGAGCGGATCGAGGAATCGTCCAAGCAGATCAGCCAGATCATCTCGGTGATCGACGACATCGCCTTCCAGACCAACCTGCTGGCGCTCAATGCCGGCGTGGAAGCAGCACGCGCCGGCGAGGCCGGCAAGGGCTTTGCGGTGGTCGCCCAGGAAGTGCGTGAACTGGCCGGACGTTCGGCCAACGCAGCCAAGGAGATCAAGACCCTGATCGAAACCTCTTCGACCCAGGTCGGCAACGGCGTCACCCTGGTCAACCAGACCGGAACCGCGCTGGGCGAAATCGAGGGCCAGGTCAGCAAGATCAACGACCTGATCCAGTCGATCGTCACCGGCGCGCGGGAGCAATCGACGGCGCTGGCCGAAATCAACTCGGCGGTCAACCAGATGGACCAGACGACGCAGCAGAACGCTGCCATGGTGGAGGAAACCAACGCCGCGACCCAGGGCCTGTCGGGCGAAGCCGTCAAGCTCGAAGGCCTGGTGCGGCGCTTCAACACCGGCGGCCGCGCAACACATGCGGCACCTGCTGCTGCCAACGCCTCATCGAAGCCGGCGCAATCTCCGGCCCGGGCGCTCGGCGCCAAGATCGCCTCCGCCTTTGGACGCGGCGGCGCAGCAACAGCCCAGAAGGAAGAAAGCTGGAGTGAGTTCTAAGCTCTCTCAGAATCAGTTTCCGATGTGAAAAAGGCCGCCGGAGAAATCCGGCGGCCTTTCTGATTCAAAGCGTGAACACTTGCTCGTGTTCTAGCGCTTGGCCACCCCATCAAATGCCATCAGCGTTTCAAGCAGCCGCGGCATTTCGCTGAGCGGCACCATGTTCGGACCGTCGGAAGGCGCGTTGTCGGGATCCTCGTGGGTCTCGATGAACAGTGCCGCGACGCCAACCGCAACGGCTGCACGCGACAGTGTCTCGACAAATTCACGCTGTCCGCCCGATGCACCGCCCTGCCCGCCGGGCTGCTGCACCGAATGGGTGGCGTCGAAAACCACCGGCGCGCCCATTGCCGCCATGATCGGCAGCGACCGCATGTCGCTGACCAGCGTGTTGTAACCGAAGGATGCACCACGCTCGGTGAGCAAGACATTGGAATTGCCGCTTTCGGTAACCTTGGCGAGCACGTTCTTCATGTCCCAGGGGGCAAGGAACTGGCCCTTCTTGACGTTGATGACGCGTCCAGTGCGTGCCGCAGCGATCAGCAGATCGGTCTGCCGGCACAAGAAGGCCGGGATCTGCAAGATGTCGACAACTTCGGCCACGGTGGCGCATTGCTCCTCGGTGTGGACGTCGGTGATCACCGGCAGGCCCAGTTCTGCCTTGATGTCGGCGAACACCGTCATGGCCATGTCCAGCCCGATGCCGCGCTTTCCGCCCAGAGAAGTGCGGTTGGCCTTGTCGAAGGACGACTTGTAGACCAACCCGATCCCGAGACCGGCGCACATCTGTTGGAGCGAGCCTGCGATCTCGAAGGCGTGCTCGCGGCTTTCCATCTGGCAGGGACCGGCGATCAGGGTGATCGGCAGGTGATTGCCGAAGCGGAGATCACCGACCGCGACGGTGGCGTTGGGAGCATTCATCGGATTTCCTCAAAACAGTAGCAGGCGCCCTGGCCCGGCGCGGGATCAACGATCAGCCGGCCTGCCACCTGCCTGACAGGAACCTCGTTTTTCAGCAACAGCGCCGATAGGGCCTGCAGGTCCGGTACACGGTAGACCAAGGCGCGCCCCCGCAGGCCGCGCTCGCGCGAGGGATCGACAATGCCGAGATGGGTTTCGAGCCCGGCCTTGTTGAAGACGGTGATGGTTGCGCCATCGAGTTCAACCGACATTCCGAACGAATTGGCTTCAACCTCTCGGTTGCAGGCCAATTCCTGGATGAAATACTGAAAATCCGTCGGATTGGGCTCGGACAGAATGACTTCGGAAATGCCTATCACACCATTCGGGTGTGCGGTCAGCGCCGAACGATCGGCAGCCGGCACATTGATCCGCTCGACGGCGAATCCGAACAGGTCGGGCGCTCGCAGATCGGCGGCGAAGGAGAGCTTGAAACTCGGCGTGACCTCGGATCCATCAGGCAGTTTCATCGGCCGGGAGAAGGTGAGCATGTCGCCACCCGACATGCCGAGTTCAACGAAACGATCGTGGTCGGCACCGGCGTCCTTCGAGCCGACGACGAGCGCTGAAAAGCCGTTGTCACTTCTGCGAAAGCGGTAGGCCTGATCACGGGCGACGAAGACGTTGCCGCTCCTTGCGGCTTCCTCGCAGTCCTCACGCTGGGCAATGCCGAGCGGCTCGAGATAGGTGCCATCGGCAAAAAAGACACAGGCATTCTCGGTCCCGAAAGGATGACGCGCATCGGCGGCCACGGTGAAACCGAGCGCGGAATGGCGGGCGCGCGCGGTGTCAAGGTCCTCGACCGGAAGCACGAGATGATCGAGAGGACGTGGGGTTCGCGGTGATGGCATCGATGATTTGACTCCGTTCGGCCTTCCCTTACCAGCAAGCCCGGATCGGGTGCAACTGCGCTTGACCAAACGCCGCCGGCAACCGAGCGGTTGCACGATGAAAGCCGTCGCACCCTTGCAGGAATCGCGGCCAGGCGGTAATTGGTTAACGGGCTGAAAACGGGAGCTGGTTTTGACCGGACTGATTGCAGACGCGTGGCGCCGTTGCCGCTTGTACCTGACACTGATCGTGGTGGTGGGCACCGTTTCTGCCTGCGCTTCTTCGGGCGGCTCCATCGAAGACAGCGTCGCGCCGATTGCGCCGACAACGGAAAAGTACGCGGCCATCGTTGTCGACGCCAAGAGCGGCAAGATGCTCTATGGCGCCAACAGCAACGAGCTGCGCTATCCGGCCTCGCTGACCAAGATGATGACGCTCTACATGATGTTCGAAGCCATGGACCAGGGCCGCGTCAGCCGAACGGATCTCATCCCGATCTCGCGCAATGCGGCTGCCCGCCCGCCCTCGAAACTCGGACTGAAGGCCGGGCAGTCGATTCCCGTCGACACAGCGATCCGGGTACTGGTGGTCAAGTCCGCCAACGATGTGGCAACCGCAGTTGCGGAATTTCTCGGCAACGGCTCGGAAGCGCGTTTCGCCGAGATGATGACGGCCAAGGCCCGCTCGCTGGGGATGACCCGCACCACCTTCAAGAATGCCTCTGGACTGCCGGATCCCGGTCAGGTGACGACGGCGACCGACATGGCGCGGCTGTCGATCCTGTTGCGACGGACGTTCCCGCACTACTACGGCTATTTCGGCCAGACCGAAGTCACCGTCGCCGGCCGCACCATCAAGGGCCACAACAAGGCAATGGAGATGATCCCGGGTGCGGACGGGCTGAAAACCGGCTACACCCGGGCGTCGGGCTTCAACCTTGCCACCTCCGTCAATCGCGGCGGCAAATCGGTGGTCGGCGTGGTAATGGGCGAAAACACGGCTGCCATCCGCAACGCCCGCATGGCCGCACTGATGTCGGCCTATGTGCGCAAGGCCAAATAGGTCGACACCATCCCGTTCCATTGAGGCGCTGAAACGCACCCGAAATCAGCATGAGCTGCCTTTGCAGTGTTGCCGGGTCTGCAGGTCACGGGCCTATGCAGGAAACACCGACCGGCGGTTCGTCCTCGATCTGCAGAAAGCCGATGCGCAGAGGCATGGCGTCGTGCTCGGCGTTCAGCAGCCTGATGATGGCGACCCGCCTGGTGGCTTGGTCGTCAACGAGATCGATACGAAAGAGTTCACCGTCATCAAAGGCCTGCGCGATGGTGACGGGCTCGCCGGGCTGAGCCGGCTCTGTGGTGAATTCGCGCCCGGCGACGGACAGTTGCACCGAGAACACGTTTGGAACGGGTCCCGCGCCCAGCACGATATCCAGGCTCGAATCGGATTTCATGTCTGTACAGGAGATCGAGACGGTCGCCTGCGCGGCACTGGCGGCGAATGATGCAAGGGCTGCGGCAAACACAGTCTTGACGACGGTTGACCTATTGATGGGCATCTTCTGATCCTCCTCCGGCGCGGTATCTCTCACGCCATCATCTCACACCATTTCCCGCTAGACCGCGCCCCACACGGCAAGAGTGTCTCAAATTTTCGGGTTCGCGGCAAGGCGGCAGGCATTGGCTCGAAGGCACGGGTGCTGCTGCGCCAGGGCTTTCCAGGCGCATGATCTCTGGACGAACCGCCATGCTTCTGCCACAAGCCATCGGGGACGCGACTGCCGTTAATTATAGAACGGGGTCGGGCTGTAGATTGACGTCACGCAGCTGCCGCGAGGACACGCTGGCCGTCCTCTGTTTCACCTTGCCATTCGGCCAGGCTCAAACAGTAGGTCGGGTTCCCAGTTCGTCCTGGCCATTGCTCGACAGTAGGTCGGCACCGGTCTGCTGCTCGCGTTCCTCATCGACCTTCTTCAGCACGGCTTCATCAACATGGGTGTTGGTAACCTCTTCGCCCGGCATCGTCTCGGCCGCCGGTCTGGCAGGTGCAGGCTTTGTCTCCGACTTAGCTCCCTGCTCTGCGATAGCCGGCAACGCAGCACCTGCATCAAATCGCAGCCTGTAGATCGGTTCGGGAAGCGCGAAGCCCGCCGCCTCAAGCGCTGTCTTGACCGTGCGGATGGCCTCGGAGCGCGCTTTGAGAAAATCAGTCTCTGTCTGGTTGATCCATCCCGACACGCCGATGACGACATTGGAATCGCCGACCTGCTCGATCCAGGCGCCGGGTTCGGGCTTCTTGAGCACGAAGTCGAGGCCATCGAGCGTCTTGTGACAGACCGCCAGCGCCTCATGCAGTACGCTGTCTGCATCAACGCCAAGCTCGAAAGAGAAGCGGCGTTCGGGGTTTCGCGTGTAATTGACGATCTTGGCCTTGAACACCGTGGCGTTGGGTATGCGAATGTGGTTGCCATCAATGTCCATCAGGATTGTGGCGCGGGAGGTCAGCCGGATGACAAAGCCTTCGGTGCCTTCCAGCGCAATGAAATCGCGCGGCTGAAATGGCTGCCGGACGGAGAGCAGGATCGAGGCGATGTAGTTTTCCACCGTGTCCTTGACGGCGAAACCGATGGCAAGACCGATGATGCCGACAGCGCCGAGAATTGTGCCAAGAACCGCCGTGGCGCCTAGAATATCAAGCGCCATCAGCGCGCCGAACATCAGGAACGCCAGCCAGACCGTCTGACGCAGGAGATCGGCAATGAACGCGTTGGGCGTGAGCCAGTCCCACGGCTGCCTGCGGGTGGTGACAAACCATCCGAAAAGCCCGATCAACGCCCAGACAAGCCCTGCCACCATCACCAGCGGCAGATAGTCAAGTGTTTGCTGCAGCCGGCTTTCGAAGCGGCCGATGACCGGCTTGAGCCGCTCGGTCACCGCGGTCTGTTCGGTCAGCCGGTTTTCGATGGCGACCACGCCGGAAACGCGGCTGACCAGATCCTCAGCCTTGTTGGCAGCAGCCGCCTCCTCCACCTGACCGCTCAGCGTGACCACACCTGAGCTGACCGATACCCTGATCTGGCCCAAACCCTCTATTTCACGGAAGATGGTCTGAATTCGGGACCGGATTTCCGCATCGGTAATCACGCCCTCGCCGATCTCGATGGTCGGCCCGGCCGGCTCCACGGTTTCTTGCGCGTGGACGCTCGACCACGGCAAAGACAGTGCCACGACAAGAATGGCCAGGCGCACAGGGAAGCAGAGCAAGGAGAGGACTGGCCGCATTTTTCCGTCCTGGCCGCATGGCCTTTGTCTTGATGGGCGAGAAGCGGACGGAAACTCCGACCGGTGAGCGCCCAGACTAGACCGATTCGGCTGGGCGATGATGGCGCGCTTTGGCGTCTACTACAAACCGAAGCCCCGGCAGAGCGCCCGGCCAGGTTTCATCTGGCAAATGCCACCGCCAGAGCGTCGCAATCACGTCCCCGGTGCCGCCAATTTGCCTAAACAGCGTGGCACGGCATGGCAGCGGCAGGATTGACGGTGACGCCAGCCACGATGCTGGGTTTTCTTAGACGATTTTCAGGACCGGGACCGCAAAACGCGTCCGTATAAATGGCAACGACGGACGGCTCATCGGTCAACCGCAAGCAGACTGCGCGGCCCTTACACCAAACGTGACTGCTCGAGTGCCGCTTCGATAAAGCTTGCAAACAGCGGGTGCGGTTCGAGCGGCCGCGACTTCAGCTCGGGATGGTACTGGACGCCGATGAACCAGGGATGCACATCTTCGGGATACTCGATCGTCTCGGGCAGCAGCCCATCCGGCGAAATGCCGGAGAACACCAGGCCTGCCTGTTCAAGCTGGTCCTTGTAGGCGATGTTGACCTCGTAGCGGTGGCGGTGGCGCTCGGAGACCTCGGTGGAGCCGTAGACCCTCGAAATCAGGCTGCCGGGCTTGAGCGGATGCGGATAGGCGCCCAGCCGCATGGTGCCGCCGAGATCGCCATCGGCAGCGCGCTTCTCGAGCTGGTTGCCCTTGAGCCATTCGGTCATGATGCCGACGACATGGGTGCCGTTCTTGCGGTCGAACTCCGAGGAATCCGCATCCTCGATGCCGGCGAGATTGCGCGCCGCATCAAGCACCGCCATCTGCATGCCGTAGCAGATGCCGAAATAGGGAACCCTTCGTTCGCGGGCGAACTTCGCGGCGGAAATCTTGCCTTCCGCGCCGCGTTCGCCAAAACCCCCGGGCACCAGGATGCCGTTGACCTTCTCGAGCCAGGGCGACGGATCTTCCTTCTCGAAGATCTCGCTCTCGATCCATTCGAGCTTGACCTTGACCCGGTTGGCGATACCGCCGTGATACAGCGCCTCGATCAGCGACTTGTAGGCGTCCTTGAGGCCGGTGTACTTGCCAACGATGGCAATGGTGACCTCACCCTCGGGATTGTGGATGCGTTCGGAGACTGCTTCCCAGGACTGCATGCGCGGCGCAGGCGCCGGATCGATGCCGAAGGCGGCCAGAACTTCCGTGTCGAGACCTTCCTTGTGATAGGCGATCGGCACATCGTAGATGGAAGGCACGTCGAGCGCCTGGATGACAGCGGACGGACGAACATTGCAGAACTGGGAGAGCTTGCGGCGCTCCTCGGCCGGAATCTCCCGGTCGGCACGCACCAGCAGGATATCGGGCGCGATACCCATGGCCTGCAGTTCCTTGACCGAATGCTGTGTCGGCTTGGTCTTGAGCTCGCCGGCAGCGGCAATCCACGGCATCAGCGTGAGGTGAACATAAACGGCATTGCCGCGCGGCAGATCGTTGCCGAGCTGACGGATTGCCTCGATGAACGGCATCGCCTCGATGTCGCCGACGGTGCCGCCGATCTCGCACAGCACAAAATCGTAGTCCTCGTTGCCTTCGAGGACGAAGTTCTTGATTTCATTGGTGACATGCGGAATGACCTGAACGGTGGCGCCGAGATAATCGCCGCGCCGCTCCTTGTCGATGATGTTCTTGTAGATGCGGCCGGTGGTGATGTTGTCGGATTTCACCGCCGAGCGGCCGGTAAAGCGCTCGTAGTGGCCAAGATCCAGATCGGTCTCGGCGCCGTCGTCGGTGACGAACACCTCGCCGTGCTGGGTCGGACTCATCGTGCCCGGATCAACGTTGAGATAGGGGTCGAGTTTGCGCAGCCGCACCCGGTAACCACGGGCCTGCAGCAACGCACCAAGGGCGGCCGAGGCAATGCCTTTTCCAAGCGAGGAGACCACGCCGCCGGTTATGAAAACATATCGCGCCATGGGATTGAACCGATACCTTTAGAGAACTGATTCCGCCACCCCAAAATTCAGATGACGCATTTTAGCGGTGAATAACAGAACAAGCGCCTGCAAAATCACATGAAAAAACCGGCGGAGGCTTTTGTGCCAACCGCCGGTCAATGAATGGTCAGGCCTTACTGCCCGGAGGGAACGTCCGAGCCGGATGGCACCGGCGCAGCCGGAATGTCGCCTGCAGCGTCTCCAGCGGGTGCCGTTTCCGGCGCGGAGGCAGGTGCAGGTGCGCCGCCCAATTGGTCGAGAACGCCCGAGCCGGTGCCCTGGGTCTGGGCCGGAATCCGGTCGAGAATGTCTGTCGGGCTTTCGCTGTAGCGAGCCAGAATGCCAAGCGCCAGCGAGGTGATGAAGAATGCAGCGGCAAGGATGCCGGTGGTCCGGGTCAGCGCATTGGCGGCGCCGCGCGCCGACATGAAGCCGGAACCGCCGCCGATGCCAAGGCCGCCACCTTCGGAGCGCTGGATCAGCACGATGCCGACAAGCGCCAGCACGATCATGAGATGAATGACAATCAAAACGGTTTGCATCGGTTTCTTTCCTGCCCTTGTCAGGGCGTAATCTTTGTCCGGTTTGGCGGCTCTTTACACGAGGGCAGCCAGCTTTCCAAGTCCCGTCGGGGCGCAACAGGCCAAAGCGGGTGCAAGATCATGTCGCTGATCAGCCCAAGAGGCCGCGGCAAGCCTTACAGATGGCGAGGAAGTCAGAGGCTTTCAAGCTTGCGCCGCCAATCAGCGCACCGTCGACATGCGGCACTGCGAGGAGTTCTGCAGCATTGTCGGGCTTGACCGAACCGCCATAGAGCAGTCGCATAAGCGCCCCCTCGCCTGCAAATCGCTTCTCCATTTCGGCGCGGATAAACGCGTGGGCTTCAGCAACATCGCCGACCGTCGGCGTCAGACCGGTGCCGATCGCCCAGACCGGTTCATAGGCAATGACGGTATCGGCGGCGATAGCACCATCGGGGACAGAACCCGCGAGCTGCTGGCCCAGAACCGCGAGCGTCTCGCCGGCCTTGCGCTCGGCCTCGGTCTCGCCGATGCAGATAACACGGGTGAGACCGGCAGCCTTTGCGGCCTCTGCCTTGGCCCGCACGGTCTCGTTGCTCTCGCCATGCAGCGTGCGGCGTTCGGAATGTCCGACCAGTACGAAACCGGCGAGGCAATCGGCAATCATTTCGGCCGAGATGTCGCCGGTATAGGCGCCGCTCTTCCTGTCGTGGCAATCCTGGGCGCCGATCGAAAGCGGCGTCCCGTCGGCAAGTGCGGTGGCGACGTAGAGAAGGGTGGCGGGCGGACAGATCAGCGCGTCGATGGCATCCGCAAGATCCGCCCCGAGGCCCTCGGCAATAGCCTTGAGCTCGGAGAGGTTCTCACGCGTGCCGTTCATTTTCCAGTTGCCGGCCACCAGCGGGCGAATGTCAGGTGTCATCTGTTGTCCCCGTTGCTGTCATCTTTGGACGGGGCTTAGCAGACGAAGCATGATTTGCAAACGGCAGGGGTCAAGTGCAGAACACCGGAAGGGTAATTTCTGCCGCGGGCAGAAGTTCGCTTGGACACCCCGGCTGGCTCGCGACACAAGTGAACCCTACCTGCGGGAAATTGGGAGAATGCGGTTGTATCGGCCTCTGTCCCTTGGCCGCAGGCGCCTGTTCTGTCCGGGCTCAAGGCTCGCGATCAACCGGACGAGGCTCTCCTTGAGCTCCTGATCGAACTGCACGCCGATGATGAAGGAACCGACACGCTTGATCCGGGCTGTGCAATGGGTTCCCGTCCAGGGAACATACATGTGGCAACGTTCATTGATGATATCAAACAGGGAATCTCCCGGCTTGCGACCTTCCAGGTTGGACCATGGCATCTTGTCATTGGAAAAAAGACAGCCGGTTACCGAAAGGTTGACGATCACGCCGGTGAGCGCCATGAAATGCTTGCCGTCCTTGAAGATCAGCTCGATGATGCCGGGACAATGGGCACCATAGCGCACATCGGAATTGCGATTGTAGGCTTCTCCGGTCAGATCGGTAGCACTCGAGGCGTTAGAATCCATGCCCCATTCCCTTCTTCCGCCAAAAGTGCTCAACGCAGCCCATTTCAGCTTCCATCAACCAAGATCCTCTCCGTCAACTGCTCCACTGACACGGAGTGCATGCGCCGCCTCTGACGGCAGTGAAACCGTCACCCGTGTTATCCAGCGCCATTCTCCTGTACCCAGGTGACGCCAAGGCACACCGTTTCTCGGCATCAACACGGCGGGACGAGACGGCATGAACGGCAAGTCAGCGCTTCAAACGGAAAACCTTCTTCATCCTCATTTTTCTGTCGAATGCCTTGATCTGGTTGCGGCCATTGTTCTTGGCTTCATAAAGGGCCATGTCCGCATTGCTGTACAATTCCTCGGCGGTCTTGGCGTTGTGCACCATGCAAAGACCGAGCGTGATCGTGATACGGCCGCAATCGAGGCCGTCATAGTGGTTTTTCAGCGCGGTTTTCTCGATGACGAGGCGGATGCGATCCGCTATGCCCGTGGCGATTTCCTGATTTGTGTCAGTGAGAACAATGGCGAACTCCTCGCCACCGGTACGGGCAACGAACACGTCGTCGCCAAGCGAACTCTTCATCACGTTCGCCACAACGCTCAACACGCGATCTCCGACCTGGTGACCATAGGTGTCGTTGAACATCTTGAAGTGATCGATGTCGGCGACCAGCAAAGCGTGCTGGCCATCGCTCTGCTGGTGGTTGTAAAGATCAGCCAGCCGCGCATCGAAGGCCCGCCGGTTGGACAGGCCGGTGATGGCATCAATGGTGGCGAGGCGCTTGTACTCTTCCAGTTCCGATCTGACCTGAGCCATCTCACTGGCGCACTCGACGAGTTGACGGACAACATCCTGGGCTTTTCCCATCGTGTCCCCTGTCGCCGAAGAAAGAGCCTTGACCAGTGCATCCACGGTATTGGGGCCGGACTCGGGCTTGCCGGAAACACGTGACGAGGTGTCGTCAAGCAGGTTGGAATAACGCTGCCTTTCGGCGCGATCCTGCCTGAGAAGGCGGATCACACCCTTCATCTCATCGGAGATACGCTCCCGGGTCTCTTCCACGACCCTCACACCATGATGATGCGGCAGGAACTTCTTGCCTATCTCATCAAGCTGGGTCTGACTTGGACGACGTCCGAGAGCGCCAAACTCGCGGATAAAGGCCGGGTCCGAGGTGTTGAGAAATTCCCACACAAGCGCGTAGTTGCGCGGCAGCGAGGAGATTCCCTGCTCCCGCATCTTGGTGATCACCGTTGCTGCGGGATCGATGCTTTCACTGTTTTGCAACTGAACCACGGAACGCTTCATGAAAGTGTGACTACAATATTTCGGATCTACATTTGACACCATATGTATTGAAAAACAGCTAATTTCGGCCCGGTGACGTACTGGTTGAGGGAGGCGTTTTGTTGGCAACGACCACCTAGACTGCAGCCGCACTTTTCTGCCCCGGACGGCTCCCGGCCGGATACGCAGTCCGCTTCGGGAAGCAGATCTGCCGCGCAACCGCCACCGCTCCCGCCCCGATCAGCAGCTGCTCCGGAGGCTTGTTAATCGACCTGCCCGCTCTTCATTTCGCCACCGGTTTGGTCTAAAGGGTCGGGTGAGAGATCTCGGGCTGGCTCCCATGCCGATCCGAGACCGATAATGTTGATGCCTCAGGAGCTTCGATGCTTGATATTCTGCGTAAGGGTGCCCAGGGTTGGGTTGCCAAATTCCTCCTCATTCTGCTGGTTGCGTCGTTCGGCGTGTGGGGCATCTCCGGATCGATCCTGAACGCGGGCAGCAATGCGGTGATCACCGTAGGCGAAACCGTGGTGACGCCCAACGAATTCCGCCTTGCCTACGACCGTCAGGTCGCCGTGGTGAGCCGCCAGCTTGGTCAGCGTCTGACCACGGAGCAGGCCCGAGCCTTCGGCATCGAGAACCAGGTCTATTCACAGCTGGTCGCCGGCGCGCTTCTCGACGAGCAGGCAAGGCTGATGAACCTCGGTCTTTCCGATGACCGGCTCGCTGCGCTGATCGCCGAGGACGCGGCCTTTCATGACTTCAACGGCAGGTTTGACCGCAACAATTTTCGCCGCGTGCTCAGTTCCGCGGGCATGACCGAGGAAGACTATCTCAGGAGCCGCGGCCAGGTGGCCGTCCGCACCCAGATCGTCGAGGCAGTGTCGGACGGCTTCTCAGCGCCCGAGGCGCTCATTGCGGCATTCGCCCAATATGATGCGGAGACCCGCGACGTCGATTACCTGTTGCTGACAAAATCCAGCATCGATCCCGTGGCAGCGCCCAGCGAAAGCGAATTGTCTTCCTATTTCGAGGAAAACAAGGCTCGCTATGCCGCGCCCGAGTACCGCAAGATCACCTATGTCAAACTCGAAAACGAGGATATTGCCGATCCGGCCGCAATCACTGCCGAGGCGGCACGGGCTGACTACGAGGCACGCAAGGATCGCTACACGACACCGGAGGTCCGGACCATCGACCAGCTGGTGTTTGCCGATCGCGCGGCGGCCGATGCCGCCGCGGCAGCGCTGGCCGACGGCAAGAGCTTTGACGAACTGGTTACCGAACAGGGCCGCACGGCCAGCGACGTCCGGATCGGAAGCTTCGCCAGGAATACGGTGCCCGATCAGTCTCTGGCTGAAGCGGTTTTTGCGGTGAGCGAGGCCGGCGGCACCACACCGGTGGTCGACGGTCAGTTCGGCCCGGTCATCCTCCGGGTTTCCGAGGTCACGCCTGAATCCTCCAAGAGCTTCGAAGAAGTCGAAGCCGAAATCCGTGAGCAACTGGCGCTGGCGGAGGCCGCGCAGGTATTGCTCGACGTGCATGACGCCTACGAGGATGCGCGTGCGAGCGGCATGACGCTGCCAGAAGCGGCGGCACAGCAGAAACTCACCCCGGTAACGGTCGAGGCCATCGACCGCAGCGGCCAGACGCCTGACGGAACCGTCGTGCGCGACATCCCGGAATCGCAGGCGCTGCTGCGCGACGCTTTTGAGGCCGAAACCGGCGTCGAAACACCGCCGATCAACATTGGCGCCGAAGGCTTTGTCTGGTTTGAGGTCAATGACGTCACGCCAGCAAGGGACCGCACCCTTGACGAGGTGCGCGACCGGGTTGTCACCGACTGGACCGCAATGAAGACCGCTGAAGCGCTTGGCACCAGGGCTACGGCGCTCAAGGAGCGTCTGGCTCAGGGCGCCGAGCTCTCCGCGATCGCCGAAGAACTGGCGGTTGCCGTCGAAACCAAATACGCGCTGACCCGCGACGGTGCGGACGCCGTATTTGGCGAGGCTGCGGTGGCGTCCGCCTTCTCGGGCCCGAATGGCCTGGTCGAGGTTGCCAATGACGCGTCGGGGGAAAACCGGATCCTGCTCAAGGTGACTTCGGTCAACGACGCCTCAACCGTGACCGCGGATTCGGTCTCGGTCGAACAGCGGCGCCAGGTGTCTCAGCAGATCGCCGACGACATTCTCGACCAGATGGTTGCGCGGCTTCAGTCCGACTACGGCGTGTCGGTCAACCGTCAGCTGGCCGAACGCGCGCTGGCATTCTGAGGAACACGAAAACGGGGGTCGACCGCAATGGCTGATCTGAAGTCCTTCATCGCCAAGGTGGCCGACGGTCAGGCGCTCGACCGGAACGAAGCCCGCTCTGCATTCGGCGTGATGATGTCGGGTGACGCCACGCCCTCCCAGATCGGCGGCTTCCTGATGGCTCTCAGGGTCCGCGGCGAAAGCGTCGACGAGATCTACGGCGCGGTCAGCGTGATGCGCGAGAAGATGCTGCCGGTCAAGGCGCCCGCCGATGCAGTCGATATCGTGGGAACCGGCGGCGATGCGTCGGGCACCTACAATGTTTCAACGGCGGCGGCCTTCATCACCGCCGGCGCCGGGGTCAAGGTGGCCAAGCATGGCAATCGGGCTCTGTCCTCGAAGTCAGGCACGGCTGATGCTCTTTCTGCGCTCGGGATTTCGCTCGAGCTTGCCCCGAAAGGCATCTCGGCCTGTATCGAGGAGGCTGGCCTCGGCTTCATGTTCGCCCCGGCGCATCATTCGGCGATGCGGCATGTCGGACCGAGCCGGGTGGAACTCGGCACCCGCACGATCTTCAACCTGCTTGGCCCGCTCTCCAACCCGGCCGGCGTGAAGAAGCAGTTGCTGGGCGTGTTCTCAGCGCACTGGCTCGATCCGCTGGCACAGGTGCTGCGCGATCTCGGTTCGCAGACAGTGTGGGTGGTGCATGGCGACGGCCTTGACGAGATGACCACCACCGGCGTGTCCCAGGTTCATGCGCTGGAGAACGGCCAGATCCGCACATTCGAGGTTACCCCGGAAGAGCTTGGCCTGACCCGGGTTCCGCTGAGCCAGCTCAAGGGCGGCGACGGCGTCGCCAATGCGGCGGCGCTGAAGCGGGTGCTGGAAGGCGAGAAGAACGCCTATCGCGACATCGCGGTGCTGAATGCCGCCGGCGCGCTGGTGATCGCCGGGAAAGCCCAGGGCTTGCGCGAAGGCATCGCCATCGCCGCACAGTCGATTGACAGTGGCGCAGCACTCGAAGCGCTGAGCAGGCTGGTGAGCGTGTCGCAGGCGCATGCGCCGGCACCGAAGGCAGGGTGAGACGATGAGCGATATTCTCAACCGCATAGAGGCCTACAAGCGCGATGAGATCGCCGCTGCCAAGGCCGCCATCCCGTTTGAAGAGATCAAGGCGCGCGCCCGCGATGCGGACAGCCCACGCGATTTCATCGGGGCGATCGAGGCAAAGCACCGTGCCGGCGGCTACGGGCTCATCGCCGAGATCAAGAAGGCCAGTCCATCCAAGGGGTTGATCCGCGCGGATTTCGACCCGCCATCGCTGGCCAGCGCTTACGAGGCCGGGGGCGCGGCCTGTCTTTCCGTGCTGACCGATGCGCCGTCGTTCCAGGGTGCGCCTGAATTCCTGACCGCCGCACGTGCTGCCTGCGCCCTGCCGGCGCTGCGCAAGGATTTCATGTTCGATGTCTACCAGGTGCACGAGGCGCGCGCCTGGGGCGCCGACGCGATCCTGATCATCATGGCCTCGCTCGACGACGATGACGCGAGAAGGCTCGAAGACGAGGCGCATGCGCTCGGCATGGCGGCGCTGATCGAGGTGCATGACGAGGCCGAGACGGAACGGGCGCTGAAGCTCGACAGCCGGCTGATCGGCGTCAACAACCGCAACCTGCGCACCTTCGAGGTGTCGCTGACGAATTCCGAGCGGCTGGCGCCGATGGTGCCCAGTGACCGGATCCTGGTCGGCGAAAGCGGAATCGGCTCGTTCGCCGACTGCCAGCGGCTTGAAAAATCAGGCGTTTCCACCTTCCTTGTGGGCGAAAGCCTGATGCGGCAGGCCGACGTGACGGCGGCCACCAAGGCGCTGTTGACCGGCGCGGTCGCAAACGCGGCGGCGGAATGAATGGCTGACGAGAGCCCCCCGCGCCTGACCCATCTTGCCGAGGACGGCTCGGCCGCCATGGTCGATGTCGGCGACAAGGCCGACACGGTCCGGATTGCCGAGGCCATCGGCCATGTTCGGATGAAACCAGAAACACTCGCACTGATTCTGGCCGGAAACATGAAGAAGGGCGACGTGATCGGTGCGGCACGGATCGCCGGGATCATGGCCGCCAAGCAGACCGCCAATCTCATTCCGCTCTGCCATCCGCTGGCGCTGACCAAGGTCAGCGTCGAGATCGAGCCAGATGAGGCACTGCCGGGCCTCCGCGTGCGGGCGCTTGCCAAGCTCACCGGCAAGACAGGGGTCGAGATGGAGGCCCTCACCGCCGTCTCCGTGACCTGCCTGACCATCTATGACATGGCCAAGGCGGTGGATCGGGGCATGGAGATCGACGGCATCAAGGTGCTGGCGAAGTCGGGCGGAAAATCCGGCGACTGGAAACTCGACACCTGAAGGAAACATCATGGCGCTGATGCCGGTTGACGAAGCCCTGACGCGGATCCTGGACGGCGCTGCCCCCGCGGCCAACACCGAGATTCTGCCTCTCGCGGAAGGCGGCGGGCGCGTTCTTGCCCGCGATCTCCTGGCCTTGCGGACACAGCCACCCTTCGCAGCCTCGGCGATGGACGGCTACGCAGTGCGCGCGAGCGAGGCGGTGACCGGCGCCAAACTCAGGCTGCAGGGTGAATCTGCCGCAGGCCACGGATTCGACGCCCCCCTTGCCCCGGGCTCGACCATCCGCATTTTTACCGGAGCCCCGGTGCCCGAGGGCGCGGACACGGTGCTGATCCAGGAAGATACCGAGCGGCTCGATGACGGTCTGGTGCTGGTCATGCAAGCCCCCGAGGCCGGTCGCAACATAAGGCCCGCCGGCGTCGATTTCACGGAAGGCAGAACCGGGCTCGCAAGAGGCCGCGTGCTCGATGCAGGCGCCATTACGCTCGCCGCAGCGATGAACCATGCCGAGCTGCCGATCATCCGCAAGCCGCGGGTCGCAATTCTTGCCACCGGCGACGAGTTGCGCCTGCCGGGCCAGACACTTGGCCCGGGCCAGATCATCGCTTCGAACACCTTCGGTATCGCCGCGCTGGCGCGCGGTGCCGGCGCCGACGTCATCGACCTCGGTATTGCCGCCGACCGGCTGGACGCGCTCGACGAGGCGCTGGATACGGCGCTGGCGCACGAGGTCGACGTGCTGGTGACGATCGGCGGCGCTTCGGTTGGCGACCATGACCTGGTCCAGAAGGCGCTGACCGGCCGCGGCATGGCGCTCGATTTCTGGAAGATCGCGATGCGGCCGGGCAAGCCGCTGATGTCGGGCAATCTGGGCAAGCTGCGGGTGCTGGGGCTGCCTGGAAACCCGGCCTCGAGCCTGGTCTGCGCGCACCTGTTCCTCGAGCCGCTGATTGCGCGGCTGGCCGGACGGCCCGACCCTGACCGCAAGAGAACCGCGCGGCTTGGCAATGACCTGCCGGAAAACGATCAGCGCCAGGACTATCTGCGCGGCGATCTTGAGATCGATGCAGAAGGCCGGCTGTTTGCCATCCCGTCGGCGCAGCAGGATTCCTCGCTGATGACGGTGTTCGCCGACGCCCGCTGCCTGATCATCAGGCCGCCCTTCGCGCCCGCGGCCAGGGCCGGATCGATCTGCGAGGTACTGGTTTTGCGGCCCTGACCGCCCTGGTCAGTTCCGGGCAAACCATGGCTATGTTGCTGGCCGGTCCCAACCTGCACCTGATGCGGGCCGGTCGACCTGGCGGGTGGCCTTGACCGGTTGCGCGTCGGGATGAACCAACGGAAAGCCGAGCCAGTTGTTGGGCCGGGCGCGCAGATATTGCGGCGCGTAGTCGACATCGACGCCAAGCCGGGCGGCGGCATGCAGACCCCAGCGGGGATTGTCGAGCATGGCCCGGCCAATGGCCACCAGATCGGCCTTTTCCTCGCTCACAATCTCTTCGGCGAGCTCCGGCGTGGCAATAAGCCCGACGGCCATGGATACAAGCCTCGTATGCTTCTTGATCAGCGTGGCGAAATCGACCTGATGGCCGGGGGTGGCCGCCGGGATCTTCGATCCGGGCGCCAGGTTGCCCGCCGACATCACAACATAGTCGACACCCAGCGCTTCGAGTTGCCGGGCAAAGGCGACGGCCTCGTCGATACTCTGTCCGTCAGGATGCCAGTCGGTGGAATTGACCCTGACGCCGAGCGCCTTTTGCTTCGGCCAGACCGCCCTGACCGCGCGCACCACTTCGAGCGGAAACCGCATGCGGTTCTCCATCGAGCCGCCATAGGCGTCGGTGCGGTGGTTGGTGACCGGCGACAGGAACTGGTGCAGCAGATAGCCGTGCGCCGCGTGGATCTCGAGAACATCGAAGCCGGCCCGGCCGGCGCGGACGGCGGCGTCGACAAAGGATTGTGTTACGCGGGCAATGTCGTCCGCATCCATTGCTTTTGGCGTGTGCCAGGTCTCGTCATAGCCGAAGGCGGAGGGACCGAAGGTCTGCCAGGCCCCCTCCTCCGGTGGCAGCGATTCGCCCTTGTTGCGATCGCGGATCGATCGGCAGGAAGCGCGGCGGCCGGCATGGCCGAGCTGGATGCCGATTGCCGCATCCGACAGTTTTCTCGCCTCGGAGACCAGCGACGAAAGCGCCGCCTCGTGCTCGTCGGTGTAGAGCCCGAGACAGCCGTGGGTAATCCGCCCCGCCGCCTCGGTGGCGGTGGCTTCCATGATGACAAGGCCGGCGCCCGAGAGCATCAGCCCGCCGACATGGATCAGGTGCCAGGGCTGCGCCAGCCCCTCGACGGCGCTGTACTGGCACATCGGCGACACGACGATGCGGTTGGCGAGCGAAACGCCGCCCATCTCAAATGGCTGAAACAGTGCGCTCAACGCTGCACCTCCTTCAATCTGTATCGGGTCGCGGGCAAGCCGGAATCTGGCCGGATGCTGCCCGAAACATCGTTGTCAGGCTTCGGCGTTCTGCCGCGCCGGCTCGAAAGCGAGCTCGGGGTAGCCGCCGGTCTTGGCCGCGGCACAGGCTTCGGCATATTTGTTGAAACCGCCGATGAACATGGTCAGGCCCTGCGACTTGCCCTCGACATTGGCGCCGACCCACCAGGTCTTGGCCTTTCGCACCAGCGACATGGCGGCAAGATTGACGACGACATCCATCCAGCGCGCCTCGCCCGCCTCCGTCGCCTCGACGACGCGCTGATCGTTGTCTTCCATGTGGGTGATCAAGTCGGCGATCCAGTCGACATCGTGTTCGCTGATGGTGATGATGTTGGCGAGTGCCGCCGGCCCGTTGGGACCGCAGGTCAGGAACATGTTGGGGAAACCTTCGACCATCAGCCCGAGATAGGACTGGGCGCCGCCCTGCCACTTGTCGTTGATCGAGCGGCCGTCGCGGCCCTCGACCCGGAACGCCATCAGCGCGCCGGTGAGCGCGTCATAACCGGTGGCGAAGATGATCATGTCGAGCTCGACCTCGCCGGCCTCGGTGCGAATGCCGTTTTCGGTGATCTCGACGATCGGATCCTTGAGGCAGTCCTTGAGGTGGACATTGGGCAGGTTGTAGGTCTCGTAGTACTCGGTATCGAGACAGGGCCGGCGGGCGAAGACCGGATAGCCGCGGGGTTTGAGCGCCTCTGCCGTGACCGGATCGTCGACGACTTCATCGATCTTGCCGCGGACAAATTCGGCGACCTGGTCGTTGGCCGCCTGGTTGACCAGGAGATCGGAGAACGAACCGAGGAAGGTGTGACCGCCATTGATCCAGGCCTGTTCCATGGTCTGGAGGCGCTGCTCCGGCGGCAGGCTGAAGTAGGGCCTGGAGGTAACGGGCCGCGTGCCGCCCGTCGGGTTGAGCCGCATCGCCGCCCGCATGCCGGGGTAATTGGCCTTCATCTCGGCCTGGTATTCGTCCGATATCGCGTGGTTGCGCATCGGCAGGCTCCAGCTGGGCGTGCGCTGATAGACATAGAGTTCGCCCGCCTGGCGGCCGACTTCCTGCACGATCTGGATGCCGGAAGAGCCGGTGCCGATTACGCCGACCCGCTTGCCGGTGAAGTCGACCTTCTCATGCGGCCATTTCTGCGCCCTGAAGATCTGGCCCCTGAACTTGCCGATCCCTTCGATCTCCGGATCCTTGGGGACGGACAAGGGGCCCGTCGCCATGATGCAATAGGGCGCCTCGACGATCTCGCCGCTTTCGAGCGTGGCGCGCCAGAGTTTTGCCTTGTCATCCCACACCGCGCTCTCGACCCGCGTGTCGAAGAGGTAATTGTCGCGCAGCTTCAGCTTGTCGGCGACGAAATTGGCGTAAGCCAGGATTTCCGGCTGGGCGGCGAATTGTTCCGACCAGCTCCATTCCTGCTGAATCTCGTCGGAGAAGCCGTAGCTGTAGTCGACGCTCATCAGGTCGCAGCGCGCGCCGGGATAGCGGTTCCAGTACCAGACGCCGCCGACATCGCCACCGGCCTCGATACCAAGGACGTTCTTGCCCATTTCGCGAAAGCGATAGACGGCGTACATGCCGCCGAAGCCAGCGCCAACTACGATGATGTCCACGTGTCTGGTGGCCGGGTTTCCTGTCTTGGCGTTCATCTCGATACCTCCGGTCTGACTTTTGAAATGCGGGTCTTGAAAGGGAGAGTGGCGGCGGGCAGCAGCCACACAGCACCATTGCGCCGGCCAGGGCGCATCACTTGCGCCCTCCGGCCTTGTAACGGCGGACAAATGCGCCGAGTTCGCCCACCACGCCACGCCTGAAGAACAGGATGACGGCGAGCAGGATGACGCCTTGCGAAATCAGCGCCCATTCGCCGAATTGCGCCAGATGGTCGTTGAGGCCGATGACGATTCCGGCGCCGACCATCGGGCCTGTCAGCGTGCCGAGGCCGCCAAGCAGCGTCATGAAGATGACCTCGCCCGAGACGTGCCACGAGACGTCCGTCAGGGTGGCGAACTGGAACACCGTGGCCTTCAGGCCGCCAGCCAGCCCGGCCATGCCGGCCGAGAGCGTCATTGCCACAAGCTTGTAGCGGTCGGGCTTGAAGCCCAGCGACTCCACCCTTGGCTCGTTGTCGCGGATTGCCTTGAGCACCTCGCCGAAGGGCGAATGGACGACGCGGTAGAAAAACGCGATCGACAGAACGGTCACGGCAAGGACGAAATAGTAGAAGGAGAAATTGTCCGACAGGTCGATGAAACCGAAGATCTCGGTGCGCGGAATGCGCTGCATCCCGTCCTCGCCGCCGGTGAACTCGGATTGCAGCAAGAGGAAGTAGACGAACTGCGCAATGGCAAAGGTGATCATGGCGAACTGGATGCCCGAGCGGCGCACAGCGACCAGGCCCACGAGGAAGCCCATCACGGCGCCGATCAGCATGCCGCCGATGATCGCGATCTCAAGCGAGACGCCGGTGGTCTTGAGGATATGCCCGGTGATGTAGGCCGCGGTGCCGAAGAACATAGCCTGGCCGAAGCTGAGCAGTCCAGCGTAGCCCAGAAGCAGGTTGAAGGAGGACGCGAAGATGACGAAGACGAGGATCGTCATCAGCGTCACCGAGTAGACGAAGAACGGTGCGATCAGCGCCAGAACGAGGATCGCGGCGAGGCCAAGATAGCGGCTCATCACGCGCCCTCCTTCTTTGAAAACAGGCCCTGCGGACGCAAAATCAGAGCCAGGATCATGATGACGAAGATCACCAGATTGGCGCCCTCTGGGTAGAACACCTTGGTCAGGCCCTCGACCACGCCGAGCAGGTAGCCGGTCAGGATGGCGCCCATGATCGAGCCCATGCCGCCAATCACCACGACCGCGAAGATGACGATCATCAGGCTCGACCCCATCGATGGCGACACCTGGTAGATCGGTGCTGCCAGCACCCCGCTCAGCCCCGCCAGACCGACGCCGAAGGCGTAGGTCAGCGTGATCATCCTGGGCACGTTGATGCCGAAGGATTCGACGATTTCGGGGTTTTCGTTGGCGGCCCTCAGATAGGCTCCGAGCTTGGTGTGCTCGATCAGGTACCAGGTGCCAAGGCACATGGCAAAGGAGAACAGCACCACCCAGAGCCGGTACCAGGGCAGGAACATGAAGCCCAGATTGACGCCACCGGGGATCGGCGACGAATAGGGCAATCCCGATGAGCCGTATTGCTGGCGGATCAATCCTTCGACGATCAGCGTCACCGCATAGGTGGCGAGCAGGCCATAAAGATGGTCGAGATGATGGATCGGCTTGAGCACCAGACGCTCCATCACCATGCCGAAGATGGCAACCACCACCGGCGCGATGAACAACGCGCCCCAGTAGTTGATGCCAAGCGTGTTGAGCAGCAGCCAGGCGATGAAGGCGCCGAGCATGTATTGCGCGCCGTGGGCGAAGTTGACCACATGCATCAGGCCGAAGATGATCGCCAGCCCCATCGAGAGCATGGCGTAGAAGGAACCGTTGATCAGACCGATCAGCAGCTGGCCCATGAGGAGTTGGATTGAAATGCCGTCGAACATCGCCGCTTACACTCCCAGATAGGTTTTGACGCGGGCCATGTTGGCCTGGAGCTGATCTGCCGCCAGGACATCGACGACCTGGCCGTGCTCGACCACGACGTGCCGGTCGGCGACCATCTGCGCGAATTTGAGGTTCTGCTCGACCAGCAGGATGGTGTAGCCACGCTGCTTGAGCCTCAGGATCTGCTGGCCGATCTCCTTGACGACAACAGGTGCCAGACCTTCGCTTGGTTCGTCGAGCAACAGGAAACGGCTGCCGGTGCGCAGGATCCGGGCAATTGCCAGCATCTGCTGTTCGCCGCCCGAGAGCATGGTGCCCATGCTGTTCTGCCGGGCGCGGAGATTGGGGAACTGTTCAAGCAGTTCCTCGTCGGAGGAGCCACCGGCACTCAGGACCGGCGGCAGGCCGAGGTTTTCCCGCACCGACAACGAGGCGAAGATCGCACGCTCCTCGGGGCAGTAGGCTATACCCTGGCGGGCGATCTCGTAGGTCTGCCTGCCGATCAGTTCCGCGCCCCTGAACCGGATCGAGCCCTTGCGCTTGCGCACGATCCCCATGATCGAGCGCAGCGTTGTCGACTTGCCCGCGCCGTTGCGGCCGATCAAGGTGACCAGTTCGCCTTCGGGAACCTCGAAATTCATTCCATGCAGGGCCTGGGATTCCGCGTACCAGGCGTTCAGGTTCTCAACCTGAAGCAGCGGGGCCTTTGCGGTCTCAGAGTTCATCGACGCCTCCCATGTAGGCACTGATCACATCCGGATTGCTGGACACTTCCGCATAGGTGCCTTCGGTCAGGACTTCGCCCTGCTTGAGCACGGTGATGCGCTCGCTCAAGCTGGAGACCACGGACAGGTTGTGCTCGATGATGACGATGGTGCGGTCCTTGCCGACCTTGGCGATCAACTCGGTGATCGGCTCGACATCCTCGTGCCCCATGCCCGCCGTGGGCTCATCGAGCAGCATCACCGAGGGATCGAGCGCCAGCGTGGTGGCGATCTCGAGCGCGCGTTTCTTGCCATAGGAGAGATCGGAGGCGGCTAGGCCAGCGCTGTCGCTGAGTCCCACTTCGCCGAGCAGCGCCATCGCGCGCTCGTTGAGCTCGGAGACAGCCCGCAGCGAGCGCCAAAAATGGAAGGAGCGCCCATATTTCGACTGCAGCGCGACGCGGACGTTTTCAAGGCAGGTCAGGTGCGGAAACGTCGCGGAAATCTGGAATGAGCGCACCAGGCCCTGTTGCGCCACCTCGGAGGTCGGAAGCCGCGAGATATCGCGACCCTCGAGCAGGATCTGCCCGGAGGTCGGCTGCAGCGCCTTGGTCAGCATGTTGAAGCAGGTGGTCTTGCCCGCACCGTTCGGCCCGATCAGCGCGTGCACCGACCCGCGCCTTATCTTGAGGTCGACATCCTTGACCGCGAAAAAGCCGCCGAAGGACTTGCTGATGCCCCGGGCTTCAAGGGCGTATTCGGGCGCGGGAGAACCTGCCTCCGCCGGACTTTGCTGCTCAGTGTGTTGCATGATCCGTCTTTCCTCCCTTGCAGCACATCAGGATGGCAACCCGAGCACGGCCTTGGCCAGAATTGTCCGCTGGATCTCGTTCGAGCCGCCGAAGATCGCCAGTGCGCGGGAATCGAGATAGAGGTTCATCGCGTCGACCTCACCGTTTCCGGCCGGCAGATCGTCGAGAAAGCGGGCCTCTTCGCCTGCAATATCAAGCGTTTCCTCGGTGATCTTCTGGTAGAGCTCGGAGCAGAAGATCTTCAGCACCGACACATCCGCGCCGAGCGTTCCATCGTCGCGCAACTGTTTGGCGAAACGCTCGAAGGCCGAACCGAGATCGTAGAGATCGAGCCGGAGCCGGGCGTAACGGGCCACGAAGGCGGGATCCTGGAAGGCACCGCGCGCCTCGGCGAGCTGTTCAAGCCGGGAAAGTGCCACTTCGGGCCGAGAAGGGGCGCCGAGGAAGATACGCTCGTGGCCGAGCACCGCCTTGGCGAGGTTCCAGCCCTTGTCGACCTCGCCGACCAGGTTTTCCGCCGGGACACGGACATTCTCGAAGAACACCTCGCAGAAATCGGCTTCCTGGCGCAAGTTCTCGATCGGTCGCACAGTGACGCCCGGCGAGGTCAGGTCGACCAGCAGCACGGTGATGCCCTTCTGCTTGACCTCCTCGTCGCGCGAGGTGCGGGTGAGAAGCAGGATCCAGTTGGCGCAGTGGGCGAGCGTGGTCCAGATCTTCTGGCCGTTGACGATGAAACTGTCACCCTCGCGCACCGCGGCGGTGCGCAGACTGGCGAGGTCGGAGCCGGCCCCGGGCTCGGAATAGCCCTGGCACCAGACATCCTCTCCCGAAAGGATGCGCGGCAGGTAATGCGCCTTCTGCGCCTCGGTGCCGAACTCGATCAGCAGCGGACCGACCAGCCCAATGCCGTGGTCTGGAATGCGCGGGCAGCCGAGCCGGGCCCATTCCTCGACATAGATGATGTGCTTGGCGGCATTGAGCCCCATTCCGCCGTATTCCTGTGGCCAGACCGGCGAGAGCCAGCCCTTTTCCGCCAGCGCGTGGTACCAGTCAGCGACCTCATCGAACACCGGCCGCTGCTTGCGCATGTTGCGCAAGCGCATGGGGCAGTTCTCGTCCACCCAGCTGCGGAAGATCTGCCGGAACTCGGCGTCGGAGAGGCTGTTCCAGTCCTGCTGCTCGGCCATCACAATTCGTCCTTGAACACCGGGGCGCGCTTTTCGACGAAGGCGCGCATGGCTTCCTTGCTGTCTTCGTGCCGGGTCATTTCGACCGTCAGGTTTTGCTCGAAGCGGTAGCCGTCCTTCAGTCCCATGGTCTCGACGGTGTTGATGGCACGCTTGGCAAGGCGGATCGCGGCCGGGCTCTTCGACGCGATGTTGCGGGCAATTTCCATTGCGGTGTCCATCAGCTCCTCGGGCTCGACGCAGGCCTCGATCAGGCCGCGGCGGTAGAGTTCTTCCGCAGGCACCCGCCAGCCGGTGAGCACCATCCGGCGGGTCAGGCCCTGCGGGAAGACGCGCATTGTGTGGCGGACGCCGCCCATCAGGCCGATGTCTATCTCCGGCAGGCCAAAGGAGGCATTCTTGGAGGCAACGATCATGTCGCTGCAGATAGCAAGCCCCATGCCGGCGCCGAGCGCGACGCCGTTGACGGCGGCAATCACCGGGATGTTCATCTCGATGATGACGAAGCCGACTTCACGGGCGCGGCGCAGATGCCGGTTGGTGTCGCCGGGCACGCCCTGGCCAACCTTGGCGCGAGACTTGATGTCGGCGCCGGCGCAGAAACACTTGCCCGCGCCGGTGAGCACCACCACCCGCACGCCCGGGGTCTCGTTGAGCTCGTCAAAGACCGAGATCAGTTCCTCGACGAATTCCCGGCTCTGCGCATTGACCGGCGGCGCGTCCATGGTGACGACGGCGATATGGTCCTTGATGACGGTCTTGATCAGATTGTTTTCCATGTCCGGTTCCTTCAGGCTGCGCGCTCGAGCGCAACGAATTGCAGCCTGAGCTGCGCAGGGTTTCCAAGGGTGGCGTTGAGGTTGACGGCGCGCTTCATGAAAAGCCCGATGTCGCATTCATCGGTGAAGCCCATGGCGCCGTGCAGATGAATGGCCTTGCGGGTAATGTCGATGGCGGCATCGCCGGCGCGGGCCTTGGCGGCGAGCACCGCAAGCGCCGCAGGTTTGCCCGGTTCGTCGGTCAGTCGCTCGAGCGCATTGACGATGGCCGCGCAGGAGAATTCGGCGGCGCTCCACATGTCGACCAGCCGGTGCTGGATCGCCTGGAAGCTGGCAATCGGCTTGCCGAACTGCACCCGCTCCTTGGTGTAGTCCACCGTGGCTTCGAGCGCCTTCGACCCGGCCCCGGCGAGCTCGGCGGCCAGCGTCAGCCGTGTCGCCTGGATGGCGTCATCGAGCAGGCCATTGCCAAGCAGGCCGCGCGCCAGAACTTGTTCAGTAGCCACGTGGCATTCGGAAAACCGAACCTGCGCCAACGTGGCACCATCGACTGTCGGCCGTTCCGACACTGCGAGGCCTTCGGCTCCCGCCGGTACGCTGATCAGAATGCGCTCGTCATTGGACCGGGCGAGCACCAGGAAAACATCCGCCGACGCCGCCGCCACGACGAGATCGGCCGTGCCTGAAAGCGTCAGCCCGGCCGCATCTGCGGTCGCGGTGACCACGGCATATCCGCCATCGGTGGTCTGCCAGACGGGAGAAACGACCAGCGAGCCCGAGGTCAGTCCTTCGGCCAGCCGTGACCGTTCGGCGCTCGGTTCCGCACCGACAAGCAGGGTGCCCGAAAACACCGAGAGCTGCGCCAGCGGCTCGGTGATCAGCGCCCGGCCCAGGGCCTCGCTGAGGATCGCCTGTTCGCTCATGCCAAGGCCCGCGCCGCCGATATCCTCGGGCAGCATCAGGCCAAGCCAGCCGGCCTCGGCCATGGCCGACCAGATGTCGCGATCAAGATCCCGGCCCGCACCACGCCGCGCTCTGAGCGCCCTTGCGCCGTCGAAGCGCTGGGCGAAGGCCGCAACACTGTCGCGCAGCATGGCGAATGTGCCGTCCGGGTCTTCAAGGATGATTTCGGGCATGGTGCCTCCGTGGAAATGCGAATGGGTCGAGCGCTCGCGGCGCGGTCAGGCCGGCAGGACGTAATCGGCGAACTGTTCGCGCAGTTTCATCTTCTGCAGTTTCCCCGTCGCGGTGTGCGGCAGCTCGTCGACAAAGGCGACGTCATCGGGCAGCCACCACTTGACGACGCGCTCGGCGAGAAATTCGAGGATTTCGGGACCGGTGACCTCCGAACCCTGCTTGCGCACGACGATCAGCAACGGCCGCTCCTGCCAGCGCGGATGCGGGCGCGAGATGACCGCGGCTTCCTCGATTTCGGGATGCGCCATCGCGGCATTCTCAAGATCGATCGAGCTGATCCATTCGCCGCCCGACTTGATCACGTCCTTGGAGCGGTCGGTGATCTGGACGTAGCCGTCGGTGTCGAGCCGGGCGACATCGCCGGTCGAAAACCAGCCGTCCTTGTCGAGCACATCGCCGCCCTCGCCGCGGAAATAGCCGGCGGTGACCCAGGGGCCGCGCACCTGCAGATCGCCGGACTGGCCGCTTCCGGCCGGGATTTCGGACCCGTCCTCGCCAATCACGCGCAGCTCGACGCCGCACATGGCGCGGCCCTGCAGCACCTGGATGTCGACCTGTTTTTCGATCGGCAGGTCTCGGTGCTTGGGCAGGAGATTGCCGATGGTGGCCACAGGGCTGGTCTCGCTCATGCCCCAGGCCTGGATGACGAAGACGCCGATGCCATGGAACTTTTCGATGATGGTGCGGGGCGCCGCGGCCCCGCCGATGACGACTCGCTTGAGCGACAGGCGCGAGGGATCGGCTGAAGGATCGGATTCGAGGTGCTTGAAGAAACCCATCCAGACCGTCGGCACGCCGAGGCTGAAGCTGCAATTCTCCTCCACGGCAAGTTCGTAGAGGTTCTTGCCATCCAGATGCGGTCCCGGCAGCACCAGCTTGGCGCCGCACAAGGCAGATGCATAGGGCACGCCCCAGGCGTTGACATGAAACAGCGGCACGGCGAGCAGGGTGCTGTCGGCACTGCTCAGTTGCAGGCCGTCCACCTGGCAGACCAGCAGGGAATGAAGATAGGTCGAGCGGTGGCTGTAGAGCACGCCCTTCGGGTTGCCGGTGGTGCCGGAGGTGTAGCACAGCGAAGATGCCGCGTTTTCATCGAACACCGGCCATTCGTAATTGCCGTCCTGCTGCGCGATCAGGTCTTCGTAGGGTTCCGCCTGGGCGGGCATTCCGGCCATGTGGTCCGCGTCGGTCATGGCGATGAAGCGCCGGACGTGCGGCAGCGCTGGCGTCAGATCGCCGACCAGATCTGCGAAGGTGATGTCGAAGAACAGCACGCCGCTTTCGGCATGGTTGAGGATGTACTCGATCTGCTCGGGAAACAGCCGCGGGTTGACCGTGTGCAGCACCGCGCCGATGCCAGAGACGGCGAAATAGAGCTCAAAGTGACGATGGGTGTTCCAGGCAAGCGTGGCGACGCGGTCGCCGGGCTTGACGCCCATGGCGATGAGCGACTGGGCCATCTGTTTGGCGCGATGCGACAAAGTCCGGTAGTTGCTGCGGACTATTGTCTGCTCGCAGGTCTTCGAAACGATTTCCGTGTCCGGATGGTAGCGCCGCGCATGTTCAAGCAAGCTAGAAATCATAAGCGGCTGCGCCTGCATAAGGCCCTGCATACCAGTCTCCTCCCATGTAACCGCGGACAATGCCTCCCAGCAGTCCACATTCAGATTATCGGCACTGAGCGCGCGATGAGAAGGAAAACCTTCATCTGAAGGAGAGTTTCACAGATGTGAAGTTCCTTGCAGAACCTGGAGCGCGCGCCGGGTGATCCCCCGTTTGTCGTCGGCCCTATTGCCCGCCGTCGGACGCCTGTCCGGCATTGCCGAAAGAGGTCCAGCCGCCATCGACATAGAGGATGCCGCCATTGATATAGGACGCGGCCGGGGATGCCAGGAACAGCGCGGCCTCGGCGATGTCCTCGGGACGCCCCATGTCTCCGAGCGGGATCCGCTTGCGGATGGCATCGCTGTCGACCTTGCCCGACTGCTCGAGCGCGGCGACGCCCGGAGTGCGGATATAGCCCGGCGCCAGCGTGGCGCTGCGGATGCCCTTCTGGCCGAGTTCGGCGGCGAAGCAGCGCGTCAGGATGTCGATTGCCGCTTTCGACGCGCCATAGGCATGGCGCGGCGCGAACGGCAGGAATGTGTTGATCGAGCCCATGTTGAGGATAACCCCCGCCCTGCCCTGCATCAGCGCCAGGGCCGCCTTGGCGCACATGAAGGAACCGGCGAGATTGACGTCGAGCACGCGGCCGAGATCAGCCGTATCCTGCTCCATCGCCGGCTTGAACACATCGGCGATGGCGGCATTGTTGATCATCACGTCGACATGGCCGTACTGCTCGGCGATCTGTGCGAAGGCTCCCGCGACCGAGGTCTCGGAACTGATATCGGCCTCGATGGCGATATGCTCGTCGCCAAGCGCCTCGACCGCGTTGCGCACCGCCTCGCCGTCCCAGTCGATCAGCGCGACGTGATCGCCGTTTTCGGCGAAACGCTCCGCGATCGCCCGGCCGATGCCGTTGGCCGCGCCAGTGACGACAACAACACGCGGGTCTGCTGCGGGTTCAGGCCGTGCGAGCTCGGCCGCCGGCGTTCCATCGACCGGCGGATGGGCGGTTCCAGGCTGGTTGAACGACATCCAGCCGCCATCGGCCACCACCACCGACCCGGTCACATAGCGCGCCGCGTCGGAAGCGAGAAAGCCCGCGACGGAGGCGATCTCGTCGGAACGCCCGAGCCGGCCAACCGGGATACGCTGGCGTACCAGCGACAGATCCGCTTTTCCCTCGCGCTCAAGCGCTGCGACCATCGGGGTGCGAATGTAGCCCGGCGCGATCGCTGTCACCCTCACCTTGCGCGCCGCCCATTCGCAGGCCAGCGACTTGGTCATCGAGATCAGCGCCGCCTTCGAGGCGGCATAGGCATTGCGGCCTGGATTGCCCAGAACGCCGGCGAGCGAGGCCGTGTTGACGATGGCGCCGCCGTTTGCGGGCATCCGCCGAGCCGCCTCGCGCGCCATCACGAAGGGTCCGTAGAGATTGGTTCTGATGGCTTTACGAAACCCGGCCATGTCGGTCTCGAGCGTCGGCTGCATGGTCGGGCCAACGGCGGCGTTGTTCAGGAGCACGTCGACATGGTCGACGACCCCATCGATCTCATTGAACAGGGCCATGATGTTGGCTTCGTCGGAGAGGTCGCACTCAAAAGCATGATGCTGGTCGCCGAATTCCCTCACCGCATCGGCGAGGCCGCTTTGCGCCACATCGACGCCGATCAGCAGATCGCCGCGCCCGGCAAACTCCACCAGCATGGCGCGGCCGACGCCGCCTGCAGCACCTGTAATGATGACAACGCGGGGGGTGCTCATGTGCTTGTCCTCTACCGGTTCAGTCCTTGGACGCGAGGCGGCGGAAATAGCCGTCGCCATAGAGAAGGCCCTCGCCCTCATTGGAAATCATCGACACCACGCGGCCGAGAAACAGGCTGTGGCCGCCGCAGGTAACGACATCGACGAGGCGGCAATCAAAGGCGCTGACCGCGCCGTCGAGCAACGGTGCGCCGGTGGCCGCGATGAGCCATTTGCCTTCTGCAAAGAGCATCTCGCCTTCGGCTCCGCCGTCGGAAAACCGGCGCGCCATGCGCGCCTGGGTATCGGCGAGGAAACTGACGCCGAAGGCCTCGCAACGGGTGATGATCTGCGCCACGGCCGAATCCTGCTTGATACTGACAAGAAGGGTCGGCGGCTCCATCGTCGCAGAACAGACGGTGACAGCCGTCACGCCGTCGCGCTCTCCGCCGCAGGCGGCGGTCACCAGACCGACCGGCTGGACGATCGCGCGCATGCCGGCCAGATAGGCCTCGGTGGAAACGGTTTCAGCTCTGTTTGTCAGCACGTTATCCAAACCATGCTCCTGGAAATGTATCATTCAATTGCGCCACACCGCCAACGTGCAGCGAGATCGCGCGGGTTCGGAGGGCTAACGACCGTTGCCTGATTGATCAGCCAGCCTTGGCCTTGCCCATGTGGTAGACCGGGTCGTCAGGGTAATTGCCGCCGATCGGGGTTCTTGGCCCGAAACGCTCCGCCTCGCTGTCCACCGGAACGGCCTGCGGCTCAACCCAGTCGAAAACCACCGTGCGCTCGAGCACGCGCCACTCGTCCTGACGTTTCTCGAAGACGTCGCAATAGCGGCCGCTCAAGGCAAACTGGCGCACCACGCCATCGCCACCGGCGCCGCGCTGCAGCGCCGAGAAATAGCTTTCCACATGCGCCGTCGTCGCCGACTTGAACTCGATGAGGACATTGGAAATGGCGTGAATGTTGCGCGGACCCTTGGCCCAGACCGCTCTTGCCCATTCGACGAAACCATCGATCGGGCCGTTGTAGCTGCCGTGATTGTCGATCGCGTCGGGCCAGTAGGCCGAGCGAAGCGTGGCCTCGTCGGCACGGTCGATGCCGCGGCAATAGAGATACAGGCAATCGCGGATGGCTTCGCGGTCCATCAGTTCGACGATTTTTGCTTCCATGTCAGTGGCGGTCATCGGTGGCCTCCTCTTTCAGAACAATCAGCGCGTCGAGAGGCACAACGCCCTGTCCGCGCGGCAGCACCCGGACCGGATTGAGATCGATGCTCTCGATGCGGTCGGCATGCGCCGCGGCGAAGCGTGACAGGTTCGAGAGCATCCGCGCAAGCGCCTCGATATCGGATGGCGGGGCGCCGCGAACCCCTTCGAGCATGGCGTGCCCACGGATCTCGCGGATCATCCGCATAGCTTCCGCTTCATCGAAGGGGGCCGCGCGGAAAGTCACGTCCTTGAGCACCTCGACGAAAATGCCGCCGAGACCAAACATCACCACCGGACCCAGCACCGGATCCTGCATGACGCCGGCGATCGTCTCGACGCCCTCGGGCGCCATCGGCGCCACCAGGATGCCGTCGAGCCTGGCGCCGGGCGCGTGTTCGGCGGCCCGTTGAAGGATGTCTGCCCCGGCCTTTCGGGCCGCATCGGCGTCGCGCAGATTGACGGCAACGCCGCCGACTTCGGTCTTGTGGGCGATATCCGGGGAGCAGATCTTGAGCACCACCGGAAAGCCGATCCGGCTCGCCGCCTCGCCCACATCCTCACCCAATGGCACAAGCCGCTCGCCGGGGAAATCGAGCCCCGCCCGGGCGAGGATCGCCTTCGCATCCGCCTCGCTCAACGGGCCATCAGGCAGATCGATCCGTGCGCCCGGCGCAACCCGGGCCGCATCCCGGTTGAGGTCGAAGCTCTGCTTGAGCCAGACCAGCGCGCCGAGCGCACCGGCGAGCGCCGAGCCGTCCTCGTAGACCAGGAAGCCGTCGTTTTCGTACTGGCGCACCACCTCGTCGGGCGCCGACATGGTCAGGCCGCGGATCTTGCCCTCCTGCCCGTCCATCGCGGCCATCAGCGCCTTGCGCAGCGGATCGGCGAAGTTTTTCGATGATGGTCCGGTGCCCAGGATGGCGGTGAAGATGTCGTAGCCGCCTTCGGTGATCATGGCGCGCACATAGCTCGTCAGCATGTCCATGTCGCTGACCACCTGCGCGGTCGCATCTACCGGGTTGCGCGGTGACGAATAGGGCAGCATCTGTTTCAGCTTTTCCTGCGCCGCCTCGGGCATGGGCGCCACATCGAGACCGGCCGCTTCGGCGTCGTCCGCCAACTGGATGCCAAATCCGCCCGACATGGTGAAGATGCCGGTGCGGTTGGAGGGAGGATAGATGCCTGACGCGCAGGCATACGCGACATCCAGTTGCTCGGCGGTGGTGCTGGCCCGGTAGACGCCATATTGGCGCAGCACCGCGTCGAAAACCGCATCCGAGCCGGCAAGCGAAGCCGTGTGCGATGCCGCGGCCTCCGCGCCGACGTCCGAGCGGCCGGTCTTCATGAAGATGATGGCCTTCTCCGCCTTGCGCGCCCGTTCGAGCGCACCGATGAAGGCGTCGCGGTCGCGCACGCCCTCGGCATAGGCCATGATCACGTTGGTTTCGGGTTGCCGGACCATCCAGTCCAGCGTTTCGGCAACATCGATGTCGCATTCATTGCCGGTGGTGACCCACTGGCTGATGCCGAGCCCGCGCTTGCGGGCAAGATGGGCAATATGCGCACCGTAGGCGCCGCTTTGGGAGACGATGCCCACCGGACCGGGCGCAATCAGCTGATTGTCGAGCACCACGGAGAACGTGCCGAAATAGCCGACCGACGGGTTGAAGACGCCCAGGCAGTTCGGCCCCAGGAGCCGCATGCCGCTGCTTCTGGCAATGGCGACCATGTCGGCCTGAAGCCGCGCGCCGTCGGTGCCGGTTTCGGCAAAGCCTGCGGAAAAGACGATCGCCGATTTCACCCCGGCTTGCGCGCACTCCTCCACCGCCTGTCGGGTGAGGTGCGAAGGCACGGCGAGAATGGCAGTGTCGGGGATTGCCGGAAGTGCCGCGATGCTGGAATAGGCGGGCAGTCCCTGCACGGTTTCGCGCTTCGGATTTACCGGCAGCACTTGACCCTTGAAACCGGACTCCCTGAGGTAACGCAACGGCCGGCCGCCGATCCGTGTCGGATCATCGGACGCGCCGACAAGGGCAACGCTCAGCGGCGCCAGCAGGCTGGAGAATGCGTCACTCATTGCGTCAGATCCTGCGGTTGTCCGAAACGAGGTTCCGGCAGGCCTTTGACGCCGAGCCCTTCAAGCGCGTAAAGCGCGCCACCGTGCGGATGGCGGGAAATGGCGCGTCCCGATCCGGAATCCTTGATCGAGGTGAGGTAGAGCGTTGTCAGGTCGGGTCCGCCGAAACTCATGCAGGTCGGCATGTCGGTCGGCGCCTCGATCAGGCAGTCGAGCTTGCCATCGGGCGTGAAGCGGCCGATCTTTCCCGCCTGAACCAGCGCTACCCAGATGCAGCCTTCGCTGTCGACCGTGGCGCCATCTGGTCCGGAATCAAACTCGGCGGTATCGACATGGATCCGGGGTCGGTCGAGCGCCCCCTCTTCCTTGTCGTAGGCATAGGCCCGGACCTTGCGGTCGAGACTGTCGGAAAAATACATCGTCGCCCCGTCAGGGCTGAAACAGAGCGAATTGGCGATGCGGATACCATTGGCCAGCACATCCGCCTTGCCGGTGCTGTCGACGCGGATCAGCTCGCCGCTGGCTTCGGCGTACACGCCCATCGAGCCGCAGAGGAAGCGGCCCTGGCGGTCGACCTTGCCGTCATTGAAGCGGATGCGGTCGCTTGGCCGCGGCAACTTGTATAGCGGCGCACATTCTCCGCTGGCGATGTCGACGAGATAGATACCGTCCACAAGACCAGCAACCAGCTTGCCGTCCTGGGCCAGGCCGATGGAGCCGATCATCGCGGGGACCTCGATCTGGCGGAAGGTTCCGGCCAGCGTGTCATGCATTCTGATCAGGCGCGAGACGCCATCCACCCAGTAGAGCGTCGCATTCTGCGGATCCCAGACCGGGCTTTCGCCGAGCATGTCAGCGGTCGGGGAGACGCGCCGGGCGGTTACGTTTCTGGCTACTTTGGTCATGTCGGGCCCTGGAATGCATTCGGGAACAGGCGCGGCCGGAGCAAAGGTCCGGCCGCGCTGGTTCAGGTCCGCCTACTTCTTGAGAAGCGCGCAGGCGCTGTCGGCTTCGGACCGCCACGCGTCCTCAGCGGCGATTTCGCCGATGATTTCGTAGTAGTCCCATTCGCCCTTCGATTCCGAAGGCGCCTTCACCTTGGATGCCAGCATCGGCTTCATGACCACGCCGTCACCGCGGATCTTCGCATCCTTGACGATGGCGTCACTGACCGGCATTTCGCGCATCGATGTCATCACCGAGACGCCATCATCGGCACCAGCCGCAGCGATGGACTTCAGATAATGGGTGACTGCGGAATAGGTGACCAGCTGCGCTTCGTTGGGCTTGCGTCCGTTGAAGGCGTCGCTGAAGCGCTGCGCCAGGGCGCGGCTTTCATCATCGCGATCCCAGTAGGCAGCGCTCGAAAACACCATGCCCTTGGTCGGCTCCAGGCCGATGGCGTGGATGTTGTTGATCAGCACGCCGAGCGGAGCGAGGTTCTGCCCGGCGGCCACGATACCGAATTCGTTGGCCTGCTTGATCAGGTTTCCGAGATCGGCGCCGGCATTGGCGATGCCGATGGCCTTCGCGCCGCTGGCCTGAGCCTGCAGCAGCTGCGACGAGAAGTCGTTGGTGCCGAGCGGATGCAGCGTCGAGCCGACGACCTTTCCGCCGGCGGCCTCGATGAAGCGGGTGGCGTCTTCCTGCCACGTCTTGCCGAAGGTGTAGTCGACGGTGATGAAGTACCAGCTGTCCATGCCCCGCGCCATCTGCGCGGCAACCGCACCCTTGGCCAAGGTATAGGTGTCGAAGGCCCAGTTGGTGGTCATCGGCGAGCAGGATTCATTGGTTACCGCAGTGGATGCGCTGCCCGAAACGATGTAGGGCTTCTGCTTGTCACGCATGATGTCGTTGACGGCATGGGCGATCGACGACGCGGAACAGCCGACGATCGTGTCGACGCCTTCCTCGTCCACCCACTTGAGCGCCTGTGCGACACCAATATCGGGCTTGTTCTGGTCGTCGGCGACCACGACCTCGATCGGCGATCCGTTGACCGAGCCGCCGAAGTCCTCGACGGCCATCTTGACCATCAGCACCGAGCCGGGGCCGCAGTTGTCGGCATAGGGGCCGGACTGGTCGGCCATCACGCCGATACGGACGACGTTGTCCGAGATTTCCGCGCTCGCAGGCGATGCGACTAGAGCCGTGGTCAGCATCAGCATGCCGGCAAGGCCAGTGGTTTTCCTTAATGTAGTCATGGTTTCCTCCCGTTGAATTTCTGTCCAGATTTGATCGCGCGCCACATGCGCCGGCTCCCTGCCGGCTACGAAAACGCGTAGGTAATTCCCCCGTCGACAAACATCATGTCGCCTGTCACGTAGGATGACTCATCAGACGCCAGATAAACGGCGGCGCGCGCGATATCCTCGGGCTCGCCCAGCCTCCCCAGCGGCACCCGCTGGCGACGGCGCTCCCAGGCCTCCTCGCTCACCACCCGCATTGCACCGTCTGTGCGGGTTGACCCCGGGGCAATCGCATTGACCCGGATATTGTCGGCACCGAATTCGGCAGCCGCGCTGCGCGTGGCCGCAGCGACGGCGGCCTTGATCGCGCTGTACATGATGCCATGCTTCATCGCGAGAACCGCCGAGGGGGACGCGATATTGACGATCGCCCCGCCGCCCGCTCCGCGCATCTGCTCGAGCACAGCCTGATAGCCCCAGATCACGCCCTTGAAACCGACGTCGATCATCCTGCCGATGGTCTCTTCGGATTGCTCCTCGAGCGGGCCGTAACGGTTCCACATGGCGTTGTTGACCAGCACCGTTACCGGCCCGAAAGCCTCGCGCGCAGCCTCGGCGGCGGCAAAGACCTCGTCGCGTTTTGCCGCGTTGCCGGTGATAGCGATGGCCTTGCCGCCGGATGCGCGAAGTGCCTCTGCTGCCTGCTCGGCAGTATCCTGGCGGATGTCGACGACACCGACTGCAGCCCCCTCGCGGGCATAGGCTTCACAGATCGCACGGCCGATGCCCTGACCACCGCCGACGATGAGCGCGACGCGCCCCTCGAGCCTGCCGCTCATAGCGAGATGTTCCGAAAGTGCATCCGATTTCCTCCAACAGAGACCGGCCTCCAGCGCGAAAGGCAACCCTGGTCGCCTCCTCCTGCCGCGCTTCAACCCGGCGTCTTCCTTGGAAAAGAAACTGGCATGTTTCCGCCAGTTCCAGTAGAAATATTCTTATGTGGGGCAGAATTTCACAGATGTGAATTTGGGAGGTTAACGGGCCATGGCGAATCCGCAGGTCAAATCAGCGACACGCGCCATCGAGATCCTCGAATACTTCAAGCTGGCGCAGCAACCGCGTTCGATGTCGCAGATGGCGAGCGATCTCGGCTACCCGCAATCAAGCACCACCGTGATGCTCAAGACGCTGGTCAACCTCGGCTATCTGAATTTCGACAGAAGCACGCGCGACTACTTTCCCACCCCGAAGCTTACCGCTCTGGGGGACTGGATTCCGCGCGTCATGTTCGGCTCCGGACAGATGATCGATGCGCTCAACGACCTGCATGCGGCGACCGGCGAAGGCGTGTTCCTGGGAACCAAGAACGACATCTACCTGCAATATACCCGGACGAAGGAGTCCATTCACGCGCTGCGCTTTCACATCGACGAAGGCTTCATGCGGCCGATCACGCTCTCGGCTGCGGGATGGATCCTGCTCTCCACGCTGCCCGAGGACAAGATCGACAACATCGTCCGGCGGGCCAACATCGCCACGCAGAACCCGAACGAGCGCACAGACACCAAGACAATACTGGCGCGGATCAAGGAGATCCACGAGAACGGCTTTGCCTATGCGGAGAACATGCCGCTTGAAGGCGGCTCCACCCTGGCACTGAGGCTTCCGGCCGAACTGCAAGGACAGCCAGTGGCGCTGGCACTGGGCGGCGTCACCGACCGGTTCAAGAAGAATTTTACGGAGTACAAGAAAGCACTCTTCGCCGCAGCGGAAGCGGTCAAGCAGGACAATGACTTCGACCTGCCGGTCCGCATCAGCCTTTGAACAGAGCATCTTAACCGAGTGGCAGGCAGGTGGATGGACCCTCGCCCAGTGATTCGGCTTATCCTGTGTTCCAAACAACCCACATCGGACCAGGCATTTCCTGTTCGCCCCGGACCGGACAAGCCACCCGCGCCTTGCCTACAGGCACAATACATAAACATTTCAATGATTTAGGCAGAAGATCAGTGCCCGTGAGCTTTCAACGGCCATGTTCCGCACCCGTTTATGGTTCGCGCCGCCAATGTTCCTTCATTGTTTCTTTACCCCTTGCGGAACACATATGGAACATGGTACCCAAGTTCTGGTTTTGTTTCATTCCGGCAATCGGGCCGGACCCCGGGGTAAAATGCCAATGTTGACGCGCAAACAGCACGAACTTCTGCTCTTCATCAATGAACGCATGAAGGAAAGCGGCATTCCGCCATCGTTTGACGAAATGAAGGATGCGCTCGACCTGGCATCGAAGTCCGGCATCCACCGTCTGATAACGGCGCTGGAAGAGCGCGGTTTCATTCGGCGGCTTCCAAACCGCGCCCGTGCGCTTGAGGTGATCAAGCTTCCCGACAGCTACCAGGCCAACCTGCAGCCACGCCGCGGATTTTCTCCGAGCGTGATCGAAGGCAGTCTGGGCAAACAGCCAGAGCCGGCACGACGGGCGGAACCTGCCAATGACGAGGCTTCGCACGTGGCGGAAGTGCCAATGATGGGCCGCATCGCAGCAGGCGTGCCGATTTCGGCGATCCAGAACATTACCCACAACATCACCGTTCCTGCCGAGATGATCGGCCCCGGAGACCATTACGCGCTCGAGGTAAAGGGCGATTCAATGATCGATGCCGGGATCTTTGACGGTGACACCGTGGTGATCCGCAACATGTCGACCGCCAATCCGGGCGACATCATCGTGGCGCTGGTCGATGACGAGGAAGCAACACTGAAGCGCTTCCGGCGCAAAGGTGCATCGATCGCGCTCGAGGCGGCGAACCCGGCCTATGAAACCCGAATCTTCGGGCCCGACCGGGTGAAGGTGCAAGGCAAGCTGGTCGGCCTTATCCGGCGCTATCACTGAAGCGCGTAGCCTTCACAGTGCCGGAAGTATGATCTCTGCCCGCAGTCCTTGAATGGTCGCTTGAGACACCGTGCCGTGTATTGCATCCCCTGATGAATGTATGGGCGAAATGATCGCTGGCAGTGTGGTCAATTTGGCAAATCGAACGTGTCCGTGCGCCAATCATAGTAACGCTGGATCGTCCACGGTCGAGTGATGCCCTGCAGGGCCGCCCTGATTTGAATGTTCTGCCTGGTTTCCGGATCGGGGTTCGGACCGCTTTGCGACAGAAATGACCGGGGTGGCTCCTCGAGTATTATTGCCAGCGCCCCGGAGCGGCGCAGTGTTCGCGACGTGATCAGTGTGGCGCCCGACCGGCAGCTGCCGAGATAGACGGGAACAGCCACGATCACCAGATCGGCCCGGTCACAGGCGGCGCCGATCAAGTCCGCTTTATCGATGGCGATGATGGCAAGCTGCTTGTGGACTGCGGCACAGAGGCCGCGGCCGGCGCAGTGAAACCGGGAAGGTTCGCGAACCGCCGACGCAAGCAGCCGGTCAAGGATATCCGGGGCCGGTTCATCCGACGTGGATTTTTTGACGGTTTCGGCAGGTAGCGGTGGCAAATGTGGCATCCCCCGGAGCGCAGTCTGCCACTGGCGAAAGATGAAGGCCGATGGCCTGGCTGCATTGCTGGCAAGGCTACCCCCGGTTTTCAGCCCGACAAGTCTGCCATCCTCGCTGACCAGCAGATCCGGTTCAGCCTGCCTGAATGGCGGCATCACCAATGTGAGACCGAGGCAGATCAGGGCCAGCCCGAAGAGACGCAGCCAGCTTGTCAGAAACACCAGCAGCACAAAGCCTGTTCCCGCAATCAGCGTGGCCTCGACCGGGATCTGCCCGACACTGACATCGCCACCAAGATCATTGACGAAGTTGGCTGCCGCAATCACAGCTTCGAGCCCCTGCCCCATCAGCTTGAGCGGCCAGGCCTCCAAACCGAACGGCATCACGAGCATGGCAAGAAGCCCGGCAGGCATGACAATGAATGTCACCAATGGCATCGCCAGAAGATTGGCAAGCAATCCGTTGCCCGCCACCCGGTGAAAATGATGTGCGGAGAACAGACCGGTGGCGAGACCCGCGACCAGCGATGTGATGGCAAGGCCAAGCATTGCCTTTGCGACAAGACCCGGCAGGCTGCGCAGTCCCGGCCGCCTGGCCTGAGCCACCTCGCGGGCGGCGGTGTTACGGGGCCGACGGGCAATGGCGGCATAGGCGGATATCAGCGCCGCGGTTGCGGCAAACGACATCTGGAAGCCCGGGCCAACGACTGCGGAGGGTGAGATCAGGATGATCACGATTGCCGCAAGCGCGACATTGCGCATCGTCAGCGCCGGCCGGTCGGCCAATACGGCCACAAGCATCACGGTTAGCATCACCCAGGCCCGCTGCGTCGAGACGCTGCCGCCCGATATCATCAGATAGGCCGTGGCGGTCATCAGCGCACCGATCGCCGCAATTTTCTTGACCGGCAATGCCTCCACCAGGGCCGGAAACACCGCCAGGGCTTTCCTGACCCCGATGTAGAGTATGCCGGCAGCCAGAGCCATGTGCAGCCCGGAAATCGCGAGAATGTGGGCAAGACCCGTGGCGCGAAGCACATCGACAGTTTCCCGACTGATGCCGCGCCGGTCGGAGACCGTGAGCGCCGCTGCAATGCCACCCGGATCCCCCGGCAGTACCAGGCGTATCCGGGCGGCAATGTCCTCCCTGGCCGTGCGCAAGCCGTCTTTCCAGACCTGCACAAGGCCGCGTCCATCCTGTGGCTCGACGTTGTAAGCCGGTGCACGGTAGAAATAGCCTTGCGCACCAATACCATCGGCAAAGGAGCGGAAGGCAAAATCATAACCGCCCGGCATGACCGGGCCCGAGGGGGCAGTCAACCTCGCCCGGCCACTGATCTGGGAACCGACCGGCGCCG
The DNA here is from genome assembly GCF_902498795.1 of Hoeflea sp. EC-HK425. NCBI lineage: Bacteria > Pseudomonadati > Pseudomonadota > Alphaproteobacteria > Hyphomicrobiales > Rhizobiaceae > Hoeflea > Hoeflea sp. EC-HK425. The sequence goes on from NZ_LR701572.1 coordinate 1,749,416, forward strand.
GCTGATGCGGGCGTCTTGCCGAAAGCCGCACCCGGTCCGGAGGCCGCCGGATCTGAGGATCAGCCGTGTTCTTGAGGCGTATCAGGTAGCGCACCCTGCCGTCGGGATCGAACTCACGGGCCTCGACCAGGCCCGTAACCGAGGTGGTCACGTCGGAATCGAGCAGGATGACACCATTGTGCGCCTCGAAAGCCGCGGCCAGCGAACCCGAAATCAGGGCGGCTGCAAATCCGGCCGTTCGCGCTACCCCAATGTGGCGCAAGCGGGTAAATACACCCGCCAGCAAGGCAGCCATCAATCCGGCCGCCAAAAGCAACAAGGGAGGATCGGTGGGCGCCATGTAGTAGAGCCCCGCCCCTGCGCCCATGGCCACGGGAAGAAACAGGAAAGCCAGCCCCCGGTCTGTTTCCACAGATGCTGCCGACTGGAAAGCACGACCGAGGCGGGTTGCGATGCCGGGCGCCGGGCGGGCGGCGGCGACATCACTCAGACGCCGGGTATCACGCCACGCGACCGGCAAGGTGCCGGCATCGTCAAGCGGAAGTGCCGGCGTGGCAACGGCGCGCGCACCGACCTTTTCGTGTTCTGTGACCTCGCGTTCTGCCTGCATCATGCACGCCTCGCCTGAAGCGTGCGAGTCTACCACCGAAACGAGCAGAAACGCTACCCTGAATTGCAATGACGGTTACCGCACCGCAACTCGTCACCGTTCATCGTCATGCGCCAACTCCATGGCGTTTGTTACACAATTCCAAAGTGTTATCATTTTCTAAAGCGAACGTTTGCGGGCCTTTGCATATCCGCTCGCAGCCCGACAATTAGCCATGTGCATAGCTTGGCACGGTGCAGCAAATCATATAGCTAGACGCGTGACGGTCATCCAAGACGTCGGCCACGCGCCGAACGCCTGCATTTGTGGAAGGACATGCCATGGCAGACAACAACGCAAAAATCACTATGGACGGTAAAGAGGTCGACCTGCCGATCAAAACCGGCACAATCGGCCCCGACGTCGTCGACATCGGCACGCTTTACAAGAATACCGGCGCCTTTACCTATGACCCCGGTTTCACATCCACGGCGTCTTGCGAATCCAAGATCACCTTTATCGACGGAGATGAAGGCATTTTGCTGCACCGGGGCTACCCGATCGACCAGCTTGCCGAGCACGGCGACTTCCTTGAGGTCTGCTATCTGCTTCTTTACGGTGAACTGCCGACAGCGACACAGAAGGCAGATTTCGATTATCGCGTGACCCGCCACACCATGGTGCACGAGCAGATGAGCCGGTTCTTCACCGGTTTCCGCCGTGATGCCCACCCGATGGCCGTCATGTGCGGCTGCGTCGGCGCCCTGTCGGCGTTCTACCACGACTCGACCGACATCACCGACCCGCATCAGCGCATGGTCGCCTCGATGCGGATGATCGCAAAGATGCCGACACTTGCCGCGATGGCCTACAAATACCATATCGGCCAGCCTTTCGTGTATCCGAAGAACGATCTCGACTACGCTTCCAACTTCCTGCGCATGTGCTTTGCGGTGCCTTGCGAGGAGTATGAGGTCAACCCGGTGCTGTCGCGGGCGATGGACAGGATCTTCATCCTGCACGCCGACCACGAACAGAACGCCTCGACCTCGACCGTTCGCCTGGCAGGCTCCTCGGGCGCCAACCCGTTCGCCTGCATTGCAGCGGGCATTGCCTGCCTCTGGGGCCCGGCTCATGGCGGCGCCAACGAAGCGGCACTCAACATGCTTTCGGAGATCGGCAGCGTCGACAAGATCCCCGAATTCGTCAACCGGGCCAAGGACAAGAACGATCCGTTCCGCCTGATGGGTTTTGGTCACCGGGTCTACAAGAACTACGATCCGCGCGCCAAGATCATGCAGAAGACCACGCACGAAGTGCTGGGCGAACTGGGCATCAAGGACGATCCGCTTCTCGAAGTGGCAATGGAGCTCGAGCGGATCGCGCTGACCGACAGCTACTTCATCGAGAAGAAGCTCTACCCGAACATCGACTTCTACTCGGGCATCACGCTGAAGGCGCTCGGCTTCCCGACCACCATGTTCACGGTTCTGTTCGCGCTTGCGCGGACCGTCGGCTGGATTGCCCAGTGGAGCGAAATGATCGAGGATCCGGGCCAGCGCATCGGACGTCCGCGCCAGCTCTATATCGGTGAACCGGCCCGCGATTACGTGCCTGTGTCCAAGCGCTGAGTTCTGCGCCTGACCGACAGACTGATGAGAAAGCGCCTTCGGGCGCTTTCTTGGTTTCAGGGGCAATCTTCGAGTCCGATATGAAATGCGGTGTTGCCAATTCTGGACCATGAGGGAACAGGCGCCGGGCCGGATCATCCTTCGGGTTCGCCGATACGGCAGTGTCGGAGACCGGTTGCCCGGATGCGCCCGTAGTGGGCGTTCAGTTGCCCGCGAGCACCGAAAGCACGGTCCGGGCCGCAAGCTCCGATGCAGGCACACCGACTTCCATCCGCGAGCGGATCAGCTCGAAATCAGACAGCACGGCGGCCCGGTGCAATGTGTCCGTGGCCAACTGGTTTGCCTGGCGTGCCAGGCGCTCCGGGCGCACCTGCTTGTCATAATACTCGGGAATGACAACGCGGTCGGCGATCATGTTGGGCAAGGCGCCTGTCCAGGTGGTGATCATGTTGAACAGCACCCTGGCGATCGGATCGAGCTTGTAGCAGGACATGTGCGGCACCCCCGCCAGTGCCAGTTCAAGCAAGACCGTTCCGGAAGCGGCCATGGCGACGTCGGCCTCGCCGAAAGCCTGCCATTTGGCGGCTTCACCGGTAACAATCCTGCAACCGACATCCCAGCCGAGAATCTCATCTCGGATCTGCCGCTCTACATGGGCACCGGCTGGAAGCACGAAGCGGATTTGCGGGTTGATCCCGGCGAGAACCCGGGCCGCCTCCCCGAACACCGGTGCAAGCCGCCTGACCTCGCTTTGCCGAGACCCGGGCAGCAGCAGGCAGGTGAGCGGTGCCTGGGCAGACCTTGCCGGCTTGCGGGCCATCTGGGCCGAGAATGCCGCGGCCAGACCCGGATCCTCCATCAACCGGTGGCCGACATAGGTCAGCGGCGGTCCGCCGAGCCGTGCCACGATTTCCGGTTCGAAGGGAAAGATGGAGAGCACATGATCGACATACGCCGTCATTGCCGCCGCCCGCTCGGGTTTCCAGGCCCAGACGGTCGGACAGACATAATTGATGATCCTGGTGGCAGGCAACGCCTTGCGAACCTTGCGGGCGACGCGGTGGCTGAAATCCGGACTGTCGATGATGATCAGGCAATCGGGCCTTGCCGCAATGATGGCATCGGCGGCCTGGCGTATGCGCATGACCAGTCTGGGCAAGCGGGCCAACACTTCGGAAAATCCGATGATGGACAATTCGGTGAAGTCGAAGAGCGAGTTCAGCCCCTCGGCAGTCAGTTGCTCACCACCGACGCCAACCAGTTCGGGCCGTTCGCCGCTCTGAATGGCAATCTGGCGGACAAGGTCCGCGCCGAGAATATCGCCGGAAGGTTCGCCCGCAATGACTGCCAATTTCAACGCCGTCATTGCTTGCCCCCGCCTTGGCCCGGCTCGATGCCGGTCACGAACAGGCCCAGCCGATCAGCCACCTCCACCAGCTGCTCGCGCTCGAGAACCAGAGCTCGGCCCGCCTCGATGGCAATGCCCGAGAGGCCTGCCGCATGGGCGTTGGTCACGGTATCGGGCCCGACCGAAGGAAGATCGGCGCGCTCGTCCTGTCCAGGCTTGCACAGCTTGACCAGAACTCCGCCGGGAGACGACAGCCTTCCGCCCTGGCGCAGGTCGGCAACTCTTGCCAGCATGGCGTCTGTCCCCTCCAGGCCTTCAAGAGCAATCACCCGACCGCCGACGGCAACCGCGCCCTGACCGATATCGAGGCGTCCCAATGCCAGGGCGGCACCGGACGCCGCCTCTATATCCCGCCTGTCGGCGGCAGAGGGTATCTTGCTGCCCAACGGACCCGCCTGCCCGAGCAGATTGGGTGCCACCTGCTGCGCGCCAAGAACCCGAACGCCCTCGTTTTCGAGCACGGCAATGGCCAGCCTGAGGATCTTGTCATCGCCGCCCGAGGCGAGCAGCCCCAGCGACGAGGCGAAGGCAAACAGCGAGCGCAACGTGGGACGGACCTCGCGGAGCCGCGGGCGCCGCCTGATGCCGCCTGCAAGCACGACAGAACCTATCTTCTGACGGCGCACCATGGCGGCAAAGGAAGCGAGATCGGCGATGCTGAGCTCGCTGCTGTCGAAACCGGACCAGTCCTGATCCGCCTCTCCGGTGATCCTGAATACAAAGGGATCATGGCCGAGCTTTCGTGCTGCATGCGCTACCAGACGCGGGAAACTGCCCTTTCCGGCCAGAATTGCGAGACGTCCGATAATCTCTTGTGCGCCGGGTGCAGCACTCACCGGCTTCAGCCCCGCTGACCCCGGGCCGGCGATGACAGCGCGCGTTCGCTTTCAGCATCGATGAAGGCGATGATATCGACGACGGCCGCATTGTTGTCGGTCTGCTCGCGAACACGGGCAATGTTCTCGCGGATCGGCGTGGTCGGATTGAAGATCGCCTTGAAGGCGCGCCGGACCTCATGGATGTCGGACTTGCTGAAGCCGGAGCGCTGCATACCGATGATGTTGAGGCCCATCAGGATGCCGGGATTGCCGTTGAGCATGCCATAGGGAATGACATCATTGTTGACCGCCGCCAATCCGCCGATGAAGGCGTGATGACCGATACGGACAAACTGATGCACAGCCGCGCCACCGCCCATGATCACGCGATCACCGATGGTTACGTGACCGGCCAGCATGACATTGTTGGACAGGATGACATTGCTGCCCACATGGCAGTCATGAGCGACGTGGGAATAGGCCAGGAAGATGGAATGATCACCAACCGTGGTCTTTCCGCCAAAATCCGGCATTCCCGGATGCATGGTGACGCCTTCGCGGATCGTGCAGGATCTGCCGATGATCAGCTCGGTATCCTCACCCTTGTAGTGGATATTCTGCGGTGCGCAGCCTAGAACGGCATTGGGAAAAACCACGGTTCCCTCGCCGATCGTGGTGCAGCCCTGGATGACAACATGGCTCATCAGCCGGACGTTGTCGCCGAGTTGAACCTGGGGCCCGACATGGCAGAACGGCCCGACCTCAACATTGATGCCAAGTTGCGCCCCATCCTCGACGAGTGCGGTAGGGTGTATGCGGGCCGCGTGAAGGGCAGCAGGCGCAGGGGATGTCATCAGGACTCGCTTTCTCCGGGAGCCAGCATGGCTCCGATGTCCGCCTCGGCGGCTTTGGCGCCATCAACCGTGGCTTCGCAATGGAACCGCCAGATGTTGCCGCGCTGCTTGATTTTTGTGACGTGATACTCGAGCCGGTCACCGGGAACAACCGGCTTGCGGAACTTGGCGTTATCAATCGTCATGAAATAGACGATGTTGTTGCCGCCCCCGGTGGCCTTGGCGCAGATGGCGCCGGCCGTCTGCGCCATACCTTCGATGATCAGAACACCCGGCATGATAGGGTTGCCGGGAAAGTGGCCGGTAAAATGCGGCTCACTGGCAGTGACATTCTTGATGCCGACGGCGGAATTGTCACCGTCTATCGCTTCTATCCGGTCAACCAGAAGGAACGGATAGCGATGCGGCAGAAGCTTCATGATCTCCCGGATATCAGCAGACTCAAGTGTGTTTGTCGCGGTTTCCGTCATCAGTCCTCTCCGCCCCGTTTTCTCTCTTTCTTGCCGAACGCGCGCGCATTTGCTGCAGCCGCATCCTGAAGGAACCCTCGCATGGGCCGCGCGGGCTGCCCACCCCAGCGAACTCCCGGCGGGACGTCACCCGCAACGCCGCTCAAAGCCGCGATCTGGGCACCGTCGCCTATGGTAACATGACCGTTGATGCCGGCCGCTCCGCCTATCATCACGCCGTTTCCGAGCGTGGCACTTCCGGCGATCCCAACCTGAGCAACGATCACGCAGTGGCGACCTATCCGCACATTGTGCGCAATCTGGACAAGATTGTCGATCTTGGTGCCTTCGCCGATCACCGTGTCATCCAGTGCGCCGCGGTCGATAGTGGTACCCGACCCGATCTCAACATGATCCTGAATGATCACCCGACCGATCTGCGGGACCTTCTCAAGTCCCCTCGGCCCCGGAACATAGCCGAAGCCGTCCTGTCCTATCCGAGCGCCCGGGTGGATGACAACATTGTTGCCCAGCAGCGCATGCTGAACCGTGGCCGCATGCCCGATGTGGCAATCCCGGCCAATGCGTGTTCCCGGACCGATGGCGGCGCCTGCGGCGATGACCGAACCGGCGCCGATTTCCACGCCCGCGGCGATGACGGCATTGGCCTCTACTACGACGCCGTCCTCCAGCCTTGCGGAAGGATCGATTGTTGCCGCACCGGAGATGCCTATGTCCGACGTGAACCTGAGCGGCTTGAGAGCGTCCGGAACCAGAATGGCAGCGGCCCGGGCGAAGGCTGATTGGGGCGCGGCGACAATGAGCGCTGCAACATCCGACGGAACGTGTTCCGCCATCTTTTCGGTCACGAAGACCGCCGCAGCGCGGCACTTGGCCAGATCGGGCAGGTTCTTGGCGGAAACTGCGAAGGTGACTTCGCCTTCGCCGGCCTGGCTCAGAGAGCCGATACCGGTGACCTTCCGATCGACCTGGGACGGGTCAGCAAGCTCCGCTCCGCAAAGACCCGACAGGTCCGAAAGCGAAATGCCTTCATGCGGAGGAAAGAAGCGATGAATGTCCATAAAGTGACCGGGTGGAAAGAGCGGCGGGTGGCACAGGGCCACCCGCGCCAAATCAGAAGCGCGTCGAGGCGCCGAAACCGAACTTCTTGACGTCGTCATAGCTCTTCTTGACGACGGGTTCGGCGTAATAAACGCGCAGCGGACCAAACGGCGAGGCCCACATGATGCCGGCGCCAATCGAAGCGCGCCAGTCCATGCCCGAACCGACCAGGGTCTGGGTCCCGAAATCAGCGGCGCTGATGCTGTTGCCGTAAAGCGTTGCGGCATCGGCAAAGACATTGAAGCGAAGACCGAAATCACGCGAAACCGCCGGCAACGGAGCCGAAACCTCGAGCGTGCCGTTGAAATAGGTGGTGCCGCCGGCTGCACCGACATCGGTGGTACCGTTAAAGACACGCGGACCAATGCCCCGCGTGTCGAAACCACGGATTGTCTCCTGGCCAATGAAGATATGATCGAAGACGCTCAGGCTATTGCCCGTGGCGGCAAGATAGCCGCCGCCCACGGAAACCTGACCGATCACATCGGCGGATTCGGACAGCATGTGGAAGTAGCTGGCCTTGGCGGTGGTCTTGAGGTACTCCGAATCGAAGCCGAGACCTGCATATTCCTGCGTGAACTTTGCGGAAATGCCTTCCCGCGGCAGGATATTGTCGTCGAGCGTGTTGTAGGACAGGCTGTAGGACAGCACGCCAACATCATGGCTGCCACTGGCAATCGTGCGATTGATTGCCGCGAGTTCCGGAGCCGAGGCGACGGTTGTTACACCGGTGTACTTGGTCTGGGTGTATTTGAACGCCGTCGTCAGATAGAGGTTTTCAGTGATCGGCGCGCCAAGACGCAGATTGATCCCCTGGGATTCCTCGGTGAAACCGGTGTAGCTGGCGTCGGAATTCTTGAAGAGGTCGAAGCCGGCAGCAAGACGGTATCCGAGGAAGTAAGGCTCGGTGAACGAGAGCGTGTACTCGCGGGTATCAACGCCACCGCCCACAGAGGCGCGGATGAATTGACCGCGGCCGAGGAAGTTGCGCTCGGTGATGTCGACCGAGGCTGTGAAGCCATCGGTGTTCGAGTATCCGCCACCGACGCCGAATTCACCGGTTGCCTGGTCCTTCACATCAACGATCAGAACGACGCGGTCCGGCTGCGATCCGGGTTGTGTCGAGATATCCACCGAGGAGAAGAACTTGAGATCCTCAAGACGCTTCTTGGCGCGACGCACCAGCACCTGGTTGAAGGCATCACCTTCGGACAGGTCGAACTCGCGGCGAATGACGTAGTCACGGGTCCGGGTGTTGCCGCGGATCTCGATGCGCTCGACATAGGCGCGGGTGCCCTCGTCAACCAGGTAGACGACGGAAATGGTGCGGTTGTTGAAGTCGCGATCGCCGCGCGGCGTGATCTGAGCGAAGGGATAGCCCTGCGTCGCCACCCGGTCGGAAATCGCCATGATGGTGTCTTCAACATCCTTGGCGCTGTAGACCGAACCGCTGCGGGTCTCGATCAGACGATTGAGAGACTCAGCGTCGATTCCCGGAACGGTGCTTTCGACGCTGACATCGCCGAAGACATAGCGCTCACCCTCTTCCACCGTGATGGTGACAACATACTCGTTGTTGGTTTCATCCAACTCGGCGAACGACGAGATCACGCGGAAATCGGCATAGCCTCGGTTGTAGTAGAACCGGCGCAGCAATTCCTCGTCGGCGCGCAGCTTGTCTTCGTCATAAACGTCCTTGCGGTTCAGGAACGACAGCAGGCCGGACTTCTTGGTGGTGATGACGTCCGAAAGGCGCCCGTCACCGAAGGCCTGGTTGCCGACGAAATTGATCGAGGAGATCTTTGTGCGGTCGCCCTCATTGATTTCGAAGGCAATGTTGACGCGGCCGCCATCGACCGGAACCAGACGTGTGGTCACGGTGGCGTCGCTGCGTCCGATAGCCGAATAGGCATCGCGGATCGACTGCACGTCGGCCTGAAGAATAAGATCGTTGTAGGCGCCAAGCTGGCGGCTCTGCACGACATTCTTGAGCGCAGAGTCCTTGAGCTTCTTGTTGCCGTTGAAGACCACCTGGTTGATGATCTGGTTTTCCGCGACGGTCACAACCAGTGTCGAGCCGGAGACATTGATCTGAACGTCGGAAAACAGGCCGGTGGCAAAGAGGCGTTTGACCGATTCATCGATATCGTTGTTGTTGAAGCTGGCACCGGGCGAAATCGTCAGATTGCCGCGCACCGTCGATGCGTCAACGCGGGAATTTCCCCGCACATCAATGCGATTGACAACCGCAGCTTCTGCTACCGTAACTCCGGCAAGCGTCACTGCGCCCGCGCCTGTCACAACGATCCCCGCTGTCAGCGCAACGGCTGATACAGCGTTCAAAAGGTTTGAACCGGCCTTCATTGATCTTATTACCTTTTTTTACTCGGATGCCCCAAACGGCGACACACTTCGTGAGTCATGACTGGTGCCCGTTTTACCCGCTTTTCCCATACAAGCAAGGGACGGAGTTAATTTCTATTTACTTCCTTTGCAGACGTGGCCAAATCGCCACGTCTACCCAATATCAAGGTAAACAGATCGTTAGCACGGCCTGCCCCTCAATTTCAACCGATCAGCATGGATACATCGTTCCATGTCGCAAACAACATCAGCGCCAGCACGACAGACAAGCCGAAGCGGTAGGCCCACTCCTGGGCGACCTCACCCGGAGGGCGTCCGCGGACAGCCTCGATGGCGTAGAAAACGAGATGCCCACCATCCAGCATGGGAATGGGCATCAGATTGAGCAAACCGATGGACACGGATAGAACCGCTGCGAGCTGGATCAGCGCGCCGATTCCGATGGTCGACATATCCTTGGAATATTTGGCCACCCGGATCGGTCCGCCGAGCTGATCGGCCTTCTCGCGTCCGGTGATGATGTTGCCGATATAGTCCACCGTTCGGGTGACGATGTACCAGCTCTGGGCCACGCCTTCACCGACCGCTTCCAGAGGACCGTATTCGCGGACCCGGAAATTGCCCGCATCGTCGCTGGTGATCACCCCGATGCGACCAACTTCCATCTTGTTGCCGAAATTGTCAGTGATTTCCGTTCTGGCCGGTGTCAGTGTGACATCAACGATGGCACCACCGCGTTCCAGGCTGATGGTCATCGGCACCTCGGGGCGCGCAGTGACGTAACGCTGCACATCGTCGAAGATCTCAACCTCGACACCGTCAATGGCGACAAAAACATCTCCCGGCAGGATACCCGCGGCCTCGGCGGCACTCGCCGGCTGGACCCGGGCAACCACGGGATCGGCGATCATGCGGCCATTGATGCTGAACATCACGGCAAAGATGGCTATCGCAAGGATGAAATTCGCAACTGGTCCGGCTGCCACGGTGGCCGCACGGCGCCACAGGGATGCAGCGGGGAACGATGCAGCCCGTTCCGCCTCGCTCAAACCGCTGGCGCCCGCGCCGGTCGGCTGGCTTGCCGCATTCTCATCGCCGAGAAACTTGACGTAGCCACCAAGCGGAATCAGCGACAGCTTCCATCGCGTGCCGTGCCTGTCGGTGCGGCCGATCAGTTCCGGGCCGAAGCCGACGGAAAAGACTTCCGCCTTGATGCCGCACCACCGACCAACCAGATAGTGGCCGAGCTCGTGAAAGAAGACCACGATGGTCAAGACAAGCAGAAACGGCGGCAAGGCGCTGAGGATGTTTCCAGCCGACGAGGTCAGAAATTCCATTGGATCGGATCCTTTCGGGACGCAGCCTTGCCGCTATCCATTTCGTTCAGAACGGTCATGTCCGCCGCTTGGGGCGATTATAGACCAAGCAACCTTGCCGCAAGCTCGTCTGCAACGCCGGCATGATCGGCCAGCGGCAGAAGGTTGCCAAGCAAGAAGGCTGCAAATGCGGCAAAGACAAGACCGTCGACACGGTCCATGACGCCGCCATGGCCCGGGATGAGCTGACTGGAATCCTTGGCGCCGAAGCGCCGCTTGACCCAGGATTCAAACAGATCGCCGATTTCGGACGCCACCGCCAGGATCAGGGCGATGAGCGGGATCATCAATCCGCCGCCCTGGCGCACGATCAACGCCACGCCGACACCCGCACCAACACCCGCGGCTGCGCCGAACACGGCTCCCGACCACGTCTTGCCGGGCGATATGCGCGGCGCGAGCTTCGGGCCACCCAGGGCACGGCCGCAGAAATAGGCCAATATGTCGGTCGACCAGACAATGGCAAACAGGAAGAGCATGGCAAACAGGCCGAAATGACCCTCGCCGCGAATTTCCGCGAGGGCAAGCCCGGAAAATCCGGCATAGAGAACGGCTGTTGCCGACCAAAGGCCCGCTCCACGAATCACGCCCGCGAGCACCGCGCCAGCGGCACCGATGATGATCGCGGCGAGAGCCATGGATGGCAGGGATGTGAGAATGAAGCCGGCGGTGGCCAGAACCGACAACCAGCCGATCGCGTTGGCAAGCGGCGCCTTGACCGGCGCATTGGTGATCGTGGAAAACTCGTAGTGCACCAGCACCATGATCAGGACAGACAGACTTCTGAACCAGATGCCGCCGGCCCAGGTGGCTGCCAGCACCAGAATGCCCAGGATCACTCCCGAGACGATGCGCAGCCTCAATTCCCGCGACATCAGGAACCGACCGCGAGTTCAGGGGCCGCCACCGCGCCGTAACGCCGGTCCCGCCGGCCAAATTCGTTTAGCGCCTCGTGAAACGCAGCCCGATCGAAATCCGGCCAGAGGCAGGGCATGAAAACGAATTCCGCATAGGCCGCCTGCCATAGCAGGAAATTGGAAAGTCGTTGTTCGCCGCTGGTGCGGATCACCAGATCCGGATCGGGTATCCCGGCGGTGTCGATATGGCCGGCGACAGTCTTTTCCGTGATCGAGGCCGGATCCATGTCACCGGACTTGACCGCCTCGGCGATCTCGCGAACCGCACGCACCATTTCGTCGCGGGCGCCATAGTTGAAGGCGATGACGAGGCTAATGCCGGTGTTTTCACGGGTGCGTTCCTCGGCTTCGACGAGAAGCGCCTTGATATCGGGCTGGATCGATTGCCTGCAGCCGATAACCCGGACACGGACATTTTCACGATGCAGCTCGGCCAGATCCCTGCGGATGAAGAACCGCAGCAACCCCATCAGGTCGGAGACTTCCTGCTTCGGCCTGTTCCAGTTCTCCGAAGAGAAGGCGAACAGCGTCAGATACTTGATGTCTGCCTCGGCAGCAGTGCGCACCGCCTCGCGCACCCGCTCCACACCCGCCCGATGCCCTGCGGTCCGCGGCAGCCCGCGCGCATTGGCCCAGCGGCCATTGCCATCCATGATGATGGCAACGTGCTGCGGTACGTTGATGGGTGTTTCGGAGCGCATTGCTGTTGTCATTTCCCGACCTGTAGCGCGAGTCGCGCCTAAACCTGCATGATTTCCTTTTCCTTTTCGACCAGCAAGTGATCGATTTCGGCAATCGTCTCGTCGGTCATCTTCTGAACCTGATCGGATTCGCGGCGGCTGTCATCCTGACTGATGTCGCCGTCCTTCTCTGCCTTTTTCAGCGTGTCCATGCCGTCGCGGCGCACGTTGCGAATGGCGACGCGGGCGTTTTCGGCATAGGTGTGCGACACCTTGACCAGCTGCTTGCGGCGCTCTTCGTTGAGCTCGGGCAGCGGAATGCGCAGGTTCTGGCCATCGACGATCGGGTTGAGACCCAGATTGGCTTCGCGGATGCCGCGGTCCACAGCGCCGACCATCTGCTTGTCCCAGACCGAGACGCCGAGCATGCGAGGCTCGGGCACGGTCACGTTGGCGACCTGATTGAGCGGCACACGGCTTCCATAGGCCTCGACCATCACCGGGTCGAGCACGTTTGCCGAAGCCCGGCCGGTACGCAAGGATGCAATATCGCTCTTGAAGGCGGCAATCGCGCCTTCCATGCGACGTTTGAGTTCTTTCAAGTCGACGCCTTCACTCATCCCCAGTCCTTCCTGCAGATAACCCAAATGTTGCTCACGGCGCGCCTGTAACGCTTGCCGTGGTTAGTGATCACGAACGATGGTTGCCCGGCCTTCGCCGACCATGATCTTTGCAAATGCGCCCTTTTCATGGATTGAAAAGACAACGATCGGAATGGAATTCTCACGTGCCAGCGCAACCGCTGCGACATCCATGACGGCAAGCCCCTTGTTGAGCACCTCGTCATGGGTGATGTTTTCAAACCGGGTGGCGTCCGGGAATTTCTTCGGATCGGCCGAGTAGATGCCATCCACCTGGGTACCCTTGAGGATCGCCTCGGCGCCCATTTCGGCCGCACGCAGCGCCGCGGCGGAATCGGTGGTGAAGAAGGGATTGCCGGTGCCGCCGGCAAAGATCACCACCCTGCCCTTTTCGAGATGATGCAGCGCGGCGCGCTGGGAAAAGCTCTGGCAGATCTCCGGCATGGAGATGGCCGAGAGAACTTCGGTGTCGATGCCGAGCTTGCGAAGCGACGTGGCCAGCGCCAGCGCATTGATGACGGTTGCCAGCATGCCCATGTGGTCGCCGGTGACGCGGTCGCCGCCCTTTGAGGCTACGGCCACACCGCGGAAAATGTTGCCGCCGCCGACCACGACGCCGACTTCGATCCCCATTGCGCGAACCTCGGCGATGTCGCCTGCAATCCGGTCAACGACCGCGACATCGATACCGAACCCCTGTTCGCCCATGAGGGCTTCGCCTGAGGCTTTGAGGAGAACGCGCTTGAACAGGGGTGCTGGAGACATGAATTGATCCGGATTTTATGTGTCAGGCCCGGATACACGAAGGGCACCGCGTTGTCACGCGATGCCCTTCCGCTTTTTTTGGCAATACGCTCTAAAGCTGCCAGAAGTCAGCCCTTTGCGGCAGCGGCCACTTCCGCTGCGAAGTCGCTCTCTTCCTTCTCGATGCCTTCACCGAGCTGGAAGCGCACGAACGCGGCAATTTCAACCGGCGCACCGGCCTGCTCCGCAGCCGCCTTGACGGCTTCTCCGACGGTCAGATCGGGATTCATGACAAATGCCTGCGAAAGAAGAGCTACTTCCTCGTAGAACTTGCGCATGCGGCCTTCGACCATCTTCTCGATGATGTTTTCCGGCTTGCCCGATTCGCGGGCCTGTTCGATGAACACGTTGCGCTCGCGATCGGCAACGGTCGCATCGACATCATCGGAGGTCAGCGCAAGCGGGTTGGTCGCTGCGATGTGCATGGCCACCTGACGGCCGATCTCGTTGAGCGCATCCTTGTTGCCGGTCGACTTGACGGCAACGATGACGCCGAGCTTGCCGAGGCCATCGGCAACCGCGTTGTGGACATAGGTGGCAACAACGCCGTCATCCACGGAAAGCTTCGCCGAACGGCGGAAGTTCATGTTCTCGCCAATATGGGCGATCGCATCCTTGACGGTGTCGGTGACCGACTTGCCGGTGGATGCAACGGTTGCGGCGGAAACGGCTTCGGCCGAACCATCGGTGCTCAGGGCAACGGACGCAATCGAGCGGGCCAGATCCTGGAAGCCGTCATTGCGGGCAACAAAATCGGTTTCGGAGTTGACTTCAACCACAACGGCCGAATTGCCTTCCGAAGCGACAGCGATCAGGCCTTCGGCAGCGGTGCGGCCGGACTTCTTGTCGGCCTTGGCAATGCCCTTGGCGCGCAGCCAGTCGATTGCAGCTTCCATGTTGCCGTCGGTTTCACCGAGGGCCTTCTTGCAGTCCATCATGCCGGCGCCGGTCTTGTCGCGCAGCTCTTTCACCATTGCAGCGGTAATGCTCATAACAGCCTCTTCATTCTTGGGGCGCCCGGGCCTGCCGCAGCAACGGCTTCGGACCTGGGTTCGCCAATCGGCACATCAACATGCCATTGAAATGTGACAGCCCGGCAAAGCGCGATGGCTCGGCCGGGCCGGTTGTGTCCGAAACCCGGATTTAAGCCTGGGCAGGCGCTTCCGCGGCTGCTTCTGCCGGCGCTGCTTCTTCGAGCGCAGGCTCGACAGGAGCATCCATCGCGCCCAGATCAACGCCCGATGAACCCTGCTGGCGGGCAATGCCGTCGATGCAGGCGCGGCTGATCAGGTCGCAGTAGAGCGAAATCGCGCGGCTGGCGTCGTCGTTGCCCGGGATCGGGTAGTCGACGACGTCGGGATCGCAGTTGGAATCGATGATCGCGACGACCGGAATGCCAAGACGCTTGGCTTCCTGGATGGCAATGCCTTCCTTGTTGGTGTCGATGACGAACATCAGGTCGGGCGTGCCGCCCATGTCGCGGATACCGCCGAGTGCGCGGTTGAGCTTTTCACGCTCGCGCTCGAGGTTGAGGCGTTCCTTCTTGGTGAAGCCCGAAGCTTCAGCCGAAAGGATCTCGTCGAGCTTGCGCAGACGCTGGATCGAATGAGAGATGGTCTTCCAGTTGGTCAGCATGCCGCCGAGCCAGCGGGCGTTGACGTAGTACTGGGCCGAACGCGATGCAGCATCGGCAACGATCTCGGCAGCCTGACGCTTGGTGCCGACGAACAGCACGCGGCCGCCCTTGGACACGGTGTCGGAGACCAGCTTCAATGCCTGATTGAGCATCGGAACGGTCTGGCCGAGGTCGAGGATGTGAAGATTGTTGCGAGCGCCGAAGATGTACGGCTTCATTTTCGGGTTCCAGCGGTGAGTCTGGTGTCCGAAGTGCACGCCTGCTTCAAGCAGCTGGCGCATGGAAAATTCCGGCAATGCCATGCCTTTTACTCCTGTTTCCGGTTGAACCTCCGCAGGGCGTGAGCGCTTTGCGCCACCGGCGGACCAATCCGGATTTCTCCCGGACCGACCCATGCCCCACGTGTGGAATGAGCGTGCCCATACAGGCAACCGGGCGGCATTGCAAGTGCGAAGGGCGAGGAACCGCCATATCCGGACGCTCCGGCAGGCGAAAGGCGCCTACGATCACCCCGAAACCGGCACGGTCCACTGTTCGATATCACTGCGCTCACCGATCAGGGCGAGGCCGTGGGCGATCGAGATCAGCTCGCCGCCGGTCTCGATGCGGTCCGTGGCAAAGCGCTCGGAGAAGATGCGGCGGACGGCGGGCACAAACGAGGTGCCGCCGGTGAGAAAGACCTTGTCGACGGCGTCGGCCGCGGTGCGGGTCTTGTCCAGCACCTCATCCAGCGCCGCCTCGATGCGGTCGAGATCGGCGGCAATCCAGGTTTCGAAGTCCCGGCGCAGAACCTGCTTTTCTCCCGCCCCGCCGAGCGGCTCGAAGCGGAAATCCGCCGCATCCTGCGACGACAGCGCCACCTTGGTGGCTGAAACCGCCTGGTTGAGCCGGTATCCCTCGTCCTGCTCGACAAGGTCGATGAACAACTCGAGCTTGTCAGGCTCGACGGCCTGGCGCACCAGCCCCTTCAGATCGGCAAACTCGCGGGTTGTCTTGAAGATCGACATCTGGTTCCAGCGGGCAAAGTTCGTATAGTAGTTTCCGGGCACATCAAGTTTCTTGCCGAAACTTCTGAACTGGCTGCCCTTGCCGATTTCCGGCGCGACCAGATGATCGATGATCCGTGCATCGAACTGGTCGCCGGCGACGCCCACACCCGAATGGCCCACTGGCAAGGCACTGATCCGCCCTGCCCGGCTTTCGAACCGGATCAGCGAGAAATCACTGGTGCCGCCGCCGAAATCGGCAACCAGAACGGTGGCATCGTGCTTGAGGTTCTGCGCAAAATAGAAAGCAGCGGCCACCGGCTCGTAGACATAGTGCAACTCCGGAAACCCGAGACGGGTAAGCGCCTCATTGTAGCGCTGCATGGCCAGGTCCGGATCCGGCCTGGCACCGGCGAATTGGACCGGACGGCCGGTGACCACACGGCTGACCGGCGATGGCCAATCGTCGCCGGCATAGATCTCGAGCCGCTTGAGGAAGACTTCCATCAGATCCTCGAACTGGAAGCGCCGACCATGGATCAGCGTGCCCTGAAACAGCGGCGAGGCGGCGAATGTCTTGATCGATTGCAGGAACCGGCACTCACCGGGATTGTCGATGAAGGCGCGGATCGCGGCCTGGCCCGCTTCAACCTGCAGAGCGCTGGCACCAAGCTGCGAATCCTTGATGAAGGACAGCGCCGTGCGCATCGCATCGCTCTGCCCGGCAGGGGACTGGAAGCTGACAGACGTGGTATCCGTCCCCCGCGCCAATCGGGCAAGAACGGTGTTGGTCGTGCCGAAATCAAGCCCAAGCGCGGTCGCCATGGCGTTGCTCCATCTTGTCTTGCGGGGAAGTCTTGTCTTGCAGGGAAGTCAGGGCGAAGTGCGGACCGGGAACCGGCCGACGCGAGGTGGCCTCTTGCCACGGTGGGCCGTCACAGTCCACCCGGCGGGCCATGATTGGCGTTTTTCGCAGGCGGGAAACGAGCAATTACCGAAAAGTCACCACACCCTGCATGTCAGAAGCGCAGAGCTTTCTGATGCTCATGCGCCGGTCATTGCGAAGCAAACCGGGGGTGTTCCAGCGCATCGAAGCAATCGGTCAGCACGATGCGGTTGAAGCCGGCATAGGCCTCGGCGTAGCGGTCATGGAGCTTCTCGCGGGCGGCTGTGAGCGGGCATGTCGGCAACAGCACGATATCTGTCTGAGACAGTGCCGCCGTTTCTTCCGGTGTCAGCGGCAAGACGGCACGGTAGGGATCGCCGCCAATCGATACGCCACGCGCCGGCGTCCGACCCATCACCGCGGTGACCGGGTTGGCGAAGTCACGCAGATCGATCACCTCGTAATGATGGCCGAGTTCCGCCTCGCGGCTGCGGATCGCCCCGATGACCTCATCCATGGTCGTGAGCACGTTGACCTGAAAGCGGTGGTCGAAATAGAGCCAATAGGCCGGCAGGATGTTGGCTTCCGCATATTGTCCGTAGGTCTCACGGCCCGCGGCCATGATCGGGCGGGCTTTTTCAGCCGCTTCCACGGCCAGATCCTTGGCACTGAACCGCATGCTCGATGGCAGGTGCTCGGTCTCGATCGTCATGTCCTTGAGCCCGGTTGCAGCCGCACGCGCCGCCGAATGGACCACTTTGGTGGCGGTCGGAAAGATGATCAACGCGACCAGCACCGGCAATGGTGAAACCCGCATGCGCCTCTCCGGTTCCGCCGCCAGCAGGAAGACCAGCAGGAGCGGCCATGCAGAAATGAAGGCCGCGCCGCCGAAATTCTGCGATTCGAACACCGTGTTGGCGATGGCCAGCACGCCGACCCACAGCCAGTCCTGGTCCAGTTGACCCGGCGTTGGTGCGCGCGGGTGGGCGCGGTCGAAACCGGTGAGGAGGTTCTCACCGCCGCGCCAGCGGGAGTAAAGAAGGTAGGCGGCCAGCAGTGACGCAACCAGGATGACATCGAAATGCGCGCTGACCGTGGTCACAAGATTGGTCAGCAGGACCCCGTCATTGGCGTCCAGAAGCCGCCATGCCGATTGAAGATAGGCCGAGACACTGCCGGTCAACACTTCCAGCACACCGACAAAAAGCAGGCACAGTGCCGCAACTGCGAGCGAGGCGCTGACACTGATGCGACGCGAAACAAGCGCAAAGGCCAGTAGGATCCCGGCGACGGCAAAGCCGTTGATCTTGACGAAGGCGAGGCTGAGCAGAAGCACCGTCACCAGACCGACAAGCACCAATCGCGAGCGGACGAAAAACAAGGTGGCGACCAACAGATAGAGCAGAACGGAACTGTGCCGGTTGTAATAGGCGAAGCCGTCGACACCGGGAAAGGCGTTCCAGGATGTGACGTTGAAGGGCAGGATCGAGAATGCCAGATACGGCAGCAGCAGGCCGAAGGCGGCAAATGTGCCCCGCTCAAGCGCATGAAGGCCAATGACCAATGCCACGGGCATCGTCACCAGCATCATGCACCACTGGATGACAAGAGCCACATTGCCATGTGGGAAGACCGAACTCAACAGATCGAACAGGATGTAGTTGAGCGGCCCGACTGGCGCGTGAAAATCCCGGTAGATTTCCTGTCCGATGGAAAGCCGGTGGGCACCGTCAATGTAGATGTAGGTGTCCCAGAAACTTTCGCCGAGCGGCACTTCCATGGGGAGGCTGAGACAGGCGGCGAGCAGCGCTACTGTGCCAAGCATCAGACCATAAATC
The DNA here is from genome assembly GCF_902498795.1 of Hoeflea sp. EC-HK425. Classification (NCBI taxonomy): domain Bacteria; kingdom Pseudomonadati; phylum Pseudomonadota; class Alphaproteobacteria; order Hyphomicrobiales; family Rhizobiaceae; genus Hoeflea; species Hoeflea sp. EC-HK425. Next base: position 1,768,415 of record NZ_LR701572.1, read on the forward strand.
CAATATATTGAATTGGTTATGTAGGCTTTGCTCATGTTCAGGTTTAACTTTCGAACGGTTCTGCATCAGGCGTCAGTTACGCGCAATCCAAATCGGCCCAAAGCGCATTCAGGACAAAACATCCAATGAATTCAAAAAATTGAACTCAACCTTGAATCCAGCACCCCACTTGGATGCCAACAGGATCGGGAATATTGGTTTCGTTTCGATTAACCGGTTGTGCACTCCACGGATTTCAGACTGAGGTTTATCGACCGGCAGGCGCCTGATTGGATCCTTCGCCGTTTTTTCCCGGCGGCCCAGCGCAGCTTCTGCGACGATTGTTGCAGAGATCTGCCCCGGTCCAGCGCCGCTTCCAAAGGTGTACACCGGCATCAGACTGCATGCCCGCAGCATTTGTCGCCATGCAAAACAGGCTCCACCGACTTGAAGACACGGATATGGAGGGATTTGAACTCGCTTATCCGCGCGGTGCCGGGAGCGGTTCAGCCCCGCAGGGGTCGAGTTTTCGCAATCGATTCCGGGCAAGCCAGATGCGTCATTGCTCGACGCATGGCTCCGGATCATACATTTCGAGCTGCGACAGTTCGCCCTGCAGCACGAAGTCGCCGTAATCCATGGTGAGATCACGCGTAACTCCGTTTTCGTAGAGCTTGAAGGCAATGGAATAGACCGGCAGCGCATCACCCTCTTCGGACTCCTCGAAATAGGACATCGAGACCGGCCAGTAATCGTCATCGGCGAGTTCACCCGCCCGCTCTGCCTCTGCGTCACCGCCATCCGCCGACTGCTTCTCGCCAATGATCGTCGTGGTGATCATTGCCTTGTCGCCCTCGTCAGAGCCGTCATAGATCCGCGATTCATAGAAGCGCTCGCCTTCGTTGGCCTTGTCGATCAATTCGATCATGTGCTCCGTTGGAAAACGCGCTGCTGCGATGTCGAGTTCAACCCGCTCGGGCTGTTCGAGATCAAGCGCCAGTCCCTCGCCACTCGTGGCAGCAGAGCCACGCACCTCGTGATCGAGCTTCTGATTGACATAGGAGCGGGTGACAAAGCGGAAGGTGCCGTTGCGGATATCTTCAAAGGTCGTCGTCTGCTGATCGGTCAGCCTGGAATCATCGGCGGTCGCGATCTCGGTGACGAAACGGAAGCTTACCGTGTAGCCCTCGCAGGCCGATCCATTGAATTCATAGACCATACGGCCGACCATCCCGGAGATTCCCGACCTTTCGGAGGCGTCCTTGAGCGACAGATCATAGACCGCGCGATGGGCGGCAAGTCCGCCGCCGCCAACGGGTGGCGCGGCGTGTGCAGATGTGACTGCGATGACGGCGAGTGACGCAGTTGCAAGCATGCGCATCAGGTTTTCTCCTGTCGAATCCCGAACCAATGATATATGACCGCAGGTGGCAAAAGCGAGGCGTAACTTTGGTGCTACGCCAATTCGTTGGAGCAGCCTTAACAGAGCCGACCTTGGAGCCCTAGATGACCGACACGATTGAATCCCGCCTGGCAGCCCGCAACATCACGCTTCCCGAGGCGGCGGCCCCCGCTGCCAATTACCTTCCCTATGTCATCACCGGTTCGCATTTGTTCATTTCCGGCCAGTTGCCGATGGAGAGCGGATCCATTGCGGTCAAGGGCCTGCTCGGCCGCGACGTTGATGTCGGCACCGGCCAGAGAGCGGCGGAGCTTTGCGCGATCAACATCCTGGCCCAGGCCAAGGCTGCGCTTGGCGGCGATCTCGAACGGATCGTCCGGGTGGTGAAGCTGAACGGCTTCGTGGCATCGGAGCCTTCATTCACCGAGCAGCACCTGGTCATCAACGGCGCTTCAAACCTGATTGCCGAAGTTCTCGGCGAGCGCGGCAAGCATGCCCGCGCCGCTGTCGGCATGGCCTGCCTGCCGCTCAATGCGTCGGTCGAAATCGATGCCGTCATCGAGATCGGGTAACGCGCCATGGCCGAGCAGCACACGGATCTGGGCTGGCTGACGGCTTGCCCCATCGCCCATCGCGGTTATCACGACATGAACCAGAGCGTCTGGGAAAATACGCCCAGTGCATTCCAGCGGGCCATCGACGCAGGCTACGCTATCGAATGCGATGTTCACATCGCAGCCGACGGGGTGCCGGTGGTGTTTCACGATGACGATCTCGAGCGGCTGTGCGGCCTGCGTGGCGATGTCCGGGCTCGCACATCGCAGGAGCTGGGACAGCTGACAGTCGGAGGCACCGCCGACAGGATCCCTTCCCTACCGCAATTGCTCAAGCAGGTTGCCGGCAAGGTCCCGCTGGTCATCGAGCTCAAGGGCAGACCGGACGATGATGACGGCTTTGCCGATGCGGTCGTCGAATGCCTGGAAAGCTATGAGGGGCCGGTGGCACTGATGAGCTTCGACCACGGCCTGCTGCGTGACCTCAAGGCCAGCGCGCCCCGCTGCCCGATCGGGCTCACAGCCGAAGGGACGAAACCCGAGATCTTCTTTGTTCATGAAGAGGCGATGCAATTGGGGCTCAACTTCATCTCCTATTGCGTCCACCACCTGCCCAACGTCTTCATCGAGGTGCAGCGCGCCCAGGGCGTGCCGATCATCACCTGGACGGTGCGCGATGCCGAGGCACGGGAAAAGACCCGGGTTCATGCCGACCAGATGACTTTCGAGGGATTTGATCCGGACGCGGTGGAAGACGCATCCTGACCTTGCCAATCCCGGCCCGGTTCATAAGTTGAAGAGCAGAGACCAAGCGCGCAGGCCATCCCTGCCGGACGGAGACGCATGACCACCGAGAGTTCAGATTACACGCTGTCGACCATCGACAGCATGGCTTCCGTCACTGCGTCCGATTGGAGCCGCCTCGGCGGTGCCGCAAGGGCCTCGCAATCTGATTCAAGCGGCTCACATCCAGAGTCTGGAGTCGTCTATAACCCCTTCGTCAGTCACGCTTTTTTGTCATCCTTGGAGGAGTCTGGCTCCGTCACGGCCGAAACCGGATGGCTGCCGCAGCATATCGTTTTGCGGGCACCGGACGGATCGCTCGAGGGGGCAATGCCCGCCTATATCAAGAGCCACTCGATGGGCGAGTATGTGTTCGACCACGCCTGGGCAGATGCTTTTGAACGGGCCGGCGGGCGCTATTATCCAAAGCTGCAGTGTTCCGCGCCGTTTACGCCGGCGACCGGGCCACGGCTGATGGTCCGGCCCGGTCCGGGAGATGACAGCCGAAGGCGGGCGCTTGCGGCGGGCGGGCGATCCCTGTGCAACCAGCTCGGCCTGTCTTCGGTGCATGCCACCTTCGTGCCCGAAGCGGAGATTGCAAGCTTCGAGTCCGAGGGCTACCTGCACCGTACCGACCAGCAGTTCCATTTCCAGAATGCCGGCTACGAAAGCTATGAGGACTTTCTCGCCACACTGGCTTCACGCAAGCGCAAGCAGCTCAGGAAGGAGCGCAACGCAGCCCTCGAAAATGGCATTACCATCGAGTGGCTGACCGGCGCGGACCTGACCGAAAGCATCTGGGATATCTTCTACGACTTCTACATCGACACCGGCGGGCGCAAGTGGGGACGGCCCTATCTCACACGCCCGTTCTTCTCTCTGATCGGCGAGCGCATGGCCGAAGACGTGCTTCTGGTCATGGCGCGGCGCGAGGGCCGGTTTGTCGCCGGCGCCATCAATTTCATCGGCGGCGAGTGTCTGTATGGCCGCCATTGGGGCTGTGTCGAGGACCACCCGTTCCTTCATTTCGAGGTCTGCTACCACCAGGCGATCGACTTCGCCATCGCCAAAGGGCTTGCGCGGGTAGAGGCAGGGGCGCAGGGCGAGCACAAGCTGGCGCGCGGCTACCTGCCTGCGACGACGCATTCGGCGCATTACATCGACCACCCCGGGCTCAGGCGTGCTGTCGCCGATTATCTGGAGCGGGAGCGCCGCGATGTCGCGCATATCGGCCAGGTGCTGAGCGAACATGGCCCGTTCCGCAAGGGCAACAGAACCGACGGTACGGATGCCTGACCGGGCGAGATGCTTGACCCCTGCTCCGGGCCGGATACAAACGTGCCAGACTGATCAAACGGAGACCTGCCGATGACCGCGCCCCATTATGACGACAGCAATGTTTTTGCAAAGATCCTGCGCGGCGAACTGCCGGCCGAGCGTCTTTACGAGGACGAGCATACGCTGGTGATCATGGACATCATGCCGCGTGGAAACGGCCACTGCCTGGTGATCCCGAAGGCTCCGGCGCGTAACATCCTCGATGTCGGGACCGACAGTCTTGCACGTGTGATGGAGACCACGCAGAAGATGGCGCGGGCCGTAATCATGGCGTTTGATGCGGACGGGGTGACAATCCAGCAGTTCAACGAGAGCGCCGGTGGCCAGGTGGTGTTTCACCTGCACGTCCATGTCATCCCGCGTTTTGACGGCGTCAGCCTGAAGCCTCATACCGGCACGATGGAAGACGGCGACGTGCTCAAGGCCAATGCAGAAAAAATCCGTTCGGCGCTGGCCTGATCCCGCGGTTTTCGGCCGGCCTTCGCGCCTTTCAGGCAATCGCCTTGCCAGCAAACTGATCAATCAGGCTCAAATCCGTGCCAGCAACTCGGCTTTCTTGGCCTGATATTCCTGATCGGTCAGGATACCTTTCTGATGCAGGGCCGCGAGCCGCTCGATCTTTGCGAAGATATCGGCCTCCTCAGCGGATGATTGAACAGGATCGCTGGCATTGCTCATCCCGGTGGGCGCAGCCATGGTTTCCGCTTCCGGTTCATGATCCTTGGCGCGGCTACCAGCGGCGGACTTGAGAAGCGCCTCTGACAAAGCTTTGGCGCCTTGCTTGGCTCCTGATCCGCTTTTCAAATCAGGTTCTTCGCCCATCGGGACTTCGCTCAATTCCGAGAGTTTCACAGGACCATTTTGCGAGGTGAAGCTGAGCGTCTGGTCGCCCGACTGCTGCTGGGAGAAGCCGCCGATGCGGTTGTCGGCGGTGTCATAGACATGCACTTTGCCGTCGCCGGCATCAATCGCCAGTCTTGCCTTGTCAGGAAACCAGGCGTAGCGCATCTGGTTCTGTGCGCCGGTGGAGGCGGCTTGACCGAGACCTGCGGGCCACCAGTTGCCCGACTCCCGGCCGGCGACAAACAAGCTCGTGCCGTCGCCCTGGGATTGTGACTGGCTTGCGCCCTGATTTGGCCGGTGCAGCAGTTCAGACCGCTGCATCAATTGCGCCACCTCCGAACAGAGCGAATCTACCTTGGCCTTGAGCGCATTGTTGAACATGTCACCGACCATGGTCATGCCGCCCTGCGACCATTGCCCCATGCCCCCGAGGTCGGGATGGTTGAACTGCGCCTGGCTCCCCTGCCCGGCCAGAAGCGCCAGAAGCACATGTTCGACTGCGTCGGGGCTGACATCGTGGCGGCTCGCGATTTGGGCGAGAGCCTCACGGCCCTCCTCGGAAAATTGTGACACTGTGGAAAACTCCTGACCTGCCTGATCCAGATTCTACCGGGGCAATACATTCAACATCTCTAATGGCTTGATGTCTACTGCTGATGAAACACCTTTGGATAGTTAGCGCCACGACCCGCAGCGGCAAGCATTCCGCGGTACACTCTTAAATCGTGAGAAATGGGCGGGGTGCAGATAGGCACGGTGGCGGGAGGAACCAAGAGGCTTACTGCAAAGATGCAGACCCGACCGGCCCGCTGCCTTGTTTTTGCAACACTGCCGGGGCATGAAACGAAGCCGACATATTTTGTGAGGATTTCATGCAAACCGCCCTGATCATCATGACGATACTTGGTTGCGACGATTCAGCGACCCAGTGCCACTATGTCGAAATGCTTGAAGAGCGCTGGGCGACGATCCAGGAGTGCGATGCGCACTCGGAAGACAGGCTGAGAGGCTACGCCAATATCGACTATCCGGTTGTGGTCGCGGTCTGCCAGACGCCCGGAGACACCGGCATAGAGGAGGCCGCAGCCGAACAGGGCGGCCTGCCTTCGCAAGACACAGGCACAATCGACATTGCGCCCTCGGTGCAGAATGCGCTTGTGCCGCAGGTCGACATTCCGGCCGAGAGCACCGAGCAGACACAGCTGAATGACGATGAGGCAGAAGCAGGGTTTGCGGCGAGGATGCTGAAGCGGGTTCAGGACGCACTGCCTGACACCGAGAGCCTCAAGTCACTGGTGACGGAGCCGGTTCATGTGGTAACCGACAGCTACTCCTGGGTCGCACGCCGTTTCGAAAAATGATCCGGCCCGTTTTCCGGCCATACAGATGAGGCCCGGTCACAGCCCCGGGAGAAGCTGACCTGCAAGCAGGAGCATCAACGCCACGGCGATCCCGAGCCAGATCCGCTTTCCGCCGATCAGGAAGACTGCAAACCCGACAGAAACGGCAAACAGACGCACCTCTACCGGAACGGTCCGCAACTCGCCGGTCGGGTAGAGGATGAGCTTGGCGATGACCGCCGCCAACAAGGCAGTGGCGACGGCGCGAACCCAGGTGAGCGCAGCCGAATCCTGGCTGAGCCGGTTTCCGACCAGCACGCCCAGCCAGCGCCAGATATCGGTTCCGAGCCAGCCGGCGATTGCAATGAACAGGTAGGGCCACCACCAGGTGTCAAAGGCGGCATAGCTCATCACTTGCCTTCCCTCCGTTTCCAGACGCGGTCAGCAAAAAAGGCAAGGGTGCCACCGACGACGCCGGCGTAGAGAATGTCGAACTCCGGTGCCACCTGATGAAACAGAGGTCCGAGCGCAAGTCCTATGATCATGGCGATGTGCCCTGCCCGGTCGCGGGTCGAGGCCCAGATCGAGGTGAGAAAATAGACCGGCGTGAGGAAGAACAAGGCACCCGCAACCATTGCCGGCAGATTGGCGACCGTCGAATAGATGACCGCGACCAGGACAATATTGGCCGAGGTAACCGTCATGCCGAAGCCAGCAAAGAAGGCGACGCGATGCTCGCGCGGCACGTCGCGGATCCGCTCCATGGTGAAGACATAGGCGGTAATCGCGATGAAATGTGACAGCAACAGCAGCAGCCAGGTGGGCGTTTTCTCGGTCCGGATTTCAGGAATCAGCGCGGCGACCATCGGCATCAGCCTGATCGATGACAGCGCAACCGTGATGAAGGCTGCCGGCAGCGAAACGCCTGCCAGGATCGAGCCGACCAGCAGGACCTTTGCCGGCAGAGCCCAGATCATGCCGGTCATGAACACGGTTTCGCCAAGCGGAATCCCCGCCTCGACGGCAAAACCGCAGAAACCGACAAAGGCGCTCATCAGGATGATGGCGGGAAGCGAGGCGATGCCGCGCGCGCCCTTCAGGAACCAGTGGACGCCGCGCTGGGCGGAAGGAGTGCTCATGGAGAGTTTGTGAGAGACTTTCAGCCGCGCTGCAACCGTTTTTCATGTATGCGGACGATGCGTTTTCTGCAAGGCTTCCACGGGAACGCAAAACACCCCGGTATGACCGGGGTGTTTTTGATTCTCAGGCTTGCCTTGCGGGGCTACTTCTTGCGCGGCACCTTGGGTACGGCACTGGAGGGCTTGCGCGGCGCGGTCTTTTCGGCGACTGCCGCCTTCGGTTCCTCGCTCTTTGCAGAGGCTTCCGGATCCGGCTTGCCGGAATTGGAAGGTCCCTTGCCTCCAGAGGGTTTGCGCGTTGTCCTGGTAGTCGTGGACTTCGGCTTGGCTTTCGCCTTGGCCGGAGCGCGTTTCCTGGCTGGAGCCTTTTCCTTCTTCGGTTTGACCGGCACTTCCGCCGAAATCGCCTCAAGGATCAGTCCCCTGGTGCCATTGTCCTTGTCACCGACGGTGACCTTGACTGTGCCGCCATGCTTCAGCTTGCCGAACAGAAGCTCGTTTGCGAGCTCCTTCTTGATGTTCTCCTGGATCACCCGACCAAGAGGCCGGGCGCCCATTCGTTCGTCATAACCCTTGTCCGCAAGCCAGCCGATGGCGTCTTCACCGAGATCAAAGGTGACATTGCGTTCGGCCAGCTGTGCTTCAAGCTGCATGACGAACTTCTGCACGACCATGTGAATGACCTTCACCGGAAGTGCTCCAAACGGGATGATCGCGTCGAGACGGTTGCGGAACTCCGGCGTGAACAGCCGGTTGATCGCTTCCATGTCGTCGCCTTCGCGCTTGGACGAGCCGAAGCCGATGGCGGCCTTGGCCATGTCGGATGCGCCCGCATTGGTGGTCATGATCAGGATGACGTTGCGGAAGTCGATCTTCTTGCCGTTGTGATCGGTGAGCGAGCCATGATCCATGACCTGCAACAGGATGTTGAACAGGTCCGGATGGGCCTTTTCGATCTCGTCGAGCAGAAGGACGCAATAGGGATGCTGGTCGACGCCATCGGTCAGAAGCCCGCCCTGGTCGAAACCGACATAGCCCGGAGGCGCGCCGATCAGACGGCTGACAGTGTGCCGCTCCATGTATTCGGACATGTCGAAGCGCAGCAGCTCGACACCCAGCGAGGATGCCAGCTGCTTGGCGACTTCGGTCTTGCCGACGCCGGTTGGGCCCGAGAAAAGGTAGGAGCCGATCGGCTTGTCGGGCTCGCGCAGGCCGGCGCGGGCCAGACGGATCGCCGCCGTCAGCGCATCGATGGCCGTGTCCTGGCCGTAAACGACCGAGCGCAGTTCCTTGTCGAGATTGGCGAGAACGGTCTCGTCATCCTTGGACACGGTTTTGGCCGGTATCCGGGCCATGGTGGCGATGGTGTTCTCGATCTCGACGTCGGTCAGCGTCTTCTTGCGGCTCTTCTCCGGCAACAGCATCTGGGCCGCACCGGTCTCATCGATCACGTCGATGGCCTTGTCGGGGAGCTTGCGGTCGGTGATGTAGCGCGCGGAGAGTTCCACGGCCGCCTTGATCGCATCGTCGGTGTAGCCGACCTTGTGATATTCCTCGAAATAGGGCTTGAGACCTTTCAGGATTTCGATCGCATCGGGGATCGTCGGCTCGGCGACATCGATCTTCTGGAAGCGACGCACCAGGGCGCGGTCCTTCTCGAAGAACTGGCGATACTCCTTGTAGGTGGTCGAACCGATGCAACGGATTGCGCCGGAGGACAAGGCGGGCTTGAGCAGGTTGGATGCATCCATTGCGCCGCCGGAGGTGGCGCCGGCACCGATGACGGTGTGGATCTCGTCGATGAACAGCACAGCGCCTGGCAGATCCTCGAGTTCCTTGACCACCTGCTTGAGGCGTTCCTCGAAATCACCGCGATAGCGGGTGCCGGCGAGCAGCGATCCCATGTCGAGCGAATAGATCACTGCATCGGAGAGAACGTCGGGAACATCGCCCTCGACAATACGCTTTGCCAGGCCTTCGGCGATGGCGGTCTTGCCGACGCCGGGATCGCCGACGTAGAGCGGATTGTTCTTGGACCGGCGACACAGGATCTGGATGGTACGATTGACCTCTTCCATCCGGCCGATCAGCGGATCAATCCGACCGGTCTTGGCCTTCTCATTGAGATTGACGCAGTAAGCTGTCAGGGCATCCTGGCCCTTCTTCTTGCCGCCTTCCTCGCCGGCCTGATCGGCCTTGGCCGAATCGGGATCAGGTTCCTCCGCACCGCGGACGGTGCGGCCTTCTTCCGCCCCGGGACGCTTGGCGATGCCGTGCGAGATGAAGTTGACCGCGTCGTAACGGGTCATCTCCTGCTCCTGCAGGAAATAGGCGGCATGACTTTCGCGCTCGGCGAAGATCGCCACGAGCACATTGGCGCCGGTGACTTCCTCGCGACCGGACGACTGGACATGGATCACCGCGCGCTGAATGACGCGCTGAAAGCCGGATGTGGGCTTGGAGTCCTCGTCGTAGCCGGTCACCAGGTTGCCGAGTTCCTTGTCGACATAGTCACTGACCGTGCGGCGCAACTGGTCGATATCGACATTGCACGCGCCCATGACCGCCGCAGCATCGGGATCCTCGATCAACGCCAGCAACAAATGCTCAAGCGTGGCATATTCGTGATGCCGCTCATTGGCATAGGTCAGCGCCTGATGGATCGCCTTTTCGAGACTGTTTGAAAAGCTAGGCAATTTCAGGTCCTCATTTCTTTTCCATCACGCATTGCAGCGGATGGTGGTTTTCGCGTGCAAAATCCATGACCTGCGTCACTTTGGTTTCAGCCACTTCATAGGTGAACACACCGCATTCTCCGACTCCGTGATTATGGACGTGAAGCATGATCCGGGTGGCCTGCTCACGGTCCTTCTGAAAAAAGCGCTCAAGTACATGAATTACAAACTCCATCGGGGTGTAGTCGTCATTCAGTAGCAGCACGCGGTACATGCTGGGCTTCTTCACCTGCGGCTTGGTACGGGTGATGACGGACGTGCCTCTCTCCGAGTCCCCGTCGCCGTTTTTCTTGTCCGCCTGCAGGCGTAGCAGATTCATGCTGTCGTTCACTCTGGCCAGTTCCTGTCATTTGCCGCCGGCGCGCGCAAATCCGAAGCACCGGCATTGGCTCTAACTTAGTCTTTCCTGCGGGGATTTTAAGCCCCCTTCGACACCGAAGAAAGAGATTTCCCGCACGAGTGCGCCAAACGCAAAAACCCGGCCGCACGGATATGCGACCGGGTTTGCGCGAATTCGATCCTCCACCCAGACAGGTGGAAGGCAGGCAGGTATCAGGCGGAAACCTTGGCTGCTGCCTTTTCGAAGGGCTTGTAGGCTTCCTTGGCCATGTCAGCGTAGAGTTCGCTCATCTTGGTGGCCTGCGCAACAAACGTCTCATAGGCGTTCTTGGCGTAGTCGGTCTGAATTTCGATAGCCTTGTCGAGGCTCTTGGCAGATGCCAGCTTCTCGACGACGGCGGTGCCGTCCTCGTAGGACTTCTTGGAATATTCGGTTGCTTCGGCAGCGATCTGCTGGAAACCCTTGGTCATCGACGAAACCGTGGTCAGCATGCTGTCCATGGCTTCCTTGCTCATTTTCGAAGTGCTGTCAAAGTTCATCATGGCGGAATTTCCTGTCGTTGGGGAAGGTTATGAGTTTCATCTATGTGCAATGCACAATAATGTCAAGAATATTGTGCATTGCACCAAAGTCGCGAATCCACGGTTTTCACAATGGCACACCGGCACCCGGCTCAACGGGTCGCTCCGGCACAAAACCCGGAAAGGAATAATTCATCATAAACGGATTGGTAACGACGCGGGGCTAAGATCGGACACAATGGCTGATCAAGGAGGGCGTCAGTCAGAAACCCTTTCACCTGCAAGTTCATGAGTGAGTTATCGTGTACCAGCGTAAATCCAGTTCAGCCGACCGGTTTGCCGCCCTTCCCTCCTCCGCGCTTCATCTGCTTGCCCTGATCGGCATTGCGCTTGTGCTTGGAAGCGGTCCGGCCGCTGCCAATTCCAAGTATGCGGGCATTGTTGTCGATGCCAAGACGGGCAAGACGCTCTACGCCCATGATGCGGACGAATTGCGGTATCCGGCGTCGCTCACCAAGATGATGACGCTCTACCTTGTGTTCGAGGCGCTGGAGCGCGGTCAGATCAAGCTCAGCACCCGCATCAAGTTTTCCGCCAACGCCGCCAAGGAGCCTCCGACCAAACTTGGCGTCGGCACCGGCCGTTCGATCACGGTCGAACAGGGGATCTATGCGCTGGTAACCAAGTCGGCGAACGACGCCTCCACGGCAATCGCCGAGCATCTGGGCGGCAGCGAGGCCAAGTTCGCCGCAATGATGACGGCCAAGGCACGTTCGCTCGGGATGAGCCGCACCACTTTCCGCAACGCCCATGGCCTGCCCAACTCCAAGCAGGTGAGCACGGCACGCGACATGGCGCGGCTCGGCATCGCGTTGCGCGAGCACCATCCTCGTTACTACAAGTACTTTTCCACCCGGTCCTTCACCTTCGGCAAGACGCGGATGGGCAACCACAACAGGCTTTTGGGCGCCGTGCGCGGTGTCGATGGCATAAAGACCGGCTACACCCGCGCCTCCGGATTCAATCTGGTCTCATCGGTGATCGACCGTGACCGCTCGATTGTCGCCGTGGTGATGGGTGGGCGAACAGGTGCCAGCCGCAACGCCCAGATGAAGGATCTGATCGCCCGGTATCTGCCCAAGGCATCGACCCGCGGCAACGGCAACCTGATTGCCCGCGGCGCGCCTGCCAACATGGCTGTGGCGATTGCCGCGCTGGAACTGCCGAAGGTCGGCCCGGTTCCCTCGCAGCGCCATCAGGGCAACCAGCGCCTGGCCTTTGCCTATGCAGCGCCCACGCCCGAACCTGTGGTTGGCCGCGCAGCGCTGGTCAATTCGCTCATCGCCCAGAAGGTCGCAATTCCAACGCCCGCACCGGCCGTCGTGCCGCCATTGCCGGTGGAAACAGCATCCAACGAAGCGGTCGACCCGGTCACCACCGCGTCAACCACCGCCATGGACGGCTGGATGATCCAGATCGGTGCAATGCCAGACCGCAATGCCGCAATCGAACTGCTTGCGCGGGCGCAGACCGCGGGCGGCAGCGCGCTGTCGGGCACCGAACCGTTCACCATGGCCTATACAAAGAGCAACGAGCAGCTTTACCGGGCCCGTTTCGGCGGCTTTGACGGACAGGCAGCCGCCACACAGGCCTGCAAGACACTCAAGAAGAAAGGCTACGCCTGTTGGGCAACAGCCAACTGAAGAACCGCGGCGCTTGTTCAGCGCTGCGCCCGGAAGCAAAGGATCCGGGGATATCCACGTATTTGTATCGCGTATTCGGGGAATTCAGTCATGTCGACTCAAGAGAACAGCTTTGGCTTCGTTGATCCGGCCAGCAAGAAACGCAGAACCGCCCGCGTCGGGGTGCATCCGCTTCATGAGGCGGCGATGCGCCTCGCGGATCTCGGCTTCACCCGCCCCCGGGCCAAGACCAAGGATCTCGTAGGCCTCCTTCTCTGTCATGGCGCCCGAGCCTGGAGAAGCTCCCAGTCCCGCGTCGTCATTCATGTCAAAGCCGGCACGCCAGTCGGGCGCGCGGCGGTCAAGATACGCTTCCAGTAGGCCGAGGCTTTCGGCGTCGGCGGCGAGCTCCGTGTACAGGTGCATGAGATCCGCGTCGTCGAGATCGTCGAGTTCCCGCCCCTCGTAGCTGCCGGCCAGCACGAGGCCGTTCATTTCGCCGGTATCAAGGTCAAGCTCCATCTCGAGAGCCGCAGAGCGGACATGGGAATGGCCACCGGGTTGCCGGGTGGCGCGCGAGGCGTTGCGGGCGCGTGCGAGCATGGCAACCGCAACGGCGAGCAGCGGAATGCCTATGCCGGACCGGCCGAGAATGATCATTGTCACGGCGAACGCCCCGAGTCCGACGGGCAAGCCGTATCTCAGAGCCTTGGCCAGAGCGGAAGGATTGACGCTCAACAGGCCACCGGCGACAGCCACCACGACCAGCAAGCCGCCAAGGAATACCGCGATCGCGCTCATGACCGTCCGGCCCCGCCGCCCTTGCCGGGCTTGCCCGGACCAAGTTGCTCAAGCAACAGGCGCGCCGCCGATCCGCCGGACTGTTCAAGCGCACGCCGGCCGCCGGTGGCATAAGTGGCAACGGCTCTGAGCAGGCTTGCGAGTTCCGATGCGGCGTTCTGGTCGAAGCGGACATAGGCTCCGCCGGTCACCCGCGCTATTTCACGAAACCCTATGGCCGCCGCCGGATCATTGCCCTCGTGAAACATGAAACACGGGACTTTCCTGAGCGCCAGTTCTCCTGCCACCACGGCAAGCTTGTCGATGTCCTCTTCCATGGCATCGCCGATGTAGACGAGCGCACTGACCGGCCTGTCCTTTGCCTCGTCGGCAACATGGCGCAAGACCCGTCCGATCTGGGTCTGGCCGCCGCGGCAGTCGATTCTGGTCATCAGATCGGCCAGTTGGCGGGTGTCGTTGACCCAGCGCGACGCCCGGCATTCGCCGAGGCCACGGAAGTAGACCAGTTGCACCGACAGCGCGGCCGTCTTGCCGACCGCATCGAACATCTCGGCCTGCAATTTGCAGGCGCTGTCCCATGTCGGCTGACGGCTCATCGTCGCGTCCAGCGCAAAGGCCAGACGGCCGGAGCCACCGGCACTTGCGGGAACAACGGATTTGGCGGCGGTGAGAAAGGCCGCGATCTCGGAGCGCGAGGACATGGCAGCGCCTTCTGCAGGCGCGGCACCGCCACGCTTTGACAAGGCCTTCTCAGATCCGGTCTTATCTTTTGTCATTGAGGAGTAGAACCGCCCTTTTCGGATTTGCTTCGCCCCGCAGACGACTCTTAGCTTCACTTCTGCGGTCAGTTAGAACCTATTTGGCGCTTTGTTCCACAAACACAAGAGTATCATGGTTTCGCATCCGGTCCGGCGCATGCCGTGTCGATTGCACGAGGTCGTACTGTCCCCGATCGGCAAGCCGTTCGCCTCAACCAACTGCTTGCCGATTCTGAGCCGGCCCACGCGGACTGCCCGGGCCGGGTGAATGTGTAGACTGGGAGTACAGAGGAATCATTCACTCCGTATCTTACGACACAACTGTCAAATTCAAGACGTTAAGCAGCATGAACTGCGTTGGTGATCCAGTGCAGCGGCTTTGGAATAGTTTCACACAAGGTTACGCCAGCTATTTGAGCATTTACTTATTTGCTCAAGATCAAAAGGGGCGCAACCTTGAAACCAGCCATCGTTTGCAGGCCGCACATTTCACGAAGCATGCATCGCAACTTGATGGTCGGGCTGGCGACGGTTGCCGTGGCCGTTCCGCTCGGAATCAAGCCCGCATCCGCATCGGGCTGTATATCCGCGGGAGTGGGCACTTTCGTGGTCTCGGGCAACGCGTTCGTGAATCCCGCCACGCTGGATCCGCCAAAGAGATACTGTTTGAGTTCGCGCACCGATGTAATCTTCCAAGCGGGCACGATCCCACCAAATGGCGTGCTGGATGTCTATACAGGGCAGACCTTTGCCCCTTCCTTTGTCATCGATTCCTATCATCTCAATTCCATCCTGCTGTCCGGTACAAGCATTGCCGCAGCCCCCAATCCGGGTACGCCGTTCCTGAGAACTCACCCTCTCCCGATAGCTGACTCAATCGGAGCGATGCGAGTGAACCTCGTGGGTGTGGACATCGGCGAGAACCGCTCGATAGAGCTGACCAAGGCATCGGGAATCAAACAGATCCAGGACGTTTACATCGTGAGCGCCCAACCTCGGACCTATCAGAGCTTTAGCATCTCCAATCCCAACCTGGTTGCCATTGGCGCCTACAACATCATCGGACAGACATTTGTCCAGCCAACCGATCTGACGCTGAAACAGAGCGCCATTACCAATGCAAAGGTGCTGGGCATTGAAAAGGGCTCGACCCTGAAACTCGATGCCAGCACCATCGACACGGAATTCGTCAGGCTTGATGGAACGCTGGCAGGCAACGGGACGATTCGCGGCGCAGCTGGTGCCGGAAGCAGCGTTAGTTTCTTCACGCGATCCGGCTCGGTTCTTTCACCGGGACTGTCAATCGGCACACTCAACATTGAGGGCAGTCTTGGCGTTCAGGGAGCGACATCACTCATATCCGAAATCGACCCCAACGCAGCACAGAAAGCAGACCTGCTTTCCGTCACCGGGGCGTTGACCGGCGCCAACAACCTGACCGTCACGCTTGAAAAGGACAGCGGGTTTTCAGCAAGCGGCGCAGGCGAAATTTCCGACTTTACCGGATCGACCTATACGGTGCTGACAGCAGCGAGCATCGACAGCGATGCGGTTACGCTGGTGGAGGGCGGATCGCTCAACGCCCATCTTTCGGCCAGGCTGATCGGCCAGCCCAGTGCCACCGGTCAGGTTGTGGTCGGCTTCACCGACAATTCCGCCACTCCGGGCCATGTGCCGTCGAAACTGCCTGCCTCAACACCGTGGTCTACACTGGCCTCGGCTATTGCGGCCACCCACCACAATACCGTGGTCAACGGCATCGCTGGCGGCGGCACCGCTCCGGGCGGGACCGGAAGCGGCAGTGGCGGTCAACAGCGACTGAGCAACGGACAAACCGTCAGCACCGCCTGGCTGGGACTGACGAACGCTCAGGTTGGTCAACTCGACCAGGTCCATGCGGAGCCCTACTCCTCCAATCTGACTGTCGGCCTCGAACAACTCGAACACATTGCCTCGTCGGTAATGGCGCGCATGTCGGCCGATGATGGCTCCAACGCCAGAGATGATGGCCTGTGGATGGACGTCTCGCATATTCGGGGACGTGTGGACGGCAAGAACGGTCTTGGCGATTTCGGTTACTCGCTGTCCAACCTGCTGGTGGGCGCCGACCTGATCGAGCACGAGCGCTTCAGTGCAGGCGTCTATGGTGGCTATGCCCACAAGACGATGCACGAGCACGACAAGGTGTCTCAGGACTTTTCGGGCCAAAGTGCTGTCGCAGGCGTTTACGGATTTGCAGAAATCGACCAATTCGTCCTGTCGATGACCGCGGGCTATGCACACGGCTGGCACACATCCAAGCGCTTCAACCCGAATGTCGGGTTGTTCACCGGGGGCGTGGCCAGCGCAGCCTTTACCTCGAGAAGCGCCTTTGCCTCGTCCCAGCTGGGTTACCGGATAGAGATTGACGACACGACGCGTCTTGAGCCGTTCGTCACCGGCTCCTACTCCAGGATATGGCAGAGCGGCCTTGCCGAGAGCGGCGGGCATGACTTCAACTACCGCATTGCAAAGGCTCACGCCGAGGCCCTGACAGGCGGTGTCGGCGTGAACTTCAGTACAGATCTCTCCACCACCGCGACAGGCCGTGATCTCATGCTGGTCGCATTCCTGCGGTACGATCACGACTTCGAAGCCGCAAAGACCACGGCGCACCAAGTCTCCGCGACGAGCCACCTGTTCGGGACATTCACGCAGGCCGGACAGAACCGGGGCGCACATTCCGTGACAGGCGGGCTGGGACTGAGCGGTTCCCTGACTGCCAGAACAGCAATACGCGCCGGAGTGACCGCTTCGCGCAACCAGAATGGCCATGAGATTGGCGGCGGCGCACATCTGAAAGTCAAATTCTGATCAGGCCCAGAGCTGGGGCGTTTCGCTCAGAGTAACCCCAGCCCCGCCAGTTCCCGCTTGAGCTCGGGCGGCAATTCGTCGTCGCCGCTACCAGGCGCGCCGAGATCAGGCGGCGCGTCCTTGGGATCGAGGTAACGCCAGCCCTGGAAGGGGCGCCGCGGTGCCCAGGAGGTTTCGTGCAGAACCGGCTCAAGCACGAGATGGCACCGGGAGATACCGTCGGTATCAACGAATGGCCGGATGTCGACAAGACGTTGCCGGGCCTGGATATTGCCCTTGATCACCCAGTAGAGCGAGCCGCCATCGAGCAGTTCGGCCATCCGCTTGGGGACCATGCGGGTGGTGTGAAACTGCTCGGGTTCCTGTCCTGCGGCCGCCATCATTGCCAGGCGGCGCTGCATCCAGTCGCGCTGGTCCTCAACGCTTTCCGCACCGACACAGAGTTTGAGAAGATGAAGAGCCATGGGACGATACATCGGGTTCCGACCGGCCGGGGTCAAGACAGAGGCGGACGAAACCCGGCGCCGTCCACAGGCTCAGTGTCCGGACGCCCGTGCGGCACTCGCCCGAAAGCAGCCCAGGCCACTCAGCATTCGACCACATTGACGGCCAGGCCGCCGGTGGAGGTCTCCTTGTAGCGCTCGTTCATGTCGAGCCCGGTCTGCCGCATGGTCTCGATGCAGGCGTCGAGCGGCACGAAATGCTGGCCATCGCCCTTCATCGCCAGGGAGGCTGCGGTCACGGCCTTGACCGCACCCAGCGCATTGCGCTCGATGCACGGCACCTGCACCAGCCCGCCGACCGGATCGCAGGTCATGCCAAGATGATGCTCCAGCGCGATTTCGGCAGCATTTTCAATCTGCTCCGGAGTGCCGCCCATGACTGCGGCAAGCCCCGCCGCCGACATCGCCGCGGCAGAACCCACTTCGCCCTGGCAGCCGACCTCGGCGCCGGAAATCGAGGCGTTGTGCTTGATGATGCCGCCGACCGCTGCCGCGGTCAGCAGATAGTCGCGGATAGCCTGCTGGTCTGCACCATCATGAAACTGCAGAACGTAGCGGATGGTGGCGGGTATGACGCCGGCCGCACCATTGGTCGGCGCGGTAACGACACGGCCGCCGACGGCATTCTCCTCGTTGACCGCCATGGCGTAGACACTCAGCCAGTCGTTGGCCAACAGCGGATTGCGCCTGTTCTGCCGCCATTCGTCCTGCAGCTTGTCGTGA
The DNA here is from genome assembly GCF_902498795.1 of Hoeflea sp. EC-HK425. Classification (NCBI taxonomy): domain Bacteria; kingdom Pseudomonadati; phylum Pseudomonadota; class Alphaproteobacteria; order Hyphomicrobiales; family Rhizobiaceae; genus Hoeflea; species Hoeflea sp. EC-HK425. The sequence continues at coordinate 1,786,709 of NZ_LR701572.1, forward strand.
AGAACGCGGGCTCTTCTGCGCACCTTGAGACCGCCCGGCATGATGCCCTCGCCAGCCAGTCCGCGGTCGATGCAGCCGCTCATGGCGCTCCAGATACGGTCGAGACCGGCATCCAGTTCCTCGCCGGACATGTGGGTTTCTTCGTTGGCCCGCTTCATCTGCGCGATGCTGAGGCCGGATTTCTTCGCCATTTCCAGCATCTGCTGGGCGTTTCGGAAGGGATAGGGCACTGTCTTGTCGACAGCTGCCTTCTTTGCGCTCTTCATGGCCTCCAGTTCGGTGTCGGAGACGACAAAGCCACCGCCGACGGAATAGTAGATACGGCGCAGCAGCATCTGCCCGTCACGATCATAGGCCGAAAACGTCATGCCGTTGGCATGGCCCGGCAAAGGGTTCTTCTTGTCAAAGACAAGGTCGGCCTTCGGATCGAACTGATAGCCGGGATGGCCGCGAGGGTTGATCATCCGGCTCTTCTCCACGCCGTCGATGATCGCATCCATCCGGTCAGGGTCGACCTGGTCCGGCAACTCGCCGGTGAGGCCGAGAATCACCGCCCTGCCCGTTCCGTGACCGACACCGGTGAAGGCCAGCGAACCATGCAGAGAGGCCTTGATCTGGGCAACCTTGGCGCCAGCCGGCCGGGGCCAGTCGGACCCGGCGATCTCATCGAGGAAGCGCACGGCGGCAGACATCGGTCCCATGGTGTGGGAACTCGACGGGCCGACGCCGATCTTGAAAACATCAAAGACTGAAAGAAACATGGATCGTGACTGCTCCGGTGAGACGACACACATTACATGCGCGCCGGGTGCGCGACCGTCAATCCACCGACGTCCGGTGCCGCTAAGGCGACAGGGCTTTCGTGGAGTGCCATTCGGACAAAGAAAAACAGCGCCGGCCGCCGGGGCCATGCGCTGTTCTTTTCAGATCACAAATTGTCAGACGATACGTTCGCTCAGATGCCGCCGAAAAGGTAGGCCAGTGCGAGAATTCCCGAAAAACCGATCACTGCGCGGGCGGTAATGCCCCAGCAGGATTTCTGTGCGGTCTCTTCCATGATCACTCCGGTTGTAAACACAAATCTCAGGCCGTCCCGTCCGCTTGGCGGCGCTCGGCGCAGGCTCGGGTGTTTAACGATCCGGAAACCTTTTCGCAACCGCAAAAAAGGCAAATCTGTGGCCATGTTTTCATATCAGCCCCGACATTCCTGCATGGCTATATGACAATTCAACACCTTAGCATGATCGGGCTAAAAACCTCCCGTTGATTTCGACCACAGTTCGGCCATGGGCATGAAAGAATGGTTACCAGGCAACCCCGCAACAGAAGCTTTGCGTCCGCAATCGCTTCATGCCAAAACCGAAGCATGACAAATCATGACTATCTGGCATTCTGCTGGTTTGCGTTTTCCTGGTTCGCCTTTTCGCTGGCGTCAAACAATCACCTGCCGATCAAGCGGGTGAGCCTGACAACGGCCATGAATCAGCATCGCAAGCGCTGGATGCAGGTGGCGGCGCGGCGCGACCTGCGCATGATCGACACCGCGATCATGGCCGGCTTGCAGAACGGCACGGCTTTTTTCGCCTCAACCACCATTTTTGCCATCGGCGGGTGCTTTGCTTTGCTGGGCGCCACCGACCGGGTGATGGCTGTGGCCGATGACCTGCCGATCAGGCTGGTTGCAGATCCGGCCGCGTTCGAACTCAAGGTCTTTGGCCTGATCGCGATCTTCGCCTACGCCTTCTTCAAGTTCGGCTGGTCTTACCGGCTTTTCAACTATTCCTCGATCCTGTTCGGCGCGATCCCGATGAAGGGCAGCGACGGCGGTGACGATGCAGCGCTGGAGGCGGCGGCAAACCGGGCCGCTTCGATCAACATTCTCGCAGGACGTCATTTCAATTCCGGCCTGAGAGCCACCTTTCTTTCCATTGGCTATCTCGGCTGGTTCGCCGGGCCATGGTTTCTCATGGGCTCGACAACGCTGGTGATTCTGGTGTTGCTGCGGCGGCAATTCTTCTCCAATGCCCGCGATGCAATCCTCAAGGACACCGTGATCTCGTGACATCCAATCAATCGCATGATCCGGCTGCGCTGCGGGCGGCCATACTCGACCTGCTTGCACAGAAGCCGGAAGGCAAGAGCATCTCGCCCACAGAAGCCGCGCGGTCCATCGCCGGGCCGGACGAGCAGCAATGGAGCCGCCTGATGAAGCCGTTGCGCGCGGTTGCCATCGAGATGGCCAAAGCGGGTGAACTCCAGATCCTGCGCAAGAACAAGCCCGCCAATCCATCGGACTTCCGCGGCGTCTATCGCCTGGCCCTGCCGCCGAACGACGCCAACGGGTCTGGCGCGTCATGAGCACACCCGCGCAACCGATCAGGATCCCGACGCAACTCGATCTTGGTCTCATGATCATGACATCGCTGATGCTGGCCTCGGGGTTCATCGCCATCAGGCTTGCCGTGCCCGAGACCGGGCCGGTATGGCTTGCCGCGATCCGAGTCGGCATCGGTTTCATGGTGCTTCTGCCCTATGCCATGTGGCGCGGCATGGTATGGCCCGCCAGTCGCGGGCAATGGGCGCTGATCATCGGCATGGCGCTGCTCAACGTGGTGGTGCCGTTCATTCTTGTGGCCTGGGCCGGCAAGACCATCGAGGCGAGTGTCCTGGCGCTTCTGATGGGGACCGGGCCCTTTCTTGCGCTGATTGGCAGCCATCTGATGACCGATGACGACCGGCTGACACCGCGCAAGCTGGTGTCCGTGCTGCTGGGTTTTTCGGGAATTGTGGTTCTGGTGGGACCCAGCATTTTCGCCGGGCTGGCGGGAGGCCCCCTGCTCGGCAAGCTTGCTGCGCTGGCGGCTTCGGCCTGCTATGTCATGGCGGGGCTTCTGATACGGCGCATCACGCTTCCCCCGGTCCGGCTCGCCTGTCTCGCGCTGGCGATCGGGTCCGCGGTGCTCATTCCCCTGGCAATCGCGACCGAAGGCCTGTTGTCGCCTGCACTGTCGGCGACAGCCATCGGCTCGCTGATCTATCTCGGCCTGTTTCCCACAGGCATTGCCTATATCCTCAGGTTCTCGCTGATCCGCTCGATCGGCTATACGCGGTTCTCACTCTCCATCAATCTGGTTCCGATTTTCGGAGTGGCCCTGGGCGTGGTCCTGCTTGGTGAGCCGATATCTCTCAATCTTGTTGCGGCTCTGGCCCTGGTACTGGCCGGCCTCGTGGTCAGCAGCGGCGGGAGAAAACCGCCTTCCGACACTTTGTAATCGGCTGCGAGCGGAGGTTTCGAAGACTGTTTGGGGTATAACGGAGTTCACCCGATTCCCTTTCGCAGGCATCGGTTCTAGAACGGAGGCCGGCGGCCTTGCCGATGCTTCCCATGGAGAAACAGGCTTGAGTGATACCGTCGGGACTGCCCCGCAACCGCAAACACCTACGCGGCGCATCGATGTGCTCGACCTTGCTCGCGGCCTGGCCCTGTTCGCCATGGCGACCTACCATTTCTCATGGGATCTCGAACTGTTCGGCTATATCGATCCGGGGACCAGCACGCATGGGCCTCTCAAGCTCTACGCCCGTGCGATCGCTGCAAGCTTCCTGTTCCTCGCAGGCGTCAGCCTTGTCCTCGCCCATGGCAAGGGAGTAAGGCCAAGCGCCTTTGCCAAACGGATAGGCATGGTTGCAGGTGCGGCGGCATTGATCAGCCTGGCGACCTATTTCGCCACGCCGGGCAGTTTCATCTTTTTTGGGATATTGCATGCAATCGCGGCCGCCAGCATCGTCGGGCTGGCGTTTCTGAGGCTGCCGGCACCGCTGACCGTGCTTGCAGGAATTCTCTGCATTGCCGTCCCCCTGGTCTACCGCAACGAGGCATTCAACCCGGCCTGGCTGAGCTGGATCGGCCTGTTCACGGTGCCGCCGCGTTCCAACGATTTCGTTCCGCTGCTGCCCTGGCTTGGTCCTTTCCTGATCGGCATGGGCGTGACCCGTGCCGCCCTTTCGCGCGGTCTGACCGAGCGCCTTGCAGCGATTGAGCCGGGCGACAGCCCGGTTGCACGCGCAACCCGTTTCTGCGGCCGCCACAGTCTGGCCTTTTATCTCTTGCATCAACCGGTGCTGCTGTCGCTGGTCTGGGCTGCATCCCAGGTCGCCCCACCAACTCCGGTCGACCCCCTGCCCGCATTCGTCGCCGAGTGCGAAACAGGTTGCAGTGCCAACAACAGCGCGGCATTCTGTCAACGGTTTTGCGGGTGTGTGACCGATGAACTGCTGTCGCGCGGATTGTTCCAGCCCTATGTTTCGGGGCAGATCACCCAGGAAACAGACGCGCGAATACCGGCAATTGCGGAGCAGTGCACGGCACAGTCACGATAGACCTATATATTTGTAATATTTATTTTTTTAATTGCCAAAACAGGGATTCCGAAACATGAATGCCTACCGGGAGAGACCGAATTTCATTCCTTGGCCACCATTGCTGCTTGTGGGGGCTTTACCCTCTCGGCAATCCTGCTCAACCTTGCATCCCCGCTGCCACTTGAGTTCACAGGCACCAGAACGCTTGGCGGCATCCTGATTGTCGCGGCTCTTGGGATTGACCTTTGGGCGATGCGCACCCTGCACGAAGCCAAGACCACCATCCTGCCAAACCGGGGCTCCAGCCACCTCGTCGCAAACGGGCCGTTCGGCTACAGCCGCAATCCGATCTATCTGGCCAACATGGTGCTGCTTGCAGGCATGGGCTTTGTTTCTATGAATGCCTGGTTCGTGGTGCTGGCGCCTGTGGACGGCATCCTCACGCACCTGCTTGCGATCAGGCGCGAGGAGCGACATCTGCTGGCCCGGTTCGGGTATCAGTTCGAAGATTATTGCCGTAAGGTCCGGCGCTGGATCTGAGCGCCACCAGAGAGGCGTTCAGGACCCGGTTTGCGGCCTTTCCGGCTCAGGTGTTGACGCCGATTTCAGCAAGGCGGGTCAGGCAGGATTCCTCGATGTGGTCGAGTTCGACCAGCGTTTCATCTATGTCCCTGCGCTTCTGGCGCAGGTCCTCGCGCTTCTCCTCGACCTTGCGCATGAGCAGCCTCAACTGACCCGCTTCGCCCGGTGGGTCCTTGTAGACCTGAATGATTTCCCGGATTTCAGCAATCGTGAAGCCGATACGGCGGCCGCGCAGGATTTCCTGGATCAACCGCCGGTCAGCCGACCGGAACAGACGTGTCCGGCCGCGGCGCTCGGGCTGGATCAGCCCCTCGTCCTCATAAAAACGCAGGGTCCTGGTCGAGATCCCGAACTCGCGGGTCAACTCGGTAATGGTATAGTACTTGTCCAAGGGGGACCTATCCGCAAATCTCTGATGACAGTTTACGCTTACGTATAAGTCAAAATCGCGTGCATGGCCACCGCTGCAAACGCAAATCAGGCGAGTGACAACCACCATCCTGCCAATCCGAGAAAGGCGAAGAAGCCGACGACGTCGGTGACGGTGGTGACAAACACCGCCGACGCGATCGCCGGGTCGGCTCCCACCTTGTCGAGAAACAGCGGCAGCAGGATGCCGGCGAGAGCCGCTGCCAGCATGTTGACCACCATGGCCGCAGCAATGATGCCGCCAAGACCCTGGCTCGAGAACCAGGCGCCGGCGACAACACCGATGATTACCGCGAACAACACCCCGTTGATGAAACCGACGGCCGCTTCACGGCGGATGATCCGGCCGGCATTGTAGATATCAAGATCGCGGGTGGCCAGAGCGCGCACGGTCACCGTCATGGTCTGGGTTCCGGCATTGCCGCCCATCGAGGCAACGATCGGCATCAGCACGGCCAGCGCCACCATCTGCTCGATGGTTGCATCAAACAGGCTGATAACCGCGGAGGCCAGGATGGCGGTGCCGAGATTGATCAGCAGCCAGGTAAAACGCGACCGCACGGTCGACAGGATGCTGTCGGAGAGTTCCTCGTCGCCCACGCCGCCCAGACGCTTGATGTCCTCTTCGGCTTCCTCATGGATGACGTCGACCACGTCATCAATGGTCAGCACACCGACCAGGCGCTCGTTCTCGTCAACCACGGCGGCGGAGAGAAGGTCGTACTGCTCGAACAGCTGCGCGGCTTCTTCCTGGTCCATCTCCGCATTGATGCGGTAGCGGGTCTCGTCCATGACCTCTTCGATGCGAACAAGCCGCTTGGTGCGCAGGATCTTGTCGAGAGCCACTGCGCCGACCAGCTTGAAGGTCGGGTCGATGACGAAGATCTGGCTGAAGCTGTCGGGCAGATCTTCCTCGTCACGCATGTAGTCGATGGTCTGGCCAACCGTCCAGAACGGCGGCACGGCGACAAACTCGGTCTGCATGCGGCGGCCGGCCGTGTCCTCGGGATAGTCCAGCGAGCGGCGCAGACGCACCCGCTCGGTAAATGGCAGGGCTGCGAGAATTTCCTTCTGGTCCGCCTCGTCGAGGTCTTCAAGAATGTAGACCGCGTCGTCCGAATCGAGATCTCCGAGGGCTTCGGCGATCTTGGCGTTGGGCAACGCCTCGATGATCTCCAGGCGGATGGCCTCGTCGACTTCGGTCAGCGCGGCGAAGTCGAAATCATCGCCGAGCAGCGAGACCAGCGCATGGCGCTGGGCGGCATTGATCGATTCCAGCAGGTCGCCGAGCTCGGATTCGTGCAGGCGAACGACGTGCTCGCGCAGGAACAGAACATCCCGGTCGGCAATCGCAGCGCCCACCGCGGTAAGGTAATCCTGCCGGATGGAACCGTCGTCGCCGTAGATGTCGTCCTGATCCATCGCTTCCGACGGGGATGGAGACGCAGTGATGTCTTCTTCGCGGTCAGCGGGGTCGGTCATGGCCAAAACTCTCAGGCAGGTTCTTGTCAGCGGGAACGGGCCAACAGGTCTTAAAGTGCGGCGGGCAACAGCGCCATAAGGATACCTATTGCAGCGGCATCGAATTTCGAATCGTCACAGGTCGGAACAGGATTATCTCTCTATTTCAAGCCCGTTCTAAAATACAGGCGTATTTAACTGTGGAAACATGTCCCCCCGCGACCTTGGGTGAATTGCTACAACCGAAGCTACGTGCAACGCTGTTTCTGAACTGATCAGAAAAGGATTTGGACTGCTCCCTCTAGATGGGCGCGGACCGCAAGACTGTGAGCGGCTTTTCATTCCCGAAAATGCGAGCAGATCACAGACCCCGTTGCAAGCTTACCACTTGCGCAAATCATAAGACCAGCGCGAAAACTGGACAATTCATTGCGAATCATGGCTTATCTTATAAAGTTCTATTTTAAATCATCAGTATTGAGTCGTGATTTGAGTGTCGCCAACAACTCCTGTCAGGACACGAACAGATGACAGTTTCACAACGGCTCGAAAATCTGAAGAGAGTTCACGAAACCAAAGCGCCTGAAATCATTCGCCTGACAGAAGATGCGAATACTCCTACCCGCCAGAAGCAAGTGATTTACGGTTGCCTGAACAACCTGTGCCGGATCTCGGCTCTGCTCTACGGAGAGATTTCGGCCGAGCCGGGAAACTACGACCTGCTTGAGGAAGCGGCGGAACTCGACAATGCGCTGGTGCAGTTGCGCAGCTATGTCGGAAGCCAGATTTCACTGAGAATGCACTCGGCTGCATGATGAACGTCCGCTCGGCGGCGTTTCTGTTCCAAGCGTGCCTACTTGGCGTGGCGTCTCTTCACATGCGCCTGCGGTACATCGCACGGGCGTTCAAGAATATGCCCGAGCACGCCCAACACCCCCTGACGGAATCCAACTGACAGCTTGCCGACAGCTTCCAAAATTGCTCAATCCGGCACGTCTCCGATCAGGATCGCCCGGAAATCATTGACGTTGGTGCCGGTTGGACCGGTAACAAACAACGCACCGATCGCATCGAAGGCCGTCCAGGCATCGTTGGCGGCAAGGCTCCCCAGAGGATCAATGCCACGTGCCCGCATTTCAGCTGCGGTTTGCGGACCGGCGAAAGCGCCGGCATTGTCCTCGGATCCGTCAATGCCGTCGGTATCGGCGGCGAGCGCGGCAATCCCGTCAACGCCATCGATGGCGGAAGCAAAGGAGAGCAGGAATTCGGTGTTGCGCCCGCCCTTGCCCTTTCCTTTCAGGGTGACCGTGGTCTCTCCACCGGAGAGGATAACGACGGGTTTGGCGAACGGACGGTCGCGGCCGGCGACTTCCCGGGCGATCGCCGCATGGACGAGGCCGACATCCCGGGCTTCTCCCTCCACCGCATCAGACAGGATGGCGGCATCGATCCCGGACTTGCGCGCCAGATCGGCCGCGGCCTCAAGGGACAAGCCGGCCGATGCGATAACCCGAACCTCATTGTTTGCAAAGACCGGATCATCGGGACGGGGCGGCAGATCGGCACCGCTGGCAAAATGCCGCTGGATCCGTTCGGGCAGGACGATGTTGCGGGCCTGGATCATGGACCGGACTTCGGACATGGTGACCGGGTCGGGCACGGTGGGGCCGGAGGCCACCTGGGAGGGCTCGTCTCCCGGCACGTCGGAGACAACCAGCGAGACCACCCTGGCCGGCCAGGCGGCGGCAGCAAGCCGGCCGCCCTTGATCCGGCTTGCATGTTTTCTGATCGCGTTCATCACCCCGATCGGGGCGCCTGAGGCGAGCAGCACCTGGTTGAGCTGCTGCTCGTCAGCAAGCGTCAGGCCTTCGGGCGGGGCCGGAAGAAGCGCCGACCCGCCGCCGCAGATGAGCGCTACGACCAGATCGTCCGCGGTCAGGTTCGACACGGCATCAAACAGGGTCCGGGTTGCTTCAAGTCCGGCCTGGTCCGGTACGGGATGGCTGGCTTCGAGAACCTTGATCCTGCGGCACGGCGCGGCGTAGCCATACCGGGTCACGACGACGCCTGACAGCGGAGCGTCCCACAGATCCTCGAACGCCGCGGCAAGTTGGGCCGCGCCCTTCCCCGCACCGATCACCACGGTCCTGCCAAAAGGCCTTTCCGGCAGCGCATCGATCAATGCCTTTCGCGGATCGGCCCGCTCTACGGCGGCCTCAAACAGGCTGGTCAGAAAATCACGTTTTCGGGGATCAATCACGCTTGTTACCACATCAACTAGCTCCGCCGGGTGGGGCAGACTGGAACAAGTGCCGGGCTCAGCCGTCGGCTTCATAAACGCCATTTCTGATTGTTTTGCGTACGAAGTCAAACCGGATCGATCAGCCATCAGATGCGGGAACAGCGATCAAGGCCGCGGTAAAGACAAGGCTCGATGAGGCATTTGGCCGGACGCCCCGGATCCCTCCAGCACCATGCCGAAACTGCAGCGCAAAGCTGATCGGTTAGCCGGGCAAAGGAGCGCCGGCGATCAGCATCGACAGTCACGGCAATCCGGATATCGGTTTTGCCTAATCACCGGAAGCAGTGTATTGGCGAAGATACAAACGATTTAATAATGCGGCCGGGAGAGCACCGAACACAGGCGGGAACGTTGCATATCCGTGAGGAGACCTGCACCAAAATGGAGGTCTTAACGCCTCCGGCATCTCATTTTGGGGTGGTGCGGGACGGATGCATGTCGACACGATTCCACGCTCGTCGTTTAACGAACGCCGCGGGGCGATTGAATTCTGGAGGAGGAAAGCTATGAGAACGATCAAGGGGCCGGCGTTGTTCCTGGCGCAGTTTGCCGGCGATGAAGCGCCGTTCAATTCGTGGGAGTCGATCACCAAGTGGGCGGCGGAGTGCGGCTACAAGGGGGTCCAGGTGCCGAGCTGGGACGGGCGCCTGATCGATCTTCAGAAAGCCGCCGCGTCGAAAGACTACTGCGACGAATTCAAAGGTATTGCGCGCGACAACGGCATCGAGGTGACCGAGCTGTCGACCCATCTGCAGGGCCAGCTCGTCGCCGTGCATCCGGCCTATGACGAGGCCTTCGACGGGTTTGCGGCAGCTGAAGTGCGCGGCAATCCGAAGGCGCGGCAGCAATGGGCGGTCGAGCAGGTGAAGATGGCGCTCAAGGCCTCAAAACACCTGGGCATCAATGCGATGGCAAGCTTCTCGGGCGCTCTGGCCTGGCCCTATCTCTACCCCTGGCCGCAGCGGCCGGCAGGCCTGGTCGAGACCGCCTTTGACGAACTGGCCAGGCGTTGGCGTCCGATCCTCGATCATGCCGAGGACTGCGGCGTCGACATCTGCTACGAGATCCATCCGGGCGAGGACCTGCATGACGGCGTCACCTTCGAGATGTTCCTCGAGCGCGTCGGCAACCATGCCCGCTGCAACATGCTCTACGATCCGTCGCACTACCTGCTGCAATGCCTCGACTACCTCGACAATATCGACATCTACAAGGACCGGATCCGGATGTTCCACGTCAAGGACGCGGAGTTCAACCCGACCGGACGCCAGGGTGTCTATTCGGGCTACCAGTCCTGGGTCGACCGGGCCGGCCGGTTCCGCTCGCTCGGCGACGGACAGGTCGATTTCGGGGCGATCTTCTCGAAGATGGCGGCCAATGATTTCGATGGCTGGGCCGTGGTCGAATGGGAATGCTGCCTCAAGCACCCGGAAGACGGCGCGCGCGAGGGGGCGCAATTTGTGAGGGACCACATCATCCGGGTCACCGAGCGCGCCTTTGACGACTTCGCCGATGGCGGCACCGACGATGCTGCCAACCGCCGCATGCTCGGCATTTCGTAAGCGGGAGATCAAACATGGCTACCCAAGGCTCCAGCACCACCGCCGCGCGGCGGATCCGTCTCGGCATGGTCGGCGGCGGGCGTGACGCGTTCATCGGCGGCGTCCACCGCATCGCCTCGCGCATCGACGACCGCTACGAGCTGGTCGCCGGGGCGTTTTCCTCGACGCCGGAAAAATCAAAGGCCTCGGCCGCCGATCTCGGCGTCGCGCCCGACCGCGCCTATGGCGATTATGTCGAGATGGCCAAGCGGGAAGCGCGACTGAAGACCGGCATCGAGGCGGTTGCGATCGTCACGCCCAACCACATGCACTATCCGGTGGCGCGCGAATTCCTCAAGCGCGGCATCCACGTGATCTGCGACAAGCCGCTGACCTCGACGCTGGCCGACGCGAAGAAGCTGGCCAAGGCGGCGGAAACGTCGGGCGCGCTGTTCGTGCTCACGCACAACTACACCGGCTACCCGATGATCCGCCAGGCGCGCGAGATGATCGAAAGCGGCGAACTGGGCCGGATCCGGCTGGTGCAGGTCGAATATGCCCAGGACTGGCTGTCGGAAAACCTCGAGGAGACCGGGCAGAAACAGGCCGGCTGGCGCACCGATCCGGCGCGCTCCGGCCTTGGCGGCTCGACCGGCGACATCGGCACCCATGCCTTCAACCTGGCAAGCTTCGTCTCGGGGCTTGAGCTCGCTGAGCTCTGCGCCGATCTCGACAGTTTCGTCAAGGGCCGCAAGCTCGATGACAATGGACACGTGCTGATGCGGTTTGCGGGCGGCGCCAAGGGCATGCTGTGGTGCTCCCAGGTGGCGCCGGGCAACGAGAACGCGCTGAAGCTCCGCATCTACGGCGAAAAGGGCGGGCTCGAATGGGCCCAGGAAGACCCGAACTATCTCTGGCACACACCGCTGGGGCAACCCAAGCGGCTGCTGACCCGCAACGGCGCGGGCGCAACGGCGGCCGGCCAGCGCGTCAGCCGCATCCCGGGCGGCCATCCCGAAGGCTACCTCGAAGGCTTCGCCACCATCTACAACGAGGCGGCCGAAGCCATCATCGCGCATCGGGACGGCAAGCCTGCCCCCGAAGGCGTCATCCATCCTGGCATCGAAGAGGGCCTGGCAGGCGTCGCCTTCGTCACCGCCTGCGTCGAGTCTTCCAAACGCGGCGGCGCATGGGTCAAGTTCGGAAACTACAACAAGCGCTGACACATAGCCTGACGAGGCGGCCCTACGGCCAAGCGGCATAGGTGAGGTCGCCCTGCTCCTTCCTGCTGCGCAGGACATGACGGTACTTGCCCGGTGTCTGCCCCGACTGGCGGGTGAAGAAGCGGTTGAAATAGGCCGGGTCGGCAAAACCGAGGCGGAAGGCGATCTGGCTGACCGGCAAGCCGGTGCTGGCCAGCAGCTCGCAGGCGTCGCGCATGATCTCGCGGTGCAGATAGGCCTGCGGCGAAAGGCCGGTGGCGCGCCTGACCGAGACATTAAGCCGGTCGCGCTTGACTTCGAGCGCCTCGGCGTAGCGCTCGACTGTCCAGTGCTGGTGCCTGTGCTGCCCGGTCAGCATGACGAACCGCTCGGCCAGACCCCGCGGCGAACGCTGCCTGGAGATGATATCCGTGCCCAGCATGCGCCAGAGGTGCAGCAGGATCAGTCCGAGTAAATGCTCCAAAGCCTGGCTGCTGCCTGGCAAGTTGGCCTGTTTTTCGGCGGCGACACCGACGAGCAGGCGCACGATGGCATCGTTCTGCCCCAGCGGCTGCGATATGCCTTCTCTGAGCAGGACTCCAATCTGATCGGCGAGCAGGCTTGCCGGCAGGGAACGCACCAGGGTCTGGCGCGGAGCGAGCATGACCATCCCGCGGGTTCCGCCCGGCGCACCGAGATCGCGGGCCTTGCCGGCCGGAATCCAGATCAGTCGCGGAGCCTCGAATTCCCTTACGGTACCGGTCGCTGCGCCGGGTTCTGAGACCGTCAGCTTGCCGGCAAACAGCAAGACGAGGCAGGCCGAGTCCGCCGGGACGCGATAGGCCACGCGGGTGAGCGGACTGCGGATGTGAAGCAGAGACAGGATCGGGCGATCGTCACTGGCGGTCAGATTTGCTGGTCTCATGGCGGCAAGATCGCGGATCAGGTCAGAAATGCAAGCAAAAGTGCAATTCTTTGCGACAAAAGTGCATATTCTTATGCCGGACCCTGATTGATACTCAATCACAGCCGTTACTGGGAGTTCGGCTGAAACACTGCGGATATCGGGCGAAGGTGATTGAAAACCCTCGCTTCCGGCCGCAATTGGGAGGAAAACCTATGAAAATCACCCGACGCAACACTATGCGTGCGCTCGCATCCGGCGTGGCCATGACCATGCTGATCGGCGCCAACCTCGCCCACGCAGCCGATGACACGATCACGATCGGCTATGCCGTCGCAAAGACAGGACCCAACGCCACCGGCGCAGGCATCACCACGATCCCGAACTATGAATTGTGGGTCAAGGACGTCAATGCTGCCGGCGGCCTGACCATGCCGGACGGCTCGAAGCGGATGATCGAGGTCATCGAATATGACGACCGGTCCTCGAACGAAGACCTGGTCCGCGCCATCGAGCGGCTGGCCACCAAGGACAATGTTGATCTGATCCTGCCGCCATGGGGCACAGGTTCCAACCTGGCCATCGCACCGCTAATGGACCGGTTCGGCTATCCGCAGCTCGGCGTGACCGCCGTGACCGACAAGGCGCCGGAATTCGCCGCCCGCTGGAAGCGCAGCTACTGGATGCTCGGCGGCGGCCATGACTATGCCAACGGGCTGGCTGGCGTCCTGAAGGCCGCAGTGGCAGCCGGTACGCTCAACAACAAGATCGCCATGGTTTCCGTCGCCGACGGTTTCGGCATCGACCTGGTCAACGGCGCCCGCCCGGCTTTTGAGGAAGCCGGCCTCGAGGTCGTCTACGACAAGACCTATCCGCTCGGCACATCCGATTTCGCCGCGCTGATGGCGGAAGCCCAGGCGAGCGGCGCTGACAGCTTTGTCGCCTTCTCCTATCCGCCCGACAGTTTCGGCATGACCAAGACCGCCCAGTCGATGGGCTACAATCCGAAGGTCTTCTATGTCGGAGTGGGCGGCGCATTTCCGATCTACGGCAAGATCGCCGACGGCAAGCAGGAAGGCGTGATGTCTATCGGCGGCGTCAATGCCGCCTCCCCGGCGATCCAGGATTACTTCGCCCGGCACACCGACAGCGCCGGCGCACCACCTGACAGCTGGGCTTCGGCGATCACCTATGCGTCGCTGGAAATGCTGGCGCAATCGGTCGAGCGGGTCGGCCTGGACCACGAGAAACTGGCCCAGGAACTCTCGACCGGCACGTTCAGCACCATCATCGGCGACGTCAAGCTCGAGGACAACCAGCTGCGTGACCTGTGGTGGGTCGGCCAGTGGCAGAACGGCACCTTTGTCGCCGTCAATCCGGCTGACAAGGACGGCGCCGTCGCTCCGATCGTCCCGAAGCCGAACTGGTAATCCGGTTCAAGCGCCCGAGGGCAGCCGCAAATGGCTGCCCTTCCCTCTCCATTGTTGACAGAAGCGGACCACTGCTATGACGACGCTTGTGCTCGGCCTGGTGCTGGGCGGCACCTATGCGCTGCTGGCGCTCGGACTGACGCTGCAATACGGCATCGCCCGGATCATGAATCTGGCCTATGGCGAGGTCACGTTGCTGGCGGCCTTCGGACTGGTTTTCCTGTTCCAGACCGCCGGCCTGCCGCCGCTCTTGGCGATCGTGATGATCGCTCCCGCCGGCTACCTGACCGGCTGGATACTCTACACCATGATGATGCGTCCGCTGGTCCGCCGTGCCGCCGGCAAGCCCGGAAAGCTGGAAGTCGATTCCATTCTGGCGACATTCGGTCTTCTGTTCGTGCTGCAGGGCATCATGCTGGTGCTTTTCGGGGCCAATTTCACCTCGATTTCCTATCTTGACCAGGGCGTGAACGTGCTCGGCGTCTCGGTGGCGCTGAACCGGCTGATTGCCTTCGGCATCTGCCTTTTCGCGGGACTCGGCCTGATCGTCCTGCTCAACTGGAGCCGCTGGGGACTGATCCTGCGCGCCGTGGCGCTGACCCCGGGCTCGGCGCCGCTTGTGGGCATCGATGTCAACAAGGTCAGCCGCCAGGGCTTTGCGCTGGGAACCGCGCTGGCTTCGGTCGGCGGCGCCAGCATAGCGATGTACCAGACCTTCTCCGCCAATGACGGGGTGGTGTTCACCATGAAGGCGCTGATCATCGTCATCATGGGTGGCGTCGGCAATGTCGCCGGGGCGCTCGCCGCAGGCTTTGCGCTGGGACTGGTCGAAACCTTCGTTGCGACCACCTTCGATCCTGGCCTCACGCTGGCAGCAACCTTCACCATCTTCCTCGTCGTTCTCATCTGGCGTCCGCAGGGCCTGTTCGGGAGGCGTTCATGATCCGTCTGGCAATCGCACTCCTGGCTCTTGCCGCCCTCGCCGTCCTTCCACGGTTCGTGTCCGAATATGAACTCGGGCTGTTGATCGGCATGGCAAGCTACGTGGCGCTGGCCTCGGCCTGGGCGCTGTTTTCCGGCCATACGCATTATATATCGCTGGCGACCGTGGCGTTCTACGGCACCGGGGCCTACACGGTCGCCGTGCTCAACGAGAGTCTTCCCTACCCGGCGGTACTCTTGTGCGCGGCCCTGATCGGTGCTGCCATGGCGCTGCTGGTGGGGCTGTCGACGCTGAGGCTTTCGGGCATCTATTTCGTCATCTTCACCTTCGGGCTTGCAGAACTGGTCCGGCAGTTGATCACCTGGTACGAGGTCTCGATCACCGGCACGCTGGGGCGCTACATCTTCCTCGATCTGACCGCACGGGACATCTACTGGCAGATGCTGGTGCTGGCGGCGATCGCGATCGGGCTGACCGCCTGGATCAACCGCACCAGGCTGGGACTGGCGCTCAGGGCGATCGGCGACGACGAGGTGGTGGCGGCGCATTCGGGCATCCACCTGGCGCGGACCAAGCTGGTCGCCTTTACCATCTCGGCCACGCTGATCACGCTTGTCGGCGCGGTCGGCTCGCCCCGCTGGGTCTATGTCGAGCCGCTGATCGTGTTCAATCCGACGGTGAGCTTCCTGACCGTCATCATGGCGCTTTTGGGCGGAGCCAACCGGTTGTGGGGACCGCTGGTGGGCGCCATTCCGCTGTTCCTTCTGTTCGAATGGCTGTCTGTGAATTTCCCCGACACCTATCCGATCTTCCTGGGGCTGATGTTCATCGCGGTGGTGTTCGTGCTTCCGAACGGTGTGCTCGCCGGCCTTGACGATCTGCGCGCGTGGCTTGGGAGGCGCGGCAAATGACCCTTCTTCACGTCGACACCGTTTCGCGGTTCTTTGGCGGCCTGAAAGCCGTCGACCAGGTCTCCTTCGAAATGGAGAGCGGCACGATCATGGGGCTTCTGGGTCCGAACGGATCGGGCAAGACCACGCTGCTCAACCTGATCTCGGGCTTCCTTGCGCCCTCCTCGGGCAAGATCATCTTCAACGGCAGGAACCTTGCCGGTGCCCGGGTCGACAAAATCGCCCGCGCCGGCATCGCCAGGACATTCCAGCTCGTGCGGATCCTGCCGTCTCTGACGCTGCTTGAAAACGTCATGCTCCCCGCCGTCTTCGGCCACCGCGCCCACTGGGGCAAGGAAGCCGAGCGGGTGGCGCATGCGGCGCTTCAAAAGACCGGGCTCGGCGACCGGGCCAACGCCAGCGCAGGCGATCTCAACTATATCGACCAGAAGCGGCTCGAACTGGCCCGCGCACTGGCCGCCGAACCGGAACTGCTGCTGCTCGACGAATGGCTCGCCGGTCTCAATCCGACCGAATTGCAGGAAGGCATAAGGCTGATTGAAAGCCTTTCGGGCTCGGGCATCACCATCATCATGGTCGAGCACATCATGGAGGCGGTCCGGGCGCTGTGTCCGCGCTGCGCCGTCATGAACGCGGGCCGGCTTATCGCCGATGGGGAGACTTCGACAGTCCTGTCCGACAAGGCCGTGATCGCTGCCTACCTGGGAGATGCCGAAGATGCTTGAAGTCCGCGACATCAGTATTGCCTACGGAAAACACGTGGCAATCGCCCGGGTTTCGATCGAGGTCGGCAAGGGCGAGATGGTGGCAATTCTCGGCGCAAACGGGGCCGGCAAGTCCTCGCTGCTCGGCGCCATCGGCGGACGAACAAAGCCCGCAGGCGGCAGCGTGAGTTATGACGGACAGGACATCCTGGCCTTGCCGCCGCACGAGGTGGTCGAGCACGGGATCGTAATCGTTCCCGAAGGCCGTGGCATCTTTCCGCAGATGACGGTCGCCGAAAACCTCAGGCTCGGCGCCCTGCCCCGGCGCGCCGAGGCCAATGCCGGCAAGAACCTGGAACTCGTGCATGCGCTGTTTCCGAAGCTTGCCGAACGCGGCAACCAGCTGGCGGGGACGATGTCTGGCGGCGAACAGCAGATGGTGGCGATCGGACGGGCGCTGATGTCCTCGCCAAAGCTGCTGCTGCTCGACGAACCCTCGCTCGGGCTGGCCCCGATCGTCGCCCAGGAAGTGTTCGCGGCGCTTGCAAAGATCCGGGAGACCGGCCTGACCATCGTCATCGTCGAGCAGAATGCCCGGGCGACCTTGGCGCTTGCCGACCGCGCCTACCTTATCGAGACCGGTGCGATCACCGGCTCAGGAACCGCATCCGAATTGCGAAACGATCCCGCAGTGATCCGCGCCTTCCTTGGCGGGGAGAAGATACAGAAGAGGCCCAACAACATGACCAATCTTGATCTCTACATCGGCGGCAAGCACGTCGCTGCCTCCAACAACGCGACCTTCGAGCGGAAGAACCCGGTCACCGGCGAGACGGTCACGGTCGCTGCCGCCGCCTCGGTCGAGGACGCGACACGGGCCGTCGATGCGGCCGCCGCAGCCTTCCCGGCCTGGTCTGAAACCGGACCGGCCGCACGCCGCAAGATGCTAACGGATGCCGCGACGTCGCTCAACAACCGGGCCGACGACATCGTTCAGGCGATGAAGGACGAGATCGGCGCGACGGAAGCCTGGGCAAGGTTCAACGTGATGCTCGCCTCCAACATGCTGATCGAGGCCGCCTCACTGACCACGCAGATCAAGGGCGAGATCATTCCATCGAACCGCCCCGGCTCGATGGCGATGGCCATTCGCCAGCCGGCGGGCGTCGTGCTCGCCATGGCGCCGTGGAACGCACCGGTCATCCTCGGCATCCGCTCGATTGCCACTCCGCTTGCCTGCGGCAACACCGTGGTGATGAAGACATCCGAACTCTGCCCGCGCACCCACGCGCTGATCATCGAGGCGGTGGCGCAGGGCGGTCTGCCCGACGGCGTGCTCAATGCCATATCCAACGCGCCCGAAGACGCGCCGGCCCTGGTCGAAGCGATGATCGCAAATCCGGCCGTCCGCCGGGTCAATTTCACCGGCTCGACGCGCGTCGGCAAGGTGATCGGCGAACTGGCCGGCCGTTATCTCAAGCCTGCGCTCCTGGAACTTGGCGGCAAGGCGCCGATGATCCTGCTCGAGGACGCCGACATCGATGCAGCGGTCGCTGCAGCCGGGTTTGGCGCCTACATGAACCAGGGCCAGATCTGCATGTCGACCGAACGGATCATTGCCGTCGGTTCGATCGGCGACAAGTTCGTCGAGGCCTTTGCGAAGAAGGTGGAACAATTGACCGCGGGTGATCCGCGCGAGGGATCATCGCCGCTCGGATCGCTGGTCGACGCGACGGCGGCGGAACGGATCAAGGAACTGATCGAGGACGGTGTCGGAAAGGGTGCCAAGCTGATTGCCGGCGGCGGCGAAGGTACCATCCTGAATGCGGCAGCCCTCGACCACGTCACCCCCGACATGCGGCTCTACACCGAGGAAAGCTTTGGCCCGGTGGTCAGCATCATCCGTGCCGGATCGGTCGACGAGGCCGTGCGGATAGCCAATGACAGCGATTTCGGCCTGTCGTCGGCCGTCTTCAGCCGCGACGTGATGCAGGCCATGAACGTTGCCAAGCGGATTGAAAGCGGCATCTGCCATATCAACGGCCCGACGGTGCACGACGAGGCGCAGATGCCGTTCGGTGGCGTCAAGTCCTCAGGCTACGGGCGTTTTGGCGGCAACTGGGGCATTGCCGAGTTTACCGAACTGCGCTGGATCACCATCCAGGATGGCACGCCGCATTATCCGATCTGACTGTTCAATCGCCGGCGGGCCTCCATCGACGCCCGCCGGTCGCCTCCTTCTTTAGGGATCCGTGCAGTCGATTTCTGCCGGTTCCGTCCACCTGCTCTCTCTTGAAGCATCCGGCCCATCAACTTTCCGACCCCGCGTGGAACATTCGCGTTGCTGCGGCGTTGTCTGGCAGGGCGCGCGCTCTTGCGCGGCCTGCAATCGGCATCAAGGAGTATTATTATGGGTATCGAAGTTGGCGGCCTGCTCGGCCTCATTCTTCTCATCGCCATGGTTTGGGCGATTTTCAGCATTTTCCAGTCTTCGGCCTCGACCGGCGCGAAAGCCCTGTGGACCGTGCTGATCATTGTTCTGCCGGTGCTCGGCCTTATCATCTGGTTCCTCGCCGGCCCCAAGGGTAACACCCGAACCGCTTGAATGTGAGGAAGGCCGGAAATGTCATCCAACACGCATCCCACACTCGCCGCGCAACTGCTCGAGCTGGAAGTCATGTCTGACGACAGGCATGTCCCCGACGACCCGGCCAGCCGGGAAGCCCAGCTCGAAAAACTGGAAATGCAGGCGGCGATGCTGCTCAGGGCAGCGACCCGGCAGGGGAATGCGGGTTCCGAACAGCAGAACGGTGAAATCGAACCTACAGCAAAGGAATAGTGCAGCCACCCATGTCATTCAGACGTGCTGAACTTTTCCCGTCCGTAAAAGGCGCGCCCCGGGGTCCCGCACCCACTGGTCGCGCCTTTTTTATTCACGCCTCTCCATCCATTCAGTGATACATCCAATCCCGGGAGAGTGGAAGTTTGCACCCTCAGGCGGCTCCCTTGGACGGTCCCATCCCACTCTTCTGTCCGGCTCGTTTGTCGAAGTGCCGTCAAGCATCAAAATGACGGCCCGCTTGCGCAGGCCGTCCTTCGAATACTCGTTCGCAAAGCCCTTTTGTCCATGGTTTTTGCAAAAGCTGTGTGTGGACCGTCAGCGTCCGGGAAACGCCTTGTTGACGAGCGGCCTCGATGTCTCGTCTGGGCCGTAATCGCTCTCGCCATCGATGGTCAGCAATTCCTGCAGCTTTACCCGGGCCCGGTTGACACGGCTCTTGATCGTGCCGACCGCAACGCCAGCAATTTCGGCGGCTTCCTCGTAAGAGAAGCCTGAGGCGCCGATGAGCACGATGGCTTCACGCTGGTCATCAGGAAGGCTGTCGAGAGCGGTCTTGAAATCGGCCAGGTCGAGCTTGCCATACTGCTCGGGGTGGGTTGCCAGATTGCCGGCAAACACGCCGTCCGGATCGGGGAGTTCACGCCCCTTCCGGCGCATCTGGCTGTAAAACTCGTTGCGAAGAATTGTGAAGAGCCATGCCCGCATGCTGGTCCCGGGCTGAAAACTCTCCTGTTTTCCCCACGCCTTCATCACTGTTTCCTGCACCAGGTCGTCAGCCTTGTCGTGGCGACGCGCCAGGGAAACGGCGAAAGCCCTCAGACTTGGCAGAACTGCCAGCATCTCGCGCTTGAAGGAAAACAAGCTCGCTGTTTCGGCAGGAATGGGCTCAGGAGTACCCATGTCAATTAGCTCCATTGGAGCCACCGGAACGTTCCGCAGCATCAAGTTTCTCAAGTAAATTGAGCAGGTTATCCGGAATCGGCTCCTGCTCAACCGACGTGTAGTACTGCTTGAGTTGTGAAGCTATCGCGTCGGTCGACCCAAGGTCGGACCGCGCCCCCCGATTTTGTGAGCCGCCGTTGTCGTCTCGATCAATCATGCCCTTGCAAGCCCTTTCCGAATGAACACATAGTGAGAGAATGCGCCACGCAAAAAAAAGTTCCAAGTGTTCGGAACTTTTTTTTGCGTGATGCGTTTCGAGTAAGTTGCCACGTCAAAGTGGACTACAAAGGGGTACCTAATGACCACACTGTCCATGCGCATTGCGCCGCACCTTCCTTATCTCCGCCGCTTTTCTCGGGCGGTGACCGGATCACAGACCTCCGGCGACGCATATGTTGCCGCGACGCTCGAAGCGCTCATCGCCGACTTGAGCATTTTTCCAAAGACTGGCGATGACCGGGTCTCTCTGTACCGGCTGTTCTCACAACTCTTTGATACGCTTTCGGTTCCAATTCCGGAAAATCCGACGCCATTCGGCTGGGAAAAAAGAGCTGCCACAAATCTTGAAGCGGTAACACCGCAGGCGCGCAAGGCTTTCCTGCTAATTGCGGTCGAGGGCTTCAAGCCGGCCCAGGCAGCGGAGATTCTCGATGTCGATGAAGACAGCTTCAACAATCTGCTCCAATCCGCGTCGATGGAGATTTCCCGCCAGGTGGCGACAGACATCATGATCATCGAGGATGAACCGCTCATAGCGATGGACATCGAGGACATGGTTGAGGCCCTTGGCCACCGGGTCACCGGCGTCGCCCGCACGCATGCCGAGGCAGTCGATCTCTACAAGCGCACCAAGCCGAAAATGGTCCTCGCGGACATTCAGCTGGCGGATGGCAGCTCTGGCATTGACGCGGTCAACGACATCCTCAAGGACGAGACGCTGCCGGTGATCTTCATCACCGCGTTCCCGGAGCGGCTGCTCACCGGTGAGAAACCGGAACCGGCATTCCTGGTGACCAAGCCTTTCAACCCCGACATGGTCAAGGCGCTGATCAGCCAGGCGCTGTTTTTCAACGCCGCAGAGGAAAACCTTGAGATGACAGGAACCAATTAAATACACGGGCGTTGTGGTGGCATCGAACAACAAAGGAGAAATTCGATGCTCTATTACGCTCTTGTGTTTCTGGTCGTGGCCATCATCGCCGGTGTGCTTGGATTTGGTGGTATCGCCGGTGCTTCGGCCGGCATTGCACAGGTCCTCTTCTTCCTCTTCCTGGCGTTCCTGGTCATTTCTCTGGTCCTGAACTTTGTTCGAAAAGTCTGACCCGTTCCAAGACCGGTACGACGACACCGTTTGAGGCGCCGGGCTAGTTCCGGCGCCTTGTCACATTAAGCCAAACTGAGCATGCGGGTGGCAGTCCAATCATGAACAGCACATCGGTAAACGAGTCTGACCGTCTGAGATTCGTACTCGCTGGACTGCGCAGCGCCGGCGTGTCGATGATGTATCAGGATACCGATCTGGTCATACGTTTTTCGGCCAATCTGCCGGAAACATGGTCGCTTGGCGGCGACCTCGATGGGCGCACGGACGAAACCGTCTTTTCACCGCCGCACGTGGAGAAGGTTCTTAGCGCCAAACGCGGCGTGATCGCCAACGCACAGCCAACCAAAATCGAGATTCTGCGTGATGTCGACCATGAGCGGCACTGGTACATGCTCAACATCGAGCCGGACATGGATCCGCAGGACAACGTGATCGGCGTCTTCACGACGATCACCGACATAGATGATCTCAAGTATCGCGAGACCGTGCTCAAGACGCTTTTGCGCGAACTGAGCCACCGCTCCAAGAATCTCCTCGCCATTATCCAGTCCGTGGCCTCACAGACCGCGCGCCACTCGCAGGGACTGGAAGACTTTCTTCTCGCCTTTCGAAACCGGGTACAGTCAATGGCCCAGTCGCAGGATCTGGTAACCGCCTCGGACTGGCGCGGAGCCGAACTTTTTGCGTTGACCCAGTCGCAGCTGCAGCCGTTGATGGGAGACCTGCCCTCGGGCTTCACAATGGTCGGCGAAGACGCCTACCTGTTTCCGAACGCGGCTTTGCATCTGGGTCTGGCCCTGCATGAATTGACGATCGATTCTCTTGCGAGAGGCGCCCTTGGGCCGGCAGGCGGAACTGTGGAGCTGTCGGCCAGAGAGCAATCGAACCCGGATGGTTCGCCCGAACTGCTGTTGACGTGGACCGAAACTTACGCTGTTCGCCAGGCGGAAAAAGAAGGAACGAACAAGACACGCAACGGCTTTTCCGGCACCGTGCTTGGACGTATCGTTCCACAGGCACTTTCGGCTGCTGTTCATCACGAAACGAACGCCGACAGCATGGTCTACCAGTTGATCATTCCTGGCAGCCAGTACGAACTTGAAGGCTGACGGAACAAGGTGCAGTGCGGGCGCTGATGACCTTTTACGCTCGCGCAGGTGCGCAGTCATCTTTCCCGACTTGTTTACCTGAATTTAACCCCTCTCCTTGGCGAAAGGGAACTTCCCTGATGCGTTGGCGTTGTCGTGCCAAAGGAGACGTGTCATGGAACACATTGCCGCATTTATGATCCTGATCGCTTGCAGCGACGATCTGCAGGCATGCAATGAAATCCCCGCACCGGCCATTGCCTACGAGACCGTGCAGGAATGCGAGGCCGAACTGACCACGGCCATGCGCACCATCTCCGCGTCGCAGGACAATTCCTACGGCAAATGTATCGAGATCGACCCTGCCTTGTTTTATGAAGACGTGGAAATCGTCTGGGATGTTACCCGAAACGAGGGCTTGGAAGTCACCCTTGAAGTGATCAATCCGCAGGTCGCCATCCAGTCGATGGCCCGCGCCGATCAGGTGGAAACCGGCAACAACCTGAACTGAGGCTTTCGGCCTCACCCATCAACCTTGAAATCGAGACGTTTGCGAAGGAACTCGAGATCGGATTCGATCGGATCGCCGGCGCGTGCAGTATCCAGCAACGCCCTGCCGTGCTCGGCGATCAGCTTCTTCGCATCCGGTCCGGCAATCTCGTAAAGCGAGTTCAACACGACACCGAGGTGATCGAGCATCAGAATATTACCCCTGGATGCCTGCCGCAACGGATGCAACGTCATGTTGAAGAGATCCTCAAGGGAAAGCCCGGGCACTTTCAAACGTGACGTGCCGTCCTCATCCGCTCGCACATCGCCGCGCAATCCCTCCGACACAGGCTTGGCCAGCGCCGCGGCGACGCGATCGACACAGGTGACCGCCGTGAAACTGTCATTGACCCCCGGTGACAATGCCCGCAGCGCTATCTCGAGCAGGATGCGGACCGAAAACCTTATGTCGTCTATCGCGCCCCGGTAAGGCTGCAGGGTAATCGCCGAGGTGAGCGCCTTGGATGCTTCCTCATTGTCCTGGTGGAACCCGGCGACCGCAAGACACTGCCCGGCAAGAACGAAATCTCCCGGCGCTACGCGTACGGCTATCGCCGTGTCGTGTTTACATGCAAGTTTGATCAGCGCAGTTTCGTCGAGCATGGTCACGTAGCCGGATTGCCTTGCCTGAACGACACTCTCCAACCCATCCTCGTCGAGATCCTGGTTTCCATTGTCGGTCTCGGCGAGAAGGGAATTGACCTGCCTTTCGAGTTGCTCGGATATTTTCGCCACTTCGGCATCAATGGTGACGCTGCGCGAGACCGAGTGAACGAAATGAATGACCTGAAGGACCGACAAGGCGGCCAGCAGGAATGCTATCGCTATCGACAATTCCGGCCGCAGGTCGGGTCCCGAGGCACGCAGAACGGTCAAGGCGTACAGGAAGGTTCCACCCAGCAGACCAGCGGTGATCTGGTTGACCCGGTCGCGCGAAAACCGCTGCAGCAGGCGGGGGGCGATGTTCCCGGCGGCAAGGGTAAAGACAACCAGCATTATCGAATAGACCATGCCGAGCGTTGTGATCGCCGCGGATGCGATCGTGGTCAGCAACGCCCTCGCGGTTTCAGCGGAGATCGCCAGCCAGAACGGCAGCGGATCGCCGATAACGGTGAACTGGGTATCGACCCAAATCATCGGGAATGCCAGCAACCAGAGCCCCACCGCAATGGCACCCGGAACGCCGAGCAGGCCGTTAAGCGTCACGAATGACCGGAAATTCATTGAGCAGATCCCTGGGAACGAACCGAAAGGTGAACCGGCGCGACCAGCCAACCGGAGATAACGTCTTACAACTTAGAGGTATGGGCGAAATAGGCAATCCGCCGCGCTTCGCTCATGCACGCCACGCCATGCCACGAAGACAAGTTTCTGCAGCAAACATCAGACGCGGCGGACCAGGAGATGGCAGGCGAAAGACCCATTCCGGCCGATGGCTTCCCGGCGAAATCCGACCTCAAAGTGCAGGAAGCAGAAGGAACCTGAGGGCGGTTCGTGCGTTGGTTCGGCTCAACAAGGAAAGGGTTCCATATGGCAGATCTTCACAAAACACGACATGAACCGATCAAGCAATTGTTCGAGATCCTCGACGACACCCACGCGGTGATGGCCGGCCTGGAAAAGCCCGGGCACGGGATGCAGCCGATGGCGCCGCAGGTTGACGAGGACCGGCGCGGCATCTGGTTCTACGCCAAGCGGGATTCGGAAATGGGTTCGGCCATCGCCAGCTAGCAACCGACACGCGGGCGAATCTGCGCCATCAGCCCTGACCACGATTACCATGCGTGCATTTCGGGCACGATGAGCGAGGAAACCGACCGGTCGATGATCGATGCATTCTGGTCCCCCGCTGTCGCTGCCTGGTTTGAAGACGGCAAGGAAGACACCAATCTGATCATGCTGCGGTTTGACGCGTCGGAAGCAGATGTCTGGGCATCCTCGGGCAGCGGCATCCGATTTGCCTGGGAGATCGCCAAGGCGAATGTCACCGACGAGGAACCCGATGTCGGCGAGAAAACGCATCTGGTCTTCCCTCCGGTGGCGCCCGCCAGCCAGGCGGCACAATGAGTTTTTCGAAGGACAATAGGAGGGAACCAAACACTGCCCTCCGCGTTGTCAGCACAGGCCGGCAAGAACCTTCCAGCAAACGGCCGAAAGATTTGATCAAAAAGGAGAATTCGAATGAACTGGGATATCGTTGAAGGCAAATGGAACGAATACAAGGGCAAGGCTCAGGCACAGTGGGGCAAGCTCACCAATGACGACCTCGACGTCGTCGAAGGCCGCCGGGATGAACTGGCCGGCAAGATCCAGGCCCGCTACGGCAAGACCCGCGACGAGGCGGAACGTGAAATCGACGACTGGCTCGGCAGCAAGTAATCTATTATCCTGCCAAGGCCCGGCAACGTGATTGCCGGGCCTTTTTCTTTCTGAAAGCGCGTCGATGCCAGCTGACAACCAGAGTGCCATTCCCGAAAATGCCAGCCCGCTCGTGCGCCGGCTGGGGCGGTCTGTTCTCCTGACTTCGGAAGAAGTCGATTATCTCGAAACCATGCAGGTCAACCAGGCCTCGATTGGCAAGGGCGACGAGTTCATCCATGATGGCGAACCGCTCCGTGTGACCTTTCTGGTCCGGCGTGGCTGGGTGATCCGTTACCGCATTACGCCTGCAGGCCGCCGGATCATTATCGGCGTCTCCCTGCCCGGAGATTTCATCGGGCTGCATGTGAACTTCACCCACTCGGCAATTTTTTCTGCCGCCGGGCTGACCGACACGTCCCTCGCTTTGATCGAACCGGTCCGCATCCTCGAAATCCACAGGCGGTTTCCGGTGCTTGCATCCGGACTCGACTGGATGTCGGTGCGCCACTCCAACATTCTTTCAGAGCACAAGGTTTCGCTCGGCGCTCGAACGGCTGCCCAGCGTATCCTGCATTTCCTGCTTGAACTCTGGGTCCGGCTCGAACAGGTCGGGCTGGCGAATGGCAAGGGCTTTGAACTTGAACTCACACAAGAGCAGATCGGCGATTGCATGGGGCTGTCCACGGTCCACGTTAATCGGTCGCTCAGCCGCCTGAGCAAGGAAAACCTGATCAGGATGGACAAGGGCAAGGTGATGTTCCCGCAGGTGTCGAGATCCGTCAGTTTCGCCGATTTCGACGACCGTTTCCTGATGGAGTTCGAGACGAGGGACGAAGGGATGTCTGTCAGCAAACACATCCGCAACGCCTGAGCAGCGACTTAACCTGTGTAATAGACGCCGCCCCGGTGAAACAGCTACGGCTGAGCACAACGCGCTTGCCCGGCCGATTCTTGTGCGGCTTTTGGTATCATCCGTTGGCCGACGCTGCGTCTGCATGACCACCCGACTTGCAGGATTTGCACAAAACGCTTAGCGGGTTTCACAAAGATTTTTCGAAAGAGTGCAATTTGTTCTACAGGCTGCAACCAGTACTGGTTTTTGTCGTTGTCGCATTTGTCGGCATGCTGACTGCGGTCGCCTCTTGGTACACTATCGATCAGACAAACCGGTTGGCTTTCATCAACATAGCCGAGGACGCCGTCCAACGGGTTGGGGATCGCATCGAGAACCACATGCTTCTCATCAAGTCGGTGGAGGCGCATTTCCAGGCCGTAGGCGAAGTTCCCTCGGTCGGTGAGTTTCAGGTGTTCGTCAGCCACCTGCAGAAAACCGAGCAGTTCAGCGGTGTCCAGGGGCTGGGCTTTGCCCGCTATGTGGAAACCGGGCCGGCATCCGATCAGGCGATTTCGGCGGAACTTGCCCGCAACTACGGGCTAGATCGCACATCCTGGCCGGAAACGGCCGAGGGGTACCGGACACCCATCGTCATGCTCGAACCCTCGAACGAAGCCAATATGCGGGCTCTGGGCTTTGACATGTATTCCGAACCGACACGCCGTGCGGCCATTCTGGCGGCGCTTGCCGAAGCGCGGCTGCGCGCCTCGGGCACTGTCGAACTGGTCCAGGAGGATTCGCAGAACCCACAAGCCGGGTTTTTGATGTACACACCTTTCTTTGCCGCGAACTCCGGACGGCTGCTCGGCCTGATCTACGCACCATTCCGCATTCCCAACCTGTTCGAATCCGCGCTCAGGCGGCCACCGGTGCTCCCGGTTCACATCACCGCCTGGGACGGGGAACCTGCAGCTGCAAACCTGATCTACACCACGGAGGGCCAGGCCAGCACGCGGATGGATGCCTCGCCCGCCACGGTGATGTCGGTGGAGGTTGCCGGACGGGTCTGGACCATCGAGATCCGGCCTTCGCAGGACTACCACCCACCGGTGGACCAGACCCGGACAATCATGCTGGCAATTGCCGGCTTCCTGCTGGCGGCCGCACTTGCCGCCTCCTCCCGTGCCCAGCAACGCACGATCGAGGTCGGCGAGGCCTTGCGGCAGCACTCCGAGCGGGCCCTGACAGACAGGGAGTTCCTGCTTCAGGAAATGAAGCATCGGATCAAGAACATGATTGCCAGAGTGCTGGCAATGTCGCGCCAGACCGCACGATCCGCTGATTCACTGAGCGACTTCACCGAATCCTTCAGCGCCCGCCTCCAGGCAATGGCCGCCTCGCAGGACCTTCTCGCCCGCACCTCGTGGCAAAGCGCCGACCTGCAGACATTGCTGGTTCAGGAACTCAGGCAATTGTTCGGTCCGGATTTCAACGAAGGCCAGCTTCAAGGCCCCGACATCAAGCTCAACGAAGTTGCCGCGCAGGCCTTCGGCCTTGCCTTCCACGAACTCGCCACCAACGCGCTCAAATATGGCTCAGCGCGATCAGACGAAGGCGAGCTGAACATCTGGTGGCGCATAGAGCGTGAGCCCGGCAGGGCGGAACACCTCGTCTTCTCCTGGCGGGAACGCAGCAAGACGGCGCTTGACGAGCAGGACCTGAGCGCCATCACGAGAAAAGGCGGGTTCGGAACCAAACTGCTCGATGCCACGATGCGCGTCGAGCTCGGCGGAAGCATCACCACTTCCCCGGACGAATTCGGTATCGATGTGACGATCAAGGTTCCCTACGAGCGGGTCAAGGTCGCGCAGCAGGCCTAAGGCCCTGCCAGTCCAGGCGGGCATCCCAGCCGCACACACCACCCTGCCCTTCAGCCATATAGGCTGCCTGCCAGGCACCATCCTTGCCCGCGAACACTCCCAGGTGCTCGCGGAACCAGACCCCTTAAAGGGAACCAATGTCATCAGCCGGCATTGTTCGTGTTTAAAGGGATATCTGCATGAAGCGTCTTTACCGCATGGAACCCCCGGTTGTGCGCATTGCTGCCAAGTCAGGCATGGACGCCGGACTGCAGTCGACTGCCCGGATCGCGCTGATCATAACCGGCATCGTGGCGGCACTCGCCGCGCTTGATTTCGGACAGGCATTCCTGGCCCCCGTCTGCCTGGCGGTGGTGACCGGGCTGATGGCTTCGCCGGTCGCCTCGGCGCTGGAGCGGCTGATCCCGGCTTCACTCGCAGCTGCAATCGTCGTTGTCCTGTTTGTGGCCCTTATCGGCTCCGCGGTGGCGCTGTTTTCCATGCCGCTGTCAATATGGACCGAAAGACTGCCCGAAATCTGGCACGAGATGCAGCGGCACCTGCTCAATTGGCGCACCGTGTTCGACACGCTTGGCGGGGTCCAGGAACAGATCCGCACCATTGCCGGCGGCAAGGCCGAGATGACCGTCGATATCGCCGACACTTCGACGGTTCAGGAGATCGCGACCCTGGCTCCGGCACTGGTGGCGCAGATCATACTGTTCCTCGCCAGTCTCTACTTCTTTCTCGCGACCCGGCATTCGATCAGGGCAAGCGTGCTGTCGCTGTGCTTCAGCCGCCACTCGCGGTTGAGGACAGCACGCATGTTCCGGGATGCGGAATGGTTCGTCTCACGCTATCTGCTCTCGATCACCGTGATCAATGCGTGCCTCGGGGCTGCCACGACACTGGTCATGTGGATGCTTGACGTGCCGCAACCCTATCTGTGGGGCATGCTGGCGTTCTGCCTCAATTACATCGTCTATATCGGGCCGGCGGCAATGGCCTTGATCCTGCTCGGGGTCGGACTGGCGACGTGGGATTCGCCGCCGGCGATCTTCCTGCCGATGGCAGCCTATCTGACCCTCAACATGATCGAGGCGCAATTCGTGACCCCTCAGGTGATCGGGCGATCGGTCACTCTCAACCCGTTTTTCGTCTTCCTGTCGCTGTCTTTCTGGATCTGGATCTGGGGTCCGGCGGGAGGCTTGCTTGCGGTGCCTTTCCTTCTCATCGGCAATGCCGTGATCAGAAACTCCCTGCCTGTGCGGGGCGCGCCAAGCGCCCGGATCGCTCACAAATCAGACAAAAAAAGTTGATGCCGGCGGGAACATTGGACATGGGCCGGCGTTGTTGAGCTGTAAACGCCGCCGAGCCGACCCAGCGCTCTCACACACGGTTCAGCCCGGCGGGCACCTTTCGATGCAAAGAGGAATTTATCATGTTCAAGATGCTTTTGGCCAGTACCGCACTCGCAACAATGGTTACCACGTCTGCGATGGCGGCCAGCGAAACCACCACCAACACCGCAACCACCACTTCCGGCTCCGAGACCGTTGTCATGACGGACAAGGACGCTGCGATGCACATGAACAACAATCTCGCCAGCAACCTGATCGGCTCGTCCGTCTATGGCTCATCCTCCCAGGATGCAGAAATGATCGGCGACATCAACGACATCGTCATCTCGCCTGAAGGCCAGGTGGCCTCTGTAATCGTCGGCGTCGGCGGTTTCCTGGGCATTGGCGAAAAGGACGTTGCGGTGGAGTACAAGACCATCGAATGGGTCGAGCGCGATGGCGAGCGTTGGCTGGTTGCCAACATGACCCGCGAGCAGCTTGAAGCGGCTCCCGCGTTTGATCGCAACACGCTTTACTCTGACGACCGCTCGGCCGACGCGATGACCAATGGCATGGCCGCTGAAGAGCGGACCGCCGAGAACGTCGAAAACGGCGAAAGCGCAGTTGAGACGGCCGAGAACCGGACCGAGCAGACGATGGGCTTCGACCGCTCGGCCATGACCCCGGTCTCAACCGACCAGCTGAGCGCCGACAACCTGATCGGCCGCACGGTCTACAGCGCCCAGGACGAGAACATCGGTGAAGTCGGCGACGTGCTGCTGACAAGCGACAACAAGGTCGAAGGCTTCATCCTCGATGTCGGCGGCTTCCTCGGCATGGGCGAGAAGCAGGTCGCGATCTCGCCTGAGAACCTGGACATTCGCGCCGATGCCGATGGCGAGCTGACCATCTTCACGCCGTTTACCGAAGAGCAGCTGGAAGCTCAGAAAGAATATTCTGAGGAGAACTG
Organism: Hoeflea sp. EC-HK425; assembly: GCF_902498795.1. Classification (NCBI taxonomy): domain Bacteria; kingdom Pseudomonadati; phylum Pseudomonadota; class Alphaproteobacteria; order Hyphomicrobiales; family Rhizobiaceae; genus Hoeflea; species Hoeflea sp. EC-HK425. Next base: position 1,817,590 of record NZ_LR701572.1, read on the forward strand.
GGAAGCTGAACGCGACAGCGTGATCCTGGTTGTTCCGGCCGGCTAACACGTCAGCCTGCCCCACTCCGCTGAGACCGCCGGGGCATCGTTCCGGCGGTCTTTTTTTGCCTTTTCCGGGAACCTTCTCATTCGGGGCGCGTTGGTTGGGTGAAATCAAACAAGGAGACATCAAGATGGCTGCGACCAGCAAATCCACACGTTCCAATGGCAACTCCAACCCCGCTGTTGAAGACATCGCGGCGCATGCCGCACGCATACGAGAGGATCTGGCAGCCCTTGGCGAAGCGCTCGCTGGAGCCGGCGCGGTCCAGTCAGGTGTCGCCCGGGACGCGGCCGAGACCAAGATCGACGAGCTGCTCAAGAACGGCGAAAAGGTCGTTGCCGATCTCTCCAACCACTATTCGCGGGCCGAGCAGCAGGTCAGCACCAAGGTGCGGGACAATCCGCTGCAGGCGCTCGGCGTTGCCGTTGCTGCCGGTTTCTTCGCAGCACTGCTGATGCGTCGCTAAGACCATGTCACCGGCCTTCCCCCTGACATCTCTTGCCTCGGCCTATGCCGGGGCGAAAGCCCGCCAGATACGTCGTGACGCCATCCTCTACGGCTTCATCGGTCTGATGGCGCTGGTGGTGTGCCTGGCGTTGTTCAGCGCGTTCGCGGTGTTCGTGGCCCAGAGCCATGACATCTTGACCGGGCTGCTTGCTTCCGCCGGGCTTGCGGTGGTGCTCGCACTTCTTGCGCTCGGCATTCGATCGCTGCTGCGCCGCCGGGCCCGCAGACGAATGGCGACGACCGTGGCAACCAGCGCGACAGCCCTGTCGCTGACAACCGCTTCAGGGCTCATCAGCCGCAACAAGACAGCAGCGATCCTGACCGGAATCGTGCTCGGCGCTGTCGCAGGTTCGATGGTGCGCTCCGAACGGAGTTGACCCACGAGACCGACACGACGGGTCGCCAACACACAAGTACCAGGAGCAGAAAATGAATGAACCGACAGATCCAATCAATGTTCGTCAGGCCCGCCAAGGCAAGCCGGTTCTCGTCATCCTGGCGGTAAGCCTGTTCCTCGCGGTTATCGCCGGGTGGGTTCTCTGGGGCGCCGTTGCAGAAGACGTTGATCAGCCGATGGAAGCATCTTCGATCAGCCAGCAACTGAGCCTCGGCTATCCCGCTTTTGCCTGATCATCTCAATCAAGATTGTTTTTTGGAAAGGAAATCATCATGGCCAAATCAGCTATCGCCAGCCTTCAGCCCGAAGCCTCCAACGACCGGATCAACACCGGCCTCAAGGCAGACTACCGCAGGTCGATGTCCAAGGATCTCTCCGACATCCTGGCAGCAACCTATCGTCTGACCATCAAGAGCCACATCTATCACTGGAACGTGGTCGGCCCGATCTTCAAACCGATCCATGAGCTGACCGAAGAGCACTACAACGAACTCTTTGGTGCGACCGACATCATCGCCGAACGGATCCGTGCACTGGGCCACCTGGCCCCGGTCAGCCTCGGCATGGCATCGGATTTCGCGCCGACCAAATCGGATGTCGATCAGGCTTCGGCGCATGACATGGTCGCCGACCTCATCAAGGATCACGAGCAGGCTGTCCGAGACATGCGCAAGGCGGCCACCACCGCCGGCGACAACGACGATTCCGTCACCGAGGACATGCTGACGGCTCGTCTGACCTTCCACGAGAAGGCGTTGTGGATGTTCCGCGCCGTGATCGCCGACTGATCTCCGACAGACGTCGCGATTACCAGATTCAAGGGGACAGACGGCCAAACCGGCCTCTGTCCCTTTTGCTGTGGACGTTCTCAACCACTTATAGACACAAAAAAACCCGCCGGAGCGGGTGTTTTATGGTGCGGTCGAGAAGTGTGGGATAGTTTAGTATTTTCAATAGCCTAACGCCCCGCACTCGCCCAGGTCTTGAATTGATTTCATTGACAAACCAGAAGCGCGCCCCGCACTTTTTCGCCACTTCGTCAGCTTCTCTGACCTCCTTTGGGGTGTAGAGGTGTTGTTAGCGTGCCATGAATCCGGCGGTCACAGCCCCAATAGGCCAGAAGAATACGTGATCGCTACCATTGGGTTCAGAAAGTCTGCGGTTGTCGGGACTTGAACAGATTTACGAGCAAGTCACGGATGAGAAGAAACTGTGGTGATTCCGTGTCCAGGTCTTGAGGGTTAAGTTCGCAAGCAATCCCGATCGCAGCGTGAGCACTATGGACATTTCCATCAGAATCAATCCTGCAATCATCGACGACGCAGAAGACGCGTCCTTCGTGGCCTTCGATGCGCTGACCCCGTATTGCTGATGCGGTGCAAGGGTACGCCGAATGTAACTCACTTCCGGCAGGACAGCTTGAAGAGAGGATCTCTTCTAGCTCGTTGGCACAGTACCTCAAGCGCCAAACCGATAAATCTCCCTTCTTCAGGTCGCTTGACTTAACAAACGAGTTTTTCAAGCCTCCGGCCTTTTTGAAATGAAAGGGAGAAAAGGCCGCTCTGGATACGTCCTCATCACCTTCGACCACTCCCGGGGAAACATCCGGAAAAAGCGATTCGGATTCACGTGAGCAGGTCGCAGAACATGACATTTTATTTTGTTATTTCGGCAATATCATCTTCCATGAAGTAGGCGGAGATTGCTTGGAGTTGAGCCGAGTTGAACTCCTCGAATTTGCTACCCTCCACGCTGACGCGGGTATACGTCACCACAATTTTTCCCTCACCAATGAAATTCATGGTGACCGCGGAAAGCGCATCTCTACCGAACCAGCGAAATGATACGTTACCGGTCTCGTCATCAATCTCTACGTCAGGGTTTCTGGCATCGATTTGGGGATAAACGGTTAGTATGTCTCGGCCAATCGACGACTTTGGGGCCGCAGACCCCTCGCCCGCCCAGCCTTCCTTTAGACGACCCAGCTCAGACACGATCCTCATGGCCCAAGACGTGGCGGAGTTATGAACTACTAGCCTATTGCGCCCACTCGATCGGGAGTAAGGCTCAGCAGCGAGGCCTCGAACAACAGTTGTTGAAACACTCCATTGATGATTACCAGCGCCGCCCACGATCACTGGTTCCATGAACAATCTGGACATGACAGGTTCAGTACGTGTGAAAGCCCGCGAATAGCTAGGAACGTCTTGGTCTGAGATCAGAGGGCTAGCGGCAAAATAGGAATCATGATCATCGACAGATGCATCATCAGAATCACTGAAATACACCTTCGCACGACCAGCAAGCAGTCCATCCGGCAAAGCCACAGTTGACAATCCGCTCATACAACCTCCAACCCAATTGACCTCAAGACAGAGTCATGAAGCAAATCGACTAACATTTTCTTATTTCGTTCATGCATTTCGTTCATGCAAGACTGGATAAATGGCCTATTCCCTTCGAACTTGGCATTAAGCTTTGAAATATTGACGAATTTTTGAAAGTGAGTGATCGATACACTCACACCCTTTGTAGGGTTATCTATCGCATCAATATTAAGGTTCTGAAGGATCCTCGCTTCGTTTTCTGCATCCTCAAACCAGCCAGTATGAGAGTGCCAAGGGTAGTCACGTGAAGCCAGCCTCTCTGGGAGCGATCCATGACCTGAAATTAGGTCAAGCACCGAGCTCCGTGTGGGAGATAGGAAGCGATCAAGTACTGTCATTTCTATCTCGACCAACTCAACTCCTTCCTTGGAATGGCCTGCGAAGTGGTCGAGGCACTGATATAGGTATTTGTCCGCTCTGGACCAAACCTTATCCCACCTAGTATAGATATTGCACAGCACATCGATCTGATTTCCGACGGCGTTAAGTGACCACGTGGGGCTCCCATTTGGCTGAAGGAAGCTGAATTCGATGGTTGGCACCTCAAGCTGACGTCCCCCAACATCCACCGCCGCGACGCCTTCGCTGAACGCCGGCAACGCATCGGAGAAAGCTGCACGAAGCGGGTCGACATCAAAGAACGCGCGACGAGGCAGAGCACTCTTTGCCTTTAGAGAGAACTTGACGCTCTCAATAGCATGGTCCTCATTCACTGGGGAAAAAGGTAGACGCTCGCCAGTTGGCCCAAGTGACACTTACCCCTCCCGATTCCATGTACAAAACGTAACTGTCTTATGCTGGCCAATCGATAGAGAGTCAAATTCCGCCTGTTTTCTGAGGCGAAATAACTCAGCGGTCTCAGGCCAGAAAAGCCGGGGTATAGCAGGCGATCCGTCACGCAACGTCCACGATCTCCAACTGTTCATTCTCGAGAGGCCGTTGCAGCGCCTTCGCTTCATCCCATGGTGCCTGCAGCCACATATCGATTTCTTCCTGTGTCGTCAGGATCACCGGCATCGCCTTCTTGTGGATCGGTTCGACAACCGCATTGGGTGAAGTGGTCAGGAAGGCATAGAGATCGGCCTCGATCTCCCCCTCTTTCAGCTTCCGAACGCTGGTCCACCGGGTCCAGATGCCGGCGAAAACGAAGAGCGGCCGCTCTTCGTTGAGAGCGAACCAAGCGTTCGGGGTCCGGCCGCCCTCCTCTTTGCTGGCAGGATCCGGCTCGGCAAATTCAGTCACCGGCACCACACACCGGCTTTCAACACCCAGCCAGCGGCGCCAGTGCGGCGATGAGGCATTGCGGACGTTCGTCACCCCCTTGTCGACCTTCTTGCCTTCCAGGAACTTCTGCGGCGTCGGCATGCCCCAGCGGGCCCTGACCAGCTCACGCTTGCCGTCTTCGCCCGTTCGCACGATCGGCGCTTCATAGTCCGGGTAAATCTTGCCGGTCTGCAGGTTGCCGGCGTGGTTTACAACTGACCGTGTAAATTCAAGGATCGCTTGCGGCCCGACAGTGATATTGTAGAGGTTGCACATGAGTGGTCTCCTTCGGTTGGAACCAATCGCAATCCCAGTCTCAACGCAAGCTCCTTTGCTGCAATGTCCGGCCCGTTTTCCACGCCGTCGACGTTCAAGCGCAGGCGCGGACGATCAGGAACCCTTATTGGTTGCTGTGCCAATCGATGATTTTGGTGCACAGGATCCCAACAAACGGCTCAAAAAATATATGTTTGTCCGTCCCGTCGGGTGTGAATGTTACGAACACGTCATCCACTAGCGACCAAGCCCCGATAATCTCTCCGTCGTCGGTGATCACGTCACCATGATCATGTCTTCCATAACCGACAAGCTCAACTGCCCGATGTGCCATCAACATCCCTCTAGCCTCTGTGGTTGCTATGTAGGAAGGATGGCGTCGCGCTCGGAGTTGGTAAACTGTGCGATCTCAGCTTTTTTGGATCGCTGTCACTAAATGCACCTATTTTCGAGCAGCTTGTTTCTCGAACCCTGTTGCTCAAATACACTATCGTAAGCGCCATGTTTGGCCCCGGGGACTGGTCCCGGCCCGAACGATCACTCCTCGTAAACGACAGCGAGACCCAGCTCGAGCATCCAGTCGTTCACCAAGTCATCGCCGTCGTAAATCTTCACCAGGTACCGACCGTACTTGCCTACATCCTCGTCGCCACGCTTGTTCTTGACGGTGCAGATGATGAGTTCCCTGCCTTCAATGCGCTGCGCCAGAGCGTCCTTGGCCGCCCGCCATCCGTCCATGGTTTCTTTTCGGCGCTCCGGGGTATCGATACCGAACAGCCGCAGGTGCTCTTCACGGCGCCATGTGTTGAAGCCCAGGTCGACATCGGCAACCACGGTATCCCCATCAATCACCCGGACGATCTCGGCTTTGTATTGGTAGAGCCCGCAAGCAGGATCGGCGGCAGCCGGCAGACACATTGCAGCCAGCACTGCCCAAGCGAGAATTGATCTCATCATTCCGGCGTCCTCCATTTGTCAAGAGCAGCGTAGTAGGCGCTGTTGTTCCCACTATTCTCTATCTGGCTCAGGGTTATGGCGACAATGGCGCCGCAATGCCGGCACTTGAACCGGGCGCCGACATACTGCCGATCGGCCGAGAGCTTGGTCAACTCTATATCGCGATGAACGGCGCAACCCCGGCAATGTCCGGTAAGCTTGTAGCCGTGCCGGAGAAGATCACCGAAGGTTTGAAGCGAAACAGAGTGCGCTGGTTGGGACATGACAACGAATCTTCATGGCTGCGGTCCCCGCCTCTTCATCAGCCATTCAATCGTCGTCTGCAAGCCCCTAATCACACTGATGGATCGTTGCGATCATTCCGGATTTCAGCTTCGAGTTCTTTTGCCTCATGGTCAGCGAGATCAAGAAGATATCCGAGCATCGAAAATTGCTCCTTCTCTGCAACTTCCATCAAGCGCTTGACCGCGCCGCGCACGTACAGAACTCGCTCCAGCCTTCGCGTGCTCTCTGCGGTCATCGAGTTCATATCTCGGCGGGAAACGCGGCCGATGCTTGCTCAACAGGAACCGCAAGCATCGCATTTCGCCTGGCGAGCGTCTCACGATATTCCTGCGCCTCGATGTCCTTGAAGAACGGGGCGTCGGGCGCAAGTCGGATGACGGCCGACTCGACCTCATCGATTGATGCGCGGAAGAACTCCTTTCGCATGTTTTCGGTGTTAACGCGGGTGCTTTCGAACTCGGCATGAAGAGCACGCTCCAAAGCCGGGGCATCATCGCTGTAGATGATGGCATGGGTATCGAACAAGAACGGCACACTCGCATCTCCAAGCTCTCGAACCCGATCAGAGGGATCCAGACGGCGAGTCAATCCGATCTTCACGACGGACTCTCCAAACGACCCGACATTTGAAATGATGTAAACGTAGCCCGACTTCGTTTTCTCGGCCATCGCCTGCGCTCTTTCGACCTTCTCATGCGCGGCAGCCAAGTCTTCCTCAAGTAGGCGGATTCGCTCGCTATAGCTCTCCAACTGCGGACCAACCGCGCCTTCAGCTTCTGCCCTGGCCTTCGCGAGTAGCCTCTCGTAGCGAGCTTCTTCCTCTTCTGCTCTCTCCATGTCACGCTGGAGTTTCTGCTCCTCTCTGGCAAGCCTGGCCAGCTCCGCACGTTCGTCGCGCTCAGCCTTCTGCTTCTCTCGATACTCGTGAGTCAGATAGAGTTCCTGTAGTTTCAGCTTCAGGTACTCATCCGTGACATAGGTCGTGTTCGAGGCATTCAGCTTGTCAATTTGCTGCTGCGCGTTGATCAGCCGTTTTTCCATTGCGTTGACATTGTTCCAACGCACGTTCGCGATCGCGGCGTCGCATTCGTTGTTGAAGGCACGCAGAGTGAGGCGGATATTCCGGCCAGTCATCGTTTGCCCCTTTTTGAGGCTGCCATCGACCTGCCAGTCAGTTTTGCACACAACAGCTGTTTTCAGCGAGACCATTGTTTTCTGGGCTTCTCGAACCCGCAGGATCGCTGCCTTGAATTGCTCGCTGTCGCTATAGTCGAAATGAGGTTCGTAGACGCCCATTTCTGCAAACGCCAATCTGTCATCGAAAACAGCCACCTGCTTGAGCAATCGATCGTGGATGGCCTTCTTCTCGGAGTAGTCATTCTTCAAATCAGCGATCGAGGCGTTGAGTTTTGCCTTCGCCTCCTGGAGCACACGGACCTCCGCCTCCTGATCAAGGATGGGCTTGAACCGCTCTTCAAGCGCGCTCTTCTCGGCCCCAATTCGTTTTGCTTTCCTCCATTGCAAGAATAGCAGAACTCCAAGCCCGATCGCGAGCAGCGGGACAACAAACAGGTAGACGAGCGCCAGTATGGTGGATTGGTCCATGATACCCTCCGCATTATCAGATGAAGCTATCGGCAGAATTGCAACGACGCAACAGCGCTACCTTTGCGTATGCAGCACATCGCTCTGTGGCAGCGATGGAGGGAAGGATCCAGAGGCGGTTGCGCCTGTTCACCCCCTCGGCAGATTCACTGCCGCGGGCTCCTTGTTGTCGAGAATAATAACCTCCCCCACCTTGCTCCCTTCGCCTCCATGCAGCGTGTAGGTCAGCCCCACGTCCGCGAAACGGAACTCCGAAAACACATTACGCACCTCTGGCCGGTCATTCAGCGACAGAATGAACCTGCCCTTGATTCCGGCCAGCACCCTGGCCATGCGCGCAAAATCCGATCGGCTGAAGACACCCGGCCCATAGTCGCCTTCGTTGCCGAAGTATGGCGGGTCCAGATAGAACAGCGTCTCCGGCCGATCGTAACGCTCGATGAACTCTTGCCAGTCCAGGTTCTCGATCGTCACGCCGGCGAGCCGCTCGTGGATCTCGGCCAGCATCGGACCGAGGAGATTGACGTTGAAACGGGCGCCGCCGGTGTAATCGACGCCGAAGCTGCGGCCGCTCACCTTGCCGCCGAAGGCAAGCCGCTGCAGATAGAGGAAGCGGGCAGCCCGCTCGAGGTCAGTCAGCGTCGACGGATCGGCCTTGTTCAACCGCTCGAAGTCCGACCGGCTGGTGATCTGGAATTTCAGCGCATCCATGAATTGCGGGTAATGCCGCTGCAGGATCCGGAACAAGGTGGTCACGTCGCCCGAACGGTCATTGATGACCTCAGAGCGCGGAACCTGGCGCCGGCGCAGAAACACCCCGCCCATGCCTACGAAAGGCTCGGCATAGATGCCGTGCGGGACCTGCTCGATGATGGAGGCGACACGCTGCGCAAGCTGCTTCTTGCCGCCGATATAGGCCGCCGGCGGCGAGACCGGGCGGACTTCTGTGAAGGAAAAGAGTTCGGTCATTGTGGTGAGACCCGTTTTCTGACACACCGCTGATGCCCGCGAGGGCCCGGGTGCGACGGTATCTCAGGTGCTGTCGGGCGGGATCACCTACGCCAATAGGCCCGCTGTCATGAGCCCCTGCAAGGGCTCTTGGCCACCCGGGAACGACGGCAGGTTTGTGCTGCCGCCGTCCCCAATCAGGCTATGCCGGAGTGAAATCCACGAAATACTGCCCGCCCAACTCGAAGGCTTCGAGCGCGGCGGGGTTGGTGATGGTCATCTTGATTTCGCCCTGCGGCGTCCATTTCGACCAAAGCTTGTTGGCGTCATCGTAGACCGGGCCAAGCACCACCTCGCCCGCCTGGTCAGCCTTCGGGTCACCGTTGTGGTGGTTGATGATCTGCTTGACGAAGAACTTCGCGCGTACCTTTGACATGGTCTTCTTCCTTTTGGTTGAACCGGGATGACCGCCCCGGCAGCGGATCAGGATTGTTTCATGTGCTCCGCGATCTTGTGGAGCGTGTCCTGGATGTCGCTCTGGCGCTTGTCGGCGATGGTGTCGGCCGAGGCGGCTATCTTCTCGACAGCAGCTGCAATGCGCTCCAGACACCTCAGGGTTTCATCTGCATGCCGAGCATCGTGAAACTGGGCGTCTCTGGAGATTGCCTGCGACGGCATCTGGTTCTTGGTGCGAAAATACTGGCCTATCGCCGCCAGGCCGAAGACTGCGCCGGTCAGCAGCGTCACCAGAAACTCAGGGGTTAGCTGGTCCATCCGACACCGCCCTATTGAAGTGATTATCGATAATGGCGGCGTCTGTGATTGCACGAAATACGTTGTAGGCATCGAGCGCAAACAGCACGGGGTAGATGGCCATGCCGGTGCCCCATATCTCCGACTGCGCAAAGCCCAGCGTGATCTGAGACCAGAAGAAACAGGCAATGAATGCGCCCGCAGCCCTCAGATGCGGCGATCGTCGCCAAGCCCCATTGATCATCAGAACAATCAGGCGGCCCGCCCCCGCTGCGAAACAGACCAATGCCCATGTCTCCTGCCGCATAATATCCTGCAGCGGCGCATAGCTTTCCCGGTCAGCGAAGAGCTCCGGATTAGCAAACAGCACTAGCGACCAGTTGACCAGCATGATGGCCAGAGCCCACTCGGATGCACGCACGGCGAACGTCTTCCGGAATGATCGGGAGACATGGAGGAAGTCGATCATTGCACCCCGCTTTCAATGCCTGCTCTGAGTTCGTCGTACCATCCGGCGCATTCCCGGATTTGACCGTTGGCCCGGGACAAGGCCCGGTCCGTCTTCACGAGCGCGGCATCAAGCCGGTCTCCTTGCGAGACGGCCGATCGATGGGTGCGACGGCAGGCTTCCGGATATGAGGGCAGGCTCTGCCCGATCGCCTTCGCCGTTTCCGCGACAGCGAGCGCACGATCCACCTGACCGGCGCTCGCCCTCTCCCGCTCGGCTGCGATGAACCTACTTGGCGCGCAACCGGTCAAGAAGATCAGGATCAACAGCACAATCCCTGGGAACAGGGTACGAAAGCAGATCTGCCAGGTCGTCATTGAGGATCTCGTTTTCTGTCTGAATGGCGGCCAGCCGCCGCGAGAGGTTCACCCGGGCATTGATCTCGGCCATCAGGCGGCGATTGGCTTCCGCCGCGACCTGCCCGCGGGCCGCGCTGATCTTCTCTTCGGCATCGAGCTTTGCCTCGAGCGTCGCGATCTCGGCGCCGGCCACCATTTCGGTCATCCGCTCGTGAACCGCCCGAAGAACCGCGCTCTCCTGGTTGAGCCAAAGCCACGCGCCGGCAGCGGCAATGACGAAGAGCGGGATAGGCAGAGCAAACATCAGCACGCGGCGTGCCGGCGGAAACCAGGCTGAAGCGGCTATGGGCGCCACAAAAATGAGTGCAGGAAGGCCCCATTTCAGGAGGGTGAGAAGGATCAGCATTAACATTCCCCGCCCTGACGCTCAGGCGGCGCGATATCTTCGGGCCAGCCATCCGGCACAACTGCCGCCCGATCAGTTTTCACCTTGTCGAATTCGAGCTTGTAGGCCGCGCCCAGTAGACCCAGCGCGGCGGGCCAGATGACCATCAGCACGGCGGTCATCGCGCTCACCATCTCGACGCCCACCCACATGGCGGCCAACGTCAGAGCCACGGCACAGCCGAATACCAGCCATGCCGCTTCGCGCTTGCCACTCTTGCCGGCGATGCGAGGTGCAACGCCGAGGAACCTGAGAACATGGACCAGCATGATCAGAGCCTTGCTGCCTGGACATGCATCCAGTCGAAGTTCCGTTCGCGGCCGAGTGACACCCAGCCTGCCCGTTCCCATGCCTGCCAGAAGGGGACCGCATCGGCATGCGATAGCCGGGCTTTGGGAGCCTTGACGTGCAATCCGTTTCGTTGATTGTCGAAATCGATCGCGATACCCCAGGCGTGCATCGAGTAGCGGGAACCGCCGCGCATGCGCCTCACGTTGAGCGACCCACTGAAGACGTCGATGCCAAGATCCCGGCGCTCCTTGTCGCTGTAGGTGTCCGCAATCTCGGCAAACGCGCGGCGGGCACTCTCGACGACCTTCGTGTGCAGGGTTATGCGGGTTACAATCCGGCGCTTGTCCCAAGCGAGCTTCATGGGGAAAGGAAGATCGAGCCGCCCCTGCGACGTGCCGACAGGCCCATAAAACCGCTCGACGTCCCTCTGGTGCGGCCACGGTCCTGCTACACTTGGCTTTCCGGCAGCCGAGCTCGCGGGGCGCTCCGGATAACCTGGGCCGTTGCTCGCGCTGCGCCGCAAGGCTTCGATCGTCAATTGGTCAGCCATTCCCGAGACTGGTACGCCCTGCCCGCGCTGGAACGCCGTAAGCGCCGCAATGGTCTTGTCCCCGATATCACCGTCAATCAGGCCGCACGGATAGCCGTGTGCCGTCAGTCGGCTTTGCAGCCACTGTTCAAATGTCATGGAAATGTCCTCGGATGGGGTGTGCGTTAGCGAACGTCTTTGGCGGCAAGCCACGCCGCATCGACAGCTTCTTCCGTAAGGTCAAAAGCTGGCATCAGCATTGGGATTAGAGGATGATCACGGTTATAGGTGCCGGCATTGCGCACCCGTGAAATAGCGAAGGCTTTCTCCATGGCTGTCATGGCAGTTGCCTCGATCGCCGTTTCGATCTGAGCGAAGGTCACCCCCATGGCCAACAACATGCCCTCGAACTGAAACCGGTTGAGCGGATACATAGAAGCCGTTTCAGCGTTCGGATCATGGGCCGCGATGACCAAGTTGAGAGTGTTCACCTGCTCTTGGGACAAGTGCTCGCGCCCAAACACGGTCCCGTCGTCTCCCCACGAAATCGGCAAACCATTAAGGCCGGCTGCAGCCAACTCGTCGCCAAAAGTTGGACCGAACATCACTCGCCTCCCGTGTGAATTGTTCCAGTAATTGCGGCACGGGACGCAGCTGTGATGCCGTCGCGCCAACTGCCGGTTCCTGATGAAACGATGCCTGCAAGCGTGGCAAAATGATATCCCTCGGAAAGTCCCGATTCGGACCTACGGAGAGGCACTGGGTAGGCACCGGTTCCGTCGAAGACCGTTTCCATTACCCATGCAGAACTGATCCCGACACCATCCAAGGTCAGCGCCGTTCCCATGCGCACCCCGGAAGCGCTGACGAGAGTCGACGCGTGCAGCCCGAGGTCCACCGCCTCATCAGCCCAAATCAGAAACTCCACTCGGATTTCCGGGTTGATTTCAATCCAGGAAAGACTTGCCGTGGACCTGACGCCGCCGAAGACACCGCGAAGCGACAACGCCCGTCGGTTGAACCAGGACCGGACAAACCGCTTCGCGAAACTGTCTTCAAATGCCGGACCAGTGATGGGTCTGGCCATGCCGACCAGCGTTCTGGTTGCATCGCCTGACTTAATCTTGACGCCGGTTTCAGGATCAGCTGCATGGGCTGTCGTTGACGCTTCAAGCGTCATCGTTCCGACGTTCATGTAGGCATAGATGTAATAAAGCGTTGAGGGGGTCAGGCCAGCAGCAGCAAGGCTTACCCCCGCAGACGGTATGTCTTCATGCGCCCCGTCAATCGTCAACAAGCGCCCGTTAAATCGGGACAAGACCAAATTGCCGCCGGACAGTGACAGGCGGCATTGCCCGAAAGACAACCCGGCTATGTCTTGCTTTAGAGCCAGCGCAGCCGAGTCAGCTTTCGTTGCCAAGGCTGACACGAGTGCAGATAACGAATCTTCATTGTCCTCAATTTGTCCGACAAGCTCCAGCCATGCATCAAGCGCCTCAGGTGCACCAACCGATATTGTTGCGATGAACAGATCTGCCAACTGTTGCCCACTGATCCGCTTCATCAGGCCGGAACGCTGCACGAGAAACATGTCCGCCAGCTCCGCAGCGGCAACTGGCGGCAGATCCTTGATCTGTGTTTCCTCAGTCATCTCCCACCCTCACGCCATAACGGTAAATTCGAGAATTCCGGTCAGCCCCACCGGCACTCCTTGAGTTTCATTCCAGTTCGAGGTGACAGACGCCCCTACTGAATACCTCGTAACAATTCTGCTGGTGATCGAGTTTGCATATTCAAGGCCGCCAGGACCGGTTACCCCCGAGGTTGCAACCGAGCCGGAGAACATGGCGATCGGCGTTCTGGCAAGGCTCACCGCCTCCGATGCGGAAAATGTCGACGAATATACCCCGTCTAGTGCTCCGGCTGATCCAGTTTTTACAAACGAGAGCAGAACCTTGTTCTTGTTGACCAGGTTGGTGATGGTTGCCACGTTCGACGCGTCGGTGACAACGCGGGCAACCAGCATGTCGTCATAGGCGCTGTCGAAGGCGACATTGCTCTCCGCAAGCACGGAGGGGTTATAGCCGGAGTCGGCGAGATCCTCGAGGCTGAAACCATCGGTTGGGTTCCAGCGCAGATGATAGGTCTTGTTGGCGAGCGTCGTGAAAGTCCGGTCATCCTCGATATAGTCGCTGGTCGAGACCGGATAGATCCCGCGATGCTGGAAGCTGACCGCGCTCGGCACCTGCACCGTGCCGGCCGAGGGGCTCGTCACGTTCATCTTGCCGTCGGCGCTCTGGATCTCCGGAAAGATCGGCAGGCGGGCACGGGCCTGGGTGATCAGCACATACTGCGAGGTGTCGCCCCCACCCGTTGCAGCCAGGATCGCGGCCTCAATTGCCTTGCGCAGCTGCGCGAGATCAGTGCCCGAAGGCGTCAACCCGAAAAAGCTGATGACCTCCTGGATTTCGCGCTGCGGATGCTCGATCGCGGCGGCGGGAACCACGGAGCCCTTGGTGCCTGCGCTTCGATTTCCGTCCACATAGGACGCGTCGGCGGCTTCGCCGGCCGGCTGGATATACTTCATCGGATTGTCTCCGTCATGTTGAAAGGGATGAGGCGAGAACCGGCAGCACCAGTTTCTTGCCGGTTTCGGTGACGATGTTGGCGCCCGTCTCCGTGACGAGGTAAGGTCCGATCGGCTGTTCGGCATAATTGAAGACAACGACCGTCCAGGCCGGTGCGATGCGGCGGATCTCGCATTCAAGAACGTCGTGGTCGAAATCCAGAAGACGGGTCACACCGGTCTCACCAATACCCGTCTCGAACTGGCTTGATGGCGCATCGCGCACCAGGACAACCCATTGCTGTTCAAGGGCCGAGCCGGATACCTCACCAAGCCCGAGACACGCCCCCTCGCCCGCCAGGAAAGCATCGGGCTCCTCGAGCCCCACGACATAGCCCAGCCGCGCCGCAAGCCGTATCACGTCGGCCGGCGTGATCGTGGCAAGCCGAGCCACGCGCGCTCGCAGCGTGGCTATCCGCGCGGCGTCGGTCTGGGTGAAGCCGCCGCACAGGCCAGGGAGACCGAAATCCGATTCCCACTCATCGAGGCTGTCGACAAGCGAAGCCGAGCGAGACTCCTCGATGAGCCGCCAGGCCTTGACATAGAGATCGACGAACGGCGAGAGCAGCGCACGCGTAAGCTTGGCAATCACGGTCGACGTGCCAGGCGCCGCACCATCGGGCGTCCCCCAGGCAGCACCCCGTGGCCATAGCGACAGGCCGGAAAAAAGCAGGCCCTCGACAGTTGGCGCACTCAGCGCATCGCGCGGATCGATCTCCGGGTCGGCGAAGCCGTCATCCGGGTCGACCAAGACCACCAGTCCGCCATCCGAGGCAAAGAACTCGGGCCAGTCGGTGCTTGCATACCATGTCGACATCGCCTCACGCCCCCGCCATCATCATGACCAGGTGATCGTGCCCAGCACCGGCAACTCACCGGGCTGGAACACCGGAGCGGCAGCAGGCTCGATCAAGACATGACTTGTCTCGCCAGGAACGGTCGAGATCTCCTCCGAAAGCCATGCGCGCGGCAGTGTGAATGGATCATCCGGCAGACCCGGCCGCAACCGCGTGCCTTCGCGCGTCGCGTCAAAGAAATTGTTCAGCGCCTCGGTGACCGCGCTGCGCATGGCCGCCGTATCCGGCGACAGGCTGATCGTCAGATCCACCGGCTTCGCCACCGGCGCCATGGTGAAGTAGCGCGCCCGGACCAGCCGCAGGCTTCCGATGTAGGCGTCGACCGCTGCGAGATCGGCCGGCTCCGGTATCCCGTTGACCCGCCCCCTGAACAGCACCCAGACACCGATCGTGCCAAAACCGCCGGCGAAGTTCTTGGCCCAGGCATTCACCACGCCGGGCACATCCAGCGCCCAGTTTTCATAATCAGGCAACGCGCCGCCCTGCGGCGGTGAGGCCTTCCGCTTGAGGCCGCGCGCCCGAAGATCCTCGATGCTCTCGATGTCGGCGCCACCACCAAGACCATCAGCTCCGACGGAGACCGTCTCGGGCAGGGTCGGATAGAGCGCGGGATCGGCGAGCAGCAACTCGGCCGAGGCGTCCCGGTTGGTCGCGGCGCCGGCGCTTTCAGCCTGCACGTTGGCAGTGAATCCGCCGACCGCATTGGCGGTGAACGCCGCCGTCGTCACGTAAGTGACGCCAGCGGACACAAACCGAACGCCGGCCGGGTAGGTGACATTTGCCTGGCCGGCGCCGGTCACATGCCCCGCCGCAGCCGAAGCCGGCTTCTGCAGGATGCGGTACTCGGCGCAATGCAGCCGGATGATCGCTTCGCTGGTGGCCGTCGACAGGAACAACTGCCGAAAAATCCATTTCAGGCGGAGCTCATATTCATGCGCCAGCAGCGCCTGCACCTTGCCGATGACCCGCAGCACGTTCTGCTTGAGGCTGGCATCGGTGCCGGGCAGATACTGCCGCATGGCCCCGCGAACCGAGGCCGAAATCTCGTCAAGCGAGCGGATCGGAAACGCCATTCAACTGCTCCCACAAAACTGCATATTTTTGGTCATGAACCTGGCTGCCGTCGCGGCCGTAGCCGACGATGGTCAAGACAAGCGTTGATCGCGCACGATCCGCGGCAGCGCGCACATCGAAACGGGCGACGGCGCCTTGGTCGATCAGTGTCTGCAAGGCCGCGCGCGTGTAATCCTCGGCGAGGATCTCAACATCAGGCGTGAGCGCTCGTCGGCGCAACAACCACAGCCTGGACCCGAGCGGCGGCTCATCGGCATCGCGATCGAAACTGTCGCCGGGCCACCCGCGATTGATATCGCCATCGCGGAGCTCAGTTTCATCGGCACGGGCATCGGTCATCAGACAAATCAGGATGGCCGTCGCCAGCGCCTGGGTCGCGCGCAACCCGCCGGGGTTGATAGGGTCGTCGATCGCCGTTGTGGCGAGGTCGCCAAACTGCCCGTTCCAGACTAGGTCCGGGTCAAGCAGCGGCTCGGTCGCCGGCGCAAGCGGGATGATTTTCATGTCGCAAACACCCCGGCGGCGAAGTTGCTGGTCAGCGCATGACCGGCACTGTCAAGAGTGCCCTCTACAGCAACTGGTCGCGCCGCGGATTCGCTGCCGAAATAGACCTCACCCTCGAGGACGATCTTAGGCGCGATGATGTGCACTTTGGCCGAATGCACGATCCTCATGTCTTTCTGCACCACCGAGACGATATTGCCCGTATGGTCGTAGATCGCGGCGCCGCCCAGAGCGATTTCCGGCCGCATCGACGGGTTCTCTCCGCCGAACACATAGGCCGAATCTCGGTTGCCGCGCGCCGACATGGCCACGCCAATGCCGCCCTTGACCGGGCTGCTCGCGAAACCATGCGGCTCGATGCGATGCACTCGCTCGAAGCTGTCGCCGGCGAACCCGTTGCCGCCCACGAATTGCTGGCCCTCGCGGTGCTCGACCGTCCCATCCAACTGAAACCGGGTCAGGTTGCCGTCAAACATCAATCAAACTTCCCGGTAATCTGCATCTGTTGAGCCTGGCGCACCCCAGGCTGAATTCGATTTGCCGCGCGGATTGTCGCCGCCGAGCGCCCGCGGGTCCTTGAGAGACAGCCTCGCCGTCGTCCCGCCGGATCCGTCCTGCGACAGAGTGAGCGAGGCGATCACCATGTCCTGGCTGATGCCCAGCCAGTCGTCATCGACCTCGACCAGCCAGTTGGCTTTCCACAATTGCCCGCCCAGGTCGCGGAAACCCGCGACGGTGATCTGGCAGCTTACGCCCTCGCCACTCGCCCGCTTGGCTTCCCATATCGCTCGCTTCTTGAGCCGCTCGGATGTGGCCTCGCCTTCGAACGGCACGATCAGAGGCCGCCGCCGGCGGGCTATGCCCCTGGCCTCCGCTTCCGCCCGCAATGCCGAGGCACTGACCCCGATCGACGCCTGTCCGCGAACCTTGACGCTCGAAAAACTCGTCGCGCCAGAAAGGCTGGCTGACGCACCCTTGATGTTGACGCCACGCACAAGCGCGCCAGCATGGCGCCCCTCGGGCTTGTCGGCAAGGACAAGCTTGCCTTCCGGGCTGTCATGGATCAGCACGCCCTGCGCCCGCGCGTCCGTCTCAAGCGTCTGGAACAGCGTCTCGCCAGGCCGAACCTTGTGCACTGCCTTCTTAATGGTTCTCGCCTTGACCTCCACACCGACGCCGAGCACATCGAATTCCCTGGCGATATCGCCGAGATCTGCGTCGCGCTTGAGGCCGGTGGGGTGATCGATCGAGCATTCCGTGGCGTCGCAGCTGCGCGAGACGAAGCTCACCGAATAGGTCCGGCTATTCTCATCATGACCGGGCCTAACATCTCGCACATAGCCAGTGCCCCACAAAGCGCCCGTCACGGTGATCGTCGCCTCGTCATCAGGCGCGCAGGGAATGCCTGCCCCCGTCCATGCGATATCGAACTGCGCGGTGCGGACGGCCTCCTCGGCGGACTCGTCAAGCGCTGCGGATGTGTGCGGCAACGTCTTTCCATTGACCGAAAAGACAACGGTTTCCAGCGTCACGGCGCCACAGCCTCGAAGCTGACCGGCATGGCCAGCGAAGTGGCCACCCGGTTCCGATCGACAAGCGCCTCGGCCCGGCCCGCATCGCCATAGAGATCATAGGCGAGCAGCGTCGAGGGGAACGACACGCCGGTTTCCACCCGCACCGCCGGCGCCCGTTCCGCCGCAGTCCGCGATAGGAAGAGTGTCGCGACGCCTGTCATCGACACCAGCCACGCGACGGTTTCCGCCCCGAAGGTGCCGGCCTCACTGTAGACTGCATCAGCGCGTGCGCTGATTGCAGTCCTGGCAGCCTGAGCGTCCTGCCGCGACGGATACTCGGCACGCACCGCGGCAAAGCAGACCACCACCAGCGCGACGAGCCGCCACAGCTGGCTGTCGTCCTGCAACCGGTCAATCGCATCGGGCACGGCATTAGCGTCGGCAGCCGCCTCGCCAGTCAGCCGCGCCATTTGCATCAGCGCCGTCACGCCGCTGCCTCCGCCGGCCTGCGCCGCTACCGCCAGCGCATCGATGCGCGCGAGATCATCGGCATCGAGAATGAGTTCACGAGCGAGGCCAGAAATAATGGTCAGAACCTGTTCCATCGTCTGATCACTCACAATTGCGCCGCAATAAGCACCGATGCCGCGGCGAGACCCGCATCGAACGCCGTACGCAACTGCCCGAGCCCGCTGCCCGCTAACGACACCCCGCCGCCCGCCCGCATGAATTCCAGGCGGTAGGCGATGAAACCGTTCCTGTCTTTGCGCCGGCTGCGCGAGCAGGACAGGCAATGCGCCGCCTCGCCCGCATCCATCGGCAGGATCAACAACGATGCACCAGGCGCACCACAAGCCTGCTCCAACGCATGGCCCGCCACGTCTGCCAGGTCGCCCGCCACATAGGCCTCGACAAAGATCGTCTTCGTCCGGGCGCCCATGTCTTCGGTCAGCGAAGCGTCGCCGCCGGAGATCTCATGCGCCACCACGCGGCGACCTACTTCCGGCTCTTCCACATCGACCCAGAACGGCACGCCGCGAAACGACGCCCGCCGCAACGTCTTTGACCAGTCGCGCATCGCCATCTCTATTGTGCCCTTCCGGCTTGCCCGGCCTGCGGCATGGTGCGGCCGCGATTGCCGGAAACGGGCGCGGATGAACCCGACCCAAAGGCACCACTGATGGCGGCACGGATCTGGGCAGCGATTGATGTACCAGCATCACGAATGGCCGCCGCAGCATCCTGCCCGCCTCGCGCGATATCGTCACCAGACGCTTTCACCGCTTCAGCCGCATCCCTGCCACCCTGAGCCAGGTCCGCTCCTGATTGCGACCCAGCCTGATCTATTTTCTCTAATAAGCCCTCTAGTTCATCCACGCGCTGATTGGGGCGCAGCGAAATATTGCCGTCTGCATCAGCGGGCACAGCTAAGGGGGTACGCCCCGCGACATAAGCCTCTGTTCGCACATCACTACGGGCGCGCGCAGCCTCCTGCCTCGCCAACTCCATCTCAAACTCGGACGGTCTGACCGCAGGAACCGGCGCCGATGCGGCAGCGGCTTCGAAAACGGATAGCAGCTTTCCATCCCGCGTCCGGATCACCGGGCCGGTTTCAGGCAAACCCCTTTCCTGATAGGGAACACCATCCGGCAGGTTCGGGGTATCTGCTCCGAGGCGCGCATCGGCGCCCTGCCGGTAACCAGCGATTCTCGTCTTGTCCCATTCGGTTCTTCCGCCGCCCAACCAGAAAACACTTTTCAAGGCCTCCGGGTTGCCTGCATTCATCATTGACCAGAAGCGGCTTTCAAAGAACCCCATGCCCATCTTTGCGAAGCCGCGATCCATTGCGGCCTGATTTTCGATCGTATTGGACACGGAATCCATCCCGGCGCTTGCCGTTGGCGCGATCGCGCCACCGATGCTCGTCTTCAACCGGTCCCAGGAGTTCGCCATCTTATCAATGCTCGCCTGGGTATTTGTCGCCAACCGATCGATGTCGCCCTGCACCGTCCCCGCCGCATTGCCGAGAGCATTAAGCTGGGATGTGTACTCGCCAGTCCGGTTGATCAGCGCCCTCATCGCGATTTGCATTTGTTTGTCAGTGAACAGAAGCGGAATCTTCGAAAGGTCGCCGTCGATTGCCTCCTTTGAAAGCCGGATGAAAGCCATGAGCGTATCTTCGCCGGCCTTCTTGGCTTTCTCCATTTCCCTTCTGATGTTAATGCCGAACTGTTTCTTGAAGTTGTTGGAGACGGTTACCGAGTTCATCTTCGTAAGCACATCCATGAAGGATGTCGCCGCTTCGCCCGATGTGCCGGTTTCCATTCGAACAACCTGCAGCGCCGCCGCAAGCTTCTTGAGGCCTTCTTCACCCCGATATCCCAACGCAGCGAAGGCCGGGGCCAGTGACGGCAACTCCGCAGCCATGTCCTTCAACTCGAACTTGCCGGCCTTACCCGCCTTGGCAATGATGTCGAAGGCGACACCCATCTGGTCGGCAGCTATCCCAAACGAACCGGTGATTGCATCCGCTGTTGTCGCCATTGCAGCGAATTCAGAATCCGAAGCTTGGGCGGCGGCTGCGACTTTCGGCAGAAGTGACATCGCCTCATCGAGGGGCTTGCCGGAAGCAATCAGCGATTCCAGCCCGGAGACAACATTATCAACCGGGGCATTCACATCATCGGCGATCGTGCGCATCTGTTGGAATGCCGTCTGCATCTGAGCCGAACTGGCGTCGGCGTTGATACCGATGCGCTCCAAACGCCTCTCGATTGTCGCGAAGGCCCGGCCAGCCGACACCGCACCATAGGTGATCGCTGCAGGCGCGGCATAGCGCATCAACGCTGCGGTGGCCGCATTTGAGCTCTTGGCGATCATCGTTTGGTTTCTGAAGACCGCCGCGGCCTTCCGGTTCACGTCCGCAAGCTTGGAGCCCAACTGGCCGAAAGCCGCCATAGGCCCAAGCTTCGCCGACAGCCGGACAATGGCTTCAATCGTGCGGTTGCTCATGGTTTGCTTCCAGCTTCAAAACCGCGAACGGCCCAGGAGACACATTGCGATGGCGTCATCGCCATCACGCTTTCAAAGGAAAGGCCGAACCTGAAGATCAGCAGGTCGGCGGCGCGGCGAGCGGCTTTGCCCTCGCCCGGGTAAAAAAACCGGTGATCGCCTCTTTCACTGCGATCGCGTCGGCCAGATCGAGATCGCCAAGATCCGCAGCAGACGGCAGATCGTCTCCGCGTTTGAGCAACCGGTCGCGGTATCGCCACACCCGATCGTCATGATTTATGATCAGCATCCCGCCTTCAGGTGCCGGCTGATATTCCGCAATCTCGCCGACCGCCTCGAAATCCGCCATCTTCGGCTCGCGGAAGGTGAGGCTGTCGAAAGCCCGGCCGTGCGCCTCGTAGCGACGCGACAGCCGGATGGTCTTTTCACCGGACATGGATCAGCCCTTCTGGACGTAGGTTTCCGCAGCGCCCGCCATGCCGGTGACTTCGCCGTTCATGCGATTGATCGACGGCTCACCGGTGAAGAATGCGCGCGTGTAATAGTGCGACACACCGGTGTCATCCTCGATGAACGTCGCGTCGAACCGGTCGGCTGTCATCAGCGCCTGCATGTTCTGCCCCTTGTCGGCAAACGACATTTCGAAGGCATAGGGCGTGAGCGTCGAAACCCGGTCGGTCGACCGGTCCTGGTTCACGACAGCCTCGACGGAACGGCCAGCCGTCATCAGCGTCATGGTGCCACGCAGCGAAAAGGTTTCGCCATTTGAAAGCCGAAGGCGGATCTGACCGCCATAATCTTTACCAGCCATTTTCAGGATCCTTTGTTTGGAATCGGGTCAACCGGGCGCTATCTCGCCCGGTTCAAGTTCGGTCAGCGAAACTGGGAGTAGACGCGCGCCAGCCCCGAGAAGATGTCGAGCGGATTGGTGAAGTCCATCGGCACCACCGCATCAACCCGGTTCGGATTGTCACCGTTGCGGGTGACCGTGAGATCCTTGAGTGCTGTGGCCGAGTTCTCCAGAACCCCGCGCAGCTCAAGATCCACATAGGCATGGTAGCACGTGGCCTCGATGTCCTTCGGCGTCGAAACCGAGCCGACATTACCGGGGTTGTCGTCGGCAATCACCTTGTTGGAATGCTCGAACGCCAGCTGCGCCAGCATGTAGCGCAGCGAATACATCAGCGCATGCGGCTTCTGGATATCGCGGAACGTGGTGTCGGGTACGCCCGCAGTGGTGCGGGCATGCGTAATGATCTTGTCTACCGCCACCCGGCCATTGCCGTTGACGCTCCAAGAAGAAAGCCCTGCAGCGAGAAACGCGTTCCGGGTCGCGAGATCCGGCCAGTAGGCCCCATCCGACGGCGCGCTGATTCCCTCGACCACGAGGCCGGTCTGGTTGCGGTTCACATCGCCCGTCGCGCCACCGGCGAGCCACGGCGCCACGCGCCCGATCATCGCTGCCACCCACAGATACCCCGGCTCGGAATGACCGCCCGAGGCAAAGGTCGGCACCGCGCAAAGCTTCCAGGTGTCCTTGCCCTCGCCGTAGGAAATCAGGTTCGACTGGCTGTCGCGCTTCGGATAATAGGCGATGCCGAATTTCTGGTTGGCATAGGACCAGCGGCCCGACGCTTCCGAAAGAAGCGTGTCGTACTTGCCCACATTGGTGGCGTCGCCGAAGGCCGAGACCAGGAACGACCAGTCATCTTCCTCGATCGCCGCGTTCGCCGAAGACGTGTCAGGTGTGCCGGCGCCCGCCGTTCCCTCCGCAATGGTCAGTACGCCAGTCAGAGCGTTGGTGCCGTCGAGCACCGGAACGCTTACCCCGATTTCCGCCGCATAGGCCCCGGCGTGGCGCGCCGTGATGGTGACCACGTTGGTGGCCACCGTCGAGGTGTAGGGCAGAGCGTGGCCACTCTGCGGATTGTCATAGGCGTTGATCGCGGCGTTGATCGCCGCGGCCACCGTGTTGGCGCTGTCGCCGGCAGCAATCGAGATCGAAACCAGTTCGCCCATGATATTGATCACACCGGTGCCGCCGGCGGCAGGCACCGTGCCCACCGTGATGGTGCGAATCTCTGCGGTCCCGGAGGCCGGGATAGAGACGATGAAGAGCGGGTGTGTTGGCGCATTCTTGCGGAACACGTTGACCATCTGCTCGAGCATCGAGCCCTTGCCGGCCAGCGCGCGGGCCTGGGAGCGAGAAGCGCAGGACACCTTGACATTGTCCGACATCGAACCGGCCGATGTCTTGTGGCCATACAGGATGACCGGCGCCAGATCTTCGAACTGGCCGCCGCTCTCCACCGAGAACGCGAACAGGGGGGCCACGAGGTTTGCAGGTACGGTCATTTCCGCGTCTCCTTGTTGGATGCGGCCGCCGCCGCCGGTTTGCTGGGTCTGGGTTTCGATTGAGGCTCGTCGTCCGCCGTGAGCTCAAGAGCGCCTTCGCTGATCAGCCGAGCGTAATAGCGGTTTGCCGGGTCGATCATCTTGCCCGCTTCCGGGAAGGCTTCGCCGTCCGTGGTGCGCAGCAATGGAGCGCCCTCGGCTGGTTTGTAACGTTGCATGTTCCTACTCCAGTGTTGCGCCAGCCGCCGGACCCGCGCTGGGATCAACGGTGAGCTCCGTCAGGTTCGTTCGGGTCTCGCCGGCAAGGTGCGTCGCGAGCACGGTCAGTTTCGCCTTGGCATAGGATCCCGCTGGCAGCGCGTCGTATAGTGTTTTGATCCGGCCAGTCAGCCCGGCTTCGTCGCTCAGTTCGTCATCGGCGATGGTCAGTGTCATTCGCATGAATTCCCGCTGGAACCGTAAGCCAAGCTCCGGCACCGTGTGGCTCTCCTGCTCGATCTTGTCGCAATGCGTGGCGATCCGTCGAAACAAACGCCCTCGCTCAGAATAGAGCAACTCCTTGCGCACCTGTGCCATCATCGCCGACAGCACCAACCGCGCCTCGGGGTCGCTTCCCGCCACCGCATCGACATAAGTCGCGCCGATGTCTTCGTCGCGGGCGATCACAGCCAGTTCCCCGACGATCTCCAGCGTCATCTGGCAATAGTTGTCGCGCACATCCGCCGCTGCGCCGCGCGCTTCGACCGTCGAGTCTTCCGTATAAAGTGCCAGCACAGGCGTATATGGCAGATCTCCGGACGCCAGATTGTCGATGTCGGCAACGCTCGCCTGTCGACTGTCAAACACCATGGCGCGGGCAAGCGTCGGGAACGCATCTGTCGCTCCGGTCGGCAGCAACACTTCCATGGCGGCCAATCGCACGGCTTCAGCGGTCAGCGTCATGGCTTCGCCTTGTTGATGTAGAAAACGCGCCGGGAAGAGCCGTCGCGGTGAATATCGGCAATCTCATAGATCACGGTGTCGGCCACAAGATGGTCGCCCCTTTTCGGCAGCCATGGCCATGTACCGTCATCATGAGCGGTAATCACCGCGTCGAACGCTACGTTGGCCGGCCCGGTCTTTCCGGCCTGCATGAACTGTTCGTTGCGCAGCGGCGGCGGATTAAATTCGACGGATCCCGGAAACGGAAAACTCGCCCGGGCCGGATCGGCTTCCCGGCGGTGATTGACCGTCGTGCCGCCCTTGCGGGCGATTGCCTCAACCTCAACGGTGTCAAAGAGCGCCGCCGCGTCAGTCTCGAGACGGCGCTCCATATCGGTCCAGTTGCTCATCGGCCTGGGGTCAGTTCGAGGTCTTGACCTGTACAACGCACTCCGGCTGCTTGTTCACCGCCAAGCGGTTGGTCTGGGATTCCAGTTCAACCCCCTTGCCGTGCTTCAGCGACTCGACCGAAATGTAGATCGTGTCGGCGTCGGGCTCCTGATTGACGAGATCCATATGGTGCACCGGAGCCTCGAAGGTCCGCATCATCGACTGGGTCCCGGTCGGATAGGCGGTGCCGGAATTGTCGGCGACGTTCTTCTCGGTCGTGATCGCTCCATTGGCGGCGCGAACCGGCAGGCCGCCCTTGTACTCGCGCCATACGATGTCGCCGAACTCGAAGGCGCGGCCCCAGTTGCCGGCGCGGTTTTCGCGATTGAGCTGCTTGTGCTCGCTCGAGTTCTGGGCATTGAGCCAAAACTTCTCGACGTTCGGATGGGTGATGAGCTTGCCGAAGAACTTCGAATCCACCACGGCTTCGACGCCCGCACTGGTCTCGCCCTTCAGGTTGGTCATCGTGTGATCGATCACTTCCTCGCACTTCGCCCGGACATCGGTCCCGGCCGTGCCGAGAACGAAGTCCACCTCCTTCTTGGTAATCCCGAAGACCGTGTAGAGATCGTAAAGCGTCTTGCCGCGGCCATCCTTTATCAGGCCCTTCAGCGCGCCGAGGCGGATGTATTCGAGGGTGATCGAATGGTTGCGGCGGATGAGATCGAGCTTGCGAGCGGTCTCGCGGTCGACCGAGCGCTGATCAACCTGGCCGTTGAAGACCTGCAGCAGCCCGTCCACATCGCCGACCGCGATCCGTTCGAGGTGCGGGAAGTGCGGGATCTGCAGGATCACGCCACCCTCATCCGCGTCCGTCCCGCCGACAGATCCGGGCGCGCCGGGCTCCTGGGCGGAAAGAACGTAGATCTGGCCATTGCGGTAGTCCACCCGCACGAAGCGGGCGCCGAGCGTCTCGATCGGGAACAGGTTGAGGGCGTTCAGAAGCCCGAACTCGTTGGGAAGACGGTTGACCTCTTGGGTCAGGTCCGTGCTGGTGTAGAGATAGTCGAACATGAGTGTCTCCTGCGGCGCGGCGACACGCCACGCTCGTCAATGGGTGGATGGCAAGGGCGCGGAGAGAAGCCGCACCCTGTTTGATCAGCGCTGGATGATGTTGAGCTGCTTCAGCGTTTCGATGCCCGCAGCCTTCTCGGTAGCGGTGATGCCGTCGGGCCAGACGATCTTGTCCGCGGAAAGGATGGCAGGTCCGCGATCGAGTGACAGCCCGTCGACGGCAACCCCATCGGGGGCCGTGGTGTTGCGGAGAGACAGGCCGATGATGTCGCCATCGCCCGGAACCCAGGCGACGCGGGTGTTGGACGGATCTTCCTGGTCGATGGCGACATCGATCACGAAGCTGTCGCCCACGACGAAGTCGGTTCCACCGCCGGTGATCGTGAACTTGACCTGCTTGGCGAAAGCCGCGCCGCCGGTCGCTTCGCCGACGGTCTTTCCATCCGGCCCCTCGACCTGGAACTTCGAAGCGGAGTCGGCCCCGCCGGTTGTGCAGCGCAACGTATACCGGCCCTCCTGAACCGCCTTGACAGTCGTGTAGAACGGATCCGCGAGGGCGATGGTGCCGTTGCCGGTGTTACCCGCGACCGCCGCTGCCGTTGCCGCCAGGTTTGCAGTGGCGACATCCAGCATCAGCGGCGTGCCGAGAACGACCTTGCGTTCGGAGCCCGAACCGGCCTTGAGCGTGTAGTTTTCGCGGCAGAACTGCGGGTCGTATTCCTGCTTGAGAAGGTCACTCTCGCGGACCGGCGCAGCATGGGAATAATAGGGCATCATGGGATTTACTCCTGTTGACCGGCATCACGCCTGCTTGCGGGCGATGCGGACTATGGGATTGTGAATGAGACCGTTCAGGCGCGCTTGCGCTCGACCCTGGCGGTGATGAGCTTGGAAAGTCCGCTTTCGGCCTTCTGGCCTCCTCCCGGCGCTGCAAGACCCGCCCCGGCGGCTGCGCGGGACTTGTCGTAGGCCGCTGCAGAAGGCTTATCTTCTTCCTCGGCGTCGGCGGCTGCGGCAGCTGGGGCGGAGGCGAGAACCGCCTTGACCTCGTCCACCGACATTTCCGTGGTTGCATGAAGATGTGCGGCGAGCGCCTCGCGGCCTTTCGCCTCGTCAAGAGCCATGATTTCCGCATGCCGTGAGCGGTCGGCCTTCACGGCTTCCCGAACCGCGTTGGCGGTGGCTTCATCGGTGTTGGCGGGCTTGGTATCCGCCTTCGGCTTGTCGGTCATGTTGGGGTTCTCCTTCTGGTGACCGGTTGGCGCCGTGGCGGATGCCGCCGGCGGTTTGCGTGTGGCCTGTTTCAGGCTCCATCCATTGGCGCTTGCCACCGCGCGGAGTTGATCCGGCGCATGAGCATAGGCGCGGTAATCGAATGCAGCGACGGCGGGCGCCGCGTTGTCATTGGCAGCATCGGCAAAACCTTCGGCGATCGCCTGCTCCGGCGTCAGCCAGGTTTCCGCCTTCATCACCTCCCGGCACTCGTCGGCGGTCTTGCCGGACTTCGCCGCGTAAACCCGCGCGTAGGCGGTGGCCAGCGCCTCGAGCGCCTCGACGGCCTTCTGGTGATCCGCTGATGTTCCGAATGAAATGCCCGCCGGATCATGGATCATCATGATCGCACCTGACGACATGGTGACCGTGTCGCCGGCCATGGCGATCAGCGAGGCGGCCGATGCGGCAATCCCGTCGACAAGGACATTGGTGTCCCCGGCCCTGCGGGACAGAAGAGCGTGGATCGCGGCGCCATCGGTTGCGTAGCCGCCACCCGAATTGATCACCACGAGCAGGTCCGAATCTTCTTCGACCGACGCCAGGGCGACCATTACCTCGTCATAGGTAAAGCCCTCGCCCCACCAGTTGTCTCCGACAAAGCCCGAGAGTGTCAGCGTCTGTCCGTCAAGTGTTGCAGCCATGATCTGTCCTCAAAAGTGGAAGCTGGCAGCGCCGCGGCGGCGCTTGCCCGATTTTGCGTCACAGGCCGCTGACAGGCGGCTCAGCTCGGCGTCGAGTTCGCTCATTGGGATGGATGCGTATCGCATCCGCCTGCGGGTCACCGGCGAGGCTATTTCCCCCTCTTCGACGGCCTCGCCCGCAAGCCGCCGGATCTTGACCGCATAGAGCGCCTGGAACAGTGCGCACGGGTCGTTGATGTCGACGGTGGCGCCATCGATTTTCACCGTTGCCATCCCGCACCCCTACTCGTTGTTCTGGACTTCCACCGGCTGCGCCGGCGCCGGTGCATCGCGGTCATAGGGAGATCGCATCCCGGCCTCGAGATAGCGCTGGTGGTCCGCACTGCGTTCGTCGAACAGCTCGTCCGCGTCCACACCCTTGAGTTCCGCCTCACGCGGGATGCTGGATGTGCCGTTGGCAATCCGCTCGCTGGCAGCCTTCTCGGATTTCAGGTCGTCCGCCGTCGGCTTCTCCGGGCCCTGCCACTGTGCCCAGGTGGCGGCGTCGCGATTGGCGCGATAGTTCGCAAGACCGCCCTTGAACGGAACGCGGCCCACCTCGATCATCTCGTCGAGCCATTGCTCGTAGATCATCTGGTAGGCGGGTGCTGCCACGTGCTCGCGTCGTCGCATCACCACCGGCCAGATCGAGGCGTTTTCCATCCGGACCGACGAATAGGTCGCGTCCGAATGGTCCATCGTATAGGCGCCGTAGGTAACGCCGATCGCCCTGGCCATGTCGCGGTCAAGCGACTGCGTGAGCGGCAGGTAATTGTCGCCCGGGGCCTCGGCCTGCTTGAACTCGAGCGCCTCGTCGGGCGCCAGAACCGGGATCCGGGAGCCGCCCGTCAGGCTGACGCCACCTTCCGACGCCCGGTCGAGGGTTGCACCGAGATGGCCCAGCACATTGTCATAGATCGACTTGCCGAGCGTGCTTCCGTCGCCCGAACCCTTGGCCAGTTCCTGCAGCGACTCGATCGCCTCCGCCGACGGCAGCTTCGACGTCAGCACCGCGGCGAAGAAGGTCTGCACGATCAATGTCTGCAGCGTCGCTTCGCGCGCGACTTCGGTCTGGGCATGCTGTTTCAGGATGGGCGTCAGTTTCGAAATGCCGCGCACATCGTCCGCGTCGAGCGGATCGAAGATATGCATGACGACCGGCCGTCCGCTCGCATCATATGCCGGATACCTCACCCGCTTCGGAAAGCCGCTGTGCTTCTCTTCGAACAGGTAGCCTTCCGGACGGCCGTTCGCATCGTGATACACCCCCTGCCAAAGCCGTTCGCCGACATTCGTATCCTGCAGCAGCCGCGGCGGCGGCACGAGCAGCGTCTTGGATCCGGTCGAAATACCGTAGCGCGCGCGCTCGCCGGCATCGAAATGGGTGAGTATCCCGGTGGTCTCACCAAACGCGATGTGCCAGCGAAGCGAGATGGCCACCAGCTGCGGAACCGTAAACTTGCCGCGGTGGTCGCACTCTCGTGCGTTCCAGGCGTACTTCTTCCATTCGGCCTTGACCAGCTTGGCCCAGGCCGTCGCCTCCTCCTTGTTCCAGCCGAGCCGCGTAAAGTCGGGCGCTGGCTTGAGAATGAGCTCGGAGCCAACGGTGTCTGCGATCACCTGGTCGACCGCCCCGGTCAGACGGCCGGAATTGTGGATGAAGTCGAGCGCCAGGGCTGCCGCCCTGCGCCAGGATCTCCGGATTTCATCCCGGCTGTCCGGCACCGGTGTCAACCGGGCAGCCAGCACGCCAGACGGACTGTCGCGCAACATGCGCATCACCGGCCGCGGTGCGCCTGACACGGCAGTGCCGCGCGCCAGCACCGTGCCGTCACGCGCCACATTCGGTACCCGCATCACTTTCGCCTCTTCCATTTTGCCAGCACGCTGTCGGCTGGTTCATTGTTCGACACGGTCGTCGGCGTCTCCTGCACCTGCACGTGCCGTGATGCCTCCTCGGCAATTTTCTGGGATGGCTGCGAGAACAGGGTCCTGCCCTCGGACGGCGTCAGCTGCGCCCGCAGTGCAGCCCAGCCCGCCGGCGTAAGCCGCGAAAGCCCCATATGCTCTGCCATCGCCATCGCGTAGATCCGACAATCGAGGAAATGGTTGTCCTTTCGGGTCTTCTTCCATTCCTCGATCACCCGGCCCCGGACCATCTTCTGGTCGAAGTATTCGGCCGTGAGCTGTCGAAAAAACTCCTCGTTCCGCGCCTCGCTGAAGTGGCAATACCCGGGAGGATCCGCCACCTCCCCGGACCGCAATCCGAGCCGGTGAAGGTTGCCGTAGAATTCGCCCTTCAGCGACCATGTTCCGACCGGCCAGAGCATCGTCGAACCGATGCGCTTGCGCTTGCCACCCTTGCGGACCGCCTTCCTGGTCGGCACCCCGATGGCAGGAACGCCACGGCCATGCTTGCCGGCGATCGCGTAGGTGTCGGGCCGTTCCCGGCACCATTCGAGCACCTGCGTGGTGCGATTGCCGTCGCCGGCGTCGACCGCCATCGCTTCCTGTCGCCGCTGCCCGCCAAACGTATCCGGCCAGGCCTTCCGGTAAAGCTGATCGAGCTTCACCCAGGCGCCGCCGTTCTTGTCGTCGGTGTCGCCCTCGAGAAACTCCGCATGGACCGACCAGGATTGCCGATCGGATCCGAAAGCGACGAACTCGACATAGATGCCGTTGTGCTGGACATCGGCGCCGGCAACGAAGATCAGACCCTCGGCCGGTATGACACCGTCGGGATAGTCCTCCCGGCGCTCGATCAACCGTTGCCAGTCGGGAGCATTTCCCCGCATCTGGTAGGGCAAGGCCCGCACCAGGTTGTGATAGTCCTTTGCCCCCGCCTCACCGCGTGGTTCGGCCTTGAGCTTGTCGTCGGCAATATCGCCGAGGCTCATGAGCAGGCTCATGAACGCATCGACATGAAAGCCGGGATGCCTGTCCGGTCCGGACTGGGTTGGCCGATAATGCCCCGCTCTCACCATTGGCACCCGCTCGGATTCGGTGATCCAGTGCCCGCAGGACGGGCAGACTACGACACTCTTGTGCGGATGCGCCCGATCGACCTGGAAGTGGTCGTCCGATTGCACGAAGTGCTCGTGACATTCGGCGCATGCGACAAACCAATGTCTCTGGTCGGAGCGCCTGAACGACCGGTCGATACGGCAATGGGCCGGATCGTCGCCGAGTACATCGCCCGAATCGAGTTCCGGGGTCGACAGCTCGAAAATCTTGTATGTGCGTTGCCTCCGGAACGCGGTGAAGCGTCCAAAGAACAGCGTCTCCGGGTCAGCTCCGTTCGACAGCTCGGCCCATTTCGAAACCTCGTCTTTCACGCCGAACCGGCATGTCTTCATGGACAGGTCCATGACGGTGTTGGCATTGGCGAGCGAAATATAACCGCCCGGAAACCGCTTCTCGTAGGTCGTCGAGTTGCGGCCGGACCGGCTCGTCACCGGCAGGATGATCTTCTTGCCGGTCTTCGCCTGCCAGGCGTCGATCAGTGGCTGCAGTTTCTGACCGTTGATGTCCTGGAGCGCGTCGATGCCCGGAACGCCATAAAGAACGTTGTCCGGCACAATCTCCGCGATGTAGAGGCACCAGGCGAGCGCAAGGATCGACACCCCGGTCTGTTGCGCCTTCCGCACGGTGACGAGGTTGGCGGGATGCTCCTGGCTGAGGCACTGGGCTATTTCGACCAGGTACGGCGCATCGTGGGGTGACCACAATTCACCTTTGCGGGGCCCGTCGACCAGGACGATGTTTTCCGACAGCCACTCCACGAAGGGCTTGGGCGGAACCGGCCTGATCGCATCCGATAACCGCGACGCGACCAGCTGCAAGGCACCCGGATGGATCGTCACAAGCCGGCCTCTTCGTCCTCGATCACATCCTTGTCCGGCGCCGCCGCGGCGATCTCCTTGAACTTCTCGGCGATCGACAGGTTGATCTTGTGCGCGACTTCTCTGAGCGCCAGACGAAGTCCGTGCACGCCTTCCTTTGCGAACGGCACCGACAGATCATCGGCGTGGTTTGGAAGCCTTGCGACCAGCGCCTGGGCTTCTCGGCCGAGACTGTCGAGCGCGGCCTCAACGAGTTCGGCCCTGATCAGCTTCCCGCACGCCTCATCATGCTCGAGCTTGAGCCGGCTGTAGCGCAGCCATTCGTTCCGCCGCCTGGCCTCCTCGAAGGAATCCGCGTCCGTCTCCGATGCAGTCGTGTCACCGCGTTTCGGCTTCTCGCCGCTCACGGACGGACGCGATGCCATGACCTTGGCCGGGTTCTGAAACTTGCCCCGGTAGTGATCGATATGGGCAACCGACACGCGGACGATGCGATCGCGGCTGTCCCGCTCCACCGGGATCTCATGCTTCGCGATGAGCTCACGCACGGTCTTCGAAATCGCCTGGCGGGAAATTCCGTCGCGTTCGGCGATCTCCGACAGCGTCATCATCACTGTCTCGACCATGACTTCCTCAAAATCCTGAATGACAACCTGACAACGCTCTGCTCACGCCACTGACAACCTGACAACCCAACCAGAACCACTGCAAAACTGGCAGTTTTTCGGGGTCGTCCCGCCCCGCTTGGGTTGGAGGCGGGATACGGTCCCTTTTTTCCGGCGAGCCCACACGAGGTTTGCGGCTTGTGTCACACACTCGTCGGTGCAGTCAGCGTGCGGCAAGGCGGGACAGACGGCGGTCGACCTCGTGCAGAAGCCGGGCGGCGAAGTCACGATCCATAATCTCCTCGGCCATCCGCTGGAATTCACCGTGCCGGTCGGCGCCCATGGCATGGGCAGGGTTGGCGGCGTAAAGCTCGCGAACCGGTGTTCGGCTCTTTCCCTTTCGGATCAGAACGGCATTGCCGCCGGATATCTTTGAATGGGCGACGAACGCCCCAGCATAGGAGCCACGTCCGCGAACGCTCACACCCTTTCGGGTTTGCCGCGCGCTCAGTTGTGCCAGCGAAATCCAGCGCGAACGCAGTTTGATCTCGACATCGTCGCCGGTCAGCCGCATGGCTGCTGCACCGCGGACAAATCGGTAAGGCAGACCGGAATAACTCGCAGCCAGCCTCGTGATCTGGGTGCGCGCCTTCTTGCCGGTGTGATTGACGGCCGAGCGAAACGCCTTGGCCTTCAGATCAGCCGGAAGGCGATGCATCGCCGCACCGAGCGCCCGGAAGTCACTGGCATCGATGTGAAGTGCTGCGCCGGCCACCTGACGGTCTCCCAATGAAAAACCCGCCGGCGGCGTGGGGGCCGAGGCGGGTTGAACCTTTCCTTTTCAGGGTGAGATGACCATTGTCAACTTTTCGCCGCCTGTCAAAGAAAAAGCGACAAAGAGTGAGAGGGGTCTCCCCCGACCGGCTGGCCCATCACTACTGTCCACGGTGCGGTCGTGGGGACTTCGGCGGTCAATTCATGACTTGAAAGTTGTCCCGCAACCTCTCGGGCTACATGGCGCACGGACAGCGCCCAAACAGACCGGCGGAACCGGTCGATCGCCAATCCGGCCACATCTTCGGTCAACCGGTATTTTCGATAAGCGCCAGCGCGGGGACGATGGCTGCGAGGATTGAACCCATCCACCTCCCGTTCGATCGGGTTTCCAAAGGCATCCTGACCGGGAACTTTCACGAACCATGCCGGCTTGCCGCCCCGCATCACCATGGCCCGGCCCGGCTCATCACCCCGCCAATCCGGCTTGCGGCCGAGCACGGCGCGAGCGATCAGCATGGCCTGGATTTCCTGTCCGGTCATGACGGCGAGCCGCGGACGCACCCGCTCCACGCAAGCCGCAACAAGCCCGTCTTCATCAGGCCAGTCGGGAAACGGTGTCCAGTCCTCGGATATCGAGATCCGTGCGTTGCCGAGCCCGGCCACAGCCGAACCCACCAGAAGGGCATCCGGGTGAGGATCCCCCTCATCCATGTAAGCCGGCACAACGCCGTGAGCATTGATCGACGCATCGATGACCGTGCCGAGAATGCCGAGATCATAGACCATGCCCCACGATGAAGATGTGGAAGCGCCGAGGCCGCCGCCAGGACGCTCCGCCTTCGGCAGTTCATGCCGGTAAGCCCATTCGAGGAGCTCAATAATGGCAATCTGTTTCATGGCATTTTGTCCTGTCTTGTCGGCTGCACCACTTTGCACCACTTTGCGATAGTTATGACGATAGTTATTCTATTTATATTTCAATGCCTTGCATCACTTGCGCCAGTTGTTGAGGGGCTATACGTATGCAGTTTTTCCTTTCGCAGTGTTTTCCATACGTATAGGGTCGCGATAAGTGATGCAGACTGGTGCAAGCCATTGTTTTCATTCCCCCAAACCCCCTTGATCAACTATCGCAGACTGGTGCAGAACTGGTGCAACTGGTGCAGAATTGGCCTCAAATTGGCGGGATATCGTCCCAGTAGCCCGGTGGTGACCCGCCTGTTTCGCCCTCGCCGCGCGGCACGTTCTCCAGCCTGACGCCGAGATAATGGTTGGTTCGCCCCTCCTCGCGCTCGAACTTGCGCTTCATAATCAGCCCGAACCGCGTCAAGGAAATCGGCTTGCCCCCCTGGTCGACGGTGTAATTGACATAGGCGTGATAGAAATCCTTGGCCGTAACCCGCGCACCCGGCTCTGTGCGCACACAGGCGGCGCAGAAGGCGGCAGTCGGGTCCATCTCGTCGCGATAGTCCTGGGTGGCGCGGGCAACCGCTTCCGGGATCACCAGCCCCTCCTCCAAAAACACCCGCATGCCCTCGATCAGCCAGTTGAGAATGCCCGGAAACTCCGGCTCGAACTCCGCCATCACGTCTTCAAAGTCGCGCTGTTCCTCTGGCCTGAGCTGGACCGGCCAGTGGATCACGCACATGCGCCGCCAGATGCCGTTGTCCATGCCGGTGATCTTGGGATAGCCGTTGCCGCTCATGTGTGGCGTGAACTTCGGATCGAAGTCGAAATAGCCCTGGTGGAGGTCGCGCGCGGTGATCGCCTCGCCGCCTGTCACCTCTTTCACAAGGTTCTCCTTTAGGTCCTCGCCCTGGGGAAGCTCCTTGACGCGCAGAAAACGCCGCCCATAGAGCCGGGCGATATCGGGCGAGGCCGATCCGCCGGTGTTGCTTTCCCCGATGAAGGAGGTGGCCGGCAGCGTCACAGAGGCCGAGGCCAGCAACCGGCAGATCACCTCCATGGCGACCGACTTGCCGTTGGCGCCGGACCCGTAGTGGAAGAACAGCTTCTGCACCGTGACGCCGACAAGGCCGAGCGCAAATGCAATCTGCACCAGCTTGCGCACCTCCGGGTCAGGCAGCATCCGGGTGAGAAAGGCTGTCCAACGCGGACATGAGGCCTCCGGGTCATAGTCCACCGGCACCAGCTGGGTGATCAGGTCTTCGCGGCGATGCCCCTGCAGCACATTGACATGCGCCCGCACCGTCTCCTCATCTTCCTGCGCGTCCGACTGCGCCGGCACGGTGACAGTCTCGCGGTTAAACCGGATCGTGTGATTGAGCGTGGCAAAGGAATAGAGATCGGCGTTAAAATCATCTGGGCTGCGCATGATGTGCGGCGCGAGGCAGGCGAGCATCGAAGTTAAACGCGCCATGTTCTTCGAACTCACGGCATGGTCCGCCCGACGGCCGACGCGCTTCTGCCAGGACTTGGTCGCGTCTTCCGCCAGCTTCTTCGCTTTCACCTCGGCTTTGCCAAGCTCATCGTCAGGACGTTGAAGGAATTGACCACCGGCATCGAGAGCCGCCTGTTCCTGCGGCATCGGATGGATGTGTTCACATTCGAGCCGGATCAATTCGCCGAGCTGCTGGGCCAGCGCCAGGGCTCTCGGTCCGCCATTATCCGTA
Source organism: Hoeflea sp. EC-HK425 (assembly GCF_902498795.1). Taxonomy (NCBI): domain Bacteria; kingdom Pseudomonadati; phylum Pseudomonadota; class Alphaproteobacteria; order Hyphomicrobiales; family Rhizobiaceae; genus Hoeflea; species Hoeflea sp. EC-HK425. The sequence continues at coordinate 1,853,222 of NZ_LR701572.1, forward strand.
TCCCAGTGCGTTCCGGTCCAGACTGCATAGAACGGGCTCTTTGCCTTGGATTGCATCACCACCAGCAGATCGGAGCCGAAATGCGACCGCAACCTCACGGCATTGTCCGTGTCCGAGTGATCGAGCTTGGCACATTCGGCAACGATTTCTGCGAGACCCTTCTTTGCCGTGGTGCCCGAAAATCCGGCCTTCTGCCCCTCGGCGCGACCGGCCTCGCGTTCGGCACCAGTTTCACCACCGCCACGATCGTCAGAAGGGGGTTCGGGGGCTCGGCTTTCACCCCGCTCATAGTTCATCGCATCGAGATGTGCCTGAACGGCCGCAGGAAGTTTGACATGCTTGTTCACGCTGCCTCACCCCGCTGCGCAGCAAGAATGATCTCTGCCCAGTCCTGCCCTCGCGGTGGCCAGGCGGTGCAGACGTCGATACCTGGTGCAATCAGCCCCGCGCGAGCCTCGGCGCGAGCCATGTGCGCGGCAGTCCAGACGGGCTCAGAATCACCATCGCCGAGAAACAGAAGATCGCGCACATGGGCGCCAAGAGGGAAGCCTTCGGAAAGCCGCTCCGGGTCAGGATCCGGACTCGGCATCATCACCGGCCGGGTGGCGCCATTGGCATTGACCTTCGTGTCGGTCGGATGGGCAAACCGCCCGGTGCGCGCGGCCGCCCCCGCCAGGTTGCCGATATCGCCCGCTGCGGCATAGAAGGTTGAAAGCGCTGTCGCCTTGTCGTCATCGAGCTCGGCCGTGAACCATGCGGCGACATTCTCGATCCCCTCTCCCACCACCCAGCGCTCAGCACTCATCTCGCCCGCGACGGGCAGAAGCCCGCCCTTTTTCGAGCCGCGCATCTTCTTGCTCTTGAGGGCCTCTCCGGTGTCTGGGCAGATGAGCTTGGGCCGGTACTTGGGCCCCGCACCCAGATCGATCCAGGTCTGGTGAATGCCGATCATCTGTCCAGCGCCATCGACGAACGGCAGCACCATGGCCAGACCGCACCAGATGTCGCGGGCAAAGCCCCGCTCATCCCTGCCATGCCAGTAGGTAAGCTTCGGCTCGAACCGTATTGCCTTGCAGCAATGCGCCCCGGCCTCGATCGGCAAGCCAGAACGGAGATTGAGATAACGGAAGGCCGGTGCCCGCGATGCGGAGCCAGCCGCCTCATAGATGCCCCGACATTTCGCCAGTTCGCGATCGCGATAGTCATTGGCCTCCCGGTCGCGCTCTGCCGCATCGGCCTCGGCCCGTGCTCTCAGCGCCTCAGCCTCGGCCTGAATTTCGGCGCGTCGCTCGTCGCTCACCTGCTCGCAGGCATCGGGCACCGCCTCGCCAAGCACCAGGCCGCAGGCTTCGAGAAACTCGGCGCGCTGCCCGACATCGAGGCCGCGAACGTGTGCGGACATGCCGATCGCATCATTGCCGCCGATGGAACCGCCGCGACAGTTCCACTTGTTCTTGGCGGTGTTGAGAGCGAACCGGTCGTTGCCGCCACAACGCGGACAGGGCATTGCCTGCTCCGCCGCACGGCCCTTGATGGTGATCCCCAGACGGGGCGCGGCTTCTGCAATGGAGACTTTGCGGGCGCGGGCGACGAACAGCTCGAGGATCTCGCTCATTCCGCGGCCTCCTGAAACTCGGCCAGGTGCGGCACATTGGCCCGCGTGATGGCCTCAGCCAGCGGAGGGCAGACGCTGTTGCCGGCGCGGCCCACCTGGTCGGATTTCGAGAACACGTTGCCTTCGAGATCGCGGTCGATCTCGTAATCCGCTGGGAATCCTTGCGCGTTGAACAGTTCGCGTGGCGTCAGCATCCGCATGCCGATGTCGACCATCACCAGCATGACGCCCTCGACCTCGAGCGTTACGAACTCGCGCTCATCCCAGAAGCCATGAGCCCGCAGGAACGCCGCCACCTCGCGGGCGCGGTCGTGGTGTTCCGGTCCGAACGGAGGCGCGGCAAGTGCTGCCAGCGAAAGGCAGAAACGGTCCTTCGTGGTAACTGTGTGCAGCGGGTCGCGCGGTTCCTGCCCGTCGCCTGTGCCGTAATATTTGGTCAGCGCACCGGCCACGAGAGCGGACTGGCCGCCGCCTGTACAGGCCACCCGAGCGGGTTCATCCGCTGCGCTAGCGCGCCGGTCGCTGCCCTTCATGGAAAGCATGCTGGCCGCGACGACGCCCTGCTGCGCGCCCGATGCCGTCACCGTCGAAACCGGCTCATCGGCCTCGCGCCCCGGATTGACCCCGCCAACCCGCCTGCTGTCGTTGTTGTGCTGGGCAATAAAAGCAGCCGCTGAAGCGCCGGACAAAAACCGACACCCCTTTTGCTGATCCAAACTCGAGCCATCTTTCAAACGGAGACATGCTCGATGTTCAGTTTTAGATTCAAGAACTTCACCTTTCGCGGTAAAGGCCTTGTCGGACTCATAGCGCTCGCTATCCTTTGCACCATGGTTGTTCTTTTCCGGTTTGGGTGACCCCGCTGCCAAAAAGGCCGCCACCGGCGCGTGCTTGACGCCCCCGGCGACCACTGTCCCGAGCGGCGCGTCCGGATCGAGCGACCGAGGCGCCTGCCCCTCCCTCTCGCCATAGCCGGTCTGGGCCAGCGAGGCCGCAACGCAGGTCAACCCCGCCCCGCCGGCCGTCACCGTGTGCGCCGGTTCATCCGCACCCTGGAACGGCTTTCCGGCGTTTCGCATGGTCATCAGGTGCGGCGTCACCACGCCAAGCGGGGCAGCCCCACCCGGGCGCTTGTGGAAGCTGTTGGCAGTCACGGTCGGCACCGGTTCATACATACTCGCGCCGGTGGCGCCGGAGTTGAACCGGGTCAGCGAGGGCGCAACGACCGCCTTCTCGCCACGGTTCGCCCCGGTCACGGTCCGCATCGGCTCGGCTGCGTCTTCAAGCCGGGCCCCGTGGGTCAGGTTGACCAGAAACGGCCTTGCCGCATCCAGCACGTAACGCTTGATGCCGCGCGCCACCCGGGCTTGCGTGTTGCCTGCCAGTGGCCGCACCGCGCGCAAATTGTGCTTGCTGAGGATCTCCGCCTTGCTGTCGAAGATCGAAGGGCACACGATCGACCAGTCAATGACATCGCGCCCCGCCGTCAGCCAGGGCTTTAGCTTGCCCGAACGTACGTCCTCGCTGTCGGGATGCCCGTGCGTCGGCTCCGGCCAGACTATCTTTTGTCCGTCGAACCGGATCAGGATGAACACCCGCTTCCGGATCGTCGGCGCGCCATAGTCGCAGGCCCTCAGCTCCCGCCATTCGATCTTGCCGCCGAGCTGCCGCAGCTTCTTGCACCACTTCTGGAAAGTCTCGCCCTTGCGGTCGGGATCCGGCACAAGTCCCTTTCCCGTTGTCAGCAGCGGCCCCCAGGTCTGGAATTCCTCGACATTCTCGATCGCCACCACATCGACCTTTCCGCCCGATTTCTGGATACGCTCGATCCATCCGGGGATGATCCATGCGAGGTCGCGGATGTTCCTCTGCACCGGCGCGCCGCCCTTGGCCTTCGAGAAGTGTTTGCAGTCGGGCGAGAACCAGGCGAAGCCGATATGTGCGCGGTTGAAATGGTCGAGCGGATCGACCTGGTAGACGTTCTGGCACAGGTGGATCGCATCGGGATGGTTGACCGCGTGCATGGCGACCGCCACCGGATCGTGGTTGATCGCGTAATCCGGCGAGCGCCCCAGCGCCATTTCGATTCCGGTGGAAGCACCGCCGCCGCCAGCGAAACAGTCGATGATGATCGGTCGCGTCAAGCCCGTGCCTCCAGCTGCTCGCCGCGCGCTGCGGCGATATCGTCGTCTCCGGCCACGCGCAGGCGACCGGTTCGGGTCAGCAGGTCGATCGCCTGGTCAAGTTCGTAGATTCCGGGCATCGAACGGACCCAGTTCTCGCGGCGATGGGTTATGAAGGGCGTGCCGGGTCGGGTGCCGCGCAGCTGGTAGGCCGAGGTAATCGAGCGGGTGTTTTCGAGGGTCTCCGGGTCAAGGCCATGGGCGAGTGCTGCCTCGCGGCATTGCCAGAGGCTCGGCGCGATGATGTAGAGCGGCCGCTGCTCGCGGAGAACACGCGCCATCATGGCTCCGCCCTCCCCTTGCCGTCGGCAAGCGCTTCCAACCGGCAGCGACCGGCAAGCGCGATCATCACGCGGGCGGGCTGGCCTGGTCGCAAGGTCCGGCGTATCCACTTGCGGCTTTCGAGCTCGCGGAACCGCCGACGAGCGGTCTCGAGCCCGAATCCGCAAGCCTGGCAGACCTCCTCGAGCGTGAGGTCGAATTCCGCCTGGCGCGCCCCGCCGGCCCTGGCGCGCAGTGCATCGATCGCCATCAGCGTGGCGTCGAGCGCCCGGTCCACCGCAGCAGATGAGACGGCGCGCCGCTTGGGCCCCGCGCTCGGCCTGCACCTCGTGTCGTCGCCCTCGCCCCGAGGACTGATGAGCGGGCAGCGCCGATCACCCATTGCCGCGAGCGCATGCGGCGACAGCCCGAGCCAGTCGCCAATCTCCCGCAGGTCATCACCGCGCTCTTGCATCAGCCTGATGGCGGATACCTGTTCGGCCGGCTCCATCGCCTCGAAATGCGGCGCGATCGCTGACGGACTGCCGAAAGGGCCGCCCGGAAGCCGCTGTGCGATGTGCGGAAACGGTCCAATGAACCAGGAACTGCCAAGGCCAGCCGTCATCGGATTGCCTCTGGATGTGCCGGGCGCAGTGCGCCGGTCTTCTCCCGCACCAGGTCGAGCACTTTCGCGACCCGCGAGGGATGCAGCGACACTTGCGCACCGATCTCGTCGTGATCGAACCCCGCCTGCCACAACGCCACGATACCCAACTGCTTGATCGCCGAAGGGAACCCCCTGGCCGGACTGCCGACATGAAGATGGATGCTCATGAGATCCTCCGTTCGCTGATCACCATGCCGCCCACCGCGGCTGCGAGGTTTGAATCAAGCCCGGACTGCGCGTGGTGCCGCGCGGCCCATTCGGCGAGTTTTTCCAGATCCTCGGCCGACAGGCCTACGAGATCTCCAAGCCCCCGCCGCTCGATGAAAGCCCACTCGAGCGCCGAGCGGAACTTGCGCGGCTCGAACCAGGACCCGATAACCTTGGCGCCGGAGGGCAACGACCTCACCTCGTCGATGCGGGTCAGCATCCGGCACCATGAGGGCGCCGCTTCGACGCCGAGCACGGCCAGCACCGCTCGCGGCGGATGGTTGGTGACGATGGTGAGACGGATGTCCGGGCGACGGGGTGTCATGCAGTCACCCCGTCAAACAGCGGGCCTATATCGGGCGAAGCATCGGCCACCGGCGCAGCTCGCCATTCCTTCTCGATTCGGCTGCGGGCCATCGCGGCATATTCAGCATTGAGCTCGATCAGCGCGGCCCGGCGTTGATGGCGCAGCGCGACAAGCGCGGTGGTCCCCGCGCCACCGAAGGGATCGAGCACAACGCCACCCCGCGGGCAACCGGCGAGGATGCACCGTTCCGCAAGCTCCGGCGGAAAGGTGGCAAAATGCGCCTCGGGAAAAGCACGCGTGGCAATGGGCCAAACACTGATCGGGGCCGGTTCATAATTGCGCAGGTTGCGCCCAAGCCCGCGCGGGGTACCGTCGAGCGTCGTGTGACAGATATGATCTGCATGCCTTGGCGACGCGATCTTTGAGGCCCTCACCTTCTCGCGCCTCTCTCCGCTCGGGATCGCCTCACCCAGATGATGGCGCCCGTAGGCGCCTCCGGAGAGCGTCGACATATCGACCCGACGATTGCCCACTGTTTGGCGCGGCCCTGGCACGCTGCCGACGTAGGACCCACCGCGGAAGCCATTGGCGTCCTCACCCTGCCCCCTGTTCTGACGAACCGCCTCGGCGTCGTAGTGATACCGGGCCGACTTGGTGAACAGGAAGATTTTCTCGTGGGATGTGGCGGGGCGGTCCTTGATGCTCTCCGGCATCGGGTTTGACTTTCCCCAAACAATCTCGGCCCGAACATACCAGCCCGCGTCCTGCATCGCGATTGCGAAGCGGTTTGGAACCATGCACAAGTCCTTGGCCTTCAAGGTTCCCTGAATCGTCGAGAACGGCTTGTCGCGGAAAGTCCGGTCATCTTTGCCTGTTGCCTTCGTATCTGCGGCACTCCTCCCGTTCGGACTTGTGGCGTAGCAGTCGCCATAATTGACCCAGCAGGTTCCGGTCGGCTTGAGCACCCGCCGGACCTGCTCGAACACATCGACCATTACGGCAAGGTGCTCTACCAGCGTCGGCTCCAGCCCGATCTGTCCTTCGACCCCGTAGTCGCGCAGACCCCAATAGGGTGGCGAGGTCACCACACAGTCCACGCTGTCCGCGTCCATGCCAGCCAACACTGCGAGACAATCGCCGATATGAAGCCCCACGCGACCGTCAAGAAACACCTGCGCCGCGCTCACTTCCCCGCCTCCTCTGCCCGCGTGAAGGCCGACCGGTCGGGGAACACCTGGTCGAGCCGGTCCTGCAGGTCTCCCATCAAGAGGCGGTAGACCGCGGCCGATGGCTTGCCGTCGCGCTTGGCCTGCCGGTAACGGTCCTCGGCCCGGGCCAGCAGCCGCACAAGCCCTTCCCGATCGAGAAACCGGGCGAGCGCCCCTGCGGCGCCGGGCGCATCGAGATAATCGTCAAGGCCTTCAACCGCGCCATACCAGGCGCGCAGCATCACGTGGGTCCAGAGCCCGGCGTCGGCCCCGCCTTCGCTGCTCTGTTTGAGACTCGCCAGTGCGATCTCAAGCCGCCATAGCGCCCATGTATCGGCAGCGTTGTCGCGCTCGGCGAGACTGCGCACCCATTGCACGGCGTAGACTTCACCGGGCTTGCGCTCATGGGTGGCGCGGTTGGAGGTCATCAACCGGCATCCGGCGCGGGTGATCGCCCGGTCGGCCTCGATCGCCCAGGCCTCGCCTGCAGTCAGGCTGGCGCGCAGCACGTGAAAGGTCGAGATGGCCGTCACATTGCCATTGATGCCCATGAAGGCGCGGGCCTGGCCCTCAAGCGGCTGCGCGACGATGCGCACCGGAACCTTGTCGATGCCGACCATCGCCGCCGCGTGCACCCGGTGCTGCCCGTCGATGACCGAGAACAGCTGGTCGCCGATCGGTGCGACGTCGACGACCGTGAACAGGCTCCAGTCGAACGATTTGGCAATACGGCCGATGGCCTCCCAGTTGTGCCGCTGCAGCGGCCGCTGGTAACGGTCGTCGATCCGGAGCTTCGAGATTTCCACCCAGCCGAGATGCGGGCGATCGCCGCGCACCACGGGCTTTTCCATGGCGGCGGGAACCGTGACCGGGCGCAGGGCGCCAGGCTGGCTTTGATTGACTGGCACGCTCATTTGCCGAACCTCGACAATGGTGACCGGGCAAAGCCTGCCCGGCCCTCCACGGCATCCATCGCGGCGACATCGGCCAGCGCCAAATGGCGACCGACGGTGCGGAACGATGGGATCGCGTGACCGGCAAACACGTGTGCCGACCGTGGACGGCGACGGAGAAGTCCTACGCCGCCCCCTCCGTCGCCTTTTGTCGCGGACAGATGGTCTCCGTCCCGTCCGCAACAACCTCTGGAAACAAGCCGCGCCATCACTCGCCCTCCCCACCGACGATCTTGAGATCGCCGGCCCGCACGTGGGCGAGCGTCTGGCGCAAATCCGAAAGCCCGCGCTCAAGCACCGAGACTGCCCGGTCGACGGTCAGCGCCTCTGCGGGCGTCACCTTGCCGTCGGCCAGCGCAATGGCGCCGGCGCTCATGACCTCGCCGGCGTGGCGCACTGCTTCGGCATAGGCGGAGAGAACATCGGCGTTCTGCCGAGTGGCCTCGGTATCGTCGGCCAGGCGACGCCCGTTGAGCTCGGCCATCACGCTGGTGACCACGGCGACGCCGCAATGCTCTTCCAGCATCAGCACCGCGTTGAGCGGCATCAGGTCGGTGTCCTGGGCATTGTTCCAGCGGCCGACATGGCTCTTGGAGATCGAGGTGATCTCGGCTGAGCGTTCGATGCCGCCCGACAGCGCGATCAGATCCCGCTGCGCCGCCTTGATGCGGTAAAACCATGCATTCTTGAGCATTGGACACACCTTTCCCGTTCCGGGAAAACCCGGTTCTCTTTCCCGTGGTGGGAAGCGTTCAAAACTGGTCAGATCATCCGGTGTTCAAGGAGGACCGGATGATGAAAATGGAAAACCCGCCCCGCCGCTGCAGGCCTTCCGTTCGTTGTCGCGCAGGTCAGCGGGCGCGCTCGGGGTATTGGTTGCAGGGGCCGGATTCGAACCGGCGACATCCTGGGAATGGTGAGCCGCAGGCGAACGGCGCAATGACCGCTTCCCCAGCCTACGTTGAAACTGATCGGAGCCGCTCATTCGGCTGCCTCGGGGATTGCGGGTGCAGCCTCAACAGCGCGCTCCTCGCTGGTTCTTGGCCTCTCGACTTCGGCAGGCCATTCGGCGCCTTCGGGCCAGTTGTCGGACAGCCATTTCATGGCGGTCTCGGCAGTTTCGCCCCGCACGTCGCGCTGGCCTGCCGCGAGGGCATTGAGTTGCCCGCCACGATGAAGCAGCCGCTTGGAAATCGCGTTCCGGCTTTCCCCGGTCGCGGCGCAATAGGCGTCGGCCGCAACAACCAAATGCCGAGCCAGCGTGCTCTTGATTTCGGAGGCTATTTCCATGACAACTCACGTCGCTGATGTTTTCAGGTTGCTTACAGATAGGGGATATTTGTCCCCATCGTCAACCGATTTTTGTCCCCCTTCTCTTATTCCCGATGGGGACGATAATCCCCGAATGGCCAAAACGGACGAAGCAGCGCGTTTTCGCGAACGGATAAACCAGCGGATTTCGGAACTCGGCATCACGCACGAGGCGGCAAGCCGTGCCGCTGGCAAGGACAAGACATACCTGCGAAAGACGCTGGCGCGCGAGACAGCCATTCCCAAACTCGACACCCTCGAGAGCCTGGCAACCGCGCTTGATGTCTCGGTGGACTGGCTGCTTGGCCGCACGGACGATCCCGCGACAAGCGCCTTACCACCACGCCTCCCGGAAGTACGCCCGAGCGATACCCCGCCGCTCTCCCGCAATGCCATGCCCGCCGACGTGCCAGTGATGGGCACGGCCGCCGGCAGCCTTCTCTCCGGCGCATTCCAACTGCAGGGCGGCGTGATCGATTACGTGCGGCGCCCGCCGGCCTTAAGCGGCGCGCGCGATATCTACGCACTCTACATCGAGGGATCTTCGATGGAGCCGCGCTACTTTCCGGGCGAGCTGGTCTATGTGAACCCACATAAGCCGCCGCGAATCGGCGACACGGTGATTGTCCAGGAACACAATGGCGACAGCGGCCCAGTGGCGGCTTCGATCGGCGTGCTGTTTAAACGCGCCAACGGCACCGTGGTGCTGCGCAAGTACAATCCGCCGGACGCCGAGATCACCATCACCCAGACGCGAATCGCCGCCATTCACCGGGTGCTCACACCCAATGAACTGTTTGGGGTTTAGTAAGTAACCCCTGATTTACCGGAGCCGACCCATGCACCGCTGGATGATCGCCGTCGCCTGCGCGGCAGCCGTGACCTGCGCCCAGCCTGCGCCGGCACAAACGATCGAAGGCACGGTGACGCGCGTGATTGACGGCGACACATTCGACTTCCAGGCACTCAGGATCCGGCTCTGCGGCATCGATGCGCCAGAACGCGGGGACGGCGGCCACCGGCAGGCCATGCGCGCGCTGACCGCGCTGATCGAGGGCCGGCGGGTGCGTTGCGTGCCCGTGGGTGCGGGTTCGGTCTGCGACGGGCGTTCGAAACTCTTCAACCGCAAGCGCATAGTGGCGCAATGCTATCTCGGCACGCACGATATTGCGGCTCGGATGGTGATATCCGGCCACGCCTGTGACTGGGTAAAGTTTTCCGGCGGAGCCTATCGCGGCGGCTGCCGAAAATAGAGCGGATTGGCACAAACACCAAGATGGGGATATTTTTCCCCATTCCAGCTTGACAGGGGACATTTGTCCCTATTAGCTTGCCCTCCAACAAATCCCGTTGGAGACAGGACATGCGGTCATTCCACCTTGAGCAGACCCGGAGCATTGGTGCCGCTTTCGCCGTAGAGCATGTGACCGAGCGTACAGACCTTGTAGCGATTGGTGTCGCCGAGCGTTGTCTTTGCGACAGCGACCTGCTCCAGCACGCGGCTCTTGAAGGCCTCATCAAGTTCGATACCCAGACCGACCAGGTAGATCGCCATGCGGCCCGCGTTGATTTCCAGCGAGGGACAGATGTCGGCAATGGCATAAGCCTCCCCGTATTTCCGCACCACGGTGTCGTAGGTGCTCTCATCGGCTATTGCCGGGCCGGCCACGAGCGCCATCGCGACGGCCACCATCAAGCTCCGCTTCATTCCATCCACCCTCCGGTTGCGTCTTTGCATAGTCGCACGCCGGTAAAGTGCGTCAAGCAAAAGGTGACCGCATGATCCGTTACCAGGCTTTCTCGGCAGCTTCTGCCACACCCTCCCCCTCTTGCCGCACGGCGCTGATCGACCGGATGGCCGGCGAGATGCGTGAAATGGCCTTTGCCGGCCAGACAGTCAGCGCCGAAACGCTCGGAGAGCGCGGATGGTCTCCAGCCAGCATCAAGCGGCTGGCACCCCACGCGGTTGCCCTCGCCCGCCGCCAGAGCGTGCGGAGGGTGGCATGACCCGCTCGATCACCATTATCGACGGCACCCGGCTCACCGAGGAACGCGCCCGGGCGGCGCGCGAACCGGATGCCCCGGCCGTTGCGTCGATCGTCGTCATCCTGGCCTTCGTAATCGGCTGCGGCCTTCTCGCCATCGTGGCGGGGGCGTAACCGGATGACCGACCTCACCCGCACCTTCATTCCGGTTGCCAGCGACGAGGCCAACGCCCGATCCTTCCTCGAGACGCTTTCGGGCGGCTCGGACGACGCCAAGCGCCTGGCGCGCGAGGATGCCTGCCAGCTGGCCCGGATGCTCGAACGCTTCACTCAGATCGCGCCGCGGCTCTGGGCGGAAATGCTCAAGGACATGCGTTCGCTCATCGACGAAGCGCGCGCAGGACGCGGCTACGCCGACATCTCCGACCTCAACCGCGCCGGATATTCAGACGAGGTGATCGTTGGCTATCTCCGACACCAGAACCCGGAGAGCCAGCAGGGAGACGCGGCATGAACGCCCTCGTCCGCCTCGCCCCGGAACCGGTCTGGTCGTTTCGGCCCGATGGCTCGGTACGCGATCTGGCCGCTCCGGATCCAGCCGAGATCGATTTCTTCGCCATGGCCAATGCGCTGTCGAAGATCGCCCGCTTCAACGGCTCCAATCCCGGCATCGCATATTCGGTGGCGCAGCACTCTGCGATGGGAGCGGAGGCCATATTCAACGAGACCGGCGACGACAGGCTCGCGGCATTCTTCCTGCTGCATGACGGCGAGGAATATCTGCTCGGCGACAAGGTCACTCCCGCGCAGCGCCTGCTCGAGGAACACGCAGAGCAGGCTGGTGGACACGGCAGCGGGAGTGGGGTTCGCTGGCACTGGACCTGGATCAAGCGGCAATGGCGCGAGGTCGGATGGCGCGCCGCAGGCCTTGGTCTGCCCGACAGCTTTCAGCAGGCCCACATCGAGGACTTCGACCGCCGCATGTGCAACGCGGAAATGCTGGCGCTGTTCGGGCCCGCGGCCCGGGCACAGCTGCTACCGGTCGCCCATGAACGGACGCTCAAGCTCAAGGGCGGCATCCGCCCGTGGGCGGCGATGAAGGCTGAGGAGCGCTTCAATGAAGCCGCCCGTCGCTTCATCGGCGAAGACCGACTGCACGAGCAATCCGCCATCCATGCCGCCCACGTGGCGCTCAACTCCTGAGGATCCCATGAAGCTCGACGACCTAGAAACCATCCGCGAACTCGCTGCGGGCCGAGAGAAGAACCTAGCAGTGCTGACCCGGTTGAAGCAAACGAGCCCCCGCCTGGTGCTGGGCATAGGCGCTGACGCGATCGAGGTGCGCATGCCACCCACGCTGCAGCAGCTCGTCAACGACAGCGTCAGGGAATCGCTGACCGAACAGATCGTCGCCTCAGATGACCGGCTGCGCGAACTCGGCGTGGAGATCTGACATGGCGGGCTCGATCAACAAGGTCATCCTGGTGGGCAACCTCGGCGCAGACCCCGAGATCCGCCGCACACAGGATGGTCGGCCGATCGCCACGCTGTCGGTCGCGACCTCTGAAAGCTGGCGCGACAAGTCCAGCGGCGAGCGGCGCGAGAAGACCGAGTGGCACCGTGTCGTCATATTCAACGAAGGCCTCGCCAAAGTGGCCGAGACCTACCTGAAGAAGGGCTCGAAGGTCTATCTCGAAGGCCAGCTCGCCACCCGCAAATGGCAGGATCAATCCGGCCAGGACCGCTACTCCACGGAAGTCGTGCTGCAGGGCTTTGGCGGATCGCTGGTGATGCTCGATAGCGCAAAGGGCACGGGCTACAGGCCCGGCGGCGACGGACCGGAAGATTATGGCCACGACCCCGACCGGGCAGCGGGCCGGACGGCTGGCCGCAACAACGGCGGCGCTGCGCCCTACGACCCCGCAGATACGCGTCGCGAGCTCGACGACGACATACCGTTCTGACCAACCCCGAAAGGATCAACCCATGCATATCCGCGATGCTTCCATCCTGCTTGGCGCGCTGGAGGGCGGTGAACTCAACCGCTCCGTCAGCCACGAGCTTTCAACCGTGCTGCGCGAGCTGCACACGATGTCGACCGAGGACGTGAAAAAGACGTTCAAGGGCGAGGTCGACCTCAAGATCATTCTGTCGGCCGAAAACGGCGCGGTGACGATTTCCTCCGAGATCAAGTCGAAGACGCCGAAGCGCCCGCGCGCGCGCACCTTCTACTGGATCACCGAGGAAGGCACGCTTTCGACCGAACACCCCAACCAGCACGACATATTCAAGGGCCCGCGCGACACAGCCGCGCGCACCGCCGAACCTGCCGTCTGATCCACCCACCCCGCAAAGGAAAACGACCATGGCCAAGACTGACCAAATCGCCGGCGAACTGATGAGCCCGCCGGATCACGTTGAAACGATCGCGAAACTTGCCCGCGAAGCCGCCGGCATCGACATCGCCACGCTTTCGCTCTCTGCGAAAGGCCTGCCCGGCAGCGTGCCGGTCGCCCGGCGACATGGCGAGAACCCCGAGTTCGGCAGCCTGAAGCGGCTTGCCGAGGAATGGCGCGAGCATCCGGAGCGCAAGACCGGCACGGCGCAGGTCGACACGCTTGGCTCCTTCATCGACCTAGCCAACCGCCACAAGACCACTGACAGCGCAATCTTCGCCGACACCAACTGGAAGGCGCCGTCACTAACCGCCGTCATCGACTATCACAAGGCCGAGGGTGACGATGCGCAGTGGCTCAAGCACCGGGTGCATTATGCCTTCCCGCTGTCTGAGCAGTGGAAGACGTGGGTGGCGTCGAACGGCAAGGCAATGAGCCAGGCCGATTTCGCCCAGTTCATCGAAGACAACATCGCCGACCTGTCCTCGCCGGAAGTGATGGAAGTGACGGATTACGAGGCGAAGTTCGCCACCAAGATCGCCACGCCGTCCGAACTGGTGGCGCTGTCGCGCGGACTGGCGGTCAGGGTGGAATCGAAGGCGATGTCGTCCGTCGTGCTGCAATCGGGCGAAGGCGAGATCGTCTGGGACGAGGTGCATCAGGGCGCGGACGGCAAGAAGCTGAAGGTGCCGGGCCTGTTCATGCTTTCCATCCCGCTGTTTCACATGGGCGAGACCCAGCGCGTGCCGGTGCGGCTGCGCTACCGCATTCGCGAGGGCTCGACCATCTGGTTCTACCAGATCTACCGGCCCGACGTGGCGGTGACCGAGCGCGTGCTCGAGGATTACGAGGACGCCACCACGAAGACCGCCCTGCCCGGCTTTATCGGCAAGCCCGAGCCTGCCTGACCACGAGGTCAACCCTGGCTCCGCGCGAAACGCTCCCGAGCCGCGCGGGGCCGCCCGCTTCCACCGGAGAAGACCATGAACAGCGCCGAATTTCGAAAAGAACTGGTGAAGATCATGCCGGGCTACAACTGGACAGTTCACAAGAGCACGAACCCGATGTGCCTGTCCGCCACCGGTATCAAGAGCAGCGGTTTCAACCGCTTGTCGACGCTCATGGTTTACCGGCGCGAGGATGCCAACGAATTCGAGCGGTACGAAGTCAAGTCAGCAGGTTTCGGGACACGCGCCCCATGGGCGCACACAACCAGCGACCGGACGCTGGCGCGCGCACTTAGCGATTTGCAGAACCATTACGAGATGAAGGCCAACACCTATCGCGGTCTGGCCTCACAGCTACAGACCGGACGGGTGGCGTCCTCACAAGAAGGACTCTCCTGATGCTGCCACCACTCGCACTCTCCGTCCGCCAGCCATGGGCCTGGGCGATCATTCATGCCGGCAAGGACATCGAGAACCGGTCCTGGCAGGCGGTCAACCACGGGCTCAACACAAGGGGCCGGATTGCCATCCACGCCGCCAAGGGCCTGACCCGCGACGAATATGAAGGCGCTGCGGAGTTCATGGCTTCGATCGGTGTCGAATGCCCCGAGGCGCGTGACCTCCTGCGCGGCGGGATCATCGGCAGCGTGGAGCTCACCGGTGTGGTCACCGCGAGCGACAGCCGCTGGTTCTTCGGCCCGCGTGGCCTGGTGCTGGCCACCCCGGAGCCGTGCGACATGGTCCCGGCTGTCGGCGCGCTCGGCTTCTTCCGCTGGCAGGCCGCGGGCGAGGACATCCTGCCCGCGCCGAATAAATGGATGCTGCCGGCCGGCGCAAAAGCGCCCCCCGCCAGCACCTCGCAGCCAACCCTGTTTTGAAGGAACCGCAATGACCACCCCTTTCACACTCACCGCGCCGCGCGAGGCGCTGCTGGCGGCAGTCGAGACCGCGCTGGCGCCGGTCGAGCGTAAGAACACGATTCCGGTGCTGGCGAACCTGCTATTTGATGCGGGGCTCGGCGGAGGCCTGCGCGTCTCCGGCACCGACCTCGACGTGGTGACCTCGGTGACCGCGATGATCGAGCACGCCGGCATGCCCGAACAGGGGATCACCCTGCCCGCGGCGCTGCTCAACGACATTCTCCGCAAGTTGCCGGCGAAGGCTGACGTGACGCTCAAGACCACAACGGGCGGCCAGATGGCGCTGACCTGCGGCCGGTCGCGCTTCATGCTGCAGACGCTGCCCGGAGAAGACTGGCCACGACTGGTGGAACGGGAGGGCCAGTCGACGAGCTTCGAGATCCCCGCCGCCAAGTTCTCGGCCCAGCTGGCCGCGGTGAGCTTCGCCATCTCGACCGAGGAAACCCGGTATTACCTCAACGGCGTCTACCTGCACGCGATCGACGGCGGCGACCTGGTCGCCGTGGCAACCGACGGCCACCGGCTGGCCCGCGCCACCTATTCCGGCGCGCAAGACGCCGCAGGCATGCCGGGCGTCATCATCCCGCGCAAGACCGTCGGGCTGTTGGCGAAGGTGCTGTCGGCAAGCGACAAGCAGGCGATGCTGTCGGTCAGGGTGAGCGAGCACCAGATCAGTTTCGAGCTTGGCGCGGTACGCATTGCCTCAAAGCTGATCGACGGCACCTTCCCCGACTATGTGCGGGTGATCCCGGCCGGCAACCCCAACCGCTGGCGCTTCGACGTGGCCGCCCTCCTGGCCGCCACCGAGCGCGTCTCGATCGTCTCGAGCGAGCGCGGCCGCGCAGTGAAGATGAACTGGGGTCGGGAAAGCGTCGACCTGATGGTCACCAACCCGGACGCCGGCGAAGGCCAGGATACGGTCGACGTCACGAATGACGACGGCGACGACGTGGAGATCGGCTTCAACGCCCGCTACCTCGCCGACATGCTGGCCCATATCCCGGGCGCCGCCACCGTGAACCTCGACACCGGCGGCTCGCCGGCCTGCTTCGAGCCGGTGCACGCCGCGGACGACAAGATTGCCCTGACATTCGTTCTGATGCCGATGAGGGTGTGACGATGGATTTCAAACGTGGAGACAGTGTGCAGCGCCGCAACCACGCCGACGGCCGTCCGCCCGCCTATCGATTTCGCGGCGTTGTCTGCGGCGAGTACGACAATCCGGCGACGGGCGAACACGGCTACAATGTAAGCCTCGCCCACGACCCCGGCTGCATCCAGAACTTCCCCGGTTACATGCTCGAACCCTGGAGTGGCGAAGATGGCCGCTGAAACCGGAATTCCATGGACCGACAGCACGCACAATCCATGGTGGGGCTGCACGAAAGTCGGACCAGCTTGCGACGACTGCTATGCCGAGGGCGTCGACAAACGCGGCGGTGGCGACAACCATTGGGGCCATGGGGTGCCGCGTCGGCGGATCTCCGAGCAGGCTCGCAACGAGCCCTACCGGTGGCAGAGGAAGGCCGACGAGTTCTTTGCCGAGCATGGCCGCGATCGCCAGGTGTTCACCCTGTCCATGGGCGACCTGTTCGACAACGAGGTCGACCCGCAATGGCGCAATGATCACATGGGCGTCATGGAAGCCACGGATCGGTTGAAATGGCAGATCTGCACCAAGCGGATCAGCAACCTGCCGAAGATGATCTTTCCAGAATGGGAATCGCGCTGGCCGCAGCACATCGGCGTGCTGATCACCGTCGTCACCCAGGCCGAGGCGGATCGCGATATCCCCCGGCTGCTGGATTGCAAGAAACGGTTCGGCATCCCGTGGGTGGGCATCAGTTATGAACCCGCGCAAGAGTGGATTGACTTTACCCGTTGGCTCCGTCCGCGTTACGTCGGGACAGGCATCGACTGGATCATCTTCGGAGGGAAGAGCGGGCCTAAGTGGAACGACCGGCCGTTCGACATTGAATGGGGACGCCGGACCCGGATCCAATGCGCCCAGACAGGATGCGCCTTCTTCATGAAACAGATGGCAGCCTTCCGTCCGACCTATGACATGGTCCCGCCAGACATGCGACTGCGGCAATTCCCGGCAGCGCTGTCATGAACCACCGAACGAGCGAAAAACGCTACATCTACCGCTGGAACCGCCAGGGCCGCAAAGGCCAGGTCTGCACCGTCACCGCGCGCGGCAAGATGAACTCGATCTGCGTGCGCTTCGAGGACGGATACACCATGGTGACCAGCGGCAACGCGATCAGGAGGGTGAAGCAATGACCACAGCCGCCGTGATCAAAAAGCCCGACCTGAAGAAGGCTGCAGAAGTGGCAAACGAAACCGGCTGCTCGATCGAGATCAAGCTCGGCGCAACTGTCTACACCATCCATCCGGGCAAGCCCCTGCCGGTTGACGGCAAGCCGGATATCCGTCTGTAATGACCGACATGACCCGGAAGCTTCCGCAATTCTGCTATCGCGAATTATCCCGCCACGGCGCCGCACGCTTCTACTTCCGGCGCGGCAAGGGTGCGCGGCACCGTCTTCCGGACTTCGGGCATCCGGACTTCTGGCAAGCCTACGAGCAGGCACGCTCACAGTCTCTCCAGGGCATCAGGCCGCCCAGGGCCGCGCAGGGCACGCTCGAATGGCTGATCGGCATCTATCGCCAGTCATCCGCCTATACGGGCCTGTCGGCGGCGACAAGGCGGCAGCGTGACAACATCTTCGGCAACGTGATCAAGAAGGCCGGCGGCGTGAGCTATACCGACATCACCCGCGCCGTGATCGTAGGCGGAAGGGAAGACCGCGCCGCCACCCCGGCCCAGGCGCGCAACTTTCTCGACGCCATGCGCGGCCTGTTCCGCTGGGCGCTCGAAGCCGACCTCGTCACGGTCGATCCGACAGCAGGAGTGAAGAACCCGCGCAGGCCAAAGGCCGCGGGCTTCAAGGCATGGACCGCAGAAGACGCCGAAGCCTATTGCAAACGCTGGCCGATCGGCACGCACGAACGCGTCTGGTTCGAGGTTCTCCTCAACACCGGGCTGCGACGCGGCGATGCGGTGCGCGCCGGACGGCAGCACCTCAGAGACGGCGCACTCGTCATCCAGACCGAAAAGACCGGCATGCATGTGGCCATTCCGGTTACAGAAGGTTTCCTGTCGTTGATGAAGGCGGGTCCGACCGGCGACCTGACATTCATCTGCGGCGAGCGCGGATTGCCCCTGACCAAGGAAAGCTTCGGAAACCTGTTCCGCAAGGCCTGCACGGCCGCCGGCGTGGCAAAATCGGCTCACGGCATCCGCAAGCTTGCCGCCACCCGAATCGCCGAGGCGGGCGCAACAGTCGCGGAACTCGAGGCGATTTTCGGCTGGACGGGCGGAACCATGGCGTCGCTCTACACCAAAACGGTGGACCGGACGCGGCTGGCGAGGCAGGGAATGGAACGCCTGAGGAACACGAACGCCCCGCACCTTGCAGGACACCACCCCTCACCATCAATAAAAACAGATGGTTAGAAGGGGAATGGTGCGGTCGAGAAGACTCGAACTTCCACGGGTTGCCCCACAGCGACCTCAACGCTGCGCGTCTACCAATTCCGCCACGACCGCACGTGGTAGAGCCGAAACCTGTCCGGCGCGCTGCATGTAGCAAATGGACCTGCCCTGCACAAGCGCATTCGTCACAAAAAACACACGAAGCCGACAGGCGCGAGAAAACGGCGTTTGCATCGCAAAAATGGCTCGGTACCAGCGTCCCGAAACGCTTCCAAATGAAGTTTTCCGGCAGCTTCGGTATAACCGGCAAAGCCTTGTCTTCGAAAGACCCAGCCGCGCAAACACCAAACTGTCGATTCCCGGGGAGCGCGCAGCGTGGGGCCCGCAGGCGGACAAGCCGGGGAACACGCTTTGCGGCAGGAAGCAGCGTTAAAACCCTGTTTTGCCCCTGCCGGCACGTTCGAACCATGGCCAACCTGCAAGAGAGAAAGGAGCGCATCATCTGCCTGTTTCCTTTGGGCGCGAACGGTTCTAGAGAAGGGCATGAACTCGCGCGACACACTTGAGACCCGGTTTTTTGCCCAGGGCGCCCATCCGTCGGTCAGATGGCGGATTTCGGAAGGGCTGACACCTTATGCCGATGCCGTGGCCTTCATGGAAACAGAAGCCGGGCGGATTGCCAGCGGTGAAGCCGATGAGCTCGTCTGGCTGGTCGAGCATCCGCCGCTCTACACGGCCGGAACCAGCGCCAAGGCCGACGATCTCGTTGCGCCAGACCGGTTCGAGGTGCACCAGACCGGACGCGGTGGCGAATACACCTATCACGGACCTGGCCAACGGGTTGCCTATGTGATGCTCGATCTGAAGCGGCGGCGGCCCGATGTACGCGCCTTCGTCTCGGCGCTCGAAACGGTCATCATCGCCACGCTCGACAGCATGAACGTCAAAGGCGAACGCCGCGAGGACAGGGTTGGTGTCTGGGTACGCCGGCCCGACAAGCCACGGCTTGCCGACGGATCGATGGCGGAAGACAAGATCGCCGCGATCGGAATCCGCTTGCGCAAGTGGGTGAGTTTCCACGGGTTGGCACTCAACGTCGACCCGGACCTTGAACATTTCTCAGGCATCGTTCCCTGCGGGGTCCGGGCGCACGGTGTCACCAGCCTTGTCGATCTCGGGCTGCCGATTCCCATGCACGAAGCCGACATCCGGCTGCGTGATGCGTTTGAAACAGTGTTCGGACCGACCCGGGATGATCGCCCTCCTCTCGTGAGTTCTCAACCGGTAGATCCGTGAGCTGGGGCGCGTGGCCCGATTGACAATATCATCGCCTGGGCAGATGATTCCGGCAGGCTTCGAAACGGTCCCTTGAAGCTTTGGGGAGGTTTTCCATGCATCGGTTTGGATTGACCGGCCTGGCGCTTCTGCTTGGCTTGGCAACGTCTGTCGGGGCGCAGGAAATTGGCGGCATGTACCAGGTTGAAGGCACCAATCTGGACGGCAGCCGGTATTCGGGTACGGCGCGGATCGATATCACCAGTTCAACCACCTGCCGGATTCACTGGGATACAGGCACGTCATCAAGCGGCATCTGCATGATCAATCAGAACGCCTTTGCAGCGGCCTACGCCTTCGAAAACGGCACTATCGGGCTGGTCGTCTACGAATTAATGCGTGACGGCACACTGGACGGCGTGTGGACAATCGCCGATACTGCAGGGGCCGGAACGGAAACCCTCACCCCGCTTCAATAGATCCGGCGTTCACTTGACAGTGAAACTTGATCCCGGGGCGCCGCGCATGGATTGCCGGTGACGGATCATCACATCGCCATGCATCTCTTGCGGCCCAAGGTTCACAGAACCAACATGGTCCTTGCATAGGCTTCACTTTCTGGACGGGACAGCCGCCCGCGCACCAGCTCGCGCATTTTGTCTGCCCGGTCCGAAAAACAAAGGGACTTTTATAAATGCATGACATGACAGCGGACACCTACGACGATGGCGATACGCTGGGTGGAAGAATCACGCGTGCACGCGATCTCGCCAGCCTGACACTCGAGGAGGCGGCCTCGCGCATCGGCGTAACCGACGAAACCCTGTCGGAATGGGAATCGGGTCGCTCCGAACCTAGGGCCAATAAGATCATGACGCTGGCCGGCGTTCTGGGTGTCTCTCCGGCATGGCTGATCAGCGGCGCCGGCGAAGCTCCGCAGTCGCCGGGAATATCAGTTGCCGTTGACGAGATGTCCGGCGAAATCAACCGCTTGCGCGAACTCGCAGCTCAGATTTCTACCTGTATCGAAACGCTGGAAAGCCGGCTTGTGACGTTGACACGCGCGGCAAACGACTAGAAGGCTGTAAAACAGGGTTGAGCCGACCCTGCCGCTCTGGCAGGGTCGGCTCAATTGTCAGATCTTATCCGGGAGCACGGGAATGGACGTACGCGCAGCAGTCGCTTTTGAAGCCGGTAAACCGCTGGAAGTCATAACAGTTCAGCTGGAAGGCCCGCGCGCGGGCGAGGTGCTGGTGGAGATCAAGGCCACGGGCGTATGCCACACCGATGAGTTCACCCGCTCCGGGGCCGACCCCGAGGGCATTTTCCCGGCCATTCTCGGCCATGAGGGTGCGGGCGTCGTCGTCGACGTCGGACCGGGGGTGACGTCACTGAAGAAGGGCGACCATGTCATTCCGCTCTACACGCCGGAATGCCGTGAGTGCGAGTACTGCCTCAACCCGAAAACCAATCTGTGCCAGTCGATTCGCACCACCCAGGGCGCCGGGCTGATGCCGGATGGCACATCGCGGTTCTCGCTCGATGGCAAGCCGCTGTTTCACTACATGGGCTGCTCGACATTCGCCAACTTCACCGTGCTGCCCGAGATTGCGCTGGCCAAGATCAATCCGGATGCCCCCTTCGACAAGGTCTGCTACATCGGCTGCGGCGTGACCACCGGCATCGGTGCGGTGATCAATACGGCCAAGGCCGAAACCGGATGCCGTGCGGTCGTCTTCGGTCTGGGCGGTATCGGGCTGAACGTGATCCAGGGCCTGCGGCTGATCGGGGCGGAGATGATCGTCGGCGTCGACCTTAACAATTCCAAGAAGGAATGGGGCGAGCGCTTCGGCATGACCCATTTCGTCAACCCGAGCGAAGTCGAAGGCGACCTGGTGCCCTACCTGGTGGACCTGACCAAGGGCGGCGCCGATTACACGTTCGACGCGACCGGCAACACCAAGGTGATGCGCCAGGCCCTCGAATGCGCGCACAAGGGCTGGGGCGAATCGATCATCATCGGCGTTGCCGGCGCCGGCCAGGAAATCTCGACGCGTCCATTCCAGCTGGTCACCGGCCGGTCCTGGCGCGGAACGGCCTTCGGCGGCGCCCGCGGCCGCACCGACGTGCCGAAGATCGTCGACTGGTACATGCAGGGCCGGATCGAGATCGACCCGATGATTACCCACACCATGGGACTTGAGGGTATCAACGAGGCCTTCGATCTGATGCACAGGGGCGAGAGCATCCGCAGCGTCGTGGTCTACTGACCGCAGCCCTGGCGCCTGCCACCCACTTCAACCGGAAGAGATCGCGATGAAAATCATCTCGGAAGCGAAGGCCCATGGCGGACGCCAGGGCGTCTACACAATGGAGTCGGACGCCTGCGGCTGCGACATGACATTTTCGGTGTTCCGGCCGATCTTGGCCAAGGAACAGCTGTGTCCGGTGGTCTGGTTCCTGTCCGGCCTGACCTGCACCCATGCCAACGTGATGGACAAGGGCGAGTACCGCAGGCTGGCGGCGGAACTGGGATTGATCATCGTCTGCCCCGACACCAGCCCGCGTGGCGACCATGTGCCGGACGAGCCCGACAACTGGCAGTTCGGCAAGGGCGCGGGCTTCTATCTCGATGCGACACAATCACCCTGGTCAAAGCATTTCCGCATGGAAACCCATATCCTTGAGGAATTGCCGGAGCTGATTGCCGGCCATTTCGCCGCCGATATGAGCCGCCAGGGCATCATGGGGCATTCGATGGGCGGCCATGGCGCGCTGACCTTCGTGCTCAAGCATCCGGACCGGTTCAAGAGCTGTTCGGCGTTTGCACCCATCGTGCAGCCGTCGAGCGCCGACTGGTCGCGCCCGGCGCTGGAGAAATATCTCGGCTCCGACGAAGCGGCATGGCGGCGCCATGACGCCACGCAGCTGATTGAGGACGGCGCCAGATTTCCCGAGTTTCTGGTGGATCAGGGGACGGCCGACGGGTTTCTCGACAACGGCTTGCGCCCGTGGCTGCTGGAAGAGGCCTGCCGCAGCACCGATATCGAGCTGACCTTGCGGATGCAGGAGGGTTACGACCACTCCTACAACTTCATCTCCACCTTCATGGACGACCACCTCGCGTGGCACGCCGCGCGGCTGGGCTGATCTTTTTACCCAGCTCGATGGAAAGGCCCGGAGCATTTTCCCAGCCCTAATCCGTCACTCTGCGAATGCGCCCTAACGGCTGTCGGGATCGCTGCAGTCATTCTCCAGCGTGATGATGCAGGGCTCGTCGATGGTACCTGCGTCGTCGGCTGACATCTCGACAGACGGCGCCAGCGGTTTGCTTCCGGGATCGAGTGTCACCTTCACGGGTTCCGGAGACGCCAAAGGGCGGTCAGCAGCCGGGACCGGCTTCGGGGCCTGTCCCGCGTCAAGCAGTGGCTTGGAAAAATCCATTGCCGGGACGGGGTCCTCTTCCACGTCCAGCGTGACCGTCGTCGGCGTCACGGTGCCGTTAAGCAGTGGGTCGACCGCTCGCAACGCCTCATCGTCAAAGCGTTCCGGATTGTCGCGCGGCCATGCCACCTCGCGCTTGGCGCCGGCAACCGGATAAGGCGTGTAGCCCGAGAGACCCAAGAGAGCTCTTACTTCACCGGTCAGCCGGGCGATCATGACGGCTTCGGCGCCGGCCCCGTTGAAATCCTGGTAGGAGGAGCGCAGCGTGCGACCCGTGAGCACCCTGCCCGACTCGACATCGGTCAGCGTCAGATCAAGCTCAACGGACTGGGACGTGCCACCAAAGAAGCTCACCGGAGAAGGATCTTGCCGGCGATCCTGAACCACGATCCGCAACGCCGATGTCTGACCGACATCGGCAGTGGCGCGGCCCGCGGTTGCCTCGAGCCTCTGTTGCAAACGGCCGGCAAAGCCCAAGTCTTCAATGCTGTCGGCCATGACACGGACTTCAGTCACATTGTATGGTGTCGCAGGTTCGAGCGGCTTCGGTCTCCCTGCACAGGCCGAAACTGTGGCGGCAATGGCAAACAGAACCATTGCGCGCGCCAGGCACATGGTAAATCGGTCGGTTTGCAACATGCCAATGCTCCGGAGGACTATTCCTACCCTCCGAGAAATCGCATTTTATGGTTAGCACATGGTTAAGAACGCAGATATGGATATGACCGCCGTGTACTGAAATCGCGGTTCACCAAGCTGCACAGTGGCAGACCAGGCATATCGTTCAGCGCTGATCACCCTCGCTCATCGCCCCGAAGCGCGTGCCAGGTATGCCGGGCTCCATGCGGATCAGGCGGGAATCGGCAACAGCGGCCTGACGGTGACGCACAGCCTTGCGGTACTCCGGATCGCGCAGCATGGCGACAAATGCGTCCTTGCTCGGATATTCGGCGATGAACGCCATGTCCCAGGCTTCGCTCTGAGGTCCGATCAGCATGAGTTCCGGCTTTCCGATCCAGACCTGGCGTCCGCCAAGACGCTTGAACACAGGTCCGCTCTCGCGGGCATAGCTTGAATAGGCTTCAGCACCGGTGGCAACCGTACCGTCGTCATAGGCGGCTTGCTCACGAAATCTGACGAGATTGAGCATATGCACCGGTCCCGGCCGGTCCATCTCGCGAAAACGCGCGAACGCCTCCCTGGTCGGATCAATGTAGCCGGTTGAAGTGTCGTCTGTCATTTGAACCCTTCCTCTGCTGTGATGCCGCTTGGGGAACATCCAGAACAGTCACTCGTCCCCGCCAATTGGGAACAGAGCCCATTGATGACAGGCCGCGCTCCACCAGCAAGCACGTGATTTGCAATCTCCGACAGGCTCAGGCGCGGTGGGCGAGCAGAATCAGGTGAGCCGCCTCGAAATCGAGCTGCCGCTTGGCGCGGCTTTCCGCTGCTTCATGGTCCTCGCCCCATTGTGCGATGTTGTAGTCCTCGTCGACATGGGCCGCGGCCCAGATCTCGGATGGTTCTCCCTGCCCTTCGGCCAGCGCCAGAGCAAGCACCAACGAACCAGTCAATGAAGTGATCGTGTGCAGGGCAGTGAGCTGCAGAGGTGTGCCATAGCGGCGAAGAAGGGTTGCAATGGCGCGTATGGCTTCCGGTGGCTGTTCGACATGAACAATGCCCTCTGAAAGAACCAGGCGCGCACCCATGCTCGATGCCCAGTCGAGATAGGGATCCCAGAGTTCGCTCTCGCGCGCCACCAGACCTTCGGGCGCGTCGGCGCGGTAGCACAGAAGATCCGATCCGCCGTAGCGCAAGATCTCCTCGAATACCTCTTCCTGCGCGGCCGTCACTCCGTCAATGGCGGTATTGACCATGCGGGTAAGCGGCATCGTCGCCGGATTGATCTTGTCGCCCTGGGCTTGCCATTCGGCGGCAATGGCCTCGGCCAGCCCCCGGTGAGGCACCCCCAGCGGTTGGCGGGAGGGCGTGCGCACCTGCTTGCCGTCGAGAGCCACGACAAAGCCGCCCTCTTTACCCTCGACAACCGCAGCTTCCTTGTAGAAGCGATTTGGCAACGGCTTGTTGAGACCGGTCTGGGCTTCCCGGACCGGATCGGTCAGCTTGTCGTCACCGAGATCGAGATCACTGAGAATATCGCGCATGAAAACGTCTCCTGTCGTCAAATGAGCGTGGCAATTTCGTCGGCATGAGAAACCACGTGATGCGCGCCGGCGGCCTTGAGCGCATCCACCGGACCATAGCCCCAGGACACGCCGACCGCCCTGGCTCCAGCGCTAACCGCCATTTGCATGTCATAGACGGCATCGCCGATCACCGTGGTCTGATTCGGATCAATGCCTGCTTCCGTGCAGCATTCCAGAACCATCGCAGGATGCGGTTTGGAGGGGCAATCGTCCGCGGTTCGGGTGGTGAAAAAGGCTTTGGTCAGGCCATGGTGGGCGAGGATGGCGTCAAGCCCGCGGCGTGACTTGCCGGTGACCACGCCGAGGACCACATCGTCACGCGCCGCAAGTGCAGCAATCAGCGGCAGCAGGTCGTCATAGGCGGGTTCCAGCACACCGCCGTTCTGGCGATGGAGCATGAAGTGCTCCTTGTAGCGGGCTGTCATCGCCGCAATCTCCGCATCAACCGGACGGACGAGCATCTGTGCGATCGCGATATCGAGCGTCAGCCCGATGATCGACTTGGTGTGCGCCATTTCAGGCTTGGCAACTCCGAAATCCTCGAAGGTGCGTTCCATGCAGGTGTGGATTACTGCGGCGCTGTCGACAATGGTGCCATCGCAATCGAACAGGGCAAGCTTCATTCCTCGTGCTCCCCGCCTGCAGCCTCGTCAAAGCCGAGCAGGTTCCAGCTCTGCACCATGTGCGGGGGCAGCGGTGCCGTGACCGAAAGCCTGCCACCATCGGGGTGCGGAATGGAGATGTGGCGCGCCAACAGGTGCAGCCGGTTCTGCATGCCAGAAGGAAATTCCCAGTTCTTGTCGAACTCGAAATATTTCGGGTCACCAATGATCGGATGCCCCAGGTGCAACGCATGTACGCGCAACTGGTGGGTCCGACCTGTATAGGGTTCGAACTCCAGCCAGGCGAGATTCTGTGCCGCCTTGTCGATGACGCGGTAGTAAGACACCGCGTGGTCTGCGCCCTGCTCGCCATGTTTGGCAATGCGCATGCGGTCGCCATCCTCGGTGGCTTCCTTGATCAGCCAGGTGGAGATCTTGCCTTCCTTGGTGCGCGGCACGCCCTTGACCAGCGCCCAGTAGGTTTTCTTTGTGGTGCGTTCGCGGAAGGCGGCGGTCAGCGCCTGCGCCGCACCGCGGGTGCGCGCCACCACCAGAACGCCCGCGGTATCGCGGTCCAACCGGTGCACAAGCCTGGGCTTCTCACCCTTCTTGTTGCGCCACGCCTCAAGCATCTCGTCGACATTGCGGGTGACGCCGGAGCCGCCCTGGACGGCAAGGCCGGCGGGCTTGTTGAAGACCAGGACCTTGGGGTCCTCGTGCAGAAGCATCTGACTGAGCACATCGCCATCGTCGCGGTTGCGGATGGTCTTGGCTGTCAGCGGGCCGGTCGATTTCTCATCGACACCAAGCGGCGGCACCCTGACCGTCTGACCGGGCTGAACGCGCGCATCGGTCTTGACCCGGCCGCCATCGACACGGATCTGGCCGGAGCGGAGCAGCTTCTGAAGCTGGCCGAATCCCAGACCCGGAAAATGGATCTTGAACCAGCGATCGAGCCGCATGCCCGCTTCATCGGGATCAACCTGTATGAGCTGTACGCCCGCCATATCGATTATCTCTTTGATCTGGGCATCAGAACTGGCGCGCCAGCCATAGCCCGCCAAACAATGCCAGAATGGAAACTGTGACGCTGGCAATCACATAGGCAGCCGCCGCCGTCAACGCGCCACGCTCGTAAAGCGTCACGGCATCGAGAGAAAAGGCGGAAAATGTGGTGAAACCGCCAAGAAAACCGGTCGCCAGCAGCAACCGGAGCTCACTGTCGCCGGATGAACGGCGGGCAAGCCAGGCAATCAGAAGCCCCATCGCCAGCGAGCCGGCTATGTTGACCGCCATCGTACCCCAGGGAAAACCGGGGCCGGCAGCACGCATGACCGCCATTCCCGAAAGATGGCGTGCCACGGCACCAAAACCGCCACCGACAAAAACAAGCAAGAGAACGTTCATGCCCGCTGCTTAGCGGAAAACCGGCGATCAAGAAAGCCGTTCCGCGCAGCCCTCGGGCAGTCTTGCGGCAGGCTGCCCGTTCCGGCTAGGCACTGGCAGCCAGCGCCACATCGTCGGCAAACTCCTGCACGAAGGCATCAAGCGCCTCCCAGTCAGTGAATTCGTGGTCCCGGCTGGTGTCCACCGATGCGCCTTCCTTCCTGGCAATCTGACGCATCAACGCCCGCTTGAAGAAATCGTATTCGAGGTATTTGAGCGCCCCGGCGGCATGATGCACCTTGGCAATGTGAAATCCGGTCTTCTTTTCCAGCTTGGCCGGATAGGTTTCCGCCTCGGCACGCTCGTCGGCGCTATCGCTGTGAATGGCCAGAGAAACCGAGATGAATGCCGTGGGAACGGCAGCAAGCGCGGCTTTCCAGTCGATCAGAAACTGGGCGACAGATGTCGGATAGCGCCCGATGTGAATGGGCGCGCAGATCAACACGCCGTCAAAGCGGCCCGGAACGGCGAAGCCGGGTTCGCGCACGTCGCCGAGCACCACATGCTGACCTGCTTCCTCAAGCCTGGAAGCGGCGCGTTCGGCAATCTTGCGGGAATGCCCCTCAATCGTGGCGTAAAGAACCAGAACCGTCATGGGTGTGTCCTCCTTGTTCGGTGGAGGTCAGAATGCAGCGCTTGCGCAAGACAGGCATTGACGCAAGTCAATGGCTTGGAAACGAGCACGGGCCTACAGTCCGGCCGTCACCTTTCGAGCCAGCTCCACAAGCTTGTCACCCGGCATTTGCGGCGAGACCTTTTCGGCAAAGGCTTCTGCGACCAGACTGCAGATCAGTTCGTTGACCGGTGCAGTGCGGCCATGCGCTTCGGCGAGCGATACGACGGCGCCATTGAGAAACCGGGTTTCCGGTTCACGGTCTGCCTTCAGATCATCCCATGAGGAGGACCGGGCGGTCTCATCCATCCGGAGCTGCTGGCGTGCGACAACGCGAAAGAGCCAGGTCGGCAGGCGCAGGACCCTTGGGATCAGGCGCGGATTGGTGCGGGTGGCGCCAATGACCGGAATGCCGGCGGCATCAAGCGCCGCAAGCAGCTCCTCCATCGCCATGGCCAGCACCTTTCGGTAACCGGGATCCCGAAACTGATTCAACAGCGGCAGACCGCTGATGACGTTGAGCCCATTGTTGAGGTTGAGAAGCAGCTTGCCCCATTGCATGGCGTCGAGATTGTCATGGACCTGCAGTTTCAAGGGCGACCCTTCAGCCAGCTTGGCCAGAGGGCCGGAGGCGTCAGACGGGCCGATCAGAACCGGGCCTTCCATCGAGCAGTGCACGGCATTCGGGGACAGGCGGACCACGTTGAAGGGGACGGTGCCCGCGACGACCTGATGGGGCGACACCAATCGCTTGAGCAGTTCGACATTGCCGACACCGTTCTGCAGGCTGATGACCGTTGCATCTGGCTTGAGAACCCTGGCGAGATCAATTGCCGCGGCTTCGGTATCGCCGGACTTGGTGCAAAACAGCACGACATCACACTTTGCGAGACCGTCCACACCGCCGACAGCATAGTGCTCGGGCTTCAAGGCTGACTTGAAGCCATCATAACGTGAGAGTGACAGGCCGCGCGACAGCGATTCCAGTGTGCGCCCGCGAGCGGCGAAAACCACATGTGCGCCGGCGACGGCGAGCATGCCACCGACATAGAGCCCGATGGCGCCGGCACCCATGATGCCGACCACCGGCGCGGGTTCACGGGTGGTGCTGTTCATGTCCTATCCCTTTGTCGAGCGTTCTTTTCTGAGCCGGGACCAGAAATCGAGGCGTTTGCGGAGATCGCGCTCAAAACCCCTCTCCGGCGGATCGTAGAAGGTCTTTCGGCCCATGGCCTCCGGGAAATAGTCCTGTCCGGAGAACGCGTCGGGTTGGTCGTGATCATAGAGATAGCCCTCGCTGTAGCCTTCGGCCTTCATCAGCTTGGTGGGCGCGTTGAGGATGTGCCGCGGCGGCAGCAGCGATCCGCCTTCCTTGGCGGCGCGCATGGCGGATTTGTAGGCGGTGTAGACCGCATTGGATTTCGGCGCCGTGGCGAGATAGACGCAGGCCTGGGCCAGAGCCAGCTCGCCTTCGGGGGAGCCGAGAAAATCATAGGCATCCTTGGCCGCGTTGGCGATGACCAGCGCCTGGGGGTCGGCAAGACCGATATCTTCGGATGCCATCCGCACCAATCGCCTGCCGAGAAACAGCGGATCCTCGCCGGCATCGAACATGCGGGCGAGATAGTAGAGCGCCGCGTCGGGATCGGATCCGCGCACGGACTTGTGCAGCGCCGAGATCAGGTTGTAGTGGCCATCCTGGCCCTTGTCGTAGACAGGCGCGCGGCGCTGGACGACTTTCACAAGTGCTTCGACGTCAAACAGTTCACCCTCGCGGGCGGCGCGCCAGACCTCCTCGGCCAGTGTCAGAACCGCGCGTCCGTCACCGTCGGCCATACCCAGCAAGCTCAGCCGCGCCTCGGGTTCCAGCGGCAGCGGCTTTCCGGTCTCGGCCTCGGCGCGCACGAGCAGGCTCTCGAGGCTCTCCTGGTCGTGGGGCTTGAAGGTCAGCACCCTGGCGCGAGAGAGAAGAGCTGCATTGAGTTCGAACGAGGGGTTTTCAGTGGTCGCGCCCACCAGCACGATGGTGCCATCCTCCATCACCGGCAGAAAACTGTCCTGCTGGGCCCGGTTGAAACGGTGGATCTCGTCGACGAAGAGCAGCGTCTGGCGGCCACTCATGCGGCGGGCCCGGGCTGATTCAAAAACCTTCTTGAGATCGGCAACGCCTGAGAAAATCGCAGAGATCTGATCAAACGCCAGCTCGGTCTCTCCGGCCAGGAGCCGCGCCACGGTGGTCTTGCCGGTGCCTGGGGGACCCCAGAAGATCATCGAACCGAGACTTCCCGAGGCGATCATCCTGGTGATCGCCCCATCCGGGCCGGTCAGATGCGGCTGCCCCGTGACTTCGGCAAGGCTTGCCGGCCGCAGCCGGTCGGCAAGCGGGCGGTGCCCGCTCCGGGCGGCCTCGGGACTGGCGAACAGATCACTCATCGCATCACCTTATGATCTGGCGAATGCGCTGACCACCACGCACAATCTCGAAGCGCCAGAAGCTTGCGCCCTCGGTGAGCACCTGTTCGAGGACATCGACATTGGCGATTTCAACGCCATTGATGACGGCGATCAGATCTCCGGCCCGAAATCCGTATCGCCCGGCAATCGAGCGTCCGGGGACTTCCGTGACCACGACACCGCGCAGCGAGGACGGCAGCCGCAGCTGGGTGGCGATACGCGGGGTGATGTTGGACACAACCGCACCGGCAAACGGGTTCTGGCCCTCAAGGTTGCGGCGGTCACGCGGATTGTCCTCAGGCAGGGGCTGAAGCTTGATTTCAAGGCTGCGGCGGCCGTTGCGGCTGAGCACGTCGAGCTGCGCGCTGGTACCGACTCTGGTGGTCGCCAGCCGGTAGCCAAGTGCGTCGGGATGCTCGATCGGGCGGCCGTTGAACCCGAGCACGATATCGCCCACACGCAGTCCTGCATTCGCCGCGGGGCCTGAGTCCGTGACATCGGCAACCAGTGCCCCAATGGCCCGGTCGAGACCCAGCGCCTCGGCAATGTCGGGTGTTACCGGATCAAACGAAGCGCCGATAAAGGGCGGCTCGAACACCGTGCCGCCGGCCTCGGCGGTTTCGGCAACCGCCCGCACCAGATTGGCGGGAATGGCAAAACCGATGCCGTTAGAACCGCCGGAGCGGCTGAAAATCGCGGAGTTGATGCCGATCAGACGACCATTCATGTCGACCAGAGCGCCGCCGGAATTGCCGGGATTGATCGCGGCATCGGTCTGGATGAAGGAGCCGAAATCCGACACGCCGACGCTGTTGCGGGCAAGTGCGGAGACAATGCCGCTGGTCACGGTCTGACCGACGCCGAAGGGGTTGCCGATGGCCAGAACGATGTCGCCCACTTCAATCAGGTCGGTGTCGCCAAAATCGATGATCGGAAATGGCCCATCGCCTTCGATCTGCAGGATCGCGAGGTCGAAGCGTTCATCCTTGAGCAGGATACGGCATTGAAACTCGCGCCCGTCGGCAAGCGCCACACGAACATCATCGGCGCCTTCGATGACGTGGTTGTTGGTCACGACGATGCCGTTTTGCTGAATGATGACGCCGGAGCCGAGGGAGGATTGCTTTTCGGTACGGTTGGGCATGCGCTGGCCGAAAAACTGTTCGAAGAACGGATCACCACCAAACGGCGACATGCTGCGCTGAACCAGCCGGTCGGCATAGACATTGACGACGGCCGGTGCCGTCGCCTTCACAAGCGGCGAGAAGGACTGCATCATGTCCGCCCGCGAGCGGGGCGGTTCGCGTCGAACCTCGTTGACAGGCGCGGCCTCGCTTCGGGGGGCCGCTTGTTCCCCGGTCTCTCCAATGACGCCGCGAAAGATCTTGCCTATGCTATCGGTCAGTGAATCTTCCACACTGGTCTGGGCCGTTGCCGGAACCAGCACCGGCACAACCAGCAGACACACGGCCAAAAGGGCAAACGGAACGACGCGCAGGCGCGAGCGATTTGGAATCATGTCGGCAATCCTCAGTGATTTGGGCCACTATGGCCCGACGCGGATACCAAAGTCATCATCAGTTTGACGGCTTGATGGCAGCATGGTCCTTCATCAATGAACACAACCCGAGCTCACCAGCCCGCATGAACTCTCGAGGGCAATGGACATCCTGGGACGGATGCCGGCATCACGGCAGCTACACGAAAATGTGGTTGCGCGCCTGCTTTTTGAGCGCGGGCCATTGGTATACCTTCTGAACGGAAGCCACAGTCCGCTGGCCTTCGATCCGAGGAGTACAAGCCATGCGCCGTTTCCGTCCCACAGCCATCCCGGGGTCCGAATTCACCCCGGAAGCGAGCTATCTGCAGCGCCGCGATATCCTGCGCCTTGGTGCCGCCGGCGGTCTCGCGCTGACAGCTCCACTGGCTGCCCCCTCCCTCGCCTTCGGTGCAGAACCTGAGCCGCTTGCAGCCGCACCCGGCGCATACGACCCCGGTGAAGAGCTGACGCCGGAGGCCGATGCCACCAGCTACAACAATTTCTATGAATTCGGCACCGGCAAGGGCGATCCGAAGGCCCGGTCGGGTGATTTCAATCCGCGGCCCTGGAGCATCAAGGTTGACGGCATGGTCGGCAAGCCCGCCGAATTCGATCTTGATGCACTCATGGCGCTGGGGCTTGAAGAACGGACCTACCGGATGCGGTGCGTGGAAGCCTGGTCGATGGTCATTCCATGGATCGGTTTTCCGCTGGCGGCGCTGCTCGACAAGGTCGAGCCGCTGGGCAGCGCCAAGTATGTGGCGTTCGAAACCATTGTCCGGGCGCAGGAAATGCCCGGCCAGCGCGGCGCGTTCCAACCGCTCGACTGGCCCTATGTCGAGGGACTGAGGCTCGACGAGGCGCGACATCCGCTGACGATCATGGCGATGGGGCTCTACGGCAAGACGCTGCCCAACCAGAACGGTGCGCCGGTGCGGCTTGTGGTGCCGTGGAAATACGGCTTCAAGGGCATCAAGTCGATCGTCCGGATGACGCTAACCGAGGAACAGCCGGCCTCGACCTGGAACCGGCTGGCGCCGAACGAGTACGGCTTTTATGCCAACGTCAATCCGGCCGTCGATCATCCGCGCTGGAGCCAGGCAAAGGAAAACCGCATCGGTGGCGGCGGCTTCTTCGGCTCAAACGAGCGCCCGACACTGCCGTTCAACGGTTATGGCGATGAAGTCGCGAGCCTCTATGACGGCATGGACCTGACGGTAAATTTCTGATCATGCCTCTGCCCGCCCTGCCGAAACGGTATCATCCCGCCTCGATCTGGGCGCTCTACGCGGTCGGCCTGCTCCCGGCTGTATGGACGTTCTATCTCGGCGCGACCGGGCAGCTTATCGGCAATCCGGTGAAGATCTTCGAACACCTGCTTGGCGAATGGGCTCTCAGGTTCCTGATCCTGACACTGCTGATCTCTCCCGTCCGGGATGTCTTCGGCATCAACTGGGTGCGTTACCGTCGGACGCTGGGGCTTCTGGCCTTCTGGTATGTCACGATGCATTTCTTGGCCTACATGGTGCTCGACAAGCGCCTGGCGTTTAATGTCATCGTCGAGGATGTCTTCAAGCGCTGGTTCATCACAATCGGCATGGCGGCCTTCATCCTGCTGATCCCGCTGGCGCTCACATCCAACCGCTGGTCGATCCGTAGGCTCGGGCCAGGCTGGAACAAACTGCACCGGCTGATCTATCCGATCGCCGCGGCAGGCGCCCTGCACTACTGCCTGTCGGTCAAGGTGATCGGGCCGGAACAGCTGATCTATGCAGGGCTGATAACAATTCTTATCGCCTGGCGGCTGGTTCGCCGACACTATATGGATTGGAAACGTGGCAAACGGCAAAGCAGTTCCGAACTTGCAAGCGCAATCCCGCGGGCGGACTAGAGCCGACCTTCAACTGCGAATCCGCGCGGAGAGCGAAGTTGCAAAGGCAACTTGTTCCGTTGCCCTCAACGAGCGGATATGGTCGTCTCATAGACGAGGATGCGAACGCCATGAAACTTGCTCACATCAACCTGGTGGCTCGCGATGCGGACTCGCTCGCAGCCTTCTACATAACTGTGCTGAAATGCGAACTGCTGCGCGCGCCCAGGACGTTGTATGGGGAAACTGTTTCACGAGGCAATGGCCTAGCGGGCTCTGAGATATACACGATCTGGCTCAAATTTCCCGAACTTGAACGTCCGTTTCTGGAAATACACCAGCATAGGGTCTCCCATCATCGCGATCAGCCAAGAGTTAACGAACCCGGCTTCGGTCACCTTGCGTTCCAGATGGAAGATATTGCAGATGCACTTTCCATGATCATCCAAGCTGGCGGGACCCAGATCGGCCAGACCATTGATCTCGGGACATCCGAGAAGCCGTGCTGGATCGCATATGCACGCGATCCGGAAGGAAACATACTTGAGCTTGAGCAAAAGGAAGCGCTGCTACGCGCGCCCAGCTGAGAACCACGTCATGTCGCCAGCCCATTCGGGAGGTATCTAACCAAGGGCGGCGCGAACTCCACAGAATGCAAAAGGCCGAGCGCGCGAAGCACCCGGCCTTTGTCAGTCTCTGCCAGAAGCAGTCCGCTTATGCGGCTTCTTCTTCGCTGGCTGCTTCCAGAGCCACGCGCGCGCGGTCCTTGGCGCCACGGGCGTCAACATCGCGATCAACGAACTCGACAACGGCCATCGGCGCGTTGTCGCCGGTGCGGAAACCGGCCTTCATGATGCGGATGTAGCCGCCGTTGCGGGTGGCGTAACGCGTGGCGATGGTGTCGAACAGCTTGCGCACTGCCTCGTTGTCGCGGATCTGCGAGATCGCCTGGCGGCGGGCATGCAGATCGCCGCGCTTGCCGAGCGTGACGAGCTTTTCGACGATCGGACGGATTTCCTTGGCCTTGGGCAAGGTGGTCACGATCTGCTCATGTTCGATGAGCGAAGCCGCCATGTTGGCGAACATCGCCTTGCGGTGGCTTGAGGTACGGTTCAGCTTGCGACCTGAATTTGCGTGGCGCATGGCTTGTCTCCTTCACATGCAGGCGCACGCCTGCCGTTTGACGGTTTAATACTGGTCTTCGTAACGCTTGGCGAGATCTTCGATGTTTTCCGGCGGCCAGGACGGAACTTCCATACCCAGATGCAGGCCCATGGAAGCCAAGACTTCCTTGATCTCGTTGAGTGACTTGCGGCCAAAGTTCGGAGTCCGGAGCATTTCGGCTTCGGTCTTCTGGATCAGGTCGCCGATATAGACGATGTTGTCGTTCTTCAGGCAGTTTGCCGAACGCACCGACAGCTCCAGCTCGTCGACCTTCTTGAGAAGCGACGGGTTGAAAGCCAGTTCGGCAACGGTTTCCTCGTGAACTTCCTTCTGCGGCTCGTCGAAGTTGACGAAAACGCCGAGCTGGTCCTGAAGAATACGCGCTGCGTAGGCCACGGCATCTTCGCCGCTGACCGAACCATCGGTTTCGATGTTCAGCGTCAGCTTGTCATAGTCAAGAACCTGACCTTCACGGGTGTTTTCCACCTTGTAGGAGCACTTCTTGACCGGCGAGTAGAGGCTGTCGACCGGGATCAGGCCGATCGGTGCATCTTCTGCGCGGTTGCGGTCGGCAGGCACGTAGCCCTTGCCGTTGTTGACGGTGAACTCCATGCGGATTTCAGCGCCCTCGTCGAGCGTGCACAGAACATGCTCGGGGTTGAGGATCTCGATGTCGCCGACGGTCTGGATGTCGCCAGCCTTGACCACACCGGGGCCCTGCTTGCGAACAACCATGCGCTTGGCTTCGTCGCCTTCCATGCGGATGGCGATTTCCTTGATGTTCAGGATGATGTCGGTGACATCTTCGCGAACGCCCGGGATGGAGGAGAATTCATGCAGCACGCCGTCGATCTGCACCGCGGTGACGGCAGCGCCACGCAGCGAGGACAGAAGCACGCGACGCAGGGCATTGCCCAGGGTCAGACCAAAGCCGCGCTCGAGCGGTTCGGCTACCACGGTCGCCTTGGTGCGGCCCGAGGTGTTGAACTCGACCTTGCTGGGCTTGATCAATTCCTGCCAGTTTTTCTGAATCATATCTGTTGCCTTCCTGTTGCCGCACCATCCAATCGTGCGGCCAAGTGAGAAGAGGATCAAACGGGCGCAGGCAAGGCCCGGCCCGTTGAGAAAACCGCCAGTCTGTTAGACGCGGCGCTTCTTGCGCGGGCGGCAGCCATTGTGCGGGATCGGTGTCACATCACGGATCGAAGTGATGGTCAGGCCGGCAGCCTGGAGCGCGCGGAGTGCCGACTCACGGCCCGAACCGGGGCCGCAGACTTCAACTTCCAGCGACTTCATGCCGTGTTCCTGAGCCTTCTTGGCAGCATCTTCAGCGGCCATCTGGGCGGCAAACGGCGTCGACTTGCGCGAGCCCTTGAAACCCTTGGAGCCAGCAGATGACCACGAGATGGCATTGCCCTGCGCATCGGTGATGGTGATCATCGTGTTGTTGAAGGACGAGTTGACGTGGGCTACGCCCGACGAGATGTTCTTGCGTTCGCGCCGTTTGACGCGTGCGGCTTCCTTGGCCATGATTTTTCCTTTCGAGATATCAGCACCGCCGTAGCACCAGCGGCTCCACCGGGATGCGCCTCAACGCCAGCCCCAACCTTAAAGCGGTGGTCGTCAGAACCACCGCTCCGGTTTCGGGACCGCCGCCCAGGCGAAGCCCAATTACTTTTTCTTGCCAGCAATCGCCTTTGCCGGACCCTTGCGGGTACGGGCATTGGTGTGGGTCCGCTGACCGCGGACCGGCAGGCCACGACGATGGCGCAGGCCGCGGTAGCAGCCCAGATCCATCAGACGCTTGATGTTCATCGAATTCTCGCGGCGCAGATCGCCCTCGACCTGGTAGTCGCGGTCGATGGTTTCGCGGATCTGCAGCACTTCGGCGTCAGAAAGCTGATTGACGCGGCGCTCCAGCGGAATGCCGACCTTTTCGACGATTTCCTGGGCAAACTTGTTGCCAATGCCGTGGATGTAAGTCAGCGCGATGACGACGCGCTTGTTCGTCGGAATGTTTACGCCAGCTATGCGGGCCATGTGCTTCTCCATGTGGGCCGGGACAGATCTGATCTGGCCGGCGGGTTATCGTTGACCCGCGTCCGGTGGAGGCCGGCCCTTGCGGGGTAGTCTGTACCGAAACCGACCTGCCCGGCTGGGCACTGCGGCTGCGGATGCGTCGCAACCCGACACACTAAAAGCGACCAGAGCCGTATCCTCAAGCCTTCGAGGAGACGCGCCGGTCGCTGGAATGTCGCGAGTTGAGCGGGTCTTAGCGGAACAGCAAGGCTTTCGTCAACCTCTGCGCTGTCCTATTTTACGCAAACTTGACGCCCGGTGGGCGGCCAGACCTGTTCGAGCCGCCCGCCGGACTGTCAAATCATCTTACAGAGAAGCCAGAACGGCCTCGATTTCCTCTGTCACCGCGTCGATGGCGAGCATGCCGTCCACCGTGCGCAGCGCCCCCTTGGCATAATAATAGCCCGTCAGTGGCGCGGTCTTCTTGTAATACTCGCGCAGACGCTCCTCGAACACTTCCGGGTTATCGTCCTTGCGCACCGGCTGCCCCGCGGCTGCAGCTTCCTCGGCCCGCTTGACGATACGGCCCACAAGCGCCTTGTCGTCGACCAGGAGTTCAATGACCGAATCAAGCTTCATGCCCTTGGCATTGAGCATGGCTTCCACCGCGTCGGCCTGAACCAGTGTGCGCGGATAACCATCGAGAATGAAACCACGGGCGCAGTCGGGTTGATCAATGCGTTCGGAGACAATCGCATTGACGATATCATCGGAGACCAGCTCGCCGGCATCCATGACTGCCTTGGCGCGCTTGCCGACTTCCGTACCGGCCGTCACCGCAGCGCGCAGCATATCGCCCGTCGACAGTTGCGGAATGCCGTGTTTTTCGACCAGACGCTGCGCCTGGGTCCCCTTGCCCGCACCCGGCGGTCCCAAAAGTATTAGCTTCATCGTCCCTTCTTGCCTCCCCGAAGTTTGGACTTCTTGATCAACCCTTCATACTGCTGGGCAATCAGATGTCCCTGAATCTGCGCAACCGTGTCGAGCGTCACCGAGACGACGATCAGAAGCGACGTACCACCCAAATAGAACGGAACGCCAGTCTGCGCGATTAGAAATTCGGGTAAGAGACAGACAAAAATCAGATACATGGCGCCAACCACCGTGATTCGCGTCAGCACGAAGTCGATGTACTCAGCGGTCCGCTCGCCGGGGCGGATGCCCGGGATAAAGCCGCCGTGGCGCTTGAGATTGTCGGCAGTGTCCTTCGGATTGAACACGATCGCGGTGTAGAAGAAGGCAAAGAAGCCGATCATCAGCGCATAAAGAGCCATGTAGGCCGGCTGGCCGTGGCCGAGCGACGCCAGCAGGGTCGAGGCCCAGCCCGGAAGATCGCCGGTATTGGCGAAGCCCGCGATGGTTGCCGGCAGAAGCAGCAGCGACGAGGCAAAGATCGGCGGGATCACGCCGGCAGTGTTGAGCTTGAGCGGCAGGTGCGACGTGTCGCCCTGGAACATCCGCGAACCGACCTGGCGCTTGGGGTACTGGATCAGCAACTGCCGCTGGGCCCGTTCGATGAACACGATGAAAGCGATGACGGCAATTGCGACGATGATAACAGCAATGATCAGGCCGGTGGAAAGCGCGCCGGTGCGGCCGAGTTCCAGAGTGCCGGCAACGGCGCTCGGCAGGGCTGCAACGATGCCCGCGAAGATGATCAGCGAAATACCGTTGCCGATACCGCGTGCCGTAATCTGCTCGCCGAGCCACATCAGGAACATGGTACCGCCGACAAGCGTGATGACGGTGGCGATGCGGAAGAACCAACCCGGATCGGTGACGATGTTGGTGCCGGACTCCAGACCGACGGCGATACCGTAGGCCTGTACAGTACCAAGCAGCACGGTGCCGTAGCGGGTGTACTGGTTGATGATCTTGCGTCCCTGCTCGCCCTCTTTCTTGAGCTGCTCGAGCGTGGGAATGACCGACGTCATCAACTGGATGATGATCGAGGCCGAAATGTAGGGCATGATGCCGAGCGCGAAGATCGCCATGCGCTCGACGGCGCCGCCGGCAAACATGTTGAAAAGGCCGAGAATGCCGCCGGCCTGGCCCTGGAAGGCCTGCGCGAAGGCTTCCGGATTGATGCCGGGAAGCGGGATGTAGGTTCCGAGGCGATACACCAGAAGTGCGCCAAGCGTGAACCAGATACGCTTTTTGAGATCTTCCGCCTTGGCGAAAGCTCCGAAGTTCAAATTGGAAGCGAGTTGTTCGGCTGCAGATGCCATTGCGTTCTCCGCGCGGCCCATCCGGCGCCTGATGAACCCGATCATCTCCGGAGGGTCTGAGTTGGTTTCACCGGACGTTGCGGCCTGACCGGATCAACCGTGCCTGGCGCCTGCCCCAGCCGACGCGGCCTGGCGCGACGACTGATCCCATATGGGATGAAAACCGCCCGATGTGAAGCACCGGGCGGTCAAAAACTTGTTATTCTTCGGTCGCTGCCGGAGCCGAAGCGAGAAGCTTGATCGAGCCGCCGGCCTTTTCGACCTTTTCGATGGCTGTGCGCGAGGCACCTGCGACTTCAAGCGTCAGCTTGGCCTTGAGTTCGCCGTCGGCGAGGAGCCGGACACCGTCCTTGGTGCGGCGGATGACGCCGGCAGCCTTGAGTGCTGCAACATCAACGGTCGCCTTGCCATCAAGCTTGCCCGCATCGATCGCAGTCTGAATACGGCCAACCGACACGACGTTGAAGTCGGACGAGAAGATGTTGTTGAAGCCGCGCTTGGGCAGACGACGGTAAATCGGCATCTGGCCGCCTTCAAAACCGTTGATGGCGACGCCGGAACGGGACTTCTGCCCCTTGACGCCACGGCCACCGGTCTTGCCGGAACCCGAACCGATACCGCGACCTACGCGCTTACGGTTCTTGGTTGCACCTTCGTTGTCGGTGATCTCATTGAGTTTCATGACAGTTCACTCCCACTCACTTCTCGTCGACAACGCGAACGAGGTGGCTCACCGAGCGGATCATGCCACGAACGGACGGAGTGTCCTCGAGGGTCCGGCGGCGGTGCATCTTGTTGAGGCCCAGGCCGATCAGCGTCTGACGCTGAACGTTGGGACGGCGAATCGGGCTGCCGATCTGTTCGACGGTGACCGTCTTGCCCTTTTTATTGTCAGCCATGGTCTTGGCTCCCTTATACGATAAAGGCGGACGCCCGATTACTCTTCGGCACCGGCGGTTACACCGCGGCGTTCCTGGAGCGTGGAGTACTTCATGCCGCGCTGCGAAGCGATGTCCTTGGGGTGCATCTGGTTCTTCAGCGCGTCAAAGGTGGCACGGACCATGTTGTACGGGTTGGAAGACCCCGTCGACTTGGCCACAACATCCTGCATGCCGAGCGTTTCGAAAACAGCACGCATCGGACCACCGGCGATGATACCGGTACCGGGCTTGGCAGCACGCAGGAGCACCTTGCCGGCGCCGTGACGGCCGTGCACATCATGGTGCAGGGTGCGGCCCGAGCGAAGCGGGACGAAAATCAGATCGCGCTTGGCCGACTCAGTCGCCTTGCGGATCGCTTCCGGCACTTCGCGTGCCTTGCCGTGACCGAAGCCAACGCGACCCTTCTGGTCTCCGACAACCACCAGGGCTGCAAACCCGAAACGGCGGCCGCCCTTGACGACCTTGGCAACGCGGTTGATGTGTACGAGCTTGTCGACGAATTCGCTGTCGCGCTCTTCGTCTCTACCGCGGTTGTCGCGGCGACCTTCCTTGGCCATTGTCCTGTTCCTTATTCTTTTCCGGAATCAATCGGCTGGTTCTGATTAGAAGCTCAGACCGCCTTCGCGGGCTGCTTCGGCGAGGGCCTTGATGCGGCCGTGATAAATGAATGCACCACGGTCGAAAACGACTTCGGTAACGCCGGCCTTGACCGCGCGCTCCGCAACCAGTTTTCCAACTGCTGCAGCAGCAGCCACATCGGCACCCGTCTTGAGGTCGGCGCGCAGGCCGGCATCAAGCGTTGATGCGGCGGCAAGCGTGCGGCCTGCCGCATCGTCGATAACCTGAACATAGATGTTCTTCGACGAGCGATGTACCGACAGGCGTGGACGGCCATTGGCCACCGCT
Organism: Hoeflea sp. EC-HK425; assembly: GCF_902498795.1. NCBI lineage: Bacteria > Pseudomonadati > Pseudomonadota > Alphaproteobacteria > Hyphomicrobiales > Rhizobiaceae > Hoeflea > Hoeflea sp. EC-HK425. The sequence goes on from NZ_LR701572.1 coordinate 1,894,453, forward strand.
TTGATCTGGCGACGTACCCGGTCGGAACGACGCGTAAGGGATTGTTTCCTGCTAGCCATTTCGCGTCTTCCTTACTTCTTCTTGCCTTCTTTGCGGACAATCCGCTCTTCAGCATACTTCACGCCCTTGCCCTTGTAGGGCTCGGGGCTCCGGTAGGCGCGGATTTCCGCAGCAACCTGGCCCAGCACCTGCTTGTCGATGCCGGTGATGACGATTTCCGTCGGCTTCGGGCAAGCGATGTTGACGCCCTTTGGAGGCTGGTAGACGACATCGTGGCTGAAGCCGAGTGCCAGCTGCAGGTTCTGGCCCTGCATGGCGGCACGATAGCCGACGCCGTTGATTTCGAGCTTGCGCTCGTAGCCGTCCTTCACCCCTGTCAGGATGTTGGAAACCATGGTGCGCGACATGCCCCACTTGGAGCGGGCGTCCTTGGAGTTATCCACGGGCGTGACAACAATCGCGTTGTCTTCAAGCTTGAGCGACACTTCGTCGTTAGCAACGAAGGACAGCTCACCCTTGGGACCCTTGGCGACCACTGTCTGGCCGTCGATCGTCGCGGTGACGCCGGCGGGGACTGGGACGGGCTTTTTACCGATACGAGACATTGTTCAACCTGTCTGTTCGAGTTGGAGATCCTGCGCGATCAGAAGATCGAGCAGAGAACCTCACCACCAACATTGTGCTCGCGCGCAACATGATCGGCCAAAACGCCCTTCGGAGTCGAAAGGATCGTGATGCCGAGACCGTTGGCGACCTGCGGAATGGACTTAACGGAGACGTACACGCGACGGCCCGGCTTGGAGACGCGGGCGATCTCGCGGATCACCGGTGCGCCTTCGTGGTACTTGAGCTCGATGCTCAGCTCGGACTTGCCGTTGTCGTATGCAACTTCGGTGTATCCGCGGATATAGCCTTCGGCCTGCAGCACATCGAGCACGCGGGCGCGCAGCTTGGAAGCGGGCGTCGACACCGAGGACTTACGGCGAGCAACGCCGTTGCGGATGCGGGTGAGCATATCACCCAGTGGATCAGTCATTGCCATGTTGCGTGCTCCTTACCAGCTCGACTTGACCAGGCCGGGCACCTTGGCCAGCGACCCGAGTTCACGCAATGCGATACGCGACATGCCCAGCTTGCGGTAGAACGCACGCGGACGGCCGGTAACTTCGCAACGATTGCGAACGCGGATCTTGGATCCGTTGCGCGGCATTTCGGCCAGTTTCAGGGTTGCACGGAAGCGTTCCTCGATCGGAAGCTCCTGATTTTGTGTGATCGCCTTGAGTGCGGCGCGCTTTGACGCGTCGCGTGCGACCAGCTTGCGGCGGCGCTTGTTCTTTTCGATTGCGCTGACTTTCGCCATGATCAGATATCCTTTTTACGAATGCCGTTACGATTACTGGCGGAAGGGGAAGTTGAACTCTTTCAAAAGAGCCCGTGCTTCGTCGTCCGTCGGTGCCGTCGTACAAACGATGATGTCCATGCCCCAGATCTGATCAACCTTGTCGTAGTTGACCTCCGGAAACACGATGTGCTCCTTGATGCCCATGGCGAAGTTGCCACGGCCGTCAAAGCTCTTCGGGTTCAGGCCGCGAAAGTCACGAACGCGCGGAAGCGCGATGGTGATCAGGCGGTCCATGAATTCAAACATGCGGTTGCCGCGCAGCGTCACCTTGGCGCCGATCGGCATCTGCTCACGAAGCTTGAAGCCTGCGATCGAGTTGCGGGCGCGGGTGATGACCGGCTTCTGGCCGGCGATCGCTGCGAGATCCTCAGCCGCGATTGCGGGCTTCTTGGAGTCCGCGGTCGCTTCACCAACACCCATGTTGATGACGATCTTGTCGAGGCGCGGGATCTGCATCTCGTTTGCGTAGGCAAACTGCTCCTGCATCGCCTTGCGAATACGCTCGACATAATCCTTCTTGAGCCGTGGCTCGTACTTATCAGCCATCGATGACCACTCCCGAACGCTTTGCCACGCGCACCTTCTTCTCGCCCTCGATGCGGAAACCGACGCGAGTCGGCTTGCCGTCCTTCGGATCGGCAATCGCCAGGTTGGAGAGGTGAAGCGAAGCTTCCTTGTTGATAATGCCGGCTTCCTGGGTCTGGGTCTGGCGCTGGTGGCGCTTGACCATGTTCAGACCACGGACAATCGCACGGTCTTCCTTCGGCATCACAGCCAGGACTTCGCCAGAACGGCCCTTGTCCTTGCCGGTCAGAACGACGACCTTGTCGCCTTTGCGGATCTTTTGCATCGGTTCGTTCCTTACAGCACTTCGGGAGCCAGGGAGATGATCTTCATGTGGCTCTTGGCGCGCAATTCGCGCGGAACCGGTCCGAAGATACGGGTGCCGATCGGCTCTTTCTTGTTGTCGATCAACACAGCCGCGTTCCGGTCGAACCGGATGACGCTGCCGTCGGCGCGACGAATGTCCTTGGCTGTCCGAACGACAACCGCCTTCATCACATCACCCTTCTTGACGCGGCCGCGCGGAATGGCCTCCTTGATCGAGACGACAATGATGTCGCCGATGGAAGCATATTTCCGCTTGGAACCGCCCAAAACCTTGATGCACATGACACGACGAGCGCCGGAATTATCCGCGACGTCGAGGTTTGTCTGCATCTGAATCATATCAGGCCGCCTTCTTGTTGTTACCGGCACGGTTGGGCGGAAAGGCCCCCTATGCCAGCTTAGGAATCAATTCTTTTTGTGCGCGGGAAGGATGTTGCCAAGGTGGTTTCCCCGAAAGGACCTTCCATGCGCTGAAAGCAGAAGAACGCCCGTTTCCGGGGCGTTCTGCGCCAATGGCCTGCTTCATACAGGATTCTCGGCGTGGCGCAAGTGCCCTCGCCTCAAAACCTATTCATTCAAGCCTGGACGGTCTCGATGACTGTCCAGCGTTTGTCCTTGGAAATGGGCGCGCATTCCTGGATGGAAACCTCATCGCCCACTTTGTACTGGTTGTTTTCGTCGTGTGCCTTGTAGTTCTTGGTGCGACGAACGATCTTGCGCATGACCGGATGCGCGAAACGGCGTTCCACCCGGACCACTACGGTCTTCTCGTTCTTGTCACTGACAACAGTGCCCTGCAGAATGCGTTTTGGCATTTTCTTCGGTCCTTAGGCCTTGGATTCGGCCGCCTTCTGGCGGGCAATAGTCTTGATCCGAGCGATATCGCGGCGAACTTGCTGAACGCGCGATGTCTTTTCGAGCTGGCCGGTAGCGCCCTGGAAACGCAGGTTGAACTGCTCTTTCTTCAGCTTGGCGAGCTCATCATTGAGTTGGTCGACGCTCAAGGCGCGAACATCAGCGGCTTTCATGATCCGTCTCCTTACTCTGCGATGCGCTGTACGAAGCGGGTCTTGACCGAAAGCTTGGCTGCGCCGAGACGCAGGGCTTCACGGGCGAGTTCCTCGCTGACACCGTCGATTTCGAACATGATACGGCCGGGCTTGACCTTTGCAGCCCAGTAATCGACCGAACCCTTGCCCTTACCCATGCGGACTTCCGTCGGCTTGGACGTGACCGGCACGTCCGGGAAGATGCGGATCCACACACGCCCGGCACGCTTCATGTGACGGGTGATGGCACGGCGGGCGGCTTCGATCTGGCGCGCATTGACGCGGTCAGGCTCTTGTGCCTTCAAGCCGTAGGAACCGAAATTCAAGTCCGAGCCGCCCTTGGCGACGCCCTTGATGCGGCCCTTGAACTGCTTGCGGTACTTGGTACGCTTTGGCTGCAACATTGTCTAATTCTCCGAATTATCTGCCTGGCGCAAAATCAGGCGTTTTCGCGCCGGCGATTGCCGCCAGAAGCGTCGCCTTCAGTGGCGCGACGTTCAGACGCCATTGGATCATGCTCGAGGATTTCGCCCTTGAAGATCCAGACCTTCACACCACAAATCCCGTAAGCGGTCTTTGCTTCCGCGGTGCCGTAATCGATGTCGGCGCGCAGGGTATGAAGCGGAACCCGGCCCTCGCGGTACCATTCGGTACGGGCGATTTCCGCGCCGCCGAGACGGCCGCCGCAGGTGATCTTGATGCCTTCTGCGCCAAGACGCATGGCCGACTGGACCGAACGCTTCATGGCGCGGCGGAACGCGATGCGGCGCTCCAGCTGCTGGGCGATCGACTGGGCAACCAGGGTTGCGTCAACTTCGGGCTTGCGCACTTCAACGATGTTGAGGTGTGTTTCCGAGTTGGTCATTTCCGACAGCTTGCGGCGCAGCTTTTCGATGTCCGCACCCTTCTTGCCGATGATCAGGCCAGGACGGGCAGCGTGGATCGTGACGCGGCACTTCTTGTGCGGGCGCTCGATAACGACCTTGGAAATGCCGGCCTGCTTGAGTTCGGCCAGAAGATACTTGCGGATCTTCAGGTCTTCGTGAAGCAGCTTGCCGTATTCGGCATTGTCGGCGAACCAACGGCTGTCCCAGGTACGGTTAATGCCGAGGCGGAAACCGATTGGATTGATTTTCTGACCCATTAGGCGGCCTCCCCTTTGGCTTCCACTTCACGCACCACGATGGTGAGGTGAGCGAACGGCTTCTCGATGCGCGAAGAGCGACCGCGGCCGCGGGCATGGAAACGCTTCATGACGATCGACTTACCCACGTAAGCCTCGGCAACAACCAGCGAGTCGACATCGAGATCGTGGTTGTTTTCGGCGTTTGCGATTGCGGATTCAAGCGTCTTCTTGACGGTCGAAGCGATGCGCTTGCGCGAAAACTCAAGCTCGGCCAGCGCCTTGTCAACCTTCTTGCCGCGAATGAGGGCAGCGACCAGGTTGAGCTTCTGCGGGCTGATGCGAAGCGTGCGGGCTATTGCCTGCGCTTCGTTGGTCTTGAGCCGGCGTTCGGTTTTTGCCTTGCCCATGGTTACTTCCTCTTCGCTTTCTTGTCGGCGCCGTGGCCATAATAGGTCCGCGTCGGGGAATATTCGCCAAACTTCTGGCCGACCATGTCCTCGGACACGTTGACCGGAATGTGCTTGCTTCCGTTGTAGACGCCGAACGTCAGGCCGACGAACTGCGGCATGATGGTGGAGCGGCGGCTCCAGGTTTTGATCACTTCATTGCGGCCGCCTTCGCGAACCTTCTCAGCCTTCTTGAGAAGATAGCCGTCAACAAACGGACCTTTCCAAACTGAACGAGCCATTGGAGACTTCCTCTCTTACTTCTTGCGCTGGTGGCGCGAGCGCATGATGAACTTGTCGGTCGACTTGTTCGAGCGCGTGCGCTTGCCCTTGGTCGGCTTGCCCCATGGGCTGACCGGATGACGACCGCCGGATGTACGGCCTTCGCCGCCGCCGTGCGGGTGGTCGACGGGGTTCATCGCAACACCGCGAACATGCGGGCGCTTGCCCTTCCAGCGGGAGCGGCCTGCCTTGCCGTCGTTGATGTTGAGGTGGTCGGGGTTGGATACCGCGCCAACGGTGGCAAGGCATGCACCCTGAACCAGACGCTGCTCACCCGAGTTGAGACGCAGGATCGCCATGCCCTGGTCGCGGCCGACCAGCTGGGCGTATCCGCCTGCCGAGCGGGCGATCTGACCACCCTTGGCCGGCTTCATCTCGATGTTGTGGACGATCGTACCGACCGGCATGAACTGAAGCGGCATGCAATTGCCCGGCTTCACGTCAACCGCCTTGTCCGACGAGATCACCTTGTCGCCTGCAGTCAGACGCTGCGGCGCGAGAATGTAGGACTTCTCGCCATCGGCATAGGTGATCAGCGCAATGAATGCGGTCCGGTTCGGATCGTATTCCATCCGCTCAACGGTGGCTTCAACGCCGAACTTGCGACGCTTGAAATCAACCATGCGGTAGGTGCGCTTGTGACCGCCACCGATCGACTGTGCGGTAACACGGCCGGCGTTGTTGCGGCCGCCCTTGCTGTGAAGCCCCTGGGTCAGCGACTTGACCGGCTTTCCGCGATGAAGACCCGAACGATCAACGATGACCAGCTGGCGCTGGCTCGGGGTCGTCGGATTGTAACTTTTCAGTGCCATTTTCCTGTTCCCTTTTGGGGGCTTGCTTCCGCGCGGCCCTTACAGACCGGTGGAGACGTCGATCGACTGACCTTCGGCAAGCGTCACATACGCTTTCTTGACGTCGGTCTGGCGACCGGCGATGCCACGGAAACGCTTGGTCTTACCCTTGCGTACCAGCGTGTTGACAGCCGTTACCTTGACACCGAACAGCGCTTCGACAGCAGCCTTGATCTCAGGCTTGGAAGCACGTCGGGCAACATTGAAGACAACCTGGTTCTGATCGGACACCAGCGTCGACTTTTCGGTGATCGCCGGCGAGACGATCACATCATAGTGGCGAAGATCCGTCATTTGAAGCGCTCCTCCAGAGCAGCGACAGCGTCCTTGGACAAGACAAGCTTGCCGCGGCGCAGGATGTCGTAAACATTGATGCCGTGGACCGGCAGCACATCCACGTTCGGAATGTTCTTGGCCGCAAGGCGGAAATTCTGGTCAAGCTCGGCGCCGCCGATAAACAGCGCGTTGGTCAGACCCAGCTTCGACAGCGAACCTGTCAGCGCCTTGGTCTTGGCCTCGGCTGCGGACAGATTGTCGACAACGATGATGTCGGACGACATTGCCTTGGCCGACAGCGCATGACGCAGGGCAAGCGCACGAACCTTCTTGGGAAGGTCATGAGCGTGGCTGCGAATGACCGGACCGTGGGCCCGGCCACCACCGCGGAACTGCGGGGCGCTTGCAGCGTGGTGACGGGCGCGGCCCGTTCCCTTCTGCTTGAACATCTTGGCGCCGGTGCGGGCCACTTCGGAACGGCCGAGGGTCTTGTGACCGCCCTGCTGCTTCTTGGCGAGCTGCCAACGCACGATGCGCTGGATCAGGTCCTGGCGCGGCTCGAGACCGAAGATCGCATCGGAAAGCGAAATCTTTCCTGCGTCCTTGCCCTCGAGAGTGGTGACGGTGAGATCCATTATTCGGCTCCCTCATTCGATACGGTGGCTGCAGCGCGGATGGCTGCAGGAAGAGGCGCATCAGCCGGGATGCCGGACTTGACGGCGTCACGAACGACGATCCAGGTGCCCTTGGAACCCGGTACCGCGCCCTTGATCAGGATCAGACCACGGTCGGCATCGGTCGAGACAATTTCGAGGTTCTGCGTGGTCACGCGGGTCTGACCCATGTGACCAGCCATCTTCTTGCCCTTCCAGACCTTGCCCGGATCCTGGTTGGAACCGGTCGAGCCGTGCGAACGGTGCGAAACCGATACACCGTGGGTGGCGCGAAGACCGCCAAAGCCGTGACGCTTCATGGCGCCCGCAAAGCCTTTACCCTGTGTGATGCCGGAGACATCGACCAGCTGGCCGGCAACGAAGTGCTCGGCAGTGATCTCGGCACCGACATCGATCATGTTGTCCGAGCTCACGCGGAACTCGACCAGCTTGGCCTTGGGTTCGACATTGGCGATGGCGAAGTTGCCGCGCATGGCCTTGGACGTATTCTTAACCTTGGCAACGCCGGCGCCGAGCTGAACGGCGGTGTAGCCGTTCTTCTCTTCGGTCCGCTGGGCCACCACCTGGCAGTTTTCCAACCGCAGGACGGTTACGGGGACATGCTCGCCGGCGTCGTTGTAGACCCGCGTCATTCCCAACTTTTGTGCAATCACACCTGAACGCATCGGTTCAATCCTCTTGAGATGAGCCTGTCGGGGCCTAGCCCCTTCATGCCTCGTTCCCTGTCTTCAAGGCTCAGGGCCTTAAAGCTTGATTTCCACATCTACACCTGCAGCGAGATCCAGCTTCATGAGCGCATCTACGGTCTGCGGGGTAGGATCAACAATATCGAGAAGGCGCTTATGAGTGCGCATCTCGAACTGCTCGCGGCTCTTCTTGTCGATGTGCGGCGACCTGTTGACAGTGAATTTTTCGATCCGTGTCGGCAGCGGCACCGGGCCACGTACGCTTGCGCCGGTCCGCTTTGCCGTCGACACGATTTCACGCGTGGAGGCGTCAAGGATCCGGTGGTCAAACGCCTTGAGGCGGATGCGGATGTTCTGGCCGTTCATTCGACTTGTCCTTGCTTGTGTGAGAACCGCATGGTCCGGGAGACCCGGACCATGCGCCCTGACCCAGTTTTGTTACTCGATGATCGTAGCGACGATGCCGGCGCCGACGGTGCGGCCGCCTTCGCGGATGGCGAAGCGCAGCTTCTCTTCCATCGCGATCGGCACGATCAGCGAAACTTCAGCCGAGATGTTGTCGCCCGGCATCACCATTTCAGGCGACGATGCCGGCGCCGACGGTGCGGCCGCCTTCGCGGATGGCGAAGCGCAGCTTCTCTTCCATCGCGATCGGCACGATCAGCGAAACTTCAGCCGAGATGTTGTCGCCCGGCATCACCATTTCAGTGCCTTCCGGCAGCGTCACGATGCCCGTCACGTCGGTCGTGCGGAAGTAGAACTGCGGACGGTAGTTGGTGAAGAACGGCGTGTGACGGCCACCCTCTTCCTTGGTCAGGATGTAGGCTTCCGCGGTGAACTTGGTGTGCGGCTTGACCGAACCGGGCTTGCACAGAACCTGACCACGCTCGACGTCCTCACGGCCAACGCCACGAAGCAGTGCGCCGATGTTGTCGCCGGCCTGGCCCTGGTCGAGCAGCTTGCGGAACATTTCAACGCCGGTGCAGGTCGTCTTCTGGGTGTCGCGGATACCGACAATCTCGATTTCCTCGCCAACCTTGACAACGCCACGCTCGACACGGCCGGTCACAACGGTGCCGCGGCCCGAGATCGAGAACACGTCTTCGATCGGCATCAGGAACGGCTGGTCGATCGGACGCTCAGGGGTCGGGATGTAGTCGTCAACGGTCTTCATCAGAGCGCGGATCGCGTCTTCGCCCTGGGCCTTGTCGCCATCGTTGAGCGCCACAAGCGCCGAGCCCTTGGTGATCGGAATATCGTCGCCCGGGAAGTCGTAGGACGAAAGCAGCTCGCGCACTTCCATCTCGACGAGCTCGAGCAGCTCCTCGTCGTCGACCTGGTCGACCTTGTTGAGGAACACGACCAGCGAAGGAACGCCAACCTGACGGGCAAGCAGGATGTGCTCGCGGGTCTGCGGCATCGGGCCATCGGCAGCCGAGACCACCAGGATCGCGCCGTCCATCTGCGCCGCACCGGTGATCATGTTCTTCACATAGTCGGCGTGGCCGGGGCAGTCGACGTGGGCGTAGTGACGCGCTTCGGTCTCATACTCGACGTGAGCCGTCGAGATGGTGATGCCGCGGGCCTTTTCTTCCGGCGCTGCGTCGATCTGGTCGTAGGCCTTGAAGTCACCGAAATACTTGGTGATCGCAGCCGTCAGCGATGTCTTGCCGTGGTCAACGTGACCAATCGTGCCGATGTTTACGTGCGGCTTGTTGCGCTCGAACTTACCCTTTGCCATCGTAGGCCTTGAAGTCACCGAAATACTTGGTGATCGCAGCCGTCAGCGATGTCTTGCCGTGGTCAACGTGACCAATCGTGCCGATGTTTACGTGCGGCTTGTTGCGCTCGAACTTACCCTTTGCCATCTTCGGCTCTCCATTCTCTTCAGCCCATTACGAGCAATTTACAGTTTCGGTCTCCGGTCCGGGCCGCGTCTTCAGACGCCGGCACGGCAGTCCGGCAAATTATGCGTATTTCGCCTGGATCTCCTGGGAGACATTCGACGGCACGGCCGCGTAGTGATCAAAGACCATCGAGTACTGCGCACGGCCCTGGGACATGGAACGCAGCGTATCGACGTATTTGAACATGTTGGCCAGCGGAACGTGGGCATCGATGACCACGGCAATTCCGCGCATTTCCTGGCCCTGGATCTGGCCGCGGCGTGAGTTCAGGTCACCAATCACGTCACCGACGTAATCTTCCGGTGTCACAACCTCGACCTTCATGATCGGCTCGAGCAGCTGCGGGCCCATGAACTTCGAGTTCTCGCGGAAGCAGGCGCGACCGGCGATTTCGAAGGCGAGGACGCTCGAGTCCACATCGTGGTAGGCGCCGTCGATCAGGGTTGCCTTGATGCCGAGCATCGGGAAGCCAGCAAGCGGCCCGGAATTCATCACGCTGTCGATGCCCTTCTGGACACCCGGGATGTATTCCTTGGGCACCGAACCACCAACAATCTTCGATTCGAAGATGAACTCTTCGGTCTCGTCGTTCGGCTCGAAACGGATCTTGACGCGGGCGAACTGACCCGAACCACCCGACTGCTTCTTGTGGGTGTAATCGGCCTCGTAAGCCTTGGTGATCGATTCGCGGTAGGCGACCTGCGGAGCACCGACATTGGCCTCGACCTTGAACTCGCGACGCATACGGTCAACGAGGATGTCGAGGTGCAACTCACCCATGCCCGCGATGATCGTCTGGCCGGACTCCTCGTCGGTCTTGACGCGGAACGAAGGATCCTCGGCAGCCAAGCGGTTGAGCGCGAGGCCCATCTTTTCCTGGTCGCCCTTGGTCTTCGGCTCGATGGCGATCTGGATCACCGGCTCGGGGAATTCCATGCGCTCGAGGATAACCGGCTTGAGCGGATCGCAAAGCGTATCACCCGTGGTGGTTTCCTTGAGACCTGCAAGCGCGACGATGTCGCCTGCGAATGCTTCCTCGATGTCCTCACGGGAGTTCGAGTGCATCTGCAGCATGCGGCCGACGCGCTCACGCTTTTCCTTGACCGTGTTCTGAACCGACGAGCCCTTCTCGAGCTTGCCGGAATAGATGCGGGCGAAGGTGAGCGAACCAACGAACGGGTCGTTCATGACCTTGAAGGCCAGCATCGACAGCGGCGCATCATCGGATGCTGTACGCGTGGTCTCTTCTTCAGTCTTGACGTCGATGCCTTCAATGGCAGGAACGTCAATCGGGCTCGGCAGGTATTCGACAACGGCGTCGAGCAGCGGCTGAACACCCTTGTTCTTGAAGGCGGAGCCGCAGAACATCGGGAAGAACTGCACGGCAATCGTGCCCTTGCGGACCAACGCACGGATCTCGTCATTGTCAGGCATTTCGCCTTCCAGATAACGCTCCATCGCAGCTTCGTCGGCCTCGACCACGGTCTCGATGAGTAGTTCGCGGTATTCCTCTGCCTTCTCCTTGAGATCGGCAGGGATTTCAACCACGTCCCACTGCGCGCCGAGCGACTCGTCGCGCCAGACAATCGCATTCATCTCGATCAGATCGACAACACCCTTGAATTCCGTTTCAGCGCCGATCGGCAGCTGCATGACGACAGGGGTTGCGCCAAGCCGGGACTTGATCATCGACACGGAGCGATAGAAATCGGCGCCGGTCTTGTCCATCTTGTTGCAGAAGATCATGCGCGGGACGTTGTACTTGTCGGCCTGGCGCCAGACAGTCTCGGTCTGCGGCTCAACACCGGCATTGGCGTCGAGCAGCGCAATCGCGCCATCAAGCACGCGCAGCGAACGCTCGACTTCAATGGTGAAGTCAACGTGGCCGGGAGTGTCGATGATGTTGAAACGGCACATCTTGCCGGTACGGCCCTTCCAGAAAGTGGTGGTCGCAGCAGAGGTGATCGTGATGCCACGCTCCTGCTCCTGCTCCATCCAGTCCATGGTGGCTGCACCATCATGCACTTCGCCGATCTTGTGCGACTTGCCGGTGTAGTAAAGAACACGCTCGGTGGTCGTGGTCTTGCCGGCGTCGATATGCGCCATGATGCCGAAGTTACGGTAGTCTTCGATTGCGTATTCGCGGGCCATCTTGAATGCCTTTCGAGAACGGTTCTTTGATTACCAGCGGTAATGCGAGAATGCGCGGTTGGCGTCGGCCATCTTGTGGGTGTCTTCCCGCTTCTTGACCGCGCTGCCGCGATTGTTGGCCGCATCCATGAGCTCGCCCGAAAGGCGCTCGATCATGGTGGTCTCGTTGCGCTTGCGCGCAGCGGCGATCAGCCAGCGAATGGCAAGAGCCTGACGGCGCTCGGGGCGCACATCGACCGGCACCTGATAGGTTGCACCACCGACGCGACGCGAGCGGACTTCCACGTGCGGCGCGACATTGTCGAGAGCCTGATGAAACTGGGCGACCGGCTCCGACTTGGAACGCGTTTCAACCTGATCAAGGGCACCATAGACGATCTGCTCGGCAACTGATTTCTTGCCGTGCATCATGATGGCGTTCATGAACTTGGTGATGACCAGATCGCCGAACTTCGGGTCCGGGTTGATCTCACGCTTCTCTGCACTGTGACGTCGTGACATGCTTTTCGTCTTTCAACTGATGGGTCGAAACGGATTGCCGCGCACCCCGCGCGGCAGCCCGACACAATTACTTCGGACGCTTGGCGCCGTATTTCGAACGACGCTGCTTGCGGTTTTTGACGCCCTGGGTGTCGAGAACGCCGCGGATGACGTGGTAACGCACACCCGGAAGGTCCTTCACGCGGCCGCCGCGGATCATGACCACGGAGTGTTCCTGAAGGTTATGCCCCTCACCCGGGATATAGCCGATCACTTCATAGCCGTTGGTCAAACGGATCTTTGCAACCTTACGAAGCGCCGAGTTCGGCTTCTTCGGGGTCGTGGTGTAAACGCGGGTGCAAACACCGCGCTTCTGCGGATTCTGCTCCAGCGCGGGAACCTTGTTGCGCTTTACCGGCGCCTGGCGCGGCTTGCGGATCAGCTGGTTTACAGTTGGCATGTAACCATCCCTTTAGAATTCATGTTTCGCCCTCTCAGGCACCATGCCCGCAAACCGTATGCGCAAAACGAGGGCCGGATCCGGTTTTGCCGGAGGGCCCAAAAAAGCAGAGGACACAATAGGCCGTGTCATGCGTGCAGCATTGTCAGTTCACAGTGCAGTAAGAAACCGTGTTTGAGACAAGTTCCAGGACGTGTCGTCCCGAAGAAAAGCGCCTCACATCGGTCTCGGTGGCCGGTAACTACTGATTTCCCCGCATGACGTCAAGGCCATGGGCGAAATAATCGTCACCATCGGCTGACAGGGGCTCCGCGGCGCAAAGGCGCGAAAGAAAATTGCGGCGCGTCGGGGCATCCGCGGAGATTCATTGCCCGCCTAGCCCATCGCGGTCCTTGCACTACCAGTTTTTCTGCCGGCGGCAACCGATGGATCGGCGCGTCGGGCGAATCTCCCCAGAAGAATCGGGAATCAGCGCTTTCGAACCAGTCCGATGAGAAACAGCAGAATCACGGCACCGATGGTGGCGTGGATGATGGAACCAACGATTCCGCCGCCAATCGACACGCCGACCATCGGCAGGACCAGACCGGCGACGAAGGCTCCGACAATGCCGACCACCATGTTGCCGATCAGGCCAAAGCCAAAGCCTTTCATGATGATACCGGCAAGCCAGCCGGCGACGGCGCCAATGAGAAGAAAAACAATCAGACCCTGAATACCCATGATGTACCTCTCCGTACTGAAAGCCCGTACTGCTCGCGGGAAGACAATCACTGTGCAGCCCCATACGAGACTGAGCGCATGTCTCTGCGAGGCCTGTGCTTCACCGCACTTTTCATGGAAACATGAATAACATCGGCCATCAACCCGGCTTCAGCTCTCCCCAATCATCTCGGCCCACATTTGGTGCGTGAAAGACTGGTCGGGGCTTCCTGCCTCGCCAGATATCGGCACGCGTGTTCATTCAGACTGTCGTTCCAGCGGCAAACCGGGAACAGGGCAGTAAATCCCCTGCCCGGCGTTGTGTTTGCGCGGATCGCATGGGAATAAGTCGTTCAAACACCGACCCTGAAAGGATGGCCAGATGAATTCAGACAATGACAATGCCCGGGATGGCGGCGACGCGGCGACGATCTTCATCATTATCGGCCAGGTCAGCCAGGAAAAGGGCGGCGACATGGCGCCGGTCCATGTCATGCTGGCGGCCCCCGACGAGGACACCGCCGTCCGGCTTTGCCTTGACGCGCTTTCCGCCAAAGGATTTGCCGAAGCGGACCTCGACCAGATCGGGTTGATGCAGGGCATGCCGGATGAAGAGCCGCATGCCTCGGCCTATCAGGGTGCGCTTGAGGGCGAAGTCGCAGTCATTGCCTTCGACCAGTCCGGCAACGGACGCTGAACCAAGCTGAAACATCCGAGCCTGGCGCCTGTTTCCATTCCCGCAACGCAAAAGGCCGCCCCGAAAGGCGGCCTTTTTTTCATGTCTGAGATCTTCCTGACTATTCGGCAGGTGACGGTTCTTCCTTGGCCATGTCGGTCAGCATCGGAGCCGCTGTTTCCGCACCCGAGGTCTTGCGACGCTCGTCCAGGATCAGATCGTCGCGCGAGGTTGCGATGCGACGGATCTGGGTCATGGTTCCGCCGGTACCGGCCGGCACCAGACGACCGACGATGACGTTTTCCTTGAGACCCTGCAGGGTGTCGACCTTGCCCGCAACCGCGGCTTCGGTCAGCACCTTGGTGGTCTCCTGGAACGATGCCGCCGAGATGAAGGACGGGGTCTGCAGCGACGCCTTGGTGATGCCGAGCAGCACCGGCACGCCGTAAGCAGGCTTGCGGCCTTCCTCGACGAGACGGTCATTGGCATTGTCCAGCTCGATCTGATCGACATTGTCGCCGACGATATAGACGGAATCGCCGGATTCGGTGATCTCGACCTTCTGCAGCATCTGGCGGACGATCACCTCGATGTGCTTGTCGTTGATCAACACGCCCTGCAACCGGTAGACTTCCTGAATCTCGTTGACGAGGTAGGAAGCCAGAGCCTCCACGCCCTTGATCGCCAGGATGTCGTGCGGTGCAGGATTGCCGTCGAGGATGTAGTCGCCCTTCTCGATGTAGTCGCCATCCTGAAGATGGAACGGCTTGCCCTTCGGGATGAGATACTCGACGGGCTCAACGCCATCTTCCGCAGGCTCGATCTGGATCCGGCGCTTGTTCTTGTAGTCGCGACCAAAGCGGATGGTGCCATCGATCTCGGCGATGATGGCGTGATCCTTCGGACGACGGGCCTCGAACAGTTCCGCAACCCGCGGCAGACCACCGGTGATGTCCTTGGTCTTGGCGCTTTCGAGCGGCACACGGGCGAGAACATCGCCCTGGCTGACCTTGGCACCGGGTTCGACCGACAGGATCGCGTCAACGGAAAGCTGGAAGCGGGCTTCACCGCCACGGCCCAGCTTGGCGATCTCGCCATCCTTGCCCTTGATCACGATCGCAGGCTTGAGATCGGTGCCACGCGGCGTCGAACGCCAGTCGATGACCTGACGCTTGGTGATGCCGGTGGCCTCGTCGGTGGCCTCGAGAACCGAGATGCCGTCGACGACATCTTCGAATTCCACGGTGCCTTCGACTTCGGTCATCATCGGGCGGGTATACGGGTCCCACTCGGCCAGACGCTGGCCGCGTTTGACCGCATCGCCGTCATCCACATAGATCTTGGAACCGTAGGCGACGCGCTGCGAGGAACGCTCGGTGCCGGCTTCATCCAGGATCTGGATCGCCATCGAACGGCCCATGGCAATGAGATTGCCATCGGAGTTGCGCAGCATGTTGCGGTTCTTGATGCGGACCGTGCCCTCGTAGGAGGCTTCCAGGAACGACTGGTCGACCACGGTGGCAGTGCCGCCAAGGTGGAAGGTACGCATGGTCAGCTGGGTGCCCGGCTCACCGATCGACTGCGCGGCGATGACGCCGACGGCCTCACCGATGTTGACCGGCGTGCCGCGCGCAAGGTCACGGCCGTAGCAGGTTCCGCAGATCCCGGTCTGGATTTCGCAGGTCAGCGGCGAGCGGATGCGAACCGACTGGATGCCTGCGGCCTCGATATCGACCACCTGGGCTTCATCGATCATCGAGCCGGCCTTGACGATGAGATCGCCGGTGACCGGATGATTGATGTCGTCAAGCGTGGTGCGGCCAAGGATACGCTGACCAATGGACGCCACCACCTGACCGGCATCGACGATCGCCGTCATGGTCAGGCCTTCGGTGGTGCCGCAGTCGACATGGGTGACGATGCAATCCTGTGCAACGTCGACCAGACGACGGGTGAGGTAGCCCGAGTTCGCCGTCTTCAGAGCGGTGTCGGCGAGGCCCTTACGTGCGCCGTGGGTCGAGTTGAAGTACTCGTTCACGGTCAGGCCTTCCTTGAAGTTCGAGATGATCGGGGTTTCGATGATCTCGCCCGACGGCTTGGCCATCAGGCCGCGCATGCCGCCCAGCTGACGCATCTGGCTCGGCGAACCACGCGCACCGGAGTGGCTCATCATGTAGATCGAGTTCATCTGCTTCTGGCGGCCGTTGTCGTGGAACTCCACGGACTTGATGCGCGCCATCATCTCATCGGCAACCTTCTCGGTGGCCTTGCCCCAGGCGTCGACAACCTTGTTGTACTTTTCGCCCTGGGTGATGAGACCCTCGTTGTACTGCTGCTCGTATTCCTTGACCAGCGCATCGGTGTCGCCAACGATCTTTGCCTTGGTGTCCGGGATCACCATGTCGTCCTTGCCGAAGGAAATGCCGGCGCGGCAGGCATGGCCGAAACCGAGCTGCATGATGCGGTCACAGAAAATGACCGTGTCCTTCTGACCGCAGTGGCGGTAGACGGTGTCGATCATCCGGGAAATGTTCTTCTTGGTCATTTCCTGGTTGCAGATGTCGAAGGAGACATTGACGTTACGCGGCAGCAGTTCGCCGATGATCATGCGACCAGGCGTGGTCTCGTAGATCTTCGATGTCGGATTGCCGTCCGCGTCAACGCTCTTGAAGCGTCCCTTGATCTTGGTGTGCAGGGTGACGACCTTGCTCTCGAGAGCGTGATGCAGTTCACCCATATCGGAGAACACCATGCCCTGCCCCGGCTCGTTCTCAGCCTGGATCGAAAGATAGTACAGACCCAGCACCATGTCCTGCGACGGCACGATGATCGGTGCGCCGTTAGCAGGGTGCAGGATGTTGTTGGTCGACATCATCAGCACGCGTGCTTCAAGCTGGGCTTCGAGCGACAGCGGCACGTGAACGGCCATCTGGTCGCCGTCGAAGTCGGCGTTGAACGCAGTACAGACGAGCGGATGAAGCTGGATCGCCTTGCCTTCCACCAGGGTAGGCTCGAACGCCTGGATGCCCAGACGGTGGAGCGTCGGCGCGCGGTTCAAGAGAACCGGATGCTCGCGGATGACCTCGTCGAGGATATCCCAGACTTCCGGCTTTTCCTTTTCAACCAGCTTCTTGGCCTGCTTGACGGTCGAGGAATACCCCTTGGCGTCAAGACGGGCATAGATGAACGGCTTGAACAGCTCGAGCGCCATTTTCTTCGGCAGGCCGCACTGGTGCAGCTTGAGTTCCGGTCCGGTCACGATCACCGAACGGCCGGAATAGTCGACGCGCTTGCCGAGCAGGTTCTGGCGGAAACGGCCCTGCTTGCCCTTGAGCATGTCGGACAGCGACTTCAGCGGACGCTTGTTGGCGCCAGTGATGGTCCGGCCGCGGCGGCCGTTGTCGAACAGCGCGTCAACAGCTTCCTGCAGCATCCGCTTCTCGTTGCGGATGATGATGCCGGGCGCACGCAGTTCGATCAGCCGCTTGAGACGGTTGTTGCGGTTGATCACGCGACGGTAGAGGTCGTTGAGGTCGGAGGTGGCGAAACGGCCGCCATCGAGCGGAACCAGAGGACGCAGGTCCGGCGGGATCACCGGCACGACCTTCATGATCATCCATTCCGGGCGGTTGCCGGAATCGAGGAAGCTTTCGACGATCTTGAGGCGCTTCATCAGCTTCTTGGACTTCAGTTCGGAAGTCGTGGAGGCCAGTTCGGTGCGCAGTTCACCGGCGATGCGCTCGAGGTCCATCGAGGCGAGCATCTCGTAGATGGCCTCGGCACCGATCATGGCGGTGAAGCTGTCTTCGCCGAACTCGTCGACGGCGACCATGTAGTCTTCCTCGGAGAGAAGCTGGTTCTCCTTGAGTGACGTCAGGCCCGGCTCGGTGACGATGTAGTTCTCGAAGTACAGGACCCGCTCGATATCCTTGAGCGTCATGTCCATCAGCGTGCCGATGCGCGAAGGCAGCGACTTGAGGAACCAGATGTGGGCAACCGGAGCTGCGAGCTCGATATGGCCCATGCGCTCGCGGCGCACGCGCGAAAGCGTGACTTCAACGCCGCACTTCTCGCAGATGACGCCCTTGTACTTCATGCGCTTGTACTTGCCGCACAGGCATTCGTAGTCCTTGATCGGGCCAAAGATGCGGGCGCAGAACAGACCGTCGCGCTCAGGCTTGAATGTCCGATAGTTGATTGTCTCCGGCTTTTTGATTTCGCCGAAAGACCAGGAAAGAATCTTCTCGGGGCTGGCGATCGATATCCGGATGGAATCGAACGTCTGCGCCGGAACATTGTTGTTGAAAAGATTCATGACCTCATGGTTCATGCCTGTCTCCTTTTAGGGCTGTTCGCCCTTGACTTGCGACGGCGCCGGTCAACACCGGCAACAGGCCATCGCCTGAAATTCATGTTCACCGCGTCACACGCGGGTGTCATCTCCTGCCCGCGTTGAAGCGGAAAGGAAGCTGGCGCGAGGAACGTCAGTCCCCCGCGCCTTCCAGGCTTTATTCAGCCGCGTCGGGCAATTCATCCGGTTCGGCGATACCGTCGATCTTGTTCGATTCCAGCTCGACATTGAGACCAAGCGACCGCATTTCCTTGACGAGAACGTTGAAGCTCTCGGGAATGCCAGCTTCGAAGGTGTCGTCGCCACGCACGATGGCTTCGTAAACCTTGGTACGGCCCGCCACGTCGTCCGACTTCACCGTCAGCATTTCCTGCAGGGTGTAGGCGGCACCATAGGCTTCGAGAGCCCAGACCTCCATTTCCCCGAAGCGCTGACCGCCAAACTGCGCCTTGCCGCCCAGCGGCTGCTGGGTCACGAGCGAGTAAGGTCCGATCGAACGGGCGTGGATCTTGTCGTCAACCAGGTGATTGAGCTTGAGCATGTAGATGTAGCCCACGGTCACCGGTCGGTCGAAGGTTTCGCCGGTACGCCCGTCATAAAGCGTCGACTGACCCGAAACGTTGAGGCCCGCCTGCTCGAGCATGACGTTGATGTCGGCCTCGACCGCACCGTCAAACACCGGCGTGGCGATCGACACGCCGCGGCGTGTCTGCTCGGCCAGACGGACGATCGACGGATCATCATACTGCTTGATCGGCTCGCCCTTAGGACCGGTGCCGATGACGCTGTCGATGGTGTCACGCAGAGGCTGGATATCTCCACCCTCATTGTAGGCATCGAGCATGGCGCCGATCTGTTTGCCCATGCCGGCGCAGGCCCAACCCAGATGGGTTTCGAGGATCTGTCCGACATTCATGCGCGACGGCACGCCGAGCGGGTTGAGCACGATGTCGACATGGGTTCCGTCTTCGAGGAACGGCATGTCTTCACACGGCAGGATGCGGGAAACCACACCCTTGTTGCCGTGACGGCCGGCCATCTTGTCGCCCGGCTGGATCTTGCGCTTCACTGCAACGAAGACCTTGACCATCTTCATCACGCCAGGCGGCAGTTCGTCTCCGCGCTGGACCTTCTCGACCTTGTCCATGAAGCGGCTTTCCAGCAGCTTCTTGGAATCGTCGTACTGGGCACGCAGCGCTTCGATCTCGCCCTGCAGCTTTTCGTCCTCGACAGCGAATGTCCACCACTGCGACCGCGGATATTCGGCGATCGAGTCGGCATTGACTTCCGCGCCCTTCTTGAAGCCCTTCGGTCCGGCGATGGCGGTCTTGCCGGCCAGCATGTCGGACAGACGGCCGTAGACGTTGCGGTCAAGAATGGCCTGCTCGTCGTCACGGTCCTTGGCCAGGCGCTCGATCTCCTCGCGCTCGATGGCCATCGCACGCTCGTCCTTTTCAACGCCGTGGCGGTTGAAAACGCGAACTTCAACGATGGTGCCGTAGGTTCCTGGCGGCATCCGCATCGAAGTGTCGCGGACGTCGGAGGCCTTCTCACCGAAGATGGCGCGCAGAAGCTTCTCTTCCGGCGTCATCGGGCTTTCGCCCTTGGGCGTGATCTTGCCAACGAGAATGTCGCCCGGTGCGACTTCCGCACCGATATAGACGATACCGGCCTCATCGAGGTTGCGCAGTGCTTCTTCCGAGACGTTCGGAATATCGCGGGTGATCTCTTCCGGACCAAGCTTGGTGTCACGCGCCATCACCTCGAACTCGTCGATGTGGATGGAGGTGAACACGTCGTCGGAGACGATGCGCTCGGAGAGAAGGATCGAGTCCTCGTAGTTGTAGCCGTTCCATGGCATGAACGCGACAAGCACGTTGCGGCCAAGCGCCAGATCGCCCAGGTCCGTGGACGGGCCGTCGGCGATGATGTCGCCCTTGTTGAGCACATCACCGACAGTCACCAGCGGACGCTGGTTGATGCAGGTGTTCTGGTTGGAGCGCTGGAACTTCTGCAGACGGTAGATGTCGACACCCGACCGCGAGGCTTCGAGGTCCTCGGTGGCGCGGATAACGATACGGGTCGCATCGACTTGGTCGACAACGCCGCCGCGGCGGGCCGCGATGGCTGCGCCAGAGTCACGCGCCACAACCGGCTCCATGCCGGTACCGACAAACGGAGCCTCGGCGCGAACCAGCGGAACCGCCTGACGCTGCATGTTCGATCCCATCAACGCACGGTTGGCGTCGTCGTTCTCGAGGAACGGGATCAGGGCTGCAGCTACCGACACCAGCTGGCGCGGCGAAACGTCCATCAGGTCGATGTTATCACGCGGGGTAATCATCACATCGCCGGAATGGCGGCAGACGACAAACTCGTCGACCAGCTCACCGTTTTCGCTCAGCTCGGCATTGGCCTGTGCAACGAAGTACTTGGCCTCTTCCATCGCCGAGAGATAGATCACTTCCTTGGTGACCTTGCCGTCGGCAATCTTGCGGTAGGGGCTTTCGATGAAGCCGTATTTGTTGACGCGGGCGAAGGTTGCCAGCGAGTTGATCAGACCGATGTTCGGGCCTTCCGGCGTCTCGATCGGGCAGATACGGCCATAGTGGGTCGGGTGCACGTCGCGGACTTCGAAGCCTGCGCGCTCACGGGTCAAACCGCCCGGTCCAAGCGCCGAGAGACGGCGCTTGTGGGTGATTTCCGACAGCGGGTTGACCTGGTCCATGAACTGCGAGAGCTGCGAGGAACCAAAGAATTCACGCACCGCGGCGGCAGCCGGCTTGGCGTTGATCAGGTCCTGCGGCATGACCGTGTCGATCTCGATCGAGGACATGCGCTCCTTGATGGCGCGCTCCATACGCAGCAGGCCAAGACGGTACTGGTTCTCCATCAGTTCGCCGACCGACCGCACACGACGGTTGCCGAGGTTGTCGATGTCGTCGATTTCGCCCTTGCCGTCACGCAGCGATACGAGCGTGCGGACAACGGCGATGATGTCTTCCTTGCGCAGAACACGAACAGTGTCCTCGGCGTCGAGGTCGAGACGCATGTTCATCTTGACGCGGCCAACGGCCGAAAGGTCGTAGCGCTCGGAATCGAAGAACAGCGAATTGAACATCGCTTCGGCCGAATCCATGGTCGGCGGCTCACCGGGACGCATGACGCGGTAGATGTCGAACAGCGCTTCCTGGCGGGAGGTATTCTTGTCGGCTGTGAGCGTATTGCGGATATAGGCGCCGACATTGATGTGATCGATGTCGAGAACCTTGATCTCGTCGTAACCGGCCTCGATCAGATCGACCAGGTTGCCCTTGCGCTCACCGCTCTTAGCGTCGACCGCAAATTCCAGCTCATCACCGGCTTCAAGATAGACTTCGCCCGTTTCCGGGTTGACGATGTCCTCGGCCAGGTAGGACCCGACCAGATCGTCGTCGGTCGCCTTGATGAACTTGACGCCCTTCTCGGTGAGCTGCTTGAGCAACCGCGGAGTAAGCTTCTTGCCTGCCTCGACGACAACCTCGCCGCTGTCGGCATCGATCATGTCGGTGGTGGCCTTCTGGCCCTTGAGGGTCTCGGGCTGGAACGGAATCCGCCAGCCATCACCGTCACGCGCATAGATCGAATGCGTGTAGAAGGTCGACAGGATTTCCTCGGCATCCATGCCGAGCGCCATCAGCAGCGACGAAGCCGGAATCTTGCGGCGGCGGTCGATACGGGCGTGAACGATGTCCTTGGCGTCAAACTCGATGTCGAGCCAGGAGCCACGGTAGGGAATGACGCGTGCGGCGAACAACAGCTTGCCAGAGGAATGGCTCTTGCCCTTGTCATGGTCGAAGAAGACGCCCGGCGAGCGGTGCATCTGCGAAACGATCACACGCTCGGTGCCGTTGACGATGAAGGTACCGTTGTCGGTCATGAGCGGCATGTCGCCCATGTAGACGTTCTGTTCCTTGATGTCCTTGATCGACTTCGCGCCGGTGTCCTCGTCGATATCGAACACGATCAAGCGCAGCGTCACCTTGAGCGGTGCGGCGTAGGTCAGATCGCGCTGACGGCATTCCTCAACGTCGAACTTCGGCAGTTCGAATTCGTAGGACACGAATTCCAGCATCGCACTGCCGGAAAAATCGGAAATCGGGAAAACCGATTTAAAAACTGCCTGCAATCCTTCGTCAGAACGGCCGCCGAGCGGCTCGTCCACCATCAGGAACTGGTCGTAAGACGCCTTCTGAACCTCGATGAGGTTCGGCATATCCGCCACTTCCGGGATTTTTCCGAAGATCTTGCGTACGCGCCTGCGACCGTTGAAGGAAAGGGTCTGAGCCATCGTCGCTCCTTGTCAATTTGCATCCGGGCCTGCAACAGACGAACGCCGCTGGCCAAGCGACTCCGTCATATAAATGAATTCGTTCAATCTCGTTTCATTTCCCAGAACGGCGCGGCCGGAGTGCCTTGCAGCCTGGTTAGAAACCATCCTTTTGAAGAACCCATTACCCAAAAGCCGTTTTCAGGCTTTTGGGTAATCCGTTCGTCAACAAATGTGTCCGGGAACGGGCAAATCCCGCTCCCGGACACAGTATCGGTCTTACTTGACGTCGACCTTTGCGCCGGCGTCTTCAAGCTTCTTCTTGATGTCGTCAGCTTCGCCCTTGGAGATGCCTTCCTTGACAGCCTTCGGAGCAGCTTCGACCAGATCCTTGGCTTCCTTGAGGCCGAGACCGGTGATAGCGCGGACTTCCTTGATGACGTTGATCTTGTTGGCGCCGGCTTCGGCGAGGATCACGTCGAATTCAGTCTTCTCTTCAGCGGCTTCAGCAGGAGCAGCAGCGCCACCAGCAGCAGCAACGGCCACCGGTGCAGCGGCGGAAACGCCCCACTTTTCTTCAAGCATCTTGGACAGCTCAGCGGCTTCCAGGACGGTCAGGTTGGAAAGGTCTTCCACGATTTTGGCGAGATCAGCCATTTTCTTACTTCCTTGTATTCGGTTCGAACCGGTTTTGAACTATTAACAGCGAAGTTCCGCCTTATGCGGCTTCGTCCTTCCGGGCATACGCGCCGATGACGCGCGCCACCGCACCAGCCGGTGCGTTGACGATCTGGGCGATGCGCGTTGCTGGCGTCTGAATCATGCCAACAATCTTTGCGCGGAGCTCGTCGATCGACGGCATCGTGGCAAGCGCCTTGACCCCATCTGCGTCGAGTACTGTCGCCCCCATCGCGCCACCAAGGATGACCAGCTTGTCGCTGACCTTGGTGAACTCGACGGCGATCTTTGGAGCGGTCACCGGATCATCGCAATATGCGATGAGCGTCTGACCTTCGAAGAGATCTGCGACCCCTTCTGACTCCGTGCCCTGAAGAGCGATCTTGGCAAGGCGGTTCTTCGCGACCTTGACGGTGCCTCCGGCTGTGCGCATGCGCGACCGAAGGTCGTTCATTTGCGCAACCGTAAGACCGGCGTAGTGGGCCACGACAACCGAACCGGCGTTGGTGAAAACACCGTTCAGTTCCGCGACGAATTCGCGTTTTTCCGCTCTATCCACTGCGTTTCTCCAGTTGGCAGATGATGCACGCACCACCTGCCGGGTTTGCCTTTGCCGCCAGGGATTCCAGAAGAACCCGCAAGCGACGCTTGAGGATCCTGTCCCCTTACGCCGGTACCGATTGACGGCAGCGGCCCAAGGCAAGCGAGGTTCGAACCGTAGGAGCATTCACTCCTGAAAACGGATCTTACCCGTCTCATGCAGGTTGGAAAATTAAGGCATGCCGAAAGTGACACACCACCTGCAATCTCGGACAGGGAGCCCGGAATTGCTTCCGGACCTTTCCGGCCCGAAGGCCGAAAACTGAAGAAAACCGGATATGTATCCGGTTTTCCTAATATTTCAGATCAGGCGACGCTGAGCGACGACGGATCAATCTTGACGCCAGGGCCCATGGTCGACGAAATCGCCACGCGCTTGACGTAGTTGCCCTTGGCGCCGGTAGGCTTGGCCTTGACGACGGCATCGGCGAAAGCGCGGATGTTCTCTTCGATCTGCGCGGAGCCGAAGGAAGCCTTGCCGATACCGGCATGGACGATACCAGCCTTTTCGACGCGGAACTCGACAGCGCCACCCTTGGAGGCGTTGACTGCGCCGGTGACATCCATGGTCACGGTGCCGACCTTCGGGTTCGGCATCATGCCGCGCGGGCCGAGAACCTTGCCGAGACGACCGACGAGCGGCATCATGTCCGGCGTGGCAATGCAACGATCGAAATCGATGTTGCCGGCCTGTACGGTTTCGACCAGATCTTCCGCACCGACCACGTCTGCACCGGCAGCACGGGCTTCGTCAGCCTTGTCACCGCGGGCGAAGACGGCAACGCGGACGGTCCGTCCGGTGCCGTTCGGCAGGTTGACCACACCGCGAACCATCTGGTCGGCGTGACGCGGGTCGACGCCCAGGTTCATCGAGACTTCGATGGTCTCGTCGAACTTGGCAATTGCGCGTTCCTTGATCAGGGACACGGCATCACCCAGCGGGTAGAGCTTGTTGCGGTCAACGCCTTCGTTGACCTTCTGCATGCGCTTTGCAATCTTGGCCATGGTCTTATCCCGTCACTTCCAGGCCCATGGAGCGGGCGGAGCCCTCGACCATTGCCATCGCGCCTTCGATGTCGGCGGCGTTAAGATCCTTCATCTTTGCTTCGGCGATCGTGCGGACCTGGTCGCGCGTGATCGAGCCTGCAATCTCCTTGCCCGGGGTCTTGGAGCCGGACTTGAGCTTGGCTTCCTTCTTGAGGAAGTAGCTCACCGGGGGCTTCTTCATCACGAAATTGAAGGACTTGTCCTGGTAGTAGGTGATGACGACCGGAATCGGCATACCCTTTTCCATTTCCTGGGTGGCGGCATTGAATCCCTTGCAGAATTCCATAATGTTGATGCCGCGCTGACCAAGTGCCGGACCAATCGGGGGCGACGGAGTCGCCGAACCGGCCGGAACCTGCAGCTTGAGTTGGCCTGCAACTTTCTTAGCCATTTTCTCTCTGCCTCTCGTTACGGCGATGCATGACACATCGCCTTGTGCCGGAACACCGGCGGCTGCGGTTGCGTGGTTCGGTCCGGATGCCGGCTAAAGCAACCTCACCTCCCACGCGGATGCGTCACCGGGAACTCCGGCAACGCAAAAGCCCGTGCGCGTTCTCTACACGAAAACGCGTGCGGGCAAGCTGGCGTCAGACCTTCTCGACCTGACCGTATTCGAGCTCGACCGGGGTGGCCCGACCGAAAATGGACACTTCGACCTTGAGACGCGAGCGCTCCTCGTCGACTTCCTGAACGGTTCCGTTGAACGATGCAAACGGACCGTCGGAAACACGCACCTGCTCGCCGATCTCGAAAGCGATCGATGGCTTTGGCCGCTCAACGCCTTCCTGAACCTGGGTCAGGATGCGCTCGGCCTCGGAATCCGGAATCGGAACAGGCTTGGAATCGCTGCCAAGGAACCCGGTGACCTTCGGCGTGTTCTTGATCAGGTGAAAGGCCTCGTCGGTGAGGTCGGCGCGCACCATGACATAGCCGGGAAAGAACTTGCGCTCAGCGTCGACCTTGCGACCGCGACGCACTTCCACGACCTTCTCGACCGGCACGAGAATCTTTTCAAACAGATGGCTCAAGCCTTTCTGGCGAGCCTGCTCTTCGATCGAATCCGCAACCTTCTTCTCGAAGTTCGAGTAGGCGTGGACAATATACCAGCGTGCAGTCATGTTTTCCCCTGCCTCAAGCGCCAACGTTCAGAATGAGCCCGATCGCCCACCCCAAAGCCTGGTCGGCCGCAAAAAAGAAAATGGACGCAAGCAGCACCATGACGAGAACCATGATCGTCGAGATCGAGGTTTCGCGGCGCGAAGGCCATTTCACTTTCGCAGTTTCGGCTCGAACCTGCTGGAGGAATGTAAACGGATTTGTTTTGGATGCCATTGTCTGTCCACGCTTTTACGGCGCGTAAAGCCGGTCTCCCAGCTCCACGCACCGCGTGTCTGTTAATGTCTACATAAAGCCCGATTCTTCAAATCACAAGAGGGGATCGGGCTTTTTTCGTCCGGAGCCGGCAAACTGGCCCGAAGATTGCTCTTCAAATCCGGCTCGCCGGGCTGGCAGGGGCAGCAGGACTCGAACCTGCGACCTACGGTTTTGGAGTTTCGTCCTCCGCCGCACAGCTTTATGTAGCATTGCGATGTAGCAAGTTTCAAGCTGTTTCAAATAGTTTCTCAACCCATTGATATTATTGTGAAATTTTCATTTTTGGTTTGACTTTCTCGCTTGTTTGCATTCCAATTCCTATCAACGCCATACGGCCATCGGCTCACCCACCGCAGGGTGCCGCTGTCCAAATCTGCTGTCCAAAACTGAGTAGCGGTAACACCGAGTAGGGGAAACAAAATGGATAGGGCACACCTCACAGACGAACTGATAAGGGGTCTTGCGTATGCGCCGGCCTCAAGCGAGCGTTATGAAGTTTACGACGCCTCAATAGAAAATTTGGCGATAAAGGTCGGATCAAAGAGAAAATCGTTTATATTGGTTGCTCGGTTTGGCGGCCCGGCCAGCAACACAGCCAAACGCTCAATCGGCACATTCCCAAAGATAACAACAGAGGCCGCCCGGATTGCTGCACACGATTGGAACCTGAAAGTAAAAAACGGTATCGATCCAGCAATTGAACTAGCCAAACATAGAGAGGAGGAGGAACTACGCCTCCGCAGTACCTTCGCCTCGGTTATGCAGGATTATATTGCTTACTTGCCCAATCGAAGAAAGAACCTGAGGGCCAAGGACGACATCAAGTTCATCAAACGTAACCTACTCAACCCAGAAAAGAACCCTTGGCTCAATAAGCCCATCTCGTTGGTGACTGACGTAGATGTAGAAACACTCGTTGAAGAACTGCGAGGGCGCGCGCCGTCGCAAGCGTATCATTGCTTGAGCAAGCTGAAAACGTTCTTCCGTTGGGCTATGAACTCCAAAATTCGGGATAAGATCGGGCTGACGCACAATCCGGTTTCTCACCTGGAAGCGGCCAGCCTAAACCTCGGGATTGATCCACGCGATCGGGTATTTGAGTACGAGGAGGCTCGTGCTTTCCTTATGTCGAGTACCGCAACTCCATACCCCTACGGACCTTGCCTGCGTACACTTTTTGAGACTGGACAACGTATCGGCGCAGTTTCAGGAATGCGGTGGTCTCAGATCAATTTTGAACGAAAACTATGGACCATCCCTGGTACGCGAAGCAAAGCAGCGGCCCCCGGGCGGACGTCGAAGGGCAAGGTATCCCACAAGGTTCCCCTCTCTGACCGAATGGTGGAAAGGCTCTTGACAATCAAGATGGCACAGCCAAGCGATCACGGCGACTTTGTGTTCAGTTTCACCAACGGGCAAACGCCCATAGGCAATTTCAGCAACTTA
This sequence comes from Hoeflea sp. EC-HK425, assembly GCF_902498795.1. Lineage (NCBI taxonomy): Bacteria > Pseudomonadati > Pseudomonadota > Alphaproteobacteria > Hyphomicrobiales > Rhizobiaceae > Hoeflea > Hoeflea sp. EC-HK425. Next base: position 1,922,317 of record NZ_LR701572.1, read on the forward strand.
AGGCGCAACAAGTCTGAAGCGACCACCAACGATGAAGCCAATAATGCAAGAGGACGGTTTGATCGCTTAATGAGCGAGCTCCTTGCGGAGTTTGGCATCGATTACGAGCCGTGGGTCTGGCACGATGTGCGGCGGACTGTGCGAACCCACCTCGAACCCATTACCGGTCGGCAGGAAGTTGCGGAAGCGGCAATTGGGCATGGAAAGCAGGGCATCACCCGAGTGTACAATCTGCATACCTACCGTGCCGAAATCCGCCGTGCCTTTAACACTTGGTCGGAATTACTAGAGCGGGTTGAACAGGGCGACTGCACTATTGCCGAATGGGAACACGACCCGGACAGCTTCTGAAGGACGGTCAGATGATTACCCGAGAAGAATTATATGAGCTTGTTTGGAGTGCACCAGCGGAGTCAGTCGCCGCTCGAATTGGTATCTCAGGAACCTACCTTACGAAGGTGTGCGTAGCACTCGATGTTCCAAAACCGCCCCGTGGGTGGTGGAAAAAGAAAACGGCTGGAGTGGCATCCCCGCCTCCGCCTCTGCCGCCCGCCAAGGCTGGTTTTCCGAGAGCATGGGCAAAAGCATCAGTCGGCTCCCTTCCTATTAAGCCATTCTATCGTCAAGTGCGCCAAATAATTTCGTCGGATGAAGTTGGCCTCGGAAAGCATTGGCTGGTGCGTCGAGCAGAGGATATCTTTCGGGCAGCGAAACATGGTTCTGATGTAACTCATCTGGTGCCCCGCTCTAATGACGCGGCCGACCTTACTTGTTCGAAAGAAACCTTGGAAAGCATCCTTTCTCTTGCCAATGCGTTGTTCAACTCCTTCGAAAACAGAGGACATCAGGTGCAAACCACCGGCGGCAGTACTTTCATCCGTCCTAGCTTGAACAACCTGGATAAGCCGATACTCCATACCGAAAGAATTCCCATGAAGCTCTGGGTTCCTAGAGCTCCGACTGTGGCTATGGTTTCAGATGTGCCAATCGGGCTCGCCATCATGGAGATCAATGAAGAGGTTATGATGCGTTATGTCGGCTACGGTGAGTTTGCCCGGGCTTCAGATGTGAGGTCAGTCAATGGGATTACATGGACCGAATGGCAGCGTATCCCATCAGGTCGGTTCAAAGTGATTGCGTACTCCCCATATTTCCGAGTCCAGTGGCAGCAAGAATGGATAGAGACGCGCCGGAATTCACTCATACGAACTGTGGACTCGATCGTAGAACAGTTAGAGAGTGCCGCCCCTGCCCTGCCTCAAGCTAACCTTTCACTTCAAGTGCAATAGGAAAGGGGCACAGGTCGCCCCTTCATTGAGAAGTGAACATAGTCAAGAGAGAACCTCTCGCTGGATCATAGCGCGCTTCGGAAAGGCAGCGAAGGGTCACCATTCTGCCCTTTGCGCCAAATTCCTGCCCGCGGGCCTCGCGGTACCGTTCGACAGCCGCCTTCGTTATGCACTTGCGTGTTCATGAAATGTTCCTATGGTCGAAGCATGCCAGAGGATTACCGCAGACACAACCGGCACCCTGCCAAGCCGTTTCGCACGCTTCAAGATGCTGCCGAAGATGGACAGATCATATCGGTGCGCTGTAATCTGTGTCGACGGCTGACAAACTATCTGGCGACCGACCTGGTTGAGGTCTTGAATCCCTCCCGCCCAGTGGATGTGCCGCCTTTTGGTTGCTCACGTTGCGGCACTGCCGACTACATCGATGTTTGCGTCAAGACACCGTCCACGGGAGACTATGGCCACCTGATCATAAGACGGCTTCTGGGAGTGCGAACTGTTTCGGAATGGGGAAATCACCCGTTGGGCGAGGAGGTCAAAAGAGAAAAGGATGTGAAACGACGGTGAAAGCTCACGCGACATCTACTATCACGAGCTTGTCATCCATTAACGGTCGCTGGAGCACCTTTGCATCTTTCCATGGAGCATTGAGCCAGGCATCAATTTCCTCAGGTGTGGTCAGAATCACAGGCATCGCCTTCTTGTGAATAGGTTCGACAATGGCGTTGGGTTCTGTGGTTAGGAACGCAAATAGGTCGGTTTCGATCTCGCCTTCCTTGAGCTTGCGAACGCTTGTCCAACGGGTCCAGATGCCCGCAAAGAAAAACAACGGTCGTTCTTCGCTTAAGGCAAACCACGCATTAGGGGTGCGCTCCCCATCTTTCTTACTGGCTGGATCAGGTTCAGCAAATTCGCTTGCCGGCACCACGCAACGGCTCTCGATGCCAAGCCAGCGTCGCCAGTGTGGTGATGAGGCATTCCGCACATTTGTAACACCTTTGTCGACCTTCTTGCCCTCAAGAAATTTCGGCGGCGTCGGCATACCCCACCTGGCTCTCACAAGTTCCCGATTGCTTCCATCCCCAGTTCGAACAATCGGCGCAGAGTAATCTGGATAAATCTTACCTGGCTCAAGGTTGCCAGCGGCGTTCTTCACCGCTTTGGTGAACTCCGAAATGGCCTGCGGTCCTATTGTGAGGTTGTACAAGTTACACATCTACGTATCTCCTTGGATGACAGCAGCCTACTAGGCAATCCTGAAACAGGGGAGAACAGAAGCCACGAAACCGGCAACTGGATGCTTCTTATTCGTCATCAACCTCGGCGTCGTTGTCGATATCAAACCTCAGCCCACATACATGACCTACGACGTCATCTCGGATGATTGAGACGCCGTAGCTGTGCAGGACGTCCAAGATTCTCTCTAAGGACTCCTTCGTAACTCGGCCATCCCTTTCAAGCTTGTAAACTGTCCTTGATGCCACATTGGCCTTTTGGGCGAGCGAAACGTGACCGAGACCGGTATAGGCCCTCGCGGCACGCGCTACTGAAGGGTCGAAGAGCTTTTTCAACCTGATGCCCTTGTTTCCCAATTGATTGAAGTAACCATTTTGCTCATCCCAAATTTTCGGTTGGCGGCGGTTGTTTCCACCTGACGCCAACTCCATAGAACAGGTCTGAAGTCACATCGCCCCATCCAAGAAACTCAATATTCTCTTGTTCATAAAACGCACGCAGGCGAGCTAGAGATGATTGCTCGACTGATGTCCCGGACTCAAGCTGACCAATCTTCCGCTGACCAAGGCTTGCGCGCTGGGCAACATACGCTTGGTTCTTGTTAAGGAGAGCCCTAGCAGCGCCAAACGCTATGCCTACGCGTTCTGAGTGGAAGTTTGATGCTGCAGTGTGCTGGACGGGCAATTGTGGAGGCATTCTCCAGCGAGCGCCAATCCCCGCCGAAATTCCCGTCGACAAATCGATCGTACCAAGAAATTCAATACCCAAGGCTTCGTAAAGCGCTCGGAGTTTAATGTTTGTCGATTTCCCGAACTGATCTGTGTTTTCGGCAATCCAGACCGCCTTCTGGGTCACTTCCGCTTTTGCCGCAGCATCCCGTTGGCTGAGACCAGCAAGTGCTCGTGCCACTCTGAGTGCGTCGGCAGATAAAAGTGTCGTCATGACACCCTAAGGCCGGTTTCCAATCTAAAAGTCAAATATCTCGCGATGAGGTCTTTTATTGCGTCATAGAATCATGATTTATGCATCAGTGACGTCATTAATGGCGTCATTAGAGCCAAGGCAAGCTGGCGGTTCCCGAATCGAGCGCGCATACCTTCCAAACGAGGCGCGGCAAGTAATTCGCAGCCTGCCAGTTCAATAGCGGAGAATGTTCATGAGTGATTATTCATCAACCAGTTGGTTTGGAATGACCAGATTTCAACTGTCCGATCATCTGAGGGTGCTGTCTGAACAGTTGGGTGCAGCAGAAATCCCCGCGGGTAGACCCATTACTCGAATTGACAACTGGGCCTTAGCTAGACGAGCAGTCCCTTGTCTCGTTGGAATTCCGACCTCGCACCCAATACTACCCGATGAAGAACCAATTTTTACAAGTGAACTCTTTTATCTGGACCCAGAAAACCATGCGGCTCGAACCTTCTCTCGCTGGTATGAGCTAGGAGAAAGGGCTGAGCCGGATTTCTGGGATGAACGCTGCTGGAGGCCTCTATGAAAGCCTGGATTTTCTCAGACCTTCACTTGGAAATAGACCGCAGTTTTTCTCTAATGGAAGTGCCTGACGCCGATGTCTGCCTGTGTGCCGGAGACATCTTGGACGGAGGCATAACTGAGAGCATCAATTTCCTGCGCGAAAATGTAGCGCAGCGCATGCCGGTAATATTTGTGCCGGGCAACCACGAATACTATCGCTCGTCAATTAAGGAAAGCCTGAACAACGGATACAAATTGGCAGAAAAGATCAATAATTTGTTCCTGCTGAACGGAGATCATATAATTCTCGGCGGCTACCGATTTATTGGAGTGACGCTATGGACCAATTTTAATCTGTACGACGAACCACGATTATCAATGGCAATAGCACGAGAAACGCTGAACGACTACAGACGCATAAAACTGTCGAAAATCCCATTCAAGAAATTCACCCCACAGGAAAGCCAACGTTTGCATTATGAAGCGACCGTCGAAATCGATAATGTGTACAGTTCGCAACCCGACTATCCCACGGTAATTGTAAGTCATCATGCGCCGAGCCTCATGTCAGTGCCGCGGCATTTTCTCGGAGATAGCCTGACACCATCATTCGCATCCCGGTTCGAAAAGCGAATACTTGAATATCAGCCATTGCTCTGGGTGCATGGCCACATCCATTCAGCTAGCGATTACTGGATTGGCAAGACGCGCGTGGTCTGCAATCCGCTCGGCTACCCAGGAGAGCCGTCGCGCACGACTTTCATTCCAAATCTGGTGATCGACCTTGCTGAGCACGATAATGCATAAGTCACAAAAAACGGGCGGGCGATCTCTTTGGAATAAGGACGATAAGGCATACCAGTCAAACATTACTGTGCCGCTCCATTTGGCATACTGTGGGGTAGCAGCTGCTTTGCGACATCATGCTGTTGTCGAGACATCAAACCTCGCTGTCCTCTGCGTCGAACTGCCGGACGCGATAGATACTTACGTCCATGCCGGCCAGCTTTTCCTCCGGCAAATTCTAGGCCAAAGGGGATATATCGAGCCATTTGTGCGCGCTATCAAACGAATTAAGAATGATAAGCTGACTGAACTTGAGATACTTCGTCGCGCTGCCCAGAACGGAAAAAGCATTCTGCTGTGCGCTAACCTCGACGATGTTGATGAAGAGGTCAGGTTGTTCGCTGACGTCGTCACCACGATCCCAAAACCGACAACCCGTCAGATTACTGCAACCTTCCGTCGATATGGTCATGTCTTGACGAAATCGGACGAAGAGATGATAGCGTCCGAGGCTTGGGCGCGTTTGCTTTATGCTTTTCCGCCGGGGCGGCCAGTAAAGGCGGGTTTGCGTCGACTGCGCGAAACATCTGATCGAGCACTGGTGTCGAAGGAGGCTTGCATCGCAACCGGCCCGACACTTACAGACTTAAGTGGAATGGGGCCGGCCAAGGACTGGGGTCTTGAGCTCGCGCGCGATATCATCGACTTCAAGGCTGGAGCGATCTTATGGGATGATGTTGATACGGGTGCGTTGATCTCAGGCCCACCAGGGACCGGCAAGACGCTCTTCGCTGAAGCACTCGCCCGAAGCTGTGGCCTTCCGATTGTTGCTACGTCGGCAGCTCAATGGCAAGCGACCGGCTATCTGAACGACCTACTTAAGGCAATGCGAGAATGTTTTCGCGAAGCGCAATCAAAAGGTACAGCACTGCTGTTTATTGACGAACTCGATGCCATCGGAAGCCGAGCCATAAACGACAGTCAACATGGCGATTACAAGAGACAGGTGATCAACGCACTACTTGAGATACTTGACGGCTTTGAACGAAGGACTGGAGTGGTTGTCATCGGTGCCACAAACAATCCGCAGAATATTGACACCGCCCTACTGCGACCTGGGCGGCTTGACCGACATTTCCAAATTCCACTTCCAGACGCAACCGAACGACAACGGATATTTGAGTTCCACGCTGGATTTCTAATTCCGCGAAGTCACGAAGAAATGTTTGCGCGCACGACGGCGGGCATGTCGGGAGCTGGGTTGAAGCAACTCGTGAGAGACGGCCGACGTGCCGCCCGCAGACGGAACCAAAGATTTGGGTTCGAACATGTATCGGAGGCCGCGAAAGCGCTGATCGATCTGCCCATCCAATATATGAAGGTTGCAGCGGTTCACGAGGCTGGTCACGCTATCATTGGTATTGAGCTAGGGTTGCCGTTCCAAGGGGTTAGAATCACCGACAAGATTTGTGCTGAAGGCGTGGATTCGTTGGGTGGTACGCTTTTCAATTTCTCAGCTATGTCGCTGAGAACAAAGTCACTTATTCTCGACCAAATAGCCATGTACATGGGTGGCATTGCGGCAGAAACCCTGATTTTCGGTGAGTTCACTGAGGGCTCGGGGGAACACCCCCTATCCGACTTAGGGCTTGCAACCGCGCTCGCTACCAAGCTTGAAGGGTGTTTCGGTATGGGAGGGTCACTGGTGATCGATATCGTACATGAGCGTGACCTCCATAAGCTACGAGCAAATGATTACAGGCTTCGAGCAGCAGTTGGTGCAATCCTCGATACAGAGTTCGATAGAGCGAAGGAGATTTTGGACACAAGAAAAGACGCACTTCTTGCAATTGCGGAAGACCTTGTGAAATCTCACGTAATGAGCGTTGCAGATGTCAGAGAGGCTCTCACCAGGCACTCTGCAAAAGAATGACGCCTCGGGAGTAATACGCACGTTGGTGGTTCCTACCTGCTTATGCGCACTATACACCATATGGTTTTTCCAGAGAGGTCCCCGCTAAGATAAGATAATAGCCGTCCTCCCGATGGCGACAGCATTTGATCCCTGGCTGTATCGCTCCACGAACCACCGCGGGATTTGAGCAACGCGTTCAGAATCTGCCGCTGGTGATCGATCCCAGTTTCTGTCGCTTCGCCGGCCGGTCGATGCAGAACCAGGGCTATTTTTGGCTACCCGTCCCCCAGTAAGGCGCTCGCCACCCTGCTTTCAGGGCCTCAGTTTCATTGCAAAACCACCGTTCCCCCTGGTCCAGACTCACCTTGGTCTTCTCGTACCAGGGCGACCAGGGCGCATGATAGATTTTCCCATTCTTGGAGATATTGCCTTTGATCGGACAGCCATCTGGTGCTTCCTGCTCCGCGACCAGCCATTTCTCAGCACGGTAATCCCAAGCAGTTTGGGTGGGAGCCTGCCAGATGCCCTTCCCTGCTTGGCGTGCTTGATCCTCAGTTGCGGTGTAGTCCTCTGAGTATCTCCGGAAGGCCCAGGCCAACCCGCTGGCTACCATCAACTCGTTTACGTCTTGGCCGGCGACTGAGCAGACAGCAATTATGCGATCATAGTCGTCGACACCTCGGTTGTCACAATGCAACCGGCGACCGAGAACCAGTTTCTCCAACGCAGAGATCGCAGCCTTGCCACAAGCCCATTCACCTCCCTTGGTGTTGTTGCATTTTTGACCTGCTTCCGGGGCATCGATCCCATGGAGCCGATATCTCACGCCTGCAACATCAAGGGTGTCGCCATCAACCACATGTAATTGATCGGCTGAGACTTTCACTGAGCACGCTGCCAGAAGCAGCGCTGCTAGAGTTAGCAGCCTCAATTGATTTCCTTGTCGCAATGCTAATTTCCTTCCGCTGATGTGACCCTATAGAATCTTAAGACCATTGCCGATGTTTTCAGTTGATATCGCTTCAGAATCAACGCCCTTAGGTTGCCTCACAAACGACTGACATGCGTCATGGAACCAGTCCACACACAACAGATAGAAAGATCGAAAGAATGAGTTTTCGACTTAGGTGGTTGGCGATTTCGATTGCAACGAACTTGGCCCTGGCTTCTGCAGCATCTGCTGAGTCCTGCATCCAAGTCCCCGACACAGATGGCGTACCAGCGCCCGTACTCGTTGATGGCCAGGACACTTTCCCTCTCGAACCAGCCTTCGAGGACTATGCCTTCATGCTTTTTGATGCCTGTGACGCATGGGGTCTTTCTGTAGACCAAGGATGCGACATCTTTCCAATGATGGGTGATATCAATGAGAATGCCCTCGCCACCATCTGCGACAGCAATAAGGTGATCGTGTATGATCGTCAGTTGAGTTCAAAGCTGGGCTACGAAGGCGCTCAAGCGGTGATGTCACATGAGCTGGGGCACCTGCTTTGCAATCATCTGGCAACCACCACAGAGACAACTGCCGAGAGCCACAACGAAGAATTCGAGGCTGATCGATTTGCAGGGGCTACCATGCGCCTTATGGGCTTCACCCGTGAAGCCACGCTCAGCTACCTGCCACTCCTGACGGAGCAGCCCTCTCTCAGCCACCCTGGCAGCGACGAGAGAGCAGCGGAACTCCTTGAAGGTTGGGATGTGCCGGGATCAGGGTTGAGGTGCCTTATCCGATAGAAACGTTCAAGCGTCGTGTTGGTAAAAGCCAATTACTCGACTTAGAGACGAAAACGAGTTACCCTATTCACGGCATAATCATCCCATTGTTGACGTTCTGTGGGCGGAGGTTCCTGTGAAGATATGCTGCAGATTCTTGCTGACAATTCTTGTCAGCCTCGTGGGCTATGAGGCTTCATGGTCACAAGAACCCGAAACCCCAGCTGTGATTGTTGTTTTAACTCCGAGTTTCCCTGACAAGGCAACCCAGACTTTCATCGAGGCATTCGAGCAAAAACTTGATGAAGCAGGTATAACGCTTAAATCGTTGCCCAGTGACACACTGGTTCGCCGAATTGCTGACATTCCAGACTTCCTGAAATCAACGGACACGGTATCAATGGCGTTTATGTCGGCAGAAGCGCTGCTTCAAGGCGACAACGCAGATGATTTCACGTTTAGCGCGGTTACTCAGCAACCTGGCTTTGTAGATGATGTGGTTCAGAACTTCGCTATCCAGGACTCTGTCATTGGCGATCTGGTGGCAAATGAACTTAGCGCGTACGGTTTGGAACTCATATCATTCTGGAGCAGGCCGCCGGAAACACTTTGGGCAAATGCGAGCATATCTACGCCCAGCGACCTAGAAGGAAAAAAAGTAGCCCAGTTGCAAGGGGCAACGGCCGAAGTGATGAGGGGTCTTGGAGCTACTCCCGTCCAGTTGCCCTCTGCGGAACTCTATGTTGCGCTAGAGGCTGGTGTTGCAGATGTTGCCGGCGGGTTTTCATCAGAGCAATGGGAAACGCTTGGCTTTTTTGACTCCCGAACGAATGCAACGCTGGTGAACAATGTTTCTCACGAGCAGGGTTATCTGGTTGCCTCTGAACAATGGTGGATAGGGCTATCGCAGGCTGGCCGGAACGACATTGCAAGCGCCGCAAAATTTGCCAATGAGGCCGCCCGCGAAGTACTCCTCATTGAAGAGGCGCAACGTGAGCAGAAAACACTAGAACTCGGCATCAAATATACCTCAATCAGCGATTCCGGCTGGGGAGCGCTGCGGTCCGTATCGGAACAAAACTGGCTGTCCAAAGGGAACATCGACGCGAAGAAGGTTTCTTTAGAAACACTAGATTCCGTGCGTGAGGAGATACGGCTTCAGCGAGAGCGCGAAAGCACGTTAGAGCGACGCGGGGATGTGGAACCCCTGGTTCTCTTTGCCACAAACCGAAACGACGAGAAGACCGCGAATTTGGTAGATCGGTTTGGGATAGCAAAAACTAGCGGTAACCAGCTGACCTGTGGAGTTATCTCCTTCAAACCCAATCATGCGCGTAAAATCGGAAAACCGTTCGACGGGCCCATCTCCTTGAAGGACGATCAAATCTGGTCAGGAACTGATGGGTGCGCCGATTTATTGCGCACCTCAATTGAGCCTAATAAGCATCCAACGATATTTTTCCACGGCTACTCGAACACTTTTGATGATGCAGTGCGTCGCGGGATCGGCATCAAGAGAGATTTTGGAATCACCGACCCCATATTAGTCTGGTCCTGGCCATCGAAAGGCACGAGTGGGGGGTACGTATTTGATCTGAACAGTGTTTCCTTCAGCGAAAAATACATTTCCCAATTTGTAGATTCCTTGAAGAGGGCTGACCTCCTGGATGATGTGACAATCATTGCCCACAGCATGGGAAGCAAGATGGCGGCTCAACTTCTGGAGAAAGTGCGATTGGAGAATAAAAAAGTCAGCAATTTAGTGTTTGTGGCACCTGATTTTCCACCCTCTTTGTTTCAGCAATTTCTGGCAGACAATGGCGATGCGATACAGCTTCGTACCCTGTATGCCAACCAGCACGACCGGGCATTATGGTTGTCAGAAAGCATAAATGGTGAAACGCCGATCGGTCGAGGTGGAAAGCACTTAAGGGTTGTTGATGATATTGAGACGGTTGATGTGAGCAAGGTTGCCTCTGCAGGACTAATAAATCATGCTCATGGCTTTGATGTTCCAAAAGTAATTACGGATGTCAGCGTCCTGATACTTGAACGGAAGACTGCAAGTCAGCGCGATCTGGAGCAAATGATTGCGGACGGAAAGCCGTACTGGTCAATTCCACCAAATTAGAAATTGATGTTTACGACGAGTGTTCTTCCGCTGCTGGAGATACATCATTAGTAGTTTGCCCAAGGGCCATATCCTTGCGAACTCGGGTTCGGTCTCGCTTTGAAACCAGTCTTTCTGCCTCCAAGATTTTGCAGCGACGGACATTCAGGACCAGAACACCAAACCCACGATCACCCCATAGAATATGAAGGCTATCGTAGCGAGTTTGACCACCTGCCCTATTGTTTGTGGCGGACTTGCATAATCGTTGTGCGGCCCTGGATTTCTGTCCCAACCACTTACCATCTGCGCCTCCTTGAAAAACTGTGCATATGATAGCAGCCCAGACGTTGAAGCGCGAATCCTGATCCATCACAGCTATTGATTGCGGAACGCCATTATCTAGGACACATTCCTAGAGGGGGCGTGAGATGAGAAAACGATACCTCATTGTTGGTGGGCTAATCCTATTTGCGTGGGCGCGACTCACGGACGAGCCGAGCCGTGAGGTTCCTTCTCCGTCACTTCAATCCGAGGTCACCAGCCAGAGAACGAAACCTACCTCGGATAAGTCAACGCCTCCGAAATCCAAGCCGTCACAACTGTCGACCAACGGTCAACAACCGAGCAAGTTCGTCGCGGCTACAATGCGAACAGTGAGTGGGAACCGAGTTGCCTTTCGCGAAGGGCCATCAACCAAATACCCGATAATCGACCGGTTCGACCGTGGCCGGCGAGTTCAGCAATTGGAAAAACAAGCAGAATGGTCGCGAGTTCGCGATGAGCTCACACAACGAGAGGGGTGGATGGCAAGCCGCTACCTATCCGATGGCGTAGAGACCGCAAAGGATCGCCCCGCCAAGAAACCGCCGAAGCCTAAGGAGGTTTCAACATCGCCGCCTACTCTATCTAAGTCTGCCATCATTCAAAGGATTATCGCGGAGTCGATTGCGGCTTACCCAAGTTCTTGCCCTTGTCCGTACAACACTGATCGTGGAGGACGGCGTTGTGGGAAAAGGAGCGCCTATTCTAAGCCAGGGGGCTATGCGCCGATCTGCTTTCCCCAAGACGTATCTAATTCGATGGTTGCCGCGTATAGAGCGCGCAGATAGCAGCGTCAGTGAGCATTGTGGGACATCTTATAACTGCTGAAGGCAACCAATGTATTCGGTGCCGATAGCTGTGTTGTCGTCTATTATTGCCAATCTTTCATTGGTGCTTTCGGCCCAAAGCTGCCGTTCAATTGTTAAAGCAACCGCTTCGGGACCTCTCTTCAGAAGCTCGTCGGTTCTCGGTCCAAACTCCAAGGGTGCCGCCCCGACACAGTCGCAGTGACCAAGAGCAAGAACACCGACTAACTTATTTTCCATTTCAGAGTGGCTAATCTATTGGGCCAGCGAGAACCGCCTCAATAACCTTTTCGACCTGGATCGCATCACCCTCGCGGCCCCATTCTAACTTCAGGCGGGCAGCCACTTTAGAGACAAGACGAGGATGCGGCAGCTTTCGGCTGCGCGGTTCCAATCGAATCTGCATGACAATACCTCGCACTATGTCGGCAAGCGACAGGGTATCGGCGATCATATCGTCCACGTGACGCAGACAAACACGCAGAAGGTTCATGATTCCGAAGGCGAGGTCGGGAGTGAGGTCGGTTGTTGCGAGAGACTTGAAGTCCACGCCGTGAAGATCGGTCACGCCATTGCGCCAGAAGGTATTCAGCGGCGTGCCATAAGACCTGATGTAGGATTGGAATGCCTTAGTGGGTTTCTCGTTCACGTGCGCGTAGTGGTTTCGCAGAAGCCGAAAGTAGCCCAGCGTTCGAAAGTAGTTGCTGGTAGGCGGCTTCCCTTTCCACCGTTCAATCTTTTGGCGCAGTTGCTCCTCTTCAGCATCTTCGGAGATGGGGTCTCCTGTTTCGGCGACCAGACCTTCCCGGAGAACCTGCACGTCCTGCATGTAGGCAAGTATGTATTCGACGGAGGCCACAACACCGGCTTGCAGAGCTACCGCCTGAGCGTCACGCGATAGCTCTGGGAGTTCCTTGGCACGGCGATAGATCGTCTTCGCGTAAGGATTGTCCTCGAATACTTCAGTTGAGAAAGCCTTCGGGCGGTCCTTCGCAAGCGTCTCAAGCCGCTTCGCTGAGTCCCACTGCTGGAGCGCAGCAAAGCAAATTTGGTCGTTCACTCGGTTGAGCTGCCTCGTGAATCGCGTTCCAAGCGGTGTCTTCCTCATCTTGACTGTAGGGTCCATCACGCGCTCCACTATTGTGTCTGCTCGATGAAGGATGACCAATCTTCATCCTGTGCTGGAGACGGCCACTCGACAGTTTCATCCTCGGCGGGCGGTCGCATGAAGTGGTTTCGCAACGCCAGAGCTAGCGACCGATCCCTGGGCGACTTGAAGTTGGACAAGATGTCATCCACCCGAAGAAGCCGCACTTCATAGCGGGTCCTTTTGATAGTGGCCGCGGCCTTAGAGAACATGGCCTCCGCTTCAGGTGACAGTTGGCCGGTGGCCCAGAATTCGAACTTTATTTCGAGACCTCGCCAGTCGGGGTGCGCAAGCGCCGACTTATGAAATATCGGAATGCTCTTCTGGAGCCATTTCTTTACAAGTGCGTCGGGTATCGTGGCGTAGGGGCTGTACCCCTTGCACTCGACGAAGGTCACAGAAACGCCCTCGGCGACGGCGACGACATCCGCTTCGGCCGATTGCCCGTCTATCTTAAAAATCCGGTTCGTCCACACGTTATCGACGAGTCGGGAAAAATATCCTGCCGCCATGAATTCTAGCAGTGTGCCGCGCAATTGGGTAGCTGCCCCCTCAATCTTTCCGAGGCGCTTGAATAGTCCGTCGAGCTTCACCGGATCGATCGCATACTCAGCCGCTTCGATTAGGACTGACGTGACCTGTGACAGGGCTTCCGACACCTCCTGGCCAAATAGGGTGCGCGGGGTTGCCGGTATGATGCCGTTTCGCTTGAGGGCCAGGAATGCATCGTTTGAGTAACGTTCAGCTACGAACATTTGGAGGCATGGGCCTACATTTCGCAGCTTGCGTAACGTGAGGCATTTACGGACGAAGGGAGCTATGCCCGCTTCATCCACTTCACTTTCCAGCAGTACGTCGCACGCCAGAAACCCCGGCTTCACAACGCCATCTCGACCGATGCGCGACATTGGGCCGAGATAAGACGGCGCGGTCATGTCCCACGCAAAGGTTCCCACCATAGGCACGTTCACACCATCGCGTGTGCCAACCCGCTCGTAGCTGACAAGGCCAAGCTTGCGGACCCAATCCCGAATGGTGGTAAGAAGGATGCTCTCAGTGACTAGGCGCGCTCGCACGCAAAGCGCGAGTTTATCATACCGACCCTCGTAATTTGCCAGGCAGATGCAATAACCGAGCCCTGGAACATCTATCTTTTGGAGCAGGCCCGCTTTTTCCAAACGTTCAAAAATCGTATCTGGGGAGAGATGCTTTGACTGTCGGACAGGAGCTCCACACATTATCTTGAAGTGCGCCTCCGGCACGATGCCGCTGCGAAGCCGCAGGCCGGCGATCGCAAAACCATATGCGGAGTTGGTTTTTTGGAGCGCCGCGATCAGCCGCTCCCAGTACAGCTCCGACCCAAACTGCTGCTCGTGATAGATGAACCGGGCCTTGCGTGGGAACGTGATGAAGCCAAGTCGCTTGACGCCTTCCGGCAAGCGCGAGACGCGCTTTCGGGCTGCGTCGCCGCTGATCCGAAGCGTTTTGACAAGGTGATCGCTGATCTCGCTGCTGAGACTCGGTCCGCTTTGTTTTAGGAATCTGGTGATCTCGTCCGTCACTGATGCATACCTATGTCACACAGCGCTATTAATAACTTACGTTCTTAGAACTGTCTCGCCTTTTCGCGCGTTAGCACATTGTGTTGTTTTTGTTAAATAAATATGCTCAAGAACGAGGCCATGCCGCACTCCATGTCACAGTGGCATATCCGGTAACCCAAAAAAAGATGATCGGCAGACGGTCAAAACTGCATGCTTAAGCTTGCTATAGAGGGCTAGTGCCACCAAGCACGCCGAACCCGACAGCAGAATTCAAATTGCCATCAACACAGTATGACAATTCACAAATCGGACGTCCACTTTGGGCCGAAAACGCTAAAATATATCTGGCAAATTCGGGCGGATAGCGGACTAACCACGCTTGGAAGGCCACACCAAGGGCTTTCGCTCTTGCCGAAAGAGCTCATCTATTCCTAGTAGTGATGCCGCGTCGTTGGGTGCCCGGCGCTTCCTGATGTCCCGGTACTCGCCAAGGAATGCCCCAACCAGGCCAGCCATTTTCGTATCAATGCGGGCAAACAGGTCTTCATCGTTGCAGAACCGGTAGTGCTTACCCCATCCGCGAATGATGCTGTCGGTCCGATTTAAGGTCGCGATGAGGGAGTGTTTTCGGGGAACCGGCTCGCCTCGCTTCGTGTCGCGCATACCCTTGGCGCTATCGTCGAAACGCTTCCGCACATTCAACTCAAGCTTAGCGATCGCCTTCGATGATGGACGGATGAAACCGTTGTTGAACTCGATCCCAAGCCAATCGAATTTGTCAGAAACCCGGAGGGGGGAATTCGTGGACTTTTCCTCTGACAGAGTCATGCGGAATTCTGCAAGAATGCTGATGGCCAGGCGCATGCGGGCTTTAGTGGCAGCTGCCGAAGGCGCTAAGATGATGAAGTCGTCAATATACCGGATACACACGCAGTCGCCTTCGTTCATTCGGCGATCAAAATCGTGAAGCAGGATGTTGCCCAGCAGAGGGGATAGAGAATTGCCCTGCGCGACTCCGATGGCCTCTATTGGAAAAGCCTGTGCTTTCTCTTTTAGCTCGGACATATTCGAAAGTTCGAGTCTGATGGCGTCTTCAAACAGCGTCATGAATGCGGAATCTTCCGTCACCTTTGCAACGATGCTTGTCACGTGTGGTTTGGGTATTTTCGTGAAGAAAGCACGGATGTCGGCAAAGGCTACGTGGGTGGCACCATTGCCGATCGCTGTTAACACAGCCTGAACCGCCGCCGGAACTGCTGCGAGCCCATCTTTCTGTTTCTTTATGCCGCCAAAGCTATTAGGGTTGTGGAAGTACGGCTTAAGTCCAGGAACCGTCTCCAGTGCCTCCAAGATCGCACGCTGGACAATGCGCGAACGCAGCGAGGCCAGTACCAGCGGGCGAAACTTGGCGCTTTTGCTCCCATCCGTATTCTTCTTGACCACCGGTATGCCCTTGGCTTCCGGAAATCGGAAGCTGCCGGCGGACAACTGACCACTAAGCACGTTGATGTTCTTCTGCGGATTGACCGCGAACTCATCAACCTCAGCCCGGACATCCAGCGAAGTCGATGTCTGCGCATTCTCTTGGATGACGCGCCATGCTTTGTGCAGCGTCGACTTGCTCTGCACAAATTTCCTAAGTCGTGATTGCGATTTCAAATGTCCTTAGGGTCCTGTTTGTGAGCCCACCCGTCCGACTGGCGCTGACCACTGCAGAGGTACGTTGCCGCCCATTCTGCGCGGATGAGACCGTGACCTGCGCCACCGCCTCGCCGCCGCACTCCACCTCGAACGCGCTGTATAATCCAGCCGCCGACATGAAGGCGAATGCCAACCCGATGAACCAACGCGTCAGGCGACGCGCATGACTCCCGGCCCGTGCTGACTTGGCACGTTTTTGCATGTTTCACGCATAAGCTGCATCTCCTACCTAACCTTAGTCTTTTTGAGCCTTGAGGCAAGGGGGCCGCTCGCTCGCGCTGCGGGACCGCCCGGCCCGTGAAATAAATGGGTCCAGCCGCCAAACAGGAACCTGAAACAGAGAGGGTTACGGCTAGCTTCACTTCATCGGTACGGTCGGGCCTGACCACTGCAGAGGTACGTTGCCGCCCATTCTGCGCGGATGAGACCGTGACCTGCGCCACCGCCTCGCCGCCGCACTCCACCTCGAACGCGCTGTATAATCCAGCCGCCGACATGAAGGCGAATGCCCAGATCGCAAATATCTCACAGTTAAGGCATGTTCGCCAAGCGTTCTTTTTGATTTACAGGACAACTCCACAAAGAAGGAAATTCGTCCCGGAATGCGACCTCATGTAGACTTGGCATACTTAGTTGAATAGCGCTCCCACTATGGGCCCCATTACCATCTGCACCAGCCTGCGCTCGAACCCGGACGGCCTCGACGCTGCGGATGGTTGGGAGCACGATGTGCGGCGGCTTTGTCAAGCCGCCAGTGACCTTGGAACGACCGAACGGGGTCTGAAACGGTCAACAATGTCGGCCCGCGTTCCATGTTAGCAATTTCTTCCGCGATGACCGAACCAGTCCACAGCTCTTAACCCTATTTCTATTCATTTATTCCCGAGGCCGCGAAAATTAGCTCTCCGCACAATACCAATTGAGATCAGTGTATTTTCGGATCAACGCCGACATTCCGGAGACAACCTGAACCGCTTCGCGTATCCACCATAGCCACTCATCTGAGAGGGCCATCATGCCAAAAGCGGACTTCCAATTCTTGCTTTGGTAATTTTGGGTATGCATCAATGCTTGCCGAGGGTTTCCTTTAGAATTGGCGCTATTTTTTTCAGATCGTAGCCTCCCTCGTGACGAAAGCGACCCTTGGATGGTCGACCGAAATCCCGCAAGAAGTCTGCAAGTCTTGCTTCTGCCGCTGCCCTTTGAGGTTCCTTGGCATCCCGGACAGCAAGTATCAACTCGGCAAGATGGTGGGCTTTCCACCTGCCCAGAGTGTCGACGGTCTTATGGAGATTGAGAGCGCTAACTATCTTGTCGCCAAGTACCAACATCTCGTTCGGCAGCTTGTATTGTACCGTCCATTCGGAAAAGGAAGAGCCGATCGAATCTAACTTCGGTCGACTCTTTGTCGTCATAGGAAGAACTGCTTTTTCCTTTTTCGTCACGGCGCAACCCCGCTTCCATAATCATTTCCAGCCCCTGACTGTGCAGAAATTCCGTCAAGTCCGAGATGCGGACTAAGAGCCGATAGCCATCAGACCTAACACCGTCGTCGTAGTAAAGTTCGCGGTCGTCTTGCACTTCAGGATGACCCCACACCTCGTAGATGAAAGTCGGCTCCGCGTGCCCCGAACGAAACCAGCGGGCACCGCGATCAGTCTGACGAGATAGACCAAGCGCTTCTGTAACAGCGCGCCCAGGCTGGCACTCAATACGTCGCGCCCCATTGCAAAAGCGGTCGGCGCGATCAAACCGACTGTCGCCATCGTTGCTCTGAAGCCACCCCCGCAGCACATAGTCGCCAGTATCGATCTCAAGGTCATTGCCCTCTGGCGGAATCAGGTAGTCATAATCGTCCCAAGTCGTTTGGAGTGCTCGTATAAGCGCATGAGCTGTATCTGACGACACGAGGCCGGTGCTTACCCGCACCTCATGGCGAAACGTTCGCGATGCAGTTGTGGCCGATTGTTCGACCACGAGGTAACCGGTCCTATCGGCTACCATAATTTCGGCAAGGATTTCCGCATCCGTCGCGTCCTTGCGCCATTCTTCGATCGGCCTCTCCGGAGATCGCCAGACGCTTTCCAAAAGCGGGCGACTTCCAACTAGATCGGACAGCCAGATGGGAGGCACGGTAAGCTTATCGATGCCAATTTCGTAATCCAACGTGCCATAGTCCCAGTCATGCTGCGCCAAACGGTGCGACTTTAGGACTTCTCCCCCCGCACACCACATTGCATGCCATTCGAGATAACTCTGATAACGTTCCAATGTCGGAAGGCTGCCATGGCTATGGGAGGAACGCTGCCAATTTCTATCGTTAAAGCGGCCCTTGCGCTTTTCTGGGGAGCCATATGGGGGCTCATCTACGACACCCCACACGTCTGAAATGTACCTGTCGGCAGTCTCGATAAAATCCGTTTCGGTGAGGTCTTCGAAAATGCCGATCCAACTCGAATACCAATACCTCAAGGTATCCATCGAATCGAAATGGAATCTCAGGCGAGGATTCTTCCTCTGATCGAAGAAATTGTAACTCCCATAATTGCGCTCCTTTTTTGTACCTCTTGGGAGCGGTGATTTATTGACCAACTTCAGTTGCTTTGCCTGATCTCGCGTGAGGCTCATGGCTTTGGCAGCGACCAACTTTCTGCACGCGTCGGCTGCATAGTCTCGTAGGAGAATATGTGGCAAGGCCATATCGGTAGCGACTAAGAAAAGCCGACTGCCAATAGGCGCAACGAGCGCAGGACAATCGTAGGCGATCCTGTCGGTGGCAATCACAAGCCAAAGACGAGATGCAAGCCAGTAGTACGGCGCGTCCGGCTGTCGAAATGAAATATCATTGGTCCTTTCAAACTGACTCCAGACCGCCTCAAATGTCGCACTCTCTCCGAATTGTGTAAGGCATCTAACTGCGTGTGCGGCACGCCACCGCACATACACGTCAACATCTCCGAGGGTAGAAAAGAAGAAGCGACCAATTGCTTGCTCCGTAGTGTCTGGAATATCGACTAGATTAGAAGACACCTTGTCGTCATCGGCCAACCGATCGTGCAGCCGGCGGATATACCAAGCAGCTGTTTCATGGGCGTCGCCAGCAGGCAAAGATACAGCTATGCGCCCAACAATTGCGAACAATGCACTCGCTGACATGACGCCTACGTTGCGCTCAATTCCGGACATCAGAATCGACAACACCTGCTCAGGCGACGCCTCGGAAAGCTCTAGCGCGCGGTCTAGTTGACCATCATCTCGTGGGAAGTAGCGGCTGAATACGGGCAGAAATTCGGAGATTGCTTCCGGTAACTTCGTTCTACACCAATTCTGGATAGCAGGCTGCTTGTTCCATTCTGACAACGAGGCTAGAAGCCCCGATATCAATTCCGAGCCAGAGATGTCCGCTTTCAGTTCGAGCAGCGCGTCAAGGTGTGCGACCCGATCTCCGAAGTCGACTGCCCCTCGGGCAGCTGTGAGGATTTCAAGCACCGAGACAAACTGTTTTTGATCTCTAGCCGCAGACAAAGTCCGCTCAAGCTTCCGACCCAGGCGTTCAGAATCAACAAGGTCATCTCTGGTCCAAGAAACTTCTATTGTCCTACGCTGTGGCCTTCGTAGTCTTGTTGGTGAGATAGCTCCTTCTTGTGTGGGCGCTCCTGCCAGAGACCGCATAAAATGCTCTTGCTTCTTAAATTGCTCGGCCCAGTGACCGCTCCCCTTCCCTATAATAAATGAGCTCGCGCCTTCACCTAACGCGACCCGCTCAAGAAGAAGGTTCTGCGCGAAAAACTCGGCAAGTTGCGCACAGGGTCGATGGATTTCCTGCGCCGCAACAATGATGGATTCGACTGCTTCGACTTCAACTTCCTCCAGTAATAACATCATTGAGGCAGATTGGCCGACCGATAGACGCCGTCGCTTCACGCCTTCATCAATCAGGGGATTAAGGGTTTGATGGAAAGAAGCTACGTTCGTGTCTTGCCAGCGTGCCGAGCACGACAAGGCGTAGTTTAGATCAAGCCAGACCAGCGTTCGCATTCCAGCGCTCCAAGGAAACTCCTCTAGGTTATCCAAGCGCATGCCTGCATCTTCCAGCACGTCAGAGAAGGCACAGGCCAATTCCCTCTCGGGGCGTTTGGCTGCAGGCTGACCTCTTTCTGCAATTGCGGCCACAGCCCGAATTTGGTCTATGACTTCGCTGTCCAGTTCCGCGGCAACCTCCAAAGCCGTATCAAACAGTGCCCTGCTGTCGTCAGGGCTTATCCAAAGTAGCCATTCAGCAAATCGAGCCAGTGTAGAAGATTTATCTACTGCTCCGATCTTGTCGCGTCTAACGGTATGAGCTTCTTTCGCGATACTCGCCACCAAGTTGCCGTGCAGAGGCTTCACACTGCGCAGTCGAGCGAGCAGCGTATCCGCGTTCTTTGTCGCATAAGAAGACCAGCGATTTCTGACTGCGAGCGCAAAGTTAACGATATCTGTCGCAAGTTTGGGCTCTGCTGCTAGGGCCGCGATACTCTCCGCGGCCTTAGCGCGCATCCCGCTGGACTCGTAGTGGCGGTTGATGCTCCACGCATTCTCGGACAGATGTCTCAACGCGTCTTGTGCGAGATCGGTAGCGAACCCCGTTGTTCCGCGAGAAGCAATGAATTCTGCACGCCACGCATAGACTCTCGACACAGACCCTACCACTTCACGAAGCCCACGGTCGTGTTGGCTCGTATCCCGATAGCTTCTGCTACTATCTTGTTTTCCGTCCGACTTGGGGCGGGGGACCAGCAGGTCGTCTACCTTCCCGACGCGGCCTTCAAGGGCTTGGCAAAGATAGAAGCACCGCATGATTGCGTCGAGCAGGTTGTGATCGGAGCTGTGGAGGCGATCAACTCTCCTTATTTCGGTGTCTAAAAAGGGAGAGAACCAGCTCCCTAGCTCAACAGGTGGTCGCCCTCTCATAACCAGCAGTTCCACGCCAGATATGATGATATCGATGATACGCGAGCCGATCTCTTGTTTCGGTCCATATCGCTCAAGTAGCTTGGCACTAGGATTTGCCAGCGCATAGAGAGCTCGTATGCCGTGCTCTAGTCTTGCAGAGTCCACCACCGCACCAGACATGGCTAACGGTACAAGTACAAACACTGCGCGATGGAGCGGCAGCGAATCCGCAATCTCTTCGACGGTTTCAATGTGACCCTCAGCCAGAAGGCGGTCGACAACGGCCAGGCCAGCATCCATAGCAAACCGCCAAGGCCGTAACGCTCGATATTTGGTTACTGCGGCCGCCACACCGGAGGTAACTATTTCGGCGTAGAGAATTTGCGCATAATCCTCAGCCTCAATTGACCATGCTCGGGCATGCTCGTTCTCGGCACGATCTTCCAGATAGGTATCCCATCTGAGTCTGAACCAGGCGCTGACACGTTTCCGAGACTCGTACATGGCCGACCGATCCTCCGGTCCCGTTCGATGCCCAATCATCTGAAGCAAGACTGGACCGTGGCTCTCTACATAGTCAGGATCACGTAAGATCAGGCGGCGTACTGAGTCTTCTGCAAACCGAACTGCCAGAGGCCGATGCGCAATAAGAAACTGTCTTAGGTTATCGTCGCCATGAACTGCCTCGGCCCCCATCATAATAAAACGCAGTGCTCGACTATTTTTTCCGGCTTTACGACAAACCCGGATTGCCGTGCGAAGGCGCTGAATACCTATTTCTCGCCGTTGGGCGATATCCGGTAACAGCCCCATTGGAGGTTCCGGTTCCCCTTCTACAAAGTTGAGTAAGTTGTCGTATTGACCAGCGACAAACATCATCGGCACTACAGCCAAGGCTGCGTACGCGCTGGTTGATGCTTTTGCCAAGAAATGATCTGCCGCCGATCGCATTACCTCTTCCAAGTGCTCAACACCGGCAGCCCTTGCATAGGCTTCGAAATCTTCGTCAGCAAAGCCAATCTTATCGTCATCCAGAGTGAAACCGGGAACCAGGTCGGTCACGATGTCAACTAGTGCAGACCTTGAGACACCCAGAACACTAGAGAGCGCTTCGATTGGAACCGGGCGCGGCAAGTGGGTGACAGCAGCACAAAAGCGCCGGATCGTTCGCTCGTCGCCATGCTTCCGAAATGCTTCAACGAGTTGTGTTTGGAAAATTTGATCTAGTGCTTTGCCATCCGGCCGAAGCGCATTGATTGCCTGAGCATAATTCTCAGAGGTTGACTTCAATGCATAAGACTGAACGCGCGGGACCCCCTTAGATAGGTTGTGAAACTCTTCGATCCAATCATCATCCGCATTCCAGAATTTCCTCACATGTTCGGCCGTTTCCGAAATTGTAAATGGTGCGAGCTCGATCCTCTGGAAGCGAGTTGGGATTGACAATTCTGGTAGCCTACTAGTACGGCAGCTTACGAGAATGCGAACATTGGTCGGCAGGTCGTCAAAAGACAGGAAATCTTGAAGATAGCTCGGTTCAGGCGGATGCTTTGCCCGAGCGGCAGTTGATGCATTGTCGATCGCATCTGCCGCAATTACGAGAAGTGCCTTGTCGCTAAACGAGGACAAGAGCGCAGCGGCTTCCTCAATTCGCCGACGCAGCGCTCGCGGAAAATCGGTATGATCTCTCGGAACGAGGTAGGTTGGAAGCCGCATATTCTCAACCAGGTCATTCGATAGCTGAACAAAGGCCTCCCTCTGCCGATGTCTTGATTTACTGGCATCTAGGTAAGAACCGGCACCATAGCTATCGTAGACGACCATGACTGACCGCTCGGGCAGCTCTCCGGCTATGAGTTGAAGAGCGGTAGTCTTTCCAAGCCCGCCATTTCCGTGCACGCACAGGTATTGACTGCCTTCCCCTCCCAACATCGCTTTCGCGACATCTGAAACGCTCTTACGCTTAATTGGTCGATCGATGAAATCGATATACGAAGGAGCGGGAAAGAGAACTGATGAATCGCCTGCGCCAAGCTTCAGCAAAATGTCGTGCTTAGCAATAAACTCGCCTGCACGCTCCGGAAGCATGAGATCATGAACATACCGTCGTAGTTCGCTGGCGATCTCAACAAATTCTATATCTTCCCACTGCGAAATTCGTTTCAACACATCGCTTTCAATCATAAAGCGAGAACCAGCTGCACCAACCAAGTCGAACGATTTCGCAAACTGGCAAAAATCCGTTAGCGTCAGACCGCTGGCTTTCACAAGTACCCTGAGGTCGCTCGAAATTCTGGATTTCTTTGCACGGTCTGAGAGACCGAAAGCCTTCGCCTCCTCAATTGCCCTCATAAGGGCATCATCTATCTGCTGATTTGTAACGAGTTGCACCGTGACGGTAATTGGGGCGTGCGCTGCCCTCTTTGCCACAAGAGCGGCATGTGCCTTCGCCAACTTTCCTATAACGGAGGAATTTGCTCCCCTGTTCTTTTTTGCCGAGATGCGCGAAATTGTCCAAGATGCGCCGGCATTCGCGGCTGAGTACTTCAGTTGCTGTAATTCGACCCTATCGGCTGTGGTTTCACGCTCGGTTCCATATAATAGGGTACAATCAACCCCATCCCATTCGCTTCCGGACCCGATATCGGTAGTAAGACCTTCTAGGGCAATCGCACTAAGCTCGGACCCGCGTTCAATTAGACGTAGTGCTTGCCGAACCGCCCAAAACTCGTGAAAGTCATCTCCGGTGTTTGAACCACGAGCGCCTTCGAAGTCAGGTTTTTGAAAACTTGCCATCTTATTTCACCGAAGCCATTTTCTTGTCGAACTGCCCATCATCATCGAAATTTACTTGTCGAGTTCAAACCTATCAATGGCGGTCGTCGTACTACCGGCATTGGCAGGGGTATATCGACAACCTGATGGAGCCGAAAAGAAATCAGAGAAAGACGAATTGCGTTGATGTAGCGCTCGCGCTATCTAGAGTAGCCAATCAGAACTGGTCAGTCTTGAATCAGCGCATTTCGGTTGTTCGTTCCGAAGGCGACCAGTGTCCGCTTTCAGTCCTGACTGCCAATTCGAATCAAGATTGCTTCGGCCCTTGGCGGCCTTTCGAACTGGAATAACTATCCTATGTCACACGCCGAAAAGAGGTCGTTCATAGGTCGCGCCACAAATCGAAAATAAGTGCCGACTGAGGTCATAATTTTAAAATCGCCGCAAGTCGATCTTCGCACCAAGCTAGCATCGGGGAGCTGCTGGCTCCCCGATGCTATGGATCAATCCATTTCACGAGCCATTTCATCAGCTTTGGTTGCTAAGCCGATCACGTAATGCACTAAAGATGACTCGATCAGCGAAAGTGCGTATTCGCTATCAATGGGCAACATGTCGTCACGCAAGTGGTGATTATCGACGTACTCGGCTGCATTCCAGAGTTCAGCCGTCAGTAGTGGATTGCCAGGTTCAATTCGACGAACAACATCTTCGAATTTCGAGTTAGCGAATTCTATCGCTTCAGTTCGGTAGCCAGAATCGATTGGCAGACTTTTGATTGGGTATCCGCTTGTTGGCTTTTGCGCTGGTCTTGGTTTCTGATCTTCGTACTTACGGATCAGAATACTCCAACTTGCAAACCCTTCATCTCTGGCAATGCGGTCCAAAGCCTGATTATGGGGAATGCCAGTTTCGCGGCGAAGAAGCTTGGCCTTGCTTTTCAGTTCATTGATTGGGGCAGACAGGTCCATTTGAGGTTCTCCTATTGCGAACTATGAACACAATCCCCCCTTATGTGAGTGCTCGCACAGAAAAATCTCAAATTCATACCCTGCATGCTAAATGCTTTCCCATTGGGGGGAGGAGGCTCGGGCGGAAACCTTATTTGATTAGTAGAGAACGAAAACGACGGCTTCAAGTGCTTTCGGTCTAATTAGGCCTTCCGTATTGGCCGCTGACTTCTTTCGGTCTGAACTGAACTGTCTCGTTTGCCGGCCTTGCTCTGCCGCGCATTATGTCAATCGCCCGCGGCACTCAGGACACCCAGCGTCATGCATGTTTTAGGGAACACGCTTTCTCGCCTTAGGATCGGATTCATGACCAGATCACGGAGCGATTGAATATGTGACCGTCGCATTGCTTGTGGGATGGCTTCCCATCAGGGAGCTAACGGTCGACCTTTCCTCTAATTTGACTGATGAGTTTTGTTTATTCGGAATGTGGTACACAGTTCCACGCCCGATGATCAGTGACATCCCCAAGCAAAACGACTGCAAAACATGTAAAAACGTCCGCTACATCCCCCCAAATGCCGTCAGCCGCCATTCTGTTGTGATGTCCAACACGTGGTGCGGGCATAGCCGCTGCGAGGCGCTCCATGGATGGACTGCTGCGTTCCCTAGAGCAATCAAGGCAGTAAAGGTGCTCCGTAGAACCTTTATTGAGCGGATTCTGTAGGAGGTTGGGTAGGTCTAGCTTGCCTTAATGCACTGTGGCTTATGCATTCCGGATGCATCAAACAAGAGATACGCCGCACCCCTATGTAAGGGGCGCGGCGGCCAAGAACACGATTTTTATCTTTCTCTCCCACGGAGCCATTCCATAATCTGGTCCCGAGAATACGCTTTTCTCCCTGGAGAAATCGGGATGGGAGCAGGGAATTGATTCTTTTGCCGCAACCTCCAAATTGTGGTTCGAGAAAGTGTCGTTCGCATACTGACAACACTCGGTCGAACGAGCCAGGCATCTTCATCATCTCTAACCATGTATATTTTCCTCTTCAACTCTTTACTAAGAATGGCGTCAGACATACTGCCTTAACCGCCTTCGATTCGTGGCAGAAAATATTTGCGACAACAACATTACATGTAGCTATCATGCCTGTGTTTAAACGTATCCGTTACGGAGTCGTTACATGACAGCAGTTGTCCTTCACGGTCGCGCCGCCAAGACGGGTTTCGAGATCAGGCAAATGGGACCCCCTGAGCGGAGAGCGCCGCGCAACTTCGCGCAAGGCAGTGACTATATATGGACGCAGGAAGCTCTGTTCGATTTCAAACTCTATTCCGGTACCGAAGAGGCGCTCTGGCTTACGAAGTCCCACCTTGATGCCCAGACAAACGAAGAGTTGGGCGCACTTGCTAGCGCTTATGGACATGTGGTGTGCGGGAACAGATTTGATGGCGGAGAGTGTTCGTTGATTTCTGACTACCGTGATCGGGTCAGCGACTTACGGCGCTTGCACGACCTCCTGCGGGATGGACACTTTTCCGAAAGTGATCCGCCTCCGAGTGGGCTGGTCTACAGCCCGTTTGCGGTGGGATTCAGCTACTGGCTCGTTCCGTCTGAGGGCCCGCGGGGTTTTGCGCCTGTCCTTCTGACGCACAGCCTCTACTGCTTTATCTGCCATGAAATCATATCGCTCGCATTAGCGAATAGACCTCTTCTGGTTTGCAGAGCTTGCGGCAAATTTCAGCGACCGACGGCAAGGCGTGACAGCAAATTCTGCTCAGCCAAATGCAGGGTCGCGCACCATCGGGAGCGCGAAAAGGCGAAGATTTTGTCAAACAGGTGATCGTTGCGTCAATCTACGGTCGTCAAACCCGTGTAGCGCGCCGTGGGCGGCGGTGAAGCTGTCGCCGGCACACACACGCCACCTGGCGTCAATTGCTCTTGACGAAGCCGTGTGGGGGAAACGGGAGGGTCAAGCAGCTTTCAGACCTGACAGAGTTGGCACGATGATGTCCAAGACCAACAAACATTGCATTTTGAATGCATTCAACCTCCAAGACCCTCGCCCATTTTTCAGCTAGCCACACATTCTGTTGGCTCGCATCAACGCAGCCCAATGCTCTAGCGCCGATTTGGTACAGGCCAAGCTCTGCAGCCGAGTGACGGCCTCCCCAAGTGAAGACAAAATAGGATGGCCAACTCCGATCAAATTGGGACTTGGTCCGCCCGATTCCGTCGTTGTAGAAAACAGGTCTGACACAGGTCACATATCAACGACATCAGGCCATGCTGCCCAAATTCGCTGCTCAATTCGATGCCGTATGTCGACGGCATCGAAGTTTCTATTCTAAGTGCCTGGAAAACCTGGCAGGGGCAGCAGGACTCGAACCTGCGACCTACGGTTTTGGAGACCGTCGCTCTACCAACTGAGCTATACCCCTAGGCCGGTGGCGGACCTGATAGCGTCAAAAGCACAGGGAATGCAAGAAAGAAGTGACGGCAATCAGCGCGGCGTGTCACTTTTCTCCACAGTTGCCGATCTGGCATGGCAAACAGGCCCTCGGGCAACCGGAGAGCGGGTCGTTGACCCAACGCCGCCTGCCCCTCCCTGCCCTGTCAGGTGCGGCGTCCGGCATCACTTTCGCAGACCCGATCATTCGGGCCCGTCACGCCGGTCCGTCAGCCGGCACCGCGCTCGAGCGCCGCGATGTCTCCACCGGTGATCGCATCGACATTGCGTCCGATCCGTTCGAGATCCCAGTCCCACCAGGCGATGTCCAGCAGCCGTTCGACGATATCCTCCGGGTAACGACGCCTGATCACGCGACCGGGGTTGCCGCCGACAATCGCGTAATCGGGGACGTCGGCCGTGACCACCGCCCGTGCGGCGATGATCGCGCCATGGCCGATGCGCACTCCGGGCATGATCAATGATTCGAAGCCGAACCAGACGTCGTTGCCGACAACGGTATCGCGCCGGTTGCCGATCTGGGCGGCATAGCCGCCGATCAGATCCGGATTGAACACCGCGAAGGGATAGGTGGAGAAACCGTCCATCGCGTGATTGGCGGAACTGGTGATGAAGCGAACCCCATGGGCGATCTGACAGAACCTGCCGATGGCGAGCTGTTCTGGTGCGCCGGGATACAGATAGGGCGCAAGCGCTGCAGCGTAATCGCCGGGCGCATCGAAACCGGAGTAATAACTGTGGTCACCAATGGTGATGTTGGGATGATCGATCACCTGATTGAGGTGAACTGTGCCGGTGTGGGGACTGCCATCGGGCAAAATGATGGGATGACGCGCGCTCGCGTCGAGAAAGGGACGGGGCATGGATCTGCTCTTTCGATCTGAACTGGGATATTCCGGATTTTCAGAACAGGGTCTTGTTCACCGCCGCCTCCATGGCTTTTTGATGCCGCGCCCATTCACGGCTCAGATCGCCTGTTTAGCGGCGGCAGCGCTGCACTTCAACCCGGCACTTCGGACTTGTTACCAAGGGCACAGTCCCGGTTGAGGCCGGTTCCGGGCGCATTTTCAAAAGTGCACCTGAGCGTCGGCGGGTTGCCGCACTGGCGCTCGAGCGCCTTGAAGCCCGCACACTTTCCGGTCGCATTGATCCTGTAGCCGGGTCCCCCCTTGCAACCGCAGCCCTTGCAGGGCAGACGCTCCGGGCAGCGGGCATGGCTCTGCTCGACAGGTACAGCCATAAAAGCCAGCGCCAGAATGACTACGCCGCATTTGCCCCAATGCATGCCGAACGCCCCTGCCCCTTGACCAGCCCCCTCGATCAACCGCGAGTATGCAGAACAATCAAACTCGCGCCAACCCAGTCGGATTGCCCTTGCGGTCCAACCTTCACAGGTATCTGCAAGCCACGACGCGGGCCTGATAGCCCGCGCTGGTGTTTTCATGTAAGCCGCCGGCGGCTTCTGCCCTGGCGGCATCAGATCGATCCTGCTGCAGAGCAAAACAAAACGCGCCTTGCGGCGCGTTTTGCATTCTCATTCAATGTCGTCGGCAAGCTTGCGCCACCGACGAGACGATCATCGATTACTCGATGATCGTTGCGACGATGCCGGCGCCGACGGTGCGGCCGCCTTCGCGGATGGCGAAGCGCAGCTTCTCTTCCATCGCGATCGGCACGATCAGCGAAACTTCAGCCGAGATGTTGTCGCCCGGCATCACCATTTCAGTGCCTTCCGGCAGCGTCACGATGCCCGTCACGTCGGTCGTGCGGAAGTAGAACTGCGGACGGTAGTTGGTGAAGAACGGCGTGTGACGGCCACCCTCTTCCTTGGTCAGGATGTAGGCTTCCGCGGTGAACTTGGTGTGCGGCTTGACCGAACCGGGCTTGCACAGAACCTGACCACGCTCGACGTCCTCACGGCCAACGCCACGAAGCAGTGCGCCGATGTTGTCGCCGGCCTGGCCCTGGTCGAGCAGCTTGCGGAACATTTCAACGCCGGTGCAGGTCGTCTTCTGGGTGTCGCGGATACCGACAATCTCGATTTCCTCGCCAACCTTGACAACGCCACGCTCGACACGGCCGGTCACAACGGTGCCGCGGCCCGAGATCGAGAACACGTCTTCGATCGGCATCAGGAACGGCTGGTCGATCGGACGCTCAGGGGTCGGGATGTAGTCGTCAACGGTCTTCATCAGAGCGCGGATCGCGTCTTCGCCCTGGGCCTTGTCGCCATCGTTGAGCGCCACAAGCGCCGAGCCCTTGGTGATCGGAATATCGTCGCCCGGGAAGTCGTAGGACGAAAGCAGCTCGCGCACTTCCATCTCGACGAGCTCGAGCAGCTCCTCGTCGTCGACCTGGTCGACCTTGTTGAGGAACACGACCAGCGAAGGAACGCCAACCTGACGGGCAAGCAGGATGTGCTCGCGGGTCTGCGGCATCGGGCCATCGGCAGCCGAAACCACCAGGATCGCGCCGTCCATCTGCGCCGCACCGGTGATCATGTTCTTCACATAGTCGGCGTGGCCGGGGCAGTCGACGTGGGCGTAGTGACGCGCTTCGGTCTCATACTCGACGTGAGCCGTCGAGATGGTGATGCCGCGGGCCTTTTCTTCCGGCGCTGCGTCGATCTGATCGTAGGCCTTGAAGTCACCGAAATACTTGGTGATCGCAGCCGTCAGCGATGTCTTGCCGTGGTCAACGTGACCAATCGTGCCGATGTTTACGTGCGGCTTGTTGCGCTCGAACTTACCCTTTGCCATAGTCCTGTATCCTGTAATTCTGTTGGCAGACTGTGGATCCGGAGGCGTTAGACCCTGATCCCGCGAGAAGTCAACGCGACATAAGGCTTTCGCTCTTGTTTCGCAAGTAAAAATCTCGGCTCCCGGAAAGCCGCCGATCCGTGGCATTCTGCCCCATCGGCATTCCGCCGAGACCGTTGCGAGGGCTCGATCGCGGCCACCGGAACTCTTGATTTCGACTACGGGAACACCGGAGCGGATAGCGGGAAACGAACCCGCGTACTCAGCTTGGCAAAGGAAGGTGATTCTACACCCCGAATAGGCAAAGGCTGCCGATCTGGGAGCCAGGAGCCAGGGTACAGGAGACAATAGCCAGGACGTCGTAGCGGTTGATGATCTCAATCAGGGAAAGTCCATTGGCACCTCTACACTGATCTCGCACACGCCGAAGCGCCATCGGCTCTATAGCCAAGACCGGCCGTCTCTCCCGGGTGCTGGTCCGGGTGGTTCGGAACGGACCTGTGACGGTTGCTTCGGATTGCTCCTTCCATTTTCGGGATCGCCAGAAAACCCGGACGGCAACCGCCGCCTGAGGCGGTTTGACTTGACCTCGCGACGCCATCGACCTATTTTCTGAGTGTTCACTCAAATTAATCAGGTGCCATATGAACCGCCCCGTTTCCAGCCGAGATATCTCCATCCCCGAGACTTGGGATCGTTGCGGCCTTCCAGGCTGGACCTACCACAGCAAGGCGTTCCTTGAGCTCGAGAAGCAGGAATTGTTTCGCAGGCACTGGCAGATTGCCTGCCATGTGTCAGATCTCCCGGACCCTGGAAACTACATCGCCTTTGACATGTGCGGTGAACGAGCGCTCGTGCTACGCGGGGCTGATGGCGAGGTACGTGCCTTTCACAACATGTGCCGGCACCGCGGCGCCCGGGTGGTGGCCGATGAGAAAGGTGCCTGCAAAGGCGCGCTGGTCTGCCCTTTCCATGGCTGGGTCTACAATCTTGATGGCTCCCTGAGAGGAGCTGCGCGGCCGAAATCCTTCCCGGAACTGGACAAGGTTGAATTCGGGCTGCAGCCGCTTGAAGCCGAAATATGGAACGGGTTTGTCTTTGTCCGCTTTGAGCCGGGTTCGCAGGCCTCGGTGGCCGAGCTGTTCGCACCGTTCGCCGATGAGACTGTCCACTTCGATATGAGCAGCCTGGTTCCCGCAGGAGAGATCTGGACGATGGTGTCCAAGGTCAACTGGAAATCGGTACGCGACGTCGACAATGAAGGCTATCACGTGGCGCTGGCCCATCCCGCGCTTCAGGATCTGTACGGCCGGTCCTATTTCGATGAGCCCTTTGTCGGGGGCATGTCGAGATCCTATGCCGAGTGCAACGAAAACGGCCGGCGCTGGAGCGTTCGCAATTACCTCAAGCTCATGCAGCCGCGCCCGAACATGCCCGAGCACCTCAAGCGCGCCTGGGTCTATTACGGCTTGTTCCCGAATGCGGTGATTGCGGTCACACCCGAACTCGTCCAGTTTTATCAGGAGTTTCCGTTGTCGACGGGAGAGACGCTTCTGCGTGGCTCGATCTACCGCTACCGGGATGAGACCCGGCAGCAGACGCTCGCCCGAAAGCTCGCCATCCGTATCGACAATGAAACAATGGGCGAGGATGTACGGCTGACCGAATGGTCAAACGAGGCCATGAACTCGAGCGCCTTCAAGGGCTTCTATCTCTCCGATCTGGAGTACGGCGTACGCAGCCATCATGATCATCTGCGTGCGGTGCTGCCGGTCAGCAAACTTGACGAACGGCCGTCTGAAGACGATGTCGCCCGACTGAATGAAGAGATGGCCACGGGCACCTGATCCAGCTCACACCTTCTGTTTCCAGTCAGCGCAACGTCGCGACCGGGCGCAACCATCAATGCGACCGGCGCGCGCAAGCAATCCATGCAAGCGGACTGACAGACGCCGGCTCAGGAGCGCGCCCGACGTCTCAGCCGTTCCAGATGCCTTCGTGGCGCAAGTCGCGCATGGTCCGTGAAATCCCTTCATGGAGAATATCGGCCATGCTGTCGATCTGATCGCGGGTGATCACCAGCGGCGGGGACATCACGCACATGTGCACCAGCGGCCGCACCAGCAGGCCCAGTTCCTGGCAATGGCGGTCGATCCGGACACCGACTTCCGTGTCCAGCCGGATAGGATTATGGCTTTCCCGGTCCGCGACGCATTCGACGCAGGCCATCAGTCCCATTCCGCGAACTTCGCCGACCAGTTCGAGCTCTTCCAGCGCCTTCATCCTCTCATGAAAATAGGGCGTGATCCCGCGTGTGTACTCAAGCAACTCGTCTTCGAGAATGTCGAGGTTCTTCAGGGCCACAGCGCATCCGATCGGATGACTGGAATAGGTGAGGCCATGAGCATACATCGCTTCGGGATGATTGGAGGCGCGGAGCCCTTCAAGCAGGCGGTCCGAAACCACCATCCCACCGAGAGGAAAGTACCCCGACGTCACACCCTTGGCAAAGGTGATGATATCGGGAACCACGTCGAAGCAGGTTTCGGAGGCGAACACGTGGCCAAGCCGTCCGAAGGCAGTCACAACCTCATCGGCGATGAACAGAATGTCGTGCTTCGTGCAGATCTCGCGAATTGCCTTGAAATATCCATCCGGCGGAACGATCACGCCGCCCGAGGCCATGATCGGCTCACCGACAAAGGCTGCGATGTTTTCGGCGCCGTGTTCGTCCACCGCAGCAGCAAATTCCCTGACCAGTTGATCCCTGAAATCCTCGATGCTCATTCCATCGGGACGACGGAACGGATCGGGGCAAGACAGGCGAATGGTGAGTTCATCGGCAAAGTCCATCCAGTTCCTCGACCGTTGGCTGCCGTTCAGGGTCGCAGACAGGTAGGTGCTGCCGTGGTATCCGCCATCACGGCAGATGATCTTCTTCTTGCCTTCCAGACCGCGGACATTGTTGTAGAATTGCGCAAACCGCAGAGCGCTCTCCACCGCCGTCGATCCGCCTGTCGTGAAAAACACATGGTTGAGGTCGCCGGGCGCATGACCGGCAATGCGCCGGGCCAGTTCCGCCGACGGCTCGTTGGAGGTGTACCAGGGTGAGTTGTAGGACAACTCCATCGCCTGCTCCTTGAGCACGTCAGCCAGCGCCTCATTGCGATGCCCGACATTGGTGCACCACATCCCCGCCGGACCATCGATGAGTTTGCGCCCCCTGTCGTCATGGACATAAACCCCCTCGCCCGAGCCAAGCATGCCGCGAGCTTCTGCGCCAACAGAGCCCGCCGAGGGCCATGGCTGGATCAGGTGATCGGCGGCATCCTGAGTGGCCTTTTCAAACATCCTGTTGTGCGTTTCGGGCATGATGCGGACTTTCCGGAGGATTTGTCGGGCGCCAGACTTTTCAACAGCCCGCTGCGCCAGATGGAGCTGTTATTGAATGGCTGTTCAATCAATTTGGCAGAAAAACGGCTTGCATTCAACTGCCTTTTGACTTCCTATTGAAGGGTGCCGATGCGGTCGTTCCGATCGCAACAGGACCCCGAATGCGGGATCGTTACGACCGGAATTCCCGGCCAAATCGAGGAACTGAATTTGGATCCGTCTGCCCCCATCCTGCCAGTCCAGCGCACCGGTCGAGAATCGATCTCCCGGTTCCTCCGCTCGGAAACAGGCAAGGGCTGGCTGACGATCTCCCCGCCTTTGCTTTACGCCATGCTGCTGCTGATCGGCCCGATCATCGTCATTGTCGCAAACAGCTTCTGGTCGCAGGATTACCTAACCATCGACCGTACGTTCACGCTCGAAAACTACAAGGCGGCGCTGACCGAACCGATCTATCGCGACCTTCTGATGCGTTCCTTGTTCATCTCGGTGACAGTCGCCTTCGTCACCGTCGTGCTGGCCTATCCGATCGCCTGGTTCGTTTCCTTTTATGGCGGTCGCTACAAGGGGCTCTGGCTGTTCATCATCACCGTACCGTTCTGGTCCGGTTATCTGTTGCGGATCCTGTCCTGGAAGGTGATCCTCGGCTACAAGGGCGTGCTCAACACCGGCCTTATGCATCTCGGCGTGATCACCGAGCCGTTGAGTTCGCTGATCTACAATGTCAACGCGGTGATCATCACGCTTGCGCACAGCTGGGCCGCGTTTGCGATCCTGCCGCTGTTCGTCTCGCTCGAGAAGCTTGATCGGTCTCTGCTGGAGGCCGCAGCCGATCTGGGCGACGGGCCTATCCGAAGATTTCTTCGCATAACGCTGCCATTGACCATGCCAGGCATCATCGCGGCGCTGATGATCGTGATGATCCCGACGGTCGGCGACTATGTCACGCCGAAACTTGTGGGCGGCAAGGACGGCGTCATGATCGCCAACGCCATTCAGGTCCAGTTCGGCAGGGCCTCGAATTGGCCGCTCGGCGCGGCTCTGGCCGTGAGCACCATGATCATCGTTTCGCTGGTTGCAGGCACAATCGTGCTGGCGCTTGCCGGCCTGAAGAGGCTGCTCAAATGAGGTTCCTTCCCTCGCCCAGGCGGCTGCTCGCGATCTATGTGATACTCTACGTGGCGATCCTGTATTTTCCGGTGCTGCTGCTTCCGGTCTTCTCTTTCAATGATTCCGCGACGCCGAAGCTTCCGCTGGTCGGGTTCACCTTCAGATGGTACGAATCCCTGGCAGGAAATGCTGCCATGCAGGGTGCAGCCTGGAACTCGCTGATCGTCGGGGTGAGCGCGGCGGTCTTGAGCACTGTTCTGGGAATCTGCGCCGCGCGCGCCATCACTCGGCATCGATTCCGCGGAAAGGGCCCGGCCAGCGCCCTTATCATGGCGCCCCTGATCCTGCCCGAGATCATCATCGCCATATCACTCTTGGTGGTCCTGCTCGGCCTCGGGCTGCAACTGTCGCTCGTCACTGTGATCCTGGGGCATCTGCTCATCTGCCTCCCCTATTCGGTCACGGTCTTGGTTTCGGGATTTGAGGGATTTGATCCCAGCATGGAGGAGGCCTCGCGCGATCTGGGAGAAACATCCTTCGGCACGCTCAGGCGGGTAACACTGCCGATGCTTGCGCCGTCGATCGTCTCAAGTCTGCTGGTCACCTTCACCATATCGCTCGACGAGTTCATCCTCGCATTTTTCCTGAGCGGCACCGAGCCGACCCTGCCAGTTTACATCTGGGGTCAGTTGAGGTTTGCCGCCAAGCTTCCGAACGTGCTGGCGCTCGGCTCCATTCTCATCGCCGCGTCGCTTGTGCTGCTTACGGCGGCAGAAATCTTCCGGCGCCAGGCGGAACGCAAGATGGAGCTGCGCCCATGACGGACCATGCGACACAACCCGAGACACAAACCAGCCAGGCCCCAACGCCATGACCACCTCCCCGATGATCGAGATCCGAAATGTCGACAAGAACTTCGGCACCTTCCGAGCGCTCGACACGCTGAATGCAACAATTGGCGAAGGCGAGTTTTTCTCGCTTCTCGGGCCCTCCGGTTGCGGCAAGACCACATTGCTGCGGATGATCGGTGGATTCGACGACCCATCCTCGGGAGAAATCCTGATCGGCGGCAGATCCATGGCGGGGATTCCGCCGAACCTCAGACCCACCAACATGGTGTTTCAGAGTTACGCAATTTTTCCCCATCTCAATGTTGCAGAGAACATCGCCTATGGCCTCAAGCGGCTCAGGCTGGGGCGCGCGGAAGAAGAGAAGCGCGTCAAGGAAGCCCTCGACCAGGTCGAACTGTCGGAGCTTGGTCCGAGAATGGGCAATCAGCTCTCCGGTGGACAGCGGCAGCGGGTGGCCCTTGCCCGGGCGCTTGTGATGCGCCCGAAGGTCCTGCTTCTGGATGAACCGCTTTCGGCACTCGACAAGAACCTGCGCGAACAGATGCAGGTGGAACTCAGGCATCTGCAACGCCAGATCGGCATCACATTCGTGCTGGTCACGCATGACCAGTATGAAGCACTGAGCATGTCGGACAGGATCGCGGTGATGTTCGGAGGTCAGATTGCCCAGATCGCCGAACCCAAGGAGATCTACCAGAACCCCGCCACAAGGCAGGTCGCCGACTTCCTCGGCGGCATGAATTTCCTGACCTCGTCCCACCTTTCGGTCAACGGCAAGAACTTTGCCGCGACGCTGCCCGGCATCGGTGACATTACCGGACATCTCGCAGGCAAGACAATCTCTGACCCCGCGAAGGCGATCATCGGGATCCGTCCGGAGCGCCTGCGGATTGTCTGGGAAGGCGAAACCGCCGATCCCATCGTCACCGGCAAGGTCGCCGACCGCAATTACTTTGGAGAGGTAACTTCGCTCGCGGTGAACATAGAGGGACAGAACCAGCACCTGTCGATTGTCGAGACCAATGATTTCGGCGCTGACGATATCCCGGTCGGTTCGGACATCCGGATCACTTACGACCGGGACGCGTTCATCGTCATGCTGGGCTGAACAGGGTTCACGCCCCACTGGCGAATCCTGTCTTACAGTTTCCTACGGAGCGTGGAAAACGCCGCAGCGGACTGCCAATCCCGTAGCGGGCCGTACGAAGCTCGAAGTACTCACGAGTTTCCAGCCCTTCTTTTCGAGGTCATGCTTCGTGGCCCCGAACCGACTACCCCAAACCCACTGCCACCTTTTGCGCTTCGGATTTGGCGAGAACGTCATGTTAATCAACATGCTCGCGCGGACTGAACTGCTCTTGGAATCGCCTTTGCATTTGATACTGACGGGCATCAACTGTTTCTGGTTCATTGAACGCGAAACCTTGTCTATGGTCGTCGGCGTTACCCATCCGGTACTTTCCGCCAATGCGTTCGTAGACAGCATTGCTATGCTGAGAATTGCTGCAAACATTGCAGGTTTGGATAAGGTTACAACATTCACGAGTGTAAACGGGCCAACCATAAAGTATCCCTCTGGTGTCTGATGACATCAAGATACAATCATACACCTTTTAAGTGCAACACCTAACACAGAAGGCTCAAGCGCCAACGCACCCCTAGCTGAGGGCGCAAATTGTCTGATCGGAAATCACGATTTAGCAGCTTCGATTCTTATCTGAATTGTCGAAGATATTGGCGTCGTGCATAAATATTTATTTAGCACGACGCCGAAGAATCAATACCCGGCTTTGATCTTCTCGAATTCAGCGATCATTTTCTGCTTCAGTTCCACCGGGACCGGAGACTGGAAAAGCGTCTTGTCGACGAACGAGTCCACGTCATCGTACCCAGCGCCCTTGAGTGTTTCGGCGTCAATGGCTGCCATGCCTTTGGCGTTGCCGTGGCCATAGCCCCATTCGGTGACGATGTAGGAGGAAACCTCCGGAGCAAGGGTGGCATTGAGGTAGTCATAGGCCTTGTCCTCACTGCCTTCGCTGCCTTCCAGCAGCACGTAGCCACAAACCCATGTCGACAGCCCCTCGTCGGTGTCCTTCTTGATTGCCACCGGCACTTCATCGGCCTGGAGGGTGGTCGCGGTTTCGTTCCACGCCCAGGCCAGATCCACCTCCTCGCCGGCCATGGCCTGGCTCAGCTCGGTGTTGTCGGTCCAGTAGATACGGACATTCTGGTGCACTTCTCGCAGGAACGCCGAGGCCTTCTCGAATTGCTCATCGGTCATGCCAGACCAGTCGGTCACGCCGATTGCGAGAGACGCCAGCGCATAGGCATCATCAACATTGTCGGGGATCGAGACGCGGTCCTTGAACTTGGGATCCGCAAAGGCCTTGAGCGACTGGATCTCGGATTCGTTCACCTTGTCGGTCCGGTAGGTGACGGCGGTGTTGCCCCATTCGAATGGCACAAGCCAGGCCCTGCCGTCCTCAGTTGTCATAAGATCCTGCATGGTCTTGAAGCCGGGCAGGATGTTGTCCCACTCGGGAATGCGCGAGGTATCGAGAGGCTTGAGCATGCCGGCGTCCCGCCATTTCGTGACGTTCTGCGAGCAGGGATGAGCCACATCGGCCTTGAAACCGGTGCGAAGTTTCTGAAATGCTTCATCCTCGTCGCCGAAGAACGCGAAGGTCGGCGACGTTCCGTGCTTTTCCGCATAGGCGGGATGGAACGCCGGATCCTCATAGCCGGCCCAGTCGAAGACCGTGAGCTCACCATCTGCCGCGGATGCGACCATGGGAGCGGCGCCGAGCGAAAGCGCGGCAGCGAAACTGAAAACCAACCCTCTGGATGTTGTTCTAGTTGTCATTCCTATCTCCTTCATTCGTCTTCTGCGTGGACAATCAACGGTGTTCCGTCATCTGCGAAGTGCCTGGGAAATATCGTGCAAAGCATATCAAGAACGACCTTCAGCGCGGTTTCGCGCTTGTAGTCCTTGCCAAAGAGCATCATTCGCAACCACAGGCCCTCCTGCATTGCGTAAATCGCATCACCGGTGCTCTGTGAATCGTAGAGATAGCCCGCCTCCTGTTTTGCCCTGCGGCAGATCGTGGTCAGGGTGGTGCGGTACTTGTCATCCCGCTCCCAGGCGAGCTTCTGATAGTTCGGCCGGGACTTGGCCTCGGTGATCAGTGCGAACCAAGCCGCAAGTTTGCGATGCGTGCAGATCTTGCGGTCAAGATCGGCCGTCACCAGTGCAAGCAGCTGCGAGGCGGTGTCACTCTTGGCCTTGCTCACCATGGCCATCCAGTTGGCCGTGTACTCGTCCTGCAAGTGCCTAATGGTTTCGCTCAGCAGATTGTCCTTGCTGGTGAAATGGAAATTCACGATGCCGCGTGACAAGCCGGCCCCGTCGGCCACATCCGCCAGTGTCGTGGCCGCATAGCCCCGCTTTGCCAGCGAATCTATCGTGGCATTGATGAGTTGCTCGCGACGCAAAGCCTTGGGCTCACGCCGCCTTGATGCTTCCGCAGCCTGTGTATGCGGAGCCGGGTTTTCTCTCTTGTCTGACTGGCTCAATTTGATTCTCCCTGATCGCAAGAGCGTCAGTCTAAGGTTTCATACCGAAAACATGAGTGGGACAATGCTCGCCGCTATCGAGCACGACCTGCATCGCGCTCCATGTCGTGATGTTCTTGTCGACATAGTCCGAGCCGACTGCTTCTGCGACCGGCTGGTACAGGGGTCCCTTGAGCCGCTCGAGCTCGAGCTGCGCGACGCCGCGGTACCAGGCATTGCGGTTGACTGTCCGCACATTGACGAAACCCGCCTGCTTCATCGCGCCCTCATAGCGAGACGCCGACGCCATGCCGAAGCTCAGCCCCTCGGCTTCCAGATAGACTCGCATCGCCTCGGACGGTTCTCCGTCATGTGACGTGAGCCAGTCGCTCGCGGCAAACAGCCCGGCAGGCCTGAGCACACGATGAATGTCCGCAAACAGCGCTTCCTTGTCGGCCACGTGTACGAGCGCATCCTTGGAGAACACGATGTCGAAGCTCTCGGCAGGAAACGGCAAGGGTCCGGGGGCGCCGCGTACGAAGCGCGCCCGATCTGCAAGTCCCTGCTGCGCGGCACGTTCCGTCGCCAGGTCGACGACCGGCTGCTCGACGTCAAAGCCGACTATCTCGGCAAGCTCGTATTCGCGGGCCAGGAACAGAGTGATCCCCCCCGACCCGCAGCCGAGATCGAGCACCCGCTTGCCGCTGAAGTCCAGATCCGCCACCACTCGGCGAACCTCGTCGGGCCCGCCTGGCGACAGAAAACCCTCGCCCCACAGCGCCTCAAGAAAGCGTATCGCGGTGTCGTCATACTCCGGCGCGACCTCATCCTGAGGATGTGCGGAATGCGCCGTTGCTGTCGAATCGGGATTGCCATCCGTCATTATGGATCGTGTTCCTCACTCGTTCGCGATTGCCGAATTATTGGCGGAATGATCCGACAATGCAACAAATTTGTTGAACGTTCATTCAATAACGGGGAACAGCGTCATCATCTACGATCGGTTTTCGCAAACGTCGGAGGAGGCTTGCGGCGACAGACGGCGGGCTCGACATCCCCTCTCACCAAGATATTGATCACCCTCCGCGCGCATGCAGGAACGCGGAGAACCGACATGGCCCTGGAAGCGATGACCGACCGGTTCAGAACCGATGCGCGTGTTGCGGAACAAGTAGACGCAGGTGTGACTTTGCTGATTCCAGCGCCTCTATCCTGGTGATCGGCTGGCTCTGCATGTGCATCTGAAGCCAGAGTCCGTCGGTGAAGGCATCGATTGAATTGGTCAGCAACACCGGGTCTGGGCCGCCACCGGTCTCAACAAGCTCCCGGCAGCTTTCCAGCATTGCCTGATGGCGCTCTTTCTCGGCCTCGACGCAGATCTTGTTGTAGAGCGGCTTGGCGCCGGCCTCGCCCCAGAACGAAAACCAAAGGGCCAGCATTTTCTGGCTGCAGATCTCCGGGCTCAGGTCAACCCGGATGAGGCCGAGGATCCGTTCAAGCGGATCGTCGGCTGACATCGCATCGTGCCAGGCATGACCATACTCCTGCAGAAGCCTCGACAGCGTCTCGGCCAGCAGACCGTCCTTGTTTTTGAAATGGAAGACCAACACACCCTGCGAGACGTCCGCTGCGGCCGAAACATTGGCAAAGGTCGTTCCGCTGATCCCATGGCGGGCGATTACTTCGACCACGGCTTCGATAACCCGAGCCTGCGTGCGACTGCTGGTCGGTGAGACTTTCCGGACATCTTTCTGAGGCGTCATACGCGTTGTCTATCCCACCATCCGAAAAGATGACAGAACATTTTTTTGACTGAACGCTCAGTTTATTCTAGCTTCGGTTTTTTTGTAACTGGAGCAGGCCATGAAGTATGACGCGATTATCGCAGGCGCCGGGCACAACGGTCTCACCGCCGCCTGTTTCATGGCGCGGGCCGGTTTGAAGACCCTGATCGTCGAGAAGGAAAACCATGTCGGCGGGGCCGCGGTCAGCCTCTCGCTGACGCCAGGCTGGACCTACTCGAACTGCTCCTATGTCTGCTCGCTGCTCAGGCCCGAGATCATCCGGGCGCTGGAGCTGCCCAAGCACGGCCTTCAGGTCATCCCCTACGAGGGCGGCGGCGTGTTCAACTCGAAAGGCGACTACTTCGCCTACATGTCCGACCATGATGCGCTGCGCAGAGAGTTGATCCGCCACTCTCCCCGCGACGCCGACGGCTATGAGCGCTATTCCCGCGCGGTGATGCGCCAGTGCAGGTTCATCAAGCCGCTGCTCCTGCGCACCGCACCGGACCCGGCTTCGCTCAGGCCACGTGACATCTCCGAGCTGCTCTACATCCTCAAGAGGTTTCACAATCTGGGGCCGCGCGAGATGGCTGAAACCGTCCGCTTCTGGACCATGTCGATCGCCGAATATCTCGACCAATACTTCGAGACCCCGATGATCAAGGCCTACATCGCCGGCTCCGGCATCATCGGCACCGGACTCGGCCCCTACTCACCCGGCACGGCCTATGTGCTCTTGCACCACTATATGGGCGAGGTTGACGGCGCCATCGGCGCCTGGGGCTTTGCCCGCGGCGGCATGGGCTCGATCACCCAGGCCATGGCCCGGTCGTTTGAAGCTTCGGGCGGCGAGATCCGCACCGGCTCCGGCCTTGACCGCTTCATCGTCAAGGATGGCAAGGTCCGTGGCGTGGCGCTCGAAAACGGCGACGAACTCTACGCCGAAACGGTTGTCTCAGGCATGGACGTGCGCCGCACCTTTGTAGATCACACCGACGAGAAGGAACTGCCGCAGGAGTTCGTCAAGGGTGTGAAACGCTACCGCTTTCGCGGCTCGTCGGGAAAGCTCAACGTGGCGCTCGATGGCATGCCGAGCTTCACTGGCGCACCCAAGGACGCTTCGTTCCTGCGCGGAGACCTGCATTTCCTTGATGACATGGAAGAGATCGAACGCGCCTATGACGACTGGAAGGACGGCAAATGGTCGGCCAGCCCCTATGTCGATTTCCTGATCCCGACCCAGATCGACCCGACCATGGCCCCACCCGGAAAGCACTACGCCACAATCTTCGTGCAATACGCGCCCTATGAGCTGGCGAACGGCGAATGGGACGACACAAATCGCGAGGCCTTCGCCGAAACCGTGATCTCCAAGATCGAGCGCCACAGCCCGGACTTCCGCAAGCTGATCGTCCACAAGGAGATCCGCAGCCCGAAGGACATCGAGGACCAGGTCGGCTTGACCGAGGGCAACATCTTCCAGGGCGAGCTCACTTTCGACCAGTTGCTGTTCAACCGTCCGGTGCCCGGCTACGCCCAGTACCGCTCGCCTATCAAGGGGCTCTACATGTGCGGTTCCTCCACCCATCCCGGCGGCGGCGTCATGGGCGCGCCCGGCGCCAATGCCGCGCGTGAGGTGCTGAGCGATCTCGGCCACAAGATCGACATGGGGATGTCGGCATGAGCGCGCGCTACGACGCCATCGTCATAGGCGCCGGTCACAATGGCCTCGTCGCCGCGGCGGTGCTCGCCCGCAAGGGCAAGAAGGTGCTGGTGCTGGAGGCCCGTGATCATTTGGGCGGCATGCTCGGTGACGCCGGTTTTCGCATCGCACCCCTGCCCTACGCACTTCGGCCGGAGATCGCCCGGGTGCTCCAGCTCGACCAGAAGCGGCTCCACGGCGCAAAACCGGTCGAGACGCTCGCACTTTCCTCCGAAGGACCACCGTTGCGTATCATCGGCGGACAGGTGAGCGGCACCGATGCCATCACGGAACACGACTACGCCACCTTTCATGCCCGCCTTGGCCGACAGGCACAGGCACTCGGCGTGATGATGCTGCAATCCCCGCCGGGCCTCGGCAAGGCAAGTTTTGGTGAAATGGCCGGACTGGCCAGGATGGTGTTGAAGATGCGCCTGCTCGGCAAGACCGAAATGCGCGACCTCTTGCGCATCATCCTGTCCAACGCCTGGGATCTGCTGAACGACGAAATCGGCGACGGGCCGCTGGCGGGCGTCCTCGCCATGGACGCCACGCTGGGCGGCGCCATGGGGCCGCGCTCGCCCGGCACAGTGCTCTCACTGCTTTATCGCATGGCTTCACAATCCTCTCACGGCCATGGCCTGAGGGTGATGCCCGAAGGCGGTCCGGACGCTCTGGTCAAGGCCCTGAGCCATTGCGTGACCAGCGCCGGTGGCGAAATCCGCACCGGTGCACCCGTGGCAAAAATTCTGATCGATCAGGACAAGGCGGCAGGCGTACGGCTTCACTCCGGTGAGGAGATCGCGGCTCCCCTGGTGCTCTCCAACGCCTCGCCCAAGGTCACGCTGATGACGCTGCTGGGTGTCGAGCACCTGGATGGCGAGTTCGTCCGGCGCTGC
Organism: Hoeflea sp. EC-HK425; assembly: GCF_902498795.1. Lineage (NCBI taxonomy): Bacteria > Pseudomonadati > Pseudomonadota > Alphaproteobacteria > Hyphomicrobiales > Rhizobiaceae > Hoeflea > Hoeflea sp. EC-HK425. The sequence continues at coordinate 1,965,545 of NZ_LR701572.1, forward strand.
CGTAACATGGCATCCAAAGGCATGGTCAGCCGTCTCGATTTCGATATTGGAGAAATGCCGCCGCTTCGCCATGGCGGCAAGATCGAGCATGGTCAGCGACTGGTGTTCGCGCCCACCATGCAGGTGATCGAGACGGCCTTCAATGCGGCCAAATATGGCGAGATGCCGGAACGTCCAGTGTTCGAAGCAACCTATGATGCCAAAGCCAAACGGCTCTGCGTCACCGCACAGTTCACGCCTCATGATCTCAAAGGCGGCTGGACCGATGACTCCAAGTCAAAACTCGCACGTTCGGTTATGGCGGCTCTGGAAGATGCCCTTCCCGGCCTGTCCTCCGGTATCACCGGAAGCCGCGTAATGTCGCCCGTCGACATCGAAACCGGTTACGGCGCGTCGGGCGGGCACTGGCACCACGGCGAGTTGCGGGTCGACCAGCTCCTGATGCTGCGGCCGTTCGATGGAGCGGCCCAGTACCGCATGCCGGTCAAGGGCGTCTATCTTTGCGGCGCAGGCGCCCATCCCGGAGGCGACATTTCCGGCGCTCCCGGCTTCAATGCAGCGCGCACAGCACTTCGCGACGGGGGACACTGAGATGGCTACCAAGGCAAAACCAATCGCGCAGGTCGCCCTCGGGCTTGAACCCGGCCCCTTTCATGAACGCCTCGTCGCCCATAACCGCCAGCAGTCCTGGGTCAACTGGATGGGCTACGCCTCCCCTTCGGTGCTCGACAATGTCGAGTTCGAATATTTCGCCATCCGCAATCAGTCGACGCTGTTCGACATTTCGCCGATGTGCAAATACGCCATTACCGGCCCCGATGCGGAGACCGTGGTCAACCGGCTGGTGACACGCGACATCCGCAAATTGAAGCCCGGCCGGGTCGCCTACTGCATCTGGTGCGACGAGGACGGCAACGTCGTTGATGACGGAACGGTCTTCCGCCTGTCAGAGACCGAATTCCGGCTCTGCTGCCAGGAGCCTCAGCTGTCCTGGCTCGAAGATATTGCGTGGGGCTTTGATGTTTCCATCAGCGATGTCACCCGCGATATCGCAGGTCTGGCGTTGCAGGGTCCGACAAGCTGCGCCCTGCTCAAGGATCTGGGACTTGCGGGCATCGAGACACTCAAGACTTTCGGGATCGCCGGATTTGAAATAGCCGGCGCCGCTGTCACCATTTCGCGCACGGGTTTCACCGGCGATCTAGGCTACGAGCTCTGGATCAGGCCTGCTGATGCGCTGAAGGTCTGGGACGCGCTGATGGATGCCGGAAAGCTTCGCGGCCTGCGTGTCATCGGTTACGAAGCGCTCGAGATGGCCCGCATCGAGGCCGGGTTCCTGCTGCCCAAGGTGGATTTCCTCTCGGCTCAGACCGTGCTCAGAGCGGACCGGGCCAACACCCCCTACGATCTCGGCCTTGAGTGGCTGGTGGCGCTCGACAAGCTGCATTTCAACGGCCGCCGCGCCCTTGTCGACCTGTCAAAACAGACGCCGCGACGCAAGCTTGTTGCGATCGAGATCGAGCGCGACAAGCCCGCCCATGATGCGCTGGTCTATCACCGGAAGACCCGCGAGGTTGGCCAGGTCACCTCGGCACTGTGGTCGCCGACCTGCAAGCGCAATATCGCCTATGCCTGGCTCGACGCGCCTTATGGACAGTCGGTCACCGACGATCTCTGGGTCGAGATCTATCTGCAGAAGGAAATCCGCTGGCAACGCCGCATGGTGCGCTGCAAGCTGGTCGACAAACCGTTCTTTGCACACCCGCGCCGCACCGCCACGCCGCCTGCAGACCACTGATGCGTGGCACGTTCAGCTCGTTGCAAGTGAGCGACAACGTACATGCTTCATATCAAAGGGTAAGAGCGCTCTTTTGCAGCCAAGCTGGGATGGGCGGCGTGCTGATGCATTGGGTCAGACGCGAGGCCAGGAACGCAGAGCAACACGATGAACAATGATATGAATTCGGCGATCGAGGCCGAAAACGAACAGGATCGGAAGCAGCTTGGCCTGTTGCGGCTGCCGCTGGGCGAACCGGGGTCGGGAATGCACCGGTACGGCGCTGCGATGTATTTCCACAAGCGCGGCAAACTGGATGCGGAGCTGCTCGAAGCCTACCGCATCTGCTGCAACCTGGACTTCGAGGATCCCGAACGTGTTGTCCGGTCTCGCGAACATCCGGACGAATAGAAAGCAAAAGGGCCGGAGCGAGCGAACGCCCCAGCCCTTTTGTTGCAACTTCAGATCATGACTTGAGCTTGGTCCAAACCTTCTCGCGCAGATCCTTTGAGGCCGGCGAGCAATTCTCGAAAGCGCGCAGCCGGTCATTGTATTCGGCCGGGGTATTGACCGCCGGATCCGCCTTCAGGTCATCCTTTAGGAATTCTCCGGAACCCGCCACGGCATTCGAATAGCCGGTGTAGTTGGAGGCCGCCGCAGCGACCTCGGGCGACATCATCCAGTTGACAAAGGCCTTTGCCTCTTCAAGGTTCGGCGCATCCTTCGGCACCGCGATGACATCGGTCCAGAAGGTGGTGCCTTCCGCGGGATAGACATAGACGGCATTCGGCTTCTCCGCCTTGACCCGGTGCGCCGCGCCGTTCCACTGCATGTGAACGGCAACTTCGCCGGCGATCATGCGGTCGATGGTTCCATCATTGGAATAGAGCTTCACATGAGGCTTCTGGGCCATCAAAACGTCAAGGATCTTCTGGGCCTCGGCCGGATCTTCGGTGCACTTGCTGATCCCGGTGTAATAGGCAGCCGCATTCCAGACATCCGACATCTCGTTGAGCATGGCGATGTTGCCCTTGAGCTCGTCAGCCGGCTCGAAAATCGCCTTCCAACTGTCCTCGAGCTTGCCGCCCGGAACCATCGCGGGATCGTAGGTAAAGCCGGTCGTGCCCCACATGTAGGGCGCCGAATATGTGCGGTCTTCATCACCGGCGATGGTGGTGAATGCCGGCAGGAGATTCTTGAAGTTCTCCATCTGGTTGACGTCGATCTTGGCCAGCATGCCCTTCTCAACCATCACGCCGAGCGTCGTGGTTCCGGGGAAAATCACGTCATAGCCGCCGCCGCCAGCCTGCAGCTTTGCCAGCAGGTCCTCTTCGGAGGCGTAATTGTCGACGGTGACCCTGGTCCCGGTCTCCTTTTCGTAGCGCTCCAGCAATTCCGGCGAAAAATAGTTCGACCAGTTGTAGAGATTGAGTTCGCCGTCAGCCAGCGCGCCGCCGGTCATGGCGCCAAGCGAAATGGCCGATGCCATCAGCATTCCGGCTGTATGTGGTCCTGCCCTGTTGGTCTTGGTCATGATCTGCTCCAGTTGTTTGCGGGCTTGACGTCTCATCCGGGCCCGTTTTTCCGGTTCTGATCCCGTCCCAGGAAAAGGGACAGGGAGACAAGTGAGAGGGACAGGAGCAGCATCAGCGAGGAGATCGCATTGACCTCCGGGGTAACGCCGGTCCTTACCAACCCAAAAATATAGATGGGCAAGGTCGTTGACCCCGCCCCGCCAAGGAAGAAGGTCGTCACGAAATCATCGAGCGAGATGATGAAAGCCAGCACAAGCCCCGAAAGAATGCCGGGAATGAGCTGCGGCAAGGTCACTCGCCAGAATGCCTGGACCGGGTTGGCGTAGAGGTCAGCCGCTGCCTCTCCGATATTGGGATCCATCCCCTCCAGCCGCGCCCGGATGGGCAGATAGGCGAACGGGATGCAAAACACGATATGCCCTATGATCACGGTGCCGAGCCCGAAGGTGAAACCAAGGCTGGCAAAAAACATCAGGGTCGCGACAGCAGGCACGATTTCCGGAACCGTGATCGGCAATGCAAACACTGCGTTTATGCCCGTCTTGCCCAGAAACCGGTCATTGCTCGCCATCCGGAGTGCTGCCAGCGTCGCCAGCGTCGTCGAACTCACCGAGGCAACAGAAGCGATGATCAGGGAGTTGGTTGCTGCGCCGACGATATCGCGGTTGGCAAAGGCCATCCGGTACCAGTCGAGCGAAAAGGCGGTCCAGACGGTCACGGTCCGGTTCTCGTTGAAAGACAGCGCAATCAGGATCAGGATCGGCAGGTAGACATAGGCAAAGAACACCGCGGTGGCAGTAAACAGACCCGGCCAATGGCGGGCATCGCCGGGAAACGCGCGTCTGCGGAATGGATTGAGTCTCATCTGCCCCCCTCCAGCTCACCGCGATAGCGTCGCGCATAAAGCCACAGCGAGGTGAGAACCAGCGCAAGCAGAAACAGACCCAGCGCCGCACCGAAGGGCCAGTTGCGCGCAGCGCCAAACTGAAATCCGATCAGGTTGCCGATCATCAGCGTCTTGCCGCCGCCAAGCAATTCCGGCGTAATGTAGGAGCCGAGCGCGGGAACGAAAACGAGGACGCAGCCTGCCACGATTCCCGGATAGGCAAGCGGCAGTATGACCCGCCGCATCGTCTGCCAACGATTGGCATAAAGATCGAACGAGGCTTCGACGAGCCGAAGATCGATCTTCTCGAGGCTCGCATAGATCGGCAACACCATGAACGGCAGGAACGAGTAGGTCAGCCCCACGGCAACGGCAAAGGAATTGTGCAACAGCGGCAAGGGTTCGGAGATGATCCCAAGCCATATCAGGGTCGAATTGATCGTCCCGTGATCGCGCAACAACAGGATCCACGCGTAGTTCCGGACAAGAAGATTGGTCCAGAACGGCAGTGTCACCATGAACACGAGCACGGCTTTCCACTTCGCGTCCCGGGTAGCCATGAACATCGCTACCGGCAGCCCGACGGCAAGCGAGATCACCATTGTCACAAATGACAGCCAGACCGACCTGAGAATGATGAACATGTAGTTGAGATTGAGCGCCAGAGAACCGTCGAGTTCGCGTTCAAAGAACAGCCTGACATAGGCTTCAGCGCTGAACTGATCCCACAGAACGCCGCCGGAATAATCCCTGCCCCGAAATGAGATGTAGGCCATCAGCAAAAGCGGTACGATCATGAAAACGGTGATCGCCAGCAGTGCAGGTCCAATCAGCAGGATGCGAAACAGGGTATGTTTGCCGGCACGGGTCATGATGGATCATCAGCCAGAACCGAAACCGAGGCGGGATCGACCGACCAGCCGATCTGATCTCCGGTGGCAAATGTCTGAACCCGTGCAGCGTTGTTCTGGGATCTCGCGCGCAATTCCTGGCCATCAGCCAGCTTGAAATGAAAGATCGTGTCGGTGCCGTGATACACGACGTTGGTGATGACGCCGGTCAGACTTCCGTCCGACGGCTCCGAAAGTGCGATACATTCAGGCCGGACCGCTAGCACGGCTTGCCCGCCAACCGGGACATGCGCCGCCTCGCTGGATCGCAGACAACCGCCTCCGGCGATCGAAAACTCGTTCACGCCCGTCGTTTCTGCCGGCAGCAGGTTTATCTCGCCGACGAAGCCGGCGACAAACCGGTGCTGGGGCTTGTTGTATATCTCGCGGGGCGTCCCGACCTGCAGGATTTCCCCCCGGTTCATCACCGCGATCCGGTCGGACATCGTCAGCGCCTCGTCCTGATCATGCGTGACGAAGACGAAGGTGATTCCGGTATCGGTCTGCAGCCGCTTGAGTTCCAGTTGCATTTCCTTGCGCAGTTGCAAATCGAGTGCGGACAAAGGCTCGTCGAGCAACAGCACCTTGGGCTGCGGCGCCAATGCTCGCGCCAGCGCAACACGTTGTTGCTGACCGCCCGATATCTGGGTAATGCGCCTGTCGGCCATCGCTTCGAGCTGAACCAGCCGCAGCATTTCTTCCGTAACGGCCTTGATGCGGTCCTTGGGGCGGCCCAGCATTTCAAGCCCGAACGAAATGTTCTGGGCAACTGTCATGTGCGGGAACAGCGCATAGTTCTGGAAGACCGTGTTGACCGGTCGCTGGTATGGCGGCTTGCCGGAGAAGTCCCGCCCGTCGAGCAACACCTCGCCTGAGGTGGGCTGCTCGAAGCCGGCAATCAGACGCAGCAATGTGGTCTTGCCGCAGCCCGAAGGTCCCAGCAAGGTAAAGAACTCGTTCTGGCGGATATCCACCGAGACATCATCGAGCGCTCGAAAGGCCTGGGCGCCTGCACCGAAAACCTTGCTCACGGACTTCACTGCGACAGCAGACCGATCCTGCCGTGATGAGGAGTCTCGAGTGGATGATGATCCTGAAGTCTTCAAGGGCGCTCCTTCAAGGGACTGCACATTATGTGGCCAGGTGCTCCACGAATGAATCGGCGGTTTCCAGCGCTTGAAGACAAGCACCAGGCAGCATTGTTTGGCCAAGCAATTATTGAATGATCGTTCAGCAATTAGCCGACGATGTCAAGTTGACTGTCCAATTTGGTGGCGGCGCCGACCGTCTTGCAGTGTCCCACCAAGGTGCCCGGAACCCGCCAAGCAGCCCGAACCAGCGGACAAGATCGTCTGACCAGTTGACACTCTCAAACGCCAGCGGCGCCACGCATGATGACGGATGCGAGTTGCAATAAGTATCTCGGTATTTCCGCGACTGTTCTTCGGGAGCTGCGCGCAGGATGTGCTGGCGAAAACGGCGTTCCCAGAGTTCGGACCACTGATCGTCTGTGAGAGGACCGTCCTGCCCTGCTGGACTCGCGACCATGCGAATCTGTGGAGAACCACCGCGCGGTCGGTCTGTGCGCTCGATGACCTGTGATTGAAGGAGCCGTGACCGAAGTTGAGGAACCATTGGGGATCTTGATTGCCGGGAAGTTTGCCGGCCACTCGAACCCTCGAACGAGGCTTGGCGATGGCCTGAATGTGTGGTGCACAATCGCCGACGACGGGCGCGAGATGCGCCAATCGCAAATCACCTGGAAACCCGGAACTGGCTGGATTGTTGAACCGCAGAAAAGATGAATGCAATCAATTGGTTGATTTGGCTATGGCTTGATTTGGAGCGGGTAGCGGGAATCGAACCCGCGTATTCAGCTTGGAAGGCTGCTGCTCTACCATTGAGCTATACCCGCATTCACGACCCCGCGACGGTGGTGGAGGGAGTTGGATTTGAACCAACGTAGGCGAAGCCAACGGATTTACAGTCCGTCCCCTTTAACCACTCGGGCATCCCTCCAGTTCAACCGTCAGGGTCATGCATCCAAGATGGACAGCCCGAACATATCAGGCTTTGCGGGCCGGGCAATTGGTTTGAAAAGCCCCTTCCGCGGTCGGCGTTATGACGGCGCGCGGTTCCCGTGTCAACAAGGATTGGAACAAAAACCGACACTTCTTCCGGACCAGCTCGCGGCCCGCCAAAATCATCCTCCCCGCGTTCCGGCAAAACCAGTGGCGACAGTGCCGATTGCACCGCTGCGCAATTGGCGTATAAGCGCGCCATGAGCAAAGATGACGACGCCGGCGCGCCCGGTTCCAACCGCGATACCCATTACGCCAAGCTGCGCCGCGCCCACCGCGACGCCAAGCGGGAGCAGCAGGGCCTGCCACCGGCGCAACCGAAGAGCAAACGCGACCTGCCGGCGCGCAAGGGCGCGCTTTACACGGACCGCGTCGCCCCGGACACCATCCATCTGTACGGACTGCATACCGTGCGTGCCGCGATCGACAATCCGGCGCGCCGCATCACCGGCCTGAAGGCCACGCGCAATGCGCTGTTGCGGCTTGAAATCGCCGAGGATGCGGACCTGCCCTACCCGCTCGAACTGGTCAGCCCGCAGGAAATCGACCGGCTGCTCGGTGACGACGCCGTGCACCAGGGGGTGCTGCTGGAAGCGGCACCCCTGACGCCGCGGCCGCTGTCCGCACTTAGCGACACGCGGCTTCTGGTCATTCTCGACCAGGTTACCGACCCGCACAATGTCGGCGCGATCATGCGCTCCGCGGTGGCCTTCGGCGCCGGCGCGCTGATCACAACCCAGCGCCACAGTCCGCAGGAATCAGGTGTGCTGGCCAAGTCCGCTTCCGGCGCGCTCGAACTCATCGACCACATCGAGGTCCGCAACCTTGCCGCCGCGATCGACGAGATCAAGGCGCAGGGCTTCACCACCATCGGTCTTGATTCGGAAGGACCGGAGCCGATCGAGGCCGGGCTTTCGGGTGACAGGATCGCGCTCGTGCTCGGCGCCGAAGGCAAGGGGCTCAGGCAGAAGACCCGCGAGACGGTCGACATTCTGACCCGTCTCGACATGCCCGGTGCGATCAAGTCGCTCAATGTCTCCAACGCCGCGGCGATCGCGCTCTATGCGGCGGGCCGTCACCTGGGCAGGAACTGAGACCGGCCATGCGCATCCTTCGTCTGCTTCACCTGCTTGGACCTCACGGAAAGATCAAGGTACGCTTCGGCCAGTGGGGCGAAGATGTGATCGTCCACCGCAATTTCGACAAGCAGAAGCACGGTTTCTACGTCGATATCGGCGCCCACCATCCCTTTGCCCATTCCAACACCGCCCGGCTCTGGCTTCGGGGATGGACCGGCGTCAATGTCGACGCCAACCGCAAGAGCGTCGATGTTCTCCGCCGGGTGCGAAAGCAGGATCACACGATCTGGGCCGCGGTCGTCTCCGACAAGATCGCCGCGGAACGCGACACGATAGAGTTTTTCTCTGAAGACCATACGGACCTGACCGGCACCGTCGTGCAGAATATGGCTTCCGAACGGGGCAAACAGAAATCCGTGACGGTTCCCTGCCGTTCGGTGGCATCGATCATCGCCGAAAGCGCGGAACTGGCGCCGGACGGGATCGATTTCATGAACATCGATATCGAGGGCATGGATGAAGAGGCGATCGCCTCGCTTGCTGACTGGCCGCACAAGCCGCGCATGATCGCGATCGAAACCTATGCCCAAACCATTCCGGCCGTCATGGAGACCGGCACCTTCCGGATCATGTCCGACAACGGATATGATTTCCGCTACCAGGTGGGGCTGACGTCTATCTACATGCGCAAGGATTTCCACGAAGGGCGTTGACGGTGCTTGCCACCGAACCCGGTCCGGCAATCGCGCATTTCCCTCTTGCTTGCGAATCCGGTTGCTGCTATCCGCATCCCCGCTGCCCTTGTAGCTCAGTTGGTAGAGCACCTGATTTGTAATCAGGGGGTCGCGGGTTCGAATCCTGCCGGGGGCACCATTTCTTTCAGTTGAACGCCGCATTCCCGAAACGGGAGAGTGCGGCGTTTCTGGTTCAGGGCGAGCCTGGATCTTTTCCTGCCTTGCCACGGGTTCAACAGGACAACCTGCGGAGGTGGATGCCGGCAAGCGCGACGGAAAGATGCGGTAGCATCAGCAACGTCACCACGGCGAATCCATGCTTCGATTTCCGGGTCAGTGAGCGGCCTGCGTTCTGTGCCGTCGGATGGGGTGGTCTGATGTGCCCCTATGTCCGTCGCAGCATCCAGACAAAGAAAGCGCCGCCGACCAGTCCGGTCACAATGCCGATCGGCATGTCCTCGGGGGCCATCACGGTGCGCGCGGCGATATCGGCCCAGAGCAGAAAGACCGCGCCGAGCACCATCGACGCCGGCAGGACCCTCCGGTAATCACCACCGCTGAACATGCGGACAATATGGGGAACCATCAGCCCGACAAAGCCGATGATGCCCGAAAAGGCGACCATCACCCCGGTGACCAGTGCGCCGACGACGAAGACCTGAAGCCGGAACCGCCGCACATCGATGCCCAGAGTGGCGGCGGTTTCGTCGCCCACGGTCATGGCGTTGAGATCGCCCGCCCGCCAGCGCAGCCACGCCGCGCAAACCAGGAGAACCAAGAGCGGCCATACGAGCTGCGACCATTGCGCAAGGCCCAGCCCGCCCAGCATCCAGAACACCACCGTGTGGGTCGCCTTCGGATCGCCCAGAAAGATCAGCATGTTGGCGAGCGCCATGATGATGAAAGACACCGCCACCCCCGCCAGCACCAGCCGGTCGGCGCTGGTGGAATGGGTCATGCGCGCCACCCCGAGAACAACCAGGGTGGCGACAAGCGCGCCTGCAAAGGCGAACAACGGAACGGTCAGCAGACCCAGGAAAAGTCCGGTGTGAAGCAGGGCGAGGATGGCGCCGAAAGCCCCGCCCGAGGAAATCCCGAGCAGATGCGGGTCGGCGAGCGGATTGCGGGTGACCGACTGCAGGCTCGCGCCCACCAGCGCCAGCCCGGCGCCCACCATCACCGCGAGCAGCGCCCGGGGAAAGCGAAGCTCCCAGACGATCGCCTCGCGGCCGGGCGACCATGTCACCTCCACCGATCCCGGCGATATCCTGTTGACGAGCACGCCCCATACCGTCGACCAATCCACCGCGATGGCTCCGACAGAAACCGCGGCGGTCAGGGACACCAACAGGGCGATGCAGCTGGCAAGCAGGAACAACGCCCGCCCGGCACCCGATGGCGCCAGACGGGCTGTGGCGCCAGTTTCGTTGATATCGTTTTTCAACTCAGTTCGGCCAGAAGGCGGCGGCGAGCTTCCTGATCGCGCGGATGTTGCGTGGCCCGGGCGTCGCCTCCACATATTCGAGCACCACGAAGCGATCATTCCTGACCGCGTCAATGTCGGCGAAGGCCGGATTGCTCTTCAGGAAATCAATCTTCTGCTCGGCGGTGACGTCGCCATAATTGACAATGACGATCAATTCGGGGTCGCGTTCGACCACGGCTTCCCAGTTGACCGTCGCCCAGCTCTTCTCGAAATCGTCCATGATGTTGACACCGCCCGCAGCCTCGATCATGGCGGTCGGCATGGCGTAACGGCCCGCAGTGAACGGCGCATCCTCGCCGGAATCGTAGACGAACACCCTGAGCGGCGTGTCACCCTTGCTGACGGTTGCCTCAAACGTCGCAAGCTCGGCCTTGTAGCTCTCCACCAGGGCCTGCGCCTTGTCCTCGACGCCAAAGATGCGCCCGAGATTGAGCAGGTCGTTGTACATGTCCTGCATCGAGACTTTGTTCTTCGGTCCGATATGAATGCAGCTTTCGGTCAGTTCATAGACCTTGACACCGAACGGCTCGAGCGTCTCGGGCGTCACCTCTCCACCGACTTTCATGCCATAGTTCCAGCCAGCGAAGAAGAAGTCCGCATCAGCCCCGATGATGACCTCCTTCGTGGGGTACTTTTCGGAGAGCTCCGGCAGTTCACTCACGCCCGCGCGCATTTCCTCATCCAGCGTCTTCCATCCGGATATTCCGGTATACCCCACCATGCGGTCGGCGAGACCCAGAACCAGCATCATTTCGGTCAGGTTGACGTCGTTGGAAATGGCGGCCTTTGGCGGGGCGTCGAAAGTGACGCTGCGATTGCAGCTTTCAACGGTTGTGCCGGCGAAAGCAGGAGCGGCAACAAAAGCCAGCCCGAGCAGGGCGAGAGAAGGCGCTTTCATGGAAAAATCCCTTACATGTTAAGCTGGTAGGTAAAATGGCTGTTCTCGCTCGGTGTGAGGCGCTCGCGCCGGGCGAGCACCCCGAAGGCACGCGAAACGGTGTCGTCGGCAAGAACTTCATCGGGTGTGCCGAAACCCATGGCCTGGCCCTGCTGCAGAAGCAGGATGTCATCACAAACGGCGGCGGCCAGGTTGAGGTCATGCAGGCTGGTGATGATCGTCATGTCGAGGTTTCTGATCAGGCGGATCACCTCGAGCTGGTGGCGGATGTCGAGATGGTTTGTCGGTTCATCGAGCACCAGCAGGGAAGGCTCCTGCGCCAGCGCGCGCGCCACCATCACCCGCTGTCTTTCGCCGCCTGAAAGTGATCCGAAACGCCGTCCGGCAAATCCATGAAGATCAAGCCTGTCCAGAACGGCAGAGACAACCGCTGCATCGCGGGCGTCGCTGCGCACCAGACCGCCCCGATGCGGAAGCCGGCCGAGGTCGACGATCTCGCGCACGGTCAGCGCGAAGTCGGTCGGCTGTTCCTGCAGCACCGTGGCGACCTTGAGCGCCACATCGCGGGCGCGCATGGTCCAGATGTCTTCACCATCGATCAGCACCGCGCCGCTCGCCGGCTTCAAATAGCGGTAGACGAGGCGCAGGAAGGTGGATTTTCCCGCACCATTCGGCCCCACCACGCCGAGCACCCGGCCCGCGGGAAGGTTGAGCGTCACGGGCTGGAGGATCACCGGGCCGCGGGGCGCACGCCAGGATGCTCCGGCAAGAGTCAGGCTGGCCGCGCTCACTGGAGCGATCCCTCGACCGGTTCGACCACAAAAATCGCGGCCGGAACGCGCGCAAGCGTGGTGTGGCGAAGCTTGCCCGGGCGTTGGGTGGACGAGCACCAACCGTCATCAAGGCTGGCATAGTGCTCGGCAAAGCGGACCAGGTCGCCAATATCGTCAGCCGGATCGATATCGCCAAACAGGTAGGTGGCCTTGTCGGTCGCCTGATAGGCAACCGTGCAGGGCCGGTCGCAACCCGCCATGCAGGCCACACCCGAAATCTCGAACAGCGCGCCTGTCGCCTGGCCGGCCCTGTTCATCGCATCGCGCAAACGTGCAAGCAGTTCGTACCCGGGACGGCAATCGCTGCCGGTGTGGCGGCACGCGGTGCAGACGGTTATGCGATGGGAGGCTGGCTTTGTGGTTGTCTGTCTGGTCGGCATTGCGCGCTCCGCACGAGAGTGCGGGGGCCAAAGCGATGATTGACTTTGCGATGCCCGGAATTCCGGTTGCTCATGACAATTCTCCCTTTCCGGACACCCCGCCCGGGTTGAGTTACGACGGTCATGGCAGGTCTCCTGACTTGCGGGTCACAGCTCACTCAAACCTTCCCGGCACGATCTTTGCGCCAGTGGTCAATCTTGAGGAAGCTCGCCGCTCACAGTTGCGGGGGCAGTCACGGATTCAGCGCCTATTGGCTACACCTCACCGTGTTCCCTTTTAATCCGCCTTCCCTTTGAGTCGGGCGGAACCATGCCATGAACCTAGATTGATGTTTTCACCTCGTCAATTGCCGTGTCGAGCCATTGCCGGGCGATCATCAAGCTTCACCACATGGCCGTTCCGCTTCGTCTTCAGCGACATCGGGGCCTGCAACTCGGTCACCTTGAACGGACCTGTGGCGATCACCGAAGTCGCTATGCCGTCAGCACCGTAGGCGGACGGCGCCAGGATCTTTGAGCGATATTCGGCGAGGAAAGCCGGCAGCGCCCCGAACGGCTCCTTGAGTGAGATGACCAGATCGCAGCCGTCGGCAACGATGGACTCGATCGGTGCAGCAGAAAGAAGCCCCTTCTTTGCGCGGGCGATATCAAGCGCAGCGGCGGCGGCTTCTGGAGTAAAGGGCGAGCCATCATGGAATGCGCCCTCGCGCAGGACGAACCGCCAGATCAGACCATCACCGGACACCGACCAGCTTTCGGCCAGGCCGGGCAGCAGACGACCCGTCGCATCGGCATTCACCAGCGCCTCGGCGATGTCCATCTTGAGAAAAATATCACCCGACAAGGACGGGTCGGCACCCTTGATCTCAAACGGGGCCGCGACGTCAAGTACGCCGTCACTGGAAAGCGCTGCGGAGCAAAGGCTGGTCGACAAGAGGATGGCAAGGGCGAGTTTCTTGATCATGGGGGATTTCTGGGTTTGATTGAAGGCAAGGCCGGGAATGCGAAAGGGGGTTCGGGGCGCACCGACCGCGCTGCACCGCCGGACGCCGGATCAGCCGCGGCAGGGCTGGCCCCGTTTGAGACAGCTATGCCGCCTGCCTGTCCCAGGCAGGGAACGGATCAGGCATGGATGTCCACAGTTCGGGCAGGAGCGCCGGCGCGTTCACCAGGCAGGCGTTGAGATCGGCGCGGATCTTCGCTTCATCCATCGGATCGCAGCCGATGAACACCAGCTCCTGCCGGCGGTCGCCCCAGACCGGGTCGAAATAGGGCGCCATGGCGCGATGCCAGGCCGGATCGTCGGGCCAGTATTCCTTTGGCGCCGCCGACCACCAGAGGCCGCGCTTTTCGGTGCGCACGAGCGCGCCGGCCATCGAGAGTTCCCCCACGAAGCGTGGACGTGTCGCCAGCCAGAAAAACCCCTTGGCGCGCACCACACCGGGCCAGGGACGGTTGATGAAGGCCTGGAGTTTCACCGGTTCGAAGGGCTGACGGGCGCGGTAGACGAAGGAGCGGATGCCATATTCCTCGGTCTCGGGAACATGGGCCTTGAAACCGTTGAGTTCCTTGTACCAAAGCGGATGTTCATGCGCCTTGGCGAAGTCGAACCGGCCGGTGCCGAGGACTTCGCTCAACTCGACCCGGGAAAAATCTGCCTCGATCAGAACAGCCTCGGGATTGAGCGAACGGATGATCTTGCGCGCAGCGTCCAGGTTTTCCGGCGCTGTCGCCGACACCTTGTTGAGGATGATCGTGTCGGCGAACTCGATCTGGTCAACGAGCAGATCCACAAGCGTGCGGTTGTCCTCGTCGCCCAGCGTCTCGCCGCGGTCGCGCAGGAAATCGCTTGAGGCATAATCCTTCAACAGGCTCGCCGCATCGACCACCGTAACCATCGAATCAAGCCGGGCGACATCCGACAGGCTGAAGCCATGCTCGTCACGGAACTCGAAGGTCGAGGCGACTGGAAGCGGTTCGGAAATGCCGGTCGATTCAATGAACAGATGGTCGAACCGGCCCTGCCCCGCCAGCGATGTGACCTCAGCCAGGAGATCGTCGCGCAGCGTGCAGCAGATGCAGCCATTGGTCATCTCGACCGGTTGCTCATCGGTGCGCGACAGGTTCGCCCCGCCATCACGAACGAGGCTCGCGTCAATATTGACCTCGCTCATGTCGTTGACGATGACCGCGACCCGCAGGCCTTCGCGGTTGTTCAGAATGTGATTGAGCAGGGTCGTCTTGCCGGCACCGAGGAAGCCGGAAAGAACGGTCACGGGGAGATGTCGGGTTGTCATTTGCAATGCCCTCTGCTGGTGGCGGGACAGGCGGGCGGAAGGCAGCATACTCCCTCAAGCGCGCCGCTTCCCTTCCTCCAGTCAAAAATGTCCATATTGAACTTTGGCGGGCAGTTCCATCATGCAACAACGGCCCTGCCCCGCGCGTTTTCAGTTTCGTGGGATGCTAAACTCGAAGGCTTTGGTCAGTCGAAATCCGACGGTGTGGCTGCGCACACCTGCCTGGCGCGCGAATGCGTAGCCAAGAGACAAGTCGACGCCGTTCTCAAACTCGTAGCCACCGGACACCTGCGCCAGCAGATCATTGTCGCGTCCACCGGCGAAATAGTTTGTCCGCCGCAGCGTCGCCGATGCTTCGCCGTGCCAAGGACCTTTTGCGACCGACAGACCGCCCGTCAGGTAAAGCGCCTTGTCTTTGGAGCCATTGGCACCATCGAAGTAGGCAATCTCGGTGTTCCAGCCGATTGCAACACCGTTGCCAAGCTCAGTCTCACGAACCAGGCCTGCGGCAAAGCCGTTGACGGCGCTGATGTCACCGGCGCCGGCGCCGAGATGGACATAGCCAAGATGCCAGTTCAGCCCTTCCACGGCCGGGATATCGGAACCATCGACCGTGAGCGAGAAGTTGTTCAACCTTCCGGTATTGCCGGGGCCGCCTGCCGACGCCAGGTTGCGCCCCCGCTTGGTGAAGGCCGAACCGGAGAGGAAGGTGTCGTCCATGAAGAACACGTTGCCGCCAATCGTGATGACGCCTGGCGCTCCCGCATCAAAGGCATAGGCGGTGCCGAAGCCGACCATCTCGGACAACTCATAATCTTCGGCGAAACCGGTTCCGTAGATGCCTGGCGTGACGTCCCACGCCGTACCGAAGCCCGGCCCAAATTTGCCCGCCACCGCGATGAAGCCAGCGTTCTCTATCTGAATGTTGAGCGTGTCGACATAAAGCCCATGATCACCAAAATAGCGGTCCGTTGACGCCTGGGGGTCGAGCACTGGCTCAAAGGTCAGGCCGAGGTTGAACGCCAGCCAGTTGGCTGCATTCAACTTCACCGCCAAGGCCGCCTCCGCATAGAGGTCAGTAATTTCTGCAGTCGGATCGTCGGAGCGGAAGATCCGGTCTGTGCTCAATCCGGTGTCCAGTTCCCCTTCGATCAGGGGCCTCGCGCTGCTATCGTCGTCAGCGTAAACGGGCGAAATTGCCATCGAGGCGAAAAGTAAGGCGATTGCCGCAGTTCTGGGGCTCATCATTCTTTCCTGTGCTTTGCTATTGATCAATTTTCTGCGACCGGATCGGATCCGGTAAACAATCGAATGGTGGTTCCAAACCAGAACGCCTTGGGTGCAAAAGTCCCGCGTATCGCCTGGATGTATTATGATATTATATTACATTACATGTCTTTCCTCAAAAACGGGCGGTCCAAGCCGCCCGTCTTGAATATGGCCAATTCGTCAGCTGGCTTCGGTCAGGCAGGTCTTTATGGACGTCGACATGTTGCGGATGAGCTGGAAATAGAGATCAGCTCCGTCTTCGAGCTCGGCGCCAAGCGGATCAAGCGTTCCGGACTTGGCGTTGGTGCCCTCGGTCACGGTTGAAACAAGCTTCGGCTCGAACTGGGGTTCGGCGAACACGCAGGCAGCACCCAGTTCCTGCACGCGTGCACGGATTTCGGTGATCCGCTCAGCACCCGGCATGACCTCCGGAGAGACCGTGATCGAACCCGAGGCGGTGACGCCGAAGCGGTTTTCGAAATACTGATAGCCATCATGGAAGACGATGAAGCCCTTGCCCTTGACCGGCTCGAGTTCGGAGGAAACCTCGGCGATCAGCGTGTCGAGTTTGGCGGTCACCGCTTCCGCATTGGCTTCATATTTTGCGGCGTTGGCGGGATCCGCCTCGACCAGCGCCTCCTCGATTTCATGCACCATGGCCTTGGCGTTGACCGGATCCAGCCAGACATGGGCGTCGAACGCGCCATGATCGTGCCCCTCATGACCGGCTTCCGCTGTCTTTTCATGGTCATGGTCATGGTCATGCGCGGCATCGGCTGTCTTTTCGTGATCGTGGTCATGGGTCGCCTCAGCCTCATGCGCATGATCGTCATGACCCGCTTCATCGGCATGATCGTGCTTCTCGAAAGCGCCGCCTTCGCGGAAGCCGAGTTTCAGAAGATCGTGGGCATCGATCAGCTCGATCGATTTCGCGTCTGCGCCGACCGTTTCCAGCGGCTTCTCCAGGAAAGCTTCCAGTTCATGGCCGATCCAGAAGACAACATTGGCCTGCTCCAGCATCTGAGCCTGCGAAGGCTTGAGCGCGTAGGTGTGGGGCGAGCCCGCACCTTCGATGATCAGCCCCGGCTCACCGACGCCTTCCATTACCGCCGCCACCAGTGAATGGATCGGCTTGATGGAGGCCACCACTTTGACCTCGGCGCTGGCGGAAACAGAAGAGGACGCGATGAGCGTGGAAGCGAGGAGCAGGCCCTTGAGGCGGTTCATGACAGTCTCCGTGAATGATTTGGGTGGCTGTGACGTTATCTTATTACAACATTGCGTAACGGTATAACGTGTGCAATAAGGATGCGCAACCCCCTTGTCATGATCACCACGAAGCCGTTCATATCATTCATGCTGCAGAAACCTGATTCTCTCGCCACGCTGGACAATGCCGGCATTCATCGCGCCGGCCGCTGGCTTGTGCGCGGTGTGAACCTTGCCATTGAGCCGGGAGAAATCGTGACCTTGATCGGCCCAAACGGATCGGGAAAATCGACGACTGCGAAGATGGCGCTGGGTATCCTCAAGCCGGATGAGGGCGTTGTTCAGCGCCGCGCCGATCTGAAGGTTTCCTATGTACCGCAAAAACTGGCCGTCGACTGGACGCTTCCGCTCACGGTGCGCCGTTTCATGCGGCTGACCGGCCATGTCAGCGTTCATGCGGCAGAAAGCGCCATGGCCTCCACCGGCGTCAGTCATCTGGCGGACGCGGAGGTGCGCACGCTGTCCGGCGGTGAGTTCCAGCGGGTGATGCTGGCGCGCGCCGTTGCCCGAAAACCCGATCTTCTGGTACTCGACGAACCGGTTCAGGGCGTCGATTTTTCGGGCGAGATCGCACTTTACGATCTGATCAAGCGGATCCGCGACGAGATGCATTGCGGCATCCTGCTGATTTCCCATGATCTGCATGTGGTCATGGCGGCCACCGACCGGGTGATCTGCCTCAACGGCCATGTCTGCTGTTCGGGCACGCCGACGGTGGTAGCCTCGAGCGCCGAGTACAAGGCTCTCTTCGGCGCCCGCGCTGCGTCGACGCTCGCGGTCTACGAGCACCATCATGATCACACGCATCTGCCCGACGGACGCGTGCAGCATGGGGATGGCAGCATCACCGAGCATTGCCACCCAGAGGACGGGCATCACCATCACCCCGGCAGCGAGGGCAAATCCGATGCTTGACGACTTCTTCACCCGCGCCATCCTTGCCGGCATCGGAGTGGCGCTTGTGGCCGGTCCGCTCGGCTGCTTCATCGTCTGGCGCAGGCTCGCCTATTTCGGCGATACGCTGTCGCACGCGGCTCTGCTTGGCGTGGCGCTTGCCTTTCTCTTCGAGATCAATATCACGCTGGCCGTCTTCGGCGTCTCCGCCTGCGTGTCCATCGCCCTGCTGCTGCTGCAGAAGCAGGGAACGCTGTCATCGGACGCGTTGCTCGGCTTGCTGGCCCACTCCGCCCTTGCCCTCGGCCTCGTTGCCCTTGCGTTCATGACGTGGATCCGCATGGATCTGATGGGCTTCCTGTTCGGTGACATTCTCGCAGTTTCGCAAATGGATATCGCCATTATCTGGCTCGGTGGCGCGGTGGTGCTCTCTATACTCGCCGTGATCTGGCGGCCGCTGTTTGCCGCCACCATCAACCGCGAACTGGCGGAAGCCGAAGGCATGAACCCGGAACGGGTCAACATCATCTTCATGTTGCTGATGGCCGCGGTGATCGCCATTTCGATGAAGATTGTCGGGGTGCTGCTGATCACGGCGATGCTGATCATTCCGTCAGCCACCGCGCGCCGGTTTTCATCAGGCCCCGAACAGATGGCGCTGCTGGCAGCGGTCATCGGGTCGGCGGCGGTGGTTGGAGGCCTCTTCGGATCGCTGGAATGGGACACGCCTGCCGGCCCGAGCATCGTGGTCGCAGCCCTGCTTCTGTTTATCCTGTCACTCTTTCCAGTCTTCTCGCGCAGGAAAACGCAGACCATGGAGCCGGTAAAGAGTGCGAACGAACCCCAGAAAGGAGCCCGGTCATGAATGAACATGTTCACGAGGCAATGGACCTGACAAAGAACCAGTCCCTGGTGATGGGCGCCCTGACCCGGTCGAAAGGTCCGCTGAGCGCCTACACCATTCTCGACCAGCTTCGAGACAACGGCTTTCGCGCGCCTCTCCAGGTCTACCGCGCGCTGGACAAGCTGGTGGAGTTCGGCATGGTGCACAGGCTCGAAAGCCTCAACGCCTTCGTCGCCTGCAGTCATCCGGGCTGCGACGGGGACAACACTATCGCCTTCATGATTTGCGAGAAGTGCGGACAGGTCAACGAGATCACCGACAACGCCCTTGCCAAGCGGGTGAAACAACTGGCGGGCGACGCCAGTTTCGCATTGAAGAAAACGACCATCGAACTGCGCGGCATCTGCCGTACGTGCCAGGTGGCGTGAAGCCATGGCCCTGCCCGAGCGGATACCGGTGTTTTTCCTGAGCGGATTTCTCGGCTCGGGCAAGTCGACGCTGCTCAACCAGGTGCTGGCTGATCCGTCTTTTGAAGATACCGCGGTCATCATCAACGAGTTCGGCGATGTCGCCATCGATCACCTGCTGGTGCGCCAGGGCGAAACCACCATCAGCCAGACCTCTACCGGCTGCCTGTGCTGCTCAGGCACCACCGACATCAGGGCGACACTGTTCGACCTGCATTGCGCAGCGTCCGCTGGACTTGCGCCGGCCTTTTCCCGGGTGATTGTCGAGATGAGCGGACTGGGCGACCCTGCTCCCTTGGTCAATGCGCTCATGGCCAAGGATAGCGACACCCAAACATTGCGTGACCGGACGGTCGACAGCGAGTTTTATTTGGCGGGTTTCGTTACGTTATATGATATCATACTGGGTGAGCTCAGCATCGAGCGGCACTTCGAGGCGATGAAGCAGATCGCCTTTGCCGACCGTATTGTTCTGACCAAGACTGATCTGGCAAAGGATCCCGCGACCCTCTCGGACATCGCTGCCCTGCCGCAGGACCTTCGCGTGTTCAACGCGACCGCCGAAATTGTCGACCGTCGGGAAGCAGACCCTGCCAGCCTGTTTGCGCCCCGCCCCTACTCGGTCATCGAGCGCGGAGAGGAGGTTTCCGGTTGGCTAGCGCTGGAAGCAGTTCTCGCGGCGGAGACGCGCCATGTGCATGCTTCAAACGAGCGCCAGCGACCAGCACGGCATGGCTCAGGCATCCGAAGCTTCAGCATCGTTCACGATACGCCCATGGATGAAGCCCGGCTCTCCCGGTTCCTGTCGTTGCTGCAGCAGTCCGCCGGACAGCATCTGCTGCGGGTCAAGGGCATCGTCGGCCTTGAGGACGAACCCGAATGCCCCCGGATCATCCACGGCGTACAGCATTGCATGTCCGACCCTGTGCGGCTGGAAGCATGGCCGGATGGCGACCGCCGAACCCGCATGGTGTTCATCACGTCAGGCATCGACCCCGAGCCGGTTCGCGACCTGTTTTCGGCCGTGATCGCCGGGACGCCATCCCCATTCGGCCGGCTCCTGAGCCCCATCAGCGCCACCCTCGCGGCGCTGTCTTCCCGGCTTTCTTCCTATCTCACCACTCTTTCGCGGAGATCCTCATGAACGCCATCAATACAATTCCTGTCACGGTCCTCACCGGCTATCTCGGCTCAGGAAAGACAACGCTCCTCAATCGCATTCTGACCGAAGATCACGGCAAGCGCTATGCGGTGATCGTCAACGAATTCGGGGACGTCGGAATCGACAATGATCTTGTCGTCGACGCAGACGAGGAAGTCTTCGAAATGAACAATGGTTGCATTTGCTGCACCGTGCGCGGCGACCTGATCCGCATCATCGACAGCCTTCTGAAACGCCGGAACCGTTTCGACGCGATCCTTGTCGAGACGACCGGACTCGCCGATCCCGCCCCGGTGGCGCAAACGTTCTTTGTCGATGAAGACGTGCGATCAAAGACGACGCTCGATGCCATCGTAACCGTCGTGGACGCCAGGCATCTCCTGGGCGAAATCGAGAAGGCGCACGAGGCTCAGGAACAGTTGGCGTTCGCCGACATCATCCTGATCAACAAGATCGACCTTGTCAGCGAACAGGAACTGGCCAAGGTCGAGGCGCGAATCCGCAGGATCAATCCGACCGCCGTCCTCAGCCGCAGCGAACGCTGCCAGGTACCGCTCGATCAGGTGATCGGCCGCAACGCCTTCGACCTCGACAGGGTGCTGGAACTTGAACCCGATTTCCTCGAGCATTTCCACGATCATGAGCATGATGATCACGTCACAAGTTTCTCGCTCACAAGCAACGAGCCGCTCTTGCCGGAGCGGTTCTTTCCCTGGATTCAGTCCGTGGCCCAGCACTTTGGCATCGACATGCTGCGCATGAAGGGGATCATCGCCTTCGAAGCAGATGACGACCGTTATGTCATGCAGGGTGTTCACATGCTGCTGGAAGGCAATCACCAGCGACCATGGAAGCCCGAAGAGGCACGTCTGACCCGGATAGTGTTCATAGGCCGGGACCTGCCGCGCGACATCATCGAGAACGGTTTCAGAAAGTGCATTGCGGGCGAGGAAGGACGCCTTGGATGAAGAGCTTCGTCAACCCGCTTGCTCCCAGGACCAACCGGCTTCAGGTGAAATCGACCGAGATAAGGGCCTGGGTCCGCCACTTGCTGGATCTGCCAGACGGCACGCCGGTCAGCGTCGTTGAACTTGCCTGCCGGGACGAAGGCTGTCCCGACATCGAAACCGTGATCGGCATCATGGAGGCCAACAAGCCGATCCGGACAATTCGGGTTCATGTGGCCTTGGCAGAGGTGACGCGCAACGCAATTGCCGAGGCCGTCCATGGAGACTCTCAGCCCCGCCTCGATAGCGCGCGGTGATCCAGATCCGCGGAAGCCTCTTCAATGGAGGCTTCCACTTCAACGCAATCAAATGACTGTCCGCAACAGTCTCAGAAACTGCCGCCCAGCAGCCGGTCTATCGGGGCGAAATCGTCGGTCAGGATTGCCGGAGAGCTTTGGGCGATAAGTTGGTCGGTGAAACTGTCGGCCATGGCGGCAAAGCGTGTTGGTTCGGGTGCCTCTGCAACGACGGAGGAGAACGCCGTGGGCCTGTCTGCCGCGACCAGAACGAAGACCCTCTGCTCGCCCGGGGCTGGCCGGGTTTGCTCGGTCCAGATCTCGACGCTCGGAAACACCGAACGCAAGGTCGCGGCAATGGCGCTCAGAGCGTGAAGACGTTCGGGAAAATCAACCACATTCATCAGAAAGACGCCGTCGTCGGCCAGACGCGAGCGGACCAGCTGAAAGAACTCCTGGGTGATCAGGTGCGATGGCACGGCAATGTCGCCGAATGCGTCACCGACGATGACGTCGTAACGCGCACCGGCCCTCTTCTGCAGGGCGACACGGGCATCCTCGTCGACAATCATCATGTGTTCCGGCTCCAGCCAGAAATTCTCGATGGCAGAGCGTGTGACTTGCGGATCGATCTCGGCCACGGTGATCGGGCCTGTCTTGCGGTCAGCCCACGCACGCGGCACCGAATAGGTGCCTCCACCTATGAAAAAGGCAGAGAACGGCCCCGGCTCCAGCCGACCCCGGGCAATCGCATCAAACATGGCCGTAAACTCGGAAAACATCGTGCGTGGGAGGTCACGGGCGCTGGTGCCGTGGGACAGGTGATCGAGCACCAATCGCCGCACCGGGGACTCATGGTCGGCGGAGACGTCGAGCACACGGATGCAGAAATACTGGCTTTCCGTGGTGCAGCTCGACACCCGCGTGAGCGATAGCCCGGCGAGCACGATTGCCAGCGCCGCAACGGCCAGCGCTGCCGCCCCCTGCCGGACCGGACGGGCGAGCGCGAACAGGATGGCGGACGCGCAGAGATAGATGACGGTGACGATGGCAAGCGTCAGCGCTGTGCCGAGCCACGGAATGAAGACGAACCCGGCAAGCAGGGTTCCGGCAATCGCACCGACCGCGCCGGACGCGAACATGGCGCCCAGCGATCGGCCGGATTGGGACTGTTCTTTCATGACGGCAATCTGCGCCAGAACGGGCGCCGGAACGCCGGCAAACAGCGATGGCAGAAAGAACACGCCGCAGGTGAGCGTGACAATGGCCCAGACCGGGTGCTCGACCGCGGCCAGCACCGGCCCGCCGATCACCCGAAGCAGCAACAGCGCGCCCGCGGTTGACACTGCTGCCGCCAGCATCACCCATCCGGTCAGAGAGAGGGCCTGCCGGGCCGGACGTTCGGCAATATGGCCGCCCCACCAGTGACCGATGGAAAATCCGGCGAGCACCACCGCGATAATCGAGGTCCAGGTGTAAAGCGACATGCCGACATAGGGCGCCAGCATCCTGCCGGCGACGATTTCAACGACCAGACTGACGCCGGAAACCGCAGCCTGCAGCGCAACAAGCAGCCAAAGTGGCACTTGCGTATGTGACATCGACATCCATCCCGCTCCCGAACCCATCAATGATGGCATCATTAGCCTGCCGACATGACATGACAAGCCATGGAAGACTTGCTCACATTGATCTCGAGCAATGCCGTATGACATTGGCTGGTCTAATACTTGGTTTAGGCGACCATCAGGCCACACAGGGACAGCGCAGCTCAGATGAAAGAATTTCTTCACGACCGTTTCAAGGTCGCGCTTCTGGTGATCGCGCTTGCCGGCCTGGTTGGCGGAATTGCGTTGAGCCTGTCCGGCCTGACACAGGCGGCCGATCTGGTCTGGACGGCCGGTGTCCTGCCGGTGCTGGCAGGATTGATCATCGAAATCGTAAGAAGCCTGAGAAAGGGCGAGGTCGGCCTCGACATCGTTGCAGCGCTGTCGATGTCTGCGGCCCTGGTTTTCAACGAAACCCTGGCCGCGGCGGTGGTTGCACTGATGTATTCGGGCGGCACGTTCCTCGAGAGTTTCGCCGAAGGGCGCGCGCGGCGGGAGATGCATAACCTGTTGTCGCGGGTTCCACGCACCGCATCTCGGCGACGCGACGGCACGCTTGAAGAGGTGCCGCTCGACGATATCCGGCCGGGCGACCTGTTGCTGATCCGGCAAGGGGACGTGGCTCCGGTGGACGGAACCGTGGCAAGTGACCGGGCAATGCTGGACCAGTCCGCGCTTACCGGGGAATCGCTGCCGGTCCGGCTCGACCGCGGCGCAGAGGTGATGAGCGGAGCGACCAATGCCGGCGAGGCGTTCGACCTGAAGGCAACGCGCCCGGCCCGCGACAGCACCTATGCCGGCATCGTCCGGCTGGTCGAAGCGGCGCAGAAGTCGAAAGCACCGATGGCGCGGATGGCCGACCGCTATTCCCTGGTGTTTCTCGCCGTCACCGTGGCGATTGCCGCCGCTGCCTGGTGGGCAACCGGCGATCCGATCCGGGCGGTTGCGGTCCTGGTGGTGGCCACGCCCTGCCCGCTGATCCTGGCGGTGCCGGTGGCGCTGGTGGCGGGACTGTCCCGGGCCGCCCATTTCGGCGTTCTGATCAAGGGCGCGAAACCGCTCGAAGCACTGGCGCGCATCAAGACGCTGGTGCTCGACAAGACCGGCACCTTGACGGATGGCCGCCCGGTGATCGTGTCCATCGAAAGTTATGGCGAACTATGTCAGGCCGAAATACTCCAATTGGCCGCGGCGCTGGACCAGGCGTCCAAACATCCCATCGCCCAGGCGCTCGTGGCCGAAGCACGGGCGCGTGGAGAAAAACTGCCATTCCCCGAAAATCTAGTGGAAACACCGGGCGAAGGCATTACCGGCACAATCGACGGGCGAAGCGTCGCGGTCGGGGGGGCCGGATTCATTGGCGCACGGCTCGGGCTGCCGCTTAACAGGAAAACCGTCGCCGACACCGGTGAAGTCATGGTGGTTCTTGCCGTGGACGGCGAGGCAGCAGGGCACGTGGTCATGGCCGATACCCTGCGCAAAGGTACGACCGACATGCTGGCCGGTCTGCGCAGCCGGGGGATCAAGCGCATCCTGCTTGCCACCGGCGATCGCCGTGCGGTCGCCGAGGCCATAACCGAAGGTCTCGGGCTCGATGCGGTCCGGGCGGACCTGACGCCTGACCAGAAAGTCCTGCTGGTCTTGAGCGAACGCAAGAAGGGCCCAGTGATGATGGTCGGCGACGGGGTCAATGACGCGCCGGCGCTGGCGGCGGCCGATATCGGGGTGGCCATGGGTGCCAGGGGCGCGGCCGCTTCCGCGGAAGCTGCCGACGTGGTGCTGCTGGTCGATCACCTCGACCGGTTGCTGTCGGGCCTGGAAGTGGCCCAGAGGGCGCAGCGAATCGCGTTTGAAAGCGTCGCCGTGGGTATCAGCCTGTCAGTGGCGGGCATGATCGCCGCCGCCTTCGGTTATCTGACTCCGGTCGAAGGGGCATTGCTGCAGGAAGTGATCGATGTCGCTGTCATTCTGAATGCGCTTCGGGCCCTGCGCATCCAGCCTGCGTGGACCGGCAGGACCGTTTCGCAGCAAACGCCGGCAGCTGCCGTTTAGCACCGCGAACAAGCCGGCTTTTTGACAATCGGAAAACAGCCAGAAGGCCAAGGCATTCTTTTCTGCCACGGCAGTTTCGAACCTGCACAGCATTTCATACCCCTCATGCCGCGTGCCCTTGCATCCTGACGGTCCAATCGCCATTGTCTGCCGAGGCGTTGGAGTAAGCTCATCACATGACTTGGAAATTCAGTTTCATTGCCTCATCGGCGCCGGACGCCCAGGCAGCCGCGGTCCATCTCGCGGCGCTCTACGGCAACACGCGTCCTCAGGAGGCAGACATCATCGTGGCGCTGGGCGGCGACGGCTTCATGCTGCAGACGCTGCACGAACAGATGAACAGCGGCCGGGCGGTTTATGGCATGAACCGGGGGTCGGTCGGATTCCTGATGAACGATTACTCGGACGAGGACCTGCCGGGGCGGATCGCGGCCGCGGTGGAGAACATCATCCGCCCGCTCGAAATGACCGCCAGGGATGCACATGGCGCGACCCACACGGCGCTCGCCATCAACGAGGTCTCGCTGCTCAGGCAGAGCTATCAGGCAGCCAAGCTGAAACTGTCGATCGACGGTCAGATGCGGATGGAGGAACTCATCTGCGACGGGCTGATGGTGGCGACGCCAGCGGGGTCGACGGCCTACAATCTGTCCGCCCACGGTCCGATCCTGCCGCTCGACGCCCAATTGCTTGCGCTGACACCGGTAAGTCCATTCCGTCCGCGGCGCTGGCGTGGCGCGCTGCTGCCCAACAAGGTGAAGGTGACCATCGACGTGCTCGAACCGGAAAAACGACCGGTGAACGCGGTGGCAGATCACATCGAGGTCAAATCCGTGACCCAGGTGCAGGTGGCGGAATCGAAGGAATCGACGACCCGCATCCTCACCGATTCAAGCCATTCCTGGAACGACCGCATATTGGCCGAACAATTCCTTTACTGACCCCGTAAAACAGGAGGTTGTGCTGATGATCCGAACCCTGTCGAAAGTTCTGCTCTTGCTGGTCTGGCTCGTGCCCGCCACTTCGCTGACCGCATCCGCCCAAGAGCCAAACGGGTTGGCGGCAACATTGTCTCCCCGTATCCTGTTCGTCACCAGCGGCGGCTACTGGGAAAAGACCGGCGAAGAGGCCGGGTCGCAACAGCGCGGCTATTACCGGCTGATCGCCGTTCGTGGTGAAGACAACCGTTCGCTGGTGGAGCTTCAGCACATCGCGCTGACGCCGGACGGGCCGCAGCTTATGGAAAGCTCCGCCATTGAAGAGATCAACAGCCTTGGTGCCTATGTGACCGATATCAGGCCGGAGGATTCGACCGGAGCTGCCGCGCAACAGGGCTTTGGCGCCTATATCTATCTCAAGACCGCACCCAATGTGGTCGAACCGGAGACCTGGGCCCTGTATGTCGACCAGTTTGGCGACGTTCAGGTGGAACAGTCGAGCAACTGATGCCGTGATACATTGCCGGCACGCCGGCGAGTCTTTGCCGATGTCGGGACAGAGCCTTCGGCCTTCTCACTGCCGCACCACATGAGGACAAGATGGAGCACATCGAGAGTTATCTGACCATTGCTGCGGCGTTCTTCATTGTCACCGTATCCCCCGGCCCAGCAAATCTGGCACTGGCAACGGTGGCAATGCATTCAGGCCGCAGGGCCGGTTTGTTCTTCGGGCTCGGTCTGTCGGCCGGGCTGGCCTTCTGGGGCTTCGTGGCGGCAACCGGACTCGGGGTCGTCGTGCAGGGCACCACCATGCTGCTGACGCTTCTGAAATTGTGTGGCGGCGCCTATCTTGTCTGGCTGGCAATCCAGTCGGGTCGGTCCGCGGCGCGGAGAGAGGAAGACGCCATCGTCAGCTCGCAAAAGGGCGGATGGTTCTGGCGCGGCCTTGTGCTCAACCTGTCGAACCCGAAAGCCGTGGTTGCATGGATGGCTGCGCTGTCGATGGGACTTGGACAGGAGACAGATGCCCAGGCCGTGGCCACCGCCACCCTTATCTGTGCAGTGCTCGGGTTTGTAAACTACGCAGGATATGCCCTGACCTTCTCGCTGCCCGGCTTCATGGCCGGGTACCGAAAGTCGAGACGGTGGATCGATGGTATCGCCGCAGGCCTGTTCGCGCTGGCGGGCTTCAGCCTGATCCGCTCGGCGTTGACGCGGTGAAGCCGCATCCTGCGGTTCTCACTGGTGCGGGAAGAACCGCTCCACCGTGATCAGTCGATGTCAGCGACGTCTTCACCGCCACCGTAGACACGCTGGGCGAGCGCGGCTTCCATGAATTCGTCGAGATCACCGTCGAGCACGCCCTGCGGATTGGTGCTTTCGGTTCCGGTGCGCAGGTCCTTGACCAGCTGATAGGGCTGAAGAACGTAGGAACGGATCTGGTGGCCCCAGCCGATCTCGGTCTTCGATGCGGCTTCTGCGTTGGCCGCTTCCTCGCGCTTTTTCAGCTCGGCTTCGTAGATCCTGGCACGCAGCATGTCCCATGCCTTGGCGCGGTTCTTGTGCTGCGAGCGTTCCTGCTGGCACTGGACCACGATGCCGGTCGGATTGTGGGTGATGCGGACCGCGGAATCAGTGGTGTTGACGTGCTGTCCACCGGCGCCTGAAGCGCGGTAGGTGTCAATGCGGCAGTCGCTCTCATTGATGTCGACATCAATCGAATCGTCGATCACCGGGTAGGTCCAAATGCTCGAGAACGAGGTATGCCGGCGGGCCTGGCTGTCATAGGGCGAAATCCGCACCAGGCGGTGAACGCCCGATTCGGTCTTCAGCCAGCCGTAGGCGTTGTGGCCCTTGACCAGCAGCGTCGCGGACTTGATGCCGGCTTCCTCGCCATCATGGATTTCCATCAGCTCGACCTTCATGCCGTGCTGCTCGGCCCAGCGGGTGTACATGCGCAGAAGCATGTTGGCCCAGTCCTGGCTTTCGGTGCCGCCGGCGCCGGAGTGGACTTCCAGATAAGTGTCGTTGCTGTCGGCTTCGCCCGACAGCAACGATTCGATCTGCTGGCGTGTGACTTCGGTTCTGAGCTCCTTGAGCGCCGCCTCGGCCTCGGAGACGATGTCCGCATCGCCCTCCTCCTCGCCCATCTCGATGAGCTCGAGATTGTCGGAGAGCTGGGATTCGAGCCGCTTCAGTCCATTTATCGAATCGTCGAGATGCTGCCGCTCGCGCATCAGCTTCTGTGCTTCCTGAGCATCATCCCAGATTGACGGATCTTCAGCCTTGGCGTTCAGCCATTCGAGACGTTTTTGAGCAGGTTCCCAGTCAAAGATGCCTCCTCAGCAGGCTTATGGCCTGCTTGATTTCGTCGACAACGACCTGGGTTTCTGCACGCATTGTTCTCTTGTTCCATGCTGGTGTGTGGCAAGCATTCTTACCGAAGCGGGCGGACCATAAGGTCCGCTCCGCGCGATGTAAAGGCGTCAAAGGTGACGATTGTCCGGAGCGTCAGTAGAGCCCGCCAACGCCGTTGACCACGGCCTGGTTGGCCTGCGGCGATATGGTTGTAATGGCGTCGCCGGTGGCAAACTCCTCAAGGCCAATGACCGAGTAGACATCGGAAGGACCGGTGCCGGGCTTGAATGCTTCCATGATCACATCGCCCTCGCCTTCAAAGGCCTGCATGCCGGTCTTGCGGTTGATGGCGATCAGCTTCATGCCCTGGGGAACACGGAAATCCGCGGGTCTGGTGCCTTCGAGCGCGCCCTGCATGAACTCGTTGAAGACCGGGGCCGCGAGCGCGCCGCCGGTGGAACCGCGGCCCATCGGCGTCGGATTGTCAAAGCCGATGAAGACGCCCGCCACCAGGTCGGCGGTGTAGCCCATGAACCAGGCGTCCTTTTCCTCGTTGGTGGTGCCGGTCTTGCCGGCTGTCGGACGATCGAGATTGATCTTGCTGGCAGCAGTTCCGCGGGTGACGACGCCTTCCATCATCGAGGTGATCTGGTAGGCGGTCATCGGGTCGAGTACCTGCTCGCGGGTGTCGACAACCTCCGGCTCCTCCTGGGCAAGCCAGGCGGTTGCAATGCAGGCGTCGCAACTGCGTTCCTCATGCTTGAAGATGGTCTTGCCGTAACGGTCCTGGATACGGTCGATCAGCGAAGGCTTGATCTGCTTGCCGCCATTGGCGAGCACCGAATAGGCCGAGGCCATGCGCATCACAGTGGTTTCGCCGGAGCCGAGCGACATCGCAAGAACCGGAAGCATGTCGTCATAGACACCGAACCTCTCGGCATATTCGGCCACCAGGTTCATGCCCATGTCCTGGGCGAGCCGCACGGTCATGAGGTTACGCGACCGCTCGATGCCGAGCCTGAGCGTTGATGGGCCGGCGGAGCCGCCGCCATAGTTCTTGGGCTTCCAAAGCTCGCCACCGGAAACGATTTCGATCGGCGCATCGAGAACCACGGAGGCAGGCGTGTAGCCATTGTCGAGAGCGGCAGCATAGACAAACGGCTTGAAGGCCGAACCGGGCTGGCGCTGAGCCTGGGTGGCGCGGTTGAACTCCGATTGGGCGAAGGAGAACCCCCCGACCATGGCCAGAACACGGCCCGTATGCGGATCCATGGCAACCAGCGCGCCCTGAACCTGCGGCGGCTGCCTCAGGCGCAGAACCTGCGCACCATCCTGCTCGAGCTGCTGGACGTAGACCACGTCGCCGGGATTGAGGACATCGGCAGCAGACTTGACGTTGCTGGCCTTCTCACCCGGCAGGTTGAGACGGAACGCCCATTTCATGTTGTCCGCAAGGATCGTACCGGTGACCCGCTCATCCTCGACCTTGCCGGACACCTCGCGCCCGGGCCGCAGCCCAACCTCAACGGTATCGGCCGACGCGGACAGGACGACCGCGAGCTGCCATTCGGGCACATCGCGCAACGGATCCACTTCGGCAAGAGGAACGCCCCAGTCGCCGGAAATGTCGATGCGTTCGACCGGGCCGCGGAAACCACGGCGCTCGTCATAGCTGATGAGCCCCTTCTGCAGCGCCTTGCGGGCGATCGCCTGCAGCCTCGGATCAAGCGTCGTCCTGACCGAGAGCCCGCCTTCGTAAAGCGCGTCGTTGCCGTAGCGGCCGATCAATTCACGCCGGACTTCCTCGGCAAAGTACTCCGAGGCGAACAGGTAGGACCCAGTCTTGCGCGGTGTCACGCCCAGCGGCTGCGCCTTCGCGTCGGCGCCATCGTCAGCGCGTACATAGCCATTCTCGATCATGCGGTCGATGACCCAGTTGCGCCGTTCGACAGCACGCTCGGTATGGCGGAAGGGGTGATAGTTGTTGGGTGCTTTCGGCAGGGCTGCAAGATAGGCCGTTTCGGCGATGGTCAGTTCGTTGACCGACTTGTTGAAATAGGTCAGCGCAGCCCCGGCGATACCGTAGGAGTTAAGGCCAAAGAAGATCTCGTTGAGGTAAAGCTCGAGAATCCGGTCCTTCGAATAGGCCTGTTCGATGCGGAAGGAGAGAATGGCTTCCTTGATCTTGCGCTCGTAGGTCTGGTCGGATGACAACAGGAAGTTCTTGGCTACCTGCTGCGTGATGGTGGACGCTCCCTGGCGACCGCCGGTCCGGATGTTGTTGACGACGGCACGGGCGAGACCGGCCGGATCAACGCCGGGGTGATGATAGAAATTCTTGTCTTCGGCCGAAAGGAACGCAGCCTTGACCCGGTCCGGGATGGCCTGGATCGGAAGGAACAGGCGCCGCTCGCGGGCATATTCGGCCATCAGCTCGCCCGAGGAGGCATGCACGCGCGTCGTCACCGGCGGTTCGTAGCTGTTGAGAACCTCATAGTCCGGAAGATCCTTGGACACATCTCCGATGTACCAGGCAATCCCGGCTGCAACGATCAGAAACAGCACGGTCCCAATCCCGAAGAAATATCCAATCAGTCGTATCATCAGCCAGCTACCGTTTGCTTCTCGTGTTGACCCACCCGGCTGACGCCGAGGCCGGGACCCAACAAATCATCTGCCCGGTTAGCCCGGACAATGTGAATAAAATAGGGCGCCTCGGCATTTCCCCTATCCTGCCTGCCTCGGGCCGGACGTCGCAACGCGCCGTGTCTGACCCCGCGCACCGCCTCAGGGCGTCTCGAAACGCGGAGCCCACGCACCGCGCATCGAACCGCGCCAACAAGAGACGCTGACCCCATGCCGCAGCAACCATCCTGCCTGCCGGAATCACTCTCTGCTTTATCGGCCATCATTGCCTGCCCGCCAAGATCATTTCGCGGTAATTCTGCACCGATTGAGCAAGCAGTTGCGCGGTGCTTTCCCGCCATTTTTCGTCATTGAGCAGCTTTTCGTCCTCAGGGTTGGACAAATAGCCCATCTCTACGAGCACGGACGGCACATCCGGCGCCTGGAGCACACGGAACCCGGCGTGGCGTAACGGGTTCTTGATGAGCTTGACCTGACCTTCGAAGGAATCGATCACCTGGCGCGCCAGTCCGGTGGAAAACACGCGGGTTTCGGTACGTGCGAGATCAACGAGAATTGCCGCGATGTCATCAGACGCATTCTCAAGGCTTGCGCCGACGATCGCATCCTCCCGGTTTTCCTGATCGGCAAGCGACTGGGCCAGCGCATCCGATGCCTTGTCCGACAGTGTATAGACCGTGGCCCCGCGCAGCGACCTGACCGAAATCGAATCGGCATGAAGCGACATGAGAAGATCGGCGGACTCATCGCGAGCCCGCCGCACCCGAGCCGAAAGCGACAGGAAGCTGTCATCGGTCCGGGTCATGGCGACGCGAATGCCGTCCTGCGCCTCCAGCGCCGATTTCAGAGATTCGGCGAAAGCCAGCGTGATGTTCTTTTCCATCGAACCGGCCGGGCCTTCCGCACCTCCGTCGATGCCGCCATGGCCAGCATCGATCACGATGGTCAGTGTGTCGCCGGGTATTTCCGCCGCCTGTCCCTGTCCACCATCCTCGCCGGCTTCATTCCACTTCGATGCCGAGACCTCCTGCGAGAAGGCTTCCGCCTCAAGCGTGGTGATGTCGAATACCATGCGGTGAATGGCGCCGGAGATTTCCTCGGAGGTCTCGACCAATTGCATGCTGACCGGCCCGGCAAATTCGAACACCATCCGTGCACTGCCCTTGCCCGCGTTTCCATAGCGAACCGAGGACACGAGCCCGCGTGGCTGAAGCGATTCTTCGTCGAAAGCGAAGACCGTCTCCGGCAGATCGATGACCGCCCGGTAGGGATTTTCCAGATAATGCAGGCTGAACTCGGGCTCACGTTCGAAATCGAGCACCAGGCGCACACGGCTGTCATCGCCCGCCAGCCGCGCGGCGACAGCGACGAATCTCGTTTCCGACGCAGTGTCGGGCATGGCTCGTGATGGGGAAACAAACGGGAGAGCAGCCACCGCCAGCACGAGCGCCAGCACCAGCGGCAATGCATGCCGCGCAGACGGAAGGCTTTCGCCGCCGCCTCGCAGAAACCGCCCCGTTCTGGCAAATCTTTGCATTCGTCTGCTTCCAGCTTCCCTTGGACGCCGTTCAAGGCCGCCCGCAGCCCCGTTCCTAGACACAAACAGCGTCAAGACAATGGCACGTTTGGCCTTGCATATCCGGATCCAGCATGACGCATCGAGGTTAACCATTCGTTCACCATGATTGCGCAGCCCGCCCCTTACGTTGAGTGGCGCTACGTCAATTTGCAGAATTGCTCAACCAGGTTCGCATATGTTTTTCAGTTGCCAGATCGCAACTCAGCCCATAAAAGCTTTCTTAGGGTAAGTATATTGACGGGATAGAACTGTCACCCTTCCGGCCGCCGCCTGCAACAGGCCTAGGGCGCCAGGAGTGCGGATCGTCCGTCGTCCAATAACAAACCTTCCCCGGAGCGGCCAGCTCACAGTTTCCACGTCGGGAACCAAATCTGACTGCTCCTGCCAGGCAATATGGCCGTAATGCGCAGAGGCTAGTCAGTCTCCCTCAGCACCAAGGCCACGACAGTGATCAAACCCGGCAGGCAAGGACTCCTGCCACAACCTTAGCGGCCCCGTTGCCGCGTGCCCTTCTGGGCTTTCATCGGTCCGCAAGGACTACACGCAAATGAATTTTCGGCCGGCTTTTATGGTGCAAATGCGGATTTCCCCAAGTGTTGACAGGCCCCGGGCAAAGAATGCTCCGGTTACAGCCATGTTGACCAATGCCCCATGCCGAGTACCGGAATATCTTTCATCCGGCGTACTATCGACAGGCCATCCCCTGCCCCGGTTTTCGGGAGAGCGGAGTCTCATGTCGAGCGCGCGCCGAGGAGCTACTACTCAATGGCAGAAAAAATGCTTATCGACGCCTCCCATCCCGAGGAGACCCGCGTCGTTGTCGTTCGTGGAAACCGCATAGAGGAATTCGATTTCGAATCGGAGCACAAGAAACAGCTCCGCGGAAACATCTACCTGGCAAAGGTCACACGCGTGGAGCCGTCGCTCCAGGCCGCTTTTGTCGACTATGGTGGGAATCGCCACGGCTTCCTCGCGTTTTCGGAAATCCACCCCGACTACTACCAGATCCCGCTGGCCGATCGTCAGGCGCTGCTTCAGGCGGAAGCCGAAGACGCCGAAAACGATCCGGACTTCGAAAGTGCCGACGAAGCCGACACAGGCCCGGCCAAATCCAGATCGAAATCAAAGTCCAAATCCGAAGCTAAAACCGCCGAGGACGAGGAAGGCAGCGAAGACGGCAAGAGCACGAAATCCAGGCCACGCCGCAGCCGCCGCGGCAAGAAGACTGCAGATCCGGCCAAGGCCTCGGACGATGCTGCCGCAGATGATGCAGAGGCGACGTCAAACGAAGGTAGCGTCGACGGAGCCGGCGCGATTTCCGCCGATGAGCTTGCAGCCGCCGCAGAGGCCAACGAGGCTGAAGCAACGGCTGAGACCAACCCCGGCAAGGATGACGACGACAAGCCGACCGAGATGGCAGCGGACGTCGAAGCCGACGAGATCTCCGAGCCGGTTTCGCGCCGCAAGCGCAAGGGCAATGATGACGACGACGCTTCCAGCGACGACGAATCGGTCGAATCGGTCGGCTCCGAAGATGCCATGGAAGAGGTTCCGACACGCTCGCAGCGCAAGCCGCGCAAACAGTACCGCATCCAGGAAGTGATCAAGCGCCGCCAGATCCTGCTGGTGCAGGTGGTCAAGGAAGAACGCGGCAACAAGGGCGCTGCCCTGACGACTTACCTGTCGCTGGCCGGTCGCTATTCCGTGCTGATGCCGAACACCGCCCGCGGTGGTGGCATTTCGCGCAAGATCACCAATCTGCCCGACCGCAAGCGGCTCAAGGAAATCGCACGTGAGCTCGAAGTGCCGAAGGGCATGGGCGTCATCCTGCGTACCGCCGGTGCCAACCGCACCAAGGTCGAAGTCAAGCGTGACTTCGAATATCTGATGCGGCTGTGGGAGAACGTTCGCAACCTGACGCTCAAATCAACGGCGCCGAGCCTCGTCTACGAGGAAGGCAGCCTGATCAAGCGTTCGATCCGTGACCTTTACAACAAGGACATCTCCGAAATCGTGGTTTCGGGCGAGGAAGGCTATCGCGAAGCGAAAGACTTCATGAAGATGCTGATGCCGAGTCACGCGAAAGTGGTTCAGCCCTATCGCGACCTGCACCCGATCTTCGCGCGTTCGGGCATCGAAGCCCAGCTCGACCGGATGCTGCAGCCACAGGTGACGCTCAAATCTGGTGGCTACATCATCATCAACCAGACCGAGGCTCTGGTTGCCATCGACGTCAACTCGGGCCGCTCGACCCGCGAACACTCGATCGAGGACACGGCACTGCAGACCAATCTGGAAGCCGCCGAGGAAGTGGCCCGCCAGCTCCGCCTGCGCGACCTTGCCGGACTGATCGTCATCGACTTCATCGACATGGAAGAAAACCGCAACAACCGCGCGGTTGAAAAGCGGATGAAGGATTGCCTGAAGAACGACCGTGCCCGCATTCAGGTGGGCCGGATCTCGCATTTCGGCCTTCTGGAGATGTCGCGGCAGCGGATCAGGGCCTCGGTTCTGGAAAGCACCATGCAGATCTGCCCGACCTGCGGCGGCAACGGCCATATCCGGTCGCAATCGTCGGTCGCACTGCACGTGCTGCGCGGTGTCGAGGAGCATCTGCTCAAGAACACCACCCACGACATCATCGTGCGCACCACGGCCGACACCGCACTCTACATGCTCAACCACAAGCGTGACACGGTTGTCGATCTGGAGAAACGCTTCGGCGTCTCGATCAGCTTCTCGGCCGACGAAACGGTGGGGGCAAACCACTTTACCATCGAACGTGGTGCAGCGGTGGAATCACCGGTCAATATCGACCACATCACCATCAATTCGCCGGCCTATCCGGAAGATGATGACGACCTGGACATTGTCGAGGAAGTCGAAGACGAAGCCAGCGAAACCGAAGACACATCGGAAGCCCGCAGCGACGACCGGGGCGAACGCGAGGACGGCCAGGGCAAGAAGCGGCGCCGGCGCCGCCGTCGCGGTGGCCGCAAGTCGGACGGAGAGAATGGCCAGGGCGACGGTCAGTCAGCCTCCGCGGACGATGGCTCCGACCAGGACGAGGCCAGCGACGAGAGCTCTTCGGACGGCGACACCGCGGAAGCCACTTCGGACGGCGATGGCGACGACCAGCGCCGCGGCAAGCGCCGCCGCAGGGGCAAACGCGGTGGCCGCCGCAACCGCGAGGAAGACGGTAACGGTTCGGCGGAAGCCGCTGACGAGACCTCGTCTGCGGAAGACGTGACCGCATCATCCGACACCATGTCCGATGAGAACGAAGTCCGTACCGACACCGCCGAGACCGAAGCCGTCAGTGAAGACGCGCCGGTAGCAGAAGCGGCACCGGCCGAAGCTGCTGATGCATCTGCGGACGAAAAGCCCGCGAAGCCGGCTCGCAAGAAGCGCCGGACCAAGGCACAGATCGCCGCTGACAAGGCTGCGGAGGAAGAGGCCGCGGCAGCTGCTGCGACTTCAGAGCCTGCCACCCAGACCGATGCCGAAACCGGTGGAGACGAACCGGCGGCTGCGGCCGAAACGGCTGTCGCGGCATCGGAGACGGACGCCGGGGAGAGCGATGAGACGCGTGAGGAAACACCGGCCGAACGCCGCGCCCGCACCGATCTCGCAGCGATCGCGACCGCACCGGTTGTCACCTCCTCCTCCCCTGATGCGGAGGAGAAGAAGCCGAAGAAGGCTGGCTGGTGGCAGAAGCGCGGCTTCTTCTGAGCCAGGGATCCAGAGAACCAGAAAGCCGGCGTTCAGCGCCGGCTTTTTTGGTTGAGGGAACAAGCTGGCGTGCTCTGAGAGCCAATCAATATCTTAATTCAATCTATTAGAATATAATAACAATATATTGTAATCACTTGTTTATTCGACCTAGATTGGTTGGCGATGCTTGTAGCGTTTGGCCAGCCGGGGTTCCTTGCTACACAGCGCCAGCCACGCCTACTTGGCTGCCGGCAAGCCGGCAGAGCCCACGCGGAGGCACAAGCCTCTCCACGCAGACATAACGGAAAACCCGGAATGTCTGAATGATGTCAGAAACACGGGCTCTTTGGAGGTGGAGGTCAAGCACCATCTAAGGCCGAAGCGGCAAGCCAGGATGCCATCTGATCACTGTTGGGCTGAAGGGTAGCTGTTTCCGAGCGGCTCAGGTCGCCGGCTTGAGCCGCTCCATGATCAAGACAGGGCTGCCGCCGAGTTCACCGGAACAGCGCTCGACAAAGCCATTCTTGGCCGCAACGCGGATCGATGCGCGGTGGCCGGGATCCATCAGGCAGACGGTCCGTTCTGAAGCCAGCATCCGGTCGCTCCAGTCGAGTGCCGCAGCGACCGCCTCAGTCGCCAGACCCCGCCCCTGGGCATGAGGGGCCAGAACCCAGCCCATTTCAGGCCATCGCTCAATTGATGGTGTCATGTCGCGTTTGTAATCCGCCAAACCGACTTCCCCGAGATACTGCCCGGTCACGCGGTCCTCGACCACCCAGTAGCCGAAAGACAGCGCCTGCCAATGGCCGATGTAGCGCAGCAGGCGCGACCAGGATTCGGCGCGTGTGGAGGGTCTGCCCGAGATGTACCGGGCAACATCGGGATCGCTCCAGAGTGCTGCGGACTTGTCGAAATCGTCAATCCTGTGGCGCCGCATGCGGGTTCGTTTGGTAAGGATGCCGGATCCGGCCGCATCGGCGGAACAGTCGGACAACGCGGTTTTCTCTCCGTCGCTCATCGACGATCAATCCACGCTTCGATGCGATCCAGCGCAATCTTCATATCGTCATGACTGCCTGCATAGGAGAAGCGCATGAAGCGAGCACCGTCGACAGGATCGAAATCCCTGCCGGGAGTGGCTGCCACATGAATGTCGGAGAGCATCTGCCGGGCAAACGCCATTGAATCATTGGTGTGACGGGACACATCGACCCAGGCGTAGAATGCCCCGTCCATAGGCGCGGCAAACGGCAAACCCAGCGCAGGGAGGCGCTCGGCCAACAGTGACCGGTTTTGCCGGTATCCCTCCCTCACCCGCTCCATTTCGGCGGTGCCTTCAAGGGCTGCCTCCGCAGCAATCTGGGAGAGTTCGGGCGCACTTATGTAAAGGCTCTGCGCCAGGCACTCGACCGGCCGCACCAGATCGTCTGGCAGCACCATCCAACCGATGCGCCAGCCGGTCATGCAGAAATACTTGGAGAACGAGTTGAT
This sequence comes from Hoeflea sp. EC-HK425, assembly GCF_902498795.1. Classification (NCBI taxonomy): domain Bacteria; kingdom Pseudomonadati; phylum Pseudomonadota; class Alphaproteobacteria; order Hyphomicrobiales; family Rhizobiaceae; genus Hoeflea; species Hoeflea sp. EC-HK425. The sequence continues at coordinate 2,003,954 of NZ_LR701572.1, forward strand.
CACCACCGCATTGTCGGAGACGGAAAGCGCGGTGGCTTCCTCGCCGGTCCAGGTCAGGCCATGATAGATCTCGTCTGAAATGAAGGCGACGCCGCGGGCGGCACACCAGGCATCGAGCTCGGCTATCGCCTGCCGGGAATGAACGGCGCCGGTGGGATTGGCCGGGCTTGCAATCAAGACACCGGAAACCCTGGCACCGGCTTCCCGTCCGGCCGCCTCGATCGCCGCCGGTGTCAGCGCGTGGCCGGTCTCCTCACCGACAGCAATCTCGATCACCTTGAGCCCGAGTGCCGAGAGGATATTTCGGTACGCCGGATAGCCGGGCCGGGTGATGACGACCAGATCTCCCGGATTGAACAATTGCAGAAATGCCAGATTGAAGCCCGCCGACGACCCGGTGGTCACCGCGACCCGGCGCGGATCGAGATCCACACCATATTCACTGCTGTAGCGTGCAGCGATTGCCTGGCGCAGGCTCTTGGTTCCCAGCGCATCCGTATAGCCCAGCTTGCCGGACTCGAGGGCGCGGCTGGCGGCGGCGCGGGCCGTGGCAGGCGCCGGATGGGCCGGCTGGCCAACCGCCATCGAAATGACCGGCTTTCCCTCCGTCTTGAGCCGCGTCGCTTCGGCAAGGACGTCCATGGCATGAAACGGCTCGACCGACGGCTTGCGCTGAATTGTCAAATCCTGAACTCCTGTCGCCACCCACCCGGGCTGCAAATGCAATGTCGTGTCTGTACGAAGCTCCGTGACCGCATTGGTGCGGCATAGTCCACGCAGCGCCCGAAGGACCTTTGATGGCCGCACAAATGCCCGATTGTCGTGTCCATCACAAGAGCGAGAGATGGGCAAGTTGTGCCGGCCGGGCGATTGCTTTTCCGGGCCGAGCCATTACTTTCCGGTTCCATGAGAAGGACATCACGCATCATGGCGACACAATTCCTTTCAGGCGGCAAAGCCAAACGCGGGCCGGGATGGCTGCGGCGTTCGGTGGCAACAGCAACGGCTGTGGCGCTCTCGCTGGCACTGGCGTTGCCGGCGCACTCCCAAGGCCGGGTTGCGGTGGTCCGGGACGCAGAAATCGAAACCCTCCTGAAAGATTATGCCAACCCGATCTTCAACGCCGCCGGCCTGAAGACGAGCCGGGTGCAGATCGTGCTTGTCAACGATCCGAGTTTCAACGCCTTCGTCGACGGGCAACGGATGTTCATCAACACCGGGGCCCTGGCAGATTCGACGGTTCCGAACGAGATCATCGGTGTGATCGCCCATGAGGCCGGACACCTTGCCGGGGGCCACCAGCAGAGATTGCGCGAACAGATCGCCACTGCCCAGACGCTCTCCATCGTCGGCAGCCTGCTGGGCATCGGGGCGCTGGCGGCTGGCAGCATTTCCGGCAGCGACACCGGCGCCCAGGCAGGCGGCGCGCTGATCACGGCCACGCCGACGCTGGCACAACGCAATCTGCTCAGCTACCGGCGGTCTGAGGAAATGAACGCCGATCAGGCCGCGGCGCGCTATCTCAACGCCACCGGACAATCGATGCAGGGCATGCTGACCACGTTTCAGCGTTTCTCCCGCAGCCTGTCGCTGTCCGGGGTTCAGGTCGACCCCTATCAGATCAGCCATCCGCTGCCGCGCGAACGCATTGCGCTGCTTGAGGAACTGGCGCGCAAGAGCAAGCATTTCGACGCAAGGGATCCAGCCGCCCTGAACGAGCGGCATCAACTGATGCGAGCCAAAATCGCCGCCTATACGGGGGGCGCACAGGCGGTGGCCAGGATGTTCTCGGATGACCGTGGTTCGCTTGCGGCACGCTACGGCGAGGCCATTGCCACCGACCTGTCGGGCAACTCGGCCGCTTCCCTGCAAAAACTCGATGCCCTGATCCGTGAACAGCCCAACAATGCCTATTTCCACGAATTCCGCGGGGAAGTGCTGCTCAAGCTGCGCAGAAGCGACGAGGCGATCAAGGCATTTGGACAGGCGCTCAAGCTCGACCGCAGCAAGTCGCCGCTGATCCGCGCCAGGCTTGGCTTTGCACTGGTGGCGTCAGGGCAGCCTGGAAACATGAACCGCGCCATCGAAGAATTGCGGGTGGCCTTGCAGGCCGAACCGGACAATTTCAACGCCTACCGCCATCTTTCGCAAGCCTACGGCCAGGCCGGCGATATCGCCAATGCCGAACTGGCCATGGCCGAGGGCAACTTCAGGGCCGGAAACCGGCGCGAAGCCAGGGCATTTGCGGCGCGCGCGCTGCAGAAGCTGCCAAAGGGGTCACCCGGATCGATCCGGGCAAATGACATTTTAACCATCGGAAACTAGAACGCATCTGCGGCGCACGGGATGCGACCGCGTGGACAGGCAGAAGGAACAATCGACATGGGATTTCGCAACCGCAGGGGCCTGGTGGCCGCTCTTCTTCTTGGCATGTCGACCGCACTGCCGCTGCCGGCCGCAGCACTTGACGACGCGCAGAAACAGGAATTCGGCGCCTTCATTCGCGAATATCTGCTGGCAAATCCGGAGCTCATCGAAGAGATGAGCCAGGCTCTGGAGATCAAGAAGGAAGCCGAGAGCCGTGTGATGGCACAGGCGGCGATCTCCGAGAACCGCGAGGCGATCTTCAATGCACCCGAAGACATCGTGCTCGGCAATCCGGAGGGTGACGTGACCGTGGTCGAGTTCTACGACTACAATTGCGGGTTCTGCAAACGCGCCATGAACGACATGGTCGCCATGCTGGACAAGGATCCCAACATCCGCTTCGTTCTCAAGGAATTCCCGATCCTTGGCCCCGATTCGCTCGCGGCACACCGGGTGGCGATGTCATTCCGCACGCTCGCGCCGGAAAAATACGGCGATTTTCACATCGAACTTCTCAGCTCGGACGTTCGCGCAACCGAGGCACACGCCATCGAGGTTGCCAAGTCCTTCGGCGTCGACGAGGAAGCCCTCAAGCAAGGCATGAGTGATCCGGCGATCGACCAGTCGATCCGCCAGACCTACGAGCTTGCCAACGCGCTCGGCATTTCCGGCACGCCCTCTTTCGTGATTGGCGACGAGGCCGTATTCGGCGCCGTGGGCGAGGACGCCCTGCTTGCAAAGATCGCCAACATGCGTCAGTGCGAGAGCACCGTCTGCTGAGCCCCCACATCCCCAAGAAGCCGCTGTCAGGCCCGGAACTGAAGCTTCATTGCTGATCACCCGGGCCAATCGCTTGTGGACAATCCTGCGCGCCCACGAATGGATTCCCATGATTTCCGCCAGACAGTGTATGGATGTCGGCTGGAGGGCCTGCCCCTGATACCGGGTTTCGGTCCTATTCGCGGTTCCCAGCGCCACCCGGGCTTGTCACCGGGCCGCCAGGGGCTGTAAAGGACAGTCAACCAGCGGAATGGCTCAAGCTGCCGTCCGCAACAACAAAAACAAAGGCAATAGTCCGATGGCAACACGAAAACCGTCGATCGACCAGGAACTGATCCGGGATCTGGCCAATATCCTCAACGAAACCGATCTGACCGAGATCGAGATCGAACAGGATGATTTGCGCGTGCGGGTCAGCCGCGCGGGAACGCCGCAGATGATCCATGCACCGGTCGCCCAACCGCAGGCTCCGGCGCCGCAGGCTGCCACAGCACCCCAGGCCGAAGCCGCCCCTGCAGCAGCCCCGTCTTCGGCAAATGCAGTGACTGCGCCGATGGTCGGCACCGTCTATCTTTCGCCCGCGCCTGGCGCCAAGCCGTTTGTCGAGATCGGTCAGTCGGTCAAGGAAGGCCAGACCATCCTGATCATCGAGGCGATGAAGACGATGAACCAGATCCCCGCACCGCGCGCCGGCAAGGTGGTGAGCGTTCTGGTTACCGACGGCGATCCGGTGGAATTCGCTGAACCGATGATCGTGATAGAATAAGTGAGCGAGCCTATGTTCTCCAAGGTTCTCATTGCAAACCGTGGTGAGATCGCGCTCCGGGTGCTGCGCGCCTGCAAGGAGCTCGGCATCAAGACGGTTGCGGTGCACTCCACCGCCGACCAGGATGCCATGCATGTGCGCCTAGCCGACGAGAGCGTTTGCATCGGCCCACCGCCCTCGCGCGACAGCTATCTCAATATCCACCAGATCGTGGCCGCCTGCGAAATCACCGGCGCGGACGCGGTGCATCCGGGGTACGGCTTCCTGTCCGAGAACGCCAAGTTCGCCGATATCCTTGATGCCCACGGCATCACCTTCATCGGACCGACCGCCGATCACATCCGCATCATGGGTGACAAGATCACCGCCAAGAAGACCGCTGAAGCCTTGGGCATTCCGGTGGTTCCGGGATCCGAAGGTGAAATCACCACGGACGAGGACGCCGCCAAGATCGCCAAGGAAATCGGATTTCCTGTGATCATCAAGGCGACAGCCGGCGGCGGCGGCCGCGGCATGAAGGTGGCCAACAACGAGGAAGAACTTTCGCTGGCGCTGTCGACCGCGCGCTCGGAAGCCGGTGCGGCCTTCGGTAATGCGGCCGTGTACATCGAGAAATATCTCGGCCGTCCCCGCCATATCGAAATCCAGGTTCTGGGCGACGGTGAAGGCAACGCGGTCCACCTCGGCGAACGTGACTGCTCGCTGCAGCGCCGGCACCAGAAGGTGTGGGAAGAAGCCAACTCTCCCTCGCTGAACGAAGACCAGCGCATGGAAATCGGCGAGATTTGCGCGGCGGCGATGCGCAAGCTGAAGTACCGCGGCGCCGGCACCGTTGAATTCCTCTACGAGGACGGCAAGTTCTATTTCATCGAGATGAACACCCGTCTTCAGGTCGAGCATCCGGTAACGGAAGCCATTACCGGCATCGACCTGGTCAATGAGCAGATCCGGGTTGCCTCAGGCGCCGGTCTGTCGGTGACCCAGGAAGACATCCGCTTCCATGGTCACGCCATCGAATGCCGGATCAATGCCGAGGATCCGAACACATTCGTGCCCTCGCCCGGCACCATCACGCATTACCATCCGCCCGGCGGACTGGGTGTGCGGGTCGATTCCGGCGTGTATCAGGGCTACAAGATCCCGCCCTACTACGACAGCCTGATCGGCAAGCTGATCGTCCATGGCCGCACGCGTGTCGAATGCATGATGCGGCTGAGGCGGGCACTTGATGAATTCGTGGTTGACGGGATCAACACCACGATCCCTCTCTTCCGTGATCTTCTTGCCAATCCGGACATCGCAAATGGCGACTATGACATCCACTGGCTTGAAAAATTCCTTGCGGCCAAGGCAGGGAAAAAGTCCTGATCTGAAACCGGTCCGGGGAGGCTGAGGTGCGGCACGGCGCCGATCACAGGATCACGCCAGATCTTCTGCTGCGCGCCTATGCCTCGGGCCTGTTTCCGATGGCGGATTCGGCTGACGATCCGGATCTTTTCTGGGTCGAACCGGAGTTGCGGGGCGTGCTGCCGCTCGATGCGTTCCACATCCCCAAGCGGCTCGCCCGCACGGTGCGGCAGGCCCCCTTCGAGATCAGGTTCAACACGGCATTCGACCAGGTGGTGGCGGCCTGCGCGGAGAGCGTCGAGAATCGCCCTTCGACCTGGATCAATTCAACCATTACCGAGCTCTACGGCGAGCTACACAGGCTCAACCACGCCCATTCGGTTGAAGCCTGGCTGGACGGCGAGCTGGTCGGCGGGCTTTATGGCGTGTCGTTGCGCCGTGCGTTCTTCGGCGAAAGCATGTTCAGCCGCGCCACGGACGCTTCGAAAATCTGCCTCGTCCATCTTGTCGAGAAACTGCGTGAGCGCGGGTTCGTGCTGCTCGACACCCAGTTTACCACCGAGCACCTGAAGCGCTTTGGCGCCATCGATATCCCACGGGACGATTACTCCGGGATGCTGGCCGAGGCGCTCGAAGGGCGAGACCTGCCGTTTCCCTGAGCGCAGGTCTACCCGCGTTTACCAAAACCATGGCGACGCGCTGGCAAATGCCCCTCCGGCGGTAAGGTCCACTCACATGACCAGAACGACCAGGGCATCTGGATCAGGCTCCGGGCGCGCGTGATCCGTTCAGAAAGCTGCTGTTCGATACCATTTGACTTCAGGGCGAATGGAACCGCCGGGTGCACAGAGGCGTTGAGGGCAGGAAGGAACGATCACCCACAGGAGATGCCCTCGTGACATCAACACGGATTCTACTTGCCTCCACCGCCATCAGCCTTTGCAGCATAGGCTTTTCCCACGCGCTGCCGATGAACCAGAACAGATCTCTGAACATCAACGTGCCCGTGGTGACACGGAACCTGATCAATGCTCAATCGAGTGTTGCCGATGCCGAGGCCGCGCTCAAGGGCGCTGTCGAGCGTCAGGCAACCGCCGAATCTACCGGTGGCGATGTCGCGCAAGCCCAGGCCGACGTCGCAGCCGCCGAGGCTGAACTCGAGGCCGCCCAGGCCGCAGCCCAGGCCACGAATGAAGCGGAACCTGAAGCGCCCGCCCCCACAGCGGAAACCGCCCCTGTTCCCGAGGCGTCATCTCCCGCTCCCAAGCCGGCGGACGCAAGTACCGAGAGCGATGCCGCAGCCGTACAGCCGGCAGCGCCGGTTGGCGATGAAGCCGGAACCGTTGCCGTCGAGCCTGTTGCCGAGAACACGACGGCGACTGAGGAGACTCCGACCGAGACTGCCCCGGCGGCGACAACGCCCGAGGTCGAGGACCCCGATTTACCGGCCCCGGAAAATACCGCGACGCCCCCTGCTACCGGTCCGCAGGCCGAAGAGCCCGCAGAAGCGGTGGAACCGGACCCCGCGCCGGCCAACGAGCCGGCGGTGAAGGAGGTGGCGCCAGTCGAAGACGCACCCGCAGAGCAGACCGCCCCGGAAGCGGAGGACGAAACCGCTACGCAACCGCAAGCCGCTGCGCCTATGGTTGAACCTGCCGCGGACACAGCACCGGAAGACAGCCAACCGATGGAAGCCGCGCCTGCAGATGCGACCCCGGCCGGCTCCGACCCCGAAGAGACCCCGGCACAGCAAGGTTCGGCCGATGACAACCAGGCACCTGCCGCAGACACCGCCGCTGAAGCAGACGCAGGCTCAGATACCGGGTCCAACTCGGAAGCTGAAGCAGACACCGCCTCGCCAGACACCCCGCAAGAACCGGAAAAGGCAGAGGCAGCAGGCGATGAAGACGTTCTCACCCTTCCGGTCGAGGACGGCGCACCGGTGCTTGACAGCGCCAAGGAAGACACCGGACCCGAAGCTGGAAGTGTTGCGGCACCCGCCCCGGCATCAAGCGGCCCGGCAGCTCCTGCGCCGACATCAGATGCAGACGCCCAGGCCAAGACAACCGCGAGTGAACCCGCACCCCAGTCACTTGCCGAAATCGGCGAAAGGATGGAGGAACGTCCCGAACGGGAGGCGCAGACCAATGTCAGCGTCGTCAACCAGATCGACAACCGGACCATCATTCAGATCGATAACCGCACCATCATCGAGCATGATGACGGCAACCGACTGAGGGCCGGCAGCAACGAGGTCTATTATGAGCAGCTGCGCGGCGGCCGGGTGCGTGAAGTCATCCAAAGGCCGAACGGCGTCAAGCTGGTCACCATCACCAACCGCTGGGGCGATGTCATCCAGCGCAGCAAGGTGATGCCGGACGGGCGCGAATATGTCCTGTTCTACGCTGAAGCGAAGAGCGACGGTTCGCGCGAGGCCTTTGTCGACCCCGGCCGCGAGCTTCCGCCGCTGCGGCTGTCTATTCCGATCGGCGACTATATCCTTGATGCCACGTCCGCCGATCCGTCTGCGTTCCTGGACTTCCTGCTCGAGCCGCCGGTGGAGCAGGTCGAACGCCTCTACTCGGTCGAAGAAGTCCGGCGCTCGGCCCGTGTCCGCGACAAGGTACGTCGTGTCGACCTCGACAGCCTGACGTTTGAATTCGGCAAGGCGACGATTGCCGAAGACCAGATCCAGAGGCTGGCGGATGTTGCCGATGCAATCAGCAGGATACTCGAACGCAATCCGGCCGAGACCTTCCTGATCGAAGGCCACACCGACGCGGTTGGCCGTGACGAGGCCAACCTGCTGCTTTCGGACCGGCGGGCGGAAACGATTGCCGTGGCTCTGAGTGATGTGTTCGGCATTCCTCCGGAGAACCTGGTCACACAGGGATATGGCGAACGCTACCTGAAGGTACGCACGGAGGCGCCGGAACGGCTCAACAGGCGGGTCACGATCCGACGCATCACCCCGCTGGTAACGCCGGTTGCATCACGCTGAGCGGCTGAACCGCAACAGCCAGAGAAAACGCCGCGCATCAGATTGGATGCGCGGCGTTTTGACATGGGACGGCAGCGATCATAATCGAGCCGGACCGCCCGGATAACCGATGTCCAGGCTTCACAAAGATCCGAAGAAATCAGTTGCCCGGCGATGGCGCAGGAACATCCGATTCCTGCTTGCAGTCCTTGAGCCAGACGTCATAGACGGCATGGTCGACGGCGTTGAGCCCTGGAGAGTCGGCGAACATCCAGCCCGTGAACAGACGCCGGATCTTGCGGTCGAGAGTGATCTCATCAACCTCGACAAAGGTGGTTGTCTTCGGCGCCTCGGTCTCGTCGCGGCTGTAGCAGACCCGCGGGGTGACCTGCAGCGCGCCGAATTGGACGGTCTCTCCGACATAGACGTCGAAGGTGGTGATTCGCCCGGTGATCTTGTCGATGCCTGAAAACACCGCAACCGGGTTCTCGATACGGGCAGCCTCGACCGGTGTTGCCGGACCGGCCAGCGCAACTGCGGCAAAACCAAGCGCTCCCGCGCTTCTTGCAAGGATATTCTTGGGAAAAATCATTCGCTTCACTCGTCACAAGGCCGCAAGGGGCCGTTCCCGGCACGTCCAGCCGAAAGCCTAGCTTACCGCCGTCAATGAAGCGTTAACCATGAATTGTGGCATGGCTGCGCCAAGGCTCAGGCAGCAGATCAGGATTTCGGGGTCCAGGCGTCATAATCGCCGGTGACATGCGGGCGTGCACCCTGATTGAGGATCGAGCCCTTCGGACGGTAGGCCCGAGCGGTGCCGGTCATGTTGGCCTCATGCGCCTGTTCCCAGGCCTTGGCCACATAGGTTTCGGCCGCGGGCGAAACATCCGTACGGTGATGCATCCAGCCATGCCAGCCGGAAGGAATCGCCGAAGGCTCGGATGGGCCGTTGAAAATCACCCAGCGCCGTGTGCGGCCTTCGGAGTCCGAACCGCCTTCATAATAGACATTGCCGGCCGCATCTTCACCGACGCGCTTGCCGTGGCGCCAGGTGTGAAACCGGGTGCCGAGGGTCTGTCCGTTCCACCAGGTGAAAATCTGAAGAAGTAGCGCCTTCATGAAAGCCTCTCGTGCGTGGACCTGGCGGCCAAATCGCAGCCGCGTCACAACCCGCCTTATGGCCCGCTGAAGCGGTATTGTCCAGTCTCGCAGCCCGCAGCTCAGCGCAATTTCAACTTGAAACCGAAATGGCTCTGAGTGAACCCGAGACGGGTGTAAAACCGGTGCGCGTCCTGGCGGCTGGCGTTTGACATCAACTGGATCAGACGGACACCCTGCGCCCTGCCCTGTTCGATGGCGTGACTGATCATCGCCTCGCCGATCCGGTGCCCGCGCATGTCGGAACGGGTATGGACTGCTTCCACGGTCAGATTGGATGCACCCCTGCCGGTCAGCGATGTGATCAGCGTGGTCTGGAATGTGCCGACCACCTCGCCGTCGCAGACCGCAACATACAGGCTGTCGTTGGGACTTGCAGCGATACGGTCGAATGCGGCGAGATAGTCCGGCAGATCTGCCGGATCGTCACTGTCGCCGTGCCCGCCAAGCGCATCCTCGGCGAACATCGCCGCAATGGTTGCCACATCGGTGCGTTCGGCGTGGCGGATCTCCACCTTGGCTGCCATCAGTTCAGTTTCCCGCCGGCAGGAGGGTAGCGACCGAAAACAGCACGCTGAACTGCTCGCACCAGATCACCACGGATCCCCAGTCGGCCATGTCAGTGCCTTCGGGAACCACATAGGTCTGGTCACCCTTGTTGCCCCTGAGCGGGCCGAGCGACACCCATTGACTGGCGCTCACATCGGCGGATCTTTTCGGATCCGGGTTCCGGACCAGCCACACTTCCAGATCCGGACCGTTGGTCACTTCGAAATCGGTGAACCGCAGCAGCGCACCGCCGGCCTCATTGGAGAGCACCCTCACCATCCCCGAACCGCGGTGCGCTCCATCGACATCGCGGAACTGGCCGTTGCGCGTTTCCGTGAGTTCGAGGCCTGCAGGCAGCTCCTCGCTGACCACACGATCTATGAAGGACGGTGAAAACAGGTACCAGAAACCCGCTCCGGCAAGAAAGCCGAGGACGAAGACCGGTATGGCGATTTTGTAACCCTGTGTCATGCCTTGCGCCCCCTGGCCGTTCCGCGCCTGCGGATGCCGACAATCAAGCTTACGTAGATCGTCGTCCGGTAACCTTGTCGGCATGCTTCTGCCCGGGTCAATCGGACTCTGGACTGTTCACACAGGAAAAATGCCCGCATGATCCGGGGACAGGACACGCAGTGGGGGACAACCGATGATTCTGAAACATATTTATACAATCCTGATCGCGCTGGCGGTGGCATCGCCGGCAATCGCCCAGGACGGCCCGATCGGCATCGCCTTCGCCGAGGCGCCGGAACAATCCTCGGGCGTATGCACCGGACAAAGCACCGACAAGACGCTCGCCTGCGCGCGGCAGAAGTGCGTTGAAGGCGGTGCGATGGCGCAAGACTGCCTCAGGGTGAAATGGTGCTATCCGGCAGGCTGGTCGGCGGATCTCTTCGTCCAGCACAAGGAAGGCATCCACTGGCACGAGTATCTGTGCGGCTGGGATTCGAAGGAAGCGTTGATGGCAGCCGTCGAGGTCGCCTGCGATCTCTCCCGCAGGGATTTCATCCGGGAGTGCTCCGCCGTGCGGTTCTGGGATGACAGGGGCCAGGAGTTGCAGGCAAACTGATAAGGCGCCGCGCCCTATCCGGCGAGCGGTTTTGTCATGATGAGCGCGGGAATACCCGATTGGCCCTTGCCGCAATTGTCGGTGCGACCGGTCTCGCTCATTCCATGCGCCTGGTAAAAGGCAATCGCCGGCTCGTTGCCGGGGTCGACTTCCAGCGTGAGGCTCTGTGCTCCGGGAAAGCAGGTCTCGATCTCGGCAAAGAGATCACGACCGATGCCAAGCCCCTGGCATTCGGGCCTGACATAGAGCTGATGCAGGGAGACGACATGGGTTCCCGAAGCGTGACTGGCGAAGGCCATGCCTCCGATCCGGTTACCGTCATCGGCCACCAGGAATTCGCCGTCCGGCCGCTCCAGCGAGGCCTTGACCGCAGCTTCCGAATGCCAGTCGGCGATGATCTCCTCGACCTTCGCCGCCCCGTAGAACGGCGCGTAGGTGGCGCGCCAGGTCTCGGCCAGCACCTCCCGGATCGCCGGGATGTCGCGTGAAGATGCGGAGCGGACGAAGAACATCAATTTTTCCCTGGTGTTTGCGAATGCGCCCATTGCGATTGACTCTTGCTCACCGGAAGCATGAGCAGTTTCATCCCCAACGGGTTCAGCGGTCAAGAAGCGAACGAACCGTTGGCGGTAAATGGTCCGTGAAGCCGGCCGCAACCAACTCATCAAAAGCCATTTGCACATCCGGCCCCAGTGGTTGCCGGGCCTGAAACCCTTTGTCAGCGTATGCAGCCATGCGCCATGTATCACCAACCATCTCGGAGACCAACGCCTCAAACGAATGATGCGCAACGGGTTGCGCCGCCAACCCGTGCTGCGGAGCAGTGATTATCGAGATCACCCCGGGCCAACTGACCGGAAGCGTCGCGCTCACCCGCCTCTGTGTTTGCGGCTTGGTGACCCAGATCACTTTGCCGGCTCCGGGTGCGTGGGCGCGAACAAACCTGATGTTTTCGCTGATATTGGTTGCCGTCTCTTCAAGCCGGACTGCGTGTTGCGGTACGCCCAAGGCAATAGCGCGGTCTGAAAACGCCTGGGCCTCGGACCCTGCAAGCTTTCCGCTGGTCCAGTTGCCCGAGGCGCCGGTGAAGATCACCAGCGGCGCCCATCCTTCGGCATAGAGCTCTGCGCAGCGATCCGCCACACGCAGGTCATAACTCCCCAGACCGACAATAACGTCGGCTTGCTCAAGCGATGTCCCGGTGTTGTGGTAATCCCAGAGAGCCTGAGCGTAGTCCATCACCGAAAGACCGCCAGCTGCCACGGCAGCTTACTGCTCGATGCCGAGCTTGGCCTTGACCAGGTCCTGCACCGCCTTCGGGTTTGCCTTGCCGCCGGTTGCCTTCATCACCTGGCCGACGAACCAGCCGGCGAGCGCGGGCTTGGCCTGGGCCTTGGCCACCTGATCCGGGTTGGCGGCAATCACCTCGTCGACGGCCTTCTCGATGGCGCCGGTATCGGTGACCTGCTTCATGCCGCGTTTTTCGACCACTTCTGCCGGATCGCCGCCTTCTTCCCAGATGATTTCGAACAGGTCTTTGGCGATCTTGCCGGAAATGGTGCCGTCCTTGATCATGTCGATGATGGCGCCGAGCTGAGCGGGGGAAACCGGAGTCTCTTCAATGCCCTTGCCGGATTTGTTCAAGGCGCCCAGCAGGTCGTTGATCACCCAGTTGGCAGCCATCTTGCCGTCGCGACCAGCCGCCACTTCCTCGAAATAGTCGGCGATCGCCTTTTCCGAGACCAGGATCGAGGCGTCGTAGACGCTCAGGCCCATATCGGCGACGAAGCGGGCCTTCTTGTCATCCGGCAGCTCGGGCAAATCGGCCTTCAGCGCGGCGACATAGGCATCATCGAATTCCAGCGGCAACAGATCCGGATCGGGGAAGTAACGATAGTCGTGCGCGTCTTCCTTGGAACGCATCGAGCGGGTCTCGCCCTTCTGCGGATCGAACAGGCGGGTTTCCTGGTCAATCGTGCCGCCGTCCTCGATGATGGCGATCTGGCGACGGGCTTCGGATTCAATCGCCTGGCCGACGAAGCGGATCGAGTTGACGTTCTTGATCTCGCAGCGGGTGCCGAATTCACCGCCGGGCTTGCGCACGGACACGTTGACGTCGGCGCGCATCGAGCCTTCGTCCATGTTGCCGTCGCAGGTGCCCAGATAGCGCAGGATCGAGCGCAGCTTGGTGACATAGGCCTTGGCCTCGTCGGCCGAGCGCATGTCCGGTTTGGAGACGATTTCCATCAGCGCGACGCCGGAGCGGTTGAGATCGACATAGGACATAGACGGGTGCTGGTCGTGCATCGACTTGCCGGCGTCCTGCTCGAGGTGGAGCCGCTCGATGCCGATCTCGATGTCCTCGAACTGGCCCTGGCGGTCAGGACCGACAGAAATGATGATCTTGCCTTCGCCGACGATCGGATCCTTGTACTGGGAGATCTGATAGCCCTGCGGAAGGTCGGGATAAAAGTAGTTCTTGCGGTCGAACACCGAGCGGTTGTTGATCTGCGCCTTCAGGCCAAGCCCGGTGCGCACGGCCTGGGCCACGCATTCCTCGTTGATCACCGGCAGCATGCCGGGCATGGCCGCATCCACCAGGCTGACATTGGAATTGGCGGCCTTGCCGAATTCGGTCGAGGAGCCGGAAAACAGCTTCGAATGGCTCGTGACCTGGGCGTGGACTTCCAGTCCGATGATGATTTCCCAGTCACCGGTGGCACCGGAAATCAGGCGTTTGGGATCGGGAGTACGGGTATCGACGAGGCTCATGGCAGGCTCATTTTCTTACAAGGATCAGCTCCCTGTCGGGTAGAACAAAGCCGGCCCGACTGCAAGGCTTTCCGGGCTGCTGGTGGCCCGAGACCCCGATACAACCTGCAAAATGTTTGACCGAGATCAATGCGGCCGCACGGGTCTCATGGAATTCTGTGGTCAACATCGAAGAGGAGATGATCATGAGCGTACTCGATATTTTCAGCCGCTTGACGAAACAGGCAGACCTGATGGACGCCATGATGAAGAAGCTTGGCGTTGCCGAGGAGATCTGGAAGCTGCCGGATCATGCCGGCGTGCTGCGCCGCGCGGCCAACCGCTGCATGACCTGTGATCGTCCGGATGCGTGCCAGCACTGGCTGTCGCACGAGGCAAATCCGGATGAAGCGCCTTCGTTCTGCCGCAACCACGACCTTTTCGAGCGTGTGCTCACCAACGCCGAAGCGAACACGCAACCGGCGGCCTGATTTTCCTTTCAGGCATTTTCTGCTCCCTCTAGGCAAAGTCTTCTTTGCCCGACTTAGGAACCCGGATCGGAATCACCGCATCCGGGTCTTTTTTTGCCCGGCAGAGAAGCAACGCTCCAGCGTGTCCCCTCACCCGGGATCACATGCCGTAAAGACCATAGTCACCGGTCCCGGGATCGGCAGGTTCGGTGCCGGGCTCGAATTCCTTGATCATCTCCACCTTGTCGATGTCTTCATCAAGCGGTTCGGAGTAGCTGACGAAATAGGTCTTCACCCGATAGCCCAGACGCTTGTAGAGCCGGATTGCGCCGATGTTGCGCGCATGGGTGTCGAGCCGCGCGGCGGTAAAACCGCGCTGCCGGATGCCCGATTCAATCTTGTCGAGCAGCGCGGTGCCGATTCCCCTGCCCTGGAACTCCGGCAAAACCCAGAGATCGGTGATGAAATCGTCGGCTTTTTCGCAGGATCCCCAGCCGGCAAGTTCGCCATCCCATTCGGCGACCAGGATATCGGGCCAGCAGCGGGTGCAGAAATCGTAGTAGGCTTCCCTGGCATTCTCACGCAGGCGATCGGCATCCTCGCCCCAGACGCGTATCGCCTTTTCCCAGGCAGCCAGACCGATCTTGGCGAGATCCTGAGCTTCCGCGGAACTGGCAGGCCGGATAGCTATCATCAAGACCGCTCCGTGATTCCTCCGCTGCGCCCCAAGCGAACGGGTCTGAACATAATTGCCGGTATTTTGTGCGCCATCAAGTCCGGCGGGGACTTAAGCTCCGCCGGCATGCCTGTCAGAAGCTTTCGGAAAGGTCCGTTTGCTTGAAGACCGAAAACTGCTCACCGGATTCGGCCACCAGATTGCTGACGCGCTTGCACAGGGAGATTTCAAGATTGGCGCCGGTCTTGTAGTAGGCAGATGTGCATGGAGAACAACGGTCGGAAAACGCGCACCGATTGCAGGGATCAAACAACGCGTTCTTCGAATGCGTCTTGCGGGCGGTCTCAAAAGCCTGGAACAGGCTGCTCTCCTCGATCTCGGAGATCTTGTGATCAACGATGCTAAGCCGCGATTGTCTGCGGTTCATCAGACTGTTCCGGCCCTCCTCATAGGAAAGACCCGGACATGGCAGCAGGTTTCCCATAAGATCGATATAGGTGTAGACGGAGGTGCCGCCGCACATCCGTTCATTGGTAAAGACCTCCATCGGCACTGCGTATTTCTGGTTGATAAAGGCGGCGACTGCCGGAGGAATTGGAACGCTGAGCTTGAAAGCGGGCTTGCGAGCCAGAAAATAGATGAAAATCTGTGCCAGAGCTTCGATGTAGCCCGCATCATCCCCCATCACCCTTTGCCTGAACTTGCCGGCGCGACCTATCGGCTGGACAATGTTGACATTGAGACAGTCGATCCCGATGTCCTCTGCAAGCCTGAACATCTTGAGATTGTCCCGGCGATTGAGGTCGGACAGGGCAAACGTCACATCGATCGTGATATCCGGCCGGAGTGCGTTTCTGGTTTTGACAAGTTTGCGCAGATTGCCGACCGTGCGCTCGAAGCTGCCTTTGCCCCGCATGGCATCATGGCTCTCGGCGCTCGCGCCGTCGACGCTGACGACAACATTCTGCAAACTGGTGTAGCCGAACAGCTCTTCCAGACGTTCGTAGAAGAACAGGTTGGTGTTCACCGAGACATTGATGCCCAATGCTTCGGCATGGCCGAAAATCCTGGGCAGGTCATGCGGCGAATAGAAGGGTTCACCACCAAGGAAGGTAATGAACTCAACTTCACGCTCGCGCGCCCGGTCCAGCACCCTTATGATTTCATCATCCGATAGGGCCTGGCGGGGCCTGTATTGGTCAAAACCGACGCTGCAATGCTTGCAACGAAGATTGCAGGCGCCGGTCAGATATATTGCAAGGGTCTTCATTTCAGAGCCGCCGCAACGGCTACTCCATGAAGCGGGTATTGACGTCGTTGCAGCATCCCATGCCAATGCCCCATTCGGACTTTGCCATTTCCACACCGACCAACTTGGCGTTGGTGCGAATGTTTTCCTGGGTCTGCTGAACCATCGCCTCAAGGGCATGGACTTGCTTTTCCGGAAGGGTCTCCGGATCGATGCCATACTCCTTCAGCGCGGACGATGGTCCGGTGAGAAATTTCGCAACGAATTCGGGATCACGTTCCAGCAGCTTTCGGACTGTTTTCGATGACATGACACTCTCCTCAAAGACGTGGGGCAAAAAGCCTCCAACACCAAAGGATTGTATCCGATTTCCATTGCCCGCCATTGACAACCGTCAATGACCACACGCCGCATAAGAGTGGTGCATGATGAGCAAGGCCCTATCAGGTCTGCTGACAGCTCGAAATCAAGCCGCGTGTTACCACCACTTCCTGGCTTCGAACCGGCCGGCGGCCTGCTCGATCACGTGGGCGGTCTTGAACAGGGTTTCTTCCTCGAAGGGACGGCCGATCAGCTGCAGGCCGAGCGGCAGACCCTTCGGGTCAAGGCCCGCAGGAACTGAAATGCCCGGCAGACCTGCCATGTTGACGGTGACGGTGAAGACGTCCTGCATGTACATCTTGACCGGGTCGCTGGCGAGGCTCTCGTCCCCGATGGCAAAGGCCGAGGAGGGGGTCGCGGGCGTCAGGATTGCGTCGACACCAGCCTCGAAGGCCATTTCGAAATCACGCTTGATCAGGCTGCGAACCTTCTGGGCGCGCAGGTAATAGGCGTCATAATAACCGGCGGAGAGGACATAGGTGCCAATCATGATGCGGCGCTTGACCTCCTGGCCGAAACCTGCGGCGCGGGTCTGCTCATACATGTCGGCAATGTCCTTGCCGGGCACGCGCAGGCCGTAGCGGACACCGTCATAGCGGGCGAGGTTGGACGAAGCCTCGGCGGGGGCGACGATGTAATAGGCCGGCAGCGCATATTTGGTGTGCGGCAGTTCGATGTCGACGATCTCGGCGCCGGCATCCTTGAGCCAGGCAATGCCCTGCTGCCACAGTGCTTCGATCTCTTCAGGCATGCCGTCAATGCGGTACTCGCGCGGAATGCCGATCTTCAGGCCCTTGACCGAACCGCCCAGCGCCGCCTCGTAATCGGGTACCGGCAGGTCGACCGAGGTGGTGTCCTTGTCGTCGACCGAGGCCATCGACGTGAGCAGGATCGCGGCATCACGCACGTCGCGAGCGATGGGGCCGGCCTGGTCGAGCGAGGAGGCAAAGGCTGCGATGCCCCAGCGCGAGCAGCGGCCATAGGTGGGCTTGATGCCGACGGTGCCGGTAAAGGCCGCGGGCTGGCGGATCGAACCGCCGGTATCGGTGGCAGTGGCGCCTGCGCACATCAGCGCCGCAACGGCAGCGGCAGAGCCACCCGAGGAGCCGCCGGGCACAAGGTTGGCATTGGAGCCTTCGGCGCGCCAGGGGTTGATCACAGGACCGTAGTAGGAGGTCTCGTTGGACGAGCCCATGGCGAATTCGTCCATGTTGAGCTTGCCGAGCATGACTGCGCCATCGGACCAGAGATTGGCGGTGACGGTGGATTCGTAACGCGGCTCGAAGCCGTCAAGCACGTGGGAGCAGGCCTGGGTGTGAACGCCATCGGTGGCGTAGAGGTCCTTGACGCCGAGCGGGATGCCTTCCAGTGCGCCGGCCGTACCGCCGGCGCGGCGGGCGTCGGAGGCTTTCGCCATCTCGCGGGCCTTGTCGGCGGTGATCTTCACATAGGCATTGATCACCGGGTTGGCCGCCTCGATGGCCGCCAGATAGGCGTCGGTCAGCTCGACGCTGGAAAAGGCGCCCTTCTTCATTTCGTCTCGGGCTTCAGCGATGGTCAGACGGATCAGGTCACTCATGCGGACAACTTCTTTTCAAAGAACCGGGAATAGCCGGAATCAGGGTAATCGAGGACGGCACCACACTCGGTGAAGCCATGATTTTCATAAAGCCGGACGGCGGCCGCAAGCCCCTCGCCCACGCCGGTTTCAAGAACCAGCCGTTCAATGCCCAGTTCGCGCGCGCGCGCGCAAATCGCATCGAGCAGCGTCGAGCCAATGCGCTGGCCGCGCACCGTGGGCGCGGTGAACATCCGCTTGACCTCGCCGGTCCGCAGGCCGGTGTCGAGGCCGACATCCTTGAGTGCGCCGAGGCCGACCGCCTCTCCCGCATCCGAGCGCGCCACGAACACTGCGGTGGCGTCGCCCGCCATTTCCTCGATGTTCAGGCCGAAATGAAATTCGACCGGCGCCAGAGGCACCAGATAGGCATCCAGCGCCTCGACAAGCCCTGTGACGTCATCCTGAAGCGGGGATTCAATGGCGACCGAAACAGCCATTGCGCTACTCGACCACCTTGGGGACGACAAAGAAATTGTCCGTGGAGTCGGGCGCGTTGGCGACGATGTCCTCGGCCTTGGAGCCGTCGGTGACGACATCGACACGTTTCTTCATCGCCATCGGGGTAACAGAAGTCATCGGCTCGACGCCATCGACATCAACTTCGGAGAGTTGCTCGACAAAGCCCAGAATGGTGTTGAGTTCGCCTTCCATGCGGGCGGCTTCCTCGTCGGTGACCGCAATGCGGGCCAGGTGCGCAACGCGTTTGACGGTGGCAAGATCTACGGACATCGGGTCCTCATCGGGTGATATGAACAGGTGGCCCCGCTATAGCCGCGAGCGCGCAGCCGCGCAACTGCGGGGCACCGATTTGTCTGGTTGTCGCCCGGACGGGCTTGTCTCACACAGTCACGCTCTCGCCGGATTTCGGCACGGCAACGGTCTCAGCGTCATCTTCCATCGCCTCGACGAAGGCATCGGCGGTCTGGTCGAGGATCGGGAACGTGCCGTAATGGCAGGGCAGCACCTTGGCGAAGGAGAAGAACCTGCGGCAGGCGAGTGCCGCCACCGCTCCGCCCATGGTGAAGCGGTCACCGATCGGCACGATGCCGATTTCCGGACGGTGCAGCTCGTTGATCAGCGCCATGTCGGAGAAGATGTCGGTGTCGCCCATGTGAAGAAGCCCGGGCTCATCCTCGAAATGCAACATCAGGCCGTTGGCGCTGCCGAGCGAATGCGAGACACCGTCCTGGGTGATCTGCGCGGAGGAATGGAAGGCGTTGACGAATGTCGCCGAGAAGCCGTCGAGCGAGATGGTGCCGCCGGTGTTGCCCATCTCGAGCTTATCGACACCCTGATGATGGCCGAGCCAGATGCCAAGATCATAGTTGCAGACGACGGTCGCGCCGGTTTCCTTGCCGATCGTCGCGGTATCACCGATATGGTCGGCGTGACCATGGGTGAGCAGGATATGGGTCACGTCCTTGACCGCATCCTTGCGGTCATTGCCTTCAAAGGAGGGGTTTCCGGTGAAGAACGGATCGATGAGGATCGTCGATTTGGCAGTTTCCAGACGGAACGCGGCGTGACCGAGCCAGGTGATTTTCATGCGTTGCTCTCCCTCGCAATTGACCAGCCCTCGCATTTCCAGGGCTTGTTCGCTAAACCCACCATCTAGCGCGGCTGACGCCGTGGCGCAAAGGCAGAGAGTAAAAAATGGCGGCCATTACCATTGAAGAGCTGTTCGAGCACACCAAGCCCGGGCAAACCATCGCCGGCATCGATCTGGGAACGGAAACCATTGGTCTGGCCGTCTCGGACCTGTCGTGGAGGCTTGCCTCGCCGCGGCCGATGATCCGGCGCAAGAAGTTCACGATCGACGCGATGGCGCTGTTGGCAGCGCTCGAACAGGACAAGGTGGGTGCGGCGGTGATCGGCCTGCCGGTCAACATGGATGGCAGCGAAGGCCCCCGCGCCCAGGCAACACGGGCCTTCGTGCGCAACATGGCGCAGAAGACGGACCTTCCGTTCGTGTTCTGGGACGAGCGGCTGTCGACCGTGGCCGCCGAACGGGCGCTGATCGAGATGGATGTTTCGCGCAAGAAGCGCAAGGAGCGCATCGATTCGGCAGCCGCCAGTTTCATCCTGCAGGGCGCGCTCGACCGGCTCGCCGGATTGCGCGCGCAGAAAGCTGCATCAGGAAATCCGTGAATACTCGGCTTCGGCAGAGTTGGGGACCTGCATCGCGTCTTCGCGGCTTTCGGTCCAGCCCAGCATCCTGCGCGTGCCAGCCCAGATTTGCTTGCGGCGGCGCTTGATCACGATAAAGCCGATGACCAGAAACGTGTCGAGAATGATCGCCTTGAGCACCAGTGGCGGAATCGTTTCGGGGGGTATGCCGAGCAGGTTGCCATAGATGGTGAAGACCAGGTCGTGCAGATCGCGGCTGAGAATGCGAAAGCCGAAATTCATGTCGTAGTAGGACAGGCCGTACCAGCTGCCGAGCAGGACGATGGGCGTGACCCAGAGGATGAGGAAGACCTTCATGACTGGGCTCCCTGCCTCGACAAGGACGCAAGCTGAGCGCTGAAAGCCGCGTGATTGGCTGCATGCTCGGCGATGACCGCGTCAAGCTCGATTGAATCACTCTCCGTGACCGCGTCGGGTTCGATGTGCGACTGGCCAAGTGACATGACCGTCAGGAACAGGCCACCAAGCGCGCCGAACTCAAGCGCCAGCAGTGCGCCCGCCTCGCCGCCGGCGAAGAAGATCATGGTGGCAAGCATCGCGGCGAGCGCCGTGCAGGCCACCGCCCCCTGCGCCAGCGGACGAGCCTCGCGCTGTTCGCGCTCCTCGCCAAAGACATAAAACATCATCGCAAACATCAACAGACCGGCGGAAGCCGCGCTGAAACCGCCGAGAAGACCGAAGACAACGCTTTGTCCGAATGCCGACAGACCGATCGCCTGCATCGCTTCGAGCGCCGTCGCGATCAGACCGGTGTCGGCAAACAATGTAAACCCGGCCAAGGCGACGCCGCCCTGCGGTGCATAAATCACGACCAACGCCAGCAGCGACAGATAGCAGACCCAGAACAGCATCATCGAGGCATAGTAGAGACGGCTGGATATCATCACGGGTCCGTTGCGGGTTCGTGGGGCAGGAATGATTTCGTCCCTCCACCATGACGGTGCCGACCTGTCCACGCAATGTTAACCTTGTGTTAAGGTTAACGGCTGCCATTGCCCATCGCGCCAGCGCCGCTTATGAGAGGGCATTCTTCATCCGGCGGCCCTCATGATCCCCATATTTGAAAGCATTTTGCCGATTTTCCTGATCGTGCTCCTCGGCGTGGTCCTGCGGCGTACCCCGTTTATCGACCAGAGCGTCTGGCCCGGCCTGGAAACGCTCGGCTATTACCTGTTTTTCCCGTTTCTGCTGTTTCTCACCCTGGCGAAGGCCGACTATTCCGGCATCGAGCTGGGGACCGTCGCGGCTGTTTCCCTGCTTGCGGTTGCGGTCATGACGGTGCTGCTGATCGCGCTTTACCCCTTGGCCAGGGCGTCGGGCATGTCGGATGCGAGCTACACGACGCTGTTTCAGACATCTTCGCGGTGGAACGGGTTCGTGGCTCTGGCGATCGCGGAAAAGCTCACCGGGGACAGCGGCATGGTACTCGTGGCGCTGGTGCTGGCGCTGATTGTCATTCCGCTCAATTTCATCAATGTGATCATGCTGGTCTGGTACGGCACCGGCGGGCGCAGCATGGCGACCCTGGTCAAGCGGATCGCGGGCAACCCGCTCATTCTCGGCTGTGTCGCGGGTATCGCGGTCAATGCGCTGTCCATCGACATCTATCCGCCGCTCGAATACTCGGTCGACCTGATCGCGCGTGCATCGCTGGGTCTCGGGATGCTGTTGGTCGGAGCCGGACTGAAACTCACCGATGCGTTGCGGCCCGGGCCGGCGGTGCTAACCCCTGTCGCTCTCAAGCTGATCGTGTTTCCCATTATCATGGTGGGGTTGGCGGCCGGGTTCGGGCTTGGCGGCGAAACGGTTCTGATCCTGGGCCTGTGCGCAGCCGTGCCGACGGCGATGAACGGTTATCTTCTCGCCCGCCAGATGGGCGGCGACGCTCCACTCTACGCAGCCGTGACCACGGTGCAGACCGCGGCCTCCTTCCTGACCATTCCTGCCGTGATGTGGGGCGCGGGGCTGGTGGCCGCGGCTCAGGCTGCCGGCGGATAAAGCACTTCGACGATCTGGCGGGCATCAAACCGGGCATCGAGCATGCCGTAGGTCGACCGCCAGGCACCGCCGAGCCGGGTTTCGACAAAGGCTTCGGCGACATGACCAGCTCCCAGGCGGGTCAGTTCCGCAGCGGCAGCAGCCAGCGCCAGTTGCTCGGTCAGAAGACGTGCGGCTCCCTGATCGCTTTCGGCCACGGCCATGCAGGCGCGCAGGACGTCAACCGTGCGCGGACCGGCAGCACCGAGATCTCGATTGATGCTGTCGAGCGCCACTTCGCAAAGATCACGGCCACGGGTCAGCACCCTGAGCACATCAAGCGCCATGACATTGCCCGAGCCTTCCCAGATCGCATTGACCGGGGCCTCGCGGTAATGGCGGGCCACCGCGCGTTCCTCGACATAGCCATTGCCGCCCATGCACTCCATCACCTCGTAGATGACCGACGGGGCGATCTTGCAGACCCAGTACTTGACCACCGGGGTCATCAGCCGGGCGATTGCCGCCTCGGCAGGATTGTCGCGGGCATTGTCAAAAGCGCGCGCCAGGCGCAGTGACAGCGCGGTTGCCGCAGCGGTCTCTAGTGCCAGGTCGGCCAGCACGCGCGCCATCAACGGCTGATCGATCAGCAACTCGCCGAACACCCGCCGGTGGCGGCAGTGATGCACGGCTTCAGCAAGGCTCGCGCGCATCATGCCGGCGGAGGCAAGCGCGCAATCTAGCCGGGTCAGGGTGACCATGTCCAGAATGGTGCGCACACCCTCCCCTTCACCGCCCAGCAGGAACCCGAAGGTGTCGCTGAACTCGACTTCGGAAGATGCGTTGGAGCGGTTGCCGACCTTGTCCTTCAGCCGCTGCAGGCGCAGGCCGTTGAGGCTGCCGTCCTCGAGAATGCGCGGCACCAGAAAGCAGCTGAGCTCGCCAAACGTGTCGCTTCCGGTCTGCGCCAGCATGACAAAGGCATCCGACATAGGTGCAGAGAGAAACCACTTGTGGCCCGACAGCCGGTAGACGCCTTCGCCGGCGCGGGTGGCGACGCTCTGGTTGGCGCGCACATCGGTGCCGCCCTGCTTTTCGGTCATGCCCATGCCGATGGTCACGCCGGATTTCTGCATGGCGGGCCGGTGGCTCGAA
The DNA here is from genome assembly GCF_902498795.1 of Hoeflea sp. EC-HK425. Taxonomy (NCBI): domain Bacteria; kingdom Pseudomonadati; phylum Pseudomonadota; class Alphaproteobacteria; order Hyphomicrobiales; family Rhizobiaceae; genus Hoeflea; species Hoeflea sp. EC-HK425. The sequence continues at coordinate 2,027,437 of NZ_LR701572.1, forward strand.
TCATAACGCCGCGAAACCACCTGCGGCGCCCAGGCCTTCTCGATCCGCGGCGAAGCCATGATCGCCGCAATCGAGGCATTGGTCATGGTCAGCGGGCACAGATGGCCGCTTTCCAGCCCGGCAGTGAGGAAGAACCGGATGGCGCGGGCCTGGTGGGCGTAGCCCGCCTCCTCGCGCCGGCCTTCCCAGACCGAGCCCTGCAGGCCGGACGCCACGCCCCGGCGCATCAGCGCATGCCAGCTGGGATGGAAATCGACCTGGTCGATGCGGTTGCCGAAACCGTCATGGGTTCTCAACTCGGGCACGGCACGATTGGCGATGCCGGCAAGGTCCTGAGCCTCGGCGGAGGCCACGAACTTTCCGACCGTTTCGAAATCGGTGCGAAGCGCGCGCGGCATATCGGCCGCGATGTCCTTCAGCAACGGATCGGAACGGTAGGCATTGTGTCCGGAAAAGGCCGGGCTCTGATTGTCGGCCTGGGGGCCAAAGGCTTGGATCGGGCTCATTGGACCTCGCTTACAGGGATTCGCAGGGTTTTGCATGGGGACATCGCGCATTTCCGGCTCTGGCAAGCTTGCCCCTGCCCCGGAACCTTTCTATAGACCGCACTACAGCGCCGCGCATCCAAATCGGATCCGCAAAGGATGTTGTAGCATATGCATCAGACCTCAACCGACGGGACAAATGATGTCATTTCCGCACCGCCACCTGCTCGGAATCAAGGGGCTTTCGGAGCCGGACATCCACTATCTGCTCGATCAGGCGGACGAAGCGGTCAAGATCTCCCGTCAGCGCGAGAAGAAGACCACCACCCTTCGCGGTCTCACGCAAATCAATCTGTTTTTCGAATCCTCGACACGGACCCAGGCCTCGTTCGAACTGGCCGGCAAGCGGCTTGGCGCGGACGTGATGAACATGTCGGTGGCCAATTCCAGCGTGAAGAAGGGCGAGACCCTTGTCGACACGGCGATGACGCTCAACGCCATGCGGCCCGACGTGCTGGTGGTGCGGCACTCGTCGGCGGGCGCGGTGGCGCTTCTGTCGCAGAAGGTCGGCTGCCCGGTGATCAATGCCGGCGACGGCGCGCATGAACATCCGACCCAGGCGCTGCTTGACGCGCTGACCATCCGTCGCGCCAAGGGCAAGGTCGGCCGCCTGACGGTCGCCATCTGCGGCGACGTACTGCATTCGCGCGTGGCACGCTCGAACATTCTGCTTCTCAACGCGCTAGGCGCGCGGGTCCGGGTGGTGGCGCCCTCGACGCTGCTTCCCTCCGGCATCGCCGACATGGGCGTTGAGGTGTTCCAGCGCATGGAAGACGGGCTCAAGGACGCGGACGTGGTGATGATGCTGAGGTTGCAGCGAGAGCGCATGGCCGGCTCCTTCGTGCCCTCGGTGCGCGAGTATTTCCGCTACTTTGGCCTTGACGCAGAAAAGCTCAAATCGGCAAAGGAAGATGCACTGGTGATGCATCCGGGTCCGATGAACCGCGGCGTCGAGATCGCCTCCGACATTGCCGACGGGCCGCAGAGCGTGATCGAGCAGCAGGTCGAGATGGGGGTCGCGGTACGGATGGCGGTGATGGAAACGCTGATGCTGCACGGGGAGCTGGCCCGATGAGCGCGCGGGTCCTCCGGAATGTCCGGATCGTCGATCCGTCGACGCAAATGGACGAGACCGGCGACATCGTCATCATCGACGGCAGGATCGCGGCTTGCGGCGCGAGCGCAGCCGGCTTTTCCGTTCCCGCCGATGCCGAAGTTGAGGATTGCGCCGGCCTGATCGCGATTCCAGGGCTGGTCGACGCCTGCGTACATATCGGCGAGCCGGGCGCGGAGCACCGCGAAACCATCGCCTCGGCGAGCCGTGCGGCCGCCCGGGGCGGCGTGACCTCGATCATCATGATGCCCGACACCGATCCGGTGATCGATGATGTGGCGCTGGTGGATTTCGTCCAGCGTCTGGCGCGCGACGAGGCCGTGGTCAATGTGCACCCGGCCGCGGCGCTGACCAAGGGGCTCGACGGCGAGGAAATGACCGAGTTCGGGCTGCTGCTCGACGCCGGTGCGGTCATGCTTTGCAACGGCCGCCATACGGTCGACAATCCGGCGGTGATGCGCCGGGCGATGACCTATGCACGGGATTTCGGCGCCGTGGTGGCGATGGCCACGCAGGACCGCTATCTGGGCGGTGCCGGGGTGATGAACGAGGGGCTTTTTGCAAGCTGGCTGGGCTTGCCGGGGATCCCCCGCGAAGCCGAGATCATCCCGCTCGAGCGCGACCTGCGGCTGGCGGCGCTGACCCGCTCCCGCTACCACGCGATGAGCATTTCGGTGCCCGAATCCGCCGAGATCATCCGCGCCGCCAAGGCGCGCGGGCTCAATGTGACCGCCGGGATTTCGATCAATCACCTCACACTCAACGAGACCGACATCGGCGAATACCGGACCTTCTTCCGGCTGTCGCCGCCGCTCAGGACCGAAGATGACCGCCGGGCCATGGTTGCGGCACTGGCTGACGGCGCCATCGATATCATCGTCTCGGCGCATGATCCGCAGGATGTCGACACCAAGCGGCTGCCCTTCGCGGACGCCGAGAACGGGGCCATCGGGCTTGAAACCCTGCTGGCGGCAGCCCTCAGGCTTCATCATTCAGGCGATGTTCCGCTGATGCGGCTGGTGGACGCCATGTCGACCCGCCCGGCGCAGATCCTCGGCCTTGATGCGGGAACGCTTTCAGTCGGCGCGCGGGCTGATATCGCCCTGTTCGACCCGGAGTACCCGTGGGTGCTGTCCAAGGACGACATCGTGTCCAAATCGAAGAACTCAGCATTCGAGGATGCCAGGTTCAGCGGCAAAGTATTGCAAACACTGGTTGCAGGTGTCACAGTTCATCGCGCCTGAGTGCGGGCCTGAGAGCCACGCAACCGGGTTCCACGGGAGGAAGGACGCGCCGTGCCTGATATGATCCAATGGACGCTGTCCGCTCCGATGATGCTCGGCTCGCTGCTGTTCGGCTATCTCTGCGGCTCGATCCCGTTCGGGCTGATCCTGACCCGCATGGCCGGGCTCGGAGATGTCCGCAAGATCGGATCGGGCAATATCGGCGCCACCAACGTGCTGCGAACCGGCAACAAGAAACTTGCCGCGGCCACACTTCTGGCCGATGCGTTGAAGGGCACGGTTGCCGTTCTCGTTGCCCGGCAGGTGCTCGGCATGGAAGCTGCGCTGATCGCCGGTCTCGGCGCCTTCCTCGGACATCTCTATCCGGTCTGGCTGAAGTTCAAGGGCGGCAAGGGTGTTGCGACCTATTTGGGCGTGCTGCTCGGCCTCGCTCCGTTGATCGTCCTGGTGTTTGCCGCAGTCTGGCTCGGCATGGCCAAGCTGTTCCGCTACTCCTCGCTGGCCGCACTCGCTGCCGCGGTGGCGGTCCCGGTCGCACTTTATCTCTACGGCCGCCCGGAGGTTGGATCACTGTTCGTGGTGATGTCGCTGATCACCATTCTCAAACATCATGAGAACATCCGCCGCCTGATATCGGGAACCGAGAGCCGGATCGGGGACAAGGGCTGATGTCTGCCGGCGAGGAAGGGAGACGCGGCGTCCCCCTCTCCGATCGCCAGAGACTGAACTGGCTGCGGCTGATCCGCTCCGACAATGTCGGCCCTGCCACCTTCCGAGACCTGATCAACCATTTCGGCTCCGCTGAAACAGCCATCGCGCAACTGCCGGAACTGTCGCGGCGCGGCGGGTCCGCAAGGGCAATCCGGGTGGCGAGCGTCGATGACGCGGAACGGGAGATGGAGGCCGCCCGGAAATTCGGCGCGGTGTTCATCGGAATTGGCGAACCGGACTACCCGCCGGCGCTCAGGCGCATTGACGGCGCGCCGCCGCTGATTGCGGCCATCGGCGACCTGGCGCTTGCGACGCGAACCGCGGTGGGCATTGTCGGCGCGCGCAATGCATCGGTGTCAGGCGCCAAGATGGCAGCCCGGATGGCACGGGAACTGGGAGCTGCCGGGTACGTGGTCGTTTCCGGCTTTGCCCGCGGTATCGATGCGGCTGCACACCGCGCGAGCCTTGAAGCGGGCACGATCGCCGCACTGGCGGGCGGCCTGGACCAGCCCTACCCGCCGGAAAACAATGAACTCTACGCGCAGATCCGCGCCGGCAATGGCCTGGCGATCAGTGAAATGCCGATGGGGTGGGAGCCACGGGCACGCGATTTTCCGCGTCGCAACCGGCTGATTGCAGGTATCGGCCTCGGGCTTGTGGTGATCGAGGCGGCGCAACGCTCGGGTTCGCTGATCACCGCGCGGCGTGCCGCCGACTTCGGCAGGCTGGTTTTCGCAGTTCCCGGTTCGCCGCTTGATCCGCGTGCGGCGGGAACCAACGGGCTGCTCAAGGATGGCGCGATCGTCACCACCGACAGCGGCGACGTGATCGAGGCGCTGGCTCCCTCCAGTCGCCTGTTTTCAGATGACGAGCCGTTTTTCGAGGAACCCGAAGGTGACGATGGGGCGCGCTTCACCGAACCGCATGATGACGACCGGACACGGGTGATCGAGGCGCTGGGCCCCTCGCCCGCCGAGATCGATGACATCATCCGGCACACCGGAGTGTCGGCTCAAACGGTCTATCTGGTGTTGATCGAACTCGATCTCGCCGGGCGGTTGCACAGACATCCGGGCGGCATGGTTTCGCTGGCCTTTGATGCGGACTAGCGAGGTTTCTCGATCGTGCTTACCGGCCTCGAGCCGGCCAGAACGTCGCCCGCCTCGAGATAGGCCATCTCGATCAGGTAACACAGCATGTCGGCGTTTTCGTTGCGGGCAACGGTGCCCAGTTCCCCCAACATCTGCCTGATATAGGCAATGTTCTGCTCTGTGCGGGCATTCTCCAGCTTGCCTTGGGAAGGGTGGGGTTGCATCAACGCTCCGTTGCTTTTGCCTGCCGCAAGGCTCTTTCCGAGAGGCGGGCAGATCGAAAATCACGATACCGTAATTATCTTAAATTGCAATACGGTTGCAATCGCGCATTGGTTGTATTCGGGTTGCGAAATGGAGGTAAATCGGCCGTTGGGCTTGACCGCATCGATTTCGATGTACATTTCGTGGGCCAAATCGGTACGGCGCGAATTCGCGCGGCCTGCCGATAACCCGGGCCGAATGCGAGCAATCTTATGAATGTAGTGGTAGTGGAATCGCCTGCGAAGGCAAAAACGATCAACAAGTATCTCGGCAACGGGTACAAGGTTCTGGCGTCTTTCGGCCACGTCCGTGACCTGCCTGCCAAGGATGGATCGGTTCTCCCCGACGAGGATTTCGCCATGTCGTGGGAAGTCGACACGGCATCGAACAAACGGCTCAAGGACATAACCGAGGCACTCAAGGGTGCCGATTCGCTCATTCTGGCGACCGACCCGGATCGCGAGGGCGAAGCCATTTCCTGGCATGTGCTGGAAGTGCTGAACAAGAAGAAGGCGCTCAAGGACAAGCACGTTTCCCGTGTCGTCTTCAACGCCATTACCAAGAAATCCGTTCTCGACGCGATGGCCAATCCGCGCGAGATCGACACGCCGCTGGTCGATGCCTACCTGGCGCGCCGGGCGCTCGACTACCTTGTTGGCTTCAATCTCTCGCCGGTGCTGTGGCGGAAGCTCCCCGGCGCCCGATCGGCTGGCCGCGTTCAATCAGTGGCTCTGCGACTGGTCTGCGACCGCGAAAGCGAAATCGAACGCTTCATCTCGGAGGAATACTGGCAGATCTCGGCTGACCTGAAGACCCCGCGCGGCGAGGGTTTCACCGCCCGGCTCACTTCGCATGACGGTGAGAAGATCACCAAGATGTCGGTAGCCAATGGCGATCTCGCCAACAAGATCAAGGACATGCTCGATGGCGCGTCCTTTGTCGCCGATAGCGTCGAGGCCAAGCCGACCCGTCGCAACCCGTCGCCGCCCTTCACCACCTCGACGCTGCAGCAGGCCGCCTCCTCGAAGCTTGGTTTCAACGCCTCGCGCACCATGCAGGTGGCGCAGAAGCTCTATGAGGGCATCGACATTGGCGGCGAGACCGTTGGCCTGATCACCTACATGCGTACAGACGGGGTGCAGATGGCGCCCGAGGCGATCGAGGAAGCAAGAACGGCCATCGAGACGCGCTTCGGTGCACGGTATGTGCCTGAAAAGGCACGACTCTACTCGTCCAAGGCCAAGAATGCCCAAGAAGCCCACGAAGCCATCCGCCCGACCGGTTTCGAGCGCGCTCCGGATGAACTGAAGAAGTATCTCGATCCCGACCAGCTCAAGCTTTACGACCTGATCTGGAAGCGCGCCACCGCCAGCCAGATGGCCTCTGCCGAGATCGAACGGACCACGGTCGAGATCACCGCCTCGAAGGATGGCAAGACCGCAGGCCTGCGCGCCACGGGTTCGGTGATCCGCTTCGATGGCTTCATTGCCGCCTACACCGACGCCAAGGAAGACGGCGAACAGTCGGACGGAGACGGCGATGATGATGCACGGCTTCCCGAGATCAATGCCAGGGAAGCCCTCGCCAGGGAGAAGATCAACGCCACCCAGCACTTCACCGAGCCGCCGCCGCGCTATTCGGAAGCTTCGCTGATCAAGAAGATGGAAGAACTCGGCATCGGCCGGCCGTCGACCTATGCATCGACGCTGGCGACGCTGAGGGACCGCGACTACGTGGTGATCGACAAGCGCAAGCTGATCCCCGAGGCCAAGGGCCGTCTGGTCATCGCCTTTCTGGAGAACTTCTTCGAACGCTACGTCGAATTCGGCTTCACGGCGGATCTCGAGGAAAAGCTCGACCGGATTTCTGCCGGTGAACTTGCCTGGAAGGACGTGTTGCGCGAATTCTGGACCCAGTTCCACGCCCACATCGATGACACCAAGGAACTTCGGGTTTCCCAGGTTCTTGACGCACTCAACGAGGCGCTGGCGCCGCTGGTCTTCCCGGTGCGCGAAGACGGCTCCAACCCGCGGATCTGCCCGACCTGCGGCACCGGCAACCTTTCGCTCAAGCTCGGAAAGTACGGCGCCTTTGTCGGCTGCTCGAACTATCCCGACTGCAACTTCACCCGCCAGCTTTCCGCCGACCAGAACGCTGACGGCGAGGCATCGCTGTCGAATGAACCGAAGGATCTGGGCAAGGACCCGCACACCGAAGAGCCGATCACGCTACGCACCGGGCGGTTCGGCCCCTATGTCCAGCGCGGCGACGGCAAGGAAGCCAAGCGCGCCAGCCTGCCCAAGGGGTGGGCGGTCGATTCCATCGATCACGAGAAGGCGATGGCGCTGCTGAGCCTGCCGAGGGACATTGGCCAGCACCCGGAATCCGGCAAGATGATTTCTGCCGGAATCGGTCGCTATGGTCCGTTCGTTCTGCACGACGGCACCTATGCCAACCTCGAAACCGTGGAAGACGTGTTCTCCATCGGGCTTAACCGCGCGGTCACGGTCATCGCCGAAAAGCAGGCCAAGGGCCCTGGCCGCGGACGAGGCACGCCCACGGCGCTGAAGGCGCTTGGCGACCATCCCGACGGCGGGCCGATCACGGTGCGTGACGGCAAATACGGCCCTTATGTCAACTGGGGCAAGATCAACGCAACGCTGCCCAAAGACAAGGTTCCCGCCGAGGTCACGGTCGAGGAGGCGCTCGAAATGATCGCCGCCAAGGCTGCGGCTTCCGGCAAGAAGACCAAGGCGCCAGCCAAAAAGGCGGCTGCCAAGGCAAAACCGAAGGCGAAGGCAGCTGCCAAGAAACCGGCCGCGGCCAAGAAGCCCGCTGCCGCCAAGGCCAAGAAGGACTGAATTTGGGACACCCTCCCCGTAAATCAGGCTCCGACAAATCCAAGACCGGCAAACCGACCCCCCGAACGGGCGATGGTGAGAACGCGGACACGCGCCCGGCCTTCCGTCGTGGCGACATGCCGGACCGGGAAGCGATCCTGCGTTTTCTGAGCGAAAACCCCGACCGCGCGTCCAAGCGCAACATTGCCAAGGCGTTCGGATTGAAGGGCGACACTCGGGCCGAGTTGAAAGACCTTATTCGGGAGCTTGAGGATGAAGGCCTGATCGAGCGGGACCGGAAGATGCTGCGGCGGCCTGGCACCCTGCCCGCAGTCGCCGTGCTCGAAATCACCATGCGCGACAGCGACGGCGACCTGATTGCCCGCCCGGCGGAGTGGCTCGAGGATCACGGTGCCGCCCCCAAGGTGACGGTGCGCCAGTCCAATGCCGGGCGCGAGCGCGGCAAGTCCCGCTCACCGTCGATTGCCGCGAGCATCGGCGACAAGGTGCTGGCGCGGATCTTTGCCGCTCCGCACGGCAAGGGCATGAGCTACACCGCGCGGATCATGAAGATCCTCGACCGGCGCGACGGGCTGATCCTGGGCGTCTACCGCTCGGCACCGGGCGGCGGCGGGCGGCTGATGCCGATCGAGCGGCGCGGCGAGGAGTATGCCATCGATCCGGACTTCACCGGAGACGCGAAGGATGGCGACCTGGTCGAGGTGGAAACCGCGAAACTCGGGCGCATGGGTCTTCCCCGCGCCAAGGTGCACGCGGTGCTGGGTTCGGTGGAAGGCGAAAAGGCGATCTCGATGATCGCCATCCATTCGCACGGCATTCCGCACGTCTTCCCGGCCGAAGTGACTGCCGCAGCAGAAAACGCGAAACCAGCGCCCCTTTCCGGCGGTCGCGAGGACTGGCGGCATATCCCGCTGGTGACCATCGATCCGCATGACGCCAAGGACCATGACGACGCGGTTTATGCCGAGGAAGACCCCTCACCCGACAATCCGGGCGGTGTGATCGTCACCGTGGCGATTGCCGATGTCTCCTGGTATGTGCGGCCCGGTTCGGCACTCGACCGAGAGGCGCTCAAGCGTGGCAACTCGGCCTATTTCCCCGATCGCGTGGTGCCGATGCTGCCCGAGCGGATTTCCAACGATCTGTGTTCGCTGCGCGAGGGCGAGGACCGGCCGGCGCTGGCACTGCGCATGGTGTTTTCCGCCGAAGGCCGAAAAGTCGGGCACCGCTTCCACCGCGTGATGATCAAGAGCGCGGCCAAGCTGTCCTACCAGCAGGCGCAGGCAGCGATGGACGGCAATCCGGACGACAAGTCCGGCCCGCTCCTGGAACCTGTCCTGAAGCCGCTCTGGAACGCCTACCGGGTGCTCAAGCGCGAACGGGACCGGCGCCAGCCGCTTGACCTCGACATGCCGGAACGCAAGATCCTTCTCACCCCGGAAGGCAAGGTGGACAAGGTGATCGTGCCCGAGCGGCTCGATGCGCACCGGCTCATCGAAGAATTCATGATCCAGTCGAACGTCGCCGCCGCGGAAACGCTGGAGAAACGCCGGCAACCACTGATCTACCGGGTGCATGACCAGCCGTCGCTGGCCAAACAGGAAGTGCTGCGCGAATTCCTGGGTACGCTCAATCTGTCACTGGCGCGCGGCGCGGCCATCCGGGCCAACGCCTTCAACGGCATCCTCGCCAAGGCCCGCGGCGAACCCTACCAGGACATGGTCAACGAGATGGTCCTGCGCAGCCAGAGCCAGGCAATTTACTCGCCTGAAAACATGGGGCATTTCGGCCTCAACCTGATGAAGTACGCGCACTTCACCTCGCCGATCCGGCGGTATGCGGATCTGATCGTGCACCGCGCGCTGGTCGGATCGCTGGGGCTGGGCGAAGGCGGCATCACGCCAGCCGAAGAGGCTGCACTCGAAAACATTGCCGCGGAGATATCGACCACCGAACGGCGGGCGATGGCCGCCGAGCGCGATACCGTCGACCGGCTCGTCGCGCACCATCTGGCGGGCCGCCTCGGCGAGGCCTTTGACGGCCGTGTTTCGGGCGTGACCAAGTCGGGACTCTTCGTCAGCCTGCCGCAATTTGGCGCAGACGGATTTATTCCGGTTTCAACTTTGGGATTGGACTATTATCACTATGACGAGGCACACCAGGCACTGACGGGGGAGAAGACCGGCCTGGGGTACCGTCTGGGAGATGGAGTGGAGGTCAAGCTGGTCGAAGTGATCCCGCTGGCAGGCTCAATGCGTTTTGAGATGCTGAGCGAAGGGCAGAAAATGCCCAAGGGCACACGATCGTTTCACAAATCAGGCCGTGCCCGCCGGGGGACCCCAAAGAAACCCGGGACACGGCCACCTCGCGGACGGCGCTGATACGGCGCCAGCGAACAAGACAGGCGTTTGCGACGCGCTGTCGGAAGCAGGAGAGACAAGATGCTGGAATTTGGCGGCAAGACAGCCCATGACACCCATCAGGAAGCCCCCCGCAACACCGGGCGCGCGGTCAAACGCGGCCTTCTGGGGCGTTGCCCGAACTGCGCTGAAGGCAAGCTTTTCAGGTCCTACCTCAAGCCGGTCGACGCCTGCCCCGCCTGTGGCGAGGAAATGGCTCATCACCGGGCCGATGATTTCCCCGCCTATCTGGCGATCTTCATCGTCGGGCACATCGTTGTTGCCGGCTTCATGGCAACCGACACCTGGCTGGTGCTTGAAAGCTGGCAGCATCTGATGATCTGGATTCCGATCACAGTGATCCTGACACTGGCCATGCTGCCATCCATCAAGGGCGCGGTCATCGGATTGCAATGGGCGCTGCGTATGCATGGGTTTGGCGGCGAGTCGGAAGAGCCGATGCTCGCCGCACCCGCCCATGAGGATGCGCGATGAGCGACAGCGCTGCCGCTACCACTGCACTCCTGACCGAGGACCATCTGTCACGGACCAGCGAAAAGCGGCATCCGACGCGAAGCCCGCGCGACGCTGCTTCGCTCATCCTGATGGACCGCAGCGGCAAGGTTCCGCGCGCGCTACTTGGAAAACGGGGCAAGGCGCACGCCTTCATGCCCGATCTCTACGTGTTTCCGGGCGGGCGGCGTGATCCGGGCGACAACCGGGTGCGGCTGGCGCGCCCCTTGCGCGATGAAGTGTTCGACAAGCTGCTGGTGCGCACCCAGTCGCGGTTTGGCGACCCCGCCGCGCGCGGCCTTGCCGTTGCCGCCGCGCGGGAGATGATGGAGGAAGCGCATTTGTCGCTGACGCCCGTGGAGCACGCCGGATCGCTGTGCCCGGATGTCTCGCAGTTCCGCTTTCTCGCCCGGGCGATCACGCCTCCGGGCCAGGCCCGCAGGTTCGACACCCGCTTCTTCGCCTGTTTCTGTGACGAGGTCGGGGTTGATCCGGCCGATATCCGCGACAGCAACGAGCTGCACGACCTGACATGGCTGCCGATCGATGATCACGAAAGCCATCCGCTTCCGCGCATTACCAGGGTGATTCTCTCCGATCTCGAGCAGGCGCTCGCGCAAGACCCCTCTTTACCATTTGGCAAAGCGGTTCCGTTCTACTACTCCCGCAACGGACGATTCGTTCGCGAATTGATTTAGGCGACCCCAAATGGACAATTCATCTCTCCGCATTCCAGTGATCCGCGAGGAGATCCATTGGCCGGCACTGATTGCTGCGGTTTCGGCGATCACGGCGGTGGGAATCGCCATCGGCCTCGGGTTGCCGCTGCTCTCGATCATTCTTGAAAAGCGCGGTGTATCCTCTTCCATGATCGGCTTGAACTCGGCCATGGCCGGGGTTGCGGCCATGGTTGCCGCCCCGCTTTCGACCATGATCGCGCAGCGGCTTTCCGTTGTCACCACGATGGTGCTTTCCATTGTCGCCGCGTCGGTGAGCGCGCTGGGCTTTTATTATGCCGAAGCGCTGTGGATGTGGTTTCCACTGCGCATCGTGTTCCACGGCGCGATCACGATCCTGTTCGTGCTTTCTGAGTTCTGGATCAACACCGCCGCACCGCCGAAGCGGCGCGGGCTGGTGCTCGGCATCTACGCCACGGTTCTGTCGCTGGGATTTGCCGCCGGGCCGCTGATCTTCTCGGTGATCGGTTCGGATGGAATCCTGCCTTTCCTCATCGGCGCGGGAATCATTCTTCTGGCGGCCGTCCCGATCATCATGGCGCGCAAGGAAAACCCGGCGATAGACACGCCGCCAGACCTTCCGTTCCTGCGTTATGTGTTCCTTGTGCCCACCGCCACTGCCGCTGTCTTCATCTTCGGGGCAGTGGAATCGGGCGGGCTCTCGCTGTTCCCGGTCTATGCCAACCGGACGGGTTTCACCGAATCACAGGGTGCCCTGCTTTTGATGATGATGGGGCTGGGAAATGTTCTGTTCCAGATCCCGATAGGCCTGATTGCCGATCGAATGAAGGACCGGCGGCCGCTCTTGTCTCTTTTTGCCTTCATCGGACTGGCGGGATCGCTGGCCCTGCCCTTCCTGATCCACGACTGGCTGCTGACTGCGGTCATCCTGCTGTTCTGGGGTGGAAGTGTTGCGGGGCTTTACACCGTCGGGCTGGCGCATCTGGGCGACAAGCTGCATGGTTCGGATCTCGCGGCAGCCAATGCAGCATTCGTTTTCTGCTACGCTCTGGGGATGCTGGTGGGCCCGCAAACCATCGGGGTCTCGATGGATGTGGCCGGCAATCACGGTTTCGCCTGGGCACTTGCGTTCTTTTTCGCGCTTTATGTGGCGCTGACGCTGTTTCGTATCGTGCTGCGTCCAAAACGGACTTGACTTTCCCTGCGGCTTTTGTAGTTTCCGCGCAAGTTTCGCCGTGGAGCCTTGAGCGCTGTCCGCGGCTTCATTTTTGAAGAAGGCAAAACACCATGGCCAAGGCGACCACAATCAAGATCAAGCTCCTGTCGACCGCAGACACCGGCTTTTTCTACGTGACCAAGAAGAACAGCCGTACCTTCACCGACAAGATGGTGAAGACCAAGTATGACCCGATTGCCAAGAAGCACGTCGAGTTCAAGGAAGCCAAGATCAAGTAATCAGGCTTTCCGGCCAGATTGGCCGGGGACGACGACGGCAGACAAAAAAACCCGCTTCCTTTCGGAAGCGGGTTTTTTCGTGTCGAGGGCCGACCGGAAAAAAGGCGTGGAACGAGGATGCCACTGTGCACTTGATCCCGATCGGCCACCCCACGACCCAGGAGATGCGGCGGACCTGAACATCATGGGGTATTCAAAACCTATGCTGTCGCAGAATGCCAACCCGGCAGTCCCAAAACGCATCATGTGCTATAATATTTGTATCAATCCGGTAAAAAATCAATAGTTTGTTAAGAATGCCTCGAGCATCTTTTCTATATTGGTTAATAATAGAAACAATTTTAACGAAATTTCAGCCCAGGCATGAACAATCAGAAACTATGCTGACGGACTGGGATTGTCCGCAGCAACTTCCAGATGAACACTTGCAAATTGTCAGGCAGCCTGTCCAACAACCTGGTTGCGGCCATTGTTTTTTGCCTGGTAGAGCGCCTTGTCGGCGCGACGCAACAGGGAATCAGCGCCCTCGCCATCAACTTCCAGCGTGGCAATACCCACGGAAGTCGTGACAGCTGCTGCTGCGCCCGAAGCAGAGATCCTGAACGGAGCGCCCGCCACCGCGTCACGCAACCGCTCGGCCACCTGGGCGGCGATCTCGGATGTGGTATCAGGCATCACCACCACAAACTCTTCACCACCGTAGCGGCAGGCAAGATCAGCGCCGCGCACGGCACCGCGGATGCGCTTGGAAAATTCGCGGAGCACATCATCACCGCCTTCGTGACCGTGGGTGTCGTTGATCGACTTGAAGTGGTCGATATCGGTGATCAGCACCGACAGCGGCCGTCCGCGACGGTTGGAACGATCCACCAGCGTCGCCAGATGGGTGTCGAGGTAGCGGCGATTGTTGAGCCCGGTCAGAGCGTCGGTGACGGCAAACTCGACAGACTCCGATAGACTGGCCCGGAGCCGGTCCGAATAGCGCTTGCGGCGGATCTGGGTGACGCTGCGGGCCACCAGTTCATTCGGATCGAGGGGACGCAGAAGGTAATCATTGACGCCAAGCTCGAGCGCCCGGATCACCAGATCCTCCTCGCCCTGTTCGGCCACCACCAGCATCGGGATGAAGCGGGTCCGTTCAAGGGAGCGCAGCTGCGAGCAAAGACGCAGCGGGTCATAATCCTCCAGCGACGACGAGACGATCACCAGCTCATAGGGCTTGTCGGCAGCCTCGAAGAGAGCCGCCTGCGGATCTCCGATGGCGGTGATGTCCGCGATGCCCGCCAGCGCCCTCGACATGCGGTCCTGGGTATTGGCGCGGCTCTCGACCAACAGCACCATGCCGGGTTCCTCGAGCTGGCCCTGATGGGGTGCCAGCAGGGTTTCCAGGCCTATGCCGCGCGCGGTCTCTGCACGCAACCGCAACTCGTCGCTCAGTGCCTTGAAACGGATCAGGCTCTTGACCCTTGTCATCAACTGCAGATCATTGACCGGCTTTGTCAGGAAATCATCGGCACCGGCCTTGAGCCCGCGGACGCGATCCGCCGGCTGATCCAGCGCGGTGACCATGACGACAGGAATGTGTGCGGTCCTGGGGTTGGTCTTGAGCCGTTCACAGACCTCGAAGCCATCGATGCCGGGCATCATGATATCGAGCAGGATGAGATCGACGGGGGTCTGATCGCAGATCGACAGCGCGGTCATACCATCTGCGGCGGTCAACACCTCGAAATACTCGGCCAGAAGCCTTGCTTCGAGAAGCTTCACATTGGCCGGTATGTCGTCAACCACCAGGATGCGCGCGGTCATGTCAGCTCTCCACCCTCACGCGTCACCGAGATAGGTCTTGATCGTCTCGATGAATTTCGGCACGGAGATCGGCTTGGAGATATAAGCTTCGCATCCACCCTGGCGGATGCGCTCCTCATCGCCCTTCATCGCAAAGGCTGTGACAGCAATGATCGGGATCACATGCAGATCATCATCCTGCTTGAGCCATTTGGTGACTTCGAGACCGGAAACCTCGGGTAGCTGGATGTCCATCAGGATCAGGTCGGGACGGTGCTTGCGGGCAAGGTCCATGGCTTCCAGACCATTGCGGGTCTGGATCGTCTTGTAACCTGACGCTTCGATCAGATCCCGGAAGAGTTTCATGTTGAGTTCATTGTCCTCAACAATCATAACCTGCTTTGTCATATCCGATCCCATTCCCGATCCAGGCTGGCCACCGGCCTGCCGGATCCCGTCGTTGCCGGCCGCCAGCGGCGGATTTCACCGGCTTTGAGCTGGCCTTGTCCCCGGAAAACGTGCTTTGCGGACCCGGTCAACAACGCCACCTTAGTTCCATTAGGTTGAAAAAGTGGTAATCGGTCATTTCGAATACCGTGCATGAGACTCCGGAAGGACAAGGCAGCGATGGCGGATGCAGAAGAAACGGCAATTGCGGTGCTTGTCTGGCTTGCGGGCGAGCCTGAGCTGATGGGCCGTTTCCTGGCCCTGACCGGGCTTGAGGCCTCCAGCCTTCGCGAGGCAGCCAAAGAACCGGGGTTTCTTGCCGGTGTTCTCGGTTTCCTGATGAGCCATGAACCGACGCTGCTGGATTTCTGCGCGTCAACGGGCACCAAGCCCGAAACCATCTCGTGGGCATTCCATGCGCTGGGCGGCGCGAGCGAGGCATGACCATGTTGATCCCTGACGCCGAACATGACGATCTGCACCTGGGCGAGCGGCCTTTGATCGTCTGCGACATCGATGAAGTCGTGCTGGAATTTGTCAGTCCGTTTATGGCCTATCTCGACCACAATGGCCACGAGCTGCGCGCCACGTCTTTCCGCCTGCACGGAAATGTCTTCAACCGCGCCGACGGCAGCGAGACGCCGGGCGAGACCGTGAGCGAGATGCTGGAGGCTTTCTTCGAAGCCCAGGACAATTGGCAAACGCCGGTCAAAGAAGCAGCCGACAGCCTGGCGCGGCTTTCCGTGCGGGCCGATGTCGTGTTCCTCACCGCCATGCCGCCACGCCACCGCGAGGTTCGCAGAAGACTGCTCTCGCGGCATGGCTTTGATTACCCGATGATCGCGACGGAACAGCCTAAGGGGCCCGCGGTCCTGGCGCTGCACGGGGAACGGCAGCACCCGGTGGTGTTCATCGACGACATCTTCGTCAATCTGCAGTCGGTGCGCAAACATGTACCCGATACACTGCTGGTCAACCTGATGGCCAATGACACGTTCCGCGCGCTGGCGCCGCACCCGGGCGACGGTGTGGACATCGCGTGCGACTGGCCGCATGCCGAAGACATCATCAAGACCCATTTCGACGGCCGCTGAGCGGCGGCGTCGCGGCTGGCCCGCAGCAGGAAGAGACCGGGCGATCACGCAAGAACTTTGCGCATCAGCGGCCGTCCCGGCTTCCGTTCGGCAACCGGCTCGAAACCGGCCTGCGCGAACACGGAGACCGAACCGACGAACAGGCCGACCGACCTGGAATGCTTGGCCTTTTCGATGGGGCAGGCCTCAACGATGCGGGCGCCATTGTGCCGGGCGTGGGTGACCCCCGCATCCAGCAAGGCACGGCTGATCCCCTCTCCGCGCCGCTTTGACTGGATGAAAAAGCACGAGATCGCCCAAAGACCCGAGTCGGATGGATCGTCCCCGTCCAGCGGCCGGGAGACCGTGCGCACAGTGTTCCAGCGCGGCACGTGAGCGCGCGGCGTCACCTGCACCCAGCCCACGGGCACACCTGCATCCAACGCGATCAGCCCGGGCGGCAAAGCTTCCTGCGTGGCCTGCTCGAGCAACTGTTTCTTCTCATCCCTGCTCAAGGCATCCCGCAGTCTCGGCTCCAGCCGGAAATAGCTGCACCAGCAGCCATAGCAGGCACCTTGCGGCCCGAACAGGGTTTCGAGCAATGGCCAAAGATCGGCTGTAACAGGACGGATTTCGAGGGTCACGCTGTTTGATCTCCGGCGGATTGGTCAGACTTGTGAGTCTGAAGGTTATTGCGTAATCTGCAGATGTTCAACCTTTGTTCCCATTTGCAAATCCATGATTCAAACACCGCAGCTTTCAGATCCGGTTCCGGGCTTCTGCCGCGATTGCCTCACGCCAGCGCGCAACGAGGCAAAGCGCTGCCACGCCTGTGGAAGCCCGCGGATTATCCGGCATCCGGAAATCAATGAACTGACGCTGGCGCACATGGACTGCGATGCGTTCTACGCAACGGTGGAAAAGCGCGACAATCCGGACCTCGCCGACAAGCCGGTGATCATCGGCGGCGGCAAGCGGGGTGTGGTCTCGACCTGCTGCTATATTGCGCGCATTCACGGCGTGCGCTCGGCGATGCCGATGTTCAAGGCGCTTGACGCCTGCCCCGACGCGATCGTCATCAAGCCCGACATGGAAAAATATGTCCGGGTCGGGCGAGAGGTCCGGCGGATGATGGAGGAGCTGACGCCGCTGGTGCAGCCGATCTCGATCGACGAGGCGTTCCTGGACCTGGCGGGTACAGAGAGACTGCACAAGGACACCCCTGCCCGCACGCTGGCGCGCTTTGCGGCCCGGGTCGAGGCCGAGATCGGAATCACCCTTTCGGTCGGTCTGTCCTACTGCAAGTTCCTCGCCAAGGTCGCTTCAGATCTCGACAAGCCGCGCGGCTTCTCGGTGATCGGCAAGCAGGAGGCGCTGTCGTTCCTGGCGCCCAGACCCGTGTCGCTGATCTGGGGCGTCGGCAAGGCCTTCGCGGCCACGCTGGAGCGCGACGGCGTCCGCACCATCGGGCAGTTGCAGACGATGGAGGAAACTGCCCTGATGCGCCGCTACGGCGTGATGGGCAAGCGGCTCTATCACCTGGCGCGCGGCGAGGACGACCGGACTGTCCACGCCAACGAGGGGGCGAAAAGCGTCTCGGCGGAAACCACCTTCAATTCAGACCTGTCGCAAGCCAAGGATCTCGTCCCGGTGCTCCGGCGGCTTTCGGAAAAGGTATCCGCGCGCCTCAAGGCATCGGGCGTGGCCGGACAAACCGTGGTGCTCAAGCTCAAGACCTCGGACTTCAAGAGCCGGACGCGGAATTTCAAACTCGAAGACCCGACCGTGCTCGCCGACCGGATCTTCCGCACCGGGCTGCATCTGCTGGAACGCGAGCTGGGCGAGGATCGATTCCGGCTGATCGGCATCGGGGTGTCGGACCTTACCGGAGCCGAACGGGCCGACCCGCCCGACCTGGTCGATCCGGCGGCGGCACGGCGCGCAGTGGCGGAAAGCGCCATCGACAAGGTGCGTCAGAAGTTCGGGCGCAACATCGTCGAGACCGGCTACACCTTCGGCACGTCGCGCAAGACGCGGCAGGCGGACGAAGACTAGACCAGTTCCACATCCAGCACGCCCGGCGCCGCCTTGAGCGCAGAGGCCAGTTGCGGCGAGATCTTGTAGCGGTCCGGCAGAGTGACCTCGATCTCCCGGCGGCCGTCATCCTTGATCATGACGAAGGACACCTGGCCCTCGCCGCGCGACTTGAGATGGGTCGAGACCGAATTGAGCGGCCGGGCATCACGCATGTAGACCCGGAGCGCCGACTGTCCGCGCGCGGCACGATCTTCGAGCGAGTCGGCGGTCTGGATGCGCAGCCCGATACCCTCGGGCCGTTCCTCCGCGTTTACGGTAATGACGATCGACTTGCCGGGCTCGAGCAGTTCACGGTAGAGGGCAAGGCCCTCGGAAAACAGCACCGCCTCATACTGGCCGGAACTGTCGGAAAAGGCGACGATACCCATCTTGTTGCCGGTGCGGGTCTTGCGTTCCTGCTTGCTGGTCACGGTGCCGGCCAGACGCCCGGCGGTGGCTCCGGCCTTCACAGCCAGCGAGAAGTCAGCCCAGGTCTGGACCCGCATCTTGGCGAGAAGATCATTATAGGAATCAAGCGGATGGGCTGAAAGATAAAAGCCCAGCGCCTGGTATTCGCGGTGCAGCTTCTCGGCCGCCAGCCAGGGGGTGGCGGCGGGCAACTGGATTGTCTCGGCTTCGGCCGCGCCGCCACCGATGCCGAACATGTCGCTCTGGCCGCTGATGCGGTTTTCCTGGGCGCGCTGGGCAAAGCCCAGAATGCGATCGAGCCCGCCGCTCAGAATGGCGCGGTCATGACCGAAACAGTCGAATGCGCCGGCGGCAATCAGGCTTTCAAGCACCCGGCGGTTGACCTGGCGCGGATCGATGCGGGTGCAGAAATCCTCGAGCGAGGCAAAAGGGGTGTCGCCGCGGACCTCGACAATGTGCTCGACCGCGGCGTCGCCGACGCCCTTGATGGCGGCCAGGGCGTAGTAGATCCTGTTCTCGCCGGTCTCGAAGTGACGGAAGCTGGTCTGCACCGAAGGCGGCACCACCTCGATGCCAAGCCGGCGGGCGTCCTGGCGGAAATCGACGAGCTTGTCGGTGTTGGACATGTCGAGCGTCATCGAGGCGGCGAGGAATTCGACCGGATAATGCGCCTTGAGATAGGCGGTCTGGTAGGAGACGATGCCGTAGGCTGCGGCGTGGGATTTGTTGAAGCCGTAGTTCGCGAACTTGGCCAGAAGATCGAAGATCATGTCGGCCTGCGGCTTGGAGACATCGCGCTCGACCGCGCCTTCGACGAAACGGACGCGCTGCTTGTCCATTTCCTCCTTGATCTTCTTGCCCATGGCGCGGCGCAACAGGTCAGCTTCGCCAAGCGAGTAGCCGGCCAGCACCTGGGCGATCTGCATCACCTGCTCCTGGTAGACGATCACCCCTTGGGTTTCCGCCAGAAGTCCGTCGATCTTGGGATGGATCGAGGCAAGCTCCTCCTCGCCATGCTTGCGGGCGTTGTATACCGGGATGTTCTCCATCGGGCCCGGGCGGTAGAGCGCCACCAGCGCGATGATGTCCTCGATGCGGTCGGGCCGCATGCCGATCAGCGCCTTGCGCATGCCCGCCGATTCCACCTGGAACACACCGACCGTCTCGCCGCGCGAGAGCATCTCGTAGGTCGGCTTGTCATCCAGAGGCAGGGCTTCAAGATCGATAGCAATGTTGCGCTTGGCGATGAAGCCAACAGCCGTCTTCAGCACGGTGAGCGTCTTGAGACCGAGAAAGTCGAACTTGACCAGGCCGGCCTGCTCGACCCACTTCATGTTGAACTGGGTGACCGGCATGTCCGAGCGCGGATCGCGGTACATCGGCACCAGCTCGGACAGTGGCCGGTCGCCGATCACGATACCTGCCGCATGAGTGGAGGCGTGACGGTAGAGCCCCTCGAGCTTCTGGGCAATATCGAGCAGGCGTTCGACCGCGGGCTCCTTCTCCATTTCCTCGGCAAAGCGCGGTTCTTCCTCGATCGCCTTGTTGAGCGGCGTCGGGTTGGCGGGGTTGTTGGGTACCAGTTTGCAGATGCGGTCGACCAGCCCGTAGGGCATTTCCAGGACGCGGCCGACGTCGCGCAGCGCCGCACGTGCCTGCAGGCTACCGAAGGTGATGATCTGGCCAACCTGTTCGCGGCCATATTTGCGCTGGACGTAGCGGATCACCTCTTCGCGGCGGTCCTGGCAGAAATCGATGTCGAAGTCGGGCATCGACACGCGGGCGGGGTTGAGGAACCGCTCGAACAGCAGCGAAAACCGCAAGGGATCGACATCAGTGATGGTGAGCGCATAGGCGACCAGCGAGCCGGCGCCCGAACCACGGCCAGGCCCGACCGGGATGTCCTGCTCCTTGGCCCATTTGATGAAGTCGGCAACGATGAGGAAGTAGCCCGGAAACTTCATGTTCTCGATGATGTCGAGTTCGGTCTTGAGCCGCTCGCGATAATCTGCCTCGGTGTAGCCCTCGGCCAGCCCGATGCGTTCGAGCCGCCGGTCCAGCCCCTCGATCGACTGGCGGCGCAATTCCGCCGCTTCGGCTGCCAGCGCTGCCTCCGGATCTTCTTCGCCGCCACCGGTGAAGCGCGGCAGGATCGGGGCGCGGCGCTCGACAATGGCGCTGCAGCGCCGCGCGATTTCGATGGTGTTTTCAAGCGCCTCGGGGATGTCGGCAAACAACGCGGTCATCTCGGCGCGGGACTTGAGACAATTGTCAACGCTCAGACGCGGACGGCGGTCATCCGACATGACAGCGTTGTTTGCCACCGCCATCAACGCGTCATGTGCCTCGAAATCACCGGGCGCGGGAAAGAACGCTTCATTTGTGGCAACCAGAGGCACCTCGGCCTCGTAGGCCAGCGCGATCATCTTTGCCTCATGAGCCCGGTCATATCCGGACTGGCGCTGGAGTTCGAGATAGAGGCCGTCGCCAAAAACCCGCCTGAGCGTATCGAGACGCGCCCTCGCCTGCTCGGTATGGCCGTCGCGCATGGGCTTGTCGACAGGCCCCCCGGCAGCGCCGGTCAGGGCGATCAGACCCTCTGCGCCTTCCTCGAGCCAAGACAGCATGATGTGCGGACGCTCGCTGCTGTCTCCGCCGAGATAGGCGCGGCTGACCAGGGCCACCAGCCGGTCATAGCCGACCGGTGTTGCAGCATAAAGAACGATGGATGGCGGCTTTTGAAGATGGTCGCGATGGGACCGGCGATCCCCTGTCTGGACATCCTCCATGTCGATGTCGAGCTGGCAGCCGATGAGCGGCTGGATGCCCGCTTCCATCGCCTTGACCGAGAATTCGAGCGCGCCAAAAAGATTGTTCGTATCGGTGATGGCCAAGGCCGGCTGATCGTCAGCCACCGCCCGCTTGATCAGCGTCTTGATCGGCAGGGCACCCTCGAGCAGCGAATAGGCCGAGTGGACCCTGAGATGCACGAAGCCAGGCCAGCTGCCAGCGTCGCGGTCATCTTTCTGATCGCTGCGCTGCCGTGCCTGATCTGTTCCCGATGCCAGATTGGCGAGAAGTTTCGCCGACTTGTTTTCCCGCGCCATGGCTGCCCTCTGCCGTCCGTCCGACACGACCGGCACCATGCCGACGAGAACAAGACTCAGGAGCCAATTGTGAGGACCCGGACCACAAAGTCCAGAGCGGGAACAGCTTATTCACATTGGCTGCCGGGCACCCCGACACATCTGCGCTGCAGCAGGCAAAGAAGATTGCAGGCTGAGAAAAATCTATCGCTTCAAAACGCCATCGCGAGAACGGCAAAACTGGCGACAAACAGGGACATGGAAACGAAAGCGGCAATATCACGGGCGAATGCGGTCATGATCAACTCCTTTGAATTCGCTCTATGTTTTATTTATGTTCTATTTTTGTTCTTATGTCAATCGCAGCGATCTGATTTTTCCCCACCGTCGATTCTGCCATTCAACCGGCTGAACAGGCTTAGATCATACACCGGCATTCCCCGTGGAACCGTGCCGGGCTGCAGGTTCGTGCACAGGTAGCCAGACAGCAAAAAGCCCGGGCGTCGCCGCCCGGGCTCCTGTTACTCGAACCATGAAATGGCTTAGTTGCAGGCGTCCTTAAGACCCTTGCCGGCCGAGAACTTCGGCACGTTGCGGGCAGGAATGTCGACTTCCTTGCCGGTCTGCGGGTTACGGCCCTTGGACGCTTCGCGGCGCGAAACCGTAAAGTTGCCGAAGCCGATCAGACGGACGTCGCCGCCATTCTTCAGCTCACCGGTGATGGTTTCGAAAACCGCTTCAACCGCAGAAGTTGCGTCACCCTTGCTCAGGCCCGACTTCTCGGCAACAGCTGCCACGAGTTCATTCTTGTTCATTTCCGTCCCTTTCTGGCGTTGTGTCGACTCATTTCGTTCGATGCGGTGATCCTACGCATCTCGCGGTTCCGTGCAACCAAACTCCCCGGAAACCCGCGCTTTATAAAGGCTTTTCACAGGGAAAACGTTACTTTGCCGTGTGTCCGGCAGCGGAAACTGGCTGGAATGCCGACGCGGGCGCTCACGGCGTCCCCTTTCGGCACAGCCAGATGCAACCTGGTCTACGTGCAAATGAAAACGGGCGGGAGACATTCTCCCGCCCGTGAGTTCCTGCTTTCCGCTTGCCGGAGATCAGTGCGCGATGGTTGCGCCGCCCTCTTCACCGGCTTCCGCCGCAATCGGCGTTTCCGGCTTTGCATCCGGATCCCAGGTGATGGCCTCGGGCATCCGCACCAGTGCATGGCGCAGGACATCGCCCATCTTGGCAACCGGAATGATCTCGAGACCGTTTTTGACATTGTCGGGGATCTCGGGGAGATCCTTGGCATTGTCCTCGGGAATCATCACGGTCTTGATACCGCCGCGCAGTGCCGCGAGCAGCTTTTCCTTGAGGCCGCCGATCGGCAGGACCCTGCCGCGCAGCGTGATCTCGCCGGTCATGGCAACATCGCGGCGCACCGGGATGCCGGTCATGATCGAGACGATCGCGGTGGCCATGCCGACGCCGGCGGACGGTCCATCCTTGGGCGTTGCGCCCTCGGGCACATGCACGTGGATGTCGCGCTTGTCGAACATCGGCGGCTCGATGCCAAAATCGACAGCACGCGAGCGGACATAGGAGGCCGCCGCCGAAATCGATTCCTTCATCACATCGCGCAGGTTGCCGGTTACGGTCATCTTGCCCTTGCCGGGCATCATCACGCCTTCGATGGTCAGCAGCTCTCCGCCAACTTCAGTCCACGCAAGCCCGGTGACCACACCGACCTGATCGTCGAACTCGGCCTCGCCGTAACGGAAACGCGGCACGCCGAGATAGTCGGAGAGGTTGTCCGCATCGACCGATACCTTGGTTTGGCCGGTCTTGAGGATCTCCGTGACCGCCTTGCGCGACAGCTTCATGAGTTCGCGCTCGAAATTGCGCACGCCGGCTTCGCGGGTATAGGTCCGGACGACCTGAAGAAGCGCCTCATCGGTGACCTCGAACTCCTCGGGCTTGAGCGCATGATCACGCACAGCCTTGGGCAGCAGGTGCCGGCGGGCGATCTCGAGCTTTTCATCCTCGGTGTAGCCCGCAATACGGATCACTTCCATGCGGTCCATCAGCGGTGCCGGAATGTTGAGCGTGTTGGCCGTGGTGATGAACATCACGTTGGACAGGTCGTACTCAACCTCGAGATAGTGGTCCATGAAGGTCGAGTTCTGTTCCGGATCAAGCACCTCAAGCAGCGCCGAGGACGGATCGCCACGGAAATCCTGGCCCATCTTGTCGATCTCGTCGAGAAGGAACAGCGGGTTGGTTTTCTTGGCCTTCTTCATCGACTGGACGACCTTGCCGGGCATCGAGCCGATATAGGTGCGGCGGTGACCGCGGATTTCTGCCTCGTCACGAACGCCACCAAGCGCCATGCGCACATATTCGCGGCCCGTGGCCTTGGCGATCGACTTGGCGAGCGAGGTCTTGCCCACGCCGGGAGGTCCGACGAGGCAAAGGATCGGGCCCTTGATCTTGGACGAGCGGGCCTGGACGGCAAGATACTCGATGATCCGCTCCTTGACCTTTTCCAGACCGTAGTGATCGGTCTCGAGCACCTTCTCGGCAGCATTGAGATCGATCTTGACGCGGGATTTCTTGCCCCAGGGCAGTCCCAGAAGCCAGTCGAGATAGTTGCGCACGACGGTGGCTTCCGCCGACATCGGGCTCATCTGCTTGAGCTTCTTGAACTCGGCGTCCGCCTTTTCGCGGGCCTCCTTGGACAGCTTGGTCTTGGAGATGCGGCTTTCCAGTTCGGCCATCTCGTCGCGGCCGTCCTCGCCGTCGCCGAGTTCCTTCTGGATCGCCTTCATCTGCTCGTTGAGATAGTACTCGCGCTGAGTCTTCTCCATCTGCCGCTTGACGCGGGAGCGGATGCGCTTTTCCACCTGCAGAACCGAAATCTCGCCTTCCATGAAGCCGAGCGACTTCTCGAGGCGTCCCTTGACCGAAACGGTCGAAAGCATGTCCTGCTTTTCGGGGATCTTGATCGACAGATGCGAGGCGACAGTGTCGGCGAGCTTCGAATAGTCATCGATCTGGCTGGCGGCGCCGACAACTTCAGGCGAGATCTTCTTGTTGAGCTTGACGTAGTTTTCAAACTCGGAAACCACCGAGCGCGACAGCGCCTCGATCTCGACGGGGTCTTCCTCGGGCTCTGCGAGCTCGACGGCTCGGGCCTCGTAATATTCTTCGCGGTCGGTGTATTCGACAATCTCTGCGCGCGCGCGGCCTTCAACGAGCACCTTGACGGTGCCGTCGGGAAGCTTGAGCAGCTGCAACACATTGGCGATTGTGCCGATATCATAGATGCCCGACGGCTCCGGGTCGTCATCGCTGGCATTGATCTGGGTGGCAAGCATGATCTGCTTGTCCGAACCCATTACTTCCTCAAGCGCGCGGATCGACTTTTCGCGGCCGACAAACAGCGGCACGATCATGTGTGGAAACACGACGATGTCGCGCAGGGGAAGGACGGGATAGATACCTGCCTCTTCAGGGCTGTGTGATGAACTCACATTTTTGTCCGGCATGTCATTTCCTTTCGTGGTCCGTTCAGACCGAGTGGCAACACGGCACGCGGCCCCGGTTCATCCAGCAACCGCCATTCGCGTCCTTTGGAAGGGAAAACCCTTTCCAGTCTAATTGGAGAACCGGCGCCCCGGTTTCAAGTCAGATCAGCTCTGGCGATGTGTTTCATCACCGATTCGTGACGATATTAGAGAATGAAAGTGGCGGGAAGCTGGAGCCACCGGAATCATTGCGATTCAATGCGGCCAGGCTCAGCCTCCCGCGCCGCCTGAAAAGGCAACCGGCAACGGAAACGGGCCCCGAAGGGCCCGTGTTAAAACAATCCGGCTTAAGCGCGGCAGAGATCAGGCGGAAGCCGAATCCTTGGCATCGCCATCACGCTCCGCGTAAATGTAGAGCGGGCGGGCATTGCCGGTGACGACATCGTCGGAAATGACGACTTCGCGCACACCTTCAAGTTCCGGCAGTTCGAACATGGTGTCGAGCAGGATCTTTTCCATGATCGAGCGCAGGCCACGGGCGCCGGTCTTGCGGATGATGCCGCGCTTGGCGATCTCCTGCAAAGCGCTTTCGTGGAAGGTCAGCTCCACCTCTTCCATCTCGAAGAGACGCTGGTACTGCTTGACCAGCGCGTTCTTCGGTTCGGTCAGGATCTGGATCAGCGCCGCCTCATCAAGATCCTCGAGCGTGGCAAGCACCGGCAGACGGCCGATGAACTCCGGGATCAGGCCGAACTTCACCAGATCCTCGGGTTCGAGCTCGCGCAGCACTTCGCCGACACGGCGTTCGTCCTGGGCGCGGACATTGGCGCCGAAGCCGATCGAGGTCTTCTCGCCACGTGCCGAGATGATCTTGTCGAGACCGGCGAATGCGCCACCGCAGACGAACAGGATGTTGGTGGTGTCGACCTGCAGGAATTCCTGCTGCGGGTGCTTGCGGCCGCCCTGGGGCGGAACCGAGGCAACCGTGCCTTCCATGATCTTCAGAAGCGCCTGCTGCACACCCTCGCCCGACACGTCCCGGGTGATGGAGGGGTTGTCCGACTTGCGGGAGATCTTGTCGACCTCGTCGATGTAGACGATGCCGCGCTGGGCACGTTCGACATTGTAATCAGCCGACTGAAGCAGTTTGAGGATGATGTTCTCGACATCTTCACCGACATAACCGGCCTCGGTCAAAGTGGTGGCGTCGGCCATTGTGAAGGGCACATCGATGATGCGGGCCAGCGTCTGGGCAAGATAGGTCTTGCCGCAACCGGTGGGCCCGACCAGCAGGATGTTGGACTTCGCCAGTTCCACCTCACCCGATTTGGAGGAGTGGTTGAGACGCTTGTAATGGTTGTGAACCGCGACCGAGAGGATTTTCTTGGCCTGGTGCTGGCCAATCACATACTCGTCGAGCGTGGCGATGATTTCCTGCGGGGACGGCACACCATCGCTGGATTTGACCATCGAGGACTTGTTTTCCTCGCGGATGATATCCATGCACAATTCCACGCATTCATCGCAGATGAACACTGTGGGACCGGCAATGAGTTTGCGCACTTCATGCTGGCTCTTGCCGCAGAAAGAGCAATAGAGGGTGTTCTTTGAATCGCCGCCGTTGCTGCCGCTGACCTTGCTCATTTCACTTTCCTTCCCGCAATCCCGGCATAGAAGCCCGGATGTATGGCGCCTGACCACACCAGCGTCCTGACGCTGCGCTTACAGGCAATCTTGGGGTACAAATCCGACCGAACAGGTAAACAGTCCTGAGGCCGGTGGCAACGAATCCCCGTCAATCTGGCAATGCTACGCCAGAGAAATTGAACATAGACTTAACGTTCATACTAGCGCGCTCTGACGCCTGCGCCACCCCGGAGACACGAAAACGTGTTGCAGGGGAAGCGCATCGCACTGGAAATCGACGCTTGAGTGGAACAAAAAGCCCTTATCCCGTCCTTAGGAGTCAGTTTCTATGTATTCGCGCTTGTCGATAACCCGGTCGATGAGACCGAAGCCGAGCGCTTCATCCGCCGTCATGAAGTGATCACGATCGAGAGTCTTCTCGACCGTTTCGTAGTCCTGACCGGTGTGGGTGACATAAATGTCATTGAGACGGCGCTTCATCTTGATGATGTCCTGCGCATGGCGCTCAATGTCGGAGGCCTGCCCCTGGAACCCGCCGGACGGCTGATGCACCATGATGCGGGCGTTGGGCGTGGCAAAGCGCATGCCCTTCTCACCGGCAGCCAACAGCAGCGATCCCATGGATGCCGCCTGTCCGACGCACAGGGTCGACACCGCGGGCCGGATGAACTGCATGGTATCGTAGATCGCCATGCCGGCGGTGACGACGCCACCGGGCGAATTGATGTAGATGGCGATTTCCTTCTTCGGGTTCTCGGCTTCGAGAAACAGAAGCTGGGCGCAGACGAGCGTCGCCATGTGATCTTCAACCGGGCCGGTGATGAAGATGATGCGCTCCTTGAGCAGCCGCGAATAGATGTCGTATGACCGTTCGCCGCGGTTTGTCTGCTCAACGACCATGGGCACCAGGGCCATGGCGTTATCAACTGTGTTTTTCATTGCGCTTCCCTTGTCAAACGGCCCGGCAGACGGCGCGGCCTGCCCAGAATCAGTCTCATTGAACCCACTACATAGAGTGTGCCCCCCCGCCGCTTCAAGACGCAAGGCTGCGAAACGGCTCAGCGATGTTGTTCACCAACGGTGTTAAGGTCAGGTTACGGTTTTGCAATTGTCTCGATCGCGGTGCAAATTCCGTCCCTCTGCCGGATGTTTTCGGACCGTTGCCTGCCCCTTCTCCAAACAGTCGTTCGAAATGCGAACCATAGTCCAGAGGTCGTGCGCCATGGCTGCTTGAACCTCAGATCGCCATGTGAGTTTTCCTCGTCCGGGATGACTTCGGGTTAACACTCGTTAATGTTTTGCTTTCCTTGCGTGCAAGAGT
This sequence comes from Hoeflea sp. EC-HK425, assembly GCF_902498795.1. Taxonomy (NCBI): domain Bacteria; kingdom Pseudomonadati; phylum Pseudomonadota; class Alphaproteobacteria; order Hyphomicrobiales; family Rhizobiaceae; genus Hoeflea; species Hoeflea sp. EC-HK425. Next base: position 2,055,717 of record NZ_LR701572.1, read on the forward strand.
GAGTCAAAGTCCTCTCTCAAGTCGCGGAGAAGGCACACAGAATGCCGCTGCCGCAACAAGGGAGCGTGTATCATGTCTGAGTTCTTGCATGTCCGTCGCGGCGTTGCCGCAGTCGTCCTGGCAATGTCGATCGCCTCGCCGGCAGCCGCCGGTGGCAAGGCGCTTGCCTGCTACCAGCAGGTTCACCAGCCCGCAGTCTACAAGACCATCCATCAACAGGTGGTGGTCAGGCCCGGCGGCGTTGTCCACGAAACGATCCCGGCCCGCTACGGCCAGGTGACCGAGAAGGTGCTGATCGAGCCTGAACGGGTGGTGGCGCGTCATATTCCCGCCGTGACTAAGACCGTGCACCAGACCGTGATGGTTCGCGCCAAGTCCGTCGGTTGGGAGTGGCGCCACGTGCATGGCAAGAAGACGCTGTGCAAGGTGGTGCATCCGGCACAATATGCCACGCGGGCCCACACGGTGGTGGTCCAGCCGGCACAGACCGTGCATCAGCGGATCCCGGCACGTTACGCGCACCGCACCCGTACGGTAGTCATCGAACCGGCGCGCACTGTTGCCCGGCACGTGCCACCGGTGGTCAAGACTGTTGCCCGCACGGTCGAAGTCCGGCCCGCATCCGCCGGATGGGTTCAGGTCTCGGGCAAACGCCGCTGCAACTGATCCGCCTGCCGCCGCAACGTGACAGCGAAGGCCGCAGCAAGGTCACGGCAGTTGAGAGCCATAGTCGAGAAAAACTGTTGCCCGGCAAGATTCCGGATTTTGCCGGCTTCCGATCCACGCTAATGCGTGCATCATGACCATAGCTGAACTTTCCGTCTCACAAGACCCCAAGAACCCCGACTTCGTTCAGAACCCCTACCAGTTCTACGCCGCGATGCACCGCGCGGGCCCCGTCTTCTTCTGGGAGGAGTACGGCATGTGGTGCGTGGCCGCCTATGATCAGGTCAATGCGCTGCTGCGCGACCGGCGGCTCGGCCGCGAAAACCGCTGGGGCGCGCCGCTCAACCCGGTCGAGGGCCGCGAACATCTCACCGATTTTGACCGGATCGAAAGCGGCTCTCTGCTCGAGCGCGAGCCTCCTGCCCATACGCGGCTGAGGACGCTGGTCAACCGCGCTTTCGTCTCGCGTTCGGTGGAGCGGCTGAGGCCGAGGATCAGCCTGCTTGCCAACGCGCTGGTCGATGCCCTTCCAGCGGGCCAGGCAGTCGACCTGCTGCCCGCCTTTGCGACGCCGATCCCCTTGACGGTGATCTGCGAGTTGCTTGGCGTGCCGGTCGAACGCGGCCAGGATCTCCTGAGCTGGTCGCACGCCATGTGCGAGATGTATGTGCCGCAGCGCTCGCGCGAGACCGAGGAACAGGCAAATCGCGCCTCATCGGAATTCGGTGCGTTCCTGACAGCCCATATCGAAGACCACCGGCACAATGGCGCCGACGACCTGCTTTCGGCGCTGATCGCGGTGCGTGACACCGGCGAGAAACTTTCGGACGCGGAGCTGATTTCCACCTGCGTGCTGCTGCTCAATGCCGGTCACGAGGCCACCGTGCATCAGACCGGCAATGCGGTGAAGACGATCCTGGACCAGGGTGGCGACCCGCGCCGGTTCTTCGCAACGCCCGAGCTGACCGCGGCGACCATCGAGGAAGCGCTGCGCTTCGATGCGCCGCTGCACATGTTCACCCGCTACGCCTATGAGGAGGTCGATCTCGGCCCGGTGACGCTCAAGCCGGGAGAGCAGGTTGCCCTGCTGCTCGGCGCCGCCAACCGGGATCTGTCCGCCTTCGACGCGCCGCATGATTTCAGGCCTGGCCGGCCGGACCAGAAAAATGTGAGTTTTGGCGCGGGCCTGCATTTCTGCATCGGCGCGCCGCTTGCCCGGCTCGAATTGCAGGAATCGCTGTCGGTGCTGTTTGAGCGGATGCCTGAGATGAAGATCGAGACCCCGCCTCGGTACCGCGACAGCTACCATTTCCACGGGCTCGAAAGCCTGGTCGTCCGCTAGCTGCTGCCGGCTCAGAACACGGCGTGATCGCCACGCTCGACGCGGGCCTTTCCCCGGATCACCTGTTCATAGAATTCGAACAGCGTGTCTGAACCATGGGAAGGGGTGAGGTTTTCATCGTAGCGGCCGGTTTCGGGATCGAGCACGAGCATGGATTCGGTTGCGTAATAGCGGCCGATCCGCGCCAGTTCAGCCTTGTCCCGCAGGCGCGGCAAGAGCCTGCCAGCGGCATCGAGCGCGGCGATGATCACATCCATCATGGCGACCGGGACTCGCCTGTATTTCGGCGTCCTGTCCAGCAGGGCAAACAGCTTTTCCCCCTGCTCGCGCGGGGTGATGGCCGGGCCGGGGCCGCCAACCGGCAAGATCCTGTTCCAACGGCTCTCATCGGTGACACAGCTTGCGATGAAAGCGCCCAGATCACGATCGCTGATCGGCTTGCAGGCGGTCAGTTCGCCGTTTCCAAACAACAAAAACGGCTGGCCCTTGCGGACCCGGTCAATCTGTCCCGAAAGCGATTTGAAGAAGGCGGTCGGCCGGACGATTGAATGGATGAGGCCTGATGCCATCAGTTCCTGCTCAAAGGCGAGCTTGGCTTTCTGGAATTCCAGGAGCGGCTTCTGGACGCAGATCGCCGAGAGCAGCACCATCTGCCCAATCCCTGCCTCACCGACGACCTTGAGCGCATCGGAATGGGCCTGGTAATCCACCCCCCAGGCGTCGCAGGGTACCCCGGTGCGGGATGCCATGCAGGAGACAAGCGCATCAAAGCGCTCACCGCAAAGGCCCTGGCGCGCAAGACTATCCGGATCGGTGATGTCACCCTGGCGGACAATGACGCCATCTGGCCAATCAAGGGGTGTCGCACGAGCATGGCCCAGCCCGCTGCCCGAATTCCGCCTGAGGAAACAGACCACTTCGTGGCCCTCCTCGACAAGCGCACGCACCGTTGCACGACCGATCGTTCCGGTGGCTCCAAGGAGGAGTATCCTCTTGCCCGGTGATGGATCTGAAGGATCTGCGCTCACGCTGACGGCCTACACCCTGATCACATAGTCTTTGCGAGTCGTTTCAACGACTTCCCAGCTTCCCCTGAAGCCGGGCCTGAGGATAAAACTGTTGCCCGCTTTGACCGTGACAGCCGCACCACCATCCTCCGATATGACCGAAACACCCTCAAGGATCCGGCAATACTCCCACTCGTCGTAGGAGATCCGCCATTTTCCCGGGGTTGATTGCCAGATGCCGGAATAGAGCCCGTCGCGCTCTTCGAGGTTCCAGGTGGTGTGCACCGGATCACCGGAGAGGACTTTCTCGGCATCGGGCCGTGAGACTTCGGGTTCGACGGTTTCGGTGACGGCAAGAAAGGCGGTACTCGACATGGTCATTTGATCTCGCAAAGAGGGCGTGTGGCTTCTATATTGAGCCCATGAGGATCGACAAGGCAATCGAAAGCGCGATGGCGATGGACGATGCCACCTGGGCACGCCATGCCAATCCCCTGAGTTTCTGGACCCGGGTTCCGATCCTTTTGCTGCTGACGCTCGCCATCTGGTCGCGCGTCTGGATCGGCTGGTGGTGTCTTATGCCTGTCGCCGGGCTGATCGCGTGGACCTTTGTCAATCCGCGCGCCTTTCCGCCGCCGCCTCATCTCAACGACTGGGCATCGAAAGCCGTGCTCGGTGAACGCTTCTGGCTGGCGCGCAAGACCACGCCCATTCCCGCGCACCACGCCCGCTCGGCGCTGATGCTGTCAGTGCTTTCCGGCCTGTCGCTGCTGCCGCTCGCCTACGGCCTGTGGGCTCTCGATCCGTGGACGGCATTCCTGAGCGCTATACTTGCCTCGGTGTTCAAGCTGTGGTTCTGCGACCGGATGGCCTGGCTAGCGGAAGACATGACCCGGTCTCTCGGCAGAGATGCTGCTCAGCAGACCTGAACGCCGCATTCACTGATGGTAAAATCCTCGGCCGGCTCGGTCAGCGAACCGTCGAACTGACGGCCATCGGCGCATTGAGCGCGGGCCTCGAACGTCAGCCGGCCGGCAAGCTCGCCTTCCTTCATGTTGAGAAAATACTCGACGGCGCAATCCTTATCGACCGCCAGCTGTTCGGAGAGCTGATCAAGCCAGGCGGGATTGGCGGACTGGGCGCATGCCGCAGACGCCATGACCATAGTTATCGCGGCAGTGAAAAGAATGTGCAGATGGTTGCGTAACACGGGGGGCCTCCACTGAGTAATTTTCACCAAAGACTAGCGTGTCAGGTCCTTGCGCGACTTGTCTGAGATCAATTGCGGTTTGAATTGATGTCCCGGGGATTGGCAAGGCGCAGACCCGAAAACGTCATCCATCCGGCCTCAATGTCGATCACTCATATCCGAGCCGGGCGTGCTTATTCTCTCGCCTGCCCTAGATTGGATGTTTGGGAGGAAATGGCTGGAGCACTGCGCTGTCAGCGAATTCGATCTGAGAAGCCATTGAAAATGTGAGGCAACAGGAGAGTTCCATGATCAAGGAGAATGAAAATCGGTTGCCGAAAACAGGTGCCTCCTCAAGCACCAGCGATGCGGACAAGCAATCCCACGACCAGCTGGAAGAGCGGGAGACGCGAGAGCAGACACCGACGGAATCAGAAAGGTCACTCACCCGTGACGAGCGTGAATCGGTGGCTGAACATGGCCGGCTGTCCGCCCTTACGGTTTACTCCATCATACTGCGCGAAGGGGAAGAGGAGCTTCACCGTCCGAAGACATCGCTGTGGTGGTCAGGTGTCGCGGCAGGCATCGGGATTTCGACTTCAGTTCTGGCAGAAGCCACGCTCAGGGCCAATCTGGCACCTGACCTTCCCTATCTGACGTTAATCGAGAGCTTCGGCTATTCGATCGGCTTTGTCCTGGTGATCATGTGCAGGCTTCAGCTGTTTACTGAAAACACACTCACCGTCGTGCTGCCTGTGCTGACCAGTCCCACCCGTTCCAAGTTCTACTACACCTCGCGTTTGTGGGGCATCGTGTTTGCGGCCAACATGGTTGGGACGTTCTTCACTGCATTTCTGGCCGTTCACAGCGGGATTCTGGATGACAAGATCCTGTCATCGGTTCTGGAGATCTCGCGTCATGTGGCCGAGATACCGCCGGCGGACGCGCTGCTGCGCGGGATTCCGGCAGGCTTCTTCATCGCCGCGCTGGTCTGGATGCTGCCATCGGCAAAAGGATCCGAAGTTATCGTGATAATCCTGTTTACCTGGCTCATCGCAGCGGGCGAATTCACCCATGTCATCGCCGGATCCAACGAAATCTTCAGCCTCGTGGCGATTGGCGAGATAAATATCCTGACCGCCTTTACCCACCACATTCTGCCTGTGTTCATCGGAAACGTCATCGGCGGAACCGGGCTTTTCGCCGTGTTGTCTTACGGCCAGGTGAGCCAGGAAATGTAGAGCCATCAGTCGCGGTGGCCCCGGTGCGTTCCGTCCGGGTGTGAAACCTAGTCCAGCCGCTGTCACCCATCAGCGCGACAACGGAATTAACAGAAACGGCCCGGAACATGGTTCCGGGCCGTTCAGATTCAGACATCACATCGGTGATCAGGCCTTGGCGAGTGCCTGCTCGAGATCGGCGATGATGTCCTTGACGTCCTCGATGCCGACCGAGAGGCGGACCACGTCGGGCCCGGCGCCGGCAGCAACCTGCTGCTCTGGCGTGAGCTGGCGGTGGGTGGTCGAGGCCGGATGGATGACCAGCGAGCGGGTGTCGCCGATATTGGCCAGATGCGAGAACATCTCGAGGCCTTCCACGAACTTGACGCCGGAATCATAGCCGCCCTTGAGGCCGAAGGTGAACACCGCGCCGCCGCCCTTGGGCGAGTAGCGCTGCTGCAGGGCATGGTTCTCATGCTCGGACCGACCGGCATAGGAGACCCAGGCGACCTTGTCGTGCTTGGCCAGCCAGTTGGCGACCTCAAGCGCGTTGTCCGAGTGACGTTGCATGCGAAGCGCAAGCGTCTCGATGCCAGTCAGGATCATGAAGGCGTTGAACGGCGAGATGGCCGGACCGAAGTCGCGAAGGCCCAGCACCCGGCAGGCAATCGCGAAGGCGAAATTGCCGAAGGTTTCATGCAGGACCATGCCGCCATATTCCGGACGCGGTTCGGAGAGCATCGGATACTTGCCAGACTTCGACCAGTCGAAGGAACCGCCATCGACGATGACGCCGCCCATCGAGTTGCCGTGGCCGCCGATGAACTTGGTCAGCGAGTGAACGACAATGTCGGCACCATGTTCGATCGGCTGAATCAGGTAGGGAGAGGCCATGGTATTGTCGACGATCAGCGGCAGGCCGTGCTTGCGGGCGACTTCGGCAATGGCATTGATATCGACGAAGGTGCCGCCCGGGTTGGCAAGGCTCTCGATGAAGATCGCCTTGGTGCGATCGTCGATCTGCGCCTCGATGCTCGACATGTCGGCGGGATCGGCCCAGCGGACATGCCAGTCGAAGGACTTGAAGGACTGGCCGAACTGGTTGATCGAGCCACCGTAAAGCCGGTTGGCGGCGATGAAATTGTCACCCGGGCTCATGATGGTGTGGAACACCAGAAGCTGCGCGGCATGGCCCGAAGCCACGGCAAGCGCGGCAGTGCCGCCCTCAAGCGCTGCGATGCGCTCTTCGAGCACGGCCTGGGTCGGGTTCATGATGCGGGTGTAGATGTTGCCGAAGGCCTTGAGGCCAAACAGCGAGGCTGCATGATCGGCATCATCGAAGACGAAACTGGTGGTCTGGTAGATCGGCGTGGCGCGCGCGCCGGTTGCCGGATCGGGTTGCGCTCCGGCATGAATGGCAAGCGTGTTGAAACCTGGCTGATTGTTCGACATGGACCTCTCCCCTTGTGCCCTGTAGGGCCAGTTGCGGCCCGTGTTGGGTGTCGCGGCGTTTATCCCGCATGTCCGCGCGCTGGTCAAAGAAGAATTTTGCGCGCAACCAGCAAGAGACACGCCTGTCGCGTTATTTCAGCGCTGTTTCGGGAAAAACATGCTGCAAGATCTACAGTCCGCGAAAGGATGAGCGAGCGGAGCACCCGGCCCGGGGCTACCTCTCAGCTCTCCACGTCAGATGTGGCACATTCGGGCAGGCGTGAAAGCAGCCAGTCGCGCGAGGGGCGCACCTGTTCGGGAAGATCCTGCAGCACATCATCGACAACCTCCGCCGACACCGCGCTAACCTCGCAGCCATAGGCCTCAATGTCGCCGTCTGGATTGTCCTGTTTCCATTCGAGATAGTCCTCGCGCTCAAACGCAATGGCTGCGGCGATGCCCGCCACCGGCACCACCACCAAGGCCCGCCGGAGCCGCGCCTTGGCCTTGGTTCTGAGCACGGCCGCGGCGATGGCCTTGCGGTTGGCGATGGCGGCCGCGGCGGCACTCGCCGTCATGGTCGTGACCTGCGCCGTCAGCGACACGGCCCAGACGCCGAGACTGACCGCCGTGGTGGCGAGTGACACGCAGAGGACCACGAGAAAGGCGGTGGTGCGCACCAGCTTGAAGAGACGGACCATGATGACCTTCCGGGCAAGTCTTGAACAGGCAGACACTCATATGGAGTCTGCCCAGGCATTCCTTGCGCTCGAACTGTGGCATCAGATCGGCAAACAGACCTAGTGCCGGACTTTGCAGGGTCGGATCAGTTGCTCCCATCGCCCGGTTTGCCCCTGAGGCCGTAGCTCTGGTAGCCAGACCGCATCACCGGCTTGCGCGAGGAAATCATGCCCGAGTTGACGCCATTCCAGCCGATCTCGCCCGACAGCCGCGCATATTCGATCTTGGGGCAGCGATTCATCACCACCTTGAGGCCTGCCGCTTCAGCACGGGCGGCGGCTTCGTCATGGCGCACGGTCAGCTGCATCCAGATGACCTTCGGGAGGGGACCAAGGCTGAGGGTTTCATCCACAATCCCGGGCACGGCATCGGAAGCGCGGAAGACATCGACCATGTCAATTGGCTCGGGAACATCGCTGAGCCGTGCATAGGTCATCTGGCCGAGGATCGGTTTGCCCGCCTGCCCCGGATTGACCGGAACAACGCTATAGCCCTTGTCGAGCATGTATTTCATCACAAAGAAGCTCGGGCGGACATCGTTGGCTGAAGCGCCGACCACCGCGATGGTCTTCACCGATTTCAGGATACCGGAGATGTAGGCGTTCTCGTAGCTGTCGTGATTCATCATCTCTGTTCCGGGTTCCTGATGCAGCGGTTGTCGCAACAGGCATCAATGGCGTCAAGCATCGGCGGCGTCACCTTTTGTCCCGATACGCGCCACAATTGGCTGTATGGTGATACTACACGACCGCTTTGGAGAGCCCCATGAGACAGACAATCATATCCGCCCGGACGATCCTGCCGATTGCTGCGGTACTTGCGGCGACCCTCGCGGTCGGGACTGCACCAGCGCAGGCCATCAGCCGAGTCGAAACCACGAAGACCGACTGCAACGCCATCCGCGCGACGCTTATCCGGGAGGGTGCCGCGATCCTGCGCTACACGTCGAAGCGCGGCCTGCCGATCTATGACCGTTATGTCAGTTCGTCGTTGATGTGCGAGAGCCCGTCGGTTGGTGTCTGGGCCAGGGTACCGGCGCGGGACACGAATTCCTGCCGGGTGATCCGCTGTGATCCGCATGCAGCGGACGATGATGACGGGCTGCTCAATTTCCGCCCGCTGCTGCGGCTGTCGCAGTAGCGCCTTCGGGCAGCCAGACCGGCGTGAAGAATGACGATAGTGCTGGTGATGGGTCCATGTCCCTGCCCTATTCGGGCAGCGTCATGTGACCATTCTCATCGAGTTGCATGAAGGGGTTGTGCGCGAGTTCCCAAAGATGGCCGTCGGGATCGGCAAAATAGCCGGAGTAACCACCCCAGAACACCTCGTGCGGCTTTTTCACCGGCCGCGCGCCGCATTCAACCGCAAAGTCCCAGGCTGCGTCCACCTCGTCCCGAGAACCGAGATTATGGGCAAGCGCCACGCCCTCGAAACCCTGCGGCACAGTCGGTTCGACCGCCGCATCGGCGGCAAGCGCATCGCGGCCGAACAAGCCAAGCACCGTGCCCCTCATGTGAAAAAAGGTCACGTTGTCATTTGAGGCCGATGACCGCCTGAAGCCCAGCCGCTGGTAAAACGCGGTCGCTGCCGCCACGTCGGCGACGCCAAGCGTGATCATGGAGATACGCGGTTCAAAGGTCTTCATATCACACTCCCGCGGCCACCGACGCTATCCGGCGGGCGCTTCCAGCAAAAAGAACATACAGAGAACAAATCAGCTTGCCGGGCTTCCGTCAAGTCCATTGGTCCGGATCATTGCAGCAGGACTACTCCCCGGTCCATTCGGGCTTGCGCTTGGCGATGAAGGCGCCGATGCCTTCCTCGGCATCGCGGGCCATCATGTTCTCGACCATGACGCCGGCGGTGTATTCATAGGCGTCCTCGAGCGACATCTCGGCCTGGCGGTAGAAGGCTTCCTTACCGATCTTCACGGTCAGCGGAGACTTGGAGGCGATGACCTCGGCGTATTTCATCACCACCTGGTTGAGATACTGGCGCGGCATGATGCGGTTGATCAGCCCGAACTCGCGGGCGGTGGAGGCGTCGATGGTCTCTCCCGTCAGCAGCATTTCCATGGCCTGCTTGCGGTGCACGTTGCGGGAGAGCGCCACCATCGGCGTCGAGCAAAACAGCCCGATATTGACGCCCGGCGTGCAGAAGGTCGAGGTGTCGGTGCACATGGCCAGATCACACGAAGCCACAAGCTGGCATCCGGCGGCCGTGGCCAGACCATCGACCTCGGCAATCACCGGCACCGGCAGATGCACGATGGTCTGCATCACCTCGGCGCAAAGCTTCATGGTGCGGGCGAAAAACGCCCTGCCCCGGTCCTCGTCGGCGCGGTGAACGGTCAGCTCCTTGAGATCGTGACCGGCGCAAAACAGTTTTCCGGGCGTCGCCGAGGCGAGAATGACCACACGGATGGACTTGTCCTCGCGTGCGGCGTCGAATTCATCCTTGAGGGCTTCCATCATGGCGATCGACAGGGCGTTGGCCGGCGGATTGTTCATCTCCAGCCGCAGCACGCTGCCGTGTCTTGACACCTTGACCAGGCCGGCTGGTGCTTCCTGTTTCAATTCAACGACGTTCATGCGAGAGACCCTTTTCTGTTCAGGCTCAAGTCTAGCGCGGCAGCATCGCGGCGTGAACCCCACGGCACCGCGTTGACCGGACGCTTCGTTTCCGCAACGGTGGGTAAAGTAAATCGAATCTGGCGTGAGGGTTGAAGCCGAAGGCGAAGGTTCATCATGAACGCGACCGCCACATGCTCAGCGCCTTGTGACAGCCTACCTATACACTGACAAAAACAGGAAAATGCCCCATGTCCGCACCGGCCACGCCCGTGATGTCCGCTCCCGAGGTTTCGGCCTATCTCGATGAAGTGTTTCCGCAAATCAAGGCGAACGGGGACGATATCTCGGTTGAGGCAGTCTCGCCCGGAACGGCGCTGGTGCGGCTTCATGCCGACGACAAGCATCTGCGCCCCGGCGGAACCGTGAGCGGCCCGACCATGTTCATGCTCTCCGACCTCGCGGCCTATGCTGTGATCCTGGCGCATATCGGCCGCGTGGCGCTGGCAGTCACCACCAATCTCAACATCAACTTCCTGATGAAGCCCCAGCCCGGGCCGCTCGACGCCACCGCGATGATCCTGAAACTGGGCAAACGGCTGGTCGTCACCGACATCTCCATCCGCGATTCCGGCGGTGAACTGGTGGCGCACGCAACAGCGACATACTCCATTCCGCCGCGAAACTGAGCCGGAACAAGCGGAATTTGTACGGTATTTAAATACCGCATTCATAACCGCTTGTTTTTGAAAGGTATTTTTTGGTTCACGCCAAGAACGCCCGCTTGACGCTGATTTACCCCTCGCCTATAAGCACGCAGCGTTGGCACCTTTGGAAGGGGCTGGCGCAATCGTTGATGCGATGCTGGGCTTTCGGGCTCGACCGCAGCAACACAAGCAACAAGAAACGTCCGCGCCGGCCTGACCGGTTCCGGATCCTGAATTGAAGAGAGAACTCCATGAAAACCTTCTCGCAGAAGCCTGCAGAGGTGGAAAAGAAGTGGGTCATCATCGACGCGACAGATCTCGTCGTTGGCCGCCTCGCCTCTGTTGTTGCAAACCGCCTGCGCGGCAAGCACAAAGCCACCTTCACCCCTCATGTTGACGATGGCGACAATGTCGTGATCATCAATGCCGAAAAGGCGGTCCTGACCGGCAAGAAGTACACCGACAAGAAATACTACTGGCACACCGGCTATCCCGGCGGCATCAAGGAGCGCACCGCGCGCCAGATTTTCGAAGGCCGCTTTCCCGAGCGCGTCATCGAGAAGGCTGTCGAGCGCATGGTTCCGCGCGGTCCGCTTGGCCGTCGCCAGATGAAAAACCTGCGCGTCTATGCCGGTTCGGAACATCCGCATGAAGCCCAGCAGCCGACCGTCCTGGACGTCGCCTCGCTGAACACCAAGAACAAAAGGAGCGCCTGATCATGGCTGAACTCAATTCGCTTGAGGAGCTCGGCGCATCGGTCAACGCTGCCGAAGCTGCACCGGAAGCCCCGGTCCACGTGCGCAAGGTCGATGACCTGGGCCGCTCTTATGCGACCGGCAAGCGCAAGAACGCGATCGCCCGCGTCTGGGTCAAGCCCGGCACCGGCAAGATCACTGTCAATGGCCGCGACTTCGTCAAGTATTTCGCACGTCCGGTGCTGCAGATGGTTGTCCAGCAGCCTGTCGTCGCCGCTGCCCGCCAGGGCCAGTTCGACGTTGTCTGCACCGTCACCGGCGGTGGCCTCTCCGGCCAGGCCGGTGCTGTCCGTCACGGCATCTCCAAGGCGCTGACCTACTACGAACCCGGCCTGCGCGGCGTTCTCAAGAAGGGTGGCTTCCTGACCCGCGACAGCCGCGTCGTCGAGCGTAAGAAGTACGGCAAGGCCAAGGCCCGCCGCTCGTTCCAGTTCTCCAAGCGTTAAGCTGGAACTGCAAATATCCCAACATTTTCAAGGAGGCCCCTCACCGGGCCTCCTTTTTTGATGCTTGCTGAATAGCCCCGAGTTTCGTGGACATCCTCGGGTTGCATTTTCTGCTGCCTTTCGAACTTCACGGGTGACCGCATCCCGTCCCTAAGGTGCTCGCGCTTGAGGAGAGTGAAGAAGCTCTCCGCCATGGCATTGCCATGGCAGTTGCCGCGACGGCTCATCGAGTGCTCAAGACTATGGTGTTTCAGGAACACCGCCCGGTCCATGCTGGTGAACTGCGAGCCCTGGTCGGAACGGACCAGAACCATGTTCTTCCGCCTTCGACGCCATACCGCCATAAGCAACGCCTGCAACGCAATGCCGGTGGCCTGCCTGGCCTGCAGCGGCCAGCCGGTGACGCGGCGCGAAAACAGGCCGATCATCACCGCCAGACAGGCAAAGCTCTCCTTGTCCGGATGTAGGTGATGTCTGTCACCCACGCCCTGTCCGGCGCATCAGCTCTCAGCACTCGCCTCGGGTCTGAGCAAGTCACAGATAGCCGGCATCCATCAGCAGCATCCGGATCGTTATTGCGGCGACGGCTCAATAAACAGATGACGCCGCCCAAACCGACCCACATCAACGAAGCCAGCCTCCAATTGGTCCCTTAGATTTGGTATGTCTTGGCTACTGACCGCCAGGGCATCCCTGACGTTGTTGGTGTTTAATGCGCGGAGACCATCCGGATCCATCAGGTAGCTAACGCGGCCTTGTGCGTAAAATTCGGCGGAATAACTGCGGTCGGCCCAGTAGGTGATTGCGATATCGGGCGACGCCTCGAGTGCTCTAAGGACCAACTCTCGTTCCGACTTCACATTGAGCGTGTTGGGCAAGAAGAACGCAACCGTAGCCAGACCCAGTACTATTACCGCGACACTGATCATGGAAAGTGATCCCCATAGCCGCGTCATCCGACCTGGTGGCCCGAATACGTTTGACCAGACGGCAACCAACAGAATGGCGGCGGCAGGAATTCCCGGCAAAACATAAGCGGGAAGAATGTTGGCAGCTGGCGTGAACAGGATCAACGGCGACAATGACCAGAAAAAAAGATAACTATACCATCCGGCTTGATCTTTTCGTAAGACATCCAGAACCTGTTTGCTTCTGAGCATCAAAGCTAGCACGAAAAATGACCAAGGCAGGAATGTAAAGGTCCCATATGCCCAAATCATTCCCTTCGGGCGAGCATGAGCCGAACCGTACAAATCGCCCTGCCAGGCAGTCTCCAGGAATCGCTTGTAGTGTTCTCCGACAATGAAATAGTTCAAGAATCCTGGCGTTTTCGCTTCGGCCACAAGATACCATGGCAAAGCGATCAGAGCAGTGACAAGCAGACCCGTGATCCATGGAAGACGAAACAACTGTCGCCAGCGATTGCCTACGACGATCCAAAGGAAAATCGGGATTCCTGTTAAAACGACCGCAACCGGCCCCTTTGCCAAGAGGCCAACAGCAAGGCCAACAAAGAACAGGTACCCCCATAAACGGTGAGCCGATCTGTCAGTGAGGCAAACGTAGAACCCGGCCATGCTCATGGTCGTTCCCAGCACCATTGCCATATCGGTCACGACGAAAGCCGACGCCCCGTAAAACAGCCCTGCAGTTGCAATGACAGCCATTGCCACCAAGGCCTGGTCTGCGCCTCGCACTCTCCGGACCCAGACGTAGCAGAGCCACAGCAGGCCAAGAGATGCGATCAGAAAGAAAAAACGCGCACCAAAATGACCAACTCCGAATATTTTCATGCCCAGAGCGGACATCCAGGTGTGCAATGGTGGCTTACCCCAAAACGGGACGCCGTAATCGAACTGAGGGGTTATCCAGTCGCCTGTCTCGACCATCTTTCGCGCAATTTCTGCATATCGTGCCTCTGTCGAGTCTACGAAAGGGTACCAGAACATGGCCAGGATGCGCACGACCAGCAGGACGCAGAGAATCGCGATCAAGACTTGCCGTTCCGAATGCGTTAGCGAGAATGTCGATGTCTTTCGCACGGTATTGTTGAGCCCCACGCCAGTTGCTTCAGGCTTTACAGCCACCATTTAAGTCCCTTTCTGCTTCTCACACGCCTGCGATTCGGATCGTAGAACATCTCGATGCAATCGAACACATCGTTCCTGGCTTGTTTTCACGGGTTCTACAGCATCGTGATTGAGAAATCACCTCAAATAAATCGTTTTATTTCAACAGGTTAATTATCTTTCTGACTTGCAGGGATTCAACGCAGAGCACAATGATCGGGACCGAAACCGCCCGCCGGCAATATGCCGGGCGAACGGCACGCTACGCAAGCGAGATGACGGACCGGGACTGGGCATGGACCGAGCCTTTTCGACCAATGCCGCGCCGTCCCGGATGCCCAAAAAAGTTTTACCTGCCACAAGACATGTAAACTTCCAAATTTTTTACTGGTTTATCTATTCGTTTATTCAGCTCTCCAGATGTTAAGCCTCATCTCTGGAATTGCAGGTTTAAGCGGGGCTTCAGCTCCGCCTTTTTGTCCGCAGACAATACCTGATGCCGGTGGCCTTGCCGCTCAGGGGCGGAGCTACTATTCGGCGGGACCAGTCGTCGGTCGGACGGTTTGCTTCAGGGCCGGTTGCGGCCGGCGCAGTGAGCGCAAGGTCCAACGCGAGAGCGGGGCTTCGACCACCATGTGGTAGGCCGCAGCGCCGGCGACCGTAAAAATGGTCATGATCAGGTAATGCACCTGCCACGGCAGTTCGATCGTCGTCACGGCGGAGATGATGTGCTTGATGTAGAGGGTGATGACGAAGACGTGGGTGAGATAGAGGGCATAGGACCACTCGCCCAGGCGCGCCAGCAGCGGACTGCGGAAGGTCAGCGTGCCCAGCGCCCCATACAGCACCGCAGCCGCGGGCACGCCCCAGAACAGCATCCGCAGATCGCCAACCGGACGTTCCCACTGAAGAACAAGCAGCACGGTGCCTGTCAGGAACATGGCCAACGCAAGTCCGTGATGCAGTTGCCGTGTCCGGCTCCATGTGCGGTAGATGAGGATGCCGAAGACGAACTCAAGCAGGATCGGATCCGTATAGAACGCCAGGCTCGGATCTTCCGGGCGCACCCACAGCCCCAGGGCCACCAGAGAGATGATGAGCAGCGAGGCGCCATGCAGCCTGCGGTCGCCGAACAGACCAGCCGTCAATGCCACGATCGCATAGAAGAAGATCTCGTAGTTCAGTGTCCAGCCGACCACCAGCAGCGGTGTCGTGTTGCCGTCACCATGGTCGAGAGCCAGAAATGACAAGGATGTCATCAGGGTGGAGAGATCGGCCGTGGTCGAGTTGAAGAGATGCGGCATGAACCATGCCAGCGCGAAAACGGCAAAGGTGATCACCCAATAGGCTGGCACAACCCTGGCAATGCGGCGGATCCAGAATTCGCGGCCGTCAAAGGCGCCAGGTCGCCCCACGATCATCGCCATGACAAAACCGGAGATGACAAAAAACAGATCAACACCAGCGGCACCGACATGGTCGATGCGCTCGGGATCGAGCCCCCAGGTCTCTTGCGACAGTGCCGATACATGGTAGTAAACAACCGCGAGCGCTGCCGCCGCGCGCAGATACTGAACGGAATACAAGGTCTCCGTGGAAGCGTATGAAGACTTAGCTTCACCCATGGCCAATTCCGTCTTGTGGATCTATGGACACTGTCCTGCTTGCCCATGCTCTACCAGACAAAACTTCCCAAACCCTAAAACACCAAAAACCTAGGGGTTTTCTGCCCCGCTGCCGGAAACGGCCGACTTTGACATGCGGGTCTATTGGGTTAGACAAGGCGGACACATCCGCAGCGCCCGGGACCAGACCATGGCCAATAAATCCATCGACCACGCATTCACCACCCGTTCGCTGACCTCGGCGGCGTCTGATCCGACCTATGCCGGAGCGCTTTCGTTCATGCGGCGCAAATACACCAAGTCGCTCAAGGGCGCCGATGCGGTGGTGTGGGGCATTCCGTTCGACGCGGCCGTATCGAACCGGCCCGGCGCGCGCTTCGGACCGCAGGCAATCCGCCGTGCAGCGGCGATCTTCGACAATGATCCGCAATATCCGTTCGATCGGGATCTGTTCGAGGCGATGGCGGTGATCGACTACGGTGACTGCCTGCTCGACTATGGCAACCATCAGAAGACACCGGCGACCATCGAGCGCGAAGCGAGCAAGATCCTGGCCTCCGGGGCCTTTCTGATGAGCATGGGCGGCGACCATTTTGTCACCTGGCCGCTGCTCAAGGCGCACGCTGCCAAACATGGGCAACTGGCACTGGTCCAGTTCGATGCCCATCAGGACACCTGGTTCGACGACGGCAAGCGGATCGATCACGGTTCATTCGTCGGCCGCGCGGTTCGTGACGGGGTGATCGACCCGACCCGCTCGATCCAGGTCGGAATCAGGACCCATGCGCCGGAGGATTGCGGCATCCGCATCCTCTACGGCTACGACGTCGAGGACATGTCGGCGACGCAGATTGCCGCGACCATCGCCGATCATGTCGGCGATGCGCCCTGCTATGTCACCTTCGACATCGATTGCCTCGACCCGGCTTTCGCCCCCGGAACCGGTACACCGGTGGCCGGCGGACCTTCGAGCGCCAAGATGCTCTCGGTGCTTCAGAAACTCGGGGGGCTTGATATCAAGGGCGCCGATATTGTAGAAGTCGCGCCAGCCTATGATCACGCGGACATCACCGCGATAGCCGGAGCCTCTGTTGCCATGCATTATCTGGGACTGCTTGCAGAACGCCGATCACGACGATAACGCTCGCGAAGCCAACCAAGAGCTTCGCGAACTGAATCCGAAGCGCTGCACAAGTCCCTGATACTATTTGCATGAACGGAGAAGCCCGATGGCTCCCAAGATTTTCATTGACGGTGAACACGGAACAACTGGCCTGCAGATCGTATCGCGGCTGCAGCAGCGGAGCGACATCGAGCTGATGTCGATGCCCGTCGAGCAGCGGCGGGATCCGGCTGTCCGGACCCAGTTTCTGCGCGAGGCCGACATTGCCATTCTGTGCCTGCCCGACGACGCGGCGCGGGAAGCGGTGGCACTCGCGTCCGACGCCGGAACCCGGTTCATCGATGCTTCTACCGCGCACCGCAGCAACCCGGACTGGGCGTTCGGCTTTGCCGAGCTTTCTCAAGCTCAGAGAAAGCGCATCGCCGGTGCGCAGTTCGTCTCGAACCCGGGCTGCTATTCAACCGGCGCGATCGCGCTGATCTCGCCTCTGGTGGGAGCCGGCTTGCTGCCTGCGGACTATCCGGTCACCATCAATGCCGTGTCCGGCTACACCGGCGGCGGCAAGCAATTGATCGCGCAGATGGAAGATGCGGGCCGCGACGATGCGATCACGGCTACCTATTTCGCCTATGCGCTGGCCTTGGCGCACAAGCATGTGCCTGAGATCATGACCCATACCGGGATCTCGCGGCGGCCGATCTTCACGCCCGCCGTCGGGCGCTTCGCACAGGGCATGCTGGTCAATGTGCCGCTGCATCTCGACCTGATGACCGGCGAGCCGTCGATGGCGAACGTACACGCGGCGCTTGCCGACCACTACGGAAGCGGATCGGTCGTCGAAGTCGTTTCGCTTGCGGTCTCGTCAGGCCTGCCGCGGCTGGATCCGGAAGAAATGGCGGGCACCGACCGGATGAAGCTTTATGTCTGCGGCACCGAGGGGGCGGGACAGGTCAACCTGGTCGCTTCGCTCGACAATCTCGGCAAGGGCGCGTCCGGGGCGGCAGTGCAGAACATGGACCTGATGATCGGCGGCTAAGGCGGGCTAAGGCGCGAGCGGCGCGGCAGGCCTTGCCGCGTCTTTCGTTGCAGAAAGCCGCCTCTGCCCTTGAGCAGACGCTCTAAGAGCCGTCTTGGTATCGCTTGGCAAGATCCTCGTAATCATCCTCCTCGACATAGCGAAGTTCGCGGATGATGCGCAGTGTCGGCTTGAGTGCGAAGCAGATCGAGCCGATCAGAAAACACCAGGTCCCGGCGGTCTGCCAATTCTCCGAGAAGAACATGACCGACCCCAGCACGAATAGCAGTGCCGCGCAGACGTCGACCGTCGTGTAGGCGAGTTCGAACCAGGCGTAGTATTGTGTGTCGGAGACATATCTTCGACGACGCGACGGCTTGAAAAGTGTCATTGCACTCTCCCTTGGAAAGACGGACCCCTGCCGCCGACGTCGCGGCAGGCCTTGCCGGTCAACTCCTCAGGCTGATGTTTGTTTCCATCGGATAGGCGCCATGGAACCCGCGCCAGTGGGCGACGGCAAACCCGAGCACAACCACCGCCCAGCCCTGGTGCAGCAAGGCCCAGCTCACCGGAACCTGGGTGACAATCACCACGATCCCGATCAGGGCCTGGATGGTGACCAGTCCAAACAGCACAACGGCGCGGCGGCAATGGGTGCTGCCTCGTCCGCGCTGGATCGATGCTACCATGTGCCACAAGGCGAGCGCAAAGATGAGGTAACCGCCAAGACGGTGCACGAACTGAACCGTCAACTCGTTTTCAAAGAAATTGCGCCAGGCGGGCGCGATCACAAGCAGGCCCTCCGGCACGAAGGCTCCATTCATCAACGGCCATGTGTTGGATGCCAGCCCTGCGTCAAGCCCCGCTACCAGGCCGCCGAGATAGATCTGCACCAGGATGAGGCCCGCAAGAGCCCCTGCCGCGCGCTTCAGGCCGACACTCGGGAGCGGGTCCGAGGAGTGCGGCGCAAGGCCCCGCATCACCCAGACAATCGCCGCAAAGATGAGGCAGGCAAGGGTCAGGTGGGTGGCCAGACGGTACTGGCTGACATCAACGCGATCGACAAGACCGGACGCCACCATCCACCAGCCGACGGCGCCTTGCAGACCGCCAAGTACCAGCAGCCCGAACAAGGGCCACCGCAGGCGTTTCTCGACACGGCCCGTGGCCAGGAAAAACAGCAACGGCACGCCAAACAGCACGCCGACACCACGGGCGAGAAACCGGTGCGCCCATTCCCACCAGTAGATCACCTTGAATTCATCCAGGCTCATGCCCTTGTTGATCAGCTGGTATTCGGGGATCTGGCGATAGAGTTCGAGTTCTTCCTGCCATTCGGCCTCGCTCAGCGGCGGAATCACGCCATGGATCGGCTTCCACTCGGTGATCGAAAGGCCGGAATCGGTCAGACGAGTGGCGCCGCCGACAAGCACAAGGGCGAAAATGGCGACCAGCACGATGGCAAGCCAGACCCGCTGAACCGCACGGTTGTCGCGGATCCGCTGCTGCTCGGCCAGCAATTTCCCGGCATCCGGCGTCTCGGTGGCGGCCTGCGCCCGGGGATCCTGAAGTTCAGCGCGCGGAGCAGCGGTGGTGGCATTCATGTCCGGTTTCTTTCCTTGAGCAACACGGCGGACATGTGCACCACACGCCGTGCCAAGGCAAGGGTCAGGGCTTTGCGGCATGCCGTCGCGGCGCGTGCCCCCCGCAGGCTTGCCCTTGCGTTCAGCCCGAAAGCCGCTATGTCGGATACCAGATCAACCTGACCGCCCGAAATTACAAGGCCCCGCCATGCCCGTCCGCCTGAAGAAACTCATCGGAACCGTGATCATCGTCGCGCTGGTGATCGTCTATGCGCTGGTGGCCACGACGATCGCCACCTACCGGCTGGCGGAATCGGAATGGTATGTGCACCTGCTCTATTTCCTGTTTACGGGCGTTCTCTGGGTGGTGCCGGCAATGTTCGTTATCCGCTGGATGGAACGCCCGCCGAAGAAAAAACAGGCCTGACGACGGCCGGCGCCCCGAGCGGCGGCGTCTGGCGGCGTTAACGCGGCATTAGCCTTCAAACCGGCTTTTATGCAGCTTTGACACTATGTTTACGTGAATTTTGGGTCTCGTGCTTCATGTTTGCCCCAGCAGGCATGAAAACCCGAGAGCTCTGACATCATGGCGAATGCACAGGACATCACTGCCCCCCTGGCCTCGGCAGCAAAGCATGCGGCGGCGGCCGTGGACCGGCTGTCCGCGCGGATCGCACCGGCGCCCGAGGCAATCCCAGAGCTGTGGTCAGCGCTCGAAGCCGATCCGAAGACAAGCTTTCACCAGAGCCGCGCCTGGGTGGAAGCCTGGACCAAGACAACCGGCGCGAACCTCAACGTCGTTACTCTCGAGCACAATGGTGTACCGTTCGCCGTACTGCCGCTCGAGATCGAACAAAGGGGTGGGCTCAGCATCGCGCGCTTCGCCGGAACAGCCCATTCCAACGAAAACACCGGCCTGATCGACACCAAGCAACTGACCAAGATCGGCCAGGTTTCGGCCAAACAGCTCGCAACAACCCTGACCAAGGCGGGGCTTTCGGCAGACATCGTTCTGTTTGACAAGATGACGCCGGAGACGGCCGGGCAACCGCCGTTTTCCGGCTTGCCCCGGGTGTTCCACCAGAATCCGAGTTTCCAGCTGCCGCTCTTTACCGACTTCTCCGAGGTACTGGCGCAGATCAACGGCAAGCGCCGCCGCAAGAAGTTCCGCGTCTCGGAGCGACGGCTGGAGGCGATGGGCGGCTACCGGCACATCACCGGCGACAGCGATGCCGAAGCCCTGCTGCTGCTGGATGCTTTTCTCGAGCAGAAGCCGGCGCGGCTTACCGCGCAGGGCCTTCCGAACGTGTTTGCAGATGCCGGGATTCGGGCCTTCCTGCGCACCCTTGCGACCAACCGCAACGTGGACGGACAGCCCGCACTCGAACTTCACGGCATCGAACTTGCCGGCGGCGATCACGCGGGCCGGATCATTTCGGTGGCCGGGCTGACCGTCAAGGACCGGCATGTCACCTGCCAGTTCGGTTCGATCGACGAGACGGTGGCCGCCGACGTAAGCGCCGGGGAGCTTCTGTTCTACCTGATGATCGAACGTGCTTCGGCGAGCGGACACAAGGTGTTCGACTTCGGTGTCGGCGATCAGCTCTACAAGCGGTCCTGGTGTCCGCAACGGACAGAACTCGTTGACTGCTATGTGCCGCTCAATCTCAAGGGGCGGCTGGCCGCGCCCCTGATCTCCGGCATGATCCGCCTGAAGCGGACCATCAAGACCTCACCGGCATTGCACCGAGTTGCCGCGCGCTTGCGGGGCCTGACGGTAGAGAAAGCCAGGCCGGCTGCGGAGACCGATTGATCGCGGGATACGGCGATCAATCGGAACAAGCCTAGGAACTCAGGCGGCTGAACTGCGGTTTCCCAGCGGGCTGACCGGTTCGCCGGGTGTCATCAGCAGGATATCGTCGAAACCCTGTGCATTGAACTCAGCCAGCAGGGTGGCGATTTCGGCCTCACCTGAGCGCAGGATCGAGAGCACGATCTCGCTGCGCTCAGCGCGGGCAATCCGCGCAACCGAAGCGGCGTCGGCGGCGCCACATTCGACCACCACGAGATCATAGGCTTCGGTCAGGGCGTCGATGATCATCGGCAACCGGTCGATCGCGCGCATGGCGCGTCTTGCATTGGCGTTGCCGCGCGGGATGACATGCGCCGAAGACAGGCGATCGGGATGGATCGAGTCCGCGATGCTGGTTTCACCGCACATCAGGTCGGTCAATCCCGGAAGACGGGTCGATTCTGCCATGAGTTCGGTCGGGCAGGCCGACCCGGTCAGATCGATCAGCACGGTCTTGAGACCATCGCCGGCAACGGTGCGCGTGAGCATCACCGCGGCAGCCGAGCCCTCGTCTCCCTCCGGTGAAACGCATACCGCGACCGGCGTCTGATCGGTAATCAGTTGCTCGGCAACCGCCTCAACGCTGAAATCATCCGCATCATTGGAGATCTGGGGCAATGCTGCGGAGTGGCTTTCAGACTGGTCGCCGGACGGTGCAAAAGCCGCGGCAACGGGCACTGCTGCAGCCTGATTTGCCATTACCGGGGCGGCAGTCGGATCACCGACAAGCGCCGAGGAGGGCCGCAGGGCCCTGCCGGAGAACAATTCGCCCAGCATCACGCCGATCGACGAGAGCAGAAAGGCCGAGAGCGCTGCCACAATAATGATGGGACCGGTTTTCGGAAAATAGGCTTCCGATGCAGGGACTGCGCGGGAAATCACCCGGGCATCTGCAGGCAGGGCCTTGGGCTCGGTGCGCGAGGCCGCTTCGCGATAGCGGCTCAGATAGGTTTCGAGCAGTTCACGCTGGGCCGCCGCCTCGCGCTCGAGCGAGCGCAGCTCGACGGCCTCCTCGCCCTCGCGGGCCGACCCGGCCTTGAGTTCGTTGAGCTGGGCTACCAGTTCCTCTTCGCGCAGACGCGCAACCCGCGCATTGCTTTCGAGGCTCGAGAGCACCTTGCGGATCTCGCTGACAATCTGCTGCTCGACATCAGCCAATTGCGCGCGCAGCCCCTTCATGCGGGGATGGGCATCGAGAAGCGTGGTCGAGACATCTGCAAGCTGGGCACGGATGTTGCCCTCGCTTTCGCGCAGCCGCTGGATGACCGGGCTATCGAGCACGTCGGATACGGCATCGACCGCCTGGCCATTCTGCAGCGCTGTGCGAACCTGTTGAGCACGGGCTTCCGAATCCGCCCGCTCGCCCCTCACCCTGCTCAATTCGGTCGAAATATCAGAGAGTTGCTTGGCAGCAATGGTGTCCTGCTGGTTGACCAGCAGGAGCCCGGTCTGGGCACGGTATTCGGCGACCTTGCTTTCGGATTCACGGACCTTCTCGCGCAGCCTGGCGATTTCGGGTTCCAGCCAGGCACTTGCGTCGGTGTTGGTTTCAAGCTTGGCGCCGGACTGGAAGGCCAGATAGGCATCGACCAGGGCGTTGGGTACCTGGGCGGCGAGCGCCTCGTCCTGGGAGGAGAACTCGATGCCGATCACGCGCGATTCAGGCACGGCATAGACATCAAGCTTCTTGTAGAATTCCTTGAGAATGCGCTCTTCGGCGGGGACGTCGAGCGGGTTCTTCTTGAGGCCGAGCATGACCAGGATATCGCTGATCGCCGAGGGATTGGCCGCGGGATCGAATTCCTCGCGGGAGGACAGATCGAGCGTGCGCGCCACCTGCTTCACAAGATCGGTCGAGCGAAGAATCTCGACCTGGCTGGTCACCGCCCGGTCATCAAATGTCGTGTCGGAGTTGGTCTGGTTCTGATCGCTGGAATAGACCGGCTCACGGGTTTCGATCAGAAGCCGGGTTTCCGACTTGTAGAGCGGATTGAGCAAACCGGTGACGATGAAGGCCAGTCCTGCCGCGGCAGCGGTGAGACCCGCCACAAGCACTCTCTTCTCCCAGACCGCCTTTACCAGGCGGCCAAGATCAATATCCACATCAGCTTGTGTCATCGGCGAGACAGACATGCGCAGCTACTCCGTACTTGTACTGACCCGCAAGAGTAAAGGAACATGGTAACGCAAGGGTTAAGGCTGCAGTCAGAGTTCCTTTACCTTTGGGCTCTCCTCCCCGGCCCCGCCGGACAGCAGCTTTGATTGAAGCCGCCCTGCAGGTCGCACAGAGCAAAAAAGATCGGAGTTTTACCAGCCGTTAACCCTAATGGATCGATAACGGGTTTCGAATTTTGCACGTTTCGCGTGGAGCACGGAAAAGAATGAAACCCGCCAAGTCCAAAGTGACACATCTTCTGGCGGCCGCCATGACCGCGGTCATGCTGGCAGGATGTTCGGGCTATCAGCCGGCGCCGCGGGCTTTCCACGAGGCGGTGATGCAGCCCTACAGGCTGGACGCCGGAGACCGGTTGCGGGTCACCGTCTTTGAACAGGACGGATTGACCGGAACCTACACCATCGACCAGTCCGGCTATATCGCCTTCCCGCTGATCGGCGCGGTTCCCGCGCGCGGCCGCACATTGCAGGAACTGGAAGGCAATATCGCAGTCAGCCTGAGACAGGGCTATCTGCGCGATCCTGACGTATCGATCGAAATCGACCGCTACCGGTCGTTCTACATCATGGGCGAAGTCGGACAGGCGGGGCAATACTCCTACGTGGCCGGCATGACCGTGCAGAACGCCATTGCCATTGCCGGGGGCTATTCCTCGCGGGCAAACCAGCGCAATGTCGATATCACCCGGAACATCAACGGGAAAATCATGACCGGCAGGGTTCGGATCACGGATCCGATCCTCGCTGGCGACACGATCTATGTGCGTGAGCGGCTGTTCTAACCTGATGACAGCACACAAACCTCTACGGATCCTTCATTGCTTCCGATCGCCGGTGGGCGGCATTTTCCGGCATGTACGGGATCTGGCGGAAGAGCATGCAAAGGCCGGTCACCAGGTCGGGATCCTGTGCGATTCCACCACCGGCGGCGCCTATGAGGACAAGCTTTTCGAAAGCATCATGCCGCATCTGACGCTTGGGCTGACACGGCTGCCCATTCGCCGCTCACTTGGGCTGTCAGACATCAGCACGGCAGTCAAAACCTTTCGTGAAGTCAAGAATTTGCAGCCGGACGTGTTGCACGGACACGGCGCCAAGGGTGGCGCTTTCGTGCGACTGGTCGGCTCACGGTTACGGGTATCAAGGTCTTGCGTTGCCCGTTTTTATTCCCCGCACGGCGGGAGCCTGCACTACAACGAGAAGACCCTGCGGGGTCAGGCCTACTTTGCCATCGAACGACTGCTCGAGCGCTGGACCGACAGCCTGGTGTTCGTCTCGGATTACGAGCGCAGAACCTATGAGAAAAAGATCGGCACACCCCGCGCATCCTGGCGTCTCATTCACAACGGCTTGCGTGAAAACGAGTTCGAGCCGGTCGTTGACGATGCCGATGCGGTCGATTTCCTCTACATCGGCATGATGCGCGACCTGAAAGGGCCGGACGTCTTCATCGAAGCGCTGCGGCGTGCCGAGCAACTGGCCGGACGGCCCCTGCGCGGCGTCATGGTTGGCGACGGAGATGACAAGCCGCGCTACCAGGCACGGCTCGACCTGCTCGGCCTGGGCGAGCGGGTAAGGATGCGCGACGCCATGCCCGCCCGAGAGGCCTTTGCGATGGCGCGAACGGTGGTCATCCCCTCGCGGGCTGAATCGATGCCCTACATCGTTCTCGAAGCGGTCGCGGCCGGCAAGCCGGTGATCTCGACCGAAGTCGGCGGCATCCCTGAAATTCTCGGCACCGGCTTTGCCGGATTTGTGCCACCGGGGGACATCGAGGCGCTGGCAGCGGCCATGGCTCACGCCGTCTCCGATCCGAACTGGCTGCCCGCCTCAATGCCGCAAATGGCGGAGTTCCAAGCAAATTTCTCTGCGCAAACAATGGCAGACCGGATGATATCGCTCTACCGGGACTGCCTGGACGGACGATAACGGCACAGCGGGAAGCGCGGCGTGTCAAGTCTTTCTTAGGGAGCACATGCTATCCCCAAGGGGTAAGTTTCCGGGGAGAGTTCGACCGTGAACAAGTTCGACCGCAACGACGCGTTCAATTCCGAAGGCATCCGCAAGGCCTTGGCCGACATCAAGGTCAAGCCGAGCCTGGAGGGCGCGGATGGAAAGCCGGCGGTCGAAATGAGCCGCCTGGCACGCCAGACCGCCAACCGTCTGTCGCAGGAGAACTACTCCCCAACGATGATCATCGGTTCGCTGCGGCTTGCGGAATTCGCCTTGCTGGCGCTGACCGGTTTCATCGTCCATGCCCTCTATGTCGGCCTGTCGAGCGATGCGACCGTCTATCTCTATCTTCCGGCCATCCTGATCGGCTCGACCCTGGCGGTGCTGCTGATCCAGATTGCCGACGGCTACCAGGTTCCCGCACTCAGAAGCGCGCTACGAACCTTGCCCAAGGTGCTGAGCGCCTGGACCATTGCCTTCGCCATCATCTCCGTGCTGGCGTTCTTCATGCAGTATGGCCTGGCGTTCTCGCGGTTCTGGTTTGCGGCGTGGTACGTCTCCGGCGCGGTCGGGCTGATCATCGTGCGCAATGTCGTCGCCTTCGGCATCAGGCGCTGGGCCCGGAACGGGATCATGGAACGGCGGGCGGTCATCGTCGGCGGCGGCGAGATCGCCAAGGGCCTGATCCGCTCGATCGAGCAGGACGCCGACAATGATATCCGCATCTGCGGCTTTTTCGATGACCGGGACGAGCGGCGGTCGCCGCCGATGATCGCCGGGTACCCGAAACTGGGAAACATCGACGCGCTGGTGGAGTTTGCACGCATGGCGCGGATCGACATGCTGATCATCGCGATGCCGCTGAATGCGGAATCGCGGGTTCTCGAACTGTTGAAGAAGCTCTGGATCCTGCCACTCGACATTCGCCTCGCCGCGCACGCCAACAAGCTCAGGTTCCGTCCCCGCGCCTATTCCTATGTCGGCGCCGTGCCGATGCTCGACATCTTCGACCGGCCGATCACCGACTGGGATTCGGTGGCCAAGCGGATCTTCGATATCTTCTTCTCGCTGCTGGCCATTGCCGTCCTCTGGCCGGTCATGATCGGCACGGCGATCGCCATCAAGCTCGATTCCAGGGGACCGGTGCTGTTCCGCCAGAAACGCCATGGCTTCAACAATGAAGTCATTTCCGTGCTCAAGTTCCGTTCGATGTACACCGAGCAATGCGACCCCACGGCGCGCGCGGCGGTGACCAAGGGCGATCCGCGCGTCACCAAGGTCGGCCGTTTCATCCGTAAAACCTCGATTGATGAATTGCCGCAGTTCTTCAACGTCTTGAGGGGTGATCTTTCGCTGGTCGGGCCGCGGCCGCATGCAGTGGTGGCCGCGGCTCATGACCGGCTGTTTGCCGAAGTGGTGGACGGTTACTTCGCCCGCCACAGGGTCAAGCCCGGGGTCACCGGTTGGGCCCAGATCAATGGCTGGCGCGGTGAGATCGACAACGACGAGAAGATCAAGAAACGTACGGCCTGCGATCTCTACTACATCGAGAACTGGTCTCTTCTGTTCGATCTCAAGATCCTTTTCCTGACGCCGATCCGGCTCTTCAACACGGAAAACGCCTATTGACCAGCGCCGTCCTTCCAGCACCTGCCCTGTTTCAGCCGCAACGCGCAGCGATCTCGATGCTGGCCTCGCTGCTGGTGGCCTTCGGCGTCTTCCTTTCGGGCTTCGTGATCAACGAACCCGCACCCTATGAGCTGTTCCTGGTCGTGCTGATCGCAATCTGGGCAGTGTTCGGGCTCCGGTTGTCGAAACACATCGCACCGCTGATCGTGCTCTTCGTGGTCTTCAACATCGGCGGCATGTTCTCGATCCTGACGATGGACAACGTCAAGGACACGCCGATGTACATCGCCGTGTCGCTGTTCCTTGCCTTCACGTCGATATTCTTCGCCGCCATCATCGAAGCCGACCAGCGGCGTCTTGTGCTGATCTTCCGGGCCTATGTGGCGGCCGCAATAATCACCGCGCTTCTCGGCATCCTGGGCTATCTCGGTGTGCTGCCCGGCGGCGAGGTGTTCACCCGCTATGGCCGGGCGATGGGCGCCTTTCAGGACCCGAACGTGTTCGGCCCCTACCTGGTGCTGCCGGCGCTCTACCTGATGCACGGGCTGCTGACCGGCACCCTGAAGGCTGCTCCGTTGCGCGTGATCGGCCTGGTGATCCTGGCACTCGGCGTGTTCTTCTCGTTCTCACGCGCAGCCTGGGGCCTGCTCGCCATCACCATGGTTCTGCTGGTGTTCACCATGCTGATCAAGGAACGCACCGGCGCCTTCCGGCTGAAGATCCTGGTGATGACGCTGATCGGCACGCTGCTGCTGATTGGAGCAATCATCGTGGCGCTGCAGTTCGACCAGATCGCCGATCTTTTCTCCGACCGCGCCAAGCTGGTGCAATCCTATGACGGTGCCCGGCACGGGCGCTTCGAGCGCCACGCCATCGGCTTCCTGATGGCAATGGAGCATCCGCTCGGCATCGGGCCGCTGGAGTTCGGGCTGATGTGGGGTGAGGATACGCACAATATCTGGCTCAAGGCACTGATGGACTATGGCTGGCTGGGCTTTGTCAGCTACGTGACGCTGATCGCATGGACGCTGGTGCTGGGCTTCCGGTACCTGCTGCGTGACCGGCCGTGGCAACCTTACCTGATGATCGGCTACATCGTCCTGATAGGACACATGATCATCGGCAACGTGATCGACACCGACCACTGGCGGCATTTCTACCTGCTGATGGGCATCGTCTGGGGATGCTACGCGCTGGAAATGCGCTGGCAGGCACGGCTGCGGTCTGGGGCTGAACTGCATCAACGCCCCCTGCCCGCCTGAGGTCTGCCGAGACACGCAATCGCCGCCGTTCTTGAGTGCGGCAGTTTCAAACATTGCTGATTTTCGAAAATGGTCGGAGCGGCGGGATTCGAACCCACGACCCCTTGTCCCCCAGACAAGTGCGCTACCGGGCTGCGCTACGCTCCGACTGGGGACAGGGCTTAGATCATCAGTGTTTTGCGGGCAAGAGCAAAATGTCGGCTCTTAGGGAAAAACCGGGAAAAGCCGTGGCAGCGCTCAATCGCCGAAGCCCAGGAACCGGGTGACGTTCTCCGCCGGGCGGCGGCGGGAGACGACGGAATTGGCAATGAACTCGTCGTCGGGCCAGCCGAGCGCCACGCAGGTCAGGATCACCTGGTCCTCGGGAATGCCGGCCACGTCACGCACAACCGGGCTCTGCATGATGCCCTGGCCGTTGATTACCGCGCCAAGTCCCCTGCTCCAGGCCGCCAGAACCAGACCATAGGTCATGGCGCCGGTGTCGAAATGGGCGATGGTGTTACCCAGCAGATCGCGGTCGAAGCAGACAACAACGGAGACCGGCGCATCGAACTGGCGAAAGCCGCGCATCACCCAGTCCTGCCGGCGCTCGGCGTCATGGCGTTCGATTCCCATGGCTTCGAACAGCTGCACGGCGATCTCGATCTGGCGCTTGCGGTGCTCGCCCTCATAGGCGGCGTAATCCTCGATCTCGCGGCTCGGCGTGACGCCGGCGAGCATGCGTTCGGTATTGCCCTTGCGGACCCGTTCCAGCGGCTCACCGGTCAGCACGTGCAGGTGCCAGGGCTGGGTGTTCATTGACGAGGGCGCGCGGTTGGCGAGCGCAATCACCTCCTCAAGCAGATCACGCGGAACCGGCTTGTCGAGGAATCCCCGGATGGAACGACGGTCCTGCATCGCCTGATCAAGATTCATAAGTTCGCCCCCGGTTGGAAAAAAGGTCGAGCCGGACGGCCCTGCCGAACGCATGGCTACCCGATGTTGGTGCGGTTTTCAAACACTAGACAGCGAGGACGCCGCGAACCGTAGCTCAGGAGGCCTGAAACACCGCCGGACGCTGTTGGGGGCCATTCTTGAAACGCTTTTGTGTCGGAATGTCTTCAAATATGATCCCTTCGACTTGCCGGCAGGGCAGCCGGTTAACCTATGTTAATTGACAAGTTTCCGGATGGCTTTAACTGTCTCCTGCGTGTGATTACAGGCGGAAATCGCGTTGCGACGATACTCAATTTCGACATGGCTGACTTTTTCGCTGTTCGCGATCGTTGCTCCGTTCAGCCTGTTTCTGTGGTTTCTGGCCGCGCAGCTTCAATCGAGCGAAGCCGACTCTGTCGACCGGCGAACGTTGCGCTCCGCGCAGAGCATCGCGCGCGCTGTCGAGCCGGTGATCAACAGCATGACGACGACCGTCAACCTGCTGGCCTCGACTGAGGAACTCGCCAATGGCGACCTCAAAACGTTCCATCGGCGGAGCGAGTTTGCCTTGCGTGAGACAGGCCAGTTCGTCATCGTCGTCGACGAGGCCGGCAGGCAGTTGCTCAACACCCGGGTCGACTATGGCGCGCCGCTGGGGACCATATCGGATAGCGACGGCTTCAGGAGGGCGATGGAAACCGGCAGGCCGGTCGTTTCCAACTTCTTCATGGGAAGAACCTCGAGGAAATGGGTGTTCAACGTGCTCAAGCCGGTGGACGTCTCGGTGGTATCCGATGCCCGCATGCTGGTGACCACCATGAACGCGGACGACCTGGCTGGTGCGATGGCAGAATTGCCGCTTCCCGATGGCTGGACAGCCGCAATCATTGATGGCGACGGCAATACGCTCGTGCCTGAAAGTCCGATATCGGTCCAAATGACCACCCCCGACATATTGCCGGTCGACATTCGCGCCGAAGATGTCTCCAGCCTGCCGTTCATCTCGCACTTCGACGGCCCGGAGGAGCTGGTCCTCGCTTATGCACCGATCCGCGGGACCCCGTGGAACGCGGTGATATCGGGCCCCCTTGCCTCCGCACAGGCGCCGATCCTCAAGACCTGGAAAATGCTCATCCTGGGCACGCTTGTGCTGCTGGGGGTGTGCGTTGTCGTCATCTACGCCGGCACGAAGCTGATCCGGAACGAGGTACGCGGCATCTCCCGCATGGCGGAAGGTGTCGGTCACGGTCGCGTTGTTTCGCCAATCCACACCCGGATCAGCGAACTCGACCTGATTGCGCGGGCGCTGTCGAACGCGTCCTATGACCGGAGCCAGAAGGAAGAACAGCTGACCATCGTCACGCAGGAACTTGCACACCGGACCAAGAACCTGATCTCGATCGTGCTCGCCATGGTCCGCCAGAGCTCGAAAAAGGCCAAGACCCCGCAGGACCTGGTGGCATCGACGGCAGACCGGATTGCCGGTCTCGGGCAGTCGATCGACCTGCTGACCGCCAGCGAGTGGAAGGCAATCACGCTGAGGGACCTGATCGAAAACCATGTGCGCACATTCGGCTCGATCGGCGGCAATATCGTGCTCGAAGGGGGAGAATTTTCGCTCGGCTCGGACGCCGTTCAGAATCTCGGAATGGCGATCCACGAGCTTGCCACCAATGCCTCGAAATATGGCGCGCTCAGCGTCGAGACCGGCAAGGTCGAAATCAGCTGGTCGGTGCAGCAGAGCGAGGCCGGCGAGCGGCTCGAACTGCGCTGGCAGGAAAGCGGCGGGCCGGCGGTGACAGAGCCCGAGCAGACAAGTTTCGGCACACAGATCCTCGATCGTCACCTGAGTGCGGCGCTGAACGGCCAGACGGAGATCAACTATTGCCCGACGGGGCTGGTGTGGGTTCTCAATGCTCCGGTGGCGACCCTGAACCGGACACTTCTGGGCTGACCCTGTTGAAGTCGATGCCGCTTTCACCAGCAAAGCGGCAGAGGCCTTGAGTAGCTTTTGCCATCCCCGGGTGTCAGTCCGGCATGCCAATCCCGCCCGAGGCAGCGGCAGGTAAATGAGAAAACCGGGCGGGCGCGCCGCATGCGGTGGCGTCAACCCTTGCACCCGCCCGGCAAACCGCAGGTCGTTAGGCTTCCCCGGCGGTTTTCGAGTTCAGAACGAAGACATTGTCGCTTCGTTCCGAAAACGCGAGTTTCATCTTGAGCCGCAACAGGGCTTCAAGGTTCGTGTTCGACACTCTGGAAGGCTCTTCTCCCTCCCAGTCCAGCGCGGTCTGCAACACGGCCATGTTGATGAGACGGCTGAGATCGTTCAACTGCATCCGGTCGGCTTCCTCCCTGCAGGTTACAAGCGTACGAATGATCCAGGCATAGGAACCGGCGTCTGTTGTCATCGATGCTTCCTTTCAGGCCCGGGCTGCTTGCAGGTCGGGATGGCGCGCGGCCGAGGCTTCAAGCGGGCCGGGAACATGCCAGGCCCCTTCGGGCCGGATCAGGCGATAGGGGTCATCCTTCAGCGACAGCGCGGTGGGCGAAGGTTCGATATCGTCCGCCATCTCGACGAAAACATGATCGGAGAACGCGAACGGCGCGCCATTTTCCTTGAGACTGAAACCGAAATGCTGCCAGAAGTTCAGGTAATCTTCGCGCGCGTGACCGTAGATGCGCCGGAACCCCTTTTCCCTGCACAGCGCGACACTGGCCCGCACGAGCTGGAAAGCGGTCCGCGAGGTGCGGAACTCGCGTCGCACGGCAAGCCGCTCGAGCTTGGCGAAATCACCGAAGAAACGTAGCCGCATGCACCCCGCCGGCTCATTGTCGACCAGCGCCAGCAAATGGGTCGCGGCGAGATCGTTGCCGTCGAATTCCTCGTTGTAGGGGCAGGACTGCTCTCCGATGTAGACAGCGGAGCGGACGGCGGCGACCCGCATCATGTCGTCAAAACCGTTGACCACACGGATACCGGTCGGACGCAGCACCGGGTCATGCGTGGCATAGCTTGGCATGCGTGCGGAAAGCGTCTTCGGCCGGCGCGGGATCATGTAGAAATCCTCGATCAGGCGTCCGCCGTGCCAGACCCCCTGTTCGAAACCGCGCCGCACCATGGCGCGGTGGCCGCGCAGGGTGAAGGATGTCGAGATGATGTCGGCCTCGGCGTAATGGGGCGAATCAAACCGGTCCATCACGCGGTTGATGCCGGCTGCCAGCACACCGGGCGTAAAGCTGGCCCAGACATAGATCGCCGCAGGACGTTCGTGCTGGCTGACCAGATACTCGTCCTGCGGATCAAGCAGGTTGAGCGTTCCCTCGAAAAGCGCCGAACGACCTGCCTCGTTGAGCAAAAGCGCCGACATGAACCCCTCGGGCCGGCTGCGGCCTCGCCGGGTGAACAGCCAGACCGAATCGGCGTTGCGTTCAGCCACCCTGATCACCGTCCCAGGCTCGGCCAGCCGGCCGATGGCCTTTCCCGCCGCTTCAAGCAGGCGCGGGACATCGGCCGGTTCGAGCCGGTTGGTCACGCTCACCATGGCCGCAGCGCGCTGCATGCGTTGGGCTTCCAAAGCCGCCTCCGCAGCCAATGCACTTGCTTTTGATGATGAAAAACTATTTTGTGGTGTGGCTGACATGGCCTGATACCCCTTCCAGTTGGGGTAGAGTAACCGTGCAGAACCGCGTTGACTTTGGCAAAGATTGTAACAGAGAGTTCCACCCATGGAACACCAGTGGCGCAATGCCGATTGGAACAGCATCCGGATCTTTCTTGCTGTCGCGCGGCTCAACAGCTTCCGCAAGGCTTCGGAAGAGCTGGGCATGTCGGTCAACACCGCACGGCGCACGATCTCGCGGCTTGAAGACCAGCTCGGCTATCTGCTGCTGTTCCGTGAGGCCGAGGGCGTAAGGCTGACCGACGAAGGCCGCCGGGTCGTGCTTGCGGCACGCGATGTCGAAAGCTCGGTCTCGGACATGTGGCGTGTTGCAGCGATGGCGGAGCGCGAGGCGAACGGCCCGATCCGCCTCGCCATCACCGAGGGTCTGGGCAGCTTCTGGCTGACCCCGCGCATTGTCGACTACATGAACGAAACCGGGGCGCAGAACCGTATCGAGCTGCAATGCGCCATGCGCTCGGTCGACGTCTTGCGCATGGAAGCCGATATCTCGGTGCAGCTGGAAATGCCCAACCGGCCCGAACTCAAGGTCAAGCGGCTGGGCTATCTGCATCTGCTGCCATTTGCCAGTTCGAGCTACCTCGAACAGTTCGGACGGCCAAAGAGCGTGGCCGACATGGTCAATCACCGTGTGGTCGAGCAGCAGACCGACCAGTTGCGCGGCTACGAGCTGGACAAGGTGTTCGGCCCAAAAATCGCCGAGCGCATAGTGCGGATGAAGACCAATTTCTCCTCGGCGCATTACTGGGCCGTTGCGAAGGGTGCAGGCATCGGCCTGATGCCGAATTATGCCCGGGCGATCGGCGGCGATGTGGAACATGTCGATCTCGGGTTCGACTTCCGTGTCGAGATCTGGCTCGCAACCCATCCCGAGATCGCCAAGAGCGCCCGGCACAGGAACTTCATCGATTTCCTTACGGACAGCTTTGACGAACGAAGGTTTCCCTGGTTCGGAGCCGACACCATGACGCCGCAGGAAATCGAGAAGCAGTTTTCGCGCGAGGATCTCAGATCCTATTTCGAAGGGTTTACCGCCCGCTCATGAGCTTGCCCCGTCTTCCCCGCCCTGCTCCGGAAATCGTCACCCTTGCGACACAGGATGAACATGA
Organism: Hoeflea sp. EC-HK425; assembly: GCF_902498795.1. Lineage (NCBI taxonomy): Bacteria > Pseudomonadati > Pseudomonadota > Alphaproteobacteria > Hyphomicrobiales > Rhizobiaceae > Hoeflea > Hoeflea sp. EC-HK425. Next base: position 2,089,781 of record NZ_LR701572.1, read on the forward strand.
CCGCATCGTCATGGTCCTCATGCAGCTGGAGATGGCCCTGGCCCTGGCCAAGGCCAAGAAACTCGGGCATCTGGAGGCCCATCTTGAAGCCGCGATCGCCGAGGCGCGCAGCCTGCAATGCAAGCTGCTCAACTGACGGATTTCATGTTCAGGCTGTAGAATTTCATGCTGCTGAATACCGCCCTGGATCGTTTCCGATGGAGGGTAGAATTTGCGCTGTAGAAGCTCAGCGCACCTGGTCAAGCAGCCGCTTGCATTCGAGCAGGTCGTAAAGAGCCTCCTGAAGCAGCGCGCGATCATCCCGTTTGAGACCGCCTGCTCCCGGCTCCGGCGCCTCGGCCTCGGACTTGCCGGCATCGCCGCCGAGACCGAAAAACCGGCGCGTCGACGGCAGCCGCGGCTTGCCGACCAGTTGGTCTTCCTCCGCCGGCGCGGCTGGGCGCGGAGCGGGCTTTTCTTCCGCGATTGTGGCCGATAGAGCCTCCACCGCGGCCATGTCCCCGCTGCCAATGGCAATGACGAACTTGTTGCCGTTCTGCTTGAGCAGTTTCTGCACGCCCTTGATCGTGTATCCCTGATCATAGAGCAGGATCCGGATGCCCTTGAGCAGTTCGATGTCATCGGGCCTGTAATAACGACGGCCGCCGCCGCGTTTCATCGGCTTGATCTGGGTGAACCTGGTTTCCCAGAACCTCAAAACGTGCTGCGGAAGATCCAGGTCTTCGGCCACTTCCGATATTGTCCGGAACGCGTCAGGGCTCTTGTCCATTGGACCACTCCGATCTCAGGCAGCCCCGCCGGATGAACCGGACGGAAAACCTGCCAAATTCCAATCTGATGCGCACCACAGTGGGCACCAACGGCATGTCGAGCGCCGCCAGCAATCTGTGCAAAGGCGCCCCGAATCGCGGCAACAGCGCATCAGGGAACCGTCATTTCAAAGGTTTGCGTGAAAAATATCAAGTGCGATCTGAAGCAGGACCTGCACCGCCCTGTCTCGGCATTGCCCGGGACCGCTTGGTCTCGTGCCAGGGCCGCTCAGGACTTGGCTTTGCCTTTTCGGGCCAGATGCCCCTTCAGAACACGGTTCTTGAGCACGTTGGAGGCCTTGAAGGTCATGACCCGGCGCGGGCTGATCGGCACTTCCTCGCCGGTCTTGGGATTGCGGCCGATGCGTTCCTTCTTGTCGCGCACCTGGAAGGTCGCAAAGGACGAGAGCTTGACGCTGTCGCCACGCACGATGGCGCTGCAGACTTCGTCTATGACCATCTCGACGAGCTCTGCTGACTCGGTTCGAGAGAGCCCGACCTTGCGGAAAACCGCCTCCGCAAGATCAGCCCTGGTAATTGTTTTACCACTCATTTTTTCCAACCAAACTGGTGAGCTTCCCCGCCGCCCGTAGATGCAGTCCGATAACTTTATGGATCATGTTCCTCAAGGTCAAGCAACTCCCATAAATGCGCCCGCATTACTGCGCTGCACCTAAACAGCGACCCCGGAAGGGTTAATTTTCCGTTGAGAAAACCTGACGGTTACCAGCGCAACAGCACCGATCCCCAGGTGAAACCGCCGCCCATCGCTTCCAGCAGAACAAGATCACCTTGCTTTATCCTGCCATCCGAAGCCGCCTCGTTGAGCGCCAGCGGAATGGACGCGGCGGAGGTGTTGCCGTGATGGTCAACGGTTATGACCACCTTGCCATCATCGATCCCGAGCTTGCGCGCCGAAGCGTCGATGATCCGGCGATTTGCCTGGTGGGGCACGAACCAGTCGATGTCGCTGGAACCGAGGCCGGTCGCTTCATAGGCAGCTTCGATGACATCGGTGATCATGCCGACGGCATGCTTGAACACTTCCCGCCCCTGCATGCGCAAATGACCGACAGTGCCGGTCGTCGAAGGGCCGCCATCGACATAGAGCTTCTCGCGATGCGCCCCGTCGGAACGCAGATGCGCGGTGAGAACACCCCGGTCGGCATTGGTGCCCTCTCCTTCGACGGCTTCGAGCACGATGGCGCCGGCGCCATCGCCGAACAGAACGCAGGTTGTGCGGTCGTTCCAGTCAAGAATGCGCGAGAACGTCTCCGCTCCGATAACAAGGACGCGCTTGGCCAGTCCGGACTTGATGTAGCTGTCGGCCGTAGTGACGGCGAAAACAAAGCCCGAGCAGACGGCCTGAAGGTCAAAGGCTGCGCCGTGATGCATGCCAAGCCGGTTCTGGATATTGACCGCGGTGGCAGGAAACGTGTTGTCCGGCGTGGACGTGGCGCAGACGATAAGATCGATATCGTCTGGGGTCATGTTGGCCCGCTCGAGCGCCTGACGTGCTGCCATCTCGCCCAGCGACGCCGTTGTTTCGCCTTCGCCGGCAATGTGGCGCTGGCGAATACCGGTGCGCTGCACGATCCATTCGTCGCTGGTTTCGACGACACCTTCCATATCAGTGTTTTTCATGATGCGTTCAGGGAGGTGGGCCCCGAAACCACGAACGACGGAACGGATCATGCTGGCATCCTAGCTGGAAGAAGTGTCACCGACCGAAACAGCAAGTGCCGAGCGGCGCGTGTGAAAAAGTTTGAGATCATGTTCGATTTTGGCCTTTAGACCGTTGCGGGCCATGTCATAGCCGACATCGACGGCTGCCGCAAAACCTTCAACGTCGGCCCCGCCATGGCTCTTGATGACGATGCCGTTCAGGCCGAGAAAGACCCCGCCATTGACCTTGCCGGGATCCATCTTCTCACGCAGCAGGTCGAACGCGCCCTTGGCGAAGACGTAGCCGATGCGCGCCATCAGGGTGCGCGACATCGCCGCGCGAAGATAACTTGCGATCTGGCGGGCGGTACCTTCGGCGGTCTTGAGCGCGATGTTACCGGAAAACCCCTCGGTCACCACCACGTCGACGGTTCCCTTGCCGATGTCGTCACCCTCGACGAAGCCGTAATAATCAAAACTCGGCATCGCGGCCTCGCGGATCAGCCGACCGGCTTCCTTGACTTCCTCCTGCCCCTTGATCTCCTCGACGCCGATGTTGAGCAGACCGACGGTCGGCTTTTCGATCTCGAACAGAGCGCGCGCCATCGCCGCACCCATCATGGTGAAGTCGATGAGCTGCTGGGCATCGGCGCCAACGGTGGCGCCCACATCAAGAACGATGCTCTCACCCTTCATCGTGGGCCAGATGGCGGCGATGGCCGGCCGGTCGATGTTGGCCATTGTGCGCAGGCAGAAGCGCGACATCGCCATCAGTGCGCCGGTGTTGCCCGCGGAGACACAGACATCGGCATCGCCGGTCTTCACCGCCTCGATGGCGCGCCACATCGACGAGCGATACCTGCCGTGGCGCAGAGCCTGGCTGGGCTTGTCGTCCATGCTGACGGCGACCTCGCAAGGCACGAATGTCGAGGCTTCGCGGAGCGCAGGGTACTTGTCGAGCACAGGGCTGCATTCGCTCTCGAGGCCGAACAGGGAAAAGCGGATGTCGGGATGACGCTCCAGCGCTTTGGCGACGCCGGGCACGACAACCTTGGGGCCGTGGTCGCCCCCCATCAAATCAACCGCAATCCTGATCACGCCCCGTCCTTTGTCCCCGGCTCTTCGGGCCGGATTAGTCGGCAGAAAATACCCGTTTTCGCTCTGCGTACAACCGCTTTGTCGTCGCACATGGCGTCAAGAAGCGGAATCGTCGCGCTTGAGACCTTGCAAAACCGCAAAAGGTGACGGTTTTTTGTCCACCGACGGATCACTCTCGATCCGGTCCGCATAGTCCAGGCCCGGCTTTCGCGGATACTCGTCAATCGAGAGCGCCGCGAACTCGGCAGCGACCGCGCCGACATCGATCGAATCGCCGCTGAACAGTTCGGGCAGGTCCGGCCCGTCCGGATCAAGAAACATCTCGCCATTGCCGTCGACGGCCCGTTGTGCCAGGCGCGAATTCTCGGGAAGGAAGACAGCTTCGACATCCTCCTCGATCTGCTGCTGCACCGGATCGAGGGTGACGACACAGTCCTGAACGATTTCGGAGCTGACATGGCCCTTCACCCGCACACCGTCGCGCTTCCAGCGGCCAAGGGAGAGTTCGGCCTCGAACTTCAATACCTCAGGCACGCCCCACTGCCTGGCCAATCGCTGCAGATCAGCAGTGTCCGCGGCAATCCTGACCGTGATCGGATTGGCCGACACATGGCTGACCTTGACCTCGTAGGCGAACAGGTCCTTTTCTGCCTCGGTCATCATGCAACCTCCCGGTCGGAAGCATTGAACGTCAACCGGCCGGCCGCAAGGGTTTCATCCGGCACCTCTTCAAGGGTGCTGGCGGTTGCGATCATCCAGTCGGCGAGCGCCTGCATCGGCGGTGCGGCATCACCGCTTTCGGGGTGAAGATTGCGCTTGAGCGCATCAATCAGGGCCTGCCGGTCGCCGGCGTCCACCGCCTGGCCGTAGGATTGGACCCGGCCATAGAACATGCGGGCGAGCTTTTTCATGCGCTTGGGCACCCCCATATCGCCGATGCCAAGTTCGCGGATCGAGTGATCGACGTCCTCGAAGAAGGCATCGACGATGTCCTGGGCCAGCGCCCTCGAGGGCTCTCCGGCTTTGCCGGTTCGGCGCAAATACAGTATGAGATGGATGGAAATCATCTCGAAACGACCCAGAACAGTGTCGGGAACGCCCATCGATTCGTAGAAGGCCGGCACCCGCGCCGCCCTGGTGATTTCGGCATATTGCCTTTCAACCAGAGCCTGATTGGATTTTTTTCGCTTGAACAGGTTCCAGATCATGAAAATGCCTTCAATGGCCGATGGATATCATCGCAACTGCAAGAGACTGGCGTGTTGCATCCGTGCGGAAGCTGGTTTACCGAATGGGACGCAAAACGCAATGGCTGCGGCTTTCAAGCCTGCGTGCCAAAGGGAGATGTCGTTGACGATAAGAGTTTTCAAGGCAACCGGACGGAATTTGCGTCTCGGCGCAGCAATCGCGCTGGTCTCGACGATCGCGCTGAGCGGCTGCACAACCGGGGAAGTCTTCCATCAGGGTTACGTCGTCGATCAGACCGCACTTGAACTGACACCTGTCGGGTCAAGCCGGGAACAGGTGCTGTTGTCGCTCGGTACGCCTTCGACCACGGCGACCTTCGACAATGAAGTCTTCTACTACGTCTCGCAGAAACGTACACGCGCAGCGATGTTCATGAAGCCGAAGCTGGTCGACCAGTCGGTGCTGGCGGTCTATTTCGATGACGAAGGCACGGTCAAGCAGATCGCCAACTACACACTTCAGGACGGCCGGGTGTTCGACATGATCTCCCGTACGACGCCGACCGGCGGCGTCGACAAGTCGTTCCTTGCCCAGGTCCTGGCCGGCGCATCAAGCGCTGAATCGGCGGCGAACTCGGCCCGCAACATCCTTGGCGGCGGCAACTGATCCCAACCAGCCAGGCGCAGCCTTTCGGGCTGCGCCGCGGCCTCATCTCCATATTTCATGAGCGTGCAATCTGCTCAATAAGCCGCAGATAGGGGCCGGTTCCGATCGCTCCGGGCGGGTCGAACGGATTCGAGAAGGCGGAGATAAAGAACAGGACCAGGCCCGTGAAGGCGCCGAACATGACAATCAGCATGACATTGTGCCGCTGCACCGGATAGGGGTAGTAGGCCAGCGCGATGAGGACGACGCCGGCCATTGCCGCGAACCAGAACATGGCGCTGATCGAGCCGGCCGCATGATTTTCACGCTTGACCCTCGTTTCCGAGATGACATGGATACGGTCAAGCATATGGCTGCGCAGGCTCTCCTGGCGCTGGTCGGCCGGCTCAAGATCAAGCACCGCCTCATACGCCGCGTCCCATTGCCCCCAGGCAGGGCCAAACAGGCCCTTGCCTTCGGCCAGATGATCCCATTCCCGTGAAACGACGAGTTCGAGATAGGCCTCTATCGGCTCCTGCACCACCGGCGCCAAATCCGGATCATAACGCCGGGCATCGAAATAGACGTCGGCGATCGCATTGGCCTCGACGGTGCTTTCGAATTTCAGTTGCTGGTAATCCACCATTTCCTGGGCAAACACCAGCGCCAGGATAAGCCCGTGCAAAGCGGAGACCCGGAAGATCACCGAACCGGCGAGATCCTTTGTGTGCTGCTCCGGGTCACCGCCGGTCAGGTAGCGCATGAGCAGATAGCAAAGCAGTGTCAGTGCTGCGGTTCCCAGAATGAAACCGCTTCCTTCCAAGACAGCGACGGTCATTGCCCCTCCCGTTCTGCGCGGCTATGCGCCGCTGCGAACATAGCATCAAAAAACCCCGCGAACATGGCTGTCCGCGGGGTCCTTGTTATGACAATCCTGTCTCTTGATCAGTGCGCAAGCACTGCCAGCAACAGAAGTGCAACGATGTTGGTGATCTTGATGGCCGGGTTGACGGCCGGGCCGGCGGTGTCCTTGTAGGGATCGCCAACGGTGTCACCGGTCACGGAAGCCTTGTGGGCATCCGATCCCTTTTCGTGCTTGACGCCATCCTTGTCGACAAAGCCGTCTTCAAAGGACTTCTTGGCATTGTCCCATGCACCACCGCCCGAGGTCATCGAGATGGCGACGAAGAGGCCGTTGACAATCACGCCGAGCAGCGATGCACCAAGGGCAGCAAAGGCGGATGCCTTCGAGCCGGAGATCAACAGCACGCCGAAATAGACAAACAGCGGCGCCAGAACCGGCAGCAGCGACGGCACGATCATTTCACGGATTGCAGCCTTGGTCAGGATGTCCACCGCACGGCCGTAGTCGGGCTTTTCGGTGCCTGCCATGATGCCGGGCTTTGCCTTGAACTGGCTGCGAACCTCTTCCACGATCGAGCCGGCCGCACGTCCCACAGCCGTCATGGCGATGCCGCCGAACAGGTAGGGGATCAGACCACCGAAGATCAGGCCGGCAACCACGTAGGGGTTGGACAGATCGAACGAGATCTCGCCCATATCCTTGAAGTAGGGATACAGCGTCGAGCCTTCCGCGTTCGCCTTGGCGGCAAAGAACTGAAGGTCGTTCGAGTAGGCCGCGAACAGCACCAGTGCACCGAGACCGGCCGAACCGATGGCGTAACCCTTGGTCACGGCCTTGGTGGTGTTGCCGACGGCGTCGAGGGCATCGGTGGCCTGGCGGACTTCCGGCGGAAGACCCGACATTTCGGCGATGCCGCCGGCATTGTCGGTAACCGGGCCGAAAGCGTCCAGTGCCACGATCATGCCGGCGATGCCGAGCATGGCGGTCACCGCGATACCGGTGCCGAACAGGCCGGCAAGCTGATAGGTCGAGATGATGCCGCCAACGATGACGATCGCCGGCAGAGCCGTCGATTCCAGCGAAATGGCGAGACCCTGGATGACGTTGGTGCCGTGACCGGTGACCGATGCCTGGCTGATCGAGTTGACCGGACGCTTGTTGGTGCCGGTGTAGTACTCGGTGATGACCACGATCAGCGCGGTGACGATCAGACCGACGACGCCGCAGGCAAACAGTGCTGTGCCGGTGATCGACTTGCCGTCGATAACGGCGATCTCACCCCAGCCGATGGTCAGCGAGGTGGCGCCGCCCAGGCCGATGATGGAGAGCACGCCCGTCACGATCAGGCCCTTGTAGAGCGCGCCCATGATCGAGCCGTTGGTGCCGAGCTTGACGAAGAAAGTGCCCACTATCGAGGTGATGATCGATGCACCGCAGATCGCCAGCGGATAGAGCATGGCCGAGCCGAGCACATCCATGCCGCCAAAGAAGATGGCGCCCAGAACCATGGTGGCGACAACGGTCACCGCGTAGGTTTCGAACAGGTCGGCAGCCATGCCTGCACAGTCGCCGACATTGTCGCCCACATTGTCGGCGATGGTTGCGGGGTTGCGCGGATCGTCTTCGGGAATGCCGGCTTCAACCTTGCCGACGAGATCGCCGCCAACGTCGGCGCCCTTGGTGAAGATACCGCCGCCGAGACGGGCGAAGATGGAAATCAGCGAGGCGCCAAAGCCCAATGCCACCAGCGCGTCAATCACCTGACGGCTATCAGAGGCAAGCGCCATCGGGCCGGTGAGGATGTAGTAGTAGACCGCAACACCCAAAAGCGCGAGACCCGCCACCAGCATGCCGGTGATGGCGCCCGCCTTGAAGGCGATGTCGAGGCCGCCGGCAAGATTGACCGCCGAAGCCTGCGCGGTGCGCACGTTGGCGCGCACGGACACATGCATGCCGACATAGCCCGCGGCACCCGACAGCACCGCGCCGATCAGGAAGCCGATGGCGGCGGTCGCGCCGAGCAACAACCAGGTAATGACGAAAACCACCGCACCGACGATGGCAATGGTGGTGTACTGGCGGTTCAGGTAGGCCTGAGCGCCTTCACGAATGTAGCCTGCGATTTCCTGCATGCGTGCGTTGCCCTGGTCGGCGGCCATCACCGACTTGGTCGCCCAGATGGCGTAGACAACGGAAAGCAATCCGCAGGCGATCACAGCAAAAAGAATTGTCATGCTGATATCCCTCCAATTTGGCCGGAATCCTCCCCCCGGCCAGGTATTGCGCGGCGAAAGCTGCACGGACCACACGTCCGGGCACCCTGCCGCATCGCGGCGGATGATTGCGACACAGGTGGGGTGCCGTCAAGGGCGCATATGGTGTTATTGCCAGGGCACAGCCAATAAGCATTGGGAAACGCTGCCGGAATGGCCGCTGATGGTCCGCGTCCGCAAAAACACCGCGGCCCAGCAGCATCACACCGGCGAGACCGTTCAGATCGAGCGGCGGCGCTCCAGCAGGACCTGCGTGCCCAGCGCCAGCAGACAGAACAGCGCAACCGGCCAGAACAGGCTGTTGAGGGCGTCCCAGCCCCACGCATTGAGCACCTTGCCCGACATCAGCGAGGAAAAGGCAACAATGCCGAACAGGGTGACATCGTGAAAGCCCTGCACCTTGTTCTTCTCTGACGGCCTGTAGGTCATGGTCACCATGGTGGTGGCACCGATGAAGCCGAAGTTCCAGCCTACTCCCAAAAGCACCAGGGCCAGCCAGAAGTTCCACAACTCTATGCCCATATGGGCGACGATGGCGCAGCCAAGCAAAATCACAAGGCCGGCGGCGGTGATGGTATCGCGGCCGAAGCGGGCGATCAGCTTGCCGGTGAAGAAGCTCGGCGCGAACATGGCCATGACATGCCACTGGATGCCGAGCGTCGCCAGTTCCGGCGAGAAGCCACAGCCGACCATGGCGAGCGGCGCACCGGTCATCATGAAGGTCATCAGGGCATAGGAGCCGACACCGCAGATCATCGCGGTGATGAAGCGGGACTGGCTGATGATCTCGAGAAGCGGCCTGGCCGGTGTTTCATCGTGGCCGGCGTCACCGGGCTTGGTGTCGTTGGGGATGCGCAGAAACCACAGGATCGACATGGTGATCAGGGCCAGCGGCACGAGGGCCACGAACGAGCCCGCAAACATCACCGGATCGAACAGTTCACGTGTGAAAATCACGGTCTGCGGCCCGATGATGGCGGCGAAGACACCGCCAGCCAGCACCCATGAGATGGCCTGGGCCTTGAAATTGGTGGGGGAGCCGTCGGCGGCTGCAAACCGGTACTGCTGAACGAAAGAGCCGCCCAGGCCGATAAAGATCATGCCGATGGCGAACAGCCAGAAGTCATGCCGGAACAGCGCGATAGAAGAAATAATCCCGCCAAGCGCGGTCATCACCATGCCCGACAGGAAGCCGTAACGGCGTCCGATCTGACGCATCAGCCAGGCGGCGGGCAGCGCGCCGATCGCAACGCCGAGATTGAAACCGGTGACCGGGGCCGTTGCCAGGGACTTGTCGGCGCCGAGCAGGTAGAAGCCGGCCAGTCCACCCATGGAAATGGCGATGGGAGCGGCCGCTCCACCGAACGCCTGCGCGCCCGAGAGCAACAGCGCGTTGCGGCGGGCAAGATTTTCGGCATCGGTTGTCCCGGCGAGCCCCACCCTGTCGAGAAACGCCATGCTGGTCAGTCCTTGCCGGGGTTCTGGTCGCCGCGATATTTGCGTGCCAGGCGATCGAGCACCGCATTGACGATCTTGGGCTCCTCGCCGTCGAAGAAGGCCCGCGCCACATCGACATATTCATTGACGACGACAGCCACCGGTACATCCTTCTTGGCGGAGAGTTCCCAGGCCCCTGCCCTGAGGATCGCGCGCAACGTGGCATCAAGCCGTGACAATGGCCAGTCCTCGGTCAGACCGGAGCGAATCACCGGGTCAAGTGCACGCTGGTTGTCGACCACGCCGGATACGACGGCGCGAAACCAGGCCGGATCGGCCGGACGGTACTGCTCGCCATCGATTTCGCTGCCGAGACGATGCGCTTCATATTCGGCGACGATCTCGAGCACGCCCGCACCGCCAATATCCATCTGATAGAGCGCCTGGACCGCGGCCAGCCGTGCTGCGCCGCGCTGGTTGGCGGCCTTGATTTCCGGCTCGGGCGCCGATGGTGAGGAAGTGTCTTCTGTCGCCACGTTCAGCCCGCCAGATTGTCTTTCAGCGCGATCATCGTCAGCGCCGCGCGCGCTGCAAAGCCGCCCTTGTCGAGCCGGTCCTTGCGGACCCGCTCCCATGCCTGCTCGGCGTTCTCTGTGGTCATGATGCCGTTGCCGAGCGCGAGCGATTCGGAAATCGACAATGTCATCAGGCCGCGCGCCGATTCATTGGCGACAATGTCGAAATGGTGGGTTTCGCCGCGAATGACCACGCCAAGCGCCACGAACCCGTCATACTCCGCGCCGCCCTCGTCCATCGCGTCGAGCGCCATGGCAATGGCTGGCGGAATTTCCAGAGCACCCGGAACGGTGACGACGTCATAGGTGGCGCCGCCGGCATCGAGAGCGGATTTCGTGCCATCCAGCAGGGCATCGGACATGTCATCGTAAAAACGCGCTTCAACGATGAGAAGATGCGGAATCTTGGGCTTGGCCATGACGGCTTTCCTTTTTGCGGACAGAATTGCCTCGCGTCTGGGTTCCTCACTGGAACCTGAGAACTGGGTCGGATCAGAGCGCGGTCAAATCACTTTGTCCGCAGCTTGGCAAGCGGAAATGGCTGTTTGGCTGGTTCCAGCGGCCTTTTGTCCGCTTCCGCGGCCCGTGCGTGCGGCAGTTGCTGCCGAATGCCCTTCCATGCTCCCCCCGCGCGCTGGATCGCGCCGGTACCTTTGCGGAACGAAACGACTCCGCTATGCAGGCAATCATGAGCGCAGCCAAACCCCGAGAAACCGACCTTTATCCGCCGGTCAAGGCCCTGCTCGAAAGCCAGGGCTATGCGGTCAAGGGCGAGATCGGGGCGGCGGATATCGTCGCCGTCCGCGCCGATGAGGATCCGCTTGTCGTGGAACTGAAAACCGGGTTCTCGCTGTCGTTGTTTCACCAGGGCATCGAAAGGCAAGCGATCACCGATGTGGTCTATATCGCTGTGCCGCGCGGGACAGGGCGGGCGTTCCAGAAGGCGATCGCCGCCAATACATCGCTCTGCCGCCGGCTTGGGCTCGGGCTGATGACGGTGCGGCTGAAAGATGGGCTGGTGGAGGTGCATGCCGATCCGGCGCCCTACAAGCCAAGGAAATCCAACATCAAGAAGGCACGCCTGCTGAAGGAGTTCGCCAAGCGTACAGGCGATCCCACTTCCGGTGGCGCGACACGCCAGGGCCTGATGACCGCCTACCGGCAGGATGCGCTTCGCTGCGCACGGGTTCTCTCCGAACTCGGTCCCACAAAGGCCGCGCTGGTGGCGAAGGCCTCCGGCGTCGACAGAGCGAGGGCGCTGATGGCCAATAATCACTACGGCTGGTTCGAACGGTTGGCGACCGGGATTTACGGCCTCTGCCCGAAGGGATCGGAGGCGCTGGCGCTGCTTGGCGATCCGGACAAGGTCGCAGAAACACCAGTTCCAGCCAACGTACGGGATTGACCCCAGCCGGGCACCGGACCCACCCTGCCCGCTACAACGCCTCGCCGACGTCGATGCGGTTGCCGTCATGGTCGGCGAACACGAACGCCCTCAAGCCGTAGTCCTTGTCCTGTATCCGCTTGATGATCCTCAGGCCGTTCGCCTGGCACAACTCGTACGCGGCGTTTGCGTCGGACACCATCATGTGTGCGACATTGAACGGCGCCGGCTTGCGATCCTTCTGAAGCGTCAGGTGCAGTTCTGCATCATCCTTCTTCAGGATCATGAATCCGGTCGGGTCGCCATTGCTGAACACGCACTCGAACCCGAAAACAGTGTTGTACAGTTGACAGGCGGCAGCAATATCGCTGACCGCAATCGTGGCCGCTATGCGACCGAGATATACATTCGAGGAACGGGTGGCTGTCATGGTTTACCCCATAGTCAAAGAAGCGACTGTGCAGGGCCGGTCGGTGCCGGTGGAGCGGTCATTCATCGCGATACAGGGCGGTGCCTGATACTGCGATATACCATCCGGCGGACTTGTTCAACCAATGCAGGCACGCATTTGAATGACCTTGTTTACACAAGGTTAACCATAAATGCGGATGCTCGGAGCCTGACACCTCTCGCCCGGGCAACGGCATGCGCCACGCACCTTCCTTCACTTCCGGCCCCTTGCGGCGTGCGGCACTTTCTCCGCTGCAGCACGGTCTCGACTTTGCCCGGCCCGGTATCATCACGCCCGGGCTTCTGCGGCTGTCGGCGATCGTGCTGTCGGCGGCCGGCATGGCGCTGATGCTGATCTCGCTTCGCCCCTTCGTCAGTTCCAGCCTGGTCAGCGAAACCGGCGGGGACGGCGGCAGCATCGTCAACCAGATCGGCTTTCTGGCGGCGGGCCTGGTGTTTGCCGTGGCAATGATGTGCCTGGCAAGCCGAAAAGTGCTCGCAAGCCTGCTCACGCCAAGCTACCTGATGCTGGCTGTCATCCTTGCCTATTCGGTGGCAAAGGCACCGGATCCGGACTCAATGATCCGTGCCGTGGTGCTCACCGTGATCGGCATGTTCATCGCGTTTTCTACGATTGCGCTGCCGCGCAGCGAGCGGGATTTCCAGATCGCGCTGCTGGCCGGAGCGGCGGCTGCGCTCGCCATGTCCTATGGCGGACTGGTGGTGGTGCCGGATCTGGCCACCCACGGTTACGACGCCTATGAGCCCCAGCATGCCGGGTTGTGGCGCGGTCATTTCAGCCACAAGAACGTTGCCGGCCCGGTGATGTGCGTGATTGCCATTTTCGGCATTTATCTGATGCGAACGGGTCATCGCCTCGGTGGCCTGATCATCTTCCTCGCCGGCGCGCTGTTCGTGCTCAAGACCGGATCGAAAACCACCAGCGGCTTTTTTCCGCTGTCGATCATGATCGTGATGATGGCCGGCCTGTTCGGGCGCAGCGGGGCGGCCATCCTGGCCTTTCTGGTCACTCTCGCCGGTGTGGCGGCGGCGACGCTGGGCTCGCTCTACAGCGGGCGCATTTCCTATCTGATCGAGGATCTGCTCGGTGACCGCACCTATACCGGGCGCACGACCCTTTGGGAGTTCAGCCTGTCAAAGATCCCCGAACAGCCGTGGACGGGTTTCGGCCTTTACAATTTCTGGAGCACCGACAACGTCTTCCTGCTCGACAAGCCCTTTGAATCGGCCTGGGACTACCGTTTCATCGTTCACGGTCACAACAACTATCTCGATATCGTGCTCAATCTCGGGATCATCGGCGGCGCGGTGCTGCTCTGGGTGCTGTTCATCGGGCCAATGTTCAACTACGCCAAAGCACGAAAAATACCGGGTAACAGGAAGATCGCCGACATGTTCTTCATGATCATCGTCTTCGCGGCGCTGCTGTCTTTCCTGGAGACATTTTTCCTGGCGCGCAACGATTCATTGTGGCTGATGCATGTCTTTGCGGTGTTCGGCCTACATCTGGCCGCCCGGTTCCGCCTCGGCGAAGACCCGTTCCCGCGCTGACCCGGTCAGTGGTGAAAACCGAAATCAGACGGGCTTGGCGGTTTCGGCGAGACGCGCGGCATAGCGCGCCATCTGGTCCACCTCGAGATTGACGCGGTCGCCGACCCCGCGTTCTCCCCAGGTGGTGACCATCAGCGAATGCCGGATCAGGAGAACGTCGAAATCGGTCTGATCGACGGCATTGACCGTCAGCGACGTTCCGTCGAGCGCCACAGACCCTTTGGGCGCGATGAACCGGGACAATTCACCCGGCGCACGCAGGGTGAAACGGCGGGCTTCGCCCTCGTCCCTGATGGCAATGATCTCGGCCTGACCGTCGATATGACCGGAGACCATGTGGCCGCCGAGTTCGTCGCCGATTTTCAGCGAGCGCTCGAGATTGATCCTGGCGCCGGCTGCCCATGTGCCGATGGAGGTCAGCCGCAGCGCCTCCTCCCAGGCCTCGACCTCGAACCAGCGGGAATTCTCACCGTCGGCCGGCAGTGCGGTCACCGTGAGGCAAACCCCCGAACAGGCAATCGAGGCGCCGATATCGATGCCGGCCGGATCCCAGGCGGTTTCAATGCGCAGGCTCACGCCCTGATCGCGCTCGGTCACTGCGGCCACCCGGCCGATATCGGTGATGATGCCGGTAAACATGGTGTCAGGCCCTTTCGTATTCATCCATCTGGTCGGTCCCGTATGTCATGGAAGCGAGCGGCCGGAAAGCCTCGGGGACGGTGGTCCTGGTGACCGGTGCGTTCACCGCATCGCCGTCAACACTCCCCTCACCCGTGAACAGGATCAGGCGGTCGACAAGATCCTCGGCCAGAAAGGTGCGGGCGACATCGGCGCCGCCTTCGACGAATACCGTCGAGAGGCCGCGGGCCGCGATATCCTCGAGCAATTCCGGCAGCGCGATGCGCCCGTCATGGGCGTCGCAGGCGAGGAATTCCACGTCCAGTTCAGCGAGCTCGGCCCGGCGCGGATCATCCGGAGCGGCGGCAGTGGCAATCCACAGGGGAACATCCCGCGCCGTTGCCACAAGCCGGGACCCGGCCGGCAATCTGAGTTGGGTATCAAGGACAAGGCGGACCGGAGACCGGTCTTCCAGCCCCGGAAGCCGGCAGGTCAGCTCGGGATCATCATTGATGGCGGTGCCGACCCCGATCAGGATCACATCCGAGCGGGCGCGTAGCGCATGGACCTGGTGACGGGCGATCTCGCCGGTAATGGCCACCTGCCGGCCGTCGCGCCGTCCGATCATGCCATTGGCAGAGACTGCAAGTTTGAGAGTCACATGCGCGCGGTTGCTGGTGCGCCGCTTGAGGTAGCCCGCCAGATCGCGTTCCGCCTCGCGCGCCAGCACGCCCTCCTCGACCTCGATGCCCGCGGCGCGCAATATGGCGTAACCGCGGCCGGAGACGCGTTCGTCGGGATCGGTCGCAGCCGCCACCACACGGGTGACACCAGAGGCGACCAGGGCCTCCGCGCAAGGCGGCGTGCGGCCATGATGGGCGCAGGGTTCAAGCGTGACATAGGCGGTTGCGCCGCGCGCCAGCTCCCCGGCTTCGGCCAGAGCCTGAGGCTCGGCATGCGGTCGCCCGCCGATGGCGGTCACGCCGCGTCCGACGATCACCGGCGCGCCTTCGATTTCGCGCACGATCAATGTTGCAACAGACGGATTGGAACCTGTGCGGCCCTCGTGCCAGCGCGCCAGCCGGATTGCCGCCGCCATGAAACGGCGGTCGCGCGCGCTCACGGCCATCGTGTCAGATATCCCCGACGGAACTGTCATTGGCGATCCGGGCAGTCAGCTCGGCGATGGTGCGCTCGAAATCCTCCGGCCCGGAAAAATCCCGGTAGACCGAAGCATACCGAACAAACCCCACATCATCCAAGGCCTTGAGCGCCTCGAGCACCAGCAGGCCGATCTCGTCGGTGGCGATCTCGGTTTCTCCCGAGCTTTCCAGCCGGCGCACGATGCCCGAAACCGCGCGATCGATGCGCTCGGGATCAACCGGGCGCTTGCGCAGCGCGATCTGGAAGGATTTCGCCAGCTTGTCGCGATCGAAGGGAACCCTGCGGCCGGTTTTCTTCAGAACCTGCAAGTCGCGCAACTGAACGCGCTCGAAGGTGGTGAAACGTCCGCCACAATCGGGACAGACCCGCCGGCGACGGATCGCGGCGCCATCTTCGGCTGGCCGCGAATCCTTCACCTGGCTGTCTTCGGAACCGCAATAGGGACAGCGCATACCGGCTTACCCGAGATGCGGATAAAGCGGGAAACGGTTCGTCAGCGCCACCACTTTTTCCTTCACCGCGGCTTCCACCTGGGCGTTGCCCTCCTCCGAGTTGGCGGCCTTGAGGCCGTCGAGAACCTCGAGGATCAATGCGCCGATTTCGCGGAATTCGGCCTCGCCAAAGCCACGGGTGGTGCCGGCCGGCGTACCGAGACGGACACCCGAGGTGATCGTCGGCTTTTCCGGGTCGTTGGGGACACCGTTCTTGTTGCAGGTGATGAAGGCGCGACCGAGCGCGGATTCCGACGCCTTGCCGGTCAGGTTCTTCGGCCTGAGGTCAACCAGCATCAGGTGGGTGTCGGTGCCACCGGAGACGATCTCGAGGCCACCGGCCACGAGAGTTTCGGCCAACACCTCGGCGTTGCGGACAACGTTGCCGATGTAGTGCTTGAAGTCCGGGGTCAGTGCCTCACCGAAGGCCACAGCCTTGGCTGCGATGACATGCATCAGCGGACCACCCTGCAGGCCGGGGAAGACTGCCGAATTGATCTTCTTGGCGATATCCTCGTCATTGGTCAGAACGATGCCGCCGCGCGGCCCGCGCAAGGTCTTGTGGGTGGTCGAAGTCGCCACGTGAGCATGCGGGAACGGACTTGGATGAGCGCCGCCGGCGACGAGACCGGCAAAATGCGCCATGTCGACCCACAGGATGGCGTCAACCGCGTCGGCAATGGCGCGGAAACGGGCGAAATCGATCTGGCGCGAATAGGCCGAGCCGCCGGCGATAATGATGCGCGGCTTGTGCTCGTGGGCGAGCGCCTCGACCTGGTCATAGTCGATGGTGCCGGTGGCGAGATCGAGGCCGTACTGGACCGCGTTGAACCATTTTCCCGACAGGTTGGGCCGGGCGCCATGGGTCAGGTGACCGCCGGCGTCGAGACTCATGCCCAGAAGCGTGTCGCCGGGCTTGGCAAGAGCCAGAAGCACGGCCTGGTTAGCCTGCGAACCGGAGTTCGGCTGAACATTGGCGAAGCCGCAGTCAAACAGCTGCTTGACCCGGTCAATGGCCAGTTCCTCGGCGATATCGACAAAGTGGCAACCGCCATAATAGCGACGGCCCGGATAGCCCTCCGCATATTTGTTGGTCATCACCGAGCCCTGCGCTTCCAGAACCGCGCGGGAGACGATGTTCTCTGAAGCGATCAGCTCGATCTCATGCCGCTGGCGGCCCAGCTCGCTCTGAATGGAACCGAACAGTGCGGGATCGGCATCAGCCAGGGTGCGGTTGAACGATGCATCTGAAAAACGGGCGGCGGCGGTCGCGTTGGACATGTTCCGGGTTCCTTGTGTGACTCGGGGTATGGCTCGGGTCTGACGTAACGTCCGCCTGTGGTCCGGCGGCGTCCAAAGATTAGCTCGAATCCGGAGCAATGTGTTCCGGTCCGGATGCGGCTGTTTACCCCCGTCGCATGACGAGGGCAATATCCGCCGTCCTGATTGCGTCATTGTGCAGCGCAGAACAAAAAACCGCCCGGCAAGGGGCGGTTTTCAGGATCATCTCTCAGCAAAGGTGCCGGTTCAGCGCAGCGCCAGTTCGTCGACACCGTCGCGCTGGTAGACATCGTCACGGAACTGGACAATTCCGTCCCCAGAGGCCCAGGCGGTGAAATAAGTGAAATAGACCGGCACCGGAGTCGACAGCGCAATCTCGGTGTTTTCCCCCGAAGCGATCGTCGCCTCGATGGCCTGGCGGTTCCAGCCGGGCGTGTCGCGCAGCAGCCAGGTGTTGAGATCGCGCACGTTCTGCACACGCACGCAGCCCGAGGATTCAAACCGCATGAGCTGGTTGAAGACGCCCTGCTGCGGGGTGTCGTGCATGTAGACCGCGTGCGGATTGTGGAAATTGATCTTGGTTGAGGACATGGCGTTGCCCTTGCCCGGATCCTGACGGAACATCAGTTCCGGCGCCTTTTCAGCATGCCAATCGACCATTTCCGGCGCGACTTCCTCGCCCTTGCCGTCAAACAGGCGGATGTTGTTGCGAGCCAGATAGGTCGGATCCTTGCGCATCAGCGGAACGATGTCCTTCTCGATGATCGAGCGCGGCGAGGTCCAGTAGGGGTTGAGAATGATCTCGTGGATCTTCGAATTGAGGATCGGCGTCTGACGGTCGATCTTGCCGACGATGGCTGTATGGCGCAGCGCCACCGAGCCGTTTTCCACAGCCTCGATCTGGGCTGCCGGAATGTTGACCATGACATACCGGTCACCAAGAAAGCCCGACATCGAGCGCAGCCGCACGAGGTTCGTCTCCAGCTGACCGAGGCGGACATCGGCGGAGACATTGAGCGCCTGGTAGGAGTAGCTGCCGAGCACACCGTCCGGCGGAAGGCCGTGGCGGGCCTGGAACTTCTTGACCGCACCGTCGACATAGGAATCGAACGCATTGGAGAGACCGGCATTGCGGTCGAGATCGCCCGATGCCATCAGCCGCTGACGCAGGAGGCGGACTTCGGGTTCGGAGACACCCATGCGCAGTTTCTTGGTGGCGGGCACGATCGGCCAGCCGCCGCGGGCGACAAGGTTCTGGTAGTCGAAGATTGCGCGCTCGACGAAGGCGATGGTGTCGGCGCTCGCAATCGGATGACGGGTGGCGGTCGCTGCCACAGAGCGCGAACTCTTGGCGTCGAACTGGTCGTCCCAGGTACCGCGGCGCGGCGAATTGATGATATCTTCAATCGCGGACTGAGCCAGAGCAGGACCTGCCACGACGGTGGTAGCGGCCAGCGCTGCGGCGCGACCGATAAAACGGCGACGGGAGAGTGTATCAGGTCGGGTTGGCTTGTTCATGCGTCATCCACCATGCAATCGGTTCTAGCGTCAGGTCCGGCTTTTCGTACCATTGTTAACGTTAAGAAATGGGGACCAAAACTGCTCCTTCAAGCAAGCCACAACACTTTTGCGTGAGCCCGCGACCGGAGAAAACCGCATTTCCACAGCCCCATTCTTAGCACATCCGGTCTCACGGCAATATGGCTAATTGATGTTCCGGATTCGGCAATGCCGCAAGGTGACGGCAAGAGACCTCCCCAGCGCGCACCCTGCTCGGCTGTTTGCAGCGAACTTGCCTCATGCCATCATGCCAAACCCATGGGCGCTGACGCCGCCGCATGAGAAAAGCCGGCGCTCTTTGCGCCGGCTGATTGCCAAAGGCCTACGGGATCCTACTTCGCGGTGATGTAGGGATCCCAGGTGATGTCGCGGACGATCGGGTGAAGACCCGAACTCGTGATCTCGACGAAGATCTGGTAAACCTGCTGGCCAGCGTTGACCGCCTGGGCCAGCCAGTAGGCACCGGGGGACGTGCCCGGCAGATGATAGGGGATGGGTGCGCCTTCGCTGCCGCCGAAGACATTGCCCTGGGAGACGTTGAAGCCGGTGATCTTCACCGTGTCGGCGGAACCACCCATGAGTTCATTGATGGCAATGACCTCGAAACTCATGATGTCTCCGGCATTGCACACGGTCGACAGTTCCAGTCCCCCCTCGTTGCTGCTGCCGTTGTTGACGCGGTTGTCGAACATGTAGATGCCGCGCGAATTGGTTCCCGGCGGCTGCGAGATGAGGTACTTGGTGTCGAGCGCGATCGTGACGGCGGTCTGGACGATGGGAGCTCTCAGGTTCGGCTTTCTGTTCTGACTGATCAATACCATGGCGTTGGACATTTCTATTCCTTCCTCGGTTTGGCTGATGATTGTCCGGTGTCTGGAAAATCAGCTGACGGTCAGCGTCGGCGTGGTCACGCTGACCTGGAACGGGGTGGCATTTCCGACCCGCAGAACGAAGCTGTAGGGCTGATTGCCGCCCTGGTTGGCCGCCTGCGCGGTCCAGACCTTGGCATTGTTGTCCCACATGGCGGGTATCTGGGTTCCCCAGGCATTGGAGTTGCCGAAGGATGTAAACTCCACCGTCACATCGGATGTCGCATCGATGTTGATGACCTGAAAACAGACGTTCGAGGCCTTCGATACATTGGTGTCCAGATCGAGCGACCCCTCGCCTGTGCTGCCGCTGTTGACACGATTGTCGACCATGTAGACGCCGGCGGTGGAATTCTGCTTGGCCGCGTTGGTGTCGACATAGACCTGGATCTGGACGGGGCAATTGCCCGGACTTGGCTGGCTCATGAGATGTCTCCTCGTATTTGGGTTGAAGTGCCGGATCGGCATTCCCGAGCCGGAATGCCGCTTATCAGGCTAGGCTTATATTCTATAGGTTGCAATCAGTAATTATAAATATTTTAAGTTGTATTTAGAGACACGACTGTTCCACACCGGCGGAGGCGTCTGCCGCCCGGACCGGGAGCGCAAACGAAAAGCGGCGGGTTTGGAGCCCGCCGCGTTTTACTGGATTGGTATGGACCGCCGGTTCAGAGGCGATAGAGGATCTGGTCGTTCCAGAACCGGTCGAGGCGCTGCATCAGCTTGTTTAGCTCCTCGAACTCGCTGGCGCCGATACCGCCGACCTTGGCGATCGAATTGATGTGACGGTCATAAAGCGCGCCTACCGTCTCGGCGATTTCGGCACCGTGCTCGGTCAGGCTGATGCGCACTGCGCGGCGATCGACCCGCGAACGCTGGTGATTGATGTAGCCGAGATCAACGAGCTTCTTGAGATTGTAGGAGACGTTGGAGCCGAGATAGTAGCCGCGGCTGCGCAACTCGCCCGCCGTCAGTTCGGAATTGCCGATGTTGAACAGCAGCAATGCCTGGATGGCATTGATGTCGGTGCGATTGGCGCGGTCGAACTCGTCCTTGATGACATCGAGAAGACGGCGGTGGAGCCGCTCGACCAGCTGCAGTGATTCCAGATAGAGATCACGCAGGGCCTCGGATTCGTCGTTTGCAACTGCGGATTTGGGTCCCGCCGCAAGAGCTGAATTGGTATATGACATGATGACTGCCTCACTGTTTGTTGTGGCGGCTTTTGTTCCCGCCTTGAGACAGACCCTATCGAATACGCCTAAAATTCTACTTAAACTGCAAGCTTAACAGCGGGTTACCCGTCACCGACCGTCAATCAAAGTGAATCAGTTGTTACCTGCCTGGCGTCAAAGCGTCGCTTGACGAAGAGTGCCATGCGAAACCCGACATAGACGCAGATGACCACCGCGTGGGCTGCAATCAGCAGCGGACGCTCTCCGAACCATTGTGGCAAGCCCTGGTGCATGATGATTTCAGAACCGGCCGCCACCACCCAGAGCACTGGTCCCCAGGAGACCTGCATCCACAGGCCGACCGCCGCCACCGGCAGCAAAACCGCAAGCGAGGCCGATGCCAGTTGCCAGTAGGACGGGATAAGATCGAACCGGTAGACGCCGCCATCGGAGTAACCGATCAGACGCCCCCAATAGTGCAGCCCTGCAAGCAGCGAACTCAACGCCACCAGCCGGACGAACAGCCGGAAGCTGGCTTCGATCGCGCCGGTGCCGACTTCCGGGGCGGTGCCGATCTGCAGTATCGCCATTCAGGAAACTCCTTGTCCGGGGGGCGCGGGTGACAACAGCCCCCGACGGGCTCCTGTCATAGCCAATCCGCCGCGTGCGGTGCAAGCCCGTGGGCAAACACGGATGAGACCGGATGATTTGTCCGGCTTGACCGTTTGCCCCCCGGTGCGGTCTAAAGCGACTGATACGAACGCACCGGGCCTGGCGAGGACGCCGGGGCAGCGGAAGCCAAGGGATGGAAAGACATGGGCGAGGACAAGAAGAACACGGCTGCCGGACTGAAGGCTGCGGCGGCGAGCGATGTGGATCAGATCACCGGCCACCGCCGGATGCGCCGGACCCGGATCGCCGAGTGGTCGCGGCGACTGACCCGCGAGACCCGGCTGACCGTCGATGACCTGATCTGGCCGATCTTCATCATTCCCGGAACAAATGTGCTTGAGCCGATCGACGCCATGCCCGGCGTCAGCCGCATGTCGGTCGACAAGGCGGTGGAAGCGGCCAAAATGGCGGCCGATCTGGGAATTCCGGCACTTGCCACTTTCCCCAATGTCGAAATGGAACACCGCGACCAGACCGGATCCTACGCGCTTGAAGCCGACAACCTGATCAACCGGGCCACACGCGCCATCAAGAAGGAAGTGCCCCAAATCGGGATCATCACCGATGTGGCCCTCGACCCCTTCACCGATCACGGCCATGACGGGGTGTTGCGCAACGGCGAGATCGTCAATGACGAGACCGTGCGCATCATCGCCGCGGCCGCCGTTCACCAGGCCGATGCGGGCGCCGACATCATCGCACCGTCGGACATGATGGACGGGCGCATCGGCGCGATCCGCCAGGCACTCGATGCCGCCGGCCACCAGTCGGTCGGCATCATGTCCTATGCCACCAAGTTCGCCTCGGCGCTTTACGGCCCCTACCGCGAGGCGATCGGCACCTCGGGGCTGCTCAAGGGCGACAAGCGCACCTATTACCTCGATCCCGCCAACGCCACCGAGGCGATCCGGGACGCGGGCCTAGATGTCGAGGAAGGTGCGGACATGCTGATGGTCAAGCCGGGGCTCACCTATCTCGACATCTGCCGCGCGCTGAAGGACACATACGGCCTGCCGGTCTTCGCCTACCAGGTGTCGGGCGAGTATTCGATGGTCAAGGCCGGAGCCGCCGCCGGCTATATCGACGGCGAACGGGTGATGATGGAAAAACTGCTGGCCTTCAAGCGCGCAGGCTGCGACGGCGTGCTGACCTATTTCGCCCCGGAAGCGGCCCGGCAGCTTGCCAAGGGCGGCTGGTGATCCGCTGCGGCTCGTCCGAAACCCTTTAAGTGCGGGGCTCGAGTTCCTACATCAGATTGAGCGTGGGCGACCTGTCCGCGCCGATGACAGGAGAAACCGATGAGCCAGCCGATCCGCGAAAGTGCAGACAATCCCGCCATGGGCGCTTACGATGATATCGCGCTTTATGACGGTGTGCGCACCAAGCGTGTGCTGGCGTTTTTCATCGACTACGCCATCGTTCTGGCGCTGTGTGTACCGGTGGCGATCCTGATCTTCTTCATCGGCATCTTCACGCTGGGTCTTGGCTTCTTCCTCTACCCGCTGCTGTTCCTGCTGGTCGCCATTCCCTATATCGGGATGACCATGGGCGGACCGAACCAGGCAACCCCCGGCATGCGGGTGATGGGCATCCGACTTGCGCGCCTCGACGGCCGCCCGGTCGATTTCATGCTGGCCGTCGTCCACGGCGTGCTGTTCTGGGCGCTCAACGCCGTGCTGACCCCGTTCATCCTGCTCGCCACGCTGGTGCTCGACCGCAAGCAGACCGTGCACGACTGGCTGCTCGGCACCGTGGTGGTGCGGGGGTAAGTCACACCTCTACCCGCGTCTCGTGCTTTAGCTGCCTCAGGATCAAATTGGTCTTCACCGTCGAGACGCCTTCGAGCGCGAACATGAAGTCCTCCAGGAACGCGTTGTAGGCCGCAAGATCGCGGCAGCGGATGCGCAGGTGGTAGTCGGCGTCGCCGGTGGTGGCGAAGCAGTCGAGCACTTCCGGGCGGCCCATCACCGCCTGAATGAAATTTTCCACATGACCGGCCTGGTGGCGTGAGAGCACCACGTGCATCATGGCGTGGAAGTTCAGGCCGACGGCTTCGGGATTGACGAGCGCCGTGTAGCGCTCGATGACGCCGTCCTCCTCCAGCGCCTTGACCCGCCGCCAGCAGGCGGATGCCGACATGCCCGCGCGCTCGGCCAGGTCCTGGTTGGAGATACGGCCATCCTGCTGCAGCGCCTTGAGGATCTGCCGGTCTGCCGGCTGCATTTCAGATTCTCTGGTCATTCCGGATAATTTTTTCTCTGTTAGATATATTGCTGGAGGATCCTGCCATATTTATGGCCTTAATCGGCCAATCTGGCAAGATCTGCCAGCGTGGGAGTGGTATGGTGACGGGCAGAGGAG
Source organism: Hoeflea sp. EC-HK425 (assembly GCF_902498795.1). Classification (NCBI taxonomy): domain Bacteria; kingdom Pseudomonadati; phylum Pseudomonadota; class Alphaproteobacteria; order Hyphomicrobiales; family Rhizobiaceae; genus Hoeflea; species Hoeflea sp. EC-HK425. Next base: position 2,113,933 of record NZ_LR701572.1, read on the forward strand.
CTGCCCATGACATTCCACACACCCGCCCCATCCAATTACACGCTCAACGACCGCTACGCGCTCGCATCCGGCCGCGTGTTCATGACCGGCACCCAGGCGCTCGTCCGGGCGCTGTTCGACCAGGCCCGGCGCGACCGCGAGGCGGGGCTCAAGACCGGCGGGTTTGTCTCGGGCTATCGTGGCTCGCCGCTCGGCGGGCTCGACATGGAATTATGGCGGCAGAAGGCGCGGCTTGAAAAAGGCGGGATCGAATTCCTGCCCGCGGTCAACGAGGATCTGGCGGCCACCGCGGTGCTCGGCTCGCAGCAGGTGGAAACCAATCCGAACCGGCAGGTCGAAGGCGTGTTCGGGCTCTGGTACGGCAAGGGTCCGGGCGTCGACCGGGCCGGTGACGCGCTCAAGCACGGCAACGCCTATGGCTCCTCGCCGCATGGCGGGGTGCTGGTGGTGGCGGGCGACGACCATGGCTGCGTCTCGTCCTCGATGCCGCACCAGTCGGACGTGGCGTTCATGGCCTGGTTCATGCCGACGCTCAATCCGGCCAGCGTGGCCGAATATCTCGAGTTCGCCGAATATGGCTACGCGCTGTCGCGCTATTCAGGCATGTGGGTCGGCTTCAAGGCTATTTCGGAAACGGTCGAGGGTGCGAGTTCCTTCCTGCTCAAGCCTGACCGCGTGTTTGCCGAGCCGGACTTCCAGATCCCGGCCACCGGCCTGCACTACCGCTGGCCCGACCTACCCGGCCCGCAGATCGAGGAGCGGATGGAGGCCAAGAAGCACGCGGTGTTTGCCTTCGCCGATGCCAACCCGGTCGACCGGGCGGTCTACGGCATCAAGGATGCCCGCTTCGGCTTCGTCACCACCGGCAAGGCGCATCTCGACCTGATGGAAGCACTCAGGCTGCTTGGCCTCGACGAGGCGCGCTGCCGGGCGCTCGGCATCGACATCTACAAGGTCGGCATGGTCTGGCCGCTCGCGCGGCGCGCGGCGCTCGATTTCGTGCGGGAAAAACGCGAAGTGGTGGTGATCGAGGAAAAACGCGGCATCATCGAAAGCCAGTTCAAGGAGTATTTCTACGACTGGCCCGGCGACAAGCCGCAGCGCATGGTCGGCAAGCATGACGAGACCGGCTGCCGGCTGATCCCCTGGACCGGCGAACTGTCGCCGAGGCAACTTGTGCCGCTGATCGCCAAGCGGCTCGACGGCGTGTTCCGGGGCGAGAATTTTGCCGCGCGCGCTGCCGAGATCACCGGCAAGCCGGTCGTAGCCCTTTCCGATCCGGGCGCAACGCGTACGCCCTATTTCTGCTCCGGCTGTCCGCACAACACCTCGACCAAGGTGCCCGAGGGCTCGAAGGCGCTGGCCGGCATCGGCTGCCATTTCATGGCCAGCTGGATGGACCGCGAGACCTCGTCGCTGATCCAGATGGGCGGCGAAGGCGTCAACTGGGCGGCCTCCTCGCGCTTTACCGGCAAGGACCACATCTTCCAGAATCTCGGCGAAGGCACCTGGTATCATTCGGGCTCGATGGCGATCCGCCAGGCGATCGCGGCCAAGGCCAACATCACCTACAAGATCCTCTACAATGATGCCGTGGCCATGACCGGCGGGCAGCCGGTGGACGGACCGGTCAGCGTTCAGGCGATCGCCCATATCTGCCGCGCCGAGGGTGTCGAGCGGATCGCGCTGGTGTCAGACGATCCGGACAAGTTCTCGGCTGCGGACTTCCCGGGCGGGATCAGCATCCATGCCCGGGCCGAAATGGACGCCGTCCAGCGCGAATTGCGCGAGGTTCCGGGCGTCTCGGTGCTGATCTACGAGCAGACCTGCGCCACCGAGAAGCGCCGCCGACGCAAGCGCGGCGAGTTGCCGGATCCGAAGACATTCGCGGTTATCAACGAGCTGGTTTGCGAGGGCTGCGGCGATTGCTCGACCGAATCCAATTGTCTCAGCATCGAGCCAAAGGAAACCGAATTCGGCCGCAAACGGCAGATCAACCAGTCCAACTGCAACAAGGACATGTCCTGCCTCAATGGCTTCTGCCCGAGCTTCGTCACCATCGAAGGCGCAGAGCGGCGCAAGCCGAAACCGGCAGATCTCGACATCGAAAAGCTGATGCAAACCGTCACCCTGCCCGCGCTTCCAGGCCTTGACGCGCCGTTCAACCTGCTGGTTACCGGCGTTGGCGGCACCGGCGTGGTCACCGTCGGGCAATTGATCTCGATGGCGGCGCATCTGGAGGGCAAGGGTGCGAGCATTCTCGATTTTACCGGTTTTGCGCAGAAATTCGGCGCGGTGTTGAGCTTCGTGCGGATCGGCCGCGACCCGGATGCCATCAACCAGGTCCGCATCGACACCGGCATGGCGGACGCTGTGATAGGCTGCGATGTGGTCGTCTCCTCGTCACCCAAGGCATCGGGAACCTACCGCGCCGGAACATCGGTCGCGCTCAATCTCGCGTCGATGCCGACCGGCGATCTGGTGCTCAGGCGCGATGCCGATCTCAACATCGACAGCCGCGCCTCCGCCATCGCCGCAGTCGTCGGCGCTGACAATCTGGCTGCGTTTGACGCCAATTTGGCCTCCGAGGCGCTGTTCGGCGATGCCGTCTATGCCAATGTGATGATGCTCGGCTTTGCCTGGCAGCGCGGGCTGGTTCCGGTGACGCTCGATGCACTGATGCGGGCGATCGAACTCAACAATGTCGCAATCGACGCCAACAAGCGGGCGCTTGCCTGCGGCCGGCTGATGGCTTCCGACCCCTCGGCATTGGCTGCTCATCTCAACCCGAAACCAGACTTCGCAACCTCGCCCGAGAACATCATCGCGCGGCGGGCCGTGTTTCTGGAAGGCTACCAGAACCGGGCCTGGGCGGATCGTTATCGCAGCCGGATGACCGGGTTCGAGGCGAGGATGCCTGCCGAACTCGGGGCCGGATTGACCAGCGCGGCGGCAAAATCGCTGTTCAAGCTGATGTCCTACAAGGACGAATACGAAGTCGCACGGCTCCACCAGGATTCAGCGTTCCGCAGGAGCCTTGAGGACCGCTTCGAGGGCGAATTCAGGGTCGTTCATCATTTCGCGCCGCCGCTGCTCGCCGGCGGCAAGGATGCGCGCGGACGGCCGCTGAAGCGCGCCTTCGGGCCCGCCATCCGGCCAGCGCTCTCAATGCTCGCTCGGCTCAAGGGCCTGCGCGGTACGGCGCTCGATCCCTTCGGTTATACCGCCGAGCGCAAGATGGAGCGCGGGCTGATCGCGTGGTTCGAAACGCTGATGGCGCGCTGCGAGCGGGAAATCACGCCGGAGACAGCCGAAACATGGTGCCAGGTGCTGTCCGCGCCAATGGACATACGCGGCTACGGCCCGGTCAAGCACGCGGCGGTCGACACGGTGAAAGCAAGGGTTGAAGCGCTGCTGCCGCGCTGACGGCTTGCAGAGGACGCCGCTGAGCCAAGAGCACCGGCGGCATGGACAGGCCGGAAGATTCGTTTCATGTTCGGTCAACCATCGCCTCAGCCGTTGCGCCGGAATTGAGCGGCCTGAAATATTCGCCCTAGGCGCGTGAGCCGGTGGCGCGGTAAAGTGGCAGCAGACAGCGCCACCGGAGTCGCCCCGTTTCCATGCCAGACTTTCATCTCATCGCCACGTTCGTGATCATCGCGGCCACCATCATTGCCTATGCCTCCGAGCGCTGGCCGATGGAGACGGTTTCGCTGGTCTCGCTTGCGGCCGTGCTGCTGCTGTTCGGGCTGTTTCCCTATTCCGGCCTCGACGGCGCGACCCTGGGTGCGGAAGAGTTACTGGCCGGCTTTGCAAACCCGGCACTAGCGACCGTCATCGCGCTGCTGATCGTCGGCCAGGGGCTGTTTGCGACGGACGCCATGGAAGCACCTGCCCGCAAGCTCGGGCGGATGGGCGGAGCAGCGACATTCCGGCCGATCCTGTTCATTCTGGTCGGTGCCGCGATCTTCTCGGCCTTTCTGAACAACACGCCGGTGGTGGTGATCTTCATCCCGATCCTGGTGGTGATCTCCGCGCAACGGTCGATTTCGCCGAGCCGGGTGTTCATACCGCTGTCCTTCATCACCATCCTGGGCGGGATGACCACGCTGATCGGCTCCTCGACCAACCTTCTGGTGGCGGGCGTGGTGCGCGACTACGGCTACGAGATCGGCTTCTTCGACGTCACCGGGATGGGCGTCATCCTGGCGCTGGTCGGTGGCGCCTATGTGCTTGGCGTGTTGCCGCGACTGTTGCCAGAACGGGTCGCCGAACTGTCCGCCGGAGCAAAGTCCGGGGCGCAGTTCATCGGCGAGATCACGCTGACGCGGGATCATCCCTTTGTCGGCATATCCGCCAAGGCGGGGATGTTCCCGGGGCTCGGCGAACTGACGCTCAGGCTGCTGCAGCGCCGGGATGTGCCGGTTCTGCCGCCATTTGAGGATCTCACCCTGTCGGTCGGCGACACGCTTGTGGTAACCGGAACCCGGCGAGCCTTCTCCAAGGCACTGTCGCGCGGGGGCACGGGGCTGGAAAGCGAGGACGGCCCGCAGGAAGATACCGGCAAGGAGCTTCCGCCGGGCCCCGATTACCATCTTGCCGAAGCGGTGATCTCTCCGGGTTCGCGCTATGCCGGGCGAACCATCCAGCTGTCCGGCCTCAGACCGCAATTCGGCATTTCGGTGCTTGGCGTGCAGCGCAAGAGCCGCATGGCGCGCTCGGCCATGTCCGACATCAGGCTGGAACCGGGCGACACGCTGCTGATCGGCGGCCCGATGGAGGCGATCAAGCTCTTGCGGGGAAATCACGACTTGCTGCTGCTCGAGCATTCCGCCGAGGCCGTGCCGCAATCCCGCAAGGCACGGATCGCGGTGGCGATCTTTGCCGCCATCGTGCTGCTTTCGGCGTTCTCCGTCGTGCCCATCGTGGTGGCAGCGATTTGCGGCGCGGTGCTGATGCTCTTGACCGGATGTCTTTCGATCCTGCAGGCCGGCCGAGCCTTCGACCGGCAGATCTTTCTGCTGGTGGGTTCTTCGGTGGCGCTCGCCACCGCTCTTGAAATCACCGGCGGGGCGGCGCTGATCGCCTCTGCGTCGCTCAGCCTTATGGATGGCGCGTCGCCCGGCGTCGTCCTTTCAGGGCTCTTCCTGGTGATGGCTGTGCTGACCAACATCCTGTCGAACAATGCCACCGCGGTGCTGTTCACACCGATCGCGCTGGGGATCGCCAAGGGCATGGGCGCTCCGCCCGAGCCGTTCATCGCGGCGGTGATCTTTGCGTCAAACGCCTCGTTCGCCACGCCGATCGGCTATCAGACAAACCTGCTGGTGATGGGGCCCGGGCATTACCGGTTCAGCGATTTTCTTCGCGCCGGCACACCGCTTGTGATCATCATATGGTTGACGTTTTCGATACTTGCGCCATGGTATTATGGACTTTGAACAGTTCCGAATCCCAAACATGATGAACCAACCCATCAATTCCCCGCAGTTCTTTCTGACCGCTCCGTCGGACTGCCCCTATCTTGAGGGCCAGAGCGAACGGAAGGTTTTTACCCATCTGGTGGGCGAAAAGGCCACGGAATTGAATGATCTTCTGACCCAGGGCGGCTTCCGCCGGTCGCAGAACATTGCCTACAGGCCGGCCTGCGAGACCTGCCGGGCCTGCGTCTCGGTGCGCATTCTCGCCAGCGAGTTCAAGCCGACCCGCTCGATGCGCCGCAACATCTCCGTCAATGCGGATCTGATTGCCGCCGAGTATCACGCGGAACCCTCGAGCGAGCAGTTCAAGCTGTTTCGCCGTTATCTCGACAGCCGTCACCAGAGCGGCGGCATGGCCGACATGAGCATCGGCGACTACGCGATGATGGTCGAGGATTCGCACGTCGACAGCCGCATCATCGAATACCGGGTGCGCGCCGAGGGCGACGGACTGCAGGAGCATCCGGCGGGCGAATTGCTGGCGGTGGCTTTGACAGACCGGATGAGCGACGGTCTGTCGATGGTCTATTCGTTCTACAATCCGGACGTGACGGCCCGCTCGCTCGGCACCTACATGATCCTCGATCACATCGAGCGCGCCCGGATGCTCGGCCTTCCGCATGTCTACATGGGCTACTGGGTCAAGGGTTCGCGCAAGATGGAATACAAGACCCGTTTTCAGCCGCAGGAACACCTGATGGCTCAGGGTTGGCAGCGCTATGCACCCTGACCTCTTCGTCCTCCTGTTTCCCGCCTGAACCATTCCCACACAAACCCGATCCGAACCGAAGCCAGAACCAGACTGCCGTCCGGTTCCTCCAGCAAGGCCGCCAACCATGTCCGACCACATCCAGCAGGCGGCCGAGCATCGCAAGGGATTGCTGATCACGGCATTCGGGGGGCTGGCGCTGACCATCGACATCCCGCTGATCAAGCTGTCGGAGGGCGAAGCCTGGTCGGTTGTGGCCACACGCGGCGGGATGACCTTTTTCGCGGCGCTGGTGATGTGGGCCGGATTGCGGCTGTTTACCTCCAACCGTGACCCGATCATTCCCGGGCGTACCGGGCTTCTCGTGACCGGGCTTTATGGCATTGCAGCCATCAGCTTCATGCTGGCCGTGTTTCACACGACAACGGCCAACCTGGTGTTCATCCTTGCCTTCAACCCGATGTTTGCCGCCCTCATGGGCTGGCTGCTGATCGGCGAAAGGCCCAAGCCACAGACCTTCGTGGCAATGGCCGCGATGATCGTCGGCGTCGCCCTGATCGTCTCCGACGGGTTGCAGGCCGGCAACATGATCGGCAACGGGCTGGCGCTGTTCACCTCGCTTTTGTTGTCGCTGATCATCACCATCAGCCGGAAGGCCCGCACCGGCATGGGCTTTGCCCCGCTGATCGCGGCGATCGTGCCCTGCCTGGTCGGTCTTGTGATCATCGGCGGCCCCGGCGGTATTGTCCTGCCGCATCCGGGATGGCTGGCGCTCAACGGGCTTATCGTCATCCCGATCGCCTTCTGGTGCCTGGCGACGGGACCGAAATACATCTCCGGGCCCGAAGTGGCGATGTTCTACCTGCTCGAAACCATCCTGGCGCCGGTCTGGATGTGGCTGATCTTTTCGGAGGCCCCTACCCGGCTCGGCCTGATCGGCGGGGCTATCATCGTCACGGCGCTTGTTGCGCATTCCCTGTGGCAACTTTCCGCGCACCGTCGCGCGGTTCGCAGCCTGGCGCCGCGGCATCCGCTCTGAAGCGGATACAAACACCACGCGGGCCTCTGACCCTGTCAAAGTTTTGAAAGCGCCCTAATCTGGTCCTAAGGCAGTGATCAACTGCGCGCGTTCAAACCGTCTGGATCGGCCCTTGTCAAAGATCAAGAAAATCATCCTTGTTGTCGTGCTGTGCTTCGTCGCCCCGGCGCTGGCCTCGCTCGGCGTTCGTGCCGCGGGCTCGCAACCGGGCTCCTGGCGAACCGCGGACTGGTCGTCTTCCGGGCTGCTGCCTGAGGCATCGTCGGACAGGGAGGCAGCAGTGTATGTGATGGCGGCACGGACCGGCGGACTAAAAGGCGCGCTCGCCGTTCACAGCTGGATCGTGACCAAGGACAGGGATGCGGCGCGCTACACCCGCTACGACAAGGTCGGCTGGGGCAGCCCGATCCGCACCAATTCCTATCCCGCCGACGGCCGCTGGTACTCCAACACTCCGGACGTGCTGCTGGCGCTTCACGGCGCGCAAGCCGCCCGGCTGATCCCGCAGATCGAGGCTGCGGTCGAGGCCTATCCGTTTGCCGGTTTTGGCGATTACCGGATCTGGCCGGGGCCGAACTCCAATTCCTTTGTCGCCCATGTGCTCAGGCAGGTACCCGAGCTTGAGCTTGCACTGCCGCCGGAAGCGGTCGGCCGCGACTTCCGCCCTTTCGGTGATTTCGTCACGCTGACGCCGGACTGGCGCAATCTCGAAGTCTCTCTCGGTGGATATGCCGGGTTTGCCATAGGCACGCTCTACGGCCTCGAACTGAGACTCGCCGGACTGGTCTTCGGCCTGGACGTGATGCGCCCGGCGCTCAAGCTGCCGGGCTTTGGACGGATCGGGATGGAACGGGATACCGGGCTGGTCAGCTGAACTTGCCGGACCGCGGGAAGCCCTTGGGCACCAGGCGGCCTGCCTGGGCGCGGTCGGCAATCCACTCGGTGAGTTCTTCCTTCTTGCGGTTGTGCATCCGTCCTGCGCTGTCTTCCCAGGTGAGCCCGTCCTCCATGACGAAGCAGCGGATATCGGACACGCCGCCATCCTTGTAGCGCTGCAGTCGAACGCCCTTGCCACGGCTCATTTCGGGCAATTGCTCAAGCGGGAAGATCAGCATCTTGCGGTTCTCGCCGATGATGGCAACGTGATCGCCGGTAACGGGAACGCACAGCCGGGTTTCCACCGGCAGGCTGACATTCATGATCTGCTTGCCCTTGCGGGTGTTGGCGACCATGTCGCTTTCAGCCACGATGAAGCCGTTGCCGACGGTCGAGGCAATAAGCAGCTTGCGCGCCGGATCATGCACAAAGGCGGTCAGCACCGCCTGGTCATTATCCATGTCGACGATGATCCTGAGCGGCTCGCCATGCCCGCGTCCACCCGGCAGCTTGTCGGCGCCGAGCGTGTAGGCCTTGCCGCCGGTGGTGACTATGACCAGCTTGTCGGTGGTGTTGGCGTGGAAGGCGAGTTTCAGTTGATCGCCGTCCTTGAACTGCAAGCCGGCATAATCGGCCATGTGGCCCTTCATCGCCCGGATCCAGCCCTTCTCGGAGATCACAACGGTGATCGGCTCTTTCTCGATCATCGCCTGCTCGATTGCCGCGAGATCGGCCACCGGCGCTTCGGCGAATTTGGTGCGGCGCGCACCGAGTTCGGTTTCCTTGGAGAAGGTCTTGCGGACATTGCCGATTTCCCACGCCACCGTCTGCCACTGCTTGGCGTCGGAGGCGAGCAAGGCCTCGATCTCGGCCTTCTCGTTGGTCAGGCCATCAAATTCCTTGCGGATTTCAAGCTCTTCGAGCTTGCGCAACGACCGCAGCCGCATGTTGAGGATGGCTTCGGCCTGAACATCGGTCAACTCGAAGGTCTTCATCAGTTCGAGCTTCGGCTCATCCTCTTCACGGATGATGCGGATCACCTCATCGAGATTGAGATAGGCGATCAGGAAGCCCGACAGGAGCTCCAGACGCCGTTCGATGGCCGCCAGGCGATGGCGGGAGCGGCGCTGCAGCACCTCCCGGCGGTGCGCCAGCCATTCAGACAGCACCTCGGCCAGGTTCATCACCTTGGGCACCTTGCCCATCGACAGGACATTGAGGTTGAGCGGAATGCGGTTTTCGAGATCCGAGAGGCGGAACAGCGATTCCATCAGCAGGTTGGGATCGACCGCACGGCTCTTGGGGACCAGAACCAGGCGCACGTCTTCAGCGGATTCATCGCGGACGTCATCAAGCAGCGGCAGGCGGCGGGCGATCAGCAGTTCGGCGATCTTCTCGATCAGCCGCGACTTCTGCACCTGATAGGGCATCTCGGTGACAACGATCTGGTAGCCGCCGCGACCGGTCTCCTCGACTTCCCACTTGGCGCGAACCCGGAAGCCGCCTCGGCCAGTGCGGTAGGATTCGAGGATGGATTCGCGGCTGTCGATGACGACGCCGCCGGTGGGGAAGTCCGGACCTTCGACATATTGCAGCAGGTCCTCGACCGTGGCCTCGGGCTTGCGGATCAGAGCGAGAGCCGCATCGCAGAGTTCGGCGGCATTGTGCGGCGGAATCGAGGTCGCCATGCCGACGGCGATACCGGTGGCGCCATTGGCGAGCAGGTTGGGGAACGCGCCGGGGAGAACTACCGGTTCGCTGTTTTCCTCGTCATAGGTGGTGCGGAAATCCACCGCGTCCTCGCCGATGCCCTCGATCAGCAGTTCAGCGACCGCGGTCATCTTCGATTCGGTGTAGCGCATCGCGGCCGCACTATCGCCATCGATGTTGCCGAAATTGCCCTGGCCGTTGGCGAGCGGGTAGCGAACGGCAAAATCCTGGGCCAGCCGCACCAGCGCGTCATAGATCGACTGGTCGCCATGGGGATGGAAGTTACCCATCACCTCACCGACGATCTTGGCACATTTCTTGAACGACCCGGCCGAGCGCAGGCCCATCTCGCTCATCGCGTAGACGATGCGCCGGTGCACCGGCTTCATGCCATCGCGCACATCGGGCAGCGCCCGGTGCATGATCGTCGACAGCGCATAGGCCAGATAGCGCTCCTCGAGCGCCTTTTTCAGGTCGATGCCCTGAATGTCATCGCCGCCGCCGGGCGGTATCAAGCTTTTTCCCATGGGGCTGGATTAGAGGAAGCCCTGATTCGGGGCAAGAGGCGCCGGCATCGGCGGCATCAAGAGGAAACTTCCGCCAGCCTGTCGATTTCGACAAGGCCCGTTCGTCGATATGACAGTGCGATCGATCGAAAGCACATCACTATCGACCCGAGACAAAGGAAAACACCGATGATGCACCTGACCGGACTGTACTCCGTGCCGCTGGCGCTGATGATGATGGGACTTTCCGCCCATGTCAGCGTTCTGCGGGGAAAGACCGCCATCTCCATTCTCGATGGCGGCAACATGGCCCTTGCCGAGCGGATACGGCGGCATGGCAATTTTGCCGAGAACGTTCCAACCGCACTTCTGTTGATGGCTTTTGCCGAAGCTTCGACAACGGCGCACTTGTGGACCCATGCGGCTGGCCTTGCCCTTCTTGCCGGCCGGATCCTTCACCCGCTTGGCCTGTTCCACGACAGGCCGGTGACCGCCGCCCGCATCGCCGGTGGTTCCCTGACATGGCTCTCCATGCTGATTTCGATGGTGAACATCGTCCTCGCCCAGTGGGGCACATAGTTTTTTCACGCCCGATGTCGAAACGGGCTCCGCCCGTTCGTCCCCTTGACGTAAACTCCGGCCCCGGCGGATACCGCTGTGGCCTCAACCACCGAGGAAAAGGAAGCAGACCATGAAATATCTTGCACTGATCTACGCGGCACCCGGAGCCGGACCGGATTACGGCACACCGGAATTCGGCCCCTACATGGACGGATACCGCGCGGCTACGGAAACCTACCAGCGTGACGGCGTCATGCTGGCGGGCGAAGCCCTGCAGGACACGTCGACCGCAACGACTGTGCGGATTCGCAACGGCAAGACGGATACAATGGACGGACCATTTGCCGAAACCAAGGAACAGCTTGGCGGGTTCTACCTGCTGGACTGCGCCAATCTTGACGAGGCGATCCGCTATGCCGCGATGATCCCGACAGCCGAGCACGGATCGGTGGAAGTCCGGCCGATCATGGAAATCGAATAGCCCGGATGGCATCCGACGTCCCCGAGCTGGAGGACCGCGCGCGCAAGGCCATAGAGGCACTTGCGCGCGCAGAGACAGGCCGTCTGCTGGGCGCCCTGTTGCGCGATGTCCGCGATTTCCAGATGGCGGAAGACTGTCTGCAGGAGGCGCTGGAATCGGCGCTGTTGCACTGGTCCCGCAACGGGCTGCCGGACTCTCGCGCAGGGTGGGTGCTGCAAGCGGCGCGCCGAAAAGCCATCGACCGGTTCCGGCGGGCACGCAATTTCGACCGCAAGGCGGAGGAGTACGGACTGCTGATCGAGCTTGACCAGCAAGCCTTAAGCCGCGAGGAACCGCCGGAGATCCCCGATGAACGCCTGCGCCTGATCTTCACCTGCTGCCATCCGGCGCTGGACAGCAAGACCCGTGTCGCCTTGACCCTGAGAACGCTGTGCGGGCTGACAACCCGGGAGATCGCCCGGGCCTTTCTGGATGCGACGGAGGCGATGGCACAGCGGCTGGTGCGGGCGCGCCACAAGATCACCAAGGCCGGCATTCCCTTTGCAATTCCCGAGCCGGATCACTGGGCGGAACGGCTCAACTCGGTGCTCTCGGTGATCTACCTGATCTTCAACGAAGGCTATTCGGCGACCGCAGGCCCGGACCTGCTGCGTCATGACCTGTGCCTCGAGGCGATCCGGCTGGGACGGCTGATGCTGGAACTGGCCCCTGGCGACGCGGAATGCGAGGGATTGCTGGCGCTGATGCTGCTCAACCACTCACGTGCCCAGGCTCGGATTGACGATCACGGCAGGATGATCCCGCTCGATCAACAGGATCGGAGCCTTTGGAGCGGTAGCGAAATCGACGAGGGCAGCCGGACACTTGAGCGGGCGCTCGCCCGCGGACGCGCAGGCCTGTTTCAGCTGCAAGCGGCCATCAGTGCCCTGCATGCCGAGGCAACGAGCCACGCGGACACGGACTGGCACCAGATCGTGCTTCTGTACGAGGCCATGCACGCACGTTCGGACAATCCGGTCTACCTGCTCAACCGCGCCGCGGCACTGTCCTATGCACATGGCGCGGACCAGGCGCTGGAGGCTCTTGGCGCCGTCGAAGCCACGCTCGGTGGTTATCAGCCGTTTCATGCCGCCAGGGCGGATCTGCTGCGCCGGACGGGTCAGTTCGAGGCCGCCCGGCAAAGCTACCGGCGCGCCATCGAGCTCAGCGGCAACGAAAGCGAACGCCAGTTCCTGGCAAGCCGTATGGCGGCGATGGAGCAGAGCACATAGGACCGCCTTGCGGCCTCATCCGCACCACAAAGCTGTGGACGATGCAGCGACAGGTACCTAGTTTATTAAAACACGGCACCCCTGACCCAACGGCCGGCCAGGCCGCATCGAAAGCAGAAGGAAACTCCGATGACTGTCCAATACTCACCCAAGCGTCTGTTTTCCGCCTCCCTGCTCGCGGCCGGCCTGTCGTTGCCTGCCCTGCCCGCACTGGCCCTGGATGCCGATGACTTCGCCACCAAGCTTGCAGCCCTCTCCAGCCAGAGCGGCAACCGGTTGAGCTTTTCCGCGGTCGAGCCCGACGGCAACACGGTTGTGCTTAGATCAGTTCGCATTGAGGTGCCCGGACAAGCCCCCATCGCAGCCGGCGACATTACCTTCAAGGGTGTCGAGGAAGAGGACGACGGCGGCTATTTCGTCAGCGAAGCCCTGTTCGAAGATGTCGAGATCAACGAGGGACCGACCACGGTCACGGTGGAAGGTATCGAGATGACCGGACTGAGCGTACCGGGCAACGGCGAGACGGGTTCGCTTGCAGGAATGCTTTTTTATGAAGGGTTTTCAACCGGCGAGATCAGCGTCGAGACAGACGATGTCCGTGTGTTTTCGATGGCCGGGGTCGACATGCAGGTCGAGCGTCAGGATGATGGCTCGAAGGTCGACATGCGGATGAACGGATCCGATCTGAAGATCGACCTCAGTTCCATCGATGATCCGAAGGCCAGGGATGCCATCCAACAGCTGGGCTACGAGACCCTGACCGGCGATATCAATCTCACCGCCGCGTGGGATGCGACCGCCGGCACGGTCAACATGCAGGAATACTCCCTGAGCCTCGACGACGTGGGACGCCTGAGCATGTCGATGGAGATCTCAGGCTACACTCTCGAGTTCATCAACGCGATGCAGCAGGCGCAGGCGGCCGCAGCGGCCAATCCGGATCCGCAGGCAGCCCAGCAGGCGCTGGGATTTGCCATGCTCGGCATGCTGCAGCAGTTGAACTTCAATTCCGCCTCGGTGCGCTTCGAGGATGCCTCGGTGACCGAACGGGCGCTGGCCTTTGCAGGCAAGCAGCAAGGTGTTTCCGGCGACCAGATGCGGATGGCGCTCAAGGGTATGCTGCCGCTTATGCTCGGCCGTATCGGTATTCCCGAACTGCAGAAACAGATTGCCGCCGCCGCGAGCGTCTATCTCAACAACCCGCAGGACATCACCATCACGGCGATGCCGGCATCGCCGGTGGCGGTCCCGGTGATCATGGGTGCGGGCATGGGCGATCCGAAGTCGCTGGTTGATCTGCTCAATGTGCAGATCATCGCCAACAAGCCGGTGGAAGTCTGCTGCAAGCAGTAGCATCGGCGGATTATCAGGTTGCTTGTTGGCCCCGGCGGGCGCAGTGTCGCGCCGGACCGGGAGCGATTTGGCTCCGGGCCTCGCGTGCCGATTCGACCGCCTCATACCAGCACTGGACCAACAGATGATCCGTTTCAGGGCAGAGCCGCTGGCTGAAAAGCCAGCGGAAAACGCCACAGCCAAACCGCAAAAACCTGCAACAAAGACCAAGACTGCGAAATCCGCAGCCAAGGAAGACCTGCTCGATCTGGCCGCGGAATCACAAGACGACAAGGACTGATCACCACATGCCGGCAAGACATTGCCGCAAAGAAAAAGCCCGGGAAACAGATGTTTGCCCGGGCTTCTTTATGATTTGAGTCTGCTTGCGGCCTATTCGGCCTTCGGCGGTAGCGCGCGCAGCGACAGTTCGCGCATCTGGGCTGGCGAAGCCGGGCTCGGTGCGCCCATCAACAGATCCTGGGCCTGCTGGTTCATCGGGAACAGGGCCACTTCGCGTAGGTTCTTGGCGCCGACGATCAGCATGATCACCCGGTCGACACCGGCTGCCATGCCGCCATGCGGCGGTGCGCCGTACTGGAAGGCGCGGTAGAGACCGCCGAAGCGCTCCTCGACGTCGGCCTTGGTGAGCCCCACCTTCTCGAAGGCCTTGACCATGAGTTCGGGCGACTGGTTCCGGATCGAGCCCGACGCGATCTCGAAGCCGTTGCAGACCAGATCGTACTGGTAGGCCTTCAGCGTCAGCGGATCCTGGGTCTCGAGCGCTTCCATGCCGCCCTGCGGCATCGAGAACGGGTTGTGGGCGAACTCGACCTTCTTGTTGTCCTCGTCCCATTCGTAGAACGGGAAATCGACGATCCAGCAGAGATCGAAGCGGTCCTGGTCGACAAGGTTCAGTTCCTCGCCGGCGCGTGTGCGGGCGTCGCCGGCAAACTTGGCGAACTTGGCGGGGTCACCGGCAGCGAAAAAGCAGGCATCGCCATCCTCGAGCCCCATCTGCACGCGGATCGCCTCGGTGCGCTCCGGTCCGATGTTCTTGGCGATCGGACCGGCGCCTTCGAGGTTGTCGCCTTCCTTGCGCCAGAAGATGTATCCGAGGCCCGGTTGCCCCTGGCCTTGCGCCCAGGAGTTCATCCGGTCGCAGAAGGCGCGGGAGCCACCGGTCTTGGCCGGAATTGCCCAGACCTCGACCTTCGGGTTGTTGGCGATCATGCCGGCAAAGACCTTGAAGCCCGAACCGGCGAAATGCTCGGTGACGGCCTGCATCTCGATCGGGTTTCTCAGGTCGGGCTTGTCGGTGCCGTAGGTTCGCATCGCCTCGTCATAGGGAATGCGGCGGAACTCCTGCGTGACAGGCTTGCCTTCGGCGAATTCCTCGAACACGCCGCGCATCACCGGCTCCATCGTGTCCCAGACATCCTCCTGGGTGACGAAGCTCATTTCAAGGTCGAGCTGGTAGAATTCGCCCGGCAGACGGTCGGCGCGCGGGTCCTCATCGCGGAAGCAGGGCGCGATCTGGAAGTAGCGGTCAAAGCCCGCGACCATCAGAAGCTGCTTGTACTGCTGCGGCGCCTGCGGCAGGGCGTAGAACTGGCCCGGATGAATACGGCTCGGCACCAGGAAGTCACGCGCGCCTTCAGGCGACGACGCGGTCAGGATCGGGGTCGCGTATTCTGCGAAGCCGATCTCGGTCATGCGCTTGCGCATGTCGGCGATCACCTTGGTGCGGGTGACGATGTTCTTGTGCAGCGTCTCGCGGCGCAGATCGAGGAAGCGGTACTTGAGGCGGACGTCTTCCGGATAGTCCGGCTCGCCGAAGACCGGCAGCGGCAGTTCCTTGGCCGACGACAGGACCTCGATCTCCTGGGCGAAAACCTCGATCTCGCCGGTGCCGAGATTGGGGTTGATGGTGTCGGCCATGCGTTCCTTGACTATACCGTCAACGCGGATCACCCATTCGCCGCGAACAGTCTCGGCGATCTTGAAGGCGGGCGAATCCGGGTCGGCGACGACCTGGGTCAGGCCATAATGGTCGCGCAGGTCGATGAACAGTACGCCGCCATGGTCGCGCACGCGGTGCACCCAGCCCGAAAGCCGGACATTGGCCCCGGTGTCGCTCTTGCGAAGCGCGGCGCAGGTATGGGAACGGTAGCGATGCATTGTGATATCCTCAAGGCTGGGGCGTCGCGCTGACAACGGCGGATCGGCGGGAGTGAAGACGCGATCCATCACCGTTTCGGCGCACGGTCGAAATCGCGCGGAAAAGCGCATGGCGCATCGGGTTTGTCAAGCTGAAAGGGCGTGAATGGCGCTGTGAGTGACGGGATTTCAGGGCGACGGCCCGGACAATTCCATGTAAGGATTCGCGAAGGCCAATCTCTCGTCCGGACTGCAATGCATTCGCTTCGCCCGCTTTTCCCGCTTCTTTTTACAGCCGGCGTGCTGCTGGCAGGCAATGGTCTGCAGGGCACGCTGGTCACCCTGCGCGGTTCGGCGGAAGGATTTTCCGCCACGGTCATCGGGCTCTCCGGCGCGGGATACTATTTCGGCTTCATCGTCGGCTGCTGGGTGACACCGTGGCTGCTCAGAAGCACCGGGCACATCCGGGCCTTTGCAGCCATGTCCGCGGTCGCTGCCTGTGCCTCGCTCGCCATGGTCATGGTCATCGATCCCTTCTTCTGGTTCCTGATGCGGCTTGTCACCGGGATCTGCTTTGCCTCGCTGTTTGCCAATGTCGAAAGCTGGATCAACGCGCAGGTGACCAACAACAACCGGGCGAGGACACTTGCAATCTACCGTTTTGTCGATCTCGGCGCGGTGACACTGTCGCAGTACATGTTGCCGGTTTTCGGCATTGGCGGTTTCGAGATCTTCGCGGTGATGACCATGCTGATCATCCTGTCGATCGTGCCGGTCTCGCTCGCCGACCGTTCCAACCCTGCCCCGCCGGCGCCGTTCTCGTTCAACCCGAAGCGTCTGTTCGCGGTCTCGCCGCTGGCTTGCGCCGGCGCCATCACCGTGGGCCTGACCACCGCCTCGTTCCGCTCCGTCGGCCCGCTCTACGCCGAAGGTCTGGGGTTTGGTGTCTCCGACATCGCCTCTTTCATGAGTGCGGGCATCATCGGCGGTGTCGTGCTGCAATATCCGCTGGGCTATCTCTCCGACAATATCAGCCGGCGGTCGGTGCTGCTGATGGCCACGGCCGGCTCCACCCTTACCGGACTGGCGATGGTCTGGTTCGCAGGCAGCAACCTGGCGCTCAATCTCGTCGGCATCTTCCTGTGGGGTGCCTTCACGCTGCCGCTTTACTCATTGTCGGCGGCGCATGCCAACGACAAGGCCGAGGCCGGCGAGTATGTGCAGATTGCCTCGGGCCTGATGTTCTTCTGGGCGATTGGCGCCTCCATCGGTCCGCTGCTTTCGGCGGTTCTGGTCGACTGGTTCGGCGCGGTCGCCTTCTTCACCTATGTCTGTGCCATGCATGGCGCATTCGTGGCCTACACAATCGTCCGGATCGTCCGTGGTGAGCCCGACGAGCCGGACCGCGGACGCTTCGCCTCGCTGTTGCGCACCTCACCGGTGTTCGCGCGGATGGCGACCCAGTCGGCCAACAGCGAGCCAGGTGACAAGGATGCCATCCAAAATGGCGATCCGGCACAAGACAAACCGGAAAATTCCCGCTAAATGCCAGACATGGACATGATTACAACGACCGAGGCGCTTGCCGCCTTTTGCGCCCGCCTCGCCAAACACGACTTTGTCACCGTCGACACCGAGTTCCTGCGAGAGACCACTTACTGGCCCGAACTGTGCCTGATCCAGATGGCCGGTCCCGAGGATGAAGGGATTGTCGACCCGCTGGCCAAAGGCATTGATCTCAAACCGTTTTTTGAGCTGATGGCGGACGCCTCGGTGATCAAGGTGTTCCACGCCGCCCGCCAGGACATCGAAATCGTGGTCAAGCTCGGTGATCTGGTTCCACACCCTCTCTTCGACACGCAGGTGGCGGCGATGGTCTGCGGATTTGGCGAATCGATCTCCTACGACCAGCTTGTCTCGCGGATCACCGGCGCGCCGATCGACAAGTCGTCGCGGTTCACCGACTGGAGCCGCCGGCCGCTGAGCGACAAGCAGCTCGATTATGCGCTGGCCGATGTCACCCATCTGCGCGACGTCTATCTCGAACTGGTCTCGCGCCTCGAAGCAGCAGGCCGTGGCGACTGGGTTGCCGACGAAATGGCCGTGCTCGAATCGCGCTCGACCTATGAGATTGAACCCGAAGACGCCTGGAAGCGCCTGAAGATGCGGGTCAAGAAACCGGTCGAACTCTGCGTGCTGCAGCATGTGGCGGCCTGGCGCGAACGCGAGGCGAAATCCCGCAACGTGCCGCGCGGCCGGGTGATCAAGGACGATGCGCTGTACGAAATCGCCCAGCAGCAGCCAAAGGATGCGGAAGCGCTGTCGCGGCTCAGGACCATCCCGCGCGGCTGGGAGCGCTCGCAACAGGGCGCCACGCTGGTCGAGATCGTCAACGAGGCGCTCGAGACGCCGAAGGACGCGATGCCGCGCCTGCCCCGTCAGAAACAGGCGCCGGAAGGCGCGCAGGCCTCGATCGAGCTGTTACGGGTCTTGTTGAAGCTGACCGTGGAGAAGGAAAACGTCGCCGCCAAGATCATCGCCAATTCGGATGATCTGGAAGCCATCGCCGTCGATGGCGAAGCCGCCGACGTTCCCGCGCTCCAGGGCTGGCGCCGCGACCTGTTCGGCGAGCGGGCGCTCAAGCTGATCCGCGGCGAGCTGGCCTTGCGGTTTGCCAACAAGAAGGTCGAGGCTGTCGAGCTCTAGCTGCTCGTCCTGCTGCGTAATTCCCTAAATCGGAAACGATCCAAGGTGGAAGATCATGCAGCAGCTTTAAGTGCTAAAGCGTGCGTCGTGCGTTTGATCAAGACCACGGCGCGTCAGTCGGTTTGGCGATAGAGATCTGCCCGGGTTGGCGGCAGGCCGGCGGGTCCCCGCGCGGACCTGGTGGTCACGGTCTGGTAGATCCTGACGGTGTTGCGCTCGAAGGCGATCGAACAGCCGCCGAGATAGACAAGCCACAGCCGGGCCTTGACCTCGCCCACTTCGGCGACGGCGGCCTGGTAATTGGCCAGCAACCGATCATGCCACAGCCGGCAGGTGCGCTGATAGTGCTCCCGCCAGTTCTCGACATCATGAACCTCGAAGCCGTGCTGTTCCAGCATCATCACGGTGTTGCCGATATGGTCGAGTTCACCACCGGGGAAGATGTACTTGGTGAGCAGCTTGAATTCCTTGTTCTTCTTGCGGAAGGTTCTGGCGTCCTTCTTGGCGGGCCGGGTGATGGCGTGATGCAGGTAGATGCCTCCGGGTTTGAGCACCCGGTGTATGGTTGAGTAATAGGTCGGGTAATTGTCGATGCCGATGGCTTCATGCATGCCGATCGAGGAAATCTTGTCGAATTCTCCTTCGACCTTGGCATAGTCGAGCAGGATGAAGTTCACACGGTCGGACAGTCCGAGCATTTCAGCCTTTTGAGTGGCATACTCCAACTGGCGTTCGGACAGGGTCACACCGGTCACATGCACACCGTAATTCTTCGCCGCATAGAGCGCCAGCGAGCCCCAGCCGAAGCCGATGTCGAGCATTTTCTCACCGGGCTTGAGGCGCAGCTTGCGGCAGATCATCTCCAGCTTGTCTGTCTGCATCTGGTGAATGTCATTGTTCCAATCGGTGAAATAGCCGCAGGTGTAAACCATCTGGTCATCGAGGAAGAGTTCATAGAACGCGTTGGAGACATCGTAGTGATAGGCGATGTTCTTCTGGTTCTCTTCGGCATTGCCATCTGATGGCTTTTCGTCGGGTTGATCGCTGAGCGGCCATGGTCCGCCCCTGTCGACGAACAGGAACTTGCGCGCCGTGTTGAACACCTGGAGCTTGCTGAGCTGCTTTCGGATCTCGCGGGTGCGAACCTTTGGCCGTCGCGCCACCAGGTCGAACATGTCGCCGTTCTCCAGGTCGACCCGGCTGGATACCCAGAGATTGAGCAGGGTTTCGGGATTGGGTGAACGCAGCAGCGACGCTATCACGCCCTCGTCGGCAAAACGGATGGCGAAGGCGGCCGGATCGAGGTCATCGGGCACCGTGGAGCCATCCCAGAGCCTGAACCCGATATCCAGTTGGAGAATCTCTCGGGCATGGGCAAGAAGTTTTCGAAGGCTCTTCAATCGACTGTTTGCGCTCAAACTCACGTCTCCCGTCTGATCAACCGCATCGGTTCCAACTCAACTGGTGGTCAGCAAAGGCGTCGCACGGCCGCCCGACCTACGCAACACCACAGCGCGGCATGATGCCCAGGTCAACCCGGCTGCGCGACACCTGGCAGTTACAAGATTACAGCCCCCTTAGAAAACACAACCATTACGTTTTGCAACTTGGTAAATCAATTATTAGTTGCATTACCTTCAAACTGCTGCCATGAATTGCACTCGTTAGGCAAAATACCGGCCTGCCCAGCATCTGCGAGGGACGGCCGGGTTCTTCAATCACACCATCCAGGGAGAAGAAAATGGCCAAGTATCACGAATTCAGCGAAGACAGGGTTGCCGCCGCGATCGAGGCTGCGCGCAGCTACTATGCGGAGATCGGCACCTACCAGGAAGGCGGCAGGATCGATCCGAACGATGACGGTCACATGAACATTGCCGCGGAATGCATCCAGGTGACTGTCGACAACGGCAAGGTCTGCCTGAAGCTGCCGGTGCTCGGCAACACGGTCTGCCTGCCGATCCCGTCTTTCATCCCGAATGGCACGGCCGCCGAAGCCTGCCTGAGCATCTGCTTCACCGGCCCGTTTCCGACCGGCGTCACGGTCACCATCAGCGTGCTTGGCAAGGTGATCATCACCAAGTCGTTCGGCAAGTGCTGACCCCGTGAATCGCCCGCCGGAGCCAGCCCCGCTCCGGCAAAAGCCGGCCCGTCGCCACGCGGGCCGGCGCCTCGGAGGACCCGACAATGGCACGAAAATACACACTGTTTGTCTACAACACGTCCGGGAAGCAGCAGGACTGGACCATCTTCAGCGAGGATGTGATCAACGAGGAATTCAAGATCGGTGACGTCCGCAAGACCTTCACGCTGATGCTCAGCGGAGACGTCATGATCCAGTTCGGCGTTGATTACACGGTGTATCTGAAAGCAACCTATTCCTACAAGACCGATAGCTGGACCTCGAAAACCGATACGCCGATGGACATATCCTTTACCACCGGTCCAAGTGCGATCACGGTGAGTTCGGACTTCAAGCCCGACGATTGACCGGAATGGCAAAGTTATTCCGGTTCAGGCGGGAAAATCACTGTGCCCTCTTGCAATCGATCTGATCCACCCCATATATTGATCAACAAGGAAATTTGCCTCCAGCCTGACCACGGATGTACTGGCAGGTTTGTTGAGGCAAGTCAGGAAGGTCGGTGCGAATTTCGCCCGGCCTTTTTCTTTGTCTGCTGTTCTGGGGTTTACCTTGCAAGACCTTGTGGGCCCGTCAGCCGATCCGGAAACCGAGACGCTTGCCGGTGAGCTTGGCAAGCTGCTGCAAACGGCCATCCAGGCGTTCACCAACGAGAGCCTCGCTTTCACGCGGAACCTTCAGCACGATATCGACGTCACCATCAGATGGCGCGGCGGCAACGAATTCCAGGCGCGGCACCATGCCCGGCATGGAAGCCGAAAAAAGATAGACTACCCGAAGCATGCCACCCAGCAGCTTGGCGTATTCGAGGTATTTCGGCCCGGCGATCGCCGCAAGCTCCGAGGACATGCCGTCGTCATTGAGACCTTCGAAACGGAAGTAGTTGGCCAGCGCGATATAGGCCCGGCCGGCATGGCTGATGCCGGTGAAGGTCCCGTGGGCGATGATGTTGAGCGCCTGCGGGCCGCGGTAATCGGGATGCGCGCGCCAGGAAATGTCGGCGAGCAGGCAGGCCGACTGGCGGTAGCGAGCATCCTCCTCGCTCTCCTCGACACCGAAGACAGGGAACATGCGGCCGGTCCAGACAGCAAGCTCGCGGGCGTGCTCGGGTGAACGGGCGCGCAGAATTGCCAGTTCGCCTGCTGCCGTCAGCAGCGGATCTCGTGCCGCCTCCGCAGCGCCGAGAAGGGAGTAGAGATAGCCCTCGCGCACGCCGAGTGCGGAGAAACTGACCCGTGACGCCTTCATGGCGATCAGCGTCTCCTGCAGCGCCACGGCGCCATAGGGCAACAGGCCTCGGCGATTTCTCGAAATCGCCTTGATGGCACTGATCCGCGACTGCTTCATCGCCGCCACCTCGCCGAGAAACTCGATCGCAGGCTTGGCCTCGATCTCATAGGCCTGCATCATGTGCAGCGGGTAACCCGTGATTTCCATGTGCAGCTTGGCGATGTTTCGCCAGGTTCCACCCACGGCATAGAAGGTCCGCCCTGCCCCGCCCGGCAGCACAGTCGATTGCTTCAGCGACCGCTTGGCGATAGCCCGCGCCTTTGAAATCGAGTTGCCGGACATTTCGGCGAGCCGGAGGCCACCCAGTGGCAGGGTCTGCCCGCCAGAGTGAACATTGCCTTTGACATCAACGAGTTCGAGCGAGCCGCCGCCCAGGTCGCCGGCGATGCCATCGGGCTTGTAGTAGCCGGCGATCACGCCAAGAGCCGAGAAACGGGCTTCCTCCTCACCGGTCAGGACGCGGATCCGGCATCCAAGAATGGATTCCGCCGAATCGATGAAGGCAGCACCGTTTTCTGCTTCCCTTGCCGCCGCGGTGGCGAGCACGTGCATTTCCGAAGCGCGGGCCTGGTCGGAGAGCGCGCGGAACCGTCTGAGCGCGGCCAAAGCCCGCTCGATGCCGCTTTCGTCCATCCTGCCGGTGGCGACGAGCCCCTTGCCTAGCCCGCACAGAACCTTCTCGTTGAACAGCACGGATGGCGCCCGGTTGAGACCTTCGTAGATCACCAGGCGGACCGAATTCGATCCTATATCAATGACAGAAACTGGATGTATGCCCGGCAGCCGGCCTTGCGCTTCCGATTCCACCATGTCCAAGGGCTCTTCGGTTAGGGCGACGCGCTCCGGCTGAGCGGAGCGAGACCAAGGTCAACAATTCAGCGCCCTTATATATGGCATTAGCCGGAACTGAAACCCGGCAGCACCACTTCTCACAGGCTTGTCCAGCAACAATTCATACGACTTTTGACGCGCCAGGAAACAGCGGAACGCGTGGCCGAAGCCGACCTCGCGAGAGCCGGGACGCACAGAAGACGGTGCGCGCGGCCAGGCATGGTCAAATCGATGGACGGTCAGCGCTTGCTGCGGGAAGCCCGGGCCAAACGGTCGGCGATCAGTTTCGGAGCGTTGGATTTCAGCGCCTCGCCCCTGCCCGACAGGCTGGGATTGGTCATGAAATAGACCTGTGCGTTGAACGGCTCCTCATCCACGCCTGGCTCGATCCGGCGGGAGGTGCCATCAGGCAAGATCTCGTAACTCTGCTGATTGTCGATCATGTTGCCCAGCATGATCTGCGAAAGCACCTGTTCATGCACGGTCTTGTTGGCCAGCGGCACAAGCGTCTCAACGCGGCGGTCGAGATTGCGCGGCATCAGGTCGGCCGAGCCGATATAGACCAGCGCTTCGGCGGAGGGCAAGCCGTGGCCGTTGCCGAAACAATAGATACGGCTGTGTTCGAGAAAGCGGCCGACAATCGACTTGACGTGGATATGCTCGGATAGGCCGGGAACCTGCGGCCTGAGGCAACAGATACCGCGCACCACCAGGTCGATCTCGACGCCGGCGGCACTGGCGCCGTAGAGCGCATCGATGATTTCCGGGTCGACCAGCGAGTTCATCTTCATCCAGACCGCCGCCGGCCGGCCGGCGCGGGCATGGTTGACCTCGGCCTCGATGTTCTCGAGGATCCGGGTGCGCAGGTTGAGCGGCGACACTGCAAGCCGGCTGAGCCCTTCCGGTTCGCCGTAGCCGGTGATGAAGTTGAACACGTGCGCGGTGTCGCGCGCGATCACCGGATCGCAGGTGAAATAGGACAGGTCGGTGTAAATCTTGGCGGTGATCGGATGATAGTTGCCGGTGCCGAGATGGCAGTAGGACACCAGCTTTCCCTCTTCGCGGCGGACTATCAGCGACATCTTGGCGTGGGTCTTCAGTTCGATGAAACCGAAAACCACCTGAACACCGGCGCGTTCAAGGTCGCGGGCCCAGCGGATATTGGCTTCCTCGTCGAAGCGGGCCTTGAGCTCGACGAGCGCCGTGACAGACTTTCCGGCCTCTGCGGCATCCACCAGCGCCCGGACGATGGGGCTGTCGTTGGACGTCCGGTAGAGCGTCTGCTTGATCGCCAGCACGTCCGGGTCGCGCGCGGCCTGGAACAGGAACTGGACCACCGCGTCAAAGGATTCATAAGGATGGTGAACCACCAGATCCTTTTCCCGGATCGCGGCGAAGGTATCGCCGGCATGTTCGCGAATGCGCTCGGGAAAGCGGGCATTGTAAGGCTCGAACTTGAGATCGTCGCGCGGTGCCTTGGTGACTTCAGACAGAGTGTTGAGCGCCAGCAGGCCCGGCAGC
Organism: Hoeflea sp. EC-HK425; assembly: GCF_902498795.1. NCBI lineage: Bacteria > Pseudomonadati > Pseudomonadota > Alphaproteobacteria > Hyphomicrobiales > Rhizobiaceae > Hoeflea > Hoeflea sp. EC-HK425. The sequence goes on from NZ_LR701572.1 coordinate 2,138,549, forward strand.
ACCGCGACGCGGTTGTCGGGCACATTGGTTTCGTGAACCACGAATTCGCGCAGGCTCTGCGGCAGTTCCGAATCGAACTCGATACGGATCACCGAACCGCGGCGGCGGCGCTTGAGCGCGCTCTCGAACAGGCGAACCAGATCCTCGGCCTCTTCCTCGACCTCGATGTCGGAATCGCGGATGATCCGGAAGGTGCCCGAACCGCGGACCTCGTAGCCCGGATAGAGCGAGCCGATGAAGAGAGAGACAACGTCCTCGAGCGTGATGTAGCGGATGGCGCCGTCAAGATCGGGCAGACGCAGGAAGCGGTCAAGCGCCACCGGCAGACGGATCAACGCCGTCATTGGCTCGTTTGCCGCCTTTGAGGCGAGTTGCAGGCAGATCGAGAATCCAAGATTGGGAATAAACGGAAACGGATGGGCCGGATCGATCGACAGCGGGGTCAGCACCGGGAAGATCGACTGCAAGAACTCGTCCTCAAGCCAGGCCAAGTCGCCTTCGACCAGCACGGAGGGACGGACGATGTAGATGTTCTCGGCCGCCAGGTTTTGCTGCAGAATGGCGAGAGACGCCTGCTGTTCGAGCTGCAGGCCGTCGATTTCCTCGAGGATCTGGTCAAGTTGCTCGTTCGGCGAAAGCCCGTCAGGAGAGCGGTTGGTAATGCCTTCGCGCACTTGGCCTTCAAGGCCGGCGACGCGCACCATGAAGAACTCGTCGAGGTTGGCCGCCGAAATCGACAGGAACCGGACCCGTTCAAGCAGCGGATGGGCGGCGTTGAGCGTCTCCTCAAGCACCCGGCGGTTGAACTGCAACCAGGAAAATTCGCGGTTGATGAAGCGCTTCGGGCTGGTCTTCAGATCTTCCGGAGAAATATCTGCCGTGATCGGATCGATCCGCAGTTCACTCCCGACTGTCCCCTCGAAATCGTCCATCATTCACTCCAACGCCCCGGTTATGAAAGTCACCGTCTATAGCACAAGAACGAAGGAACTATGACACTTCCGTGTCGTCCGTTCCGGCCTCCATTTGCGCCAAAACCTCCGCGGCCATCGCGCGGGTGATCTTCGACCCCCTGGCCAGCGCCAGTTGATCAAGACGGGCGACGATGGTGCGGGCTGCGGCAAGCGAGCGCTCCATGCGGGCCACAAGCCAATGGATGATGCGGTCATCGACGACGACCTGCCGGTCGGCGAACAGCTTGACCATGACCTGGGCCAGCAGTTCTTCATCGGGCTCGGCGATTTCGACCACCGTCGCCGCTTTCAGGCGGGAGGCGAGGTCAGGCAATGACACCGGCCAGGCCGCGGGCCAGACACGACTGGTGATCAGCAGCGCGCTGCCATTTTCGCGGACAGCATTGATCAGATGGAACAGCGCGGTTTCGTCAAACCGGGTGTGATCAATGTCCTCAATGAGCACCGGCGCGCGCGTGGCGATCTCCAGAACCATCGGATCGGGCTTGTCGATGCTGACCCGGCTTGCGCCGGCAAGGCCCGCCCAAATGCCCGCGAGATGAGATTTTCCCGACCCGGTAGGGCCAGCCAGGATGACGACCGGCGCCGGCCAGTCGGGCCAGCGGTCGACAATCGCAACCGCCGCGTTCAAACGGTCGGAGACGATCAGGTCGTCACGCCCGGAAGCGGAGCCATGGTCGAAAGCGAGCGGCAGCTGACGGGTTGCGGGTGGTTTGCCCATCAGTCACCCGTGGTGTCGTCGGCGGTTCCGGCCGTCAGCGGCGCCGGTCGCCTGGTTCCGTGGTAGAGATCGCTGTCGAGGTAACGGGAAATGGCGAAGCGCACGAGCACGCCGACAGAGGCTGCCGCGGGCACCGCGATCAACATGCCGACGAAACCGAACAGTGCGCCGAAGGCAAACAGCGCAAACATCAGCCAGACCGGATGCAGGCCCACCGATTTGCCGACCAGCCGCGGCTGCAGGATGTTGCCCTCGAAAAACTGGCCAAGCGCAAAAACCGCGATCACCGCACCGATCATGATGAAATCGGGCCAGAACTGGACAATGGCCACGACGACTGCCAGCACCAGGCCGACCATCGAGCCGACATAGGGGATAAAGCTGATCAGACCTGCGAAGAGCCCGATCAGAAGCCCGAAATTCAGCCCGACCAGCGACAGGCCGACCGCATAGATGAGACCAAGGATGATACAGACGCTGCCCTGCCCGCGGACAAAGCCTGCAATGGTCGCATCAACCTGCTTTGCTAGTTCGCGAACGGTGTCGACATGATCGCGCGGAATCCAGCCATCAACCTTCTCCACCATGTTGTCCCAGTCGAGCAGCAGGTAGAAAGCGACCACCGGGGTGACCACGAACAGCGCTGCGATGTCGAGCAGCGCCATGCCGGAGTTCCAGATCTGCTGGAAGATTGTGCCGACCAGGCCGGCACCTTCCTTCAGCAGCGCGGCAAAACTGTCCTTGATCTGATCGAGCTGACTGCTGATCCAGCCCGGCAGCAGGGTGGTTTCGGACGTCAACAGCGATTGCAACTGGGTGATGTAGCCCGGAATCTTGCCGCCGAGATCGGCCGCCTGGGTTACCAGGATCGGTATCAGCACGATCAGCGCGATGGCAAACAGCGCTATGAAGGCAATCAGGATGGCGAAGGTCGCCATCAGCCTGGAAAACCCGCGGCGTTCGAACCAGTCGGCCACCGGGTCGAGAAAATAGGCCAGCGCCATGCCGGCGATAAAGGGCAGCAGGATGGAACGAAACACCATCAGGAAGGCGACGACGACCGCAAAGGCCAGCAACCAGAAGAAGATCTGCCGGCGAAGCGCCGCACGGTCTATGTGAGTGGTCATGATCACCTCGCTTGCAGGCCGGTCGCGGCCGCCACAATCCGCCAAAGGTCAGTCCGGCTGATTCACACCGGCCATGTGCCGGAGCCATGTAACGAGATAGGCGCTGGCTGAAGCGATGGTCAAGCCCGCGACCGCATAGATCATCCATGTGACGATGCCGTCGAGCTCAGCAAGGCCGGCGAGATCGGCCAGCACCAGGATGAGCAGAACGATCTGAACCATGGTGTTGGCTTTGGATACCAGAAGCGGCCGCATTTCGACCGGATTGTCGAGAAGGCTCGAGAGCACCACCGCGCCGACAATAAGAGCGTCACGCGAGACGGCAAAGATCACCAGCCAGCTTGGAAGCTCGCCGAGCCAGCCGAGCATGATAAAAACGCTGACCAGCAGGAACTTGTCGGCTACCGGATCGAGCCAGGATCCCAGTTCGGAGCGCTGGTTGAAATGCCGGGCAATCAAACCGTCGAGACCGTCGGAAATGCCCGCAAGCATGAACAGCAGGAATGCCGCAAGCATCTCGCCATTGATCATGGCAAGGATGATCAGCGGAACCATTATGAACCGGGCAATCGTTATGAAATTGGGCAGCGTCATGGGCAGCGAACGATCCTGAACGATGGCGATATGGAGACTGGCCGGCGGTTTTTAAATGGTTCACGACCGCAATAGCACGCGGGCAAAGCTTTTTCCCGACGTTTGTTCGGTTTGCAACCAAGCTCCGGCTTGCAGAATGGCCCGCAAAATGCCATCCCCCCGGCATATGATGCTCCTTTGAAACCCAGGGAGGGGAAGCCAAGATGGCGGATCCTAAGAACGGCCTCACCTACGCCCAGGCGGGCGTTGATATCGATGCCGGCAACGAGATGGTCAACCGCATCAAGCCGCTGGTGCGTGCAACACGGCGGCCGGGTGCGGATGGCGAGATCGGCGGCTTTGGCGGCCTGTTCGACCTGAAGGCTGCAGGCTTTACCGATCCCGTGCTGGTGGCCGCCAATGATGGCGTAGGGACCAAGCTGAAGGTTGCGATCGAAGCCGGCATCCACGATACCGTCGGCATCGATCTCGTCGCCATGTGCGTCAACGACCTCGTCGTCCAGGGCGCGGAACCGCTGTTCTTTCTCGACTACTTCGCCACCGGCAAGCTCGATCCGGAACAGGGCGCGGCAATCGTCGCCGGCATCGCACAGGGCTGCCTGCAGGCCGGGTGCGCGCTGATCGGCGGCGAAACGGCGGAAATGCCCGGCATGTACCGCGATGGCGATTATGATCTCGCCGGGTTTGCGGTGGGAGCGGCCGAACGCGGTCAGCTGCTGCCCTCGGGCACACTTTCGGAAGGTGATGTGGTGCTGGGCCTTGCCTCCTCCGGGGTGCATTCCAACGGCTATTCGCTGGTACGCCGGATCGTCGAGCTCAGCGGGCTCGATTACAACGCCACTGCCCCGTTCGATGCCTCGCGCAGCCTTGGTGCGGCGCTTCTGGAACCGACCCGGATCTATGTCAAACCACTGCTTGCGGCGATCCGGCAGACCGGCGCCCTCCAGGCGCTGGCGCACATTACCGGCGGCGGATTCCCGGAAAACCTGCCGCGCGTGCTGCCCGAAGGGATTGCGGCGGAAATCGACCTCGACGCCATCAAGGCTCCGGCCGTGTTTTCATGGCTCGCCCGGACCGGCGGCGTGGCGCCGGAAGAAATGCTGCGCACCTTCAATTGCGGCATCGGCATGATCGCGGTCACGCCCGAAGCGGACGCGGACCGCGTGATTGCCGCGCTGGAAGCCGAGGGCGAGACGGTCATCCGGCTCGGACGGCTGACCCGGCGGACCGACAACGGCCCCGGCGTCATCTACAAGGGAACGCTGTCGCTGTGACCGATCAGCCGAAAGTGCCGGTCGCGGTGATGATCTCCGGCCGTGGCTCGAACATGGGCGCCCTGATCGCCGCCGCGCTGGATGCTGGGTTTCCTGCCAAGATCGTCTCGGTGATCTCGGACAAGCCCGAAGCCAAGGGGCTGGAACACGCCCGCGAGTTCGGCATCGAGGCGCTGGCGATCCCGCGCGGCGATTATGCCAGCAAGGCCGAGCATGAAGCCGCGGTCATTGCCGCACTGGATGCGTCAGGCGCGCGGATCATCGCGCTCGCGGGCTACATGCGGTTGTTGTCCGGGGATTTTGTCAAACGCTACGCTGGACGGATGATCAACATTCACCCGTCGCTGCTGCCGGCCTTTCCCGGCCTTGCCACCCATGAGCGGGCGCTGGCCGCCGGTTGCAGGGTGCACGGCTGCACTGTCCATTTCGTCACCGAAGGCATGGACGAAGGCCCGATCATCGAGCAGGAAGCGGTGCGGGTGGAACGCGGCGACACGCCCGATACACTTGCAGCCCGCGTGCTTGAGGCCGAGCACCGGATCTACCCGATGGCGCTGGCGATGCTGGCGCGCGGCGAAGTCCGCATGAGCGGAGACAACAGGGCCCAGTTCGCCGGCTGACTCCGGCTCGGCTGGTCGGTCAGTGCCCCTCAATCCGATCAGCTGCGGAGCCCGGCCCCGAAGCCGCGATCCGCTTCACGTCGTCCACGGCTCCGTTGAAGATCCTGATCAATCCGGAGCTCAATGCGGCCACGGCTCCGATCACGCCAAACTATATCGAAGCCGAGGAAGCGCGCATCGTGGAGCGCGAGAAAGCGTTTCTCGAGCGCGTGGTGGCAAGCGCCCAAAAGGCGCTTGACGCCTGACCACCGGACCGCAAGGCCCGGTGGTTGGCTGCAAAGTCAAGGCCCGGAGGTCTCAGGCAAGTTCCGGTGTGATGCTGAGCGTACCGGAGGTGGCGTGCGAATAGGGGCAGACCTTGTGGCCACCGGCGATCAGATCCTCGGCCACGTCCTTGTCGATGCCCGGAAGATCGACCTTGATCTTGACGTCGAGACCGAAGCCGGGATCTTCGCGCGGGCCGATGCCGACCGTTACCGTCACGGTGGCCTCATCAGGCACCTTCACCTTTTGCTGGCCGGCGTAAAACTTCAGCGCGCCCAGGAAACAGGCGGCGTAGCCGGTGGCAAAAAGCTGTTCCGGGTTCACACCGCCGCCAGGGCCGCCCATTTCAGTGGGAACGGCGAGATTGACATCCACTGCCCCGTCGTGGGTTTTCGAGCGTCCGTCGCGGCCGCCGGTTGCGGTGGCCGATGTGCTGTAGACAACTTTCGTAACCATGGTCAATTTCCTTTGTTTGCGATTTAATCGTACACGATATATATGATTGAATCGGGTTTGATGCAAGTCATTGCGCCGCCTGACTGCGAGAAATAGGTTTGCCGGACAGGGGAGAAACCGAATGGTCGATGTGAAACTGCCGGACGGATTCAGGCTGAGACCGGAATCCATGTTGTGTTTCGATATCTACGCGACCCACCATGCGGTCGGACAGGTCTACCAGCCGCTTCTGTCTAAGCTGGGGCTGACCTATCCGCAATACCTGGTGATGATCGTGCTGTGGGAGCAGGACAGACAGACCGTCGGACAGCTTGGCGAACGGCTGGACCTCACATCCTCCACCCTCACCCCGCTGATCAAGCGGCTGGAAAGCCAGGGGCTGGTATCGCGCAAACGCGATGCGGCCGACGAACGCAAGGTGCGTGTGCTTCTTACTCCGGCCGGCATCGCGCTGGAACAGGAGGCAAGCCACGTTCCCGGCTGCGTGGCCGAAGCCTTCGGGTTGTCAGTGGAGCAATTCGCCCAGATGCATTCGCTGCTCGGTCAGCTGCGACGGGCGCTCAAGGCGCGGGGCGACAGCGAAGCCGCCTAAGTCTGCGGCAAATCTCCAGCCCCGTCCTTCCCCGTCATCATGGCGCGGTAGGATCGTTCCTCTGCCTGTGCGGCATCCAGACCAAGCCCGTTCGCGAACTCCCCGATACGGGTTGCCCAGTAAGACAGGCTGTCGGCAGCATCGCTCATCACGGCAATCTCGACAAAGCAGCCGAGCCCTTCGAGCCGGTCAAGCGTAATGTGAAAGTCTCCGGCAAAATAGATATCGCGCTGCTTGACCAGTCTCCCGGTCCCGACGAAGCCAAGCGCCGAGAGCATCTCCAGCGTTTTTTCCGAACCATCGAGATCCATCGCCACACAGCGATCGGATCCAGGTCCCTTGCAGATCCACAGGACCCGGCCCGAGGGTTGCATCAGGCGCACCACCTGCTGTTGATCGTTCAACGCAAGCCGGCCATCGGGCTGATCGAGAAAGATGTCGGTTTCGACGTTGCCGAGAGTGAAAGGAACCGCTCCCATGGACAGGATTTTAGATCGAAACGGCTCAAGCGAATGGACGCGGTACTTGCGCTCAACCTCGTAGCGGCCGTCAAAGTGAGAGCCGGGATCGCAGAGCATGCCCTTGGCCTGCAATGCGGTGGTCGTTGATATCGCGGCAGCCATGCCCCAGACCTTTCCTGTCCGATGTTCACGCAGCGAGAGTGCAGGTCGGCCACGGAAGGCACCGGAGCCAATTCAGCCCGGAAACCCAACCGCTGCGACATCTGCGAATCTCAAGGCCGCATTCTGCACCGGACGCCCGGTTTTTCCAGAGCGCTCAGCCGCTGATGAAGCGGATCCTGGTGCCCCAGGGGTCGAGCGCTTCGAGCGTGCTTCCGGTTTCCTTGATGTCGGTGCCGTGGGCTCTCAGCCGCCGGCGCAAGCCGTCCATCAGCGCAGGCTCGATGGAAAAGGCGGCGTCTTCGAGACCCGACATGTTCTGCGGGCGCTGGCCGGCATTGCGGCTGTGCCAGATATTGGCGCCAACGTGGTGATGATAGCGGCCGTTGGAGAAGAAGGCGGCGCTTTCGTTGGGTATCAGCGCGGTCAGATCAAGGCCGGTGGCCTTGACATAGAAGTCCTGCGCCAGCCGCGTGTCGCCAACCCGCATATGGATATGTCCGATGCGAAAGCCGCTGGGCGCGCTGTAAGGCAAGTCCGAATCATCGGGCAGGCCAGCGACCAGATTGTCGAGATCGAGTTGCTGGCTCCCCATGACAACCCGGTTGTCGACCCATTGCCAGCCCTGATGCGGGCGGTCGGCATAGACCTCGATGCCGTTGCCTTCCGGATCGTTGAGATAGAGCGCTTCGGAGACGCGATGATCGGAAAAACCTGTAAACGGGATGCCGTTCATGTAGGCCATGATCAGCCAGCGCCCCAGATCCTGGCGAGACGGCATCAGGAATGCCGTATGGTAGAGGCCGGCAGTCGATGCATCGTCGACATCGTCATCCACATGGCGGATGAGGGTGACAAGCGTTCTTCCATCCTTGCCCAGCGCGGTCCGGTCCGGCTCGGCACCGAGGACATCGAGGCCGATGATCGCATTGTAGAAATAGGTCATCTTTTCCAGGTCGCGCACCCGCAGCGACACGGAGTGGATGTGGATCGGCGTGGTGACCGCAAAGGAAGGCGCCACCGGTGCAGCGCTTGCCGTTGACGCGTTGGCCAGAACCGGCGCGGCGGCAAGAAAATTCAGGGCTGCACGGCGGGTCATGTCGAATGAGGAAGGCATGGCCGGAACTCGACTTTGTTTCGTTGATCTTGTTCCAATATCGCAACGGAGCACCGGACATTAAAGCCCACGCTTCAGCGCAACTTCGTTCACAAATGCCGAACAATGAATGCGCAGCGGAACCGTCAGGCCTTATTGACCCACACCCGCGTGTCGTGGAACGCGGCGCCGCCATAGGGGGCGCAGGAATCAGCGCCGGTAAGGGTGTTGATGCCCTCGCCGTTCTCGAAAGCCGAATTCGGCCAGAGCCCTTCATGGATGACCACGCCGCGGCGCTGGCCGGAGTCGAGCCTTGCGGGCATAGTGAGGTCACCGCGGACATTGCCGAGACGCACCCTGTCGCCATCGGCAATCCCGAGACTTGCGGCATCTTCCGGGTGGATCAGCAGTTCCGGGCGCTTTTCCTTCGATTTCGACGATGACGTTTCGGCAAAGGTGGAATTGAGGAACGAGCGCGAGGGCGAGGTCGCCAGCCGGAAGGGATGATCGGCATCGGCGCTTTCGATCAGCTCGACATGATCGGGAAACTCCGGCAGCCGCTCGACCGGGCCTTGCGGACCCATTCGTTTGGGCGGCTTGTTGGCGGCCGGCGTTCCGGTCCAGTCGGGCCGGAAGCGGTACTTGCCGTCCTTATGGGCAAAGCCGTTCAGAAAATGCGCAGTCTCGAAATCCGACTGCACATCGGCCCATTTGCCGGCCCTGAAGCTGTCGAAATCACCCAGGCCCCGCTTTTGGAGCATGATGTCGATGTGCTCGCGCTCGCTCAGGCCAAAGCCATCGCGGTCGGCGACGCCCAGACGCTTGCCCAGTTCCTCGATCACATGGTGATTGGGTTTCGGACCCTCGGGCGGGTCGATCAGTTTCGGGCCCAGCATGATGTGCTGGTGGCCGCCGCCGCGGTAGATGTCGTCATGTTCGAGGAACATGGTGGCGGGCAGGATCACGTCGGCAAGCTTTGCCGTGTCGGTCATGAACTGCTCGTGGACGGCGAGGAACAGGTCCTCGCGCTTCAGACCCTCGATCACCTTGCGCTGTTCGGGCGCGACATTGGCGGGATTGGTGTTCTGCACCAGCATGGCGGTGACCGGCGGGCCGCCATTGAGCGCTTCCGTATCGCCGGTCAGCACCCGGCCGATCTTGGACTGGTCGAGCCAGCGCAAGCCGGGATCAAAATGCTTGCGGCCTTCGAGCAGCGACTTGTCGAGGCGGAAGATGTCCGAATTGGAATGAAACGCGCCGCCGCCCTCATACTGGTAGCTGCCGGTGCAGACCGCGAGCGACAGCGCCGCGTGCATGTTGACCGCACCGTTGCGCTGGCGGGTGAAGCCGTAGCCAAGCCGGAAGAAGGTTCGTTTCGTCGTGCCGACCATCCGCGCAAAGGCCTCGATCTCGGCCACCGGCACGCCGCAGATCGCTTCCGCCCATTCGGGCGTCCGGTCGTGCAAATGTGATTCAAGACCTGCCGGGTCGTCACTGAATTTGTTGAGATAATCCCGGTCAGCGAGCCCCTCGCGGAACAGCACATGCATCACCGCGCAGGCAAAGGCGCCATCCGTACCGGGCTTGAGCAGCACCTTGATGTCGGCCTGTTTCATCGTCGGGGTGTCGTAGATGTCGATGACCACGATCGTGGCACCGCGCTCCTTGCGGGCGCGGATGGCATGGGTCATGACGTTGACCTGGGTGGAGACCGCGTTCGTGCCCCAGATCACCACGCAGTCGGATTTGGCCATCTCGCGCGGATCGGAGCCGCGCATCGCCCCTGCCCCCATGGCGAAGCCGGTCCAGGCCATGTTGGTGCAGAAACTGTCGAACTGGTTGGAGTAGCGCTTGGCGTGCCTGAGCCGGTGGATACCGTCGCGCTGCACCAGACCCATGGTGCCGGCATAGTAGTTGAGCCAGACCGTTTCCGAGCCAAATTTTGCTTCCGCCTGATCGAATTTCTCGGCAATCAGGTCAAGCGCCGCATCGAAGCTCGCCTGTTTCCACTGGCCCTCGCCTTTCGCGCCTGAGCGGATCAGCGGCTTGAGCAGCCGCTCGGGGTGGTGGATGCGCTCGGCATAGCGGGCCACCTTGGCGCAGATCACGCCGGCGGTGTAGCTGTTGGCGGCATCGCCACGCACCCGGCCGATGCGGTTGTGCGCCAAGAGGTCGACCTCCAGCGCGCAGGTCGACGGACAGTCATGCGGGCAGGCCGAATGACCGATGGCGGTGACCGCTGTGGAATCGCGGGCGGCGGAATCAAGGGGGGTCGCGTCGTTCATGCTTTCTCTATAAGAGAATTCGCACCGCCGCGCCACGCCGCGCGGGCGTTGATCAGATCAAATCAGGGACGCATCACGCCAGTCGATGAATTACCGTCACAGCTATCATGCGGGCAATTTCGCCGATGTGCTCAAGCACGCGGTGCTGGCCCAGATCATCACCTATCTCAAGCGCAAGGACCAGGCGTTCCGCGTCATCGACACCCACGCGGGCATCGGGCTTTACGACCTGTCGTCGGTCGAGGCACAGAAGACCGGGGAATGGCGCGACGGGATCGGACGGGTGAGCGGCGCCGAACAGTCGTCCGAGCTCAAGGCCTTCCTGGCGCCATGGCTCGAGGCGGTCGCGACGCTCAACCCCGAGGGCGGGCTGCTGCATTACCCGGGATCGCCGAAACTCACCCGCTCGCTTCTGCGCAAGCAGGACCGGCTGACGGCGATCGAACTGCATCCGGAAGACGCCAGACAGCTCAGGCAGGTCTTTGATGGCGACTACCAGGTGCGGGTCATCGAACTCGATGGCTGGCTGTCGCTCGGCGCCCACCTGCCGCCCAAGGAAAAGCGTGGCCTGGTGCTGATCGATCCGCCGTTCGAGGAAGCCGGCGAGTATGACCGGATGATTGACGGGCTGGCGCGGGCGACGCGGCGGTTTCCGGGCGGGACCTACATGCTCTGGCACCCGATCAAGGCCGACAGCGCCCTTGGCGCCTTCGACAAGAAGCTCATTGCGCTGGCAAGGCCGCGAACATTGACCGTCCGTCTGCTCACGCGCGCCAACCAGACCGCGCCGGGGCTCAACGGGACCGGGCTGGTGATCATCAATCCGCCGTTCACGCTGGAAGCCGAACTGCGGCAGGTGCTGCCTGAACTGGCAGGCCTGCTGTCGCAAGGCCCGGGTGCCGGTTCAGAGGTGCGGCTCCTGGTCGGCGAGAGCTGAGCCTTTCAGCCTGTAGCTGCCGCGACCGGTCTTGATCAGCCTGCCGGCGCGCACCAGTGATGACAACGCCCGGTACATGGCCTCATGGGTCAGCCCGATCTGTACGGCAGCCGGCTTGATGCTGCCGGTCAGCATGCCGTCGGCCACCGCGGCGAAGACACGGGCTTTGGCATCCCGGATGGCGATGATTTCCAGCCGGCGGCGGTAATTCTGGATCTGTCCGGCGAACCGGGCGGCAATCGCCATGGCGAAGTCGGGATCCTGTTTCATCCGTTCAAGCACGGCGGTCTTGTCGATACGAAGCAACTCGCTGTCAGAGGCGGCCACGGCGTCGCAGTGATAGGCGGATGAAAACAAAGCCGCCTCGGCAAAGCTTTCATCGGCGCGAGCACGGTGGATGATCACCTCATCGCCCTGTCTGGTGTGCCTGAGCAGATGCACCTGCCCCGCGGTGAGGTGATACATGGCGGTGGTGGGGTCGTTGCGGCGAAACAGGGCCTGGCCCTTCTTCACCGATCGCGGGGACGAGGCGGAAGGTGGCAGAAGATCAAACGGGTATGGCAACATGGCCGAGAGAATATGATTGAAATCATATTTCGGCAACCGGCGGTCATCGTAGTCTCCGCGCAACACAGGAGATGACTTGATGAAACGCCTTCCCCTTCTCATTGCGGTTCTCGCCATCCTGGCCGGGGCAATTCCGCTCTACCACTGGATTGCCGCGTCAGATGCCACGACCATGGCCGGAGGAAGCCACGAGGCGCATGCGCTCCACGGCGACGCACCCCTGCCCGAGGAAGGCGGGCAGTCCACTTTTGCCGCGATTGCCGAAATCGTCGCCCTGCTTGAAGAGGATCCGGACACGGACTGGTCGACTGTCGACATCACCGCGCTGCGCGAGCACCTGGTCGACATGAACAGCCTGATGCTCAATGCCAAGGCAACCACAACGGTTGAGGGAAACACCATCCGGTTCAGGGTCGAGGGCGAAGGCGCAGTGCTGCGGGCCATCCAGGCGATGGTTCCCGCCCATGCTGCTGAGCTCGACAAGTCCGGTCCGTGGAGCACGTCGGCGGAGTTAACGCCCGAAGGCGCAATCCTTCTGGTGAAAAGCGCAACCGAAGACGATCTGGAGAAAGCCAGGGCGCTCGGCTTCTTCGGGATGATGGCGAAAGGCAGCCATCACCAGCCGCACCATCTGGCCATGGCCAGGGGGATGATGGGTCATTGACCCGCCGGCCGTCTTTGCCGGACAGAGCAGCAAACCGGACCAAATGGTTGGACTGGTTTGCGCTCTGCACTTGCTCATCGGCGGCCGTGCATCTTATATCGTGACTCGCATCCTGTTTGGAGGACCGGTCATGAGCATGAAAAGCCTGATAATCGCATTTGCCGCAACAGTCGGTTTCTTGCTTTCAAGTTTCGCCAGCCCTGCCATGGCTTTCAGCGGCGGCAACTTCCCGGCCTGCGATGCGCCTCAGGTTCTTTCCTATATCCAGAACAGGTTCGTCTGGACCGACCGCCATGTGCTCCAGCGCGGTCTTGCCATTGAAAGTATCGAACGGGTGCATCGCAATCGCAGCAGCAACGGGCACGAATACTGGTCGATTCCCCGGCTCTACTGCCACGGCACCGCCCATATGAACGATGGCCACAAACGCCAGATCTGGTGGCTGATCGAAGGTGGCCAGGGTTTTGCCGGTTTGCGAGACAATCTCGAGTTCTGCATATCCGGGCTCGATCCGCTCAAGGTTCACGGAGCCTGGTGCAGGTCGGTTCGCTGACCGGGCCATGACGGGCGCCACCCTGATCCGGATCCTGCTTGCCTTGCCGGTGCTGATGCTGGCCGTGGCCTGCACGGAAGATGGCGCACCGCCGGCGCGGGCGGAAACAACCGGCGCGAACCGGACCGCGCCTTCCGGATCGGGATTTGATTTCTACGTGCTCGCGCTGTCCTGGTCGCCAGCCTATTGCCTGGTCGAAGGTGACCGCGCCAACCGCCAGCAATGCGCCGAAGACCGCGACCTGGGCTTTGTGGTGCACGGTCTCTGGCCACAATATGAAACGGGCTACCCGGAGTTCTGCCCGAGCCGCGAACCTGACCGCGTGCCTTCAAGCCTGGGCCGGGACTATCTCGACATCGTGCCGACAATGGGTTTGATCGGCCACCAGTGGCGCAAGCACGGGTCCTGTTCGGGACTTTCCCAGGCCGACTATCTAAAAACGCTGCGTGCAGCGCGCGAGCGGGTGAGCATACCGGCGGCGTTCGCGCTCGAGACGCTTCCCGCCGAGATCGACGCACTCGAAGCCGAAGACGCCTTCATCGCCGCCAACCCCGGCATGAAGCGCGACACCATTGCCGTACGTTGCGAGCGCGGCTATCTGCGAGAGATCCGCATCTGCATGACCCCGTCACTTGACTATCGTGCATGCCCCGAGGTTGACCGGGCCGGCTGCAAAATCAAAAATCTCACCGTCCCCGAACCGGACTGACCGAAGCGGGTCGTGTCACAAGAAGAAGAGATGAAAACCATGAAAATCCTCTACTCGCCTGCATCCCCCTATTCGGCCAAGGTGCGGATGGCCGCGAAATATGCCGGCCTCAACGCCGAAGCTGTGCTGACCGACACCAATGCCGCGCCGGCCGAACTGGTCGGCAACAATCCGCTCGGCAAGATCCCGACGCTGCTCACCGACGAGGGACAGGCCGTTTTTGACAGCCGGGCCATCATGCAGTTCATCGATCGTGCCGGCGGCAAGCGGATCTACCCGCGCAATGCGGCCAAGCGGACGGATGCCGAGGTGATGGAAGCCCTGTGTGACGGGATCTGCGACTGCTTGCTGGCGATCATGTACGAGCGCCGCTTCCGGCCCGAGGAAATCGTCCACCAGGAATGGATCGACAAGCAATGGACCAAGGCCACACGGGCGCTTGACCATCTCGAGGCCAACCTGCCTCGGATCACCAAGGCGCCCAATGGCGGGCATTTTGCTGCCGCCGCGATGATCGGCTATCTGAACTTGCGGTTTTCCGGACAATGGGAGCGCGGCCGGCCGAAGCTCAAGCGCTGGCATGCCAAGTTCGCATCGAGCTTTCCCGAACTCGCAGACATGGTGCCAAAAGCGTGACACCACGGCCGGACAAGGAAACCGGGATTGCCCATGTATTCGCTGCCGCGCGCTACTCGCTGGGTGGCGTCAGGCGGCTCTGGGGCGAAACCGCATTCCGGCACGAGGTGCTCGCCATCGTGCTGATCACCGGCGTGTTCCTGTACGCCGGAGCACCGCTTTGGGGCTATGTCGGCGCCAGCCTGCTGTTTCTGCTGACGGTCTCGATCGAGGCACTGAACACGGCGGTCGAGGAAATCACCGATCATGCGTCTCCCAATTATTCCGAGATGGCCAAGCACGCCAAGGATCTTGGTTCCTTCGCGGTGTTTTGCCTGCTGCTCGCCAACGGAATCTGGGCGGCCTATGTGCTGGCAACACTCTGGCTGCCTCTTGCCCCCTGAGGCTGAGAACAGCGGCCTGCCCGCTTCCGGGGTGACCGGGCGGGATACCGCGACCTCAAAGTCGGGTCGCAATCCTCTCCCTGCCCTCTCCCTGCGCGGTGGCAATTCCATTTTCATGTCTTATCTGTGAGAAAACCCACCGAACAAACACTGGAATTCTGATGACTGACCAAACCGCGCCGCTTCGCATCGACATCGTGTCGGATGTTGTCTGTCCCTGGTGCATCGTCGGCTACCGGCAACTGGCCGCGGCGCTCGAGGCCACGGGCACGGAACACGAGATTCACTGGCACCCTTTCGAGCTCAATCCGGACATGCCCATCGAAGGACAGAACCTTGGCGAACATATCGCGGAGAAATACGGTGCCACGCGCGAGCAGTCACAGGAAAACCGCGCGCGGCTGAGCGATCTGGGAACCAGTCTGGGATTCGCGTTCAACTTCGACGACGACATGCGGATGTACAATACCTTCAATGCCCACCAGCTGATTCACTGGGCGGATACCCAGGACCGTGGGCACGCACTGAAGCAGGCGCTGTTTGCGGCCTATTTCACCGAACGCCGCGATCTGTCCGATCCCGAAGTGCTGGTTGAAATCGCCAGCAAGACGGGCCTTGATGCGGCCGAAGCCAGGGCCGTGCTGGACGACCAGCGCTATGCCCAGGACGTGCGGCAGGCGGAGAGCTTCTGGGTGCAGCAGGGAATCCGCGGCGTGCCGGCCATGGTGTTTGATCGCAAGCACCTGGTAACCGGCGCACAGGGAACCGACAATTACACCGGCATTCTGGCTCAACTGGCTCAATTGCGCGGTTGAAGCAGGCGGACCGGCTGCGAGCTCGAAATCACCTTCGGAAATCAAAAAAGCCCGGACGTTTTCGCGTCCGGGCTTTCCTGTTGGGATGTCCTGAAGATCAGAACTTCATGCCGATACCGAGACGGACCGAATGGTCGTCGAAGCCGGACGACACGTTGGTGCCGCCAAGATTGTAGTTCTTCGACTGGTAATCGGTGTAGCGGTATTCGATGCGGGTGGTAATGTTTTCAGTCAGGAACGCTTCGGCGCCCGTACCGACGGTCCAGCCGACATGGGTGTTGCTGTCAGAGCCAGCAGCATTGGTCAGCTTTGCATTGGTGGCTGCGACACCGCCGGTTGCGTAGATCATGAACGGGTTGATATCGAGACCCATCCGTGCCCGCAGCGAGCCGTTGAAGCCCTGCTTGCCGGTCAAGCCACCAGAGGTGAAGTCGGCGCCCGAATAGCCAAGATCAGCTTCCGCACCATAGACGATGTTGTCGGACTGCCAGTTGTAGCCACCATAGACGCCACCGCCGAAGCCATTGGCATTCTGGGCGGGGACAGCGCTGAACTCGCCCCATTTGTACTCACCGTAGCCGCCGAGGTAACCGCCGGACCAGAGGTAGGCCTGAGGTGCCACTTCCGCTACAGGCGGCTGAGGTGGCTGTTCGACGATAGCGTCCGCGGCCAGCACGGGGCCAGCGAGCGGCACGGAAAGGGCTGCGGCCAGCAGTGCCAGTTTACGAATACGCATGTCATTCTCCTTGTTTAATTCCGGCCCGACACGAAACAGCGGACCTTGAGCACCGGCGGCACTGGGATGCATGCCGTCGACGAGGTTGAAGATGGAGATCGAATGCGGCGGACGAGAAGCAGGAATGTGGAAACACAGCGGCGGAAAAAGGGCAGCGCTCACTGTTGCATTGCGGCAACATTTTCGGTTGACGGCGGACACCCGCGCCATTGCGCATGCGGGCGCGCCGCCTATATGGGGTGTGGGCCCATTCAAACCGCGAGCGTTGATTCCTTAATATGTTAAGCATTTTGACCCTGATCGCGGGACTGATCGTCCTCGTGTTTGCCGGTGACTATCTCGTACGCGGCGCAGTCGGCCTCGCCGAGAAGCTTTCAATCGACCCCCTGATCATCGGATTGACGATCGTGGCCTTCGGAACCTCCGCGCCAGAGCTGTTTGTCTCGCTGCAGGCGGCATTCGACGGCGTCTCGGGAATCGCCATCGGCAACGTGGTCGGATCGAACATTGCCAACGTGCTGCTCGTACTCGGCGCGCCAGCCCTGCTGATGACCATCAATTGCCGCGAAAACGGGCTGGGGACATCGCTGGCGGTGATGATCGTCATGTCTGTCGCGCTGATGGCGATGATGTGGTTCGGGCCGCTGAGCCGGCTCGATGGCGCGATCCTGCTGGCGCTGATCGCGGCCTATCTCGGCTGGCAGATCCGGGAGGCCCGGAAGAACGGCGCCAGCGTTCCCGATTATCACGACGAGGTCGCAGGCCTTCCGCAGGAAACCTGGCGCACCAATGTTTTCATCGTTGGTGGCCTGATAGGGTTGCCGATCGGAGCCTGGCTCACGGTGCACGGCGCGTCCGATATCGCGCGCATGTTCGGAGCAACGGAGACGGCCATCGGGCTGACCATCGTTGCCATCGGCACCTCGCTGCCCGAACTGGTGACCTCGGTCATGGCGGCATGGCGCAGGTCCGGCGCGGTGGCCATCGGCAACGTGGTTGGCTCGAACATCTTCAACATCGGCCTGATCCTTGGCGGCACCGCCGTCATCCTGCCGCTTGATGTCGATCCGCGCATTGTCTCGATCGACATATGGGTGATGCTGGCAGTCAGCCTCCTGGTGGTGGGGCTGGCGCACTGGAACATACCGATCAAAAAGCTCGGCGGCGCGGCTATGCTTGTCGTTTTCGCGGCCTATATCATCTCGGTATTCTGAACCTGAAAGCCTGGCTTTCAGCCACGCCAGCATGAACCGGGACACATCATGACATCTTCGAACGGCACAGTTCTTGTGACCGGCGCAGCGCGCCGCATCGGTAAGGCAATCGCGCTGGATCTCGCTACACACGGCTACGGCATCGCGGTTCACGCCAACAGCAGCGGCGAGGAAGCCGAGGCTGTCGCGAGCACGATCCGCGATGCGGGCGGTTCGGCGGAGGTGTTCCTTGCTGATCTCACCGACATGAAGGCCGTTGGCGCGCTGCACGGCCAGGTGAGCGAACGCATGGGTGTACCGGACGTCATCGTCAACAATGCCTCGGTGTTCGAGGCAGACGATGTACGCGCTTTTGATGAGGGTCTGTTCGACAGGCATTTCGCCGTCCACGTCAAGGCGCCGGCGGTGCTTGCCCATACCATGGCGGAGAACCTGCCGAGGGACGGCGAAGGGCTAATCGTCAACATCATAGACCAGCGTGTCTGGAAGCTGACGCCGCGCTTCTTTTCCTACACCCTGTCGAAATCAGCGCTGTGGACGGCAACTCAGACCATGGCGCAGGCACTGGCGCCACGCATCCGGGTCAACGCCATCGGTCCCGGACCGACGCTCGCCAACGAGCGGCAGAAAGACAGCGATTTCGCAAGACAGGAGGCCGCCGTGCCGCTTCAGCGCGGGCCGGAACTGGCGGAATTTGGCGCGACCATCCGCTACCTGCACGCAGCCCGGTCAGTCACCGGCCAGATGATCGCGCTTGATGGCGGCCAGCATCTGGCGTGGGAGACCCCGGATGTGACAGGCGTAGGGGAATAGCGCGCTTGATAACCTGCGCTGCTGACGCCAGATGTCATGATCTGACAGCCGCACTCCCTTGCCCCACAAGCGCAGGAAGTTGATAAGATCGCCTGATGACTCGCACGCCGAATCCGACCTCTCCCAAGCCATCCAAAGCCACGGCACCAGCCGATGGCGGCATGATCTATGAGGAAACCGGTGCAGACGAGGACGAACAGGATGCTGTCGATGCTTCCCTGCCCGCGGATGCGGCTTCCGTCGCCGGCATCGAGTGGAACGAAAGCCCGGTCGCCACGCCGGGCTTGAAAGGCGCGGAAGTCATCCAGGCCTTCGTCAGGCACCTGCCCAACCAGCCCGGCGTCTACCGGATGATGAACGAGGCCGGCGACGTGCTCTATGTCGGCAAGGCACGCAGCCTGAAGAAGCGGGTGACCAACTACGCGCAGGGCCGCGGCCATTCGAACCGCATCACAAGGATGATCGCGCAGACGGCCAACATGGAGTTCGTCACCACGCGCACCGAGACGGAAGCGTTGCTGCTCGAGGCGAACCTGATCAAGCGGCTGAAGCCACGCTTCAACGTGCTGATGCGCGACGACAAGTCGTTTCCCTATATCCTTGTGACGGGTGATCACGAGGCGCCGGCGATCTTCAAGCATCGCGGCGCGCGCTCGCGAAAGGGATCCTATTTCGGCCCCTTCGCCTCGGCCGGCGCGGTAGGGCGGACGATCAACGCGCTGCAGCGCGCCTTTCTTTTGAGAACCTGCACCGACAGCGTCTATGAAAGCCGCACCCGGCCGTGTCTGCTCTACCAGATCAAGCGCTGCTCCGGGCCCTGCACCGGCGAGATCGATGCCGAAGGCTATGCCCGGCTGGTGGATGAGGCCAAGGATTTCCTTTCAGGCCGCAGCCAGGCGGTGAAAGCGCAACTGGCCACGGCGATGCAGTCGGCATCGGAAGATCTCGATTTCGAACGGGCGGCCGTCTATCGCGACCGCCTGTCGGCGCTCAGCCACGTGCAGAGCCACCAGGGCATCAACCCGCAGACTGTGGAAGAAGCCGACGTCTTCGCCATCCATCACGATGCCGGCATGGCCTGCATCCAGGTGTTCTTCTTCCGCACGGGGCAGAACTGGGGCAACCGCGCCTATTTCCCCAAGGCCGACCCGTCGCTGGCGCCGGGCGAGATCCTCGGCGCCTTCATCGGCCAGTTCTACGACGACAAGCCGACGCCGCGGATGATCCTGATCTCCGACGAGTTCGAGGACCGGAGGCTGCTCGAGGAGGCACTGAGCGTGCGGATGGACCGCAAAACTTCGATCAGCGTGCCGCAGCGCGGCGAAAAGCGCGAACTGGTCGAGCAGGTGCTCAACAATGCGCGCGAAGCGCACGGCCGCAACCTGGCCGAAACGGCTTCGCAGGCGCGGCTTCTGCAGGGGCTTGCGGAGACCTTCAACCTGGCCCATCCGCCGCGTCGCATCGAGGTCTACGACAACTCGCACATCATGGGCACCAATGCGGTGGGCGGCATGATCGTTGCCGGGCCGGAAGGCTTCGTCAAAAACCAGTACCGAAAGTTCAACATCAAATCGACCGACATCACCCCCGGCGACGATTTTGGCATGATGCGCGAAGTCATGCAGCGCCGGTTCTCGCGGCTGATCAAGGAACATGGGGATGCCGGCCCGGTCCGGCCCGACGGCGCCGAAGATCCGGACGCGGTGAGCCAACCCGGCATGCCGGCCTGGCCCGACCTGGTGCTGATCGACGGCGGCAAGGGACAGATGAGCGCGGTGCGGACAATTCTTGAGGAACTCGGCATCGCCGACAAGATCACCGCCATCGGCGTCGCCAAGGGCATGGACCGGGAAGCCGGCCGCGAGCGGTTCTTTGTCGAAGGCAAGCCGGACTTCACGCTGCCGCCGCGCGACCCGGTGCTCTATTTCATCCAGCGGCTCAGGGACGAGGCCCACCGGTTCGCCATCGGCTCGCACCGGGCGCGACGGAAGAAGGACATGGTGACCAATCCGCTTGACGAGATTGCCGGTATCGGGCCGACGCGCAAGCGGGCGCTGCTGCACCATTTCGGCACCGCCAAGGCGGTCTCGCGCGCGGGAATCGACGACCTGGTCGCTGTCGAGGGGATTTCACGCGCGGTGGCCGAACTGGTCTACAATCATTTCCACGAGGAAAACCGCTGAATTGGTGTGCGATGAGACATCAAACTGCGGCATTCAGGCGCTAATCGTGGCCAAGGCGGTTGACCTTTCCGCCCCGCCACGCGCATCTTGCGCAAAATCCTGATACGGACGGGGTGCTCCATGGCGTCGCGCGCGCTTAACATACCGAATATACTCACCTATGGACGGATTCTCGCCGTCCCGCTGATCGTGCTGTGCTTCTTCATCGAGGGCCGGCTGCACGGATCCGATTTTGCCCGCTGGAGCGCGCTGGCGATTTTCACCATCGCCTCGATTACCGACTTCTTCGACGGCTATCTCGCCCGGATCTGGGACCAGACCTCGAACATCGGGCGCATGCTCGATCCGATCGCCGACAAGCTGCTGGTCTCCGCGATCCTGCTTCTGGTCGCCGCCGACGGCACCATCGCCGGCTGGTCGATCTGGGCGGCAATCATTATCCTGTGCCGCGAGATCCTGGTTTCGGGCCTGCGCGAATATCTCGCAGCACTCAAGGTCTCGGTTCCGGTCACCTGGATTGCCAAATGGAAAACCACGCTGCAGATGGTGGCGCTTGGCTTCCTGCTGGCAGGTCCGGCCGGCGACAAGGTGCTGCCCTACACCACCGAAACCGGCATCGTGCTGCTGTGGGTTGCGGCGATCATCACGATCTACACCGGCTATGACTATTTCCGCGCCGGGCTGAGACATGTGGTGGACGAATGAGCGTGCGGATCGTCTATTTCGCCTGGGTGCGCGAGCGCATCGGCAAGGGCTCGGAAGAGATCGACCTGCCGGCGGACGTCAAGACGGTGGGCGATCTGATCGCGCATCTGGCCACGCTGGGCGAGGAATATGCCGCAGCCTTCGAGGTGCCCCGGGTCATCCGCGCCGCCATCAACGAGGAACATGCCGAGCATGACGAGGCGATCGGCGACGCGAAGGAAATCGCGCTGTTTCCGCCGATGACCGGAGGCTGAAATGGCGGCGGGCGGCAAGATTTCCGGAGATCCGGTGGCGCCGGTCACCGTGCGCATCCAGGCCGGGGATTTCGACATATCCGCAGAGATAGAGGCGCTCACGGGCGACCGTGCCGACATCGGCGCGGTCGTAAGCTTCACCGGGCTGTGCCGCGACGAAGGCGGAAAGCTCTCAGCGCTTGAACTCGAGCACTATCCGGGCATGGCCGAGCGGGCCATCCGTAAAATTGCCGAAGAGGCTGTGGCCCGCTTCAACCTCAGCGGAATCACCGCCATTCACCGCTACGGGGCGATTCAACCCGGCGGCAACATCGTGCTTGTGGTGGCAAGTGCGCCGCACCGGCAGGCAGCCTTCGATGGCGCCTCGTTCCTGATGGACTTCCTCAAGACCGATGCGCCGTTCTGGAAGAAGGAACATCTCAAAGACGGCGGTTCAGGCGAATGGGTCTCGGCCAAGGACGCCGACGACAAGGCCAAACTGCGCTGGCAGAAGAACTGATGCCTGCGAATTTCACGCTTACGGGCGGTTGGGACACGGCTCTGGCGGCGGAGCTTTCTGATCCGTACATGGACGAACTTGCAGCTTTCCTCGACACTGAGCTCGATGCCGGCAAGCAGATCTTTCCGCAGACGTCGGAGTATTTCGCGGCCCTCGCCCTCACCCCGCTCGACCGGGTCAAGGTGGTCATTCTCGGACAGGACCCTTATCACGGTGACGGACAGGCCCACGGGCTGTGTTTCTCGGTGCAGCCGGGCGTCCGCGTGCCGCCTTCGCTCAAGAACATCTACAAGGAGCTCGAGAGCGATCTCTCCATCCCCAAGGAGAACCACGGCAATCTCGAAAGCTGGGCGCGGCAGGGCGTGCTTCTGCTCAACAGCGTGCTGACTGTCGAGCGCGGGCTGGCGGCCTCGCATCGCGGTCGCGGCTGGGAGCGTTTTACCGACGCGGTGATCGCAAAGGTCAACGCGCTCGAGCATCCGGTGGCATTCCTGCTCTGGGGGGCTTACGCGCAGAAGAAGGCCGGCTTCGTCGACACCGACCGGCACCTGGTGCTCAAGGCCGCCCACCCCTCGCCGCTGTCGGCCCACAACGGCTTTCTCGGCTGCCGGCATTTCTCGAAAGCCAACGCGTTTCTTGAGGCAAATGGCATGCAGCCGATCGACTGGCGACTGCCGGCAACGGCGTGATCGCCGCCATTGACGAAACCGCAGGAAGCTGGCCAACTCACCAAAAACAGGGACAGTGCCGAAATGCGGTTCTCATGGCTCAAACTCACCTTTGCCAGTCTTCTCATCAGCCTGACAACGGGTTCTGCCGCCCGCGCAAACCCCGACACCCAGTACGACATCGCGCTCAGCAACATCATCCTGATCATGCATCATGAGATCGGGCATGCGCTGGTCGACCAGTTTGGCCTGCCCGTGATCGGCCAGGAAGAGGACGCGGTCGATGCCTTCGCCACGCTGATGGTGTTGGAAACCTATGATGAACCTGCACCGATCCTGCTCGATGCGGCGGCAACCTGGTTCGCATTCGACCGGATCTTCAAGCAGGATGGGGGCCAACACGCCTATTACGGCGAGCACGATCTCGACATCCAGCGCGCCTACCGGATTCTGTGCATCGCCCATGGCTACGATCCGGATACCTATGTCGAAGCGGCCAGGAAACGCGCAATTCCCGACGAGCGGCTTGACACTTGCGAGTACGATGCGGCGCTGGCGCTGGAATCCTGGGATCTGCTACTGGCCGACGCGCTCAGGGACAGTGACACACCCGGCGGCAAGGTGTCGGTCGAACTCAAACCAAGCGATGATTACAACGATCTGCGCGAGGAACTGGAAGACACCGGCGTGCTTGGCGACATCGCCACCTGGATCGACACCGAATACGCCTGGCCCAACCCGCTCATCCTCGAAGCGGCGGAGTGCGGCGAGGTCAATGCCTTCTACGATCCCGAAGCGGTCAAGATCACGCTGTGCTACGAGATGATGGACGAGCTGCTGGTGGTGGCGGAAACGCTGGAGCGCTGAGCGACGGACGATGCTGGGTACCGGCACACCGTCGGACTGATCCGCCGATACAAAAACGGCCCCCTCTTGGGAGCCGTTTCGCATTCCATCAGTTCAGAAGCTTCAGCCGACGATTTCGGTGCCGGAGAACCAGTAGGCGATTTCCTCGGCTGCGGTTTCCGGCGCATCCGAGCCGTGCACCGAGTTTTCGCCGATCGACAGCGCGAAGGTCTTGCGGATGGTGCCCTCGTCGGCGTTTGCCGGGTTGGTGGCGCCCATGATCTCGCGGTTCTTGAGGATGGCGTTCTCGCCTTCGAGAACCTGGACGACGGTCGGGCCGGAGGTCATGCCTTCAACCAGTTCGCCGAAAAAGGGGCGTTCCTTGTGCACGGCGTAGAAGCCTTCGGCTTCGCGCTTGCTCATCCAGACGCGCTTGGAAGCGACGACGCGCAGGCCGTTGTCTTCGAAAACCTTGGTGATCGCGCCGGTCAGGTTGCGCTTGGTGGCATCGGGCTTGATCATCGAGAAAGTGCGTTCAATCGCCATTGGTGTCTGTCCTGTCATCTGGTTGTGGTTGCGAGAGCTGGGCCATAGAGGCCCACGCAAGAATTTCGGGTGCAAAAGTCCGGGCTGGACGAGGTCCGGCCCGGAGTTGGCGCCTAGATAGCCGCATGCCCGGCTCTTCGCAAGGGGCACCGGCGTTCTCACGGTCCGTTGCGCGCGCATGCTGCCTGTGATCCGGTCATCGTGCCCTCCCCGGCTCCCCGTAGCCATGGTGACTTGGAACAATCACGATTGCGTTGTAGATTTATGACATGTCTGACGCGGTGATAGCCTGCGGAGTTGTCGCGGTCGCGGTTTTGGGGTTTGCGCCCCAGAACAACGCGATGCTGACGGCTGGCGCCGAGCGAACCTTCAAACCGGTGATCGACGGCATGATTTCCAGCATCTGCGGCTGGCTGTCGCTGTTCGCGCTGGCGCTTGGTGTCCTGCACCTCATGCCGCAATGGATGAGCGGCACGGCGATGGTGCTGGCGTCGCTCCTGCTGGCGCTGTCAGGCTTGACCCGCTACATGGCCGATCCGGGCACTCCGTTAGAGCAGGAGGCCGCCCCTGTGCGCCCTACACTGCCCGTGCAAAATCTGCAGAGCCCCGAGAGCTGGGCCGTCGCCTTTTTCCTCGCGGGGTCGGCGCTCAGCGGCTCGGTGACGCTGGCCTCAGCCTTTGCCGGGCTGACGCTGCTGACCGCTTCCGGCCTTGGCCTCTGGGCCGTCGCCGGATGGTCCGGCTGCCTGTATCTGAGCTCGGGCTGGCACCGGCGTCATTTCGACTGGGGCTTCGGCATCCTGATGTTTGTCGCAGCCATCGCCGCGCTGATGCCGGGCGGCTGAACCGGTTCAGCCCGCCGCGGCTACCGCACGCCCCAGACCGTCATGGAGATCAATACAGCGCTCGAACCAGTCGGTCACAGCGTCGCCCGCCTCGAGCAACGGGGCGCTGGAAACCACTCGCGCCCATTGCAGCGCGCCAAAGACGATGTAGTCGGCAAACAGCGGCGACGATCCGCCGATCCAGGGCTGCGATTTCAGCATCACCCGCAAAGGCGTCAACTTGGCTCCGAAACCCTCGATCTCGGCCTGGCGACGCTCGGCAATCTGCTCGAACGTCTTGCCCAGGCGGGCTTCGCGGCTCGGTCTGAAATAGGCCTGATCCTCGGGCGACAGAATACCGTCGATCTCCTTGAGCGCGATCACATTCAGGGCAGCATGCAGGGTTGATTGCGACCAGGCTTCCACGAAGCGGGCCATGGCCTGGCCGCCGTCGCCGCCAAACAGCGATGGCCGGTCGGGATAGGTCTCCTCCAGATAGGCGGCGATCATGAAACTGTCGGCCACCACCTGGCTGCCATCGCGAATGACGGGCACGGTTTTCGATACACCGCCCTCGACCCCGGGCACCTGGGTGAAACAGACCGGCTTGCGCTCGAAAGGCAGTCCCTTGTGGGCCAGCGCCATCACCACCTTCCAGCAGTGCGGGCTGAACGGACGGGCTTCATCGGCGCCGACAAGCTCGTGCAAAACAATCGTCATTCTTTTTCTCCTGCCACATGTCATCCGACTTGTGACGCACCGCGGACCAATTGTCACCGGTCAGGGACCATGGAAAACACCGTTTGCCCTTGCCATTTGACGTGAACCCGGCCAGAAGCGCGGTCATGCTTACGATTACAGACCTTTCCGCACGCATTGCCGGGCGGCTATTGATCGACAATGCCTCGCTGGCGCTGCCCGCGGGCATCAAGGCCGGGCTTGTGGGGCCGAACGGCGCCGGCAAGTCGACGCTGTTCAGGATCATCACCGGCGAGATGGCGAGCGAGACCGGCCACGTCTCGATCCCGAAGAACACCCGCATCGGCCAGGTCGCTCAGGAAGCGCCTTCCGAAGAGACGGCGCTGGTCGAGATCGTGCTGCGCGCCGACCTCGAGCGCACCCGGCTGATGAAGGAAGCCGAGACCGCGACCGATCCCAACCGCATCGCCGAGATCCAGACCCGGCTGGTCGACATCGACGCCCATTCGGCCGAGGCCCGCGCCTCCTCGATCCTGGCCGGTCTCGGCTTTGACCAGGACGCCCAGCAGCTGCCCGCCTCGAGTTTCTCGGGTGGCTGGCGGATGCGCGTGGCGCTGGCCTCGGTGCTGTTTTCGGAACCCGACCTGCTTCTCCTCGACGAGCCGACCAACTATCTCGACCTGGAAGGCACCTTGTGGCTGGAAGAGTATATCCGCCGCTATCCGCACACGGTGCTGATCATCAGCCATGACCGCGACCTCTTGAACACCGCGGCCAACGCGATCGTTCATCTCGACCAGAAGAAGCTGACCTTCTACCGCGGCGGCTTCGACCAGTTCGAGCGGCAGAAGGCCGAGCGCGACGAACACCAGATGAAGGCGCGCGAGAAGAGCCTGGCGGCACGCAAGCACATGGAAGCCTTCGTCGAGCGGTTCCGGGCCAAGGCCTCGAAGGCGCGCCAGGCGCAATCGCGGCTCAAGGCGCTTGAAAAGATGGGCACCGTCGACGCGGTGATCGAGAACAATGTGCGCGGTTTCACCTTTCCACGGCCCGATCGCGGCGTTGCCTCGCCGATCATCGCCATCGAGGGCGGCTCGGTCGGCTACACTCCCGGCTCGCCGATCCTGTCCCGGCTCGATCTGAGGATCGACGCCGACGACCGCATCGCGCTGCTTGGCTCGAACGGCAACGGCAAGTCGACCTTCGCCAAGTTCATTGCCGGACGGCTTGAGGCCGAGGACGGGCTGATCCGCACCGCGCCGCAACTCAAGACCGGCTTTTTTGCCCAGCACCAGCTGGACGATCTGAGGCCGAACGAATCGGCCGTGGCGCATGTGAGAGCATTGATGCCGGACGCGCAGGAAGCCCGCGTGCGGGCCCGGGTGGCGCAGATGGGATTGACAGCGGAGAAGATGAACACGCCGGCCAAGGACCTTTCGGGTGGCGAGAAGGCGCGGCTGCTTATGGGGTTGTCGGCGTTTCACGCGCCGAACCTGATGATCCTCGACGAGCCGACCAACCACCTTGACATCGACAGCCGCGCGGCGCTGATCCGGGCGCTCAACGACTTCCCCGGCGCGGTCATCCTGATCAGCCATGACCGGCACCTGATCGAGGCCACGGTCGACCGGCTCTGGATCGTCAAGGACGGCACGGTGAGTTCCTTTGACGGCGATCTGGAGGATTACCGGCAGGAAGTCGTCGGCGCCTCGAGCCGTGGCAAGAAGGGGAATGACAGCGATGGGGGCTCCAAAGCGGAGAAACGCAAGCAGGCCGCCCAGCAGCGCGCCAGCGTGGCTCCGCTGAAGAAAAAGATCAATGATCTCGAATCCTTGGTGGCAAGACTTACCAAACAGATTCAGTCGCTTGATGCGGAACTTTCGGATCCGGGCCAGTTTGCCGACGCGCCCTACAAGATCACCCAGAAATCCAAGCAGCGGGCCGACCGGGCGGCGGAACTGGCCAAGGCCGAGGAGGAATGGCTGGCTCTGACCAGCCAGGTCGAGGAAGCTGACGCGGCCGAGTAGATACGCGCATTGCCGAGGCCCCGGCTGACCGGCAACCTCGCCAGACGTAATCAGGAATAGACGCCCGATTTCAGGCTGACGACGGATCACGCCGGCGCTAGGCTGCGAACCATGTTGTTTGACCTGCCAGAGCCCGCCATTCTTTACGAAGCGCTGTTGAAACGCGATCCGGATTATGACGGGCGCGCCTATGTGGGCGTGTCCTCGACCGGCATCTTCTGCAGGCTGACCTGCCCGGCTCGTAAACCACGTCCGGAAAACTGCAGCTTCTATGCCAGCGTGGGCGACTGCATCCAGGCCGGTTTCCGGGCCTGCAAGCGATGCCACCCGATAGCGCCCGCCGCGGAAGCCGATCCGGCGGTGAAAGCGTTGCTTGCAGCGCTTGCTGACCGGAAGGGACATCGCTGGCGCGAACCCGACATCATCCGGCTGGGTTTCGATCCCTCGACCGTGCGGCGCTCCTTCAACCGGCATTTCGGAATGACTTTCCTGGAAATGGCGCGGCTCGAGCGGCTGCGCCATGCACACCTGGCGCTGGCGGGCGGCTCCAAGGTGATCGAGGCGCAGCTCGATGCCGGGTTTGAATCGGCTGGCGCCTTCCGGGCGGCCTTTGCCAGGCTGATGGGCACACCGCCGGGGAGTTTTACCGCTGACGCGATGATCCGGGCTGACTACATCGATACCCCGCTCGGTCCGATGATCGCATTGTGTGACCGAACCCATCTGCATCTTCTGGAATTCGCCGACCGCAAGGCCCTGCCCGCCGAATTGCGCCGCATGCACCAGGCGTTCAAGGGCCGGATCGGCTTCGGCCGTCATGCTCCCCTCGATCATCTCGAAACCCAGCTTGATGCTTATTTCTCAGGCCGCAACCCGCGCTTCAGCGTGCCGCTGGCGTTTCATGGCAGCGAGTTCACCAAAACCGTCTGGCATGCGCTGGTGGAGATCCCTGCGGGTGAAACCCGCAGTTACAGCCAGATCGCCGGGACAATCGGGCGCCCTTCCGCTGTCCGCGCCGTGGCGCGCGCCAATGGCGCCAACCAGATCGCGCTTCTCGTGCCGTGCCACCGCGTCGTTGGCGCCGACGGGTCCCTGACCGGTTACGGCGGTGGCTTGTGGCGAAAACAGAAACTGATCGAGATCGAGCGTCAATACGCCTGAGCAGGCACGAGCGACAGGTAACGGCTGCAGAAGTGTTCCGCTCATGCCTGCGTCAGACAGCGCAATGAACGCAGGTCGCAGATGCGTCAATTAAAGCCGGTGCGGTCATTTTTCTGCGGAAACTCGTTGAGGCACAGCAGCCATCGGGAGCGGGCGCCGGACACGGTTCGCACAGCCTTCCCGCAACCTCTTCGATTGTTTCCAACCGAAGCATCTGCAGATGCTTTTGCCATCGCACTCAAACGGGCATTCAGCAACATCAACGGCCCCGCGCGTGTCTTTCACGAGTGCCCGTCAACCAGTTCCTCATTTGCTAAAATGCACCTCAATATTTAGCATTCCTAATATGAAAATTCATTAACTTTTTAGAAATGGATGCATGAGAAATTCATGATGTACTTGATGCATGAAGCATCTGGTTCAGACATTCCCTCGATACAATCCACCGGCGTCTACGCGGCAGAAATCCGTGCAGATCATAAGGTCACTTGTTACCATTTAGGACCAGTCTCATGAGCTTCACCAGCATCGTCGGCTCAGACGAAAAGAACATCGTCCAGGCACTGAAAAAGTCCCTCGCCATGATCGAATTCGATCTGAGCGGCAAGATTCTCGACGCAAATGAAAATTTCTGCCAGGCACTCGGCTACGAACTGTCCGAGATCAAGGGCAAGCACCACCGCATTTTTGTCGAACCGAAGGAAGCTGCCGCGCCAGCCTATGCCGAATTCTGGAAGAAACTCGGCCGCGGCGAATACGACAAGGCGCAGTACAAGCGCGTCACCAAGAGCGGCGATGAAATCTGGATCGAAGCCAGCTACAACCCCGTTTTTCGCGGCGGCAAGCTCTACAAGGTGGTCAAGTTCGCCTCCGACATCACGGCGACCAAGGTCAAGTCGATGGAGGACGCCGGAAAGCTCGACGCCATCTCCCGTTCACAGGCGATGATCGAGTTCAAGCCTGATGGAACAATCGTGTTCGCGAACGAAAACTTTCTCGGCGCGGTCGGTTAGACGCTTGCCGAAATCGTCGGCAAGCACCACCGGATGTTCTGCGACCCCGACTATGTCAGGGGGGAAGAATACGCGCAGTTCTGGACAAAACTTGCCGCCGGCGAATTCAACTCCGATGAGTTCAAGCGGATCGGCAAGGGCGGCAAGGTGATCCACATCCAGGCCTCCTACAACCCGATTTTCGATGCGGACGGCAAGGTCTTCAAGGTCGTCAAGTTCGCCACAGACGTGACCGAACGGGTCAGCAATGTCGAATCCCTGTCGACCGGCCTGCAGAGCATGGCCGACGGCGATCTGACCATCCAGATTACAAAGCCCTTCCAGCCTGCTCTCGAGCCGCTCCGGATCAATTTCAACAAGGCCAACGAAGGGCTTTGCGATGCGATGAGTTCGGTCAACGAGAACGCCCGGATGATCGCCAGCGGTTCGGATGAGATCCGCTCTGCAGCAGACGACCTCGCCAAGCGGACCGAGAACCAGGCAGCCTCCGTCGAGGAAACCGCAGCCGCGCTCGAGGAAATCACCAAGACCGTCGCCGCTTCCAGCCAGCGTGCGGAAGAAGCCGGCGAACTGGTGGCTAAGACCAAGCGCGATGCGGAGACATCCGGCCAGGTGGTCGACAAGGCTGTCATTGCAATGGCCGAGATCGAAAGTTCCTCCAAGGCGATCACCAACATCATCGATGTGATTGACGATATCGCGTTCCAGACCAACCTGCTTGCACTGAACGCCGGCGTCGAAGCCGCCAGGGCCGGTGAAGCCGGTCGCGGCTTTGCGGTTGTCGCCCAGGAAGTCCGCGAGCTCGCGCAACGGACGGCAACGGCGGCCAAGGAGATCAAGGGGCTGATCACGGCTTCGGGCGAGCAGGTCAACACCGGGGTGTCGCTGGTTGGCGAAACCGGCAAGGCATTGGTCAGCATCGTCGAGCAGGTCAAGCAGATCAACGCCAATGTCGAGGCGATCGTCACCGGCTCGCGCGAACAGTCGACCGGCCTCAACGAGATCAACACGGCGGTCAACGCGATGGATCAGGGCACCCAGCAGAATGCGGCAATGGTCGAGCAATCGACCGCCGCCAGCCACAGCCTGGCGCAGGAGGCAGCCTCATTGTTCCAGCTGCTGTCGCGGTTCAAGGTGGATGCCGCTGCAAGCCACTCGCCACGGGTGGTCCGGAGCAACGGTGGCACCCCCGCCCCGGCCTACACCGCGCCAGCCCGCCAGCGGCCTGCCTTCCACGGCAATGCCGCGGTGGAGATGTCGGACTGGGAAGAGTTTTAATTTCGGCTCGGATGTCCCCCGCTAGGCCGAAAGGAGGGACCCCCGGATCTCTGATCCGGGGGTTTTCGCGTTCAGAACGGGCTGGACCGCCGCAGCCATGGATAACCGTATCAAGGCAGGATAACACGAGTAGCAGATTGCAGCGGTTCCCCGCGGGCAAGTTCTTGACCCATGTCAACGGTCGCGCCGACGCTGCGTGGTAGGACATTCCCAACCACGGGATATCCAGATGACGCCTTCCAAATCCGACATCGAAACAATCGCCAAATCTGCCGAAAAAGGCCCGTCCACCCTGCGCCGGATGCTATGGGCGATGGCGCTGATCATGGGTGCTTCCACGCTCTGGCTGTGGTGGAGTTCCGGTTCGGGTCAGAACCTGCCCGTCTACACGACGCAGGCCATCGTGCGGAGCGATGTCATCGTTCAGGTGACGGCCACCGGCACGGTGGAGCCGACGGACAAGGTTGAAATCTCAAGCGAACTGTCCGGAACGGTCCGCTCGGTGGAAGCCGATTTCAACGACCTGGTGACGACCGGCCAGATACTCGCGCGGCTGGACACCGACAAGCTGGAGGCCAATGTCGAACTTGCCCGGGCTTCGCTGACGGCCTCCCAGGCAAGAATGGCCGAGGCGACGGCGACACGGAACGAGACCAGGGACAATTACGAGCGGGCGGTGATGCTCGAGAAAAAGCAGGTGACCACTCTTGAGGGACTGCTCAGGGCAAAGGCCGCCTATGACCGGGCCCAGGCGGCCCTCAAGAGCGCTGAAGCCGATATCCGGGTTTCAGAGGCAAACCTGAAGATCAATGAAGCCAACCTGGCCAAGGCCTGCATCTGCTCGTCAATCGACGGGGTGGTGCTCGAGCGCAATGTCGAAGTGGGCCAGATCGTCGCGTCATCCCTGCAGGCTCCGGTGCTGTTCACCCTTGCCGCTGACCTCAAGAACATGGAGCTGCGCGTCGATATCGACGAGGCCGACATCGGCAAGGTGCAGGTTGGCAACCGGGCGGTGTTCACGGTCGAGGCCTACCAGGGACGCACTTTCCCGGCGGTGATCTCGGAACTCAGATTTGCGCCCAAGACCGTCGACGGCGTGGTGACCTACGAAGCGATCCTGTCGATCGACAATGCCGAGCTTCTGTTGCGGCCCGGCATGACGGCCACCGCCGACAACAGGGTGGCGGAGATCAAGGACACGCTGGCGGTTCCCAATGCGGCGCTGAGGTTCGCACCACCTGTGGAGACCGAGGACAGCAACCGTACCGGCCTGCTCGGCATGTTGTTCAAGAACGCACCGAGCCGACCGCCGTCGACAGCGGCCCAGGTAAGTGAAGACGGCAGGCGCAATATCTGGGTGCTGCGCGATGGACAGGCCGTGGCGGTGGATATCCTGCCCGGCGAGACAGACGGCGCGATGACCGAGATCAGGGATGGAGACGTGGCCGAGGGCGATCAGGTGATTACCGATCTGATGCAAGAATGAGCAAGGGTCAAGATCCGGACTCCAGGCCACTGATCGGGCTTGAAGGCATCACCAAGGTCTATGGCAGCGGTGATGCCGAGGTCAGGGCTCTGCGCGGCATCGACATGGAAATCTCAGGCGGCGAGTTCGTCGCCGTCATGGGACCCAGCGGCTCCGGCAAGTCCACCGCCATGAACATTCTCGGGTTTCTCGACAAGCCGACCGGCGGACGATACTTCTTCGGCGGAGCAGAGGTCGGTCACCTCAACCGTGACCAGCTGGCGCTGCTGCGGCGGAACTTTCTCGGCTTCGTCTTCCAGGGATACAATCTGCTGGCCCGGACATCGGCGCTCGACAATGTCGAATTGCCGCTGATTTACCAGGGCATGGCTGGCTCAAAGCGACGGATACTGGCGCGCGAGGCGCTGGCCAAGGTCGGGCTTGAAGGCCGGGAAGACCACCATCCCGCGCAACTGTCGGGCGGTCAGCAGCAGCGGGTGGCCATCGCGCGGGCGATCGTGACCAATCCGGACGTGATCCTGGCCGATGAACCGACTGGAAACCTGGACACCGCACGCAGCCACGAGATCATGGATCTGCTCACAGGGCTCAACCGCGTGGATGGCATCACCATCCTGATGGTCACCCATGAGCCGGACATGGCGGACTACGCCGACCGGATCATACACTTCCTGGACGGCAGGATCGAAACGGACAACCGGAACAGGAAGGCGGCTGCAGATGCTGTATGAAGCGGTGCGGCTGGCGCTGCAGGCGATCCTGCGCAACGCCTTCCGGTCATTTCTGACGGTTCTGGGCATCGTCATCGGCGTCGCGGCTGTCATCGCCATGGTCACGGTGGGTCAGGGGTCGACCGACCAGGTGGAAGCCGATGTGTCGACGCTTGGCACCAATCTGCTGATGATCCGGCCGGGCCAGCCCTCGCAGGGGCCGGGTTCGGGCGGTGGTGGCGGCACGGCTGCAAGCCTGACGCTCAAGGATGTCGATGCGATCGAACAGCAGATCTCCAGTGTCGCGGTCGCCACCCCTTCCAATTCGCGCGGCATGACCGCGATCTACGGCAACGCGAACTATTCCACCACCGTGACCGGCACCGACAACCGCTACCTGACAGCCCGCAGCTGGGCTGTCGTCAGTGGCCGCGCGTTTTATGAAAGCGAGCTGAGAACCGGCACCGCCGCCTGCATTCTCGGCGAAACCGTGCGCCAGAAACTGTTCGGCAATGGCGATCCGATCGGCGCCAGCATCCGGCTCAAGCAGATCGCCTGCCGGGTGATCGGTATTCTCGAAATCAAGGGAGCCTCGAGCTTCGGCACCGATCAGGATGACATCATCCTGATCCCGATCCGGACCTTCCAGCGGCGGATATCGGGCAACCAGGATGTGGCGATGATCTATGCCTCGATCCGCAACAGCGTTTCCACGGAGAAGGCCAAGGCCGACATTGAAAGCCTGATGCGGGAGCGGCGGCGGATCGGCCCCTTCGAGGAGGACGACTTCAACGTCTTCGACATGAAGCAGATCACCTCGATGCTGACCGGGATCACCAGCGTGCTGACCGGCCTGCTCTCGGCGGTGGCCGCTGTCAGCCTGCTGGTCGGCGGGATCGGCATCATGAACATCATGCTGGTGTCAGTGACAGAGCGTACCCGCGAGATTGGCATCCGGCTGGCCGTGGGCGCCACAGAACGCCAGGTGCTGATGCAGTTCCTCGTCGAGGCGATCGTGCTGTCATTGATCGGCGGGCTGATCGGCATCCTGCTCGGCCTGGCGCTCGGGCTTCTTGGCTCGCGGCTGCTGTCGATTCCCTTCGCGCCGGACGCGACCATCGTGCTCGCAGCCTTCCTGTTCTCGGCTCTGGTCGGCATCGTGTTCGGCTATTTTCCGGCGCGCAGGGCTGCCCGGATGGATCCGATCGAGGCGCTCCGCCACCAATAGGCGTCCCGAGGCCTGCCGTGTCAGGTATCTAGGCCTTCTTTTCCCAGCGGCGGTCCGGGGTCTGCTGCCAATAGGTCAGCGTGTGACCGCCGGCCTTCAGGGTCTTCCACTGGGCGCGGGCCGCATCGAGCTGGTTCTGATCATGGCCGTCAAACATCATCACCAGGCGCTCCACTCCCTCAAGGGCAGGAACATCGGCGCCATCGGCGACAAAGCGCACGGTGGCGCCATTGGCTGCTTCGGGTTCCAGCGTCAGCAGCACCGGCTGCCTCTCGGCATGCGGCGACTGAGCGCTGCCATGCGGCAGGAAACTTTCCTCGCGCCAGGTCCACAGATGCGCATCAAGCGCGGCGCAGCGTTCCTCGCTGCCAACGTGTACGGACACCCGCCAGCCGCGCTCGAGGCTTTTCTCCAGCAGCGGCGGCAAGGCGTCCTCGAGCCTGGACTCGGTCAGATGATAGAACAGCACCTCGGCCATGAGCCGTCCTAGCCCTCGTAGTTGGCGCGCACCAGCTCATCGAGCAGCCGGACGCCAAAGCCCGAGGCCCAGGACTGGTTGATGTCGGTCGAGGGCGACCCCATGGCTGTGCCGGCGATATCGAGATGCGCCCACGGCGTTTCACCGACGAAGCGCTTGAGGAACTGCGCCGCGGTGATCGATCCGGCATAACGGCCGCCGGTGTTCTTCATGTCGGCGAACTTGGAATCGATCATCTTGTCGTAGGCCGGATCGAGCGGCAGGCGCCAGACCCGCTCCTGGGTGACCGCGCCGGCCTTGCTGAGCGCCTCCGACAGCTTGTCGTCGTTGGAGAACAGGCCGGCATGGTGCTGGCCGAGCGCCACCATCACCGCACCGGTGAGCGTTGCCAGGTTGATCATGATCTCGGGCTTGAAGCGATCCTGGCAATAGGTCAGCGCATCGCAGAGCACCAGGCGCCCTTCAGCATCCGTGTTGATGATCTCGATGGTCTGGCCCGACATCGAGCGGACGATGTCGCCCGGACGCTGGGCGGCGCCATCGGGCATGTTCTCGACAAGTCCGATAATGCCGATGGCGTTGACCCTGGCCTTGCGCGCGGCGAGCGTGTGCATCAGCCCAATGACGGCCGCAGCGCCGCCCATGTCGCCCTTCATGTCCTCCATGCCGGCTGCGGGCTTGATGGAGATGCCGCCGGTGTCAAAGACGACGCCCTTGCCGACGAAGGCCAGCGGCTTGTCCTTGGCCTTGCCGCCCTGCCATTTCATGATCGCCAGGCGCGGCGGGCGCACGGAACCGAGCGAGACACCGAGCAGCGCCTCCATCTTGAGCTTCTTCATTTCCTTTTCGGTGAGAATCTCGACTTCCATGCCGAGCGCTTCAAGCTCCTTGGCGCGGGCTGCGAACTCGACCGGGCCGAGCACATTGGCCGGCTCGTTGACCAGATCGCGGGCCAGCTTCACCCCGTCGGCGACCGCCTGGCGGCTGGCGAAGGCCTTCTTGCAGGCCGCGGCGTCCTCATGCTGGAAGACCACGGTGCACTTGCGGGCGCCATTGTCGTCATCGTCCTTCTTCTTGGTCTTGTAGAGGTCGAACGAGTAGGCGCGCATCAACAGCCCGAGCGCCATGTCGGCGGCAGCCTCCGCTGAAACTTCGTCCGCGTCCCCCAACAGAACGGTGACCTTCTCGGCCTTGCGGATTTGGGTAAAGGCCTTGCCGCCGATCCGCATCCATTCGTGCGCGGAGAGCTTGCCCTGCTCCCCTGCCCCGACGAGCGCGATACGGTCCGCAGCCGCATCGACGGGCGCAATCACATCGGCGGTCGAACAGAGCTTGCCGGAGAAGCCCGCAACCTTGACCGCCTTGTCGAGCTGGCCGCCGGGGTCCACGCTGCGAACAATCGATGGCACGGGTTGGCTCGACGAGCCGAGAGCGACGACCAGTCCTCCAGTGACCTTTGCTGATTTGGAAAAACTGATTTCAATGCTCATCGACATGACGGCTCCAATGGATTCTCTTGATTTGCGTGGGTCGCGATCTTGGCGCTTTCGCGGCAGAAGGCAAGAGCGGATGGGCGCAACACGCCGCAAATTCCCGCACGCTCATGACGAACCGGCTTTGCGTCGAAAATTGGGCCTGATCCGGATTGTCCTTGAGCTAACAGCGGCGCTGCCGAAGCCTCGTATCAAGCCATATTGCATTTGCGTTACACCGCCGCAACAATATGTTAACCGCGTTTGTTTGCCACACATTATCCAATTTGAGATTTGATAAGGCCGGTGCATGGTTGGGCTGGTCGAACCGGGGCACTGAGGTGCCAAACGAATCATGGTTCCGCTCGGGCTGCTCCGGAAAGGCGAAATGAAGCAGATTGAACGTTACATATTTCGCCGCATGAGTTCGCTGACCTTCTGGTCGCTTTCCGCGGTGACCCTGCTTGTGCTGACCACGCAGGTGCTCATACGTGTCAATGTGCTGACGACCACCGGACAGGCGTTCGGAGCCTTCGCCATGCTTGCGGCCACGCTTATTCCCTCGGTGGTGCCCATCGTCGCCGCTTTTGCGCTGCTGATCGGGGTCAGCCAGGTGCTGTCGAGCATGAATTCGGACAGCGAACTGGTTGTCGTGGAAGCCGCCGGCGTGCCACCGACCACGGTTCTCAAACCGGTTCTGGCGCTGTCAGCGGCGATTTCGCTGATGGTGCTCGTGGTGAGCAATTTCATCGAGCCATGGGCAAACGGCAAGCTCTATGACGTGATCGCCGAGGCCCAGTCAGACCTGTTTTCGGTTGCCGTACGCTCCGGCGCCTTCATGAAGCTCGAGGACGGCCTGTACGTCCAGGTCAACGAGAAGCTGCCCGGCGGCGAACTCGGCGGGATCTTTCTCTCCGACACCCGTACCGAGGGCAACGAAACCATTTACTACGCGCGCAGTGGCGTCATCCGGAAATCTGAAGAGACCGATACAAACATCCTCTACCTGGTCGATGGCGAATTGCAGCAGCAGGATCTCTCCAACAACCGGATCTCGATCGTCACCTTTTCATCCTACGCCCTGGACATGGCCGCGTTCGTTCCCGCAGGCGGCTCCGCGGCAAAGCGCCCGAACGAGCGATCCACCCTCTATCTCCTTGATCCGGACCCCGACGACTACTACTACACAGGTCCGAAAAACATGATCCAGCAGGAGCTGGTGAAGCGGTTTTCGACGTGGACCTATCCGCTTGCCTTCGGGCTTGTGGCGTTTTCCTTCCTCGGAAAGGCGCGCTCGAACCGGCATGAACAGTTTCAGAACGGGGCACTGGTCGCAGCCATCGCGCTGAGTGCCCGCGGGCTCGGGTTCTACAGCACCGAAGCGGCAGGCATCAGCCCGGTGATGGAGGCGATATCCTATCTCGTGCCGGTAAGCCTGATCGTGGTCTTCGGCTTTCTGACCATCAGCGGCCGGGCACTGACGATCCCGAAGGCCTGGGCCCAGCTCAACAACCGGCTTTTCGACAACCTTTCCGGCTTGCTCGAACGGTTTCAGGGCAACCGCGAGAAGCCGGGTGAAGGACGCTCGGCATGACAATCCTGGCCTCCACTCTTTCGCGCTATTTCTTCAGTCGCTACATGACGACGTTCCTTGTCTACTGCTTTGGACTGCTGCTGGTGATCCTCTTGGTGGATTTCAACGAGACCAGCCGGCGCCTGTCGCGCGCGCCCGACTACACGGTCGCGCTCGGGCTGTTGGTCTCGGCGCTGCGCGTCCCCAGCGTGCTGCAGCTGATCATTCCGTTTGTCGTGTTGATCGCCTCGATTGCCACGCTCATGCAGCTCAATCGGAAATACGAGCTGGTGGTAACGCGCGCTGCGGGAATCTCCGCCTGGCAGTTCCTGGCCCCCCTGATCATTGCCAACCTGCTGATCGGAGTTCTGTCGATCACCGTTCTCAACACTCTCGCGGCAAGCGCTATGCAAAAAGCCGAGGACATTGTCGTTGAAAGCAATCTCGGCAGCCGGCAACAGACCAATGCCGCGCCCTGGCTGCGACAGCGAACTGCAGAAGGCGATACCGTTCTTGGCGCCCGGGCCAGCTCCGACGGTGGTACCAAACTCTCCGGCGCAACCTTTTTCCTGTTCGATCAGGACCAGCGGATCAGGGAACGGCTGGAGGCCGAGAGCGCACGGTTGGGGGATGGCGTGTGGGAATTGACCAAGGTCAAGCGCATCCGCGGCTCGCAACCGGTTGAAGAGCTTGAGAGCACAACCGTTCCGACCAGTCTCAAGGCGGAATTTGTTGGCGAATCATTGACTTCACCGGAAACCGTGCCGTTTTTCGAGTTGCGGGAGAAAATTGCCGCGGCCAAATCCTTCGGCCTTCCGGCAACCAGCTACGAGACTCAATTCCACCGTTTGCTGGCTCTTCCGGCGCTTTTGGCGGCCATGACACTTATCGCGGCGATGGTGTCGCTCAAATTTGTTCGATTTGGTCAGTCTTTAACGGTCATCCTGGGTGGAATCCTGGCGGGCTTCGTGCTTTATGTCGTCTCCGAGTTGATCCAGGCGTTCGCGAATGCCGGGACCATCCCGCCGGTCGTGGCGGCATGGCTTCCGGTTTTGGTCGCCTCGGCATTGGGGACAACAGTGCTTCTCCACAAGGAGGACGGATAGTGGCGGGTGTGCGCCGGTCGAGAGTTCATGCGTTTGCTGGCGTCTTGTGCGCCGGCGTGGCCTTTTGCACCATTTTTTACTTTGCCGCGCCGCAGGCTGCCGCCCAGATCGTGGCGCCGGACGGCATCAGTGTTGCCGAAGACGCAAAGATGCTGCTGGCAGCCGACGAACTGATCTACAACAACGACACCGGCGTGGTCGTCGCCAGTGGCGGCGTGCAGATCGATTATGACAACTACAAGCTCGTCGCCGACCGCGTCGAATATGACCAGAACAGCGGCCGGATGCAGGCCTTCGGTTCGGTCGAGATGATAGAGCCGACCGGTAACCGGATTTATGCCGACAATCTCGACATCACCGACGACTTCGCCGATGGATTTGTCAACGCGCTCAGAATCGAGACACCGGACAACACCCGTATAGCGGCTGAAAGTGCTGAACGCGGTGACGGCCAGACCACCTTCAACAACGGTGTCTACACCGCGTGCGAAGCATGCGAGGACGACCCGGAGCGCGCGCCGCTGTGGCAAGTCAAGGCCAAACGCGTCATCCAGAACGGCGAAACCAAGACGATCCGGCTTGAGCAGGCGACCTTCGAACTTTTCGGCATGCCGATTGCCTACCTGCCCTTTCTCGAGATCCCGGATCACGACAGGAAGCGCAAGAGCGGTTTCCTGACGCCGAGTTACCTGACTGCCGACAACCTCGGCACCGGTGTGTCGATCCCCTACTACTGGGCGATCTCGCCCTATATGGATGCGACCTTCACCGGCAGCGGCTACACCAACCAGGGCTTTCTTGGTGAGGTCGAATTCCGGCAGAACTTCGCCAATGGCGAACACACACTGCGCATGGCAGGCATCTCCCAGACCAATCCCGGCGACTTCGATGCCGGCACCTCCGACAGCCTGGTGACCGAGCGCGGCATGATTGCCTCGCGAGGCCAGTTCCGGATCAATCCACGCTGGACCTTCGGCTGGGACGGGATGCTGCAGTCCGACAACAATTTCTCGCGCACCTACGGGATTTCCGGCTATTCGGAGAACACGGTCAAATCGGAAGTGTACCTGACCGGCCTGTCAAACCGCAGCCATTTCGATCTGCGCAGCTACCGGTTCGACATTCAGGACGCGACCACGACAAACCTGACCGAGAGGCAACAGGCGACGATCCACCCCTCGCTCGACTACACCCGCACCTTCTCCGATCCGGTCGCCGGGGGCGAGCTTTCGCTGAACGTCAATGGTTATTCGGTTTCCCGCAATGCTGACGACATCACCACGCGCACCGGGCTTGCCGCGACCGATCCCCTGTTTGCCGACCGCTACAAGGGCTTCGCCGGCGCCAATTCGCGT
The DNA here is from genome assembly GCF_902498795.1 of Hoeflea sp. EC-HK425. Taxonomy (NCBI): domain Bacteria; kingdom Pseudomonadati; phylum Pseudomonadota; class Alphaproteobacteria; order Hyphomicrobiales; family Rhizobiaceae; genus Hoeflea; species Hoeflea sp. EC-HK425. The sequence continues at coordinate 2,179,310 of NZ_LR701572.1, forward strand.
CTGAGCAGCGAGCTCGAGTGGAGGCGGACCCTGACCACGGCCAACGGCCTGCGCCTGACCCCCATCCTGGCGGCGCGCGGCGACCTGAATTCGGTCAATATCGACACAGCGCCCACCGATTACAACGGCGCGTTCGCGGGCAATGGCTCACATGCCCGCGGCATGGTGACCGCCGGCCTGGAAGCGAGCTATCCGGTGCTTGTGACTACCGCTGGCTCGAGCCATGTGTTCGAACCGATCGGCCAGATTTTCGTGCGTCCCAACGAGCGGCTGGCCGGCGGCCTGCCAAACGAGGACGCGCAGAGCTTTGTGTTCGACACAACTTCGCTGTTCGAGCGTGACAAATTTTCCGGTTTCGACAGGACCGAGGGCGGCACCCGCGCCAATGTCGGCCTGCGCTACACCGGCAGCTTCGACAACGGGTTGAAAACCCACACGGCTTTCGGCCAGTCCTATCATATTGCAGGCCTCAATTCCTTCGCATCCCCGGATCTTTCGCAGGCAACCCGAAACGCCGGGCTGGAAAACGATGTCTCTGACTTCGTCGGCATGGGCGGCCTGTCCTTCAACGGCCTCTCGCTGGCCGCATCGGCGCGGTTTGACAAGGACGATTTCCGCATGGAGCGCACCGATGTGCGCGCAGGCTTCAGCCGTGGCCGGCTCAGCACCTCGATGACCTATACGGAAATCAAGGCGCCGCGTCCGTTCGTTGTCGGCGACGAGGACCGCCGCGAAGTCACCGGCTATGCCTCGCTCAAGGTGCATGACTTCTGGCGCGTCGCCGCATCGACCAGCTATGATCTGGTCGACAAGAAATTCAACCGGCAGGCGTTCGGGATTCTCTACGAGGACGAATGCTACGCGTTTTCTTTCGCCTATGAGAGCATCCGCGACGACGGCAACACCAACGCCCGCGACTGGAAGATCGGCGCCCGGCTGAGCTTCAGGACGCTTGGCGGCATCGGGACAGGTGATGTTGAAAGCCCGCTGCTCAAGCCCAGTTTCTGATTCAAGCAGTCCGATGCAAGGGAAAGCGTGCCCTACCCGCCTCGTTTTTGCCGCAAGCAACAGGCATTTACGGGCGGCGCCGGATTTGCAAGACTGGCAATGATCCGTTTGACCGGACAAGAGGACACGAAAGCATGACATCTTCCGCGATCTTTCGCCTTACCGGACTGCTGCTGGCACTGACACTGGCGCTGCCTATGTCGTTTGCGCCCATGCGCGCTGCAAATGCCGCCAGCGAGATCAAGATCATCGTCAACAACCAGGCGATCACCAGCGTCGATATCGCCCGCAGGGCGGCATTCCTCAGACTGCAACGCACGGGCGGAAACCTGAACCAGAAAGCGCGGGAACAACTGATCGAGGAAGCGCTCAAGCTGCAGGAAGCCGCGCGGATCCGCGTGCTGGCCTCCGATTCCCAGGTAGATGCGTCGTATGAGCGGTTCGCCGCCTCCAACAACCTGTCGGCCAAGCAGATGAACCAGGTGCTCAACCAGGCCGGTGTGACGCCAAAGCATTTCAAGTCCTTCATCCGGGTGCAGATGAGCTGGCCAAGGGTGGTTGGCGCAGTCACCGGCGGTGGCGGCATTTCCACCCAGGATCTCGTGACGAAGATGCTCGAGCGTGGCGACGACAAGCCGTCGACCACGGAGTATTTTCTGCAGCAGGTGGTTCTGGTGGTGCCGGCGAACAAGCGCTCGAACGCGGTGCTGAACGCGCGCAAGCGCGAGGCAGACCAGCTGCGCCCGCGCATTCAGGGCTGTGACAACACCGCATCGACCATTACCGGTCTGCGCGACGTGTCGTTGCGCCAGCTTGGGCGCGTCATGAAGCCGGAATTGCCGCCGGAGTGGAAGCCGCTCATTGAACGCACGGATGCCGGCGGAACCACCTCGGCGCGGATCACGGAACGCGGGGTTGAATTCATCATCGTCTGCTCGGCCAAGACCGTGTCGGACGACAAGGCAGCTGAAATGGTGTTTCGCGCAGAGAACGCCGATGCCGGCGATTCCGCGGAGGCAAAGAAGTACCTCGCCGAACTGCGCAAGCGTGCGGTCATTGCCAACAAGTAGGAATTCCCCCACATGAACGGGCACCGCCGCGCGCTGGCCTTGACCATGGGCGACCCGGCCGGAATTGGCCCGGATCTGGCGCTCGCGGCCTGGACACATCGTGGGCAGCTTGAGCTGCCGGCCTTCCTGATGATTGCCGATCCGGCGATGCTCGCCGAGCGGGCGCAGCTGCTCGGCCTGGATATTCCGCTGGTGGAGGCCACCGCCGAAAGTGCCGTGGCGAAATTCGACAGGGCCCTGCCCGTGCTGCCGGTCGAACTCGCCAGGCCCGCCGTGCCGGGCCATCCGGATTCGGGCAATGCGGAGGCGATCATCGAGGCTATCCGTGTTGCGGTGGGACTGACCACGGCTGCCAGAACCCGGGCGGTTGTGACCAATCCAATCGCAAAATCGGTGCTCTATGCATCCGGTTTCGGCTTTCCCGGCCACACCGAGTATCTTGCCCATCTGGCGAGCGAGAACGCCGGCCATGAAGTCACTCCGGTAATGCTGCTTGCCGGTCCTTCCCTGCGCGTTGCTCCGGTCACCATTCACATCCCGCTCAGGCAGGTTCCCGATGCGCTGACGACCGGCGCGATCGTGGAGACCACACGCATTGTCGCCCATGATCTCGGCCGCCGTTTCGGCCTGACACGGCCGCGCATCGCGGTTTCGGGCCTCAATCCGCACGCCGGCGAGGATGGCGCTCTGGGACGCGAGGACGGCGAGGTCATCCTGCCCGCGATTGCCCTGTTGAAGGCCGAGGGGCTTGATGTCACAGGTCCGCTGCCGGCTGACACGATGTTTCATGCGGAGGCCAGGGCGGGGTATGACGCGGCGATCTGCATGTATCACGATCAGGCGCTGATCCCGGCGAAGACGCTGGGCTTTCACGATTCGGTCAATGTGACGCTCGGCCTTCCCTTCATCCGCACATCGCCCGATCACGGCACCGCCTTCTCGCTGGCCGGCAAGGGCGAGGCCCGCGCCGACAGCCTTGTGGCGGCACTGAAGCTTGCCGCCAGGATGGCCAATACCGAGATTGAAACCGCAACCCTTCAAGCATTGAGCAGGGTCTGATGGCCACCACCCCCGACGGCCTTCCACCGCTGCGCGATGTCGTTGCCACGCACGGGCTGGCGCCGAAAAAAGCGCTTGGGCAGAATTTCCTGTTCGACCTGAACCTGACTGCCAAGATCGCCCGGTCGGCCGGCCCTCTCGAGGGCTTCACCGTGTTCGAAATCGGCCCCGGCCCGGGTGGGCTCACCCGGGCGCTGCTGGCCCAGGGCGCTTCCCGCGTCGTCGCGGTCGAGCGCGACCCGCGCTGCCTGCCGATCCTGGCTGAGATCGCTGCACATTATCCCGGTCGGCTCGAGGTGGTGGAGGGAGATGCGCTCGAGACCGACCTTGCGGCGCTGGCCAATGGCGCTCCGGCCAAGATCGTCGCCAACCTGCCCTACAATGTCGGCACGCAATTGCTGATCAACTGGCTCACTGCCGATGTCGACCATCCGTTCTGGACGTCGATGACGCTGATGTTCCAGAAGGAGGTCGGCCAGCGGATCGTGGCTGTGCCGGGATCGAACCATTACGGCCGCCTGGGCGTGCTGGCAGGATGGCTGGCGCACAGCGAGATCCTGTTCGACGTGCCGCCACAGGCCTTCACGCCGCCGCCGAAGGTCACGTCGAGCGTGGTACAGCTCGAGCCCCTGGCCAAGCGCCTGCCCTGCGACCTCGCACGGCTCGAACGCGTCACCCACGCCGCCTTCGGCCAGCGCCGCAAGATGCTGAGGCAGAGCCTGAAACCCTTGGGCGGGGAAGCCTTGCTGGAACGGGTCGGGATCGAGCCCACGCGCCGCGCCGAGACGCTGAGTGTCGCCGAATTCTGCGCATTGGCCGAGGCCCTGTAGTCCGGCGACAATCCCTCAATCCCGGCTGCCTTTATTGCCTATGACGGCAGCGCCGGAAACACGCCGGTCTTCTTGACGGTTCCGTAGACGATGCTCGTGTCGATCGACGCGATGCCGCCGATGGCGTGGATGCGGTTGCGGATGAAATCCTCGTAATGGTCAAGACCGGCGACCACGACTCTCAGCAGATAATCCGCCGGTCCGGTCATCAGATGGCATTCGAGCACTTCATCGATCGCCCTGATGCGGGCCTCGAACTCCTGGATATGGCTGCCCGTGTGCCGCTCGAGCCGGATGCGGATGAAGACCGTCATCGGCAGCCCGTAGGCCCTGGCGTCGACATCGACGCTGTAGCCGCGGATAACGCCGCTGTCCTCGAGGTTGCGAAGCCGGCGCAGACATGGCGAGGGTGACAGGTTCACCGCTGCCGCGAGATCCTGATTGGTCATGCGGGCATTGGCCTGCAGCGCCCGGATGATCTGGCGATCCTTGCTGTCCATCTTCCCGTTTCCTGGCAGATAATGCCAAAACTCATGTCTGTTGAAGCACAAATAGCAATCAAATGCCCTTCAAGATAGGGCAATCTTGCTGCTTCACCGGAAAGGATCCCGTCATGAAATCGAGCAGCAAGAACTTCTCCACCCGCGCCATCCACCACGGCTACAATCCGCTGGATCATCAGGGAGCGCTGACGCCGCCGCTGCACCTGACATCGACCTTTGCCTTTGACAGTGCCGAAGCCGGCGGCGAGATGTTTGCGGGCGAGCGACCGGGCTACATCTATTCGCGCATTTCGAACCCGACGCTCGACTTGCTGGAAAAGCGCATCGCGGTGCTTGAAGGTGCGGAGGCTGGGCTGGCTCTGGCATCCGGCATGGGCGCGATCACCGCGGCCCTGTGGACGCTCTTGTCGCCGGGTGACGAAGTCATCGTCGACAAGACGCTCTATGGCTGCACCTTCGCCTTCATGCGCCACGGGCTATCCAAGTTCGGCATCACCATCACCCATGTCGACTTGACCGATCCGGCCAACCTGACACCGGTGATCTCCGAGAAGACACGCGTCGTCTATTTCGAGACACCGGCCAATCCGAACATGCGGCTCGTCGACATCGAAGCCATCTCGAAGATCGCCCATGCGAGCGGTGCGACGGTCGTTGTCGACAACACCTACGCCACCCCCTACCTCACCCGTCCGATCGAGCTCGGCGCCGACATCGTCGTGCATTCGGCGACCAAATATCTCGGCGGCCACGGCGATGTCGTCGCCGGTCTGCTTGTCGGCAGCGCGGAACAGGTTTCCGAAATCAGGATGTTCGGCATGAAGGACATGACCGGCGCGGTGATGGCCCCGTTCAACGCCATGCTGATCCTGCGTGGGCTGAAGACGCTCGCGCTCAGAATGGAGCGGCATTGCGAAAATGCGCAGAAGGTCGCCGCCATGTTGGAGGCGAGCGAAGGCGTGGCGAAGGTCCATTACCCGGGTCTAGTAAGCTTCGAGCAGCACGAGCTTGCGCTGAGGCAGATGCCCGGCTTCGGCGCGATGATCGCTTTCGAGCTCGACGGCGGCATCGAGGCCGGACGGCGGCTGATGAACCGGCTTACCATGATCGGGCGTGCGGTCTCGCTGGGCGACGCGGAATCGCTGATCCAGCACCCGGCGAGCATGACACACTCGACCTACACCGCCGAAGAGCGGGCCGAGCACGGCATTTCCGACGGGCTGATCCGTCTGTCCGTCGGACTTGAAGATGTCGACGACATCATCGGCGATCTGGCCCAGGCGCTGAGCGATGATGCAGTCCGCGCAGCGGCGTGAGGATGCTCGACTCGAATGCGCGGGACAAGGACGGTCAGGCTTGCGGGGTCACGGGGTTCTTGCCGGCATAGCCTTGACCCGGCGCAGGGGGATGGAGGATTCGATCGCCGCCACGCCTTTCACCCGCGTCAGCTGCTGGGTCAGGAAACGCTCGAAATCCGCCAGATCCCGGGTGGCGACGCGCATCAGGTAGTCGCGATTTCCGGTCATCAACCAGCAGTCGACGACTTCCGGAAAACGGTTGATCGCGGCTTCGAAAACCGCCAGCGCCTCGTCCACCTGCTTGTCGAGGCGCACTGACACGAAAACGGAAACCGGAAAGCCCAGCGCGGTCTCATCGAGCTTGGCGTGATAGCCGGTAATGATACCTTCAGCTTCGAGTTGCCGGATGCGCCGCGAGACGGGGGTCGGGCTCAACCCGACCTCCTCGCTGAGCTCATTGAGTGAAATACGGCCATGGACCGCCAGGCGACGGACAATCGCCATATCGATATCATCCACGCGGATTACCCCCGTTGTAGTCTGAATATGCGCGATATATCACCAACAATTGCGGCACGGGAAGCGGAAAATGGCATCAATTTGCTCAAGCAGGATGTTATTGTGAAGGGATACGGGAGAGGACACATGAAAACGATCGGCCTGCTGGGCGGGATGAGCTGGGAAAGCACCGTCACTTACTATCAGCTGCTCAACGGGATGGTGCGGGAGCGGCTGGGTGGTCTGCACTCCGCCGAAATCCTGATGCGCTCGTTCGATTTCGCGCCGATCGCGGATCTGCAGGCCGAGGCCAGATGGAGCGAGGCGGCGAAACTGCTGGTCAAAGCGGCGATCCGGCTGGAAGCGGCCGGCGCCGACTGCCTGCTGATCGGCACCAACACGATGCACATCTGTGCCGACGAGGTTCAGGCGGCGCTTTCCATCCCGTTGTTTCACATCGCTGACGTGACTGCCGAAGCGATTAAGGCCAGCGGCTGCCGCAAGCCGCTGCTGCTTGCCACCCGTTTCACCATGGAACAGGACTTCTACAAGGCGAGGCTCAGGGAGCGGCACGGGATCGAAGTCTGCGTACCCGAACAGCAAGAGCGCGACGACGTGCACCGCATCATCTACGAAGAGCTTTGCCAGGGTGTGATCAGCCCGGTCTCGAAGAACCGTTACCTGAGAATCATCGAAACTGCCCGGGCGCGTGGAGCCGACGGGATCATCTTCGGATGCACCGAGGTCGGGCTGCTGATCTCGCAGGATGATTTCGACATTCCCGCCTTCGACACCACCCAGCTGCACGCCCAGGCTGCGGTTGATTTCGCACTTTCAGGGGACACTGCACGATGAGCCGTACCGACCATCTCAAGACAATCGAACAGCGGCTGCTGTGGCTGTCGCACTGGATGATCCACAATGCCAACCATATCCGCCCCAAGGCGGACGGGATCAAGGTCGGCGGGCACCAGGCGTCATCGGCCTCGATGGTGTCGATCATGACGGCGCTGTATTTCTCCGCGCTCAGACCCGAGGACCGGGTGGCGGTCAAGCCGCACGCCTCACCAATTTTCCACGCGATCCAGTACCTGATGGGCAACCAGACCCGCGAGAAGATGGAGAATTTCCGTGGGTTCGGCGGGGTGCAGTCCTACCCTTCGCGGACCAAGGATATCGACGATGTCGATTTCTCCACGGGCTCGGTGGGCCTCGGGGTGGCGATCACCTCGTTCGCCTCGATCGTACAGGATTACATTGCCGCCAAGGAGTGGGGCCAGGATCTGCCGCTCGGGCGCATGGTGGCTCTGGTCGGCGACGCAGAGCTTGACGAGGGCAACATCTACGAGACGCTGCAGGAGGGCTGGAAGAACGATCTGCGCAACACCTGGTGGATCATCGACTACAATCGCCAGTCGCTCGACGGCATCGTCCATGAGGGCCTGTTCCGGCGCGTCGAGAAGATTTTCGAGGCCTTCGGCTGGGACGTGGTCAGGGTCAAGTACGGCCACCTGCAGCGCGCGGCGTTCTCCGAAAAGGGCGGCGACAAGCTCAAGGGCTGGATCGACAATTGCCCCAACCAGCTCTACGCGGCGCTGACCTTCATGGGAGGGGCCGTGTGGCGCAAGCACCTGATGGACGACCTTGGCGACCAGGGTGACGTGACCGCGCTGATCGAGCGGCGTTCCGACGCTGAACTGGCCGAACTGATGGAAAACCTCGGCGGCAACTGCGTCTCGACCATGGCCGATGCCTTCGCCTCGATCGACCATGACCGGCCGGTGTGTTTCCTGGCCTACACGATCAAGGGCTGGGGCACGCCGATTGCCGGCCACAAGGACAATCACGGCGGGCTGATGAACAAGGCCCAGATGGCCGAGTGGCAGCGCCACATGGGCGTGCCCGAGGGCGAGGAGTGGGAGAAATTCGCAACCGTGAGGGATCCCGACACACTCCAGGCGTTCCTCGAGCGGACGCCGTTCTTTGCCAAGGGCCGGCGGCGCTTTTCCGACCATGTCATCGCCACGCCTCAGATCGAGCTCGCGTCCGAACGCGAGATCTCGACCCAGATGGCGTTCGGCAAGATCCTCGACGATCTGTCGAAGACGGACAGCGAGCTGGCGGCCCGGATCGTGACCACGTCGCCGGACGTGACCGGAACCACCAATCTCGGCCCCTGGGTCAACCGGCGCAAGCTGTTTGCCCGGGAAGCCCGAGCCGACACCTTCAAGACCCACAACATCCCCTCGACCGCCAAATGGGAGTTCACGCCCGACGGCCAGCATATCGAGCTCGGTATTGCCGAGATGAACCTGTTCCTGCTCTTGGGTGCCGCCGGACTTTCACACTCCCTGTTCGGCAAGCGGCTGATCCCGATCGGCACGGTTTACGATCCCTTCGTCGCCCGCGGGCTCGATGCACTCAACTATGCCTGCTACCAGGATGCGCGCTTCATGATCGTCGGCACGCCCTCGGGCGTGACGCTGGCGCCTGAAGGCGGCGCGCACCAGTCGATCGGCTCGCCGCTGATCGGCTTGAGCCAGGACGGGCTGGCCGCGTTCGAGCCGGCCTTTGCCGACGAGCTGGCGGTGATCATGAAATGGGCGTTTGACTACATGCAGAAGGATGGCGAGGGCGATCCGGACGAACGCACATGGTTGCGCGATGAGACCGGGGGCTCGGTCTATCTGAGACTCACCACCAACCCGATCGAGCAGCCGGGCACCCGCGCCGACGAGGATTTTCGCCAGGGTGCCATCGACGGGGCCTACTGGCTGCGCAAGCCGGGGCCAAACTGCGAGGTGGTGATCGCCTACCAGGGCGCCGTGGCGCCGGAAGCGATCCGGGCGGCGGGCCGCATTGCCGAGACAAGGCGCGATGTCGGGGTGCTTGCTGTCACCTCGTCCGACCGGCTCAACGCCGGCTGGACGGCGGCGCAACGGGCGCGGTCACGTGGCAATTCCAAAGCCCGAAGCCACATCGAGACGCTGACCGCCGCCCTGCCCCGGCACTGCAAGATCGTCACGGTCATCGACGGCCACCCGGCCACGTTGGGCTGGATCGGCTCGGTGCAGGGCCATCAGACCATCCCTCTGGGCGTAGAGCATTTCGGCCAGACCGGCACGATCGGCGATCTTTACCGGCATTTCGGGATTGACGCTGAGGCCATCGTTCAGGCGGCGATCGGACTGACGGACGGCAGACGCTGCTGATAGCCTTTGATTGGAGACAACGGGAAGCGCTCCAATTCAACTCGTCCCAATAGCTTGGCTACCTGTCATTTCGGTATTTCAGAGGTTGTTTCCAAAGACAATCCTACTTCATCCGGCATGCAAACTGCGGCAAGGACATGCAAAAAGTAGGTTACGCAACGCAGTATATGAAGAGCTTCCGCTTCTGAATAAAATGACTCAACATGCATCGTCCCATTTCGCCAAGGGTTTTTTACAGCATCCAGAGATACGTAAAGACGCTCAAATTTAGCACCTTCTGAACCTTCAACCCTTGTATTTTTGGGATAGGTTGAATCTATTTTTGACTTAACTACATTCAAAATATTCCCCCAATTTCGCTTAGCTGGCTCTGTAATCTCATCAATACCCAATTTGTCTGCCAGAATCTTAATACCAACCTCTAACATACGCATTGCATGAAATACCGACGCTGTAGGACGCTGTAGAGCGATGCACTTCGCCGATTCTTCTAGCTCTCGTGCTGCATCCGGAAATATTTTGTTCAAATCCCAGGTGTTTCCCACTAGCTCATTAGCAGATCCAAATAGCATTTTCTGATTTCTGTTCAGAACAACAAAAGTCACCAGTTGACACTCATCCCGAAAACGACTCTCAACATCTTCGATGGAGTGGCTTATCTCGGCCATCGTAATATTTACTTCTGAATCAAAAAGCTTCGCAGCCATTCTGCTGGCTGCCATAGAAGCCAATTCAGCACCTACGAATGATGTGGCTTCCGCTAGATCCTCGAAATTCGCTCGCAGCATTTCTCTGGCGTCTGTCACACTAGCGGCCTTGCCATCGCTATCGAACGCAGTGTCGATGACAGTTTTCACTCTCCTGACCTCAAGGAGAGTATCAAAAAACTTAGCTGCATTTAGCTCAAGCATACAAAAACCCTCGTTGATCAATTATCAATTTTATTCTTGAATCAACAAAGCTGAACTATGCCAGTTTTTGCTACCTATATCTATTCGCTCTACGCTCTTCGACTTGCAATTTGCAGATTGGTTCACCTGCGCTCAGCCTTCAAGCAGCCCCTGGACGAACTCGAACAGGCCGGGACGGCGGTCGCGGCGCAGGCGTTCGGCCTGGACGATGGCGCGCACCGCCGAATAGGCCCGGTCGAGATCGTCGTTGACGACGACGTAGTCATATTCGCGCCAGTGCTCGATCTCCGAACGGGCATTGGCGAGCCGTTGCTCGATCACATCGTCTGCATCTTCGGCACGACGGTGCAGACGGGCCCTGAGTTCATCCATTGAAGGCGGCAGGATGAAGATCGAGACCACATCGGCGCTCATCTTTTCCTGAAGCTGCTGTGCGCCCTGCCAGTCAATGTCGAACAGCATGTCCCGGCCTTCGGCCATGGCCACTTCGGCGGCCTCGCGCGGCGTGCCGTAGTAATTGCCATGTACCTCCGCCCATTCAAGCAGCGCTTCGGAATCGCGCATCCGCTCAAATTCACGATGCGATTTGAACTGGTAGTGCACACCCTCGATCTCGCTGCCGCGACGCTGCCGCGTGGTCACGCTGACTGACAGGCTGAGGCCGGTGTCATGTTCAAGAAGATTGCGGGCAATGGTGGATTTTCCGGCTCCGGAGGGCGAGGAAATCACCAGCATGAGGCCGCGCCGCTTGATGCGGGCCGAGGGAAGATGGGCGGGCGGCTGGCTCATCGCTACTCCAGATTTTGAACTTGTTCGCGAAACTGGTCTATCAGGACCTTCAAATCAAGCCCGATCGCAGTAACCGGGGCCGCATTGGATTTTGAACAGATGGTGTTGGTTTCCCGGTTGAATTCCTGGGCCAGGAAATCCAGCCGCCGGCCTGCGGCAGCCTCGCCGCCGATCAAGGCCTGCGCCGCTTCGACATGGGCCTTGAGGCGGTCGATTTCCTCGCGCAGATCCGCCTTGGTGGCCAGAAGTGCCGCTTCCATGTGGAGCCGGTCGCGATCCAGCCCGGCGCCGGTGTCCATCAGGCTTGCCACCTGCTCGGCCAGGCGGGCGCGAATGGCCTCGGCAGACCGTGACGGATCGGCCTCGACTGCGCGGGTGAGTTCTCCGATACGATCGACCTGTTCGCCCAGAACCCGCGCCAGGGCCTTGCCTTCCGACAGGCGCATGGCCTTGAGATCCCCGAGCGCGTTCATGAAGCCTGAAAGAACCGCCTCGTTGCGGGCCTGACGGGCCTCCTCGGTCAGTTCGGGATCGCGAAGTTCGAGAACACCCTTGATGTTGAGAATGCCGTCGAGCGCGGGCTTGCGCGCATCAATCCGGTCTTCCAGACGGTTGACGAGATCGATCACTGCATCGAGCGCGGCTTCGTTGACAACGGCCTCCAAGGCCGTCGCGGAAGCACTTGTGGACAGCGACACCTGCAGATTGCCGCGGGTCATGGCCGCCGCCACGGCCTTGCGGACCGGTTGTTCCAGCACTTCGAAGCCCTGCGGCAATCTCAGACGGACATCCAGGTTCTTGCCATTGACCGAGCGCAGTTCCCACACGAAGCGGAAGCCATCGACTTCGCCTTCATGACGGGCAAATCCCGTCATCGACTGGATCGCCATTGTTTCAGCCCCCTGTTCCCCCGGACCGGATCCGCCCGCCAGGACGGCGTCCGGTCAGTTGTTTTCGCCGCCTGCCCCGGCTTCGGCCGGCTGGTTTGCGGCAGCCGCCTCGGCGGCTGCCTTTTCCGCAGCCAGTGCCTTTTCACGCTCGGCTTCAATCCGCCGCCAGCGCGCGACATTGGAATTGTGCTCGTCCAGCGTCTGGGCGAAGGCATGGCCGCCGGTGCCGTCGGCGACGAAGTAGAAATCGTCTGTCCGTGACGGATTGGCAACCGCTTCCATGGCTTCACGGCCGGGATTGGCGATCGGCGTGGGCGGCAGCCCGTTGATCACGTAGGTGTTGTAGGCTGTCGGCTTCTCGATGTCAGACTTGTAGATCGGACGGTCGGAGGGTTTTCCGGCGCCACCGAACAAACCGTAGATGATGGTCGGGTCGGACTGCAGGCGCATGCCCTTGTTGAGCCGGTTGATGAAGACGCTGGCTACCCGCGGGCGCTCATCGGCCCGGGCGGTTTCCTTCTCGACGATCGAGGCAAGAATCACCAGCTCTTCGGGGGTTTCGAGCGGAAGATCGGGCGCGCGGCGGGCCCATACCTGTTCGAGCGCGCGTGTCTGCGCCTTGATCATCTGGTCGAGAATGTCGGCACGCGTGGTGCCGCGCGAAAATTTGTAGGTCTCGGGCAGCAAGGCACCTTCCGCCGGCATGTCCTCGGGGAGATCCCCGACAAGCATCTCGTCACTTCTCAGCCGGTCAAACACCTGCTGAACGGTCTGGCCTTCGGGCACGGTGAAGGAATGCAGGATGGACTTGCCCGATTGCATCAGTTCGACGATTTCAAGCATCGAGGCGCCGGCCTTGATCTCGTATTCGCCGGCCTTCAGCGTGTCGTCGCCCAGCACGCCCTTTGCCCCGATCGAGAAGATCCGCTGGTTTGTCACGATGCCCTGGCGCTCGAGCCCGGCGGCAATCTGGTTCAGGCCCGCGCCTTCGCGCACCATGTAATTGGTGGTCCGGTCAAGCGGCCCGCGACCTTCGAATTCAGTCTTGCCGTACCAGAACACACCCACGGCGATGACGGCCACGAAGATGACAAGCGAAAGAATGAAATTAAGGAAGACGACCACCTGGTTACGGGCGCGGCGCGACCGCTTCGGCGGAGGCGGCGCCTTTTCAGGCTTCAGCGCCTGCGACGGCGAGACCGGAATGATCGGGCCGGACGGCGCATTGTTCTGGTCACCGGCGCGGCCAAAAATGCCATTGCCTTGATTGTTGCGGTCGTTCACGAGATCAATCTCCGCAGGAATTGAAACAGGGACGGCGTCCGTTGCAGTGTTCTGGCCGCTCAATGTGGCGAAATGCCGGTCCGGCAACGTGTCTTCCCGGACCGGGCACAGGTCTTACTGGTGTTGAAAACGCTTCAGCACGAGCGATGCATTGGTTCCGCCGAACCCGAAGGAATTGGACAAAGCAACATCGATCTTGCGCTTTCGCGCAACCTTGGGAACAAGGTCGATTGTTGTCTCGACTTCCGGATTGTCGAGGTTGAGCGTCGGCGGGGCGACATTGTCGCGGATGGCAAGCGCAGAGAAGACCGCCTCCATCGCGCCCGCCGCACCCAGAAGATGACCGATCGACGATTTGGTCGACGACATCGAGATGCCATCAGCCGCCTCTCCGACCAGCCGCTCGACGGCGCCCAGTTCGATGGTGTCGGCCATGGTCGATGTGCCATGGGCGTTGATGTAGTCGATCTCTGCCGGTGTGATACCGGCGCGCTTGAGCGCCATCTGCATGCAACGGTAGGCTCCATCGCCATCTTCGGACGGCGCGGTGATGTGATAGGCGTCACCCGACAGCCCGTAGCCCGAGACTTCAGCGATGATGTTGGCGCCGCGCGCCAGCGCATGCTCAAGCTCTTCAAGCACCACGATGGCCGCCCCCTCGCCCATGACAAAACCGTCGCGGTCGCGATCATAGGGGCGTGACGCCTTTTCCGGCGTGTCATTGTAGGCGGTAGACAGCGCCTTGCAGGCGGCAAATCCCGCAAGCCCGATCCGGCAGATGGCGGCTTCCGCACCGCCTGCGACCATCACCTCGGCATCGCCGAGCGCGATCAGCCGGGCCGCGTCACCAATGGCGTGGGCGCCGGTCGAACAGGCTGTGACCACGGCGTGGTTGGGTCCACGCAAGCCGTGGCGTATCGACACCTGACCGGAGATCAGGTTGATGAGACGTCCGGGAATGAAGAACGGGGACACGCGGCGGGGACCCTTGTCGCGCAGGGTGTAGCCGGCCTCGACGATACCTTCGAGACCACCGACGCCCGAGCCGATCATCACGCCGGTGGCGATCTGGTCTTCACGCGATTGCGGGTTCCAGCCGGCATCCTTGAGCGCCATGTCGGCGGCGGCCACGCCGAACAGGATGAACTTGTCGACCTTGCGCTGTTCCTTGGGCTCCATCCAGTCGTCAGGATTGAAGGCTCCCTCGACCGACGGGTCGGTGGGAACCGAACAGGCTATCTGTGCGGGGATGTCGCTGACATCGAATGCCGTGACGCGTGACGCACCGTTTTGGCCGCCGATCAGGCGGGACCATGTTATTTCGGTGCCGCATCCCAGCGGAGAAACAACACCGGTGCCGGTAATGACAACTCTGCGCATCGTCTCAAGTCCCAGTCATGTCAAAATGCAAATAACCGGCGCAGGGTCTGCGCCGGTCCTGACAACGGACATCAGGTCCGCCGGTCAATTGAAGTCCGATCAGGACTGAGCAGACGAAATGTACTTGATCGCGTCGCCAACAGTCAGAATGGTGTCAGCGGCATCATCGGGGATTTCAACGCCGAATTCTTCTTCAAACGCCATCACCAGTTCGACGGTATCGAGCGAGTCCGCACCCAGATCGTCGATGAAGCTTGCGCTTTCGGTCACTTTTTCAGCGTCAACGCCCAGATGTTCGATGACAATTTTCTTTACGCGGTCTGCGATGTCGCTCATGTCGGATTCCTCGACCTGTTTCAAATTGTTGTTGCGCCTCGTTACCTGCGCAAGCATGGGTAATCAAGCTTGTTGCACGTTTTTATGCGCTCTACCCCATCCCGTCAAAGCCGAAGCTGTGGATTTCAGCTTATTCGACCCCTGGAAAAGGCATGCGCCGCGCGCAGCGGGGGCGAAGTATCACGGTTTGCCAACCGGGCAAAGCCGGAAAATGCGGGTCACCCGTGATTCCCGCCAGCCCTCCTGATGCGCCGGCATGGCCCGGACCTGCCCTCCGGCAGATCAGACCATCAGCATCCCGCCATTGACGTGGATGGTCTGGCCGGTCACGTAGGAGGCCTCGTCGGATGCCAGCCAGGTCACCGCGGAAGCGATCTCGGTACCAGTGCCCATGCGGCGCATCGGAATTGCGCCCATGATCGCATCCTTCTGCTTGTCATTGAGCTTTTCGGTCATGGCGCTCTCGATGAAGCCGGGCGCAACGCAGTTGACGGTGACGTTTCGCGGCGCGATTTCCTGGGCCAGGCTCTTGGAGAAGCCGATCATACCGGCCTTGGCGGCGCAGTAGTTCGCCTGCCCGGGGTTGCCGGAAACACCCACCACCGAGGTGATGTTGATGATGCGACCATTGCGGCGCTTCATCATCGGGTGGGCAAGTTCGCGTGTCAGGCGGAAGACCGCAGTCAGGTTGACTTCCAGCACCTGGTCCCAGGCATCGTCGCTCATGCGCACGAACAGTCCGTCCTTGGTGATCCCGGCATTGTTGACCAGGATATCGACGCCCTCGAGCCGCTCCTCGGCGGACTTGCCGAGCGCAGAGACCGCGTCGCGATCGGAGAGGTCTGCGGGAAACATGTGAACCCGGTCGCCGAGATCGGCGGCCAACGCCTCGAGCCGCTCAACGCGGGTGCCATGCAGGCCGATGGTCGCGCCACGGCTGTGCAGCTGACGGGCGATGGCTTCGCCGATTCCACCGGATGCACCAGTGACGAGGGCCTTGCGGCCGGTCAGATCGAACATGGAAAGTCCTTTCGGGATTGGTCTCGCGCCGGCGCCTGGGCGCGGGCAGTCCTGTTTGCAGGCCGGTTCGGCCTATGCGTTCATTGCGGCCAGAAACGGGTCGATGTCGTCGGGTCCGGCAACATTCAAACCGGTGACGGAGCGGTCGATGCGGCGGGCAAGACCGGTGAGGACCTTGCCGGCACCGATTTCGGCCAGCGTGTCGACGCCGTTGGCGGCAAACCAGGCAACCGTTTCGCGCCAGCGCACCTGGCCGGTAACCTGCTCGACCAGCAGGTCGGCAATCTCATCGGGATCGGAGACCGGTGCAGCGCGCACATTGGCGATGACAGGAACCACCGGTGCCGATTTTGCCACGCCCGCCAGCGCCTCGCGCATGGCGTCGGCGGCGGGCTGCATCAGGCTTGAATGGAAAGGCGCGGAGACCGGGAGCATCAGGGCGCGCTTGGCGCCCTTTGCCGTGGCCGCGGCAGCTGCGGCTTCCACCGCCGGCTTCAGGCCGGAAATGACCAGCTGGCCGCCGCCATTGTCATTGGCGATCTGGACGGCGCCGTGCGCGCGGCCCTCTGTGCAGGCGGCTTCAACATCAGTGTTCTCCAGCCCGATGATGGCAGCCATTGCGCCCTCGCCCGCCGGAACCGCGGCCTGCATGGCATTGCCGCGAATGCGCAGCAGCCGCGCCGTGTCGGAAATCGAGAACATACCGGCCGCACACAGCGCGGAATATTCACCGAGTGAATGGCCGGCGACATAGCTTGCGGTCTTGGCCAGGTCGAGACCGCGGGCTTCGAGCACGCGGATCAGCGCCATGGAGACCGCCATCAAGGCAGGCTGGGCATTGGCGGTCAGGGTCAATCTGTCCTCGGGGCCTTCGAAGATCACCGACGAAAGCTTTTCGCCGAGCGCCGCATCGACTTCGTCAAAGACGGCCCGGGCTTCGGGAAAAGCGGCGGCCAGGTCCTTGCCCATGCCGACCGTCTGGCTGCCCTGCCCCGGAAAAGTGAATGCTATGGCCATGTTTCGGCTCCGATGATTGATGTCGCGTTGCCGCTTCAATTCACATTCGCACCGCCGGTGTCAAGGTTGAGACCGGTTTCAGGCCGCGGCGCCAGAGAGTCGGGTCAGCCTAAACGCCCATGCGGCGGCGTTTCAGCACGCCGGTCAGTCCAGTCGAGGAGAGCCGAAAGATTTATTTGCATATCGACCGGCTGCTATCTTGAATTCGTCACCAAGTGCATTCACATATTCGCTGTTGCGCTCAGAACCAGCAGCGCCTTTCCGGACAGACCACGATGTCGTATCCCGCTTCCAATACCTCCAGCCAAGATTCCGCCCGCCAGGCCCCGACAACAAAGTTCATTGCCTTCATGACCGCCATCGGCGCGATTGTGCTGATCGGCTCGGAAATCTGGCTTACCGCGCTGGCTGCAATCTGGGCTGCCGACGGCTTTTTCGGCTTGGGCCTGGGCGGTGATCTGGTAATGTTTGCCCTCGTCATTCCGCTGGCGATCTGGGCGACCTGGATGACGGTCAAGCTCGCGATCGCCGCCGAAATGGATCCCGAGAACGCGGACTGATTGCCGGGCTTTCGGCCGACACCAGAAAATCCCATATCTGCCGCTCGGCGCCGCGGGGCGCGAGATGCGGCGTGCGCTGGACATCGTGCGGACGTCTGTGCGAGCCTGACAGCCTGAACCGCACCTGAAATCACGATCACAGGAAACACATCATGTTATCCAACCTGCTGCTGCTGGCCGCCGGACTCGTTCTGCTGACACTTGGTGCAGACTATCTGGTGCGCGGCGCAATCTCGTTTGCCAACAGGCTCGGCATGCCGCCTCTTCTCATCGGCCTGACCGTCGTGGGTTTTGGCACGTCGATGCCCGAACTTCTGGTCTCGATGCAGGCGGCGCTTGATGGCGCGCCGGCGATCGCGGTCGGCAATGTGGTCGGTTCGAACATCGCCAACATCTTGCTCATTCTCGGCCTCGCCGCCACGATTTCACCAATTCCCGCCATGATCCCCGGCCTCAAGCGAGACATGGTGATGATGCTGTTTGCCGCGGTGGTCATGCTCGGCCTGGGCTATCTGGGGCTCATCGGTTTCTTAACCGGCCTCGCCATGTTCGCCCTGCTTGCGGCCTATCTTGCATGGGTAACCTACACCGACCGGCGCCGCATGAGCGCCGAGGAGGCCGAGCTGGTGGTCAAGCTCGCCGGGTGGAAAGAAGCCCTGTTCATAGCGGGCGGACTGGCCGGCCTGTTCATCGGCGCCAATCTGCTGATCGATGCGGCAACCTCGATTGCGCTCCAATTCGGCATCTCCGAAGCGGTCATCGGCCTGACAATCGTCGCCGTGGGCACGAGCCTGCCGGAACTTGCCACTTCAGTGGTTGCCGCGTTCCGGCGGCAGGCCGAAATCGCGCTTGGCAATGTCGTTGGCTCCAACATCTTCAACATCCTGGGCATTCTCGGCCTGACAGCCATGGTCGTGGTGGTGCCGGTCGACGCCTCGATGGCATCGTTCGACATCCCGTTCATGCTTGGCGTATCGCTGGCGCTGGTTGCCCTGATCCTGCTGGCCGGCCGCATCGGCCGCCCAGCTGGCGTGGCAATGCTGGCAATCTACACGGGCTATGTGGCCTGGCTGTTTTGAGACGCAGGCAGTTCGATGTGACCGGCAATCCCCGATGACCGGCAATCCCCGGTGAATTGAGTGATTCACAATGGACCGGCTTGCGCACCGGTTTGCTCACGCTATTGTGCGCGCAACTCAGCAGCCAAGGATGTACCGCATGAAAATGAACCGGCTCGGACGCACGGAGATGATGGTGAGCGAGATCTGTCTCGGCACCATGACCTGGGGTGAACAGAACACCGAGGCAGACGCCCATGAGCAGATGGACTACGCCCTGGCCCATGGGGTCAACTTCTTCGATACAGCCGAGATGTACCCGACCCAGCCGACGCGGGCGGAAACCCAAGGCCTCACAGAGGAGTATATCGGCAGCTGGTTCCGAGCCTCGGGCAAACGCAACGAGGTAATCCTTGCCACCAAGATGGGCGGCGCCGGTGTCAACTGGATCCGCAACAGCGAAGGCTTCACAAGGGCTTCGGTGATGCAGGCGGTCGACGGCAATCTGAAGCGGCTGGGTGTGGACCATATCGACCTCTACCAGCTGCACTGGCCCAACCGGGGCTCCTACCATTTCCGCAAGCACTGGGCGTTTGACGCCAGCCAACAGGACAAGGCGGGCGCGGTCGACGACATCCGCGAAACGCTTGAAGGCCTCGGTGACGCGGTGAAGGCCGGCAAGATCCGCGCCGTCGGGCTGTCCAACGAAAGCGCCTGGGGCACGATGCAGTTCGTACGGCTGGCCGAAGAGCACGGGCTGCCCCGGGTCGCCTCGATCCAGAACGAGTACAGCCTGATCTGCCGCATGTTCGACACCGATCTGGCGGAAGTGGCGCATCACGAGGATGTCGGCTTGCTGGCGTTCTCGCCGCTGGCCACCGGCATTCTCACCGGCAAGTACCAGGGCGGGGTCATTCCCGAAGGCTCCCGCCGCACCAAGGTCGAAAATCTCGGCGGACGCTGGGGGCCCGAAGCGGAAGCGGCGGCGCAGGCCTATCTGGATGTCGCCGGAAAGCACGGGCTCGATCCGTCACAGATGGCGATCGCCTTCTGCATCTCGCGCCCGTTCATGACGTCGACGATCATCGGCGCCACGAGGATGGACCAGCTGAAGACCGCCATCGGGGCCGCCGAAGTGAGCCTGTCGGACGCAGTGTTTGAGGACATCGCACAGGCCCGGCGGGCGCATCCGCTGCCGATCTGATCGGAAATGAATGACGGGACTGCCGAGGCTGCAGTCCCGTCATGCTCAGCCCCGCAGCAGCTCAGCCCCGGTTGCGCGCCCTGGCGACATCACATCCCATCAAGCACTTCTTTCTGGACGTCAGGCTTGGGTTTGGCATTGGCTTTGGCAGGCGACCCGACCAGTTTCTGGATTACATTTCTGCATCTCGACGCATTGGGGCCGCAATACACGGTCTTGCCCGGACCAGTGACAACATACACCGCGAATGTGGCGTTCGGGTCATCCTGTGCACGAATCTCGGGGTCCGAGCTGCGCGAGAGTTCGTAGACTTTGTACGTCTTTCCGTTCACGGTGATCGGCGGAAGATTTCTTTTCTCTGCGCCCCGGAATTCGTCCCACTGAGCGGTGCCCGCGCACCCGTGTGCCATTGCTGCAATCAAGCAAAGCAAACCGACTTTTCTGATCATCACAATACTGCCTCTTCTCGTTGGGACAGCCGATACTCGTCCACCGGCACCGGTGGGTAATCATCATATGTGATGATCCGTACGACCTGTTCAGTCCCGACGAACGTGTGTGGTCCGGATCGCGATATCAGGCGGTAGCATGAACCTTGCGGATAAGATCGAGTTGACCGCCGCTACCGGTTTTCTCCAACAGGCGCCGCATATGGGTGCGTGCGGTGTTGACCGATATCCCGGCCCTTTCGGCATGAGCGACCACGGTGAGCCCTTCGACCAGGCTTTCAAGAAGCTTGCGCTCAGCAGGCGAAATGCCAAAGACCTCAGAAAAGGCAACGAAATCCGGCTCTTTTTCGGCAATCACCGACCTCAAACGCGCGGAAAGGTCAAAAACCGTCTGGTCCGGGAGATGTTCGAATATCTGGTTCATCCGGGCAAGCTCGGACGGGTCATAGTCAAGGTCGAACAAGCCGCTGTCGCGAACGAGGCCGGGCAAGGCTTTCCGCGCATCACCAAGCTGATCGCTGGCTGCCTTCCGAGCGCCGGTTGCGCCGTCTTTCGCGTCTGACCGCTTGTCCGCCATTTATGCCCGCTCCGCCCTTACGTATTTTACAAATACACCCGCACTAACTAGGGTACTCGAAACAGTTCGCAGGCGCATTGATCCACCGGACTTGATACGGTCGACAGAATGTCACAAACACAGATGACAGCCAATGCCGATATACTGAACAGCCTTACCGGTCCAAGACTGGCAATGCTGGAAGCATCCGACCTTGCCCGCCGTTTCAGCATCGAGACCGGCCCGCTGCGGCGTGGCCTGGAACAGGTCATGGCCCGTGTCGAAAACCGGGTGATCGAAAGAGTTCTGATATCGAGACTGAAATTCGCGCTCAGGCAGGCTGGCAGCCTTGAGGCGGCGGAACTGCATATCGCCGAGATGCGTGGCGGCTATGAAAGTGGCGCGCTCGAGACCCTGCCAAGCTTCATGCCGCGCGGAATGACAGCGCGCGGCGGCAATAAGGCAGACCAGCCGAAGGATCATGCCGCTCATCTGAGGCAATCATCGAGCAATCGGCCAGTCATTCTCTACGTCGCGGGGGGCGGCTTCATCATGCCGCCATCACGAAAGCAGAAGACCATGGTCCAGCGGCTCTCCGAAGCCGTCAATTGCGAGATCCTGATGGTGTCGCACAGGCTTGCGCCGGAGCATCCTTTTCCCGCGGCTCCGCTGGATTTCGCCGCCCGCTATCTGAACCTTCTCGAAAACGGTCACCGGGCGGAGAACGTGTTTCTCGCGGCCGACACGGCAGGCGCCTCGATCATCCTGGGCGCCCTGCAAATGCTTGCCGAAGACGGCATTGATCTGCCGGCCGGCATCGTGCTGTTTTCGCCCTGGTGTGATCTCAGCCTGAGCGGCTGGTCCTATATCACACGCTCGATGTCCTCGCAGTCTCCATTCAGGATGGAGACCGCGGCGTTCTGCGCACGGCTTTACCTGCAGGATGAACCGGTCACATCGCCGCTTGCCTCGCCGGTATTTGCCGATCAGTCCGGATGGCCGCCGATCCTGATCCACACCAGCGAGAATGACCTGCATTTCGACGACGCAATCCGGATGGCCGAAAACGGCCAGAGGCACGGATGCGACGTCCGGATCAACTACTGGGATTCACCGCGCCATCATCTGGAGCGGCTGTCTTCAGAGGCAGCGGCGCAGTCCTTTGGCGAGGTCAATGATTTCATCCATCGCCACTGGCAGCCGGGCTCCGTATGAGGGTGCCAGACGGTGACGTCCAGACCGGACCGGGTCAGGCATCGGGACCTGTTACCGGTCCGTCGAGGTGCCCGGTCTTGATGTAGAGGGTGGCTGTGCCGGGCGCCGACAGCGTCACCGCCATCCCTGCCGGAAGCCGGGCCCAGCCGCCTTTCGCCAGACTTTGCCCTTCGACCTGGAGCCGACCGTCGAGCAGGTAGAGTTCGACGCCGCCGCTTTCCTCCGGAAGGCGCAGGCTGCCGCCATCGGAAAAGCGCAACATCGCCACCTTTTCAGACTTGTAACGGTGCAGGTGCAGCCGCTCGATGCCCTGTCCGACCGCCTGCCAGTCCGCCGATGCGGTGTCAATCACCACCGGAGCGGTATCGCCCTCCTCGAATTGCCAGAGCTTGACCAGAATGGTGCAGCCATCGCGGCTGCCCGGCGCATGACTGGTGCCGACCGGGTTGCGGACATAGGTGCCGGGACCGTAATCGCCATGCTGGTCCGAGAAAATGCCTTCAACAACGAGGAATTCCTCACCGCCATTGTGGGTGTGGCTGGGGAAATCCGAGCCCGGCGCATAGCGCACCAGACTTGTCGCCCGCGCCACTTCGCCGCCGATGCGATCGAGCGGCTTGCGGTCAACCCCGCCCGAGGGTGAGGCGATCCAGTCCATGGCCGCGGTGTCGACGATTTCGGTGCGGGTGAAATCGGTTCTGATGGCAGTTGGGGTGGTCATGTCCGTCTCCGGTCGTTGTGAGCCGAACAAGTGGGGTACGCCTTGCCTGACGTCAACAGACACGTGCCGGAATCATGGCCCGACCGACCGCTCCTGCGCGCCGTTGTCTTGCGTCCGGTTCAAGCCACCGCGGAGTCGGCGGCATCTTCCATTACCTTAAGCTTCGCGCTCGCGGCGACGGCCTGCAGCATGGCGGCTGGAAAATCCGAGAACGGCACAGGCCTGCCGAAATGGTAGCCCTGGATGGTGTCGCAACCGGCCTTCCGCAACATCGTGACCTGGCCGCAGGTTTCCGCGCCTTCCGCAGTCACCTTGATGCCCAACTGATGCGCCATCGACACGATCGATCCAACGATCGATCCGGCCCGGCTGTCTTCCTCGATTTCCACGACGAAGGAGCGGTCGATTTTCAACTCGTCCCACTCGAACTGCCGCAGATAACTCAGCGCGGAATAGCCGGTGCCGAAATCATCGAGCGCGATGGCGATGCCCATTTCCCTGAATTGCGACAGGATTTCGACCGCCCGGCCGGGTTCATTGATCATCAGCGATTCGGTGACCTCAAGGGTCAGCCGATCGGCCGGGAAGCCGGTGTCCGCCAGCACGTCCCGAACGGTTTGAACCAGGTCGCCGCGAACAAACTGAACCACAGAGAGATTGACGGCAATGCCCATGCCGGCGGGAAATTGAAGCGCATCGTGGCAAGCTTTCTCAAGAATCTTGCGTCCGAGCGGCACGATCAGGCCGGACTGCTCGGCGATCTTGGTGAATTCGCTTGGCGAAACCGGGCCGAGGGTGGGATGGGTCCAGCGTGCCAGCACTTCGGCACCGGTCACGCGCCCTGTGCGGACGTCGACCTTGATCTGGTAGTGCGGCGTGATCTGGTCATTGTCGATGGCACCGGCAAGCTCTGCCTGGATCAGCGCCCGCCTGAGGAACAGGTCATGCATGGCGGGATCGAACAACAGCGCCCGGTCCTTGCCGGAGCTCTTTGCCTGGGACAGGGCAATGTCGGCATCGATGAGGAGGCTGGCGGGATCGCGATCCGGCTTGCTGATGGCCACACCGACCGATGCACCGACAATCACTGCAGCGCCATCAATCATGTAATGAGCCGACAAGGCCGCACGCAGTTGCTCGGCCTGCCGGAGAACCGCTTCCTCGCCCAGGGCAGCATCCAGCATGGCGACAAACTCGTCACCGCCGATGCGGGCAGACAGGATCGCGTTGGAGAAGCCGGCACAGGTGCGGGACATGCGGTCAGCAACCTGCCTGAGCAGCGCGTCGCCGGTGGCGTGGCCAAGCCGGTCGTTGACGGCCTTGAAGCCGTCGAGATCGAAGGCAAGCACCGCAACGCCCGCACGGGCGTCGGTCTTGCACCTGGCCACGGACGCCGAGAATGCCTTGTTGAAGGCCATGCGGTTGGGCAGGCCGGTCAGGCTGTCGTGATGGGCGAGATAGGAAAACTCGTCGGCGTTGCGGACCGCCTTGCGGTTGGCAACACGCAGGTAACGGTTCTGAACGGCGGCGATGCCCAGCAGAAGAGCGATGGAGCCGAACAGGCCGGTTGCGATCCATTTTTGGAGGTACTGCTTCTTCTTCAGTTCGTTGCGGATCTCGGCCACCTCATTGACCGAATCCATCTGTGCCTCCGCTCCGATCCGGTCGACCGCCGCATTGACCTTCTCAAGTTCCAGCTTGAGGTTTTCGCGTACTGCGGTCGGCAGCGTCTCGATCGATTTCAGGTCGGTCACAATGGCGGCGAAGCGGCCCCGTGCCTTTTCGAGAAGCGGCCGCCGCCGCTCCTTGCGGTCAAGAAATGACTGGAAAGCAGGGGCCTCGAAGACCTTGAAGCGGCTGGTCAAGATGTCGGCGAACAGGACGACTTGCGAGGCGTCCGCGCTGTCCGACGATATTATGAAGTTGGAAAGCGCATTCTGCAGATGGAGCGATTCAAGGCGACCGGCGGCCCCGACCCAAGCCACGTCATAGCGCGAGGACCGGTCGAGAGCGTTGTCGGTGTCGCTGACCACATTGGAGTGGATGACATAGATCGCAAGGAAGGCGATGGCGAGCGCGACTGCCAGCAGGTTGAAGATGTTTTTGGACAGTCGCGTCATGCTACTTGTCTCCCGACGGATCTATCAGTCTTCGACCGTGATGGACCGCACCTGCCAGGCAGAACGGGCGTAGTAGACCTCGTCTTTGAGAGCGGGATCAGCGTCAAACGGGTAGACGATGAACAGCGGTCCCTTGTCGCTCACCGGCATGTAAGCGCCATCCTGCTTGTAGGCGAGAATGACGCCGTGCTCGGAGATGTCGGAAACCGGCATTTCCGAGCGGTAATTGTTGAGCGCGAGAACCGAGAGAATGGTTCCTGTTGCCCCAGCCTTCTCAAGCAGCGCCGACAGGGGGACCCCTTCGAAAGTGACCGCGTTCTCATGCCACGGTGTTTTCGTGACGATGGTCGCCGCTCCCAGCGCCTCGATGTCCTCGAGGGTCATGTCAACCGGCGCGCCGCCGGCGATGTCGCCCTCGATGGTGAGGATAACGTTTCCAGCTGCGGCCGGCAGGGCGCCGGCGGCAAGCAGGGCGGCGCACGCAAAAAGGGTGGAGCGGATTGTCTTGATCATTGCATAACCTTTCCTCAGGCCGGCCATAGCGGCTGCAAGTTTTGATGTGCAAGATCTAGCAGCCGCGATCTAAGCCCGGGTTAAATAGATAGTTACAATTTTTCTAATTTATAACTTTCCATGATTTATTGATCGCCGGCGGACCCGCTGCCCCTCGGCCAGGCGCAAAACCGTTAATGAGGAGCTGTCACAAGTCGGGCGGGGAAGCCGTCTGGAAGGTGGGCTGCGCGGGACCGGATTGGCCTGCGGGGTGTCCGGCGAAACTTCTCGCCGCCCGTAACCCTTCAACGGCATCTGGTTTTGACCTTGCAATGCAGCGAAAACCGCGTATAAGCGCGGCTGTTCGAACACCCGGTCATCTGGCTGGTGGCTGAACGGAGGGTGCGATCCGAAAGGATCCTAGGGGCAACAGCGCTCCGGCCTCCCGTGTCTCCGCTCACGACCGTCTCGACCTACGTCTTTCTTGCCCGGCTTAACGCCGCCAGGACAAGTCGCTGGGGCTTAGCGCCGGATCCGGGTGATGTTAAAGCAAGAAAGGCAAGTCAATCATGGCTCTTTATGAACATGTATTCCTTGCCCGGCAGGATGTCTCCAGCCAGCAGGTCGAAGCCCTCGTAGAACAGTACAAGGGCGTGATCGAAGCTAATGGCGGCAAAGTCGGGCGCATTGAGCACTGGGGCCTGAAGTCCCTCACCTACCGCATCAACAAGAACCGCAAGGCGCATTACGCGCTGATGGACATTGATGCTCCGGCACCTGCCGTGAAGGAAATGGAGCGCCAGATGCGCTTCAACGAAGACATTCTTCGCTTCATGACCGTCTCGGTTGAAGCCCATGAAGAAGGCCCGTCGGCCATGCTTCAGAAGCGCGACCGTGACGACCGTCCGCGTGGCGGCGATCGTGATCGCGGTGATCGTGGCGACCGCGGTGATCGTGGCGACCGTGGCCCGCGCCGTCCGCGCGAAGACCGCGAATAGGAGTTTAGAACATGGTTGATATCAATCAGATCCCGACGCGCCGTCCGTTCCATCGCCGCCGCAAGACCTGCCCGTTCTCGGGTGCGAATGCGCCGAAGATCGATTACAAGGACGTTCGCCTGCTGCAGCGCTACATTTCCGAGCGCGGCAAGATCGTTCCTTCGCGCATCACGGCTGTGAGCCAGAAGAAGCAGCGCGAACTCGCCAAGGCGATCAAGCGCGCGCGTTTCCTCGGCCTTCTGCCTTACGTGCTGAAGTAGTATGACAGCGGATCCGGCGTTTTAGCGCCGGATCCATTTCCCATCCCGCGACGGGCGCGGGGTCTGGGCCGCCAAATCCCGGGTTGGGGCAGCATGCCTCTAACTGCTTGAAGCAGGACAGCGAAAGATGACACAGCAAAGCACATCGCTCCTCGTGGGCCTGCTCGCCGGCATTTCCGCCGCGTTTCTGCTTGTCAGCGCCGGCTCGCCTTCCAGCCTCTCCTTCATTCTGTTTGCCGCGGCAGCGCTGCCGGTGCTGATCGCCGGCCTCGGCTGGTCCAATCTCGCTTCGATCGTCGCGGTTTTGAGCGCTATGGCGGTGATCGGCATTGCCACCACGCCGCAAGCCGCGCTCGTCTCCGCCGTTACCACGCTGGCGCCCGCTGCATGGATCGCGCATCTTTCGAACCTGGCGCGTCCAGCCGAGGAAATCGGCGGGCCTGAAGGCGCCGTCATCTGGTATCCGCTGCCCGAAATCTTCGTGCGCATTGCCCTTTGCGTGTGCATCGGCCTCATCGCCGTCGGCGTGGCCATGGGCTACGGCACCGAATTCGTCGGCCAGCTGGTCGAGATCTTTGTTGCCACCATCCAGGAAAGCAACGCTGCCTATTCGCCAAGCCCCGAGGGCATTGCCGAAATGAAGCAGTTCTTCCTCTATGCGCTGCCAGCGATCCAGGCTGCGATGTGGGTCACGATCCTGCTTGCAGGCTGGTACGTCGCCTCGGCCATCGTACGCATGTCGGGCCGGTCGAAACGCCCCAAGGATGACATCCCTTCACAGCTGAGAATGCCGCGCACCGGTGCTATTGCCCTTGCAGCGGGCGGCGCAATGAGCTTCGTCGATGGCGGCATCGGCCTGATCGGCTGGACCATCTGCGGCGCTTTCGGAGCTGGCTTCATCATCGCCGGTTTCGCCATCGCCCATCACCGCACCCGCGGCAAGCCGGCGCGCGGGCTGCTGCTGTGGGCGGCCTATCTCGCGACGATCATCTTCACGGTGCCGCTCGCATTTTTCCTGTTCCTCGGGCTGTTCGACACGGCCCGCACTCTCACGGCGACCGGCTCCGGTCCCAACTCAAAACCCTGACAACTCCCCGAAAGGACACTACAATGGACGTCATCCTTCTTGAACGCATCACCAAGCTCGGCCAGATGGGCGAAACCGTAAAGGTTCGCGACGGCTACGCCCGCAACTTCCTGCTGCCCCAGGGCAAGGCGCTGCGCGCCAATGCCGCCAACAAGGCCCGTTTCGAAGCCGAGCGTTCGGTGCTTGAAGCCCGTAACCTCGAGCGCAAGTCGGAAGCCGAGCAGATCGCCGAGAAGCTCGACGGCAAGACCTTCGTGGTGGTTCGTTCCGCCGGCGAAACCGGTCAGCTCTACGGTTCGGTTGCTGCCCGCGACGTGATCCAGGTTCTGGCCGACAACGGCTTCTCCATCGGTCGCAGCCAGGTCGACATGAACAACCCGGTCAAGACCATCGGTCTGCACACCGTGCCGCTTGCCCTGCATGCAGAAGTCAACGTGACAGTCACCTTCAACGTCGCCCGTTCGGCTGACGAAGCCGAGCGCCAGCTCAAGGGCGAAGACCTGTCGTCGGCTGACGCGATCTACGGCGTTGACGAGGAAGCTGCCGCGGAAGCTGCGGAAGCTGCCGCCAACGATCCGGACTACCTCGACGATGAAGACGGCGCAGGCGAAGAAAACGCCTGATTTCGCTGTCATCTGAGCGAACGAACACAAACGCCCGGGATGTTTCACACATCCCGGGCGTTTGTGCATGCATCGAAGATACGCCTCAGACGAGAACCACCGGCGCCAGACCGCCGCCCGGGGTGCGGAAGTTCGTGGTCTGACCCGAATACATCCGCGCGACCGGAAACAGCGGCTCACCGGCATAGGCATAAAGCCGCAGATCAAACTTGAGCTCTGCCGGCATGCCCTCAAGCAAAAGGCCGCGGCTAGCAGGCGGTATCGTTGTCTGGGCAACATAATCACCCTCAAGGATGCGTTGCCAGACCTGCCGTGTCAGCTTGTCGCCGCGATAGGCGGCCCGGCTGCCATAACCGCCCGACGGCTTGAAAAACATAGATTTGCGGGCTTTCCAACCGGCTTCGGGATCCATGGCAGCGACCGCCCGGGTGAGTGGAATCATCGCACGGAGATCCGCACTGACAGCACCCGCAGCCAGATTGCCGCCACCCAGCAGCGCGAGATTGCGCTTGTCGGCGTAAAGCGCATGGTGACGCGGCGATGGCGAGACCACCGCGGCGTTTTCAACATAAGCCTGACGCAGCACCCGGTTTTCCGGCTCTGCGAGTTTGAAATCGGTCAGGCGGTTGTAGACCATGTCGATGACAACATCGCCATGGCACAGCTTGCCCTCCCGATATGTCAGGGCCGATGGATCTGCGATGATAGTGTGAATTCCGCGCGTGCTGAGGAGTTCTGCCGCCAGCAGCATGTCAGGATAGAGATACTGGCCTGTCGGATCATCATCGACAATGGCGAGTGTGCGAAGCCGCTCACCCGGCCTGAGCTTACTCCACTCGCTGATGAACATCATTTCCAGCAAACGGTCCAGCCGCACCTCGGTGAAGTCAGGCCGCTCCTCAGCATCGGACAGGCAGCCCGCCCCCAGATCGGCAAACTGTTTGGCGAGAAAAGCCGCGCCAGCATTGGTGTTGATCTCGATCAGCCGCGGACCTTCCGGCGAGATGTGAAAGTCAAACCCCATAAGCAGGCCGCTGCTTTCACGCTGGCAGGAAAGATCGATGCCAGGGTCCCGGGCAGAAATGGCTGCCTGGTAGGACGCCGATGCGGTGCTTTCGGCTATGGCGCCGACCAGCTTCACCATCTGCCGATAGTGCGCGAGGGAAAGGAACACGGCAGTGCCGGCATACAGGCCTGCCCGGTCCGTCAGAAGACCTTCCAGCCCCTCACCCCGGCTGCCTTGTGCCACATGGGCGCGGCGTTGCCGGGCGTCCAGCGGCAGGCAATGACAAGACCTGTTGATCGCATCAACCGCCCTGGCATGGCAGCATGCGGTTTCGTGGTCCGGGGTCAGCATGCGCAGGCCTGCCGGACAGTGCGACGCAGGTCCTCATGCCCGGCACAACAATCGTGCATGATGAAACCGAACAGGGCGCCGAGCACGTGGTACTGTGCGCAGTAGAAAATCTGCTTTCCCTCGCGGCGGGGACGCACAAGTTCGGCATCGGCCATCAATTGCAGTTGTGCGGAAACGGTCTTGACGTTTTGCCCGACCGCTGCCGCCAATGTGCCGACCGATGCGCCCTCGTCACCGGACCGCACCAGAGCCTGCAACACCGACAGACGTCCTTCATGGGCAAGAACCGAGAGTATTCTGACTGCTGAGTTTGTCTTCATCGTTCTAATATTCCATGGATTAATAGAATATTCAAGTGATCAGCAGCACGGCCGGCGCTCTGTGTACCCGCCCGCTCACCCCTTTCCACTGCATCGCGCATCAGATAGAAACGGGCCATGGCAAGCACGGCACCTGAAATGAACACGGCTGAACTGGCGGCGCTTTTGCACTTCTACGCCGAAAGCGGTGTCAGTGAACTGTGCGAGGACCTGGTCATCGACCGGTTCGAGCAGTCGGAAAAGATCCTTCAGGCGCGTAACCGCCCGCAGGCAGCTGCAGGCCCGGCAGTTTCAAACACTCAGAAGACCGCTCCCGGCACTCCTGCGGCGACCGGTCCTGGCGACAGCCGCCGAACTCCGCCGCCCGCGGTCGCACCGGCGCGGCAGGCGTCGCAGCTGACGATCCCCGGCGAAGCCGCGTTCGAGGACGCCCGGACACTGGCCGCGGGTGCCGGCACGATTGCCGAACTGCGCGCGGCGCTCGACGGCTTTACCGGATGCAATCTGCGCCACAGCGCCAAGACGCTGGTGTTCGCCGACGGCAATCCGGAAGCGGACGTGATGTTTATCGGCGAAGCGCCGGGCCGCGAGGAAGATCTTCAGGGGACGCCGTTTGTCGGCCGCGCGGGGCAATTGCTCGACCGCATGCTGGCGGCGATCGGACTGAGCCGCGACACCGCCTACATCACCAACATGATCCCCTGGCGGCCGCCCGGCAACCGCACCCCCGCCGCCCATGAGATCGAGCTCTGCCGGCCGTTCATCGAACGCCATATCGCTCTGGCGCAGCCGAAGGTGCTGGTGATGCTCGGCAACATCGCCAACAAGTCCCTGCTCGACACCGACAAGGGCATCCTGTCGGTCCGCGGCAACTGGATGGATTGCAAGATCGGGGAGAAACTGATCCCTGCGCTGCCGACCCTGCATCCGGCCTACCTGCTGCGCAACCCGTCGCAAAAGCGGCTCGCCTGGGCGGATTTCCTGTCGCTGCAGGCCCGGCTGGAAGAACTCGGAAAGGGTTGAGATCCTGCCCCAACGGCGTGGCGTGGCGGAAATATTTCAATAACGTCGCAATCGGGCCTTGGCGTCGCAAGCGGACATGTCACTCTGATTTTCAGAATCGCAATTGCAATCAGGTCTGCATGATCCGTTGAACCGGACCCTGGGCAGGCCGCGCTCCGTTGGCAGGGAGAGCCGCCATGATCCAGTCCGTCCGGTCAGTGGCGTCATTGCTGCTTTCGACGTTTTTCCTTCTCACCGCCATGGGCCTGTCGGGCTACCTGATTCCGGTCAGGGCGGTTGCCGAAGGCTGGTCGACCTTCACCATTTCGCTGATTGCAACCGGCTATGCCATCGCCTTCACTGTGAGCTGCATCATCACCCCCAGACTGGTTCTCAGGGTCGGTCACGTGCGGGTGTTCGGCGCCCTGACGACGATCATGGCGATGTCCTACCTGTTGCATTCGCTGCTGGTGCATCCGGCCATCTGGGTGCTGACCCGGGCTATGGCCGGTTTCTCCATCGCCGGCGCCTACATGATCATCGAAAGCTGGCTCAACGAAAAGGTCAGCAACGAAAACCGCGGTGCGCTGTTTTCGGTCTACATGGTTGTAAGCATGTCGGCGGTGATGATCGGGCAGTACATCGTGCCCTTCGGTGATCCGCTCGGCGCAGGCCTGTTCATGGTCTGCACGCTGATCTGCTCGATGGCGGTGATGCCGACCGCGCTGTCGAGCGCGCAATCGCCCGCGCCACTCACACAGGTCAAATTCGACGTTCCCGCGCTCTACCGGCGCTCGCCGGCCGCGGTGATCGGCACCCTGCTTGCCGGCCTGATCGCCAGTGCCTGGGGCGGCCTCGGGCCTGTTTATGCGACGCAGCTCGGTCTTTCGACCATCGAGGGCGCATCCATGCTCGCCATCGCCATGATCGGCGGAGCGATCTTCCAGTATCCGCTGGGCCGCGCTTCGGACCGCATGGACCGCCGCCGGGTGATGATCGTCGCCGGCCTCATCGGAATTGCCGCCTGCGCACTGACAATCGGCTTCGGCGTCGACAACAGGATCATCTTCTTTGCGAGCATGCTGTTCCTGGGCACCGTGCTGTTTCCGATCTATTCACTCAACGTCGCCCATGCAAATGACCATGCCCAGCCCGACGAATTCGTCGAGGTGTCGAGCGGCCTGATGATCACCTATGGCGTGGCGACCATGGTGGGGCCGGTGGTCACGGGTGTGGCGATGGACGCGTTCGGGCCGCACGCCCTGTTCGCGGTAATCGCTATCTGCTTTGCAGCCTATTCGGGACATGCCGCTTGGCGCATCAGCCGCCGCGAGCAGCCGACAGAGGAGATGCGCTCGGACTTCCTGCCGATGGCGGCCATGCCCGACCTGACGCCTCAATCGGCCGAGCTTGACCCGCGGTCGGACCCGACCTGGGGCGAGCAGAGCGCCGAGGAAGACGTCGAGACCACGGTTTCCTGAAAGACATGAGACAAGCGGCTGGAGCAGTCTTGACTGCCGGGGATATCAGCCCTGTGGGGTGACCAGCTTGCGCTGGGCCTTGCGCTCGAGGCCGAGCGCATGCTCGCGCAGGATGACGAAGATCCCTGCACCAACGACGATGGCGGTTCCGGTAAGCATGGTCCAGGTCGGAACATCGCCGAAGATGAAATAGCCGATGAGGATGCCGAGCACGATCGAGGTGTATTCGAACGGCGCGATCGTCGACACATCGGCATGGCGATAGCTCTGGGTCAGCAGGATCTGGCCCAGACCGCCGCAAAACCCGGCCATCGCCATCAGTCCGAGCGTCTGCCAATCCGGCATGATCCAGCCGAACGGCAGCGTGGCGAGCGAGAGAACCGTGGCGGTGAGCGAGAAATAGAGAACGATTGTCGGGGTCTTTTCGGTCAGGATCAGTTTCCGGACCAGGATCATCGCGGTGGCGCCGAGGGTGGCCGAGGCAAGCACCGCCATGACACCGAGCGCCTCGCTGGAGCCGAAACCGTCGCCGAACAGGCTGAGCCTCGGCCAGCTGATGATCAGAACCCCTCCCAGACCCACGGCCACCGCCGACCAGCGGAAAATGCGGACGGTCTCGCCCAGAAAGACGGCAGCAAAGACCACGGTCAGCAACGGCATGGCATAGCCGATGGCAATCGCGTCGGGCAGCGGCAGCCGCATGATGCCATAAAACCCCAGCCCCATGGCGGTGACGCCAACCAGGCCACGGCGGAAATGCGACAAAGGACTCGCCGTGCGCCAGGCCGTGTCGAGTTGACCGCGCACTGTCAGAAACACAAGAATCGGAACAATGGCGAAAGCCGAGCGGAAGAAGACGATCTGGCCGGCGGGCATGCCCTCCCCCGAGGCCTTGATCAGGGTCGACATGGTGACAAACACCGAAACCGAGGCAACCTTGAGCAGAATTCCGATCATCGGCGATCCCGACTGTCCGGCGGGCGGCTGCGCCGGGGCCGCTTGCGGTGGCGTGGGTGTCGGCTGTTCGGTCACCTGGCGTGCTTTCCCTGGCGCATTTACAAATAGGCTTTTATCCGCGCGCCAGAACGACGTGCAGAGGCAAACATAACCCGGACGGCGGTCAGCGTCCGATCAAAAAAGCTGATGGGCCGCTGCGTGGCGCGAATGCATGACAGCCGCCCTTGCGGACCACCGCCTTAGCCGTTCAAGGCTTCCCAGACCCTTTGCGGCGTGGCCGGCATCTCGATGTGGCGGACGCCGCGGGCCCGGTCAAGCGCATCGACAAGGGCATTCATGGCCGCCGGACAGGCGCCGATCGTACCCGCCTCTCCGGCCCCCTTGATGCCCATGGCATTGGTGGTGGAGGGAACGTTGCGTGTCTCGAAATCGAAGAACGGCATGTTGTCGGCGCGCGGCACGGCGTAGTCCATCAGGCTGGCTGTCAACAGCTGGCCATCCTCGGAATAGACGACCCCCTCGCTCAGACACTGCGCGACGCCCTGGACCACCCCGCCGTGAATCTGACCGAGCAGCAGCACCGGGTTCACGGTCATGCCGAAGTCGTCAACGATGGTGTAGCGGACAATCTCGACCTTGCCGGTCTCCGGATCGATCTCGATTTCACAGACATGGGTACCGTTGGGATAGGTGGCCTCGTCCTGAACGACATCGGCAATCCCGGTGCGGTCATCATCCGTCTTGGCAGCCTTCGCCATGTCGGCGTAGCTGATCACCCGGTCGGTGCCGACGATGCGGGCCGCGCCATCGACCAGTTCGATATCGGCTGCGGCGGCCTCGAGTTCATCGGCGGCCAGCTTCTTCATCTTTTCGGCCAGAACTTTCGAGGCGGCGGAAACCGAGACGCCGCCGAGCGGGATCGAGCGCGAGCCGCCGGTGCCGCCACCCTTGGCCAATTCGGCGGTATCGCCCTGGCGAACCGTGATCCTGTCGAAATCGATGCCGATCTGATCGGCGACAAACTGGCTGTAGGCGGTCGCATGCCCCTGGCCGTTGGTCTGGGTGCCGATATAGAGCGTGATGCCGCCGTCGGCGTCGAGCGTCAGCCTCGCGGGTTCAGAGCCTGCAAAGGCGCAGGCCTCGATGTAGACAGCGGTGCCCAGGCCGCGCAGTCTGCCCCGGGACTTGGCCTCCTCGACGCGCTGAGGGAATTCTGCCGCGCCGGCCTTTTCGAGAGCGCGGGTCATGTGACCGTCAAACTCGCCCACATCATAGGTCCGGCCACCCGGGGTCCGGTAGGGAAACTGCTCGGGACGGATGAAGTTGCGGCGGCGCAGCTCTGCGACCGGCATGCCGATTTCGCGCGCCGCCGCATCCATCAGCCGCTCGATCAGGAAGGCTGCCTCCGGCCGGCCCGCGCCACGATAGGCGTCCACCGGCGTGGTGTGGGTGTAGACGCCGCGCAGCTTGAAATCGAGATTCTGGATGTCATAAACGCCGGTTGCCATCGAGGCGCCGAACACCGGAATGAACGGTCCGAACTGGCTCAGATAGGCGCCCATGTTGGCAAGCACGTCAATCCTCAGTCCCAGCACCCGGCCCTGCTTGTCGAGCGCCAGAGAGGCGGTGACCTTGTTGTCGCGGCCATGGGCGTCGGTGAGGAAATGCTCGGTGCGGTCGGAGACCCATTTGACCGGACGGTTGAGCTGACGCGCGGCTTCCAGAGCCAGCGGGTACTCGCGGTAGGTGAACACCTTGGTGCCGAAGCCACCGCCCACATCACGGGTGATGACGCGAAAATCCTCGAGTTCCATGCCAAAGATATCCTTGGCAATTGTCTTGCGGATGCCATGAACCCCCTGCGAGCCGAGCGTCAGGGTGAACTTCCTGGCGGCATCGTCCCATTCGGCAAGGCACGCCCGGGTTTCCATGTAGTTCGACACAAGCCGGTTGTTGAGAAAATCGATGGTGGTGACATGATCGGCGTCGGCAAAGGCCTGATCGGTGCTGGCAGCATCACCGGTACGGTAGAGATACGCCTGGTTTGTGCCAAGATCCGGCCAGACCAGCGGCGCGCCATCGTCAAGCGCCGTGGCGAGGCCGGCCTGGGCCTCGCCCAGCTCCCAGTCGATATCGATGAGTTCGGAGGCTTCCTGTGCTTGGGCGAGACTGTCGGCGACGATGAAGGCCACCGCGTCACCGACATGGCGGACTTCCCCGTCGCACAGCAGCGGTATGTGTTTCTGGGCGTGACGCGTCCCGTCGGGCTGCGCCACCGTCGCCTGGTTTGGAACCGGCCCGAGATGGCCGACATCGCCGGCCGTGAGCACCAGATGGACCCCGTCCGCCGCGCGCGCCGCGTCAAGATCGTTAATCCGGAACCGGGCGGACGCATAGGCCGACCGCAGCACATAGGCGCGCAACTCGCCCTCGGCCCGGACGTCATCGGTAAAGGCTCCCTCGCCGGTGATCAGCTTTCGGTCTTCCTTGCGCAAGGCCGATGCGCCCACGCCGAATTTAGGTGTCGCGATGTTCATGGCTGTTCCCGGTGCTGGATTGGTTTTCAAGATCGCGGTCGCGAGTCTCGACTATAATTAGCTCCACGGGCCGGAATGTCGAGAGCGCCACCACAAACCCGATAAGATCGCCGCTCGGCGCTCGGCAGACCGGCCGCACAGCTCCATATCCGGCGCAGGGGCCGCAAATGAGCAAATCAAGCCTCCCGCCGGCCTGTCAAAGGGCCGCGGCAATGTATCGGCAAAACCATGCTTTCACCTTGAAGATCAGATGAAACGATTGCTGACGGCCAGGCTCGGATTTTCTGTCGAACCGGGACCCGGCAAACGCAAATTATTTATTTTTTCATTACGATTCACTGCCAGATCTCCAGTGGATTGATGCGGGATTATCTTAACCCGATGTCAGGATCCGCTGTGATAGCGTCCCGTCCCATAATGGGAAACTGCGGGGCATAAAGCATATGCGGACTGAAACGGGACAAGTCTACAAGCTCAAGGACTACAAGCCGACCGACTTCGTGGTTGAACGAATCGATCTGACCTTCGAGCTTGATCCGAAGGAGACGACAGTCGTCTCCCGGGTGATCCTGCATCGCCGCGAAGGCGTCGCAGCGGACGCGCCTCTGGTGTTTGACGGAGACGAACTGACGCTCGACAGCCTTCAGATCGACGGCAACGATCACGACCCGTCGCTCTATGATGCCACACCCGACAGCCTGACCATTCGTGGCCTGCCCGAGAGCGGCCCGTTCGAGGTGACCGTCAACACCACTTTGTCACCCGCCACCAACACCAAGCTGATGGGACTTTACCGGACCAACGGCGTCTACTGCACCCAGTGCGAGGCGGAGGGCTTCCGTCGCATCACCTATTTCTATGACCGCCCGGATGTGCTTGCGGTCTACACGGTGACCATCATCGCCGGCAAGGAAGATGCCAAGCATCTCCTGTCGAACGGCAATTTCCTCGGCGGCGGCAATTACGACGAAGGCCGGCATTTCGCCGCCTGGTTCGATCCACACCCCAAACCTTCCTATCTTTTCGCATTGGTAGGCGGCGATCTCGGCCTGGTCGAAGACAGCTTCACCACCATGAGCGGGAAAGAGGTGGCATTGAAGATCTATGTCGAGCACGGCAAGGAAGGCCGCGCCGGCTACGCGATGGATGCGCTCAAGCGTTCGATGAAGTGGGACGAGGAGATGTTCGGACGCGAATATGATCTCGACATCTTCCAGATCGTCGCGGTTTCCGATTTCAACATGGGCGCCATGGAGAACAAGGGGCTCAATGTCTTCAACGACAAGTATGTCCTGGCCGACCCGGAAACAGCCACCGACGCCGATTACGCCAATATCGAAGCCATCATCGCGCATGAATACTTCCACAACTGGACCGGCAACCGCATCACCTGCCGCGACTGGTTCCAGCTGTGCCTGAAGGAAGGCCTGACGGTTTATCGCGACCATGCGTTTTCCGCCGACCAGCGCTCGGCATCGGTCAAGCGCATTGCCGAGATCCGGCTGCTGAAAGCGCACCAGTTCCCCGAGGACGCCGGCCCGCTCGCGCATCCGGTTCGTCCTGAATCCTACAAGGAAATCAACAATTTCTACACGGCGACCGTGTATGAAAAAGGCTCAGAGGTGGTGCGCATGATCCGCACCATCCTGGGCGCCGAGGATTTCCGCAAGGGCATGGACCTGTATTTCGAACGGCATGATGGCGATGCCGCGACGATCGAGGACTTCCTGGCCTGCTTTGCCGAGGCAAGCGGCCGCGATCTCAAGCAGTTCGCGCTCTGGTACAGCCAGGCCGGCACGCCTTCGGTCTCGGTATCGACCGATTGGAACGAAGCCTCAAAGACCTTCAAGGTCACGCTCGAGCAGACGCTGGCACCCACGCCGGGGCAGTCGCGGAAGGCTCTGATGCACATTCCGCTGGCCTATGGCCTGATCTTGCCCGACGGCACCGAATTCGATGGCCGGCCCGACACGGACGACGCCGAAAACGGCGTGATGCACCTGACCAAGCGCAAGCAGACATTCACCTTCAGCAACGTTCCCGGACGTCCGGTGCTGTCGATCAACCGCGGCTTCTCGGCGCCGGTCAACATTGCCATGGAACAAAGCAGCGCCGATCTGGCCCATATCGCCCGGCATGACGGTGACGGGGTTTCGCGCTGGCAGGCGCTCAACGAGCAGGCCATGCGGCATCTCGTGGCCGTTTCCAAGCTAGCACGGGACGGGCGCACCCTGCCCCCAGCCAGGGAACTTGCCGACATTCTCGTTGCCACCGGCGCAGACGACAGTCTGGAGCCCGCCTTCCGCGCCCAGGCCCTCGCCTTGCCGGCGGAAAGCGATATTGCCCGGGAGATCGGCTCCAACATCGATCCGGAGGCGATCCACACGGCGCGCGAAGCCGTTCTTTCGGAAGTTGCCAATGCCGGGCTGGACGTGTTTGCGCGGCTTGCCGACAGCGCACCGAAAGGTGCCTACAGCCCCGATGCGGCGGACGCCGGACAGCGCGCCCTTGCGGGCGTCGCGCTGGCCTATGCATCGCTTGCCGAAGGGCAGCCGGCGCGCGCCAAGACAGCCTATGATTCCAGCGACAACATGACGGTGATGTCGCAGGCGCTCCAGGTTCTGGTGCACCAGTTCCCCGGTTCCAGTGAAGCCGAGGAAGCGCTGGCGGGCTTCAAGACACGCTTTGCCGATGACCCGCTGGTTCTCGACAAGTGGTATTCGATCCAGGCCATGACCCCCGGCGCACCGACCCGCGAACGGGTCGAGGAACTGCTCGAGAGCGATGATTTCGACCGCAGCAACCCGAACCGCATGCGGGCCCTGATCGGCGCATTCTCCGCCGGCAATCCGACCGGATTCAATGCGGCCGACGGCGCCGGCTACCGCTTGCTTGCAGCCGAGGTGGTCGACATCGACAAACGCAATCCGCAACTTGCGGCACGGCTGTTGACGGCCATGCGGTCCTGGCGCTCGCTCGAAGCGGGCCGGCAGGAACTGGCACGCCAGGCCCTGGTCTCGATCCGCGAGGCTGGCGAATTGTCACCGGATGTCGGTGACATCGTCGATCGCATGCTGGCGGCCTGACCTCTCGAGGCGCCCGTCATCACAGCCATACGCTCCATCGCCGCCAAGCCGCGATGGAGCGTGTGCTAAATCAACTCATGATCACAAGTGATTTGCCCGAACGCCGGCAGAGCCCCCTGCCCGGCACCAATCTGCGCCGACTCGAATCTTGCAAAAACTCAACAAATTCAATTTGTTAATAAAAGATTACTTTTAGCACTGGACAAGCCGAATCACCTTTGATTCATATAGGCCAGATTCGGAGATGCGGAAGTCCGGATCCTAACGGGGATTTACAATACTTATGACGGATGCGCAGCACGTACCTGCGGCCGAAGGGGCGGACTATGCCCGCCAGGCCGGCGCAAAGCCCGCGGCGGGAGCGGGAATGTCGGGGCACGCCAAGCTTTTTGCGCAGCCCGCCTATGAGCGGCTGATCGGTGCCGAGCCTTTTCTCAAGCACCTGATCCCGATCTTGATCGTGGCTTTTCTCGTGGTTGTCGCTGCGGCCCGTTACATCAACATAAGCGACAATCACGACCGTCTGCGCAATGCCGCCGAGCAGGTGACGGCGCTGTCGCTTGCGGCCGCGCACGCGACGCTGTCGGCCGATCTGGAACCTGTGCGGGAGAGCCTTCGCTGGGAAACCGAAGCGCGCCTCAACCGGGTCATCAGCGCAATGCCCGATACGGCCGGCCGCTATCTGCTGGTTCTCGATGGCAACGAGCGCGTTTTTGCGGTCACAGCCGGCGGGTATCACCTGCTGGGCAAGCAGGTCGAGGCATTGCTGCCCGACTCCTCGCCGCTGAGGCTTTTCGGCGAACGCGCAGGCGTGCAGGAAACCGCACTGAACGGGGAACAGGTGCTGGCGGCAATGTCGCGTCTGCCCGACGGCGCGGGCGCGATCCTTTCGGTCACGCCGATTTCCGACATGAACGGCGCATGGCGGCAGTCGGTCTCGGTCAATGTGACCCTGTTCATCGCCACCTCGTCGATCCTTCTGGTCATTCTCTACGCCTATTTCAGCCAGGCCGGACGGGCGCAGGAGGCCGACGACATCTATCTGGAAAGCCACCGGCGGGTCGACATGGCCCTGTCACGCGGACGCTGCGGCTTGTGGGACTGGGACATGGCCAGGGGCCGGGTCTACTGGTCGCGGTCGATGTATGAGATCCTCGGCCTGCCTCCCCGCGACAGCGTCATTTCCTTCCGGGAGGCCTCGCATCTGATCCATCCGGACGACGGCGACCTCTACGAGATTGCGCAGATGGTGGCGAGCGGCGACATCCGGCAGGTCGACCACCTGTTCCGCATGCGCCATGCAGACGGTCACTATCTGTGGATGCGGGCCCGGGCCCAAGTTGTCGATCCGACCTCGACGCAGACCCACCTTATCGGCATCGCCATGGATGTCACCGAACAACACCGGCTGCAACAACGCACGGTGGAGGCCGACCAACGGCTGTTCGACGCGATCGAGAGCACATCGGAAGCCTTCGTGCTGTGGGACCGCGACGACCGGCTGGTGCTGTGGAACAAGCACTATCAGGAGATCCACGGACTGCCGGCGGACAGTCTTTCACCCGGAACGCCGCGCTCCGTTGTCGAGGCAGCAGCGACCCGCCCGGTCGTGGAGCGGCGCCTGGCTGTCCCCTGCTCCAAGGGGCTGGCGCAGACCTACGAGGTTCAACTTGCAGATGGCCGCTGGCTGCAGATCAACGAACGGCAGACACGCG
The DNA here is from genome assembly GCF_902498795.1 of Hoeflea sp. EC-HK425. Lineage (NCBI taxonomy): Bacteria > Pseudomonadati > Pseudomonadota > Alphaproteobacteria > Hyphomicrobiales > Rhizobiaceae > Hoeflea > Hoeflea sp. EC-HK425. Next base: position 2,220,213 of record NZ_LR701572.1, read on the forward strand.
ACGGCGGCCAGGTTTCGGTCGGCACAGACATCACGCCGCTCAAGCGCAACCAGGAGCGGCTGCGCGACAGCGAAAAACGGCTGATGGCGACCATCGGCGACCTCACCTCCTCCCAGGCCGAGCTCAAGCGCAAGGCGGAAGAACTCTCGGAACTCAACCGCGACTACCAGATCGAAACCGAGCGCGCGGAAGCAGCCAGCAAGGCCAAGTCCGAATTCCTCGCCAATATGAGCCATGAGCTGAGAACACCGCTCAATGCAATCATCGGCTTTTCCGAAGTGCTGCAGGCGCGCATGTTCGGACCGCTGGGCTCTGACAAATATGCGGAATATGCCGACGACATCCACAATTCCGGCATCCACCTGCTGACGGTGATCAACGACATTCTCGACATGGCCAAGATCGAAGCCGGTCAGATGCATCTCGATTGCGAGGATGTGGATCTTGCGCCGCTGCTTGATGAAGCGCTGCGGCTGGTCGCCATCCAGGCCGAGAACAAGGGAATCGAGGTCGAGCAAAAGATTTCCAAGCACCTGTCACTGATGGCCGACCGGCGGGCCATGAAGCAGATCCTGCTCAACCTGCTGTCCAACGCCGTCAAGTTCACCGAACCCGGCGGGCGGATCATGGTCAGGGCGCGCAAGACCTCCTGTGCGGTCACCGTGACCATCGAGGATACCGGCATCGGCATCCCGAAGGCGCTGCTCAGCCGCATCGGCCAGCCTTTCGAGCAGGTGCAGAACCAGTTCTCCAAATCCAACGGCGGCTCGGGTCTGGGGCTGGCGATCTCGCGGAGTCTCGCCGAAATGCATGGCGGCGCAATGAAGGTCCGGTCGGTCGAGGGCGTGGGCACCATTGTCAGCGTGCGGATGCCGATCAAATGCCCCAAGAGCGAGACCATTGCGGCAGAATAGGCATTGTCGTCCGTTTCCAGCCTGGCTGCTTGGCTGCAACGACTTGGTACCCGCTACAGATTGGATACCTGCTACACGGGGGCCGCGCGTGCCGGAAGGACGTCAGCCGCGGTCGTGGATCAGGTCGTGAATGAACTCGAGCTTGGCGAAAATGGTGTCCGAGAGCACGAAGGGGTAGAAATCCCCCAGGCCGATCGAGCGGTTCATCGCGTTCATCGCCACCGTCAGCGGCACCCATGCGTCCATCAGGGGCCGGAACTCCTGGGCGCCGTAGGGGCCGGCATCCGACCAGCCGCCCGGCGTCCGGTTGAGCCCGGCATCCGGTGTGTGCCCGTCAAGCCCGTACCAGCCCGCGGTTTCCAGCCCGTCGACGATGTGAAAGTAATGCGCCCAGGTCTCGGCAAAATCTTCCCATGAGTGGGCGCACGCATAGGAGCTGACATGGGTCGCGTCCCAGCCGGCCGGCGCGCCCTGATCGTAGTGCCGCTTCAGCGCCTCGCCGTAATCCTGGCGCTCGTCACCAAAAATGGCGCGATAGGCTTCGAGCCTGGGTGAATTGAACACGAGGTCATCCCAGTAATAGTGCCCGACTTCGTGGCGAAAATGACCAATCAGGGTGCGGTAGGGTTCGCCCATGGCCTTGCGGTACTTTTCCCGGGTGGGATCATCGGCTTCTGCGACATTGATGGTAATCAGACCGTGCTCGTGGCCGGTCAGCACCCGTCTGGTCTTGCCGTCGGCGGTGAGCGTGTCGGCCTTGAACTCGAAGCGCAGGGCGGTCTCAGGCTGACTGACGAGGTTACCGACACCAAGCTGAAACTTTTCGATCGAGTAGAACAACCGGCGCTTGGCTTCCTCAAGTGCGGCCCAATGATCGCGGTTGCCGGGTGCGGACAGATCCGGAATGACCAGCGTGTGCCTGCAGCTCAGGCAATGGTCTTCGGTCTGCGTTTCTTCAATCAGCCAGTTGCAGGCAATTTCGGGCCGGTTGGCACAGGCCTTGTAGGCGGTCGCGCCGTCGTGCCACCGGGCATCATCGGACATGGCGTAGAACATCCGGTCCCACTCGGGGACATAGCCAAGACGTGAATGGCAATTGACACATTCGGTGTTGCGGAAGTGCACCTCGTTGGAACAGTTGGGACAGGCATAACGGCGCATTGGGCAAATTCCCTGGGCTGGATGGGCTCGGCAGTGATGTCATGCCGGATGGTCTATCATTCAGCAGGCCGGTCAAGCCGTTCCGGTGAGAACGCGTTGCTGAAGAAAGCGTTCCCGCCCTCGATCAATCTTGCGACCGGGCATTGGCGTCAACACGGCTGAGCAGATCAAACAGCAGATCCGCATCGCGATCATCAATGCCCTTGAGCAGCCGGGCATTCACCCGCTCGTGGAAATCGCTGAGATGTGACAGGCCGTCGCCGCGCTCGGTGACGTGGACCCGCACCACGCGCTTGTCATCCGGCGACGGCACCCGCTTCACCAGGCCGCCCTCCTCCATCCTGTCGATGATGCGTGATGCCGCCGGCGCGTTGTTGCCGCTATAGTCGGCAATCTCGCTGATCAGCATGCCATCCTGGCGCCAGAGGGCGGAGAGGATCACCCATTGCGCCAGCGTCAGGTCGTGCTCGGCCAGCATGTCCTGGCACATCGACACCGTTGCCCCGGTGGCGAAACTCAAGACCTGGCCAAGCGAGCGAGGACGATCCAGCGGTTTTTTAGTTGCCATGTAAATATTTCCATGTAAATTACTATCATGGCGTGGCGAAGCCGACAAGGCGGAACCAGCCTTTGCAAACCCTGGAGGTCGACCGCCCAATCCGGAGACGCAGCATCCACCAACCCATTGGCAAGGGCATGTCCCGCAATGCCAATGACAGTCTCCCGCCAAAGAAACAAGCGCCTGTCCTCCGCATCGTCAGACAAGTCAATCAGCAATACCACCTCGCAGCCGACTGAAGGAACACTCCAATGACCACGAAAAGCACTCCCAACACCTATGGCTCCGTCGCGGTCAGCATCCACTGGATAACCGCGCTGCTGATCATCGGGCTGCTGGTTTCAGGCACACTGGCCGAGGAAAGCGCCGATCCGGCCACAAAGGCACGCATCCTCAGCGCCCATGCGCCGATGGGGATTGCCGTTCTGCTGCTCACGCTCGGACGACTGGTCTGGTGGTGGCGCTTCGACAGCCGCCCCGCACCGCTGGGAGGCGACCCGGCATGGCAGGAGAAGACCGCGAAGCTGGTCCACGGCCTGCTCTACGTTGTCATTCTGGCCATGGCTGCAAGCGGTATCGGTCTGTTTGTCCTGTCGGGCGCAGGCGACATCATCTTCGGCGGGGCGCCAGGCGCGCTCCCCGACTTCAACACCTTCGCCCCCCGCCTGCCGCACGGCATAGGCGCCAAGATACTGCTCGGGCTGTTCGTTCTGCATGCCGGTGCAGCCTTGTTTCATCACTTCATCAAGCGTGACGCCACGCTCCGGCGCATGTGGTTCGGACGGGGCTAGAAACATAAAACCGGCGCCTGCAATCAACTGCAGGCGCCGGTCTTGCTGGTGTCAAACCGGTGAACCGGTGATCCGTATCAGGCAGCGCGTGCCCGGCGTTGCTGCCCGCCGCCCGACTGCGGCAGACGGAAATTGCGCAACATCGAGTTGAGCTGGGCGCTCTCCTGGGTCAGCGTCATGCTGGCAGCACTTGTCTCCTCGACCATTGCCGCGTTCTGCTGGGTCATCTGGTCCATCTGGTTGACCGCGGTATTGACCTCGGCAAGCGCGTTGGCCTGTTCGCGGGCGGCGGTGGCGATCGAGTTGACCTGTTCGTTGACCTGGGTGACGAACTTCTCGATTTCCGAAAGTGCCTCGCCGGTCGACTGAACAAGCGACACGCCGTTCTGAACCTCGTTGGCCGAGCTCGAGATCAGTTGCTTGATCTCCTGGGCTGCCGTTGCCGACCGCTGCGCCAGTTCGCGGACTTCCTGGGCGACAACCGCAAAACCGCGGCCTGCCTCGCCTGCCCGGGCAGCTTCGACGCCGGCGTTAAGCGCCAGCAGGTTGGTCTGGAAGGCGATCTCGTCGATCACGCCGATGATCTTGCCGATGCGGTCGGATTCATCCTTGATCCGGGTCATGGCGGTGATCGCCTCGGTAACGATCTTGCCGGACTTGTCGGTGCTCTGGCGGGTCTCGCCGACCATGCGGTTGGCTTCCGCCGCACGTTCGGACGAGCCGCGCACGGTCGAGGTGATTTCGTCGAGAGCGGCAGCCGTTTCCTCGAGCGAGGCGGCCTGCTGTTCGGTACGCTGCGACAGGTTGTTGGCGGCTTCCGAAATGCCGTCAGCGCTGGCGTTGACCACATCGGTCGACTGGGCGATGGCGGTGATGACGTCGCCGAGCGCGTTTACTGCGCGGTTGAAGTCGTCCCGAAGCTTTGCGTATTCCGGCGCAATGTTGTCGATCTGGACGGTCAGGTCGCCGGCGGCCAGTTTTTCGAGCGCGCCGCCGAGCTTGGTCATGACATCGGACTGCGACTGGCTGATGTTTTCCTGGCGGCGGATACCATCCTCGCGTTCGGCGTCGAGCTGCTGCTGCTGCTCGGCTTCACGAACCCGCATCTGGGCGCGTTCACGCACAGAGTCACGCAGAACCAGAACCGAGGAGGCCATCTCGCCGACCTCGTCCTTGCGGTCGGCCTCGGGCACTTCGCTGCTGACATCCTCGCGGGCAATCGCCTGCATGGTGGCGTTCAGGCTGCGGATCGGATTGACCACGCTGCGGACCGTCGCATAGGCGAACAGCAGAATCGCCAGGGCGCCGAGTCCGAGTGTGACTGCGGTTGTCGTGGCATTCTGGCGGAACAGGGCCGCCAGGTCGTCGCCATAGACGCCGGTGCCGACAACCCAGTTCCACGGCGCATAGCCCTGCACATGCGAGTACTTGAGGGTTGGCTCCTCCTCGCCCGGCTTGTTCCAGTAGTAGTCGACAAATCCCTGGCCGCTTTTTTCCACCGTGTCGATGAACTCCTGGAAGAACAGCTTGCCGTTGGCGTCTTCGATACCCTTGAGATCCTGTTTTTCAAGCGTTGCGCTGAAAGGATGCATGAGCATGATGTTGTCCATGTCATTGACCCAGAAGTAGCCATTGCCCTCGTAGCGCATGGGCCTGACTGCGGCGAGTGCCTGGTTCTGGGCTTCTTCGGTGCTCAGTTGCCCGGAGTCCTCCAAACCCTTGTAGTACTCAAACATGGTGACCACAGTTTCGTTCATCGCCTTGAGCTTGGCCTTGCGCTCCGTGACCATCGAATTGTGGGATTCATAGAGCTTGTAGACTGCTGCGGCGGTGAACACCGCGAGGGCAAGACCGACGAGAAAAAACAGCCTCGTCGAGATTTTAAAGTTCTTCATCATTGCTAATATCCAACCTTTGGAGGAAGTGCTGAGACTGACAACCAATTGCCCTTGGCAACGTTAACAATGGTTGAAAAAGAGATTCTCAAAAGTCGTAGATAAAGTGGACAATTCTCATAATCGGGCATCACAAAGACATTTTTCTGGCCAAAAGCGCGCCCCTGCCGACGGGTGCCGGAGCTGCAGGCCGCGCTGCGTGGCCCATAGTGATGCAGCAAATTGCGGACAGCCTCAGCCGGTCACCTGCCGGAGAACCGCGCGAACACGCTTCGAGGTGGACTTGAAGTCAGTCTCCAGGCTGGCGAGGTCGGGCGCCTGGCCGGCGCGGATGACAAGATCTATCAATCCCGCGGGTGCTTCCTTCGGCGCGAAATCACCCTCGGTGCAGAGCCGCACGATCTGGGCATGACCGCTCCACAGCGCCAGCGCAGCCCGCAGGGTTTCCGTTACTTCTTCGCCCAACACATCAGGTCCGAGGGTCTTGAGCGTCGCGTCGGTACTGGTGCATTCATTGTGATCGAGAGCGGCAAAACTCTGATCCACATCGGCTCCAACCAGAAGACCGGTGACCTCGTCATCTTCCGGTGCCGGCAGCCAGCCCCCGGCGCGGGCGCTGAGCGAGAGATACTGGGCGATGAACTCGATGTCGATCAGCCCGCCTGGGATCAGCTTGACGTCCCAGATGTCGCGTGGCGGCTTTTCCTGCTCGATCAGGTCGCGCATCTCCGTGAGGTCGGACAGCAGTTTTGTCCGATCACGCGGTTTGGCCAGCACTTCATCGATCAAGGCACGGGCTTCGCCGCAAAGGCTCGCATCGCCCGCCACCGCGCGGGCCCGGGTGAGCGCCATGTGCTCCCAGGTCCAGGCTTCTTCCGCCTGATACTTGGCGAAGGCCCGGATCGAGGTTGCCACAGGGCCCTTGTTGCCGGACGGACGAAGCCTGAGATCAACTTCGTAGAGGATGCCCTCTGCCGTCGGCGCCGACAGCGCAGTCACCAGCCGCTGTGTCATACGGGTATAGTAACGCACCGGATCGAGCGGCTTGACGCCGTCGGATTCGTCGGCGCCGGCATCGTGGTCATAAAGCAGAATGATGTCGACATCGGAGCCCGCAGTCAGCTCATAGCTTCCGAGCTTGCCCATGCCGAGCACAGCCACCCGCCCGCCGGGCACCCGACCGTGAGCCTCTTCCATGCCCTCGGCCACCGCCTCTAGCGCCGCACCGATAATCAAGTCGGCGAGATGGGAAAAGCTGCGGGCGGCGCGTTCGGGGGAAATGGCACCGGTGAGAAGCCGGACACCGATGAGGAATTTCTGCTCAAGAGCGACGATGCGCAAGCGATCGAGGATCTCCTCATAGGCACGCGCGCCCTCGAGAAAGGTCTTGAGACGTTCGGCGAGGTAATCGCGGGTCGGCAGTTCCGCCATCAATCCCGGATCGAGCATGCCATCGAAGACATGCGGTTTGCGGGAGATGATATCTGCGAGACGCGGCGCGGAGGCCATGATCGTGACCATCAGCGACATCAGCCCGGGATTGTTGCCGATCAGCGAGAACAGCTGGATGCCGGCCGGCAATCCCGACAGGAACGCGTCAAACCGGATCAGCGCCTCGTCGGCGCGCTTGGTGGCGCCAAAGACCTTGAGCAGTTCCGGCGTCAATTCGGTGAGGCGTTCGCGCGCTTCGACGGACTGTGTGGCGCGGTAGCGGCCGTAATGCCAGGTGCGGATGATGCGGGCGATGTCGGATGGCCGATCGAAGCCAAGCTCGGCCAGTGTCTTGAGCGTGCCCGGGTCGTCGTCGTCGCCGGTGAAGACGAGATTGCCGACGCCACCGGAAAGCCCCTGCTCCTTCTCGAACAGTTCGGCATAGCACTCCTCGACACGGGCGAGCACCGCGACATAGGTCTGGCCGAAACTGGCGGTGTCGGCATCACCCATCATCAGCGCGATGCGGGCAAGCTCGGCCTCGCTTTCAGGAAGTGTGTGGCTCTGCTCGTCGCGCACCATCTGGATACGGTGTTCGACATCACGCAGATACCAGTAGCTTTCCACCAGCAGCCGGGCGGTCGTGGTGTCGATCCAGCGCGCGCGCGCCAGCGCCACCAGCATCTCGTCGGTACGGCGCAGCCTGAGCTTCGGCATCCGGCCGCCTGCGATCAGTTGCTGGGTCTGGACGAAGAACTCGATCTCGCGGATGCCGCCGCGCCCGAGCTTGACATTGTGGCCCTTGACCGCGATGTCGCCGAAACCGCGATGGGCATGGATCTGCCGCTTGATCGAGTGAATATCGGAAATGGCGGCGAAATCGAGATACTTGCGGAAGACGAACGGTACCAGTTCCTTCAGGAACCTCTCGCCGGCACCGGTGTCGCCGGCCACCGGCCGGGCCTTGATGTAAGCGGCGCGCTCCCAGTTCTGGCCACGGCTTTCATAGTAGTTCATCGCCGCATCCACCGGGAAAGCCAGCGGCGTCGAGCCCGGGTCGGGCCTCAGCCGCAGGTCGGTGCGGAAGACATAGCCGTCGCCGGTGCGTTCCTGCATGATGCGCACCAGCCGCCGCACCATGCGGGCGAAGACCTCACCCACCTCGTCCCGGTCGCGCGCTATGCCGGCATCGGGATCGAAGAAGACGACGATGTCGATGTCGGAAGAATAGTTCAGCTCACGCGCGCCATGCTTGCCCATTCCGAGCACGATCAGGCCGGAATTCTCGCACGGGTTTTCCGGATCCGGAAGGGCCAGCTTGCCCGCTTCGTGGCCTCCGCGCAGCAGGTGATCGAAAGCCGAAGCCAGCGCCGCATCGGCAAGATCGCTGAGCGCCGCCGTGGTGTGGCGCGCATCGATCAGCCGCGCAAGATCATGCAGCGCCAGTGTGAGCGACACCCGCCGCTTGGCCCGGCGCAGCTCTCCCATCAGCTCGCTCTCGCCAACCGGCAGGCCCTCCCCGTTCTTCCAGCAGAGGCGGGCTTCCTCGATGGTTCTGGCAACCAGGTAAGGTGCGGGCAAGGACAGCGCCAGCGCAAGCGACCTGGGATCGATCAGCGCGGTTTCGCGCAGATAGGGCGACAGCGCCAACGCTGCCAGCAGAAAATCGCGTGGCGCGCCCGCCGACGCCAGGATCGCCGCGATCTCGGGATGGTCGGCGGCAAGCGGCTTGAGATCGGCGGCCACGGACTTGGCGGCGGCCTGCGACGGTGCCCGGATCGGGCTCCTGGTGAGATCAGCAATCAATCCCGTGTCTGGCGTGTCTTTCATGTCCCCCCCGGCAGCGCCATGACCGCGGCAAGGCCGGGATTTTCTTCGGCTCCAGGCTTGGCGTCATCAAGCAGCAATTGCCCACCATGCAGCGCCGCAACGGCGTGAACAAGGCTCAATCCAAGTCCGGTACCTGGTTTTGAACGGCTTTCATCGAGCCGCACGAAGCGCTTGACTACATCCTCGCGACGGTTGGCGGGAACGCCCGGCCCGTTGTCGATGACTGCAAGGCGCACTTGGCCACCGGAGGCGCGGGCAAGGCTGACCGTGATTTCCGATGCCGGCGCATCGGCCGCATATTTCACCGCGTTGTCGATGAGGTTGGACAGGGCCTGGGCCAGGAGCTCGCGATTGCCACGAATGGTGATACCCGGTGCAATCTGCGCAACCAGGCTGATCCCGGCCTCTTCAGCAACCGGCTCATAGAGCTCGCTGGCATCCCGCGCCAAGCCGGAGAGATCGACGTCGCTCATCTGCGCCGTTGACGATCCCGCCTCGACACGGCTGATCATCAGAAGGGCATTGAAGGTGCGGATCAGCTGATCGCTGTCGGCGATCATCTGCTCAAGCGCCTCCTGCTTGGCAGCGGCACCGCCATCGGCGGAGAGTGCCGCCTCGGCCCGGTTTCTCAGCCGGGTAAGCGGGGTTTTCAGATCGTGCGCGATGTTGTCGGAGACCTGGCGCAGCCCCTCGTTGAGCCGCTCGATGCGGCCCAGCATGGCATTGAGCGACAGGCTCAACCGGTCGAATTCATCGCCGGACCCGCTGACAGGCAAGCGCTGCGACAGATCACCAGCCATGATCTTCTTGCTGGCTTCCGACATATGATCGATCCGCCGGAGCGCCCGCCGGCCAACAAAGAACCAGATCGCCAGGGCGCCGACGAACATGATCGCAAGTGCCCTGACAAGCGCTTGGCGCACCAGACCGCGCACCTGTTCCCGCTCGCCGATATCGCGCCCGACCATCAGCCGCATGCCATTGGGCAAGCCCACCACCTGGGCCAGGGCCAGATGCTCCTCGTCCTCGGCATCGCCAAGACGGGTGTAGCGGAACGGGGTGGAAGTCCAGCCTTCAAGATCGAGCACGCCCGGTGCAATCGAAGCCGTGTTGCCGGCGATCAGTTCGCCGCTCGGCGTGGCGATGGCGTAAAGATTGGCGCCGGGCTGGCGCGAGCGCCGCTCAATGGTGCGCACGAGACCGGTGATGCCGCCCCTGCGGTAGGATGTTGCCACCACCCTCAACTCGCTCAGGATGATCTCCTGGGTGCGGTCGTGCTGCATTCCGACGGAAATCGACGTGATGTAGAACACCAGCGCCACGGCGCAGAGCGCGAACAGTCCGAGATAGAGAGCCGACAGGCGGACCGCCGTTGTCGACAGCATGGCGCGGAGCCGGGACACAGGCGATCAGCCCCCGGCTTTCATCATGTAGCCCGCACCGCGCACGGTGCGTAGCAGCGGCTCGCCGAAATCCTTCTCGATCTTCGACCTGAGCCGCGAGATGTGAACATCGATGACATTGGTCTGCGGATCGAAATGATAGTCCCAGACGTGCTCGAGCAACATGGTGCGGGTGACCACCTGGCCGGCATTCTTCATCAGATACTCAAGCAACCGGTACTCCCGCGGCTGCAGCGGGATCTGCTGGCCGGCGCGGCGGACTTCATGGCTGAGCCGGTCCAGTTCGAGATCGCCGACGCGGTAGGTGGTCTCCTGCTCGGCGCGGCTGCCCTTGCGGCGGCCGAGAATCTCGATGCGTGCCAGCAATTCCGAGAATGCGTAGGGTTTGGTGAGGTAATCATCGCCACCGGCGCGCAGACCGGTGACGCGGTCGTCAACCTGACCGAGGGCTGAAAGGATCAGCACCGGCGTGTCGTCGCCCCTGGCCCGCAATTCGCTGATGATCGACAGACCGTCGCGCTTGGGCAGCATGCGGTCGACGACCAGCGCGTCGTACATGTTCTCGGAAGCGAGAAAAAAGCCGGAATCTCCATCGCTGGCCTGATCCACGGTGATCCCCGCCTCGCGAAACGCCTTCGACAGATAGGCCGCGGTTTCCAGGTCGTCTTCGATGATGAGAATCTTCATGTCGCAATCCTAGCGGTTCACCCCTATCCCGCAAGCCGCGCCGAGCGGTGCCGGCTGGCGGATACACAAACAAAAACGCGGCGGCTATAGGGGCGGCCGCCGCGTCGTTGCACCCGGCCTCCTGGGAGACCGGATGCGACAAGATCAGGTATGAACTCAGCCCTGATCTATCGGCAGGGCGACAAAGCGCGAACGGTTCTCGTTTTCGACCTGGAACAGGGCTGCCTTGCGGCCATCCTTGGCGGCGGCGTCGATGATGCCGACCACGTCGGAGGCCTTGGAGACATCCTGGTTGTTGACCGCGATGATCACGTCGCCGGCACGCAGGCCGCGCTCCTCGGCGGCGCTGTCGGGCGCCACGGAGGTGATGACCAGGCCGCTGCCGGTCTCAGCCGGAACCACCGTCAGACCAAAGCTGTCGAGGGTTGCATCGGCCTGGGGGGCGGTGGGCGCTTCGTCCTGATCCGGAGTAACGGCGGCCACTTCCGTCGGCAGCGACCCGAGCTCGACCTTCACGATCTCGCTCTTGCCGTTGCGCCAGACCGTGACATCGATGGTCTTGCCCGGGTCCATGGCCGCGATCTTCTTGGCGAGGTCACGCGGATCCTTGACCATCTCGCCATCGACGGCGGTGACCACGTCACCGGCCTCAATGCCGGCCTTGGCAGCAGGCGCATCGTCCTGCGGTGCAGTGACCAGCGCGCCTTCAGCTTCTGCAAGCCCCAGAGATTCGGCGATGTCGGAGGTCACCGGCTGGATCTGCACACCGAGCCAGCCGCGCTCGACCGAGCCGCTCTGGACCAGGTCGTTGATCACGGCCCGGGCGGTCGAGGCAGGAATGGCAAAGGCGATGCCGACATTGCCGCCCGAGGGCGAGAAGATCGCGGTGTTGATACCGATCACTTCACCGTTGAGGTTGAAGGTCGGACCACCCGAGTTGCCCCGGTTGACGGCGGCATCGACCTGGATGAAGTCGTCATAGGGGCCGGCGCCGATGTCACGGCCGCGGGCCGAGACGATACCGGCGGTGACGCTGCCGCCAAGGCCGAAGGGGTTGCCGACGGCGACGACCCAGTCGCCGACGCGGACCTTGGTGTCATCGGCAAAGTCGACATAGGTGAAGGTGCGGCTTTCCTCGACCTTGAGGACTGCCAGATCGGTGCGGCTGTCGCGTCCGACCAGCTTGGCGTCCAGCTCGGTGCCGTCATCCATGATGACGGTGAAGGCCGAGCCATCCTCGACGACGTGGTTGTTGGTCACCAGGAGGCCGTCTTCGGAGATGAAGAAGCCCGAACCCTGGCTGACCGGACGCACACGACCGGGACGCCGCTCGGAATCGGGCCCGCGGCGGTCCCGCTCGGCGCGGCGGTCGTCCTGACCACCGAAGCCACGGCTGAACTGGTCGAAGAACCGTTTCATCGGATGGTCATCCGGCAGGTCCTCGAAGCCGCGGCCGTTGAAATCGAAACTGAAACCGCCGTCGTTGGCGACAGGCTTGACCTCCGCCTGGACGCGAACGGATACAACGGCCGGCGATACGGCCTGGACCACGTCGGCGAAGCTCGGTGCCTGAGGAGCTTCAACGCGGACGGCTTCTGCGAAGGCACCGGAGACCGGCGCGGGCACGCCCGTGGCAAGAAGCGCCGCCGCGACACCGGCAATGGCGGTCGTGCTCAGGAATCCCTTGGAAAATCTGCGTGGCTTGTTCGACATGTCTCAACCTCTTCTTGATTGCAAAGCCGTTTATCCGACCTTTGCAAGAGACATAGTGCGGTCGCCGTTACGACAAGCTTTCCGGATCATTAAACCTTTGTAATGTTTGTTGCCTTGTGCTCGCCACATTGCGTGCCGCGCCCTCGCAAGTGAGGTCCTGCCAGGCAGATTCACGGGCCGCTTCCTGCAGGAAGGGGCATTTCCCGAAGCTCGACTGCGACCTTGCTCTCCTTGTTTTGTTCATGTATTGTTCCAATAGCATGTCATTTTTTGAAACAGGAATCTTTTGATGATTAACGGTAGTTGCTGCTGCGGAGCGGTGAAATTCGAACTCCTCAATCAGCCTTCGATGATGGGCACATGCCATTGTTCCAGGTGCAGGAAAGTGGGGGCGAGCACTATCGTTTTCGTCAGGAAGGATGATCTCAAGTGGATTGAGGGCCGGGAGCATGTTCAGCTGTTCGAGCCGGTTTCTCCGTATATATACGGAAGGTGTTTCTGCAGGATATGCGGCACCTCCCTAGGCGAGATCCTGTCCGATGCAGACAGCTTTCCGATAGCAGCAAACGCACTCGACACCGAACTGACTGTCAGGAACAGCCTCCACGAGTTTGTCGACGAAAAACCCTCGTGGCACGAGATCTGCGACGAAGCAAAGCAGTCAGTAGGCCATCCCGCGCCCTCATAGCCGGTTTTCATAACGACAACGCATTCCACCCGCTGCTGCGGATTCGGTCTGCGCTGCGATTTGATCGGTTTGGCAAGCCACTTCCAAGGCTGGCGCCGGAAGCCATGGTGGATGCCGGCGTGCCTTGCATACGCGAGCATTCGCTTCGCTTTCATCTCAGTGTCGTCACGACCTTGGCGCCGTGTTCGAGCGTGCGATGGACCGGGCACTTGCCAGCGATCTCGGCAATCTTGTCGGCGAGGCCGTCGGGTGTGCCGCCGTCGATCGCGATGATCCGCTCGAACCGGTCGATCTTGCCGCCATTGGCCCGTTCTTCATCGGTGCATTCCAGGCAATCAGCCGCATGCACCTTGTTGTGGCGCACCGTGACCGTCACCAGGCCGAGGTCGATCTTCTTCAGGCGAACATACATGCGCAGGGTCATGGCGGTGCAGGCGCCAAGTGCTGCCGAAATCAGGTCATAGGGGGACGGTCCGGTGTCGGCGCCGCCAACATCGGCGGGCTCGTCGGCAAGAAAGCGGTGCGGGCCGGCCTGAACCGAGACCTGAAACCGGCCCTGCCCGGTTTCGCCGACGACAACGTCCTCCACCGGATCATTCTCGCGTCGCGGTTCTTCCGCAGGCAGGTAGCGTGCCACCCAGGAGGCAATGATGCCCGCGACATAATTCGCATCCGCCGGGTCGGTGAGCAGGTGATCGGCACCATCAAGCGAGACGAAACTCTTTGGATGCTTCGCAGCCCCAAAGATTGCGGCGGCATTGTCAATGCCGACCACCTCATCGCGCGGCGCGTGCAGGATCAGCAGCGCCTTTTTCATGTGGCCGATGCGGTCGGCCAGGCTGGTCGCATCGAGGTCCTCGACAAACTGCTGCTTGATGGTGAATGTGCGTCCACCAAGATTGACCTCAGCCTCTCCCTCGGCCCGGATTTCATCTACATGGCCGCCGAAGTTCTGGATCACGTGACTGGCTTCGGCCGGAGCACCGAGCGTGGCGACAGCCTTGACCGAATCGAGTTCGCCCGCAATCGCCAGCACAGCGGCACCGCCAAGCGAATGGCCAACGAGAATTTCGGGCGCATCGTAATGGTCTGCCAGCCAGTCGGCAGCGGCGCGCAGATCGGCGACATTGGAGGAAAAATTGGTGGAGGCAAATTCGCCGTCGCTGGAACCAAGCCCGGTGAAATCGAACCGCATGACGGCTATGCCTGCGCGGGCCAGTTCCCCGGAGATGCGCTTGGCCGCTAGCGTATCCTTGGAACAGGTGAAGCAGTGAGCAAACAGCGCCCAGGCGCGTATCGCGCCGGCGGGAAGGTCAAGCCGTGCGGCCAGCCTGGCCCCGGAATGGCCTTCAAACTCTGCCCTGATCGTGTGTGCCGTCATGTCGTGCCCCTTTATCAATATTCGGGACCGTCCTATCAGGCTTCGCGATCACGGTCCTCCAACACTTTTGCGAGCTCTGCCTGTTCGGCTTGCGAAAGTCCGCTACCGCCGGCAGCCGCGACCATCTTGTCACGCCCGCGGGCATTGATCACCATGACCCCCGCGCCAATCAGCAGGATCACCAACGGCGCGCCCCAGAGGAGCACGGTCTTGACCGAAAACCGCGGCGTCAGAAGCACGAATTCGCCATAGCGGGAAACGACGTAATTGATCACGTCCTCGTCGCTGTCGCCCGCCACAAGCCGCTCGCGCACCAGCAGCCTCAGGTCCCGGGCGAGTTCGGCGTTGGAATCGTCGATCGACTGGTTCTGGCAGACCAGGCACCTCAGATCGAGCGAGAGCTCGCGCGCCCGTGCTTCGAGAGCCGGATCATCAAGAACCTCATCGGGATTGACCGCTGCAGCCTGGCCGGCAAAGGCCAGCATCATCAACAGGGCGGCCAGCGTATGACGAAACAGGCTCAAGCCGAAGCCTCCGCGGTCTTCTTTCGGGCTTTCGCGCGGTTGGGCGCACCTATACGCAACCGCCGGTCCGACAGAGACAGCATCCCGCCGATCATCATGACGACGGTGCCGTACCAGATGAAGGTTACCCAGGACTTCCACCAGATCCTGACGACAAGCCCGCCATTGGCCTCCGGATCGCCGAGCGCGATGTAGAGCTGGCTGGCGCCGAAGGTGAGGATACCGGCTTCCGTGGTCGGCATCCCGCGGGCCTGGTAGAAGCGCTTGGCGGAAGCGGTCTTGGCCACTTCCACGCCGTCGCGCATCACCGTGAACTCGCCTGACTGCGACGTATAGTTGGGGCCGTTGTAATCGCGGATCCCGTCGAAACGCAGCTCATAGCCGCCGGCTGTCGCCGTGTCGCCCGGCTTCATGGCGATCACGGTTTCCGTGGAGAACACGCTTGCCGCAACCACACCGATCACCGTGACGCCGAGTCCCATATGGCCGAGCGCCGATCCGAAGGCAGAGCGCGGCAGACCGATCAGCCGGCTCCAGGCCACACCGGCGCCGACGCGGCCGATGCCGGCGCGAAGCGCCAGATCGGTCAGGGCGCCCAGGATCAGGAACACGCCGAGAGCAATTCCGAGCCCGGCAAGAACCGGTGCGCCGGTCTGAATGAAGACCACTCCCAGGCCCACCAGCAGCGATCCGCCGGCGGCAAAATAGAGCCGCTGCGCCGCACCGGCGAGATCGCCCCGCTTCCAGGCCAGCAAGGGCCCGAAAGGAACCGCCAGCAGCAAAGGCACCATCAGCGGGCCGAAGGTCAGGTTGAAGAAGGGCGGGCCAACAGAGATCTTGGTGCCGGTCACCGATTCGAGCAGCAGCGGATAGAGCGTGCCGACCAGAACCGTTGCGGCGGCCGTGGTCAGGAACAGGTTGTTGAGGACCAGCGAGCCTTCGCGCGATATCGGCGCGAACATCCCACCTGCCTTGAGCGTTCCCGCCCTGAGGCCGAAAAGGGCAAGCGCCCCTCCGATAAAGACCACCAGGATGCCGAGGATGAACACGCCGCGCGCCGGATCGGTGGCAAAGGCGTGCACCGACGTCAGAACGCCGGAGCGGACCAGAAACGTACCCAGCAGCGAGAACGAGAATGTCAGGATGGCAAGCAGCACCGTCCAGATCTTCAACGCCTCGCGCTTTTCCATCACCAGCGCTGAATGAAGCAGCGCGGTACCGACCAGCCAGGGCATGAACGAGGCGTTCTCGACCGGGTCCCAGAACCACCAGCCGCCCCACCCGAGCTCGTAATAGGCCCAGTAGCTGCCCATCGAGATGCCGGCGGTGAGAAAGATCCAGGCGGTCAATGTCCACGGCCGCACCCAGCGGGCCCAAGCGGCGTCGATGCGGCCCTCGATCAGGGCGGCGATGGCAAAGGCAAAGGAAATAGAGAAGCCGACATAGCCGAGATAGAGCAGCGGCGGATGGATCGCCAGGCCGATGTCCTGCAGGATCGGGTTGAGGTCATTGCCTTCCAGGGGCGCCGGGTCAAGCCTGTTGAACGGATTGGAGGTGAGCACGACAAAGAGCAGAAATGCCACGGTGACCCATGCCTGAACCGCAAGCACATTTGCCTTCAGCGTATCAGGCAGATTGCGACCGAACAGCGCCACCAGCGCAGAGAAGAGCACCAGGATGAGCACCCAAAGCAGCATCGAGCCTTCGTGATTGCCCCAGACGCCGGTCACCTTGTAGAGCATCGGCTTGAGCGAGTGGGAGTTCTCCACAACGTTCTGGACCGAGAAGTCGGACACCACATAGGCGTGGGTGAGCGCGAAGAAAGAGATCGCCACCAGCATCAGCGAAGTCACCGCCGCCTGCGGACCGACCGCCATCATTCCCGCGTCGCGGCGCCGGGCTCCGATCAGCGGTACCACCGACTGAACGATCGCGGTCGCCAGCGCGAGGATCAGGGCAAAATGGCCGATTTCAATGATCATGGCTTCTTTCCTCCTGCACGTCTGCGGCACCCCGGCCGGTCAATAGACTGGCGTCTCCTTGACGTTCACGCCTGGTGGCGGATCGCCCTCCTGCCAGACACCCTGCGCCTTGAGCGCATCGGCGACTTCCTTGGGCATGTAATTCTCGTCATGCTTGGCCAGAACCGTATCGGCCATGAAGGTGCCTTCCTCGGGCGAAAACACGCCCTCGGTGACCACGCCCTGCCCCTCACGGAACAGATCGGGCAGGATACCGACATAGCGAACCTTGACCGAAGCATTGGTGTCGGTCACCTGGAAGGTCACCGCCGAATTCTCGCCGCGCAGGACGGTGCCCTCCTCAACCAGTCCGCCAAGCCGGACCCGGGTGCCGGGTGCCAGCGGCTGAGCCAGCACATCGGTTGGCGAGTTGAAGAACACGATCTGCTCGCGCAGAGCGGACGTCACCAGAGCCGCGGCTCCTGCGAGGAAAACCGCACCGGCGGCAATGATGGACAATCGTTTCTGCTTGCGGTTCATTGGCTCTCCACAACAGGTTCCAGCCCTAGCTGGGCTGCGAGTTCGGCCAAGGCGCGGCCGCCGTCGCTCTCCACAGCGAATGTCGTACCGGCACGCTCAAGCGCCGTTTGCGCCGCGGACCGGTCTCCGAGGACGGCATAGGAGCGCACAAGGCGCAGCCAGCCTTCGAGATTGTCAGGGTTTTCGACCATCCGCGCATCGAGCGATTCCACCATGGAGCGGATCATCGACGCCCGGTCCTCGACGGACATGTCGGCGGCCGCGGCGATGTCGGCCTGCGACGGCCCCGCAGGCGCAGCGTCATCAGTCTGACGCTCTTGCGAAGCCAGCGTTTCGCTGCCTGCGGGCGGCAGAATGAACGGCGTCTTGGCCGCCGCGGACGGCTCAACGGCGGGCTGCTCCTGTCCGGGAACGGCAGGCGCCATCGGAACGCCGCCAAGCGTGGGCGTTGCATTCAGGCCAAGTTCGCCAGCCAACGCGGTCAGCTGTGAGTTCTCAGGTCCGGAGGGGGCGAACGCAGCAAAGGCCCGATCCAGCGCCGTCTGCGCCTTGTCACGGTTTCCGGTGACAACGTGAGACCGCACCAGCCGCAGCCATCCGGCGACATTGTCGGGATTGTCCGCGAGCCTGGCTTCCAGCCCTTCAATCATCGAGGCAATCATCGCCTGACGGTCTTCCGCGCTCATGTTTTGCGCAGCGGCGATATCGGCGGCGGAGGGATTTCCAGGTGCGGCACCCGCCGGCGACAATGGCGAGGTCTGCGGTTGCTGCTGAAGTGCCGCCAACTGGCTTTGAACAGCCGGGATCCATGGCGCATCCGGCGGCGCCGTTTCGAGCATGCCGGAGAAGGCCGCGCGGGCTTCGCTGGTCTTGCCCGACTGGGCCAGGGCCACAGCCAGGAAGAATTGCGGCCGCGGATCGGTCGAATCAAGTTCCCGGGCGGTCTGGAAAGCCAGGCTCGCCTCTTCGGTCACGATCCCACCGGCAGCGGAAAACAGGGCCTCCCCAAGGCTCGCAAGCCGGGTCGGTGACGGCCCCAGAATGGAAATCGCCTTCTTGAACGCGGCAGCCGAATCCTCAAAACGCCCGGTCCTGAGATAGATCGGGCCGAGAACGTCCCAGCCCCGGCCATCATCCGGATTTTCGGCCAGGTGCTGCTCGGCCCGGGCGATCAGCATGGCGATGTCGTTGGTCTGCGGATCGGCCTGAAGCCGTGCCGCGAGCGGCAGTTGTGGCAGACCGGGGCGGCCGAACTCAAGATAGGCGGTCAGGGCTGCAAGAGGCATGAAAAGGGCAACTGCGATCGCTGCGACGCGGCGCAGCTGTCGGTTGCGATCGGACGCGTCATCGGTGCCCGCGGCTTCGCTCTTGCGTGCTGCCGCCAGAAGCCTGCGGGAGATTTCGGTCCTCGCGACCTCCGCCTGAACCGGATCGACGAGGCCATCGGCCAGATCGCGATCGACCTCGGCCAACTGGTCGCGATAGACCTCGATGTCATGCAATTCAGGCGCGTCGGACGCCTGCGCACGTGAACGCATCACCGGTCCCATAAGGGCCACGGTGACAATGGCAGTCATGACGGCGGCGATTACCCAAAACAACATGATGCTTCAATATCCGAGCATTGATTGTTTTCCAACATCAATCGGCCTTGATTCCCCAATTGGGGCGTTTGGTCGCGTATTTGAGTGTTGCGAGCCCGCATGCACACCAGAATACGCCGCGAGGCGCCGGTCCGGACCGACATTCGAGACCGCTTGGCGCTTGCGCCGGGGCTTCTCTTTCATCGGCCTCATGCAGGGATCAGCAGACGGTCAAAATGCGCGTGCGACATGACCTTTCCGCGCCGAAACCAGCGATCAACCCAGCGGCGTCCAGCTGCCATCCTCGTTGCGGCAGGCTGCTCCCTGCCCCTTCACCGGCACACCCCTGATGGTGGCGGTATGGGTGTACTGGCGACAGTTCTGCTGGCCGACCTGATAGGGCGTTCCGGCAGAAACCTCGCCGGCGGTTCCCCGGGCCTGGCTCTTCCAGGCGACGACCTGGCCAAGCGAGGCCTTTTCCAGCGCCTGGTATTCGGCTTCCAGAGCGCGCAACCGGTCGGGCCCGGCCAGACCGCCAGCGGCGTCCTGCGGCAGGATTCCGCCATTGAGCGCGGCCAGAATGGCGTCGCTGTCGGCCACTTTGGGAGTAGAGACGGGTGCGAACGCCAAAGGCTGCACACCCCCGGTGGCGGCACATCCGGCAACTGCTCCCGCCAGCAAGGCAATGATACCGAACCGCGTCACTCTTGAGACCAAAATTGCCATGCTGCCGTCATCCTCGCTTGAATTGCGGACAAGCCCCGCAAACCGGGACCTCCGCCTCTTCAGGTTCATGCCTTGTTCCTGTGGCGGCATTGTGGCGCACCACCGCACCTCCCATCGAGACTACCCGAGCAGGCGCCTGGTAACCAACCACGTCGGTTCAAGCCTCCGTGATCAGCGCCGGCAGGGTCAATCGTGCCGAAAGGCCGCCGCTTTCGCCGCGCGCCAGCGTGAAACCGCCTTTGTACTCCGACGCGATCTCGCCAACGATCGACAGACCGAGACCGGTTCCGGGCTTGGATTCGTCGAGACGGCGACCGCGTTTCATCGCCTCGCGCATGCCTTCATCATCGAGGCCTGGGCCATCATCGTCGATGTCGATGCGGACCATCTGCCTCTCGCCCTCGACGGCGGGCGCCGGGCGCAATCTGACCACGACCTTGTTGCGCGCGAACTTGGCGGCATTCTCCACCAGGTTGCCGAGCGCCTCCTCCAGATCCTGGCTTTCCATGGCGAGCACCGCGTCGCGCGGTTCGATATCTGCGGCAAAGTCCAGATCCCGGTTCAGCTTGGCCATCACCCGCACCAGCCGCTCGATGACGGGCGCGGCTTCGGTGCGCGCCAGAACGCTGCCGCGCTGGGCGGCGATGCGGGCCCGGTCGAGATAGGTCTGCACCTGGGCCTGCATGGTTTCAGCCTGGGTGCGCACAAGGCTCGCATGCGCCGGCGTCATGTCACGGGATTCGTTGATCAGCACGGCAATGGGCGTTTTCAGCGAATGGGCCAGGTTGCCGACCTGCATGCGGGCCCGCTCGATGACCCGGTGGTTGGCCTCGATCAGCGCGTTGATCTCACCCGCCAGTGGGGCGATCTCGCGCGGAAAACTGCCGTCGAGCTGCTGCGCCTCGCCGGCGCGGATGCGGCCGAGCGCCTGCCGGGCATGATCGAGCGGCCGGAGACCATAAAGAATGGCGATGGCGTTGACGATCAGGCTGCCAATCCCGAACAGCGCCAGCGCCAGGTAGAGATTGGCCGAGAAATCGGCGATTTCGGCTTCCAGCACCGCGCGGTTGCCGCCGACGCGGAACCGTGCGGCATGGCCCTGGTTGTCGAGTTCGACTTCAGTCTCGATGACTTCCAGGTGGTTGCCAAAGCCATCATCGGCCGCGTAGCTGCGCTGATAACGATCACCGAAGGGCAAGATCTCAAGTGATGGGGACGGTATCGCCTCTTCGCCGATGGAAATCGAAGCCAACCGCGGGCCATCCAGGCCACCAAGCGGCTCAACCAGCCAGATCCAGCCGCTGCCGGGCTGGTCGAACACAAGGTCGCCCAGTTGCGGATTGCCAGCCAGGCGCCCCTGCTCGTTGATTGTCACTGCATTGATGACGCTGTTGAGATGGGCACGGAGCAGGTCGGCAAAGGCGCGTTCGCTGCCGGTCCGATAGAGTTGGGAAATGACAATGGCGATCGCCACCAGGGCGATCACGGCCCATACGGATGCAAACAGCAGGACGCGGGCGGTAAGCGAACCGCGCTTCATCCGGACTTGCCGCTGCTGTCGCCTTCGGGCGCAACCATCCGGTAGCCGAGACCGCGCACGGTCTCGATCAGCTCGACGCCGATCTTCTTGCGCAGCCGGCCGACGAAAACCTCGATGGTGTTGGAATCGCGGTCGAAATCCTGATCATACATGTGTTCGACCAGTTCGGTGCGCGACACCACCTCTCCCATGTGGTGCATCAGATAGGAGAGAAGCCGGTACTCGTGGCTGGTCAGTTTCAGCGTTGTACCATCCACGCTGGCCTTGGACGCCTTGGTGTCGAGCCGGACCGGACCGCAGGTAATCTCGGAAGAGGCATGGCCGGAGGCGCGGCGGATCAAGGCGCGGATGCGTGCGAGCACCTCCTCGACGTGAAACGGCTTGGTGACATAGTCATCTGCGCCGGCGTCGATACCGGCGACCTTGTCGCTCCAGCGATCGCGCGCGGTCAGGATCAGCACCGGCATGGCGCGGCCGTCAGCGCGCCATTTCTCAAGCACGGTGACGCCGTCCATTTCTGGCAAGCCGATATCGAGGATCACCGCGTCATAGGGCTCCGTGTCACCGAGGAAATGGCCTTCCTCGCCATCATGGGCACGGTCGACCACGTAGCCCTGCTCCAGCAGCGCCTCGGCCAGCTGGCGATTGAGATCCTTGTCATCCTCGACGATCAAGATGCGCACTTGAACTGCTCCCGCTTTGTGTCTTCGCGCGGTCGGCTCAATACCGCCTGTACGCGCCCTCTTACCATGCACCGACTCGCGCGATCCGCACAGGCCGGCGTGAAAAGGCCAGGCATTTCAGGACCTGCCGAGCCCCGCCCCGATTGCACTGCCGTTTTCCTACTGCGGAACCGTGACGGTGACTTTCTTCGGGCGGTCATTACCGCTGCCGGGTACCAGTACCGTGATCACGCAGACCGCCTGACCGCCTTCCGTCTGGGCGGAAGCAGAGAGCAATTGTCCGCCGGTCTGGCCGACAACCTGATTGGCTGCGCCCGAGCAGTCGGATGCGGTGCGGACGATGGCGGTGCCATCAGGCGCCCGCAGATCCTGCGACACGGTGGCGACCGGCGCCATGGTTGCGGCCTGGGCGGCGACTAAGCCGATACTGAGGAAATTCATGATCATGATCAGCCCTGGAGCGGTTCGTATTTCATCTTGGAGCCAGTGATACAAGATCCTGCCTGAACCGCAAATGAATGGAAACCGGCACCGGTCGCCAAGCGGCGTTCAACCGATCCGGTTTTTGGCCTTGATCCGCCCGAAGATGGCTATCATGCCGCCAATCGCGGCACCGAGCGAAGTCAGAAGCCCGGTCAGCGCCTCGCGATCCGTCTCGCCGAGATCAAGTCCCGTCAGGCCAAGCACGGCCGAACCTATCGTGACGATGGCGCCCCACAGGGTTTTCGATTGCCACCAAGGTTTGATGTCGGTCATCGCAGATGTCCTTTCAAGGTTTTCGGGCTGGATTTTCAGTCTGGTTTGGAGATGCCGTCTGAGGAGATCAGAGACTGCATGCTGCCGTTCGGTTGATCCCCCAGGGGACGCGCCTTCCGGCCTGTGCGACGCGAAAGGTCAGCTGCGCCTGCGGTGCGCCGAAATCCGTGAGTTCATCGGCCGCCGGATAGAGCCACTCCGATGTGGTCATTTCCACCGTCCGGATAACCTTGACGCCATCGAGGATGTCGATGCGGTAGCGCTCGAAGCCCTCGTCATTGGCAATCTCGGCGGGGGTCCAGCTGTCAGCCGAAAGCCTGCCGCGGCGGATCCAGGACAGCCTGATGCCTTCCGCCCGCCTCTCGGCGCGAAGATGTACCGGCGACAGCGGCGTGAGCGCCCGTTCCCCGCCGGCGAACATCGTCGGCGACGGTCCGCCGGCCAGTCCGCCGCTTGCTTCCGCGATCCAGTTGAAGGCGCGTCCGGCCTCGTCCAGGGACAGACCGAGCGATCTGACCGAGCCGTCGAGAACGATGAAGGCCGAACCGGAGGCTGCGCCGGCGCGCATGGCGTCGTCGGTTCCGGCCTGTCCGCGCAACAGGCTTTCAAGCCGCCAGCGTCCCGGTGCGATCTCCTCGGCGATCTCGAACTGGATGATCTCCCAGCTCCCGGCTTCCGAGCGGACCGCCACCGCGTTGGCGCCGTTGAGCACCGCCAGACGGCTGGCGCTCGAAAGGCCGCCAAAACCCAGATCGGCCAGGATCGCGTTGCCACAGTCAAACCGTCCTTCGATTGACCCCGGCGGCAAGGCCTCGGCCAGCGCGCCGATGCGGGCCGGCGCATCCAGCGTCACCCGCGCCGCATAGCCTTCGGTTTCAACGGAACTCGACAGAACCATCTGCCGCCAGGGGATCGCCAGTGCCCCTGCCCTTGCCCATCCGGTTTCGTCGTTCCCCGACAGCACCGGCAAGTCGAGCAGAACGACTTCCGGTGCGAATGGCGCATTGGCATCGTTGCCCGTTTCGCCGCCGTAGTCCTCGTTCGACCGCGGCGCAGCGGCCCCAACATGAGCCACGGCCTCGATGCGGCGGATCTCGCCATCCTCGATGCGGGTGATGCGGAAGCGGCTCGGCGGGGCGTTCTCCATCGCGAACCGGACGGTGTCGCCAGGCTCAATTCCGGCGGCCTGTGGCGGCAGCGCAAAGCGCAGCTGGCGGCGCTGCAAGCGGTGATCCTGCAGCCAGCGATCGGCGGTGACGCGGGCCAGTCCCGCCTCCATCGCAACGCTCAGGGGCAGATCATGCTGGCGCGCGGCCTCGCCCTCGAGCCGGCGCGATCGGGCCGAGGCCGGGGCGTAATCGCTCATCGGATCGGCCGACAGCAGAACGGCCTCGTTGGCGAACTCGCTGCGTTCGCCACGGATTTCCTCGAACAGCGGCCCCTCGGCGGGCTCCGCCACCGCATCGATTTCCAGCGGCGCCGCGCCACGGGTGAGCCGCGAGGTGAACTCCAGCCCACCGGCCCCTTCCCGGACATCGATGGCGAAGGCCTCGACCAGCGGCGCCAGCACCGCGCGCACCGAGGCCGGGCTCGAGATCACATGCCCGGTCACCATGCCGTCGACACGGTCCACGTTGAAACCGGTCATTCCGGCTTCCGTCAGGATGGCCGCGATCAGGTCCTTCAGCGCAACGGTCCCCAGCCTGCCATTGAGCCAGTGGCCGGTACGCCAGTTCGGGCCGTCGGACCAGACCCGCGCGGACAGCGGAAACGCCGGAAACGGCCGCGCGTCCCAGGTCCACAGATGAATACGGTCGGTGGCGACCATGCCATCTGCATTCGCCGCCCCCGACCAGTGGGCAAGATGCGCCTCGAGAAACGCCCGCTGCGCCAGGTCATCGCGCCCGCCCGACGAGTACCAGGGGATCGCGCCTTCCGACGATTTCGGGTCGGGAAACAGGTTGGGCTGGTTCGCGCCCCTGTCGACCGCCGGGCATCCCAGCTCGGTGAACCAGAACGGCTTCGAGCCGGGGACCCAGGGGCTGGGGCTTGCCGCCTCGGCTCCCCCGACACGGTCGAAATGCTGGTTCTGCCACCAGCCGCGCAGATCCTTGACCCGGTAAACCCAGTGCTTGCCCGCAAGACCGTCGGTGATCGCAAGCCGCTCCCGCGCATCCCGCCCCGCCTTGCCGGCATAGTACCAGTCATAGCCTTCACCGCCGACGATGCCGGCTCGCATGGCTGCCTGATCATTGGCAAAATTCGCATCATCGGGATTGCCGGCCGACAGATCCGCGTCGCGCCAGTCGCTCAGCGGCATGTAGTTGTCGATGCCGATGGCGCCGATGGCCGGATGTGCCCAGAGCGGATCGAGATTGAAATGAACGTCGCCGGAACCGTCATCGGGCCGGTAGCCGGCATATTCGGTCCAGTCGGCGGCATAGGTCACCGTCGTCGCCCCGCCCAGCGTCGCCTTGCTGTCGGCGGCCAACTGGATCAGCTGATCAACAAAGGGAAACGCCCCGGCATCATCCCTGAGCCGGGTCAGGCCGATCATCTCCGAGCCGATGACAAAGCCGTCGACGCCGCCGGCCGCAATGGCCAGTGCGGCGTGATGCAGGATGAAGCGCCGGTAGCCCTCGTCGCCACCGGTCCAGGCAACGCTGTCACCCGAGACGACGACATCGGAGACAAGCGTTCCGCCGCACAGCGCAACGATTTCGGCTCGCATCGTGGCCGTGCCGTCCGGCGTTCCCGGTAATCCCGGCGCGACACTCACCGTCATCCGCCCGCGCCAGGGGTAGACCGGCTGCCCGGTTCCGCCGCCGGGATCTGGCAGGCCATTGCCGGCCGGTATGTCCATCAGCACGAAGGGATAGAGCACCACCTTGAGCCCGCGCGCTTTGAGATCGCGGATCGCCTCGACGAGCGCGGCATCGTCAGGCGTGCCGCCATAGGCGGGGCCGCCATTGCTGGTGGAAACCAGGTGCGCGGTTGTCCGGTCGAGCCCGCCCACCTTCCAGGGCCGCGTCTCCCCGTTGCGCGCGACGACCTCGACGCCGGGGCGGAAGCGGCAATGGCTGGCGCGCAGATCGTCGCCGAACCAGGCCGACACCAGCGCGACCGACTTGAGATTTGGGCACAGCGCCTGCAATTCATCGATCGATTGCGTCCAGTCGGTCGCGGCCTGGCGCATGTTGCGGTTGAGCGTTCGCGCGGCGCCGACCCCGGTGGTCTCACGCACTTGCGTCGTCGCATAGCCATGCTCGGTCGAACCAGGGATCAGTGCCACCGCCTCGATTGCCGGTTCCAGCCCGCCCACCGGCCGGATCACCTCGAACTGCAGCGCCGGAATCCGGTTGCCGAAATCGTCAAGCGGCAAGCGCTCGAACACAACATACGCAAGCCCGCGCCAGGCCGGCGCCCGTCCGGCACCCTGCTTGGCTTCGATCAGCGGATCGGGCAATTGGCTGGCTGTCCCACGATAGATCCGCATGTCGAGGCTCTCGAGATCGAGCTCGCGTCCGTCGGCCCAGACCCGCCGGATGAAGGCGATCGGGCCCTCGCACAGCCCAAGCGCGAAATTGGCGTGATAGTGATAGCGCTCGACCTTCGGTCCGCCGCCCTTGCCGCCCTGGCGTTCCTGCGTCACGGTTTCCTCGAACCGGGTCGCCCAGATCAATGCGCCGGCGATGCGCATCGAGCCATGCACGCGCAGGATCGGCGAGCCTTCATCGGCGGAGGGAATGCGCGCGCCGCTCAGGCCCCGTCCGGCAATGGTCCGGGTGGAGTTGATCAGCGCGGTGTCGAGCATGCCGCCGACGGTGGCGCCGATGGCCGAGCCGATCGCCGTGCCGACCGGTCCGAAGACACCGCCGAGCGAAGCGCCGGCCACCTGCAGAAGGATTGTCGCCATGGGATGAACTCGCTTTTCAGCTGGCCTGGGGAATACGGTGAACGGCGGCAATCCGCCGGCGCCAGGAGGGAACCAGCGCGCTTTCGATCACGCCCACCGGCTCATAGGCGTGGATGAAATGATCCGGACTCGAGAGAATGCCCGCATGCTTGGCGGAGACGCCGTCGCGCCAGCGGAACAGCACGATGTCACCGGCCATCACCTCCGATAGCCCAACAGGATCGCCGCAATGCAGCCGTGCCGCCAACAGAAGCCGCTCGGCTCCGGCCCGCTCGGCCCAGTCGGGCGCATAGGCTCCGGGGTCTTGCGTCACGCTGCCTGTGATCTCGGCCCAGACCCCGCGCACCAGCCCGAGGCAATCGCAGCCGACGCCCTTGCGCGATCCCTGATGCCGATAGGGCGTGCCGATCCAGCCGCGCGCTGCCGCGACGATGCGCTCGCCGTGAGGATCCGCGCTCATGGCACGATCGGCCTTCCGTCGTGGACGGTATCGGCATCGGCGTAGCCATAGGCAAAGTCGCCTCCGGGCAGATAGGGAAAGCCCTGAAAATTGAATCCGTTACCGAACTTGGCTGAACAGGTCTCAAAAGACTTGTCGCAGCCCGCGGTGACCGACACCTGATCCCCAGGCGCGGGCAGCCGCGCCAACGGCGACCACAGCCCCAACCGCGCTCCGCCGGGCTCAATCGCATGGCTGGAAATGTCGGCGGACAGGCCGGCAAGCAGGCCGGTCACGAAACGGATACGGCCCTGGTCGAACCAGCCCGCGGGCCGACCGTCGAGACCGCTCACGATCAACGTCATCCCGTCGCTGACCGCGACGACAGTCCCGCTCAGCGTGAACGGACCCGCAGAGATGTCCTTACCGCAGCGTGCGTCGCCCAGGTCGGCGTCACAGCGGCGTCCGTAGAGCCGCCCATGCGGCTGGTCGAGCGAGGCAGCCAGGCTGCGCAGTTCGACCGTGAACGCCTGTCCGGCGGTGCGGACCTCGCCCAGCTCCCGCGTCGACAGCAGCACGTGGTCGCCCGGACTCTGCCAGTTGACCAGAAAGGTCTCTACGCGGGCGCCGTCATAACGCCCGAGCGCCAGATCGTCGGCGCTGATCGACGCATCGGAAAAGGCGCCGGCCACAGTGGCGGCGTCGGCTTCCAGTCCCAGCCCGCTTTCCACCTCGCTGGCGCGAAATCCGGTGGCAGCGGAAAACACCGTACCGGCGAATTCGAGATCATGATCGTGCTCAGTGAAGCCCAGCACCAGGCCATCGGTCCGTGTCAGCCGCCAGGCATGGCAGGTGGTGGTCGAGGTCTGTTCAAGATGCGTTGCAAGCGCTTCGGGAATATTCCTCATGGCCTGATCTCCACCAGCGGCACGCTCGGCACCGAGCCCGCCTTGAAGGCCGCGAGGCTGATCTCGATGCGGTCGGTGTCAAAGCGCACCGGAATGTCGAAGTCGTAGCCCGCGGTCACGATCGCGCCGAGCGCAGGAACCGATCCGGGCGCAATCGTGACAAGGCCGGTGATGTGATCGACCGCGTATTCGCCCGGTTCCAGCGCCAGGCCACCGACAGCCAGCACGACGCTGCCCTCGGCGGGCTTTTCAATCCTTCGCGTGGTGGCGCCGCCGGCATCGGCATAGGTCTTCGTCAGTTCGAACAGGACCTTCACCCCGTCTCCCACCCCGATCTGCTGGTCGATGGCGGTGACCGCCTGCCCCGGCGGCGCCGAGGCATGGTCGACCGGATCGCGGAAGCGAAAGCCGTAGAGCTGGCCGCGCCGAGCTTCGAAGAACGCGGTGAGTTGATAGAGGTCATCGAGCCCGCGCAAACTGGTTCCGGCGTCATAGCGCCGCCGTGCATCGGCCCAGCGGGCGTTGCGGGTTTCGCCGCCGTTGGACAGCGCGACAATGTCGGTGCGCCGTCCCGGCCCTCCGCTGGCGCCGAGCGAAAGCCGGAGCGGAAACCGCACCTCGTGAAAACCATTGCTCATGTCTGCCTCCTACAGGCCGCGCCGGCCACGGCCGACGGCACGGGCCAGCATGGCGGTGACCTGGGCCTCGGACTTGGAAAAACTCTGCGCATCCGGCGTGGTTACATTGAAGGTCACCTGCACCGGTTGCGTGCCTGTGCCCGCCGCCACCCCCAGACGTCCGTCCGGCCCGCGGGCGAGCGGCAGGATCGCTTCCGCGCCCGCCTCGCCCATCAGCCCGACATCGCCACCCGGCATCGGAAAATAGGACGGTCCGCCGACCACGCCGCCATCGGCAAAGGCGTGCATCCGGCCAGGCACCCCGCCCCTGGCAAATGGCAGGAGGCGGCCGAGACTGCCGGTCAGACCGGCGATCGAATTGCTCATCAGCTGGTTGAGCGGGCGCGTTCCGGCATCCACCGTAATGCCGACCATGCGGGTTCCGAGCGTTCTGAGCACGTCGTCAAGGCCGCGGCCGTCGACGGTGGCAGATTTCAAGGCCCCGGAAAGCGCCCCGCCAAAGGCGTCGGCCTTGCGCGTCAGCTCATCGAGCGCCCGGTCGGCGCCATTGAGATCGAGTTCGACGGAGACGTTGAGGTTCGGCTCATCGGTCATCGGCAAGGTCCTTTCGCATGTGTTGGGCGGGCTCCGCTCGGCTGTCCGGGTAGAGCGCCATCAGCGCCTGCAGCGAGGTCCGGGTGGTCGTTTCAGGCCGGGCGTCCGCGCCGGCGAGCGCGTTGAGTTCTGTAAGGCTGAGCCGCCAGAAGGCATCAGGGGGAAGCCGCAGGTGGCCGAGGCCGAAACGGAGCACGGACGCCCAGGGGAAAAACGTCCGGTCCGGCATCGTCACCTCGGCGCCACCTGCGGCCCGGGAGGGTTTTCGGGCCTGTCCGGAGCCCGGCCCTCCCGATTGGGTGTTGATTGTGAAAGCCGGTCGGTCTCGGCGCCGCCGAAGCTCAGCCAGAGCAGTTCGGTGGCAATCCGGGCAAAGCCCGCAGCCCCGCCCTCGGTCGACATCTCGGCCACGTCCTCGTCGCTCAGCCGGTTGCCCGCGCCGCGCAGCCCGGCGCCGACGATGCGGATGATGTCGCCGGCAGAGAGTTTCCCGGCTTCGAAGCGCTCGGCCAGCTCGACGAGATCGTCGACGCCGAAGGCGCTTTCGAGTTCGGCCAGCGCGCCCAGCGTCAGGCACAGCAGCCGGATCTCGCCATCGAATTGCGCCGCGATCTCGCCGCGGCGGCGGTTGGGATGAACGCTCATCGCCACCTCACACAGCAGCGAAGACAAGCGCGCCGGCGGATTCGAGCGCGATCTCGAAGGTCATCTCGCCATCGTGCCGGCCGGCATATTCGAGCGCCATGATCTGGAACGGCCCGGTGACGGTGCCGAAATCCGGGATCGCCACCTGCCAGTCGCGGATCTCGCCGGCGAAGAACACGGATCTAGCGAGCGCATCGCTGGCCTGGTCCTTGAACAGGCCTCCGCCCGACAGTGAAGCCCGCTGCATCCCGGCGCCGCCCAAAAGCTCGCGCCAGCGCCCCGCTGATTCCGCGTCGGTGATGTCGACGGCCTCGGCATTGAAGGCCAGCCTCCTTGCGCGCAGGCCGGCGATGGTGACGTAACTCCCGCCATCATCGATCTTGATGAGCAGGTCCTTGCCTTTCTGGGCGGTCATGGATGTGTCCTTTCAAAATCTGGGTCTTCGCTTTCGGAGCAGGCGGCGATCACGGCTCGGTCACCGCGCGGAACCTGAGCCGCGCCACATGCAGCCCGGTCTTGGGCGCGCGACGACTGACAGTGCGTTCGTGGCGGAGGTTGATCAGCACCGCGCCGGCGAGCGTCAGATCGGCGTCATGCAGGGCGGCGCGAACCGCATCGGCCAGTCCGACCGCCTCTCTGCGGCCGTTCTGTTTGCTCCACGCCTCGATTTCGAAGCGGTGTTCGCTGGCATCGGATTCACCAGTCGAGAAATCGCTGCTGGTGATCTCGCCCAGCACCAGGTAGGGCGGCTCGGCGCGGGTGATCAGCCGGTCAAAAATCCGGCCTGCGCCGGTGATCGCGAGAACGGCCGGGCTGTTGGCCAAACGCTCGACCACTGCCTGTTGCAGTTGATTGACGCTCATGGCCGGTTCTCCTCGCAGTCGCAGACCAGGTAGCGGCGGCTTTCGTCGGGATCGCGCACGGCGCGGATCAAGAGCTCGCGGCCGCGGTGGACGAAGCGCATGGTGTGGCGGACATCGTCGCGATAGCGGATGGTGACCCGGTGGGTGATGGGCGCGGTGCCCGCGCTCGCCTCTTCTCGGGGCGCAGCGCGCAGCGGTTCGATCCGAGCCCACACGCTCGCCACCGGCGTCCAGCCCCCGGTCACGCCGCCCTGCCCGTCAGACAGATCGGCCGGCGTTTCCAGATCCAGCCGGGCGCTCAATCGTCCCGGATCGATGAACATCGCGGCCATCACAGCGACCTCCGCAGCCAGGGCGCGATCAGCCGGTCATAGCCCGCGGGGATCGCGGCAGGCTGCATGTCCGGCGTCACCGCGCCGCGGAATTCATAGAGATAAGCGGCATGAATCAGAACCGCCCGCTTGAGTTCTGGCGGCAGCTCCGCGCCCGAACCGAAGCCCGCGGTGAACTCGATCTCGATGCCGTTGATCGGCTGGCCGGCAGGCGGTCGTTGCCGCACCATGAGCCGCGCCGGGTGCGCGGTGCCGTCAAGCACGAGCCCCGACAGATCGAGGGTCTGTTCCACGCCGTCGGCGTCGTAAACCAGAATCGCATCAATGGTTTGAACCGGCGTCTTGAGCAAATGAATCACCTCGCCGCGGGGCCAGTCATCGAGAGCCAAGCGAAAGCCCTGGGTGATCAGCGCCACGCCCGTGACCGCTTCGAGATGGGCGCGGGCGACCCGGATCAGGCCCTCGAGCAGGGTGTCTTCATCGCCCGCATCGATGCGCAGATGCGCCTTCAACTCGGCAAGCGTCACCGGCTCCGCCAGCGGCGGATCGGTTGAAATCAGGGTCATGGCAGTCTCCGGGGTGTGCGTGGTTTGGGGGTCCGAGTCCCTCCCCCGGAAGCCGGGAGAGGGGTTGCTCGCAAGGAGCGAAGGCTCCGTCAGGCGGCGAATTTCAGAAGCTTGATCGCCTCGAAATTCTGCACCCCGCCGCCAACGCGCTTGGTGGTGTAGAACAGTACGTAGGGCTTGGCAGAATAGGGATCGCGCAGAATGCGCACGCCCGTCCGGTCGACCACCAGATAGCCGCGGCGGAAGTCGCCAAAGGCCAGCGCCAGCGCGTTGGCCGCCACGTCGGGCATGTCCTCGGCCTCGATCACGGGGAAGCCCATCAGCGAGGCGGCCTGGCCGGCGCCCGCCGGCGGCATCCAGAGATAGTTGCCGTCGGCATCCTTGAACTTGCGGATCTGGGCCTGCGTCTTGCGGTTCATGACGAAGCGCCCGTTCTGCCGGTGTCCGGCCTTGAGCGCATAGACCAGCTCGACCAGGCTGTCGGACGGGTCCGTGCCGAACGCGCCCGCCGCCCCGGTGGCGACGAAGCCGAGATTGCCCCAGCTCCAGCTGGCATCGGCAACGCTCGGATAATCGAGGAAGCCGCGCGGCTTGTTGACGCCGTCACCAGTGACAAATGCCGCGCCCTCCTGCTCGGCAAACGCCGCCTCGACTTCGCTGGCGATCCAGCCCTCGATGTCGACCGCGCTGTCCTCGATCAGCGAGGCGGTGGCGGCCGGCATGGCGTAGAGCTCCATGGTCGGGAACTGCAGCTCGGCGAGCTGCGGCGTGTTCGTCTGCGGCCGGGCGTCGGTCTCGCCGACCCAACCAGTAGCCATGCCGTTCAGGGCGAACGGCTTCTTCAGCACAGCGCCCGAGACCTGCCGCACCGTGGCGATCGAGCGGATCGGCGAGAGTTCGGAAAGCCTGCGGCCGATCTCGGTGTCGAGTTCGTCCGGCACCAGGTAGCCGCCATCGGCATCGCTGCCCGCCGACATCGCCTTGAGTTCGGTCTGGCGCAGCGCCGCCTCGTCGCCACGGCGGACATAGGCGTCGAAGGCCTGGCGCACGGCGCTGGGCTGGGCCGCGCCGCGTCCGAGATCGGGCCGCGCGCGCTTGACCGCGAGCGCATCGAGCGCGCGTTTCTGCTCGTCGAGCGCCGTGTCGATGCGGGCCATCTTTTCCTCGGTGATCACATCGGCGCCGCCGCGGCGCTCGATCTCGCTCAGCCGCTCGTCGTTGGATTGCCTGTAATGCTCGAAGGCGGACATGAAGTCCTCGAAGGCGGCGGAGACGTCGGCGTCGATGCTCTTGGTTTCGGGCGCGCGGGGCGCCCTGGTCTGGAAGGTCATTGGTCGTCCTTTCAACAGGGTGTTGTCGGTGGAAGGGGTGGAACGGCCGAGCGTCGCGGTTAGCCTGCGCAACTGCCGTTCCAGGCGTTTGAGATCCTCCGGGCCAGCGTCCTGCCTGTCCGAAAGCGCGCCGAAGCCGCGGGCGATCAGCCCGCGCGCCTGGCGCCGTGTCAGCCCCGCATCCCGCGTGAGCCGGCGTTCGAGTTCGCGCACTGTCGGCGGCGCGGTCAGCCCGGATGCGGCCTTGACCGCGGTCACCCGCGCGCCCGGCTGCATCGGAAACGTCACCACCGAGATCTCCCAGAGATCGGCGCTCAATATCCTTCGCACCCCGGCCTTGGCCTCGTTGCGGGCGCGAAGGGTCTGGAAGCCGATCGACAGCCCGTCGAGCGCGCCGGATTTCATCAGCTCGTGCACCTCGCGGGCGCGGGCCACGCCAAGTGACAGCTTGCCCTCGACATGCAGGCCGCGCGCGTCCTCGCGGATCGACAGCCAGCGGCCGATCGGCTGGTCCGGGTCGTGCTGGTAGAGCATGCGCACGTCGCCCGCTCCCCGGCGCTTCAGCGAGGCGGCGAAGGCGCCGGGCTCGATCACGTCGCGGCCGAGATCGACCGCGCCGAACAGGCTGGCATAGCCCGAGAAACTGCCGTCGCCGCTCACATCTTCCAGGGCCAGATCGACGCGCTTTCGCTGCCGTCCGGATGCGCTCCAGTCAGGTGTCATGGTGATGTCCTTGTTGGTGTCGAAATGGGGTCGATGCGGGCCCGGCTCAGGCTCGGGGTCCGCGCCCGGTCCGGTCGGCGATGCGGGCGAGCGCGCCCAGCACCCACCAGGCGGTCATGCTCGCCGCCGCCGATCCGGTGAGCAGAGTTTCGGTGGGCGAAAGCATTTCCGTCACACCCAGCCAGTGTGCCAGGGCGACGCCCGTCGGCG
Source organism: Hoeflea sp. EC-HK425 (assembly GCF_902498795.1). Classification (NCBI taxonomy): domain Bacteria; kingdom Pseudomonadati; phylum Pseudomonadota; class Alphaproteobacteria; order Hyphomicrobiales; family Rhizobiaceae; genus Hoeflea; species Hoeflea sp. EC-HK425. The sequence continues at coordinate 2,254,144 of NZ_LR701572.1, forward strand.
CGCCGAAGACGAGGCCGGAGACGATGCCGGCGATGGCGCGGGCCACCGCCTCGCGCGTTCCCCTCGGCATCATGTAGGCGAGCGAGACCAGCGCGCCGGCAAGGGCGCCGGCAATCCGTGCCGCCAGCATCGCGGGGTCCGGATCAATATTAGGCATCGCTTCACCTCCGCCCCTGACGATCAATTCTTGTTCACAAACTGATTCATCTGGCTGCCGGATTGAGTCCGGTTCAGCCCGCAACATTTTGATATCCCACGGCTTCCCGCTTTTCCTCGTCGGTGAGGAAATCTGCGGCGCCGAGCCGGGCCCAGAGCCCGTCACGCTCGGCGGCAAGCCCCGGCAGGCGGTCGGCGTCGTAATCGATCTTCAGCCCCGCGCCATGAACCGGCTGCAGCCAGGCGGTCAGCGCCAGCGCGGTCCGGCCGACCAGCGGCAGCACGGTCAATCGGCAGAAGGCGCGGTTGGCCTCCTGGTAATTGGCGTAGGTCAGGTCGCCGGGGATGCCCAGGAGCATCGGCGGCACGCCGAGCGCGAGCGCGATGTCGCGCGCGGCCCCGTTCCTCGCCTCAATGAAATCCATGTCGCGCGGCGTCAGCCCCATCGCCTTCCAGTCGAGCCCGCCCTCGAGCAGCATCGGCCGCCCGGCCCGTCGCGCGCCCTGGTAGCCGTCCTCGAGTTCGGCCTTCAGCCTCTCGTATTGCTCCGGTGTCAGGTTGCCGCCGTCCCTGGGCTGATAGACCAGCGCGCCTGACGGCCGGGCGGAATTGTCCAGAAGCGCCTTGTTCCAGCTCATCGCCGAATTGTGCAGATCGAGCGCCATCAGAGCTGCCTCGAGCGGAGCAAATCCCAGATGATCATCAAGCGGATGAAACAGCTTGAGGTGCAACAGGCCCGGCCCCTCCTCGGGGTTGGCGGCAAACCTCTGCCGCCTGCCGCCCGATTGATGCTCATAGGCCACGGGCCAGCCGTCGGCGCCCGCGATCACCCGCATCCGGTCCGGCCTCAAGAGCTGCAGCCCGGCGATGCGTCCAGCGGCGCTGACCGGGTTGATCCAGGCATTGCCCGAGAGCAGCAGATGGCCGTACAGCGTCTCGAAAAATCCGTCTCCCGTGCCATTCGGGTCGGGCCGCTGAAGCAGGTCCAGCACCGGATGGCGCTCCTGTTCGCGGCCGGCGTCAAACACCAGCCAGGGCACCGAGGCTGCCGCTTCGGCAATCATCCGTGTTGCCCGGTGCGCCACCGGGTTGCGCATGAAGCCTTCGCGGGCAATCGCGCCATAGCTGCGCCCGCTCCACTGCGCGGCCTGTTCGCCCGACAGCGCCGCCATCGCACCCGGCAGCCAGCTCTTGGCTGCAGGCGGGCGGACCTGTTCCGTCCGGGTCCAGGGAAGCCGAAATCCGAATGCCATGATGTTGCCCTTTCAAAATCCAGTGGTTAAACCCTGACGCATACTTGCCGGTGCGCAGCGCCAGAAAATGCGCATCCCTGCCCACAAGGAGTGGCCGTTTGCTGTTTCAATGGTTGGTCGTCGCCAGCATTGCCGGGCTGGTTGTGACGTCCGTGCTTCATTCGATCGGCGGCGAAATCTATCTGTTGCGGCCGCTGTTCAAACATCGTGGCAACCGGGTGCTCGACCACCAGCTGGCCCGCATGGTCTTGCGGTTCGCCTGGCACGTCACATCAGTTACTTGGATCGTTCTGGCCGTCATTCTGTACGCGCTGGCCTTTGACGAGCCGCATCTGCAAACGATGATCCTGGGCAGTGTCGGCCTGAGTTTTACCGCGGTCGGCATTTTCGATCTCGTGGTCAGCCGCGGTCGCCACATCGGCTGGCCGCCCTTGCTGCTGACCGGCCTGTTCGCCCTCGCCGCTTTGTTTTACGGCTGACCGCTTCTCACAAATGCCGCACCTGCGGCTCGCCTCTCCGGCGCAGCATCAGTTCGGTCAGCGCCCAGACCAACGCATCGAGCCGGTCGGGCGAGCGGCCGGAGGAGAGCCCGTCGGGGCCGAAATCGCACATCTGGTCTTCCAATGCCGCGAAGTGGCCAGCGTGCGCCACCCGGCCCTGCTCGTAAAGTGCCGCCACCGGTTCGGCGCGCAGCCACTTGCCGCGTGTCGCCCGCACGGTGCGCACCGGCAGCGTCGGGTCGACGGTTCTGACCACACTCGTCACCATGTCGCCGCCCTGGTTGATTTCGGCCACCACGCAATCGGCGTCGAAGCGGCGGTAGAGCCGGCTCACCGCGCCCGCCCAGTGCGATGGGCTTGCGCCCTCGACCGAGCCGTCGGCCAGCACCACCGCGCGACCATCAGCATCAAGGCCAACGGCAACGATGCCGCAGCAGGAGTGTTTCGACTCGCCCGAGGTCGGCGGATCGACGGCGACGACGATGCGATGGAGCGGCCCGTGGCTGCGCACCACCAGCGCCTCGATCTGCTCGCGCCGCCACAGCCCGTCCTCGCGGTCGGCGATCAGCTCGCCGTCGAGTTCCTGCCGCCCCAGCCGCGTGCCGCCATAGCGCGCCCGGATGGTCTCGAGAAACCCCGCCGCCAGGTTGGCCGCATTGTCCTCGGTGCGGATCCGCGTCACCCGGGTGGCCTGGTCCTTGACCAGCGCCAGCATCAAGGGCGTCGCCCGCGGCGTGGTGGTGATCAGCTGGCGCGGGTGCTGCCCAAGCCTCAGCGCAAATTGCAGCATGTCCCAGGTCTCGCGCGCATGGCGCCACTTGCCGAGTTCGTCGCACCAGGCAAGATCGAATTGCGGCCCGCGCAGGCTTTCGGGATCTTCGGACGAAAACATCTGCGCCACCGCGCCCGAGGGCCAGACCAGCCGGCGCCGCGTCGCCTCGAAGCTCGGCCGCTCGGCCCGCGCAATCCCCATGATCCCAGAAATGCCGTCGATCATCACCTCTCGGGCATCGCCAAATGTTTCGGCCACCAGCGCGATGCGGCCGTCCCGCCCGAGCCCCGGCAGATCGCCCGAGGCGAGCGCGTGCACCCATTCGGCCCCGGCGCGGGTCTTGCCTGAGCCGCGCCCGCCCATCATCAGCCAGGTGCGCCAGTCGCCTTGAGGCGGCAATTGTTCGGGCCGCGCCGTCAGGGACCAGTCATGGGCGTGCGCCATCAGCGTCCGGTCGTCGAACCGGGCGATGTGGGCTGTGACCAGGTCCTCGGCGAAAAGATCCCCGGCGAAAGGGTCCCCGGCGCTGGGCGTTGCCGCCTCCGGGTCCCCGGCATCCCGGATATCGCCGGGAAGGTCCGGCTCCGTGAGGGCCGGTGGCCTGCGCCACACCGGCGGCAATTGCCGGCCGAGGGCCACGAGGTTGCGGATCGGCACCGGCGCGCCGGGCACCGGATTGTCCCAGACGCTCGCCGCCAGCCCTGCCGCAAACCAAGCGGGCAATGCGCTGGCCAAATGGGGTGCCAAAGGGGTGGCCAAGGGCGCGGTCATCGGGGCGGTCCGCACGGCGATGCTCATGGCCGCGCCTGGCCTGCCTGATTGGCCTCATGGGCCTCATGGGCCTCATCCGGCCCGCCTGCCCGCTCGACCGCCAGCCGCTCGGCGGCGGCGAGAATGAGCTGCCGCACCGTCTGCCGCAGCTGCTCGCGTTCCTGCGGCCCGAGCCGCTGACCGGCGGCGCGGGCCTGGTCCTCGGCAATCAGCCGTTCCATCTGGTCAATCTTTTCGAGCGTGCGGGCGATCAGCGCCACCTGGTCGACCGCCGCCTTGCCCTCGAGCCCGTCCTCGCCCAGCCGTGCCGCCTCGCGGTCGAGCACTGCGCGCATCCGGGCAAGCATGGCCCTGGTGCTCTCGGCGGAAGGCTTCGCCGCATGGCCCTCCGGCACAGGCCCGGCATCCGCCGCGCCCGCCGCCGCGGCCCGCGCTCCGATCTCAGAGGTCGCGGCCGTCGCCGAACCTGCAGTCTCGACCGCTGCCGCATCACCGGCGGCGTCGCAAATCCCGTCACCGTTCCCTCGCCCTTCGCCTGGCCCCGCATCGACGGACACCGCCGACTGCTTGATCTCGAACGGTTCGAGCGCCGTGAGCAGATCGATCAGCCGGTCGACCAGCGCCAGCTCGCCTGCCACACAAGCATCCGTCGCGGACAGCCCAAGCCGCCCGGCGGCCGCAAAAGCCTCGGTCATCACACGCCTCGCAAAGATCCGAAATAATCCGGCCGCGCCACCAGGCACCGGCCACCAAAAAAGCGCCCCGGAAAATCCAGAGGCGCCTCGCGCATTCATCCAGGTCTCAACCCGGTGCACCCGCAGGCACCACCGCCCTCACCGCCGCATCGCTATCGGCGCAGTTCTGTGACGATGACATAACCCTACCAGAGGACCGTGACGGGGTCAAGGATTATTTTCCTATTATTGCTTTTCGTGTGCCCAAAGAGGTAAGAATATACTGAAAGTTGTGAACGAACATGCCGCCTTCGGTGGCGGTCCACCGTTGGGAAGTAAGGTTGTGCGTTTTATCTACGTGGACGAAGCTGGCACCTCACAAAACAATCCGCATACTGTCGTAGCTGGGGCCGTGGTTCATGGGGATGACCAATTGATCCCACTTGAGGAGCACCTAGACGGCTTGGTAGAGAAACATATCCCTAAGGAAGATCGCGAAGGGTTTGTGTTTCACATGACCGATCTTTGGCACGGTTCTCGCTATTTCGACCGTCGCAAATGGGCGCGAGAGAAACGACTGGAGATCATCAAGGATATTGCCTCGATCCCGCGCCATTTTGAAATGCCAATCCTGTTTGGGATGGCGGTGCGGGCGGAGTCAGTGAAACGATATCCCCAACTAAACGGCAACCCGGCAACCACTTCGCTGTTCTGTCATTCAATCGCGTTTATGGGGTGCACCTTTGTCGCGGAACACTTGATGCGCGAAGTGCACCCGAACGAGGTGGCGCAGTTGATTGCCGAAAACCACGACGACGCCAAAAGGTACATCCAAGACGCACACGCTATCTTTCGGAACCCAGTAGAGATCAAACGGCGTGGGATTGATGATCGCTATCTCCCGCTAGAGCGTATTCGAAACAATGTTCTGTTTTCAGAAAAAGCCGAATGCAAACCCCTGCAATTGGCAGATGCATGTGCATTCATAATCCGCATGCATCTACGCGGCGACGAACCGATGATTGATCCATACTATCAGCAAATCAAACCATGGCTTAGTGTCATTCCGAAGGGCGAAGAACCTTATGCCGCGCCTATTGGCCCTGCCTATCCCTACGGTCCCATGGTGGAACACTATGGCAAATAATCGCGTCTATCGCCGGATAAAATTGAAGCAGCACTTCCAAGCGAACACCAGCTAACTAGGAATTCCGTCCAGGGCAGACTGGTGAGTGCAGACTCATAATTTCTAACAATTCTTGTTACTTCCTGTTAGCTCTGGTATCCTGCCCGCATGAAACACGAGCCGATGAAGACCCTCACCATTTCGCTTTCCGCGCAGCAGATCGCGCGGCTGCACGAGGCTGTCGCGTCGGGGGCCTATGCGTCCAACAGCGAGGTGCTGCGCGATGCGCTGCGGCTGTGGGAGCAGCATCAGGAATTGCGCGCGCTCGAACTCAACCGGCTGAAGCGCGCCTATGACGAGGGTATGGCCAGCGGCGAAGGCCGCGCGGTGGATGCCGGTGCGTTGCTGGCGGACCTGAAAGCCGAGCGCCGTGGCTGAGGCGCGGCTCAGCCCCCGGGCCGAGCAAGACATCCGCGACATCTGGCGCAACATTGCCACCGACAATGAACCGGCGGCCGACGCCCTGCTGCGGCGCATGCTGGAAAAGGCCGATCTCGCCGCAACACAGCCGCACATGGGCGTGGCCCGCCCGGAATTGAGCCCCACGGCGCGTATCCTGGTCGAAGGCAATTACATTCTGATCTACGAGCCCATGCCCTACGGGATCCTTGTCGTTGCCATTGTCTATGGCGGGCGCGATCCCGAGAGTTGGCTTTAGCAGCGGCCCTACCCCCCTCTAATGCCGCAAATCCCCCGCAATCCGCATCGCCTCGTCGATCTCGTCGCGCAGCAGGGCGAGGTCGCCCTTGGCGAGGCCGAGTGTCAGCTGGCCGCCGCCTTCGAGTTCCAGCGCCAGCGCCAGTTCGCCCTCGGCGTTCATGGCAAGCCCCATGGCGGTGGTCTTGAGCACCTGGAAATTCGGCCACTCCTCCTCGGGCAGCGTCGACATCACCTGGCCCAGCAGGCTGGTCAGCGCGGTGATCGTCGCCGGCACGACCCGGGCATCGAGCTCGATGCCGATGTTTTCGCCGCCCGCCGCACCATAGGTCAGCGCAAGCGACTGGTTCTGCGGGCGCGCCTCTCCGGAGAGAAGGGTCTCGAGTTTCGGCGGCGTGTCGGGTGTGTCTGCCACGGTGCATGTCTCCTGCGTTCGGGTCCTGCAGCGCCGCGCATCCATTTGGATGCGCAAAGGACGCTGTAGCACTTTGAAATAATGCATGTTCGCTATCGCTCAATTGAATCCGATTGAGCGCGACATGCATCAGCCTGGCACCCTAAAGTGGGGATGACCGGCGTCTTCGCAAGCGCCTGAGATCTACACCCCCGGCAAACCCCCGGCCACCGCACGAAAAAACCGCCGGAGAAATCTCTCCGGCGGCTCGAGGTGTGCTTCAGCTTGGGGGATGAAGGACGTTTAGCGCTAGGCGATGGCGACAATGCCGAGAACGGCAAGCAGGAAAAGAATCAGCACGACGGCGATCAGAAGCTTGGCGCCGGTCAGCGCTGCGCCCGAAAGGCGGCCAAAACCAAGCAGACCGGCGACGGCTGCGACAATAAGCAAAATAAGGATCCACTGGATCATCGGATAGTCCCTCCGTTTGGAATACGGGGACTAAACGCCGCTTGTGCAGTCTTGGTTCCACCTTCGTGGCGAAAAAACGGCGCGCGCGCCGCTCAGGGCTCCTCGCCCGGCCAGTCGACCAGGTAGTCCTCGAAATCCTCGACCTCGATGCCGGCCTCGCTCACCGTGCGGCCGCGCACCGAGACGCCGGCCTCGTGCACGGTTTCGGGATCGCCCGAGACCAGCGGATGCCACCAGTAGAGATCGGCGCCCTCGGCCACCAGCCGGTAGCCGCAGGTCGGCGGCAGCCAGGTGATGGTCTCGACCTGCTCAGGCGTCAGTCCGATGCAGTCGGGCACCGTCGCCTGGCGGTTGTCATAGTCCTTGCAGCGGCAGGAATGGCCGTCGAGAAGCCGGCAGGCGATGTTGGTCCAGGCGATTTCGCCGGTGTCCCAGTCCTCAAGCTTGTTGAGGCAGCAGCGGCCGCAGCCGTCGCACAGGCTTTCCCATTCGGCCCTGGTCATCTGGGAAAGCGTCTTGGCTTTCCAGAAGGGCTTGGCGTTCATGAGCGGCTTCCCTTTTATCATCTGCTTGGCGCGCACGCATGCGCGGACGGCTTGTCCTTTGACTGAAAATGCGCCAAAAGCATAGCTCACAGGGGGCAAAAACTGTGGTGACATCCTGCACCGCGGCAAAAGCAACGCGCGACGATGCTGGTCGCCAAGCCCGCAATGGACCCAAGACCCGTGCAAGACCCGTTCAATCAGGAAAACCGGCCCCGCAAGCGCTCCAACATCCTTCTGCGCATCGACTCCTGGATCGATTCCACCATCTGGAATGCCGGTTTCAGGGTCGGCGAGATCTGGGAGGAGATCACGATCTTCTTCCGCCGCTTCCGCACCCGCGGGGTCTGGAAGGCGGTGTTCGAGGTCGCCGGCGAGGGCATGAACGCCGGTACCGCGGGCTTCGTGCTGCTGCTGGCGCTGGCGCTGCCGGCGTTTGAGGAAACCGCCGGCAACTGGCAGGCGCGTGACGATTTCGCCGTCACCTTCCTCGACCGCTATGGCAACGAGATCGGCCATCGCGGCATCATTCACGAGGATTCGGCGCCTGTCGACCAGCTGCCCGATCACTTCATCAAGGCGGTGCTGGCCACCGAGGACCGGCGCTTCTTCGATCATTTCGGCATCGATTTCCTGGGCCTCGCCCGCGCCATGACCGAAAACGTCAAGGCCAACTCGGTGGTCCAGGGCGGATCCACCATCACCCAGCAGCTGGCCAAGAACCTGTTTCTGACAAACGAGCGGACCATCGAGCGCAAGGTCAAGGAAGCATTCCTGGCCTTCTGGCTCGAGGCCAACCTGTCGAAGAAGGAAATCCTCAGGCTCTATCTCGACCGCGCCTATATGGGCGGCGGCACCTTTGGAGCAGCGGCGGCGGCGCAGTTCTACTTCGGCAAGGACATCACCGAGGTCTCGATCGCGGAAGCGGCGATGCTGGCCGGCCTGTTCAAGGCCCCTGCCCGCTACGCGCCGCACATCAACCTGCCGGCGGCGCGGGCCCGCGCCAACGAGGTGCTGTCCAATCTGGTACAGGGTGACCTGATGACCGAGGGCCAGGTGATCGGCGCGCGACGCAACCCGGCCAGCGTCATCGACCGCGGCGACCGGGATGCACCCGATTATTTCCTCGACTGGGCCTTTGACGAGGTCAAGCGCATCGCCGGTGGATTTGCCCAGCATTCGCTGATCGTGCGTACCACGCTCGACCCGGGCATGCAGGAAGCCGCCGATGCCGCCGTCGAGACAACGCTGCGCCAGTATGGCGAGCGCTACCGGGCGAGCCAGGCAGCCCTGGTGCTGATCGAGAACGGCGGCGCCGTGCGCGCCATGGTCGGCGGAAGGGACTATGGCGAGAGCCAGTTCAACCGCGCCTCGCGCGCGCTCCGCCAGCCGGGATCCTCGTTCAAGATCTACACCTATTCGCTGGCGATGGAAAAAGGCATGACGCCGGACAGCCCGATCGTCGACGCGCCGATCCGCTGGGGCAACTGGGCGCCGGGCAACTATTCCGGCGGCTATTCCGGCCGCGTCGACATCAAGACCGCTCTGGCCCGGTCGATCAACACCATTCCGGTGCGGCTCGCCAAGGAGCGGCTCGGCGAGGATGCGATCGGCCAGATCATGGAGATGACAAAGAAGTTCGGCGTCGAAACACCGATCCGGCGCGATGTCACCATTCCGATCGGCACCTCGGAAGTCACCGTGCTCGACCAGGCCACGGCCTATGCCGTGTTTCCCGCCGGCGGCTACCAGTCGCGCCGTCATGGCATTGCGCAGATCATGAACTACAATGGCGATGTGCTTTATGATTTCAGCCGCGACGAACCGGCGCCCGAGCGTGTGCTGACCGAAACCGCCGCCGCTTACATGAACCAGATGCTGACACGGGTGCCCTATGTCGGCACGGCACGGCGCGCCGCCGTCGACGGCGTGCTGACCGCGGGCAAGACCGGCACCACGCAGGCCTACCGCGACGCGTGGTTCTGCGGTTACACCGGAAACTTTGCGGCCGCGGTCTGGTTCGGCAATGACGACTATACGTCCTCCAACCGGATGACCGGCGGCTCCCTGCCGGCGATGACCTTCAAGCGGGTGATGGATTACGCCCACCAGGGTATCGAACTCCGGGCCATACCCGGCGTCGACAATCCCCTGCCGGAGCCGCGGGCGACCCCGCTGGTGGCCAGCGCCTCAACCGACGCGGACGGCAATGCGCTGCCGCAAAGGCAGCGGACCCGGTCCCTGAACCGGGAGACCACGGATGTGCTGCGCGGACTGATGGACAAGCTCAACAGTGCCAAGCCGCTGGGCGAGGCCGAAAGGCTTGCCGCGGTCGAAGCCAGCCTTCAGCCCGGCGTGGCCACCGCCGAGCAATGAAGACCCCAGTGATGACCGGCAATGGTGCATATCCCTATCTTTTCAAAGGGGATGGCTGGTACTTGGCGCGGGATTGTGCTTTTTCGACACGCGCGGCGCTGTTTGCGCGCCTGATCTGACGCCCGGTTTGACGAAGGAAACCCCGCCACGTGTTTCGCCTGCCTGCCCTGGTTGCTCTGACACTGGCGATCGCGTTTGCCGGTGGCGCATGGTCGGCGTCGTGGATGCTGACCGCGACATCCGGCTTCGGTGCGATCCGGCTCGGTTCATGGAGCGCCTATCCCGACCTGCAGACCGCAAGCGCCGATCCCTTCGCAAAGGCGCACCGCGCCGGGGACGGGCGCATTCTGCTCGGCCGTGCCGAAGGGCTGGTGTTCACCGCACGAAGCGACGAGACCGGAGCGGCGCTTTCGGGGCAGTGCAGCTACGAGATCTCCGGGTCGACGCCGCCGTCAAGGTTCTGGACGCTGCGGGTGGCCGAGGCGGGCGGCGAGCCGCTTGACGCGCCGGAGCGGGTTCCGGTCAGCCTCAATTCCTGGACAACGTTGCGCAACATCGACGGCACCTTCCGCATCCGGCTCAGTGCCGCGCCACAGGCCGGAAACTGGATCTGGTTGGATGCGCCCGACACTGTCAGCTTCGTGCTGACGCTGATCGACACGCCGACCGCCGCCTCGGTCAGCATGGTCGAACTCGACATGCCGAAAATCGAAAAGATCGGGTGCCGCGATGCGTAGTGCCCTGCTGGCCATCGCGATCGGTCTGGTCGGCGCGGCGTTCATTCACATCGTCATCATCCTGGCGCTGCCGATGTGGACCGGCAAGGACGCCTGGACCCGGGTCGAGGCGCTGGGGGCGGAAAACCGGTTCTACTCGCTCGCCAACGAGCCCAACATAACAAGGCTCTACAACGAGGATCCCCATATCCGCAGCGCCGTGTGCCATTTCGACATCTCCAACGGCCCGGTGCGGGTCCTGGCTTCCGGCGATGTGCCGATCTGGACGGTTTCGGCCTATGACACGGCTTCGGATGAAACCTATTCGATGAATGACCGCTCGGCGATCGGGACCGGGGTCAACATCGCTTTCGTCACTCCGGCGCAGATGCTGCAATTGCGGCGGTTCATGCCGCGCGCGCTCGAGCGCGCGGTGCTGGTGGAATTGAGCCAGCCGCAGGGCTATGTGGTCTTGCGCGCGATCGCCCCGACGCCGAGCCAGAGGCCGGCGGCACGGGCATTCCTGGCGGAAGCGAGCTGCACCGGCATTACCATCGACCCGGCCTGAGAGGACCTCTGCCGCCCGCGGCACGGCCTTGCGCCGAAGGTGGCTCAAAGCTCCCATGCCAATGCGGAAATGACCGCCCCACAGCTTTTGCCTAAGCGACAAGCCGGAGGAAGCGCTCGTAGGCCTGGGCGGCGCGGGAATTGATCGCATCTTCGTCGAGCGGAGGCTCGCGGCCGATGACGCGGCGGATCTGCAGATCGCCCACCAGCAGGTTGAGATAGAGGCCGACGGCCGCGCCGGTGTCGTCGAACCTGAGCGCGCCGTCCTTTCGGGCACGTTCCATCACCGCACCGATCAGCGGGCCGACGGTTTCCCTGCCCCGCTCGGAGATGACTGCACCGAGTTCACCGGTCGGATCAGCGGCGGCGGCGCGGTTGAGCTGGATGGCGCGGGGGCTGACGAGCAGGGCCAGCAGCCGCGGGCCCAGCGCCTGCAGGATCTCCAACGGGCTGGCGTCGCTGTCCAGCCCCTCCTGCAACAATGTCCTGACCTTTTCGGCATTGCGCACGACCAGCGCCTTGAACAGGCCGGTCTTGTCGCCATACCAGTTGTACAAGGTCTCATTGGAGGCGCGCGCCGCCCGGGCGATCGCCAGCATCGATGTTCCGGCATAGCCCTTGGCTTCAAGCACCGCATAGGCCGCCTCCTCGATCTTCTCCTGGCGGGCGGCCTTGTTTTCATCACGCATCAGCAGTCTCCACTGGTTGACACAAAACGTAATTCAAATTACGGATATCTGCAACCGTACACTTAATTACGTTTATGGAGACACCCCATGCCCCATCCCAACCAGACCTCCACCGCCGCGCTTGCGGTCCTGATCATCCTTCAGGCCGTCATGCTTGGCGCACTCTATGCCGGCATTCCGCCGCATCCGCCGGCCGCAACACCGTTGTTCGGCATCGCGCCACTGCTCGGCGCGTCCATGGCCGCGGCCATGGCTGCCATCCTGCTGGGAAGCGGAGTGACAAGGCCCGGCCGGATCCTGGGACTGCTCGCCGCGCTGCTGGCGCTGATCTCCTTCGGCCCGCAGAAATACTTCGATGCCCAGTTCGGGCTGATCTGGCCTGCGGTGATCTCCGGTCAGCTGGCCTGTCTGACGCTGCTGTGGACCGCGTTCCTGGGCACCCGCACGGCAACCGTGGCTCAGGAGGAACAGGCATGATTTCGACGCGGCTCGCCCCCCTCCTCTCGCTCCTGCTCAGTGCCGCGATCTTCGGCTTCTTCTATGCCTGGGTCTGCTCCACCATGTGGGGGCTTGATGCCGCCGATCCGGCGGTCGCCATCCAGGCCATGCAGGCAATGAACGCCTCGGTACGCAACGCGGTGTTCTTTCCCGCCTTCTTTCTCACCCCGGTGGTGCTGGCGCTGACCTCGGGCCTGCTGTTTCGAGACCATCAGCGCGGTGCTGCCACCTGCTTCGGCCTTGCGGCGGGCGTGTATCTGCTGGGTGGCTTCGGCGTGACCGTCCTGTTCAATGTGCCGATGAACGAGGCGCTTGCAGCCGTCATCGTGCCGGAAGCAACAGAAACCGCCAACAGGATCTGGCAGGATTACTCCGGACGCTGGCAGTTCTTGAACCAGATCAGAACCGTGGCGAGCGGCCTTGCGGTGCTGCTTGCCGGAGCCGGGCTGCTTCGCATCCGCTGACCCTTGCGCGCCATTGACAACAATCAATGCGGTTTGCCGCGCAGCCACGTATATAAGAGAAAACATATATACGTGGCTGATCCGGGCCAAGGGAGACCAAGCACATGACAAAAGCTGATATTGTTGTCCTCGGCGCCGGTCTTGGCGGCATCTCCATGGTCTTCGACTTGAAGGCCGAGCTTGGAAAGAGCCACCGGATCACTCTCGTCAACAAGACCGAGAGTTTCCAGTTCACCCCCTCCAACCCGTGGGTCGGAGTCGGCTGGCGGGAAAAGGGCGACATCACGATCGAGCTGGCGCCGCTGATGAAAAAGCACGGCATCGATTTCATCCAGGCTTCGGCCAAGAAGCTGCACCCCGAGGACAACCGGATCGAGATGGAGGACGGCAGTTCGGTCGGTTACGACTACCTGGTGATCGCCACCGGTCCGGAACTGGCCTTCGACGAGGTCGAGGGACTCGGTCCCGACGGCCACACCCAGTCGGTCTGCACCGTCGATCACGCCACCCGCGCCAATGTCGCCTTCGAAGCCTTCTGTGCCGATCCCGGCCCGATCATCGTCGGCGCGGCCCAGGGCGCGTCGTGTTACGGCCCGGCCTATGAATACGCCATGATCCTCGACAAGGAACTGCGCAACCGCAAGATCCGCGACCGGGTGCCAATGATTTTCGTCACCGCCGAACCCTATGTCGGCCATCTCGGCCTTGGCGGTGTCGGCGACACCAAGGGCATGCTCGAGCACGAGATGCGCCAGCGCAGCGTGCGCTGGATCACCAATGCCAAGGTGGAAAAGGTCGAGGCCGGCACCATGACGGTATCCGAACTCAATGACGACGGGACCGAGAAGACCAAGCACGCGCTCGATTTCAAGTATTCGATGATGCTGCCGGCCTTCCGCGGCATCGGCGCGGTGCGTGACATCGAGGGGCTGGTCAATCCGCGTGGCTTCATCATTGTCGACAAGCACCAGCGCAACCCGAAATATCCCAACATTTTCGGCATCGGCGTGGCAATCGCCATTGCGCCCTTGGAAAAGACCCCGGTGCCCACCGGCGTGCCGAAGACCGGCTACATGATCGAGAGCATGGTTCTGGCAACGGCCAGGAACATCAAGGCGCTGCTCGAGGGACGCGAGGCACGCGACGAGGCCACATGGAACGCCTTCTGCCTGGCCGATTTCGGCGACCGTGGCGTGGCCTTCCTGGCACAGCCGCAGAACCCGCCGCGCAACGTCAACTGGGCGTCCGAAGGCATGTGGGTGCACCTGGCCAAGGTGGCGTTTGAGAAATATTTCCTGCGCAAGGTCCGCAAGGGCATCACCGAGACCTATTACGAAAGCGCGATCATGAAGATGCTGGCGATGCACAAGCTGAAGTAGCTGCGCCCAACCGGCAGCTGATGGCCATCCACACTGCGGTTGAGCGAGTTCCGTGGACTGGCATCGAGCCATGCGGCAAGCAAGGGCAGGCATTCCAGGCTTGATGTCGCCGAGTGAATGGCAATAATCATCCCCGGAAAAGAGGGCTTTATGGAACTGCCGGCCTTGTTCATCTTCGCAGGCGCGCTTCTGGTCGCGGCCGGTTCACCGGGGCCGAGCATTGCCGCGCTCGTGGCCCGGGTAATTTCACGCGGGGCCGGAGATGTGCTGCCCTTTCTGGCCGCGATGTGGATCGGTGAAGCGGTCTGGCTGACGCTTGCCGTGTTCGGCCTCGCCTCATTGGCACAGAGTTTTCACCTCCTGTTCGTCGCCATCAAATGGCTGGGGGTAGCTTATCTGCTCTATCTGGCCTGGAAAATGTGGATCGCGCCAGTGGCCGTGGGAGAGGAAGCCATGCCGGAACGCGGTTCGGCCCTGCGATTGTTTGCGACCGGTCTGGCGGTGACGCTGGGCAATCCGAAGATCATGATGTTCTACATGGCGCTGCTGCCCTCGATCATCGACCTGACGCGGCTGACGCTGACTGGGTGGGGCGAACTGGTGGCAACCATGCTGGCGGTGCTGGTGGCAATCGATCTTGCCTGGGTGGCGCTTGCCGCACGCGCCCGGACGCTTCTCAGGAGCCCGAGGGCGATGCGTCTGACCAACCGCCTCAGCGCTGGATTGATGACCGGTGCAGCAGCCGGAATCGCGTCAAGATGAGAGGCGTTGCGATTGACCGCGTTGCTGGCTGCAAACTGTAGCCGCTCCCCCCTAAGGGCCGCTCCTCAAGGGAGTGAGGCCGTCTCCTTGGGCGTCTCCCGCCCTGGACCAGAAACAGCCGCTTCTCAACCCGTCTTGCCGCGCCGCCTTTTCTTGCCTGTCGGCTTGTCGGGCGCAGTGTCGTCAAACATCGGTTCGTGACCCGCGGGTGCGGGCAGCGCCGCCATCGCAGACAGCGGTTCGCGGCGCACGCCGGTGAACAACAGAACCTGAGCTATATCCGCGCCCGCTTTACTTGTGGACCGGGCGGGATTTGCCTTGCGGCATCGCGACTGATCGAAGGTCAATATTGTCGTCATTTCTGGACTCCAACTCGGTGGAACAGGAAATACGCTCGACATTCTTCTCCTTGCTAAATTGCATCAAGCCATCACTTGGTTAACAGCTCGCTAACGGTTTAGGTATAAATTGCGGCAAGTGTGTTGTTGCGTTTGAGTAAGGTGTGCCCGTGTCAGACAATTTCCGCGATCTCGAACGACCCGATGGTGTCCGCCGCAAGGATGCGGTGCTGATGGCCGCCATCAGCGGTCTTGAGTGCCTCGACCATCCCTCGCGCCAGGATCTGGCCCGGTTTTCCCGCCTCTTCATGCCGCTCTACCGGGAAGCAGGCCTGGACACCCGCCGCACTGCGTCGGCAACGCTGTCGCGCCTGTCGCGGGTTCCCGAGGACGTGGCGGAGATGCTGATCAACGAGCCGATCGCGATTGCAGCACCCTTCATCGTGCATTACCCACTCCTCAACGAAAACGCCCTGACCCGGGCGGTGATGCGCCATGGCGCGCCGCATGCGCGGGCCGCCGCGCGGCGCTCGGATCTTTCACCCAAAGCCATTGCCAAGTTGCAGGAACTGAAGGATCCGTCGGTGGACGGGCTCCTGGTGCTGCGCGGCCTGATCCCGGATCCGGCTTCTTTAGCAGTGCGCGAGCCGGAGAGCGGTTCGGCTCCCAACACCAGGCCGACGGTCGATGCGCCGCCGCTCGACCCCAGCGAGAAACTCCGGGCGCAGCTCAAGGCCATGGTGGCAGCAGCAAGCCCAACCCCGAAATCGCCGCTGAACCGGCCGACAAGCCCGCGCAAGCCGCTCGCAAGCGATGCGCTGGCGCCCGGCAGAACCAAGCAGGATGCCGCCGTCACATCGGCTGCGGCACGGCGCCGGGTCGGCGATGTGCGGCTGGCGCAGCTCGCCCGTCATGCTGTCACCGATCAGGAGAGCTGGTTCGCCACTTCACTGGCGGACGCCATGGGCGCGAGCTATGCACTTGCCGAGCGCATCATGATGGACCTGTCGGGCCGGCAGCTGGCAACCGCCCTGATCGGTCTGGGTGCGCCCGAGAGCACCATCAAATCGGCACTCGAGAGTTTCTTTCCGCACCTGGCCAAGCCGTCCGTCAAGCATACGCTGGCGACCGACCTGATCGAGGAACTCGACAGCGACAGCTGCGCCGCGCGGCTTCAGGCCTGGCAGCGTGCCGACAGCTACACCAATGGCGCCGCCGCGCATGTGCCGGCGCTCGCCGACGGCAAGCCGGTGCGGCAGGACAGCGACCGGCGGATTTCGCCACGCGACGTGCGTCACCGGGTTTCCACCTCGCGCAAGGCCGGCTGAGACTGGGCGTGCTGAACGTCATGTTGAAAGATTGATTCAGGCAGCTTTCAAAGCGATTCACCAAAATGGATCAACCCATTGATCCTGAATGGTTTCTTACCATGAAAGCCGTTGACGCCGGAGACTAAACGTCAATCAGAACGACCTCGTCCCCGACCGAGATCACGCCGTCGTTGAGCACCTCGGCATAGATCCCCATGTCGAAATGGCCATAGGCTTTCTTCAACAGGTTGGGCAGCTTCATGTCGCGTTCCGCGGTGTCGGGATTGACCTCGGTGGCAAGGCAGCGCTGGGTGCGGTGCAGGATGTTGAAGCTCACCCCCCCCACCCGGAAATGGCGCCCGACGAGATCGAGTTCGCTGAAGGCCGGCCAACCGTCAAAGACGATGTTGCCGCGGAAGCGCCTTGCATCGACCTCGCGCCCGATCTCCTTCTCGAAGGCGCGCACGGAATCGAGATTGATGAACGAGATCGCGTTCATCAAGGTGGTGGAAGCGACCGAGGCATCGGTAAAACGGTGCGGAAACGCAGACGCAAAGAACGGGACTTCCTGCTCTTTCAGGCCGAGCAGCCTGGTGAGAAATTCGCTCGCGCCGTCGGCGCCCTCCTGCGTGTTCATGTCGAACCGCATGTCCGCCGCGTCCTTCGTCCGGATGGTCAGGACGCGGCTCTCGGGATCGAAGCCGGTTTCAAGGCCGGCAAGCCTTGCGTGCTGCAACAGCACGATGAAATTGTGCTTGGGCAGAGGTTTCGGGTCGGCCGGATCGAAGCCGCTGCTGGCCTTGGCAAATCCGAACAGGCGGTCGCCGGGAAAGCCGTCGCCGGTCTTCAGCGGCGCGCTCTGGTGTGCCTGCGGGCTCAATCCCTTGATCGGGAAGCTCGAAAGCGAAACTATCTTACCATTCATCTGTGTCTGTCCTTCAGTTCAATAGGGTTTGTGGGCGCTGCCGGGCACAGGGCCGGCGCCGTCACCGCTCATGCCGCCGACATAGGGGTCAGTGCTTACGATCATCGTCATGCCGTCCTGTATGGCATGATATTCCGTGTTGCTATCCTCCAGCTTCACACCCATGGCCTTGGCGAACCTGACATTCAATCGGGTAACGATGGTGAAGGCTGCTTCTGTTTCGAGCCAGGCAAAGGCTTCGATCACCGCCTGGGTGCCAGGAAATTGAGGATTCACGTCAACAGTGCTCGCAGTCGGGGCCGCGGCAGCGGGCATGGCAAATTGTTACCGCCGGACACACGCCGCAGCAGGGATGTTTCATCATGGCTGAAAGCTTTCAAGGTGCTCCTTCAGGAACGCATGCAGCGTGCGCGGCTCCCTGCCGGTCACATCCGCCACGTCAGTCGTAACCTGCTGCTGCGCGCCGTGTCTGATCGCCACCATCAGGTCGACCAGCAGACTGGTTTTCCAGCGTGGCATGCCGGTCAGAAACGGCATGACCAGCCGGGCCACCGGCACGGGTGGACTCATGTAGCCGATCTTCAATCCGAGCAGCGCGGTGAGCTTTTCGGTGACGTCGGCAAAGCCGTGAGCTTGCGGTCCGGTGAGCGTATAGGTCCTGCCAGTATGGCCCGGTTCGGTCAGGCAGTATGCCGCCACCGCAGCGATGTCGCGGACATCGACCATCGCAGCCCTGCCCTTGCCCATCGGCGCGGTGATCGCCTTCTTCTTTGCGACATCGCCGGCCATCAGGAGCAGTGACTGCTGGAAAAAGGTCGGCCGCAGAATGGTGAAGCCAAGGCCGCTTTGCGCGAGCGCCCGCTCGGCGTTACGATGCTGGATGCCGAAACTGACCGGCGGCTCCAGTCCGGCCGATTGCGCGGACAGCTTGACCACATGCGGGATATCGTTGTCGCGCAGGCAGCTGATCAGCGCGGTTTCCGTGCTGTCCTGATCCCGGGCATCGGACGAAGCCAGGAACACGGCGTCAAATCCGGCGAGGCGGGGGCCGAGCTCATCGAGGTTGCGGATATCGCCGACAACAGGCGTGATCCCGCGCTGGATCAGCCGGCCGGCGGCGGCATCACTGCGGGTGACGCCCGAGACCTCGTGGCCGCGCGCCAGGAGCTCGCCACACAAGGCCGACCCGACCTGACCGGTTGCGGTGAAGACCAGTATCTTCGACATCGAGGTCAAGCCCCGTATTTCGACAGGAGCTTTTTGGCCTCGGTTGCCATGCGCGCAACAACATCTGCAGCTGGCGGCAGATCATGGATCAGGCCAAGGCCCTCACCCGCCAGCATCGGCAACTCGTCGAATGAACCGGTCGCGCCCTGCATCGGCACCATGTTGGTGAAACGATGCAGCGGTACCTGCTGACCCAGGAGATCCATTTCGCCGATCTTGGGGTGGTGCTCGGCGCCAACCGCGATCTGATCGACCCTGTCGCTCCATTCACTGACAAGCGGCGTGCTGAGAACGCGGATCGGATTGAAATCAGGGTGCTCCCTGCCGAAGACATGGGTGAGCTGCGTGCCTGTCGTGTCGCAATCGACAATCCGTTGCTTGTACTCGTCGGCAACGGCGGCTTCCCTCGTGGCTACGAAGCGGGTGCCGATCCAGGCCCCGTCCGCCCCAAGCATCAAGGCCGCGGCAAGACCGCGCCCATCGGCAATGCCGCCGGAGGCAAGCACGAGCGCCTTGTCACCCACCGCATCCACCACCGCGGGTGTGAGCGCGATGGTGCCGGCGGTACCGTAATTGTGGCCACCGGCTTCCGAACCCTGTGCGATCACAAGGTCGATGCCGTCAGCGACCGCAGCGATGGCGGCCTCCACCGAACCGACTTGTTCCCAGACGTCGATGCCTGCTTCATGCATCTGGTCGATCCACGATTTTTGCGGATGGCCCCAGTGAAACGAGACTGCCCTGGGCTTCATCTCGCACATCAGGTCGATATGCGCCTGGGAGGTGAAAATGGTGATGAAGTTGACATGATAGGGCCGCGATGTGCCTGCGTTCATGCCGCCGACAAGCATTTGCACGCCCTCGGGCGGGATGATGCCGACGCCGGCGATGGAGCCCATCCCGCCCGCCTCGCTCACCGCGATTCCCAGCGGCGGCGTCATGCCGGCAAAGGCCATTCCGGCCTGAACGATGGGATAGTAAATGCCGTATTTTTCCGTAAGCCGGGTGCTGATCGATGTCATTGCTGGTCCCTCGAATATTGTTTTTTTCGATGCCGCCAGCGAACGGCATCGGCCCGATGCTGGCAAGAGAGCCACTTGATCGAGAGTGCACTTTGACCTTTACTGCGTGCAGTCCGGAGACGATTTGAATGCATCTGGAGCACCCGCAGCCCGCACATATGCCGCCGAAGGTCTGGTCCACGACAGGCCTCGCGCAGCCGTTCAGCTACTGGCAGGAAACTGTCAGCCAGGCCTACACGGCGCTGTCGCCGGAGCCCGTCGACAGCAACCCATTCCACGGGCAGATCAAGCTGTTCGAGCTTCCCGACAATGCCAGCATCTCCTCGATCAAGGCTGGCGCGCAGGTGGTCCGGCGGACACGGCAGGACATCAAGCTCAGGGGCTGTGAAGCGGTTTTCGTGAATTTCCAGCTGGCCGGGCAAAGCGCGATTTCGCAGCGTGGCATAGAGGCGAAACTCGATGCGGGATCACTGGTACTGCTCGATGCGACCGAGCCGTTCGCGATGAAGTTCAACCGGGACTTCGAGCAGGTCTGCCTGCATCTGCCGAAATCCGTGCTTGAGGAGAACGGCATACGGGTGTCGAATTTCATCGGACGCGCCATCACCCGGCAATCGGGCTTTTCCGCGCCGCTGTTTTCCGCCATCGACAGCCTGACCGGCGGCATGCCGGCGCAGCACGTGCTGCCGGGACTGATGCAGATGCTGTGCTTCGGATTGTCCGATGCCCGAAGGAATACCGTTGCAGATCAACATCTTGTAACGGTCCAAAGCCATATCCGGCAAAGGCTCTCGGAGGCCGGACTGTCGCCTGGTGTGACCGCAAGCCATTTCAGGATCTCGACGCGGCACCTGCACAAACTGTTTGCCCGGGACGGAATGACATTTGGTAAATTCGTGCTCGATGCGCGGCTTGAGGCCTGCCGCAAACGGATCCTCGCCTCGCCCGACGAACCGATCAGCGATATTGCCTTTGCCCACGGCTTCCAGAGCCAGAGCCATTTCTCCCGCGCCTTCCGGCAGAAATTCGGATGTTCGCCGAACCAGCTGCGTAAAGCAGGCCGCAACTGAGTGTCCCGCTTGCAGTGAAGCGGACGGGAAGGTCAACGATCTGGCGGGACCTGGGTAACGCAATGCGCGTAAACGAGGTCCTACTCCTCGATGAAGCTGAGATAGGTTTCCGGGCTGTCGGTCTCGATTTCGACCACCCAAAAATCCGGATCGAACCTTGCCTCGCGGGCGAGCATTTCGTTGACTTCGGCTTCTTGAACGCGGGTCTTGCGGAGTTCGAACAGCCGGCTGTCGGGGCGATCCTCATCGAAGGCCGTCTGCGGCGCAGGTGCAGCCAGGCTTTCAGTCCCGTTACGATGCCGGATGCGGACAAAGATGGCCCCCGCCTCATCCGAGCCGTGCCGCTCCACCGCAGCCATGCCGCCATCCGAGAAGACACGGCGCGTCAGGGCCGCGACGAAGATGCCGGCCTTCAGTCTCACAGCGCGCCGATCTCGAGCAGCTTGTTGAGCACGGTCTCGTTGGGTTCACCGGTGACAGGCAAGCGATAATGCTTCTCAAAAGCGCTGATCGCGGCGCGGGTCTGGGACCCGGCAACTCCGTCGACGGTGATGTCGGCATAGGCGATGTTGGACAGACCGGATTGAATCTGTCGCACCAGTTCACTCGGCCCCTCGGCGGTCACCGCAGGCAAGGTGACAGGTTCGCCGGCCCGGGTGTCGGACGCAACCGCCGGCGCAGGCCGTGGTATCGGGGCCGGGCTTGCCACCGGCTGCGCACTGGTCACCTCGACGGGAGCAGGTTGTGCGCCGGCCTGGTCCATGATCGCAAGCAGCGCCGTGGTCGCCTCACCGGTCTCGGTGTAGCCATTGGCCTTTTCCCAGGCGCGGATGGCGGCAGCGGACTTCGGGCCCATCAGGCCGTCGATCGCACCCTGGTAAAGCCCCTTGCCGGCAAGGATGGTCTGGATCTGCGTCAGCACCGGATCGGCGGCCGGAACTGCCACCGTTTCCGCGGCGAGCGGTGCAGCCGGAGCAATTGCCGGCGCCGGGGCGGCATTGGGAACCGGGATCGAGGCGGTCGGCGTGTCGTCGCTGCGCTCGATCCGGTAAGTGGTCACGGTCCGGGTCGGAACGCCCTTGATAAGCGGGGTCAGCGCGTCGCGCTTTGCCGCGGCGAGCGGAACGGAAGACGTGCCGACATCCCTAGTCTTGAGGATCGGCGCGGGATGCTGACCGGGCTGATGCCACAGCGCATTTGTGGCGACGAAGCCGAAAATGACCGCGAACGCGACGCTGCCCCCGGCGAGCGAGGGATGCGCGGAAACCAGCGCGCCAAGCATTCCGAGAATGCCTGGCCCCTTGCCGTTTTCATCATCATACAAGTCAGGCGATACGCGCTGTCTCGGCATAGTCTTCATTCCTGGTTTTTTCATCAATTCGTACCAGCCGTCCGGCGGGCATCGGAGTGGCCTTCGGCAGGTGCGGCGGAAACACCGTTGCCGGATCCTCCGCGGAGTTGGCCGACTGCCTGTTGGCGCCGGAACCGTCGGCGGGGAGTTCGATGGTCACGACGGTGCCCTCGCCTTCGGTGCTTTCGATCGAGAACGCACCGCCATGCAGATCGACTAGCCCCTTGACCAGCGAGAGACCGAGGCCGGTGCCTTCATAGTGGCGACCAAGCTCGTTCTGGGCCTGGACGAAGGGTTCGCCGATGCAGGCGAGCTTGTCGGCAGCAATGCCGATGCCGGTGTCGCTGACAATCAGTTGCAGCCGGCCGTCGCGAATGGCCGCATCGACATTGACCACGCCGCCGGGCTCGGTGAACTTGATGGCGTTGCCGACCAGATTGATCAGCATCTGGTGGACGGCGCCGCGGTCGGCCACCACTTCGCCGACGCCGCGCGCCAGCCTGCGGGTCAGCGTCACGCCGCGGTTGGATGCCTCCAGCCGCAACATCGCGTCGCAACTGTCGATGACCTCGCCGATCGGGAACGCCTCGACGAAGACCTCGTAACGGCCAGCCTCGATCTTCGACATATCGAGCATGGTGTTGACCAGCGACAGCAGATGCTGCCCCGACTGGTGGATCAGGCCGACATATTCGCGCTGGCGCTCATCGCCCAGCTTGCCGAACAGCTCGCGCGCGAGAATGTCGGAAAACCCGATGATGGCATTGAGCGGTGTGCGCAGCTCATGACTGACAGCCGCGAGGAAGCGGGTCTTGGAAGCATTGGCGCTCTCGGCCTGCTCGACCACCGCGCTGGCGTGGAAATGATCCGCGACCTCGGCGGTGATATCGCGGGTCTGTGCCAGAATGCCGGTGAAGCCGCCGTCCTCGTTGCGTTCGGCCGCCAAAGCCACGGCGACATGGACGAATTGCGAGGTCTCGCCCGGGCAATCGAACCGCAGTTCGACATGGCTGCGGCTTTCGCCACGGCGAAGGCTGTCGACGGCATCAAGGAAGGCGATGCGGTCGGCGACATGGATGCGATTGATGAAGCCCGTACCGGTGACATCACCAAGCTTGGAGGCGAACTCCGCCTGGTCGGCGCCCGCAACCCGAACAACGTTGCCGCGGGCATCGTGCAGCGTCAGCAGACCGGGCAGACGGTCAAGAACATTGTCCCCATCAGACCTGGACCTCTCCGGTGCAACCTTGACCGCCGGGACAGCCGGAACCACAACCGGGGCCGGACCCTGCAAAATGAAGGCGAGGCCTCGCGCGAGCGCGTAGAAGACAGATGCCATCGTTGCGGCGGCCTGAGCGCCGGCTGGAACGGCAGAGGCGTTTCCGCCGAGATCGAGTACCATGATTGCCAGGCCGGCCAAGGCTGCCGCGACGAGGCCCGCGACCAGGCCTGAAAGCTGTGTTGACCGGATTGACGCCTCAAGCGGCAGCAGGGCAAGCAAGAGCATAAACGGAGAAGCCATGCCGCCGCTCAGCGTTGCCAGCAACACCAGCGCGACCGCAACTCCACCAAGTGCTGCGCGGCCGGCGAGGCGCTCAGAGCCGGTAGCGGCCAGCAATCCGGCGGCGGCAACCGGCAGCGCGGCAGCGGCCAGCGCACCCGACACCGCGTAGGGCCAGGCGAAAGTCGTCAGCAGAACCGGAGCAGCCAAAAGCGGCGCGACAATGATGCTCGACAGGCAGCCGGTCATCGCGCAGACCCTGCTCTCCTGGGCATCAGCATCGGCACCGGGCGCAACCGAACCCAGCCAGGACTCGGCGGTGTGCCGTCCAGCCAGCTTGATTCTGTCGATGAGATCGTCAAATTTTGTCACTGCCGAATCCGTACACGCCGCAGTTGTTTGTTGTTGGGTCAACATTGTCATTGCCGGCTTAAGGAAAGGATAAGCCGGACCGTCCGAAACCGCCTGAACGGACAGAATCCGGTGGTGCAAACCCATGCTGGACCGTCTTTGGCGAACATGGTTAATCGTTGCTTTCGGGCGGCAAGCGGTGCGGGCCATCCCGCATCGGGTCAGCAGAATCCAGCCAATCGCGGGTTTTGGCAGGTTCCTGCCGAACAATGCCTCTGCCTGGCCGGGCACGGTCCTGGCGCGATATGCCGCGGATTTCGCAGCTCGCCGCGCCTGCCAGGCATTTAGCTAAAACTTTCGACAAATTTGGCTCAAAACCTATCACCCGCTTCAAACCGGCCTTGAAGATTTTGCATCATGATGCCGGTCAAGTTCGGGACAACCCGGGCATTTCCGCCCAAAGACGGCGGGCAAAAGGAAGGGCTCAACAATGTGGTTTCTGATAAAGGGAAGTTTCTGGTTTTCGCTCGTGCTGATCACCTTGCCGGTGCTCGATTCCGGTTCGCGGGAAGCACTTGAAGGCGCCCCTCAGCTCGAGGTCGGCCAGAGCATGGCGGCGGCCGTCGAGGCGCTGGCCGACATCAAGCAGATCTGCGAGCGCAAACCCGACATCTGCGAGACCGGCAGCGAGACTTTCGCTGCGCTCGGGGTGCGCGCCCGCGAAGGCGCCCGCATCGCCTACCAGTTTCTCGACTCCAAATTCGCCGACGGCGAACCCGATCTGGTGACAGGCTCGCTGCCGGTCACCAACTAAGCTTCCCGGTCCCCGCTCCGTTGCGGAGCCAGGCCCGGGTTGTCCGCCTGTAAGTTAGATGATGCTAGACACTGCCAACTCCAGTCGCGTCTGACGCGCCGCCGCCGGGAACAGCCCTTCCTCCCGGCGGCGTTTCTTTTTTCCGGTACCTTCTCGGAACGCGCAACAGCTTCAGACTTCGATCTCGCCTGAGAGAACCGGCACACAGGCACCGCCAATGCTCACATGGGCATTTGCCACATCGACCTCGACGGCAATCAGGCTCGGGCGTCCCATGTCAACGCCCTGCGCCACCCTGAAACGAACCGGCGTGACCGCGCTCCCGCCGATCCCGGCGATCAGCGCACAGGCGGCACCGCTGGCGCTTCCCGTTGCCGGATCTTCGGGAACGCCATCCCAGGGCGCAAACATGCGCGCCGTCAGATCGACTTCGCCATCAGCCGCTTCAATCTCACGGCAATAGAGATAGATCGCGTCGGCGCCCTCGGCCGGCAGGATCTGCGATATTGCGGCGATATCCGGTCTTGCAGCCCGCAGGGCCGCGCGGCTGGCAATCTCGACCACGAGAAAAGGAAGACCAATGGACGCGATCAGCGGCTGGTGATGCCCGGTCGCGATATCGGCAACGTCCAGTGACAGGCAGGCGGCAAGCTGAAGGTCAGAGAAGCGCGATCCCGTCGAAAGCGACTGCGGCGCGGTCAGGCGGACCTCTGCGACCTCACCACCGCTCCAGCGCAGCGAAACCGGAACCAGCCCTGCCTCCTCCTCGAAGACGAAGCTTTCGGGCCGCGCAGCGTCGCGCTGCAGGCTTGCCAGCACATGGCCGGTCCCGACATTCGGATGCCCGGCAAAGGGGACCTCCGTCGCCGGGGTGAATATCCGCATCCGCGCGGTGTTTCCGGGATCGTGCGGGCGCAGGACGAACGCGGTCTCGGAATAGTTGAATTCCCGCGCAATCGCCTGCATCTGCGCGGTCTCAAGTCCGTCGGCATCGAGAATAACGGCAAGCTGGTTTCCGCCGAAGCGGCGGGTGGTGAAGACATCGACTGTCCGGAACGCGTATCTCAAGGTTCATCCGCCTCATCTGCTCAGGCAGAAGCTCTAGCCCGTCGGCCCGATCCCGCGCAACCGGGGCGCGGTTGGAAACGGCCGGGTATCCGCCGGCGCCCGTTTCCAGGAGTGTCAGTTCCCGAGGATTTCACGGCGGGATGGGGTGCATAAACGCTCAAATCCGCCTATATGACTGGCAAGTCACAGGAAAAACCCAATGTCCAAGCTTCAGACCATCATCGACGATTTCGAGTATCTTGACGACTGGGAAGACCGCTACCGCTATGTCATCGAGATCGGCAAGGCGCTTCCGGAGATGCCTGTGTCGGACCAGACAGACGAGAACAAGGTCAAGGGCTGCGCCAGCCAGGTCTGGCTGGTTGCCGAGACCGAGCCGGGTGAGCCCGGCGATCCGGTGATGGTCTACCGGGGCGATTCGGACGCCCATATCGTGCGCGGGCTCGTCGCCATCGTTCTGGCCGCAACCTCGGGCAAGAAGGCGTCTGAAGTCGAAGAGCTCGATGAAGGGGCGTTGATGACACAGCTGGGCCTCGGGGAACATCTCTCGACACAACGCGCCAACGGGCTGCGCTCGATGGTGCTGCGGATCAAGGCGCATGCGGCGGCGGCACGGGCGGCAGGCTGAACCCGCGCCGTGGGCCGGCATAATGACGGGCCAACGCCGCAAGGGCGGTGCGCAGCATCAGCTTGGCTGATCGTGCCGGCCATTGCCGTTCCCGCTCGACCACGGCCAGGCCCTTGAGAAAACAGCAGACATCAAGCAGCACGCCGGAGAGTTCCGGCCCGACCGCGTCCATGGCCGCTTCCACCCGCAACCGCGCAGACAGCGCCGCCTCGCCGAGCTCGGCAGCTCCACCGGTTGCTCCCGATCGCCGCCCGTAACGCACTGGTTCCCAACTCTGGCCAAGCGACGGCTGCATCTGTCCGCGGGTGAAATCGGCCCTGAGCCGCTCACCTGCCTCGACCTGCGATGGTTCGAGAAACAATCCGCCGTCCCTGCCCTTGATCCGCGCCAGTGCAGCAAGCGGGGATTCATTGCCATTGATGATGATCGACCCGTGCTCCGGGTCGGAGGCCGTCGCGAGCCGTCGGTGCTGATCCTGAAATGCCGTCTGCGGATCAGCAAGCCAGCGCCTGAGTGCAGCAAGGCCTTCGGGGGTTGCCGCGTAGGCCTGCTCTTCCCCGGGCAAGGAAGTCCGGGACGAAGCGGCCGCGATCAACCCGTGTCCGAGTGCCGCCCTGAGCAGGCGCGGATCGACCTTGCGCCTGGCGCCGTCATCCCGGATCAGCTCCAGGTTGACGGACGAGGCGCTCGCTGCCCGCTGCGGGTTCTCCGCTTGATCCACGAGCGCCGGGCCACGGGCGAGATAACCGATCAAGCCTGCGAGTGAGTTGCGCAGCCGCATAAGATCAGAGCTCTGCATCATCATGCTCCAGCGGGGCGAAGACGGCCTTGATGCAGCGCTCGCATTGCTCGACGAACCGGTCGTAGCCAGCGTCATCGCGACGGTCCTCGACCACGGCGCAGGCGTGCATGACGGTGGTCCGGTCGCGACCGAAGGCGGTGGCAATCGTCTGGTAAGGCACGGAGAGCACGACGTGGCTCAGATACATGGCAATCTGGCGCATGTGGCACCTCGGCCTGCGGCGGGCGGCGCCTTCGGGCAGGTCACGCTCGCAGGCCTGGGCGAAGAGTTGCGCAACCAGCCGCCAGGTGACGCGGCAGCGCTGTATGTCGAGGATCGCGGCGCGGCACGCAGCCCTGCCCTGCCGGCCCCGGGGCTCGATACCCGGATGCGGTGCATCCGCCGATCCCGCTGCCCCATCGGAAGGCTCAGCAATTCGGGCGCCGCCGGCGATGGCCGCAAGCGCAAGCACGGTCCCGTCGTCGGGTAACGGATCGCTCAGCGCCTGCGCCAATGGCAAGCCTGCTTCCTGCACGGTCCCGGTGATATGAGTTGCTGATCTGCGGGGTGCCTTGTCCTGGCGCTTCAATGTCATGACGAAAATCTCCATTATAGGAATATTTTCTTACATGATATGCAGATCATGGGGACGTGCAGCCACCCATCGACCACATCCTAGCGTTGATTCTACGTTGTTTTTGTTGCTTTCGACCCGGATTTGGAGGAATTTTTTCCTCACACCTTTTCCACCTTCCGGCAGCCCGCCCCCTTGCGGGGTTCGATGCCGCCGGCATTTGGCCGATGCCAGCGAGAACGAAAAGACCGCAGCCCCTGGGGCTGCGGTCTTTTCATGGTCGCCCGACGGACAGGCCGTCCTGGCAACATCTGTTCCGGCTTCCTGCCTTGACGGTCCCGGGTTGACGGACAGGACCGGCGCGACAGACAGACGGATCTTACTTGCCGCGCTTGCGCTTCTGGCCCAGGCCCATTTCCTTTGCCAGACGTGACCGCGCCTCGGCATAGGACGGCGCGACCATCGGATAGTCCGCAGGCAGATCCCATTTTTCCCGGTACTGTTCCGGAGTGAGACCGTAATGGGTCATCAGGTGGCGCTTGAGCGACTTGAACTTTTGCCCGTCTTCCAGGCAAATCAGATAGTCGTTCTGAATCGAGCGGCGAACCGAGACTGCCGGCTTCGGCTTCTCGGCGATCTCCTCAGTCGGCATGGTGGCGCCGCCAAGTGCCGCATGCACCTGGGAAATGACATTGGGAAGATCATTTGCAGCTACCGAGTTGTTGCTCACGTAAGCTGCGACAATTTCTGCGGTCAACTCAATGAGCAGATCCGAGCCACTGTCCTTGTTTGTTTCTGTCATAGACTGGTCCTAACTTTCTCTAACATGCAGGCTGTCTGGCTATCGGATTAAAATTGGTTACAAACAACGCAAACTCCGCAGAACATGCCGCTGCGTTGGATTTACATTGTTTTATACCTTAAACAAGTACTATTTCTTGTATATCGCTAACCGCATTAATACAATTTTACACAAATTGATAAAATTCTGTAATTAATGCGCGAGCTTGCCGATAAATTAAAGTCATGGGTTGCAATCAATATTAAACCACATTGATTTATCATTTAGCCTGATCTTTCGGCGCCATATCATCCATGACGGAAGAAGAATGGAGACGGTAGCCGACAGCATAGGAGGCCTTGGCAAGAAGATGCGACGAAACCGGCGCGGTGAGCAGGAAGAACACCACGCCGGCGAGCGCCCGCGACATGGTTCCGAAATCGGCGGCGTGGATCGCAAGCGCGATCAGCATCAGGCACGCTCCCATGGTGCCGGCCTTGGAGGCGGCATGCATGCGTGTGTAGAGATCCGGCAGGCGCACAAGGCCGACCGAAGCAACCAGGGCAAACAGCGAGCCGATGACCAGCAGCGCTGCCGATATAAGGGTGACGATCTCGTTCATTGTCCAGACCTTGTGCTGTGTTGCCGCTCACGGTTCTCGGCCCTGGACGCAGCCTTCGCCTCACGGCGGGCTGCGGCTGCCGCCTCGCGTGCTTCGGACAAAAGGTCGTCCTCGGTCTTGCCGCGCGAGAGCACGAAGCGGGCGAATGCCACGGTGGCGAGAAAACCGACCAGGCCGAGCGCAATGGCAACATCGACATAAAGCGTAAAGCCGGTCTTGATGCCGATCACCGCGATGAAGCCGATGGCGATCGCCACCAGCATGTCAAGACCGAGGATCCGGTCCGGCAGGGTCGGTCCCTTGATGATCCGGTAGATGGTGACGAAAAACGCCAGACAGAGCGTGGCGAGCGCCAGTGTCACGGCGTAATCGAGAATGATGTCCGCACTCATCAGCGAAACGCCTCCATGATCTTGCGCTCGAACCCTTCGGCGATATCGCGCTTTGTGGCCTCGGGGTCGGATGCGTCCATGGCGTGGACATAGAGGATACGACGGTCGTCAGACACATCAATCGAGAGCGTGCCCGGTGTCAGCGTGATCAGGTTGGCAAGAATGGTGATCTCGAAGTCGCGGTCCACCTTGAGCGGATAGGCGATGATGCCGGGCTTGATATCCATGCGCGGCGACAGAACCGTCGTCGCCACCCGCCATGCCGACAGCACGAGCTCGTAGATGAACAGCAAGAACAGCGACAGCACCCGCCGGGCGCGGGAAAAATATCCCACCGAGCCGACCTGCTCGCGGATCAGCGAAAGCGCAAAGATCGCCAGCACGAATCCGAAGGCGAAATTGAGGAACGAGAACGATCCGCTGACCGCCGTCCACACCAGCGCCAGCAGCACATTGACCAGAAGCAAGCTCATTGCGGCACCTCCCCGGGGAACACCGACAGCACGTAGGCCGATGGATCAATCAGTCCGAGCGCCGCATCCTGGGCCAGCACCAGCACCGGCTCGGGCCAGAGGCCCGCACCGACGGACAGTACCACCAGACCGGCAAGAGCCGCCATCGCCCCGGCCGGCAGGGATTGCGCGGCAGCGTGTTGTTCCAGCGCACCTGCGTTGGCGGGCCGCCAGTACGCCAGCGCCCAGATCCGCCCGACCGCGATGGTCGTCAGCAGCCCGGTCACAAGAATCGCTGCCGCCAGCCACCAGGCGCCGACGTCCAGCGAAGCCTTGACCAGCACCACCTTGGGCCAGAAACCGGAGAACGGCGGCAGACCTGAAACCGAAAGGAACAGCATCAGGGTCAGAAATGCGAGGACGGCACTGCGGGCATAAAGCCCACCGGCGGAGGAGAGCATGAAGCTGCCGCCCAGCTGTGCCGCAATGCCGATAGCGAAGTAAAGCGCCGTCATGACCACCATGGAGTGGGCAGCGTAGAAGATCGCGCCCGACAGGCCTGCCGGGCTGCCAAGCGCAAGACCAGCCATCATCACGCCGATGCCGGAGATGACCAGGAAGCCCATCGCGCGGCGAATGTCGTTTTGCGCCAGCGCGCCCATGACGCCAAGTACCATGGTCAGCGCCGCGACGATGGCGATGATGAAGGACAGTTCCTCACGCTCCACCGGAAACAGCATGCCCAGGATTCTAAGCAGCGCATAGATGCCGACCTTGGTCAGCAATCCGGCAAAAAGGGCGGATACCACCAGCTTAGGCGTGTGATAGGAGGCGGGGAGCCAGAAGTTGACCGGAAACGCCGCAGCCTTCATGGCAAAGGCAAGCAGGAACAGCGTGACCAACGTCATCAGCGGCGCCGTGCCACGCAGTTCGGTCGCCTTGATCGCGATATCGGCCATGTTGAGGGTGCCGAACAGGCCATAGAGATAGCCGGTCGCAATCAGGAACAGCGTCGTAGCGATGAGGTTGAGAAAGGCGTATTTGACGCCGCCATCGAGCTGCGCCCTCTCGTTGCCCAGCACCAGCAGCCCGAAGGAGGAGATCAGCAGTACCTCGAACCAGACATAGAGATTGAAGATATCGCCGGTCATGAAGGCGCCAAGCACCCCGGCCATGATCAGCAGCAGGAAGGGGTAGAAACCATAGCGACGGCCCGAATGGTCGACATCGCCGCGACCATAGATCCCCGCCGCAAGCGCTACCAGCGATGATGTCGCGGCGAAGAACGCCCCCATCGCATCCACCGTAAAGGAGATGCCGAAGGGCGGCAGCCAACGTCCCATGGTCATCGATACGGTGCCATTGACGACCACATGGGCCAACAAGCCAAGTGTCATCGCACACAGCACAACCAGTGCCGGAATCGCGATCAGCGGCTGAAGGTCCGTGCGCTTGCGCAGCATCAGCAGCACCGAGCCGACCAGAAGGCAGAACACGACCGGTCCCGGGATCAGCCAGTCGGCTGCGGCCAGAGGCTCCATTACAAAGGCGACCGAAAGGTCTTCAAGGCCCACAGATTTTCCCGCCATTACAGCTGTCTCCTCAATAGCCCAACGGCGGGGCTGATTCATTGACGGGCTCGGCCACACGCATCTCGTCGCTGTTGTCGGTGTCCAGTTTCTGGAAGGCGCGGTACCCCAACACCAGCAGGAACGCGAAGAAGGAGAAGGCGATGACGATGGCCGTGAGAACAAGGGCCTGCGGCAACGGATTGGCGGCCGAGGCCTGCAACACGTCGGAATCCGCGCCGATGATCGGCGGGACCTCGCGCGTGATCCTGCCGGCGGTGAAGATCAGCAGGTTGACGCCATTGCTCAGGATCGCAGCGCCCATCAGCACACGGATGATGTGCTTGGACATGAACAGGTAGATCGCCACGGTGAACAGCGCGCCGACCAGAAGTGCAAAGAGAGGTTCCATCAGTCCCGGTCCCTTTCCTCAAGCGCCAGCGCAATCGACCCGATGGCTCCGACGACGACCAGATAGACACCGATGTCGAACACCAGCACGCTGGAGAGTGCAATTTCCACGCCGAACAATGTCGGGTAGACCCAAAGCCCGGTCATGAACGGAACACCTGCGAACACCGAAAGCACACCCGCAAGCGTTCCGACAAACAGACCGAATGCGGAAATGCCCATGGGATGGAAGTAGATCGCGCGGCGAACCGGTTCCACGCCGCAGGCAATGCCGTAAATGGCCAGAGCCGAGGCCGCGATCAGCCCGCCGATGAAGCCGCCGCCCGGCTCATTGTGGCCGCGCAGCAGCACGAAGATGGAAAACAGCACCATCAGGCTTGTCAGATAAGGCGCAATGGCGCGGAAAATCACCGTACGCATTATCGGGTCTCCTCTCGCCGGTCGGGATCATTGTCACCGATCTTGATGCCGGCATATCCGACGCTGACCCGGATCAGCGACAGCACTGCGAGACCGGTGACCATCACCACGGCAATCTCACCCAGCGTATCCGTGCCGCGGAAGTCCACCAGGATGACATTGACCACATTGGTGCCGTGGGCAACGATCTTGGAGTAGGCCGCGAAGAAATCGCTGATATAGGGATTGAAAGGCTGCTGGGTGACCGCAAGCAGATAGAGTGCGAATCCGGCGCCGCAAACCAGGGACACGCTCATGTCGATCAACTTGTCGCGGGTGGCTCGATGATCGGACGCAGACAGCTTGAGCCGCGTCATCACAAGAGCCAGGATCACCACGGCGAGCGTTTCAACCATGAACTGGGTGAAGGAAAGATCAGGTGCGCCAAACAGCATGAACAAGAGCGCCACGGCAAAGCCCTGCACGCCCAGCGAGACAATCGCCGTCAACCGGTCCCGCGCATAAATGACCGCCCCAAGGCCCAGGAACGCGATGGCAAACACCGCAAGCTCGTGGAACTGGACATCCGCGGGCCAGACCGGCATCGACGGCCATTCGCCATACCAGGCCATCGGTGCAAACAGCGCGATCGCGATCATCACGAAAGTGGCGGTCATGTAGAAATCAAGCCGGCCGGGTTGGACGATGCGGGTGACGACGCCTGAGAGACGAACGATGCCGGAGACAAACTGGTCAAAGCCGCGGTCAGGCCCCCATCCGATGGTCTTGAGCAGCGACGCCATGCCGGCACGCAACCGGTCAAGCATGCGGTAGGCGACGATGCCGAAGGCGATGGTGACCAGAGACAGGATCAGCGCCGGACCCATGTGCGGGATCACCGAGATGGTCACGGTTTCGGCCTCGCCGGAAATCGCGCTTGCCATCGGCGAAGAAATGAAGCGGTGAGTAAGCGGCGAGATCAGCGCCGCCACGAGCGCGGCAATGCCCAGTGTCAGCGGTCCGAGCCAGAGCAGCACCGGACCTTCATGGGCATGTTTCGGGGTCTTGACCTCGGGGCCGAGGAACGGCTTGAGTGCGACGGCAAAGCCGATAACGAACATCAGGCCGTTGCCGACAACAGCGACGGCGAC
This sequence comes from Hoeflea sp. EC-HK425, assembly GCF_902498795.1. NCBI lineage: Bacteria > Pseudomonadati > Pseudomonadota > Alphaproteobacteria > Hyphomicrobiales > Rhizobiaceae > Hoeflea > Hoeflea sp. EC-HK425. The sequence continues at coordinate 2,287,707 of NZ_LR701572.1, forward strand.
GAAAGCCAGCGACCACGGATCGGTGGCCCAGAGCGCGTAGTAGATCTCCTCCTTGGCGAGGAAGCCGAGGAACGGCGGCAGGCCGGCCATCGAGATCGCGCCGGCAAGGGCCGCAATGAAGGTCACCGGCATGGCCTTGCGCAGGCCGCCAAGCCTGGTGACGTCCCGGGTTCCGGCCTCATGGTCGATGAGGCCGGCGACCATGAACAACCCGCCCTTGAACAGCGAATGCGCCACCAGATAGAGCACCGCGGCGGAAATCGCGTATTCGGAGCCGAAGCCGGTCAGCATGACCAGCAGTCCGAGCGAGGACACCGTGGTGTAGGCCAGCATCAGCTTCAGGTCTGTCTGGCGAATGGCCAGCAGCGTGCCGACGATCAGCGTGGCGCCGCCGAACACCGGCAGGATGGTCTCCCACCAGACGGTCTCGCCGAGTACCGGATTGAGCCGCATCAACAGGTAAACGCCGGCCTTGACCATGGTGGCGGAGTGCAGATAGGCCGACACCGGCGTCGGCGCTTCCATGGCGTTGGGCAGCCAGAAATGCAGCGGGAACTGCGCCGATTTGGAAAAGGCCCCGCCCAATACCAGAAACAGTGCCAGCAGGTAGAACGGGCTTGCCCGGACTTCATCGCCGTAGTTCAGGAGCAGCGAGACCTGGCTGACGCCGGTGATGTTCCAGATCACCAGGAGACCCGCGAGCAGCGCCAGACCGCCGCCGCCGGTGACCACCAGCGCCTGGATGGCGGCGCGGCGCGATGCCTCGCGGGTGTGGTCGAAACCGATCAGCAGGAACGAGGTGATCGAGGTTAGTTCCCAATAGACAAACAGCATCAGGAAGCTGTCGGAAATCACCACGCCGAGCATGGCGCCCATGAACAGCAGCATGAACGAGAAGAACCGGCCGAGCTGCTCGTGGCCCTTCAGGTAACCGCCGGAATAGAGAATGATCAGCGCGCCGATGCCAGAGATCAGAAGCGCGAAGGTGAGCGACAGACCGTCGATCAGCCAGGAAAAGCTGACATTGTAGGAGGGAACCCACTGGAACCCGCCCGTGACAATTCCGCCGTCGGCAACTTCCGCAGAAAAGCCAAGAAAATGAATGAAGATCGCCGCCGGAGCCAAGGCCAGAAGCCAGGCTGCATTGTGGCCGAGACGTCGTGTCAGCCACGGGGCTATCAAAGCCGCCAGAAACGGCAGCATCAAGACAATAAATGTCGCTCCAGGCGCGCTGGCACTCATCAATATTCCCCGGGGACGGCCCTCTGGTTTCCGCTTGGCGCGGTATTGTGCCCGTCACTTAGTCATCAGCTTCGACAAGGACAAGGCAATCCTTTGCATTATTGGTGGAAAAGCAATGGCCGCATGCCGGGATTTTGTTCCCGGCGGCAATCTAACCGATTTACCGGCAGCAAGACGGCGCGTTCCACCCACCCTCCGGGAGACCAATTCAAATTAGGTCAGTATTATTGACATATTTTGCGATTCGTGATCATTGTTGCTTGCAGCCCGTGCCGAACGCAGTTTTGTTGCGCCCGGACCGGCCCACCGGACTGAAATGAACAAACATTGCGGCAAACGGGCTGGCGCGCAGCAGACAGCGCCGGCCGCACTCGGGAGGAACCGACATGAGCACCCAGATGCAGGCTGACGCGGGCGGCGGCACAATCGCCGGGCATGGGCTCGACTGGCCGGGACTTTTCGCCACACGTGCGGAACGGATGAAGGCGTCCGAAATCCGCGAACTCTTGAAGCTGCTCGACCAGCCCGACGTGATCTCGTTTGCCGGCGGCATTCCCGATCCGGCGCTGTTTCCGGCTGAGGCCTTTGGTGCTGCGCTGACCTCGGCTCTGACCGGGGACAGCAAGGGTGCCGCGCTGCAATACTCGGTCAGCGAAGGCTACAAGCCGCTTCGCGACTGGCTGGTCAGCCGCATGGCCTCGCTCGGGGTCGAGTGCACCGCAGACAATATCATGATCACCTCGGGCTCGCAGCAGGCGCTCGATTATCTCGGCAAGCTGTTTCTGTCGAAAGGCGACACCGCGCTGGTCGGCTGGCCGACCTATCTCGGCGCGCTGCAGGCCTTCAACGCCTATGAACCGAACTACGACCGGCTGACGCCGCTGGGCAACCGCTTGGCTGCCGATTACCGCGAGACCGCGCAAGCCAAGGGCGGTGCGGTCAAGTTCGCCTATGCCTCGGCCGATTTCGCCAACCCGACCGGCGAGACGCTGCCCGAAAGTGCGCGCGCCGCCATTCTCGACCTGGCCGAAGCGCTCGATATCGCCGTCATCGAGGACGCCGCCTATCAGTCGCTGCGTTATGACGGTGACGAGATCCCTCCGCTGCTGGCACTCGACATTACCCGCACCGGCTCGATCGAGACCACCCGCACGATCTATTGCGGCTCGTTCTCCAAGACGCTGGCGCCGGGCCTGCGCGTCGGCTGGGTCTGCGCCGCCACCCCGGTGATCTCGAAACTGGTCTTGATGAAGCAGGCCGCCGACCTGCATTCGGCGACGCTCAACCAGATGGCGATCCACACCGTCGCCTCGAACGGCTTCGAGGCGCAGGTGGCCAAGATCAAGGCCACCTACCAGGCACGGCGCGACGCCATGCTGGCCGCTCTCAGCCGCCACATGCCCGAAGGCGTGTCATGGACGAAGCCCGACGGCGGCATGTTCGTCTGGGTCACCCTGCCCGAAGGCTTCGACGGCGCGGCCCTGCTGGCCGAAAGCATCAAGACCGAACGCGTCGCCTTCGTCCCCGGCAAGGCCTTCTTCGCCGACGGCTCGGGCGCCAACACGATCCGGCTGTCGTTCTCGTGTGCCAACGAGGCCATGATCGAGGAAGGCATCAAGCGGCTGGGCCGGGTGGTGCGGGGCGGTTAGGACCTGGCATTCAAGAGTGTTTTTCCAGGAGGCACCGCAATGGCACTTGAACTGAGACCCAATTGCGAATGCTGCGACAAGGATCTGCCGCCTCACGCGACGGACGCGCGGATCTGCACCTATGAGTGCACCTTCTGCGCCGATTGCGTGGACTCTGTGCTTCTGAATGTCTGCCCGAACTGTGGCGGCGGTTTTTCGCCGCGACCGATCCGGCCGGCAACCGAATGGCGTCCGGGACTGTCGGTCGCCAAGCGGCCGCCGTCGACGACCCGCAGGCAGATGTCCTGTTCGATGGAGGATGCCGCGGCGTTTTCACAACAGCTCAAGGACATAGCGCCTGAGAAACGCTAGGCGCTCGCCTCCTTACCCGCGCAGCGGATAAGGCCTGTCGGTAGAGATGGATTGCAGCTTGGCAGCGTCCGCGCGCGACTGCTGCGACACCGGCGGCTTTTTCGCCCTCACCCCGTTGAACATCAGCATTGCAATCGCGCTGCGGCTCACCGCCAGGTGGATGGCGTAGGAGATCAGGCCGGCCGAGCTGGCGATGACGGCGAATTCGAGCACCGGCGGCAGGTCGACCATGAGGAACAGCGTTGCCAGCACGTAGATCACCGGGTGGTGGAACAGGTAGATGGTGAAGGAGGCATCGACCAGTTTTCGCACCCGCGCATCGGGGCGGTTGAAATGCCGGTGCGCCAGGTTCGAGATGTAGCCGACGATCAGAAGGGCTCCAAGGATTGCCGCCATCACCTTCAGGGTGTGTTCGATCAGGTCGGCGTGCGGCACTTGCGCGAAGATCACCAGCGCCACGCCGGTCAGCGCGGCAACCGAGCCGGGCCTGAGCAGCAGGTCGTTGAGCTTGCGGCTGGAATAGACCAGTGCGCCGAAGCCGAAATAGATCACATAGAGATTGTAGTTGAGAACCGCATTTCCGTAGTAAGGACTGGCGGCCACCACGATCTCCTGGGCACGGGCGACGAGTTCGCAGATCGCGGCAAAGGCCGCGAGCGAGAGGATGCGGTTGTCGCCCACCCATGTGACGAAAGCCTCCAGCCGGGCGCGCAATGTCCCGCGGCTCAGAACCTGCAGCATGGCGAGGCCGACGCAATAGGCGATCAGCACCCAGAGGAACCACAGATGGGCGATCCACGGTTCGCCGAAATGGCTGAGCTGAGCCGCGATCATGCCGGGCAGATCGGCGGCCGGCACCGTGCCCTTGATGACAAGTGCCACCTGCTGGACGCTGATCTGGAACGGCACGATCAGCAACGTTGCGAACAAAAGCGGCAGGCCGAGCCGCGTCAGCCGGCTTTTGAGCCAGGGCCAGGCGCCCTGCCGGTCGAGCAGCATCATCGAGAACAGGCCGGCGAGCAGGAAGAAGCCGGGCATGCGGAAACTGTGAAGGAAATCGGCAAGCCAGGTGAGCAACTGGCTCTTTTCGGGCGAAGCCACCGACCATTCATGGCTCAGCGAATAGATCACCGCGGCATGAAACGGAATCCCGAGCACAAGATAGAGCGCCCGGGAAAAATCCCAGTGGTGCAGGCGTTGCCTGTTGCCGGTTTCCATCGCTCTCTCCGCGTCTCCTTCTTGTTCAAATCGGCCTGATCTGTTCACAGGCTACAGGCCGACTGTTTGAATCCGGTTCGGATCACCGAACGGATTTGCCGCGAATCAAGCCTATCGCCAGACGGCTCCTGCAACAGTCCACCTTCAGGCGGCTTCAGCGAGGGAGACCTGGTTGCGGCCGTTGTTCTTTGACCGGTAAAGACTTTGGTCGACAGCCTGCATCAGGCTACGACGACTCATCTTTTTTCCGGTACCATGGTAGAGACCCGCCGACACGGTCAGCCGGTAGCCGTCGCCGGCGAATTCCAGCGGCATGGTCTCGACCAGATGGCGGATGCGCTCGGCAATCTTGAGGGCGCCGTCGCGGCCGACATCGGGCAGCAGCACACCGAATTCCTCTCCGCCGAGGCGTGCCAGACAATCGCCGTCCCTGATGTTTCGGCGGATCAGACCGGCGAGCGCGACAAGCGCGTCATCACCGGCGGCGTGGCCAAACTGGTCATTTATCTTCTTGAAGTAATCCAGGTCGAACTGCAGAACCCCGAAAGTGCCGCCCGGCTTCGCCGAGAGCAATTCGTCAAGCCGGCGATCGAACTCTCGGCGATTGTAGATGCCGGTGAGCGGATCGCGGCTGGCAATCTCCCTGAGCTGCCCGGCGGTGCGCTCGAAGGAAATTCCAAGCGCGAAGATGCCGGCCAGGGTGACGAAGACCAGCGAGACGACAAGATGGGTTGCAAGCACGGCATCGTCGGTCAGCCCTGCTCCCATTGCCCCACCGAGGGAGAGACCGTGCACTGCACGGGTCGCACCTTCCGCCGCCATCAGCACGAATGCCAGCACAAGCCCATGGCGCGACATCAATCCGCCGAGGTCCTTGCCGGCATAGGTGGAGGCCGTCATCGCCGCCAGGACCATTACCATCAGGTTGGTGGCGACATAGACCAGGCTGTAACTGCCGGTGATCAAAGCCGGCACGTTGATCGCCGCGAGCGCGACGGCGGGAACCCAAAGGCGATGGAGAGGCGTAGCGTGGCCGGCAAACTGGCTGGCAGCATTCCAATGCAGTGCGAAACCAAGGACCAGCAGCAGATTGGGCAGCAGAAAGACCGAAACCAGCGGCAGGTGGGATTCCAAGGCGAAAACGCCGAGCGCCATGGCGAGCAGGAGATTTGCCGCCGACAAGGCTCGCCAATAGGCCTGGTCGTCAAACTTCCGGGCAAGACCAAGAAATGAGGCCGACAACACCACCAGAATGGTCATGTTGGCGAAGAAAAGCGTGAATGTCTCCATACTCCGACATACCCCAATGGGTTGAAACGGTCCTGCAACACGTCACAGCCTATCCCGATACGATGAGCTTCCGGTTAGCGGATTCATTCAAATGCCATCCAGAATGCAAAAAGCCCGCCGGATCGGCGGGCTTTCGTGTCGAAATGATATGATATCGGATCAGTTCTTCGACTTGTCGACGAGAGCGTTGCCCTTGATCCACGGCATCATGCCGCGCAGCTTTTCGCCGACTTCCTCGATCTGGTGACGGTCGTTCATGCGGCGGATGCCCTTGAAGCGCGAGGCGCCGGCCTTGTATTCCTGCATCCAGTCGGAGGTGAACTTGCCGGTCTGGATGTCGTTGAGGACGCGCTTCATCTCGGCCTTGGTCTCGGCGGTGATGATGCGCGGGCCCGAGACATACTCGCCCCACTCTGCAGTGTTGGAGATCGAGTAGTTCATGTTGGCGATGCCGCCTTCATAGATCAGGTCGACGATCAGCTTGACCTCGTGAAGACACTCGAAATAGGCCATTTCCGGCGCGTAACCGGCTTCGACCAGGGTTTCGAAACCGGCGCGGATCAGTTCGACCAGACCACCACAGAGAACAACCTGCTCGCCGAACAGGTCGGTTTCGCACTCTTCGCGGAAATTGGTTTCGATAATGCCGGAGCGGCCGCCGCCGACGCCGCAGGCGTAGGAAAGCGCCAGATCATGGGCGTTACCCGAAGCGTCCTGGTGGATGGCGATCAGGCACGGCACGCCGCCGCCCTTCTGGTATTCGCCGCGCACGGTGTGGCCGGGGCCCTTGGGTGCGATCATGACGACGTCGACGGAGGCCTTGGGCTCGATCAGGCCGAAATGGACATTGAGGCCGTGGGCGAAGGCGATCGCCGCGCCGTCGCGGATATTGGCTTCGATGTGATCGCGGTAGATGTCGGCCTGCAGCTCGTCCGGGGTCGCCATCATCATCAGGTCGGCCCAGCCGGCGGCTTCGGCCACGCTCATCACCTTGAAGCCATCGGCTTCGGCCTTCTTGGCGGTTGCCGAGCCTTCGCGCAGCGCCACGGCGACGTTGCCGGCGCCCGAATCCTTGAGGTTGAGCGCATGCGCCCGGCCCTGCGAACCGTAGCCGATGATGGCCACCTTCTTCGACTTGATCAGATTGAGATCGGCGTCGCGATCATAATATACGCGCATGAGACACTCCCGTTGGTTCGCGTTGTCGTGTGTAGTCCGGCTGCGGGATCTGCGATCTGCCCCGCTGCCGGAAGTCCGTGTTCACCCCCGGCCATACAGCCTGAGGAATTTCGTCACCGCCTGAGCGGAGATCATGTTGATTTCGGCCTGGTCCGGATGGCTGTCCTCGCCCAGCAGCAGCCGGATCTGGGTGTCGGCGACAACCAGTCCGAAGAAGCTGCGGAAGGCGTCGGTCACGTCTTCGAAGTCAAGCAGCCCGGCCGCCCTGCCCGTCTCGAGCAGCGGTTCGATGCGCCGCTTCATCGCGAAAGGCCCGTTGGTCAGAACGATTTCGCCAAGCCGGCTCTTGCCCGAACCGGCATGGCTGACGGCGGCGCGGTTGAGCGCGATCGACAGATCGCCGGTGATCACCGTGAGCCAGCTTGCGGCAAAGCCGGTCAGCGCCGCCTCGAGGCTTTGGCGCGTCAGCCGGTCCTGAGGCAGCTTCGGCATCCGCACTTTTGAGGCCTGCCAGCGCACGGTGGCGGTGAGGAGCCCGTCGCGGTCGCCGAACCATTTGTAGAGCGTCTCCTTGGAGCAGCTGGCTGCGCGGGCGACGGCGGCGACCGAAAACCCGTCGCCCTCTGCCACCATCAGCTTGAGCACCGCATCGAGCACTTCCTGCTGACGTTCGGTAAATGCCTCGCCCTGCGACGCGGCCATCGCGGCATCAGCGGGCGCTGCGGCTTTCCGTGGAGCCGTATCTGGGGCGAAGGTCAATGTCATGGCGGCGATGTACCGTACCGTACGGTACTGTGTCAACATCCGCTCCAGAGAAAAGAATACTAACGATCGGCAGTCGGCAAGCGAGCCCCCTGTGCGAGGTTTGCACAGTCCGAAAAATCATTCGCCTTGCCGCCGCAATAAAACCCGAAACCGGTCCATAGCTCCGCTTTCGACATTCAGGTTTTGGGGACACCGGGCATGGACTATCAACTCTTCGCCATCATTCTTCTGACCTTCGTCATCCACCTGATCGGCACGCTGGCGTTCGCGTTCCGGATTGCCGGGATCAGGACCGGGCAGATCGCCATCGCGTTCTCGTTGTTCAATGCCATGGTGCTGATTTCCCGGACCTCGAACTCGTTCCAGGCGCCATTGCTGGCGAAACGCGTGGAGAGCTCGATCCTTGATGCGGCTTCCAGCCATCTGCAATCGGATTTCGCCCTGATCCTGGCTTCTGCCTCGGTGGCGACGATCCTTGGGGGCCTGCTGATCCCGACGGTCCAGCGCGTGGCCACCGGCGCCGTCGCGAGCTTCAAGCAACGGCGCAATCTTGTCCGGCTGATGCTCAACACCCTGACGCCGCGCGGAGTTGCCGTGGTGATGCAGTCGGTGGCGTTGCCGCGTTACCAGAACCTCACATCGCTGAAGCTTTCAAGCGGGTTTCCGGCAGCCTATGTGCTGATGAATTTCGCAGCCACCGCGCTTTGGACCGTGGGCGTGCTCTCGGCGATCTATGCCGGTTCGATTGATCCGGAATTCAGGGTCACCGCCAGTTCGCTATCAGCGGTCATCAATGGCGTCGCCACCATCATGATGTTCGTACTGATCGATCCTTATCTCGCAGGTCTCACCGACGACGTGGTCGAAGGCGAGGTCAGCCATTCACATTACAGGCGCGTGCTGGTGTGGATGGTGCTGAGCCGGCTTGCCGGAACCGTTTTCGCGCAGATCCTGCTGGTTCCAGGCGCGCATCTGATCGTAGCTGTCGCAAGATGGATCTAGACACCTGGCTGTCATCTGCTGGCACCGGCTCGGAGCCTGGAGGCGATCAGTTCAGGATTTGGAAACATCACGCAGAAGCAGAATGAACCCGGCGGCGAGCAAGGCCATTGCGCCAATGAACAGGGCGGCGATGAGATTGGAGAGGTCGGGAACGAGGTAATCGCTGATAAAGATGGACACCACAACGGCGCAGATCAGAATGGCGGCCGTCACGTTGCACCTTATGGCCCACTGGATCCGCGTGATCCGGGCTGCCAGCGCGGCTGAGGCGGACTTTTCCGGACGGGGCCCAGGTCCCTCACCTTCCGGAAGCTCGCCAAGTGCGCGGATCTGATCATGGGTTTGGGACATGCGATTGAACAGGAGGGTCAACAGCGCTGCAATGGCGGTGAGCATGAAAACCGGGGCTACCGAGAGCTGGATTTCCTGGGCGATCGACAGCGTATCCGGCAAGGCTTGCATGCGGTGTTTCCTCTCAAATCAGGTTCGTTCAAATCAATTCAGATCGTTCAGGCGGGAATGATGTCGAAGATCGCGTTGATCACGGCATCCACCGCAACGGCGGCCAGTATCATCCCCATGACCCGGCTGACAATTGCCGCGCCACCCTTGCCGATGATCTTGAGAATCGGACCGGCGAGCAACATCAGAACCAGGGCGCAGGCAAGCACAGCCATCAGGATGGCGGCGGTGACAACCTGTTCCGAAATGCTGAAGCGGTTGTTGTCGGTCAACAGAACGACCGCCAGCATGGCGCCGGGCGAGGCGATCGACGGCACCGCGAGCGGGAAGATGGCGGGTGACGGGGCGTCGTCGGCTGCGGCCTCTGCGGTTTCACGCTCCGGCTTGGAATCGCCGAAGATCATGGTCAGCGCAAACAGGAACAGGATGAGCCCGCCGGCGATCTGAAACGCCGGCAGGCTGATGCCGAGCGCGTCGATCAGGAACTGTCCGGCGACCAGGAAGAAAAGAAGCACGCACGCGGCTATCAGCGCTGCCTGCAGCGCGATCCGGCGGTGCGCGGCGGGATCGAGCGCCGCCGTTACGGCGACAAAAACCGGTATCGTGCCGATCGGATCGATCACCACCCAGAGTGTTACAAACTGCTCAAAAATACTGGCTGTCATTCTGCTACCCACGGTTAAGGGATTGCGGCACCGGTTCGATACGTTTCTCGCGGGAAGGCTACAGTGTCCCGGCGGGCTTGCACAGCCGGTCAGGTCTGCTGCCGAGGTGACAATCATGCGAGCCGGCAACCGTCATGCAAGCCTTGGAGCCGAGCCACGGACGAGCGGAGGAGGAAACTTTGTCGTTTCTGCCGTCTCACTTCGGCAAATGACAGCGGGTCATCGCCTGGCTTGCGCCGTCAACACTCAGGCGCATGGCGTTGCGGGTCGCCATGTCCACCGTGATCATGCGCTTGATCGTCTTGCGGCCAACTTCGCAGCTTGCCTCGAACTGCGAATAGGCCTGTCCCGGCGGGCCCGCGTCGAATCTGCAGGTTTCATCCGGATGCCTGAGAGACCCCGGCGTGATCACCGCGTAACCTTCAAAAGCGGTCTGGTCCATCATAGCACAGGCATCGCCTGACACGGCCCAGACCCCGACATAGGCAAGCCGGCTCGAACTGCGGTCATGGGTGCCCGCCTCGATCGTATCCTCACGCAGGAGGCTCTGCGGCGGGGTGAGCGATTCGAAATTGGGCGGCGTTACCGATCGCGGCTTCTTGGGGCCCGATTGCGCGGAACAGCCGGCCAGCACCGCACTTAACAGTGCTGCAGATGCTGCCGCGTTGATCGTGGAGGTGAGCCGACTCATGGTTTTCCCGCAAAATTCCCCGTGGTTTTCATACCGGGCCGTGGCACAATTTCAAGCGCCGTCGTGAACACGCGGTCCAGCAAAGGGCCGGACGGGCCAGCAGCAGCGGAACGGAAGGCGCCTGCCCTATGCCGGAGACGGTGCAGGGAGCTTCCAAAGGCCATCTTGAACTGACGGGCAAATATGCAATTATTCTAATTGAATTGCCGTGCCCAGCATTGAACGGCCACCCTGGAGATCGAAGCGGATGACACAGACAAACATGACCCGCAGGGCCGTTCTGGCGGCCGGTGGCGCCACGGCGCTGGTTGCAGCCGGACGCGGCAGCTTCGCGCAGACCGAAAAACCGGTCACCGATCTCAAGCCCGGGGAGTGGTCCTGGTATCCGGAACGGGCACTGGATGGTCCCGTGGCCGTGCTGGTGTCACTGTCCGACCAGCTCGCCTTCGTCTACCGGAACGGCATCCGCATCGGGGTGTCGACGGTGTCGACCGGACGCAAGGGCTACGAGACGCCCACCGGCGTGTTCACGGTGCTGATCAAGGAAAAAATGCATCACTCCCGGGCCTACAACAACGCCGCCATGCCCGACAGCCAGTTCTTCTTCGGCGGCTGCGCGCTGCATGCGGGCGGGCTGCCCGGCTATCCAAGTTCACATGGCTGCGTGCATCTGCCGCGTGCCTTTGCCGATCTGGTCTTTGGCGTCACCCACAACGGAACCCCAGTGATCGTCACCAATGACCGCTCGGGAATCGGCAGCCTGAGCCACTCCGGGCTGGTTCTATCAAATGCGGACCTGAAGACGGTGGAAGCAATGACCACCCATGTCGCCGGAAAGAAGCTGCCGCGCGACAAGGAAGGCGAAAGGGATGACGCTATTGCGATCATCGTCAGCGGTGCCGACCGCCGCCTGATCGCGCTTCGGAACGGCTCGGAGTTCATCAATACCGGGATCGGTATCGAGCATCCGCGGTTGCCGCTCGGCACCCATGTCTACCTGCTCAAGGGCGTCAATCCCGCAACCCATGTCTATGACTGGATGGCGATCGGTCTTGGAACCGGCGACGAGGCGGCGGTGGATGTGCAGCGTGAAATCGCCGTGACGGCGCGACTGGTGATCCCACCGGACGTCTATGCCCAGATCGCCCGCAATCTGCACCCGGGTGCGACCATGATGCTGACCGACCTGCCTGCGCATCCGGAGACCCGTTCGGCCACCGATTTCGTCATCATGCGCGACCGGACCAGCGTCTGAGCGTTGCCTTAGGTTCCCGCCTCAGCGTCAAACCGCCGCCGCGCCGCATCGACGGCGGTGAAATTGTCCCCGGCCCAGACCACCAGATCGTTGAGCGGGGTGAGCATCGAGGTTCCCAGGCCGGTCAGGCCGTATTCGACGCTGGGCGGCTTGGTGGCGAAGACCTTGCGGTAGACATAGCCGTCACGCTCGAGATCGCGAAGCGTCTGGGTCAGCATGCGCTGCGAGATATCAGGCACCAGGCGGCGCAACTCGCCAAAACGGTAGGGCCGTTCGCTGAGCGCCAGCAGCAGCAACGTGCTCCACTTGCCGAATATCCCCTGCATGACCTGGCGCACAGGACAATTCTCGAGCTTGTGGTCGCCCTGCATCATCCTGATCCGGTCGGAGAACGGGATATGCGCATCCATGGTGGTTCCTTTCTGGTGCCTATCGGCAGCAAAACTGCCTTCTTTCGCGTTCCCTCCACATACCATATGTGCAGTAACTCTCAATAAGAGAGTTACTTTATTTTCGAGACATGCTGCTCGAGCTGTCTCCCACGAAAGGAAAAAACATGACTGGCAAACTTCTCGTCACCGGCGCTTCGGGACAGCTTGGCGCGGCCGTGCTGCATCACCTCATCGACAGCTACAAGGTGCCCGCCTCCACGATCGTCGCCGGCTCGCGCGACGTTGCAAAGCTCTCGGACCTGGCCTCCCGCGGCGTCGAGACCCGCGAGGTCGATTTCAACGATGCCGGCACGCTGGCAAGCGCGTTTGCCGGTGTGGACCGCGTGATCATCATCTCCACCGACGCGCTTGACGGCGAAGGCACCCGCCTGCGCCAGCACCTTGCCGCGGTGGCGGCGGCGAAATCCGCCGGCGTCGGCCGCATCTTCTACACCTCGATGCCAAATCCGGCCGAGAGCAAGGTCACCTTTGCGCCCGATCACCTGAAGACCGAGGAAGCGATCAAGACCTCCGGCCTCGCCTACACGATCTTCCGAAATGGCTGGTACATGGAGAACCTGTTCATGGCGCTGCCGGCGGCGCTTGCCAGCGGCCAGTGGTACAGCTCGGCAGGCACCGGCAAGATTGCGCATATCGCCCGCGATGACATCGCGAGGGCAATCGCGGCGGGCGTTGCAGCACCCGCTTCCGACAGCGTGACCTATACGCTGACCGGCCCGGTGGCCTACACCACCGACGAGATCGCCGCGATGGCTGCAAAGGCAACCGGCAAGCCGCTCACCGTCGTCCACCTCAATGATGAGCAACTGGCCCAGGGCATGGTCGGCGCCGGCGTTCCGGCCCCCTATATCCCGACCTTCGTCTCCTTCGACGCCAATACGCGCGAAGGCAAGATTTCCATGGTCACCAGCGACGCCGCCACGCTTTCGGGCGCTCAACCGATGTCGCTCGAAGCCTTCCTGGATGCAAGCAAGGCGGCGCTTCTCGGCTGATGATCAGAGGCAAGTTCCCTCCCCGCTCTCGTGCGAGGAGGGAACTTAAATAAATCTGTCCACCAAAACAAAGGCCATGTTCCGACAGCCGACCAGCGCTAGTCGCTGGCACTGATTGCCTCTAGGTTGTAGGCGACTGATTCCGCATTTACACTGAGAACTTGTCGGAACCCCTGTTCCCCTAAGGAGCTAAATGGCAAACCCTACGACAAAGAACCTGACCTTCGGGTCGGTGTTGTTCTCGCTTGAGGGCCTTCGCAAAATCTTCGTTGAACTATCGGATATTGTTCGTGAGCAAGGCGAATTAGAAATCTCTCAGCTCGCGAAAAATGAGGACCAATCCGAAGAGGAATTCAAAACCCTGAAAGACGACTTTCGGGAGAACGCCTTCAGACTACTGGCAACGGTAAATTTTGAAGACGGCACATCCATTCATACTTCTGATCCCGGTGTGCTCCACTTGGCACCAAGTGGCCCACTTATCCAAAGCGTCTACCTATCGAACATTACTCCGTTCAAGCATAGATTGGGCGTTGAACCTGAGCATAGATTTGAGCTGTACATAGACTTGAGACAACCTGCTCTATTTGATGCCTCAGAAATTGTGTCAAGCCCTACCCCTAATTTTACAAATTTGTCCATATCCGGATCAAGATCCGGTTGGCGATCTGGTATTGAAGAAATAGTACGCAAGCATATTATAAAACACCGGCCAGTCAGATCTTTTTTGCATTCTGGCTTTATTTACGATCTTTTCCTGATGGTATTCGGATTGCCATTGGCTTTCTATTTTTGCTGGCTATCTTCCGGTTGGATCACAACGACATTCAGCGCAACAAATAATGTCGTTATTTCCGCGGTTTATGTGTATGTCGCATTCTGTGCGATTTGGTTTTACCGTTTTCTTTTTAGTTATTCCAAATGGGCTTTCCCGCTTGTAGAAATCACTGACCAAGCAACAAGACCTGCAAAACACAGAAAAATTTGGTGGGCCATAATAATTACTCTCGCTGCAAAACTATTCTGGGACCTCACAGATCCATACATTTCCCTGACCCGTTTATGGACACTTTTTTAGCCTTCGGTATAGAGCCGAGCAAGGCTTCCAACCTCCACGTCACCTTTACGTTTCCGCCCATAGATGCAGGTCACCTGTTTGAGTGACGCGCTATAAGACGGAGGGGAACTGCTGCTTCTCGGTCTTAGGCCGCTTCAGCCGCAGGCCCTCACAAACCGCCGGACGGTTTCGGCCATGCCGTGTTCGAGCGCATCGGCGGTCAGGCCGTGGCCGATCGAGACTTCAAGCAGGTTGGGAAGCGCGCGGGCAAGGGCCGGCAGATTGTCGACCGTCAGGTCGTGGCCGGCATTGATGCCGAGACCGAGACCGGCGGCGAGCCTGCCGGAAGCTTCGAGTTTCGCGAGCTCCACTGCCGCACGGGCGGGATCATCAAAGGTGCCACCATAGGGACCGGTGTAGAATTCCACCCGGTCGGCGCCGGTTGCGCTTGCGGCTTCCAGCGCCGCGCGGCTGGCGTCGGGATCGCAGAACAGCGAGACGCGGGCGCCGCCCTTTTTCAGCCGCTGCACCACCGAGCGCAGAAAATTGCCCTTGCCTTCGAAATCCCAGCCGTGATCCGAGGTTGCCTGCGACGGGTCGTCGGGCACAAGCGTCACCTGTTCAGGCTGATTGGCCTCAACGAGGTCGAGAAACTCCTCCGTCGGGTAGCCTTCGATGTTGAACTCGGCCTGCGGGAATTCATCGTCGATGAGCGCGCGCAACTCGGGAAGATCGGAGAAACGGATATGGCGCTGGTCGGGCCTCGGATGCACCGTCAGCCCATGGGCTCCATTGGCGAGCGCGATACGGCCAAGCCCGGTGACGCTGGGCCACGGCAGATCGCGACGGTTGCGCAGCATGGCCACGGCGTTGAGATTGACGGAAAGCTGAGCGGGCATAACGGCCTCACGGACTCGGACGATTGGATGGCCGAAGGGACAGAGCCACGGCTACCGGCGTTATCTAAAGCATTGGCGACCGAAGTGAAATGAATTTCGGGAAAGCCAGCATTCCTCGGGTGAATGAATGGCATCCAGACATGCTGCGGGATACCCGATCCGGTCCAGGCTGTCCATTCGGCTCGGGCGCGGCGCACCCGGCCTGTCAGTTCTTGCCGCGCCGAAGGCGCCCGGAATACTCCTGCAACTGCTCGTCATAGGATTGGATCAAACGGCGCTGGCGCTTGCGGCCGATCCTGAGCGCAGCCCAGAAAAAGACAAGCAGGAACAGCCCGATCAGGGCAAAGATCGGCCCCCCGAGATCCTTCGGATCGGACGATCCGAATGCCTGGGTGAGCAGGCGATCGAAATCAAGGGCCTGAACCGGTGTAGCCACCATGACGGCAGTCGTCATCATCGCAAGAAAAGACAGGATGCGCATGCGGATCTTCCTTGTGCAAATCATCACGAAGCACGTTAGCCACACAGTCTTAAAAAATAGGTCACAGCGGCGAGCACCGGTTTTCCCGGACGGTCTGCGAACCGGCCAGACAGAAGCCAAGACCGCTCTTTAGGTAGTGCTTTATTAGGGGTTTTCGGCGATGATCTGATGGTTTCGGTGGCGGCGCAGCCAGGAAATGACGGTGACCTTTTCACTGATCCAGCCAACGGCGCATACTCATGAACCAAACGGGATCAGACAGGAACCTTGATGCCATTCTACCCCCTGCCCGCGCAAGAAACGGAGCGTCTGGAGAAGCTGCGCAGTTATGAGATTCTGGACAGTCTTCCGGAAGAGGCGCATGTCAGGATCACCCGGCTGGCAGCAAAGACATTCAACGTCCCGATCGCGGCCATTTCGCTGATTGAAGGCGACAAGCTGTGGTTCAAGGCGCATATCGGCAATGCCTACAACGAAATCTCCAGAAAGCTCACGTTCTGCGCGCATGCGATTTGCCAGGATGAAGTGTTCGTTGTCGAAGACGCGACGAAGGATCCAAGGTTTTCCGACAACCCCTATGTGACCGGCGCGCCTCATCTGCGGTTTTATGCAGGGGCACCCTTGCGGGCCAGCGGCGGGCTCAACCTGGGCACGGTGAACATCCTCGATACCAAGCCGCGCACCATTACCGACGACGAAAGGGAATCGCTCGCCGATCTCGCCGCAATGGTCATCGACAGTTTCGAAATGCGGCAATTGCTCAACCGCGCGAACGCGGCAGAGCGCCGCTTCATCGACGCGATGGAATCCCTGCCCAACGGTTTCGTTCTGTATGACAAGGACGACCGGCTGGTGATCTGCAACGAGCGCTACCGCGAAATCTATGCCGAAAGCGCCAAATACATCGTCCCCGGCGCCAGCTTTGAAGAGATCATCCGCAACGGTGTCGAGAACGGGCAATACCCCGACGCAATCGGCAACGAGGAGGCATGGATCGCAGAACGCCTCGAGATGCACCAGAATCCGGGCGAGCCGATCGAGCAGCATCTGCCGGGCGACACATGGCTGAGGGTTCAGGAACGCCGCACCAGCGAAGGCGGTCTGGTCGGCTTCCGCTTCGACATCACCGAGCTCAAACGCCAGGAGCGGGAACTCATACGCCTCGCCTGGACAGACAGCCTGACCGACGCGATGAACCGGCACCGTTTCATGGATCTTGCCGGCAAGGAAATCGAGCGGACCAAACGGCGGAACGGCGAGTTGTCGCTGCTTCTTCTCGATGCGGACCACTTCAAGCAGATTAACGACAAGTACGGCCACGCGGCTGGTGACGCCATTCTGAAAGGGCTGGTGGAGCGCTGGACCCGGAGCCTCAGATCTCATGACCTGATCGGACGTATCGGTGGCGAGGAATTCTCCATTCTGCTGCCGGAAGCCAATGCCGCCAATGCGATACGCACTGCCAACCGTCTGCGCAAGGAAATCGCCGAGGTGCCATTCGCCTTTGAAGGCCAGTTGCTGCGGGTTACGGTGAGCATCGGTGTGGCCACGCTTGCTGCGGGCGAAGATCTGCCGTCTCTGATGCAGCGCGCCGACAGGGCACTCTATCGCGCCAAGGAAGCTGGACGGGACGAAGTGATCGCAAGCGCCGCGTAGCCACCCACTGCCCAGTCGCCAAGACACTTGGGCCGCCGCCCCGTCATACATACCCGCCTTGCCCCCGGCGCCGGACCGGCCTACCATCGGGAACGGACATCAGGCGTTCGCACACCCCTCCAGGGAGCCGGGCAATGATCTTCATCGGCACGACGAAGACCGGGGACCGCATAGAGTATCGCGACAGAAAACGCGGACTCTGGGTGCTGTCGGTGCTCTCCCCTGCGCTGCCGGGACTGGCGGCGCTTGCCATGATGACGACCGGAAACGCCTGGTGGGCGCTGGTTCCGGTGGTCTTCTATTACGGCATCTTCATTGCCGGAGACCATCTGGTCGGCGTCGATCCCAACAATCCGCCCGAAGAAGTGGTCGAGGCGATGGCCTCGGACCCGTATTACCGGGTGCTGCTGTTTCTCTCGGTGCCGGTGTTCTGGTTCTCCTTCCTGGCCACAGCGGTTGCCGCGGGGCAGCCGGACACCCCCTGGTGGGCCTGGATCGGGCTGGTCGTGGCGGCGGGGGTCAGTTCAGGCACCGGAATCACCGTCGGACACGAACTCGGCCACAAGCCGAACCGGCTCGACCAATGGGGTGCGAAACTGGCGAACGCTGTGTCCGGCTACGGCCATTTCTGCATCGAGCACAACCGCGGCCACCATGTTCATGTCGCCACACCAGAGGATCCGGCCTCGGCGCGGCTGGGTGAAGGCCTGTGGCGCTTCGCATTGCGCGAGATTCCAGGCACGGCCGTTCGCGGATGGCGGATGGAACGCGCCCGGTTGGCGCGCAAGGGCCTTCCCTTCTGGCACTGGCGCAACGACATTCTGCAAGGCTACGCGATCACGCTTGCGGCGGACGTCACGCTGATCACACTCTTCGGCTGGCCCATGCTGGCGTTTATTCTGGTTCACAACCTGATCGGCTGGTTTCACCTGACCACTGCAAACTACATCGAGCATTACGGGCTCAAGCGGGACCAGAAGCCCGACGGGCGTTACGCTCCGTGTGAACCGCGGCATTCATGGAACACCAATCACATCATTTCCAACCTGATGCTGTTTCACCTGCAGCGGCACTCGGACCATCACGCCAATCCGCTCAGGCCCTACCAAGCGCTACGCTCGTTTGACAACCTGCCGACCTTGCCGTCGGGCTATCCCGGGTGCTTCGTCCTCGCCGCCTTTCCAGCTTTGTGGTTCCGGGTGATGGACCCGAAGGTCAAGGCCTGGGCCGAAAGCGACCTCGGCAAGACCAATCTCGATCCGGCCCGGGCGGCGGACTATGAAACACGCTGGACCACGCCATGCCCACTTGCACAGACCGCTGCGGAGAAACCATGACGCTCGACCCAGGTCGGATTTCCGCAATCCTCACCTTTCTTGACGCCGCCAACCAGCTCAAAGACACGCTGCGCAGCGGCCGTACACCGAAAGGGCGGCAGGAGAGCACCGCCGAGCACAGCTGGCGGCTGTGCCTGCTGGTCATCCTTCTTGGCGATACGTTCGAAGGGATCGACCTCCTCAGGCTGATCAAGATCTGCATCGTGCATGATCTCGGTGAGGCGATCTCCGGCGATGTGCCGGCAACCGACCAACGCGCCGGCGACGACCGCGCTCAAAGGGAACGGGCGGACCTTGTGGAGCTGTGCGCTCCCCTGCCTGAAGATCTGAAGACCGAGATGATCGCGCTGTGGGACGAGTATGCCGGGGCGCAGACGCCTGAAGCCGTTTTCGCCAAGGGCCTCGACAAGATCGAGACCATGTTGACCCATTCGACCGGCCGCAATCCCAGCGGTTTCGACTACGGTTTCAATCTAAGCTATGGTGCCGACGCCACCAGTCGGCACCCGTTGCTCGAAAGCATCAGGGCCCAGGTCGATGCCCGGACACGCAGCCGCATGTCGGCGACTGACTGAAGGACGGCCCGGCCCGGCTGCGGGAAAGCGAAAGCGGCAGGCCCGAATGGCATCAGGCAACCCTTGCGTAACCCGTCTGTTTGAGCACCTGGGTGCTCTGGCCGGAGACGGTGAACCGCGAGGCCAGTTCGGCAAGCGTCTGGTTGATCCCGAGCAGGTTCTGCGTGGCGGCGTTGGTCTCTTCGACCATGGCCGCGTTCTGCTGGGTGATCTGGTCCATGGCGCCGACCGAGCTGTTGATTTCGGAGATACCGGTGGACTGTTCCTGCGCCGCCTGGGAGATGGTGGCGAAGTGATCGCTGATGATCTGCACCTGGCTGCCAATGCTGCCGAGCGCCTCTCCGGTCTTGTTGACCAGTTCGACACCGGTCAGCACATCGCTGAAGGAGGCCTCGATGAGTTCCTTGATCTCCTTGGCCGCCGATGCCGAACGCTGCGCCAGTTCACGAACCTCCTGGGCGACGACGGCAAAGCCCCTGCCCGCCTCGCCGGCGCGCGCGGCCTCGACGCCGGCATTGAGCGCCAGGAGGTTGGTCTGGAAGGAAATCTCGTCGATCACCGAGATGATCTGGGTGATCTTCTTGGACGATTCCTCGATCTTGCCCATGGCGGCAATGGCCTCGGTCACCGTCTGGCCCGATCGCGCGGCCTGCTCGGAAGTCTGGCCGACGACTTCGCGGGCTTCCTTGGTCCGTTCGGAGGATTGTTTGGAAATCGTGCTGATCTCTTCGATCGCCGCGGCGGTCTGTTCGAGCGCCGCCGCCTGCTGCTCGGTGCGCCGCGCCATGTCGTCTGTCGCGCCGGAAAGTTCGCGGGTGTCGGAGGCCGACTGGCTGATCGCGGTCGCGATGTCGAGGAAGGCTTCATCGAGCTTTGACACAGCGGTGTTGAACTTGTTCTTCAGATCGTCGAAGTCCGGGCAAAGGTTTTCGGTGATCGAGGAGCGCAGATCCCCCTGCGCCAGGGTGGTGAGAGCCCGATCCAGTGCAGCAAGCGCCGTGTCCTGCTCGGCCTTCAGGCGTTCGCGCTCACGCTCGGCCCTTGCCCGTTCCTCGCTGAGTTCATCGAGATAGACCGATATGGCGTAATCCATGTCGATAAGGGCTGCCTTGACGACAGCGGAAACACCCTTGGCTGCCTTTTCCGCCTTCTTGCCCGTGCCGAAGCCCTTGAGTTCCTTGGCGATGATCCGGGTGACAAGTTCCTCGAGGATCAACGAATAGCCGCCTATGTACCATTTCGGTTCAAGGCCGAGCTTGGCGTGGACCTTGCCGATACGGGTCACCCCGTCGATATAGGCGTGATCGAATTTTCCGGTCGCAATGATGCCCCAGTGGTCGACCTGCTTCTGCTTGGCGTGTTCGATATGGGCGTTGTCCCGGAAATGGCGGGCGGTTTCCGGATTGGACTTGGCATGCGCATAGAACCGGTCGAGCGCCGGGCCGACCGCCTCCGCAATCAAAGGCCTGAGCGAGTTCAATGCCGCCATCTGCGACTGGTCCATGCCGACAAATGCCAGCTTTCCGGAGATTTCTTCGTGTCCCGACACATTGCTCATTGCAGTTTTTTCCCGATCCGATGCCTTGAGTAGAAGCGGGAAATCCACCGTTGTCAGGCGTGCAACAAGATCATCATGGTCTCAAAAGCAGGCTATTTTTTTATTACTAATAACTAATAAACCACGTTTGCAACATTTTATACTTCCGAGTATTTCATCAGATTTTCAATACTTTACACAAGACATCGGGATAGACCGCCCAAGCAAGAACCTCGTTCAAACCAATTCGAAGGCCACACTGAGGCCCCGGGGCGCGGTCTGACGTGTTTGCCGGAGAGACTCAACCCGGCCTTGTGGCGAGCCAGATCATGTGCCGGGCACCGCGCTTTTTCGTGCTCGCCCGGGTGGGAACTTCGGCAACCTGAAAGCCGGCCTGCCTGAGCCGGCGGGTGAAGGCGGGATCGGGCGCGGATGACCAGACCGAATAGACGCCGCCGGGCTTTAGCGCGCGATGGGCACGGGCAAGCCCCTGAGCGGAATAGAGCGCATCATTGCCCTGGCGCGTCAGGCCGTCGGGACCATTGTCGACGTCGAGAAGGATCGCATCCCAGGCCTGCTCACTGTCCGCGATCAGCGCACCGACATCGCCCTGGTGCAGGATGACACGCGGATCCTCCAGGCATCCGCTGAAGACTTCCGTCATTGGCCCCCTCGCCCAGTCGATCACTTCGGGCACAAGTTCGGCAACGGTCAGGCTTGCATGGTCGTCAAGCGCTCTGAGCCCAGCGCGCAAGGTAAACCCCATGCCGAGCCCGCCGATCAACAGGCGCGGCGCCTGCCTGCCCTGAAGCCTCTCGGCGGCAAGACTGGCCAGAGCTTCCTCGGAGCCGCTCAGCCGGCTGTTCATCAGCTCGTTGGCTCCAAGCATGATCGAGTATTCGCGGCCACGCCGCATCAGCTTGAGCTCGATGCCATCTTCGAGCGTGACGGCATCAAGCCGTTCCCAGGGAATCATCGCAGTCACCTTGGCTTGAGAGCGAAACAGGCCGGTGCAATACACCGGATGGGCGCCGGCGCAAAACCCGGACCATGCCAGTCCGCGGGGTGCGCACCGGGCCGGATCACAATGCCCCCTTCCTGCTCGTTCGGGAAAGGTCATCTCCTGCCAAGGACGGAGGTTTCAAGTTCCGGCACGCGCATGATCCGGATCGCAGAAAATGCGTGTTTTCAGCATTTTCCCGTGGATTTGTGCTGCGCCGCGACAATTCTGGCGGCCAGATCCGATTTCAAACCATCCACGGCGACAAAAACTCTGATATTGTCGCAAAATCAGCATTTTATTGAGAAGAATTCGGTGTGTTGCGGATTTATGACAGCCGGCCGCATTTGATGGGCGGCGACGTCCAGACGCAAAATCCCGCTTGTCAATTTCGCGGTTTTGGCGATCTGATTGTTGCGTTGCACAACCGCTTCTCTGGAGCCTCCCATGAAACCTCTCAAAATTGGTCTCGCCGCTGGCCTGCTCGTCGCAGCCGGTGCGATGTCTTCGCATGCCGGTGACAATGAATTCGACGTCGGCTTCGGCGTTGGCGTCGCCAACAACTATATCTCCCGGGGCTCGACCCAGTCCGCCGACAAGCCGATCATCGACGGCTACATGGAAGCCACCTACGGCATCGTCTATGCCGGCGTGTGGGCGTCCCGGGTCGACATTGCGCCCGACGATGTCGAAATCGACCTGTATGGCGGTATCCGCCCCGAGTTCGGCAAACTGTCGCTGGATCTCGGCTACGCCCGCTACATCTATGACAATTCCGGCAGTGTTAGCGGCGAACTTTATGCCAAGGGCTCCTTCGCGGTCACCGACAGCTTTTCGGTCGGCAGCGACATCTACTGGGATCCCGATGCCGGCAGCAACTGGATCACCGCCAACACCGAGTTTTCCGGCCTGCCCTACGAGATCGCGTTCTCCGGGTCAGTGGGCTCGGATTTCGGCACGCTGAACCTCGGCTCGGACAAGATCGCCTGGGACGCCGGTTTCTCGCGCAGCTTTGCCGACGATACCGTCACGCTGGACTTGCGCTACTACGATTCAAACAGGGACCCGGCACGCTTCGTCGCCCGCCTGGCATTCGACACCTCGTTCTCCGCCCTGAAGAAATAAGCCCTGCCGGAGGCATTCGCTCCTGCCAGGGCTGATGCCTCCGGACCGGTCGCACCCGGGACGGGCGGCCGGGATCGATCACCGGACGCGCTCGTCGAAAGCCGCGCGGGCCGCCTCCACCGCAGGCATCTGCTGGATCGTCCAGGCATAGAGCGCCCTGAAGGGCGGCTGAAGCGTGCGTCCAAGCGGGGTGATCTCGTATTCAACGCCGACGGGTGAGGCCGGGATCACCCGCCGCTCGACCAGACCGTTGCGCTCCAGCCGCCTGAGGCAGTCGGTCAGTGCCTTCTGGGTGACACCCTGCAAATGGCGCTTGATGGCGTTGAACCGCATCGGCCCGCCATCAAGGACCGTCAGCACCATCATCGACCATTTGCCGGCAATCTGATCGAACAGTTCCCGGCTCGGGCAATCCGCCGAGAAGCTCTGGCAGGTGGCTTTGTCCATGGTGGTTTCCTTTGCTATACCTAGGCAATTCAGAGTGCGCTCTTGATCGCAGGTATCAAATGTATACTTGAGAGGTCCGTTTTGAAAGGACCATACAGACCATGCCATCCACACCAAGCACCGACAGCCTGTTCCGCCCCTTCCAGTTCAAATCGCTGACGTTGAAGAACCGCATCGTCATGGCGCCGATGACCCGGAATTTCTCACCTGGAGGGGTTCCCGGCGCGAATGTGGCCGACTACTACCGCCGCCGCGCGGAAAGCGATGTCGGCCTGATCCTGTCGGAGGGAACGGTGATCGACCGCCCGGCCTCGCGCAACGAAGCAGGTATTCCGTTCTTTTTCGGCGAGGACGCGCTTGGCGGCTGGAAGCGGGTCATCGACGATGTTCACACCGCCGGCGGCAAGATGGGACCGCAGATCTGGCACACGGGCGCCACGCGCGGCATGAGCGGGTGGAAGCCTGAAGCGCCGGTCGAGAGCCCCTCCGGCCTCAACGGCCCGGGCGACCCGAATGGGGTGGCGATGAGCGAAGAAGACATCGCCGACACGATTGCGGCCTTCGCCAGCGCGGCCGCCGACGCCAAGCGGCTGGGCTTCGACGTGGTCGAACTGCACGGCGCCCATGGCTATCTGATCGACCAGTTCTTCTGGTCGGCCAGCAACCAGCGCAGCGACCGCTATGGTGGGGCGAGCCTGAAGGAACGCGCCCGGTTTGCCGCTGAAGTGGTGGCCGCGACACGCGCGGCGCTGGGTCCCGACTACCCGCTGATCCTGCGCCTGAGCCAATGGAAGCAGCAGGACTACAAGACCAGGCTTGCCACCACGCCGGACGAGATGAGCGACTGGCTGCTGCCGCTCAAGGAAGCCGGCGTCGATATCTTCCACTGCTCGCAGCGACGGTTCTGGCAAGCCGAGTTTCCCGAGATCGACGGCGAGGAAGGGCTCAATTTTGCCGGCTGGGCCAAGAAGCTGACCGGGGCTGTAACGATCTCGGTCGGGTCGGTCGGTCTTTCGGGCGAGTTTCTGGCAGCGTTTGGCGGCCAGTCATCTTCGCCGGTCGGTCTCGACGGTCTGGTCAAGCGGATGGAAGCCGAGGAATTCGACCTGATCGCGGTTGGCCGCGCCATCCTGTCGGACCCGCACTGGGTAACCAAGATCAAGACCGGCAACACCGACGATCTGCAACCGTTCGACCCGGCCTCGATGGCCGAACTGGTCTGACATCGCCAATCGCCGCCGGGAGATGTTTCCGGCGGCGTTTTTCAATTGATGACGTGGTCGGCTTGCGATGCCAGCCGATCTCACTTTCAGGTGATACGACACGCTTTGCGATGGCACTTTGCCTGTGGAAACGGTTTAATCCTCACCGAACCGGAGGAGCCGTGCGCACGATCATCTTCACTTCGCTCTTGCTGATCTTCATGAACAGTCAGGCACGAGCCGGGGACTGCCCCGGTTTTTATCGTTTCGTGGATTTCGGCCTGGAAGCAGCGGACGGGACCATCCACCGGGGAGGCCCGACCTACCGGGCCGAGGGGTTTGACGGACAGGCGCTGCTGATCCGAGATCTCACATTATGCCGTCAGGTGCGCGACCTGTCCGTCGACGGGCGCGGCAATCCGGTCCCTGTCGTCGCAAGCGTCAATTATGATCCGGAAAAGACCGGCATTGATCTCAAGGTGCTGCGCCTGGAGACCGTCAGCGACATTGTGGCGGAAACCGAGCGCGCCGCGGCCGAGCATCGCTCACGGCTTGAACAGGACGACAGAGTTGTCACCACCGGAGCGACCTATCTGTGCGCCGGCCTGAGCGGAGCGGGCGATCTGAGTTGCCAGTTGGTCTCTCCGTTCGGTGGCAATCTGGCCTTGGTGGTCTACTGCACCCGAGTCGAATGCAGAGTGCCGGCGCTGGCGGTGAAAGCGAACATCATCGCGCAGGCCGCCTGGGTTCCATCGGAGGCCGCGGTCAAGAACCCTGCGGCCCTGGCATCGGAGATTGCCGAACGCCTCGGCCAGATTCACGGCTTTCTGGATCCGCTTTCCGCATAGCAGGGATCGGTTGATCCGGACCGAGGTGCGATCGGTCGGGCGGTCGTTGGCTTGCGATGGCGCTGGCTACCTGACAATCACCAGCCGTTCGGCGGCGCGGGTGATCGCGGTGTAGAGCCAGCGTTCACGGCTGTCGCGGAAGGCGAAGCTTTCGTCGAAGAGGACGACCGAGTTCCATTGCGACCCTTGCGCCTTGTGAACGGTCAGCGCGTAGCCGTAGTCGAAATCGTCGTAGCGTTTCTTGGTCTGCCAGGGCACTTCGAGATCCGGATCATCGAAGGCACTTTTCAGAAGCTTGATCTTGGCCGAGCCGCGGTCCATGTCGTCGTCCTCGGGCCGGACCAGCAGGTTGATGCCGGGTTTGACGGTTTCCTTGGAAGAGGTCATCACCTGCCAGAGCGAGCCGTTTAAGAGCCCTTTGGCGGGGTCGTTCCTGAGGCAGACCAGCTTGTCGCCGGCCTGCGGATAGGTCTGGTCAAAGCCCTTCAATTCGCGCAGGCGCTGATTGTAGCGGCGGCGGGTGCGGTTGATGCCGACCAGCACCTGGTCAGCATCAAGCACCATGTCGCGGTCGACCTCGTTCTTGCCGATCACCTGGGCGGTGCCGTAGTCGCCATGCATGATCTCGCGGCCCTCGCGCACCTGCATGGCGAGATCAATAATCGGGTTGTCGCGGGCCTGGCGATGGATCTCTGTGAGCAGGATATCGGGCTCGTGCTCGGTGAAGTAACCGCCGCCGGAGATCGGCGGCAATTGCCCCGGATCGCCGAGCACCAGGATCGGCGTGCCGAAGCTCATCAGATCCTTGCCCAGCGCCTCGTCGACCATCGAACATTCGTCGATGATGATCAGGGCTGCCTGGGCCAGCGGGCTCTGCCGGTTGATCGAGAACAGGGGGGAGACCGTGGTCTTGCCGGTCTCCTCGTCGGAGACCTCCTCCTCGCCCTTGGGCCGGTAGATCAGCGAATGGATGGTACGTGCATTCTTCGCGCCACGGGCGCGCAGCACCTGCGCCGCCTTGCCGGTGAAAGCGGCAAACAGCACTTCACCATCGACGTGTTCGGCGAAATACTTGGCCAGCGTGGTCTTGCCGGTGCCGGCATAGCCGAACAGGCGGAAGATCGGGGTGCGACCGTCCTTGAGCCAGCGCGAGACGGCTTTCAGCGCCTCATCCTGTTGGGGTGAAAACTTCATAGCTTCTCATGGCAGATTCGGAACGGCTAAGCGACCCGGCAAATGCGCTGCGAAGACTGTCAGGCTTTTGCGCGATAGACCAGAAAACCGGTGTTTGTCGCGAGCTTGTCATAGAGCAGCCGGGCGGCCGTATTCGACGCATGCGTGTGCCAGTAGACGCTGGACACGCCTCTGCTCCGGCAGATCTCATAGACGGCCCCGACCAATTGCCGGGCGACGCCGCGCCCGCGACATTCCGTTTCCGTGAACAGGTCCTGGAGATAACAGGTGTCTTCGATGTGGATGGTGTTGGGGTGAAAGATGATATGGGCAAACCCGACGAGGCGGCGTTCGGATTCTGCAACAAGACCGTGGATCGGCCCAGCTTCCGACATCAGCCGGCTCCAGGTGGCCTGGATCACGTCTTCAGGCAAAGCGCTGGCGCCCTCGCGCCCGTAGAATGCGTTGTAGTCCCTCCAGAGAGCCTCCCACTCCTCGTGGTCCTGTTGCCGGATTGGCCGAACGGTGATCTTCAGTGGCATGCGCGGATCCTGTTTCAACAAGTCTTGCATCGGCGGACCGGCGCGCCGAACAAGCGGAGATTGGCCGGGTGGCGGGCGTTGCACAAGGGCAACGCTAAAGGATCGAGTCCAGATCGTGCTTTCCGAGCGTCTGCAGGAAGGCAAGCTTGGCCTGGCCGAGCACGCCCTTGAGGCCGCAGCGCGGCAGGAACGAGCACTGCTCGTCGCCAAAGCAACCGGCGATGTTGAAATCAGGCTCCATGTGCAATGCCACAGCCCTGAGGTTGATCTCACGCGCGGGCACGGCCAGGCGCAATCCGCCCTTGCGGCCCCGAACGGTGGTGACAAAACCACCGGCTGTCAGGTTCTGGGCGACCTTCATCAGATGGTGCCTGGA
Source organism: Hoeflea sp. EC-HK425 (assembly GCF_902498795.1). Lineage (NCBI taxonomy): Bacteria > Pseudomonadati > Pseudomonadota > Alphaproteobacteria > Hyphomicrobiales > Rhizobiaceae > Hoeflea > Hoeflea sp. EC-HK425. Next base: position 2,315,175 of record NZ_LR701572.1, read on the forward strand.
AACATCGAATTCCTGGGCCAGATCATCGACCGACTTCACCTTGTCGGGCGCCCGCGCCAGCGCCATCAGAACCCGAAATGCGTAATCAGTGTGCAGGGTGAGCCGCATGGGAATCCTCAATAGTGGTATTTCATATATTGCATTTCTGACAACGATGGAATAGTGGTAATTCAAATACCAGAAAAGAGATCGACATGAAAACACTGCTTTGGCTGTTCCTGCTCCCGGGCGACCTGGTCCGCCGCAAGATCGGCATCACCGTGGAAGAGGATGGCGGATTGATCCGCTCCTTCGTCAACATGTGCTTCTGGGGAGCGGTTACGCTGCTGATCGCACTCAAATTTTATGGCTGACCGGCCTGCACCTGTCGTCATCACCGCCCGTCCGGCTCGGCCGCGCACACCGGTGGTCGAGATTTCGCCGCGCGAGATCGGCCTGCTGGTCGACCGGTTTTACGGCGATATCCAGGCACATCCGCGGCTCGGGCCGCTGTTCGAGGAGCGGCTGGCGGGCAAATGGGACGTACATCTGGACCGGATGAACAGGTTCTGGCGCTCGGTGTTGCTGCATTCGGGCGAGTATTCCGGGCAGCCGGTGGTCAAGCACAACGGATTGCCGGACCTCGAAGAGGATGATTTCCGGCTTTGGCTGGAGCTGTTTGAGAGCACGACTTCGACGCTGTTCGCGCCGCCGACCGCCGGACCGATCACGGTCGTGGCCCGGCGCATCGCCCGCAGCCTTTGGCTGGCGCGGTTTGGCACGCCCTTCAACCAGACACCCGCATGGCTCGATTGAGCCCGGAGACACGTAACGGTGTGAATGTCCGAGACGACCGAGTGTGCCGTTCGCCAAAGCCAGACAAGCAGGCTGCGCGCGCCGTCGTTTCAGGCTTGACGCCGCTCCGGATCGTTCTCGAGCAGGATCGGTTGCCCGTGCGGCGTGGCATGCGCGGCGCGCTGCCAGGAGGCGGAGACGGCGTCGATCCTGTCCGGACCGGCCACGCCCTTTTCCGACAAAAGGACTTCCAGCGCTGAAAGCCAGTGCTGGTAATAATCACTGCCGTCCTGGGCCGCTCCGGGCCGGGCAACCTGCTTCGACAATTCAGCCGCCCATTCGCTCCAGCTGAACAGGCCGCGCTGATGCAGCGCCACCACAAGCGCAAAGGCCTGCGCTTGCCAAGGCTCGGCGAAGACCGGCTCGTCGGGCCCGGTGCCGGGAGGAAGTTCAAACCGCGGTCGGGAAGAAGCTGCGGGATCAGACGGGCTCAAGATAGCTCTCCCAGGCATCGATCGACACGGTGAGCGCCGGATCGGCGCCCTGCCCCCAGAGTTCGCGCCCGTCGAAGCTGACGGTGTAGACATGCTGCGGCGCCTCGCCCTTGGCGTGGGCATTGGTGTCGGGGAAGACAAACCCCTCGCGCACCGCCTCGATCACGCCGAGCTTGCCGCGGGCATAGCGCGGCAGCCGCGTGTGGCCCTCAGGGTGTTCATTGATGGTGCGGACCCTGTCGCCGGCCTTGAACTTCGGTGCTGTCTCGACCTCGCGATTGCAGGGGCCGCCGCGGGCCAGGACGCCTGCCACGTCTGCGGCATGAAGCACCCTTTTGGGCGTCACGCCGGGCCAGATCTTGTGGCCAGCCGCAAGCTCGTCGGCGGAGACGAAGCCGTGCCGCTCGAGCAGGGTTTCCAGCGCCCGGATCCAGATCTCGTAATAGCTCGCCAAATAATAGGTCGCCGGATGCAGGCTTTCGCGGGCATGGCGGCTTTCATCGATGGTCCAGGCGCCGAGCGTTCCCGATGCCAGCGTAACGCCGAGCGCACGGCGCTCCCACTCAGCATGAAACACCGGCTCGTCGGTTTCCGGCGCGACCGGGCCGAAACCCATCTGTCCGCCGAGATCGTGCGGGCCGTTCATATCCCGGCTCCGGGATCGGCCTCGGGCGGCCACAGCGCGCCGGGACCGAGCGATCCGGGCCTGAGCGGCAGGCCGGTGCCGATCATCGAATCGCGGGTGACCAGCCGGGCAAGTTCATCCTCGCTCAGTCCCTCTGTTTCCACCGGGCGCATCGGCACCACCATGTAGCGCAGCTCTGCAGTGGAATCCCACACCCGGATGCGCGTGTCCTCTGGTAGCTTGAGGCCGAATTCGGCCAGCACGCCGCGCGGATTGATCACCGCCTGGCTGCGGTAGGGCGGCGCCTTGTACCAGACCGGCGGCACGCCGAGCACGGTCCAGGGATAACAGGAGCACAGCGTGCAGACGACGAGATTGTGGGTGTCGGGGGTGTTGAACACCGCCTGCATGTGCTCGCCCTGGCGCCCGGTGTAGCCGAGCGAAGCGATGGCCGCGGTGGCGTCGCGGGCGAGCCATGCGGCAAACTCCGGCTCGGCCCAGGCCTTAGCCACCACCCGGGCGCCGTTGCGCGGGCCCACCTTGTGTTCATAGGTGTCGACGATGGCGTCGATGGCGGCGGGGTCGATCAGGCCCTTCTCGGTCAGGATCGTCTCGAGCGCCTTCACCCGGGCCGCGAACGGATCGAGCTCGTTGTCGTGATCATGGTCATGGTCATGGTGGTGATGATTGTCTGTCATGATGGCAGGTTAATCCTCCGCAAGCGCTACCGCAACATCGGCCAGAGGCTCAGAACCAGAAGCACGGCCATGGTGATGTTGAACCATTTGAGCCGGACCGGATCGGACAGCCAGGATCTCAGCGCCGAGCCGAAACCGGCCCAGATCGACACGCTGGGGAAATTGGTGAGCGTAAAGGCAAGACCGACGAGCAGCACGGTGAAGGTGTGGTTGTCCGGGTTGGTGTAGACGGCCATGGCTGTGACCGCCATCACCCAGGCCTTGGGGTTGACCCACTGGAAGCCTGCTGCCTGCATCAGCGTCATCGGAGAGGCGCCCACCCTGCCGTCGGGAAGCGCCCGCGAACTGCCGATCTTCCATGCGATGAAGAGAAGATAGGTGGCGCCGGCGAATTTGAGCGCTGTGTAAAGGACGGGCGAGGTTTCCAGCAGCGCGCCCAGGCCGAAGCCGACACCCAGCAGCAGCGAAAAGAACCCGACTCCGATGCCGACCATGTGCGGAACCGTGCGGCGGATGCCGAAATTCACGCCAGAGGCAAACAGCATCATGTTGTTTGGCCCCGGCGTCACCGAGGTGACGAAGGCGAATACGATCAGCGACAGAAAGGTTTCCAGTGCCATGGCTGTTCCCGCCGGCTGAATGCCGGCTCCTGCTTGATAGATGAGCTCCCGGAGGAGACAAGCAAATTGTCGTCATGTCCGCATTCGAAGATGTGATGGAAACCGGACACAAGTGCGAGCGCCGTGACGACGCCGAGCGAGAGAGCCGTGCAATCCCTTTCGAGCCCTAGCGCAGCATCGGCCAGAGGCTCGCCACCAGCAACAAAGCCATCGTGATGTTGAACCATTTCAGCCGCACCGGATCAGCCAGCCAGGCCCTGAGCACCGAGCCGAAACCGGCCCAGGCCATCACGCAAGGCACGGTGGCAATGGCGAAGGCAAGGAAGATCAGCATCACGGTATCGGCATAGTGGTCCGGATCGGTGTAGATTCCCATGGCAGTGACCAGCATCACCCACGCCTTGGGATTGACCCACTGGAACGCAGCCGCCTCGAGAAAAGTCATCGGCCGCGCGCCGGCCTTGGCCTCCGGCAGCGTGTCAGTTCTGGCGATCCGCCAGGCTATGTAGACAAGATAGCTGCCGCCCAGAATCTTGAGAACCAGATAGAGCGCGGGAAAGGTGGTCAGCAGTGCACCAAGCCCGAAGCCAACACCCAGAACGAGAAGCAGGAAGCCGATACCGATACCGAACATGTGCGGCACGGTGTTGCGGAAGCCGAAATTCACGCCCGAGCTGAACAGCATCATGGTGTTGGGCCCCGGCGTGCCCCCGGCGACGAACGCAAAGGCGATCAGCGTCAGGAAGGTTTCGACTGCCATGTTCTTTCCCTCCGGATACTGACCAGCCTATGCTTGATAGCCGAGCGGGGAAACGAGACAATCAAAAAATGCTGATCCGACCGTTTGAAAATATTGATAGAACAGGCCGAAGGAGAGCTTCATGACCCAGCCGATACCTCAGGCGCGCTTTGCGGACGGGACCGAGGTTCCTGCCCTCGGGCTCGGGACCTGGCACATGGGTGAAAGCCGCAAGGACTCCGCCGCGGAAGTCCGCGCCCTGCAGGCGGGTATCGAGTGCGGAATGACGCTGATCGATACGGCTGAGATGTATGCCGATGGCGGCGCGGAAAGTGTGACCGGCGAGGCCATACGGGGCCGGCGCGACGAGGTTTTCCTCGTCTCCAAGGTGCTGCCGTCCAATGCCAGCCACAAGGGCACGGTTGCCGCCTGCGAGGCCAGCCTCAGGCGGTTGGGGACCGACCGGATCGATCTCTACCTGCTGCACTGGCCCGGTCGGCACCCGCTGCGTGAAACGGTAGCAGCTTTCGAGGAATTGCGCGGCGCCGGCAAGATCGTCCGCTGGGGCGTGTCCAATTTCGACACTCTGGCCATGCGGCAGCTGTCCGCCGTCCCGGGCGGCGGCAACTGCGCCGCCAATCAGGTGCTCTACAACCTGTCGACGCGGGGCATCGAGTTCGATCTCATGCCCTGGATGCAGGAACTGACAATGCCGCTGATGGCCTATTCGCCGCTCGATGAAGGCCGCTTGATGCGCCATCCGGGCCTGGGAAAGATGGCCGGACAGCTCGGCGTCACACCGGCGCAGCTGGCGCTGGCCTTCCTGCTTGGCCGCGACAACGCCATCGCCATTCCGAAGTCATCAAGCCCGGACCGGGTGGCCGAGAACCGCGCCAGTGCCGATATCGATCTCAGCGGGGAGCAACTGGCCGAGCTCGACCGGATGTTCCCGCCGCCGCGCTCGCGCGAACCGCTTCAGATGATCTGAAAGACCGCTGACTACATCCCCTGCGGACCACGGTTCATGGCGGCGATGCCGGTGCGGCAGATCTCGACCAGGCCAAGCGGGCGCATGATCGCGATGAACTGTTCGATCTTGGAGACGCGGCCGGTGATCTCGAAGATGAAATGCTCGGTGTTGGCGTCGATCACCTGGGCGCGGAAGGCGTCGGCCAGGCGCAAAGCCTCGACCCGGTTGTCGCCGGTGCCTGAGACCTTGATCAGCGCCAGTTCGCGTTCGAGCGGCTTGTCATGGCCGAGTTCGGCGGAACGGACGGTGAGATCGACCACCCGGTGGACCGGCACAATGCGCTCGAGCTGCGACTTGATCTGCTCGAGCACGTTCGGGGTGGCAGTGGTGACGATGGTGATGCGCGACAGGTGCGCCTCGTGTTCGGTCTCGGAGACCGTCAGGCTCTCGATGTTGTAGCCGCGGCCTGAAAACAGGCCGATGACACGGGCGAGGACGCCGGGCTCGTTGTCGACGAGGACCGATAGCGTGTGGCTTTCCGGGCGGGCGGTTTCGGCGGCGATGAAGTAGGCCGAACCGGTGGGCTGGTGCTGAGCGTTCATGGGATCAGTTCCTGTAACGGGCGCGGCTCATACGAGCGCGCGGCCCTTGGCATCAATGGCGTTGGCGACGGCTTCGTCGGTGGCCTCGTCGGGCAGCAGCATCTCGTTGTGCGCCTTGCCCGAGGGGATCATCGGGAAGCAGTTGGCGAGCGCTGCAACACGGCAATCGAAGATCACCGGACGCGGCGTGTCGATCATCTGCTGGATCGCGCCGTCGAGGTCGTCGGGCTTGTCGCAGCGGATGCCGACGCCGCCATAGGCTTCCGCCAGCATGACGAAATCCGGCATGGATTCGGTGTAGGAATGCGACAGGCGGTTTCCGTGCAGCAGCTGCTGCCACTGCCGGACCATGCCCATGTACTGGTTGTTGAGGATGAAGATCTTGACCGGCAGCTCATACTGCACCGCACAGGACATCTCCTGGATGCACATCTGGATCGAGGCATCGCCGGCAATGTCGATGACCAGGCTGTCGCGATGAGCGACCTGGACGCCGACGGCAGCCGGGAAACCATAACCCATGGTGCCCAGGCCGCCCGACGTCATCCAGCGGTTGGGTTCCTCGAAGCCATAGAACTGCGCCGCCCACATCTGGTGCTGGCCCACTTCGGTGGTGATGTAGGTGTCGCGGTTCTTGGTCAGCTCATATAGCCGCTGGATCGCGTATTGCGGCATGATCACGTCCTTGTTGGACGGATAGGCCAGCGAGTTGCGGCCCTTCCACTTGGCGATCTGGGTCCACCAGTCGGCGAGCTGACTGCGGTCGGTCTTCTTGGAAGCCCGCCAAAGGCGCACCATGTCCTCGAGAACGTGGCCGATGTCGCCGAGAATGCCGATATCGGTGTGGACGTTCTTGTTGATCGAGGACGGATCGATGTCGATGTGGATCTTTTTCGAGTTGGGCGAGAACGCATCGAGCCGGCCGGTGATGCGGTCATCGAAGCGGGCGCCGATGCAGATCATGACATCGCAATCATGCATCGCCATGTTGGCTTCATAGGTGCCGTGCATGCCCAGCATGCCCATCCAGTTCTTGCCCGAGGCGGGATAGGCGCCCAGGCCCATCAGCGTCGAGGTGATCGGGAAACCGGTGAGTTCGACCAGTTCGCGCAGCAACTGGCTGGCTTCGCGGCCGGAATTGATGACGCCGCCGCCCGAATAGATGATCGGACGCTTGGCGCCGGCCATCAGATCGATGGCGGCGCGGATCTTCTCGAGATCGCCGGAGAGCTTGGGCTGATAGCTTTTCTGTTCGATCACCGGGGACGGCGGGGTGTAGATGCCGGTGGCGAACTGAACATCCTTGGGGATGTCGACCACGACCGGTCCGGGACGGCCGGTGGTGGCGATGCGGAAAGCTTCATGGATGACGCGGGAGAGCTGGTTGACGTCCTTGACCAGCCAGTTGTGCTTGGTGCATGGCCGGGTGATGCCGACGGTGTCGCATTCCTGGAAGGCGTCCGAGCCGATGAGCGAGGTGGGAACCTGGCCGGTGAGGCAGACCAGCGGGATCGAATCCATCAGCGCGTCCTGCAGCGCGGTGACCACATTGGTGGCGCCGGGACCGGAGGTGACGAGAACGACGCCGGGCTTGCCGGTGGAGCGGGCATAGCCTTCCGCCATGTGGCCGGCGCCCTGCTCGTGGCGCACGAGGATGTGCTCGATGTCATCCTGCTGGTGCAGTTCATCGTAGATCGGCAGAACCGCTCCGCCGGGATATCCGAAGATATGCTCGACGCCGTTGTCCTTGAGCGCCTGCAGAACCATTTCCGCGCCTGTCATTTCCATCTGCTTGCCGGCCATTTCGCCTGACCCCTTTTCCCGTCTGTGTGCCGGGCTCAATAACCCGGTTCAAGCCATAAAAAAAGGCCCCCGGAGGAGCCTGTGTTTCGCGCATGGGAGCTTTCGCCGGGTGGCTACGCCACCCTGCCCATGCGCGGTCCTACCACGAGAATGTTCGCGATCTTGTTCATGATCAAACTCGTATCGCCTCGCACACCCCGCGTCAACGGATTAATTGCGAGAAAATCCGGCTCAAACCCTCCAATTGCAAGAAGCCGCAACTCCCCATTAACCCGGGGATGCGATGGTGGCCGGGATGGATAATGGACAGACCACAGACAACGACATGACATCACCGGCTCCTGACGAGGAGGACGGCCGCGCGCGCCGTGGCACCTATCCGCCCGGAAGCCGGCTCATGGGCCGCGTGGTCGGCTGCTCCGGTTCCAAGGCGACGGTCAGCGCGATCGCAGGCAAGGACGGCAACGGCCTGGCCGAACTCTGGTCGGTGGGGCGGCTGATCTCGATCAGCGTCGGCACCAACCGTGTGGTGGCGCTTGTCTGCTCGATGGAGACCGCATCGACCGCATGGTCGGAATCCGATGAAAACGTCATGCACATCGAAGTCGAGCTGGTTGGCGAGATCCATACCGGCATTACCGGCAAACCGGAATTCAGCGCCGGCATCACGCATTATCCCTATCTCGGGGCGGTGGCGCACCGGATGCGCTCCGCGGATCTCGCAGTCATCTACGATCCGGGTGTCAGCGATACGGCAGTCATCGGCAAGCTGACGCAGGACACCTCGCTGGGCGCACTCATTCATATTCCGTCGCTGTTGTCGCGGCACTTCGCCGTTGTCGGCACCACTGGCGTCGGCAAGACCACGGCGGTGACGTTGCTGCTCAACAAGGCGCTGATCGCCGATCCTTCGCTCAGGGTTCTCATTCTCGATCCGCACAACGAGTTCGCGGCGGCGTTTCCGAGCAAGTCCGTGGTGATCGACACCGATACGCTTGACCTGCCGTTCTGGCTGTTCAAACTTGAGGAATTCACCGAGGTCCTGTTCCGCGGCCGTCCGGCCATCGCCGAGGAAATCGACGTCCTTCGCGATCTGATCCCGGAAGCCAAACGGATGTTCAAGGGGACCACCGACACGACGCTGATCCGCCGAGGGCCGGAAAAATCATCGCTGACAGCCGACACGCCGGTTCCCTACCGGGTCGCAGACCTGCTGGCGCTGATCGACGAGCGCATCGGCAAGCTCGAAGGCCGGGCCGAAAAGCCGCATCTGCGTTCGCTCAAGGTGCGGATCCAGGCCGCGATCAACGATCCGCGCTACGAGTTCATGTTCTCCTCGAACACGATCCACGACACTATCCTGACCACCATCAGCCACATCTTCCGCATTCCCGGGGAAGGCAAGCCGGTGACCACCTTCCAGCTGGCGGGCATCCCGTCCGAAGTGGTCAATTCGGTGGCCTCGATCCTGTGCCGGATGGCCTTCGAGATCGCGCTGTGGAGTGCGGGCGGCGTGCGCATTCTTGTGGTCTGCGAAGAGGCGCACCGCTATGTGCCCGCCGATCCGAAGCTCGGTTTCTTTCCGACGCGCCAGGCCATCTCCCGGATCGCCAAGGAAGGCCGCAAATACGGCGTCAGCCTCGGCGTAATCACCCAGCGTCCGGGCGAACTCGATCCGACCATCCTGTCGCAGTGTTCCACCGTGTTTGCCATGCGGCTCTCCAACGACCGTGACCAGGACATCATCCGTTCGGCCATTCCGGACTCGTCCGCCTCTACCATGAGTTTCCTGTCCTCGATCGGCAACGGCGAAGCGATTGCCTTCGGCGAGGCTGTTGCCGTTCCGATGCGAATGGTGTTCGAGCGGGTGCCCGAAGACGTGCTGCCGCGGGCGAATTCCGGGTTGCAGCCGGTGCATCGCGGCGATCCGAACACGGTCGACCTGGGCAAGATCGTCATGCGCATGCGTCATATCGATGAATCCGCGAAGACCTATGCGCCCGCACCCGATCCGCACAGGCCGCAGCCCTCATCGATCAAGCCGCAGATGCCTTCGATCGATCCTGCAGATGAATTCGGCGACGCGCCGGCGATGCGCCGGAGCACCGATCTGGGGCATGCCGATCATTCGCAGGCAGGAGTACCAGCCGCCGCACCACCTCCGCAGAGATTTGGTGGCGAAACCGGCACGGCTTCAGGCGACTACAGGCCCGCGCCGCCGGCAACGCCGCGCCACGAGCTCAACTCGATCCGCTCGACTTTGCTGAAAAAGCCGCTGTCCTCGCTGCTCAAGGACTGACACCGAACGACTGGCCCTCATGGTCAAAATGGCCCGCGCTTGCCTTAATTTATGAAAATGCCGGACTCTCCGTCGTCTGGCCGATGGACCAGGGCGTTGTTTCTGCTCGTGGCGGCTTTCAGGCGGCGCAGACGCGATTGCGGCCCTTGCGCTTGGCCTCGTAGAGCTGCTTGTCGGCGCGGCGATAGAGTTCCTCACCGCTTTCCACGCCATCCCAGATCGCAAGCCCGGCGCTGACGGTGACCCTCAGCGTGACATTGCCATCGATGATCCTGAGATCTGAAACCGCCTGGCGAATCCGGTCGGAAAGGTTGAACAGTTGCCGCTCGTTGATGTTGGGGGACAGGATGGCAAATTCCTCTCCACCGAGCCGGGCGAGTACATCGTGATACCGGGTGAAGACCTGCAGGCAGTCCGCCACCTGACGCAAGACCTCGTCGCCGACATCGTGGCCATGGGTGTCATTGACCTTCTTGAAGTGATCGAGATCGAGAATGACCATGCCGATCGGCTTGTCGATCTGCCCGAAAGCCTGAAGATATTCGGCAAGCGCCTCATCAAAATAGCGGCGATTGTACATTCCGGTCAGGCCGTCGGTGACGGCGGCATGCTCCAGGGACTGCGAGCGGACCGAGAGAGATTCGGTCATGCGCTGCAAGGTGCCGCGCTCGCGCAGGCTTCGGGTCATGATCGGGAAAACCAGCAGAGAGCCGCAGACCACAGCCAACGCGCTGAGCACCGCGCCCATGAAGGCGAAATTCGCTGCCGTTTCGACGCCGCCGACCACAATCCCGCCGGTCGCAGCGGAAAAGGCCGCCCACGAGAAAAAACCGCCGATCCCGATCAGCAGCATCAGCAAAAACAGAAACAGCTCAGCCTTGTGAAAACGCATTGTCCCAACTGAAATCAAACATCGTGGATGGAAGACTAATGCCAACCCCTTATGTTTGACTTAACAATTCAGTTCAGATCGCAAGATGACAAGCATAGTCGGCAGGTCACTATCCTGTTCTTTGCCATTCATCGCCCATTTGGTTTCGAAACCAGGTCATCTGCCGCTTTGCGTATTGCCGGGTGGCGGCGGTTGAAAGTTCAACCGCACGTTCAAGCGATGTGTGACCGGCAAGGTAATCTGCGAGCTGACGCACACCTATGGCCTTCATGGCCGGATGCAGCGGCGGGACCTCGAGCGCAAGCAGTGCCCTGACCTCGTCGAGCGCCCCCTCCTCGACCATGCGTGCGAAACGGGCGTTGATGCGCGCGTGCAGCACAGGTCTTTCGGGGTCGAGCACGATGCATCGGGCGCTCTGTGGATCGACTATGCTTGCGCCGCCGCGCCCATGGAACTCGGTGATCGAGCGGCCGCTGGCGCGAACCACTTCCAGCGCGCGCAGAATGCGCTGGCGGTCTGCCGGACGCAGCCGTTCGGCCATCCGTGGATCGAGCCGGGCAAGTTCGCGATGCAGCGCCTCGACGCCTTCCGTCTCCAGCCGGGAGCGCAATTCTTGGCGGATTGGCTCGGGAATGGCCGGCATGTCGGACAGACCGCCGGTGAGCGCGCGGAAGTAAAGTCCGGTACCGCCAACGACCACCGGCACCGCGCCGCGCGCCCTGATGCCGGCGATGGCCTCGGTTGCCTGATCGAGCCAGATGCCCGTGGAGTAAAGCGATCCCGGCGGCACGTGGCCGTAAAGATGGTGCGGAACCGTGTTGAGATCATCCACCGCAGGCCGCGCGGTCAGGCGATCGAGCACGCCATAGACCTGCATGGAATCGGCGTTGACGATCTCCCCCCCCAGCTCGCGCGCGATCGCGAGCGCCAGGGCGGACTTGCCGCTGGCGGTCGGCCCGGCTATCAGAACCGCCGAGACATTCCCGTTCTTCTGCTCCTGGAGTATTTCCATCATGGCTCTCGTTGCCACGCTTGTCGCCAATCCGTCAAACCCTGTTCTCACGCAAGCGCTCGGGGAAGCCGCCTTCACTTCGGTGGACGGCGCCGGTCTCTACTGGCTTGCCGATGGCGTGGCCTGCGACATCGCGCTCAAGAACGATGTTTCCGCGGAGACTGCGCTGGCCAGGATCAGGGACGTGATCGGTGACCAGCCGGTGGACGTGGCCGTGCAGTTTGCCGAGACCAGACGCAAGAAGCTGCTGATCGCGGACATGGATTCGACCATGATCGGCCAGGAATGCATCGATGAACTGGCAGCCGAGGTCGGCTTGAAGGACAAGGTCTCGAAAATCACCGCGCGGGCGATGAACGGAGAAATCGCCTTCGAGCCGGCGCTGAGGGAGCGGGTGGCGCTGCTCAAGGGCCTGCCGGTCGACGTGATTGCCAGGGTGATCGACAGCCGCATCACGCTGACGCCCGGGGGACGCGAGCTGGTCAGTACGATGCGGGCAAACCGCGCCTATACCGCGCTTGTGTCCGGCGGCTTCACCGCGTTCACATCGGTCGTCGGCGGGATGATCGGCTTTGATGAAAACCGCGCAAATGTGCTTGAAAGCGACAACGGCGTCCTCAGCGGAACGGTACGCGAACCGATCCTCGGCAAGCAGGCCAAAGTCGATGCGCTCGAGGAGATCGCCGCTCGGCTCAATCTCGATCCGTCCGACGCGATTGCCGTGGGCGACGGCGCAAATGATCTGGGCATGCTCGAGCGGGCGGGATCGGGCGTCGCGCTGCATGCCAAGCCTTCGGTGGCGGCGCAGGCCGATATCCGCATCGATCACGGCGACCTGACCGCGCTGCTCTACTTGCAGGGCTACCGGCGGGCCGATTTCGTCACCTCATGATGCCGCTCAGGACCAAGCGGCTGATCCTGCGGAACTGGCGGGAGAGCGACCGCGAGCTGTTTCACCTGATCAATTCCGACGACCGGGTGATGGAGTTCTTCCCGATGCGCCGCGGCCGTGCGGACTCGGACCAGATGATGGATCAGCTTGCGGACGGGATCGCGAGGAACGGCTTCGGCCTGGCGGCGATCGAGATTGCCGCGACGGGAGAGACCGCCGGCTTCGCGGGGCTGAACGCGACACGAAACGTGCCGGGCGTAGCGGACGGAACCGTGGAAATCGGCTGGCGGATGGCGCCGCAGTTCTGGGGCAAGGGCATTGGCAGCGAAGCCGCGCGGGTCTGGCGCGATTTCGGCTTCGACCAGCTCGGCCTTGAACGGATCATCAGTTTCGCGGTGGCCGGCAATCATCGCTCGACAGCGGTGATGCGGCGCATCGGGATGACGGCGAGGCCGGAGCTCGATTTCGACCATCCCAACGTCCCGCAAAGTCATCCGCAGCTGATCCGGCATGTCTTTTACGAGATGTTGCCGGACGATCCCCGCAGCTAGAGCCAATCACCTTTAGCTGGCAGCGGTTTGGTGGACAGGGTTTTTCGTGCCTACCAGGAAAAACCGCAAGCGCGATGAAGTGCGTCGGGCGAGGATTTTGACGACGCTGGCGCCGCGTCGCCTGCCGCTCCCAGCCAGATCACGAAATCCCTGGGCCAAAACGATTCCATCTAAAGATGACCGGCTCCAAGCCCCCTGCCCTTGCAGCCCTAGAGCTACAACAAGCTGACAGGCCCGCTGGCCGAGGTCACGGGAGCATGCAGTCTCGGCTGTCGGTCTCAACCGGCCTTGGAGACCGTTGTGAGGCGGGCAACGTTCTTGAGATGGGCCACGGCGGTTGCCCCACCGGTGGTCTTGGTGAGGAGGTCCAGCGTTTCGTCATCATGATCGTCGACGGGTGTCAGGGCCTGGTCCATGTAGCGCTTCGCGTCATCCCGCCGTGAAATCCGGTGGGCAACGACCGAAAGATGGACAATCCTGCCGATGATGAGGGCGTTCTTGCGCAGGCTCTGCCAGATGAACCGCGGCCAGAAGACAAACGGGTTTTCCCGCGGCAGACCCGGGCGGCGTTCTGAGGGATGCATCAGCCGCAGGATCCCGGTCTGCAGCGGATGGATGTTTTCAAGCGGCACGGCGGTCGCGAATGTGACCAGGAGCTTGACCAGGCTGTGCAACGGAACCCCGGTCGCCACAGCGCGGCGCAGAAGTGTGCGCATGTGCTCAGGCGTGTAGTAGAGTGACCAGGCCTCGCGATAGATGCCTTCCCATTCCGCCTTGCTCATGTTCGGGTGCGCCATGCAGATGTGTTCCACGTCATAAATGTTCAGGTCGGGGTCCATCTCGGCGCCCGCCTTCCACAAGACCTGGTGATCTTCCGACCCGGGCAAAGGCGTCAGGCAGAAGAACTCGACGATGTCGAGCGGCAACTCGTTCTGGATGATGGCGATGTCGCGCCGGATCGTCTCAGGGGTGTCGGCGGGAAAACCCAGGATGTATCCGGCAATCGTGATGATGCCCTGCGCCTTCCAGGCGAGCAGCATGTGGCGGTATTCGGTGATCTTGTTCTGGCGCTTCTTGGCGGCTGCCAGATTGTCCGGATTGACATTTTCGAGCCCGATGAAGACCCGCGTCACCCCGGCCCGCTTTGCCTTCTCGATGAAGTTGTCGATCTTGTGGCACAGCGTGTCGACCTGAATCATCAGGCCAAGCGGGATACCGTCGTTCTCCCTGAGCTCGATGAGGCGATCAAAAATCGCCTCCCAGTCGCGATTGCGGGCGAAGTTGTCATCGGTGATGAAGAATTTGTGGATGCCCTGCGCCCAGTTCATGCGCACCAGTTTCTCGACGTCATCGGCAGAGCGGAAGCGTGACTTGCGACCCTGGACATTGATGATCGTGCAGAACGAGCACTGGTAGGGACAGCCTCTTCCGGCATCGAAGCTGGTGCTCAAGCCCAGAGTATGCTGGACATTGTCCTTGGGCAGGAAGGGCACCGGGGTGCCGCCGATATTGGGAAGATCATTGAGGAAATTGTAGACGGGCTCGAGTTTGCCGGCGGCCGCATCGCGCAGCACCACGTCGAGGCGACCTTCAGCCTCGCCGGCGAACATGGAGACACCCATTTCCCTGCACTGGTCCAGTCCCACGGCCTTGCCATCGAGCATGGACAGACAGCCCGAGACATGAAATCCGCCCATGGAAACAGGCAGTCCGGCCTCGCGGAACGGCCGGGCCAGATCAAGGGCGCGCGGATACTGATTGGACTGGACCCCGACAAGGGCGACGAGCCCGAAATTGCCGTTGCGCTCGAACCGCTTCAGGAGTCCGGCTATGTCGATACGGGTGTTGACCTCATCAATCGCCACGATGTCGATGCCAACCCCGGGGCCAAGCACTTCCCGCTCGGCGCAATCGACAGCGATGCCGTAGACGGCGGCCAGAGAGTTCGACGGGATCATCGATCTCCACCAGCGGATAACATATCCGTCATCGTCGTAGTGGGACGGCTTGATGAGAACGAGTTGAAACCGTCTGCCTTCAGCGTCGCCCGATTCTGCCATTACAGTCTCCGCTCCAAACGCATTGTCCAGGTCCCGGTCCGGCACAACAGGCCACAGGGACCAAACTTGAACCTGCCGCATGCAATCATCAATCCGGACCGGACACAAATCAATTCGGTGAACCGCCTGATCCGCCGGCCGGGATCAAGAGAGCGGGATTGACCCTCCGGGACAGTGGATCTGGCATGGATAGTCGCCTGGACCGGATTGGCCGCCTGAAGGCATCAGCCGGCCAATCGAACAACTCGAAACAGGTTTCGCACGAAGGACCGGTCACAAAAAAGGCGGCTCACCGGCCGCCTTTTCTTCCATGCCCAAATCCGGCTGGATCAATCCATGCGAACGGTCACAAACCGCAGTTCGCCGGTCCGTCCTGCGAGCATCAGCAGCGCGTTGCGGCGGCCGTCCTGCCTCAGTGCGGCAATCCGCTCTTCCACGTCCTGCGGCGTCGCCACCACCTCCTGGGCGATCTCGACAATCACGTCACCGGGTTCGATCCGCTTTTCCGCAGCCGCCGAATCCGGGTCGACGGCGGTGATGACCACGCCTTCGACATCGTCGGCGATGGCAAACTCCTGACGGCCTTCGTCATCGAGTTCAGCCAGCGTCATGCCCAGCACATCGACGGTGGTGACCGCATCGGGTAGGCCGGACCCGTCCTCGCCGCCATCATCGAGACCTGCCTGCTGTTCGCTGTCCTCGAGCCGGCCGAGCGTGACCTTGACGGTTTGCTCCTCGCCTTTGCGAATGACAACGACATCGACGGCCTTGCCGACCGGACTTTCTGCGACGACCCGGGGCAAATCCCGCATGTTATCGACATCCTTGCCGTCAAACCGGATGATCACATCGCCCGGCTCGATGGACCCGTCGTCGACCGGGCCACCACGAATGACGCCGGCGACCAGCGCGCCCTTGGTTTCAGCCATGCCGAGGCTTTCGGCGATCTCGTCGGTAACCGGCTGAATGCGCACGCCGAGCCAGCCGCGGCGGGTTTCGCCGAACTCGCGCAACTGGTCGATGACGTTGACCGCGAGTTCCGTCGGCACGGCAAAACCGATGCCGATCGAGCCGCCCGAGGGAGAGATGATCGCCGTGTTGATGCCGATGACCTCGCCATACATGTTGAACAGCGGGCCGCCGGAATTGCCGCGGTTGATGGCGGCGTCGGTCTGGATGAAATTGTCGTAAGGGCCGGAATTGATGTCGCGTCCGCGCGCCGAAATGATGCCCACGGTCACGGTGCCGCCGAGCCCGAAGGGATTGCCGATGGCCATCACCCAGTCGCCGATGCGCATCTGCTCGGATTTTCCGAGCGGCACCTCGGTCAGCGGTTTGACCGGCTCGACCTTGAGCACCGCCAGATCGGTCTTGGAATCGGCACCGACCAGTTCGGCCTTGAGCTTCGAGCCGTCGGCGAAGTTGACCTCGATGTCGTCGGCGCCTTCGATGACGTGATTGTTGGTGACGATGATGCCTTGCTCGGCATCAATGACAAAACCCGAGCCGAGGGATGAAACCTTGCGGTTGCGTGGTCCCTGCCCCTGCCGGTCGTTGAAGAATTCATCAAAGAAATCCTGGAAGGGCGAGCCTTCCGGTGCCCGCATCCGCGGCTGCGTGCGCCCGCCGCCAACATTCTGCGAGGTGGAAATGTTGACCACGGCGTCGAGCAGTCCCTCGGCCAGGTCGGCGACCGACACAGGCCCGGGCGCCGATTGCGAATAGGCCGGCGCCACCATCGGGGATGCCACCAGCATAGCCGCTGCCAATGCCATTCGCACAGAGCGAAAACGAATTCTTCTCATTGAGACGGTCTCCTTGAACGACACTGTTTCTTCGCCACCGGATAAGCAGATATGGCACTGACGCGGCACATCCAGCCCCGTGTTCGTTTTAGCACGATCCGGCGTATCAAAGGTGCCTCGCCAGATAGACCAGACCGACGCCGATCGCCAGCGCCGCCACGCCAAAAATGCGCAGGTGCTCATCGGCGAGACGGGGAAGCTGCTCGGCCATGCGCCGGATAAAAGAAGGGGCCAGCGCATAGGCCAGCCCCTCCACTACAAGCACAAGTCCAACCGCCAGAAAGAACGTGCTCACCGGCGATCTCCGTCCATCAGTTGCCGGTATCAGCCGCAGGTGCTGCCGGTGCCTGTGCCGCAGCCGGGGTCGCCGGCACTGCAGCGCCGGAACCCGCGGCACTGTTGTTGAAGTACCTGAAGAACTCCGACGAGGGCGACAACACCATGGTGGTGCCGGTATCGGCCAAGGCCTGGCTGTAGGCGTTCATCGAACGGTAGAACTCGAAGAATTCCGGATCACGCGCGAATGCCTCGGCAAAGATGCGGTTGCGTTCGCCGTCGCCCTCACCCCGGATGATTTCCGAGTCCCGGGCTGCCTCGGAAACGATCTCGACGACCTGACGGTCGGCAATCGCGCGAATGCGCTGCGCTGCCTCGTTGCCTCGCGCGCGGATCAGTTCAGCCTCGGCCAGACGCTCGGCCTTCATCCGTTCGTAAGTCTGCTGCGAGACTTCCTGAGTGAGGTCGGTCCGACGGATGCGCACATCATCAATGCGCAGTCCGAGCGACTCGGCTTCCGGACGCAACTGATCACGCACTTCACGCATCATCGATGTGCGTTCTTCCGACAAGGCCGATTCAAAGCCGCGCAGACCGTAAACCGTACGAAGGGCGGAGTTCAGGCGGGTACGAAGCCGGGATTCGGCTGCCACCTGATCGCCGGAAACTGTCTGGCGAAACCTTCTCGCATCGGCGATCTTGTAAAGCACGAATGCGTCGACTTCGTAGAACTTGCCGCCGGAAACCTGTACCCGGATATCATCCAGGTCAAAGCGAAGCACCCGATCCTCGACATACTGCACGGTATCGGCATCGATGAACGCAAAAGGCAGCTTGAAATAGAGGCCAGGCTCTGTCTTGACGCTCTGGATTTCACCGAAGCGGACGACGATTGCCTGCTCGCGCTCGTTGACCACAAAGATCGACGACCAGACGATGAAGATGATGACGGCCAGCAGGCCGCCGATAAGGGGAAGACGGTTAGCCATTAGTTTGTGCCTCCTGCATTCTTGCGGACTTCCGGCAAGGGCAGATAGGGCACGACGCCTGCGCCGCCTCCGCTCTGTTCGATGATGACCTTGTCAGATCCGCCGAGAACCCGCTCGAGCGTTTCGAGGTAGAGGCGCGACCGGGTAACTTCCGGCGCCTTGGCATATTCCTCGTAGACCGAAATGAAACGGCCCGCCTCACCGGTCGCCTCATTGACGACACGGTCCTTGTAGGCGGAGGCTTCTTCGCGAAGCTGGGCGCCTTCACCGCGGGCCTGACCGAGCTTCTGGTTGGCATACTGGTTGGCTTCTTCGACGAAGCGATCCTCGTCCTGTTCGGCGCGCTGCACCTCGTCAAAGGCGTCGGCCACTTCCCGCGGCGGCGCTGCGTCCTCGATGGCAACCTGGTTGATGGCAATGCCGGACGGGAAAGCGTCCATCCCGCTCTGGATGATGGTTCGCACTTCCGTGGCGATGGCCTCACGGTTGTCGCGGAAAATATCCTGAGCCGGTCTGCGGCCAACCACTTCGCGCATGGCGCTTTCGGCTATCTGGCGCAACGTGTCTTCCGGTCGGGCGATATTGAACAGAAACGCCGCCGGATCCTGGACCGAATAGAGCAGCTTGAACTCGACATCGACGATGTTCTGGTCACCCGACAGCATCAGGCCGTCGCTCGAACCGGTGCGGGACGATCCGCCGGTGCTCATTTCACGTTCGACGATGGTTGCCAGTTCGACGGTTTCGAACGGCCAGAAGATCATGTGCAGGCCAGGCAGGGAGATCTCTTCCTTGGGCTTGCCGAAGCGCAGCTCGACGCCGCGCTCATCGGGCTGGACCGTGTAGACGGACTGCATCAGCCAGAGGCCGACCAGACCAAGTGCAACAAGGCCAACAATCAGTTTCGAGCTTCCGGAACCGGATCCGCCACCGCCCGGGAAGGCCTGGCGCAACTTGTCCTGTCCGCGGCGGATCAACTCCTCAAGATCGGGCGGATTGCCACCGCCACGTGGCGGCTGGGGGCCCTTGCCCCACGGTCCCTGATTGTTGCCACCACCATTACCGCCGCCGCCCCATGGGCCGCCGCCTCCTCCGTTTTGATTGCTCCAGGGCATCAAGACCTCTTTCCAAACCGTGTTATGGCACGCGCCGGAAACTTTCCGGTGCTTGCACGTTGTCCACGTTATAGGTATCGCGCCCGCGGCTTTCAACGCGGCATCGTGTGATCAGATGCCGATTGCCACATAATCCGGTCGAATTATCGGTTTTGTCGCAGCCAGACGGCAAAACGGACAGTATGGCTGTCTTTTTCGGTCTTTACCGGATCGGACAGACTGACCTTTTGCCACAGGCTCGAATCAATGGCGGGGAAGATCGTGTCCCCCTCGATCTCGGCGTCGACCTCGGTGAGCAGGAGTTCGTCGGCAAGAGAGATGGCGAGGGCATAGATCTGGCCGCCGCCGATGACGGATACCCGGTCGGCGCCGGTCTCGCCTGCGCGGTCCCTTGCCAGTTCAAGCGCGTCGTCGAGGCTTGTGACCGTTTCCACCCCTTCGGCAGAAAACCCAGACCGCGAAACCACGATGTTGGCGCGGCCCGGCAGCGGCCGGCCGATGGAAAGATAGGTCTTGCGGCCCATGATCACCGGCGTACCAAGCGTTGCCGCCTTGAAATGCTTGAGATCGGATGGCAGCCGCCAGGGCATGTCGCCGTCGCGGCCGATCACGCCGTTGCGGGCATGGGCTGCGACGAGGACGATTTTAGGGCTATTCATCGGCATTTCCGGCATCTTTATTCTCGGTATCATTGTCTCCGGGCAGATATTTGAACCACTTCCGCTCGGCGGCCTTCTCCACGTCGACATCGAAACGTTCGGCGATCAGGAGAATTTGGGCCAGGCAGTCTGCGAGTTCATCCTCAAGCTGTTGCCGGATCTGGGCGTCGGTGTCACCCTTCTGGCGACCGCGTCCGGTCAAGCGGAGCCACGCCTGCAGCAGTTCGCCGGTCTCTTCCTGCATCTTGAGAAAATACCAGTCGTCGTCGCGGCGGACATCGCAGTTCTTTGCGTAGATCCGTGAAACCGCTTCCACCTTCTGCTGAATTTCGTGCAATTCCACGGTCACACCGCGATCGGCGCTGAAATCGCCGGGTGCGGGTCGTAGCCCTCGAGGCTGAAATCCTCGTAGGTGAAGGCGAACAGGTCGGTGACATCCGGGTTGATCCGCATCACCGGCAAAGCCTTCGGCTCGCGCGAAAGCTGCAGATGCGCCTGATCGAAGTGGTTCTTGTAAATGTGGGCATCGCCGAGCGTGTGGACAAAATCGCCCGGCTTGAGGCCGGTCACCTGCGCCACCATCATGGTCAGAAGCGCATAGGAGGCGATGTTGAAGGGCACGCCGAGGAAGATGTCGGCTGAGCGCTGGTAGAGCTGGCAGGAGAGCTTGCCATCGGCGACATAGAACTGGAACAGGCAATGGCACGGTGGCAGCGCCATGTTGTCGACCTCAGCCGGGTTCCATGCCGACACGATGTGACGTCGCGAGGACGGATTGGTCTCGATCTGGCGGACGACACCCCCGATCTGATCGATGGTTGTGCCGTCGGGCGCGGGCCAGGAGCGCCATTGCGCGCCGTAGACCGGACCGAGGTCGCCGTTCTCATCGGCCCACTCGTCCCAGATCGAAACGCCGTTGGCCTTGAGATAGGCGATGTTGGTGTCGCCCTTGAGGAACCACAGCAGCTCGTGGATGATCGACTTGAGGTGCAGCTTCTTGGTGGTCAGCGCCGGGAAGCCCGCCGCCAGATCGAAGCGCATCTGGTGGCCAAAGATGCTGCGCGTGCCGGTGCCGGTGCGATCGTCGCGGTCAAAGCCCTGGTCGAGAACCAGGCGAAGAAGGTCGTGATATTGCTGCATGGCCGCCGCTTGATGATTCGAGGAAATGCGATCCTAGCCGAGTTGGGTGCAGGCTTAAATGCTGCGGGCGGGTTATCCCGTTCGCCTCGATCCTCGGGTTGCCGGACTGAATCCGGTCATCGAGCCAATGCCTTGTTTTGGTGTCTGCATGACCACACGCTAATTCTGCATCCCGGCCTTCGAGGTCAGGCCTGGTCCAGCACCTCGACGGCAAGGATCGTCGGCAGGTGCCGGGCTATCTCGTCCCAGCTCTCGCCCTCGTCGAGGCTGGCGAAGACGGAGCCCGAGTTGGTGCCGAAATAGATCCCGGCCGGGTCCCGCGCATCGCCCGCCATGGCCTGGCGCAACACGGTGAAGAAGCAGCTTTGCTGCGGCAGGCCCTGACGCAGATCCTGCCAGCTTGCCCCGCCATCGCGCGAACGCCAGACCGCCGCCGCCGCATCGGGCGGATAGCGGCCCTGGCTGTCGCCGTCGAGCGGCAGGGTCCAGATGGTGTCGGGGTCGCGCGGATGCACCCGGATGGGAAACCCGAATGTCGAAGGCAGCCCTTCGGTGATGTCATCCCAGTTGCGCCCCCCGTCGACCGAGCGCCACACACCGTGATGGTTCTGCTGGTACAGCAGGTCGCCGGCTCCCGGCGCACGCATCATGTTGTGCACGCAATGGCCGATCTCGCCGTCACGCGGCGCGGCTGGATGATCGTGATGGCCGCAATTGTCTGAATTGGAAAGGCGGTTGCGCCGCTCCCAGGCGTTGCCGCCATCCTCGGTGGCGAACACGCCGGCGGCGGAGATGCCGATCCAGAGCTTTTTCGGATCCGCCGGATCAGCGACGATGGTGTGCAGCACCAGGCCTGCGGCGCCGGGGTTCCAGCTGCCGGCGGAGGGATGATTGCTCAGACCCTCGACCTTTTCCCACGATATCCCGCCATCAGTGCTCGCCAGCAGGCTGGCGGGCTTGGTTCCGGCATAGAGCGTGCCGTGGGCATGGCCCAGCGACCAGATCTGCGAGAACGTGTCGGTGAACGGCAAGGCCTCGCCGTTCCAGTTGATCATGGCCGCGAAGTCCGGGTCGTTCTCGGCCCAGTCATCCATCGTGCCGCGCGTCAGCCGCGCAAGCTCCCAGGTGCCGCCGCCATCGAGAGAGCGCCAGACGCCGGCCCCGTGCCAGTCGCCGCCGCCCGCGGCCCAGAGCGCTCCCGTCACCGGATCACCAACGATGTGGTTGATCGGCCAGCCTTCGCAGAACGGTCCGCTGACGGTCCAGCCCGCACGGCTGTCTCCGCCTGAAATCAGGAAGGCACCCTTTGTGGTGCCGACCAGAATGGTGATGCCGCCGGTAGCCATCACAATCACCCTCCTCCAACCCGGAGAGGACAATACCACCGGCCCTGCCCGGTGCCTAGCAAGGGACAGAGCGATATCCGCTGCCGCTCATGTATGGCTTGGAGGACAGTGGTTCAGGCCATGCACGATGGGTGCCTGCTCATCCGCTGTCGGGATATACAAATCCCGCCATGGCCGGACTGATCATGGCGGGATTTTGCAGGTCTGGCGGTTCGGGATCAGAGATCGCCGAGTTTGCCGAGTTCCTTGGCAACCAGATAGTAGAAGGTCACGCGCGCCTTGGAGTTGTCGCCCTTCATCATTTCGCAGACCTTGGCGACTGCATCATCTGCGGCAGCCCCGCTGACGCCGAGCTTCTTGCCACACCATTTTTCAGAAACGCGCGCAAGCTCCGACGGATCCGAACAAGCAACCATCGAAGAATCGCGGCTTCTCAGTGCAATTCCGAGATGCTTGACAATCTTGCCGATGATTTCATCGGATGCACCGGCGTCATATTTCTTCACATCGGCTGCGTAGTCAGTCATGGATATTCCCCTTGGACTGGAAGCCGCCCCTCCCGGAACCGCCCTCCGTTAGCAATTCAACATCTGCATGTTTGGCGCGGAAGCAGAAGCTGTCAATAGTCCGTTGCGGTGATTAACCCCTTTTCATCCTGGGGGAGGCCCCCTATATTGGGAGTGCTGCGCAAGCAGCTATGACAATAAACGAGCGTTGCAATAAACCATTCGGACCCGGGGGCGGTACCCGGCGCCTCCACCATGATCCGGCGACACGCCGCAAAGGCCTTACGGCCGGATGATGATGGGGGCGAAATAGGATCGACGAGGGTGTAAAGAGCGACTTTTTGTTCGGCATTGTACCACCGTTATCGGGCTAAACTTGTAGTTGCAAACGACAACTATGCGGAAGCTCGTCTCGCTGCCTAATGGCGGTGTGACACTTCAAATTAAGTCCTAGGGGGTCGCACTTCTAGGCGGGGTTCGGAGGTACCTGGCAACAGAAACCTCCACTTTCCCTCCTGCGCAGACCGGGCGCATCCAACAGCCCCTTCCGCATGCAGCCGGGAACGCCGCAGGTTCCGGACCGCCGGATGCGCTGTGTAGTGAATGTTTGCGGATACAATCCGGCTTTCTCCCGCAACACAGCTTTCAAGCAAACCGGCTTTCCGCTAAGAAAGATAAATGAATCAGCGGCAGCAAACCGCCCTGATCAATGCGAATTGGCTCCCCAACCGGGCCCAGACAGGAAAGAACGCGCTGATGCCGCAAGACCACATTCGATACGACATTCTTGCCCAGGACGCGCTGCGTGGCGTGATCCGCAAGGTGCTGTCCGAAGTGGCAGTGACCGGCTACCTGCCGGGCGACCATCATTTCTTCATCACCTTCCTGACCGAAGCTCCCGGCGTGCGGATTTCGACCGCGCTCAAGGAACGCTATCCGGAACAGATGACCATCGTGGTGCAGCACCAGTTCTGGGACCTGAAGGTGACGGAATCGCTGTTCGAGATCGGCCTGTCCTTTTCCGACAAGCCCGAGAAGCTGGTTGTGCCCTTTGCCGCCATCCGCGGGTTTTACGATCCGTCGGTCAATTTCGAACTGGAGTTCGACACCGTTCTCGATGTAGCCGCCAATGATGGCGGCGATGACGAGGATGACGACCGCGCGGAACTGGCGGGCACCATCGAACGGCTTGTCGAGCCCTCGGCCAAGGACGATGCAGCCACGGCGGACAATGGCGATGATGACGACACCGATCCCGACGGGTCGAAGAAGCCTGGCGCGGATGTGGTCTCGCTCGATTCCTTCCGCAAGAAGAACTGACGAGAGCAGTGCTGTGAGCGGCGACGTCGTCAATCTGCGCATGGCCCGCAAGCGGCGCGACCGCACCGCCAGGGAGGCCGAGGCCGAACGCAACCGGTTCGAGCATGGACGCTCCAAGGCTGAACGCACGCTGGCGCGGGCCCGCAACGAAAAGGCTGCCCGCGAACTCGATGCCTCACGCCGCGAACCGGACACATCGGCACCCGAGCCCGACAAGGGAACCTCCTAGGGCATGGCCGAAGGCCGTATGCGCAAACATTCGGTGAGCATTCGCGGCCACCGCACCAGCATCACACTCGAAGACGCGTTCATGGATGCGCTCAGGCAGATGGCCGATGAGCGCAACATCGCGGTCGCAGCCCTGATTGCCGAGATCGACAGCGCGCAAGTCACACCCGTCAACCTGTCATCGGCCATCCGGCTCGCTGTGCTCGACTGGGCGCTCAACCGCCGGGATGCGACCATTTCGCACGACTGAGGCCGCTGCAATTCGCGCCCAATCTCGCGCCCCCGATGCAAGGGCCCGGGCGACCCGCGGTCGCGTCGTTGGAGAGATACCGCAACCAGCAGAAACAACCCGGACGCCGGCAAGCAAAGTCCGGCGGAGCCGGTTAATTTCCGTCGATCAGGCTGCGGATGGGGTCCTCGACACCGGGCAGATCGTCAAATCGCAACCGCGGCAGATCCCGGGCTTGCAGATCGTCGGCGATGGCCGAGGGCGGATCGGCCGGTGAATTGGGCGGGCTCTCGAGCGGGCTCGGCAACGGCCGGCGCTCGATCGCGCCTTGCTCATCCACAAGGCCTTCCTGCCGGGCGGCCTCCTCTGCTGCCCGCTGGGCGGCTTCCCGCTCTTGCTGAAGACGCCGCGCCTCTTCCTCGGCCTGCCGTTTCTCTTCTTCCGCCGCAAGCCGCGCGGCTTCCTCCGCGGCGCGTTGGGCTGCGGCCTGCTGTTCACGGTCGCGCTGAGCCTGTTCCTCGGCCTCGCGGGCTGCCTGTTCCGCAGCCAGTTGCGCCTCCTGCTCCGCGGCGATCCGGGCAGCCTCCTCTGCGGCCAACCGTGCGGCTTCGGCGGCCTCGCGCTGAGCCGCGCGTTCGTTCAGAAGCGCGATCTCGCGCCGCAGCCGCTGCTTCTCGACAACCCCAGCCTGCAGCAGTTCGACCTTGCGGCGCTCGCGCTCGAAGGCCCGCATCGAAAGATAGTTTGTCAGCTGGCCTGCATCGATCGATACGGCCGGATCAACCAGCAGACCACCAAGCGTGAACACCACCGAAGGGTCGCCACCGGCAATAGCCTCGACACCCGGCGCGAATGTCAGCCGCCAGTCCGACTGGAGCCGCAGGCCGACGAGGTCCACCCGGGCGTCGCCGGCCAGTTCCGCCCCTTCATCGCTGAACCCGGTGTTGCTGAAGCGCATGACACCGCCGGTCAGGGTGAACGGCAGACCCAAGCTTTCCGTTGTCATTTGGCCAGGGCTCATCAGCTCGTCGACCAGCTCAGCCACCGCACCCGCCTCGATCTCGAAGCCCTCGCGATCTGCCCTGCCGAGGATGCGGTCAAAAGCGGTCGGGTCGAGGCCGGCAACGGTCAGATCCCCGACCGAAAGCTCGCCGCCACCGGCAAGCGAAGACACGAGTTCGCGCAGGGATTTGCCGGTGCCTTCGAGGCTGACGCTGGCGCTGGACGTGCCCGAAAACACGGAAGCGCCGCGCACCGCGCGCTCAAGAGCGGCAAGGTCGGCACCCCCGGCGTCGATCCGGCCCGAAAGGAACACCGAGCCATCTGCATTGCTCAGCGAGACACGGCCACCCAGACGGCCGCCAAACCAGTCGGCCTCCACGTTTTCAAGCGCCATCAGGCCGAGGCCGGTGGAAAGATCGGCCTTGACGTTACGGGCCACGCCACCGCGGGAGAGATCGATCTGCCCGGCCTCGAGCGCGATCCGCAGCTGCGGCTGGCCGGGGGCCGGCGGAAGGAATGGCTGATCGCTCCAGGTCGCACCGTCATTGCCGAAGAGTTGCGGCCCGAGCGCCAGTTCGGCCAGCCATTCGAGATTTGCGAAATCAACACGCAACCGGCCTTCGCCGGAGATATCGGCCGCTGACCGGTCGAACTCAAGCCGGCCTGCAAAGGCATTGTCTTCGGCCCTTCCCGCGATCTCCGAGAGCAGCAGCATGTCATCGTTCATGGCCAGGCTTGCCGTCATCGACACGGGCAGTCCGGCTCCGGCCTGGGGCAGCGAGTGGCCGAACATCATGACGAACGGCTCGACATCGTCCGCGGTCACGGCCAGTTTGAAAAGACCTGACGAGGGTTCCACCGCCGGGATGCGTGCATTGCCGTCGAGCGTCACTTGCGCGCCGGCTGCGGTCAGTTGGGCGTCTATCACCAGGTCGCCGTCATCGGCGCCGCCGGAGGCGTTGAGCTGCAATGCCGCCGGCCCCACGCCTTCGAGCGGCAGGACCGCATAACCGAGCTGTTCGATAATCCGGTAGGCTTCGGAGTTCTCCGCCCTGACGGTGATGGTTTTGGGGCCGTCACCGCCCGGCGCAAGGCCAGTGCCCGACGCGGTGACCCGGTAGCTGCTGCCACCGGTGACACCGCTGAGATTAAGCGCAGGGCCGGCATCGGGATCAAGCGTCAGCCTCACATCCGCGCTCAACTGATCGAAGGCGGTGCCGTTTGCTCCAAGACGGCGGATCAGCTGATGGCCGCCGCTGATGCGCTCGGCGAGAACGAACAGCCCGGCAGCGTTCGCGGCTTCAAGCCGCCCGGTGATCTCGCCGGCCGGGGCTGCAAAAGACCCGGTCACGGTGCCGCTGAATTCTCCCGAAGCGCCGCCGAAATCATCGAACTGCAGCCGCTCGACGGTCAGTTCGCCATTGCGCCAGACCATGGAGCTGTCAAGGCCGGCGAGGCGATAGTCGCCGATAGCGAAGGTGTCGGCCTGAATACGGCCCGCCAAATTGTACTCATCAAGCGGGCGGACCGCGTTGCTCTCGGCGCCGGCGAGCAGCACAAGCGCCCGCACCGCATCGGCGTCGAACGTGTCGCCCGCCAGTTCGACCGAGAGCGAAGGTGCACCGGTCCGAGGCGTCTGGCGTTCGAGCCTGCCCTTGAGAATGGCCGGACCGACCGCAACCTCCAGTGCCTCGAAGCGCTGCAGCAACGGAGACAGGCTGACATTGGCGGAGAACCCCGCAGCGCCGAGGCGACGGATCACCGGATCGACATCGCCGACCAGCCAGTTGGCAAGGCCCGAGGGCTGGGTCGAGGCGGCTGTCAGGGTCCCGTCGAAACCGGCACCGGTTCCGGAGACCAGGCGGCCGCGCGCTTCCACCGTGGTGCGACCGGGAAGATTGGCGGAAAAGCTGTCGACCAGCCAGGCATTGCCATCGGGCCGGGCATCGAGCGTGATTTGCCGCAAGGTGGTATCCCCGGCAACGATCGCAGGCAGATTGAGCGAGATGCGTCCGGGCAGCGGTGGCGGCGGCAGCCGGTCGATCATCGCGTTGACGAGGGCAAGCCGCTGGCCCAGCGGCACTGCCGCGACCGTCTCATCGGCGAAGGCTTCATCGCCCGACAAGCGGTCCATGTCGATCTGCTGCCCGTCGGCAATCAGCAGGAATTCGGGATTTGGCCCGGTGTCGATGGTGGCCTGTCCGGTGACGATATAGGGATCTGCCGAAAATCCGATCTCGGCCCGCCATTCCTCGATGGCGAGGCGCTCGTTGGTCGCGGCGAAATCGCCCTTGGCGACCAGCAGCGGTTTCGCCGAGACAACACCACCCTCGCCCGGATCCGACAGGGCGGTGAACGTGAACAGGCCGTCATAGACCGGCTTGTTGTCCTGGATCCGCGCCTCGCCCTCGGTTTCAAGCAGCACCGGCCAGTCGTCGGGCACCGCCCTCACCCGCATCCGGATCGAGCCGTCGGACTGGGCAATCCCGGTGGTGATCGACACCCCGCCGCGATGGCCGGCGATCTCGCCCTCGGCTTCAACTGTCCAGGGGCCTGAGAGTGACTTCGCCGAGACCAGCGCGTCGATGTCGCGCAGACGGTGGGTGCGGCCGTTCTGGTCGTCGGCAATGGTGATGTCGGCGTCGCTGATGGTGACCCGTTCGAGCACCACCAGATCACCCGGCGGCGTCGGCTTGCGCTTGAGCGCCCAGTCGAGCCTGCCATCCTCAAGAACCCGGACAAGTGCCTTCGGAGCCTCCACCCGCATGTCGAAGATCAGCACCTCGCCGCTCAGGAACGGCGCCAGTTCCGCATCCATGGAGAACCGGCTGATGGTCATGGCCGGCTCGGCCTCTTCGCCAACAACCACATCCGAGAACGTGACCGAAGGAAACGGCAGCAGCCGCGCATCCGCGTCGCCGCGCACCTTGACCGGCTGGCCGATGATCCGGCTTGCCTCGGCCTCGAACGCTGTCCGGTAGCTGCTCCAGTCGATGAAATAGGGCGCAATCAGTGCCGTAAACAGCGCCAGAACAAGCAATCCGCCAATGGCAACAAAGATCCGTACCAGCTTTCAATCCTCCCTTGCGGTCAGCACGACCGCGCCTGTTGGTTTCAGCTCTCGAACGAAAAAATCTTGCCCGGGTTCATGATGTTCATGGGGTCGAGCGCCTGCTTGATCTGCCGCATCACCGATACCCCCTCCCCCATTTCCAGGGAGAGATAGGGCTGCTTGCCCTGACCTATACCATGTTCACCGGTGCAGGTTCCATCCATCGCCAGGGCACGCGCATTGAGCCGCCCGACGAAGTCCTCAGCGGCCTTGATCTCGGCGGGAACATCGGTGTCGAGCAGGATGAGAACATGAAAGTTTCCATCTCCGGCGTGACCGACAATCGGCGCGATCAATCCGGCGGCGGCGATGTCTTCCTGGGTTGTGGCGACACATTCGGCGAGCCTGGAGATCGGTACGCAGACATCGGTCGAGATGCCCTTGGCACCGGGCCTGAGCTGCAACGAGGCCCAGTAGGCATTGTGGCGCGCCTTCCACAGTTCTGTGCGCTGCTCGGGATTGGTGGTCCAGAGGAATTCGCCGCCACCGCATTCCGCGGCGATCTCGCCGAACAGCTCCGCCTGTTCGGCAACGCCGGCCTCGGTGCCGTGGAACTCGAGGAACAACGACGGGCTCTCGGGATTGTCGAGCTTCGAGTAGGCGTTGCAGGCCTTCATCTGCAGCGCATCGAGGAGTTCGATGCGGGCCACCGGAATGCCCATCTGGATGGTCATGATGACCGCGTTGCAGGCGGCCTCGACGGTCGGGAACGGACAAACCCCGCCGGAGATCGCCTGCGGGATGCCCTGCAGACGCAGCGTGACCGAGGTGATCACGCCAAGCGTGCCTTCGGAACCGACGAACAGGCGGGTCAGATCATAGCCGGCGGAGGACTTGCGGGCGCGGCGGGCAGTCCGGATCTCCTCGCCAGACGCGGTCACGGCGGTCACGGCGATGACATTGTCGCGCATGGTTCCATAGCGCACCGCATTGGTGCCCGATGCACGCGTCGAGGTCATGCCGCCTATCGAGGCATTGGCGCCGGGATCGATGGGGAAAAACAGACCGGTGTCGCGCAGATAGGTATTGAGCTGCTCGCGGGTCACACCCGGCTCGACCGTGCAGTCGAGATCCTCGGCATTGACCTCAAGCACCTTGTTCATGCGCGACATGTCGATGGAAATGCCGCCGTTGGGCGCGTTGACCTGACCTTCCAGCGAAGTGCCGGTGCCAAAGGGAATCACCGGCACGCGATGATCGGCGCAGGCCCGGACGATAAGCTTGACCTCCTCGGCGTTGCCGGGGAACACCACCGCATCGGGCAATTGGCCGGGAATATAGGTGGTGGTGTGGGCGTGCTGGGCGCGCAACGCCTCACCGGTCTGCAATTGCTCGCCGAAACGCTGACGCAGCACGCCGATGACCGCCTGGATGCCTTCCTCGTTGCGAAGGCCGGGTTGGAGGTCGCTCAGACCCATGTGGTTTTCTCCGGTCAATGGTGTTTACGCTTTATCTGCCAAATGCTTGCTGCTTCGGCGTGATGAGGTAATGTGCAAACTGAGGCGCTCTTGTCCAGTGTGGGCGCCGCTGAGGGTGAAGATTAGTGGCCGCTGGCAGACATTGGTAAGGGAGAAGCCATGATTTTTGATGCTCCGGTGATCGCGCCAGCGCGCGGACTGGATCCGGCCTGGCTCGATTACAACGGTCACCTGAACATGGCTTACTACAATGTGCTGTTCGACAAGGGCGTCGATCATGTCTTTGAGCTGCTTGGTTGTGGACCTGGCTACCTCGCCGAGCGGAACCTCAGCTTTTTTACAGCCGAAGCCCATGTCTGCTACGTCCGCGAACTCAAGCCCGACGCCAGGGTCAGCGTGAATACACGGCTCATGGATTTTGACGCCAAGCGGATCCACCTGTTCCAGGAACTGATGCATGTGGACGGCTGGCTGTCTGCAACCTGCGAGGCGATGCTGCTGCATATCGACATGACCGGCCCCAGGACAACGCCGATGCCCGATGACGTCGTCGCCAATGTCGGCCGCATGGCTGAGGCGCACAGGCGCCTGCCGCGGCCCGAACGCGCCGGACGGTCCGTCGGGATCACGCGCAAACCGGCTCACCAGACAGGATGAGAGATGCTGCCTGAGATCGTCCGCACAGTGCCTGGACGCATCCGGCAATGGGTGCTTCCCAACATCAGGGCCTTTGTCGAACATCGTCAGCCGGTGATCTGGCTGTTGTCGCTCGTCATCGGACTGTCTGTGGCCTGGGCGGCGATCGGCTTCCGGCAGTTGATCGGCATCGTCCAGCTCTACTGGCTCGGCGACACCAGCGAACAGGTGCTCTCGGTCGCCCGCAACACACCCTGGTACATGATCGTCGCCGGCCCGACGCTCGGCGGCGTGGTTGTCGGCATCATCGTCAGCCGTTTTCTTCCCTCCCGCCGCACCGGTGGCGTGGCCGACGTGATCGAGGCGCGGGCCCTGACCGGGCGGCGGCTGAGCCTGCGCGAAGGCTTGCTGAGCGCGTTCACCACGGCGTTTTCCCTTGGTGCCGGCGGCAGCGCGGGCCGCGAGGGTCCGGTGATCCATCTCGGCGCGACGCTGGCGAATGCCGTGGGCGAACGGCTGCACCTGCCCGATTATGCACGGAGGACGCTGATGGCTGCAGGCGTCGCCTCGGCGATATCGGCAAGCTTCAACGCGCCGATCGCCGGCGTGCTGTTTGCCCATGAAGTGATCCTCGGCCATTACGCCTCACGCGCCTTCGTGCCGGTGGTGATCGCGTCTTCGGCGGGCGCGATTGTCTCGCGGCTCTGGTTCGGCGATGCCGCGGCCTTCATCGTGCCCTCCTACCAGATCACCTCTTACTGGGAGTTTCCGGCGTTCGCGCTGCTGGGCGTGGTCTGCGCGATGGTGGCCGCAGCCTTTCAGTTCGCGCTGTTTTCGGCCGAATATGTGGCGCGGCGCTCACCAGTGCCGATCTGGGCGCTGCCGATTTGCGGCGGGCTGGCCGTCGGCCTGATGGGGGTTGCCTTTCCCCATGTGCTCGGCGTCGGCTACGAGGCCACGGACCTGGCTTTGTGGGGGCAGTTGCCGCTGGCGCTGATGCTCACACTGATCCTGATGAAGACGCTGGCCACGGCGGTCACGCTGGCCGCGCGGTTCGGCGGCGGGGTGTTCTCCCCCTCGCTCTATCTCGGCGCCATGACCGGCGGCGCCTTCGGCATCATCGCGGCAAGCGCCTTTCCCGAACTTGCCTCGAGCCAGGCGCTCTACTCGATCCTCGGCATGGGCGCGGTGGCGGGTGCGGTGCTCGGCGCGCCGATCTCGACCACGGTGATCGTGTTCGAGCTGACCGGCGGCTATGCGCTGTCGATCGCATTGCTGCTCACCGTCGCGATCGCGCACGGGGCGAACCTGGCGCTGCACGGGCATTCCTATTTCCAGTGGCAACTTGAAATGCGCGGGCTGTTCGTCAAGGACGGGCCGCACCGGACCGAGCTGCGCAACGCCCGGGTGATGGATTTCATGACGCTGCCGGCCGACGATGCCGAAGCCGAGTACCTTGACCCCGAGCGAGAGACACCGTCGCTCAAACCAACCGACACGCTGGAGACGGCGTTGCGCGTGTTCGATTCGAGCGGGCATACGCGCCTGCCGGTGGTGGCCGACGAGGAGACGGGGCGGATCGTGGCCTGGGCCGAGCAGGTCAAGGCGGTCAGTCACTTCAACCGCCGCCTGATCGCCGCCAGCGAGGAAGAGCATCGCTAGCGGCCAAAAACCGGCTCGTGGTTTGCCCGGGTCCCCCGCACTTTCCAATTCCAGCTATCCAAGAGAGACCAATGAAGCCGATCACGTTCAGCCGCGAGGAAACCAAGGCCATGGTGGGTGAAATCCAGGAGTATTTCCGCGACGAGCTCGACCAGGATATCGGTTCGCTGCCGGCGGAAATGCTGATGCGGTTCTTCAGCGAGAAGATGGGCGCGTATTTCTACAATCGCGGGCTCTACGATGCGCAGGACCTGATAGGAAAGCGGATGGACAGTCTGCGGGACGATGTGTTTCAACTGGAGCAGCCGACCAGGCATTTGCGCTAGCCCGCGGACACCGCGCGACAAACCAGGCGCAGGACACCAAACCTGTTTACTTCATGCACAAAACCCGGCATCGCATAGGCCCGGGACCGCATGGCCCAACCGACCCATCTGACGGAGATCCACAATGCAAGACCTGACATCAGTCCTTTCGGCAGTCGGTATTTACGCCGCGCTCAACATGGCGATCCTGCTGTGGATAGCGACCGAAACCGGGCGATTGCGCGGCAGGTACAAGGTCTCGATCGGCGACGGCGGGGTCAAGCACCTGATCCGGATCATCCGTGGCCATGCCAATGCGGTCGAGAACATGCCGATGTTCTTCGTCATGCTGCTCATCGGTGCCCTGATCGGCATGCCGGTTTCAGCGGCGCACGGGCTCGGGCTGGTCTTCACCATCGGCCGGGCACTGCATGCCTGGCACTTCATCCAGGAGGACGCGCCGGGCTGGCAGCGCGGCGGCGGCTTCGGCCTGTCGTTCCTGGCCCAGGTGGTTCTGCTGATCGGCCTGCTCGGCCACGGGCTGTGGACGCTGGCGGGTTAAGCGCCTGTTGTTGCGGTCGCCGCCGCGCGCCGGTTTTCCGGCAGTGTCAGCGACAACTGCCTCCGGCTCTTGCACGGACACTTCCGCTTCGGCAACGCAGACACGATCACGGCCAGTGCGCTTGGCCTGGTAGAGCGCGGCATCGGCGCGCTTCATGATGCGTTCGAGTGTCTGTCCGGGAATATGTACGGCGCAGCCAATGCTGACCGTCAGGCCGATTTCATGGCCGGCGATGGTGCCGGCCTCCGACCGCATCAGGCTGCAGACCGCTTCAGCCGCCATGGCGGCTCTGGCTTGGTTGGCACCGGGCAGCAAAACGCCGAATTCCTCTCCGCCCAGCCGGCCGATCAGCGCCTCGGTTGTCAGCGCCTTGCGCAGCACCTCGGCCAGCTTCTTGAGCGCCTCGTCGCCCACATCATGACCATGGGTGTCGTTGATCGCCTTGAAATGATCCGCATCGATCATCAGGAATGCGCCGCCACCGGCTGCAAGCTGTTCCCGGCTCTTGCCGAGCAGGTAGGTGCGGGTGAGAACCCCGGTGAGCGCGTCGTACCTTATGTATTCGTCGACCTTGTCGATGGTCAGGGTCTGCCTGCGGAACATCTGCAGAATGATGATGGCGATCGGCGGCGCCAGAAACAGCGGGATCAGCGCGGCGGGGAACACCGCAATGGCGAAGAAGCCGAAATAGGCCTTGCCGAAAAAGGCAAATGGCAGCGCGAATGTCAAAACCGGGATCAGCACCGCGAACAGTGTGATGACCGCCGCCATCCTGTAGACCTGCCGCCTGGTGCGGATCTCGAACATCGTTTCGGCCTTTCTCCAGCGTTTGCTTTCCGCGCATGATTTTGGGAATGCAACTGCTTCGATA
The DNA here is from genome assembly GCF_902498795.1 of Hoeflea sp. EC-HK425. Classification (NCBI taxonomy): domain Bacteria; kingdom Pseudomonadati; phylum Pseudomonadota; class Alphaproteobacteria; order Hyphomicrobiales; family Rhizobiaceae; genus Hoeflea; species Hoeflea sp. EC-HK425. The sequence goes on from NZ_LR701572.1 coordinate 2,349,387, forward strand.
TCGCAATTGTTCTAAGAAACGCTGAAATAACCGGCCGCGCCTCTGCGGGCGAATCAGGCCGGTGCGCGAAACGGCGCGACACCCAGGCCGCGCCCCTTCGGACGCGGCCTTCCCGTTGTCAGTGCATCAGGAGAGCGCGCGTTTGAGCGCCGGGATGCGGGAGAGGACAAGCATGTCCACGACCATCACCACGAGCAGGGTGAGACCCGCCATCGGGAACGCCATCGAGACTGCGAGCGCAACAAATGTGGCGCCCTGCCAGAGCGGCATGTCGCGCGGCAATGGCGGCGCGGAGAGGCGCAAGCCCCCTGCCCGGCGCTTCCACCACATCACCACGCTGCTTGCGCACAGGAACAGCACCGACAGGCAGACAGCCGTGTTGGCGAGCACGCTCCACAGCCCCATGGTGCCCATGTGCAGCGCAATACCCACCGCCATGGCCTTCCCCGCCCAGGAATAGTCCTCATAGCGGACGTCGGCCAGGATGTTGCCGGTGTAGCGGTCGACATGCACGGTGCGGTCCGACATCGGGTCGGTACTGTCGGTGCTCATCGAATCCCGGCTGAAGGTGTAGACGCCGGTTTCGCCGGTGGGGACGTTCATCTGGTAGCGGCCGTCAAACCCGATTGCGCGGGCAAGCTGGTCCATGGTGTCGATGGTGATTCCGGTGCCTGCGGGCAGTCCGGCCTCGCCGGCCTGGCTGCCGGATGCGGGCATCGGCGTCTGTTCCAGCGCCCAGGGAACTTCCTTGGGGCCATGGTTCATCGAGGCGTGGGTATCGTCGGACAAGGGCACATTGTCCCATTTCTCCGCCGGGAACTGGCTCCAGGCCTGCACCATCTTCTCGCCCCAGATGCCAGCCCAGGACAGGCCGGAGACGAGGAAGAACACCAGGAACAGCGAGATCCAGAAGCCCAGAACCCCATGCAGCGAGCGCCACATCGCCCTGCCGCCGCGGGCGAAAGACGGCACCAGCACCGCCCGCCAGCCGAACCCACGCGGCCACCACATGTAAAGCCCGGTGGCGATCAGCACCATGCCGAGCGAGGCAGCGATCTCGATCATCCGGTCGCCGGTGACGCCGAGCAGGAGATCGCTGTGAACGTTGTCGAAAAAGTCATACCAGCCGCTGCGGCGGGGGAACTCCGCCAGCACGGTCGCGGTGTAGGGATCGACCGCGACCATGGTCGCCTTGCCGTCGAGATCGACGCGGAAGATGGCGGCGAGACCTTCGGCGCGCGGGGCGACATATTGCTTGAGCGTGCCACCGGGAATGGCCGCCAGCGCGGCATCGGCCTGGACCGAGACGGATTGGGCCACCGCTTGCTGTTGAACGGCGATGCGTTCGCCGTCACGACCATCGACATAGGCGATCCAGGCCATGGCCATGCCGGTAATGGCCAGCATGGCGAAGAACGGGATAACATAGAGCCCGGCATAGAAATGCCAGCGCCATGCCGCGAGATAGAGTTTGCTGGTGCCGGCAGGCGCTGTGGCCTGCGCCGGCGCACCGGACGAATCGATCGAGACCATCAGTCTCTCCTCTGACAAAAGAATTGCTTTGAATTGCGGGTGTCAGAGAAGGACGGGCGGCGCCCGGGCATGGCGGCCGGACTTGAAAACGCCGGAACGCAGGATGGTTTTTTCGAAAGCGAGAGCTTCGGCATCGCCAAGCTCAACCGGCTCGAGCGCCGCGCCCGCCTGCGGCAGGGCCGCCGTATGCACCTGCATCGACCAGTCGCAAAGCGATTTCGCGGGATCTCCGGCCGGATCGCCTTCATCGCCCAAGGTGACCGTCTCGAAGCCGGCTCCTGTACAGATGACGATCTCCATGCCCTGACCGGAGAACCGCGGCATGGTGTGGACCGAGAAGAACGAGGCAAGCAGCAACGGAACGAACAGGGCCGCAAAGACCAGTCGTCTCGTTTCCAGCTCTCTCAATCCCTGCATCATGCCATACCCCTAGCCAAATACCGCCACGCGATACAGCGGATTTTTCAACTCTGCAGGGTTTTTGCGCAGAGAGGGGGCATTGCTGCCGAGTGTCTGCCGGCGCCGCGGCGTGGCTCGGGGGGATCAGGGAGGTGATTGCAAGGCGTGGCCTGCGGTCATGGCATGCCCATGTGACTGGGTGTGCCCATAAGATTGCGGCTGACCATGCGCCCGGGCCTGTCCCTGTGAGGAAGTCTGCAGCGACACAAGGCTTGTGCCGCCGGCGGCCGCACCGGGCCGGCTGGAGGACATCGCAAGCGTGTTTGAGACAAGCCCGAACTGGGTCTGGATGGCCGTACCGACGGTTCCGGCCCCGGTGAGAAGGGCCACGGAGAGGACCGCCGCCGTGAGCGCATATTCCATCGCGGTTGCACCGGACTCGCAGTCGGCGGCGCGGGTGCAGAGTACCTTCATCATGGAGGTCCCTTTCAGATCAGTGTGCACGCCCGGTCAATCATCGACCGGGTCCGGCCAATCATTGGCCAGACACGGCAAGGTTGCACGCAATCTGTTTCAAAACCGTTGACGGCACTGGTTAAGAATGTGCCAGAACGGCACAGCAGTTCCATTATGGGAGATACGCACCACCGGCAAGACGTGGCCTGGTGCAGGTTGACGCCGCCTGGAGGATGCCTCCCGGCGGCGTAAAGTGCTGAAGCTGCGCCGTTTTTTGGCGGCAATCGGCGGCCGTTACATCCGCCGGATCTTCATCAGCTCCGCACCGTTGGCTGCCTTGAAGGTCACAGTGCGGCCTTCGCGGACAATGAGCCTGCTGGTTGTGAGCGCCCGGCGAAGCCCATCCTCCGCCGCGGTTTCGCCCTGGCCGGCGCACCGCATCTTGGTTTGCATCACCTGCCCGTCGGGCTGGACACGGCCATTGCGGACCGCGATGCGGGTGGAATGACTGTTGCAACCGATCGTGGCGCTGACCTGGCCGCGATCATCGAGCCCCAGGCGCGCTCTTGCCGCCATCTGCTGGCCGAGCTGGACCAGGAAACCGTTGTCGGCGGCGATGTGGGTGATGCGGTAATTGCCGACCAGATCGCCCAGATCGACGCCGCCCGCCTGGCTCGAGGTCTGCCCGGCAGAACGCGCATCGACAAAGCGGAAGGTTTCCCATCCGGAAGCGCGCTCGGATACGGCTGCCAGATGCGAGCGTTTGCCAACGCCGGCGCGGACGAACTTGCCGTTCTGGACCGACCGCAGCGCGACGTTGCGTCCGTTGACCCCCATCACCTCAAAGGTTTCCCAGCCCCTGATATGCGGGCTGCCCGCGGCCAGAAAGGTGCCCTGTCCGACGCCCGCGCGAACAAAGCTGCCGGTGCGAACGTCACGAAATGCAATCCTGTTGCCTTCCAGCCGGACCGTATCAAGGCGGCTGGCGCTCCGGGTGTCCGGGGCAGCGGCGGCAAGCGTGCCGCCCACGATCGTGACATATTTGCCGGACTGAACCGACTGGAGATAGATTTCCTCAGCCTTCGCCATTGCCTCGGCGGCAAGCAGGAAACCGAGAGCGAGACAGCTGCGAACGAGATTTTTCATGGCCGGAACCCCTTGTTGACCATTGAGCGATGCCCTGTTGTGCCGCCACTCGATTGAACCGGCCTTGAACGGCAAATTCATCCGGCATTCATCGGAGCCAACCGACTCTTATGATGCACGTATCGAAAAGGGAACGCTCAACAGCACAGGAGAGCCGGCGGCCCACGCCACCGGCTCTCGATGCCTTGCAATGATCTTGAGGGCGGCCCTGCCCTCTGTGGCGGTCTCAGGGCTGGCCTCAGCGGTGGTCTCAGCGGTGGTCTCAGCGGCCTGGCGCGGTATCGGCCTTCCCTGTCGACGCACCTTTCGAGCATGACGCAGCCGGGCTGCGGTCACCCTTGAATGACCAGCGGTTGCGCGGCTGCGTTGTTTCAGGAGCGGACATCCGCGTGGCTTCGAACATCGTTCTGGCGATCAGATTGAACATGGCTTTCTCCTGTTCCGGCTGTGACTATGCGAGAACCATAGAGTCCGGACCCTAATGCGTAAAACGAATTATATTGCTTCTTATGATGAGCGTTGCTAATCAAAGCCATGCAACGTGATCTCGAAATCGACCTTCTGCGCTCCTTCGTGGCGATTGCCGCGCACCGCAACTTCACCCGCGCGGCGGAAGCCATCGGGCGAACCCAGTCGGCGGTCAGCCTGCAGCTCAAGCGGCTCGAGGAGATCGCCGGCGAGCGGCTGTTCGAGCGCAGCCGCAATTCCGTCGAGATCACCAATTCGGGCGAGGCGCTCTTGGTCTATGCCAACCGGATCCTGTCAGCCAACGAGGCGGCGCTGGCGCATATGCGGCGGCCCGAAGCCGAAGGCCTGATCCGTTTCGGCGCGCCCGACGATTACGCCAGCCACCTGCTGGCGCCGATCCTCGCCGGATTTTCCGCCGAATACCCGCTCGTCGAATTTCAACTGACCTGCGAAAGCTCGATCGACCTCGTGCCGATGCTGGAGCGCGGCAAGATCGACATCCTGCTCGGCACCCACCGGTCGGACCAGGTCAAGGGCCGGATCGCGCGTTACGAATCGCTGCACTGGGTGGCCGCACCCGATTATGTCGATGATCCCGACCAGCGGCTCTCGCTGGCGCTGTTTCCGAACGGCTGCGCGGTGCGGGAAGCCGGATTGCGGGCGCTTGAGCAGATCGAGCGTCCCTGGCGCATCGCCTGCTCGACCCGCAGCGTTAACCTGATCGAGCAGACCGTGCTCAACGGCTCGGCAGTCTCGGTGATGGAAGCCTCGATCATCCCCGAAAGCTTACGCATCCTCGACGGCCATCCCGGCTTCCCGCCGCTCCCCGAGATCGCCATGAGCGTGCACTACAACAAGGCCGCCTGCGCCCCGCATGTGGCGATATTCGCGGATTACCTGGTGGGGGAATTGGGGAGGGTAAGGGGGTAGCTCGGATTGCGCTCTGGCATCCAGGCGCGACAGGCGGGCATTAAAGCCCCCTACCCCACCGGCTCCACAAACCCATCCAGCACCCGCTTCTGCCCCGCCTTGTCGAAATCGATCGTCAGCTTGTTGCCATCGATCCCGGCAATATTGCCGTTGCCGAATTTGAGGTGGAAGACGCGGTCGCCGACCGAGTAGGCGGAGGTGGTGCCAGTGGACTTGGCGACGAGTTCGCCTTCGATGGTGGAGCCGCGCGGGCCGGATTCGCCGTAGGCGATGCGTTCGACGGCGTGGCCGGAGCGGGTGCCCCAGTTGTCGCGGGCGGCGTCGGTCTTGTTGGCCTGGGCGCGTTTCCAGCCCGGCGTGTTGTAGTTGCCGGCGAACGGTTCGGCCTTGTCGAAGCGCGAGGCGCCGTAGGGGCCGCCGGAGTGGCGGCCGCCTGACGCCCCGAAGCGCCCACCCCGGCCATAGCCGCCGTAGCCGGTGTCCATTTCGGCAACTTCGACATGGGCCTCGGGCAGTTCATCGAGGAAGCGCGAGGGCAGTGTCGATTGCCACAACCCGTGAATTCGGCGGTTGGAGACGAACCAGATGTGGCAATAGAGTTTTGCGCGGGTGAGGCCGACATAGGCGAGCCGGCGCTCTTCCTCGAGGCCCGAGCGCCCGCCCTCGTCGAGCGCGCGCTGGTGCGGGAACAGGCCTTCCTCCCAGCCGGGCAGGAACACGGTCTCGAATTCCAGCCCCTTGGCCGAGTGCAGCGTCATGATCGAGACGGCGTCGAGATCGGGGTTGTTGTCGGTGTCCATGACCAGCGCCACATGCTCCAGAAAGGCGCGCAGCGATTCGAAGCCGGAAATGGTCTCGACCAGCTCTTTCAGGTTTTCGAGCCGCGTCGGCGCGTCGGCGGACCGGTCGTTCTGCCACATCTCGGTGTAGCCGGATTCCTCCAAAATGGTCTCGGCCAGTTCGTGGCCGGGTGTCGTCTCCATCATCCCCTGCCAGCGGGAGAACATCTCGACCACGTCGGTCAGCGACTTGCGCGGCTTGGGTTTCAGTTCATCGGTCAGGATCAGTTCGCGCGCGGCGGCCAACATCGGGATGCCGCGGGCGCGGGCGACGTCATGGACCTGGCGCACCGCCGCTTCGCCCAGGCCGCGCTTGGGGACATTGACGATACGCTCGAAGGCGAGATCGTCGGCGGGCTGGCTGACGACGCGGAAGAACGCCATCGCGTCGCGGATTTCCTGGCGCTCATAGAAGCGCGGGCCGCCGATGACGCGATAGTTCAGCCCCAGCGTGACGAAGCGTTCCTCGAACTCGCGCATCTGGAACGAGGCGCGGACCAGGATCGCCATGTTGTTGAGTGCCCGGCCCTTGATCTGCGCCTGCTCGATCTCCTCGCCGATGGCGCGGGCCTCTTCCTCGGAATCCCAGGCGGCATGGACCATCACGCGCTCGTGCTCGGGGTCGGACTGCTCGGTGAACAACGTCTTGCCGAGTCGGCCTTCATTGTGGGAAATCAGATGCCCGGCAGCGCCGAGGATATGCTCGGTCGAGCGGTAGTTGCGCTCAAGCCGGATGACTTTCGCGCCGGGGAAATCCTTCTCGAAGCGGAGGATGTTTTCGACTTCCGCGCCGCGCCAGCCATAGATCGACTGGTCGTCATCGCCGACGCAGCAGATGTTGGGGCGCTCGCCGGCGGGCCGCTGGGCCAGCAACCTCAGCCACATGTATTGGGCGGTGTTGGTGTCCTGGTACTCGTCGACCAGGATGAAGCGGAACTTCTGCTGGTAGTCCTTCAGCACATCCGGGTTGGCGCGAAACATGCGGATCGGCAGGCAGAGCAGATCGCCGAAATCGACGGCGTTCAGCGTCTGCAGCCGCTCCTGGTAGGCCTGGTAGAGCGCCCTGCCCTTGCCATTGGCAAAGCCGCGGCTGTCGCCCTCGGGGATGTCGGCGGGGCCGTAACCCTTGTTCTTCCAGCCGTCGATCAAATTGGCGAACTGCCGCGCGGGCCAGCGCTTGTCGTCGATGCCTTCGGCCTGGATCAGCTGCTTGCACAGCCGGATGACGTCGTCGGTGTCGAGAATTGTGAAATCGGAACGAAGGCTTGCCAGTTCCGCATGGCGGCGGAGCAGCTTGACGCCGATCGAGTGGAAGGTGCCGAGCCAGGGCATGCCCTCGACCGCGCCGCCGACCAGAACGCCGACGCGCTCCTTCATCTCGCGCGCCGCCTTGTTGGTGAAGGTGACCGAAAGGATCTGCGACGGGAATGCCAGGCCGAGATTGAGGATATGGGCGATGCGGGTGGTCAGCACGCGGGTCTTGCCGGTGCCCGCCCCAGCCAGCACCAGCACCGGGCCTTCGATGGATTCGACTGCATCGGCCTGCTCTGGATTGAGGCCCGCGAGGTAGTTCGGCGCGGGCCGCGATGCGTTGCGCGCAGCCATGGCACGCGCGGCAATTCCGCCACCCGAGGCGCTGGCTGCGGGAGCGCGGGGCGCGGGATCTTCGTCGCCGAAAAACGGGATATCGTCATCTGGTCTGTTCATACCCCGTGAATGTAGTGATTCGGGGCGGAAAGACCAGCGTTCGCGGTTTGGTCCGTCATGTCGGGGATCTCGGAGACAGTTTACTTTTGGCGCCTTGGGATATGACGCCACTGCGAAACCGGACCGCCAAAAGTAACCTGTCCCCCACCTTTCACAACTCGGGCTTGCCATTTCGGACGGATTTGGCAAGGATTGCGAAACGGCCCGATGCTGCCGGCAATCCGCACCCGATAAGGGCAAGGCGAAAGCACCACGGATCACGACAGGTTTCATCCTTCACGGCGAAACCGTCAGCAACGCGGATACTGACCAGGATTTTCGCCATTGATAAGGATCGAGACCATCATGCGTACATATCTGGATTCCAAGGCCATGGCGAAAGCCATGCGCGAGCGGCTGGCTGACAAGGGCATCGACATGCCCCACAGCGAGGCGCTGGAGATCGTCGCCCGCCAGTTCGGGCTGGATAGCTGGAACATTCTCTCCGCCCGGATCGACGCGGCAACGGGCGGAGAAAGAGAGACAAAGGCAGATGCCGAGCTGCAATTCGAAGGCGCCACGCCGATCTTCCGCATCTTCGACGTGGACAAGGCGCGGGAATACTATCTGGGGTTTCTGGGCATGAGCGTCGACTGGGAGCATCGCTTCGAACCCGACACGCCGATCTACATGCAGGTCTCGCGCGGCGACCTCAAGCTGCACCTGAGCGAGCATTCGGGCGATGCGACGCCCGGCGCCAATGCCGTGGTTTTCTGCACCGGCGTCGCGGCGCTTCATGCGGAAGTGTTTGTCAAAAATTATCGCCACAACCGGCCGGGCCTGCAGACCCAGGACTGGGGGATGGAGATGCAGGTGATCGATCCGTTCGGCAACCGGCTGCGCTTCATCGAACGCAAGGACGGGTAGGTCGGATAGGTGGCGGACGCGCTCTGTCAGCGCGTCCGCTCAATACTTCCCGTCACCCGACCCGGGCGCAGCAGGCCTTGTATATTTAGCCAGACCCGCAGGGCAAGGATCGTTGCGGACGGGCTTTTGGGCTCCGGCGCCGCCGGGTGCACGCGTCTCCATCCGGTCCGAGTAAAGCCAGCGGCCCGTCACCTTGCGGAAGGCTGCCGCCTCCTCAAGCGCGCCGGGGGCACCCTGGCTGATATAGCGCACCGTGCCGCGTTCGTCCGTTGGTCCGCCGTCGCGCAAGTCATGGATTTGAAGCCCGGTCCAGCGCATGCCGAGCCGCGCCATCTCGGCCTCCGTCCGGTCGAAGGCGAGCGCTGCCGGTCCACCGCATGTGTCCTCGATTTAATCGAGCCGTCCCAGCGCATAGGCCGCATAGCGCGAGCGCATCAGCGGCTCTGCCGATGGGGCAGCTGCGCGTGAGTGGTAGCGGCCGCAACAGACGGCAAGGCCGAGCCGGGAGCCGCAGGGGCGTGGCGCAGCAGACGCTGTTTCGGGTTCGGCTGCGGATCGGTCATGTTGCTGATGGTCTTTGATTGGATTGGTAAAGGCGCTGGTTTGAGTTCCAGTCCACAATATCGCTCCAGCCGGCCTTTTAGTCGCTACAGCTGGAATATCCACTTGATGCTACGGAATCTAGAATTGGAAAATGGAACCGTCTATGCCAATCTTGCAATCATGGTACCCCTATCCGGGCGGTGTTGGACATAACAAAGGGATCCGCCACGCTGTGAAAAAAAAGTATTGTACATTCAAATATTATATCGTCCGCTTCACTGAGATACTATTTGTTGCAGCATCTGCTTTCTGGATACCTGCGGACGCATTGGCTGCTGAATTATCCGAAACTCACGATCCTATCACAGGGTGCGTCATAGAGCTCCGCGGCCCGATAACAAATGGTGATGCCGATTCGCTTAAACGAATTTTGGCCAACAGGTTAGGCTACCAAGATCCCGACGACCTTGGAATCGAACCGGTGAGTAAATTTCTTGCCTACACTGGTGGCGGAATTCCATTCATAAACCGACCAACTTCTTTTGCCTCGGAGAACCGCAAGAGAATATGCCTCAACTCTCCTGGCGGGTCCTACACAGAAGCTCTTGAAGTCGCTAACATCGTCCATCAGGCTGGCTACGGAACGGTTGTCGAGCGTGACTCAGTCTGTGAATCTGCATGCGCTCTAATTTTTTTGGCAGGTGCTTTCACGACCGAAGGTGAGGCTAAGGTTTCAGACCGTCACATCCACGCGACGGCAAAACTTGGATTTCATGCACCAGCACTGGATCTTCCCGGCGGAACATATAGTCGGGCAGAGGTCATGGATGCGTATGAAGTCGCCATAGAAAGCATGGCCAACATTCAGAATAGCAGTTCCATACTGAATTTCAAAAACAGCCTTTTGGCCCAAATGCTATCAACACCGCCGAGTGAAATGTTCTACATCGATACGGTCGGGAAAGCGATTCGATGGCATATTGGAGTATATGGAACAAAAATACCAATTGAACTAGGTGCATTACAGATGCAGTTGGCATGTGATGCTGCCCTTGCAAGCATGGAGGATAATGTAAGCAAATATGGATTTAAAGGTGCCGTGGATGCTATCAATACAAAGTTTGATCCAAATGGTCATGTATCATTCTCACAATCTGGATCTGAACCGAAAATAGTGTTTGAGGGCGAAAGGAGCGGATATCTACAAGAAGCGGTATCATCTTGCTTTTTTTCTTATAGCACCAGTATAGATGAAGATACTTTAATCCCTGGCTACATGCCGGGCGCAGTCACCTTCTCAGACCTTGACATCAGGATCCATGCAGCCCCTTACTTCTTGTTTGCGCCAGACACAGTATTGGCTTCAATATCAAGACGCAAGGACGATGTATTTGAATCTATGAATTTTTTAAGCTTGATCTCGCCCGACCCACCTTCCGTCGTACGTGGAATATGCCGAGTAATAAGTGATAACAAAATAGTAGATGTGGAAAAATGCGTTCAAACTGAAGAGAGAGACGCTCTTGTTTACACTTGGCCTTCCAGTTCAAGAACCACCCTTCAACATATTCGCGGGAACACGTACCTTAACGGTGTGAGAGCCATATTTCTTCAGGACGGTAAAAGCGGAAACAACGCACATCTCGGGCACTGTCATCTGAATTCAAGAACACGAAACATATTCTGCTTTTACAGCTTGAAAACACCAACGTGAGAGGCCGAAATGCGGATTGAGTATGTAAAATTCACAAAGCTCTTACTAATGGTGAGCATCTCAGCTTTTTGCGGGTTGCACGCCGCGAGCGCACTGTCAGCGGAAAAGGTTTGGAGAGTCAACCAAGAGCACGCCCGATGCTTCTTGAACAGTCTGGCTGATTATCAAAATTCAGTCGACAATCCAATCACTATCTATCTGAAAGTATGTCCCATCGTCGATCGGCGTGCAGCACTTCGTGCTCTGCAAGTCGCAACAAGCATCCAGCCATCCGTATCGGTTTTGGCTACTGATGTGGATGAAAAGCTGCTCTACACCCATGAGGACTTGAGCTGCCTTTCCGGATTCGAAATCGATCCCGGTGAACCGTTAGTAGAATTGCCGCGAGCACCGTGTGCGCAATGAGCGAAACAGCAACGGGCGGCGAGGCAACGAAACCATCTGACAGCAACACTCTGCAAAGTTGGGAGACAACAGACGTCTCCCCCAGTTCAATTGCTGTAGAAAGGATGAGTGACGTACAAATCCGCGAAACTTGGGTCGGATGGACTCAGGTTGCCGCCAATATACTTGTCCCCATCACATTACTTGTGGCTGTCGCAAGTCTGTTTATTCAGACTTGGCAAACCAAGATTGACAATAGCAACCTTAAAATTGAGTCTTTCTATGGGGAAGGATTGGTTGCTGCGCAAACCACACTATTTTCACTGTGGCTCGATGAGGATATGTCGCCGCTTGATGAGCCTCAAACACGGCATTACATCGATGCTTTGGTCGACATTACTATCGAAAGATCTACAGTGCCAAAGCGAGATACAGTGGCGGCGTTGGTTAGCATAACGACATATTTCGATCGAGTTGAAGCCTGTCTTGTTGCAAATCGATGTGATGAGAAGACAATCTTGAATCAGATCGGTCAATATGGAAGGGATTTTTACTGCCTCTACCAGGGGCAGGTCGATATTCTGAGGACTCAAACTCGAGCAAGCGCTCAGTTTGGCTCTGGGTTAGCAGCTTTCGCAGCTAGGAACGGCGGTTGTATGTAGCTCCAGCTCGACTCGGTCGTGAACTCATAGGCTTGGCTCAATGATACTGGGCGGCACAATCCAAGGTTGGAACGGACGTTATCATCTAAATTGAATTCCAGTCGGTTTCATCGCAACGCCATAACCCTGCAAGCCACGTAGAATCCCGCGAGCTCATTACCGGCAAGTGCTGAGCGTGTTGCCAATTTCACCACTTCAGATCGCATGCATTCAAGGCCTCACGCCCTTCGCCGACACCAGCAATTGCGGCATGCGCGAGCGGCGGTACTGCAGGGCCACGACCTTGTAGCCGCCGGCCTTCAACTGCGCCAGCAGCGTGGGCAGCATCGCAGCGGTGCGGCCATGAATGTCGTGCATCAGGATGATGCCCCTTCGCTTGGCGCGGACCCGGGCCATGGTGTTTGCGGCAAGGGTCTCCGGGCTCAGCTTGAAATAGTCCTTGGAATCAATGTCGACATCCAGAATGACCAGGCCGCGATCGGCGGCAGCCTGGCGCAATGCACCGGTATCGGCCAGATAGGGAAAGCGGAAAAAGCCGACCGGGGTGCCGGTGACCCTGCTGACAGCGGCATTTCCGTTGGCGATGTCGGTGAGCGCGCGCGTATAGCCCGCATTCGCCAGGTTGGCATGGTTGTAGGTGTGACCGCCGATGGAATGGCCCTGGGCAACAACCCGTCGGGCGATCGCCGGATAGTTGCTCGCCATCTGGCCCACCATCAGGAACGTTGCCTTGACGCCGTATTGCCTAAGCGTTGCCAGCACCTGGTCGGTCTTGCCGGGGATCGGACCGTCGTCAAAGGTCAGGATGACTTCCTTGTCGGCCAGCCGGATCTCGGAGATCGAGGAGACCGTCAGCGTCCGTCCGGCGAGCGAGCCGAAGCTCTTGCGTCCCGGCGCATTGCGGAAGGCGGCAAAAGCCGGATTGCCATCGGGGTTACCGGCCTTGTCGCGGCCGAGCAGCGACTGCTGTCCGGCAACCGGTACATAGGCGGTTCGGGCGGCGTCGGAACCGGACGGAGGTTTTGAGGCACAGCCAGCCATGGCGAGGCTCGACAGGACGCAAACAAGGGCAAGACGCGAAACCATGGCACTGAACTCACAAAAGTGTCGATGCCAGATTTTCGCGGATTATGGTTAACCGAGCGTTGATGACGCCCCAACCCGCACCTTTGAAGCGAGGCCGGACGTCAACATCCTGAGAAAGTACGGTGAAATTCGAGATTGGCACAGGCCGCTTCCGAGCCCGGAACCTGCGGTTTCAGCTACAGCACTTCTTGTATTTTTTACCCGATCCGCAGGGACACGGGTCATTGCGGCCGACGTTGGCTTGGCGCGGGGCCGCGGCCTCGTTGAGCCGGTCCCAGTAGAGCCAGCGGCCGTCGATGCGGCGGAATTGCGAAGTCTCCTCAAGTGCGCCCGCAGTGCCATTGTGGCTGTAGCGGGCGATGAAGCTGACCGTTCCGTCTTCATCGGCTTCCCTGCCCTTGCGGCTCCGCACGATCTCGAGCCCAAGCCAGTTTGTACCCAGTTGCGACTGCTCCGCTTCCTTCACATCGAAGCCGGCGGCGGCGGGGCCGGCACAGGTGGCCGTGATGTAATCGAGCCGCCCGAGGGCATAGGCGGCATAACGCGAGCGCATCAGCGCCTCGGCCGTCGGCGCGGGCTCGCCCGCGTGAAAGCGACCACAGCAGGCGGAAAGGTCGAGCATGGATCCGCAGGGGCATGAGGGCATGGTGGTTTCCTTGGCGTCGGTCCGGCAGGGGTTTCGGCATGCGGCTGGAATGCAAAGACGGGAGCAGCGTCCTGCAGCTACGCCCTCAAAACCAGCCCTTGCGCTTGAACCAGAGATAGGGGCCGAGCGCCGAGACGGCCATCATCGTCAGTGCGACCGGGTAGGCCCAGGGCTGGCTCAGTTCGGGCATGTCCTGGAAGTTCATGCCATAGACCGTGCCGATGAAGGTCGGCGGCAGGAAGATCATCGCCGCCACCGAAAGCACCTTCATAACCTGGTTCTGCTGCACAGAGATCAGGCCGAGCGAGGCATCGAGCAGGAAGATGATGTTTTCGGAGATGAAATCGGCATGCTCGGACAGCGACTGGACGTCGACCGCCATCGAACGGCAGCGCTGCTTGAGTACCTTGTCGCCCATGATCTGAGGCAGCGTCTGCAGGAAGCTCGTGACCCGGGCGAGCGACATCAGGCTTTCGCGCACCTTGGCGACGGTGCGCTGATGGCCGGCGATGATTCCGAGCGTGGCCTCAAGGTCACGGGTGACGGCTTCGGGATTGCTTGCCGCACCGCGCGAGAACACCTCGGTGGAAAGCGCGTCGATGCGGCGCGAGCGGTGTTCGAGCACTTCGGCGCTGCGGTCGATCATCGCCTCAAGCAGACGGGTCATAACATCATGACCGCCGGCGCCGGCGATCTCGCGGTGAGCGAGTTCGCGGTGGGCGCTGGCGGCAAACATGGTGAAGGCCTTGGGCTCCGCATAGCGGATGGTGACCAGCCGGTCGCCGGACAGCACGAAGCCGATGTCGGCGATCTCGGCGAAATCGGTGTCGGCCTTCCAGACCACGCTGGCGGTGAGATAGACCGCGCTGTTCTCGATGTAGAGCCGGCTTGAGGGCTCGATGTCGCGCAGTTCGTCCCGGCTCGGCACCTCCACGCCGATCAGCGCCTCGACCTGCGCCTCTTCCTTCGGCACCGGGTGCAGCATGTCGATCCAGCATACCGTTTCGGGCAGCGCGGCATCATCCGTGTCGGGCGTGTCGAGGCAAATGCCCTGACCATCGTAAAGCCTTATCATCCCTGGATCATCCGGCCCTGCCGGCATCGAACACGTCATCGACCGGGACCTGTAGCGCGGTGGCGAGCTGGTTGGTCTTGCCGGCCAGGCCGATGATGGCGAGCAGTTCGCCATATTGTTCCTCGGTCATGCCCTTGGCGCGGGCCGCGGCCGTGTGGGAGTGGATGCAATAGCTGCAGTTGTTGGCGACAGAGACGGCGATGTAGATCATCTCCTTGGTCAGCGGATCGATCGAGGACGGCTTGCCGACTACCTCCTTGACCTCGGTCCAGGTCCTTTCAAGCAACGCCGGGTCGACCGCGAGCCAGTGCCACATGTTGTTGATGAAATCGGTACCGCGGGTCTTGCGAATGTCATCGAACACCGCCTTGACGCGGGCATCGGCCTCGGGGTTGTCGGCGGGGCTGTAGGTTGTCATGGCGTTTGGCTTCCTTTCGTACCGGGCCGCGGGCCGGTTGATGCTAGAGCTTGTATCTGCGTTCCCAGAGCACCCGGGTGTCGCCCTGGTCGCCGTCGACATATTCACCGGTTGCGGCTTCGCGCTGGATCACATTTGCTGCCCCTTGCGCGAATTCGAAGGCAAGCTGGTTGAGCCGTGCCGCGCTGCTGTAAGGCGGTGTCTTGGGCCCGCCTCCGGCGATGGTGATCGCGCCGTCATCGGTGCGGGTGATCGGCCCCGCCATGCCGACGGGAATCCCGGTGGCGATGTCATAGACCACGATGCTTGCAACGAACTGGGCGTTGTCCGGTCGCTTCTCACCATTGATGAAGACATTGGCGCCGGTCAGCTGCTGAAGACTGGCTCGGCTGCGGATGAAGACCGAGCGAATCGTCACCACGGCCCGCGCCGGACGCTGGCCACGCATCAGCGGCGTGAACGCATCGCGCACATGCGCCTTGACGTTCTCGGAAATCGCCTGCTCGAGTGCGAGTTGCCTGTCACGCTGATTGACCACGCCGAGGCGGGTTCCGATCGCTCCGAGATTGGACCCGGAGACCGACTGACTGATCTCGCCATCCAGTTCAGCCACCAGCAACGGCCGCTCGGCGCGGGAGAAGTCGACATCGATCTGGGTGATCTGGAACTGGTCGAGATGGGTCGGCCCCTGCTCCACCGGTACACTCTCGCAGCCTGCGAGGAGCACAGCCACCAGCAGGACAAGCCCCGCCCTGCCCCACTGTCTTGCAGCTCCCGCCGCCCACACCCGTTTTGCCATCCCCATCGCACCCTCTCCCTGGCCATAAATCCGTCCAGTTTCCATAGCCGAAATGGGCCGCAGCGAAAAGCATGGGATGACCATGAAGCGACCGCCGGGTGTTGCAGATGCAGTCCGCGCTGACGGGCAGGCAATGGCGGAGCTAAACATATCATTCACACACGGACCTTAGACTGTGAAAGACAGGCACACGGCGTCGGATGTGACAGGCCTTGCTGTTAACAGCACGGTCCTGGGGAACGGGGGAAAACCCTCTATTTTTATGGTAGAACATCATTTCGTTGTCTTTCGCGGATACTAATTTAATAAATCTGCGTATCTGTATGGATTGAAATCGGGAGAACGAGCATGGCAGACAAACCAACCGTTACTCAGGCCATGATCCAGGCTTATGACGACTACACCCACCTGACGCTGGACCGGCGCGGCTTCATGGAAAAGCTGACCAAGCTTGCCGGCTCCGGAACCGCGGCGGCCGCGATTGCGCCGCTTCTGGCCGCCAACAGTGCGCAGGCTGCCATCATTGCGCCGGACGACCGCCGGGTGGCCTCATCGGAAGTCAGATTCAGAGGCGCTACGGGGGTTATGGCAGGCTACCTGGCCATACCCGCTTTCGCCACGGAAGCGGTTCCAGGCATCATCGTCGTTCACGAGAACCGGGGGCTCAACGACCATATCCGGGATATTGCCCGGCGGCTGGCACTTGAGGGCTATGCCGCGCTTGCCGTCGACTTTCTTTCGCCGCTGGGTGGCACGCCCGAGGACGAGGACACGGCGCGGGAGATGGTCAGCGAGCTGAAGCCGGAGGACAACATCGCCAATGCGGTGGCGGCGCGTGGCTGGCTTTCGGGTCACCCCAGAACCACCGAACGGGTGGCCGCCATCGGGTTCTGCTGGGGCGGCGCTCTGGTCAATCAACTGGCAGTGGCAGATCCTGAACTGCGCGCCGGCATTGTCTATTACGGACGCCAGCCGGACACGGCCGATGTCCCCAGGATCAAGGCCGCGATGCTGTTGCACTATGCCGGTCTCGACGAGCGAATCAATGCCGGACTGCAGGAGTACCGCTCGGCGCTTCTGAGCAACGACAAGGTGTTTGCGATCCATGTCTACCCGCGGGTGAACCACGCCTTCAACAATGACACCTCGGCGGCGCGCTACAACAAGCAGGCGGCGGATCTGGCATGGACACGGACGCTTGCCTTCCTCAAGGGCACCATGTTCTGATCAGCAACGCGCTGCCGGTCGGCCGCAGGTCGGGCCTGGGCAAAATTTCGGCCTGGTTTTGCGCTGAAATCCGCCGGGGCAGCTTGCATTGGCGAAATCTCGCGTTTACGCTTACGTTAACGTCATACAGCCGGAGGATATCCCCTTGAACGATCTCGTTTCCCGTATCGCCACCAATGTCGGCATCGACCCCGACACCGCAGCCAAGGCGGTCGGCGCCATTCTCGAATTCCTCAAGTCGGAAGGTCCGGCTGACAAGGTCAAGGAAATGCTGGCTTCGGTGCCGGGCGCTGAAGACCTGATCGCGCAGGCGCCGAGCGGCGGCATGCTGTCGATGGGCGGTGTGATGGGGCTTGGCCAGAAGCTGATGGGCATGGGCCTGGGCATGGGGGAAATCTCCAGCGTCGCAAAGGAAACAATGGGCTATGCGCGCGAGAACGGCGCCGGCGATTCCATCGACGAGATCGTCGCCTCGATCCCGGGCCTGTCGCAGTTCGTCTGATCATCGACAGCGGTTGAGAACATGTTTGGAAACCCGGCGGTGAAAATCGCCGGGTTTTCTTATGTGACCTGTGCAGCTGGTTCCTCCGGTGGCCTTGTATGCTTGACGCATATCAACGCCGGGAAGACGTCTGGCCGGTAGAACGTAAAAACCGGCAGGTCATTGCAACGGGATAAAAAGGCGCAACGGGACAACACGGTGCAAAGGGATGACCCGGAGTATGGTCAAAGCATTGAACGCAGCTGCGGCCTATTTCTGTGCCACCTTTGCGGCGGGGTTCGTGCTCGGGACAATCCGGACCCTGCTGGTGGAGCCCACGACCGGCGCGCTCGGCGCGGTGGCACTCGAACTGCCGCTGATGCTGGCCGTGTCCTGGATGGCCTGCGGCTGGGCACTGCGCCGTTTCGACGTCGAGAGCCGGTTCAGCCCGCGGCTTGTCATGGGCGTGGTTGCGCTGGCGCTGCTCATGGGAGCGGAACTGTTTGTTTCGGTGCTGCTTGCCGGACGCAGTCCTGGCGAACACTTGGCGCTTTATCAAACCGCACCGGCGCTGCTCGGGTTGGCCGCACAACTGGCCTATGCCATTTTTCCGCTGGTGCGGTTGCGATAGCTGAAGCTGGCAAACGCCACCGGATGAAGCAGCGGGGCGGCCACTCCCGAGCCAGCCCCGCGCTCCTCCCGTCCGTGGCCGTGCGCACGCTTTGCCGGTTTTCCGGACGTCCCCCCCCGGGATCCGGAAACCGGAAACGCGGCGCATCAGGCCGGACGGATGGCCTTGTTCAGTCTGCCGGCGACGATCCAGGCGACCGGCAGAGCAGCCACCGCACCCAGAACTGCCGCGACCGAGATCGATAGTGCGTCCATGCGGCCCATCGTCAGTGCCGCGACGACGAAGCTGCCCGCCAGCATACTTCCCACGATGATATAGATCATTGCTGCAAGCTTGAGCATGAGTGTCTCCTGTCTTTCGGTCCGAGAGCCGCACTGCTTCCGGCGTCCCTGAACTGCAGACTAGACCGGAGCCGGGTGCGACATTTTGATCTGGCTCAACGAAATTGCCGTTTTCGGGCAGCCTGGCCAATCCCGTTGTGTTCCCGCCAGCGATTGGCCGGCAAGACTGTGCCATTCCGGCACAGGTGCAACTGGCACGGTTCCTGCTCCATCAGCCGCATGAGCAACACCCGTCACATATTGAGCCGCCGCGCCCTTCTTTCCGGCCTTGCCGCCGCAAGCGCCGCGAGCCTTGCCATGCCGCTGCTGTCGCCGGAAGCCAGGGCCGGCGACCTGTTCAGCCGGGTCGACCTGCGCGGCGGGCATGACGCCGATCTTGCCGGGCTGCTGCCGGATGCGGCCGACGACCAGAGCCGGCTGTTCCAGCGCGCCATCAATGATGCGGCTGCGGCCGGACGGATTTTGCGGCTGCCGCCTGGCACCTACGTCGTTTCCAACATCGACCTGCCCGACGGCGCAAGGATCACCGGCGTGCCGGGTGCGACGCGTCTGATCTATGGCGGGCGCGGCCATTTCATGCTGGCCGAAGGCGCGCGGCGGATCGAACTCACGGGCCTGACGCTCGACGGCGCCAACCAGCGGCTCGGCGGCCATGTCTCGGGGCTCCTGCACCTGCGCGGCATCAGCGAGGCGGTTCTCGAGGACATGGCGATCGCCGGCGCCGACGGGCATGGGGTGACGCTGGAAGCCTGCGGCGGACGCATCCACCACTGCGAAATCTTCGGCGCGCGGCTGGCCGGGATCTATGCCATCGAAAGCCGTGGGCTGTCGATCACCCGCAATCTGGTGCGCGACTGCGCCAATGGCGGCATCCTGGTGCACCGCTGGTCGGTGGGCGAGGACGCGACACTGATCGACGGCAACCGGGTGATGCGGATTTCCGCGCGGGCCGGCGGCACCGGGCAGAACGGCAACGGCATCAACATCTTCCGCGCCGGCAACGTGATGGTGACCAACAACCACGTCTCCGATTGCGCGTTCTCGGCGATCCGCGCCAACCAGGCGAGCAACATCCAGATCACCTCCAACCAGGCGATCCGCTCGGGCGAGACCGCGATCTATGCCGAGTTCTCCTTCGAGGGCGCAGTGATCGCCTCGAACCTGATCGACGGCGGCACGGTGGGGATATCGGTCGCCAATTTCAACGAGGGCGGACGGCTTGCCTCGCTCACCGGCAACATCATCCGCAACCTCACGACCCAGGGCCCCTACCCGGCCGAATATGCCGGCTTCGGCATCGGCATCGCCATCGAGGCGGACGCGGCGGTCAGCGGCAACGTCATCGAGGGCGCGCCGAAATGGGGCGTGCTGATGGGCTGGGGCCCGTTCCTGCGCTCGGTCAATTTCACCGGCAACACCATCCGCACCTCAGGCGCAGGCGTCGCCGTCTCGGTGGTCGAGGGCGCCGGTTCGGCGCTGATTTCCGGCAACATGTTTGACACGACGCCGGGCGGCGCGATCATCGGCTGCCGCTGGAACGAGGTGGTGACCAAGGATCTGGCCAAGACCGGCGCGGGGCGGTATGGGCACCTGACGCTGGAGCGGAATGTGGTGGCTTGAGGGGTGTGGGGGGGCTGGATGGGCGGGTATGGCCCGGAGGCGGCTTGTGGAGATAAACTCGGCGAAGCGGACATTCGGCTAAAGAGGCTCGGTGTCGCTTTCGGCCCATTGCGGACCTTCGATCCCAGTGCAGCAGGAGCCCAATGTGACAGATGCTGCGCGGCGCACGAATGTCGGCTGTTCAAGGTGCGGCCAAAAACGCGACAAAATCAACGCAGGTATTGCCAAGGTTTGTGGCGTCGGAACATTCAGTGATTTCCGCGTGCAAACAGTATCTGATAAAAACGACTGCTCTAGGCATATTGTTATGGTCGGAAGATACCGAAACAACTCATGTCTTACATTTCGCCAAATTGTTCACGATATTCTGCGTGCCGGGATGCTCCTCACCCCGAACCCGCTGACTGATCTCCAGGGCTTTGCGGTAGAGCGGTTCGGCCTCCGCTGCGCGCCCTTGGGTATGTAGAATGGCGGCGAGATTGTTGTAGCTGGACGCCGTCTTGGGATGCTCCTCACCCAGCATCCGCTGCCTGATCTCCAGGGCTTTGCGGTAGAGCGGCTCGGCCTCCGCCGCGCGCCCCTGGCTATATAGATTGTAGGCGACATTGTTATAGATGTCCGCCGTTTTGGGATGCTCCTCACCCAGTACCCGCTGCCTGAACTCCAGGGCTTTGCGGTAGAGCGGCTCGGCCTCCGCCGCGCGCCCCTGGCTATATAGATTGTAGGCGACATTGTTATAGCTGCCCGCCGTATCGGGATGCTCCTCACCCAGCACCCGCTGCCTGATCTCCAGGGCTTTGCGGTAGAGCGGCTCGGCCTCCACCGCGCGCCCCTCATCGTTCAGATTGGAGGCGACATTGTTGTAGCTGTCCGCCGTATCGGGATGCTCCTCACCCAGCACCCGCTGCCTGATCTCCAGGGCTTTGCGAAAGAGCGGCCCGGCCTCCACCGCGCGCCCCTGGTTAAATAGATTGTAGGCGACATTGTTATAGCTGTCCGCCGTATGGGGATGCTCCTCACCCAGCACCCGCTGCCTGATCTCCAG
Source organism: Hoeflea sp. EC-HK425 (assembly GCF_902498795.1). Taxonomy (NCBI): domain Bacteria; kingdom Pseudomonadati; phylum Pseudomonadota; class Alphaproteobacteria; order Hyphomicrobiales; family Rhizobiaceae; genus Hoeflea; species Hoeflea sp. EC-HK425. The sequence continues at coordinate 2,370,443 of NZ_LR701572.1, forward strand.
GGCTTTGCGGTAGAGCGGTTCGGCCTCCGCTACGTACCCCTGGTCATCTTGATTGGAGGCGACATTGTTAAAGCTGGTCGCCGTATGGGGATGCTCCTCACCCAGCACCCGCTGCCTGATCTCCAGGGCTTTGCGGAAGAGCGGCTCGGCCTCCGCCGCCCGCCCCTGGGCGTTCAGATAGAAGGCGATACTGTTATAGCTGGTCGCCGTATTGGGATGCTCCTCACCATGAGCTTCAACGAAGCATGACAGCTGCTGCCTGTAGAAATCGACGGCTGAGCTGTAGTCAAACCCCACCGCCGCAATCTGCGCTTCCCTGCCTAAAATCTCGGCAATGTCTTGCTTATCACTTATCCTTTGCGCGTCCCGATTATCGACGATCTTCAAGTAACGCTTTCGGGCCTGGGCTAGGGCATCAGCGGCATCATCGAGCGAAAAACCGGCGACAGATGACAAGGCTTTATCAGCCTGCTCAATGAGCGGTGCGATCTCTGGACTTTCATTAGCGAGGGATGACAGGGTACGCATGTCCTTACGCAATTCACTAAGCCGCTGCCACGCCCGATCGAGCGCGTTCGGTATGTCCTCCCGTTTCACCCTGCGTTCGAGGATGTGCGCTAGTATGGAAGTGAGTTCGGCTTCAGTCGCGTGTAGTGAATTCTGCGCCTGTTTCAGCTCCGGAGCATAGTGCGTCTTTATCTCCTCAACCGTAAATCGGATTGCTTTCACATCGGTTTCGATACGCCCCAGCTGACCTCGAACATCGTGAATAAAGCCTGCAAGATCGGCATGAGCGGTATGAAGCTCGGCAATAATTTGGTCGACCGAACCGCGCAGATCGACAATCTGCCCAGCTTGGAAAATGGAGCGAAACCGATCGTTGGTTTTCAGCTCTTCTGCGATGTAGAGGCTGAAAGCGTCATACCAGCCCGCTGCTCCCAACCCGCCATTAAATGCCTGCTTGAAGAGAGGCGGTGCACTGCGCCCGGCATCGGCCTCGATCTGCTCAAGCGCGCGGGCAATAGCCTGCGCGCGCGTATCCGCTCTTGGTGCCTCAAAGCCCTCCTGGACAGACGGCTTGAGTATATCATCAAGCACATGGTCAAGGTCTTCGAGCGTTAGCACATCCGTGTCGAGCTTATGCTCTCGGAAGGCTTTCAAGCGCTTCGTGATGAACCCTTCCAACGACTGTGCAAAGGCGTGCTCATCCGAACCCACTTCATGAGCAGGCGTTTTGCTAAGCGTCTTCTTATGCTGCTCAGCAACATGCCGAACCGCACACAGTTGTGCGGTTCGAATGCCCTTGACAATGTCGTGGTTGCCAGGGATGCGCTTTTCATCGACGATACGTTTCTTGCAGCGGTCGTACCAACCGGTAAGAAACGCATCCCGTCCAACAAGGGCAAGGCTTGCCTGTAAAACTCCACCGACGACTTCAACAATTGGCATTCCGCACCCCTGCGAATTCTATTGCCCGAAGATTTGCACAGCTGGCCGAGTTCTGCAAAGTAGTCTTCACAAAATGCTGCGAAAATTGCTGGTCCCAGAATTGTTTCAGTCCACAACCCATACGTTGCCAGGAACTCCAAAACCACCGTATGGCAAATCCGAAAGCTGTCATTGGCGCAAGTGCAACGAAAGCTCACTTTGTCCGCATGGTTGCCATTTGTGCACGATTCATCGAACGTCCGCTCCCCGCCCGTTGAGGACCTTTATCAGCGGGAAACCAACGACAGCTTTCAGGGCCTCCCGCAGCCATTCCGACCGACCACCCTGCCCCTTAAACACAAAACGAGCGGGCATTTCTGCCCGCTCGTTGCCGCATCTCCCTTATGCCATCCAAGGCGCGCCCTCCCCGAGGCGAGCCCTGGCTTTTTCATGCCTTACATCGACTTTTCGGCGATCAGCGCCTTGGCCTTTTCGATCAGGGCCTGGCCGTCGATGCCCTGGCCGTCCATCTCGGCGACCCAGCGGTCGATGACGGGCTGGGCGGCCTGTTTCCAGCGGGCGACTTCGGTCTCGTCGAGCTCGATGATGTTGTTGCCGGCGGCAACGGCGATGTCGCGTCCGGGCTGGTCGTAGGCCTCCATCACCTCGGCGGCGAAGGCCGAGAGCTTGGCGCCGGCCTCGGCGTCGAGGATGGCGCGCAGGTCCTCGGGCAGCGCGTCATACTTGGCCTTGTTCATGACCAGCACGATGGTGGCGGTGTAAAGCGCCTCGGGGCCGCCGAACTCGGTGTGGTTCTTGACCAGTTCCGTGAGACGGATCGACGGCGTGACTTCCCAGGGGATGACGGTGCCGTTGATGACGCCCTTTGACAGGGCTTCGGGAATGGCCGGCAGCGGCATTCCGACCGGCTCGGCGCCGAGTTCGGAGAGCATGCCGTTGATCACCCGGGTCGGGCCGCGCATGGTCTTGCCCTTCATGTCCTCGAGGCTGTTGACCGGTTCGTTGGTGTGGATCACGCCGGGGCCGTGGACCCAGGCGCCGAGCACCTTGAGATCCTTGTATTCATTGTTCTGGAAATCGGTGTCGACCATTTCCCAGTAGGCGAGCGAGGTGGCGATCGGGTTGGTCATCATGAACGGCAGCTCGAAGACTTCCGTGCGCGGGAAGCGGCCGGGGGTGTAGCCGACCACGGTCATGGTCATGTCGGCAACGCCGTCGCGGGCCTGGTCCATCAGGTCCGACGGACGACCGCCCAGCGACATGCCGTCGAAATGCTCGATCTTGATGCGGCCGCCGGAGAGTTCGGCCAGCCGGTCGCCCCAGGGCTTGAGAATGTGCTTCGGCACGGTGGCCACCGGCGGCAGGAACTGATGCAGCCTGAGCGTGACCTCCTGGGCGAAGCTTGTTGCGGGCAGTGCGGTCAGCGCCAGCGCGCCGGCCACCACGGAGTAGATGAAATTGCGTCTGATCATTTGGTTTCCTCCCTTGATCGTTGTCTGCATTCGGTCAATCGCCTGAGCCGTGCTGTTCAGGCGATTGCATTTCCCCTTTTGGTATTCTCTTTCCGGGGCCTCCCTCCCCGTGCCGGTTCACACCGCGCGCGCATAGTCCACCAGATTGTAGTTGTGGGCTGCGAGTTCGGCCTGCGCGACGGGTCGTCCCGAAGCCAGAAGCCGGCGCGCGCTCATATGCGCCGCAGCCGAATTGACGGTCTCGACGCTGACGAGCCGGCCGGCGGCGAAACTGATCACTACCAGCCCGCCGGCTTCCGGCTCGAGGGCGACCTGCTCGTCGGCGCCCGCGCCAAGGCCCGCGATCTGCAGCTTGAAATGGCTCTGGTCGCTCCAGAACCATGGAACGGCGGTGTAGGGCGCGGGCTTTCCGGTGAGCCTCTTGGTGATGGTGCGGGCGTGGTCGGTGGCCGCCTGGACCGATTCCAGCCGCACCCGGCTGCCCGAGACCGGGTCGGGGAAATTGCAGCAGTCACCGAGCGCGGAGATATCGGGATCGGAGGTGCGCAGAAGCGTGTCGACATCGATACCGTTGGAGACCGAAAGCCCGGCCTCGGCGGCAAGCTCGCTGTTGGGCGCCACGCCGGCTGCGATCAGCACCAGGTCGCCGGCGATCTCTGTTCCGTCTGAGAGCCGGACGCCCGCGACACGGCCGGCGCCGTCATCGACGAGTTCCGAGACGAAGCGGCCGAGCCGGACCCTGGTGCCACGGCCTTCGTGGAGTGCCAGGAAATGCTTTGAAACCGCGCCCGAAACGGTGCGCGCCATCAGCCGGTCCGCCCCCTCGATGACGGTAACCTCGACACCGAAATCAGATGCAACGGCGGCGAATTCCATGCCGATGAAGCCGCCGCCGATCACCAGCACATGGCGGGCGGCGCTCAGGCGGGCGCGCAGGTCCGCCGCATCGGCGAGATTGCGCAGCGAGAGCACATTTTCGAGATGAAGATTGGCCACGGGCGGCCGGACGTTGCGGCTGCCGGTCGCCAGCACCAGGTGATCATAGCCGATCTCGGTGCCTGTGGCGGTGGTGACGTGCCTGGCTTCCCGATTGATGCGGCTTACCCGCGTTCCGGGCATCAGCTCGATATTGTTGGTGTCGAAGAACGCCTGCGGCCGGAAATGCAGCCGTGCGGCGTCGCCATCCTTGAGAAAGGCCTTTGACAGCGGCGGCCGCTGATAGGGCAGGCCCGGCTCCTCGCCGATGAGCGTAATGGCGCCGGCAAATCCCTCGCTGCGCAGGTTGGCGGCCATCTGAAAGCCGCCGTGACCGCCACCGACAATGACGACGCGTTCCGAGCTCATATCTGGGCTTCCGGAAGATGGACCGTCAGGCCGTCGAGTTCCTCGGTGATCGCGATCTGGCAGGACAGGCGGCTCGCAGGCTTCACCTCGCTGGCGGCGAAATCGAGCATCGCGCGTTCCTCGTCGGAGGCGGCGCCGGTCCGCGACAGCCAGTCCTCGTCGACATAGCAATGGCAGGTGGCGCACATCATCGCGCCGCCGCATTCGGCGACAATGCCCTCGACACCGTTGGCGAGCGCTGTTTGCATGACACTGTCGCCGCCACCGGCCTCGACCGTGGTCCGGTCGCCATCGGCGGAGACGAAGGTGATCTGCGGCATTACCGGTCTCCTCGGATCTGGTCGTTTGAGCCACGCATGTCAGTTGAGCCTGACCGGAAGGCTGAGAGGGCCGCGGAAGCCGAAGCCCCACCAGACCACTTTCTCCGGCTCGACCAGCTGCATGTCGGGGAAGCGCTCGAAGATCATCGGCAATATGATCTTGCCGATGGTGGCGCGCGCCAGATGCGTGCCCATGCAATGATGCGGGCCGCTGCCGAAACTCTGGTGCGAAGTCTTCGGACGCAGCGCGTTGTAGAGGTGGCCGTCATCGAACAGCTCCTCGTCGTGGTTGGCGGAGGCCTGGACGGTCATGATGATCTCGCCCTTGCGGATATCGACGCCGCGGATCTCAGTATCCTCATTGGCACAGCGCGAACTGGCCTGGATCGGCGCGACCCAGCGCAGGCCCTCCTCGAAGGCGCCGCTCCAGTTGCCGGTGCGCTTGATCTCGTCCAATTGGTCGGGATTGGTCAAAAGCCCGTAGAGCACGGTGAGCAGGGAATCGCGCGGCTCGTTGATGCCTCCGCCGATGGCGATCTTCAGATTGGCGAGAACCTGGCTGAAGGGGATCGGGTCCGCGGCGTTGATCATGACCGAGAGCGCCGACTGGTCCGGCTCGGCTTTCAGCAGCGGGACGCGGGCTTCCACCATGGCGTTCATGGCGGCGTGGCAGGCGTCGACGCGGGCGAAGGGTTCATCGGCGTAGCCGAAATTGCCGGCACCGTCGATCAGCGCCTGGCTCCAGTACTGCATCTCCTCGTCGGTGGCGTCGGGGATGCCGAGAATGATGGCGAGGATGCGCGCCGCCAGCGGTCCGGCAAGCGCGGGGAACAGATCGACGGTCTCGTTTCGCGGCAGCCTGTCGAGATATTCGCCGGCGAGCTTCTCGTAAGCCGGGATCCAGAGGGTCTTCAGATTGGCCGGTGAGAAGGTCGGGGTCATCGCCATGCGTTCGCGCATGTGGTCGTCACCGTCCTTGCGCATCAGCGTGTGGGCCTGGAACGCGCGTTGCATCGGCGTGTTGGGATCATTGGAGCTGAACAGAGCCGGATTGTCCTTGACCGCTCGGGTGTCGGACGCCTTGGTCAGCAGGGTCCTGCCGATCGACCTGACGGTGACGACCGGGGTTTCCGCCCGCAGCCGGCGATAGACCGCATAGGGATCGCGCGTCAGCTGATCTATGGTGATCGTTTCATCCGTCGGCGCAAAAGCCATTATCGCGTAGCCCTCCCAAGCTGTGCCGCCCATCTCCCGTGTCGAGGCCGGAACCTTAGGGACTGGCGCTCAATCTAACAATTAGATGAATTTGATTTGGCAAATCAGATTTTCTGATATCGTAGACGAACCTGCTTCTGTGACCGGGGATTTCCGCAATGAAACAGCCGACCCTGCTGGCAATGGATTTCGCGGCGCTGCGCACCTTGCGGCTGCTTTACGAAAACCGCTCGTTCACGGAAACGGCGGAGGTGCTGGGGGTCAACCAGTCGGCGGTCAGCTACACGATCGAGAAGCTGCGCCGCGCCTTCAGCGATCCCCTGTTCTTCCGGCAAGGCGGACGGGTGGTGCCGACCGAGCGCTGCGGCATCATCGTCGCTTCCGTGATGCGGATGCTTGACGAGATCGAGACGCTGGCGACCCCGGTGTCCTTCGACCCGGGCGCTGCGGAGCAGACGGTGACAATTGCCTGTAACTATTACGAGCGACAGATCATCCTGCCCGGCGTCGTCAAGGCGCTCAGGGAGCGGGCGCCGGGGATCAGGATCACCGCGCTGAACTCGACCACGCAAGGCATCCAGCTCTTGAAGATGTCGGATGCCGACCTGTTGATGGGGCCGCTGCAGGCGGACGGGCACGAATTCTATTCGCGCACGATGCTGAGCGAACGCTATGTCTGCGTCATGGACCGGGACAACCCGCTGGCGGAGCAGCCTCTGGCGCTTGAGCAGTATGTTGCCGCCCCGCATGCGACGGTGACCTATGGCGGCACCTGGCGCTCGCGCTACCTGCTGCAGCTCGACACTCTGGGACAAAAACTCAACACGGTTCTCGAGGTGCCGAGCCCGGCGGGGCTCGAGAAGGTGATCGCCGGCACCGACCTGATCGCCACCGTGCCGGGCCGCGTCGCCGAGACCTACAGCGACGCGGTGAGGATCGTCCAGTCCCCTTGCCCGGCACCGTTCGAGGTTTACCTCGTCTGGACCACCCGCACCCACAAATCGGCCATGCATGACTGGTTGCGCAAGCTGATCCTCGAATGCGTAGCGGGCCAGCCAGAACCGGAACCGGCACGCATGGTCAGCGCTGACGGCTGACTGCGGGCGCAAGATCCAGCCCGGGCAAAGCGGCGGACGGACGGTTGGCGACCTGGCCCATCCAGACCGAGCCTAGGACAATCACCGCGCCAACCATCTGCAGCGGCGTCAGCGCCTGGCCGAGCCAGAGCCAGCCGAGAGCGACGGCGGTCACCGGGCTCATCATCCCGAGCATCGAGGCAGCACCCGGCTCGAGCCGCGACAGGCCACGGAACCAGAGCCAGTAAGTGAGCCCCGCGCCGATCAGCCCGAGCCAGACAAGACCGGCAAAATTGAGCGGCGTCAGTTCAGGCAGCGCCGGTTCGAACAGCAGCGCCACAGGCACGAGCAACAGGCCGCCCGCTGTCAGTTGCCACGCGGTGAAGCTGAGCGCGGAGACCGGCGGCTGCCACTTGCGGCTCAAGACCGTGCCGGCGGCCATCGAGGCAGCCCCGCCGAGACCGGCGGCAATGCCGACCGGATCAAGGCCCGCCTCCGGGCCAAGCAGCAGCATCGCCACACCGAAGACGCCGGCGATCGCAGCGGCAACTGCACCGGCGCGGATCCGGGTTCCGAGCCAGCCGCGGGCCATGACGATGACCATCAGCGCCTGCAGCGAACCGAGCGTGGCGGCAACCCCGCCGGGCAGCCGGTAGGCGGCGACGAAGAGCAGCGACCAGAAAACGGCGAAATTCAGCGCGCCGAGCAGGAAGGTGCGGCCAAGCCAGGCTCTCGGCGGCAGGCAACGGGTGAGCGCCAGCAGCAGCAGTCCCGCCGGCAGGGCGCGGAGCACGGCGAGCGTCACCGGGTAGCCTGCGGGCAGCATCTGGGTGGTAACCAGGTAGGTGCTGCCCCAGATCGCCGGGGCCAGCGCAGTAAGCAGGATGTCGGAAGAATGTTTCACGGCGGTGTCCTTTCAGAATCAAGCGACCAAGTGAGCGGCGGCTCGGATCTGCGCGCGCAGGTCCTCGACGGGTCCGTTGACCAGCCGGGTGCCGGTATCGCGGATGATGAGGGCTGGGATGCTGCGCACCTGCAGTTGACGCGCTGTCCGGCGGTCGGCCTCCACCGCCAGAGCCGTCGCAGGATCGGCCATCGCACTTGTGAAGGCGGCCGCATCGAGCCCGATACCGCGAGCCGCGTCGGCAAGCACGTCCGGGTCGGCGATGTTGCGCGCTTCAGCCAGATGAGCGAGCTGGATGCGGTCGAACAGGTTCCAGTGTGCCGCCTGGCCGCCGATCGCCTCGGCGGCCTTGCAGGCCAGCGCCGCCTCGAAGCCGTGCGGATAGTCGAAGCGGGCCATGCGCATGGCCTCCACGTCGATCAAGTCGGGCCGGTCGCTGACATCGCGGCAGACCGACCAGTGACCGAGAATGGTCTCGCGGGCCTCAGCGGGTGTGCCCCAGCGCGCGGCCATCTCCTGGCGGCTTGCCTGCAGCACGAAGCTGCGGTGGCGGATGTCGAGGTCGAACTCGCGGGCCAGACTGCGCATGCGCGAGGAGATGTTGAAGCACCAGCAGCAGACAACATCGTGGAAGAAGTCGATGGTGAGCGCGGCCATCACGCGGCCTCCCGGGCGAGATCCGCGCCGGCGAGCCGCGCGGCGATGCGGGCGACATGGGCGCCCTGGAAGCGGGCGCCGTCTAGATCGGTGGCGGTCGGCTGCAACGAGCCGTCGGCACCGGCGATGGTGCCGGCGCCATAAGGCGCGCCGCCGATGATGCTCTCGCCCGAGGTCTGGCCTGAGAAGGTGTAGGGCAGACCGGCGATCAGCATGCCGAAATGCAGCAGCGGAATCTGGGTCGACAGCAGCGTCGCCTCGTGGCCGCCATGCTGCGATCCGGTGGAGGCGAAGACCGCGGCGACCTTTCCGACGAGCGCGTTCTGCGCCCACAGCCCGCCGGCCTGGTCGAGAAACTGCTTCATCTGCCCGGCCATCATGCCGAAGCGTGTCGGCGTGCCGAAGATGATGCCGTCATAGGCGGCGAGATCGGCGGGGGTGGCCACCGGCGTGTAGTCGTCGACATAGCCCGCGGCGCGGCGCACCGGCTCGGGCACGGTTTCGGGAATGCGACGAATGTCGACGGTGGTGCCGGCGACGCCGAGCGCGCCTTCGGCCTCGGCCTCGGCGAGCGCTCGGACATGGCCGTAGCTGGAATAGTAGAGAACGAGAATGCGGGTCATGAAATCCTCTCCGGCTTGATGTTTCGATGCCGGGAGGATCAGCCAGACCGGCCGCGGGAATAAGCCGCTGGCTGACAAAGGATTGTTTACGTGGTGTTATGAATGGTGATCGAGCGCCGCGCGGAGATGGTCGATGAAAGCGGTCACCCGCGCATCCATGCCAAGCCGTGAAGCGGTAACGGCGAAGATCTCCGGCGCGGGCAGCTCCCAATCCGGCAGCACCCGGACGAGTTCGCCGCGCGCCTCGGCCTCGTCGGAGACGAAATCCGGCAGGGTGCCGATGCCGTGGCCGGCAACCAGCAGGTCGCGCAGCACCAGGCTGTTGCCGACCTTGACGGTGGGATCAAGCGCGATGGTCTTCTCGCCGCCGGGGCCCGAGAGCCGCCAGCCGGTGAGATGGTCGGCGAGCAGGAAGCCGATGACCCGGTGGCTGCCGATATCGTCCGGGGTGGCGGGGGTTCCGGCGCGTTTCAGGTAGGCGGGCGCGGCGAAGATCCGCTGCCGCGCGGTACCGATGCGCCGCGCCACCAGCGCCGAATCCGGCATCGCCGCGCGGATGCGGATCGAGACGTCGAAGCCGCCCTCGACCATGTCGACCACACGGTCATCGAGCGACAGTGTAAATTTGAGATCGGGGTAGTGTTCGAGGAACTTCGGCAGGAACGGCGCGATCACCATCTGGCCGAAGGAGCTGGAGGCGTTGACCTTGAGATGGCCGCGGACCGTGCCGGCGCCCTCGCGGATGCGGTCCTCGGAGCGGCTGACCGCATCGAGAATGGCCTGGGACTGCTCGTAATAGAGACGCCCGGCATCGGTCAGCGACATCGCCCGCGTGGTCCGGGTCAAGAGCACGCAGCCAAGGCTCTCTTCGAGCAGCTTCAATTCGCGGCTGAGCAGGGCTGCCGAGACGCCGAGATCGTCGGCCGCGCGGGCAAGGCTGCCGCGTTCGACGATGCGGCAATAGGCATTCATGACCGAGAGCTTGTCCATTCCCGCTTTCCCCGCTGCCGCACCGGCCGGATTGCTGCAGTCCGTCCGGTCTGTCCCGTGCCCGACCGGATTAGCACGATTGTGGCAAAGGCCAAATCGTGAGCAGCCACCGGCCAGCGCAGAAAACCGCCTGCCCTTGACCGCGAAAAAAGCTGATCCATTTGCCAAGGCCAGTGGGCAGAGCGGCTTGAAGCCTTCTTGAAGAGCTAAGAATTGGAGCAAAAATGCGTCTTACACCCCTTCTGACACTCTCGCTGATGGCTGCTGCCCCGGCTTTTGCCGCGGATGTCTCCTACACCGTCGATGGAGAGACATTCACCGGATACTGGGCCGAGGCCAGCAATCCGAAAGGCGTCGTGCTGATCGTTCATGATTGGGACGGCATGACCGATTACGAACGCCAGAGAGCCGACATGCTGGCCGAAATGGGCTACAGCGCCTTCGCTCTGGACATGTTCGGCAACGACACTCCGACGGAAACAGTGGATCACCGCGTGGCGGCGACCGGCGCGCTCTACAAGGACCGGGAGCGGATGAGAATACTGGTCGAGGCGGGCATCGAACAGGCACTGGAACGCTCCGGTACCGACCAGATGCTGGTGACCGGATACTGCTTCGGCGGCGCGGTGGCGCTCGAGATGGCGCGAAGCGACATGGCGGACAAGGCAAAGGGGTTTGCCACCTTTCACGGCGGGCTGAGCACGCCGGAAGGCCAGTCATGGAGCGGAGACGAACCGCCGATCCTGGTGATGCATGGCGGCGCGGATACATCGATCACCCTGCAGGATGTGGCAACGCTGGCGGGCGAACTCGAGCAGGCCGGGAATACCTACACGATCGAGATCTATTCGAAGGCCCCGCATGCCTTCACCGTGTTCGGCTCCTCCCGCTATCAGGAACGCGCCGACACCGAGAGCTGGGAAGCGTTCTCGAACTTCCTGAACGAACATCTCCCCGGCTGACCAGGCTGTGCGGGCGCTCTCCATATCGGTTTACGGAGAGCGCACACGAAGCCACGATGCACTGCCGTTGATGAGTTTGGATGTCCCGGCACTGACCGGGCACACAAAGCGAGACCCGAGCCTATGAGATTTCCTGCATTTGTCGTTTTTCTTCTCCTCCTGCCGGGCCTCGCCTGGGCCAATGACTGGGAGGCCCTGGACCGACCCGGCTCCATCGCCATCATGCGCCACGCGCTCGCGCCTGGCACCGGCGACCCTTCCCGCTTCACGTTGGGCGACTGCTCAACCCAGAGAAACCTCGACGAACGCGGACGCGATCAGGCCCGCCGCATCGGCGAAGCCTTTCGCGAACGCGGGCTCGAATTCGCGCAGGTCCTGTCGAGCCAGTGGTGCCGGACCCGCGAAACCGCCGAACTGCTGGAGCTGGGACCGGTCAGCGATGCCCCGTCGCTCAACTCCTTCTTCCAGGATTTCTCCACGCGAGAGAGCCAGACCCGCGAGACCCTCGACCTCATCGGATCGACCGAAGGGCGACTGATGCTCGTCACCCACCAGGTCAACATCTCGGCGCTCGCCGGGCGCGGAACCAGGTCCGGCGAAGTCCTGGTTATCCGCCAGACAGACGGCAATATCGAGGTTCTTGGCAGCATCCTGATCGACCCCTGAGGTCGCGATGATGGGGTCACCCGGCGTCGATCTTGACACTGTAAGCGCGGCCCGGAGCAATTGACTTTGCCCGCCCGCTGCGATCACTGTTTCTTCCGACACGCCGCCGGAGTACAGCCATGAGCATCGAATTCCTCATCACCACGCTGATCGTGGTCCTGCTTCCCGGGACCGGGGTGATCTACACCCTGGCTGCGGGACTGACCCGCGGGGCGCGGGCCTCGATACTGGCAGCGTTCGGATGCACGCTGGGAATCGTTCCGCATGTGGCGGCCTCGATTGCCGGGCTGGCGGCGCTGCTGCATGCCAGTGCGCTGGCCTTCCAGACGCTGAAGTATCTTGGGGTGATCTACCTTTTCTACATGGCGTGGCAGATGTGGCGCGATACGGGCGCGCTGAAGATCGACGCCTCGAGTGGCGAAAGCCTGCCGGTGCAGTCGGGGCGGCGGATTGTTGGCGCGGGCATCCTGATCAATCTGCTCAATCCGAAGCTGACGGTTTTCTTTCTCGCCTTCATGCCGCAGTTCGTCGATGTTGGCGCGGCCGATGCAAGCTTCCAGATGCTGCTGCTTGCCGGCGTCTTCATGGCAGTCACCTTCATCGTGTTCGTGCTCTATGGGCTCTTGGCGGCGCAGGCGCGAGATCACGTCATTTCGCGGCCGAGGATCATGCGCCTGGTCAAGCAGTCGTTTGCCTCGATGTTTGCACTGATGGGTCTGCGGCTGGCGCTGGCGGAACGCTGAAGACGATCTGAACTCGAGCCGCAAAAGCAAGACGGCGGAGCCCTCTCAGGCACCGCCGCATCTAGTTACCGGCGGTCACGCCGGGGCTGTGCATCAGGTTGCCGGATCAGCCGGCCGGTTCTGCCTCGACGGTCGGCACGGTGACGGTTTCCTCTTCCATCACGACCTTGGGGACGAGAACCTTCTTCTCGGTGGTGCCGACTTCGACGTCACCGGTCTCGACGTCAAATTCCGGAGCCTGGCCGCCCTCGACGCTGACGTCGACATCCGGCAACCGCGCTTCGCGGGTCTGGTCGACTTCGACGAAATAGAACGCGCCGGCGACGATGGCCACGGCTGCGACGGAGAGTGCGACGATAGAGCTGGTTTTCATTTTCCTGTCCTTGCATTGCATTGGGCGTTTTGATGTGAACTTCACGACATCGGTGTCGCAGCACAAACACCTCAAAGGCGGTTTGGTTCCAATCCGGGTTCGGGACACCTGCAGCCGCAGCGGCAAGCAGCGACCACCAAAGGACTCCAGTCGCCGCACAAACGGGCAATCGTACGAAAGGGCGCCCGGCATCCCAGTCAAGAGTTCTGAGAACCACGCTCAGACGGAGCACATTAGAGCTTGCTTTAACATTAGACTAACCCGGGCATGCGACAAGAATGAAGGTTCTGTCGCGCAGACCTCCATGCCGCCAACGAGGAAAGAGACCGTGTCCAGCCACGAGCCGGTTGACCATCCAGACGATCCGAACGCCGTCGACCAGGCGCGGACGCCAAGGACGCGCGTGCTCAAAGGCGCTTACGCAGCCTTCAACCAGGAATTCAGCGCCATCCCCTGCACGTTGCGCGACATCAGCGCCACCGGCGCGCATGTCGTGTTTGAAGGCGGCTGGTTCGTGCCCGACCGGTTCATGCTGCATGTCGATATCGACGGCTACAAGATCGAGTGCGAACGGGTGTGGCAAAGAGGCAGCGAGTGCGGTGTCCGCTTCATCGGCGAGAAACTGGTAACGGGCAAGGCGCGCCAGCAGGTGTTGACGCCTGAACCTTACGCCGACGAGAGCATTGCTGTAAGCAATGCGCCATCCAGACCAATATTCGGAGATCCCGCAGCACCGCGTCCAGTGCAAAGGCACCGCCCGGGCGGCTTCGGACGCAGGACCCGCTGAGAACTGAAGGCCACGCGGAAGGGTTTGTCTGCCCAGCCTTTTTCGCGGCCGGAGGGAACCTTTTTGCCACTGCCCCGTTGCTAGGAGGAGATGGCGCGCCTATGTTCTGGCGACGCCGCGGACGATGGTCCGCTGCCAATCCAATTTCCTAGAGGAGAGACCCCCATGGCCCTCGAACTGCCAAACCTGCCGTATGACTATGATGCCCTTGCGCCCTACATGTCGCGCGAGACGCTGGAATTCCACCACGACAAGCATCACCAGGCCTATGTCACCAAGGGCAACGAGTTGCTTGAAGGCAGCGCGCACGCCGGCAAGTCTCTCGAAGAGATCTGCAAGGCAGCCTTTGACGAGAAGAACGCCGGACTGATCAACAATGTCGGCCAGCACTACAACCACCTGCATTTCTGGCAGTGGATGAAGAAGGGCGGCGGCGGTTCGAAGATGCCGGGCGCGCTTGAAAAGGCGATCAATTCCGATCTCGGCGGGTTCGACAAGTTCAAGGCCGATTTCGTTGCAGCCGGCGTCGGACAGTTCGGCTCCGGCTGGGCCTGGCTCGCAGTCAAGAACGGCAAGCTGGAAATCATGAAGACGCCGAACGGCGAAAATCCGCTGATGCACGGCGCCTCGCCGGTGCTGGGTTGCGACGTGTGGGAGCACAGCTACTACATCGATTACCGCAATGCCCGTCCGAAGTACCTCGAAGCATTCGTCGACAACCTGATCAACTGGGATCACGTCGCTGAAATGTACGAGAAGGCCGTCTGAGAACAGGCAAGCGCCTGCACCTTGAATAATGGAAAACCCGGCGGCATGACCGCCGGGTTTTTTTATGGCGGGAACGGCAATTGCGAAGCCTCAATCGGTAACACAGTGTTCACAATCTTTTGACTTCCCTGTCATCGACAGAATGTAATCATGTTGTGAAACATGAAAGCCAACCCATCAACCACCTGCAGGAGAGACTTCATGAAATTTCGGACTTTGTTTGCCGCAGCCCTGATCGGCGCTGCTGGGTTTGCCCCCGCGATTGCCGCCGACGAACCGCAGGTGGTTCGCCAGGAAATGATGAAGAAGGTTGGCGGTGCCACCGGCGCCATGGCCAAGATGGTCAAGGGTGAAAGCGAGTTCGATGCGGCTGCAACACTTGCCGCGCTGACAACCATCAGCGAAGTGGCGGCCACATTCGGCGACTACTTCCCGGAAGGTTCGGAAACCGGAATGGAGACCGAAGCGGCTCCGGCAATCTGGTCTGACCGCGCGGGGTTTGAAGCAGCCATTGCCAAATTCAAGGCTGACGCAGACGCTGGTATTGCGGCTGCCCCTGCCGACCTCGACGGCCTGAAGGCCGCGTTCGGTCCACTGACCAAGAATTGCGGCACCTGCCACGAGACCTATCGCCAGAAGAAGAGCTGATGCCGGTCAGCCTGGCTCTGAACATCCTCGGGCGCCTGCCGTGAAACGGCTGGCGCTCGGACTTGGTGTGGCCGTGGTTGCCGGCGCAGGCATTGCCTTCGCCGTCACCGCACCGCGTCCGGTTGCCGCCGAGCGGCTTGACGCCATCGCTTCAATCGAAGGCGACGCGGCGGCGGGCGAAACCCTGTTCTGGGCGGGCGGCTGTGCCTCCTGCCATGCCGCGCCCGGTGCGGAGGGCGATGCGAAACTCATGCTTTCGGGCGGGGTCCGGCTGGCAAGCGATTTCGGCACCTTCGTCGCGCCCAACATATCGAGCGATCCTGAAGCCGGCATCGGCGGCTGGTCGATTGCCGACTTTGCCAATGCGATGCTGGCCGGCGTCTCACCCCGGGGCGAGCACTATTATCCGGCTTTTCCCTACACGTCTTACACGCGCATGAACGACCGGGACATCGCCGACCTGTTCGCGTTTTTCAAGACCCTGCCTTCGAGCGATGTAGCGTCCCTGCCCCATCAGATCGGGTTTCCGTTCAACATACGACGCTCGCTCGGCGGGTGGAAATTTCTGTTCTTCTCGGATCAGCCTCACGTCACGCTGGGCGGGCCGGACACCGAAATCGCCCGGGGGCAATACCTGGTTGAAGGGCCAGGCCATTGCGGCGAATGCCACACACCGCGAAACCTGATCGGCGGATTTGTGTCCGACGCCTGGCTGTCCGGCGCCCAGAACCCGGACGGTGAAGGGGTGATCCCGAACATCACACCCGGAAGCAAGTCGATCGGCGGCTGGAGCAAGTCCGATATCGCCTATTATCTCGAAAGCGGTTTCACTCCCGACTTCGACAGTGCCGGCGGCTCGATGGTGGATGTTCAGAAGAACATGGCCAAACTGACAAGCGGCGACCGGGATGCGATCGCCGCCTATCTGAAGGCCCTGCCAAAAAGGGACAATGGCTGGGAGTAAAGCCGCTTGAAGTCAAAGGCATGACTTCCCGCCACTTGCGACCGGCCTCCTGGCTTACTCCGTAAGCCGGGAAACCACCTTCGATGTCTGCTCGCCGATGTTCTTGAAGGCGTCAATCAGCTCCTGGCTGTTGCGCGCATCATAGTAATTTTCGGGCTTGTCGGCGCAGTAAGACAGGAGCTGCTGACCGCGCGTGGGTGCCGCGAATGCGATCGTGTAGATCGTCAGGCCATCCGCCTTGGCTTCGTCGCAGAGTTTCTTCGTCGAGGTGTCGGCGGAGGTGTAGTTGTTGTCTCCGTCGGTCATGAAGACGATGATCCGTTCCGGCTCCTGTCCGGTCCTGGCCTTGTGTTCGTCGGTCTCTTTCGTGGAAGAGACTTTCTGATATCCCCATTTGAAGGCATCGGTGGAGTCCGTGCCGCCGGTGGCCTGGAGCTGTCCGACGAAATTGTGCACGCGGTTGATGTTCCACGTCATGTTGTTCTTGCCGGTGACGTTTGAGTTATAGCTAACCGAGCCGAGACGGATGTAGTCACCGTTCTTGTCGACGGCCTTGAACTGGTCAATGAGGCCAAACACAGCCTGCTTGAGCACATTGATCTTCTTCTCGCCATCGAGTTTCCAGTCCATCGATCCCGACTGGTCAAGCACCAGTGCCATGGAGATCGATCCTTGCGCGGATTCAGAGCCGCTTTGCGACTTGCCGGTCACATTGACGCTGAGCGTGTCGCGGCCGATCAGCTTGGCCATCGGCGTGGCCTTCTGGGTTCCGGTTACAGCCACCGACACCTTCCAGGTGGTACCACCATTGGTGTTCACCGGTGTAATGGTGACGGTCGGGGAAATCGAAAACCCGTCGAAGGCAGTTGAATCTTCCTCGACCTGGCCTTTCAGGAAAGTCGCCGCGAAGATCTTCGCATCAGCGACGCTGAGGTTTTCTTCCTGATAGAGCCGTGTCGCGGTCGCCAGCGCGGCACTGTCGACGGCATTCTGCAGCCGGGTCTTCATCGAAAGCGCGTTGGTGGTATCCAGTGCAAGACTGCCGGCGATCATTGCCACCGGCAGGAGAACGGCCGCCAACATGGCGAAGTTGCCGTCCCGGCTGCGGATCATCTGTGAAAACTTTGTGTTCTTGGCTGACTTGGTCATGATCGACCTCGCTTGTGTTGGTGCAACTGTACCTTCTTGTACAACACCACCCGTAAGTATCCCTCTAACGCATTCGGTAAATCTTTAGATAACAGGCGTTTTGTACATGTACCGAAACGGGATACTTCAGGTTGTAAGCTCCAACATAAAGCAATTGGCCCGCATCGGTTGCTGCCGTGTAACGTGCGCAACCATGCGAGCCATTGTTTTGGTGGGGTCTGCCGAGAGAACTAGTGCGTGAGGCGTGAAGCGACCTGTGAGGTCTGCTCACCGATGCTCTTGAAAGCGGCGATCAGATCGGCGCTGCTCTGGGCATCGAAGAAATGAGCCGAACTGCTGGCGCAATAGGACAGAAGCTGCTTGCCGCGCGTCGGTGCGGCAAAAGCCACGGTGTAAACCTGAACACCTGCTTCCTTTGCTTCCTTGCAGAGGATCTTGGTGGAGGAATCGGCGGAACTGTAATTGTTGTCGCCATCGGTCATGAAGACGATGAAGCGCTGCGGCTCCTGTTCGTTCCGGGCCTGATGTTGTTTTGCTTCCTTGGCAGCCGTCACGCTTTCATAGGCCCAACCAAAAGCTTCTGTGGAATCGGTACCGCCATCGGCTGGCAGCTCATTGACAAAATCCCTGGTCTTTTTCGGCTTCCAGTGAAGCTTTTGCGAACCGGTCATGCGGGTGTTGTAGCTGGAAGCACCGATACGAACATAGTTTTGCGCGGGGTCTGCGGTCTCGATCTGGTCGAGAAGCCCGCCGACAGCAGCCTTGAGCACGTCGATCTTGCGCTGTCCATCCAGGTTCCAGTCCATCGAGCCGGAGCGGTCAAGCACCAGTGCCATGGAAAAGGCGCCCTGGGTCTTGCCCGAGGCACTCTCGGACTGGCCAAAAACGTCGACACTTATGTTCTCCCGTCCCATCAGGCGCGCCATGGGCGTCAGTGTCTGGGTCCCCACGGTCGAGATTGCAACGCGCCAGACGGTGGCGCCGTCCTCTTCCTCGGTGGTAATGTTGACCGTCGGCTTGACGTTCAAGTCCGTGAAGGCCGGCATGTCTTCCTCGATCTGTCCGTTAAGGAACGACACGGCAAAGGCTTTCGCATCATCAAGGCTGAGCCCCTCCTCCTGCGCAAGCCGTGTCGATGTCGCCAGTGCGGCACTGTCGACGGCGTTTTGCAGGCGGTTCTTCATCGACATCGCGTTGGTTGTGTCGACTGCAAGACTTGCCGCAATGAAGACGACCGGAATGCTCAACGCCGCCATGATCGCGAAGTTGCCTTTGTTGTTCTCCAACAGCTGGGTAAACTTCTTCTTTGCCAAGTCTGACATTGCTCGATTCCGTTTTCATCTGGAACTGCCGATGCTCGGAAAATACAGCAGAGGCCATAAGCGTTGGCTTAAAACATATGTTCAAATTTTATCGGTTGCCGGATTGGGACAGATCCGCGGCTATTTCCGGCAATAAACCGAGAGGCTCTCAACCCTTTCCCGTTATGGTACCCGATGGCCCCCAGACGGATGGCAACCGCCGGTCAAAATGGGGCATCCCGGCTCCCCGTCACCGCACTTGAGATGAAGCACGGGCTATCCAATCCGATCATTTCCGTAACGCGGGTGAGCCGTTCAGGTCATTGGCTCTCCGGTCCGTTCGAGCAGGGTGTTTCCCGCACGGGCATCTGGCGTGCCCGCGCGGCACGGCGTTCAGCGGGTGAGCCGGGTGACCAGCTTGACCGCCTCTTCACCGATATCCTTGAACGCCTTGGTCAGCTCATCGGCGCTTTCTGCATCGTAGTAGTAGTTCTCACCCGAGGCGCAGGAGCTGAGCAGCTCCTTGCCGCGCGTGGGGGCCTGGAAAGCAACCGAGAATATGATGGTGCCGTCCTCCTTGGCCTTGTCGCAGTAGCGGAGCGTCTGCTTGTCGGCGTAATCATCCTGGGAACTGGAGCCGACATTGTTTTCCCCATCGGTCATGAAGACAATGAACTTGGACGGCTTGCTGGAACCGTTCTTGGAGACGTGGGCATTGATCTCGCCAGATCCGGTGACCTGCTCATAGCCCCATTTCATGGCGTATTCCGAATTGGTGCCTCCGGTGGCATTCAGCCCGTCGGCGAAATCGGTCACGTCCGACTTGTCCCAGCTGATGGTTTGCTTGTCGCTGTTGCCGGTCGAGGAATTGTAGGCAACTGCACCCATCCGCGCATATTCATTGGTCGGATCGGACTCGGCGATATGGTCGGCCAGATTGGCGACCGCTTCCTTGAGCACCTCGATTTTCGGAACGTCGACCTCCTGCGTGGTGGTGCCGCAGCGATAGCGATACCAGCCCCAGCCGCAATAGCGCGGAACAGTCTGGGTTGTGGTTCGGCCGGATGCCCAGTCCATTGACCCCGAACGGTCGAGCACAAGCATCATGGACAGCGGATTGGAGCCATCCCGTGCGGACTCGGAGGTACCGTTGACCGTGACGTCCAGTGTTTCCTTGCCGACAAACCTGGCAAATCCGGTAAGCTCTTGCGTTCCCGTTGCCGCCACCTTGACCGTGAAGACGGTCTTCTTGCCCGTTCCGGTTTTGGAGAGCGTGACAGTCGGGGTGGCCGAAAATGCGGTGAAGGCATTGGCGTCGTCGGCAACCTGGCCATTGAAAAAATTCTCGGCATAGGCGACGGCCTGGCTTTCCGTGATCTTTTCCTGGGCAAGCTGGCTGGTGGTGGCCAACGCAGCGCTGTCGGCCGCATTCTGCAGCCGTGTCTTCATCGAGAACGCATTGGTGGCGTCGACCGCGAGCGTTCCCGCAGCAAACAGTATGGGCAGCATCAGCGCCGCCATCATTGTGAAATTGCCATCATCGTTGGACAACAATTTCGAGATCTTCATGATCGCGCAATTGGTCATTCGCGGACTCCACATCATTGGAATACGATGGGACCCGTTCTAAACGCCGGTTATGAGCATACGCTTAAGGCGAATGGTAAAAACACTGATAACCCATATTATACAATCATAATCATATATTTTGATATTTCACTCAAGCGCGGCAATACATTCTTTGCCGCGCCTTTTGCTTCGATTCTCCGTCTCAAACCTTGCCGACAACCTTGAGCGCGAAGGCATATTCATAGGCAATCTCTTCAAGCCGCTGGAAGCGCCCAGAGGCACCGGCGTGACCGGCGGCCATATTGATCTTGAAGAGAACCGGATTTCCGCTGGTCGACATCTGGCGCAGGCGGGCGACCCATTTGGCGGGTTCCCAGTAGGTCACGCGGGGATCGGTCAGGCCGGCCACCGCCAGCACCGGCGGATAGGCCTGTGCGCTCACATTATCGTAGGGCGAGTAGGCCGCAATCGTCCGGTAATCCTCCACGGAGGCAACCGGGTTGCCCCATTCCGGCCATTCCGGCGGCGTCAGCGGCAGCGTGTCGTCGAGCATGGTGTTGAGCACATCAACGAACGGCACGGCAGCGATGATCGCGCCGAAAGCTTCAGGCGCCATGTTGGCCACTGCACCCATGAGCATGCCGCCGGCGGAACCGCCTTGGGCGACAATTCGGTCATGTGAGGTGAAGCTCTCCCTGTCGAGATAGCGAGCCGCGGCAATGAAATCGGTGAAGGTGTTGATCTTCTTGCCGCGCTTGCCTTCCTCATACCAGGAAAAGCCCTTCTCCTTGCCACCGCGAATGTGGGCGATGGCGTAGACAAAGCCGCGGTCAACCAGGGAGAGACAGTTGGTGTTGAAGCTGGCGGGGATCGAAATCCCGTAGGATCCGTAACCGTAGAGCAGGCACGGCGCGGTGCCGTCGAGCTTCGTGTCCTGGCGGTAGAGAAGCGTGACCGGCACAAGTTCGCCGTCATCGGCAGGTGCCATGACTCGGCGGGTGACGTAATCGCCCGGATTGTGGCCCGAAGGCACCTCGTCACGCTTGAGAAGTGTGCGCTCGCG
Organism: Hoeflea sp. EC-HK425; assembly: GCF_902498795.1. Classification (NCBI taxonomy): domain Bacteria; kingdom Pseudomonadati; phylum Pseudomonadota; class Alphaproteobacteria; order Hyphomicrobiales; family Rhizobiaceae; genus Hoeflea; species Hoeflea sp. EC-HK425. Next base: position 2,391,486 of record NZ_LR701572.1, read on the forward strand.
GGTGGTCATGTTGTAATCGTAGAGTTCCGAGGGTGTCGTCATTGAGGAATAGCTGAACCGGACGGTGTCGGTGTCGTATTCCATCGAACCCTGGAAGCCGAGCGAATAGGCTTCCTCGTCGAAGGCAATGGCGTGTTCCTCGCCGCTCAAGCGGTCGCGGATGACGATGCGCGGCAGGCCATTCTCCCGCTCCATCCAGACAAGGTGATTGCGGTAGGCACTGACCGAGAGGATCAGCCGGCCGGACTTGTGGGGGACGACCTCGCTCCAGTTTTCAGGCCCGGGAGATCCGACCGGGGTCTGCATAATCTTGAAGTCCTTGGCGCCGCCGGCATTGGTGAGGATGAAGAAAACATCGCCGCCTTCGCTGAGCGAGTATTCGATGCCGGTCTTGCGGGCCGCCACCAGCTGCGGTTTGGCCTGCGGATCATCGGCCGGCATGACCCAGCATTCCGAGGTCTCATGATCATTGATGCCGATCATGATGAAATCATCGAGCCGGGAGCCGGAGACCCCCATGAAGAAGCCGGTGTCGGTCTCCTCGTGTACCAGGACATCCTCGCTCTGGGGTGTCGCGAGGCGATGGTAGAAGATTTTGCTGGGCCGGTGGTTGTCGTCCACTGCGGTGTAGAAGAACCCCTTGCAATCGGCCGCCCAGGCGGCACCGCCACCGGTGTTCTCGATCAGGTCGGACGAATCCTCGCCGGTTGCGAGATCTCGGACCTTGAGGGTGAAGAATTCAGAACCTTTGTCGTCATACCCCCAGATCATCGCCTGGTGATCGGGCGAATGACCGGTTCCGGCCAGACGAAAATAGGGTTTGCCATGGGCTTCCCGGTCACCATCAAGCGTGATCTGCTCATCGCCGCCGCCGCGCGGAATGCGGAAATATTTCGGCTGCTCGCCACCGGTGACATAGCGCACCCCGTAGAGCCAGGCGCCATCGGGCGACGGCACCGAACTGTCATCTTCCTTGATGCGGCCGCGCATTTCGGCAAACAGTGTCTTCTGCAGCGCCTCGGTGTCCGCCATCGCCGCCTGCTGGTAGAAGTTCTCCGCCTCCAGATGGGTGCGGATCGCCGGATCGAGGATGGAAGGATCCTTGAACATCGCCTGCCAGTTGTCATCGCGCATCCAGGCGTAATCATCAGAGCGCGCAATACCGTGACGAGTGTCGGTTACGGGTCGCTTGGCAGCGATCGGGGCAACAGGCAGGTTTTTGAAGGCAGACAATTTAGAGGCGGACAAGGAGAACTCCATGTGCGGGAAGGATCAGCCCGGAAGCGGCCGGTAACCCGACATAGAGCCCGCGCCGGGGCCGATCAAGGCAAGGCGGCGCGAAAACCGCCTGAGCCATGATGTTTACCGGACGATGAGCGCGGCCAGGGTCAACCCCGACGCCAGGAAACAGGCCAGCGTCCTCAAGCTGTTGAGAGCGACCCAGCGGGTCATGTAAGCCTCTTTCCAGAAAACCAGGGCCTGCGATGTGGCCGGCGCAAGGGCCGCAAGCTGGTTGTTGAGCGGCACATTGCCGGCAGCGGTCACGGCAAAGACGCCGATGACGTAGGAGATACCTGCAAGCAGCAGCAGGCTGCGAACGGTGCCGTCGAGATTGAGCGCTGCATAGATCATGATGACGAGCGAGAGGATGACCAGGCCCATGAACAGAACCATGAAGATCGATCGCATGATCTCGACATTGAGTACCTGCATGGTCTCGATGCCGGCCTGGTTTCTGACCAGGTCGAAGGAGCGCATGATGAAATCGGAGAACGCGAGGAAGATGCCGCCGATGCCTGCATAGGCCATCAGCGTGAGTGCACAAAGAAGAAGGAACCAGAGGGACATTGTCTTTTCTTTCGGTTGCCAGGCGCCGTGCCTGGAGGGTTTGGGAATTGGAGGCGGCCGCCGTCTGGCAGCCGCCCGACAGATCCTGGGATCAGGCCGTTCTGCGTGCCGCGATCAGCGCCGCCACGCTTGCGAACCCGATCACAAGCTCGGCGATCATCGCCGTGACAAGACCGGCATCGGGCTGGCCGTCGAGACCAAGGCTCAAGAACCGGGTTGCGCCATAGGCGACAAACATGGCCCCGGCCAGCACGGTCGACGCCAATGCGAAGCGCGAGATCACCAGCCCCGAGAGGATCAGCAGGCCGAGCATCAATACGCCGCCGCCCATCGCCCTGAGCTCGTTTGCGAGGCTGACATCGCCGTGCAGGGAAATGCCGTAGGCCGCGTAGAACGCATCCGGGGAAATGATGACCGATCCGCCGATGTAGACCGCCGTGATGCCAGCCACGAGAAGTACGGCCTTTTGAAGCAGAGAGGTATTCATGGGATCACTCCTGTTTGAGACGGAAAGCCAGGTCAGGCGGCCTTCTTCCAGGCACCGCCTGCCGCGGCATTGCTGCAGAAGTCCGCGAAGTCGCGCGGGGCGCGGCCGAGAGCCCGCTGGACGCCGTCGGTGAGATAGGCGTTGTGGCCGTCGAGGGTCTCGCGACAGATCTCGGTGAAGACATCGGCGATCAGCGGACCGCCGATGTCGAGCATGCCGGCATGGAACTGTTCCAGCGTGATCGGCATGTACTGGACAGGAATTCCGGCGGCGGAAGAAATTTCTGCGGCAGCCTCGGCGAATGTCAGCAGACGCGGGCCGGTAATCTCGTAGAGTTCGCCATTGTGGCGGTCATCGGTCAGCGCCGCGACGGCAACATCGGCGATATCGTCGACATCGGCGATCGGCTCCTTGATGTCACCGGCCGGAAGCGCCACCACACCGTCGAGAACGGGCGCCTGAAGATAGCCTTCGGAAAAATTCTGGGCGAACCAGGCGGCGCGGACCAGCGTGAAATCAAGCCCGCAATTGCGTACGATCTCCTCGCAATGGCGGGCATGCGCCTCTCCCCTGCCCGACAGCAGGACCAGCTTGCGGACACCGGCTGCCTTGGCAGCTTTGGTCAAAGCCTCGATCTTTGCGGCAGCGCCAGGGAAGGCGAGATCGGGGAAATAGGAGACGTAGGCCGCTTTGACGCCGGCGAGTGCTGCTGCCCAAGTTTCAGGCTTCTCCCAGTCGAACGGGATGGCCGAGTTGCGCGATCCTTCGCGGACGGAAAAACCCTTTTCGGTCAGCGACCTGACGATGCGGTTGCCGGTCTTGCCGGTGGATCCGATGACGAGAATGGGTGCGGTGTTCATGAGAAGCTCCTTGCGTTCGATTGATGATGCGCTAGACCTACGCCTCGAATTTTGGATGAACAATGATTGAAAAGCTCTATTGGTATGCAGATCGTCCACACTCATGGACAATCCGCAAAAACACCGCTATCCCATTCTGATGTCAAAACCTGATCCGAGCATTCCCCTCACATCCGACCCTCTTGCCGAAACGCTGCACATGCTGCGGCTGACGGGCACGCTCTATTGCCGCGGCGAGCTGACCACGCCCTGGGCGATTGCCATTCCGCGGCTGGAGGGCGTGATGATCTTCATGGTGGTGACGTCCGGCGCCTGCTGGCTGCAACTGGAAGGCGCCGAGCCGCGCCTCCTGCAGCAGGGCAGCCTGGCGTTGATCCCGCACGGCACGCCCCACGTAATCTCGAGCGCACCGGACATGGCAGGCGAGCCGCTGTTCGAACTGCCGGTGGAAAAGGTGAGCGAGCGTTACGAGGTCATGCGCCACGGCGGCGGTGGCGCGATGACCCGGACCATGTATGGCGTGGTGCGGTTTGATGATGTCGCCGCCGAGCACCTGCTCGGACTGTTGCCGCAGATCATCAATATCGACGCTTGGGACGACCAGACCGGCGGATGGCTGCAAAGCACGCTGCGCTTTATCGCAAGCGAGGCGGCGTCGCTGAAACCGGGCGGCGAAACGGTGATCACCCGGCTGTCGGACGTGGTGGTGATCCAGGCGATCCGGTCCTGGCTCGAAACCGCGCCCACCACAGAGACCGGCTGGCTGGCGGCGCTGCGCGATCCACAGATCGGAAAGGCCCTGGCGCTGATGCACCGCCGCCCCGGCGAGGACTGGAGCGTCGACACGCTGGCGCTTGAAGTCGGCATGTCACGTTCGGCCTTTGCGGCGCGTTTTGCCAATCTGGTCGGCCAGACGCCGCTTCGCTACCTGACCGAATGGAGGATGCGGGTGGCCCGCGCCCGGCTGATCGACACCGGCGACGGTCTGGCGGCAATCTCGATGGATCTTGGATACCAGTCGGAAGCCGCGTTCTGCCGGGCGTTCAAACGGGTCTTCGGCAAACCGCCGGGCAGCATCCGCCGCGCCGAGCCCGACCGTGCCAAGCCGATCTACCAGCCGGCGCAGTCCGCGGGCTGAAGCTCAGGCCAGTTCGCCTACGGGGCGGATGCGACCGACTTCGATGCCGTTCCAGTTCTTCAACGTCTTGCGCGACCAGTCGCCAAGCCGGGAAGAGAATTCCTCGTCATCTGCAAAAAGCTTTGCCAGGACCGCGCCGATCATTGCCTCGGCGCCGCGGGTGGAGCCGTCCTCGCATTTGAGCGCGATGCCGTAGCCCTTCTCTGGAACAGTCGCGCAGAAGACGCCCTCGGCACCGGTCTTGGCGAAGATCCGGCCCGGGGCGATTTGCATCAGGGCGGTGCAGGCGCGACCCGTGCCCGCCACGTGCCACGGCTCGGCCATGCAGGCTGACATCAGCCGCTCGGCTGCTTTCGCGCGCTCGGGCCCGAGGCCCGCGCCAGATGCCATGCGGGCAAAACCGTGGGCGATGTTCCTGAGCGGCGCCGCGTAGGTGGGGATCGAGCAGCCGTCGGTGCCGCAATTGTCATGGCCGAGCGCGGTGCCGGTCAGATCTGACATGACATCGCGGACCGAGGCCTGGACGAAGTGGTCATAGCCGACATAGCCGTGGTGATCGACGCCGGCATGGCAGGCGAGGCAGAGGAAACCGGCATGCTTGCCGGAGCAATTGTTGCCGAGCTGGTTGGGCTTGTCGCCGGCGCGGGCCTGGGCGATCAGCACCTTCTGTTCCGAGCTCCAGTGGCAGCCGCATTCGAAATCGGCTTCACCCAATCCGGCGCGGCCAACCATTTCACCGGCCAGCTGCATGTGACCGGGCTCGCCCGAATGCGAGGCGCAGGCCAGCGCCAGTTCCTTGTTGCCAAAGCCGTAGCGGTCCGCGGCGCCGGTCTCAATGAGCGGCAGCGCCTGCATCGACTTGACCGCCGAGCGCGGGAACACCGGGGTTTCGACGTCGCCGAGGCTCATCACCACCGCGCCGTCGCCATCCACCACCACGGCCATGCCGCGATGACGGCTTTCGACGATCTCTCCGCGGGTGACTTCGACAAGGACGGGGTTCTGCATGGCTTGATTTCCTGGCGGTGGTTGCGTGGTGGCGCCCGTATGAGCGGACGCTTTCATGCGCGTGTGATCGCAGAAGCCGCAGCTTCGGGCAAGAGGCGGGGATAAAAGCGCTGACAGCTTTGCCCCGTTCACCCTGCCCGGAGACGGCCCGCCGCCGCCTTGCACGACATCCGACGCGCCGGCTTGCATCTCCCCAAGGCTCTGAACCGGCTCCGGTTTTGCCGACCGCCTGCCACGCGGCTCCTTGAGCCCCGCACCTTGCGGCGCCAAAGCGCGCCAACCGGGCAGCCGGCAAGTTCATCCACACTCGCAGGCGCTGGCCCAGACTTGTCCGCATCGTTCACCTGACATCGCAGACGGGAGACCCGCATGCCCCGCATCCCATTTCTCGATAGCCTGTTCTCCTGGCTCAGGCTGCGGCTGGCGCCCGACCAACCGCCCTCGCCCGGCCTCAAACCGCAACCGGATTCCGGATCGCGCCCGCGCGCACCCGGCGATAAGGATGCAGCCGTCGCCTGGGGCGCGCATGTTTCGTCCGCCTTCAGGCGCAAGGTGATAGCCGTCGCCGGCAGGCTCGCGATGGACCCGAACCACCTGATGGCAATCATGGCGTTCGAGACCGGCCGCACATTTGACCCTTCCGAGACCAACCGGGCAGGCTCGGGCGCTACGGGACTGATCCAGTTCATGCCGGCAACGGCCAGGTCGCTTGGAACCAGCACGGCGGCCCTGTCCCGGATGAGCGCCATCGACCAGCTCGATTCCGTGGAAGCCTATCTCGCCCCCTATGCGGGCCGGATGAAGGATCTGCCGAGCGCCTACATGGCGGTGCTCTATCCGCGCGCCGTCGACAAGGAACCCGGCTACGTGCTCTTTCGAAAAGGATCGAAAGCCTACAAGCTCAACCGGGGGCTGGATTTAAATGGTGACGGCCAGGTCACAAAGGCCGAGGCGTCGGCGAAGGTAGCGGCGCTCCTCACCGAGGGCCTGCGGCCGGGATCGAAGGGGTGAGACGGGTTGTCTGCGAGCGGAATGTCCAAATACATGGAAACGGCTGAAGCCCGGCAAGACCTCCCATCATTTTCCTTGCAATTGCCAACTCCAGGAACAGGGTTGGCTGTGTTTGAAAGGCCGTGGCTTGCGACGCTCAGTTCGGAACATTGTTTCCGCAGGCATCGAAGGTTACCAGTCGGGAAAACTCCATAGTCCGATAATCGGCTCCTTCCCTGGATTTGATATCCAATATCACCAAGACAGCCTTTGCATATTGGTTGGTCACAGTCTGCCACCAGGATGGTGATTGCATATAATCTGCCGGAGGGCCTTCATAGATCGTGCAACAGTCCGGATACTGGGCAAGAAGGTCTTCATAGGTATTGGTATAACCTGTCCGTGGCGACAGCTTCACCCAATAGCTCGCCACCAACTCGAAACCGTTTTTGACAAAGACTTCATCGGCGATCACGGTGCCGGTATCGGCACATTCATGCTCCAGGAGCCAGGAATAGGGCCTCTGAGCATAGTAGGCGAATACCGCCAGAATGGCGCATACCGCGACTGCATCTATCCAGTATCTTCGAAATCCATGCATGAGATGAGACCATACCGACCTGGCAAATGGAACCCCCTGGTCGGGCCTTGCCTATCTGCACAAAATACAAGAAAGCAACTGCATTGGCTTCGCCAGGTGCACTTGCGAACTGGTGCGGCAGCGCTTTTATCGCTGCTTCAGTGCGACAACCAATTCGTAGCTGAAGGGACTCTATCTGTTAAGCGCCCGTGAAGGATTGCACCCGGAAAAATTGCAAATGGCTTGACCCAGCCACACATGATGGAATGAGTTTGGCTTTTGCAACTGTCCGAGCGATCAATGCTGTTCTTCATTGTTGTGCCCCCATACGTGATCGGCTTCGTGCTATTTGGGTTCCTGTGGCATTGGAGACCGCTGTTTTGGGCAACCGTCGTCGCAGTTTTTGTTGCCGTGCTGCAATATCAAGACATTTCCAGAGCCGATGGCGCTGGCGTGTTTTTAGGGGCGGCCATAACTCTTTTTCTGGGCCTGGGTGCGGCGGCCGGAATAACCGCCAGCTTTCTGGTCTTGCTGGGACGGCAGTCTTACTGGCGATGGCTGAGCTCCCCGGCTGTCTTGCCGGTCTGTTTTGTTGTCGGCTTGCTCGGCTGCATCCTGTGGGCAGGAATCTAATAACAGTTCCGCGTCAGCCTGCATGGCCTCCGACCCCACCGCAAAACACTGAAAATACCGCCTCATTGTCCGACGTCGCGCGAGGTTAGCCGTGCCTGGGTCACGATGCTTCGTCGTTCAAATGTTTCCAATTGAACTTGATCGGCGCTAAGCTCTCCGGCACCCTGTCCAACCACCCGAGCCCCCATGCTGCGCACCATCCTGATCACCCTACTGGGGCCGATGCTCTGGGGTACCACCTATGCGGTGTTTACCGAAACGCTGCCGGTCAGCCATCCGCTGCTCGTCGGTGCGATGCGGGCGCTGCCGGCGGGGTTGATCCTGCTGATGCTCAACCCGCGCATTCCGCCGGTGGCGGCGCTCAAGCGCCATGCGGCGATCGGTTTCACCAATATCGGCCTGTTCTTCGCGCTGCTGTTCGTCGCCGCATCGCGGATGCCGGGCGGGCTGGCGGCGACGCTGGGCGCGATCCAGCCGCTGGTGGTGGTGCTGATCTCCGCATTTCTGATCCGCCGCGCGCCGAACCGGGTCCAGCTGCTGGCCGGTGTCGCCGGCGTGATCGGGGTCGGCCTTCTGGTGCTGTCGCCGGAGGCCCGCCCCGACCCGATCGGTGTCGCGGCGGCGATCGGCGGGGCGCTGTCGATGGCGATCGGCACCGTGCTGATCGACCGCTGGGGGCGGATGGGGACGCCGCTCGAGACCACCACCTGGCAACTGATCTTCGGCGGCGCTATGCTCTTGCCGGTGGCGCTGGTGATCGAGGGCCTGCCGCCAGCGCCGGGGCTGAGCGAAATGCTCGGCTATGGCTGGCTGATGCTGCTCGGCACCGCGTTTGCCTATTTCGTCTGGACCCGCGGCATCGGCCGGATCGGCTCAAGCGCCACCTATCTTTCGCTTGCCAGCCCGGTGGTGGCCACTGCCATCGGCGCGGTGGCACTCGGCGAATGGTTCAGCCCGGCGCAATGGGCCGGCATGGCGCTGGTGATCGGGGCGACGGCGGCCGGGGTTTCGATCGGGCGGCGGGGGTAAGATCTTCCGCCGAAATAAGATGGTCTCAATGTGTTGAATGCGCGTTCATTTCAACTGCATATTGGCTCACGCAGTAAATAATTTCAAGAAATACATTGCAACACATAAATAATAAAATTCACTCCTTCATTAAGTTATTAATATATTCCATTGTTACATCCCCCTGAAACAACCTCCTGCTCCATTTATTTCCATTAAAAATAAATGGGACGCTACGTTTTTTATCCAACATCTCTGGAATAAGCTTGGGATTGCCTGTCCATTCAAATTTGTCTCCCAAAATATTTACGGCAGTATCTATTACTTCGATTGAAAAATCATCTTCATCATTAGAATTTACGCGCAACTCCATTACATGCAACAGTTCGAGTCGCTCCGAAGCGAAGCTCGCATGCATGGCGGTGTTATGGATGTTCTCTCGATTCAAGACAGAAGGGTATTTTAATGCAACATACCCGTCTTCATGAACATCATGCTCTTCGTTTTCCGGGAACTTTGTTGTTAGCTGTTGAGCTATTGCTGCTGTAAATTTGTAATCGTCTCCAAACGTGGAGTGTATGCGCTTGGTAAACATAGTATCCAGATGAGCTAGAATGATATCTTGGTTTGGCCCATGAATTGTGGACATTTCGACGAATGGAACTATTTGATTTTCTTCATTCTCGAATATCCTATTTACCGGTATCCGGTTGCGCCCTATCCATTCGCTTAAATAGACGATCTCTCCGGGTTCAACGCGTGCCTCGACAAGCGCCCCTATGCGCCTTGACGCGGCATAAAACATCGGAGTTCCGGGTGGGTTGCATCTTTGATAACCAGTCACAAATTTCTCAGGAGGTGCCTGTAGCTCAGACACCAGCGTTGGCTTTGAGCCTTTAGTTCGACGCACTCGATAAAAAAGCTCTCCCCCACCTGCCATCCCCACGACAGTGACGAGTCCGTGCATGATTTTTATATAAGTTGAATTTATTGCCGAATATAAGGCGCGCTCCGGGTCCAATCGGTTAAGCTTTTTCAGTTCTTGTCGAATTTCAAATCGTGAGGGTGGCGACATATTTTTTCCAAATGTTTCGTAAAAACATCATGCAATTTGCCTGACTTATCAGCCATAACTAATTCACTCTCGAGCCGCTTTTTATTTATACTTGGATTCTCTCCTAACGTCTTGACTTACATGCCTCACCGCCCCGCCAGGATCCCCGTAGAGCTGAACCCGCCGTCGATTGTCAGAACATGGCCGTTGATGTAGCTGGCTTGCGGCGACAGCAGGAACAGGATGGCGTCGGCGATTTCGTCCGGGCGGCCGTAGCGGTGCAGCGGGATCTGGGCGGTCCAGCGCTTGCGGTCGTCGATGGTGTGGAGGTTCGAGATCAGCGGCGTGTCGACCGGTCCGGGCGCGACCACGTTTACGCGGACGCCCGAGGCGCCCCACTCGCTGGCGAGCACCTGGCTCATCAGGATGACGCCGGCCTTGGAGGCGCCGTAGGCCACCCTGCCCGCATTGGCGCGGATTCCCGACGCCGAGGACAAATTGACGATCGACAGCGTGTCGCCCATCTGGTCGAGACAAGCCCGGCAGGTGATGAAGCTGCCGGTGAGATTGACGTCGAGGATCTGGCGGAAGATCTCGGCGCTGGTCTTCTCGGCCGGGATGTCGCGGGCAATGCCGGCGCAATTGACGAGGCCCGTGACCGGCCCGAAGGCGTCGACGGCCTGCGAAAGGCAGTCGGCCACCTCCTCCTCGTCGGTGACATCGCAGGTGAGTGCCTGCACATCCTCGCCCGCCAGCCGGTCTTCCAGGCGCGCCACAGCCTCCTCGTTCGCATCGAGGATGGTGACGGCAACGCCTTCATCGATTAGTGCCAGCACTGTGACCTCGCCGATGCCGGATGCGCCACCGGTGACGACGACGTGACCGGTGGCGCTAGAGGTCACCGGATGCGCTCGAGGATGGAGACGTAGTTCGCCACCGCCGCACCGCCCATGTTGAAGATGCCGCCGAGTTCGGCATTCTTGACCTGGATGCCGCCGGCCTCGCCGGTCAGCTGCATCGCCGAAAGCACGTGCATGGAGACGCCGGTGGCGCCGATGGGATGGCCCTTGGCCTTGAGACCGCCGGAGGGGTTGACCGGCAGACGGCCGTCCTTCTGCGTAGCGCCGCTCATCGCGACGTCGCCGCCCTGCCCCGGCTTGGCGAGCCCCATGGCTTCATATTCGATCAGTTCGGCGATGGTGAAGCAGTCGTGGGTCTCGACAAAGGAAAGATCGTCGAGCGCGGTCTTGGAATTGGCGAAGGCCCGCTTCCAGCCGAGCGCGCAGCCCTCGAAGGCCAGAATGTCGCGCTTGGACATCGGCAGGAAATCCTGCACATGCTCGGCGGCGCGGAACAGCACGGCGCGCGGCGCCTGCATGGCGGTGGTGACATCGGCGAGCACGATGGCCGCGGCGCCGTCGGAGACAAGCGAGCAGTCGGTGCGCTTCAAGGGGCCCGCGACGTAAGGGTTCTTGTCGCTCTCGGCGCGGCAGAACTCGTAGCCCAGATCCTTGCGCATCTGCGCCCAAGGGTTGTCGACGCCGTTCTTGTGGTTCTTGGCGGCGATCGCCGCAAGCCCGTCGGACTGGTCGCCATATTTCTGGAAATAGCCATCGGCGATCTTGCCGAAGACGCCGGCGAAGCCCGCCGGCGTGTCGCCATCCTCCGGCAGATAGGAGGCGCGGAGCAGATTGGCGCCGACCTGCGGGCCGGGCGTCGTGGTCATCTGCTCGACGCCGACGACCAGTACCCGCTTCGCAGCGCCGGCGCGGATCGCCTTGATGCCCTGGTGGACGGCGGCCGAACCGGTGGCGCAGGCATTCTCGACCCGGGTGGCAGGCTTGAAGCGGAAATCATCGTCGGCCTGAAGCACCAGGCTTGCAGTGAAATCCTGCGCGGAAAAGCCTGCGTTGAAATGACCGAGATAAATTTCGTCGATGTCTCCGGCTTCGAGCCCGGCATGCTCGACCGCTTCTCGCGCCACCCTTGTGACCAGGCTTTCGACAGTCTCGTCGCTGTGTTTGCCAAAGGGCGTATGGGCCCAGCCGATGATACAGGCGCTCATGATCTACTCTCCCGGGAATCTTGTCTGTGCTGGCGCGCATTTTGATCCCGCGGGCGGCTTTGTAAAGGGGAGAACGGATTTCACCCCGCGACCGGGCTGTTCGCGCCGGTCGCGGGGATGAGATGCCGTCAGCGCACTATCCGGTTATCCGGGCATGTGCGCCCTGTCGAACTCCATGGTCTGCCTGGCCGAGGGACGGCTCTCGCAGCGCTCGATCCAGTCCCGGACAACCTGCACATCCGGCGTGGCTTGCGGCATCCAGGTGTAGGGCGAGACGACAAGCAGGTCGGCCGCGGAAAAATCCGAGCCCATCAGATAGGGCGTCTTTTCGAGCTGGGCGCTGAGCCGCGCCGCCACCTCCGGCGCTCCACGGAATGTGGCATCGAGATAGCGATGGTTCAGCCCGGCGGCGGTGAAGACCAACACCGGCTCGACGATATTTCCATACCAGGCAAGCCAACTCAGATAGGTGCCGCGGTCCTTGTCACCAATGCTCCGGCCAAGCCCCTTTTCAGCAAAAAGGTCGGTCAGGTAGATAATGATGGCGTTTGATTCCCATAGCTCGACCCCGTCGTGCACCAGCAGCGGCACCTTGCCTTCCGGATGCGGATTGGATGGATCGGCACCGCCCGATCCGTCTTGGCGCGTGACTGTGACGATGCGGACATCGACCTGATCAAGCACGCCAAGCTCGATGAGCAGGCGGATGATGCGGGATGAGCGGGTTTGGGGCGAGTGGTAGAGCGTCAGCATTTCGGATCTCCTGTCCGGTTGATGATTCCGAGGCCCGACTAGCACTGTCTTGATGACAGTTTATGTCAGCATTAATAGAGCGACCCTGCGCGTGGCCGGGAGTGCGGGAAATCGTCGCCGTCGCCTCGCCGTCCGGCGTGTCGGGCCGGCCTGTCGGGCCGGTTTGGTGCATGCGCTGGAAATGGCCCGGGTGGCGGCCCCGGCGCGTCCGGCATTTTTCGGCCTCGATGTCGCGGAATGGCGCGCGCGACATCGAAAAATCGGCCATGGTTTTCAGGCTGCCCAGTCGAGTTCACGCCGCGCGGTCCGCTGGTTCGCAGCCTGCAGCCGACGAGATGAAACCGGGGGATTTCACAATGACCGCAGTGGCCTCCCTTGCGCCCGCACAATCCTCGCGCCCGATCGAGGGCATTGCCTGCGTGCTTGGCGGCGCCTGGTGCTTTGTCGGCCAGGACCTGCTGATCAAGGACCTGCTCGGGGCGCAACCCCTGTGGATGCTGATCTTTGCTCGCGCCTGCATCGCCGTGCTGGTGCTGGCGCCGCTGATCACGTGGCTTGGCGGCAAGCACAGTCTCTATACGCCGCTGTGGCCGATACACCTGCTGCGGGCGTTTCTGCTGACCGGCGGCTTCGCCATGTTCTATGCCGCCTTCCCGTTCATGCCGCTCGCAGAAGTCTCCACGATCTTCTTCTCCGCACCCTTGTTCATCGGCATCCTGGCGGCGCTGTTCCTGGGCGAGCGCATGGGAGTGCATCGGATCGCAGCCCTTGTGGTGGGCTTCAGCGGGGTGCTGATCGCCATGGCGCCCGGCCAGGACAGCTTCCAGTGGGTGGCGCTGCTGCCGCTCATCTGCGCCATGTCCTACGCGGCATCGATGATCCTGACCCGGCGCGTGGGCGACGGCGAAAGCAGCCTGACGATGGGGTTGTGGACCATCGGCGGATCCGGGCTGATGATCTGGCCGCTGGGATGGCTGGTCAACACGCTGGTGCCGATGGGACCGGAGTTCCATCACCTGCGGCTTGAATTCATTGTGCCGGACGCAGCACAGATGGCCGACCTGGCGCTCCTGGGCATAGTGGGGATGACCGGATACATTCTTCTGAGCCGCGCCTACCAGGTGGCCAATGCCAGCCTGATCGCGCCGTTCGACTATGCCTACCTGCCGTTTGCCGCGACCGCAGCCTGGTTCTTCTGGGGCGAGGTTCCCGCGCTCAACACGCTTGCCGGGATGGCACTGATCATCGGCGCCGGGCTCTATATCGGTTATCGCGAACTGCGCGCGCCCGAGCGGGCCGAGACACCCGCGCCGGTCGGCGAGACCCTGATCGCCACCGGGGTTCCGGCCGTGACAGAGGACACCGACATACCTGCTTCCGACCCGGCATAGCGCTTCCCTGAACAAGTCGAGGCAAAAGCTATGGCAAATTTTGGTTGATTGATCAGTCAATCAAAACTAGACTTGGCCTGCCGTCGAGGGTCCGGCCTCGACCATCCATTTCTCGGAAGGTATGCAAATGCCCAAGATCGGCATGGAACCAATTCGCCGCAAGGCGCTGACGGATGCGGCCATCGAAGCCATCGGCGCGCGCGGCTCGATGGATGTGACGATGTCGGACATCGCCGGCCGCGCCGGCGTGTCGCCTGCGCTCGCACACCATTATTTCGGCTCCAAGGAGCAACTGATCACGGCGTCGGTGCGGGCTCTGCTCCGCGATCTGAGACGCGACACGGTGGAAGCCCTGAAGACCGCGCGGAGCCATAGGGCGCGGGTCTCGGCGGTCATCGCGGTCAGCTTCTCCGACAAGCAGTTCTCCGAGGATGTGGTTGCTGCCTGGCTGGCGTTCTACGTCGACGCCCAGCGCGCGCCGGAGATTCGCCGGCTGCTTTCAGTCTATGCAAGGCGGCTGCATTCCAACCTGATGAGCGGGCTTGCGCCGCTCTGCGGCCAGTACGAGGCCGAGCGCATCGCAGAGGGTGCGGCTGCAATGATCGACGGGCTCTACATCCGCAAGGCACTCGGCACCGGGCCGGCACGGCACGACGCGGTGGCGCTGGTAGAGGATCACATCGAAACGCAATTGCTCGAAATTCGCGGGAGGACGGTATGACGGACAGAGGCGCCAAGAGACCCAACATCCTCATCCTGATGGTCGACCAGCTGAACGGCACGCTGTTTCCCGACGGTCCCGCAGACTTCCTGCACGCGCCGAACCTGAAGGCGCTTGCGTCGTGCTCGGTCAGGTTTGCCAACAACTACACCGCCTCGCCGCTGTGCGCGCCGGGGCGGGCCTCGTTCATGTCGGGACAGTTGCCGCGGCAGACGCGGGTCTATGACAATGCGGCGGAGTTCGCATCCGACATTCCGACCTATGCGCATCATCTCAGGCGCGCGGGCTATTACACCTGCCTGTCGGGCAAGATGCATTTCGTCGGACCCGACCAGATGCACGGCTTCGAGGAACGGCTGACCACCGACATCTACCCGGCCGATTTCGGCTGGACGCCGGATTACCGCAAGCCCGGCGAGCGGATCGACTGGTGGTACCACAATCTCGGGTCCGTCACCGGCGCAGGTGTGGCCGAGACATCGAACCAGATGGAGTATGACGACGAGGTGGCGTTCTTCGCCACACAGAAGCTGCACCAGCTGTCGCGGACCAGCGACAGTGCCGAGGCCCGCCCCTGGGCGCTGACGGTGTCGTTCACCCATCCGCATGACCCCTATGTGGCGCGCAAGCAGTACTGGGATCTCTACGAGGATTGTGCCGAGCTCGAACCGCGGGTGCCGCCGATCCCCTATGAGCAGATGGACCAGCATTCGCAGCGGCTCTACAAGGCAAACGATTCCGAAAATTTCGACATCACCGAAGACAATGTGCGGCGCTCGCGGCAGGCCTATTTCGCCAACATCTCCTATCTCGATGACAAGATCGGCGGGATTCTGGCGACACTGGAAGCCACGCGGATGGCGGACAGCACCATCGTGGTATTCTGCTCCGACCATGGCGACATGCTGGGCGAACGCGGCATGTGGTTCAAGATGAGCTTCTTCGAAGGCTCGGCGCGGGTGCCGCTGATGATTGCGGTGCCAGGTGCGCCAAGCCGGCAGGTAGCCGAGCCGACCTCCAATCTCGACATCACGCCGACCTTAGCAGCGCTTGCCGGCGTGTCGCTCGAGGAGGTCGCGCCCTGGACCGATGGCGAAAGCCTGGTCCCGGCCATGGAGGGCGAGACGCGCACCTCTCCGGTGCTGATGGAATATGCGGCGGAAGGTTCCGAGGCGCCATTGGTGGCGATCCGCGAGGGACAGTACAAGTTCATTCACTGCGAGCTGGATGCGCCGCAACTGTTCGATCTCGACGCGGATCCCGAAGAACTCACCAATCTCGCCAATGATCCGGCCCACGCCAAGCGGGTGGCCAACTACATGGCCCAGGTCCGGGCCCGCTGGGACATGGCTGCCTATGACGCCGAGGTGCGGCAGAGCCAGGCGCGGCGCTGGGTGGTCTACGAGGCGCTGAGGAACGGCAACTACTACCCGTGGGATTTCCAGCCGCTGCAGAAGGCCTCGGAGCGCTACATGCGCAACCACATGGACCTCAACATCCTCGAAGAATCACAACGGTTTCCGCGCGGGGAATGATGAACAGGCAGGAACTCGAACGGGCCCAGAGCCACTCCGTCCACAATCGCGCGGAGCTCGAAAAGAGCCGGCGCTGCGGCTGCTTCCACTGCGAGAGCGTGTTCACGGCGAGCGCCGTGCTGCACTGGACGGACAAAAGCCGCGCGCAAGGCGAATGGACGGCATTGTGCCCGAGCTGCGGCATCGACGCGGTGATCGGGGACGCGGCAGGGTTCGGCATGAGTCCCGTTTTCCTGCGCGAGATGAAGGACAGGTGGTTCGGTTCCGGCCGGGCCTGATGGCGAGAACCGCCGAGAGATGAACACGAAAAAGCGAGAGGCCGGACAATGACCGCCGCACAGCCAAAAGCATCCCACTACATCAACGGACAGTACCGCGAGGACGCCTCCGGTCGGTCCTTCGAGAGCATTTACCCGGCCACCGGCGAGGTAAACGCCCGGCTGTACTCGGCAACCCCGGCGGTGATCGAGCAGGCTGTCGCAGCTGCAAAGGCCGCGCAGCCGGCCTGGGCCAGGCTGAAGGGCGTCGAGCGCGGGCGGATCCTGTTGCGCACGGCGCAGATCCTGCGTGAACGCAACGAGGAGATAAGCCGCATCG
This sequence comes from Hoeflea sp. EC-HK425, assembly GCF_902498795.1. NCBI lineage: Bacteria > Pseudomonadati > Pseudomonadota > Alphaproteobacteria > Hyphomicrobiales > Rhizobiaceae > Hoeflea > Hoeflea sp. EC-HK425. The sequence goes on from NZ_LR701572.1 coordinate 2,408,154, forward strand.
AGACGCTCGACACCGGCAAGGCGATCCAGGAAACGCTGGTCGCCGACGCAGCATCAGCTGCGGATGCGCTTGAGTATTTCGGCGGGCTGGCGGGTGCCATCACCGGCGAGCATGTCGATCTGGGCGGCGACTTCGTCTACACGCGCCGCGAACCGCTCGGGATCTGTGCCGGCATCGGCGCCTGGAACTATCCGATCCAGATCGCCGCCTGGAAATCGGCGCCGGCACTCGCCTGTGGCAATGCCTTCATCTTCAAGCCGTCGGAAGTGACCCCGCTGACGGCGCTGCTGCTGGCGGAAACCTTCAAGGATGCGGGCCTGCCGGATGGTCTCTTCAACGTGGTGCAGGGTTTTGGCGATGTCGGGGCGGCGCTCGCCTCGCATCCCGATATCGCCAAGGTGTCACTGACCGGCTCGGTGCCGACCGGCGCCAAGGTGCTGGCGGCGGCAGCACAGACGATCAAGGCGGTGACGATGGAGCTTGGCGGCAAGTCGCCGATTCTGGTGTTTGACGATGCCGACATCGAGAGCGCCATCGGCGGGGCAATGCTCGGCAATTTCTACTCGACCGGGCAGATCTGCTCGAACGGCACACGGGTGTTCGTGCAGCGCGGGGTCTATGACCGGTTCCTCGAGCGGCTGAAGACCCGCACCGAGGCCATCAAGCTCGGCGACCCGCTCGATCCCGACACGCATCTGGGACCGATGGTCTCAACGGCGCAACGCGACAAGGTGCTGGGCTACATCGAGACCGGCAGGCGCGAGGGTGCAAAACTCGTCACCGGCGGCGGCGTGCCCGTGCTTCAGGGATTTGAGAATGGCGCCTGGATCCAGCCGACCGTCTTCGCCGGCGTCACCGACGAGATGACGATTGCGCGGGAAGAGATCTTCGGCCCGGTGATGAGCGTGCTCAGCTTTGACGACGAGGACGAGGCCGTGCGCCGCGCCAACGACACCCAGTTCGGTTTGGCCGCCGGCGTGTTCACCACCGACCTCACCCGCGCGCACCGGGTGATCGCTGGGCTCGATGCCGGCACGACCTGGATCAACACCTACAATCTCACCCCGGTCGAGGCCCCCTTCGGCGGCGTCAAGCAATCGGGCATCGGCCGCGAGAACTCGCGCGCGGCGATCGAGCACTACACGCGGCTGAAGAGCGTCTATGTCGCCACCGGCCCTGTCGACAGCCCGTATTGAGGTGCAGGTGATGGGCTTGTCACACCACGAGATCGTCGAGATCGACACGAAGGGCGGTTGCGATGCGCTTGAGCACATCGACCGAGCCAGCCTTCTTGCCGTTTTCGATATCGGAGAGGTGGGGCTGGGAAATGCCCGCGGCTGCGGCAAGCTCGGTTCCGGTCATGCCGCGATACTTGCGATAGGTGCGGATGCGGCTGTCGGTTTCCATGAGTTCATGCACGAGTTCGGAAGGCCAGGTCTCTTCGCCCGCCCTGACGCGCTCAAGGATCGCGTGTGCCTCGAGGCTGTCCATCATGTCTTCATAGTCCTCTTCACCGACGAGAACGTAGGTCTTGCCGTCAATGGTCATTTTCTGGATTTCACCCATCGGCAATCACTCCTTGTAGATGCCGCCACGCGGGCCTGCGCTGATCACCAAGACGACAACGCCCTGGTCGTCGATGATGACGCGGTCCTGGCCTACCCGGATGCGGTACAGGTCAGACCCGGACAGCTTTTTGATATCAACCTGTTCGCCGCGCGCGAATGCATCCACCTTGGCGAAAATGGCCGCGCGCCGCTTCGGTTGCATCCGGGCGAGGCTTTTTTCCGCTGTCTTGGAATAGACGACCCGCTTCATCCATCGAATATAGCTCTAAGCTATACTTCGGTCAATCACTCCCTGGCAAAGCAAACCCTCCACTAGAGACGAGCATTCACCCATGACCATGCAAGCAGATTTCGTCATCGTCGGCGCAGGTTCGGCAGGCTCGGCGATGGCCGCGCGGCTGAGCGAGGACGGGAAACATTCGGTCATTGTCATCGAGCATGGCGGATCGGATTTCGGGCCGTTCATCCAGATGCCGGCGGCCCTGTCCTACCCGATGAACATGGGGCTTTACGACTGGGGCTACACCACCGAACCGGAAGCCAATCTGGGCAACCGGCGGCTTGCCGCGCCGCGCGGCAAGGTGATCGGCGGGTCTTCATCGATCAACGGCATGGTGTTCGTGCGCGGCCACGCCGAGGACTTCAACCACTGGGCCGAGCAAGGCGCCAATGGCTGGTCGTTCGCCGACGTGCTGCCTTATTTCAAGCGCATGGAAACCTCGCACCAGGATGGCGGCATCGGCGGCGAGGACGGCTGGCGCGGCACCGACGGACCGTTGCATGTGCAGCGTGGGCCGGCGGTCAATCCGCTGTTCTCGGCCTTCATCGAAGCCGGCCGGCAAGCAGGCTACGGGGTGACGCAGGACTACAATGGATCGCGCCAGGAGGGCTTCGGCCTGATGGAGCAGACCATCCACAAGGGTCAGCGATGGTCGGCAGCGCAAGCCTATCTCAAGCCGGCGCTGAAGCGCAAGAATGTGAGTCTCGTCAAGGGCCTGGCGCGTCGTGTTGTCATCGAGAATCACCGCGCCACCGGGGTCGAGCTCGAAGTTCGCGGCTCGATTCAGGTTGTTAAGGCACGACGTGAAGTCATCATCGCCGCCTCGGCTTTCAACTCGCCGAAGCTGCTGATGCTGTCGGGCATCGGACCCGGTACACATCTTGGCGAACACGGCATCGAGGTGGTCGCCGACCGTCCGGGCGTGGGCGCCAATCTGCAGGATCATCTCGAGGTCTATATCCAGCAGGAATGCATCCAGCCGATCACGCTGTACTCGAAGCTCAACCTGTTCTCAAAAGCCGTTATCGGAGCGCAATGGCTGTTCCTCAGGCAGGGACTCGGCACCTCGAACCAGTTCGAGGCCGCAGCATTCATCCGCTCGGAAGCGGGTGTCCCCTACCCCGATATCCAGTTCCACTTCCTGCCCGGCGCGATCCGCTATGACGGCAAGGCTGCCGCCCCGATGCACGGCTTCCAGGCCCATGTCGGGCCGATGCGCTCACCCTCGCGCGGCGCTGTCACCTTGCGTTCGGGCGAGGCGAAGGACGCGCCGGTGATCCGTTTCAACTACATGAGCCACGAGGAAGACTGGCGCGATTTCCGCCGCGCCGTGCGGATCACCCGCGAAGTGTTCGGGCAAAAAGCCTTCGACCCGTTCCGGGGCAAGGAAATCCAGCCAGGAAGCCATATCCAGAGCGATGCAGAGATCGACGGCTTCATCCGCGAACACGCCGAGAGCGCCTACCATCCCTGCGGCACCTGCCGTATGGGCCGCGCCGACGATCCCCATGCCGTGGTCGACCCGGAAACCCGGGTGATCGGCGTCGAGGGCCTCAGAGTCGCCGACTCGTCGATCTTTCCGCGGGTGACCAACGGCAATCTCAACGGCCCGTCGATCATGACCGGCGAGAAGGCCGCCGATCACATTCTCGGCCGCACCCCGCTGGCGCCGAGCAATCTCGAACCCTGGATGAACCCCGACTGGCGCGAGACCGACAGGCTGAAACAGGCCTGAGCGATACCCGCCGCAATTATTTCCGGGATGTGATGTGATCACGCCTCAAGGCGCGATCAGCCGGCGGCGGCCGCATCCGGATGCTGGCCCCAGCAGACGAAACGGCCACACCCGAAGTCGGAATTGTCGACACCGTATTCGAGCGGATTGCCGTCAAGGCCGAGGGTCACGCCGCCAGCCGCGCGGAGCACGGCATCACCGGCGGCGATGTCCCATTGGTGCAGGCAGACGAGCCGGGGATAGACATCGGCCTTGCCCTCAGCCACGAGGCAGAATTTCAGCGACGAGCCGATATGGGCGGTTTCGTGGGCGGGGAGCTTGTCGAGCCAGGCCTGCGTCTCGGGCTCACGATGGCTGAGACTGACGAGGGCGACCGGCGTTTTCGGCAGGGCGCGGGTGCGGATTTCCCGCCGGTTGCGGATTTCGCCCTCGGCGGTCACTTCGCCAACATGGGCCTTCAGTCCGGCGCCGCTCCAGATGCGCCCCAGCGCCGGGGCGTAGACGACACCGGCCACGGGCTTCAGATCCCGGATGAGCGCCACGTTGACGGTGAACTCGTTGCGGCCGGCGATGAAATCGCCAGTGCCGTCAAGCGCATCAACGAGGAAATAGGAGGCCTGGGTGGAGTTCGGGCATTTGCCGTCCTCGGCCATTTCCTCGGCAACCACCGGCACGTCAGGAAACTGTTCCGTCAGCCTGGCAAGGATGATGGCTTCGGCGGCGCGGTCGGCCTGGGTCACGGGCGTGGAGTCCGACTTGATGGAAACCCTGGCACCGGCGGCGCGGGCAGCCAGTATTTCCCTGCCCGCTGCAATCGCCGCTTTCTCAAAGGTGTCGATCAGGTCCGGCAAGGGCTGATGGTCGGAATCGGATCGGTCTGCGGCGCCCATCTGCACTTGTCCAGGGTCGGATTGTCGTTGCGTTCTGGCGTCGCATGATTGCAGCGCCCGGTCAATCATGAGTGCAATGCAACAATGGCGGTAATTGGACAGGTTTTTCCGTTGCACCCCGCCTGAGCGGAACAACAGACCTCTTCGGCCCGGCCAAAAAGACTGTGATGCCTCGTCTTTGCTGACACGGTGGTTGAAAATTGAGACTTCAACCGGAGCCGCTCTCATGACCAAGCCCCAAACTTCCAAAGTAGCCGCAGATCCCGATTTCGGGCCCCAGCTTGCCGCCCAGCTGAATGCGGAACTTGCCTCGATGCCGCTGCCGGGCAGGATCCTGCGCATCGCGTCGCTGGGCCGGGCGGTGTTCACCACCTCGTTGGGGCTCGAGGACCAGGTGCTGACCTCGATCATCGCGGCAACACGCGCCGAGCTGCGGATCGTCACGCTCGACACCGGGCGGCTGTTTGCCAAGACACTGGAACTGCTCGACAGGACAGAGGCGCAGTACGGCATCGCAATTGAGGTGTTCCGGCCATGGAAGGACGAGGTCGACGGCTTCGTCGCGCTCTACGGCATGAACGGGTTCTACGACAGCGTCGAGGCGCGGCACGCCTGCTGCCATGCCCGCAAGCTGCAGCCTCTGGGGCGCGCGCTGGCGGATGCCGAGATCTGGGTGACCGGCCTCAGGCGCGGCCAGTCGGGAAACCGGGCCAATGCGCCGCTCGCCGAATGGGACGCCGACCGCAGCCTGCTCAAGATCAATCCGCTGGCCGATCAGTCGCTCGAAACCCTGCAGGCGCGCGCGCGCGCCGACGATGTGCCGGTCAACCCGCTGCACGCGAAGGGTTTTCCCTCGATCGGCTGCGAGCCCTGCACCCGCGCCATCAAGCCGGGCGAGCCCGAGCGCGCCGGGCGCTGGTGGTGGGAGCAGGACGAGCGCCGCGAATGCGGGCTGCACCTGTCGGCCTCGGTTTCCGGCTCGCGTGCACAAGGCCAACCCAAAGTAACGATTTCGGCATCCCAAGGGCCGGCTTCCTGAGACCCCGCGAAGGACATCGACATGAACGTGATTGAACACGGGCGCGGCAAGCCGCCGCTCGACCCGCATCTGAAAGCGCTCGAGAACGAGGCGATCCACATCTTCCGCGAGGTGGCGGCCGAATTCGAGCGTCCGGTGATGCTCTATTCGATCGGCAAGGATTCCTCTGTGCTGCTGCACCTTGCGCTGAAGGCGTTTCACCCGGGCAAGCTGCCGTTTCCGCTGGTGCACATCAACACCGGCTGGAAGTTTCCGGAAATGATCGCCTTCCGTGATGCGGTGGTCGCCAAACATGGACTGGATCTTATCTCGCACACCAACCCGGAAGGCTTGCGCGACAACGTCACCCCGTTCAGCCACGGTTCGGCGCGCTACACCGACATCATGAAGACGCAGGCGCTGAAGCAGGCGCTCGACATGGGCCGCTACGATGCAGCGTTTGGCGGCGCGCGGCGCGACGAGGAAGCCAGCCGCGCCAAGGAGCGGATCTACTCGTTCCGCACGCCCGACCACGCCTGGGACCCGCGCAACCAGCGCCCCGAACTCTGGTCGATCTACAACGGCATGATCCATCCCGGCGAAAGCGTGCGCGCCTTCCCGCTGTCGAACTGGACCGAGGTCGACATCTGGCGCTACATCCAGGCCGAACAAATCGAGCTGGTGCCGCTCTATTTCGCCGCGCGCCGCAAGATCGTCGAGCGCGACGGCATGCTGATCTGGGCGGCGGACAAACGGCTCGAACTGCTGCCGGGAGAACAGGTGCGCGAAGAGATGGTGCGGTTTCGCACGCTGGGCTGCTACCCGCTGACCGGCGCTGTCCGTTCGGAAGCAACCACACTCGATGAAGTGATCACTGAGCTCGAGATCGCAACCGTGTCCGAACGGCAGGGCCGCGCGATCGACCGCGACCAGTCCGGCTCCATGGAAAAGAAGAAACGCGAAGGCTATTTCTGATGAATTCTCAAACACTTTCGCAGACCGCCTCAGAAATTGAGTCCGCAGCGAATGAAACCGCCGCCCTGCCCCATCCGGAGACGGTGGGGCGGCAGGCCCGCCCCCTGCGCTTCATCACCTGCGGCTCGGTCGACGACGGCAAGTCGACGCTGATCGGCCGGCTGTTGTGGGACACCAAGGCGGTCAAGGAAGATCAGGCGGCGACGCTGAGGCGCGATTCCACCGGCAAGCAGAACGAGCTCGGCCTGCCCGATTTCGCGCTGCTCTTGGACGGTCTGCAGGCCGAGCGCGAACAGGGCATCACCATCGATGTCGCCTACCGCTATTTTGCCACCGACCGGCGTTCCTTCATCGTCGCCGACACGCCCGGCCATGTGCAATACACCCGCAACATGGCGACCGGTGCGTCGACCGCAGATCTGGCGGTGCTCTTGGTCGATGCGCGCGCGGGCATTCTCGAACAGACACGGCGGCATGCGACCATCGCGGCGCTGATGGGCATCCGGCAGTTCGTGCTGGCGGTCAACAAGATCGACCTGGCGCAGTATGACGAGGCCAGGTTCCGGGCGATTTCGCGCGACTTCAAGGAGATCGCCCTGTCGCTCGGCGTGCGCCAGGTCACCGCCATTCCGGTGTCGGCGCTGAAGGGCGAGAATATCGTGCTCCGCGGTGACGACGTGATGCCATGGTACTCGGGCCCGACACTGGTGGAGACGCTGGAGAAAGCCACCCAGCGCACAGGCCAGACCACCGGGTTCCGGCTGCCGGTGCAGCGCGTCTCGCGCCCCGGCGAGGGTTTCCGCGGCTACCAGGGCACGGTCGCCGGCGGGTCGATCAAGCCCGGCGACAGCGTTGTGGTGCTGCCCTCGGGCGTGGAAGCCAATGTCAAGGCCATCGTCACCTACGACCTGGTACGCAACGCGGCGGTGTCCGGCGATGCCATCACGCTGGTGCTCGACCGGCCGGTGGACGTGGCGCGCGGCGACATGATTGCGGCCATCGACCAGCGGCCGCAGACCGGCCGCGCCTTCAGCGCCCGGCTGGTGGCGCTGTCACCCGACGGCGTCGTGCCGGGCAAGCGCTACTGGCTCAAGGCCGGCGCGCGCCGCCAGCGGGTAATGGTGCGCCCGACCTCGGCGCTGGACCTTGCGACCGGAAACTGGGACGACGCCTCCTTCCTGCCGGTCAACGGCATCGGCGTGGTCGAGCTCGACTTCGAGGACACGGCGATCTTCGACGCCTATGAGACCAACCGCGAAACCGGCGCCTTCATCCTGATCGATCCGGAAAGCCTCAACACGGTCGCCGGCGGCATGATCGACGGCAAGCGCTCGAAATCCGGCCGCTTCGACGCCCTGCCCGACGCCGACCGTGCAACGGTCACCCTCCCCGCGCGGCTGCTGGAGGCGTTCCTGAAAACGGAGTTTGCGCGCTCGCATGCCGGAGAGATCCGGGTGACGGGGCCTGAGGAGATTGAGGGGGAGTAGCGGGCGCTGGCGAGCGGATCAGGCCGAATGCTGAAATTGAGCGCGACGAGAGCTTTGGGCAGGACGCTGGCACATGCATGGATCGCATCAGATGCGGTGTTTGTTGGAAGGCGGTCGGTCGCCGGGCCTGATCGGCCGTTCATCTGTTGTTCTGGTGCTCCAGTTCACTGCGTACAGCTCGTTGACCGATAAGGCTATCTGACGTCAAGAAGGATGATGCAGCAGACTCCAGCTCCTCAATGCTCTGCATCTGATTTTATGTCGGTATCAATCCTGGCGCGCTTTTAGCACTTCCTGCATGCTGGCTTTCAATTGCGCTTCCCAGGCTTCCTGATTTTCGCGGATCAAGCGGGAGTATTCGCTGTCGTCGGAATGCGGATCCTCGCTCTGTATAAAGGCTTGCGCCGTTTCAATCATCGTCTTGCGGTCGAACGTTTCGAACGCGCCAACAAGCCGTTCCGCCTTTTCGCGGGGATGGCCGAGCGCTTCGAAGGCAGACCGCGCCGCACGGATCGAGCTGTCATAGGTTTCGCGGATAATGTCGCGGCAACCGGCGGACCAGAGGTCGTAGACGTGCCAACGGTCGATGGCGCGGGCAATGACATGAACCCGGGGATGATGTTCGTGCATGTGGCGCGCGAGTTCGGTTGCCGCTTCCTTGTTGTCGATGGCGATCACAAGGACCTTGGCACTTTCAATACCGGCAGCATGGAGAAGATCGGGACGTGTCGCGTCGCCGTAATAGGCGCTGAGGCCGAACCGGCGCAGCATCTTGAGCTGATCATTGCTGTAATCGATCACCGTCGTTTCGTAGTCGGCCGCCCGCAATGCCCGATTGACGATGCCGCCAAACCTGCCGTGGCCCGCGATGATGATCCCTGAACCATGGGCAAATTCGTCAGCCTCGCGTTCCTGCTGGCGCGAGTAACGCGGCGCGATCAGCCAGTCATATAGGATGAACAGGGCCGGGGTGAGAAGCATCGAAATCGCAATGACCAGCAGCAGCAGGTCGGCGATCGGCGAAGGAACAACGGCATTGGCAACCGTGAAGGAAACCAGCACGAAGCCGAATTCGCCGGCCTGCGCAAGGCCCAGCGCAAACAGCCATTTGTCGCCTCCGGCCAGCTTGAAGACACGGCCAAGCACCAGCATGACGACACATTTAAGCAGGATCAGGCCAAGCGTCAGACCGATGATCAGCGCAACGTTCTCGCTCAACAGCGCAAAATCAATACTCGCCCCGACAGTGATGAAGAAGACGCCGAGGAAGATGCCCTTGAAGGGGGCGATGTCGCTTTCCAGTTCGTGCCGGTATTCGCTGTTGGCCATGACGACACCCGCCAGGAAGGTTCCAAGCGCAGGCGACAAGCCGACCATTGTCATGAGAAGCGCGATGCCGACGACCATCATCAATGCAGTGCTCACGAAAAGCTCACGCAGCCGGGCGCGTGCAATGTACCGGAAGATCGGACCTGTCAGATAGCGGCCTGCCAGAACCACCAGAGCGATGGCAGCCACTGTAATCAGTGCGGTCTGCCAGCCGGGCAAGCCCTCAACCAGGTTGAGGTTCAACGCTGAATCGCCGTGCCCTCCGCCATGGTCATCACCCTGATGCAAAGCGTCGCTGAGTTCCTTCAGCGCAAGCAGCGGAACCAGCGCGAGCATTGGAATGACCGCGATGTCCTGGAACAGCAGCACCGCGAAACCCGCCTGCCCGCCATCGCTGCGCATCAATCCCTTCTCATTTAGCGTTTGCGTGACGATCGCCGTCGAAGACAAGGCGAAGATCAGCCCTATGGCGAGCGCAATGGTCCATGCCTGTCCGAACAGCATGGCTATTGCCATAACCGCCACGGTGGTCAGACCAACCTGCAGACCGCCCATCACGAAGATCTTCGCCCGCATGGCCCAAAGTACTTTGGGTTGCATTTCCAAACCGATCAGGAACAGCATCATCACCACGCCGAACTCGGTGAAATGCTGAAGGGCGGCAACGTCAACACCGGCCCAGTGTAAGACAGGGCCGATTGCAATTCCCGCGATCAAATACCCCAGAACCGACCCTAGCCCGAAGCGTGAGGCAAGCGGAACAGCGATCATGCCGGCCAGAAACAGCGTAAAGGTAATGAACATGAACTCGGCGGTCATAGCGTCTCTCCGGGGTTGTCATCGAATGCTGCTCCCTGCCCGAACCGACCCCTTGTCAGGCCGAACAGGGACTGCTTCGCCTCTTGTTTAAACGGCGGTGCTTGGATCGCCCGTCGCCCAGGCCACGCCCTGGCCACGATCCATTTTTCTTATGGCCGCCATGTCGGTCTTGTCGATTTCAAAACCTTCGAGATCGATGTTCTGCTTCATACGTTCTGGATTCAGGCTCTTTGGCAATACCGCATATCCGTTCTGCACGCCCCAACGAAGCAGGAACTGGGCTTCGGTTACGCCGTATTTTGTGGCCATGTCCGTAAACACGCCACTGTCGGCTTTCATCTGGTCCGTCTTGGCACTGGCCTGCCCCTCCACGGTGCGCCAAGTGGAAAGCGGCACAAGGCTGCTGTAGGCGATCGGCGCCATTCCGTTCTCGGCCATGTAGGCAAGAAGTTCCGGCTTTTGGGACCAGGGATGCAGTTCGATCTGGTTGGCGTCGGGTGTCTGCAGCCCCGCGGCCCGGATTTCTTCCAGATGGGCTAGGTTGAAATTGCTGACGCCGATGGAACGTGCCTTGCCCGCAGCCTGCAGTTCGATGAGCGCGCGCCACTGGGAGTGGCGCTCCGGTCCGCCAGAGGGTGCATGGATCAGGTAAAGATCCACATAGTCCAGGCCAAGCCGTTCCAGACTTGCATCGCACTCAGCAAGGGTTTGCTCATGTGTCTTCGGCGCGTCTCCCCATGCGGGATTGCCGGGCCAGAGCTTGGTGGTCACGAAAATGTCCTCTCGGGTGAGGCTTGTCGATGCCAGGCCCATTTTGATCCCCTCGCCAACCGCCGCCTCGTTCCGGTAGCCGGATGCCGTGTCTACATGGCGGTAGCCGCATTCGATCGCGGCCTGGACGGCCTTGGGCGCATCCTCGTTTGAAATAAGATAGGTGCCAAATCCCACAGCGGGGATGTCAACGTTTTCGTTAAGCGGAAAAGTGCGCGTCATCATGGCCATGGTCGTCTCCGATTGCGATTAAGCGATCGGGCCAGACTATCGGAGACGAAATGGCCACGCCTGCCACATCCTTCGAAAGATCTGCCAATTCCTCCAATTGAAAGGAGAAATGGATGCAGAATGCCTTAAGAAATGCTACAAAACATCCAAATAGGATGAAAACATGCAGTATTCAGACCTGATTGCACCGGCACTCGCCTATTCGAACCGCCACAGGCAGGACAATCGCGCCGCATTGCCGAATTTGACCGTCCTGCAAACCATGGAGGTCAGCGAATTCGATGCAGTCGTCTACAAGCCGGTGGTGTGCCTGGTCCTGCAGGGGGCAAAAGAGACGACGGTCGGCGATCAGTTCGTCACCCTGCACGCCGGCAGCGCGCTTATTGTCAGCCACGATCTTCCCGTCCAATCGCGCATTGTTTCCGCTTCCGTGGACAAGCCCTACCTGGCGCTGATTGTATCCCTCGAGCACGGCATGCTGAGAAGCCTTTATGACCAGATCAGTTCCGTTTCCAAGGAGATGATGCCTCACCGCTCGCTTGCAGCAGGTCCCGCCGACACAAAGGTGATCGAGACGATCGGCAGGTATCTTGCATTGATGAACAGCTCCGTTGAAGCCGAGGTTCTGGGCCCGTCTATTCTGCGGGAGATCCACTTTCGCCTGCTCATCTCACCGATTGGAGGAATGTTGCGCAACCTGTTGTCGATCGACAGTCATGCAAGCCGTGTGGCGAAGGCAATCGTGCATATCAAGAGGGATTTCCGGCAGAACCTGTCGATACCGGAACTCGCCCAGTTGGCAGGCATGAGCCAATCCTCGTTTCATGGTCATTTCAAACAGGTCACCGGGACAACGCCCCTGCAATACCAGAAGGATTTGCGCATGATTGCCGCGCGCGACCTGTTGAGAGCAGGCCATCACAGCGTGGCGTCGGCAAGTTTCGAGGTGGGCTACGAAAGCCCCACCCATTTCAGCCGCGACTACCAGCGCAAGTTCGGTACGGCTCCGAGCAGGGAAGGTACCGTGGCCCTCGAACCAGCATGATCGTGGAGACAATCCGCGCCGCAGCAAAAGATTGAAAGCCTGCGTGCCGTGGCATTCGGTTCGATTCACTCACCGCAGCGAACATCCCCTTTCCTCCCGTGGCAGCCGCTCACCGCACCGCAATCTTCGACAACCATCTGCGATCAATGCAGGCCTGCCCCACCTTTCCCGCAGCGCAGCAACTATTCCTTAGAAGCTTCGTGGTCTGATTGGTTAAAGTTTTAATCAATCCCGGACCCTGGGCTTCTCTTCATGGAACATTACGACTTCATCGTTATCGGCAGCGGCCCGGCGGGGCGGCGGGCGGCCATCCAGGCTGCGAAATTCGGCAAGAAGGTTCTGGTCGTGGAACGCGGTCACCGGGTTGGCGGGGTTTCGGTCCACACCGGCACCATTCCATCGAAGACACTCAGGGAAACCGCGCTGAACCTTTCCGGATGGCGCGAGCGCGGGTTCTACGGCCGGTCCTACCGGGTCAAGCAGGACCTGACGGCGGGCGATCTCAGGGCGCGGCTCGACATCACGCTCAACCACGAGATCGAGGTGCTCGAACACCAGTTCGCCCGCAACCAGGTCACCACGCTCAGGGGCGATGCCCGGTTCAAGGACAAGAATACCATCGCGGTCGATGGCGAACAGGGCGAGAGCTTCGAGTTCTCCGCCGATTCCATCCTGCTGGCGGTCGGTACGGTGCCGTTCCGCCCCGACTACGTACCGTTTGACGACAGGCAGATCTTCGACAGCGACGGGATCCTGTCGCTCGACCACCTGCCCCGCTCGATCGCTGTGATCGGCGCCGGGGTTATCGGCATCGAGTACGCGACGATCTTCAGTTCGCTCGACGTGCATGTGACGCTGATCGAGCCGCGCGAGACCATGCTCGATTTCATCGACCGGGAGCTGATCGGCGATTTCACCCACCAGCTCAAGGATCGCGGCATGGTGCTGCGCTTCGGCCGCAAGGCGGAAAAGATCAGAAAGCTCGACGACGGCATGTGCGAGATCCAGATGGAGGGCGGGCGCAACATCCGCGCCGAGATGGTGCTGTTTGCCGCCGGACGCATGGGGGCGACAGCCAGCCTCAACCTTGCGGCCTGCGGGCTCGAGAGCGACAGCCGCGGGCGGATCAAGGTCGACCCGGTGACGTTCGCTACGGAAGTGCCGTCGATCTATGCCGCTGGCGACGTGATCGGGTTTCCGAGCCTGGCCTCGACATCGATGGAACAGGGCCGTATCGCCGCCTGCCACGCGCTTGGCCGGCACGCCCACGAGCCGCCGAAATTTTTCCCCTACGGGATCTATTCGGTGCCGGAAATCTCCACCGTCGGCATGACCGAGGAGGAAGTCATCTCCCGCGGTATCGCCTATGAATGCGGGGTAGCACGTTTCAGGGAGACCTCGCGCGGCCACATCATGGGGCTGGGGAACGGCATGCTGAAGATGATCTTCTCGCTGAAGACGCGACGGCTCCTGGGCTGCCACATTGTCGGCGAGGGAGCGACCGAGCTCATCCATATCGGCCAGGCGGTGCTCAATCTCAAAGGCACGCTCGAATATTTCGTCGAGAACGCGTTCAACTATCCGACGCTCGCCGAAGCCTACAAGATCGCAGCCCTCGACGCCTGGAACCGGATGCCAACGAACTGATCACCGGGACGGTTCACTGGCTGACCCGCAGACTTGGTTCACCGTCATGGCGCGAACCGCGATCACTCGACGGCTGAGTGTTCGCGCAGGATGATGAAAACACCGCTCACAACGATCACCGCCGCGCCGACAAAGGTCATCGCGTCGGGGATCTCGTTCCAGAACAGCCAGCCCAGGATGGTGGCCCACAACAGGGCGGTGTAATCGAGCGGTGCCACGACGACCGCCGGCGCCAGCCGGAATGCCTGGGTCATCAGCGTCATGCCCGCGGTTCCGAAGACGGCTATGCCGACAAACAGCCACATATCCTCGAGCCGCACCGGGACCCAGACCAGCGGCACGATGAAGGCGCTCAGCAACGCGCCGGTCGCTGTCAGGTAAAGCAGCAGGGTCCAGACGCTCTCGCGCGAATCCACCCAGCGGGCGCTAAGCATCAGCAACGCGTAGACAAAGGCGGTCGCCACCGGCAACAGCGAAATCAGCTGAAATGTCGACCCGCCGGGCCGGACCACGATCAGAACGCCGGCAAAGCCCGCAAGCACGGCCAGCCAGCGGCGCCAGCCAACATGCTCGCCAAGGAACATGGCGGAGATCGCGGTGATGAACAGCGGCGCGACAAAGATCAGCGCGGTCGCCTCGGCCAGGCCCAGATACATGATACTGGTGAAGAACATGAAAGTGGCGCTGATCCACAGCGTGCCGCGCAGCAGATGCGCCAGCGGACGATGAGAACGCAGAGCCGGTGTTCCGCCCATCTTGAATGCAATCAGCAATGCGAAAGGCAGCGCGATCAGGTTGCGCATGAACTGGATCTGCAGCGGTGAATACCCCTCGGTCAGGGTCTTGGCGAGCGCATCATTGACGCAAAGGCTGGCCACACCCACGCACATCATGACGATTCCCGCCATGGTGCTGGCCCGCAATTCAAACCCTTGTTGCTGCACGTCTTCCCCCTCAAAGCCTGTCTCTACCAGCCGTGCATGATCCCGATCCGTGTCCTGAATGCAACCTGCAGCGAATAATCGGGCATGGTACCGGCAGGCGTCGCAAAGGCCGCGCACCCCGAAGAGGGCAGTGTCTGGTGGTGAGCCTGCTCTCGCCGACAAGCACGATACGGACACTTGATGCGCGAGTGTCTCGGGCGTACCCAAGCGACGTCCCACCCGGACAATTGCCTTACCAAGCTTGCGGAACCTTTCCGGATTTCGCAAGTTGCCATGACGATGCCGGCCGGGGTTGCCGCCACCGGCCGTATCCGATAGGCCGATCAACACCGGCCACCAAGCAGGCATGAACAGGAATTGACACGATGAGCGGATTGCTTGCCCTTCTGGATGACGTCGCAGCCCTGACCAAGCTGGCTGCAGCGCAACTTGACGATGTCACCGCGCAGGCTGCCAAGGTCGGGGTCAAGACAGCCGGCATCCTGATCGACGACACGGCGGTCACGCCGAAATATGTCCACGGCCTTCCGGCAGCGCGGGAGCTGCCCATCGTCTGGCAAATTGCGCGCGGATCGATTTTCAACAAGCTGGTCATCCTGCTGCCAATCGCGATGCTGCTGAACGCGTTCGCGCCATGGATGCTGCCACCGCTGTTGATGGTCGGAGGCGCCTATCTGTGTTTCGAGGGGGCGGAGAAGATATGGCACCTGTTTCATCCCGAACCGCTGCCTGTCGATGATGGCAATCCGATCGACCACGCCCATCTCGAGAAGCAGCGGGTTGCGGGTGCGATCAAGACCGACTTCATCCTGTCTGCCGAAATCATGACCATTGCGCTGTCCTCGATCGAGGCCAGTTCGCTGTGGATGGAAGGCCTTGTGCTTGCGGTGGTGGCCATCGGCATCACCGTCCTGGTCTATGGCAGCGTGGCGATCCTGGTGAAGGCGGACGATGTCGGGCTGAAAATGGCCCAGGGCGCCTATTTCGATGCGACCCGCAGCCTTGGCCGTGCGATCGTCCGCGGCATGCCCGCCTTCATGGAAACGGTTGCGAGCGTCGGCACGGCCGCCATGCTCTGGGTTGGCGGGTCGATCATCATCCATGGTCTGGCGACGTTCGGTCTCGACACGCTCGAACATTTCGTCAAGGACAAGTCAGCGATGGTGCGGGATTCCGTCACTTTCGCACCGGGCCTTCTCGGCTGGGCTATGGAAGCTCTGATCAGCGGCATTTTCGGCCTGGCGGTCGGACTGGTTCTGCTGGCCGTTTACGGGCTGGGACAGCGCGTGTTCAAGCGCGGTTGAACCGTTTACGCACCCGCCCCCGAACACTCCATACATGAACACGAGCAACGCCGATTGCGGGCATCAGATCGCACTTCGAGATGTCCGCAGCATCATTCGCCCGGTGACAGCTCCGGCTGTGCGTTGCGGCGGTTTGCCAACTCGCCTGCTTCCCGCAACTCGACATCGAGCCGGCGCTCTTCCTCGGCGGACGGCGTGGCGAAACGGGCCAGCAGCAGATAGGCGACAGGGGTGAGGAAGAGCGTGGCGATCATCGCCAGGCCGAGACCGCCGACGATTACCCAGCCGAGCGCAACGCGGGCTTCCGCGCCGGCACCAAACGCCAGCAGCAACGGAACAGAACCAAGCACCGTCGAGATCATCGTCATCATCACCGGCCTGAGGCGGATGTTGGAGGCTTCCTCGATGGCGGAGCGGATATCCATGCCGGTATTGCGCAACTGGTTGGCAAACTCGACGATCAGAATCCCGTTCTTGGCCATCACCCCCACAAGCAACACCAGCCCGATCTGGCTGTAGACATTGAGCGAGCCGCCGGTCATCGCCATGGCGAAGATGGCACAGGCCAGCCCCAGCGGCACGGTAGAGATGATGATGAAGGCGCTGACGAAGCTTTCGAACTGCGCCGACAGGACCAGAAGCACGACGATGATGGCAATTCCGAATGTGATCAGCATGTCGTTGGAGGATTGATCCAGTGTTGCCGCTTCTGCGAGCGGAATGATCCGCACGCCGCCGGGCATCAGCGGCTCGGCCATGACGACCGCTTCCGCCCAGGCGTCACCCAACGCGAATGCCGGGGACAGGCCCGCGGTTATTGATACAGAGCGCATCTGGCTTTCACGGCGCAGGTCAGGCGCAACGGCCTTCTCGGTCAGCGTGGCGATGGTGGACATCGGCACAATGCGTCCATCGCCCGCCTTGAGATAGATCGATTCAAGGTCGGTCGGATCGTTGATCGGGTTGTTGGTCGACAGCAGCTTGACCGGGAACGAGCGGTCCTCGATGAACACCTGCGCCACCTCCCTGCCGTCGAGCAGCGCCTGCAGAGCTTCGGCCAGCCCGTCGATATTGACGCCAAGATCCGACGCCCGGGCGCGGTCGATCTGGACGGAGATCTGCGGCTGGGTGGTTTCATAGGAGAGCCGGATCTGGTTGAAGCGCGGATCCTGTTCGAGCTTTTCAACCATCTGCTGACCGACCTCGGCCAGCTCATCGTAGCTGTTGCCGACGAAGGCAAACTGCAGTCCGTTTCCGGCGCCGCGAATGCCCAGACTGTTGGGCTGGATGGCAAAGGCACGCAAGCCCGGCACGGTGGCGATGGCACGGTTGAGTTCGCCCACGATGTCGGCCTGGGACCGCTCGCGTTCGCCCCACGGCGCAAGGGTCAGCACCATGAAGCCGTTGTTGGAGGATCCGCCAGTGCCGGCGATGGCGAAGATGTTCTGCACTTCCCCGCTGTCGCGCAGCGGCGAGACCAGACGCTCGATCTCGGTCATGCGCGAGCGGGTATAATCGAGGCTGACCCCCTGCGGTGCGGAAATGCGGACCAGTGCAACCGCCCGGTCCTCGGGCGGCGTCAGTTCCTGGGGAATGGTGGGAAGCAGGGCAAAGGCGGCGCCCGCCGCCATCAGCGCAATGACAATGACAACGAGAGGCGCATCGAGCGCGCGGCGCAGCAGCCGGGAATAGATCCCCGACATGTAACCGCCGAACGCCACGAAACGGCTGGGTTTGGAGTTCGCGGCGGACATGTCGCGCCGCTTGATCAGCCGCGACGCCAGCATCGGGCAGAGCGTCAGAGCGACCACACTGGAGATCATCACGGTGAATGCCAGGACGAAGCCGAACTCGGTGAACAGCCCGCCCGCCTGCCCTGGCAGGAACGAGATCGGAATGAACACCGCGGCCAGCGTCGCCGTGGTGGTGATGACGGCAAAGAAAACCTCGCGGGTGCCGATCACCGCCGCAGCCCGCACCCCCATGCCCTCGTTGCGCTTGCGGACGATGTTCTCGAGCACCACGATGGCATCGTCGACGACCATGCCGGTGGCCAGCACCAGCGCCAGAAGCGTCAGGATGTTGACCGAGAAGCCGGCGAGCCAGATCGCCGCGAAGGCACCGATCAGCGACACCGGCAGGGTGACGGCCGGGATGATGGTGGCGCGCCAGTCGCGCAGGAACAGGAAAATGATGGCAATGACGATGAGTACGGCGAGAACAAGTGTCGTGCGCACTTCATCGATGGCGCCGCTGATGAAGGTGGCATCATCGCTGGTCACACGGATGTCGACGCCCTCGGGCAGGATTGCCTGAATGGCCTGCGTCGCCGCGCGCACTCCTTGCGAAATCTCGAGCGTGTTGGAGGCGGACTGGCGAATGATGCCCATGCCCAGACCGGTGCGGCCATTGGCGCGCAGCACGGAATCGCCAGGGTCGGCGCCCAGTGTCACATTGGCGACGTCGCGAAAGCGGATCCGGTCATTGATGTAGAGATCCTCGAAGCCTTCCGGCGTGGTGACGTCAGCGGTCGCACGCACGACAATGTCGGAGGTCTGGGCGGTCAGGGAGCCGGCGGGCACGTCAAGGGCAACATTGCTCAGGGCGCTGCGCAGATCGGCCAGCGTCAGCCCGAAGGCTGCGAGGCGCGACTGGTCGACATCGACACGGAAGATCTTTTCGCGGTCACCATAGACATTGACATCAGCGACCCCGGGGACAGCCGCAAGACGGTCGACAACGAGGTCCTCGACAAGAATGGTCATGTCCTGAACGTTGTAGCGGTCGGATGTGACCGCCAGACGCATCACCGGATCGGAGTTGGCATCGGCCTTGACGATGCGCGGATCGTCGGCGCCATCAGGCATGTTGTTGGTCACGCGACCGAGCGCGTCGCGAACATCGGACGCGGCGACATTGAGATCGGTGCTGTCGGAGAACTCGACGGTCACCCGGCTGCGGCCAAGCGTCGAGGTCGACGACATCGAGGCAACGCCTGAAACGCGGGCAATCGCGCCCTCTACGATCGCCGTCAGCTCGCGGTCAACGGTTTCCGGCGAGGCACCGGCGAAGTTGGTGGTGACGGTGATCACCGGCCGGTCGACATCGGGCAGTTCGCGGATTTCCGCGCCGTAGAGGCCGGCCAGCCCGGCAACCACGATGAGCAGGCTGATCACCAGGGCCAGCACCGGACGGCGGATCATCAGAGCTGTGCCGCCACCTGTTTCCGCGTCGACTGTGGTCTGTTCCCGGTCCGTCAGGTCATCATTGTAGCCGCTCATGCGCCGCTCCCGCTGCCGGTCTTGCCTGTGGTTGAACGCTGCGCTGTCGGTTCCTCGCCCGCGCCCTCGGACGCACCGCTGTTCTCCGGCTGCTGGCTGCCGCCCACGATCCGCACGGTGGAACCGGGCCTGACACTCTGCACACCCTCGGTGACGACTTCATCGCCCGCGCTCAGGTCAGCCTTGACCAGCACGGAATCGGAATTGCGCTGGATGATGGCGACGTCGACGCGCGCGGCCTTGCTGTCGGTGACCTTCCAGACATAGGCACCGGCCGAATCCCACTGGACCGCGAGCGGGTCGACGGCGGGCCATCGGTCCCCCTCGAAGCGGATACTGACCTCAAATGACATTCCGGCGCGCAACGTGTCGTCGGGATTGGCGATCTGGGCACGCACACGCAAGGTGCGGCTCGCCTCGTCGACACGGTTGTCGACTGCTGAAATGGCGCCGGTGAAGCGCTCGCCCGGGCGGGAACTGGCAGTCGCGATCACCTCCTTGCCAATTTCCATGCCCGAGGCAAAGCGTTCGGGCACGAAGAATTCGACCAGGATCTGGCTGCGGTCATCGATGCTGGCGATCTCGCTCTGGCTGGTGACGTAGTCACCGGCGTTGACGGCGAGGATGCCGAGCGAGCCGCTGATCGGTGCGGTCACTGTGCGCCGGGCGAGGTTGAGTTCGGCCTCGCGCAGGGCGACTTCTGCGGCATCCAGCGCATTCTGCGCCTGATCGGCCTCGACGCTCGAAGCCGCACTGCTGGCAACGAGGCTCTGCAGCCGGTCGACCTTAGCACGGGCGTCATTGACAGTGAGCTTGGCACGCTCGACGGCGAGTTCCTCCTGTGCCGCATCCAGGCGGATCAGCACGTCACCACGGTCGACCTTGCCGCCCGGCCGCACCGGAATGTCGGCAATCTGGCCGGAGACCAGGGTGCGCACCGAAACCGAGCGAACCGCCTGACCGGTGCCGATTGCGGTGAGCTGGTCGTTGACGAGACCTTCACTGACCGGCGCGACGATAACGATTGCCTCCCGACCGCCGTGTGGGCGGCCTGAAGCGCCGGCGCCCGGCGCACCGGCAGATGCCTTGTCTTGACCATCCGCGTCGGGGGCAAACAACGAGATCTTTTCAAGCCCGCTGCGGACCAGGACATCATGCGCTCCGGGATAGGCCCAGGACCATGTCACAAAGGCGGCAGCGACAAGGACGAGCGAGAAGACGAGTTGTTTCCAAAGCTTCAAAGTCGTGACTTCCGTTAATGGCCGCGATCTGGTTTCGCGTGCGACATCCCAATTTTCCCTGGCCAATGTCCCCGTAATCGGGGGCGGTGTCGGGTCGGTCGATTGACAACATAGCGCGTGATGCGAGAACGGCATCTGCAATTTTTGAGAATAGACCGTCAAATGGGTCTTTTTTTGCAGTGCAGCGGAAAACAGCGTCCGAAAGGGTCCTGCATGCGCTGGCTCCAGCGGCTTGCAGGACAAGCCCTTCAGGATGCGAGCGAGATCGCCCACCAGGGCTGCACAGTCAGGGAGCGCGCGCGGGACCGCCGGGTCAGTGGTTCCAGCGAACCATGAACCGGTCGCATGGCTGGCCATCGAAGGCGGTCAAATGATCGACGCGGACGGGTTTACCAAGAACCCCGGAAAACAGCATTTCAAACACGCCCCTATGCCAAGGGCAGCCGGGGACGGAGATAGGGTTTGCGCGGATCTCGATTGTTGCGGGGTGGCCCGGCTTGACAGTGACCCGGGCATTTCCCGCAAAGGTCCAGGCATGGGCGCGGATCGCCTTGAGCAGCGCCCTTGCCGCAAGCCACGCCGGCAGGTTCTCAAGCAGTTTCCGAACCGGTCGAGGGATGCGATTGTCCAGGATGTAGTGCCCGGTCCGTGTGCCGGCATCCGCCATCAGCATTTCAAAAACCGGGCGGTCAAGCTGCTGGAACAGGGTCATGTTGAGCCGGTTTACGGGCTCGGCGGGCACCATGCTGTCAGGCGGAAGATCGAACCAGTCGATCACCCCGGCATGGGCGAAAAGGGCACGAGCTCGTTTGGCGCCGCAGATGTCGATCAGGGCAAGCCGGGTCTGGATGACGGCATTCGGGCCGACCTTGTGGACGGCATGCGGTGACGGGGCGTCCATACTGAGTTCGAGCGCCTCTTCACCCATGTCCGAGAAGCCAGGCCCTGCAAGCTGCTCCGCTGCCGCTCCAGAAAGAACCGGGCTTGTCGCATCGCTCATTGCGCGGGCTCCCGGCCTTCCTCCATCTGCTCGGTGCCGCCGCCGCAGGCCATCACCTTGCCGGTGTCGTCGTCGCTGAGCCTGGCGCGGGCCTTCTCAAGCGCCACCTTGCGGTCATGGATGGCGGCCCAGTCTTCCATCTGCGCCGGTGCGATCTTGCGGGTGCGGTCGAAATTGAAGTTGACGCCCTTCTTGGATTGAGGTCCCCAGTAATTGGCCTTGCCGAGATCGTAGAACTTGCGCTCGAAACCAGCCTTGAGGAAGGCCTTGAGGCATCCGAGCAGATATCTGCGCCGGAAGCCGGTGCCGCGCCAGGGGTAATGGAACAGGGCCTTCTGCATGTAGAAGCGGCGGTAATTGTTCATCACCCGGTCGAGCAGTTCGGCCCGGTCCATGGCTTCGGGCTTCATGATCGGTGTGACGAAATTGTACTTCTCGAAGTCGAAGATCTCGACCTTGTCGCCCAGCTCCTGAAACAGCGGCGTGAACGGCCAGGGCGTGTACATGGCCCAGTTGGCAAGATCGGGCTGCCAGTCCCAGGCCATGCGGTAGGTTTCCTCGAGCGTCTCGGCGGTCTCGTTTTCCAGGCCCACGATGAACTGCGCCTCGACGAAGATGTCAGCCTCGCGCAGGAGCCGGATGGCCTCCTTGTTCTCGGAAACCTTGGTCTCCTTGTTGAAGCGGTCGAGCTTGAGCTGGGCTGCGGCCTCGGTACCTAGCGAGATGTGGACGAGGCCCGCCTTGCGGTAGAACTTCAGAAGTTCCTTGTCGCGCATGATGTCGGTGACGCGGGTGTTGATGCCCCACTTGACCTTGTCAGGCAGACCGCGGGCGATCAGTTCCTCGCAGAACTGGATGAACTTCTTGCGGTTGATGGTCGGTTCCTCGTCGGCAAGAATGAAGAAGCCGACGTCGTGGTTGTTGACCAGGTTTTCAATCTCGTCGACCACCTTCTTCGGATCGCGCACCCGGTAGTCGCGCCAGAATTTCCACTGGCTGCAGAAGGAACAGGTAAACGGGCAACCGCGGGCCATGTTGGGGATGGCAACGCGCACACCGAGCGGCACATAGATGTACTTGCTCCATTCCAGAAGCGTCCAGTCCGGGTTGATGGCATCAAGATCCTTGACCGTGGGCGCAGCCTGGGTAGCCACGATCTTGCCGTCATCGGCGATGTAGGCGAGGCCCTTGATGGCCGCCCTTCCCTCGGGCCAGCGCTCCTCGGCGACGGTGCGGATCAGTTCACGGAAGATTTCCTCGCCCTCGCCTCGAACAATGACGTCGATCCAGGGTGCCTCGGAGAGCACCTGCTTGTACATGAATGTGGCGTGAATGCCGCCCAGCACCCTGAGTGCACCGGGCACCACCTCCCTGGCGATCTCAAGCACCCTCTCCGCCTTGTAGATCGACGGCGTGATGGCGGTTACACCGACCACATCGGGCTTGAGTTCGGTGAGCCGGGATGCGAGATCCTCGTCAGAGAGATCATTGGTCATCGCATCGATGAAGTGGATGTCGGTGAAGCCCGCGTCCTTGAGATGGCCCGCCAGATAGGCGACCCAGGCCGGTGGCCAGTTGCCGGCGATTTCCGCGCCGCCCGAGTGATAGTTCGGATGAACGAGTACAATGCGCATGCTGGCCTCCCATCAAGTTATGTCCAGTTAAATTGACATAACTTGTGTCATTTATTTTTGACATGGATCAACACATCGGCAGCATTTGGATCGGGAGGCTGAAGAGATGACGCGCCAAGCACGGCTGAACAGCTCGCAGAGCCTGAAGCAGAGGCAGCACCGGCACTTGAATTGCGGACATTCCGTACTTGTCAGGTATTGCGGAAAAGACGCGTCCCCATGTCGGACGCATGGGCGAGGAGCGCCAGCACCAGCCAGACGGCAATCATGCCCGCTGACGCGCCCGACAGCGCGGCATAGAGAGCGCCGAGCAGGCCCGCACCCGAGGCCATCGTCAGGATCAGCGAGCCGACACGCGCGCGAGAGCGCATGAAGACCAGGATGAGCACCGCTTCCAAGCCGATGACGGCGAGAGCCAGAAGCGCGATCCGGCCGTCACCGACGAAGGTGATAACCCAGTCCGGCCACATCAGTGCGCTGCCGGTCTGAGCAGTTGGCGCATGTCCTTGAGGAACACGCGGACATGGGCCATCGGATCTTTTCGGACCAGCTTCTTGTTGAGGTAGCTTTCCCAGGTCAGCCGCTGGACGTCCTTGTCGGCGCACATCTTGACGAATTTCTCGCGGCGCTTGTCGCTCGAATACCAGAACCATTGCATGAAGCCGAGCACCAGGAAGACCTTGCCATGGGCCTTCTGAAAACGCTTGCGGGCGCTGGCGAGATGCTTGGCATTGCCGGTCTCGAGAACCTTAATGGCGGCTTCGGCGCCAAGATCACCGGTGTGCATGGCATACCAGATCCCCTCACCCGAGGAGGGTGCCACCACGCCTGCCGCGTCACCGATCAGCAGCACATTCCTGCCGTCATCCCAGCGCTTCATCGGCTTGAGCGGCAGCGGCGCGCCCTCTTCGCGGACGGTTTCGGCGTCGGCAAGACCAAAGCGCTCGCGCAGTTCACGGGTGGCGGCCTTGAGATCGAAGCCCTTCACCGCCGAACCGCAGCCGACGCTGGTGTAGGGCCCGTGCGGAAACACCCAGCCATAGAAATCGGGCGAGATCTCGCCGTCATAGATCACCTCGCATTGGGTAGGATCGAATTCCTTGTTGGCACCCGGCGCCGGCGAGCGGACGATTTCGTGATAGGCGAACACATAGGGCGGGCGCAACTTCGGCCCGAAGATCGCGCGACGCACGGCCGAATTGGCGCCATCAGCGCCGATCACCACCGAGGCCGTCAGCGTCTCCGCGTCGCGATCCTTGCTCTTGGCAAGCTTGATGTCCACCAGCCCGTCGGCCCGGTGTTCGAGCGAGGCGAAATTCGCGGCGCGATAATCTGCCCCGACAAGCCGGGCACGTTCGCGAAGATAAGGGTCAAACTGGTCACGGTCGACCATGCCGACATGGCCGACATCGCCGATCTCCATGCCGACCTGAACTCCGCTCGGGCCGGTCATCCGGGCACCGCGAACGCGCGCCTTGATCTGCTCGGGCGCGATTGCATATTGCGCCATGGCATTGGACGGAATGGCCCCGCCACAGGGTTTGGTGCGGCCCTCCTTGTCGACCAGCAAGGTGCTTCGTCCGGCTGCGGCCAGCCGTTCGGCCGCACGCGCGCCGGCGGGGCCGCCACCGATGACGATCACGTCATAATGGGTCGGGGCGACATGGTCGCGTGGTGCATCATGGGTGTTCAAATGCATGATCTTCACTCCGCTGGAATTGCGTAGGAGGGGGCAGGTTCAGGCACCCGCTCCCGGGCTGGAAGGCCGGGCTGCCGGTGCGCCGGTGTCCTGATCAGAAGCGCGATTGCCGCGGCGACGACGAACAGACCGGCCTCAAGTCCGAAGACAACGGCAAAGGACAAGGGCGTGTCGCCGGTCAGGGCTCTTGTAACGTCGATTGCGACGGTGCCGAGAAAGCCGCCGAGGCCGAAGGAGACTGCCTGGGCGGCGCCCCAGACACCCATGCGGATGCCCTCGGAGGCACCGTCGCCGCCCGAGGCCAGCATCATCATCGCGCCGATGGCGGCGACGGCGAAAGCGCCATTGGCGACGCCGAGCACGAAGATGTTGGCCTTGAGCGGCCAGGCCGGCGCAACCAATGCAGACAGAGAAAGACCGGCCAGCGCCACCGCCGAGCCGACACAGCCAAAGAAGATGAAGGCCTTGAGAATAAGCGGCTTCTTCCGGGCAAACAGCGAGCCGAGCACGCCGACCATTGCCATGCCAAGCAGGATGCCGCTGTGCTGCAGACCTGAAATCTGCGTGGTTTCGCCCGGCGTAAGGCCAAACAGCAATCCGCCGAAGGGCTCGAGAATGAGATCCTGGGTGGCGTAGGCGAGCATCGAGACAAAAACGAAAACAGTGAACAGCCGTGCATCACGATCGCCCCAGGTGGCAGCCAGACTGCGGCGGAAATCGAGCCGCTGCGCCGCCGGCGGGCCGTCGACGGGCATGGTGTTGCGTTCGACATTGAAGATCGCGACACAGGTCAGCGTGAAGGCGATGGCTCCGGCAATCGCCGTCACAGTGATCAGCCGGACAAAGGAAAACGGATCAAGCCAGGCGCCGGAGATGATCGCGGTGACGACGATGCCGGCGATCATCATCATCCAGACGATGGTTGCGGCAGCAGGCTTGCGATGCAGCGCGGTGCGGCTTGCCAGCAAGGCCAGCAGCGAGGTTCCCGCAGCGCCGATACCAAGCCCGATCAGGGCGAAACAACCGATCGCCAGCGCCATGGCCAGCCAGAAATGATCGCCGAACAACAGCGTGGTGGCAGACGCTCCCGTACCCGACAACGCCAACAACAGGATACCGCCAACGATCCAGGGCGTGCGCCTCCCGCCGCGGTCGGAGCCATGCCCCCACAGCGGCCGGGAAATCTGGACGCCGTAGTGTAGGCCGACAAGGAGCCCGGGGATGACGGCGGCAAGCATCAGCTCGACCACCATGACGCGGTTGAGAACCGAGGTGGTGAGTACCACGATCGATCCCAGCGACGCCTGTACCAGTCCAAGCCGCACGATCGAGAGCCAGCCGAGGCCCGCAGTGGCTCCGCTCTGTCCCGTTGCCGCGTATCCAGCCATTGCCTCTCTCCCTCCCAGGTCCGGCTCAGGGCCGGATCGCAAATGCGGTGATCATCATGCCGGTGACGTAGAGCCCGACGCCGAGCGCCGAGTACCAGATCGCCTTGCCCTTCGGATCGGCAACCAGACGGGGCAATGCCACGGCCTGCGCGAGGGCCAGCGCGCCGACTGCCGCAGCAGACCAGGCGTGGCTCCAGACCAACAGCAGACCAACCACCACCAGCTGCGGCACGATCATCGACAGGCCGGCGAACATGGCCGCGGCCCTGGCGCCCATCTGCACCGGCAGCGAGGCGATACCCATTTTGGTGTCGCCTTCCATCGATTTGAAATCATTGAGCGTCATGATGCCCAGTGCACCAAGGCCGTACAAGAACGCGATGATGAAGATCTCACCGCTGGGAACGGTTCCCAACGCCGCTGCGGCGGCGGTGATCCAAGGCAAGGTCTCGTAGGAAAATCCGCAAGCCGTATTGCCCCACCAGCCGTTGCGCTTGAGCCGGAACGGCGGTGCCGAATAGGCCCAGGCGAGCGCCAGCCCGATGGCTGCGGCGACAAAGACGGTCGTGCCAAGCAAGGCGGCAACGATCATCGACAGGATGGAGTTGAAGATCGCCACCCAGAGACCCCAGCGCCCAGGCATACGGCCCGATGGGATGACCCTGTCAGGTTCGTTGATGGCGTCGACATGGCGGTCGAACCAGTCATTGACCGCCTGGCTGGTGCCGCACAGCAACGGCCCGGCGAGCAGAACGCCGAGCCCCACCGCGATCCATCGGTCGGAGGTGATCTGCCCGGCGGAAATCGCGCCGCAGGCAAAGGCCCACATCGGCGGAAACCAGGTGACGGGCTTGAGCAAGGCCAGCACCGCACCCGGTGTGGGCACCCTGGGAGAAGCGGGAGTTGTTTGCGCCATGGTCATGACAAAAGTCTATGACCGGGAAGCGATAACGTCAATTCAAATTGACAGTGTAAATGTTATTTTACAGTTGGCGACGGACCAAGCAGACAGGCTCAGGCCCGGCCGGTGTAGTCCTCGAGCCCGTAGCGCTTGAGCTTGAGGTACAGGCTCTGGCGGGAGAGGCCGAGAAGATCCGCAGCGGCGGCCCGATTGTTTTCGGTCTGGGTCAGCGCCGCCTCAATGCAGAGTTTCTCGATGACGTCGGCCGATTCGCGGATCAGTTCCTTGAGCGGCACCCGCCCGATCAGCTCCGAGAAATCCGACGTGGCCCCATGCACGCCATTGGCTTTCGCGGCGGCAGGCATTTCCCGCGTGCCCTGCTCCGTAACGATGACCGAGTAGAGCGGATCACCGCCGGTGTCGATGCGTGTCGCCGACAGCCTGACGGGCCTGCTGGCACCCATATCGTCACGCACCACGGTCAGGAACTGGCGCACTTCGCCTTCGTCGCGCAGCCGGTTGGACAGAACCTGCATGTCAACACTCGAGGCACCAAGCCAGTTGTTGACATTGCGCCCGACGGCAAGACTGCGGCTGAGCAGATGGATCATGTCGAGAAAGCGGCCATTGACCGAGTG
Organism: Hoeflea sp. EC-HK425; assembly: GCF_902498795.1. Classification (NCBI taxonomy): domain Bacteria; kingdom Pseudomonadati; phylum Pseudomonadota; class Alphaproteobacteria; order Hyphomicrobiales; family Rhizobiaceae; genus Hoeflea; species Hoeflea sp. EC-HK425. Next base: position 2,435,979 of record NZ_LR701572.1, read on the forward strand.
GATGGCGCCCTTCGCATCGATCACGATCTGGGCCTCGGGCACGGCTTCGGTCCAACCCCACTTGTCAGCCGTAAGACTGCGGGTGGGATAATCTTCCTCGACCTGGCTGGAAATGGAGACCAGATAATTGATCTTGCCGTTTTCGCGGTACGGGCTGATCCTGAGTTCGATCGCGGAACCGTCGGATGACGCGGAGACTGCCAGCGTTCGGCTCTGCCCAAGCGACCGCGATTCGGCCAGGGCCTCCATCAAGCGCTCGCGACCATCGCGCTGGACCAGGGAGACCAGAGTGTCTCCGACCATCTTGTCCAGGGTTACACCGCAGATGCTGCCGGCGGCGGCATTGCCGTCTATGATCCGCCGGGTCTCACCATCAACGACCAGAAGTGCGGCATCCATGCGTTGATAGATGACGCGATAGCGGGCCTCGGATTCGCGCACGCGGCGATATTCCCGCTCCAGCTCGAACTGGGCCTGAATCAATTGCTGCTGGACTTCGGCAAACTTGCGAAGGTCGGTTCCCGACGCCACGAGATAGGGAAAACCGTCGATGCGGCGGAGCACGTATTCAATCGGCAGATCCGAGCCCCGGGCGCCGGGGTGATTGACCTGATGGGTACGGCTGGCGCCGGTCTTGGCACATTCATCGATGAGATTGCGGATCTTGTCGACGCTTTCGCCGGTGACCGTATCGGTCCAGGCCCGTCCGGGCCAGTCCTCGACACCAAATCGCTGGATTGCCGCGTCGAGGTAGGCAACATCGATAATGGATCCGGAAGCGTCGACCAGGAGAGTCACGTCACCACCGAGCGACGCCATGGTGAGCGACACAGAAGGCGGGAGGTCCGCGAACGCTTGAAGGGTTTTTTCAAAGGTTCGGTGGAGTGTCCTGGAGGTTTGTTGTTCCATTTTCCGATCAGGCACTTCGCAACGGTTCCAACAGGGAGCCGTTTATTCCCGTCGCAATTTGCGCCGAAATGCGAGTTGCGCCATGCCTCTCCGCTGTCTCTAACGCGATTTGGGCATTGCTGCAAACCTTTTCAACGCCCCGTTCTACCAGCCACTGGGAGTGTTCCGCAGCAGCCGGCCCGCCAGCGATTACACAGGTCCGTTCCCGATTTACGGACGTGTGAATTGCTTGCAGAACGGATTCAACCCGATTCTTAAGCCTATTGTCGAGCCATGCAATGCATACCAGCTGAAAATCACCGGACCTCATCACCTCTGACAAATCCAGAATACGGTCGGTAAAGATCATGCTGGTTTCCCAGCCCCGAAGGCGGAAACGCTCCTCGATCAGGCTGACGGCAAACAGATGTGTTTCGCCGCGCGGCACCAGCAACAGCATCGAACGATCACCAGCAGAGCGTTCGAAACAACGGTTATCCTGGCTCAACCGCGCCAATATGCGCTGCAGCCGCGAAGTGGCGACCGTGACCACGGCAAAGCCGAGGCTGTCGCACTCCCACTCCTCGCCCAAACGAACCGCGCAGGCTTCCAGGAGGTCGAGCATCTCGGAAGGTCCGAGGGAGCGCGCCCGCATGAAGCCGATGTAATCGAACTCGCCGTCCGAGAGCACCTTGGCATAGATCTTGTCGAGGACCGATATGAACCGTTTGACACCCTCCATTGCGGAGGAACCCGGCATGGCGCCGGAGAGCTGGTCTTCGGACTGGGATAATGTCATGGCGACACTCGCGTCCGGACATGGATGACCGGTCCTGTTGATGGTGGGGGCGACGGATGGACCGGACTGGCCTGCGGCACCGGCATCTCTTGATCCCGACCCCGGAAGACCACCCTTGAAACAGGTCTTCACCACGACGCGTTCGATGATGTTGTACAGGTCGTTACCGGCCCGCTCTTGCTTCAACGCACCGGAAACTCCGCCGACACTGGCGGTACCTGGGACTTGCGGATCTGTTTTCATGACCCCGAAACCTTTCCGGCCGCTCCGATCCGCGGCACCCACGCAGTCCGTCAAGAGGGTTGGATCTGGCAGCAGGGGCGTTGAAAATGCACCTGCCCTTGAACCCAGACCAACCGGATCTCCGTCATGGAGTCTCTCCCGCTGTGGCATGAAGAGAATGATACGAATTGTTCCCTTTGTAAACCTGATATGACGTCAATTAAAATTGACACTTTCAAATTCTGTGACTAACCTCTTCACATCGGGGTCTCGAGTGGAGAGGGATAGAGCCAGATGAATGCGCATGTTTCGCTCAGCGAAAATCCAGTCGGTCTCTACTCGGTTGAAGAGCGCATCCGTCGCGACCAATCGGTCTGGACTCTGGTTCAAGGCATTCTCGCGCCAATCCAGTTCCTGGTCTTTGCGATTTCCGTCGGCCTTATCGCGCATTGGTGGCTGACCGGTTCCTGGCTGATGGCCGCCCATGCCTCGATCGTCATCAAGACAATGACGCTCTACGCCATCATGGTCACCGGCTCGATCTGGGAGAAGGAGGTGTTCGGCGCCTATCTCTTCGCCCGCCCGTTCTTCTGGGAAGACATGGTCTCGATGCTGGTGCTCGCCCTGCACACCGCCTATCTGGCGGCGCTGTTCGGCGGCTTGCTTTCTGACGGGCAGCTGATGGCTCTGGCCGTCGCCGCCTATGTTTCCTACGTCGTCAATGCCGGACAGTTCCTCTGGAAATTCCGTCTGGCACGCCTGGACGCCTCCTCCCATTCAAACATCGAGGCTTCGGCATGACCACAATATTTGACGCCAGCACCGCCTGTTCCGACACCGCCGCCAAACCGGCCCGCGACGTGCTCAAGCAACGCGGTCAGCATGAAGTGTTCTGCGGCCTAACCTCGATCATGTGGCTGCACCGCAAGATGCAGGACGCCTTCTTCCTGATCGTCGGCTCGCGTACCTGCGCTCACCTCATGCAATCGGCAGCCGGCGTGATGATCTTCGCCGAACCGCGATTCGCCACCGCCATCATCGACGAGCGCGACCTTGCCGGCATGGCCGACATGAATGACGAACTCGACAAGGTGGTGACCCGGCTTCTGGCCCGCCGTCCCGAGATCAAGCTTCTGGTTCTGGTCGGCTCCTGCCCGTCGGAAGTGATCAAGCTCGACCTGCCGCGCGCGGCCAGCCGTCTCAATGGCGAGCATTCGCCCGCCTGCCGGGTGATGGCCTATTCGGGATCGGGCATCGAGACGACCTTTACCCAGGGAGAGGACAATTTCCTCGCAGCCCTGGTCCCGGAAATGCCCGCTGAAGCAGCCGATGCTGCGGCCTCTCTCGTCGTTGTCGGCGCGCTCGGCGATGTCGTGGAAGACCAGATGATGCGGGTGTTCGACGGCCTCGGTGTCGGCCCGGTCCGGTTCCTGCCCTCGCGCTCCTCGACCACTTTGCCGCCGGTCGGCCCCAACACACGGTTCATCCTGGCCCAGCCCTGGGTCGGCGCCTGCGCCCAGGCGCTTGAACGCCGCGGCGCACAAAGGATTGCGGCCCCCTTCCCGCTTGGCGAAGAAGGCGCAACGGCCTGGTACCGCGCCATTGCCGACAGCTTCGGTGTACCGGAAGCCAAATTCGACGCAATCACCGCGCCGGGTCGCGAACGCGCCCGCCGCGCCGTTGCGCGCTACCGCCCGGTGCTCGAGGGCAAATCGGTGTTCCTGTTTCCCGATTCGCAGCTCGAGCCATCGCTGGCACGCTTCCTGTCACGGGAAATGGGCACATCGATCGTCGAGGTGGGTACGCCTTATCTCAATCGTGACGTGGTTGGCGCCGAGCTGGCTCTGCTGCCCGACACTGTGCGTGTCAGCGAGGGCCAGGATGTCGAGCGGCAGATCGACCGGGTGCACAGCGACAATCCGGACCTGATCATCTGCGGGATGGGTCTTGGCAATCCGTTCGAGGCCGAGGGCCGGTCGACCAAATGGTCGATCGAGTTCGTCTTCACGCCGCTGCAGGGCTACGAGCAGGCCGGCGACCTGGCCGAGCTGATTGCCCGGCCGCTGATGCGGCGCGAGCTTCTGAAAGTGGGGAGCTGAGCCATGGAGCTGACCGTCTGGACTTATGAAGGCCCTCCCCATGTCGGCGCCATCCGCGTCGCCAATTCGATGCGCGACGTCCACTTCGTGCTGCATGCGCCGCAGGGCGACACCTATGCCGACCTCTTGTTCACCATGATCGAGCGCAACAAGAAGCGCCCGCCGGTGACCTACACAACATTCCAGGCGCGCGATCTTTCCGGCGACACCGCGGAAATCTTCAAGACCGCCGCGCGCGACGCGGTGGCCCGGTTCAAGCCTCAAGCGCTCCTGGTCGGAGCATCCTGCACAGCAGAGCTGATCCAGGACGATCCTGGCGGACTGGCCAAGACGCTGGGTTTGAACGTTCCGGTGGTGCCCCTGGAAATGCCGTCCTACCAGAAGAAGGAAAACTGGGGGGCTGCCGAGACCTTCTACCGGCTGGTCCGGGCATTCGCCGGCGGCGCCGGCAAGCCCGAAACTGCCCCCGAGCAGGCAAGCTGCAACATTCTGGGCCCATCCTCGCTCGGCTTCCGCAACCGCGACGACATCGTCGAGGTGGTGCGACTGGTCGAATCGCTGGGCATCCGGATCAACACGGTTGCGCCGCTCGGCGCGTCGCCCGCCGATCTTGCCCGGATCCCGCAGGCCCATTTCAACATCGTGCTCTATCCGGAAATCGCCGATACGGCGGCCCGCTGGCTCAAGCGCCAGTTCGGCCAGGAGATGGTGACAACGGTTCCGATCGGCGTCGGTGCCACGCGCGACTTCGTCGCCGAGGTAGCCAAGGTCGCGGGCGTTTCGGTGCCGTCCGAACTGTTTGAAACCGGTGCCGAACGGCTGTCCTGGTACTCGGCCTCGATCGATTCCAACTATCTCACCGGCAAGCGGGTGTTCGTCTTCGGCGACGCCACCCATGCCATCGCCGCAGCCCGGATCGCTTCCGAAGAACTCGGCTTCAAGGTCTGCGGGCTTGGCACCTATTCGCGAGAATTTGCCCGCGATGTGCGCGAGGCCGCCGCGAAATACGGCGTCGAGCCGCTGATTTCTGACAATCACCTCGATGTCGAGGACGCCATCATTGCCGCGCAACCGGAACTGGTTCTGGGAACGCAGATGGAGCGCCACGCCGCCAAGCGGCTCAGGCTGCCCTGCGCGGTGATCTCGAGCCCGGTGCATGTGCAGGATTTCCCCGCGCGCTACTCGCCGCAGATGGGCTTTGAAGGCGCCAACGTGATCTTCGACAGCTGGGTACACCCACTGATGATGGGGCTTGAAGAGCACCTGCTGCAGATGTTCCGTGGCGATTTCGAGTTCCATGACGATGCCGGGTCCTCGCATCTGAGCCATGGCGGGCCGGCAGGCGCCCACCAGCCCGACGTGCAGGCTGAACGGCCCGCAACACACGCCGAGACCCCCGCCCCCGACACCGCGGCCTCAACTGCCGCCAACGACGACCAGCCGGCTTGGACCAGCGACGCCGAGCGCGAACTGCGCAAGATCCCCTTCTTCGTCCGCGGAAAGGCGCGGCGCAACACCGAATCCTACGCGGCCCAAAACGGGCTCAATCCGATCACCATAGAGACATTGTACGATGCCAAAGCACACTTCGGGCGTTAACACCGCTCCAGTCAATGTGGTTCTGATCACGCTCGACAATCACATGTCGGCAGCGGTGGATGATGCGCGGCGGATGCTTGCGGACGAACTGCCCAATCTGCACCTGAGCGTGCACGCGGCGACCGACTGGAATGACAATCCGGACAAATTGCAGGCCTGCAAGGACGACATCGCCAAGGGCAACATCATCGTCGCCTCGATGCTGTTCATCGAGGAACACGTCAAGGCGATCGGGCCGTCACTCGCGGCACGGCGCGATCACTGCGACGCAATGATGTGTTGCATGTCGACCGGCGAGATCATGAAGAACACCTCGATGGGCCGGTTCAAGATGGACGGCGAGCAGAAGGGGCCGCTTGCCCTTTTGAAGAAACTGCGCGGCGATCGGTCCAAGGACAAGAAGGACACCGGCCGGACCGCAGGCGAGCGCCAGATGGCGATGCTCAAGCGGCTGCCGAAACTGCTCCGGTTCATCCCGGGCACCGCGCAGGACGTGCGCAACTATTTCATCGCCATGCAGTACCGGATTGCCGCATCAGACGCCAATATCGCCAACCTGGTGCGGCTCTTGGTCGACAAGTACGCCGATGGCGAGCGCCGCGCCCTGCGCGGCAAGGTCACAGCCCAGGCGCCGATCGAGTATCCCGAACAGGGTGTTTATCACCCCGACATCAAGGGCCGGGTCAGCGCCGGGATCAAGGCGCTGCCACTCAAGCCCGGCGCCAGGGGCACAATCGGCCTGCTCTTGCTGCGCTCCTACATCCTGTCGGGCGACACCGGCCACTACAACGGCGTGATCCGGTCGCTTGAACGCCGTGGCTTCAATGTCGTGCCGGTGTTTTCCTCGGGCCTCGACATGCGCGGCCCGATCGAGGCCTTCCTGTCGGGCGGACAGACCGGAACCCGGATCGACGCGATGCTGTCGCTGACCGGATTCTCGCTGGTCGGCGGCCCGGCCTATTCCGATGCCGCAGCCGCCGCCGAGACGCTCGCAACACTCGACGTACCCTACGTGGCGGCGCATGTGACCGAGTTCCAGTCAATCGAGCGCTGGGAGGAATCCGACCGCGGCCTGATGCCGATCGAGACCACCATCATGGTGGCGATCCCGGAACTCGACGGCGCCACCGGCACCATGGTGTTCGGCGGCCGCACCGAGAATGCGTCAGGAACGCAGCCTTGCGTCTGTGCCCGCAATCTCGGCACCTGCCCCAAGGGCCGCTCCTGCATGAGCGCGCATCCCGAAAGGGTGGAAGTGCTGGCCGGACGGATCGAAAAGCTGGTGACGTTGCGCCAGAGCGAACGTGCCAGCCGCAAGATCGCGCTGACGATTTTCAACTTCCCGCCAAACGCCGGCAACATGGGCACAGCAGCCTTCCTCTCGGTGTTTGAATCGCTGCATGCGACGATGCTCAGGATGCGGGACGAAGGCTACACGATCGAGGTTCCCACAAGCGTTGACGACCTCCGCGACATGGTGCTCAACGGCAATGCCGCGCAGTATGGCGCGCTGGCCAATGTGCATGCGCTGGTGAGCGCCGACGATCATGTCCGCAACGAGAAGCACCTCGACGAGATCGAGGCGCAATGGGGGCCTGCACCAGGCCGTATCTTCACCAACGGAAAGTCGATCTTCGTGCTCGGCCGGCAGTTCGGCAATGTGCTTGTCGCAGTCCAGCCGGGCTTCGGCTATGAGGGCGACCCGATGCGGCTCCTGTTCGAGAAGGGCTTTGCTCCGACCCATGCGTTCGCCGCGTTCTACACCTATCTCAAGCGCAATTTCCGCGCCGATGCGGTTCTTCATTTCGGCACCCATGGCGCGCTCGAATTCATGCCTGGCAAGCAGTCGGGCATGTCGGGCAAGTGCTGGCCGGACAGGCTGATCGGGGATCTGCCGAATTTCTATCTCTATGCCGCCAACAACCCGTCCGAAGGCACGATTGCCAAGCGCCGGTCGGCGGCAACGCTTGTATCCTACCTGACCCCGCCGGTGACCAATGCCGGGCTCTACAAGGGCCTGAGCGAACTCAAATCCTCGCTCGACCGGCTGCGCAATCTGGATGCAAGCCAGACCGAGGAACGCACCGAGGCGTTCGAGCTGATCATGATCCAGGCCGGGCAGCTGGAGCTCAACCGTGCGGTGCCGGCTGACGATCCCGAACGCTATGTGGCGCAACTGACGGCTGCCATGCTTGAGCTCGAATATACGCTGATCCCGCACGGGCTGCACGTGGCCGGCCGCGCCATGAACATTGATGAGCGGCGCGAGATGCTGGCCCAGATCGCCGAGGCCGACGAGACACAATCGCCCGCAGCGGAAGTGATTGACGCCATCGCCGATTTCGACACTGCGGCCATCGATGCCGCACGCGGCGGCAACGAGGCCGACGCGCTGATCGTACGGCTTGTTCGGGCCAATGCCAATCTTGCCAACAACCGTGAACTCGACGGGCTGATCACCGCGCTCGACGGCCGCTTCGTGGCACCCTCGCCCAGCGGCGACCTTCTCAGGACACCGGACATGCTGCCCACCGGGCGCAACATTCATGGCTTCGATCCGTTCGGCATTCCAAGCGCCTACGCCGTCAAGGACGGTGCACGGCAGGCGGCCAAGGTGCTGGAGCGCTATTTCGAAACCGACGGCATGCTGCCCGAAACCATCGCCATCGTGCTGTGGGGCACCGACAATCTGAAGACCGAGGGCAGCCCGATGGCCCAGGCCATGGCGCTGATGGGCGCACGGCCGCGGCTAGACGCCTACAACCGGGTCTGTGGCGCCGAACTGATCCCGCTCGACGAGCTCAAGCGACCGCGGATCGATGCGGTGATGACGCTTTCGGGGATCTTCCGCGATCTGTTGCCGCTGCAGGCTTCGATGCTGGCCGAGGCTTCCTACCTGGCGGCAGTGGCCGATGAGCCGGAAAACATGAATTTCATACGCAAGCATGCGCTCGCCTATGCCGCCGAGCATGGCTGCGACCTCGAGCAGGCTGCCTACCGGGTGTTTTCCAATGCGGATGGTGCCTATGGCGCCAACGTGAATTTCCTGATCGGCTCCAGCGCTTGGACCGACGACCAGGAAATCGCCGACACCTACACAAGCCGCAAGGGCTTTGCGATCGACCGCAAGGGCAAGTCGTCGGCGCAGGTCGAGCTGCTAAACGATGTCTTTGCCAAGGTCGACATGGCCTACCAGAACCTCGATTCGGTCGAACTAGGCGTGACCACGATCGATCATTATTTCGACACGCTGGGCGGGATTTCGAAAGCGGTTTCACTGGCCCAGAACGGCAAACAGTTGCCGGTGTTCATCTCCGATCAGACCCAGGGCGAAGGCAAGGTCCGGACACTTGGTGAACAGGTGGCGCTGGAAACCCACACGCGTTCGCTCAACCCGAAATGGTTCGAGGGCATGCTTGCCCACGGCTACGAGGGTGTGCGCCAGATCGAGGCGCAGATTTCCAACACGGTCGGATGGTCGGCGACCACCGGCGACGTTCAGCCCTGGGTGTACCAGAAGCTGAGCGAAACCTTCATTCTCGATGAGGCAATGCGCCGGCGGCTTTCGGAGATGAACCCCGCTTCATCGCTGCGCATGGTCAACCGCCTGATCGAGGCAAAAGACAGAAATTACTGGACACCGGACGACGATACCTGGGCCGCGCTCTGCGCTGCGGGCGAGGAAATGGAAGATCGTGCCGAAGGCTTGTCCGTGGAGGCTGCAGAATGAATCTCTTTACCCACCCGCGCACGATCATGGACGAGGCACGTACCGCCAAGCTCAAGCAGGCCGCAGGCCTGGATGGCAATGGTGACGGCGACGGCAGCGTCCAGGTGCATCTGGAAACCGAAATGGACGCGGGCAAGGCCAAGGTCTTCGCCATCTACGGCAAGGGCGGCATCGGCAAGTCGACGACATCATCAAACCTGTCGGTGGCGTTTTCGATGCTGGGCAAGCGGGTCTTGCAAATCGGCTGCGACCCCAAGCACGATTCCACCTTCACCCTGACCAAGAGCCTGATCCCGACGGTGATCGATGTGCTCGAAGGTGTCGATTTTCATCCCGAGGAACTCAGGACCGAAGACTTCGTGTTCGAGGGCTTCAACGGCGTGCAGTGCGTCGAGGCCGGCGGCCCGCCCGCGGGCACCGGCTGCGGCGGCTACGTTGTCGGTCAGACGGTCAAACTGCTCAAGGAGCATCACCTGCTCGAGGACACCGATGTGGTGATTTTCGACGTGCTCGGCGACGTTGTCTGCGGCGGCTTCGCCTCTCCGCTGCAGCATGCAGAGCGTGCCGTCGTTGTGGCCGCCAACGATTTCGATTCGATCTTCGCCATGAACCGCATCGTCGCCGCCATCAAGGCCAAGTCGAAAAACTACGACGTGCGGCTTGGCGGCGTCATCGCCAACCGCTCGCGCGAAACCGACCAGATCGACCGCTACAACGAGGCGATCGGCCTCAAGCGGCTGGCCCATATCGTCGACTCCGACGCCGTGCGCAGGAGCCGGCTGAAAAAATGCACCCTGTTCGAAATGGGCGACGATCCGGAGATCGTGTCGATCCAGCAGGAATACATGAAGCTTGCCGAGCAATTGTGGGCCGGAACGGAAGAGCTCTCGGCCAACCCGATGAAGGACCGGGAGATCTTCGATTTCCTCGGTTTCGAGTGAGACAGGACCATGCAGGACGCCGCCTACATCAAGCGCCGGGATGAGATCCAGACCTATTTCGACCGCACCGCGCTCGACGCCTGGAAACGGCTGGTCTCGACCGAAAAGGTGTCCGGTGTGCGCGCCACGGTGCGTGCGGGACGGGATGCCATGCGCCAGGCAATCCTCGACCGGTTTGGCGAAGACCTGAGCGGCTGGCGCATCCTCGATGCCGGCTGCGGCGCCGGGCCGTTGGCAATCGAGCTGGCCCACCGCGGTGCGGATGTGCTGGGCGTCGACCTCTCGCCGCAGATGATCGAACACGCAAACGAAGCCCTGCCTGCGATCCGCAATGGCGGATCGGTGCGCCTGACCGCCGGCGACATGCTGTCGCCGGAACATGGCGACTTCGATGCCGTGGTGTCGATGGATGCGCTCATTCACTACAGCGGCGATGAAGCCACTGCTGCGATCGCCGGACTGGCGCAACGCACCAGCCGGAAGATGGTGTTCACGCTTGCCCCGCGTACCGGGTTTCTTGCCGCGATGCACAAGCTGGGAGGCCTGTTTCCGCGCAGCGACCGCTCGCCTTTGATCCATCCGGTGGTGATCGACCAGATGATGAACCGGATGCTTGCACGCGGCGACATGCAGGACTGGAGCCGGGGTGAGACCGCGCGGATTTCGAGCGGATTCTACATCTCCGAGGCACAGGAGCTCGTCCGCTCATGAAGATCGTCGCCACAGCCAACCGCAAGATGCTCGACACATGGAAGTCGCTCGGTCCGCGCTATCTGCCGTTTGCAGATGCGGCGACCGAGGACCTTCCGCTTGGCCGGCTGATGCGGCTGTCGATGTTCCAGTGGTCCATCGGCATGGCTGCGGTGCTTCTGACCGGCACGCTCAACCGGGTGATGATCGTCGAGCTCGGCGTGCCCACCTCGCTGGTGGCGCTGATGGTGGCAATCCCGGTGCTGGCCGCCCCGTTCCGGGCGTTGATCGGCCACCGGTCCGACACCTACAAATCCGCGCTCGGGGTACGTCGCGTGCCCTATATCTGGCTTGGCACCATCCTGCAGTTCGGCGGGCTGGCGATCATGCCATTCGCTCTTCTGCTGCTGCAATCGCAGACCACCGGCCCGGAGTGGGCGGGACCTGCGGGTGCGCTGCTGGCCTTCCTGCTCACGGGGCTGGGCATGCACATGGCGCAGACCGCCGGGCTGGCGCTCGCCACGGATCTGTCGGCGGAGGAAAACCGGCCGCGGGTGGTGGCGCTGATGTATGTCATGCTGCTGGTCGGCATGCTGATCGCCTCAATCGTCTTCGCCATCCTTTTGCGCAACTACTCGCCTCTGATCCTGATCAAGGTGGTTCAGGGCGCCGCCGTCGTCACCGTTGTGCTCAACGTCATCTGCCTGTGGAAACAGGAGCCGCGCAACCCGGTGGCGACCAGGCACAACCGCGAGACACCGCGTTTTTCCGAGGCCTTTGCCGCCTACCGCAAGGAAAAGGGAACCATCCGCCTGCTGGTCGCGGTGGCGCTCGGCGCAGCCGCGTTCTCGATGCAGGACGTGCTGCTCGAGCCCTATGGCGGCGAGGTTCTCAAGCTTTCGGTGAGCCAGACGACGCTGCTGACGGCGATCTGGGCCGCGGGCACCCTGCTCGGCTTCGCCCATGCCGGCCGCGCCCTTCAGAAGGGTGCCAACATGTACCGGCTGGCAGCCCTCGGGCTGGTGGCGGGCATTACCGGTTTTTCGGCGATCATCTTTTCCGAGCCGCTTCATGCAGCCAACCTGTTCCGCACTGGCGCGGGTATCATCGGCTTTGGCGGAGGTCTGTTTGCCGTCTGCACAATGCTGGCAGCGATGGATATCGCGGAAAAGTCCGACAATGGCCTCGCCATCGGCGCCTGGGGCGCGGTTCAGGCAACGGCCATCGGGCTCGGGCTTGCCGCCGGCGGGCTGATCCGCGACGGCGTCAACAGCCTTGTGGCCGGGGCTGAGCCCGGTGCCGCGCTCAGCGCACCGGCTGCCGGGTACAGCGTTGTCTATCACCTCGAAATCGGGCTGCTGTTTGCGGCGCTCGCGGCTCTCGGGCCGCTCGCCGCCCGCCGCTCAATCCCCAATCAAACCCGGAGCCCACGCTTCGGACTGGCAGAAATGCCCGGCTGAAGCGCCGCGCAGCAAGGAGAGAAGTCATGGAAACCGGAGCCATTACAGGATACATCGATGTCGCCCAGGTGACGCTATACGCGTTCTGGGTGTTTTTCGCGCTGCTGCTTTTCTACATCCGGCAGGAAGACCGCCGCGAAGGCTACCCGCTGGAAGCCGATCAGTCGGGCGCGTTCAACCGCGACGACTGGCTGTTCCTGCCGCCGGCCAAGACCTTCCTGCTGCCGCACGGCCACGGTGAGGTGTCGGTCCCCAACGACAAGCGCGACAATGCCGACCGGCCCGTACCGGGCGCCAAGATCGCGAATTTCTCTGGCGCGCCCTACCTGCCCACCGGCGACAATCCAATGCTCGATTCGATCGGTCCCGGCTCCTGGGCGGAACGGTCCGACACACCGGACCTCAGCCATGACGGCAAGGCCAAGATCGTGCCGCTGCGGGTGGCGAGCGACTTCGCCGTTGCCGAGGGCGAGATCAATCCCGTCGGCGTGCGGGTGGTTGGCTACGACCTGGTTGTTGCCGGCACCGTTTCAGATGTCTGGGTTGACCGCTCGGAACAGATGTTGCGCTACCTCGAAGCCACCACCGAAGTGGGCGATGCGCCGCGACAGATCCTGGTGCCAATCAATTTCGGTGTCTTCCGCAAGACCGGGGACGGCGAACGCATCTTCTATGTGCACGCCCTGCGCGGCGAGCAGTTCGCATCGGTGCCCAGCACCAAGCAGTCGGACAGCGTGAGCTTCCTCGAGGAAGACCAGATCACCGCCTATTTCGGTTCCGGCCTGCTCTATGCCGACCCGAGCCGCCAGGAGCCGCTGGCATGAGCGAGACCGGCGGACCAGAACACGATTATGAACCGGTGCCCGGCCTACCCGGCCGGCTGCCCGAAGGCGAGCATATTCTCTGGCAGGGTGCGCCGTCATCGGCACAGGTCTCTCGCCAGATCATGAAGACACGCTGGATCGCGGGCTATTTCGGGGTGCTGGTGCTGTGGAACATAACCGCCGGCATCTATGATGGCCGGCTGCCAAGCGAAATCCTGTTCTCTTCGGGCGCGCTCGCCATCCTGTCGACCATCGCGATCGGCCTTTTGGAGGCCTTCGCCTGGGGGGTACAGAAGACCACGCTCTATACGATCACCAACAAGCGCATCGTCATGCGCATCGGTGTGGCGCTTTCGGCGACGTTCAACCTGCCCTTCACCCGGATCCTCTCGGCGGATATGCGCGAGGACACGAACGGCAATGGCGACATCGCGCTGACGCTCAAGCCCGGCGACCGGCTGTCCTGGCTGGTGTTCTGGCCGCATGTGCGCGGGTTCAAGAAAGGTGCGTTGATGCCGCAGATGATCTGCCTGAAGGACGTGGCCATCGCGGCCAACGTGCTGTCCTCCGCGCTGGCAGTCAGCAGAACGCCAAGGATCGTTGAAAGACTGGCATCCGCCTCCCCCAAACAGACCGGACCGGTGTCATCCGCCCCGGCAATCGAAGCCGCGGAGTAAGATCATGAACGCGTTGAGCCCCCACTATCCCGAGGCAGACCGCGGACCGCAATCGCCGAGCCGCAAGGCGCGGCGGTTTCCGCGGTTTCCGCTGGTGCTTGGCCTGGGACTGCTCGGGTTCTCAATCGCCGCGACGCTCTTCGGGATGAAGACCGGTATCGGCACGGTGCTCAACGTCTATGGCCAGCCGCAGGCGATCCGGGACATCGTGATCGCCGGGGCGCATGACACGGAAATCACGATTTCAGATGCCCGGACGGGCGAACCAATCATCACCCTTGCGCCGGAAGAGGGTGGTTTCGTGCGGGGCTCGCTCAGGGCCCTGTCACGGATGCGGCTGATGGCTGAAACGCCTGAAGGGCTGCCTTACCGGCTGATCAGATGGGAGAACGGCTCCGTGTCGCTCTCCGATACCGCCACCGGCGAACGGATTTATCTCAATGCCTTCGGGCCTGATAACGCCGCCGCTTATGCTGAACTGCTAGCTTCGAGAGGGAATGAGAAGCCATGAGCAAGACACCGCTGATAGGACGGCGCAGGGAAGAGGTTCCGTGCACTGTCGAAATCAACAATACATTCGAGGAACTGGGCGCTCACCTGCGCTTCGACAACGGCGTGGTGGTCCATCCCGGTGACGAGGTGATGGTGCACGGCGCGCCGGTGGAAGTGCCCTACGGCCATTGCGAGAGCTTCCGCCGGACGGCGACGATCACGCGCGCCAGTGCGCTTGAACGGACATGGACACGCGCCACCGGCGATTTCGAGTTCATGGAACTGTGTGAATTCAGCTTTTCAGAGAGGGCACGGGCATGAACAAGCACGTTGAACCCGATCTTGCCAGATCGAAAGCCGCTGCGGGCGCCCAGCCCGCCATCAATGACACGACCAAGACCGCGGTCGAATCGACCATGCTCAACCCGCGGTTCTACACCACCGACTTCGACGAGATGGATCGTCTTGACGTGTCAGGCGTGCGGGAGGAATGGGACGAACTGATCGCGGAAATGCGTTCGGATCCGAACAAGGGCCATTTCAAGCGCAACGCCGACTGGGACCAGATCGACATCGACGCCCTGCCCGACGAGCTGCGCCGGGAGTTCATCGACTTCCTGGTCTCCTCGCTGACAGCCGAGTTTTCCGGTTGCGTGCTCTACAAGGAAATGAAGCGCCGCGGCACCAACAAGGAAATCTGCGAACTGTTCGGACTGATGAGCCGGGATGAAAGCCGCCATGCCGGTTTCATCAACGACGCGTTGAAAGAGTTCAACATCGGCGTGAACATGGGCTTTCTGGCCAAGGCCAAGAAATACACCTATTTCCGGCCGAAATTCATCTACTACGCGACCTACCTGTCGGAAAAGATCGGCTATGCACGCTACATCACCATCTACCGGCACCTGCAGAAAAACCCGGACAAGCGCTTCCATCCGATCTTCAAGTGGTTCGAGGAGTGGTGCAATGACGAGTTCCGTCACGGCGAAGCCTTCTCGCTGATCATGCGGTCGGATCCGAAGCTGCTCTCGGGAGCCAACGTCTACTGGATCAAGTTCTTCCTGCTGGCCGTGTTCTCCACCATGTATGTGCGCGATCATGCCCGTCCGGCATTCCACAAGGCGCTGGATATCGGCATCGAGGACTACGACATGAAGGTCTTCCGCCTGACCAGCGAAATCACGAAGCAGGTGTTCCCGATCACGCTCGACCTTGATCATCCGGGCTTCATTGCCTGCGTGCGCAAGCTCAACCGGATCAATGATCAGGTCAATGCCGCCGAAGAGCGCGGCGGGATCTCTGGCAAGATCGCCAAGGCCTTTCACATGGGCCGTGCCGGTCTGACCTTCGCCCGGCTCTACATGATCCCGACCAAGAGCAACGCAATCCCGGTCAAGAGCCGGCTGCAGCCGGTCTGGTAAGGAGCCGAACGGATGACCTTCCTGTCCGCAGTCCTGATCGCAAGCCTCGCCTGGTGGATCGCCACCGGGCTGGTGCTTGGGCTGGCGCGGGCAGGAAGCCGCCGTTTCAAGACAGTGATGGCGCTGGCATCCGGAGTTGCCCTCCTGGGTCTCTCTGGAATGATCGCCACCGCAGATATCTCTACCGCGGCCTCGGCCTATCTCGCCTTCTTCTCGGCGCTGGCGCTGTGGGCCTGGCATGAAACAACCTTCCTGATCGGGCTGGTCACCGGTCCCCGGCGCGTTGCCGCCGGAGAAGCGCCGCGCGAAAAGACCCGCTTCCGGGCAGCATTCCTGACCGTGCGTGACCACGAGATCGCCCTTTTCGCAACCGTGCTCGGCCTGCTGTGGCTGATGAGCGATGCGGTCAACACCACTGGGCTTCTGACATTCTGCCTGCTCTGGGTGATGCGCATCTCGACCAAGCTCAACATCTATCTCGGCGCGCGTCACGCCATCAGCGACATGCTGCCCGACCGCCTGTCCTATCTGAAAAGCTATTTCCGCACCGACCGGACCAGCGGCTGGTTCTACCTGTCGCTTTGCGGCAGCGCCGTGCTGCTGGCCTGGCTGGTGGCGGCAGCGGCGACCGCGGCGACCGACCATGCGGCCGTCAAATGGACGCTGCTCGCCTCGTTTGCCGCCCTGGCGCTGATCGAACATCTGTTTCTTGTGCTGCCGGTCCGTGACTCAGCCCTGTGGGGCTGGGCGATGGAGAAGGCAAACAAGGTCTCCTCGGAGAAGAACCGGGACCACCCGGCCGTCATTCACACCACACCGGAAACCAAAACTTCCCGAGCGACCGCACGGGCCTGAGAGATTAGGGGGATCACCCAAATGGACTTCAACCGCTACTTCACTTCACAGCTAGAGACCCTGCACAAGGCAGGCAATTACCGCGTCTTTGCGGAACTCGAGCGGCATGCAGGCGGTTTCCCCCGTGCCACGCGCCACCGCCAGGACGGCAGCACCCACGATGTCACCGTCTGGTGTTCCAATGACTATCTGGGCATGGGCCAGAACCCCAAGGTGATCGCGGCGATGCACGCGGCTGTCGACCAGTGCGGCGCCGGCGCGGGCGGCACCCGCAACATTTCGGGCACCAACCATGCCCACGTTCTGCTTGAACGGGAGCTCGCCGACCTGCACGGCAAGGAATCGGCGCTGATCTTTTCCTCGGGCTACGTTTCCAACTGGGCAGCGCTGGGCACGCTTGGGGCCAAGATCCCGGGGCTGATCATCTATTCGGACGCACTCAACCATGCCTCGATGATCGAGGGGATCCGCCACAGCCGCGCCGAGAAGCGCCTCTGGCGGCACAATGATCCCAAGCACCTGGCCGAACTGATGGCGGCGGACGATCCCGCGGCGCCGAAGCTGGTGGCGTTCGAAAGCGTCTATTCGATGGACGGCGACATGGCCCCGATCGAAGAGATTCTTGACGTTGCAGAGCAGTTCGGCGCCATGACCTATCTCGACGAGGTGCATGCGGTCGGCATGTATGGCCCGCGCGGCGGCGGTGTTGCGGAACGCGACGGGCTGATGGACCGGGTCACGATCATCGAGGGCACGCTGGGCAAGGCCTTCGGAGTGATGGGCGGCTACATCACCGGCTCTACGGCCGTCTGTGACTTCATCCGCAGCTTCTCGTCCGGCTTTATCTTCACCACCGCCATTCCGCCCGCGCTGGCAGCCGGCGCCACCGCGTCGATCCAGCATCTCAAGGTCAGCGAGTTCGAGCGTGCCGGGCACCGCAACAATGTCGCCAAATTCCGCGCAATGCTCGATGCCAAGGGAATTCCGCACATGCAGAATCCGAGCCACATCGTGCCGGTGATGGTCGGCGACGCCAAGAAATGCAAATGGATTTCCGACATCCTGCTCGACACATACGGGGTTTACGTCCAGCCGATCAACTACCCGACCGTACCGGTGGGCACCGAGCGGCTGCGCTTTACCCCGACCCCGATGCACAGCGACGGGGATCTGAGACATCTTGTGGATTCGCTGTGCGATCTGTGGTCGCAATGCGCGCTGTCGCGGGCGGTGGCCTGACCCCGTTCAAGTCAACCGGGGCAGCAACGCTCCGGACCATGCGCCGGCGGCGATAGGGAACGGAGAGTGGCCGGTGACGGTTGTGACATTTTCGCTGTTCGGCTTTGCCACGCTGAGAAAGCGCCTTTGGGCATTTTCGCAGATGGGGCTGGCGAAGCCTGCGCTGCGCAAGATCCCTGACCTGCGGTTTTTCAAGCTTATGGGAACCGGTTCCGGCGCCGGTTTTTCAACGCGTCCGAATTTCGGCGTCTACACGCTGCTGGCCGAATGGCCGTCGATGGAGGTCGCGCGCGAACGCATCGCGTCGGCGGGTGGGCTCGAGGGTCACCGCCAGGTGGCTGACCGTATGGCGACACTCTATCTCGAGCCTGTCGCCAGCCGCGGCCGGTGGGATGGTCACAGGTTTGAAGTGGCAGCAGATGCGCGCGAGCAGAAGCTTCCCCTGGTTGCGCTGACACGGGCCTCGATCCGGCCATCCAAGCTGTTTCGCTTCTGGTCCCGCGTGCCGGCAATCTCCGAGACCGTGGAACGGGAAGACATGCGGCGCTTCATGATCGGCACTGGCGAAATTCCCTGGCTGCACCAGGTAACCGTGTCGCTTTGGCAATCGGCCGAGGCGATGGAACGGTTCTCAAGGGAAAGCGCCACCCATGGCGAGGCTGTCCGCCTCGCCTACCAGGAAAACTGGTTTTCGGAGTATTGCTTTACGCGATTCAACCTGCTGGCCACGCAAGGCGATTGGCAGGGCCTGACGGACATGTCAGGACTGGATCGTGATCTTTCGGGAAAGGCAGAAGACCGCACACGGTCCGGGGCCGGTGCCATGGCAGCACGATCGGCCGCAGCAGGATGAGACAGGAAAACAGAATGAACACGCATCCCATCATCATTCCCGCCATCGCCGGAGACGGTTCGCTCTATCCGGTGGAAAAGCTCAAGGCCCATGTCGACGGGCTGTTTCACCTGGCGATCTCGATCTTCGTGTTTGACGGCGAGCACCTGCTGATCCAGAAACGGGCTTCCTCGAAATATCATTGCGGCGGCCTGTGGGCGAACACCTGCTGTTCTCACCCTTACTGGGACGAGCCGATCGACCGCTGCGCGCGCCGGCGGTTGCGCGAAGAGCTGGGCTTCAATGTGCCGCTGTCGCGCAGGCGGGTGGTCGAGTATTCGGCCGATGTCGGCAATGGCCTGCACGAGCACGAGAAGGTCACCATGTATATCGGCAGCGCGGACCGCACATCGGTCGAGCTCCTGCCCGATCCGCTCGAGGTCGAAGAGACGCGCTGGATCAGCAAGGACGAGCTGCATGCGGAGATAGCCCGGCAGCCCGAGAGCTTCACCCCCTGGTTCCGGATCTATGCCGAGCGCTATCCCGATCTTGTCTTCTGAGCTGCCGGCAGCCTTGACGGCCAACGCCATGACGGCAAGTCGTCACTCGCCTCGCTGAACCGGAGCAAAGGGCGCTGCCAACGCCTGTTTCTTTTCTCGGCCAGGCGCGCTCTGTCTCGAGAGCCAAGCACTCTTCATTTCCCGATTCCAGAGCAACTCCGACCACATCAGAACCGCAAGGTATGGCCTGTCGTAGCGTTTTCGCCTGTTTGAGGATGCGAAGCCGGATCCCGCTTTCTTCTGGTTCTTTCTC
Source organism: Hoeflea sp. EC-HK425 (assembly GCF_902498795.1). Taxonomy (NCBI): domain Bacteria; kingdom Pseudomonadati; phylum Pseudomonadota; class Alphaproteobacteria; order Hyphomicrobiales; family Rhizobiaceae; genus Hoeflea; species Hoeflea sp. EC-HK425. The sequence continues at coordinate 2,455,560 of NZ_LR701572.1, forward strand.
TCGGCTGAAAACAGAAGAACCGGAGATCTCGCGATCTCCGGTTCTCCTTTGCGCAAGCGCACGCTGAGGGAAAGCGCTGCCTGCTGCTGCAAGGCTCAATCGGCGGATGCCAGAGCCGTATCCTCCCCGTTCGCACCGTTGAGCGGTTCGATCGACGTGGTGTTCGCCGGCGACATGGTGGTCGTCTCCCCCGGCTTGTAGGTGGTGTAGTCCGGCACATCGGTGTTGGTCTTCGTGCCCAGTGAATCGACGAACTCCCTGAGCATCGAGACACCGTAGAGGGGCTTTTGAACTCCGTTGTGGCAGGTGGCGCATGACACCTTGAGAACGTCACCCTCGGGTCCCTTGCGATTGTCCGGGAAGACAGGGGCCAGTCCGGTCATGTAGGTCTGGTTGATCTCACGCGCCATGCGGATGCCGTGCCAGGCCGTCACGCGCTGCGGCGGGCTCTGGTCCCAGTCGTTGAAGGCGCGGGAATTGTGGCAGGTCATGCAGTTGGCGCCGAGACTCTCGGACATGTGCATCATCAGGCCCCAGGTTTCCTCGGTCTCCTTGGTGGTGGCGGTATTCTCGCCATTGGGCAGAGCGGTGAGCGAGTGAACGCGGATCGGCTTGTCTTCGAGCAGATAGCTTTCGAGGGCATTGATCGGCAAGGACGTGTTGCCGGCCGTCTCGTTGACAATGTTCTGACCGCCGCTCCAGCCGAGGGCCGTTCCCTTTTCACCCGGCACGAGATTGCGTGACCAGACATTTGCCGGCACCGGCTGACCCTGGTGACAGGTGTAACAGGTGACGCCGGTCTCGGCGACATGAGCCTGCCAGTCCACGTTGACGGTCTGGGTCATCTGGATCATGCGGCGGGCGACGACCTTGGTGTAAACCTCGTCGGAGGCAAGGTTCTCCTCATTGTGACAATAGGCACAGCCCTGGACGGGCGACACCCACTCGGTGATCGAGGCCATGAACAGGTTGAACTCGTCGGTGGACAGATCCCCGAGCACCTGAACGTTTTCATAGAACTCGCCGGCACGGTCGCCTTCCGGGTCCGCCTCGTAGAGCGGTTCGGGCGCGACATTGGCGAGCCTGAGGGCTGCCTGATCCTCGCGGTCGAGCGTGTGGTACATGCCGGTTCCGCGGTAACCGATCTGATCGGTATCGACGGGCGGCAGGTCCCAGTCGGCGCCGAAGATAATGGCGGCCCCGACAAACACGCCGGCAGCGGCGGCAAACGGTATCCAGAGTTTCATGATCTTAACCCCCTATGGCCGGATCGACGACGGTCGGCCACATGTCGGGCAATGGCGCGACGATGCCGTGCTTCATGCCCCATAGATACCAATTGTCGACAACGGTGCCTGTCAGCAGAATTCCTATTCCGCCAGTGATCGGCGTGAGTACGGCAAACCACCAGGCCCAGCGGTGAACCGATTCCATGGTGGCGTTGAAGCCCATGGTCCATCTCCAGAACAGCGCCGCGCGTTCGGATGCGGTGCCGCGATCGGTGATCTGCTCGAGTTCGCGCTCACCGCCGTAGCGGGTGACTGCCAGGATGGTCGCACCATGCATGGCAAACAACAGCACGGAGCCGTAGAGAAAGACGATCGAAAGGCAATGGAACGGGTTGTAGTAGAGATTGCCGTAGCGGATCGAGAACGCCGCGGTCCAGTCAAGATGGGGGAAGATGCCGTAAGGCACGGCCTCGGCCCAGTTGCCCATCAGCAACGGCCGGAACAGCCCGAGCACCAGGAACAGCCAGATCGCCGCGCCGAAGGCCCAGAAGACGTGGGTGCCAAGACCGAGTGCCCGTGCCCGGACATAGATCCTCGCCCACCACAGCAACACCGCGGCCAGCAGGAAGACGCTGGAAATGATGTACCAGCCCCCCTCGTTGAGCGGCGGCACGATCGACAGGCCATATTTCGCCGGCGGCGGCTCGAGCGCCAGCCAGAACAGCTGACGGATGAACTGGATCGGATCCCAGCCGACGGATGCCAGCATGTTGAACCCGACGATGACGAACCAGATGGTTCCCGCAATCAGCGACGCAGTGCCGAGAAACCCGAGATAGATCGGTCCGATCTGGGCATTGCCGAACCAGCCGGCAAGCCAATTGTAAAATGGTGTTCCGACGCGTTCGTCGTCACCCCGGGGCAGCGGAATACCGGCTTCGACGGGACCGCGGACCTGGACTTGGGTAAAGATGTTTTGATATTGCATGATCAGATCCCTTTCAGCTCCAGATCGGCAGATCGAGCCACCAGTTCCACCATTGCGGCCAGCCCTTGTTCCAGAGCGGCCCGCTGATGACGATGCAGACCGCGCTCCAGAAGCCGGCGTTAAGCGCCAGCACCAGACCCAGGCGGTGGATGCCCAGGGTGCCGACGGAGTAGCCGATGATGTCGCGGAAGAAGGTGTCTTCGTATTCCGGTGTCTTGACCACATCCTGCTTGTTGCGCAGCGTGCCGTCACCGCCCGGATTGGCGGCAGAGAGGATGAGACCCCCATGCAGCGACAAGGCCAGCGTGGTGGTGAAGAACAGCGACACCGCCAGCATGTGCGCCGGATTGTAGTGGAAGTGCAGATACTGGTATCCGACGTTGGACACCCAGTCGAGATGGCTGAAGATGCCGTAGGGGAAACCGTGCCCCCAGGCGCCGAGTAGCATCGGACGGATCACGACCAGCGTGACATAGGCGAAGATCGCCACACCGAAAGCGAAAGGCACGTGGTAGCCGATACCGAGCTTGCGGCAGATTTCCACTTCGCGCAAAGCCCAGGATACGAACGCCCCGATCGCGCAGATGGTGATGACTTGCCACAAGCCGCCCTCGGCCAGAGGTGCGAGCCCGAGCCCGTAGCTCAGATCCGGTGGTGCAATCGAGATCCGCCAGATGTTCCAGGTTGGTCCGAGCGCAGCCCCGTAGAGGATCAACGCGGTTCCAACGACGGCAAAAAACGCAGTCGTAAGGCCAAAGAAGCCCACATAAAATGGTCCGACCCAAAAATCGAACAGGTCACCGCCTATCAGGGTGCCACCGCGAACGCGGTATTTTCTTTCAAAACTCAGCAGCGCCATGGCTTGTCTCCAACCTTAGAGAGTGCGGGGTATTCGCGCAGTCCCGTTCCAGGTTTTACCCATTCCGGATTTCGACCGCGGGCGGGTGAGCTGGCTCATTGCCCCGCCCGCAGTCATGTTTGTCAGCGTTCAGCCGATCATCGTGGGGAGAAGCCCCAGGATGCCCGTCGACGGGTCGAGTGCGCCGGTTACCACCGGAGCGCCTTCGAGCCAGTTGAAGCGAGTCGTGCTGAGCAGGACGAGATGAATCATCACCGCCAGCGCGAAAAGGAAAACACCTTGGACGACCAGCGTTTTGCGCGGGTCGAAAAGCATCCAAATTCTCCACATTTCGCTTCTCCTTTACGCGAGCATTGGCAGGAGTGCGGTTACCGACTGACCGACGCCTTCAAGCGAGGCGTAGCCTTCCGGACCGGGGATCCACGGGCGCCAAAACCAGACGAGAAGATGTGCAACGACGGCTATTGCCACGAATGCAATCATCCCCTGGAGGTAGTACGAGTGGAACTCCTGTGCTTCGCCTTCGGTCATTCCCGAAAGCGAAACGGTGTTTGGACTGGACATTGAAGTACCTCCTAGTCACAAGCGCTGCGGTTCCCCGCAGCCGGGTCTGCCTCAGGCCGCCCCAAAAGGCGTCTTCGGCGGGGTATTGCCGGATTTGGACACCGGCAAAGACGTTCGGGTCAGGCGAGAAACGCGTAACCCGCGGTGGCGTGGGCCGAGGCCCTCGCTTCCGCAAAAACAGAGCGGCCATGGCTGTCGAGCGGCTTGCCGCGCATCGCCGCGACGAGGCGAGACGCACCCGCCATGACGAAACAGATGACAAAGGCTATGGCGACCAGAAGCCGGTATTCGATCCGGTCGGCCCGTGACTGACCGCGGGCGGCCTGCCGTTCCCTGTGGTGCATTGTCATGCTCATCGCACTCTCCTTGTCTGCCGGAACCTTCCCGGCGTTCTATGCGGCCCGCCCGCGCCTGAGCGCCTGGCTTGCCAAATCCACGTCTTCCTGGTTGACGACTTCGCTGCCGCGGGAGCGGGCTTCCGCTTCCGAGGCATCGCGCAGCCGCTTGGCCGCGGAAATCCGGACCAGCACCGGTTCAAGACCGATGGCGTGATCGAGTTTTGCTTTTGCTTCCGGCGCCCAGGGAATTTCACCGCGCAGTTTTGCCGGTGTCGCCTCGACCTGGTCCATGTCGGTTGCCAGCGGCAAGATTGAAAACAGCGCGTCGAACAGCGCGTTGCAGACTTCCTGGATCAGCCAGGACGCGCCCGAATAGCCCATCACCGGTGTTCCGGTGTGGCGTCGGATGATCGCGCCGGGGAACGAGACCGGAACGTAGATCGCACGCCCCCCCGCTTCGGCCAGATACATGCGCTCGTTGTAGGAGCCGAACATGACCAGCGGCGGCTTGTCCTTGATCATCTGGCGGATGGCCTGATTGTCAGTCTTCTTGCCGGCGACACGCTGCACCGAGAAGGTGCAGGGCATGCCCATTTCCTCGGTGAGATAATTGCGGATGCCGCGCTCGTAAGTCTCGCCGGCGACAATGGCGTAGCTCGCAGTGGCGAAGAAATCCTGGGTGACCGAGCGCCACAGATCCCACATCGGCTTGAGCGTCGTGTGCTTTTCGCGCTCGATGAAAGGCTCGGGATCAAGGCCGAGCATCTCGCCAAGCGAGCGGAGGAAGGCGGTGGTCGAATGGATGCCGATGGGGGCCTGCAGATAGGGCCGGTCGAGCGCTTCGCAGAGCAGGCGGCCGAATTCGCGGTGCAGGCAGACATTGGCTTCAGCGTCGGCGAGCTTGCCGACATCGGCAAGATGGCTGCCGAGCGGGAAGGTCATGTTGACCTCGGCGCCGATGCCTTCGATCAGGCGGCGGATTTCGGCCAGATCGGAGGGCTGGTTGAAGGTGCCGTAGATCGCGCCGATGATGTTGACCTTGGGCTTCTCGCCTTCCTTGCGCGGCTTCACATCACGCACCTTGCCCTTTTTCGGGCCGTATTCGGTCCACAGCCACTTGAGCGCGCGGTCGGCGGACTGCCACTGGTCCTCGTCGATGGTGCGCGGAAGGAACCGCTGGATGTTCATGCCCTCGGGCGTCACGCCGCCGCCGATCATCTCGGCAATCGAACCGGTGACGACAACGGCTGGAAGATCCGGATCGAGCACTGCGCGGGCGCGTTTCATCGCCGCTTCTGTGCCATGCTGGCCGAGTTCTTCCTCGCCAAGACCGGTGACCACGATGGGCAGTTCGTGCGGCGGCAGCGCGTCGGTGTAATGCAGCACCGAGGTGACCGGCAGATTTTCGCAGCCCACCGGGCCGTCGATGATCACCTGCATGCCCTTGATCGCGGTGAAGACATAGACCGAGCCCCAATAGCCCCCTGCCCTGTCATGATCGATGATCAGCGTCATGTGCCCACTGCCTCCCCGGAATCGACCGCATTTTTCGATGCGGCGGCCTTGGCGGCGAATTTCTTGCGGAAGGCGGGACGGTCGACCGGCGTGTCTTCCCAGACACCGGCATTGTCGCCCTGGCCGACGCCTTCGAAGAAGGCCTTCATACGGTCGAAGCGCGGCTTGTTATCGATCGCCGCATTGACCACGGCAGCCAGCGAGCCGGCTCCGGCGGGGCCCATCAGCGGCCGGGCCGAGATCAGGTTGGTGAAGTAGAGTGCGGGCGTGGCCTGTTCCTTGGCCTTCTGCACGACAGGCGTCGTGCCGATGGCGAGATCCGGCTTGAACTCTGCCATGGCGGCGAGATCCTGCTCGAGCGAGGCACGGTACTCGACATGCACGCCATGAGCTTCGAGCCAATCGGCATCCAGGCGCGAGAATTCGGTTTTCGGGCATGCGGTGCCGACATATTTGAGATCAGCTCCGCTTTCGACCAGAAGCCGGGCTACGATCAGCTCCGAGCCTTCATAGCCCGACAGCGTGATGCGGCCCTTGATCCGGTTTTCCGAGAGAGCGCCGCGGATCGCGCCGCCAAAGGCGTTGCGGGCGGCGTCGATCCGGGCCTGGGAGACATTGCAGCTGTCACCGATCGCCTGCAGCCAGGCGTCGGTACCTTCAAAGCCGACCGGCGCGGAGCCGATCACCTTGCGGCCCGCGGCACGGAAGGCGCGCACGGAGGCGGTGTAGAAGGGATGGATGGCGGCGACGGCAGCGCAATCAAGTGCTGCATAGAGCTCGCGCCACTCACGCACCGGAACGACCGGGCCGGCGGCAAGGCCCATCGGCTCAAGCATGGCGGCAATCATCATCGGATCGGCGGGGAACATCTCGCCCAGAAGCGTGATCGAGGGACGTTCCTCGACACCGGCGCGCGGCGCCTGAACCGGACCGGTCTCTGCTTCCTCGTGAGCGTAGGTCAGCATCGCCGAGGACAAGACATCCTTGGCTTCCGCATGGGTCGGCACACCGAAGCCCGGGACATCGATGCCGACAATGCGCACGCCGTTGATCTGTTTGGGCAGCATCTGCAGCGGGACACCCGAGGCGGTGGGCACACACAGACTTGTCACCACGATGGCATCATAGGCGTCCGGATCGGCCATCTCGTGGACGGCATCGCGGATGTCCTCGTAGAGCTTGCCGGTGACCAGCGATTCCGAGTTGAACGGTACATAGCCGACCGAGCGCTTGGCGCCATAGAAATGCGAGGTGAAGGTCAGCCCGTAAACGCAGCAGGCCGAGCCCGACAGAATGGTACCGACGCGGCGCATGCGCAGCCCGACACGGAGCGAGCCGAAGGCCGGGCACATGGATTGCGGCTGGTCATGCGGGCCCTTGGGATAGTCCGCCTCAAGCCGGTCCATCAGTTCGGACTTGCCCGAGGCCACGGCCTGGGCCTTCATCTTTTGAGCGCCCGATGCACACGACATGCCTTCCACCGGCATTTCCTCGGCCGTTGCGGGAGCGATATCGTCGCGAGCTGGGGAGAGATCTTCCATCATCACACCGTGTCGTAGACGACTTCGAGGGAGGGACGCGCCAGGGCGGAGGCCGGGCACATGTCTTCCGGCAGCGCCGGGACAAGCACGTAGTCCCCGCCGGTGTCGGAGGCATCGAACAGGTTGATCAGGCCATCCTGGTCAAGCGGCTCGGGCAGCACCGGGGGAGCCAGGCCAAGATTGGTGGCCAGCGTCTGGAACAGCGGGCCCCAGCGATTGTCCGGATGGCCGATGATCTGGTAGTTGGCGCTCTTCTTGCGGATGTCGTCATCCTGCGGGATCGCGGCCAGAACCGGGATGCCGACCGCTTCGGCGAAAGCTGCCGCCTCGCCCGAGCCGTCATCCTTGTTGATGACCATGCCGGCGACGCCGACATTGCCGCCGAGCTTGCGGAAGTACTGAACCGCGGAGCAGACATTGTTGGCGACATAGAGCGACTGCAGGTCGTTGGAGCCGACGACGACAACCTTCTGGCACATGTCGCGGGCAATCGGCAGACCGAAGCCGCCGCAGACCACGTCGCCCAGAAAGTCGAGCAACACATAGTCGAAATCCCAGTCGTGGAAGCCGAGTTTTTCGAGTGTTTCAAAGCCATGAATGATGCCGCGCCCACCGCAGCCGCGACCGACTTCCGGACCGCCCAGTTCCATGGCGAAGACGCCATCGCGCTTGAAGCAGACATCGGAAATGGTGATCTCGGCACCAGCGGCCTTCATCTTCGAGGATGTCTCGATGATGGTCGGGCAGGCGCGGCCGCCAAACAGGAGAGACGTGGTGTCACTCTTCGGGTCGCAGCCGATCAGCAGCACCTTCTTGCCGAGCTGGGCCAGCATGCAGGACAGGTTGGCAAGCGTGAAGGATTTGCCGATGCCGCCCTTGCCATAGATGGCGATGATCTGCGTGTCTTTCTTGACCGGGCCGGTGTGCGGCTGATCAGGCTCGATCTCCGCCTCTTCGCGCAGGAGGTCATGAATCCGGTCTGTGGCGTTTCCGCCGAAGCCTTCGGTCATTGCAGTTCCCTCCAGTCGAGTATCATTTTCAAACAGTCCGGATCGCCAAAAGCGGTCCGGTAGGCAGCCTCGGCTTTGCCGGGGCTGGCGGTGTGGGTGATCAGGCCGTCGAGCGAGAGCCGGCCGCTTGCCAGCAGAGAGAGCACGCCATGCACATCGGCGGGCCTGAATTCCGCAGCGATGCGGAACCGCGCTTCGCGCATGAAGGCCGGAGTGAAGCGGAAACTCATGGTCTCGGCGTAGAAGCCGGCCAAGGTGATTTCGCCACCGCGCTCAAGCACGGCGATGGCCTTGTCGAGAATATCTGGATCGCCGCTGGCATCGAGCACGGAGGACCATTTGCGGCCTTCGCAGGCTTCCGCCGTGGTAACTTCGTATCCTCTTGCGCCCTGGCGACGCGCGGGGTTGGTTTCCCAGACAACCGGTGCCGGATTGCCCATGGCGACAATCAGGCGGGCGGTCAAACGGCCAACAATGCCGTGACCGATGACCAGGTCCGGCGGGACCATCCCCGGCAAGGTAAGGGCGTGGTAGGCAGTAGCTGCGAGTGACAAAAGCGTCCCATCGCGGTCCAGGCCATCATCGATCGGGATCACGCGGTCAGCGGCGGCTACGAGCCGGGAGGCGGATGCGCCGAACAGGGCCGCGGCATCCTGATATCCGCGAGCACCAGGCACAAAAACCAGCTGCCCCTCGAGTTCGGAAGAACAGTCGCGACCGGCGGAAATCACCCGTCCCACGGTTTCGTAGCCGGGGACAAGCGGATAGCCCATGCCGGGAAACTGAGGCATGCGGCCTTCGAACAGAAGCTTCTCGGTGCCGGCGCTGATGCCGCTCCAGATTGCCTCGACAGTCACGTCGCCGGCACCAGGGTCAGCCACGTTCAGCGACTGAAGTCCGATGTGTTCCGGTTGTTCGAAGACGACTGCTGTTGTTTGCATCTTGATTGGTCGAGCCTGACTCAGGCAGGACACTCCTCCTGCATGTAATATTTATTTTACTCTTCAGTATGTCAACTTTTATTTACACTCAATGTGACAATTCTCATGGACGCGCGATCACAAGGGTCGCCATCAGGGCGGACCGGCACGGCCGGATATCGAAACCGGAGAAGCCTGCCGCGCGGGCGAGCCCGATGATCTCTTCGGGCGTGCGGCACCTGCCCGACCCCATGGCCAGGACGTAGACGCCAAAATAGGAGGTCGAGAGCCGTTGCGCTTGCGATCCCTCGCCCGCCATCGGCTCGGCAATAACCAGGGTTTGTCCGGGCTCCATGGATGCGCGGATGTTGCGCAACAGCCTGAGAACAATCGTATCCTCGTGATCAAACAGCACCCGCACCAGGGTGACGCAGTCATGACCACGCGGCAGCGGATCATCGAGAAAACTGCCGCCATGGCAGTGCGGACACTGGCTCAGCGGCTGGGAAGCAAACCTGATGCGTGCCCGGTCGGCCACCGGGGGCAATTCGAACAGTGAAAGCTTGAGCCCGGGATGCCGCTCGGCCAGCGCTGCGACGAAGACGCCCTCGCCTCCGCCCACGTCAATCAGGCGCTTGTGGCGGCCGAAATCATAGGCCTGGAGAATCTCGCCCGCGAGCATCGACTGGCTGGCCGCCATCAGCTCCGAATAGGCAGCTGCATCACCAGGCTTGACCGATGATTCGCGGCCCGCACCGGCGTAAGACCACAAACGTCGCAGCTCCGTATCGGTGCGTGTGCCGTCAAACAGGCCGACCGGATCGGCCAGGTCGCGGTAGAGAAGCGCATGGTGACGGATCATGGCGCGAATGCCCGCATCGCTCTGGACGACGGCACCGTGATCGGCGAGCGTAACGTAACCATCGGCGCCAAGCCGGACCAGCCGGATCGACTGCGCGGCCTGCAACAGGCGCTGGAGCCGGTCCTCGCAAAGGCCGGTTGTCTTGGCGAGATGCTTGAGGGTGGCCGGCCCGCCGGCGACGGCGTCGATGAGGCCGCTCTGCAACGCGGCAAACAGGATCTGGCTTCGCACGAAGCCGGTGACGATCGAGAACAGCTCTTCTTCACGGCCCCGGGAAAAGCCGCTCGACAGCGGCATGCGCTGAACAAACCTGCGGAACGCGGGCCGTGCCACCTGGCGCGCGCGCCACGCCTGCAGCCGCGAACGCCAGTCCGGCCGCGTGCCGAAATCGTCGCACGAACCGGAGACTGACACCTCGACCGGCACGGCCTCAGGCCGCCGCGGTTGCCAGGCTCTTGGGCACCAGGCGTTTTGATTCATCAAGGATCAATTGCTTGAGCATGCCCGATCCGGGGCAGTCGGGAATGGAGGCCGCGGCCTCGCCGACCAGATCCTGCAGACGATGTATCGCCCCTTCGAGCCCGAGCTCCCGGACCGCATTGGGGCGATCGTGGGCGGCATCCTGGCCACAGGGTTTTCCGATCTCATCGGCGTTGGCGGCGCAATCGCGCAGGTCGTCGGCGACCTGGAAGGCATCGCCGAGCGCTTCGCCCAGCCGGTACCAGTTCTGCGGATCGACACCGGCGGCGATGGCGCCGGCTGTCGTCGAGCCGATGAACAGGGAAGATGTCTTGGCACGGTGGTAGACCTTGAGGTCGATGCGGTCCTCGCTCTCCCAGGCCTGTCCGGCAATGATGCCGTGCGGCATGCCGACAGCACGGGAGATGACGCTGATCAGTGGCGCGATCCGGTCGGGTGTGGCCAGGCATTCGCGGGCCAACGTCTCGAACGCAAGCACGATCAGCGCATCGCCTGCGAGCACCGCGGTGGTTTCACCGAAAGCCGAATGCAGGCTTGGCTTGCCGCGACGGATATCGGCATCGTCGAAACACGGCAGGTCGTCATGCACCAGAGATGCACAGTGCAGAAGTTCGATCGCGGTGGCCGCCGCGCTTGATGCCTGGGGGGCGCTGTCGCCCGCGGCCAGCGCCACGGCGAGACACAGTCTCGGGCGGATCCGCGCGCCGCCGGGAAAGACGGCATATCTCAGCGCATCGCACATCAGCGAGGGATTGCCTCCCGCGGTGGCGTAGGTGACGGCCCGCTCGAGGTTGCGTTCTATGCGGCCTTGCAGATCCATCTGGTGTCTCCCTCCATCACCACCACAATTGTCACTTTAAAATGACGCTCATGTGTGTCAATTTATCCTGACATAGTTGATTGAATTGTCAACGCACCGGTTGCCGATTTGGATAGGGACAACAAACGATGCGGCAAACGCACACTGTGATTGTGGTGGGCGCAGGCGCCGGCGGGCTTGCAAGCGCAATCTCGGCGGCGGCGGCGGGCTTCGACGTCACCATGATTGAGAGAACCAGCGCGCCGGGCGGCAAGATGCGGCAACTGAGTGCCGGCGGACGGCCGGTTGATGCCGGGCCGACCGTGCTGACCATGCGCTGGGTCTTCGAACAGCTCTTCGCACTGGCCGGTGCGGATCTGGGTGCCCGGATCGGGCTCAAACGGGCCGAGCTTCTCGCCCGGCATGGCTGGCGCGACGGCGCCCGGCTCGACCTCTTTGCCAGCATCGAGGACAGCGCCCGCGCCATCGCGAATTTCTCGGATCGGGAAAATGCCGAAGGTTATCGCCGGTTTTCGGCCGACAGCGCCGCGATGTTTTCCACCTTGAAGCCGAGCTATATCGACGCGCAGAGACCCGGACCCTTGGCGTTGATGCAGCGGATCGGCCTCTTCAACCTGCGCGACCAGCTTGCGCTCAAGCCGCTGTCCTCGATGTGGTCGGCGCTCGGCTCCTATTTTCCGGATCCGCGATTGCAGCAGCTTTTCGGGCGCTATGCCACCTATTGCGGATCGTCGCCCTTCATGGCTCCGGCCACGCTGATGCTGGTCGCCCATGTCGAACAGGATGGCATCTGGCTGGCCGATGGCGGCATGCACGCGGTGGCACGCGCGATGGAGCGCCTGGCCGGTGATATGGGCGTGCGCTTTCGTTACAACACCGAAGTGCAAGCCATCGATACCCGGGACGGCTGCGTGAAGGGTGTCACGCTCAAGGATGGTGAAACGCTTCCGACTGACAGCATCATCTTCAATGGCGACATTTCGGCACTCTCCGCCTTGACCGGAGAAGCCGGAGGTACCGGTGTCGCGCGAACCCCGCCCGAGGCACGGTCGCTTTCCGCCGTCACCTTTGCAATAACCGCCAGGACATCCGGCTTCCCCCTCGCCCACCACAATGTGTTCTTTTCCGATGATTACGCCGCGGAGTTCGAGGCGCTGATCGGCAAGCGCACCATGCCCTTGATCCCGACCACTTATATCTGCGCGCAGGATCGCAGCCATGAGGGCGGGCTCTCCGACGGTCACGATGGCGAGCGGATGCTGTTCATTCTCAACGCGCCGGCGGATGGCGACACGAAAACCTTCACCACCAAGGAGACCGGCGAATGCCTCGACCAAGCACTGGACCATCTGTCGGCCTGCGGACTGAGCGTGGATCGGACCTCAATGGAGGTCGTTCCAACCACACCGGACCAGTTTCACCGGCTGTTTCCCGCGACCGGGGGAGCCCTGTACGGGAGAGCCTCGCACGGCTGGATGGCCTCGTTCCAGAGGCCGGGAGCGCGGACGCGGATTCAGGGTCTGTATCTGGCAGGAGGCAGCGCCCATCCGGGTCCGGGCGTGCCGATGGCGACGCTTTCCGGCATGCTGGCGGCGGAGAGCCTGGCCGAGGACCGCGCTTCGATGCTGCCGTCCCGCCGGGCGGTTATCTCTGGTGGTATGTCGACGGCCTGAGCGATTGCGGGCGGTACGGGCTGTCGGTGATCGCCTTTGTCGGCTCGGTGTTCTCGCCCTATTACCACTGGGCCGGGCGGCGAGATCCGGATGATCACGTCTGCATCAACGTCGCGCTCTACCGGCCAGACGGCAACCGCTGGAGCATGACCGAGCGCGGCCGCCGCCAGACAGAGCGCGACGCCAGTTCCTTTCAGGTCGGGCCGAGCGCTATCCGCCGGGATGGAGCGGACATCGTCATCGATTTCGACGAGGTTTCCGGACCGCGTCCGCCGGCCCAGTTCCTGCCCAGACGCATCAAGGGCACTATCCGGTTCTCGCCCGATGCCGTGACGTCGCAGGTTTTCAACATCGACCAGGGCGGATCGCACAAATGGTGGCCGGTTTCGCCCACCGGGCGGATCACACTTGATATGGACGGGGGCACTGAGCGGTGGTCCGGCCATGGCTACATGGACAGCAACTGGGGCACCGAACCGCTCGAAGAGGGTTTCAGGATATGGGACTGGGCGCGCGGGCTGCTGCCCGGTGGCGATGCGGTGATCCTCTACGATTCGATCCGCAAGGATGGCGGCCGTGGCCTGATCGCGCTCCGGATCGGCCGCGACGGGACCATAAGCCCGTTCGAGATGCCGGACAAAACGCAGCTTTCAAAAGGCTTCTGGGGCGTGCCGCGTTCGGGTCATCACGATCCGGGCGCACAGGCGAAGGCTCAGATTGTGCGAACGCTGGAGGACGGGCCGTTCTACACCCGTTCGGTGATGGCCACCCGGCTCTTGGGCGCAGACATAGAGCTGATGCATGAAAGCCTGTCGGGCGACCGCTTCGCTTCGCCCATCGTCAAGGCGATGCTGCCGTTCCGGATGCCGCGCCGGGCCGGTTGATCAAATCATTCTGATCAGCTCGTCTTCGGCGCCTCGTCTACCGCCTGCTCAGAAGCCGCCGCACGCTCGCGGGCCTCACGTTCTTCGCGCGCCCGGATGTCGCGCTTGAGCGTGCGCATCTGCCAGATGATGAACAGGATGAAGCCGCCGAAGGTCAGCGCGATCTCGATCAGGCCGGCGTAGTGGCTCATATCACGCCTCCGCTTCCACGGCGCGCCGACGGGTTTCCGACAGGGTCATCAGTTCGATCATGCGTCCGGCCTTCGCATCGAGCCCGGATGGCGCGTTGATGCGACCGGCAGCGGCGGCCTCAACCAGGAAACGGACCTCCTGATGGGCAGGTTCGGTGGAAACCGGCTGGAACAGAAACGGCGTCGCCGCGGCGCGGGCTATGAGCTCGAGCTTGCGCCGGGTGGAGGTGTGTGCCCTTGCGGTGATGCTGTCGTGACCGGCGATCTCGATCTCCCGGCCGATCTCGCGGTAGATCAGCGCCGCGCTGCGGATTGCCGTGCGGCAACTCAGCGGCAGGCCGGCAATTCCGGTCATGGCTCGGGCATAGAGGATGTGGGCCGCATCGAGCAGGCGCTCAACGGTGGCGCGCATCGCCGGACAGGCTTTCGGGTCCGACACGAAGGCCTGGGGATCGACACCAGCCTCGTCAAGCCAGTTGAGCGGCAGGTAGATGCGGCCCCGGCGGGCGTCTTCGCCGACATCGCGGGCGATGTTGGTCAGTTGCATCGCAAGTCCGAGATCGGCGGCGCGGGCCAGCACCGCGCGATCGCAGACGCCCATGATCAGCGTCATCATCACACCGACGCTTGAGGCGACGCGGGCGGCATAGCTGCAAAGCTCGTCGCAACTGCGGTAGGTGCGGTTTTCGACATCCCATTCAAAGCCCTCGATCAGGGCCGCGGGCAGCGCGCGGGGCATGGCGTAGTGCTCGACAACGGCGACGAAGGCGCGGTCGGCGGGATGGCTGCCCGGCGTGCCGTGATAGATGGCGTCGAGCCGGGCGCGGATTTCGAAAAGCCCTTCCGCCGGATCGGCGCTCTCATCGATCAGATCATCGGCGGCGCGGCAAAAGGCATAGAGTGCGCGGGCAGCCGACCGGGTCGAGCCGGGCAGCAGCATGGAGGCCGCCAGAAACGATTTCGAGCCGGCGCGGATTGCTTCCTCGCACTCGCGGCGAAGACCGGGATCGAGCATGAAAGTCTCAGACGACGGTGCTGGCATGGGGCACTACCTTGTCGAGTATCTTGGCCGAGGAGACGACGCCGGGAAGCCCGGCACCGGGATGGGTTCCGGCCCCGACGAGAAACAGGTTTTCGACTTCCTCGCTCTTGTTGTGGGGACGGAACCAGGCGAGCTGGGTGATCACCGGTTCCATGCCGAAGGCCGCGCCCTTGACCGAGAGCAGGCGGTCGCGAAAATCCACCGGCGTCATCAGGCGCTGCGTCACGACATGCCGGCCAAGGCCGGGCAGCAGCGTCGCCTCGAGATGGGCCTCGATCTTGCGGCGATAGGGTTCGGCGGCGGCGGTCCAGTCAATTCCCGCATCCAGGTTCGGAACCGGCGACAGCACGTAGAAGCTATCACAGCCCTCGGGCGCGACGGATGGATCGGTGGCGGTCGGACGGTACAGATAGAGGCTGAAATCATCGGCGAGCACCTTGGCATCGAAGATATCATGCAGCAGCCCGCCGTAGCGCGGCCCCATCATCACCGTGTGATGGCCGACATCTTCGTAACGGCGGTCGGTGCCGAAATACCAGACAAGCAGGCTCATGGAGTATTTGGCACGATCGACCTTGGCGTCGGTCCAGCGCTTGCGCGGGTGGTTTGCCAACAGTTTGGTGTAGGTCCAGCCCGCATCGGCGTTCGAGACAACAATCGATGCAGGGAGATGCTCTCCGTCAGCGAGCCGGACGCCCGTGGCGCGGCCGTATTCGACCGTGATTTCGGCGACTTCCACCCCGGTGCGGATCACGCCGCCCTGCCCCTTGATCAACCCTGCCAGTCCCTTGACCAACGCATGTGTGCCGCCGATCGCGTAGTGCACGCCGTATTCCCGTTCGAGATAGGAAATCAGGCTCAATACGCCCGAAGACCGCATCGGGTTGCCGCCGATGAACAGCGGATGGAAGCTGAGCCCCTGCCGCAGTTTCTCGTTCTTGATGTACTTGGAAACGAGCTTGTAGACCGAGCGCTCGGCCCGGCGCAAAATCAGGTCGGGCAAGGCGCCGGCCATGGCGCCGAGGGTCGCATAGGTCTTGTCGATCATGCCGGTGAAGCCAGCCTGGAAGCAGCGCTCGCTCTCGGCGAGATAGCGCCGGTAGCCTGCGACATCGCCGGGTGAAAATTTCGCGATCTCGGTTTCCATCGCCTTGTCGTCACCATTGACGTGGAACTCCTGACCGTCGTGGAAGCGGACCGTGTAGAACGGATCGAGCGGCCTGAGGTCGACATCGTCGGAGAGCCTGCGGCCGCACAGGGCCCAGAGTTCCTCGAACACGAACGGAGCGGTGATGATCGTCGGACCGGCATCGAAGGTGAAGCCATCCTGGCGGAACTGCGATGCCCGCCCTCCCGGCTCGTCGAGCTTCTCGACGACGGTGACCCGATACCCGCGCGCGCCCAGCCTGACGGCTGCAGCCAAGCCGCCGAACCCTGCCCCGATGACAATGGCGTGGGGTCTGGCGTCGTGGCTTTGGCCACCGGCAAGCGATGGATCGTGGACGGTCATCATGGCGTCGCTCCCCGGGGGCTCTTGCTTCGATGTCGCGTCGGTCGATCCTGCATCTCAAGCCACCGACCGGGCGGAGGCCGGGGCGCATGATGCCTCGATCAGCTCGCAGACGCGTTGCGGATCAGCCTCGTGCAACAGATGTCCGCCACGGGGGACCGCGATGAAATTCCCCTCCGGTATCAGACGTGCGGCGCGGTCGGAGACACTTGAGGGAACCATCGGATCATCGGCCGCGGCAATGAGCGTGACCGGGGTCTTCAACCCTCCCAACCGCGCCAGCATCGGCTCCAGCCGCCAGTTCGCCATCATTCCGAGCGCGCCGCTGACATGGGAGGGCTGGCGCAGCAGCATGTGGTAGCAATCGCGGCCGGTCTTATCGACCGGAGAGCCGGTCGCCTTGATGAGATTGTCGGCCATGTTGCCGATCCGGGCCTGGAACGAGACAAGCCGCGAGGTCAGCGGATTGGCGAACAGCAGCTTGGCCAGGGGCGAAAGCAGCGCGTTGCCGCGGATCGGCTCGAGCGCGGCGTTGAAGCCGATGATGCGGCAGGGGCGGATAGCGCCATCGAGCGCCATCTGGATGAGAACGGCAACGCCCGCGGAGTGGCCGATGGCGAGTGCGGGTTCGACCTGAAGCGCCCGGAGCAGGCCGGCAAGAGCGTGCGCCATGCCCGGCAGGGTGAGATCGTCGGCGCGGGCACCGCAGGTGAAGCCATGGCCCGGCAGATCCATGGCAATCACCCGGTAACGCCTGGAAAGAAGCGGGATCAGGCCGCGAAAGGAATGGGTGGCAGCACCTGTTCCATGCACCAGCAGCGCCACTGGCGCCTCGGGATCGCCGAGGCTCTGGACGTGCCAGTCCAGCCGGCCAACACGCAGCATGCGGCTTGCATCACGAAACGGCCAGTTCCGGCCCGCATCCGCCAGGGTTGGACAGGAGCCGGAGAGCGTCATTGCCCGGCGCCTTTCGACAGCTCGGCGCTGACAATGGCATTGACGGCGCTGGCCGAGACGATGGGAAGCGGACAGTATTGAGCCTGCATGGAGCGGGCCAGTTCGCGTGTTGATTCGCGCGGCCGGCGCGAAATGTCGATCAGGATCGAGCGGTAGCCCATTGCCGCCCCGTGCCGCGCCAGCATCTGCGCGTCCTCGCCGGCGCGGACCCGATCGGCCTTGCCATCGAGCGCGATGTTGCCGCTGCCATCCGTCAGGTAGACGATCAGTGGCGACTGGCCGCGGCGCTGAACCATTCCGGCGATTTCGAGCGACCGCCGGATCGCGCCCGCCAGCGGTGTCGGGCCGCCGCCAGGAAGACCGGTCAGCGAGCGCTTGGCACGTACCAGCGACCGGGTCGGCTCGAGCAGGGTCTCCGCCGACATGCCACGAAAGCTGATCAGCGCGACCTGATCGCGCCGGACATAGCAATCGCCAAGCAGCAGTTCGATCGCCCCCTTGGCTTCAGCCAGCCGTTCCATGGCGGTGGAGCCGGACGCATCAACGGCGAAGATGGCGGTGGATTCGGTGCGGTGACGGAAGCGGATATAGCGGAAGTCGCTTGGGAGGATACGCAGCGGCGGCGCCGAGCCATCTGCGCGAAGCGCGAAATCCGGATTGCGCAGCCGCTGCCAGGGGATGGCCGCGCGCAAGGTGGAGACGACATCGGGCCGGGCCTCCGCGTAGGGAGGACGCGAGACGATGCCGGCGGGCCGACCCCTGCGGCTACCGGTCTTGATGCCGCCGGACTTTCCTGTACGAGCCAGCTTGGCGGCCATCGACCGGTCGGGCCGGTCAAGTTCGGCAAGGACAGCGCGCGAGGCCTGGGCGGCAGCGACCAGCATGTCTTCTTCCGACGGGTCGGGCTGCGAGACCTCGGTATCCGGCTGATCCTCGCCTGCCGGCGGTTCCGAGGGTGGTGGTGACAGATCGTCCCCCTCGGCACTTTCGGGCGTCTCGGCGGGTTGCGGCTGTTCGGACTGCGGGGCCATGTTCATGCCCAGGCAGAGCCTGACCGCGATCGCCAGATGGTCCGGCTTCACATCCGTGTCCTGTTCAAGCACAGCCAGAATGCGGGCGACGCGGATGAGATCAAGCGCCCGGCGGACAGGACTTCCGGGCAACGCCATGCTGACGGCGGCGGCGGCCTCGCGAACCTCATCAGGAACGGTAACCGCACGCATGGCCGAAGCACAATCGCCGGCTGATGGCAGCGGCTGCGCCAGCCTGCGGGCGAGGTCGGGATCGGTGAGCGCGTCATGGATCGACAGGCCGTCAAGGCACAGATCCAGTGTCAGCCGGTCGGCGAGCGCCGAAGGCAGATCCTCTTCATCATCGACGGATTCATCGAGCGCAATGAGCGAGAAACGGGCCGGCTGCACACGACCGGAGGATCCGGTCGCCACGCCATCATCAAGCGCGCGCCCGATGATCGCGGCACTTGCATCGGCCAGACGTTCGGCCATGCCCAGAATGATGAAACCACCGTCGGCGCGGGCCAGAATGCCGTTTTCATGCACCGGGCGTCCGGCGGCCAGAGTGGCGGCGATGTCAATTCCACCGGTCAGCCGTCCGGTGGCCGAAGAGGCCGGGATCCGGATCCATGGCAGGCCGCGGCCGTACCGGGCATCAAACAGCGCATGGACAGCTTCAAGCCAGCGGTCGCGCACCGGACCGGTGCCCGCACGCAGCCTGATGCCGCCGATCAGCCCGGCGCTAGCGACCAGGATCTGGGCCGAGAGAAGCGCATCCGCCCAGCGCGGGTTGATCTGTGTGCCGTCGTTCTTTTCAGGCATGCCCAACCGGCTCTCCCGCAACTTCGCTGATCGCCCGGTCGACCCGGGTCTTCGAGCCGGCTTCGTCGAGCGGATCGCGGCGCAGCCGGTGCCTCAAGGCCATCGGCGCAACCGCCAGCACATCCTCGAGCGTGGCTTCCTTCCGCCGTGAAAGCGCCGCCTTGGCGCGGGCCGCGCGCATCAGTGTCAGTTCGCCACGCAGGCCATCGACCCCCAACTGCATGCACAGATGCGCCATCATGGTCATGAGCCGGTCGGACAGCGCGACTGAACCGACAGCCTTGCGTCCGGCGACAATTCGCGCGGCAAGGCGCTGCTCATCCTTGGCCCATTTTGCGTGGAAAGCCTCGGCGTCCTGCTCATAGGCATCGCGGCGCTTGAGCACCTCGATGCGCGAGGCGATGTCACGCGGGGAAGAGACGTCGACCGACAGGCCGAAACGATCAAGCAATTGCGGTCGTAACTCGCCCTCTTCGGGATTGCCGCTGCCAACCAGAACGAAACGGGCGGGATGGCGCACGCTCAGGCCCTCGCGCTCGACAACATTGACGCCGGAAGCGGCAACATCGAGCAGCAGGTCCACAAGATGGTCCTCGAGAAGATTGACCTCGTCGACATAGAGAAAGCCGCGATGGGCCTTGGCAAGCAGGCCCGGCTCGAATGCGCGTTCGCCAGAAACCAGCGCCTTCTCGATATCGAGCGCGCCGCAGACGCGGTCTTCCGTGGCACCGAGCGGAAGATCGACCATCGGCGCCCTGGTCTTGATTCGCGCCGACTTCGGCGCCGTGGCGCAGACCGGGCACGGGTCAGCCGGGTGAGCCGGATCGCAATTGTAGCGGCAGCCTCTGGTCCCGGCCAGTTCGGGCACCAGTTCCGCCAGAGCCCGCACCGCCGTGGATTTCCCGGTTCCGCGATCACCGAACACCAGAACACCGCCCAGAGATGGCTCGACCGCGGCCATGAGCAGGGCATCCTTCATTTCATCCTGTCCGACAATGGCGCTGAAGGGATAAGGCTTTGCCATGGGTGGTGACCTCTCATTCCATTCTATCCGCTCCCGGCCACGCGCTCAGGCTATGGATGAGGACCGGACTTCAAACCGAGAATGTCCATTCGATTGGACACTTCAACGTAAACCAGAATATACACTCCCGCACCATTTGCAATCTGGATAATGTCTCCCGCCTTGGTGTGACGCTGGGGGGCGCCAGCAGACGCTGGAGGGCGAAGTGTTGAATTCATTCACAAATTTTCTTCGAGCCTGCACCGTCTGTATATTTTGGATTACATTTGTGGTGTAAATTATAGTTTACATTTGCCGGTATTGAGCAGAGTATGCGCAGGACCGGCCTGAATGAAGGGCGGTGTCTGGCGGGCAGGAGACCCGGCGAAGATGGAGGCAGGCAATGGGGATCGTTTCGAAACCGGAGAACGCGACACCGATACTGGACGGCATCAACGGCCCCGAGGAAATTCGCCGGCTTGAGGATGCGGATCTGGTTCGCCTGGCCGACGAACTCCGGCGCGACACCATCGCGAAAGTGGCCGCAACCGGTGGCCATCTCGGTTCCACTCTCGGCGTTATCGAACTGACTGTCGCGATCCACGCCGTGTTCGACACCCCCCGCGACAAGCTGATCTGGGACGTCGGCCACCAGGCCTATGCCCACAAGATCCTGACCGGCCGGCGCCAGGCCATGGCCGGCCTGCGACAGGATGGCGGACTATCCGGCTTCACCAAGCGGTCGGAAAGCGAATACGACCCGTTCGGCGCGGCGCATTCCTCGACATCGATCTCGGCCGGCCTCGGCTTCACCGCCGCCCGATCGCTCGGTTTTGGCACGGGCGACGTCGTGGCGGTCATCGGTGACGGCGCGATGTCGGCGGGCATGGCCTATGAGGCGATGAACAATGCCGGCGCGCTGGGCAAGCGGATGTTTGTCATTCTCAACGACAATGAAATGTCGATCTCGCCCTCGGTCGGTGCCTTTTCCACACACCTGTCAGCGCTTTGCGCCCAGGCTCCGGCCATCGGCATGGACGCCGTCATGAAGAAGGCGGCTTCGATGCTGCCCGAACCGTTCAGGACCGGGGCCGCACGGGCGCGCCACGCCATGGGTGCGCTGACCGGCACTTCAAGCCTGTTCGAACACATGGGCTTTACCTATGTCGGCCCGGTCGACGGACATGACCTGCCGCAGCTGCTGTCAGTTCTTCGTACCCTCAAGGGCATCGCCGATGGACCGGTTCTCATTCACGCAATCACCCGCAAGGGCGCGGGATATGCGCCGGCGGAAAACAGCGCCGACAAGTATCATGGCGTCGGAAGCTTCGACGCCGAAACAGGCATGCTTGCCAAGTCCAAACCGGGCGCGCCGAGCTATACTAAGGTGTTTGCCAACGCATTGACCGACGAAGCCGGCCGCGACAGGGGCATTGTTGCAATCACCGCGGCGATGGCATCGGGAACCGGCCTCGATGTGTTTGCAAAGGCCCATCCCGAGCGGATGTTCGATGTGGGCATTGCCGAGCAGCACGGCGTGACCTTTGCCGCGGGGCTGGCGGCGGCGGGAATGAAACCGTTCTGCGCGATCTATTCGACCTTTCTGCAGCGCGCCTATGACCAGATCGTCCACGATGTCGCCCTGCAGGGGCTGCCGGTGCGTTTTGCCATTGACCGCGCCGGCCTGGTTGGCGCCGACGGGCCGACCCATGCCGGGGCCTTCGATATCGCCTATCTGTCCAACCTCCCCGGCTTCACGGTGATGGCGGCCGCCGACGAGGCCGAACTTGTCCACATGGTGGCCACCGCCGCCGCGCATGACAGCGGGCCGATTGCGTTCAGATATCCGCGCGGAGAGGGAACCGGTGTGGCGCTGCCCGAACGGGGCGAACCGCTCGAGATCGGCAAGGGCCGCATTGTCCGGCAGGGCGATGACATAGCATTCCTGTCCTTCGGCGCCCGGCTCGGCGAATGCCTTGAGGCTGCCGACATGCTTGAAGCGCATGGGCTGACTGCCACCGTGGCCGATGCCCGCTTCGCCAAGCCCCTCGATACCGCGATGATCGCGCAACTGGCCAAGCGTCACGACCTGCTGATCACGGTGGAAGAAGGCGCCAGCGGCGGTTTTGGAGCCTGTGTGCTGCAGCACCTGGCGGAAACCGGTCAGCTTGACGGATCCTTCGCCATTCGCAGCCTGTGCCTGCCCGACCGGTTCGAGCAGCACGCGGCTCCTCAGACGATGTATGACCGATCGGGTCTGACAGCCCCTCACCTCATGGCCACAGCCTTGGAAAGCCTGGTCAGGAAACAACAGAAGCCGCCGAACAAGAAGGTGCAACTGGCCGCCATATGATGAACGGGTGAGTTGCGCCCTGAAATTCCACTGGAATTCTTGCACGAGGGATGGGCTTTTTATCCGTTTCGGCAATAACCGCATTGCAGTATCACCTATCTGGCACTCGTTTCTTTGCCAAATCCGTCATACCTTTTCCTCATGCGGGATCAATTCCGTGTGATGGGGAGGATCAATGTCCGGCAATGAAGAGGGAGGTGGACACCAGCCGTTCATCCCGGACAGAATACACATGACCGAGGGAACGAGGGGATCGTCTGCGCGTGCGCTAAGGGGCATTCGAGGCAGTGGGTCGCAATCCCAGATGGGAACTGCCGACCGCAGCAGGCTCGAGGGCGCGATCCGGCAACACTTCCACCACCATGAAACCGCCGCCGACACCGGGGCGGCTGAACGCCAACTCATGGATGGGACGGTTCACTTCCGCCAGTTTCTCAGCACGCTGCTGGAAAAGGATCCCAAGCACTTTCGCGCAGCACTCGACCGGCTTCGCAGCGAACGCGCGCCGCTTCTGGTCATTTGCGAAACGCTGATCGTTCCGGTGGCCGAGGAACTTGGCCGAATGTGGTGCGAGGACCAGCAGAGTTTCGCAAGCATCACCGCCGCAACCGCGCGACTGCAGCTGCTGCTCAACAGCCTCGCCGATGTCGAAGGCCCTTCCTTTCACGACGAGGAGCGCCCACGAATCCTGCTGATGCGCATGCCCAGCAACGACCACACGCTCGGACTGAGCGTGATTTCCTCGGTCTTTCATGAGGAAGGCTGGTCGGTGGAGGGCGGGCCAAGCCTGCAGGCCGGCAACCGCGCCTACGGGATGGCCCGTGAGGGCGGCTATCGGATGATCGGAGTTTCCGTCGCAGTCGGTTCCTCCGTCGACGAAATCAGCGCCATCATCAACAAAATCCGCAAAGCCTGCCCGGATCCATCCATGTCGATCCTGCTCGGCGGCGCCTCCCTCAGTGACCGGGCGCCAGAGCTCAAGGCCGCGGGCGCCGACATCGTGGCGCTGGATGTGCGTCAGGCCATCGAGCAGGCAAACACGCTCCTGAAGAGTAGAGGCTGACGCGCCCAAGCTGCTGGGCAATGGCCTGACAACGCGACCAGGAAGCGCCATACGCGACCATCTCAATCAGATGGATCGGGTCCGCGCATTTTCAGCGACACCTGAACCATCGCCATGGCAACCGCCGAAAGCGCGACGCAAATCCAGAAGGCGTTGACGCCGATCAGGCCGAAAGCGACACCGAAACTGGCGACGACCAGAATCGAAAACCCCTGCATCATGACGCCGAAGAGACTTTGAGCCTCGGCCGAGATGTCTTCGCCGGTGCGCTTGGCGATGAAGTAGAGGCATCCGAGATAGGAGAATGTGAAGGTAACCGCCTGGCCAAGCTGCATCAGCACGATCAGCCACAGCGGCGGGGACATGCTCATGCCGGCCCACCTGAGGACCGAGACCGCGCCGGCGATCAAGATGAGGATGCGGGCCGGAAAGCGAAAATTGATCCGCTTCCAGGCAAACATGGTGGCGGCTTCCGCTGCCGCTCCGAGCGCAATGAGAAGTCCAATGGTGGATTCATTCAGGCCCTGCTGTTTCCAGACCAGCGACGAAAAGGCATTCATGACCATGTGGTTGGCAAACAGGATGGCGCCGGCGATCACCGGCAGCAGCACCCAGGGCCGGAATGCGGCAATGACATCGCGCGACAGGAAGGCACCCTCGGACCGGGTGCGCGGCTGTTCGGCATCGCGCAGGCGCGGCAAACCGATCGCGGCGAGGAAACGCGCAAAGCAGGCGAATGCCAAAAGCCAGACAAAGGTCTCGGGCCCGAACCAGAGCACGAGGAAACCGGTGGCGTAGCACATCGCAAGAAAGCCCACCGTGCCCCAGGCCCTGGTCACGCCAAAGGAGAAGCCAAGACGTAGTGACAGCCGCATGGTCGCGGCATCGGCCACCGGACTGACCAGACCAGCGGGAAGCGTGGCAAGTGTCCAGATGAGCAGGATCATCCAGAAGCCTTCGGCAAAGCCGAGCAGCAGAGAGCAGGCCGCGGCCAGGCCGGTGCCGATCGTGATGGCCTGCTTCCAATCGGCGGCCCGGTCGGCAAGGCGTCCGACGAAGACGCTGAACAGCAGCATTCCAAGCATCGGAAGGGTGTTGATCAGCCCGATCTGTGCATCGGTAATGCCGCGTTCGTTAAGCCAGATCGGCAAATAGGTGACGGTGACCGCCGGCGCCCAGAATGCCACGGCATAGTAGCGGGTCGCCGCAAATTCCGGCTTTGACATCGGGGACAGGCCTTCAGCGATAGAAGTGGGGCGTGACCCGTGCAGCAGCCAGGACAAGAAAAACGGGACCAATCACAAATCACCGACCGAGCTTTAGTCCATGCCGATGAATTGCGCCATGGGCTGGAGCATTTCCGATGAAAACCAAGTCACCGGAAATGCTCTACCTTATTGTTTTTACGTCATTCCGATCGCGAAGCCGGTTTCCACTTTCGCTGGAATTGCTCCCATGCCGGTCTTCACCCGCCAATCCGTGAGGGTGGGCCTCCTTGCTATCGGCCGGGGCCTGATCCCGGTCATGCAGTCCGTAATCGCGCAGCACCTCAGCAACCCGCAACCGGTAACCGGCGAACACACCCGCCCTGCCCCGCGCCTGGGCATTGCGGTGCGCGCTCAGGGTCCGCCAACGCTTGACGGCATCCTCGTCCCGAAAGAATGAAAGCGACAGCAGCTTGCCCGGCGTGGTGAGGCTTTCGAAGCGTTCAACCGAGATGAAGCCGTCGACCTCGTCGAACAACGGACGCATCGAGGCAGCAATATCGAGATACTGCTGGCGACGGCCATCGGCAAGTTCGACCTCGAAGATGACAGCAATCATGGCCTCACCACCGCGGCATGCGGGCCAGAGGCCAGCCTGAGAAAAGTGCGATCCTCGCGCAGCAGAAACTTTTCGCGCTGGGCGAACTCATAGTTCTCGCGCCCCAGCGGGTCCTCGCTCAGGCGTTGCCGATAGGCCTCATAGGCGGCCAGGCTGTCGAGGGAGTAGACGCCGTAGGCGAGCGTCGATGAGCCCTCGTGCGGACTGAAGTAGCCGATCAGGTCGGCGCCGCAACGCGGTATCGCCTGGCCCCAGTTGCGGGCGTAGCGTTCGAACTCGGCTTTCTTCGTCGGGTCGATGTGATAGCGAATGAAACAGGTGATCATCAATGCCTCCGTTGTGGGACGCTTTCTATGCCACGTTGACGGTCGCTTATGCTTCGACTAACATCGAAGTATGAAAGAAGGCCCAGACATAGCCCAGCTGGGCGCGTTGATCGGCGATCCGGCGCGCGCCAACATGCTGACCGCGCTGATGGCCGGTGGCGCGCTGACCGCGAGCGAACTGGCCGCTGAGGCCGGGGTGACCGTGCAAACGGCGAGTTCCCATCTCAAGAAGCTCGAGAGCGCCGATCTGCTGATCCAGCGCAAGCAGGGAAGGCATCGCTATTTCGCGCTCGCCGATGATGATGTCGGCGCGCTTCTGGAAACCATGATGGGGCTCGCGGCCCGGCGCGGACTGACGCGCACCCGCACCGGGCCGAAGGATCCGGCGCTCAGGAAGGCGCGGGTCTGCTACAACCATCTGGCGGGCGAGCTCGGGGTTGAGCTCTATGGTGGACTTCTGGCGTCGGGGACGCTGGAAGAGGTGGACGGCGAACCGGTTTTGACAGATGCCGGTCGTGAACGGATGGTACAGTTCGGTATCGACCTGGCGGCGCTTGAAACCCAGCGGCGGCCCTTGTGCCGGTCCTGTCTTGACTGGAGTGCGCGGCGCACGCACCTGGCCGGATCACTCGGCCAGACCCTGCTCTCCCGGTTTGAAAGCCTGGGTTGGGCTCGCCGTGAAGCAGCTTCTCGCGTTGTGCATTTCACCGAGCGGGGCGAGACCGAATTGCTGGCCACCTTTTGCCGGCAAGACCAAAACTCACACGGGAACCGGAGCCAGCGCATAATGCGCGATACCTGAACCAAAGCTCCAGTCGAGCGAAGTGTTTTCAAAGAGTACGACCATGACATCCTCAGGCCGTATCGCGGCCCTGGCCTGCGCCAGGCGGGCAATGTCGCGGTAGAGCGCCTGTTTCTGGGTTTCCGTCCGCCCCATCCGGAAGGTGATCTCGACGATAACCGCCTCCGGACTGCGCTCAAGACCGGGGAAGCTCGGGTTCAGAACCAGACTCGACGGATCCAGTCGGTGGACGACGTGAAACAGATCATCTTCCGGTACATTGGCCGTCGCCACCAGCGCTTCGTGAACGGCGTCGCGCAAACCGGCAACCCGGTCATCGGCAAGCGATTGCGGCACATTGAACTTGACCAGGGGCATGGTCGTCTCCCTTTTTGACAACAAGGCCGGACCGGCGCAGCAGGTGCGAACGGATCCGTTCAAAGGCAGTGGAGCCGGTCAGGCCACCCAGAATGCGGCATCCTTCTGCCGGCGTGTCCGCCGACCCGTCATCCGGCTCCAGATCAGCGACATGGCATGGTTGATGGCTCTCGTGCGCTCCTGGTGGGCCCGTTCGCGGTACCGGTCAAAATCCGGCAGATGATCGATTGCATGCAGATCATGATGTGGTGGCCGGTTGCTCTGTATCGACATGTCAGTCTCCTTCGGTGATGTCGTGGCGTTGACAGAGTTGTATTATTGTTTTCAGGATTTATAATCTGCCATTATTGAGGATCACTCCGGACTTTCAGTCATGAATAGAACCGCAGCATCCGACGAGATCGGGATATTTGTCCGGGTGGTGGAACGCGGCGGTTTTGCCGCGGCCGCCGAGGAGACAGGACTGACGCCTTCGGGCGTTTCCAAGGCAGTCACGCGGCTCGAGGACCGGCTGGGTGTGAAGCTTCTGCAGCGCACGACCCGGCGGCTGATGATGACGGCAGAGGGAGAAACCCTGCTCAATCGCGGCCGCGAGATCCTCGCTGCGATCGAAGCGACCGAAGCGGAGGTGATGTCCGCCCGCGGCAGGCCGCAAGGCACCATCCGGGTCAATATGGGCACGGCCTTCGCCAAGCACCGGCTGGCGCCCGTGCTGCCGGATTTCAGGGCCCGTTATCCGGACATCGACCTCGTGGTCTCGGTGGCCGACCGCCGCGTCGATGTGATCGGCGAACAGCTCGACATGGCGATCAGGACCGGAGCGCTGACGGATTCAAGCCTGATTGCGCGGCAGCTTGGCCAATCAAGACGGATTATTGCGGCCAGTCCGGCCTATCTCGAGCGCCACGGCGAACCACAATCGGCCGCCGATCTCAAGGACCACGCCTGCCTGGCGATCACCGGATTCGCGCGTCTCGCGGAATGGCCGATCAAGGTCGACGGCAAGGTTGTCCCGGTGGCTGTCAAACCGGCGGTCACCTGCGACAATGCCGACATCCTGGCGGAAATGGCTTTGGCGGGGCTTGGAATCGTGCGGCTGGCGAGTTTCGTCATCGAGGACGCCATCGCCGATGGTCGGCTGAAGCCCTTGCTGGTCGATTGCCATGTCTCCGAACCGGTGCCAATTACCGCGCTGATGCCCCCGGGGCGGCAGCACCTGCCACGGGTGCGGGCATTCATCGACTTTCTGGTCGAGCACGCGGCGTAAAAGCCTGTCCAGCCGCAGATGACCGGCGAGCGGAGATGGCTAGACCGCGAGGTCGAGGTCCGACCGCTGCGCTTCAGAAACGGGCAATGAGGAGCGAGCTGGCCAGTGTGGCTCCGGCAGGGAAGCTATGGCGGGCTTGGCAAAGAAGTAGCCCTGCATGAGGTCGACGCCGAGATCATGCAGCACGTCAAACTCGGCCTGCGTTTCAACACCTTCACACACCACTTCGATACCGAGATCATGCAGCATGCGCACGTTGTGGCGAAGCATGGTGGCCTTGACCGGAGATCCGTCGATATCCCGGATCAGACCCATGTCGAGCTTGACCACGTCGGGTTGAAACCTGGAGAGAAGATCGAGGCCCGCATAGCCGGCACCGAAATCATCGATGGCCGTCTTGAAGCCCAGATTGCGGTAGGCGTGAAGAATGTTGAGCAGATGCGCCGTGTCGACGCGCTCGGATTCGGTAAATTCGAACATGATCCGTTCGACCGGAAATCCCGTCCGCATCGCGGTTTCCAGGGTCAGCTTGATGCAGGCCTTGGGTTCATAGACCGCGTTAGGCAGGAAATTGATGGAGAGGTAGGCATTATGCTCAGCGAGATCGAGCGCGGTCGCGAGCTCGATCGCCGTCACCCTGCATTTCTGGTCGAAGGCATAGCGGTTGGCATCGGTGACCTGGGACAGGATAACACCCGCCCCCTCGCCTTCCGCGCCGCGCAGGAGCGCCTCGTAGGCGAACATGCGCTTGTTCCGGACATCCAGAATCGGCTGGAAAGCCATGGTGATGTCAGTCGCGAATTTGGCTCCGTTTCGGCACCCTTCGCACGTCTTCCGGTCAGTCATTGTGGTCTCTCGCTCGCTTGGTCCGGAGACCATAAGCAAAAGCCGTTAAGAGAGAGTGTCAGACGCTTTGGCAACCGTGACATGAACACACCGACGAGGTGGCGGAAAATCATAGGACCAGCAAAATCGGGGGAAATCTGGTCGGAGTGAGAGGATTCGAACCTCCGACCCCGTCGTCCCGAACGACGTGCGCTACCAGGCTGCGCTACACTCCGTGACCAGCGGGCTGGCTTATAGACCGACGCAGGCGTGGCCACAAGCCCCTTCTTGATGAAATCGGTGGCCAATCCGGATCAGTATCGCGGTTGCGCCACACAGAAAGGCATCAGGAGCTTGCGCGGGGTCAGCCGTCCTTGTCGGTACCCGGCGGCGGTGGCGTGCCGCCCTGGTCGTCAGCGGCTTGATCGGGCTGGCCGGAAAGAAAGAACCCCCAGCCGACATAGGCGGAGAGCGCCAGGAACAACAGCAGCCAGCCGGTGGAGCCTGCGAAGAATTCGACCACGGTCCAGGCCAGGACCAGAGCGAAAATGATTATGCGCCGCGTGAGCGGCCGGTAAAACGGATGCCCGAAATCCACCAGTGCCCATCTCATGGATTGAACCTTCCGGTCAGCGTTCCACCGTAACCGCTGTGCTGATGTGTCATGCTTGCCTGTGCCTCCTGAAACAATCTGCCGGTACAAGAGCCGATCGGTTGTGCGGGGTCAACACGCGCCGCTCAAAAGCGGACCATGCATCTTCCAGTCACTTCAAAGCGACGTCATACTCCGCGCAGAACAGATCGCGATGAATCCCCCCTGAGAGGGGAAAGAAAGGCCACACCGTGAACACCAAACCCCATCTCGCCGGACTGACGGTTGGCTATGACATCCCTGCCCTGCCCGGGATGGACGCGGCCGATGTGCAGACGCCCTGCCTGGTGCTGGATCTCGATGCACTGGAGCGCAACCTCGTCAGGATGGCCGAGCGCGCCCGGGAGATGGGCGTGCGCCTGCGCGCCCATGGGAAGATGCACAAGTCCGTGGACCTGGCGAAGCTGCAGCAGACAATCGGAGGCTCGACCGGGATCTGCTGCCAGAAGGTCTCGGAGGCGGAAGCATTCGTGCGCGGCGGCATTGGGGATGTACTGGTCTCCAACCAGGTGCGGGGCTGTATGAAGATCGACCGGCTGGCGCAACTGCCCAAGCTCGGCGCGCGGGTCAGCTGCTGCATCGATGACCCGGTCAATGTCGCCGAACTCTCGGAAGCGGCCAGCCGGCACGGCACCACGCTTGAATGCCTCGTCGAGATCGATTGCGGTGCGGGGCGCTGCGGTGTGACGGAGCCAGCGGAGGTTGTGGCTCTGGCGGAAGCGATCATCGCCGCACCGGGCCTGACATTTGCGGGTATCCAGGCCTATCAGGGCGCCATGCAGCACCTGCAAGATCACCGGGACCGAAAGGCCAAGGCCGATGCGGCGATTGCTCTCGTCAAAGACGTCTTGGCGGCGCTGCATGCTGCCGGCATTAAGTGCGACAGCGTCACGGGTGGCGGCACGGGCAGTTTTGCGTTCGAAGGCAATTCGGGCGTCTACACCGAACTGCAGTGCGGGTCCTATGCCTTCATGGACGCGGACTACGGCCGCATTCTCGATCAGGACGGCAAGCGCCTGGACCACGGCGAATTCGAGAACGCGCTGTTTGTTCTCACATCGGTGATGAGCCATGTCAAAACCGACTTGGCGGTGTGTGACGCAGGGCTGAAGGTGCTCTCCGTCGACAGCGGCCTGCCGGTGGTGTTCGGGCGCGGCGACGTGCGCTATGTCCAGTGTTCGGACGAGCACGGCCAGATCACCGATCCTGCCGGCGCACTCAAGGTCGGCGACAGGCTTTGGCTGGTGCCGGGCCATTGCGACCCGACCTGCAATCTTCATGACTGGTATGTCGGGCTGCGCAATGGCAAGGTTGAATGCCTCTGGCCGGTCTCGGCACGGGGCAAGGCATTCTGATGCCGTCGCCGGAGATCGGTTCGGGCAAGCATAACGCAAGTTTCATCGGCTAGTGGTTCAGGGGAACCGACCGTCGACGAAGGCTCTTCATGGTACAATTGTCAATCTGCCTGCCGACGCGAAACCGCCAGAGCTATTGCATCGAGACCATCAAGGCGCTCGCGGCGAGTGAAAGCCGCGGTTTCGAGGTGATCGTTGCCGACAACTCCGATGATCCGGGCCCGCTGGACGCGTTCCTCAACAAGCAACTCAAGGATGGGCGTTTCCGGCTGATCCCCCCTGCCCCGGCGGTGCTGCCGATGGTGGACAACTGGGAACGGGCGGTGGAGCAGACAGAGGGCCGCTGGATCACGGTGATCGGCGATGATGATTTTGTTGATCCGCGGCTTGCCGAGCTGACCCGCCTTTTCGAGGTGAAGTACCGCGATGCCGATGCCATCAGTTGGGAGTGCATGACCTTCCAGTGGCCTGACAACCGTCCGGCGCCCACACTGGCCCGCATTCCGTTGGCAAGCGGTGCGAGCATCCTGTCAAAACAGGCCTTGGCTGATCAGCTGTACCGCTGGAGCGAGCGCAAGCGGCATCCGGGTGTCGGGGTCGGCATCTATCACGGAGCTATCAAGCGCTCACTGATGGAGCGAATCAAACAAAGCTATGGCGGCCGCTATTTCGAACACCCCAATGTCGACTGGGAAAGCAGCTGCAAGGTCGTTTCCACTGCCAGGGCCATCGTCCATTCGCAGCGACCCTTGTCGGTACTGGGGGCCTGCGCCGCATCCAATTCAGCGGCAACAGTGTCGCGCGAGACGATGGGGACCAGGCTCGCCACTTTCGAGACGGAAACGACCGGCGGCATCAGCCTGAACCAGCCCTTCTTCCCGTTCCGGCTGGCCGGTGCAGGCGCATCGTTGTGCCTGAGCATCGCCACCACCACCACCTGGTTCTGCCACACCTACGGGATTGATCTTGCGGGCTTTGGCGCCAACTTCGCCCATGCCGCGATGGATGAATGCCGCTATTCGCATACCCGCGAGGAATATGACGCCAAGGTTGATTGCTTTGCCCGCGGCTTTGCGGCGTGGGAGGGCGGCAGGTGGGCCGCGATGTTCAAGCCGCCGGCTTTTGCACCGCCCAAGACCATCAATCAGCTTTCCGGGGTCAGCGACGAGACGCTGCATGTGCGCGAGGCAGAGCTCGGACCCACCACGCCGGAAGAGTTCTACCGCTTTGCCGAACATGTCATCATGCCGATGGACAACCTGCTGGCAGGCACAAAGGTGTTTGCCCTGTGACCCTGCTTTCGATCTGCATTCCCGTGTTTGGACACAGTCCCGGATCGCAGGCCGCAGTCATTGATTCCGTGCGGCAGATGCTGGGCAATGCGCGTGATGATTTCCAGATCCTGATCGGCGACTTTTCCAGCGACACCGAACCGCTGTCCCGCTTTGCATCCCAACAGTCTGATCCCCGCCTGACCGTCATGTCGCCCGGGCTCGCGAGTGGCGAGATTGGAGCAGCTGCCAGCAAGGCTGCCTGCTGGAACTGGATGATCCCGCATACACGCGGCGAATGGATCTGTCTGATCGAGGCGTCGGACTACGCCGACCCTGACATCTGCGCGGTGCTGGAAGCCACGCTCAAGCGCGTGCCGCAGGCCGATGCGCTGTCATGGAGCCGGGCCGGCTATGTCTGGCCGGCAGCGCGCGCGGGACGCGAGATCGCCCGGATCGGCACCGGCAGCAGTCTTAACCTGCCCCAGCAGAAGGACATGATGCAGAAGCTGTTCTACTGGGCAGATGCAGGCGCACGGCCGGACTGCTTCTTCGGTGCCTGGCACGGCGCCGTCAGGCGAGAGTTGCTGGAGCGAATACGGGCAGCGTTCTCGAATGTCTATTTCGAGCAGGAGGCGCCCGAAACCGACAGCCTGTGCAAGACCGTGCTGATGGCGCAATGCATGGTTTACTGGGAACGGCCCCTTTCAGTACAGGGCCTTGCGGGAACACCGGAACACGCATTGCCCGAGGCAGAGGCTCGGCTTGAGGGCTTTCCCTTCACCGCCGGGATGGGCAACGCCGCAGCCATTGCCTTGAGCATGGAACGGTTCAAGCAGCGTTACGGCATTGAGCTCGAAGGATGGGAAGCAGGCTTTATCAAGGCCTGCGCCCGTGACTGTGAGACCGCGACGTCGGGCGAGGAATTCCACACCAGAAAGGCCGCCTATGCCCAGGCGATCACGCAATGGCGTGGCAAGAAAGGGCTGGCCGGCTTCAAGCCGGAATTCAGGCGCAATCCCAAACTGCCCCGCTTCCAGGGACTCAAGGACAAGCACCTCCATTTCGACATGGAGATGGACCGGACCGGCTCAGCCGCGGAGTTCTACCGGCTGATCAACGCCATGCTGTTTCCGGTGCACCTGCTTGATGACAAGCTTGCCTAGCAATCCACCGCCGCTCCGGACGTGACCCGGGCGTCGCGCGAAAAGCCTCCTATCCCGAGCCCACACCCCGCTCTCTCCCCCCCACGGGTCCTCTCCCTGCTGCTCGATTTATTTAATATTTGCGATCTTATATATAAGCGCCTATATAGGTCACCAACAGGATGGCGGCGATTGATTTGGCGCAATGACAATGTGTCGTTCGGTCATCATGCTTGCCGCCATCCATCCGGACCGATCGAAATGAGGCAACCCATGAAAATGCTCAGCTTTGCGCTTCTTGTCTCCCTCTCCGCCAGCGTTGTGCAGGCCGAGACGCTGACGCTGTCGCCCACCGAAATCACCGAATGGAAAGCCGTACAGGCGCGTGTCGAATCGCGCGACATCGTGCCGGCGCGTGCCCGTATTGGTGGCGTGATCCAGGAACTGACCATCAGCGAGGGCGATCTGGTGACCGCCGGACAGCAGCTTGGCCTGGTCAAGGACGACAAGATCGCCTTCCAGATCGCCGCACTTGACGCCCAGCTCGCAGCCTTCGCAGCACAGCTCAAGACGGCGGAAGCGGAGTTTGCGCGCGGCGAGACCCTGGTCAGCCAGGGCGTGGTGACACGGCAGCGGCTGGCGCAGCTGTCGACCGATGTCGAGGTCACGCGCAACCAGATCGCCGCAACTGAAGCCCAACGCGCCGTACTGACCCAGCAGGAAACCGAAGGCGCGGTTGTTGCGCCCGCGGACGGCCGGGTGCTGACCGTGCCCGCCAGCCGCGGCTCCGTGATCATGCCGGGCGAACCGGTGGCAACCATCGGCTCCGGCGGCTTTTTCCTCCGCCTTGCGGTGCCTGAGCGGTTTGCCGGCGAACTCGAGGCCGGCGCGGAAATCCGTCTTGCCACCGGCGGCGAGGAAGCCGCCGGGCGGCTCGCCAAGGTCTATCCGCAGATCGACAATGGAAGGGTGATCGCCGATGTCGAGGTCGACAAGCTCGACACGGCCTTCGTCAATGCCCGTATTCTGGTCGAGGTGCCGATCGGCAGCCGCATGGCGCTGCTGGCGCCTCTGGAGGCTGTGGTCAACCGCCACGGCGTCGATTTCATGTCTGTCGAGGACCACAACGGAGACGTGGTCGAGCGCACGGTCATTCTCGGCGCGGTCCAGGACGGTAAGAATGCCGGTCTGGTTGAAGTCATCAGTGGCGTCGTGGCCGGCGACAAGGTGGTGCGGCCATGAAGACCTCCGGATTGGGGATTGCCGGCCAGCTGACGAGTGGCTTCATCGTCTCCCCCCTCACTCCCCTGTTTCTGCTCGCGGCCTTTGCCTTCGGGATCGTGGCGCTTCTGACACTGCCGCGCGAGGAAGAGCCGCAGATCTCGGTTCCGATGGTCGACATCATGCTCGGCGCCCCCGGCCTCAAGGCCGACGACGCCGTAAAGCTCGTCACCGAGCCGCTCGAAACCATCGTCAAGAGCATCGACGGGGTCGAGCATGTCTACTCGCAGACATCAGACAACAAGGTGCTGGTCACGGCCCGCTTCATCGTCGGCACGCAGACGGATTCGGCCATCCTGCGGGTGCATGACAAGGTGCGCGCCAATCTTGACCGGATTCCGGTCGGCATTCCCGAACCGATGATCGTCGGACGCGGCATCGACGATGTCGCCATTGTTTCACTGACCCTGACACCCTCGGAAGAAGCCGGGAACGCGGTTTCGGCCAACGACCTGACGCGGGTGGCCCGCGAACTCAGGACCGAGCTTTCGAAGATCGACAATGTCGGGCTGACCTACCTGGTCGGCGACACCGACGAGATCATCCGCATTGCGCCCGATCCGAAGCGGCTGGCGCTCAACGGCGTGACGTTGCAGCAGCTTGCCGGCAAGGTCAGCGGCGCCAACCGGGCCTTCCCGGCGGGCCAGGTGACGATCGATGGAAAATCGGCCGAACTGATGGTGGGCGAGACGCTCTATGCTCCTGCCGAGATCGGCAATTTGCTGATCACCACGCGTGACGGGCGGCCGGTCTATGTGCGCGATCTCGCCGACATCTCGTTCGCCACCGAGAGCACCGCGCGCATCGTCGGCACGGTGACGCGTTCCGAGAACGGGACTGAAGACGGGGTCGAAGGCGGAATTGACCGCAAGCCTGCCGTCACGCTGGCGATTGCCAAGCGCGCCGGCGCCAATGCGGTGCTGGTGGCCGAGCAGATCCTCGAACGCACCGAGGCGCTGGAAGGCTCGCTGATCCCGCATTCGATGGCGGTCGAAGTGACCCGCGACTATGGCGAAACCGCCAACGAGAAGGCCAACGAGCTGCTCTACCATCTGGGTCTGGCCACGGTGTCGATCATCGTGCTGGTCTGGCTGGCAATCGGCTGGCGCGAGGCGCTTGTTGTGGCGATCGTCATTCCGGTCACCATCCTCTTGACGCTGTTTGCCTCGCGGGTGATGGGCTACACGCTCAACCGCGTGTCGCTGTTCGCGCTGATCTTCTCGATCGGTATTCTCGTCGACGACGCCATCGTGGTGATCGAGAACATCGCCCGGCACTGGGGCATGGGCGATGGCCGCGACCGCAAGCAGGCGGCGATCGAAGCCGTCGCCGAAGTCGGAAACCCGACCATCGTCGCCACGCTGACCGTGGTCGCCGCCCTGCTGCCGATGCTGTTCGTGTCGGGCATGATGGGCCCCTACATGAGCCCGATCCCGTCCAACGCCTCGGCGGCGATGGTGTTCTCGTTCTTCGTCGCAGTCATGGTGACGCCCTGGCTGATGCTGAAGATCGCGGGCCGCGCGCCGATGCATCATGGCCACGGAGAAAGCGAAGAGAGTGGCGGCGTGCTGGGCAGGATGTACCGCGCCGCGGCGCGCCCGGTGCTGGCAAGCAAGACAAGCTCCTGGATCTTCCTGCTGGTTGTGGGCGTGATGACGCTTGGCTCGCTGACCCTGTTCTACACCAAGGACGTGACGGTCAAGCTGCTGCCGTTCGACAACAAGTCGGAACTGTCAGTGGTCATCGACATGCCGGAAGGCACTTCGGTGGAAGCCACCGATGCCGTTGCCCAGGCCGTGGCCCGGGAAGTGCTCAAGCTCGAGGAAGTCAAATCGGCCCAGACCCATGCCGGAACCGCCGCTCCGTTCAACTTCAACGGGCTGGTGCGGCACTCCTTCCTGCGCTCGGAACCACAGATGGGCGATGTGGCGCTCAACCTGACCGCCAAGACCGAACGGGACCGGTCCAGCCACGAGATCGCGCTCGACATCCGCTCGCGCATCGCCGGCATTCCGCTGCCCGAGGGCGCCAGCCTGAAGGTGGTCGAGCCGCCACCGGGCCCGCCTGTCATGGCGACGCTGCTGGCCGAAATCTACGGTCCGGATGCCGAAACCCGCCGCGCTGTCGCGGCGCGGGTGGAAGAGGCCTTCCGCTCCGCCGACTTCATCGTCGACATCGACAATTCCTGGGGACAGCCGGCCGAACGGGCGCGGGTGAAGATCTCCACCGACGACCTGGAATTCTTCAAGGTCCAGGAACAGGACGTGTTCGACACCATCGGCATCCTCAACACCGGCCAGACGGTGGGCTATTCGCACCGGGGCGGCGGACGCACGCCGATCGCCATAAGGCTCGAACGCCCGCGGTCGGAACGCATGGTCGACGAGGCTTTTCTCACCACGCCGATCCCGGCCAACGTTCTGCCGGGCGACCGGTCGATCGTGGAACTGGGAGATGTGGTGGACGTGTCTACCGAGCGGTCGTCGTTTCCGGTGTTCCGACACAATGG
The DNA here is from genome assembly GCF_902498795.1 of Hoeflea sp. EC-HK425. Classification (NCBI taxonomy): domain Bacteria; kingdom Pseudomonadati; phylum Pseudomonadota; class Alphaproteobacteria; order Hyphomicrobiales; family Rhizobiaceae; genus Hoeflea; species Hoeflea sp. EC-HK425. The sequence continues at coordinate 2,492,811 of NZ_LR701572.1, forward strand.
CCGGGCGGCCGAAATGGTGATGGCCGAAATGGCCGGCGCCTACGAAGCCCCGCTTTACGGCATGATCGCCGTTCAGGAAGCGCTCGACGCGATGGACTGGACCGGGCTTGAAAAGCCGGTGATCGCGCTCAACGGCCAGCCCGCCGACGAGCAGGTCTCCACGGTGCTGTGGGACGGCGAATGGGAAGTCACCTGGGTGACGTTCCGCGACATGGGCGCGGCCTTCGGCGTGGCCCTGCTCGGCATCTATATCCTCGTGGTTGCCCAGTTCGGCTCATTCAAGGCGCCGTTGGTGATCCTGACGCCGGTGCCGCTGACCTTCATCGGCATCCTGATCGGCCACTGGCTGTTCGGCGCGCCGTTTTCGGCGACATCGATGATCGGCTTCATCGCGCTTGCCGGCATCATCGTGCGCAACTCGATCCTGCTGGTGGATTTCATCCGCCATGCCCATGTTCCGGGCACGCCGCTGACACCGGTGCTGATCGAGGCCGGCGCGATCCGGTTCAAGCCGATCATCCTGACAGCACTTGCGGCGATGATCGGGGCTGCGGTGATCCTGACCGACCCGATCTTCCAGGGTCTGGCGATCTCGCTCCTGTTCGGGCTGGCTTCGTCGACGGCACTGACCGTTCTGGTGATCCCGGCGATCTACCGGGTGCTCCGGACCTGATCCGAGGCTTCCGGGTCATTGTCAAAACCGCTTCCGCCCGTCACTTCGACGGGCGGAATGCTTTCAGGATCTCGTCACGGGTCTCGATGCGCCCTGCCCCGATCAGATCGAGACAGAACGGAATGGCCGGGAAGACGGCCGTCAGGCAGGTGTCGATCGAGCCGGGCTTGCCGGGCAGATTGACGATGAGCGTCTTGCCGCGCGTACCCGCGGTCTGGCGCGACAGGATGGCGGTGGGCACCTGCTCCAGGCTCACCTTGCGCATCAGCTCGCCAAAGCCGGGCAGTTCCTTCTCCATCACCTGCTTCATGGCTTCGGGCGTCAGGTCACGCGGGCTCGGACCGGTGCCGCCGGTGGTCAACACCATGTCGACACGCTCCTCGTCGCACAGGCGGATCAGCGTGTCGCGGACACTTTCCAGGCCGTCGGGTATGACATGAACAATGATCTCTGCAGGCGATGACATCACCCGCTCGAGCCATGCCTTGACCGCCGGGCCGCCCAGATCCTCATACTCACCGCGGCTGGCGCGGTCGGACACGGTGAGAACGGCAATGCGAACGGTCATATGAATGGCTCCCGGCTGGCGTCAAAAAGGCTGTGCTTCGCGCAACAATCATCACATGGGTCAAAATGGCAACCACCAATCCCAATCACGACCGACCTTGTGAGGTTGCATCAGAACGCGCCTACCAACGATGCGCGAATTAGACAGACCTAAAGATCTCGCCTTAAACCCTTATTCGTTCGTTAAAAATTTGGTGAAAAAGATATTCTCCAAGAAAAGTCTCGCGGTGGACGGCAGTCATACTTGTTGCAAGCCCTCTCCATCAAGAAGCACTAAAGTCCAATGCAATTTATACTTTCCCCTAATATTTAGGGGCTCTTGATTTGTGACGAAAGGGAAGACAATGGGTTCGTATTTCGGCCTGAACAATGACTGCACCAGCATCATGGAAGCCCTGTCAAAAGCACAAGCCATCATCCAGTTTGACCTGACAGGCAAGATCCTGACGGCGAACAAGAATTTCTGCCAGGCCCTGGGTTACGAATTGAAGGAAATCGTCGGCAAGCATCACAGTATGTTCGTTGATCCGGAAGAAGCCACGAGCGCTGATTACCAGGAATTCTGGCGGCAACTCGCCTCGGGCAAATTCGAACGGCGCCAATACAAGCGCTTCGCCAAGAACGGTCGTGCGATCTGGATCGAGGCCTCCTACAATCCGGTTCTCAAGGGCGGCAAACCGGTCAAAGTCGTCAAGTTCGCCACGGATATCACCCATACCAAGCTCAAGGCGATCGAGGATGCCGCAAAACTCTCGGCGATCTCGCGCTCGCAGGCCGTTATCGAGTTTCAACCGGACGGAACGATCATCACGGCAAACGAAAACTTCTGTTCTGCGCTTGGTTATGAGCTCTCCGAGATCATCGGCCAGCATCACCGGATTTTCTGCGACCCCGCCTACACGACCAGTGAAGACTACCAAACCTTCTGGAGTGACCTTGCCGCGGGCCGTTTCTCATCCAACGAATTCATGCGGGTCAGCAAGTCCGGCAAGCAGATCTGGATCCAGGCCGCCTACAACCCCATCGTCGATGACAGGGGTGACGTGGTCAAGGTGGTCAAATTCGCCACCGACGTGACCGCCCGCATGACCGCGATATCGCATCTTGCCGGCTCGCTCAGGGCTCTGGCAAGCGGCGACCTCACGCAGACGCTTGACACGCCTTTCGTGCCGACCATGGAAAAGATCCGCGCGGACTTCAACGACGTGCTCGCCGAGCTTCGGTCGACGATGAGCGCGGTGGAAGCCAATGCACGCAGCATTTCATCGGGCTCGGCGGAAATCCGTTCGGCCACCGACGACATGGCACAACGGACCGAGCGGCAGGCTGCCTCGGTCGAGGAAACAGCGGCGGCACTCGAGGAAATCACCACGAATGTGGGCGAGGCAACGCAGAACGCAGCCGAATCTGCAGCCCTTGTGGCCGAGACCCGTACGGACGTCGAGCGTTCGGGCGAGATCGTGACCGAAGCCGTGACGGCGATGGGCGCGATCGAATCCTCCTCGCAGGAAATGTCCAAGATCATCGGCGTCATCGATGAAATCGCCTTTCAGACCAATCTCCTGGCGCTCAACGCGGGCATAGAGGCCGCGCGCGCCGGCGAGGCCGGCAAGGGCTTTGCGGTTGTGGCCCAGGAAGTGCGTGAGCTGGCACAGCGCTCGGCCAGTGCGGCAAAGGACATCAAGGGCCTGATCACATCGTCGAGCGAGCAGGTCAAGTTCGGTGTCTCGCTGGTCGACAAGGCCGGCCACTCGCTGGGTGAGATTGTCGGCAAGATCCAGAGCATCGACCTCAACATCAAAGCGATCGCCGGAAGCGTGAAGGAACAGTCGGTGGGCCTGAGGGAGATCAACGAGGCGGTGACCGTGATCGACCAGGGTACCCAGCAAAACGCGGCTATGGTGGAACAGACCACGGCGTCCAGTCACGCGCTGGCCAAGGAAGCCGATGCTCTGTTCGAGCTGGTCAGCCGTTTCAAGCTTGGCTCAACAACAGCAGCGCGCGCCACCGCACCGGTGGCGGCCGCAACCTCCCGCGCCAAACCCACCCTGGCGCAGTCCCAGCTTGCAGTAAGGGTGAGCGCCGGTTTCGGTTCCGCCGCCACGACCGTGAAGGCGGAGAACTGGAGCGAATTCTGACTCTTGGCGCGCAGCGGATGTAGAGGGCTGTAGCGGTCTGGTTTGGTCGAGAGCTGCACGGTCTCGAGGACGGGTCAGGCGCGCGCCTCTGCCCGGATCATGTCCGCAGCCTTCTCGGCAATCATGATTGTCGGCGCATTTGTGTTGCCGCCGATCAACGAGGGCATCACCGAGGCATCGACGACACGCAGCCCTTTCAATCCGTGAACCTTGAGCTGAGGGTCTGTCACCGCCATATCGTCGCGACCCATCCTGCAGGTGCCGACCGGGTGATAGATCGTATCGGCGCGCGCCCGGATATGCTGCATCAGCTCCGCATCATCCATGCCTTCGCGGGTATAGACTTCCCTGAGCCGGTATTTGCGCAGCGACGGCGCGTCCATGATCTTGCGGGTGATCTTTGCCCCCTTGAGCATCAGTTCCGCGTCGCGCTCGTCGGAAAGATATTTCGGATCGATGCGCGGGGCGCTGAGCGGATCAGGATTGCTCAGCCCGACTTCACCGCGGGAGTGAGGCCTGAGCACACAGACATGACACGAATAGCCATAGCCCCAATGCAGCTTGCGCGAATGATCATCCACCAGCGCGCCGACGAAATGCAGCTGCAGGTCGGGCCTTGCCAGTTCCGGATCCGATTTGATGAAGGCACCGGCTTCAGCTCCCGGCGTGGCGACAATGCCCGAGCCATCGCGCCGCCAGCGCAGGATGTCGCGGATCAGCTTGTATGTTCCAACCGCGCCCAGGCCCAGAACGTCGGTGTCACGGGTCTTGGCGGTGTAAATGAAATCGAGATGATCCTGCAGGTTCCGGCCGACGCCCGGCATGTGCCGAAACACTTCGATGCCGCGCGAGCGCAGATGCTCTCCGGGTCCGATGCCCGACAGCATCAGGAGTTGCGGCGAGTTGAAGGCCCCGCCGCTGAGGATGACCTCGGCGCGCGCCCTGACCTGCTGCTCGGCCCCGGCCTTGCGGTAGGCCACGCCGGTGGCACGAGAACCTTCGATCAACACCCTGGTGGCGTGGGCGCCGGTGATCACCGTCAGATTGGGCCTGTTCATCACCGGGTGCAGATAGGCCGCGGCGGCCGAGCAGCGCTCGCCCTGCTTGCCATCCTGCCAGAACTGGGTGACCTGAAACAGGCCCGCGCCCTCCTGCTCCGGACCGTTGAAATCATCATTGCGACGGATCTGCACTTCTGCGGCCGCGTCGACAAAAGCGTGGCTGATTGAACGCGGAGTCCGCTGCTCGGCCACCTGCAGGGGGCCCTCATCCCCGTGCAGGCCGTCGCTTCCCCGGACATTGCGCTCGGAGCGGCGGAACACCGGCAGCACATCCGACCAGCTCCAGCCATCACATCCGGCCTTTGCCCAGTCATCGTAGTCGCTGGGGTGACCGCGCACATAGAGCATGGCGTTGATGGCGCTGGATCCGCCCAGCGCCCGACCCCGCGGCTGGTAACCTCGCCGGCCACCAAGCCCCGGCTGCGGCACCGTTTCGAATGCCCAGTTGTTGATTTTCGGCCTGCCGGGAAGCATCGCCACGACGCCGATCGGCGCCCTCACCAGAATGCCCTTGCCGTCGCCACCGGCTTCCAGCAGGCAGACCGAGACCTTCGGATCCTCGCTCAACCGGGCAGCAAGCACCGAGCCGGCGGACCCGCCGCCGACAATGACATAGTCAAACTCCATGCAAGCCTCCTCCCAAAGACCGTCAGGAGGCCGAGCGTAGACCAGAAAAGGGAGGTTTCAAGCAGGAATTGACGCGGAACGGCAGAAGGTAACCCGGCGCGGTGCTTTCGGCCGGAAAATCGTGGTTGCTAGAAGCCGGCACGGTCGGACAGCCGTGTCAGGTCCGGAATGGTGACATGGCGATTGTTGACGATGCGGATCACATCGTCCTTGCGCAGCTTGGTCAGCTGGCGGCTGACGGTTTCCATGGTCAGGCCAAGGAAATCGGCAATGTCGGTGCGGCTCATCGGCAGATCGAACGTCACCGTGTCGCTCTCATTGTCCGGGAAGGCATGAGTGGCAATCAGCAACAGGAAGCTCGCGACCTTTTCGCCCGCGGTCTTGCGGCCGAGGGTCAGCATCCAGTCACGCGCCTCGTCGAGTTCTGTCAGCGTCTGTTCCAGCAGCTTGTGCTCGAGTTCCGGCATTTCGCGAATCATCCGCTCGATTGCCGCCTTCGGGAAGGAACAGACCTTGACCTCGGTGGCGGCCTGCGCGCTGACGCCATTTTCCTGCCGGAAGGGACGACCGAGAAAATCGGGAGCAAACTGCAGACCGACGATCTGCTGGCGCCCATCGGCCATCATCTTGGACAGTTTGACCACGCCGGAAATGATGTTGGAGTAGCTCTTTGTCTGCAGACTTTCGCCAACCAGTTCGGTTTCGGGCTCGACCGTGCGCCGGCTCGAATGCTTGCTGAGCTGGAGAAGCTGCTCGCTGGTCAAGGCTCCGCAGACACCGCGGTGACGGCTTTCACAAGCCTGGCACAGCAATGGCGTGTCCGAATTGTGTACGTCCTTGCGTTGAATATCCATGGCGTCCCCCGATCAGGTTCATACTACTCCACCGCGCATCGCTTCTAAAGATGCAAGATGTCGCATTTTATCGCGAATTGCACGACGGCCTGAGCGGATACCACTGATTTGTGACGGCTTTCGGTCATTCCCCGGGCGAGCAAGCCAATTGACAGGAATCAAGGACTGTCCCGGCGGGTGGGCTAGTATCCCGCGCATGATGCAGGAACCAGATCCAGTCCCGGCCCCGGTGTTCGAGATTTCGGGGCTGACAAAAGTCTACACCACGGGCGAGGTCGAGGTGCGGGCACTCAACGGTGTCGACCTGACCTTGGAAACGGGGGAAATGGCCGTACTGCTCGGGCCATCGGGCAGTGGAAAATCAACCCTGCTCAACATCGTCGGGGGGCTCGACCGGCCAACCTCGGGATCTGTCCGGTTCAAGGGCGAGGAGCTGGCAGGCGCCAGCGACCGGCAACTGACGGCCTACAGGCGTGACCATGTCGGTTTCGTGTTTCAGTTCTACAACCTGATCCCGAGCCTGACCGCCTGGGAGAATGTCGCGCTGATCACCGAAGTGGCATCCAACCCGATGTCGCCATCGGAAGCGCTGGAACTGGTTGGCCTGGAGAACCGGATGAGCCATTTTCCAGCCCAGCTTTCCGGCGGCGAGCAGCAGCGCGTGGCCATCGCCCGGGCAATCGCCAAACGTCCCGAAGTGCTGCTGTGCGACGAGCCGACGGGAGCGCTTGATTCGGCCACCGGCATCATCGTGCTCGAGGCTCTGGCGCGGGTCAACGAGGAAACCGGTGCCACCACCGCGATCATCACCCACAATGCCGGCATCCGGAAGATCGCTCACCGTGTCTACTCGTTCCTGGACGGCCAGATCGCCTCGTGCGAACTCAATACCGAGCGCATCAAGCCATCGGAGGTGAGCTGGTGAACCGCTTGAGCATGCTCGATCGCAAGCTTGTGCGCGATCTCGGCCGGCTGTGGGCGCAATCGCTTGCCGTCGCTCTGGTCATGGCCTGCGGGGTCATGACCCTGATCCTGGCACTCGGCGCCACCCGGGCGCTGGAGGATACCCGTGCCGCCTTCTACGACCGCACCCGCTTCGGAGACATCTTTGCGGCTGCCACGCGGGCGCCGGAAAGCCTGAAAGCCGAGATCGCAGCGATCGACGGCGTTTCGGCGGTGTCGACGCGCATCGTCAATCCGGTGATCGTCGACATCACCGGCATGGCCGAGCCGGCGACGGGCATGGTGATCTCGATGCCCGACCACGGCGAACCGGCGGTCAACCGGCTCTATCTGCGTTCCGGCCGGCTTCCCGAACCGGGGCGCGACAATGAAGCCACAATCATCGAAGCGTTTGCCGAGGCGCACGGGTTTCGCCCGGGCGACACATTCGATGTCCTGATCAACGGGCGCAAACGGCCGCTTTCGATCACCGGGATCACCCTGTCTCCGGAGTATGTCTATGCCATCGGGCCCGGCGACATGGTGCCCGACCAGAAGCGCTTCGGCGTCATTCACATGCACCGATCGGTGCTTGAAGCGGCCTATGACATGAAGGGAGCGTTCAACGACGTCTCGCTCACGCTGTCGCGCAACGCCGATGCGAAAAATGTCATCGCCCGGCTCGACACCATTCTCAAACCGCATGGCGGGACCGGCGCCCATGACCGCAAGGATCACATGTCCGATGCGTTTCTCGATTCCGAACTGACCCAGCTCAGGGCCATGGCGCAGGTGATCCCGCCGATCTTCCTGTTCATCGCGGCTTTCCTGGTCAACATGATCCTCTCCAGGCTGATTGCACTCGAACGGGAACAGATCGGCCTGCTCAAGGCGGTTGGTTATGCCAACACCGCAATTGCCTGGCACTATGCCAAGCTGACACTGGTGATTTCGCTTGTCGGGGTGACCATCGGGGGCATTGCCGGGACACGGCTGGGGCACGGCATGGCCTCGCTTTACGGCGAGTTCTACTCGTTTCCATTCCTGGTGTTCTCGCAGAAGCCCGATCTCTACGTGATCTCGACACTGGTCACCTTTGCCGCTGCCCTTGTGGGAGCGACCAATGCTATATCCGGCGCGGTGCGCCTGGCACCGGCGGTGGCCATGCGGCCTCCGGCTCCGACCCGCTACCGCAGCCTGTTCAGCGGGTCCTCCGGCGGTTTCCGGCTGCCGTTCTCGCAACTCACCGTGATGGCGCTGCGGCACCTGGTACGCTGGCCGTTGCGCACGGCGTTGACGACACTCGGGACCGCCCTTCCCGTGGCGTTGCTGATCACCTCGCTGTTCGCCTTCGATTCGGTCGAACACATGATCGACACCATCTGGTTCAGGGCAGACCGCCAGGACGCGACGCTGACCTTTGCAATGGACCGCCCGGAGGATGCAATCCGGGACGTCGCCCGGTTGCCCGGCGTGATGGCGGCGGAACCGTTCCGCGCGGAAGCCGCCACGCTCAGAAACGGCCACCGGTCGCGCAATGTGCAGATCATCGCGTCCAACCCCGACACCGATATCAGCCGGGTGCTGGACCGGGATTTCGCGCCGATCAGGTTGTCGCCGGCGGGTATCCTGCTGTCGGAACGCCTGGCCGGTCATCTTGGTCTCGTGGCCGGAGACAAGGTCGAGGTCGAGCTCAATGACGGACAGGGCCGCAAGGTGCTTGTACCCCTGGTCGGGGTGACCAACAGCTATGTCGGACTGACGGCAAACATGAGCCGAGAGGCGCTCGACCGGCTGTCAGGTCAGGGCAGGCGGATATCGGGCGCGCGGGTGATCGTGGACGAGTCGCGGCTTCAGGATCTCTATGACGAGGTCAAGCAAACCCCGGCAATCGCCTCTGTGGCCCTTCAGGGGATTTCGCTGAAGCGCTTCCGCGCGGTGATCGAGGAAAATATCGGCATAAGCATAACTATTTATGTAACGCTGGCGATCATCATTACCTTCGGCGTGATCTACAATTCCGCCCGGATCCAGCTGTCCGAGCGCGCCCGGGAACTGGCCAGCCTCAGGGTCTTCGGCTTCACCAACCGGGAAGTGTCGAGTGTGCTTCTGACAGAGCTGGGCGTGATGGTTATTCTGGCGCAACCGCTGGGCTGGCTGATCGGCCGCAGTTTCTCGGTGCTGGTTGCCAAGGGTTTTGAAAGCGACCTGTTCCGGATACCACTCATCATCAATCCGCCCACCTACGCCATATCGAGCCTTATTGTGCTTGGCGGCGCGCTGCTGTCCGCGCTGATCGTGCGCCGCCGCATCGACCGGCTTGATCTCATTCGTGTTTTGAAAACAAGGGACTGAAACAATGACCTCTGTTGTTGCCCGAAGCCTTGCGGGACTGGTTGTCGCAGCCGCCATCGGCGGCGGGCTCTACATCGCCTTCAGCGAAAAGCCGATCCTTGTCGACCTTGCGAGTGTGGAAACCGGACCGATGCAGGTGAGCGTGGCGGAAGACGGGATCACGCGGATCCGCAATGTCTACGCGGTCTCCTCGCCGATTGCAGGACATCTCGACCGCGTTAAGTACTCGGTCGGCGACCCGGTATCCGCGGGAGAGAGCATCACCTCGATCCATCCGCTCGACCCGCCGTTCCTCGACACCAGGACGCGGACCGAGCTGATGGCGGCGATCGATGCGGCGCGGTCGAGCATTGCGGTGGCCGAAGTGGAGCTCACCCGCGCCCGCACATCGCGCGCGCTCGCCCACGCCAGCCAGGAACGGGCACGGAAGCTGGCGGAAACGAACATCGTTTCGGAAAGCGAACTGGAGCGGCTGGTCGGAGAAGTCGAGCTTGCCGACGCGCAGGTGCGCTCCGCCGAAGCGATGATCGCGCTCAGGCGGGCTGAGCTGGCGAGCGCCCAGGCCCGGCTGGCCCAGCCCGGACAAACGCCCATCGCGGCCGGCAACGACCAGTGCTGCGTCAACATCGTCTCGCCGATCGACGGGATCATTCTCTCGCTCAACGCCAAGAGCGAGCAGGCAGCCTCGGTCGGCCAGCTGATCGCCGAGATCGGCGATCCGTCCGATCTGGAGATCACGGTCGATGTGCTTTCGGCGGACGCGGTGAAGATCCGACCGGGCAGTAAGGCACTGATCACGGACTGGGGCGGACCCTCGGCGCTTGAGGCGGAGGTCGAACGCGTCGAACCCTCCGGCTTCACCAAGGTGTCAGCACTCGGTATTGCCGAGCAACGGGTCAATGCCATCATCGCCCTGAAGCAGCAGCCGCCGGCCGATCTCGGTCATGGCTTCCGGGTGATTGCCAACCTGATCATCTGGTCCTCCGACGCGGTCATGCAGGTTCCAGTGAGTTCACTCTACCGGGAGGGCGGCGACTGGGCCGTGTTCAGAATGGAAGACGGGCGTGCGCGGGTGACGCCGGTTGAAATCGGACACATGACCGACCGGCGCGCAGAAATCCTTTCGGGCCTGAGCGACGGCGACCAGGTGCTGCTCTATCCCGGTGATGCCCTGGAAGACGGAAGCCTGATCTCCGACAGGTCGGCTGCAAACTGATCCGGCCCAGGGCATTTTCGGTGGTGCCGTTTTCACCGGAAATGCTCTGGTTTTTCACGCAGCTTCAGCGGAACCGGTTCCCGGTTTCTGTGGAATTGCTCTAGCCCGCCGCCAGCCGTCGGAGCTTGGCAATGGCCGTCTCCGGATCCTCGCCATAGGCGATGGTGCCCTTGAAGACGCCGTTCCGGTCAACGAGAAACACCGACGCCGTGTGATCCATGGTGTAGTCGCCATCATCGGTCGGAATCTTCGCCGCATAGACATGCCAGGCGGCGACCACCTTGTCGATTTCGGCGGGATCGCCGGTAATGCCCATGACACGATCGGTGAAGGCTTCCGAATAGCCCTTCATGATCTCGGGTGTGTCGCGCCCGGGATCAACTGAGATGAAAAAGGCCTGGATGTCCCTGCCCTCCTCGCCAAGCACGTCGAGCCAGCCCGCCATCTCGTAAAGCGTGGTCGGGCAGACTTCGGGGCAGCGGGTAAAGCCAAAGTAAAGCAGTGTCGGCCTGTCGGCGAACGCGGCCTCAGTGATTGATGCACCATTGTGATCGACAAGCTCGAATTCGGTTCCGAGCCTCATGCCCGAGGTCAGGGACTGGTCGGTTCCCCGGACGGCATACTGCCAGCCGAGGAATGCCAGGGACAGCAGGAACAGGGCGGCCGAAGCCGCCCAGAGCCCGATCTTCAGGCGCGGACTGCGGTCGCCAGCGCCTGATTGCGTGGCGGAGCCATCCTTCATCGCCTAGCCGCCCTGCTTCATCTTGCCGTGGTCCATGTTGCCATGGCCGTCTTTCTTCATATGACCCTGCATCGCCTTGATGTCCTTGACCTCGAACTCGAGATCGATGCTGCCGGCCTTTTCGAAGGTGAGCTTGACGTTGCGGGTCTCGCCGTCCTTGAACTGGCTGTCGATGCCGATGAACATGACGTGGTATCCGCCGGGCTTGAGCACGACTTCGCCACCGGCCGGGATTTCCAGACCGTCGGCGAGCTGACGCATCTTCATGACATCACCTTCCATGGCCATTTCATGGATCTCGACGCGGTCAGCGAAAGCTGCCTCGCCCGAGATCAGCCGGTCGGCTTCGGCACCGGAGTTGCGGATGGTCATGTAACCACCGGAGACCGGGGCGTTGGGCGGTGTGGCACGGGCAAAGGGCTGCTCGATTTCGAGCGAGCCGAGCGTGTAGTCACCGGCAGCGACAAAGCTGGAGGACAGGCCAAGCACAGCGGCGGAGAAAAGAAGGGCAATGCGATTCATGATTTTTGCTTTCTGATTGTGCCCGGAGCGGGCGGGGTTTGGTCAAACGGATTGAGGTTTGAAAGAGCCTGGTCCTGGTTGCGACCGGTCATAGCGACGCCGGTTCGACGGCCAAGCGTGCAGGACTGCGCACAGAGGCTGCAAAAGGTGCAGGTTCAGGCGAGCCTTGCGGGATTCAGGAGGAGAATTGAGGCGGGCCGCGCGGGGAAGCGCTGGCGCGCAGGACAGGCTGTGTGAAGCGGACGTCCTGGGGGACCGTCCGCTCGGCAGCCGATCTCAGCCGGTTGACCACATAGCCGTCAAGGGGAAACGGCAAATCAACCGAAGAGACAATGCGGCAGGCTTCGCATTTGTTGGATGCGGAATGATGGGTGTCATCCGCCGCACCGGTCAGGCACAGATCGGGGAGCGTGCCGTCCGGCAGGACATAGTCGGAGATCTCGACGCCGTCATAGGCAGCGGCAGGTATCACGAGCGGCTTGTGAGCGAAGGCGACAAGCAGCAGCGACAGCGCGCAGAGCATGCGCACCAGTCCCGATCTGCGTGTCAACCCGCGTTTCCCGATCATGTCCTCACCCGATGATTGGCTTCCCGGAGGAATATACCCCCGATCTGGCACTCGCAAGTGTTTCAAAGCTTCTGCGTCAACATGCGCCGAGACCGCTGGTCCATCACACGGAGCGGCGGCCTCATTGCTGCAGGTTCACTCGGCCGGCAAAGGGGATGCCGGATGAGCCGGGTGATTGCCGAGCATCTTGCCGTTGAGGCGGAAATAGACGGCAATGGTCTTCACCTGAAGGTAGAGCAGCGGTGCGTAGAGCACGAACCAGGCGATCGAATAGGTTTCGAGGATCCCGATCTGCACCAGGCCCGCATTGATGACGAAATTGCCGAACACGAACAGGGCCACGCCCGGGCAGATCAGCGCATAGGCACCGGGTGAACGGCCTTCACCGGAGACGAAATGCTCGAAATAGCCGAACCGCCGCATCACCATGTAGCCAAGCAAGCCAAAGACCAGCTGTATCGAGAACAGGACGGTCAGCAGCGAGAACGCCGATCCGGCCGAAAACTCGACGCCGAAATTGTGATCAAGCCCCTTGTTGAGACGATAGAACGCGATGCCGATGACGGTGATGAAAGGAATGATGATCCACAGCGTCGGTGTGGTCTCACGCTCGGCAGAGTGCTCCATCATGGCGCGGAAGCCCATCACCAGGAAGATCGCGCCAAGCAGAATGGCCGCAACAAGGAAGAAGACCGAACCCATGAAGGCGATCGCCGACGTGAGCTTGACGTGGCTCATGGCCGCCGCCGAGGAGAAGCCGACGCCAACCATTGCCAGCGAGAAGGCGGACAGCAGCTGGCCGAAGGAATTGTTGCGCGCACAGTCAAAGCCGCCCTCGGTGAGAACCCGGGTAAAGAAGCCACCGAAGAACTTGAGCGCGAAGTATCCGGTCACGGCAAAAGCCGCCAGAGCTGCAGGAAACAGGTATTCGGCAATCTCCCAGAGACCGGGCACGAACACGGCACCGATGATGAAGCCGACATTGATCGACATGGCGAACGCCAGCGGAATGGCGGTGAGCTGGCTCTGGTTGTTGGATTTCAGGAAGGCCTCATATCCCGTAGTCTGCTTCCAGGCGAAGTACTCCCGCACGTTCCAAAGCAGTGTACGCACGTGCAGATAGGCAAAAACGATGATCCCGAGCGCCGCGGCAATGATCAATGCCTGAGTAGCCAGATCGCCGCCGGCAAGAGCGGCCTGCAAGGTGGTGAATGAGGGAATCGGCTGACCTTTGTGCGGAGTCATCCACATCAGATACATGAAGAACGAGATCGCGAGGCCGCCAGCCCCTAGACTCGAGAGAAAATAGATCGGGGTGTAGGGCGCCCCTTCGGCGCGGGCATAACGCATGGCGAAACCTTTCCTTCCAACATCAACACTCTTTTATATTTAATATAAACGATATTCAATGTAAAGACGGAAATGCCAACCGCCGGCGCCGGACTGCAGGAAAAGCCCTGCGCGCCAGCGTCATTCATCTGAACCATGAGCGACGTTATTTACACCTGGCAGCGAGATAGTCCGCGGCCTTGGCCGGCGTCTCGATCTGGACGTAATCATCCTCCGGGATATCGATCCCCAGCCTGTCGTGAAGTGCCGCCACGAGGTTGAGCACGTCCATGGAATCGAGCTCGAGATCGTCTTGCAGCTGGTCATCCCCATTGATCGAGCCGGCATCGAGGTCGGGGGCCACGTTGACCAGTTCTTCAATGAAAACGGCGTAGAGCGTGTCGCGGTTCATAGGGCCTCCGGGGATTGCAGAAGTTTGTCTATCTCTGTGAGGAAACGGGCGCCGCGCCGGCCATCGCTGGCCCGGTGGTCCGCGGCAAGCGTGACAGCTACCGCCTGCCGGATCTGGATGCTGTCACCCAGCACCCGGGCCACCGCGCGCGGCGTTCCGAAGGTGACAAGGGCTACCTGCGGCGGATAGATGACGCCGGTCATCTGGTCGACGCCGCGATCGCCAAGGCTGGAAATGGTGATGGTGCCGCTGGTCATCTCGGACGAGCGCAGACGGCCTGCGCGCGCCCGCGCCACCACGCCGCGCATCGCGTCCATCAGTTGGGCGAGGCTCAGTTCATCGGCATCCGGGATTGCCGGCGCGACCAGTCCGCCGCCGCGCAGGGCAACAGCAACGCCGGCATTGACGGTTTCGGACCGGGTGAAACCGTCCTTGTCGAAATGACCGTTGAGGCCATCGACCTGTTTTGCCGCCAGGGCCGTGGCCTTGACGAAAAGCGCGCCCATCAAGAGCCGGTCTGCGGGGCCGACATCGGCGTTCTTCTGCACCAGCCAATCCGTTGCCTGCTGCAGATCCACTTCGTGGGTCATGTAGTAGTGCGGGATTTCCCGCTTGGACCGGGTCATTGCCGCTGCGATGCCCTGCCGCATGGCCTCGACATCAAAGCCTCTGGCGGGCTTGGCCGGCGGCGTGCGCGGTGCGGGTGCTTCAGCCGTGCCGGCGGCAGCGCGCTCGACATCGGCGAGGACAATCGCCCCGCCCGGCCAGGAGCCGGCGACGCGGGCGAGATCGATCCGCTTCTCCGCCGCCAGGGCGCGCGCGGCGGGCGATGCGGCCACCTGGCCCGAGGCAACGACGGGGGCAGCCTTGACGGCTGGCGCGGGCGGGGCCGGTGCGGTCGGCGGTTCAGGCGCGGCGGCGAGAGGCATGGCGGGCGCCGCCGCCTCGGTTTCCGCGGCCCTGGGTTCGGATTGGGGTTCGGATTGGGGTTCGGATTCGGCTTCGGCGGGTTGCGGCTTAGCCGGCGCGGCCTGCCGGGCGGCGACCGGCGGTGCCGCGGGCTTCGGCTCCGGTCTTAGCTCCGGCGCGGCTGCAGCGGTTGCGTCACCGATCAAGGCGAGCGTCGCGCCGACGGGGAGCGTGGCGCCGAGTTCGGCCTCGAGCGACTGAACGATCCCGTCCTCGAAGATCTCGATCTCGATGGCACCTTTCTGGGTTTCGACCACGGCGACCACGTCGCCGCGATGGACCGCGTCGCCGGGCTTGACCAGCCATTCGACCAGCTTGCCGTCCTCCATGTCGGCGCCGAGGGAGGGCATGACGAAGACGCTCATCAGCTCTTGCCCCTGCCCATCGCGGCACGGGCCGCGGCGACAATGTCGGCAACCTGCGGGATCGAGGCGGCTTCGAGGTGGCTCGGATAGGGGATCGGCACTTCCTTGGCGCAGACCCGTCCCAGCGGCGCGTCGAGATGCCAGAAGGCCTGTTCGTTGATCCGGGCGATGATCTCGGCGGAGATCGAGCCGCTGCGCCATCCCTCGTCGACTATCACCGCCCTGCGGGTGCGGGCAATCGAGGCCATGATGGTGGCGTCGTCCAGCGGCCTGAGGCTGCGCAGGTCGATCACTTCGGCCTCGATGCCCTCGGTGCTCAGCGCCTCGGCCGCTTCCAGCGTCTTCCACAGCGAGCCGCCGTAGGTGATCAGGCTCACATCCCTGCCCTCGCGCCGGACCGCGGCGCGGTCGATGTCCACCGCACCCGCCGCGTCATCCAGCGTGCCGGTCATGTTGTAGAGCATGACGTTTTCGAAAATCAGCACCGGGTCCGGGTCCTGCAGCGCCGTCCACAACATGCCGCGCGCATCCTCGACCGTGGCCGGTGCCAGCACCCGAAGGCCGGGAATGTGGGCGTACCAGCCCTCGAGGCTGTGCGAGTGCTGGGCCGCGAGCTGCTTGCCCGCACCGGTCGCCATGCGGATCACCAGGGGCACGCCGAACTGCCCGCCGGACATGTGGCGGATGGTGGCGGCGGTGTTCATGATCTGGTCAAGCGCCAGCAGGGAGAAATTGACCGTCATCAGTTCGACGATGGGTAGCAAGCCCGCTGCCGCGGCGCCGATGCCGAAGCCGGTGAACCCGGATTCGGACAAGGGCGTGTCGCGGATGCGGGTCTCGCCGAACTCGGTCATCAGCCCCTTGGTTACCGCGTAGCAGCCGCCATAGGCACCGACATCCTCGCCCATCAGGAAAACCCGCTCGTCGCGGATGATGGCGTCGCGGATCGCCTGCTTGACCGCCTCGCGGTAGGTGATCTCCTGGGATTTTCCCGATGGCGCAGCCGGAACCGGCGGCGGCGGCGCATCGTCGGCGATGACATGGCGGGTCAGCGTTTCCACCGGCTCCCAGGTTCCGGCTTCGGCGAAGGCCACGGCCTCCGTGATTTCAGCGTCAACTTCGGCCTCGATGCGAGCGATGTCGCTGTCCTGAAGCAGGTGGTTTTCCAGCAGCCAACTCTGGAACCGGACGATCGGCCCTTTGGCGCGGAAGCTGGCGATCTCGTCCTTGTCGCGGTAGAGCTGGGCGTCGAACATCGAATGGGCGCGGAAGCGATAGGTGCGGCACTCAAGGAAATAGGGTCTGCCGGTCTCGCGAATGCTGGCGATGGCACGGCGGGCGGCGGCTTCGACCGCGACCACGTCCTGGCCGTCGACCGCTTCCGAGGCAATGCCGTAGGCGGCTGCCTTGGCGTGGATATCGGTCTCGGATTCCGTGCGCGCCAGCGCGCTTCCCATGGCGTAGCCATTGTTCTCGCAGACAAACAGCGCCGGAACATCCCAGAGTTCGGCGAGGTTCATGGTTTCGTGGAACTCACCTTCGGCGACCGCACCTTCGCCGAAGAAACAGACGGTCACACCATCGGCGCCCGCAAGCTTGTCGCCGAGCGCCAGCCCGCCCGCCAGGGGCAAGCCGCCACCCACAATGGCGTTGCCGCCGAAGAAGTTGCTAGGCGCATGAAACAGATGCATGGAGCCACCGCGACCGCCGGAGCAGCCCTCGGCCTTGCCGTACATCTCGGCCATCACTTGCGGCATCGGCACGCCGCGGGCCAGGGCATGGCCATGTTCGCGGTAGGTGGCGACGATGCGGTCGTTTTCGCCGAGAACGGAGATCAACCCCATGGCGATCGCCTCCTCGCCATCATAGAGATGCAGGAAGCCGCGGATTTTCTGCTGCGTGTAAAGCTCTGCGCATTTGTCCTCGAAACGGCGAATGCGGATCATGCCCTTGAGCAGCTCGGTGACATGGGCATGCGTCAGGTGGGTCTTTTCGGCCTTGGTCATGACTCGTCCGTCTCCAGCGTGGAAATGTCGCCTTCGGGCAGGCCCAGTTCGCGCGCCTTGAGCAGGCGGCGCATGATCTTGCCCGATCGTGTCTTCGGCAGGGTCTTGCGGAACTCGATGGTGCGCGGGGCGACCGCAGGGCCAAGCGTCTTGCGGGCATGGCCGCGGATCGATTTCTCGAGCTCCTCAGACGGTTCAAAGCCCGGATTGAGCGAGACATAGGCCTTGACCACCTCGCCGGCGGTTTCGTCCGGCAGGCCGATGACGCCGGCCTCGGCCACCGCCTCGTGCTCGATCAGGGCGCTTTCGACCTCGAACGGCCCGATCAGGTGCCCCGACGACTTGATCAGGTCGTCGGCCCGGCCGACGAACCAGAAATAGCCGTCCTGGTCCTGCATCGCGAGGTCGCCGGAGATGTACCAGTCGCCGGCAAAGGTCTTTTTATAGCGCGCCTCCTCATGCAGGTAGGCCCGCATCATCGACGGCCAGCCAGCCTTCAATGCGAGGTCGCCGATTTGGCCGGGTTTGCAGGGCTTCACATTGCCGCCTTCGACGGTGACCACCGCCGCCTCGATCCCCGGCAGGGGCATTCCCATCGAGCCGGGCCTGATATCCATTTCCATGGTGTTGGCGATCATGATGCCGCCGGTCTCGGTCTGCCACCAGTTGTCGTGAAACGGCAGGCCAAAGACCTCGTTGCCCCAGACCACGGCCTCGGGATTGAGCGGCTCGCCGACGCTGGCAAGAAACCTCAGAGCCGAGAAGTCGTGGCCCTTGGCGGCGTCCCTGCCTGCCCGCATCATCATGCGGATGGCAGTGGGTGCGGTGTACCAGACCTCGACCTTCTCGCGCTCAAGCGTGGCGTACCAGCGCTCGAGGTCGAACTCGGCCTCGTCGATGACCAGGGTGGCGCGGTTCACAAGCGGCGCGATGATGCCGTAGGACGTGCCGGTGACCCAGCCCGGATCGGCGGTGCACCAGTAGACCGTGCCGGGCTTCAGCTCCAGCGCGTAGCGGCCGGTGGAAGCGTGGTTGACCACCGCCTTGTGGACGTGGACGGCGCCCTTGGGGCGGCCGGTGGTGCCCGAGGTGAAGTGAATCAGCGCCTCGTCTTCGGGCTGCGTGTGCACCGTGTCGAACTCTGGGGATGCCTGTTCCATGGCTGGACCAAGCGCGACGCAGCCTTCCGGCGCGTCATCGCCGACAATCAGCACCAGCCGCATCGAGGGGATGTCCTTGATCCAGGGCTCGATCTTGCGCCGGTAGATGGCTTCGGTGGTCACCAGCGCGTTAGCCTCGCCGATCTCCATGCGGGTCTGGATCGGTTCGGGCCCGAAGGCGGAAAACAGGGGCGTGAAGGTCATGCCGGCCTTGAGTGTGCCGAGTGCGGCGTAGAAAACCTCGGGCTGGCGCCCCAGCAGCGAGAACACCCGGGCCCCGCGGCCGAGACCGTGCCCGGCAAGCACTGATGCAAAGCGGGACGACGCAGCGCCCAGATCGGCATAGTTGAGATCCCGGCGATCACCGGACTTGCCCAGCCACCGGAGCGCCGTGTCAGCGCCGAAGCCGTTGGCGACATGCCTGTCGACTGCTTCATAAGCTATGTTGAGGCCACCGTCCGGGAGGCCGTCGAGCAGTTCATCCTCGATCTTCGCCCAGGAAAACCCGGCGCGAACACCGGACGTCAATTGCGCCTGGGCACGAAGCGCCTCGGGTTTCTTGATGGTATCCCACATCAGCAATCCTCCCTGCCCGCCAGTATTGCGGCGGCAGGAAGGAGGAGCATTGATGTGCGTCAACGAAACGGAACAGAGGCAGGGCTGCGATCAGGGCTTGCGGGTCAGCACGTAGGTCTTTCGGACCTGCTCGTGGATGGTCCATTCGCCTTCCCAGCCAAGCGGCAGAACGAGGATGTCTCCCGGACCGATCCTGCGTTCGTCGCCGCCCTCTTTGCCCACAACCGTGGCGGAACCCGAGAGAATGTGACAGATTTCGGAGGACTTGGTCCGGTCGGCGGAAAAACGCCCCGGCGTGCATTCCCAGACGCCGACCTGGCTCACGCCGTCGTCAGAAGCCCAGAGCTGTTTTGCCGCCTCGACCTGGCCATCGGTGAAGCTTGTCGGCTTGGGTGCGAAGGGGCCCAGATCCAGGTTCGAAAGGTCGCCGAAGCTCTTGAGATCAATCATCGTCATTCCTTGAAAGTACGGGGCTGCAGGAAGCGCCGACCGCGCTTGCCCGTGGCAGGCTGCAACTGAAAACCTGAGCAAGGCCATGCGGGTGGCATTCCGAGAGTGCCTTCCCAAAGCCTTGTTTTGAAATAAACTTCAGTTGCCATCGGGGTAGGACACCCCAATGGAGCAGTCAAGAATGAAGTCGCGGACACGGATCCGTCCGGATTGGTGTTTGAGCGATATCGGCGTAGCATCGCAAGACATGCCAAGGGGGAAGAAGTTTGAGCAGCACAATAGCGGGACTGATCCTGGCCGGCGGTCTTTCGCGGCGGATGGGTGGCGAAAAGGCGTTGCAACTGCTGGCTGGCGAAACGATGATTTCACGGGTAATCGGCCGGATCGCACCGCAGGTCGAACAGTTGGCAATCAACGCCAATTCCGAACCCGCGCCCTATCTTGACTATGGCCTGCCGGTTCTGCCCGATAGGATCGGAGGCCATCTCGGCCCGCTTGCCGGCGTACTGACCGGGATGGAATGGGCCGCGGAACTTCCCGGCGTGACCCATCTGATCAGCACCGCAACCGATACACCGTTCCTGCCGCTTGATCTGGTTACACGCTTTGGTGCCATGTCTGGTCCGGAGCGCATTGTCATGGCGCGTTCGCAGGGCAACGCGCATCCGGTCGTCGGATTGTGGCCGGTGGCGTTGCGCGAGGACCTCGCACGATGGCTGGTGACCAGCGAAACGATGAAAGTGCAGGCTTGGGCCGCCCGGCATGAGATTGCCTATTGCGATTTCGAACCGGAGCACGACCGCGCGCCTGATCCGTTCTTCAATGCCAATACGCCCGAGGAACTGGCCGAGGCCGAGGCCATCCTCGGCAGCTCCGGGGCAAGGCACCCGTCGCTCGATTGATCTTGGAGCTGGAAGGTGACGATCGCGGTTCCGGCAGGGATCGGGTGATTGAAACGAAAGGTGGCTGGGGTACCTGGATTCGAACCAGGGATGGCGATACCAAAAACCGCTGCCTTACCGCTTGGCTATACCCCAACGCTTCTCCGGGCCGCGGATCTTCCGCCCGGCGCAAACCGGTAACGCCCGGAAGCATCCGGGGGGATAGCAAATGACGCGTCCGATCACAAGCGCGGATACCGCCCGCGAACCAGGATTTTCCACCATGAAAAAACCCGCGCGGCCGGTCTGCCGCGCGGGTTTCAGGTTTTCGGTCTCCAGGCCTCAAGCGGCCCGGCGGTCTGTTTCGACCGTTAGCGGCGGAACAGGTTGGCGATCTGCCAGCCGGCGGGAACCACGGCTGCGGCGAGCGCGGCCTTGATCACGTCGGTTGCAATGAACGGGCCGACACCCCAGGCAAGCGCCTTTTCGGGGCCGAAGGCGATGGCAATCCAGGCAGCACCGAGCAAAAGGATGATCGCGGTGCCGAGAAGGTTGACGGCGAAGAGCTTGAAGGCGTTACGGTCAAGTCCGCGGTCTGCAGCCCAGCCGGTGAGGCCGGCGGCGATGACGAAGCCTGCAAGGTAACCGGTGGTGGGGCCGGCGAAATAGGCCAGACCGCCGCCATTGGTGAACACCGGCAGGCCGGCAGCACCCTCGATGAGATAGGCGGCCAGTGTCGCCAGCGCCAGCTTGCGGCCGAAGGCAGCGGCAATGACGAAGATCGCCAGCGTCTGCAGCGTTGCCGGAACCGGCCAGAAGGGAACGGTGATCTTGCCGGCAAGCGCAATCAGAAGGCTGCCGAAGAGGACGAGCGCGCCGTAGGTGGCATAACGTGCGGCAACGCCTTCAGGGGCAAGGGATTGTGCGAACGAACGGGCGGGAACTGTGGCCATGGATCAATCTCCGGAATTTTCAGAAGAGCGCGCCAATGCGACCGCTCATTGAAAGCGGTATATTGACTTAGCCGTCCGACAGCAAGACAGTCCGGCCCAAATCCAGGGCCGTCCACAAAGGACCGCCGACCCCGGCACGACAGGCCGGATCGAGCCACAGACCGGAGAGATGCGTGACCGAACCGCAGTTTGACAAGACCTTCGAGCCCGCCCATGGCGAGGCCGTGCCCGTTGCCACGGACATCTTGCGGGTCACCGCGCCCAATGCCGGGCCGCTGACGTTTCACGGCACCAACAGCTTCATTGTCGGCGGCGATACACTTGCGGTGATTGATCCGGGCCCGGAGGACGAGAGCCATTGGCGCACGCTTGAAGCGGCGATCGCGGGCCGGCCGGTCAGCCACATCTTCGTCACCCACACCCACCGGGATCATTCACCGCTGACCGCGCGCCTGAAAGAAAAGACCGGCGCCACGGTGGTGGCAGAGGGACCGCACCGGGCGGCGCGGCCGCTTTACACGGGCGAGGTCAATCCACTGAAGGAAAGCGCGGACATGGATTTCGTTCCGGATATCGCCGCCGGCCACGGCCACGTGATCTCTGGAGACGGGTGGGCGATGGAAACTCTGCACACGCCGGGACACACCGCCAACCACGCGGCCTTCGCACTGACCGGCGGCGACACCGACCTGGTTTTTTCAGGCGATCACGTGATGGCCTGGGCGACATCGATCATTGCACCGCCGGACGGGGCGATGAGCGATTTCATGGCCTCGCTCGACATGCTGCTCGAGCGTGACGACCGTTTCTATCTGCCCGGGCATGGCGGACCGGTGAAGGAGCCGCGGCAGTTCGTCCGGGCGCTCAAGACGCACCGGCGCATGCGTGAACGTGCCGTGTTCGGCCGCGTAGAGAAAGGCGACCGGCTGATTGCCGACATGGTCAAGGCGATCTACCGCGACACCGATCCGCGGCTGCATGGCGCAGCGGCGCTGTCGGTGCTGGCGCATCTGGAAGACCTGGTCGGTCGCGGGGAAGTGGTGACCGACGGTCCTCCGGCCATTCACGGCGAGTACCGGCCCGCCTGACCTGACAGTCAGCCGCCGGCAATCCCCAGCAGTCGCACATCAAGATCCTGCAGGAATGCGCGGATCAGTTCGGCGTTCAGTCCGAGGTCGTGATCCCCGTCCCGCGTCGCCGCGCGCATGTCGACGAAGGTGGTCTCTTCCTCTTCCGACAGGCGGACCAGAACATCCTGTGGGATGCCGAGTACCAGCGTGCGGGCGCGGTACTGGATGACGGCGAAAGTTGGAAGCGGCGCCAGGGGCTCGTTCTCAATGTCCGGGCGTGGCGCAGGCAATGGCGCCCGCGCCGGGTCCGCCTCACCGTTCGAGGTCCCTGCCTCGTCGGGCTGTACGTTGCCCGCAGGGTTCGGCTCGAGACCATCGACCAGCGCCTCAACCCCGACATTGGCCACCGGCGTCCACTTTTTCTCCTGGGCCACAGCCTGAACGGCAAGCAGCACACGGTCGATCGCTCCCTCGTAACGCCGACCGGTGACCTGTGCGTAGGCTCCCGCCTGCAGGCGGCGCTTGGCAGGGTCTTCAGCATCGGAGCGCGGCATCCAAGAGCTGGAAACCGCGGGGGGCTCAAGCCATTGCGGCGGATCTGAAATGTCGGTGGTTACGTCATGAATCCGCGGCAAAAGCACGAAACGGCTGGCCGCAAGCCCGACCGGAATCAGGATGATCAATGCCATGACCATGCCGCTGAACGAGGCGTGGCCACCTTTCGCGCCGATATGCCAGAGCATGAAGAAGCCGATCATCGAAAGCCCCAGCACGAACACCGCGATCACTGCCGAAAGCAGGATGGCGGCAACCGCATTGGGCATTTCCAGCGTTCCGACACGGTGCAGCACCAGCGCCATCAACGCCAGAAGCACGGCGAAGCGGCCGAGTTTGCGCGACCAGGCGGCGGCAATGGAGTGCGGGCGGACGGGACGGAAGGGCATGGCGCGGCCAGGGTCTCCGGCAGATGGAGCGCGGGATGCGCGACTGGTTGTGATTGAATTCATTAGCCGTTCATGGCTGCCGCGGCAAGCGCCTCACTTCAGCCATGCTTGCTGCGGACTATTCATCCGGGGGGCAGATCAGACCGGACAGGTTTTGAGGTTCCGAAGGAGATCCACCATGGCGGCAGACGCCCGGACAATGCCCGTTTACGGCCCGACACGGCCGGCATCCATGCTTTCCGCAGGCGAAATGCCTGCCTCCGTTCCAGACTCACACGAACTGGCGCGAAAGCCTGGCAGCCCTGCCCCATTGGCGCTGGATCTGGTCGAACTCGATCTTGCGCTCGATCTCAGCGACATCGCCGATCGCGGATTTGCCGATGCTGTCGGCGATGCCGCCAAGGTGATCGGCGGCGAGTTTCTTTTTGATCTTCCCGCTTCCGGGCTTGTTGAGGATGCTCAGCGGATCGCCGTTGTCTGCCTGTCACGGCAGAATGGCGGGCGGTTCGGATTGGTGCTGCTCAGCGCCGGCGGCGACCGCGTCGAGACTGCTGAGGCCGACGCAGCAACAGCCGGCCTGGTTCAATTCGCAAGAGCCTTCGTGGCGGTGCTCGAAAAGCTCTGATTGTCGGGATAACGGGTTCTGACGGCGAGCCTGCAGAGATTCCGCCCTGCCCCGGCATTTGCATTGAGCCCGGGGCAGAGACGGTTTTGACTACTCTGCCGGAGCGACTGCGGCAGAGGCAGGCTGTTCGCGGGATAGCGAGCGCAGCAGCAATTGTGTGAGCGCGGCACCGGCCATCATCGATGCCAGGCCGAGAAGCGAGGAGACCGCCAGTACCGAACCGCCGGTGAGACCGGCGCCGATGGTGCAGCCGACAGCGAGAATGCCGCCGAAGCCCATCAGCACCGAACCGGCGGCATAGCGCCAGACCGGCGGCGTGCCAGGCTCGGAGAAGGTCGAGATGCGGAACTCGCCCGAGAGCAAAGCCGCGACGAATGCACCAAGGATCGCGCCGATGAGGACACCCTGATCAAGCCCGGCAAAGCCGCTCGCAAGCGCCAGTTCGCCGGTGGTGGCGAGCGGGCGGATGAAGGACAGGCTTTCAGCCTGGATCGGCTCGAAGACCTGGGTGGAAAGCTGCCAGGTGAAGTACCAGCCGGCAGCGACCGTGAGGCCGATCATGATGCCGCCGGAGAGCCGCCAGACCGACAGGCGCGCCTTGACCGCAAAGCCGAGTGCGACCAGCGCCAGAACCGCGCCAAGCGCAATACCCGCCCAGCGTTCGAGGCCCGCGTGGACAAGCAGGTCATTGCCGCCGATGGCAGCGGTGTTCCAAATCCCGCCGATGCCATCGCGCAGCGGCACCAGCACGCCGCTGTAGGTCGCAAGGGCGGTCACGGCGATGACGGCGATGGAAAAGACGCCGCGCAGGTTGCCCGACGCGCCGAGCACCAGGAGGCGTGACACGCAGCCGCGCGCCAGCACCATGCCTGTGCCAAACAGCAGGCCGCCAATGATCGCTCCGGACAGGCTCTGGGCGGTGGAGAAGAACCGGGTTTCCGACACGTCGATCATGTCGGCGCCAAGCAAAGCCTGCACCGCGAGGATTGCGGCGGCAAAACCGGCCACCCAGGTGGCGAACGGCTTGAGATCGCTGTCGCCCATTGCGGAGAGAACAGCCGAGCGGGTGCAATAGCGGCTGCGCTGGGCGAAGACGCCGAAAGCCAGCCCGAGCACGAGGCCGCCCACGAGCGCGGTCTGCGGCTCGCCGATAAGGTCGATCAGAGGGACGAGGTCCATTGCTTCAGTCTCCATGAAATGTATCTGCAAAATACAATCCATCGAGACCGATGAGAGGGTCCGGACTTACAGCCCGGATGCCATGATTGGTTTATTCTTCTCCGAAACCCCGGAATCTTGGAACCGGAATCTCCCGAAGCAGATTTCGCTCGCCCCGGCCCTGTCCTGGCCTGGCTCAGGCCGTGCGGGTTTTCTCGATCGCTGCCTGCGCCGCGGCGAGGCGGGCGATCGGCACGCGGAACGGCGAGCAGCTGACATAATCCAGGTCTATGGACTCGCAGAAGCGGACCGAAGCCGGGTCGCCGCCGTGTTCGCCGCAGATGCCGAGCTTGATGTCGGGCCGGGTCGCCCTGCCCTTGTCGGACGCGATGCGGACCAGTTCGCCGACGCCGTCGATGTCGAGCGTGACGAACGGATCCTGCTCGATGATTCCCTTCTGCTGATAGGTCATCAGGAAGGAGGAGGCATCGTCGCGCGAAATGCCGAAAGTGGTCTGGGTCAGGTCGTTGGTGCCGAAGGAGAAGAACTCGGCCACTTCCGCAATCGCATGGGCGCGAATGGCGGCGCGCGGCAGCTCGATCATGGTACCGACGAGATAGGCGATATCGACACCCGCCTCGCCGATGACTTCGCGGGCGACAGCATCGATCCGCGCCTTGACGAAATCGAGTTCCTCGCGAAGGCCGACGAGCGGCACCATGATTTCCGGCACAACCGGCGCGCCGGTCGACTTGGCTGCCTCGACGGCGGCCTCGAAGATCGCGCGGGCCTGCATCTCGGCAATCTCGGGGTAGGAGATCGCCAGCCGGCAGCCGCGATGGCCGAGCATCGGGTTGAATTCGTGCAGCTCGTCAACGCGCTGGCTGAGCTTTTCCACCGAGACCCCGATGACGCCGGCGACTTCGGCGATCTCCTCGTCGGTCTTGGGCAGGAACTCGTGCAGCGGCGGATCGAGCAGGCGGATGGTGACCGGCAGGCCCTTCATGATCTCGAACAGTTCGATGAAGTCCGAGCGCTGCATCGGCAGCAGCTTGGCAAGCGCCGTGCGGCGGCCGCCTTCGGAGCCGGCTAGGATCATCTCGCGCATGGCGGTGATGCGGTCGCCGTCAAAGAACATGTGCTCGGTGCGGCACAGGCCGATGCCTTCGGCGCCAAAGGAGCGCGCGGCGCGGGCATCGGCAGGGGTTTCGGCGTTGGTGCGCACCTTCATGCGCCTCGTGGCGTCGGCCCATTCCATGATCAGGCCGAAATCGCCGGAAAGTTCCGGCTGCAGCATGGCGACTGCGCCCTTGAGCACCTGGCCGGTGGAGCCGTCAAGCGTGATGACATCGCCGGCCTTGAGCGTTGCACCGAGAGAGACCAGCGTGCCGTTGCGCGCATCAATGCGCAGGCCCCCGGCGCCGGAGACGCAAGGCGTGCCCATGCCGCGGGCGACAACGGCTGCGTGGCTGGTCATGCCGCCGCGCGAGGTGAGAATGCCCTCGGCCGCATGCATGCCGTGGATGTCCTCGGGGCTGGTTTCCACCCGCACCAGGATGACCTTGCGGCCAGCCTTGGCGGCTTCGACGGCTTCCTCGGAGGTAAACACGATCTCGCCTGTGGCGGCACCGGGCGAGGCCGGAAGTCCGGAGCCGATGATGTCGCGCGCCGCATGCGGATCGATGGTCGGATGCAGCAGCTGGTCAAGCGAAGCCGGGTCAATGCGCATGACCGCTTCCTCGCGGGAAATCAGACCTTCGCCAGCCATGTCGACGGCAATCTTGAGTGCCGCCTTGGCCGTGCGCTTGCCGGAGCGCGTCTGCAGCATCCACAGCTTGCCGGCCTGGATGGTGAATTCCAGATCCTGCATGTCACGGTAGTGGTTCTCAAGCCGGTCGCAGATGGCGAGGAACTCGGCAAAGGCTCCGGGCATCAGCTTTTCGAGCGAAGGCCGGTCGGAGCCCGCCTCGATCCGCGCGGCCTCGGTGATCGATTGCGGGGTGCGGATGCCCGCAACCACGTCCTCGCCCTGGGCGTTGACGAGAAACTCGCCGTAGAGCTCCTTCGCGCCTGTCGAGGGATTGCGGGTAAACGCCACGCCGGTGGCGGACTGGTCGCCAAGATTGCCGAACACCATAGCCTGGACATTGACGGCGGTGCCCCATGAGGCCGGGATATCGTGGAGCTGCCGGTAGGTGATGGCGCGGGCGTTCATCCAGCTGGCAAAGACCGCGCCGATCGCGCCCCAGAGCTGCTGGTGCGGGTCCTGCGGAAAGGGAATGCCGAGTTCTTCCTCGATGGTCGCCATGTAGCGGGCGATGATCACGCGCCATTCGTCGGCACTGACATCGGTGTCGAGTTCATGGCCGAGGCGGGCCTTCTCGTCCTCGAGGATTTCCTCGAAGACTTCGTGGTCGAGCCCCATGACCACGTCGGCATACATCTGGATGAAGCGGCGGTAGCTGTCGAAGGCGAAGCGCTCGTCGCCGGAATCGCGGGCGACGGCGAGAACGGTGTCGTCGTTGAGTCCGAGGTTGAGCACAGTGTCCATCATGCCCGGCATCGAGGCGCGGGCGCCGGAGCGGACCGACAGCAGCAACGGCTTTTCAGGATCGCCAAAGGCGCGGCCGGCTATCTTGCCGACATTGACCAGCGCATCCGTGACGGCAGCTTCAAGTCCGTCGGGCATCTTGCGGCCATTGTCATAGTACCAGACGCAAGCATCGGTGGTAATCGTCAGGCCCGGAGGAACCGGCAGTCCGAGATTGCACATTTCGGCAAGGTTGGCGCCCTTGCCGCCCAGAAGATTGCGATCAGCCGCCGATCCTTCGGCCTGCCCGTCGCCAAAAGTGTAGACCCATTTGGTCATGTGCTCATTCTCCACGTCGCCCGTCAGCAAGACTGCCCGTGACCGGCCTTGGCGCAAGGCTTATGCGGTGCGCGGTTGCCAGGTCAACCCCGCCCTTGGCAGCAAGTTCCCTCTATATCGATTGAAACAGGTTACGTGTTGAAACCAAGGCGGAAAAACGCGCATGTGCTGACTTTTCAGGCGGTTGGGCCCGGCAGCCCCTGTTTCGGAGAATCAAGACAGCCAGGTGCCGCGGCCACAAACGCTCCCTCCGGCATCCACAGATTTGACCTGCCAGCCAGCGATCGGGGCCCGTTACACGTGCCCGGCCAAGAAGAACGGTGTCACGGCCCGTCACCGAAGGCAACGCAAAGTGATGGGGACAGCGCGGTCCAGAATGCCGCAGAGGCCTCTTTGTTATGGACCCTGCCGTCGTGGAGAAGTAACAGGAACTGAAAGCCCGCCCGGCACTTCCGCCAGTGCCCGGAACCAACCCAGCCTGTTTCGCCAAGGACTCACCGCCTCATGACATCCAGCAGCCCGGAACCCGTTCGTTTTGTCGACCTTGCCGCCCAGCAGGCCCGTATCCGTGACCGAGTGGACGCGGCCGTCGCGCGGGTTTTCGACCATGGACAATACATCATGGGACCGGAAGTCGCCGAGTTCGAGGCAAAGCTGTCGGCCCACTGCGGCGCGGCGCATTCCGTTGCCTGCTCCTCGGGCACCGATGCGCTGGCAATGGTGCTGATGGCCAAGAACGTGCGGCCCGGCCAGGCGATCTTCTGCCCGGCCTTCACATTTGTCGCCACCGCTGAAGTGGTGGCCTGGCTCGGCGCCCATATCTGGTTCGTCGATGTCGACGCGGAAACCTTCAACATGGACCCCGCTTCGCTCGAAACCGCGATTGCAAGCGCCAGGGCCGCGGGCCATGCGCCGGTGGGCGTGATCCCGGTCGACCTGTTCGGTGTTCCCGCCGATTATGACGCGGTATCGAAGATCGCAGCGCGCGAGGGGCTCTGGGTGCTTGGCGACGGCGCACAATCCTATGGCGCGCGCTATCATAACCGCCGTGTCGGCACGCTGGCGATGGCGACAGCCACCAGCTTCTTCCCGGCCAAGCCGCTAGGCGCCTATGGCGATGGCGGCGCGGTCTTCACCGATGACGCCGAACTTGCCGAGACGCTGCGCTCGATCCTGTTTCACGGCAAGGGCGCCAACCAGTACGACAATGTGCGCATCGGCATGACCGGCCGGATCGACACCGTGCAGGCGGCAATCCTGATCGAGAAGCTCGCTATTTTCGATGACGAGATCGACGCGCGGAACCGGATCGCGGCGCGCTATACATCGCTGCTTTCAGGCCATGTCGCAACGCCTGTGGTTCCGGAAGGGCTGCAGTCTGTCTGGGCACAATACACCGTCAAGCTGCCCGAGGCAGCCGACCGCGCCGCAATCCAGGCACGGATGAAGGACAAGGGTGTGCCGAGCGCGGTCTACTACGCCAAGCCGCTGCACCGCCAGGATGCCTACAGCCACCACGGAGTAGCCGGCGGCGAACTGCCCGTCACCGACATGCTGTCTGGTTGCGTCCTCAGCCTGCCGATGCACCCCTATCTCGAGGATGATACCCAAGACCGTGTCGTCGAGGCCCTGATTTCATCTTTGTAACGCGTCTGGTCCGGCGGCATGCCGGCGCCAAACTAGCGAGCCAGGGCAGCCATGCGCCTGATGAAATCGGCGCAGGCATCGGGTGCGGTGACGAGGATCATGTGGCCGAGCCCCGGCAACTCTTCGAACTGCAGCCCATGGGCCTGCATTGGCCGTCCATGCTGCTCCGACGAGAGCAAGGCGTCCTCCGACCCGAACAGAATGCCGCCGGGGACCTTCAGCTCGGCCGCATACCGCCCGACCTGGGCGGGCATCGAAAGGGTTACACCCTGCAGATCGGTCGAGGCGCCGATGAAGGCTGAAGGCCGCATGCCGAGAATGCCGCCTCCCCTGACGAGAAAATCCGCAGGTGCCTTTTCCGGCGCAAAGACCTGAGACACCACCCTTTCGCTTGTCAGTCTGGTGATGGGAGCAGCGAGCGTGTTTCCGATCAACCTGCGCAAGGCCACCGACCGGATCGCCAGAGACTTGAACACCGCAGGAGGTCCGGGCATGACCGCGGTGAGCGGGCTCAGCAAGGCCAGCGCGCCGATCCTGTCGCCGCGATCAAGAGCCATTGCAAGCGACAGCGCACCGCCGAGCGAGTGGCCGACCAGGACCGGCTTGTCGACGCCGAGCTTGTCGAGGAATTCGCCGATCATTGCTGCCTGGGCCGGCAGTTCCGCCAGTTCGTCGCGATCGCGGGTCGAGTATCCCGAGCCGGGGCGGTCGATGGTGATCACCCTGAAACCGCCAGCAAGCCGATCAGCCAGAGCATAGCTGAAATTGTGCATGTTGCCGGCAAGGCCGTGGATCAGCACCACTGGCTGGCCATCTCGTGGGCCCTGGTCGGTGTAGTGGATCATGCCGCCCGCTACCGGCATGCGCTGCCCCGCCGGAGGAACAGCCCTTTCGGCGTCAGTCGCCAGCTTTTGTGTCCAGAGCCAGCCGAGCGCAAGCAGACCAATCAGCAACCAGAAAATGACAGACATCAAACTCCCCCGACACGGCTCTTCAGGGCAGAAATGCCCCTGGGCCGGCAACGCGAAGTATCGACATTGAGGAGAAGGCGGTCAATCTGCTTACGCTTGGCGATTTGATCTGTGGCGATCGAGAACAATGCTCCGCAAAGCTGCGCTGACAAGGTTTCCCTGATCAACCTGCGTCGCGCAGCTGCTCCGCGGTCTGCAAATCGACCGAGACCAGCTGGCTCACCCCCTGCTCGGCCATGGTGACGCCGAACAGGCGGTTCATGCGGGCCATGGTGATCGGGTTGTGGGTGATGATGACGAAGCGGGTCTCGGTGGAGGCGGCCATCTCGTCCATGAGATTGCAGTAGCGCTCGACATTGTGGTCGTCGAGCGGCGCGTCGACCTCGTCGAGCACGCAGATCGGCGCCGGGTTGGTCAGGAATACCGCAAAGATCAGCGCCATCGCCGTCAGTGCCTGTTCACCGCCCGAGAGCAGCGTCATGGTTTGCGGCTTCTTGCCGGGCGGCCGGGCGAGGATTTCGAGCCCGGCCTCGAGCGGATCGTCGGATTCGATCAATTGCAGCTCCGCCGTACCGCCGCCAAAGAGGTGGGTGAACAGCCGCTGGAACTGGGCGTTGACGATGTCAAAGGCCACCAGCAGACGGTCGCGGCCTTCCTTGTTGAGGCTCTGGATTCCGGCGCGCAGCTTCTTGATCGCGTCGATGATGTCCTCACGCTCGGTGATGATCAGGTCGAGGCGCTCGGAGAGTTCTGTCTGCTCTTCCTCGGCGCGCAGGTTGACCGCCCCAAGCCGTTCACGCTCGATCTTGAGGCGCTCGAGATTGCGCTCGACCTGAGCCGGATCGGGCATCGGTGCGTCGGCAGCAAGCCCGGTCTGGCGCAGAGCGAGGTGAGGTTCGCAATTGAGCGCCTCGCGAATGCGGGCCTCGCCCTCCTCGCGCCGTTCCCTGGCGGCCATCAGCCGTTCCTCGGCGCGACCGCGTCCCTCGCGACCCTGCGACAGGGCGCCGATCGCCTCGGTGGCGAGTTTGTCGGCCTCGCGGGATTTGGTCTCGGCGAGCGCCAGCGTGTCGGCCGCGTCCTGGCGGCGCTTGTCGGCTTCGGTGAGCTGATGCATCAGTTGCCGCCGGCGGGCAGCGATTTCCTCGGGTGCGTCGGCGATGCCGGCGACTTCGGCAGCGGCCTCCGTCGAGCGGGCGGCGAGGGCTGCGAGATGGTTTTCAGCGTTCGCGGCGCGCTCAAGCCAGCTGGCCCGTTCGGAAGCGATCGCCTCAAGCCTGCGGGCACGGGCGGCGTTTTCCCGTTCCAGACCTTCATGGGCGGCGCGGGCTTCGGCAAGGCCGCCGCGATCGGTGGCGACCTGGGCGTTGATCTGGGTCAGCGCGGCGTCAAGCCCGGCCAGATCCGGACAGGCCTTGAGCGAAAGCTGGGCCTGCTCCAGCGCCTCCACCGTCTCGGACAGTTGCGCGCCGACCTGGGCGCGGGATTCGCCCAGCACCGCCCGGCGGTTGGAGAGTTCGCCCGATGCCCGTTCGGCACTCGCAAGCTCATCGCGGGCGCGGCTGACATTCTTGCTGGCGTCACGGATCAAATCGCGCGCGGCACGGCTTTCGTTGACCCGGGCGACGACCGCGGCCTCACTTTGCGTGAGCACTTCTTCGACCTGGCGCAAAGTTTTGGTCGCCTCGACAGCTTCCTCGTTGAGCTCGGCCAGACGGTTCTTCTGCTCGAGCCTGAGTGCTGCCGGCGTCGGCGCATCGGCGGAGGCGACATAGCCGTCCCAGCGGAAGACAGCGCCATCGCGGGTGACCAGCCGCTGGCCGGGCTTGAGTGATGCGTGCAGGGCCTTGCCGTGGTCGGCATCGGCAACCAGCCCGATATGGGCGAGGCGGCGGGCGAGTTCTTCGGGCGCCCGTACATGGGTCGACAGCGGCGTGACGCCATCAGGCAGCGGCGCATCTGAAGCGGCCGGCTGGATCTTGGCCCAATGGGCCGGAGCCGCGGGATCGAGCGGCAGGTCGAGATCGTCGCCAAGAGCAGCGCCAAGTGCGGTCTCGTAGCCGCGGTCGACCTTGATCTGCTCGACCACCGGCGGAAACAGGTCCGACCCCTGGCCGGCATTGAGCATGCGGGCAATGGTCTTGGCCTCGGTCTCGATGGCGTTGAGCCGGGCCTTGGCCTCGGTGACAGGCTGGCGCTCGGCGGCCTCAGTCTCGCGCGCGGCCTCGAGTGCCGTCTCGATCCCGGCCAGCGCCTTTTCGGCATCGACGAGAGCCTTCTCGGCACTCTCGCTGTCGCGGCGCTTGGCGGCGGGATCGGGAAGGCCGGCAATGCGTTCGGCGATCCCGGCAAGATCGGCATCCTGGCTGGCGATCTGCCGGTCAAGCCGGGCCTTGCGTTCGCCCGCTTCGCGGATCAGCCGCTCGAGCTGGGTGCGTTCGGCGGCTGCTTCAGCGCGTTCGGCGGTGACCACACCAAGCGAGGTTTCGCTCTCAGTGAGCTTTGCCTGGGCTGCGTCGAAGGCTGTCTTCAGGGCCGCAGATCGCTCACCACTGCCTTCCAGCGCCGTCTTGAGTTCGGCTTCTTCCTCGGAGAGCCGCTGCATGACCCCGGCATTGTCGGCGATCAGGCGTTCTTCGCGTTCGATGTCAGCCTTGAGCTGCGTCATACGGCGGTCGAGTTCCTCGCGGCGGCGGGTGATGCGCTCGGCTTCCTCATCGATCTGGGTGCGGGCAATCTGCAGGCGTTGCAGGGCGGCAGCGGCTGCCGCCTCGGCATCACGCAAATCTGGCAATTTGTGTGCGGCGATGGCCTGGTTCTTGGCAGCCTCCATCTGCGCCTGGGCCAGTTCCGCGACTTGCGACGTGGCCTGGGCGAGCGCGCTTTCGGCCTCCCCCTCCTGGCCCTTGGCCAGCGACCACCTCAGGTGCAGCAGCGTCGCTTCGGCCTGCCGCACTTCGGCCGAGAGGATCTTGAACCGGTTGGCCTGACGGGCCTGGCGCTTGAGGCTTTCAACCTGGGATTCAAGCTCGGAGGTGACGTCATCGAGACGCTCGAGATTGGTCTCGGCGGCGCGCAGCCTCAGTTCGGCCTCATGGCGGCGCGAATGCAGGCCGGAAATGCCGGCGGCTTCTTCAAGCAGTTGCCTGCGTGCCTGCGGCTTGGCCTGGATCAGTTCGCCGATACGGCCCTGACCGACCATCGAGGGCGAACGGGCGCCGGTGGAGGCATCGGCAAACAGAAGCTGCACATCCTTGGCACGGGCTTCCTTGCCGTTGATGCGGTAGACCGAGCCGGACTCGCGCTCGATGCGGCGGGTGACCTGTATCTCGTCGGAATTGTTGAAGGCCGCGGGCGCGGTGCGGTCTGAATTGTCGAGATAGAGGCCGACTTCCGCGGTGTTGCGGGCCGGGCGATTGCCGGACCCCGAAAAGATCACGTCGTCCATGCCCGAGGCGCGCATGTTCTTGTAGGAGTTCTCGCCCATCACCCAGCGCATCGCCTCGACAAGATTGGACTTGCCGCAGCCATTGGGCCCGACCACTCCGGTCAGGCCGCGCTCGATGACAAATTCGGTCGGTTCGACGAAGGACTTGAAGCCCAGGACACGCAGCTTGGTGAACTTCATGACCGGATCTCCCGGTCAGGGCGGCTCATCGACGCAGCAAAGCCTCCCTTGCGATCCATTCGCAAGGGATTGCTGCATAGTGCCCGCTCAGAGCAGCGGGTCGATGATCGCCGACATGATGTCAACCGACATATTCCCCGGGTACCGCTTGCCATTGATGAAGAACGTTGGCGTGGACTGCACCCCGAATTCGTTTCCCGCCTTGGTTCTTACAGCATTCACATCGTCCAGAAGTTTCTGGTTCGTCAAGCAAGCTTCAAAGGACTCCTGTGTAAAACCCGCCAAACGGGCGATTTGCAGCAGTGCTTCGCGACCATCAGACGCGGTTGCCCAGTTGCGTTGCTGCTTGAACAGCACATCGACCATGGGGAAAAACTGGTTTTCAGGGGCACAACGGGCCAGCATGATGGCTGCCGCAGCGCGCGGATCGAACGGGAATTCGCGCAGGACGAAGCGGACCTTGCCAGTGTCGACGTATTTCTCGACCAACGGCTTGAAGTTTTCAGTATGGAAATCGGCACAATGCGGGCAGGTCATCGACATGTATTCGACGATGGTGACGGGAGCGTTTTCATCGCCCAATGTCATTTCCTTGAGCGGGCCGGGTTCCATCAGCTTGGTGATATCAACCTCGCCGTCAGCCGGGGGCGCTTCGGCCGCCTGGGCGATCGAGGCCGTGGTTTGCGGCGAAACGCCTGCCGCGGCGGTTTCGGTCGAAACAGCGGCGGCCGGCGTGTCGGTGGAGGCCTGCGGTGTCTGATCCGAGGAATCCGAGCAGGCCGTAAGGGTCAGGGCAAGCAGCGAAACGCCGGCGGCAGCGGTCAGTCGGGAGGTCAGTCGGAACATGCAGGTCACCCATTCTCTGGAAATTATGGCTATAAACGCCCGCAAGACGGTCATCAGGTCCTGCAAACGTCCGGCGCCAAGCCCATCCAGACAAGGCGCCACTGTTGTCTCAAGTCCTATAACGTGAAATGTGGCCAAACAAGTGCAACATGTTCACGCACGCGTGATCCGTGACCCGCGCTCGAGCGCGGGTCTCACCGCCGTTGCTTTGGCGCGCGTCCGATGACACCGGTGCCAAGCCGCTCCAGCGCCTGGCGCAGCTTCGGATCCTCGATCTCGCCAAGCATTGAGGCAAGCCGCGACTTTTCCGCCTGATCCAGCGGCCGCGCCTTTGGCTTGCGGGTCGGGACATGGATTGCCTTCTGGACGATCCGGACCTGCGAGATCGCCTGAAACCCGAAGAAGCTGTTGACCCGCGAGATCAGCTCGGCCTCCTGGTGCATGAGAAACAGAGCGCGCGCGCCCTCGCATGCAACGGTCAGCACACCCGGGGCGAAACCACCGCCGGTCTCGTCCGGTCCGTCCTGGCGCGGCCAGCGGATGCGCTCAGGTCTCGAACAGTCGGCGAACTGCTCTCCGGCAATCTCGTCCCATGACCCCAGCAGCAGCGTGTTGATGCCGGCGCGCCTGGCCAGGATCGGATCGATCAGGCCGTTGGCGATCTCGGCGATCTGAATGCTGCCCTTGCGGGTGAACGGCTTTGCCAACAGTCGGTTCTCCCTGGTTCTGGCTATCGGCGGATGCGGCACCGGACCGATGACGGGAAAACCCGTGATGGCCGATTGCGCCGCGCGGCCCGAGGCGGCATGATCCGGTATTGTGTTCGCCCGGAAGCGCACTATCTCCGGGTGCACCTCCTATTCCTACCGCCGCACGAGTTCAATGTCATCCGCAAAGCCCTCCAAGACCGTGCCCGGCACCGCATCGCCGCTGCTTGCCTGGTATGACCGGCACGCCCGGGTGCTGCCCTGGCGGATCAGCCCGGATGAGCGCGCGCATGGCGTGGTGGCCGATCCTTACCGGGTGTGGCTCTCGGAAATCATGCTGCAGCAAACCACGGTTCAGGCGGTCAAACCCTATTTTGCCGCTTTCGTCACTCGATGGCCGACCGTGGAAGATCTGGCAGCGGCGGAAACGGAAGACGTGATGAAGGCCTGGGCCGGTCTCGGCTACTATTCCCGCGCCCGCAACCTGAAACGCTGTGCAGATGTGGTGACCGAAGATCATGGCGGCCGGTTTCCCGATACCGAAGCAGGATTGCTGACGCTGCCCGGCGTCGGCCCCTATACGGCGGCGGCGATCGCCGCGATCGCGTTCGATCGGCCGGCTGCAGTGGTCGACGGCAATATCGAGCGGGTGTTCACCCGGCTGTTCGAGATCGAAACGCCGCTGCCCTCGGCCAAAAGCGAGATTCGCGAGCTTGTGGCCGGCGCCGCGCCTGCCGACCGGCCCGGCGACTTCGCACAGGCTCTGATGGATCTCGGCGCCACGATTTGCACGCCCCGGCGCCCGGCCTGCGCGCTGTGCCCGCTGACCGGGGACTGCCAGGCGCGGAAGTCCGGACGGCAGGAGCAATTTCCGGTCAAGCTTCCGAAAAAGTCCAAGCCGGTCCGCCTTGGCGCCGCCTTCGTGGCGGAACGCGGCGATGGCGCCGTTCTCCTGGTCAAGCGTCCGGACAAGGGCCTGCTCGGCGGCATGACCGGACTACCGACCACCAACTGGACGGTGCGCGCCGACGGGGAGACCGGGGCGAAGTCGGCACCTTTTCAGGCCGAATGGCGCAGCAAGGGCGTCATTTCACATGTGTTTACACATTTTGAATTGCGGCTTGAGGTTTTTCATGCGGTTGTCACCGCCATCCCCGACCATGAAGGCTGGTGGAGTGACAGCGATTCGCTGCCCGGCGAAGCGCTGCCCACGGTGATGAAAAAGGCGCTTGGCGCCGCCTACCCCGCATTGTTCAGAAAAGGCAAGTCATGAGCGAGACAAACCAATCGGTGGGGCGGCCAGTCAGCCACATCGTGTTCGATATCGGCAAGGTGCTGATCCATTACGATCCGAACATTCCCTACAGCCGGCTGATCCCCGACGCGGCGGAGCGCAACGCGTTCTTCGAGACCGTCTGCACCCATGAATGGAACCTCGAACAGGACCGCGGCCGCAGCTGGACCGAGGCCGAGGCGCTGCTGATTGACCGTTTCCCCGAGAAGGCAGAGCTTATCCGCGCCTTCCGGGTCCACTGGCACGAGATGGTCAGCCACGCCTATGACGACAGTGTCGACATCATGCTCGACCTGATCCAGCAGGGGCGCGACGTGACGATGCTGACCAATTTCGCCGCCGATACGTTCAAGGAAGCCCAGGACCGGTTTCCGTTCCTGAAGGTGCCACGCGGCGTCACCGTGTCGGGCGAGATCGGCGTGATCAAGCCCGACCGCGAGATCTACGACACCCATGTGGCGAGCTTCGATCTCGACCCGGCCGGCTGCCTGTTCATTGACGACAGCGAGAAGAATGTCGAGGGCGCGATCGCGGCAGGCTGGCAGGCCGTGCATTTCACCGGCGCGGAGAAACTGCGCGAAGACCTCAGGGCGCTGAACGTGCTCTGAAGTCGTTGCCGGTCATCGCCCGGGCTTTGTGAAATGCGATGCTAATGAAAAACGAGCGCCCGGGATGTGCGACACATCCCGGGCGCTGCATGCCCCGGCGGTGACTGAAGGTACTTGGCACCCGCCGGATTCCGTTGCCGGAGGTCACCCGGCCCGCGCCATCTCCTTGCGGATCGCGGCGCGGAAATCGTCAATCAGCTTGAGACCGTCCGCCGTTTCCACATGCCAGAAGGTCCAGCCGTTGCAGGCGTCGAAACCCTGCACCAGGGCGCCGACCTTGTGGATCGAGCCGGCCTGACCGCCCGCTGCCAGCGTACCGTCGGCGCGCACGATCGCCTGGTGCTTGCGCTTGGCGTCAAACAGCACATCGCCGGGTTTGACGTGACCGGCCTCGATCAGGACGTTGAAGGCGACGCGCGGCTCGGCGCGCTTGCCGGTCATGACGGTGAGTTCGTTCTTGCCCAGCGGCTCGACCGCGTCGATGCGGGCGCGGGCGGCGTCGATGTAATCCTGCTCGCGCTCGATGCCGACGAAATGGCGGCCGAGACGGCGGGCCACCGCACCTGTGGTGCCGGAGCCGAAGAACGGGTCAAGCACCACGTCGCCGGGTTTCGACGAGGCCATCAGCACGCGGGCCAGCAGCGCCTCGGGCTTCTGGGTCGGGTGCACCTTCTTGCCGTCATCACCCTTGAGGCGTTCGGCACCAGTGCAGATAGGGAACAGCCAGTCCGAGCGCATCTGCACGTCGTCATTGGCGGCTTTCATGGCTTCGTAGTTGAAGGTGTAGCTCTTGGCGTTCTGGTCGCGCGAGGCCCAGATCATGGTCTCGTGCGCGTTCTGGAAGCGGCGGCCGCGGAAATTCGGCATCGGGTTGGTCTTGCGCCAGACCACGTCGTTCAAAAGCCAGAAGCCGAGGTCCTGAAGCTGCGTGCCGACGCGGAAGATGTTGTGGTACGAGCCGATCACCCAAATTGTGCCGTTGGGCTTCAATACCCGGCGGCAGGCAAGCAGCCAGGCGCGGGTGAAGGCATCATAGGCGGCGAAACTCTCGAACTGGTCCCAGTGATCATTGACCGCATCGACCATCGACTGGTCCGGACGGGCAAGATCACCACCGAGCTGCAGATTGTAGGGTGGGTCGGCAAAAATGACATCGACCGAGTTTTCGGGAAGCGCTTCGAGCGCTGCAACACAATCACCCTTGATGATGGTGTCGAGCCAGGACTGGCGCGTGGCATTGACGGCGGAAATTCCGGAAAGCGAGACAGGTCGGGCCATTTGATACTCACAGTACACTTACGCAACAACTGAGCCTTATGGTTACCGAACAGGGTAAACATCTGGTGAATAAGCCGCGTGCCATTCCGGACCGCTCAGATCGCTTCAGAAAAACCGGTGCTTTCGTTACTTCGCGTGAAGCTGGGCGAGCTTGTTATTGCGGCGACCCGCAGGCTGTCCGGTCACTCTCCGCCCTTGCCCGGCGCTCTCGCAGGCGTCCAGCGGGGCAAAGCCTCCGGACCAACTTCGGCCCGACCCCATTACGCTCAAAGTCATCCGAACCTTGCCTGTGACACCGGCATGCTGTAGGTCGGTGGCGCTTTCCCTCCCTCCCCGCATTTTTCGACACAGGACACTTCCATGGCTGGTTTCGACCTCATCATCTTTGATTGCGACGGCGTGCTGGTCGACAGCGAAATCATCGCGGCGCAGGTGGAATCGAAACTGCTGACCGACGCGGGATACCCGATCAGCGCCGAGGAACTGGCCGAGCGCTTTGCCGGCCTGACCTGGAAGGACATCCTGTTCGAAGTCGAACGGGAAGCCAGCATTCCGTTCTCGGCAACGCTTCTAGATGCCTCGGAAACGCTGCTCGACAAGAAACTCGGTGCGGAAGTGCGGGCCATTGAGGGTGCTGCACAGGCGATCGCACGGATCGGCGGCCAGCGCTGCATCTGCTCGAACTCATCCTCGCACCGGCTGAAGGCGATGCTGGCGCGAACCGGACTCGACCGGCTGTTCGGCGACCATGTCTATTCGGCCAAGGATGTGGGCGAAGGCCGCACCAAGCCTGCGCCGGACGTGTTTCTTCATGGCGCCAGGCAGTTTGATGCGAAACCGGGCAATGTGCTGGTGATCGAGGATTCGGTGCACGGCATACATGCGGCAACCGCCGCCGGCATGCGCGTCGTCGGTTTTACCGGCGGCTCGCACAGTTATCCCGGTCACGCCGACAAGCTGACCGAAGCGGGCGCGGAAACCGTCGTCAGCCGGATGGCCGACCTTCCGGCCACTGTAGAGGCGTTGGCGGGCTGGTCGGAACTGCTCTGAGCAGGCCGGGGAACTGAACCCGGGAATTCAGGTTCGCAAAAAACATCAAGGCGTGTTGTAAGGCCCCGGGTCAAATCCGGCATAGAGCTTGGCAGTGCGCGATGCGCCGGCCGGGAACGTGACGCTGGCATTGGTGTAGATGAACTGCTGCGCCGGGCCGCCGACGCTCATCATCACCGGCTGCTTCTGCAGCTCGGAATAGAGAACAGTCTCACCATCAAGTGCGACCACACGCAGTGGCAAATTGACCTCACCACTCTTGGCCTGAGGCCCGCCCACAACGCGTCCGGTGACAACAACCGTGATCACCAGCTGATCGCCGCTGATGCGGCACTGACGGGTGGTGTCGGAGATCGATGCCTGATGAATGACCTTGGCCGGATCGCCGTCACCGCCCTTGGCGTAGGTTGTGTAGTAGGCGGTGCCCTCGCGCAGCAGCACTTCCGGACAGGCGCCCTGGACGACGGCAACATCAGTCGCCTGCTGGCCGGTGGCGCCGGGACTGAGCACGGCGCGTGGGTCGGCGGAAGTGCAGCCGGCAATCAGCGCAGCGCTGATCAGAACCGGGGCGAAACGCAACAGACTTTGTGACACGACAATCCTACCTTCATTCACCCGATGCAAAAGACCATTCCTGCGACAGGTGTGTGGCCTTTGCATGACGACCGCCCATGGTCTATATCAGCCGCGCGGCGGAAAATCGACCGGCGTTATCTCATCTTGCGCGATCCGCGTCCACCACCGGAGAACATGTCTGTGGACTATATTTCGACACGGGGCGAAGCACCCGCACTCAGGTTCAGCGATGCGCTTCTGGCAGGCCTTGCCCGTGACGGCGGGCTTTACGTGCCGCGCGAGTGGCCGGCCTTCTCGCGCAAGGATATCCGGGCGATGCGCGGCCAGAGCTACCAGGAAATCGCCTTCAGGGTGATCGAACCGTTCACCGCCGGCGAAATCGAACCCGAAGCGCTGCGCTCGATGATCGACGAAGCCTATGCCGGTTTCCGCCATCCGGCGGTGGCGCCACTTGTGCAGAGCGGCGCAAATTCCTTCGTGCTGGAGCTGTTTCACGGACCTACGCTGGCCTTCAAGGATGTGGCGATGCAGCTGATTGCGCGGCTCATGGACCATGTGCTGGCCAAACGCGGCGAACGGGCAACGATCGTCGGCGCCACATCGGGCGACACCGGAGGTGCAGCGATCGAAGCCTTTGCCGGACGCGACCGGACCGATATCTTCATCCTGTTTCCCGAAGGCAGGGTCTCCCCGGTTCAGCAGCGCCAGATGACCACCTCCAAGGCATCAAACGTGCACGCGCTGGCGCTGAAGGGCAATTTCGACGATTGCCAGGACATGGTCAAAGCCATGTTCAATCATGCAGCTTTCCGCGACCAGGTGCGGCTGTCCGGCGTCAATTCGATCAACTGGGCCCGGATCATGGCCCAAATCGTCTATTACTTCACCTCAG
Organism: Hoeflea sp. EC-HK425; assembly: GCF_902498795.1. Lineage (NCBI taxonomy): Bacteria > Pseudomonadati > Pseudomonadota > Alphaproteobacteria > Hyphomicrobiales > Rhizobiaceae > Hoeflea > Hoeflea sp. EC-HK425. Next base: position 2,534,340 of record NZ_LR701572.1, read on the forward strand.
CCGTGTCCCTGGGCGCCCCTGACCGGAAGGTGTCGTTTACGGTTCCGACCGGCAATTTCGGCGATATTTTCGCGGGTTACTGCGCCAAGCGAATGGGGCTGCCGGTGGCGAAACTGGTGGTCGCCACCAACGAAAACGATATCCTGGCGCGGACGCTGCGCACCGGGCGCTATGAGATGCGCGGGGTGACGCCCACCACGTCTCCGTCGATGGACATCCAGATTTCGTCAAATTTCGAGCGTTTGCTGTTTGATGCGAACGAACGGGATCCCGAAGCCGTGCGCCGGGCGATGTCCGGCCTCAAGCAATCGGGCGCCTTCGACATCGCCGAACCCGCTCTCAAGGCCATCCGCAAGGAATTCCGTGCCGGCCGGGCCAGCGAGAGGCAGGTCAAGGCGATGATCCGCGATGTCCAGAGCCAAACCGGCTACGTGCTCGATCCGCACACGGCCGTCGGCGTGCATGTGGCGGGGCGGATGGAGAAGCCATCGTCGCCGATGATCACGCTCGCAACCGCGCATCCGGCCAAGTTCCCGGATGCCGTAAAACAAGCCTGTGGTATTGACCCCGCGCTCCCGTCGTGGCTCTCTGACCTGATGCAACGGGAGGAACGGTTCAGCGTAGTGCCCAATGACCAGGATGGCGTGGAAAGCCATATCCAGTCACTTACACGGGCCACGCGATGAGCCGGGGAAAGTGACAGTATGAAAGTCAAGACAACACGCCTGAGCAACGGCGTCACGGTTGTTACCGAGACAATGCCCCATCTCGAGAGCGTGGCTCTCGGCGTCTGGGTGAAGTCCGGATCCCGCGACGAAACCGCGCAGGAACACGGTATCGCCCACCTGCTCGAGCACATGGCGTTCAAGGGAACGCACAAGCGCAGCGCGCGTCAGATCGCCGAGGAAATCGAGAATGTCGGTGGCGAAGTCAACGCGGCGACCTCGACCGAAACAACCGCCTATTACGCCCGGGTGCTCAAGGACAATGTGCCGCTGGCGGTCGATATCCTGCATGACATCCTGACCAACTCGGTCTTCGACGAAGGCGAGCTGACGCGCGAGAAGCACGTCATTCTGCAGGAAATCGGGGCCGCCAACGACACGCCCGATGACGTTGTCTATGACAAGTTCACCGAAGCGGCCTATCGCGACCAGACCATAGGCCGGCCGATCCTCGGCACCCCCGAAACCGTCAAGGCGTTCACGCCGGAACAGGTCCGTGCCTATCTGGCACGCCACTACACCGGTGACCGTATCGTTGTGGTGGCCGCAGGCGCTGTGGATCACGACATCTTCGTCAAGCTGATAGACGACAGCTTCGGCAAGACCATCAAGCCGACCGGCACGCTGCTGCGCACCATTCCGACGGCGAGCTACACAGGCGGCGATTACCGCGAGAGCCGCGACCTGATGGATGCGCAGGTGCTGATCGGGTTCGAAGGCCGCGCCTACCAGGTTCGCGACTTCTACTGCTCGCAGTTGCTGGCCAACATCCTGGGCGGCGGAATGTCCTCGCGGCTGTTCCAGGAGGTCCGCGAGAAAAGAGGCCTTTGCTATTCGGTCTACGCGTTCCACTGGGGCTTTTCGGATTCCGGTCTGTTCGGCGTTCATGCCGCGACCGGTGCGGAAGATCTTGCCGAACTCATCCCGGTGGTGCTTTCCGAACTTGCCAAAACCGCCGACGGCGTGGAGGAACAGGAGATCAACCGGTCAAGGGCCCAGGTCCGTTCGGGCCTGTTGATGGCCCAGGAAAGCCCCGCCGCCCGGGCAAGCCAGATCGCACGGCAGATGCTGCTGTTCGGCCGGCCGGTGAGCAACGAGGAGCTGATGGAACGGCTTGCCAACCTGACGCCGCAACGACTTTCCGATCTTGCCGGAAAACTGTTCTTCGACACGCCGATCACGGTGTCGGCGATCGGACCGGTGGAAGCGCTGCATTCGGTTTCCGACATGGCCGGCATTCTTGGTCAGCACGGCGGGCGAACAGCCGCTGCCGAGTAAGCGCTGAGGATTATCCCCGCCATGGCCCCTCCGGTGTTTCGATTCCGCAGCCGGACCCAGGAAGAGTTCCGGATCGAAGGGCAACGAACCTTTCTGCGCAATCCCGTCATCGCAGACTTCCCCGAATGGAGCCGTCTGCGCGCGGCCAGTCGGAGCTTTCTGGAACCCTGGGAGCCGAAATGGGCGGAAGACGACCTGACCCGCAGCGCCTTCCGTTACCGGATTCGCCGCTATGACATCGACCGGGAAGCCGGTACGGCGCTGCCGCTTTTTGTCTGCCTGAAACACAATGGACGCATTGCAGGTGGAATAACGCTGGGTTCGATCAGGCGGGGTGTGGCGGAAAGCTGCACCCTGGGCTACTGGATGGGCGAACAACATGCAGGCCAGGGGCTGATGGCAGATGCGCTCAGAGCCCTCCTTCCCCACGTGTTTGACAGGATGCGGTTGCACCGGATAGAGGCGGCCTGTATTCCGGACAATGCAAGGAGCCAGCGCCTCCTTGAAAAGGTCGGGTTTCGGCGTGAGGGATACTTGAACGGCTACCTGAAGATAAACGGTGCCTGGCGTGATCACCTGCTTTACGCGCTGATTGCCGAGGACTGGCAGTCGATACGCGCGAAAGGATCCGGTTCCGGATAATGAAATACAAAGGCTGTTCAAATCCGCTCAGGCGCTCAGGCGCCATGGCAGGCAACTTCACGCTTGTGGCATTTGCCACGCTCGTCCTGTTGATGGTGGCAGGATTTGCGCCTGTGGCGGAGGCGATCGAACCGGTCAAGATCAGCCGTGATGACACCGCGCTCGACCTTACGGCCACAACCGAAATCTACAAGCAGCGCGGCGAAGCCTTCCAGGTGTCGACCGCGGCCGGAGCGGACGGCATTGTCCGCCGGATCGAGGTCCGTTCAAGCTCCACGGAACATTCCGGTGACTGGGCGGTTTTCGCACTCGCCAATGTGACCGACGAGCAGATCGACCGGCTGATCGTCGCGCCCCATTTCCGGCTGGTGGGATCGGGGCTTCTGTGGCCGGACCTCGGGTCGACGCGGATTCTCAGTATTACTCCGAGCGAGGGTTTCGCGCTAGACCAGGTGGAAAGCAGCGAGGACGATGTCTTCCGGATCACCCTGAACCCGGGCACCGTCATCACCTTCGTGGCGGAACTCGCCGCGCCCGACCTGCCGCAAATCTACCTGTGGGAACCCGAGGCCTACAAGGATACGGTCAACGCCTACACGCTGTACCGGGGTATCGTTCTGGGGATTGCAGGTCTGCTGGCGGTGTTCCTGACCATCCTGTTCGTGGTCAAGGGCACCTCGATGCTTCCAGCAACGGCGGCGCTGGCCTGGGCGGTGCTGGCTTATGTCTCGGTGGATTTCGGCTTTCTCTCCAAGCTCATCAGCGTCACACCCGGCGATGAGCGGATCTGGCGGTCGGGCACGGAAGTGCTGCTGGCCACCGGGCTGGTGGTGTTCCTGTTCACCTATCTCAACCTCAACCGGTGGCACACCAATCTCTCCTATGTGACGGTTGCCTGGATCCTCGGGCTGGGCGCACTGTTCGCGGTGGCGATCTATGACCCGCCGGTGGCGTCGGGGATCGCCCGCATCTCTTTCGCCGCAACCGCCGTGGCCGGCGTGGCCCTGATCGCCTATCTCGGTTTCAACCGCTATGACAGGGCGGTGATGCTGATCCCCACCTGGGCACTAATATTGTGCTGGCTTTTCGGCGCCTGGATGACGGTGACGGGCCAGCTCGCCAACGACATCGTGCAGCCGGCGCTCGGCGGCGGCCTGGTGCTGATCGTGCTGCTGATGGGTTTCACGGTGATGCAGCACGCCTTTGCGGGCGGTGCCTATCACCAGGGGCTGTTCTCGGACATGGAACGGCAAGCCATGGCGCTGGCGGGATCGGGCGACACGGTCTGGGACTGGGACGTGGTGCGCGACCGGGTGGTCACTTCACCGGATCTTTCGCCGCAACTGGGGCTTTCCCCGGGAGCGCTCGCAGGGCCTGCGCGCAACTGGTTGCCGCGCATCCATGCGGATGACCGCGACCGGTTCCGCACCACGCTCGATGTGCTGCTCGAACACCGCAAGGGCCGGCTCAATCACCAGTTCCGGATGCGCGCCGAGGACGGCCATTACCACTGGATGGCGCTGAGGGCCCGGCCGGTGCTCGGCTCCAACAGCGAGGTGATCCGCTGCGTCGGGACCATCATCGATGTCACCGAACAGAAAACCTCGGAAGACCGGCTGCTGCACAACGCGGTTCACGACAACCTGACCGGCCTGCCCAACCGGCAGCTGTTCCTTGACCGGCTGCAAAGCATGATCAGCCTGGCCGAATCCACCCCGAATGTGCGGCCAAGTGTCTTCATGATCGATCTCGACCGCTTCAAGCAGGTCAATGATCGGCTCGGCATGTCGGTTGGCGATACCATCCTGCTGGCGCTGACGCGGCGGCTGAAACGGCTGCTCAAGCCACAGGACACACTGGCGCGGATTTCCGGCGACCAGTTCGGGCTGGTACTGGTCTCCGAGCAGGAAGCGGTCAAGGTCGCGGCCCTCGCCGAGGCGATCTCCAAGGCCATTTCCGCACCGATCGATTTCGCCGGACAGGATATCAGGCTGACCGCTTCGATCGGCCTGGTGACATGGGTGGAAAACAATGCCGTTCCCGACGACCTGATGAAGGATGCGGAACTGGCCATGTACCAGGCCAAGCGTTTCGGCGGCAACCGGATCGAACCGTTCCGTCCGGCATTCCGAACTGTCGGATCCGACCGGCAGCGGCTGGAAAGCGACCTGCGGCGGGCGCTGGAACGCAATGAACTGACCCTGGTCTACCAGCCGATCGTCGAGCTGAAGGATGCGGAAATCGCCGGCTTCGAAGCGCTGCTGCGATGGGAAGACCCGAAACGCGGCACGGTGCCGCCGTCGGAGTTCATTCCGGTGGCCGAGGCATCCGACCTGATCCTCGAACTCGGCATGTATTCGCTCAAGAAGGCGGCTGAAGACCTCGCCCAATGGCAAATGGCCATCGGCGATATACCGGTCTTCATGTCGGTCAACCTGTCGAGCGCGCAGTTGCTCAAGAGCGACCTGTGCAATGACGTGATCAAGATCATCTCGGCGACACAGAATGACCCGAAGCACTTCCGGCTCGAACTGACCGAGACGCTGGTGATGCACAATCCGCAGCAGGCGCTGATGACGCTGTCGCGGCTCGCCGATGTCGGCATTGGCCTGACGCTTGACGATTTCGGCACGGGGCACTCGTCGCTGTCCTACCTGACGCGGTTCCCGTTCAAGACCATCAAGATCGACAAGTCGCTGGTTGTCGACCCCTCGGACAAGGGCGGTGTGCTGATCCGCTCCATCGTCAACCTCGCCAAGCAACTCGAGATGCAGGTGGTTGCCGAGGGCGTGGCTTCAGAGACTGACGCGATGAAGCTCTCGGAAATCGGGTGTGATTACGGGCAGAGTTTCCTGTTCGGTCCGCCGATCGGTTCGGACTCCGTTCAGAAACTGCTCAGGGAACGCTTCCCGGTAAGCCGGCCCAACTGAGACGGGCTGCTTACAGGTGCTCTGCAACCCAGCAAAGCCTGAGGCGTAACGAGCGTCAGGCGTGACCGGCCTGATTGGACAACATGGCCGGCTGGATGCCCATAGAAGCCAGCACCCGGTCATATTTTCCCGAATGGTCCTTGTCGAAGACGATATCATCACGCCCAGGGCAGCTCAGCCAGGTGTTGGCGGCAATTTCCTCTTCGAGTTGCCCCGGCGCCCAGCCGGCATAACCCAAAAGCATGATGCCGCGTTTCGGGCCGCGTCCCTGCTTGATGGCGCGAAGAATATCGACGGTCGCGGTGAGGCACAGATCATCATTCACCGGCATGGTGGATTCGCCCATGTAATCGTCAGTGTGCAGCACGAAACCTCGCCCTGCTTCGACCGGCCCTCCGATCTGAATGGGAAAATCCATTGCACTATCGCTGACCTCCCCGGAAGCCACCGGCTCCTCGCCCCGCGGTTCGGGGCTGGCAAGATCAAGATTGGCGAGCAGTTCATGGAACTGCAGCGGCTGCGGCCGGTTGAGAATGAAGCCCATGGCGCCATCGGCGGAGTGAGCGCAAACAAAGATCACCGTGCGCTCGAAGCGCTCGTCGTTCATCCCCGGCATGGCGATCAGGAAATGCCCGTCGAGGCATCCGCGGCTGCCACGGGACAGCTGTTTTTCGATCCCTATCATGGCTCAAGCCTAGCAAGTTTCAGCATTTTGGAAAGACCTACCTTGTCATGATGTCCATTCCGTCAGGCTTGCTTCCGCGGTCACGGAAAAATGAGCCGGGACTGCCGCATATTGATTGGATTCCGTCTCCCCGGCTCCGCTATGGTGCGGCCATGTCGATATTCCGCTTGAGATCACCTGTCCGCTCCATGCTGCCTGCCCTCCTGGGTCTGGCGGTCGGCCTTGGCGTTGGCATTGCCCCGGTCTGGTCGCTTGACAGTGCATGGGCCGAGACCGAGGGCGGGCGCATGCGTCTGGTGATCGATCCGGCACCGCGCGACGATGGCTTGATTGGCGGTTTCCTGGACGTGGATCTGCAACCCGGCTGGAAGACCTACTGGCGCGACCCGGGTGGTGCCGGCATTCCCCCGATGATCGACTTTTCGCAAAGCCGGGGCGTTGCGTTTGAGGCCATGCACTATCCGCCACCCGAGCGCGTCGATGACGGCTACGCGATCTGGGCCGGATACACCGCACCTGTGCGGTTTCCCCTGACCTTCAGCCGGACCGCATCGGGCGGTGCTCAAATCCACGCATCCGCCTTTATCGGCATTTGCGAAAAGATCTGCGTTCCGTTCCAGGCCGAACTGGTCGTTGACATTCCCGGGGAAACCGTGGGCCATGATGCCGCCGCACAGGCTGTGGATGCGGCGTTCGCGCGCCTTCCGGAAACCGCCGGCCCGGATTTCAGCGTCGAAACGGCACAGCTGGAGACCAATGCGACACAGCTTACCATTTCGGCGAAATTGCCCGCCTTCCGCCCGTCCGGGATTACCCCGGAACTGTTTGTCACCGGGCCGGAGGGCTTTGCCTTCGCTCCGCCAGAACTTATCCGCGATGAGGGCAGCAGGATAGAGTGGTCGGTTCGGGTCGAACCGCCATCCAAGAGTAGGTTGGACACGGCCACCCTGCCCCTCGACGTCGTCGTCACTCTGGGTCAACGTGCACTTGGGCAATCCATTTCCGCGGTTCCGGCTCCCGGGAATTGAGGACCATCCACATTTTCTCGATGCTTGAGACTCGAAATCCGGACGGTATTGCCTAAATTGCAAACGACATCAACGGCACACAAGGGAGCGCCGACGTGACGATAGCTATTGGGGACAAATTGCCTGAAGCCACCTTCAAGGAAAAGACCGCAGACGGCATGGCGGAAACCAAGGTCAGCGACCTTTTTGCCGGAAAAAAGGTGGTTCTGTTCGCGGTGCCAGGCGCGTTTACACCGACCTGCCACCTCAACCACCTGCCGGGCTACATCGAAAACCGCGACGCCATCCTGGCCAAGGGCGTCGACGAAATCGCCGTCGTCTCCGTCAATGACGCCTTTGTCATGGGTGCTTGGGAGAAGGCCACCAACGGCACCGGCAAGCTGCGCTACCTGTCTGACTGGGACGCGGGCTTCACCAAGTCGATCGGCATGGAAGCCGACCTGTCGGCCGGCACGCTCGGCATCCGCTCGAAGCGCTATTCGATGATTGTCGAGGACGGCACCGTCACCGCGCTCAATATCGAGGATGCGCCTGGACAAGCCGTGGCCTCGGGCGCCGCAGCGCTTCTCGACCAGCTCTGATCTGAACGAAAATTCGGACTTGCAGACGGCGTCCTAACGGGACGCCGTTTTGCTTTTGAAGGGTGCCATGCCTTCGCGCGCCAGCTCATCGGCGCGTTCATTCTCGGGATGCCCGGCATGGCCCTTGACCCAGTGCCACTTGACCTTGTGGCGCTGATTGGCCTGATCAAGCGCCTGCCACAGCTCGGCGTTCTTCACCGGCTTCTTGTCGGCGGTCTTCCAGCCATTCTTCTTCCAGCCGAAAATCCACTTCGAGATGCCATCCATGACATACTTGCTGTCGGTGTGGAGATCGACCTCGCAGGCGCTCTTCAATGCATTGAGCGCGGTGATCGCAGCCAGCAGCTCCATTCGGTTGTTGGTGGTTTCGGCTTCGCCGCCCGACATTTCCTTGACCGTGGTGCCGTGGCGCAGGATGGCGCCCCAGCCGCCCGGACCGGGATTGCCCGAGCAGGCGCCGTCGGTGAAAATTTCCACGTGCTTCAACTTATGAGATCCCTGGTGCGAAGGCCGTATTCCGAGCTTGAGCCGATCTGGCGATGGAAGCGCAGCTTGCGCAGATATTCGAGCGGATCCTTCTTGACCACCAGTGCGCCTTCGGGCGTGGTCAGCCAGTCGTGCAGGCGGGTGAGGAAGAACCGCAGGGCCGCACCGCGGGCCAGTAGCGGCAAGGCCTCTGCCTCGTTGCCCTCCAGCGGCCGCACGGAGACATAGCCGTCGATCAGCGCCATGCCCTTGGTGTGGTTAAAGGCCCCGTCTGCTTCAAAGCACCAGGCGTTGAGGCAGATGGCAACGTCGTAGGCGAGATAATCGTTGCAGGCGAAATAGAAGTCGATCAGGCCCGACAGCCGGTCTTCGATGAAGAACACATTGTCGGGGAACAGGTCGGCATGGATCACGCCCTCGGGCAGATCTGCGGGCCAACTCTTTTCCAGCTCCGCCAGTTCGAGATCGATCTCCTCGCGCAAGCCGGGCTGGACCTCGTCGGCGCGTTCGCGCGAGCCGTCCCACAGGGGCCGCCAGTTGGCCACTGTCAGCCCGTTGGCGCGGCGGATCGGAAAATCACTACCGGCGACGTGCATGGCCGCCAGCGCCCTGCCGACCTCGCGGCAATGAGCGGCCTGCGGCTTGCGCAGCCAGGCGCCGTCAAGGAACGAGACCATCGCCGCCGGACGACCGGCCAGTTCTCCCAGATGTCCGCCGTCCTTCCGTTCGATGGGCAGCGGGCAGCTCAGGCCCTTGAGGGCGAGGTGATCCATCAGCCCCAGAAAAAACGGCAGATCGTCAAGGTTGACCCGCTTCTCGTAGAGCGTGAGGATGAAAGTGCCGCCGCTGGTGCGCAGCAGGAAATTGGAGTTCTCCACCCCTTCGGCAATGCCCTTGTAGGACAAAAGTGTGCCGACATCATACTCCGCGAGAAAAGCCCTGAGCTGATCCTCGTTTACATCGGTATAGACAGCCATCCTCAGCGCGCTCCGTTGACAAACGCCATGTCGGCGGCGGTGAGTTCGACATCGCGAAGTTCACGGTTGACCAGGAAGTTTTCCGTTTCCTGGACCGTCTCGGCGAGCTCGATTGTGGCGTCGAAGCGGGACTTGAAGGCGTCGATGATCTCGGCGACCACCACCTCGGGCGCGGAGGCTCCTGCGGAAAGCCCGAGCAGCCGGATGTCGCCGATGGCATCCCAGTCGATCTCGTGAGCACGCTGCAAGAGGATGGACTTCTTCGCCCCGGCCTTCAGCGCCACCTCGACCAACCGCTTCGAATTGGACGAATTGGGCGCACCGACAACCACGAACAGGTCGCAGCCGGGGGCAGCCTGCTTGACCGCATCCTGGCGGTTGGTGGTGGCGTAGCAGATCGATTCCGCCGCCGGCGCGGTGATCTCCGGGAAGCGCTGATTGAGCCGCTCGATCACGTCGGCAGTGTCATCCACCGACAGGGTCGTCTGCGTGACGAAGCCAAGGGCGGCGGGATCGGCGGGATCGAAGGCGTCGACATCCGCCACGGTCTCGACGAGAGTCACTGCCCCGGGGGGCAGTTGCCCCATGGTGCCGATGACCTCGGGATGGCCCTTGTGGCCGATGAGCACAACATGCCGGCCGAGCCGCTCATGGCGCATTGCCTGCTTGTGCACCTTGGAGACCAGCGGACAGGTGGCATCGAGATAGAACAGGTTGCGGGCTTCCGCGTCGGCGGGCACCGACTTGGCAACGCCGTGGGCCGAAAAGATCACCGGCTGGGCATGATGCTCCTGCGGGATCTCGTCGAGTTCCTCGACGAAGACCGCGCCAAGCGCCTCGAGCCCCTCGACCACGAACCGGTTGTGGACGATCTCATGGCGGACATAGACCGGCGCGCCGTATTTCTTCAGCGCCAGAACCACGATCTGGATGGCGCGGTCAACACCGGCGCAAAATCCGCGGGGTCCGCACAGCCTTATTGTCAGGGGAGATCGGTTCATTGGCTCATCAACAGTTACGGTCATCACGCTACCAGCCGGCAATCACAACAACAATCAGGGCGATCGCGGCCGGAAGGGCCTGGATCACGAAAATCTTGCGCGATGCGGTTGCTCCACCATACAGACCGGCGACCAGAACGCAGCCAAGGAAAAACAGCTTGAGCTGGAAGGCAAAGCCGGCGTCGGGATGGAGCAGCGACCAGATCAGACCGGCTGCGAGGAACCCGTTGTAGAGCCCCTGATTGGCAGCCATCACCCTGGTCTGGGCGGCCTGCTCGGGTCGGGTGCCAAACGCCTTCATGCCGCGCGGCGAGGTCCAGAGAAACATCTCGAGGACGAGTATGTAGATATGCTCGAGCGCGATCAGCGCCACCAGGATGATTGCAAGGATTGCCACCGGAGATTCCTACCCCTGTTGATCTGCGATACCGGGCTAGCATGCCTGTAGGGTGCCACGCCAGCCGCGATCAGGATTTTCGTTTCAGCCAGCCAAACAAGGCGACGCCCAGCAGGGCAAGCGCCAGCCCATACCAGGTGATGGCATATTGCAGGTGGCTGTTGGGCAGATTGATGACCGTCACGCCACCTCTGGGCAACCCGCCTTCGACCGGGGTGGCGTCCGCGTCGAGGAAGAACGGCAGCACCTTCTCGGTTTGCAGGCCAGCAGAAGCGGCCATCCTGTCGAGGTCTTTCCAGTAGAAGATGTTGCCCGGCTCATCGTTGTCGGGAACCATGAAGGAGGGCTTTTCATCGAGCCTTGCGCGAGCGAGCCCGGTGATCGTCTGCTCCCCCTCGATCAGGCTCTGCGGCCGTGTCGAAGGCTCCTTGCGGTCATAAGGCACAAAACCGCGATTGACGAAGAGCAGGCGGCCGTCCGCCAGTTCAAGCGGCGTGTAGACATAGTAACCGGACTGCCCTTCGAATGTTGCAAAGAAGTGGCGTTCCTTGTCATTGAGGAATCGACCGGACGCGCGAGCTGCCTGATAATCGATCGGCTCGCCGGCGGCGAGCGATGCCTCGATCACTTGGAGGCCGACAGGTTCGGCGGTGCTGCGCTGTTCGATTGCCGCCAGCAGGTCCTCTTTCCAGTAGAGGCGCTGGACCTGCCAGGTGCCGAGGGCGATCAGGACAGCCAGGGCACCCGGCAGGAGCACCATTCCGGCCCAGAATTTCCAGGTGCGGCCAGAGGAGGCACCATGGTCTTGGGTTTCAGCCACGGTCGATCTGCCCCTCGGCTGCCTTGTTGCGGAACTGCAGCGCGATCATCAGGCCCTTGAGAGCGCGAAGCAGCACCAGCGAGAGGATGGTCGACAGCGGGATCCACATGATCAGATGCACCCACAGGGCCGGGCTGTAATTGACCTCAAGCCAGAGGGCGAGACCAACCACGATAAAGCCGATGATGAGAATGACAAAAACGGCGGGGCCATCGCCTGCATCGGCAAAGGAATTGTCAAGCCCGCAGACACCGCATTCCGGCTTGACGCTGAGCAGGCCGTTGAACAAGGCCCCTTCCCCGCAACGCGGACACCGTCCGCGCAAGCCTACAGACACCGCGTCGACTGGAGGATAATGCGCCTGGTCATCTGACATGGTCTGTTTTCCTTTCTCATCGGGGCCTCGCCCCGGACTCAAACGCAAGAGGCGGCAGGTCTCCCCGCCGCCCCTTTCTACAAGAAGTCGAGTGCGTTCTAGTGGTGGTAAATCGGCGCACCCCAGGATGCCCAGACGTAGATCGCAAAGAACAGGAACAGCCAGACGACATCAACGAAGTGCCAGTACCAGGCTGCAGCTTCGAAGCCGAAATGCTGTTTCGGTGTGAAATGCCCCCGCATCGCACGGATCAGGCAGACCAGCAGGAAGATGGTTCCGACCAGGACGTGGAAACCGTGGAAGCCGGTGGCCATGTAGAAGGTGGCGCCGTAGATCGAATCCTTGAAGTCGAACGGAGCAACCGAATATTCGTAGGCCTGTACGCCGGAGAAGATCATGCCGAGCACGATGGTCAGGGTCAGACCGTAGATCAGGCCCTTGCGGTCGCCGTGCAGCAGCGCGTGGTGCGCCCAGGTGACGGTGGTTCCAGACAGAAGCAGGATGATGGTGTTGTAGAGCGGCAGGTGCAGCGGATCGAGCACCTCGATGCCGGCCGGCGGCCACTGGCCACCGGTGAAGGCGGCGCGGGCAACCTGTGCGGCTTCATCGGGGAACAGGCTTGCATCGAAGAAGGCCCAGAACCAGGCGACGAAGAACATCACTTCAGACGCGATGAACATGATCATGCCATAGCGAAGATGCAGGCCGACCACGCGGGTGTGATGCCCCTCGTGTGCTTCCTTGATGGTCGCGCCCCACCAGCCGATCATGGTGTAGAGAACGATGGCAAAGCCAACAAGGAAGAGGACCGGGTTGGTGATCGGAAGGCCGAGCAATGATTCGGCGCCGCGCATTCCCTGCATCCAGCCGATGCCGCCGAGCGCCATGACGAGCGCGCCGATCGACCCGACCAGAGGCCACGGGCTCGGGTCGATGATGTGATAGTCGTGATGTTTTTGATGTGCGTCGGCCATGTCAGCTTTTCCCCGATGGTCATCATTCCTGTGCCGGACCACCCGTCCGGCGCAGTGTTGGTCTTACAAGGTGTTCCTGTCTTGCACCGGCTCCGCCACCGCTGCAACGGGTTTTTCCGATGCATGAGCGAAGAAAGTGTAAGAGAGCGTGATTGTGGAAATGTCCTTGGCGTCAAGGTCGTCGACAATCGCCGGATCGACGAAGAAGACGACGGGCATGTCTATTGTCTCGCCAGGCTTCAATTCGCTTTCGGTAAAGCAGAAACACTGGATCTTGTTGAAGTAGGCACCAGCCGCCATCGGCGTGACGTTGAAGGTCGCTTGGCCGGTGGTGGCCACGTCGGACGTGTTCATGGCCGTATAGGACACCTGAACGGTTTCGCCGATCCTGAGCTCAACTTCCCGCTGCACCGGCTTGAAGTACCAGGGCAGACCGCCCGCGACATTCGAATCGAAGCGCACCTTGATGGTACGATCGAGAACCGTGTCGGACATCTGCTCGACCCGCTGCGTGGTGCCACCATAACCGGTCACCTGGCAAAACAGCTGATAGAGCGGCACGGCAGCGTAGCTGACGCCGATCATCGAGGCTACAAACGCCGAACAGGCCACGACAACGCGCTTGTTGGCTCGCGTCTTGGTTACTTCATTCGGGTCGCTGCTCATCGTTTCCTCCTCACATCGCCCGGTCGAAGATGCCTGGGCCGATCTTGATGATGGTCACCACGTAAAACAGGACAGCCAGGACAGCCAGCGCAATGCCAAGCGCGACGGACCTTGAGCGCCGTGCCTTCTTCTGCTGTTCGGTCAGTTCGACTTTTTCCATGATCACGCCACCAGACCGAAGAACTTGGTCACCAGCGCATCAACCAGGAGCGCGGTGAAGATCGCGAACAGGTACAGCAGCGAATAGCCGAAGAGCTTCTTGGCAGGGATCATTTTCTTGTCGCCGTCGGGCATGCGCCAGACCTGGATCGAATACCAGATAAAGCCAGCGCCCAGCACTGCGGCGATGGCACCGTAAACCAGCCCGGCAAACCCCATGACTGACGGGACTATGCCGCTGAGAGCGGTCAGCACCGCATAGAGGACAATCTGGTTCTTGGTGGTGCGTTCACCGGCGACGTTTGGGAGCATGGGAACTCCTGCCCGGCCATAATCCTCGGACTTGAACAGCGCCAGGGCCCAGAAATGGGCAGGCGTCCACAAAAAGATGATCGCGAACAGCGCGATGCTTTCAAGCGAGATCGAATTGGTCACGCAGGCCCAGCCGATAATCGGCGGGAAGGCACCGGCGGCACCGCCGATAACGATGTTCTGCGGCGTCAGCCGCTTGAGCCACATCGTGTAGACGACAGCGTAAAAGAAAATCGTGAACGCCAGCAGCCCGGCCGACAACCAGTTGACCATCAGGCCCAGTGTGGCGACCGAAAACACCGACAGGAACAGGCCGAAAGCCAATGTGGTCTCGGCAGAAATACGGCCGGCGGGAATGGGACGCTTGGCGGTCCGGCCCATCATCTGGTCGATATCGGCATCGTACCACATGTTGAGTGCGCCTGATGCGCCACCGCCGACGGCAATCGCAAGGATCGCGAGGAAGCCGATCACAGGATGGATCTGGCCGGGCGCCATCAGCAGGCCGACCAGTGCCGTGAAGACAACCAGCGACATGACACGCGGCTTGAGCAGCGCGAAGAAGTCGCGCGCATCGCCATCGTGAATGGCCACCGATGCGGGATCGGTCAGAGCTTCATGTTCGTTGGTCATTGCCATGGGCAATTTGCCTTTCCCTGTTTCCCCGAGGTCCGGGGACCGGACATGTCTTCCGTCCGGTTGCAAACTCAGACCGCCGGCTGGCCCGGCGGTCTGTTTCTCATACCGGCTGCGCAGGCGCTTACTTGATGCGCGGCAGCTGTTCCCACTGGTGGTATGGCGGCGGCGAAGTCAGCTGCCATTCGAGCGTGGTCGCACCCTCGCCCCAGGGATTGTCACCGGCGATGCGCTTCTTGGCGAAGGCTTCCCAGACGCCCCAGAGGAAGATCAGCACGCCCACGCCCGAGATGTAGGAACCGTAGGACGAGATGGCGTTCCAGCCGGCAAAGGCATCCGGATAGTCGATGTAACGACGCGGCATGCCGGCAAGACCGAGGAAGTGCTGCGGGAAGAACACCAAGTTGACGCCGACAAAGGTGACCCAGAAGTGGATGCGGGCAACCGTCGGGTTGTACATGTAGCCGGTCATCTTCGGGAACCAGTAGTACCAGCCGGCGAAGATGGCGAACACGGCACCCAGCGACAGAACGTAGTGGAAGTGAGCAACCACGTAGTAAGTGTCGTGCATGGCGCGGTCGAGACCGGCATTGGCGAGCTGCACGCCCGTCACACCGCCAACGGTGAACAGGAAGATGAACCCGATCGCCCAGAGCATCGGGGTGCGGAAGGTGATCGAACCACCCCACATCGTCGCGATCCAGGAGAAGATCTTCACGCCTGTCGGAACCGCGATCACCATGGTGGCGAAGACGAAGTAACGCTGCGTGTTGAGCGACAGGCCAACCGTGTACATGTGGTGAGCCCAGACGATGAAGCCGACGGCACCGATCGCGACCATGGCATAGGCCATCCCGAGATAACCGAACACCGGCTTGCGCGAGAAGGTCGAGATGATGTGGCTGATGATGCCGAAGGCCGGCAGGATCAGGATGTAGACTTCCGGGTGACCGAAGAACCAGAACAGGTGCTGGAACAGGATCGGGTCGCCGCCGCCTTCGGGCGCAAAGAACGCGGTGCCGAAGTTACGGTCGGTCAGAAGCATGGTGATGCCACCAGCCAGAACCGGAAGCGACAGGAGCAGCAGGAATGCGGTGATCAGCACCGACCAGGCAAACAGCGGCATCTTGTGCAGGGTCATGCCCGGCGCGCGCATGTTGAAGATGGTGGTGATGAAGTTGATCGCACCCAGGATCGAGGAGGCGCCAGCCACGTGCAGCGACAAGATGGCGAAGTCCATGGCTGGACCAGGCTGTCCGCTGGTGGAAAGCGGCGGGTAAATTGTCCAGCCACCACCGGTGCCGTAGGCGCCCGCGGGACCTTCGACGAACATCGAAAGGAGCAGCAGGATAAAGGCCGGCGGAAGAAGCCAGAACGAGATGTTGTTCATCCGCGGGAACGCCATGTCCGGCGCGCCGATCATGATCGGAACCATCCAGTTGGCAAAACCGCCGATCAGGGCCGGCATGACCATGAAGAAGATCATGATCAGGCCATGGGCGGTGGTGAACACGTTGTACATGTGCTTGCCACCGTCAATGGCGGAGTCACCCTCGAAGCCATAGACCATGGCGGCCAGGCCGTGGAAGATCTGAATACCGGGCTCTTGCAGTTCCATGCGCATGGCAATGGAAAGCGCGCCACCGATGATGCCCGCGATGATCGCGAAGATCAGGTAGAGCGTCCCGATATCCTTGTGGTTGGTGGAGTACATCCAGCGACGCACAAAACCTTGCGGCTTGTGATCGTGATCGTCGTGAGCGACAGTTGAACCGGCCATTGGTCTCAGTCCCCTCTCTTAATTCTGATCATTGGCGGCAACATCGACCGACTTCGCGTCGGCTTCGATGGCTGCAACAAGGTTGCGATTGGCGGCTTCGACATCGTCGGCGGCAGCGGTCAGCCATGCATCGAACTGATCCTGGGAAACGACGCGGATCGCGATCGGCATGTAGGCGTGGTCCTTGCCGCAAAGCTCGGAACACTGGCCGTAATAGAGACCTTCTGCCTCGGCCTTGAACCAGGTCTCGTTCAGACGGCCCGGAACGGCATCCATCTTGACGCCAAATGCCGGCATGGCGAAGGCGTGAAGAACGTCCGCGGCGGTCACCAAGAGACGGACCGTCTTGCCGACGGGAACCACGAACTCGTTGTCCACAGCCAGGAGACGGGGATAGGCAGCAACGTCTTCCTTGCCATAATCGGCGCGGTCACTTTCCTGCAGCATCAGCGAGTCGAAGGAAACTTCGCCTTCGGTCTGATACTCGTAACCCCAATACCACTGATATCCGGTGGCCTTGACCGTGTAATCGGCTTCCGGCGGAGAATACTGCGCGGTCAGCAGGTTAAAGGAGGGAATGGCGATCGCCAGAAGGATGACCACCGGACCCAGCGTCCAGATCACCTCGATCAGCGAATTGTGGCTGGTCTTGGAAGGAGTCGGGTTGGCTCCGGCGCGGAACTTCACCATTGCATAGACCAGAAGGGCCAGCACAAAGAGTGTGATCGGCACGATGAACCAGAGTGTGTAGGTCTCGAAGCCGCGGATCTGGGCCATGATTTCAGTGGCGGCGGGCTGGAAGCCCAACTGCCAGTCAACTGGCTGCGCTGCCAAAGCGGGGCTCGCGCCCAATGAAACCAGCGCGGCAAGCCCTGCAGAAAGCTTGTTGGTCACGTTATGTCTCCCTCGAGTATCGTGCCGCCTGCGTGACCAGACGGAATCCCTCAATTAGATTGGCGCTTCAAACCACAGAATGACATCGCCCGCAACTGTCGTCACCTGCTGATCATGCGGCATTTTTGCGCGGCGCCGCGCGAAACCATCGGAATGGGCCCACAAATACTATTCAGGCCACATTTTTTGCAACAATTGGTGCTGCAGCGGCATGGCATCGGGAAACACCAGACCGGCCAGTGTCTGATTTTGACGCACCCAAGTTGCCGCAAAGCCGCATTTTTGCCGTACAAAACGACTGAGAGTGACGACGAAGGGTTTCAATTTGGCCTCGCCCATTTACAAAATGAGCGATGATTCGGCCGTTCCATGGAGTTGAAATGGCATTTGCACCAAAATCGAACCGTGTTTTCAGGGCTGCATTCACCGGCCTGATACTTGCCGGAGGCCTGGGTCTTGCCACACAGGCGGACGCCCAGCAGGCCGGCAAGGTCAAATCCTCCCACGGGGCATGGTCGGTTGTCTGCGACACTCCTGCCGGCGCGCCCGGCGAGCAATGCGCTCTGATGCAGAACGTCATCGCCGACGACAGGCCGGAGGTCGGCCTGTCTGTGGTGGTGCTGAAGACCGCCGACCAGCAGGCCCGCATCCTGCGCGTTCTGGCGCCGCTTGGCGTGCTGTTGCCGTCCGGACTGGGCCTCAATGTTGATGGCAAGGATATCGGCAGGGCCTATTTCGTCCGCTGCTTTTCCGATGGCTGCTACGCCGAGGTCATTCTCGACGAAACGCTGCTGACCACCTTGCGCGGCGGCACCACGGCCACCTTCATCGTCTTCCAGACGCCGGAAGAGGGCATCGGCATTCCGGTCGACCTGGCAGGTTTCACCGACGGATACGCCGCGCTGCCGTAAGACAGCCCCCCGGGAAAGCGTTGCCTTAAACCGGATAGCGTTCAGCCATGACCGCGAGCGACCGGGCCAGGATACGCTCGAGCACGGCCATGTCGATGGCGTCGAGCTTCTTAAGATAAAGACAGGACTTGCCGGTCCTGTGCGGGCCGAGGCGGTCGAGTTCCTGCTCAAGGCCACCGAAGCCGGACATCACATAGACCACCAGGTCCCGGCTTCTCGACGCAAATCCGCAGCGAAAGAACTCGCCCTGGCGGCCTGACGCATAGCTGTACCGATACGTGCCATAGCCGAACATGGCCGGTCCCCACATGACCGGGGGCGAACCGGAAAGGCGGCGCAACAGCGCGTCGAGTGTTTCCACATCAAACCGGCGATTGCCGTCCGTGATCTCCGCCATGACCCGGTTGGGGTCGAGCGACGTGGGCTGGGTCTTGTTCTCAGCCATTGTCGTGGTCCTGCGTCAGATAAAACCGCAGCGGCTTGTCCTTCGTGCGCGCAAGACTGCCCTTTGCCTCAAGATCGAGCTGCACACATTTGATCCACCAGCCGGAGGTGGCTCCGCCGGGGAAAAGGGTCTGCGGCAGGAGCGGTTTTACGCCTTGCTTGATAGTCGTATAATCTACAGCCTCCGCCTGGCGGCTCAAAACCGCCACCATGGCATCGCGCATGGCAACATATTTCTCTCTGTTCACCCGCTCGGATTTGCCCGGGTGATTGACATTCTCGACTGTGATTTTGTCCACTGCCCTGCCTCCGTGTTTCAATCCAGGCCAGACTACCTATATACACCGGAAACGCTGCTTTTCAGAATGGACAAGACCATGCAGGACCCGCTCGCAAGCCAATTCGACATCTCGGAAGCCAAGGTCGAGAGGATCGTCGCCGATGCGCTCAAGGATGCCGACGACGGCGAACTCTATCTCGAGTACGAGGAAACGGAATCCCTGGTCTTTGACAACGGCAAACTGAAATCCGGCGCCTATGCGACGGATCGCGGATTCGGGCTGCGCTCGGTGCTGGGCGAGACTTCCGGCTATGCCCATGCGGGTGAATTGTCCGAAGCCGCGCTGATGAGGGCCGCAGACGCGGTTTCAGCGGTCACGCGTGGCGCCAGCGGCAGCTATTCGGCGGCACCGCAACGCACCAACAAGCTGCTCTACACTGCCGAAAATCCGCTTGCGGCGCCGGGCTTCGAAGACAAGGTCAAGCTGCTGCAAAGCATCGACCACTACCTGCGCAACAAGGATGAACGGGTCCGCCAGGTTTCGGTTTCAATCGCCGCAAACTGGCAAGTCGTGGAAATCATGCGTGCCGACGGTCACCGGGTGCGCGACGTGCGTCCCCTCGCCCGGCTCAATATTTCTGTGGTCGCAGGTGTCGGCGACCGGCAGGAAACCGGATCCTACGGCATGGGCGGACGCAAGCTGTTCGGCGACTTCCTGACCGATGAAAGCTGGCGGCACGGTGCCGACGAGGCTCTGCGGCAGGCGCTTGTCAACCTTGATGCCGTACCCGCGCCTGCAGGCACGATGGACGTGGTACTCGGCGCCGGCTGGCCCGGGGTCATGCTGCACGAAGCTGTCGGACATGGGCTTGAAGGCGATTTCAACCGCAAGAAGACCTCCGCCTTTGCCGGGCTGCTGGGCGAGCGTGTGGCGTCCAAGGGCGTCACGGTGGTCGATGACGGCACCATCGAGGGACGGCGTGGCTCGTTGTCGGTGGACGATGAGGGCACGCCGTCGGGCTACAACGTGCTGATCGAGGACGGCATCCTGGTGGGCTACATGCAGGACAGGCAGAATGCCCGGCTGATGGGCATGAAGGCCACAGGCAACGGACGCCGGCAGTCCTATGCCCACCAGCCGATGCCGCGGATGACCAACACCTATATGCTGTCGGGTGACCGGAGCCCGGAGGAGATGATCTCATCGGTCAAGAAAGGGCTTTACGCGGTTTCCTTCGGCGGCGGCCAGGTCGATATCACCTCGGGCAAGTTCGTCTTCGGCTGCACCGAGGCCTACATGATCGAGGACGGCAAGATCGGCGCGCCGGTCACCGGCGCAATGCTGATCGGCAACGGCCCGGAAGCCATGCAACGGATCTCGATGGTCGGAAACGATTCAGCGCTCGATACCGGCATCGGCATGTGCGGCAAGGCCGGACAGAGCGTTCCGGTCGGCGTCGGCCAGCCCCACCTGCTGATGAACGCCATGACAGTTGGCGGCACCCAGGCCTGAGCCTGACGCCGCGGCCGCAGACCAGACGAGAGCGACAGATCTAGGCAAACAGAATGACGGCGGCCTTAACCGCTCGCCGGCTTGGAAACCACCGGCTGGTTGCCAAACCGGCCGGGCCGGTGTCTAAGCGGCTGAAGGTGCAACCGATCTTCAGCCATGTTCGACATTCTTTCCATCACAGTCCCGATTTTCATCATGATCGCAATCGGATATGCGGCGGTCCACTGGCGTGTGTTCGCGCCCGAAGCGATGCGAATTCTCGGAAACTATGTCGTGGTGCTTGCCCTGCCCGCACTGCTGTTCAAGGCGATTTCCGAGAGGCCGATTTCCGAAGTGGTCAACTGGAGCTACATGGCGGCCTATCTCTGCGGGTCGCTCTTGGTTCTGACCGCCGGTTACTTCTACGCGCGGCGCATCCAGAAGGCCGAGACGACGGCGGCGGCCTTCAGCGCCATGGGCATGGTCTGCTCGAACACCGGGTTCATCGGCTATCCGATCCTGCTCCTGACGCTGCCGTCCATTGCCGGCGTGGGCCTGGCGCTGAACATGATGGTGGAAAACATCGTGCTCATTCCGCTGCTGCTGGCTATCGCAGAGGCCGGTCACGGAGGTCCCTCCCCCGTGGGCAAGATGCTGGCGAGAACGTTCAGGGGACTTGCCCGCAATCCTATCATCATCGGTCTGATGGCCGGACTTGCCGCCTCTTTTTCCGGGTTGAACATCCCGGCGCCGTTGATGAAGCCGATAGACATGCTGGCCGCCTCAAGTGCGGCGGTATCGCTGCTGGTCATCGGCGGCACATTGGCAAGTGTCTCGGTTCGCGGCCTCAGCGGCGAGATCGCTCCGACCGTCGCCGGCAAGCTGGTCTTCCATCCGCTGGCCGTGTTTGCAGCAACAGCGGCATTGCCGCTTGCCGGACTGGCGCCGCTTTCGGCGGAAATGCAGGCAGCGGCGGTGATCCTGGCAGCGGTCCCTATGATGGGAATCTACCCGATCCTTGCCCAGCGGTTCGGGCGCGAGCGGTCGAGTGTCGTCGCCATGCTGATGGCGACCGTGCTTTCCTTCTTCACGCTCAGCGCCGTGCTTTGGGTGGTCAACGCACATATCCTGTGAAACGGCCCGGCGTTGTGTTCCGGCCCGGTTTCGCATTGACCGCAGAACCGGTTTCAGCCTGCGACTATTGGATGCATTGCCAACGGGATTCATCCAAACGATGCTGGTGGCTTGAAACGAAAAGCAATTTCAAACCTTGTTAAGCTTATGAATAAATTGACTTATGCGCGGCTCCAGGACCCGTTCAAGATCGGTTAAGCCGGACCTGCTATGACAGGTCTTCACCCTGGCGCCGCAAGCGTCTTTCGGATCGGGAACATGTTCGGACCAAACACAGTCGCCGCCCGTCGAACACTCAAGCGCGCTGCCATCCAGAGCGGGCTCGAGGCGGTGTCGCTGTTCTCAAAAACAGGGCTGATGGCGAGCGCCCGCGGCCTGGGTGCGATCTTCACGCTGCATCATGTGCGGCCGGCAATGAACAAGAGCTTCGATCCGGCAGCTCATCTCTCGGTCACTCCGGAATTTCTCGACGCAAGCATTGCCCGTCTGAAGGCCGACGGGCATGTTGCCGTAGCCCTCGAAGAGCTGCCGGAGTTTCTTGCCAATCCAGACCGGCCGGGACCTGCCATGGTGTTCACGCTCGACGACGGATACCGGGACAATGACCAGTTTGCGCGTCCGGTTTTTGAGAAGCACGGTGTTCCCTACACCATCTTCATCACGGGCGGCTTCGTTGATCGAACCCAGTCGATCTGGTGGGAGACCGGAGAGCAGTTGCTCAGTCAGGCTGACGAATTCGTCTTCGACTTCGGCAATGGCGAGGAAAAACTTCCGACCCGCAGCACCATCGAAAAATACGCGGCATTCGACCGGCTGCACAAAGCCCTTGCCTGCAACGAGCAACAACCGATCGTCGAGCGGCTCGATGCACAGGCGCGATCGGCCGGCATTTGTCCGACCGGAATCGTCGACCGGGAGGTGATGGACGAGACCGAACTCCGCCGGCTCGCCGAAACCCCGCTGGCAAGCCTTGGCGCTCACACCCTCTCGCACCCGAACCTGGCGCATCTCGACGAAGCGCGGATGCGCACCGAGATCAGCGGCTCTGCCGAACGGTTGGCCGCTATCACCGGACAGGCGCCGGGCACCTTCGCCTATCCCTATGGGGACCTGTGCGCATCCGGTCCACGCGAATACCGGGCCGCGCAGGAGACCGGTTTCCGGCTCGCGGTCACCACCAATCCGGGTACCCTGCGGTCCGGCAGCCTCGACAACCTGTTTTCGCTGCGCCGGATCTCGCTCAACGGCTACTACCAGAAATGCCGCTATGTCGGCGCGCTGGCCTCAGGCATTCCCTTCATGGTTTCGCGTTCCGCTCAGGGATAAAGCCGGGTCTTGTCCCACGCATCCTGCGACCGCGTGAAGACAACACGGTCATGCAGCCGGAACGGCCGGTCATGCCAGAACTCGATGGATTGCGGCATGATCCTAAAACCGGACCAGTGCGGCGGACGCGGGATCTCCCCGATGGCGTGCTTGGCGGTGTATTCGGCGACGGCCTTTTCCAGCGCGAAACGGCTTTCGAGCGGACGAGACTGTTTCGAGGCCCAGGCCCCGATGCGACTGCCGCGCGGCCGGGAAGCATAATACTCATCGGCTTCCGCATCGCTGACCTGTTCCACAGGGCCGCGGATCCGGACCTGGCGGCGCAGGGATTTCCAGTGAAAGCACATTGCGGCTTTCATCGACGAGAGGATTTCCCGGCCCTTGGCACTTTCGAAATTGGTGTAGAAAACGAAGCCGCGCTCATCAAAACCCTTGAGCAGGACCATCCGGACATCGGGCAATCCGTCATTGTCAACCGTCGCAAGCGCCAGGGCGTTGGGATCGTTGGGTTCGGAGGCAGTCGCATCTTCAAGCCATTTGGCAAAAAGACGGTACGGTTCGGCTTCCTCGGTAAAGTCACCAGTCGTTAACCCTGTTTCTGTCATAGTCTTCCCTCATGCCTCCAAGCTGGAGTGGCAGTACGTTGGAACCCGACCTAACAGAAGCAATCAACAGGGAAAAGAGCGTGACGGTTTACCGCGCGGTTTTGGCGCTGGTACTGCCGGCATGCCTGACCCTGTCGGCCTGCATGGGAGGCGGCTCCTCCGCCGTCTCCGTACTCTCGGTCGATCCCGTAACGACCGCAGCCATCGCTCCGCTGTCCGCCGAAAGCGAAATCATGTCCGACGAGATCGTCATCCGCGATCTGGTGGGCGGCCTGAGCCAGACCGATTTCGCAACCACGCAACCCTGGTCGAATTCGCTCACGGGATCGGCCGGCGTTGTTTCCAACCTTGCAACGCTGAATGACGGCGCAAGGCCATGCCGGATGTTCAAGACCACCCGCCACAGTTTCGACGGCGTGTCGCTTCTTGAAGGACGGGTCTGCCAGCGGCCCGACGGCGGATGGGATCTCGTCAGCCTGGACCGTCCGGAAGGCTGAGAAAAATTTTCCGATTTTGGCGACGCAATCGTCTTTTTCATACACCGATGGTTAGCAAATCTTCGTTAGGCTTCCTCTATTAGCCCATACGGGGATGTAACATGCGTAGTCCGTACACGGTGCTCGGCGTCAATACGACGGCGAAAGCCGCCGATATTAAGAGCGCCTACCGGCAGCTCGCAAAGATTTGGCATCCGGACCAGAATCCGGATGATCCGCAGGCCGGAAGCCGGTTTGCGGAGATAGCCCATGCCTACAAGATGCTGATCGATCCCGAATTGCGTCTGAAGTTCGACAATGGGCATATCGACGCCCGCGGACGCCGGCAGGCACGACCCTCGCGGGGTTTCACGGCCAATCCTTTCAAGAATTTCAAGGATTCACCGCCCAGGCCGCGCCCGCAGCCAGCGGCTGCCAATCAATCCTCGGATGCGCTGGACGAAGCGAAGTTCGAGGACATGGTGGTCCATATCTTCGGCGACGCCGCCGCCAAGAAGACCAGGGAACAGGCTCAGGACAAGACAGGGCAACGGACCAAGACCGATGCACCGGGAATGGATGAGGATCCGCTTACCACGCTCGATAACCTGTTCAAGAAATGGAAATCGCGACACAAGCCCAAGACCGTCCTGCCATCGACCTACCACCAGATCGACATCACCCTGGAAACGGCCTTTTCCGGCTGTGAAGAGGAACTGATGTTCGGCGATGCGGAAACGATCACCTACGAGGTGCCGGCCGGGACCGTCGATGGCGGTGAAATCGTTGTTTCCTCGCCAAACCCGCAGCTTTACGGCGATGCCGTGGTGACGGTGCGCCATCAGCCCCACGACCGGTTCCGCTCTTCGGGCAGCGATCTTCACGGGGATCACCCGATCGAACTGGCGGAAGCGGTGCTTGGCGGTTCATTCGTCTACGAGGGGCTGGACGGGCCACTTCGTATCGACGTGCCCGAATGGTCGGGCTCTGACACGGTGCTGGAGATCAAGGAGAAGGGGCTCCCCAAGCCCAAGGGCAAACGGGGATCCATGCACGTGCATCTGCGTGTGATGCTGCCTGAAAAACCAGATCCAAACCTCAAGGACCTGATGCGATCGAGCAAGAAAGCCTGGTATCTGTAGGCGGCGCGGGCTGCTGAAGCTGAGCGCCCGGCGGTTAACCCAATCGATTGGCCTGACTTGCGGCGGCACGCCCCGTGTGCCATAGCCATCGCGACAAATTCGAGGGAGAATGCAATGGCTGACACTTCCGGCCTGATGAAGGGCAAGCGCGGCCTGATCATGGGCGTGGCGAACAATCGGTCGATTGCCTGGGGCATTGCCAAGGCTTGCGCGGATGCTGGCGCCGAACTCGCGCTGACCTATCAGGGCGAGGCGCTCAAGAAGCGCGTCGAGCCGCTGGCCACGGAACTGGGGGCCATCGTGGCCGGTCATTGCGATGTCACCGACCTGGACACGATCGACGCGGTCTTCGCGGACCTCGAAGCGCGCTGGGGCAAGCTGGATTTCGTGGTTCACGCGATCGCATTCTCCGACAAGGATGAGCTGACCGGCCGCTACGTCGAGACGACCCGCGAGAATTTCAACCGTACCATGGACATCTCGGTCTATTCGCTGACGGCTGTGGCCAAGCGGGCCGAGCCACTGATGACCGATGGCGGCTCGATCATTACCCTGACCTATTACGGCGCCGAAAAGGTGATGCCGCACTACAACGTGATGGGCGTCGCCAAGGCAGCGCTGGAGGCCAGTGTACGCTACCTCGCGGTTGACCTGGGTGCCTCCAACATCCGCGTTAACGCAATCTCGGCAGGCCCGATCAAGACGCTGGCCGCCTCGGGGATCGGCGATTTCCGCTATATCCTGAAGTGGAACGAGTACAACTCGCCGCTCAAGCGCACGGTCACCATCGACGAGGTCGGCGATTCCGCGCTTTACCTGGTGTCCGATCTGTCTCGCGGCGTGACCGGCGAGATCCTGCATGTGGATTCGGGCTATCACACGGTCGGCATGAAGGCCGTAGACGCGCCCGACATCAGCGTCGTCTGACGCCTTTGGCCTTTGCTGTCCAGGTCACTTCACTTGGACCGGCTTTGCATCTATTCACAGTGATGAGCGACTCGCGCGCGTCCGAATGGGCGCCGCGGTTGGAATCCACTCTCTCCAATGAGGAATGATGCATGCTTCTCTACGTAATCCGCCACGGGCAGACGGACTACAACAGGGAGGAGCGGCTGCAGGGGGCGCGGGACATCCCGCTCAACGACACCGGACGTGGCCAGGCGACAGGCAACGGCCTCGCCCTTGCAAAGCTGACGTCGCTCGAGCTTCCACTTGATGAGTTTGACTGGGTGGCAAGCCCGTTGGGGCGGACGCGCGAGACCATGGAACTGGTCCGCACCGCCGCAGGCCTCGACCCCCTCGCCTATCGCACCGATCCGCTTCTGGTGGAGCTGTCCTTCGGCGACTGGGAAGGCCAGACGCTGGTCGAAGTCGAGGCGCATTCGCCGCAACTGATAGAGCAGCGCAACAAGGGAAAATGGCAATTTCGGCCGCCGGGTGACCGGGCGGAAAGCTACGCCATGCTGGCGGAGCGCACGGACAGGTTTCTGTCCAAACTTGCCCGGCCGACCATCTGTGTTGCCCATGGCGGCGTAATCCGCACTCTGTTCAACCGCATCGGCAAGATAGCCGGCGATGATGCCGCCGTGATCGACATTCCCCAGGACCGGGTCCTCAGGACAGACGGCGAATCAATCGGCTGGGTATAGAGAAATCGCGGTGACTACTGCACCACTTCGAGATCGTTGATCATCCGCTTGCCATCGACGACCGTGTAGAAAATGACGACTTCAACGTTCTTTTCCAGACCTTCGAAATTGAACTCCGCGGGGGTGACATAAACCTTGCCATCATTGAGCTTGATGGTCTGATCTGCCGTGGAAACATCGGCGATCTTGCCGGTGGCGTCGGCGCTTTGCGCCATCGCAACGATCGGTGCTAGCAGGGCGGAAACAGCCAAAAGGGCGGAGATTGCAATACGCATCGGGCAGTCCTTGAGAATGGTTTTGAGTTGCCCCTATCAAGAGGCAGAATGTGGCAAAATTGACGCCGCCAATTGAGCCGCAAACAATTGCCTTGTCAATGAAATGGATGCCAACAAAAACGCGGGCAACAAAAAGGCTTCCCCCCGAGGGCCTCGATCATCTAGAAGTCACCCTGAACCCTCAAATGCGGACCCGGTCCGCGCTGTTTTATGGTTGCAACGCATGTCGCACAACACTTTCGGCCACCTGTTCCGCGTGACCACCTGGGGCGAGAGCCACGGGCCGGCGCTGGGCTGCATCGTTGACGGCTGCCCTCCCGGCATCCGGTTCACCGAGGCCGGGCTGCAGCACTGGATGGACAAGCGCAAGCCGGGTCAGTCGCGCTTTGTCACACAGCGGCGCGAGGACGACCTGGTCAAGGTTCTCTCCGGCGTCATGCGAGAGGATGATGGCGGACTGGTTACAACCGGCACTCCGGTCTCGATGCTGATCGAGAACACCGACCAGCGCTCAAAGGACTATTCAGAGATCGCCAAGCGCTACCGGCCAGGCCATGCCGACTACACGTATGACGTCAAGTATGGCGTGCGCGACTATCGCGGCGGCGGCCGCTCGTCGGCTCGAGAAACAGCCGCGCGCGTTGCCGCCGGCGGGCTGGCGCGGCTGGTGGTTCCGGACGTGACGGTGCGCGCGGCACTGGTGCAGATCGGCGAACACCGAATCAACCGCGACAACTGGGACTGGGCCGAAGTCGACAGCAATCCGTTCTTCTGCCCCGATCCCGAAACGGTTCCGGTCTGGGAAGAATATCTCGACGCGATCCGCAAGGCGGGCTCTTCGGTTGGCGCCGTCATAGAGGTGGTGGCCGAGAATGTGCCCGCCGGGTTGGGTGCACCGATCTATGCCAAGCTGGACCAGGACATCTGCTCCAACCTGATGTCGATCAACGCGGTCAAGGGTGTCGAGATTGGCAACGGTTTCGAAGCGGCGCGTATCAGCGGAGAACAGAACGCCGACGAAATGCGCATCGGCGCCGACGGCAAGCCAGTATTCCTGTCCAACAATGCCGGCGGCATCCTGGGCGGGATTTCGACCGGGCAGCCGGTGGTGGCACGGTTTGCGGTGAAACCAACCTCGTCGATCCTGAACGACCGGCGTTCGATTGACTCCGACGGCAATGAAGTGGATGTGAGGACCAAGGGCCGGCACGACCCCTGCGTCGGCATTCGTGCCGTTCCCATCGGTGAAGCCATGGTTGCCTGCGCACTGGCCGACCATTACCTGAGAGACCGCGGCCAGACCGGCCGCCTCGATTGAGAGACTGCCCTATGAGCTATGATCAAGCCCGCGTCGTTGAAGCCATCCGCGCCTTTGAGGCCGGTGAAATCGTTGTTGTTACCGATGACGGCGGACGCGAGAACGAAGGCGACCTGATCGTCGCCGCGGTCCACTGCACGCCAGAGAAGATGGCCTTCATCGTGCGCCACACATCGGGCATCGTCTGCACGCCGATGCCGCGCGAGGAAGCCAAGCGGCTGAACCTGAACGCCATGGTGGCCGAGAACGATTCGGCCCATACCACGGCATTCACCGTGTCGGTCGACTACAAGCACGGCACCACCACCGGAATTTCCGCCGATGACCGGACGCTGACCGCGCGCAACCTGGCCAATCCGAATGCCGGCGCCAGCGACTTCACGCGTCCTGGCCACATCTTTCCGCTGATCGCGCGCGAAGGCGGCGTGCTGATGCGGTCCGGCCATACCGAAGCCGCGGTTGACCTGTGCAAGCTCGCCAGCCTGCCGCCGATCGCGGTGATCTGCGAACTGGTCAATGATGACGGCACGGTGACCCGCGGCGAGCAGGTCGACACGTTTTCGGTCAAGCACGGGCTGAAGCAGGTTTCGGTGGCAGATCTCATCGCCTACCGGCAGCGCAAGGAAACGCTGATCGAGCACATCGACAGCTTCGACGTCGAGACCGTGGCCGGCAAGGCGAAAGCCTTCACCTACAAGCTGCCCTGGGATCCGATGCATCATCTGGCCGTTGTGTTCGGCGACATCCGCGACGGCGTCGACGTTCCCGTGCGGCTGCACCTGGAATCAGTGGTCGACGACGTGTTTTCCAAGCACGACCCGATGACCGCGATCATCAACCGGATGGCATCGGAAGGCCGCGGTGTCGTGGTCTATCTGCGCGAGGGCTCGGTCGGTGTCGGCCAGCGGGCGGCCAGGCGGGTTGTTGCGGATGAGCGCGAGGAACATGCCGAAGCGCAGGCGCGCGAGGATGAGTGGCTGGAAATCGGTCTGGGCGCACAGATCCTCAAGGATCTCGGCATCAGCTCGATCAAGCTCTACGCGTCGCGCGAACGCCACTATGTCGGGCTCGAAGGTTTTGGCATCCAGATCTCGTCGACCGAGATCATTTAGAACGCTTGTAGGTCCTTACCGCCTCGCCGAAGGCTTCAAACATCGACCTGTTGACCGGATTGGTTTGCGGATCGTATTCGGCGTGCCACTGAACGCCGAGCGCGAAGCCTTTCGCATCCCTGACGCGGATGGCCTCGATGGTTCCGTCTTCGGCAGTGCCTTCCGCCACAATCCGGTCGCCCACGTCGAGAATCCCCTGCCCGTGAAGCGAGTTCACCCGGATCAGGTCGCGTCCCAGGATGCGGGCAAACACGCCGTCCGGGGTCAGCCGAACCTCGTGCCGGTCGGCAAAGACGACGGTGGGGTCGGGATGGATCTCGCCGGTCTCAAGCCGTGGCATGCGGTGGTTCATGCGTCCCGGCAATTCCCGGATTTCCGGATGCAGCGAGCCACCGCCGGCAACGTTCATTTCCTGAAAGCCGCGGCAAATGCCGAACAGAGGAACGGCTCTCTCAAGGCAAGCCTCGATCAGCGGCAAGGCCAGCGCGTCCCGCCCCTCGTCATAGGGTTCATGTTTCGGATCGGGGTCAAAACCGAACCGGCGGGGATGAACATTGGCCCTGGCCCCGGTCAGCAGAATGCCGTCCACTGCCTCCAGCAGGTCCGCGATGTCGGTGATATCGGGATTGCCGGCGAAGATCAGCGGCAAGGCACCCGCCACGTCGGCAACAGCCTGAAGGTTGTTTTGCCCTGCCAGTTGAACAGCAAACCTGCTTTCCAGGTTGTGGTAGTTGCCGATAACGCCGATGACAGGCTTGGCCATGAATTGGTCTCGCACTCGATTTCCTGAGGCCCGATCCCGGACCCGTTGCGAATGTATTTTTCACATGCCGGGGCCATCAACAACTCCGGACACGCAAAAAACCGGTAAATCCCACGGGATACACTGCCATGGAAGCAGGTACCGCCGAAGCTACAGCCCCCTGTCCCAGCCCTCGGCGCGGATGACTTCGCCGACCCCGGCGAAGCGGGCGACGCGGGCGAGTTCCGCGTCGAGCCTTGCCATGCGACCTGCCGACGCGCGAACCTTCGGCTCGAGCCACAGCCGGGCAACATTCAGAGTGCCTGACTTGCGATCAGCCTTCATGTCGATGCGGCCGATCAGACGGTCGCCTTCGAGCAGCGGGAAGACATAGTATCCGTACTCCCGCTTCGGCTCCGGCACAAAGACCTCGATGCGATACCGGAATCCGAACAGGCGTTCGGCGCGGTTGCGGTCGCGCAACAGCGGATCAAACGGGCTCAAGACCCGGATCCGGCCCGGTGGCTCGGGCCAGTCCTCCGGGTCCGCGGAGAAGCCTTGAAGGGCAAATGACGCACGCGGCTTGCCGCCGCCTTCGCATTCGATCTCGACTTCGTGCAACAGGTCGCGATTGGCGCCGACCCAGTCTTTCGCTTCCTCCGGCGAGACCAGATCCCAGAACGCCGAAATCTCGCCATGGGTGGCGAAGCCGAGCCGTTCGAGCGCGCTCAAGCAGGCCCAGTCGATGAATTCCGCATGAGTAACCTCCCTGGCCAGATGATGGCCGGGTATGACGCGTTCGGTGAGATCATAGACCTTCTGAAAATTCTGCCGGCGGCTGATCGCCAGCTTGCCGGTGTGCCAGTAAAACTCGAGCGCCTTCTTGGACGGGTGCCACTGCCACCAGCCGCCGGACTTGTGATCGGCCTGCTTGACCTCCCGGGCGAGCACCGCGCCGCCCTCGGCAATCCGGTCATAGGTCTCTCCGAAGGCGTGATCGAAATCCTTACCGTGCCACTTGGCCCAGCGTTTTCGCATCGGCGCCTCGCTGCGGCGGAACTTGTGCTTCCAGTAAGGATAGAAATCGCACGGCACGATCGCCGCATCATGGGTCCAGTGCTCGAACAGGGCCCTTTCATCCTCGAGCAACTGCCTGAGCTGATCGGGCCTGAAAGTCTGGTTGCGGGAAAACAGGATCTGGTTGTGAGCGCGCTCGACGGTGGAAATGCTGTCGACCTGGACAAAGCCAAGATCGTGGATGAGCTGCAGCAGGCCGGCATTGGACAAGGCCCTTCCCGGCGGAGCCGACAGCCCTTGCCTGGCCAGGAAGATGCGGCGCGCAGCCTTGTTCGAGACGGGAATCACCATGGGTTGAGCCTACATGCGTTCGTGTTTTGTTCAAAGCGCCAAGCACAGTGACACGACCACAGTCGCAGATCGCGGCTGCAAGGTTCACGCGACCGTGATGGGCTCGTAGGGCTTTTGTGTCTGGACAATTGTCTCGCCTGCTTCGATTGCTCCTGAAAGGCTTTTGAACCAGCGGCGGCCTGCCGGCCACCCGAAATGACAGCAATAAGGTGAGTGACATCATGCGGCTTCGCGGTATCCTTCCAGTTCTGCCTGTTCTTGTTTGCGGTCTTGCGACAGGTGCGTTTGGCCAGTCCGTCAATACAGTTGAAACCGGCGCGCCAGTCGAACGGATCATAGCGACAGCGGATGGCGCCCTTGTCGAGGCCGGCGGGGACCTGTTTGCGCTGGCGGCATGCGATACAGGCTCGAGATTGTGCCTGACACCCTCTGCCAGACCTGCCGAAGCGCAAGCCGCACCTGAGGGCGCACTTCCCGACGGGCGCATTGCGCCGGCCACGACGGGCGACATACGGCAGGCCTGGTATGGGCGGCCAACCACCCGCTACGCCCATGGCGTGCTTGGCGACGCCATCGAAGCAGGCTCGCTGGTTGCCGTTACCGCATCGGGCGAACAACTTGAAATCGTGCTGCCGGCGGAGCAGGTGTTCGAGGACATCACTCCCCGCATTGCAGATCTGGACGGGGACGGAACAAACGAGGTCATTACCATCCGCGCTTCGAAAACCGGCGGCGCGGCGGTTGCGATTTTCGGACTGGCAGACGGCAAACTTGCCTTGCGCAGTGCAGGATCCGAGAACGGCCAGACCAACCGCTGGCTCAACATCGCGGGTTTCCTTCCACGGGACGATGGCGGTCTGACGCTCTACGGCGTTCGCACGCCGCATATCGGCGGTCGGTTGTTCTCGCTGGACCTGCGGAATGGCGCGCTCTCCGAACGCAATGACATCGCCATCGACCTGTCCAACCACATCATCGGCTCACGCGAACTTGGCATGTCGGCCGTGGGCGAGTTCGATGGCAGGATCGAGCTTGTGCTGCCCTCGCAGGATCGCAGGCGCTTGAGATTTCCGCTGACCGGCCGCGCCGATATCGTCCTGCCCGGTTCCATCGACAAGCCGATCATCGCGGTCGATGGACGGCTGGTCACGGCGACGGCGGATGGGACGCTGATTGTCGTGTCACCGTGAATTCCTGTGGCGCTGCCCTCTGGCATCGAGCGCGGTTCATCGCTAGATGTAACGGATGACCACGTTTTACTATTCCAATCCCATCTGCCTCGAACATCTGGTACCGGCCGGCCATCCCGAGCGGCCCGACCGGATGAAAGCACTCGAGGCTGTCTTTGAACACGAGCATTTCAACACGCTGGTGCGCCACCTTGCGCCCGAGGCTGCGGCCGAGTCGGTGCTTCTGGCACATCCGGAAAGCTACCTCGCCAAGATCCGCGCGGCTATTCCCGAGACCGGGTTCTCGCGGATCGATTCTGACACCACGGCAAGCCCGCGCTCGATGGAAGCGGCGCTGATTTCGGTGGGCGGCGCGATGGCCGCGGTGGATGCGGTGTTCCGGAAGGAAGCCGACAACGCTTTCGTTGCAACCCGGCCACCCGGTCACCATGCTGAGAAAAACACCTCCATGGGGTTCTGCCTGTTCAACCAGGCGGCGATTGCGGCGCGCCACGCGCAGAAAGCCTATGGCGCGGAACGGGTGGCGATCATCGACTGGGACGTGCACCACGGCAACGGCACGCAGGACATCTTCTACGACGATCCGAGCGTGATCTACTGTTCGACGCACCAGATGCCGCTCTATCCGGGAACCGGCGCGCTGCGCGAAACCGGCAAGGGCAACATCTTCAATGCGCCGCTGTCGGCCAATGACGGCAGCGACCATTTCCGCGAAGCCTTCAAGACACGGATCCTGCCGGCGCTGGAGGAAACTCGGCCCGATCTGATCATCATCTCCGCAGGATTTGACGCCCACCACCGCGATCCGCTGGCCGAGATCAACCTGGTGGCCGACGATTTCGACTGGGCGACGGGCAAGCTGATGGACATTGCCGGACGCTATTCGGGCAACCGGGTCGTCAGCCTGCTGGAAGGCGGCTATGACCTGGTGGGTCTGGCCGAATCGGCCGCGGCCCACGTGATCCGGCTGCAGGAGGGGTGAGCCATGAGCGAAGCCAATGACATTTCCGCAATGAGCTTCGAAGATGCCGTGGCGCAACTCGAAAACATCGTCGAACAGCTCGAACGCGGTGACGTGGCGCTGGACAAGTCGATCGAGATCTACGAGCGCGGCGAAGCCTTGAAAGCCCATTGCGAAAAGCTACTTTCAGCGGCTGAAAAGCGGATCGAGAAGATCCGGCTTGACCGGCAGGGCCAGCCGGCAGGGACCGAACCGCTCGACGCCGAGTAGATCGGAAACATCGCAGGAGCACGGCATGAGCTATTTCGGCGGACTGGATGACCCGAACCCCGGCGATGCCCCGGCCTGCGATGCAATCGAACAGATGATCATTCCGTCCTCGCGCGACATCGGCGGGTTTTCGGTCAAACGGGCCTTGCCGACCGCGCGACGGCGCATGGTCGGCCCGTTCATCTTCTTCGACCGGATGGGGCCCGCGATCCTCAAGGGCGGCGAGGCCATGGACGTGCGCCCTCACCCGCATATCGGTCTTTCGACAGTGACCTACCTTTTTGACGGCGCCATCCGCCACCGCGACAGCCTGGGCACCGAAATGGTAATCAAGCCCGGTGACGTGAACCTGATGACCGCCGGTCGCGGCATCGTGCATTCCGAGCGTTCGCCCGAAGAAATGCGCGGCGGCGAGATGCCGATGTCCGGGCTGCAGACCTGGCTTGCCCTGCCCGACCATCTCGAAGAGATCGATCCGGCCTTTTCCCATATCGCCACCAGCGAATTGCCGGAGATCCGTGATGCAGGTATCCGCGCGCGGGTGGTGATGGGCGGTTTTGGCGGGCTCACGTCGCCGGTGCCGCAGCACACCGGTACGCTCTATGTCGACCTGGCGCTATCGCCGTCGACCTCGGCGCCGTTTGACGCCGAGTGGGAAGAGCGGGCGCTCTACCTGCTTGAGGGCGAGATCGAGATCGCTGGTGACCGCTTCGGCCCGAACCAGCTTCTGGTGTTCCGCCCCGGCGATGCGATCACCCTGACCGCCGGAGCGGCGGGTGCGCGGATGATGCTGTTTGGCGGCGACAGCATTCCAACCAAGCGGCACATCTGGTGGAACTTCGTCTCTTCGTCGAAGGAACGGATCGAACAGGCCAAGGCGGAATGGCGCTCAGGACGGTTCGACATCGTACCAGGCGACGCTGAGGAGTTCATCCCGCTACCGGAACAATGAGCCCAAGCCGGCCGGAATTCGCTGCAGAACAAACTGTGGCAAGTCCGCCCAGACCTTATTTCAGACGTTAATCCGGGTTTACACATCAGCGTTTCCGGGCTAGGCCCTGAGAGACTGTGAGGCATGACGTGACAAACCCGCCCGTAACACCGCTCCTGGACACCGTCCGGTTCCCATCCGACCTTAAAGCCATCGACGACAAGCTGTTGCCGCAGCTGGCCGAGGAACTGCGTGCCGAGATGATCGACGCGGTGTCGCGCACCGGCGGACACCTGGGCGCCGGTCTCGGCGTGGTCGAACTGACGATCGCCATTCACAAGGTGTTCGAAACCCCGCATGACCGGGTAATCTTCGACGTTGGCCACCAGTGCTATCCGCACAAGATCCTGACCGGCCGCCGCGACCGTATCCGGACGCTGAGGCAGGAAGGCGGGCTTTCCGGTTTTACCAAGCGCGCGGAAAGCGAGTATGACGATTTCGGCGCGGGCCATTCCTCGACCTCGATTTCCGCCGGGCTCGGCATGGCGGTTGCGAGCGAACTGCAGGGCATGAAGCGCAATGTGATCTCGGTGATCGGCGATGGCGCGATGTCTGCGGGCATGGCGTTCGAGGCACTCAACAATGCCGGAGCGCTGGATGCGCGGCTGATCGTGATCCTCAACGACAACGACATGTCGATCGCGCCGCCGACCGGCGCGATGAGCGCCTACCTGGCGCGGATGGCCTCGGGCCGCACCTATATGGGCATCCGCGAAGCCGGCAAGAAACTGACCGCCTATCTGGGCAAGAACATCGACCGGGCGATCACCCGCGCGGTTGAGCACGCCCGCGGCTACGTCACCGGCGGCACCATGTTCGAGGAGCTCGGCTTCTACCACATCGGGCCGATCGACGGGCACAATCTCGACCATTTGCTGCCGGTGTTGCGCAATGTGCGCGACAATGGCGACGGTCCGGTGCTGATCCACGTGGTCACGCAGAAGGGCAAGGGCTACGCGCCCGCGGAAGCCGCGTCGGACAAGTATCACGGCGTTTCCAAGTTCGACGTGGTCACCGGCACCCAGGCCAAGGCCAAGCCGAATGCGCCGAGCTACACCACCGTGTTCGGCGAAGCGCTGGCGCAGGAAGCGACGCATGACGACAGGATCGTGGCGATCACCGCTGCGATGCCCGGCGGCACCGGCGTTGACAAGTTCGCCAAGGTGCACCCGACCCGCACCTTCGATGTCGGCATCGCCGAACAGCATGCGGTGACCTTTGCCGCCGGCATGGCGACAGAGGGCATGAAGCCGTTCTGCGCGATCTATTCCACCTTCCTGCAGCGGGGCTACGACCAGGTCGTCCACGACGTGGCGATCCAGAAGCTGCCCGTCAGGTTCCCGATCGACCGGGCGGGTTTCGTCGGCGCCGACGGCGCCACCCATGCCGGGACGTTTGATACGACCTACCTGGCCTGCCTGCCCGGCTTCGTGGTGATGGCGGCTTCCGACGAAGCCGAGCTCAAGCACATGGTGCGCACCGCGGCCGCATACGACGAAGGCCCGATCTCATTCCGCTACCCGCGCGGCGAAGGCGTCGGCGTCGAGATGCCAGAACGCGGCCAGATCCTAGAAATCGGCAAGGGCCGTGTCGTGCGTGAAGGCTCCAAGGTGGCACTGTTGTCGTTCGGCACACGGCTGGCTGAATGTCTGGTCGCGGCCGAGGATCTCAATGCCGCCGGGCTGTCGACCACCGTTGCCGACGCCCGTTTCGCCAAGCCGCTCGACCATGACCTGATCCGCCAGCTGGCGCGGCACCACGAGGTGCTGGTTACGATCGAGGAAGGCTCGGTCGGCGGTTTCGGCAGCCACGTGCTGCAGTTCCTGTCCACCGAGGGCCTGCTCGACGGCGGTCTCAGGGTGCGCTCGCTGGTGATGCCCGACATGTTCATGGACCATGCCTCGCCGGACGCGATGTATGCGCGCGCCGGGCTCGACCGGAAGGGCATCGTCGACACGGTGTTTCGCGCGCTCAACGCCGAAAACCGCGGTGGCGCCCAGGTTACAGTTCTGAAACCATAGATGTTTGCCCGATCCTAACCACGTCCCTTGGGCGTTCTGAAACATCCCGCTGCTAGTCTGTTTGAAACAGCACGGGACTTCGGGACGTTTTGAGAATGTCGATGAAACAGGCGGGAAAATGCCATGCGCGCCGGATCGCAACAGCCATGCTTGCCGTTGCGGGACTGGCCTTGCCGGCGAATGCCGACACCAAGCCCACCTACGACAAACGCATCGAGGAAGCCGCGATCCGCATGCTTGTTCCCAAGCTTGGCGAGATACGCGGATCGCTGGGCATAGGAGCCGACGACTACCTGGCGCCGATGATCAACGAGCAGGTTGTCGACAGGCGACCGGCAGTCTCGCCCCCACAGCCGTTCGAGAACCCGCCCTTCCCGGAAAGCCCGAAAGCGATGCAGGGCCCGCAGGCTGCGCAAAGAGCGCCGACGGCGGACAACGAGCTGTACGTCACACAGGCACCGCAAGCGTCTGAAGACAAACCGCCGGAGCAGGCTGCGCCGTCGGATGAGCGGCGACGCAAAGGCAGCTTCCTGTTCTTCTGAAACGTTGCCGCGAGGGATCCGGGCCGCACAAAGCCCTTGCCCTCGCCGCCCTTCCGGGCCAAGACGGCTTTCATGGCAGACCCATCTCTCACCACTCCGCCCAGCAGGGACCGGCTCGACCAGATCCTGGTCCGGCGCGGCCTTTACGACAGCCGGTCACGCGCGCGCGACGCAATTGCGCGCGGCGCGGTGCTGGTCGAGGGCAAGGTCATCACCAAGCCCGGCGCGCCCGTGAGTGCGACTGCGGAAATCACGCTGACCGATCCGGCGCGGGCCTATGTCTCGCGGGCGGCGCTGAAACTGATCGCCGGGCTCGACCGTTTCGGCTTCGATCCGTCAGGCCGGGTGGCGCTCGATATCGGTGCCTCGACCGGCGGCTTCACGCAGGTGCTCCTCGAGCGCGGTGCTGAGCATGTGCTTGCGGTCGATGTCGGCCATGACCAGCTGCATGCGGGCCTTGCGGACGATGCGCGCTTGACCAATCTCGAAGGTCTCAACGCGCGCGATCTTGCCCGCGAGCATCTGGGCGGCCACACGGTCGGCGCGGTGGTGTCGGATGTGAGTTTCATCTCGCTGAAGCTGGCGCTGCCGCCCGCACTCGCGCTTGCCGCGCCCGGGGCCTTTGCGGTGCTGCTGGTCAAGCCGCAGTTCGAGGCGGGACGCGCGGGCATCGGCAAGGGCGGTTTGCTCAAGGACCCTTCACAGGGGCCGGTCATCGCCGAGGATCTCGCCCGATGGCTGGGCGGGCAGCCCGGCTGGAGCGCCGTCGGCCCCATCGCCTCGCCGATCGAGGGCCAAGACGGCAACCACGAATTTCTCATCGGAGGCGTCAAGACATGAGCGCTCGCAAACTCGACATCACAAGGCTTGGCGGACAGGGCGACGGCATTGCCGAAACGCCCGAGGGCCAGATCTTCGTCCCCTTCACGGTGCCGGGCGACGTGATCAATGCCGGAGTCGAGAAGAGCCGCGCCTCGCTGATCGCGGTGCTCACCCCCTCGCCCGACCGGGTGACGCCACCGTGCCCACATTTCGGCCCCGACGAAGAAAACGCCGGCTGCGGCGGCTGCGCGCTGCAGCATGTGGCTGATACCGTTTATCAGGACTGGAAGCGCGGGCTGGTGGTGGCGGCGCTGGAAAGCCGCAACATTGCGGCCGAGGTTGCGCCGCTGGTGTCCTGTGAACCGCACACGCGGCGGCGGGTGGTGTTTGCCGCACGTCGCACCGACAAGGGCGCGATCCTCGGCTTCAACCGGGCGCAGAGCCATCACATTGTTCACGTCGAGACCTGCGTGGTCGCCTCTGAGCGGATCAACCAGGCGCTGCCGGCGCTGAGGCGGCTGGCCACGGCGGTGGCGGTCGGCAAGGAGGCGTTCCGGCTCTCGGTGCTCGACGCCGCCCCCGGCCTCGACCTGGCCGCCGAGGCGCCGTTCAAGCTTGCCG
The DNA here is from genome assembly GCF_902498795.1 of Hoeflea sp. EC-HK425. NCBI lineage: Bacteria > Pseudomonadati > Pseudomonadota > Alphaproteobacteria > Hyphomicrobiales > Rhizobiaceae > Hoeflea > Hoeflea sp. EC-HK425. Next base: position 2,573,379 of record NZ_LR701572.1, read on the forward strand.
AGCCGGACCGGCTGCGGATCATTTCCGCAGTGCGGGCCGAGCCTGATGTTGCCCGTCTCACCTTCAACGGCGAGATCCTGATCGAGAAACAGCCGCCGGAGCTCGAATTCGGCCGGGTGATCGTCAATCCGCCGCCGGGCGGCTTCGTGCAGGCAAGCAAGGACGCGGAGCAAGTGATGGGCGATCTCGTCACCGGCCACCTGAAGAAGTCCAAGCGCGTGGCGGACCTGTTCTCCGGCTCCGGCACCTTCGCGCTGAGGCTGGCCGAGACCAGCCATGTGCATGCTTTGGAAGCCGACGGGCCGTCGCTCGCAGCACTCGACAAGGCCGCACGGCGGACGCAGGGGCTGAAGCCTGTCACGGTGGAAAAGCGCGACCTGTTCCGCCGGCCGCTGATGGTATCGGAGCTGAAGAGCTACCAGGGGCTGGTGTTCGACCCGCCGCGCGCAGGCGCGGAAGTGCAGGTGGCCGACATCGCCCGCTCGGCCATCCCTCGCATCGCCGCCATCTCCTGCAATCCGGTGACACTGGCGCGCGACCTCGAGATCCTGATCAAGGGCGGCTACCGGCTTATCTCGGTGACGCCGATCGACCAGTTCCTATGGTCTGCCCATGTCGAGGTGGTGGCGCTCTTGGAGCGGCCGAAGCGGTAGAGAGACGAGCGTTCATCTGGATTGCATTCGCTGGACTTGTCATTCTCACACTTCTCCATCGTCATCCTCGGCTCGGAGGCCAAGGATGACGAAACGAATGGGTGCGCGTTGTTCGAACGACCGCTGTCCTGCGGCCATAAAAAAGGCGGCGCACCGGGTGCGCCGCCTTTCAATTGTCGTCAGGCGTAAACCTTATTCGCCGGCTTTCAGCACTTCGTAGCGCAGGCCCTTGGCGGTGCGGTTCTGGAAACCGTGCCAGTGGGTGTGTTCGGGCTTGTTGGTGCCGTCGTCTTCCTTGGCCCAGACGCCGTCATTGGAGTTGGGGACCAGGTCGAGATAGGCGGCCTTGGCCTCGTCGCCCTTGAGGTGCTGGTCGAGCCAGGCGGTGCTGAAATGCTGCGCGATGTTGTTCATCCGCACCGTGTTCCAGACCGCATCATTGTAGTGCTCGGCGATGTTGAAGCCGAGGTCCTCGTCAACCTTGTCGGCCTCGGCAGGTGCGGGCATCGGCGCTGCGGCATTGTGGTTGGCGTTGTCGAAGGTCAGCAGCGCGCGGTCAACGCCGGTGGCTGCCTGCCAGATGGCGCGGACGCCCTTCTCGTAGCCCGAGACATCATCGACGGAGCCGGCGATGAACAGCGACGGCTTGGAAATGCCCTTGAGGGTTTCCTCGTCCCAGAAGTTCAGCACCTTGCCCCAGGGGCCGATGGCGATGATGGTCTTGACGCGCTCATCGGGCAGTGCGTTGTGGGTTTCGCTGCCGCTCAGGTGAACGCCGAGCGTGCCGTGCGGACCGCCCCAGCCATAGTCAACGGCGGTCTGGGTGACGCCGCCGCCGGCGCTGATGATCGCACCGTAGCCGCCCATCGAATAGCCGATGATGGCGGCGTTGTCGGTGTTGGCGAGACCATTGAGGAAATTGCCATCCTCGCCCGAAAGACGGGCCAGTTCGTCGAGCACGAATTTCTGGTCGATCGAGCGATTGACCAGGGTCGAGCCGAAGGCGGCGCGGGTCCGATAGGTCGAATCGGTGTGGTCGATCGAGGCCACAACATAGCCCTTGGAGGCGAGGTTTTCGGCCAGGTGCGACAGCAGGAAGCGGTTGCCCGGATAACCGTGCGAGATGATGACCAGCGGGAAGGCTTCGGCGCCCGCCACGGGGGCCGCGTCGCGCATGGCCTGGCCGACGAGCGTGACTTCGGTCTTGCCGTCGCGCAGATAGGCCTTGAGCTCGTTCGAGCCCTCGGCACCATTGTCCGCCGGATACCAGACCTCAACGGTCAGCGGCCGGTCGTAGCGGGGCCATTCGGCCGGCTTTTCCGCGGCCGGGTCGATGGCCAGAATATCGATCTGGCCGGGATTGACCATTTCCAGCGTGCGCACGCCGATCTTGTAATCGCCATAGGCCGACAGTTCCGGCGCATCGTGGCGCTGGGTGTCGATGCGGTTGGTGGCCGGCGCGGGAGCGCCCTCATGGCTGGCCGCGAGTGCGGAGCCTGTAAAGGCTGCAATGGTCATGGCCGAAGCCGCAATAAGTGGTGAAAATCGGAGCATGGTATACCTTTCATGTTTACGTTCCCGAACCTGCTGCAATTGCTTCACTAGCAGGCCCTCCTAACGATTGTGCGACGCTAACGCAGGGCGTCGAACGGCACCAGATAGAGATCCGGCGAAAGTGGGTTACTTTTTCCGTGCCATGAAGGCCTGGAAGGCGGCCAGCGCTTCCGCGCTCTTGAGCTGATTGGAGAAATGCTCGGCTTCCTCGCGCATCCGGGCGATCACAGGAGCGGAGTCCTGCCTGACCAGGCGGCGGGAAATGGCGAGCGCCTGCGGCGGTTTCTGCGCCAGATGGCTGGCTGCGGCAAACACCGCCGGTTCGAGCTCTTCGGCACTCACGGTCTTGTAGATGAGGCCGGCGCGCTCGGCCTCCTCGCCGGAGAACGGGATCCCGGCAGCGAGCAGGGCAAAGGCCTTCTGGTGTCCCATCGCGGCAGGCGCGAGAAGGCTCGAAGCCGCTTCGGGAACCAGCGCCAGATCGGTGAACGGCGTGTGAAAGCGGGACTCCGGCGTGGCGAAGGTCATGTCGCAGTGCATGTGGACCGTGGTGCCGATGCCGATCGCCAGCCCGTCGACGCCAGAGATCACCGGCTTGGCGGTGTTGGCCAGGCTGCCGAGGAAATCAAACACTTCGGTACCGCCGGCGCCGCCCATGGCAACTGCCATGAAATCCTGCATGTCATTGCCGGAAGTAAAGACGCCTGGCGTGCCGAGCATCACGTGCACGCGCACGGCATCATCGCGCTCGCCCTCGATCAGGGCTCTTGCCATGGCCGAGTACATGTCGCGGGTGATGGCGTTCTTCTTCTCAGGCCGGTTGAAGCGGATGAGATTGATGGCGCCGGTGTCGCCGGCGCGCTCGATGAGGATGTGATCAGTCATGAATGTCCCTCTGGAAATGGCGCCTGACCTGCCCGCACGGTCAGGTCAGGCGAGTGCTGCGGCAGCGTCCTCAAGGGCTGTGGCCCCCGCCGTGGCGCTGACTGCAAGGCCGTTGGTCTCGGGCGCCAGGCTGGCGGCGGCAAACCGGGCGAGCGCCGCCCGGCCCTGCGCTTCCGGAGCGTCGGTATCAGCAAGCGCGCCACGCACCAGCATGGCGGTCGTCGCGGTCAGACCGAACAGCCTGAGATAGGGCGTTGCCCCGGTCAGCGCGTCGGTCTGCCGGCCTTCCGAAAGAGCCGACTGCATGTAGGCGGTGACCGATTCGAGATTGGCGATGGCCTGGTCGAGCTTTTCTGCCACACCTTCAAGCGCCGGTGCGTTGGAAGCGCGCGCGGCCTCCGCATCAGCCTTGAAATCGGCGATGAACGCGGCAACGGTCGCACCGCCGGACAAGGGCAGCTTGCGCATGACCAGATCGATTGCCTGGATGCCGTTGGTGCCTTCGTAGATCGGGGCAATCCGTGCATCGCGCAGCAGCCGGGCGGCACCCGTCTCCTCGATGAAGCCCATGCCGCCATGGACTTGGACGCCAAGCGAGGCGACCTCAAGGCCGATGTCGGTCGAGAAGGCCTTGGCGATGGGGGTGATCAGGCTGGCGCGTTCGGACCAGGCCTTTGCCTCCTCACCTTCACTGACGCGGGCCATATCCAGCGCCTCGGCGCAGGAATAGCAGATGGCGCGCGCACCTTGCGTCAACGCCTTCATGGTCATCAGCATGCGGGCGACATCGGGGTGTTCGATGATCGGGCTCATGCCCTCGCCCTTGTGACCCGGTGCGCGGCCCTGGGTGCGCTCCCGGGCATAGGCGAGCGCCTTCTGATAGGCGGTCTCGGCAATCGCCACGCCCTGCATGCCGACGGCCAGGCGGGCATTGTTCATCATGGTGAACATGCAGGCCAGGCCCTTGTTCTCCTCGCCGATCAGCCAGCCGATGGCGCCCGGGCTGTCGCCGAACTTGCCGTCGCCGTAGATCATAGTGCAGGTGGGAGAGGCGTGAATGCCGAGCTTGTGCTCCAGGCCCGAGCAGAACACGTCATTGCGCTCGCCGAGCGATCCGTCATCGCCGACAAAGAATTTTGGCACCAGGAACAGCGAGATTCCGCGGGTTCCAGCCGGCGCATCCGGCAGGCGCGCCAGCACCAAGTGGACGATGTTGTCGGTGAAATCGTGCTCGCCATAGGTGATGTAGATTTTCTGTCCGTAGATCCGGTAGGTTCCGTCGCCATTGGGCTCGGCGCGGGCTTTCAGCGCGTTGAGGTCGGAGCCCGCCTGCGGTTCGGTCAGGTTCATCGTCCCCATCCACTCGCCGGTGACGAGCTTTTCGAGATACCTGGCCTTGAGTTCATCGGAGGCATGCTTTTCCAGCGCCTCGACCGCACCCATGGTCAGTGTCGGGCCTATGCCGAAGGCAAGCGAGCCGGAATTCCACATCTCCAGCGCCGCCACCGACAGGAGCATAGGAAGCCCCTGCCCGCCGAATTCCTCAGGCCCGGTCAGACCGTTCCAGCCGCCGTCGATCCAGTTCTTGTAGAGATCCTTCCAGCCGGGAGGCGTGGTGACCGCGCCGTCCTTGAGCACGGCGCCATGCTTGTCGCCGATCTCGTTGAGAGGGGCGATCTCGTCGGAGGAGAAACGCCCGGCCTCGGCAAGAATCGCATCCACCAGGTCTTCGCCCAGATCTCCGAACCGCTCCGTTTCCAAAGCCTTGCGCAACCCCGCGACCGATTTGAGGGTGTGAGCGATTTCGTCTACCGGCGCACGATACATGTGATCTCCTCGTTACTCCCCGCCAGACCGTCAGGGCGGGATCCTGCCCACGCTCATGGCTAAGTTGTTTTTACGTAAACGTCAATTTGAGACGTGGAACTTAGCGTGGATTCGAGGAGTTTCAAACACGTGAAATGACACAGGTGCGGACGCAGCATTGCCGCCGGTCGTGATCTCCCGATCAGGCCTGGCGGCATTGAGAGGCGGCAAAGCGGCTTTTATCAGGGCCTGTAGATCATCCAGCCGGATGTCGTGGCCGCATGCTCGGTGTCCGAGTAAAACGTGACCCGGTCGCCGCCCTCCCTGGAGGACGCGGCCATCGCCTTTTCAGCATCCGCCATGAGTTCACCGGCGCCCTCTGCAAGTATCGACATGACGATGCCGATCGACAAAGTGGGGTTTCCGATGGCGCGGCCGGTCTTGGGGTGCACCAGCGGCTTGGACGTGGCCGCCCCGCGAAGCCGCTCGACCGCCCGCATGATTTCCTGCTCGTCGGAGGAATTGATGAGAAAGGCAAAGCGGTTGCCGTCAAGGCGGGCGACCAGGTCACCCGACTGCATGGCCTTCTGGAAAAGCTGTCCCACCTGCCGGACGGCGAAATCTCCGGTGCCCTTGCTGTCCGCTTCGCAGATCCGCTTGAAATCGTCGATTTCGACATAGGCGAGACCGCACATCATGGGCAGTTCCGGGTTTGCAAAGATCCGCGCCGCCGCCTTGTTGAAGGAGCGGCGATTGGCAAGGCCAGTCAAGGAATCGATGAACTTCATACGCTCGAAATTCTCGATATCAGCCTTTACACCGTCGAGCTGGGCAGCCTGCTCCGAAGCCTCCGCCACCATCGCCTCACTCCTGGAGGCCTGGCGTTCGGTCGCCTCGCTGAGCTGCTGGATCGACCGATTGAGGGTTTCCTTGTCGAGATCTCCCTCTTTCGCGAAGGTCCGCGAGGCTTCACTGATGATCTTGCCATAATCGCTGAGCGAGGATTTCTCTTCTTCCAGGAGCGACCTGAACGTGGTCATCTGCGAGCGCATCCGGTCATTGGTCTTGGCGACCTGGGTTTCTTCATGGTGATGCGGCAGATACTTACGGCCCAGTTCATCGAGCGCGCGCTGGGTCTTGTTCTTGCCAATGCCGACGAATTCCTTCGTCAGTTCCGGGTTCGCGCCGGAATAGGCTTCATAGACAAGCTCATAATTGCGCGGCAATCCATCGATACCCATCTGGTACATCGCGGTGGCAACGCGAAGTCCAATGGAAGATGCGGCTGAAATCTGTTTGTCCATAACGCTCACTCATCGCAAAAAATGCATATGATCCCTTGTGCAGTAAAAAGCTTATCTCCGGACTAAACAGATCCCTGCAATTTGATCTTTCCTGCAGTTTATTAGAAAACCGATATGTAAAGCCGCTTGATTGCGCACCAACGGACTGCCTGATAGAGGGGCGCTGGTTAATTGGATTGGTCATGGTGCGCGTTCTCCCGATTTCAGATCCCGGCACGCTTGATGCGGCCATTGAGGTGTTGCGGCGCGGCGAACCCGTGGCGATCCCTACCGAAACCGTCTACGGCTTGGCCGCTGACGCAACCAACCCTGAAGCAATCACAGCGATCTACGAGGCCAAGGGGCGCCCGCGCTTCAACCCGCTGATTTCCCATGTGGCAGATCTCGAGATGGCCAGGGCGCATGTCGTCTTCTCACCGGTCGCCGAGCGGCTTGCTGCGGCCTTCTGGCCAGGGCCGCTGACGCTCGTGCTGCCGCTGAGTGCTGAAAGCCGCATCCACCCGCTCGCCACTGCCGGTCTGGCCACAGCAGCCGTGCGCATGCCCCAGGGGCCGGCCCGCGAGCTGATTGCACGGTTCGGCCGTCCTCTCGCGGCACCAAGCGCCAACCGCTCAGGACGGATCAGTCCAACAACGGCACAGCACGTGGCTGAAGATCTGGGCGACAGGATCGACCTGATCCTTGACGGCGGTCGTTGCCCGGTAGGTCTGGAATCGACAATCCTGTCGATCGACGGAACGAGGCTCCGGCTGCTCCGGCCCGGCGGCATTCCGGTGGACCTGATTGAAGAGGCTGCGGGCTCAGTGGTCGAACGGCCCGGACTCCAGCCGGAAGACGGTCCTGTCGTGGCACCGGGCATGCTGGCCTCGCATTATGCCCCCGATACACAGCTGAGGCTCAATGCCACCGAGGTCTGGCCCGGCGAGGCGATCATCCGGTTTGGCGGGGTTGCCCTGAACGGCGAGGTCGAGGCAAAGGTGGTGCTGGACCTTTCGCCATCCGGAGATCTGCGGGAGGCTGCGGCGAACCTGTTCGACCTGCTCAAGAAGGCCGATGCCGCAGGTGCACGCGGCATCGCCGTGGCGCCGGTCCCCGGACATGGACTTGGCGAGGCCATCAATGATCGACTGCGCCGGGCTGCGGCTCCCAGGGACTAGTCCTGGTCCACCAAGCCGCGATCCCGATCAGCCGGTCAGCAAGGGCGTGTTGACGATCTTCTTGAACAGGGTTGTCATCGCGTCACTGATGCCTTCCGACGGGCTCACCTCGAAGAACAGGCCTGGAGAGGCACAGTCTTTCATTTTCTGCGGAATCTGGCTCTGGAACGGCTTGATCCAGCTGTTGTACCAGCCATTGGTCGGCAGCGGCAGATAGGTCGTGTACAGGACGGCAATCTTGTAGCCCTTGTCCTTCAAACCCTTGCAATACTTGACATCAATCGGCTCCTGACAACGGCCTCCCGTCAGCTTCTTCGTGCAGTCGGTGGGCTTGTAGCTGTCGCCCACGCCATCGGAGACAAAGAACAGGATCTTCTCGGGAGAATTGGCCGTCAGACCGGACCCCGCCGTTCCCATCTTGTCGGCAATCTGCGTGAAGGCACGGTCGAAATCCGTCTGCTGATCGTTGTCATAGCCCTGATAGGGGATGGACATGAGTTCGATCTTGCCAGCCTCTTTCTTGGCGTTTTTCAGATCGGTGGTCGACTGGACCACTTCCAGAAGCTTGGTGTCTTCGGCCTTCTCGCCAAATGTGTAGACCGCCATGCGGTACTGATTGGCGCTCTTGCGCGACTCGGTGGCCGTATCCATCAGCGCAGCCGTTGCCTGCGCCACCACATTGATGCGGGTTGTGACGCCCAACGTCTTTGCGAGATTGTAATAGCTTTTCTTGTCTTCCTTGCCATTCTTGACGATGTGGCAGGCAAATGCGCACTTGTCCGAGGTGTTTGCCACCATCGTATCGACATCGGAAGGCGTTGCCCCCACACCCATGGACGGGGTATTGTCGAGCAGCAGGAAAAAGTCGCGATAGATCTCGGTCTGGTATTCGACAACGGCCTGGCCTGCGACCTGGATCAGGTTCTGGCCCATCACCTTCGACAAGGTTGTCGGCACGGTGACCTTGTAGTCAACGATCGAGTAGAGCCGGCCGTTCTTCTTGATGATCTTCGCGGATACCTCATCGAGCTTGAAATCGGTGTCGCCCTCGTTCTGCGCCTTGAAGAATTTGATCGCTTCATCAGCGGCGAAGGGGACTTCGCCGTCACCGGACATGGCCATGGCCTGCTTGACACCAATCGAGCTTTCCGCGACCGCCGCCAAGGCAGCGGCATCTGCCGCACCCTGGATCCGGGTCTTGACGGTCAGAGCGTTGGAATAGTCCAGCGCCAGCCCCGCTGCACCGATAACCGGCACCATCATGAGGGCTGCGAGTATTCCGAAGTTGCCGGAAGTGTTCTTGAAAAAGGAGCGCATACTGAAAATCCGTTGTTTCGCGCGACTATGATGCAAAGACGCTAAGGATGCTTGAATCAGATATTTTGCTTTTGAACGATCTCACACAAGAAGGCTTGGGCGGGGCCTTTATGCACGAAGGTTCCCGCGCGGCAGAACGGGGTTCTGAAACCGGGCAAAACGACACAGCGGCTCTCGACTTGCCGGACGTGCAAAGATAAATGCTTGGTCATGCCTGTACCTTTGACCGATCCCGCACTTATTGATCGTTTTGCCGCCATTACCGGCGTTCAGAACGCCCTCACCGCACAATCCGACATTGCTCCGCATCTGATCGAGCAGCGCGGCCTCTACAAGGGCGAAAGCCCGCTGGTGCTGCGCCCGGCGAACACCGAAGAAGTCGCGGCGATCCTGCGGCTTGCCAACGAGACAAACACGGCCGTGGTGCCACAGGGCGGCAACACCGGGCTGGTGGGCGGGCAATCGCCATTGCCGGGCAAGGGCGAGATCGTCCTGTCGCTCACGCGCCTCAACAAGATCCGTTCAATTGATACCGTCGGCCAAACCATGATCGCCGAGGCCGGGGTGGTGCTCGAACGTGCGCAGCAGGCGGCCAGCGAGGCAGGGCTCTTGTTTCCGCTCTCGCTTGGATCGGAGGGTTCCTGCCAGATCGGCGGCAATCTTTCCTCCAACGCCGGAGGCACGGCAGTGCTGGCCTATGGCAACATGCGCCAGCTTTGTCTCGGCATCGAAGCCGTGCTGCCGGACGGCGAGATCTGGCATGGCTTGCGCGCACTCAAGAAGGACAACACCGGTTACGATCTGCGCGATCTCTTCATCGGAGCGGAGGGCACGCTCGGGATCATTACCGCGGCTGTCCTGAAACTGTTTCCGGCGCCGGCCGGACACGAGACGATCTATGCCGGCGTCGACAGCCCGGAGACGGCCCTGAAGCTGTTCCGGATGGCACAGGATTATTGCGGTCCGTCGCTGACCGGCTTCGAATTGATGCCGCGCATCGGCGTCGAATTCACTACGCGGCATATAGAAGGTGTGCGTGATCCGTTGGCCGAGCCGCATCCGTGGTACGTGCTCATCGACATCAGTTCGGGCCAGTCCCAGGAGGCTGCCCGCGAGATGCTCGAGGGGCTGTTCATTGCCGCTGACGAAAAAGGATACATCCGTGATGCCGCGGCGGCGGAGACCGAAGGCCAGCGCAAGGACTTCTGGAAGCTCAGGGAATCCATGTCCTGGGCGCAGAAGCCCGAAGGCGGATCCATCAAGCATGACGTGTCGGTACCGGTGGCGCAGGTGCCGGAGTTCCTCGCCCTGGCGGATGCAGCGGTGATGAAGGCCATGCCCGACGCGCGGATCGTTGCGTTCGGCCATATGGGCGACGGCAACATCCACTACAACATATCGCAGCCGCTGGGTGCGGATACCCACGCCTTTCTTGCCCGCTGGAAAGAAATGAACGAGATCGTTCATGCGATTGTTCTAAAATTGAACGGATCGATCTCCGCCGAACATGGAATCGGCCAGCTCAAACGGGATGAACTCGCGGCGATCCGTTCGCCGGTGGAAATGGCGCTGATGCACCGCATCAAGCACGCTTTCGATCCAAACGGGATCATGAATCCGGGCAAGGTGCTTGCCTCCCGGTAACCTTTCCAAATCGGAAATGGGACGGTGGTCTTTCGCTAACCATTTCCAGAACATAGGTTTTCTTAACCCAAAACCTTAAGCCGACTGGAACGGCCTGTGGGTCATTTTGCTTCGTGTGAGAGGGCGAAAAGCCCCGGATGAGAAGACCGGATAACCGGCTCTCAAGAGTTACAGAGGCGACTGACATGACCAATACCGTATTGAAGCCCGTATGGGCCGGGTTCGAATTGCGGCTCAATCCAGGCGACTTCCCACAGCGGGTTTCCTATGCCGCACGCGACGAGCGGGACGAAGTCACCGTGACGCTCGACAGCCGTGGCGCTGTCGTCAGGAAACGGCTGTCGAAATCAGGCCTGCCCTTGTCCATCGCCCTGCCAGCGCGCGCCTTCAAGGGTGTGGCGGCACGCGCGATCGACCATGGCGACGGCACCGTGACGGTTACGCTGGAGCTGCACCATACCGACACGGCCCTGTGCGTGCCGCTGCTGGTGGCTCACAATCTCGATGACATCGCCGCCGACTGGCGCGCCTGGTCGGAGCTTTACGGCCTGCCGATGCTGATGGTGGAAGCCGACGGCGTCGCCCGTCCGCTGGATGACGGCTCGGCACAGCCGGCCGCAGGCACACCGACGCGCCGCCGCCGCCACAGCCAGATTGCCGAGCGCCGTCCGCGGTTCCTGGTCCGCCGGTCGACCGGCAAGCTGGGGATCCGGATGAGGATCGAAGGCCGCGAGATCATCGCGCGCCGTTAACACTACCCATCAGCCCCCCACAGAGCTGATACCAGCCCGGTCGCCTGCCCCACACGGGCGGCCGGGCTTTCTCTCATGCGAACAAGGCTGCAATCAGTCCGGCAAAAACGATCAGGCCGACCCGGCTGTTGGCCTTGAACAGCGCGAGGCACTGATCGGCGTCGTCGATATCGATCACTCTGATCTGCCAGCCAAGCAGCACAACGGCAATGGCGAGCCCGGCATAGGCAGGCCACGCCACGCCGGTGAGCCAGAAAGCCGCCAGCGCCATGCCGGCAAACAGGCCGTAGAACAGCACAAGCCAGATCTTGGTGTTTTCCGCGAACAATCGCGCGGTGGAGCGCACGCCGACAAGGGCGTCATCCTCCTTGTCCTGGTGGGCGTAGATGGTGTCGTAGCCGATGGTCCAGGCAATCGCTCCGATGTAGAGCAGCAGCGGCGGCAGCGCCAGTTCGGCAAACACCGCGGCCCATCCCATCAGCGCGCCCCAGGAAAAGGCAAGACCGAGAAAGAACTGCGGCCAATCGGTGAACCGCTTGGCAAAGGGATAGATGGCGACCACGCCAAGCGAGGCAATGCCCAGCAGGATCGAGAACCCGTTGAACTGGACCAGCACCAGAAGCCCGACAAGCGCCTGGACGACGAGAAACACCGTGGCTGCGAACCGCGTGATCCGGCCCGACGGAAGCGGCCTCGACCGGGTGCGTGCCACCTTTGCGTCGATCTTGTAATCGACGAGATCATTCCAGGTGCAGCCGGCGCCGCGCATGGCAATCGCCCCGGCCATGAACAGGAAAAGGTGCCAGAGCAGAAGTTGCGGCGACCAGACCGTATCGATGTTGGTCGCGGAACTCGCAACATTGGCGGCAAGGGCTGCGGACCAGAAACAGGGCCACATCAGCAATTGCCAGCCGATCGGCCTGTCCCAGCGGGCAAGCTGGGCATGCGGCCACAAGGCGCGCGGCAGGACCCGGTACACCCAGTTGCCCGACGGCGCGTCGGCAACGCGGGAATTCATGTCTGAGGGCGTGTGTGGTCGGTTGGACATGCCTCGACTGTTGCCACCGCTCAGATGGCAGGTCAAGACAACACGATGGCCGGAAAGTCGGGAGGTGTCAGTTCAGTCCGGTTTTCAGCGATTGATCGAGTTCACTCACGAAATCCCGGCTGAAGGCAAGTACGGTTTCGAGGAACAGCCCGCCATCGTCGTTGCCGATCCGGTCCTTGAGTGCTGCCCTGGATATCTGGAAGATCTTGCGGTCGGCGGCCATCTCTTCATCAAGCCGCTTGAAGCCCATGCTCCACTGGGTGAACAATCTCTTCCCGGCGGCCTGCTCAAGCACAACCATGACATTCTTATGCCGGTCATCCGCCTCAATCCGCTGGAAGACAGAGCGAACTGTCTTGGCCTCGCCTTCCAGGATCTGGATGAAAACGCCATCCGCCCACAGCAGCATTCCCGTAACGCCGTCGCGCAAATTGTTGCGCCGCGAGACCGCAAGAATCTTCTCGATCTCGTCTGTGGACAATGGTCGTGACGCACCGCTGACATACAGCATCTGCAACATGGAATTCGCTCCGTCATTTGATCCCGACTGACGAAAGCCAACGGGCCCGATACATGAAGCAGCATAGATCGCCAACCATTGCGGAAACCTGAATCCGGCACCCCCAGATATACCAGCAAATGACAAGGGACAGCTCCAAGAGAGCATGTTCGCTTGACCAGATGCCGTCGATTTCCTAACCCAAGGCGAATTCAAACATGGCGGTCTGGACAGAGCCGGCCGATGGAGTTTCAGATGATGAATGTGCTGCTGATCGGTTCGGGTGGTCGCGAACATGCGCTGGCCTGGAAGATCGCCCAGTCTCCGATGCTTTCGACGCTTTACGTAGCGCCCGGCAATCCGGGCATTGCCGAGCACGCAACGCTCAGCGATCTCGATGTTACCGATCACGACGCCGTCGTCAGCTTTTGCAGGGAGAAGGCCATCGACCTGGTGGTTGTCGGCCCGGAGGCGCCGCTGGTGGCGGGACTGGCGGATGCGCTGAACGCGGCGGACATCTCGGTGTTCGGACCGTCGGCCGAGGCCGCACAGCTGGAAGGCTCGAAAGGCTTTACCAAGGATCTGTGCGCGCGGGAAAACATCCCGACCGGAGCCTACCAGCGCTTCAACAACGCGCCCAAGGCCAAGGCCTATGCGCGGGCAAAAGGAGCCCCGATCGTCATCAAGGCCGATGGGTTGGCGGCGGGCAAGGGCGTGACGGTGGCCATGGCGCTGGATGAAGCGCTGGCGGCGATCGAGGATTGTTTCGAAGGCGCCTTCGGCGAGGCCGGCGCCGAGGTGGTGGTCGAGGAATTCCTGCATGGCGAGGAGGCGAGCTTCTTCTGCCTGTGCGACGGCAAGACCGCCCTGCCCTTCGGCACGGCGCAGGATCACAAGCGGGTGGGCGACGGCGACACCGGCCCCAACACGGGCGGCATGGGCGCCTATTCGCCGGCGCCGGTGATGACACAGGCACTGATCGATCAGACCATGCGCGAGATCATCGAGCCGACCATGCGCGGCATGGCGGCGATCGGCGCACCGTTCACCGGCGTTCTCTATGCCGGGCTGATGATCGACGAGAGTGGACCGAAACTGATCGAGTACAATGTGCGCTTCGGCGATCCGGAATGCCAGGTGCTGATGATGCGGCTCAAGGACGATATCCTGGTGCTGCTCAAGGCCGCGGCGGAAGGCGAGCTGGCGCATGTCTCGGCGCGCTGGAAGGAAGATGCGACGCTGACCGTGGTGATGGCGGCTGAAGGCTATCCCGGCACACCCAAGAAAGGCACGGCCATTTCCGGTCTGGCGGCCGCTGAAGCAAACGGCGCGAAAGTGTTTCATGCCGGCACGAAGCTTGAGGGCGAGCAGCTGGTGGCCAATGGCGGCCGGGTGCTCAATGTCACCGCGCAGGGCGTGGATGTCACGGCGGCGCAGGCAAAGGCCTATGAAGCGGTGGACGCGATCAACTGGCCGGGCGGTTTTTGCCGCCGAGATATCGGCTGGCGGGCGGTCGGTCGCGAGGCAAAAAATTAACGTTCCGTTTACCGCTTCCAAAAACCGGATCGTAACGGCCCCTTGCTAGATTGCACTCTCCAGAACCGGATAATCCGGGCATTCTAGATGTTGGAGCGACCTTCGCGCATTCAAGATGAATGTGCGGCGCTCCAGGACGGGAGTAGACACGATGCAGAGACTGATCATTGCCGCAGCGGTGTGCATTGGCGCAGGCACGGCCAACGCTTCCTCGATCGAGCCCTACACCCCGACCGCCAGCAAGAAGAGCAGCATTGTCGAGGTCGGATGCCCGTCCTGCGCCCGTGAAGCGGCCGCGAAAGCCGAACAGGAGGCCCAGATCAAGCTGGCGCCGGGCGAGCAGATCGTCGAAGTGCACGAAGTCGACGGCGAGATGATGATCTACCGGACGGAGAACCTGCTCGGCGGGTCGCCGGTGACGATGGTGCGCAAGGCGAGCCAGGCCGACCTGATTGCGCTGGGTGTTGTCGAGCACGAAAGCAACCAGACGGCTGCTGTGGAAGACGATGCGGCTGACACCGGGGAGGCTCCGCTGACCGCGGATGCCGCAGGCGCGCCGAAGCTGTTCGAACCGGTGATTGCCAACACAGCTCCCGGCGTTGACGAAGAGACGATGACATCGGCTCTGACAGATAACGCTCAGGCCAGCTTCGATCCGTCGAAATACGAGCTGCGTCTCAACTGAGACCGACCTGAAAGGACGGGCTCACAAACCCCGTCCCTGCCCCGCAAGCCTTACCGAGGCCCTCGCGACGGGCACCCAGCCGGCGCCCGCCTCCAGGGGTTGCCGGCTTTGGGTATTGTACTCCGAGGCACCAGATATCAGCCAGCGATCTTGGAGAAATCGGCGACCGCGCCGGTGGCGTGACGGATCATGGCGAGTAGCGCAAGGCGATTGGCCCGGACATTTTCAACTTCCGCGTTTACCAGCACTGCTTCAAAAAATGAATCAACAGGTTCACGCAACGTGGCAAGTGCGCTCATGGCTGCGGAATAATCTTCATTCCCAATGGCTTCGGTCGCGAGACTGACAGATTGAGTCACCGCCGTGAAGAGGTTTTTCTCCTCATCGAGCTCGAACAGCGAAGGCTCGACACTCTCGGCGATTGCGGTCCCCTTCCTCTCCTCGGCAGCCAGAATGTTGGCGGCGCGCTTGGTTCCGGCGAGCAGGTTCCTGCCGTCCTCGGTGTCGAGGAAGGCGCCAAGCGCCGAGACCCGGCGGGTGATGTCGAGCAGGTCGTCGGAGGCCGGTGTGATCACCGCGTCGATCAGATCGTGGCGCGCGCCCTGGTCGCGGAGATAGACTTTCAGGCGGTCGTGGAAGAAGGAGAGGAGGTCGGACTGATAGAGTTGCTCACCAACCGTCTCCAAGTCTTCAGACTTCAGAGCTAGGGCCCTATTGTTCATCGACCAATCAACAAACTGCTTGGTCAAACCAAGCCTCACCTCATTCTCAATGAGGATCCGGATCACGCCCAGCGCAGCGCGGCGCAGCGCATAGGGATCCTTGGAGCCGGTGGGCTTCTCATTGATGGTCCAGAAGCCGAGCAGGGTGTCGAGCTTGTCGGCAAGCGCCACCGAAATCGACACCGGATCGGTCGGCACCTGATCGGACGGGCCTTGCGGCTTGTAGTGGTCCTCGGCGGCCAGCGCGACGCTCGCGTCCTCGCCCTGAAGGCCTGAATAGATGCGGCCCATGACGCCCTGCAGTTCAGGGAACTCGCCGACCACTTCAGTGGTCAGATCGGCCTTGGCGAGCAGCGCCGCGCGGGTGGCGAGTTTCGGGTCGGCGCCGACCACAGGGGCGAGTTCGGCGGCCAGCCTGGCGATGCGTTGCACGCGCTCGCCCTGCGTGCCCAGCTTGGCGTGGAAGGTGACGCCCAGATGATCGAGCTTGGCCATGCGCTGGTCGAGCGGCTTGGCCAGATCGAGCCCGAATTTTTCCGCCGACGGCTGCAATGCCGCAAGGTCAGGCAGAGCTGCCTGGTCGGTGGTCCAGAAATAGAGCGCGTCGGAAAGACGGGCGCGCACCACCTTGGCGTTGCCGAGCGCGATTTCCCTGCCGCCGTCACTGGCTTCGATGTTGGAAACCAGGATGAACCGGTTCGACAGCCCGTTGCCGGGCTTGCGCAGCACGAAGCATTTCTGGTTGGTCTTGATGGTCAGCCGGATGATGTCGTCGGGGATTTGCAGGAAATCCTCCTCGAATTCGCCCATCAGCACGACCGGCCATTCGACCAGACCGGAGACTTCATCAAGCAGGCCTTCATCCTCGACCAACTCCAGTCCGGAGGCGAAGGCGAGATTGCGGGCGTCCGACGCAATGATCTCCTTGCGGCGCTCGGCATCGAGCACGACCCTGGCGCGCTCGAGCTTTTCGGAATAATCATCGAAGCGGCGCACGGTGAAGCTGTCGGGCGCGTGGAAGCGGTGGCCCGAGGTGGTGTTGCCGGCGACCAGCCCGTCGATTTCGAAGGAAATGACCGTCGGCTCTTCCGTCTCCGGACCAAAGGTGCAGATGATCGACTGCAGCGGTCGCACCCATCTGAGCGAGCCAGGCTTTGCCGAGGCGGGGCCCCAGCGCATCGATTTCGGCCAGGAGAAACCGCGGATGATGCCGGGCATCACATCGGCGATGATCTCCTCGGCATCACGTCCCGGATTTGAAATATGGGCGACGTAGAAATCGCCCTTCTTCGGATCGGTGTGCACATGGGCTTCGGAAATGTCGGAAAGACCCGCCTTGCGCATGAAGCCGGCGAGTGCCTGCTCCGGCGCCTTGGTCGAGGGTCCCTTGATCTCCTCGTGCACGTCCTTCGAGCGTGGCGTCAGGCCGCGAATGTCGAGTGTCAGCCGCCGTGGCGTCCAGTATTCGCGCGCCGCCTCATAGGTCAGGCCCGCATCGACCAGCGCGTCAGTCACAGATTTGCGCAGATCGCCCGCAGCCTTGCGCTGCATGCGAGCGGGAATTTCCTCGGAGCGGAGTTCAATAAGCAGATCGGGCATGGGATGTCCTGAAAACAGATTTCGGGCGGGACTTAGCAAGCCCCGCCCGAAATGTCATCCATCGATTGCTATTTGCGTGGCCTGCGGCCGCGGATCAGCTCGACGGCAGCATCACCGTGTCGATGACGTGGATGACGCCATTGTCGGCCTTGATGTCGGCCTGAACGACGGTCGCGTTGTCCACGGTCACGGTGGCGCCGGACTTGGCAACCGCCAGAGTGCGATCTCCGCCCGACTTTATGGTGCGGACGTGGATCGGGCCAGCGGGAAGCTGGTTGGAAACAAGTTCGCGCGGCAGCACGTGGTAGCTCAACACGGCGACGAGCTGATCCTTGTTTTCAGGCTTGAGCAGGTTTTCGACCGTGCCGGCCGGAAGCTTGGCAAAAGCCTCGTCGGTGGGGGCGAAGACGGTCAGGTTGTCACCGGTGGCAAGGGCGTCGGCAAGGCCTGCGGCCTGTGCGGCGGCCAGAAGCGTGCCAAATACGCCGGCGCCCTGTGCGGTTTCAACGATGTTGGCGGCGTTGGCTGCAGGTGCGGAAAGGGTAAGCGCCATGGCGGCGGCAAGAATGGTCTTCTTCATAACGGATCTCCGGGTTTGGATGTGGTCTCTGTTCGTGGCGCCTCATCTGACGACAAGACGGTTTACGCAGCTCCACCCATACGGATCGGAGAGATGTCTTCACATAATTGTCAGGCCCGGGAAGTGATCCAATTCCAATGGCGCGCCAGCCACGCGGCAGATCGCAGCCACGAGCGAGAACGGCTGCACCGGAAGACAACCCTCACTCAACAGTTCTTCGGTGCCTGAGTACGGCACGCTGCTGCTGGCCGGCTTACCAGCCGCCGCCGCCGCCACCACCGCCGCCGCCGCCCGACGAGCCGCCGCCGGAGGACCCCGATGAGCTCTTGGGTTGCGGCATGGAGGCGGCCATGGCCGCGGAAACGGCGGCCACGGAGGATGCAGCGGCGGCACCGATGTTGCCGGGCGACCAGGAACTGCCGTGGTACCAGCCCGGCCGGTACTCACGCTCGCGCTCCGGCGCGATGCGGGCCAGATGCGCGGCCCAGGCTTCCGACCAGGGCTTTTCCACACCAAGTCCCGCCGCATAGGGCAGGAAGCGCTCGAACAGCTCTTCCGACATGACCGGCGCGTCGCGCATGTTGAGCCGGTTGGTTTCGGCGGTCTCGAGATAGAGCTTGAAGCCCTTGATGTCGGTCAGCACCTTGGCGCCAACCGCGGTCGGTGCTCCAAGCAACCAGACCATCAAGATCATCGTCACGCTGCCGACGATCAGAAGAACTCCGGCCAGCTGGTAGACGGGCATGTCACCGGGCACCAGGACAACAAGCACGCCGATCATGAAAACAGCCGCGCCCACGAGAAAGAGGGTGGCGCCGAAGATCCGGTTGCCGGCGCCGCCTTGAGCGAACAGGCTTCGACCGGCAATCCAAAGGGCGCCGCCAAACAGCGAGGTCATCAGCACGGGGATCAGGTAGAGAATGCCTTCTTCCGGCGGATCCTGCAGGATCAGGCCGATGATGAACGAGGCGATAGCGAGAAGGACACCGGGGATGAACCAGCCGATATTGGCGTTGTAATACCGTCCCGCATATTCGCGGGATATGGCCATCCGCAGCTTCGTCACGGCACTCTTCAGGACCGGACCGTTGTGCTTGTCGAGGATGATCTCCTCGCGATTGGCGAGAAGTGTCGAATAGAGTGCCTCTTCCCCTCTCGGCAGCACCGGCGAACCAGGCAAACCGGCCGCGTCGCCACGCTGCAGCGTCACTGTTCCGCGCGAATCCTCGTCGATCTGCAGGAAACGCTTTACCCCGAGCGACAGCAGCGCTGCGATGAAAGGCAGGTCGATGCCTTTCTTGCCGGAACGGAAGCCGTTGAAATGGGCGTAGGAAAGCGCTGCCGGCGAGAGCTTCTCCGGCGGATGGAACAGCGGGATGACCGGCGGCGACGGCGGATCGCGGCCGACCCTGTTCCAGGCGTAGAGGAAATAGGCGGGGACACCGAGCCAGCCCAGGATCAAGAGGAAGATCCCGATGTTGTCGGCAAGGCCAGAGAAGCCTCCGCCCGCGTCAGGCGTCACCACACCTTTTGTGAACCCGACTGCGATGGTCATGCCTTCCTCGGGGCCAAGCGGCCGGGTCAGGGCGAAGCGGACTTCGGATCCGTCACCAAGAACCGAGCCGGTGTAGTTGCCGCCGGTCGCGCCAAACGGGCCGGTGTAGGCGGTCACCTGATCCCTGATCGCACGGGCGCCGTCGGGCAGGGAAACGCGGGCTTCCGCCTTGAGGATCGGGAAGCTCCAGAAATTGCCCGTGACGTTCCAGTAGAGTTCGTCATATCCGTCGAAGAAGCGCAACTGCCGGGTGGTGACATAGCGGATCGTGTAAGTGTGCTCGCCGCGCGGGATGAACACATCGGCGTCGCCGATCAGGATGCGGAAGAAACGCCCCTGCCACTCGGTATGGTAGGGTGACGGCCGGCCATTGTGCAGCACCTCGACGAGGTCGAAGCCATTGCTCGACCACAGACCCCAGTCATCAAGCGCGCGCAGCGGGATGTCGCGGTAGATGCCGCGGCGGATGTCGTTGCCTTCGGCGTTGACGGTGATGGTCTCGGTGACTTCGATGGACGCGTCGGTGCGCACCTCGATGTCGACCACGTAGCTGCGGATCTCTTCCCTCGCCCAGGAACCGCCGGTCAGCATCAGTGAGAACAGCACCGCGGAGACGAAGGAAAGGAGCCATTTCATTTTGGGATCTCCTGCTTATAGGTCACACCAAGCGACGCCAGCGCGTCCCAGTAGCCGGGATAGGTCTTGCCGACACATTTGGGATCGAGAATGGTGATGCCCGAGGTCTTCAGGCCGGCCAGCGCGAAACTCATGGCGATGCGGTGATCGGCGAAAGTGTCGATCTCAGCCGTCACGGTCTGGCCGGCGAGCATGGGGTCGGAGTTGACGATCAGGTCATCGCCCTCCTCCCGCGCAAGGCCTTCGCGGATGGCGTTCAGGCCGAGCGATAGCGCGCGCACCCGGTCGCACTCCTTGACGCGCAGGTTTGAAATGCCGGTAAAGCGCACCGGCGTGGTGTTGTAGGCGGCCAGCACGGCGATGGTGGGTATGGCGTCCTGCATCTGCGAGCCGTCGATGACGGCGGGCATGTGGGGAAAGGCCGAGATCACCTCGAAGGCCCTGGCGTCGGGCTGGGTGAAATCGGACGCGGCCGTGCCGATTTCGATGCTGCCGCCGGTGAGCGCTTGTGCGCCCCAGAGATAGGTTGCGGCGGACGCATCGGGCTCGACGTGGAAATCGGCGGCGCGATATCCGGTCGGTTCAACGCGCCAGACCGATGGCGTAACCTGCTCGACTTCGGCTCCAAAGGCGCGCATCGCCGCCAGCGTCAGGTCGATGTAGCCGCGCGCGCCGATGTCATCGCCGGCGAGCTCGACAGTGAACGGTTTGCCCGAGCAGGGCGCGGCCATCAGCAGCGCGGAGACATACTGGCTCGACAGGCCGGCATCGATGATCACGTGGTGGGAGGTAAAGCCACCCGTACCCTTCACAGTGACCGGGGGACATCCCGTCGGGGCAGACACATCGACACCCAATGCCCTGAGCGCGTCGACCAGCGGTGTGATCGGCCGCTTGCGCATGTGTTCATCGCCGTCGACGACAAAGCGGCCATTGCCGAGAGCCACCGCGGCGGTCAGAAACCGCGTGGCGGTGCCTGCATTGCCGAGGAACAGTGGCCCGGCGGGTGGTTCGAGCGTACCGGTGCCGGTGACCACGAAACTGGTGGCATCGGGCTCTTCGATGTCCACGCCCATGGCGCGCAGGGCATCAGCCATGTAGCGGGTATCATCGCTCTTCAGCGCGCCGGTCAGCCGGCTGGTACCCCTTGCGAGGCCAGCAAGCAGAAGCGCCCGGTTGGTGATCGACTTGGATCCCGGAGGTGCGACGACGCCCGAGAGGGCCTGCCCCGGAGGCACGATTGTAAGCTTTTCAAGTGTCATGCTTCATTCTCGACAGACCAGCCCTGCGGCGGTCAGAATTTGACTTTTGGAACGGCGCGGTCGGCCTCGTCCTCGATCTCGAAGTATTCCGCCTTGACGAAACCGAACTGTCTGGCGACCAGCATCGAGGGGAAGCTCTCAACCGATACATTGAGATTGCGGACCGCACCATTGTAATAGCGGCGCGACATCGAGATCTCGTTTTCGGTTTCCTCCAGCGCGTCCTGGAATTCCTTGAAGTTCTCATTGGCCTTGAGGTCGGGATAGCTTTCCGCCACCGCCATCAGCCGTCCGAGCGCGCCGCTGAGCGCACCTTCGAGCGAGGCCCGCTGCTCCGGCGAACCGCTCGCGCCGGCCACGGCCTGGCCGCGCAGACGGGTGACCTCTTCGAGGAGCTCGCGTTCGTGGGTCATGTAACCCTTGACCGATTCGAGCAGGTTCGGAATCAGGTCGGCGCGGCGCTTGAGCTGAACGTCAATTCCGCTCCAGCCCTCACCGGCCATCTGGCGGTTCTTGACCAGCGTGTTGTAAAGCGAAATCGCGTAAATCACGATGCCAGCCAGCACCGCCAGAATAATCCAAGTCCCCATGGGTTCACTCCCGACCAAAAACCGTTGTCCATTGCCGCGCACAGGCCCGACCGGGCGGCTGAGCGACCTTACGCATACTCACCACAAAAATCCATGGAGCAGACCATGCCGGCCCGTTGCCGGCCGTTGTGGCATCTGAACGAGAGCGTGCTGCGTCGAGGCATCGGCGAAGCCGCGAAATCATGCTTCATCCCGCAGTTGTCAAGCAATGGTTTACCATTCCCGTCCCATACTTCTCCGAGCCGCCTTCCCCCGATGTTTTCTTTTGAGTACCAGGCGGGCTTTGCCGATACAGGAACCGTTGCGACATGAAGACCTTTGACGCCGCCATTTTCGATCTCGCGCCGGTTGCCATGTGGATCGAGGATTTTTCCGGGGTGAAACGGCAGTTCGACCAGTGGCGTGCGGAAGGTGTGGAGGACATCCGAGCCTTCCTGAGGGAAGACGCGAGGCGTGTCGCAGACTGCTCGCGCAAGATCCGGGTGCTCGACGTCAACCGCAAGACGCTCGAACTGTTCGAAGCCACGGATCTTGAGCATCTGGTCAGCAATCTCTCGGTGGTGTTTCGCGACGACATGCTCGAAAGCCATGTCAACGAACTGGCCGAATTGTGGGACGGCAAGACCGAGTTCTCGAGCAATGCGGTCAATTACTCGCTTTCGGGCCGGCGGATGGACATCCAGCTCAAGGGATCGGTGCTGCCGGGCCACGAGGAGACGCTCGGACAGGTCCTGTTGACGACAGAAGACGTGACCGAGCGGGAAGATGCACGGCGCAACGAGGCGCAAAGCCGCCGGCATGCCGAGGGGCTGTTCGAGTATTCGCCGGTGTCTCTCTGGGTCGAGGATTTCAGCGAAATCAGGAACCTGATCGAAACCGTGCGTGAGCGCGGCATTGTCGACTTCCGAGTGTTCATGGACGTGCATCCCGAATTCGTGCGCCAGTGCATGAGCGAGATCCGGGTCATCGACGTCAACCAGGCAACGCTCGACCTGTTCTGCGCGTCCGATGTGCAGACATTGCTGCAGCGTCAGGTCGAGATTTTCCGCGACGAGATGGAAAAGCCGTTCCGGGAACAGCTGATGGATCTGTGGGAAGGCAAGCTGTTTCATCAGCGCGAGGTGGTGAACTACGCGCTCGACGGGTCGATCCGGCACATCCTCCTGCATTTCGCCGTGCTGCCGGGCCACGAAGAGGACTGGTCACAGGTGCAGGTGGCGCTGACCGACATCACCGCGCGCAAGAAGGCCGAAGCCTATCTCGAATATCTCGGCAAGCACGATGTGCTGACCAAGCTGCACAACCGCGCCTTCTACATGGACGAGCTCAACCGGCTCGAGCGCAAGCCGCTGAGGCCGGTTTCGGCGATCATCATGGACCTCAACGGGCTCAAGGAGGCCAATGACCAGCTTGGGCATGATGCCGGCGACGCCCTTTTGCGCCGTTTCGGCGAGGTTCTGAACAGCGTGGTCTCGCGCCCGAACCATGCAGCGCGCATCGGCGGCGACGAATTCGCCATCCTGATGCCGGGCGCCGACAGGAAGGCGGTCAATGCCATGGTCGAGACGATCACCGAGCTATTGCACATCAACAACCAGTTCTATTCGAATGCGCCGATCAGCGTTTCGATCGGTTGCGCCTCCAGCCAGGATGGCGAAACCATGGAAGACATGGTCAAGCGGGCAGACCGGGCGATGTATGACGACAAGCGGGCCTATTATTCAGGCCATTCGTTCACCAACGCTCCCGGCAACAAAAAACCCGCTGCGGTAACGGTCGCTTCAACCGGCTGAACCAGGCTTGGCGCGGCCTATTCGGAATGGTCTCGGCCCGTGCCGGGACGAATTGCCACCCGGTCGTGCCGTTGCTTGATGTCACCGATCTGGTCAAGCATCGCGCGCAGCGCGCGGATGGCTTTTTCTTCCTTTGGGTCAAGCGGCCGTTCAGGATGGAAGTGGGTGATCAAGACTGCCAAAGCATCGCCGATGCGACCCAACTGCCGGCCGTAGCTGCCGACATCTTCGAGGATTTCCTGCTCCACCTCGGGAGCGCTCGACTGGCCGAGATTGATGTTGATCAGGCCCAGCTGGCTGTTGCCGAACCATCCGGCCCAGGGGCTGATCAGTTGCGATACATTGCCGGAAAGAGGCAGTCTGAATGCGGTCATCTCGCTTCTCCTGTGTGATCCTCCCGCACGGAAGGATAACAGACAGCAGGGCTCTCCGCACGTGCATCACGCTGGAAATTCAACCAGACAACGGCTCACCCGAGCCGCCGTGGTCAGACGAGGCAATGGCGCTGGCCCTTTTGAAGGTTGCCTGAGCGGCGTGCTCCTTATTCCGCCGCTTCCGCAGCCGGCCGGTAATTCGAGCCGCCCGCATCGGTGAGCAGGAAAGCCTCGCCGCACTGGCGCGAGAGATTGCGCACCCTGAGGATGTAACCCTGGCGCTCGGTGACCGAGATCACGCCGCGCGCATCAAGCAGGTTGAAGACGTGGCTTGCCTTGATGCACTGATCATAAGCCGGCAGGACGCATCTGTGCAGTGAACCGGGTTCCTGCGGGGCGCCAGCCTTGAGGATGGCTTCGCATTCCTTCTCGGCATCCTCGAAATGCTTGAGCAGCATCGCGGTGTCGGCGATCTCGAAATTGTAACGGGAGTATTCCTGCTCGGACTGCAGGAAGACATCGCCATAGGTCACCTTCTCGGCGCCTTCGCGGCCATTGAAGTTGAGATCATAGATACTGTCGACGCCCTGGACATACATGGCCAGACGCTCGACCCCGTAAGTCAATTCACCGGCCACCGGGGCACATTCGATGCCGCAGACCTGCTGGAAATAGGTGAACTGGCTGACTTCCATACCGTCGCACCAGCATTCCCAGCCGAGCCCCCAGGCGCCCAGCGTCGGGCTTTCCCAGTCGTCCTCGACAAAGCGGATGTCATGCAGCAGCGGATCGACGCCGATGGCGGCGAGCGAGCCGAGATAGAGCTCCTGCAGGTTGGACGGGTTGGGCTTGAGGATCACCTGGTACTGGTAATAGTGCTGCAGCCGGTTGGGGTTTTCGCCATAGCGGCCATCCTTGGGGCGGCGCGATGGCTGTACATAGGCCGCGTTCCACGGCTTCGGCCCGAGCGCGCGCAGCGTGGTGGCCGGGTGGAAGGTGCCGGCGCCGACTTCCATGTCGTAGGGCTGCAGCACGACGCAGCCGTAATCGGCCCAGTAGCGATGCAGGGCGAGGATGAGCCCCTGAAACGAGCGGGTGGGCTGCATGTGATCGGGAAGAACTTCGGTCATGGCTTGGGATCCGGATGGCGCATCATTGGTTCGCGGGCCGTTTCCACAACGGTCCTGAATGTGCGGCGACAGGTGCCACTTCTCATGTTTACGGTCAAGTGCGGGACTGCAGCGCGCGGGGCTTCGGCCCGCCACCCCCTTCTACTCGTCAGGCTTGCGCAGACGGTATTCGCCGGTTTCGGGATCCTCGATCAGGGTCCCCTGCGCACCTGTGCGCGATTCTTTTTCGGCGTCCCTCACCTTGGCGCTGACGCGTTCGGCCTCGGCCAGAAAGCGCTTGTAGCCGAGCCAGGCTACGGCGCCGACGGCGACGAGCAGAAGAAGTTGCGGCATTCTAGCGGTCCTTTCCTCAGCCCGGAACCGGGCGTCCCATCTCAAGAGCGCCGCGCGTCCATTTGGACGCGCAAAGGACGCTCTAACATCCTAAATCTGGAGCATCTTGTCTGCGTCAGGCGATTCCGCCTGAACGCAGGATGCTCCAGGCGGGAGCACTCCCGCCACTCACCTGCGCTCGCTTGTTGCGCGGGCCGTCGCGGCGAAAGCCAGCTGATCCGTCCACGCCGGATCAGAGGCCGTAACGCGCCCATAGCGCCCGTTCATCAAGCGCATTCAACCCTGCTTCGCCAATTCCGGCAAGCGCCTCCAAGGCCAGCGACGTGCTCACGCCCGGCGCGCGACGACCGAACAGACCGCGTTGCGCGGTGATCAGACGCATCTTCACCTTGTCGCCGAAACGGGCGCGCAAGGCCGAACGGAGATCGCCAAGTTCATCGACCAGTCCGAGGTCCTTGCCGCGAATGCCGGTCCAGAAGCGACCGGTAAACAGGTCCGGATCGTCTTTCAGCCGCGCGCCTCGGCTGTCCTTGACGAGATCGATGAAGACCTTGTGGATATCGAGCTGCAGGTCCTTCAGACGGGCGATGTCTTCCGGATTTTCCGGCTGAAACGGATCAAGCACCGACTTGTTTTCACCGGCGGTGTAGACCCGGCGTTCGACGCCCATCTTGTCGATCAGGCCGGTAAAGCCGAAGCCCGCGGAAATGACGCCGATAGAGCCAACGACCGACGAAGGATCGGCAATGATCTCGTCGCCCGCGCATGCAATCATGTAGCCGCCGGATGCGGCCACGTCCTCGACGAAGATCAGCACCTTCTTGTTCTTCTCGGCAGCCAGATCACGGATGCGCTTGTAGATCAGCCGAGACTGCACCGGAGAGCCCCCCGGTGAGTTGACCATGATCGCCACCGCCGGTGCCTTCTTGTCGGCAAACGCCCTGGCGAGAAGCGGTGCTGCGGTTGCAATGTTGAGGTTCTGGCGAAACTGGTTTCCACCGGCCTGGATCGTGCCGTGCAGCCTGACCACTGGAATGACTGTCAGATCCTTGCGGAACCGGGCGGGGTAGAAAGAGCTCAAAGAAACCATGGCGGATCATTCCTGTTGTCGGCCCGGTTGCCGGCCGGGCTGGCGGCGGCATGACAAACCAAGGCATCTGATGCTCCAAGCCATGTATGTCTTTTCTGTTTCAGTACAATGGCGCACACCGCCGGTTACTCTAATTTGCAGGCTGTATTGCCGTTCGCCTGGGCCAGCCCGCCCGGCCATTTGCCAGATCATCCATCTGTTCTGAAAAGGCCCGTTCCGCCCCCTGGTGAATGAGAATACGGTCGCGCATGCTCAGGCGCGCGCGGCTGCCCTTGATCGCGGTGAGAAGAATGCGGATCGCGTCATCGCCCGGACGCGGGATCACCGGGGTGATTTCGGCGCCACCAAAGCGCTTGCCCAATGCCGCAAGGATTTCGCCGGTCGAGTGCGGCCGGGCAATGATCGACACCTGACCACCGGGCTTGAGGATCGCTGCGGCCGTACGCAGCCAGCGCTCGAACAAATCATCGCTGTCCATGGCATGCGCCTGCGCCCTGAGTGCGTCGGGTGCCTGGCGGTCGGCCGCGGCATTGAAGGGCGGATTGAGGATGACGTAATCGAAGGCGTGGTCGGCAAGACCCGCGGCACGGCGCTGGCTGCCCTGAAGGGTGACGTCCGCCTCGATCACCCGGACGCGGGGGGCAAGCCGGGCGTTTTCGTCAAGCGCCAGCGAGCGGCGGGCGCAATCCGCCATGATGGGCGAGCGTTCGATGAGAACCACATTGAGCTGCGGCAGCCGGCTGATGGCCGCAAGACCGGCGCCCCCTGCACCGGCGCCAAGGTCGGCGAGCACGCCGGAAGCACTGCCGGGCACGGTGGCAGCCAGCAGCATCGCATCCATGCCGACCCGGTGGCCTGTTCCCACGGGCTGGACCAGATGGAAGGCGCCATTGTGAAACGCATCAACAGTGTATCCCGATGGAGCGCCTGGTTGCGAAGCCGCCGGAGGTTCAGCCGCAGATCGACCGCGCCCGGGGTCCGGTCTGCTGTTTTCAGGCGCTCGTGTCACGGTCATTCCAGGGCCTGAGTTCCTCTTCCAGTCCGGCATCGATCAGGATACGGCGTGCCTGGGCGGCCATTGCCGGATCGACAAGGATCCTGCGCGGGATCACTCCCACCGACCCTTCCAGAATGCTCATGCCGCTGTCAGCCACCATGCAGCCGATTCCGGCGTCACGCATGAGGCTTTCCACGAAGGATATGAGGACCGGGTCATTGGTGCGGATAAGATCGTGCATGAGTTCTCCTTGAAGCCCTTAGTTTGATGCGAATGTATCAGTTATCAAGCCTTACCCGCGTCAAATCGCAGCTTGCCGTGGCAGGGCGTGCTGAATAATGTGCCAGCAAAGATCAAACAGGAGTCCGTACACGTGGGCGTAGTCATTTCACTGGACGATGGAAAACACAAAGACGCGTCGGTCAAGCCGCTGGTGGAAAACACCAAGGCAGACATGGAACGCGTCAACCAGTTGATCCTGTCCAAGGCGGGCTCCGACGTGGCGATGATTCCCGAAGTGGCGAACCATCTCATTTCGTCGGGCGGCAAACGGCTCAGGCCGATGCTGACGCTGGCGTCTGCCACAATGTTCGGCTACGCGGGCGAATCCCACATCAGGCTGGCCACAGCGGTGGAATTCATGCACACGGCGACACTGCTGCATGACGATGTGGTGGACGAGAGTGATCTTAGACGCGGGCGCTCCACCGCACGGATGATCTGGGGCAACCAGGCCAGCGTCCTGGTCGGTGACTTCCTGCTCGGGCAGGCCTTCAAGATGATGGTCGAGGTTGGGTCCCTGGATGCGCTGGACGTGCTGTCCACCGCGGCTTCGGTGATCGCGGAAGGTGAAGTGCTGCAGTTGTCTGTGGCCAAGAACATGGAGACCACGGAAGACGACTATCTTTCGGTGATCCGGGCCAAGACAGCGGCACTGTTTTCCGCCGCCTGCGAAGTCGGTCCGATCGTGGCCGGCGTCAGCAAGGCAGAGCGCAATGCGCTGAGGTCCTACGGGATGAATCTCGGCCTGGCGTTCCAGCTGATCGACGACGTGCTCGACTATGGTGGATCGGCGCGTGATCTCGGCAAGAATGTCGGCGACGATTTCCGGGAAGGCAAGATCACCCTGCCGGTGGTGCTCGCCTACCGGCGCGGGTCCGAATCGGAGCGGGCTTTCTGGCGCGAGGCCATCGAGGGCGGCAAGAGCGACGATCAGGCGCTCGAGAAGGCGATGGGACTGATCACCAAGTATGGCAGCCTGAAGGACACCACCGCGCGGGCCGAGCACTATGCCTCGATTGCCCGTGACGCGCTGGCGCCGCTGCCCGATTCGCCCGAGAAGGCCGCCCTTCTGGAAGTGATCGCATTTTGCGTCAACCGGGCAAGCTGATCACCGGCGCAACCCGCCCGATCGCTGCGGCATGCTGAAGCCTTGCCGCCCTGCGCCAAAAAAGCCATTGTGTGGGTTAAATATGCTTCGGCAGGTGGCCGGCGCATGGCCAGTTCGAACATGAGGCAAGACTTGATGCGGCGAAATATGAAAGCCCGGTTTGCGGCCAGCGTAACGCTGGGTGTGTTCCTTTCGTTGGGCACCGCCCTGATCAGCCCCGCAAGCGGCAATGCTCAGGCAACAACCACTCAGGAGCAGGCAGCCCAGCCGAATTTCATGGGCTTCGCGGGCGCCTATCTCGCCGGACGCACCGCCGATATCGACAACGACACCCAACGGGCAATTGAATTCTACAGCAAGGCGCTGGAGTTCGATCCGGGCAACACCGAAGTCAAACAGCGCCTGATGGTGGCCCTGTTCAGTGGCGGCCGGTTTTCGGAAGGCGTGGTGCTGGCACGCGAATTGAAGGAAGATCCCGCCGTCGCGCAGATCTCACGACTGGCGCTGATGGTGGAGGCGACCAGCAAGCGTGAGTACCGCAAGGCCGCCAAGCTGCTTTCCGTCGAGGAAAGCAATCCGATCGACCGCCTGCTCAACACGCTCATGAATGCCTGGGCGGAATTCGGCGATGGCAAGGGCGAAACGGCGCTGAACAACATCCTAGCGCTCGAAGGGCCGCCCTGGTACCCGGTTTTCACCCGCTATCATGCCGGTGCGATGGCGCAGGCCATGGGCAAGAAAGCCGAAGCCCGCAAACATTTCACCGACCTGATTGCCGATCCCCAGTCGGGGTCCGCGGCGCCGGACACCTATATCCGCGCCGTGATGGCGCTGGCGGGGCTGGAAGCGCGCGAGGGAAACCGGCGCGCCGCACTGGATGCCTTGTCGGCTGGCGAGGACTTTTCTCCGAGCTACGCACCCCTGGCCGCGCTCAGGCAGGTCATCGAAGAAGACGGCAAGCCCAATCCCGGTGTGATGACCGCGCAACAGGGATCGGCAGCGGTGCTGTTCACGCTGGGCAGCGCGCTCAACCGCGAGGGCGCGGAAGAAACGGTGGCGGTTTACCTCCAGTTTGCACGCACGCTGGATCCCAACGACGCCGCAACACTGGTGATCCTCGGCAGCCTGACGGAACGACTTGGCAACGCCGAGGAAGCCATCGAGATCTACGAGGCCGTGCCCGAGAATTCGCCGATGCGCCGGGTGTCGGAATTGCAGCTAGGGCTTGCTCTGGCCGATCTTGGCCGCAATGGCGAGGCCAAGGATCATCTCAAGGCGCTGATCGCGTCGGATCCGAGGGACATCCGCAGTTACCTCGCCTATGGCAGCGTGCTGTCGCAGGACAAGGACTATGTCGAAATGGCGCTCACCTACGAGACCGCCATCTCGGTTATCGGACCAGCGCCGACACGAAACGACTGGAACCTGTTCTTCCAGGCAGGCATTGCCAACGAGCGGCTGAAGCAATGGCCGAAGGCGGAGGCGTTTTTCAAGCGCGCGCTCGAGCTGTTCCCCGACCAGCCGCAGGTGATGAACTATCTGGGATACTCCTGGATCGACATGAACATCAATCTCGAAGAGGGCATGGATCTGATTCGTGCCGCGGTCGATCTCAGGCCCAATGACGGCTACATCGTCGATTCGCTGGGGTGGGCGCATTACCGGCTGGGCGAATATGAGGATGCGGTCCGCGAACTCGAGCGGGCAGTTGAACTCAGGCCCGCCGATCCGACCATCAATGATCATCTCGGCGACGCCTACTGGCAGGTGGGCCGTGAACTGGAAGCCACCTTCCAGTGGAAGCGGGCGCTCAGTAATGATCCGCCGGAAGACCTCAAGCCGGAAATCGAACGGAAGCTGAGCGAAGGCTTGCCCGAGGCGGAAAGCGTTGTGCCGGCAACAGCCAATGGTGCGGACAAGGGCAAGGCACCGGCAGCAACGGAAAGCGGCGCCGGTGACGACAAGAAGAGCGGTCTTCGTCTCGTCACACCAGGCTCCGAGCATGCCCTGCTCGACAGGTCATTCCATCAATCCGCCAGCGCAGACGGTTTGGTCCAGAGGATCAATGACCGGCATTGACGCGCCGGCGAAGATCAACCTGGCGCTTCATGTCACGGGACGGCGCGCCGACGGCTTCCATCTGATCGAAAGCCTTGTGGTGTTTACCGAACTGGGCGACCGAGTTTCGATTGAAACGTCCAGCAGCGATGTTTTCAGGCTCGAAGGCCAGGAGTCACAGGTTCTTGCAGGCGAGGATGCCGGCAACAACCTGGTTGTACGGGCCCGCGACATGTTGCGGGCTGACGCGATGCGATCGGCGCGGGACCTCTCTCCTGTCCAAATCTGTCTCGACAAGCGGCTTCCGGTCGCCTCCGGAATTGGAGGCGGCTCGGCCGATGCGGCCGCGGCCCTGAAGCTTCTCTGCCAGCACTGGGACTATCATCCCGGCGCTGAGACCCTTTCGCGGATCGCGCTCGATCTGGGTGCGGATGTCCCCATGTGCCTTGACGGACGTCCGCTGATTGCCCGCGGCATCGGTGAAGCACTGACGCCGGTTGAGCTTGGCTTCCCGCTCGACATGGTGATCGTCAATCCGCGCGTCGGTGTGTCGACACCCAAGGTGTTCCAGGCGCTTGAATGCCGGGAGAACCCGCCGCTGCCGCAGCCGCAAGGGCTTGGCGACAGGGAACAGTTCATCGCCTGGTTGCGGCAGGCGAGAAACGACCTCCAGCCGGCAGCGCAACGGATGGTGCCGGAAATTTCCCAATGCCTTTCGGCGCTCGGGACCGCAGGTGCGCGGATGGCGCGCATGTCAGGCTCGGGAGCGAGCTGTTTCGGGCTCTTTGCCGATGCCGCGGAAGCACTGGCGGCTGCGCAGAAACTGAAGCAGGACCAGCCGGACTGGTTCATCGCCGCCACAAGGACGCTCACGGCGACCCGATAAGTCCATATCGCGGGTCAGCGCAGGGCGAGGACAGAGGCTGGAACGATCTCGCATTTCAGACGGGTCATCGCCAGCCCGCGCCCAAGGCTTTCCAGCGAATGGCCTGATTTCGCATTGGCGATCGCCTGCCGCTTCGGGATCAGCACGCCGTGCTCGAGAGCCGAAACGCGGCGGCGGAACCGCTGAAAGAACGGCAGCCGGTATTCCCGCGAGGGCCGCATCCGGGCGGACATGGTGCCCGCAACCATGTGCTGGCCAAGATGATCGACCCAGCCAAGAAGCGGCCTGGCGCCGGGCTCAATCAGCAACAACCAGTCCCCGCGCGCGGATCGCACGACATCACGCAGATCCGGATCTTCCAGAAACCGGCAGCCGGCGGCATCGGCCAGCAAGGCTGTGCCGTCCCGGGAGCCGCGATCGAGAATCACGACCTCGGCAACAATGCCCTCAACCGCGCCTTGAACCAGAGACGCCAGGGTCACGGCAAGTGCTTGTTCCTGGTCTTTGCATTCAATCAAAACACTGATCATGACGCCTTTTACTGCATGCGCGGTGGATATGCCAGATGAGGCTCTCCCGGGTTTTCCCGGACATTCGTAGGTGTTTCTCCTTTTTGTTCTTGCTTCGTTCCCCTCCATGCGTTAGGAATATAATCATGAACAGCGGCCGATGACCAACTCGAACCCGGCGCTGATGGAGGTTTCATGCCGAACCTTGCAACACTGAAACAGACTGCCCTTGCACCCGGCCTGGGATCGGCCGAGGCCGATGCGCTGATGGCTGCGAGTGGCATTCGGGTCGCCGACGACCGCGTGCGTGGCCGCGGTGCCGGGCTGAACATGTCAGGCCGCTTCGAGATCAATACACGGGAAGTCTTTGACGACGGCTGGAGCAGCATCGAGGAGCTGGCCCCGTTCAAGACCGAGGTACAGATCGAGAAACCGCGCACTATCATTACCCGCAACCAGTCACCCGACCTGTCATTCGACCGCTCGATCAATCCCTATCGCGGCTGCGAACACGGCTGTGTCTACTGCTTCGCCCGACCGACCCATGCCTATATGGGGCTGTCGGCGGGTGTGGATTTCGAGGCCCGGCTGTTTGCCAAGCCTGATGCGCCGCGGCTGCTTGAACGCGAGTTGTCCCGCCCGGGCTACAAGGTCCAGCCGATCGCCATCGGCACCAATACCGACCCCTACCAGCCTGTCGAAAAGAAATGGCGCATCATGCGGCAATTGCTCGAGGTGCTGGAGGCAGCCGGGCACCCGGTCGGCATCGTCACCAAGTCGGCGCTGGTGATGCGCGATATTGACGTGTTGTCACGCATGGCCTCGAAGGGACTGGCCCGGGTGGCGCTCTCGGTCACCACGCTCGATCGCAAGCTGGCGCGCACCATGGAACCGCGGGCAGCCACACCGGAACGGCGACTTGAAGCCATCAGGGCCCTTTCGGGTGCCGGCATCCCGGTTTCGGTGATGGTGGCGCCGGTCATTCCCGGTCTCAATGATCACGAGATCGAGCGGATACTCGATTCGGTAAAGGCTGCAGGCGCGGATGCTGCGGGTTACGTCATGCTGCGTCTGCCGATCGAGGTGAGTCCCTTGTTCAGGGACTGGCTGCTCAGGCACTACCCCGATCGCTACCGGCATGTGATGTCGCTGGTTCGCTCGATGCGCGGCGGCAAGGATTATGACGCCGAGTTCGGCAAGCGGATGCGCGGGACCGGACCCTATGCGTGGCAGATCGCCCGCCGCTTCGACCTGACCGCCAAACGGCTTGGGCTCAATGCGAGAAAAACGCCGTTGCGGACCGATCACTTCGTGCCGCCTCATGGAGAGGGCGTGCAGCTGAGCCTGCTGTAGGGCGGAAGCAACCACGGCTTCAAGCACCTCAAGTAGTGGGTGTCTTGGCAAGTATCGCTGCGCCACCGGCAGATCATGCCTTTGGCGCAGCCGGAAATCCGGACCGTGACCCGCCCCATATCGCGGTCCGGCGCTCGTGCGGCATCCCGTCCCCAGCCGCCGGGCCTTGCAGAGGATCGGGCGGGTGTGCGAGCTTCGCCGCAATATGGCTCGCACCCCGCCCGATTCGCTGTTTCCAGACTATCCCGCGATACCCGATTATCGCTTCGAGCAGCATGCCATGCAGAACGGTTTACCCGTTGTCGCCGGTGTCGATGAAGCCGGACGCGGCCCGCTCGCGGGGCCGGTGGTGGCCGCGGCAGTCATTCTCGATCCTGATTGCATCCCCGAAGGCCTCGACGATTCCAAGGCGCTGAGCAAGGCACGACGTGATTTCCTGTTCGACACCATTCTGGCTACATCGCTGGTGGCTGTCGCAAGTGCCTCGGCGCGCGAAATAGAAGCCACGGACATCAGGGTTGCGAGCCTGACAGCGATGCGGCGGGCGCTGTGTGCGCTGCCGGTCAAACCGCACTATGCGCTTATTGACGGCCGGGACATTCCACCCGGGCTCGGCTGCGCGGCGAGAGCGCTGGTCAAGGGCGATGCACGCTCGCTTTCCATTGCCGCGGCCTCGATCATCGCCAAGGTGACACGCGATCGCATGATGACCCGCGCCGTGGTGGTCTATCCCCAGTATGGATTTGAAACGCATATGGGCTACGGGGCAAAGCGCCATCTCCAGGCGATCGCCGAGCACGGCCCCTGCCCGCTGCACCGGATGACATTCCGCCCGATGCGCAAGGCCTGACGCTCGGGGCCACAATTTTCTGCGGATTCAAGAAACCGGACTCAGGCGGCAGTTCAAGCCCGCAGGTTTACTTTATTGCCGCCAACGAAAAAGGCCGGGAGATGCTCCCGGCCCTTGATTTCATACTCTGAAGCAGGGTCTCAGTTGAGACGTGCCTTGAGTTCTCCGAGCGAAGCCTTGAACAGCTCACCCGAGGCCTTGCTGTCAACCTTGGAGGCGATCAGCTTTTCGGCTGCAACAATCGCCAGGTCGACCGCAGAGGCGCGAACCTCATTGATCGCATCGGCTTCGGCCTGCCGGATCTTCTGCTCGGCCATCGCGGTGCGGCGGCTGACATATTCCTCGGTCTTGGCCTTGGCGTCCTCACGCAAAGCGGCGGCTTCCCGCTCGGCGGCGCTGAGAATGCTCTCGGCTTCGGATTCGGCTTCCTTGCGCTTGCGCTGATACTCGGCAAGCAGCTGCTGAGCTTCTTCGCGCAGTTTCTTGGCTTCCTCGAGTTCATTGCGGATCTGGTCGGCGCGCTTGTCCAGCGCGCCGCTGATCATCCCCGGTACCTTTGCATAGGCAATGATACCGATAAAAATGAGGAGACCGACTAATGCCCAGAATGTAGCGTCCATGATCGTCTTCCCTGCTTACTTGCCCGACGCCGACCGGATTGCCGCAGCAACTTCGGTCTTGGTCACGGCGCCGCCAAGAAGATGCTTGACCAGATCGGTCGCCGCGTCTTCGGCAATGGTGTCAACGTCAGCCAACGCCTTGGTCTTGATGGCTGCGATGCTTTTTTCGGCATCGGCCATCTTGGTGTTGAGTTCAGCCTCTGTCGAACCCCGTTCGGCTTCCGCCGCGGCCTTGGCCTTCTCACGCGCGGTCTCGGCGATTGCCGAAGCCTTTTTGCGTGCATCCGCCAGTTCCTGCTCGTAGGCAGCAATGGCGTTGTCGGCCTCTTCCTTGAGGCGATTGGCTTCATCGAGATCCTGGGCAATGCGGTCACGCCGGTGCTCCAAGATACCGCCGATGCGCGGAACGATGACCTTGGACATGAGCAGATAGAACAAGCCGAAGGTGATCGCCAGCCACAACAGCTGCGATGCGAAGGTCGATGAATCAAAGGGCGGGAAGACGCCGCCACCTGCGGCATCGCCACCGTGTGCGCCGGTTTCCGAATGGGTCCCTTCGGTGGGGTTGGACTCGGCATAGGCCGGGGTCACAACAAACATGGTCACCTCCAGATGAAATGCCACGCCGGACATCCGGCGTGGCAAGCCTGACTCTCTTGACGTCGATTAGACGGCGAAGAGGAGAAGGAGAGCGACGAGCAGCGAGAAGATGCCCAGAGCTTCGGTCACGGCAAAGCCGAAGATCAGACGACCGAACTGGCCGTCAGCTGCCGACGGGTTGCGCAGAGCGCCCGAAAGGTAGCT
Source organism: Hoeflea sp. EC-HK425 (assembly GCF_902498795.1). NCBI lineage: Bacteria > Pseudomonadati > Pseudomonadota > Alphaproteobacteria > Hyphomicrobiales > Rhizobiaceae > Hoeflea > Hoeflea sp. EC-HK425. The sequence continues at coordinate 2,609,350 of NZ_LR701572.1, forward strand.
GCCGAAGATGTTGCCCAGGCCAATGCCTGCGCCGCCCATGCCGAGGCAAGCGATGCCGGCACCGATGTACTTTGCTGCTTCTGCTTCCATGATAAAACTCCTTTGGAATGGGATGGATGCGAACTTGTTGGCGGCGGACCGCCGGTGAGTGGATCCTAGTGGCCGGGATGCAGGGCGTCGTTGAGGTACATGCATGTCAGCACCGCAAAGACGTAGGCCTGAAGGAAGGCAACGAGGAATTCGAGACCGGTCAGCGCCACGGTCATGATAAGCGGCAGAATTGCCGTACCGATGCCAAGCGCGCCCAGGCTGCCGAGCGACACGACGAAGCCAGCGAACACTTTCAGCGTGATGTGACCCGCCAGCATGTTGGCGAAAAGACGTACGGACAGGCTGATCGGACGCGACAGGAACGAGATCACCTCGATCATGACCACAAGCGGCATCAGCACGCCGGGAACGCCCGAGGGCACGAAGAGCTGGAGGAAATGCAGACCGTGCTTCCAGAAACCGTACACAACCACGGTGCCGATGACGAGCATGGCCAGCGCAAAGGTGACGATCAGATGACTGGTGACGGTGAAGAAGTAGGGGAACATGCCCAGAAGGTTCGCCACGAGAACGAACATGAACAGCGAAAACACCATCGGGAAGAAGCGCATGCCCTGCGATCCGGCGCCATCCCGCAGCATAGACGCCACGAATTCATAAGACATTTCCGATATCGACTGCAAACGCGACGGCACCAGCCCACGATTGGCAGTGGTCAGAAACAGGAAGCCCGCGGCAACAGCAACCGTTGCCACCATGAACAGGGAAGAGTTGGTGAACGACAGGTCCAGCCCGCCGATCTCGATCGGCACGATATTCTTGATCTGAAACTGACTAATCGGATCGTTTGCCACCTAGAACCTCTTTTTCGCTACCCGGCCATGCCGGACATTATTTTCCGTCGTCTTCGCCGCGCGGGCCCGTCTGGCTGCCCGTTGCCGGTTTCGGCTGGGCGACCGCCCCGGTGGAGCGCAGCACGTTTAGCACGCCGGCACAAAAGCCAAGCAGCAGAAACACGATCAATCCCCAGGGCGATGTGCCCAGAAACCGATCAAACAGGTAGCCCAGCAGCACTCCCACGATCACGCCGGCGATGAACTCGCTCGACAGCTTGACCGCAAGCGCGTAGCCCTTCGAAGCTTCCCTGCTGGACCCACCTTCAGGCGCCACCTTGCGGCGGGCAGAAAGTTCGGTGTCCAGGCGCTTTCGACGGGCGTCCAGGCTTTCCGAACCGGCCCCGTCCGTCTCTTCGCTGTTCCCGGGTGAACCCGGGGCGCCAGATCCGCGCTTTTCATCCATGGATGCGCTCCCCTGACCCGCCAGCGACGACCGGAAAAAGTCCGTATCGAAGTCGGGCGCAACATAGTTTTAGGGCTGACCATAGTCAAGGCGCGGAAAGCCCATCGTGGGGCGCCGATTATTTCAAATAATTCAATCACTTGGATCGACGTCGCCGGGACCCGCTACAGAAGTATCAGAAAAACTTGGCCATCTGCGTCAGACTCACGCAGACGGCGGCGCACCGGGCGGCTGAAATTGCCGACGGCGAGCCGGTCTGGCATCACCTGCCGTTCGCCAAGAGATCAGGACCAGCCGCCGCCGTAGGTGACATAGAAGATATGCAGGCCGATCTTGCCGACCTTGCGCATTCTCTTTGCCCAGGGCGGCCGCACATAGGTGGCGTGATAATGGGTGGAGGACCCGACTTCCTTGAGCCAGATCTTGCCGGCGGTCGTCGCCAGCGCGATTTCCTCGGCCACGTCCCAGTGCTTGGGCGAACGCACCCGGTCCTTGATACCATCGCAGGCGAAGGAGAACTGGCACCGGTTGCGCCAATTGTCATTCTGGTAGACGACGCCACAGACGGTGTTCGGATAGGTGGGATTGCGCACGCGGTTGAGAATCACCTGGGCGACAGCAGCCTGCCCCTTGACGCTCTCACCGCGCGCTTCGAAATAGATGCCCGCCGCCAGGCAGCGCTGTTCGGCCTCAGAGAAGGTCTTTGCCGGAAGGGCGGTCGCGGCCCAGTCGTGATCATCCTTGGTGACCGGCGGGATGAAGCGGCCACGCTGCGGCACTTCGCGCAGCACAGAGCTGAACGGCGACTGCTTCGCATAATCGGGCGCCGGGGGCGCATAGGCGGTGGCCAGAATGTCGGGGTTGTCGTTGGTCACCAGGCTTGCCAGAATCGCAGGGACTTGGGGTTCGCTCTCGCGCTTGCCGGAGGCGTAAAAGGCCTTGGCAATCTCGATTTCCTTGCCCTTGATCGAAGGCTTCAGGAACGCCATGGCGCTTTCGAGATCGGCAGCCGGACGCAACAGGCTCGACTGGCGTTCCAGCACGGTGCCGGCGGAGAAATCCTTGGGTGGCTGGACGGGTGCAACAGCGATGACACGCCCCTGCTTGAGATGGCGGGTGACTCGCTCGGCATCCGGGCGCGGATCGGGTGCACCGATCTTGCCCTGGAAGGCAATCTTGTCACCATTGGGAAGGGTCACACCGGCGCCCGAAGCGATCGAGGCGGTCAGGATGGGATCGGCAAATTCCAGTTCCGCGGCCTGGATCGACCCGGCCGGCGAAGCAGTCAGGAATGTCTTCCAGCGGGCATCGCCGCTATCACTGCCGGCGAGCATGGTCGCCATGTCGGCATGAGAGGTGACCGTCGGTGTTGACAGGAATGCCGCAAGGCCAAAAACCATGGGCGCGGACAGGCTGGCAAACCACGAATGGCCGGTGCCGGACGAACGACGCTTCTGACGCAAAACCACAACTCCGGAACTCAGGATACACTTACACGAAACTGTTCCCGAGAATGGAGCATTAACCTTGATGGAGCGTTAATGAGCGACCCTGAAAAAGAGCGAGACCTACAACGGTTCTGAAAACCGGTCAGCACAGGCCTGTTCAGACACCTGTCAACGCCCGCCGGCGCAAACAGCTATCCACTGCGCTTCTTGGGCGCCAGTTTGCCCGATACGGTGCGCCTGGTCGATTTCTTCGGCATCACCGAGGCCCGCTTGGGCTTGCCGTCCTTGGGCGCGTAGGGATTGTCGCCGCTGCGATAGACCACCCTCAGCGGAATTCCCGGCATGTCGAAATCGGCGCGGAGCGAGTTGACCAGATACCGGGTGTAGGATTCGGGCACGGCCTCGGGCCTGGTGCAGGAAATCATGAAGCCCGGCGGGCGCGATTTTATCTGGGTCATGTATTTGAGCTTGAGCCGCCGTCCCGACACAGCCGGCGGCGGATGGTGCCCCTGGGTGTGATCGAGCCAGCGGTTGAGCTTGGCGGTCGAGATGCGCTTGTTCCAGACCTTGTGGACGAAGGCGATGTTTTCCATCAGCCGGTCAAGACCGTCGCCGGTCTGCCCGGCCACGGTGACGGCACGAATGCCGCGGATCTGCGGCAGCAGCCGGTCGGTCATCTCCCGCAATTCGGCGAGCTTTTCCTGGCGGTTGTCGATCAGGTCCCACTTGTTGAAGGCGATCACGGGCGCCCTGCCCTCGCGGACCACCAGATCGGCGATCTGCAGATCCTGCTTTTCAAAGGGAATGGTGGAATCAAACACGATTACTACCACTTCGGCGAAACGGATGGCGCGCAGCGCGTCGGCGACGGAGAGTTTCTCGAGCTTTTCCTGAACGCGGGCCTTGCGGCGCAGACCGGCGGTATCGAACAGCTTGATCTTGCGGCCCTGCCACTCGAAATCAACGGCGATGGAATCGCGGGTAATGCCGGCCTCGGGGCCGGTCAAAAGCCGCTCCTCGCCCAAAAACCGGTTGATCAGGGTCGACTTGCCGGCATTGGGACGTCCGACAATGGCAACCCGGAGCGGTTTGGTCTCGTCATATTCCGGACCTTCGTCCTCATCGTCGGCGCCCAGGGGCATGGGGATGTCGACATCGGTGACGGCTTCAGCCAGCGGATCGTGCTTGGGGGGGAAACAGCGTTCCTCGCCAAAGGCCTCGACAATCGCATCGCGCAGGTCAAGCATACCGCCGCCATGCTCGGCCGAAATCGGACAGGGTTCGCCCAGGCCCAGCCGGAAGGCATCATACATGCCCGATTCAGAGCCCTTGGATTCGGCCTTGTTGGCAACCAGAACAACCGGTTTGCCGCGCTTTCTCAAGATATCGGCCAGCAATTCGTCGGCCGGGGTAAGCCCGGCTTTGGCGTCGATCAGGAACAGTGCGCCGTCGGCCTCGTCCATGGCCGCCTCGCTCTGGGCGCGCATGCGGCCTTCCAGCGTATCGGGCCCCGCGACTTCGAGACCGGCGGTGTCGATCATGCGGAACCTGAGATCGACCAGACGGGCATCGCCTGGACGGCGGTCGCGGGTCACACCGGGCGTGTCGTCGACAAGCGCCAGCTTGCGGCCGGCAAGCCGGTTGAACAATGTCGACTTGCCGACATTGGGACGTCCGACAATGGCAAGGGTAATGGTCATGATGGATCCTTGCCCGAAGGCATCGTCTCGGTCCGGGGTGGTCGCGCGGTCAGGACGTGCCGCCCCGGGCGGCGATCATGTCCAGCATGAGGGCCGCACGGCTACTCACACCCCTGGGTGTCTCACTGTCTGCGGCAATGTCGCCAAACCACTGCGCGGCCTGGCTCATGTCACCGGCCTTGTAGGCAGAGATGCCGAGCGCTTCACGGGCAGAGTGCCGGGCCGGGTTTCCGGGAACCGCAAGCACCTCAACCTCGGCCGAAACGTCCGAATAGCTGCCGTTGTCGATCAGAAGGTAGGCTGCGCGCAAACGCGCCGCATCTCTGATGGCTACCGGCTGCGAGACGTTCTTGCCGATGGCTGAAAATGCCGCAATCGCCGCAGCGGTGTCGCCATTGTCGGCAAGCACCGTTGCCGCGCGCATCTGCGCCAGCACCGGATAGGAGCCGTAACCGGTCTGCTCGAGCGCCTGGAACTCGGCAAGAGCCGCGGCGGTGTCGCCGCTGCGGGCCTTCTCCAGCGCCGCCAGGAAAACATCGCCGGACCTGGCCGCCGTGGTCTCTTTCCAGTACTGCCAGCCACGCAGACCTGCCGTCACGGCGACGATGCCGATCGCAACGGCCAGCACGACGAAACGGAACCGCTTCCACAGCGCTTTCATGTAATCCGAACGCAGATCCTCATTGACCTCGCGGATGAATGTTGAATTGTCGTCGGTCATCGCGTCACCGGTGGGAACCGGTCCTCTCAAAATCTTGCCGCGTGCGGCGTTATGTGGGGCCTTCTAGCCGATTTTATGGCCTGTGTAAGGGGGTAGGCCACCGAAAGCTTCACGCCACCCGTCCTGTCAGGTCACATTCCGATGATCGGCGGCACCCCGATCAGCAGTTTGTGCAGCACCGCGACGAAAAGCACATAGACCACAAGGCCGCCGACCACGGAGATGATATCCCATTTCACCGGTCCGGCCACGGGATTGCTGGTCAGGCCCGCACGCAGGCGTTTCTTCTCCGAAATCCGGTCGACGACGGCCCATGCGAGAAATCCTCCAAACAACAGTACCGACGCCAGATCGCCATTGACCAGAAGATGCGCCACGGCCCAGATCTTGACGGCGAGCAGCATCGGATGCTTGACGGCGGCCTTGATCCGTCCGGCCGGCACTTGCGAGGCGACAAGGAAAATCATGACTGGCAGCATCAGAAGCGCGACGACGTGGCTCATCCAGGCCGGCGCCACCCAGAACACCACCGGATCCTGCCTTGCGATGCCATAGCCCCATACGAGGATAATGAAACCCAGGATCGAGACAACCGCGTAGATGGCTTTCCAGGCATTCAGACCCCGCCGATCGATTTGCGACTGGCGGAACTCCGGAGCAACGATCCGGACCGAATGAACACCCAAAAACACGACCAGTCCGACAATGAGCCAGATCATTCTTCTTCTCCAATTTCACATTGAGGCTCTCATCAGCCCTGCGGCCGCGACCATAGCCCGGACGGCATTTCATGAGAAGCAGCGAACAAGCGAATTTGTGTCGCGGGTATTTGTCTTGCGGCACAGGCTGGTCCAAGGTGGCGAGATGGAACCGGATCTTGATGCCGCGCGAAGGCGGCTTGATGAAAAGAGGCGCGATCTCGAGCGCATGTCGGCGATGAGCCAGGCGGCGCGTGCCCCGGTCACGCTGGATCAACAGTCGGTCGGCAGGCTGTCGCGCATGGACGCCATGCAGCAGCAAGCCATGGCCGAGGCGCAGGAGCGGGCGCGCAAACTCGATCTGGTGCGCATCGAGATGGCGGAACGGCGGTTGGCAGAAGGTGACTATGGCTGGTGCAGCGATTGCGGCGAAGCCATTCCCGACAAGCGGCTGGAGATCGATCCGATGGCGGAGAAATGCGTTCGCTGCGCCTCCGGTTAGGTCTCATTCATACCAGTGCCTCATTTGAGCGACACAGATCGCGAAGTCGCCTGTCATGCGTAACACCGGATCGCAAGCATCATGAAATCAGCCGTTTCCCGCCCTGCCCTTTCACAAGCAACAAGAGCCGTGTCGGTGACTGTTGCCGTGACAGCCGCTTTGGCTGCGGGGCTGAGCGTCCTGGCAGGCACAGTTGGCCAGGCGTCCGAGCGGCCCGAACAGCTGGTGCTGATTTCGTTTGACGGCGCACACGACAACCGGCTGTGGCGGCGAAGCCTGGAGATGGCCGACCGCAGCGGCGCACGCTTTACCTATTTCCTGTCCTGCACCTTCCTGATGAGCAAGGACGAACGGAAGGCCTATAAGGCGCCCGGTCATTCGGCCGGACGTTCGAATGTCGGTTTTGCCCAAGACACCGCAGATGTGCTCACCCGGCTTGGCCATATCTGGTCCGCCTACCAGTCAGGCCATGAGATCGGCAATCATGGATGCGGGCATTTTGATGGGAAATCCTGGAGCAAGGCGGACTGGATGAGTGAGTTCAACCAGTTCGACGCCGCGCTGGAGAACGCCTGGGCCGGTAACGGCGCTGAACCACCCGCCGGCTGGACCCGGTTTGCCCGCACCGGCATCAAGGGGTTTCGCGCACCTTATCTTTCGACTGGCGAAGGGCTTTACGCGGCGATGCGTGCTCACGGCTTGAGCTATGATGCCAGCGCGGTCTCGAACGGGCCGGTACCGCCCGAGCTCGAGGGGCCGGTGGCGCGCTTCGCGCTGCCCCTGATCCCGGAAGGGCCGCGGCAACGGCCGATCATCGGAATGGATTACAACCTTTTCGTTCGGCATTCCGCCGGTATTGAAACCCCGTCGAAGTCCGAAGAGTTCGAGGCGCGGGCGCTCGATGCGTTCCGCTCGGCCTTCAATGCGCAGTACACCGGAGAACGCCGGCCGCTGCAGCTGGGCTTTCACTTCGTCGAAATGAATGGCGGGGCCTACTGGAACGCTCTCGAACGGTTCGCCAATGAGGTCTGCGGACAGCCGGAGGTCGCCTGTGTGACCTATCAGGAAGCCATGAGGCGGCTGAAGCCTGCGGATGGCTCGGCAAGCTGAGCTGCTAGAGCCGATCATCTTCAGATTTGGTGGACTGGTTCTGGTCGAACTGCTCGTCTTCGCCAGGCCTGGATGCCTTTTCCGCACCGGCGTCGTCAAAATCCTCGCACGATGCGCTGCATCGCGCTTGCGATCTTTCCTCGCTGATAGGAAAAATCCCGTCCATCAGTCCGCTTCCAGCTGAAGGCGGTCGGCTCTAGGGCCGCTTGGGATCTTCCAGCGTCTGCACCGCATCAGGGCCGCCTTCTCCAGGGGACGGATTGGGTATCGGCTGGGCAAACCCACCGCCCTGCCGGGCGAGATAGTTGCGTTCGATCTCATCGAGTTCCTGACCGCGGAAAACGGCTTCGAAAGCGTGCAGGCGCTTGTAGATCGAAATCAGCTCGACGATCGTGGTCCAGGAATTGATCAGGAACTGGAACGAGTTCGACACCTGGCCGAAAGCGGTCAGAATCTGCTGCCAGATGCCGAGCGTGATCTTGCCGGTCACAATGGTCGGCACCAGGAGGATGTGCACGTAGATGTTGTCGGCCTGGAGATAGAAGCCGCGGGCGATGTTGAAGTACATGTAGTGGAAATAGAGCCGGAAATAGTTTTTCCGGACATTCTCGAAAAGCTCGCGCGTTGTCGGCGGCTGCGCGCGCGACGCATCATCCTCGCCATAGACCAGTTCCTTGCGGTAGGCGGCCTCGACGCGCTGGTTGCGGAATTCAAGCCCCGGCAGCTTGATGCCGACCAGCGCCAAAAGGCCGGTGCCGAAGGCCGCCCAGAACAGCAGAGCGATGAACAGCGCATGCGGGATCTCCCCGACCACCGGCAGTTCGGTCACGTACTGCGACAGCGCCCAGAGGATCGGCAGGAACGCCACCAGGGTCATGACCGCGTCGACAAAGGCCACACCGAGGCCCTCCATGATCGAGGCGAAGCGCATGGTGTCTTCCTGCACACGCTGCGAGGCGCCTTCGATGTTGCGGACCCGGGGCCAGCGCTCCATGTAGAAATTGTTCATCGCCGTGCGCCAGCGAAAGACGTAGTGGCTGACGAAAAAACGGGTGACGACAAAGACAGCGGTCGAAATAAAGGCGATCTGGACGAAAATCAGGATCAGGCCGTAGAGATCTGCCTGCGACACCGATCCGTCCCCGGTCAGCGCCTGCTGGAACTGGTCGAAAAACGGGCGGCGCCAGTTGTTGAGAGCGACCGAGACCTGCACGCCGAAATAGGTTGTGAACAGGATGAAGACCGAGCCGAGGATCGACCAGAGCTGCCATTTGTGGGGCGAATAGAAAAACCAGAAGGCTGCAAAGGCCAGCGACCAGACCGTGTAGTAGACATAAAACCAGAGAAAGGACTGGGTGTAGAAATAACTCAGACCGACGATCGGCTCGCCTTCGGGTTCGGGCAGGGCAAAGCCCACCGCCGCGCCCAGCGTATCACCTGCCCCGTACCAGAGAAGAATTCCCAGACCGGCCCAGAGCAGGACCGAGGGGAAGAAGACTTTCGGTTTCGGGAAAAAGGATTCAAACACGGGCGGGATCCTGAACTGTGTCCTGCGGTGCGGGACGTGATTCGTCTTGGGTCGTTGCGATACCTAGGACACCGGGAGAAATACGGCAATCCGGACCCATTAGCGATCACGCCATTGTGCTGAAACCATGGCTTTTGCTTTCACCGGCCGAACGGGGTCCGTGACCGGCGTCAAGCTGTCCGCGGCCGGCAGAAGACGAGCACGATGGCACCCGAGGCGAGCAATCCGGCGGCTGCGGCCAGGCTCGCCCAGGTGTAACTGCCCGACCAGTCTGCCAGGTAACCGGCAACAACCGGGCCGAGGATCTGACCGGTTCCAAAGGCCGCGGTCATCAGCGCCAGCGCCCGGCGCGGGCTTTGCGCGGCCAGTTGCCGGCCGGCCTGCAGGCCGAACGCGGTGACCATGATGAAGGTAGCGCCAAGAAGTACGCCGCCGATCACCGGACCGGCAGGCAGCGGCAGAAGAACACTTGCCGCAACGCCGAGCGCCTCGACGAGGCAGCCAAGCGCGAAGACATTGACAAGGCCGACGCGCCTGACGGCAGGCATCCAGTAGGCCACCGAAGGTGCGGCCGCCAGACCGGTGACCAGCCAGACACCGGCTTCAAACAGCGATGAACCGCCGCCGTCGCGGACAATGGCAACGAGGAAGGTTGCCGTGACGATGTAGCCGAACCCGAAAATTCCGTAGGCCAGGGTCAGCGCAAGCAGTTCCCGGGTCCAGACCAGGGGGGGCTCCTTCTTCGCCGCACCGATGCGCACGACATCTCGCGGCAGGAAGCGGCTCACCACTGCCAGACCCGCGAAAGCCAGCAGTGCCGCCATGATCCATGCCATGCGCCAGCCGCTGTCGGCAAGAATGATCAGGCCGAACATGACGGCGGAGACGGAGATGCCGAAACCGACGCCGCCAAAATGCGTCGACTGGACCCAGGGCCTGCCGGAGGCAAGTCCGTGGGACAGGACGATCGCGGAGGTGAACACCATGACGAAGGCGCTGGCGAGCCCGGCAAGAAAGCGGATGACGGCGAGAACGATGAAATCGCTCGACATGCCCATCGCCAGCAGGAGCAGAGCCGTGGACACCAGCCCGGCCAGGGCCACCTTGCGCTCGATGCCTTCGGCCCAGCCATAGGCGGCCAGAACGGCGCCGAGCAGATAGCCGGCATAATTGGCTGAGGCGATCCACCCGGCCTCGGTCGGCCCGAGCCCCAGCCCCGCCATCATGGCCGGCAGCACCGGAGTGTAGAAGAATCGCCCCAGTCCCATCGCCACGGACATGGCAACCGCACCGGCCAGGGCCGTGGTCAGGATCTGGCGATCCGGACCCGATCCGGTGGCGGAAGACTGAGCTGAGTGAGACATGGGCCAGCGACTGCAAGTGAGGTTTGAAGCGTTACGGCTTCTCCATGAACCCGAACGGCGCGAGAGACAACCCGCAGGCCATGCCATCAACGGATTATCCGCTCCGGTAAGCGAAACTTGATTGGAACTTCCGGCTTTCATGCTTATTTGTGCATTGCAACAATCTGAAAGGACGGATCCATGAAAACCGTGATCATCAGCGGCTCCACCAGCGGCATCGGCCTGGGAATCGCCGAAAGCTTTGCGCTGGCGGGACACAATGTGATTCTCAACGGGCTTGGCAAGTCCGAGGAAATCGAGGCAACCCGGGCGCGGTTAGCTGCCCTTGGCGCAGGCGAGGTCATTTTCCACGGCGCCAACATGCTCGAACCCGAGGAAATCGCCGACCTGGTGGCCTCGACGGAGAAGGCGTTCGGGTCTGTCGACGTGATCGTGCCGAACGCGGGCATCCAGCATGTCGAGAAGATAGAGGACTTTCCGGTCGCCAAATGGGACGCGATCATCGGCATCAATCTGAGCTCCGCCTTCCACCTGATCCGTGCGGCGATGCCGGGCATGAAGAAGAACGGCTTTGGCCGGATCATCGCCATCGCATCCGCGCACGGGCTGGTCGCCTCGCCCTACAAGAGCGCCTATGTGGCGGCCAAGCACGGCGTTCTGGGGCTGATCAAGACCGTGGCACTCGAGGGCGCCGAGTTCGGCATCACCGCCAACGCCATCTGCCCGGGCTATGTCGAGACACCGCTTGTTTCGGGCCAGATCGCCGACACCGCCAAGGCGCGCAACATGAGCGAAGAGGAGGTCATCAACGAGGTGATCCTGAAGGCGCAACCAACCAAGCAATTCGTGCAGGTGGGCCAGATTGCGGCGCTCGCCAATTACCTCGTTTCGGACCAGGCCGCCCAGATCACCGGCGCCGCACTGCCGATGGACGGCGGATGGACAGCGCAATGAGCGTCCGGAAACCGGCCGTGAGGGCGAAATCCGCTCACGCAGCTGGAGCCAAGACAAATGGCATTCGCCGGATCAATCTGGCGCTGCAGGGCGGGGGCGCGCATGGCGCCTTCACCTGGGGCGTGATCGACCGGCTGCTGGATGAGCCCGACATCGAGTTCGAAGGGCTGTCGGGCACCAGCGCCGGTGCTGTGAACGCAGTTGTGCTGGCGCACGGGCTGATGGAAGGCGGACGCATCGGCGGCCAGGCGGCGCTTGAGGATTTCTGGCGCCGGTCCAGCCGCGGAGGCTCGGTCTGGTCGCCGGTCAACGCCCTGCCGCAAGGGGTGATTCCCGGCATGGAGTTTCTCTCGGCCGCGACCTACGCTGCGTTCGACACCATGACACGCACCTTCTCGCCCTATGAATTCAACCCTTTCGACGTCAACCCGCTGCATGACCTTCTGTCGGAGAGCGTCGATTTCGATGCAATGCACCAACACTGTGATACCAAGCTGTTCATCAGCGCCACCAATGTGCGCAGCGGTAGGGTGCGGGTCTTCGAAACCCCGGAGGTCAGCGCGGACGTTGTGATGGCGTCAGCCTGCCTGCCATTCCTGTTCAAGGCAGTCGAGATCGACGGCGATCATTACTGGGATGGCGGTTACGTCGGCAATCCGGCGCTGTTTCCGTTCTTCTACAATTGCGAAAGCCGGGATGTGATGATTGTTCACATCAATCCGATGGAGCGCGACGAGGTGCCGAAGACGGCACCGGACATTCTCAACAGGATCAACGAGATCTCGTTCAATTCGTCGCTGCTTGACGAGATGCGCGCGATCAACTTCGTCACCCGCCTGATCGAACAGGACTGGCTCAAGGACGAGTACAAGAACCGCCTGCGCCACATCCTGGTGCATTCGGTGCGAGCCGACGAGGCCCTGCTCGATCTTCCGGTGTCCTCGAAGTTCGACGTCCGCTGGTCGTTCCTCACCGATCTGCGCGATCGCGGGCGGCTCGAGGCGGACAGATGGCTCGAAGCCAACCGGGACGCGCTTGGCAAGAAGTCGACCGTCGACCTCGAAAGCCAGTATCTGGGGCTGCCCGGCCCGCGCAGGAAGGATGGCAGTCAGACGCGGGATGCCCCCGCCTTGGCTGAAAGTGGCAGCGATTGACCGGCTTTGCCTGAAACTGTTGCATGCGCTTATCGCTCTTTCGCAGAGCACCGGACTGGGTTAGTTTTTGTCCAATTGGTTCAAAATCACAGAGGTGACATGGCTCACACCGACCGCACATCGATCCGCTTCCGGCTCAATGACCAGACGGTCGAGCTTGCCGGGTTTGCGCCCGACCTGACGCTGCTCGACTGGCTCAGGCTCGACCGGCGGCTGACCGGCACCAAGGAAGGCTGCGCCGAGGGTGATTGCGGTGCCTGCACCGTGCTCGTCGGCCGGATCGACAACGGGCTGCTGAGCTATGAAACGGTGAATGCCTGCATCCGGCTGGTCGGTTCGCTCGACGCCACGCATGTGGTCACGGTGGAGTATCTCAACCGCCCCGATGGCGAGTTGAGCGCCGTGCAGCAGGCGATGGTGGACAATCACGGTTCGCAATGCGGCTTCTGCACGCCGGGCATCGTTGCCTCGCTGCATGCGCTGTGGCTTGCCGAGCCCAATCCGTCGGAGGCCGACATCGAGCGTCAGCTTCAGGGAAACCTGTGCCGGTGCACCGGCTACGAGCCGATCGTCAAGGCGGCGATCGCTGCCGCTGCCACGATTCCCGATGCCGACAATGACCGGCTTGTGGCGGCCTATGACGCGACCACCGAAGCGCTTGCAGGCTTTGCCGATGGCGCGAGCGTGACCATCGAACACGAGCGGGGCACGAGCTTCGTGCCTGGCGATCTTGACGATCTGGCTGCCCTTTACGCAGCGCATCCAAAGGCAACCATCGTGGCGGGTTCGACCGATGTCGGGCTATGGGTGACCAAGCACATGCGTGACATTTCTCCGGTGATCCACATCGGTCACCTTGAGGAACTCAAGCAGATCTCGATCAATGACGCGGGCATCACGCTGGGTGCCGGGGTCTCCTATACTTCAGCGCGCGGCGCCCTTGTGTCGCTGTTCCCGCAGATGGCCGAATTGTGGGACCGGATCGGCGGCGAGCAGGTGCGCAACATGGGCACGGTCGGCGGCAACATCGCCAACGGCTCGCCGATCGGCGACACGCCGCCGCCCTTGATCGCGCTTGGTGCTTCGGTGACGCTGCGCAAGGGCTCAAGCCGCCGCACGCTTCCGCTTGCCGATTTCTTCATCGAATATGGCAAGCAGGACCGCCAGCCGGGCGAGTTTGTCGAGAGCATCTTCGTGCCGGCGCTTGCGGAAGACGCCTTTTTCGCGGTCTACAAGATCTCCAAGCGCCGCGACGAGGACATTTCGGCGCTGTGCGGCGCTTTCCACGTCGTCACCGACGCCGAGGGCGTGGTCGGCTCGGCACGGATTGCCTTTGGCGGCATGGCAGGCACGCCCAAGCGGGCGGCGGCGATAGAGGCGGCGCTGACCGGCCAGCCATGGAGCTGGGACACGATCCAGGCGGCGCGGCTGGCGCTTGCCGATGACTACCAGCCGCTGTCGGACTGGCGGGCAAGTGCGGACTACCGCATGCTGACGGCGCAGAACCTGATGATCCGGTTTTTCCTCGAGACCTGCGGCGCTCCGGCGCGCATCGAACGCCATCCGGCACTAGCGGAGGCATGAAAATGGACACTTCCACTCCCCGCAGCCGGACCGAAATTTCAGGCGGCGCGCATGTGTCGCGCAAACATGATTCCGCCCACAAGCATGTCACCGGCAGCGCCGATTACATCGACGACATGGCCGAACCCACGGGCACGCTACACGGCTATCTCGGCCTGACCGACCGGGCGCATGCAACCATCACCTCGCTCGATCTCGATGCGGTCCGCGCCTCGGAAGGCGTGGTGGCCGTTCTGACCAGCGCCGATGTGCCGGGCGTCAACGACATTTCGCCCAGCGGCCGCAACGACGAGCCGGTGCTTGCCGAAGGAAAGGTGCTGTTTCACGGTCAACCCGTGTTTGCCGTCATCGCCGAAAGTCGGGAACTGGCGCGCCGTGCTGCCAAGAAGGCCGTGATCGGTTACGGGGACCTACCACATGTCACCGACGTGCGCGCGGCCATGGAAGCAGACTACCCGCTGGTCACCGACCCGCTGAAGCTCGAGCGCGGCGATATCGAGGCGGGGCTTGCCGCAGCACCCAAGCGGCTCAAGGGCGAGATGCGGATCGGCGGGCAGGACCATTTCTATCTCGAAGGCCACATAGCCTTCGCCATTCCCGGCGAGGATGACGAGGTCACCGTCTGGTCTTCGACGCAGCATCCGAGCGAGGTGCAGCACATGGTGGCACATGCGCTCGGCACGGTGTCGAACGCGGTCACCGTGCAGGTGCGGCGCATGGGCGGCGGCTTCGGCGGCAAGGAAACCCAGTCCAATCAGTTCGCAGCCATCGCCGCGATCGCGGCCAAGAAACAGAACCGTCCGGTAAAGATCCGGCCGGACCGCGACGACGACATGATCATCACCGGCAAGCGGCACGATTTCGTCGTCGACTACGATGTCGGCTATGACGAGGCCGGCGTCATCCATGCGGTCGACGCGACATTTGCTGCGCGTTGCGGCTTTTCCTCCGACCTGTCGGGGCCGGTCACCGACCGGGCGCTGTTTCATGCCGACAACTGCTATTTCTACCAGGATGTGCGGCTTGTCTCGAAACCGATGATGACCAACACGGTCTCCAACACCGCGTTCCGCGGCTTCGGCGGACCGCAGGGCATGCTCGGCGGCGAGCGGATGATCGAGGACGTCGCCTATGCGCTGGGCCGCGACCCGCTCGAAATCCGCAAGGCCAATTTCTATGGCGGCGAAGGCCGCAACGTCACGCCCTACCACCAGACGGTCGAAGACAACATCATCGGCCGGATCGTCGAGGAGCTGGAAACCTCCTCGGACTACCAGGCGCGGCGGGCCGAGATCATCGATTTCAACGAGAACAGCCCGGTGATCCGCCGCGGCATCGCGCTGACGCCGGTGAAGTTCGGGATCTCGTTCACCGCCACCTGGTACAATCAGGCCGGCGCCCTGGTGCATGTCTACCAGGACGGATCGATCCATCTCAATCACGGCGGCACCGAGATGGGCCAGGGGCTCAACACCAAGGTGGCGCAGGTGCTGGCGGAGGAATTCCAGGTCGATCTCGACACGATCCGGATCACCGCCACCACCACCGGCAAGGTGCCCAACACCTCGGCGACAGCGGCATCGTCCGGCACCGATCTCAACGGCATGGCGGCGGCCAATGCGGCGCAGCAGATCAAGACCCGGCTGGTGGCCTTCGCATCGGAGAAATTCAGCATTTCGGCCGAGCAGGTGGAGTTCATCCCCAACCATGTGCGCATCGGCAACGAGCTGATGGCCTTCGGCGACTTCATCAAGCTCGCCTACCAGGCAAGAATTCAGCTTTCGGCGGCGGGCTTTTACAAGACGCCAGACATTCACTGGGACCGCGCCAGCGGCAAGGGCCGGCCGTTCTACTATTTCGCCTATGGTGCTGCGGTGTCGGAAGTCTCGGTCGACACGCTGACAGGCGAATACCAGGTCGACCGGGTCGACGTGCTGCACGATACCGGGCGCTCGCTCAACCCGGCGCTGGATATCGGCCAGATCGAAGGCGCCTTCGTGCAGGGCATGGGCTGGCTGACGACGGAAGAATTGTGGTGGGACGACAAGGGCCGGCTTCGCACCCATGCGCCGTCGACCTACAAGATCCCGCTCGCTTCCGACCGGCCGAAGATCTTCAATGTGAGGCTCGCCGACTGGGCCGAGAACCGCGAACCGACGATAAGGCGTTCGAAGGCCGTCGGCGAGCCGCCGTTCATGCTGCCGATCTCGGTGCTGGAAGCGCTCGGCATGGCGGTTGCCTCTATCGCCGACTACCAGGTTTCGCCAAAACTCGATGCACCGGCAACGCCGGAGCGGGTGCTGATGGCCGTGGAGCGGCTGAAGGCGCTTGTGGCGGATGCCGGGATGCCGGGAGAGGACGGGGCGGACGCCTGATGGCGCGGCTTGAGGCCTATCGGGATTTTGCCGCAACACTGACGCAGGCCGGGTTCGTGCTGGTCCGGGTGGTCGAAGCCAAGGGATCGACACCGCGCAATACCGATGCCTGGATGCTGGTTTCCCACGGCAGCTGTTTCGGCACCATCGGCGGCGGCCGGCTCGAACTCGAGGCCATCGACCGGGCGCGCGAAGTACTGGCGGGCGCCGCGGCCCAGCCGATGGCGCTGCCGCTGGGACCGGCGATCGGGCAATGCTGCGGCGGGCATGTGACGCTGTCGTTCGAAGTGATCCCCCCTGCCCGGTTCGGCGAGATCGAGGCCATGGCCAGGGCCGAGGACGCAAGCGATCCCGAGGTCTGGCTGTTCGGCGGCGGCCATGTCGGCCGGGCGCTGGCCAATGCGCTGCTGCTGTTGCCGGTCAAGGTGCATGTGGCGGAGACACGGACGGAGGAGCTGGATCTCACGCCAGAGGGCGCGGAACGGCATCTCACCGCCCTGCCCGAAAGCCTGGTCAAGAGCATCGCGCCCGGAAGCGCGGTGATCGTGCTGACCCATGACCACGCACTGGATTTCCTGATCGTCTCGGCGGCGCTCAAGCGGGATGACCTGGCCCAGGTCGGCATGATCGGCTCGGACACCAAGCGGGCGACATTCGAGCATCAGTATGTCCGCGAGGGCGGCGACACCGCGCAGCTTTCGAAGCTGGTCTGCCCGATCGGCTACAAGATCGCCGACAAGCGGCCCGAGGTGATCGCCGCCACGGTTGCGGCGGAGATCATTATGGCGCTCGCGGACTGGCGCGCGAACACGTCTCAGGCATTGTCCTGAAGCACAATCTCCGACGCCCGCCATCCCGTGGCGATGGCGGCGGCATTTGTGTTGCCGGTGACGATGTTGGGAAAGATCGAGCAATCGACCACGCGCAGGCCCTCAAGCCCGTGGACGCGCAGTCTCGCGTCGACAACCGATGTCGTCGGGTCCGGGCCCATGCGGCAGGTGGCGACCGGATGATAGACCGTGCCGGAGCGGTGGCGGATATCGTCAATGAGCGCTTCGTCGGAGGCGATGTCCGGCCCCGGCAGCAATTCCGCCTCTATGCAATCGGCGAGTGGTCTGGCGGCTGCCATGGCGCGCACGATCTTGCTGGTCGCCAGCATCTCGGCGACATCCTCTTCGTGAGAAAGCGCGTTGGGGGTAATGCGCGGCGCCTCAGACGGATCGGATGATCGGATCATGATCTCGCCCCTGCTCTTCGGCCGGCAGTTGGACCAGCCGATTGAGAAACCCGGCCACGGGTCGGGGCTGAGGATCGGGCGCTCGCCCGGTCGCGGAATGACCGTCGAGAAGGCCTGGAAATAGAGTTGCATGTTGGGCCGCACGCGATCAGGCGATGTGCGGATGAAGCCGCCGGCCTGGTTGAGGCTGACTGACAGCGGGCCGTCGCGGAGCAACAAATAGTGCAGGCCTGCCGAGAGTTTGCCCCACCAGGGACCGAGCTGCTGGTTGATGGTCGGACAGTTGGCGCGATAGGTGTAGTTGATACCGATATGGTCCTCAAGATTGCGCCCCACATTCGGGTTGTCGATGCGGACATTGATGCCGAGATCCTTCAAGTGCCGGGCGGGCCCGATGCCTGCGAGCTGCAGGAGCTGCGGCGAGTTGACCGATCCGCCGCTGAGGATCACCTCGCGACCGGCGCTGACCGTCTGCTTCCTGCCCTTGCGAGTGTAGGTGACACCGGTCACGCGGCCACCGTCAAACGTCAGGCCCGTCACCTGCGCGCCGGTGATCACCCTGAGATTGGGCCGCTTCATCGCCGGCCGCAGGAAGGCCCGTGCCGCCGACAGGCGGCGGCCGCCATGAATGGTGAATTCGAACAGGCCCACACCCTCCTGGCTTTCGCCGTTGAAATCGGGATTGAGCGGCAGGCCGAGGGCCTGCGCCGATTCAAACCACTTGCGGGTCAGGTGATGGGTCGTCTTGCCGGGAACGAAGAGATTGAGCGGGCCCTTGCGACCGCGCAGGCTGTCATCGCCGACGATCGCGCATTCGACATCGCGGAAGGCTGAACACATCTCGTCAGCACCCCAGCCGGGATTGCCGGCGTCGCGCCAGTCGTCGAAATCAGCACGGTGCCCGCGCACCCAGACCATGGCGTTGATGGAGGAGGAGCCGCCCAGCACCCGGCCGCGCGGCCAGTGATCAACATTGCCGGCGAGCCCCTTATCGGGCTCGGCACGGTACATCCAGTTGACCTTCGGATCGAAGAAGGTCTTGCCATAGCCAAGCGGCATCTGCACGAAAAAGCGGCGGTCGTCGCCTCCGGCCTCAAGAACCAGGACCTTGTGACGGCCCGACGCGGAAAGACGCTCGGCCATGACACAACCGGATGAACCGGCGCCGATGATGATAAAATCCGGGTTGTCCATGGATTGCTCTCGGGATGCTCTTGGATTGCTTCGGGGGTGGCCGGTTGATGCGCAAGCGTTGTCACATTTGCCTGCGACGTTCAATGGATTTACAACGCCACCGGCTGGCTGAGGTGCGACATTCGATCAAGCCATGGACGCAGTGTTCACACAGTTGCCGCGACGATGCGCTTGTTTAATAAGCATGCTTATAATATATTGAGCTTATGAAAAAAACGGCAATCGATCAATTGGGATTCCTGATCCACGACGTGGGTCGGCTCTTGCGCAGAAATTTCGAGAAGCGCGGCCAGGAACATGGCCTATCCTCGGCGCAGTGGCGGCTGCTGGTGCGGGTGGTGCGCGAACAGAACCCCACCCAGGCCCGGCTGGCGGAACTGATGGAAATCGAGCCGATCAGCGTTTCGCGGCTGGTCGACCGGATGGAACAGGGCGGATGGGTGAAGCGCTGCGCGCATGAAACCGACCGACGGATCAACCGGGTGGTTCCCACCGACAAGAGCCTCGCCGCCTATTCGACCATCAAGGCGGTTGCGGCGGATGTGTTTGAAGAAGCCCTGACCGGCGTGGGCGAGGACCAGCGCCAGGCGCTGATGTCGGCACTGGTCGTGATGGTCAACAATCTTTCCTCGGACGAGACAGCAACGACATCTTCCAACGTCGAGAAGCAGGCGGAATCATGAGCACTCAGGCAAATCCGACCGAAACACCTGCGCAACTGGCAAAGGCAAACAAACCTTCCAGGCTTCGCCGCAACGTGCTGATGCTGCTGGTGCCCTGCCTGCTCATCGCCGGCGGCCTGTATGCCTGGATCACCGGCGGACGCTATGAGGAAACCGAAAACGCCAACATGCGGCTGGCACGGATCACGATTGCCAGCGAGATCGCGGGGCGCGTGGTCAGTGTCAACGTCGCGGAAAATGTCTCTGTCCAAAAGGGTGACGTGCTTTTCCAGGTCGATCCCCAACCATTGCAGATCGCACTCGACCAGGCCGATGCCGCGGTTGAAAGCGCCCGGCTGCAAGTCATCGAACTCAAGGCCGGCTACAGCCAGGCGCTGACCCAGGAACAGATCGCCGCCGACGATGCCGCCTTCTATCAGGATACATTCGACCGGCAAAAGGCGCTGACCGCCAAGGGCGTGGCGACGAACTCTTCGCTGGACGACGCCCGCCACACCGCCCAGAAAGCCGCACAGGGCCTCGTTGCCGCAAAGCAGGCGGTTGCGACCGCACAAGCCGCACTGGCCGACAGCCTGGATGGCGCAATCGATGATCACCCGTTGGTGGTGGCGGCAAAGGCCGCGCGCAACAAGGCCGCCTACAATCTTTCGGTTGCCACGGTGCGGGCGCCGGCGGACGGGCTGGTTTACCAGGCCTCGTCCTTCAGGGCCGGCGAGTATGTCACCCCCGGCGCATCGCTGTTTACCATTGTCGAGACGACAGATCCCTGGATCGATGCAAACTTCAAGGAACCGCAGCTGGCGCACATGAAGCCCGATCAGCCGGCGAAAGTGGTGTTCGACCTTTACCCGAATCGGACATTCAAGGCGAAGGTGGATTCGATCGGCGCGGGCACTGGAGCGGAATTCTCGCTGTTGCCGGCACAGAACGCCACCGGCAACTGGGTCAAGGTCACGCAACGCATTCCTGTCAGGATCAAGCTCGACAATTCCGAAGCGAGGATCCTTGCGCGTTCCGGTTTGAGCGCCACCGTGACCGTGGACACCGGGGCAAGCCGCAGTTTCGGTGACCTGTTCAGCAGCGCAAGGGCTTCCGAGTAGGCCGGCACCGGGAAACCGAGACAATGAGCATGACCGACGAACCCGGGCACAGAGTGCCGCATCGGGGCCTGATCACGGTTTCGATCATGCTCGCGACAATCATGCAGGTGCTCGACACGACGATTGCCAATGTGGCGTTGCCGGCGATGACCGGCGATCTCGACGCGTCGCAGGATACCATCACCTGGGTGCTGACGTCCTATATCGTGGCCGCTGCGATCATGACTCCGGTGACCGGATGGCTGGCTGACCGGTTCGGCCGGCGACAATTGTTCCTGACCACGATTGTCGGCTTCACGGCCACCTCGATGGCCTGCGGGCTGGCGCCGAGCCTCGAAACGATGGTGTTGTTCCGCATTCTCCAGGGGCTGTTCGGCGCGGCCATCGTACCGCTGTCTCAGACATTCCTGCTCGACATCAATCCGAAGGAGCGCCACGGCCAGGCCATGGCGATCTGGGGTGCGGGCATCATGGTCGGCCCGATCATCGGCCCGACGCTCGGCGGCTGGCTGACCGAAGCGTTGAACTGGCGCTGGGTGTTCTTCATCAACCTGCCGGTCGGCATCATCGCCTTCATGGGCTGCGCCGCCCATCTGCCGGAAGTCGCCCGGCGGCTGCGCCGGTTCGATTTCTTCGGCTTCGCCATGCTGTCGCTCGGCGTCGGTGCGTTGCAGCTGATGCTCGACCGCGGCGGTGAAGTGGACTGGTTCTCGGCCTGGGAAATCTGGATCGAGCTGGGGTTGGCGATCACCGGCATCTGGATCTTCACGGTGCACCTGGCCACGGCCCACGATCCCTTCGTTGACCCGAAGATCTTCGCCGACCGCAACTTCGTGACCGGGCTGGTGCTGATCTTCATCGTCGGCATCGTGCTGCTGGCGAGCCTGGCGCTGCTGCCACCGATGCTGTCGCACGTCTTCGGCTACTCGACGATCACCACCGGACTGGTGATGGCGCCGCGTGGGGTGGGCACCATGATCTCGATGATCCTGGTCGGGCGCCTGCTGCGTGTCGTCGATGCGCGCTACCTTGTGATTGCCGGGCTGCTGCTGACCTCGAGCTCACTCTACCTGATGACCGGCTTTTCGCCGCAAATGGACAGCTGGCCGGTGATCTCCACCGGGGTCATTCAGGGGCTGGGGCTGGGCCTGGTGTTCGTGCCGCTGTCGACCGTGGCCTTCGCTACGCTTGAGGTTCACTACCGCACCGATGCTGCCAGCCTGTTCAGCCTGGTGCGCAATCTGGGATCCTCGATCGGCATCTCGGTGGTGACGCTGTACCTGACGCGCAATGTCCAGATCAATCACCAGGAACTCGGCGCCTTTATCAATCCGTTCAATCCGGTTCTGCGCGACCTGCTCGCGGGGCCGGTCACCGATCCGGCGATGCTGCAAACGCTTGATGGGCTGGTCAACCAGCAGGCCCTGATGATTTCCTACAACAATGATTTCAAGCTGATGATGATGGTGACATTGTTTGCCATTCCGCTGGCACTGCTCCTGCGCAAACCCAGAGCCGTCCAAGCAGGAACGACGCCGACCGCCGCCCATATGGATTGAGGATTGTCGCCGCGGCGACCGATCAGGGGATGGCAAAATGGCCGACGATCAGTTCGTGATCCGACAGCGGTTCACCATTGGGATCAAGCGCCGGCACAATCCGGGCGCCATCCATCGACAAACCGCGTGACGCGAACCAGTCAAGCTTCATCGACCGCGTCGGATGAGGCGTCAGATAGCTGCGCCGGGTGGTCATGCCCTCGGCATTGTTGTCCCAGGAAAATCCATGCACACGGGCAACATCGAACAGGCTTTCATCTTGCCAGTGAGGGCTGTCCTTGCTGTTGCCGGTGTTGAGGTCGCCTCCAATGATCACAGGGTGGTCGGGCGCAAACTTTTCAACGGCATCGATCAACCGTTCCATCTGCGCGCCGCGGTGGGCGGAATCCGCATTGCTTTCCAGATGAACGGAGACGACGCAAAGATTGCCGGTGCCGGCCGGGAGAATGGTGGCGATGGCCATTCTTCCGCCGATGCGTGGCTGGTTCCGGTCCCAGGCGAAGGGGCCGTCGATGTACCAATGTCCGTGGTCATCCAGACGGATCAGGACCGAGGAGACCGGCGCCGCCCGGCTCAGGACAGCGTTGCCGTGCCAGCCGATCCGGTTGCCTGAATCTACGCAGTAAGGGCGTTCGGTTTCACCGCCGAGGCCGATCTCGAAGAACTCCACACCATAGGAGTAATGCATGCCCAGGGCAGCGGCCAGTTCGGCGGTGGGATGGCGCTGCCCGGTGCGCGCCATGCCGCAATCCATTTCCGTAAGCAGCACGACATCCGGAGTCTGACCGGCCAGCAGCGCGGCGCTCTTTTCTGGGAACAGGCACCGCTCCAGGTTCCAGGCGGCAACGGTGAAGACCTGCGGGACGGTGGCGTCAGTCGCGGCGCCGCCGGTTTCGACCATGCTCATCGCCGGAATGTCGGCCATGAAGGCGCGATGCATGTCGGTGGTGCGCGGCGCGGTCAGGATCGCCTCGCGCTGCTCGGGCGTGACACGGGGCAACACATCGACCGTGCTGGTGTGAAAGCCCGCCCGATCACCGAGCGCGTTCACAACCGGGCTCCGGTTGCCGGATCAAACATCAAAAGCGCCGACTTCGGCAGATCGACATAGACCTCATCGGAAGGGATCGGGTCGGTATGGGGGATATGGACGATCAGTCCGCTTTCCCCGACCTTGCCGTGAAGCAGCCGCCCGGCGCCAAGTTCCTCGACGAACTCGAGATCGAACCGCAGGGCGTCGGGGTGGGAGGCGCCGACGATGCCGACATTCTCGGGCCTTACGCCAAGCCTGATGTCACCCGAATAGTTCGCCTGGCCTGGGGCCTCGATGTGCACGGTTTCGGAAAGATGCACCCGGCCATTGCCGTTGTAGCGGGCCGGCAACAGGTTCATCGGCGGTGCGCCCATGAAGCTGGCGACGAAGGTGCTGGCGGGCTGGTGATAGACTTCCGCCGGGGTGCCGATCTGCTCGATCCGACCACCATTGAGAACGATGATGCGATCGGCCATTGTCATGGCCTCGACCTGGTCATGGGTCACGTAGACCGAAGTGACCCCGAGCCGGCGCTGCAGAGCCTTGATCTCGATGCGCATCTGTCCGCGAAGCTTGGCATCAAGGTTCGATAGCGGTTCATCGAACAGGAACAGCGAAGGGCTACGCACGATGGCACGGCCCATGGCAACGCGCTGGCGTTGCCCGCCTGAGAGCTGGCTGGGACGCCGCTCGAGATATTCGGTGAGATTGAGCATGGTTGCCGCCTCCTTCACCGCCTTGTCGATCTCGGTCTTGCCCATGCCGCGATTGCGCAGGCCGTAGGCCATGTTGTTGTAGACGGTCATGTGCGGGTAGAGCGCATAGTTCTGGAACACCATGGCGATGTCGCGTTCGGCGGGATCGATGTCATTGACCACCCGCCCGGCGATCGAGAGGTCGCCCTCGGTGATCTCCTCCAGCCCTGCCATCATGCGCAGCAATGTGGACTTGCCACAGCCCGAGGGACCGACGAGAACAATGAACTCGCCCTTTTCAATGTTGAAGCTTGTCGGCTGAACCGCACGGACGCCGTTCGGATAGACTTTCGAAATGCTCTCGAGCGAAACGTGGACCATGGGAAACCTCTATTTGTCTGATTCAACCAGTCCCTTGACAAACCAGGACTGGAAAATGACGACCACCAGGACCGGTGGCAGGATGGCGATGATGGCCAGAGCCAGGGCGCGCCCATATTCAGGAACGTTGGCGCCATCCAGATTCTGGATGATCTGCTTAATCCCGCGGACGAGGGTGAAAAGCGATTCATCGGTGGTGATCAAGGTGGGCCAGAGATACTGGTTCCAGCCATAGACGAACATGATGATGAAGATCGCCGCAACCATTGTCCGCGACAGCGGAACCAGGATGTCGATGAAGAACTTCACCGGTCCTGCACCATCTATCCGAGCGGCTTCGACGAGCTCTTCGGGAACCGACAGAAAAAACTGCCGGAAGAAGAAGGTCGCCGTGGCTGAGGCGACCAGAGGCAGGATCAGGCCCGTGTAGGTGTTGGCGAGCCCCAGACCCTGGACCACTTCGTAAGTGGGAAGGATCCGCACCTCGAGCGGCAGCAGCAGCGTGGTAAAAATAATCCAGAAGGCGAAGGTGGCAAACCGGAGCCGGAAATAAACGATCGCATAGGCCGCCGTCATTCCGATCAGGATCTTGCCCAAAGCGAACCCTATGCCGAGGATGAACGAATTGATCAGCATGCTCGAACCGGTGATTTCTCCGGTGAACCCGCCCTTGAGGAAAAGGGCCTTGTCAAAATTTTCGGCCATATGCGGGCCAAGCGAAAGGTTAAGTCCCTCCCGGTAGATCTCCACGTCACTGATGCTTGTCGAGATGAAAACAGCAAAGACAGGAAGTATCATCATCAGCGATCCGGCAATCAGGATCGCATGATCGATCACCACAGACCACCGCACCGGTCTTCCGGTGCGAGCGACTGTTCTGTCCGTATCAGTCATAACAGCCATTGTTGATATCCTACGTGTAGTGAATCCGGCGATCGATAAGCCGGAACTGGAATACGGTCAGCAAAAGCACAAGGACCATCAGGATAACCGATTGAGCCGAGGAGCCACCGAGATCATTGCCTCGGAATCCATCGACATAAACCTTGTAGACCAGCGTCATCGGATTGTTGCCGGGCTCGCCTTTGACCAGGGTGTCTACGGTGCCGAATGTGTCGAACAACGAATAGGTGATGTTGATGACCAGAAGGAAGAATGCCGTCGGCGCCAACAGCGGAAAGGTCACGTCCCAGAACCGGCGAACGCCAGACCTGTTGTCGATCATCGCCGCCTCCTTGACCGACTGCGGGATGGATTGAAGCCCCGAGAGGAAAAAGATGAAATTGACCGGGATCTGGTTCCAAGCCGCGACCACGACCATGGCCAGGGCAGTGTCGTTGAAATTCACGCCAAGCTTGAACTCCCAGCCGAACAGGGCAAGAAACTCCGTGATCGGCCCGGTGCCCTGGTTGAACATCATCACGCCCATGAATCCCGCCACCGGCGGCGCAACCGCGTAGACCCACATCAGCAGCGTGCGATAGGTACGGGCGCCGCGGATCACCTTGTCTGCCTTGACGGCAAGCAGCAGCGCGATCGACAGTGAAAGGAACGTCACGAGCAGCGAGAAAACCACAGTGAAAACGGCAACCTTCCGGTATTCGGCGGATGACAGAAGCCCGGTGTAGTTTTCGAGGGCAACAAAGGTCGAGCCAAAGCCGAACGGATCCTGCAGATAAAAAGACGAGTAAATTGCAAAAACGGCAGGCCAGTAGAAAAAGACGGCAATGATGATGAGCTGTGGAAGCAGCAGCATTACTGGCAACCCAAGCTGATTGAAACCGGCGCGCTTCATGGCGGCATCCCCTAAAGATCGAACCAGCGGCCGCCAGAAATGACGGCCGCTGAATTGCCCGTGTTCAACAAGAATAGCTAGGCTTAGCCCTGGGTCTTGTTGAAGCGCTCGAGAAGCTCGTTGGCTTCCTTCTCGATGGTTGCGAAGGCTTCGTCGACGGTGGTTTCACCGGTCAGGATGCGGCCATATTCGCGGTTCATCACATCGCGGATCTGGACGTAGAAGCCCATGCGGTAACCCTTGGTGTTGTCACCGGCAGGCAGCAGCAGCTGGAGCACGCCGACTTCAGCGGCAGGCTTTTCCTGGTAGTAGCCCTGAGCCGTTGCAAGCTCGTAGGCAGCATTGGTGATCGGAACATACCCGGTGTCCTTGTGCCACTTGACCTGCACCTCAGGGGAAGCGAGGAAGCGGAAGAACTCGGCGGTGGCCTTGTTTTCCTCATCCGATTTGCCGGACATTGCAAACAGCGCGGCGCCGCCGATGAAGGTCTGTGTCGGCTCGGTGGTCACAGCTTCCCAATAGGGCAGCAGGGTCGCAGAGAATGGCATGGTCGCGGTCTGCTGCAGGCCGCCGAACGAGCCCGACGAACCGAACCACATGCCGATCTTGCCTTCTTCGAAAGGCTTCTGGTTGTCATTCCAGCCGGTGCCGTACCACTCAAAGAAACCCTGGTCTTTCCAGTCCTTGAGCGCGGTGAACATGGCCTTGATTTCCGGCGTGTTGACCAGGATCTTGGTTTCGCCGTCACCGTAGCCATTCTCATTGGTGGCGAAAGGCAGGTTGTGGCGCGAGAAGAAGTTCTCGGTGAAGATCCACGGCAGGTGCGACTGCGCCATCGGGATGTAACCGGCTTCCTTGAGGGCAGGCGCGGTTACGCTTGCAAACTCTTCCCAAGTCTTCGGCGGAGTTACGCCGGCCTTTTCAAAAGCCTCAACATTGTAATACATGATCGGGGTCGAGGAATTGAAGGGCATTCCGATCATCTTGCCGTCTGCGTCGGCATAGAAGTAACGCACGCCTGGAATGTAATCTTCGATGTTGAAATCGATGCCGTTGGAGGCCAGCAGATCCTGCACCGGAACGGTTGCGCCCTTGGCGCCGATCACGGTTGCGGCGCCGGCGTCGAACACCTGCATGACATTGGGCTGCTCGCCTGCGCGGAATGCGGCGATGCCGGCGGTCAGGGTTTCTTCGTAGGTGCCCTTGAACACAGGCGTGATCTTGAATTCGTTTTGGCTTGCATTGAAGTCCGTGGCGATCTCGTTGACCGCTTCACCCAGAGCGCCGCCCATTGCGTGCCACCAGGTGATCTGGGTTTCCGCGAAAGCCGCGGAGCTGAGGGTCATGCCCAGCGCCATCGATGCGGCTGCAAGTAGATTCTTTTTAAGCATTGGTTTGCTCCATTGTTCGTTCCGGGATTTCATGTGTCCCTAGAGAGGCGGGGATAGAGCGAGCATGATTCAGTCCCGTGACGATTTTGATTCAGTTTGATGACAATCCACAGCGCCATGGCGGACCCACGGGACCACGGCAATTGCCGCCGGGACATTGGCCAGATGTCATTATGTGGAGCTTTCTGGAAACAGACCTTCATTATCAGGAAAAACCAGCAGCTGATTCGTATCGCGGCAAATGAAAGCGGGCTTTCCAATCCGTGCTGCATTGCGCATCATGTGCACTGCAAAAACAAACCGAAGTGCGAGGGGCACGGATGACCGATTTTCTCTACGAGTACCCAGTCCTGTGGGAGTGGCTCAGCTTTGCCGTGCGCTGGCTGCATGTGATCACGGCCATCGCCTGGATCGGTTCGTCGTTCTACTTCATCGCGCTCGATCTGGGCCTGGTGCAGCGGCCGGGCTTGCCCGAGGGCGCCTATGGCGAAGAGTGGCAGGTTCACGGCGGCGGCTTCTATCATGTCCAGAAATACCTGGTAGCGCCCGAACGGCTGCCCGAGCATCTGACCTGGTTCAAGTGGGAGAGCTATGTCACCTGGCTGTCAGGCTTCGCCATGCTGTGCGTGGTCTACTACGCCGGCGCGGAACTTTACCTGATCGACACCACGGTGCTCGATGTCTCGGCTGTCATCGCGATCTCGATTTCGCTGGCTTCGATCGTGTTCGGCTGGATCATCTATGACCTGTTGTGCAAGTCGCCGATCGGGCAGAACACGACGGGACTGATGCTGGTGCTGTTCGCGGTGCTGGTGGCCATGGCCTGGGGCTACACACAGGTGTTTTCCGGCCGGGCGGCGCTTTTGCACCTGGGCGCATTCACCGCGACAATCATGAGCGCCAATGTGGCGATGATCATCATTCCGAACCAGAAGATCGTCGTTGCCGACCTGAAGGCCGGGCGGACGCCGGATCCAAAATATGGCCGCATCGCCAAGCAGCGTTCGCTGCACAACAACTATCTCACCCTGCCGGTGATCTTCCTGATGCTGTCGAACCACTACCCGCTGGCGTTCGCCACGCAGTGGAACTGGCTGATTGCAGCCTTGGTGTTCCTGATGGGCGTGACGATCCGGCACTGGTTCAACACGGTACACGCCCGCAAGGGCAAGCCGCACTGGACCTGGGCTGCGACTGTGGCCCTGTTCCTGGCCATCGTGTGGCTGTCGAGCATTCCGCGGGCGGACGAGGTGATCGAAGAGGCGTCGCTGGCACCCGTGCACGAGCGTTTTGTCACCAACGCCCATTTCGAGGCGGTCAGCGAGACCGTGATGGTGCGCTGCTCGATGTGTCACGCCGCTGAGCCATTGTGGGAAGGCATGGCACACGCCCCCAAGAACGTGAAGCTCGAGACCACCGAAGAAATCGCCCGTCATGCGCGCGAAATCTATATCCAGGCCGGCCGCAGCCATGCCATGCCGCCGGGCAACATCACCTATGTGGAGCCGGAAGAGCGGGCGCTGATCGTTGCCTGGTATGAATCGGCTGTCGCCGGCACGCCCACAGCGGGCGAGACAGGGCAATGACAGCCAGGCTGCTGCGGGGAAGGACGCTGAGCTTCAAGTCGCGGCCGCAGGCGCGCGACGATGAGGCAAGCTACATCTATGAGACTGACGGCGCGTTGCTTGTCGAAAACGGGATGATCACGGCGGCCGGCTCCTATGCGGAGGTGGCATCGAAGGCGCCCGCAGGTATTGAGGTCATCGATCATCGGCCACTTCTCTTGATGGCCGGCTTGATCGATCCGCATATTCACTTCCCGCAGATGCAGGTGACTGCCAGCTACGCCGCCAATCTTCTCGAATGGCTCAACACCTACACCTTCGTCGAGGAACAACGCTTCGCCGACGCGGCGCATTCCGCCCGTTTCGCAACACTGTTCTTCGATGAATTGCTGCGCCACGGCACCACCACCGCTGCAGCCTATTGCTCGGTGCACAAGGGCTCGGCCGACGCCTATTTCACTGAAGCGCAGCGCCGTAACCTGCTGATGGTCGGCGGCAAGGTGATGATGGACCGCAACGCGCCCGAAGCACTGACCGACACCGCGCAATCGAGCTATGACGATACCAAGGCCGTGATTGCCGACTGGCATGGCAAGGGGCGCAATCACGTGGCGATCACGCCGCGCTTTGCCATCACCTCGACCCCGGCCCAGCTGGAAGCAGCCGGTACGCTCGCGCGCGAGCATCCCGGCCTTCTGATCCAGACGCATTTGTCCGAGAACGATGCCGAAATTGCCTATACGCTCGAGCTCTATCCGGAGGCCAAGGACTACACCGACGTCTATGCCCGGTGCGGGCTGTTGACCGACAAGATGCTGCTCGGCCATGCCATTCATCTGTCGGACCGGGAAATGCACGCCATCTCGGAAGCCGGATCCGTGGCGGTGCATTGCCCGACCTCGAACCTGTTTCTCGGCTCGGGACTGTTTGATCTGAAGCGCCTGAAGCAGCACGGCGTCCGGACCGCGATTGCCACCGATATCGGCGGCGGGTCGAGTTACTCACTGCTCAGAACACTCGACGAGGCCTACAAGATCCAGCAATTGCGTGGCCACCGCCTGCCCCCGATCGAGAGCTACTGGCAGGCCACCCGCGGCAATGCAGAGGCGTTGGGTCTGGTGGACCGGATCGGCACGCTAGAGCCAGGGAGCGATGCCGACATCATCGTGCTGGACGCCTGCGCGACCCCGGCGATGGCCATCCGGATGGAAACGGTCACCACCCTGGAAGAAGAACTGTTCCTGATGCAAACAATGGGCGATGATCGGTCAGTCCGCCATGTCTATGTTGCTGGCGAGGCGGTTCATCTGTAGTTGTACGTGCCATGGCGCCACTTTTTCCACCGATGTCATATTTCCGTCTTAACTCTTCATTAATGACCTTAATGCAAGCTGTGGATCAGCAGTGGTCCTTTAGAGGATCGCTTTAAAAAGTCGCGTGAGCACGGATGTACTGCCACGCGGCTTTTGCTTTTTCCGGACAACTCCCCGCTCCTGTCCCGGTTTTCGGGTCCATCCCCATGCCGCGCGCGTTGCCGGTACGCGGCCAACACGCGCGCGCAAGAACGCAATGCTGAAACGCGGCTGGAATCAGCTGCCGCGGTAGGTTGAATAGCCATAGGCCGAGATCAGCAGCGGCACGTGATAATGCGCGGACGTGTCGGCGATCCCGAAGCGGATCGGGATCACGTCGAGGAATGCCGGATCTGGCAGATCGTCTCCGGTCGAGCGGAGGTAATCCCCGGCATGGAACCGAAGCTCGTAGACCCCCCGGGTGAGGTCGGCACCTGACAGCAGCGGGGCATCGACCCGGCCATCACTGTTGGTGCTGACGGTCTTGATGAGGTGATGGTCGATCCCCTCGATCCGGACAAGCTCGATGACCATTCCGGCAGCTGGCTTGCCGCGCGCGGTGTCGAGCACGTGCGTGGTCAAGCGACCGGTTCCGGTGGGCAGTGGTTGGGCGGACATTGGCGTCTCCTTGGATCAGTTGGCCGGTCGGGCGATCAGATAGGGCTCATCATAGCTGGCTTCCTCGAGATTGACGCCATCGCCCTCGCGATCCATCACCAGAAAATCGCTGACACGGCCCACGGCAATCAACGGGTGATGCCAGACATTGCGGTCGTACTGGAGACCGATATGGCCGGGAACAAGGAACGCCCTTGGCTGGCCCGGGCGACCATCGACGTCGGGAGCGACAACTGCAATCCAGTCGGCTTCGGTGACCGGGAAGAAAGTCTGGCTGCCGAGCGGATGCCGCTCCATCATGTCGACCGCGTAAGGAAACACACGCGGCTGACCGCGAAACAGCGAGAGGATCGTGCGGCCGCCGCCGGTCTCGGTGTCGGCCATGGCGAGCCCATGAAAGCGCTCGGTGGTGCCGCCATTGATCAGGCGCAATTCGGATGCCGCGATATCCATCATCGTGCCGAAGGGCGCAAAGGCGTCGGCCGTCAGAGTTTCGAGTTTGAGTTCGCGCGTCATCTGCTCACGTTTCCGGAAGGATCGCGGCAATCCGGAAGCCGGCGATCCTTTCCACCTGGGCACAGGCGGTCTCGAACTCGGTCTCGGGGTCATTTGCGACACGGGACTGGAATGCAGCAAGAATGCTGTCCTTGTCGTGACCCTTGACCGCAATGATGAACGGAAAGCCGAAATCGGCCATGTAGCGGCAGTTGAGCTCGGTAAACGTTGCGTGCTCCTCAGCGCTCAACCGGTCGAGACCGGCGCCGGCCTGCTCTGATTTCGATTCCTCGGTCAGCTCTCCGGCGATCGCCAGTTTGCCTGCCAGATCCGGGTGGGCGCGCAGCACGCCCATCCGCTCGGCATGGCTGGCCGTTCGGAACTCTGCGCACAAGGCCTCGTGCACCGGCCCAGCGCGCAAGGGTGCCGCGATACAGCCGTGGTCCCAGGCGCGCTCGGCGATCCACGGCGAATGCTCGAACACACCGCCGAACCGGCCGACAAACTCGTCGCGGTCACTCATTTCGCCTTCTCCGGATGGTGGTGCTGATGCCAGTGGTTGGCAATGTCGATTCGGCGGGTGACCCAGGCCTTGTCATGGGACGCGACGTAATCGAGGAACCTTGCAAGGGCCGCAGCCCGACCGGGGCGGCCGACCAGGCGGCAATGCAGGCCGATCGACATCATCTTGGGGCTGCCGGCAGCACCCTCTGCCATCAGCACATCGAATGTGTCCTTGAGGTAGCTGAAGAACTGATCGCCCGAATTGAAACCCTGCGGCGTGGCGAAGCGCATGTCGTTGGCATCGAGTGTGTAGGGCACGATCAGGTGGGGGCCGTTCGGACCATCCACCCAGAAGGGAAGCTCATCGGCATAGGAATCGGCCGAGTAGACAAAACCGCCCTCCTCCATCACCAGGCGCAAGGTGTTGACCGACGGCTTGCCCTGGTAGATGCCGAGCGGCCGCGAGCCGGTCACCTCGGTATGGATGCGGACGCACTCAGTGATGTGGCGTCGCTCCTCCTCCTCGGGGAAGTCCTTGTATTCAAGCCAGCGCAGACCGTGACTGGCAATCTCCCAGTCCGCTTCCTTCATCGCCGCCACCGCTTCGGGGTTGCGCTGCATAGCAAGGGCCACTCCATAGACCGTTACCGGCATGTTGCGCTCGGTGAACATCCGCCACAGCCGCCAGAACCCGGCGCGAGAGCCGTATTCGTAAAGCGATTCCATGTTCATGTTGCGCTGGCCGGGCCAGGGTTGCGCACCGACGATTTCCGACAGCAGGCTTTCGGACGCCGGATCACCATCGAGGATCGAACTTTCACCCCCCTCCTCGTAGTTGACCACGAACTGAACGGCGCAGTGGGCGCCCCCGGGCCATTTCGGGTCAGGCGAGGTACGGCCGTAGCCCACAAGATCGCGGGGATAAGGTATTGTGTTCATTGTCCAGTCCATCCTGATAGAGGCCGAACGGTAGCAGCACGACGGCAAATGTCGATACCCGGACTTTGAAGAAAAACCGCAAACTGTTGCGGCGATTCCAACCGGTTGACGACCTTTAGCGATGTTTGGTGATCTATGACTTGGCCGGTTGTTCGGCCGCCTTGGCCAGATGGCTGGTGACCGCAAAGCTTTGCGGCGTCTCCGGCCCGGCTTCCCCGGTGATTTCAGCCACCAGGCAGTAGGCCATGCGGTGGGCAATGCCGAAGCTGATCTTGAACCCGCCCGCCATGGCCAGGACGCCCGGCGCGCCAGGAACAGGTCCAAGCATGGGATCACGACCGACAGCCCGGGGCCGCACCCCGGCCCAACGGCGGATCACCGGCGCATCCTTGATCAAGGGGCAAAGCTTGCGGGCCCGCTTGATGATTTCATCGAGCCGCTCATCGGTTGCCTGCGGATCATCGAACCGGTTTTCGCTGGTCGAGCCCACGGCGACGCGGCCATTCTCATGGGCGATCACGTAGACACCGTCATCATAGACCAAAGGCAGATCCGGCGGCGCGCCGGCATCCATAAGCGCAGCCTGCCCCTTGACGCCGCCCCCGACCGAATGAGCCGGAAGCCCGGCCAGCCGGGCGATCATCGGGAATGCATCGATACCGTTTGCCAGCGCCGCATGGCCGAAGCCGACGGTCGATCCGTCCGACAGTCTTGCCAACTTGCCGGTTGCGGACAACTCGACCAGCTCGACACCGAGCCGGAAATCGAAGTTCGGCATCACGGCGAGACCGGTCAGGAGCGCCTCGAGCAACCCGGGCGGGGATATCCGCGCCGACAGTGTTTCGTGCACGACACCATGGGGAGCCCGCAGGATATTGGGCCAGTCTCCCCTGTCAGGGGTATGGTGCACTGTATAACCGAACACTTCGCCCCAATTGGCCTGGGCTTCGGGGATCCGTTCTATGGCAGTGATGCGACCGCGTTCCGAGGTCAATGGCAGGATCCGGCCGACCCTTCGGTAGCCACAAGGGACACCTGTTTCGGACTCAAGCCTTGCAATCTCGTCTTCGAGGTCAACGAGGGCGCGGAACTGGAATTCCTTCTTGCCGTTCCAGCGTTCGGGACTGTGCGGCATCAGTGCGCCGAGGAAGCCGCCGCTGGCACCACCGCCGGGGTTTCCCCGCTCGACCAGCGTGACGGAGAGGCCGGCGCGCGTCGCCTTGAGCGCAAGCCACAATCCCGAAACCCCTGCCCCGGCGATCAGCAGATCAGGCGTTGCTTGACCGGCAGGCGATGCGGCTTTATCGGCAACAGCCATGATCGATCCCCCTGAACCAGATGACGATACTCCGCGCCAGCGCGCGCCGCTGTCGTGGCATGCGGGCGATATGCCTTATTCAGAGGAGTTTGGCGACTTCTATTATTCGCGCGCGGATGGCCGGGCGGAATGCCGCCACGTGTTCTTGAGCGGCAACGGGCTTCCCGAACGCTTTGCCGGAAGGCAGCACTTCGTGATCGCTGAGCTGGGCTTTGGCACGGGCCTGAACTTCATCGAGACATGGTCTGCATGGGAGCGTGCCGCCGCTCCTGGGGCGCGGCTTGAGTTTCACTCCTTCGAACTGCGCCTGCTTGATAGACAAGACATGATCCGCGCGCTGGCCGCATGGCCGGATCTCGGCCCGAGAGCGGAGCGACTCACCGCCGGATGGCCAGATAAGCCCGAGGGAGACATCAGGCTCGATATCGAAAACGGGAAAAGCTCCATCAGCCTTCATATCCATGCGGGGCTCGCCCTGACGGAGGTGCGGGAGGCAAAGTTTGATGCGGACGCATGGTATCTCGACGGGTTCTCACCGGCCCGCAATCCGGAGATGTGGTCCGAGGAACTCATGCAGGCTGTCGCCAGCCGTACATGCGAAGGCGGGACGTTTGCCACCTATTCGGCCGCCGGATGGGTCCGGCGGAACCTGCAGGCCGCAGGATTTACCGTGGAGAAACGCCCGGGCCATGCCGGCAAGCGCGACATGAGCATCGGCATTCTGGAAACCGGCCAACCCCGCAGCCCAGAAGGACCGCTTGCGGACTGAGGCTTTCTTGTGAAGCTTCAAAGTCCGGACGATGGGAGACCGGTCACCCGTGTTTGATGCGAGCCGCAATCTCCTCGGGCAACCATTCCCTGATCTTGGCTTCCAGCTTTTCCGGGCTGATCGGCTTGGAGAGATAGTCATCCATGCCCGCATCGAGACAGCGTTCCATGTCACCGGTCAAGGCATGCGCGGTTACGCCGACAATCGGGGTATGGCCAAGGTCCGCATCTTCCGCCTCCGCCTTGCGGATGGCCTGGGTCGCCTGATGGCCGTTCATGACCGGCATGGAGACATCCATCAGGATCATCGCCGGGCGATGGCTCTTCCAAGTGTCGTAGGCGCTGCCACCATTGTCGACGATCCGGTAGTTCAGTCCCATCTCGTCAAGGATCTGGGTGAAGACGATCTGGTTGACTTCGTTGTCCTCAGCGACAAGCAGTTCGAGACGCTGGCCGCCCCGTGCTTTTTCCGCCGAGGGCGTTTGAGCGGAGCGATGCGGCGGCGGCGCGGACATCACGGGCGTGCGCGGCGAAGCGAGCGGAACCTGCCCCGCCGGCTCGGTATCAGCCCCAGCCGAGGCTTCCACATGGCTGGCCCTTTGGTTATGTGCTGCGGCCTGCAACACGTCGACGATGGTCTCAAGCAGCAGCGAAGAGCGCGCCGGCTTCATCAAGGCAGCCTGCACCGCACCCTTGCGGATATCGGCATCGGATGCGCTGAGGTCCATCGAGGTCAGCATGATGATTGCAGGCTTGTCCGGACCGAAACTGTTGCGGATCTTCCGCGCCGTCATCACGCCATCCATCTCGGGCATGTGATAATCGAGGATGACGACATCGACCGGGACTGCGAACTTGTTTGCTGCAGCAAGCACCTCGAGCCCCTCCTGACCGGAAACAGCGGCACAGGAATCAAACCCCCAGGCGGTCAACTGCTCAATCAGGATGGACCGGTTGACGGGGTTGTCGTCGATCGCCAGGACCCTTGCTCCGGAGACATCGATCGGCGCAATGCGAACGCGCTCGACCGTGCTGTGATCGACAGGCAGGCTCACTTCGATCGTGAACACCGAACCTTTGCCGACCTCGCTTTCAGCGTGGATCCGGCCTTCCATCAGATCGACCAGCCGGGAAGTGATGGCCAGCCCGAGGCCGGTCCCCTCGTGCCGGCGGGTCGAGGATGTATCGACCTGCGAGAACTTCTCGAAGACCGCTTCCAGCTTGTCTGCCGGAATGCCCATTCCGGTGTCGTGCACATGAATTGCGAGATCGAGCTTGTCCGAACTGCTGACCGCACCAGTGACTTCGATGAGAACGTGCCCGGATTCGGTAAACTTGATGGCGTTGCCGGCCAGATTGGTGATGATCTGCCGGAGGCGGCCCACATCGCCCACCACCCGCGACGGCAGGGAAGGATCGATGCGGACGATCAGTTCGATGTCCTTGTCGACCGCACGGCTTGAAATCAGCGACGCCACGTCCTCGACGGTCTCAGAGAGATCGAACGGGGCCTGATCAAGAACGAGCTGGCCGGCATCGATCTTTGAAAAATCGAGAATGTCGTTGATGATGGTCAGGAGCGCATTGCCGGATTTGACGATGATGTCGGTAAAGGTGCGCTGGCGGGTGTCCAGTTCGGTCCGGGCGAGCAATTCGGCCATGCCCAGCACACCGTTCATCGGGGTGCGGATCTCGTGGCTCATATTGGCCAGAAACTCCGATTTCGCACGATCGGCCATTTCTGCCTTGACCACCAGATGCTGCAGCTCTTCCTCGCGATGTTTCGCGTCGGTGACATCGGTGTAGGTGATGATCATCGATGCACTGTCAGTCGGCTTGCCGTCTATCCGGAGCCAGCGACCGGATCTGGTCTGCCGCTCGATTGTGTGCGGCACCATTTTCCTGTGGTAGTCATTGACACTTGTCCGGGTGGCCTCGGCCTTTTCATCGCTGCCGTAATCACCGCGCTGCTGACAGAAATCGAAGAAGTTATTGAGGTCCTTGCCGACCGCGGCAACCTCACGCGGCACCTCGAGCATTTCATAGAAGGCATCGTTTGCGAACTGGATGACCGCATTCTGGGTCACCATCAAGCCCTGCGCCATGGCTCCGGCCGCTCCGCGCAGAAGCTCGCTGGCGCGCTCGATCTCGGCTCTGGCGAGATCGAGTTCCTGTTCACGCTGCTTGAGTTCGGAGACATCGAAATAGGATATCATCCGCTTGCCTTCGGAGAGCGAGCGGACAGAGTAGATCATGGTGCGCCCATCGGCGCGGGAGAATTCCCGCGGCTCAACGTAGCCCGCCCGGATTTCCTGCAGACGCGCCTCGACGTAATCTTCGAAGTCTTCCTCCGCGACCTGATAGATACCGTTCTCGCGATTGACATCGATGAGCGCACGGAAGGGGGCGCCGATGTAGTCGTCACGGGACGCGATTTTCCAGATGCGGAAGAACGCTCCGTTGATCAGTTCGACATTGGTGTCGCGGTCAACGACAACCATGCCCATGTACATGGCCTCGATCACGCTTTCGAGGTCGGCCTTGTGGAGTTCGGCACGGCGCTGGGCCTCATACACCTCGCGCTCGCGGCGTTTCATATCGCTAACGTTGATGGTCGTGCCGAGCAGGTAGCGCCGTCCGGCCGGGCCGGTAAAGCCGACTTTCCGATCGATCAGCTTGAGGGTTTCGCCTCTTGCGCTGTCCAGCTCGATTTCCCGTTCCATCAGGCCGAGACCGTTCATCGCTTCCGTATCTGCTTCCCGCAGCGGGCCGCCCTGTTCGCCAAAGACCTGGAAGTCATCCTTGCCGAGCATATCCTTTCCGGACAGGCCGGTCAGTTCGCCGTGGGCGCGATTGACATAGATGTAGCGGTAATCCTCGTCCTTGACGAAGCTCGAAATCGGCATCTCGTCGAGGATCGCGCGGAACAACTGGTTTTCCGCCACCTTGGTTTCCAGCGCGGTCTCGCGTTCCTTCAATGCGGTCACATCGACGCGCAAACCCAGGGTGTAGCCATCCTTGAGGCCACGGTTGATGATCCTGATCCAGCGGCCATTCTTGAGCCGCTCGACCGTTGCCTTTCCATAGTCGCGATGCACCGCAATGCGGTTTTCGATCCAGTCCTTGCGGGCTTCGGGCTCTTCGGCCTCGCTGAAACTGCAGGTGACTTCGAGGACCTCGCGAAGCGATTTTCCGACATCGAGCGTGTAGTCCGGCGATGTCATGGCATCCATTGCCGGATTGACGTAGATCAGCACGTCATTGGGATCGTAAAGCACGATACCAACATCCATGCAGTCGAATATCTCGTTGAAGCGGTCGAGAAGCGATTGGTCGGCGTTCTCGTCGCTGACAGAGATCCGCAGATCCGGTACCGTCATGTCCTTGGGGGACGCAGCCTCCGCACCATTGCCGTATACTGGCTGCCCCGGAGCCGACCCATGCAAAGCTGAGGGCGTGGTTCTTTCCGCCTCAACGGTTTCAAAGCGCACGCCCGCGATCGGCTCGAAATGCCCGACGATAAACGTCTTGCCCGAGGCGCGCCGCTCGCGCTGGATTCGGATCCGGTAGCGCCCACCCTTGAGAGGATGGGTGAACAGGGCCACCTGATCCTTGCCGAACACGAGGGTACGGCGCTCCTTCTCGTCGCGGTCGTTCTGTTCGGCGGATTCAAAATGCTGATGGCTTTGCTGGCCAATCAGGGCCGCGGGCTGGCAGTCCCACAATTCGGCATAGGCTGTGTTGACCGCAAGATAGCGGAGCTCCGAATCCTTGACGAAAGCCGGATTGGAATCGCGGGAGACCTGTGCACAGGCTTTGGCGAGCGAGTCGTCGCCCTCGTTACTTTCCACTTCATCCACCCGGCAGTCCCCATAGATGCAAGCAATCGCCCGATTCTGCATGCCCAGTCTGCACACTGGCTTTGAATAAAGCGTTAACCATCAATTACGCTTTAGACCCGGCGGCTTTCGCGAAGCTGTATTTCGCGCCGGGGTTGCTGCCAGGACGCAGCCACTTAACGACCTCAAAGCCGCTTGCCGAAAGGCAAAGTCCGGCATAGCGTCTTTGCCGACCAGCCTGCGGCCGATCCATCGCTGCCAGGCAGAGCGTCGGATGAAACCGCACAAGGCGCACTCCCATGAGCAAGCTTGAGGACATTGTCGCTACGGCGATCGAAAACACCGCCGGAGCACCGGAAAGGCGCAGGCGCGCAGGCGGGGGACGCGGCGGAGACCGGGGCAAGGGCAGGAAAGGCCCGGCCACTCTGCGCTATCGCTCGATACTCAATACACAGGAGCCATCGCTTCTTCTGTCCGAGGAGGGACTGGAAGCCATCCACGAGGCATCGCTTGCCGTGCTTGAGCAAATCGGGATGGATTTCATGCTCAAGGAGGCGCGGGACCGGCTTGCCGCAGCGGGCGCTGATGTCGTTGCAGGCACCGAGCGGGTGCGGCTCGATCGCGGGCTGGTGCTGGACCTGGTGAGGCAGGCCCCCGGCCCGTTCACCCTGCATGCGCGCAATCCCGAGCGGAATGTCAACATCGGCGGACGCAATCTCGCCTTCGCTCAGGTTGCATCGGCTCCCTATTGCTCCGACAAGGACAATGGCCGCAGGACCGGAACACAGGAAGATTACCGTAACCTCATAAGACTGGCGCAATCCTTCGACGTCATCCACATGACCGGCGGCTACCCGGTGGAACCGACCGACCTGCACGCCTCGGTGCGGCACCTCGATTGCCTGTCGGATCTGGTCAAGCTCACAGACAAGCCATTCCATGCCTATTCCCTGGGCAAAGAGCGCAATCTTGATGCACTGGAGATCGTACGCATCGGCCGCGGTGTGTCAGCCGAACAGCTCGAAGCGGAACCTTCCCTGTTCACGATTATCAATGCCTCCTCGCCGCTGCGGTACGACGCCCCGATGCTGCAGGGCATCATAGAGATGTCATCGCGCAATCAGGTCGTGGTGATCACGCCGTTCACGCTGGCGGGCGCGATGGCGCCGGTCACCATAGCCGGGGCGCTGGTGCAGCAGAACGCCGAAGCTCTCGCCGGGATCGCTTTTACCCAGCTGGTCCGGCCGGGCGCGCCGGTGATCTATGGAGGCTTTACCTCGAATGTCGATATGAAATCGGGGGCACCGGCCTTCGGAACCCCGGAATACATGAAAGCGGTCATGGCGGGGGGACAGCTGGCCCGCCGCTATGGACTGCCATACCGGACGTCCAACACCTGCGCGGCCAACACGCTCGACGCCCAGTCAGCTTACGAATCGATGATGTCGCTTTGGGCACTGGTTCAGGGCGGCGGCAACTTCATCATGCATGCCGCAGGCTGGATGGAGGGCGGTCTGACGGCCTCTTTCGAGAAATTCGTGATGGATGTCGACATGCTGCAAATGGTCGCCGAATTCCTGGCACCGCTCGACACCAGCCCGGAAGCGCTGGCCATGGATGCGATTGCGGATGTCGGCCCGGGCGGTCACTATTTTGGCACCGCGCACACCTTGTCGCGCTACGAGTCCGCGTTTTACTCGCCGATGCTTTCGGACTGGCGCAATTTCGAAAGCTGGAGCCTTGCCGGCCAGCCCACCACCTACGACCATGCCAATCGGGTGTGGAAGGAAACACTCGCGGGTTACGAGGCCCCGGCACTCGATGAAGCCATCGCGGAAGAGCTTGATGCCTTTGTCGCCAGGCGCAAGCAGGAAGGCGGCGTGCCGACCGATTTCTGATCACGCGGGATCGGCAATCATCCGGACCGACTGGAGGGCAATGCCGTCGGGAAAATCGATCGTCAACGGCTCGATCTCGCGGAAGCCCAGACCGGCATAGAACGGTACAGCCTGCAGGGAAGACCAGGCTTCCATGCGAACCAGGCCGAGGTTCCTGGCCTGCGCCAGGCAGACGCTGTAAAGCGCTCTGGCGACACCCTTGCGCAGATGATCCGGATGGACCGCGAAATGGCGGACATGTCCGGTGCCGGGAACGATTTCATCCGTCCTGCCGGGAACGGCCAGACTCCAGCCACCGCAACCGGCGCATTGTCTGTTGCTGATGGCGACAAAAAACCGGCCAGACTCCAGCAGCTGCGGCTGGGCCCGGGTTATCAACGGCAACAGCACATCAAGATCTGAGCGGGAGTAATGGTCTTGCCAGAGACTGGCATAGCTCTCAGCAAGAACTCCCGAAACCATGGCTTCGTCGGCGATGGTCGCTGGCCGGATCGTCAGATTTTCGAGCACCATGACACTCTCCAATTTGCTTGCGAGTCCGCCTAGACGATGACCCGTGTCTTGCGATTGGTCAGCCAGACGCCAATGACGACGATCAGTGTCCCGATGATCATCGGGACAGTCAGCACCTCACCGAAGAGGATCCAGCTTTCGATCGCGACGGCAGGCGGCACCAGGTAGGTCAGCGACGCGGCACGCGAAACCTGGCCACGCCGGATGAGATAGAGCAGCAACATGATCGAGACCAGCGAAAGGCCAAGGACGGACCAGCCCATGGCGAGCGCGAATTCCAGGTTCCAGTCGACCCGCAGAGGCTCGATCAGCAATGCCATCGGCATGACCACCAGAAACCCGCCAACATACTGCAGCGACGCGATGGAGCGCAGGTCGCCCTCCTGCAGATAGCGCTTCTGGTAGAGCGTGCCCGCAGTCACTGATGCCATGGCAAAAACATTGACCAGCAAGGGCAGCAGGGCGATCTGCAGCATGGAGGATTCGAGCGCCATCAGGCGTGGCAGGATGGCGACCGTCAGCCCGGCAAATCCAAGCACAACACCGAGCTTTTGCGCGCCGCTGAGCCGTTCACCGACGATCAGCGGAGCGGCAAGTGCCGTCAACAGCGGCTGCAGGGCCGCAATCAGGCCCGACACCGAGGAAGGCACACCCTGGGAAATCGCCCACCAGACTCCACCCAGATAGATGCCATGCAGAAACACCCCGGAAACAACGGCGTGGCGGTAGCCGGATCGGGACGATGGCCAGGCGGCACGGCTTACGAAGGCGATGACGGCGAACAGCACGGCGGCAAGCGTGAAACGCAGGCTCAGGAAAGTAAGCGGATCGGCGTGCGGACTGGCGTATTTGGCCACGATCCAACCGGTTGACCAGAGCAGGACGAACAGGGCCGGAGCGATGCGATCGAGGGTCATGAAGCGGATCCAAACCTGTTTAGCACCGATGATGAGGATACCGGCACTGAGGAGACAGGGGAGCGTTAAACCCGGCCTTTGCGAGAAGCAAGATCAACGGTCCTCACGCTGCGGTAGGCCCAACCGGATTGAGACAGGATTGCAACACAAGGCAAAAAAAACGCAGTCCTTACGGAACAATAGAAATTCTGCACGGTTCTTGCTTTCTAAGCCGTGATGCGATCTTATGATCTCAAAAGGGGAGCACCAAACACGTGCCTTTCGATGAAATGCTGACTGCGGACAGCCTTCCGCGAACACCCTACAAGGGATACTTCAACTGGCATTCGGAACAGAAGACTTCCGATCTCATCAAGAAGTCCCGCGATGCCGAAACCATCTTTCGAAAGACCGGCATTACCTTTGCCGTATACGGCAAGGAAGACTCTTCGGAACGGCTGATCCCCTTCGACATTGTGCCGCGGATCATCTCCGGATCGGAATGGCGCAAGCTGGCGCAAGGCATCGAACAGCGGGTGATGGCGCTCAACGCCTTTCTTGACGACATCTACCACAAGCAGGAAATCATCAAGGCGGGCCGCGTGCCGCGGGCGCTGATCGAGAAGAACGACGCATTCCTGCCTGAAATGATCGGCATGCGTCCGCCGGGCGGGGTCTATACGCACATTATCGGCACAGACATCGTCCGCACCGGCGAGGGGCAGTTTTACGTTCTGGAGGACAATGCGCGGACGCCATCGGGCGTGTCCTACATGCTGGAAAACCGCGAAACCATGATGCAGATGTTTCCCGAACTGTTTCATCTCAACAAGGTTCGCCCGGTCGAGAACTACCCGAAACTGCTGCGTCAGAGCCTTGCGGCGGTGGCGCCACCCGGATGCAAGGGCAAGCCGCGGATTGCGGTGCTCACCCCCGGCATCTTCAATTCGGCATTCTATGAGCACGCCTATCTCGCCGACCAGATGGGCGTGGAACTGGTCGAAGGCTCCGACCTGCGGGTGATCGACGGCAAGGTGGCCATGCGCACCACCCGCGGTTACCAGGCGATCGACGTGCTTTACCGCCGTGTCGACGACGACTATCTCGATCCGCTGTCTTTCCGTCCGGATTCAACCCTCGGGGTGCCCGGCATCATGGATGTCTACCGCGCGGGCAACATCACGATTGCCAATGCACCGGGCACCGGCATCGCAGACGACAAGGCGATCTATTCCTACATGCCCGAGATCGTTGAATTCTACACCGGCCAGAAGCCGATCCTCGAGAACGTTCCGACCTATCGCTGCTCGGAAGCCGACACGCTTCAATACGTGCTCGACAATCTCGCCGAGCTGGTGGTCAAGGAAGTCCATGGCTCGGGCGGCTACGGCATGCTGGTGGGTCCGGCCGCGAGCAAGCGCGAGCGGACGGAGTTCGCTGCCAAGCTGAAGGCCAAGCCCGGCAATTACATCGCCCAGCCGACGCTGTCGCTGTCCACCGTGCCGATCCTGGTCAAGAAGGGGCTTGCGCCGCGGCATGTCGACCTGCGGCCATTCGTGCTGGTTTCCAACAAGATCCAGATCATTCCGGGCGGACTGACGCGGGTGGCGCTGAAGGAAGGTTCGCTGGTGGTCAATTCCAGTCAGGGAGGCGGCACCAAGGACACCTGGGTGCTGGAGGACTGAACATGCTGGGAAGAACCGCAAACGGCCTGTTCTGGATGTTCCGCTATATCGAGCGCGCGGAGAACACGGCACGACTGATCGATGCCGGTTTGCGCATGTCGCTCACCCGCATGCATGGGCACGAGGAGGAGTGGGAATCGGTGCTGCGCAGTTCGGGGGTCTACAGCGCCTATTGCGAGACCAATCCCGAAGTCACCAGCGCCGATGCCGTGACCTACCTGCTGCGCGACAAGTCCAACCCGTCGAGCATTCTTTGCGCCATCGAAGCTGCAAGGAACAACGGGCGGATGGTGAGAACGGCGCTCACCCGCGAGGCCTGGGAAGCAACCAACGAATGCTATCTCGACATCAAGGCACAGCTGGCGCGCAAGCCTTCAAGTGCGGACATGCCGGGGATCATCGACAACATCAAGCAGCGCACGGGACTGATACGCGGCGCCTTTCACGGCACCATGCTGCGCAACGAGCTTTACAATTTCTCGCGCATTGGCACCTTCATCGAGCGCGCCGACAACACCTCGCGCATTCTTGATGTGAAGTACTATGTGCTGTTGCCTGCGGTTTCCTATGTCGGCTCATCGCTCGACAATGTGCAGTGGGAATCGATCCTGAGGTCGGTGTCGGCACACCGCTCGTACGGATGGGTCTATGACGACGACTACAAGCCGTCCAACATTGCGGATTTTCTGATCCTGAATGGCCGCATGCCGCGATCGCTTGCCTATTGCTACGACAAGATCAACGCCAACCTCTCCTACCTCGAGCGGGAATATGGCGCACGGGAAAGCTGCCATGAGACCGCGGCAGCCACATTGGGGATGCTGCGCGAGCGGGAAATCCAGTCGATCATGGATACCGGTCTTCACGAATTTCTTCAGGGTTTCA
Source organism: Hoeflea sp. EC-HK425 (assembly GCF_902498795.1). Taxonomy (NCBI): domain Bacteria; kingdom Pseudomonadati; phylum Pseudomonadota; class Alphaproteobacteria; order Hyphomicrobiales; family Rhizobiaceae; genus Hoeflea; species Hoeflea sp. EC-HK425. The sequence continues at coordinate 2,654,181 of NZ_LR701572.1, forward strand.
TCAGCCAGAACAGCCGGGTTGCTGCCGAAATCTCCGAAGCCTACCGGTTCTACCAGGACTGACCTGATGCAGCTCAAGATTTCCCATGTGACAGAATATGCCTATGCGCAGCCGGTCCGGTATGCGCTGCAGCGTCTCAGACTGACCCCGCAGAACAGCCCACTGCAGACAGTGCATTCCTGGAACACCGAGGTTGAAGGCGGCACGGTGGAAGCACGCTATGTCGACCATTTCGGAAACATGGTGGAACTGGTGAGTGCGAGCCGTGACACCGAAGCCATCAAGGTCGTGGCTTCCGGCATTGTCGAGACCTACGACAAGATTGGCGTATCGGGCCCGCACAAGGCCTACATGCCATTGTGGCTCTACCAACGGGATTCGGCGCTGACGAAACCGGGCAAACTGATCCGCGAGCTGGCACGCGGCATCGAGAAGGGCAAGCCGCTCGACCAGTTGCACAGCCTCAAGACCGAGCTGCATCAGGCCATGGCCTATGTCCCGGGGGCGACGCAGACCCAGACGCTGGCGGAAGATGCGCTGGCCTCCGGAAAAGGGGTCTGCCAGGATCACGCCCAGGCCTTTGTCGCAGCCGCCCGCGTGATGGGGTTCCCGGCACGATACGTGTCGGGCTATCTGATGATGGAGGATACGCCCGACCAGGCCGCAAGCCACGCATGGGCGGAAGCCCATGTCGACGGGCTCGGTTGGGTCGGCTTCGATCCGGCAAACGATATCTCGCCCGATGACCGCTATGTCCACATCGCCTATGGCCTCGACTACAAGGATGCCGCGCCGATATCAGGTGTGCGCACCGGCACCGGCGAAGAACAGCTTGCAGTCCGGATCACAGTGGAGCAATAAGAATCCTGCTTAATTTTCGGGGCTGATTCGCGAATCATGACTTATTGTGTCGGGCTACGCCTCAACAGGGGCCTCGTGTTCATGTCCGACACCCGGACGAATGCAGGCGTCGACAACATTTCCACCTTCCGCAAGATGTACACCTGGTCCAAGCCCGGGGAGCGTCTGATCACGCTTTTGTCGGCGGGCAATCTGGCAACCACACAGACGGTTGTCAGCATGCTGGAAGAACATACCAAGGCGGCCGAAGACCGGCACCCGGACATCATGGAAGTGCCCTCGATGTTCGGCGTTGCGCGCCTGGTGGGCGAGACCGTACGCGACGTGATCAAGACAGCGTCGGACGGCGGCTACCAGAGTGAATCCACCTTCAGCGCCACCTTCATTCTCGGCGGCCAGGTCGCCGGCGGCGCGATGCGGATGTTCCTGATCTACCCCGAAGGCAATTTCATCGAGGCGACGGACGACAATCCGTTTTTCCAGATCGGCGAGCACAAGTACGGAAAGCCGATCCTGGTGCGGGCGTATGATCCGGAAATGAGCTTCGAGATGGCGACCAAACTGCTTTATGTCTCGTTCGATTCGACGCTGAAATCGAACCTGTCGGTGGGTCTGCCGCTCGATCTTCAATATTATGAGCGCGACAGCCTGACCAAGGGCTACGAGAAGCGCATCCAGTCCACCGATCCCTACTACCGGAAAATCTCCGACGGGTGGTCCGATGCGTTGCGCTCGGCCTTCAACAGCCTGCCGGATTTCGAGCGGGACTGAACCGGGGCGCTTACCGGCCGGTTATTGCGCCGCCGTGGCGGCGCGCAGCCCGCCGGTCTCCTCGATGAATGCCACCACATCCTCGATCCCTGCGCCGCGGCGCATATCGGTAAACAAATGCGGCCGCCCCTTGCGGCCAGCCGATGCATCGCGTTCCATGACCGAAAGATCGGCACCGACATGGGGAGCGAGATCCATCTTGTTGATCACCAGCAGGTCCGACCTGGTGATCGCCGGCCCTCCCTTGCGGGGGATCTCCTCGCCCTGGCACACTGAGATGACATAGATCGTCAGATCGGCGAGATCCGGCGAGAAGGTGGCGGCGAGATTGTCGCCGCCGGACTCGATGAAGATGATGTCGAGACCGGGATGGCGCTCGTTCAGCGCATCGATGGCACGCAGGTTGAGCGAGGCATCCTCGCGGATTGCCGTGTGCGGACAGCCGCCGGTCTCGACGCCAACCACCCGGTCGGACGGCAGTGCCTGCATCCGCACCAACGCCTCGGCGTCCTCGCGGGTGTAGATGTCATTGGTGATCACCGCGACCGAGTAGGTGTCGCGCATCGCCTTGCAGAGCTTGTCGGTCAGGGCAGTCTTGCCGGAGCCAACCGGGCCGCCGATGCCGATGCGCAGGGGGCCGTTCGATGATGTCATGGGGTTACCCTCGGATCTGTCAGAAGGAGTACTGTCAAAATCAAGCCAAGCAGCACGATCAATGGCGAAAAATAGCGCGCGTTCAGCGTCGCGAAGGGCTCTTCACTGTTCCTTTTCTTTACGGCAGGAACAAATCCGGCGATGCCGCGGGCAATGAACACGATAGACAGAACTGCCATGCCGGCCGTCAACAGCCAATCCGGTGCCGGTGTGACGATCCAGCCGAGCCACAGCATCGGCCAGACCGCGGCAAGCGCTATGCAACTTGCCACCGCAATGGTCAGCCGCCGGTCGGGCATTCCGGCGATGCCGTTGCCACCGATGACGGTTCGAGCGAGGCTCTGCTCGTCTCTGGCCGGCCACATGCCGCCCGCGGCCCAGTAAAAATGCAGGGCTGAGGTCAGTCCTAGCACAAGCGCTATGAACAGGGCCGATACAATGATCATGACAGGAACAGTCTCGGTTCGAGGGTCTCGTGGTTCATCGAGGCAATATCGGCAACAAAGGCAGCGCCGCCAAGATCTTCCAGTGTCGAATTCGCGGCGCGCCCGGCTGTTTCGCCGATGATCGTCTCGAGGCCGGCCAGCGCTCCGGCGGCACCATCCTGGCCCAGGACGGAGAGCCTGATGGCGCATTGCAGCTGGTTGGACGCGAAGGCGTGCAGATAGGCGCCGACAGCCAGGCGGGGATCTATGCCGTCGACACCTGCCGCGATTCCGACAGCCACCGGCAAGGGCGTCTCCCGTCCGGGGAAGTGATCGCGACTGACCCAATGGGACACGGCCTGAAGAAACGACGTCCCCTGCCCCACCGTTTCGTTGAGACGCTCCTGGCCGACACAGAGCGCCCGGCAAAGATCGGACAGTTCAGCAAGTCCATCCCTGTCACCGGCGCCGCGATGGGCTTCCACCAGCATGACGGCGTCATTCCATTGTGCGCCCTGGGTGAGTTGAACCTCGACCCAGGCGGCGAGCGACTCGCGGTCGCCGACATGGCCCGCGTGCACCGCCTGCTCCAGCCCGGCGGAATAGGCAAATCCACCGATGGGAAACACCGGCGAGAGCCAGCTCATCAGCCGCAAAAGGGCTGTTGCATCGCTCATTTCGCCGCCTCGCGGCGCAGCCATTCGGCAACAGCGTCTGACATCCTGGCTCCCCGGTGAGTTCTCATCCACTCCATGAAGGGGCGATCGAACTTGAACCTTTCACCAATCTCGGACAGGAAGAACCGGCGTACATTCTGGGTATTCCGGTAGGCTGCATCAATGACCGTATCCCTGGTGATCTGATCGCCATGCCAATCGTGGTTTCTAGTCATGGGTGTGCCCGTGTTCATGACCATGCGCATGTTCATGGCCGTGGTCGTGATCGTGATGATGACTGGCATGCGCCCCGCCATAGGCGCCGCCCTCGGGATCGAACGGCGCTTCGATGTCCTCAACCGAAGCTCCAAGCCCGATCAGCATGTCGCGGATCACGTGATCGGTTCTCAGCCGGATCGCCGTTTCAGTGATTTCAGCGGCCAGGTGCCGGTTGCCGATCTGCCAAGCCAGCGACAGCAGATGCCGGGCATCCCTGCCCCTCACCTCCATCAGCCTTTCGGGTTCCGCGCGAATCTCGATGACCCGGCCATCGTCGAGCACCAGACCGTCACCATGGCGCAACAGCCGCGCCTGCGGCAGATCGAGCAGGAAGGTGATGGTGGCGCCGTTATCCATGCGGTCAGAGACCATCCGCATGCGGCGTCGATGCCGTGCGGTTTCATCCAGGGTAATGGTTGCGACGGGATTCTCAAACGTCCTTGTGACTGATGTGACCGTCAGCAGATTCATGCGTATCCCTATCCGAAAAGCAGCTTTTCAATTTCAGGCACCGGGTGACCGGTCAGATCCTTTGCCACTTCCGCAACAATCCGTTTTGAAACATGGCCGGACAACGACTTGCGCAATTCACCCATGATCACCGACGGCGCCACGATGACGAGTTGGTCGAAGCGGTCCACCTGAGCTTCCTGCTCGAGCAGCGATGCGATCTTATGGGCGAATTCGTGTTTGGCCAAGCGGTGCCAATCGGTTTCCTGCACCGCACTTCGGTGCGCGCTGCCCATCCCGTCGGACAGGCGTCCGGGACGATCCTCACCCTGTGCCGATGTTCTGGGGTTGGATTGCCCGAACGCAGTGACCACATGCAGTTCCGGGTGATCCGGAGTGCCGGTGTTTTCCAGAAACAATGCCTTCTCGCCGTCTACAATCAAAACCCAACCCTTGTGCTTCAACCTGATACCGGACATTGGCTTCTCCCTTCTGACGTTCAGAAGGCAAGTATAAGCCAAAAATGAAGCTGCATGGCTTGACGAGCATCAACGGGACTGAAGAGACCGCAGGTATTTGTCCGCAGCCATGCGGCATATCTAAAACATGAAATAGCGCTGCGCCATCGGCACGACGGTCGCGGGTTCGCAGGTCAGCAGTTGGCCATCGGCGCGGACTTCGTAGGTTTCCGGGTCGACCTCGATATGGGGCAGCGCGTCGTTGAGCAGCATGGATGACTTGGAAATCCCGCCGCGGGTGTTTTCAACCGCGCAGAGCTGCTTGGCGGTACCGAGCTTGTGGGCAAGCCCGTCCTCGATCGCGGCCTGGCTGACGAAGGTGACGGAGGATTCCGTCCGCGCCTTGCCATAGGCGCCGAACATGGGGCGGTAGTGCACCGGCTGCGGGGTCGGGATCGAGGCATTGGGATCGCCCATCGGGGCGGCGGCAATCATGCCACCGAGCAAGACCATGTCGGGCTTGACGCCAAAGAATGCCGGATTCCACAGCACCAGATCGGCGCGTTTGCCGACCTCGATCGAGCCTATGTGTTTCGACACCCCCTGGGCGATTGCCGGGTTGATGGTGTATTTGGCGATGTAGCGGCGGACGCGGAAATTGTCATTGTCGCCGGTTTCCTCGGGCAAGGCGCCGCGCTGGCGCTTCATCTTGTCGGCAGTCTGCCAGGTGCGGATGATCACCTCGCCGACGCGGCCCATCGCCTGGCTGTCCGACGCAATGATCGAGAAGGCGCCGATGTCATGAAGGATGTCTTCGGCGGCAATCGTCTCCTTGCGGATGCGGCTTTCGGCGAAGGCAATGTCCTCGGGAATAGAGCTGTCCAGATGATGGCAGACCATCAGCATGTCGAGATGCTCGGCGATGGTGTTGACCGTGTAGGGCCTGGTCGGGTTGGTCGAGGACGGCAGGACATTCGGCAGTCCGCAGACCTTGATGATATCGGGTGCATGGCCGCCACCGGCGCCTTCGGTGTGAAAGGCGTGAATGGTGCGGCCCTTGATGGCATCGACAGTGGTCTCGACAAAGCCGCTTTCATTGAGCGTGTCGGTGTGGATCATCACCTGGACGTCATACTGGTCGGCCACGGCGAGGCAATTGTCGATGGCCGCCGGCGTGGTGCCCCAGTCCTCGTGCAGCTTGAGCGCGCAGGCGCCGCCGAGGATCATTTCCTCGAGCGCTCTCGGTTTCGAGGCGTTGCCCTTGCCCGACAGGCCAATGTTCATCGGGAACGCGTCCATGGCCTGGATCATGCGGCCGATGTGCCAGGGGCCGGGCGTGCAGGTGGTGGCCAGCGTGCCGTGTGCGGGGCCGGTGCCGCCGCCGAGCATGGTTGTCAGCCCGCTCATCAGGGCTTCCTCGATCTGCTGCGGGCAGATGAAGTGGATATGGCTGTCGAAACCGCCAGCGGTGAGGATCTTGCCTTCACCTGCAATCACCTCCGTGCCGGGGCCGACAATAATGTCGACGCCGGGCTGAGTGTCGGGATTGCCAGCCTTGCCTATGGAGGCGATGCGGCCATCCTTCAGGCCGATATCGGCCTTGAAGATGCCGGTGTGATCGACCACCAGCGCATTGGTGATGACAGTATCCACCGCGCCATCGGCACGGGTGACCTGGGACTGCCCCATGCCGTCGCGGATCACCTTGCCGCCGCCGAACTTGACCTCTTCGCCATAGGTGGTGAAGTCCTTTTCGACCTCGATGAAGAGCTCGGTGTCGGCAAGCCGGACCTTGTCACCGACGGTCGGACCATACATCGCGGCGTAGGATGAGCGGGAGATCTTGGCGGGCATCGGTGATCCTCGGTTGGTTTAGCACTCAGTCAGTCGAGCATGCAAAAAGCGGGCCATCAGCGGCTCTCAAGTGCCTGGGACAGCAACGTGATGCGTTCTCGGGTCAGCCGCGTCAGACAGAGGCTTCCGACCATCGGCTGCATGGTGCCGCCGAAGACTTCATAGGCTTCGAATTCGCATTGAGCGTCGCGGAACCTGATCCAGGCGCGCTGGGCATCGCGCAGGGCTTCCACCGTTGTCGGCACGCCGCGTTCACGCGCCATGTCGGCCACATATTCGTCGTTGAGTTTTGCAGCGGCGATTACATCGGGCCAGAGCGCATTGAGATCGGCGTCGGCATCCTCATAGTCGACACCGGCGCAATAGGTCATTTCCATCTGGGTCTGCGGATCGATGCAATCGGGCTTGTCATCGGCCAGCGTGGAGGTCGCCAGCAGGCCGGCCAGACAAAATCCCAACCCTTTTCGAACGATCTTCTTCAATCGGCTCATGCTTTCGTCCTGCGAAACCCCGCCTTGGCGGCGAGACGCTTGCGGTTTGCCCGTGCGGTTTGCGCCAGCGGCTTGACGGCAGCCGAGAGGACCTGATCCGGCCTTGCGCCTGACGCCGCCTTTCTGGCTGCCGCGGTGGCCGCCTTGGAAAACGCCGGCGGCTTTTCCGACAGCATTTTCCGGTTCTCGTTCTTGCCGACCGGCCAGGCGCCACTCATCCCAAGCATCCGCATGCCCACCACGGCCTGCGCCTCCAGGGCGAGCATGCCGAGACCGGCATAGGCTCGCCATATCTCGATGGAATTTGCGGGTTTGCGGCGCATCAGACCATGGCCATGATGCGGGCGGGACCGCCGGTGCCGTTGCGGTGCTTTGGAGCACCGACAAACAGGGTGGCTCCGCTCGCGGGCAGAGCATCGAGATTGGCGATGTTCTCGATGCCAAAACGTCCACCCGGGAGCCATGAGTAATGCACCGCGAAATCCGCCGAATTGCCCGGATCGAGCGAAAGCGTGTCAACCGCGATCGAGGCCGCGCCCATCTCGGCCAGCATGTCAGTCGCAGCCTTGGAAAAGCCCGGAAAGGCGAAATTGCCTTCCGCGTTGTTGCGGTAGCTGGCATCGCCGACCTTGTCCTGCCAGCCTGAATTCATGGCCACGCAGGCGCCTTCGGGGATGTCGCCGTGAGCGCTGACAAAGGCTTCGATGTCTTCGGGCTCGACCATCGAATTGGGTTCGTCGGCAGCCTTGGCCTTGATATCGATGATGCAGAGTGGACAGATCAGGTTTTGCGGATCGAGTTCGGCCACCGATGTGCCGTCCTTAGAGAAGTGCAGCGGCGCATCGATATGGGTGCCGGAGTGCTCGAAAATGGTCAGTTCCCAGAGCTGGTAGCCGGAAGCATCGAAATTGACGTTCTCGGTGTAGAGAATTCCAGGCTTGCCATCGAATGTCGGGAAATCGCCGTCAAGCGTGTGGGTGAGATCGACCACCTTGCCGGCTGCCTGGGCCAGGGCCGGGCGGGCGGAGAAAGCGCCCGCCGCCGTGGCAGCGAGCCCGGCGGCCGCGGATTTGCGGAAGAAATCACGGCGCGACAGCATTGAGGATTTGACGTTGTTGATCACGCATACATGGCACATACGGGTTCTCCTTCCCCCTGTTCAGGCGCAGCGAAACCTTCAGAGCTTCCCCATCACCTTCTGCTGAAATCCATAGACCTCACGGCCGCCCGAGAGCGGCACAAGCGTCACATCGCGTTCCTGACCCGGTTCAAACCGGACAGCGGTGCCAGCGGCTATATCGAGCCTCTGGCCACGCGCCCTTTCACGGTCGAAGCTCAGGGCCTCGTTGGTTTCGAAGAAATGATAATGGCTGCCCACCTGCACCGGCCGGTCACCGGTGTTGGCGACCTTGAGCGTGACCGTGGCCGCGCCCGTGTTGAGTTCGATATCGCCTTCTTTCGTGATGATTTCACCTGGGACCATTGTCATTTCTCCGTAGCCCGTTCCGTTCAGCCGGCGAATGCCAGCGCCAACCCGGCAGCGGCTGTTGCAAGACCTGCCGAGCGGGTCATATAGGCCTTCCCGGCAGATGCCTGAAGCCGCGAGAAACCTAAGCCGAGCGCAATGCCGGTGGCATGCAGCGCCGCGGTTGCAAGCATGAAGCCGATGGCAAAGCTTGCCGCCCCGGCCTGGCCGAGTTCACCGCCGTGCGCATGGCCATGAAATACCGCAAAGAAGCCGACCGACACCGCCATTCCGGCAACCGAGAAAGGCAGCGCCAAGGCCACCATGATGCCGATGAAAATGATCGAGGCCAAGATCACCGGTTCGACGAAGGGAAGCGGCACGCCAGAGATCGCGGCGGCAAACCCGAGCCCCATCGCGCCAACGAAGCTTGCGGGGACGACCAGCATGGCGCGTCCACCGAGCGAAGCCGCCCAGAGGCCAACAGCCAGCATCACCAAGACATGGTCGAGACCGAAGAGCGGATGCGAAATACCTGCCGCGAACGAGCCATGCTCGGCAGGATCGAGGTGCGCAAAGGCCGGAGCCGTAGCGGCAACAAGGGCCGCGGTCGTCATGAAAAAGCGTTTGATCATCGTGAAGTTCCTCTTGTGGTCAACGCGGCGCCCTCAATTGGTCACGCCGTCAGGATGAAGCACTTTCGTGCATTGCAAATACTGCTCCCGCAGAAGGGCGGCGTCGAGGGGAGATTTCGGATTCACTGGACTTTTCCTAGCGGATCGGTTCGTGCACGGTCACCAGTTTGGTGCCGTCGGGGAACGTTGCCTCGACCTGGATGTCGTGGATCATTTCGGCGATGCCATCCATCACCTGGTCGCGGGTGACCACATGGGCGCCGGCCTCCATCAACTCGGCCACCGGGCGGCCGTCGCGTGCGCCTTCGACGACAAAATCGGTGATCAGCGCGATGGCTTCGGGATGGTTGAGCTTGACGCCCCGCTCCAGCCGCTTGCGCGCCACGATGGCGGCCATGGCGATGAGCAGCTTGTCTTTTTCCCTCGGTGTCAGGTTCATGGCGTTTCTCTCATATCGACCAGACTTTCGGCATGCCGCCCGCAGGATTGAGCAGGCGGATCAATGGTACCAGCACTTTGCGCAGTTCATAGCTGTCGCCTGCAACAATGCGAGCAAGAAGCTTGCCAGTTCCGGCGCCTTGGCCGGCACCCGGAGGCATCATCATGTGGCTGGCGCCGCCGGATCCGCCAATCAGCCGGCGTGCGTCGGCCAGCCTGGCCTCCGCATCCGGCGCGATCATCAGCACGGTCGCCATCGCCAGCCCGCCATTTGCCACCGCAGGACGGCTCAAGGCTTTGGCAATCATCGGCCCAAGCCTCATGTCCTCGGCGTGAACCAGGTGCCCTGCCTCGCGGATGCGCCAGCGGTCATGGAACTGGCCCTCGGTAACGGCCTCCCGCATGGCGAGGCGGCCGTAGACCACCGGCTCCACCATCAGCAGCCGGGCTCCGGGAGCCATATCCACGTCTATGCTTCGCGCCAGCCGCGCCCGGTCAAACAGGATGGTTTCCTGCGGCAACCAGACCAGGGAACTTCCGGCATTCAGCTTCAATTGCACAGAGACCCGGGCTTCACTGTCGCCCTGCGCCTTGTAGGTCTTTTCGCAGGCCTGGGTGGCAAGCAGCAGCGAGGCCCCCTCGCCTGCCTCGAAATGCCAGTCCATGCGATCGCCACCGGTCAGGCCGCCCGCGGTGTTGATCAGCACGGCCTCAAGCGGGGCCCCTCGGGCTACGCGCGGGAGACGGATACGGGCGGAACCTTCCTGAAAAAGCCGGTCGATGCGACTTTGACCGGCGGACAGCTTGGCCGACAGGCGCCCTGCGCCGCGGGTCCGCTGCATGGCCATGCCGCCTTCGGCCGTGGGAAGAGGGTACAGGGAAGTCATCGGCGCCCTTTGATCGTGTCGAGCACGATCATCTGAAAAGACCACAGGTAACGCAAGGCCGCATCTGCAAAATTCGGTCTGTTAAACAATCAGATATCGCGATTTCATGATCAATATTTTGGCATACTGCTTATTTTTTTGCCATTCGATTTTTCCGCTTGATTTTTCATCATTTGCTTTTCAGGATGCAACCAACAAGAACCGAAAAACCTCCACAGGGGAAAATCATGCGTCATATACTCGGCGTTTGCGCTGCGCTCGCAATCTCGGCCAGCGCGGCCCAGGCAGAAACAGCCGTCAAATTCACACTCGACTGGAAATTCGAGGCGCCGTCCGCGCCATTCTTCATCGCGCTCGACAAGGGCTACTTCAAGGATGAAGGCCTGGACGTCACCATCGACAGCGGCGCCGGCAGCCGCGAATCGATCCCGCGGGTGGCGACCGGCGCCTATGACATGGGCTTTGGCGACGTTAATGCTCTGATCAAGTTCCTCGAGGAAAACCCGGACGGCAAGGTGAAGGCGGTAATGATGGCCTATGAGCGCCCGCCGTTTGCCGTCATCGGACGCAAGAGCCTCGGTGTGAGCGAGGATCCGAAATCGCTCGAAGGCAAGAAACTCGGCGCGCCTCCACCGGACGCGGCGTTCGGCCAGTGGCCGGCCTTTGCTTCCGTTGCAGGCATCGACACGGGCACGATCACCATCGAAAACGTTGGCTTCCCCGTCCGCGAGCCGATGCTGGCGCAGGGCCAGGTCGACGCGATCTTCGGCTTCTCCTTCTCCTCGGTGATCAACCTGAAGGCCCAGGGGGTCGATCCGGACGACATCGCGCTGATCATGATGGCCGAGAACGGGCTTGATCTCTACGGCAACGTGGTGATGGTCAATTCCGATTTCGCCGAAGCCAATCCCGATGCGGTCAAGGGCTTCATCAAGGCGCTGACCAAAGGCTTCCAGGACACGGTCGCAGACCCGGAAGCAGCCGTCGGGTTCGTGATCCCCCGCAATGAAGTGCTCAACAAGGACGTCGAGCTTGACCGCCTCAACATGGCGATCGCCCAGTCGATCAAGACGCCCGCGGTGGTTGCCAACGGCTTTGGCGGCATCGATCCTGCCAAGCTGACGCAGTCGATGGAGTTCCTCAAGACATCAATGGGCGTTGCCAACCCGCCGGCTGCGGACAAGGTGTTCGACAGCTCCTACCTTGCGCCGAAAGAAGAGCGTATGCTTCCCTGACACGGGGCTTTCAACCGCGGGTCCCGTGACCGGGACCCGCTGCACAGGACAATGGCGCGTTGACAGCAGCGGGCCAGGCGGGACCAGACCATGACCAATCCTTCTGCCGTGCCGATGGTCGGCATTGAAAATGTCGACATGCGTTACGGCGGCGCTGAGGGAACGCTGGCGGTTTCAGGCCTGACAATGGCCGTGAAAAAGGGTGAATTCGCAGCCGTCGTCGGACCGTCAGGGTGCGGCAAGTCTACTCTCATGAAACTGGTCACCGGTCTCTACATTCCCCAGACAGGCACCGTCAGCGTGGCTGGAGAGCGGGTCACCGAGCCGGTCTCGATCGTCGGCATGGCGTTTCAGAACCCGACAATGCTGCCGTGGCGGACGACACTCGACAACATACTGCTGCCGCTCGAGATCGTGGAAAAGCATCGCGGCCGGATCCGCACCCACCGCAAGGAATATGCCGAAAAGGCCGAGCACCTGCTTGAGACCGTGGGGCTGAAGGGCTTCGGCTCGAAGTATCCCTGGCAGCTTTCGGGCGGCATGCAGCAGCGCGCCAGCCTATGCCGGGCGCTGATCCACGAGCCGGACCTCTTGATGCTGGACGAGCCGTTCGGGGCGCTCGACGCCTTTACCCGCGAAGAACTCTGGTGCGTGATCCGGGACCTGCATTTTTCAACCGATGTCACCGTGGTGCTTGTCACCCACGATCTGCGCGAAGCGGTGTTCCTGGCGGACCGGATCTTCGTGATGAGCGCCCGTCCGGGCAAGATCATCACTGAGCGGGAGGTGCATTTCCCGCGACCCCGGGATCTGGAAATCATGTTCGAAGCCGAGTTTACCGATGTCGTCCACGATCTGCGCGGCCATATCGCCACGGCACGGGCGCAACAGGCGGAGGCAGTCTGATGGCCGAGGCCCGACCCAAACGTGATTTCACCGACCTTGCGCCGTGGATCTATACCATCACGCTGTTTGCACTCTGGGAAGCTGCATCGCGCGGGCTCAACCTGCCGGTCTACATCCTCCCGGCGCCGTCGGTTGTCGCCCAGTCGATCGTCGACTACTGGCCGGCAATCTGGAAGAATTCGCTGCAAACGCTCTACACCACACTTGTGGGGTTTGCCCTGGCGGTCGCCGGCGGGCTGGCGCTCGGGCTGCTCGTCGGCTGGTCGCGGTTCATCTACAAGGGGCTTTATCCGCTGATGATCGGCTTCAACGCCGTTCCCAAGGTCGCGGTCGTGCCGATCCTGGTGATCTGGTTCGGCATCGGCACGGTGCCGGCCATCCTGACCGCGTTTCTGATCGCCTTCTTCCCGATCGTGGTCAATGTCGCAACCGGCCTTGCCACCATCGAGCCGGAAATGGAAGACGTGCTGCGGGCGCTGGGCGCCAAGAAGCTCGACATCATGCTCAAGGTCGGCATCCCGCGGTCGATGCCCTATTTCTTCGGCTCCCTGAAGATCGCCATCACGCTCGCATTCGTCGGTTCGGTGATTTCCGAGACCGTGGCGGCAAATTCCGGCCTCGGGCACATGATGCTGGCAGCCCAGAGCCAGTTCAACGTGCCGCTGGTGTTTGCCGGACTGGTGATGCTCGCCATCGAAGGCATCGTCATGTACGCGCTTATGGCATGGCTGGAGATGCGCATGACCGGATGGGCACATCGCTCGGGCATGAACCGCCAGTAGGCCCGCCTCGATACACCAAGGCAATCATCCGTTTCAGGCTGCAGCCCGAAGGATCACGCGTGGTGGGCTCTCAAAATCATGGATGGGCGTGTTGCCGGGATCTGGTCCACCAGACCCCTGCCCTCGCGGATTCCGCCAGAAAGGACCCGGCGCAAAATATCTTGAGGAGCAATGCAACCAAATCCGGTTCATCAGCGTTTACTAGACGAAACGAATGAAAGATGACCCGAAAGGACTGACCATGTTGATTTCAACGCTTGCACTTGCGATGAGCATCGCCATGATGGTGTCAGCCATCGTTATCCTGTACAATGAGACCGTGGCCCGGAAGCATCAATCCTCGTTCGAGTGAGTTTGCGTCCGTTTGTAGTTCATGCATCAAGATGGAGCCTTTGATGACCAGACTCGTTCTTTCCACCCTCGCCGCGGTATCCCTTCTGGCCGCCGCCGGCTGCACCACCACCGAAAAGCGTGCCGCAGGCGGCGCGGCTGTCGGAGCCGGCACCGGCGCCCTGATCGCCGCAGCGACGGGCAACAATGTCGCAGGCGGCGCCCTGATTGGCGGTGCCGCCGGGGCTCTCATCGGTGCAGCAACCACTCCCGGCATGTGCCGCTATCGCGACGCCTATGGCCGCGTCTACGAAGCGCCCTGCTGATCAGGCCAAAGCTTGTAACACCTCGCGCAGCCTCCTTTATGATGAGGGAGGCTGCGTTTTCTCTCCGGTGCCATGATCGAATCACCGGAAACTGGTTCGGCCCATTATTCCCGACCGCAGATGAACAGATGCCGGATCAACTTCATCCCGATCATTTTCACGCAGACAGGAAAGCCGGATCATAGGCCAGGGTGCCGACCCGACCATCCTGTGACCTCAAAAACAATCGGTCTGTCTCCACCGTTACATCGCGAATCCAATCGCCATCCTTCCCGGACGCGCAGGCTCCGATGATCTGGCGAACTGTTGTCGTCATTCCCTCTTCAAGTTGAAATGCCGTTGCAATGCCTCTCTGGTTCAAGCTGTTCTCCCGGCACGAATCGGCGTGACCAAGTGGTGACGCCCGGGCGTCCTCGATGCCCAGGACACCGGTATGACGGCTGGACCACGGCGCATAGTGGCGTCCGCCATTGCTCATCCAGAGCATGGTAAGCGGCAGCGTGTCGGGACGCTTGAGCACAATGACCCGGTCGCACTCAAGCTTGCGGCTTACAACGCTCCAGCCCAGCGAATGACCTGGTCGTTCAACCAGCGCGGCAAAATCCTCATGCGCATCGCCCAACGGGTACGCGGTCAGGTCCGCCACCCCCCCATTGGCGAGCGGAAAACATGCGAGGTCGGCCGTCTCGGTCCCGGCTGCCAGGAGAGAGCGGCCGCGTGCGGGATCTGTCTCCAGAGGTTCCGGCAGCGTTTGCGCCAGCCGTTTCGGCGAGATCGCCAGATCTCCTCCACCTGCCATGTGAACCATCACATGATGGGCAACCGAGACTGAACCCTCTCCGCCAGTGAGACTGTGCTCCTGATAGATGAACGGATGCCCGGCGATCAGCGAAATCCGCTTTTCGACGATCGCTCCCATGACCTTCCGCTGCAGCCGGAAGACAGCCGTCAGCCGGTTCTCCTGCCGGGTGGTTTCGATGTGATCCCAGGCGCTGTTGGCGCTCCAGCCGTGCGAAGGCCCTTCCTCTATGTCGTTGCGGCCAAAGGGGGCGCAGAAGAAATCGCCCGACAGGCGCCGGACATTGGCCGGCGTGTCGGGCGGAAAGTCCGCTTCCGGGTCATCGACCCACGGGGCCCGGTGAAGCGGGGACAATATGCGGTTTCCGTCGCGGATCTTCAGTTCGGCTATATGACCGACGCTCAGGTCGATGCTCACGGAAACGGGATCGAGGTCGAAGGAGTAAGTGGCCATGGTCAATCCCGCTGAAGTCCTGATTCTACCTACAGGCAGCGATGCGCTGCTGGCAACTGCCGAGACTGGGGCGGAATTCTCGGATCTGCGGGGTTTGTCGCGGCCGAACGGTCTGGTATTGGGATCGATCTCATGCCCAGACTGCCGGTCTTGCCGGGCAGCCACAATCCGGAGCCTCAATGTCAGCCATCACCAAAACGGATGTCGTCGTTCTGGGCGCGGGTGCCGCGGGCATGATGTGCGCCATCGAAGCCGGGCAACGCGGCCGCTCGGTCGTGGTGATCGACCATGCCAAGGCGCCGGGCGAGAAGATCCGCATATCCGGCGGCGGACGCTGCAACTTCACCAATCTGCACTGCACGCCGAAGAATTTCATTTCCAACAACCCGCATTTCGCCATCTCTGCGCTCAAATCCTTCACCCAGCATGATTTCATCGACCGGGTGAAAACTCGCGGCATCGCGTTTCACGAAAAGACACTGGGGCAATTGTTCTGCGACGGGTCGGCGCGCGAGATCATCGCCATGCTGACCAATGACATGCGCGAGGCCGGGGCCCGGCTGGAACTGGCGACGGACATCACCAAGGTCACGCAGGTGGACGGCGGCTTTGAGACATGTACCAGCGCCGGCACATGGCACTCGCGTTCGCTGGTGGTCGCTACTGGCGGCAAGTCCATCCCCAAGATGGGCGCCACCGGGATCGGCTACGAATTTGCCCGGCAATTCGGTCATGATGTGACGGAGACCAGGGCCGGGCTGGTGCCGTTCACCTGGGCCTCCAACATGCATGAGAGCTGGGGCAGCCTTTCGGGCGTCGCGCTTGATGTCCATGCATCGTGCAATGGCACCGCGTTTGACGAAGCCATGTTGTTCACCCATCGGGGGCTCTCGGGCCCTGCGATGCTGCAGGTATCCTCCTACTGGCGCGAGGGTGACACGGTCACGATCGATCTTGCGCCCGGTCTGGACCTGGCGTCCCATATCAAGGCCGAACGGACGACGCGACCCAAGGCATCGGTCTGGACGGTTCTCGGCGACGTTCTGACCAAGCGGCTGGCGCAGCAACTGGGCAGCGAGGCCGACACAACACCGCCGCGGCTGGCGGACCTGAGCAACAGCGCGATAGAAGAGATCGTCGCCGGCATCCGGAATTTCGGCATCGTGCCCGGCGGCACCGAGGGCTACAGGACAGCCGAGGTCACCCTTGGCGGGGTCGATACAAACCAGCTAAACCAGAAGACCATGGAAAGCCGGCTGGTTCCCGGTCTGCACTTCATCGGCGAAGTGGTGGATGTGACCGGCCATCTTGGCGGGCACAACTTTCAATGGGCGTGGTCTTCCGGGGCCGCGGCCGGACGCAGTGTCTGACGCGCTGCATCGAGAACATGAAAGATGGAGGAGACAGCGATGCGCATATTGTTCACCGGAGGATCCGGCAAGGCCGGCAAACACGTGGTTCCCTATCTTCTCGACCAGGGGCACCGGGTGGTCAATGTCGACCTG
Organism: Hoeflea sp. EC-HK425; assembly: GCF_902498795.1. NCBI lineage: Bacteria > Pseudomonadati > Pseudomonadota > Alphaproteobacteria > Hyphomicrobiales > Rhizobiaceae > Hoeflea > Hoeflea sp. EC-HK425. The sequence continues at coordinate 2,670,841 of NZ_LR701572.1, forward strand.
ACGCCTCTCAACCATCCCGGCGTCGACAATCTCACCGCCGACATCACCGATTCCGGGCAGATGTTCAACGTCCTGACCAGCTACGCCAATTTCGATGAGCTGGAGCCCGGAACAGGCGTTCCGAAGTTCGACGCCGTCGTCCACTTCGCCGCCGTGCCGCGAATTCTCATCCGTCCAGACAATGAGACCTTCCGCGTCAACACGGTCGGCACCTACAACGTCATCGAGGCTGCGGTGAAGCTCGGCATCCGCAAGATCATCATCGCCTCCTCTGAAACCACTTACGGCGTCTGCTTCGCCGATGGCGAAGTCAGCCCGGCGTCGTTGCCGGTCGAAGAGGACATGGACGTCAACCCGATGGACTCGTATGGACTGTCCAAGGTCGTCAATGAACAAACGGCACGCAGCTTCCAGCGCCGCTCAGGCTTCGATATCTATGCGTTGAGGATCGGCAATGTGATGGAGCCGCATGAGTATGACCGGTTCCCCGGTTTCTTCGCCGATCCGGGCGTCCGCCGCCGCAACATCTTCTGCTATATCGACGCGCGTGATCTCGGCCAGATCGTCGACCGCTGCCTGAAGACCGACGGCCTCGGCTACCAGGTGTTCAACGCCGGCAACGACACCAATTCGGTCGACATGCCGACCGCCGAGATCGCCGAGCGGTTCTTCCCTGGCGTGCCGCTGACCCGCGAGATGGGCGAGCATGAAGCGCTTTATTCAAACCGCAAGATCCGCGAGATGCTGGGCTTCAAGGAAAAGCACGACTGGCGCAGATACGTGAAGTGAGGCCGAGAAGCCACGCGCGCCGGATCACGGCAGCGGCACGCCCAGTGCAAAGCGGAAGAGGGCATAGAAACCAGCCATGATCGCGATGCCCGAGGCCGCGAAAACCACCGCGCTCCGGGTATCCCAACCCTCGTGGCGCGCGGCGAACAGCCCACCGGCGAAAGCGATTGCCGTTGCCGGCAGAAATCCGCTGACCGGCATGATGAGGCAGGCAATCAGCATGGTTGCCACCAGCAGCAGCCTGCGCCACCAGTCGCCGCTTCCGAACCCGTTGCTTTGGCTCGGCCTGAGCCAGGACGCGATGATCACCAGCACCGAACAGAAGATCAGGGCATAGGCGACAAAGGTCGGGAATACCACGGAATCGGTGTCCGAATAGGTCGTCACGTCGTAGAGCGTTATCAGACCCAGGCAGATGAACACACTCGCGACGATCAGTGTCCCGATGTCTTTCCTGCCGGTTCTGGATGATAACTCAATCATCTGTCTTGGCATTAGAACCCGCCTGCATATCGATAAGTTTCCTGGCCCGCCTGCCCTGAATGACCGGGTAGAGCAGCGACAGGATGGTGAAGGCGATGATCGCCAGCGAGATCGGCCGGCCAAAGAACATGCCCGCGAGATTGCCGGTGGCTTCGCCGATGATCCAGGCCTGGACGAAGCCCTGCTCTGCGATCGGACCAAGGATCAGCCCCAGTACGATCGGGGACGCGGCAAAGCCAAAACGCGACAGAACCCAGCCGACCGTCCCCAGCACGATCATGATGATAACATCGGAAATCGAATTGCGGATGGCGAAGGTGCCGATGATGGTCATGAAGCCAACCGACGGAACCAGGATGGTCTTGGGGATGGTCACGATCGTCTTGTAGGCATAGCGGCCGATCAGCAGACCTGTGGGCAGCATCAGGATGGTGGCGATGAACAGGCCGAAAATGAAGGTGTAGACGATCGATCCGCCGCCCTCGAACAGTGTCGGCCCGGTCCGAACCCCCTGCACCAGAAGCGCGCCCAGGATGACCGCATCCGGCGGCGTGCCTGGAATGCCGAGCACCAGCGTGGGGATGAAACCGCCGCCGACGGTGGCGTTATTGGCGGCTTCCGTCGCCATGATGCCATCAGGTTCGCCCTCGCCAAATTTCTGGTCGGGTCTGGCGGTACGCTTGGCTTCGGAATAGGCAACGAGGCCTGCGACGGAACCGCCCGCTCCCGGAAGAATCCCGATCAGCGTTCCGATGATCGAGGACCGCAACAGGTTGAACCTCGAGCGCCAGGCTATGATCGCGCCTTCGCGGAACCGGACCGCCCGGCCGCCCTTGTCGACCTTGAGATGGCGCTCCGGCGTTGCGACAAGATCAATCAGCACCGGTATGCAGTAAAGTCCGATCAGCGCGCCGACAACTTCGATGCCGCCGATCATGGTGGGACTGCCAAAGGTCAGCCGGATGTCGGCGGAAATCTCGGCAACCCCGACGCAGGACAGCAGCAGGCCGAAAGCGCCGCCCGCCAGCCCCTTGAGCACATTGCCGGTCGACAGCGAAGCGATCAGCGACAGGCCGAAGATCGAGAGCCAGAGATACTCGACCGGCCCGAACGCAAGCGCGACCGAGGACAGCGGCGGCGCCAGCAGCAGCAGCGCCAGTGCCCCGATCATGCCGCCGAAAACACTGGCATAGCAGGCGATGGCGACGGCCAGGTCACCATCACCGCGCTTGGCCATGGGATAGCCGTCAAAGGTGGTGCCGATGGCCGATGGCGTGCCGGGCGTATTGAGCAGGATGGCGGAATAGGCGCCGCCATAGATTGCGCCGGTGTAGATCGCGCCGAGAAGGATCAGCGCCGAAGCCGGTGTCATGGCAAAGGTGATCGGCACCAGCACCGCGACCGCCATGGTGGCAGAAAGGCCCGGGATCGATCCGATGACCGTGCCTGCGACAACGCCGAACAGCGCAAGCGCCAGATTGGTCAATGTCAGCGCATTGGCCAGATGTTCAAAATCCATGTCGGATTGTCCATTCAGCTCGAGTGCGAGCGCCCAAGGATACTGCCCTATGGCGAGCGGTCGCCTCTTTGGCTCGTGTCACACTGCCCGCAAGAAACACCCGGGCCATCCCGGCCCGGGCGCAAGGCGATGGATCAGTTGAGCAGGCCCGCTTCCGTTGCCGCCTCGACATATTCGTCCTTGCGGGCCTTCATGAACTCCGCCATGCGGTCGGCACCGACATCGAGCAGGGCAAACCCGCCGTCGAGCATCTGCTTGCGGAATGCCTCGTCGGCGTTGATTTCGCCGAACATGTCGGACAATGCCTTGACAGTATCAGCCGGCGTGTCCTTGGGGACGGCCATGCCGCGATAGGCACCGCCAACCATCTCGAAGCCAAGTTCCTTGAAGGTCGGCACATCGGGGAACAGCGGATGGCGTTCTTCCATGGCCACCGCCAACATCCGGACCGCGTCGCCCTGGGCCGCACCAACGGTGGTGTAACCCCACTGCGCCTTGACCTGCTTGCCGAGGTTGGCGGTGGTCGACGCGCCGGTGCCCTTGAAAGGCACATAGGTGGTCTTGATGCCGGCCATCTTGTCAAAGCGGATTTGCGCCAGGTGATTGGCGGTGGCCTTGCCCGAGCCGGACATGGTCAGCGCGCCAGGATTGGCCTTGGCGTCGGCGATCAGGTCCTCAAGCGTCTGGTAAGGACTGTCAGCAGTCACGACGATCGCATCGGGTGTGTAGTGAAACATGTAGAAGGCGTTGATGTCTTCCGTCGTGTAGCCGACATCCTTCTGGGCGGGCTGGATGACAATATGCGGCAGGTTGATGCCCATGATGGTATAGCCATCGCCGGCCATCGAGTTGAGCTGTGCCCAGCCGACGGCACCGCCGCCGCCCGGCTTGTAGGAAACCACCAGATCCTGGCCGAACTTGTCCTTGAAGAAGGGCTGCTGAAAGCGGGCGGAAATATCGGATTCACCGCCCGGGCCGAACGGGATGATGTATTCGATCGCCTTGTCCGGAAACGCCAGAGCGCCAGTCGCCGCGGCAAGCGAGACCGCGGAAGCAATCACCAACGTCTTTACGGATTTCAATCTAAGCATTCTTTCCTCCCGAAAATTCCAAAATGGAAGCGCTTTCATCGGCGCGCCCCGTGGTGCCGACGACCTCCACTTCCGATCCTTCTCCCTGATCGGTTGCACGCCGGCGAACTCATTAAATCATCTGGGAAATGGTTTGTCATGCGCGTTCGGGAAAAACCGGCGCAGTCAGCTCAAGCAGCGGTGTTACCCATTAACAAGCTCTGCAAGTTTGTCGCAGGACATGACCTTCTACGGCCCTGTTTGCCCGACATCGCAGTCGACAAGAACCAGTGTTGCTCCCACGAAAGCTTAACAAGAACAAAACTTCAAACCGATATCGGAAGCAATACGGCCTTAGGCATTTATTACACACTTCTGAATTAGCATTCTTTTTGAAGCACGGCGGCGGCCTCATGCCGTCGCAGAACTTACAGACCTCGAGAACAGCGACAAGTAGACAGCAATGCCAGGCAATTCAACCCCCAAACCCAGGCGCCCGCACCTGCTGTCACGGCCAACTGTTCTTGCTGCCGGGATTGCGCTTGCGGTCACGGTGGCAACCGGCGTGTTCGCCGAGTACCAGAACCGCATCGTCCATCATCAAGGTGCCAGGGTAAAGGTCAGCGAGCAACTCGGCCTTGTGCGGGCGAAGCTGGAAGGCAACATCACCAGCAATATCCAGCTGGTCCGGGGGCTTGTCTCGGTTATCGCCACGCAACCGGCCATGGACCAGGTCCAGTTCAGCAAGATCGCAGCCGGACTTGTGGGCGAACATTCGCAACTGCGCAACATCGCCGGTGCTCCGGGAATGGTCATCAGCCTGATGTACCCGGTCGAAGGCAACGAGAAGGCCATCGGCCTCGACTATCGCAGGAACGAAATGCAACGGGAAGCAGCGCTGCGCGCGGTCGCATCCAAGCAGATGGTGCTGGCCGGACCGGTCAACCTGCTGCAGGGCGGCCAAGGATTTGTCGGGCGTTTTCCGGTGTTTGTCGAGAACCAATCCGGTGACCGGCATCTCTGGGGCCTGGTTGCAGCGGTGGTTGACACTGAACGGCTCTATGCGGCCAGTGGCCTGTCGGACCTCAACCTGCCTCTGAAGATAGCCATTCGCGGTCAGGACGCCACGGGCGAGACCGGAGCCGTGTTCTTCGGCGACCCAGGCATTTTCGGCGACGAGCCGGTCACTTCGCAGGTCTCCCTGCCGAGCGGCAGCTGGCAGATCGCGGCCGTCCCCGCTGGCGGATGGTCGACAACCCCTGACAATGCCTGGCAGATCCGGTCGGTGATCCTGCTTGCCGGCTTGCTGGTCATACTGCCCATCCTGATCGCGGGCTATCTCAATACTATTCGCCAGACGCACATTCAGGAGATCAACCGCCGGCAAGGTCAGCTCCAGCGATTGTCGCAGAGGCACAAGCTTGCGCTGGAAACATCGAAAATAGGCGTTCTGGAAGTCAACCTCGACACCTGGGAAATCAACTGGGACACACGGATCCGGGAGCTTTTCGGTCTCACCGATGACATCAAGCGGATTACAAAGGAAACCTGGGCCAATGCGGTCCATCCCGATGACCTTGCAAAGGCCACTGAAGAGTTTGAAGACGCGGTATCAACAGGCGGCGACTACAACTCGAATTTCCGGATCCGTTCGCTTGACGGCACAACCCGATGGGTACGCTCCATCGGAGCGGTACACGCTGATGGAAACGGATCACGATTCCTGATCGGTGTGGTCTGGGACGTGTCCGCGGATGTCGAACTCAACGCCAGCCTGCTGGCGGCCAAGCAAAGCGCCGAGGCGCGCAACCAGGAACTGGAAGAGGCACGCGCCCAGATGGAGCGCAACTCCCTTCACGACAGCCTGACCGGTCTGCCCAACCGGCGCTTTCTCGATGAAATGCTGAACGATGGCGCAGCCGGAAACAGGGTCACCGCGTTGCTGCATATCGATCTCGACCGGTTCAAGCAGATCAACGACACGCTGGGACATGCAGCCGGTGACGCGATGCTGGTGCATGCCGCATCGGTGCTGTCGGCGAGCACACGCGCCGACGATTTCGTTGCCCGCATCGGCGGCGACGAATTCATCATCGCCACGACTTCCGAGGCCGGCGAGGCGGAACTCGAATCGCTCGCCAACCGGATCATCACCAAGATGCGCGAACCGGTTCCCTATGAGGGCCATGAATGCCGCTTCGGGGTCAGCATCGGCGTTGCCATGGCGGAACCAGGCAACAAGCATTGCGGCAAGAGATTGCTGATTGACGCGGACATCGCTCTCTACCGTGCCAAGAGCAACGGCCGGAACAGGTGCGAGTTCTTCAACAGTTCGCTCAAGGCCGAGATCATCCGCAACAAGCGGGTCGCCGACGACATTCTCAACGGCCTGGACCGCAGCGAGTTCGTGCCCTTTTTCCAGCCGCAATTCGACGCCAGGACACTCGATATCATTGGCGTGGAAGCGCTCGCCCGCTGGATCCATCCGAGCGAAGGCGTGCTTTCGCCGGATGCATTCCTGAAGACCGCGGGGGAACTCAACGTGGTGCCGCTGATCGACCGCGCCATCCTGGAACAAACCTTGTGGCAGTCAACGCGCTGGAAGGCCGCCGGCATCTCGATTCCCAAGATGTCAGTCAATGTTTCCGCCGGCCGGCTTTATGACGACGATCTCATCGAAAGCCTCAACGGGCTCAGCTTCGAGCGCGGCACGCTGTCGTTCGAGCTGCTCGAATCGATCTTTCTCGATGACAAGAACGAAACGATCGTCGCCAACATCGCCCACCTCAAATCCCTGGGCATCGATATCGAGATCGATGATTTCGGCACCGGCTTTGCTTCGATCGTCAGCCTCGTGCAGGTCAAGCCGACACGGCTGAAGATTGACCGGCAGCTGATCTCGCCGCTGGTTTCATCGCCCAGCCAGCGCAACCTGGTGGCGTCGATCATCGATATCGGCCAGTCGCTCGGCATCAAGGTGGTGGCCGAAGGTGTGGAGACCATGGAGCATGCCGGCATCCTGCGCGATATCGGCTGCGACACGCTGCAGGGCTATGCGCTGGCGCGTCCCATGACCTCGGAACAGCTGATGGCATTCGTGCGCGAGGAACCCTGGCGCAAGGTCGCCTGATGCGCCATGGCGCGGGATTGCGCAAAGGATTTCAGCCCCAGTGGGCGGCGCAAAGCCGCAGCACGGACCATATCGTGCCGAGCGGCTTGCCAGCCCTCTTCCCGCCACCGTCGTTTCCCTGACGGGAACGCATTTTCGACGTTGATGCGCCGAGCGTGATCGGCTAGAAGACCGGATATCAGCTGCCTCGCGACGCAATGTTCGGGCCCCTCGGGGCTGAACCGGCCCGCCAGGCGCCACGGATGCACCCGTAGCTCAGCTGGATAGAGTGCTGCCCTCCGAAGGCAGAGGTCACAGGTTCGAATCCTGTCGGGTGCGCCATTTCATAACCTAACGAACACAATGGGTTCTGCACGGACGAGCAAGCCCTGGAACAGTCCTGTTTTGTCACCGGTCACAATCTGATCACACTGACAGGAATTGCCGACGTGGCATTCCTACGAAAACGCAATGACAAGTGGCAGGCACATGTTCGACGCACTGGCCATGATCCCCGCTGCAAACACTTTCAAACACGCACCGATGTGCTCCGCTGGATGCGGCAGACCGAACAAGAGCCAGACCGCGTCGGGCTACCTATGCGTGGGTACAATCAGGGAAAAGATCACGGCACATCAAGTGCCTACGCTTAAAACGCACAGTCCCTCGGCCAAACGCTCCTTTTCAGAAAGATAACCCGCATCCGTTGTGCCCACCTTTTCGCGGTGCAGATGCCTGTTGGGCCAAAGCGACGAAATGTGAGCTTGATGTCTTACGGCTTGAAAGTCGCAACGCCTCCACGCAGCCACCCACTTGCAGAGATCTCCTCCTTGTATTCCAGATCTATGGATCCTCAGCATGCGCACCGGATAGCAAACAAAGCATTTTCGCGTCGGCTGGATCTTGAGACAAGCCGCGTTGGCTTCCCGTCATCACGCGGGTGTTCTCATGATTCAGACCAAGACAGCGCAAAGTGCTTTGGGTTTTGTGTGACCGAGGACAAGCCATACAGCACGGAGGGTGCCGGATTCGAGTGTTCCTGGCCCAAGGCCGGTCATGAAAAGTGTGGCACGCGGGTTCGTGGCGAGGAAACACAGACGTCAATGGTGCGTACGCTGTGCCGGTGTCTAAATACCCGGCACAGCGGATCTTGTTTAAGTCTTCGACAACCGTTCAACAAACGGGTTGGCGAAGACATGCCTCAAACCATGCTCAACCGAGGTGCTTCTGCAGGAAGGCCTGGGTTCGGGCGTGGGCTTTCGCCGCCACGTCAGGAACGTAGGATGGGCGCGCATCATTGGCGAAGGCATGCCCTGCGGTGTAGGTATGGACCTCCATCTGGGGCAGATAGGCCTGGGCCTCTGCCAGCATATCGGCGGGGACATGATCGTCTTGAGTACCCCAATGGCCCTGCATCGGCGCCTTGAGCGGACGATCCAGGTATTGCGGCAGCCGGGTGCCATAGAAGGCGACCGCAGCGGCGATATCCAGCGTCTGGGCCGCTCGGATTGCCAGGCCGCCGCCCCAGCAAAAGCCGATCACGCCGACCTTGCCGCCGTTTTCCGCCAGCGCGGCGACGGCGGCGGCGACGTCCACCATGGTCTCGTCGAGCTTGGCCGCCAGCATCAGGTCGCGCCCCTTCGGGCCCTTGTCAAAAGGCACGACGACATTCCGTTCCTGGCGGTCGAACAATGCCGGGATCGCCACTTCATAGCCGAGCGCGGCATAAGTGGCGGCCACACCCTTGAGCTGGTCGGTCACGCCGAAGATCTCCTGGAGGATGACGATTCCTCCCTTGCGTTCGCCTTTTGCGGGTTCGATCCAGCAATCGAAAAGATGGCCGTCTGCAGCCTTTGTTTGCGTCATCATCAGTCGGTCCTTCTCAAGAATTTGCGCCCCCTCGCAAGAGAGGGCGCATACCACGGTGTCATTTGCCGACAGAAATCCCGGCTTCCGCAAAATAGCGCAGGGCGCCTGCGTGATAGGGCACGGAAGACGCCGGCGCCATCGTCTTGGGGTCAAAGCCCCCGAAGGCGCCGAACGATGCCTTCAAGGCTTCCTTGTTCTCGGCGATCGCCTTGGTCAGACGGTAGACGAGATCCTCGTCCACCTTGTTGTTTGTCATCAGCACCCAGGGAATGCTCATCAGGTTGGCCGGGTGGTTCTGCAAACCGTTGACCTTTTCGTTCTGCTCGCGGGACACGAGCTTGCCGGCAGGGAGATACTCCTTGAATGCCGCAGCACCCGCTTCGGATGCATCAAGCGAGATGTAGCACAGCCCGCCCCGGTCCTGCAGCTTGACCGAAGCCTGCTGACCCGCGCCCGCATTGAGCGACACAAGGGCGATGTCGACGAGCCCGTCGCCCAGCGCGTCGATGCCGGCGACGAAACTTGCCACGGGAACCTGCTGGAAGTCGTCATAGGTCATCCCGCCATTGGCCAGCCCGCCGGCGATGTAGAACTTGATGATCGTCGAGGACGTGTATTCCGACGCAATCCGCAGATCTGCGGCCCGTGCCTTGACATCGGCGATGGTGGCGAGCCCAAGATCACATGGCGCCATCATGCCGGTCACCAGGTTGAACATGGTTCCGACAAGTTGAATGTCGGGGCTGGCCCGGTCGTAGTTCCCGGTGCCGGTCACCGCGTATTCCGTTTCGATAAGGTTTGAGAAGCCGAAGTCGACCTCGCCATTGCTGATCAGCGGCAGATAGCCGACAAGAGGCTGGGTACGACCGGTAATTCCAGCATCGTTGGCGACCTTGGCGACCGCCTGCCCGGTGTTGTAGGCCAGTGTGCCCTGTGCGCCCGAGGCGATGGTCACCACCTGTGCGCTGGCAGCACTGGCGAGGCCGATGCTGATGGCGCCTGCGGCAATCAGGCTAACGAACTTGGTCATGATTGAATTCCTCCCTTGGTGTTTTCATGATGGAACCTGCCCCGTAAGGCGAGCAGCAGGGCAAGGACGAGACAGAGCCCGGCTGCTATTTCGTGAAAGATGTCGCCGGCAGGCAGGAAGCCGAGTGGCAGGGTGCAGAGACCGAGCACCACAACAAGCCCGCGCAACGGCAGGTTCAATGGCCCGCTCCAGTAGCCGACGATCCCGCTGGTGACGGCGATGATGCCGATGACGGAGAGCGCCATCATCAGCCCCATCCGTGCCGTCTCCCCCTCCATCAGCAGTTCCGGCGTGGCCACGAACAGGAAAGGGATGATGAAAGCCGCCCAACCGATGCGCATCGAGGCAACGCCGGTCAGAAGCGGGTCGTCCCTGGTAATCGTCGCCGCCGCGAATGCAGCCAGCGCCACCGGCGGCGTGATCATCGACAGCATCCCGAAATACAGAATGAACAGATGCGCGGCCATCGGCGTGATTCCGGCCTGGACCAGCGAAGGTGCGACCAGCGCGGCCAAAAGCACGTAGACACCCGAAGTCGGCATGCCCATGCCAAGAATGATGCAGATACCGGCCGAGACAAGCAGAAGCAGGCTCACATTCGACCCCACAGCATCCACAAGGACGAGGGTCAGCGCAAAGCCGAGGCCGGTGATGTTGAGCACCCCGATGACGAAGCCCGCGGCGGCAACAACGAGGATCAGATTGATCATCGCGATACCGGTGTCAACAAATACCTGACCCAGCGTGCGCAATGTGAGCCGTTCGCCGCGATAACCCCGCAGGAAACCCACGCCGACAATCGCGACGGAGGAGAGCAGCGCGGACTCCTGGGGATCCATTCGCCAGACGAACAATGCCAGCAACAGGACCGCGAAGGGCAGGATGAAATGCCAGCCCTCGCGCAGCACCTGCCGGGGTGTGAGCCCATCAGTATCCGCGGAGGCAATGTTGTCACGCGCGGCTATCAGATCCACCTGGGTGAAAACAGCGAGATAGTAGAGTGCGGCCGGCAGCAGGGCTGCGCCGGCCACGGCCAGATAGGGGATGTCGAGAAACTCGGCCATCAGGAACGCGGCCGCCCCCATGATCGGCGGGGTCAGCTGACCGCCGGTGGAGGCGACCGCCTCGATCGCACCGGCATCGCGCTTGGAATAGCCGCCCCGGTTCATCAGCGGGATGGTGACGACGCCGGTGGTGACGACATTTGCGACCGCCGAGCCTGAGATCGAGCCGAACAGCGCCGAGCCGACGACCGAGATCTTGGCGCTTCCGCCGCGCGTCCGCCCGGTAGCAGCCATCGCCAGGTCGGTAAAAAAATTTCCGCCGCCCGCCGCGAAGAGCAACTGGCCGAAGAAGACAAAGAGCATCACCACGATCGTGCCAACCGCCAGCGGTGTGGAGAAAACCGCGTTGGGATCGAAGCCCGCATACTGGACAAGCCGCTCCGGGCTCAGTTCCTTGCCGATCAGCCGTCCCGGCACCTTGTCGGCAACGAGCGCATAGACAAGAAAAAGGCTGACAATCGAAAACAGCATCAGTCCCGCACGGCGGCGTACGCCTTCGAGAACGGCAAGGGTAACGACGGTGCCGATCACGGTGATCTGCCAGGGCCGGTAGGCCTGCTCCTGCAGCAGCCAGGCAAAGTCCCAGGCGGCATACATCAGCGTGACAAAGGCGATCGCGGCAATGGTGCCGTCGACCCAGCCAACCCGCGCCTTGTCCTGTCCATTGAACCCGAAACGCAGATAGGCGACCGCCAGCGCAATGCCGAGCTGGAAGGCCATGTACTGCTGCGGCAGGATCGCCAGACCCAGACGTGTCGGCGCCTTGATGTTCCAAAGGATGCAGGCGACGATCATTGTGCTCGCCAGGCCAGCGACGAGAACCCGGTTCAACGAAGAGGCCTGTGCACCGGGGGTCAAGGCTGCATCTCCTCGGGCCAGTAGAGCCGCATCGGGTTGGTGACAAGCAGGGCCTGTTGCAGTGACTCCGTGGGAGCGATGCGCGGAATGAGATCGGTCAGGACCCCGTCGTCCGGCATGTGCGTTTCCATGTTCGGATGAGGCCAGTCGGTGCCCCAGAGGACGCGGTCGGGGAACGTTGTCACCAGGCGATGGGCGAAGGGAACGACATCGTCATAGGGTGGACCGGATACGGTAAGCCGTTCTGGACAGGAAACCTTGACCCAGATCTGCTGATTGCGCTCCATGAGTTCAATGAAACGGGCAAATTCAGGCCCGTCGACACCCTTGGTGACATCGGGGCGTCCCATGTGGTCGACGACAATCCTGCCCGGCAACCGGCCCAGAAGCGGCGCGATGGTTGTCAGGTCTTGCGCCTCGAAATAGACGACGATGTGCCAGCCGAGCGGCTGAACTCTTTGCGCGATCCGTTCAAACACCGCGTGCGGCGTATCATCGACCAGCCGCTTGAGGAAGTTGAACCGCACGCCGCGTACGCCGGCCCGGTCAAGGGCATCGAGTTCCGGATCGGTGACGCCGGCGCCGACAACGGCGACACCGCGGGCCCGTCCATCGGAGGCGTCAAGCGCGTCGACGAGAGCATCATTGTTGCGGCCGTGGCATGTGGCCTGAACAATCACGTTGCGTGAAAAACCGAGATGATCGCGCAGCCGGAACAGTTGCTCCTTGGGAGCGTCGACCGGTGTATACTTGCGCTCGGGCGCGAAGGGAAAGCGCGATGCCGGTCCGAAGACGTGGCAATGCGCATCGACCGCGCCCTCGGGCACCCGGAAATCGGGACGCTTTGGAGTGGCGCAATAGGACAGATAACCTGCAGCCCCCAAATCAGAAACACTCATGCAAACCGGCCGTGCAGGTAATGCATCATCTATACTCCTCCTCAATGTCACCCGTGGGCGACGCCTTGCCTCCTCAGCAAGGATCATGGAACCGTAGGTTTCAAGTGTACATTTGGCAAATTTTTGTTGTATGTTATTATCATCATTTCAAATGATAGTGGACGTGGCATGCCATGCTGAGAACCTTCGACATGAACCTGCTGCTGGTCTTCAACACGCTGATGGAAGAGCGCAGTGTGACAAGGACCGGAGAGCGGCTTGGCCGCACACAGTCGGCGATCTCGAATTCCCTCAAGCGTCTGCGGGATGCGCTGGACGATCCGCTGTTTGTGCGTGAAGGCGCCGGTCTTGTACCGACCCCGCGGGCGGAAGCCATGGCACCCGAAGTCGAGCAGATCGTCAGGCGGGTCGAGCTTTGCCTCCGGCAGGAAACAGAAATCGATCTGGCAACCGACAGTTCGCATTTCGTGATCGGCGCTCCTGATCGGCTGAGCCTGCCAATCTTCCTGCCGGTCATGCGCACGATGCACGCAATCGCCCCGAACATGCGGCTTGATCTGCGAACGTCCGACCGGGATGTTTCGATCCGCCTGCTGGCCAGTGGCGAGATCGATCTTGCCCTGGGCTGGTTCGATGATCTGCCGACGAGCATGTTGCGCTCGGTTGCGTTTTCCGAGGACCTGGTCTGCCTGTGCCGAAAGGGACACCCGATCCTGCGCGCAGAAGGGGCCGCAGATTTCCAGTCGCTTCTGTCCTATCCGCATCTGGTGGTCCGCTCGGGCGGCGGACGTCACGCGGCCTTTGATGCGATTCTGTCCCGTTTCGGCCATGCGCGGCACGTGCAAACGGCACTGACCAATTTCACACTGGTGCCGCATCTTCTGCGCGACAGCAATCAAGTGGGTGTCTTCACCAAGCGAACCGCGGATTACTTTGCCGAGAACTACGATCTGGCAGTGATCCCCATACCGCTTGAAATCGCGCCGATCTCGCATGAGATCGTCTGGCATCGACGCTTCACCCATGATCCGGCTCATCGCTGGTTGCGCGGCTACATCCAGAAGGCCTGTTCGGCGCAAGGATGACAGTGCCTGGCAGACAGCCGTCCCCGCCCCTGCCCCAGAAATTCCCGGTTGACGCGTAGCCTTGCGTCCGCATCCGCGCAATGCATCAGGCGCCTCCGCCAGAATGAGCACAAGCTGTTAAATGCTCATGTCTGGTAGACCCGACCATCCATGAGCTTGCGCGCGGTCCGCAATATGCCTGCACCGGATACGCCGCCCGTTGCGTCCTGCTCTATCAGGACTTCTGTCGCGCCTGTCGGATGTTCGATTGCGTATCGCCCGTCGGACGGAATGGACGCGCACGCGTGAGCCGGAGATCCGTGGAGCAGGCACGCGGTTGCGACGCTGACGGCGGCGAAGACGCCGATCGTGGCATGGCACCTATGCGGAATGAAACTACGGGTGCTGATCGCACCGCCGGAGCGGGCTTCAGAGACCAGGGTCATCTTCGGCACGGACTTGTCCTTGACGTCCCCCAGGTTCATCAACGGGCCGGCGACAAGCCGGATCGCCTCAAGTCGGGCCTTCAGAGTTGCATTGCCGTCGAGTTCCTCTCTGGTCTCGCCGCCCGTGACACCCAGATCGGAGGCCCGCATGATCACGCAGGGCATGCCGTTGTCGATCAGCGTGCACTCGATGCCGTCGATGACATCGACATTGTTGCCGGTCGGCAGCAGGGCCCCGCACATCGACCCGGCAATGTTGTCAAACATCAGCGGAACCGGCGCATGGCTGCCCGGAACCCCGTCGATGGCAGCAGTCCCTTCGTAGCTGACCTTGCCGCCGGGCGTCGAAATCTGGGCGGTGGCGACTTCACCCGTGTTGAGCATGTGGATGCGCACCGGCGTGGTCTCGCCGGAAGCCGCGACGAGCCCCCGCTCGATCGCCGCCGGCCCTACGGCGGCGAGGATATTGCCGCAGCCCTGGGCATCGGAAACCAGCGCCTGATCGACAAAGACCTGGAGAAACAGGTAGTCGACATCAGCATCCGCGCGCGTGGAGGGCGACAGAATGGCGACCTTCGAGGTCAGCGGATCAGCCCCGCCGATACCGTCGATCTGGCGCGGATCCGGCGAGCCCATGATCCTGAGCAGCAGTGCGTCCCGCTCGGCCGGAGTGTCGGGAAGGTCGCGCTTGAGAAAATAGGCGCCTTTCGAGGTGCCGCCGCGCATCCACAGGCAGGCAATGCCGTCAGACATATTTCAGGCCCTTTTCGGCAAGACGCGGACGCATGTCGTAGATGTCCAGCCCGAGTTCGCCAGCGGCCAGCCGCGCCCGTTTTGCCTCCTCGGCATCGAGCCGCTTCGCGGTGGCGGCCATCACGGATTCGGCATCGGCACGCGGAACAACGCAGACCCCGTCATCGTCCGCGATGATGATGTCGCCCGGATTGACCAGGGCTCCGGCGCACACGATCGGCACATTCACGCTGCCCAATGTTTCCTTGACCGTGCCCTGCGCCGAGACCGCAGTCGACCAGACGCCAAACCCCATCCTGCGAAGATCCCGCGTGTCGCGCACGCCTGCATCGATGATGAGCGCCTTGCAGCCGCGGGCCGTGGCGGAGGTTGCCAGCAGGTCGCCGAAATAGCCCATGTCGCAGGGGGCGGTCGGCGCCAGCACCATGATGTCGCCCTCCCGCAACTGCTCGATGGCCACGTGGATCATCCAGTTGTCGCCCGGCGCCGCGGAGATTGTCACCGCCGATCCGGCGATGGCGAGATCCTGCTGGATCGGGCGCATGTTCGGCTTCATCAGCCCGGTCCGGCCCTGGGCCTCGTGCACGGTGGCGACGCCGGCTTCGCCCAGCCGCCTGATGATCACCGCGTCGGCGCGGTCGATAGTCTGTCTGACAACTGGCACTTCAATGATCCTTCTTGACCGGAGGGGTTCCGTGGGTGTGGAAACTCTCGATTGTCTTCAGGCCCCAGGCCTGGCCCTTCTTGCGGTCGGCCTCGGTCCAGACCACCGGTTCCCAATCCGGCTGCAGGATCAGCCGGGCGCCGGAGTTGGCCAGTTCGACACGGTTGCCCGCCGGCTCCCAGACATAGAGAAAGAACGTGCCCTGGATGGCATGCTTGTGCGGTCCCGTTTCGATGTGGACGCCGTTTTCGAGAAAGATGTCGGCGGCGCGCAATATGTCCTCGCGGGTATCGGTGGCGTAGGTGACGTGGTGAAGGCGCCCGTCGCCCCCGCCATGCTCCTCGGTGCAGGCCAGGTCATAGGTCTTGTTGTTGACCGTGAACCAGCAACCGCCAAGGCGGCCATTGTCGAGCTGGATGATCTCGGTCACACGCGAACCCAGGCAGGTTTCCATGAAATCCCGGAATTCGGTCACATCGGTCGCCAGCAGGTTGAGATGGTCGATCCGGCGCGGACAGGCGCCGGTGGCGTGAAACCGGCTCGCCATGTTCTTCAGCGCCGGCGTGTGCGCGGCATCCGGCCGGTATTTGACGGTGTCCCAGTAGATCTCGAAGACATGGCCGAACGGATCCTCGAAGCGGTAGGCGCGGCCGTGACCGGGATCGCCATCCACCCATCCGAGGCTCTTGAAGCGGCTCGCCTCTATGGCTTTGACCCTCCGCTCCAGGGCTTCGGGCGAAGAGGCGCGGTAGGCGATATGGCCGACACCGGTGGTGTGATGCCGTGTCAGCTTCAGGCTGTGGAATTCGTAATCGTCCCAGGCCCTCAGATAGGCCGAGGTCTCGTCCTGGCCCGAAACGGTCAGGCCGTAGACCCGTGTGAAGAAGTCGAGGCTTTCCTCGAACTTGTCCGTGTACATCTCGACATGGGCCAGGTGTGCGATGTCGAAGCAGGGTTCAGACATGGGATACTCCAGTGATTTCAGGTCCGCCGCGAAATCCTGGCATCAAAGCTCGTCCACCGTGCGCGGGAAGATCGATTCAAACCCTTCGGCATATTTGCAGTCGCGGCCACCGGACTGGCCGCCGGAATTGCGCTTGAAATGATTGGCGCGCTGCTGCGCCACGCGGGTGTAGTACTCCCAGAGGTGCTCCTGGCCCTGCATGCACTCGATGGCCGCGCGCTTCTTCTCCCACACCGGCGTGATGTCCAGAAACGTGTCCGGCTTCCAACCCATCTGCTCGGTCTGGTGCGGCTCGAACAGGTAGAGCTGGGGCGCGCCAAGCACCTTCTCGCCCGGATTGTGTCCCCAGGCCTGGGCGATCATCCGGCACTCGAGCGCCACCTGTGTCGTGTAGCTGTGATCGGTGTTGTACGGGTCGTATTTCGAGTGCGACAACATGAAGGCCGGCTGGACCTTGCGGATGACATCAACCACCCGGTTCTTGTCGTCGCGGGAGAGCTCCAGCGGATAATCGCCGAGATCGAGGCACACCAGGTCATGCACGCCAAGCGCTTTCGCAGCTTCTTCGGCTTCCCTGCGGCGGGCGTCCTTCACCGCCTGCAGGGTCATGCCCGGCTGTTTCCAGAGTTTGGCGCTCTCGCCGCGTTCGCCAAACGACAGGCAGAGCACGGTGACGTCGTATCCAAGCTCGGCATGCGCGGCGATGGCGCCGCCGCAGCGCCAGACGAAATCAGCCGCATGAGCGCTGATGACCAGCGCGGTTTTCTTTTCTGACATAGGGTTTTCTCCAATCCGGTTGCGCGAATTTTGCGCATTCATGGCGTCCGGGGCAATTTCAATGCGGCGCGCATCGTATAAGAAATTGCTATAGTGGGTGGATTGGCCGCCGGCGTTCTGCCAGACTTGAAGAGACTGAACGGCAAGAGAGAATGAGCATGGCGGATCTCGGCAACGGACTGGCGATCATCGGATTCGGAGAGGCTGGGGAAGCCTTTGTCTCGGGCTGGCGCGAGACCCATGATGGCGCGATCTCCTGCTACGACCTGAAAGTCGGCAAGCCGGGAGAGCGGGAAGACCTGCAGCTGCGGGGAGACCGGCTGGGCGTCAGGATCTGCGGCTCGCAAGCCGAAGCGCTCGCAGGTGCGCGGGCGGTTTTCAGCCTGGTCACCGCCGACCAGGCCCTGGTGGCGGCGCAAGACTGCGTGGCCCACATCGCCGCCGGCACCCTGTGGTTTGATTGCAATTCCTGCTCACCGGGAACCAAACGGCAGGCAGCAGAGGTGATCGAGGCAGCGGGGGGCATCTATATCGATGTCGCAGTGATGGCGCCGGTTCATCCCAAACGGCACCGGACGCCGCTGCTGGTCTCCGGCCCCCGAACGCTTGAGGCGATGCCGTTGCTCGAGGCCCTGGACATGCAGCCGCAATATGCCGGCGGCACGGTGGGACAGGCCTCATCAATCAAGATGTTTCGCTCCGTCATGATCAAGGGGTTTGAGGCCCTGACAGCAGAATGCCTGCTTGCGGCGCGGCGGGCCGGTGTCGAAGCCGAAGTGCTACACTCCCTGCAGGCGTCCGATCCGGGCATCGACTGGGCAAAACGGTCAGCCTACAATCTCGAGCGCATGATGGTTCACGGCGAACGCCGGGCCGCGGAGATGCGGGAAGTTGCCCGCACCGTCACCGAGCAGGGTCTGCCGTCGCGCATGTCCGACGCGATCACCGATTGGCAGGCCCAGATAGCCGGACTCGGGCTGGCCGGTGGCAGCGCCGATGTCGGTGAGCGCGCTGACCGTATCCTGAGTGCCATTCTCGCTGACAAGCCTGTGCCATGAAGCACAATATTCGCCACCTGCGGATTTTCCTGGCGGTCTCGAAGCTCGCGTCGATCAGCAAGGCCGCCCGGGACTGCGGCCTGTCCCAGCCGGCGGTTACCCAGGCGATCAACAAGATCGAGGCGGAACTCGATGCGGCGCTGTTCGACCGCACGCCCCAGGGCGTCTTCGCGACCGCCTTGGGCAGGCTCCACGCGGAACGCATCGGCCGGGCCTTGTCCATCATCGACGAGGCGTTCGCATCGGTTGCGCCGCGCTTGCGGGTCACCGCGACGGCGTCGCAGCTCGAAGCGCTGATTGCGGTTCGCGAAACCGGCAACTTCACTCTTGCTGCCAGGCGGCTTGGGATCGCCCAGCCAACCGTTCACCGGGCCGTCAGCCAGCTCGAAAAAGAAGCGGTGCGGCCGCTTTTCGAGCGAACGTCCACAGGCATTGTCGCTACGCGGGCCGGGCAATTGCTTGCCAGTGCAGCGCGGTTGATGGATGCGGAACTCATGCAGGCGGACATGGAAATCGCCGAAGCGCTCGGCCGTGAAACCGGCCGCATCGTGGTCGGCGCCATGCCTCTGTCCAGGGCCTATCTCCTGCCAAAGGTCATCGCCCGGTTCAGGCAGGCATGGCCGAGACTGCCGCTGCGCATACTTGACGGGCCCTACGACGAAATGATTTCCGGCTTGCGCAACGGCGAAGTCGATTTCCTGATCGGCGCCTTGCGCGATCCGGCCCCGATTGGCGACATCGAGCAGACCCCACTGTTTGACGACACGCTCGCAATCGTTGCCGGTCCCGCCCATCCGCTTGTGGGGCGATCATCCATCGGTGTCGGCGACCTGCTCGACTATCCATGGGCTGTGGCCGCCGCGGGCACACCGACGCGCAAGCATTTTGAGGACATGTTCACCGGTACCGGCCACACGGTGCCCGATCGGATTGTCGAAACCGCGTCGCACATTCTCATTCGCGAATTGCTGTTAAACAGCGACCACCTCGGCTGCGTTTCCGCCCTCCAGGCAGAGGCCGAGATAGAAGCCGGCAGAATTGCACGGATCGATTTTGAATTGCCGGACACCGCGCGGGCGATCGGAATAACCACCCGCCGCGGCTGGAAACCAACGGCTTCGCAAGCCACGCTGATCGATCTGGTCAGTAACTACAGACCTTCGCTATAGCCATTAATTATGGCCTCCGCACGTCTTTGAAATGGTTTCACTCCCGGCGGACTTGTAGAAATCGGAGACATTTCGAGCAGCCGGGTCAATGGCTGGATGTCTCTCAGGGAGGAATGCAATGTCTGTTTCCAGAACCATCACCGGTGCCGTCGCTGTACTGGGCATCATCACCGGAGCCGTCTCGGCGGCCGAGTTGAAACTGGCTGATTTTCAGCCGCCCACCCACTTCGTCGTCGACAAGGTCTACAAGCCGTTTGCGGAAAAGATCGCAAAGGAAACCAATGGCGAAGTGACGGTCAGCGTCTTCATGGGCGGCGAACTCGGCCCGGGCCCGAGAGAGCAGTACAATCGTGCCGTCGACGGCGTCACCGACATCGCCTTCGGCCTGCCCGGCTACACCGCATCGAACTTCCCCCAGACGCTGCTGACGGAGCTTCCCGGCGTGATTTCCGCAGACACGGGCACGGCGCAGATCCTCAAGAACATCGACATGCTGTCGGATGAGTACAAGCGCGTGGCGCTGGTGGGCATCTGGAACAATGCGCCGAATGTCATCTTCACGGCATCAAAGCCGGTCCGCACGCTTGAAGACCTCAAGGGTCTCAAGATCAGGGTCCCGTCGCGCAATGCCGGCCTCGTGGTTGAAGGCTGGGGCGCAACCCCGGTATCGATGCCGGCTCCCGACATCTACAACGCGATGCAGACCGGCGTCATCGACGGCGCCATGACCGACGCCACCACGCTCGGCGCGTTCAAGCTCGCCGAAGTGACGCAGTTCATCACCACCGGCATGGAAACCACGATCTCGAGCTTCTTCCTGATCATGAACCGCGACAGCTTCGGCGATCTGAGCGAAGACCAGCAGAAAGTCGTGCTGGAAGCCGGCCGTGAAGCCTCCGTAAACGGCAACCAGGCCTGGCTCGGCATCGCCGACAAGGCGCTTGCCGGCTTCGCGTCTGCAGACGGCAAGGAAGTGATCACGCTTTCCGCCGACGAGGCGGCGAAGTTCAACGCCGCATCGGCGCCGGTTGTCGACACGGTGATCGGCGAGGCCGAGGCCGCGGGCATCAAGGCCAAGGCATTTGTCGACGCCCTGAAGAGCATGTGAGCAAGTCGTGAAAAACGCGCGAACCGACCTGGTCCATTCGACATCCGTCGAATGGACTGTCCGCGTGCTCACCCTTGCATCGTCGCTGGCGCTGGCCGTGCTTCTGGTGGTGACGTTTGCCGGTGTCGTCATGCGCTATGCCTTCAATGCTCCCATCCTCGGCAACAACGAAATCATCGAGATGGCTTCGGTCGTGCTGGTGATGCTGGCGATGCCGAGCGCGGCACAGAAGGAATTGCATATCCGCGTCGATGTGTTTGACGGCATGATCGGCGCCTTCGGCCGGTTTGCCGGCGACATCCTGGCGCGCGGCATCTCGATCTACCTGCTGGCGCTGCTGGGCTGGCGCTCCTGGGGAAAGCTTGCCGACGCCGCCGAATATGGCGACGCCACCAACATGCTCAGCATCCCGCTTTGGCCCTTCTACGGACTGCTGGTCCTCGGAGCGGCCCTCTACGCCCTCGTGCTGGCAATCCAGCTCGTGGACATCATCCGGTCAGGAGTGGCCCGCAGTGAGTGATTTGGTGATCGGGCTCGGTGGCCTTGCGATGATGTTCGCCCTCATGGTGTTCCGCATGCCGGTGGGAATGGCCATGCTGGCCGCCGGCTATTTCGGAACCGTCCTGATCAGCGGCGCCCGGTCGGCCAACGCGCTGCTCGTTACGGAAACCTTCTCGGCCGCTTCAAACTACAGTCTGACGGTGATTCCGCTGTTCATCCTGATGGGAAACATCGCCTCCGTCGCCGGATTCAGCAGCCGTCTGTATGAGGCAGCCTTTGCCTGGGTCGGTTTTCTGCGCGGCGGACTGGCCTCGGCATCGATCATCGGATGTGCCGCTTTCGCGGCGGTCAGCGGCTCGTCCGTGGCGACAGCCGTGACCATCGGCAAGGTTGCGTTGCCCGAAATGAAGCGCTTCAGATACTCCGACGCGCTGGCGACGGGCGCCATTGCCGCGGGCGGCACTCTCGGCTTTCTCATCCCGCCATCCACCGGTTTCGTGCTCTACGCGATCCTGACCGAGGAAAGCATCGGCCAGCTCTTCATGGCAGGTATATTGCCCGGGCTCTTGCTGACCGCGCTGTTCATGGCAGCCGTGGCGCTGGTCACGCTGAAAGACCCTGAAGCCGGTCCACGCGGGGAATGGGTGTCGATATCAAAGCGGATGCGTGCCCTGATGCGCGCCCTGCCGCTGGTCACGGTGATCATCGTTTCCATCGGTGGCATCTATCTCGGTGTCTTCACACCCGTCGAAGCTGCGGGCGTCGGTGCCGGGCTGGTCATCCTGATGGCAATCGGCATGCGCAAGCTCGATTGGCGCATGCTCCAGCAGGCCGTCAGTGACACCGTTGGCACCACGGCCATGCTCTATCTGATCGTCATCGGCGCGAGTGTGCTCAACCCGTTCCTGGCACTGACCCACGTGCCGGCCATGCTGGGTGAAGCCATGACATCGGCGGGTCTCGGCCCTTACGGTGTTCTGTTGCTGATCATCATCGCCTATCTGGTGCTCGGCATGTTCATGGACGGCCTCGCCATGCTGGTCGTCACGATCCCGATCTTCTTTCCGATCATCACCGGCCTCGGTTTCGATCCGATCTGGTTCGGCGTGGTGGCGGTCATCGTTATCGAGATGGGCATGATCACGCCCCCGGTCGGGCTGAATGTCTTCGTGGTCAAGAGCGTCGCCCAGGACGTGCCGATGGCCACGATCTTCCGCGGCGTGATACCGTTCTGGATCGCAATGGCCGTCTGCCTGCTGGCGGTCATCGTCTTTCCGCAGATCGCGCTGACGATCCCCTCGGCGATGTTCCGGTAGGCTGGCGAAACACCCTACCCGACACTGCCGGCGGTTCTGGCCGCCTTGGCGGCAAGCTCGACGAACAGCTGGTATTCGGTCTCGTCGAGGCCAGGAAGTATGTCGGTCTGGAGTTCCTCCACCAAAGGCTTGAGCGCCGCGACCAGGGCTTCTCCCTCGTCCGTCAACGCCAGTATACGCGCGCGCTTGTCCTGCGCATTGATCTTTCGGCTGAGCAGTCCCTTCTGTTCCAGACGGTCGGCCACGGCGCCGATTGTTGCCCGGTCCTTGGCCACCGCATCGGCCAGCCCGGCTTGGTCGATCCCGGGGCTCTCGCGTATCGCGTCGAGGGCGGCAAACTGCACCGGCGTAAGATCGAACCCGGCCTCCCGGGTGCGGGTCATGAAGACATGGGTCGAGATCTGATGCAGCCGCCGGATCAGATGCCCGGGCATTCTCGATACATGTGTCATGGTCTCTCCGTTTCTTCTCAGTCATCGGGACGCAGCTTCGGCACAGGCGCGCCCGGCACCAGCTTACCCCAAATTGATAATTACACATACTATTTGCCTTGCGGGCAATTTCAGGATAATAATAAGTCAACATATTAATTTGGAGGAGCGATCATGCAGTACCATCTCGACGGATTTCGCCCCGGCGATCCCGAAGTGTCCGAAGCCGCCGCCGGCCGGCCGGTTTCTGATCCGGATTTTGACGCGCCTGTCGATGTCCTGATCGTCGGCTCCGGACCCGCAGGACTGACGCTTGCCGCCCAGCTTTCCGCCTTCCCGGAGATCACGACGCGCATCGTCGAGCGCAGGTCCGGTCCAATGGACAAAGGGCAGGCTGACGGGATTTCCTGCCGCTCGATGGAAATGTTCAATGCCTTCGGCTTTGCTGAAAAGATCCTCAAGCAGGGCTACTGGGTCAACGAGACGACGTTCTGGAAACCCGATCCCCGGGCGCCGGAACAGATCGTCCGCAATGGCCGCATCCAGGACGTCGAGGACGGTCTGTCGGAAATGCCGCACATGATTCTCAACCAGGCTCGTGTGCACGACATGTATCTCGAAGTGATGCGCAATTCCCCCTCCCGGCTCGAGCCCGATTATTCCCTCCAATTGGCCGGACTGACCGTCGACCCGGCAGCCACGGACTATCCGGTGACGGCGACGCTCGAAAGGGTCAATGCCGGCCGTGAAGGCGAGACGGTTGATGTCAAGGCGCGCTACGTCGTGGGCTGCGACGGCGCACGCAGCGCCGTGCGCAAGGCGATCGGCCGCAAACTTGAAGGCGATTCGGCCAACCAGGCCTGGGGGGTCATGGATGTGCTCGCCGTCACGGACTTCCCCGATATCCGCTGCAAGACGCTGATCCAGTCAGCCAGCGAGGGCAACATCATCATCATCCCCCGCGAGGGTGGATATCTGATCCGGCTCTACATCGAGCTCGACAAGCTTAAATCCGATGAACGCGTGGCAAGCCGCAACCTCACCGTCGACCATCTGGTCGCCGCGGCGCAACGCATCTTCCGGCCCTATTCGATCGACGTGAAGCAAGTGGTCTGGTGGTCGGTCTACGAGATCGGCCAGCGCCTGACCGACAAGTTTGACGATGTTCCCGAAAGCGAAGCTGGCTCCCGCCTGCCGCGTGTCTTCATCTGCGGTGACGCCTGCCACACCCACAGCCCGAAGGCGGGTCAGGGCATGAATGTGTCGATGGGCGACGGGTTCAATCTCGGCTGGAAACTGGCCTCGGTGTTGCGGGGTCTCTGTCCCGCGGACATCCTGCACAGCTATTCCGCCGAGCGGCAGGCGGTGGCGCAGGACCTGATCGACTTCGACCGGGAGTGGTCGCGCATCATGAGCGAGCCACCAGAAGCCGGCGACGGCGATAACGGCGAGGCGCCGCGGTTCCAGCGCTACTTTATCCAGCATGGCCGCTACACCGCCGGCATGTCGGTCAGGTACGGGGAATCGCGGCTGACCGGCGGCGATCAGTGGCAATCGCTTGCCCGGGGCTTCGAGATCGGCACGCGGTTCCATTCCGCCCCCGTCGTCCGCCTCGCCGACGCAAAGCCGCTGGAGCTCGGTCACGTGGTCAAGGCCGACGCCCGCTGGCGGCTTTTTGCCTTCTGCCCCAGTGAGGATCCGTCATCGGCAGGCTCGGCGATTGCCCGGCTGTGCCGTTTCCTGTCTGAAGATCCCGCATCGCCGGTGCGCCGCTTCACCCGCCCGGACCAGGATATCGATGCGGTGTTCGACGTCCGCGCGATCTTCCAGCAGGGCACGCACGAGCTTGCGCTTGAAGCCCTGCCGGCCTTTCTCAAGCCGCAAAAGGGCAACCTCGACCTTGTCGATTACGAGAAGATGTTCTGCCCCGATCTCAAGCGCGGGCCGGACATCTTCGATCTGCGCGGCATCGACAGAAGCGAGGGATGCCTGGTGATCGTGCGCCCCGACCAGTATGTCGCCCATGTCCTGCCGCTCGATGCCCATGACCAGATGGCGGCTTTCTTCGACGGTTTCATGAAGGAACAGGCACCTTGAACCCGCGGGGATAAAGCCAGAGAGCAAGACTGGCGGTGGGAGCCCTTCGAATTGCCTCGACATAGGAGTTCAATCGGGCCATCCGCTCCTACGCATCCGGGCCATGCAAGCCGTCAGACTGAATCCCGCCCCGAGCGAGCGGGGCGGCAATTGGCTTCAAACCCGTCTTACATGATCCTTGCGGTGGCATCCGGTTTAGAGCTTGCCGCGGCACATCCCGACAAAGACCGGTCCCGGGAAGAATGGAATCGCCGCCCGCTTCGCTGTTGCGTGCGTGTTGCTACCGCTTCACATAGCTGCCGAACTTGACCCATGCGCCGCCGCGTTTGGAAGATTCGACGCAGGCGGTGACGAATGCGACGCCTGCCAGGCCCTCTTCGATTCCGGGATAGATGACGCCTTCGGGGGCAGGCTTGCCGTTGCGGTGCGCGATGATGGCTTCGGCCGCCTCGTTGTAGATGGTGGCGAAGCCTTCGAGGTAGCCTTCGGGGTGACCGCCCGGAATGCGGCTGACGCGCTGGCCGGCAGCGGTTGCGCCCGCGCCGTTGCGGGTGAGCAATCGTTTCGGCTGACCTAGCGGTGAATGCCACAAATAGTTCGGGTCTTCCTGCGCCCATTCGAGCCCGCCCTTTTCGCCGTAGATCCTGAGTTTCAGCGCGTTTTCGTTGCCCGGCGCCACCTGGGAGCACCACAGCATGCCCTTGGCGCCGCCCGCAAACCGCATCAGCACGTGGCCATTGTCATCGAGCTTGCGGCCCTTGACGAAACTGTCGAGATCGGCACAGAGCTCGGCGAGCTCGAGCCCCGAGACGAAGCTTGCCAGGTTGAAGGCATGGGTGCCGATGTCGCCGGTCGAGCCGCCAAGGCCGGAACGCGCCGGATCGGTGCGCCAGCCGGCCTGTTTCTGCCCGGTCTCCTCAAGGTTCTCCGACAGCCAGTCCTGGGCATATTCGACCTGCACCAGCCGGATCCGGCCCAGTTCGCCGCTTTCGATCATCTCGCGCGCCTGCCGGATCATCGGGTAGCCGGTGTAGTTGTGGGTCAGCACGAACAGCGCGCCGGACGCCTCGGCCGCCTTGGCGAGCTTCTTCGCGTCGGCCAGCGTCGAGGTCAGCGGCTTGTCGCAGATCACGTGGATGCCGCGTTTCAGGAATTCGCGCGCCACCGGATAGTGCATGTGGTTGGGCGTGACGATCGCCACCGCCTCGATGCCTGATTTCAGCCGCGCCTCGCGTTTTGCCATCTCGATGTAATCGCCATAGGCGCGATCCTCCGCGACGCCGAGATCGGCGGCCGAGGCCTTCGATTTCTCCGGCGTCGAGGAGAATGCCCCCGCGACCAGCTCGTAGCGGTCGTCGATGCGCGAGGCGATGCGGTGGACGCCGCCGATGAACGCGTCA
This sequence comes from Hoeflea sp. EC-HK425, assembly GCF_902498795.1. NCBI lineage: Bacteria > Pseudomonadati > Pseudomonadota > Alphaproteobacteria > Hyphomicrobiales > Rhizobiaceae > Hoeflea > Hoeflea sp. EC-HK425. The sequence continues at coordinate 2,697,279 of NZ_LR701572.1, forward strand.
CGCCCGCCGCCGACCATGCCGAGACGGATCCGCCTCGATGCGGTTGTGCTGGAGCCTTCGATAGCCATGTTTGATCTCCCGCTTACGAAATGCCGAGCATGCGGCGGTTGGCGGCCTCGTCGGTGCCGCCATCGGCAAAGTCGTCGAAGGCGCGCTCGGTGACCCGGATGATGTGGTCCCTCACAAATTGCGCCCCCTCGCGCGCGCCGTCTTCGGGATGCTTGAGGCAGCATTCCCATTCGACCACGGCCCAGCCATCGAAATCATTGGCCGCCATCTTCGAGAAGATCGCCCCGAAATCGACCTGTCCGTCGCCGAGCGAGCGGAACCGGCCGGCCCGGTCGGCCCAGGACTGGTAGCCCGAATAGACGCCCTGGCGTCCGGTCGGGTTGAACTCCGCGTCCTTGACGTGGAACATCCGGATCCGGTCCTTGTAGATGTCGATATTGTCGAGATAGTCGAGGCACTGCAGCAGGTAGTGCGACGGATCGTAGAGCATGTTGCAGCGCGCATGGTTGCCGACGCGCTCGAGGAACATCTCGAAGGTGACGCCGTCATGCAGGTCTTCGCCCGGATGGATCTCGTAGCAGATGTCGACGCCGCAGTCCTCGGCATGATCGAGGATCGGCCGCCAGCGTCTGGCCAGTTCGTCAAAGGCGGTCTCGACCAGGCCTGCCGGCCGCTGCGGCCAGGGGTAGAGATAGGGCCAGGCCAGCGCACCCGAGAAGCTTGCCATCGCATTGATGCCCAGGTGTTTTGAGGCCTTGAGCGCCATCTTCACCTGCTCGACCGCCCATTGCTGCCGCGCCTTCGGATTGCCGCGCACTTGAGGCGCCGCAAAGCCGTCAAAGGCCTCGTCATAGGCCGGATGCACGGCGACGAGCTGGCCCTGCAGATGGGTCGACAGCTCGGTCACCTCGATGCCGTTGTCGCGCGCAATACCTTTGAATTCGTCGCAGTAGTCTTTCGACGCGGCGGCTTTCTGAAGATCGATCAGGCGCCCGTCCCAGCTCGGCACCTGGACCCCCTTGTAGCCGCAATCCGCCGCCCACTTGGTGATCGACTCCCACGAATTGAACGGCGCTTCATCGCCGGCAAACTGCGCCAGGAACAACGCCGGCCCCTTGATCGTTCTCATAGCTTTCCTCCTCGGGATATGAGGCGGGAGAAGTGAAGGACTTCCCCCGCCCGTATTGCTTGGTGGCTGATCAGAACGGCGAGTCCGGGAAATAGAACTGCTCGGCATTCTCCGGGGTGATCAGGGTCGCACCCAGGATGTAGCGGCCGGCGACCGGACCGTTGGACTTGAAGGCGGCAACCGTCACATCCATCGCGGTGGCGATCATTGCCGGCGGATAGAGAACATCGACCGGCACCAGTTCGTTGCCATCCATGATGCCCTTGATCGTCTCCTTCATTCCGGCGCCGCCGACGACAAACATGCCGTCGCCATCACGGCCGGCCTGCTTGAGGGCGGCAACCACGCCAATGGCGATGTCGTCGTCCTGCGCCCAGACGGCGTCGATGTCCGGGAACCGGCTCAGGAAGTCCTGCATGACATCGAAGCCGTCGTCACGGTTCCAGTTGGCGTGCTTGTGATCCAGCACGTTGATGCCGGAACCTTCGATCTCGGCCATGAACGCATCAAAACGTTCATTGTCGATCAGTGTCGGGATACCGCGAAGCACGACAATGTTGTCGCCCTCCTTCAACCGGGACTTCATGTAAACCGCCGACACGCGACCCAGTTCCGGGTTGTTGCCTGCCACGTAGATGTCTTCGATGCCGGGCTGGCTCAATCCGCGGTCAACAACGGTAATGAGCGCTCCGGATTTCTTGACGTTGAGAACCGGATCGGTCAGCGGCTCGGATTCAAAGGGAAGCACGACGAGTGCATCGATCTGGTGAACCGAAACAAGATCCTCCAGCGCACTTGCCTGGGCACCCGGGTCCGGCGAATTGACGAGAATGAGATCGATGTCGGGATAGAGCGCTTCGAGTCTCTTCTCGGCATTTTCGGCGTGCCAGTTCATGCCCGCTGCCCATGCGTGGGTTGGTGTCGGATAGGACACGCCGATCTTTATCTTTTCCTGGGCGACGGCCGCGCCGGCCAGGCCCAGGGCACCGCCAAGTGCCAAGGCCATCAATGCTATTCTTCCTCTCATTTCTTCCTCCATTGTTTAATTTTAGGGCGAGATTTCCCGTTCCGGGAAACCCGGTTCTCCACAACGCCGGCCTGCTGGCCTGTGACGTGCGAATTCTCAAATCAGAGTTTTGTCCGGCCCTTCCGGCCCCAATCGCCACGCTGAAGCCAGACGGCGACAATGATGATCAGACCCTGCATGGTGCCATTGAGATAGTTTGAGATCACATCCGTGAAATTGAGGATGTTTCCGATCGTCGTCAGGATGAGAGCGCCCAAAATGGTGCCGCCGATGCGGCCGTAACCGCCCTTGAGCACGGTTCCTCCGATGATCACCGCCGCAATCGCTTCCAGTTCCCACAATACGCCCGTTGACGAGGAGGCCGATCCAAGGCGTGGCACATAGATGATCGTTGCCAGCGACACGCAAAGGCCCTGCAGCACATAGGTCCACGTCTTGATCCGGTCGACCTTGATGGCGGAGTATCTCGCGACCGCTTCGTTCGATCCGATCGCGGTGCAGTAGCGGCCGAACGCGGTCCAGTTGAGCAGGACCCAGCCGGCAATGGCGACCATGATGAAAACCCAGACCGGGATCGGCAATCCCATGAAACTGTCATAGTAGACCGGCCGGTATGTGTCGCGGATACCATAATCAAGTGACAGGGTGCCGCCGTCCGCGAAATAGGTGACCAGCGAGCGGAAGATCCCCATCGTTCCGAGCGTGACGATAAAGGCTTCAATCTTCCCCTTGGTGGTCAGCATTCCGTTGGCCCACCCCGCCCCGAGCCCGAGGATGATGCTGCAGAAGCAACCGATCAGCACTGTGGCAATCCCGGTGCCAAAGGTGTCGATCGTGTTGTTCATCACGATGATCATCACCCCGGCGATTACCGCAGCCATCGACCCGACCGACAGATCGATGCCGCCGGCTGTAATCACGAATGTTGCCCCGACGGCGATGATGCCGATGAATGCGGATCGCGTGAGAAGGTTGGTGATGTTGCCTTCGCTCAGGAAGGCGGGGTTCAGGAGAAAGCCGATCACACATAACAGGATCAGGGCGATTGCCGGACCCAGCGTCTTGATATCCAGCGATGTCGCCCTGCGTGCCGCGGGTTGGGGCGCAATTGTATCAGCCACGGAAGGTCTCCTCTTTCAAGCCTGCGGCATAGCGCACGATTTCGTTTTCATTGATTGCCTCGCCGGTCAGTTCACCGGTGATCCGGCCAGAGCGCATGACCAGAACACGGTGACAGATCCCGATGATCTCCGGCATCTCGGAGGAGATCACCACAACGGAAATCCCCTCTGCGGCGAGTGCTGCGATGAAATGGTAGATTTGCTGTTTGGTGCCCACGTCGATGCCGCGGGTGGGCTCATCAATGACAACAATACGCGGCTCGGCTTCCATGATCTTGGCAAGCAGCAGCTTCTGCTGGTTGCCGCCCGAGAGTTCGCGAGCGCGCGCTTTCGGGTCTCGAGCGCGGATGTCGAAGCGGCGAATGCCGCGTTCCAGGGCCTTCTGTTCGGCGGTCCGGTCGAGCATGAAATGGCGGATGAACCTGGGCAGGGCAAGGAGCGTGATATTCGGGCCCATGCCTTGCTCCATCAGCAGGCCCTTCTCCTTCCGGTCCTTGGTAAGATAGACAATCCCGGCATCGCGCATTTCCGCAACGGAAGCATGCGACGATTCCACCCCGGATAAAGAGACGGTTCCCGCGGCCTTCTCTCCCAGGCAGCAAATGGTTTCGAAGAGTTCCGTTCGCCCGGAGCCGATGAGACCGAAGAAACCCAAGACCTCGCCCTTGCGCAGATCGAAGGACACATTGCGAAGGTTTTTCGTCGTCATGCCGCGAACACTCAGAACCACTTCCGCATCGACATCGGCTTCATTCATCGGCGGATAGAAATCCGACAATTCGCGCCCGACCATCATCTGCGCCATGCTGTCGAGCGTGAACTCGGCCGTCTGCTTGGTGGTGATCCACTGCCCGTCGCGCAGGATGGTTATCCGGTCGGCGATCTCCATGACCTCGTGCAGCTTGTGGGAAACGAACACAATCGCAGTTCCGCTCGCCTTCAGCTTGCGCACCTGCTTGAAGAACAACTCGGTCTCGGCATCCGTCAGGACGGCGGTGGGCTCGTCCATGATCAGCACACGGGCATTGCGGCTCATTGCCTTGACGATCTCCACCATCTGTTTCTGGGCGATGGACAAATCGGAGATCCGGGCCTTCGGCGAGACATCCAGCCCCACTTCAGCCAGCATCACGCCGACCCGACGCGCCATTTCGGCGCGATTGAGCAGGCCGTTGCGCGATAATTCGCGACCGAGAAAGATGTTTTCAGTCACCGTCATCTGCTCGGCGAGATTCAGCTCCTGATGGATGAGAACGATGCCCAGGGCTTCGGCCTGGCCATTGCCGGGGAGCTGGATTTCCTCACCGTCAAGCCGGATCGCACCGGAGGTGGTGTCGTGGAATCCCGAAAGGATCTTCATCAAGGTGGATTTGCCGGCACCGTTTTCGCCGATCAGCGCATGAACTTCGCCGGCCCGGATGTCAAAGCTCACGCTGAACAGCACGGGAACAGTGCCGAACGACTTGCTAACGCTCTCCGCTGAAAGCACCGATGCCTCGATGCTGGCCGCCTCTTGCATGCTCCGCCTCCCCCCACGATATTGGCCGACTCCTCAATCGACCATCGCTATGTAAACCTTTTCATTCAACATGTAAACCTTTTCATAGAATTCTGAAAACCTTTTCATAAATGCAAACCTTGGCTATGTTGCGGAGCCGCAATCGCGATTCTCGATGCTGCTTCTTGGGCGCCGGCTAGTGGAAAGCGTAGGAAAAATTGGAAGAACAACCGATCAAGCCAGCGACAATCGAGGATGTTGCAAAGCTTGCCGGCGTTTCGATTGCCACGGTGAGCCGCGCGATAAGGAACCCGGAGAAAGTCGCTGAAAGCACCCGAAAAAGGGTAACGGCCGCTATCGCGCACACGGGATACACCGCCAATGCCATGGCGCAGAACCTGCGCATGCAGAGATCGCAGATGGTGATGGTTCTCGCCCAGTCCATCTCCGACCCCAATTTTCCCGGCATACTTACCGGACTCGAAAAGGTGGCGAATGCCCGGGGCTATGGCCTGCTGATCGGCAACACCGAGGGTGATGTCGCCATGGAGGAGAAGTATCTTCGCTTCCTGTCCACAGGCATGGCGGATGGTCTTGTTCTCATGTCGGGGCATGTTCCCGTCGCCGGCTGGCCGAAAAATCCCAAGGCCGCCCTTCCACCCATGGTGGCGGTGTCACGACCGGTGATGCACGAAAGCATCGCCTATGTGGGCGTTGACGACGTCAATGGCTCGAAAGTGGCGACCGAGTATCTGATGTCGCTTGGTCACAAACGCATCGTCTATGTTTCGGGGCCGCATGGCGATGCCGTGTCCGAATTGCGGTATCGCGGATACTGCCTGGCCTTCGGCGAGGCTCATGATGCCGGTTCGGCGTGGCACGTCCAGGGCGACGGCACCAGTGAAGGCGGCCGTGCCGCGGTCGAACGCCTTTTCATTCGCGACAGCCTGCCCACGGCATTCTTCTGCTTCAACGACAGCAGTGCCATCGGTGTGATCGGCTCGCTGCAGGCGCGTGGATACCAGGTACCACAAGATTTTTCGGTTGTCGGGTTCGATGACATTCCGTTCTCCAGGAATATCTCACCGTCGCTGACGACGGTCCGTCAGCCGCGCGGGCAGATCGGCGAACTGGCAATGTCACATCTTCTCGATGCGCTTTCGACGCGAACTGTTACAGCCAAAGAAACGCTGCTGCATGGGGATCTCATCGTGCGGGATTCCTGTTCAACACCCTGATATCCGGTCAGAACAGGCTTGACAGAGTGGGCTGGGCCCCAAGACGAGAGCAACCCCGGGCTTCAGGAATTGGGGTACCGATTACCGGACGAGTTTCCCGTAGCTGGCTTAACGCGACTGATCAAGAAGGCGGAAAGCGCCTGAAGCACGTGCCAGGATCAGGCCAGTGTCGTCTTCGACATGACCTTCCGAAAAGTAGATGGTCTTGCCGCCGCCCACGCGCCGCCCTTCGGCAATCAGCATGCGGCCCTTGGGCGCTGCGAGATAGCTCACATTGAGGTTCAGCGTCACAGCCCGGCGGAAATCGTTAGGCAAGCCCTTGTAGACCCCCGCGGCACCCAGAGCTGTATCGAGCAGACTGCAATGAATACCCCCGTGCGGCACCATAGCCCGGTTCATGTGCTGCGGGCCGAGATCGAGTTCAAAACGCGCATAGCCCTCCCGGAACTCGGTCTTGCGGAATCCGATGAGATCCTGAAACCCGTAGGCGCTGGCGAAGGGTTCGACGGTTTCCGGATGTTCAGTCATTGTCCATCGGCCTCAGGCTCAGGTTGTGGGCTGCGCGCAGCAGACGCTGTGCCCGGGTTTCCATTAATTCCTCGGCGCTGTTCAGGAAGGCCACTCCGCCGACATTGAGGGCAAAGACACGGTCGCCCTCGACCGGCACGATGGGGGCTGCAATTCCGTTGATTTCCTTGCGCCATTCGCTGAACGAGGTGCAGAAGCCGTAAGCCTCGTAGTCCGCCCGTGCACGGGCAAGACCATGGGTCAGCCGGGCGCGCTCCTCGTCAGAAGCGGCGCGGTCAAAAGCCCGGACCAGCAGTTCCTCGCGCTTGTTCTCGGAGAGCCCCATCAAAAGCGCCCGTCCGATGGAGGTGGAGAAAAGCGGCACCTGCGCCCCGAGGTAAAACGCCGTCAGAATGGCAGAGGGCGCGCGATGGGTGACCAGATAGACAGCCGAAAGGTCGTGGCGTTCGGCAATGGCCGCGGCGACATTGGGATTGTCGCCAGCACACAGATCCCTCAGCTCGACCTCGGCACGGTCCTTCAGGTCGGTCGATGCGAGTGCGCCAAACCCCAGCCGCAACACACCGGGCCCGAGCCTGTAGAGCCCGCCCGGCTCGGACTGCACCAGATAGCCGAGCTTGCACAGCGTATAGGTCATCCGCGTCACGGTGGCCTTGGGCAGCCCGGTGCGTTCGACGAAGGCGTGGTTCGACAGCTCCACCTCGTTCTTGCGGAAGCAGCTCATCAGCCCCAGTCCGCGGGCAAGGGCCGTGACGAATTTCGGATCGGCGGCGTCGGTGTCAGGTTCATCCGGCTCGTCGGTCATCAACTCCCCTCCCCGTCGCTGTTGTCTTGCCGCGGCCGTACATAGACGTTCTCGCGACCGATCCAGCCGCCGCAATGATCGCAGCAGAAACGGCCGTGGACCAGTTCACCGCATGAATGAACACGCAACTCCGGCGGTGGCTGGCCATCATTACACCAGCGGTCTCCCCAGTCGGCGATGCTCAGCAGCAGAGGGTAGAATTTTTCTGCCTTGGGCAGAACCGAATAGGTCAGCTTGCGACCGTCCTGGCGCTCTTCGACCAACCCGAGAAGGCGCAGCTTCTCCAACCGGCCGCGAGCGACCGACATCCCCAGATCAAGGCCGTCGGCAATCGCCTTGAGGTGGGACGGGGATCGAAACAGCGTGTAGAGGATTTCATTGCAGGCAATGTCACCGACGAGGGACGCCGCAACCATCTTTTCGGCTCCCAGATCCCCGGCCGCGGTGACGGCTGTATCGTTGCGGCGCGAAAGCCTGTCGCGCGGATCAAACTGCAACGGCTGGGTGTGCTCGACCGTCACGCTCTCACTCAGCACCTCGTTCCGGCAATGCGTGCAGCGATAGCGCGCGCTGATACGCTGTCCACAGCTGCGGTGGACGATCTCGAACGGCAGAACGCTGACATCGCTCGGATTGGCTTCGTGCCAGAGCCAGATCGAGTACATCGCATCCTGCAGATCAAAAGCCTTGGCCGTCAGCGCATATTCGAGCGTCGTGTGGGTCGGGCTGACCTGCCGGCGATACATCATCTGCTCATGGCACAGATGCGTCAGCCGCAAGGACAGCGTCTGCTTGGGTATGTTGAGCTTCTTCTGAAATCCACCGAAACGGCGTTCGCCATTATAGGCTTCCTTGAGGATGAGCATGGTCCACGGGTCGCCCAGAATGCGCAGGGCCCGGCGCAACGATGTTGTCGGAGGTCCTGCGACGGTATCCCGGTTGATCTGATTCACGCCCCCACCTTCCGCCACGCGACCGGTCGCACGCAGTGTGCCTCCGCGACCGGACGTGCAATCCCGATATTGTCCGGAATTGTCATCCAGGACCTGTCATACGTTCCAAATCTCGGATCCGTCCACCCATGTCGTGTGGAATCCAATGCTGATCCGCCTCGGGATTTTCACCCGCGCAATGGGAGCGGTGATGTCGGCGGCATCGAAAATCAGGCAGTAGGACGTCCAGTCATTGCTGTCGGTCGTGAACATGACGGGATAGGCCCTGGTTTCATCCCCTGAATGACCCTGGCCATAGGCCGCCGCCACCGGTGCTTCCGAACCATAGACACCGTCACCATAATCGTAGCGCTGAGTCGCGCCCGTCTCCAGATCATAGCGCAGCAGGCCGTTGAATGTCTGGCACCGTCCCTCGAGACTGCCTTCGTGCGGAACCGGAATGACCTGGTTGAAGCTGTAGCGGGTCTTTCGTCCGGTCATGTGGGAATTGATCGTCGGAAACTCGGTGTTGGTCTCGTCGATCATGCCTTCGCGCGTCTCTCCGGTCTTCACATTGAAAGACCAGCGATACATGACGTGGCTGCGGCGGCGATAGGCCATCATCGATGCGAGATGATGGTCGCGGGCGTCCTTTTGCGGCATCGGGTCTTCCTGGCGGCAACCGAGCATATGAACCCAGTCGCCTTCTTCCCAGGAATTCGAGATGTGCAGGATGTAGCAGGCCTCGGCCTCGAACCATTGCACCTTGTCACTGCGCCCGAAACGGTCGATCAGGCCGAACCGCGCCGGCTGGTCCCGGTGGAAGCCCATGACGCGCCGGTTGTGGTTCTTGAGAATGTCGACATCGTGGTAAAACGGCAGATCGTGCAGGATGGCATAATTTTCGGTCAGACCCATGTCATGAGGGGATCGGGGGCCCTTGAGGTCGATGTCGATATCGAATTTCAACCGGCCTTGCGCATCGGCCATGCCGTAGCTCATGTAGGGCGGCTCATCCTGGTAATTGAAGAAGAAGAGTTCACCGGTGTTCGGATCGGTCTTGGAATGCGCAGACAGGCTGTGGCTGAGACCGCCGCCCAGGGTTTCGCGGCCCTTGGTCTCCAGCGTCAGTGGATCGACCTGATAGGGATCACCTGCCATGTGCCACAACGACAGCAGATTGCCGTTGTAGAAGATAACATCGGTGTTGGAGACATCCTTGATGGGCGAACCGGGCAGACGGAAGTCATAGGGGCCGGCAATACCGGGCCAAATCGCCTTTCCGGCCTTGTCCTCCACGATGAAGGCGCCATTGCGCAGATATCTCTGCCGGAATGTCGCCTTGCCGTCACGGAAGTAGATCGCCCGGAGCTGCGCGTCCCCGTCATAGTAGTGATACTTGCTGTTGACCGGCTCGAAACGCTGCGACGGGCCGTTCATCACGTAGGCGCCGCACAGATCCGACGGGATCTCGCCCTCGACCTCAAGATCCTCGGCATCATACTCAACGTCGGTTGGTGCGAAAGCGCCATGCAGATACGGATGGTCATACCGCTTGATCCAGTCCGGAGCATCAGGCGGCGGTGTACCGTCGGGCGCGACCATCCTTACATTGGCGGCGGTTACCATCAGTGGCGTGTCATGCGACATCGCGGCGCTCCTTTTGTATATTACTAGACCAAATTCTGCCAAATCCTGCCATTTGTCAAGCTGCGCCGACGGCGCTGCTGTCGAGATCCCTCCATTTCCAAGGCAATCTGCTCGATGCCTGGCGCTATGCAAACCCAACACGGACACCGACCCGCATCTTCAATAGCGCTACCTGTTCCGTCAGATGAAACATCGTACTGAATTTGTGAAATCCCATTGACCGCCCGATCTGTTTGGTCTAGCAATTTTACCTAACGGGAGGAGTTGATGATGTCGCGCCTAGTGTGTCTGCCAGGACTGCTTTGCACAGCGGAGGCGTATGCCGACGTATTGCGGGGCATTGACGTACCGGCGGATGTGATGGAGCTGCCCGACTCTGACAACTTCCAAGGGATTGCTTCAGACATTGCAGCCGCGCTGCCGGATCGCGCGATCCTTGTTGGCATGTCGATGGGCAGCTATCTTTGTCTCGAAATCGCCAGACGGGAGCCTGACCGGGTTGCGGGCATGGTGCTGATTGGCTGCACCGCAGAAGCCGACAGCGAACAATCAGCGGCCAAGCGCGGCAAGGTGGTCAAATGGGCGCGGCGCGAAGGGCTTGATGCTCTTTCCGACACGATCTGCGCAGGAATGCTGTCTCCGCAAAACAGGGCCAAGGCTCCGCTGCGCCAGAAGGTTGCGCGGATGGCGCATGCGCAGGGACTGGAGATCTTTCAGCGCCATCAGGCCGCCCTCGCCGGACGCCCCGACAATACTGCCGCTCTTTCGGAGATCACCTGTCCTGCACTGGTCATCACCGGAGCGGACGATACGGTGACGCCGCCGCATGCGGGGCGCGACCTCGCCGAAGGGCTGGCCAATGGCAGGTTCGTGGAAATCGAGAATGCCGGACATCTGGTCGTGCTTGAACGGCCGGACGTCGTGGCAGCACAGTTGAACTTATTCATCGGCCATGACATGAAGAAAGAGACCCTGGCAGAATGACAATTCGTGATCAGCTTTCCAATTTGCGCATGCCGATCTTTGCGGCCCCGATGTTTCTTGTCTCATCGCCGGAGCTCGTCGTCGCCTGCTGCAAGGCGGGGGTTGTCGGCAGCTTTCCGGCCCCGAACCTGCGCACCAGCGCCGAACTGGGAGACTGGATGCAGACCATCAGGGACGGCGTTGCGCAGCCAGCCGAAAGCGCCTGGCCGGTCGCGCCCTGGGCGGTCAACCTTGTCACCCACTCGACCTCTCCACGGCTTGCGTCCGATCTGGAACAGGTGGCCAAACACCAGCCGCCCATCGTCATAACAGCGCTTGGCAGCCCGAAACCGGTCATACCGGTCGTCCATACCTATGGCGGGCTGGTATTTGCCGATGTCACGTCGGTCGAACTGGCGCGCAAGGCCGCGGATGCAGGGGTCGATGGCCTCGTTCTAGTGTGTTCAGGCGCCGGCGGGCACACCGGCGAGCTGAGCCCACTGGTCTTTGCCGAACGCGTCCGGCAGTTCTTCAATGGCTACATCGCCCTGGCAGGCGCGATCAATACAGGCGAGGCGGTGCTGGCTGCACAGGTGCTGGGAGCCGATTTCGGTTATGTCGGCACCGCTTTCATTCCGGCAACAGAAAGCCTGGCGTCGGACGAATACCGGCAGATGCTGACCGAATGCGGCCCGACCGACCTGATGGTCACCAAAGCCTTCACCGGCGCGCGCGCAAGCATGCTGAAACCCTCGATGGTCAAGCAGGGGCTTGATCCGGCAGAGCTCGAATTCAAGGTCGCCAAGATGAATTTCACGGGACGAAAGGACGAAAAGGTCAAGCCGTGGTCGGGCATCTGGGGCGCTGGGCAAGGCGTTGGACGCATAGATCGCATAGAGCCTGCCGCCGCTATCATCGACCGGTTCACCTCGGAGTACGAGGCGGCCAGGACACGCGTGGCGGCGCTTTGCAAATGAGCCTGTTCGTTCCCGACAACAGCGAACGTTTCCGGGCATCCGGCCATTGGGGAGACACCACCATCCCCGACATGTTCCGCGACACCTGCGAGCGCGCATCCGGGCGTCTTGGGCTGGTCGATCCGCCAGATCGCGCACGGGTGTTCGAGGGCGCGCCCCGGCGACTGACCTACGGCGAAATGCGCAGGGAAGTCGACCGCTACGCGGCCCTCCTGCAAAGCCACGGACTTGGCCCCGGCTCACTGGTGGCCACCCAGCTCCCCAACATTTCCGAACTGATCCTCATCTATCTCGCTATCTCGCAGATCGGAGCGGTGCTGAGTCCGATCTCGGTCGCCTATCGTGGCGCGGAATTGCGTGCGATGACCGAGATCGCGGATTTTGACGCCTATATCTCGGTTGGCCGGATGCGCGGAAAGCCCTACTACGCCGAGCGCCTTGACGCACTCCCGGCGACGGCCATCCGTCTCGGGATCGGAGAGGACCTGCCGCCCGAAGTTGCCCGCATCGACACTTCTGCAGCGCCGGGAAAACCCGAGCCGGTCGAACTCGACGCAGACAACCTCTTCGCGGTGTTCTGGACCTCCGGCACCGAAGGCCTTCCCAAGGCGGTGCCCAAGACCCACAACAACATGATGGCGAGCTCGCTCGGCGCATGGCGCATCCTCGGTCTGCCCGATGGCGCCAATATCCTTGCGCCCTTCCCCTTCGTGAACGCCGCTGCGATGGGCGGATTGATGATGTGCTGGATGCGGACAGCTGGGGCGATGATATTGCACCACCCCTTCGACGTGACGACCTTCATCGATCAGCTCAAGACCGAGGAAATCGCCTACACGATGGTGGCGCCGACGGTGCTCGTCTACCTGCGCGACAAGGCAGCCGATCCGGACCTGCATCCGGCACTGCACCGGCTTCAGGCCATCGGAACGGGCTCCGCGCCACCTGATCCAGAGGTCTTTGCCTTCTTCGACGCCAAGTTCGACATCCCGGTGCTCAATTTCTTCGGTTCCAACGAAGGCGCTCAATTGTGCTCATCTCCGGCACAGGTCGTTGACCCGCGCAAGCGGGCAAGTTTCTTTCCCCGCGACGGGGATGAAGGCTGGTCCGACCGGCCAGATGGCCTGACTGCCAATGGCGGCACGTTCAAGATTGTCGACCCCGACACCGGAGCAACCCTGACAATGCCCGGCAGCACCGGTGAAATGCATATTCGCGGTCCCGCGCTGATGCCGGGCTACTTCGGGCGCGACGGGGTTCGCCACGACCGGATTGACGCCGAGGGGTTCTTCGCGACCGGAGACCTCTTCGAAATTTCGGAATGCGGCACCCTTATCCGTTTCCACGGGAGGTCGCGGGAATTGATCGTTCGCGGCGGCATGAAGATTTCACCGGTCGAGCTCGACGGTCTGCTCTCGGCTTTGCCGGGTGTGCGTGAAGTCGCCGTTGCAGCCTACCCGGATGCCAGGATGGGCGAGAAGGTCTGCCTGTTCGCGGCCTTGGAGGATGGCTGCTCACTTGATCTCGAGGCGGTGCAACGTTTCTGCAACGACAAGCAAATGGCAAAGTTCAAATGGCCGGAACGGCTGATCCTCGTCGAAGGCTTGCCACGCACGCCCTTGGCCAAGCTCGACCGCAAGACACTCACCAGACGATTGGCCGCAGAAGGAAACGCCGTCCATGCCTGATCCTGTTTACATCCTCGGTGGCGCACAGACCGACTTTGCCCGCAACTGGCACCGTGAAGGGCTCGGCATCGACGCCATGATGGCTGAGACCTTGATGGAAGGTCTCGAAGCCACCAGCCTCGAGGCCCGCGACATCCAGAGTGTCCACGTCACCAATTTCACTGCCGAACTGTTCTGCAACCAGGGGCAGCTGGGCGGCATGGTGGCTTCCATGCACCCGGATCTCTCCGGGGTGCCAACGAGCCGTCACGAGGCCGCCTGCGCCTCGGGGTCAATGGGCATTCTGGCCGCCGGCGCAGAAATCGAGGCGGGGCGCTACGATCTGGTCTGCGTTCTGGGCGTCGAGTACATGCGCAATGTGCCCGGTCGGCAGGCCGCAGAGTATCTGGGTGCTGCGGCATGGGCCGGCCGGGAATGGACCGACGCAAAGTATGTCTGGCCAGCGGCATTCGCCGACCTGATCACGGCCTATTCCGAGAAATTCGGCTATGTGAACTACGACCATCTCGGTGAGATCGCCCGGATCAACTACGCAAACGGCAAACGCAACCCGAATGCGCAGACCCGCAATTGGCAATTCTCCGAGCAGAGCTTCAAGGAGGATGATGAAGCCAATCCGGTGATCGAGGGCCGTGTGCGCCGCAACGATTGCGGACAGGTAACCGATGGTGCCGCCGTGGTCTTCCTGGCCTCCGAGGCACGTGCGCGCGAATACGCAAAGGCCCGCGGCCTGAAACTGTCGGATCTGGCCAGGATCGACGGGTGGGGGCATCGCACGGCACCGATGCTTCTGAGCGAGAAATTGCAGGAAAGCCGCAACAGCCGCTTTGTGCTTCCGCAGGTGCACCAGGCGATTCGCGAGTGTTTCGACCGGGCCGGTATCGCTGATGCTTTCCAGCTCGACGCGATCGAGACCCACGATTGTTTTGCGATGACCGAGTATGCGGCCATCGACTGTTTCGGAATCACGGAGCCAGGCGAGGCCTGGAAAGCGGTGGAAGAGGGCGTGATTGCCGCTGATGGCAGGCTGCCGATCAACCCCTCGGGGGGGCTGATCGGTCTCGGCCATCCGGTCGGTGCAACCGGTGTGCGCATGATGCTCGACGGATATCGTCAGGTGACGGGCAGCGCGGATGAGTGCCAGGTGGAGAACGCAAAACGGGTCGGCCTGCTCAACATTGGCGGCTCGACCACCACCATCGCTTCCTTTGTCGTCGGACGCGGCGAATGAACCGGCGCAGCGGAAGCCGTGACCGGAAGATAAAGACAGGCCCGGCCGTCCGCTTGCCTGTCTGCAAGGTCGCCCGAAGAACCCGGGCCGATGACGCATGACTGACCGAACCGCGGTGCAGCCAGGCGAATGCCACCGGAGGAAAGGCAATCGCGGCTGCAACGAGACTTAACAACCAGGGAGGAAACCATGTTGAACAGAACTATCACACACCTGCTGGCAGGAGCCGTCGTGGCTCTTGGCGTGACCGCTGCGCAGGCAAAGGATCTTGCGTTTTCGGTATTCGTACCCGCCGCATCGCCCACCGTCTCCGCGGTCTACCAGCCATGGATCGACTGGTTCAACGAAAAGGCTGCGCCGCATGACGTCTCGATCAAACTCTATGCCGGCGGTACGCTGGGCAGAAGCCCGCTGGCCCAGGCTCAGATGGTTGCCGACGGTGTGGCCGACATGGCGTTGACCGTTCCCTCCTACACGCCGGGGGTCTATCCGGACTTCGACATGTTCGAGCTGCCGGGCTTTATCGGCAACGTCAAGGAAGGTTCGCTTGCAGCGCTGGAACTTCACCAGGAAGGCAAGCTCAGCGGCTACGAGGACTATTATGTCGTCGCGATCTACACCTCGGACACCTACATGCTGCATTCGAAGCCCGAGATCAAATCTTTCGACGACATTGCCGGCAAGCGTTTTCGTGTCGCTGGACAGATCCAGACGGCTGTGGTCGAAGCTCTTGGCGGCGTTCCGCAAAATGCCTCCGCCGGGGAGATGGCGGAAGCGATCGACCGCGGTCTGCTTGACGGTGCGCTGACCGACGCTTCGGTTGCCCGCACCTTTCGGGTTTCGGATGTCGCGACGAACCATTACGCTGCGAAGCTTGGCGTGCTGGTCTTTACCATCGTCATGAATCGCGGCGTCTACGAGGATCTGCCGGCCGAGGTCCAGGATCTGCTGGCGCAAAGCGGCCAGATCGTCGCCGACAACCAGATCGCTTCCTATGGTCCCGCCGTTGCCCGCAACCTGGAGCAATGGGAATCCAGCGACGAGCACACCGTCGTGCAACCTTCCGAAGAGGATAGCGCGCGCATCGATGAGGCTGTTGCACCGGTCATCGATCGTGTGGCCGCTGCGGCCACACCGGGCCTGCTGGAGGCGTTCAAAAGCAAGCTCGAGGAAATCCGCACACGCTAAGGCGTTCAGAAGGGCCGAAGGCCGCTTTGCCTTCGGCCCTTGCGGTCAACCACAAGGGGCGAGATGATGAAGAAACTGGAACGGACCTTCATGCTGATGTCGCGCGCGGCGGCCACGCTTGGTGTGCTGTTTCTGCTGCTGGTCGCGGCAATGTCCGTCGCCGACATCGTGATAAGGGAAATCACCGGCCGTCCAATCCGCGGCGCTCACGATCTGGCCAGTCTGCTCACAATCATCATCATCGCTTCATCCTTCCCCGCGGGACTTCTCGAGCGTCGTCAGATCAAGGTCACAGTCCTTGGCAGTTTTCTGCCTGAGAGCATCAACCGGGCAATGGAAGTGCTCGGCGCGGTCCTGACCGGCGCGATGTTCCTGTTCATTGCCTATTTCGTGACACTTCATGCGATGCGTGTGAGCGACAGCCATCAGGCCACCATGGTCCTCAACATGCCGATCGGTCCGTGGTGGTGGATTGCCAGCATCTGTTTCTGGGCCTGCATTCCCGCACAGCTTTTCGTCATAATCGCCGAAATTCTCGGCCATCCCGCTTCCCAACATCAGGACTGAGTCATGGATCCCGCAACCATTGGCCTGCTCGGCATGGCCCTGATGCTTCTTCTCATCTTCATCCACGTGCCCATCGGTGTGGCCATGGGTGTTTCCGGCGTCCTCACGTTCGGACTGATCCGCGGCAGTTTCGGACCGGCGCTGTCGCTGTTCGGGACCGAGACGGTGAGCAAAGTCGCCAGTCTCGAGCTCTCGGTTGTCCCGCTCTTTCTGCTGATGGGCGCCTTCGCCACCTTTGGCGGCCTTTCAGCCGATCTTTACCGGATCGCCTACGCCTTCATCGGCCATGTGCGCGGCGGGCTGGCCATTGCGACCATCGGCGGCTGTGCCGGTTTTGGTGCAATCTGCGGATCGTCGATCGCCACGGCAACCACGATGACCCGTGTTGCCCTGCCCGAGATGATGAACAGGAAATACTCGGAACGCCTCGCAACGGGTTCCATCGCGGCGGGCGGCACATTGGGCATGCTGATCCCGCCTTCGATCATCCTGGTGCTCTACGGTGTGTTGACGGAGCAGTTCGTCAAGACACTGTTCGTGGCGGCGCTGATCCCGGCAGTGCTCGCGGTCGGCCTGCACATTGTCACGATCATGATCCTGGTCCGCCGCAACCCCGCACTGGCTCCCGAGGGGGACGTTCTGCCCTGGTCGGAAGGTTGGAAAGCGCTCAAGAACGGGTGGGCTGCGGTCATTCTCATGATCGTGGTCACCGGCGGTATCTATGCCGGCATCTTTTCGGTCAACGAATCCGCCGCCGTGGGCGCATTTCTTGCCTTCGTGATCGCCGTGGCGCGTCGCCGTCTTTCCTGGCGCGGCTTCTGGGCGGCCCTGCGCGATACAGCGGCAACCACCTCGATGATCTACCTGATGATCATCGGCGCCTCTATCTTCACCTATGCCGTGACGCTTTCCGGATTGCCGGAAATCATCGTCAACGGTATCCGCGACACGGGCTTGCCGGGCATCTGGGTGGTGATCCTGCTGATGGTCATGTACCTGATCCTGGGCGCGATCTTCGACACCATCTCATCCATGGTGATCACCATTCCCTTCGTCTTCCCCCTGATCCTGAGCTACGGATACGATCCGGTCTGGTGGGGTATCCTTACGGTCATGGTGATCGAGATCGGGATGATCACACCGCCCATCGGCATGAATGTCTTCGTCATGAAGGCCATGCTGCCCGATACGAAACTCGGCACGATCTATGCCGGCGTGGGTCCGTTCATCCTGGCGGATGTGATCCGGCTGGCCATCCTGATTGCATTTCCGGCACTGTCGTTGATGCTCGTCGACTTCTGGGATCTGCCGCGGTAGCAGGGTCAAAAGTTGGTCCCTGAAGGGAACTCCGGGCCTCTCCGGCCTCCCTGTTTTCGTGCCGGTGGGAGCAAACCGCCAAAGCCCAAAGACTATGCCGGCTCCGGCAGCAGGCTTTCCACCCGGCCCGCCAAGGCCGAAGTGGACACCTACATGCTGTGACGAAGGCGCATTTTCAGATGTTTGGGCTGCAGGTAGGTGTCGAGACCTTCGGGCCCCAGTTCACGCCCGAAGCCCGACATCTTCCAACCGCCGAACGGCGCCTGCAGATCACTGGTGTCGTTGACGTTCACGCCGACGGCGCCGAACTCCATCCGCTCCGCCAGTGACCAGACCCGATCGAGATCACCGCCGAAGATGTAGGCGGCAAGGCCATATTCCAGGCTGTTGGCGATGGACAGCATCTCGGCGTCGCTCGCAAACGTCGCCATGCCCATCACCGGCCCGAAGGTCTCCTCGCTCATCGGCAGGCTGTCGAGCGGCGCATCGGCGATGACAGTCGGGCGGTAGAACAGCCCATCGTCAAATCCGCTGCCGGTGGCTCGGGCACCGCCGGCAATGACACGGCCGCCCTTCGTCACGGCATCGGCAACATGCCGGTCCATCCGCGCGATCACACCGGCGTTCTGGACAGGACCATAGCCGATCGCGGGATCGAGCCCATCACCGATGACCGTCTCCTCGGTCAGCGATGCAAGGATATCGGCAAACTCCCTGGCAACAGGTGCCGCCACCAGAATGCGGTTCACGGTGATGCAGATCTGACCCATGTTGGAGAAGCCGCGCCTGTGGGCTGCTCGTGCGGCTTCTTCGAGATCGGCGTCCTCCATCACGACAAAGGGAGCATGGCCGCCAAGCTCGAGGCAGAGCCGTTTCATGTTGCCCGCAGCGGCGCGCATGATGGCCTGCCCCGCGGGGATCGACGCGGTGGCGGACAGTGCCCTGATGCGCGGATGCGACGACAGGGCTTCGCCGGCCACCGGCCCGAGGCCCGGAATGTCGGCGATGGTGCCTGCCGGAAAGCCCGCTTCCTGCAGACAATCGACCACCATGGCAATGGCCAGCGGTGTCTCATGCGGGGACTTGACAATGATCGGGCAACCGGCGGCCAGCGCCGGACCGATCTTCCAGCAGTAGAGATCGATGGGATAGTTCCATGGCACGATTGCCGCTACCACCCCGATCGGGTGATAGGTTACGAGGTTGCGGATATTGGGCGCCGAAGCCGGACGGATCGAACCGCCCACACGCACCGCCTCTTCGGCATAGTAGCGCATGACTTCACAGCCGAAGAGGATCTCCTTGATGTTGTCGGAAACCGGCTTGCCCTGCTCTCGGGTGAGCAGGCGGGCCATATCGTCGACGCGCTCCTCGATCAATGTGGCGGCCTTGCGCAACATGTCCGCGCGGGTCCGCGCCGGCATCAGCGCAAAGGATGCCGCCACTGCCTCGGCGGCATCGACACAGCGGTCGACCACAGCCGCATCCGCCAGCAACGTGGTACCGACTGGTTCGCCATTGGCGGGGTTGACGATCTCGAAGCGGTCGAGACCGGTGGGGTATTCCCAACGGCCGTTGATGAAAAATCCGCGGTCCATCTCAGCGTGCCTTCAGCCGGCGCCACAGCTCGGCATAGTTCAGGTCGTTCTGGGCGTTGGCTGCGGCCTTCTCGGTGGTGTTGGTGCTGACCATGAGATAGGGGTCGCGGCCGGCTTCGGCGACCAGTTCGGCCGTGGTCGAGTTGATTGCATGGCCGATGGCAATGGCGATGGAAGTCGAGGTTGCGCCGGTCTTGCCCTTCACTCCTTCGATCCCGATCCCTGCATCGCCCAGCGGCACGCCGGTGTCGATCACCACGTCAGCGATTTCATAAAGCCGCTTGCCACTCGAATGACGCGACGGAACGCTGGAGGAATGCGGCATCGAGGTCACCCCGATCACCTTCATGCCCTTCTCTTTTGCAGCCACGGCGATGTCGAGCGTCACTGCATTGATGCCGGAATGGGAGAACATCAACATGGTGTCGCCGGGATCGGTCTGATGGCTGTCAAAAATCGCCTTGCCGTAGCCTTCCTGTGCATGGATGAAGCGGTACTGGCGGGCGCCGGCGTCACCCAGCACCCGGTGGAAGGAGATCATCGAGCTTTCGACGATGGGGCGAAACCCGGTGACCGTGCCGGTGCGCGGGTACATTTCCATGGCGGCAAAAGATCCATGGCCGGTCCCGAAAGTGAACACCAGCTTGTCGTCGAGGATTGATCGGGCGCAGACGCGCGCGGCCTCTTCGATTGCATCGGTCTGGGTGTTGATCACCTGGCTCAAACGATCAACGACCGTCTGGAGATAGCGCTTGGGCATATCGCTCATTGTTCTTGTCCTTTTGTCTGTTCAGCTCGTGATCGCGTCCAGCGCGATATGGAAAAGTTGGTTTTCGCCGCCTTCAAGCGCCTCGGCGCCAAGCTTCTCCTGGCTCAATGCATCGACGGTGCCGTAACACATGGTGGCGACGGCGAGGCCGAGGTCCTGGCCGGCGGCAAGCAGCGCAGAAGTCTCCATATCGAGCGCCATCACACCACGCGCGTTCATGTCCTTGCGCATGGCATCCGCGCGGGATGAGCCCTTCGCGTCGATCCCGAACATGTCGCGATAGAATGCGTCATAGGTGGCGTAGAGGCCGCGGTGCGAGGTCTCGCCTGCAGCGGAGGAGGCTTCCACGAGGGCCGTCACGAGGGCTGCGTCAGCTGACACCTGCTCGCCTGTCGGCACGCCATAGGCAGGTGATGTTCCGTCAAAGCCTATGGCGGAGTCGGAGATCAGAAACTCGCCCCCGGTTGCAGGCGGAAAGTACATAGCCGTGCCGATGCGGACGAAACGCCTGATGCCGAGATCGGCAAATTCGTGCAGCACGATGGTCGCAATCGGCGCCCCCATGCCGAAGGCGACAATGCTGACTTTCTTGCCGTTCCACATGCCTGTGACGGTCTTCAGCCCTCGTTTGACCGGCAGGAACACCGGCTCGGCCAGAAGCGCGCCAATCCGCTCGACACGGTCGGGATCGCCGACCAGGATTGCGCTGTCTCCCAACTCTTCGGCGCTGTGTCCCGAGTACCAGGCTCGTTTCATGATAAGCGTCTCCCTTTGCGGTCCGCAAGAAGTGCGGCCGCTGCTTTTATTCCTGCGCCGGCGGCCTCCACCGGGTCAGCCCCGGACATTTCCGCAGCGATGTATCCGCCGGCAAAGCTGTCGCCCGCACCGGTGGTGTCAGCGATATCAATCGGCAGCACGAGCAGCTCCTTCGCTTGCCCCGCAGCAGTGACGACAACGCGATCGCTGCCGCGTGTTTCGACCAGCACGGCGGCTGTCTTTCCGATAAGCGAGCGTTCCGAGGCCGAATGGAAAATCACGTCCGCCCGTGCGGCCAGTTTTGCGCGAAGCTCCGGCGGGAAGGCATCCGGGTCGTTCTTCACTGCCCAGTAGAGGCGCGCATCTGCCGGACAGAGTGCGACGATCTCGTCCATCAGATGGTGCGGGCCGACGGCCACGCAGAGATGGGTTGCCGATGCGATGAGGTCCATCTGCGCCTGGTTCAGTGTTTCGGCCCGGCCAAGCGCCGGATCGTAAAGGCACATGCAGGATCCGTCCGACTGGTAGACCAGGAGCGCGGTGGGCGAGCGCAGGCTGTCAACCACACCGATCCCTTCCGTGCCGATCCCCTGTGCGTCAAGCCTGGCGACAAAGCCTTCGCCCTCAGCCCCCTTGCCGACCCACATGACCGGGGTGGCCTGCTGACCGGCACGAACCGCTGCACCCGATATGTAAGTCGGGCAGCCGCCGGCGCGCGGCCAAGCCTCCGGGTCACGCGCGGCGATCAGCGTGGTTTTATCCCCCACCGCCTGACCGTCGAGCCCGACCGCGAAATCGAGACTGGCATAACCGGTAACGACCAATCTGCTCATGCGAGCAGATCCTTTGCGGTCTCAAGGTCCACCACCTTGCCGATGTAGCGATCGATATCCTCGAGTGACGCTTCGCCGAGGTTGGGCCGGTTGGTGTTGACCGCCGGACCGACAACATTGACCGCGAAACCGTTGGCGAAGGCATCCGTTGCCGTTGCCCGGACGCAGACGTTGGTCTTGACCCCGCAGATCACCACACGCTTGACGCCCTGTTCATTGAGAAACAGGGCCAGCTCGGTCGCGAAGAACGCCGAATAGCGCCGTTTCGTGATCAGGATTTCCCTGGCGCGGCCCTGCGGCCCGAAGCCCTCGAAGAACTCGGCATTGAACCCTCCGCTTATGCAGTGCACCGGGAGGCGCGGCTGCTCGAAATCGGCAAAGCCCTCGCGGTGCCGGTCGCACACGTGGACGATGATTGCGCTGCCTTCTTCCGCTGCGCGGATCAGCCCACGGACCGGCTCGATCACCTCCGGCGCGACCGGATAAAAGTTTTCGCCATCGGGATGCAGAAACGAATTCTGCATATCCACCACAATCAGTGCAGTCTTTGTCATTGTGTTCTCCTCAGGCTGCGCATCTGGGAAACGACCAGAGCGACAAGCACCATAAGATAGGGGAACGCGCCGATCAGCCGGGGCGGAAGCCCCACTGTCTGCATGCGGATCTGCGCGGCATCGAGCAATCCGAACAGCAGACAGGCGGCTGCAGTCTGCCAGGGGCGGTCACGTCCGAAGTAGAAGGCTGCGAGGGCAATAAAGCCGCGTCCCGCAGTCAGGCCCTCGTTGAAGATGCCGATGGATGCAAGTGCGAGCTGCGCGCCGGCGAGGCCGGCAAAGAAGCCGGCAAAGGCAGTCGAGGCTTCCTGCAGCAGTTTGGGTTTCAGTCCGACCGAGCGCATGACCGGCGCCGCGTTCCCGGTTGCGCGGATCCACAGGCCAAAACGCGTCGCACCGAGCAGGAACGGAAGCACCGCAATCGCCACAACGGCAAGGATGGTGAGCGGATCGAGATGTGCCAACAACCGGCCGACCACCGGGACGCGCTCGATGGACTGCGGAAACACGTGCGGCAACAGTGCCACGTCCGGCAGGCGCAAGGTGCCTGACGATCCGTAGGCATAGCTCATCAGAAACCCGATGGCGCCGGCTGCAAGCACATTGAGCCCGAGCCCTGCCGTGATCATGTTGGCGCCCAGCCGGGTGATGGTCAGCGAGAAGCCATAGCCGATCACCATGCTCACCAGTGCTGCAGCCAGGGTGGCGACAAGCCAGCTGCCGGTGGCAGCCGAGATAACGATCGCAACAAAGGCTCCGACCAGCATCTTGCCTTCGAGTGCAATGTTGACGATGCCGGCCTGCCGGTTCACCAGGCCGCCGATGGCGGCGAGAAGAATTGGGGTTGTAAGGACCACGCCGGAGGCAAGGATCTGTTCGATCATGCTTTCACCCTCCGACGGATACCGATGCGGCCCAGCTCAATCACAGCGAAGATCATGACAATGCCCTGGATGATGTTCACGAGATCGAGCGGGATATTGGAAAAGAGCTGGATCGTGGTTCCCGCCGAGGCGAGTGCCCCGAAGAGAATAGCACCGATCAGCATGCCCAGTGGCGAGTTGTGGGCCAGCAGTGCGACTGCCATGCCGGTGAACCCGTAGCCGGCAGAGAAACCGTCGGTGAAGCGATGCAACTGACCAAGCCCGTGCGCGGCGCCGCCAAGTCCGCCAACAATGCCGGACAGCACCATTGCAAGGATGATCGTGCGCTGGACCGAGACACCGACAACCCGCGAGAACCGGCGGTTCAATCCGACCCAGGCTCCTTCAAGCCCGGCAGGAGTGCGGCGGGTCCAGAAGGCATAGGCAACAAGAACGGCGAGCGCCAGCAGGAAGCCGCTGTGAAGCGTGCCCGGAGGCATCAAGCGTGACAATTCGGCCGCCTCGTGAACCGGAGGAGTGACGTTGTTGCCGGATTGCCGTGAAAGGAAGGGACCGTTGACAAGGTACCCCGTGATCGCAACGGCAATGAAATTGAGCATGAGGGTGGATACAACCTCATCGACTTCCAGCCTTGCCAGCAGCCACCCTGGAATGAACAGCCATGCGGCGCCAAACAGCGCACCGACCGCCAGGCAGATCGGAACCAATGACCATCCAAGCTCTGCGGGGAGGCTGAAACCCGCAACAACGGCTGCGAGACCTCCAATGAGAAATGCTCCGTCGACACCGACATTGAACACCCCGGCTCGGAAGCAGATCGCGGTGCCGACGGCGGTGAACAAAAGCGGCGTTGCGGCCGATAGGGTCGAGGCCAGACGCCGCGGCGATCCAAAGCCCTCGGTCAGCATCAAGGAGAACGTGTCCAGCGGGTTTTCCCCGATGGCCAGCAACACAAGGGCGCTGACCAACAGCGCAATCAGCAAGGGAACGGCAAAGCCCAGTCCGCGGTCAAGCCAGTTGCTCACGCACCCACCCCTTCCATGACCATGAGGCGTCCGATCTCACGCCTGTCGGCATCCGCGTCCAACGCCCCGACAATCCGGCCTTGCGCCATCACCATGATGCGGTCGGACAGCATCTGCAGTTCATCCAGTTCCTCTGACACAAGCAGCACCGCGCCGCCGGCATCGCGGAAATCGCGCAAGATGCTGTGGATCGCTGCGATGCCGTTGAGGTCCACGCCCCGGGTGGGTTGGGAGACGAGAAGCAATTGCGGTGATCCAGCGGTCTCGCGGGCAAAGACGACGCGTTGCTGGTTGCCCCCCGACAGGCTGGCAACCGGGTCACGCAGCGCGCCATATTTCACGGAAAGCCTATTCAACCGTTCCAGCGCAACGCGTTTCATCGCTCCCCGGTCAACCCACAACCCGTTCGAGATGGGGCTTGCCCGGTGTGACCCGGCAATGGCGTTTTCTTCGATCGAAGCATCGATTGCGAGCCCCTCATGCCGGCGGTCGGGGCTGATGTACCCCATGCCTGCCGCGCGGCGACGCTCCGCGTCCAGACCGCCAAGGTCAATGCCTGCCAGCTCGACACGGCCTTTGGCCTGCCTCAGACCGGACAGCGCTTCCATCAATTCGACCTGGCCATTTCCGGCAACACCGGCAAGTCCGACAATCTCGCCCGAATGCACGGCAAACGAGATGTCGTGGAGCGGGTGGGATTTCTCGACAGCCTCGGCCGACAGCCCTGCAACGTCGAGAACCACCGGGCCGGGCGTTCCGCGCCTGATCTCGCCGCCGACCGGATTGGAACCATCAACGATATGGGAGGCAATCTCTTCTCCGCTTGTCTCCGCAACCGCTGCGCTGAACGCAATCTTGCCTTGCCGGATGACCGTCACCCGATCGGCGAGCGCCATGACCTCGCCAATCTTGTGACTGATGAACAGGATTGCCGTTCCGTCCTCACGAATTCGCCGGACCAGGTCAAAGAGCTCGTTGACCTGCTGCGGTGCAAGCACAGCGGTAGGCTCATCAAGGATCAGAATCCTGGATCCGCGACGCAGCAGCCGGATGATTTCGACGAACTGTTGAATGTGAACCGGGGCTGCGCCCGCGCGCCGATGCCAGTCGACCTCAATGCCGATGCGTTCGGCCAGTCCCCTGCCCTGCGCCTCGGCCGATTGCCAGTCAATCAGTGCAAAGGCGCCGCGCCCCCATCGCAACGGCTCGTCGCCGAGAACCAGGTTCTCCAGCAGGCTCAAATCGGGGGCGAGCATGAACTCCTGGTGAACCATGCCGATGCCTTCAGCCAGTGCATCTGCCGGACCGGCAAAGCTCACGTCGCGGTCCATCACTGTCACATGGCCGCTGTCGGGGCGCTCAATACCCTGAAGCACGCGCATCAGCGTCGACTTTCCAGCACCGTTTTCCCCAACGACGGCATGGATCTCGCCCGGCCCCACCGACAATGAAATACCCTGGTTTGCCAGTACCGATCCGTAGCTCTTGCGGATTTCGGTGGCGCCGAGCGCAATCCTGGTCATGACATACTCACAACAATCCAATTCTTGTGCGGCGGGCCGGAAACGGCCCGCCGCGTTTTGCAGATGATCAAACCGGGGAAGCCAGATTTTAGTTGTAGAAGTCCGGGTAACCTTGTGAGGACACGTCCCAGACTTCTATGTCACCTGCAATGATGCCCGCCTTGGCAGCTTCAACAGCTTCAAGGTATTCGGCCGGGATGATATCCTTGGTGAACTCCATCTCCGTCAGGCCAACGCCATTTTCCGGCAGACCAAACTTCAGGGTCTCGCCGCCCGGGAACTTGTCGGCCGCATAGGCCTTGATCAGCTCCTCGGTGGCGACATCCACACGCTTGACCATCGATGTGAGAACGTGCCCTGGCGCCAGACCGTCCTGATTGGTGTCGACGCCGATGGCGTAGTGACCGGAGGCTTCAGCTGCGGCGATGACGCCCAGCCCGGTACCGCCTGCGACATGATAGACGATATCGGCACCGCCTTCGAACATGGCATTGGCCATCTGCTCACCCTTGGTCGGATCACCAAAGCTTTCGGCATAGCCAACCTTGACCTCGATATCGGGATTGACGGATTTCGCACCCTGAATGAAGCCGACCACGAACTTGTCGATACCGGGGCTCTTGACGGCCGGGATCACGCCCAGGATCGGTTCGGGATTGATCCCTTCAACGCCTTCTGTCGTGGTCATCTTTGCCGCCAGAACGCCGGCAAGATAGGAGCCCTGATGCTCGCCAAACAGAACCGATGCGATGTTGTCGCCGGCACGGACCTGGTTGAAGATGGCCCAGGACGTATCGGGATAATCGGGGGCCAGCCCTTCCATCGGCTCGCCGTGCGCATATTCGAGGCTCAAGACGAGGCCGAAGTTCGAATCTGCTGCGCGGCGCATGATTTCCTCGCCCTGCGCCACCACGTCATTGGATTCGATCGCCCGGCCTTCAAGACCGGTTTCCGCGATACCGGCTTCAAAGCCGGCATTGGCGGTGTCATTCCATGAGCCGTCGCCCAGCCCGCCCTGCGCAACAATCATTGCAACCGGCGCATCGGCGGCAAAACCCGGAACAGCAAGAAGGGAAAGCGCAACCCCTGCCAGAAGCTTCTTGAATATCATTTCAGTTCTCCTTTTGGTCTTTGTTGTTTGAGTTGTCGGTCACAACACGAAGCCGGTGCGGCACCTCATGAGCCGTACCCCGCACCAGTTCCAGATCGTAGGTGTAGTAATCAGCCTGATAGACGGCCTCGGCAGCTTCGATCAGCTGTCCCTGGTGGTCGTAACTCTGCCGGACCACCACCATCAGCGCCGAAGGGCACGGGATGTTGAGCATCTCGGCTTCATCTGCCGTGGCAAGCCGCGCAGAGACATGTTCCGAACCGCGACCGATCGCGATCCCGGCATCCTCAAAAGCGGCATACAGCGACGCGTCGCCCTTGAGCAGTTGACCGAGTCTTTCGGCCGAGAGCTGTTCAAGGACCCGCTCAGGAATGAAAGAGCGATGGATTGATGCCGCCACCCTGTCCACGAAACGCAGACGGGTCAGCAGCATGGATGGCTCGTGCGACCCGTAAGCCCGAGCCTCTTCCTTGTTGGCGCCCCCGTAGGACAGCACCTTCTGTGAACTCGTCCGGCCCTGTTCTGAAACCGTCTCGGTAAACGACATCAGGCGCGAAGATCGCCGGTGCAGCGCCGGAACCGCCACGAAACTGCCGGCCCCTTGGCGCTTGATCACGATGCCTTCGGCAACAAGAGTATCAATTGCCTTGACCACAGTGCCCCGGCTCATTCCGAACCGCTTGGCCAGCTCCGCTTCGGTCGGCAATTGCCCGCCCGGCGGGTATTCTCCGGCGACGATGGCCTCTCGAAGGGCCTCGGCGAGGATCCGGTAACGGGGATTGGAAACAGGTTGCTCTTTGGTTGCCATGCCCCAACTATCGACATGAAAATTTGATTAGTCAAGTTACCAAATTTGCGTATTTGACTGTGCGTTATGCTTCCGACCTGACGCGCCGCTTCGCAACTCAACATCGAAGGAAGCGTCAGAACCCCGGTTTTTTGTGCTGAACAAGCGAAGGAGGAGATGGAACCCGTTGCGGCGACTGGACCAAGGCATTGGCTCACGATCTTGGTCTCGGCTCCCCAAAGCAGCCAACCGACGGCGTGACACCGGACTTTCAGGAGATACCTGCGACGTGGCTGCGTGGATGCATGAACACGCAGAACCATCATTTCCAGTGAACCCGAAACACGCCCGGCAGACGGTTGCCGACGCGGTTGTTCCAGACGGTGTCGCAAAACCGGGGGCAAGCTCAGCGCGCATGACCTAAAAAGACTTCTACACGGAAGACTGAAGCTTGCTGTTTCCATGGCACAAGTATGTGCGGCGAAAGTTTGAGCTCATGAAAAAGTTTGGTCTCGATAGCACGGACATCCGCATTCTCAGCGCGATCCAGCAGCATGGGCAATTGAGCAAGACCAAACTTGCCGAGATTGCCAACATCTCCGCAACACCCTGCTGGGCCCGTCTGGATCGGCTGAAGGCTGCCGGGTTCATCCGCGGATTTCACGCGGATATCGCGCTGGAGCAGATCGCCAGTTTTACCCAGGTTGTCGTGACCGTCTCGCTGGCACGTCACCGAAAAGTGGATTTTGATCGCTTCGAATCCTTTATCAGGACTCTTGACGAGATCACTGATTGCGTCGCTACAGGCGGCGGCATGGATTATGTGATGGAAACGATCACCCCTGATCTGGCCTCATTTCAGGCCCTGATGGATATCCTTCTGGCGGCCGATCTGGGGATTGACCGCTACATGACCTACATCGCGACCCGGCGCATCAAATCAAGCAAGCCGAACCTTGCAAAACTGGTGGCCAAGGGGCGCTACTGATCCATCCGACCAATCAGCCCATTGGCTGCCAGAAGAACAGTCTGCCCAGACTTCGCCTTGGCTGTTTTCAGTCCACATTCATGCCTCGACCGTGACTAGATATTCGACAGAATTCCAGCACCACCAGGCCAGTCGGCCATCGAAAAGCAAGGTCGAAGACAATGATGACAGCAGACGATTTCGGTTTCGGCACGCAGATCCGCAAGTCCCCCTATTTCGACGCCACCGTGCGGTGGGGCGCCAAGGGGTTTTCGGTCTACAACCACATGTACATTCCGCGCGACTTCGGCGATCCTGAACAGAACTTCTGGAACCTCGTGAACGACGCGATCCTCTGCGATGTGGCAGTTGAGCGCCAGGTGGAAATCACCGGACCGGATGCGGCAAGATTCGTCCAGATGCTGACCTCGCGCGATCTTTCCAAGATGGCAGTGGGACAGTGCAAATACATCCTGATCACGAATGCCGATGGCGGCCTGCTGAATGATCCGATCCTGCTACGCCTGGGCGAGAACCATTTCTGGATCTCTCTGGCGGACAGCGACATCCTGCTCTGGGCTCAAGGCGTCGCGGTCCATTCTGGCCTTGATGTCACGATCGATGAGCCTGATGTGTCGCCGCTGCAATTGCAGGGACCGAAATCGGGTCTGATCATGCAGGCGCTGTTCGGCGGCGAAATCTTGGATCTGAAGTACTACTGGCTGCGCGAGGTCGAGCTTGACGGGATTCCGCTTCTGGTGTCGCGCACCGGTTGGTCCAGTGAATTGGGCTACGAGATCTACCTGCGCGACGGTGCTTATGGTGACGCGTTGTGGGAAAGGATCATGGCTGCGGGAGCACCCTTTGGCCTGAAGCCCGGACACACTTCCTCCATTCGGCGGATCGAGGGCGGGATGCTGTCCTACCATGCGGACGCGGACAACAAGACCAACCCGTTTGAGCTGGGACTGGACCGGCTGGTGAACCTGGACATAGAAGCGGATTTCATCGGCAAGGCCGCCCTTCGCCGCATCAAGGCTGAGGGCGTGACCCGCAAACAGATCGGCCTGGTCATCGAAGGCAGCCCCCTGAATGGCCCGAACACCTCCTACTGGCCGATCAGGAAGAATGGCGTGACCATTGGCAAGGTCACATCCGCGATCTATTCGCCGCGCCTGCAGCAAAACATCGCGCTTGCCATGGTCGGGACCGAACATGCCGTTCTGGGCGCCCAGTTCGACGTTGTTAACAGGACAGGGCTTGTCAACGAGGCCGGAACGGAACGTGCCGTCGTCGTGGAGCGCCCCTTCTACGACCCGCAGAAGCGGATCGCCGCAGCCTGAGCAGATACCAGACGAAGAGATGACCATGTCCGACCTTGCAATTGAACTGCACTGGCATCGAACAGAAGCCGTTCTGGAGCCGGGGAAATACACGGCGGAGCATGTGGTCCGCTATGGCGAGACCCACGAGGTCAGCGTCGATGCCGCCCCCGATTGGGGCGGCAGGCCGGAGAACACCAATCCCGAGCAGGCTCTCGCGTCGGCCCTGTCCAGCTGCCACATGATGACATTCCTGGCCCTGTCCGCCAAAGCGGGGTGGCCGGTGGCGACCTATCATGATTATGCCGAGGCGCATCTTGGCAGGAACGCCAAAGGCCAGATGTCAGTCACGCGGATCGACCTGCACCCGGTGGTTCGCTTTGACACCGGCTTCGAGGTTGATGCGGTTGCCCTGGCGGAAATGCAGGACCGGGCGCACCGCTATTGCTTCATCGCCAACACATTGGCGGACAGCGTTGAAATCAACATTCTGTAAATCCCGGAAAAGGGTCATCAGGATTGCCCCTTGCCGCTTGGTGGCCTGCAAGACCACAATCTTGAAACATGAAATGTCGTCCGTGTAGCGCGGCAACCGCTCCATCGATTCGCTCAGTTGAACAGGCAGAAAACAAGCGTGAAGCAGGGCCATTGCCCGACTGGTACAGATGCGCCATTCCATGTCTCAAGAGATACAAAGGGTTATGCGCGAACCCAGCACCCGGAACATCCGTTCTTTCACCGCCCCAACCTGGGCACCTGGGCACCTTCTCTGCCGTCCGGTCAGGTTTTTGGGACCAACACGAAATCGTGCACCACTTCGAAGTAGGGTCCCTCCATCCCGGCCGCCTTGATCCTTTCGGCGTCTTCCACCCAGTCGAACCTGGCGAGCAGGCTTTGCTTCACCCCGAAGACAGCGTCTGAATTGATATAGCGATCGTCTGGATCGAAAATGTGCGTCACCAGCGTCTCGTAGCCCTCGGCTTCTAGAATGTAGTGCAGATGCGCCGGGCGGTAGGGGTGGCGGCCGAGCTTGCCCAGCAGTTGCCCCACCGGTCCATCGTCGGGAATCGGGTAGTATTTCGGCTTCACGCCCCTGAAATGGTAGCTTCCGTCCGGTCCGGTACGGAACACCCCGCGCAGGTTGAAGTCGGGCTGAATGCCCTTTTGCTGAACGTCGTAAAAACCCTCGTCATTGGCCTGCCAGACATCGATCTTGGCGTGATCGATCGGCTTGCCGTCGGTGCCGGTGATGCGTCCCCTGACCAGCATCGGATCGCCTTTCTGATCGAGGCAGATATTGGCGCCCATCGGCAGTTCGGGGGCATCGGCGACATGGAACGGGCCGAGCACGGTGGATTCCGACGCGCCGGTCGGCTTGCGGTTGTTGATGGCGTCAACCAGCATCGAGACGCCCAGGACATCGGACAGCAGGATGTATTCCTGCCGCCAATCATTGCACATCTGACCTGTTTTGGTGAGGAACATGATCGCCTCAAACCACTCTTCCTGGGTCGGTTCGATTTCCTTGACCGCCGCATGCAGGTGCCTCGTGATCACCTCCATCACTTCCGCCAGCCGCTCATTCTTCGCCTTGGCATTGCGGCTGATCACCACGTCGGCCGAATTTTCTTCCGTAAAGAACCCCTGTTCATTCGCTTCCATGTCCATCCTCCTTACTGGGCCGCCTGCCGGGCGGCGGCGGCGTCCCGGTACAGCACCGCGGACAGCACACGCGCCAATTCAGCCTCGGGGTTGTCGGACAACTCTTCAGCGCGCCAGGCGACATGCTGGTCCGGACGGACCAGGACACAACCGCCCTCTCCCACTTCTCGTGCACGGGCCCAGTCGCCATGGTGATCGACGATATCGCGGCGCGGCCCGATGACATGGGCGACCAGCTCCATACCCAACGCCTTTGCCACCTTTTGGGCAGCCGATGCCCAGGCTTCACCACTGAGACCGGTCAGCAACGTAAAGCGGCCCTTTCCGACCAGATCCAGCGTCGAGTGCCTGGCGCCATTGCGGTCAAACAGCCAGGCATGGGGCAGCCGGGCACCGGGCCAGGTGGTCGGCTGGTAGTGCAGTTCGGCATCGAGCTCGTAGGCCGGCTCCATCTGGCCGTCGGTCACCACCGCGCCGGACTTGTAGCGCTGGTTCATTTCGACACCGTGGGCATCGAACTCGTATTTCTTGAAGGCGATCGCCTCGCGGATTGCCGCACGCTGGCGCTCGGCATCGCCGCCTGCGTCGCAACGCTTGTCCATGTTGGCCTGCATGACCTCCGGGTCGGTCGATTCGGTCAGGCCCAGGGCCTCGAAGATCGGGCCGAACTCGCCGATCGACTGGTTGGCGCGGGTGACGATCTGTTTCGCCACCGGCGCGCGCTCCTGACTGTAGGTTTCAAGCAGGCCCTCGCCTGCCTCGCCCTTGAGAACCGCGGCAAGCTTCCAGGCGATATTGAAGCTGTCCTGGATCGAGGTGTTGGAGCCAAGGCCGTTGGATGGCGGATGCCGGTGAGCTGCGTCGCCCATGATGAAGACCCGGCCCGACTGCATGTGCGTGGCGTACATGTTGTTGACGGTCCAGGTCGATACCGAGGTAATCTCGGGTTCCAGAGACTGGTCGCCAACCAGGTCGCGCACCACCTTTATGGCAAAGGCGTTGTCGACCACCGGTTCCGGACCGTTGATGTCGTAGCCCCAGACGATGAGCCATTCGTTCCAGGGCCGGATCATCCGTACCAGCCCCATGCCGATGCCGCCGACATCGGCTCCGGGCTGGACAACCCAGTAGAGAACCGAGGGGCGATGGGCGACATATTTGCTCAGGTCCGCCTTGAAGATGATGTTCATCGAGCCGCCGACGCCCATCTGTCCTTCGAACGGCAGCTTTTCCAGCTCGGCAACCCTGGAATTGCCGCCATCGGCGCCGAGCAGGTATTTGGACCTTATGGTGATCTCCTTGCCGGTCAGGCGATCCAGGCAGGTGGTTGTGACGCCATCGGCGTCCTGCACATGGCTGAGATATTCCATCGACATCCGGGCCTGCGTGCCGCGCGAACAGGCGGTCTTGAACAGGAGCGGCTCCATGAAGGTCTGTGGCAGGTCGTTCATCATCGTCGGCGAGGAAAGCTGGTGTTCGGCCTTGGACAGCGGATGGTTGCCCCAGCTCTTCATTCGGCCGATCTCTTCACCTGCCAGGCTTTCACAGAACACGTTCTCGCCCATCAGGTCCTGGTGCGAGCAGAACATGTAGGCTTCGTCCTCGACTTCCCGGCCCAGGTCCCGCAGCACCTCCATGGTACGCTGGTTGGTGATGTGGGCACGCGGCGTGTTGGCCAGCCAGCGGTAGCGGTTGATTGCCATGTTCTCGACCCCGTAGGTCGACAGCAGGGCTGCAGCCGAAGAGCCCGCAGGGCCGGTGCCAATGATCAGGACGTCGGTTTGAATATCAGCCATGATCTATTCCTCCTTCGATGATAATGATGAGTTGGCGAGGCGCCCGCCGGTCAGACGACGGCGCACCGGAAACAGTTCGATGCCGGTGCGGTCGGAAAACAGGCCCCAGAGCCCGCGCGGGGCAAACAGCATGATGGTGATGCCGATGACGCCGAGCGCCATCAGGTACCAGCTGCCGTAATCTGCCAGCAGCGACTGCAGTATGAAAAACACCAGCACGCCCAGAATCGGCCCTTCGATGGTGCCGATGCCGCCGATGACGACGATGAAGATGACATATGCGGTCCAGTCCTGCAGCGAGAAAGCCGCGTCCGGTGAGATCCGCGCTTTCTGCATGTAGATCAGCCCGCCAGCGAGGCCCGTGCCGAAGGCCGAGACCAGAAACACCGTCCATTTCATGCGAACCGCATCGACACCAACGGATTTGGCCGCTTCGATGTTGTCACGAACGGCGGCCAGTCCCAGCCCGCGCTTGGTCCTGAGCAGCCAGTAGATTCCGGCGATGGTGGCGACAGCCAGAAGCACCGCGAGCCAGTAGGCGAGAATGTCGCGCGCGGCAGCGTTGCGCACATCAAACAGGGTTTCGATCGCCCCGGTAAACCACATGTCGCCGGTGGCCGATCGCGGAAGAGAGGTCCCGGTGCCGCCGCCGACGGCTTTCCATTGTGCCACCAGAAGCCGCACCACCTCGGCGATCACCCAGGTGCCGATGGCGAAATAGGCACCCTGCAGCCGGAAGGCAAAGAACGCCGTTGGGATTGCCAAGACCAGGGCTGCAACACCGGCAATCAGGATCGAGGGAACGGGGTCAAACCCCATGAGGATGACGACACCGAACATCGCGTAGGCGCCGATACCGACGAAAGCCTGCTGTCCGACCGAGACCAGTCCGCCATACCCCGCAAGCAGGTTCCAGAATTGCGCCAGCACCAGCATGGTGAGAATGAAGAACATGTCCTGGATCAGGCTGCGCGAGGCAAAGGCCGGCAGGGCGAAGGCCACAAGGATGAGGACAAGCGCCACGATCGCCGAAATGGATGACGCCCGGGTCCGGGTCTGGACGGAGTAATCGAACTTGGCGTTTTTCATGATCAATCCACCGCTCTTGGGAACAGGCCGCGGGGACGCAAAAGCAGCACGATCAGGAAGGCCATGTGTCCGGCGAGGATCTGCCATTCGGGATTGATCGCCGCGCCAACGGTCTGCGCGACACCGATGATCACGCCGCCCGCAAGCGTGCCCCAGAGCGAGCCAAGCCCTCCGATGATGACGGCCTCGAAGGCGTAGATCAGGCGCGCCGGGCCGATGCTCGGATCGAAGTTCGAGCGCATGCCGAGATAGAGTGCCGCGATGGTGACGATGATCATGGCGATACCGGTGGCCTTGGCGAAAATGCCGGCCGGCTTGATGCCCATCAGGCTGGCCGTCGTCGGGTCATCGGAGGTGGCGCGGAAGGCGCGCCCGAGCGATGTGCGGTAGAACAGCTGGTTGAGCCCGATGATCACGATGAGCGCCGAGCCGAAGGTCATGAGCGGCATGACGCCGAGGTTCAGGCCGGCAACTTCGATCGAAGCTGTGGAAAGCGAGCCCGCCTGAATCCGCTGACTGTCGGCGGAAAAGCCTTCCAGAAGCGCATTCTGCAACACCACCGAGAGACCGAAGGTGACCAGCAGCGGCGGCAGAATGTCGTCGCCCAGCACACGGTTGAGCATGAATTTCTGCAAGCCGAAGCCGAGAGCGAACATGAAGGGCATGGCAACCGCCGCGGCAACGAAGGGTGACAGACCGGTCAGCGTTACTAGCAGCAGGATCAGATAGGCGCCGAGCACGATCAGGTCGCCATGGGCGAGATTGACCAGCCGCATGATGCCGAAGACAAGCGACAGACCGGCAGCAAACAGCGCGTAAAGCCCGCCAAGCAGGATGCCCTGGATGATGGTATCGACCCAGATCATGCGGCGGCTCCGAAATAGGCATTGTGGATCGCCTCCCGGCTCAATGCATCGGGGCTGCCCGACAGCGTGATCCGGCCTTCCATCATGCAGTAGACCCGGTCGGCCACCGCCATCGCCTGGCCGATGTCCTGCTCGACCACGATCATCGACGCTCCGGATGCGCGGATCTTCGGAACCGCCTTGTAGATGTCCTTGATGATCACCGGCGCGAGCCCGAGGGAAATCTCGTCGCAGAGCAGCACGCGCGGGTTGCTCATCAGCGCGCGGCCAATAGCGACCATCTGCTGCTGCCCGCCTGAAAGCGCCGTGCCGGGGTTGCTGCGGCGTTCCCTGAGCACGGGGAACAGGTCGTAGACGGTGTCCAGTGACCAGTAGCCGCCGGTGTTGCGGCCATAGGCCCCAATCTGAAGGTTTTCTTCGACACTGAGCGACGGAAACAGCTTGCGGCCCTCCGGCACCATGGCGATGCCCATGGCCATGACCTCGTCGGCGGGCCGGTCGCCAATGGCGCGCCCGTCGAAACGGATGCTGTCGGGCCCATTCCTCAAAACTCCGGAGAGCGAGCGCATCAGGGTCGTCTTGCCTGCGCCATTGGCGCCGATGATCGCCACGGTCTCGCCTTCGCCGAGCGTCAGGTCGACGCCGAACAGGGCCTGGAAATCCCCGTAGCGGGCTGTCAGGTCCCTGGTTTCAAGAAGTGCGGTCATATCTCGATCCCCAGGTAGATTTCCCGGACCTCCCTGGAGTCCATGATCGCGGCGGGATCGCCAATGCCGATGACCTTGCCAAAATCGAGAACCAGCAGCCGCTCGACCACCGAATTGAGGGCGTGCAGCACATGCTCGATCCAGATGATGGTGACGCCCTCCGCGTGGATTGCCTTGATGGTCTCGATCAGCGACTGGCACTCGGCGTCGGTGAGCCCGCCTGCGATTTCGTCCAGAAGCAGCAGCTTGGGATCGGTCGCCATGGCGCGGGCCAGTTCCAGCCGTTTGCGTTCAAGCAGCGAGAGACCACCCGCTGGCGCGTTGGCCTTCGAAATCAGCTCGGTTCGCTCCAGGATGACGGCGCATGTATGAGCGACCTCCGCTTCGCTCCTGTCGCGTCCGAATGTGCCCGCCACCAGCAGGTTCTCGTAGACCGTGAGCTTCGAAAAGGGTTGCGGGATCTGAAACGACCGGCCAACGCCCGACACGCAACGCTGCCTTGCAGGTGTCCGGGTGACATCGCGGCCAAGGAACTTAATCGTTCCGCTGTCGGCACTTATGTTGCCGGTGATCAGATTGAACAGCGTCGACTTGCCCGCACCATTGGGCCCGATGATGCCCAGCGCCATGCCTTCCGGCACCTCGAAGCTGACATCGTCCGTCACCTTCAGGGCGCCAAAGCTTTTCGACACGTTTTTGAGGGCAAGAATGGTCATTGCAACCCGCTGTTGGAGGCCGGATCAGTTTAATGGATTGTGGCGGGCACCCGGACGGCTGGTGAACCGGGTGCCTGTCGCCGGATCAGCCGATCGGCTGCATGGTGCCACCCGTCGGGATCGACGGCTGGTCGGAATTGTCGACGATAACGAGGTCGTAGCCGCCGCCGTCTTTCAAGCGCCACTGACCGCCTACCAGCGGCGTCTTGCAGATGTTCCTGGCTGCGAAAGGCGGCAGGCCCTTACCGTCAAAGGCGATCGGCCCGACGATGGTCTGAAGGTTCGAGGCAGCGATTGCCTCGGCCACCGCGTCGCCATCGCCGGCATCGCTGACCCGGCCCATAACGTCGGTCGCCAGTTCGAACAGGGCGTGCACAAAGCCGATCGGCTGGGTCCACTGCTTGCCGGTCGCCTGCGTGTAGGCAGCCGCCACTTCACCGGCGCTGAGCCCGTTGAGCGAAGACTTGAAGGGATGGCTCGGCGACCACCAGACTTCCGAGGAGAGATTGTTGCCCGCATCCCCCAGCGCCTCGACGGCCTGCGGGAACAGGATCGCCTTGCCGATGGAAGCAGCCTTGGGATTGAAACCCTGCTGCTTGGCCTGGTTCCAGAAGGTGGTGAAATCAGGCGGGATCGGAACGCCGGTGACGATCTCGACATTGCCCTGCTTGAAGGCATTGATCTGGGCGGAGAAATCGTCGGTCAGGTTCTGGTAGCGGCCCGGATCGACCAGACCGTAGCCGAGCTTGTCGAGCACCGGCGGGAAGCCGACATTCGGATCGCCCCAGGCATTGCCGTCTCCGTCGTTGGGGAACAGGCCGCCGACCTGCTTGTTGGTTTCGAGCTGGCCCCACATGGCGGTGAAAACCGAGATCACGTCTTCCAGACCCCAGAAGAAGTGATAGGCATAATCGAACGGCTGCCAGCTGTCCGGCGCGCCGGGATTGCCCTGCTGGCCGATAAACCAGGGCTGCCAGGGCGCTACAGTCGAGATCACCGGAATGCCTTCGGCTTCGGCGGTGGTGGCGACCGGGTTGGTGGTCTCAGGTGTCGAGGCCACGAGGATCATGTCGACTTCATCATCGACGATCAGTTCCTTGGCCACTTCCGCAGCCCTGTTCGGGTTGGACTGGCTGTCCTTGACAATGATCTCGAAATTCCTGGCTGCTTCGGTCGCGCCGAAATTTGACAGGATGAAGCTGTCAGCTTCGGCGAAGGCCGCAAGCGGTCCCGATTGCGGGCTCACATAGCCGAGCTTGATCTTCGCGCCCTGTGCGATGGCCGGTGCGGCAAGGCCACCTGCGGCGATGGTCAGGCCGGTGGCAGCGGATGTCTTCAAAAGTTTGCGGCGGGTAATCATGGCTTCCTCCCAGTGATTGATGAAACAAGTCCGTCTATGCGGCCGGCGGGTCTCCTGCCCAGGCCGCCAGCAACAGTTCGTCGATTGCCGGCCGGGTGACCGGTTGCGGATTCCAGTAGGGTTTTCGCGTGGCAAGCTCGGCGGCCTTGGCCACATCATCGCGCTTGAGCCCGAGGTCCCGAAGAGCCAACGGTGCGCCCATGGACCTGGCAAAATCGAACAACGCCCGACCGGGATTTGATCCTCCGAATATCCCGGTGACCGGCGCCAGCAGATCCGGAACCGCGATCGAATTGTATGCGAGCGCGTGCGGCAGCACCACGGCATGGGTTTCGGCGTGCGGCAGATCGAAGGAGCCGCCCAGCGTGTGGCAGAGCTTGTGATGCAGGGCCATGCCGACCTGACCCAGCACGGTGCCGCAGAGCCAGGCGCCATAAAGGGTTTCGCCGCGGGCATCGAGATCCTCCGGATTCTCGATCACCCTTGGCATAGCCGCGGCAAAGGCCCTCAGCCCCTCGATGGCCAGCATTGTCGACATCGGATTGCGGTTTTCAGCGTAAAGCGCCTCGACGGCATGGGCCATTGCGTTGAGCGCGCTGGTCACCGTCATGTCGACAGGCAGCGTGCGCACCAGTTCCGCATCGTAGAGAATGACTTCCGGCTGGATCTTCGGGTCGGTCACGGTGGTTTTTTCACCGTTTTCGGTCTGGCCCAGAATCCACGTCGCCTCACTGCCGGCATAGGTGGTCGGGATGACGATCTGGGGAAGATCGGTGCGGTAGGCGATGGCCTTGCCCAGCCCCGTGGTGGAGCCGCCGCCGAGTGCAACCAGGCAATCGGCATCGACAGAGCGTGCATGCTCCATCGCCTCCTCGGTGACTGCGACCGGCGTGTGCATGGCTGCCCGGGTGAAGACGCCTGCAGCCATCCCCTTCAGGTCGGCCGCCATCTCCATGGCGCCGTCAGCCTGAGGCGGGGTCGACAGGATCAGCGCACGACGACAGCCCAGATGGGTGATCTCGTCGGCAAGCTGATGACGCACGCCCGGGCCGAACCTGACACGGACCGCGGCACTCCTTGCGTCAAAGCTGGTCAGAAAATGCGACATCAATCCTCCCAAGCCCCCTAGCGTCTCCTCAACTCTCGGGGCTCAAGTCTTTCTATCACGCGGCAATGGGTATCTTGATCCAATTGCTGAGAGATTATATAACCTTGGGTTATGAAAATAGATGCGCGCCACCTGGAGATCATCGCCGCCATTGTCGACAATGGCGGTCTGACCGAAGGGGCCGAGGCGCTGGGCAAATCCCAGCCCAGCGTTTCGCGCACAGTCGCAATGCTCGAGGCCCGCGTCGGCGCGCGGTTGTTCGAGAAAAACCGGCGGCCGCTTCAACCTACCGATCTTTGCCAGGCGCTGGCGGTGGAGGGGCGCAAGGTGCTTGCCGCCAACCAGACCGCCTCCGCGCTGGTCAGGCGCTACATCGATGGAAAATCCGGCGTGGTCCGGGTCGGCGGGACGCCGTTCTTCATGGATGGCGTCATTTCAGGCATGATCGCCGAATTCCAGCGCGCCTATCCCGAAATCCGCATCGAACAATCCTATGCCTATGCCGCCGATCTTTCGAGGCAGCTCGACAGCAACGCGCTCGATGTCGCCATCTGCCCGATGGACCCGGCCGCGCTTCCGGAAAAGCTCGAGTTCTCCGCCCTGCTTGATGGCCGGAACGTGATCGCGTGTTCCCCGACCCATCCACTGGCTGGCAAACCCTCGTTGCGGCTCTCCGAGATCGCCCCCTATCCGTGGATTGCGCCACCGGTCGAAAGCCCATTGTACCAGGATCTGCGCAGCATTCTGGCGGGGATCGGCATGACCGATTTCAAAGTGAGTTTTTCAGGTGGCACGCTTGCGTCGATCCTCAACATTCTCGCGCGTTCGGACGCGCTCACCGTTCTTCCCTATTCCGTCGTGTTCATGCTGCGCCGGCAGCAGGCGCTCGCGGCGCTGCCGATCCGGATCAATCATCCGGAACGAAGCCTGGGACAGATGTGGAGCCCGGCGCAGAGCGATCGCCCATCGGTGAGACGCTTTCGCCGTTTCATCGACGCCGAGTTCTCGAACCTGCGCACAACGATCATGAAGCACGAACAGAACAGCCTGTGGCGGCGTTAGTCTGAATGGTCAACGCCGCCTGTCGGGTCGAAGCCCTCCAGACTTCGTGCCGGGTGTGCCCCAACCGTCAGGCCATTTCGGCCGATGGAATTCGCCCCTCTTCAACGCCGTGACAGGCGGCAACACCGGTTCTTGTCTGCGTCCACAGCGGAACTTCACGTTTGCAACGGTCATTGGCAAAGGGGCAGCGGGGATGAAATGTACAGCCCGAGGGCGGGTTGATCGGATTGGGGATCTCGCCTTCCACTTCCTTGCGCTGGCGGCCGGTCATCTCAAGATCGGGAACAGCATCCAGCAGCATGCGCGTATAGGGATGTTGCGGTGCCTTGAAGAGTTCCTTGCTGTCGGCAATTTCCACAAGCGCGCCCAGGTACAAGACACCAATCCGGTTGGCCATGTGGCGAACCACGGACAGATCATGACTGATGAACAGATAGGTCAGGCCCAACTGGTCCTGCAGGTCCCGCATCAGATTGAGGATCTGCGCCTGCACCGACACATCCAGAGCGGAGGTCGGCTCGTCGCAAACAATGAATTCCGGACTGGAGGAGAGCGCCCTGGCAATCGCGATGCGCTGGCGCTGCCCGCCGGAAAACTCATGCGGGAATTTTGACCCGTCGGCGGCAGACAACCCGACCAGACCCAGCAGATCATCGACACGGGCTTCGATTTTTGCGCTGTCCTTTTCAACTCCCAGCACGATCATCGGCTCGGCGATGATGTCAGCAACCTTCCAGCGCGGGTTGAGGCTGGCATAAGGGCTCTGGAAGATCATCTGGAAGCGCTTGCGCAACTCCATCATCCGCTCGGAGCTGTTCATGATCATCGGCTGGCCATCGAACAGGATGTTGCCTTCGCTGGGATCGAGCAAGCCTACGAGCATTTTGGCGACGGTTGATTTGCCGGAACCAGACTCGCCAACCAGCGCAAGGGTCTCGCCCTTGCGGATCTCGAAGGAGACATTGTCGACCGCACGCAGGAATTGCTTGGGCTCTCGCTCAACCACACGGTTCAGCCAGGGC
This sequence comes from Hoeflea sp. EC-HK425, assembly GCF_902498795.1. Lineage (NCBI taxonomy): Bacteria > Pseudomonadati > Pseudomonadota > Alphaproteobacteria > Hyphomicrobiales > Rhizobiaceae > Hoeflea > Hoeflea sp. EC-HK425. Next base: position 2,738,664 of record NZ_LR701572.1, read on the forward strand.
TTTGACACATCAAAAATGCGCGTCAGGTTTGAAACCTGAAGGAGCGGGGTCTCGGCGGGCGTGGAGGTCTTGCTCATGTCGCGACCTCATTGGTCGTGGCTTCCTCATAGAGCCAGCAGGCCACCTGACGGTTTTCCACCGGGATCAGTGCGGGACGCTGCACCCTGCACTTGTCGAAGACTTTGTCACAGCGGGGGTTGAAAGGGCAGCCGGGCGGAATATCGGAAAGGCGCGGCATTGATCCGGGTATCTGCACAAGGCGGTCTTCTTCCTGGGCGAGCGTGGGGATGGAGCCCATCAGACCGCTTGTGTAGGGATGCTTGGCATTCTGGATGATCTCACGCACGGGTCCGATTTCCGCGATCCGGCCGGAATACATCACGGCTACCCGGTCGGCGGTTTCGGCAATCACGCCCATGTCGTGGGTGATGAGAATGACCGAGGCGCCGTGCTGGGTGCACTGTTCTTTGAGAACGTCGATGATCTGCGCCTGAACGGACACATCGAGCGCGGTGGTCGGTTCATCGGCAATGACGAGTTCTGGTTCCGCCGCAAGCGCCAGCGCAATCACCACGCGCTGGCGCATGCCGCCGGAAAACTGGTGCGGATAATCGTCGATCCGGCGGCTGGCGGCTGGTATCCCGACATCGTCCAGCAGGCCGATGGCACGTTGCCGGGCCTCGCGCTCGGACAGGCGCAAATGGGTTCGTATGGTCTCGATCAACTGATCGGCAATCGTGTAGAGCGGATTGAGCGAGGTGAGCGGATCCTGGAACACCATGCCGATGCGCCGGCCGCGAATGGCGCGCATGTCCTCGGCGCGAAGATTGTCGATGCGCTCGCCCTTCAGGTAGATTTCGCCGGAGGCAATATGGCCCGGCGGGTCCAGCAGTCCGATGATGGCCGAACCGGTCAGCGACTTGCCTGCGCCTGATTCACCGACCACGCCCAGAACCTCGCCGGCTGCCAGGTCGAAGCTGACGCCATCGACGGCGGTCAGCGGGCCGTGGCGGGTGGGGAACTCGATGACGAGATCACGAACGGAGAGAAGTGGGGTGGTCATGTCTCCGCCTATTTCAGTTTGGGATTGAGCGCATCGCGCAACCAATCGCCCAGAAGGTTGACCGAAAGCGCCAGCGCCAGCAGCGTCACGGCCGGGTAGAGCAGGATCCAGTACTCGCCGGAGAACAGGAAGCCCTGGCCAATTCGGATCAGCGTGCCCAGCGAGGGCTGGGTCGGCGGCGCGCCGACACCAAGAAAGGACAGCGTCGCTTCCGCGATGATCGCCAATGCCAGCGAAATGGTTGCGATCACCAGAACGGGTCCCAGCGTGTTGGGCAGGATGTGCTTGAGCATGATCGCCATCGGCTTGCGGCCGATGAGCTTTGCCGCCTGCACATATTCCTTGTTGCGTTCGACCAGTGTTGCACCGCGCACGACCCGGGCAAACTGCACCCAGTCGGAAAGGCCAATGGCCAGAATGAGAACCCAGATCGCCACCTCGTTGCGGTAGGAAGGCGGCGTTATGCCCTTGGCGATCCCGAAAATCAGCAGCGCAACAAGGATCGCGGGAAAGGTCAACTGGATATCGGCAATGCGCATGATGATCGTGTCGGTGCGCCCACCCGTGTAGCCGGCAATCAGACCTAGCACAGACCCGAGCACCATGGCGAACATGACCGCAGAAAAGCCGACGAACAGAGAAATGCGCAGACCGTAGAGGATGGTCGAGAAGACGTCCCTGCCCTGATCATCGGTGCCGAGCATGAAGGTTTCGCCGGTGAACTGGTTGGGTACACCCGGCTGTGAAAAACCGTTCATCAGATTCAGCGACCCGGGGTCAAACGGGTTCTGCGGCGCGATCCAGGGCGCGAACAGCGCCGACAACACGAGCAGCGCGGTGACGATGAACGCGATGACGGCGACCGGCGACTTTCTGAACCGGTAAAAGAGATCTGAAGCCAGGAAATTGGAGACCGCTTCCATCAATGCCCCCTAATGCCCACGCGTTGACGCGTCGGCAGAAAGCCGCGGGTCAATGACAAAGTAAAGCAGGTCGACGATCAGGTTGATCAGGACGAACATGACGGAGATCAGCATCAGGTAGGCTGCCATGACAGGAATATCGACAAACTGGATGGCGTTGATGAACAAAAGCCCCACCCCCGGCCACTGGAACACAGTTTCGGTGATGATCGCAAAAGCAATAATGGAGCCGATCTGAAGGCCCGTGACGGTTATCACCGGTACCAGCGTGTTCTTCAGCGCATGACCGAAATTGATGGCGCGCGTGGAAAGTCCCCTGGCCCGAGCGAACTTGATGTAATCGGTGCGCAGCACTTCCAGCATTTCGGAGCGCACCAGACGCATGATCAATGTCATCTGGTAGAGGCCGAGCGTGATGGCGGGCAGAATGATCGCCTTCAGGCCGCTTTCGGTCAGGAAGCCCGTACTCCACCAGCCAATCTTGACTGTCTCACCCCGTCCGAAACTGGGCAGCCAACCCAGCTCCACGGCAAAGATGTAAATCAATAGAATGCCGATCAGGAAGGTGGGCAGGGAGACACCGATCAGCGATGTGGTCATGATGAAATTCGCCATGAAACCATCGCGGCGAATGGCCGTGAACACGCCCAGGCCCACGCCGAAAAGCACGGCAAAGAGGGCTGAAACGCCCGCCAGCTCCAATGTCGCCGGTGCACGCTCTGCAATGATCTCGGAAACCGGTCGCCCCTGCCGGTAACTCACGCCGAGATTGCCCTGCAGCGCATTGCCGAGAAACTTGACGTATTGCACGGCAAACGGGTCGTTCAGACCGAGCTGGTCACGCACACGTTCGATATCCGCCTGGGTGCGCTCCTGGCCAAGCAGGTTTTCCACCGGATCGCCGACAAAACGGAACATGGAAAACGCCACCAACCCGACCATCAGCAGCACGAAGATCGATTGGAGCACGCGGCGGATTACGTAAGCGAGCATGAATCAGCTTTCGAAAACAAGGAATAGAACGGGGGCCTTGGCCCCCGTCCAGCAAACGCTCATGCGCGCATCAATTGAACTTCATGAACTTGAAGTGCGGCTGGTCTTCCGGCTGAACCGGGAAGTCGATGTTGGACTTCATGCCCCAATTGAGAACCTGGTTGTGGATCGGCAGATAGATCTGCTCGTCCTGAACAACCTGCCAGATCTTGGCGATGGTCTCATTGCGCTTTTCAAGGTCGACCTCCGAACCCAGCGACTGGATCATGGCATCAACGTCCGGATTGGAAAAGCGCGAGCCGTTCCAGGAACCGCGGTCATCCGTGGTCGAGTGGACCAGGAAGTTGAATACATATTCGGAATCGAAGGTCGGAACACCCCAGCCGAGCAGGTAGAAGTCGGTCTTCTTGCCCGAAATAAGCGGGAAGTGGTTGGCTTTGGTCTGGGCAACCAGATTGGCGGTAATGCCGATCTTGCCCATCATGCCAACGGCCGCCTGGCAGATCGCCTCGTCGTTGATGTAACGGTCGTTCGGGCAATGCATGGTGACTTCGAAACCGTCGCCATATCCTGCTTCCATCATCAGCGCCTTGGCAGCTTCGATGTCAGCCTTCGGATAGGCATCGAGTTCGGATGTCCAGCCATTGACGAACGGAGGCATAATCACGCCGGTCGGGGCGGACTGGCCGCGCATCACCACCTGCTTGATGGCATCACGGTCGATCGCCATGTTCATGGCCTTGCGGACGCGAACATCGGCAAACGGGTTCTTGCCCTCGACATTGTCATTTTCCAGGTCCGCATCGCCTGAATTGATGCCGAAGAAGATGGTGCGGTTCTGCGGCGCATTGCCGACTTTCAGACCATCGGCACCGGCGACCCGGTCAAGATCCTGCACCGGGACATCCTGAATAAGATCGACTTCGCCCGAAAGCAGTGCGGCCACACGGGTCGCTGCGTTCTGGATCGGCGTGTAGATGATTTCGGTCACCTCAAGCGGGAACTGACCCTTGCCCCAGTAATCCGGGTTGGCCTTGAGCACCGTCTTGGTGTCCGGCTCGCGGCTTTCGAGCATGAAGGCACCGGTGCCGTTTGCGTTGCGCACAGCATAGGTTTCCTCGCCATCGTCGAATTCAGCCGGCTTGGTCACATCGTTGGCTTCTGCCCAGCCCTTGTCCATGATGAACAGGTTGGTCAGATTGTTTGGCAGGATCGGGTTCGGGCCTTCCGTTTCCATCTCGACGGTGTAGTCATCGACGGCGCGCACTTCCTTGATGGTAACCAGAAGCTCTTTCATGTCAGAGCTTTCCATCTTGGCGCGGTTGAACGAGAACACCACATCTTCAGCGGTGAAATCTTCGCCGCCGTGGAACTTCACACCTTCACGCAGCTTGAAAACCCAGACATTGGCGTTGCCTTCCTTCACCATCCACTCGGTCGCCAGCGCGGGGATCGGCTTGGCTTCCATGTCCGGCGAGATCAGCGGCTCGTAAATCTGCTGTGAAAGCGCGTGGGTCGGGCCTTCATTCTGTGAATGCGGGTCAAGCGTCAGGCTGTCGCCCGCACGTGCCCAACGAAGTGTTTCCGCAGAGGCGAAGACACTGGTTCCCGCCACCATTGCGGTGGTCAGAAGCAAGCCAAGAATTTTTGACCTTTTTGACATTAATTTCTCCCAGTTTTGATTGTTCTTGTCGTTTTAGATCTGACAAATTTCACCCGACCGAGGACAGACCGCATTGGCCTCCCCAGCCTGATCGCGAAGTTTTGAAGGACTGTGACTATAATCGAACATATGCACATGTCCACACCGGCAAACAATGCCCCTGAAGCCCGCCACCGGCGCGATCCACAGGCACATGAAACCGGCTCCAATCTAGGTTTGAGATTTGGCATTTCAATGCTTTGACACCGCCTTGGACAAAACGGCTCGGTGCGGCGCCATGGCGCGGTCCATGAACTGCGGCCTCAAACAGACTGGCCGCGTGGCAACCATCCCGGAATTCGGTCTCGTCGAGCCGCCAGGGATTGATCGGGTTGCAGCAATGTCTGCCGTGCCCGGCCGTGACGTGAGCTAAGGGCGGCACACCGCTGGCCAACCATCACTCTGTCTTGAAGCGTTCCCGAAGCGCTGCGCACGGGTCTCCCCTGTCGACATGGGTCGTATACCAGGTGTAATCGGCGGCTTGATCGTTGACGGGCGTTTCCCGAGCCGACCGCGCATCAGGCAAGGTCTCGCTCATTGTGATCACGAGAACCCCTTCGGCGCCAGCCTGCTTAAGGTACCACGGGACCCCACGGTTTCTTTCAACATGGCCGTTTCCGGCGATCAGGATCGCCGGGCCCTTGCTTGCCGCTTTCAACATGGCCTCTGCCATGTAGGCGTCACGAAACCTCTGGACAGCCTCCATGGCCGGAAGTGCCTGCGTCGGAAGGAGGTCGCAGTGGGCCTCGGCAATCTCCTGCCGCAAGGCCTCGCTCTGCACCTCCGGCAGCGGCTGATCCAGCTTGAGCGCTGACAAACGGTCTGCGGTCATGCTCGCAAACCCCTCCTCGGCGATCCTGCGGGTTTGCGACCTCGCAGGAAGACCCGGCAGAATCCCCGCCTGCCTGTCAATCGCAGCAGCCGCAACCGGGAGATACAACTCCCAATCCGGCCAGCCGCTGTTGGCCCAATCCAGCGTCTCACCGAGCTTGACCGGGTCGGGGTCGGATTGCGCCAGAAAAGCCTCCAGCGTTTCAGCCTTGCTGGCGTCTATCTGCTCCATCACCACGGACAGGTTTCCCGACAAGGACGCATTGCGGATGATCCAAGCCTGCAGGTGATGGTGTGCGGCATTGTCATGGTTCTCGCCAAGAAGGATGAACCGCGCCTCGCTCACCGCTTGCAAGAGACTGGACGGGCTTACAAAGGCCTGATCCCGAGATGACCATATCGCGCCGATCAGCTGGTCCGGCGCATGGTCCCCAGTCGTCCAGGTTTGCCACTCGGCACCAGCTTCCGCGTCGGATGCGGGGGCGTGGGATGTCAGCCCGGCCAGCAACATCGCGCTGACGAAGGGGGCAACAAGGCGCAGCCGCCATCGGGAGAACCTGCTGGCACGGTTGTTGGCAAGTCTGGGCATGGAGGCGTCCTCACCTGTTCGATTTCCGGTTCTTCTCATATCGGTACCCGGTTGGCTGATCCCACCGTACCATCAACCCGGCATTCCAAGTTCATTCAGGATGCGTGGAATCTGTTTCTTCACCTTGAAAAAGCCAGCAGTCGCGTGCGGCCAGATCCGCACATCCCACTCCCGTTGCCACTCACACAGGGAAATGCCCGCGACATCGAGATGGGTCTGGGCCTGCTTCATCCAGTAACGCAGCGGGCCGACGGGAATGTAGCCCGTCACGATCTGCGAGACATTTGCCTTTGCGGCCCAATCGAGGAGGATCGCGGGATCCCGCGCGATCAATTCCCGAGCCGGACGTTCCAGCCGTTCAACGGTATCAGCCAACGCCGCAACCTCGAATTCACGTACGATGGGGCTGACCGGCAAGCCCGAGCGCAAATGACCGGCTTCAAGCGTTGCAACCGTCTTGATGTCGAATTCCGAAAAAGGCAAAGCCTCGATACCGCAATCCTCCTCCGTGATCAGAAGTGCCGTGGGAAGAGTACGGTCTGGCAGAACCGGCGTCCTGACCGAAGTAACAGGCGGCAGACCATCCGGCTCTTCACCGGTCAGAGCGTCGGCAACCGGCGAGAGCACGCCCTCCGGCAGAACAAACCGCCGATCCGTGAATCTCGCGATGTTCCAGGCTTCGGCCCGATAGGTCTTGCCTCGGGTGTGCAACCCGGCGACCCAGCGCCAGCTCAACGTGTTGGACGCTGGGTCTCCGTCAATCAGGTTGCGGAGGAAAAAGTCTGCGCCCAGACGCCACGGCAACCGGAGAGTGAATATCCAGATCGACGCAAACCACATTCGCGCGTGATTGTGCAGATATCCGGTTTCCACGAGCTCCCCGACCCAGAAATCGAAGCACTCGATCCCCGTGTTGCCTGCCAGCGCGCGATCGAGGTTTTCCCTCAAGGCGGCATCCGCCCCGAGACGACTCACATCGTCTTGCAAGCCGTCACAATACAGATCCCAGATGACCGGCCGGCGCTCGAGCCAACCCTTGAAGTAGCTGCGCCAGAACACTTCCTGAACGAATTTCTCCGCACCTTCGAGGCCGTGACTTTCGACAACGGCCGTCACCACCTCCTCTTCGGTGACCAGCCGCCGGCGCAGGTAGGGCGAAAGTTGCGAGACCGAATTGTGCTGGCCTGGTCCCCGATCATGGTTTCGGTCTGATGAATAATGCCGTCCGGCATTTGGCGTGAACGCGGCCAGACGCATCAAGCCCGCCTGCCGTGAAGCCATGAAGTCTGAATCTGCAAACAACTGCCCGCAACTCCTGCAGTAATTCTTGGACCGCCAAGTAGGGCAGACAGATGGCGGGGCGAGTCGACCGCCACATTTTGACGCGGACCGGCTGTTCGAGACTGGTCCCATGAAACGCTGCCATCCGATCGTTCGGGGGCCGCGGATGCAAGGCTGCCTGGTGTCGAGAAAATCCCCGATGCGCTGCCAGCTTTCTCCTTCCTTGCCGATGCCAGGTTCAGTGAGACCGCCAATTTCGCTTCAGAACTGAGGATGCGGGATTTCTTCAGCAAGAAATTGCCGCACTGACCGTCAGTCGCAACGGGCCTGCCCGCCCATTGGTGAAGCAGGTGCCATCAATCCACGGTCGGTATCGTTCTGCGCTTCACACGTCCAGCCAACCATCGCCGGTCTTCAGACGGTGGCGGATGGTGTTGCGGACTCCCAGCGTCTGCTCGATGAAACAGCCCTTCTTTGCCGTCTCGATCAGTTCCACCACACGCTCCTGCGGATCATCGGAATCGATCATCACATCGATCTCGAAGGCGTTCGGGGCCGTCTCGTAGACCCGGCCCCTGGCTTCCCAGTCCCAGACGATGCGAGTCTCGACCTGCAGGTCATTCAAGGTGACGCCAAGGCGTTTGGCGAAGGCCCTGATCTGGGTCATGATGCAGCCGGTAAGTCCGCCGGTGAACAGCGCCAGCGGCGGCGGCGCGCTGGCATCGCCGCCATGAAACGAGCCTTCGTCAGTGGCAAGCTCAAACGGCCCCTCCTCGAAGGGCAGCTTCATGTGGACCGACAATTCGTTGCGCATCTTGCCAGTTGCCTGTCCGAGGCAATCGAAACGGACTTGTGCTCTTGGCGGCATGCCCTTGTTGGGATCATCACTCATCTTGATCTGCCTTCGTTCCAGTGAGCCATAGGCAAACCCGCTACCGGCGAGCGAAACCAGGGGATATCGGTGCCGCGCAGACTGCCGATATAGACGTTTCTGAGATCTGGTCCGCCGAAGGTGATGCTCGCCATCCAGGGCGCGATTGTGCCGCCGCAGGCTATCATGTGCTCGGGTCGGGCCTGGCCCTGGGCAAAGGCCGCCAGCAATTCCCTGCCGGCCCGGGAGCCGTGGTCGTCATCGAGCAGGATACGCAGGTCGCCTTGCGGCGTGAGCGCGAACACCCGGTCAATCATCACATGCGTTCCCCACAGGTTGCCGTAGGAATCGAAGGCAATGCCGTCGATGAAGGCACCGTGGCTTGCCGGACCGAAGGTTTCGCGGTGCGTGAGCGAACCATCGGGCTGCACCCTGAGCCGGGTGATCTTCATGCCGGTGGTCTCCACCACATAGAGCCACTCTTCCTTTGCATCGAGACGGATTTCATTGGTGAAGGCAAAGCCGTCGGCGACGATGCGCAGGCCCTTCTCGTCCGCAAGGGCAACGAAACCGTCATGTCGCAGCGAGCCGGCGGCCTCCATCCAGTTCGGTATCGTCGTGGAGACGGTCAGCCAGATACGGTCCTTGGTGTCACGCAGCACGAAATTGACCTTGCCGATGGGCTTGCCTGCGAGCGTGTCGTGCAGAACCCGGGTCTCGCCGGTCTCACGTGTCATGATCTCCAGTCTGTCGGTCCCGAAATTGGAGATCAGGATGTCGCCATTGCGTGCGAATGCCAGACCATTTGGCAGCGTGCCCTTTGTAAAACGGCTGACCTCGCCATCTGCACTGGCAAAATCGCTGCGCTCCTCCTGAACGATCAGCTTCTGGGTTCCGTCCGGGCGGATGTGCATCACGCCGCCGCGGGCGTCGGCGGCCCAGAGCGATCCGTCTGGTTCGGCAAGAATGCATTCCGGCCTTTGCAGATCGTGACCGGTCCGGCGAATGGATGCCGGGTCGACCTCGAAGCCATCGAGCGGGTTCGGCGTAGCCATGGCCTAGAACTTCACCATGTCGCCGCCCTTCAACTGGAGCACCTGTCGGGCTTCAGTGGGGCTGGCGATTTCCATGCCGAGTTCCTCAAGAATATGGCGTATCTTGCGGACCTGCTCGGCATTTGACTGGGCCAGTTCGCCGCGGCCGATATAGAGCGAGTCCTCGAGGCCAACGCGGACATTGCCGCCCATCATCGCGGCCTGGGTGATAAACGGCATCTGGAAGCGTCCGGCAGCCAGCACCGACCAGACATAGTCATTTCCGAACAGCCGGTCCGCGGTCTGTTTCATGAACATGACATTTTCCACATCCGCGCCGATGCCGCCCAGAATGCCGAAGATCGACTGAACCAGGAAAGGTGGCTTTACCAGTCCTGCATCGACGAAATAGGCTAGGTTGTAGAGATGGCCTATGTCGTAGCATTCATGCTCGAAACGGGTCCCGCAGCCTTCGCCCAGATGCTTGAGGATGTAGGCGATGTCCCGAAAGGTGTTGCGGAAAATGAAGTCGTCGCTGGCTTCGAGGAAGGGTTTCTCCCAATCGTGCTTCCACTCCTTGTACTTGCCGGCAAGCGGGTGAAGGGCGAAATTCATGGAGCCCATGTTGAGCGAGGTCATCTCCGGTTCGGCCTTAAGCGGACCTGCCAGTCGTTCCTCCACCGTCATACCGAGGCCGCCGCCGGTGGTGATGTTGATTACCGCATCGCAGGACTGCTTGATGCGCGGAAGAAACTGCATGAATACGTCCGGATCCGGCGTGGGCCTGCCGGTCTCGGGATCTCGAGCGTGCAGGTGAATGATGGAAGCGCCCGCTTCGGCAGCCTCGATGGATTGCTGGGCTATCTCATCAGGCGTTATCGGCAGGGCGTCCGACATCGTTGGCGTGTGCACGCCACCTGTGACAGCGCAGGTGATGATCACCTTGTCGTTCTTGCGGGCCATGGCTGATCTCCTTCAAATGCAGCATCAATCGTTGAAAATGGCGACGGCGCGGGTAAAGCCCGCCGAGGCACCCTTGATCTTCCAGGGAAAGCAGGAGATCTCGAACCCGGTGGCAGGAAGCGCGTCCAGATTGGACAGTTTCTCCATGTGGCAGTAGCCGATCTCCATGGAGGCGCGATGGCCTTCCCAGATGATGGAGGGATCTCTGGTTTCCATCCAGCGTTTGGCGGTCAGGGCGAATGGCGCATCCCACGACCAGGCATCCGTGCCGGTTACACGCACACCGCGCTCGAGCAGGTAGAGGGTGGCATCCATACCAATGCCGCAGCCCTTCATGATGTAGTCGTCATGACCATAGCGCTCGCCGGCGGAGGTGTTGACAACGACGATGTCAAACGGCTGGATCTCGTGACCGATGCGTTTGAGCTCGGCCTCGATATCGCCGGGAGTGCAGACGTAGCCATCTTCCATGTGGCGGAAGTCAAGCTTGACCCCGGGATTGAAGCACCATTCCAGCGGGACCTCGTCGATGGTGATCGCACGCTCGCCACCCTCGGTAAACCGGCGGTTCATCGTCGAGTGATGATGATAGGGCGCGTCGAGATGGGTACCGTTGTGGGTGGCGATTTCCAGGCGCTCGATGGCCCAGCCTTCGCCGCCGGGCAACTGGTTGCGCTCCAGCCCCGGGAAGAACGAGGCGACCTGATCGGCGGTCTGTCCGTGGGACAGATACTCGATTTTTGGCAGCATGATTGGCGGGTCGGACACGATGTCGGCTTCCAGCGCCACCGATATGTCGACAAATCTTCTCGGCATGACTTGGTTCCTCAGATCAATGCGGTTGCGAGTTGGGGGAAGATGAAAACCAGCGCGAGGGCAATCAGCATCATGGCAGCAAAAGGCGCCGCTCCCAGAAAGATGTCACCGAGTTTGACATCGGGGTCCTCGATCACCGACTTGATGACATAGACCGAAATGCCGAACGGCGGCGTAAGCAGGCCAATCTCCACGGCGATGATCGTGACGATGCCAAACCAGATGAGATCCACGTCGTAGGGGGCCAGCACCGGCAGCATCAGCGGCACCAGGATGAGCAGGATCGACGAGGAATCGAGGATCATTCCCATGACGATGATAACCGCGAGATACGCCAGCAGAATCATGGTGATCGACAGGTCAGCATCAACGACGTAGTTGCCGAAGCCCGCGGGCACACCCGAAAATGCGAGCATGCGCGAATACATCTGCGCGGCGATGATGAGAAAGCAGACCGATGCCGTCACAAGGCCGGTTTCGACCAGAACCCGCCACAGCGATGCCCAGTCGAGCGTTCGCTTTGCCAGCCCCAGCACCAGAGCACCGATCGCACCGATGGCGCCGGCTTCCACCGGCGTGAACAGGCCGCCATAGATGCCCCCGAGCACCAGCAGGATGAGCAGAGCGATCGGCAAGGCCTTGAAAAGGATCTCCGACAGACCGAGCGCCGGGATGTCCGCAGTGTGCGGTTCGCCGGTAAAGCCCGGCATGAAACGGGCCATGGCAATGGCGCAAAGGGCAAACAGGACAGCAAGTATCAGTCCGGGGATGACACCGGCAATGAACAGATCCCCGATCGATTGCTCGGTGAGTACGCCATACAGAATGAGCAGGAGCGACGGCGGGATGAGCATACCCAGAACCGAAGAGCCGGCCACGAGACCCAGCGCGAAACGCGGGGTGTAACCGTGGCGGACCATTTCGGGAACGGCGATCTTGGTGAAAATCGCGGCCGAGGCAATCGAAATGCCGGTGATCGCGGCGAAGATGGCATTGGCTCCAACGGTACCGACGGCCAGTCCGCCCTTCAGTCTCCTGAAAGCTGAGTTGGCCACGTCATAGGCATCGCGGCCGATACCGGATTCTGCCACGAGAAATCCCATCAGGACGAACAGCGGCACAACGCCGAAATAGTAGGACGAGATGGTGTTGTAGGCGGCAAGCCCCAACATCTTGGAGGCGAGCAGCGAGGAGCCCTTGATGGCCCAGACCCCGACAAACGAGCAGGCCATCAACGCAATCGGCACGTAAAGCCCACCGATGACCAGAACGACCATGGCGGCCAGTGACACAAGGCCGATATCGAAAGACGTCATCGGACATCCGTTCCTGCGGCAAGTGGCTGCGCGAACGGTACGAAGCGGCGGGCGATGCGTGCAACAAATTGCAGCGTGAGAAGCACGGTTCCGACGACGATGATCAGCTTTACCGGCCAGACCGGGGCGGTGAAGTCCCCGACGGCGCCGACGAAATTGTCTTTCTGCCAATCGGAAACGAAAAGCGGCCACGACGCGTAGATCAGGGCTGAGAGTATGGCGACGGCAACCAGATCGTAAATCGTCTCGAGGGTTACGCCCGCCCTTGGCCAACGTATCAGGACCAGGTTGATCACCGAATCCGACCGCGTGAACCGGCCCGACCGCAATGCCTGCGGCACCTGCAGAAACACGATCGCGACGATGGAAAGCGAAACCAGTTCAGGAACACCCGAGACCGGCGCGTTGAACGCCTGGCGGCCAAACACATCGGCCCCGATCAGCACCATCAGCGCGACAATCAGCAAGGTGCCTGTCACATTGAAAAGCATGGTGATGCGGTCAAGCAGCGAAAAGGCAATGCCCCAGCCGGGGGCCGGGACATTGCCAGGCGAGTAACTCGCCATGGAGCGCTACTCCTTGTCCCAATCGCGCAGCGGCGTGGCGCCAGCCTTGCGCATTTCCTCCATGTAAAGGGAAAGGACTTCGGTGCCCTTGATACCCTTGCTGTCGAGATCAGCAGCCCAGGTCTTGGCGGCATTGTCCATGCCCATGGCCCAGGCCTTGCGCATATCCTCGGACGCTTCCTTTACTGTCGCGCCATTGGCGGCCATGATCTCCAGCGCCTTTGCCGCAAAGCTGGTGAGGTCGTTGTTGTACCAGTCCTTGGCGGCATCCGCTCCCGTGTGGAGAGCAGCCCGAACCTCTTCGGGAAGGCTCTCATACCAGTCCTTGTTGGCGCCGAGAACACCGGCGAACTGGGCTCCCAGGCCCATTCGGGTAACATTGGGCGCAACCTCGTAGAGCTTGCCGGGCACGGCCGCGGACGCAAAGACGATGACGCCGTCATACACGCCGGTCTTCAATTCGTTGTAGTAAGTGGTCAGGTTGCCCGAAACACCCACCGCGCCGGTTCCCGACAGCCAGTTCAATGCCGCGCCGGGTGCGGCGATCTTGCGGCCCTTGAGATCATCGAGCGAATTGACCGGGAAATTCGTCATCAGCAGATAATCATCGATGCCGATCGGCGCACCGAGATAGACGATGTTGTTGTCCGTGTAGGCCTGCTGCAGGCGGGGATCCTCCTTGTGCAGACGGTCCATCATGTTGGAGATCTGATTGACGTCGGAGGACACGAAGGGGGTGTAGTAGGTCACGTTCTGCACGGCCAGTTTCGCCGGATCGAACAGGGCCTGCACCGTACCCATTTCGGCCAGGCCTTCTCCGACCGCCTCAAGCTCCTCGCCCACCTTGGCTATGGCTCCGCCGGCCTGGAGATCGAAGGTCACCGAATGGCCGCTTCCTTCCAGTTCCTTCTGGACCGTGGGGACGAAGACTTCGGGAATCATCTTGACCCAGCGGAAAACCGGCGGATGTCCCGCAACCACGGTTGCGCTGAAGTCATCGGCACGCAAGGTATTCGGGCCAGCGAGCACTGTGCCAGCTGCGGCAAGCAGTGTCAGCGCCATGGTTTTGAGACCGGCTTTCATGTTTTCTCCTCCCAGTTTGAAACGCGGTTCCTCCCGTCCCCGCGCAGTCAGCAATGCAACAACTCCCATCCACGCTGTCAAGAAGAATGAGCTGACGAGGCAATAGTGCCCGCCCGCCTTTGCACCCAAGAGTAAACTCGGCCTCCCGCGGCAAGCGTGAAGGTTGCGACACCGAAGCCAGACCCGCCAGCAAGAACAAATGCCTTGATTTCCAACCACGGGTCGACCTGCCCCGCTCATGCGGGGCTTGCCGATTGCAGCCCGACGTGACATCGACGCAGTCCATGCTCGATGATCAGGGAGGCTATCGCGCAATGTCACATGCACCGGAAGCCAACAAGGACATGCGTGATCTGTCGGAAGGGTGGCGTGTCTCCGATGGCGCCCACAGCGTGGCGTTGCCGGTTCCCGGAGATGTGCATTCAGCACTTCTCGCGGCCGGCATCATCTCTGATCCCTACTGGCGTGACACGGAAACATCGCTCGACTGGATCCATGAAAGCGACTGGACGGCGACGAAAGTCTTCGACGTTGAAGCCAAGGACGACGGACACTGGACGCTGAGTTTTGACGGCATCGACTGTGTGGCGGAGATCCGGCTCAACGATGTGTTGCTGGGCCTGACGCGGAACCGGTTCCTGCGCCACGATTTTGATGCCGGCCATGCGCTTTTGGCGGGCGAAAACCGCCTGCAGGTGGTGTTCCGGTCGAATTCCGCCGAGGCAGAGCGCCTGGCCGCCGCCTCGCCCTACCCGGTCCCCTATATCAGCTGGAACAACCGGCTGGCGCATTACAACTTCCTTCGCAAGCCGCAATGCGATGCCGGATGGGACTGGAACATCGCGCTGTCGCCGGTCGGCTTTTGCGGCCCCATAACCTTGAAGCGCACAACGCCAGCACGGCTTGACGACGTGATGGTGCGGCAGCGGCATCAGCCGGGTGGCGATGTAAGGCTCGAAGTCGATCTGCACTACAGCGCTTTCACGCCGGGCACTGTCGAAGCCGAACTCGTTTGCGACGGCATGACAACGGCACATTCGGTTCAGGTCTGGCCTGGAGAAGGTAAGACAACGCTAACATTAACAATCAAGGATCCGGACCTTTGGTGGCCCGCCGGTCACGGACGGCAGCATCTTTATGCGCTGAAGCTGCGGTTCGGGACGGAACGGCGCAGCTTGCGGATCGGGCTGCGGCAGGTCGAACTTGTCACCGACGCCGATGAGACCGGTCATCGCTTCCTGTTCCGGGTGAACGGACGCGAGATCTTCATGCGCGGCGCCAACTGGATCCCCGCCGATGCGCTGCCGGCCCGGGCCACGCCGGAAGCCGTACGCGACATGCTGACCTCGACGGTCGAGGCCAACATGAACATGATCCGGATCTGGGGTGGTGGCCAGTACGAGCCGGACTGGTTCTACGACATGTGCTCGGAACTGGGGCTGATGGTCTGGCAGGATTTCATGTTTGCCTGCAACCTGTATCCGGCGCATGACCGTGACTGGCTCGACAGCGTCCGGCTGGAGGCATGGCAGCAGATCCGGCGGTTGTCATCGCAACCTTGCATGGCCTTGTGGTGCGGCGACAACGAGGTGATCGGCGCGCTCAACTGGTTTGAGGAAAGCAAGGCTGACCGGGATCATTATGTCGCCGTCTATGCGCGGCTCAATGCGGTGCTGGAAGAGGCGATTGCGGAAGCCGATCCGGATGTTGCCTTCTGGCCATCCTCGCCCTCGGTCGGGCGGCTGGATTTCGGCGACGGCTGGCACGACGACACCTCGGGCGACATGCACTTCTGGGATGTGTGGCACTCGTCGAAGGATTTCGAGCACTACCGCACGGTACAGCCAAGGTTCTGCTCCGAGTTCGGTTTCCAGTCGTTCCCCTCCAACCGGACCATTGCCAGCTTCACCGAGCCAGAAGACCGCAATGTCTCCTCGCGAGTGATGGATGTTCACCAGCGCAATCCCGGCGGCAACAGCCGCATCGTCGAGACGCTGGCGCGCTATTTTCGTTTTCCCGATCGGTTCGAGGACATGACATGGCTGAGCCAGGTCAGCCAGGCGCTGGCGATGAAAACCGCGATCGAATTCTGGCGTTCGGCCAAGCCGCGGACGATGGGAACACTGTACTGGCAGCTCAATGACACCTGGCCGGTGGCGAGCTGGTCGTCGCTCGAATATGGCGGCGGCTGGAAGCTCACCCATTACCTTGCACGGAAATTCTACGCGCCGGTGCTGGTGACGGCGCAGCCGGACGAAGCAACCGGTGAGATTGTGCTGTGGGCAGTCAACGACACGGCCGAGACAGTGCATCTGCATGTCACAGCCTGCAGGGTATCAATGTCCGGCCTGATCAGCGAAGCCGGAAGCTGGGCGCTCCCCTGCCCGACCGATCGCCCCGTCGAAGTTGCACGGTTTCCGGCTGACAGCATCGGTGACACCGAATTTCTCAATTTCAGCTGGCAGGATCCGGATGGCGCCCATGCCGGCGAGAACGATTACCTGCCGCGCCGGCCGAAGGACTACCGGTTCGCGGACCCGGAAATCCATGTAGAGGACGAAGGTGAGAGCATATCGCTGACCAGCAATCTGCCCGCGCTTTTTGTCACACTCGATCATGGCGGGTCGGATATATGGTCGGACAATGGCTTCACCCTGCTGCCGGGTATTCCGAAAGTGATCCATCGCAGCCGGGCGCGCGGCGGAATCCACGGTGACTGCAAGATTCGGCATCTGAAGAATTGACCGCTTTTCCAGGATCATGTCCGGCACGGTCAGCCCTCGGCGCTACCTGATTTTTGCCGTGGCCGGAACGAACTTTTGGGGGTATTTTCCCATGCGGAGAAATCGGGCAGCATGGCGCCAAGGGGTGGCTTTGCCAGACACTGTTTAATCGATATACCAGCTCAGGAATTCATCCCTAGAGGCAGGCAATCTGCCCAAACTGGCCAGTTCGGGTGCGCACCTGGCCCCTTTTGACGAGCCGCACATGCAAATAGCGAAGAAAGATTCGAAAAATGGGCAAGAACGCCGCCATTCAGGGCCGCAAGACAGACGCCATCGCGCGTGGCGTCGGCATGATGACGCAGGTCTATGCGGACCGCGCTGAAAACGCTGAAATCTGGGACGTCGAGGGCAACCGATACATCGATTTCGCCGCGGGCATTGCCGTGGTCAACACCGGCCACCGTCACCCCAAGGTAATCGAGGCAGTCAAGGCTCAACTCGACCGCTTCACCCACACCTGCCATCAGGTCGTGCCTTACGAGAATTACGTGCATCTGGCCGAACGGCTGAACGCGCTGGTGCCCGGCGATTTTGAGAAAAAGACCGTGTTCGTGACAACCGGCGCCGAAGCTGTCGAGAACGCCATCAAGATTGCCCGTGCCGCCACCGGCCGCCCGGCGGTTGTAGCTTTTTCCGGCGGTTTTCACGGTCGTACCTTCATGGGCATGGCACTGACCGGCAAGGTGTTTCCCTACAAGGCGGGCTTTGGTGCAATGCCGGGCGATGTCTTCCATGCCCCCTTCCCCGCAGCCTTGCACGGCGTCTCCGTCGAGCAGTCGCTGGCAGCACTCGAGACCCTGTTCAAGGCCGATGTCGATCCGGCACGGGTGGCGGCGATCATACTTGAACCGGTGCAGGGCGAAGGCGGCTTCTATGAGGTCCCGGCGGGGTTCTTCAAGCAGTTGCGCGAGATCTGCGACAGGCACGGCATCCTGCTGATCGCCGATGAGATCCAGACCGGTTTCGCGCGGACCGGCAAGATGTTCGCGATGGAGCATCATGGCGTGGCGCCGGACCTGACCACCATGGCCAAGGGCCTGGCCGGCGGCTTTCCGCTGGCAGCCGTCACCGGACGTGCCGATATCATGGATGCCGCAAATCCGGGCGGATTGGGCGGCACCTACGGCGGCAACCCGATCGGCATCGCCGCGGCGCACGCGGTGCTGGACGTGATCGAGGAGGAAGGGTTGTGCGACCGCGCCATGCAGCTCGGCAACCGGTTGAAGCAACGGCTGCAGGCGATCCGCGAGGATGTGCCGGAAATCGTTGACATCCGCGGCCCAGGCTTCATGAACGCCATCGAATTCAACGACGTCAAGACCGGCAAACCAAGCCCTGATTTCACCAATGCGGTCAAAGCCCGGGCGCTGGAAAAAGGGTTGATCCTTCTCACCTGTGGCGTCTATGCCAATGTCATCCGCTTTCTGTCGCCGGTCACCATTCAGGACCCGGTGTTCCAGGAAGCGCTGGACCTTCTCGAAGCGTCCATCCGTGAAGTTCATGCAGAAATTGGAGCGACCGCGTAATGAGCAGCAAACCCCTCGCAGAGATGCTGAAAGACCCGAGCCTTCTCGTCACCTCGGCCTATGTCGCCGGCTCCTGGATGAAGGCGGCCCCGAGCGGCAAGACCTTCAACGTCCTCAACCCGTCAACCGGTGAACTGATTACCGCCTTGCCGGATCTCGGTGTCGATGAGACCAAGGCCGCGATCGATGCAGCCTATGTGGCGCAGAAGGACTGGGCCGCAAAAACCGGCAAGGAGCGCGCTTCGGTGTTGCGCAAGCTCTATGACCTGATGGTCGCCAATGCCGACGACCTGGGCGCGATCCTGACAGCGGAAATGGGCAAGCCGCTGCCCGAGGCCAAGGGCGAAATCCTTTATGGCGCAAGCTTCATCGAGTGGTTCGCGGAAGAAGCCAAGCGGGTCTATGGCGACGTCATTCCGGGCCACCAGCCCGACAAGCGCATCGTCGTGCTCAAACAGCCGGTCGGCGTGGTGGCCTCGATCACACCGTGGAACTTTCCCAACGCGATGATCGCCCGCAAGCTCGGACCGGCGCTGGCCGTCGGCTGCGCCTTCGTCGCCAAGCCTGCCGCAGAAACCCCGCTGTCGGCGCTGGCGATGGCCAAGCTTGCCGAAGACGCCGGTCTGCCCAAGGGCCTGCTCAGCGTCATCACCTCAAAATCGAGTGCTGCGATCGGCCAGGAATTCTGCTCCAACGACAAGGTCCGCAAGATCACGTTTACCGGCTCGACCGAAGTCGGCCGGATCCTGATGCGCCAGTCCGCAGACCAGATCAAGAAGACCTCGATGGAGCTTGGCGGCAATGCGCCGTTCATAGTCTTTGACGACGCCGATCTCGATGCCGCGGTCGAAGGCGCGATGATCTCGAAATACCGCAACAACGGCCAGACCTGCGTCTGCGCCAACCGGATCTACGTGCAGGCGGGCGTCTATGACGCGTTTGCCGAAAAACTCGCCGCTGCCGTTGGCAAGATGAAGATCGGCGACGGTTTCGGTGACGGCGTGACCACCGGCCCATTGATCAGCGAAGACGCGGTGACAAAGGTTGTTGAGCACATCGAGGATGCCAAGTCGAAGGGCGCCAAGGTTCTGACCGGCGGCAATCGCCACGCGCTCGGCGGTACCTTCTTCGAGCCGACGATCCTGACCGGGGTCACACGCGACATGCAGGTGGCCGGCGACGAGACTTTCGGCCCGGTGGCTCCGCTGTTCAAGTTCGACACGGTGGAAGACGTCATCGAGCAGGCCAACGACACGATCTTCGGCCTGGCGTCGTATTTCTACGCCAACGACCTGACCAAGGTCTGGCGCGTGGCGGAGGCGCTGGAATACGGCATGGTCGGCGTCAACACCGGCCTGATCTCCACGGAAGTGGCGCCGTTCGGTGGCGTGAAGCAGTCGGGCCAGGGCCGCGAAGGCTCGAAGTACGGCATCGATGACTATCTGGAGATCAAGTATCTCTGCCTCGGCGGCATCTGAGGACTGCCCACCAAACCGGTTCCGGGGTTCGACCTACATCGCGCTCCGGAACCGTATGGTGAAAGCCGGCATTGCAGAAGTGGCTTTTAAGCCGTCAGCCGGGGGCAGCCGTCTGGCAGGATCAAGCCTCTTCCCAGTCTGTTCCTGCCGGGGGCCGGTCACGGTTTTTCTCGACCTTGATTGCCTCTTCGGCTTCGGCAATGTCATTGCCGGAAGGTGACGGAGGCGGATCGTTGCGGTCTCTGTCGGTCAGCGCCAGCCGGTAGAACATCGGAAAATGATCGGAGCCCACAAATTCCTGGCGCTCGATCGATATCAATTCGAAGTCCCGCGAGTGGAAGATGTGGTCGAGCGGCCAGCGAAGGAACCAGTAGCGCGCGTCGAACGAATTGAACATGCCGCGGCCCTGCCGCGGATCGAGCAGCCCTGAAATCCGCAGGAACCGGCGGGTGGTGCGCGACCACGCCACGTCGTTGAGGTCCCCGGTGACAATGACCGGCAGGGGCTCGTCCCGGGCGATCTTGGCCGCCACGAGGATTTCGGCGTCGCGTCCGAGCGTGTCGCGGTTCGGCAATGGCGGTTCGGGGTGAAGCGCAACGACCCGGATATCGCGGCCACCGGGCAATTCGACGATGCATGACACGCTCGGCACTTCCTCGTTGAGCAGAAAACGCACCTGGCCTTCCCGAAGCGGAAGGCGGCTTGCGAAGATCATGCCGTAACTGTCTTCCTGCGGTTGCTCGATCGTTTCATGAAACTCCGAAAGGCAGGGGCGGAGCGCTTCCGCCCAGTTCTCATCTGTCTCCATGAACACGGCGATATCGGGCTTGCGCTGCCTGATCAGCTCGATGACGCTCTGATAGTCATGGTTACCCTGCTTGATGTTGCAGGCGAGGACAGACACCGTTGGCGTGTTCTGCCTGTCACCATCAAATCCCCTTGTTTGTACCGGCCAAAGCGGAGTGAAGCGGATGACGAAGACGAGCTGAATGAGGAGAGCGATAGCGGCCATTGAGAGAGCCGCGATCAGGATGGTGCTGTTCAAGCCGGCGATGATGGTTGCCAAAATCACCAGTGACGAGACAGCGATGGCCTGCAGGCGCCCGAAATCGAACGAACGCACGATGCCGTGCCCAAACGGCAGCAGCGGCACCAGGCTTGCCAGCAGGCAGACCAGCGCCAAGCAAAAGAGCAGCGTTGCGATCACGCGTAGTCTCCCACGCCGGGAATCCGGAAAGCCATCCCGAGCAGCATCTGGCGCCGGTATCCCTCATGGCTCACGCCCTCATGCTCTGTGTCGACGGGGCGCCTGCTTGCGAGCGAGACGCGCAGGCTGGCGTTCGTGGGCTCCTTCAGCGGCTCAACTTCCGACTGCGCCGCGGCAACTGCATTGTCGCGACGCCTGAACGGTCCCGTGTAACGACTGCCGAGCTTGTAATACCAGCCGCCTCGCCAGTTTTCGATTTCGAACAAGGGCTCGTTCATCGTTTTGTCTCCGGTGCCTTTTGCGTGTGCCTATCAACGCATCATGCTCCGGCTTGTTCCCTCGACTGCGCATACGAGGCTTGGGAACTTCCGCGCGTGCTGCCCGTTTAGCCGGGCAGCCTGCCTGTTGTGGCTTGTGGAGAGCGAGTACCGATGAGCGACATTTCCAATTCTTTTCACCACTTCATCCGCAGTGCAGATTTTCCGTGTGTCGGCGCAAAGTCGGCGCTCGCACGCGACGCCTTGTCGATATTGCCGGCCGGCCAGATCGACGGCGCGACAGATGATGTCGAGATCCACCGCGCACTGCGTGAATACAGCGACGGCCTTGATCACCAGAGCCCGATAGTCCGTTCCTTCGTCGTCATCTTCGATGGCCCCGACGGACTTGATGAAGAAGCCTTCGAGAAGGCGCTGTGGAACCGGCTGCAAAGCCTGCACAATCTTGATGTCGTCTGCGGCCAGCCATGGAACCAGGCCGTCGACCACGATCCGAAGTCTCCGCATTTTTCGCTCAGTGTTGGCGGTGAGCCGTTCTTCGTCATCGGATTGCATCCAAATGCTTCGCGGCCAGCGCGCCGTTTCGAAAAGCCGGCACTGGTGTTCAACTCTCATCTGCAGTTCGAGAAGCTCCGCTCAGACGGGCGGTTCGACAAGATGAAGGAAATCATCCGCAACCGCGACGAAGCGCTCGCCGGCAGCATAAACCCGATGCTCAGCGATCATGGCGAAGCCTCGGAAGCCCGCCAGTACAGCGGGCGCGCCGTCGAACCCGAATGGAAATGTCCATTTGCACACAAGGAAATCGCCTGAAATGACCATTCGTATCCCACCCCGCAGCGGCACCGCGTTTGAACTGAAGAAAGGTCAGTTGCTGACCGTTTTCGACCCGGAAGGCGAACAGGTCTCCGACCTTGTGGCCTTCAACGCGCATGATAGGCGCGAGTATCTCTCTTCCGGCAGATCGATCGACTACGCCGGAAGGATGTTCCTGAGCACGGACGACATCCTCTATTCAAACCGGTCTGTGCCGATGCTGACCATTGTCGAGGACGAAGTTGGCCGCCATGATTTCAGCCTTACGCCGTGCTCGCGCGAGACTTTCAGCATCATTTATGGAGACGAGGATCCGCACCATGGCTGCCAGGGCAATCTCGAGATGGCACTGGCACCCTACGGCATAGGCCCGGACGCAATCCCGATTGCGTTCAATGTCTTCATGCATGTGGCGGTGGACAGTGACAGTGGCGAGATCAAGGTGCTGCCGCCGAAGAGCAAGCCGGGTGAGAAGACCGTGTTCCGCGCAGAAATGGACCTGGTCGTGGCGATGACCGCCTGTTCCGCCGGCCAGTCGAACAACTTCCGCTACAAGCCGATCGACTACCGTGTCAGCGACGCAGCCTGACACGCGGCTTAACACCCCTGGCCCGGCCTAGAAGATCACCCCCGGCAGCCAGGTAGCGAGTTGCGGCAGCATCCAGACCAGCGAGATGCCGATTATCTGCAGGCCGATGAAGGGAATAACGCCGGCATAGATCTGCCCGGTGGCGATTTCGGGCGGAGCGGCACCGCGCAGGTAGAACAGGGAAAAGCCGAAGGGCGGGGTGAGGAAGCTGGTCTGCAGGTTGACCGCCAGCAGCACGCCAAGCCAGATCGGGTCGTGGCCCATGACGATCAGCGTCGGGGCAATCAACGGCAGCACGATTACCGAGATCTCGACGAAATCGAGGAAGAAGCCAAGCACAAAGACGAAGGCCATGCAGAACAGCAGCGCGCCCATCGGTCCGCCCGGCATGTTGGTCAGGATGTGAGCCACCCGTTCCTCCCCGCCCAAGCCGATGAAGACCAGCGAAAACATGCCCGCCGCCAGTATGGTGGCGAAGATCATCGCCGTCATGGTGAGCGTTGAATCGACAGCACCGTGAAGGCTCCTCGTCCGAAGCGTCGCGTAGAGCGCCGCAATGATCGCCACCGCACCGACTATGGTCAGCACGATGTACAGCCCCCCGGCGGCCAGAGACATGAACTCGAGATCGCTACGCTGCAAGCGGACCGGAAACAGGCCGGCAAGGATTGCGAGGCATACCAGGGCCGCGGTGCCGAACAGAATGAGGCGCGGGTGCATCCCGACCCGGATCCCCGCCATCAGCAAGGCGCCGATGGCGCCGACGGCGGCGGCTTCCGTTGGTGTGGCAACGCCACCGAGGATGGCGCCCAGAACCGCGAAAATCAGCAGCACCGGAGGCAAGATCGCCGAGATGATTTCAAGCCGGTCGGGCCTTGGTGTGTCGAGTGTCGCGGGCGGCATGTCCTGCGGACGCAGGAAACCGCGCACCAGGATGTAGACCAGATAAAGCACCACCAGCATGAGGCCGGGAATGATGGCGGCGGCGAAGAACTGGCCGACCGACAGGGCTTCCACCGAGAACTTGCCCTGTTCATACTGCGCCTGCTGATAGGCGTTGGACATGACGTCGGCGAGAATGATCAGCAGTGTCGAAGGCGGAATGATTTGCCCCAGGGTGCCTGCGGTGCAGACGATGCCGGACGCGACCCGCGGATCGTAGCCCGAGCGCAACATGGTCGGCAGCGCGATCATGCCCATCGCCACGACAGTGGCGCCGACGATCCCCGTGGAGGCTGCCAGCAGCGCGCCGACCAGAACGACGGATATGCCAAGACCACCGCGCAATTGCCCGAACAGCCGACCCATCGTGTCGAGCAGCTCCTCGGCAATGCGGCTCTTTTCCAGCACCGCCCCCATCAGCACGAACAGGGGAATGGCGATCAGCACCTGATTGGAAATCAGACCGAAGATACGCTGCCCGGTTGCCCCCATCAGGGTGATGTCCATGGCGCCCATGACCCATCCGAGATAGGCGAACGCGACGGCGACACCGGCAATCGAGAATGATACCGGAAAGCCAAGCAGAATGGCCCCGACCAGCGCCACGAACATGATGAGATCAAGATATTCGCTCATGCCTTGGCCTCGGGCCTGGAGGTTTCAGGCAACAACAGCCGGATCAGCAAGGACAGGGACTGGATCACCAGAAGAATGCAGAATGCGGGTATCAGGGATTTGAGCAGGAACACCGCCTCGATGCCGCCCACGGAAATCGGGCCTTCGAGGATCTTCCAGGAATTGCGTACCGAAGGCCAGGACCAGTAGAGGATCACCAGCATAGACGGGATCAGCAGAAAGACATGGCCGAAAACATCGATGCGGCGCTGGGTCCGAGGTTCGGCCTTGGCATAAAACACGTCGACGCGGACATGCTTGTCGACCAGGAGCGTGTAGCCCGCGCCAAGCATGAACAGCGTCGCATGCATGTAAAGCACGCTTTCCTGCACGGCAATGATGTTGTAGCCGAACACATAGCGGCCCACGACAATGCCGAATTGCACCAGCACCATGACGAGCGCCAGCCAGCGGATAACGCTCGCCGTCAACCGGCTGATCATATCGAGACTGTCGGCCAGACGCAGCATGCGGTCCCCTCTCGCCAAAGCTGTCCGGCGCGGAAACGACACCCGCGCCGGACGGTTCATTGCACTCAGTAGCCCATGACGGAGGCGCGGGCGTTCATCTGCCCATTATCGGCATAAGTCATGTAGCCGCCCACCAGATCGCGGTAGGAAATGTAGCTTTCGGTGATGCGCTTGACCAGTTCATCATCGTTCTGGCGCAACTCATCAACAACCTCTTCGGCCGCCTTGCCCATGGCCACGATGACATCGTCAGGCAGCTTGCGGACCATCACACCATGCTCGGACACAAGCGTCTTGAGCGACTGGGCATGCTTGGTGGTGTATTCGGTCCAGACCGGATTGTAGAGGCTTTCGCAGGCGAGCGAGACAACCTGCTGCAGGTCGGCCGGAAGTTCGTTGTACGCAGCCGCGTTGACGCCGCATTCTTCCGCGGAGGACGGCTCGCCGACGCCCGGCCAGTAGTAGTTCTTGGCGACCTGGTAGAAACCAAGCGCCGAATCCGTCCACGGGCCGATGAATTCGCCGGCGTCGAGCGCTCCGGTCTGCAGCGCCTGGAACATCGGCGGTCCGCCCATGGCCTCTGCCGCCATGCCCATCTTGGTGGCCATTTCCGAGGCGAGACCGGTGGTGCGGAACTTCAGGCCCTTGAGATCCTCGACCGAGTTGATTTCGTTGCGGAACCAGCCGGCCCACTGCGGACCTGAATTGCCGCACAGGAACGGCTTGACGCCGAAACGACCGTACATCTCGTCATAGAGTGCCTGGCCGCCACCATGCTGCATCCAGCCGAACTGCTCGTCGGCGCGCAGGCCGAAGGGCTGGGAGCCGAACAGCAGGATGCCCTTTGACTTGGAACCCCAATAAGCGGGAACGGCATGGTAGAGCTCGGCGGTGCCTTCGGAGACGGCGTCGAACACGCCAGGTCCGGGAACAATTTCGCCGGCGGCATAGAGCTTGACCTCGATACGGCCGCCCGAGAGCGTGGTGATGCGATCAGCCAGAAGCTGGGCGGCGACGCCGGGACCCGGCAGGTTCTTTGGCCAGGCGGTGACCATTTTCCACTCGCGTTTGTCCTGCGCGATGGCCGGTGTTGCGAGTGTCGCAGCCGCGGCTGCACCGGCAACGCCGGCTTTCAGGAATTTACGTCTTTGCATGTCAGTTCCTCTCTGTTTCGAGTTTACCTTGTTGTTCTCACCCCAGTATGCCGGGCAGATTGAGCCCGTGCTCGCGTGCGCAATCGAGCGCGATGTCGTAACCGGCATCGGCATGACGCCAGACGCCGGAAGCCGGATCGTTCCACAGTACCCGCTCGAGCCTGCGGGCTGCGGCGTCGGTGCCGTCGGCGACGACGACCATGCCGGAATGCTGGGAGAACCCCATGCCGACTCCGCCGCCATGATGCAGGCTGACCCAGGTTGCCCCGGAGGCGGTGTTGACCAGCGCATTCAAGAGCGGCCAGTCGCTGACGGCATCGGAGCCATCCTTCATGGATTCGGTCTCCCTGTTGGGTGACGCAACGGAGCCGGAATCAAGGTGATCGCGGCCAATGACGATCGGTGCCTTGAGTTCGCCCGAAGCCACCATCTCGTTGAAGGCGAGACCGGCGCGGTGGCGGTCGCCAAGACCGATCCAGCAGATGCGCGCCGGCAGGCCCTGGAAGGCAATGCGCTCACGGGCCATGTCGAGCCAGTTGTGCAAATGCGTGTTCTCGGGGAAGAGTTCCTTCATCTTGGCGTCGGTCTTGTAGATGTCGTCCGGATCGCCCGAGAGCGCGCACCAGCGGAACGGGCCGATGCCGCGGCAGAACAGCGGCCGGATATAGGCGGGGACGAAACCCGGAAAATCGAAGGCGTTCTCCAGGCCCTCATCCTGCGCGACCTGGCGGATGTTGTTGCCGTAGTCGAGCGTCGGCACCCCGGCGTTCCAGAAATCGACCATGGCCGCGACATGGGCTTTCATTGAGGCGCGGGCCGCCTTCTCGACGGCCTTGGGGTCGCTTTCCTGCTTCTCGCGCCATTCGGCGACGCTCCAGCCCTGCGGCAAGTAGCCGTGCAGCGGATCATGGGCCGAGGTCTGGTCGGTGACAATGTCCGGACGCAGGCGTCCGTCCTTCATGCGCTTGGCCAGTTCGACGAAGATGTCGGCCGCATTGCCGAGCAGACCGACCGACTTGGCCTCGCCCGCCTTGGTCCACTGATCGATCATGCCCAACGCCTCGTCGAGCGAATGGGCCTTGGCATCAACGTAACGGGTGCGCAGTCGGAAATCGATGCGGGTCTCGTCGCACTCGACGGCTAAACAGCAGGCGCCGGCCATGACGGCGGCCAGAGGCTGGGCGCCGCCCATTCCGCCAAGACCGCCGGTTAGGATCCACTTGCCCTTGAGATCGCCGCCATAATGCTGGCGGCCAGCCTCGGCGAAGGTCTCGAAGGTGCCCTGAACGATGCCCTGTGTGCCGATATAGATCCAGGAGCCTGCGGTCATCTGGCCGTACATGGCAAGCCCGCGCTTATCGAGCTCGTTGAAATGGTCCCAGTTGGCCCAGTGCGGCACCAGGTTCGAATTGGCGATCAGCACCCGCGGCGCATCGACATGGGTGCGGACAACGGCGACCGGCTTGCCCGACTGCACGACAAGTGTCTCGTCCTCGTTGAGCTTCTTCAGGCTGTCGACAATCATGTCGAAGTCCTTCCAGGTGCGCGCCGCCCGGCCGATGCCGCCATAGACCACCAGCTCGTGCGGGTTTTCGGCCACGTCGGGATGCAGATTGTTCATCAGCATGCGCATCGGCGCCTCGGTGAGCCAGCTCTTGGCAGTG
Source organism: Hoeflea sp. EC-HK425 (assembly GCF_902498795.1). Classification (NCBI taxonomy): domain Bacteria; kingdom Pseudomonadati; phylum Pseudomonadota; class Alphaproteobacteria; order Hyphomicrobiales; family Rhizobiaceae; genus Hoeflea; species Hoeflea sp. EC-HK425. Next base: position 2,766,280 of record NZ_LR701572.1, read on the forward strand.
ATCTCGGTGCCGGTCGGCGGATAGATGTCGCGCTGGTTGTGTCTCGGATTGGTCATGATTGGCCTCCCATTGATGCTGCAAGGTCAGCAACTGAATTCAGAATTGTCTTGAGATGAACGCGCAGCCGCTCCGCCTTCGTCTCGTCATAGGCGAAGGGAAGCTCCTCGGTGGCCAGATGCGTACTTTGCGCCAGCTCCATCTGGATGGCGTGGATGTTCTCGCCGGGCCGACCGTAATGGCGGGTGGTCCAGCCACCCTTGAAGCGGCCGTTGAGCACGCTGGAATAGCCTTCCGCGCCGGCACAGATTCCGGCCACCACAGCCTCGATCACCGGGGCGCAGGTCTCGCCATTGTTGGTGCCGATGTTGAAGTCAGGAAGCGTGCCATCAAAAAGGAACGGGATGTTCGAGCGGATCGAATGGCAGTCATAGAGGATGGCGACACCATGAATGGCACGCACCCTTTCGAGTTCGAGCTCAAGCGCCGCATGATAGGGCGCGTGCCAGGCAAGTCTGCGCGCCTCGATCTCGGCGGCGTCCGGCTCTTCAAGCCATAGTGGCTCACCATCGAAGTTGGTTACCGGGACCAGCCCGGTGGTGTTCTGGCCCGGGTAGAGGCTTGCACCTGACGGATCGCGATTTGCATCGATGACGTAGCGATGGAAGTTGGCGCGGACGGTGGTGACGCCATCGAGCAGGCCGTCATAGAGGCGGTCGACGTGCCAGTCGGTATCGCCCAGCGTCTGGCCGAGCGGTGTCAGCCGCGCGAAGATGTCATCGGGCACGAAGGTGCCTGTGTGCGGCAGCCCCAGGACCAGCGGGCTGTCGCCGCGCCTGACGTCGACCGGGGTCATGCCGCCGCTCCCGCCAAAAGGCCGGCGACATCGCATTGCGACTGGATGCGGCCGCCCGCCACGATCGCGGCGGCGGCGGCGAGGTCGCCAGCCATGAAGCGGTCATCGGTCAGCGCCGCCACCTTGGAGCGCACCAGGCTCACCGCGCCCCGCAGGACCGGGCTGGTGACAAGCGGCGCGCGAAACTCGACGCCCTGCGCGGCACAAAGCAGCTCCACACCGATGATGACGTTGAGGTTGTCGTTCATGCGCTTGAGCCGCCGTGCGCCGTGGGCGGCCATGGAGACATGGTCTTCCTGGTTGGCCGATGTGGGCGTGGAATCCGTCGAGCAGGGATTGGCGAGGTGCTTGTTCTCGCTCATCAGGGCGGCCGTGGTGACTTCCGCAATCATCAAACCGGAATTGAGTCCCGGCTCGGGTGTCAGAAATGGCGGTAGATCGAAGGAAAGGGTGGGATCGACCATCAATGCAACGCGACGCTGGGCGATCGCGCCGATTTCCGCAATGGCGAGGGCAATCTGGTCGGCGGCAAAGGCCACAGGCTCGGCGTGGAAGTTTCCGCCCGAAACGATCTTGCCCTCGGCGACCAGCACCAGCGGATTGTCGGACACCGCATTGGCCTCGATCTCGAGCGTCTGGCCGGCATAGCGCAGCAGATCGAGCGCGGCACCTGCGACCTGCGGCTGGCAGCGGATGCAATAGGGATCCTGCACGCGGGTATCGCCGTCACGGTGGCTTTCACGGATCACCGAGCCCTGCATCACCGCGCGCATGGCGCGGGCAACGTCAATCTGACCACGGTGCCCACGGAAAGCGTGAATGCCTTCCTCAAGCGGCGCGGTCGACCCCATGATCGCATCGGTCGAGAGGCAGGACGAGACCACGCTTGCTTCGAGATTGCGGATCGCGCCGAAATAGCCGGTCAGCGCACAGGCGGTGGAGAATTGCGTGCCGTTGATCAGGCCAAGGCCTTCCTTCGGAGCAAGCACGGCGGGTTCGATGCCGGCCTTGGCAAGTGCCTCGGCAGCCGGCATGCGCTCGCCGCCAAAGATCGCTTCGCCCTCACCGATCATCGCTGCGGCCATGTGGGCCAGCGGCGCCAGATCGCCCGATGCGCCGACCGAGCCCTGGCTGGGGATCACCGGCGTGACGCCTTGGCGCAGCATGTTCTGAATGACGGAGAGCGTCTTCCAGGTGATGCCGGACGCGCCGCGCCCTGCAGAGAGCAGCTTGAGTGCCATCATCAACCTTGTGGAGGCGACATCCAGCGGTTCACCGACGCCACAGCAATGCGACAGGATCAGGTTGCGCTGAAGCTGTGCCGTGTCACCAGGCTTGATCCGCACACTGGCCAGCTTACCAAAACCGGTGTTGACGCCATAGACCGCCTCGTCGCCTTCCGCCGCCTTGCGAACCAGCGCCGCCGCAGCCTCGATGCCCGGCAGGGCGTTGTCATCAAGAACCACGGCAATACCGGTGCGCCAGATCTGTTCGAGCTGGTCAAGTGTGGCCTGGCCGGGCAGAAGGGTGAGCGTCACAATGCGCCTCCAAAAATCCGCTTGTAGAGCGGGTTGAATCCAATGCGATAGGCCAGTTCGGCCGGGTGCTCGACATCCCAGATGGCGAGGTCGGCGCGCAGGCCGGGTGCGATCATGCCGATGTCATCCAGGCCGAGTGCGCGGGCGGCGTTTCGGGTTACGCCGGCGAGCGCTTCTTCCGACGTCATCCGGAACAGGGTGCAGGCCATGTTCATGCTCAGAAGCAGCGACGACATTGGCGACGAGCCGGGATTGCAGTCAGTCGCGACTGCCATCGGGACACCGGCTTCGCGGAAGGCTTGGATTGGAGGAGCAACGGTCTCCCGCAATGTGTAGAACGCGCCGGGCAGGATGACTGCCACGCTGCCGGCTTTCGCCATGGCTGCTGCATCGTCCGCCGTGGCATATTCGAGATGATCGGCGGACAGCGCGCCGTATTCGGCTGCCAGCTTTGCGCCACCGAGGTTGGAGAGCTGCTCGGCGTGAAGCTTGACCGGAATGCAGAGCTCTTTCGCCCTTTCGAAGACGCGGGCGATCTGTTCCGGCGTAAAGGCGATGCCCTCGCAGAAACCGTCAACAGCATCGACCAGTCCTTCGGCGTGGGCTGCCTCGAGTGCCGTGATGCAGACCTCGTCGATATAGGCGTCCCCGCGACCCTTGTATTCGGGCGGCACCGCATGGGCGCCGAGAAAACTGGTCCTGACCCGGACTGGTCTTTGCGCGGCAACCGCCTTCGCGGCACGCAGCATCTTCAATTCGTTGGCAGTGTCGAGGCCATAGCCGGACTTGATCTCAAGGGTCGATACGCCCTCGGCAATCATCGCATCAACACGGGTCAGGGCGCTAGCGACGAGTTCATCTTCCGTTGCGGCACGTGTGGCGGCGACGGTGGACACAATACCGCCACCTGCCCGGGCGACTTCCTCATAAGACGCACCTTCAAGCCGCATCTCGAACTCGCGGGCACGGTTGCCGCCGTGAACAACATGGGTATGGCAATCGATCAGCGCCGGCGTGACCAGCCGGCCATCGAGATCGATCACTTCGCCGGCATCGAACCGTGCCGGAACAGTTTGGCCCGGACCTGCCCAAGCGATGACGCCGTTCTCGATCGCCACAGCCCCCTGCTCCACCAGCCCGTAAGCTGGCGAACCATCCATCGTCGCCAATGTCGCGTTGATCAGAAGCATCATTTCGCCGTTGTTATGTCCGTGTCATTGAACTATAAGTATATACATAAAAACCTGTCAAGAGGTGCGATACGATGACGATTGTCTGGGCGGAAAAAGCGTTGCTGGATACCGGATGGGCGGAAGCCGTGCGGATCGAAGCCGGGACTGATGGCCTGATCAGCAAGATCGAAACGGGCGCCCCGGCTGAAGGACACCGAACAGGCATCATGCTCCCGGCACCAGCCAATTGCCATAGCCATGCGTTTCAGCGCGCTATGGCGGGGCTGACCGAAAAGCGAGGGCCTGACGCCTCGGACTCATTCTGGACATGGCGGCAGCTGATGTTCCGTTTTCTCGACCGGCTGACGCCGGAGCATGTCGAGGCGATCGCCGCATTCGTGCAGATGGAGATGCTGGAAGCCGGTTATTCGGCGAATGTCGAATTCCACTATCTGCATCATCAGCCTGGAGGCAGCCCCTACGCCAATATCGCCGAGATGGCCGAACGGATCGCTGCGGCCAGCGCGCTGAGCGGCATGGGACTGACATTGCTGCCGGTGCACTACCAGTATGGCGGCTGCGACAAGCGTCCGCTCGGCCCCGGGCAGATCCGCTTCGGCAATACGCTCGATGCCTATGCGGAACTGCATGCCCGGTCGGCCGAGACAATCGGCCTGCTTCCCGGCGACGCCAGGATCGGTGTCGCCCCGCACAGCCTGCGGGCAGTGGCGCCGGAAGACCTTGCCCACTACGCCGAGCTCGCGAGAGACACTCCGCTGCACATGCACCTGGCCGAACAGATCGCCGAGGTGGAGGAAGTCGAAGCGGCCTATGGAAAGCGTCCTGTAGAGTTCGTGCTCGACAGGATGGAGCTCAACGCGCGACGCTGCTTTATTCACTGTACGCAGATGCTGCCGCATGAAACCGAGGGGCTTGCAAGAAGCGGCGCCGTGGCAGGGCTCTGCCCGATCACCGAATCGAGCCTGGGCGACGGTATCTTCGACGGCGTGCGCTGGTTTGCAGCTAATGGAGCCATTGCTGTCGGTTCCGATTCCAACATCCGCATCTCGCTTTCGGAAGAGCTGCGGACGCTCGATTACTCGCAACGCCTTCGCGACCATTCCCGCGCAGCGCTGGCGACGCCTGAACACTCCACCGGCAGACGGCTGTTCGACGCCGTCAATGACGGCGGAGCGAAATCCTCGGGGCGCAACAATGGCGCCCTGGCGGTGGGGAAGCTCGCCGACATGATGGCGCTCGATGCGGGGGCTGTGGATCTGATCGGAAGAAGCGGCGACACCATTCTCGATTGCTATATGTTCGCAGGCGACGACCGCATGGTAGAGGATGTCTGGTCGGCTGGCCGGCACATGGTAGCAGGAGGCCGGCATGTCAAACAGGAGGCCATTGTCTCGGCCTATGCCAGGACAATGAAGGAGCTTGGAGAGGCTATTTGAGCGGAGGAGAGTTCAAAAGCTGGCAGTCGGTGCAGGCGGAAGTCCTGCGCCGGATCAATGCCAGGGAATGGAAGCCCGGGGACTTCATTCCAAACGAGTCCGAACTGTCGGTTGAATTCGGTTGCGCACGGGCAACAGTGAACCGGGCGTTGCGCGGCTTGGCGGAATCGGGCCTGCTGGACAGGCGACGAAAGGCCGGCACCAGGGTGGCGCTCAACCCGGTGCGCAAGGCAACGTTGGACATTCCGGTGATTCGCTACGAGATCGAAGGCAAGGGGCAGAGCTATCGCCACTCGGTCCTGTCGCAGGAACGGATGGTGCCCCCGTCCGGCATCAGGGCGAGAATGCAAACCCAGACAGGAGTCAAACTACTCCACCTGGTGACGCTGCATCTGGCGGACGGCAAGCCGTATGTGTTTGGCGACCGTTGGATCAACCCGGACGCCGTACCGGGAATCGAGAAGGCGGACCTGTCGGCACAAAGCGCCAATGAATGGCTGGTGGCCAACATTCCTTTTGAGGGCGGAGACTTTTCGTTCTCAGCCATGACCGCGGGAAAACGCGAAGCCGAGATCCTGGCCTGCAAGGAAGGCGAAGGGCTTTTCGTGATCGAGCGCAGCACATGGAACAAGAGCCATGTGATCACCTCTGTGCGCCTGACATTCGCACCTGGCTACCGGATGCACACGCAGATCTGAGTGTTCCGAACCCCTATCTGCCCTTCCAGACCGGGTCGCGTTTTTCTGTGAACGCGCGAAAGCCCTCGAGATTGTCTTCCGAGCCATAGAGCGTATCGACCGTGCGCAACTGCCGTCTGGTGACCTTGTTCATGGTGTCCTGGAATTTCTCGCCCTCGGCCTCGCGCACCACTTCCTTGATGGCGGCGAAGACCAGTGGCGGGCCGGAGGCCAGAAGCTCGGCCATCTTCCAGGCTTCCGCCATGAGTTCGTCCGCCTTGTGGATGTGATTTACAAAGCCCCAGCGGTGCGCCTCCTCGGCATCAAGCCAGCGCCCGGTGAAAAGCATCTCCATGGCGATATGATAGGGAATCCGTTTGGGCAGCTTGATCGAAGCGGCGTCGGCCACCGTGCCCGAGCGGATTTCGGGCAGCGCGAAACTGGCATGCTCCGCCGCCAGGATGATGTCGCAGGACAACGCAATCTCGAGCCCGCCGCCAAAACAGATGCCGTTGACCGCGCAGATCACCGGCTTGTTCATATGGGGCAGTTCCTGCAGGCCGCCGAAACCGCCGACACCGTAGTCGCCGTCGACCGCATCGCCATCATTGGCGGCCTTCAAGTCCCAGCCGGGGCAAAAGAACTTCTCGCCGGCGCCGGTCAGGATCGCGACGCGCAGATCCGGGTTGTCGCGGAAATCACGAAACACCTCACCCATGATCCGGCTGGTGGCAAGATCAACGGCGTTGGCCTTAGGCCGGTCGAGCGTGACTTCGAGAACGTGTCCGACAATGCGGGTCTTGACGGGTCCGGTCATGGTTCAGATTCCTTTTTCTGCTTCAGGCATCGTCGAGGCGGATCAGCGCATCGACAGCAACCGCATCGCCGACGCGGGCGATCAGCGGATTGACTTCAAGTTCGAGCAACCGGCCGGCATGGGCCTCGGCATAATGGCAGATCGCGATCACCGCATCGGCCAGTGCTTCCATATCGGCAGCAGGCTTGCCACGATAGCCTTCGAGCAAACGGCCGATCCGCAACTCGGCGAATGCCAGCATGATCCCGGAGCGGCTTGCGGGCAACAGCAGGTTGACCGTATCGCCCAGTATCTCGGTGAGCACACCGCCGGCACCCAAAGTGAGTAGAAAGGCGCCCGTCGGATCCCGGGTGATTCCGACAAGAACCTCGGCAAGTCCGCCGACCGCCATTTCCTCAACGAGGAACTCCGAGGTAACGGTTTGCATCTTCCGGGCGGCGGCACTGAGGCTGGGCTCATCTTCAATATCGAGAGCAACCAGACCGGCCTCACTCTTGTGCGCCAGACCGGTGCCTTTCAACACCACCGGGAAAGAAAGGGCGGCACTCTCCCCGATCAATTCATTGATGGATTGCGCCTGGATCGATCTCGGGATCCGAAGACCAAATCCGGAAAGGGCCTCCTTTGAGGCGGCCTCGCTGAGAATGGTTGCTGTCCTGCCGTTCGGGAAAGCCAGCAACAGAGGCTGCGGATCCGACTCAACAAGGCGCCCGGCAGCAATTGCAGCCTCGATCGCCAGGATACCTTCCGCCATGCCATGCAGAACCGCGACGCCGCCTTTCATGAAAGCGCTGGTAAAACCTTCCGAGATGTTTTCGGACAGGCTTGCCAGCACCGCGACCCTGGCGCCGGTTCGCGCCTTTGCAGCAATGATCGCATCAACCGCGCATTGATAGCTCGACGGATCGCAGCGATCAGCCCGCGGCAGGTCGAGAATGAAGACCGTGAGATCGAATGTCTGCTCCATCACCGTGGAGAACACCCGGGTCATTCGCTCCGTGTCACCCCAGATGAAGGTGTGATAGTCGAGCGGATTGGCGATGGTGACGATAGGCCCAAGCTCGGCTTTCAGAGCCGCCCGCTGGGCGGGCGCGAAATCAGCGAAATCCAGTTGCGTCGTGTTGCTCAGATCCGCCATCAGACTGGCCTCGCCACCAGAACAGCTGACGGAGGCAATGGATGCACCCGGCAGCGGGCCGATGGCGTGCAGCAGTTTCAATGTTTCGAGGAACACCGCGATGGTCTCAACCTCGATGATCCCGAGTCGCCTGAGCAGGGCCGACCCGGCGGCCGCACTTCCGGCGAGCGACGCCGTGTGGGTCATGGTCGCCACGCGGGCCTTGTCGGAGCGGCCGATCTTGATGGCGACCACCGGCTTGCCCTTTGCCCGCGCCTTGGCGGCAAAGGCTTCCAGCGCGCGGATATCGCCAAAGCCCTCGAGATAGAGACCGATGGCGCTGACGCGGTCGTCGTCGAGCAGTGCGGAGGCGATGTCGCTGGCGCCAACCTGAGCCTGGTTGCCGGCTGCAACCACATAGGCGATCGGCAGGCCGCGCGCCTGCATGGTCATGTTGATGGCGATGTTGGAGGATTGCGCGACGATCGCCACGCCGCTTTCCACCTTGAGCCCGCCATGCTGGTCGGGCCAGAGCGTGACGTTGTCGAGATAGTTGATCAGGCCGTAGCAATTGGGCCCGAGGATCGGCATGTCGCCTGCCGCCGCAATCAGCCGCGCCTGCAGGTCCGCACCGCCGGCGGTTTCGGCCTCGCTTTCGAGAAAGCCCGAGGCAAAGCAGGTGGCGCCGCCCGCGCCCATAGAACTGAGCCGTCGCACCACCTCGATGGTCGCGTCGCGGTTAACGCCGATGAAGCTCGCATCGGGGGCTGACGGCAGATCGTCAATGGAGGCCAGGCAGGGCACGCCGAGAATGTCGGCGCGTTTCGGATTGACCGGCCAGATGTCGCCGTCAAAGCCGGATTTCTTCAGCTGCGCGACAACATTGACGGCCCAGCCGCCACCGAACAGCGCAATCGACCGGGGGCGCAGGAGGCGGGAGAGGTCACGCATGGGTGTTGTCCCGCGTAGGTTCTGCAAGTTTCCACTCTGAAAGTGCCGACGACCTTGAGGCGGGATTACCCCCCTCTGGCGCTTCGCGACATCTCCCCCGCAAGGGGGGAGATAGGGGTTGCGCGATCTTGCCCCATCCGATCTCACCCCTTGCAGGGGAGATGGCTGACAGGGCAGAGGGGGGTATCTGCCTATGCACCGAACGGCCTCAACAAAGCACGAGAAATAATGTGGCGCTGGATTTCCGATGTGCCTTCCCAGATGCGCTCGATCCGGGCGTCGCGCCAGATGCGTTCGAGAGGCAGTTCGTCCATCAGGCCCATGCCGCCATGGATCTGGATCGCCTCGTCGGCGACCATGGCGAGCATTTCGGTCGCCTTGAGCTTGGCCATGGCCATGTCGGCGTCCGACGCCTCGCCACGATCGAATTTCCAGCCTGCTTCCAGGATCATCAGCTCGGCCGCCTTCATTTCCATCGCCATGTCGGCGAGCTTGAAGGAGACGCCCTGGAACTTGCCGATCGGCTGGCCGAACTGCTCGCGCGTCGCTGCCCATTCGACCGAGTGCCGGAACGCACGATCGGCGCGGCCAAGACAGGTGGCACCGACCTGCAGCCGGGTGGCGCCGAGCCAGGTGTTGGCGACCTCGAAGCCCTTGTGGACTTCGCCCAGCACGTTCTCGGCCGGAATGCGGCAATTGTCGAACTCGAGAATGGCATTGGTATAGCCGCGGTGAGAGACATTGCGGTAGCCGTCGCGAACGGCATATCCCGGCGTCCCCTTGTCGACGAAGAAGGCGGTGATCAGCTTCTTACGCCCACGCGGCGTGTCCTCCTCGCCGGTGGCCATAAAGGTGATGGTGAAGTCCGCAATGTCGGCGTGGGAGATGAAATGCTTGGTGCCGTTCAGGACCCAATCGGAGCCATCCTGCTTGGCGCTGGCCTTCATGCCGCGCAGGTCGGAGCCCGCACCCGGTTCGGTCATGGCCAGGCAATCCCATTTCTCGCCAGCCACGCAGGGCTCGAGATAACGGGCGCGCTGCTCGGGCGTGCCGGCGCAGAGGATGTTGGAGGGGCGCGCGACGCAGGTCCAGTGCAGCGCGTAATTGGCGCGGCCGAGTTCCTTCTCGTAGAGCAGCCAGGTCGGTGTATCGAGGCCGGCGCCGCCAAACTCCTCGGGGATATTGGCGGCGTAGAGACCCGCGGCGATCGCCTTACCCTGGATCTCGCGCACCAGATCGATGTCGAGATGGCCGGTTCGTTCGACTTGCGCCTCGTGCGGATAGAGCTCGTTCTCGACGAAGGACCGCGTGGTCTCGACGATCATCTCCTGTTCCTGGGTCAGTCCGAAGTCCATTGTTTCACACCTTTGGATCTGGGTTTTCGGTATGGCCATCGACCGGGATCACCTGGCCGGAAACAAGCCGGGCGCCGTCGGAGGCGAGAAAGACCGCCATGTTGGCGATATCCTGGGCGGTGACGAAGGAGCGCATCGACACGCCCGCCTCGTAACCCGCACGGATCACGTCCGGCGTGGTTCCCTTGGCCTTCGCCTCGCGCTCGATGACGCCGTCGATGCGCGGGCCTTCGACGCATCCCGGCGCAATGGCGTTGGCGCGGATGCCGAACGGCCCGAGCTCCATGGCGAGCGTCTTCATCAGCCCGATCTCCGCCCATTTCGCCGCCGCATAGGGCGCGCGGTTGGGGAAGCCGTTGATCCCTGCGTTGGAGGAAGTGATCAGGATCACGCCGGATCTCTGTGCCTTCATCATCGGGGCCGCGTATTTGGCAGCCAGGAAAGCGCCTTCGAGATTGACGGCGAGGCAGCGGCGGAAATCCTCCGGTTCGACATCCTCGACCAGGGCCGTGGGACCGGCGATGCCGGCATTGGCGCAGACTACGTCGATGCCGCCCCATTCGGTGGCAATGCGCGCGAAGACGTCACGCATATGAACCGGATCGCTCGCGTCACCGGTCATCTTCAGCCAGTTCTCCGGGCACTCGGCCAGAACTGTTTCGCTGACGTCGGTGATGAATACACGCGCGCCTTGAGCGGCAAAACTCTCGGCCATGGCCTTGCCGATGCCCGATCCGCCGCCGGTAATGAGAACGCGTTGGCTCATCCCTTGTCCCGCATGCTGGAAGGCTTGGGCAGCTTCGACTGGGCTTCCCCGAGGGCCGTGATCCTTGCCAGAACCTCGCCTTCCGGCTCGCAGGTGCGGCGGGTTTCGAGCGAGACATGCAGAAGCAGCTGGTTGCAGGTGGCCAGCAGTTCGTCATCGGCGGTGCGGATCATCTCGTGATACAGCCGGAGCTTCTTGCCGCGGGCTTCGAGCACCTGGGTACGGACATGAATGACGTCGCCCAGATGGGTCTCGCTCAGATAGCCGATCTCGTTGGAGACGGTGAAATAGGACAGACCGCCGGAGATGTATTCCTGGTCGGCGCCGACCATTCCCATCACCACGTCGCCGGCATCTGAAAACACCTGGCCGTAGCGGCTTTCGTTCATGTGGCCGTTGTAATCCATCCAGTCGATCGGAATGACCCGTTTGAGTGTTTCAAGCGGCTGGTCGATATCGGTGGGCAGCGGCGGCTTGATGCGTGCATCCTGGGCGTTGAGCAGCTGGCCGGCGCCCCAGTTGCGGCCCTTCAAGGCGCGCATCATCGCCACCAGATTGTCGTCGCGGATGCGCTCGAGTTCGCGGATCGAATGCATGCCCGACTGGGCGTCGGACTGATCGGCGATCATGTCGGTCAACTCATCGGTGAGCTCCGGCACGTCCATCAGCTTGGTCCAGGGCCAGCTGAGACAGGGACCGAACTGGGCGATGAAGTGGCGCATGCCTGCCTCGCCGCCGGCAATGCGGTAGGTTTCGAACAGGCCCATTTGCGCCCAGCGCATTCCGAAGCCGTAGCGGATGACGTCGTCGATTTCCTGGGTGGTGGCGATGCCGTCCTTGACCAGCCACAGCGCCTCGCGCCAGACGGCTTCCAGGAAGCGGTCGGCGATGTGGGCGTCGATTTCCTTGCGCACGATCAGCGGCTTCATGCCGATGCCGTCGAGCACATCATGGGCGCGCAGAAGCGTCGCCTCGACACCGACAAGCTCGATCACCGGCAGCAGATAGACCGGGTTGAACGGGTGGGCGACGAAGATCTGCTCGGGGCGTGCCGCGCCCTGCTGCAGCTCGGAGGGTTTGAAGCCGGAGGTCGAAGAGCCGATCAGCGCGTCATGGCGGCAGTGCTTCTGGATCTCCGCGAATATGACATGCTTGATGTCGAGGCGCTCTGGCGCGCTCTCCTGGATCCAGTCGGCGTCTGCCACGGCCTCGGCAAGGGAAGCGGCATAGCTGAGCCTGCCTTCCTTCGGCACGCTGACATCAGATAGGGCCGGTAGCGAGCGCCTTGCGTTGGCGAGAACCTCGCCGACCTTGCGTTCAACCTCGGGATCAGGATCGGAGACGATTACATCCCAGCCATTGAGAAGAAAGCGAGCAGCCCAGCCGCCGCCGATGACGCCGCCACCGATGATGGCGGCTGTTTTGGTTTCGCTCATGCGTTTCGCCCTTCGGCAGTGGTTGGATCGGTCAGGGAAACCCGCTCACCAGCCCGGATCACGGCAGGATCGTAGGCTTTTCGGCCGAAGACCTCTTCGACCATTCCCCGGAAAAATTCGATGCCCTCATGCGGATAGTCTGGGTCGAAGCTGTTCTGGTCCCAACGTTCGCAGAATGTCGCGCAATCATCGAAGTAGGCATGGCCCTTGTAGGCATCGCGCGCGTGCGGATTGCCGCCGACATGATGGGCGTAATAGAGCTTCTGGAAGTCGCCATGCTTTTCCACCACCCATGCACATTGCTCGCGCACGAAGGGGCGGAGAATGGCTGCGGCATATTCATCATGATTGTAGGGCGCGTAAATGTCGCCGATATCATGCAGCAGCGCCGAGACCACCCAGTCGACATCCGCACCATCGCGCCAGGCACGGGTGGCCGATTGCAGCGAATGACCAAGCCTTGTGACCTGGTAACCCGACAGGCTCTCATCGAGTTCCACCATGGCGCCGAGAAGCCGCTCGGCGGTCTTGGAAGCATACTCGATTTCGTGCTCGGTGAGGAACTCGTAGTCCTCACGGTCGCCATCCTTCATGGCGGTGAACTTGACCTTGTCCATGATCCCCTCCCCGGGAGCGTTGTCAGGCGGATGCAGGCGCGCGCTTGGTCAGGTTCAGCCGTTCACGCACTTCCTGCGGACCGATCACCCGCGCGCCCATGTTCTCGACGATGGTCACGGCACGCTCGACCAGCTGGGCGTTTGTGGCAAGCTGGCCCTTGCCAAGCCAGAGATTGTCCTCGAGCCCGACGCGGACATTGCCGCCTGCCAGCACGGCGGCCGCGACATAGGCCATCTGGTTTCGGCCAAGTGCGAAGGCCGACCAGTTCCAGTCGGCGGGCACGTTGTTGACCATCGCCATGAAGGTGTTGAGATCGTCGGGGGCGCCCCAGGGAACGCCCATGCAAAGCTGCACCAGCGCATCGGGCGCAAGCACACCTTCCTTGACCAGTTCCTTGGCGAACCAGAGATGGCCGGTGTCGAAGGCCTCGATTTCCGGCTTGACGCCGAGCTGGGTCATCATGCCGCCCATGGCGCGTAGCATGCCCGGCGTGTTGGTCATCACGTAATCGGCCTCGGCGAAATTCATGGTGCCGCAATCCAGCGTGCACATTTCCGGCAGGCATTCTAGAATGTGCTTCATGCGCTCGGACGCGCCGACCATGTCGGTGCCAACCGGATTCAGCGGAAGCGGCTTTTCGGTCGATCCGAAGGTGATGTCGCCGCCCATTCCGGCGGTCAGGTTAAGGACCACATCTACCTCGGCCTCGCGGATGCGCTCGGTGACTTCACGGTAGAGCGCCACATCGCGGCGCGGTGTGCCGGTTTCGGGATCGCGGACATGGCAATGGACGATTGCCGCGCCGGCCCTGGCCGCGTCGATCGCCGAGTTGGCGATCTGCTCGGGCGAACGCGGCACATGCGGGCTGCGGTCCTGGGTGGAGCCGGATCCGGTGACGGCGCAGGTGATGAAGACCTCGCGGTTCATGGTCAAGGGCATACGGACTGTCCTCCTCTTTCTGATCAGGCAATGATGACCGGCTTGAAGCGACATGCCTTTCCATTTACGAAGGAAACATGACACAAAACAAAGCTCTGTCGGCGATTTTGGATGCGGGCCGACCCATAATGGTGGATCTGCTGGCGCTGGCAGGCAGCTCGCTGCTGACGCTTTCCAGCGCCGTCGAACCGTTGAGGGCCGCAAACCGGCAATCCGGGCGCATGGTGTTCGACTGGCGCTTCGTGTCGGTGAACGGGGATGGGCCAGTCACATCCTCGGGGATTGCATGGCCGGTGTCCGGGCGGCACGATCCCGCCTCGCGCTGCGATGTGCTTGCTGTCGTGGCCGGGTTTGGCGCGGCGCAAATGACTGACCGGCGGCTGGTCGGCCATGTTTACCGGGCGGCGCGCAATGCCACGATCGTCATGGGCATCGAATCCGGCCCGTGGCTGCTGGCCCGCGCCGGGCTGCTTGATGAACATCGCGCGGCAACCCACTGGGAAGACTTCGAGGATTTCGCGGCAGCCTTCCCGAATGTCGATCTGAGGCCTGACCGCTATGTGGTTGACGGGCGGTTCATCACCACATCGGGGGCATCACCAACCTTCGACATGATGGTGGACCTGGTGCGGCAGGTACTGGGCCATCCGGCGGCGCTGGACGTGGCAAGCAGCTTCGTGCACGACGATCTGCGGGCTGCGGGCGACCCGCAGGTCAACGTCACCCTGGGCGATGCAAACCACGACCCGAGACTGGTCCGTTCGATCCGGATCATGGAAACCCATATCGATACACCGGTCAGCATCGCGGCAATTGCCAGACGGGTGTCGATGTCGGCGCGCGGCCTGGAGCAGCTGTTTTCCCGGCAGCTGGGGCAGACGCCCGGCGCCTATTTCCTGTCGCTGAGGCTGGCGGCGGCGCGACGGCTGGTCAATGACACGCGGCTGAGCATGACCGATATCGCGTCGCGCACCGGGTTTTCCTCGGAATCATCCTTCTCGCGCGCCTTCAGCCGCCAGTTTGGCCTGCCGCCCCGCGCCAGCCGGAAGCAACCGTCAACAGCGCAGAAGGTGGCCGGTGTCAGCCGCCCTTGACAGGAACCTTGGCCTCGAGCCAGCGAAACGCCAGCACCAGTATCCCGGTCAGGATCATGTAGATCAGCGCAAGCAGGAGAAGCGGCTCGTAAGTCAGGTAGGTGTCCTGTCGGACCCGCGAGATGATCGCGTAGACATCGACCACGGTGATGGTGGCAACCAGCGGTGTGGCCTTGAGCTGCAGCACGGTTTCACCGGCCAGCGTCGGCAACGCGCGATGGATGGCGCGCGGCAGCCAGATCCGCCGGAACACGGTCAAGGGCGACATGCCATAGGCGCGGCCCGCCTCCAGCTCGCCCTTGGGCACGCCAGCAAAAGCCCCGCGCATCACCTCCCCCTCGTAACCCGCAAAGGAGAGCGTCAGCGCCAGCACGCCATAGGGCCAGGCCGAACGGAGATAGGGCCAGGCCCAGGACTGGCGGATCTCCGGCCAGTAGGCGAACAGTGAACCCAGGCCGTAGTAGAGCAGCCAAAGCTGCAGCAGCAGCGGCGTGCCGCGTATGACCGTACAGAACATGCGCGCCGGCGCCGACAGCCAGACCGGTCCTGCCGCCTGGGCAAGACCAAGCGGCACGGCAAGCAGAAAACCCAGAACGCTGGTGAGAAACAATAGCCAGAGCGTGGTGCCGACGCCTTCGACAAGTCGGCCCGAATAGCGCGGCAGCCAGTCCCAGCGCATGTTGACCGCTGCGAAGACGATTATGCCGATACCGATGGCCAGCAGCACCAGCCGGTGCGGCTCCCGCCAGCTTCGGGTTTCCGGACCCATCAGCGCACCGCCGGCATGCCACGGCGGGCATAGCGTTCAATGCGGCGGATACCGACATTGGAGATGAGCGTCACCAGCAGGTAGAGGAGACCCGCTGCACAGAAGAACAGGAAATAGGATTTGGTGGTGCCGCCGGCCTGGCGCGTGACCAGCGTGAGTTCGGCCACGCCGACGACTGCAAGAAGTGCCGTATCCTTGGTGGCGATGAGCCAGAGATTGGCCAGGCCTGGAACCGCGTGGGGCAGCATGCCGGGAAGCGTGATGCGTCGAAGCACCTGAAAGGACGTCATGCCATAGGCCCGCCCGGCCTCGATCTGGCCATGCGGCACGGCCTTGAAGGCCCCGCGCAACACCTCCGTCTGGTAGGCGCCCTGGACCACGCCGATAACGAAGATGCCGGCGGCCAGTCCGCTGATGTCCACGCGCTCGGCGCCGATCAGCAGCATCAACTGGTTGAGTGCATCGGTGCCGGCATAATAAAGCAGCAGTATCAGCACCAGTTCCGGCACTGCACGCACCAGCGTGGTGTAGACATCAAGCAGGTCACGAAGGATGGGGCCGCCATAGAGCTTGCCGGTGGCGCCACCGACGCCAATGAGAAACCCGAGCAGATAGCCGCCGATAGCGACCTGGAGCGAGACGGCGAGACCGCCGAGCAACACCCCTCCCCAGCCGGGCGGCTCAAGCGCCAGCAGTTCCCACGAGGCCAGGCCCGCGATCCACTCAAGCATGGGTCATGCCCGATCCGGTCCGGCGGGTTTTCCCCGCCGGACCAGTCAAAGCGCGTAGCGCCGTTTCAGGCATGTTACTGACCGTAGATGTCGAAGTCGAAATAGGCCTTCGAGAATTCGGCATAAGTACCGTTGTCGCGGATCGCGGCGATGGCGGTGTTGAACTTCTCGCGCAGTTCGTCGTCACCCTTGCGCAGACCGATACCGACGCCGGCACCGAGAATGGCCGGATCGTCCTCGACCGCACCGACGATTTCGCAGCACGCATCCGATTTTACGAAGGCGTCAAGCGCCAGAGAATCCGCCATGATGGCGTCGACGCGACCGGCGGCCAGGTCCTGGTTGGCTTCGTCCTGGGTCTGGTATTCCTTCACCTCGGCGGCAACGTCACCGAAATGGGTGGTGACGTAATCCTGGTGGATGGTCGAGACCTGAACGCCGATGATCTTGTCCTTGAGCCCGGCTGCGTCAGGCGTGATACCGGAGCCTTTCGACGTCGCGATCACCGACGGTGTGTTGTAGTACTTGTCGGAGAAATCGATGGTCTTCATGCGCTCTTCGGTGATCGACATCGATCCGATGATGGCGTCGATCTTGTTCGAGGTCAGCGCCGGAATGATGCCATCCCAGGCAACCGGGGTGACGACGCAATCGAGCTTGGCCTCGGCGCAGACGGCGTTCATGAATTCGATTTCCCAACCGGTCCAGTTGCCAGCGGCATCCGGTTCGGTGAACGGCGGATAAGGCTCGGCGGCGACGCCGACACGGACGGTTTCAGCCGAGGCCGCGCTGGCAGCAAGCGACAGACCGAGAGCGGCGATTGTGGTGATGATTTTGTTCTTCATGTTTTTCCCCTGTTAAGAGTTCGGGCTTTGCCCATTGGACCTCGGACTATTGAACAGTCGCAAGGAATTTTCTCAAACGCTCCGACCTGGGAGCGTTGTAGATGGTATCCGGAGAGCCTTCCTCCTCGATCACGCCATCGGCCAGGAAGACCACGTGATTGGCAACCTCGCGGGCGAATTTCATTTCGTGTGTCACCAGCAGCATGGTGCGGCCTTCGCGCGCCAGATCGGCGATCACCGCCAGCACTTCGCCGACGAGTTCGGGATCCAATGCCGAGGTCGGCTCGTCAAACAGCATGACCTCCGGCTCCACAGCGAGTGCCCGGGCAATGGCCGCCCGCTGCTGCTGACCACCGGACAAAAACGCCGGGTAGACATCCCGCTTGTCAGACAGTCCCACGCGCTCGAGCAGCTTCTCTGCACGGGCAATGGCCTCGTCGCGCGGCACGCCCATGACCTGCACCGGCGCCTCGATGACATTGCCGAGCACAGTCATGTGCTGCCACAGATTGAAGCTTTGAAACACCATGGCGAGCCGGGTGCGGATGCGGCGGAGCTGGGCAGAATTGGCGGGCTGAAGACCGCCCCGCCCATCCGGTTTCATTTCGATTTCTTCGCCCTGAATGCTGATGGACCCGCCGCTCGGCAGTTCCAGCATGTTGATACAGCGGAGCATTGTCGATTTGCCGGATCCCGATCCGCCGATGATGGCAACCACATCACCATTGCCGGCGGAAAGCGATACACCCTTGAGCACTTCCAGGTCACCAAATCTCTTGTGAAGACCGGTAACTTCGACGGCTGGCGGGACTGCTGTTTCGCCGGTTTCTCGACTGCTCATACGCTTCCTCTATTGCTCCTGATGGAGCGGCAGGAGCCAATCGTGACCCTTGCGCAGTAATTAATCAAGTGTATAATTTCAGAAATTGCTCTCCCCAGAACGGACCCCTCCATGACATACGGATCCCAATCCATGACTCCCCCGCTCAAGCGCGTCATCATGCGCGCGCCCGGCGACAGCCTGCGGCAGGCCAAGGCCGAGGACTGGCACTACGGTCCCGGCTTCGACGGCAATCGCGCTATCGAACAGTTCGGTATCTTCGCCGGCCTCGTCTCGGCCAGCGGCACCGAGATCATCTGGATCGAGGATTCGGGCGACGGCCTGGCGGACGCGATGTTTACCCATGATCCTTCGCTTGTCACCGACAAGGGCGCGGTCATTCTCAGGATGGGCAAGCCGGGCCGAATGGCTGAACCCGATCTGCATGAGGCCGCCTACAAGGCTGCGGGCATTCCGATCCTCGGGCGGATCGAAGCGCCCGGCTCTGTCGAGGGCGGTGACTGCGTGTGGGTCGACGCGACCACGCTGGCGGTCGGTCGCGGTGTGCGGACCAACCAGGCTGGCATCGAGCAGCTGGGCGAAATCCTCGCTCCGCTTGGCGTGAGCGTACTCGGCTTCGACCTTCCGCTCGGAAACGGTGCCGATGCCTGTCTACATCTGATGTCGGTTGTTTCGCCGCTCGCCGAAAAACTGGCGCTGGTCTATGCGCCGATGCTTCCCGTCGCTTTCTGGCAATTGCTGAAGGATCGTGGCTACACCCTTGTCGAAGCCCCGGACGATGAGTTCGCCGCGTCCAACGGGCTCAATCTGAATGTGCTGGCGCTGACGCCCGGCGAGGTCATCATGGTCGACGGGTTTCCGAAAACACGCGTGCTGATGGAACAGGCCGGCTGCAAGGTCACCAGCTTCAACGCCGACGCGCTGTGCATTCCGTGCGAAGGCGGACCGACCTGCCTGACCCGTCCCGTGTGGCGGGAATGACGCGGCGGACATTCCATCGTGAACCCGAGGCGGTTCGGCAGAACGACCTGATCGCGGCAACACTCGACAGTGTGGCGGAGCTGGGACTTGCCGGGGCAACCGTGCGCGAAGTCGCTAACCGGGCCGGCGTGACGCCGGGCCTGATCCGACGCTACTTCGACAACAAGGAACGACTGGTCGCCGCCGCCTATCGGACATTCATCGCCGACCTGATCGAAACGGCAGCGGCCGGATGCGGTGACGGTCCCGCGCATACCCGACTTGCCGGCCTGATCCGTGCCAGCGTCACGGCTCCGGTGGCAGACGGGCGGACTCTGTCGATCTGGGCTGCTTTCATTGGAACGGTCAATTCCGACCCGGTGATGGCCGAGGTTCACCGCGAGGGCTACCAGGCTTTCCGTGACCTGGTCGAACAGTTGGTTGGCGAATGCCTGCGCGAAGGGGGCACGGATACTTCACAACAGACCGTTCGCCAGCAAGCGATTGTGCTGAACGCGCTGCTCGACGGATTGTGGATCGAGATTTCCATGGGCGGCGACGATTTCTCGCGCGTTGACGTGGTCCGGATCGCACTCGATTCAACAGCGACACTGCTTGGCATCGACCCGGCTGAATTCAGGGAATGAACATCATGAAATATGCGGCAATTACCGAGCGGCTGGCCGATACGGGCGGAGCGAAATGGGCCATTCACCAGCGCTGCCGTGAGATGAAGGCGCAAGGCGCAGACATCATCGAACTGACCATCGGGGAACCGGACCAGCCACCGGACCCGCAGCTGTTCAAGGTCTGCCACCAGTCGATGCTGGCAGGACGCACCGGATATTCCAGCGGACGTGGCGAACCGGAACTGCTCGAAGCGATTGCCGCACGCTACATGCGGCGGCGACCGGACGTCGATGCCGACAATGTGATGTGTTTTCCAGGAACCCAGACCGCTCTGTTTGCGACGATGATGGGGCTGACCGGCCCCGGTGATGGGGTGCTTGTAGGCGATCCGTTCTATGCGACCTATGAGGGGGTTATCCGCGCCAGCGGTGCCCATCGCGAATCTGTTCCGTTGAGACCCGAGAACGGATTCCGGCTCACCGCCGGCGATCTCGCAGCGGCGATCACGCCACAGTCCCGCGTGCTCTTGCTCAATTCACCGCATAACCCGACGGGAGCGGTGCTTACGGCTGATGAAATCGCGAGTATCGGCGCTGTCTGCCAGAAACACGACCTCTGGATCGTGGCGGACGAGGTTTATGAGGAGCTGGTGTTTGAGGGCGACTTCGCCTCGCCGTTCGACAGCCCGGACCTTGCCGACAGGGTGATCGCGGTCTCGTCCATCTCCAAATCCCATGCAGCGCCGGGATTCCGCAGCGGCTGGGCGGTTGGTCCGCATGAATTCTGCGAGAGACTGCTGCCACTGTCCGAAACCATGCTGTTCGGCAATCAGCCGTTCATCGCCGACATGACGGCCTTTGCGCTGAATTCGGATCTGCCGACGTCGGCGCGGATGCGGCAATCCTACAAGCACCGGGCCAGCCTGTTTGCCGACCGGCTCGAGAAGCTTGAGGGCATGACAGCCTATCGTCCGCAGGCGGGAATGTTCATCATTCTCGACGTGTCCGGAACCGGGCTCGGTGGCGAGGACTTTGCCTGGCGCCTGCTCCAAGCCGGAGTCGCGGTGATGCCCGGCTCGTCATTCGGCGACAACGCCGGCAAACTGGTGCGGCTGAGCCTTACGGTGCCGGATGAATCGGTTGTGGAAGCCTGCGATCGTATCGCGCGTTTCGTGGAGGGGCTGTGATGGCCACTCATTCCCCCACCGTCGGTGAAGCGCTGGTGACCATGCTGGAACAGGCGGGCGTCGACACCGTGTTCGGCATACCCGGTGTCCACACCATCGAGCTTTATCGCGGCCTCGCCGCCAGTTCCATTCGCCATGTCACACCGCGGCACGAACAGGGTGCGGGGTTCATGGCTGACGGCTATGCCCGCGTCACCGGACGCCCGGGGGTGTGTTTCGTGATCACCGGGCCGGGCTTGACCAACACGCTGACCGCCATGGCACAGGCGCGCGCCGACAGCATCCCCATGCTGGTGATTTCCGGCGTCAACGCCACCACGACACTGGGCAAGGGACGCGGGCATCTGCATGAGTTGCCCGACCAGGCGGCACTGGCAAGCAGCGTGGCGCTTTGGTCGCACATGCTGACCGACCCTTCACAACTAGGTTCGGTTTTGCAGAAAGCCTTTGCGACCATGACCAGCGGCCGCCCCGGCCCGGTCCATATCGAGATTCCGACCGACGTTATGAAACTGCCGGCGGCGGACCAGGCGTTCGAGGTTCCTGCCTCCATTCCGCAGCGCCCGACATCTGCGGAACTGGCCGCAGCCGCAGAGTTGTGTGCCGGCGCACGGAAGCCTGCCATCCTGATCGGTGGCGGTGCCGTCCGGCTTGGCGATGCTGTTCGACGGTTTGCCGAAGCGCTCGACGCGCCGGTGATCAGCACCACCAATGCCCGCGGGATCATGTCTGGCCACCCGCTCGATGTGCCGGCCAGCCCCAGTCTCACTTGCGTCCGCGAAATGCTGGCCGGCTCGGACCTTGTGCTGGCGCTGGGGACGGAGCTCGGGCCAACCGATTATGACATGTATGAGGATGGCGGCTTCAAGCTTCCGTCCAACCTGATCCGGGTCGACATCGACGCCAACCAGCTGGCACGTAGCCTGAAGCCGGAACTGGCGATCAAGGCAGGACTTGGCGCCTTCATCGAAGACATGCTCGCCGAGGCCCGCACGTGGACACAACAGGGCCCGGGCGAAGGGGGAACACGCGCAGATACAGTTCGCAAAAGCGCAAGGTCCGAGATCGGCGAGGCCTATCTTGGACATATCGAGCTTTTGCAGGATATCTGGGACGCCTTGCCGGATGCCACGCTGGTCGGAGATTCGACCCAGCTGGTCTATGCCGGCAACATGTTTGTCGATGCTCCCCGGGAAACGGCCTGGTTCAATTCCGCCACCGGCTTTGGCACGCTCGGCTATGCCGCGCCGGCGGCGATCGGTGCAGCACTCGGACATCCCGGCCGCCCGGCGGTGGCGCTGCTCGGCGATGGCGGCTTCCAGTTCACGCTTTCAGAACTCGGCAGCGCGCGCGACTGCGGCGCCGACGTGGCCTTCCTGGTGTGGAACAATGCCGGCTACCGGGAAATCGAAACCTCGATGACCGGCTCCAGCATCACCCCGATCGGAGTGACACCATCGGCGCCCGACTTTTCGATGGTGGCGGCCGCTTATGGACTGACTGCGCGGCAGGTTCGCAGCCGCGACGAATTGATTGCAGCTCTGAAGCAGATGCCGCGGCCCTGCCTGATCGAGTATCTCGATACCGAGGACCACTGAGCAGCTATCAGCACATTGAATCGAGCAGCCGGTCAATGAAGGCCTCACCGGCGGCGAGTTGCGCAAGCGAGAGGAATTCATCGGGCTGATGCGCCTGGGCGATATCTCCCGGTCCGCAGATCACGGTGGAGTAGCCGCGGACCTGGAACTGGCTGCCTTCGGTGCCATAACTGACGACATGCCGGCCATTGTCGCCGGTCAGGCGGCGCGCCAGCGTTTCAGCGGCACCATCGGTCTCGGGCGCCAGCGCCGGCAACGCGAAACCCGGCGTGAGATCGATCCCGGTGTCGGGATGGATCTTTTGCATCTCGGCTGAAAGTTCAGCCGCCTTTGCCTCGAATGCCCTCGCCCAGTCTTCAGGGCTTTCACCCGGCACAAACCGGAACTCCATGAAGTAGCGACAATCCTTCGCGGTGATGTTGTGCGCGGTGCCGCCTTCAATCTTGCCGACGTGGAGCGTGGTGAACGGCGGATCGAACGGGACAGCCAGTTCGGACGGAGTCTTCGCGGCGTTTTCCGCATTGCGCTGGTTGGCCCAGTCGATCAGTTTCGCCGCCTGCATGATGGCGCTCACTCCGTAAGGCAGGAGTGACGAATGCACCTCGAAGCCGCGGACGTGAACATGATAGGCCAGGCCGCCCTTGTGGCCTGTGACCACCCGCATCATCGTCGGCTCGCCGACAATGACTTCGCGGGCCCTTGGCAATTCGCCCTTCATTGCCTCGACGAGATCGACAACGGCTGCACAGCCAACCTCCTCGTCGAATGACAAGGCAAGTTGCAGCGGGCGCTTGAGCGGAAGCTTTGCCGCGCGCGCCATGGCCAGAAGCGCCAGCGCGTCAAACCCCTTCATGTCGCAGGCGCCGCGGCCGAAAAGCTTTCCCTCTCGTTCGGTGAGGGTCCAGGGATCGGTCGTCCAGGCCTGACCGTCGACCGGCACCACGTCGGTGTGCCCGGAAAGGATGACACCAGCATCGGTTTCCGGTCCGACCTGGGCGTAAAGATGTGCCTTCATGCCGCACGGACTTGTCACCCTTTCGGAACTGATACCGTGGCTCGAAAGATAGGATTCAACCCATTCGACAAGCGGCAGGTTGGTGTCGCGGCTTACGGTGGGAAATGAAACCAGTTTTTCCAGAATCTCTCGAACGTTAGAATTGTCTTCCATGAAGGACCTCAAATCGGTTGGAATCGGCAACTTCATGCCGGTTTCCACACTTTTGTTGACGTGAACAGCACTTGTCCAGTGCCGGTTTTGCGGGAAATTTTCTTTCGGGCAATAGCGGCTTCAGGCACTTATCACTCAATTTGAAAAAGCCCACTGGTCAACCAGCGAGAAATTGGTCAATAGTATGGCCACCGGCGGTCGCGAGATCAGACCGGCAACAAAAATAACGGGAAAACATCTCCCGAGGGGTACAGTATGCCAGACACGGCCATGCCAATTCTGGATGTTAATGGGCTTAAAACGGTTTTCCGCACCCGCGGCGGTGAAGTTCACGCGGTCAACTCCGTAGATTTCCATCTGCGTCCGGGCGAATTGCTCGGCGTTGTCGGGGAAAGCGGATCCGGAAAATCCGTGACCATGATGTCGCTGCTTCGTCTTTTGCCATCTCCGCCCGCGGAGATGCGGGACGGGAAAGTGATGTTTGACGGTCAGGACCTGCTCAAGATCAGTCCGGAAGAGCTGCGGCAGGTACGCGGCTCAAAGATCGGGTTCATCTTTCAGGACCCGATGACATCACTCAATCCGGTCTACACCGTCGGTTTTCAGCTGGCCGAGCCCTTGCGGGCACATATGGGCATGTCCAGGTCACAGGCGCGAACCCGTTCGATCGAGCTTCTCAAGCTTGTCGGCATTCCCGATGCGGAACGGCGGCTCAAGGATTACCCGCACCAGTTTTCAGGCGGCATGCGGCAGCGCGTGATGATCGCTATCGCACTTGCCTGCGACCCGAAGGTGCTGATTGCGGACGAGCCTACGACCGCGCTTGATGTGACAATTCAGGCGCAGATCATCGAACTGGTGAAGGAACTGCGGCAGAAGCTGGGGATGGCGATCATCTGGATCACGCATGATCTTGGCGTCATCGCCGGCATCGCAGACCGGGTCATGGTGATGTATGCCGGCCAGGTGGTCGAGGAAGGTCCGGTCAAGGAAATCTTCAGCGATCCGCAACATCCCTACACCCAGGCGCTTCTCAAAACCGTCCCGGCGGTGCGCGGTGCGCGTGCCGAAAAGCTGGAGGTGATCGAGGGCCAGCCGCCGATCATGTACGAGGCACCCGTCGCCTGCTCGTTCCGCAACAGATGCCAGTTCGCCTTCGACCGCTGCTCGCAGGAAAACCCGGCCCTGACGCAGATATCGGCACCAGGCCACCGCGCCGCCTGTTTCCTGCTGGACAAGGCCTCGACCCCAGAGCCGGAGGCCGTCGATGGCTGACACCGAATCCGTAAGCCCGCTCGTCAAGGTGCGGGATCTTAAAATGTATTTCCCGATCCATGCCGGCTTGTTCCGGACCCATGTCGGCGACATCAAGGCCGTGGACGGCATCAGCTTCGACATCATGCCAGGCGAAACGCTTGGCCTGGTCGGAGAATCGGGCTGCGGCAAGTCGACCGTCGGCCGCTCGATCCTGCGTCTTTACGATGTCACAGGCGGCACCGTTGAAATCAACGGGTCGGAAATTGCCCATGTCGATCGCGACAGCCTGCGCTCCAAGCGGCCGATGATGCAGATGATCTTCCAGGATCCGCAGGCAAGCCTCAATCCGCGGATGACGGTTGCCAGCATCATCGGCGAACCGCTTGACGAGCACATGAAGCTCACCCCCAGTGAACGGCTTGCGCGGATCTACGAATTAATGGACTGGGTGGGGCTCAACCGGGCGTTTGCCAAACGCTACCCGCACGAGTTCTCCGGCGGCCAACGGCAACGCATCGGCATTGCCCGAGCGCTGGCTCTCAATCCGAAATTTATCGTCTGCGACGAGCCGATTGCCGCGCTCGACGTGTCGATCCAGGCGCAGGTGGTCAATCTGCTTGAGGAACTGCAGGACCGGCTGGACCTGACCTACCTGTTCATCAGCCACGACCTGTCGATGGTCCGCCACATCGCTGACCGGGTGGCCGTGATGTATCTGGGCAGGATCGTGGAAGTGGCAAGCAGGGAGACCCTGTTTGACGAGCCGCTTCACCCCTACACGCAGGCGCTGCTCTCGGCGGTGCCGGAGCCCGATCCCGAATCCGAGCGGCATCGCAAGCCGATCGTGCTGCAGGGCGACGTGCCCTCGCCAGCCAATCCGCCAAAGGGCTGCAATTTTTCGACCCGATGCCCCAAGGTCATGGACATCTGCAGGCAGATAGAGCCCGCGGTCCACGATTTCGGCGGTGGGAGACAGGTGGCCTGCCACCTTTATTCCGAGAACATGACAACGACCGCGGAACCAACCGCCGGCGAAATAAAAAACTGAAAAAAATCAACAAGGAGACAGCCATGAAACTGAGAACTATTCTGATGGGTGCCGTCGCCGCCATGGCGATCGCACCTGTCGCACACGCCGAGCGTGGCGCGGACGGCGAGGTCAAGATCATCTACTGGCAGGCGCCTTCGATCCTCAATCCGTATCTGTCGGGCGGTACCAAGGACATCGAGGCCTCGTCGCTGATCGTTGAGCCGCTGGCCCGCTTCAATGAAAAGGGTGCATTGGTTCCCTTCCTCGTCGACGAGATCCCGACGGTCGAAAACGGCGGCGTTGCTGCTGACCTGACCTCGATCACCTGGAAGCTGAAGGAAGGCCTGAAGTGGTCTGACGGCACTCCCGTGACTTCGGCCGACGTCAAGTTTACCGCCGACTATTGCATGGCGCCTGACGGTGGCTGTGCGCAGAGCGCCAAGTTCGACGGTGTCGAAAGCATCGATACGCCGGACGACCTGACCGTCGTCGTCAACTTTACAGGTCCTAAGCCTGTTCCCTACGCAGCCTTTGTCGGCGCGCAGTCACCGGTCATCCAGAAGGCCCAGTTCGAGAACTGCCTCGGCGCCAAGGCTCAGGAATGCACCTCGGCCAACTTCGGCCCGGTCGGCACCGGCCCCTTCGTCGTCACAGACTTCAAGCCGAACGACGTGATCACCATGAAGGCCAATGAGAACTACCGTGATCCGGCCAAGCCGGCATTCGCCACGCTGACCTTCAAGGGCGGCGGCGACGCTGCGGCCGCTGGCCGCGCTGTCATGGAAACCGGCGAGTACGACTACGCCTGGAACCTGCAGCTGGCACCCGACGTGATTGCCAAGATGGCAGAAGGCGGAAAGGGCACGCCCGTTTCCGGCTTCGGCACACTGGTTGAGCGCATCGAGATGAACATGACCAATCCGTCGCCGGATCTGCCGGAAGGCGAGCGTGCAACGGCCAAGCATCCGCATCCGATCCTTTCGGATGAAAAGGTACGCCGTGCACTTTCGATGGCGATCGACCGCAATCTGCTGGTCGAAATCGGTTACGGCCAGGCCGGCCGTCCGACCTGTAACCTGGTCCCGGCACCCGAACTCTTTGCTTCCGACAACACCGACTGCCTGACGCAGGACGTGGAAGGCGCGAAGGCTCTGCTTGAAGAAGCCGGCTGGGCTGTCGGCGCCGATGGCGTGCGTGAAAAGGACGGGATGAAGCTCAAGCTTCTCTACCAGACTTCGACCAATGCCGTGCGTCAGGACTTCCAGGCGCTGATCAAGCAGTGGTGGTCTGACATCGGTGTGGAAACCGAACTGAAAAACATCGACGCATCGGTGTTCTTCGGCGGCGATCCGGCTTCTCCGGACACTTTCCAGAAGTTCTACGCGGACGTTGAAATGTACGCCAACAACTTCGACGGCACCGATCCGGAGCAGTATCTGGGTCAGTACACCTGTGAAAAGGCTCCCCGGCCGGAAACACAGTGGCAGGGCGAGAACATCAACCGGTTCTGCGATCCGGCCTATGATGAACTGGTTGCCGAACTCGGCAAGACCGGCGAAATCTCCAAGCGCGCCGAAATCGCCAAGAAGCTCAACGACATGATCACCAAGGACACGATGACCATCGTACCGCTGGTCGATCGTGGCCGGGTTTCGGCTCATGCCACCAGCCTCGGTGGTGTTGTGCTCAACACCTGGGATTCCGAGCTTTGGAACGTCGCGGACTGGTACCGCGTCAAGTAATGCAGACAATGAATGGTCCCGCTCCGGCGGGGCCATTCCCTTCTCCTGCACATTTCCCTCGCCAAGCTGCTGAACCGAGGCGTCGCCCATGCTGACTTTTACATTCCGACGATTGTTGTTGGCTATACCGACGCTTGTGCTCATCAGTCTGATCATCTTCCTGCTGCTCGACCTTGCACCGGGCGATCCGCTTGCCGACCAGCCGTTGAGCATCCCGCCTGAAGTGCGCCAGAAGATGCGCGACGCGCTGGGTCTCGATTCCCCGGCCTATGTCCGCTACCTGCTTTGGGCAAAACAGTTCTTCTGGGTCGAGCCGCTGGTCTTCGTCGACTGGGTGGCGGGCACCAGTTTCTCCGAAGGCATGCAGCGGATCGTCTCCTGGCAATTCCGCGCACCGGTCTTCGACATCATCATCCAGCGCCTGCCGCAGACCCTGTGGGTTGTCGGACTTGCCTATCTGGTCGGGGTGATGATTGCGCTGCCGATCGGCATCATCTCGGCCTACAAGCAGTATTCCTGGTTCGACCAGATCGGAACCTTCATTTCGATGATCGGTTTCTCGGTACCGCCATTCTTCTCCGGCGTTCTGATGATCGTGTTTTTCGCGATCATGCTGCCCTGGTTCCCGTCGATCTACGACACCACCCTGGTGGTCAACGATTTCGAGAGTTTCGGCCAGCAGATCCGCCAGATGACATTGCCGGTGATGGTGCTGGCGCTGCAGACGACGGCGCAACTGTCGCGGTTCATGCGCGCCTCGATGCTCGACAACCTCAATCATGACTATGTCCGGACAGCGCGGGCCAAGGGCATGACCGAGAAAGTTGTGCTGCTGGTGCATGTGCTGCGCAACTCGATGATCCCGGTGGTCACCGTGATCGCGCTCGGCATCCCGTCAATCTTCGGTGGCGCCATCATCACCGAGCAGATCTTCAAGGTGAACGGACTGGGGCAACTGCTGATCACGGCGATCTACGCGAACGACCTGCCGATGGTGCAGACGCTGGCCTTCATCTTCGCGGTGCTGATCGTGCTGTGCAACCTTATCGCCGACGTGCTCTACGGCCTGCTTGATCCGAGGATCCGCTATGACTGACGCTCCGATGCTGGAACCGGTAAAGCCCGACACCTCGGGACGCTCGCAATGGTGGGATGTCTGGGACCAATTCAAGACACACAAGGGCGCCTTGTTCGGTGCGGCGGTGTTCCTGTTCATCGTGCTGGCGGTGACCATCGGACCGTTGTTATGGACCATCGAGCCGACCTTCATCGACATCCGTGCCCGCAACTCCGGGCCCTCGCTGGCGCATCCGTTCGGCACCGACCAACTGGGCCGGGACATCATGGCGCGGATGATGGCGGGCGGACAGGTTTCGATCGCCGTTGGCCTCACCGCAATGCTGATCAGCGTCCTGCTTGGTACCCTGATCGGTGTTGTGTCCGGCTTTTTCAAACGGCTTGACGGCGTCCTGATGGGGCTGACGGACCTGTTCCTGGCGCTGCCGCTGCTGCCGCTGCTGCTGGTCATGGTGATGCTGTTCCGCGAGACCCTGTCGCGCAGCTTCGGACCGGAGATGGGCACCTTCATCCTGATCGTGTCCGCCATCGGCGTGACAAGCTGGATGCAGACCGCACGCATCGTGCGCGGCGAGGTGCTGGCGCTGAAGGAGCGGGAATTCGTGCTTGCCGCGCGCTCTATCGGCACGCCGTCGCGGCGCATGATCCTGCGCCACATCCTGCCCAATGTGCTGTCGCCGATCATGGTCTCGGCCACGCTGGGGATCGCCACCGCCATCATCACCGAATCGGCTCTTTCGTTCCTTGGTCTCGGTTTTCCGCCGGATTTCCCGACCTGGGGCCGTCTGCTGTTTGATGCGATCGACTATTTGCAGCAGTATCCAGAGCGGGTGTTCTGGCCGGGTCTTGCGATCTCGCTGACTGTACTGAGCGTCAACTATATCGGTGACGGCCTGCGCGACGCGCTCGACCCGCGCATCCGCGGACGCTGACTCCCGGCAACGGTTCTACGATCCAACCGGCGCCACATCGACCGACTGATTGCTGGTCTGGCCACCTGCCGTGCGCATGGCACCGCGCACCGGCGCGACATCGGCATAGTCACGGCCATAGGCGACAACTATGTGATCGGTGCCGGCAAAAACTGCGTTGGTGGGATCATATTCCACCCAGCCGACACCGGGACCGCACCAGGCCGACACCCAGGCATGCATCGCATCGGCGCCCTCGAGCCGCTCTTGTCCGGGCGGCGGCAGGGTTCGCAGATAGCCGCTGACGTAACCCGCCGGAATGCCGAGGCTTCTGAGCGCAATGATCATGATGTGGGTAAAATCCTGGCAGACGCCGTGACGGGCGGCGAATGCTTCGGCGGCAGGCGTTTCCACCGTCGTGGCGTCCGCGTCAAACCGCATTTCCCGATGCAGGGCGAGGCCCAAATCGCTCACGATCTCACCGCATTGCCGATCCGGCCCGGACTGTAACCGAGCCCAATCCGCAATCGCCGGATCTGGCTTCGCATAAGGAGAGGCCGGCAGGAAATGCAGCGGCGTGCGAGGTCCGAGATCGGTCGTCGCATCAAGCGCGTGGCGAAGCGCTCGCAGGTCGACCGAAGCTGCCGCGGGTTCGGCACCTCCGGTGACCTCAACCCTGGCCTTGAGCCGGATCACGACCTTGCTGTGCGGATCGTTGAAAGCGATATCGCTCAACCGGTTGCCGAAAAAGTCTTCCCGCTCCCGGCGCATTGCTGGTGACGGATCGATATCTATGCTGCCTGCAATCAGGCGCTGGCGGCCAGCGATGGTCAATGGCATGGCGTGCAGGATCTGGCGGGCGCCGGCCGCTGGCGCCTGAAAGGAGTATTCGATGCTGAGCTTGATGTCGTAGAGCATCGTCACTCGAGAAACTGGGTGTGGAGGTCGTTGGTCAACCGTCCGATCGCTTCACGCAGTTCGACCAGCTTGGACTGATCGAGACTTTGCGGCGTGTTGACCGACAGCTCGGCCTGCACACGCAGCACCGCCCGCGAGAACTCGGAGAGTTGTCCGTTGACATCGGCGCCCGGCAGAAGGCTCACCTGATCGCGGATTTCGTCGATGTGGAAAGCGATCGAGCGCGGGTTGAGCGGATCGAGCGCCAGGAGATCAACCACCGTTTCACGGCTGGCTGCGACAGGATAGCGCCGGCGGTGGGTCATCACGCTGTCACCAACCTCGACGCACAACTCGAAACCGCCATGGGGGCCCGACCACTCCGCAAAGGCCGAGAGCAGATCGGCCATGGCGATGGCCCGTTCCAGCGACCGGCCGATGGTCAGGAACCTCCAGCCGCTGAAGCGGTACATGTTTTCATGCACCAGACCTGAAAAGCCGCTGATCTTGCGCAACAACACGCCCATGGCCGAAGCCGCATCATCGCCCGGCACCACCGTCCTGCGCATGTTGCCGACCGTGCGCTCAAGATCGGCCAGCGACGCCCAGGCGTCGACCGAGAACCGGTCGCGCACCTGGTTGGCAGCATTGACGGCCATTGCAATGGTCCGCTCGACGGTTGCGGAAACACCCTCGGTGATCTCAAGACCTTCAGCATCAAGATAGGTTTCAAGCCGGCTCATCAGCGGTGTACCGCCGGCCGGCGTTTCGGGAAGCCTGCTCATATAGGCCCGGGTGAGGCGCATCTGGCCTTCCGCCCTCTCGACGTAGCGACCGAGCCAGAACAGGTTGTCGGCGGCACGGCTGGGCAACAGCCCTGGCGATGTCCTGACAAAGACTTCGTCGGTGTGGCTGAGCATTGTGTCTTCTGACACCGGCTCGTCGGAAACAACCCAGACATCAGCCACGGTTCCGCCGCTGCGCAAGGACACCGCCGACGGATCCTGGCTTGTTGCCGCCAACCGGGCAAAGCCGCCGGGCATCAGTTTCCAGCCATTGCGGGTGCGTGCCATGAACACGCGGATCCGCATCGGTTTGGGTTCCAGCCTGCCGTCTTCCCAGGCAGGCGTGGTCGACAGCGACACCAGTTCCTGGCCAACCAGATTGCGCCCTTCCCGCTCAAGCCAGGATCCGAGATCGAGGCCGACGCCCGACATGTCTCCCCTGAGAACCGCTCCGGGTTCAGGCTCCAGCGGGAGGCGTGTCGAATTGGCCGGACCGATCAGCATTGCAGCGGCATTGGCGCGAACATGGTCCCGCTCGGCCTCACCGCCGCACCACCATGTCGCGATGTTCGGAACCGCAAGCGGCTTGCCGTGCAGAACTTCCGACAGGCGCGGCAGGAAGGCGAGAAAGGCGCGGCTTTCAAGCACGCCAGCGCCAAGGGCGTTGATCATTGTGACGCCTTGCGAGCGGACAGCGCCCAGAAGTCCCGGCGTGCCCAGACGCGAACTCGCCTCGAGCTCGAGCGGATCGGACCAGGCCGCATCCAGCCTGCGCCAAAGCACGCTGATCGGCTTCGGCCCCGAAACCGTGCGCACCATCAGCCGCCCGTCATCGACCACCAGATCATCGCCCTCAAGCAGCATCATGCCGAGATAGCGGGCAATGTAGGCGTGCTCGAAATAGGTGTCGTTCATCGGGCCAGGCGTCAGGATCCCTGCCCTGCTGCCATCCTCGCGCCGCATGGCGTTCAGGCCGTCGCGGAAGCTGCGGAAAAAGCCCGCGAGGCGCTCGACATTTGAGCCACTGTAATAGCCAGGAAAGGCGCGGACCGAGGCGACCCGGTTTTCCAGCGCGTAACCGGCGCCCGACGGCGCCTGGGTCCGGTCGCCCAGCACCCACCAGCCGCCATCGGCGCCGCGGCCGATTTCAAAGGCGAGGAAATGCAGGAAGTGACCGGAAGCAGGCTTTACCCCGATAAGCGGACGCAGCCATTCCGGATTGGACGCGATCAGGCCTGCGGGAAGGTGACCCTCCTCAACCAGCCGGTTCTCACCATAGAGATCGGCGACGATCGATTCGAGCAGCTCAGCCCGTTCGGCCAGGCCTTCGCCCAGCGCCTGCCATTCGCTGGCGGGCTGGATCACCGGCACCGGACTCAGCGGCCAGTCACGCGGGCTTTTCTCCTCGCCGTAATGACGAACGAAGACGCCGGCGTCGCGCAGATATTGTGCGCCACGGGCGAAGGCGCGTTCCCGCTCCTCGGGGCTCAAGCCGTCAAGATGGGCAATCAGGCTGACCCATTCCGGCCTGACCGTCCCGTCGTCGCGCAGCAGCTCATCGGGCACGCCTGGCAGGGCCGAATAGCCGGTCAGTATGCTTGAGCGGCCCGGGGGCTTGGCCGTTGCTGAACCAGGCACGGATCAGATCCCCGGCTTGCGGCGCAGATCGAGCGTGAAGGGAAACTCGGGATGCGGTGTTTCCGGCACCGGCGTGGTGGCGCCCGGCGTATGGCCGCGATGTTCGAAACGGGCCAGCCGCCGTGCTTCCGCCTCGTTGCCGTTGACGGGAAACGTATCGTAGCTGCGTCCACCGGGATGGGCGACGTGGTAGACACAACCGCCCAGCGGCTTGCCCGACCATGTGTCGAAGATATCGAAGGTGAGCGGCGCATCGACCGGCAGCACCGGATGCAACGCCAGAGCCGGTTGCCACGCCTTGTAGCGCACGCCGCCAACAGCGGTTCCGGCTTTTCCGGCCTCAGCCAGGGGCACCGGACGACCGTTGCAGGCGACCATGTAGCGAGACGGATCGGCGGTTTCGAGCTTGACCTGCAGACGCTCGACCGAGCTGTCGGTGTAGCGCACGGTGCCGCCAATGGCGCCGGTTTCACCCAGCACATGCCAGGGCTCAAGTGCCTGGCGAAGTTCCAGCCGGACGCCTTCGTAGCTCACCTCGCCACAGAACGGGAAACGGAACTCGGACTGAGCCTCGTACCACTCCGAGCGCAGGTCAAAGCCGTGATCGCGCAAATCCCGCAGCACATCGAGGAAATCCTCCCAGATGAAATGCGGCAGCATGAAACGATCGTTGAGACTGGTGCCCCAGCGGGTGAAGCGCCCCTTGGCCGGGCTCTGCCAGAACCGGGCAATCAGGGCGCGGATCAGCACCTGCTGCGCGAGGCTCATGCGCGGTTCGGGCGGCATTTCGAAACCGCGGAATTCGACCAGGCCGAGGCGACCCGTCGGGCCATCGGGCGAATAGAGCTTGTCGATGCAGATTTCGGCGCGATGGGTGTTGCCGGTGACGTCGGTCAGCAGATTGCGCAGCAGGCGGTCGACGAGCCAGGGCAAGGGCGGATTTCCAGCATCGGGATGCGGGATCTGCTCGAGCGCCATCTCGAGCTCGTAAAGGCCATCGTGACGGGCTTCGTCGATACGCGGCGCCTGGCTGGTCGGGCCGATGAACAGGCCGGAAAACAGGTAAGACAGGCTCGGGTGCCGCTGCCAGTGCAGGATAAGGCTAGCGAGCAGATCCGGACGCCTGAGAAACGGGCTGTCGAGCGGGGTTGCACCGCCGACCACCACGTGATTGCCACCGCCGGTGCCGGTATGGCGTCCGTCGATCATGAACTTGTCGGCGCCGAGACGGGTCTGGCGGGCCTCATCATAGACCCCTTCGGTGATCGCCTTGCATTCCTCCCAACTGGTGGCGGGATGCACATTGACTTCGATCACGCCGGGATCGGGTGCAACCCGAATAACGTTGAGGCGTGGGTCATGCGGCGGGCCGTAGCCTTCGATATGGACTTTCAGGCCAAGCCGGTCGGCGGCAACTTCAGCGGCCGAGACCAGTTCGAGATAGTCCTCGACCTTCTCGACCGGCGGCATGAAGACGCACAGCCGGCCATCTCGCGGCTCGACGGAAATCGCGGTGCGCACCGCTCCGTCGAGATCGCCGATGGTCTGCTCGACCCGCTGCTGCGTGGCCTCGGCGGCGGTGAACTGGGCGCGTGCCTGCGACGCAGCATCGGCGGCACGCGAGTCTGCCAGGGCATCATCGAGAGCCTTGCGGGCCGGATCCGGCAGATCGCCTTTGGGTTCTGTCGGATCGGACGGATTGACGAACGGATAGGAGGACGCCGGGACATGCGGCAGCGAACCGAGCGGCAGGCGGTATCCGACCGGGCTGTCGCCCGGGACCAGAAAGACATGGCCACGCCGTGTCTTCCATTTCTCAGAGCGCCAGCCATGACCGGCGGCCTTCGATTGCCAGCGCTGGACCGGCAGCAC
The DNA here is from genome assembly GCF_902498795.1 of Hoeflea sp. EC-HK425. NCBI lineage: Bacteria > Pseudomonadati > Pseudomonadota > Alphaproteobacteria > Hyphomicrobiales > Rhizobiaceae > Hoeflea > Hoeflea sp. EC-HK425. The sequence continues at coordinate 2,801,007 of NZ_LR701572.1, forward strand.
GAAACCGGACGGGGTCGCAAGCCCGCGTGAAAACACGGTGGCGATCCGGTGACGCTCCTCGGCGTCTTCAAGCTTCGAATTGTCCGGTGTCACATTGTCGGGAAGGTTGCCTTCCTTGAGGATCCATTCCGCCGGATCCTCGTAAGCCGGAACCACATGGTTGTCTTCTATGCCGAGATTGTCGGCAATGGCAGCGAGCAGATCCTTGGCGGTTTCGGGCGTTGCCTGACCGGTGTCCTTGCCCTCTTCTGCGATGAGTTCGGGATTAAACCAGATCGGCTTGCCGTCGCGCCGCCAATAGAGCGAGAAGGTCCAGCGCGGCAATGTCTCGCCAGGATACCATTTGCCCTGGCCGTAATGCAGGAAGCCTCCCGGTGCGAAACGGTTGCGCAGCCTTCGGATCAGCTTGTCGGCCGCTTCACGTTTCTGCGGCCCGACAGCGGCAGTGTTCCACTCCTCACTTTCAAAATCATCGATCGAAACGAAGGTCGGCTCGCCGCCCATGGTGAGCCTGACGTCACCTTCCTTCAGCTTGGCGTCGATGTCCTTGCCGAGGGCGTCAAGCGCTGCCCAGGATTCCTCGTTGAACGGCTTGGTAATGCGTGGATGCTCGGCCATGCGGTCAACCCGCATGTCAAAGGCAAAGTCGACCTCGGCATAGCTGGCAAGACCCGAAATCGGCGCGGCATTGCGGAAATGCGGCGTGGCGGCCAGCGGAATGTGGCTCTCCCCTGTCAGCAGACCGGAGGTCGGGTCAAGACCGATCCAGCCGGCACCGGGCAGGTAGACTTCGGCCCATGCGTGCAGGTCGGTAAAATCATGATCCGTGCCGGGAGGGCCGTCGAGCGCCACCAGATCCGGCTTGAGCTGGATCAGATAACCGGACACAAAGCGGGCTGCAAAGCCGAGATGCCTGAGCGCCTGCACGAGAAGCCAGCTGGTGTCGCGGCACGATCCCTTGCCGGTCTCAAATGTTTCCTCCGGCGTCTGCACACCCGGCTCCATGCGGATGACGTAGCCGATTTCGTTGGCAAGCCGCGCATTGAGGCCGACCACGAAATCCACCGTGCCGGTTTCATCGCGCGGGACGGCATCGAGAAAGGCCTGCAGCCGCGGGCCTGCGGGTTCGGGAGTCCGGTAGATGACCAGATCGGGGGCAATGTCCTCCGGATATGAGAACGGCCATTTTTCGGCCGATTCCTCGACGAAGAAATCGAAGGGATTGTAGACGGTCATATCGGCGACCAGATCCACTTCGATCTTCAGTTCCATCACCGGATCGGGGAACACATACCGCGCCATCCAGTTGCCATAGGGGTCCTGCTGGTAATTGACGAAGTGCTGTTTCGGGCTGACCTTGAGCGAGTGCGACACCACCCGTGTTCGGCTGTGCGGCGCCGGCCTGAGCCGGATGACCTGCGGGCCGAGGGTAACCGGACGGTCGTATTTGTAGTGGGTCAGATGATGGACACTTGCCAGAATCGCCATGAGAGATATCCGTTGATCGGGCGGCCTTTCGGCACCCGTCAACATGCATGGCGGGGGCGGTCATGTCCACAGTCGATGATGCGGTGCACACATTAACATCCGCATGCAGACCCCAGCCCGGCAAGGAACCGCGGCCTTTCCGACCGTGAGCGGCCGGACCGCGCGCAACCATAACAAAACAGGCGCGCCGGGGCGAGCCGGAACGCCTGTTTTCGAGATTCTGACTGTCCGGGGACAGATCTCAGGCGGCGAGTTCGCCTTCTTCGTCGAGCAACGAGTCCAGGTCCAGATGAGAGATCATCTGCTTGTCCTTGGCGATGATCGACGTGGTCATCCGCTGCACTTCGGTGGCGCCAACTTCGGGCACCGACTGGATTTCATCTTCGGTGACGGTGACCATGTCGGAAACATTGTCGACCAGCAGGCCGACCAGTTGCCCGCGGATGCTGGCAACGATGATTGCCGACCGCTCGGTCGGATCAATCGCTTCAAGACCCAGCCGCAGTGCCATGTCGATGACCGGGATCACCGTTCCACGCAGGTTGATAACACCCAGAACGTGGCTCGGTGCGTGTGCCAGCGGCGTCGCAGGTGCCCAGCCGCGGATTTCCCTGACCGACATGATGTTCACGCTGAACACCTGTTCGCCGAGGAAAAACGAAATAATTTCAAGACCTGAAGTCTTATTGCCGGTTTGCGTCTCGTTCATCTTGTCCTCGCGTCAAGTTGGCCTTTCCGCGACCGGACGCACACGCGCCTTCAGTCTTCCGGACCGGCCTAACCGGTTAATCTGTTTGGAACGCGGCACCTTTCGAAAGAAGGCATGTGCCGTTTGCAGCGCCTGGCCGCGACGGGAAACGCATCATGCATGGGGCCAAACCCCTTCCCATATTCGACTTTAAACATGCTTTCGTTAAGAATACGGAAACAAGTGACCACAGTAAACCACCCAATATTGCACTTTTTCAGCCACCATGCGGCGATATTCACTCCGGGCAGAGGCTGCGGATCTATCCCGTTCCGTTGCAGATCCGAACTGACTGCAGAAACTCTTTCCGTTCATGCGCCGGAAGGGTAGCGACAAAGTCCGAACGCCGGGTCGTTTCGATCCAGGAACTGTCTGAACCGGTCTTCACAAATGTACGGAAGGGAAGTTCCGTGAGCGGCGAGGCCGTGGTGCAGCCGCCGCGCAGGTTGATCGAGAAACTGCCCTGCCCTACCAGTCCCTCCGACTTGTGGCGAAGAATGCGCTCTTGCACATCCCTCATGCGAACGGAATCGAGCCTAGAGAGGCGTCCGACATAGATCCGCTCGCCGCGGAGGGGCGGAGGCATTCCGACAATCTCGGACGAATCCGATATCTGCAGCAAGAACCTCTCATTGACCCTGGGGGCCGCTTCACCCCGGACCTGCCATGTCATTGCAATCATCGCGTCGCCATCCGCAAGACGGATGGATTGAGGCACACCGAGGCCAGCACCAAGCTCCGCGGGGTTCATTTGCAGGGGATTGAAACCTGCCATTGCGACCAGACCACGTGGGGTCACCGACAGACAGCCGGAAAGCAGCACAACGAGGGGGACCAGCAGAAGGGAACGGATTCGCGCCATTTCATTTTCTCCTTGATTTTTTACTGTTTTACGATAATTTATAGTCCTCATAGTTTATTTTTGGAGAGACGGCAATGGAGTATTCGATGTCAACCAAGGTGACCCGCACAAGCCAGAAGCTGGCGCTGTTGTTGCGGGCGGTGGTGATTCTGGCGCTTGTTGCCGGTCTGGCGCTGCTGGCAGGATCGGTGCTGGCGCCTGAGCTCTGGAAGGGGTGGATACGCAATGTGTATCCGCAAGTCACCGATGTGTCGGAGTGGCAGGTGGTCCTGCTCGCGCTTCTTGCGACGGCGCAACTGGGCCTGACCACGATTGCCTTGTGGTGGCTGGCGCGGATGTTCAGCAGCGTTTCGGGCGAGGAACCGCTCAGCCTCGAGGCCGCCGCGCATATGCGGCGGGCCAGTCGCTGGCTGCTGGCCGCGACACTTTATGCTATGGTGGCGCAGATCCCCGCGAGCCTTGTTGCCAGCCTGAACCAGCCTGAGGGCGCCCGCTTTATTGCCTTGGGCCTGAGCACCAGCCACGCCAGCGGCGTACTTGCCTCGCTTGTACTTTATGCGGTCGCAAGCATCCAGGAACTCGCAGCACAAGTGCGCGATGACAACCGGCAGATCGTGTGACCATGGCCATCATCGTTCGCCTCGACGTCATGCTTGCACTGAGAAAGATGCGGTCAAAGGAGCTTGCAGCTCGGATCGGCATTACCGAACAGAACCTGTCGCTGCTGAAATCCGGCAAGGTCAAGGGCATCCGTTTCGAAACGCTGGAACGGATCTGCGCCGAGCTCGACTGCCAGCCCGGTGACCTGCTGACTTTCGAGCCCGAACAAGACCAAGATTGAAACGGCTCGGAATTGCCTAGCTTTTCGGCTTGCGCTTCAAGCCGCCCTTGCCACCTTCGGACCCGGTGTCCGATCTGGCGGCGTCGGACGGCGGACCCTTGCGATGCGGCTTGGCCGGTTTGGCGGCCGCCTTGAAGCCGGGCTTGTCGCGTTTCGGCTTCTTGTCCTTGGCAAAGGCGGGCCGGGAATCGCTGGCATCCGCTCTCGTCTGCTCCCTGACGGGCTTGCCATGTTTCGCAGCCGCCTTGGGTTTGTCGGACCCTGCTTTCGGCGCGGGCGGCAAATCATCATAGGGCCAGACACCCGGCGTTGCGTTTGCCGGCAGGTCGTCGCGGTCCGAGGGCTTGCGGTCGGCATAGGCGTTCTGGCGCGGTGGACGGTCATCACGCTTCTTGCCACCGGTAAAGGGCCGCTTCTTGGCGTAATCCGGTTTTGGCTTTTCCCGGGGACGTTCATCGGTGGAGGGCCATTCCTCCTTTGGCGCGCGCGCCGGCGCTGCTGCAAACTCGTCGCGGGCCCTGGGCGGACGCGGGGAACGGGCCGGCATCTCGGGCACGCCATCGAGGCGGGTGACGGTGACGTTCTTCTCGATCTTGCGGGTTGGACCAATGGCAGCCTCGAACTTGTCGGCGGCAGCTCCGGAGATTTCCACATGGGTTTCCAGATCGTGGATCTTGATCGAACCGATTTCGGTCTTGGTGATGTGTCCTGCACGGCAGATCATCGGCAGCAGCCAGCGCGGCTCCGCGGACTGCTTGCGACCGAGCGACAACGAGAACCAGACCGCATCCTTGAGCGGAACATGTTCGCGCGGCGCGCGCTCCGGGTAGGTTCCACCAGGCGCGGAGACGGGTCCCTGCTCGATCAGTTCTTCAGGCGAGGAGCGGCCGGCACGGTGCATGCGCATCAGCGCAACCGCCACTTTCTCCGCGCCGTGCTTCTCCAGCAAAGCCGTCACCATGGCCTTCTCGTCTTCACCGATCTCAGCCTCGAACGACGGATCAGCCATCAGCCGCTCATCATCGCGCGCCAGGATCTCATCCGCCGAAGGCGGGCGCGCCCAGGCAGCGGCAATGCGGGCATCCGAGAGCAGACGTTCGGTCCGGCGGCGGGCATTGTAGGGAACGATCAGCGCCGAAACGCCCTTGCGGCCAGCGCGCCCGGTGCGGCCGGAGCGGTGCAGCAGGGTTTCCGGAGTCTTCGGAAGGTCTGCGTGAATGACCAGTTCGAGATCGGGCAGATCGAGACCGCGAGCGGCGACATCAGTCGCAACGCAAACCTTGGCCCGGCCATCGCGCAGGGCCTGAAGAGCGTGGGTGCGCTCGTTCTGGCTCAATTCGCCCGACAGCGCGACAACCGAGAAACCACGGTTGGAGAACCGCGCGGTCAGGTGATTGACGGTGGCGCGGGTGCTGCAGAAGACGATGGCATTCTTGGCATCGTAATAGCGCAGGACATTGATGACAGCGTTTTCGCGGTCATTGGGGGCCACCGAAAGCGCCCGGTATTCAATGTCGAGATGCTGTTTCTGGTCACCCGCGGTGGTCACCCGGACCGCCTTGTTCTGGTAGCGCTTGGCAAGATTGGCAATGCCGGATGGCACGGTTGCCGAAAACATCAGCGTGCGGCGCTGGTCCGGCGCGGCATCAAGTATGAACTGCAGATCGTCGCGAAAGCCGAGATCCAGCATTTCATCGGCTTCATCGAGCACCACGGCGCGAATGGCCGACAGATCGAGCGACCCGCGTTCGATGTGGTCGCGCAAGCGGCCGGGCGTTCCCACGACGATGTGGGCGCCGCGTTCAAGCGTGCGGCGTTCGGTCATCATGTTCATGCCGCCGACACAGGTGGCGATCCGGGCACCCGCTTCGCCGTACAGCCAGGCCAGTTCGCGCTCGACCTGCAGCGCCAGCTCACGGGTCGGAGCGATGGCGAGCGCCAGGGGCGCCTCGGCCCGCGGCAGCGCTTCCTCGTCACCCATCAGTGTCGGTCCAAGCGAAATGCCGAAGGCCACCGTCTTGCCGGACCCTGTCTGGGCGGAGACCAGCAGATCGGCATCGCGCAGTTGCGGCGCGAGCACGGCTTCCTGAACCGGAGTGAGTGTTTCATAGCCGCGTTTGGCCAGAGCCCGGGCTATCGCCGGCTGGATGGTCGCAAGGTCTGTCATGTCGGGTCTTTCGGACTTCGTGTTTAGGCCCGCTGGAGCGGGCGCCGGGCGCGGGTCACCGTCGGGCCACGGCTTTCTTTGGGGCCTACATAAAGCACATTGCAGCAAGAAGAAACGGGGCCAGGCAAGAAAGTTGCTTTGAGGTAAATCTGCCTGAGGCCGTTTCCTGTCAGCCAGGTTTGTGCTGGGCAGCTTGCGGCTTCAGGAAGAACACTGCCAGCGCGGTCAAGCCGAAGGCGAAGACCGGATAGAACAGGGCATGGTAGAGTGAATCGATGTAGGTCGGGTAATCTGCACCCGGCACAGTTCCCGACATCAGCCGGCCGAAGAACAGCTGGCCCATGACTGCGACGCCCAAGGCTCCCCCCACCTGCTGGAACGATTGCACTCCGCCCGAAGCCGATCCGGCATCACGGTCGGGCACGCTGGACAGCGCGAGCTGAAACAAGGGTGACACCGCCGTTCCCAGACCAAGGCCGGCAATGAGAAATGGCGGCAGGAAGAGGCTTGAATGCACGCTCGTCCCCAGTCCTCCGACAAGGGACTGCAACCAGAGCATGGCGGAGAACAGCATGGCCGAGCCGATGAAAATCCTTTGACGCTGCCAGCGCGGCCCAAGCCTTCCCGACAGCATCGAGGCGAGAAAGACGCCCGCGGAGAAGGGAACCGTGGTCAGACCGGACTGCAGCGGGGTCAGACCGAAACCGGTCTGCAGGAACACCGCGAACACCATGAAGAAACCGGGAACGGCCGAGAAGAACAGGCTCGCTGTCAGCACGCCGCCCATGAAGCTGGCATTTGTCATCAAGGTCACCGGCAGGAGCTGCGGCCCGCCCGCATCGGCCTGACGATGCTGCCACCGGACGAAGAGCCAACCCGCCGGAATTGCTGCGACTGACAGGGCGAAGATCCAGGCTGGCCAGCCCAGTTCACGTCCTTCGATCAGCGGAAAGACGACCAGGAGCAAGGTCAGCCCTGCAAGCGCGATCCCGCCGATGTCGATGCCGACATCCCGGTTGCCTTCCATGGCCGGAATGTATTTCAGCCCTGCAAGGATGGCGAAGAGCCCGACCGGGATGTTGACCAGGAAGATCGGCCTCCAGCTCAGGCCGAAGATATCGGCATCGATCAACAACCCGCCGATCAACGGGCCGGAAACGGCGGCCAGACCAGCGGTGACACCGAACAGCGCAAAGGCGAGGCCGCGCTCCTTTGGTGGAAAGATCACTTGCGCAATGGCCAGCGTCTGCGGCGTCATCATCGCTCCGCCGATGCCCTGCAACACGCGGGCAGCAATCAGCGTGTTGATCCCGGGAGCCAGACCGCAAAGCGCCGAGGCGATGGTGAAGGCGCCGACACCCAAGAGAAAAATCCTGCGGCGGCCGAGCATGTCACCGAGACGGCCGAACGGCAGGAGACCGATCGCGAAGGCCATGATGTAGGCGGCAACGACCCATTCGATCTCGGCGCTCGTGGCACCAAGGCCGGACTGCAGACTGGGCAGCGCCACGTTGACGATGGTGACGTCGATCAGGTTCATGAAGCCGGCGATGAGCAAGATCGCCATTGCGATCCAGCGCCGCTCATGATGTTCATGGCGGCTCCCGTCAGTCCTGGCTGCAACGTTCATTGGATCTTTGCTCCGGTTCGGTCAGCAACACCTAGGGCTGATCGCTGAAAAAAGAAAGCCGCCCAGCGACCGCAATGGCACGATGACAGTGCCCGCAAAACAGGATGGCGGCCCTCGAGCACGGGAGACTGGGGGCCCGCGTCAGACCCTTCGTTCAGAGTGGTGCAATCTTACCGAAGTCGTATCTCAAACCACTGAAAAGATTTCCTAAAACAGAGGAGCTGCGACGCGAAACCATAGACATGGCGGATGCATCGGGAACCGTTTCAGACGCTGCAACCCTCGCCATGGCGGGAACCAAGGCGCTTCTGCGGCGTTGATGTGGCATGAAAAAGATCGCCATCATATCCGCATCTGTCCTCGCTCTGGGCGCGGCTTCCATTGCCGCCGACGCGGACAGCATGTCCGAGCTTTCGACCACTTCGAGCCTGGCTGTCGAAGCCTCCTTGACGCCGGCAGAAAGCCCGATTGCCGCACCGGTTCGCGGCGCCCGGCTTGCGCATCAACCCATCGAGCGCAAGGTGCGCCTTGTTGCCCCGGGCATCGCCTCGGTGAACTCATGTGACGCTGCATACTGGCCGTACTATCCGTCAGAATGCCTCAATCGCGTTGAAACCGCGGGGCTTTAAACCATCCTCCGGTTCACGCGACTGGCGCAACCAGCACACCGAGCCGGCATTCAGCTGACGGTGCCATCTGCTCGCCCCAGATAGGCCTTGCCCGCCATCCGGGCGGTTAGCCCGGTTGTCAGCCGCACAGAATGCTGATTGTTATGCGGCATGGCCTTCACGCTCCGCCAATTGCAGTATTTTGTCGCCGTCGCCGCCCAGGGCACAGTCTCCGGGGCAGCGCAGAACCTGTCGATTTCCCAATCGGCGGTGACCGAAGCGATCAAGGAGCTCGAAGGCGACCTCGGGGTAGAGCTGTTCGACCGCCATTCGCGCGGGCTGACCATCACCCACAAAGGCCACCAGTTCCTGCGCCATGCCACCAAGATCCTGTCGGACGTCTCCGACGCGCGTCGCACCTTCTCGGATGACAAGGAAAACATCACGGGAACCCTCAACCTCGGCGTGACGTCACTGGTCGCCGGTTATGTGCTGTCCGACCTGCTGGCGCGCTACCGGCGGGCGTTTCCAGGCGTGACGGTTTCAGCGATCGAGGACAACGGGGACTATCTCGAACATCTGCTGATCGGCGGCGAACTCGATGTGGCAGTGATCGTGATTTCCAATCTGCGCAACCGCATGGCGTTGCAGACCGAAATCCTCGAAGTCTCGCCCTACCGGCTGTGGCTGCCGCTGGGCCATCGCCTGTCATCGGCTGAAAGCATCAACGTCTCGGACGTCGCCGAGGAACCGGTGATCATGCTGACGATTGACGAAATCGAGGAAAGTACGGCCAAGCTGCTCAACGCCATCGGATCCCGCCCGAAAATCGCTTTCCGAACGCGCTCGGTCGAAGCGGTGCGCAGCCTTGTTGCAACCGGGGCCGGCGTGGCGTTGCTGCCGGATCTGGTCTACCGGCCCTGGTCGCTCGAAGGCGACCGGATCGAAAGCCGTGACGTGTCGGGAAGCCTGCCGATGGTGCAGGTCGGCGTCGCCTGGCGTCGCGGCAGCCAGATGAACCAGGCCGCGCGGGACTTCATTGACCTGTCGCAGGCTCAAAGAGCCATCCGGCAACGCTAAGCAGTTCAATCCACTGATCAGACCGCCAGGAGACCGGCCGCGATGGCGCGCGCAAGCGCCTGCTCGCGGGTCTGGGCACCAAGCTTTGTTCGCGCATTGCGAAGATGCAGCTCGACGGTAATCGGCCGAATTCCCATCCGGTCCGCGATTTCCTTGGTCCGCAACCCGGCCGCCAGCCAATGCAGGCATTCGGTTTCACGGGGCGAAAGCTCGACCCTTGCCGTCTCAGCGGCCCCGTCTGACTGCGCGAGTTTTTCATGGCTGAAATGCGCGGCCAGGCGGATAACGTCCCCCTGCCGGGCGAAGACCTTCTCTAGTTGATGGCGCGGCATGGTTGATCCCAGGTTCCAGCCCGCAGCGCCCATCGGCCCCTTCACACGGATCATGCAGCTCATGCCCGAGCGAAAACCGGTCTCCGCGGCTTCGCGGATGAAGCCGCGTTCGCGTGGGTCCAGGTAGGAATGCTCCTCAAGATAGTCGACCCCGGTGCCGACCGGCATAAGCGAGGCCGCGCAATAGCGCATGAACGGGTCAATGCGGGCAAGATTGCGCTCGGTGTAATGGGCCATCCAGGCGTCCGGCATGGTGGCCATCACCCTGTCCCTGCCCGGGCCCATGTCGAGATAGATGATCCGGTCGAAACCACAGGCATCAAAAAAGGCGGCGGCGGTTTCCCATACCGCCGGCGTGCCCTTCGCGGTCTGCATCGATGTCAGGAGGTCTTCCACCGCGTTGGCCTGCATAGACTGCTCCTGTCACACCGGGGCCACACCTAAGGATTTCCATATATTGCCAAGTGGACCAAGCTTGGCAACCATCCGGCGCAAGAAACACAACCGGGTTTGATCATGCTTCGTCATCTCTCTTCGCGATACGGCCTGGGACTGGCCGCCGGCCTCCTGCTGTTGCTGCAACCGCCGGCCAAGGCTCAGGAGGACAGCGCGACCATCCTCGTCTTCGACGGATCGGGATCGATGTGGGCGGAGCTCGAGGGCCGCACCCGTATCGAGGTCGCCCGCGAGGTTCTGGGCGATTATCTTGCCGGGCGTGACATGAGCCGACCACTCGGTGTTGTCGCCTATGGGCACCGAAGACGGGGCGATTGTGGAGATATCGAAACCCTGTTTCCGTCGGGCGTCTACGCGGCGAACGATGTCTCTGCCCGCCTGAACGCGCTCAACCCAAAAGGCAAGACGCCAATCAGCGGCGCACTCCGGGAGGCCGCGCGACAGGTCCCGCGTACGGCCGAGGAGGCCGATATCGTCCTGATCACCGACGGCATCGAAACCTGCGTTCCGGATGTCTGCGCGATTGCGGATGAACTCGCTCAGTCAGGCATCAAGATACGGGCGCACGTGGTTGGTTTCGGGTTGTCGGAAGCCGAGGCGAATACTCTTGCCTGCATCCCGGACAGGACCGGCGGCAAGCTCTTGCGCCCAACGACCGGCGAAGAACTGGCTGACGCGTTGAGACAGACGGAAGCGCAAGCTCCGGTGGAGCAGCCTGCCATTTCTGCGGAGGTTAAGCTGTTCATCCTGCTTGGAAACAACAGCATGCCGGAGCGATACAGCTGGTCGCTCCGGAATGAGGATACCGGCACGGTGACCGAACTTGCGGAACTGACCGGCGATGCGCGGTACTCGCCCTTTGTCCTCAATCTGGACCAGGGCCGCTACACGGCTCTCTTGTCGACCGCCAACGGCTCGGGAGAAACCGGTTTCGAGATCAGGGACCCGGAAGCCAGGTCCATCGAGGTGGCCCTCGCAGGTGACCTGCCCGATATCAGCCTGATCAATCGCGGACCCTATCTCGCCGGGCACAACGCATTGATCGATCTGACCATCAACCGCGAAGGGCTGAACGTCGGCGGCGCCGATTTCCAGTTGACGCTCTACAAGGCTAAGCCCAACGGCGACCCCGACGGTGCGGCGATCACCTGGTCCTATGTCAGCGGCAGCGCAGGCAGGAAAGCCAATGCACTGGCCCTGCCATCCGAGCCGGGCGAATTCATCGTCACGCTCGAACGCGGCGATGGAACGATCGTCGGCTCGACCCGCATCGAAAGCCAGGCTGATCCCGCGGTTCGTCTTGTCGTGCCGTCGGTCGTCGCTCTAGGTGCGGAAATCGCGTTCGAAAGCTTTGGCGGCCAGGGCTCGAGCGACTACATCAGCGCTTACAAGGACGGCGTCGCCGTTGGCTGGGCATTGACGCTTGGAAGCATCGCCGAGGGCAATCCGGTGATTGCCCCGCAAGAGACCGGCTCGTACGAACTCGTCTACGAGATGGGCAACGACAAGGTCGAAAAAGCCCGTGTCCCGTTTCAGGTCGGGACATTGAATGCCTTGCCGGCGCAACCGGAGGAGCAAGCGACACCCCCAAGCCCGCCATCGCCATCGGGCGAGGTCGAGGCGACGTTCAAAGTCGGAGAGGCGTTTGAGAGCTTTCAGGTGCAATGGTCGGCGATCCCGCTTGATGACAGCCTGCCGCTCGATGCCTGGGCGCCGAGCGACTTCGCGCCGAGCATGAGCGGCTCCTTCCTGCCTGGGCGCTACCGGGTGACCGGAGATGCCGGCGACTTGCAGTTTGCCGGCGATGTCGAGATCACCGCGGAAGGCCCGAATGTGTTCGAGATCGGGCTGGCGCCCGAACCCGGATCTGATCCCGGCGGTCCCCTGACCGAGGAAGGCGCTGCCGAATTGCTCGACCGGCTCGTTCCGAACCGCAAACCTGCCAATTGAGGACGAGACCATGTGGAAGATCTTTCTGGCAACGGCCACCATCGCTTGCGGTGTGGCTTCTCAGGCCATGGCTGAAGAAAAGGCGCTGGTCGCCGAATGCACCGGAAACGGCGCACGCTTCTTTCTCTCCGATCTGACCATTGACGAGGCGTCGGTGGCAGCGGGTACGGAACTTCCATCGGCCTCCGGCGGGATCCTGATCATCGGCGCCGGGCGCAAGCCGGAATGGTCAACGGCCTCCCGCAGGCAGATCGACCGGGAGTGCGGCGGACAGGGACAGGAGGAGGTCGAACTGTTCCCCGGCGGGCTGCAGCCGCGCGACGGGAACTGGCGCACGGTGGTCAAGGCCACGCGCATGGAAGGATGTCCGGAGATGCTGGCAAGCGCGATGGCGGCTCAGAACAAGGGCCCGGAAACGACAACGCGGCGTGTCAGCTTCCCCAAACCTTTCGATCCCAACAAGCTGCCGCGGGATTTCAATCCCGGCCACAGCTGGAGTGCCGCAGGCAACAATCGCTGGACCGCTTCGATCTTCACGCAAGGCATCGATTACGGTGCGGAGGGAGCACAGAAAACGGATGTTCGCCTGACCATGGAACTGGTCTCTGAGACGGAGATCCGCACCTCCGGCTCGGTCAAGATGACACTGCCAAAGTTCGCACAAAAGGTCATGAACATCTCCGGCGACTGCCGCGTGATCACGGATTCGGTTTCGACCTGGATCGGCGACTGAATCGATCAGTGCCTGGAAGCACGCTTTCCACCACTTCATCGTTTCAATGCCGCGGATACAAAGTACAGCCTTGCCAAATCATTTTTATCTAGTATTCTTGATATATTGATTTAATGTGCCCGCGACAGGGATGCACTTCAAGTTCACGATTATCAGAGAAGCGAGAGAACCATGGCAGACAAGGTCTTCAACGTCCTGTTTCTATGCACCGGCAATTCGGCCCGGTCGATCCTTGCGGAAGCGATCATGAACCGGGTCGGACAGGGCCGGTTCAAGGCCTATTCGGCCGGCTCCCAGCCGAAAGGGGAAGTCCATCCCTACACGCTGGATCTGCTTCGGCAGATGAATTTCGACACCGGCTTCGCCCGATCGAAGGACTGGGACGAATTCACCCTGCCCGGCGCGCCGGAACTGGATTTCGTGTTCACCGTCTGCGACAACGCCGCCAACGAAAGCTGCCCGGTCTGGCCCGGTCAACCGATGACCGCCCATTGGGGCGTGCCCGACCCAGCCGCCGCCGAAGGAACGGAAGCCGAGAAGCATCTGGCATTCTCGGAAGCATACCGGATGCTCAATGCAAGGATTTCGATTTTCACCAGCCTGCCATTGCAAAGCATCGATAGGCTTGCATTGCAAAAGCGGCTTGATGCCATTGGCCGGACGTCCGACATGGATGGTGCCGCCTGATCAGTCCTTCGGATTGCAGCCAAGCGGCCTCAATCGCCGCGATACGCACCGACGTGGACTTGCATAGGCTATCGGTTTTTCCGATATCATCATTCTGATAAAAGAATTTGCGGAGTCACACGGGCCGCATCAATCTTGGCTCCCGACGCTGGCTGCCATTTCGGCGGCCACCAACGGTGGGAGCTCAAGCAATGAAAAAGATCTTGAATACATGCACGGCGATGGCGATGGCGCTTTCGGTGATGGCGCCGGGATTGGCATCGGCTGAAATGATGACCGAGGTCGGACCCGGTGAAGGCCAGGTCAACATCGTTGCCTGGGCAGGCTACATCGAGCGCGGGGAAACCGACAAGGCTTTCGACTGGGTGACCAAGTTCGAGGAAGCCTCGGGCTGCAAGGTCAATGTCAAGACCGCCAACACATCCGACGAGATGGTGGCGCTGATGAACGAAGGCGGCTTCGACCTCGTCACCGCATCGGGCGACGCTTCGCTGCGCCTGATCGCAGGCAAGCGGGTGCAACCGATCAACATCGATCTGATCCCGTCCTGGTCAACGGTCGACGACCGGCTCAAGGACGCGCCCTGGCACACGGTCGACGGCGTGCATTACGGCACCCCCTACATGTGGGGCCCGAACGTGCTGATGTACAACACCGAAGTCTTCAAGGAAGCTCCGACTTCCTGGAACGTCGTGTTTGAGGAAATGGATCTCCCGGACGGCCAGAGCAACAAGGGCCGGGTTCAGGCCTATGACGGCCCGATCCACATCGCCGACGCTGCGCAGTACCTGATGTTCCACAAGCCGGAACTCGGCATCAAGAGCCCCTATGAGCTCAACGATGCCCAGTACAAGGAAGCACTCGACCTGCTCCGGGTGCAGCGCACGCTTGTCGGACGTTACTGGCATGACGCCTTCATCCAGATCGACGACTTCAAGAATGAAGGCGTGGTGGCGTCGGGCACCTGGCCGTTCCAGGTCAACCTGCTGAAGGCCGACAACCAGCCCGTGGCCTCCACCATCCCGCAGGAAGGCGCCACCGGCTGGGCCGACACCACGATGATGCATGTGGACTCCGCTAACCCCAACTGCGCCTACATGTGGATGGAGCATTCGCTGGCCTCGAATCTTCAGTCCGATCTCTCGGTCTGGTTCGGCGCCAACCCCGCCGTTCCCGCGGCCTGCACTGACGGCCGCGGCATGCAGACCGCTGAAGGCTGCACCGCCAACGGCCTGGATGATTTCGAGAAGATCAACTTCTGGACCACACCGGTTTCGAAGTGCGAAAGCCAGGGCGAGTGCGTTCCCTACTATCGCTGGGTCTCCGATTACATCGGCGTTATCGGCGGCCGCTGATCCGGCGACCGTAACCTGAAAAAACCTTTCCCTCTCCGATCCGGAGAGGGAGACCGGTGCCTCGCCACACCATCGTGATGTACTCTCGTCCGGACCGGTTCCCTCTTGCAGGGCACATCAGGACTGATTTGGAATTTCCATGCCGTATGCTGTCTCATTTCAACAGGTCTCCCGACACTTCGGAACCGTTCGCGCTGTCGACGCCGTCGATCTGGAGATCGAAGCGGGCGAGTTTTTCGCCATGCTCGGGCCGTCGGGATCGGGCAAGACAACATGTCTGCGGCTGATTGCCGGATTTGAGCAGCCAACCTCCGGGCATATCGAGATCTTTGGCGAGACCGCGGAAGGCGTTCCGCCCTACCGGCGCAACGTCAATACCGTGTTCCAGGACTATGCGCTGTTTCCGCATCTCAACGTGGCCGACAATGTCGCCTACGGGCTGATGATCCGCGGCGCCGGCAAGGCCGAACGCACCCGCGAGGCTGAAGCAGCCCTCGAAATGGTCAAGCTGCCCGGTTACGGCGCGCGCAAGCCCGGGCAATTGTCGGGCGGCCAGCGGCAGCGCGTGGCGTTGGCACGGGCCCTGGTCAACAAACCGAAAGTGCTTTTGCTGGACGAACCGCTCGGCGCGCTTGACCTCAAGCTGCGCGAACAGATGCAGGAAGAATTGAAGGTTCTGCAAAAGGCGCTCGGCATCACCTTTGTCTTCGTCACCCACGACCAGGGCGAAGCGCTGTCGATGGCGGACCGGATCGCCGTCTTCAACGAAGGCCGGATCATGCAGACCGGCACGCCAGAAGACATTTACCGCCGTCCGAGAACCCGTTTTGTCGCGGACTTTGTCGGCTCTTCCAACGTGCTTTCGCCGCAACTCACCGAGAGGCTCGCAGGCGTGGCGGAATGGTCGAGCCTCAGGCCCGAAGACATCCGGCTTGGAGGCGAAAGCGGACATGACGCCACCGTTACCGGAACCAGTTTCCTTGGCAGTGCCACCCGCGTTACGCTGGATGTTTCGGGGGAGAAGATCAACGTGCTGCTGCCTTCGGGCGCGCCGGTGCCTTCACAGGGTGAAAGCGTCCGCTTCTCTTGGGACATGAACACCCTGCACCTGATGGGAGCCGGGGCATGAGTTCTGCTGCAAGCGCTCCGTCCGCAGCCATGCTGCCCGGGCGCGGCGGCATCGGCGGGGCGCTTTCGGATGCCTTCTGGCGCAATCCGAAACTGCTGCTGTTCGTCATGCTGACGCCGCCGCTTTTGTGGCTCGGCATCATCTATCTCGGCAGCCTGTTCGCGCTCCTCATCCAGAGCTTCTTTTCGATCGATGAATTCTCCGGTCTTGTGGTGCGCGAGTTCACGCTCAAGACCTATGGCGAACTGCTGCGCCCTTCCAATCTCGACATCATTGTCCGCACCGTTACCATGGCAGGGCTGGTGACCATCGCCTCCGCCATCATCGCCTTTCCGATCGCCTATTTCGCCGCCCGTTACGCGAAAGGGCGCTGGAAAGCGGTGTTCTATCTCGGCGTGATGCTGCCCCTGTGGTCGAGCTATCTGGTCAAGGTCTATGCCTGGAAGCTGATCCTGGCCAAGGAGGGGATCCTCAGCTGGATCTTCGACAAGCTTCACCTGACCTTCCTGATCGAGGGATGGCTGGCGCTGCCGGTGGTCGGCGGCAACTCGCTGTCGGTCAGCCTGACTGGCACTTTCCTGGTCTTCGTCTATGTCTGGCTGCCGTTCATGATCCTGCCCGTGCAGGCGGCGCTTGAGCGGGTGCCCGGCAATCTGCTCGAAGCCTCCGCCGATCTTGGCGCCTCGCCGCGGCAGACCTTCGTCAATGTGCTGCTGCCGTTGGCGCTGCCGGGAATCATCGCCGGCTCGATCTTCACCTTCTCGCTGACGCTGGGCGATTACATCATCCCGCAGATCATCGGCACATCGCACCGTTTCATCGGCATGGCGGTCTATGCGCATCAGGGCACGGCGGGCAACATTCCGCTTGCCGCAGCCTTCACCGTGGTGCCGGTGGTGATCATGGGGATCTATCTGTGGCTGGCCAAACGTGCGGGAGCCTTCAATGCGCTCTGACAAGCAAAACCGCACCCCGATGGGACTGAAGATCGCCGCGGGCATCGGCCTGGCCTTCCTGCACCTGCCGATCCTGCTGATCTTTCTTTACGCCTTCACCACCGAGGACAAGAGCTACCAGTTCCCTCCGCCGGGCCTGACGCTCAAATGGTTGGCGGTGACCTGGAACCGGCCCGATGTCTGGGAGGCGCTCAGCCTGTCGGTCCGCGTCGCCTCGATTTCGACCGTGGTGGCGCTGGTGCTCGGCACACTCTGCGCAGCCGCCATCTCGCAGACAAAGTTCTTCGGGCGCGAGGCGATCTCGCTGCTGGTGATCCTGCCGATCGCCCTGCCCGGCATCATCACCGGCATCTCGCTCAGGTCCGCTTTCAACCTCGCCGAGATCCCGTTTTCGTTCTGGACCATCGTACTGGGTCACGCGACTTTCTGCGTGGTCGTGGTCTACAACAACGCTGTGGCGCGGTTCCGGCGGGTTTCGGGCTCGCTGATCGAGGCTTCAATGGATCTCGGCGCCGACGGGTTCCAGACCTTCCGCCATGTCATCCTGCCCAATATCGGCACGGCGCTGCTGGCTGGCGGAATGCTGGCCTTCGCGCTCAGCTTCGACGAAGTGATCGTCACCACCTTTACCGCCGGACAGCAAGCCACGCTGCCCATCTGGATGCTTGAGGAACTGGTCAGGCCGCGCCAACGCCCCGTTACCAATGTGGTGGCGATGGTGGTCGTTCTGGTCACCTTCCTGCCTATCCTTGCCGCCTATTACCTGACCCGGGACGGAGACCAGATTTCCGGACAGGGCAAATAACACACGGGAGAGACACCATGGACACCCAAATGCTGATCGGCAACCGCTTCGAAGCCGGGACGGAGGCGGAAGAGAAGATCTTCAATCCGCGCACCGGAGAGACCATTCTCAACCTTCCCGAAGCCTCCTCGATCCAGATCGAGGCCGCGGTCAACGCCGCCGAGAAGGCATTTGCCACATGGTCGAGGACCACGCCTGCGCAACGCTCGGCCTATCTGCTTCAGATAGCCGACCGGATCGAAGCGGAAGCGGACGGGTTCGCAGCGCTTGAGGCGCTCAATTGCGGCAAGCCGATCAATGCCGTCAAGAACGACGAAATCCCGGCCATCGTCGATTGCTACCGGTTCTTCGCCGGCGCCGTGCGCTGCATGCCGGGCCAGGCGGCGGGTGAATACATGGAAGGTCATACCTCAATGATCCGCCGCGATCCTGTCGGCATCATCGCCTCGATCGCACCCTGGAACTATCCGCTGATGATGATGGCGTGGAAGCTGGCACCGGCGATCGGCGGCGGCAACACGGTTGTGTTCAAGCCTTCCGAGCAGACGCCGCTGACGGCGTTGAAGTTTGCCAAGATCCTCGCCGACATCCTGCCCGAAGGCGTCGTCAACGTCGTACTCGGCCGTGGCGAGAGCGTCGGCAACGCGCTGATCAATCATCCCAAGATCAACATGGTCTCGATCACCGGTGACGTCGCCACCGGCAAGAAGGTGCTGCAGGCGGCCGCCAAGTCGGTCAAGCGCACGCATCTGGAACTGGGCGGCAAGGCGCCGGTGATCGTGTTCGACGACGCCGATCTGGATGCGGTTGTCGATGGGCTCCGCGCGTTCGGCTACTACAATGCCGGACAGGACTGCACCGCCGCCTGCCGGATCTATGCGGGTCCGAAAATCTACGACAAGCTCGTCGCCAGCCTGTCGAGCGCGGTGTCGAGCATCAAGTATGACCATGGCGACGACGCCGAAAACGAGATCGGCCCGCTGATCTCGAAGCGCCAGCGTGACCGGGTCGCGAGCTTCGTCGAGCGCGCCTCGGAAATGAAGCACATGGAAATCACCACGGGCGGCAAGCCCGGCGACGGCAACGGCTTCTATTATCAGCCGACCCTGATTGCAGGCGCACTTCAGTCAGACGAGATCGTCCAGCGCGAAGTGTTCGGCCCGGTGGTCTCCGTCACCCGCTTTACCGAGGCAGAGGAAGCAGTCTCCTGGGCGAATGATTCCGAGTATGGCCTCGCCTCCTCGGTCTGGACCAAGGATATTTCCAAGGCGATGACCTGTGCTGCGCGGCTGCAGTATGGCTGCACCTGGATCAACACCCATTTCATGCTGGTCAACGAGATGCCGCATGGCGGCATCAAGCAGTCGGGCTATGGCAAGGACATGTCGCTTTATGCCCTTGAGGATTATACTGCAGTGCGGCATGTAATGATCGCCCACGGCTGAACGGCCGGACACCCGATCCCGGGACGGGCTTGACCGTCCCGGGAGGATGCTGCAAAGCCGCTGGAAGGTGGCCGGAAACCGGGGCCATTTGAAACCGGAGACTTCCATGGCGCATCCGCATTTTGTCATCACCATCGCCTGTGCCGACCAACCAGGCATCGTCGCGGCGATCACCACCGAACTTGCGGCCATTGGCGCCAACATTGCTGAATCAAGCCAGTTCTGGGATCGCCAGACCAACCGGTTTTTCATGCGGATTGCGATCGAAACGCCGGATGGCGTCGATGCCGAGGCGGTCAAGCGGGCGCTGCAGGCGCCGGTGGCGCGGTTCGAGATGCGGCTCGATATCAACACGGTCGCCAAGCGCCCGAAGATCATCATCATGGTGTCGAAATTCGACCATGCGATGCTGCATCTCATCTATCAGATCCGTGTCGGCTGGCTCGATGCCGAGGTGGTCGGCATTGTTTCCAATCACGAGGACAGCCGCCGAACAGCGGAGATCGAGGGAATTCCATTCCACTACTGGCCGGTGACCAAGGAAACCAAAACCGCTCAGGAAGAAAAACTGCTTGATCTCGCCACCAAGAGCGGCGCCGATCTGGTGATCCTGGCGCGCTACATGCAGGTGCTGTCAGACACCCTGTCGCGCCGGCTGTTCGGCAAGGTGATCAACATTCACCACTCCTTTCTGCCGAGCTTCAAGGGGGCCAAGCCCTATCACCAGGCGCACGAACGCGGCGTCAAGCTGATCGGCGCGACCGCGCACTACGTCACCGCCGACCTCGATGAAGGTCCGATCATCGAGCAGGAAACCGAGCGCGTGACGCACGCCATGACCGCGGATGATTTCGTAGCCGCAGGCCGTGACATCGAAGCCCGGGTGCTGGCGCGGGCAGTAAAGATGCACCTTGAATCCCGTGTCATGCTCAACGGTCACAAGACCGTTGTCTTCGGATAAGTGGCGGTGAACTGGGACGACATCAGGGTCTTTCTTGCTGTCGCCCGCTCCGGGCAGATCCTTGCCGCCGCCCGGCGGCTGGGGATTAACCACGCAACCGCCGCGCGCCGGATCACCTCGCTTGAGACCAACCTCGGGGCTCAGCTGGTGGTCCGCCGCACCAATGGCTGCGGGCTGACCGGCGAAGGCGAGGCGTTTCTGGTTCATGCCGAGCGCATGGAAGCCGAGATGCTGGCGGCGCAGGCCAATCTCGGTCGCACCGACAGCGCCATCTCGGGCACGGTGCGGATCGGCGCGCCGGATGGTTTCGGGGTCTCATTCCTGGCGCCCCGGCTGGGCGCGCTGATTGCCCGCCATCCCGACCTGAGGCTGCAGCTGGTGCCGGTGCCGCGCAGCTTTTCGCTGCCGCAGCGCGAAGCCGATATCGCGATCACCGTCGAACGTCCGGCGGAAGGACGGCTGGTTGCGCGCAAGCTGGTCGACTACTCACTGTCGCTCTATGCCGCGCGGTCCTACCTGGCCGAACACGGCACGCCTGAGACTGCCGACGATCTCAAGCAGCACCGGCTGATAAGTTACGTCGAGGATCTGATCTTTTCACCTTCGCTACAGTTCACTCGGGAAATCCTGCGCAACTGGACAGCCCAGTTCGAGATATCGAGCGCCACCGGGCAGACCGAGGCTGTGCGCTCGGGCGCGGGCATCGCCGTTCTGCATGATTACATCGCCGGGCTTGATGCGGACCTCGTGCGGGTATTGCCGCACCACCGCATCGAGCGGTCCTATTTCATGGTCTATCATGAATCAGCCCGCGACCTGGCGCGGGTGCGAACCGTGGCAGATCACATCTCCGCCGTAGCTCAGGAGCACAGGGCATCTTTCTTCCCCGAACGAGGCTGAGGAAATCGCCATCTGTGGCAACGTTGCTCTGAGGCCTGAAAAACAAAACGCCTGCCGGGCGGAGCCAGGCAGGCGTTTGTACTTCGTCGTGACGCTCGGACCGGTGCTTGGGAGGAGGATCCCGGCCTAGTCGCCCCGACTACTGCCATGCCGAATTGGGAGGAGGAGGAGTTCGGCGTGGCGTTGATTGATATATGGAACAGTTTATGCTGCATTGCAATAGGAAAATCCGAAAAAATTTATCATCCGATAAACTTGCAGAACTATTTGTAATATATCGTGTTTTCTCAGGCTACAGCCCTTACTTGGCTAGCTCGAATGGAGAAATTATCGCGCCGCAACAAAAAACCGGGGCCTTGGGCCCCGGTTTTGTTCGGTCTGTCAGGCGGTTTGCAGCGCCCCGGGTCCGGGGATCGCGTTGGCGGGACACTTGCCGGCGATGATCATGCCGAGCATGTCATCCTCGCTGACCTCGTCGACCTTCACGGTCCCGACCAATTGTCCGTTCTTCATGACATTGGCCCGGTCACACAGCATCTTGACCTGGTGGATGTCATGGTCGATCAGAAAGATGCCGATGCCTTCCGACTTCAGCTGTTCGATCAGTTCCGCCACCATCTGGGTTTCCTGAACGCCCAACGCCGCGGTCGGCTCATCCATGATCAGGATCCTGGCATTGAAATAGACCGCGCGGGCGATCGCCACCGATTGCCTCTGGCCTCCGGACAGTCCGGCAACAGGCGTATGGAAGCGCCTGAAGTTCGGGTTGAGGCGGGCAAGGATCTTTCGGGTCTCGGCTTCCATCTGGGCGTCATTGACAAAACCGGTCGGGCTCATCAGCTCACGTCCAAGGAAGAGGTTTGACGCCGCGTCCAGATTGTCGGCGAGCGCGAGATACTGGTAGATGGTCTCGATCTGGTAATTGCGCGCGTCGCGCGGATTGTTGATCGTAGCCTTCTCGCCGTTGATGTAGATCTCGCCACTGTCGCGCTGCAGAGCACCCGACAGCATCTTCATCAGCACCGACTTGCCAGCACCGTTGTGACCGAGCACGCCGACCACTTCACCAGGGTAGAGGTCGATGGTGACGTGATCGACAGCCTTGATGCCGCCGAACGACTTCACCATGTCACGCATTTCAACGAGTGGTGCGGTCATGTCCTGTCTCCCGTGCGTCGGCGGTAGAGGATATCGATGAAGACGGCGAGAACAAGGACGGAACCCACGACCATGTTCTGATAGGGCGCGTCGACACCCACCATTGCCATGCCCGATTGCAGGCTTTGCATGATCAGGGCACCCAGCACGGCGCCATATATCGTGCCCATACCGCCCGCCAGAGCGGTACCGCCGATCACAGCTGCCGCGATCACCCGCAACTCATCGAGCGTGCCGATGTCGTTGGAATGGAAGGTCTGGCGTGACGAGGCGACAATGGCCGAAATGGCGCACAGCATGCCCATGATGGCGAAGACCTTGACCGTCAGCAGACGGGTGTTGATACCCGCCAGAGCCGCGGCTTCCGGATTGCCGCCGGTGGCAAAGATGTAGCGTCCCAGCCGGGTGCGCCGCGCAACGATGGTCATGACGATGACGATAAGGATCAACAACAGGACAGATATCGGGATACCATACCCTGCGATCGTGCCCTCGGGCAGGATCTCGCCTCGGGCCTCGTAGATACGCTGCAGGCGTGCAGTGGGGATTTCATAGGCATTGAGAATCGCGACAAAGCCGATGATCGTAGCCGCCATGATTGCGCCTATGAGCGCTTCCGCCCACACCGGCTTGACCGGAAACTCGTGCGCCACCCGGGTACGCCGGGACTGGATCAGCGCGTAGAGCGAGCCAATGATGGCAACGACGGCGAAAATCCAGCTCCAGGTCTCCCCGAGCGTTCCGTTGATGCCGCCGAACAACTGGAAGTTCTCATCCAGCGGCCCGATGGTCTGCCCCTTGGTCAGGTGCCAGGCAACGTTTCGCCAGACGAGAAAACCGCCCAGCGTGACGATGAAGGCCGGGATGGCCAGATAGCCGATCAACCAGCCCTGGAAGGCGCCAATGAGCAGGCCTGTCAGGATGCCGACAACGACTGCAATGGGCATGGTGGCGGGATTGTTGAGCCCAAAACCGAGCCAGTCGGGAACGAACCAGGTCTGGGTCATCGCCATCATCGCCGAGCAGGTCGCCAACAGCGACCCCACTGACAAATCGATGTTGCGTGTGACGATCACGAACACCATGCCGGTCGCCATGATGGCAACAGAGGCGGTCTGGATCGTCAGATTGAAGAGGTTCCGCGGGGTCATGAAACGCCCCTCGGTGAGGAAATTGAAGACAAGGCAGATCACCACGAAAGCGCCGATCATGCCGAGCAGACGTGTGTCAATTTCCAGGGCGGAGAAGAAGTTTCGCGGCTTCGGCGGCGCGCTCGCAGCAGGGGGCGTATCGGTCATGGCCGTCTTCCGGATAGATGCAAAGATGCGCCCCCACCCCGAAGGATGGGGACACTGTTCACAATTCAAGCGACTGAGGTCGAACCCTTAGTTGCAGGGAGCAGGACCACCGGAGACGCCCTGGCACAGATCTTCCTTGCTGATCCAGCCAGCATCGACAACCGTGGCGAGGTTGTCCTTGGTGATCGGAACCGGTGCGAGGAACATCGCGGTCATCGTGGTGCCGGAAGGCGAGGTCCATTCGGAAGCGCCGTCGATGTCGGCCATGGCGGTGCCGCTGGCCAATTGGGCAGCGATTTCACCGGCAGCCTTGCCGAGCGCACGGGCATCCTTCCAGACGCTGACGGTCTGCGTGCCCTTGGCAACGCGGTTGAGGGCGGCATGGTCGCCGTCCTGGCCCGAGACCGGAATGCCTTCCATGCCCTGCGCCGTCAGCGCAGCCACTGCACCGCCGGCGGTGCCGTCGTTGGAGGCCACAACAGCGTCGACCTTGTTGTCTTCGGCAGTCAGGATCTGCTCCATGTTGCGCTGGGCGTTGGCCGGAAGCCAACCGTCGGTGTAGGCCTCGCCAACGATGGTGATATCGCCGGCATCGATGGCCGACTGCAGGACCTCCTGCTGGCCGCCACGAAGGAAGTCTGCGTTCGGATCGGTGGGCGAACCCTTGATCATCACGTAGTTACCCTTCGGCGCAGCGGCGAGCACCGCACGGGCCTGCATGCGGCCAACCTCGACATTGTCGAAGGTCAGATAGAAGGCACGGCTGTCCTCGATGAGACGGTCGTAGGCGATGACCGGCACATTTTCGTCGGCGGCCGCCTGGACGGCGGGAATGATCGCCTGGGTGTCCTGCGCCAGAACGATGAGCGCATCGACGCCCTGGGCCATCAGGCTTTCAATGTCCGAAAGCTGCTTTGCGGCAGACGATTGCGCGTCGGTGGAGACATAGGTGTCGCCAGCCGCTTCGATCGCAGCCTTCATTGCTGCCTCGTCAGTTTTCCAGCGCTCTTCCTGGAAGTTCGACCAGGATACGCCAATCACCATGTCCTTCGCGAAAGCGGCTGTGGACATGGTCAGAGCAAGGGCCGATCCGGCCAGAAGATGGATAATCGATTTCATGTAGTCCTCCCAAAAAATTCACATCGGATGGAGTGTTCCAGTCCGGTCACTGTTCAACTGCACGACCCGCAGCTCGGTGGCGAGCTTTTTCTCGACAGTCGAGAAAATTAATGTCAGGCTTCACTCAGGCTGTCAACACGGGCAAGACAAGCGCCGGACCAGCCCGATCGAGACCGCACTGCCTGCAACGGCATCGCCTGCAAGGGGAAAACCCTGGCGAAGCTGAAGACAGGCAAACCGGCGGCCGGTATCATGGGTCAAGAGCCGGAATGACAAGGGAGGCGTGGGAGGAACGGCCGGGAGAGCCTGTCCCTCATGCAGTGAGGAACGGAAGTGGATTTGCAGCAATGAATTGGCGGCAGCGAAAATGCTGACGAAGTCGAGCACCGAGCTCATCCGCCAGCAAAACCGCGCCCGCATCCTTGCGGCGTTGCGACGCAAGAACGGACAGTCGCATACGGAGCTTGCCATCGAGACCGGGCTCGCCTCGGCAACGGTGACTGCCATCACGCAGGAACTGGAGAACGAGAACGTCATCGAGCGCACGGTGGCGGCGCCGGCCGGTGGACGCGGCCGGCCGCGAATCCTTTTCAAGCAGCGCCGCTCGGCGGCCTATGCCGCCTTTGTCCGGATATCGTCCGATGTACTGCAGTATTCCATGGTCGACTATTCAGGCACCCTGATCTACCGCATCGAGGAAAAGCGCGACAATGCCGGGCAGAAGGTGGATGCATTTGCCGCCGACATCCGGGCTGCTCTCGGACGGCTCGCGGAGAAATCCCGAATCCCGAATCATGCTCTGAAAGCCATCTCGATCTCGTCGAAGGGTCTCGTCGCCGACGACAACAGGACGCTGCTGTGGTCTTCCGTGCTGGGCAGCCAGCAGATCGACATGCACAAGACGCTCGAGCCCGATTGGCAGGCCACGATCACGCTCAGCCACGAGAGCCTGCTGGTGGCCAGCGCGCTGCACACCTCGCTCAGCCGCAAGGCGGGCAAGCCTATCCCACGGCTGGCTGCCCTGTCGCTCGGCCATTCGATCGGCCTGGGAGTGGTCCATGCCGACGGCTATGAATCTCCGCGGGCCCGGGCTCCAGGCTTCGGACACATGATACACAGCCATGGCGGCGCACTTTGCCGCTGCGGTTCGCAAGGCTGCATCGAGGCCTATGCCGGCTCCTACGCCATCCTGCGCGCAGCCTTCAGGGTTCCGCCAAACACCTTGCCGGCGCATTTCGTGCCATTTGTCGAAATCGAGAGGATCGCGGTGCTTGCGCGCGGCGGCGACCGCATGGCCAAGACCGCCTTTCGCGACGCCGGCACGGCCATCGGCAACGGGCTGGCGCGGCTGATCAGTCTTCACGGCAAAATGCCGATCGTCTTCACCGGCCCGGGCGTCCGGTTCTTTGACCTCATGCGGCCGGGAATCGACGAAGGCCTTTCCGCCTCGCTCGGTGTTCAGATCGAAGGCCCGCCCGAAATGTCGGCCTCGCCAGATGAAGAACGCCTCGTCTTCGAAGGCCACCTCAATCATACCATGTCGGCGATCGACCGTGACGTGATCGCACCCAAGATCCTTGCTCAGGGAGGAACAGCATGAATCACCGGGCTCAAAGAACGCGCTGGAGCTGCCGGATCGCAGCCGTCGCGGTCCTGCAAGTGGGACTGGCTGCAGCTGCGGTGGCCGCCGACGAGCCATGGGCGGAGCGAACACGGGCGCTCGGCGCCACGGAGACGATGCCGAGCGGCCCGCTTTCAAAGGACCAGCTCGAGGTTCTGACAAATACCGGCAAGGACCTGTTCGAAGCGCATTTCACCACGCTTGACGGTGTCGGCCGGCCTGAGGCGACACAGGCGATCGATCCGACACGACGCAGGCATCCGCGCGAGCAGGTGTTTTTCAGAACCGCAGGCCCCGACGCGGGATCCTGTGCCGCCTGCCACAACCAGCCTGCCACCGGCGGCTCCGGCGACTTCGTCGCCAACGTGTTTGCCTCGGAAGGTTTTGAAAGCGCGGATTTCGATTCGCTCGACCCGCAGTTTTCCAGTGAGCGGGGCACCAACCATCTCTTCGGCGCGGGGCTGGTGGAGCTGCTGGCCCGCGAAATGAGCGATGAGCTGCAGTCGATCCGGACCCGGGCGCTTTCGGAAGCACGGTCCAGCGGCACGACGGTCCGGTTGCCGCTGGAAGCCAAGGGTGTCGATTTCGGACATGTATCGGCGGATCCGGACGGGTCGGTCAATCTCGATGAACTCGATGGCATCGACACCGACCTTGTCATCCGGCCTTTCACGCAGAAGGGGGTGATGACATCGCTGAGGCAGTTCACCATCAACGCGCTCAACCACCATCACGGCATGCAGGCAGACGAACGTTTCGGCCCTCGCTGGACCGGGTCGGATGACTTTGATGGCGACGGCAAATCGGCGGAGATTTCCTCCGCCGATGTCTCCGCTCTCGTGGCCTGGCAAGCGACATTGCCGGCGCCGGTTCAGTTGATCCCCGCAGCCAGCGGCTGGGCCGAAGCCGCGGCGCAGGGAGAAACAAGCTTTTCCGATTTCGGATGCACATCCTGCCACCGCCCTGCCCTGCCGCTGGAGACACTCTCCTTTACCGATCCGGGGCCCTTCGATCAGGCCGGCACGCTCAATGACGGCCAGGTCAGCGCCAGTGCGATCTACGACATTGCGCTGCTGGACTGGGCCAAAAGCCTTCCCCGCGATGAGGACGGCCGGGTGCTGGTGCCGCTGTTTGGCGATCTGAAGCGGCACATGATGACCGACAACCAGATCGATGTGCTAGGCAATGAACTGCTTTCACAGCGTTTCGTCGACCGCAACATCTTCATGACGGCGGAGCTGTGGGGCGTGGGCTCCACACAGCCTTACGGACACCGCAATGATTTCACCACGCTTGACGAGATCATCCTCGCCCATGGCGGCAATGGCCGGGAGGCCCGCGATGCCTATGCCGCGGCATCGGAATCGGAGAAATCAGCCTTGATCGCCTTTCTCAAGACCCTGGTGATTGTCCCATGAAGACCATCTCTACCCTGCTCGCCATCAGCGCGGTGTGGCTCGCGGCCCTTGGCCAATCCGCGAGCGCCCAGACAGCCTTTACCGCCGACGTGCCGACCCTTCATGAGGAGGCGGCAAGCGCGGGCATCGATCAAAGCTACACCGGCGGATGGGAGTTTTTTGTCGGCGGCGGTGCGGCGAGTTTCGATTGTAACGGGGACCGCCTTCCCGATCTGCTGATTGCAGGCGGATCCGCACCAGCGAAGTTCTTCGTCAACGAAAGTATGACCGGCGGCCCGCTGGCGTTCAAACCGATGCAAACAGGATTGAAGGCGGAGGATCTCACCGGTGTACTGGGAGCCTATCCGCTCGATATCGACAATGACCGGCATACGGACCTGGTGCTGCTGCGGCTCGGGCGCAACCTGGTGCTCAAGGGCGGCCCCGATTGCCGTTTCGAGAAAGCCAACAGGAGCTTCTCGATCGACGGGGGCCGGGCGTGGTCGACCGGCATGTCGGCAATATGGGAAAAGGGCAACCGTTTTCCGACCATAGCGATCGGCAATTATGTGGATCGCTCGGCACCGGGAACCCCATTTGGTACCTGCGAGCCGAACCAGCTGCTTCGACCACGCCCCGGCGACGTGCCCGACTACTCGGATGCCCTAAGGCTAGAGCCCGGCCACTGTGCGCTATCGCTGCTGTTTACAGACTGGAACCGCTCGGGCGAGCCTGATCTGAGGATCACCAATGACCGGCAATATTACCGCGGTGGACAGGAACAGCTTTGGGAAATGAACCAGGGCCGACCACCGCGGCTCTACACCGCCTCGCAGGGTTGGCAGAGGCTGACCGTATGGGGCATGGGAATCGCCGAAAC
Source organism: Hoeflea sp. EC-HK425 (assembly GCF_902498795.1). Classification (NCBI taxonomy): domain Bacteria; kingdom Pseudomonadati; phylum Pseudomonadota; class Alphaproteobacteria; order Hyphomicrobiales; family Rhizobiaceae; genus Hoeflea; species Hoeflea sp. EC-HK425. The sequence goes on from NZ_LR701572.1 coordinate 2,829,613, forward strand.
GGATTTTGATGCCGATGGTCTGCCCGAATATGCGCTGACCTCGATGGGCGACACAAAGTTGCAGAAGCTTGACGAGGAAGCCGGCGAGGATCGGCCGACATATCGCGACATCGCGTTCGAAAAGGGTGCCACCGCCCACCGGCCTTATGCCGGCGGGGATTCGAAACCCTCAACCGGCTGGCACAGCGAGTTTGCCGATTTCAACAATGACACCAAGACCGATCTCTTCATTGCCAAGGGCAACGTGCAGGCGATGCCCGATTTCGCCAGTTTCGACCCGGACAATCTCTTGCTGGGCGGGTTTGACGACACGTTCCACGAAAAAGGTATGGAGGCCGGTATCGCCCTGAACACAAGGGGCCGTGGTGCGATCGTCGAAGATTTCAACATGGACGGCATGCTGGATCTGCTTGTGGTCAACCGGGAGCATCCGGCAAGTCTTTTCCGTAACCTGGGCGTGGCAACGGACTGGGGGCAGCGGGCGCTCGGCAACTGGATCAAGATCGAACTCGACAACGGCAAGATCAATCCGTCCGCCGTCGGATCGCTGATCTCGGTGCGCACCGGGACGCGCACCCAGACCCGCAGGATCCAGATCGGCGGCGGGCATGCTTCGGGGCAAACCGGTTTCGTCCATCTGGGCCTGGGCGTCTCCGAACGCGCAACCATCCGGGTGCAATGGCCGGACGGCGAGTGGAGCCATCCCTACCGGGTCTTCGCCAATCAGCATGTAAGGATCATCCGCGGGGAGGCCAATGCGCGCTACTGGTACCCGGTGGCACAGTAGCGCCGGCGCAGTCTGGCAAAAACCTGACGCCAGGCAATCAGTCTATGAAGCCAAAGCGCAGGCCGTGAGCCACGGCCTGGGTCCTGTTGACGGCATTGAACTTGCGGGCCGCATTGTTGAGGTAGTGGTTGACCGTGTGTTCCGAGAGGTTGAGAATCTGCGCGATTTCGATCGAGGTCTTGCCGACCGAGGTCCAGACGAGACACTCCCGCTCGCGCTCGGTCAGTGGAGAATCGGGTTTCGGCGGCCTTGCCGAAACGTGACGCAGTTTCTCGTGCAGCAGCTGGCCATAGTGCGACAGTTCTGCGGCTTCCACAAAGCTCAGGGGCGCCCGCTTGCCGATGAACAGAAGCGCGGCCGGGCCATGGTCCGGATGATAGACAGGAACGACAAATGAGCACTCAAGACCGTAGCTGGCCGCCACGCGTTCGGCAAAATCCTTGAAGTTAGCCGGGACAGTCTGGTCCGGTTGATCGAGCCTGAACTCGAAAGGTGCACTGAACTGGCGAAGAACGCCAGTCAGCGGATTGCTTGGCGGCGGCTGGCTGGCATCCTGTTTCTGCACCATTTCGGACGGTGCTGAGGTGATGACAATTGCTTCAGCGAAGGTTTTGACCTCTGCCGAAGGACTGCCGGCCACAAAAAAATACTGGTAGCCAAACCCCTTGGTGACTTCGCGCAGAAGCCTGAGGACGTCGAACTGTGTCTCGCAGTTCACCACCTGATCACTCAGGCTAAAATCACCCATTTTCTTGTGACCATCAACGGTCATACGTGGCACAGTCCCAGCATACAGACCTTTGACAAGGAAAGATGATGGCTCTTCGCGGAATTATGCTCGCCTGCAAAGCCGTCGATTATCACTGTAGCCCCCCAATTCATGCGCTTGTTAAAACAACCTTTCATTGAGAAAGAACCCGACAAGCAATTCGGCTTTGATAGACCCGCATCTGCCAAACTTTATTTAAGACTATACTAAATTCATTCATATGCAAAACGCCTAATTGGCAATAATTTGAGGTTGTCTGAACTCCCCTGATGGCGCTAGTGTTTGTGGCTGGACGAGGAGAAAATCCAAAGGGGATCATATGCTTGGAATGATGCAGGAATGGCCGCTTCTGTGCCACAAGGTCATCGATCATGCGGCAATTTATCACGGCCAGAGAGAAGTCGTATCCCGCTCGATCGAAGGGCCCTTTCACCGCACGAACTACGCCGAAATCCGCGCCCGCTCGCTGAAGCTGGCGCAGCGCCTGGAACGTGATGGTTGCGGTGTCGGCGACCGGATCGCGACCATGGCCTGGAACACCTGGCGGCATCTGGAAACCTGGTACGGGATCCTCGGGATCGGAGCGGTCTACCATACGCTCAATCCGCGCCTGTTTCCCGACCAGATCGCCTGGATCATGAATGATGCCGAAGACAAGATGCTCTTCGTCGACCTGACCTTTGTCAAACTGGTCGAGATGATCGCGCCAAAAGTTCCGAGCCTGGAACGCGTGGTGATCCTGACCGATGATGCGCATATGCCCGAAACATCGCTCAAGAACGCGGTGTCTTACGAAAGCTACCTCGCGGAAGCCGACGGCGATTTCACCTGGGCGGAGTTCGACGAACGAACCGCGGCCGGAATGTGCTACACGTCGGGGACCACCGGTGATCCGAAGGGCGTGGTCTATTCGCATCGCTCCAACGTCCTGCATGCGATGGCAGCGCTCCAGCCGGACATGCTCAACCTCGCGTCGCGCGACCGGCTGATGCCGGTTGTTCCGCTGTTTCACGCCAATGGCTGGTCGACGGCCTTCTCGGGCCCGATGTGCGGCTGCTCGATGATCATGCCTGGCGCGGGCATGGACGGGGCCTCGATCTACGAGATCCTCACACAGGAAAAAGTGACGATCACGGCCGCCGTGCCCACGGTCTGGCTGATGCTGCTGCAGCACATGGAAAAACAAGGCGGCAACCTTCCGGAGCTATCGCGGGTGGTGATCGGCGGGTCGGCCTGCCCGCGCGCCATCACCAAGGCCTTCCAGGACGATTACGGCGTCGAGGTCATTCATGCCTGGGGCATGACCGAGATGAGCCCACTGGGGACCCTGTGTTCCATCAAGCCGGAATACAGCCATCTTGCCGGTGACGAAAAGCTCGACCTTCAGGCCAAGCAGGGCCACCCGCCGTTCACCGTGGAAATGAAGATCACCGATGACGAGAACAACGAGCTGCCGTGGGACGGCAAGACCTTCGGCAGGCTCAAGGTTCGCGGACCGGCGGTCTCGTCCTCCTATTACAAGGGCCGCGGGGCCGAGCAGTTCGACACGGAGGGCTGGTTCGACACCGGCGACGTCGCCCATGTCGATCCCTACGGCTACATGCAGATCACAGATCGCGCCAAGGACGTCATCAAGTCCGGCGGGGAATGGATATCCTCGATCGACATCGAAAACCTGGCAGTCGGACATGCCGATGTGGCGGAAGCCGCAGTGATTGGTGTCGCCCACCCGAAATGGGACGAACGGCCGCTGCTGGTTGTTGTTGTCAAGGAAGGACGCTCGCCAAGCAAGCAATCCATTCTCGAATTCCTGGAAGGTAAGATCGCCAAATGGTGGATGCCGGACGACGTGATGTTCATTGACGAAATCCCGCACACGGCAACCGGCAAGATCCAGAAAACGGCCTTGCGCGAGACGCTCAAGGATTACCGCCTGCCGACCGCCTGATCGCTGAACCGGTCGCGGCGAACGAAAAAGGCCCGGACGCCTGGCGCGTCCGGGCCTTTGTCGTTCCTCGCCGGGGGAAAAATCAGCGCAAGCGCGCGCCCGTTCCGGCATCAAACAGGAAGGCTCGTTCCGGATTGAAGCCGGTCTCAAGGACTTCGCCTTCCCGGACATTCCGGTTTTCACGAATCTCGATGGTGAGCGGCAGTTCCATTTCGGACCGTGAATAGGCAAAGGACGACCCACCCAGGTGCTCGATGACATCAATCGGCATCGAGACCTGAACGCTGCCGGCGGCATCAAAATGTTCCGGGCGAATGCCGAGCTGCAATTGCGTTCCCGGCTTGGGATGTGTGCCGCGAATTGCCATCGGCACCTCGATGCCATCAAGATCATCAAGCCGTACCGTCAGCGTTTCGCCATCGGAGGCAACGACCGAAGCGGGAAGAAAATTCATCCGCGGCGAGCCGATGAAGCCGGCAACGAAGGCATTGTCGGGATCATCATAAAGTGCGAGCGGCGAGCCGACCTGCTCGATGACGCCGGCACGCAGCACGACAATCTTGTCGGCCAGCGTCATGGCCTCGACCTGGTCGTGCGTCACATAGATCATGGTGGCGCCGAGCTCCTTGTGCAGCTTGGCAATTTCGAGCCGCATCTGCACCCGGAGTTCGGCGTCGAGATTGGACAAGGGCTCATCGAAGAGGAAGACTTCGGGTTGCCGGACGATGGCGCGGCCGATGGCGACGCGCTGGCGTTGGCCACCCGACAGGGCTTTCGGCTTGCGCTGCAGCAGCGGCTCGAGATGCAGGATCGACGCGGCGCGGCTGACTCGTTCTTTGATTTCACTCGCCGGATGACCTGTCATCTTCAGGCCGAAGCCCATGTTTTCCTCGACCGTCATGTGCGGGTAGAGCGCATAGGACTGGAACACCATGGCGACACCGCGGTCGGCCGGCTCGACATTGGTGACGTCCTTGCCGCCGATGGACAGACTGCCGCCGGTGGTTGCTTCCAGCCCGGCGACCAGCCTGAGCAAGGTGGACTTGCCGCAGCCGGAGGGGCCGACAAACACGGTGAATTCTCCATCATCGACGGTCAGATCAACACCGTGTATGACGTCAACGCTGCCAAAGGACTTCTTCACTTGATGCAGTTCAAGACCTGCCATGACATTCCCTCTTCCAATCCCGGCTTGGCCGGTTCCCGGTGATCCTGCGGTCACCGCCTCCACATTCAGGTGCGCGGACCCAGCCGTGCGCCCATATCTTCCATGATCGCGTCTGCCGCGTTGCGCACCAGCACCGCCCAGCTTTCAAGCAGCTCCGGAGAAATCCGGTAGGCCGGACCGGTTACCGACAGCCCGCCGACGAAACCTCGATCTTCCGAATAGATTGGCGCGGCGACACAGCGGATGCCGGGTTCGTGCTCTTCCCGGTCATAGGCGTTGCCGCTGGCGCGGATTTCCCCGATCTCTCGGATCAGCTCCTCGGGCGTGGCGAGCGTGCTGTCGGTGAAGCGGTGGAACTTGATGCTCGCCACGACTGCCTTTAGCTCCGGATCGGGCAAAGCCGACAAACCGGCCTTTCCGACACCGGTGCAATAGACCGGCGAAGCGTTGCCGATCTGCGAATACATCCGCACCGCCTGGCGGCTTTCGACCTTGTCCAGATAGATCACCTCGTTGCCCCGAAGCACACCCAGATGCACGGTTTCGCCGGTGAGATCGTGGAGGTTGCGAAGATGCGGCTCGGCAATGGCGCGGAACTGGTTGCCGGCCCAAGCCCTGGCGGCAAACTTGAGCAGGCGGATGCCGACGGAATAGGAATGATCGCGACCGAGCGAAAGCAGGCCTTCCTCCACCAGATTGGACAGCTGCCGGTGCAACGTGCCACGGGGCTGGCTGGAGACCGCCAGAATATCGGTAAACCGCATTGGCTGATCAGCAGAAGCGACAATATCGAGCACGGCTATGGCCTTGCCGAGGGTGCCCGTGTCGGCGTGCTTGCGTCCGCTCGCGGTCTCATCAACTTGCGGCGGGGCCTCAACAGCCTCGTCTCCCGGATTGTCCAAAACCCCTCCCCTCTCCACCCTGCGGCCCGGTCACACGGTGCGCCGCAAAACGGTCGTTTGTTCAAACGGTTGGCTCTCCCAAAACCAAACACTTGCATTTCATCTTGCCGGTCAACGAGCGAATGCCGCGCTTTTCCAGCTTGACAACTTCTACACCATAGATCGATAATTCTAAATAGTCAAATTGAGTTCCAAATAATGGAACATCAATTGATGCTGCCGGGGTGGTCTTGGAGGATTGCCCGCCCGGCAGGTGTAGAGATCCCGCCTTGACGGGATACACCGAGGGAACGGCAGGTTCGTCAACAACCGGGAGGATCACGCAATGAAGCTTTCACGCAAATCCGCGCTCCTCGGCACGGCTGCATTTGCCCTGATGGCAACGCAGGCTGTGGCCGAGCAACGCACACTGAAATATTACGCCGATTTCGATCCGGCGCCGCTGGCCGCCTTCGAGGCCGCGATCGCCGAATTCGAAGCCGCCAATCCTGACATCGACGTCGTGCTGCAGAATTTCGACCACGAAGGATACAAGACGGCGATCCGCAACTTCCTGTCGGCGGATTCTCCGGACCTTGCCAACTGGTATGCCGGCAACCGCATGGCGCCCTTCGTCAATGCCGGCCAGTTCATGGACATCACCGACGTATGGACCGACAACAATCTCGGCGAAAGCCTGGCTTCGGCCAAGGGCTCGATGACCATCGACGGCAAGCAGTGGGGCGTGCCCTACACCTATTACCAGTGGGGCATCTACTACAACAAGGACGCTTACAAGCAGGCCGGTGTCGAAGTGCCGACCACCTGGGCTGAGTTCATCGACAATTGCGCCAAGTTCAAGGAAGCCGGCATCGACTGCGTGACCACCGGCACCAAGGCGCTGTGGCCCGGAGCCGGCATCTTCGACTACATGAATCTGCGCACCAACGGCTATGACTTCCACATGGAACTGACCGCCGGCAAGGTGGCCTGGACCGATGACCGGGTGAAGAATACCTTTGCCGAGTGGGCCAAGCTGGTCGAACCCGGCTACGTAACCGCCAACCACGCAGCGCTTGACTGGCAGGATGCCGCATCGCTGCTGATCCAGGGCAAAGCCGCGAACTATGTCATGGGCAACTTCGCCGTGGCCGTGTTCAAGGATGGCGGCATGACCAACGACACGCTGGGTTTCATGCAGTTCCCGGAAATCACGCCGGGCCTGCCCAGGGGTGAGGAAGCTCCGACCGACACGATCCATATTCCGGCCGGAGCCAAGAATGTCGATGACGCCAAGAAGTTTCTTGCTTTCATCGCTACTGCGGATGTCCAGACCAAGCTGAACGAAGCCCTCGGTCAGCTGCCGATCAACAACCAGTCCAAGGTCGGTGATGATCCGTTCCTGCAGGCGGGCTTTGAAATGCTCTCTACGGCCGATGGCGGGATTGCCCAGTTCTTCGACCGCGACGCGCCGGCGGAGATGGCAAAGGTCGGCATGGAAGGCTTCCAGGAGTTCATGGTCAGGCCTGAAAACCTCGACAAGATCCTTGAACGGCTCGAAAAAGCCCGCCAGCGTATCTACAAGTAAGCCTCATGACCGGGCGGCCAAGCTGCCGCCCGGTCATTCCAAGACGACCTGACAACCGGGCGCGGGCAGATCGATCTCTCCGCCCATCGCCGGCGCATTCGGGAGGGCAGCCATGACGGGTTCAGCGACCACAGCCATCGCCGCAACACAAGCAAACACACCCGGGATCTGGAAACGGAACCAGCGTGCATGGGCGCCCTGGATCTTTCTTGCGCCGGGCATCGCGATGTTCGCGCTCTATGTCATTTACCCGATCATCGCCTCGATGTGGCTGAGCTTTTACGACTGGGACGGACTTGGCACCAAGACCTGGCTCGGCCTGGACAACTATGTCGAGCTGTTTGATGACGAGGCCTTCTACACATCGCTGTACAACAACATCATCTGGCTGGTTCTTTACATGCTGGCGGTTCCGGCCGGGCTGTTCGTGGCGCTGTTTCTCAACCAGACCGTCACCGGGATCCGCATCTACAAATCGCTGTTCTTCTTCCCCTTCGTCATCAGCCAGGTCGTTGTCGGACTGATCTTCTCCTGGTTCTACGCACCCAATTTCGGCTTGTTCTACAACATGATCGAGTGGCTGACCGGCACCGGCATCGCCGTGCTGGCAGACGACCGCTACGTGACCTATGGCATCATCGCCGCTGGCCTGTGGCCGCAAATCGCCTACTGCATGATCCTTTACCTGACCGGCCTCAACAATGTCGCGCCCGACCAGATCGAAGCCGCCCGGCTTGATGGTGCCAGGGGCTGGAAGATGCTCTGGCACATCATCCTGCCGCAACTGCGACCCGCGACCTTTATCGCCGTCGTCGTCACGGTGATCGGTGCGCTGAGATCGTTCGACCTGGTCTCGATCATGACCGATGGCGGGCCTTACGGCTCGAGCCGGGTGCTGTCGTTCTACATGTATGAGCAGGCGCTGTCGGAATACGGCTTCCGGATGGGCTATGGCGCTGCCATCGCCGTCGTGCTGTTTGCCATCATGATGATCTTCATCTCCGGGTTCATCTGGAAGATGGTCCGCGACGAAAGGGGCCTGTGATGTTTCCACGTCCCATCGAACACACAGCGCCAGCCACCCAGCTCCTTTACAAGGTGGCGTTACCGATTGCCCTGATCTTGTGGCTGCTGCCGCTGCTCGGGGTGGCGATGACCTCGCTCAAGCCTTCCAGCGACCTTGCCGCGGGCAATTATTTCGGGCTGCCGAGCCAGATCGCGTTTTCGAACTATGCCGACGTGTTCAACAATTCGCCGATCGGCAAGTACATCCTCAATTCGTTCAAGGTCACGATCCCAACCGTGATCGGCGCGGTGGCGATTGCCTGCCTGTCGGGTTTCGCGCTGGCAGTCTACCGGTTCCGGATGAACCTGTTGATCTTCTTCCTGTTCGTGGCGGGCAATTTCGTGCCGTTCCAGATCCTGATGGTGCCGGTCCGCGACCTGACGGTCTCGACCGGGCTCTACAACACGATCACCGGGCTCGCGCTGTTCCACATCGCCTTCCAGTCCGGCTTCTGCACCCTGTTCATGCGCAATTTCATCAAGGGGCTGCCGTTCGAACTGATCGAGTCTGCGCGCGTCGAGGGCGTCTCCGAGTTCCGTATCTTCTGGTACATCGTGCTGCCCTTGATGCGGCCGGCGATCGCGGCGCTCTCGGTGCTGGTTTTCACCTTCATCTGGAATGACTATTTCTGGGCCACGGTGCTGACCACCAGCGCCGAAACCCAGCCGGTGACCGCAGGCCTTTATTCGCTCAACGGACAATGGATCGCGCAGTGGCAACTGGTATCGGCCGGGTCGATCATCGCGGCCATGCCACCGGTGCTGATGTTCTTCCTGATGCAGAAGCACTTCATTGCCGGCCTGACGCTCGGCGCGACAAAGGGATAAGATGACACGCCCCGACATGCCAGACTTTGCCGTCAGCGATGTGTGCCGGCTTGACGGAGGCGGGCGGACGGCCGCCTTCGCCAGCTTCAACAAGGGCGTGCCATGCCTGATCCATTTCGGTCCGGCTCTGGCCCGGACGGACGACCTTGCGACGCTGGCAATCGCCACCATACCCAATGTCGGGGCCGGGCAGATCGATCCGTTCCTGCCGCTGACGCTGTGCCCGCTGGCCATCACCGGCTGGCAGGGCCATCCAGGCATGATTCTGCAGACGGCGGATGGCCGGGATTATCTTGCCAATCCGCAGCTTGTCGAGACCGAAAGCGATGGTGCGGACGGCATCCGATTCACACTTCTCGACCGTGGCAAGCCGGACGGGGTCAAGCTCGTCATCTCGGCCCGGCTCGATCCGGGCACCGGCATCCTGCAGCTCAGGCAGACGGTGACCATACCCGACGGCTGGAGCTGCAGCTGGCTTGCTGCGCCTGCCGTTCCGGTTTCAACCGGCATGAGCCGGATCATCGACCATTCCGGCCGCTGGTGCGGCGAGTTCCAGCGGCAGGAAGTGCCATTCAGGACCGGCGCGCACAGCCGGGAGAGCCGCGAGGGGCGCACCGGGCACGCGCATTTCCCCGGCGTCACGCTGGCGACGCCTGCCACCGGTGAACATACAGGCGCCTGTCTCGCCGTCACGCTTGCCTGGAGCGGCGGTCACCGGATGCTGGCCGAGGAACTGCCCGACGGGCGGCGGCAGGTGCAGTTCGGTGTCCTGGACGACGCTCTGGCGCGCGCCGAGGTCGCCTCCCCCACCATGCTGCTGTCATGGTCGGGTGACGGCTTCAACGGCGTGTCGCGGGCTTTCCATGGGCATCTTCGCGCCGTCCAGGCGCCGGTTAATGCGCGCCGCAAACGCGAACCTCGTCCGGTGCACTACAATTGCTGGGAGGCGGTCTATTTCCGCCATGACCTTAACGAGTTGAAGTCAATCGCCTCGCTGGCCGCCGAGCTTGGCGCAGAGCGCTTCGTGCTCGATGACGGCTGGTTCCGCGGCCGCGATGACGACACTTCAAGTTTGGGCGACTGGGAGATCGACAAAACCAAGTTCCCGGATGGGCTCGCGCCGCTGATCGATCATGTCCACGGCGAGGGCATGCGCTTCGGGCTCTGGTTCGAGCCGGAAATGGTCAACCGCGACAGCGATCTGTTCAGGGCGCATCCCGATTACATGCTCGGGCCGGACGACCAGCCCAGCGGCCGCAACCAGCATGTGCTCGACATAGCCAGACCCGAGGTGCGCGCGCACCTGTTCGGCCAGATCGACGCGATCCTGTCCTCGCACGAGATCGACTACGTCAAATGGGATCACAACCGCCCGCTGACCGGCGGAGACCCCGACCAGGCGCGCGGCTTCATGATGCTGCTGTCCGACCTTGTGCTGGCCCACCCGGGTGTTGATTTCGAGAGCTGCTCCTCGGGCGGCGGGCGCATCGATTTCGGCGTGCTGGAGCTCGCGAACCGGGTCTGGCTGTCGGATTCCAATGACGCGCTGGAGCGGCTGAGGATGCAGCACGAGGCCAGCCGCTGGATCGCGCCGGAGGTGCAGGGGTCGCATGTCGGCCCGCGCCATTGCCATACTTCGGGTCGGGTGCTGTCGATGCCGTTCCGGGCCTGGGTGGCCGCACAGCGGCACATGGGCTTCGAAATGGATCCACGCGAACTCACAGCTGACGAAAGCCAGACGCTGCGCCGGGTCACCACATGGTGGAAGCAGAACCGGGATTTCCTGTTCTCGGGCGCTCTGCATCGGCTGGAAAGCGACGATGCGGAGGTGTTCGCCGAGATGACAGTGGACGGGGCGGCAGACCGGTTCATCCTGTTTGCCGGTCAGGCCGGTGCTTCGGAGCAGATCTACCGGCGGCCCCTGGTTGCAGCTGGGCTCGATCCCGATGCGGTTTACGAGATCCGGCTGGTGAACCCGGAAGATGTGAGCCCGCTTGCAAACCGCCGGATGGTCAACACCCTTGCAAATGGGGGAACGATGCAGCTGTCCGGAGCCTTCCTTATGAGCCACGGCCTGCGCTTGCCCAATGCAGTTCCGGCCTCCATGACTGTTCTCGAAGGACAGCGAATCGAGCCGGAGGACCAGTGATGAGCGAGCCTGTACCGACATTCCCAGATCTCAAGGACAAGGCTGTTCTCATCACCGGTGGCGGCAGCGGCATCGGCGCGGCGTTGACCGAAGGCTTTACGGCGCAGGGCTCCAAGGTAGCGTTCATCGATGTCGCCGGGGCGCCAAGTCGGGAGTTAGCCGACCGTCTGGCCGGCATAAGCAGGCACGCGCCCCTGTTCATCCAAGCCGATCTCACGGACCTTGAGGCCCTCAAGCAGGCTGTTGCGCAGGCTGAAAGTACACACGGTCCGGCCAGGGTGCTGATCAACAATGCGGCGCTCGACGACCGGCATGAACTCCTCGAGATCACCGGCGACTACTGGGACGCCAACCACGCGATCAACCTGCGGCCGGTGGCGTTTACCGCCAAGGCCGTGGCGCCGGGCATGATCGCGGCCGGCGGCGGCGCGATCGTCAATTTCACTTCGACGTCCTACATGCTCAACATCGGCTCGATGCCGGCCTATACCGCCGCGAAGGCGGGGATCGTGGGTCTCACCAAGGGGCTCGCCGGGCGGCTTGGCCCGGACGGCATCCGCGTCAACGCCATCGCGCCGGGATGGGTGATGACGGAACGGCAGAAGCAGCTCTGGGTCACCGAGGAAGGCCTTGCCGCGATGATCGACCGGCAATGTCTCAAACGCCCGATCGAACCGGACGACATGGTCGGACCCTGCCTGTTCCTGGCGTCCAGCGCCTCGGCGATGATCACCGCGCAGGTCCTGATCGCCGACGGAGGCATGATGTGAGTACCACACCCGCCCTCGTTGCCGTCGACTGGGGAACGTCGAGCTTCCGGCTCTGGCTGATGTCGGCGGACGGAACGGTGCTGGCCGAACACCGCAGCCACGAGGGCATGAGCGAGGTTGCTGGGCGCGGATTCGAGGCCGTGCTCGAAACCCATCTCGAAGCGCTCTCGGCGCCGGAGCATCTGCCGGTGGTCATCTGCGGCATGGCCGGATCGCGGCAGGGATGGGTCGAGGCGGGCTACATCGATACGCCGGCCGATGTCACCACTATCGGCGAGACGGCGACCATCGTGCCCGGCACGGCGCGGCAGATCATCATCATTCCGGGACTGGCGGTGCGGTCGGATGCCGAACCGGACGTGATGCGCGGGGAAGAAACCCAGTTGCTCGGTGCGCATTTCGACATGCCCGGCGGGGAGCGCTACTGCATGCCGGGGACGCATTCGAAGTGGGTCAGCATGGACGGCTCGATCGTCACCGGGTTCGAAACCTTCATGACCGGAGAACTGTTTTCGGTCATCAGCGGCAAGACGATCCTCAAGCATTCCACCGGCGGCGATGGCAACGTCGACGCCAATGACCCGGCGTTTCTGACGGGCGTCCGCGACGGATGGACCCAGCCGGCGAAGACAACGCATCACCTCTTCTCGATCCGTGCCGGACAATTGCTTTACGATCATCAGGCAGGCGAAAACCGGGCCCGGCTGTCTGGCCTGCTGATCGGCGCCGAGTTCGCCGGGGCCGGCATCCGGGGCGACGAACAGATCGGCCTGGTGGCGAGCGGCGCGCTGCAGCGGCTCTATCACGCGGCGCTGGCCGAATGCGGGGTGCAGGTTCGCGACATTGACGCTGACGTGGCCGTGCGTCGCGGGCTGCTGGAATCCTGGCAGCGTTTTTCCACCACCAACGGGGATGTGCAAAGCCGATGATGCGGATCAAGTTTCCTTCGATGAAGCGCGGCCTGGTCGCGATCCTGCGCGGCATCAAGCCAGATGAAACAGCCGGGATCGTCGACGGTCTTGTCGAAGCCGGTTTCACGGCCATCGAGATCCCGCTCAACTCGCCCGAGCCGTTCCGCTCTATCGAGATCGCTGTCAAGCGCGCGCCGAAAGAGGTGCTGATCGGCGCCGGGACAGTGCTGTCGATCGAGGATGTCGACCGCCTCGAGAGCATCGGCGGACGGCTGATGGTCAGCCCGAATGTCGACCGCGAGGTGATCGCGCAGGCGGCGTCGCACGGCATGGTGACCATGCCCGGCGTTTTCACGCCGACCGAGGCACTGGCGGCCTGTGCTGCGGGCGCCTCGGCGCTAAAGTTCTTTCCGGCCAGTGTCCTGGGTCCATCGGGCATCAGCGCCATTGGCGCGGTTCTTCCCAAGGACGTTCCGGTCGGGGCGGTCGGCGGTGTGTCGAACGAGGATTTCGCTGCCTACGCAAAGGTCGGCGTTCGAACTTTCGGACTCGGCTCCAGCCTCTACAAGGCGGGAATGCCGGCAGACGAGGTTGCGCGCCGCGGTCGCGCGGCCATTGCCGCATATGATGCACTTGAGGGGAGCGGAACGTGAGCGCGAAAGAGATCACATTCTCGGGGACAAGGCTGAATGCGCCCGCCTGCATGCTGGGTGAAGGCCCCACCTATGACCCCCATACCGGCACGGCCTGGTGGTTCGATATCCTTGGGCGGAAGCTGTTTGAATACAGGCTCGCCTCCGATGCCCTCCAAGTCCACGACCTGCCGGTGATGGGCAGCGTCCTGGCCCGGATTGATGATGACCGACAGGTGCTTGCAACCGAGACCGGCCTGCACCTGCGCCATGTCGCGACGGGCGAACTGGAACTGATCACGCTGATCGAGGCGGACAACGTGATAACACGGTCGAATGACGGAAGGGTGCATCCCTGCGGCGCCCTGTGGTTCGGCACCATGGGCAAGAACGCCGAAAAACACGCCGGCGCGATCTACCATGTGGCGCGCGGCAAGGTGACAACGCTGTTTCCCGACATCACCATCCCCAACGCGATCTGCTTCTCCCCCGACGGCGCGATCGCCTATTTCACCGACACGATGTCCGGCAAGCTGATGCGCGTGGCCATTGACCCGGCAACCGCCCTTCCCACCGGTTCACCCGAGATCTTCTTCGATCACCGCGGCGGCGACGGGGGGATCGATGGCGCGGTGTGCGACCGTGACGGGATGATCTGGAACGCCCGCTGGGGCGCCGGATGCATCGATGGATACTCCGCGGATGGCGAGCGGATCCTCTCGCTCAAGGTGCCTGCCAGCCAGTCGAGCTGCCCGGCCTTTGTCGGTCCCGATGCTGATCGGTTGCTGGTGACATCGGCGCGCGAAGGCCTGTCGGACGAAGCTCTTGCCGCTGATCCCGAGGCCGGTTCGACATTCCTGCTCGATCATCCGGTCAAGGGCCGGTTCGAGCCCGACTATATTCTCTGACCTCACGCGGAGCCTGCCCATATGAACCGTACGCTCGGTGTCTGCTATTACCCGGAACACTGGCCGGAAACCCAATGGGCGGACGACGCCGCGCGGATGGCCAGGCTCGGCCTCACCCATGTCCGCATCGGCGAGTTCGCCTGGTCGCGGCTTGAACCCAGGCGCGGCGCTTACGATTTCGACTGGCTGCGCCGCGCCATCGACACCTTGCATGGCGCGGCTCTCAAAGTGATCCTGGGGACGCCGACCGCCACGCCGCCAAAATGGCTGGTGGACGAGATGCCGGACATGCTGCCGGTCGGCGCGGATGGTTCGGTGCGCGGGTTCGGCTCGCGCCGTCACTATGATTTTTCCCATGACGGCTATCTGGAAGAATGCAAGCGCATTACGCTTGCACTCGCCAGGGCCTTTGGGGAGCATCCCGGCATTGCCGCCTGGCAGACCGACAATGAATATGACTGCCACAACACCACGCTGTCCTATTCTGCTGCGGCGCGCGCCGGTTTCCAGGCATGGCTGCAACGAAAATACCAGTCTCCCGATGCGCTCAACCGTGCCTGGGGTACGGTGTTCTGGTCGATGGAGGTGGCCGATTTCGGCGAGGTCGAACTGCCGAACCTGACGGTGACCGAAGCCAATCCGGCGCATGTGATGGACTTCCGCCGCTACGCCTCGGACATGGTGGTGCGCTTCAACAAGGCGCAGGCCGATATCATCCGGGCGCATTCGCCGGGCCGGGACGTGATCCACAACTTCATGGGCCGAACGCTGGCCTTCGATCATTTTGCTGTTGGCGCTGACCTCGATATTTCAAGCTGGGATTCCTATCCGCTCGGGTTTCTCGAAGACCGTTCCGACCAGAATGATGACTGGAAGCGTCAGTTCGCCCGCGCCGGCGACCCGGATTTCCAGGCCTTCCACCACGATCTCTACCGCGCCACCTCGAAGGGACGCTGGTGGGTGATGGAACAGCAGCCCGGACCGGTCAACTGGGCGCCTCACAATCCCGCACCGCGCGACGGCATGGTGCGGCTGTGGAGCTGGGAGGCCTTTGCCCACGGCGCCGAAACGGTGAGCTATTTTCGCTGGCGCCAGGCGCCCTTCGCGCAGGAGCAGATGCATGCGGGCCTGCTGCGGCCGGACTCGATCGAGGCCGAGGGTTATTTCGAGGCGGCGCAGGTGGCGAAGGAACTTGGCGAACTTGAGGGCGAGCTTGACGACAAGGCCGGGCTTGCCGATGTGGCGATCGTCTTCGACTATCCCTCCGCCTGGGCCTGGGAGATCCAGCCGCAGGGCCGTGAGTTCGACTATTTCCGGCTGGTGTTCGACTTCTACCGCAGCCTGCGGCGGCTTGGTCTTTCGGTCGACTTCGTGCCAGGCGATACGCCGAGTCTAGAAGGCTACAGGCTTGTCGTGATCCCCGGCCTGTTCACCTGGTCGCCGGCCCTGCTCGAAGCGATCAAGGCGCATGACGGACATGTGCTGATCGGTCCCCGGTCCGGCTCGAAGACGGCGGATTTTGCCATTCCCCAAGGCCTGCCACCGGCATTGCCCGATGATCTACTCGGGGTACGGGTCGCCCGGATCGAGACATTGCGGGCGGATACGCCGGTTCCCATACAGGGCGGCGGAACCTTCCAGTTCTGGCGTGAGTACCTCGAGGTGAATGCTGAGACCGAAACTATCCTGTCCGCCAAGGATGGGGTTCCGGCACTCGTGGCCAAGGGAAATTGCCACTATCTTGGCGGCTGGCCGGATGCTGACTTGCTGTTGGAAATCCTTCAAGGGCTGTCCGCCAATGCAGGCCTCTCCGTACGGGAGCTGCCTGACGAGGTTCGGCTGCGGCGGCACGGCCATCATGTCTTCGCGTTCAACTATGGCGCGACACCATTCGACCTTACCGATTTAGGCTGGAGCCGGGAGCCTTTGCTAGGCAGTCGCAGGCTCGAGCCCTCGGGCGTCGCTGTCACGCAGCTATCAGACGCCGGGTACTGATCCACAGGAGGCCCTGACACTAGCCTAGATCTCCTTCACCAGCCTCAGCGCGTCATAGATGGCAGCATGGGTGTTGCGAGCTGCGATCGCGTCGCCGATGCGGAACAGCTGGAAGCCCGGACCATCCGAGGGGCCACCATTCAGTGTCTGCGGTTTGCCTGCAATGAAGGCGTCGTAGTCGACCTGGCCGAGATTGCTCGAGTGCGGCTTGAGCTCGAAATAGAGCTCATCGAGCGGCAGCGTGCCGTGATTGATGACGATCTGATCGAAATTGCGGGTCTTGGCGAGCGGCATGTAATCGCTGCCGATGGTGGCCTTGAGCCGGTTGCCGTCGCGCTCCACGGAGGTCAGACGGTAGGTGACGGTGAAGGTCACCTCCTTGTCCTGCAACGAGCGCATATAGGGGACCAGGTTCATCGCCATCACGTCGGGCGCGAAGCTGCGGTCGGGGGTCATGATCTCGACCGAGGCGCCGGCCTGAGCTGCCACTTCAGCCGCCTGCAGCCCTGAATGGTCACCGGCGTCGTCATAGATCAGCACCTGTTTTCCCGGTTTGACATCGCCCGAGATCAGGTCCCAGCTGGAGACCACCAGATCGTTGCCCGCTTCCAGAACTTCCGTGTGCGGCAGACCGCCGGTGGCGATGATCACCACGTCCGGATTCTCGGCGATCACGTCTTCGGCTTCTGCCCAGGTGTTGAAACGGAACTCGACATCGCGGGCGGCGCATTGCGCCATGCGCCATTCGATGATGCCGATCATCTCCTTGCGGCGCTGGTTCTGGGCGGTGAGCCGGATCTGCCCTCCCGCATCGGGCTGCGCCTCGAACACCGTGACCTTATGCCCGCGCTCGGCTGCGACACGGGCCGCCTCAAGGCCTGCAGGCCCTGCCCCAACGATCACGACGCGCTTCGAAGTCTCGGCGCGCGGGATTGTGTGGGGCATGGTCAGCTCGCGACCAGTGGCGGGATTGTGGATGCAAAGCGCATCTCCCGCCTGATAAATGCGGTCGAGGCAATAGGTGGCGCCGACGCAGGGCCTTATGTCGTCCTCGCGGCCTTCCATGATCTTCCTGACCAGATGCGGATCGGCCATATGCGCCCGGGTCATGCCGATCATGTCGAGCTTGCCGCTTGCGATCGCATGGCGCGCGGTGGCCACATCGGGAATCCGGGCTGCGTGGAAGGTCGGCAGCCCGACCTCGGCGCGAATGCGGCCGGCGAAATCGAGATGCGGGGCCGAGCGCATGCCCTGCACAGGAATCACATCGGTCATCGCCGGATCGGTGTGGATCTGGCCGCGGATAACATTGAGGAAATCGACCTGGCCTGACGCCTTGAACATGTGGCCGATGGCGACGCCCTCTTCCTCGTCGATCCCGCCTTTGGCCGTCTCGTCGGCGGTGTAACGGATGCCGACGAGCAGCTTGTCTCCAACCCTTGCCCTGATCGCAGCCACAACATCGAGCGCGAAGCGGGCGCGGTTTTCAAGGCTGCCGCCATAGGGTCCGTCGAGCTCATTGGTAAGCGGCGACATGAACTGGTCCATCAGGTGGCCATAGCATTCGAGCTCGATGCCATCGAGCCCGGCCGCGGCCATGCGCTCGGCCGCGTCGGCATAGTCGGTGATGACGCGCGCGATGTCCCAGTCTTCCATCTTCTTGGGAAACGCCCGATGCGCCGGTTCGCGCTGGTGGCTGGTCGACAGTGCCGGCAGCCAGTCGCCCTTGTTCCAGTGAGTGCGGCGGCCGAGATGGGTCAGCTGGATCATCACCGCGCAGCCATGCTCGTGGCACTCGTCGGTGAGCTTTCTCATCCAGCCGACGACTTCATCCTTGTAGGCGAGCACATTGTTGAACACCGGCGGACTGTCTTTCGAGACCGCCGCCGAGCCTGCCGTCATGGTCATGGCTATACCAGCCCTGGCGCGTTCGACATGATAGGCGCGGTAGCGGTCCTTCGGCATGCCGTCTTCCGGATAGGCCGGTTCGTGACTGGTGGTCATAATCCGGTTCTTCAGCGTCAGGTGCTTGAGCTGATAGGGTTGCAGCAGCGGGTCGTTCAGGGTTGCCATGGATCCCCCTTTCTTGTCAGTACCAGGCGTCGGCCTGAGCGGCCTTGGTGCGCTCCATATACTCCAAAAGCGCCTGGTCTGTCGCTTCGTCCATGGGCGGCGCCTCATAGTCGGCCAGCGTCTGCTTCCAGCGCTTGTTGGCACGGCTTGCAGCGTCGGTGCGTCCGGCGATGTCCCATTTCTCGAATGGTTCATTGTCGGCGATCGCCGAGTCCCAGAAGGCGGTCTGGTAGTTTTCCATTGTGTGGGCGCAACCGAGGAAATGCTTGCCGACCCCGACTTCGCGGAAGGCATCGAGCGCCAACGTGTTGTCGTCGACCACCACGCCGGCCAGATAGGAATGCAGCGCACCACAGAAATCGGCATCCATGACGAATTTCTCGTAGGACATCGACAAGAGCCCGTCGAGAAAACCGGCGGAATGCAGGATGAAATTTGCCCCGCAATGCACCGCCGAAAGCATCGACATGGTGCCCTCGTTCATGGCCTGCGCATCGGGCAGCTTGGAATTGGAGAAATTGCCGGCGCAGCGCAGGGGCAGGTTCAGCCGCCGGGCCAGTTGCCCGATCACCATCGAACCGATGGCGGGTTCGGGCGTTCCGAAGGTGGGCGAACCCGAACGCAGCGACATGGACGAGAGGAAGTTGCCGAAGATCACCGGCGCGCCCTTGCGCTCGAGCTGGGTCAGCGCGCAGCCAGCCATGGTTTCGGCCAGCGACTGGGCGATCGCGCCGGCATTGGTGACCGGCCCCATAGCTCCGCCCAGAATGAACGGCACGATGACGGCGGCCTGGTTGGCGCGGGCATAGGCCCTGAGCGCGTGGGTCATGGTTCCGTCCCAGACCAGCGGCGAGTTGACGTTGACGTTGCCCAGGATGACGCAGTTGCGGTCGGCAAAATCACGGCCGAACACGATCCGCGCCATCTCGATCGATTCCTCGGCCCGGTTTTCGGCGGTGACCGATCCCATGAAACAGCGGTCGGAATACTTCAGATGGGCATAGACCATGTCGAGATGGCGCTTGTTGACCGGCACATCCACCGGCTCGCAGATCGTGCCGCCGGAATGATGCAGACAGGGGCTTGATTGCGCCAGCTTTATGAAGTTGCGGAAATCCTCGATCGTGCCGTAGCGGCGGCCCTTGTCCAGATCCATCACGAAGGGCGAACCGTAGGCCGGAGCGAAGACCACGCTTTTGCCGCCGATCTCGACATTGTTGGCGGGATTGCGCGCATGTTGTGTGAAGCTCGCCGGTGCTGATTTGAGGATCTCGCGCAGCATGCCCGGCTCGAATTTCACCAACAGCCCATCGACATGGGCACCGGCCGATTTCCAGTGCTCAAGCGCGACAGGATCATCGCGGAACTCGATGCCGATCTCGGCAAGGATCCGGTCTGCGGTATCCTCGATCCGGAGAAGGCTTTCCTCACCCATGATGTCGTAGGTGGGAATATTGCGGATGATATAGGGTGCCTTATGGTGCAGAGGCTGCGCGCTCTGTCCAGCCCTGCGGCCGTCGCGTCCGCCGGCCCGCTCCCGCCGCTGCCCTCTTGACCCCCTCGGTTCCGCGATATCTGCAGTATCCATGCTCAACCCTCCGCACGGCAAGTCTAGGATCATTGCCAAGCAATGTAATGCTGGAAAATTCATGTGTGTTGGATAAGGTGAGCTTATGGACAACCTTCGGCATCTATTGCCCTCGGCGGGCAATCTCATTGTCTTTGAAGCGGCCGGGCGGCAGCTCAGCTTCACCAGGGCGGCGCAGGAACTGGGCATGACCCAGGCTGCGGTCAGCTACGCGATCCGGTCGCTCGAAAGCCAGCTCGGAACCACGCTGTTTCACAGGGCGCACCGGGCCGTGACGTTGACAGAGGCGGGCCGACGCTTTCATGCCGACGTCAGTCTCGGCTTGAGCCATATTCGCAGATCGGCCGAGGACATGCGAGCGCGCGGCCGGGCCAACACGGTGACGCTGGCCGCGTCGACCGCATTTGCCTCGCTCTGGATGCTGCCACGGCTGCACCGGTTGCGGGACGACCTGCCCGACATCGATCTGCGCATCCAGACCGCCGATCGCGATATCGATATCCGCAACGAGAACATCGAACTGGGCGTGCGCGGCGGGCGGCCTGAAGACTGGCCGGATTACGAGAGTGCGCTGATCGCGCCTGAAGTGATCTGGGCGGTGGCAAGTTCCGCCTACCTCGACAAGCACGGCATGCCGGAATCTGTCGCCCATCTGACCCAGCACAGGCTGATACATCTTGAGGAACCGTTTCGCAGCGCCTGCGACTGGCGGCAGTGGTTGACGAGTGCGGGCATCAATGGAGTGACTGCAAACCGGGGACTGGCCATCAACGACTATGTCCTGGTGATCCAGGCGGTGATGGAAGGTCAGGGCGTGGCGCTGGGCTGGCAGCATCTTACCGAACGGCTGGTCGCTTCAGGCCTGCTGCGCAAGGTAACGGATCACCGGCTGGTTACCGGGGCCGCGTTCCATGTGATCTGGCCAAAAGGACGGCCGCTCTCATCACAATCAAAACTGGTTCTGGACTGGCTTGCAGACGAGGGGCGCGAGGTCAGCGAATGACCAGGTTCTGGCGTGCGGCGCCGGCTCGGGCAAATTCCTCGGCTTCGATCAAGGCAAAGGTTGTCGCAGCGTCGACTGCCTTGCCATAGAACCAGCCCTGCCCCGATTTGCAGCCGAGTTCCTGAAGCTTCAGCGCCTGTTCCTCGGTCTCGATTCCCTCGGCGATCACCTTGAGGTTGAGGCCTTCACACATTGCGAGAATGGCCCGCACGATATGTTCGGCGGATTTGTCCACGGTGATTTCGCTGACGAAGCTGCGGTCGATCTTGACCTTGTTGAAGGCAAAGTCGCGCAGACGGCCGAGGCTCGACTGTCCCGTTCCGAAGTCGTCGAGAGACACACGGATGCCGACGCTTTGCAGTTCGGTAACGACCTTGGCGGCGACCTCGGGATCGCTCATCATCGCGGTCTCGGTGATCTCGAGTTCCAGACGGCGTGGGTCGAGTCCGACCCTGTTTATAACCGCCAGCACGTTGAAGGCCGTGGCCGGGTCAATCAGTTGGGCAGAAGACAGGTTGAAGGACAGGAAGACCCCTGCCGGCCAGTGCCTGGCTGTTTCAGCGGCCTTCTTGAGCAGTGTTTCAGTGAGAGAATCGATAAAGCCGCGTTCTTCGGCGAGCGGAATGAAAAGGCCCGGCGAGATGAAACCGAGTTCCTTGTCGGTCCAGCGTGCAAGCGCTTCGAACCCCTGGATGGATCCGTCGGAAAGATCGACGATCGGCTGGAAATGTACAGCCACCTCATCAGCGATGATGGCCCTGCGCAGCGCCTGCTCGATTTGTGTGCCGCGGCGCATTTCCTCGGCGATTTCCTCCGAGTAGACCGTTATCTGGCCGCGGCCCCGTCGCTTCGACCGGTAGAGTGCGGTGTCGGCGCTCTTGAGCAATTCGGCAAACTGCTCGCCTGCGAATGGATAGACGGCAAAGCCGAAGGAGGCCGACAGGCGGACGTTGCGGTCGCCAAGGTCGTAGGGCGCCGACAGGACATCCTTGAACATCCGGCCAATCTTTTCCGCACCCTTCTTCTCGAAGACCAGCGGCAGGATGAAGGCAAACTCGTCGCTTTCAATCCGGGCGACAAAGCCGCCGTCAGGCAGGCAAGCGCGCAACCGGTGTGCCACCTGGCACAGGATTTCATCGCCGGCGGCGTGACCGAAGAGATCGTTGATCGGCTTGAAGCCGTCGATATTGGCGATACCGATGGTGAAGGGCGCAGGATCATCCGCACGTTCGGACGCCAGCTTGCGGATCTTGTCCATCAACCGGCGCCGATTGCCCAGTCCCGTCAACGGGTCGGTGTAGGACACGGTGTTGGGATTGGGTGACAAAGCGTCGCTGTTTGTGTCTTCAGGCGCCATTAACAAAAACTGGTCCGCAAAAATGAATGTAACTTCCAGAAACAAAATGCGGCAGATGTCTTAAGATTGTCCTATAACGGGACCGACTAGAAAATACTCCGGATTTTCAGCAGGATGGAGGTTCAGCCAGCGGCCTTCAGCAGCTGTGGACCATTGACCCATTTTGCGATGATCGCCTCCAGCTTTTCGGGACTGACTGGCTTGGAGAGGTAATCGTTCATTCCGGCAGCGAGGCAGCGTTCGCGATCACCGGTCATGGCATGGGCTGTGACAGCAATCACGGGCACTGGGTGCGGCTTGTTGCCGGCCTTTGCTTCCGCGTCGCGTATTGCCTGGGTAGCCTGCAGACCGTTCATGACGGGCATGGAAACATCCATAAGGATTAGGTCCGGTGCTGCGGCGGTCCAGGCAGCAACGGCCTCTTGCCCGTTGGCGACGATGCGGAAATCCACATCCATGGCTTCGAGGATCTGTTCAAAGACGATCTGGTTCACGTCATTGTCTTCGGCGACCAGCACCCGGATACGGCCACGGACCGGTGACGATGCCCGTTCCTGAGACGCCAGTTTCCGGGGAGGCAAGACTGTAGTCCGGGCGGATGCAACAACCGCTTCTTCGGAATTCCGTGATGCAGCGACCAGGGATGGCAACGGAGCATCAGCGGTTTTTTCCGGCGCGTTCCTGACCGAAGTTGGTGCGGGCAATGCTGCACGCAAGGCCTGCTCAAGGACGGGGTGGCTCCGGGCGGCATCCATGGAAATCATCTGCGATAGCCTGGCGGAAATCCTGACTTCGCTGATTGCGAGCTTCATCTCCCGCGCCGCCTCCAGGAAGGCGAATGTTTCCCCGACGCCTGCTGTAGCGACCGCATCGAAGCCTCCGCGTTTAAGCGCAGCCACCTGAGCTTCCGAGCGCTGCCGGTCTTCATCGACCACCAGAATGCGCCCCTTGCATGCCTGTGGTGCTGGCGGCTCCTGGGCATCCATTTCGAACGGCGTCGAGGGTCCAGTGACGGCTGCGGGCTTCGGGCCGCTGCGATAGTCCGCCTCGACCTTGTTCCCAACAGTCACAGCGCTGACGTCGTCGAACGAGATTGTTACGTAGCGATTTCCCGAAGCTCCAGAGCGTCGAATGCGGGTAACAACGGGTATGACGGTTCCGTCACAACTGAAAATGTCCTCGGGTGTTTCATAGGCAACGCCGGTTTCAAGCACCTTTTTTTCCACCGCCTCGAACCGCGCGGCGAGTTCCGGATTGACGAGATCGACCGCCTTCTTTCCGAGAATCTGCTTGCGATGCAGCCCTGCAATCCGGCAGAAGGCGTCGTTGACCATGATGTAGCAAAGCTCGGAATCCTTGACCACCACCGGTGTGGCCAGATTGTCGAGAATGAGCTGGACGAGTTCGGCCTTCTTCAAGACCTCGGCCATTTCCTCATCCTTGCGCTTCTGGTCGGTGACGTCCTGAATGGTGGCAAGCAGAATTCCGTCGGGCATACGCCGCTTGCACAATCGCACCCAGCGGCCGTCAGCCAGCCTCTCGACACTTTCGTAACGCTCCCGCCAGTGGATGGCGATCCGCTCGGCGACCCAGTCCTCGCGCGAGACATAGCGCGGTTTGCCGTCCAGGGAACCAAGCACGCGGGCGCCGGCATCATAGGTGGCGTTGAAGAGATCGCGCAATCGCGCACCGGGTTTCAGCAACTCGCGGGGCACATCGAAGAAACGCAAAAACTGAGAACTTGCCGCGATCAACCGATCGTCACGGTCGTAGACCATGATGCCGATGTCCAGTGCTGAAGCCAGACATTCGATATTCTTGATTTCGCCCCAACGGCGTGGATTTTCGGTGTCGTTCAACGCCATTCTACTTCAATCCGATACCCACACTCTCGACAGGCACCACTTGGAGGCCACATTTCGTGGCAGTTTTTTTCTCAAGCACTTGCTCCAGTGACAGGGGACAGGGGACAGGTGCGACATGTATCGTAAATATGCCATGCGAGGGTTAAGCCTCGATTAACCACGATTGGCGAGGCGATCGGCGGTCTCGGCAAGACCAAGCAGGTTCGGGAGCCAACATGACAGCGACCGGCCGACATTTTCCTGCTTGAATTGCCCGGCAAACATTGCGCTCAACACCGAATCCCTCAACATGGCACCATGCGCGTCCACCAACTGCCAGAAACCCTGATCAACCAGATCGCCGCCGGTGAAGTCATCGAGCGGCCTGCGAGCGTCGTGAAGGAACTGGTCGAGAATGCGATCGACGCCGGCGCGCGCAGGATCGAGATTGCGACTGCGGCCGGCGGAAAGGCCCTGATCCGGGTCATCGATGACGGCCGGGGGATGGACGCCGAAGACCTGACGCTGGCCATCCGCCGACACTGCACGTCAAAGATCGATCAGCGGCTTGATGACATCAGCACGCTTGGGTTTCGCGGCGAGGCCCTGCCCTCGATCGGCTCGGTGGCGCGGCTGACCATCAGGTCCCGCCCGCAGGACGCGCCCCACGCTAACGAGGTCACGCTGGCCGGAGGAATTCCTGCACCGCTCAAACCGGCGGCGGCCAACCAGGGAACAACGGTGGAAGTCCGGGATTTGTTCTTCGCAACCCCGGCACGGTTGAAATTCCTCAAGTCCGATCGCGCGGAAACCGCCGCGATCACCGAAACCGTTCGCCGCATCGCCATAGCCTTTCCTTCGGTCCGCTTCACCCTGTCGGGACCGGACCGGTCGACCCTCGACCTGCCATCAACCGACGAGGACAGGCTGGCGCGCATCGCCCAGGTGTTGGGAGAGGAATTCGCCGCCAACACCATCGCCGTGGACGCGGCCCGGGAGGATGTCGGCCTTGCCGGCCATATCGGGCTGCCGACCTGGAACAAGGCAAACTCGCTTTCGCAATACGCCTTCGTCAACGGCCGGCCCGTGCAGGACAAGCAGATCCTCTCTGCAATCCGAGCCGCCTACTCAGACACCTTGCCGCGCGGGCGCTACCCCGTGGCCGTGCTCTGGATAACGCTCGATCCGGCGCTGGTGGATGTCAATGTGCACCCGGCCAAGTCAGACGTCCGGTTTCGAGATCCGGGGCTTGTGCGCGGGCTGATCGTCGGCGCCATCCGGCAGGCGCTGCTTGCGGAAGGAGACCGCGCCTCACCATCGGCCAGCACCGGGCTGGCGGAGGCGTTCCGGTCGCCGCAGTTCGCGAGCGCAGTGTCCCAAGCCGGCGCCACTCACTTCCGTCCCACCGGCGCGGTCGCTCATGGCGGCTGGCAGATGGGAGCATCTCCCTCGCGACCGCTCGCCGGTTTGGCGAACGGTTTTGCCGAAACCGGCCAATCCGAAATTACCGAGACAGTTCTGCCTTCGGCGCGGATGGAGCAGGCCGAAGCCGACCCGTCCATTGTCGAGCGCCCGCTTGGCGCAGCACGGACGCAGATCCACGAAAACTACATCGTGGCGCAGACCCGCGACGGACTGGTGATCGTCGATCAGCACGCGGCCCATGAACGGCTGGTGTTCGAGCGGTTCAAGACAGCACTGAGAGCAGGCAAGGTCGCCTCGCAGATCCTGTTGCTGCCCGAGATCATCGACCTGCCGGAGGATGATTGCGACAGGCTGGCGGAGCGCGCCGAGGATCTCGCCGAACTCGGGCTGGTGCTCGAGCGGTTCGGCCCGGGCGCAATCGCGGTCAGAGAAACCCCGTCCATGCTCGGTGAAACCGACATTGGCGGCCTGATCAGGGACCTGGCCGACGAAATAGCGGAATGGGACAGCTCGTCAGCACTCAGGGACCGGCTGGAAGCGGTGGCTTCGACGATGGCCTGCCATGGATCCGTGAGGTCCGGACGCAGGCTGGTGACAGAAGAAATGAATTCCCTCTTGCGCGAGATGGAGCGGACACCAGGTTCGGGGCAGTGCAATCACGGCCGACCGACCTATATCGAGCTGAAACTCACTGATATCGAGAAACTGTTCTCGCGCCGCTGATCGTGCGTCGATGCGCGGTTCTGGCGCCAAATCTTGCTATTTGGTGCCGAGACGGCATAGAACAGCAACACCGAAACCGGAGCATTTGCCATGAATCGTTTTGAAGGCCCCGGCGAACGGCCGGCCAAAATACGCTATCTCGACGGTGATTTTCAGATCATTATGCCGGGCAACCATGTGGTCTGCGCGGTGACCGGCGATATCATCCCGGTCGAAGAACTGAAATACTGGAGCGTGGCGCGGCAGGAGGCCTATGTCGATGTTCATGCCTCGATCGCTGCAGAGCAGCGCGCCGGTCTGCTGCCCACGAAATAGCGCGGCAGCACTCAGGCCCCGTTCCGGCGCCTCTGGAAAGCACTGAGCGCCGCTTCGACGACCACGGCCGGCACATCGGGACTGTCAAAGGCAAGATCGATTTCCAGAACGGAGGTCTTTTCGAGCAACTCCTGTGCCCGTCCGTGGCCCGCCCGCAGCCGGACATGGTCCTTTGCGGTGGTGATCAGGTCGAGACCGTAGAGTTCGGCCTCGGTGAGCAGATCCTTGATCTCGTCATCGGTGAACGGGTGGTGATCAGGAAAGCCCTGGCAGCGAGCAAGACGGATATGGGCTTCCTCAAGCGTCCTGAAGAATTTCTCCGGATCGCCGATCGCGGCGAATGCGAGGCAATTTCTTCCAAGAAACTGCGCAGCATTGCGCGGCTGAAACCGGGCCAGGTGGATCGGCTTTGCGGCGCGGGCTGCAAGCCGGATCATCGGATCGGCGCCGTCGCCCTCACCGACCACGATCAGAGCGTCGGCATGACGCACCTGATCGATCACCGGTGCCCGCACCGGTCCGGCGGGAAAAACGCAGCCATTGCCAACACCGCGGCGGGCATCGACCACCAGAAGCGCCTGATCGAAAACAAGCCGGGCGCTCTGGAAACCATCATCCATGATGATCAGATCGACGCCCTCGCTGACCAGCATTTCGGCGCCTTCCACCCGGTTGGGCGAAACCACGGTCGGTCCTTTTGCGGCCAGCAGCATCGGTTCGTCACCGACAAGCCGGGCGGTGTCCCGGGCAAGATCCACGAGGGCCGCATGATGGACACTGCCCCCATATCCCCGGGAGAGAAAGCCCGGCTTGAGGCCGCGCGCGAGCGCGGCATCAGCGAGCGCCAGCGCTGTGGGGGTCTTACCGGAACCGCCGACCGTGAAATTGCCAACGCAGATGACAGGCACATCGACGGCCTTGCGCACCCTGCGATCGAGGATACGGCGGGCCACCCGGCCGTAGACCCAGCCGAAAGGTGACAGCAAGGCGGACTGGATGCCATGCGGCTGCCACCAGAAGGGTGGCGCTTCGCTTACCATTGCCCGCCTCCGCGGCTCTCCGAACTCTCGTTCTCGCGCGGCAGAAGCCGGGCCTTGACGGTCAGGGGATTGATGTAGGGCTCAAGCGCGCGAATGGTGGCCTTCAATGCGCCGCGCATATCCTGCAATGTCTTCTGGCCGCCTTCAGCCATGGCCTGCCGTGCCTGAGGATTGGACAACAGGAAATGCACGGCCTTGGCCAGCATCTCGCCATCACGCACATAACGCGCGCCGCCGTTCTTGAGCAGACGTGCGTAGCTTTCGCGGAAATTCTCGACATTGCTGCCGGACAGAACCGCGCAGCCGAGCATCGCCGGTTCGAGCGGGTTCTGTCCGCCGCCACCCTTCAGGGATTTGCCGACAAAGGCGATTTCGGTGAGGTTGAGATAGAGCCCCATCTCGCCGATCGTATCGCCAAGATAGACATCCGTCGACGGGTCAATCTGATCGCCCCGGGACCTGCGGGCGACTTTCAGGCCACGCTGATCCAGCATGGTCTCGATCGCATCCGCGCGGTCGGGATGGCGTGGAACCAGAATGGTCAGCTGCTTGTGGCGCTGATAGAGCGCGCGGTGCACGGCCGCCGCTATCTCATCCTCGCCCTCAAAGGTGGAGATGGCCGCCCAGGTGTTGCGACTGCCGATCTGCTCCTTGAGCCTGGCAAGCTCTTCAGCATCCCAGGGCGGCGCCGTGGTATCGACCTTGAGATTGCCGGAAACCGAGACGGGACGGGCGCCGAGAGCGAGAAAGCGTTCGGCATCGAGATCGGACTGGGCAACCACATGGGACAGGTTTTCAAACAGCGCGTCGGCGAGGCTCGGGCGTTTACTCCAACGCGCGAACGAGCGGTCGGAAAGCCGGCCATTGACGAGCACCTGCGGTGTCCGCCGGGCGCCGAGCTCGAGAATGGTCATCGGCCAGATTTCGGATTCGGCGATGATTGCCAGATCGGGCTTCCAGTGATCGAGAAACCGGGAGACGGCGGGCTTGAGATCAAGCGGCACGTACTGGTGGATGACCGTGTCGCCGAGACGTTCACGGGCCACGCCTGCCGAGGTCACGGTGCCGGTGGTCAGGACCACCGCAATGTTGCGGCGGCGCACTTCATTGATCAAAGGCACAACAGCGGTCGTTTCACCGACGCTCGCGGCGTGAAACCAGACCAGCGGCCCGTCCGGACGGGGAATCCGCGACCGGCCGTAACGCTCGTTGCGCCGGGATCGCTCTTCCTTGCCCTTGGCGGCGCGAATGGCGAGATACGGTCCCAGCAGCGGGTAGATTCCCGCACCGAACCATCGATATCCGACGAGCGCCGCTCGTGCCCAACCACGGCTCATGTGCTCTCCCCGACGGCCCGCATCGCCTCGTCCGTGACCCTGTTGAGTTCCGCGGTCACCCTTTTGCGGGCAACTGCCAATTGCTGCTCATCGGCCCCTGGCTCGACATAGATCGGCGGTGCGAGCCTGACGCTGCGAGTTCCGAACGGAAGATTGATGGTTGTCTTGTCCCAGGTCTTCTCAAGCACCTTGCGGCGACTGGTCGCCAGCGCGACAGGAACGATGGGACGGCCTGAAATCTTCGCCAAGGTGACAACCCCCTCGCCGGCCTGACGCGGCTGGCCCTTGGAGATATCGGCGATCATGACAACGTTGACCCCATCCCGAAGCGCTTTTCGCATCGACAGCAGCGCCTTGACGCCGCCCTTGCCTGTATCGGTGCGCGAAGATTCACGTCCGCCCGATCCGCGGATCACATCGATGCCGGCGCGGGCGAGCACGCGGGCATTGATTTCAGCATCAGCGCTGCGCGAGACCAGCGAAGTAAACCTTCTGTCAGAAGGGCTTGCATAGGGAACCAGCAAATGCTGGCCGTGCCAGAGCGCAAAGATCGCCGGCCATTCACCCTGCAACAGGGTTTCCCAATCGGTCGATGTGCCATTGTCCCGGTTCGACCGCCAGATCGCGGACAGGGTCCAGCCGATCAGCGCGGACCCTGCGCTCTGCACCAGTTCCGATCGCAACAGCTTCTTGCCCAGACGCCGCCTGTTGAACGTCTCGCCAAGCCTCGGCTTCGGCGCGGTGTCGGCGTCCGGTTTGATCATCTCGTCTTTCGCCTGCGCCTCAGGAGGCGGTTTTGCTTTCGCTGTTGGGATCGAGCATGCGGTGCATGTGCACGATGAAATAACGCATGTGGGCGTTGTCCACCGTCATCTGCGCCTTGGATTTCCAAACCTCATGGGCCGATGCGTAATTGGGATAGATGCCGACAATATCCAGCGCATCGAGGTCGCGGAAATTCATTGACTCCAAGCTCTCAAGCTCGCCGCCGAATACAAGGTGCAAAAGCTGTTTGTTGTTGCCTTCCGCCATGGGATCACTCCAAGATTAAACGGACTTACCTATCAGAGCGCGGTTTGCGGCAATTCGATTAAAAGGTCAATGCCCGTCGGCAGTCTGCAGCAGCGCCAGCAACTGCGGCACATGCCCGCTGGAGGCGGCGAGCAGAAGCCCGCGCGATGGATCCGGCCGATTGTAGTGCATGCGGCCACCTGCCTGATCGACCAGAACGTGCCCGGTTTCGGCAAGCAGCGTATCGGCCGCGGCCAGGTCCCACTCGCTGGCGTGGGGACGGACGAAAACCGCGTCGAGCTCGCCTCGCGCCACGGCGGCAACCCGCAAGGCAAGAGAAGGTCCGCCGGCCACCTTGTCGAGACCGTTTTCGGCCTTGGGCAGCATCTTTTTGGCAACCATGTCGGGGATCGCCACACGCAATCGCGCTTCACCAGACAGCGACATGCCTGCAGGAAGACGGACATCGTTCAGGAAAGCGCCGCCCCCAGCCTGGGCCTGCCAGATTTCGCCCCGCGCCGGCGCTGCCAGAACGCCTGCCACCGGCCTTCCGTCTTCCACCAGGCCAACACTCACGCACCAATCGGGTCGGCCGGCGACATAGGCGCGCGTGCCGTCAATCGGGTCAACGATGAACACCCGTTTGTAGGCAAGACGGTGTTCGCTGTCCTCTGCCTCCTCCGAAAGCCAGCCGTAATCGGGACGGGCGGCAAGCAGAAGCTTCTTCAAGAGTTCATCGATCGCGATATCGGCCTCGCTCACCGGAGAACGGCCGCCATTCTTGTACCAGACTTCCGGGTCCTGACGGAAATGCGACATGGCAATGTCCGCCGCCAAGCGCGACGCCTCAAGCATCAGCGCCAGATCATCGGAAAAAAGTGTCGCCTCAGACCCCATTACTCGCCTGCAAGGGTCATACCTTCGACAGCTATCGTGGGAGCCGCAATCGAGAACTTGGCGTCGATGTCATTGGCAAGCGTCATGCGCTTGAACATGTCCTTGAGGTTGGAAGCGATGGTCACTTCGGACACGGCAAAGCTCAGCTTGCCGTTTTCGATCCAGAACCCTGAAGCGCCGCGGCTGTATTCGCCGGTCACCGGATTGACCCCCTGCCCGATAAGCTCGGTGACATAGAAGCCGGTGCCGACCGAGGCGATCAGATCCTCAGGCGATTGCTGACCCGGAGCGACGATCACATTGGTGGAAGACGGCGAAACGCCGCCGCCGCGACCGGCGCGGCCGTTAGACGTGAGACCCAGTTCCCGTGCCACCCCGGTGGTAAGGTACCATTGTTGCAGGATACCATCTTCAACCATGGTCAGTGGACCGACAGAGACGCCCTCGCCGTCAAACGGCCGTGAACCAGAGCCACGCCGGACAAAGGGGTCGTCAATCAGCGTGAGACCGTCGATCGCCACCTTCTTGCCCATCATGTCCTTGAGAAAACTGGTCTTGCGGGCGACCGACGCGCCGTTGATGGCGGAAACCATGTGCCCGATCAGTCCACGGGCGGCCCGCGGGTCAAACACCACAGTGACGTTGGAACCGGTCTTGACCTTGCGCGGGTTCACACGCGCGGCGGCACGCTCCCCGGCGCGGAGGCCGATTGCCTCGGCTTCATCGAGATCGGCGAAGAACACGCGGCTGTCAAAGTCGTAATCGCGCTCCATCTTGACACCCTCGCCGGCAATGACGCTGACCGAGCGGGAGAAACCGGACCTTTCGTAGGTACCGGAGAAGCCGTGCGAGGTCGCCAGCACCATGCCGAACAGACCTGTTCCCGCGCCTGCACCGACCGAGCTTGAAACACCCGGTACCGACAGCGCAGCCGTTTCAGCGGCAGTCGCAGCCTCGATCAGGCTTTCCGCGGACGGTTCAGTGGAGTCGTACAGTTCAAGGTCGGGCCAGGATTTGGCCAGCATCTCTACGTCGGCGAGGCAGGCATGCGGATCTTCGGGAGAAACCCGTGCCATTGCCACCGCGCGCTCGGCAAGTGCGGTTTCATCGGCTCCCTGGCCTGCGTGGACCGTCGCGACCTTCTGGCCGACAAAAACCCTGAGGCTGAAATCATCTGATTCGGCGGACTGGGTGTTTTCCACCTCGCCATTGCGCACGGAAGCCGAGCGTGAACGGCTGCGAACCACCAGCGCATCTGCCTGGTCGGCACCAGCTGCCCGGGCTCGCCCGATGAGACGCTCAGCCGTCGCCAGCAAGCCTTTAGATTGTTGTGTATCACTCATGTTTTTTGGCCTTTCGCTTGGCTCTCATGTATTGTCGCCACGGTCAAGCATCAAGCCCGTCATGGCTCAAGCCGGCGGTTTAACGTCAAAGGAGCGCAATGAATGGCTGCAGTCGATGGCACCCTTTACACCGAAGGCCTTGTGCTGTTGTGCGGAGCGGTCGTGGCGGCGCCGCTGTTCAAGAAAATCGGGCTCGGAACGGTTCTTGGCTATCTTGCCGCCGGCATTGTCATCGGCCCCCTGCTCCGGATCATCACCGACGGCGAGGAAATCCTGCATTTCGCCGAACTGGGCGTGGTGCTGCTTTTGTTCATTATCGGGCTTGAGCTCAAGCCGTCGCGGCTTTGGCAATTGCGGCGCGACATCTTCGGGCTCGGGCTGGTGCAGGTCATGGTATCAGCACTGGCAATCATAGGTGTCGCATGGTCGCTTGCCGGTCAGCCCTGGACAGCGGCGATCGTTATCGGTTTCGGACTGGCGCTCTCGTCGACGGCGTTCGGCGTCCAGATCCTCAACGAACGCGGCGATCTGAACACGCGCTACGGGCAGCAATCCTTCTCGATCCTGCTGTTCCAGGACATCGCAATCGTGCCGATCCTGGCTCTCGTTCCGCTTGTCGCGCCCGCTACTGGCGACGGCGGCGGCTCGATTGTCACCGATATCGCCATTACGGTCGGAGCCATCCTGGCATTGCTGGTTGCCGGCCGGTACCTTCTCAATCCGCTGTTTCAAGTCATTGCCGGAACCGGTGCCAAGGAAGCAATGATCGCGGCAGCCCTTTTCGTGGTTCTGGCGTCAGGCACCTTGATGCAGTTTGCCGGCCTGTCGATGGCGCTGGGTGCCTTTATCGCAGGCGTGATGCTGGCCGAATCCTCCTACAGGCACGAACTCGAAGCCGACATCGAGCCATTCCGCGGCATCCTGCTGGGTCTATTCTTCATGGCGGTCGGCCTGTCGCTCGATCTTAGTGTGATCGCCGACAACATCGTCGTCATTCTCATTGCCGTGCCGGTGCTGATGATCATCAAGGCACTGGTCATCTACGGCGCCTGCCGGGCTTTTGGGTCAACACACAACAACAGTGTGCAGATCGCGGGACTTCTGCCGCAGGGCGGCGAATTCGGCTTCGTGATTTTCAGTGCGGCGGCGGCTGCAGGCGTATTCGCCCAGGCGACCGCGTCTCTGCTGGTGGCGATCGTCACCATTTCCATGGCCCTGACGCCGCTGGCCGCGTTTGTGGCCAACCGGCTGATGCGGGAGGCGGCCGACGAGCAGATGGACGAGGATTTCGCCGGCGCCGGTTCCGATGTGCTGATGGTCGGCTTTTCGCGCTTTGGCCAGATCGCCTCGCAGATCCTGCTCGCAGGCGGCTCGGATGTAACCATCATCGACCAGTCCGCCGACAGGATCAGATCCGCCTCGAAATTCGGCTTCAAGATCTATTTCGGAGATGGGACCCGCAAGGAAGTGCTGGTGGCGGCTGGCATCGAGCGGGCCAAGATCGTTGCGGTCTGCACGCACAAGCAGGAGATCACCGACAGGATCGTCGACCTGATCCAGGCCGATTTTCCGACCGCACGCATCTTCGCCAGGGCGTATGACCGGACCCACACCTTGTCGCTGCGCGCCCGCGGCGTGGATTACGAGGCGCGGGAAACGTTTGAATCCGGGATGCTGTTCGGCCGCAAAACACTCGAGGCGCTGGGCACGTCGGAAGATCAGGCGGCGGCCATCAGCGAGGATGTGCGCCACCGCGACGAGGAGCGGCTGGCAATCCAGGCGGTTGAGGGGCTTCTCGCCGGACGCGAGAAGCTGCACACCAGGCCTGTCACGCCGGAACCGTTGGTCAAACCCAAGCGCGAATCCGAACGTCTGGACAAACCGCTGAAAGACGATATCACCCTGTCTGATCCCGCGTGACAGGTTGAAGGAAAAACATCATGACGCCATTTCACCTCGCCTTCCCGATCAGAGATATTGACGAGACACGCCGCTTCTACGGCGAACTGCTCGGCTGCCCGATGGGGCGTTACACCGACAGCTGGATCGATTTCGACCTGTTCGGCCATCAAATGTCCGGGCATGTCAGGCCGGATGCCGGTACCGGCGCCGCTTCGGGCGCGGTTGACGGGCACTCGGTGCCGATCCCCCATTTCGGTGCCGTGCTGCAAATGGAGCAGTGGAAGGAACTCGCGGCCAGGCTTGAGGCAGCAGACGGAATTGACTGGATCATGAAGCCGACGCTTCGCTTTGAAGGTCAGCCGGGCGAACAGGCGACGCTGTTTCTGCGCGATCCTTCCGGCAATGCGCTCGAATTCAAGGGCTTTACCGATCTCGGCCAGGTCTTCGCCTCGTGAGCGAACAGAGACCGGCGGCCGCGCCGCCGTCTGCCCGGCAAAGCGAGCCGGCGAAATTCGTCACCGGTTCGACCATGCGGCACGTTGTGGTGATGACGGCAACCGGCTCGATCGGGCTTGTTGCGGTGTTCATCGTCGACGCCCTCAACCTGTTCTACATCTCGCTTTTGGGGCAACAGGAACTCGCAGCGGCGATCGGTTATGCCGGCACGCTTTTGTTCTTTTCGACCTCAATCGCCATTGGCCTGTCGATTGCCGCAACGGCGCTGACCGCACGCGCACTGGGGCGGGGAAACCGCAGCGAGGCGCGCGAGATCGCCGGCGCTTCACTCTTCTACATGATCATCATCATGACCAGTACGGTGGCGCTCGCCTATCCGTTCCTGGGAGACATGGTGCTGATGATGGGCGCCCGGGGGCAGACTGCAGACCTTGCAACGGAGTTCATGCAGATCGTGCTGCCGTCGCTGCCGGTTCTGGGAACAGGCATGTGCCTGTCAGCCCTGCTGCGTGCCGTGGGCGATGCCAAGCGGGCAATGTATGTGACGCTGGGCGCCGGGGCGCTGACTGCGGTGCTGGATCCGATTTTCATCTTCGGCTTCGACCTCGGCATCCACGGCGCGGCGATCGCCACGGTGATCTCGCGCTTTGCACTGGTTGGTATCGGTCTCTACTCGCTGTTGCGGATCCACAACCTTGTCGCCATGCCCTCGAGAACCATCATCGGACGCGAATTCCGGCCGTTTCTGGCGATCGGACTGCCGGCGCTGATGACGCAGATCGCAACGCCTGTCGGGAACACTTTCGTCACCGCCACCATGGCCGAACATGGAGATGCCGCCGTTGCCGGCTGGGCGGTGGTCGGACGGCTGATTCCGGTCGCGTTCGGGGCGCTCTTCGCCCTGTCCGGCGCGGTGGGGCCGATCCTCGGCCAGAACTACGGTGCCAGGCGGTATGACCGGCTGATATCGACGATGCGTGACAGCCTGGTGTTCATCACGCTCTACACACTGGTCACATGGGCAGTGCTGGCGCTGTTTCGAAACCAGATCGCCGATCTCTTCGGCGCGACCGGAGAGGCGCGCGACGTCATCGTCTTCTTCTGCCTGTTCGTGGCCGGCAGCTTCGTGTTCAACGGCATGCTGTTTGTCGCCAACGCGGCTTTCAACAATCTGGGCTATGCGCTCTACTCGACGGTGTTCAACTGGAGCCGCTCAACGCTTGGTGTCATACCCTTCGTCTGGCTCGGCTCTCACTGGTACGGCGCTCAGGGGGCCCTTGCTGGCTATGGCCTGGGAGCCGTGGTGTTCGGTCTGGCATCGATCGTCGTCTGTTTCCGGGTGATTGTGAAAATCGAGGACCGCGATGGCGGCGGGCCGGACGAGCTCGTTGTACGGACGCCACCCGCAGGGCAGTCGGCCTTTACCAGCGGCAAGGCGTCAACGCTGTAGCGCTACTTGAAAAAGGCAAAGGCGGCGTCAAGGTCGCGCTTGAGCTGCTCTGCGACACTCTCGGAGCCGACAAGGATCTCCTTGGCCTTGAGGAAATCGAGCACCCGGTACTGGTGCACCTCTGGACGGAGCAGGATCTGCGGGGGATGGGCGCGCCGCTTCATTTCTATGATCGATTGCATCATCAGCTGGCTGGCGCCAAACATCATGTCGATGGTCGTCGGCGGCTGGCCGGGAACGCCCGACGGCAGGCCGACGACATCGACGCCGATGACGATGTCGGCCAGTCCGGCCAATTGGTCAAACGGCACAGGATTGAAGATGCCGCCATCGATCATGATGGTGCCGTCGAGCATCACCGGACGGAACACTGCGGGTATGGCTGCCGATGCGGCAATCGCCTGGCGCAGATCCCCCTCCGAACAGGCCACTTCGGCATGGCCATAGTAATCGGTGACCATGATTTTTGTCGGAATGATCAGGTCTTCGAAACGCCGCGCGACCTTTTCGGGCAAAAATCCTTCGAGGATCCGTTCGACATTGAACTGGCCGAGCCTGAGCCCGCCCTCCATGGCGTCCTTGACGCCCCGGGGCCTCGCTGCCTTCCACATCCGGCTGAGCGCGCTGGCCGGCTTGCCGATGGTGTCGAGCGTATGGGCGCGGATCTCCTCGCCGGTCATGCCCGAGGCCATCGCAGCCCCCATGATGGCTCCAATCGAGGAGCCGGCAATCGCAACCGGCCTGATACCCATGGAATCGAGAGTCTCGATGACATGGATATGGGCTATTCCGCGCGCTCCTCCGCCGCCAAAGGCAACGGCGACCGTAGGTTCGGAAAATCGCGACGCGGTCTCAGGTTCGGCATGCATTGTGTCAGTCATTCCTGAACCCCGTTTCAGTGGTTCCCTCTGCCATCACTGCGTTATCAGGCAACCCTGAAGCATCATAGCGGAAGAAGCGCATGATTGTGTCGCCAAATTCACGGGTGTCGAGAAGTTGGAAGCCACGCCCCGGATCAGGCTCGGCTGAAGCTTCCTCTTCAAGGACAACGAGAGCGCCATCCGCGAGCCAGCCGCCGCGAGCAGCGGACACCAGCGCCCTGTCTCCCAGTCCCTTGCCATAGGGCGGGTCTGCGAAGACCAGATCAAACGGACCCATCGTGCCGGCGGCACCAAGCTTGCAGGCATCGCGGCGGAAAATGCGCGCACGGCCCTGCAGCCCAAAGGTCTCGATATTCTTCTGGATCAAGCCGCGCCCCTCGACGCCGCTTTCGACAAACAGCGCGGTCCGGCATCCTCGCGACAGGGCTTCGATGCCGACGGCTCCGGTACCGGCGAAAAGATCGAGCACCCGCGTTTCCGCCAGCGCCTCGGGATAGGCGTGGCTCAGAATGTTAAAAAGGCTTTCCCTGCTCCGGTCGGTGGTCGGCCGGATGGCGTTTGACTTCGGAGCGGCCAGTCCGCGGCCGCGAAACTCACCGCCGACGATCCGCACCGGGGCCCCGTCCCTTTCCGGAAGCAGGCTTGCCGCTCCGCTTGTCCGATGAAGGCCGTCCGCCCGTTGGTCTGCCGCTGTCCTTTGGAGGTCCGTCAAACGATTTGCCACGGCCCGGTTTTCCGGCAGGTTTCATGCCGGGCTTGCCGCCCGGTTTGCCGCCGGGCTTTCTGGCCTCGGCTCCCGGCCTTGCCTCATCGGCCTCACGTGGAGGGCGAGGCTTTGCCCGCCCCTTGGGAAAACTGCCGCGGCGCGTATCGGCGCGGTCATCCGCCTTGGCAGGCTTTCGCGCGGGCCGTTCGGCTGCGGGCACGGCATCGTCCTTGCGGTTTTCGTTGACCGGGCGTGCGCCGGGCGCCATCCAGACATTGCTGGCGCGGCTGCGCTGGACAAAGCTACGCTTGGCGGGCTTGCCACCAGGTTCCTCGTTTCGGCCGCCGGGCCTGTCGGCTTTAGCGGCGGCACCGAAAGGTTTGCGGTCGGTGCGGTCGCGGTCACGGTCGGGAGCACGATCACGATCCTTGCCAAAGCCCTTGCCATCGCGTCCCGGACGGCCCGGTTTGGTATCGAGACGGGCGCGGGCGCGCTCGGTTTTCTCCGAACTTGAAATCCATTCGCGCTGAGCCGGCTTGGCGGCCGGCTTGGGTTTGGCTTCTGGCTTCGGCTTGGCGAGATGCTCGCTCAGCGGCGCATCGAAATTGGCACCCGATTCCTCGATCATGCGTTCGCCGAGTTGTTCGCGTAGCGTCTTGCTCTTGATCTCGACAACCTCGCCTTCGCGAATATCACCCAACTGGAAGGGACCGAAGGAGATCCGGATCAGGCGGTTGACGTCGAGACCGAGGGCGCCGAGCACATTCTTGATCTCGCGGTTCTTGCCCTCGCGAAGACCCATGGTGATCCACACATTGTGGCCCTGCTTGCGGTCCAGCGTCGCTTCGATGGCGCCATAGAGCACGCCCTCGACGGCGATGCCGTCCTTCAGTTCATTGAGCCTTGCCTGATCGATGTCACCATAGGCGCGGACACGATAGCGACGGAGCCAGCCGGTCTGCGGCAGTTCCAGCGTCCTTGCCAGGCCGCCATCATTGGTCAGAAGCAACAGTCCCTCGGTATTGATATCAAGCCGACCGACAGTCAGAACACGCGGCAGGTGCCTGGGCAACCTGTCAAACACTGTCTCGCGGCCTTCGGGATCCTTGTTGGTGGTCACCAGGCCCGCGGGCTTGTGATAGACCCACAGCCGGGTCCGCTCGATGCCGGCGATTTCCTCACCGTCAACCTCGATGCGATCCGAGAGGGAGACAACAACTGCCGGGCTTTCCAGGGTCTTGCCATTGACCTTGATGCGGCCCTCGGCAACCATCCGCTCGACATCCCGGCGGGACGCGACGCCCACGCGCGCCAGGATCTTGGCGATACGGCCGCTTTCGGTGGCGCTGTCCGCCGTGTCCGGCGACTTGTTGGCGGGCTGTTGTTTGCCGTGTTTGGGCTTGTCTTGTTCTGTCATTTGTAGTTTGCCTGCCTCTACAGCGCGTTCCCACGTTCCTTCAGGATCGCACGGGCACTGTAACATGTTTGGTTTGGCGATACGTCGTTCGACAGATCGGTTCTGTTGTCATGGGGTATGGCCGCTTAAATCGCTGTCTATCAGGTTGGACGGGCCGGGTTAAGAGGTTTCATGCATGGTCTTTCGACCGCGGGACATTTGATGATCAGCAATGGATACATGGACCTGGCGCTTGAGGAAGCCCGCGCTGCCGCCACTCGCGGCGAAGTGCCGGTGGGCGCTGTAATCGTTCGCGACGGCCTGGTGCTGGCGCGCGCAGGCAACCGAACCCGGGAATTCAACGACGTGACCGCGCATGCAGAGATTTTGGCTATCCGGCAGGCCGCCGAAAAGCTCGGCAGCGAGCGGTTGACCGATGCGGATCTCTACGTCACGCTCGAACCCTGCACCATGTGCGCCGCCGCGATCTCGTTTGCCAGGCTGAGACGTCTCTATTTCGGCGCGGAAGACGAAAAAGGCGGCGCAGTGACGAGCGGCGTGCGATTCTTCAACCAGCCGACATGCCATCACGCACCGGAGATCTACCCGGACATTGCATCAGCCGACGCGATGGATCTGCTCAAGGGGTTCTTCAGGGAAAAGCGCTGACACAGGGAAAGAAGTCTTCCCTTACCAGGGCCACCACTTGCGCCTGCCGGTGCCTTCCTTCGCGGCCTCTTCCTTCCAGCGCTTCTCTTTTTCCCGCTCCGATTCGCCAAGTTCACCCACTGGGGCGGTCGCGGCGGGCTGGCGGTATGCCAGCGGTGGATCAGACAGGAACCGGCGCCGATCGGAATAGGCGCCTGACTGAACCTTGCGCGCTTGCTGAAAGGCCTGGCGCTGAGCCGCACCGGTCACAGGTGGTGCGGCTTCTGCGGCACGCGGTGAGCCAAGAGAAGTGGTGCGCTTTGTGATCTCGGGCTTTGCGAGCGGAGAGCTGAAAGCGGAGTTGCCTGAATTTGCGTCAGCCTCGGCCAGAAGCCGCGCGCGGGTTTCTTCCGGTGACTCCACCCATGCCGGGTTGTTCTCGGTCACGTTCTCCTGCGGTGCCGGAAGGCCGGCGGTCTCCGTCGGTTTCACGATGGCTGGACGCGGCTTGTACTCGATATCGGCGCCCTTGCGGGTGGAGCCGATCGTCACGATGTTGCCGAGATCGTCAATCAACTGCGCGGTGGATGTCTTGTCGGTGCCATAGGTCGGACCCATGCAGCCAGACAACGCAAGGCTTGCGGCAATGAGTGCGCCTATTGTCACGCCAGCGCGGTACTCGGTCTTCATTGTCATGCACAGGATCCCGTCTCGGACAGTCGCTTTGATTTCATACTGCTTGTTGCCGCACAATCCGGCCTTTTTCAGGCAGGGTTTTACCGGATTGGGACAGGCAGGGCAATTGACCCCGGCAAAATTGCCGCAGGATCACGGTTCAAATCCCGCCGGCCCCCATGTCAGGGGCCCGGCAGACCGTCACAGCCGGCCAAGCGCCTTGAGTTCGTGCAAGGCGGCGGCATCACGGGCCGACACGTCCGGGAACTCGGGGTCGGAGCCGACATCGTCGGTGATCCGCCAGGACCGCGCACATTTGTCGCCCTTCGCAAGGGCTGGAAGCACGGACACAGCCTTCACCTCATCGATGCGGAAGGCAGTGTCAGGGCCTTCACCGGTTTCAATGCGAACGCCCGAGGTGATGCAGATCTCGGCGAAGTCGCTGTCGCCGACGGCCTCGACCAGCGCCGGATCGGTGATGTGGACCACGGGTGCTGCTTCCAGCGACGAACCGATGCGCTTTTCACGGCGCTCGATTTCCAGGGCGCCGGTGACGACGCGGCGCACGGTGCGGATCTTCTTCCACTTGGCGGCCAGCGCCTCATCGCGCCAGGCCCCGGGAACCTCGGGAAACTGTTCGAGATGCACGGATTCGGCATCCGGCTTGTGAGATAGCCAGGCTTCTTCCATGGTGAAGGGCAGCATCGGCGCGAGCCAAGTCACCAGGCAATCGAAGATCTTCCGGATGACCTGCAACGAAGCCCGGCGACGCAGGCTCGAGGGCGCATCGCAGTAGAGCGCATCCTTGCGGATATCGAAATAGAAGGCCGACAGCTCGATATTGGCAAAATCGGTCAAGGCGCGGGAGATGCGCTTGAAATCGAAATTGTCGTAGCCGGTGCGTACCAGCTGATCGAGCTCGCTCAGCCGGTGCAGCATCAGCCGCTCGAGTTCGGGCATATCGGACGGATCGATGGCGTCACCGCCGTCATGCGCCAGGGTGCCGAGCATCCAGCGGATGGTGTTGCGAAGCTTGCGGTAGGCATCGATGTTGGTCTTGATCACCGTCTTGCCGAGACGCTGGTCTTCCCAGTAATCCGTGTTCATCACCCACAGGCGCAGGATATCGGCACCGGATTCCTTCATGACATCCTGCGGGAAGACCTGATTGTTCAAAGACTTCGACATCTTGCGGCCATCCTCGGCCATGGTGAAGCCATG
This sequence comes from Hoeflea sp. EC-HK425, assembly GCF_902498795.1. Taxonomy (NCBI): domain Bacteria; kingdom Pseudomonadati; phylum Pseudomonadota; class Alphaproteobacteria; order Hyphomicrobiales; family Rhizobiaceae; genus Hoeflea; species Hoeflea sp. EC-HK425. The sequence continues at coordinate 2,871,303 of NZ_LR701572.1, forward strand.
GGTGATGACGGCGTCGTAGGGCGCGCGGCCGCGGGTGGCGCAGCTTTCGAGCAGCGAGGAATGGAACCAGCCGCGATGCTGGTCGGAGCCTTCGAGATAGACGTCGGCCGGCCATTTGAGATCCGGACGGTCCTCCAGCGTGAAGACGTGGGTGCAGCCCGAATCGAACCAGACATCGAGAATGTCGGTGACCTGGATCCATTTCGGATCGCTGGCGAGGTTACCGAGGAAGCGCGCGCGCGCGCCTTCCGCGAACCAGGCGTCGGCGCCCTCTGTCTCGAAGGCTTCGAGAATGCGGGCGTTGACGGCTTCATCCAAAAGCACATTGCCGTCGGTGTCGGCGAAGACGCAGATCGGCACGCCCCAGGCGCGCTGGCGCGAGAGCACCCAGTCCGGACGGTCCTCGATCATGCCGCGCAGGCGGTTCTGGCCCGAGGCAGGGACAAAACGGGTGTCGTCGATGCCCTTGAGCGCGCGGGTGCGCAGCGTGGTGCCGTCGCCGAAATCCTTGTCCATGTGGACAAACCACTGCGGCGTGTTGCGGAAGATGATCGGCTTCTTCGAACGCCACGAATGCGGGTATTCATGCTTGAGCCGGCCGCGCGCAAACAGGTTCCCGGCCTCGATCAGCGCGGTGATGACGGCCTGGTTGGCGTCGCCCTTCTTGCCCTTGTCGTCGATGACGCGTGCAGGCCCACCTTCGCGATCCGGTCCGAGGCCGGGCGCGTCCTTGGTGTAGTAGCCGGCGTCATCGACGGTGAAGGGGATGGCGGAGGAGATGCCGCGCGCCTCGAGATCGCGGGCAGCATCCATCCAGGCTTCAAAGTCCTCGCGACCATGGCCCGGCGCGGTGTGCACGAAACCGGTACCGGCGTCGTCGGTGACATGATCGCCGGCGATCAGCGGGACGGCGAAATCGTAACCGCCGCCAAGGCCGCGCAACGGGTGGCCGCAGACCAAACCTTCAAGGTCGATGGCCTTGACGTCCGAGAGGCGCTTGAACTGAATCTTGGCCTTGGCGAAGCACTCCTCGGCAAGCGCATCGGCGAAGATCAGCTTCTCGCCGGGCTGAGGGCCGAAATCATTCTCAGCCTCCGTGACCTCATAGAGCCCGTAGGCAATGCGGTCCGAAAATGAAATTGCGCGGTTGCCGGGGATGGTCCAGGGCGTGGTGGTCCAGATTACCACGAATGAACCTTGCAGGTCGCCAAGGATGCCGCCCTCCGCGTTCTGTTCGATGACCGCCTTGCGGTATGCCTCACCCGCTTCCATTGTCCCATCAGGGTCGCTGTACCGCACCACCGGAAACTTCACCCAGATCGTGTCGCTCTCGTAGGGCTGGTATTCGACCTCGGCTTCGGCGAGCGCGGTGCGTTCGACCACCGACCACATGATCGGCTTGGAGCCGCGGTAGAGCTGGCCGGATTTGGCGATCTTCAACAGTTCGCCGGCGATCCGCGCCTCGGCATGGAAATCCATGGTCTTGTAGGGCTTGTCGAAATCGCCCTCGATGCCGAGACGCTTGAATTCCTCGGACTGCACCGACACCCAGTGCTCGGCATAGGCGCGGCATTCCTTGCGGAATTCGAGCATTGCCGCGGATTCCTTGAGGTTGGGCTTTTCCTTGCCCTTGGAGCGGTAGTTCTCCTCCTCGATCTTCCATTCAATCGGCAGGCCATGACAATCCCAGCCCGGCACGTAGTTGCTGTCAAAGCCGCGCATCTGGAACGAGCGGGTGATCACGTCTTTCAGGATCTTGTTGAGCGCGTGGCCGATGTGGATGTTGCCGTTGGCATAGGGCGGGCCGTCATGCAGCACGTATTTCGGGCGGCCGGCGGAGCTGGCGCGCAGCCGGTCATAAAGCCGCATCTCTTGCCAGCGGGCAACCAGTTCGGGCTCCTTCTGCGGCAGGCCGCCGCGCATCGGAAAATCGGTTTCCGGCAGGTAAAGCGTCTTGGAATAGTCGAGCGTGTCGTTGGTGTCGGTCATGGTGTCGCAATCTTCTGGGCCGATGGCCCGTGGTAGACAGTGTATCGGAGAATTCGAAAGCGGGCGCTGTGTGCGCGCCAGATTGCCCGGTCCCCTGCGAGCTCAGCTCAGCGGGAAACCGGGACCATAATTCGTATCGGCGGAGCGCCTGTGATCGTGACAGCCGTGGTCATGGACCGGGTTCATAATGGTTTTTGGTGCGTGTGAAAAGAAGATTGCGCAAAGCAATCGTTTCGCCTGCCAAATCTTCCGCCGCTATGGCTTCAGCCGGACATAGATCAGCCTGCGCATCACTGCTGTCACCGGTTTTGGAAACACCCTGCCGATCACGGCGACAACACGGTTGCCCGCACCGGGAATCGAGCTCTTCTTGCCCGCCAGCGCATCGGCCAAAATGAGGCGCGCGGCATGGTCCGGGTCCATCCGTTTGCTGTCATCGGCGCCTTCGGGCGAGTGCCGCTCGGCATGATCGGTCTTCAACGGACCAGGGAAAGCGACGGTCAGGGTCACGCCCCTGGAAGCCGCATACTTGCGCATGCTCCTGGCATAGATCGCCAAGGCATCCTTGGAGGCCGCATAGCTCGCCGCTCCCGGATAGCCGGTAAAATACGACAGGGAAGATACGAAGACCATTGCACCGCCGCTGCGGCATGCGTTTGATTCAAGCAAAGCTGCCGCGATGACCATCGGGGCTTCCGTGTTGACGCGCAGAATGTCGATATGGGCGCGCGGGTCCAGGGCCTCGAACTTGCCGGTCGCGTTGATGCCGGCATTCAGGAGAACCAGATCATAAGGCCCGGCGGCGACCAGGTCGGGCAGGACGTCGTCAAGCTCGGTCCGGCTCGCAAGATCGCAGCGGATGAACTGCACAGGTGTCTTGCCGGTCCAGGGCCGATCACGGTCGAGCACCACGATCTCGTAGCCGTTTGCCTGCAACCAGCCTACCGATGCGGCCCCGAGGCCGGCGCTGCCGCCGGTGACAAGAGCGCGTTTGGATGCAGAACTCACAGCCGCCTCCCCGTATAGGCGCCGCCATTGAGGTACTTGACCCAGGACAGGGTGACCGGCGAACGGCGTGCTGCAATGGCCGAGGCCATCATCGCCGCCACATCGTCCGGCGCAAGAAACAGGGCGCGCATGCGGCCGGGATCATATCCGGCCTTGTCGTGCATATCGGTTTTCGCCGGGCCGGGATGCAGCACCTGGACCGAAACATCGCCACTCCACTCGGACCGCAGAGCCCGAGCCAATCCGTGCAATCCGGCCTTGGATGCGGCATAGGCGGGGATGCTGGCCGAGCCCTTGTGCGCCACCGATCCGATCAGACTGAGCGTTCCGCTCGACTTCCTGAGCAATGGATAGAGTGCCTGAGCCTGAAGCATAACCGCCAGAAGGTTGACGTCGAGCGTCCGGCGGATAGCGTCGGTGCTGTCCACGCCACCGACCGCAACAAAGCCGGTGCCGGCATTGAGCACGGCATTATCGAGGCCGTCCCAGCCGAAATCCCGCACACCCCGGACCAGCGCCCGGGCCGACATTTCCGGATCACCGTGATCGGCAACGACATATCCCGCACCGGGGGGCAGTATCCCGGCGACCTCGGTCTGCGACTTGCGGCCCGACAGCAACAATGAGTGGCGGCGGGCCAGCTTCTGGGCGAGCGCCAGCCCCAGGCCGGAATTGCCGCCGGTTATCAGTATGCGGCGCGGTTTGGCGCCGATCATCCGGCCAGCCCGAATGTGATGGCGGCATCGAGCGGCGAGAGAGGTTGCAGCGAACCAAGCACCGCACGGGCTTCGGCTTCATCGATCTTCATCTGCGACACCAGCTGGTCAAGGTCATCGAACTTCTCCTCGCCGCGAAGCCTCGTGACAAACGAGACCGTGCAGGTTTCACCATAGAGGTCGGCGGAAAAATCGAACAGGAATGTTTCAAGCAGCAGCGCCGCGCCATCTTCGGCAACGGTCGGCCGGCGGCCGAAACTCGCCACGCCATCGTGGATGGTTCCTTCGGCGCGGCGGAAGCGAACCGCATAGATGCCCGGCTCGAGCCCGGTTTCAGGCGGCAACGCCATGTTGGCTGTCGGGTATCCCAACGTCCGGCCGAGTTTCTGACCGTGCTGCACCTCGGCCGAGACCGCATAGCGATAGCCGAGCAATCCGTTCGCCCCGGTCACATCGCCAGCCGCCAGCGCCTCCCGGATCCGGCTCGAAGACACGACATCCGCATTTTCATCCTGGAACTGCTCGACCAGGGTGACGCCGAAACCATGCCTGACACCGGCATTCATGAGATAGTCCGGATTGCCTTCGCGGCCCTTGCCGAAATGGAAATCATAACCGGTCACGACATGATGAACACCCAGCCGCTGGCACAGGGTCCGGGTGACGAAGTCTTCGGCACTCTGAGACGAAAACGCCTTGTCGAAACACTGCTCGACAATCGCATCGAAACCGAGATGACCGAGGATCACGGCCTTCATCGGAGCCGGGGTCAGGCGGAACACAGGCTGGTCGGGTCTGAACACGGTGCGCGGATGGGGCTCGAAACTGAGCACGATGGAGGCAACGCCCGCAGCCTTGGAAATCGCCGTGGCGCGCGCCAGCACGGCCTGGTGACCGCGATGGACGCCATCAAAATTGCCGATCGCCACCACGCCGCCTCTGAGCTCGCCTGCGAACGTGTCGACATCATGAAATCGCCGCGCCATTTCCATTCCCGTGCTGCTGTTCTCAGGCAAGCCATTCCATCCAGTAGGCCGGCGCCAATCCCTCTCCCTCGAGGAAGGCCTGCAGCCGTGCCTCATCGGTGGCCCGGCCGTCAAGATAGTGTCGGGCGTGGATACCGCGGGCGATGAAGACAGCTTCGATGCCGTTGTCGAGCGCCCCGCGGATGTCGGTATGGGCTCCGTCGCCAATCGCAAGAACGCGGTTCGGATCCACCTCGCCGCGGATGGTTCGCGCACGCGAAAGGGCTTCCTTGTAAATCGGCGCGTGCGGCTTTCCGGCGATCCTGGTCTCGCCACCAAGCTCCGCGTAGAGATCCGCCAGGGCGCCGGCGCAAGGCACCAGCCGGTCGCCACGCTCAACCACGCGGTCGGGATTGGCACAGATCAGCGGCAGCTCGCGCGCCTTGAAACCTTCAAGCAGGCTGCGGTAGTCCTCGGCCTGCTCTGTTTCATCATCAAAGAGACCGGTACACAAAACCGCCTTGGCAGCGCCTGGTTCAACCAGGTCGACATCAAGGCCGTCGACCAGAGCGATGTCGCGTTCGGGACCGAGAAAATAGATCTGTTGCGGGCCTTCCGTGACCAGTTGGCGCGTGACATCGCCCGATGTGACAATGTCATCCCAGCACTCGGGATCAACCCCGATGGTTTCGAACTGGCGGATCACCCCGCCTGCCGGCCGCGGCGAATTGGTGATGAGAATGACGGTCTGTCCACGCCGCCTGGCGGCCTTCAAGGCTTCAACAGACAACGGAAAGGGGTTGACGCCATTATGGATGACACCCCATACATCGCACAACAAGACGTCGGCGCTGCCGGTCAGCTGATCAAGGTCGGTAATCCTGCGGGCCATGGGCGAACGGTTCCTTTCGGACAAACGATGTCGCGCAGCTTGCCGCCGATTACAAGACCCCGCCGGAAAATTGCCGGACGGACACGAAACATCCAACAGGATTGCTCTCCGATATCTTGACTCTTGGTCGCCGCACCCCTATCTCGGCGTCGTTGGCACTCTCCTCGGGTGAGTGCTAACAGCAACTTCATGAGGCCCATTCGGGGACCTCAGCCGCTTCTGTCATTCGATCAAGGAATTTAGACAATGGCAAAAACCAAGTTCCGTCCGCTCCACGACCGCGTTGTCGTCCGTCGTGTCGAGTCCGAAGAAAAAACAAAAGGCGGGATCATCATTCCGGATACCGCCAAGGAAAAGCCGCAGGAAGGCGAAATCATCGCCGTTGGCTCCGGCAATCGCGACGAGGCCGGCAAGCTGGTGGCGCTCGACGTCAAGGCCGGCGACCGCGTTCTGTTCGGCAAATGGTCCGGCACCGAAATCAAGCTTGATGGCGAAGACCTTCTGATCATGAAGGAAAGCGACATCATGGGCGTCCTCGGCTGAGCCGACATTCTGCCTGAACACATCCACCCTGCCTCAAGACGATGGGCCACAGGCCCGGGAGTTAAGTTAAATGGCTGCTAAAGAAGTTAAATTCGGTCGTACCGCCCGCGAGAAAATGCTCCGCGGCGTCGACATCCTCGCCGATGCGGTGAAGGTAACGCTGGGTCCGAAGGGCCGTAACGTGATCATCGACAAGTCCTTCGGCGCTCCGCGCATCACCAAGGACGGCGTCACCGTCGCCAAGGAAATCGAACTGGAAGACAAGTTCGAAAACATGGGCGCACAGATGGTCCGCGAAGTCGCTTCGAAGACCAACGACATCGCCGGCGACGGCACCACCACTGCAACCGTGCTGGCCCAGTCGATCGTGCGCGAAGGCGGCAAGGCCGTTGCTGCCGGCATGAACCCGATGGATCTGAAGCGCGGCATCGACCTCGCCGTCACAGAGGTCATCGCCAACCTTCAGAAGAAGGCCAAGAAGATCAAGACCTCGTCGGAAGTCGAGCAGGTCGGCACGATCTCGGCCAACGGCGAAAGCCAGATCGGCAAGGACATTGCCGAAGCCATGCAGAAGGTCGGCAACGAAGGTGTCATCACCGTCGAGGAAGCCAAGACCGCTGAAAGCGAACTCGAAGTCGTCGAAGGCATGCAGTTCGACCGCGGCTACCTGTCGCCCTACTTCGTGACCAACCCCGACAAGATGGTTGCCGAACTCGACGACGTCTACATCCTTCTGCATGAGAAGAAGCTCTCGAACCTTCAGGCCATGCTGCCTGTGCTCGAAGCCGTGGTGCAGACTTCCAAGCCGCTTCTTATCATCTCGGAAGACGTTGAGGGCGAAGCCCTTGCAACGCTCGTGGTCAACAAGCTGCGTGGCGGCCTGAAGATTGCGGCCGTCAAGGCTCCGGGTTTCGGCGATCGCCGCAAGGCAATGCTCGAAGACATCGCCATCCTGACCGGCGGCCAGGTGATTTCCGAAGACATCGGCATCAAGCTCGAAAACGTGACCCTGGAAATGCTGGGCCGCGCCAAGAAGGTGTCGATCACCAAGGAAACCACCACCATCGTTGATGGCGCTGGCAAGAAGAAGGAAATCGAAGGCCGGATCACGCAGATCAAGGCTCAGATCGAAGAGACTTCTTCCGACTACGATCGCGAAAAGCTGCAGGAACGCCTGGCCAAGCTCGCTGGTGGCGTTGCCATCATCCGCGTCGGCGGTGCGACCGAGACGGAAGTCAAGGAGCGCAAGGACCGCGTCGACGACGCGCTCAACGCGACCCGCGCTGCCGTGCAGGAAGGCATCGTTGCAGGCGGCGGCACCGCGCTGCTGCGCGCATCCGTTGCGATCACCGTCAAGGGCGCCAACTCCGACCAGGAAGCCGGCATCAACATCATCCGTCGCGCTCTGCAGGCTCCTTGCCGCCAGATCGCAGACAATGCCGGTGATGAGGCTTCGATCGTCGTGGGCAAGATCCTCGACCAGAAGAGCGACACCTACGGCTATAACGCCCAGACCGGTGAATATGGCGACATGATCACCATGGGTATCGTTGACCCGGTCAAGGTTGTCCGTACGGCGCTTCAGGATGCGGCCTCGATCGCCGGCCTTCTGATCACCACCGAAGCCATGATTGCGGAACTTCCGAAGAAGGAAGGTGCTGCTGGCGGTGGCGGCATGCCCGACATGGGCGGAATGGGCGGCATGGGCGGCATGATGTAATAAGGCCAAGGCCTTGTTAATGCCGGTCAGCGCACATTGCGCGACCCAAAGAAAGGGCGGTCTTCGGGCCGTCCTTTTTGCTGTTCAGGGGGCACCAATCGGGCCGATCCACAATTGATGGCCGGTGTTGTTGCAAAATGGACCCGGCGTGGCCTAATATCGCGTTGCATGTTAACTGAAAATCAACGAAAAAATTGATCAAAGAAGACATGGCATTTTGCTCGATGAATGCTTTATCTTGCATTTTCACCAACCCGTACCGGTGGCGATGACTGATCGGCGGACATTTCCGCATAAATGAGTTGCCTTGATCATGGTCTGATTGCAGCCATCGGACTGGGCGGTTTTGAATCCACATCCCGGACAGTCCGGGCAGACAGGCTTGAATCCACTGGGCGTTGCCGAGGTGTACATTGTTCAAAATTGCTAGGGCAGACAGTATTTCAGGAATTGGCGTCCAGCCTCACGGCATTGACGCTCCCGATCTCGATGTGATTTCCCACTATTGCCGTATCGAGCCATTCGAAGCCAACCTGGCGACCGGAACGTTTCAGCTCGGGCCTGCCGCGCGTTATCACCACCAGCTTCCGGAAGAGGGCGAGTTCGGGCTTTACAACCTGGTCAAGTGCTACGACGAAGAGTATCGCAACCATGTACTCGAACTCTATGAACTGGCGGCGATGCGGCCTTCTTCGTTCTGTTTTTCAACCACCATCATTCACGCTGATGGAAGCCAGGTGCCGGTCATGTGCATCGGTGAATCGTCCAACTTCTCGGATGATGGCGATGGCGCAATCAACGGTGTCTTTGTTTTCCCGAAGTTCAAGCTGCTCGATCAGCCACCATTGAACACGCAGTAACTGAACCGCCGGTGACAATCATTCAAGGTCGTCTCCGCCCGGGTTTTCCCGTTTATTTTTGTGAACAATACGTTCATAATTGTTCATCTTTCCGTTCGTCGATGACGCGTATATGGCTCTCTCCAGTTTGAGAAACAGGAGAGTACCATGTCAAACAATCTACAGCTTCTTATCGGCCGTGTGCTGCTGAGCATCATCTTCATCATGGCCGGCGTGAGCAAGCTCGGCAGCGTCGCAGGCACCGCCGGCTACATGGCCAGCATGGGCATCCCGCTGCCTGGCCTCACAGTCTGGCTGGTCATCGCACTCGAGATCGTCGGCGGCATCGCCATCCTGCTGGGCTTCTTTACCCGCTATGCCGCCTGGGCGCTTGCCGCCTTCTGTGTGGCTTCAGGCTATCTCGGCCACTTCCAGCCTGAAGACCAGATGCAGATGACCAGCTTCATGAAGAACCTCGCCATGGCGGGCGGCTTCCTTGCCCTCGCCGCCGCAGGCGCAGGCAGCTTCTCGGTCGACGCACGCCGCAAGTAATCCGGCCGCAGCAAGACGAAATAAACCGATGGACCCGGCGCCTCGACGCGCCGGGTCTTTTTTCATTCCGGGATGTCGGGCCTGGTCAGGCCGGCAGCGACTGCGGAGCCCGGGCCACCAGCCTGGTGATAAGCCAGCCAGACACGACTATGAAGGTCAGGATGACCGCCACTTCAAGGCTGCGCGATGCAAAATACTGCTCGCCGCCCAGCGCCATCATCAGCGGGCCGACGGCGAGGCCGGTGGAGATGATCACCGCCAGCATGGCCGGGACGATCTCACCGCGCAGAATTCTGCTCTGCGGGTTGACGGCGGAAATCCTGGCGAGCACCGCCAGGACGAGCATTGATGAAAGGAACACGATCGAACCGATGGTGAATTCCATGATAAACCCCACAATCCAAAATCATCCCGATGCCTGGGACGAGGCTGAACCGGTGGAGAAGCGGCTTTGTGGTTGGCGGAGCCATTCCGGGGCTGGTCTCCATCAGGAGCCAGGCGCGAAGGACGCGTGCAGGCCGGGTCTTTCCCGGGTGGCCTCAAATTGCCTCAAACCAACGAAAAGACAAGCCACCCCAGGCAGGGTGCGAAAAATAAATTTCAAAATTCCGGGGAAGCCGTGATCCGGTTACGCGCTGCCGGCGTAAACGCTTGTGGGTCGCAGGAAAGTTCCCCCCGATCTGACACCCTGCGACAGACTTGGCCGAAGGGCTCCCGATCCCCTGACGCCACGGCCGCCTCCTCGCGAGGCGGCCTTTCTTTTTTCCCTTCCAGGACGGCGAACTCAGCCTGCCGAGCGCACTGCCTCGATCAGCGCCGCAACGCGGCTGTCATCGTCATGCGCGGTCTTGCGCGCCCTAACAAGGCAGGCTTCCGATCTGAGAATGACCCCGTCCGAAAGAACGCGCAGGTGATTGGCGGTCAGTGTCGAGCCGGTCGAGGTGATGTCGACAATGATATCCGCGGCTCCGGAGGCGGGAGCGCCCTCGGTCGCCCCGAGGCTCTCGACGATCCGGTAGAGCTGAATGCCGTGGCGCGTGGAGAAGAAGTTCTGGGTGAGCCGCCAGTACTTGGTCGCGATCGTCAGCCGCCGGCCATGGCGGCTGCGGAAATCAGCCGCCACATCGCCAAGATCGGCCATACTGTCGACATCCTTCCAGATATCCGGCACGGCAACGACCACATCGGCATTGCCGAAGCCGAGACGGGCGGTGATTTCCACCCGCTCATCGGCACGGGCGAGGCTTTCGCGCACCAGGTCCTCTCCGGTGACGCCAAAATCGACGGCGCCCGCGCCGAGTTCGCGGGCAATCTCGGAAGCCGAGAGGAACGCCACCTCGACATCGTCGATCCCGTCAATCCGGCCGCGGTAGCTGCGGTCATTGCCGATTGCCGACACTGTCAGTCCGGCGCGGGCAAGAGTGGCGATGGCATCATCCTTCATGCGGCCCTTGGAGGGCAGCGCCACGGTCAATGTCATTTGCCGGCCCTCACGGTTTCGATCCGGTCGAGCCAGAGCGAGAAGCCCACGGCGGGGATCGGCTCGCGCGCACCGAGCAGGGTCATCATCCGGTCATAGCGACCGCCGCCGGCGAGAACGAGGTTGTTGCTTCCCGCCGAAACCTCGAAGACGAGGCCAGTATAATAGTCCAGCGGCCGGCCAAAGGCGGCCCGCCAGTGGATGGCGCCAAGATCTTCACCACGCTCGGACAGGGCGTCGAGCCGCGCCTTGAAAGCCTGCTGCGCGCCACTGATATCGAGGCCCGCTTCCCGGGCAAACCCGGCCAGCGCCGATGCGGCGCGATCAAGCGGGACATCAAGAGCCAGGAAGGCCTTCAGCGCATCGAGTGATGCGGCAGACAGCCGGGTGCTGTCGAGCGACTGCTTGCCGATCAGCCGGGCAGCGATCTCGGCCGGGGAGCGGCTGGCATGGGTCGAATAGCCGGTCTCCTGCATCACCTGCTCGATATGCGCCTCAAGGCCCGCGACATCTTCCGTGGCGAGAAAACCGGCCACGGAGGGATCGGGCCGCGCCGCACTGTCGGGACTGGCCAGGCGGGCCATCATTGCTTCAAGCGCCTGCGCGTTGCCAAAGGCGTGGACAAGGCGCTTCTGCCAGCCGGCGGGCAGACCAAGACCGGCGACCACCGCCTCGAACACGGACTGGTCGCCCAGAATGATCGAAAGGTCTGCACCGGGCACGAATTGCGCAATGAGCGCGCGGGCCTCGGACAGCGCCCGGGCATCGGCACGGGCTTCATCGGGTTCACCCAGATCCTCGACACCAGCCTGGTAGAATTCGTTGCCACCTTCGCGGCGCTGGCGGAACACCTGGCCCAGATAGGAGTAACGGCGCGGCGTGGCGACACTCTGAGCGATATGGGCGCTGCACACGGGAATGGTGAATTCCGGCCTGAGACAGAGGCTTTCGCCGGTCTCGCTTTCGGTGAGGAAGATGCGGCGGCGCAGGTCCTCTCCGGCCATGTCGAGAAACGGCTCGGCCGGCTGGATCACCGGGATATCAACGCGCGGCGCCTCAAGCGCTTCGAGCGCGCTTGCGAGACCGGCGGAGAAATCGGGGGCTGCCAGCTGGATCATCGTCCCCCAACCCCGCGCAAACAAGTCCCCTGCCCTACTCCACCCCACAAGGTGGACGGGAATAATGATCGAGCAATGTACCGGGCTTTCACGTCAAATGTCCTGACCATCGGAAGCCTGTTCGGCAAGGACGCGCTGGACCGTGATGACAAGGTCACCCTCGTCGACCAGATGCTCACCGGCCTTGGCCTCGCGCCACTCGGCATTGTCGGTGATGGTTTCGGCGATGCGCTTGCCCTCGATCAGGTCCTTGACGATGAGCTTGCCTTCAGCCTTCTCGTTGCCGCCCTGGATGATGGCGATGGGCGAGCCGCGGCGGTCGGCATAGCGCAGCTGCTTTGGGAAATCCTTGGGGTTGCCTTGGAACAGCTCTACCGGGATGGTCGGGCCGAACGGTTGGTTGTTCGCGTCGACCGGGTTGAGCGCAACGCGCAGTTCCTGCGCCATCCTGGCATAGTCGCCGATGCGGTCGCGGTCCATGATGGTCACCAGGATCGGGCCGGAGGCCGCCTCGCCTGAGAGCTTGCCCAGATTCTTGAGCGCCGTCATCAGGCGCGAGACGCCGATGGAGAAACCGGTTGCGGGGACGGGCTGGCCCATGAAGCGCGAGACCAGCCCGTCATAACGGCCACCGCCGCCGACCGAGCCGAACTGCACCTTCTGGCCCTTCTCGTTGGTGACGTCGAACAGGAGTTCAGCTTCGAAGACCGGGCCGGTGTAGTATTCGAGGCCGCGGACGACGGAGGGGTCGATCTTGATGCGGTCGGGACCGTAGCCGGAGGCAAGCGCCATTTCCGAGATCGAGCGGAGCTCAGAGACTCCAGCAACGACCGTACTGCTGTCGCTGAAGCTGTTTTCCGCAGAAGTCAGCGTTTCATCGACATTGTCACCTTCGGCAATAACCAAGAAATCCAGCAGACGCTTGATTTGTGTTTCATCTAGCCCAGCGCCAGGCGTGAAGTCGCCCTCCCCTTCCTTGCCGCCGTCCCAGCGGCCGGCGCCTAGCAAAAGCTTGACGCCGTCGATGCCGAACTTGTCGAGCTTGTCGATGGCGCGGAGAACGGTGAGGCGGCGAGATGCATTCTCGTCGCCACCAAGCCCGATGGCCTCCATCACCCCGTCGAGCACCTTGCGGTTGTTCACCCGGATCACGTAGTCGCCGGGCGGGATGCCAAGCGCTTCCATGGTGTCGGCCATCATCATGCACATCTCGGCGTCGGCCTGGACACCCGGCGCGCCGACGATGTCGGCATCGAACTGCATGAACTGGCGGAACCGGCCCGGGCCGGGCTTTTCGTTGCGGAACACCCATCCGGCGCGATAGGTGCGGTAGGGCAGCTGGATGTCGTTGAAATTCTCGGCGACGTGACGCGCCAGCGGCGCGGTCAGGTCATAGCGCAGCGAGAGCCATTGCTCGTCATCGTCCTGAAACGAAAAGACACCCTCGTTGGGCCGGTCCTGGTCGGGCAGGAACTTGCCCAGAGCGTCGGTGTATTCGACAAAGGGCGTTTCCACCGGCTCGAAACCGAAGCGCTCGTAGACCAGCCTGATCTTGGCCATCATCTCGTCGGTGGCGCGGATATCGGCCGACGAGCGATCCGGAAAACCGCGCGCCAGGCGTGCCTTGAGTTTCTGGGGCTTCTTTTGCTTCTTGTCGGACATGAAAAAGGGCCTGCGGCAGGAGAAACGACTTGTTGCGCTTCTCCTAACCGACAGGCCCTTTTGCTGCAAGGCTTGGGTGCTCCAGCTCAGGCAGGCCGATGGTCAGACCACCGGCCGCCCGGGCCGGAACGCTTGGGCCGATCAATAGTAAGGCGAGCGGCATTCGCGGCGTGGGCCGTGATAGGGCTGGAACGTGTTGGTCCGCTGGTCATAGGATCGGTATTTGTTGTGGCACCAGCGAACATGCTGCGGGTTGGTATAGCCCGGGCGGACGCCGACACTGCCGCGGTTGTTGCCGCCGATGATCACGCCAAATGAAAAGGCGGACGGCGGGAACCAGTAACCGTTGTAGTGGCGATAGCCATGGCGCTTGTGGCGATAGCCGCGATGACCGTTGTAATAGCCGCGCTTGTTGTGGCGGTAAAAACCGCGCCTCTTGTCACGGTGCCTTTCACGAAAATCGCGGCGGTGCCTTTCACGGTACTGAACCTCAACCAGGCCGGAAGAGCCCGTAATCTCGACAGCCGGCTTCTGTACGATCATCGGCGCAGCGCCCGCTGGTGCGAAAGCTGCCAGGCAAAACGACGCCGTTACAATGGATTTCATCAAACTACTAAACATTCCACACTCCTCATGCAGGATTACAAAATGGCCCTTCACGCTTTCAACGCGGTGACCGGGTGATGGTTCCTTGGGCAGATGGCGATGCGCCTGACTGCGAACCGTCGCTGACCCAGAGTGTCGTGGTGCCGGGGCAAGCCGGACTTGAACAAACCGGCGCGAAATCGGCCCGGTCTCTCAGGGCCTTGCGATGCCCGTCCCCTGTTGGTTCAGGCTACATCGGGGAGAAGCTTGGCGCGCCAGGCTTGAACTCCCGCTGAACCGTCCGTTCATCCGACATTCAGAAAGGGCGGGCAGAAAGGGCGGGCAGAAAGGGCGGGCACGCAGCGCGGTACATCCTGTCTGTGGAAATCACACGGCAAGATCGACAGGCGGTGGCAATCGGGCGATAGGTATGTCGTCGCCCTCCCGGGCCTCTCACGAAAGCGGTTCGTTCTTGCGCCTCATTCTGCTCACCAGCCTGACCATGATCGCGTTTGCCGCCAACTCGGTGCTTGGGCGCATGGCGATTGCGCCGGGGCCCTTCGGATCGGGCGGTCTGCCGCTGATCGACCCGGCAAGCTATTCGGCGGTGCGGCTCGGCAGCGGCGCCGTCATGCTGGCGCTACTGGTCGCGGTTACCGGCACAGGCGCACGCCGCTGGCCGCGCCTCCAGTCAGGCTCCTGGGCCTCCGCGTTCGCCCTGTTTGCCTATGCGGTGGCGTTTTCCTACGCCTACGTGGCGCTCGATACCGGGATTGGCGCGCTGATCCTGTTTGCGTGCGTGCAGGCGACGATGATCGGCTGGAGCCTGAAGGAGGGCGACCGGCCCTCGCTGCTCGAATGGCTGGGCCTGATCGTGGCCTTCGGCGCGTTCATCTGGCTGGTGTCGCCGGGCCTGTCCGCGCCGGATCCGCTGGCGGCAGCGGCAATGGCTGCGTCGGGAATTGCCTGGGGCGCCTATTCGCTCAGGGGGCGCGGGCTGCCGGACCCGCTGAAGGCGACGGCCGACAACTTCATGCGCTCGGTCGCCTTCATCATCCCGCTCTTTGGCCTTGTGCTGGTAACGCAATTGCCGGTGCATGCCAGCGCCAAGGGGGTGATGCTGGCCATTGCCTCCGGCGCGGTCACCTCGGGCCTGGGCTACGCGCTGTGGTACCGCGTGCTCAAGCGGATCGGCGCAACCCAGGGCGCGATCGTGCAACTGACCGTGCCGGTGATCGCTGCAATCGGCGGCACGCTGTTCCTGGACGAAGGCTGGACGGTGAGACTGGCCGTCTCATCGCTGCTGATCCTGGGCGGCGTGGCGCTGGCGACCATGGCCAAGCAGAGGCGACTTTGAAGTCAGATCCGTTTCATGCGCTTGCGCAGCTTGTAGGTCAGCGCCAGCGCGATGCAGTGCTTGAGTGCTTCGCGGTCGGCATCGATGCCTGGTGAGAGCACGATGGCGCGGTTGCCTTCATAGGTCAGGGCATCGGGATAGAGCCCGCGGAACTCATCAACCAGATTTGTGTGGCAGATGAACATCAGCGCGAGCTCGCCATCCGGACGCGGCGCGATCCGGACCGAGCTGCCAACGTTGCGTTTGAGCGGCGTGAAGCTCTGCTCTCCCCATTTGAGGCTTTCCTCCAGCGGCCCGATTTCGGGCGTGGCTTCGGCAACCTGATGGATGAGCGTCTTGAGATCCTCAGGCGTCATGCCGGGCGCACCAGAGCGCCGCGCAGCGCCTCGACATCCTGACGGCAGCAGCAACCCTCGAGGTGATCATTGACCAGACCCATGGCCTGCATGAAGGCATAGACGGTTGTCGGGCCGACAAAGCTCCAGCCGCGCTTCTTCAGATCCTTCGAGATCCGGGTTGATACCGCCGTAGTCGGGTTTGCCGTCAGGGTGGCATAGTCGACCGTTCCGGGCCGCTCGTCCGGACCGGGTTCATGGGCCCAGAAATAGGCGGCGAGCGAGCCGAACTCCTCGACCATCTCAATGGCGCGGCCCGCATTGTTGATGGTCGAGACGATCTTTCCGCGATGGCGGATGATGCCCTTGTCGGCCACCAGCCGCTCGACGTCGGCCGCATCAAAGCGGGCGACCTTGTGGAAATCAAACCCGGCAAAGGCGGCGCGGAAATTCTCGCGCTTGCGCAGGATCGTCAGCCAGGACAGGCCCGACTGAAAACCTTCGAGGCAGATCTTTTCGAACAGGCGGATATCGTCGGTTACCGGCCGGCCCCATTCGTGATCGTGATAGGCTAGGTAGTCGGGCAGATTGCCCGGCCAGAAGCAGCGCGTACGGCCATCCTCGCCGGTGATCAGGCCGTTTTCATGCGCCATGGAACCGCTCGTCGTCATGGTTAATCGGGAATCGGGTGCAATTAAGCGGTCGTTCACCGCGTTTGGCAAGACGGCGATAACCCTAAGGAGAGGTTTCGGGTGTTGCAGGCCTTTTATCGAGCTGGATTCACCAATTGATTCCACCCCTGCCGCAGCATGGATCCTGGAAGACAGGGCCATCGGCACAGCACGCGTGATGGCAGCTGTCGTGATCAGACGAAAGGTATTTGGTGCGTCCGATGAAACAACTTGCTCTCTTTCTCATGTCCGGTGCGGTGCTCGGCCTTGCCGCATTTTCAGTGCCGGCCAGCGCCGGTGACCGCTACGGCCAGCGGCCGCCGGTGGTTCTCAGCCCCGACCTGACAGCCCCTTGGGTGATGCAATTGCGCGGCCAGGCAGCGCCGCGCGGCGGCGTCGTCTACCGGACCAAGCCGCGGGCCGTGCGCGCGCTGGCGCCGCAAACGCGAGCGCTGAATTCTCAACGCCGCCAGGTGACCAATGTCGCGCTTGCCGCGCCGCGGGTGAAGGCCGCGCCGACCCGCCAGATCGAGGATCGCTTCCTGCCGCAGACAGTTGCCTACACCGGCAACCAGAAGCCCGGCACGATCATCATCAACACCAGCGAACGGCACCTTTACTACGTCATGGGCGATGGCCAGGCGCGGCGCTACGGCGTCGGTGTCGGCAAGGAAGGCCATGCCTGGAGCGGCACGGAGAAGATCACCCGCAAAGCCGAATGGCCGGACTGGCGTCCGCCTGCCGAAATGATCAAGCGGGTGCGCGAGAAGGAAGGCCGGATCCTGCCGGCGCACATGAAAGGCGGGCCGGAAAACCCGCTCGGCGCCCGGGCGCTCTATCTCGGCTCGACGCTCTACCGAATCCACGGCACCAACCAGCCCTGGACCATCGGAAAAGCCGTTTCCTCCGGCTGCATCCGGATGCGCAATGAAGACGTCACGGATCTTTACGAACGGGCAAAGATCGGTGCCAAGGTGATTGTGATGTAACTGCAGAGCACTGCTTTCGGACTACTGACAAGGACCGGTTCGGGCCCGCTCCCGGACCGGTTTTTTGTTTCCCCGATCACAAACACGTTATGACTTTGCTCGCGCGGGCGGTTGATCCCCACAAAATCAATGGTACCTTTTGTAACAAGGCCGAAGCAGCCAAGAGGGGAAAAGGGCTATGACAACCAGGGTATCACGACGTTTCATGCTGACCGCCGGCGCCAGCGCGCTGATGGTCGCTCCTTTTGCACAGGGAGCTGCCGCGTTCCCACGCCTGGCTGCACCCGCGTCCGTGGAGGCCGGATCAGATGACGGCTTTCCGCTGGTCGAGGTCTCGACGTCGAAAAAGCCCAAGCCGGAATTCATGCGCAAGAAGGTGCGCCTCGTCACCAGCGAGAAGCCCGGCACCATCATCATCGATACCAGCACCAAGTATCTCTACTATGTCGAGGGCAACAACCGCGCGACCCGCTACGGGGTTGGCGTTGGCCGGGAAGGCTTCGGCTGGTCTGGAACGGTGAAGGTGGGACGCAAGGCCGAATGGCCGGACTGGCGTCCGCCGGCAACCATGATCGCGCGGGAGCGCAGGAAGGGCCGGATCATCCCGACCTACATGAAGGGTGGGCCCAACAATCCACTCGGGGCCCGCGCGCTATATCTCTACAAGGGCGGCCGCGACACCATCTTCCGCATCCATGGCACCAACCAGCCCTGGACCATCGGCCAGAACATGTCGTCGGGCTGCATCCGGATGATGAACAAGGATGTCGAGCATCTCTACAAGCGGGCCGGCGTTGGCTCCAAGGTCATCGTCATCGGCCCCAACGGCAGGGGTGCCGAAAAGCTCTATACCGATCGCGGCATGGATCTTCTGGGAACCCTCTTCGGCGGCGGCTGACCGCGCGGAATTGCCCTTGGCAAGGCCTGGAATACAGAACGCGGCGCTTCAATAGCGCCGCCTTTTCTCTTGGCGGACAACGTTTCCGCCTGACAGCAACAGGGTAGCGCTTTATTCGGCAGCGACCAATGGTGCCGACTTCGCCCGATCGATATCGGGCAGGCCCGCCGGCTTTTCTCCACCATAGACCCAGTCGAGCAACTCCACCGTGTGGATGATCGGGATATCGGTTCCACCGGCGATCTGGGTCATGCAGCCGATATTGCCGGTGGCGATCAGATCCGGCTTTGTCCGCTCGATGTTCCTGACCTTGCGGTCGCGCAG
Organism: Hoeflea sp. EC-HK425; assembly: GCF_902498795.1. Taxonomy (NCBI): domain Bacteria; kingdom Pseudomonadati; phylum Pseudomonadota; class Alphaproteobacteria; order Hyphomicrobiales; family Rhizobiaceae; genus Hoeflea; species Hoeflea sp. EC-HK425. The sequence continues at coordinate 2,889,946 of NZ_LR701572.1, forward strand.
CGTCCGGGCGATCTCGGGCTGCATGATGTTGTAGGTGCCGGCTGAACCGCAGCAGAGATGGCCCTCGGGCGGGTCCTTGACGGTAAAACCGGCCGCCTTCAAGAGCGCCTTGGGCTGGGTGGTGATCTTCTGGCCGTGCTGCATCGAACAGGCCGAGTGATAAGCCACGATCATGCTGGCGCCGTTGACCGGTGCGGGCATCTCGATGCCGGCCAGATATTCGGTGATATCCTTGGCAAGCTCGGAGACTCGCTTGGCCTTCTCCGCGTAAGCCGGGTCCTCGCGCAGCATGTAGCCATAATCCTTGATCGTCGTGCCGCAGCCCGAGGCGGTGATGATGATGGCGTCGAGCCCGCCATTGTCTATTGCGCGGGTCCAGGCGTCGACATTGTTGCGCGCCGCATCAAGCGCATCGTGCTCGCGGCCCATGTGATGGACCAGCGCGCCGCAGCAGCCCTCGCCTTCGGGCACCACCACCTCGACACCGATACGGTTGAGCAGCCTGACGGTTGCCTCGTTGATGCCGGGCTTGAGCACCGGCTGGGCGCAGCCGGTCAGGATCGCGACACGGCCACGCTTCTGACCTTGCGCCGGATGGGCGCCGGGTCTGGCAACATCGGATTGCGCCGGGACAGAGGACGGCGCGAGCTCGAGCATCGCTGCCATTGGCTTGAGGCCCGGTAACGCCCTGAACAGCGGCGCGAAGGGCCGGCCAATCCGGGCTGCATAGAGCGAGGCGCGGAAGCGCCCCGGATAGGGCAGCACCATCGCCAGCAGTCCGCGGATGATGCGGTTCATCAGCGGCCGCTTGTAGGTCTTCTCGATATGGGCCCGGGCATGGTCGACCAGGTGCATATAGTTGACGCCGGAGGGGCATGTGGTCATGCAGGCGAGGCACGACAGGCAGCGGTCGATATGGGTGACCACCTGCTTGTCGGCGGGGCGGTTGTTCTCGAGCATGTCCTTGATCAGGTAGATCCGGCCGCGCGGGCTGTCGAGTTCATTGCCAAGCGTGACATAGGTCGGGCAGGTGGCGGTGCAGAAACCGCAATGGACACATTTTCTCAGAATCTTCTCGGATTCGGCGACACCGGGATCAGTCAGCTGCTCGGCGGTAAAATTGGTCTGCATGTCGCGGTTTCCTTGGAACTTTCAGAAATTGTGCCGCCTCTTGCGACAGGTATCCGTCAAAGCAGCCAGCTTTGGGGATTGTCGATGGGCTCGTTGCGTCCGAGTTTCTGCAGCCCGACGACTGTGCGGATGACGATCCAGAGCGCGACCAGCAACATGGTCAGCATGCCGATCATGACAATCATCAGCAGCATGCTGACAAAGGCGCCAAGAAGGCCGAGCCAGAAGGTACGGATCGCCCAGGTGTAGTGGCTTTCGAGCCAGGCTTCGGACTTGCCGCGATTGAGATGGGCCAACACGATGCCCACAATGCCGGAAATCCCGATGACGAAACTGACAAGATAGAGAATGTAAATGACCTGCAGGTTGGTCTTGCCGGGCTCAAGCCAGCGGTCGGTCTGACGAGTTTCAGGGGCTTGGTCGTGATTGCTCATTTCGCGCTCCTTGTTCTGTCGAGGTCTGCATTTCCAAGAGGCTGCAATTCTATCACATTCCGGCCGTCATGCGTCCCGGGTTGAGTACGCCAGCGGGATCGAACTGATCCTTGATGCGACGAGCCAGGGCCTCAAGCGGTTTGGGTTGCGGCTCGAACACCGCGACAGACGCGCGGGTCGCGGCGTCGGCCCGAACCAGGGTGGCGTGTCCGCCCCCCAGTGCCTTGATGTACTGGCGGATCAGTCCGGCTTCCGGATCCGCTTCCATGCGCAGCCAGACCAGCCCGCCCTGCCAGTCGTAGAAGGCATCAACGCCAGTCTTGAGCCGCAAGGCCGCGACAAGCTGATGGCCGGCAGACGGAGCGACCGACACCCGCCATACAGGCTTCATGCTGCCGTCGACAAAGGGCGTGACATCGCGGATGTCGCGCCAGAGGCCAGCCGAAACGTCGCCGTCCAGCACGGATACCGTGCCCCGACGGCCCATTTCGGCGACCAGACGCCCGGTGCGAACCTCGACCGAAGGAACCAGCCCCTCGAGCCGCAGAACGGTTGCCGGGCCTCCCTTGAGACTGCCGCCGGCAAACCTGGCAATAACGCTTTCGGGCAAGTGCGCCGCACCGGAAACCTCGACCGACATCGCCAGTGCTGCCGCCATGGCTTCGGCGGCTTCGGCATCGTTGAGGCCCGATACCGCGATTGTGACGGCGGTTTCGGGTCGCGGCAGCACCTTGAATATGACTTCGCTCAGAACCCCGAGCGTCCCCCAGGAGCCGGCCATCAGCTTGACCAGATCAAGTCCTGTGACATTCTTCATCACCCGGCCGCCGCTTTTGACGATTTCGCCGGAGCCGTTGACGAAGCGGACACCGAGAAGATTGTCGCGCGCCGCGCCGGCGGAAATCCGCCGCGGGCCTGAGACGTTACCGGCAAAGACGCCGCCGATGGTCGGCTCGCCGACGGCACCCAGAAGCGGGCGGTGATCCATCGGCTCGAAGGTGAGCATCTGGTTGTTTTCCGCCAGCGCTGCCTCGATCTCCGCGAGTGGTGTGCCAGCGCGGGCCGCCATCACCAGCTCGGAAGGGTCGTAATTGGTGATGCCACTCAATTTGGCCACCGACAAAACAGAGGCGGATTGCACCGGCCGCCCCACATCCAACCGTGTGCCGCCTCCCCTCACCTCGATGGGACGGTTCGCCTTGCCCGCCTCGACGACGATGCGGGCAATTGCTTCCTCGCTCTCGGGATACTGGATATCGAGCGCGCTCATGCTGCTGTCCTGTCGTCGGCGCTCTGGTTGCCCGGCTGCGAACCGTTCCTGCCATCGAGTGGAAACACCTTGGAAGGATTGAGGATCCATTTCGGATCGAATGCGGCGCGTACCCGCATCTGCTGGGCCAGATCGGCGTCGGAATACTGGTGGCGCATGAGGTCGCGCTTCTCGATGCCGACGCCATGCTCACCTGTCAGGCAGCCGCCGGCGTCGACGCAGAGCTTGAGAATATCGTTGCCGGCCATTTCCGCCTTCATGCTCTCATCCGGATCATTGGCGTCAAACAGGATGAGCGGGTGCATGTTGCCGTCGCCGGCATGAAACACATTGGCGACCCGCAGGCCGTAGCGGTCGATGATCTCGCTGGTTTTTTCCAGCACGTGCGACAATTGCCCGAGCGGCACGGTGCCGTCCATGCAGATGTAATCGGCGATGCGGCCGGTGGCACCGAAGGCCGATTTGCGACCTTTCCAGATCAGCGCCGCTTCGGTGGCGGACTGGCTCTCCCGGATGGTCTTGACGCCGTGCCTGCGGGCGATCTCGATTATGCGCTCGAGCATGGCATCCATCTCCGCGTCAGAGCCCTCGACCTCGACGATCAAGAGCGCCTCGACATCCATAGGATAACCGGCCTGGGCAAAGGCCTCGCAGATCTCGATGGCGGGCTTGTCCATGAATTCGATGGCAACCGGTATGATGCCTGCGCCGATGATGTCGGTCACGCAGGCACCCGCGGCAACGGAGCTTTCGAAGCCGAACAGCACCGGACGGGCGCCCTCGGGCTTGGCGATCAGCCGGACGGTGGCCTCGGTGACGATGCCCAACTGACCTTCGGATCCGCAGATCAGCCCGAGCAGGTCGTAGCCTGCCGCATCGAGTGCCTTGCCGCCGATTTCGACGACGGAGCCGTCGAACATGACCATCTTGACGCCAAGGAGGTTGTTGGTGGTGACGCCGTATTTGAGACAGTGGGCTCCGCCCGAATTCATGCCGATGTTGCCGCCGATGGTGCAGGCCAGCTGCGAGCTGGGGTCGGGCGCGTAGAAGAAGCCGTCCGCATCGACCGCCTGGCTGATGGAGATATTGGTGACGCCCGCCTGGACCACGGCGGCACGGTTGGGGAAATCGACCTCGAGAATGCGATTGAGCTTGGAGACGCCGATGACGATCGCATCTTCCTGAGGGATCGCGCCACCGGAGAGCGATGTGCCGGCCCCGCGCGGAATGACAGGGATCGAGTTTCCGTTGCAGTATTTCAGCACGGCGGCGACCTGGGCCGTGGTTTCGGGTAGAACAACTGCGAGCGGCATGCGCCGGTAGGAGACGAAGGCATCGGTGTCAAACGGCACCAGCTCCCTCTCATCGGTTATCAGGCAGCTGTCAGGGAGCAGGCCCGCGAGATCGGCAATGATTGCCGGACGGCGATCCAGAATCGCACGATCAGGCTCCAAAAAGGCAATCAACTCTGACATGGCTTCCTCCCTACCGTCTCAAGACAGTGTAGAAGTCCCGCATCCGGACCTCAACTGGTATTTTTTGTTTACCACTTAAATTGACGCTCGGCAATGCGGTCCGGGTTGCGGACCAGAGGCATGCCCGCCCTCGAACGATGGCCTCTTGAAAGCAGTTTGGACAAAACTGATCTGAGACACCAGTATCTGCGTACTGATCAGGATAAGGTATTGAAAGGGGGAGACGACCCGAGATGAACAATCTGGGTGATCTTGAGATTTTTGCCCGCGTGGTGTCCGCCGGATCGATGTCCGCGGCAGGGCGTGAACTTGGGCTCTCTCCCGCAGTGGTCTCCAAGCGGCTGCGCCGTCTTGAAGACCGGCTCGGCACCCGCCTGATGCAGCGCACCACCCGACAGATTTCCCTTACCGAGGCTGGACAGGGCTTTTACGAACGCGTTGTCGCGATCCTTGCAGGCATCGAAGAGGCCGAAGCGTTCGTCTCGCGCCGCTCTGCGCTGGCGCACGGGGTGCTCAAGGTCTCGGCACCGACATCCTTCGGGCGCATGCACATTGCACCGCATATCAATGCCTTCATGCAGGCGAATCCGGATCTCGGTGTCAATCTGATGCTGCGTGATGAATTCGTTGATATCGTCGGAGACGGCTATGATCTCGCGATCAGGATCGCTGAATTGAGCGATTCCAGTCTGGTTGCCCGAAAACTGGCCCCTGTCCGGCGCATTCTGGTCGCTTCACCCGATTATCTGAAGCGTCAGGGAACGCCGCAGAGGATCGAGGATCTCGACCGCCACATCTGTCTTGCACCCCATAACAACGAAGCCTGGAAACTCGAAGGCCCTCAGGGCCAGATGGTCCACCGGCCAGCCGGGCCGCTGCAAACCAATTCCAGCGAAGTGGTCCGTGAAGCCGTGATCGGCGGGGTCGGCATCGCCTTGCGCTCGACATGGGACATTGGCGCGGAGCTCGCCGACGGACGGCTGGTTCAAGTTCTTCCGGCCTATGAAGGATCGCGCAATGTCGCCATTCACGCCGTCTATGCCAGCCGCAGGTTTCTGCCGGCCAAGGTGCGGCTGTTCATAGACTATCTTGCAGATCTTTACGGTCCGACGCCCTATTGGGATGGACCCGAGACCGATCGGTAAGCGCTTCCGCACATGAACAAGGGCGCCTCACGCGGATCAGCGGCGGCATCTCTTGAACACACTCGGCGTGCGCCAGACAGAATAGCTGTGAGAAGCTCTTCCACCCCATGCAGCCTGACCGCAAGGCAACTCAAAAATGACCTCCTGTTGCGGCGGCGGGAGTGAAACTTGCCACAAACTGGATAAAAATATTGACCACGTTTCCCGACCCTTGATACGGTCCCGGCGAGGATGGAGCAGGAAACGGCGATGGCCACGGACATTTTTGCACGGATCGAGCACAGCCGGACGGCTGATGAAGTTGTTCATCAGATTGAAATCCTGGTGCTTGAAGGTATCCTGCGGGTGGGCGACCGGCTGCCCGGTGAGCGGGAGCTTGCCAAGCAATTCGATGTGTCCCGGCCTATCCTTCGAGAAGCGCTCAAGGTGCTCGAGAGCCGGGGCCTGCTCAACACGCAGCATGGCGGCGGCACCTTTGTCGCCGATGTCATCGGCCAGGTTTTCACCAAACCGGTAATGGAGCTGATCGCGCGGCATCAGAAGGCGACACTGGACTATCTCGAATACCGGCGCGAGATCGAGGGTATTGCCGCCGAATTCGCAGCCCGCCGGGCCACCGAGGCCGACAAATCACTGCTGACCCGGATCATCACCTCGATGAAGGCCGCCCACGAGAAGGACGATTTCGAGGAAGAGGCCGGTATCGATGTCGAATTTCACAACGCAATCGGCGAATGCGCACACAACATCATCCTGCTGCACACACTGAGATCCTGCTATCGATTGCTGGCCGAGGGCGTGTTCTACAACCGGGCGCTGGTCTACAACCTTCCGGGCGCTCGCGATCAGTTGCTTGCCCAGCATGTCGCCATCTATGATGCGGTCATGGCGGCCAATCCGGAGGCGGCAAGGCGCGCAGCACAGGCCCATATCGATTTTGTCTCGAGGGCCATGACCGATGCCGAACGCTCGGGCGACTGGGAGCGGGTTTCGAAACTGCGGCTGCAGCAGCGCGCGCCGGATCTGTCGGCTTCGGTCAGACCACCAAAACAGAAACAATCGGAGGCGGCAGAGTGACGTCAAGCGAAGCGAAGGCTGCCCCACAGCCGCGTGTAGGACTTTTTGCGACCTGTCTGGTCGATCTTTTCAGGCCATCGGTCGGCTTTGCCAGCGTCAAGCTGCTGCAGGACGCCGGCTGCGAAGTGCATGTTCCGGTGGCTCAGACCTGCTGCGGCCAGCCGGCCTACAACACAGGCGACAGGGCCGACACGCGCGAGATCGCCGAGCAGGTGATCGAAGCCTTTGAAGGTTTCGACTTCATCGTCGCGCCGTCGGGATCCTGCGCCTCGATGTTGAAAAAGCACTATCCCGGCCTGTTTGCGGGTGACGCCGCCTGGGAACAGCGGGCGCAGGCCTTTTCGGGCAAGTGCCACGAGCTGATTTCGTTTCTCACCGACGTGATGATGGTGCGCGACACCGGAGCATCGCTTGAAGCCAGCATCACCTATCACGATTCCTGTTCGGGATTGCGCGAGCTCGGCATCAGGGAACAACCGCGCAAGCTGCTTGGCAATGTCAGTGGCGTCGAGGTTCGCGAGATGACGGATTCGGATGTCTGTTGCGGTTTTGGCGGCACCTTCTGCGTGAAGTATTCCGACATTTCCAATGCCATCGTCACCAAGAAAGTCGGAAATATCGACACCTCCGGCGCCGACATGCTGCTGGCCGGCGACCTCGGATGTTTGATGAACATGGCCGGCAAGCTCAAGCGGCAGGGGTTGGATGTCGAGGTTCGCCATGTCGCCGAAGTGCTCGCGGGAATGACCAGCCAGCCGCCGATTGCCGGCAGCGGCAAGTAAGCGGAAGAGGAGACAGTCGATGGAACTCGCCGCCAACAAGTTCAAGGCAAACGCGTCGAAGGCGCTGGTCGACGCGCAATTGCAGAAGGCGCTCGGCAATGTCCAGAAAGGCTTCATCGGCAAGCGCCAGAAGGCTGCCGAAGCCCTGCCGGAATTCGATGAACTTCGCGACAATGCCCGCGACATCAAGAACCATGTGCTCGCCCATCTCGACCTCTATCTCGAGGAATACGAGCGCAAGGTAACCGCCGCTGGCGGGCACGTGCACTGGGCCGAAACCGCCGAGGACGCGCGGCGCATCGTGCTCGACATCTGCCAGAAAGCCAATGCCCGGACGGTGACCAAGGGCAAGTCGATGATCACCGAGGAGATCGCGCTCAACGATCACCTCGCAGCCAACGGCATCGAGCCGGTGGAAACCGATCTCGGCGAGTACATCATCCAGCTGCGCGGCGAGCATCCGAGCCATATCATCGCGCCGGCCGTGCACCTCAACAAGGAGCAGGTCGAGGGTGATTTCCGGCGGGTGCACACGCATCTGGCCAAGGACCGCGACCTTTCCGAGCCGGTATCGCTGCTCAGCGAAGCGCGCGAAGTGCTGCGCCAGCGCTATTTTGCCGCCGATGTCGGCATCACCGGCGCCAACTTTCTCATCGCCGAAACCGGCACATCGGTGATCGTCACCAATGAAGGCAATGGCGACCTGACCCAGACACTGGGCAAGGTTCATGTTGTTGTCGCCTCGATCGAGAAGATCGTGCCGACGCTGGAAGATACCTCGCAGATCCTGCGGGTGCTGGCGCGCTCGGCCACCGGGCAGGACATGAGTGTCTACACGACATTCTCCACCGGCCCGAAGCGCGAGGAAGACCCGGACGGGCCGGGTGAATATCACGTCGTGCTTCTGGACAATGGACGATCAGCGATGCTCGGCACCGAGTACCAGGACATGCTGCGTTGCATCCGCTGCGGCGCCTGCATGAACCATTGCCCGGTCTATCACGCAGTCGGCGGCCACGCTTACGGCTCGGTCTATCCCGGCCCGATGGGCGCGGTGCTGACACCATCGCTCAACGGCATCGACGAGACAGGGCAATTGCCCAACGCCTCGACCTTCTGCGGCCGCTGCGAAAGTGTCTGCCCGATGCGGATTCCGCTGCCCAAGATGATGCGGCACTGGCGCGAGCGCGAGTTCGAACGCAATTTGACGCCCGCAGTCGCGCGCTACGGCCTGAAGGCCTGGGCCTTCTTTGCCAAGCGGCCGAAGCTCTACCGGTTCGCCGCCTCTTTCGGCATGCCGCTGCTGTCGCTGTTTGGCGGCACCTCCCGGCGCTTCCACTCGCTGCCGCTTGCCGGGGGATGGACGCGCCATCGCGACCTGCCGGCGCCGGAGGGCCGGACCTTCCTGCAGGCCTGGGCGCAGCGCGAGGCGTTGAAGCAGGAGCCACTCAAGCAAGAGGCTGGACAATGAGCGCGCGCGACACGGTGCTGGGCAAGATCAGGGCGTCGATGCGGGTGCCTGCCTCCGACGAGGTCCGCCGCAAGACAGTTGCCGACCGGCTGGAAAACACGCCCACGGGCGTCATTCCCGGCAGGGCGAAGTTGCCGAAGGCCGGACAGGTCGACCTGTTCTGCGCCATGGCCGAGAAATTTGGCGCAACCTTGGCAAGGGTCAGCGACTACAAGGCGGTTCCTGCGGAAGTGACCGCTTATCTGCGTTCACACAATTTGCCGGCCGAAATCCGGATGGGTGCCGACAAGCGGCTGAAAAAGGCCGGATGGGAAACAGAGAAAAACCTCGAGATCCGACACGGCGCCTCCGATGGCGGTGATCTCTCCGGCGTCAGCCATGCCATGGCCGGGATCGCCGAGACCGGAACGCTGGCGCTGGCTTCCGGCCAAGACAACCCGACCACCATCAATTTCCTGCCCGAGCACCATATCGTGGTGCTCAAGGCCAGCGACATCAAGGGCGACATGGAAAGCGTCTGGGCGATGTTGCGCAAGGCGCGGGGCAAGGGCGAGATGCCGAGGGCCTTCAACCTGGTTACCGGTCCATCCCGCTCGGGCGACATCGAACAGACCATCCTGCTCGGCGCGCACGGCCCGCGGGCGCTGCATGTCATCGTGGTCGAGTAGGCTGCCGCGCTACCCTTCAAGCCGGACGGTGACGTCTTCGCTAAAACCTCGATGGGATTTGCGGCTGAAAGCGTCCGCCCAACCGGGTGCAAGCCGCGGCAACCGGGCCAGTACTGAAGCGATATCCGGGGCAAGTCGCGGATTGAGCCGGGCGCGGGTGACGCGTTCAACAGTCCAGTCCGGATTCGGGCATTCCAGACGCATGATCTCGTCACCGATGCGCACCGTGCCAGGTTCAATCACGCGATAATACCAACCGGTGCGCGCGGTCTGCTGAAACAGGGCGGCCATGGTCTTCAAGCCCGCATGGGCATTGAGCTTCCAGCAAGGCTGGCGACCCTGGGATATTTCCACGATCGCAGACCCGAGTCGCAGTCTGTCGCCAATACAGAGATCACTCTCTGTCATACCGGTTGTCGAGATGTTCTCGCCAAACCGACCGGGCCCGAAACCGTCCGCAGAGGGGCCCAGTTCCGCCCGCCATGCTTCGTAGTGCTCCGCGGCATAGTGATGAACCGCCTTCTCGACGCCGCCGTGAACCGCAAGATCGGCCTGCTGATCATCCGCGAAACCGGTTTCCGTGAGAACCTGTGCAGCCGCTGTCGGCAGCTTGCCTATTGCCGAGACAGGCTTTCCTGGCCAGAGCTGGCGGACCTGGCCGACATAGAGCCCGGTTACTATGGCTCGGAGTTCAGGTCGCACCGGCATCACGCGGGCTCATGTTCATGGCAGATCTGTTCTGTCTCCGCCGGTTCGAGATCGACCTTGAGCAGGTGACAATAACTGGCGGATCCGCGGCGCTCATGATGGCGGCACTGGCGGCACAGGCCGAAGGATCTGCCGCCTTGCGCGGCCAGCAAGGTCCGCAGGACATTGCCCAGCCCCTGCTCCAGCGCCTGCACCCTGTCGGGGGGCAGACTGGCGATCGCGTTGTCGAGCGCTTTTCCGCTGAGGGCCAGTTCGCGCCCCTTGGCTGTCACTGAATAGGAAATGCTGCGCCGGTCGTTTTGTGAACGTGTTTCGGTGACCAGACCCTTGCGTTCGAGGGCCCGCAAGGTCTGTGAGACAGTACCGCGGGTGGAGCCTGAAAAGGAGGCGACATGGGAGGGAGCTCGCGAAAAACGGTTGGCATTGGAGAGGTAGCTCAGCGCCGCCATCTGGGCGGGGTTGAGCTCTCCAGCCCAGTCTTCCGCTTCGGAAAGCCGGGCAAGCCGCTCGATCAGGGCACGGATCTGATTGGGATGATGGGTACTCATGGCGACGATAATAGCGACTCGAAATAAATCTTGCAATAGTTTCGACTCGCTACTATTAAGGCCCAGTCAATCTGAAAGGAGACACCCATGAAACCACTTCTCATCATCGCCCTGAGCGGACTGCTCACCAGCGCGGCTCATGCAGACGAAACCCACGCGATCAACCAGAAAGGTGCGATCCAGTCGAAAGCCGACACCGGCACACCGGCACCGTTCGACATTCTCGCGGCCCATGTTCACAGGACCGGCAGTTCGATTACGTTTCACATGACAACGGAAGGGACAGCCGGGGCGGAGAAACCCTCCGCGAACGGTGCGCTTGCTGGCGCTCCGGTCTGGTCCTATGTCTGGCCGACTTCGCTCGATCCCTCCGAAGTGGGCTTTGAAGGCGGGACGGGCATTCTGGCGCTTGCCGCCACCAGCCATCCGGATTTCGACGACACACCGCTTTATGACGAGAACGGCGACGGCGACATGGCAAATGACGGCGCCGGCTGGCACAGCCATTGGGTGGTCCTGACCCCAAACGAGGCTTGCGGAGCGGGAGCGTTGTCCGTGCGTGACATCGGAGAGAACGAGACACCGAAATTGCCGGCAACGTGGCCTGGGTTACCGCTTTTCATCGACAGCCCTGGCTTCAATCCCGTGTTTGATGGTCCGGAAATTGCCGTCACGGTCACGTTGGCGGATTCCGGCGGAATTGCCGGGGCATCGTTCGACGGCGTAACAGCGGCACTGAAGATCAACGCAAACGTACATGCACCGCTGCTTTGTGTGACGGATGTGTTTGACATCGCTTCCGGAGATCTCAGTCTGCCGGGCACCATCGAATAGTATCCGCTGATACCTGCCCGGACCCGCACCAATTGATCAGGTGCGGGTCCGGGGATATTGACGCTCGCGGAAATTTACGGCTTGCTCCGGTTTTTCCACTTCGGAGCCAGACGCGATGCCAGTCTCACCCGAGCATTTTGCCGCATTCGTGCTCGCCAGCATCATCCTGCTGGTCATTCCAGGGCCGACCATCGTCATGGTGATCACCCAGGCGCTGGCGCATGGCCGCAAGACTGCGCTTGCGAGCGTGATGGGTGTCGGGCTGGGAGACCTGCTTGCGACATCGCTGTCAATCGCGGGCGCCGGCGCATTGCTGGCGGCGTCCGCGTCGCTGTTTCAGGCGCTGAAGTTCATCGGTGCAGTCTATCTCATTTGGATCGGATACAAGATGTGGCGGACGCCTGTGACACTGCCCGAGATGGCTGCAGCCGAAGTGGCAGACCATTCCGGCAAACCGACGACGATCTTTCGCGATTCCTTTCTGATCACGGCGCTCAACCCCAAGGGTATCCTGTTCTTCGTGGCCTTCGTGCCGCAGTTCATCGAACCCGCCCTGCCCTATGCGCCGCAGGCCGCAACCTATGTGCTGACCTTCACCTTTCTCGGAGTAATCAACGCGGCCACGTTCGCCTATGCCGCCGCCGGCGCCCGGCAGACCATCCGCCGGCCAAAGGTGATGAAACTGGCGATGCGCACCGGCGGATCGCTGTTGATCATGGCAGGCGTTGCCGCGGCGCTGACACGGCGGGCGACCAGTTGATCTCCCCGGGAGCTTGATCTTCCGGTCGGCCTGGGCAAGAAGACGCGCATGCGTGCCAATTACAAACTGCAAAGAGTTTATCTCGACACCGAACTTGCCGAAGGTGCGCTTGCCCCGTTGGGCAAGGAACAGGCACATTACCTGCTCACCGTGCTGCGGCTCGGTGATGGCGCCGAGGTTCTTGTCTTCAACGGACGTGACGGCGAGTTTTCCGCCACGCTGCGTCCTCAAGGCAAGAAATCTGCAAGTCTGGAAATCGGCGTCCGGACCCGGGAACAACCCGAGCGATCGCGGCTGGATTTCCTGTTCGCGCCGCTGAAAGTCGGCCGGCTGGAATATCTCGTGCAAAAAGCCACCGAAATGGGTGTGCGCAGGATCACGCCGGTGTTCACCGATCATACCCAGCTGCACAAGGTCAATGCAGGGCGGCTTGAGGCCAACATTGTCGAAGCAGCCGAGCAATGTGGCAATCTCGCAATCCCGGAACTGGCGGAAGCGGTCAAGTTTGACAGCCTTATTGCTGACTGGGACCCGGCGCGCCGCATCATTTTCTGCAACGAGAGCCAGGCCGGCAACAATCCGGCCAAGGCGCTTGAGAGCATCAAGGAACGCGATCAGGCGCTGTTCGTCGGTCCGGAAGGCGGCTTTTCCGAGCGGGAACGGGAGGTCCTGACCGCCCTGCCCTTCGTCACATCAATACCGCTGGGGCCGCGTATCCTTCGCGCCGACACGGCCGCGGTGGCGGCCCTGACAGCGGTTCAAATGACCATCGGCGACTGGTAGGGTTGCAGATCAGCTACGGATCAAGCTTCTTTGATCCTTCGATCAAGGATTTTCGCTTGCATGGCGGACCGGTTCCGGTCCAATCAGCGTCAGGATGCGTGGTTTGAGATCGCGCCTGTGAGATGAAAAAGGGTCAGCCATGGCGCGCGACACCACCGACGACACCCCGATCAGTTCGATCAATGAACTGGCCGACTGGATGGCTGCGGGCTGCAAGCCGCAGGACAAATGGCGGATCGGCACCGAGCACGAGAAGTTCGTGTTCTATACCGATACCCACGAACCCGTCCCCTATGAGGGCGATCGCTCGATCAAGGCATTGCTCGAGGGCATGGCATCCATGCTTGGCTGGGAGCCGATCATCGACGCGGGGAAGATCATAGGCCTGGTCGAACCGACAGGCGCCGGCGCCATAAGCCTTGAGCCGGGCGGGCAGTTCGAGCTGTCAGGCGCGCCGCTCGAGACCATTCACCAGACCTGCCGCGAATCCAATGCCCACCTGGCGCAATTGCGGGAGATCGCCGAGCCGCTGGGCATCCGTTTTCTCGGCATCGGCGGCAGCCCGGCGTGGTCTCTGGCCGAGACGCCGAAGATGCCGAAATCCCGCTATGACATCATGACCCGCTACATGCCGAAGGTCGGAAGCCAGGGGCTCGACATGATGTACCGGACCTGCACGATCCAGGTTAATCTCGACTTTTCCTCGGAAGCCGACATGCGCCGAAAGATGCAGCTGGGCATGAAGCTGCAGCCGCTGGCGACCGCGCTGTTTGCCGCATCTCCCTTCACCGAAGGCAAGCCCAACGGGCTGGTTTCCTGGCGCGGCGATATCTGGCGCGACACCGACAACCAGCGCTCGGGGCAATTGCCGTTTGTCTATTCGGATGATTTCGGCTTCCTGGATTACGTCGAATGGGCGCTGGATGTACCGATGTATTTCGTGCTTCGCGACGGGCGTTACCACGAGGCGACCCATGTCACCTTCCGTCAGTTCATGAACGGCGCCTTGAAGGGCGAACTGGACCAGCCCATGCCCACGATGGGCGACTGGACAAACCATCTGGGGACGCTGTTTCCCGACGCCCGGCTCAAGCGCTTCATCGAAATGCGCGGCGCAGACGGTGGCCCGTGGCGTCGGATCTGTGCGCTGCCGGCGTTCTGGGTCGGTCTGCTCTATGATGAAAGCGCGATCGGTGAAGCGCTCGAACTCACCCGCAACTGGAGCCTGGAAGAGGTGAACAGCCTGCGCGACACCACTCCACGCGATGGGCTGAACGCCAGAATCAATGACAAATCGCTGCATGATATCGGCCGCGAGGTGCTCGGCATTTCCCGCCGGGGCCTCATCAACAGGGCACGGCTGAATTCCGAAGGCAATGACGAAAGCCATTTCCTGGCTCCTCTGGAGGAATCCATCGCTCGCGGAACAACCCTGGCCGAAGAAATGCTGGCGCTCTACAACGGCCGCTGGCAAGGATCCGTCGACCCGGTCTTCACCGATTACGCCTATTGATCCATGTCGCGCTCATTTGGATCGGATAGAGCGACAGCATACATGCATTTGTTCTCAGCGTTACAGCGCCCTTAGCCCATCCAATCGAATGCGCGGCGCTGTAGCCCCGGGCGCGGGTATCCAGACATGCGTGCCCGGACAAGGGAATGCCGCCCTAGGCACAAAGCTTCGAGCGGTATAGTCTTTGCTCAAGCCCCTTGGGGCGATTGAGGAGAGACCTGATCCGATGATGCCGCTTTACGACATGATGATGAACGCCAACAACGGCAACGCGATGCGGGCCATGGCGCAGCAATTCGGCCTGAGCACCAGCCAGGTGGAACAGGCAATGGCGGCACTGATGCCAGCCTTTTCAACGGGCCTGAAGCGCAACGCTTCCAACCCCATGGACATGTCGAATTTCCTGTCAGCGCTCGCTGGCGGCAACCATGCCCAGTATTTCGAGAACATGCAGAATGCTTTCAGCCCGCAGGCCATGCAGGAGGGCAACGGCATTCTGGGGCACCTGTTCGGATCCAAGGAAGTCAGCCGCGCGGTCGCGGCACAGGCCGAAGCGGCGACAGGCATCGGCCAGGAGATCTACAAGCAGATGCTGCCGATCCTGGCGACGACCATCATGGGCGGGCTCTTCAAGCAGGCGACCGGACAGGCTTCCGGCCATGGTCAAGCCAATGCCATGGGTGGCTCCAATCCGATCGGGGACCTGATCTCCGAGATGATGCGCCAGGGCTTGGGGGGCGGCCAAGCGAAACCGGCGCCCAGGGCCTCGCCAATGGACAATCCGCTGGGGCAGATCCTTGAAGGCATGTTCGGCGGCGGGGCGCAGCGCCCGGCCACGCAAACTACCGGCAACCCTTTCGGCGACAATCCTCTCGGACAGATCTTTCAGGACATGCTCGGTGGCGCCATGGGCGGCGGCCAGCCTCGTGAGGCGCCCGAGCCCGAGCAACAGCCTGACCCGGACCGCATGCCGTCAGGCCGCAAGCGCAACCCCTATGACGACTTGTTCGGACCGATGTTCGATGCCGGCAAGGAGGTGCAGCAGGGCTATCAGAAGAACATGGAAACGATTTTTGACCAGTATCTTCAGGGCATGAAGCGGTCGCAGTAGCACCTGCAACAAAAAGACCCGGCCGCGAAACTCGAAGGAGTTGCCGGGCGGCCGGGCTAAGGGCGGGACACAGGGCAGTATCCCGCGGGGGACAGTGATAATTCAGTAGTAGCTGTTCAGGCGTGCGCGGCGGGCCAGCTCAACCGTCGGATCGGCATTGAACGGCACGGAAAATCCATAGCGCACATCATCGCGGGTCAAGCCGATATCCGACAGTTCACGATCGGACAGCTCGGCAATCTTGCAAGCCTTACGGCGATTGAGCCGAGCATTGGAAACCTGCCGGACGTTGCGCACCAGCGCGTGCGCGAAACCCAGGACGACCGAGCCGAAACCCGGAGTGCGGACAGCCGACAATGCGGCAGTGAAACTGCGTGCGTTCATGGCAATGATCCTTAATAAAACCTGCGCCAGTCAAAGGGCCGGGGCGCAAACCGAACTTGCAAATCCTGTTTCTCAAAAAACGATTGATCATACCAGCGAATGTTTCTAATTCTTATCATCAGAACTTTTGATAGGAGCCTGACATGCCCGCACCGCTTGATATCGATCAGCTGCAGACCTTCGTGGCGATTGTCGACACCGGGAGCTTCACGCGTGCGGCAGACAAGGTGTTCAAGACCCAGAGCGCGGTTTCGATGCAAATGCGGAGGCTTGAGGAGCGGGTCGGCAAGACCCTGTTCATTCGCGACGGCAGGCTCAACCGGCTAAGCGAGGACGGGGAGCGTATGCTCGGTTATGCACGCCGGATCATCCGCCTCAACAACGAAACCATTGCGGCTTTCGATGACCACCAGCTCGAAGGCTCGATCCGGATCGGCACTCCTGACGACTATGCCGACCGCTATATGCCCGCCATCATCGCCCGCTTTGCCAAGACAAATCCGAATGTCGAGCTCTATATCGAATGCGAGCCATCGGTGGAACTTGCCGCGAGGCTAGCGCGGGGCGAGCTCGACGTGGCGCTGGTGACCCACAATCCGCGTGAACGGACATCGGAAGTGGTGCGGACCGAGCCGCTCTACTGGGTGACTTCGATGAACCACACGGTGCATGAGGACCCGGTGGTGCCGCTGGCCGTGGGGCGCAGGTCCTGCAACTGGCGCAACATTGCCTGCACGGCGCTGGATTCGGCCGGACGCGACTATCAGGTGCTGTTTACCAGCTGGTCGGCAACCGTTGTGGCGTCCGCCGTGCTTTCGGGTCTTGCGGTGTCGCTGTTGCCTGAATGCGCGGTGCGCCCGGGGATGCGAATCCTGTCTCCGGCTGATGGATTTCCAGCACTTCAACCAGCACAGATCGGCCTGATGAAACGACCGGGCGCGCCTGCTGCGCTGGTCAATGCGATCTGCGGCCACATAGCCGCCAGCCTCGACAACATCACCCCGGTGGGTTCAGAGGAAAAACCGATGTCGGCGGCTTCGGGGTCCTCCTCACGCCGCGAGGCCCGGGGCCGCGGGGATCTTGCCGCGGTCCCCGCCTGGTAAGAAGCCCGACCAGCCAAGCTGCAGTCTTGCCATCAGCGCTCAGTTGGTGGGACCGGAGGCCCGGCCCGACTGGTCGCAGCCTTACATTGCAGTGATTTTGAGCTATACTCTTTCAGTTGAATGCAGAGAGAGGAATGGCCGTGTCGTTCATTTCATCCATTCGCTACATCAAGCCCGATGCGCACCGGGCCTTCGTCGCCGAGCGGCTGAAGGCGCTCAAGCAGCAGCTTGATGAGGAAATCCACGGCCAAACGGACGACACCTCGCTCAGGCTTGCGACCTGGAACATCATGCATTTTTCCGATGGCGGTGCCTATGACCGGACCACGGAATCGCTGCTCTACATTGCCGAGATCATCGATCACTTCGACCTCGTCGCCATCCAGGAAGTCAATCACGACCTGAAAAAGTTCGAACTGCTGATGCAGCGATATCTGGGCGGTGACTGGGACTACATTCTCACCGACGCCAGTGGCAACCGCGAACGCCTGGCCTTTGTCTACCGCAAGGCAAAGGTCCGGTTTCTTCGCGAAGCCGGGGAAATCGTCTTGCCGGAAGGCCAGGAAATCGTCGCTCCGGACCAGGTGAATGCAACCCGCAAACTGCAGTTCGCGCGCACGCCCTTTGCCGTCACCTTCCAGGCGGGATGGTTCCGGTTCAAGCTTTGCACGGTGCATATCTATTACGGGAAATCGGCGGACAATTCCCCGGAAATGGAGCAGCGACGCGGCGAGATCGAAAAGATCGCGGTGTTTCTGGCGAAAATGCAAAAGGCCGAGAAACGCAGTTCGGGCACTGATGCCAACATGATCCTGCTGGGAGACTTCAACATCATCAGCCCGGAACACCGGACCATGAAAGCCTTGCTGGATGCGGGATTCGTGACCACCGACGGGATCAAGGATGCGGCCACCAGCCTGTCGGGCAAGCATCACTACGACCAGATTGTCTTCAAACTCGCCGAGCGCAGGGTGAAGCTCGGCCGATCCGGTGTGCTCGACATCTTCAAGAGCGTCTATCGCAGCGAGGATGCCGCGCATTATGCGGACGTGTCGGAAATCAAACGGATCACCGATGGCCGGGACGGCAGCGCCCGCACCAGGGACAAGGCGATGGACTATTTCCGGAACTACTACCGCAAGCACCAGCTGTCAGATCACAATCTGCTCTGGTGCGAGGTCAAGACGGATTTTTCCGGTCATTATCTCGATGCCATCGCCTCCGGACGCGACCCGCGCAAGATGTAGGTCCTTCTGGTATTCACGCGACGCGCTATGCCAGTCCCAGGCTTTTGCGGGGATGCACCGCTCAAGCGATGTGAAATGCCAGAAGCAGCCACTGAACCAGATTGATCGCCAGGCCGACAATGAACAGCATCCGGCGTGGCCTGATACGGTTGGTTGTCAGGTGGATCCAGGCGTGGGCCGCGCGGGCCAGCACAAAGGCCCAGGCCACGATCACCGCCGCCATACCGGCTCCGCCGGTGACGAAGAGCGACAGGCAGGCTGCGAAAAACAGCACCGGCAGCTCAAACTGGTTGGTCAGGTTGCGGGCTGCGGTCGCACTCGGTTCCGGCTCGATCGACGGAACCTTGAAATCCGATGGTCTGGCGTTGCCGGCCTTGACCGCGCCGATACGGCGGGAGGACATGACGACATAGACCACATAGGTCAGAAGCACCTGGGCCAGAACCGGCCAGAAAATTGCAGTCGATGAGGTCATTGCGCCACACACCCATGGTTGCCAAGGTTTCGCCTTCCCTAAACTGCAATCACGTCAACAGCAAGGGATCGGGTCTGGTCAACCGCCGGAACCGGGCGCTTCGCTGCGCCGGGCAGCGGTCAATCGCCAGGTCCAGAGCGCAATGATCAAGGCAAAGGCAAGGCTGAGGGTGACGTATTTGCCCGTGGTAAGGACGCGCAGCACAAAGACAAAGCTCTGGTTGAATTCGAGCGCGAGGGCCTTGGGCCCGAACATGGCATCAGCGACGGCGTTCTCGATGAAATCGCAGGCAAGGTATGTGAAAGCAAGGGCCAGGACCAGACCGAAACCGACGGCCGCCGGCCGCGGCGCCTGACCAGGCCGCGAAGGGCGAAAAAGCGCCGCAAAGCCGCAGAACGCCAAGCTTGCGGTCAGCAGCGGAGGGAATACGAGATCATAGCTGGCATGCAGCGAAACATAGGCTTCCGAGGCGCTTGTCCGGCCGGTTGCCTGCGCTACCGCGTGATCGGACCTGAAGGCCGCGAACACGGTGCGGGCTCCCTCCAGATCATATCCGAAAGGCAGCTGATCCGGGATCCTCATATCACCCAGAAGCGCGTTGATCGGCGGGACCTGGATGAACGCAACATAAGCAAACAGCCCGGCCGTGATCATGCACAGCAGCCAGCCGGGCCAAAGCCGTCGCATCACATCGCGCCGGGATAGTTGGGGCTTTCCCGGGTGATGCTGACATCATGGGTGTGGCTTTCGCGCAGCCCGGCCCCGGAGATCCGGACAAAAGTCGCGCGGTCATGGAAGTTTTTCAGATCCGAGGCACCTACATAGCCCATGGCTGCCTTGAGGCCGCCAGCCAGCTGGTGCAGAACGCCCGATACCGGCCCCTTGTAGGGAACCTGGCCTTCGATACCCTCGGGCACAAGCTTGAGCGTATCGCGAACCTCGGCCTGGAAGTAGCGGTCGGCCGAGCCGCGCGCCATGGCGCCGACGGAACCCATGCCGCGATAGGCCTTGAAGGAGCGGCCCTGGTGCAGATAGACCTCGCCCGGGCTTTCATCGGTGCCGGCGAGCAGCGAGCCGACCATGACGGCAGAGGCGCCGGCGGCGATTGCCTTGGCCAGGTCGCCCGAATACTTGATGCCGCCGTCAGCGATCACCGGAACGTTGTGCTTCTGGGCTTCATCGACGGCGCTCATGATCGCCGAAAGCTGCGGCACACCGACACCGGCGACAATGCGCGTGGTGCAGATCGAGCCGGGGCCAATCCCGACTTTGACGGCATCCGCACCTGCATCGATGAGCGCCCTTGCGCCCTCCGCCGTTGCCACGTTGCCAGCCATGATGCGGACCGAGTTGGACAGTTTCTTGGCGCGGGTGACGGCATCGAGCACCCGCTGCGAGTGGCCATGGGCGGTGTCGATGACCAGGAGGTCCACACCGGCGGCGATCAGGCGTTCGGCGCGCTCGAACCCGTCCTCGCCCACCGAGGTGGCCGCAGCTGCGCGCAGCCGCCCCTGCTCGTCCTTGGAGGCGTTCGGGTTGAGTTGCGATTTCTCTATGTCCTTGACGGTGATCAGGCCGACGCAGCGACCTTCGCCGTCGACGACCACCAGCTTCTCGATCCGATGGCTGTGCAGCAGCCGCTTGGCTTCGGTCTGTTCGACGCTCTCCTTGACCGTGACCAGGTTCTCATGGGTCATCAGTTCATGGATCTTCTGATTCGGGTCGGAGGCAAAACGAACGTCACGGTTGGTCAGGATGCCAACCAGGTGGCCCGGGCCGGAGCTGTCACCGCTGCGATGCTCGACCACGGGGATCCCGGAGATGCCATGGGCCTTCATCAATGCGAGCGCTTCAGACAATGGCGCATTCGGGCTGATGGTCACCGGATTGACGACCATGCCGCTTTCGAATTTCTTGACCTGCCGGACCTGCTCTGCCTGCTCTTCCGGCGTCAGGTTGCGGTGGATGACGCCAATGCCGCCAGCCTGCGCCATGGCAATGGCCAGGCGGGCTTCGGTGACTGTGTCCATGGCGGAGGAAATGATCGGCAGGTTGAGGTCAAAATCACGAGCAATGCGGGTCGCGATGTTGGCCTGACCAGGCATGATCTCCGAATGACCGGGCTGCAACAGCACGTCATCGAAAGTCAGCGCTTCAGCGCCGGTAATGGATTGGATAATGGTCGCCATCGCCTGTCGGTTCCGTCTGTTCGGGGCCGCCCGAAGCGGGTTGCCCGGTGCTGTTTCGGGTGTTTCGCGTTGGCAGCGGCAAGTACCACGCTTCCGACGGTTGGGAAAGAGCGGGAATGGCTTTGATCACCGAATTTCGCTGCGGCGCACACTTTCGGCATTCCGAGCAAACAAAAACCCGGGCATTGCTGCCCGGGCCCTGGCTCTCACACCGGGATAGGATGAATCCTCAGAGATCCAGCTGGTAGGTCTCGGGGATGAAGCGGTAGCCTTCCGACGCCTTCTCGATAAAGCCGACGGACGGGAACGGCATGTGGTAGCCGATGAACGGGAGCCGGTCGGCAGCAATCATGTCAAACACGGCCTTGCGGGTCTGGGCGGCAGCGGCCTTGTCGGCATCAAACAGCACTTCCCAGTCCGGGCGCTGCAGCGAAAGAACAAAGTGATTTGCCGTATCGGCGGTCAGCATCAGCTTGCGGCCACCTGATTCCAGACCATAGATCATGTGACCCGGGGTATGGCCGAAGGCTGCCATGCTGGTGATGCCTGATACCACGCTTTCACCATCGCCGATGAAGCTCATCTTTTCGGCGAGCGGCACGACTTTTGAGACGACGCCCTTGTGGCCGTTTTCCGCGCCGCTTCCGATGCGGTCTTCAGACGACCAGAAGTCATACTCGGCCTGACCGGTGACGTAGCGGGCGTTCGGGAACGTCGGAGCGCCGGCTTCCATCAGGCCGCCGATGTGGTCGCCATGCAGGTGGGTGAGCACCACAACGGTGACCTGTTCGGGCGTGTAGCCAGAAGCCTTGAGATTTGCAAGCGTCTGACCGACGCCGCCTTCGCGGCCGCCCTCGCCATTGCCGGTGTCGAACAGAACCAGATCGGACCCGGTGTTGACCAGGGTCGGCGCAAATGTGAACTGCATCTGGTCGACCGGCAGGTAATTGGTATTGAGAAGCTCTGCGACTTCTTCCTCGGTCTTGTTGGTGCCGAAGATCTTCTGCGGGCCGGGTACGACGCGATGGCCGTCGGACAGCACGGTGATCTCGAAATCACCCAAGGAAAAGCGCTTATAGGCAGCAGGTTGAGCCGCAGCCATCGGCACCTCTGCCTGGGCAGCGCGAACCATCAGCTGGGGAGCAGCGAGTGCTCCAGCACCGAGGACGGTCGCCTTGAAAAGATTACGACGGGACATGCTGGATGAGTTTGACACGGTAAAAGCCTCCGAGGGAAAGAAGATGCACCGACCCGAGATGGCGCGACATTGCCGAACGGCAAGCGTTGGGCGACCTTTACAAAGGGTGACGCAGCGTCAAGCCAGTGTGAACAATCCCGTCAAAGATGAGAAATTACAGGGAGAATGCTGTAATCCAACCCCCACCATATAAATTTAGGGTTGAAATTTACACGCTATGCGCGGCATAGGGGGTTCTCAAGGGAGCCTCATCTTGAACAATCTGCTCGGCCTGATCGCTGCCTTTCTGGCGTCGTTTTTCCTGCTCTACGCGCTGGTCAGCAAGGACCAGCCGGCGAAGCATGCGGGCTTGAAATCCGTCGGTCTGCCGCCCTTGCTCGCGATCCATGATCTCTATGCAGCATCAAGCGCTTTGCCGCGCCATGACAAGGAACCTAACATCGGCTTAACATCCGGCACCGAGATAGGGTGGCGGCAGCGATACGGCAACAGGAACGGCAGCACCATCCGTCTTGCGTTGCCGCTAACAGGTCCCGATCCAGGGCCGTTGCCGATGGTCGTTGTGATAGAAAGCGGGGCTGAGAGCGGCATTTCGGCAGACAGGAAACGCACAGAGCTCTTCCTGACCAATCGCGGATATGCCGTGCTTTCCATTGCTTGCCGGGGGGCTTCATCCGCCAATCTGGCTTTGGGCGCACCCTTAGATGCCACCCGAGAGAGCTCCTGCGGGGCCGCTATGATCCGGGACGAGGTCAGGCTGCGGATCGAACAGGGTATCGCCGACCCGCAGGCCCTGGCGGTGCTTGGATCAGGGATGGGCGCGCGCCTGGCGCTGATGACCATGGTGCTCGAGCCCGACCTGTTCAAAGCCGCAATCCTTCATTCCGCCGTGATCGACATGCCGCGGCCTCTCCCCGGCAGGCAATCCGTGATGACCCCGTTCAAGGCTGTCGTTACAAGCGTGCAAGGTACCGGCGAAGGCGATGTGATGGCTTTGATCGTCGCCTCCCCGTTTGAACTTGCAAAAAGCATTCGGGGTGCGGTTTTGATCACCCATGGCAAAGCGGATGAGGTTGCGCCCGTCGAACACGCAGAGGCCTTTGCCCGTGCGCTTCGACGCGCAGGAAAGGACGTCGAAGCGGCCTACTTCAATCACGAAGACCACTGCTATTCCCTTTGGCAAACCCGTGTGCAGACCGCACGCCTGTCCGAAAGCTTCCTCGCCCATCATCTGGGTGGCAGGAATGGCGGCTATGACTTTATTGAACTGCTAGCAAAACTGTTCTGAGATTTAGCATAATTATATATGCATTGCTTATTCGAATGGCTTTAAAGCTTGCCGCGCACAGGGCAATCGCCTGGGAAAGCCGCTCCGGTTCGAAGGGGCGTTCAGGTTGACTTCGCCAAGATTGACATGGTGTCACCCTTTCAGTGACGGCTTTTTCCTGCGATACCGTCAGCCTTCCATTTGCTTCCGTGCCCGGCGCGGCTGTCTCTGCTCCAACGGATACTTCCTGTGAATCGTTCAATTCCGCTTGTTCTGGCTGTTGCCCTTTTCATGGAACAGATGGATTCGACCGTCATCGCCACCGCGCTGCCGGCGATCGCGGCCGACGTCAACACGAGTCCGATCTCGCTCAAACTGGCCTTGACGGCCTATCTCGTATCGCTCGCAATCTTCATTCCTATTTCCGGCTGGATGGCCGACCGTTTCGGCGCACGGCGCATCTTTGCCATCGCCATCGGCGTGTTCCTCGCGGGATCGATCGCCTGCGCCGTCTCGGGCAGCCTCATCGAATTCGTGGCTGCGCGCTTCCTGCAAGGCATGGGCGGGGCGATGATGACGCCGGTGGGCCGGCTGGTGCTGCTGAGGTCGACCGAAAAGTCGCAACTGGTCAGTGCCATGGCCTGGCTGACGATACCCGCACTGGTCGGCCCGATGGTGGGCCCGCCGGTCGGTGGTTTCCTGACCACGTTCCTGAGCTGGCACTGGATCTTTTTGATCAACATTCCGATCGGGCTCGCCGGCATCGTTTTCGCGATCAAGATCCTGCCTGACGACGGCATCCGCGTCCGCGACAAGGTGGACTGGACCGGTTTCCTGCTATCGGGAACCGCAACCTCGGGAATCGTCTTCGGCCTGTCGGTGATCAGCCTTCCGGTCCTGCCGCCGGTGTGGGGTCTGGCCATAACCGGGATCGGCATACTGTCGCTGATCGCCTATCTCAGGCACGCCCGCGCGCACCCCAAGCCGCTGCTCGATCCGAAGATCTTCCGGAACCGGACGTTTTCCCTGTCGCTGCTCGGATCAAGCCTGTTCCGGGTCGGGTCGGGCGCCGTTCCCTTTCTGCTGCCGCTGATGCTCCAGCTCGGCTTCGGCATGTCGCCGTTCCAGTCCGGCATGATCACCTTCATCTCGGCCGCAGGCGCCATCCTGATGAAATTTGCCATCAAACGAATCCTGAGCCTCGGCGGCTTCCGCTTCACGCTGCTGGTGGCAGCCGCCGGATCTGCGCTCTCGATCGCGGTCAACGGGTTCTTCACACCCGCGACTCCGATCACGCTGATCCTCCTGATCCTGTTCGTCAGCGGACTTGTACGGTCGATGTTCTTCACCGCGGTCAATGCCCTGACCTTTTCCGAAATCAGCCCAGAAGAGGCGGCCCAGGCGAGCTCGATCACCTCGGCATCCCAGCAGGTCTCCATCGCCATCGGCGTGGCACTTGCCGGCGGCATTGTCGAAGTGGTGACAAGGCTGAATGGCGGAGTGCTCGGTCTCAACGCGTTTCACACCGCCTTCTTCGCGGTGGCAGCGCTGACCTCTGTGGCGATCCTGCCGTTCCTGGTTTTGCCCCCGGATGCCGGCGACGCGGTATCGGGCCGGGCGCTCGGGCGCGCCGGGCCCCGCGCCGCTTCACCCGTTCGCAGCTAGCTCCGGATTACCGCGGCCCTTGAAGCCCTTGGCCAGAACGAACATCTCCACCGATTCAGCGCGCGAAGACGGCGGCTTGATGTGGATGACCGATTTGAAATTCTGCTTGAGCAGGGTCAGGAGATCGTTCTCGGTACCGCCCTGAAAGGTCTTGGCGAGAAAGTGACCTCCAGGGGTCAGCACCTCGATGGCAAAATGCGCCGCCACCTCGCACAGATGCATGGTCCTGAGGTGATCGGTGCGCTGGTGGCCGGTGGTGGGGGCCGCCATGTCGGACAAGACGACGTCGGGCGCGCCGCCGAGCGCGTCCTTGAGGGCTTGCGGCGCGGCGTCGTCGAGAAAGTCCATCTGCAGGAACTTGACGCCGGCCAGACCATCCATCTCGAGGAAATCGATAGCCACGACCTTCGGATCTTGATCGGTGGAGTCGGTCACCTGCGCCGAGATCTGCGACCAGCCGCCGGGTGCTGCGCCGAGGTCGATGATGCGTTTGGCCTTGTCAAGAATCTTGTGCTTGGCGTCGATCTCGAGAAGCTTGTAGACAGCGCGCGAGCGGTAGCCTTCCTGCTTGGCCTGCTGGACATAGGGATCGTTGAGATGGCGCTCGATCCAGCGCCGGGACGAGGCCTTGAGCTTGCTCTTGCGCTTGACCTTCTGTCCAAGCTTGCGCCCGGTGGGTCCTGTCGGAGGACGGGTCATGGTTTGTCCCCTTGCACGGGTCGCGGGTTGCGATGGCGGTGGTTCCGGCCGCTGCGCCGCCAGGCCCCGTCGGACGCCATCATCTCGTTGAGAAGACCCTCGCGCAGTCCGCGATCGGCAACGCGCATCCGCTCCGATGGCCAGCGCTTGCGGATCGACTGCAGGATGGCGCAACCGGCCAGCACCAGATCGGCCCGGTCGGCGCCGATGCAGGGATTGGCGGCGCGGGCCTCGAAATCCCAGGACAAGAGCCTGTCGAGCATGCGGTCGACATCCTCGTTTGACAGCCACAATCCGTCTACCTTGCGGCGGTCATAACGCGGCAGGTCGAGATGCAGGCCGGCAAGCGTGGTGACCGTTCCCGACGTGCCGAGCAGGTGGATGCGGCCCTCGCCGAGCGCCGAAAACGCCGGCAGCGACGGCGGGTCAAAGGCCGCGAGCATGGCATCGACTTCCTCGACCATCGCCTGAAACACCGCGGGCGTGACCAGGCAGCCGCCATGGCGTTCCGACAATGTCACGACGCCCACGGGCAGCGACGTCCAGGCCTTGATGTGATTGGCCAGCCGGTTCGAGCGGTTTTCGGTCAGGTCGATCATGGCAATCTCGGAAGAGCCGCCGCCAATATCGAACAACACCAGGCCGTCGGTCTCGCGGCCTACCAGCGACGAGCAGCCGGCCACGGCCAGCCTGGCTTCGGTTTCGCGGGTGACGATTTCGAGCTCGAGGCCGGTTTCGGCCAGCACACGCTCCAGAAACGCCGCACCATTGCGCGCCGACCGGCAGGCTTCCGTGGCAATCAGGCGATGCCGTCGCACCGGCCGGTTCTTGAGCTTTCCGGCACAGATCTTCAACGCTTCCACGGCCCTGTCCATGGCGTCCTGCGACAACTCGCCGGTGGCATCGAGGCCTTCGCCCAACCGGACAATCCGCGAAAACGCATCCACCACCCTGAACTGACCCGGCCGCGTCGGCTGGGCGACCAGCAGGCGGCAATTGTTGGTGCCCAGATCAAGCGCGGCATAGAGGTCATCGGCCTGCCTGCGCACGCCCTGCCCGGAAGCGGCGGCGGGCTTGGTCTGCGCACCGGCCACAGGCTGAGTGCTTGCGCCGGCTTGCTGCCCGGCATGCGGCTGGCCCGGTGATTTCTGCGAGGTGAGCGGGCGGCCCTGAATTTCGCGGCCGGACTTGCGGCGTCGCCTGCGCCCTTTCTTGCCGCCCGCGGGCGCTGCCGCGGTCTCGGCTGACGTTGTGTTTTCGGTGGAGGCCGCGGGCGCGCTCGCGGTCTCGCCCTTGCGCGCAGATTTCCTGCGTCGCCGCCTGCGTCGTCCCGACGGCTCCGGGCCGTCCTTTCTGGTGGTGGATTCGCTGGCCGAAGATCGCCCTGATGCCGATGCATCAGAAGACGAGCTTGGAACCACGGTTTTGCCGTGTTCCTGCTTCACGCCGTCCGTCGCTGCCTTGCCGGCGCGCCCAGACTGCCTTTCACCTGCCAGTGATGCACCTACGTCTGGCGTGTCGCCGTCGCGAAGGTCTTTCACGGTCTGTCCTGTCATGCGCGGCGAGCAAGGGCCCGCACCACGCTTCACGGTTTGTCGTTGGGAAAAGATTAGCAAAGCGGCGGACAGAACGCAAAAACTCTTTTCGCGTTCCGTCCGCCGGGACGCGAGGCAGGCGCAGGCATGATCTGCCATTTATCCTGAGCATTATCAAAAAACTCTGCAATCCGGGTTTGCATCCCTATCGTTTATTGGTTATACACCGGCGCGCCGACCGGGTTCTGCCCGTGCCGGCCGCGTTGGGGAATAGGTTAACGGTAGACCCACGGACTCTGACTCCGTTAGTCCTGGTTCGAATCCAGGTTCCCCAGCCACTCTTTTCAAGTTTTTGATCTGATTTACTTTCTCGCTCGGATTGCGGCTATATTTCAATGGCTTGCAAGCGCACTCGTGTGGCTGAGGCCGGATATACCTCCCCTTCGGGACCAGCCGACAGCCGTAGAGTTGCTGCCGTCTTTCCCGGCAGTGTTGGGCAGGCGGTTCGAGACGTAGCGGTGGCGCTTGCCTCTATTGTTGCGTGGCTGGGTGTGAGCTTGTCGATGGTCTCGTCGACGAGCTTGCCGGCAAGAGGACTTATGATTGCCCCACCCTTGCCCTCGACCCGCTTTGGGGCAGCACTTTCCTGGAGATGCATTCAGACCCGATCCCAGACATCCGGATCGATGATTGGCGCATGCAGCCCTTGCTGGATGACGTCCTTGTGCCGATCCGACCGGCATAGACCGGGTTGGTCAACAGGTAGTGGAGCGTCGCGTGTTCGAAGCGAACGCCGCAATCGTTCCGATCGATTGAAGTTGCCTGGTTTCCGCCGCTGATCGACCCGCGGTCTGCGCCGTGCCCTGAACCTCCGAGATGGCTCGCATGCGGTGCGGCATTGGCTCCCTGCTCCTCGCCGATCGCAGGCTTGTTCCGGCCGCCACGCTCAAACACGCCGGATGCAGCTTCGAGCAGAGCGCGTTTCCATTGATGGTCATCGTCCGATACCCCCAAACCGGGTCAACAACCCGGCGGCGGTCTCTTTGCTCTCCAGGGCTTCCAGGGCGAGATTTGCCTTGAATTCGGACGCGTGCTGATTGCGTGTTGAGATATCTGATCTCCTTCTCGTCGAAGACCGGCAGACTGCAAATCGTAACTTATGTCAGTGTCCAGGTTTCGGAACGTGGCCCAATCCATGGTCTTTGTTTTTTCGGAAAGCTACGAAGTACTATGTTTGCTGCGCTCACGGAAGAAGATGAACAGCCCGGCTGCAATGATGATTGCGGCGCCTGCGAGCATTGCCGGGCGCGGCACGTCGCCGAAAACGATGAAACCGAAGACGACTGCCCAGAACAACAGTGTGTACTGGAACGGCGCGACAACCGCCGCGTCTGCAAGCTTCATTGCCCGGTTGACACAGACATGCGCCATCATGGCGACGACGCCGAGCCCGCCCAGCAGGGCCAGATCGAAGCCAGATGGCTGCACCCAGCCAAACGGCGCCGTGACAAGCCCGAGAATTCCGGCTCCAACGCTTTGCCAGAACACCAGCACCTTGTCGGGCGTGGCTCTGAGCGCCCGGCCCGAGAGCATCATGAAAGCAAAGCAGAATGTTCCCAATACAGAGATCAAGGCCGGCGCCGTCATTGTCGCCGACGAGGGTTCGAGCGCGATGATGACCCCCGCGAAGCCGATGACGATGGCCGTCCAACGGCGCCAGCCCACGTGTTCGCCCAGCAGGAAAGGCGACATCGCCGCGACATAGATCGGCGCCGCCAGCCAATAGGTCATGACGTCGGCCAGGGGCAAGTAGATGACCGCGAAGTAGAAGGCGTAGACTTCGAGTGATGACAGGCCCACCCGCAAGACTTGCATGCCCGGGCGCTCGAGGCTGAACAGCGGCCTCCAGCCCATGCGCCAAAGGAAAGGCCAAAGAACCAGCAGCGCCGCGATACTGCGGACAAGCAGTACCTGGCCGACCGGGTAGGTCGCGACCAGCCACTTGCCCAGCGTGTCGTTGAGCGCGAACAGGAAGATCCCGAGCAGCATGACCGCGACACCGAGCCGTGCGTTCGGGGAATGAAGGACCGAGGAGACGGACACAGCGGTCATGACCGAAAAGCCGGATCCACGTTGAGCGAAGACAACGCCGGGCCATCATCCGACGCGGTAATACCGGAACCCATCGGCATTCTGCAGGTCATTTCCTTTTCCAATTCTGCACTCGCCCGCTTCTCCGGCCACCGTCCGGAGCCTCCCCGCGTCCCCAGGACTGGGCATCGTAGCCCGGTCCCTGTTCCGCTCTCGTGAAGTCTCAACAGCAAAACGCCAGGTCACAAGGCCTATTTTGCATCAAGCCACTCCCTGAGTTCCGCCTCCGCCCTTTCGAGAGCACTGTAGTTGAGGAGTTTGCGCAGGAAGGCCACCGTGACCGACCGGGCTCGCAGATTGAAGCGGCCATCTTCGTTCTCGTCATTCGATGCCTGATAGACATCGAGCTTGTCGTAAAGGTTTTGCAGGCGGTTCTGGACGCTGCGCAGCGAAAGGTTGCGGCGCCTGGCAATGGTCCGGTCGGTCAGTCCGAGCGCGATGTCGACGAGGATCTCGTATTCGGAATCGGTGAAGCCGTTGGTCTGGCCCAGGCTTTTTTGCTGGAGGCCCCGCACCTCGCGGTCAATGACGCACTGGCTCTCGATGAAGATCGAGCGAAGCGCGAGCCGCAGCCTTTCATCGGAAGCTGATTTCAAGACGTAACCATAGGCGGCGCCGTCGGGAACGATGCGCGAAACACCTCTGACATAGGCCTCGTCCGAGTAATTCGACCAGAACAGGATGTGCGTCTCCGGCCGTTCCTTCCAGATCGTGCGCGCCGCCTCGATGCCATTGCGGGTCGCCATCTGCAGATCCATGACGATATGCGCGGATTTGTGGTCGCGGGCGAGCTTTTCCCCGGCCAACCCGTTTTCCGCCTCGATCACCGTGTCGCACTCGGGCAGGGCGGCAACCACCGCCTCGTGGAGATAGGTCCGATGCAACGGGTCGTCCTCAACGATCAGAACCTTCATACCGCCCCTCCCCAAGGCTTTCCACGCCGGCCGGCGGCGCAAGCGGCAGCACCACGCGGACCACGGTACCACGATTGTCGGGCCCCGACGCGATCGTGAACCGCGCGGAGATCAGCCGGGCGCGGGTCTGCATATTGTCGATGCCTCCACCGATCCGCTTTCGCGTTTTTGCGTGTCCGCTGCCGTCATCGGAAATCTCGATCAGCAGCCGCTCGTCATCCGCGTCGAGGCGGACCGTGATGGCAAGCGGGGCAGCGTGGCGCACCGCATTGTTGATCGCCTCCTGCGCTATGCGGAAAAGCGCGACGCTGACAGTGGGTTCCAACTTTTCCAGGATACCATGGGTTTCATCGGTGAGGCGCCACTCGGTGGTGGAGCCGGTGTCCCTCATCGATCGATCCAGGTGGTGCTCAATAGCCTGGGCGAGACCAAACAGCTGCAGGACGGAGGGCTTTGCCTGTTCGATGATATGCCGCAGATCCTGCATGCAGTGCTGCAGGGACCGCGAAACCGGCTCCAGCGCCTCCGGCGCCATTTCGCCTGCATGGGACAGGCGGTCGACGTGGCGGGCGAGGCGTGTCAGGTCAGCCAGTGTCTGGTCGTGCAGATCCATGCCGATGCGCTGACGCTCCTGCTCGAGCGCCTCGGTGAGTTTCAATGCGCCGAGCCTCAGCCCCTCTTCGCGCGCCCGCGCCTCGGCCTCGACGATAGCCGAGCGCTGGGCCTGTTCGGCGGCGCGCAAGGCGAAGAAATAGGGTGTCAGAAGGTCGGCGATGATGCGGGCGCGCTCGACATCCTCCATCGTGTAGATGCCGGCCTTCTGCGACGAACAGGAAAGTGCCGCGATGATCGTGCCCTGCACTTTCATCGGCACATGCAGGCGGCTTCTGAGCGATTGCTCGAAGATGGGTCGCTTGAAGGCGCCCTCGAAGTGGAAGCGCGGATCGGTCATGGCGTCATCGGCAAGCAAGTATTCCACTTCGCCCCAGAGCAGGGAGCGGATCGGGCTGTCGACAACCGGCGCGCCCACAAGCTCGCCCCAGGCAGTGTCGATTCCGGTCTCATAGGCCGTGTGGTAGTTGCCATCCTCAAGCAGCACGCAGACATCGAGATGATCGTGCGGCACGATATGGGCGACTTCGGCCGCGACAGAACAAATGGCTGAGCGAAAATCGAGCTGTCCCGCAAGCAGCCTGCAAATGCCCAAGTAATGATCGATCAGGGCTGCCGGTGCGAGATGCAGCATTGTCAGTTCCTCCCGAAACGGCAAGCTCCCTCCGCCGCCATCGCCTCGCCAGTAAGCGCCTGCGGAGGGGGCTCCGTCTTGCGTAAACCCGCAGGTTTTTGCGCAGAACCCGCAAACATCTTGCCGCCACGCGCCTGTACAGCCCCAAACGGCTTCAGCATACTGGCCTTACTGAGAGGAGGAAGCTCAGTGCAAGAACATTTTTTTGTTCAGGCTCATTGGGGGCCGGGATGAAGCGATCCGCCAATTTGGCGGGATCATCAGGGAGGAAAGACATGACAATTCGTAAGATGCTTCTGGCATCGGTCGCCGTCGCGTGCGCCGCCATGCCTGTTTCCGTATTCGCCGACACCGCCGACAAGAAGATCGCGCTCTCCAACAATTATGCCGGGAACTCCTGGCGCCAGGCCATGCTGACCAGCTGGGAGAAGGTGACCGGCGAGGCCGTGAAGACAGGCGTCGTTGCCGCCGCGGATGCCTTCACCACTGCTGAAAACCAGGCCACGGAACAGGCCGCCCAGATCCAGAACATGATCCTTCAGGGTTATGACGCGATCGTCATCAACGCTGCCTCGCCGACAGCGCTGAACGGCGCAGTCAAGGAAGCCTGCGATGCTGGCGTGACTGTCGTTTCCTTCGATGGCATCGTGACCGAACCCTGTGCCTGGCGGATCGCCGTCGACTTCAAGGAAATGGGGCGCAGCCAGGTCGAGTATCTCGCCGGAAAACTGCCCGATGGCGGCAATCTGCTGGAGATCCGCGGCCTCGCCGGCGTCTTCGTCGATGACGAGATCTCGGCCGGCATCCATGCCGGCGTCGAGGAATACCCGAAGTTCAAGATCGCCGGCTCGGTTCATGGCGACTGGGCGCAGGACGTCGCACAGAAGGCGGTTGCCGGCATCCTGCCGAGCCTGCCTGCACTCGTCGGCGTCGTCACCCAGGGCGGCGACGGCTATGGCGCGGCCCAGGCGATCGCCGCAACCGACCGGGAAATGCCGATCATCGTGATGGGCAATCGCGAAGACGAACTGAAGTGGTGGAAAGAGCAGAAGGACGCAAACAGCTACGAAACCATGTCGGTCTCGATCGCGCCCGGCGTCTCGACGCTGGCGTTCTGGGTCGCCCAGCAAATCCTCGACGGCAAGGACGTCAGCAAGGATCTCGTCGTGCCGTTCCTGCGCATCGACCAGGACAACCTCGAAGAAAACCTGGCCAATACCCAGGCCGGTGGCGTTGCCAATGTTGAATACTCGCAGGAAGATGCAATTCAGGTCATCGAAGCCGCGAACTGAACCTCCCGGTGACTGGCGTGCGGTCGCGAATGGCCGCGCGCTTTTCTTTCTTTATTCGATGAGACGACGGCGACCATGGCCAAAGACATGAAGAAGGCGGTGATCGAGGTTGATGGCGCCCGGGTCAGCTTCGGCGCCGTGAAGGCGCTCGACGGGGTGACGCTGAGCGTCATGCCGGGTGAATGTATCGGTCTCGTCGGGCACAACGGCGCCGGCAAATCGACACTCGTCAACGTGATCAATGGCGGCCTGACGCCGCAGCAAGGGACGGTCTCCAGCGATGGCGAGCGGCTCGACCGCTACAACATCACCATCGCGCGGGGACGGGGGATGCGCTGCGTCTTCCAGGAATTGTCTCTCTGCCCCAATCTTTCCATCGTCGAGAATACGCGCATCATGCACCATGAACTTGGCGGCTTCGGCTGGCGCGCGAAGGCCGCCAAGGTGATAGAGACAAGCCTGGATGCGGTGTTTCCGGGTCACAACATCGACAGCGGCCAGCCGGTGGGCGACCTGTCGATCGCAGAACGCCAGATGGTCGAAATCGCCATGGCCTTCTCCGATGCCGGCATTGCGCCGCGCATGGTCATCCTCGACGAGCCGACCTCATCCCTGGACGCGAGCCTCGCACGCCAGATGCTGGACCACGTCCGGCGTTTCGTTGCGAGCGGCGGCTCGGTCATCTTCATATCGCACATCCTGCACGAAGTTCTGGAAACCTCGGACCGCATCGTCGTCATGAAGGACGGCCGTGTCGTCGCCGAACGGCCGGCCACCGAGTTCGACCATCAGCGCCTGGTCGAGGCGATGGGAAGCGTGGCCAAGGAGGAGGCGTTTCAGCGGTCCGCCCGGGAACTTGCAGCCGCCCCGATCGTGCTCAGGCATCAGGCAGACGGCATTCCCTTCACCGCCCGTCAGGGCGAAATCATCGGGCTCGCCGGGCTTGCGGGACACGGGCAGACCGAGTTGCTGCTTGCCCTTCACGCCGTGCAATCGAACGCCTGGTGGCCGCGACGCGATCCGCTCGTAACCTTCGTCGCCGGTGACCGGCGTCTCAACGGAATCTTCGAACTTTGGAGCATCCTTCGCAATTTTTCCATAGCATCGCTGGCAGACCTGTCTCAGGGCGGCGTCGTCCGGACCGCCGAGGAAGCAGAGCGTGGAGCCGACTGGAAGCGGCGTATCGAGATCCGCACACAGGACGTGGACAACGGTATCCTTTCGCTCTCGGGCGGCAATCAGCAGAAGGTGCTTTTCGCACGCGCGCTTGCCACCCGGGCACCGGTGATCCTGATGGACGATCCCATGCGCGGCGTCGATGTCGGCACCAAGCAGGAAGTCTACGAGATCATCCGGCAGGAGGCAGCCAAGGGACGGACTTTTATCTGGTATTCCACCGAGATGGACGAGGTGCGGCTGTGCGACCGCGTCTATGTTTTCCGAGAGCGTGTCATCACGGCGGAACTCGTCGGCGACGATGTCAACGAGACCAACATCATCGCCGCCTCCTTCGAGGGAGTGGCAACATGAAGCTGCGTCTAACTTCGGATGCGATGCGGCTGGTGATTCCGGCGCTTTCGATGACGGTTTTGCTCGCAGCCGTCTTCTGGCTGCAGCCGCGGGCCATGAGCTATTTCGGGCTCAACCTTCTCTTGAACCTGGCAGTGCCGATCGCGCTGGCGACGATCGCCCAGATGCTGGTGATGGCGGTGAACGATCTCGATCTTTCAATCGGCGCCTTTGTCAGCTTCGTCGCCTGCGTGACGGCGACCTTCCTGCGTGACGCGCCGCTTGTCGGCACACTGATTCTTGCCGGCGCGGTGGGCATTTATGCACTGATAGGTGTCGTGATCTACCTGCGCAATCTGCCCTCGATCGTCGTGACGCTGGGGATGAGCTTTGTCTGGGCCGGGCTCGCGGTGCTGATGCTGCCGGCGCCGGGCGGGCAGGCGCCGGACTTGGTGCGCTGGCTGATGACCGTCAAGCCGCCGCTCATGCCGATGGCCATCGTCGCCAGCATCGTCATCGCCATCGTCGCGCATCTCATCGTCATGCGCTCGTCGCTGGGCGTTCTGATCCGTGGCGTTGGCGGCAACCAGCGCTCCGTGGAGCGTGCGGGCTGGTCGATAATTGCCGCGCGGGCTGCCGCCTACGGACTTGCCGGTGTGTTCGCGGTCGCCGCGGGCATTGCGCTGGTCGGGCTGACCACGTCGGCGGACGCCAATATCGCGCTGCGCTACACGCTGCTGTCGATTGCCGGCGTCATCCTCGGCGGCGGCGAGTTCACCGGCGGGCGCGTGTCGCCAATCGGCGCGGTCATCGGTGCACTTACGCTGACACTGGCGGGTTCGTTCCTGTCGTTCCTGCGCATCTCTCCGGACTGGCAGATCGGCGCGCAGGGCGCGATCCTGATCATCGTGCTGGCGCTGCGCCTTGTCTTCAACCGTGTCGAGAAACGGAGGGCGCAGCCATGATTTCCTTCGGCAATCTGGCAAGAAAGCCCTGGATCTGGTCATGGATCGCGGCCTTCCTGGTCTGGTTTGCGACGATCATGGTAACGGGTGGCGCAAGCACGCTGGGGCTCAGCCAGGCGGCACTTACCTTCGCCGCCTTCTCGATCATCGTGGGTATCGGACAGATGTTCGTCATCACGCTTGGCCCGGGCAACATCGACCTTTCGGTGCCCGCCACAATGACGCTGGCGGGCACGGTAGCGCTGAAGCTGATGAATGTCGAAAACGGCATGGTGGTGCCTGGCCTGCTTGTCGCGGTACTGATCGGCTTGGCGGTCGGCGTCGGGAACTACGCGCTGATCAAGGCGCTGCGGATTCCGCCGATCATCGCGACGCTTTCAATGAGCTTCATCGTGCAGTCGGCGGCGATCTGGACAAACCGGGGTCTGCGCATCAAGCCGCCGTCCGTCCTGGCGGATTTCACGACGTCCAGCACGTTGGGTGTCCCGAACGTCGCGCTGGTCGCGCTCGGCCTGTCGCTCATTGCCTGGGTACTTCTGGAAAAATCGGTCTATGGCCGCTGGATCTCGGCTATCGGCCAGAGCATGGCGGCCGCCCGCATGGCGGGCATTCCGGTCGATGGCGCGCGCTTTGTGACCTATCTGCTGTGCGCGGTGCTCGCATCGGTGGCCGGCTACCTGCTTGCCTGTTTCTCCGGCGGCGCGGCGCTCAACATGGGGGCGGAGTATCTGCTGATGTCGATCGCGGTCGTCGTCATCGGCGGCACGGCAGTCGCCGGCGGCTACTCCAACGTGCCCGGAATCTGGGGCGCATCGCTCTTCATGTTCCTGGTCGTCTCGATGCTCAACACCTACGGCATCGGCGCAGGTGTCCGCCTCATCATGACCGGGCTCATCATCATTAGCGTCATCATGCTCGCCGGCGGTCGCCGGACAGGCATGCGATAAAGAGAAAGACCGACATGGCAGAAGCCAGCATCTACGAAATCCATGACCCGCGCTTTAGGCACCTGATCGTGACAAGCGCGGGACTCGACGAGCTCTACTCCGGCTGCCGCTGGGCAGAAGGTCCGGTCTGGTTCAATGACGCCAACCAGCTGTTGTGGAGCGACATTCCAAACCAGCGCATGTTGCGATGGACGCCCGACGGCGGCGTTTCGGTCTACCGGGAGCCGTCGAACTTCGCCAATGGCCATACCCGTGACAGGCAGGGGCGTCTGATCTCGTGCGAGCATGGCACGCGCCGGGTCACGCGCACGGAGATAGATGGTTCGATTACCGTGCTTGCCGACAGTTTCGAAGGGGCACGGTTCAATTCGCCAAATGACGTCGTGGTCAAATCCGACGGCACTGTCTGGTTCACCGATCCCACCTACGGCATCCTGTCCGACTATGAAGGCTACCGCGCGGACCCCGAGCAGCCGACGCGCAATGTCTACCGCCTTGATCCCGCGACCGGCGAACTCACGGCCGTGGTGACGGACTTCGTCCAGCCCAACGGCCTCGTCTTCTCGCATGACGAAACCGTTCTCTACGTGGCCGATTCCGCGGCAAGCCATGACGACAGCCTGCCGCGGCACATCCGCGTCTTCGATGTGAAGGATGGCAAGCGGCTTGCCAATGGCCGCGTCTTCAGCGTGATCGACAACGGCATTCCGGACGGCGTCCGAACCGACATGAACGGAA
Source organism: Hoeflea sp. EC-HK425 (assembly GCF_902498795.1). Taxonomy (NCBI): domain Bacteria; kingdom Pseudomonadati; phylum Pseudomonadota; class Alphaproteobacteria; order Hyphomicrobiales; family Rhizobiaceae; genus Hoeflea; species Hoeflea sp. EC-HK425. The sequence goes on from NZ_LR701572.1 coordinate 2,927,180, forward strand.
ATCTCTGGTCAAGTGCCGCGGACGGCGTTCACTGCTTCGATTCCTCCGGCAAGCTGCTCGGCAAGATCCTGGTGCCGCAGACGGTCGCCAACCTCACCTTCGGCGGCCCGAAGCGCAACCGCCTGTTCATTGCCGCCACCCGCTCGCTCTATTCTATCTATGTCACCGCGACCGGCGCCCAGGTTCCATGACTTGGGGGTGGCATGAGCATGGCGGTCAACACGTGGCTCATGTTTCTCGCAAACAGAAGAAGTGAAGTGTTTCCGAGCTGAGATTGGGAAAGGTCCATTCACCGGTGCTCGAACAGCGGTGCGCGGACTTGGGCACTGTTGCCACCACTCCGGGTAGCCATGAGCACCAAAACAGAAGTGCCAGGGCGCGGGTGCACATCCAACGGATCGGAATCTACGGCACCGACATCTCCGAAGGCAGCCATCCCTATCTGGCATATCCTCGGATCATGGGTCATGAACTGGCCGGCGAGACCATAGACGTGTCCGAAGGCCGCCGCTTTCCAATTGGCGATACCGTTGTTGGAAATCCCTGTCTTTCGTGTCGCGGACAAGCCTGCTGCGCGGTTCATCAATCCGATGATGGCCGGTATTCATCGGAGAGCGACAGGGTGATCTGTTCGACGAAACGGGACGCTGCGACCGGCAAGGCGCGGTTTCGTTTGAGGCCGAGCAGCAGCATTCCGCCCGTCACATCGCGCGTATCGATCTCGCGGCTGATGATGCCCCTCTCCTGCGGGGCTGACTGAGAAGCATCCGGCGCACCGATCTGGATCTGGAAGGTGATCGCGTCGGTCGTTGCCACATGGGCCATAAGGTACTCAAAGGAATCGCTCTGTACGATGGGCGGCTTCCTGAAGGTCTTGCCGTGGAGCGCGCGTTCGAGAAGCAACCGGCCGCTGAAGCCGCGCAGGGCGAGCGCGACGGGAAATTCATAACATTGCCTGAGACGCAGGATCTTGTGGCGGGCGAGCGGGTGGTCCCGCGCCATGATCGCTGCAAGGCGCTGTGGAACCGCCAGATGCACCTCGTAATCGGGCACGGTCTTCTCATCGAAAACCAGCGCGATATCCACCTGGAAGGCCTCCAGCGCTTCGGCGGCACGGCTGTGCTCCATGACCTGAACGTTGAAGGTCACCTCCGGATACCTGGCCTGGTAGCGGGCGATCTGGGCGGGCAGAAAATACGGCATGAGAGCCTGGCTGCAGCCAATGTTGACATGTCCGCGCCGCACGCCCGCAAGATCGGCGATCAGGGAATTGAGCCGCTCTGTGTCGGCAAGCGTCTGGCGGATGTGCTGGATGGCCATTTCACCGGCGGCATTGAGCCGGACACCCTTGCTGGTGCGCTGGAAAATCTCGTAGCCGAGTTCGTCTTCATAGTTTTGCAATCGGCGCTGAACGGCGGAGGGCGTCTGATTCACCTGTTCAGCCGCGGAGCGGATGGAACCCGTGCGTGCGATGGCATCGATCATGCGAAAGGTGACGAGGTGTTTCATGGCATCTTACTGTAACACGCGTTGCGTTTTGAGCAACGCGGCTGAGAAAATTTAGCACAAGACAGCTACGCAGCTACGCGTCAACACTCTGCCCGAACAGGAGAGTGGCGTGCGCAGTTTTAATGACAGACAGAGACGCAGTGATCGTTGGGCGCGGGATGCGTCCGGGATCAGCCTCGTGCGCCCGGCTGTCGAACCACAGCCGGTCAGGTTTGCCGCCGAGCCTGAGCCGATAGAGATCGACCTGGCGCGCTCCGCCCTGATCATCGTCGACATGCAGAACGACTTTCTTGAGGCCGAAGGCTGGTTTGCAGCGGTTCGCAACGCGGAGGTCGCACCGCTTGGCGGCATCATTCCGCGGATCAACGCACTGTCTTCAGCCTTCCGCGGTGCAGGCGCGCCGGTGATCCATCTCAACTGGGGCATACGCGCCGATGTGGCCAACCTGCCAGCCAATGTTGTCGACAAGGGATCGTCGTGCGGGCAGATCCCGGGCTACGGGGACACGATCGGATCCGGCGATGTGCTGGTTGAAGGAAGCTGGGGGTCGGCCAGCGTTCCGGCAATCGATCAGGCCGATACCGACATCACCGTGTTCAAGCATCGGCTGTCAGGCTTCCAGGACAACGAGCTGGATCAGATCCTGCGCCGTCTCGGCATCACGACGGTCTTCTACACCGGCGTGAACCTCGACCGCTGCGTCTTTGCCACCCTGATGGACGGATGTTTCCAGGGCTACGACGCGGTGCTGGTCGAAGACGCCACGACGACTGTATCGCCCGGCCATGTCAGCGACGCCATCCTCTACCTGATCCGGCTGCTCTACGGCTTTACCACCAGGACCCAAGCGCTTCTCAACGCAATCGCAACCAAGACCGACATTGGAGAGACAGCATGACCATTACACGACGCCGTTTCACACAACTCGCCGCAGCAGGGCTTGCAACGGGCCTGGCTTCGCCCGCCCTCGGCCAGAGCAAGACCAAGCTGAACATGATTCTCAACTGGACCTACCAGGGACCGCAATCCTGGTTTTTCCTGGCCCAGGACAACGGCTATTTCGACGAGGTCGGGATCGACCTGACAATCGACCAGGGCAAGGGCTCCGGTGCTGCTGTGGGCCAGGTCGCAGGCGGCGCCTACGACGTGGGCTTCGGCGACGTCAACGCGTTGATCCGCCTGGCCGGAAACACCACCGAAGAGACGCCGATCTGTGTCTACCAGATGTACAACAAGCCGCCGTTCACGGTGGCGGTGCTTTCGAAATCCGACATCAAGACCGCAGCTGATCTTCAGGGACGCAAGCTCGGCGGTGCCGCCAATGACGGCGCGCTAAAGCTTTTCCCGGCCTTCGCCAATGTCGCCGGACTGGATACCGGGGGCATCGAGATCCTCAACTTCCAGTCCAATCTTCGAGAGCAGATGCTGAAATCCGAACAGGTCGAGGGCGTGTTCGGATACGTCAACACGATCAGGTTCTCGGCCAAGCTTTCGGGCATGAACCCCGACGAGGACATCCGCTTCATCAATTTCGGCGATTACGGCATGGACCTCTATTCGAACGGGATCATCCTGTCGAAAAAGCTGGTTGCTGAAAACCCGGAGCTGGTGAAGGGCATGGTCTGGGCGATCAACAAGGGTGTGCAGGACACCCTTGCCGATCTGGACGCGGCCGTCGAATCCGTCGCCAGGCGCGAACCGCTGATCAACAAGGCGGTCGAGAAAGAACGGCTAATCGCGACCCTCCAGGACGAGATGAACCATCCGGAGCTGGCAGAAACCGGCCTGGGCGCCGTGAGTCCGGACCGTTTCAAGGAATCGATCGATCTGGTGGTCAAGGCAGACGGCCTGGAGCGTACCCCGGCCGCGTCGGAGATCTTTACCGACGCGTTTTTGCCGTCGGCCGACGAACGCATCTACAAGCTGCTCTGAGATCCGCGAATGGACCTTCAACTCAAAGACAAGATCGTGGTGGTCACCGGCCCGGCCAAGGGCATGGGTGCCGCGATCTCCCTGGGGTTCGCGCGTGAAGGCGCGAACCTCGCCCTGCTCGGCCGTGATACCGGTGCGATCGAGCCTGTTGCCGGCGAGGCCAGGGCGATGGGGGTTCAGGCAGAGATCTTCTCCTGTGACGTGACCGATCCGGATGCGGTCGAAGCCGCGATTGCAAACGTCCTGGAAAGATATGATGGCCGGATCGACATCCTGGTCAATGTAGCCGGAGGCACGGGCCCGATCGGGAAGAGCGGCGTGGAGACTTCAGCCCGCGAATTCGACGAGATCATCCACCTCAACATGCGCGGCCCGTTCAACCTCATCCGGGCGGTGGCCCCGACGATGCAACGCCAGCGCAGCGGCAAGATCGTCAATGTGGGGGGAACCTTCGGCCTGCGCGGGCGCGCCATGCGGATGGCTTACTCCAGCTCGAAATGGGGGCTGCGCGGCATCACAAAGAGTTTCGCGCTGGAGCTTGGACCCGACAACATCAATGTCAACCTGGTTGCGCCGGGCATGGTCGAAGGTCCGCGCTTTCGCACCAAGGTCGTCCCCCAGGTCGCGGCCCAACACGGCATCTCCGAGGACGAGGCCGCAGAACTGCACGCCAGCGATTACGCGCTGGCGCGTATCAGCACCGACGAGGACATCGCGGCTGCGACACTGTTCCTTGCCTCTGAACAATCGCGCCAGATCACCGGGGTCGACCTGCCGGTCGACGGTGGCTGGGCAGCACTCTAGGGACTTCCATGACGGATCTCATTCTCAAAGGCGGCACCGTCGTTCATGAAAACGGACGCGAAACAGCCGACATCGCGATCACCGGAGAGCTGATCTCCGCCATTGGCGCCCCCGGAACCTTGGGTGATGCCCTGGAGGTGGTCGATGTGAGCGGCCATCATCTGATCCCGGGCGGCATCGACATGCATGTGCATTTTCGCGAGCCGGGGTACACCCACAAGGAAGACTGGGGCACAGGCACGCAGGCTGCGGCTATGGGCGGAGTGACCACGGTCTTCGAGATGCCCAACACCAACCCGCCGACGCGCTCGGTCACCGAACTGCGACAAAAGCAGGAATGCGCCCGCAAGGCCTGCGTCGATTTTGGCCTCTACGGACTTCTGGCAGAGGACAATATCGACGAGATCCCCGGCTTGATCGAGGCCGGGGCCAACGCGTTCAAATGCTTCATGGGCAACACGTTCGGCAACCTGCCTTCGCCCTCCACCGGTGCAATGCTTGAAGGGTTCGAGCTGATTGCAGCATCCGGCCTACGGATCTCGCTGCATGCGGAAACCGCGTCGATCATGGCCTGGCGGCAGGCCAAACTCGAAGCCGCGGGGCTGAGCGCGCCGCTCCACCACATAGCTGCCCGGCCTGAAGTCGTGGCGATCGAGGCGGTCGCCCGCGCAGCCATCCTTGCCGAGTGGACCGGGGCACGCATCCACGTGCTGCATATCTCGTCGGCCGGAGAACTGCGTCCCCTCGCCGAGGCCAAGGCGCGCGGCGTCGATGTGACCGGAGAGACCTGCCCCTGTTATCTCTTCCTCGACAGCCGCGATTACGACCGGCTGGGCAGCATCATCCGGGTCAACCCACCGGTGCGGGAAGAGAAAGATTCCAAAGCCATCTGGGACGCCTTGCAGTCGGGCGTGGTCGACATGATCGCGACCGACCACGCGCCGCATACGCCTGAGGAAAAGCGGAAAGACATTATCTGGCAGGCCGATTGCGGCTTTCCCGGCGTGGAGACCCAGATGCCGCTGATGCTCACCGAAGTTGTCGCCGGTCGGATGACGCTCGAGCATTATGTGCGGATCTCGTCAGCCAATCCGGCCCGCGCATTCGGGCTTTATCCGATGAAGGGACGCTTGGCGGTCGGCGCGCATGCCGATATCGCAGTTCTCGACATGGCGCGCGAGGAAATCGTGCAGGCCGCGCGGCTTCACAGCCGCGGCAAGATCACGCCGTTCGAGGGACGCAAGACGATCGGGGCGCCGGTGCACACACTGGTGCGCGGCTGTTTTGTCCAGCGCGACAGGATGCTGGTGCCGGACATGGCCGGACACGGCAGACAGGTTACCGACATCCAGTCCATGCCCGAAGCAAAACCAAAAAACATCGAGATGAGCCTCGCTCATCTGCTCAGCGCGGGTGCCGTGACATGAGTATGGCCCGGTTTGTCGAACTCGAGAATGTCGGCGTGACGTTTGGCCAGGGGCCGGAGCAGACCGAAGCCTTGCAGCCAACCAGCCTGACTGTCGAGCGAGGCGATTTCCTGGCCTTTGTCGGGCCCTCCGGCTGTGGGAAATCGACCATCCTGAAACTTGTCAGCGAGCTGTTGCGGCCGACAACGGGCAACATCTTTTTTGGCGGACGCGAATTGGGTGCCAAGCCGGTGCGGGTGGGCATGGCGTTTCAGAGCGCATCGCTGCTGCCTTGGATGTCGGTTCGCGACAATGTGATGCTTCCGCTCAAGATCGTACCGCCGTTCAAGTCCGGTTTTCGCAGCAAGAAGAACGGCGAATACCGGGACCGGGCAGACGCGCTGCTTGCGCAGGTTGGTCTCGAGGACTTTGCCGACAAGAGCCCGTGGCAGCTTTCGGGTGGCATGATGCAAAGGGCAAACCTGTGCCGTGCGCTGATTCACGATCCCGATATCCTGCTGCTCGATGAACCATTCGGCGCGCTGGATCAGTTCACCCGCGAAGAGCTTTGGCAGACGCTGCAGGACCTCTGGATCGACCGGAAATCAACGGTGATGCTAGTCACCCACGATCTGCGCGAGGCCGCCTACCTGGCAAACCGTATCTGCGTCATGAGCCCGCGACCGGGCCGCATCATCGATGACCGGCAAGTGAGTTTCGCCCGCCCGCGCCCGATAGACCTGACCTTTGATCCTGATTTTGTCACGCTGGTTCAGGACTTGCGAGGCCTCATCGTCCATGCCCCGAACGTCAAGAAGGTAGACGCGACATGAAGCCGACGATGCGTAAATTTGCGCCGACCATCCTGATCATCGGAGTGTTCGTTTTCTGGGAACTCTTCTGCCTCTTGGCTGGGATTTCGGAACTTGTGCTTCCTCGTCCGACACGGATCCTCGCGGCCTTTTTCGAGTACGCGCCCGCAATCATGCCGCACGCCTGGCAGACCCTCTACACCACGCTTGTGGGCTTCTCGTTCGGAGTGATGATCGGGCTTTCCCTCGGCGTTCTGATCGGCTCTTCGAAACTGGCCTATGACACCGCCTATCCATTGCTGGTGGGGATCTCCTCGATCCCCAAGGTGGCGGTTGTCCCGATCCTGGTGTTGTGGTTTGGCGCAGGCACGGTGCCTGCAATCCTGACGGCGATGATCATCTGCATCTTCCCGATCGTCGTCAACGTCTCCACCGGCATTGCCACGGTTGAGCCGGAACTCGAAGACGTCATGCGCTCACTCAAGGCAAAGCGCTGGGAGATGCTCTGGAACGTCGGCCTGCCCCGGTCGATGCCCTACTTCTTTGCCTCCCTGAAAGTGGCGATCACCCTGTCCTTCGTAGGCTCGGTCATTGCCGAGACCGTCGCCTCCAACAAGGGCGTCGGCAACATGATGCTTATCGCCTCTTCCTCCTTCAACGTGCCGCTCGTCTTCGCAGGCCTGATGATCCTCGCGGTCATGGGGATCACGCTTTACGCGATCTTCTCGGTGGTCGAACGGCGGATGGTCGGATGGGCGCTTCGCAAACAGTAGACCGAGAAAACCACCGCCAACCAACCGGAGATCTGAAAATGAAAAGATTGCTGACTGCGGCTTTTGCCGTAATTTCGATGACGGCATCCGCCGGTGCCGCCGATATCCCGATCAAGTTCACGCTCGACTGGAAGATCCAGGGTGTGCACAGCTGGTTCTACCTGGCCAAGGAGAAGGGCTACTTTGCCGCCGAGGGTCTGGACGTCACCATCGACCAGGGCGAAGGCTCGGCCGCGACCGTCACGCGCATCATGTCGGGTGCCTATGACGCCGGCTTCGGCGACATGAATGCGATCATCCAGAATGCCGCGACCAATCCGGATGAAGCCCCGGTGATGGTTTACCAGATCTACAACCAGCCACCGTTTGCGGTTCTGACCAAGGCGGGCGGAAAAGTCGAAAGCCTTTCCGGTCTTGAAGGTCTCAAGGTCGGTGGCCCCGCCGGTTCCGCCTCGACCAAGCTGTTTCCCGCATTGGCGGAAGCCGCCGGTTTCGATGCGGCAAAGGTCGAGATCATCAATGTCGCGCCCAACCTGCAGGAACAGATGCTGATCCAGGACCAGGTGGATGCGAGCCTCGTCTTCAACGTGACCAGCTACCTCAATATTCTGGGCCAGAACATGGACCCGGACGAGGACTTCAAATGGTTCCCCTATGGCGAAGCCGGGCTGGATATCTATTCCAATGGCGTGATGGTCTCGCCAAAACTCCTGAACGACCATCCAGACGCGGTGAAGGGACTGGTTTCGGCCATCGCCAAGGCCATGGCTGACGTGATCGCAAATCCCGCAGAAGGCATCGACATCATCGTCAAGACCGAGCCGCTTTCCAATGGCGCACTTGAAATGAAGCGGATGGAGTTTGCCTTGAACAATCTGATCTATTCCGATGAAACCAAGGCCAACGGCATCGGCACAGTCGACCCGGAAAGACTGACGCGGTCGATTGCCGTCATCCAGAAACTTTACGACCTGCCCAATGCGCCCGAAGCGAGTGCCGTTTTCAACGATGGATTTCTGCCGGCCACGCAATAACCGTTCTCAACCCAACTCCCCGGGGCAAGGCCCCGGGGTGACCCCGGGATCATCATGGATACCACTATCATCACAGTCGAGGCTGCACTCGCCGGCGCGGATTATTCGCTCACCGGTCCCTGCGAAATCCTCGTTTCAGGCGGGCTGATCAAAGCGATCCGCCCTGCCGCCATGACAACGCAAGCGCCGCGCCTGCTGGCCATACCCGCGCTTGCGGATGCGCACAATCACGCTCGACCGCTATCGACCACGTCATTCGGCTGCGGCAACAAACCTCTGGAAACATGGCTGCCCCAGCTTGCCGTCATGCCATCCGTCGATCCCTACACGGCCGCGGCCGCATCTTTTGCCCGCTCGCTGCGCGGTGGCGTGACCTCGATCATGGTGCACCTGACGCGCGCGATCGGGCTGACACCGCTGACCGAAGAAGCCCGTGAAATCGCCCGGGCCGCGCATGATGTCGGCGTTTCGATCGGCTTTGCCATTGCCATGCGCGACCGCAATCCGCTGATCTATGGTGATGATGCCGAGATCCTTAACCGGCTGGACCTGTCCGAGCGCGATCTCGTCAGGCAAACCTGGCTCCGGCCGCTGCCCCCGGTCAGCGAGCAGATGGCGCTCGTCGATGCCGTTGCCGATGCGGTTTCGGACATGCCCGGCCATATCGATGTTCAATATGGCCCGACCGGCGTGCAATGGTGCTCCGGGGAACTGCTGCAGGCGATCGCCAGGGCCTCCAAACAGACCGGGCGGCGGATCCATATGCACCTTCTGGAAACAAAGCCGCAAAGGGTCTGGGCGGATGGCGCCTACCCCTACGGAATCGTATCCTTTCTCGATCAGATCGGCCTGCTGTCGCCGCGGCTGACGCTGGCCCATTGCGTCTGGGCGCGGCCGGAGGAACTGGCTTTGATCGCTGGTGCGGGTGCGCGGATCGCGGTCAATGCTTCGTCAAACCTGCATCTGTACTCCGGCATAGCCCCGGTGCCCGATATGCTGTCTGCGGGGGTGTCGGTAGCCATGGGCCTCGACGGCTGCGCGCTTGACGAGGACGACGATGCGCTCAGAGAGATGCGGCTGTTTCATTTGCTCAATCATGCTGCGGGATTCAGCGACGGCGGATTGACCCGTCAAACCGCGTTGCATGCGGCATGCGCTGCGGGTCGTGCGGGCCTGGGTCTCGGCCCCGGCGGCGTCCTTGCCGCCGAACTGCCGGCCGACATCCTGCTTCTCGATCTCGCGGCTCTTGACCGGGACGCGTTGATGCCGGTGAACCCCACGGATTACCTCTTCGCTCGTGCCGGTCAGGCGCATATCGTGGAGGCTTACTCAAGAGGCCGCAAGGTTTTGTCCAATGGCACCGTGCTCGGGGTCGACCTTCCCGCGCTCGAAACCAGTTTGCGCGCCGCCTATCGAGACGGCCTGCCGGAAAAGGCGCCCCTTGTTGCCGCCTGGCCCAAGATCGAGGCGGCAATCGGCAGCTTCTACCGGGGCTGCTGCTGATGCCGGGTGAAGCTCAGGTCTTTCGCCTGCCCATGAGCGGGCCTGACGACGTGTCCGGGATCGTGTCGCTGATCACAGACGGCAGCCTCGACCCGGCGCAGATCATTGCGATCCTTGGCAAGACCGAGGGCAATGGCTGCGTCAACGATTTCACCCGCGGCTATGCCACGCAATCCCTGCGCGCCATGCTGGCCACATATCTCGGCGAGGCGGAGATCGCGCGGATACCGCTGGTGATGTCCGGCGGCACCGAGGGCGGACTGTCACCGCACTGGATCGTTCTGAGCCGGACCGGAGGGACTGGTTCAGTACAGACCGAAACAGAGGCCCCGGCACTGGCGATGGCCGGCGTGATCACCCGCCCGCTCGATCCGCGCGAAATCGGTCGCAGCGAGCAGGCGGAACTGGTGCGCACCGCTGTGCTGGAAGCGATGACAGCGGCTGATATTTCAGGGCCCGATGATGTCCATTTTGTTCAGATCAAGTGTCCGCTGCTGACATCCAAGCGGGCCAATTCCATCGGCGGCGACGTTGCGACGGACAACATGCTTAAGTCGATGGGGCTGTCCCGCGGCGCCTCAGCACTTGGCGTGGCGCTGGCGCTTGGCGAAATCGACACCCTCACCGATGCACAGATCGGGAGCGACATGTCGCTTTGGTCGAGCCGGGCCTCCTGCTCGGCCGGGATCGAGCTGATGGCCTGCGAGGTCGTCGTGCTTGGTCTGTCACGGCAGTGGTCCGGTCCCTTGAGGATCGGTCACAACGTCATGCAGGATGCGATCGATGCCCCGGCAGTCGCCCGTCTTTTAGCACAGGCCGCACCGGGCACTGGCCTGCAGCAGGCTCAAGCCAGTCTGATCGCGGTTCTTGCCAAGGCGGAAGCCTCGGGCTCTGGCCAGATCCGCGGCAAGAGGCACACGATGCTCGAGGACAGCGACATTTCCTCCACCCGACACGCGCGCGGCTTTGTCGGCGGGCTATTGGCAGGACTCATCGGCCATACCGAGCTTTTCGTCTCCGGCGGCGCGGAACACCAGGGCCCCGATGGCGGCGGACCGGTGGCCATCATTTACACATCACTGAAAGGAACAGATGCATGACCAAGCTTATTGTCCGGGCCGGAGATTTCGTCTTCGGCGGCCATCTCGAGGAAGAGGCCGCTCCCGCAACGACTGCCGCCTTCAAGGCGCTGCTACCCTACAAGGGCAAGATCGTGCATGTACGCTGGTCCGGCGAAGGGGTCTGGATTCCACTGGGCGACACGAATTTCGGCGTCGGCTACGAGAACCACACCAGCCACCCCGCGCCCGGACACATCATCCTCTATCCCGGCGGCATCAGCGAAACCGAGATCCTGCTGGCCTATGGCGGCGTAGATTTTTCATCGAAAATGGGACAACTGGCGGGCAACCATTTCATCACGCTGACCTCGGGACTGGAAAACCTGATGACGCTCGGCAATGCGGTTCTCTGGAAGGGCGCGCATGACATCTCGTTTGAAATCGCCTGATCAATGACTGGCCGCGCCATCAAGACGATCGCGGTTTACTGCGGCTCGAACACCGGACAGGGAGATGTCTACCTGCGGGCCGCAGATGCGCTCGGGCGCCATTTGGCAAAATCCGGTATCGGGATCGTATATGGCGGCACCCACAAGGGACTGATGGGGGCCCTGGCAGACGCGGCCATCGCGGAGGGCGGGATGGTTCACGGCGTAATCACCGAGCGGCTGCGCGACAAGGGCCACCTGCATGAACAACTGTCCCGGCATGAAATCCTGCCGACGATGAAGGAACGCAAGCACCGCATGATGGAGCTTGCCGACGCCTTCATCGCCCTGCCGGGAGGTATCGGAACCCTCGAGGAGTTCATGGAAGTCTGGACCCTGAACCAGCTCGGCGAGTTTGAAAAACCCGCCGGGCTGTTCAGTGTCGACGGCTACTACGAGCCATTCATGGGTTTCATCGACCACATGATTTCACAGGCCTTCCTGCCGGCCGCGCACCGGAACTCGATCGTGCTGGCTTCCGATCCCAGGAGTCTGCTCGACGGGCTGATCAATTTTCGCAGAATAGATGTGCCGAAGTGGATGTAGGCAGGCCATCCCGGAGTTTCCGATCACACTGTTTGTGTGTTGCTGCTGCCTGAGAACCTGGTTGAGACCAGGCCGCTCATGCAGGTCTTTTGCACAGGGCTCTCGGAGCCTGTCCTGTAAGGCTTGCCGGGACAAGCAACCTTTTACGGCGCTATGTCAGGGTTCCCGGCCTCGACGGACCCATCGACATTTCAGAGGCAGAAAGCCGTGCGGCATGGGGTCTGAACCAGCACACTTCTCAAGCATTTCAAGCGGCCTGGCCAGAATTGTCCCCCAAACCGGAGATGGCCTGGATCAGGCTGTCCTCGGTGACTTCCTCGGAGGTGAATTCACGCATGATCCGGCCGCTGTACATGGCGACGATGCGATCGGAAACCTGCAGCACTTCAGGCATTTCCGACGAGATCACAACAACAGCGTAACCCTGTGAAGCAAGGTCCCGGATCAGTTTGTGGATCTCGGACTTGGAGCCGACATCAATGCCGCGCGTCGGCTCGTCCACGATAAGCACCTTCGGGTGCATGGACAGCCATTTGCCGATCACGATCTTCTGCTGGTTGCCCCCAGACAGATTGCCCGCCTGCTGCTTCCAGCTTGGGGTCTTGATCTCCAGCTTGTCATAATAGTGGTCGAAAATCGCAATCTCCGCGCCGTCCGAAACGAAAGGCCCGGCGGTCAGGTCACTGACTTGGGGCAGTGTCATGTTGTCCCGGCAATTCATGCCCAGCACGAGACCCTGTTCCTTGCGGTTTTCGGGCACCAGAGAGATGCCGAGATTGATGGCGTCCACCGGTGAGGAAATCTCCACCTCCTGGCCTTCCAGGACAATGCTGCCCCCGGTCGGCGTTCGCAGGCCAAACAGTGTTTCGGCGATTTCGGTGCGCCCGGCACCGACCAGACCGTAAAAGCCGACCACCTCCCCGGCGCGAACCTTGAAACTGATATCCTTGTAGAGCGAACCGCAGGAAAGACCCTTCACCTCGAGCGCCACTTCGCCAAGTTCATGGTCGCTTGCGTGCCGCGTCAGATCAAGCTTGCGCCCGATCATCAACTGGGTGATGTCTTCCTCGGTGGTCTCCGCGGTTTCCAGCGTGCCGCGGTACTGACCATCACGCAGAACGGAAATCCGATCTGTGATCTTGAAGATCTCTTCCATCCGGTGCGAGATGTAGATGATGCCGACGCCATGGGATTTGAGATCGTCGATCACCTCGAAGAGGACGGTTTTCTCGGCATCGGTAAGCGAGGCTGTCGGCTCATCGAAGATCACAGCCTTGGCTTCATGGGTCAGCGCCCGTGCAATTTCGACCATCTGCTGGTTGGCGATCGACAGGTCCCCGACCCGGGTCCGGGCGTCGAAGCCCACCTTGAGACGCTGCAGGATCGTGTTGGTCTTGTCGAAAAGAGCTTGCCAGTCCACCAGGCCGAAGCGCTTGCGCGGCAATTCGCCCAGGTAGATGTTTTCCGCAACCGTGAGCTCCTTGGCCAGACTGAGCTCCTGATGAATGAAGACAATGCCCTTGTGCTTGGCCTCGAGCGGCGAGCTCATCTTCACGGGCGTTTCACTGACAATGATGCGGCCGCTGTCTGGCTGATGAATGCCGCCAAGGACCTTCATCAGTGTTGACTTACCCGCGCCGTTTTCTCCCATCAGGGCGTGCACCTCACCGGGCATCACATCGAAGGAGACGCCGTCGAGTGCGCGGACACCGGGAAAGGTCTTGACGATGGCTTCAAGGCGAAGCGCGGGAACCGATACGGAAGCTTGCTCGCTCATACCTTCAACTCCCCCTTGGCCTTGATGTTGAGCTGGCGATCGAGGAACAGCACCGCGATCAGGATCAGGCCGATGACCAGATTGACGGTCTCTGTGCCTGCGCCAATGTAGCCCAGCCCCTTGCGCAGCAACTGAATGGCAATCACACCGCCCAGCGTCGAGACGATCGAGCCGGCCCCGCCGGTCAGCTTGGTCCCGCCGAGCACCACGGCGGTGATGGCCCAGAGTTCGAACAGCTCGCCATCATTGGGATTGACCGAGCCGCTTTCGGAATAGAAAACCACGGCAGAGAGTGCCGCCAGGAAGCCGATCAGCATGAAGTTGATCATCATGTGGGGTCCGACGCGAATGCCCGCGTTGACCGCTGCCTCGCGATTGTCGCCAATGGCATAGGCATTGCGGCCATGAACCGTGCGGTTCATCAGGAACCACAATCCGCCGACAACTGCGAGCAGGAACCAGGTTGCCGTGTGCAGGCCCAGAAACTGCGCCTCGGCGAAATCGACAAGCGTCCAGTTGAGGTGGGACGTCGGCTCTTCGCCATTGTACATGAAGACCAGCCCACGGTAGCCCAGCATCGCCCCCAGCGTGACAATGAACGCATCGACTCCGGTCTTCCAGACTATGAGGCCATTGACCGCGCCAAGCACCACACCGGTCAGAAGCGCCAGGATCCACGAGACCGGGATCACCCAGTCGCCAAAAGCGGAGAAGACCGGCCAGGTCATGCTGTCGAGCATCACGATTGCCGCCAGCGCATAGGTTGCTCCGACGCTCAAGTCGATGTTGCCGTTGATCATGATGATCGTCATGCCCAGCGCGATAATCCCGATGGGGGCCGACTGCTTGAGCAACAGCAACATGTTGTCGAGATCCATGAAGGCGCTTTCCGACAGCGAGAGATAACTCCCGGCGACCGAAAAGAACACGAGTTCGAACAGGATGAAGCCCCAGATGGCGCCTTTCTTGATCAGTCTCGTCCGGCTTTCATTGTTCATCAAACCGCCCTCACGCGATGGGGGACAACAAGCGGCCGCGCTTGGCCGCGATGTCGAGCCAGACCGCCAGAATAATGATCACCCAGGTCACCACAAATTGCGCGTAGAACTGCAGGCCAACGAGCAGCAGACCGTTCTGGATGAAGCCCAGGATCAACACGCCGACGATTGTCTTGAAGATCGTACCGGAGCCACCGAGCAGCGATGCGCCTCCGAGGATGACAGCTGCGAGAACCTCGAGTTCCAGCCCCTGCCCCACGGTGTTCTGGCTTCCCAGGCTCCGGCTGGCCTGGATAAGCCCGGCCGTGGCCACGCAGAAGGCGGAAAGCAGGTAACAGGTGAACACCACCCTCGCCCTGCGAATCCCGGAGAATGTCGCGGCCACTCCGTTGCCGCCGACGGCGTAGACCTTTCGCCCGAACGGCGTCTTTCCAAGCACCATGCCGAGCACCGCCGCCAAAAGCGCGAAGATCAGAATCGGCACCGGGATGCCCAATGCACTGCTCTGCCCAAAGACTGCGAACCAGGTGCCGTCCTTGTCGGCTATGTCCATGTTCTTGCCGCCGGAATAGGTCAGCGTGAGCCCGTGTATGGCCGACAGCATGCCGAGCGTCACGATCAGCGAATTGAGCTTGAGATAGCCAACAAGAAACCCGATGAAGGCGCCCAGGCAAAGCGTCATCGCAAACATTGCGGGTATGGCAAGCGCCGGCCCGATCTTGTCATGAAGATCAAGCACCACAATCGTCGAAAACGACATCATTGATCCGACGGACAGATCGAGATTGCCGCTGATCACAACGAAGGTGACGCCGAGCGCCATCACACCAAGAATTGCTGACGAGCGAACGACCCCCATGACATTTTCGGGAGCCAGGAAACGTTCATTGGCGATCGTAAAGCCGATCATGAAAATGACAAAGGCAATCAAGATGCCCTGCTTGGCGAGGAGCCCGCCAATATTCGACCTACTGAAACCACCAGCCATCGTTTCCTGCCTCCCATTCGAAAGTGCCCGCAGCGCGACAAACACGCTGCTGCCTTTGCGAAACCTTGCTCAGACCAGCACCATACCGCCGTCGATCATGACGACCTGGCCGGTCATGTAGTCGCTGTCAGCCGAAGCCAGGAACGTCGTTGTTCCGGTAATGTCGCGCGGCACGGCGACACGGCCCTTGAGTATCCCGGCGGCAAAATCCTCCATTGCCTGTCCCGGACGCTCGGCAGCGCCAATCTCCATCAGATCCTGGTCGACCTGCTCCCACATTTCAGTGGCGACCACACCCGGCGCAAAGCCGGTCACGGTAATGTTGTGCTTGGCCAGATCGCGCGCGCCCGACTGGGTCAGGGATACAACCGCGAATTTGCTGGCGCAATACGGCGCGACATTGTCAAACCCCTGGCGGGAAGCAATCGACGCGGTGTTTATGATCTTGCCGCCGGTGCCCTGGGCAATCATCTGGCGCGCGGTCTCCTGCATGCCGATCAGGCAGCCAAGACCGTTCACACCCATGATGAAGTTCCAGTTCTCTTCCGTCACGTCGAGAAAATTCATCGGCCGGTTGACGCCGGCATTGTTGAACTTGACATCGATCTTTCCGAAGACGGATACGGCATGCGCGATCAGCGCACGAACCTGCATGCGATCAGTCACATCGACCGACGCGTGCGTTACCTTGCCGCCGGCGGCCTCGGCGGAGGCAAGGTTCGATGCCGCGACTTCAGCGACCTTGTCACCATCGATATCGGCAAAACAGACATCGGCTCCCTCGCACAAGAGCGCCTCGCCAATGGCTCTGCCAATTCCGCGCGCGGCTCCGGTGACAATGCAGGAGCGTCCAGACAACCGGCCCATGCTCACCTCCCCGATCACATGGCAAACTCAACAGGAAAGATCCGGACGCGGCGCCCGCCGCGTCCGGAGAAGAAATTTCACGAGCCTCAGAAAACCGGCTTGGTGAAATTGGACATGTTGTCCTGGGTGATCTTCGGCGTGTCGAAGTAGTTGAGGAACGGAACTTCCTTTCCATCAAGCACATCAATTGCGGTTTTCAGCGCCGCCTTGGCATCGTCGACAGGGGACTGGTAGATGGATCCCCAGTACTCGCCCTTTTCCATCGCTTCGTATCCGACAGCGAAGTTGGTCGCACCGACAAAGATGATGCCCTCGCGACCGGCGGCCTTGGCGGCATTGAGGGCGCCGACACCCATGTTGTCGTCTCCGGCATAGACGCCGTCGATCTTGTCATACTTGACGAGGAAGGCTTCCATCACCTTCTGGGATTTTTCGCGGTTCCAGTCGCCCGGCTGGGTTTCAAGAACAGTCACATCCGGGCAGACTTCAGGAAGCCGGTCATCGAAGCCCTTCTGGCGTTCGATGGCGGTGGTGTAGCCGGGCTGACCGGAAATCTGCACCACCTGGGCTGTCGTTTCGATACCCATTTCCTTGAACTTGTCGCACATGATCTCCGCCGAACGGGAGCCCTGCGTGATGTTATCCGGTCCCGAGAACGACTTGACGAAGTCAAAGCCGGCTTCGGCGATGTTGGAATTGGTCACGATGACCGGGATTCCCGCATTCTTGGCCTTGCGAACTGCCGGGATGACCGCCTCGCCATTTGTCGGCCAGATGATGATCGCCTGGACCTGCTGCTGGATCAGATCCTCGATCTGGGCGATCTGGCGGGCAACATCGCCACCAGCGTCAAGCACGACCGCTTCGACACTTTCGTTTGCCTCGACGGCCTCCTTGAAGGACTGATCGTAGGTCGTCTGGTAGCTGTCGACGCCAACGTTGTTCTGGGTAATGCCAATCCTGTATTCGGCAGCACTTGCCGAGCTTGCGAAGGCAAGACCCGCCATCGCGGTCGACAGGGTTATCATGGTACGAATTTTCATTTGGTTTCCTCCCGAAATTTCCTGCTCACACTATCGTTGGTTTCGCTTTTCCTCTGCTCAGTGAGCACTGCAACAGGAAGCGGCCTCTATCCGCGATCATGCAAAACACAGCCGTAAGGTGCCGACAAGCGCCCCGCGATTGAGTCTGAAATATGTCCAATATGGATATTTTGATATCCAAAATGGTTTTCTTGCGCGTATCCTCAAATCACCAATTTGAACATCTTTCGGGAGGCAGCCATGACAAAGGGTAAGCAGCAGTTCGAAGCCAGGCGCGTTCCGGCCGAATCGAACAGCGCGATCGGCAGGGCGGGAGCCGGAACCATGCTTTCAATCAACAGGGGAGGAGATGAAGCGCGAAGACCGCCTGATCCGCAATTCGAGAAGACCGAATTGCTTGACGTGGTGGCTTTCCTCGAGGATTTCGAACACGAGCTGTCCGATGCCCTGAGCGTTTTCGCGCCCGATCCTTATGTTCGCATGACGCTCCATCTCATCCGCAGCCATCTCGAAGCCAAGACGGTCACGCCGACATCGCTGATCGGCGCTTCCGGTGTTCCCTATGCAACGGCAACCCGGCGCATTGGCGAAATGATCGAAAACGGTCTGATCGATCAGCGGCCGCGCACCCGCAGCGGCAAGACATTCTCCATGCACCCAAGCGAGAAGCTGCTTGAATCCTGGATGCAATTGTCCGGGCGCTTGCAGCGTCTTGCCGAAACCCGCCTGATGCGATCAGCCGATGGTTCTGCTGGCCAGGAATACTACTTTGGCGGCTCCTACATGGCAGCCCAGTCGATCCCGCCCCTTCAGGTGCTGGCAGAACCGTTGCGGCTTGCAGGCGGCGTTCGCGTGCTGGTGCACGGAGACCCCACCTTCATGGTGATGGACAATCTCAAACGGCGGTTCGAGCAGGTCGTGGGCACTGAGATTCACCAACGCGCCTTCTCCATCGACCGGCTGCACCAGGAAGCGCTGAAGAACGCCGAACGCAAGACAAGCCGCTACGACATCATTGCCGTTGACCTGCCCTGGATCGGCGAGTTTGCCGAAAAGAACGTGCTCATGCCGCTGGACGAGGCAATGGACATTGCACGCCTGGATCCGGCCGATTTCCACACGGCCGGCTGGAAGGCAGCGCATTGGGGCGGACGCCCCTATGGCGTACCTGCGCAGACCACGCCGGAACTGCTGTTCTATCGCAAGGACATCTTCGCCGAAGCCGGCATGGAGGTACCCGCAACCACGGCGGACGTCATCAAGGCGGCAAAGGCGCTGCATGATCCCGCCAGAGGGTTTTACGGAATAGCCTGGAACGCGGCGCGCGGCACCGCACTTGGCCACACATTCCTGATGACCATGGCAGACTTCGGCCAACCGGTGATCGACATTCCGCCGGAGGCCGGAGGCTTCAACACCGACGGGCTCAAGCAAGACGTCTACCGTCCGATGATCGATTCGGAAGCAGGGATGGCGGCTGCGGAATACCTCATGGAGCTGCTGAAGTATTCGCCCCCCTACATCCTTTCAATGTCCTGGTACGAGCGGATCCGTCCCTATGCGGCGGGCGAAGTCGCCATGGCCTATGGCTACACCTTGCTTGCCCCCTATTTCGAGCTCGACCCCGCATCGCCGGCACACGGCCAGACCGGTTTCCTGCCGCATCCGGCCGGACCGGAGGCCACACCGGTCGCGCCCGTGGGCGGGTATGTGATGGGCATTCCGCGCAACATTGCCCCTGAGAGAATAGAAGCCGCCGCAGAAGCGCTGATCGTTTTCACCTCTGCGGGCGCCCAGAAGCTCTACGTCGAAAACGGCAGCCGGACCAATCCGCGTTACTCGGTTGGCGCAGACCCGGAAGTGCGCCGCGCATCGCCAATCTTCGAGGCCGTCGACCAGATGTCCTGGCGCGATGAGCTCCAGTTCTGGCCACGGCCGCCAATCCCGGAAATCGGCGAGATCTTCCAGATCTGCGGCGAGGAACTGCACGACATGCTTCGCGGAATCATTCCGCCGAAAACCGCATTGCAAAACGCCCAGAAACGGGCGGAGCGAGCCCTGCGGGAGCAACGCAAGACTTGAAAAATGGAGGAGTGAAATGGATCCCAATCGGCTCAAAGGAAAGAACATTCTCATCACTGGCGCAGCGCGCGGCATGGGCGCGGCGAATGCAGAGAGCTTCGCCCAGCAGGGCGCCAATGTCTGCCTGGGTGATCTGGATCTCGACGAAGCCCAGAAAGTCGCCGACCGCATCAATGCTGCCGGAAACGGCAAGGCGATTGCCGTGAGGATGGATGTCACCAAGCGCGAGGACAACGCGGCGGCCGTGGCCGCAACGGTGGAGGCCTTCGGCTCGATCAATGTAGGCGTCTTCAATGCCGGTCTGAACAAGCCCCGCTTCTTCATGGATATCGATGAAGACAACTGGGACATGATCATGAATGTCAACACGAAGGCGATGTGGCTCGGGATGCAGGAAACAGCCCGCCAGATGATCGAACAGGGGCCCATGGACGAGCCCTACAAGATCATCAATGTCGGCTCCATTGCGTCGAGAAAGCCGCTGGTTGACGTCACCGTCTACTGCACCTCGAAATATGGCTGCCTGGCGCTCACCCATTGCGGTGCCGTGGCGCTCGCGGAGCATAACATCACCGTCAACGGCTATGCGCCGGGCGTTGTGGTGACGCCGCTTTGGGAGCAGCTCGACAAGGATCTTGTCGAAATCGGCTTCAAGGAGAAGGCCGGCCAGGCCTACGAGGATATTGCTCGCGACCAGCTGCAGATCAAGCGGGTCTCCTATCCCGACGACATTGTCGGAACAGCCTCGTTCCTCGCCAGCCGGGACAGCGACTACATGACCGGCCAGATGATCCACATCGATGGCGGCTGGTGCATCCAGTAACGGCGTAAACCCAAGTTTCAACGAATGAAACGGGCGCGTGAAGGCGGGTCCGGAGGAGAAAGTCATGTCGCGTGCACTGACACCGAACATCCTGACAGCCCAGGATCTCGAACCCCAGTGGAAATGGGAAAACCGGCTGCCCGCGTGGGGCCACACATCTGTCGATTTCGAACGCAGGATCGATCATGACCGGCTGCGGCGCTATCGCCTGAGCCGGACCCGGCAGGCATTGCAGAACTCCCCTGCCGGGACGCTGCTGCTGTTTGACGTCAACAACATCCGCTACGTTTCAGCGACCAAGATCGGCGAGTGGGAACGTGACAAGATGTGCCGTTTCTGCCTGCTGACAGGCGACGACTCGCCTTACGTCTGGGACTTCGGATCGGCGGCCATGCACCACAAGAAGTTCTCGGACTGGCTCGAGCCGGACCATTGCCGGGCCGGCGTTGTCGGCATGCGCGGCACGATCCCGCCGGATTTCGGCCTGATGCGCAAATATGCGAAGGAAATTGCCGGGCTGATCAAGGACGCCGGAATGGCCGACATGCCTGTCGGTGTCGACTACGCGGAAACAGCCATGTTCCACGCGTTGCAGGAGGAAGGTCTCAACGTCATCGACGGCCAGCAGATCATGCTGGCAGCGCGCGAGATCAAGAACTGGGACGAAATCCAGCTGCTTACCCAGGCGGCCTCGATGGTCGATGGCGTCTACCACATGATCTACGAGCAGCTCAAACCCGGCATTAGGGAAAACGACATCGTCGCGCTGTCAAACAAGATGCTCTACGAGATGGGATCAGATGACGTGGAGGCGATCAACGCCATCTCCGGCGAGCGCTGCAATCCGCATCCGCACAACTTCACCGACCGCTATTTCCGCCCAGGTGATCAGGCGTTCTTCGATATTCTGCAGTCCTACCAGGGATACCGTACCTGCTACTACCGGACCTTCAACATCGGCCGGGCAACGCCGTCGCAGAATGATGCCTACGTCAAGGCGCGGGAGTGGATCGATGCATCGATTTCGATGATCAAGCCCGGCGTCAGCACCGACAAGGTGGCCGAGGTCTGGCCGAAGGCCGAGGAATTCGGCTTCCCCAGCGAGGAGGCCGCCTTTGGCCTGCAGTTCGGCCACGGGCTGGGCCTTGCGCTTCACGAACGCCCGATCATCAGCCGTGCGGTCTCTCTGGATCATCCGATGGAGATCCAGACCGGTATGGTGTTCGCGCTCGAAACCTACTGTCCGGCAAGCGACGGCTACTCAGCTGCGCGGATCGAGGAGGAAGTGGTGGTGACCGACACGGGCTGCGAGGTCATCTCGCTGTTCCCCGCCGAGGAACTGCCGATCGCCAACCGATATTGAGCTCCTCCCTGGAAGGCCCGGTTCGCACAGGTTGCGGCCGGGCCCGAGCAGGAGATTGGGAACTGACAAATGAGCACCAGCAAGACTAAAAACGCCGCCCAGGCTTCGGCCAAGGACAATGCCGAGGATTTTCTGCGCATGTACCGCCAGATGGTTCGAATCCGGACCTTCGAGGACAATGCCAACCAGCTTTACCTGTCGGCGAAGATGCCGGGACTGACGCACATGTATTCCGGTGAAGAAGCCGTTGCCGTGGGAATCTGCGAAGCCCTCAAGGTGACTGACAAGATCACCTCGACGCACCGCGGTCACGGGCACTGCGTGGCCAAGGGCGCCGATTTCAAGGAGATGTTCTGCGAATTGCTGGGCAAGGAAGAAGGCTATTGCCGGGGCAAGGGTGGGTCGATGCACATTGCCGACCAGTCCAACGGCAATCTGGGGGCCAATGCCATCGTCGGCGGCTCGATGGGGATTGCGACCGGGGCTGCCTTTACCGCCAAACTGCTGGGCAAGGATGACGTTACCGTCTGCTTCTTTGGCGACGGCGCCACCGCCCAGGGCCTGATGTACGAGGTGATGAACATGGCCGCACTTTGGAACCTGCCGATCATCTACGCTTGCGAGAACAACGGTTATTCCGAATACACCAAGACTGCCGAGATCGCAGCCGGTTCCATCACCGGCCGGGCCGAGGCCTTCGGCATCGAGGCGCACACCGTCGATGGCCAGGATGTTCTTGCGGTCAATTCGCTGACGCAGCAGCTGGTTGAGCGCTGCCGCAAGGGCGAAGGCCCGTTCTTCATCGAGTTGATGACCTACCGCTATCACGGTCACCATGTCGGCGACATCAACCGCGAATACTACCGCTCGAAGGACGAGGAAAAGGACTGGCGGGAAAACAAGGACCCGATCACCCAGTTCGCCCGCCATTTGACCAGTGAAGGCATCGCCACCGAGGAAGAGCTCGAAGCCATGCAGGCCGAGATCAAGGCCGATGCCACTGCCGCCGTCGAATATGCGCTCAAGGCAAAATACCCTGATGCATCGGAAGTCGACATGCACGTCTATGCGGCCTGAGGAGAAAATCCATGCGTGAAATCACCCTTTCCCAGGCCGTCAACGAGGCCCTTGCCGAGGAAATGCGCCGCGACGAGACCGTGTTCATCATCGGCGAGGACGTGGCCGAGGCCGGCACCCCCTTCAAGGTCCTGTCGGGCCTGGTCGAGGAATTCGGAACAGCGCGCGTTGTCGATACGCCGATTGCCGAACCCGGCTTCATGGGCATTGCCGTCGGGGCTGCCATGACCGGTTCCCGTCCGGTGGTCGACCTGATGTTCGGAGACTTCATTTTCCTGATCATGGACCAGCTCTGCAACCAGGCGGCCAAGACCCATTACATGTCCGGCGGCAAGCTCAGCGTTCCGCTGGTGTTGCGGACAAATCTCGGCGCCACTCGCCGGTCGGCCGCCCAGCATTCGCAGTCGCTGCATGCGCTGGTCGCACACATTCCCGGCCTGAAGGTCGCTCTGCCGTCATCGGCCTATGAGGCCAAAGGGCTGATGAAGACGGCAATCCGCGACAACAATCCTGTCGTCATCTTCGAAGACAAGCTGATGTACCAGGAGAAGGCGGGCGTTCCTGATGAGGAGTATCTGATCCCGTTCGGCGTCGCCAATGTGAAGCGCGAAGGCACCGACATCACCCTGATCGCCACCTCGTCGATGGTGCAGGTGGCCGAAAAAGCAGCCGAGATTCTCGCGGGTGAAGGCATCAGCGCAGAAGTCATCGATCCGCGGACGATCGTTCCGCTCGACGAGGCCGCACTGATCAAATCGGTGAAGAAGACTTCGCGCGCCATCGTCATCGACGAGGGGCACCAGAGCTACGGGGTCACCTCGGAGATCGCCTCCCGGCTCAACGAGAAGGCCTTCTACCATCTCGACGCGCCAGTACTGCGCATGGGCGCCATGGATGTGCCCGTTCCGTTCAGCCCGGCACTGGAAGACCTGACCGTGCCGACCCCGGAGGGCGTGGCGGCAAATGCCCGCAAGCTTGTGGCCGGGGAGATGATCGCCGGGGAGATGATCCATGCCGCATGATGTCATCATGCCGGCACTGGGGATGGCGCAGGACACCGGCCTGATTGTCTCCTGGCTGAAAAAACCCGGCGATGTGGTGAAAGCCGGCGAAGGGCTGATGGAGGTCGAAACCGACAAGGCTGTGATGGAAGTGGAAGCCGTGGCCGACGGATTTCTTGCCGCCGTCAGCGCGGAAGCCGGCGATCACGTGCCAGTCGGCCAGGTTGTCGCCGTGATTGCGGAAACAGCGGAGGCGGCGAAGACTAAAATTCCTGCCGCGCCATCAAACACTTCGCAATCGGATCAAGAGCCAACCTCGCATGCGGATTCCAGGGCAGACACCCTGCCTTCGGGCGAGGAAATCATCATGCCAGCGCTCGGCATGGCGCAGGACACCGGCCTGATCGTTGCCTGGCGCAAGCAGCCGGGAGACGCTGTTGCCGCAAGTGATATCCTACTAGAAGTGGAAACCGACAAATCGGTCATGGAAGTGGAAGCCGGACATGACGGCTTCGTCGCCGCAATCCTGGCCGATGCCCAGCAGGCGGTACCGGTCGGATCGGTGATCGCAATCATCAGCGCTGAGAAACCAGAAAACGCGGTCGCGCGCAGCCACAAGAACATCCCTGTTGACGACGAGACGCCTGGCAAGGCGGTAGTCAAGGCACCACAGGCCGCACCGAAGAAGACCGAAGCCCGAAACACGCCTGCTTCAAGCGGGCGCGTGCTGGCGTCCCCAAAGGCACGCCGCCTTGCAATTGAGAAGGGCCTCGACCTCAATCTGCTGGTCGAGAACGGCGTGCCGCAGCCCTATCATGTCTCAGATCTTGGGATTCTGGAGACCTTAGCGCCGTCTGACAAAAAGGCGGGGGCCATCCCCTCACCCGCGTCTGCGGGATCGTTGCCAATGCACATTGGAGCGCGAATTGCAGCGAGCGGCAGCGACGAGTTCATCGCCTGGCTCGCTGAAGACGGCGATGTTCGCCTCGAACCGCGCCTGATCTGGTTGCGTTTTGCCGCGGCAGCGTTGCGTGAAGCGACCGGTCTTGGAGACATGCCGCTCATCGTGGAATCCCGGACGGTTCGCAAGATGGATGGACGTTTCGCCGATGCCGACCGCGTAGGGCTCTCCAAACCGCTGAGCGACGCGGGAGATCAGGTTCCGTCCATCGTGCTGCGCGATCTTTCCGGATCGCCGATTACCGCGGCCACCGGTTCGGCAGCCGGTGCGCCGGTGCTGACCGTGTGCCGCGAACGGGAAGACTACGCCGTTTCGCTCGACTACCTGGCCGGCCAACTTGACGAGGACCAGGCGATTGAATTCGTCACCGGCTTCGTGGACCGCCTCGGCGACCCTCTGAGACACCTGCTTTGACTGGAGCAAACCGGATGCAACACACCAATCTCTACATCGATGGCCAATGGCGCGACGCTGCAAGCGGCGAGCGCTTTGATGTCATCAATCCCGCAACAGAAGAAACAATCGCGTCGGTTGCCTCCGCCGATCTCGCTGACGCAGATGCGGCACTCGACGCAGCGCAAGCCGCCTTTGGATTATGGGCTGCCAAGAAGCCGCGCGAACGCTCGGAGATCCTGCGCAATGCGTGGGAGCTGATGACCGCGCGGCTGGACGAATTTGCGCACCTGATAACGCTTGAAAACGGAAAGGCCCGGGCCGATGCGATGGGTGAGGCAGCCTATGCGGCCGAGTTCTTCCGCTGGTTCGCCGAGGAAGCCGTTCGCGCCGACGGCATGATCACCCATGCACCCTCGTCAGGCGCGCGCATCGTGGTTCAGCACAAACCAGCCGGCATCGCCGTGCTGGTCACGCCGTGGAACTATCCGGCGGCAATGGGCACCCGCAAGATCGCGCCGGCTCTGGCCGCAGGATGCCCGGTGATCATCAAGCCCGCTTCGGAAACGCCGCTGACCATGCTGGCGCTGATGCCGTTGCTGGAAGAAGCGGGCGTGCCGAAGGGGCTGGTCAACGTGCTGCCCTCGAAGAAATCGGGCAGGCTTGTCGACCACATGCTGCACGATCCGCGGGTGCGCGTCATTTCGTTTACCGGCTCCACCGAAGTTGGCCGCAAGCTGCTCCATTCGGCAGCCGACCAGGTGCTCAAGCCGGCGATGGAACTGGGCGGGAATGCGCCGCTGATCGTGTTCGAGGATGCCGACATCGACAAGGCTGTGACCGGCGCGATGCTCGCCAAGATGCGCAATCTCGGCGAGGCCTGCACCGCCGCCAACCGCTTCTATGTTCACGAGAAGGTCGGCAAGGAGTTCACCAGCAAGTTTAGTGCCGCCATGGCTGCCCTGAAGATGGGCGACGGGCTGGAAGACGGGATCGACGTCGGCCCGCTGGTCAATGCTGATACCCGCGACAAGGTGGCGGCTTTCGTCGAGGATGCCGTGGCAAAGGGCGCCAGGTTGGAACTCGGTGGCACATTGCCCAACGGCAAGGGCTATTTCTACCCGCCGACGGTGCTCTCCAACGTGCCGGAAACGGCCGACTGCGTGAACGACGAAATCTTCGGACCTGTTGCAGCCATCCAGTCCTTCACGGAGGAAGACGACGTGATCCGCCGCGCCAACAACACGGAATACGGTCTGGTTGCCTATGTGTTTTCGGAGAACATGAAACGCGCCATGCAGGTTTGCGAACGCCTGGAATATGGCATGGTCGGCCTCAATCGCGGCCTGGTTTCCGATCCCGCTGCCCCGTTCGGCGGCGTCAAGCAATCGGGTCTCGGCCGCGAGGGCGGGCATGAGGGCATGCTGGAATTCATGGAAACCCAGTATATTTCGGCGGAATGGTAAGATGGGTCGGGCCGATATCATAGCCAGCCCCTCGGTCGTTGCCCTGGCCGGGCGACTGGGCGTCGATCTTGCCGATGTAGCCCGGACTGCCGACCGCACCAATATCGCGCGCGAGGATGTCGAGCGCCATGTGAGTGGCGATACCAAGCAGAGCTCTTCCGGCGCCGCTGCCTCTGTCGCAGCCTCCAGGGACAACAGCTATTGGGATGTGGATCACTCGGCCTACGGACCGGTGACACACGAGCCGTTGTCACGTTTCGCACGGATCGCTGCTGACAATCTGTCTGCTGCGAGCCGCGTCATTCCGCAAGTTACCCATCATGATCGTGCTGACATGCGCGCCGTGGAAGCCTTTCGCGCCAAGCTGAAGCCGGAGGCTGCGGACCGTGGCGTGCGCCTCACCGCACTGGCCTTTCATGTGAAAGCCCTGGCCGCATGCCTTTCGGAATTCCCTCGCTTCAATGCATCACTGACAGCCGACGGCGAAACCCTTGTGCTCAAGCAGTTCTGCCATATCGGCATTGCAGTCGACACGCCGCACGGACTGATGGTGCCGGTGATCCGGGATGTCGACCGCAAGGGGCTGTGGCAAATCGCCAGCGAGATCTCCGATCTCGCCGGGCGGGCGGCCCAGCGCAAGATCAAGCCTGACGAGATGGGCGGGGCCTCGATGTCGATCTCCAACCTCGGCGGCATCGGAGGCACTGCGTTCACCCCGATCGTCAATCCGCCCGAGGTCGCGATCCTGGGCATCACCCGAACCGAAACAGTTCCAGTGTGGGAAAACGAGAGCTGGACTCCGGTGCCGATGACACCTTTGGATCTGTCCTACGATCACCGTGTGATCAACGGTGCCGATGCCGCCCGCTTCATGGCGCATTATGCGCGGCTGATGGCCGACCCTCGCAGAATGATGGTGTGATCCGATGGGCCTGACAATAGATCTTTCCGGCCAGACCGCCCTCGTGACCGGATGCAAACGCGGCATTGGCCTGGCGATCTGCAAGACGTTGGCCGAAGCGGGCGCAGACATCATCGGCACCAGCGCATCCCTGGAAGCACAGGGCAGCGATGCGGAGAAGGCGGTTCATGCCGCTGGTCGAAGCTTTACGGCTTGCCAGTGCGATTTCTCCGACCGGGACGCCACAATCGCCTTTGCCGAAACAATGGAAAACCGTGGCGACATCTCCATTCTGGTCAACAATGCCGGCACCATCAGGCGCGCGCCGGCGGCGGAGCACTCCCTTGAAGACTGGGATCATGTGCAGGCTGTCAATACCGATGCTCCCTTCATCCTGACACAGGCGCTGGGTCGCTCCATGCTCAAACAGGGGACCGGAAAAATCGTGTTTGTTGCCTCGGTTCTGAGTTTTCAGGGCGGCATCAACGTCCCTGGCTATGCCGCCAGCAAGGGTGCCATCGCTCAACTGGTTCGCGCTTTTTCAAACGAATGGGCGGCCAGGGGCATCAATGTAAACGGCATTGCGCCGGGCTACATCGCCACCGACAACACTGCAGCTCTTCAGGCTGATCCTGATCGTACCCGCTCTCTCATGGAGCGCATTCCTGTTGGCCGTTGGGGAACGGCTGAAGAAATCGCCGAACCGGTTGCCTTCTTGTGCAGCGACCTGGCGAGGTTTGTGCACGGCACGATCCTCCCGGCCGATGGCGGCTGGATGTCGAGATAGGCTGCCCCTGTTTTCATCGCGGGTGCCGGGATCATTGCAGCCGAATGGACTCGCCGATGGCCTTGATCTCAGAAGCTTGAGACAAAGGCGCGCATATTCAGTTCGGCAAAATCAAGGATGGCTTCGTCGGTGAGATGCCCGTCGGTAATCTTGGCATTGGCCTGCGGGATGACGATCTCCTGGCAGGCAAACGGTCTGGCCAGCATGCCGTTGAGAATGTACTTCAGATGCGCCTGAGCCCGGACGCCGCCGAGCGCTCCGCCGGAAACGCTGATGATGAAGCAGGGCTTGTCGTTGAAAACGGAATTGTAGGCAGGCCGCGATGCCCAGTCGATGGCGTTCTTGAGCACACCGGGAACGCTGTAGTTGTACTCGGGCGTGACAAAAACGACGCCGTCGGCCGCCGCCACCTCCGCAACGAAGCCTTCAACCGCGGGATCCTGGCCGAGATCCGCATTGTAATGAGGAAGCCGGCCGGGATCCGCGACACGGCATATGACATCCTGATCAAGACGCTTGACCAGCGCCCGCACCGTGGCGCGAGAGGAAGATGCCTCCCGCAGGCTGCCGGGGATGAAAAGAAGCTGTGTCATGAAATCACCTGATCAAAGACGCGCCAGCCATGTGGCGATTTGCGGAAAGACGACGATGAGAGCGATCGATACCAGCATGGCGCCGACAAAGGGCAGCGTCCCGCGGAAGATCTCGCCGACCTTGAGATCGGGATCGTCCATTGCCGACTTGATGATGTAGACCGAGAGCCCGAAGGGCGGGGTGAGCAATCCAACCTCCACCGCAACCACCGTCAGGACACCGAACCAAACCAGATCGAAGCCCGCGGCTTCGGCGATGGGCAGCGCAATTGGCAGAAGGATCAGCATGATCGAGATGGAATCGATCAGGCACCCAAGCGCAATGATCAGCAGCAGGTAGATCAGCAGAAAGCCATAGGGCCCTATCGAGCCTTCCAGCAGAACTTCGGCCAGCGCATTCGGTACGCCCGAGAGCGCCAGCATGCGGCTGAAAAAGGTTGCCGCCATGATCAGGAACAGGACCGAGACCGTGATCTGCCCTGCCTCCAGCAACAGCCGCCAGAATGACTTAGGATCCAGAGAGCGCCGCATCAAAGCGATGACGAGAGCGCCAAGCGCACCGGCTGCACCGGCTTCCGTTGGGTTGAGAAAGCCGCCATACAGACCGCCGAGCACCACCAGCATCAATGACAGAATGGGCAGCGACTTGCGTGCTATGCCGAGCCCGCTCATCACCTCATCAGACGAGCCTGTTTCGGGCCCGGTGAAGACAAAATCGCGGCGAAACCGGGCAAGCAAGACGATGGTGATGGAAAAGGCGACGGCCAGCAGAATACCCGGACCGACCCCTGCGAGGAACATGCGGCCGACCGATTCCTCGGCCAGCACCGCATAGACGATCATCAGCAGCGAGGGCGGGATCAGCATGCCCAGCACCGAGGACCCAGCGACGACACCCGTGGCAAATTTGCGGGTGTAGCCGTGACGTTTCATCTCCGGCACCGCAACGCGGCTGAAGACTGTGGCGGAAGCAATCGATATCCCGGTGATGGCCGCAAACACCGCGTTGGCAAAGACAGTCGCGATTCCCAGGCCGGCGGTCACCCGTCCGAGTAACTGCTGGAAGACATCAAACGTGTCCTTGCCCACCTTCGACACGGTCACAAGCAAGCCCATGAGGACAAACAGGGGAACCACGGCGAAGAGATACTCTCGCAAGGAATCGTTTGCGACCTGTCCCATCATCCGCAGCGAGACGACATCGCCCCGGATTGCGGCAACCCCGAGAAAGGAAACCGTGAGCATGCCAATACCGATGGGCATGCCAAGATAGATGAGAACCAACAGGCCAAGCGTTGCCAGTGCGCCGATTTCAATTGGGCTCATGACCTTGCCTCTTGTGTCGCGGCTATTCGGAGGTCGGAGATCATCCGAACGATGAATTCGAGGGCGGCAATCGTCATGCCGGCAAGAATCAGGGCGCGAAACGGCCATGTCGGCAAAGTCGCGATGCCAATGATTCCGATGTAGTCACCGGACGCCCAGTCCTTGCCAAGAATGCGGATCGACGCGTAGGCGATCAGGCCGATGATGATGGCTCCGACCAGATTGAAGAAGGCCGACAGCAGTGCCGCGATTCTCGGGCGCGACGCCTTCAAACCGACGAAGAACAGATCGGTGCGCGCAAGACGTTCGGCACGGATCGTCGTGGCGAGCTGCAGGCTGACAATCATCACCAGCAGCAGAGCGCCGAGCTCGGACACCAGAGGCAACGATGCCCCCAACAGGTTGCGGGCGACGATGTCAGCACAGATGATGACCATCAGCACTCCGATCAGTACTGTCCCGAGCGCGGCGAAGCCCTCGACCAGCCATTGCCAGGCCCGGCTGACCGCAGCGCCTTTACGCTGCGGTCGAACGGGATCGTGCGTGTTTTCATGATCTGCCGGCATGATCCCGCCCTGAGCCTTGCTTACTTGTCCCAGTCACGGGCAGGCACTTCACCGGCGTCCCGCAGGGCATTCATGTATTCGGCGAGAAACGCGGTCCCCTGGCCTCCCTGCGCATCAACGCTGGCGGCCCATTCACCGGCCAGATCGGGAAGCATGTCGACCCATTTCTGGCGCTCACCGGCCGGCATCGGCACAATCGTGACCGGCGGCGACTGTTCAGCACCGTTCTTGACCATCAGGTCGAGCATCAATTCATGGCGGTCGACCATGTCCTGACCGTGAGACCTGGTGTAGTGCTTGCCGGCCTCGATCATTGCCGCCTGCACCTCTTCGGGAAGGGTTTCCCAGGTGTCATTGTTGATTGCCACCGCGCCCGAGAAAGCTGCGCCGACATCAAAGCGGTTGATGTAGGGAGCGACTTCATAGAGCTTGATCGGCATCGCACCCAGAGCGAGGGTCAGCGCGCCATCGGATACGCCGGTCTGCACGTCGGTGTAGAAGGTTGTCAGCGCGCCATCGACCGCGTTGGCTCCGGTTCCGCGCAGCCAGCTGCCCAGCACGCCCGGTGCGGAAAGCTTCATGCCGTTGATGTCGGCAATGCCGGTGAGCGGCTTCTTGGTGTAGATGTCATAGAGATCGGTTGCGGTCAGCCCCAGAACCTTGAGGTTGTGGTCTTCCCACTCGCTACGGAAGGCTTCGTTGGTTTCGAGAAGCTTCTCCATTACCTCGAGCAGGACCGGCGGGTTGGCGGTTGCAAACGGGGTGTTGGTGGATACCTGGCTCAATGGCAGCTTTGCTGCCTCGAGGAACGAAAATACCCAGCCGACATCGGTGATGCCTTCTTCCACCGAACTCAGTGTCGCGTTTGCCTTGTAGAGCGTGCCTCCAAAGGCCTCGTTCCACTCGATCTTGTAATCGCCCTTTTCAGCGAGGATTTCATCCGTGCGCGCCATGAAATGGGTCTGGATCATGCCCACCCACGGAACCACCGTCGGGTGGCTGGAGGCCACTGTCAGGTTGATGACTTCCTGCGCCGAAGCGGCGCCCGGCAGCAGCATCATGCCCGCTGCCATCATTCCCATAAACTGTTTCATTGCTTCTCTCCCAAGTGAGGTTCAGGCCAAAGTGAAAGTCTGGCTGGAATAGTCGAGCCGGACCGTGAGTGTTCCTTCATTGATGAGCCATGGACGGACCTGAAAACTGCGGGCACCGCTCGTGTGCATCGGGTCCCGCTCGGCAATCGCGATTGCCTCCTGCCGCGAGGCTGCCCGCACCACGACCATTCCCTCTCCCTCCCAGCTCTGCTCGTCATCGCTCCACATCGGACCGGCCGCGAACATCACGCCTTCGCGCTCCAGGCCGACCTGAAACTTCAGGTGTTCTTCCAGATGCGCGAAGACCGGACCCATGCCGTTCACGGGCGTGGTGAAGATCGCGTAGAGCTGCTTTTGCAGCATCGCCCGGCTTGCTTCCATCACGCCGGCTGCTGGCACAGACGTGATCATTTCCTCTTCACTCATGCTTTCCTCCCCTATGTTTGCGGCGTTCAGACTGCCTTTCTGGCCTCCAGTTCGGCACGGAGTTCGGCGCCATGCTGATCCAGTGTCGGCGGAGGCGTCACATGCAGCTCCGCCTCGCCATCAAAGCTGTAGGGAGGCCGGACTGTCTTGGATTCGCCCATCTCGGGGTGGCTGGTCTCGACCGCCAGCTGCAGATGCAGCGCCTGCGGATCCTCGAGTGCCTCGTTGGAATCGTAGGCCGGCGCATGCGGCACCTCGAGAGCGAGAAGCTTGGCGCACCAGGCATCGCGAGTGTCGGCCTTGAAGATCGGGGTGAAGATCTCGATCAGGTCGTCCTGATGCTGGATCCTGTCCAGCCGCTCGGCAAAGCGCGGATCTTCGGCCAGCTCCGGCTTTCCGGTAGCCTCCAGAAACCCCTCCCAGAACTTGGGGGGTGACGACATGTGGATCGCAATCCACTTTCCATCACTGCATTCGAAGGTATAGCTCTGCGAAACCACTGGACGCGAAAGCGGCCCCATGACCTCGCCTTCGGAATAGTAGTGCGTGAAACTGTCGAGGTTGAAATGCGCCATCGCCTCCAGCATGGAGATATCGATGCGCCGGCCCTTGCCGCTGCTGCTCCGCTCGAGAAGTGCCGCGAGTATGGCGGTCGCCGCGTACTGGCCGGTTACCGCATCGGCGATCGCCGGTCCGATCACACGCGGATTGGTTGGGGGCGTCAGCAGTCTCAAATATCCGCTGGCGGCCTGCGCCACGGTATCGAAAGCGGGACGATCCCTTGACGGACCGGACTGGCCAAACCCGGAGATGGCACAATAGATCAATCGCGGATTGATCTTGCGCAGGTCGTCCTCGCCCACCCCAAGCTTCTCGGCGACGCCCGGCCGGAAATTCTGGATGAACACATCCGCGGTGGCGATCAGCTGATAGAACGTCTGCAAGTCCGCGTCTGCCTTGGTATCAAGTGCAATGGATCGCTTGTTGCGATTGTAGGTCTGGTAGTGCGGAGAGTAGAGGCCGCCCTTGAAAGCGCGAAAGGGATCGCCGGTTCCGGGGCGCTCGACCTTGATGACATCGGCGCCGAGGTCACCCAGATGCATGGCGGCGGCAGGACCGGTAATGTAGGTGCCGAGTTCAACCACACGGATATTCTTCAAGATCTTGACCATGACTGCGTCCTTTACGCCTGCTTGGGGTGACGCGGAGCGGATGTGCCGTCGTACTCGATTGCCAGGTCCGCCTTGTGAGACATGATGAAGCCGATCGATCGGAGGGACTCCTCATAAAGGTGAGCCGCGAGACCGGCCGTGCGTGCAAGCAACGGAACTGCCTTGAGAGCCTCTAGCGGCCAACCGGCGTCCAGTATTGCTGCGGGAATGGCTCCGGATACATTGATCGGCAAGGGCCGTTCGATGATGCCCGGCGCATGTTCGGCAAGGGTCCGCAGTGTGGAAATGTAGCGACCGGAGATGCCCAGTTCGTCCGCGATTTCGAGCAGGCGATTGGCGCGCGGGTCGCCGGCATTGTGTTGCGGGTGGCCTAGACCCGGCACCTTCTTGCGCGCCTGCTTGAGTGACTTCAAGCTGGCGATCGCGGCTGTCTCGACATCGGTGCCATTGGCTTCCGCATCGGCAAGCACTTCGGCCAGGTACTGACCAGCCGTTTCGGAACTGCCGGCAACAACACTTCCCATTCCCAAAAGACCAGCCGCCATCGCTCCCTGCCAGGCCTCCGGACCGGCTGCGAGCGTCATGCGCGCCGCCTGGACACTTGGCACCAGGCCATGCTCGGCTATGGCGACCAGGCAGGCATCAAGCATCTTTCGTTGAGCGTCTGTCGGTTTTTCGCCAAGCACCAGAAGCCAGAAATAATCGGTGAAACCGATCTTTCCGATCAGATCGCCGCACAGATCGTGCCCACGGACCGTGATCGAGTCGGCATCCGATGTGGCGATCGCGGTGAATGCCTGATCCTGCTTTCCAATGCGCATTTCGGTTCCTTTTTTCGCATGCCGAAAATATTTCCTCTTGCCGAAAACATTGCACTGATTTATCGTTGCGTCAAGTCATCCGCCGAGGCCTGTGAAAACGGGCGATCAGCACGTAGGAAGGGAGCATCACAGCAATGAGGAAGGTCCCGTTCACCCATGATTGATGATCGCACGACAGAAACGACCGAGACGTCGACAGGCAAGGTTGCGGGAGGCCAGGCGGCCAAGCCCGCCGAATTCGTCGAGGCCCTGGCAAAGGGACTGGCAATTCTCGAAAGCTTCGATGCCGCCAATCCGGAAATGACACTGAGCGAGATCGCGAGGAAGGTGGGCTATTCGCCCGCGGCTGCGCGGCGAAGCCTGATCACGCTGATGGCGCTTGGCTATGTCGGACAGACAAACAAGCGCTTCCACCTGCGCCCCAAGATCATGACGTTGAGTTCCGGCTTCTACTACTCGGCCCAGATAGACGAGGTTCTTCAACCGCATCTGCGTGAGGTGGTGTCGAAGTTCGGCGATGCGTCGTCGGTTGGCACACTCGACCAGCGCGACGTGATCTATATCGCCCACAACTCGGTGCAGCGCGCGCGACGTGCGGCAGCCGTGGTGGGAGCACGCTATCCCGCTTGCGCCACGTCATTGGGACGAGTGCTTCTTGCAGGATTGAGCGACGCAGAACTGGACCGCTACTTTGACGGCCTGGTCATCGAACCACTCACATCAAAGACGATGGTCGATCCGGTGCAGTTGCGAGAGGAAATCGAGCAGGTGCGCAAGAATGGCTACTCGACCACCGTCGATCAGCTCGATTATGGCATCACCGCTCTGGCCGTCCCCATACGGGCGCTTGATGGCCGAACAATCGCGGCTCTCAACACGTCCGGCTACTCCGGCATGGTTGACGCGGACTTCCTGGTCGCCAACCGCCTGCCCGAGTTGCGCGCCACTGCGTCCAGAATTGCCAATGCCCTGACGCGATATCCGATGCTCGTTTCCATCATCGGATCCTGAACACAAGAACGAACCTGGGAGGAAAGTGAATGTGCAGACTCTGTGATCCGAAGAGACCTCAACTGCCCTGTCCGACGCGGCGGGATTTTCTCACCGCGAGCGCCATTGGCGGCGCGGCTGCAACGCTCGGACTAGGGTCGACCCGAACCGCGCAAGCCCAGACGGTTGCGGCCTCAACGCTGCCCGAAGGCCTTGGCACGCCGGGTCGCAGGGTTCTGATCAAGGGCGGCGCGGTGCTGTCCGTCGATGATGCCGTGGGCAATTTCGCCGTGGGAGATGTACTGATCGACGGCAAGACCATTGTCGAGGTCGGCGCAAACATCGATGCGCCCGATGCTGTGCAGATAGATGCAGCCGGCAAGATCGTGATGCCGGGTTTCATCGACACGCACCACCACCAGTTTGAAACCGCCCTGCGGAGCCAGCTCGCCAACGGCATTCTCATCAATGACGGCCGCCCGGCGAATGCGTCCAACTATTACGAGACGATCCTTCAGGGCTTTTCCATGGTCTACCGGCCCGAGGACGTCTACATCAACGAGCTGTTCGGCGGCATCGCACAGCTTGATGCCGGCGTCACCACGGTGATGGATGTCAGCCAGATTCACCATTCGCCGGAGCATTCCGACGCCGCGATCGAAGGGCTCAGGGATGCGGGACGCCGCGGCGTCTTCGGTTACTTCGAAGGATGGGGCGACCGTGCCAAGTACCCGCAGGATGCCGCCCGCATCAAGAGCCAGTACTTCTCCTCGGACGACCAGCTGACCACCATGGTCATGGGCGGCGAGATCTATCTTCCGGGCTATGAAGCGGCCTGGAAGATCGGACGCGAACTTGGCTTGCCGATTGCCCTTCATGTCGTCGGAACCTTCGGCATGCAGCCAACCTTTGACGAGCTTGGTGCGGCGGGCATGTTCGGCGAAGACAACATCTTCATTCACATGACCGGAATGTCGGATGACGGCTGGAAATATGCTGCGGATGCCGGTGCCCATGTTTCGCTCTCGGTTCCCATCGAGATGCACATGCGCCATGGCACCCCACCGATCCAGCAGGCCATCGATCTGGGCATGGACATGTCGCTCTCCACCGACGTCGAGTGCACCATGACCGCCGATTTTTTCACCCAGATGCGCAGCCTGGTGACGTTGCAGCGGATGTTTGCCAACGAGAAGGCTCTCTCGGGGCAGGAATACCCGGAGCTGATGACAAGCATGGAGGCGATCCGTCAGGCAACCATGGGCGGTGCCAGGGGGCTGAAGCTCGACCGCAAGATCGGCTCGCTAACGCCGGGCAAGGAAGCCGACATCATCCTTCTCGACGCAGAGGCAATCAACGTTGCGCCGCTCAACAACGTGCCCGGCGCGGTCGTCACGCTCATGGAGCGGACGAATGTCGACACTGTCATGGTCGCAGGCGAGGTCAAGAAGTGGAAAGGCCAGATGATGGGCTTCGACATCGACCGCCTGCGCGGAGAGCTTGAAGCAAGCCGCGACTATCTCTTCGAGGCTGCGAAGATCGAGCGCAACCTGTTTGCCTGAGGCCGTCGAAATTCCGATCCCGGCGCCAACCGGGATCGCCAGTCGAAAACCGTATCTCCGGACCCACCGGGAAGATTGAAACAGGAGTAGATCCTTGGCTCAGCTCGTTGCCACTCTGGCCTCCACCCATCACCCCTTCTACCTCAAGGCGACAACGATGCCGCCCGAACAGCAGATGCCGCAGGCGCCTGAGTGGAAACGCAAGATCGAGGCTTATCGCGAGACCCTGGCCCGCACCAAGCCGGACATTCTGGTGATGATCGGTTCGGACCATTTCCACCAGATCTTTCTCGACAATTGTCCCCAGTTCCTCATCGGCAAGGCGCCACGCTACGACGCCACCTTCTACAACGAGGAACGCGAATTCGGCATTCCGAAATATG
Source organism: Hoeflea sp. EC-HK425 (assembly GCF_902498795.1). NCBI lineage: Bacteria > Pseudomonadati > Pseudomonadota > Alphaproteobacteria > Hyphomicrobiales > Rhizobiaceae > Hoeflea > Hoeflea sp. EC-HK425. The sequence continues at coordinate 2,964,508 of NZ_LR701572.1, forward strand.
TGCTGGAGGGGGACGAAGAGATGTCCCGCTTCATGCACCAGCACCTGATGGACCAGAACTTCGATTTCGCCTTTTCCAACGAATTGAAAATCGACCACTCGATCATCTGCCCGATCATCACGGTGCGGCCGCAAAACGATCTGCCGGTGGTGCCGATCTACACCAACATCTTCGCTCCGCCGCTGCATTCGCCTAAGCGCTTCTACGAGCTTGGCCGCGCCATTCGCAAGGCAATCGACGACTTTCCTTCGGACAAGCGCGTTGCCGCCATCGGCACCGGGCATCTCTCGCTCGAACTGGGCGGGCCGCGCCAGTTCATGGAAACCGGACCGGATCCCGACTTCGACCGCCAGGCCATCGAGTGGCTGCGCGCGGGCGACATCGATTCAATCCTCGCCAATGTCAATCACGAGACCATGGCCAAGAGCGGCAACGCCACCCATGGCTTCCTCAACTTCATCCTGATGCTGGGTGTGGCCGGGCCCGAAGGCGCCGATTACGTCGACAATCTCGACCTCTTCCATACCATGGAAGCCTATTTCACCTGGTATCCGAAGGAGCAGGCAGCATGAGCAAGTACTACGTCAACAAATTCCTGTTCACCGTCGACCGCGATCCGGATTATCTCAAGCGCTACATCGAGGATCCGAAGTCCTTCGTCGCCACATGGGAACAGTCAATCGGACCCAAGCTCAACGATGCCGAACGTTCCACCGTGCACAGTCTCACCGACGCCGAGCGGCAAGCGCTGATCGATCATGATTATGTCGCGCTGTTCGAAATGGGAGCGCATTTCTTCCTCAACCTGACCATGTATATCGGCATCTACGACGAGCCTTACCTGGCGAAATCCGGCCCGTTGTCGTTCCAGCGCGAATTTGCCACCAAGCTGCAGCACTGGCGCGACAAGGACTATCCGAGCGTAGAGACCTGACGGCGGCATCATTGTGTTCAAGCTTGCAGCTCTTGGCGCCGACAGGTTTGACCCGCTTGCCGGAAACGCTCCCGGTGGAGAACCCAGGTTGTCTTTCGCTTCAGCTATCCGATGACAACCAGGCAGGAAGGCCCGGTCTTGCGCGCCCGGTCACGGCGGCTCTTGCACAGTCTTCCAGGCTCCCAAAGCGCATGTTCCGTCCGGTCAGGCCCTTGCCGTAATGGGCATATTTGCCTGAGTTGGTCATGACGACGGATGCCTCTGCGGGAAAGACAGGCTCTGTTATCGAACACCAGCAGAGATCCGGAATGACCTTGACGCCGGCTCCCTGAAGCCGGTCGAGAATGCCTTCAGCCGCCATATCGGCCAGTGTTCTTCGGCCAACGGTGACGATTGCCGTTGTACCGTCATGGCAGTGTTGAGCGTCGAGGAGATCCGCGAACCGCCGGGTTTCGGCGAGCGACGCATGCGGGCTGCCGATGGCGACGAGATCAATCCTGTCACCGCCGGCATTGAACTCCCGCCAGAGCTGCCGCAGATCGTCGGGCTTGATCTCCTCAAGGCAGGCATCGACGGCCAGCGGCAGGCCGCCCTCCGGCGTGTGCCCCCTGACATGCAGCATCGGCGCTGCCGAGGTCGTTCCGAACGCGGCGCACAGCGCCTTGAGGTCATCGGGCGTCGGAGACAGGTGCTCGAGCCCGGTCAGAACCGGGATGCCCGCCGGGGACTTGGCTCCGGCCAGCCATCCGAGCATCGGCCACAGCGCATCGTCGAACGACGCAGGCAGCGCAACGCGGATCTCGCAGACCGGCCTGCGGTTTTCCGCAAGATAGACCCCGGTGTTGGGCGCACGCCCGGTTATCGCGATGAACAGATCGAGGTAATCCGGATGTTTCTGGGTGCGGGCTCCGAGCACCGAGTTCGCATAGATCACGGCGTTGGATTCCGACCAGCCGATCGCTTCATCTTCATCCGGCACATCGTCAAGCAGGTAGGGCGCACAGGTAAATGTCGGACGTGCGCCCATGTGGACGTAGGCATCGGCAAGCCGGCTGGCCTTGGCGCCGAAATCAGCCGGCACACCCTGGGTTTGCCAATTCTCCCGGTCCACCGAAATGGCGTTGATGGTGGTGGAGATGACCGTCTTCGCTCCCAGCGCGTCCATCTTCTCGGCGAAATCGAGATTGGCGTCATGGGCCAGGATGCAGCCGTCGATGTGAGCCCGCGACACATCGATCAGGTCCCGTGCTCCCTGGACTGCCGCCATCAGGCAAAGGACTTCCATGGCAATCTGGCACGCGGGTCCGTCCCTGCCCGCCAGCCGGTCCCGGTCCGTTTCACTGAGGCGCAGTCCCCGGGTTTGCGGCTGCGACAGTTCAATCTGACGTTCGGCAAAGAGCAAGGTATTGCCTTTGATCTCAACTTCCGCGGCCCGGGACAATGCCTCGTAGGTTTCAGCTGGTAGTCGCAGGACAGCGATCGGTCGATCAAAGAGGCGCGCTGAAATGATCGCGCCGAGGGTGAGGATATCCTCCGCCTCACGAAAGACCAGCGCGGCAGGAGCCTTTCCATTGCGCGCCAGTTGAAGCAGCACGCCGCTGCCGCTGCAGGACCCGCGGGAGGTTGGCATCAACACGATCCTGCCGGCGAGCCTTGCGCCATGGTCGGGATGATGCGTATCGATGATCGTCCCGGTATCGGGATCCACGCCTCCCCAGAAGCTCAGTCCTTCACGGCAGGTCAGCACATCGCCTCTGGTGTCATTCTGGACAAACAGGGTGGCTTCGGATCCGGCAGGAACAGTCACGCCCGCTGTCCCCTGTCTTTGCCCGGCTTCAGAAAGATCCTATTGGCGGCGGCAAAGGCTGGATACAGGTCTCCGGCGGCAGCAGGAACTGCATAGACTGCGAAGCGAGGCCGCCGCGTGCGGCGGCGATCAGCGTACGGCAGATGCGAAACAATCATCATATCCTGCGGGTCCAATCGATTCCCTTTCAAAACGGGCTCAAACGGCCGGGCCGCCAGACTTCTCGCAACGGCAGGCTCTCCGCGCCTGCCGCGTGCTGAAACTCCGCCCGACAGTCGTTCTGGCTCAATCAAGCGAGCAGGACAAGCTCAAACCGGACTCCGCGTCCAGTACAATGCGATGCGCGCATGGAGGCCAGCGTTTTGCGACGCTCAGATCTCTCACCAGGCAAAAACCACCTTGTCAGATCAGTCCCGAGATGACGAAAGCCATCAGACGCATTTGCGACAAATCGCACCGGGACCGCGAGGCTCAGACCCTGATCATGACCTTGCCGTGGTTCTGGCGCGGAGCGCGGAGATATTCCCACGCCTCACGGAACTGCTCCATCGGGAAGACGCGATCGACAGTCGGGCGGATCTTGCCGGACGCGAGTGCGCCGTAGACGAAATCCAGACCCTTCTTCTTCCAGGCGGCGTCTTCGATGTAGTTGAAGAGCGAATAGGGCTTGAAGGTCGCATTCGCCTGGTAAAGATACATCATCGGCAATTCAGGCAGTTTCTCATCGAGAGTGCCATAGAAGAAAATCTGCGCATCCTTGGCCAGTGCCTGGCTGTAGTGCGCGATCATGCCTGCGCCGACAGAATCAAACACTGCATGAACTCCAACACCGCCGGTCGCTTCCCTGACGGTCTCGGCCAGCCCCTCGCCATTGCCGATGTAGACATGGCTGGCACCACCCTCCATCAGGTAGTCCCGGTTATGGTCATATCGTGATGTGCCGATCATCGTCGCGCCGAGCATGCTGCCTATTTCCAGCGCTGCGCGGCCAGCGGTGCTGGTCGCCGCGGTCACGAGGATGTTGACGCCCGGGCCAGCCTTGGCCAGTTCGGCTATCGGGTAATAGGCTGTCATGAACTGCATCCAGATCGACCCGGCCTCGACCGCGTCCATTCCGTCGGGTGCCTTCGTAAGATAGCGCGGATCCCTGATGACGGTGTCACCGCTGGCGCCGTTCATGTCGTAGAAATAGGGAAGCGTGCAGTGGCGCTCTCCGATTGCGATGCCTGTCACGCCGTCGCCGATCTGGTCGACAATACCGACCGCCTCGCAGCCGACGCGCGCGGGCAGCTCGCTGAAATTGAAGGAATAGCGGCCCTGCATGAGGTCCATGTCACCCCAGTTCAGCGCAAAAGCCTCGACCTTGAGCCTGACTTCGCCCGGCCCGGCGTTCTTGGGGGTGTATTCGCGCAGTTGCAGCCCGTCGATACCGGAATACTGCGTGATGACCCATTCGCGATTTGTTTCCGGCATTCCGATCTCCCATGATTTCATTTGAGTTGTTCGAGGTCCTGTGATCTTGCGATTATCGTCGTTGTCCAAGAGCCGAGATGCCGACGGCGGCGAGGATGATCAGTCCCATGGTCAGATCGCGGAAGAACGGATCAATACCCAGGATGTTGAACCCGTTATTGACGAGCGCCAGCAGGAAAACACCTGCCAGCGACCGCCAGACCGCGCCTTGCCCGCCATAGATGCTGGTGCCGCCCAGGATCACGGCTGCGATGGCCTGAAGCTCCATCCCGTCGCCCGCAGTTGCCTGTCCAAGTGCAACCCGCGATGTGGTGATGATCGAGGCGAGGCCCGCCGCAAAGCCGGCAATTGCAAAGGCCGCAATCTTGATCCGGTTGGTGCGGATACCCGAGAGGATGGCCGCCTCTTCGTTGCCTCCGACTGCAAACACCCTGCGGCCGAAGGTCGTGCGGGTGAGAAGAAAGGTCAGCACGAGCGCAAACAGGACCATCACCCAGACCGAGTTGAAGACGCCAAGAAACTTGCCGCGGCCAAGCCAGGTGAAGTCGTCGATCCTGGCCGAAATCAGCCGTCCGTCCGACACCGCGACGGCGATGCCCTTGAAGATCAGTGCGGTTGCGATCGTGGCAAGGAACGAATGCACCCTGAGCACGGTGATCGCCAGCCCGTTGGCATAGCCCAGCGCAAGCCCGACGAAGGGTGCCAGCAGCAGGCCCAGATAGGGATCCACATTGACCGCCAGCCAGGCCGAGGTCACCGAGCCCATGGCAAAAATCGCGCCTACCGAGAGATCGAAACCACCCACGATGATGACAAGTGTCATCGCCGCGGCCATGATCGCCAGGGGGGCGTTCTGGTTAAGGATATTGAGAAGATTGCGGCCCGTCAGGAAGCTGTCGGACAGCAGCGTCAGAGCGACCACCAACAGGGCGATGAGGATCAGCACCGCGTAGTTCTGAAGAAAATGAAGCGTCTTAGCGCGGGTCATTCGGCGGCGTCCCCCATGCCCTGATGATTGAAGAGTGCGGCAAGTACTTCGGCCTCGCTGACCCGGTCCGGATCGATCTCGTCGACGAGGCGGCCGCGGTCGACCAGGAAGACCCTTGTGGCCAGCCCCAGCACTTCCTCGATTTCGCTCGAGATGACGAGGATCGCCACGCCCTGACTTGCAAGCCGCCCGATCTCGCGATGGATTGTTTCGCGCGCGCCGACATCGACACCGCGCGAAGGCTCGTCGAGAATGAGCACCCGAGGATCGCCGGCAAGCCATTTGCCGATAAGGACTTTTTGCTGATTACCGCCAGAGTAGTTCGACACATCGCCATCGATGATGGCAGGGCGCACATCGAGCTGGTTGATAAGGCCGAGCGCCAGCGCCCGTTCGCGAACCTTTGCCATCACCCCGCCCGACGACAGCGCACGCAGATGCGGCAGGGAGATATTGGCCCTGACCGGCAAAGACATGACGAGCCCCTGCCCGCGCCGGTCTTCGGGAACCATAACGATCCCGGCCTCTGTCGCCTCGGCGATGGAGCGCCGGGTCAGCACTTTTCCCGCGACCTCAACACTGCCGGTCGAAGGATCCGCGCCAATGATGGCGCGGGCGATTTCGGAACGCCCGGCACCGACCAGTCCGGCCAGGCCGACAATCTCGCCGCCCCGGATCTCCAGCCTGTCGAGCTGCGTCCCGTTGGGGGAGATGAGATCACGCACGGAAAGCACCACCTCGCCATGGTCACGGGACTTGGGCGGGTAAAGCGTATCCATCTTTTCACCGCCGAGCATGGCGGAGACCAGCGTCTCCCTGTTTTCGCCGGCGGTGTCGCGGGTGTGAACCTTTTCGCCGTTGCGCAGGACGGTGATCCGGTCGGTCACCTCGAGGATGTCGTTGAGAAAATGGGTGACATAGATCACCGAGCGGCCTTCATCACGCAGGCTGCGCATGATGCGATGCAGCTGGTCGATCTCGGATTTCGACAGCGAGGCTGTCGGTTCGTCCATGACGATGACCCGGGACTTGCGCGCCAGAGCCCGCAGGATCTCGATCTTTTGTTGTTCGGCGATCGTCAGGCTCGAAGTACGGGCGTTGGGGTCTAGCCGGAGCCCGCTCTGTTCCATGAGTGTTTCAAGCCTGGCGGCCTCGGTCCCTCGCAGGATACCGTTGACGTTTTCCTCAAGCCCGAGGAATACGTTCTGAGCCACCGTGAGAGCGGGAACGAGCTGCAATTCCTGGTGCATGATCGCGACGCCATTGGCCAGTGCGGTGGGCGTATCCCACGAGCTCTGCAACTGGCCGCCCACCGTGATCTTGCCGGATGTGGCGCGGTAGTACCCACCCAGCACCTTGCCCAGGGTCGACTTGCCGGCTCCATTCTCGCCGATCAGGCCGTGGATCTCTCCGGGACGGATATCGAGATCCACCCCGGAGAGCACTTCCACATCGCCAAACCGGACGCCGATGCCGCGGACCGATAGCAGCGCGTCGACGCTCATCTTGCGACCGAGGCCGTCTGGTCCACGCTGCCGTCTTCCGCGATGGCAACGCCGTAGGCGCTAAGTGCCTTGTCGCGGCTGACCAACCCGCGCGAGACATCGCGCACGACCTCGGCGTAGGAGCGTTGCATCGGATCGCCATTGCCGCCGCCGCCACCGGTCTTGGTCTCGACGACAGTGCCGGCCGGCAACTGCCGGGCGCGCATCTTGAGCGGATCCTCGACCTTGCCATCGGGGAAGCTGAGCGAAACCTCGGGTCCCCTGCCCTCGCCGCCACCGTTCAGCCCCCAGGCAGGGGTCTTCGACCGCTCGAACCAGATCGCGCCATAGCAATCCTCAAGCATCTTGTAGCGCCGCACCACGCCGCAGCCGCCGCGGTGCTTGCCCGGCCCGGCGCTGTCGGGCCGGATGGAGAATTCTTCCAGGCGCACCGGGAACTTGGTCTCCATCACCTCGGCCGGGATATTGCGGAAGCCGCCGTTGACCAGGTTGATCAACGCACTCTCGCCATCGCTGTCGGCGCGGCCGCCCCATCCGCCTGCTGTCGGCTCGATGGAGATCCATTGCCCGCGCTTGGGGTCGACCGAGAAGAATCCCACCACCATGGAGTCGCCGTAATGGGCGGCGGTCGAGCGTTCCGGCATCGCCTCGGAGAGACATGAAATGAACAGATCGGCGAGAAGACCAAGACCGGTGAAGTACCATTCGCAAGCTGCCGGCTCACCGGCGTTGAACATGCACTCGTCCGGCAGGATCACCTTCATGGTCTCGAAGGAGCCGCCGGTGATCGCACGGTCAGGCGATATCATGGTCTTGTAGGCCAGCCGCAGAAGCGATTCCGTCTGGCTGGCGCCGCAATTGACCGACCCGGCGACAGGTCCGGAGGTGCCGGTCAGATCAACGATCAGCTCCTCACCCTTGACCGTCAGGGTCAGCTTGACCTTGACCGGTTCGGTGCCGACGCCGTCATTGTCGAGATAGCCCTCTCGGCTCCAGGTGCCGTCCCTGATCGCGGCAATGGCCTCGCGATCCATCTTGCGCGCCTGCTCGAAGATGTTCTGGCAGGCGGCGCGATAGGTTTCGGCGCCGATCTTGCTGAGCAACTGGCCCAGCCGCCGCTCGCCGGTGCGGATCGCCGCGATCTGCGCACCAAGGTCACCGATGGTGGCACCCTCGAGCCGGGTGTTGAGCTTGAGATGGTCGTACCATTCGCGGATACGCTTGCCGCGCGAGACGATCCGTGTCGGCCCGAGGCGCAGGCCTTCCTGGTAGATGTTCGTCGAGGACATGGTGCTGCCCGGATCCATCGCGCCGATATCGTTCCAGTGGGCGCGGGCGGCACCGAAGCCCACCAGTTCGCCCTTGTGGAAGATCGGACCGATGGCGGTAACGTCATGCAGGTGGGTGCCCTGCATGTAGCTGTCGTTCATGATGAAAATATCACCTTCGTGGATGTCATCCTCGTAATAGTCCTTCACATGGCGAACGCAGACATCGATGGCGCCGATGAAGAGCGGCACGCCGGTGGACTGGCCGAGCATGTTGCCATGTTCATCCATCAGTGCCACGGCGCTGTCCTTGCCTTCATAGATGATCGCCGAATGGGCGGAGCGCCAGAGCGAGGCATTCATGTCCTCGGCGCAGGAGATGACGAAGTTGCGAACCACTTCGGTGGTGATCGGATCTGCGATGCTCATGCCGCGTCCTCCTTGCTCAGGCTCATATGGCCGCCTTCGATCAATCGTGCCGTCCAGCCGGGCGGTAGCAGTGTGGTCGAGGTAACCTCTTCGATAATGGCAGGGCCGCTCACACTGTCGCCGTCGCCGATACTGTTGCGGTCGATGATCGATGTGGTGCGGGGCTGTCCCGCGAACCAGACCTCGCGTTCACGTGCCGGACGCGGCGTTTCGCGTTCGGGCGCTGCGTTTTCGGGGCGTTCGAGACGTCCCAGCGCCGCCAGCCGGATATTGGCCATCTCGACGCGGTTTTCCGGGCTGTTATGACCGTATTGGCGCTCATAGGCGGCGTCGAAATCGGCGCGGATCCTGTCCATATCGATCGGGCCATTCGCCAGTGGTATGGTCAGCACGTATTCCTGGCCGTAATAACGGAAGTCGATGGCCCGCTCGAATGACACGCGATCACCGGTGATGCCCTCATCGGAAAGGAAGCGGCGGCCTCTTTCCTCAAGCCCGCTGAAAGCGGTTTCGATTGTCTGGGCCTCGATCATGTCCCAGAAACTGTAGAGGGTCTCCTTGAAGTCATGTCGGACATCAGTCTGCAGCATGCCCCAGGCGGAGAACGCACCGGGATGCACGGGGATGATGACTTCCGAGATCTCCAGTTCCTCGGCCAGCGCCGCGGCCTGCGCGGGACCGGCCCCGCCAAAGGCCACCAGCGAAAACTCCCGCGGATCGATGCCGCGCTGGATGGTGATGGTGCGGATGGCGTCGGCCATCTTTGCGTTGACGATGTCGATGACGCCCTGGGCCATCTCTTCCGCGTTCATGCCGAAGTCCGAGCCGAGCGCAGCAAGCGCGGACGCGGCTGCATCACGGTCGAGCGTCATTTCGCCGCCCGAGAAATTGGCGCCGTCGAGCCGTCCGAGCACCAGGTTGGCGTCGGAAACGACCGGCTCGGTTCCGCCAAGTCCGTAACAGACCGGTCCGGGTTTGGAGCCGGCCGATTGCGGCCCTACTCGCAGCGCGCCGGCCTCTTTCCAGGCGATCGAGCCGCCGCCGGCTCCGATGACATGGATATCGACGACCGACATCTGGATCGGCAGGCCTTCAAGCATGGCTTCGTTGGAGGTGGACGGCAGTCCGTCGATGACCAGCGAGGCATCGAAAGAGGTGCCGCCCATATCAACGCAGATCAGGTTGCCGCGTCCAGTGGCGGCCGACAGCGCCTTGCCGCCGATGGCGCCGCCGACGGGACCGGACAGCAGGGTTTGCAACGGGTTTTCGGATGCGGCTGTCGCCGTCATCACGCCGCCGTTCGATTCCATCACATGCAGCGCACCACCCTCGGGCAGGCGATCGCCCATCTCGGCCTGCAGGGTCGAGATGTAGCGACGCACCACGGGGGCCAGATAGGCGTCGGTCACCGTGGTCGAGGTGCGCTCGAACTCGCGCCATTCCGGCGAGACCTTGTGCGACATGACGATCTGCACATCCGGCAGACGCTCGGCCAGATAATCGCGGACGGCCACTTCATGGGCCGGATTGTTGAAGGAGAAGAGCAGCGAAATGGCAATCGCCTCGTAGGCCTCGGACGCGCAGGCATCGACCAGCTGGTCCAGATCGGAAAGGCGCAGTGGCTCCAGTTCGGATCCATCCGCGGCAATCCGACCACCTACGGTAAAGGTGCTTTCCAGCGCGACCAGCGGCTCGGGCTTGTTCCAGCGGATCGAAAAGATCTCGCCACGGTCATTGCCCTGGATGGTGTAGATGTCCCGAAAATTTTCGTTGGTGACCAGCGCCACCTTCGAGCCCTTGCGGGTAAGCAGGGCGTTGAGGCCGACAGTGGTGCCATGCACGAAGAAAGCAAGTTCCCCATTGTCGCTCAAGACCTGATCGATACCCTTGAGCACGGCAAGTGCCGGATTGTCCGGCGTGGACAGCACCTTGGTGGCGCCGCAGCGCCCGGTGGCCACATCCTGGTAGACAATGTCTGTAAATGTGCCGCCGATATCGGCAGACACGCGATAGCTGGTTTTCACTGTTCCTGATCCTTTGACTGGGGGTGGCGCGCATCACTTGCGCGCCACCGGCCTCGTTCAGCTTTTGCTTACTGTTCCCACTCGCCGGTGAAGTCGGGATTGGCCTCAAGAACAGCGGCATCGATCATGGCTTCGATCGGTCCCGCCTCATCCATGTTGATGGCCTGAGTGACCGGTTTGCCCTCGATCGCATTGGCGATCTGCTCCATGGCCAGGGCGCCCATGGTCTTGGGGAAGTAAGCCAGCGTCGAATCCCAGCGGCCTTCCCGGATTGCCGAGATCGCGATGGCTGCCGCACCGCCGCCCGACAGGTAGAGATCAGCCGGGTTCATGCCTGCCGCTTCAAGCGCGATTTCCACACCCGCCAGGTGCTGATCCGCATTGGAAAGAACCGCATCCACATCCGGATTGGCCTGCAGAATGTCGGTCATCGCCTTCAGGCTCGGATCGGGCGAGTAATAGCCCTCGCCGACGGCGACGACCTTGATATTCCCGTGCTTGGCCAGAACCGACTGGAAGGTTTCAAGCCGAAGATTGTCGAAGGGGAAAATCTTGGCGCCGATCATGATGACCACATTGCACGGGTCCTTGTCAGCGCAGAAGTCGACCACGGATTCGGCTTGTGCCGTAGCGCCGGGAACCGGTGGGGAGGCCGCCGTGACAGTGATGCCCTCAACCTGCGGATCGAGCGAATTGAGATTCGGTCCGATCGGAAACAGGACCGTGCCGATGGGAACGCCCTCGGCAATGACCTGTTCGAACGCTCCTGCGACACCGACTGAATCGTTGGGCGCGACGATCATGCCAACATATTTGCCAGCAGCAAGGGCATCCTCGATCTGGCTGTACTGGAGGGCGGCGTCAAACTGACCGTCGAGGATTTCCGTCTCATACCCCCGCGCGGCAGCCACTTCCTGAACGCCTTCATAGGTGGCCTGATTGAAGCCGTTCTGCGAAGTCGCGGCAAAATAGGCGATTGTACCCTCTGCCGCAGCCATCCCGTTCATTCCGGCCAAGGCTACACAAGCCAACAGTGTCCTTTTGATAGTTCCCATCACTTTTTCTCCGTTGAAAAGTTTGCTTCCTCTGATGCTTTGAGGTTGCACATTATGCAAACTTAATGCAAGAAGATTTTTATGCAAACTTAATGCAAGAAGAAAATCATGATGAAAAATGCCGAGCGAAAACCCAAGGACGAAACACCGATGCGCAAAAAACGCGGCGCGTTGATGGTCTATGAAAAGCTTCGCGAGGACATTCAGTGGTTGCGCATCGACCCTGGTTCGGCACTCGACGAGGTTGCATTGTCAAAGACCTACGACGTGTCCCGCACACCGGTCCGCGAGGCGTTGTTGTTGCTCGAGAACGAGGGATTCGTGCAGTTCCTGCAAAACCGGACATCCATCGTGGCGCCGCTGTCACTGCACAATCAGGCGGCCTTTCTCGATACCTTCATCCTGCTGTCGAGGGGGCTGATCCGTGCCGCGACCATGCGCGGCACGTCGCAGAAAGCCAGAATGGAGACCCTCGTCAGGGAGTATGCCGACAAGCTGGAGGCAGATGACGTGGAAGGCGCTTTCCGTGCGCAGCTCGAGTTGAACCGCTCTATCGCCAAGGAGGCAGGCAACCGGTTCCTGCAGAAATACTTCCTCGAGGCTCAGGACGCCTCTGTTCGCATGAAGCTGCTGTATTTCTTTCCGCACCTGGCACAGGAACAAAAGAAAGAGGCTGTGGCGCGGCTTCAGGCAATCGTTGATGCAATGGTTGCAAGTGATCCAGACGCCGGTGATGCAGCCGTACGGGATGCGATCCTGTTCGAAGCGAAAGTGATTCAAGGAGGGCTGGCGCCGCGTTTCGGGCACGAGATGTCCATTGTTCAGGAGGAAGCGAGATGAGCGATTTCTCGAAACGCCGCGCCCGGGCAGCAGATCTGCTGCGCTCAGCCGGGCTCGGCGCCGCGGCTTTCGTGCCAGGACCGAACCTTGCTTATCTGACGGGTGTCCATCTGCACCTGATGGAACGGCCGACGCTTTTCGTGCTTTGCGCCGATGGCAGTTCACATGCGCTGATGCCTGCACTTGAAAAGCAGAAATGGCGTTCCGCGATGCCGGAAGCCGACACGGTTTACTGGGAAGACAGCAATGGTCCGGCGGCCGGTTTTGCGGTCCTCTCCGACCGGCTGGGCAAAGGCGTCGTGCTGGGGGTGGAAGGCCTGCGCATGCGAGCCTCTGAGTACCGCTCGCTTGCCCACCATTTCGGCCATGAGGGTCTGGTTGATGCCGAGCCGGCGCTTGTCGACTTGCGGCTTGTAAAGGACCCGCGGGAAATCGACGAACTGCGCCGCGCAATAGCGATCAGCGAAGCCGCTCTTGGGGAAACCTATGATGCAGGGATCGGCGGGCAGACCGAGAAGCAGATATCAGCACGGCTCAAGGCGGCAATGCTCGCCCATGGCGCCACAGGGTTTGCCTTCGAGCCGATCGTGCTGAGCGGCGGCGCAGCGGCTGATCCGCATGGAGACGCGTCAGAACGAACGGTCTCGGCGGGCAATGTGCTGCTGATCGATTTTGGCGCTAGTTACGGCGACATGCATGCGGATATCACCCGCACCGTGTTTTGCGAGCATGCCAGTGACGCGCATGCAGCCATCTATGAAACGGTGCTGTCGGCAAACGAGGCCGGACGGCAGGCGGTTCGTGCAGGCGCGCCCGTCGGCGCCGTCGACGCGGCCGCCACAGATCGGCTGCTGGATTCCCCCTTTGCCGACCTGATCCTGCACAAGACCGGGCACGGGCTGGGCCGCGAGGTGCATGAAGCCCCCGCGGTCATGCGCTCGAACACCGACCCGCAAAGGACCGGGATGGTCTTTACCATTGAGCCGGGCCTCTACCGCCGTAACGACATAGGCGTTCGTATCGAAGACAATGTCGTCGTCACCGACAATGGTCACGACTGCCTTACCCAATTCAACAGGGAGATCATGACCCTTGCTTGACGAAACCACAGCTTTGCAGCGCTTCGACGCCGTCATCCGCACCGACAAATGGACCAGCCTGTTCCCCGCTCTCGACGAGCTGTGCCAGGCATCCATCGGCCACAGGTTGTTTTCCTGCTCAGTTTTCCAGATGAACGGTCCCGAAAGCGGTCTTGCGTCCCGGATCTACACCAGCGATCCCGAGAACTACCCGCTCTCCAGTCTGAAGACGATTGTTCCCAACCGCTGGACAGATCAGGTGATTATCCGGCGCGAAACCTTTGTCGCAAATTCGGTCGACGGCTTCGCGGACGTCTTTCCCGACCACGCCTTCATCGCCTCGCTTGGCCTCGGCTCGGTGATCAATCTGCCGCTCATCTTCCGCGGCAATTTCATTGGCACCGTCAACATGCTGCACGAGGCTGGCTACTACACCGAAGAACGCGTCGAGCGGGCAAAGCAACTTGCCATTCCCGCGCTTCTGGCGTTCGAGGTTTCTCCGGAAGCCACGGTGCAGGCAAGCCAGGAACGATCCGGCTAGAAACGATCAAGCCAGAAACAATCCGGCCGCGCTCTGTTGAAGACAGCCCGCGGCCGGATTGGCAGGAAACGCTCTAAGCTTCCGCAACGCCCTCGAACGGCACCCATTTCAGATCGCCGTCGTAGCGCCAGGCCAGGCGCCCTTCCTCGCTCATCGCGAAGAGATGCAGCCAGCGATTGTCAAACAGGGTGCGCACCTGCTCATGCTTTGCAAGCACATCCGCAATCGCCTCGCGCGGGGCCCTTATGCAGACCGACAGGCGCAATGGTTCATGCACATGGGCCTCACCATCATGGACCGATTGGACGGGGAGCCCGCCGCGCAGCGTTCCGCCATTGCCTTCCAACACGCCGACGCCGCCCACGACATTGTGCAGGAGCTTGCTGCCGGCCCCGAAACTGGCCGGCGCAACCGTCGAGCCGTAATATTGCAGGCTGATCCAGCTGGCGACAACGACGGGCGCGGTCAGGATAAGCTCAAGCACGCTGAAACCGTTCTTGCTATCCTGTTGCCAATCGTAATCATGAAGGAAGGCGCGTCCCTTGAGATCCCGTCCCAAGGTGTCTCCGCGCGGAGCCGCAATGAACGCCTTGCAGCCGGCCAGCGCCCATTCGGGACGCACTTCCGCCCAATCGCGCGAGCGTCTGGCAATCGCAGACCCATCGGCCGCATGGGGCAGACGCAGGGCTCGTTCTCCCCGGGCCATTTTGCCGGCCGCGGCAAGCCATTTGCGGGCCTGTTCGATATCTGGCTGATGGGCCTTGCCCTCCACATCCCGGTCATAAAGCGTGACCACATCCGTCGTCGTGTCATGCAGACCGGCAATGAACAACGTGTCTTCCGGCACGGCTATTCCCCGCGGAGCGAGCCCCTTCCGGACTTCGGGTTCGTTGAGAAGCCGGGCCAGCAGCCGGGCATTGACCTCGCCCGAGTGACCACCGCAGGCACCGCAGTGCAGTCCGCTTGCGAAGGGGTTGTTGACCACACTCGCGCCGTGTCCGGCAAGCAGGATCAACCGGGCAAAGCCCTCGGTCAGCGACATCGCGCGCAGCACTGTTTCGGCCATCGCAATCCTGGTTTCAAGATCCGGTTCGGGATTGAACCGCGGCGCCGGATCGATCGGCACGCTTGCTTTCCGGAGCCCGAAGGCATCGCGTATGATCCTGCCGGCATAGACCGGTCCCATGGCCTCGACGAAGGCGAAGGAGGAAACGGCGGCAAGCTTGAAGCGACCCCAGGCACGCTTGGACCGCGCGGCGTAGCGCGAGACGAGGTCCTCGGGTCCGGAGCTTGCATGGGAGGAACAGGAATGTGCGCCCGGGTTCAGCAGCACCGGCAGGCGGAGCTCCTCCACGTCGGAGGCGAAGCCCTTGTGGCTGACCGTCATGCCAAAGAAGCCGGCAAAGCCCAGCGTGCGTATCGATGGGTCGACCGATTCCAGCGCCCGCCGGAAGACTTCCGAGCGGACATCGATGCAAAAGGCTGCCTGCAGGGACGGGCGCGCAACGTGTTTATTCGGCGCTGTTTCAGCCAGCACCGCCGCAAGATCGCGTTGCGCTGCACGCTCCGCTGCCTCCTGCAGGATTGTATCCACGATACCGGGCAGCTCCGCTTGAACCGGCGTCGCGTGGATGGCGCGGACACAGGCCCATGCGCTGGCAATGGCTGAGCGATACTGGATGTAGAGCGCTTCTTCCCAAAGGAGACGAATGGCCAGCAGATCGACGATGGTGCGGTCACTGGTTCCCTTGAGTTCGGCGCGCCACAGCTGGTAGCGGGCAAATTGCGCCCAGCCTCCCAGGTCAAACAGCAACTGGTGGAAATAGCCCGGCAGTTCCGCCTCGTTGAGATCGAGGCTATCCACCGCCCGCGCAATGGCGGCTTCAGGGGTATCGGGCGCCTCGGCCACGAGCCGGGCAAATCCTTTCAGCCCGGCGATTTCGGGCGTCAGGTCATGGGTCGCGAACGAGCGGAAAGAGGCCCAGGCCGAATTGCCGCGCGGCGCGGCCCACAGGGCCTGTCCTGCATCAAAATAGCCGGCTGCCCAGATACCGATGCGCTCTGCGAGCAGTGCCGGCCAATCGATACCACCGGCTTCGGCAGCGAGATCTGCAACGGTGTCAAGCGGTTCCGGCTGCACCACGGGCTCCGAGGCCAGGGCCTTGAGCGCCGCGATGTCGGCCGGCTTGGAGGCGTCCCTGCAGCTTGCCAGTGCAGCCGACAGATCCGCCTCGGTGATCTGGCCCGAGGCCATGCGTTCCTTGTACCAGGCGCGCGGCATGGTGACCGATACGCCGCCGACCCGTCCGAGGAGAGAGCCGGTTTCAGCCAGTGTCTTGCCGGACTGGCCGAGATAGGGATTGACGGCAACGGAGGACGCAAGTGGCCAGAGCGGCGGGATCTGCCGCGCGGCAGCATCGGCGGCCGTTTCCAGAGCGGCAAGGTCCGGTCTTTGGATGTCCATGCTTGTCATTGGTCATTTCCTTGATTTGCGGAGAGCAGAGGCCGGGTCGACCAGTTGCCGATCAGCCGGTCGAAGACGGCGTTCGCGTAAAGCCCGTTGGAAAGGTGCACGCGCAGACCGGCGGCGGCTGGATGATCGGACCAGAGCGGAAACAGCGCCTGAGCAAAGGCCACAAATCCGAAACTTGCGACCGCCAGCACGATCAGCACCCATTCAAGCGGACCCGGATCCGGCGCTGGCGGCAGGGTGCCGGACGTCATCCAGCTGGCCACGGTGTGCAGCAGGAAATAGCTCAGCGAAGTGACCAGGGCATAGACCGCCATGCGCCTGGTAAGCGCTCGCGGCGCGGCGTCGGCAAGTCCCTGTGCCAGCAGGTAGGCGACGCCGAAAACAAGGATCGCGCCCAGGGCAATCGCCTGCGGTGACTTGGTATCGTAGCTGAAGGCGAAGCCGATCAGGGCGTAGATCGCCAGCGCGATCGCAAACGAGCGCACAACCGCCTTGCCGCTGGGGATGGCGATCGGTCCGGGACGCTTCAGCGAGGCCACGGCATCGACGGCCGTGCCCGAGTTGAGAAAGGCGTGCGCCTTGTAGAGCGAGTGGGCAACAATATGCAGCAAGGCCAACGGAAACAGCGCCAGCCCGCATTGCATGATCATGAAACCCATCTGCGCAATGGTCGACCAGGCGAGCGAGGTCTTCACCGCCGGCTGGGCAAGCATGGCGAGACCGCCGAGCAGTGCCGTGAAGCCGCCGACCATGACAAGACCAGCAAGGACGCCCGGCGCGAGCAGCATGACATCGGCAAAACGGATCAGCAGGAAACCGCCTGCATTGATGACACCGGCATGCAGCAGCGCGGACACCGGTGTCGGGGTTTCCATCACTTCGGTGAGCCAGCCATGGGTCGGAAACTGTGCCGACTTGAGAATGGCCGCGAGCGCCAGCAACCCGGCCGCCCAGAGACTTCCGCCAGGTATCAGGCCGTCACGCGCAGCCGACAGGATCTCCGCAATGTCGATCGTGCCGTAACCTGCGCCGAGCAGCAGCACCGCGAAGAGCAGTGCCGCATCGCCAAGCCTTGCAACGATGAACTTCTTGCGTCCGGCGCGCACCGCTCCGGCCCTTTGGGAAAAATGCAGAAGCAGATTGTGCAGAAACAGGCTTGTGCAAATCCATGCGGCGACCAGTAGAACCAGATTGCCGGCGAGAACCAGAAGCATCACCGCAGCCAGAGTGAGACACAGCCATCCGGTGAAACGTCCCTGCTGCGGGTCCCCGTCCAGGTAATTGCGGCTGTAGTGAAGAACCACCGAGCCGATGAACGACACCAGCAGCAACATTGTGATGCTCAGCACATCGAGCCGAAGGCTGAAGATCTGCAGCACGCCAGAGCCCGCCGCCCAGGTGAAGGGTCCGGCAAGAAGCAACCCGGCCAGGCCGGAGATTGCGGCAGCCAGAGACACAGTGCCGGCTACCGCCGCGGCGAGATGGGTGGTTGCCGGTCGCAACCCGGGATCGCGCCTGCTCACGGCAAAGGCCGCCACGAGCGCCAATGGCCCGGCCAGGGTCAAGAGAGTGAATGCGAGTTGCATGCCTGCCTCCGAAACGGTGTTGAAGTGCGCACCGGATAGCAGCAGGAATTCGATTTATTAAATTCATTGTTTGTGCTTTATCGTTTCTTATTGGAGAACGATTTATGAGCCAGCTCAATTACAATCACCTGCGCTACTTCTGGGCAGTGGCGCATGAGGGCAACCTGACACGGACCGCCGAAAGGCTGAACGTGTCCCAGTCGGCGCTGTCGATCCAGATCAAGAAGCTCGAAGTGCAGGTGGGGCACGCGCTTTTCGAACGGCGGGGAAAGCAGCTGATCCTGACCGAAGCCGGGCGGGTGGCGCTGGACCACGCCGACACCATCTTTGCCGCCGGTGACGAACTCATGGGCACACTCAGGGAACGGTCCGGGCAGATCAGGCAGGTGATCAGGGTCGGCTCTCTCGCCACGCTGTCACGCAACTTCCAGCTCGGTTTCCTGCGGCCGGTGGTGACGCTTCCAGATGTCGAGGTCGTGCTGCGCTCCGGCGGGCTTGCCGACCTGCTGCGCGAACTCGAAGCGCTGCGGCTGGACGTGGTTCTGGTCAACCAGGTGCCACAGCGCGATTCCGCGACGCCATGGATATCGCACAAGCTGGCCGACCAGCAGGTGAGTCTTGTCGGAACACCGGGGCGTGTTGGCGAGACGAGCGACCTGAAGACGCTGCTCGCAGACAACCCGATCATCCTGCCAAGCCTTGAAAGCGGTGTCAGAACCAGCTTCGACGCCCTGGCCGACCGGCTTGGCGTCAGGCCCCGGATCGCCGCGGAGGTCGACGACATGGCCATGATGCGACTGATGGCGCGCGAAGATGTCGGTCTTGCCGTCGTACCGCCGATCGTCGTCAATGATGAACTCAAGAACGGCCTGCTGCGGGAGGCCAGCCGGCTGCCCGGACTGCAGGAGACCTTTTACGCCGTCACGCAAGTGCGGCGGTTCCCCAATCCACTGGTCAAGCAGCTGCTGAAGACCGACGTGATCTAGAAACCGGATGATATGGTCTCCCGCACCAATCGGGAGATGGAGATTGGTTGGCATCCCACCGAATAGGCCCAGAGACTGCGTGGTTGGGGTCAAAGCCGCGGCATTCGCCCAATAAAGAGGCAGACAGCCGATACGTGTGGCTGCTGGGAAACCGTTGGAAAGCGGCTCCGGTCCATCCGGCTTTGGCTTGACCAGGTGTTGCTCCCCTTGCGCTTCCAGCGGCCGGCGTCCGAAACCAGCCAGAAACCGGGACTTGTGGCTAAGCATGGTTGAGGGGTGGATCGCCCGGCAAAGCCTTTCGCATGCGCCGTGGCATCGACGGCACATTCCAGCCTGCACCAGCCGATCTGGCGCAGGTCTTGCTTTGCTGAGCATTGGCGCGTCCGGGCATTTTCCGGCACGATGCGACGATGAAACGGCACACAAGGCAGACAGCGCATGTACAGTCACAAAACCGCAAAGAATTTCGCCTTCTGGCAAGCGATGTCGCCGAGCGATGCGGTCAGCCATGCCTTCCGTGCGCACGCCGCCTATGACGATCCTGCAATGTTCATCACCCTGCGAGACGAAGCCGACTGCCTGGCGGATGCGAAGCGGCTGGAGGCCGAGGGGCCAGCGGGCAAACCGCTCTTCGGCCTGCCCTTCGCCGTCAAGGACAACATCGACGTGGCCGGTCTTCCGACAACGGCGGCCTGCCCGGATGCCAGATATGTGCCAACCGTGTCTGCCTTTGCGGTCGCACGGCTTGAGGCGGCCGGGGCAATCTGCATCGGCAAGAGCAATCTCGACCAGTTTGCCACCGGCCTGGTCGGTGTGCGCTCGCCCTACGGCGTGCCGCGCAACAGCATCCGTCAAGACCTGATCCCGGGCGGGTCGAGTTCCGGTTCGGCCGTCGCCGTCGGCGCCGGTATCGCCGCGTTCTCGCTCGGTACCGACACGGCGGGCTCGGGCAGGATCCCCGCCGGGCTCAACGGGATTGTCGGGCTCAAGCCGAGCCTTGGCATGCTGTCGGCAACCGGCATGATGCCCGCCTGCCGGACGCTCGACACCATCTCGATCTTCGCCGCAAGAACCGCGGATGCAGCACGTGCCGCCTCGGTGGCACAAGCCTATGACGCGGCCGATTTCATGTCGCGTCAACTTCCCGATGCGGGCGTTTCCGCGCCGGGCAAGTCATTCACCGTCGGCGTTCCGCGACGTGATCAGCGGCAGTTCTTCGGCGATGCCGCAGCACAGGCCGCCTATGAAGCCGATCTTGAGACCCTAGCCGCACTCGGCGGCGAGATCGAGGAGATCGATTTCGAACCGTTCCATGCCGTGGCCCGGCTGCTCTATGAAGGCCCCTGGGTGGCCGAGCGCTTTCACGCGGTACGCACGTTGATCGAAAGCAAACCCTCGGCGCTGCATCCGGTCACCCACAAGATCATCAGCGGCGCCTCGAAAATCTCCGCCGTGGACACCTTCGATGCGATCTACAAGCTGTCTGACATGAAGCGGCAGGTCGCACCGGTGATCGAGCGGCTCGACTGTTTCGCCGTGCCGACGTTGCCCGCGGCCTACACCGTAGCCGAAGTCGAGGCCGATCCGGTACAGCTCAATTCCAACCTCGGCACCTACACCAATTTCGTCAACCTGCTTGACATGGCGGGGATCTCGGTTCCGGTCGGGACACGGTCCGATGGCCTGCCCTCATCGCTTACGCTGATCGGCCCAGCGGGATCGGATGCCTTTCTTGCCGGGGTTGGCCAGAGGCTCGAAAGCGGTGTGATCGAGGCAAACGAGATTGCTTCCCGTCCAGGCGAAATCCTGATCTGCGTCGTCGGCGCGCATTTGAGCGGAATGCCGCTCAACCATGAACTGACAAGCCGCAAGGCTCGGCTGGTCGCCGCAACCCGCACCGCCCCCGACTACGCGCTCCATGCGCTTTCGGGCACAGTCCCGCCAAAGCCCGGCCTGGCGCGGGTCAAGCCCGGCAACGGCGTGTCGATTGAAGTGGAGGTCTGGGCACTGGATGCGGCCGGTTTCGGCAGTTTCGTTGATGGGGTGCCGGCTCCGCTTGGCATCGGCACGGTCCGGCTTGAGGACGGAACCCAGGTCAACGGTTTTATCGCCGAAGGCATCGCCATTGAAGACGCGACCGACATCTCGAGCTTCGGATCCTGGCGGCGCTATATCGCCAGCCGTTCCTGAACCCGGTTGGAGAACCGCTTCCAGGCGCCCTCGACATAACCGATATGGGCGCGCATGGCCTGCTCGGCCGTATCCCGATCGGCGCGCAGGATGGCTTCGACCACGGCGGAATGCTCGGCATGCGAGGCGGCTAGCCGGCCCGGCGTTTCGAACTGGGCGCGCCGGAACGGTTGCAGCCTCAGCCGGGTGTTGGCGGTCAGCTCCATCAGGTAGGAATTGCCGGTGCCCTCGTAGATCGCCGAATGAAACGCTTCGTTGGCAAGCGTGTAGTCCTTGCCACTGCCACTGCGAACCAGGATCGCCATTTCTTCATGCATGGCCTGGAGGAAATGGCGCTGCCGCGTGGTCATATTGAGCGCGCTCTGTCCGGCGCACATGGTTTCCAGCTGCGCCATGACGAAGAAGATATTGGCGAGCTCCTTGTCACTTGGTTTGGCGACAATTGTCCGCCGGTGCGAAGACTGCTGCACCAGCCCGGTCACGCCAAGCTTGCGCAGGGCCTCCCGCACCGGTGTACGCGAGACGTTGAATTCTGCCGCCAGACGGGTTTCGTCAAGCGCCGTTCCCGGCTCCAGATCGCCGCTCACGATGCGCTGCGCAAGCGCATGTCGTATGGTCTCGGAACTGGTTGGCATGGAGCGGTTGTTCCCGTGGGGACATTCGGTCAGGGCGTGTCTATAACACTCACATGTGCTGCTACAACCCGCCAGCCATCGGCCATCCTCACCCATGTCTGCATCTGGCGTCCGCTCTTGCCCGGAGCTGTCTCGCGCTCGAACAGCGTAGAGGCGGTGGCGAAATCACTTCCGTAGGTGGTTATCACCGTGCGGGAGAGCGTCCGCTCAAGTCCGGACGAAGGTCGTGCATTCCTGAAGGCGAGGATCTCGGCCGCCCCGTAGAGGTTCTCGCCACCGCCGTAGCGGATCGTGTGCTCGCTTTGCCAGAACAACTCGTCGAGCACCACCACGTCATTGCTGGTCAAAGCCTTCTCGTAGCGGGCAAAGACAGCCATCACCTCGGCATGCACCTTTGGGTCATTGATGATCATCCGGCTGTCATCCGGTCGCGCAGATCGCGAAGGAACGGAATGGTTTCGAACTGGTCGTCCTGAACGAAATCCCAGGCCACGCCCCTTGGCCGCGGGGAGGTGTTGCCGGTGACGATCAACTCCTGTTCGGTGGCGACGAAATCGAGCGGGGAATCGTGGGCCATCATGAAAACCTTGCTGTCGGGCACCAGCTGCGAGGAATGGACCGTGGTCGCCATCGGCGTGTCCGGCCCGATGATACCAAGCTCGCGGAATATCCCGGTCTCCAGATCGGCAAAGCCCGCGCCCTTGCCGGTGCGTCCGCCCTGACGGCTGACCGCGACGGAACCGACAATGCAGAAATCCAGCGGCTCGACCTCTTCAAAACCGATCCGCTCGCCATGCATCATGTAGCCTTCCGAGGTGGCGGCGAGCTCGAAGGAGACGCCCCTTTCGATCAGGACCTTGGGGTCGATGCGGAGATAGGGAAACTCCCGGGTCAGATAGGGCACCGGTGCATAGAGCATCTTGCCCTCGTAGAGCGCCCTGAGCCGCAGCGGGATCTGCGGCGGATCGGGATTGCACTTGACCGTTTTCGCACGCTTCCATTCCTCCGTCTGGGCCAGATGCCAGGCGGCCTGGTCAGCGCCGATGAAGTTGGGGATATGGCTCCAGGTCGGCCCCATCGCGTGACCGCCGTTTTCCAGCTGATCCCAGACCTCGCCGCGCACCGCATCCTTGTTCTCGTCGCGGCCGGACCATTTGCCCTGCTTGCTCATACTGCTTTCTCCTTCAGCGTTGCTACGGGTGCGGAGACATGGCCATTTTCCTCGAGCCACGCCGCAACCCGCAACGCGATGTCCTCCCGCCACGGTGCCGCTATGATCTGAACCCCGATCGGCAGCGGGCTTCCCTCAAGCCAAACCGGCACCGAAACCACCGGCAGGCCAATGAAGGATATCGGCTGGGTAAAGATACCCAGATTGGGCCGGACCGGCAGCTCCTTGCCGCCAAGCATGAAGGTCTTCTGGCCGATACGTGGCGCGACACAAGGGGTGGCGGGTGCGATCAGCACATCGACCTCTTCGAACAGCGCCTGCATCTGCGCGCGAAACAGGCTGCGGAACTTCTGCGCCTTGGTCACCCAGGCGCCCGGAATCATCGCTCCGGCCAGAAGCCGGTCGCGCACATCCGGGTCATAATCGGCATGCCGTGTCCTGAGCCGATCAAGATGCAGCGATGCCCCTTCGGCCATGGTGATCAGATAGGCGCTGGCCCGGGCCAGGGCTGCATTCTCGATGGGCAGAGTCTGGCTCACGCCCAGCGCCGTGCAGATCTTTGCCACGGCGTCAAAGGCTTCCTGATGACCGCCTTCCTCGAAGAAACCTCCTGCCTTGGCGATCCGCAGGCCGTCGATAGCCGTGCTGGCCGTCAACGTCACAGGCGGGTCAATGCGGTCGGTGCAGACCGGGTCGGTCGGGTCCACACCGGTCATCGCATTGTAGGAGAGCGCCAGGTCGGCAACCGACCGGGCCAGAGGGCCAAGGTGATCTAGGCTTGCGACGAAGGGAAACGAGCCGCTGCGCGACAGCCGACCATAGGTCGGCTTCAACCCGAACAGACCGCACAGAGACGAGGGTACGCGGATGGAACCGTTGGTGTCCGACCCGAGCGTCAGCGGCACGAACCCGGCCGCCGCCGCCGCACCCGATCCGCCCGACGAGCCGCCGGTCATGTGGTCTGGCGCGTGCGGGTTGCGCGACGGCCCGTCATGATAGTTCTCGCCGGTAAAATCATAGGCGTATTCGCCCATGTTGAGTGCGCCAACCAGCACCGCCCCGCTTGCCTCGAGCCGCTCGATCAGGACCGCATCCCTGGAGGCCGGCGCGAGATCCCGGTTGATCTTCGACCCCGCCAGGGTGGCAATCCCTTCTACGTCGAAGAGGTTCTTGACCGCAAAGGGTACACCCGCAAGAGGTCCGGGATCTTCCCCGCGCTTGATCCGGGCATCGATGTCGGCTGCCCCCGCCCGCGCCCGATCGTGGGCAACATGGGTGAAGGCACCGATGGCCTTGTCGTGGGTGTCAATCCTGGCAAGGCATGCCTCGACCACGGCGCTTGCCGAAACCGATCCGCTGCGCAGGGCTTCCGCGATTTCAACTGCCGTCGCGATTGTCCAGTCGGTCATGGCTTGAACACCGGAGCCGGCTCCGCCTCGTCTTCCAGCGGCAGCGCAAGAAGCCCGGCGGCGATACCGCGCGCGGCCACGAGGTGGGCAACAATGCCGGGACGGTAAGCCGGCTCATCAGGCAGACCGAGATAGGCGAGCATGCTCTCGGCAATCGCGTCTGCGTCGAATTCGTCTTTGCTCATGCAGGAGCCTCCAGTGCCTCGAACGCCACAGCCAGATTGGCCAGCGGGGCGGCCCAGCCAACGATCCCGCCTTGCGCGGTGATCATCTCGATCGTGGCCGTCTTGAAGTGTTCAAAATAGCTTTCGGTAGCATCGGTGACCAGCAGGCATTCATAACCGCGGTCATTGGCTTCGCGCATCGACGTCTGCACGCAGACTTCCGTGGTCACGCCGGCAAAGACCAGATGGGTGATGCCTTCAGCCTGAAGTCTTTCGTGCAGCCCGGTGTTCCAGAACATGCCCTTGCCGGGCTTGTCGATGACCCATTCGCCCTCGACCGGCGCCAGAGCATCGACGATCTGGTTGCCGGCTTCACCGCGCACCAGCAATCGCCCCATCGGCCCCTCTTCCCCGATCCGCACAGAGGCATTGCCCCGTGCCACCTTGCTCGGCGGGCAATCGGACAAGTCCGGCATATGCGCCTCGCGCGTGTGGATCACCGTGAGCCCGCGCCCCCGGAACAGCGCGATCAGATCAGCCACTGTCGGGATGATGGCGACAAGACGCGAGACATCGTTGCCAAGGGCATCGCCGAAGCCGCCCGGCTCGATGAAATCACGCTGCATGTCGATGACCACCAGCGCTGTCCCGGCTTCCGGGAGTTGGTAGTCGTACGGCTCCGCCTTGACGCTCTGCATGGTTTCAGTGTCCCGCCATGTATTTACCGATGGTGTTGCGGTCGGTCTCGTCGATCGGCGCCTGATAGGTGATCTGCCCGCCCGACATTACCGCCACCCGGTCTGAAAGCTCGAGGATTTCATCGAGGTCCTCCGACACCAGCAGGATCGCCGCCCCCTTGTTGCGCTGATCGATGAGCTGCGCTCGGATTTCGGCCACGGAAGCAAAGTCCAGCCCGAAACAGGGATTGGCGACGATCAGGACATTGACGTCGCCCGAAAGTTCCCGCGCCAGGATGGTTCTCTGCACATTGCCGCCGGAGAGGTTCTCGATCGGCGTCTCCGCCGATGGCGTCTTGACGTGGTACTTGTCGATAAGCCTTACGGCATTGTCCCGCATGGCAGCCGGCTTGAGCCACCAGCCGATGCTGGCCATCGGAGCCTTGTCGAAACTCCGGAAGGCGATGTTTTCCGACACGCTCATGCGTTTGACGGCCGCATTTTTCAGCGGCTCCTCGGGCAGGCCGAAGACCTTCAGATCGGTAAAATCCTTCCGGGTCGCGTCAAAGCGCCGGCCGTTTACAATCACGGCACCACCGGCAAGGCCGCGCTGACCGGCCAATGCCTCCACCAGTTCCGACTGGCCGTTGCCTGACACGCCGGCGATGCCGACGATCTCGCCCCCGCGGATCTTGAGATTGACGGTATCGACCGCCCGCATGCCTTCATTGTCATCGACGCTGAGGCCAGCAATCTCAATCGTGCTCTTGGGTTCGACCCTCGCCAGTCGCGGCGCCTTTTCGCGCATCTGCGCCTCGCCGATCATCATTTTCGACATGTCGTCGGTGCTCAGGTCGTTTACCGATCCACTGCCTGCCAGTTTGCCGCGCCGCAGGACCGTGACCCGGTCGGCAAAGGCGTTCACTTCGCGGAACTTGTGGGTGATCATCAGCACGGTGATGTCGCCGGCGCGCGCCATGTCGTGCAACAAGCCAAGGATCTCGTCGGCTTCACCCGGCGTGAGCACCGATGTCGGCTCATCAAGGATCAGGAAGCGCTGGTTGAGATAGAGCTGCTTGAGGATTTCGAGCTTCTGCTTCTCGCCCGCCGACAAATCGGCCGCGACCGTATTGAGCGGAACCCGGAACGGCATGCGTTCCATGAAGGCCTGCAGCTCTTCCTTTTCCCTCGCCCAGTTGATCACGGCGGGCGCATCGGCGCGCGATATCACCATGTTTTCCGCGGCGGTCAGACAGGGCACAAGCGTGAAATGCTGATAGACCATACCTATGCCGGCGGCCTGCGCATCCGCGGGCGCCTTGATGAGGACTTCGCGATTGTCGACCAGCAGTTGCCCGCGGGTCGGCTGGTAGAAGCCCATGATGCATTTGACCAGCATCGACTTGCCGGCGCCGTTTTCGCCCAGAAGCGCGTGGAATTCCCCCGCACCGACCTTGATCGAGACATCATCAAGGGCGACCAGCGAGCCGAAGACCTTGGTCATGGAAACGGTTTCGAGCGAGAACGCGCCGGTCTTTCCTCCGCCAGCCGGCTGTCCCGCCAGATCTTCCGGGAGTGTCAACGCGCTCATGCCATCTGCTCCAGCGCATCGAGCACGATGGCGCTGGTGGCAACCGCGCCGAACACACCGCCCTGCATCTTGATCATGTCGATGGCGGCGAGATGGTTTTCCAGCTTGGTGGCACCACAGCCATCCTCAACCATCAGGCATTCGAAGCCGCGATCGTTGGCCTCGCGCATGGTGGTGTGGACGCAGACATCGGTGGTGATACCGGTCAGTATGATGTTTCGGATACCCTTGACGTGCAGCAGCATTTCAAGATCCGTGGCGCAGAACGAGCCCTTGCCCGGCTTGTCGATGATAGGCTCGCCCGAAATCGGAGCCAGTTCATCGATGATCTCCCAGCCCGGCTCACCCCGCACAAGAATACGTCCGCATGGGCCGGGATCGCCGATGCCGGCGCCAATGCGCTGCGAGCGCCAGCGCTTGTTGGCCGGCAGGTCCGACAGATCGGGGCGGTGGCCTTCGCGGGTGTGAATGACCGTCATGCCCTTGGCGCGCGCGGCGGAGAGCAACGCCTTGATCGGCCCGATCGGGGCGCGGGTGAGAGACAGGTCATAGCCCATCTTGTCGACATAGCCGCCTGGCCCGCAGAAGTCGGTTTGCATGTCGATGATGATCAACGCCGTGTTGGCAGCGGTGAGGTTGCCGTCATAAGGCCATGAATACGGATCCGCCTGCACCGGACCTTCGGCCACGACGGCTGCGGGCACAGCATTCATTCAGCCGCCTCCCCGAGCTTGGTTTCGCCATAGCGCCGGGTCGGACGCTCGAAGCCGCAGGAGGTGCCGTCGGTGTGAACCACCTCGTCTTCCCAGGGCAGCCGGTAGGTGCCCGCCACCATGTCCTTCATGAAGGTATAGGGACAATCCTGCGCGCCGCCGAGAACTGCGGTGTAACCGCGATGGCCGAGCTGGTAGATGTTGTTTTCGACCGACCAGTGCTTGCGTGCCTCGCGCACCAGGTCGGGGCGCACCTCAGCGGTAATGATCTCGTCGACACGGCCGGATGTGCCGTGGGCGAGCACGGTGCCATCGAAATTGACGATCATGCCCTCGCCCATGGAATCAAAGGTACCGTCCGATCCGCACATGCAGACATTGGCGGTGACCATCAGATTGCTGAACGAGTTGGAAAGGTTGGTGAAGCGCCAGCTGTCGCGGATCGGCGCGGTGTAACCTGCGGTCCTGAGCATGATCTCCGCGCCCTTGTAGGCGCATTCCCGCGCCATCTCCGGGAACATGCCGTCATGGCAGATGATCAGCGCCAGCTTGCAACCCTTCGGACCGTCGATCACCGGAATGCCGAGATCGCCCGGCTCCCAGGGCTCGACCGGAACCCAGGGGTGGAGCTTGCGGTAGTAGAGCTGCACCTCGCCCTGATCGTCGATGACGATGCCGGTATTGTAGGGATTGCCGCCCGGATTGTATTCCATGATCGAGAAACAACCCCAAATCGAATTGTCGATGCAGGCCTGCTTGAAGGCTGCGATCTCCGGTCCGTCCATCGACACCATGATCTCCGGATTGGTGTCCATCGACAGGCCGTGCAGCGCATATTCAGGAAACACCACGAGATCCATCGTCGCCATGTTGCGCCGCGCCTTGCCGACCATGGCAACGATCTTCTCGGTCTGCCGGGCAAGATCATGCCGGGTCTTGATCAGCGGCAGCTGCAATTGGACAACGCCGATGACGACGCCGTTGGGAGTCTTGTTCAATCCGCCAAGTGCGCTCATGCTTTCGTCTCCTATTTCGCGATGGATAGTTCGCCCGGCGCCGCGCGGGCCGAGTTGCTTCCGGTTGCGGCAACCATGATGAAAAGTGTCAGGATGTAGGGCGCCGCATTGAAGAAGTAGTAGCCCTGGCTGATGCCGACGGACTGCAGTGCCGGGCCAAGCGCGCCGGCGGCGCCGAACAAAAGGGCTGCGAGGATACAACGCAGCGGGTTCCAGCGCGCGAAGATCACGAGGGCTACCGCCATCAGGCCCTGGCCCGAGGACAGACCCTCGTTCCAGCTCCCAGGATAGGACAGCGAGAGAAACGCCCCGCCGATTCCGGCGAGAAAGCCGCCAGCCGCGGTCGCCAGGATCCGCACCTTGATCGGGTTGATGCCCATGGCACGGGCGGCGGGCTCGGAATCACCGGTCATGCGGACGACCAGGCCGACGCGGGTGTTGGCCAATGCCCACCACATGACGATCGCGATGAGAATGCCGACGATGAAGAGCGGGTTGATTTCAAGCGCCTGCTGAAGTGCCGGGTTCGACGCCCAGCCGCCAAGCGGCAGGCTTTCGAGCCGCGGCGCAGAGGGCTGGATGTAGGGCTTGCCGAAGAAGAAGGCGACTCCGATGCCGAACGACATCATGGCAATACCGACGGCAATGTCATTGACCTTCTTGAGGCTGCAGATGCTGCCATGCATCAGGCCGAGGAAGACGCCGGAAAAGCCGGCTGCAAGAACGCCGAGCCAGGGTGAGCCGGTGTGAAAGGAGATGGCGTAGGCAACCATGGCGCCGAGCACCAGGTTGCCCTCGAGCCCGAGATTGATGCGGCCGGATTTTTCGGTGAGCGTTTCACCCAGCGCCACGAAAATGAACGGGGTCGAGACCCGTATGGCCCCGCCGAGCATGGCGATCAGAATGGTGGTAAGGGCTTCGGCCGTCATGTCCGCTCCGTGCTGATTTTGGGCTGGAAGATCGCGAAGCGGCCGTAGAGGCTGTCGCTGGCCAGCAGCACCACGAAGATGATGCCCTGCAGCACCAGTGCCGTTGCGTCGGGCATATCCATCCGGCGCTGGATGAGACCGCCCGAGGCCTCAATGGCGCCGAACATGATCGCCACAGGCACGATCATCAGCGGATTGTGCCGGGCCAGGAACGCTACCAGAATTCCGGTGAAGCCGTAGCCGGCGACCAGCGAGGCATTGGCCTGGCCATGAATGGCGGCGACTTCGAAATAGCCTGCGAGACCGGCGCAGGCGCCGGCAATGGCCGAGCAGACAACAATAAGAGTGCCGACGGGCAGCCCCTGGGCGAGTGCCGCGCGGGGATTGCCACCGGTGACACGGGCGGCAAATCCGAAAGTGGTCCGCGACATCAGGACCTGCAGGGCCACGGCCAGGACCAGGCCGAAGACAAGGCCCCAGTGCACATCGGTGCCTGGAATGTTGCCGACCATGTAGTCCTTGCCGATCGGCATGGTGGAGGGCTTGTTCTGGGACGCCGGGTCGCGCAGGGCGCCCTCGACGAAGAAGTTCATGATGGCGATGGCGATGTAAGTCAGCAGCAGGGTCGAGATGGTCTCGTTGACGCCGCGCGAGTGCTTGAGCCAGCCGGCAATGGCATTCCAGGCGCCGCCGGCGGCCATGGCAATGAGCACCATCAGCAGCATCGTCAGATAGACCGGCGCCTCGGCCGAGACGAGCGGAATGGCGAGCGCGGCCGCGGCAAAGCCACCGATCACCAGCGCGCCCTCGGCACCGATCATGACCAGGCCGATGCGCGCCGGGATGGCAAAGGCAAGTCCGGTCAGGATCAGCGGCGTGGCACGCTGCAACGTGTTCTGGAGCGAGAACGAGGAGCCGAAGCCACCGCGCCAGACCAGCTCGAAAAACTGTAGCGGGCTCTTGCCCAACAGCGTCAGGAACACCGAAAAAATGATGGCCGAAGCAACCAGGGCTCCAAGCGGTATGGCTACCGCCTCGATCGAAGCGCGGATGCGGGCAGTATCATAGGCGGGAGGTGTGGCGAACGACGTCTCTGCTTGTGCCATGCCTGATCACGATCATTTCCGAAGGCAAACAAATCGGGCTGCGCAGGTTTTTCCGCGCAGCCCGGCGACAGGTCGGTCAGGTGATCGAGCCGATAACGCCCTCAAGCAGGTAGTTCATGCCATCGAGAACCGGATCGTAGTTGTCGAAGGTCTTGTCGAGCACCAGATTGCCCTGGTTGTCCTTGAGCGGGCCGACATAGATCGGCTTGCCTTCCTTGAGGCCGGCGATTGCCGCATCGGCTGCGGCGATGGCTTCCGGCGTGGCGCCGGCACCGTAGGCGGTGTTCTTGACCATGTCATTGTGGTAGCCGCCGACGACCACGTTCGGCAGGGTTTCACCCTTGGCGAGCATATCGGCATACATCGAGTAGATGGTTTCCCACTTGTACTCCGCGCCGGTGATGAAGCCCTTGGGCGCCAGTGCCGCCTGCGAGGCATTGTGACCGCAGCTCTTCACGCCGCGGCCTTCGGCGGTCTCGATGACCACCTTGGGACCGTCGACATGGCAGGTGAGCACGTCGCAGCCCGCATCCACGAGAGCGTTGGCAGCTTCGGCCTCGCGCACCGGCAAAGACCAGTCACCGGTGAAGATGACCTGCACCTCAACATTCGGATTGACCGAGCGTGCGCCCAGCAGCACCGAGTTGATGTTGGAGAGCACTGTCGGGATCGGCTTGGCCGCGACAAAGCCGATCTTGTTGGTTGTCGTGCTCAGGCCTGCGGCCACGCCATCCACATAATGAGCCTGGTTGAGGTAGCAGAAGTAGCTGCCCAGATTGGCCGGGTGCTTGTCCTCGCTCCACAACGGCGCCGCGTGACGGAACTGGACGTCGGGATACTTGTTGGCGAGATCGATCATGAACGGCTCGAAATAGCCGAACGAAGTTCCGAGGATCAGGTTTGCTCCGTCGAGGTTGATCATCGATTCCATCGACTTGGAGACAGAATCGGTCTCTGGAACGTTTTCCTCTTCGATAACGGTGACATTGTCGGTCGACTTGAGAATCTCCATCGCGACCGCGTGCGCCTGGTTCCAGCCGAAATCATCGCGCGGACCAACATACACTGCCCCGAGCACTACGCCGTCGGCGGCTGATGCAGCCTTGATGAAAGGCATCGGCAGCGCCATTGCCGCGATGCCGGCAGCGCCGGTCTTCAAGATCGAACGCCGTGAAATCTGTTTTGTAGCCATGTCCAGTTCCTTTGCTGGCTTTGCGAACCCCTGCTATGGCCGGATCTGGGAGACACCCGGTTGCCAGTGGTTTTGCAAGACGCATGCCAGTTCGAACGGATTAGTTTTTGTTATATTTTACAAATAGATAGGGAAAACCACCTCGAGAGGACGGAATCCGGAAGGACGAAATCAGGGCAGCGGAAGGCGAAATTATGAACAAAATATAAATAGCGCTCATTTTTTGAGCATAATTTCTTCCATTGCATACATTAGCGCCCTGAAGGCGGTCCGCGTCTGGAATCCACGCCTCCCTCTCAGGCGAGACCGCTCACCTTGTAGGTCGGATTCAACCTGCTCTCCAGGTAGTCATCACCCCGAATGGGGTCATAGCGCGCCGGGTTGCCGGGCCCGCTGCATGTCGGCAGACATTCGACGATCGCGTCGGGGTTCGGGTCAAGGAAGAAGGCGATCGAGTAACGCTCGCGGCCGGCCGGGCTGACAACCCGGTGGGGCGTCGAGACATAGGTGTCGTTGGTCCATCGCATCAGGCAATCGCCGATGTTGCAGACAAAGGCGCCGGGAATGTAGGGCGCCTTGATCCAGTCGCCGGTTCGCGTGCGTACCTCGAGACCGCCGACTTCATCGGTCAGAAGCAGCGTCACGCAGCCATAGTCCGTATGCGCACCCGCCCCCATCTGGCCGTCTTCAACGACGCCGGGCTGCGGCGGATAATGCAACAGCCGCAGCGTGGCCAGCGGCCGGTCGAGCTTGTCCTCGAAATGGTCCGCATCCAGCCCGAGTTCGGTGGCGAAAGCCATATGCAGGCGACGGCCGATATCCAGTGCGGTTTCAAAGTAATCGAGCATGGCCTCGCGGAACCCCGGCTGGTCCGGCCAGAGATTGAGAGCCCGGAACCGGGCTCCGGCGACAAGTTCGGGATCGTCTGCCGCAAGCTCAAGGCCGATGTTGAAAGCCTCCTTGAGGTCCGCCGGCTTGGACGGATCCAGCGCCTCGCCGCGCATCGGCACATAGCCGCGGTTGCCGGTGGAGGGAGAGATCTCGACCTGTTTCTTGACGTCTTCGGCAAGCGCGAAGAAATCGCGAGACGTTGCAAACAGGGCTTCAATGTCGTCGAGCGAAAGGCCGTGACCCTTGATGTAGAAAAAGCCGATGCCGCGACAGGCGTCGCCGATCAGGGATGCGGTCCTGGCAATCTCTTGCCGATCCATCCCGTAGAGGCTCTTGATGTCGATGACTGGAATATTCTGTTCAGACATGGGGTTTCCTCAACTGAATCGCCTGGCGGCGGCAGAATGCTCGGCGATCAGTCTCGCGACATCAAGCCCGATTATGTGGCCGTCCATAACCCGCCATTTGCCAGCAACCATCACCCGGTCGGCGCGGTTGGCGCCGCAATGGACGAGAGCCGCGATCGGGTCGTGATTTCCGGAAAAGCGCATTTCATCGAGCGTGAACATGGCCAGATCGGCCTGTTTTCCGACCGCAATCTCGCCAATGTCACTGCGGCCGAGACACCGCGCCGAGCCGGTGGTCGCCCAGCGCAAGGCGTCGCGGTGGGTGATCCGTTCGGCCGACTTGTAGCCCAGCCGGTTGACCATCAGCGCATGGCGCACCTCCTCCATCAGGTTGGAGCTGTCGTTGGAGGCAGACCCGTCGACACCGAGACCGACCGGGCTGCCGGCCGCCTCGAGATCCAGCGTCTTGCAGAAACCTGAAGCCAGCACCGCATTCGATGTCGGACAATGGCAGACGCCGACACCGTGCCTGCCGAGCTTTTCGCAATCCTCGCAGGTGAAGTGAATTCCGTGGGCCAGCCAGACCCGGGGCTGAAGCCAGTTGCAATCCTCGAGCCAGTCGATCGGCCGGTAGCCGAAGGCCTCGATGCAGAAAGCCTCTTCGTCCACGGTCTCCGCCAGATGCGTGTGCAGCCGGCAGTCATGGGTCTCGGCGAGGACAGCGCTTTCGCGCATGACATGTCTCGACACGTTGAAAGGGGCGCATGGGGCGAGCGCGATCTGGATCATCGCGCCATCTGAGGTGTCGTGATAGCGCTTGAGCACGCGCTCGCTGTCGGCAAGGATGGTGTCGTCATCCTGGACGATGTGGTCGTCGGGGATCGCGCCATCCTTTTTCGACAGCGACAGCGAACCGCGCGTCACCGTTGCGCGGATGCCCAGTGTCTGAGCTTCCTGAACCTCGATATCGGTCGCATCCTCGAGCCCGTCATAGGACATGTAATTGTGGTCCATCGCCGTGGTGCAGCCCGACAGCAGCAGTTCGGCATAGGCCAGCCGGGCGCCGACACGGAACATGTCGCGGTCGAGCCTGCTCCAGATCGGATAGAGCGCCTGCAGCCAGGGAAACAGCTCCTTGTCACGCGCCGCCGGGTGAGCGCGGCACAGGGTCTGGAAAAAATGATGATGGGTGTTGATCAGTCCGGGAATGATGACATGCCGGGATGCGTCGACGGTTTCATCCACCTCGGCCCGCGGTGTCGCGCCTGCGGCTACGAGTTCGACGATACGGCTGCCGGAGACAACGATGCCGCCGCCGGCATTCTCCGCCAGGATCGCCAGCGGGTTCTTGATCCAGGTGTTCATGCACTGCCCCATCCGTTCTGCCTGTTTGTTGCCCATTCCAGCGGGCCAGATGGTTGCCATGCAACGCCCATGCCAAATTTCGGGCCAAACGCTCCCCGATCCTGATTTTCAAGCCTGGCCTGAAAACCGCTCTGCCGCGGCTCGATGCCCGGGCTCTCGGCCCGGGCGGATTTGTCACCATTTCCGTCCGGGATTGCGGGATGTCTCCCGTGGCAGGATCATTGACATGAATATTGATTCATGTTTCATGTTCTCACCGTTGTTCGCTTAGGGGAGGAGACCCGAAATGAAGATGAAGATGAAGACGATACTGGCAACCGGCGTGGCAGCCGCAATGCTGAGCGTACCTGCACTCGCCGACATCAAGATTGCACATGTTTACGGCAAGACCGGCGCGCTTGAGGCCTATGCGGCTCAGTCGCACAACGGCCTTATGCTTGGCCTCGAATACGCCACCGGCGGCACCATGGAGGTCAATGGCGAAAAGCTCGTGGTCATCGAGAAGGACACGCAGCTCAAGCCGGATATCGGCAAGGCCCTTCTGGCCGAAGCCTATGGCGACGACGAGGCCGACATCGCGGTCGGCCCGGTCAGCTCCGGCGTCGCGCTGGCGATGCTTCCGGTCGCGCAGGAATACGAGAAGATCCTGATCGTCGAGCCTGCCGTCGCCGACTCGATCACCGGCGAAAACTGGAACCGCTACATCTTCCGCACCGGCCGCAACTCGTCGCAGGACGCCATTTCCAACGCGGTCGCGCTCGGCGGCGAAGGCGTGACGATCGCCACGCTGGCGCAGGATTACGCCTTCGGACGCGATGGCGTGGCGGCCTTCCGCGAGGCGCTCAATGCCTCGGGCGCCAAGATTGCGCATGAGGAATATGTGCCGACCGATACCACCGACTTCACCGCGGCGGCCGAACGCATCTTCAACGCCATGGAAGGCGTGGAAGGCAAGAAGAAGCTGTTCATCATCTGGGCCGGTGGCGGCAATCCGATGGGTAAGATCAACGCCATGGATCCCTCGCGCTTCGGCATTGAGATCGCCACAGGCGGCAACATCCTGGCGGCACTGACCGCCTACAAGGAATTGCCGGGGATGGAGGGTGCGACCTACTACTACTACGAAATCCCACAGAATCCGGTCAATGACTGGCTGGTCAAGGAGCACATGGACCGCTTCGGCTCACCCCCGGACTTCTTCACCGCGGGCGGCATGGCAGCCGGCATTGCCGTGGTCGAAGCCATCAAGAAGGCAGGCTCCACCGACACCGAAGCGCTGATCACCGCCATGGAAGGCATGGAGTGGGAAACGCCCAAGGGCACTATGCGCTTCCGCAAGGAAGACCATCAGGCGCTGCAGTCGATGTATCACTTCCGCACAGAAATCCAGGACGGCAAGGACTATGGCGTCCCGGTTCTGGTCCGCGAGATCGGCATTGACGACATGGACATTCCTGTCCGCAACTAAGCCTCTGAGCCGCGGACGCTTGCCTTGTGGCGTCCGCGGCATCCTTTCTTTTCTTCCATGGGTGCGCCATGACACAGATGCTTCTGGAAACGGAAGGCCTGACCGTCCGCTTTGGCGGCCATGTGGCGGTCGACGCCGTCAGCTGCGGCTTCCGCGCCGGTGAACTCACCGCCATCGTCGGACCCAATGGCGCCGGCAAGACCACTTATTTCAATCTCATCTCGGGACAGATTGCGGCTTCAGAAGGCACTGTCCGGCTGATGGGCGAGGACGTGACCCGCGATCCGGTGGCTAGCCGTTGCCGCAAGGGGCTGGGGCGCGCTTTCCAGCTGACCAACCTGTTTCCCAATCTCACCGTTCTCGAAAATGTCCGGCTGGTGATCCAGGCAAGGCGCAGGATGGGTTTCAACCTTTTGAGCATGGCGACATCCCACCGAGAATTGACGGTTGCGGCGATGGCCATTCTGGAACGGGTCCGGCTGCATCCGCTCGCCGAGCAGAAGGTCGGCGGGCTCAGCCACGGCAACCAGCGCAAGCTCGAGGTCGCCATCCTGATCGCACTCGATCCGGTGGTCTACATGTTCGACGAGCCGACCGCCGGCATGAGCGTCGACGAGGCCCCGGTGGTGCTCGACCTGATCGCCGAACTCAAGGCCGAGAAGGACCGCACCATCCTGCTGGTCGAACACAAGATGGATGTCATCCGCTCGCTCGCCGACCGGATCATCGTGTTGCACAACGGCGCGCTTGCCGCAGACGGCGATCCGGCAACGGTGATGGCCTCGGACGTGGTGCAGGAAGCCTATATGGGACGGGACCTCGCCGATGTCTGATCCGATCCTCGAACTTTCCGGTGTCCACACCGACATCGCCCAGTATCACATCCTGCAGGGCGTCGATCTGGTTGTGCCGCGTGGCGGCGTGACCATGCTTCTCGGTCGCAACGGCGTTGGCAAGACCACGACGCTGCGCACCATCATCGGTCACTGGCAGGCGAAATCCGGCAGCCTCCGTTTCGATGGCGCCGACATCACCTCGCTGCCCACCCCCGCCCGCGCCCGCGCCGGCATCGGCTTCGTGCCTGAGGACATGGGCATCTTCTCCGACCTGACGGTCGAGGAAAACATGATCCTCGCCGCCGCTTCCGGTCCGCTCGATCCGGCCCGGCTGGACTGGATCTTCGCGGCGTTTCCGCCGCTCAGAACATTCTGGCGCTCGGAAGCCGGCAATCTCTCAGGCGGGCAAAAGCAGATGCTGTCCATCGCGCGTGCCATGGCCGAGGAACGCCAACTCTACCTGATCGACGAACCGACCAAGGGGCTGGCGCCGGCGATCATCTCGACCATGGCGGGAGCGCTGCGCGATCTGAAGAAGAAGGGCGCATCGATCCTTCTGGTCGAACAGAACTTCTCTGTCGCCAAGGCGCTTGGCGACACGGCTGCGGTGATGGATGACGGGCGGATCGTCTGGGCCGGCCAGATGGCCGAACTGGCCGGTGACGCCGCGTTGCAGGAACGGCTGATGGGCCTGACCATGGAGGCACACTGATGACCAGCGCCGCACCCGACCATGCACCGAAATATGCGCAACTGTCGCTGCCCGACAGGATCGGCAAGGCGATGCCCTTGCTGCTTGTGCCCTTGCTGGTGGTTTTCGGCTTCCTGTCGATCGGCTCGACATCGAGCTGGCTGACGCTGACCGTTTCCGGCCTGGCCATGGGGATGATGATCTTCATCATGGCTTCGGGCCTGACGCTGGTGTTCGGGCTGATGGATGTGATCAACTTCGGCCATGGCGCCTTCATTTCGGTGGGCGCCTATGTCGGCATCTCGGCGCTGCTGGCGCTCGAGAGCTGGACCGGCGTGCCGTCGCTGCTGCTCAACGTGGCCGCGGTTTTGGCCGCGGTGATTGCCGCCATGTGCGTCACCGGAGCGCTCGGCTGGGGCTTCGAGCGGGTGATCGTGCGGCCGGTCTACGGTGCGCATCTCAAGCAGATCCTGGTCACCGTCGGCGGCCTTATCGTCATCGAGCAGATGATCCATGTGCTGTGGGGCCCTGACGAGATCTATCTCACCCGGCCGGAAACGCTGAAGGGCGCAGTGACCTTTGCAGGTGCGGCGATCGAAAAGTACCGTTTGCTCGCCGTGGTGTTCGGCCTGGCTCTGTTCGTGGCCATGCGGCTGGTGCTCAAGCGCACCAAGATCGGGCTGATCGTCCGCGCCGGCGTGCAGAACGGCGAGATGGTCGAGGCGCTGGGCTATCACCTGCGGCTGGTCTTCATCGGCGTCTTCATCGCCGGTTCGGCGCTTGCCGGGCTGGGCGGCGTGATGTGGGGGCTCTACCAGGAAGTCATCACCGCTGGCATGGGCGAGGAGATGATGATCCTGGTCTTCATCGTCGTCATCATCGGCGGGCTGGGGTCGGTCGAGGGCGCCTTCATCGGCGCACTGCTGGTCGGCCTTTTGCAGAACTACATCGCCTTTCTCGAGCCCAAGCTGGCGCTGATTTCCAACATTGCCCTGATGACGGCGATCCTGATGTGGCGGCCGCAGGGCATGATGCCCGTTGTGAAGGCGAAGTAACATGCTGACAAACCTCATTTCCGACGACCGTCCCCGATCCCTGATCCTGACCGGCCTGCTGCTGGGCATTCTCTTCTGCCTGGCGCTGGCGCCGTTCCTCTTCCCCGGCGTGCGGTCGCTCGAAACCGCGGCACGGATCTGCATCTTCATCGTGCTGGTGGCGAGCTACGATCTGCTGCTGGGCTATTCCGGCATCGTCAGTTTCGCTCACACGATGTTCTTCGGCCTTGGCGCCTATGGCGTGGCACTGGCTTCGGTTCACATGGGCCGCGGCTATGATGCGCTGATCGTCGGCACGGTGTCCGGCGCCGTCGCCTCGGCCCTGCTGGCACTTCTGATCGGGCTGTTCTCGCTCAGGGTCCGGGCGATCTTCTTTGCCATGATCACACTCGCGGTCGCCTCTGCCGTTGCGGTACTTGTCAGCCAGCTCTCGGGGCTGACCGGGGGCGAGGACGGGCTCAACTATTCCATTCCGCGCGAACTCACGCCTGCCTTCAAGCTGGGCAGCCTGTTCGGTGTCAGCATCACTGGCAAGCTTCTGAACTACTATCTGGTGTTCTTTGCCTCGCTGGCGCTGTTTCTGCTCTTGCTCAGGATCGTCAATTCACCCTTCGGACGGGTGCTGCAGGCGATTCGCGAGAATGATTTCCGCGCAGAGGCGATCGGCTACCGGGTGGTGTTCTACCGGACGCTCGCGACCTGCCTGTCCGCGGCGGTCGCGGCAATCGCCGGCAGCCTGTTTGCGATCTGGCTGCGCTACGTCGGGCCCGACACCACGCTGTCCTTCGAGATCATGCTCGACATTCTGCTGATGGTGGTGATCGGCGGCATGGGCACGATGTATGGCGCGGTGATCGGCGCAACAATCTTCGTGCTGGCGCAGAACTACCTGCAGAACCTGATGGGCGTCGCGTCAGGGGCCACCGAAGGCCTGCCGCTCATTCCACAGCTACTTGACCCCGACCGGTGGCTGTTGTGGCTTGGCGTGCTGTTCATCCTCAGCGTCTATTTCTTTCCCACCGGCATTGTCGGGCGGCTAAGGTCGGAGGATTGAGCCTGGTGGCGGATGGACTCCGGCCACGGCCCGTCGTGCTGCTGCATGGCTGGACGATGCGTGGCGCGATATTCAACGATCTGATTGCCAGGCTGCCTGCGGAGCTCGATTGCCATGCGCCGGACCTTCCGGGTCATGGTGAACTGGCAGCCGCCGAGCCATCACTCTCGGCAGCGGCGCGGACGCTGTCCGCCTTGCTCGAAGAGCGTGATCTGACCGATGTCGTTCTGGTCGGCTGGTCGATGGGGGCCGCGGTTGCCTGGCGATATGTTGAAGACTTCGGGGCGGACCGGATTGCAGGCCTGATGAGCGTGGACATGAGCCCGAAGCTTGCCTGCGGGCCGGACTGGCCGCACGGGCTGATCGGCCAGAGCGCTGAAGATCTTGAAACAACCACCAGGCGGATGATTGCCGACTGGCCGGGCATGGCCGAGGCGATTGCGACCACCATGTTCGGGCATCGCGAGGGAGCCCCGGGCTACAGCCGGGGCGACGCGCTGGCCCAGATCCTGAGCAACGATCCCGCCAAAATGATCGCAATGTGGAAGGCCCTGGCGCTGATGGACCAGCGGCAGGTGATCAAGACCCTGCCCTGCCCGCTGCTTGCCAGCGCCGGCGCGCTCAGCCGGGTCTATCCGGCATCCTCTGCCGCATGGCTGGCCGAGACCGCCCCGCGTGGCGAGATGCACTCATTTTCGGCCTCCGGCCATTCGCCGCACCTTGAGGAGCCCGACGCCTTTGCCGCCAGGCTCGTGGATTTCGCCACCAGCCTCCAGCCATCCGTCGCATAGGACAAGCATATTTATTTATGCTTTTGCATCCTTGGCCTTGACCAGTGAGCGGCCTTCGCAGACCAGCACGCCATTAGCGTCGATGCAGGTGGCCCAGAGGTCGACCAGGTGCTTTTCGGGGCGCAGCCGCGTGATTTCGACCTTCGCCGTCAGTTCGGTGTCCGGCGAAGCCGGCGCGAGAAACCTGAGTTCCTGCTTGAGGTAATTGGTCCCCGGGCCCGGCAGCTTGACGCCCAGCAGATAGGAAAAAAGCGCGGCGATGAGCGGCTCGGGGATGCTCTCGGGAGCAGCCGTGCCGCCGAGAGCGGCAAAGTCTTCCAGATCTGTACGGCTGTAGCTGCGGCTGACACTTGCTGACTGACCAACCTGCATCACGCCACCTCCGTTTCGCCGACCAGCAGTTCCGCGCCATCCGCGGTTCTCGCCGCGCGAACCGAAAGCGTTCCCGGACATTCACCGCTGACCGTCAGCTCGACAGGCTCGCCGGTGTAGCAGGGATTTGGAAACATCATCGTCTGGCCCATTTGCCTGATTTCCGGGTGCGAGGCGATCAACAGTCCCCACAGCTTGGTGTAGATCAGCATGCCGTGGCTGACCGTGCGGCCGAAGGCGGTCCGGGCGGAAAAATCCGGATCGACGTGGATCGGGTTGTCGTCGCCGGAAATCCGGGCGAACAGGTCGAACTCCTGCTGTGACGGGGTCCATGTGGCAGACAGCTCGATCTTCATGGCAACATCGACCTCAATTCCGGCTTGCGAACCTTGCCGGCCGCCGTGCGCGGAAAATCCTCCACAAGCGTGATCCGGACCGGCACCTTGTAGGCCGCCAGCCTTTGCCGGCTCCAGCTCCTGAGCTCGTCAGGATCGAGACTGGCACCCGGCCTGGGGATGATGAAGGCGGCGCCCACCTCGCCCCATCTGGCGTCGGGCATGCTGATCACCGCGGATTCGAGCACATCGGCATGTTCATTGAGCACCCGCTCGACTTCGGCCGGATAGACGTTTTCGCCGCCGGAAATATACATGTCCTTGATCCGGTCGACGATGAAGATGTAGCCGTCTTCGTCGCGCCGCCCGACATCGCCGGTCCTGAGCCAGCCGTCCTCGGTGAAGGCGTCGCGCGTGGCCTTTTCGTTGAGGTAGTATCCCGGCGTGATGTTGGGGCCCCTGAGCTGGATCTCGCCGGCCCCCGCCTGCCCGGCGTCGACGCCGTCCAGCCGCATTTCGGTGAGCATCTGCGCGCGACCGACGGAGCCGATTTTCCGCTCGGCGTTTTCCGGATCCATCAGGAACACCGTCGGTCCGGTTTCGGTCATGCCCATCCCGTTGAGCACCTTGGCGCCGAGCCCGGCAAAGAAGCGGATCAGCGGTTCGGGCAACGGCGCACCGCCACAGCCGCAACGGACCGAGCACCAGTCGATATCGCCGACATCTGGCAGCAGGCTGAAGGCCTGGTAGATCGCCGGGACGCCGAAGAACTGGTTCACCCTGCTCTGTTTGAGCAGATCGAATATCTGGTCCGGTTCGAATTTTGGCAGAAC
Source organism: Hoeflea sp. EC-HK425 (assembly GCF_902498795.1). Classification (NCBI taxonomy): domain Bacteria; kingdom Pseudomonadati; phylum Pseudomonadota; class Alphaproteobacteria; order Hyphomicrobiales; family Rhizobiaceae; genus Hoeflea; species Hoeflea sp. EC-HK425. The sequence goes on from NZ_LR701572.1 coordinate 3,006,327, forward strand.
CGTCGATGAGCCGCCCATCAGGAACAGCGGCAGGGTGTAGAGATTGATGCCGGCGGTGTGAAACAGCGGCAGGAAATTGACGGAGCGGTCTTCCGCCGTCATCCGCGACGCCTGGGAAATGTTGACGGCATTGGCCCAGGCCATCCGCGCGGTCTGGATCACCGCCTTCGGCCGCCCCGTCGTTCCCGAGGTGAACAGCAGGTACCAGGGCTGGTTGGCGTCGACCGCCTCTGAGCGTTGCTCCGCGCCAGCCTCGATCCAGGCTGCAAGATCGGTCTCGATCGCCAGTTGCGGAATGCCGCAAGTCGTTGCCACCGCTTCCGCCAGCCCGGCCTGCGCATGGTCGTGGATGATCGCCTTGGCGTCGACCGGTTCGAGCGTTTCGACAAGTTCGGGCGCCGGCTGCCGCCAGTTGAGCGGGCAGAGGATCACGCCGGTCTTCTGGCAGGCAAACAGCGTGATGAAGAACTCGACCCGGTTGAGGCAGAGGATCGCCAGACGGTCGCCTTGGGTAATGCCCGCCCGGCCAAGGCCGGCGGCAACCGCGTTCGCGGCATCATTGATTTCGGCAAACCGCCATTGCCGTCCGCTGTCCGCATCGATGAAGGCAATCGCGTGCGGCGAGATCTCGGCCCGTTTGGCGGCCATGTCGGGAATGGTGTCAAACATCTGCCGTGCCTCCCACGCGTTCGAGAAACCGCGACATGCCGCGCAGCGTGTCGGGCTGACTTATACGGTCAAGAAACGCCGTCGTTTCGGCTTGCAGCCGGGTCTCGATATGGCGGCGGCGGGCGCTGTCCCAGATCAGCGCCTTGGTCGCCAGACGGGTGCCGATCTCGCCGCTTGCCGCAAGCTCGAGTGCTCGCTCTTCCGGAATGTCGGAAACCGCCGTAGCCAGCCCCGCATCGCACAGCGCCTGGGCTGACAGACGCCGGTCCGATTGCAGCCATTCCGCCGCCCGGCCTGCGCCGATGCGTTCGGGCAGCAGCGCCGTCCAGCCGCCGTCCGGGGCAAAGCCGACTTGTGGATAGTAGGGCTGCACGAAAGCGTCAGGAGCAAGCACGGCCAGATCGGCGGCAAACAGCAGCCCGGCCGAGCCGCCGGTTATGGCGCCGCGCGCTGCCACAACCACCAGACGCGGCATCGCGATCAGCCGGGCGACGATCGTCTGCAGTAGTGGGACAACCGTGCGGGCATAGTCCTGGCCCCTGCCGTCAAGCGTAGCGGCATGAAAGCCGCGAACATCGCCCCCGCTTGAGAAGTTCCGCCCGCCGCACAGCAGGATGATCCTGGCGTCCTGCGCCTCCGCCCGGTCCAGCGCCGAGATGAGATCGCCGAGCAGTCCCGGCTCCAGCGCATTGGCGCGGCCACCGGAAAGTGTCAGCCGCACACAGGCAGCGCCGCCCGGCAGGTCGACCGTATCGAAGGCGACTTTCGCCGTCATGGCGCAATGCCGTCCCTGATCATCGAATAAGCCTCGTCAACGACATGGTCGATGTCGGCGGTCTCATCCCAGAGCACGTAGCGCTCGCCAAGTGTCTTGGCGATTCCCATCAGCGCCCACGCCCGGACCTCGGCGTCGCCGGGCCGCAATTCGCCCGATGCCTCGGCTTCACGCAGTTGGGCTGCATAGGCCTTGGCGAAATTGGTGAAATAGGCCTTGTAGGCCTCGACATCGATGAAGCGGGCTTCCTCGACGATCCGGTACAGCGAGGGGCGTTCGGCGACAAAGCGTAAAAAGGCCTTCAGGCCGGCGCGCTCGGCTTCAAGCCTGTTGGGCGCATCGGCCACCGCCTCGGTGACCATGGCGCGCGTCAGCTGCCCCATTTCCAGAACCAGTTCGCGGAAGACGTCTTCCTTGCTGGAAAAGTAGATATAGAAGGTGCCGAGCGCCGTTTTCGCATGACGGGTGATGTCGGCGATCGAGGCCGCAGAGAAGCCCTGCGTGCCGATCATCACCTCGGCAGCGCGCAGGATCTGCTCGCGCCGCTCGGCACCTCTCTTGGTTCTGGGATACGGGTTCGTTGCCATAAAACATGAATACTGATTCATATTTCAATTTGCAAGCGTGTTCGTCCCGCTTGGTTGGCCTGGGCGGTTACCCGATCAGCGCCGAACGCTCCACGCCAACCAGGCGCACCGGGGCCGAACTCAGCGCAGCGCCGCTTCGATGTTGCCGCCGTCCACGGTGACGACATGAGCCGTTGTCCGCTCGGACTTCGCGAGCGCCACAAATGCATCGGCGACATGATGCGCCTCGACCTCGGCCTTCAGCAGGTTGCCCGCCATGTAGTCGGAGGCGGAAACGCCCCTCGCCTCGGCGCGGGACCTGATGAAATCATCGGTCAGCAGGCCGGAGCGGATCCTGTCGGCATTGACGCCGTTGACCCTGACACCGGATCCACCGAGCTCCAGCGCCAGTTGCCGGACCAGGAAGAAGGTCGCGGCCTTGGGGAGCCCGTAGGCGCCAAAACCCTTGCCCGGATTGACCGCCTGCTTGGAGACGTTGAACAGCATCTGCCCGCCATGCCCCTGCGCGGCGAACACACTCGCAGCAGCCTTTGCCATGGCCAGGTGGGAGAAGAAATTGAGCTCGAAACTCGAGCGAAGTGTTTCGTCATCAAGGTCGAGAAGCATGCCCTGAATGGCGGCGCCGGCGTTGGAGACGAGCACGTCGAGGCCGCCGAAACGCCGCACGATCTCGCTGATTGCCCGCTCGGCTGCGCCTTTCTGTGTCAGGTCCGCAACCACAGCAAGACAGTTCGAACCGATGGAGGCCGCGGCGACCTTGCAGGCTTCCGGGTTGAAATCGATCAGGGCAATCGCAGCCCCCTCGCGGGCGAAGGCTTTCGCGGTGGCGAGACCTATGGCGCCTGCCCCGCCGGTCACCGCAACGATCTGTCCGGCGAAGGGCTTGGCCGCGGCCTTTGACAGCTTGGCCTGTTCGAGCGACCAGTACTCCATGTCGAAAAGATCATCCATCCCGATCGGCCGGAAGCCGCCGGCGGCCTCGCCCTGGCTCATCACCTCGACGGTCTGCTCGGCGATATCGGCGGCGGCCAACGCTGCAGACGCATCCTTGCCGATGCCGGCAATGCCGACGCCTTCGATCCATGCCACGCATGGGTGCGGCTCGAGCATGACCTTGCCGCCGCCAACTCGTTTGAACTGGGCCTCAAACATGGCGCTGTAAGCGGCGGCATAGTCCGCCACCTTCGCCTCGATGCCTTCACGTCCGTTGGCAAGATCATCCTTGCCGAGGACAAGCATGTTGCCCTTGGTGCGGATCACGTGATCAGGCGAGGCGACGCCGCGCTGCGCCAGATCCCCAAGATCGGTGCGGTGCAGAAATGCATTGATTGCCTCCCCACCCCGAATGTCCATCACCACAGGCCGGGGGGATGCATTGTGATGCTCGCCACGCAAAGCCGCAATCGCGCCGCGCAGCACCGGAAGCACTTCGGCCGCTGACGCCTCGCTGGCAAGCGAACGATCCCGCTTGACGGTGCAATCGAACTTCCGGCCCCCGTTCCTCGCCGCAAGCCACTCCTCGACCATGTTGGTGTGCTCGATCACCTTGTCGTAGCTCTCCTTCGCCGAAGCACCAAAGGTGAAATGGCCGTGCTTGAGCAGGATCAGCCCTTCGCAATCAGGATGGGCGTCGAAGACTTCGGCCGCCTTCTTCGCGAGGGCAAAGCCGGGCATGATGTAGGGCACGACGGCCAGCCGGTCGCCGAAAATCTCGCGGATCGCCGCTTCGGCATCCGGCAGGTTTGCCAGCGCCAGAAAGGCCGTGGCATGGGTGTGATCGACGAAGGTATGCGGCAGAAAGGCATGCAGCAGGGTCTCGACCGACGGGTTGGGCGCAGCCGAGTCAAGCAGGTTAGAGCGCTGCATGTTGACCATGTCCTCATCGGACAGGGCATCAAGCTTGCGCATTTCAAGCAGCGGCTCGAGCCGGACCCCGGGCAGGCCGGGCGCCTCGAGCGTGTCGAGATCCCAACCGCTGCCCTTGACGTGCAGGACTTTCTGCATCGCGCCGAACAGGTCCCGGCGCTCGGTCTTGACCGAGGTGTTGCCACCGCCATGCATGACAAGATCGGGATCGGCGCCTATGATGCGGGAGGAATAGACCCTGAGCGCCAGCGTGCGGTCAGCCGGATCGGCGCCCGCCGCATCGACCCGCGCCTGGGCTTCCTTGTCATTCCACCTGTTTTGCCTCATTACCGTCTCCTGCCCATGTGAATGTGTCGCATTTGACAAAAGTCATTCGCTATTGTCAAATGTATATATTGGTGATGGATCGAAATGCCTCAGAACTCAACCAGGCGCTCAACCAAACAGATCAGCGGCGAGGATATCGTCGTTGAAACCGCATGGCTTTACTATCATGACGGACTCAACCAGAGCGAAATAGCCAACCGGCTCTTGGTGTCGCGCGCCACGGTGGTCAACTATCTGCAGGAAGCCCGCGAGCGCGGTTACATCCACACCAAGCTCGCGCCCGAGGCTTTCAACACCCATCGCGCCGCGCTGGAATTGCGCGACCGGTTCGGTCTCAAGGCCGCCTATATCCTGCCCGACGGCACCGGCGGCCAGGATGACCACGCGAGCCGCATCATCCGGGGTGCTGCGGACTGGCTGCCAAGCCTGCTGGAACCGGGCGACCGGCTCGGCGTCGCCTGGGGCAAGACCATCTACGATGTCGCCGAACGCCTTGAGCAGACCACCATCGCCGACCTGACAGTGCTGCAGCTGGTCGGCTCGATGGCCACGCCTTATGGCTTTTCCGCCGATGTCTGCTCCTCCAACGTGGCGCGCAAATTCTCCGCCAAATGCATCAACCTGCATGTGCCCGCAATCCTGAGCACCGCTGAAATTGCCGCCACCCTCCGGGCGGAATCGCTCATCTCAAAGCAGCTCGACGCGATCAGCGACTGCAACAAGACACTGTTCGCCGTGGGATCCTGCAAACCCGACAGCCATGTTGCGTCGAGCGGCGTCGCCACCCAGAAAGAGCTGGAAGACTATATCGCCAACGGCGCGGTCGGCGTGCTCTGCGGCCGCTTTATCGATGCCAAGGGTGATCCGGTCTCCGGCCCGCTCGATGACCGGATGATGGGGATCGAGCTCGAGGAGCTTCGGCACCGTGACATGGGAATCCTGGTGTCGGTCGGCGAAGAGCGGGTGCCGGCGGCCGTTGCCGCCATCAGGGGCGGATATGCCACCCACGTGGTCACCAACCAGAGCTGCGCCGCTGCGATGATGGAACTCGCCTGAGACGGATGCCGCTCAGGCGATCCCCAATCAGGCGGCGCTGCGGCGTTCGGGAAACAGACCCAGCAGTCCCTCGCGGCTGGCCTCCGTGACACCGCGCTCGGTGATCAGGCCAGTGACCAGGCGTGCCGGCGTGACATCAAAGGCCGGATTGCCGCCGGGCGTGCCATCCGGGGAAATCTGCACCGAAGTGACGCTGCCATCTTCCAGACGGCCAAAGACATGGGTGACCTCGCGGTCATCACGCTCCTCGATCGGGATTTCGCGAACGCCGTCATCCACCGTCCAGTCGATCGTGCTCGAGGGAAGCGCCACATAGAACGGCACATTGTTGTCGTGGGCGGCCAGCGCCTTGAGATAGGTGCCGATCTTGTTGCAGACATCGCCTGAGGCCGTCGTCCGGTCGGTGCCGACGATGACCATGTCGACCTGGCCATGCTGCATCAGATGCCCGCCGGCATTGTCGACGATGAGATGATGCGGAATGCCGTGGCTGTTCATTTCCCAGCTGGTGAGCTGGGCGCCCTGGTTGCGCGGACGGGTCTCGTCGACCCAGACATGGATCGGAATGCCTGCGGTTGCCGCGTGATACATCGGCGAGGTGGCCGTGCCCCAGTCCACCGTCGCCAGCCATCCGGCATTGCAGTGGGTGAGGATATTGACCGGCATGCCGGGTTTCTTGGTGGCGGCGATCTTCCGGACGATCTCCAGGCCGTGCACGCCGATCATGCGGTTGGTCTCGACATCGGCGTTGCAGATCTCTTCGGCTTTGCGGAAGGCCACCGCGGCGCGCTCGCTTTCGGGAAGAGACGAAAGAACACCGCGCATTTCATCGAGCGCCCAGCGCAGGTTGACCGCCGTCGGCCGGGTCTCGTGCAGCCGCTCCCAGGCATTGTCGAGTGCTTCATCTGAAGCGTTACGCTGCATCTCGATGGCGACGCCGTAGGCGGCGGTGGCGCCGATCAGCGGCGCGCCGCGCACCCACATGTCCCGGATCGCGGTGGCGAATTCATCAAGCGTGTCGAGTGCGACCACCCGGAACTCGTGCGGCAGCCAGCGCTGATCGATGATCATGACCCTGGACTTTTCTCCATCGAACCAGATCGACCGGTAATGCGTATCGCCAACCTTCATTCCTATGCTCCCGTTTCAGCGCGCCGCGCCGCTGCCAGCACGGCATCCATGCCGGTCAGGCGGTTTCTGTTGATGACCAGGAATTGCCCCAGCTTGAGACACTTGGCCTCGCAGCGGGCCTTCAGATCCTCGTCCTCGATGGTGTCGAGTTCGGCCACATGGGCGAGGCCCAAGATACGGCGGTGCATCTCGATGCCGGCGAAGCCGACCAAATCACGGAAGATCTCGCCCAGCAGCTGCTCGGCAGCGCTCTCCGAGGCGAAATGATGTCCCTGATCCTCATAGAGCGCCTTCGGGTAGAGGATGCCGGTCCGTTCCGTACGCCACAGGCGCAGGAATTCCTGGCGGTAGACCGACCAGGTCTCGTCAATGACCGAGAGGATCCAGTCCTGGAAACCGCGGCAGGCATCGGCGTCGGAGATATGGGCCGGCATGGCGTGATAGGCCATGAGGTAGTTGCCGATCAGCATGCCGATGTCGAAGCCGAACGGCCCGTAGAAGGCAAACTCGGGATCGATGATCCGCGACTGCTCGCCGGTGACCATGATCGAGCCGGCATGAAGATCGCCATGGCACATGGTTTCACCGCGCGAGGTGAACGCGCGCTTCATGTGCTGAACCTCGACCTTCAGCGCCTCGTCCCGGCGCAGGTCGGCGACAATGCCGTCAAGCTGCGGTGTGGTGTGCCGGTTCATCTCAGCATCGTAATAGGGATCGGTGAAGACCAACGACTCGGTAATGTCGCACAGCTCGACATTTCCGGCGAAGAGAGCCGCGTCGGCTTTCTTGTCGCCCGCCGTCATTGACAAATCCGACCCGCGAAAGGCGGTGCGCGCAGCAAACAATCCCAAGGTCTGGCCCAACCCCGCAACCTTGCGCCCTTCCATGGTCTGCTGGCGCAAAATAATATGCGGCTGCAGCCGTTCCATGACGATGAGCGCCTGGCTTTCATCAAAATGCAGGACCTGGGGCACGCTGCCCGGGTCCCGCGCCTCCTGGCGGATCAATGCATGATACTCGAAGAACGCGCGCTTGAGCGGCAGCGGCCAGCTGTCACCTACCAGGCGCACATAGGGAAGCGCCTGCTTGACGATGACACTGCCAGCGTCACCTTCCACGATGAAGACGAGATTGAGGTTGCCGTCACCGACTTCCCGCACTGTCCAGGCATCGGCATTGCCGCCCACGGCCTGCTTCATGACGTCGAGTCCGCCCAGGCGCTGGCCAAGGGTTTCCGGCGATAAAGGTTTGTAGTCGTTGCTCAAAACCATCCTCCCAAATGACAGTCAAGGCTGCGTATCGTGCAAGCCTAGTGCCCATTTCAATCATTTGTCAATACGTATTGACTTTTGTCATCGCTGCTGTTTTCATCATAGCGGGAGGACAGCATGAACGGAACTCTTTGCGATCTGCGGGGCGTGGACAAGTCGTTCGGGGACAACCGTGTCCTCAAGCAGCTTAACCTGTCGCTGCCCGCCGGATCGGTCACCGTGCTGATGGGCGCGAACGGCGCGGGCAAGTCCACCCTGGTCAAGATCCTGAGCGGCGTACACGCGCTCGATGCCGGCTCGATCACGCTGCTGGGCAAGGATTTCCGCCCGTCAACACCTTCAGAAGCCATCCGCGCCGGCGTCGTTACCGTGCACCAGAACATCAATGACGGGGTAATTCCTGATCTCGATGTCGCCTCCAACCTGCTGATCGACCGGCTCGCCGAGCCGGGCTACGGCTTCTTTCTCAAGCGCCGGCAGAATTATACCGATGCCGAACGCATAGCCAGCCAGATGGGGCTTGCGCTCAATGTGCGCCAGTCGGTGGCAGAACTGGGCGTCGCCGACCGGCAACTGATCGCCATTGCGCGGGCCATGGCGCATGATCCGCAGCTGCTCATTCTCGACGAGCCGACATCATCGCTCTCAGCCTCCGAAGCCGAACGGCTGTTCCTTCTCATCGAACGTCTTTCGGCCAAGGGCGTTGCCGTTCTCTACATTTCGCACCGGATGTCGGACATCCGCCGCATCGCCGACCGCATCGTGTCGATGCGCGACGGCGAGATTTCCGGGGTCTTCGAGGGCGAAGAGCTCGACTATGAAGGCGCGGTCAACGCCATGCTCGGCCACCGCATGACCGATGCCGACATCAGCATCGGCGCCCCCGGCAGACGGGTGCTGGAAATCACCGATCTCCGGCTGCTCTCCGGCAGCAAGCCGTTCGATTTCAACCTGAGCGAAAACGAGGTGGTTGCCGTTACCGGCCTGCTCGGCAGCGGCAAGAGCGCCTTCGCCCAGAGCCTGTTCGGACTGGGCCGCCCTGCCGGTGGACAGATCCGGATTGACGGCAAGGATTATGCGCCGGCGAATCCCAAGGCTGCGATAGCGCGGGGTGTGTTCATGTCAGCCAAGGACCGGGCCAACAATGCCGTGGTTGCCGATTTCGACATCACCCGCAACATCACCTTGCCCTTCCTGGCGCGCTACTCGAACCTGTCCTTCATCAAGCGCTCGGACGAGCGTAGCACCGCCAACGAGATGATCGAGGCGCTGTCGATCGTTTGCCAGGGCGAGACCGATTCGATCGGCACGCTGTCGGGCGGCAACCAGCAGAAGGTGATGCTGGCCAGGTGGCTTGCCGAGCAATGCCGGCTGCTGCTGCTCGACGAGCCTTTCCAGGGTGTCGACATTCGCGCCCGCCGCGATATCGGCCGCAAGATCCGCGAAACCGCGAAGAACCGGGCGACCCTGGTGTTTGTCTCGGAACTCGACGAGGCGCTGGAAGTCGCCGACCGCATCATCGTCATGACCGAGCATTCGGTCGCGGCGGAATTCAGAAACGAGAACGTGGATCTCAACGAGATTCTCACCGCAGTAACCGGGGCCATGCCGGCAGATGCCGGCAGCGCCGCAAGGACAGCACACGCATGAGCATGAACCAGACCGAAACCTCCAGCGCGGGTTCGCGCGCGCCAAAACCGCAGCCCGGCTCCAACGGGCTGATCGACATCGCCATCCGGTACGGCTTCCTGGCGCTCCTCGTCGGCCTGGTGATCTTCTTTTCGGTCTTCGCCAACGGTTTCGCCGGACCGCGCAGCGCGGTGTTCATCTTTCAGTCGGTGGCGATCACCGGCATCCTGGCGCTCGGCGTCACCTGCACGCTGGTGGTCGGCGGCTTCGACCTGTCGATCGGCTCGGTCGCCACCTCGTCGATGATGCTGGCGGCCTACATGATGGTGGTGCTTGAACAGCCCGCTTTTGTCGCCATCATCGCCTGCCTGGCGATGGGTGCCTTCATCGGCCTGATCAACGGCCTGCTGATCGTCAAGACAAAGGTGCCCGACCTGTTGGCGACGCTCGGCATGATGTTCCTGCTGGTCGGCCTGCAGCGCATTCCGACCGAAGGCCGCTCGATTGCCATGGGCATGACACTGCCCGACGGGTCGACGGCGGAAGGCACCTTCTCGCCGCTGTTCCTGCAGCTTGGCCGGCACCGGTTCGACTTCATGCTGGAAAACCTTTTGCCGGCTCCGGTGATCTTCCTGGTGGTCATCGGCATTCTGGTCTGGGTGTTCCTCGAGCTCACCCGGCACGGCCGGCTGATGTATGCCATCGGATCGAACGAGCGGGCGGCCAGCCTGACGGGCACCAATGTCAACAACTACAAGATCCTTGCCTACATGATCTCGGGCGTTCTGGCATCGATCGGCGGCATGCTGCTTGCAGCCCGTCTCGGGCGTGGCGACATCGCCTCGGGCACCAATCTGCTGCTCGATGCGGTTGCCGCAGCCCTGATCGGCTTTGCGGTGCTGGGTGCTGCCAAGCCCAATGCCTTCGGCACCGCCATGGGCGCGCTGTTTGTGGGCATCCTGCTGCAGGGCCTGACGATGATGAACGCGCCCTACTACACGCAGGATTTCATCAAGGGCCTGGTGCTGGTCATCGCCCTTGTCTTCACCTTCTCGCTTTCGGCCCGGAAGGCCGGCGGCCACTAAGCAAGACCAATCATTTAACGGAGGAAAACAGCATGAAAATCATACGCAGAAAAGCCCTGGCCCTCTTTGCGGGCCTCGCCGCTGCAGCCGTCACCCTGCCCGCGAGCCTTGCAACGGCTGCAGACATGCCGGCGCCGCTCGACAACCCCGGCGATGTGAAGATCGCGCTGGTGCGCTATCTCTCCACCGGTGACTTCTTTCAGGCCTATCTGTCGGGCGTGGAAAAGCAGGCCGAAGCACTTGGCGTCGATCTCCGGGTCCTCGACAGCCGTCAGGACGCGGCCCTTCAGGCCGACATGGTCGACCAGGCAATTGCATTGGGCGTCGACGGGATCATCATCCAGCACGGCCTGACGGAATCGATGAAGGAAGCCGCCCAGCGCGCGGTGGACGCCGGCATCAAGGTCGTGGCCTTCGACGTCAATGTCGAAAACGACGCGATCCCGCAGATCGAGCAGTCGGATTACCTGCTCGGCAAGCTGGCGCTGGAACAGGCGATCAAGGACAACGGCACCGAATGGAAGGCCGGCTATGTCTACGTGCCCGGCATCGCTCCGCTCGACCGCCGTCACGTCGCATGGGAAGAGGTCAAGGCCGCCAATCCGGGTATCGTGGAAGCCGCCCAGATCGGCACGCTCGACAACCCGATCGCCAACTCGAACGCCAACCAGGCACGCTCGGTGCTGCAGGCAAACCCGGACATCTCGGTGTTCTTCGCTCCCTATGACGAATTCGCCAAGGGCGTGAAGATCGCGGTGGACGAAGCCGGCATGTCGCAGGACATCAAGATCTATTCCGCCGACGTCTCGACCGCCGACATCTCGGCGATGCGCGAGCCTGACAGCGCCTGGGCGGCAACCGTTGCGACCAACCCGGCAGTTGTCGGCGAAGTCTCGGTACGGGCTCTCGCCATCATGCTGACCGGCGGCGAACCCGGTGCCCAGGTGGTGGTGCCGCCAACCCTGATCACGCAGGACTTCCTCATCGAGAACGACATCAAGAACATGGAAGAACTCTCGGCCAAGATGCCGCAATTTGCCCATGCCGATGTCGCGATGACCGACTGGATGCCGCTGCCGGCACGCTGATCCAACATCCCTCCCAGGATGGAAAGGCCGCATCTCCGGATGCGGCCTTTTTTCTGCGCTCACATCGCTTCTTCAAGCCCTCGCCAAACCACACAGGTCAGCGGCTTTCGGCAAGGCCAAAGCCATTTCAGCAGGCTCTCCTTGCGGCAAAAAAATGGGGCCGGTCTTTCAACCGCGCCCCACAGTTTCCAGGACAGACCCCGGTTGTTTCAATCAGGCCGCTATGCTGTCGACGGCGTCGCGCATGGCGCGCACCGCCTCCCCGATCGCCTCGCCGGCGCGCAGCAGGCTGCCGCCGAGCAGGAAGACCACGTCCTCGCCATACATCGAGACCATGTCGCCTGCGCGCTCCACGCTCATGCCGCCGCCGGGGCTCGGCATCATCGGCCGGCCGATGCCGTCGGACGCGCGGCAGGCCTCTGCAATCGACAGGCATTCCTCGACGCTGAAGCCGAAGCGGCCGCCGACATTGGGGAACACCGAAATGTCGGATCCGGCCAGACGCTGGAACACGCCGTACATGATGGCGTGGGAAACACCGGTTTCAGGCGTCAGCACAAAGGGGCCGGTGAAACTCGGATGGGTCATGATCGGCAGATCGAAGGACGGATCGCGCGACAGCGCCTGCACCACGCCAAAGCCCATCAGGCCGGGCATCAGCAGCAGGCCACCGGCGCCCGCCTCCCTGGCCTGGAACGCCTCGTCCACAGGCGAACCGGTGTGGCCGGTCACGTTGACGAAATAGAGTGCCGAGCCGCCGGACCTGGCGTTGGCTTCGGCGACAGCGTCGCTGACCGCCTTCACACGTTCGCCGAACGGCGCCATCTTCTGGTTGGCGAGACCGTGATCGTCCTTGATGATATCGGCACCGCCAAGCGTGCAGCGATAGGCAATGTCGGCGAGCTGCTTCACGCTCGAGCCCTGCGGCTTGATCACGGGCGAGATGAGTCCACCACGGCTTCGCCCCGAGCGCGCGCGAACACCTTCGATGCCAAAGCGCGGGCCGGCGAAACGCTCGCGGATCACCCGGCCGGGCTCGAAGCCCGTCACGCGAATATTTTGCTGGATCGAGGAATTGCCGAAGATCACGTTGATCAGCTGGATGATCTCGTCGCCGGCGCTGTCGGGACTGTAGGAGATCTCCGCCTCATAGGTATTGCCGCGAAGATGCCTGACGCTTTCAATCTGGCCGACGATCTCGTCGCTTATGTAGCCCGCTGGCACGATGTCGCCGGGGATTTCCACCGTCTGTTCGAGCGCGATGCCAAGCGCCCGCTGGTCGGCGTCCTGCGGGCTGTCCGCCAGCAGCCGGTAGCGGACGCGGAACCGGGTGTCGTCCGCCATCCCTACAGCGCCTCCGCCTTGACGGCGGAATGAACCGCCTCGACCCGGGCGCTGGCAAGCGCTTCCTCGTCGATGCCGGTCGAGGCGCCGATGATGCGCTCGATGCCGCGCACCAGTGCACCGGCATCAAGACCGTAATGCTTCATCAGGTAGGGCTTCGAACCGCCATGGGCATAGGTGTCGTTGAGACCAAGCCGCACCAGCGGCTTGCCGACGCCGTTGTCGGCCATGATCTCGGCGACCAGCGAGCCGACCCCGCCGGTGATGACGTGGTTTTCGAGCACCACGACGCCCTTGGAGACCGAGCCGATATGATCGAGCAGCGCCTGCTCGTTGAACGGCTTGATGGTGTGGATGTGCAGATGCCGGATCGAGACACCGGCCCTGGACAGCGCGTCGCGGGCACGGAGTGCTTCTTCCGTGGCAATGCCGGAGGTGACCACCAGAACATCGGCTCCCAAGGAAAGTTCGCGCATTTCGCCGACCTTGATCGGGCTGTCGAACAGGCGCGGAACCGAGCCGCGCAGGACGCGGCAATAGACCGGACCGTCGATGGAATCGGCTGCCTCGCAGATGCTCTCGACCTCGGTGGCGTCGCCGGTTTCGAGGATCGACATGTTGGGGATCGACCGCATGACGGCGACATCCTCGATCGCCTGGTGGGTCATGCCGCCGGGCGTGGTGATGCCGGGCAGGAAGCCCATCAGGCGCACCTTGCGGCGCGGATAGGCGACCGATGCCATGAGCTGGTCGTAAGGCCGGCGATAGAGAAAGACGCCGAACGAATGCAGGAACGGGCGGTAACCGGCAAGCCCGAGGCCACCGGCAAAGCTCATCATGTTCTGCTCGGCCATGCCGAGCGACAGGAACTGGTCCGGGTGGCGGTCGCGAAAACCGTCGATCTCGCAGGACGAGGTCAGGTCGGCGGACAGGCACAGCACATCGGGATGCTTGACGGCGTAGGCCTCGAAGGCCGACGCATAGGGGCGATTGACCATCTCAACCATCAGTGCGTCTCCAGTTCAATCGGGTCGATACCAAGCTCGGCGGCGATGGAAGCATTCATTTCGGCGCGCTCCTCCTCGGACTTGAACCGCACATAATGCAGCCGCGGGAAGCGCTTCTGCAGGAAGCTCATGCCCTGTGTGGGCGAGGAGCGGGCCAGGATGATCAGCGGCTGGCCTTCGTGCGGCTCGTTCCTGGCCTGGCGCATGGCGCCCAGATCATGCGCATCGATCTCGACACAGACGGCACCAAAGGCGCGGAACTTGGCGGCGATGTCGCGGACTTCCATCACCGAATCCATGGCTCCGTCGCACTGCTGGTCATTGACATCCATCAGCGCCCAGAGATTGTCGATGCCGTGGTGGGCGGCTGCCTGCACCGCTTCCCAGGTCTGGCCCTCCTGGACCTCGCCATCGGACATGAAGACGCAGACCCCACCGCTTTCGCCACGGCGCTTGCGACCGAAGGCGAGGCCCGCGCCGGTCGACAGGCCGATGCCCAGCGTGCCGTTGTGGACTTCCATGCCGGGCGAATGCTCGGCGCCGATCATCTCGACCGACGAGCCATCCTTGTTGAACATCTCGAGGCCTTCGGCATCCATCCGGCCGGTCTCGATCAGTGTCGCATAGGCCACCAGCGCGTAATGCGCGGGCGCAATGAACAGCCGGTCATACTGGGGCTCGAACGGGCCATTGTAACCGGCGCCGGTGACATAATCCGGATTGTCGGCGGAGGGGACGCCGGCGAAAGGCCTGGGCACTGCCGGCAACACCGGCTCGCCCAGATCCAGGGCCTCGTTATAGAGGAACGCCAGTTGCTCGGCGGCCGAGCAGGCCTGGCTGAGATAGCCGCCATTGTTGCGCATCGAGTGCTCGAACACCCGTCTGCGAATTCCCATGGCTACGTCTTCGGTCGAACGTTTGTTGCGCACATCTGCCTCCCTCATTCATGGCGACAATGTCGCGATAATAGACAAATGTCAACATTGATGGCAAATGTATAAATGGTGCGGTTCCGAGGGCGAAACCCAGAAATGGAAACGCCGGACACCACAGGGTGCCCGGCGTTTCGATCTTGCTCAGAAGAGCCTTGTATCAGCCGCCGACTTCGCCGGAGATGATGTCACCGAAGGTTTCCCAGCGCTCGCCGTTGAACTTCATCAACTGCATCTGCTCGATCGGGAAGTAGTCGGTCTCGGTCGTGTTCATCGTCATGCCGGGCAGGAACAGCGGCAGGGTGACGTCCTTCATGCTGGCAGCCTGCTTGAGCACGTTCTCGCGCGTCAGGTCATCACCCGCCTGATCAAGGATGTGCACCATGGTCTGCGCCACCGAATATCCGTAGGTGGTGAAGCTCGAGAGCTTGTCACCGTCCGGATAGTACTTGTCCATGAAGGCGTTCCAGTCCTTGGCGCCCTGGTCGTCCGCCCACTGGGGATCCTGCATGTCCTTGAGATAGGCGGTGGAGATGAGACCGGTGGAAGCTTCCAGTCCGGCAGGCGTGAGAACCGCGCCCACCGAGTTGGAAACGTTGGCGACGATCTGGGTTGCATCCCAGCCGATCTCGTGGGCCTTCTTGATGCCCTGAGCGGCGAATTTCGGCGTCGCGAAACTGACAAAGACATTGGCGCCGGAAGCCTTCAACTTGACAACCTGCGAGTCCACGACCGGCTCGGCAACTTCGTAGGAAGCTTCGGCGACGACCATGTCGGCCTTGTCACCAAGCCCGGTCTTCAGACCATTGAGCAAGTCCTTGCCGAAATCGTCGTTCTGGAACATCACGGCGATCTTCGCATCGGGCATTTCGGAAGCGATCCAGCGACCATAGATGATGCCCTCGCTCTGGTAGTTGGGCTGCCAGCCCATCGTCCACGGGGCTTCTCCCGGATTGCCGAACTTGGTGGCTCCGGTGGCAACGAGAAGCTGAGGCACCTTCTTCATGTTCATGTACTTCTCGATCGCCGAGTTCGACGGCGTTCCGAGCGACTGGAAGATCAGCAGAACCTCGTCGCTCTCGACGAGCTTGCGTGCCTGCTCCACCGCCTTGGGCGGCGAGTAGCCATCATCATAGGACAGGAAATTGACCGTGCGTCCGTTGATGCCGCCTTCTTCATTGACCTTGTCGAAATAGGCGGAAATCGTCTTGGCAATGGTCGAGTAGGCCGAGGCCGGCCCGCTGTAGGGCGCAATGTTACCGATCGTGATTTCCGTATCGGTCACGCCAGGCATGTCTGCCGCCTGGCTGAGTGCCGGAAGTGACAGCCCGGCGCTCAAGACAAGCCCCGCGCCCACAAATTTGAGCATGTTACGTCGTTTGTGCATGGTTTCCTCCCTTTAAGGTTGCACTACCTATTCATACTCCGCTTGGACAACGCTGTCAGCGCCGCCTTCAACAGGCCTCCCAGCCCGGTTGGTATTGCGTACATCATGAGGATCATGATGAGGCCGTAGACGGCGCCTGACAGGCCCTTGGACAGTTCCTCGGCGATATTGGGCACGAACATGATGAAGGCCCCGCCGAACAGCGCGCCGGGCAGCCAGCCGACGCCGCCGACCACAAGCCCAACGACAAGGGCCACGGAGAGCGTGAATGTAAATGAATCGGGCGAGATGTACTGGACAACGATGGCGCCGAGCGCACCGGCGACACCGGTGTAAAGCGCGCTGACACCGAAGGCCAGAGATTTGAAAAGCGGCGTGTTCACGCCCATCGATCCTGCCGCAATCGGATTGTCGCGGATCGCCATCAAGGCGCGGCCGGTCCGACTGCCGACGAGGTTTCTGGCGCAGACATAGGCCAGCAGACCGATGGCGAAAGTCAGGAAGTAAAGCCACTGATCGGGGTTAAGGGGCAACCCGAACGGCGCGTCAGGCTTGGAGATCACGATCCCCATGACACCGCTTGTCCAGTGCTCGAAAGGCGACAGCTTGAAGAGTTGCGGGGTGACGACGGCAAGCGCAAATGTCGCCAGCGCCAGATAGACACCTTCCAGACGCAACGCAGGCAGCCCGAACAGGAAGCCGACAACGAAGCAGATGATGCCGGCCACCGGCAGGGTCCACAGGTAGCCGATACCGAACTGGTCCATCATGATGGCGGCAGTATAGGCCCCGACGGCATAGAATGCGCCATGGCCCAGCGAGAACTGGCCGTTGATGCCGGTGAGGATATTGAGCCCGAGGATCGCGATCGCGTAGATCATCATCATCGTCAGCTGGAAGATCAGGAAGTTTCCGGACAGGAAGGGCGCGGCAATTCCGATCGCGAGCAGGATGACGCCGGCCGTCCGCATGATCTTCGCGTTGCTTGTGGCCGCGGCGGGTTGAGGCAGGCTCACACCCTGCTTGGCCGGAGCCTGGCCGTCGGCGGTGGTCGTGGTGTTTGCGGACATCTATCAGACCCTCTGTACGACGGTGCGGCCAAACAGGCCTGTGGGCTTGAACACCAGAACGGTGACGATCAGGAACAGCGCGATCGGCAATTTCAGTTCGCCACCGATCTCCGGGATGTAGGTGCCGGCGAGGTTCTCGATGATACCGACCATGAAGCCGCCAAAAACAGCACCGGTCGGGCTGGTCAACCCGCCAAGCACCGCGCCTGCAAAGCCGTAGAGCAGGATCGACAGCATCATGTTGGGTTCAAGAAAGACGATGGGCGCTATCAGAATGCCGGCGACAGCGCCAATCGCCGCCGCCATGCCCCAGCCGAGCGCGATCATCCAGCCGACCCGGATACCGACCAGGCGGGCCGATGCGGGATTTTCGGCGGCGGCGCGCATGGCGAGGCCGACCCGTGTGTACTGGAAAAACAGGAACAGCATCACAAGCACTGTCATGGTGACCGCGATCATGCCGATCTGGTGATTGCTGATCAGGCCGCCGAACTGCGAGCCTTCGCCGAAGGGGCTCGGGAACGGCTTGATGGTGAAGTCCCAGATGAACCCGGCAAGGCTGTTGATGATGGCAAAGAGGCCGATGAAGACGACGATGTGGCTGAGCACCGGGGCGTCTCCGAGAGGCCGGATCACGAGCCGCTCGATGGCGACGCCGCCAGCAAAGGAAACGACCACTGTCAGCGGAATCACCAGCCAGTAGGGCACGCCCCAGGCCAGCATCTGCCAGGCGATGAAGGTGGAGAACATCGCCATTTCGCCCTGGGCAAAATTGAGGTGGTGAATGGCCTGATAGATCATTACCACGGCGAGTGCCATGCAGGCATAGATTCCGCCGGTGGCGATGCCGGTGATCAGTTGCTGTGCGAGAAGCTCCATCGTTTCCCCCTCAATAGCCGAGATAGGCGGCGCGGATTGTTTCGTTGTCGCGGATTTCCGCGGCGGTACCCGACATCACGATGCCGCCGGTTTCAAGGACGAAGGCGGTGTCGGCCAGTTCGAGAACCACACCGGCGTTCTGCTCGACGATCAGCATGGCGACATCCTCCTCCTCGTTGACCTTGCGCAGGATCGAGAACATTTCCTGGACGATCATCGGGGCCAGACCAAAGGAGGGCTCGTCCAGAAGCATCAGGCGCGGCCGGAGCATCAGCGCCCGGGCGATAGCCAGCATCTGCTGCTCGCCGCCTGACAGGGTGCCTGCCTGCTGGGCGCGGCGTTCGCGAAGCCGCGGAAACCAGTGATAGACCTGCTCCATGTCACGCGCGATCTCGGCCCGGGAGCTGCGCGTCATGGCCCCGCATTCGAGGTTTTCTTCGGTGGTCAGGCCGGTAAAGGTGCCGCGGCCCTCGGGAACATGCGCCACACCCATGCGGACGATTTCCTCGGTCGCCTTGCTGCCGATATCATTGCCGTCATAGCGGATGGTGCCGGATCGCTTGATCATGCCACACAGGGCACGGAGCGTCGTGGTCTTGCCGGCGCCATTGGCACCCAGAAGCGTCGAGATACCGCCCTTCTCGACGGAGAAATCAAGACCGTGCAAGACCCGGAAATCGCCATAGGAGGCGTGAAGGCCGGTGACTTCGAGTAACTTGCTCATTCGGACTGGCCTCCCAGATATGCGGCAATCACGTCAGGATTTTGCTGAACCTCGGCCGGCGTGCCCTCGGCAATCTTGCGGCCGAAGCTGAGGACAACGACCTTGTCCGATATCGACATCACCAGGCCCATGTGATGTTCGACCAGCAGGACGGTGACACCGCGATCATCGCGGATGTGCTGGATGAGGCGGCCAAGCTCGCCCACCTCGTCATGATTGAGACCGCCGGCCGGTTCGTCGAGCAACAGCACGCCGGGACGGGCGGCAAGCGCGCGGGCAATCTCAACCCGCTTGCGGGTTCCGAACGGCAAGCCGTCCACCGGAAGATCTGCGACGCTGCCCAGTTCGAGATACTCGATCAGTTCGCTGACAGTGGCGTCGACCTCGGCCTCCTGGCGGCGAACCCAAGGCAGGCGCAGCGCATCGGAGAAGAAATCGCTGCGGCTGTTGGCATGGGCGCCGACGCGGATATTGTCACGCACGGACATGCGCTGGAACAGCGCCACATTCTGGAACGAGCGGCCGATGCCGACCGCTGGCATCTCGTGCGCTTTCTTTGCCAAGACCGATTTGCCATCATAGAGAATGTCACCCGATGCCGGGGTGTAAAGCCGGCTGAGGCAGTTGAACAGCGTGGTCTTGCCCGCTCCATTGGGGCCGATCAGACCCAGAATCTGCCCCTTGTGCAGCTCGAAGGCGATGCCGTCCAGCGCCACGATTCCGCCAAATCGCACGACGACGTCGCGCACGGCAAGTTGGGGTGGCGAACTGACGGGTTGAGCTTGCATCAGGGACCTCCATGCTCCGGTCTGTTTTCATGCATGCCAGCAGTTCGTGCCGCGGGCATCCAGTTGTGATCCGGCCGAAGCGGCCGTTTTCCGTTCAGGGCATCATCGACAACGCGGACGAGTGACGCCATCACCGGACCGACCTCGTTGTAGAGGCGTTCAGGCGGGAAATGATGGGGTGGCGCACCGCAATTGAAGGCGTAGGTTCCCGATCCGTCGGCAGCGACCAGGGGCGCGCCTGCGGCGTAGATGTCGGGCCGCCACTCACCGGTGGAAACGACAAAGCCGAACTGCTCGTAATCAGCCATGGCCTTGTCCATGGTCTTGCGCATCAGCATGCCCTTTTCGGGATGCTTCTCGACGGCGGCGAGCACATGCTCCTCGCGTTCCGCTTCGGGCAAGGTGACGAGCAGCGCGCGGCCCATGGCGGTTTCGACCAGCGGGATGCGCGAACCGATTTCGAGCTGCACGGTAAATGTCGCGGAGCCGCGAGAAATTCCGACGTAAAGTGCCTTGTTGCGATCGAGCACACCAAGCGCAACCGGCGCCGCAAGCACTTCCGCGGCCTGGTCCATGAAGTCGCGGGCGACGTGACGAATGCCGAGATTGGCGAGCGCCGCATAACCCAGCGTGATGGTGCCGGGAGCAAGCTGGTATTTGCCGAGCCTCGGGATCTGCATCAGATAGCCGAGTTCGCACAGCGTATAAGTGAGGCGGGTCACGGTCGGCTTGGGCAGTCCGGTGCGCTCCGCAATCTCCTGATTGCTCAGAAATCCGTCGCGTGGATGGAAGCAGCGCAGCACTTCAAGCCCCCGCGCAAGCGCGGTCACGAACTTGCGGTTGCCGTCGTGGCCAAGGCTCGATTTTTCAGCGACAACGCCGTCAGCGTTGCCACGTGCATTGGCTGTCATGCAGCCGCTCCTCCCTTTGTTGACAAACAATCCATCACATTCTAGCAGAGAGGTCAAATAATAAAATTGAATTTCGCACTGCGAAACTGGGAGGTTGTTTGCGGACGATGGAGGAGGCCAGATCCGTACATGAAACGACCGGCGGGAGCCCTGAAACGGCCCTGCCCGAGTGGTCGAGCCATGCCGCCTTCAGGCCGGTGGCCGAGCTGGACCGCGCTGCACGCCGGACAGAGGTCGCAACCGACGAAGGCTTTGCGGTCTGGCGCGAATGGGGCTCGGGCCCGGCGCTGGTGATGCTGCATGGCGGCGCCGGATCGTGGAGCCATTTCTTCCGTCAGATCCGCTTCCTTGCACAGGATTACCGGGTGATTGTGCCAGACCTTCCGGGTTTTGGCGATTCGGCCGATTGCAACCGCGACGCCGATCCGCACCGGATGGCCCGCATTCTTGTCGCCGGGATCGATCGGCTGATCGGGGCCGAGCGGTTTTACCAGGTCGGGTTCTCCTATGGCGGCATCATCGGCAGCTTCGTGTCGCGCCTGGTCGGGCCGAGGATTGGCGGCTTCGTGATCGTCGGCGGTGTCGGCTTCGAGGCGCGGCGGCATGATGTGACGCTGTCGAGCTGGCGTCACATTCCGGATGCCGGGCAGCGCCGCGCCATCCACAGGGACAATTTGCTGGCAATCATGATCGCCGACCCGGCGCGGATCGATGATACGGCCATCCTGATCCAGCAATCCAATGCCGAGCGTTCGCGTCACGACACCCGCCCGACAGCCCGGACCAAGCCGCTGACCGCAAATCTCGATGCAAGCCGGGTCCCGCTGGCGACCATCTGGGGCGAACACGACCAGCTCGCCGCGCCCTATTTCGAAGAACGTCGCGCATGGCTTCTGGCGCGCGATCCGGAAGCATCGTTCAAGCTTGTTGACGATGCCGGTCACTGGGTTCAGTACGAAGCCGCAGACGCGTTCAATGCGGCATTGACAGATTGCCTCCGCTCGTTTGCACAACGGGCGGACAAATGAATTCATTTCTGGGAGGAAAACATGGCTGGTGATGTAACTTACTCGGTGGACGGGGCTGTCGCGGTGGTCACGATCAACAATCCACCGGTCAATGCCTTCGGATTTGATGTCAGGCACGGCGTGATCGAGGCCATGAACCGGGCCGAGGCCGATCCGGACGTCACCTGCGTCGTGCTGACCGGCGGCGGCCGGACCTTCAGCGGCGGCGCCGACATCACCGAGTTCGGCAAGACGCCGCGCGAACCGTCGCTGCCCGATGTGAACACGCGCTGCGAAACCATGAGCAAGCCGGTGGTCGCGGCGATCCACGGCTTTGCCTTCGGCGGCGGGCTTGAGGTCTCCTTGTCCTGCCATGGCCGGATCGCCACCGCGGACGCCAAGCTGGCGCTTCCCGAAGTCAAGCTCGGCCTGATCCCCGGCGCCGGCGGGACCCAGCGGCTGCCGCGGCTGATCGGGCCCGAAGCAGCACTTGACGTGATTGTTCCGGGCAACCCGGTTGGCGCCAGGAAGGCGCTTGAGGTCGGCATTCTCGACCGCGTCGCGGGCGAAGACCTTCTGGCCGATGCCAAGGCCTTTGCGCTCGAACTTGCGGCAGCGGACGAAAAACCCTCGGCGCTGCGCGACCGCGAAGACAAGCTTGAAGCCGCGCGCCGCGACCCTTCGGCGCTTGATGCTCACGCCGCGACCCTGACCAAGAAAGCCCGCGGGCTCGAAGCTCCGCTGGCCTGTGTCCGCGCCGTGCGCATGGCGCTCGACACGCCGTTCGACGAGGCGCTGGCCAAGGAACGCGAAATCTTCATCGAGCTGATGAACGGCGACCAGTCGAAGGCGCAGCGGCACCTGTTCTTTGCAGAGCGGGAGGCCAACAAGATCCCGGGCATCGACCGCGACGTGCGGCCGCGCAAGGTCAGCAAGGCCGCGGTGATAGGCGCCGGCACGATGGGCGGCGGCATCGCCATGGCGCTTGCCAATGGCGGCGTCCCGGTGACCATCCTGGAAATGAATCAGGAAGCGATCGACCGCGGCATGGCGGTGATCCAGCGCAACTACGACACCTCGGTCAAGCGCGGTTCGATATCCGCCGAGGAGCGCGACAAGCGGCTGGGACGGCTGAGCACGACGACCAGCTATGACGACATTGCAGACGCCGACCTCGTTATCGAGGCGGTGTTCGAAGAGATGTCGGTCAAGAAGGTGGTGTTCGGCAAGCTTGACGAGGTGATGAAGCCCGGCGCCATCCTCGCGTCAAACACCTCCTATCTCGATGTCGACGCTATCGCCCAGATGACCAAGCGTCCGGCGGACGTGCTGGGGATGCATTTCTTCTCGCCTGCCAACGTGATGAAGCTGCTGGAGATCGTCCGCGGCAAGGAAACAGCCCCGGACGTGATCGCCACCGCGCTGGCGCTTGGCAAGCAGATCGGCAAGGTGCCGGTGGTCGTCGGCGTTTGCCACGGCTTTGTCGGCAACCGCATGCTGTCGTCGCGCTCGGCGGAGAACGAATCGCTGCTGCTGGAAGGCGCCTCGCCGGCCGATGTCGACAAGGCGTTTCTGGATTTCGGTTTCTCCATGGGACCCTTCGCGATGGGCGATCTCGCCGGTCTCGATATCGGCTGGCGGACCCGCAAGTCGCTTGGCCAGACCGCTGCGATCGGCGACGCGCTCTGCGAGGCGGGACGCTTCGGCCAGAAGACCGGCAAGGGCTTTTACAGCTACGAGGACGGGCCGCGCGACGCGAAGCCCGATCCGTGGGTCGACGCGCTGATTGCGGAAAAGGCCGGGGAACTTGGCGTGAACCGGCGCAGCATCAGCGCAGACGAGATCGTTGAGCGGACGATCTACCCGATGATCAACGAGGGCGCCAGGATCCTCGAAGAAGGTATCGCGCTCCGGCCGTCCGACATCGACATCGTCTGGATCAACGGCTACGCCTTCCCGATCGGCAAGGGCGGGCCGATGTTCTGGGCGGAGCAGGCTGGCCTTGAGCACATCGTCGAGCGGCTTGAATTCTGGCATGGCAAGACCGGCAATCCGGTGTTCGAACCTGCGGCACTGTTGCGCAAGGCGGCGAAGGAAGGCAGTTCGCTGGCATCCGCGATGGCCGGCAAGGACGATGTCGCATGACCGCCGGGCGGCATGCCTGGGAAGCGTCCTACCCGGACAACATGCGGTGGGACACTCCGATCGTGACAGGCAGCCTTCCGGCCCTGCTTGACGCGGCGGTCGCGGAATGTCCCGAGCGGAACCTGCTCGAGTTCCGTGGCTGGTCAATGAGCTACAGGCAACTGCGCGATGAAGCGGAAGCCTTCGCCGCAGCGCTGCTGGCGGCGGGCCTTGCCAAGGACCAGACCGTGGCGCTGTTCCTGCCGAACACGCCCTGGCATCCGGTTGCCTTTTTCGGAACGTTGAAATCCGGCGCGCGGCTGGCGCATCTCTCGCCGCTGGATGCGCCGCGCGAACTGGCGCACAAATTGACCGATTCGGGCGCGCGCACCATCGTGACGACCAATATCGGGGGCATGCTCGCCGGCGCGATCAAGTTGATGGAGGCGGGTCTCGCCGACCGGGTCATCGTTGGAGACGACAGCCGATTCGGGGGCGACAATCCGGCGCGGGAAGAGATCCCCGCGCGCGATGACGTGATCCGGTTCGACGCATTCTGCGCGAGCGGAGCAGCGCCCGGCGCATGGCCGGCAATCCGCGAAGACGATATCGCCTTGCTACAGTACACGGGCGGGACGACCGGACCGGCAAAGGGGGCGATGCTGACCCATGCCAACCTGACCGCGGCTGTCTCGAGCTATGACATCTGGTTCGAAGCACTCTACGGCGATCCGGAAGAGGGCGAGAAGGTTCTCTGCGTCCTGCCGCTGTTTCATATCTACGCGCTGACCACGATCCTGCTTCTGGGGATCAGGCGACGGGCCGAGATCGTGCTGCACATGCGGTTCGATGCGACCCAGGTGCTCAACGACATCCAGGCCAAGAAGATCACCACGTTCCCCGGCGTGCCGACGATGTGGATCGCGCTGGCCAATCACCCGGACCTGATGAAGACCGACCTCTCCTCGCTTGTGCGCTGCTCTTCCGGTGGCGCGCCGCTGCCGGTGGAAGTCGGTCAGCGGTTCGAAGGCCTGACCGGCCAGCGGCTCGCCGGCGGATGGGGCATGACCGAAACCTCGCCGGCAGGCACCAACCTGCTGCCGTTCGGCGAAGCCAAGCCCGGATCAATCGGCATGCCCTTGCCCGGCGTCGAATTGCAAGTGGTCGATCTCGACGATCCGCACCGGATCTTGGCCGTCGGCGAAGTCGGCGAACTCCGGGTGCGCGGCAAGAACGTGACGGCGGGCTACTGGAACAAGCCGGAAGAAAACAAGGTCGCGTTTGCCGACGGTTTCTTCCTTACCGGCGATGTCGGCTACATGGCGCCAGACGGCTATTTCTATATCGTCGACCGCAAGAAAGACATGATCATCTCGGGCGGCTTCAACGTCTATCCGCAGATGATCGAACAGGCGATCTACGAGCACCCAGCGGTGGGCGAATGCATCGTGCTGGGCATTGCGGACGAGTATCGCGGCGAGGCTGCGAAGGCTTTCGTAACGCTCAAACCGGGTGCCGAGCCGTTCTCGCTCGAAGAGCTGGTCACGTTTCTGCAGGACCGCCTCGGACGTCACGAACTGCCCGCGGCGCTGGAATTCCGGGACGAACTTCCCAAGACATCGGTCGGCAAGCTGTCGCGCAAGGAACTGCGCGACCTCGAAAGAGAAAAAGCCACACCCGGCCAGGCAGCCAAATCATCAGACACTCCAAAGTGAAGGAAACCGCAATGCAGGATGCAGTCATCGTATCAACCGCCCGCACACCGATCGGCAAGGCCTATCGCGGCGGACTGAACGACACCGACGGCGCCACACTCGGCGCACACGCGATCAAGCATGCCGTCGAGCGTGCGGGCATCGAGCCCGGCGAGGTCGAAGACGTGATCATGGGCTGCGCCCTGCAGCAGGGTGCGACCGGCGGCAATGTCGCCCGCCAGGCGCTGGTGCGTGCCGGCCTGCCCGTCACGGTCTCGGGATCAACGATCGACCGGCAGTGTTCGTCGGGGCTGCAGGCCATTGCAGTGGCCTCGCGCTCGATCCAGCTCGACGGCGTGCCGGTCGCCATTGGCGGCGGGCTTGAATCGGTCAGCTTGGTGCAGAACGAGCACATGAACAATTTCCATCGCCAGGACCGCTGGCTGATGCAACACAAGCCCGACATCTACATGCCGATGATCGATACCGCCGAGACCGTCGGCAAGCGCTACGGCATCAGCCGTGAGGCACAGGATATCTATGCGCTCGAAAGCCAGAGGCGGACGGCGGCGGCAATGGAGGCGGGCCGGTTCGACGCGGAGATCGTGCCGATCACCACGACGATGGGCGTGATGAACAAGGAGACCAAGGAAGTCTCCTACAAGGAAGTGACGATCGCCGCCGATGAAGGACCGCGACCGCAGACGACACTTGAAGGACTGGCCGGCCTTACGCCGGTGCGCGGCGAAGGCGCGCTGATCACCGCCGGCAACGCCAGCCAGCTGTCGGACGGGGCTTCGGCCTGCGTTGTGATGAACGCCAAGCTCGCCGAAAAACGCGGGCTGCAACCGCTTGGCGCACTTCGCGGTTTCGCCGTCGCCGGCACCGAGCCCGACGAGATGGGCATCGGCCCGGTCTTCGCCATCCCGCGCCTGCTTGAGCGCGCGGGCCTCAAGATCGACGACATCGGCATCTGGGAACTCAACGAGGCCTTTGCCGTCCAGGTGATCTACTGCCGCGACAAGCTCGGCATCGATCCCGACAAGCTCAACGTCAACGGCGGCAGCATTGCGGTGGGTCATCCCTACGGCATGACCGGTGCCCGGCTTTCCGGCCACGTGCTGATTGAAGGCAAGCGCCGGGGTGCCAAATACGGTGTTGTGACAATGTGCGTTGGCGGCGGCATGGGTGCTGCCGGCCTTTTCGAAATCTTTTGAGGACGTTGAACCATGGATCTGAGATTCACAGAAGACGAGCTGGCTTTCCGCGACGAGGTTAGGACATTTTTCCGGGAAGCCCTGCCGCCAAGCATCCGCGAAAACATCGTCGCGGGTCACCACACCAGCAAGGAAGAACTGGTCACCTGGACGCGGATCCTGCACGACAAGGGCTGGGCCGTGCCGCATTGGCCGGTCGAGCATGGCGGCACCGGCTGGAGTCCGATCAAGCAGTACATCTATCTTGAGGAAATGAGCCAGACACCGGCGCCGGCGCCGCTCGCCTTCGGCGTCAACATGGTGGGCCCGGTGATCTACACCTTCGGCAACGAGGCGCAGAAGAGCCGCTTCCTGCCCAGGATCGCATCACTTGAGGACTGGTGGTGTCAGGGCTTCTCCGAGCCGGGCTCGGGCTCGGACCTGGCCTCGCTGAAGACACGCGCCGTGCGTGACGGTGACGAATATGTCGTCAACGGCCAGAAGACGTGGACGACGCTCGCCCAGTATGCCGACTGGATCTTCTGCCTGGTGCGGACCGATCCGGATGCGCGCAAGCAGTCCGGAATCTCGTTCCTGCTGATCGACATGAAGAGCCCGGGCATCACCGTGCGGCCGATCCAGACGATCGATGGCGGCGTTGAGGTCAACGAGGTGTTCTTCGACGATGTCCGGGTTCCGATCGAAAATCTCGTCGGGGAAGAAAACAAGGGCTGGAACTACGCCAAGTTCCTGCTCGGCAACGAGCGCGTCAACATCGCCCGCGTCGGCGTCTCCAAGGAACGGATCCGCAGGATCAAGGAACTCGCCGCCCAACAGCGGGTCGGCGGCGAACGTATGATCGACCAGGCGGAGTTCCGTGAGAAGGTGGCCGCGGTTGAAGTGCGGCTGAAGGCGCTGGAGATGACCCAGCTTCGGGTGCTTGCCGGCGAGGCAAAGCGCGAGAAAGGTACGCAGGATCCGGCCAGTTCGATCCTGAAGATCAAGGGATCGGAGATCCAGCAGGCAACGACGGAGTTGCTGATGGACGTCGTTGGCCCCTACGCCATGCCCTACATTCCGGAAGACGAAATCGACGGCCGCAACGAGCCATCGATCGGGCCGGACTGGGCCTCGACCATCGCGCCCGCCTATTTCAACACGCGCAAGGTTTCGATCTACGGCGGTTCGAACGAGATCCAGAAGAACATCATCGCCAAGGCCATTCTCGGCCTCTAGCACGGGACAGCATTCAGGGCCTGGAAACGGGCCCGCAATTCGGCGCCGGCGCGACCGGCCTGTCGGGAGAACACCAAGATGGATTTTGACCTTTCCGAAGAACAGACCATGCTGAAGGACAGCGTGGAGCGACTGCTCAAGGACCAGTACGGTTTCGAGGCGCGCGGCAAGTATCGCGCCGGTGACACCGGCTTCAGCGAGAAGATGTGGAACCAGTATGCCGAACTGGGGCTGCTGGCGCTGCCGTTCGCCGAGGAAGACGGTGGCATCGGCGGCGGCGCCACCGAAACCATGATCGTCATGGAGGCGTTCGGAAAGGCGCTGATCCTGGAGCCGTTCTTTGCCAGCGTGATCCTGGCCGGCGGCGTGCTGCGCCATGCCGGGAGCAGCGAGCAGAAGTCCGCGCACATCCCGGGCATTGCCGACGGCAGCCTCACGATGGCGCTGGCCTGCGCAGAACCACAGGGACGCTATGATTTGTTCGACGTCGAAACATCTGCGAAGAAAGATGGCGACGGCTGGGTGATCGACGGCAAGAAGGCGCTGGTGCTGCATGGCGACAGTGCCGGCAAGCTCATCGTCTCGGCACGGACGTCGGGCGGGTCACGCGATGAGGACGGGATCTCGCTGTTCATCGTCGATGCGGGTGCCGACGGGGTCTCGCGCCATGGCTATCCGACCCAGGACGGGCTGCGCGCGGCCGAAATCGCGCTGCAATCGGTCAAGGTTGGGCCAGACGCCCTGATCGGCAGCGAGGGCAGCGCCTGGCCGGTAATTTCGCGTGTCGCCGACGAAGCCGTTGCAGCACTCTGCGCCGAGGCCGTGGGATGCTTCGAGAAGATGCACGAGCTGACGCTCGAGTACCTGAAGACCCGCAGCCAGTTCGGCACCACCATCGGCTCTTTCCAGGCGTTGCAGCACCGCGCGGTCGACATGTTCGTCGAACTCGAGCAGTCACGCTCAATGACCATGTATGCCAGCATGCTGGCGACCGGCGACGACGCGGTGGAACGGGCCAGGGCGGTTTCGGCGGCCAAGGTGCAGATCGGCGAATCCGCCAAGATCATCGGCCGCGAGGCGATCCAGCTGCATGGCGGTGTCGGCATGACGATGGAATATGCGATCGGCCACTACTTCAAGCGGACCACGATGATCGACATCCTGTTCGGGGACGCCAACCATCACCTCAAGCGCCTCGCCCAGATGGATGGCCTGATCCGCGAAGATGCCTGACCCCTTGGAGAGGACCGCGCCATGACCCCTGCACTGCCCTACTCGCTTGACGGCAAGGTTGCCGTCATCACCGGATCGAGCCGCGGCATCGGTCGCGCCACGGCCGAAACCATGGCCCGGCTCGGTGCAAAGGTGGTGATCTCCAGCCGGACGGCAGATGCCTGCGAACCGGTGGCCGAAGCCATCCGCGCCGAAGGCGGCGAAGCGGCGGTGATCGCCTGCAACATTTCGCGAAAGGACGAGGTCGAAGGCCTGATAGCCGGCACGGAGAAACTCTATGGCGCGCCGGACATCCTGGTCTGCAACGCCGCGGTGAACCCGGCCTACGGGCCGCTTGCGGACCTTTCGGACGAGGCCTTCGACAAGATCATGGGCTCGAACGTCAAGAGCAATTTGTGGCTCTGCAACCGCGTGATCCCGGCGATGAAGGCAAAGGGCGGCGGCGCCATCGTCATCATCTCCTCGATCGCAGGGATGCAGGGCAACGCGGTGATCGGCGGCTACGGAATATCCAAGGCCGCGGACTTTGCGCTGGCGCGCAATCTTGCCGTCGAGCACGGCGGCGACAATGTTCGCGTCAATTGCATCGCCCCCGGCCTGGTGAAGACCGATTTTGCCCGCGCCCTATGGGAGGACGAAGAGATGCTCAAGAAGCGTACCAGAACCACGCCGCTCAGGCGGATCGGCCTGCCCGAGGAAATCGGCCCGGTGGCAGCCTTTCTCGCCTCGCCCGCCGCAAGCTTCATCACCGGGCAGGTCATCGTCGCCGATGGCGGCGTGACCATCGCCTGATTGAGGCCACGGTGATCTGTTTGTTTCGATCCGGACCACACCATCAATCACACATTCACGGTATCGCCGCAGCTGGTCATCATTGACCCGGCGTGCTGCAGCAAGGCCCATCAAAATGGAGAAATACCATGTCTGACCAAATGCAGAGGATTGTCCTGGCCAAGCGCCCGGAAGGCCAGCCAGGACCGGACAATTTCCGTCTGGAAACAGTGGCTGTTCCATCGCCGGGTGACGGCGAGGTGCTGCTCAGGGTGCTCTACATGTCGCTCGATCCCTACATGCGCGGGCGCATGGACGATGCGAAGTCCTACTCCACGCCGGTGGCAATCGACGAACAGATGGGCGGCGGCGCGGTTGGCGAGGTCATCGAAAGCCGCTCTCCGCACTTCAAACCCGGCGACATCGCCATGGGCATGTTCGGCTGGGGGACACACGGCATCGTCAAGGCCAGGGAACTGCGCAAGATCGATCCCGATGTTGCACCTGTCTCGACATCGCTCGGGGTGCTCGGCATGCCGGGATTTACCGGCTGGTACGGTTTCAACGTGATCGGCCAACCCAAGGCGGGCGAAACGCTGGTCGTCGGTGCCGCCACCGGCCCGGTCGGCTCAATGGTCGGACAACTGGCGAAACAGAAGGGCCTGCGCGCCATCGGCGTTGCCGGCGGGGCGGACAAATGCGCCTATGCGGTGGAAGAGCTGGGATTCGACGCCTGCATCGACCACCGCGCGGCGAGCGACGCCAAGGGTCTGCGCAAGTCGCTTTCAGAGGCCTGTCCTGATGGCATCGACATCTATTTCGAGAACGTCGCCGGGATGACACTGGAGGCGGTGCTGCCGATGATGAATGTCGGCGGTCGGATCCCGCTTTGCGGCATGATCGCCTGGTACAATGCAGGCGCCCTTGGCGCCGGAGAAACGGCGGGGCCGGACCGGCTGCCGAAGGCCTGGCGGACGATCCTCGTCAACCGGCTGACCGTGGGCGGTTTCATCATCTCGGATCATTTCGACCGCTTCGGCGACTTCCTCGCCGAGGTCGGACCACTCGTTGGCAGCGGCAAGATCGTCTATCGCGAAGATGTCTCCGAAGGGCTGGAGAACGCACCAGCGGCCTTCATCCGCATGCTCGGGGGCAAGAATTTCGGCAAAACGCTGGTCAAGGTCGCCTGACCGGAGCGGGGTCCTCCCTTCACACGAAAACCCCGCCCGGATGTGCACCAGCCTCCGGGCGGTTTCAATGTGGGGCCGAAGCTGAAAGCAGGTTGAGCACAAGCACACCGGCAACGATCAGCGCAATGCCGAGATAGGCGAACAGGTCCAGTTTCTGGCCAAACAGCACGATGCCGATGAGCGTGACCATCGCCACTCCGGCGCCGGCCCAAACGGCATAGGCAATGCCGACCGGAATGGTCTTGAGAACGATCGCCAGGAAATAGAACGAAATGGCGTAACCGACCACGGAGATGCCGCCATATCCCCACCTGGTAAACCCTTCGGAGGCTTTGAGCGCCGTGGTGGCGATGACCTCGCCGGTGATCGCGATGCCGAGAAACAGCCATGGCATGTCACTGCCCTCCTTCGTGGGGACGAGAGGACGTCCTCGCCCCGGTTGCATCAAGTTTTTCAAGAAAGGCCAGGATCTCCAGGCGCACCGGCGCATGTGAATCCGGTCCACCGCCAAGGTCGGACAACCAGAGGCCATCGGCCGCCAGACGAACGGTTCGGGCCATCGGTGTCAGGTCGGTTTCAGCGTGCCTATGCAGACGCATCTCCACCCATTGGTTCCAGCGGGCGCAATAATGCGGGTCGGAGCTGAGCATGAGCATCAACACAGCCAGACGCTTTTCCTCGGGCACGGACATGTCGATTGCGGCGACGACCCGCAGATAGGCTCTAGAGAACCGTGCCTGCCGGTTGTCATCGCTTTCAAGCACATCTTCCACCCGGGCGTCGAACCAGTCGACAACCTCTTCAAACAACCCGTCGATCAGCGCTGTCTTGCCGGGGTAGTGGTGCAGCAATCCGCCCTTGCTGACGCCTGCCTCACGCGCCACATTTTCCAGGGTCAGAGCCGGCAGACCATGATCGACGATCAGCCGTGCTGCGCATTCAAGCAGTCTGGCCCGCACGGCGTCCGGATTGTTCTTGCGTTGAGGTTTCGTCATCATGGGTAAACATACCGTCTGGACGGTTTTTATGCAACCGATATTCAAGTCGTTTGCTTCGCATCAGAACACGGGGTGATCATGGAACGGACGCTTCCGATCCAAGCGGTCGAAAGCGAGGCGATCAGCAGCGGTCGCAAAAGGCTGCGATCCACGAGCAGGCTACACCCGCCTCCGCAGGCTCAGCCCGGAATGAGCTGATGATTTATGTGCGGACATTGTGCAAACCGATTTATGTCAGGTGCAGGGGCTGCTAAAACTGCCCATCGAATGGCTATGATGGCCGGCAACTGACCGCCACCTTTCGCACCATCATTCATTTTGACGCGCAAGCGAAACGGGATTGGAGACCAAGATGTCAGACGAGACGAAAAAGACGCCGCTGCGGTCACAGCTCTGGTTTGACAATCCTGAGAACCGGGAAATGACGGCGCTCTATATCGAACGCTACGTCAATTACGGGCTGACGCGCGACGAGTTGCAATCCGGAAAGCCGATCATCGCGATTGCGCAAACGGGATCGGACCTGTCTCCGTGCAACCGCCATCACATCGAACTCGCCAAGCGCATCCGCGACGGCATCATCGCCAATGGCGGGGTGCCGCTCGAAGTGCCGGTGCATCCGATCCAGGAAACCGGCAAACGGCCCACCGCGATGCTCGACCGCAACCTTGCCTATCTGGGGCTGGTGGAATCGCTGTTCGGCTACCCGCTTGACGGCGTGGTGCTGACGATCGGTTGCGACAAGACCACGCCGGCGCTCTTGATGGCGGCCGCCACCGTCAACATTCCGGCGATCGCGTTCTCGGTCGGTCCGATGCTCAACGGCTATTTCCGCGGCGAGCGTACCGGCTCGGGCACGGTGATCTGGAAGGCGCGGGAACTCCATGCGGAAGGCAAGATCGACGACGAGCAGTTTGCCGAACTGGTGACGTCGTCGGCGCCGTCGGTGGGCTACTGCAATACCATGGGTACGGCCTCGACGATGAATTCGCTGGCAGAAGCGCTTGGAATGCAGTTGCCGGGATCGGCCGCCATCCCGGCGCCCTACCGCGAGCGCGGGCAGATGGCCTACGCCACCGGCAAGCGCATCGTCGACATGGTGCGCGAGGACCTCAAGCCATCCGACATAATGACACGGCAGGCCTTCGAGAATGCCATCGTCACCAACTCGGCGCTCGGCGGGTCGACCAACGCGCCGATCCATGTGGTGGCGATTGCCAGGCACATCGGCGTCGAGCTTACCAATGACGACTGGCAGACACTGGGGCACCATGTGCCGCTCCTGACCAATCTGCAACCCGCAGGGACCTATCTGGGCGAGGACTTTCACCGGGCCGGCGGCGTTCCCGCCGTCGTGGCCGAACTGTTGAAGGCCAATCTGCTGCCGCACCCGGACGCGCTGACCGTCAACGGCCGCAGCATCGGAGAAAACTGCGCCAATCGGGAGAGCGAGAACCCGGACGTGATCCGGCCGATTGCAAATGCGCTGATGCAGGAGGCGGGCTTCCTCAATCTCAAGGGATCGCTGTTTGACAGCGCCATCATGAAGACCTCCGTGATCTCGCAGGAATTCCGGGACCGGTACCTCTCCAATCCCGACGACAAGGACGCGTTCGAAGGTGTCGCGGTGGTGTTCGACGGACCCGAGCACTACAACCGGATGATCGACGATCCGGATCTCGCGATCGATGAAAACTCGATCCTGGTGATGCGCGGCGCGGGGCCGCTGTGCTATCCGGGCGGAGCGGAAGTGGTCAACATGCGGCCACCGAGCTACCTGCTCAAGAAGGGCATCACAGCCCTGCCCTGCATCGGCGACGGCCGCCAGTCGGGGACCTCGGCATCGCCCTCGATCCTCAATGCCTCTCCGGAGGCTGCAGCCGGCGGCGGACTGGCGCTGCTACGCAACGGCGACAGGATCCGCATCGACCTCGGCAAGAGCCGGGTCGACGCTCTCGTGCCGCAAGAGGAATGGGAGCAGCGCGCCCGGGATCTCGCCGCCTCTGGCGGCTACCAGATCCCGCCAAGCCAGACCCCCTGGCAGAAATACTTCCGCGAGCTGGCGGAGCCGTTCTCGGAAGGCATGGTGCTGCGCGGGGCCGACGAATTCCAGCGCGTCGCCCAGAAGTCGGTTCCCCGCGACAATCATTGACGCCGCAACTGGCTGACACACGCGATCCGGGCTTTACCGCCCGGGGCAGATCCTGTACTGACATCGCACTAACATGTTAGCTCTAACAGACTGGCTTATCCTTGATGTCCAAACCGATCTTCGGCCTTTCGGCCGCCCTGGTGACTCCCTACACCGCGTCAGGCGCGGTCGATCTTCCCAAGCTTTCGCGACATGCCAGCGCGATGCTGGCGCGCGGCTGCGACAGTGTAACCCTGTGCGGCACCACCGGCGAGGGCTACGGTCTGTCGCTGGAGGAGCGCAAGGCCATGCATCACGCGGTGGCGCAGAGCCTGCCCGCGAATGCACGCATCCAGATCGGCATCATGGCTTCTGCGATTGATGACGCGGTCGCGCAGTCAAGGGCGGCGCTCGACGCCGGCGCGAGCGGGCTGCTGATGGCGCCCCCGTTCTATCTCAAGGGCGTGGATGACGAAGGGGTTTTCAACTGGTTCAACCAGGTGTTCGAACGCATCGGCGGGGGACTGCGCGGCGTCATCATGTATCATATTCCCGGACAGACCGCGGTGGCGCTGTCACCGGAGCTGATCGCCCGGCTGCGCAAGGCCTGGCCCGGGGTGATCACCGGCATCAAGGATTCCTCGGGCGACTGGGAGACGGCGGAGCGCTATCTCGCCAGCCACGGCGACATCTCGGTGCTGGTCGGCGACGAGCGGCTGCTGCCGCGCGCCATGGCCAGGGGCGCCGAGGGGTCGATCTGCGGGGTGGCCAACATCACGCCGGAGCTCTTGGCGTCGGTGATCCATTCCGGCGGTGACGGGCGGCTGGTGAGCGACATCGTCGACCTGATCGTCGCCAATCCGGTGATGCCCGCGGTCAAGGTGCTGGTCGGGCATCTGGCGCGCGATGCCGGCTTCGATGCCGTGCGGGCGCCGCTCACGGAACTGAGCCCGGAGCGGAAATCGAAACTGGTCCAATCCTTTGACGCCATCATGGCCACTGCCTGAGGAGAACCGATGATCGCGCCCCAGACGCCCCACAACAAGGATGGTGAACCGCTCAAGCTGCGCGAGCAGGCTTACGAGGAATACACACGCAGCTTGTTGTCACAGGAGATCAGGCCGGGGCAGTTCATCACCCAGCGGCAACTGGTGGAGATCACCGGATATCCGCTCGGCGCGATCCGGGAGCTGGTGCCGCGGCTCGAGGCCGAAGGACTGATCCGCACCGTGCCGCAGCGCGGCATGCAGGTTCCGCAGGTCGATCTCAACCTGGTGCGCAACGCCTACCAGTTCCGTGAATTCATCGAGGTGGCGGCCGTCAGGCTGTTTGCCACCAATGCCGATGCCGGACTGATCGCCAGGCTGCGCGCCCATCATGAGGAGATCATCGAACGGTTCGAACGGGGCGAGGAAGACGGTCTGATGCAGGACGCCGAAGCCGTCGATCTTGAACTGCACGAGGCGATCATCGACGGGCTCGGCAATGACATCATTGCCCAGGCCTACCGGGTCAACTGGATCAAGATCAGGCTGATCCGCCTGGCCGAGACCCGGCTCTATGTCCCGATGATCCCCTCGGTGATCGGCGACCATTTGCGCATTATCGAGGCGCTCGAGGCGCGCGATCCCGATGCCGCTGCCGCGGCGATGCGCCGCCATATCGAGATCGCGCGGCGGCGCGCGGTCAACATGGGGTAAGGGCGGCGGCGCCGGGCCTCGTCAGTCCGCCCGGCGGTCATTCTCAAGACGCATCAGTTCGGCCTGGGCCCGTTCCAGATCGGCAGCGGTGGTGATCTTGAAATTGGCTTCCGCGCCTTGAACGATCCTGACATCCATGCCGGCTGCGCGGGCAACGGCGACATCGTCATGGGCCTCGCCATCGTGCCCCCGATGGGCGGCTAAAATGGCATCGAAGTCAAATCCCTGCGGCGTCTGCGCCCGCCACAGACCGTCGCGGGAAACAGGCGCAAGGGCGTGGTCGCCGTCGGCATTCCACAACGCGTCAACCACAGGAAGCGCGGCAAACGCGCCTTCGGCCTGATCGAGCGCGGAAAGCACTGCCTCGATCACGCCCGCGGGGATGAACGGGCGCGCCGCATCATGGATGAGGATCTTGCCGGTGCCTGTGTCGCGGAAGGATTCGAGACCCAGGCGCACAGACTGCGCCCGCGTCGCGCCGCCATGCACCGGGGCAAGCAGCCGCCTGTCATCGATCCCGGCCAGGGCCGCTTCGCACAGGGCCTGGTCGTCGGGATGAATGACCACGCGCAAAAGATCGATCGCATCGAGCGCCAGGAACGCGTCGACCGCCCGGCGGAGCGAACAGATGCCGCCGACGGGGAGGAACTGTTTCGGGATCTCGCCGCCGAGGCGATGGCCGCGGCCGGCCGCGACTATAAGCACGGAATTCAACATGGATTTCGACTAGCCGTTCTTCCAGTAAACTTCAATCCGCGTTTCCGGCTGGCGGATGCCGAAGGGGCTGGCTGCTTGCGGGCGGCTCTGTCGCGGCGGCCCGATCCCGGAGATTGCGCCGGCGACAGGAACTGTCGGCAAAGCGCCGTAATGGCTCAGTTTCTTATCCGTCATCGAGCCGGATTGAAAGAAACCGGCCTTGTGTGTATCGTCAAGCCTCGATTGCGCACCAACCGGCGGGCCCGTCCTTGAACCTGACGACAAAGGAAACCGATCTCGTCTTCAGCATCATGGCTGACCTTTCCTACGGGTACGGCTCGAACGAGTTGCGCCGCCGGGTGGGCCTCAAGCTGCTGGACCTGCTTGGCGCGCAGTATTTCGCCTCCTATGTCTGGAACAATGCCCAGAACGCGTTTTGCGATCGCGTGTCGATCAACATGAGCGATGACAATCTGGGCGCCTATGAGCAGTACTTCCAGTATTGCGATCCTATCACGCCGGTGCTTCAGCGGCGGCGCAAGGCCACTAGCGTCAGCGAGATCATGCCGCGCAGCCGGTTCGAGCGCACCGAGTTCTTCAACGATTTCCTTGCCAATGACGGTCTCCACTTCGGCGTCAACTTCTACGCCTATTCCGGCGGAACCAATATCGGCGACCTCAGGATCTGGCGCGGCAAGAACAAGGAGGATTTCAGCCACCGCGAACTTGAGATCCTCGACGCCATCGGCCCGGGTTTCACCAATGCGATGCGCAGCGCCCTGGCGCGGGAGACGACGGCGCAGGGCAAGGTCGACCTTGTCTCCGCGCTCGAGCAGGCCGCCACCGGCGCGATGCTCACCGCACGCGAGAAGGAAATCTGCGCCGCGGTGCTGGCGGGCCTGTCAGATCAGCAGATTGCCGCAAGATACGGGATCTCCTTCACGACGGTCCGGTCCCACCTCAAGCACATCTATGGCAAGCTCGGGATCAGCGGGCGCACCCAGCTTCTCTCCAGGGTGATCACGCACTGAGGTGAAATATCCTCATTACTGAGGATAGAAATCGCGGCTCCGCCATACGCATCATGTCCCTCGGTCCGACACCACAGGCGGAGGGAAAATGCCACATCACGATCTCGACCTTTTCGACCTCACGATCACGCAGGCGCTCGAAGGGCTTACGGCACGGCGCTTCTCCGCCCGCGAATACGCCGAGGCACTGATCGCGCGCTCGGAAGAGCAGAAATCGCTCAACGCTCTGGTCTCGCACGACTGGGACAAGCTGCTGGAAGCCGCCGGCAAGGTGGATGCTTCCGGCAAGGCCGGGCAGAAGCTCGGCGGCATCCCGCTGTGCATCAAAGACAACATCAACACAGGCATCTTGCCTGCGGGCGCCGCCACCGGGGCGCTGGCAAGCCATGTCGCCAAGGCGCCCGCGCCGGTGGCAAAGGCGCTGTTCGATGCAGGCGCGCTGCTCGGCGCCAGCGGCAACATGCATGAGCTGGCGTTCGGCATCAGCTCCAACAACGGCGTCACCGGCGCGGTCCACAATCCCTGGAACCCGGCCATGATCCCCGGTGGATCGAGCGGCGGGGTTGCAGCTGCCGTCGCGGCGCGGATGATGCCCGGCGGCATCGGCACGGATACCGGTGCATCGGTCCGGCTTCCGGCATCGCTCTGCGGTCTCGTCGGCTTCCGCCCCACCGTCGGGCGCTATCCGGGCGAAGGCATCGTTCCGATCAGCCACACCCGCGACACCGCGGGCCCGATCACCCGTTCGGTCGCGGACGCGCAGCTGCTCGACCGCGTGATGGCGGGCGGCGTGCCCGCGACAGCTCCAGCAACACTGAAGGGACTGCGGCTCGGTGTGCCGCGCACCTATTTCTACGAGACCCTCGACCCGGCCGTGGCCGCCAACGCGGAAGCCGCACTCGACGCGCTGCGGAAAGCCGGCGTCGTGCTCATCGAGGCGGATATTCCCGATATCGGCCCTCTCGATGCGGCGGTCAGCTTCCCGGTGGTGCTCTACGAATTCATGCAGGACCTGCCGGCCTATCTTCGCGACCAAGGACTGAACCTGACGATGCAGGACATTCTCGAGGGCATCGGCAGCCCGGACGTCAAGGGGCTGGTCGCCTCGCAGCTTGGCACGGAGGCCATGCCGGAGGCGGTCTACCGCAAAGCGCTCGACGAGGACCGCCCGAAGCTGCTGGCGGCCTATGCGGACTATTTCAAATCCCATGACGTCGAGGCGGTGATCTTCCCGACCGCGGCCCTTCCGGCCCGGCCTATCGGCGACGACGAGACCGTGGAGTTGAACGGCGAACGGGTTCCGACCTTC
This sequence comes from Hoeflea sp. EC-HK425, assembly GCF_902498795.1. NCBI lineage: Bacteria > Pseudomonadati > Pseudomonadota > Alphaproteobacteria > Hyphomicrobiales > Rhizobiaceae > Hoeflea > Hoeflea sp. EC-HK425. The sequence continues at coordinate 3,045,169 of NZ_LR701572.1, forward strand.
CCGACCTTCATCCGCAACACCGATCCGGGCAGCAATGCCGCGATCCCCGGCATCAGCCTGCCCTCGGGTCTCAGCCCTGACGGCTTGCCGCTGGGCATGGAGCTCGACGGCCCGGCGCTGTCGGACGACCGGCTGCTCGCCATTGCCGCCGCCATTGAAACCGTCTTTGCCTTTGATGCGAAACCACCAGTCCGTTGAAACCTAACAACCGGGGAACAAACATGAAAAGACGCGACTTCATCAAATCATCGCTCACCGTGGCCGTTGCCGGCGCGCTCTCGGGCACTGCCCTCACCTCGGCCTTCGCCGCAGGCCCGATCAAGGTCGGCATCCTGATCCCGCTGTCGGGCCCGGCAGGTCTGTTCGGCCCTTCCTCGCAGAACTGCGCCCAGATGGCCGTTGACGAGATCAACGCTGCCGGCGGCATTCTCGGCCGCCAGATCGAACCGGTGTTCGCCGATGTCGGCGGACCTCCGGCGGACGCCACCCAGGCGGCGCTGAAACTGTGGAAGGGCGAAAAGGCCGAAGCCTTCATCGGCATGCATGACAGTGCCGTGCGCGGCGCGCTGACCAACCTGTTCAAGGGCCAGGTGCCCTATATCTACACCCCTGTCTATGAAGGCGGCGAGTGCGCAGCCGGCACCTATGTCATCGGCGAGACGCCGGACCAGCAGCTGGCGCCGGTGATTCCGTGGCTTGCGGCCGAAAAAGGCGCCAGCAAGTGGTACCTGATCGGCAATGACTACAACTGGCCGCGCGACACCAATGCAGCCGCAAAGGGCTATATCGAAGCCTCGGGCGGCGAAGTCGTCGGCGAGGAATACCTGCCTTTTACGGCTGATAATTTCGATTCCAACCTCGCCAAGATCAAGGACACCGGCGCCAATGCGGTGCTGATCACGCTGGTCGGCGGCGCGTCGGTCGGCTTCAACCGGGCGTTTGCCAGCTTCGGCCTCTCCGACAGCGCCATCCGTCTTGGTACGCTGATCGAGGAGAACACCCTGGCCGGCATCGGCGCGGAAAACTCGAAAGGGCTCTACTCCTCGGCCGGTTACTTCGCCTCCATCGACACGCCGGCCGCCAAGGCCTTCGCGGAAGCCTATGCCGCGAAATTCGGCACTGATGCGGCAGCGCTCAATTCGCTGGGTCAATCCTGCTACGAGGGCGTGCTGCTTCTGAGCGCGCTGGCCGGCAAGGCGCAATCGCTCTCAGCCAGCGATATCGACGCGATCGCGGAAGGCGCGACCTATGAGGGGCCGCGTGGCGCGGCGACGATGTCGAACCGCCATGTCGCCAAGGACATCTACCTGGCCGAGGCGGACGGCACCGCTTTCAAGGTGGTGCAGACCTTCGCCGATGTCGATCCCGGCAACAATTGCGGCTGAGGATCGGCAAGGGCGATGGATCTCGTTGTCACCTACGGGCTTAATTTCGCCTATTCCACCGCAACCCTGGGACTGATCGTCCTGGGGCTTGCGGTGGTGTTCGGCCTGCTCGGCGTCATGAACATGGCGCATGGCGAGTTCGTCATGCTCGGCGCTTACAGCGCGCTGATGGTGCAGCAGGCCGGGTTGCCGTTCGTGCTGGCCATCCCACTTGCGGTGATCGTCTGCGGCGCGATCGGCTGGCTGATGGATTGGTCGGTGATCCGTCATCTCTACCGGCGCCCGTTCGACACGTTCCTGGCCACCTGGGGGATCGCTATCCTTATGCGCAAGGGCGTCGAGGTGACCTTCGGTCGCGAATACCAGAGCGTCGACCAGTCGCTGCCCGGCACGGTCAGCCTGATGGGCATCGATTATCCCGCCTACCGGCTGGTGCTGATGGCGGTGATCGTCACGATGTTTGCCTTACTGTTCGTCTGGTACCAGCGCTCCAACACCGGCGCCCGGATCAAGGCGATGGTGCAGAACCCCGACCTTGCCGCAGCCGTCGGCATCAATACGGCGCGGCTGTCGCGCGCGACCTTCGTCACCGGCGTCGCCATCGCAGGGCTGGCGGGCGTGCTGCTGGCGCCGCTGGTGCGGGTCGAACCCTATATGGGGCTCGATTACCTGCTTTCCTCCTTCTTCATCCTGGTGGTGGGCGGGCTGGGTACGCTTGAGGGCCTCATCATTGGCTCGAGCATCATCGGCGGCGCCGATGTCGTCATCTCCGCCATTTTCGACAAGACCGCCGGCTATCTCGGCGTGCTTGCGATCTCCATCCTGTTTTTATGGTTGAGGCCCGATGGCATTTTCTCGCGCCGCTAAACTCACGCTCGCAGCCCTGCTTCTGGCGTTTCCGTTGCTCTCGGACAGCTTCACCGCCTACCAGCTCGGGCTCTACCTGCTCTACGGCATGGTGGCGCAGGGCATAGCGCTCTGTTGGGGGCGCGCCGGCTTCCTGCCGCTCGGGCAGGCGCTGTTCTTCGGCATCGGCGCCTATCTCTCGGGTGCTGCGCTGAAGGCGGATCTGGGCTGGGCGCTGCTCATTCCGGCCTTCGCCGTCGCCTGCCTGGTGCCCGCACTTCTGGCCGGGCTTGTCGGTGCGCTGGTGTTCAACCGGCAGACCGGCTCGGGTCCCTATTTCTCGCTGATCACGCTGGCGCTGTCGATGCTCGGGTTCCAGCTTGCCAATTCCCTGAGCGGGATTACCGGCGGCTTCAACGGCATGACCGCAATTCCCGGACTGCCCGGCGTCGATACCTACGAGACGCTCTATTTCGTCATTGTCGGCGTGCTGATTGCATCAACACTGGTGCTGGCACATTTGATGCGGGCGCCGTTCGGGCAACTGCTGATCGCCATCCGCGAAAACGAGGAGCGGCTGCAGTTCTTCGGTTTCCGCACATCGATGCTCAAGGCCGCGGCCTTCGCCATCAGCGGCGGCATCGCCGGTCTCGCAGGCGTGCTCTACGCGCCGCACCAGGGCATTGTCACGCCACAGGCGGTGGGCTTCGTGCTGTCGGCGGAGCTCTTGATCTGGACGGCCGTCGGCGGCCGCTTCGGCCTCATCGGCCCGGTCGCCGGCGCGGTGCTGATCGGTTTCATGGCAGCAGGCCTGCGGGACTCGTTCCGCTATTGGGAAGTGGCCGTTGCACTGGTGTTCATCATCGTCGTGCTGAAGATGCCGGGCGGTATCAGCGGGCTGTTTTCAGCCGCGATATCCCGGATTGGCGGCGAGAGGCCGTCGCGAGGATCAGGCACCGCGCCTGTGATGCTGGCCGGGAAAGAGCATCGCGCTGTGCCGGACCTGCGGTTCGATGGTGTCGGCGTCAGCATGGGCCCGGTGCGGATCCTCAACGGTTTGAGCTTTTCCATATCCCGCACCGGGATCCACTGCATCATTGGCCCGAACGGCGCGGGCAAGACCTCGGCGCTCAACGTGCTCACCGGCCGGCTTCCGCTCGGGGCCGGCGAGATCAGCTGGCGCGGCGTGTCGCTCGGCAACACCCGGCCCTTCATTGCCGCGCGCAACGGCATCGGCCGCAAGTTCCAGGTTCCGTCGATCTTTCCGGAACTCAGCGTCCGCCAGAACATCGAGATCGCGCTCTGGGCGAACCGAATCGGCACGACGGAAATGTTCTCGATGCGGCCCTATGGCTGGACGACGCAGATGCTTGGCGAACTCAAGACCCGCTTTCCCTTCCTCATGCAAAGCGACAAAACGGCGGGCTCGCTGTCGGTGGGCCAGCGGCAGATGCTGGATTTCTCGATGACAGTTCTGGCCGAACCGGACCTGGTGCTGCTCGACGAGCCCTGCGCCGGATTGTCCGCCGACGAGACCCGGCAGATGATCGAGGCAATCGCCGCGATCGCCGGGGAGACAAAGGCCACCTTCATCATCATCGAGCACGACATGCAGGTGGTGAAGCGCCTGTCCGACCACGTTCTCGTCATGCACCAGGGCGCCCTGCTTGCCAACGGAACCATGACCGAGATCCGCGCCAACGCCGATGTCGCACGCGTCTATTCGGGAGGCAGCAAATGAGCGCCGCACCTCTCCTCTCGATCGAAAAACTCACCGGCGGATATGGCGAGATCGTCATCGTCACCGACCTCTCGCTCGGCTTGTCGCAAGGCCAGGCGCTGTGCGTGACAGGCCGCAACGGCGTCGGCAAATCGACGCTCGCGCGGCTTGTCACCGGGTCGCTCATGCCGGCATCAGGCCAGGTGGTATTTTTGGGAGAGGATCTCACCTTCGCACCGGCGCATGGCCGCGCCAGGCACGGCATGGGCTATGCGCCGCAGGAAGGCGTGGTGTTCGATACGTTGAGCGTTGCCGAGAACCTGACGCTGCATCACCGCGACCGCTCGCTGGAACGCTACAAGGAGCTTTTCGCCATGTTCCCGCGGCTGCCGGACCGGCTCGGCCAGCGCGCCGGAACCCTTTCGGGCGGCGAAAAAAAGATCCTGTCCTTCTGCCGGGCGCTGGCGGAGGACACGAAGCTGGTGATCCTGGACGAGCCGACCGAAGGCGTGCAGCCGGAAAACATCGCGCTGATGGCCGAAGCGATCAACCGGGCGAAAGATGCGGGTCGCGGCTTCCTGATCATTGAGCAGAATTTGAGCCTGGTCGAGGCGGTGGCGGATCAGGCGGCCCTAATGGATCACGGCGAATGCATCTACACCCATTCCGGCACGATCAATCTTCGCGCGGAACTGGCGGAACGGCTCAAGATCTGAACCGGGATCTACAGAATGAAAAAGCGGCCCCGTCCGTGAGGACGAGGCCGGCCTGTTTTCAACAACGCTGAGACGTGACGATCAGTTGAAGTCGTCGGGCAGCAATTCGGCAGGCATGTTCTGGTAGCAGACCGGACGCAGGAAGCGGCGGATCGACAGCGTGCCGACCGAGGTCGCGCCGAAATTGGTCGAGGCCGGATAGGGGCCGCCGTGCACCATGGAATTGGCAACTTCGACGCCGGTCGGGAAGCCGTTGGCCAGCAGCCGGCCCGCCTTGCGCTCGAGCACCGGCATCAGCGCGCGGCCGTTTTCCGTGTCGCCTGCATCAAGGTGCAGGGTGCAGGTGAGCTGGCCGTGGAGGCTTTTCGCGACCTGCATCATCTCGTCGAAGCCGGAGACCCGGACGATCAGGCCGAGCGGTCCGAACACTTCCTCACCGAGGATCTCGTTGTCGAGCCATTCCTTGCCGGTGGTGGCGAACAGATACGGCGTGGCGTTGCGCAGATCGCAGGTCGAGGTCAGCAGTTCCTGGATGCCGGTGACGCCGGCAACCCGGTCACGACCGGCGCGATAGGCCTGGGCGATGCCGTCGGTCAGCATGGTCTGGGCGCCGACCGGCGAGAGTGCCGCCGTCGACGCTTCGACAAAGGCGTCGGCCTCGGGGCTGTCAATGATGACGGCAATTCCGGGATTGGTGCAGAACTGGCCCGCGCCCATGGTCAGCGATCCGGCCCAGCCCTTGGCGATCGCCTCTCCCCGTGCCTTGACCGCCTCGGGCAGCAGGAACATCGGGTTGACCGAACCCAGTTCGCCAAAGAACGGGATCGGCTCGGGGCGCTGGGCGCAGAGGTCGAACAGGGCGCGGCCGCCGGCGAGCGAGCCGGTGAAGCCGACGGCCTTGATCAGCGGATGCTGGACCAGGCTCTGCCCGACGTCGCGCTTGCCGCCCTGAATCAGCGAGAAGATGCCCGGATGCATGTCGAGCTTTTTGAGCGCCGCGTCGATGGCCTGGGCGACGATTTCGCCGGTGCCGGGATGGGCCGAATGGCCCTTGACCACGACAGGGCAGCCTGCGGCCAGTGCGGCAGCGGTGTCGCCACCGGCGGTGGAGAAGGCGAGCGGGAAGTTCGACGCGCCGAAGACGGCCACCGGGCCGATCGGGCGCTGGATCATGCGCAGGTCGGGGCGCGGCAAGGGCGCGCGGTCAGGCAGAGCCTCGTCGTGGCGGCGGTCGAGATAGTCGCCCTTTTCGATGTGGCTGGCAAACAGACGCAACTGGCCGGTGGTGCGGCCCCGCTCGCCCTGGAGGCGGGCTTCGGGCAGACCCGATTCCGATGTGCCGATGGCGGTGATCTCTTCACCACGCGCCTCGATTTCGTCGGCAATGGCATTGAGCAGCGCTGCGCGCTCGGCGCGGCTGGAGTAACCGAAGCTCCAGAAAGCTTCTTCCGCAGCCTTCACCGCCGCATCGACGTGGGCAGGCGTGCCGACCGAGAATTCATGGACATCGCCATGCGCCGGTTCACTCTTGAACGTTGTCTCACCAGCAACCCAGTTTCCGGCAATCAGATGTTTTCCAGTCAGCATGTCAGTCTCCAGTCAAATAAGATTTCGCGCGGCGAGGTTCCGCATAAAAGAGGCGACCCCGAATGTCCATTCCGGGCACTCTGTCGACAGCCGGACCGTGTTGGTCAGATTGCCAAGCCGAGGCGACGAAATGGTGACGACATCGCCGATCTTGTGGGTAAATCCCTCGCCCGGCGTATCACGATCCTGAGTCGGTGCGAACAGCGTGCCGAGGAACAGCACAAGCCCGTCGGGATACTGATGATGGCGGCCCAAAGTCTGGGCAACCAGATCGGCCGGGTCGCGGCTGATCTGGTTCATGAAGGAATGGCCCTTGAGCACGTAGCCGTCCTCGCCGGTCACCGTCAGGTCGAGTTCGGCCTCGCGGACGTCATCAAGGGTGAAAGCGTCATCGAACAGACGGATCATCGGGCCGATGGCGCAGCTCGCATTGTTGTCCTTGGCCTTGCCCAGAAGCAGTGCCGAACGACCCTCAACATCGCGCAAATTGACATCGTTGCCAAGCGACGCGCCGACGATGCGTCCTTTCGACGACACCGCCAGAACGATCTCCGGCTCCGGATTGTTCCATTTCGAAACCGGATGGAGGCCGACCTCCGCGCCGGGGCCAACCGAGGACAGCACCTGCGCCTTGGTAAACACTTCGGCGTCCGGACCGATGCCGACCTCGAGATACTGGCTCCACAGCCCCTCGGCGATCAGCGCCGCCTTGACCTGGGCGGCTTCGTCGGAACCGGCCTTGATGTTGCGCAGCGAGCCGCCGATGATGTCGCCGACGCGGGCGCGGATAGCTTGCGCCTTCTTCGGATCGCCCGCGGCTTTCTCCTCGATCACCCGCTCGACCATGGACGAGGCGAAGGTCACCCCGCAGGCCTTGACCGCCTGCAGATCGCACGGCGCCAGGAAATGCGGTCTTGCCAGATCGCCGGCAGGATTGGCGGCCAGCGAAGCCAGATCGCCAACGCTCTTGCCCCGCGCCTCACGCACATAGGCTGCGGGATCGTCCATTTCGCAGATGTCGCGCACGCTCGGGGCCTGTTTCGAGGTGATGTCGACGATCTTGCCGGCGCGAAGCGTAACCACCGACGGCCCCTGGACCTCCGGCGACCAGATGCGGCCGATGAAAACGCCATCGTCAGGCAGGTTGAAGTCGGTCATTTCGGTAATCCCCCCAGATGCAGAAAGCAGCGGTGATGTTTCGGGCAGTTTGGCTCGAGCCGCAAGCCTGTGCCGACGAAAATGGCGCCGGAGATATCCCGGCGCCGCACTTTCAGACGTTTTAGCTGTGCCTCAGGCCTTGCCGACCTTCTGGCGCTGCTGGCCCAGTCCCTCAATACCGAGCTCGATGATCTCGCCGCCCTTGAGATAGGTCTGCGGCTTCTGGCCCATGCCGACCCCGGGAGGCGTTCCGGTGGAGATGACGTCGCCGGGCTGCAGGCTCATGAACTGGCTGACGTAGCTGACCAGATGCTGGACGCCGAAGACCATGGTCCTGGTGGAGCCGTCCTGGTAGCGGTGGCCGTCGACTTCGAGCCACATTTTGAGGTCCTGCGGATCGGCAACCTCGTCGCTTGTGACGAGCCAGGGGCCGATCGGTCCGAAGGTGTCGCAGCCCTTGCCCTTGTCCCAGGTTCCGCTGCGCTCGATCTGGAATTCGCGCTCGGAGACGTCATTAACGACGCAGTAGCCGGCGACATGATCAAGCGCGTCGGCCTCATCGATATAGACGCCGCCCTTGCCAATGATGACGCCAAGTTCGACTTCCCAGTCGGTCTTGACCGATTTGCGCGGGATCAGGACCGTATCGTTGGGGCCGCAGATGGCGCTGGTGGCCTTCATGAAGATGACCGGCTCCTTGGGCACCTCGGCGCCGGTTTCGGCGGCGTGGTCGGAATAGTTCAACCCGATGCAGATGAACTTGCCGACCTGACCGACACAGGGACCGATGCGGCCATCGTCCAGCACCGGAAGTGTCGACAGGTCGATTGCGGCGATCTTCGCCAGGCTATCGGGCAGCAGCGCGTCACCGGCAATATCACCCACGACGGAAGAGAGATCGCGGGCCTTGCCATCGGCATCGAGAATGGCGGGCTTTTCCTGTCCGGGGGCGCCAACGCGAAGCAGTTTCATGATGTTCGTTCCTTGTGTCTGTTGAAAGCGGTCAGGCGACCGCAGCCTGTGACGGCGTGAAGGTGTACTGGGTTATGGATCTGGCTTTCATCTCGATCGAGAAGCCGGGCGATACAGGCGGCATGTAAGCTGCATCGCGAATGACGCACGGGTGCAGGAAATGTTCGTGCAGATGGTCGACATATTCGATTACCCGCCCCTCCATTGTGCCGGATATGGCGACAAAATCAATCATCGAGAGATGCTGGACATATTCACAAAGGCCAACGCCGCCGGCATGCGGCCATACTGGAAGTTCGTACTTCGCCGCCATCAGCAACACCGCCAGCACCTCGTTGAGCCCACCCATACGGCAGGCGTCGATCTGCACCACATCGATGGCGCCGCCGACGATCATCTGCTTGAAGATGATGCGGTTCTGGCACATCTCGCCGGTCGCCACCTTGACCGGCGTAATCGCCTCGCGGATGGCCTTGTGGCCGGCGATATCGTCCGGGCTGGTCGGTTCCTCGATGAAGAACGGTTTTGCAAAGGCGAGCTGTTTCATCCAGTCGATGGCCTCGCCCACCTCCCAGACCTGGTTAGCGTCGATCATCAGGAAGCGGTCGGGACCGAGTTCCTCGCGCGCGATCCTGAGCCGGCGGATGTCGTCCTCAAGATCGCGGCCAACCTTGAGCTTGACGTGATCGTAGCCAGCCTCGACCGCTTCTCGGCACAGCCGCCGAAGCTTGTCGTCGGGGTAGCCGAGCCATCCCGCCGAAGTGGTGTAGCTGGGGTACCCGGTCGCTTCGAGGCTCGCGATCCGCTCCGCCTTGCCGGGCTCTGCGCGGCGGAGGATGTCGAGCGCCTCGTCGCGGGTGATCGCGTCGGTGAGATAGCGGAAATCAATGATGGAAACGATCTCCTCGGGGCTCATGTCGGCGACGAGCCGCCAGACCGGCTTGCCCGCCTGCTTGGCGAGCAGATCCCAGACCGCGTTGACCACGGCGCCGGTCGCCAGATGGATGGCGCCCTTGTCCGGCCCGATCCAGCGCAACTGGCTGTCGGAGGTGACACGCCGCCAGAACCGGCCGGGGTTTTCGCTGATCCAGTCGAGATCCAGGCCGACGACGAGATGGCGCATGGCCCCGATCGCGGCGCAGCAGATGTCGTTGCCGCGGCCGATGGTGAAGGTCAGGCCGTGACCTTCCAGACCCGGAGTATCGGTCTTGAGCACCACATAGGCTGCCGAATAGTCCGGGTCCGGATTCATCGCATCGGAACCGTCGAGGCTCAGCGATGTCGGGAATCTGAGATCGTGGGTCTCTAGGCCGGTGATTGTGGTCACGTGATCTGTCCCGGTTCTGCTCTCAGATGGTCCAGCCGCCATCGATGGCGTAGGCCTGACCCGAGGTGTAGGTGGCGTTTGCCAGGTAGACCGCGAGGTCGGCGATTTCCTCCGGCGTTCCGAGCCGGCCCATCGGCTGGCGGGCGATGAAAGCTGCGCGCGCGGTCTCGTAGTCGCCCTGCGCGCGCATGCGCTCCTGCAGCGACGGGCTTTCGACCGTGCCGGGGCAGATCGCGTTGCAGCGGATGCCCTGGCCGACATAATCAGCGGCCACCGACTTGGTAAGCCCGATAACGGCGGCCTTGGTGGTTGAATAGGCAAAGCGGTTGGGCACGCCCTTGATCGAGCTTGCCACCGAGGACATGTTGACGATCGCGCCGCCGCCGCGCTCGATCATCGCCGGCAGTACCGCGCGGATGGTGCGGATCATCGAGCGGACATTGAGATCAACCGCGAAGTCGAAATCCGCGTCGGGCATCTCCAGGATAGATCCTGCGTGAACGAAGCCCGCGCCGTTGAAGAGCACATCGACCGGACCGATGGCGGCAACCGTGGCGACAATGTCGGCATTGTCCAGCACGTCGAGGCGGCGGGTCTCTATGCCGGTCATGCCGCCCATTTCGGCCAGCGTGGTTTCATTGATGTCGGTCGCGATGACACGCGCACCGGCTGCCGCGAAAGCGATTGCCGTCGCGCGGCCGATGCCCTGGCCTGCGGCTGTCACCAGTACCGTCTTGTCCTTGACCCAATCTGCCATGTTGTCTCCCTAGGTTGCCGCTCAGGCGGGCTTGTTATTGCGTTCCACGATATAGATGTGATCGGCGACCAGCACCACATCGCCATGCTGGTTGACGACCTCGGTGCGCTCGAACACGCGGCCCATATCCTTTCGCTTCGGGTCGTCCTCCTTGGCGGCAATGGTGGTGCGGGTGTGGATGGTGTCGCCGATGAAGACAGGCTTCACAAAGCGCAGCCGGTCATAGCCATAGGAAAACGCCACCGGGTTGATCACACTCGCCGTCAGCCCGACGCCGATGGAAAACACCATGGTACCGTGGGCGATGCGCTGGCCGAAAGGTTGCGTCTTCATGAACTCGGCGTCCATGTGGTGCGGGAAGAAATCACCGGTGTGGCCGGCATGGACGACGAAATCGGTCTCGGTGATGGTGCGCCCGTAAGTCGTGCGCTGGCTGCCGATTTCATAGTCCTCGAAATAGGTGGTCTGTTCCATACTCAGGGCCTCTCTTGCAGCGGGGTCGCGGGTGCGGCCGATGACCGGTAGGCCGCCTCGACCAGCGCCATAGTGTTCCAGGCATCCTCGACGGAGCTGACAAGTTCCGCGTCCTCACCGGCGGCAAAGCGCTGCAGATTGGCCATGCGGCCGACAAAGGCATCGGGGAACCAGGACCCCTGCAGCGGCACCGCTATCCAATCGTCGGCGCCTTCGGGCCGGACTTCGAGTATGTCGGGCTCTCCGCGGGGATAGTCGAGATTGACGCCCAATTGCAGATAGGCCGCGCCCTTGGTGCCGCAAATCCGGAATTCGCAGGCCTGGTGCCTGCGGCCAAAATCATGGTCATGATTGATCGAGAGCGCGCAGCGCATCCGGTCACCGTAATCGAGAATGGCGCTGGTGCGGGTCTGGGCGACATCGTGGCTGGGGTGGCCGATGGATTTGGCGTGAACGCCATCCGGGTCGCCGAGCAATTGCCGGATCAGATCGAGATAGTGGATCGAGTGCATGGCGATCTCGATGCGCGGCAGGCCCTTGAGGAAAGGCCATAATTGCCAGGGCGTCGCCAGTGCCAGCCAGGCGTCGAAATCGACGACCTCGCCGAGCCAACCTTTGGCGATGGCGTCTTTGAGCGCCAGCATCATCGGGGCAAAGCGCAGCTGGAAATTGACTGCGGCCCTGAGCTTCTTCTCGCGGCAGATCCGAAGGATCTCGGTCGCAGCCGCGAGGTCGCTGCCCATCGGTTTCTGGATCAGCACGGCGGCGCCATCGGGCAGCATGCGCAGGACACCGACATGAACGTTGGGCGGCGTTGCGAGATCGAACACCGCGCCAGGAACCGCAGCCGCTTCTTCGGCCGAAGCATAGGCCGTGATGCCCCACTCGGCCGCGAGCTTCTGCGCCTTTTCCGTATCGGGATCATAGAGGCCCGCAACCGGAAAACCCGCCTTGCGGTAGGCCGGAAAATGCGCGTCGCCGACGATGGAGCCCGCGCCGAAGGTGACGATCGGGCTCGGATCGGAAGGCATCGGCCAGGATTGCTGCAGGGTGGCGGGGTCGAAGCTGTCAGACATGACGGAACTCCACGGCTGAACTGCTCCTACAACGCCCCCTCACCAACTTCGGCCAAGGGCTCGCCTTGCTCGCCCGGCCTTCGTATCCTTTCCCACGAGGGGAGAGGCAGAGCTCCAGCGAGATCGCGATTTGAGTATCCTCTCCCCTCGTGGGAGAGGATAGCAAGCCCGCATGAGACGCAGTCGAATGCCTGGGCGCGCTTGGTGAGGGGGAATTCCCACCCCTCGACAAAATCTCAGTCATGATGGAACACCTCCTCCATCATCGCCCACCATTCCCCGTCCTTGCGTGTCTCCAACGGCGTCTGGCAGGGCATGCAGACGTCCCACCATTCCTGCGTTCTCGGGTCGGCCGCCATCTTCGCCGCATCGGCCTCGAAATCCGTGCCGTGATATTCCCAGTAGCCGAACAGCAGATTTTCCGGCTCCCTGAGGAAGATCGAGTAGTTGCGGATGTTGCACTTCGAGATCATGTCGAGGATGTCCGGCCAGACGGCCGCGTGCAGGCGCTTGTACTCGGCGACCTTCTCCGGCTTCAGGCCGATGACCATTCCCATTCGCTGCATGGCTCAGTCCCCGCTTTGCGTGATCACGGTGGTGAATTCGGCGATGCTCTTGCCGCGCACCGCGTCCCAGTCCCAGTCGATGCCGATGCCCGGTTCGGATGGCGCATAGGCGTGGCCGTTCTCGATCCGCATGCGGCTTGAGGTGAGCTCGTCGAGCTGCGGAATGTATTCGACATATTTGCCGTTCGGCACCGCGCAGGTAAGGCTGACATGCAGTTCCATGAGGAAATGCGGGCAGACCGGAATGTCGAAGGCTTCCGCTGCATGGGCCACTTTCAGCCATGGCGTGATGCCGCCGATGCGGCCGACATCGACCTGGACGATCGAGCAGGCGCCCTTCTGCATGTATTCGCGGAAATGGCGGATCGAATAGAGCGATTCCCCGACTGCGATGGGCGTCGAGGTCGAACGCGACAGCCGGACATGGCCATCGATGTCATCGGCAGGCAGCGGTTCCTCGAACCAGGCCAGATCCAGCTCGCGCAGGCGGTCGGCCCGGCGGATTGCCTCATCGATGGCAAAACCCTGGTTGCAATCGGTCATGATCTCGTAGCCATCGCCGACGGCGGCGCGGACAGCGGAAAGCCGGGCATGGTCTTCAGATCCGTGCGGGCGTCCGATCTTGACCTTGGAGCCAAGGAAGCCTTTCGCCTTGGCCTGAACGGCGTCCTCGACCAAGGCTTCCGTCTCGATGTGCAGCCAGCCTCCCTCGGTGGTGTAGAGCGGACATTTTTCCTTGGCGCCTCCCGCCAGTTTCCAAAGCGGCAAGCCCTGCTTGCGGGCCCGCAGATCCCAAAGAGCGGTGTCGATGGCGGCAAGTGCAATCGCGGTGATGGCGCCGATGGTTGTGGCGTGGGTGGCGAATTCGAGATCGTGCCAGATCGCCTCGATCATGTCGGCATCGCGGCCGATCAGCCGCGGCGCCAGATGGTCGGCGATAAGGCGCATCACCGACGAGCCACCGGTGCCGATGGTGTAACTGTAACCGGTGCCGGTGGCGCCGTCTGAATCGGTGATGGTGACGATCGGGGTTTCCTGGCTGACGAAGCTCTGGATCGCATCGGTGCGCTTGACCTTGGGCACCAGGTCGACCATCCGCAGTTCGACTTTTTCGATACGGGCCATCAACCTAGCCCCTCAGACTTTTTTCGGATTGCGCATCAAACAAATGCGACTGGCTGAGATCGAAGCTCAGTTCCACCTTGTCGCCCGACCTCAGCGTCTTCGGATTGAGCATACGCGAAATCCAGTCCTGGCCGGCGAACTCGGCAAAGACCAGCGTCTCGTTGCCGAGCGGTTCGGTCAGCGACACCGGCACTTCGACGGCGTGGACTTCCGCCGCCTCGCCTGAATGAATGCCGTGGCCGGTCGGATAGAGGTCATCGGGCCTGAGGCCGAAGATTACCTTCTGGCCGGCGGTCACGCGGTCGCGGAACTGCGCGGGCAGAGGCAGGGTGTCGCCATTGCCAAAGATCAGCTTGCCATCGCCGACAACCGCGTCATGCAGGTTCATGGTCGGCGAGCCGATGAAACCGGCGACAAAGCGTGTGGCGGGCCGGCGGAATACCTCTTCCGGCGGTCCGACCTGCTCGATATGGCCGTCGCGCATGATGACGATGCGGTCGGCCAGCGTCATCGCCTCGACCTGGTCGTGGGTGACGTAGATGACGGTCGACTGGACCTTGGCGTGCAGCTTCTTGATCTCGGTGCGCATCTGCATCCTGAGCTTGGCGTCAAGATTGGAAAGCGGCTCATCAAACAGGAACACATCCGGGTGCCGAACGATGGCGCGGCCCATGGCGACGCGCTGGCGCTGGCCGCCGGAAAGCTGCGACGGGCGGCGTTCAAGCAGCTCTTCGAGCCCAAGCGTCTTTGCCGCGTCGGCGACCGCGCTGGCGATCTCGTCCTGCGACCGGCCGGCGATCTTCAATGAGAAGCCCATGTTCTCGGCCACCGTCATGTGCGGATAAAGCGCGTAGGACTGGAACACCATCGAGATGTTGCGCTGGCGCGGCGGCAAATTGTTGACCTCGCGGTCACCGATATGGATGTGGCCGCCGCTGATGGCTTCGAGCCCCGCGATCATCCTGAGTGTCGTCGATTTTCCACAGCCGGACGGCCCGACGAGGGCGACGAACTCGCGGTCTTCGACATCGAGATTGATCGAATGCACGACTTCGAGGCTGCCGTATTTCTTGACGAGGTTCTTGAGCGAAACGGTGGCCATGACTATCCCTTGACGGCGCCGGACGTCAGGCCGGACACGAGGTGTTTCTGGACGATGAAGGTGAGGGTCAGCGCCGGAATGATCATCACCACGGCAAGCGCGCACATGCCGCGCCAGTCGATGGTGAACTCGGAGGTGTAGTCGAGCAGGCCGACCGGCAAGGTCTTGGAGTTGGTCGAGCGCGTCAGCTGCGAGGCCAGCGCGAACTCGTTCCAGGAGATCAGGAAGGCGAAGATGCCGGCTGAAGCGATGCCTGACCGGGCCAGCGGAAACTCGACCTGCCAGAACGCCTGCCAGCGGGTGCAGCCATCGATCTGGGCGGCCTCGGCGAGATCGCGCGGCACCTGGCGGAAGAAGCCGTCGATGAGCCAGACCGTGAACGGCACGTTGAGCGCGACATAGGCGATGATCAGCCCGAAATGGGTGTCGATGATGCCGAGCTTGGCATAGACGAAGAACAGCGGCAGCGACAGGGCGATGCCTGGCACCGTCCGGGTCAGCATGAAGCCCAGGAAGATCGCGGTCTTGCCGCGAAACTGATAGCGCGCAAACGCATAGCCACCGGCCATCCCGATGGCGAGCGCGATCACGGTCGAGGTCACCGAGATGATGATCGAATTGCGGAAATAGTCCAGCACCGGGATGCCACCCTGGCCGACGCCCGAGAACATCGCAATATAGGCATCAAACGACAGGCTCTCAGGGATCCAGACCGGCGGCTTGGCCATGATCTCGACGGTGGGCCGGAGCGAGGACAGCACTATCCACAAGCCCGGCAGGCAGATGATCGCCATGGCGATGAACAGGCCGACAAGATGACCGATCTTGAGCGCCTGCTGCTTGAGACGGTTGGTCTGGTTCTCGTTCATGACTACCACTCCGCGCCGATCTGCTGGCGGGCCTTGGCGAGCTGCCGGAAGAACATCACCGTGAATAGGATAGACAGGAAGATCGCGACGTAGGCCATGGCGTTGGCGAGCCCCATCCGCGCGTCCGAATAGGCGGTGCGCGAAATCAGCGTCCAGAGGATCTCGGTGCGTTTGGCCGGGCCGCCGTCGGTCATGATCTTGACGATGTCATAGGCCCGGGCAATGTCGAGCGAGCGGATGGTCATGGCGATGAAGGCGAACGGCATGATGAAAGGCCAGGTGACATAGCGGAAGCTCTGCAGCGGCGTGCAGCCATCGACCTTGGCTGCTTCCAGCGGCTCCTTCGGCATCGCCATCAGGCCAGCCAGAATGAAGATCGCGAACACGGAAGTGGAGGACCAGACCTCGGCGATCAGGATCGAGGTGAAGGCAAGCTTGCCGTCAATCAGCCAGGGGATCGCCTGATCGGTAAGACCCAGCGATTGCAGGGCGTTGTTGACCAGGCCGATATTGTCATTGAACATGAACTTGAACTGGAAGCCGACCAGGATCGGCGAGAACATCATCGGAAACATCATGATGGTGCGCAGCAGGCGCTGGCCGCGCGTGGCCTTTTCGACCAGCAGCGCCAGAAAAAGCCCCAGCACCATTTCGAGATTGAGCGCGATGGTCAGCAGCAGCACCGTGCGTCCGAATGCCGCCCAGAACTCCATGTCGGCAAACAGCCGCTGGTAGTTGCGGAACCCGATGAAGGTGTAAATCGTCTCCGGCCGGGTCAGCCGGAACGGCGTGAAACTCGAATAGAGTGACAGCAACAGCGGCACCACCACAACAGCCGCAAGCACGACAAAGGCCGGCAAAAGCAGCAGAACATGCGGCGCAGGCTTCCAGCCTCTCATCGTATCCTCGCATCACTTCGATTTGTGTAAGGTATCACGCGTCCGGCAGGCCGACACGATCCTGGTGGCGGAAAAGGGCGCGGACCGGCCGCGCCCTTTCCGGGAGGAGGCTGTTACAGCTCTCCGGCATCCTCGAGAATGGCCGTGGCCTTGTCGGCGGCGGCATCGAGGGCTTCCTGGCTTGTCTTGTCGCCAAGAATGGCGGCCTGCAATTCAGGATAGACCGCGTTGGAGATCTCGATCCAGGACGGCGACTGGGGGACCGGATAGGCGCCATTGGCCGCTTCCTGGAAGGCTTCGAGCACTTCCTTGCGATAGGCATCGTCCTTGGCCTCTTCGATCACCCAGGTCCAGACCGCATCGCGCGTGGGCAGCGGGCCGGCTCCGGCTTCAAGCTTCTGGCTGTCCTCGTTGGTGAGGAACCAGACCAGGGATGCCGCGGCTTCCTTGTTCTCGCAGCTTTCGGTGACGGAGAAACCGTGATGACCCGACCAGCCGGTACGTGCGCCCGACGAGCCCTTGGGCGGCGCCACGACGCCGACATTGCCCGCCACCTTGGATGCGCCCGGATCGTTGAAGAACCCGGCCCAGCCCGGCCAGTCAAGGTTGAGTGCGACGGTGCCCGAAGCGAAGCCCTGGCCGAGATCGTCCCAGAGATAGTTGGTGGTTCCGGCAGGAACCGCCTTGGCCTTGTAGAGCTCGACAAACCAGTTCAGAGCCCGCACCCCGGCCTCGGAATTGATTGCAGGCTTGCCGTCGGCGTCGAGATACTCGCCACCTTCGGCGCGCAGCATTTCGTAGAAGCGGCCGTTGATTGCTTCTTCCTTGCCTGCATACTGGGTGCCGTAGAAATCCGGCGGATTGGCAAAGAATTCGGCCTGGTCGGTGACCTGTTCCCAGGTGTCCGGCGGGCTCAGGTCATAGCCATATTTTTCCTTGAACTTCGCCTTGTTGTCTTCGTCGGCGTAAAGGCTCTTCTGATAATACATCGCCGAGACGTCGAACTGGGCGCGCGGCAGCATGACCAGCTTGCCGTCAAGGGTGGAGGCCGCAATGTTGGCATCGACGAAGGCATCGATTTCCGCAGCGGGCAGAAGTGCGTTGAGATCGGTGTAGATGCCGGGATACTGCGGCGCGAAGGACGAATGGTTCGACCCCACACACCAGCTGATCGCGCCAACTGCGATGTCGGACTTGATTTCCTTGTCGAGCTCGAAGTGGTTCTTCTTCGAAATGACATTGACGGTCGCGCCGGTGGCGTTCTCCCATTCGCTGATGCGCGAATAGAGGTTCTCATACTGCTGACCGCCGATAAGCTTGGCATCGATGGTCACGCCTTCGAACTTGCCGGGCAATTCCTGGGCAAGTGCAGTTCCGCCGACCATCAATAGGACAGCGCCGGCCGATACGCCGGTCAATAGCTTGTTCATGAGCCTCCTCCCGAGACGTTTAAACTTTGGGGCTTCCCCCTCGACCCCTCACTGATGAGAGGTTCATTCATATACAAACATCATCTTCACCAGCGGTCAAGGCATTGTTTCGTTGTTATCTGAAACAATTCTGCGTATATGAATTGAACAATTCATGGAGAAACAAATGGATACGGAAGATGACCGCTACAGGGCGCCGGCGCTCGACAAGGGGCTCGACATTCTCGAGCTGCTGGCCGAAATCGACGGCGGATTGACCCAGGCGGAGATCGCCAAGCGGCTGGGCCGAAGCCCGAACGAGTTCTACCGCATGCTCGACAGGCTGGTGCGCCGCGGCTATGTCACGCGGCTTGACGGCGACCGGTATTCGCTGACGCTGAAACTCTTCGGCCTGGCGCAGCTGCATGTCCCGGTGCGCCGGCTCGTGTCCTATGCCACCCCGTTCATGCGCGAGCTTGCCGAGGAAACCCGGCAGGCCAACCAGCTCGCCGTCTTCGACCGCGGCTCCGTCGTGGTGGTGGCGCAGCAGGAGGCGCCCGGCTACTGGGGCATCTCTATCCGTGTCGGGTCCCACATCAGCCTTTACGACACCGGCTCGGGCCATGTTCTGCTCGCCTTCCGTTCCCAGGACGAGCGGCTGATGATGATCAACGAGTACTCCGCCAGCGGCGAGCATCCGACGTTGGAAAACGAGTTCTTCGAACGTCTCGACCAGATCCGGGAGCGCGGCTACGAGATCATGCCGAGCGCCCAGACCGCCGGCGTGTTCAACCTGTCGGCTCCGGTACTCGGCCCCGATGGGCGTGCCATTGCGGCGTTGACTATCCCCTATATCAGCCTGGTCAACGTGCCCCAGGCTCCCGAGATGGCCGAAACCGAGGCAATGCTGACGAGGACCTCACGGCAGCTGTCAAAACTGGCCGGAGCAGATTTCGAACTGCCAAGCTAATTCTTATTTGAATAATCTATTTCCCTATGGGAGCATGTCTTTTCTGGCCGGACAGGGCAAGCCAACGCATTCGAGGAGGAAACCGGATGATCATCGACACCCATCTGCACGTCGTCGACCCCTGGACGCTCGACTATCCCTGGCTGGCGACAGTGCCGGCGCTGAACCAGGCCTGGCCCTATGCGGCCTATGAGCTGGAGGCCCGCCGCGCCGGCATCTCGCGCACACTGCACATGGAGGTCGATGTCGCGCCGGAGCGGATCGAGGACGAAACCAATTATATCGACACGCTTGCGCACCGTCCCGACAGCCTGATCGCCGGCGCGATCGCCTCCTGCCGGCCGGAAGAGCCGGAGTTCGCGGCCTATCTCGACCGCCAGCGCCGCAACCCGCTGGTCAAGGGCTTCCGACGGGTGCTGCACGTGATGCCGGATGAAGTGTCCGAACAGCCGTTGTTCAGGGACAACATCAAGCGCATGTCCGGCTCCGGCCTGACCTTCGATCTGTGCATGCTGCCGCACCAGTTGCCCAACGCAATGGCGCTGGCGGATCTGGCGCCCGACGTCACCTTCATCCTCGACCATTGCGGCGTTCCCGACATCAAGGGCGACGCCCGTCAGCCGTGGCAGGACAACATCACCGAGCTTGCCAGACGCCCCAACGTGGTGGCCAAGATCTCCGGCGTTGTCGCCTATGCCGATCCCGACACCTGGATCGCCGACACGTTGCGGCCCTGGGTCGAGCACACGATTTCGAGCTTCGGTTGGGACCGGGTGGTCTGGGGCAGCGACTGGCCGGTCTGCACGCTCGGCGGCGGGCTTCTGGCCTGGGTCGCGGCAACGCATGCGCTGATCGACGGCGCCAGCGCGGAGGAGAAGCAGAAGCTGCTCTCCAGCAACGCCCGGCGGATCTGGAGCCTTTAAGGGCTAACCTCTAAAGCCCGAATTCAGCCCTGATCGCGGCGCTGTGCTCGCCGACACGGGGCGCCGCGCGGGTTGATTTCGGCCGCTGGCCGTTGACGCGGATCGGCGAGCGGGTGGTCAGGATGGAGACATTGTCGTCGCGCTCGACCCGCTGCAGCATGTGGAGCACCTCGAAACCCTCGCTTTGCATCAGGTCGTCCCAGTCAAGCACGCGCGAGCACCAGATGTCGGCGGGCTCAAGGATCGCCAGCCATTCATCGACCGTTTTCGTCCTGATCCTGTCGGCAATCAGGCGCTTAATCTCGTCGCGGGCGGTGAACCAGGATTTCGGATCGGTGGCATAGGGCGCCAGTGCATCGAGTTGCAGCAACTCCTGAAGCCGCGGGATCGGCGTCATGGCGATAGCCAGAAAGCCGTCACTGGCTTCGTAGACACCGTAGGGTGCGGAGAGATAGGCGTGGGCGCTGCGAAAGCCGGAGCGTTTGGGCATGCGCCGCCCGTCGTTGAGATAGGTGGTGAGAACCTCGAACTGGAAATCGACCAGCACTTCGAGCAGGCTGGTTTCGACATGGCTGCCGCGGCCTGAAATGCCGCGCTTGACCAGGGCTGCGAGAATGCCCTGCGCCGTGGCGGCGCCGGCCAGCATGTCGCCGACCGCGAGCCCCATCGGCACCGGACCGTCACCATCATTGCCGCTCAGCCACATCACGCCAGAGCGGGCCTGGGCGAGAAGATCCTGCCCCGGCCGTTTGACCCAGGGCCCCTCCTCGCCATAGCCGCTGATCGACGCGTAGACCAGTTTCGGGTTTATGGCGCGAACGGTCTCGTAATCGAGCCCGAGGCGTTCGATCACACCGGGGCGGAAATTCTGGACAAGCACATCGACCTTGCCGATCAGCGCGCGCAGCACCTCAAGATCGGCCTCGTTCTTGAGGTCGATGGCAAGGCTCTCCTTGCCGCGGTTGATGGCGTGAAAGATCGTCGAATCGCCGCCGATCTCGGTGTCGCTGAGATAGAGCGAACGCGAGAGGTCGCCGGCTTCCGGGCGTTCGATCTTGATGACGCGGGCGCCGAGGTCCTGAAGCCGCAATGTTGCATAGGGGCCGGACAGGAACTGGCTCATGTCGAGAATGACGAGGCCATCCAGGGGCAGGTCGGTATCTGTTGTCATGATGTCTTTTCGGTGCTGCCGGCGAAATCCGCCGGGTTTTTGTACTTCACGGTCTGGAGATGCTCGCAGTAGAGAACCAGTTCGCCCTCACCCTTGAACACTTCGTAGCTGGCGCGGATCAGCCCCATGTCCGGGTAGCGCGGTTTCTTGTCGAGGTTGCTGCGCACGGTGTAGATGGTCTCGCCGATGAACACCGGCTTGATGAAGCGCAGCTTGTCATAGCCATAGGAAAACGCGTTGACGCAATTGGTCGCGACCAGGCCGAGCCCGGCGGAAAACACGAAGGCGCCGGCAACCAGGCGGCGACCGAACAGGCCTTCGCTCTCGGCAAACATCTGGTCCTGCACGTAAGGATGGATGTCGACCACGAGGGTGTTGAACATGTGGCTTTCGCCCTCGGCGATGGTCCGACGCAGCGACCGGATCCGGTGGCCAGGCTGCCAGTCCTCGTAAAACCAGTTCTCGGCGTTCCAGACCGGCAGCTCCGCATGCTCCTGGGGCATGTTGCGCGGCTGCGTGCTGGCAATGCCCACCGTGGGCTCGAACGAAGATCCCATGACTCCTCCCAAATTCCTATTTGAATAATATATTCACATATGGATTAGGCTGACAAGAGGCTGGCATTGAAGCGCTACGACTGATCCGGGTGGAACCTTTTGGCGTAGGTCGGAATAGAATACGGCGGCAGGCGTCGGCGACCGCGAAACGGGACGGTATCTATGCCGGAATGCGGGGTTGTTAACTCTCGCCGACTATGCTGACTGACTATCGAAAAAGTAACTCGTCGGGAATCGACCAATGATCAGAAAACTTCGCTTCGCCGCTGCCCCGCTTGTCGCACTTGCAGTCATTGCACCCCAGGCACAGGCGCAGGATGCCAGCGGACCGGGCATTTCCTTCGAACTGGGAGCGGCAGGCAAACTGACGCCGCGCTATTTCGGCGCCAGCAAGCTGGTGCTTTCACCGGTTCCGCTGTTCCGTCTCAAGCGTCTGGAGTTTCCCAACGGGTTTGCCATCGGCGGCGGTTCCGACGAAGGTTTCTCGCTGAGCCCGTCAATCGACGTGATCGGCAAGCGTTCGACCAAAGATTCGCCGGAACTGACCGGGCTCAACACGATCAACACCGCGGTCGAACTGGGAGTCGCTGCCAAGTACCAGATGGGCAATTTCCGGGTGCTGGGCGCCGTCCGGCAGGGGCTGGGCGGACACAAGGGTGTGCGCGCGGAACTCGGCGCCGACGTTATCGTCAAGCCCGATGATCAGTGGACGTTCCATGGCGGTCCACGCCTGAACTTCGGCAACTCAAAGTTCACCAACACCTATTTCGGCGTCACCCCCGCGGAAGCCTCGGCGCTCTACCCGGCCACGACAGCATCGGGCGGTCTCTACAGCGCCGGTCTGGAAGCGGGTGTTCGTTTCCAGGTTGATGACTACTGGGCCGTGGAAGCAAGTGCAGGCTGGTCGCGGCTGACCGGCGACGCGGCAAGGTCACCGATCACCGCTCAGGGCTCGAAAAACCAGTACAGTGCCTCCTTCGGCGTCGTTCGCCGTTTCGATATCGGCTTTTGAGATCATGCCGGTCTCGTTCAGGGACCGGCAGACAAGCTGACCGGTCGCACAGTAGCCGCTGCATCCTGATCCCGATCAACGGTAGGGCATACTAAAGAGTTGCCCCGCCGCCATCCTCCGGCGACACCGGATCCGCAGACAACCGTGCGAGCGCTTCATCAAGATGTTTGAGATCGTCTCCAACATCATCGTCACCGACCATCGCACTCTCGGTTGCAGCACGCATTTCGGCCCGGGCCGCTTCGCGCATACGCTCAAGCCGGTCGATCTTTTCGGCATTTCCCAAATCCGGATCTTCGAGAATGGTCCTGATATCCGCCTTGACGTCCTGATGGGGCATGGCACTGATCCTTTCACTGACAGTGGATCTTATGATTGACGGATTTCTCCGCCTGTCGGGCCAACGCGGCAGCATCCGCATGGTTCCGACCGATTTTACACACTTGACCCAAGGCACGGCGCAGACCGCTTCCGATTGCTACGCGCAAGTCTTGCGCGGTAATCATTTCGAAAAGACGTTATGATTCGGGATCGAACCCTGCTGCGCTCTGAACCTCTTATGGCTCCGCAGCAGAGCAATGCCAGACATGTAGTCAAGCTGACGCATTGCCGTTTGGGTCCCTCAGACAAACAGCGAGTCGACATGATACTCAGTCCCGATGACCATGATTTTTTCAAAAGCGAAGGGTATCTGCTGATCAAGGGGTTTCATGATCACAGTTCTGAAATCATGCCCATCCAGCGTGACATTCACGAGATCATCGGCCTTGTCGCGCAACGGCACGGGATCAAGCTGCCGGAGCGTGCGTTCACCCCCGAAAGTTTCGATGAGGACTATTACACCCTGCTGGCCGAAGACCGCCGCTATGCCAGCGAGGTCTACGATCTCACCAAGCAGATCCCGTCATTCCTTCGCCTGATCTCGAACGAACGCTCGGAAGCCCTGTTCCGCGAACTGCGCCAGACTGAACATGCAGGGATTGGTGCCGCTTCCTACGGCATCCGGATCGACAATCCGAACGAAGACAAGTTCCGCTCGCACTGGCATCAGGAATTCCTGTTCCAGCCGCAAAGCATTGATGGCATCGTCTTCTGGACGCCGCTCACACCGGTACGCGCCGACATGGGACCAGTGATCATTCTTCCCAAGTCGCACAAGGACGGCCTTTGTACCTACAGCAAGGCCACCACATATGCGAACAAGCAGGGCGCCTATCAGATCGGCATTCACGACGAGGATGCGGTGGTCTCCCGCTATGAGCATATCGCGCCGCTGACTGAACCGGGCGACCTGCTGCTGATGGATTTCCTGACCATACACGGGTCGGGCGAAAACCGCTCGAAACGTTCAAGATGGTCGATTCAGAGCCGATTCTTCAACTACCGGGATCCGGTCGGCATGAAGCTTGGCTGGAAAGCCTCGATCACCACCGGCACCGAGGTGGAAAAGCTTTTCCCGGAAAATTTTGTCAGCAGCGAGCAGCCATGATGCTTTGCAACGTCTGTCACACCGAACTGGCGGATCCGGTTTACCGCGGGGGCGCAAACACCTCGATCACCACCATGAACAAGGTGGTGTCGGGGCAGACGCGAATATTCCATTGCCGGACCTGCGATCACGTCCAGACCGAGGAACTGCCGGATCTCGAGCGCTATTATGCCGAGGAGTATTCCATCAATGAAGATGGCGTGGATGACGACCAGCTATACGAGATAAGAGACGGCAGGGAGATCTACCGCTCCGAGCATCAGGCAGCAGTTCTGCTGTCCAAGATCGACCTGCACAACAATCCCAAGGTTCTCGATTATGGCTGCGCGAAGGGGGCAACCCTGAGGCGGGTTGTCGAGGCCAACCAGTCGGTCGAGCCTTACCTGTTCGACGTCACCGACAAGTATCAGCGCTATTGGCGCGACTTCCCAAGGCCGGCGCAATGGGCCTCG
The DNA here is from genome assembly GCF_902498795.1 of Hoeflea sp. EC-HK425. Taxonomy (NCBI): domain Bacteria; kingdom Pseudomonadati; phylum Pseudomonadota; class Alphaproteobacteria; order Hyphomicrobiales; family Rhizobiaceae; genus Hoeflea; species Hoeflea sp. EC-HK425. Next base: position 3,069,731 of record NZ_LR701572.1, read on the forward strand.
CACACTCCCGATCCGGCATGGTCGGGCACGCTGGACGTGGTGCTCTCGTTCTACGCGCTGGAACACATTCCCCATCTCGGCGCCGTCCTTAGGGACATCAGGGCGCTGCTGCGCCCGGGCGGCCTGTTCTACTTCATCGTGCCCAACCTCTACGCCAACTGGGCCGACTTCATCGTGGCCGATCACGTCAACCATTTCAGCCCCGGCTCCCTTGCCATGATGCTGGCAAGGGCAGGCTTCGGCGACATAGAAATCGATGACAGCTCCCACGCGTCAGCCTTCGTGGTCACGTGCCGCAGAACAGAGACAGCTCCCGAGGCGATTTCAGACGCACCGGCATCGAGCCAGGCTGTCGAGGAACTGGCCACGTTCTGGTCAACCGCGAGGCAACGGATCAGCGAGCAGGAGGGCGGAGTGGCGCCCGATGCGAGGTTTGCGATCTATGGCGCCGGCATCTATGGCAATTTCATTCTTTCGTGTCTTGCCAACCCGGGCCGGGTTGCCTGTTTTCTGGATCAGAACCGGTTTCTGCAAGGCAAGGAGCTGAACGGGGTCCGGATCGTTCACCCGGCCGATGTTCCAGACGATGTCGCCGCGGTTTTCGTCGGCCTGAACCCGCTCAATGCGCGACGGATCATCTCCTCCGTGGAGAGCCTCAAGTCGCGCGATGTTCCCTGCTTCTTTCTGAATTGAGGCCTTGCTTCCGGAGTTGACGCCAATGGAAAATCTGGACGCCGTCGCGGACAAATATCTCGCCGAGCCAGCCGTGGAGATCGAGAACGATCTGATCATGAACTGGTATCCGGAACGGATCGCCAACCGCACAGGCCATGTCGGCTCTGTTCTGGAACTTGGGCTGGGACATGGCTACACGGTTCCCTATTTCGTCAAGATGGCCGACCATCACGAGGTTGTCGAAGGGTCACAAAGGGTCATCGATCATTTCCGCGCCAAGAATGCCTGGTACCAGGGCCGGCTCGTCCAGGACTATTTCGAGACCTACACGCCCGACCGCCTGTTCGATGTGATCGTCATGGGTTTCGTGCTCGAACATGTCGATGATCCGAAACTGCTGCTTGAACGCTACCGGTCGTTTCTCGCCCCCGGTGGCAAGATCTATGTCGCCGTGCCCAACGCCAAATCGCTCAACCGCAGGCTCGGGCTGGAGATGGGCATGATCGACAACATCTACGATCTCAACGCCACCGATCACCAGTTGGGCCACAAGCGCAACTACTGCCGCGACAGCTTGCGTACCGATGTCGAGGCAGCGGGCTATCGCACGACCCTTGAAGAGGGCATCTATCTCAAGCCGCTGCCATTGGGGGTCCTGAAAACGCTCGACGACATGGACGCCAATCTGCAGGCGATGCTGAAGGTCGGCGTCGATTTTCCCGATCTCTGCGTGGCGTTGCTGTTTGAGCTTGAGGCCACAGGTGGCTGAGCATTCGCCGGATCGCCATACCATCGCGGTGACCGGTGTCGGCGCGCTGATCGGCCAGGGCATCGCCCGGTCGCTGCGTCCGGCAGGCCGGGCCCGGATCGTCGGCATTGACCGACGCATCACGCCTTTCTCGCAGAGCTTCTGTGACATCTGCTTACAGAAGCCCGAGGCAGACGAGGCTTCCGAAGCCTATCTCGATTTCTGGCGAAACCTGGTACGCACTCACTCCGTCGACCTGATCCTGCCCGGGCTCAGCGTCGACATGGAATTCTTCAACACACATCGTGCAGCCTTTGACGAGATGGGCGTGCCGGTTGCCCTGAACCGGGCGGAACTGATCGAGCTGTGCGCCGACAAGTTCGATTTCTACACCACCTACCGAGCGGCCGGCTTTCCGGCCATTCCATCGGCAAGGCCGGATAGCTGGGAAAGCGCGGTGTCGGAACTCGGACCGGCTCCGCTGCTGCTCAAACCGCGTCGCGGCGAAGGATCGTCCGGTATTGTAAAGCTTCACGATGAAGTGGACTTCGCGTACTGGACCCGGCGCAACGGCGACAACTGGCTGCTGCAGACAATCATCGGGACAGATGCCGACGAATACACCGTGGGGCTCTACGGGCTGGGCGATGGCACCTACGCCGGACCGATCATCATGCGCCGGCGGCTGACGCGCTCGGGGCACACCGGCGAAACGGAGGTCATGGATCACCCGGCCATCGCCGAGCTGACCGGCAGGATCGCTCGCCATTTCAAACCCGTCGGGCCGACAAATCTGCAGTTCCGGGTTCAGGACGACATACCGTACCTGCTCGAAATCAATCCCCGGTTTTCAAGCAGTTGCTCGCTCCGTGCCGCCTTCGGCTTTGTCGAGGCAGAAATGTGCATCGACGATCTGCTGGAAGGCAGACGTCCGGGTGTCCCGCACATTCGCCGCGGAACCGCACTTCGCTACAACGAGGATTTCATCGCACATGTTGGCGATACTCTCTGATATCCACGCCAATCTGGCAGCCCTCGAAGCGGTGCTTGAGGATGCGCGGGCGCGCGGCTGCGATGACTTCATCTGCCTTGGCGACGTCATCGGCTACAATGCGGAGCCCGAGGAGTGCTGTCAGCTGCTGATGCAAAACGGGATTCCCAACATTCTGGGCAATCATGACAGCTACATCACCACCGGCGAAAACTGCACGCGGTCCCAGGTGGTGGCCTCGATCATCGATGATCACCGCAGCCGGCTTTCTCCCGAAAGCATCGCCTGGCTCGCCCGTTCATCGTCTTACATACGCAACGGAGACATCCTGATGGTCCACGGCGGACCGGACGATCCGCTCGACCAGTACATCCGGGAGATCGATGCAACGATGTTTCCCGATGGGGTGAACGTGATGCTTGCCGGGCATACCCATGTCCAGTTTTCCCACCGCTTCGGAGAAAAGCTATTCTGCAATCCAGGCTCCGTCGGCCAGCCGCGCGACGGTGACCCGCGTGCCGCCTATGCGATCTGGCATGAGCGAACACTGAGCCTGCACCGCGTGGAGTACGATATCGACCGGACGATCTCGGTCATGCAGGCACGCGGTTATGAGCCGTTTCTTGCCCGCGGCTTGCCGATCGGCGCCCAGATCAACGGCAGGGTGGATACGATCCTGGTCCGCTGACGGGCAGATCGGTCATGCCCGTTTCAGGGCCCGGCGGGTCGACAGCAGCAGATTGGTCTCGCTTGAGGTGATGCCCTCGAATCTGCGGATGCGGACCAGCGTGTCATCGAGCTCCTGAAGCGTGTCGGCCGCCAGTTCGACAATCAGGTCCCAGCGGCCATTGGTCGAATGCACCGCCTGAACCGCCGGCATGCCCTGCAAATGGGCAATGATCCGTTCCGTTCCCCTGCCCTCAATCCCGATCATGGTCAGCCCCCTGACCGGCGCCGCGGTCACGTCGGCGCGGGTGAGCACGGTGAAGCCTGCGATCTCGCCGCTGGCAACCAGCCGTTCGATGCGGCTGCGAACCGTGGCGCGGGCCAGTTTCAGCTTCGCCGCGAGATCCGAAATCGACGCCCGCCCATCGCGCCTGAGCGCCGCAATCAGGCGAATGTCGATATCATCCAGTGTTGACATGTTCACCTGCCGATCTGATCAATGATGTTTTCGTTTTGAGAATACCTGATGCCTCGTTCTTGGCAAAGAGGGAAACATTTCGTTACCAAGGCGGTATCACGCCCGATTTCGCCTCGCGATCCTTACCAAAATGGCAAACCTGATTGACACAAACAGTGTTTTGGTGCCCGGAACGGGCAAACTTTCCATTTCAAACGCCAGCCGCCTCTGCGACGGATCATCCGAACAGAGGACATCCGATGAACCAGCATTGTATTTTGGTCGGCGCGCCCGTCGACAGCGGTCAATCCAATCCAGGCTGCCTGATGGGTCCGGCGTCCTACCGCGTGGCGGGCCTTGCCGGAACGCTTTCCGAACTCGGTTGCAGCGTCGAGGACCGCGGCGATGTCGCACCACGAGTGTCTGAAGCAGGGACCTGTACCAATGCAGCGGTGCATCACCTGGGCGAGACGATTTCCTGGACGCAGGCCCTGGCTGATGCGGCAGAGCAGGCGATGGCGGCAGGGTTCCCGATCTTTCTGGGCGGCGACCACAGCCTTTCGCTTGGCACAGTCGCCGGGGTGGCGGCCCACGCCAGAAAGCACGCAAGGCCATTGTTCGTGTTGTGGCTCGATGCTCACAGCGATTTCCACACGCCGATGACCACCCGCTCGGGCAACCTGCACGGCACGCCGGTTGCCTATCTCGCCGGACTTGCAGACTTCGAGGACTTTCCGCTGTTCCCGGACCCGGTCCCGGCCGACCGGATCTGCCTGTTCGGAATCCGCTCGGTCGATCCCGACGAGCGCACGGCGTTGCGCCGTCACGGAATCACGCCGGTCGACATGCGCGAGCTCGACGAGCGCGGCTTTGTCGCGCCGCTGAGCGCGTTCCTTGACCAGGTGCGGGCTGCCGACGGGCTTTTGCACGTCTCGCTCGATGTCGATTTCCTCGATCCGTCGATCGCGCCGGCCGTGGGCACCACCGTGCCCGGAGGGGCGACCTTCCGCGAAGCACATCTGGTCATGGAGATGCTGCACGAATCGGGCCTCGTCAGTTCACTCGACCTGGTTGAGCTCAATCCGTTCCTCGACGAGCGCGGCCGCACCGCGCGGCTGATGGTCGATCTCACCGCCAGCCTGATGGGGCGGACCGTTTTCGACCGCGTCAACCGAAGCCTCTGAGTTCGGCACCCATCCCTCTTTCCAATACCGGAGACGACAATGACCCCTCCTTCGCACCTGGCCTATGTGCCCTTCATCAGCGTCGAGAACATGATGCGGCTCATTCACTCGATCGGCATCGAGACAATGCTGAGAGAACTGGCGGACGCTATCGAGCACGACTTCACCCGCTGGCCGCTGTTCGACAAGACGCCGCGGGTCGGCAGCCATTCCGAAGTGGGCGTAATCGAACTGATGCCGACCTCGGACGGCGATCTCTACGGCTTCAAATATGTCAATGGCCACCCGTCCAACACCAAGCAGGGGCTGCAGACGGTGACCGCTTTCGGTCTGCTGGCGCAGGTCTCCTCGGGCTACCCGGTGCTGCTTTCGGAGATGACCGTTCTGACGGCGCTCAGGACGGCCGCGACATCGGCAATGGCGGCGCGGCACCTGGCGCCGAAGGGTGCCAAGGTGATGGCGGTGATCGGCAATGGCGCCCAGTCGGAATTCCAGGCACTGGCTTTCAAGGCGGTGGTCGGCATCGAGGAAGTCCGACTTTACGACATCGACGCGGCGGCGACCGCCAAATGCGCCCGCAACCTCGCAGGATCCGGGCTGAAGGTGACCCGCTGCCAGTCCTCCCAGGAGGCGATGGAAGGCGCGCAGATCGTCACCACCTGCACCGCCGACAAGCAGTACGCCACCATCTTGACCGACAACATGATCGGCGACGGCATCCATATCAACGCGATTGGCGGCGATTGCCCGGGCAAGACCGAGTTGCACAGGGACATCCTGCTGCGCTCCGACATCTTTGTCGAATATCCACCCCAGACACGGATCGAGGGCGAGATCCAGCAAATGCCCGAGGATTACCCGGTAACCGAGCTGTGGCAGGTGATCAACGGAGAGGTTCAAGGCCGGAAATCGGCTTCGCAGATCACGCTGTTTGACGGCGTCGGCTTTGCCATCGAGGATTTCTCGGCGCTGAAATATGTCTACCAACGGGCCCTGAAGACCGGCCACTTCCAGCAGCTCGACATGATCGCCGACCCGGACGATCCGCGCGACCTGTTCGGCATGTTGCACCGCGCCGGCGATGCAGCCTGACAGGCAAGGCTGGAGCAGGTTGCGGCACCTGCCTTGGCGAAAGCGGTGACACGGGGTATGGACGGTCATGACCAATCCTGACCCCGAAACCCCGCCGATCCGCCTGCTTGTCGATGCCGATGCCTGCCCGGTGCGCGAGGAATGCGTTCGGGTGGCGCTGCGCCACGATATCAAGGTGACCTTCGTGTCCAACAGCTATTTCCGGATCGAGACCGATCCGCTGGTGGAGCGCGAGATCGTGCCGGGCAATTTCGACGCGGCTGACGACCGCATCGTCGAGCATGTGACGAAGCGAGCCGTGGTGGTGACCGCAGACATCCTGCTGGCGGAGCGCTGTCTGAAGGCCGAGGCGGCGGCGGTGATGAGCCACACCGGCAAGCCATTCACCCATGATTCCATCGGCATGGCCGTGGCGACACGATCGATCATGGCGGACCTGAGAGCCGGCGGCGCACAGGTGGGCGGGCCGGCGCCGTTTTCCAGGCAGGACCGGTCGCGTTTTCTCTCGGCGCTCGATCTGGCCCTGGTGCGGTTGAAGCGGCACGGCTGAGCGCGCGTCCGGGCCCTGCCATTTTCGCCCCAGACATTTTCACCAAAGACATTTTCGCCCCAGACAAGACAATCGGTCCGGCTTTCCATTTCTTCTGGACAATCTTCTCCGCGCGGGCTCAATTGATGCGAACAGCTTACCGGGGATAGATTTCATGGCCTATGTGGACATGCTCAAGACATTTGTGCGCGTTTACGAGCTGGGCAGCATGTCGGCTGCCGCGCGCGATCTGCGGGTTTCGGCTGCGGTCTCCTCGAGCCGGATTTCAGACCTTGAGAAAAGCCTTGGCGTACGGCTGTTCAACCGCACCACCCGCAGCCTTCGCGCCACGGCGCATGGCGAACTGTTCTACAAGGGTGCGATCAAGATCCTCGACACGATCCGCGAGGTCGAAGGCGGCATTGCAGAAATCACCGCCCAGCCAAAAGGGACACTTTTCATCTCGGCACCGCTGGCGCTCGGCAAGAAGCTCGTGGCGCCACTGATTCCGGCCTTCAAGGCGGAGTATCCCGACATCAATGTCCGGCTCCGATTGTCCGACCGCAAGGTGGATATTGCCCAGGAGGGCCTCGACGCCGCCTTCGTGCTCGGGCCGTTGCCCGATTCGGATCTCAGGGTGCGGGCGATCCACGAGTTCGAACGCCTGCTGGTTGCCTCGCCTGGCTATGTCGAAACGCACGGCATGCCCGACAGCGGCGACGAGATCATGGCCAGCAAGCACAAGTGCCTGCTGCTCCGCTATCCCGGCGCAACCGAGTTCTACTGGAACCTGCTGGTCGACGGTGAAGTGCGCGCCTACCATCCCGAAGGATCGCTGGAAAGCGATGACGGCGACGTGCTGACGGCCTGGGCGCTGGCCGATTGCGGCATCGCCAGCAAGACCCGCTATGACGTCGCCGCAGATCTTGACGCCGGCCGCCTGGTGCAGGTGGCCAAATCCACACCGCAGACGCCGCAACCCTTCTCCTGCCTCTACCCGCACAAGCGGCTGCAGGACCCGAAGGTCAAGCTGTTCATCGATCACGTCATCAAGGGAATCCGTGCCGAGATAGACCGGGCCGCGGCTTCAACATCTTCTGGAAAAATTTGAAACCGAACTGCATTTTCTTTGCATACTATGGGTTTTGAAATCCGGATACAGCCAACCGGATGCAGTCGTCCAGGAGACAGATGATGAGTGAGCACATGCCGTCGCAGCTTCCGGGTTTCGCGCGAAATTCGGTCAATCTCGCATCGGCGGGCCTTGGCGCGAAGGGCATCCATGTCACCGACGAGTTCTTCGCTCCGCTTGAACGCATGCTGCAGGATCAGCCGGCCGTATTCATCGAAGACAAGTACGACGACCACGGCAAGTGGATGGATGGCTGGGAAAGCCGCCGCAAGCGGGTGCTGGGCCATGATTTCGCTATCATCCGGCTGGCGGTCGCCGGGCGCATCGACGGCTTCGATGTCGACACCTCGCACTTTACCGGCAACTATCCGCCGGCTGCCCGCATCGAGGCCTGCAATGTGGCGGGCGATCCGGACGAGAGCACCGAGTGGACCGAAGTCCTGCCGACCTCGCCGCTGGGACCGAGCGCCCACCATTATCTCTGGTCCAACTCTTCGGAGATCTTCACCCATGTCAGGCTGCACATCTATCCCGATGGTGGTGTGGCGCGGCTCAGGGTCTTCGGCCAGCCGTTCCTCGACCGGTCGAGGGTCGGTAACGGAGACATCGAACTGTCGTCGGCGCTCAATGGCGGACGCATCGTCGGATTCTCCGATGCCCATTACGGGTCCTACCACCGGCTGCTGGCGCCGGGGCGCGGCGAGAACATGGGCGACGGCTGGGAGACAAGCCGCAGGCGGGTTCCGGGCAATGAATGGATCGTGATCGCGCTCGGGGCGCGGGGCGTGCTCTCCGGCGCGATCGTCGACACCGCCTACTTCAAGGGTAATTTTCCCGACATGTGCTCGATCCAGGCTGCGGACATGAGCGAATTCGGCACCGATGCGGGCGATGCCATCATCACCGCGTCGATGTTCTGGCCGGAACTGATTACCCAGCAGAAGCTCTCGGCGGATCATGTCCATGATCTTTCCGCCCATATTCGCGACATCGGGCCCGTCACTCACGTGCGACTCAACATCTTCCCGGACGGTGGGGTCAGCCGCCTGAAATTGACAGGACGTCTCGCCTGAGCGCGATGACGGCAGGATAACAGCATGCACATTTCTTTGTGGAGGCAGCAACCGGGACATCGATAAGCGGAACACAGATCGTTCTGCCCACATTTTTGGAAGGTCGACAGAGACTGGCAATTCAGCCGGTTCGCAGCATGGGGGGCAGCGAACCGGTGGGACAAGCGCCCCTGAGGGAAAAAGGACCAACCCAATGGCAGACTCATCAATTGGAACCGCAGAACAGCTGCGGGATCCGAACTACACGCCGCCGCTTATCAAGGCCGTACCGCTGGGCATCCAGCATGTGCTGGCCATGTTCGTTTCAAACGTCACGCCGGCCATCATCGTTGCCGGTGCCGCCGGTATCGGTTTCGGCTCGGATCAGGGCGCGCTCGGCTTCCCCGACATGACCTACATGATCCAGATGTCGATGCTGTTCGCCGGTATCGCAACCCTGCTGCAGACCATCGGCATGGGCCCGGTCGGGGCGCGGCTGCCAATCGTGCAGGGCACCAGCTTCGCCTTCGTTCCGGTGATGATCCCGGCGGTCGCGGGCCTTGGCACCGCCGGTCTCGCCGGCCTTATGACCGGTGTGATGATCGGCGGCGTGTTTCACTTCTGCCTCGGCTTTTTTGTCGGCCGCATCCGCTATGCCCTACCGCCGCTGGTGACCGGACTGATCGTGCTGATGATCGGTCTGGCGCTGGTCAAGGTCGGTGTTCAATATGCCGCCGGCGGCGTGCCGCTGATGGGCAAGCCCGAATTCGGCAGCCTGGCGATGTGGATTCCGGCCTTGGTGGTGATCGTCGTCACGCTTGCGATCAAGTTCTTCACGCGTGGTTTTGCGGCCGTGGCGGCCGTGCTGATCGGCATCGTCGCCGGTTACATCGTGGCGCTGATGATGGGCCAGGTGAACTTTGGAAACCTGGCGCGGGCCAGCTATTTCGCACCTCCGATGCCGTTCAAATGGGGCTTCGAGTTCAACTTCGCCATCGTGCTGGGCATGTGCTTCATGGCCGTGGTCTCGGCGATCGAAACCGTGGGCGACACCTCAGGCATCACCAAGGGCGGGGCCGGGCGTGAAGCCACCGACAAGGAGATCGAAGGCGCGACCTTCGCCGACGGTCTTGGCACCGCGGTCGCCGGCGTCTTCGGCGGCCTGCCCAACACGTCGTTCTCGCAGAATGTCGGCCTGGTCGCCATGACCGGCGTGATGAGCCGTCACGTGGTGACCATCGGGGCGCTGTTCCTTATCGCCGCCGGCTTCATCCCGAAGGTCGGTGCTGTCATCAACACCGTGCCGATCAACGTGCTTGGCGGCGGCGTCATCGTGATGTTCGGCATGGTCTGCGCCGCGGGCGTCAACATGCTCTCGGAGGTCAAGTGGAACCGCCGCAACATGGTGATCTTCGCCACCGCTCTGTCGATCAGCCTCGGCCTGCAGCTGGTGCCGGAAGCTCTGCAGCACCTGGGCAAGACCGCCCAGATCCTGCTGACCAGCGGCCTGCTGCCCGCAGCCCTGATCGCGATCGTGCTCAACCTGGTTCTGCCCGAAGATCTCGACGACTGAGACCGGCAGAAACCCTGATCGCAAACAAGCCCCCGGTTTCGGCCGGGGGTAAGAAACAAGAGAGGCCGGAGCATCAAGCCATGCTCCGGCCTCTTTGGTGTCGGTATCCGGGCCGGCGAGGTCCGGTTGACGATCTCAGGCGGCGCTTTGCGCTGCCAGGCGAATGGCCGAAATATTGCTCGCCCAATCTTCCTCGCCCGCACCGTTGAACACCGCGGAACCTGCGACCAACACGTCAGCACCGGCAGCGGAGACCAGCGGGGCGGTCGCCGGGGTGACGCCGCCGTCGATCTCGATATGGATCGGACGGGCGCCGATCATCTTTTTCACCCGCGCCACCTTGTCGACCACCGACGGGATGAAGGCCTGGCCGCCGAAGCCGGGGTTGACGGTCATCAGCAGGATCAGGTCAAGCCGGTCGAGCACATATTCGATGACGTTTTCGGGCGTCGATGGGTTGAGCGACACGCCAGCCTTCTTGCCGAGCGCGCGGATTGCCTGCAGCGAACGGTCGAGATGGGTGGTCGCTTCGGCATGAACCGTGATGATGTCGCAACCCGCATCGGCGAAGGCCTCGAGATAGGGATCGCAGGGCTCGATCATCAGGTGGCAGTCGAACACCGCCGTGGTGCGCGGCCGCACGGCCTTGATGATGCCGGGGCCGAAAGTGATGTTGGGGACGAAGTGGCCGTCCATCACATCGAGATGGATCCAGTCGGCGCCGGCGCGCATGACGCCTTCGATATCATCTCCGAGGCGGGAGAAATCCGCCGACAGGATGGACGGGGCGATCAGGATGGGCTTGGACACTGTGGACATGGGCGCTTACCTCGGATTGGGAGCGGCCGTGCCTGATGGCCCCGGCCCGTTGGAATGCGGTTTGCCCGATCAGACGCGCCAAGGTCAAGACGGCTTTGGATCATGCCTGTGCAAAGCCCTGCGACCTCTTGCCCGAATCATGCGGCACGGGGCAGGCTTCCGCGGCAAGCAACCGGAGCCCACGATGTCCAGACCACCGATCAGCCATTCCATCGTCTTCATCTACACGAGCGATCTCGAGCGCGGCTCGCGGTTTCTGCGCGAGGTGATGGAACTGGATTTCGTGGTCGATCAGGGCGCCTGCCACATCTACCGGCTGACGCCGCTGAGCTATATCGGCATTTGCAATCTGCCCGACCGTCCGCAGGGTACGGCGGGGGTGACGCTGACCATCGTGTCGCCCGATGTGGACGGCTGGCGCGATTTCCTCGAAGCCAAGGGCGTCACCTATGTCAGCGGGCCTGAGCACAGCGAGGAATTCGGCGTCTACTCGTCGCTGTTTCATTCGCCCGACGGCTACCGCGTCGAAATCCAGAGCTTCGACGATCCGGAGTGGGACAAGGGCAATGTCGGGGGCAGCATCGGCTGACACTGCCCTGCCCTGCGATAGGTAGAAACCGGATCAGAACCGGATCGGCTCGCGGGTCATCTCCAGATGCAGCATGTCGCCACTCCACGGATTGGCTTCGCAAACCGCCTCGTCGAGTTCGACACCCAGGCCGGGCTCATCCGACGGGATCACGTAGCCGTCCTGCCACTCGATCTTTTTCCTGAGCACCTCGGCGTAGAAGCCGTCCCAGGTCTTGATCGACTCCAGCACGAGGAAGTTGGGCAGGGTGGCGGCAAGCTGAATGTTGGCGGCAGCGACCAGCGGGCCGCAATAGCAATGCGGCGCGATCTGGATGCCGAAGGCCTCGGCCATGCCGGCGATCTTCTTGGTCTCGAGAAGCCCGCCTGAGCGGCCAAGGTTGGGCTGCAGTATCGCCGCGGCGCGGGTTTCGATGACGCGGGCGAACTCGTGCTTGGTGACCAGCCGCTCTCCGGTCGCCACCGGGATGGACGTTGCCCGCGCAACTTCGGCCATGGCCGCGATCTGATCAGGGGGCACCGGCTCTTCGAACCACAGCGGATCGGCGGCCTCGATGGCGCGGGCCATGCGGATGGCACCGGCGGCGGTGAACTGACCGTGGGTTCCGAACAGGATATCGGCGCGGGTGCCCACCGCCTCGCGCACTGCCTTGACCATGCGGGCAGAGCGATCGATGTCGGTCAGAAGCGGCTGATGCCCGCCCTGGACCCGATAGGGCCCGGCCGGATCGAACTTCACCGCCGTGAAGCCCTGGCGCACGGCCTCGATAGCCGCCGCGGCGGCAAGATCCGGATCATTGTAGACGTTCTTCGGGCTGTCGGTGGACAGCGGGTCGGCGCTGCCGGTGGCAGGATAGAGATAGGTGTAGGAGCGAAGTCCCTCATGCACCCGTCCGCCAAGCAGCTTGTGCACCGGCTGGCCCGCTTCCTTGCCGATGATGTCCCAGCAGGCCATTTCCAGCGCCGAGCAGCAGGCCATCATGGTCATGTCGGGGCGCTGCGAGAAGCCGGAGGAATAGCAGAGCCTAAAGAAATTCTCGATGTCATGCGGATCGCGGCCGACCAGATAACGTGCGGCGACATCCTCCATCAGCCTGGCGGTCAGATGCGGATCAAAGGCCGCGTCATAGGCTTCACCATATCCGACGACGCCGCCGTCGGTGACCAGCTTGACGAACAGGAAGTAGCGCCCGCCGGTCTGCGGCGGCGGGTTGGCCACCACAAAAGTCTGGACATCCTTGATCTTCATGACGTGCTCCGCAATCTCAAATCGACTTCAAAAACGACCCGGCGCAATCGATCAGGTATCGGCAGCAAAATCCAGCCCATTCGAATTCATTCCCGGCCATTTTGCCGCTCAAACCGGCATACGGCGCGAGGACAAGGATCGGGCAAGCTTGACCTGACAGGGTTGGATCAGCCAGGGCCTCACGTGAAGAAGCTACATGATTCAACTTTCCATCTGTCTGCCCACACGCAACAGGCAGAAATACTGCATTGAAACGATCCGCGGTCTCGCCGCGAGCGATGCAACCAATTTCGAAGTCATCGTCGGCGACAACTCCGACGATGGCTCGATCCTGTCCGATTACTTCACAAACGAGCTCAGGGATTCCCGTTTCCGCCTCATAGGCCCGGAAGAGACGGTTCTTGCCATGGTCGACAACTGGGAACGGCTGGTCGGAGAGGCAAAGGGGCGCTGGCTTTCGGTCATCGGTGACGACGACCATATCGACCCGAGGCTTGTGCAGTTGCTCAAATACTACGAGCGCACCTATCCGGAGGTCGAGGCGGTCAGCTGGGCGCGGATGAGCTTCAACTGGCCGGACAATCGTCCGGAACCGGCGCTTTCGGTGGTCCCGGTCGCCCATGATACCTATGTGGCGGTGAAATCGATCGTCCAAGACCGGCTTTACCGCTGGAGCGAAGGCTCGAAACGCCCGGCAGTGGGTTTCGGCATCTACCATGCCGCGGTACGCAAGTCGGTGATGGAACGGATCAAGCGGAAATATGGCGGGCGCTTTTTCGAGCATCCGGTGGTCGATTACGAAAGCAGCTGCAAGATCATCCGGGAAGCCAAGGTGCTGGTGCACTGCCAACGACCGTTCTCCGTGCTCGGGGCCTGCAATGCATCCAACTCCGCGGGCACGAAGTCCCGTGAAACCATGATGAAGCGGGTCGACACGTTCAAGGCGGAAACCAGGGGCAAGGTCGACATGGACGACCCGGTTTTCCCGTTCCCGATCAGCGATCCCGGTGCCTCGATCTGCTCATCCGTCGCCTCCACCACCTACTGGTTCTGCCGGGCTTATGGGATCGACCTCACCGGCTTTCCAGAGAACTTCGCCCGCGCTGCGATGGATGAACTGGGCGGGACGGTTGTCGAGGAAGATTACAATCTCAAGAAGGCGTTCTTCGAACGCGGGTTTGATGCCTGGGAAGGCGGGAAATGGCGGGAGCATTTCAAGCCGCAGCCATTCTGGGGCAACCGCTCGCACAACGAACTTTGCGGGGTTCTCAAGGACTATCTCTACATCCGCGAAGATGTGCCGCCCTCGGAAACACCGGCCGACTTCTATCATTTCGGTGAAGCGATGATCATGCCGGTCGAGAACGTGACCTCCGGTGCCCGGGTGTTCGCACGATGACCCGGCTGACCATCTGCATCCCTACCCGCAACCGCCAGCACTACGCCATGGATGCCGCGCGTCACATGCTGGCCTCGAAGCGGGACGACTTCGAGATCCTGATCGGAGACAATTCCGATGACGCCGCTCCGCTGGCAAGCTTTGTCGCCGAGATGAACGACAGCCGGCTGCGCTTGCTGCCTCCGGAAGAAAAGCCGCTGGCGATGCAGGACAACTGGGAACGGATGCCACAGCATGCACGCGGCGAATGGATCAGCATCATCGGCGATGACGACTACCTCGACCCGGACCTGTGCGAGGTGTTGCGGCTGACCACCCAGCGCGTGCCCAACGCCGATGCACTTACCTGGGGCCGGTCCTATTTCGTCTGGCCCGAAGCGCGATCGCATCGCGAGATCACCCGGATCCCCACCGGAAGCCATCTGATGCACATGGAGAAGAAGGATCTCATGCGCAAGATGTTCTTCTGGGAAGATGCCAAGGACCGTCCGGCCTGCCCGTTCGGGATCTATCATGGCGCGCTCAAGAAAGACCTCCTGGAGAGGATCAGGAGCGCCTTCTCCAATCGCTATTTCGAACATCCCAATGCCGACTACGACAGTATCTGCAAGACGGTGATGATGGCCGACATGTGCATCTACTGGGAACGGCCGCTTTCCGTGTTCGGCGCGTGCGCGGCATCCAATACCGCCGGCCTGCGCGACACCGCCGTCGGGCTGGAACGCATTCGCACCGTTCGCGAGGAAAACCAGTCCCAACTGGAAGCAGCCGACTTTCCGTTTCCGATCGAGCTCGGCATCACGTCTTCGGTGGCGCATGCGGTGGAATGGTTCAAGCAGCGCTACGGCATCGAACTGAACGGCTGGGAAGAAGGCTTCATCAAGGCCTGCGCCGGGGACTGCGAAAGCCAGACCGACCGGGCAAGGTTCGAGGAGAAAAAGGCGGGCTATGCGGCCGCGATCAAGCAATGGCGCGGCACCCAGGCGCTCAAGCTGTTCAACCCGGCCTTCAAGCACCGCCCCGATGTACCGAAATTCATGGGCCACGCCGAAGCTCATCTCAATTTCGACATGGGCATCGGAAACGCGCAGACGGCTGCGGAGTTCTATAACCTCCTGAACGGCATGCTTTTCCCGGTGCGCCTACTGGAAAGCCGCCTGAACGATGCCTGACGCGTTTCTCCGGCGCCGGCTTGCGCGCGATGCAACACCGTCCGGACCCCCGACATGACGGGGCGGCGTGTTGTCATCAGCCAGTCCATGTATTTCCCCTGGGTGGGCATGCTCGAGCAGATCAGCCTTGCCGATACGCTGATCCACTACGATGACGTCCAGTTTTCAAAGGGCAGCTTCAGCAACAGGGTTCAGGTCAAGTTGCCAAACGGACCATCCTGGATGACGGTACCGCTTCACGATCACCATATGGGACAGACGATCGAGGAGGTCCAACTGCAACCAACCGGTCCCTGGCGTGCCCGGCATCTCGCCATGCTGGAGCAAAGCTTCGCGGGAGCACCTCATGCCGCAGATGCTCTGGAACTTGCCAGCCGAGTGATTGACGGCAATCACGCCACGCTGGCCGATCTGGCGCGCGACAGCATGCTGTCTCTTTGCAGCTATTTCGATCTGGACAAGACTACGCGGTTTGCAGATGCCGGTGACTTCGGAATAGGCGGGTCCGGAAGCGTCCGGGTACTGGAACTGGTCAAGGCTGTCGGTGGTACGGACTACATCACCGGGCACGGGGCGAAGAACTATCTCGATCACCGGATGTTTGAGGCCGAGGGTATCAGCGTCTCGTACATGGATTACCAATGCACGCCCTACCCGCAATCACATGGCGCCTTCACTCCCTTTGTGTCGGCTCTGGATCTGGTGGCTCATTGCGGCCGAGGCGGACTGACAAAAATCGCGTCCCAGACACGGGACTGGAAGGAGTTTGTGAATGAACCCCAATGATGCATTCCGCGCTGAAGTCGAGGCCAACATCGATGGTCTCATGGAAGACACCGATCTGCAGGCCCTCTCGCGGGTCTGGATCCGGGAAGCCACACCCTACAAATGGTCTTATAACTTCTCCTGGTTCGGGCGGCCGGCGATCCAGCTTCCAAATGACGCCTGGGCGTTGCAGGAGCTGGTCTGGAAAGTCAGGCCGGACCTGATCATCGAGACCGGCATTGCCCATGGCGGATCGCTGATCTACTCGGCGTCGCTGCTGGCGCTGCTGGACCTGTGCGATGCCACCGAAAAGGGCGAAATGCTCGACCCGCGCAAGCCGAAGCGCAAGGTGCTCGGCATCGATATCGACATCCGCCAGCACAATCGCGATGCCATCGAGGCGCATCCGCTCTTCCCGCGTATCGAGATGATCGAGGGCTCAAGCATTGCCGAAGAGACGATCACGAAGGTTCGCGAGATGGCGTCGGGCTACAAACGAATTCTGGTATGCCTCGATTCCAATCACACCCATGACCATGTTCTGGCCGAGCTTGAGGCCTATGCGCCGATGGTCACGCCCGAAAGCTACTGCATCGTTTTTGACACATTGATCGAAGACACCCCGGCATGGCTTGGCGGTGAGCGTCCCTGGGGTCCGGGAAACAGTCCGAAATCGGCGGTTCATGCCTATCTCAAGAACAATCCGGACTTCGAGATCGACAGCCGCATCGACAAGAAGCTGCTGATCACGGTGGCACCGGACGGATTCCTCAAGCGCATCGGCTGATTCAGGCCCAGGCAACCAGACCAAAAGCGCGAAAATTCCGGTTTTCTGACCAGAAATCGCGTCAGACCGTGACTATCACTAGGTGAACAATCTTTAAATCGATTGAAAAACTGAAAACCTCCGGCAGTCCAACTTTTCCTGTTCCGGCTGTTTAAAAACACGCTATAGAGGCAAAAGGGGACAGAGGGCGCATGAAAGCGCCCCCCATAAAAAGACGAGAGGGACAACGGCCTCATGGAGTATTTTCTTCAGCAGCTTATCAATGGGCTCACGTTGGGCTCCATTTACGGGCTCATCGCCATCGGCTACACTATGGTCTATGGCATCATCGGCATGATCAACTTTGCCCATGGTGACATCTTCATGGTCGGCTCGTTCATCGCGCTCGCGACGTTCCTGGCCCTGGTCGCCCTTGGCATTTCAGCCTTGCCGCTGATCCTTTTCATCACACTGCTTGTGTCGATGCTGTTCACTTCCGCCTGGGGATGGACAGTGGAGCGGCTGGCCTACAGGCCGCTGCGCGGATCGTTCCGGCTTGCGCCGCTGATCACCGCGATCGGCATGTCGATCGTGCTGCAGAATTTTGTTCAGATCACCCAGGGCGCTCGGGTCAAGCCGCTGCCGCCGCAGATTCAGGGCGGCGTGACGCTGATGGAAGGCGTGACCGAGAACGGCACCATCGCCGTGCAGCTGTCCTACATGCAGATGATCATCATCGCGACAACACTGGCGCTGATGATCGGCTTCTCGCTGCTGATCTCCAAGACCTCGCTTGGCCGGTCGCAGCGCGCCTGCGAACAGGACCAGAAGATGGCCGCCCTGCTCGGCGTCAATGTCGACCGCACGATCTCGCTGACCTTCGTCATGGGCGCAGCGCTGGCTGCGGTTGCGGGCTTCATGTTCCTGCTGCTTTATGGCGTCATCGATTTCTACATCGGCTTTCTTGCAGGCGTTAAGGCCTTCACCGCGGCCGTGCTCGGCGGTATCGGTTCGCTTCCCGGCGCCATGCTCGGCGGGCTGCTGATCGGCCTGATCGAAGTGTTCTGGTCGGGCTATTTCTCGGTCGAATACAAGGATGTCGCCGCGTTTTCGATCCTGGTCATCGTGCTGATCTTCATGCCGTCCGGATTGCTGGGCAAACCCGAAGTCGAGAAAGTCTGATGAACGCCGCTCCGAATTCCGGCCTGATGGCCGAATCCGTCAAGGATGCGGCGGTAGCCGCACTTCTTGCCGCCGTGCTGGGTTTCTTCTTCTTCGCGCTGCGCACCGATATCGGCACCGGCGGCCTCGACCTCACCTACCGGTGGGGTCTGTGGTTCATCGCAATCGCCATCGTCTTCGGCGTCCGGTTGCTGTTGAACCTGTTCATCTTCAAGGCGAAGAAGCCGATCACAAGCGGTGTCAGCGTCTCGGTTCCGCCGGCGCTGACGACCACCGTCGGCCGTGTCATCGGCCCGGTTCTCCTGATGATCGCGCTTACCCTGCCCTTCATCGTGATGGCCGTGTACCCGGAGCGCGACCGGCAGTTCATCGACCTCGCGATCCTGATCATGACCTATGTCATGCTCGGCTGGGGCCTGAACATCGTGGTCGGCCTGGCCGGCCTGCTCGACCTCGGTTACGTGGCATTCTATGCGGTCGGCGCCTATTCGTTCGCGCTGCTGGCGCAGTATTTCGACATCGGCTTCTGGATGGCGCTGCCGCTTGCAGGCCTGCTGGCGGCGATGTGGGGGATCATCCTGGGCTATCCGGTGCTGAGGCTGAGAGGCGACTACCTCGCCATCGTCACCCTGGCCTTCGGCGAAATCATCCGCGTGGTGCTGCTCAACTGGTACGAGTTCACCGGCGGCCCTGACGGCATCTCCGGCATTCCGAAGCCGAGCTTCTTCGGCCTGGACTTCTCTAGGACAGGCGGTTTCGCGGATTTCTTCGGTCTCGACTACGATTCGATCCACCGCTTCATCTATCTCTATTACATCATCCTGGTGCTCGCGCTGATCACCAACTTCGTCACGCTGAGGCTGCGCAAGCTGCCGATCGGACGGGCCTGGGAAGCGCTGCGTGAGGACGAGATCGCCTGCCGCTCGCTCGGCATCAACACCACCAACACCAAGCTGACCGCGTTTTCGATCGGCGCCATGTTCGGCGGTTTCGCGGGCTCGTTTTTCGCCACCAGGCAGGGCTTCATCTCGCCTGAGAGCTTCACCTTCCTCGAATCGGCAATCATCCTGGCGATCGTGGTGCTGGGCGGCCTCGGCTCGCAGATCGGCGTGGTCATCGCCTCGGTGGTGATGATCGGCGGCATCGAGATCCTGCGTAACCTGGGCTTCCTGAAGGAGATCTTCGGACCCGATTTCGAACCCACCCAGTATCGCATGCTGATCTTCGGCCTGGCCATGGTGCTTATCATGGTGTGGAAACCGCGCGGCATCATTTCCAGCAGGAACCCTTCCGCGGTCTACAAGGAACGCAAGAAGATCGGCTCGGACATGGTCGCTCAAGGTGAGGGCCACTGATGGAAACCGCAATGAAAACGCCCCCCGCCCACACCTGGGACGACAACGCCGTCTTGTCGGTCGAGCACCTGACCATGCGCTTTGGCGGCCTGGTTGCCGTCAACGACCTGAGCTTCAATGTCGGCCGCGGCGACATCACCGCCCTGATCGGACCCAACGGCGCCGGCAAGACCACCGTGTTCAACTGCGTCACCGGGTTCTACAAGCCGACCGAGGGCCGCATCGTGATGCGCCACGGCACCGGGCTGCAGTCGGAAAAGATAGAGGCGCTGACCCGCACCGGACGGCAGTTCAACGATGATGGCGACGACCGTGTGTTCCTGCTCGAGCGGATGCCGGATTTCGAGATCTCGAAGCGCGCCAAGGTGGCCCGGACGTTCCAGAACATCCGCCTGTTCGGCGGCATGACCGCGCTGGAAAACCTTCTGGTGGCCCAGCACAATCCGCTGATGCTGGCCTCTTCCATGACCATCGGCGGGATCTTGAACCTGCCGAGCTATCGCAAGGCCCGGGCCGAAGCAATCGACTTCGCTGCCTACTGGCTGGAGAAGACCGGCCTGATCCACCGCGCCGACGACCCGGCCGCCGACCTGCCCTATGGCGACCAGCGTCGGCTCGAGATCGCCCGGGCTATGTGTACGCGGCCGCAGCTGCTCTGCCTCGATGAGCCGGCAGCGGGCCTCAATCCACGGGAATCGACCGAGCTCAACCAGCTGCTGCAATATATCCGCAAGGATCACGGCACCTCGATCCTGCTCATCGAGCACGACATGGGCGTCGTCATGGAGATCTCGGACCACGTGGTCGTGCTCGACTACGGAGAGAAGATCTCGGATGGTGATCCGGACCATGTAAAGAACGATCCCAAGGTGATTTCAGCCTATCTCGGCGTCGACGAGGACGAAGTCGCCGAAGTCGAGGAAGCCCTCGACATGCCGGTCATCCACGGCAAGACCGACCCCGCGGAGAACGGTGAAGGAGGCCGGTCATGAGCACTGAGCAGAACCTTCTGACCATCCGCGGCGTCGAGACCTATTACGGCAAGATCGTCGCCCTGCGCGGTGTCGATGTCGATGTCAAGAAAGGCGAGATCGTCACGCTGATCGGCGCCAACGGCGCGGGCAAGTCGACGCTGATGATGACCATCTGCGGCAGTCCGCGCGCCCGCACCGGCGAGATCGTCTTTGACGGCCAGGACATTTCCCGCACACCGACGCACGAGATCATCCGGATGGGCATCGCCCAGTCCCCGGAAGGACGCCGCATCTTTCCGCGCATGTCGGTGATGGAAAACCTGCAGATGGGCGCGCAACTGGTCGACGACAAGCACTTCGATGACGACCTGAAGCGTGTCTTCGACCTGTTTCCGCGTCTCAAGGAGCGGGCAAACCAGCGCGGCGGTACGCTGTCCGGCGGCGAACAGCAGATGCTGGCGATCGCCCGGGCGCTGATGAGCCGGCCGAAGCTGCTTCTGCTCGATGAGCCATCGCTCGGCCTGGCGCCACTGATCGTCAAGCAGATCTTCGAGATCATCAAGGAACTCAACTCCAACGAGGGGCTGACGGTGTTCCTTGTCGAACAGAACGCGTTCCACGCGCTCAAGCTCGCCCACCGCGGCTATGTCATGGTCAATGGCAACATCACCATGTCCGGCACCGGAGCGGAATTGCTCAAACGCGACGAAGTTCGCGCCGCCTATCTGGAAGGCGGAGCTCACTAGGAGGAGCAGAACATGGAAAACGGCCTCTTGTGGGAAGTCTCGATTGCCGAGTTCATCTTCGTCACGATGATCCTTGGCGGCGGCACGGCCTGGATGACCGGACGGGCGGTGGCGCAGACCTGGCGGACGCCGCTGCAGCTTGCCTGGTACATGGTGATCCTGAGCCTTGCGGTTCGGTTCATCCACTTCGCGCTGTTTAACGGCACGCTGTTGTCCGGCTACTATTTCGTGGTCGATTTCCTGGTCATTCTGGTGTTTGCGTTTCTCGGCATGCGGTTTACCCGCGCCGGGCAGATCGCAAGACAGTACAGTTTCGCGTTCGCCCGTTCAGGGCCTTTCGGCTGGCGTCAGAAGGAACACTGAGCGCAGCGGGATGCGGATTGAACAGCCTTCTAAAAACAACTGTATTTCTCTGAAAATATGGGTTTAGATGGTTGCATACGGGGCATAACGCCCCCCACACCGGGACCGAACCTAATCAGCGCCTGCGGTCCCGGTGGAAGGAAAACGAACAGGTGTTGCTGGGAGTTAACATGAAGAAGATCCTTTTGGCTGGAGCCGCCCTTGGCTTCGCGATGTCTTCAGCTTCGGCTGAAATCGTCATTGCGACCGCAGGTCCTATGACAGGCCAATACGCATCCTTCGGGGAACAGATGAAAACCGGCGCCGAGCAGGCTGTCGCCGACATCAACGCCGCCGGCGGCGTCAACGGCGAAATGCTCAAGCTCGAAATCGGTGACGATGCCTGCGATCCGAAGCAGGCTGTTGCTGTAGCCAACCAGTTCGCCGGCAGCGGCGTGGTGTTCGTTGCAGGCCATTTCTGCTCGGGCTCCTCGATCCCGGCATCGGCAGTGTACTCGGATGAAGGCATCATCCAGATTTCGCCTGCCTCGACCAACCCGAAGTTCACCGACGAGCGTCCCGGCGGCGCTGATGGCGGCACCTACCGGGTTTGCGGCCGTGACGACCAGCAGGGCGAAACCGCTGCTGCTTACCTGCTGAAGAACTTTGCAGACAAGAAGATCGCCTTCGTTCACGACAAGACCGCCTACGGCAAGGGTCTCGCGGATGCGACCATGGGTTCGTACGAAGCTGGCGGCGGCACGCCTGCCATGTACGAAGCCTACACCGCGGGTGAAAAGGACTACTCGGCTCTGGTTTCGAAGATGAAGCAGGAAGGCATCGACGTGCTTTACGTCGGCGGCTACCACACCGAAGCCGGCCTGATGGCCCGCCAGATGAAGGAACAGGGCATGTCCACTGTTCTGGTTTCCGGCGACGCGCTGGTCACCGACGAGTACTGGGCGATCACCGGCGATGCCGGCGAAGGCACCCTGATGACCTTCTCGCCCGATCCCACCAAGAGCCCGGCTGCGGCTGAAGTGGTCAAGGCTCTGCAGGACGCAGGCAAGACCACCGAAGGCTACGTGATGTACACCTATGCGGCCATCCAGGCCTATGCACAGGCTGTCACCGCCGCCGGTTCGACCGACTATGATGCGGTTCGCGAAGCCCTCAACGCAGGTGACTTCAAGACCGTGCTCGGCGACCTTGCGTTCGATGACAAGGGTGACGTTTCGCTTCCGGGCTACGTCTTCTACCGCTGGTCGGACGGCAAGTACGCCGAAATCGAATAGTCTTCGGCTCCATCCGAATGACAAGAACCCCGGTGCGCAAGCGCCGGGGTTTTTCTTTTGCCCGCCGGTATGCAGGCTCCGGGTCGGGTTCAGTCGCGGATTTCAAGATCCGCCTTGCGGGAGTTCCGAACCACAAGTTCTGCGTTGGGAATGTCGTTGGACAGCGCCCTGGCCAGGGCCTGCTCCGGGTCCAGCCCGTGCGCAAGCCAGCGATCAACCAGCCTGCGGCGCAATTCGCCGGGGTCAGCCTTCAACATCACGGTCAGATCGAACATATCCGCCAGTCGCTTCCAGGGGTCCTCGTCCAGCAGCAGGTAGTTGCCTTCCGCGATCAGGAACCGGTGCTCGGGCGCGATGATGCGGCCGCCGGCCCGCGCCAGGTCGAGAACCCTGTCGAAGACAGGAACGGCCACCTCGGCGGCCGGCGTCTTTCGCAGGCGCTGGAGCAGCACCGCGTAGCCATCGGCATCAAAGGTAAAGGGCGCGCCCTTGCGGGCAAGCGTTCCGCGGGCTTCAAGCACCGCGTTGTCGAGGTGAAAGCCATCCATCGGGACAATCGCCGCCGTCTGCCCGCGGCGGCTGAACTCCGCCACGAGCATCTCCGATAACGTCGACTTGCCGGCACCGGGCGGGCCGCTCAGGGCGATGATGAACCGTTGCTCGTCAGCCGCACGCAGGATTGCGGCTTCGGCCAGTTCGGCGGCGGTGCGCTCGACCTGCTGCATCCCGGGCGCTTCAGGCCGCGGCCGCTTCTTGCGGCGGTTCCTTGGCCCCGGTCATGAAGGCAACCGCATCCGACATGGTGTAGTCTTTCGGATTGATGACGCAGAGCCGCTTGCCGAGCCGGTGGACATGGATGCGGTCGGCGACTTCGAAGACATGCGGCATGTTGTGCGAGATCAGGATGATCGGAATGCCGCGGGAGCGAACGTCGAGGATAAGTTCCAGCACCCGCCGGCTTTCCTTGACGCCAAGCGCGGCGGTCGGCTCGTCGAGAATAATGACCTTGGAGCCGAAGGCCGCGGCGCGCGCAACGGCGACGCCCTGGCGCTGCCCGCCGGAGAGCGTCTCTACCGCCTGGTTGATGTTCTGGATGGTCATCAGGCCGAGTTCATTGAGCTTGTCGCGGGCGAAGGCATCCATCGCCTTGTGGTCGAGCTGGCGCAGCACCGAGCCGCGGAAGCCGGGCTTTCGCAACTCGCGGCCCATGAACATGTTGTCGGTAATCGACAGGGCCGGCGACATGGCCAGCGTCTGGTAGACGGTTTCGATGCCGGCGTGGCGGCCATCCAGAGGCGAATGGAACTTCACTTCCTTGCCTTCGAGCCAGATCTTGCCCTCATCCGGAGTGACGGCACCGGACACGGCCTTGATCAGCGTCGACTTGCCGGCGCCGTTGTCGCCGATGACCGCGAGGATTTCACCGTGGTGCAAATCGAAGTCGCAATTGTCGAGAGCGACCACGCGGCCATAGCGCTTGACGAGATTGCGTCCCTTGAGAATGGGTTCCATCAGACTGACACCTTTCTGATCCATTGGTCGACGGTGACGGCGGCGATGATGAGGACGCCGATGAGCAGGTAGGTCCATTGCGCGTCGGCGCCGAGCAGCCTCAGGCCGAGCGAGAAGACGCCGACAATGAGTGCGCCGAAGAGCATGCCCATGATCGAGCCGCGGCCGCCAAACAGCGAGATACCGCCGATAACCACGGCGGTGATAGATTCGATGTTGCCCAGTTGGCCGGAGGTCGGCGAGACCGAGCCGATGCGGCCGATCAGGGCCCAGCCGGCAAAAGCGCAGATCAGACCGGACAGCATGTAGACCGAGATCAGCGTGCGCTTGACCTGGACGCCCGAAAGTTCGGCGGCTTCAGGATCGTCACCCACCGCATAGACATGGCGTCCCCAGGCGGTCTGCTTGAGCACGTAGGCCAGAAAAAGCACCAAAAGCACCATGAAGATCGCGCCATAGGTGAAGACGGCGCCGCCAAAGGCAATCTTGTTGCCGAAGAACTGCAACAGGGGGGCCTGGTCGGCAATGTCCTGGGCGCGAATGGTCTCGTTGGCGGAATAGAGGAAATTGGTGGCCAGCACGATCTGCCACATGCCGAGCGTGACGATGAAGGGCGGAAGCTTCATCACCGCGACGAGAAAGCCGTTGATGAAGCCGCAGAAAGTGCCGCAGGCGATGCCGGCGGCCACCGCGATCTCGACTGGCAGGCCGTAGCGAAACGAGAACAGGCCCATGACGACCGAGGACAGCACCATGATGGCGCCGACCGAAAGGTCGATGCCGGCGGTCAGGATGACCAGCGACTGGGCGGCGCCGAGAATGCCGACGATTTGGACCTGCTGCAGGATCAGAGTGAGTGCAAAAGGCGAAAAGAACTTCTGCCCCAGAACCAGTCCGAAGACGAGAATGGAGCCGACCAGCACAATGGCCGGGACCATCCAGGGGGTCTGGTGAAGCCCGTGCTGGATGCTCTTGACCATACTTCTGTCATGGGTCGCGAAAGCGGCAACGGTGGTCGGGCTCGTGGCCGCGGCCTTTTCGTATTCCTGCGTATCGGACATGGTTCCTCCCCAACGTCACAAGGCATGACTGTTCTTCCGCACCCGAAGCACGGCGGCGCTTTGCAATGAGGCGGCCCGAAGGCCGCCCCATCAGTGTTTACCTGTCAGAGACGGTTATCAACCCCAGCACTTGTCCATGCCTTCGGCAACCGAGATCGACTCGACGCCTTCGGCCGGCTTGTCGGTGACAAGTGCCACGCCGGTATCAAAGAAGTTCTTGCCTTCGGTCGGGGCCGGCTTGGTGCCGTCCTTGGCCCATGCCGCGATGGCTTCGATGCCCTTGGAGGCCATCAGCAGCGGATACTGCTGGGAGGTCGCACCAATCACGCCATCCTTGACGTTGGCCACGCCCGGGCAGCCGCCATCGACGGAGACGATCAGCACTTCGCCCTCGCGGCCGATTGCCTTGAGCGCCTCATAGGCGCCGGCTGCGGCCGGCTCGTTGATGGTGTAGACAACATTGATCATCGGGTCCTTGGCAAGGAGGTTTTCCATGGCCCTGCGGCCGCCTTCCTCGTTGCCGGCGGTGACGTCGTTGCCGACGATGCGCGGATCTTCCTCATCGCCCCATTTGGAGGGATCCTTCACGTCGATGCCGAACCCGGTGAGGAAGCCCTGGTCGCGCAGCACGCCGACGGTCGGCTGGCTGACAGCCAGGTCCAACATGCCGATCTTTGCGTTGGCTGCCTCGTCGCCGAGGGTGGCTGCCGCCCATTTGCCGATCAGTTCGCCGGCCAGGAAGTTGTCGGTCGCAAAGGTCGCGTCGGCGGCATCGATCGGGTCAAGCGGCGTGTCGAGCGCGATCACCAGCAGACCGGCATCGCGGGCCTGCTGGACCGCAGAGACGATGGACGAGGTGTCGGAGGCTGTCAGCAGGATGCCCTTGGCACCATCGGCGATGCAGGTCTCGATGGCGGCAACCTGGGTCTCATGGTCGCCGTCGATCTTGCCCGCATAGGACTTCAGCGACACGCCGAGTTCGGCGGCCTTGGCTTCAGCCCCTTCCTTCATCTTGACGAAGAATGGATTTGTGTCAGTCTTGGTGATCAGGCAGGCGCCTACGCTGTGGCTGGCTGCCTGGGCAGGCGCTGCGGCGAGTGCGCCGAATGCGGCAGCGGCGAACAACGCGGTCTTCAGTGCGGTAGTGGTTTTCATGTTATCCTCCCGGGATTGGCTTTGCAGGTCAGTCTGCATGCGCTCCGAACCGGAAATCCTCACTTCCGTTCTTCGCGTCACCACTAAAACAACACAGAATACCCGCGCTTGTCAATTAATAATTCACTCTTATTTAGTAATTGACTGGGGATCGTCTTTGCCGCATTGTTTTGCTAAGGAACAACCGCGACCGAGGACCGTTGCTTGTGCAACAGAGTCGCGGCGGCGAATCCGGGAGGACACTGACAGGTGCAGCAAGACGCGAAAACCAGCGACGACCGCGCCACCCCTGCGAGCCAGTCGATGCGAGGGTCGAACCAGAGCGGGCTGCGGGCCTACAACCAGCGCCTGGTGCTGAGCCTTGTCTATACGCACGGCAATCTGGCCAAGACCGACATTGCCCGGATGACCGGCCTGTCGGCCCAGACCGGCTCCGTCATCATGAGGGAACTGGAAGCCGAGGACCTGATCGTCAAGGGCGAACCGATCCGCGGCAGGGTTGGCCAGCCCTCGGTGCCACTGTCGATCAATCCCGACGGCGCCTTCTTCATCGGGCTGAAGGTCGGGCGGCGCAGCGCCGAACTTATCCTGATCAATTTTCTCGGAGAACCGAAAACCACGCTGCGCAAGAGCTATCCCTGGCCCACTCCACCCCAGATTATCGAATTTGTCCGCGAAGGCATCGAACAGATCATTCAGGGCCTGCCGGCAGGCTTGCGCAACCGGGTGGCGGGCCTGGGAATCGCCACGCCCTTCCAGCTGTGGGACTGGACCGAGCAGGCTGGCGCGCCGCGCGAGGAAATGGATCTTTGGCGTAACTGCGACCTCAGGGCGGAGCTGGCAAGTTTCAGCAACATGCCGGTCTACCTGCAAAACGACGCCACTGCTGCCTGTGCTGCCGAGCTGGTGTTCGGCCAGCATTCGGGCCTGACAGACTATTTGTATTTCTACATCGGCACCTTTGTCGGCGGAGGCGTGGTGCTCAACGGCAGCGTCTATTCCGGCCGCACCGGCAATGCTGGCGCGCTGGGGCCGCTGCCGGTCACCGGCCCGGACGGCGAGCCGGTGCAGCTGATCGACCGCGCCTCGATCATGCTGCTCGAACGCATGCTCAGGGCTGCGGGCCAGGATCCGTCACCGCTCTGGAACAGCCCCGATCACTGGAGCGGGTTCGAGGCACTCGCCGACGAATGGGTCGGCATCGTCGCCCGCGGCCTGGCCCAGGCGATCGTCTCGGCCGCCTCGATCATCGACTTCGAACATGTGATCATCGATGGCGGCATTCCGGCCGATGTCCGGGAGAAGCTGGTGGCGGCGACCCGCGCGGAAGTGCAGAACTACGATGTCCGCGGCCTCGATGTACCCACCATCCTGCCCGGAACCGTGGGGCATCTCGCCCGGGCGCTGGGTGCGGCCAGCCTGCCTTTGTTCGACAAGTACCTGATCGACCGCAATGCCCGGCTCGGCTCCGCCTGAGCGCAGCCTTCAAGATCAATCGTAGCGCAGGTCGACAGCCTTTCCGCCGAAGATCCTGTAGGCCCAGATAGAGTAGCCCGTGATCACCGGCAGCACGAACAAGGTTCCCACCAGAATAATGGCCAGACTTTCCGTGGCGCTCGCAGCCTCGACAATGGTGATCCGGCCCGGCACGACATAGGGGTAGAACGACCAGGCCAGCCCGGCGAAGCCGAGGCAGAAGATACCCGCCAGGCTGATGAACGGCGCCAGGTTCATCCGGTCGCCCTCAAGCGGCATCCTTCCCGACAGGCGCCAGAGCCAGACAAACAGAGCCAGCGTGAGCACCGGCAACGGCGCGAGGTAGAGGGTTTCGGGAAAACCGAGCCAGCGTTCCCAGATCCGCTCGCTGGCAAGCGGCGTGGCAAGCGAGATTGCTGCCATTCCGAGTGCGACGAAGCCGAGCGAGGCGCGCAGCCACGTCACGGCCCGTTTCTGCAGTTCGCCTTCGGTCTTGTGGATCAGCCAGGCCGCGCCGATCGCCGCGTAGGCCGCCGCCAGGCAGACGGCAACCAACAAGGCGAACCCGGCGGCGGCCCAACCGGTATCAAGCCCCAGCACATAGAGTCCCAGCATGTAACCCTGCGACAGCGCCGACATCAGCGAGCCTGCGAAAAACATCCTGTTCCAGGACGGCTTGGCGCTGAGGCTGACCTTGGCCCGGAACTCGAAGGCAACACCGCGCAGGATCAGCCCGATCAGCAGCACCGCGACAGGGAAGTAGAGCGTTGTCAGGATAACGCCGTGAGCGACGGGGAACGCCACCAGCAAGAGCCCGACTGCGAGCACCAGCCAGGTCTCGTTGGCATCCCAGAACGGGCCGATGGAGGCGACCATACTGTCCTTCTGGGCGTCGTCGGCGAAGGGCGAGAGAATGCCGATCCCCAGGTCAAAGCCATCGAGGATCACGTAGACAAGGATCGCCACGCCCATCAGGGCGGCAAAGATGTAGGGGAGCGCAAGCGCCCAGTCGATACCGGCCATGGTGCTACCTTCCCATCCCGAGCGCCATTGCCGGATCCGGATCAATGCCGGGATCCTTCACGCTAGGCGGCTGCTGCGGCGCCTTGGCGGCCTTGAGCGCAAGCGCCACGATGACCGAAAGATAGGCGGCGATCAGACCGGCGTAGACCAGGAGATAGGCCGCAAGCGTTATGCCGACGGAGGTCGCGGGAACTGTGGTGACGGCGTCGGCGGTCTTCAGCACGCCGCTGACCAGCCAGGGCTGGCGGCCGATCTCGGTGGTGTACCAGCCGGCAAGGGTGGCGACCCAGCCCGACAGGGCCATCGGCACCAGCACATAGGCCAGCGGCCGGTTGATGTCGCCCCGGCGCCAGATCATCCAGCTGCCTATCCAGGCGACAAAGAGCATGGCGAAGCCGACACCGACCATGATGCGGAAGGCGAAGAAAAGCGGTGTCACCGGAGGGTGCAGCACCGTGCCGTCCTCGGCGACAAAATCATTGAGGCCCGGCACCACGCCGTCAATGTCGTGCTTGAGGATCAGGCTGGCACCGCCGGGGATGCCGATCTCGAACCGGTTCTCGCGCGCCTCTTCATCGGGGATGGCGAACAGGATCAGCGGCACGCGCGGTCCGGTTTCCCAGTTGCCCTCCATGGCGGCAACCTTCTGGGGCTGGTGCTCGAGCGTGTTGAGACCATGCAGGTCGCCGGCAAGAATCTGCAGCGGAATGAGGACCGCGCCGAGCGTCAGGCCGGAGCGCAGCGCCAGCATGTTGGCGCGGCCCCGATCGCCAAAGAGCCAGCGCAGGGCGGAGAGGCCCGCGACCAGGAAGGCCACCGTCAGGCCCGAAGCCAGCAGCACGTGAACGAGGCGGTAGGGCATGGACGGGTTGAACACGATGGCCAGCCAGTCCGTTGCATAGGCGACCCCGTCGCGGATCTCGTAGCCCTGCGGGGTGTGCATCCACGAGTTCAGCACCAGGATCCAGAAGGCCGACATTGTGGTGCCGAAGGCGACCAGGAAGGTTGCCAGCGTGTGGACACGGCCGGACACGCGGCGGAAGCCGAACAGCATGATGCCGAGGAAGACCGCTTCGAGAAAGAAGGCGGTCAGCACCTCGTAGGCCAGCAACGGCCCGGCGATGTTGCCAACGCTTTCCATGAAGCCCGGCCAGTTGGTGCCGAACTGGAAGCTCATGGTGATGCCGGAGACAACGCCCATGGCAAAGGACAGCGCGAAGACCTTCACCCAGAAAAAATAGGCGTCCATGTAGACCTGGTCACCGGTCCGGTTGAAGCGGAGGCGGAACCAAAGCAGCAACCAGCCCAGCGCGATGGTGATGGTCGGGAACAGGATGTGAAACGAGATGTTGGCGGCAAACTGGATACGGGACAGCAGAAGGGTGTCCATGGCGGTTTCCTTTCGGTTGCCACGAATCTGGGGCGCTCCCGGACGCAGATAAGATGACATTCCGCCGCAGCGCAGCAAACCCGTGGCGAGGAGCGGAGATGGCTTTTTGCGAATGATTTGCAAAAGCATTGACAATGGCAGCAATGCGCATAGATTGCCTCTTGCAAACCATTCGCAGGAAGGGATCTATGCGTATCTTCGCAATTCTGGGACTTCTCATGGCGTTCAGCCTTGGACCGGCAACATCGGCGCTGGCGCAAATCAAGGTTCTGACCTCGTTTACCGTCTTCGCCGACATGGCCCGCAATGTCGCCGGAGAACATGCCGAAGTGGTCTCGATCACCCGCGAGGGCGCCGAGATCCACATGTTCCGCCCCACGCCGGGCGACATCAAGCGCGGGCTTGGCGCCGATGTGGTGCTGTGGAACGGGCTGGGACTGGAAACCTGGTTCGAACGCTATCTGGAAAATCTCGGCGACGTGAAGGCCTATGTCCTGTCCGATGGCATCGAACCGATCAGCATCGGGGACGGCCCCTATGAAGGCCGGGCCAACCCGCATGCCTGGATGTCTCCAGGCAATGCCATGATCTATGTCGACAACATCGTCCGCGCACTGTCGGAAACCGATCCGGACAACGCCGCTGCCTACAGGGCGAACGGCGAAGCCTACAAAGCAGAGATCACCGCGACCTTCGAACCGATCCGCGCTTCCATTGAAGCCCTTCCGGAGGAGCGGCGCTGGCTGGTCTCCTCAGAAGCGGCGTTCTCCTACCTGGCGCGGGATTTCGGCCTGAAGGAGGCCTCGATCTGGGCGATCAACGCCGACAGCCAGGGCTCGCCGCAGCAGGTGCGGCGCATCATCGACCTGATGCGCGAGAACCAGATCCCGGTGATCTTTTCAGAAAGCACGGTCTCGCCAAAACCGGCCGAGCAGGTAGCACGGGAAACCGGGGCGGCCTATGGCGGCGTGCTCTACGTGGATTCGCTGTCGACGCCCGACGGGCCGGTTCCAACCTATCTCGACCTGCTCAGGGTGACATCGGAAACAATCGTCACCGGACTGACGGCCAAACCATGAATCCGCCCGCCCCCGTTGGCATGCAGACTGCCCCGATGACCGGCCTCGACGTGCACGATGTCTCGGTGATCTACCGCAACGGCAACAAGGCGCTCGACGGCGCCTCGTTTTCGGTTCCGAAAGGCTCGATCACGGCGCTGGTCGGCATCAATGGCAGCGGCAAGTCGACGCTGTTCAAGTCGCTGATGGGGTTCGTGCCGATTGCCGGCGGCGAGATCAGCATCATGGGGCTTTCGGTGAAGCAGGCGCTCGGCCGCAATCTCGTGGCCTACGTGCCGCAGGCCGAGGAGATCGACTGGTCGTTTCCCGTCCTGGTCGAAGACGTTGTGATGATGGGCCGCTACGGCCACATGAATTTCCTGCGCATGACGCGGCCCGCCGACCGCACAGCGGTCAACGAGGCGCTCGAGCGCGTCGGCATGCAGGCCTTCCGCAAGCGCCAGATCGGTGAACTCTCCGGCGGGCAGAAGAAGCGTGTCTTCCTGGCCCGGGCGCTGGCCCAGGAGGGCCAGGTCATCCTGCTCGACGAGCCCTTCACCGGCGTTGACGTGACCACCGAGAACCAGATCATCGAGCTGCTCAAGGATCTGCGCGCGGAAGGCCGGGTGATGCTGGTCTCGACCCACAATCTCGGCAGCGTGCCCGAATTCTGCGACCGGGCGGTGCTGATCAACCGCTCCGTCCTGGCCGAGGGACCGACCGGTGAGGTCTTCACCCAGAAGAACCTGCAGAAGGCCTTTGGCGGCGTGCTCAGGCATTTCGTTCTCGGCGGACAGGATCTGCACGATGATGACGACCGGCGCCAGGTCACGGTCCTGACCGACGACGAGCGGCCCTTCGTCATCTATGGCGAGGCCGAACGCAAGGCCCGCAAGGGCAAACCCAAGGGCAGCGGGGAGACACCCTGATGAGCTGGCTGCTCGAGCCTTTCAGCTACGGCTACATGGTCAATGCCATGTGGGTGTCGGCGCTGACCGGGGCGATCTGCGCGTTTCTGTCGTGCTACCTGATGCTCAAGGGCTGGTCGCTGATCGGCGACGCGCTGTCGCACTCGATCGTGCCGGGCGTGGCCGGCGCCTACATGCTCGGACTGCCGTTTGCGGCGGGCGCCTTTCTCGCGGGAGGACTGGCGGCGGCCGCCATGCTCGCCATCCGCTCGCGGACACGTCTGCGCGAGGACGCAATCATCGGCATGATCTTTGTCTCGTTCTTCGCGCTCGGGCTGTTCATGGTCTCGATCTCGCCGACGCCGATCAACGTGCAAACCATCGTGCTCGGCAATGTGCTGGCAATCACGCCGTTGGATTCGCTGCAGCTGATCATCATCGGCGCCGTCACGCTGACCGTGCTCACCCTGATCTGGAAGGACCTGATGCTGGTGTTCTTCGACGAGAGCCACGCCCGCACGATCGGCATCCGCGCCGACCTCCTCAAAGGGGTGTTCTTCACGCTGCTGGCGGCTTCCACCGTGGCGGCGATGCAGACCGTCGGCGCCTTCCTGGTGATCGCGCTGGTGGTGACGCCGGGCGCCACCGCCTACCTTCTCACCGACCGGTTTCCGCGGCTGATCGTCATTGCCGTGGCGATCGGCTCGATCACCTCGTTTGTCGGGGTGTACCTGAGCTATTTCCTCGACGGCGCCACCGGCGGCGTGGTGATCATGCTGCAGACCGGGCTGTTCCTCCTGGCCTTCCTGTTTGCGCCCCGGCACGGGATCCTGGCGCAGCGGGCCAGGGCGCGCGGGGCGAGCGCCGGGACGGGAGCGGCCTGATGGATAGCGTGCTCGACTTCTTCATCGATCCGTTCCGCTTCGCCTACATGCAGAAGGCGTTCCTGATCACCTTCCTGATCGCGCTGCCGATGGCGGCGATGAGCTCGCTGATGGTGCTCAAGGGCTGGTCGCTCTTGGGCGACGCGATGAGCCACGCGGTGCTGCCGGGCATCGTCATGGCCTATATCGCCGGCCTGCCGCTGGTGATCGGCGCCTTTGCCGCCGGCCTTTTCTGCGCGGTCGCCACCGGCTGGCTCAACGCCAACAGCCGCGTCAAGGAAGACACGGTGATGGGCATCGTGTTTTCCGGCATGTTCGGCTTAGGCATCGTGCTGCATGTGAGCGTCCGCTCCAGCCTGCATCTCGACCACATCCTGTTCGGCGACATGCTCGGCGTTGCTTGGTCGGACATCGGCGCGACCGCCATCCTGGCTGCCCTGTGCGGCGGGTTCCTGCTGGTCAAGTGGCGCGATCTCGTCGCCCAGGCCTTCGACGGCCTGCACGCCCGCGCCATCGGGCTCAAGACCGGATGGCTGCATTACGGGCTGCTGACGGCCATCGCGCTGATGATCGTCGCCAGCCTCAAGGCCGTCGGCATCATCCTGTCGATCGCGCTCCTGGTGGCACCGGGTGCCATCGCCTTCCTCGTCGCCCGCACCTTTGCCGGCATGCTGACGGTGGCCGTTGGATCGGTGATGCTGTCGGCACTGATCGGCATCTTCGCCAGCTACCACATCGACAGCGAACCGGCGCCGACCATGGTGCTGATGATGACCGGGCTGTTCGTGGTGGCGCTGGTGGTGAGCCAGCTGCGGGACATGCGGATGCGGCGGGTGGCGCGAGGCTAAAGCCAGGTTTTCCAAGAGGGTTCAGAGCCCCTCGATCGAAAACTCGGGCGCGCCGGTCCACTTGAGGTTCCAGGTCGCGCCCGGACGGACATTCTGGATGATACCGGGGTCGAAGGCGACGAAGCAACGACCGCCTTCATGGCGCACCGAGGGGTAGATCAGCCCGCGATGCCCCTGGCTCCTCAAAGATGCGGCCAGGGCCTGTCCCGCCGGATAGCCCTTATCGGTGTCCGGATCGAGCGCCGGGTGAGACGCTCCAGCCTGATCGGTCCCATGGAGATCGGAATACAGATCAGGGAAATCGCCGATGAAATCGGCCAGCAGTTCGACATAGCGCGCCTCGTCCTCGTAGCGGTTTATGAACCCCAGTTCGCGGGTCCTGTGGAAGCCCACCTCCTGTGCGCTGGTCAGCATGTCCCAGGCGCAATACCAAGCACCGCGGTCGCCGCTGTTGAAGCGATTGCCGGCCGGCCGCGTGTAGGTGAAAGCGGCATTGATGTGGCTTTCGCCATAGAGCTTGAGGTCCTGCGCGCGCCGGGCGAAGGCCAGTTCGCGGCGGTCGAGCGCCGGGCTGCCCTCGCGTTCGGCGATCAGCCGCGCGCTGGTCTCGCCCTCGAGCTCGGCGAGGACCGCGGCCTCCTCGTCGGTATCGACAAGCCCGCGCAGGACCGGCGGCTTGTGATGCGTCTCGGGGATCAGGCGGACAAGGGCGCGGTCATTGACCGGGGTGATCCTCACACACCGCCCCGGAGCGCATCGACATAGTTGCGCACGCGCAGGATCTTCGGCAAGCCGCCGGCGATCATCGCATCCACCGGCCGCGCGCCATCGAATTCAGGCCCCCGGTTGGGCAGCTTGACCCACTCGCCGGCGATGGGTTCGTTGAAGTAAAGCTCCAGCGACTTGTAGAGCCCGATGAGCGCACTTAGCCGCAGCATCTGGTCATGGGTCAGGTCACCGGCGAAACCGGGTTTCTTCGCCCGTTTCCAGGTGGATTCCGACATGTCGACCAGTGCGGCTGCCTCGCGCAGCGTCAGCGACCAGGCATCGGCAATCCGCGCGAAAGCTTTCAGCCCCACCGCCTGCCGGTCCGGCGCAACGCGTTCCAGGGCAAGGTTTTCCATCAGGGCATTCCTTATGTAACAACCAACAACAATAGTTTCATTTGAACCGCTTTTCAAGTCCATATGGTCCATTTAGGCGCAGCGAGGCAAGTTGCCACCCTCCCCCTTGCCTTCCTCCCGCGATTCGGCCTAGATACGACCATCCCGTTGGGAGAAGCCGGTTCAATCCGGTGCCGAAGGAGCAACCGCCCCGGAAACTCTCAGGCAAAAGGACCAACGGACCACTAGGACTCTGGAGAATGGCGCTTTCCGCGTCTGCCGAAGGGATAACAATCTCAGGCAAAAGGACAGAGGGGGCTGTTTGAAAGCGTTCGACGCTTGACGATTGGCCCGTGCACGGTTGAACCCGGCACCCGAGATGGAGACTGCAGCGTGGACACCACAGCTGACCTTCTGAAAACGCCCCTACATTCCCTGCACCTCGAGCTTGGCGCGCGCATGGCCGGATTTGCCGGCTACGACATGCCGATCCAGTACAAGATGGGCGTCATGCAGGAGCACCTGCACACCCGCGCCAATGCCGGCCTGTTCGACGTTTCGCACATGGGGCAGATCCTGATCCGCGCCAAATCAGGCGACGTCCGCGATGCGGCGCTGGCGCTCGAGACCATCACCCCGGTCGACGTCGCCGATCTCAAACCCGGCCGCCAGCGCTACGGGCTTTTCACCAACGACAAGGGCGGGCTCGAAGATGATTTCATGGTGGCCAACAGAGGTGACCATCTCTACCTGGTGGTCAACGCGGCCTGCAAGCAGGACGACCTCGCGCGCATCGGGGCGGCACTGTCCGACACTTGCGAGATCGAGGCGCAGTTCGACCGCGGGCTGATCGCGCTGCAGGGACCGGCGGCGGAAGGGGTGCTGTCGTCCTACGCGCCGAAAGCAGAAGACATGCTGTTCATGGACGTCACCGAGCTTGAAATCGCCGGTGTACCGGTGGTGGTGTCGCGCTCGGGCTATACCGGCGAGGACGGCTACGAGATCTCGATCCCGGCGGAAGAGACCGACCGCATCGCCCGGCTGCTCTTGTCGGACGACCATGTCGCGCCGATCGGGCTCGGGGCGCGCGATTCACTCCGGCTGGAAGCCGGTCTCTGCCTCTACGGCAACGATATTGACGAGGCCACCACGCCGGTGGAAGCCAACCTGAAATGGGCGATCCAGAAGGTGCGACGCAGCGGCGGTGCACGCGAAGGCGGCTTCCCGGGCGCTGACATCATCCTCTCCCAGTTCGACAACGGCGCTTCCCGCCTCAGGGTCGGTCTGCAGCCTGCGGGCAAGGCGCCGGTGCGCGCCGGCGCCGTGCTGTTTGCGCAGGAGACCGGCGGCGAGGCCATCGGCACGGTGACATCGGGCGGCTTCGGCCCCAGCGCCGGAGGGCCGGTCGCCATGGGCTATGTGCCTGCCGCGCAGGCCGCTCCGGGAACCACGATCTTTGCGGAAGTGCGTGGCAAGCGGCTCGAACTGGCCGTCGCTTCCCTGCCCTTCGTCCCCTCCACCTACAAACGCTAAATCACAACAGGAACAGCACCATGCTCAAATTCACCGAAGACCACGAATGGCTCAAGATCGAGGGCGATGTCGCAACCGTCGGCATCACCGAGCATGCCGCCGAGCAGCTGGGCGACCTGGTGTTCGTCGAACTGCCCGAGGTCGGCGCGAAGCTCGACAAGGGTGGCGAGGCCTCGACCGTGGAATCGGTCAAGGCGGCATCGGACGTCTATTGCCCGCTCGCCGGCGAGATTACAGAGGTCAACCAGGCGATTGCCGACGATCCGTCGCTGGTCAATTCCGATCCGACCGGCGCCGGCTGGTTCTTCAAGCTCAAGCTCGATGACGCCGGCTCGGTCGACGAGCTGATGGATGAAGCCGCCTACAAATCCATGATCGGCTGAGACAGACCATGACCATCAAGCTGACTGACTACAATCCTTACGACTTCGCCAACCGTCGCCATATCGGCCCGTCGCCGGCGGAGATTTCCGATATGCTCGAGGTTGTCGGCGCTGCGTCGCTGGACGCGCTGATCGACGAGACCGTGCCGGGCTCGATCCGCCAGAAGGCGCCCTTGGCGTTCGGCGATCCGATGAGCGAACGCGAAGTGCTCGATCACCTGCGGGCGACGGCGAAGAAGAACAAGGTGATGCTGTCGCTGATCGGTCAGGGCTATCACGGCACCATCATGCCGCCGGTGATCCAGCGCTGCATCCTCGAAAACCCGGCCTGGTACACGGCCTATACGCCCTACCAGCCGGAAATCAGCCAGGGCCGGCTGGAAGCGCTTCTGAATTTCCAGACCATGGTCGCCGACCTGACCGGGCTCGACATCG
This sequence comes from Hoeflea sp. EC-HK425, assembly GCF_902498795.1. Classification (NCBI taxonomy): domain Bacteria; kingdom Pseudomonadati; phylum Pseudomonadota; class Alphaproteobacteria; order Hyphomicrobiales; family Rhizobiaceae; genus Hoeflea; species Hoeflea sp. EC-HK425. Next base: position 3,107,251 of record NZ_LR701572.1, read on the forward strand.
CCAATGCCTCGCTGCTTGACGAGGCGACGGCGGCGGCGGAAGCCATGGCGATGGCCGAGCGGGCCTCGAAATCCAAGCGTACCGCTTTCTTCGTCGATCATCACTGCCATCCGCAGACCATCGACGTGATCCGCACCCGCGCTGAGCCGCTCGGTTGGCAGGTGATCGTCGGCGACCCGTTCACCGAGCTCGACCCCGACGCGGTCTTTGGCGCCATCTTCCAGTATCCCGGCACATACGGCCATGTGCATGATTTCACCGATGTGATCGCGACATTGCATGCGCACAAGGCGATTGCGGTTGTTGCCGCCGATCCGCTGTCGCTGACGCTGCTCAAGTCACCGGGTGAAATGGGCGCCGACATCGCCGTCGGTTCGATGCAGCGCTTCGGCGTGCCCGTCGGCTACGGCGGGCCGCACGCGGCCTACATGGCGGTCAAGGACGCCTACAAGCGCTCGATGCCCGGACGCCTGGTCGGCGTCACCGTTGATGCGCGCGGCAACCAGGCCTACCGGCTGGCGCTGCAGACCCGGGAGCAGCATATCCGCCGCGAGAAGGCGACGTCCAACATCTGCACCGCGCAGGTGCTGCTCGCCGTGATTGCCTCGATGTATGCCGTCTTCCACGGCCCGGTGGGCTTGCGCGCCATCGCCGGCCGCGTTCACATCAAGGCGGCGACGCTGGCGGCCGGCCTCAAGCAACTCGATTTCATCATCGACCCGGCGATCTTCTTCGACACCGTCACGGTGTTCGCCGAAGGCCGCCAGGCCGAGATCCTGGAAGCCGCGCGGGCTGAAGGCATCAATCTGCGCAAGGTCGGTGATGACCGCATCGGCATCGCGCTCGATGAGGTGTCGCGGCCCGAGACCGTGGAAGCGGTGTGGCGGGCCTTCGGCGGCACTCTCAAGTTCAAGGACATGCTGGCCGAGCCGATCATCGCCGATCCGCTGGTCCGGCAGTCACGCTATCTCGAACACCCGATCTTCCACATGAACCGGGCCGAAAGCGAGATGACGCGCTACATCCGCCGGCTGTCGGACAAGGACCTGGCGCTTGACCGGACCATGATCCCGCTCGGCTCGTGCACGATGAAGCTCAATGCGACGGCGGAAATGCTGTCGATCACCTGGCCGGAATTTGCCGACATCCACCCGTTCGCGCCCGCCGACCAGGCGCTCGGCTACAAGCAGATGATCGACGACCTGTCGGACAAGCTGTGCCAGATCACCGGCTACGACGCGATCTCGATGCAGCCCAATTCTGGCGCGCAGGGCGAGTATGCCGGGCTGATGTCGATCCGCGGCTTTCACCGCGGCAATGGCGAAGGCCATCGCCATATCTGCCTGATCCCGACGTCGGCGCATGGCACAAACCCGGCCTCGGCGCAGATGGCCGGCATGACAGTCGTGGCGGTCGGCACCCGCGAGAACGGCGACATCGATCTCGATGATTTCCGCGCAAAGGCCGAGCAGCACGCCGACAATCTCGCCGCCTGCATGATCACCTACCCCTCCACCCACGGGGTGTTCGAGGAGACGGCGGCGGAAGTCTGCGCGATCACCCACAAACACGGCGGCCAGGTCTATCTCGACGGCGCCAACCTCAATGCACTGGTCGGGCTGGCGCGGCCCGGCGACATCGGCGCCGATGTCAGCCACCTCAATTTGCACAAGACCTTCTGCATTCCGCATGGCGGCGGCGGTCCCGGTATGGGGCCGATCGGTGTGAAATCACATCTGACGCCGCATTTGCCGGGCCATTGCGTCACCGACGGCAAGCCGGGCGCGGTCTCGGCCGCACCCTTCGGCTCGGCATCAATCCTGCCGATCTCCTGGGCCTATTGCCTGATGATGGGCGGCGAGGGTCTGACCCAGGCGACGAAGATCGCGATCCTGAACGCCAACTACATCGCCGCACGGCTGAAGGGCGCCTACGACGTGCTCTACACCTCGGCGTCGGGACGGGTGGCGCATGAGTGCATTCTTGACACGCGGCCGCTGGTGCAAAGCGCCGGCGTCACTGTCGACGATGTGGCCAAGCGGCTGATCGATTGCGGCTTCCACGCGCCGACCATGAGCTGGCCGGTGGCCGGGACACTGATGATCGAACCGACGGAATCGGAGGTCAAGGCCGAGCTCGACCGGTTCTGTGCCGCTATGCTGGCGATCCGCGACGAGGCCTGGGCAATCGAGGACGGACGGCTCGACCGGGAGAACAACCCGCTCAAGAACGCACCGCACACGATCGAGGATCTGGTCGGTCCGTGGGATCGACCCTACGACCGCGAGGCGGCGATCTTCCCCGCCGGCGCGATGCGCAATGCCAAGTATTTCGCACCGGTCAACCGGGTCGACAATGTCTATGGAGACCGCCACCTGGTCTGCTCCTGTCCGCCGATGTCGGACTACGCGGAAGCTGCGGAGTAACACGCACGAACGAGATCAGGAGGCGGCTTTCGGGCCGCCTCTTTGCTGTCGAGCAGGCTCAGCCGCGCAACGATGTCGTCGCGGATCATTTTCAGCTGGCTTCATCGAAACGCGTCAATGATCCTGCCATGTTTGGTTTAGGGTAAACAAACCCTTGAACCGGGACAGGGCCGGCCACAACTCCCCGTCTACAGCCGCGCTCCTGACAATCTCTGACACTGCTTCGAGCTACGAATCCAACCAGTCTTGACGTGGAAGCGTCAGCCTTTGGCCACATTTTTTGCCGGAAGGCTTGATGAATGAATATTCATTCACTATTCTTACTGTACAGACCAAGTCAGAAAATCCGTTTGCCTGCAGATTGCGTAGAAACTGAGAGACGCAGTTTAGCGCAACTTGCATACCCCACCAAGGACCGCCGCATGGACACCGCCACGCACAGCATTGCCAGCAAGCGCGCCCTGGACATCCTGGACCAGGTCAAGTCGGTGTTTGCACTCAACGGCTTCGACGGTACCTCGATGCAGGATCTGGCGCAGGCGACGCAGATGAGCGTCGGCAATTTCTACCGGTACTTCCCCTCCAAGGACGCCATCATCACTGCGCTTGTCAAGCGCGATCTCGAGGAGATCGAAGCGGTGTTCGAAGCGGTTCAGAACGCCTCCGATCCCGGTGCGATGTTCATGACCATCCTGAGGGAGCGGATCGAGACGCTGCCGGTCGAGGACGCGGCCCTGTGGAGCGAGGTCCAGGCGGCCTCCTTCCGGTCGCCGGAGATCGCGACACTGATGCGCACAATGGACGAGACCGTGCGTGACAACGTGGTCAAGGCCCTGGTTCGCATCCACGGTGACGGCAGCGCCAATGCAGTCAAGACCTTCGAGACACGCGCACATCTGATGATGCTGCTTATCCATGGCTTTGCCCAACGCAAATTCTGTGCCCGCGAAGCCATCCTGGACGAACAATCCGCAGCGCTCGGCGAGCTCGTGCTCTCGACACTGCACGACACCATTTTCGCTCCCCCAGCCACTCCCGCCGAATGACCGGATCTTCCATGCGCCCTGTTCTCGCCCTTCTGCTCGCCCTTCCGCTTCTCTCTGCCCTGGCCTTGCCTTCAGGCGCGGTCGACGCCGAGGCCCCGCCTGCCACGGGCGCGCTGCCCCCGGCCATTATTGCCGTCAGGGCGAACGAAGCGCCGATCACCGACCGGGTGCTTTCCAACGGCATGATAATGGCGGTCGAGGAAGTGCTGGTCGCACCCCAGGTCGAAGGCCTGGCGATCGAGAGCCTCGAAGCCGACATTGGCGACCGTGTGCAGGCGGGTTCGGTCCTGGCAACGCTGTCCAAGGACCAGCTGATCCTGCAGCGCAGCCAGCTCGAGGCCAATCGCGCCAAGGCGCTTGCTGCAATCGCGCAGCTCGAAGCCCGGCTTGCGGAAGTCGAGTCAAATTCCGCTGAAGCGGTGAAGGCGAGCAACCGGGCACGGCAGCTGGCCGACCAGGGAACCTATTCGACGGTCCAGGCGGAGCAGGCCGAAGCCCAGGCCACCGCCTCGCTTGCCCAGGTCCGCTCGGTCGAGGAATCCATCAAGGTGGCCCAGGCCGATATCGCGGTGATCGACGCACAGATGAAGGACGTCGATCTGCGGCTGGCGCGAACCGAGGTCAAGGCACCGGTGTCCGGCATCATTTCGGCTCGCGGTGCCCGGATCGGGTCGATTGCCAGCGCCGGCGCCGGTCCGCTGTTCACCATCATCCGGGATGGAGAACTGGAACTGCGCGCCGACATCGCCGAAGCCGACATGCACCGGATTGCCGAGGGCCAGAGCGTGGTGGTGCATCTCATCGGTGCAGGAACACCCGCCAGGGGCATAGTGCGGCTGATCGAGCCGACACTGAACACCACAACCCGGCTGGGCATGGCGCGGATCAGCATCGCGGATGGCGAGGGCCTGCGCGCCGGCATGTTTGCCGATGCGCAGATCATTGTCGCCGAACGCGAGGCGATCACCGTGCCGGTGACATCGGTCAACATGGGTAACGGCAGCGCAGATGTGCTCAGGATCGAGGACGGTGTTGCGAGCCTGACCCCGGTGACTACGGGCATCCGCGAAGGCGGCCGGGTGGAAATTGTCGAGGGACTTGCCGAAGGGGACCTGATCGTCGCCAAGGCAGGCGCCTTCGTGCGTGATGGCGACCGGATCACTCCGGTGGAAGAAACCGACAGCGGCACTGTAGCCGCAATCACCGAGTGAGGCTGCCGAGATGAACTTTTCCGCCTGGGCCATCCGCAATCCGATCGCACCGATCCTGGGATTCGTGCTTCTGACGATTGTCGGCATCCAGTCCTTCTTCACACTGCCAATCACACGGTTTCCGAACATCGACGTACCACTGGTGGCAATCACGGTCGTCCAGTCCGGCGCCGCTCCTTCGGAGATCGAAGCCCAGGTCACCAAGGAAATCGAGGACGCGGTCGCCGGCATCACCGGCGTCGACGATATCATGTCGACGGTATCCGACGGCATTTCCACGACCAATGTGATCTTCCGCATGGAGGTGCCGACCGACCAGGCGGTTCAGGACGTCAAGGATGCCATCGACCGGGTGCGTGGCGACCTGCCCGCCTCGGTGGAAGAACCGATCGTCACCCGCGTCGATGTCGAGGGCCAGGCGATCATGACGTTTGCTGTCAATGCGCCCGACATGACGCTGGAGGAAGCGTCGTGGTTTGTCGATGACACCATCAAACGGGCGCTGCAGGGCCAGCGCGGCGTCGGCAAGGTGGATCGCTATGGCGGTGCCGACCGGGAAATCCGCATCGAACTCGATCCAGCCAGGCTTGATTCCTATGGCATCACCGCAGCCGATGTGAACCGGCAGCTCAGGGCGACCAATGCCAATCTGGGCGGCGGCCGCGGCGAAATCGGCGCCCGCGAACAGGCGATCCGGACACTGGGCGACGCCCAGGACACCCAGGCCCTGGCCAACACCACGATTGCCCTGCCGAACGGCCGTTATGTCAGGCTCAGCGAGCTCGGCACCGTCCATGACACTTACGAGGAACTCAGATCCTTCGGCCGTTTCAACGGCGACCAGGTGGTCTCCTTCGCCGTGTTCCGCTCCAAGGGCGCCAGCGAGATTTCCGTGTCCGAAGTGGTGACGGAGACGCTTGATGAGATCCGCGCCGACTATCCGAATGTGCAGCTGACCCCTGTCGACGACACGGTTTTCTACACCTATGGCAACTACGAATCTGCTCTGCACACGCTGGTCGAAGGCGCGCTGCTTGCGGTTCTGGTGGTGCTCTTGTTCCTGAGGAACTGGCGGGCAACGCTGATTGCAGCCGTGGCGTTGCCGCTGTCGGCGATCCCGACATTCTATGTCATGGAGCTGCTCGGCTTCTCGCTCAACCTCGTTAGCCTTCTGGCCATCACCCTGGCGACGGGTATTCTTGTCGACGACGCGATCGTCGAGGTGGAAAACATCTCGCGGCATATCCGCATGGGCAAGACGCCTTACCGGGCCGCGGTCGAGGCTGCCGACGAGATCGGGCTGGCGGTGATCGCCACCACCTTCACCATCATCGCGGTGTTCGTGCCGGTGTCGTTCATGCCCGGCATCCCGGGACAGTACTTCATACAGTTCGGCATGACGGTGGCCGTGGCGGTGATGTTCTCGCTGCTGGTGGCGCGGCTGATCACGCCGATGATGGCCGCCTATCTGATGCGCGACAGCGACGCCCACGAAGAGGCCGAGGGCGGCGGTCCGGTGATGCGCGGCTATACCTGGTTTATTTCCAAGACCCTGCGCTGGCGGTACACCACGCTGCTTGCAGCCATCGGATCCTTGTTTGTCGCGGTCTATTTCATGGCCCAGGTGCCGGGCTCGTTCCTGCCGCCGGAAGACGTGTCGCGGGTGTCGATCAGCGTCGAGCTGCCACCCGGCGCGACGCTCGACGACACCGACGACACCACCAGCGCGATGTTCGATATCATCAAGGACGTCGAAGGTGTCGAAAGCGTCTTCATTCTCGGCGGCACCTCGCCGCGTGGCGAACTCGACATCCGGCGGGCTTCCGTATCGGTGCAGCTTGAAAAGATCGAGCATTCGATCGTCAAGAAGGTGGTCAACGGCCTCGTCGGCGCGGTTCCTTTCGTGTCCGACTCCCTGCCGCGCATGGAAGTTCTGGGCCGGACCCGTTCCCAGGCCGAGATCGAAACCGAGATCTTCGACAAGCTGGCCGTCATTCCCGATATTCGCGCCTACAAGCTCAACGATCGTGGCGAACGCGATCTGAGCTACAACGTGATTTCAAACGACGACGCGGCGATCGACCGTGCCGTCGCCATTCTCGAACCCAGACTGAAAGCCGAAAGCGTGCTGTCGAGCGTCAGCGTGCAGGGCTCGCTGCCCCGTCCGGAAGTGCAGATCCGTCCGCGTCTTGAAGAAGCCGCGCGGCTGGGCGTGACCACGGCACAGATCGCCGAAACCGTTCGGGTCGCCACCATTGGTGACATTGACGCGGCACTCGCCAAGATCTCGCTCGACAACCGGCAGATCCCGATCCGGGTGCAGCTCGACCCGGCCTACCGGACCGATATCGACCGGATCGGCAATCTGCGCATCCAGACTTCCAGGGGCGTGTCGGTTCCGCTCAAGACCGTGGCGGATATCGTCATCACCCAGGGCCCCTCGACCATCAAGCGCTTCAACCGCGAGCGGCAGGCAACGATCGGTGCCAGCCTGCCGATCGGCGTGGCGCTCGATACGGCCAAGAGCCGGTTCAACGAGATCGTCCAGTCGACCGAACTGCCGGCCGGCGTTCAGGTACTCGAATCTGGCGATGCGGAAGTCCAGAACGAGCTGATGGACAGCTTCCTCAACGCCATGCTGATGGGGCTGTTGCTGGTGCTGACCGTGCTGATCCTCTTGTTCAAGGACGTGATCCAGCCGTTCACCATCCTGTTTTCGCTGCCGCTCGCCATCGGCGGTGTCGCCGCGGGCCTGATCCTGACCAACAATGCGCTGTCGATGCCGGTGCTGATCGGCATCCTGATGCTGATGGGGATCGTCACCAAGAACGCCATCCTGCTGGTCGATTTCGCGGTCGAACTGATCCGCTCGGGGCGGGATCGCGTCGAAGCGATGATCGAGGCCGGCCAGAAGCGGGCCAGGCCGATCGTGATGACCTCGATCGCCATGTCGGCGGGCATGCTGCCAAGCGCGCTCGGCGTCGGTGAAGGCGGCTCGTTCCGCGCGCCGATGGCGATCGCAGTCATTGGCGGGATCATGGTCTCCACCGTTCTCAGCCTGGTGGTGGTGCCGTCGTTCTTCCTGATCATGGACGACCTGTCGCGACTGCTGAGCCGGATCTTCAGCCGCTTTGTCGGCCCGAAGGAAGACGAGATCGAGGTTCTCGAGCCAGAAGCGATGACCGTTGCGATCGGTGAGAACAGTGAAGAGATCGCCGAGCTGCGCGAGCGGCTGGCGCGGCTCGAAGGCCAGTCCGAACGTTCGCCCCCGAAGCTGGTGATCAGCCAGCAGGCAGCGGAATGATCACAAACCGGCGCTGACAACAGCGCCGGTTTTTTCTTGTCCGGATTTCAGACTCCCAGGAATTCGGTTTCCACCTCGCGGGTGAGACTTGCCGGCGGGCCGGTCCAGACGGTCTCGCCGCGGGCGAGAATGACGCACCGGTCGGCCACGGCGCGGAGCTCCGAGAAGCCTTTGTCGATCACCAGAATCGACTGACCACCCTGCTTGAGCCTGGCGATCGCCGCCCAGATTTCGTGGCGCACCACCGGCGCCAGCCCCTCCGTCGCCTCATCGAGAATGAGCAGTCGCGGATTGGTCAGCAAGGCGCGGGCAATCGCCAGCATCTGCTGTTCGCCGCCCGACAGCGTCGCCGCACTCTGCGTCAACCGCTCGCCCAGACGCGGGAAAAGTTCCGTGGCCTTGTCGATGTCCCAGGGGCCGGATCGGGCCGAGGCCATGAGGTTTTCGGAAACCGAGAGATTGGCAAAGCAGCGACGCCCTTCGGGCGCTAGGCCGATGCCCAGCCGTGCAGCCCGGAATGAGGGCAGCGCGGTAACATCGCGGCCGTCAAAGCGGATCTCGCCGCGGGTGGTGCGCAGCATACGCGTGATGGCGCGCACGGTGGTGGTCTTGCCCATGCCGTTGCGGCCCATCAGCGCCACCAGCTCGCCCTCGGCGATTTCCAGTTCGACGCCGAACAGCGCCTGCGATGCGCCATAGAATGCCTCGAGTTTTTTTACCTGAAGCAGGCTCATGCCGCATCCTCCCCGAGATAGGCAGTGCGCACTTCGGGATGATTGCGGATCTCGTCGGCGGTGCCACGGGCGATGATCTTGCCCGAGACCAGGACCGAGATGCGGTCGGCCAGCTGGAAGACGGCATCCATGTCGTGCTCGATGAGCAGGATCGGTGCTTGCGTGCGCAGCTTGTCGAGAAAGCCGATCAGCTTGGCTGAGCCCTCCTGGCCGAGACCGGCCATCGGCTCGTCCATCAGGAAGATGCGCGGGCGCATGGCCAGCGCCATGGCGATTTCCAGGAGCCGCTTCTCGCCATGCGAGAGTTCGCTGACGCGGACAGCCGCACGGTCGCTCAAACCGACACGATCCAGCGCCTCCATCGCCTCGTCGATCAGTTCCCTGTCGCGGGAAACCTGGCGGAAGAAACCGAAGATCGATTTGTGCCGGGCCTGGGCCGCGAACATGACATTGCCGCGCGCCGAGAAATCCGGGATCAGCGAGGAAACCTGGAAGGTGCGGGTAAGCCCCAGCCGTGCGCGTTCGATCTGGTCGAGATCGCTGATCTCGTGGCCATCAAATCGGATCGAGCCGGCATCGGCGGCGAGCTCGCCGGCAACCAGCTTGATCAGGCTCGACTTGCCGGCGCCGTTGGGGCCGATCAGGGCATGGATCTCGCCGGGCCTCAGATCGAGGTCGACGGCATCGGTGACCTTGAGGGCGCCGAAGGATTTGCTCAGCCCGGAGAGCTCCAGTACCGGTTCAGTCATGGCGCACCCTCCCCGCGACCAGGCCAATGAAGCCACCCCGAGCGAACAGAACGACGGCCAGCAGCGCCGCGCCCAAGAAGAACTGCCAGTGCTCGGTGATACTGCCGAAGGCATGTTCGAACAGCACGAACAGGCAGGCCCCGACCACCGGGCCGAACAGCCGTGCAACGCCGCCCAGAATGATGAACACCATGATCTCGCCGGAAAGATGCCAGGACATCATCGTCGGACTGACGAAACGGTTGAGATCGGCATAGAGCGCGCCGGCGAGGCCGGTGACCATGCCGGATATCACGAAGGCCGCGAGCTTGATCCGGTAGGGCGACAGGCCGAGTGCGGCGACGCGACCCTCGTTCTGGCGGACGGCCTGCAGTGCCATGCCGAAGCGCGCACCGGTCATTTTCCACTGTGCCAGCAGCACCACGATCAGCACCGCGTAGCAGAGCAGGAAGAAATCGAGCGGACGAAGCGTGTTGAGACCCGGGAAGGCATTGCGGACATAGATCGACAGGCCATCCTCGCCGCCATAGGCCGGCCAGGAAATGGCGAAATAGTAGATCATCTGCGCGAAGGCCAGCGTGATCATGATGAAGTAGACGCCGGACGTGCGCAGGCTCAGCGCCCCTATCACCAGCGCCGCCAGGCCGCTGACCAGAACCGCGACCAGCCACAGCACCAGCATCTGGTTGGTGCCGTTGATGACGAACGGCGATGTCATCAGCGGCTCGTAGGTCTGATGGTGGCTGGCGAGAATGCCCACGGCATAACCGCCAACACCAAAAAATGCCGCGTGGCCGAAGGAGACGAGACCGCCAAGCCCCAGTGCGATGTTGAGACCGACGCCGGCGAGCGCCAGGATGGTGGCACGGGTGGCGAGCGTGACGAGGAACGGCTCATCGGCAAAATGGGCGACAAGCGGCCCACCGAGAAGGATCAGCGCCAGCAGGATGTTGAGACGATGTTCGGTGACAAACTCAGGCATTGGCAGGAAACAACCCCTTTGGCTTGAACACCAGAACGACGGCCATCAGCAGATAGATCAGCATCGAGGCGATCGCAGAGCCGACGCCGCGGGCGGCGGAGGCTTCCATCACATTGGCCAGCAAGGTGGGCAGCAGGAAGCGCCCCAGCGTATCGACGAGACCGACGATAAGGGCCGCCACAAGCGCGCCGCGGATCGAGCCGATGCCGCCAATGACGATGACGACGAAGGCGAGAATGAGCACCGGCTCGCCCATGCCGATCTGCACCGACTGGATGGCGCCGATCAGCGCGCCGGCAAAGCCCGCAAGGGCTGCGCCGAGGGCGAAGACGACGGTGTAGAGAAAGCGAATGTCGACCCCAAGCGCCGCGATCATTTCGCGGTCGGCCTCGCCGGCTCGGATCTGCATGCCCAGCCTTGTGCGGCTGATCAGCAGTCCAAGCCCGGCAGCGACCGCAAGGCCTGCGATGATGATCGCCAGCCGGTAGGCGGGATAAAGCATGCCGCCGGGCAGCGTCACCGGGCCGGACAGGAAGGCGGGCGGGTCGAGATAGAGCGGGAAGGATCCGAAGACGAAGCGGACACCTTCCGAAAACATCAGCACCAGTGCGAATGTGGCAAGCACCTGATCGAGGTGATCGCGGTCATATAGCCTGCGGATGACAATGATTTCGACCAGCGCGCCCAGGGCGGCGGCAGCGGCAAGGCTGGCGACCAGCCCGATCCAGAAGGAACCGGTCCAGGCAGCGACCGCCGCGCAGACGAAGCCGCCGACCATGAACAGCGAGCCATGGGCAAGATTGATCAGTCCCATGACCCCGAAGATCAGGGTCAGGCCGGCCGCCATCAGGAACAGCATGACGCCGAGTTGCAGGCCGTTGAGGATCTGCTCGAGAAAAAGGGCAACGGTCATCGTCTACCGGGCTCGCACCAGTGAGAATGCATGTCGCGTTCAAATGGCTCCATTCGAGCGATAGCGCACATGCATTGGTTCAACAGGCAACAGCGGACTTTGCGCATCCGACCGGATGCGCGGCGCTGTCGGAAACAAACCGGGCGGACCATGGGAGGTCCGCCCGGCAAGGACGATTGACGATCACATCTTGCAATCAGCCGCGTAGGCGTCAGCGTGATCTTCAAGGGCAACGCCGATCAGCTTGTTGGTGAAGACATCACCCTCCTTGACCACTTCGCGGACATAGATGTCCTGGACCGGGTGATTGTTCGAACCGAACTTGAAATCACCGCGGGTCGACTTGAAGTTGGCGGCCTTCAGGGCTGCGCGGAACGCATCCTTGTCAGAGATCGGGGCCGCATCCATGGCCGAGATCAGCAGGTTGGCGGTGTCGAAGCCCTGGCTGGAATAGAGCGAGGGCAGACGGCCGTAGGCTGCCTGATAGGATTCAACGAACGCCTTGTTGGTTTCGTTGTCGATGTCCTTGGACCACTGCGAGGTGTTCTTGACGCCGAGCGCTGCATCGCCGACGGCCTGCAGAATGTTCTGGTCGAAGGAGAAGGCGGGGCCGAGCAACGGCACGTCAACGCCGGCGCCGGCATACTGCTTCATGAAGGCAATGCCCATGCCGCCGGGCAGGAAGAAGAAGACGCTGTCAGCGCCGGAAGCGCGGATCTCGGCGATTTCGGCGGCATAGTCGGTCTGGCCGAGCTGGGTGTAGATCTCCTTGACCACCTCGCCCTTGAAGAAGCGCTTGAAACCGGTCAGCGCATCCTTGCCGGCCGGGTAGTTCGGGGCCAGGATGAAGCTCTTCTTGAAGCCTGCGGTGGTGGCGTAGGCGCCCATGCCTTCATGCAGGTTGTCGTTCTGCCAGGCGACATTGAAATAGTTCTCGTTGCAGCCTGCGCCTGCAAGCGCCGACGGGCCGGCATTCGGGGAGAGGTATATCTTGCCCTGGGCAACCGCGCCCGGAACAACGGCCATCGCCAGGTTGGACCAGATGATGCCGGTCATGATGTCGACCTTGTCTGACTGGATCAGCTTGTCGGCAAGCTGCACGGCGAGGTCGGGTTTCTGGGCGTCGTCCTCGACGATCAGTTCGATGTCGGTGCGGCCGGACTGCTTCAGCGCCAGCTCGAAGCCGTCGCGCACGTCGATGCCGAGCGAGGCGCCGCCACCCGAAAGTGTGGTGATCATGCCGACCTTGACCGGCTCTGCAGCGGCCATCGATACACCGGCGAGCAGCGACGCGGCAGCCGCCAGACTCATGACTGTCTTCTTCATTGATTTTTCCTCTCTGTGTTTTGTGCAGCGCCGGCCTTGTTGCGGTCCGGTCGAAGCCATTTTATCCCCTTCAGGCGACGATTGCATGTGATGCCGGGCAAATCCCGCCAGCCAGCACATGCATGCGTTGTTTCGAATGCCGGAGCGGCTTTCAACGCCAGAAGACGCCGTCTGACGCTCCGATCATCGCCATTGACTGCGACCTTATCAGCCGATTTGAAGAATTCCAGTACTTTTTTTAAGCTTAAAATAAATAAGGGTGCAGCGTGATTGTCCCTTGCACCCGGGCGCCGGGCATGGTTCCAAGGGGAAAACGGTTGTCATCCGGCAAGGCAAGAGGAGATCGGCGATGCAGTGTTTTTTCGTGGAGTTTCAATGCAAACTTGGCCAGGCCTACGCGGTGGCCGATGAAATCGCCAATCGCGAGATCGCGTCCGAAATCTATTCGGTCAGCGGACAGTTCGACCTGATGGCGAAATTCTACATCGAGGACGATGTCGACATCGGCCGGTTCGTCGCCGACAATCTTCACACCGTTCCGGGCGTCGAGCGGACCCACACGATCCTGACCTTCAAGGCGTTCTGAGCAGGCCGGGGGAGTTTGTCCCTCGGTCACGAGGTCCAGAAGGCGCGAAAACTGGTCATGACCGGAAAAAAGAGTGGTACGATTGGGTGGGCTCGAACCACCGACCTCCGGATCCACAATCCGGCGCTCTAACCAACTGAGCTACAACCGCACGCCAGCTGACAGGGACAATGTCCGTGCCGCTTTGTTGCCGCTCACATACTGGCAGCAGGTGGTTTTTGCAAGAGGTTTCAGGCCGGTTTTCTGAAATTCACCCGCTGAAAAATCCACCTGAAGGCGTCGAGGCGGCGGGTCCTGCAAACCGTGCACAAACGAAAAAGGCCGGACACAGGGTCCGGCCTTTTCTCATTTCAATGCAGGAAGAATTCAGGTCGGTGCCTGAAGACTTCAGGCAGCCTTGATTTCACTCATGGCCTTTTCGGCAACGGTCTTGGCCGGCTTGGAAACGTCTTCGGCGAGCTTGCGAGCGGCTTCCTGCATGGTCTTGGCCTGATCGGCCATCATTTCAGCCTGCTTGCGGAAGTAGCCGGTCTGCAGTTCGATCATCTGGGCGACCGACTTGACGCCGAGCAGGGCTTCCATGTGCGAGAGCGAGTGCTCGACATTGCCGCGGGCCGCGTCGATTGCCTTGAGGCTCAGATCGACCGTGCCAGCCTGGGCAGTTTCGAGCGTCGACTCGATGGCCTTGGTGGCGTCTTCGGCAACAGTCTTGGCCTTGGCGTAGGCTTCCTTGGTCTGGTTGACCGACTTGTCAGCCATTTCGCGGTAGCTGTCGGTCATCTTGCTGACGTCGAAGGTCGGGAATTCGAACATTTCTGCGGATGTGGTGGTTTTCTTGGTCGCCATGTCACTTCTCCTTGAAGCATCAGTGGGACCGTTCGTGGCCCCGTTTCAATTTCAAGAATTGTATAGCACAGCTTATTGTGCAGTGCAACATTTATTGTGCAACGCGCCATCCATTAACCGTTTCGAGACAAATGAGCGCGGTTGAGCGCCGGTTTGCTGGACCGCTGGCGGCGGCAAAGCTATTAATAAACCCTTAATTCCCCCGAGGAAGGGGACACACAGGCCCAAACTGGAATTCCACCCATGCCGGCACATCATTATCCGTTCATCGATCTTGCGGTCCATGCTTCCGTCCGCGATCACTTTGCCAAGGGCGATGCCGTGGCAGTGCTGAGCCGCGATCTCGGTGAGGTACTGTGGGCCAACGGCGCCGCGGCACAGCTTTTCGGCTTCTCCAACATCTATGATGTTCTGGACGAGGGGCTGGGCCGGCAGTCGTCGATGCGACGGCAAATCGAGAGCGCGGTCAGCGGGCTGTCGCGCACCGGCAGGCCGCAAAATTTCATGGTCCGCTCCGCAAGCGGCTTCTCGCGGGTGATGGCGCCCGCAAATCTTGAGGAAATTGTGCTCCCGGACGGCGCACAGGCTCTGCTCCTGACCAGCAGCCAGGCCGGGCAGCTGCTGGCGCCCGGCGCCCGGGCGCGGCAGATCATTGCCGGGTTCGAGGGCACGGGAACCCATGTCGCGGTTCTCGACGAACGCGGCCAGGTTCTGGCAGCCTCGAGCACATTCAACGAGATCGGTCTCGCCAAGGCCGATATCGAGCGGATGGTGGTGGATGTGGCCGACGCGCGCGACCGGCTGGTCAAACGGATGACGGACGCGCCAAACGGGGCGATGCCGACGGCGATCGGAAGGCTGGCTGACGATCCGGCACTCAACCTGCTGTTTGCCGTCGAACAGGCACCTGTCGACGACACCGTCGTTGCCTCGGCGGACACCGGCGCCAGGATCGACGATGACGCATCGGGCGAAGCGCACCAGGACCCGGTCCTGCAGGAGCAGACCGAAACCACCGACGAGGCAGAAACGGCGCCCGTTGAAACGGCCGAACACCCCGCGGACAATGAGCCCACGGGCGATGTTGGCGCAAACAGCGAGACGCCGGACGAAACGCCGGTCGAGGACCCTGCCCGCGGTGATGCGGAAAGCACGGATCAACCCGCGGCGGAGGAGCAGCCGCGGCGCCAGACCTTCTTCGATACCAGGCGGATCCGCGACGAACTCAATGCACGGCTGGCCAAGGCGGCGGAACGGGACACCGAAATCCCAACCGCCTTTGAGGACGCGCGCGGCCTCGAAGTGCCCCAGGAGCCGGATGATACAGACAATGATGCGGCAAGCATCGAAACCGGGAGCGCCGTTTCCGAAGACGACACCAGCACGGAACTGAGTTCCCGCGAACCGGGCGAAATTGCGGCTTCCGGCGAGGAGCTGGTGGCCCAAGACGACGAACCGGCCGACCCGGAATCCATCGCCACGGAAAACGATGCATCCGCTCAAGATGATGCGCCCGAGCTTGCGGATGAAACCTCCGCAGAGGACGACGTCTCAGGCGAGGAAGTGGACAACGAAGTCTCCGCCGATGGAGTCGTTGGGGATGGCGAGAACGTGCGCCCGGAAGAGGCTGGCGTGGAAGACGATCAGCCGGAGACGGAAGCCGAAGCAGACGTCGAACGGGACCTCATACCGGACGTAACGGCTGCCGCTGCCATGCCGGAGTTCCAGTTCGATCCCGACGCAAAGCCGGCGCGGTTCGTCTGGAAGATCAACCGGGATGGCGAGTTCAGCGAAGTCTCGCCGGAATTCGCCGCCGCCGTCGGTCCGCACTCGGCCGATATCATCGGCCGCAAGTTCCCGGACCTGGCGCGGGTGTTCAACCTCGATCCCGATCATGTCATTTCCGACCTGCTCAACCGTCGCGACACCTGGTCGGGCAAAACCGTGTTCTGGCCGATCCAGGGCACCGACCTGGTCACCCCGGTCGACCTGGCGGCGCTGCCGACCTACACCCGCGACCGCCGCTTCGACGGTTTCCGCGGCTTCGGCATTGTCCGGATCGGCGAGGCCCGTTCGGACCCGGAAGCGCTTGGCCTCGCCCTTGTGCCAGGACGCATGTCGCCTCTCGCTGATGAAACCGCCTCCGAGGGCGAAAAGCCGTTCGTCACCGAGGAAACGACCGGTGACGCCGCTTTAGAGATCGCGGGCGTGGATGATGATGCGGATCTCGAATTGCGCGATCTCGAGAAGGACATCGAGGACCTGGCCCAGATGGACGGTGTGGACGCCGGTTCGGACATCCTTGACGAGGAGGAAGCAGACGCTGGAGATCTGACCGACGATGCGGGCAACAGCCAGGACAAGATCGACGACAATGATCCGTTCCGCGGCGAGCGTCCGGCGATCCGCCTGGTGGAAACACCGATGCGGCGCGAGAGCGACAAGGTTATCAGCCTGGAAGCACACCGGCCGCGCCTGGCCCGCGAAAGCCTGTCGCCGGGCGAGCAGGCAGCCTTCCGCGAAATCGGCGCGCGGCTGAGCGAGACATCGACACCACCGGCAGACGCATCCGCGGAGACTCCGGAGGCAAAGTCCGAGTCTCCTGTCCCGGAACAGCCGGACACGCCTCAACCGTTCGGCAAGCGGGCAGAGCCACCGCGCGCGGATGACCAGTCCGGCATTGAAGACAAGGAAGCTGGTACGGACCAGGCCGAAAGCCCGGGGGACCAGGCGGAGACCGGTGCGGACGCAACCGAAGCGACGGGTTTGAGCGTCGCGGATGATGTGGCCGCAACCGCTCATGCAGGCGAGAGCGAAGCATCCGCCCCGGCAATGACCGACGAGCCTTCCGCCGAAAAGCCCTCCGTCGAAGAGTCCTCAGTCACCGGGACCGCCTCGCCCGCACCGCTGCCATCGGCGTTCGCGTTGCCGGCGCGCCAGGGCATGGCTTCGGGCATGGATGCGGGCATCATCGACGCGATCCCGGCAGCACTGCTGGTGCATTCCGGCGACGAGCTGATCCACGGCAATGCCGAATTCCTCGAGCTGACCGGTTACGGGTCACTTGCGGAACTGGCCGAACGCGGCGGTCTTGATCATCTGCTCGAACGCCCGGGCGAGAACGAGGCTTCCAGTGATGGCGGGCTGTTCGTGCGCCGTGGCGATGGCGGCAGGCGGGAAGTCACCGCCCGGCTGCGCTCGGTCAATTGGGGCGACGGCCAGGCTCTGCTGCTGGCGCTGTCGCCACGCGAAACCTTGCCCCCGGTCACCGCTCCTCTGGAGCTGGTCGGCGCGCAAGACGACGCTGCCGAAGAGCCGGAGCGGGATGAGGACGCGTTTCCCGAAACCAGCACACTGGCGATCGAGGCGCAGGAACTGCGCTCGATCCTGGAGACTGCCACCGACGGCGTCGTCATCCTCAACAATGACGGCAGCATCCGCTCGATGAACGGTTCGGCCTGCGCGCTGTTCAACTACGACGAGGCCGAGACCCGCGACCAGCCCTTCGCCATGCTGTTTGCCCATGAGAGCCAGCGCGCGGTGATGGATTATGTCGGCGGGCTTACCGATCACGGCGTCTCGAGCGTGCTCAATGACGGCCGCGAAGTGATCGGACGCGAGGCTTCGGGCGGCTTCCTGCCGCTGTTCATGACCATCGGCCGGCTGTCGGGCTCGAACGGCTATTGCGCGGTGCTGCGTGACATCACCCAGTGGAAACGCACCGAGGAAGAGCTGCGCAATGCCAAGCGCGCGGCCGAAACCGCCAACTCGCACAAGTCCGATTTCCTTGCCCGGGTCAGCCACGAGATCCGCACCCCGCTCAACGCCATCATCGGCTTTTCCGAAATGATGGTCGAGGAGCGGTTCGGACCGATCGGCAGCCCGCGTTATCTCGAATACGCCCACGACATCGGCAATTCGGGCAAGCATGTGCTCGACATCGTCAACGACCTGCTCGACATTTCCAAGATCGAAGCCGGCCAGGTGAGCATGGAGTTCGTGTCAGTCTCGCTCAACGACCATCTAGCCGAAAGCGTATCGCTGTTGCAGCCGATGGCCAACAGCCAACGGGTGATCATCCGCACCAGCCTGTCGGCCAGCGTGCCGGACGTCGTCGCCGACCAGCGCTCGATCAAGCAGATCGCACTCAACCTGCTGTCCAACGCCATCCGCTACACGCCGTCAGGCGGGCAGATCGTGGTGTCGACCTCCTATGAGCCGTCCGGCAATGTGATGATCCGTATCCGCGACACCGGCATCGGCATGAACCGCAAGGAACTGGAGCAGGCAATGAAGCCGTTCGGCCAGGTCGGCCCCGGACCGCGGCAGCGCGGCGACGGAACCGGTCTCGGACTGCCGCTGACCAAGGCGATGGTCGAGGCCAACCGCGCCCAGTTCGAGATTGTCTCGGCACCGGGCGAAGGCACGCTGGTGTCGATCTCGTTCCCGCCGCAGCGGGTGCTGGCCGATTGATGTGAGAATGTTTTCAGCCGGTTGAGCAAAAAAGACGGGGACCTGATCGGGTCCCCGTTGTGTAATTGCATCAGTGCTAACCAACACCTGGAAGGTAAAATTGAAACCCCAAGGTTGCCCACAGTAATGCGCGCAAATCCTTGCCCGGTCCTTGCCGGATTATTTAAGATTTTACTGAAATAGCCTGCTTCAAAAGGCTTGGTTAAATTCCGCGGTAAGGTTTTGTTAGGAAATAAGGCAGAGCACGGTCTTCGGAAAGCTACTGACCACAGTCGCTGAAGAGGTGACAAGAAAGCCGGTCAAGCCAGCCGCACCGCACAATCGACGAGGAAACATATCTTGGACGTAGTCGTTATCGGCGCAGGTCTGGCAGGCCTCACTGCAGCCGCCATATTGGGTCAGGCCGGAGCCAGCGTTGAGATTGTTGAAGCCGACCGCCATATCGGGGGCCGTATTCGTGCGGTGCGTGACCCGGTCAGCAACCGCGCGCTGGCCGATCTGGGGCCGACCTGGGTCTGGCCGAAATATCAACCCGGAGCGGCACGGTGGCTCGACAGGCTCGGCATCACCACCTTCGAGCAGTTCAACGACGGGGACGCCGTCATAACCGGATACGGGCCTGCGCCGTTCCGCCAGCCTGTCCCGGGCCAGGATGGAATGGTTCGCATCGCCGGCGGTCCGTCAGCCTTCATTGATGCCCTTGCCGGCATTGTGGGTACCGCCCGGATCCGCACATCCGCTGCCGTGACCGGGATTACCGAAGACGGCCCCGACAAGCTGCAAATCCACCTCGGTTCGGGCGAGACCCTCACAGCGGGAAAGGTGATCGTTTCTGTTCCGCTTCGCGTGGCAGCCGTCAGCATGCGTTTGCCCTGGGCTCCGGCAAGCCTGCTTGATGCCCTCAGCGGGACGCCAACCTGGATGAGCAGCCAGGCCAAGGCTGTTGCTCTCTACGAGCGGCCGTTCTGGCGAGATGCCGGACTGTCGGGCAGGATCGTCAGCCGCAACGGCCCACTGTTCGAGGCGCATGATCATTGCAGCGCCGACAACACGACCGCGGCAATATTCGGCTTTGTGAGCTGGTCACCGGAACAGCGCAAAAAGGACCCGGAAGGCCTACGGCAGGCAATCCTCGACCAGCTTTCGGCCAGCTTCGGCAAGGCCGCCGGCCACCCCCTTGAGCTGGTGGTGCAGGACTGGGCGACCAATTCCCGTATCGCCACCGGAATGGACCTCTCCGAAGCCGCGCAGCACCCGGATCTGGCTCCCGCGGTCCTGAGGCAGCCACATCTCGGCGGACGGCTTCGTTTCGCGGTCTCCGAGGTCTCGGAGATCAGCCCCGGCCTCATCGAAGGTGCACTCTTGTCGGGTGAACGGGCCGCATCGGAGCTGCTTGGAGAGCGCCTCTGACGCGAGAGGCGAAGAGCAGTGCGCGGCGCGACCTATCCCTTCAGCTCTTCCAGCCCGGCAAACAGGCCCAGCGCTTCCGGATTGGCGAGCGCCTCCTGGTTCTTGACCGGGCGGCCGTGAACCACGTCGCGGACGGCGAGTTCTACAATCTTGCCGGACTTGGTGCGCGGAATGTCGGTGACGGCCAGGATCTTTGCGGGCACGTGGCGGGGTGAGGCGCCGGAGCGGATCTTGGCACGAATTCTCGCCTTGAGGTCATCATCCAGGCTCACGCCGTCTGCAAGGCGGACGAAGAGGATGACGCGGACATCGTCGTC
Source organism: Hoeflea sp. EC-HK425 (assembly GCF_902498795.1). Lineage (NCBI taxonomy): Bacteria > Pseudomonadati > Pseudomonadota > Alphaproteobacteria > Hyphomicrobiales > Rhizobiaceae > Hoeflea > Hoeflea sp. EC-HK425. Next base: position 3,127,574 of record NZ_LR701572.1, read on the forward strand.
CCAGTCCTGGCCGATGCAGATGGCCTCGACTACCTCGTCCATCTGCTCGACCTGGTTGTAGATCTCGGCGGTGCCGATACGCACGCCGCCGGGATTGAGCGTCGCATCCGAGCGGCCGTGGATAACGATGCCGTGATGGCCGGTCCATTCGGCGAAGTCGCCATGGGTCCAGATGTTGTCGAAACGGGAGAAATAGGCGGCGTGGTATTTCTCGTCGCCCGGATCGTTCCAGAAACCGATCGGCATGGCCGGGAACGGCTTGGTGCAGACCAGTTCGCCCTTTTCGCCGGTGACCGACTTGCCGCTGTCGTCCCAGACATCGACGGCCATGCCGAGGCCCGGTCCCTGGATCTCGCCGCGCCAGACCGGCAGCGCCGGATTGCCGAGCACGAAGCAGGAGACAATGTCGGTGCCGCCGGAAATCGAGGCCAGGTGCACGTCGGGCTTGATACCCTCATAGACAAAGGAAAAGCCTTCCGGCGACAGCGGCGAACCGGTCGAGGTCAAGAGCCTGAGCGATGACAGATCGTGGGTCTTGAGGGGTTCGAGCCCGGCCTTGCGGACGGCATCGATGAACTTGGCCGAGGTGCCGAGGACGGCGAAGCGTTCGTCCGCCGCATAGTCGAAAATGACGTTGCCGTCGGGATGGAAGGGTGAACCGTCATAGAGGCAGAGGGTTGCCCCGACCGCCAGCCCCGAGGCCAGCCAGTTCCACATCATCCAGCCGCAGGTGGTGAAGTAGAACAGCCGCTCGCCCGGCTCGAGCCCGCAATGCAGGCGATGCTCCTTGAGATGCTGCAGCAACGTGCCGCCGGCGGAATGAACGATGCATTTCGGGATGCCGGTGGTACCCGAGGAAAACAGGATGTAGAGCGGGTGCGCAAACGGCAGCGGCTCGAATGATACAGGCTTGGCAGGGTAGTCGGCGATGAAGTCCGCAAGCGTGGCGGCACCTTCCACGGCGCCGGCGACAGCCGCACCGTCATCCAGCGTCGGCACGATCACGGTGGCACCGGGCTTGAGCGCTGCGGCAATCTCGACCAGCTTGGCGGTCACCTCCTGGCGCTTGCCATTGTACCAGTAGCCGTCGCAGGAGATGAACAGTTTCGGCTCGATCTGGCCGAAGCGGTCGAGCACGCCCTTGACGCCGAAATCTGGCGAGCAGGAAGACCAGATCGCGCCGATCGAGGCGCAGGCCAGCATGCAGGCAATGGTTTCGGGCATGTTCGGCAGCATCGCGGCGATGCGGTCGCCCTTGTCGACGCCGTGGGCGTGGAAGGCCTGTTGCAGACGCGAGACCAGCGCATGCAGTTCGTCCCAGCTCACCTGCCGCGCGGCCTTGTCCTCGGCCCGGAAAATCATCGCCGGCTCATCCCCGGTGCGGCTCAGCAGGTTCTCGGCGAAATTCAGTTTCGCGTCGGGGAAAAACCGCGCGCCGGGCATGGCGTCGCCGTTCTCAAGACTGCGATCGCCCTTGGTACCGCGGACGCCGCAGAAATCCCACAGCGCCGACCAGAAACCCTCGCGGTCGGCGACCGACCACTCGTGCAGCGCCAGCGGATCTTCAAGCGAACGCCCTGCACGCGCACCGGCGAAGTCCGCAAACGCCATCCAGGGGCTCTGCTTCAGATCCTGCTCATTGGGGCTCCACAGCGGGGTGTCGGTCATGATGTGCTCCTGCCAGATAATGCGGGTCAGGGTGTAGCATTGGCGGTGCCGGATGCAAACAGAACTTGATGCCGAAGCCCGGCACAATAACCATGAGCATCAGTCACCAATTGCATTCGCGTTCACCAAGCTTTAACCAGAACCGTCAGCGCCATTCGGGGCGGAATCTGGAGGGGTATCAGGGTTGGGATTCATCATCGCACAGTGGTCCTTGCGACGTGCGGCGATTTCGGGTGCGCTTTTCGTGCTCGTCTCGGTCCTGGCCGTGTTTGCAAGCCTGCCACTGGCGGTGTCGAGCGGGGTGGTGCGCGACCGCCTCGAGCGTGACATCAGCACCTGGGCGGGCCATCCAGTGTCACTCGGCGGTGCGCCCTCTCTGGACTTCTGGCCAACCCCGACGATCCAGCTCGACAATGTCGAAATCCTGCCATCGGCCTTCGCCGCCAGCGATGCGATCATGCGCGCCGAAAGCATCGTCGCCAATTTCAATCTTTTCTCGGCGGTGCTCGGCGCACCGAGTTTCTCGGAGTTCAGGCTGATCCGGCCGACCTTCAATGTCGAGCTCTATCCCGATGCGACCTCGAACTGGACATCGGCTTCCGGCGAGCTGGCGCGCGGGATCGATGCTGCAGTGGCGCGGGACCTTGCGGCGCAAACGGGCGAAGAGGTTCCCGCCACCGCGATCATTCCCGCGTCTGCCGCACTCGGTACCGTCACCATCGTGGACGGCACCATCAAATGGGTGCGGGATCCAGGTGCGGCGGCCGAAAAGCTCACCGCGATCAACGGGACCGTGGCCTGGACGGCGCCTACGGCGGTGGCGCGGGCGAACATCACCGCGATCTTCCGCGGCGAGCAGGTGACGTTTGCCGGATCGACCGCGGCGCCACTGCTGCTGCTCGGCGGCCGCACCGCGCCGGTGGAGGCCAAGATCTCGTCGGCGCCGCTCAACATTGAGTTTGGCGGATCGGTCAGCCTCGGACAAAATTACTTCCTGTCGGGCGCGCTTACGCTTTCGAGCGTTTCGGTGCGGCGCGCACTGGAGTGGTCGGGCACCGACATCCGCCCCGGCGAGGCGCTGGGCGCACTCGAACTGACGGCAAAGGTCACGGCCGAGCGGACCAAGGCCAAGCTCGACGACCTGATCATCATCATCGACCGGAACCGGGGTATCGGCGTTCTCGACATGGAGTTGCGCGAAGATGCGCCGCCGCTGATTGCCGGTACTCTGGCGTTCAACTCGCTTGACATCGCCTCCTTCCTGCAGGCGTTCACTCCGCTGCCCAAGGCCGGCACGGACATCGCCTCGACCATCGACACGCGCTTTCTTCGCGAGATCGGGCTCGACCTGCGGCTGTCGGCGCAATCGGCGAGTTTCGGGCCGGTGGCGCTCTCGAACCTGGCCGCGGCGGCCCGCGTCGACCGGGGTCGCGCCAATTTCGATGTCGGCGACGCGACCGCCTATGGCGGCAGCCTGATCGGCCGCGTTGCGCTTTCGGAGAAAGGCGTCGATGGCGGGTTCAAGGTGCAGCTTTCGGCGCGCAAGACAAATTTCAGCGGACTGTTCGATGCCGTCGGCCTGACCGGTCCGCTGCCGCGGGGCACCGGGTCCCTCGATCTCGAGGTCACCTCGCCCTACCCGACCTGGGCCACGGCCCTGTCGGACCTGACCGGCAAGATCGACCTTGCGGTGGAGGCGGGCATGGTGCCGGGGCTCGATGTCGCGAAATTCCGCGAACTGGCCGGAACCGAACGGTTCTTCGATCTTGGCCAACTGGGAGAAGGCACCGGCTTCGCCTTCAACTCCGCCCGCTTTGAGGCCACCATCGCCGATGGCGAGGCCAATTTGGAAACGGCCGAGCTGATCGGTCCGCAGCAGATGTTCTCGCTTTCGGGCGTCATTCCCTATTCGCGCTCGAGCCTTGCCATTGCAGGCGTTCTGTCGCCGGTGCCGGTCGCGGAAGGCCAGACGGCAGCCACGCAACCGGGCGCCGAGGCACTCCGGTTCTTCATCGGCGGATCATGGCCACAGCCGGTGATTTCGCCGGTGATCGAGTGAAATCCGGCAAGGGCAAGCCACGCTTGCGAAATCATGCATATTTGGCGACAATCGGGTTCGCGTGATGTCGGAGAGATACCTGGCATTCAGCGAACGGAGAGGGAGAACGCTCAGATAATGCTGCGGCTGCTTTCGGCACTTGTCAAAATCGGTTTGGCGTCGCTGATCACCGGCGCGATATTGTCGGCGCTCAACCTGTCGGCAGCCGAACTGCTGGCGGAGATCGGGCTGACGCCGGACCGCGTCTTCGCGGCCCTACAGGAAGGGGCGGCCTGGGCCATCCCCAACATCGTGCTCGGATCGCTGGTAATCGTGCCGATCTGGTTCGTCACCTATCTGCTGCGGCCACCGCGGAACTGACCTCTTACAGTCAGTGATTGGCGAAGGCCGCCTGTTCGTCGCGCAGGCGCCGGACTTCCCGGCTCTTGTTGAGAACCGAGGCGATGATGACGCCGATTGCCACGGCGCCGATCAGCAATGTACAGACAGCATTGATCTCCGGGGTTACGCCGAGGCGCACCTGGGAATAGATCTTCATCGGCAGCGTGGTCGCACCCGGGCCGGAGGTGAAGCTCGCGATCACCAGATCATCGAGCGACAGGGTGAAGGCCAGCATCCAGCCGGCAATCACCGCCGGCAGGATCACCGGCAGCGTGATCTGCAGAAAAGTGGTGACGGGCCCCGCGCCCAGATCCATCGCCGCCTCCTCGAGCGAGCGGTCAAAGCTCATCAGCCTTGATTGCACCACCACGGCGACAAAGCACATGGTGAAGGTGATATGGGCCAGCGTCACGGTCCAGAAGCCGCGGCCGAAATCGACGGCCACGAACAGCAAGAGCAGTGACAGTCCGGTGATCACCTCGGGCATCACCAGCGGCGCGAAGACCATGCCGGAGAACAGGATGCGCCCGTTGAACCGCGTGTAGCGGGTCAGCGCGAGAGCTGCGAGCGTGCCCAGCACCGTGGCGAAGGTGGCCGACACCAGCCCCACCCGGACGGTGACCCAGGCAGCATCCATCAGGCCCTGATTGTTGAAAAGCTCGCGATACCATTTCGTGGAAAAGCCGGCCCAGACCGTGACAAGCCGGGATTCGTTGAAGGAATAGATCACCAGGAGCAGGATCGGCAGGTACAGAAAGGCAAAGCCGAAGACGACCGAGGCGATGTTGAAGCGGGTCCAGCTAGTGTTCATGGCTCTATCTCACCGTCCGCTTTCCTGGGATTTCGCCTGCATCTGCTGGAAGAACATGATCGGAACCACCAGGATCAGCAAGAGCAGCACCGCGACCGCAGACGAGACCGGCCAGTCCCGGTTGTTGAAGAACTCGCTCCACAATGTCTTGCCGATCATCAGCGTGCGGGAACCGCCGAGCAGATCGGGAATGACGAATTCGCCGACGGCGGGAATGAAGACCAGCAGGCAGCCCGCGACAATGCCGGGAATGGCGAGCGGAAAGGTGATCTTCCAGAACGCGCTGATCGGCGTGCAGCCGAGATCCTGCGCCGCCTCGATCAGCGCGTAGTCCATCTTCTCGAGCGCCGCGTAGAGCGGCAGCACCATGAACGGCAGGTAGGAATAGACAATGCCGATATAAACCGCGGTGTCGGTGTTGAGGATGATCAGCGGATCGTCGATCAGGCCGATGGCCATCAGCGCCTGGTTGAGCAGGCCTTCGGGCTTCAGAATGCCGATCCAGGCATAGACGCGGATCAGGAACGAGGTCCAGAACGGCAGGATCACCAGCATCAGAAGCGTCGGCCGCAGCGATGACGGCGCGCGGGCCATGCCGTAGGCCAGCGGAAAGCCGATCAGCAGGGTGAGCATCGTCGAAATGAAGGCGATCTTGATCGAGGAGATATAGGCGTTGATGTAGAGCGAATCCTCGGTCAGCCAGAGATAGTTCGAAAAGCTGAACTGCCGGAAGGCGTCAAATATGCCGGAAATGCCGTCAGCCAGGTCGATGGTTGGCGCATAGGGCGGCATCGACATCACCGGTTCCGAAAACGAGATCTTGAGAACGATCAGGAACGGCACCAGAAAGAAGATCAGCAGCCAGGCATAGGGAACAATGATGACCAGGCGGCGGGTGATGGCTGAGATGAGTTTCACCGGGAGACCCTCATAGCGACTTGATGATGGCACGGGCGAGAAAGATCGCCATGAGCATTGAGAGAACGGCCAGCACCATGGTGCCGTAAAGATCGATCAAGTGCGGCGCGCCGATCAGGACCGCGGAAAAACCCAGGGTGGCAACCGAGACATAGGCCGCAAAGTTCTGCTCGCCGGGCGGAGATGACTTGACGAGAACCCCGTAGGTTTTGGCGAGAGCGAGGAAATAGACCGAGATAATGACATAGCCGAGATAGACCGGGGCGACTTCGGGACGCTGCACAAGCAGGCCCGCAGCAATGGCCAGGGTCATGACGATCGCGGCGATGCGATTGGTTCTGAAGGCCCTTTTCTGGGCAGCTTGGTCTGACGGCTCGGTGCTCTGCATGAACATCCCTCAATTGCTCAGCACGACGCCGCTGTCCGGGGCGAAGGAGACCCAGATCTCCTCGTCGTAGCTGAACGGATCCTCGACGGTGCGGACCGCGTTGAGCAGCGACGCCTTGACCACATCTCCGCTCTTGAGCTTGATGTGAAACACGGTCATGTCGCCGAGATAGCCGATATCCCAGACCTCGCCGGAAGCGGCATTGATGCCTCCCTCGGGCCTGGTCCGGGAGACCCGCAGCTTTTCCGGCCTGATGGCGAAACTGGCCTTCTCGCCGGTTGCGTGGGCATGCGGGGTTTCGGAACGAATGACCATGCCGTCGGGCGTCTCGATGTCGACGACGCCGCCATTGACCGCCGTGACCTCGCCGCGGAAAATGTTGATATCACCGATGAAGCTGGCGACGAATTCGGATTTCGGCGCTTCATAGATTTCCGCCGGGGTGCCGATCTGGATGATGCGTCCGACATCCATCACCGCGATCCGGTCGGCCATGGTCATGGCCTCTTCCTGGTCATGGGTGACGACGACGAAGGTCAGGCCGAGATCCTGCTGAAGGTCCATGAGTTCGAACTGGGTTTCCTCGCGCAGCTTCTTGTCGAGCGCGCCGAGCGGCTCGTCGAGCAGCAGCACCTTGGGGCGCTTGGCAATCGAGCGGGCAAGGGCGACGCGCTGCCGCTGACCGCCCGAAAGCTGATGCGGCTTGCGCTTGCCGAACTGGTCGAGCTTGACCAGCTTGAGCATGTTGTTGACGCGGTCGTCGATCTCGGATTTCGCCATGCCGTCCTGCTTGAGGCCGAAGGCGATGTTCTTCTCGACGCTCATGTGAGGAAACAGCGCGTAGGACTGAAACATCATGTTGACCGGGCGCTTGTAGGGCGGCACGCCGGACATGTTCTCGCCGTCGAGCAGGATCTGGCCTTCGGTGGGGTTTTCAAAGCCTGCCAGCATGCGCAGAAGCGTTGACTTGCCGCATCCCGAACCGCCCAGCAGCGCGAAGAACTCGCGCTGGAAGATGTGTAGGGTCAGATCCTTGACGGCGACAAAATCGCCGAATTTCTTGGTGATGTTTTCGAACGCGATGTAGGGGCGCTGGTTCGGATCATTCCACGGTTCGAAGCTTCGCCGGATGCTGCCCAATGATTTCATGATCAACTGTCCCCATGATCAATACCGGTGCATGTCGCGTTCAACCTTATTCATTCCGGCGATACCGCGCATGCATTCTCACAAACGCTCCAGCTTGCCTTGCGCTCGATGTCTGGCGCGCGGTGCTGAAGTGAAAACCCCCGGCCCATTCACCGGACCGGGGGTTTCAGATCGGGTCACTGACCGGTGACGACCTTGGTCCAGGTTCTTGTCAGCACGCGCTGCGTGCGCTGATCCTTGGGCGAGGTCGAGTAAAGGCGGCCGATGGTTTCCTCGTCGGGATAGATGGCCGGATCGCCAATCACGTCCTCGTTGAGGAACTCCTTGGATGCCTGATTGCCGTTGGCGTAGTAGACGTAGTTGGACGCCTTGGCCATGACCTCGGGCTTCATGATGTAGTTGAGGAATTCATGGGCTTCCTCGACATGGTTGGCATCGCCGGGGATCGCCATGTTGTCGAACCACATCAGAGCGCCTTCCTTGGGGATGACATACTCGATGGTGACGCCCTGATCGGCTTCCGCAGCGCGGTCGCGGGCCTGAAGGATATCACCCGACCAGCCGACGGCGAGACAGATATCACCGTTGGCCAGAGCGTTGATGTATTCCGACGAGTGGAACTTCTTGACGCTCGGACGCACCGTGAGCAGCAGCTCCTCGGCCTTGGCGATGTCATCGGGGGAGTTTGAATCGGGATCGAGGCCAAGATAGTTCAGCGCTGCCGGGACGATCTCATCGGCCGTGTCGAGCATGTAGACACCGCAATCGGCAAGCTTGGAGATGTTTTCCGGATCAAACACGATCGACCAGGAATTCAGCGGCATGTCGCCCAACCGTTCCTTGACCTTGTCGACATTGATGCCGAGGCCGGTGGTGCCCCACATGTAGTTGATGGCGTGCTCGTTGCCGGGATCGTATTTTTCCAGCCGCGACATGATCGCCGGATCCATGTTGGCGAGGTTGGGCAGCTTTGACTTGTCGAGTTCCTGGAACACGCCGGCCTGGATCTGCCGGGCGAGGAAGGTTCCGGTCGGAACCACGATGTCGTAGCCGGTCGAGCCGGCAAGCAGCTTGGTTTCCAGCACCTCGTTGGAATCGAACACGTCGTAGACAACCTTGATGCCGGTTTCCTTGGTGAATTCCTCGAGAATGGACTCATCAATATAGTCGGACCAGTTGTAGACGTTGACCACGCGCTCCTGGGCGGTGGCGAGCACGGTCGATGCGGCGAGCATGACGGCTGCTGAGATTAGGCGGGTTTTCAGGGTCATTCCTGTTCCTCTCGTTTTGTGATCTTGCCACTCCTCAAACGGCCAGGCCGTAGCGGGGGCTTCCACGTCCCGGCCTTTGATGGCCGGGTGCGGCGGATGACCCAACTTTAGGCGGAATCTCAGGTTGCACAAGAGGTGATCAAGGCATTTCCGGGCAGGCCGGCGACAAATTGCTGCGACGCACTTGTTCCCTTGGGGGCGCTTCGCCCCGCGGCTGCCGGGGCAGCGTGGAGCGATGCCGATGTCACTGAAAATCAAAGGCGGACAACCCGGTCACCATCTCGTCAAGCCCGAGCGGCCGGGTGATCGGCGGTTCGGCCCGGGCGAGGCAACCGGCGCGCTCGCAAAGGCGGCAGGCCGGGCCGACGGCAATAGTGACCGGTTGCGATGTCTTGCCGCCGGTCATCGCCAGCGCGCCGCCATAGACGATCTCGTCGCGGAAACCGATGTCGCAGCCCAGCAGGATGGCGGTACGCCGCGGCCGTTCGGAGAAGGCGCCCTGCGGACCTTCAAGCGTGCGCGAGATGGTGAGGAACTCGGCGCCGCCGGGCATTTCAACAGCTTCGACCAGCACTTGCGCGGGCTGCGAGAAGGCCGCGTGGATCGACAGTTTCGGACAATTGCCGCCAAAGCGCTGTTGCGGAAAGCCCTGCGCCCCGGCACGGCGGAAGCGATGGCCGGCGACATCGACCTCGAGCATGAAGAACGGAACGCCCGAAAGGCTCGGCCGGCACAGTGTGGTGACGCGGTTGGCGGCCTGCTCGAAGGACACGCCGAAGCGGGATTTGAGCACATCGATATCGTAGCGGGCGCGCTGGGCCGCGGCATGAAAGGCCTGATAAGGCATCATCAGCGCGTGGGCCGCATAACGGGCGAGCTCAAAACGGGCGATGCGGCGGGCCTCGTCGCTCGACAGCTTGAGATCGTTGATCCCGGCCGCGATGGCGACATTCATGCGGATCAGCGAGGCTTCCATGGCGACCTCGCGCAGCTGGTCGAACGGCGACAGCCGTTCGGACAGGAACAGGCGCTGCGAATGGCGGTCATAGCGGCGGCGCCAGTTGGGCATGGTGGCGACCGGCAGCGAACGGACGACAACGCCGTGCTCGGTCCTGAGCCAGGCCTTGAGCGCGCCCATCAGGTCATCGCCGGGCTTGAGCAGGCTGTGAAAGGCCTCCGCCTCCTCCTCCAGCGCCGGGTGATGATTGGGGCGGTTCTCGAGAACCTCGCGGACCTCGTCCATGGGCAGTTGTGCACCCGACAAGGCAGGACTGTGGCCCTCGCGCGCCAACATGGCGGAGAGGTCCGACAGACGCTCGGCCTGCTCGCGGTAGGCGCGGTGAAGCTTCAAGATGGCGGCGCTGGCATTGGGCGCGGCCTCGGCGATCTCGATGACTTCCTGGTCGCCCGGCAGCTCCCCGGTCAGGAGCGGATCGGCGAAGACCTCCTTGAGGCTTGCGAGCGTGGTGCCGCCGCCCTCGCCCTGCAGTTCCTCGGCATCGACCTTGTAGACCGAAGAGAGCTTGAGGATCAGCTGAACAGTCAGCGGACGCTGGTTGCGCTCGATCAGATTGAGATAGGACGGCGAAATCCCGAGCGCCTCGGCCATCGCCGTCTGGGTCAGGCCCTTGGCGTTGCGGATCCGGCGAATGCGCGGACCGGCAAATATCTTCTGTTCAGCCATCGCACGATCTTTACAGGTTTTTACAGACTTTCGTCGCAGTCCGCAGAGGTTTCTCTTTTACAATTGTGACAAATTTACACGTGGGTTTTGTCAAACACAAGACAGGTTGACCTCAATTATCGGCTGGAATTGTTGAATTTTCTCGGCTTCATGTGCAGCGCAATGTAAATTCAGTCACATCGAAAGCGGACAAAGGGCTCCCAAGCTGGTTCGCTGGACAGCAACATACCTTGACCGGAGAGACGTCATGACTGATTTTTACAACCTCGTTCCAACCGCACCCGAAGGCCGCTATGACGGCATCGAACGTCCCTACAGCCCGGCAGACGTGCAGAAGCTTCGCGGTTCGGTCAACATCAAGTACAGCCTCGCCGAGATGGGCGCCAACCGGCTCTGGAAGCTGATCCACGAGGAAGACTTCGTCAACGCGCTGGGCGCCATGACCGGCAACCAGGCCATGCAGCAGGTTCGCGCCGGCCTCAAGGCGATCTACCTCTCGGGCTGGCAGGTTGCCGCTGATTCCAACACCGCCTCGTCGATGTATCCCGACCAGTCGCTCTATCCCGCCAATGCAGCTCCCGAGCTTGCCAAGCGCATCAACAAGACGCTGCAGCGCGCCGATCAGATCGAGAACGCCGAAGGCAACGGGCTTTCGGTCGACACCTGGTTCGCACCGATCGTCGCCGACGCGGAAGCCGGTTTCGGCGGACCGCTGAACGCGTTCGAAATCATGAAGGCCTTCATCGAAGCCGGCGCCGCGGGCGTTCACTACGAAGACCAGCTGGCATCGGAAAAGAAGTGCGGCCACCTGGGCGGCAAGGTCCTGATCCCGACCGCAGCCCACATCCGCAACCTCAACGCCGCCCGCCTGGCTGCCGACGTCATGGGCACTCCGACGCTGGTCATCGCCCGCACCGACGCGGAAGCCGCCAAGCTTCTGACCTCGGACATTGACGAGCGCGACCGTCCGTTCGTCGACTACGACGCCGGCCGCACGGTCGAAGGCTTCTACAACATCAAGAACGGCCTCGATGCCTGCATCGCCCGCGCCAACGCCTATGCGCCGCATTGCGACCTGATCTGGTGCGAAACCTCTAAGCCGGATCTCGAGCAGGCCCGCAAGTTCGCCGAGGGCGTGCACAAGGAGCATCCGGGCAAGCTGCTGGCCTACAACTGCTCGCCTTCGTTCAACTGGAAGAAGAACCTGGACGACGCGACCATCGCCAAGTTCCAGCGAGAGCTCGGCGCCATGGGCTACAAGTTCCAGTTCATCACGCTGGCCGGTTTCCACCAGCTCAACTACGGCATGTTCGAACTGGCGCGCGGCTACAAGGACCGGCAGATGTCGGCCTATTCGGAGCTGCAGGAAGCGGAATTCGCGTCCGAGGTCAACGGCTACACCGCGACCAAGCACCAGCGCGAAGTCGGCACCGGTTACTTCGACGCCGTCTCGATGGCGATCACCGGCGGCAAGTCCTCGACCACCGCGATGGGCGAATCCACGGAATCGGCCCAGTTCAAGCCGGCCGCTGAATAACACAGGCACTGCCTCACCCGCCCGGATCTGACGGGCGGGTGAGAACCCCGACACGACAGACGATCCGATCACAAACCCCGCTAGAGGAGAAATACAAATGGCACCCCAGACCCGCGTCAAGGAAAGAGCAGAAGAGCAATCTTCGGCAATGGATTCCGACCAGCAGGCAGCAATCCGCATGCTCGCCAACGACCTGCACCGTCTCAACCACTCGGTCATGAAGGCCGTCGATGCCGGCGTTTCGGTGGAACTCGTCCGCTCGGCCCGCCACCATGGCGGCGAGGGCAACTGGGGTGACCTGCTGATCCCGGTGATCGTGACCCAGGGCCGTTGAAGATAAAGTTTCAAGCAATTCCGGACGCGAAACCGGTTCCCAGTTTCGCTGGAATTGCTCAACGGGGAACTCCAGGCCGCGCGTTCGAGCCTGAAGACCCTGCTCCCGGTTCCGGAAGTCCCTGTTTTCCGGATTTGCCTTCACAGGCAACCAAATTCCCGCCGCGGCTTCACCCCGGCGGGTTTTTTGTTGGTTGATGATGATGCCTGCTGCAATCAGGCGGGCGCCACCGGACGGCGCGTGCGGGCGCTCGCGGTGAAGCGCATGGCCGCGAAGGCGAGCACCGCGGCAATGGCGATGGCCACCACCATGGGCAGCGGGGTACCGTTGAAATAGGGCCCGGCGAGCATGGTCATCACGCCGCCCGCCAGCATCTGCAGCATGCCGCCGAGCGAAGAGGCAAGGCCGGCGATATCGCCATGGTCATCGAGCGCCATCACCATCGCGGTGGGAATGACCAGGCCGAGGCAGGCATTGGCGCAGATCAAGAGGCCGACCAGCAGGGCGAACTGGTCAATGCCGAACCAGACCAGACCGACCAGCAGCAGCGTGAACCCCATGAAGCCGGTCACCGCCCGGTTGACCACCCGGTCGGCTCCGAACTTCTCACCGAGCGTGGCGGCGAGCTGGGTGGCGGTGAAGAAGCCCGCGGCGTTTGCGGCGAAAGCCAGGCTGAAGCCGGTGGGCGTGAGCCCGTAATGGCCGGTGTAGACGAATGAGGCGGAGGCGAGGAAGACGAAGAAGCTCGCCATGCCGAAGCCGCCGACGAAGGTCAGCCCCATGAACACCGGATCGCGCAGCAGCTTCGAAACGCCCGAGAGCAGCGCGGAGAGACGCACCGGCACGCGGTGCTCCGGCTTGAGCGTTTCAGGCTGCAGCAGCAGGGTGACGGCAATGCTGAGCGCGGCTGCCACTGCCAACGTGGCGAAGATCGCCCGCCAGCCCGACAGCGCGATGATGCCGGAACCGGCGAGCGGCGCCAGCATCGGCGAAACCGAGATGATCAACATGACCAGCGCCATCAGCCGTGTGGCCTGGGGTCCGGTGTGCATGTCGCGGATGATGGCGCGCGGGATCACCATGGCCGCGGCCCCGCCGAGCGCCTGGACCACGCGAGCTGCGACCAGCGAATTCATGTCCGGCGCCAGCGCGCAGCCGATGGAGCCGGCTGCAAACAGCACGAGGCCGGCGATCAGCGGCGGCTTGCGGCCGACCATGTCGGCCACCGGGCCATAGACCATCTGGGCCAGGCCATAGGCGATGAAATAGGCGATGATGGTGAGCTGTGCTGCAGCAATGGTGCTGTTCAGACTGCCGGCAATGGTGGGAAGCGCGGGCAGGAACATGTCGATGGCGAGCGGGCCGGTGGCGCACAACAGACCGAGCACGACCGCGGAGCGAACGAAGGGAGACATTCGAAAAACCTCTTCAAGAAAACGGAGGACGGCGCCTGCGCAAACCATCGGGATGCGTCGCCCTGTTATCGAATTGTGCTGACAGAAAACGTCATCAGCCGGTTGGGGTCCGGCGCGGCGGCTTCCATCCCATGATAGGGGTCACAGGACAGCGGCCACCATCGCCGGGTCAGTCGCTTGACCGCCGGGGGGCTGTCAAAATTCTGGCGGAGTGCAGGCGGAATTCGGCAAATGACCCGGGACAGAAGGCTAACACCCTCCGCCTGGCCAGAGCCTGAAATTCCGCCGGAGCTACCGGATCAATGGAAAACTGGTCACGACAAGTACTCCCGCGATTGGGGCTTGAGGAAACCTAGCCGCGTTTTGATGTGCTGCAAAGCATGTCCGTGCCAACCTCGCGGTGGTTTTGACGTAGCGTGTTGCCCGGAAGCTACGCCTCGTCCCGGCTTTCCTCGTCGCGGTCGCGCGCGTAATGCTGCGCGAGCGGGAACGGCGGCAGCCAGGATTCGCGGCGCAGGGTCCAGAGCTCGTAAGTGGGTGTGAACCGGTGGGGCTGATCAAGCGCGCCGAGATGGACTTCGATCTCGTCGCCCGAGCGACTGAAGACCGAGGAGCCGCATTCGGGGCAGAAATGCCGACCCTGGTAGTGGCGCGTCTCGCCTTCGACCACGACCGCCGTTTCGCGGAAGATGGCGGAGGCGTGAAACAGGGCGCCGTGGTGCTTGCGGCAATCGAAACAATGGCAGAGGCCGACCCGGTCAGGTTCGCCCGATGCGGTGATGCGGACCCTGCCGCAGAGGCAGCCGCCGGTGATGTTTGTCATGTCAGAGCCTCCTCACCCGGCAATTGCCGGCATTGCCCTGGCCGAAGTCTACCGGCGATTGCGCCGGGCTTGCAAACGGGGGGGGCAATCGACGGGGTGCGGTGTCCGGTCAAGAGGAATTGTGTAGGCCACGGCTTACGGACTGGCGGCCGCCGGCGATCCCGCGCGGGATGCCGCCGGGGTTTGGAAAGAAAGATCGGGTCCGGAGGGCCGCGCGCGGGCTGACGCCTCTGAAGATGGTTGGTATGGGTGTGCATGCGAGGCGCATGCACGGGGTGGCGCAACACGCGCGCAGACCCGAGTCTCGCCGGACGGTGTCCACGTCCGACAGGCAGGGCGTGCCGCTTTTTGGCTGCCCGGACACGGGCCGCCGTAAACGGCGTGCGGCATTCTCCGACACGGGCTTGGCCTTGCGTTCGCGATGCGGGGGCGCCAGGGCGGCGGCGCTTGAACGCCACGCCCCTCCCCGCATCCGCAAGACGGCCCGCCACAGGCCCGTTTCCACCCCCGCCCCGGCTGCCGGCCGGCGCGGGCCGGCACAGAGGGCAAGGATTTCTCCGGTGGCTGGTCAGGCGCCCGCCCGGGAGGGACGAGAGATCTGCCAGCGGAGCAATGCCGGTGCACTGCCTCCTCCCTCCACCTGCCGCACGTTACGACAGCTTCGGAAGGCCTTCCTCCCGCCTGGACCGAAACGTTTGCGATCCATCCGGCGGCGGGAGCGGGATGAGTGTTGCATGGGGGTGGAGGGTGTGGAAGAAATAGGGGGGATTTTGGCGTGGGAATCTCGCGGCGGACACCTTCTCCCCCCTGGTGGGGGAGAATGCGAAATCATGAGCTTGGCGTCAGCTAAGTCATAGATTCGTCCAGCTGATAGGTCATTTACACAGCAGACCGGATAGGTGGTTTACAGTTTTGGCTGGGAATGCACGACAGGGCAGATGGGGGGTGAGGCCGCAGACATCGGATCCGGAGCGATACCCCCCTCTGTCGGCGATGCCGACATCTCCCTCGCAAGGGGGGAGATCAGGTGGGCTCGGCGGCCTGCGCCGTTACGCAGCCCGGTTCTGTCCGGCGGTGCGCCCTTCTTCCAGGTCGAGGCGGAACTTGGCGACGAGCGCGGTGAGTTCGGCGGCTTCCTGGGCGAGCGTGTGGCTCGAGGCGTTGGTCTGTTCGACCATGGCGGCGTTCTGCTGGGTCATCTGGTCCATTTGGCCCACCGCCGTGTTGACCTCGGCAAGGCCGGTCGACTGTTCGCGGCTGGCGGTGGCCATGGCGCCGACATGCTCGGAGATTTCCTCGATGCGGGCGATGATGCGGGTTATGGCCTCGCCGGTCTCGCCGACCAGGGACACGCCGGAGCGGACCTCCTCGCCGGAGGCTGCGATCAGTTCCTTGATCTCCTTGGCGGCGTTGGCCGAGCGGCCGGCCAGTTCGCGGACCTCCTGGGCGACGACGGCGAAGCCCTTGCCGGCTTCGCCCGCACGCGCCGCCTCGACACCGGCATTGAGCGCCAGCAGGTTGGTCTGGAAGGCGATCTCGTCGATGACGCCGATGATCCTGTCGATCTTGCCCGAGGCCTCCTCGATGCGGCTCATGGCGTCGACGGCACGGGCGACGATCTGGCCCGAGGCGCGGGCGTCATTGGCGGTGTCGCCGGCCAGCTTGTCGGTGTCCGACGCGCGGCTCGAGGCGGTGCGCACGGTGGCCGAGATCTCGTCGACGGCAGCAGCGGTCTCCTCAAGCGAGGCTGCCTGCTGCTCGGTGCGGCGGGCGAGATCATCGGCGGCGGAGCGCATCTGGCCGCTGCTGGAGCTGATCGAGGCGGCATTGTCGCGGATCTGGCTGAGCGCGTCGCGCATTTGCTCGATGGAGCCGTTGAAATCGAGCCGCAGGCTGTCGAGTTCACCGGCAAAGGGGGTGTCGATGGTGGAGACCAGGTTGCCCTGGGAGAGATCGCGCAGCGCAGCACCGAGCTGCTCGACGGCAAAGCGGACCTGGGCGTCGGCCTGAGCCTTCTCGGTGTCGGACTGCTGGCGCGCCCGGGCGGCCATCTCGCGTTCCTTCTCGCTTTCGCCCTCGATGCGGATCTTGTCGATGGCGTTCATCTTGAAGACGTCGAGGGCGCGGGCCATCTCGCCGATCTCGTCGGCGCGGGCCGAGTCGGTGACGGCGACATCGAGATCGCCGGAGGCGACATCGCCCATGGCGCGGACCAGGCGGCGGATCGGGCCCTTGAGCGCGGCGATCAGCATGAAGGCGGCAACAAGGCCAAAGGCGCCGCCGACGAGAGCGGCCGAAAGGGTGATGCCCTCGGCGCGGTCCTTGACCGCTTCGGCGCCCTGCTGCTGGCTTGAGGTGAAAGCCAGAACGCTGCTCCAGGCCTCGTCGATGCGCTCGGAGGCGGCCATAAACAGGCTGGTCTCGGCCTGCGTCTTCTCGATCAGTTCTGCCATCAGCGCCGGAATCGTGACCGACTTGGCGCTCCAGACCTCGCCGATGGCTTCCATGACGGTCTCACCGCCATTGGAGAAGGCAATCAGCTGGATGCTCTGATCGACACGGCTGAGCTTGGCGGCGACATCCTCGCCACGGGTTTCGTCGGGCTGGCCGAGGAAATGGACGATCGACAGCTCGAGCACGGAGAGATGGGCGAGAAAATCGCGGCTGTCGCTGACGATCTGCTGGCCCATGAGGATGTCGGCATCGAGCTGGCCGAACCTGAGGGTGGCCTCGCGGGCGACCTGGGAGGCGAGGCCCTGCAGCATGATGCCCGAGGGACGCAGCGCGTTGGCGTATTTCTGCAGCTCGATCATGCCGGCCTCGGAGACGACACCGGCCTTCTCGACGGCGAGAAGGCCATCGAGATTGTCGCTCAGCAGGCTCTTGAGCGCCGGCTTGGTCTCGGGAATGACCTTGGGAAGATCGCGGCTCATCTTGCGGATGTCGCGCTTGAGCTCGTCGGCGGCAGCAAAGGCCTCTTCCGGCGTGGCGGCAGACGAGATGGCGCTGGAGATCGCGACGATGGCCTGGGCGCCGTTGCCGAGCTGGTCGGCGGCGCGCAACAGGGTCTTGGTCTCGTCCTCGGCCTGGGCCAGTTCCTGGCCGACGGTGTCAATGGTGGCGTTGAGGCGGCCGCGGACGTTGTCGAGCTCACTGAGCGTCTCGTCAAAGGCGCCGTAGATGCCGGTGACTTCGGTGTGCAGACTCCAGAGCGCATCGACATCGGCGCGCAGGGCTTCAGCCACGGTGCGGGATCGGGTCAGGGCCGCGGATTCGGTCTCGGTCTCGGCCAGCTCCAGGACTTTTTCGACCCGCTGCAACTGGGCGTCGAGGCTCTGCATCACGGCTGCGCGCTTCTCCTCGCTCTGGTCATGGAGGAAATTGGTCATGCCGGCATAGGCTTCCTTGAAACCGCTCAGGGTCTCGATGCTGGCATTGGTGCCGGTGAGACGGGCGCCGAGCAGATTGCCGGTGTACAGGTTGATCGCGGCAAGTCCCGCCATTCCCGCAATCAGGGGAATGATGAAGACGACCACCTTGGTCTGGATGGAAAAGCGGGCGAGCAAACGGTCGATGATCATGAAAATACCTGCACGATAAAAATACACGGACATCGCCGTCCGGGCGAGGAGCTGCATCATGCAAGCCGTCGGGACGGGCACCGGCGGACGGAATGCCCTTTCGTCAGATGCTGGCAGAACAGGGTTAAAGCAACCTGAACGTACATCTGCGAAATCCGGAGGTGGATCGCAGGTTTCTCGGACCAGCGTCGCGCAATGTGAGGTCGGCTGGGGCTGCCGCACTGCAAACAGGTCGCGGGCGGGACGCTGGCGCCAGCCGGAAAAACCTCTATGATCGCGGCATTACTGACAAACCCATGGTGATTTATGGCCTCCCGCAAGTCCGGCAAACCCGCTTCAGCAAAACCGGCGCAACCCGCCGCGCCCAAATTTCTCGACATCAAGCGCGGCGTCGAAAACTGGACCCAGGCCAGCGAGTGGCTCAGGGTTCGCGGTATCGAGGACATCGAGTGCATCACGCCGGATTTCGCCGGCGTGGCGCGCGGCAAGATGATGCCGTCGTCGAAATTCACCTCCAACACCTCGCTGTCGCTGCCTTCGGCGGTGTTCCGGCACACGATCTCTGGCGAATACCCCGAGGAGACCGGCGATTTCCGCTATGATCCGCTCGACGGCGACCTGAAGCTGATGCCGGACCTGTCGACACTGTCGGTGGTGCCGTGGGAAACCGACCCGACGGCGCAGGTGATCTGCGACATGGTGACCACCAAGGGCGACCCGGTCAGCTACACGCCGCGCAACGTGCTCAAGAAGGTGGTCGAGCTCTACACCGAGCGCGGCTGGAAGCCGGTGGTGGCGCCTGAAATCGAATTCTACCTGGTGGCGCAGTCGGACGACCCGGATTACCCGCTGAAGCCGCCCAGGGGCCGCTCGGGCCGGACGATCACCGGCGGGCAGTCCTACTCGATCGCCGGCGTCAACGAGTTCGACGAGCTGGTCGACGACATCTACGACTTCTCCGACAAGCAGGGGCTGGAGATCGACACGCTGATCCACGAGGAGGGCCCGGCGCAGCTCGAGATCAACTTGCGCCACGGCGACCCGGTGGAGCTTGCCGACCAGGTGTTCCTGTTCAAGCGCACGATCCGGGAGGCGGCGATCAAGCACGGCATGTACGCCACCTTCATGGCCAAGCCGATGCAGCAATATGCCGGATCGGCGATGCATATCCACCAGTCGGTGGTGGATGCCAAGACCGGCAAGAACGTCTTCTCGAAAGCCGACGGCGAGCCGAGCGAAGCCTTCTTTAACTTCATCGGTGGGATGCAGCACTACGTGCCCAAGGCGCTGGTGATGATGGCGCCCTATGTCAATTCCTACCGGCGGCTGACGCCGGACATGGCCTGCCCGGTCAACAATGCCTGGGGCTACGACAACCGGACGACCGCCTTCCGGGTGCCGCATTCCGAACCGGTGGCGCGGCGGGTAGAGAACCGGCTGCCATCGTCGGACGCCAATTCCTACCTGGCGCTGGCGGCGTCGCTGGCCTGCGGCTATCTCGGCATGGTCAACGGGCTGGTGCCGAGCGACCCGGCCTACCAGACCGTCAACGAAGGCTCGGTCGACCTGCCGCGCGGACTGCTAGAAGCGGTGTCGCTGCTTGAAAGTGAGTCCGGCTTTGCCCAAGTATTCGGGCAGGAGTTCATCAACACCTATGCCGGCGTCAAGCGCGGCGAATTCGAAACCTTCATGCAGGTGATCAGCCCGTGGGAACGCGAGTTCCTGCTGCTCAACGTCTGAGAAATGCAAGCCATGACCTACCAAAGCCCCATTGCACCGGGCGTCTCGTTCTATGAGGCCACGCTCGGCGAGCGTCCCCCCTACGCCTCCCTGCCCGGAGCCACAACTGCCGACGTCGTCATCGTCGGCGGCGGTTTCACCGGGCTGCAGGCGGCCTATCACCTGGCCGCAAGCGGCAAGGACGTGGTGCTGATCGAGGGCGCGCGCTTCGGCGACGGCGCCTCGGGCCGCAATGGCGGGCAGCTTGGCACCGGACAGCGGGCCTGGGTGGAGGAGAGCGAGGCGGATTTCGGCCGCGACAACGCCAAGGCGCAGTTTGCCGTGGCCGAGCGGGCGAAGATGCATCTGCTCAGCTTTTCCGCAACCCACAACATCGACGCCGATTTCCGCCCGGGCCAGATCTCGGCGGCGCACAAGCCAGGTTACGTCAAGGATTACCGCGACCATGTGAAAATCATGACCGAGGAGTACGGCTACGAGGGCCTGCGGTTTCTTGACCGCGAGCAGCTTGCCGCGGCACTCGGTTCGACGCGCTACCACGGCGGCACCCATGACGCGGGGACGGGCCACATCAATCCGCTGAAATACGTGGTCGGGCTGGCGCGGGCTGCCTCTCAAGCCGGGGCGCGGCTGCACGAGAATACGCGGGCACGAGGCATTGCCAGTGCCGGCGGCAAGGTGACGGTGAAGACCGATGCCGGCGACATCGTCGCCGGACGCGCGCTGATTGCCTGCAACGCCTTCATCGACGGGCTGGAGCCGGTGACCTCGGCGCATGTGATGCCGATCCGCTCGTTCATCGGCGCCACGGTGCCGCTGGGCGATGACAGCCCGGTGATCCCCGGCGGAGAATCGGTCGACGATTCGCGCTTCGTGGTGCGTTACTTCCGCAAGAGTGCCGACGGGCGGCTGCTGTTTGGCGGGCGCGAGGCCTATACCTCGGACAATCCGACCGACATCTCGAGCCACATCAGGCGGCAGATCGCCGAGCTCTACCCGGCGCTGAAGGACATCGAGATCACCCATGCCTGGGGCGGCTCGGTCGGGATCACGCTGTCGCGGCGGCCGTTCGTGCGCGAAGTGATGAAAAACGTCACCTCGATCGGCGGGTTTTCAGGCCACGGGGTGATGCTGTCGAACTATTGCGGCAAGCTCTATGCCGACCATGTGCTGGGTGGTTCGGAGGATCTCGAGGTGATGCGCAACCTCAAGGTCGGCCCCTTCCCCGGCGGCGACCGCTTCCGAAAGCCGCTCTTGTTTCTGGCGCTGACGTGGTTTTCGCTTAGGGACCGGTTCTAGAACGGGTGGGGTAAGCGATGGAACATATCGGATCTGTTAGCGGCAGCGTGGAATAGTGCACTTGAACAAGAACCAAAAAATCGTAATTGCCTCCTTACCTTGCTCCAAAACAATCTTGGAGTTTTCTGAAAGTTATCCTGAAATATGCTTTTGCACATAACCGGAGACGATTGCACCGATCGCTCCACTAAAAATAACCGATTGAATCTTCGATAGCTGTGCTTCATTCAACCAATGCCAGTACGTTGGCGCCATTTGGTGAAATAGCCAGAACGACAAAGAACAAACAAAAACAATCACAAAAAAGAATATTAACAGGACTGTGACAACGCCAACAGCCTTCAAAGCCCACATGCTGTTCTTGGCCTTTTGGCCTTTCAAGGCACTTTCATTAGGCCAGTTTTCCTCTTCTTTGTTCGCCTTGCCGTCATCCGCCCATTTGGGCGGGCTCTCAATTCCCGGAGGCGGTGGAGGTACTTTGTCCATTTACAATCTTTTCGTAGTGCTCTCGAATAATTTTATCAGGAATCTCGGTACCAAAGAATCCATCATATACTTGTTGCCATGGCGTTCCTGGCTTGTGCGTTAAGCTAGAAAGCGCGATTCCGCTAAGATGCCCATATTTAGTATACACGTCACGCAAGAAATCCATATCAGCGTCACTGATACCAGAAGGCTCATCACCAATCATATCTAAAGGAATCGGTTCACGACCAAATTTCTTAGTTGCCTGATAAAGCTCTGGAATAACTGGCCCATACTTCCACGCTTCAATTTCTTCCTGAAAGAGATCGCTTCCGTGGCGCATCGCCAAATAGAACCCATGCGCTATGTAAACCAGCTTCATAAGCTGGAGCGGAGTTAGCCGCTTACTATCATTCTTGGCGATTTTGAGAATAGCATCAGCCACCTGCAAAACAGAATACATGCTTCTCACCTCACTTTCACCGCCGTATTGCGGTTCTCAACCTCAGAAACAACATGCCAATTAGATCGATCTGATTTTTCTCATGATGCCAATGGGCACCATTGCCACCGCAGTTTTTGCTAACGAAACAACCCGCATGGTCCTGCTTTAGGAACGTCATTCTATGCAACAATGTAGGAGTTATGCACAGAATCCACAATGGTCATGATAACACGTCGGCCCATATTGGTAATTTTAGCCAATAGGCATGATGCTTTAATATGCTTCGATGGGTAGCGCGGGCGACACACGTTTCATCGCTCTGAACAATGCGCCGGCTCAGCAGCCTATCTGCTAGTTCCCTGACTGGGATCTTGAGGTGAAATCCCGATCACGTGGGCAGCCGAGGGACAACAAAACCAGATGGCCGCCCTTCTCAGCCCTAGCTTTATCTAATCGATTAGATTATGAGAAAGCCACCGTTCACGGACAGGATGCCATGCAATGAGCCAGATCATCATTCCGGTCGACCCGTTTGACTATGTCGTCTTCGGCGGCACCGGGGACCTTGCCGAGCGCAAGCTGTTGCCGGCGCTGTATCACCGGCAGATGGCTGGCCAGCTGACCGATCCGACCCGGATCATCGGCGCGTCGCGCTCGGAGATGAGCCATGACGAGTATCGCGGCTTCGCGCGAGATGCGCTGAAGGAGCACCTGAAGAAGGGCGAATATCACGACGACGAGGTCGAGACGTTCCTCAAGCGGCTGTTCTACGTTGCCGTCGACGCCAGGTCCGAGAAGGGGTGGCCGGAACTGAAAGCGCTGCTTGACGAGGGCCAGGACCGGGTCCGGGCGTTCTATCTCGCTGTCGGGCCGGCGCTGTTCGGCGACATTTCCGAAAAGATCCGCTCCAACGGTCTGGTGACCGGCGAGACCCGGATCGTGGTGGAAAAGCCGATCGGGCGGGACCTCGAATCGGCGCGGGCGCTGAACCGGACCATCGGCGAGGTGTTTACGGAAGAGCAGATCTACCGCATCGACCATTATCTCGGCAAGGAAACGGTGCAGAACCTGATGGCGCTGAGGTTCGCCAATGCGCTTTACGAGCCGCTGTGGAACTCGGCGCATATCGACCATGTGCAGATCACCGTGGCGGAATCGGTGGGGCTTGAAGGCCGCGCCGGCTATTACGACAAGGCGGGCGCGCTCCGCGACATGGTGCAGAACCACCTGGTGCAGCTTCTGTGCCTGGTGGCGATGGAGCCGCCGGCCTCAATGGACGCCGAAGCGGTGCGCGACGAGAAGCTCAAGGTTCTGCGCTCGCTCAGGCCGATTACCGAAGCCAATGCCGACACTCTGACCGTGCGCGGGCAGTACAAGGCCGGCGCCTCGGCGGGCGGCGCGGTGAAGGGCTATCTCGAAGAACTCGAGGGCGGGGTCTCCAATACCGAGACCTTTGTCGCCATCAAGGCGGAAATCAACAACTGGCGCTGGGCCGGGGTGCCGTTCTACCTCCGGACCGGCAAGCGGATGAGCGAGCGGATTTCGGAAATCGTGGTGGCGTTCAAGCCGATCCCGCATTCGATCTTCGGGCCGAGTGCCGGGCGGATCACCGCCAACAAGCTGGTGATGCGGCTGCAGCCCGACGAGGGCGTCAAGCAGTGGATCATGATCAAGGATCCGGGTCCGGGCGGCATGCGGCTGAGGCACGTCTCGCTCGACATGAGCTTCGCCGACCGGTTCGAGGAGCGCAATCCGGACGCCTATGAGCGGCTGCTGCTCGACGTCATCCGCTGCAACCAGACCCTGTTCATGCGCCGCGACGAGGTGGAAGCCGCGTGGAAATGGGTCGACCCGATCCTGACCGCCTGGGCCGAGACCGGGCAGACGGTGCAGCCCTATACGGCGGGCACCTGGGGGCCGAGCCAGGCGATTGCGCTGATCGAACGCGACGGCAGGACTTGGCATGAAAGCGACTGAGATTGCGCAGGCCAATATAAGGCACTCGAGTTTCGCCGATGGCGCGGAACTGGCCGAGGCGCTGGCCTACAGGGTGGCGGGCGCATTGGCGATGGCGATCGGTGAACGCGGGACCGCGACGCTTGCCGTGTCGGGCGGGACCACGCCGAAAGCCTTCTTCGCGGCGCTGTCGAAGCGGACAATCGCCTGGGACAAGGTGACGGTGACGCTGGTGGACGAGCGGATGGTGCCGCCGGCGCACGAGCGGTCGAACCACCGGCTGGCGAGCCTGTTCCTGTTGCAGAACCGGGCGGCGGAAGCCGGGTTCGTCCCTCTCTATAACATTGCCGGTGAAACCGCTGCCGTTGCGCAGGCCGCCTCGGAGAAGATCGACGCGCTGGCGCTGCCGTTCGACGTGGTGGTGCTGGGAATGGGAACCGACGGGCACACTGCCTCGTTCTTTCCCGGCGGTTCCACGCTTGAGGATGTTACCGATCCCGCCTGCGCGCAAAGCGTGATGGCGATCGAGGCGCCCGGCGCGGGAGAGCCGAGACTGACGCTGACGCTGCCGCGGATCGTGGAAGCGGGCCTTCTGGTGCTCCATATAGAAGGGGAGCAGAAGAAGGCCGTGCTGGCCAAGGCGCTTGGCGCCGGGCCTGAAGCCGAAATGCCAGTGCGCGCGGTGCTGCGGCACGCGAAGACGCCGGTCGAGATCTACTGGGCGCCCTGAGCGTCCGAGTCTGCGCCCGGCAGCGGCCGGGCGGCGAGAGGGCCCATGGAGTCTTGGGGGCCCTCACCCAAACCGAACAGAAGGATACCAGCCATGACTGTCGATCCCCGCATTGCAGCCGTCACCGCCCGTATCGTCGAACGCTCGAAGCCAAGCCGCGAAACCTATCTGTCGCATCTGCGCGAGATGGCGACGAAAGGCCCGTTCCGCTCGACGCTTTCCTGCGGCAACCTGGCGCACGGATTTGCCGCCTGCGGGCCGAACGACAAGGCCAATCTGGCCCAAGACGTGGTGCCCAATCTCGGCATCATCACTTCCTACAATGACATGCTGTCGGCGCATCAGCCGTTCGAGACCTATCCGGAGCTGATCCGCAAGGCTGCACGCGAGGCAGGCGGCGTGGCGCAGGTGGCGGGCGGCGTGCCGGCGATGTGCGACGGCGTCACCCAGGGCCAACCCGGCATGGAGCTGTCGCTGTTCTCCCGCGACGTGATCGCCATGGCGGCAGCCGTCGGCCTGTCGCACAACATGTTCGACGCGGCGGTCTATCTCGGGGTCTGTGACAAGATCGTGCCGGGGCTCACGATCGCGGCGCTGAGCTTCGGCCATCTGCCGGCGGTGTTCATTCCCGCAGGCCCGATGACCAGCGGGCTCTCCAACGACGAGAAGGTGCGGATCCGCCAGCTCTATGCCGAAGGCAAGGTCGGGCGGGCGGAACTGCTGGAGGCCGAATCCAAATCCTATCACGGGCCGGGCACCTGCACCTTCTACGGCACCGCCAACTCCAACCAGATGCTGATGGAGATCATGGGGTTGCACATGCCCGGAGCGTCCTTCATCAATCCGGGGACGCCGCTCAGGGATGCGCTGACAGCGGAGGCGACCAAGCGGGCGCTTGCGATCACCGCGCTCGGCAACGAATTCACCCCGGTGGGCGAGATGATCGACGAGCGCTCGGTGGTCAATGGCGTTGTCGGGCTGCATGCCACCGGCGGGTCGACCAACCACACGATGCATCTCGTCGCCATGGCGCGGGCGGCCGGGATCCGGCTGACCTGGGAAGACATTTCAGAGCTGTCGGACGCGGTTCCACTGCTCGCCCGGGTCTATCCGAACGGGCCGGCGGACGTGAACCATTTCAATGCGGCGGGCGGACTTGGCTTCATGATCGACCAGCTGCTCTCGGTCGGGCTCTTGCACGAGGATGTTCGCACCGTGTGGGGCAAGGGACTGTCATCCTACGCGGTGGAAGCCCGGCTCGGCGAGAACGGCGCGGTGGTGCGCGAGCCGATCGCAAAAGTCAGCGGTGATGCGAAGGTGGTGACAACGGCGGACAAGCCGTTCCAGCCCAATGGCGGGTTGAAGATGCTCACCGGCAATCTCGGCAAGGGCGTGATCAAGATTTCCGCGGTGAAGCCGGAGCGCTACGTGGTCGAGGCCCCGGCGCGGGTGTTTGACACGCAGAACGGGCTGCAGGACGCCTTCAAGGCCGGCGAACTCGCGGGCGACTTCATTGCCGTGGTGCGGTTCCAGGGCCCGAAGGCCAACGGCATGCCGGAACTGCACAAGCTGACCCCGCCGCTGGGCGTGCTGCAGGACAGGGGACAGGCCGTGGCGCTGGTGACAGACGGGCGGATGTCCGGCGCCTCAGGCAAGGTGCCCGCGGCCATTCACGTCACACCGGAGGCCAAGGACGGCGGGCCGATCGCCCGGATACGGGATGGCGACATGATCCGTCTCGACGCGGTGACGGGATCGCTGGAGGTTCTGGTGCCGGCAGAGGAATTTGCAGCGCGGGAACCGGCGACCGCCGACCTCAGCCAGAATGAATGGGGCCTGGGCCGGGAGCTGTTCGCGCGGCTCAGAGACAACGCCGGCACCGCCGATGAGGGCGCCAGCGTTCTCTACTAAAGGACGGAGTGCCGCGCGGCCCGACGGCCGCGCCGGCCGGATCCGCCAATCTGCCTACCAGGAGCGCACGTCCATGACGTGGTCGCGATGGTTGGGGTGAGCGCTGAAGACGTAGATCCGGTGCAGTTCCTTGTCGTTGAGCAACCGCAGGAAGCGCACTTCGACCGTGTTGTTGGTGTAGGTGCGGGTCAGCACGCAGCCGACGCTGGAGATCCGCGCCTCGGGAACATCGAGATTGAATTCCTGCGGCAGCTTGAACTGGGTCAGGATACCGAGAACGGCGCTGGCCGGCGAAATGCCGATCAGCTGGCAGCGGCGCGACGCCATGTGCATGACGCCCTTCTCGGTGTATTCGATCCGGGCTTCATTCATTGTTTCTTCCATCTTGTACCTGACCTCGCGGTCGTACATGAAGGATTCTTCTCTCTGCAGATAGTTTGTCCCCGCAGCCATGTAACGTTCCCCTTGTTCCTGGCCCCATCCCCGGTGGCCATGTGTTTTCAATGGAACCCACGATAGCACTGGAAGATTAACGGATCATGATCGCGAGGCGGTCTAAGTATCTGATTTTAATCATTTAAGGCAGATCTAAAGAACGATTCCTGCTGCATTTCGCGCTTCTGCGCATCGGTCAAGACGCAGGCATAAACTGACCGCAAGGATTGCAAAGGGCGAGCGATCCGGTTGAGAACCTCGCTCAAAGGCTCTGATCCGGCCCCGCGAGAGACTTCAAAACCGGCTGGAAACAAGACGTATTTTAATCACATGCCGTAAAGACCGATCACGCGTTCGTGAGAAGCCGTGAGAATGGCCTTTCCCGGGATCACGGGCCAACCCAAGCCGAGAAAAATGGCGCATTTTCCTCGATGTGGGAAACCGCCGAAATCCGGGCTTTCAAGTTTCCTGACAGTGCGGAATTGTGAACGGTGCATGACAGTCCGGGTTGACGCGAAATCCGGTCATCACAGCCGGCACCCGAATCTATCCATCTGATATATAACGATAAAAATAGTTCCCTGACAAAATGCCCCATGGCTTTGTCACGCCATGATCGCATGCCGATCACATCCATGTGTTTCGCAAGTCATCTGCCGCAGGCCCATCTCTGGTTCATCGAAACGGCGCGGCCCGCTCAGCCGATCGGACAATGATCAACGGGCCACCGTTTCAGACCAGATCAACGACCAACAGTCCTAACCGACACACAAGGATGAACACGATGAACAAGATGATTATGGCCCTCGGCCTGACCCTCGCTGCCTCCACCGGCGCTTTCGCACAGTCGCCCAACGACTGGGTTGAACTCAACGCACCGGTGCACGGCCCGGCAGCCGAAGCCCATGCAGCGCAGAGCGCACAGGGCGGCATCGACTACACCGCAACCGCTTCGTTCGACCGCGCTCAGGAAACCAAGAAGGGTTACACCGAGCTGCAGTTCAACCGCTAATCGCCATACGGGATGAAGGCGGGCACCTCCAGCCGGCTTCATCCCCCGCCGCGGTGGCAATCGAAAGGGCACTGAAACTTTTTCGCCAGCCCCAACGTTCTGCAGACCATGGCCTTTAAAAAAGATCATCGAGATGGCGCAGGCCGGACACAGCTTCAACAAGCAGTTCGCCGGTTCCCCGCTCGCGACCAAGACATCGAACTAAGACCAAAAGGACCAACACAATGAACAAGATCATCATCGCACTCGGCCTGACCCTTGCAGCCTCCACCGGCGCCTTCGCACAGTCGCCCAACGACTGGGTTGAACTGAACGCGCCGGTCCACGGCCCGGCCGCCATGGAACATGCCGCAAAGAGCGACATGGGCGGCGTCGATTATACCGCAACCGCTTCAACCGTCCGTACGCCTTCGACCGACAATCCGGAACAGAACGGCTACACCGCGCTGCAGTTCAACCGCTAACAGCGGCATCCCGCGGATGAAGCCGGGCCTCTCCCAACCGGCTTCATCCGCCGCCGGACCGCAAACCGAAGACCCCGGTCTTCACCCAATCACGAAAGGACTACCCAAATGAACAAGATTCTTATCGCCCTCGGCCTGACCCTCGCAGCCTCCACCGGTGCCTTCGCACAGTCGCCCAACGACTGGGTCGAGCTGAACGCACCGGTCCACGGCCCGGCCGCCATGGAACATGCCGCAAAGAGCGACATGGGCGGCGTCGACTACACCGCGACCGCTTCCACCGTCCGTACGCCTTCGACCGACAACCCGGAACAGAACGGCTACACCGCGCTGCAGTTCAACCGCTAACAGCGGCATCCCGCGGATGAAGCCGGGCTCCTCCCAACCGGCTTCGTCCGCCTGAGGACCGCAAACCGAAGACCACTGGTCTTCACCCCAGCATGAAAGGACTACCACGATGAACAAGATTCTTATTGCCCTCGGCCTGACCCTCGCAGCTTCCACCGGCGCCTTCGCACAGTCGCCCAACGACTGGGTCGAACTGAACGCACCGGTGCACGGCCCGGCCGCCATGGAACATGCCGCAAAGAGCGACATGGGCGGCGTCGACTACACCGCGACCGCTTCCACCGTCCGTACGCCTTCGACCGACAACCCGGAACAGAACGGCTACACCGCGCTGCAGTTCAACCGCTAAGGACGCACGAATGGCTGTCGCCGGGTTCCTCCCACCGGCATCAGCCCGTTCGGACCCCCTTCCGAACGTTCCTTGCAAGATGCCCCGGTCGACGACCGGGGCATTTTTCGTTTGCGGGCTCCCCGCTTCGCCGCTGACATGATCGGCGCTGCCCAAGCCGGCTTCTGATGACCGGCCGCACAGCAAAGCGCGGCAAATGCCGGCTCACTTGGCGCGTTGCATGACCGCGAGCCCGCGGACGCCCAGAGCGCCCCCAAATCGCACAGACCGGCGCCGGCCCTGGGCTGGCGTTCAGAACTGCCATGTCCCCCACTCTTCCTTTCTACTGACCCAAGCTTGTGTCCGGCAATGGACAGTCAACGGCGCGCACAGCCGCCGCCCGATCCCGGTTATTTTTGTGCGGCTCCGGCCATTTCGGCTGGCGCCTGGCGCTTCATCCGGGCCGAACAAGCGAGGCGGCGAAGGCGGCTTGCGACCTGAAAACGGGTGCGGTCAGGCAGGAATAGATCGTATTTTCATCACTTCCGGTCGAGGCCGATCACGCGTTGCGTGAACGGCCGTGAGAGCGCCTGGCGCGGGCCTCAAGGCGGGCGAAAAGGTGGAAAATTTCTGCAAAATCGACGCCCGCAGGGAAGCCCGGATTTCCGGGGTTTCGAGAGCGCAGCAAGCGCCGGATTGTGAACGGTGAGGGTGTGCCACGCTTGACGCCGGTCGCGCACCACGTATCGAAATCTCAACCTAACTCATTGTATTTATTAATTAAAACTTGCCTCTTCGATCGGATCAGTCGCGCTGGATCACGTTTTCATCCCCTGGCGATCACGGCCATGTGGTTCGTAAGTCATCCGGGCCCAGCCTATCTCTTGGTCATCGGAACGGCGCGGCCCGGACAGCAGATCGGCAGACGATCCCCGGGTCACCGCTCCAGACCAAGTTGAACATGAACTGTCGAAACAGACACACAAACCGAAACACAAGGAAGACCACAATGAACAAGATCATCATCGCCCTCGGCCTGACCCTCGCAGCCTCCACCGGCGCATTCGCACAGTCCCCCAACGACTGGGTTGAACTGAACGCACCGGTCCACGGCCCGGCTGCCGAAGCCCATGCCGCACAGAGCGCCCAGGGCGGCATCGACTACACGGCGACCGCCTCGTTCGACCGCGCTCCGGAAACCAAGAAGGGTTACACCGAGCTGCAGTTTAACCGCTAAGGCCGGCCACGAGGGGATGAAGCCGGGCACCTCCAGCCGGCTTCATCCCCCGCCGCAGGGACAGACAAAAGAGACGTGAAACTTTTTTCCAAGCCCACCCGTACTGCTCATATGACCTTCGAACACGGGTCATGAAAACGGAGCGCCCCGGACACGGATCGCACCCTTCAGACCAAACAATTGAACCAGACACACAAAGGAACAAGACCATGAACAAGATCATCATCGCCCTCGGCCTGACGCTTGCAGCCTCCACCGGCGCCTTCGCCCAGTCACCCAACGATTATGTCGAACTGAACGCTCCGGTCCACGGCCCGGCCGCAGAAGCCTATGCCGCAAAGAGCGCCATGGGCGGCGTCGACTACACCGCAACCGCCTCGACCGTCCGCATCCCTTCGACCGACAACCCTGCCAACGGTTACACCGCACTGCAGTTCAACCGCTAAGCCGGCCTGAGGGAAAAGGGGCCCGGGCATTCACCATCGGGCCTCTCCCTTCCCGCAACCGTGCTCACACCGCTTAACCAGATACACAAAGGAAACAAGACCATGAACAAGATCCTCATCGCCCTCGGCCTGACCCTCGCAGCTTCCACCGGCGCCTTCGCCCAGTCGCCCAACGACTATGTCGAACTGAACGCACCGGTTTACGGCCCGGCCGCTATCGAACATGCCGCAAAGAGCGCCATGGGCGGCGTCGACTACACCGCGACCGCCTCGACTGTCCGCATTCCCTCGACCGACAATCCGGCGAACGGCTACACCGCACTGCAGTTCAACCGCTAAGCACGAAACCGACGGACAGGCCGGGCTCCTCCCAACCGGATTGTCCTTCGCCAGGGCGCTCGCCCCCGCGCCCTGTAAAAAGCCCCGACCGCAAGGCCGGGGCTTTTTCGTTGAGGTCGTGTTCTTTCAGCGGCGGTAGGTGTTTCCGGCGGTATCGAACAGATGCAGCTTGGCCTTGTCGGCGGTGAAGCGCAGCTTGTCGCCGCGCCTGACCTGCTGATGGCCAGGCATCTTGGCGATGATCGGCTCGTCCTCGGTCAGATCCTCGACATAAAGCAGCGTGACCTCGCCCAGAGCCTCGACGATCGACACCGTGCCCTCGAACAGGAAGTCGTCGCCGGTGGTCGCCACAAGGTCTTCCGGCCTGACGCCGAAGGAAGCCGTCTTGCCCTTGTCGGCGTCGGCAACGGCAATGCCGGTTTCAACCGACTTGCCATTGGCAAAGGCGATGGTGGCGTTGTCTCCGGTGCTTTTGATCGTGCCGGGAATGATGTTCATTGCAGGCGAGCCGATGAACTGGGCCACGAACAGGTTCTGCGGCCGGTCGTAGAGCTCCATCGGCGGACCGACCTGCTCGATCACGCCTTTCGACAGAACCACGATGCGGTCGGCCAGGGTCATTGCCTCGACCTGGTCGTGGGTGACGTAGATCATGGTGGTTTCGGGCATGGATTCGTTGAGCTTGGCGATCTCGATGCGGGTCGCCACGCGCAGGGCGGCGTCGAGGTTGGACAGCGGCTCGTCGAACAGGAAGACCTTGGGATCACGGCAGATGGCGCGCCCGATGGCGACGCGCTGGCGCTGGCCGCCAGAGAGTGCCTTTGGCAGCCGGTCGAGGTAATCCTCAAGCTGCAGGATCGAGGCAGCGGAACGCACCCGGCGGTCGATCTCGTCATTGCTCTGGCCGGCAATGCGCAGACCGAAGGCCATGTTGTCGTAGACCGTCATGTGCGGATAGAGGGCATAGGACTGGAACACCATGGCAATGCCGCGCTTGGACGGCGGCACGTCGTTGACCACCATGCCGTCGATTTCCAGCGTGCCGGCGGTGATCTCCTCCAGCCCCGCGATCATCCGCAAAAGCGTTGACTTGCCGCAGCCGGAAGGGCCGACAAAGACGATGAACTCGCCCTGCCGGATTTCCAGGTCGACCCCGTGGATCACGTCAACGGCGCCGTAGGACTTCTTCAAGCCCTCAAGTTTCAAGCCGGCCATGCAAATCTCCTCCCCCTCACGCCTGAACTGGCTTCACCCGAGCCTGGCGAAAAAAGCATCATAAGGTGATATTTCTATCGTATCCGGTCGCAGGAATCCCGAAAAACCGTGCCCGTCGAGCGGCTCGAGCGCGCCTTCGGGACGCTCGATCACTTGCATCTCTTCGCTCAGGTTGAAGGCGCATAAGATTGCCTCGTTGCCATCGCGCCGGACCATCGAAAGCACGGCATCCCCGGTTTCGACGAATTCGAGGCTGCCCTTGACCAGCGCCGGGTGCGCCTTGCGGAACGCAACCAGGCGCCGGTAGTGGTTGAGCATCGAAGCCTGGACATGATCCTGCGCGTCAACCGCCAGCTGCCGATGCTCGGGCGGAACCGGCAGCCAGGGTTCGCCGCTGGTAAAGCCGGCGCACTGCTCGTGCTCGGACCAGACCATCGGCGTGCGGCAACCGTCGCGCCCCTTGAAATCGGGCCAGAACTGGATGCCGTAGGGATCCTGCAGGTCCTCGAAGGCCAGGTCGGCTTCGGTCAGGCCGAGTTCCTCGCCCTGGTACAGACAGACCGAGCCCCGCAGCGACATGATCAGTCCTGCGAGCAGCCGCATGTACCGCTCCCTGTCATTGACATGGTCGCCCCAACGGGTGGCGTGGCGGACGACATCATGGTTGGAGAAGGCCCAGCAGGCCCATCCTTCCGGCGCCGCCGTCATGAAATCGGTCATGACGGTTCGCACACGGTCGACTGTCAGCCGCGTGTTGGAGAGGAACTCGAAGGCATAGCACATGTGCATCTTGTCATTGCCGGAGGTGTAGTCGGCAACGATCTGCAGCCCGATCTGGGCATCGCCCACCTCGCCTACGGCCGTGGTGCCGGGATACTCGTCGAGCAGGGCCCGGAAGCGCTTGAGGAACTCGAGGTTTTCCGGACGGTTCTTGTCATAGACATGGAGCTGATGGTTGTAGGGGTTGACCGCCGGCGCAATGGAATCGTTGCGCAGTTCCTTTGCGAGAGGTGGATTGTCGCGCAGTTCCTTGTCGTGGAAATAGAAGTTGATGGTGTCGAGCCGGAAGCCATCAACGCCCCGGTCGAGCCAGAAACGCACCACGTCCAGCAGAGCCTGGCGAACTTCCTCGTTGTGGAAGTTCAGGTCGGGCTGCGAGGTGAGGAAATTGTGCAGGTAATACTGCTCGCGCTTGCCGTCCCACTGCCAGGCGGAACCGCCGAAGATCGACAACCAGTTGTTGGGCGGGGTGCCATCGGGCTTGGGCTCGGCCCAGACATACCAGTCGGCCTTGGGATTGGTGCGGTCCAGGCGGCTTTCGATGAACCAGGGATGCTGGTCCGACGAGTGGGAGAGCACCAGGTCGATAATGATGCGAATGCCGTGGTCATGCGCCACCTTGACCAGATGATCGAAATCGCCAAGCGTGCCGAACATCGGCTCGACATTGGTGTAGTCCGACACATCATAGCCGAAATCCTTCATCGGCGAGGTGAAGAAGGGGGAAACCCAGATTGCATCGACGCCAAGCGAGGCGATGTATTCGATCCGCTCGGCGATGCCGATCAGATCGCCAACGCCGTCACCGCTGGTGTCCTGGTAGGAGCGCGGGTAGACCTGATAGATGACACCACCACGCCACCATTCGGCATCAGCTGTCATCTCGGCGCCAGTTTGCTGTCGCTTGCCGGCAAGTGTCATGGTTTTCATAAAAGCCTCTTTATTTCACGGACCCGGCCAGAAGACCGCGCACGAGATATTTCTGCATGGCGAAGAAGACCACCAGCGGCACCGCGATCGAGACGAAGGCGGAGGTTGCCAGGATCTCCCAGTTGCCGCCGCGGGTGCCGAGCAGTTCGACGATCTGCTTGGTCATGACGGTGGTTTCGCCGGTCGAATCAATGAGAAAGACTAGTGCGACAAGCAGATCATTCCAGGTCCAGAGAAACTGGAAGATGGCAAAGGAGGCCAACGCCGGAAACGACAGCGGCAGGATGATCTTGACGAAAATCTGGAAATCGGTGGCGCCGTCGACGCGGGCGTTTTCGATGATGTCACGCGGCAGGCCGACCATGTAGTTGCGCAACAGGTAGATCGCCAGCGGCAGGCCGAAACCGGTATGGGCCAGCCAGACACCGAGATAGCCCTTGCCGATGCCGATGTCGTTGTGCAGCTTCAGGAGCGGAATCAGCGCCAGTTGCAACGGCACGACAAGCAGGCCGACGACCGCAGCGATGAGCAGAGATCTCCCGGGAAACCGCATCCAGGCCAGCGCATAGGCGGCGAAGGCGGCAATCACGATGGGAATGATTGTTGCCGGTATGGTGACCGTCAGCGTGTTGAAAAAGGCCTTGGCCATGCCCTCACGGTTGTTGGGATCAAACAGCACGAAGCGGTAGTTCTCGAGCGTGAACTCGGGCGGACGCGTGGCCGTGGTGAAGACCCGCGGCAGACGGCTGTTGCCGAAACTCTGAGGCGCGGACAGGCGGAAGGCGCCGTTCTCGGCCACGGTCAGGCGTTCGCCGTCGCCCAAATCAACCACCTGATCGGGCTCATAGGCCTCGGGTTCGCGCGAACTGGTGCCCCAGCGGCTGATAGTGACATTGCCGGCCTCGAAGAGATTGCCCGCGATGACGAATTCGCCGTCGACCTGCTCTTCCGCGCCCTCGATCCGGATCGCCGGGGCCTGGCGTTCCTGGGTGAAAAGCGACGCCCACCAGCCCGAATTGGCGATCTGGTCGGCGGTGCGGAAGGAGGACACGAACAGACCGACGGTCGGGAACAGCCAGAGCGCGACAAGGGCCACGACCGAGATGTGAACGACCCAGACGAGAGGCGATTTTTTCGATGTTGCGTGCATCACCTTCTCCCTCAGCGCGTTTCTTTGCGGGCGTTGTAGACATTCCAGACCAGGATCGGCGTGACCAGCAGCATGATCACCATGGCGCTGGCGGAGCCGACGCCCCAGTCATTGGCGCGGAACAGCTTGTCGTACATGTAGTTGGCGAGAACCTGGGTCTCCCATTGCCCGTTGGTCATGGCGAAGACGATGTCGAAGACCTTGAGCACGACGATGGTGATGGTGGTCCAGACCACGACGATGGTGCTCATGATCTGGGGCACCTTGATCTTGAAGAAGATCTGGAACGGGTTGGCGCCGTCGATGACGGCAGCCTCGATGGTTTCCTCGGGAATGCCGCGCAGCGCGGCCGAGAGGATCACCATGGCGAAGCCGGTCTGGATCCAGACCAGCACCACCATAAGGAAGATCGAGTTCCAGAACGGGATGGTCAGCCAGGTCTGCGGCTCGCCATAGGGCAGCGTGGCGGAGAAAAGCGAGACGATCGCACCGAGCGACAGCCAGATCATCCACAGAGCAGCGATGGTGATGACGCCGCGCAGGACATGAGCCCACCAGTGCGATTTGCCATGGCCCTTCTCCCGGCCGAGGACCGGACGCAGGGTCTGGTAAATGGCGAGCCCCATCAGCACCGCAAAACCCGCGATCAGCAGCAGCGGAACGATCTTGAGAAACAGCACCGAGAACGATCCGCCGTCGAAAGCCAGCCAGACGGCGTTAAGGATACCGATTTGGTCCTGGCCGGCGGGCCTTGTGTCATAGACCAGTTTCCAGATCACCGCGGCGCCGACAAAGGAGATCGCCATCGGCATGAAGATCAGCGACTTGGCGATGCCGCCCCATGAAATGCGGTCGGTGAGCTGGGCGGCGAGCAGCCCGAAAGCGGTGGAGAAAGCCGGCACAATCACCAGCCAGAGCATGTTGTTGCTCATGGCTTCCCAGAATTTCGGCTCGCCGGCCATCTGGATGTAGTTGGCGAGACCGACAAAGGCGCCGCCGGCATCGCGGTCGGTCAAGGACAGCCAGAACGTGGCGAACACCGGATAGGCAAGGTAAAGGCCGAGCGCGAACAGCGCGGGAAACATGAACAGCCAGGGCCTTATCTGGTTGGCCCGGTTGATGTTGCGACCGGCATTCTCGCCCCTGGCCGGGAACAGAACCCGGTCGAGAAACTGGTTGGAAAAATAGAAGTAACCTACGCATCCGCCGACGCCGACGATGATGGTGATCAAGCCCTGCAGTGCCGGATGCATCCCTTCCCTCCCCAAAAGGCAGTGCGGATGGCAATCCCGGCGGCCTGCCGGGATTGCCCTGTTTGCAAAGGACGCCGGATTACTTCAGCGAATCCCAGGACTTCTGGATTTCCGAGGCCACCTCCTCGGCCGGCTTGCCACCGGCGTAGTCGACCATGCCGGTCCAGAAGGAGCCGGCGCCAACACCGCCGGGCATCAGGTCGGAGGCATCGAAACGGAAGGTGGTGGCGCCAAGAAGAATGTCGTTCATCTTCTTGAGCGTCGGATCGGCGAAGACATCGGTGTTGACCGCCTTGTAGGGGGTCAGGAAGCCCTTCTGGGCCATCCAGACCTCATGGGCGATCGGCGATTCCAGGAACTTGATCAGCGCCTGCGCACCGGGGCTGTCCTTGGTGATCGCCCAGAGGGTGCCGGCACCGAGAACCGGCTTGCCGAGATCCTTGTCGGCATAGGCGGGCATGTAGAAGAAATCCGCGTCGACACCGACCTCGGTGCCTTCAGGGAAGAAAGCCGGGATGAAGGAGGCCTGGTGGTGCATGTAGCACTGCGGCGGCGAGGAGAAGAGACCCTTTGGGCTGTCGCGGAAATCGGTGGTGGCGACAGCGCCGGAGCCGCCGGCGACGAACTGGTCGTTGCGGGCAAACCAGCCGAATTCCTCGATGGCGCCGATGACGGCGGGATCGGTGAACTCGATCTCGTTTGCGACCCACTGGTCATAGACCGACGGCGGCTGCGTGCGCAGCATCATGTCCTCGACCCAGTCGGTTGCGGGCCAGCCGGTGGCGCCGCCCGATCCCAGGCCGATGCACCAGGGCGTGCCGCCATCGGCAACGATCTGCTCGGTCAGGGCCTTGAGCTCTTCCATGGTCTGAGGGATCTCGTAGCCGGCATCCTCGAAGTTCTCCGGGATGTACCAGACCAGCGACTTCACATCGACCTTGTAGAAGAAGCCATAGAGGTTTTCGCTGCCGTCCTTGCCGGCATAGGTGCCGAGATCAACCCAGGACTGGCCGGCGGCGTAGTTGTCCCTGACCCATTCGGCGGTGCCTTCGGGCAACGGCGAGAGGAAGCCGCGGCTGGCCATGTCCGAGGCGAGACCGGGCTGCGGGAAAACCGCGATGTTGGGAGCCGAGCCGGCCTCGGCATCAATGACGATCTGCTGCTCGAAGCTGTCGGAGCCGACATATTTGACGTCGGCGCCGGTGGCCTCGGCGAAATAGGCGAGCACCGCCTCGACGTTCTCCTGGTCCGGCCCGAGCCAGGGACCGAACACCGTGACCTCCTCGCCGTCGAGCTGGGTGGCCTTGAGCGCCTCGTAGCTTTCCCAGTTGAAATCCCCCTCTCCCGGGGTGAACTTCAGATCCGCGGCATGGGCCGAGCCCAATGTCAGGGCTGCCGCCGCCGCGCTCATCAAGAACAGTTTTTTCATCAAATTTTCCTCCCGGCCGATGATTGGCCTTCTCAGTGAAGCTTAGCAGTTTCTCCGAGCCGGCGCCCTGCAATCCCAAAGCGCTTTGGCATGCTTTTAGAGGATTACGTGTGCCTGCCTGAGTCAAGGGCTAAAGTTGTCCCACGGCTTCAATTACGCCCTCTCCGGCAGACTGCGGTGCACCGCCTCACCTTGTGCTGCAACGCAAAATCATTTTGCAGCGCATGATCGGCTTTTTTGCTTTTTTTGCGCGCCCTGCTGGGCTTAGATGGTGGACTTGGACCGCCCGATACCACCCATTTTCAGGGTTTTCCAAACCGCTTTGAGACCACAGGACAACAGCGCCTTGAACCTTAAGCAGCTGTCAGAGCTATTGGACCTGTCGCAGACGACGATCTCGCGCGCGCTCAACGGATATCCGGAAGTCAGCGAACGCACCCGGTTCAAGGTGGTCGAGGCGGCGCGCAAGCATGGCTACAAGCCCAACTCCAACGCCCGCAAGCTGGCGACCGGCCGGGCGGGATCGATCGGCTATGTGCTGCCGGTGGGCCGCAATGTCGATCTCGATCCGCATTTCGTGGAATTCCTGTCCGGCATGGGCGAGCATGCGCTCAGCCGCGAGGTCGACCTGTCGCTGACGCCCGCGCCCTATGAAAAGGAAAGCGAGGCCTATCGCCGGATCGCCGCGAGCCGGTCGGTCGACGGAGTCTACCTGTCGTCGATGCGCAATGACGAGCAGCGCATCGCGCTGGTGCGGGGGCTTGGGCTGCCGTTCCTGGCGCATGGCCGGGCGCTCGCGCCAGCCGATGGCTATGCCTGTGTCGATATCGACAACGAGGGCGCCTTTCATGCCGCGACGCGGCTGCTCCTGCAACTGGGACACAAGCGGCTCGCCTATCTCAACGGCGACACCGATTATGCCTTCGCGGTGCACCGGCTCAACGGCGTGACCCGGGCAATGAGCGAATACGGCCTGGCGGCTGAAAGCCTGCGGCATCATTCGGCGGCGATGAACGAAGAGAACGGCTACCGGCTGGCGATGGTGATGTTTCGCGACAGCGACCCGGCCACCCGCCCGACCGGCGTGCTGAGCGCCTCGATGTTCACCACGCTGGGGATCGTCCGCGCGCTTAACCATCTCGGACTGAAGATGCCCGACGACGTGTCGGTGATCACTCATGACGACGTGTTTCCGTTCCTGAAGCCCGAGAGCTTCTCTGTGCCGCTGACCACCACCCGTTCCTCGATCCGGGCGGCGGGCGCACGGATCTGCGAACGCCTTGTCGACATCATCACGGGCGTGGAGAGCGAGCCGGTGCAGGAGATCTGGCCGGTGGAACTGATCGTCCGCGCCTCGACCGGGCCCGTGCCGACGGAGGGGAAACGGGCGCGCGGGCGTGCCGCCGAGCCTGCGGATTAGGCCTGGACCGGTCTATCCGCCAGATGGCTGCCGCCAGGATGCCCGGGACACAGGCTTTCGGCTCGCCCGGGAAGAGCTCCTGACGTCAGGCAGAGCCTGACTGGCGGGCCATGACAACCAGATTGCCAACTGATTCCTGGACCACTTCGCCGTCCTGATTGAAAGTCCTGCTTCGCACCTTGATCATGCCCTGCGTCGGGCGGGATCTGGAGGGCCGCACTTCCAGAATCTCGGAGACGACGCGGAGCGTGTCGCCGGGACGGACCGGACGGGGCCAGTTCAACGACTCGAATCCCGCTCCGACAATACCGTTGGCAGGGGTCATCTCGCCATCAACAAGCAGCCGCATCGTCAGCGCCGCAGTGTGCCAGCCGCTAGCCGCGAGGCCGCCGAAGAATGTGTCCCTGGCAGCCTCCGGATCAAGGTGGAAGGGTTGCGGGTCGAATTCCGCTCCAAACCGCATGATCTCGCGATCGCTGACCATCAGGCTGCCCGAGCCGAAGGTCTGCCCCGCTGCAAAGTCTTCAAGATACAAAGCGGTCATGGCCGTGCCTTGCTCCAACCGCCGAATCGAACCGCAAGGGCTATGATAAAACCGTAAACCAGCATGGCTGCCCCGATCGCCGCGAAGATGCCATTTAGCCCCAGGTCCGTGTATGTCGTGAGGATCAGCGCGCCGACAAGGGCAACGGCCATGCGCCCGAGGCTGCTGATCACCGGCCACAGCATCCGCCCTGCCCCCTGTGAGGCGAAGTAAAGTGCGAGGCCTAGCCCGAAAAAGGCATAGAAGGGCGCAACAATACGGAAGTAGCTGCGCCCCGCGTCGAGCGCGGCGGTGTTCGAGGGTTCCAGGAACAGGCCCAGCCAGAGGTCCGGAAA
This sequence comes from Hoeflea sp. EC-HK425, assembly GCF_902498795.1. NCBI lineage: Bacteria > Pseudomonadati > Pseudomonadota > Alphaproteobacteria > Hyphomicrobiales > Rhizobiaceae > Hoeflea > Hoeflea sp. EC-HK425. Next base: position 3,167,804 of record NZ_LR701572.1, read on the forward strand.
GACTGCCAGCAGCATGCCGACACCGCCGACGACAGCGGCGGCCGCGCAGGAGCCGGTCCAGGCCACGCGCAGCGCGCGGTCGATCCGGCCTGCGCCGATATTCGCGCCGACCATCGCCGTCATCGCGGCACCTATGCCGAAGATCACCGGGATCATCAGGAACTCCAGCCGCGCGCCCAGCCCGTAGCCGGCCAGTGCCGCTTCACCGAAGCCCGCGACAAGACCCGTCATCATGATGATCGTAACGGTCGTAAGCACGGTGTTGATCGATGCGAGCGCCCCCACAGTCAGGATATCGCGGAACATCCCGGCACTGAGGCGTTGCATCGCACCCCGAAAGGCGAGGCCGGCCCGGCCGAAAACGATGTAGCCTATCGCGGCAACGCCCCCGAAGGCGAAGGCCAAGACAGGCCCAAGCGCGAGACCGGCCATGCCGAGCGCAGGCAACGGCCCCCACCCAAGGGCAAATCCGCCCGACAGAAGGATCGACGCCACAGAGACAAGGAGCAGTACGAGAGCGGGCATCTGCATTTCGCCAGTGCCGCGGATCACGCTGAGCGAGGCGTTGCAGAGCCAGATTGCCACGCATCCGGGAAAGAACACCAGCGCGTAGTTCGTCGCGGCCGCGACCGTCTCCTCGCCGCCGCCGAGCCACTCGAAAAAGAGCGCCCCCAACAGCCCAACCAGTACCGCCATCACAAGGGCGAGAGCTGCCGCAATAATCCAGGCGGCCACGGTCAAGGTTGCGGCTCGCGCAACGTCGGAGGCCCCGAGCGCCCGGGCGACGGAGGCCGAGATTGCCCCGCCGATCGCACCGGCCGAAAGCATCTGCGTCAGCATCACCAGTGGAAACACCAATGCCAGACCTGCGAGGGCCGTGACGCCAAGCAGGCTGGCGAAATAGGCCTCCGCGATGCCTTGCGCGGCCTGGACGAACATCGCGAGCACGTTGGGTGCCGCCAGCTTCGCCAGGGTTGGGGCGATGGGGGCCTCTATCAGAAGCCGGGTGCGGGAAGCCCGCGCGTGTGCCGCGGCATCGGCAGCAGCGGGCGCGGCGGGAGCGGGGCTCGCAAGAGCCATCAGCTTGTTTCCCGACGGGAGTTGAGGCGTCGGCCCAGCATTCCTGTGACTACCGAAGCATTCATTGTCCCACCTCAATGCCTGACCTGTTTCGCCACCGGTCAAGATGGCTTTCAACAAGTCCATTCCTTTTTGGAACGCACAGTAGTAAGTTCCTTTTCAGAACCTGTCAATTGCTGCTATGGTGCGCCCATGAAATGGAACGACCTTCAAACCGAAGCCTGCCCCGTCGCCCGCGGCCTCTCGGTGATTGGCGACCGCTGGACCATGCTGGTGCTGCGCGACTGTTTCCTGGGTGTTCGCAGGTTCGAACAAATGCAGGAGCGGCTCGGCATCACCCGCCACGTACTGGCGGACCGGCTGCGCAAGCTTGAGGCTAACGGCGTGTTGCGCCGCGAGCGCTACCAGGAACGACCGCCTCGCCACGAATACCGGCTCACCGAGCGCGGCAAGGCGCTCTACCCGGTCCTGGTTTCGGTGATCGAGTGGGCGAACGCGCATGTTCCGCCAACGGGAGCACCCTCCGTCACCCTGGTCTCGCGCGAAACCGGCGAGCCCATCTTGCCCGTCCTCATAGACATGAACACGGGCAAGGAGATTACTTACCGGACCGTGACTGCCCTGGGATCGGATTAGGCGATAAAGAGCGGGACCGAGACGCCCCTTGCGGCGCGCTCCGCCAAGGCCCTGGTTTCACAATGCGTTCGTCGCAAAAATTGTGCAGTAGCAGCGGCCAACCTAGCCATGGTGGCCGGAGCCGGTGCAGGAAATCCGGCCGGTAGAGTCGATTGCGCGCGCCTCGACCAGCCCTGCCCCGGCCGACCGAACACCGGTACGCGGACGTGCGGCGTCAGATCGATCCGAGGTAATAGCCGATGGCCTCCGCCAACTCGGTTTCCTCATAGCCGAAATGAGAGCGTACGACCTCTTCGAGCTTTCGGAATGTGTTGCCGGCCTGAACGAAGTTTGCCTCCGAGGGGGACTCCGCCAATGCATCTGCCGCGCGACTGAGGCGGATGATCAATTCATGGACGACCTCGTGCTCCGCCTTTAGCTTCGCCACAACCTCGCGAAACCTGCCGCCACCCGCTGCCTCAATCCGGGGGAACATGTCGGCGCTTTCGATATCGTGGTGAAACTTGAGCACTTGGCATTCACGGCCGCAGAGCGATCCGAACGCCCGAAAATTCTCAGCCATATCGAGTGAAAGCACAAGCTGCTTCAGGTGTTCCGGCGGAGCGTCCCGCGCTTCGATCCTGACGAGGACCGCGCCGATTTGAGCCATTTCTCTGAGATAATGACTGTGGATTGCAGCGAGTTGCCGGCCTTGGCGACGGTGTAGGTCTGTTGCCTCTGGCACCGGCGGGGCCTTGGGTCGCGCAGCCTCATCGACGCTGAGTTCATCCAGCGGTTTGGTCGAAAGATCGGTCATGAGGCCTCATATTGGCTTGTTATGGGCTAAGTCAACGACCTCCGCTCGGGGGCGAAGGCGCCAATCATCCACCGCCGTTGCCGCCCATTCCGCTCCCGAGCCACCGCCTCAAAACGCGGGCGGCTTTATCCCGTGGGCGCGCATGGCCGCTGTCACGGTGTTGGCCATCAGCATGGCGATGGTCATCGGGCCGACGCCGCCGGGGACCGGGGTGATCACTGCGGCGACCTCTGCACATTCGTCGAAGGCGACGTCGCCGACCAGGCGGGTCTTGCCTTCGCCCCGCTCGGGCGCGTCGATGCGGTTGATGCCGACATCGATGACGGTGGCGCCGGGCTTGACCCAGTCGGGCTTTACCATGCGGGGACGTCCGACGGCGGCGACCAGGATATCGGCGTTGCGGCAGACGCCCGGGAGATCCTTCGTGCGCGAGTGCGCCGTCGTCACGGTGGCGTTGGCGGCGAGCAGCAGCGCCGACATCGGCTTGCCGAACAGGTTGGAGCGGCCGATGACGACCGCGTTGAGACCGGAAAGATCCTCTCCGTGGGTCTGGCGCACGAACAGCATGGCGCCAGCGGGCGTGCAGGAAATCAGCCCGCCCTCAAGATCGCCGGTCATCAGCTTGCCGGCATTGACGATGTGCAGGCCGTCGACATCCTTTTCGGGCCGGATCGACTGGATCACCGGGTCGGCAGCGAGATGATCCGGCAAGGGCAGCTGCACCAGGATGCCGTGGATTTGGGGATCTTCGTTGAGCTGGGCAACCAGCGCCTCAAGTTCGGCTTGCGTGGTTTCGAGCGGCAGAGTGTGCTGCACCGACTTGAAGCCACACTGCTTGGCCATGCGGCTTTTCGATGAGACATAGACATGGGAAGCCGGGTCATCGCCAACGATGACCACGGCGAGGCCGGGGCGGGATCCGGTCTGAGCCTCGAGCGCGTTGCTTGCGGCGGTTACCTGTTCGATCACCTCTGCGGCGACCGCCTTGCCGTCAATCACCTTCGCCATATCCCGTCCCTTTCGATCTCATGCCTTGCAGTCTCAGATGCCGCGCCAGGCCCGCAACGGGGCCCGCATCGCTGAGCGGACCCTACGAAACCGAGGGCGGCGGCCGATAGCCTCTTTGCGTCCTCCGGTGTCAAAATTCAAGCGCTGTGACCCCGTCAGGCGCGGCGGCGGTCCGAGCCGTAACCATCGATCCGGGAGCGGAGTTCGTCCATCTCGCGGCGAATCCGGTCGACCGAGGTATTGTCGGGTGCCGGCCGTTCGGGGTTGCGGGCAGGCGCGGCGGGTTCGGTCGGCTGGTGCGGCGCGCTGGCAACCGGGGCAGCGGGCTGCTCCCAGGCGGGGGCCTGCAGGGGCACGAAGTGCGACTGAGGCTGATGAAACTGCGGCGACGGCCAGGGCATGGGCGCGGGCTGCTGCTGCGGATAAAACTGAGGCGGCTGGGCCGGCATGCCCTGCAGCGGTTGCGCCTGATAGGGATGGCCCGCCGGGGCGGCGGCGTAACCGGGCTGCGGGGCCGCATAGGCAGGCGGATAGGCCTGAGCCGGATGGTAGGGTGCCGGGTGGTGGGCGTGCGTCGGCAGCGCAGGCTGCGGGATCTGCGGCTGATATTGCGGCGAGCCTGAGTACTGAGCATGGGCCTGATGCGGGGGGGGAGAGTAGTGCTGGGCCGGATAGGGTGCAGGCATCTGCGGCTGCATGTAGGGCTGGGGCTGTGCCGGCCGGGGCGCCCGGACCGGGTGAGTGCCCTGTGCATTGTGATGCTGCCCCTGTTCGTCCCCTTGGCCGCCACCATGGCCGCTACCCTGAAGGGCTTCAGGCCTTGCCGGGTCGTGCGGCTGGCCATGGCTTGCGAAGAACGCCTGGGCATTGCGTCCGTTCCCATGCTGCGGCACGGCGATTTCACCGTGCTCGTGATATCCGCCGCTGCTGGCGGAAACGGGGGCCTTGCCCCGGATCGGCCTGGGGCGCAGCAGGCCGATGCGAAACACGTCACGGAATCCAGGCCCTGCCTCCTCCATCGTGGCCTGTCGGGCCACCGGCGTTTCGGCATCGTGGTGGGCGCGTGCACCGTAAAAGGCTGGTTCCGGGGTTCGGGCCGGGCCGGTGTCACGGCCGGCCATGTCGCTCTCACCGCGTGGCCGGAACCGCTGGCCGGGACCTGTTGGCGGCGTCCGTGGTCCGGGCGCAGGCGGCTGTGGATGCCCGCCGGCGGACGGGCCGGGATAGCGGGCCTGATGCAGCGCGCTGTTGTAGGCGCGGATGCTCTCGACCGCACCGGCGAGCAGCGCCAGGCCGAAGCCGGCCAGAAAGCCTGCCATCATGCCGCCAATGGCGATGAACTTGCGCGACGGGCCCATCGGCTGGAGCGGTGCCTCGGCGGGTGAAATGACCCGGACATTGCGGGTCGACAGATTGGAGCGCTCGCTGGTCTCGCGCGAGCGGGTGAGGAAGGCCTCGTAGATGCCGCGGGTGGCGTTGGCCTTGCGCTCGAGCTCGCGCAGGGTGACGAGCTCGACCGACTGATCGATGGCGCGGCTCTTTGCCACCGCCATCTGGCTTGCCAGTTCCTGCTCGGTCTCGACCGCACGCTGCAGCTCGGTCTGCGAGCTGGCGACAATGCGGCGCAGTTCGGCGCTGATCTCGTTGGTGATGGTCTCGAGTGACTGCATTGCGGAGATGTATTGCGGATGACGCGGTCCGAGCCGGGTGGCCAGCGATTCCGCGTTTGATTTGGTCTGGGCATACTGCTTGCGCAATTCGCTCAGATTGGACGACAGAAGCTCTTCGGGAAAGGCGCCAGACAGAACGTCGTCGATCTTCACCCGGGCCAGGTTGTCGGCCTTGACCCGGATGCCGACCTTCATGGCCCGGGCATTGGCGAGCTGATCGCTCAGCGCCAGGATTTCCTTGTCGTCAATGTACTGGCCGCCAACGCCGACAAGGCCGTTCTCGGCCTTGAAGCGCTCGACCTCGCGCTCGGCGGCATCGAGGTCGGCACGCAGGGAATTGATCCGGGTGTCGATGGATTCGGACGTCCGCTCGAGCAGATTGGATTGCGCCTGGCCTTCGGAATCGAGGTAGGTCTCGACAATCTGGTTGGCAATCAGCGCCGATTTTTCCGGATCACGCGTGTCGACGCCAACGATGATGACAAAGGTCCTGGCATCACGGCCGACCGACAGCGCGTCGCGGAGATTGTTGAGCGCCTTCTGTTCGCCTTCAGTCGCGGGATTCTTGCCGGTGAACAGTTCCCTGATCAGCGAAATGCCGCCGCTTATTCCGCCAGGCGCCATGGATCCGTTGAACTCCGGATCCCGGTCGAGACCAAGATCCTCGATCACCTTCTCCAGAACGCTGGTCGATGAGAGAATCTGCAGCTGGCTGTCGGTGATCGCCAGCATGGCCTCGGTTGAGAGCTGCTGGTTGCGGATATCGTCTTCGGTGACCCGGATCTCGCGCGGATCAACGAACAGACGGCTTTCGGCGTAATATCTGTGCGGTGTCGACAGCGCCATCAGCACGCCAATGACGGCTCCGGCCAGCGTTGCTGCAACAATAAGACGGCGGAAACGCCAGACTGCGGATATCAGAATCGATGCGTCGAGCAGCGGCCGGTTGCCGTCCTCGAACTGTCCACCAGCCGAAGCCGCGTGCCAGTGATAATGATCATCGCCATTGGAATGGCCCTCTCGCGGGCGATAGGCGGGTTGCGCCGAGGCATCGGCCCCGTATTCGGGCCAGTTTTCGGGCTGCGGGCGGCGCTGTGAGCTGGCCTCCTGCCGCCGGTGTTCTTCCGGGCGGGCCGGCTCCGGCGGTTCGGCTGTCTCGCCGGCATCGGCCAGGCGGGGTTCAGCAGGTTTGGATTCGGGCGCGATGGTGCCGATCAGCCTCGAGATCCGGTCGCCGAATCTCTCCCGGTCCGCATTGGTCTTCCGGAGGGAGGCTGGTTGCCGAGCTTCGACAGAAGCGGCGGGGGCAGACGCAACGGGTTCCGGCGGTGCGGCGCTGCTGGCCGGGGCCGAGGACAGCAGGGATTGCGCGGGCCGGGCCGGTGCCTCGGAGCGATGATCCGCATAGCGGGACGTGGACACCCGGGCCGAGCGGTTGGGCGCGGTCAGCAGGGACGGGGACGCGGCGGCGGAAGGCTGCCCGGGACGCGCGGTCTCATTGGCACCCTGGCGCGCAGAAGCCGGCTCGGACGACTGCGCGTCCCGAGCGTGATCGAGCAGCGATCCTCGGCGGCCGCGATGTCTTCTGTCTTCGGGTGAATCGCTCATGTCCGGCTATGGCCGCCCCAAATGGCAAGTTTGTCGACTTCGTTAAGACAAGCTATAAATTCATGGGTAACAAAAGGTTAATTTCCACCGAAACGATTGGAAAATCGTCAGTTGTTCCACAAATTGCATATATCGCGAGGTCCTGGACCGGCACCTGCAAAACCGGACAATTTCCACCGGTCCAAACCCCGAATTAACATATTCCCCATATGATTTGACGGATGAAACGACGGGGGCGGCAGCTGCAATCGTCATCCCGAAACGGTACATGATGATTGTTCGCCTGAAACATCTTGCCAGCGCCAATGGCGAACTGATCCGCGCCTACCTATCCATGGTGGGCGGTTCGGCCGGTCGTCTGGTGATTTCACTGGTCTATTTCATCGCGATCGCAAACACGTTGTCGATCAGCGAATTCGGCCTGTTCGCCACCGCGTCGGCTTGTGGCATCATGCTTTCAAGGCTGCTGGCCTTCGGTTTCGTCTCACCGCTCTACCGGATCGCCACCGTCAAGACCCGCCTGCTCGGGGTCTACACGGCCGGCTTCCTGGGCGGCGTGGTGTTGTCGGCACCGGTCATCGCCCTGGCGGCCTGGCTGACCCATGCACTTATCTTCACCGACCAGATGGCGCTTGCGACCTTTGCAAAGATCATCGTGGCGGAAGTGCTGTGCTGGCGGATCATGGAGATCGCGGTCATTGTCAGTTACGGCACCAACCGCTTCGGCTCGGGGTCGGTGCTGGTGGTGGTGGCCACCGCGCTCAAGACCATTGCGGCGGTGCTTTTCGCATGGCTTGCAGATGGATCGCTTGCGACCTGGGGCTGGTATTACCTCGCCGCCAACGGTTTGGCAGCGCTTATCGCGATCCTGTTCTTCTATCCACGGGTGCGGCTGCGCTGGAAACCGGCGCTTTACACCAGGCGCTGGGTCGATGCCGTATCTGTGGCCGGTGCGGAAATGCTGTTTTACATCCAGTCGGAACTCGACAAGGTGCTGGTGCTTTCACTTGGCGGACCCGAAACCGCCGGGATCTACGCCATCATCATGCGGCTGGTCGACCTGACCGCGCTGCCCGTCCGCGCCTTCCTGACGGTGCTGACGCAGAAGCTGATGCGGACCTCAGCCATGCTCAACAGCCTGAGGAACCGGCTGTTGCTGGAGGGCGTGGTGGCCGCGGTCTCGACCGCGGGCCTGCTCGGCATGGCCGGTTTCCTGTGGCTGTTTCCCAATGCGCTGGGGACCAATGTCGCCGTGGCGGCGCCGCTGCTGATCCTGGTCGTCCTGGTGCCTGCGTTCCGCAACCTGATCGAGTACCACTCGGAACTGCTGTATGCGACCGGCCGGACGGTGGTGCGCATGCTGATCCTGGCCTCGCTCGGAGCGATGAAGGCCCTGCTGCTTGCCTATGTGCTGGGACTGACCACCGATGTTGTGATCTGGGTCGAACTCCTCAACCTGGCGTTCCTTGTGCTTTACCTGCAATCGGCGCTGATGACCTACAGGGCATTGCGCTCGATCAGCAAGCGACCGATCTGAGGCCGTGATCACGGCGTGACCGAAAACGCCAGTTTGCGGATTTCCGCCATCGGGTGGTGGACGAAGGACTGCACGCCGACGGCGACCTGATCGTCCCCCAGTTCGCGCATGAACATCTCCAGCCCTTCAAGGGTTTCCGGGTAGGTCTCGCGGAACCAGAGCATGTGGCACAGCGGCCTGTCGGAGGCGATGTGTCCCTCCCCGCCAAGCACCTCATCGGCGAAACGGCCATAGATCGTGCATTCGGAAATGGCGCGCGAGGAAATGAGCGCACGAACCCAGTTTCGGCCGGTGGTCCTTTCGATGTGATCGAGCAGGGCGCGGGCGGTATCGACACGCCAACCAATGAAGGTGTTGATGTAGTCGGGCGCGGGAGCAATCGTTTCAGGCAATCCGAGCAGAGTGCCCGCATGGGCAAGCCAGTCATGATGTTCGGTCATTGTCTCGCTGACCCCGGCATCGACGCGGAACAGCCGCATCCGGCCGTCGGCCCACATTTCTTCGGGATCATAGGGACGGACCATGACGACATCGGAATCGACCGAGAGCAGCATGTCGGCTTCGACATGGCGAGCCAGGGCCAGGCGGCGGATCTGTTGCGCATGCCAGCCGCGCAAGGGCATGGAGAAAGGGCTCAGCCAGATGCGGCGGCGGCCAAGACTTGCAGGATCGGGGAAGGACCGGAGCCAGCCAGGGAACAGGTCGGCTTCGCTGACAACCGTGCGGCGCGGCCCCTCGAGCGGCTTGAACGCGGCCTCGTCGCGGGGTTCGACCAGCAGGTAATGATGCCAATCGCCCGAAAGAAACCGGTCGAGGCTTTCACACATCAGGGTGCAGCGTTCCAGGTCGGCAGACCAGGACGCGGTCATTACGGCTGTCTTCATCACAGTTCCGGTCGGTTGCTCAAGCCCTTTTAACAGGCGGCGTCAGGCTGAAAGCCCGGCCTGCCGGCCCGCACCGGAAAGCTTGTAGCGCAAGAGGTGGAAGAGGAAAACCGGATTGCCGAGAATGTAGCGGCGCCACAGACGCGAGGGTTCGAGAAACAGCCGCCAGACCCACTCGAGCCTGAGATTGCGGATCGTCTCGGGCGCGCGCGGGACCGCGCCGGAAACGAAATCGAACAGCGCGCCGACACCGAAGACAACGCGGCCGTGACCCTGACCAATATTGCTGTCGATCCAGATTTCCTGGGAGGGACTTCCCATCGCCACCAGGGTGATGTCGGGGTTGATCGCCGAGAGATCTGCAAGCACCTTCAGGCTGTCAGTCTTGTCAAAATATCCGTCGGCGACCGCGATGAACTCGTGCCATGGAGTGGCCGCGGAAAAACTGACCACGGCGCGCTCGAGAATGTCCGAACGGGCGCCGATCAGGGCCACCTTGAGCGGCTTCTCCGAATGCACCAGCAACGCCGGAATGAAATCGGTACCGTTGAGATTGGCCGGGAACGCAGACCCGTGAAGCGCGCGGGAGGCGATGTCGACGCCAACGCCATCGGGCAGCACCTCGGACTTTGTCAGACCCTGCCGGTAACGCGTATTGCGCATGGCAAGATTGGCGTTGTTGGCGTTGAGGAAATTGAAGATGCGCTGCGGACCATTGCCGTAGATCGCGCACTTCAGCTCGTCAAGCGCCTGCGCCCATCCAAGCGCAGCAACCCGGATGCCCATTATGTCGCGATGCTGAACCTCTTCCAATGCTGGCATTGTCACTCCGCACACTCGGTCTGGCCACACACTCGGTCGGGGCCTGGGTCCGTTGATCAGACCCCTCAGCCAACGTGTTAGCACTTTCTTAACTTGTTGGCAGTCGCAATTGCATAATGGGGTTAAGGCCGAAATTAACTCCTTGTTAACGCTGTTCTTGTCACCACTGCAGCCCCTGTTTGAGGGCATCCATCAGGCCTTCGAGCTGCAGTGCGTGAAAGGCGCGGCCATCGCGGTCGAGCTCTTGCCCGTCACGCGAACGGCCAACCATATCGACGAGCGCACGGGCGAAGTCATCAGCATCATCGGCGAGAACGCAATTGTCCGGCTGGACAGAGATTCCGCGCAGGGCGCTGCGTGTCGCCACAGACGGCAGTCCCATTTCGAAGGTCTCGATGGTCTTGAGCTGAACACCGGTCCCGGTCTGCGAAATCAGCGGCACCACCCGGCAGGAGCGCACGAAGTCGCGGGCGTCAGGCACCCGGCCGAGGAAAGATACCGTGTCGGGGGCTGCCGGCGGTTCCCCTCCGGTATCGCCGGCAATCGCAATCCGGAAATCAGCCGGCAACCGCGGCACGATCTGTTCAAGGAACCAGTCGAGGCCGGCGCGGTTGGCAGCCCACGTCCAGGAGCCAATCATGCCCGCATCATACACCGGCGCACGCGCAGCCTGAGGCTCGGGCGGCAGGACCGAGGTCACCAGCGGCAGGACGGTGGAACGGTCGTCCCCGGCGACCCCGAGGGCCGCACGGTCAGCCTCGGCAAGCGTAAAGACATGATCCGCAATGGTGCAAAGGCTGGTTTCCAGTTCGGCGAGAAGGCGCGAATCGCGCCGGAAGAGGAAGCGGGTCACCCATCCTTCTGCATTGGCGGCATTGTCGGCGGCGCTGCGTGCCTCGACATTGTGGGCCACGAACACCGATCGGTAGGCCTCGAAGATCTCGCGGAATGCGCCGGGCAGTTGAACAGAATTGAGGATCAGACCATCTACGGGTTCGAGTTCGACCAACGCAGACCGGATCCCGGACGATGTGACGGCATGCATCTTGGCCACCGACACAGGTTCGCCATGGACAAAGGCATCCTTGAGCCAGAGCGCCTTTTGCAGCTTTCCGACCCGGGCATTGGTGACTTCGAGAGTGCCCAGAAGCCGCGTCTCGTCCGGATGCGCGGGCTGATGCCCGGGCTGCAGGAAGCCAAGCACGGACACCTTGTGGCCGAGCCGGCGAGCCGCATCGGCGATCACGCGGTTGGCAATGTCGTAGCCGGATGCGGGAGCCGCAACCGGAACCAGCGAGGAAATGAAGACAAGATGCATGCGGTTTCCGATCCGATAGTGCCCATGACCATAACGCAGCGATTTGAAAGGCCGGTTAAACGCCTGTTTCAAATGCCACATGCCGGCTTCAGGCATTGTTCAGAAAGCTGTGGTTGGATGAAATCGAGCCAACCGGATTCGAGCCATGACGCCAGACCCACGTACCGTTTCAGAGCATGCCCGCTCGGCCAACCTCAATCCGGACCGGATTCGGGTCGTGGTCACATTGCCAACCTTCCGCCGGCCGGACCATCTGGTGATGACGCTGGATTCGCTGGAGGCACAGGCATTCGGTGACGAGACGGCAGTGGTGGTCATGGACAATGACGCCGACGGGCTTCAGGGCGCAAACGCCGCAGCCGATTGGTTGCGGGGCTCGAGACTGAAGGGCGTCATCATCGTCGCGCATCAGCGCGGCAATTGCCATGCCTACAATGCCGGCTGGGAAACCGCCCTGGCAGCGTTTCCACGCCTCACCCATATCGCCGTCATCGACGATGACGAGATTGCCGGGCCCGAGTGGCTCTCGGGGCTGATGAAAACCGCGCAGAAGACCGGCGCGGACCTGGTGGGCGGGCCGCAGATTCCGGTGTTTGCCGACAAGACACTGGATGGCTGGCGTCGGCATCCGGTGTTCACTCCGCACTATCATGAGACCGGACTGGTGCCGATCCTCTATTCGTCCGGCAATGTGCTGATCTCACGGCCGGTGCTGGACATGATGCCACGGCCGTTCCTCGACCCCGCCTTCAATTTCATCGGTGGCGGCGACAGCGATTTCTACCGCCGCGCCAGGGCACGCGGCTTCTCGTTCGGCTGGAGCGCGGAAGCGGCGGTGATGGAAACCCTGCCGTCGCGGCGGGCGGAGTTCTCGTGGCTCAATGCACGGTCGCTGAGAAACGGCGCGATTTCAGCCATCCTGGAAAAACGCCAGTGGCCGGGTGTGCCCGGACGTTTGCGGACGCTGGCCAAATCACTCGCCCTGCTGGCAGCGTCCCCGCTGCGCGGCCTGAGGCTTGGATTTCAGACAGGTTCGGCGGTGATAGGCCTTTACCACATTCAAGTCGCGGTCGGACGGCTGATGGCAGAGTTCGGGCTGGTCAACGAGCAGTACCGCAATCCCGAAAACAACTGACGGGCCATTGCGGCAATCTCCATGCCGGGCACTTGTGCCCCTTGCCGCGGTTCTCAGCCGGTTCAGTTCGACGGCGCCGCCGGAGCCGGCGTACGATCGATCGTCGGGTTGTTCTTCAGGGAGCGGCCCTGCTGCACGTTGGAGCGGATATCTTCCTTCGACAGGAAGTCGATCTGCTCGACGATGACATCATGGAACAGTTCCTCACCAACGCGCTCGTTGAGCGTGTCGCGGATATGGGTCTTGAAGGCTTCGAGATCGAAGCGCTCCATATCGGGGAAGTCAATGAGCGGCTCGCCGACCAGCGCCGTGTACAGGGCGTCCGTGATCAGTTCGTTGACCGGGACGCTGAGCTTCTGGATCTTGGCGGGATCGACGGTGTAGGACAGGCGCGTGAGGAAGTATCCCTGCACGGCTCCGCTGCTGATCACCGGGATCGAGGTGACCTCGCCACGGACCGTTTCCAGGCCCCCGAACATCGCCGGGTCCTCCTGAACAGGCTCCTCCTTGTTGGTGAGCTGGACAGAGAAATAGACCGACGCCAGCGCCACAGCGCAGATCCAGACGCCGGTGGCGAGCAGTTTTATCATGACAGACGGGAAGCCCTGAACTGGTCTTCGGAATAGGTTCCGTCAGCTTCCCAGGCGGCAACGGTTTCCTTGATCATCTCGGCGATGTCGCGGACAGCCTCCATGTGAGCCTTGACCTTGATGTTGTTGATCTTCAGTTTCTCGCGCACCGTTTCGAGATGCTGCTTGTGCTCGGGCTCGAGATCATCCGGACGGATGCCGTTGAAGAGCATTGTCATTTCATACAGGCACCGGCTCTTGATCGAATTCGAACGGCTGACGTCGAAGTCAGGATCCTGTCCGATGGCGGCGTTCTCGGCGTCGACGACTGCCTCAAGCCGAGACAATACGCCAACGATACGATGATCTTGGGTGTTCAGGTCGCTCATGCTGTTGTTTGTCCCTGGCTGGTGCGCGCTGTCGCGTCTGCGGCGTCTTCAGATCCGGCCACATCGGCGAGGATCTGCTTCTGGATTTCGTTGATCAGGCTGGCGGCCCGATTGGTGACGTTGGAACCGATGGCATCGGCTGATTCGGGCGCAACGGCCGCATCAAAACGATCGCCCATCATGCGGGCGGCGATGCCGATGCCACCGCCCTTGGCCAGAACCGCTCCGAGCTGTTCAGCCATCATGCCCTTCCAGATTTCGCCGGCAGTTCCCTTGCCATAGAGCTGCTCGCTGTCGGTGGGCAGCATGTCGCCGATGAAGCTCTGGAGGATCATCGCCTCGAACTTCTGGTAGACCTCAAGAGACTTGTCGGGCGCTATGTCCCTGGCAGAGGTGACGGAAAGGGCGGACGTGTCTGCGGAGGCGAGCAGTTGGTGCTGGAAGGCGGGCGTGGACGCTGCCTGCTCGGACTTGCGGGCCGACGCCGCCTCGAGCATGGCTTCCGCCCTCTGTGCGACGGCAGGATCGGCCGCGCGCACGACATCGAGAATGATATCGGTTGCTGTTTGTATCGACAAAGAGCTTCCCTCTCAGAAACTGACCGGAAATGATCGCTGACACTTTGTCCTACGAAGCTTACGCTGGCCTTGCGCGGCCGCGCCGGCAGACTGCCTCAGTCGGAACCGCGGCGCTGCAGGGAAGCGTCGAGGAGATCAAGCAGGGTCTCGTCGGTGGACAAACGCTCTTCCGCCTCGACCGCCTTCTCCGCATGCTCCGACAAGCGGTCCGCCTTGGTCTTCTCGGTGAGCATGCGGCGTTCCTGAACCGCCTTGGCGCCCTGGAGCAATTGCGATCTCGCCGAAAGCCGCTGAAACCGCTGCGCGTATTGATGCGACATGGCGGCATGGATCGGGTTGAAGGATCCGACGGCTGCGACCAGCGCGTCCTGGGTGGCTTCGGTCTCGGCCTGCTGGCGCAGGGTATGGGAGAGTTCGAACTCGGCCATCCGCTCGATCTGGCGTTGAACCCTGACAAGGCGGGCAAGTTTTTCAGAGCGCGATTCCGCCATGTCAGATCAACCCCATGAACAATGTCTCGAAACCGTCGATGAACAGGGTGAAGAAGGTGTTCGAGCCGAAATAGAGCAGAATCAGACCGCCGGTCAGGATGAAGGGGATCGAGATGAAGTAGACCGGGATCTGCGGCGCCAGCTTGTTGACCATGCCGATCGCGAGGTTGAAAATCAGGCCATAGGCGAGAAACGGGCTCGCCAGCCGGAGCACCAGCATGAAGGCACCGGCAAGCGTGTCGGTCAGCGTCATCAGCACCAGCCGGGCATCGAAGCCCTCGTTCATCGGCATGAAACCGTATGAACTGACCAGCGAGGCGATGATCATGTGGTGGAAATCGGTCAGGAACAGGATGAACAGGGCGGTGAAAGAGAGCAAGGCGGTCAACTGGCCTTCCGGTTCCAACTCGACAATGCCGCTTCCGGGCGCGGAGTTGAAGCCGATCGCCATCGAGATGGCGGTGCCGGCAAACTGAAGTGCCACGACGATGTAGCGGGCGACGAGGCCCATGGTCACGCCGATGAGCATCTCGGCGGCAACAAGCAGAATATAGACCCGCTGGCTCTCCCGGACGTAGGGATAGATTGTATCCCAGAGAATCGGCAGCAGCGCCATAGAGACGGCCACAGCAAGGAAAAGCCGGATCTGGACCGGAACGCGAAAGCTCGAAAACCCCGGAAGCACCATGAAGCAGCCGCCAATCCGGCAGAACGCCAGGAACAGCGCCAGCACGGTGCCCTCGGGATCCTCGATCACGAGATCGAGCCGAGAAGCTTGATCTCAATGCCTTTCGCGATCTCGACGTGCGAAAGCACAGGCAGTGTTGCAAAGATCCGTTCGACTATCATGCGCACATATGGCCGTGAGTCGGGCGAAGTTACCAGCACAAACGGCACGCCCTTGTCCATGTGTTCACGGATAACCTTGGTTGCTTCCTCGGAAAACTCCTCAAGCATGCGCGGATCGATGTCGAATTCGATGACCTCGCCCTTCGGATCGCGCTTGAGCGCCTGGTGGAAGGCGAGATCCCAGCGATTGCCAAGCCTGAGCACGTTGAGCTGCCCGTTGCGGGCAATATCGCCACAGAGCTGCTGGGCCATGCGGATGCGCACATGCTCGACGATCTGCTCGGTCTTGCGTACATGCGGCGCGAGCTCGGCGACCGCCTCAAGGATGAGATGCAGGTTGCGGATCGAGACACGCTCGGCCAGCAGCAGCTTGAGCACGGCCTGGAAGCCGGAATAGGACATGTGCGAGGTGCAGATCTCGTCGGCCAGCTTGCGGTATTCGGGATCAAGCCGGTCGATGAGGATTTTCATGTCCTTGTAGGAAAGCAATTGCGGCAGGTTGTTGCGGATCACCTCCGAGAGATGGGTCAGCACCACCGAGACATTGTCGATCGGCTGGAAGCCTTCACGCTTGAGGTCCTCACCGAAGCTTTCGGGTACGGAAAGCGCAGGCAGGCCGAAGGCCGGTTCGCGGATCTCGTCCCCCGGAATTGAAGGACGGTGGGTACCGGCAAGCACAACGAGCAGTTCGCCGACCCGGAGGTCATTGGCGGCAACCGTGGTTCCGTGAATACGGATATGATAGCTCTTGTCCTTGATCGAGATGTCATCCGTGACCTTGATCTCGGGCACCACAAATCCATACTGGGTGGCGAATTTCTTGCGCATCTTGGCGACGCGGAAGGCCAGTTCCTCGTGGCTTCCGAGCAGCTTGGTGGCAACCTGCTTGCCAAGCACCAGTTCGATTTCCGCAGTCTTGAGGATGGACTTGACCGAATCCTTCTCCTTGTCCTTCGCTTCCTGCTCGGTGCGATGAACTTCCTGTGCCTCGGCGCGGGCCTTCTGGTCCCGCTGGCGCGGGATTATCCAGCTTCCGAACGCCATGCCCGATGCAAGAATCACGAAGGGGAGGAACGGCAGGCCAGGCATCAGGGCCAGGAGGAAGAGCAGGCCGGAAGCTGCGAAGAGTGCACGCGGATAGCCGCCCAGCTGGTCAATGACGGCCTCGTCGGTGGAGCCGAGCTGACCGCCGCGGGAGACCAGCAGGCCGGCCGCCAGCGACACGATCAGCGCCGGGATCTGGCTGACCAGACCGTCGCCGACCGACAGCCGCACGAACACGTCGGCGGCTTCGCCGATCTGCATGTCGTGACGGGCGTAGCCGATGATCACGCCGCCGAACATGTTGATGCCGGTGATCAGCAGGCCAGCGATAGCATCGCCGCGAACGAACTTCGAGGCACCGTCCATGGAGCCGAAGAAGGAGCTTTCCTGCTCAAGCTCGCGGCGGCGCTCATGGGCCTGCTTGTCATCGATCATCCCGGCTGACAGGTCGGCATCAATCGCCATCTGCTTGCCGGGAATGGCATCGAGGGTAAAACGGGCGCCAACTTCCGCGATACGGGTGGCGCCTTTGGTGATGACAATGAAATTGACCGTGACCAGGATCAGAAAGACGATGAGGCCGATGACAAAATCACCGGACATGACCATCTGGGAAAAGCCGCCGATAACGTGACCGGCGGCATCCGGTCCGAGATGCCCTTCCGACAGGATGATCCGCGTGGTCGCTATGTTGAGCGACAGGCGCATCATCGTGGCGATCAGCAGAATGGTCGGGAAGGAGGAGAAATCGAGCGGCCGGCGGATCCACAGCGCCACCATCAGGATCAGCACCGAAAAGGCTATGGAGAATGCCAGTCCGATATCGATAAGGAAGGCGGGGATCGGCAGGAACAGGATGGACAGAATGACGACAATGCCGAAGGCAAAGCCCATGTCCTTGCCCTGGAAGCCTGTTTTCTGAATCGCCAGCGCTTGCGGGTTGGCCATGTTTGAGGAGCTCCGGAACACAGCGCGGACGTCATGTCCACGCAACAGGTCATCGTGACCCTACAGGCCGAAGCTTGCGCGAAGGTGGCAAGTTGCAGGTTGCAGACGGCGGGGGATAGTGACGGGCCGGACGTGGCGGGCCGAACGTGGCGGTCCGAACGTGGCGGGCAGCGAGAAGATGGCAGGAGCGCTCGTCATTGCGACAGACGAACGGAATGGATCATGCCTTCAGGGCAACGGGCCGCGCGGGCAATGACGCCAATGGCGCCACGGAACCCGTCGCTACAGCGCCGCGCCTCCAACCGGACGCGCAAAGGACGCTGTAACGTTTTGAAAGAATGCATGCACGTGATCGCTCAATTGAATCCAATTGAACGCGACTTGCATTAGAATCCGGACTGAATGCGCTGGAAGACGACGTCTGTAAAGGTGGAGATCTGGGCGCCGACAAAAGGGGCCGAAACGGCAACGGTGACCAGGATGGCCACGATCTTGGGAACGAAGGTCAGGGTGATTTCCTGAACCTGGGTGAGCGCCTGGATGAAGGCGATGCCGACACCGACAAACATGGCGACAAAAACCGCCGGCCCCGAGCAGACCAGCACGGTCCAGATCGCGGTTTGGACAATATCGAGGGCGTCGGCTTCGTTCATGTTAACTGATGGTCACGCCGGCACCGACCAGAACCTTCTTGCCGTTTTCAAGCACGGCAACCAGTCCGTCGGAATAGACCTGAACTTCCTTGATGACGCCAGACACGGTTGCGTCGGCGCTGGTGATGGTGCGGCCGATGATGGATCCGGCCTGATTGAGCGTGGAGGACTGGAGCAGGCTTTCCAGGTTCTTGTTGGTCTGGATGGTCTGCTCGACCTGACTGAAGGTCGCAAGCTGGGCGATCTGCTCGGTCGCATCCATCGGCTCGGTCGGATCCTGGTTCTTCATCTGCTGAACCAGCAGGGTCAGGAACGTATCGTAATCGAGCGTTGCCTTCTTGGATGCGTTGTCCGCGGCCGAACCGGCGGTGGCTGATGCGCTGCTGACTGCACTTACGTCCATGGCGCCAACTCCTTGCGAATCTGTTCAATGGTTCCAGCCGACATGCCGGCCGTGTCGAGAATCTGCTCCTCGATCGGGTAGAGTGCGCGAATCGCCTTGAGCGCTTCGAACGCCCTGCCCTGCGTGACCATACCATCAATATGCTTGAGCTCGGTAAGAACTTCTTCATTCTTGAAGCAGGTCAGCAGCATGACGACCGATTTGCGGAACATGCCCATCGCCTGTTCGGCGCCTTCCGGGTTGATCAGCATCATCTGGACGATGAAGTAGAGCTGGCGCAGCGGCGTCGTGGCCTGCTCGGGCTGCAACACATGGTTCTCAAGCAGAAACGTGACGTCGTTGAGAAACTCAAGCGCAACCTTGCGATCCACCCGAAGCACAGCTCCGTTGATGAAGATCCGTTCGCCTGCCTTGAGGGAAATGCGCAATGAGCTTTTCATTTCAACCCGTCCCTGATGATGATCGAGATATCGATGATGCCCTGGAAATTGTCCGATTCGCGCTTCCGGATCCGCTCGGATTCCTTGATGATCCAGATGCCTATGGAGATCAGGTTGGCCCGGAGCTCCTCCGCAAGCTGATTGTCGGGCGAAGCGAGGTCCTCGACAAACCGGACCCAGAGGCGGCTGACAAAATAGACAGCTTCGATCGCGTCGCGGGATTCAAGACCGTTGGCCTTGGCTGCGTTCAGCAGCGAGATCGAATGATTGATCGCTTCCCGCTCGCGTTCGCGTGCTTCGGCGACACCATCCTCCTGAACATCCGCGTAGGAAAATTGGTACATTCAGACGCCCTTCATGTTTGTCCATTTACGCCCGAAAACTCCGGGCCATGCAGTTACAAGTAATTCATCAAGCTCATTTGCTGGATTCGGGCGGTGAGCGTGTAGGACGCCTCGACCTGGGCAAGCAAAGAATTCATTCGGGTGGACGCCTCGTAGGGGTCGACACCTTCAACATCCCCCAGATGCAGGGTGAGGATGCGGATTTGCGACTCCAACGCAGTGTTGGCCTTGGTGATGCGGTTTTCCGAAACGCCCAGCATGCTGCGCTCGTTGTCGATGCCCGTGACGGCAGCGCCGGCATATTCGATCGCAGTTTTGTTGAGCGAGGCGCGCACCTCTGCCGAAATCGGAGAGTTGATCAGTTCGACCCCCATGACCGCCGCCAGTGCGAAATTGCGCATGCCTTCAACATTGGCGTTGGTACTTGAATCGACGATCTCGTTCTTCAGGATCCGGCTTGAGACATTGGTGTCTGAAGCGCTCGACCAGTCGGTGGTCCAGGCTGCTCCGGTAAAGGCAGGCTCAAGCACCGTGGTGATGAAGTTGTTCATCTGGGCAACGGTGATGTTGGCCGCGGCGGGATCATCCTGGGTAAAGCCGAAATGGCCGAGGAAGGTCGCATCGAAGGCGACCTTGGGCGGCGATCCGGGTGCAAGAAAATCCTCAAGCGGCTGGGTGTTGGTGTTGATGCCTGCGAAGAGGTACTCACCATTGGACGAGGTGTTGGCTGCGGTGGTGAAGGCATCGAGAGCGGTCTCGACATCACGCTGAGCGATGAGCAACCGGTTTGCATCGTCCGAGCCATTGACCGAGATGAAGGCTTCGAGCATCTGCTGGGCGGCATCCGACATGACGTCCATCGAGGCCTGCGCAGCGGAAAGCCGCTGGGTCACGAGCGCGTTGGAATCGAGGATGCCCTTGAGCCGGGATACGTCGCTGTTGAGGGTGACGCTGTTGGACGCCTTGGCGCCGAGCGCAAGGCCGATGTCCGCGTAGCGCCCGGTAACCACCTCGGTGTTCAGCTTCTGGATCTCATTCTGTCCGCGGCCGATGGTCAGCCGCATGGCATTCTGCATTGCCAGATTTGAAACGAAACTCGTCTTCATCTACCTACCTCGCCGCTGCCAGAAGAGCCTGGAGCATTTCGTCGACCGCGGTGATCAGTCGTGCCGATGCCTTGTAGGATTGCTCGAGTTCGAGCAGCAAAGACATCTCCTCGTCCAGTGAAACGCCGGTGATGTTTGACAGGGCTTCTGCCGAGCGGAACCGGGAGGCTTCACGCGATTCGGCCGAAGTCTCCGCGTCGCTGCGGTTGAGTTCGAGCCAGCCGATCGAGTCGGCGGCAAAGCCCATGAGGCTGGTTGTCGTCGAAAGACCTGCGGCGACATCGAATGCGACCGGCTCGTCAAGCTTCTGAACGTAGGAATCGAGCAGTGCGGAATAGCCCGATGCACCCGACGGGTTGGAATTGTAGGCAGCACCGTTGATACCGCCGTCCCGGAGCAATTGCGGATTGCCGCCGAGCGACTGGATGAGCGCCGGATTGACCGTTATCGTCGAAGACATGCCCGGTATAATGGTGGCGCCTGCCGGAATGGTACCTCCCGCCCAGGTGAACAGGCCTGGCAGGTCAGGAAGCGCCGACGCGGTCTGATCGGTCTCGGCAAACGAAACCACCAGGACGCGCGCAATCTCGTCAAGATGATCCTGCATCGACGGGGCGTATTCGTCACGGATCTGCAACAGCGACTGCAGCGACCCGCGACCGGTGGTGGTGGCGCCCTGGCCGGCAGCCAGCGGGACACCATCAATATAGATCTGATTGCCGGTCAGTGCAGCCGAGTAACCCGACGATGTATCGAATTCGACGGGCCGCGCGACCGCCTCGAACAGTGTCACCCCGTCGCTAGTGTACAGTGCCATGTCGTTGCCCGACCGGGTGACCTGGGTGACCCCGACAATCGAGGAAATCTGCTTGATCAACGATTCGCGCTCGTCGAGTTCAGCACTGACATCCTTGCCGGTCTGGGTGCCGCTGAAGACCTTGTTGTTGTTGACCTCAAAGCGAGCAAGCAACTCGTTAAGCTGCGCCACCTGACGGCCAATTTCCTTGTCGGCTTCGAATCTCACCGTCTGCACGGCCTTGGAAGCGGTCTGCAACCCGTTTGCCACGGTGACTGCGTCGGCGATCGCGGTCTGCGCCAGCGTCGCTTCACCCGGCTTGGCGGCATAGGTGGCCAAGGTGTCACGCATGGTTGCGATCAAGGCCGAAGGCGAGGTTTCGTAGTCGTTGCCGCCCAGGATGTTCTTCAGATTGCTCAGCCCATTGAGCAGTGTATCCTGTGCACTCGAGGTCGATGTGTCCGTGACGGTCCGCACAAAAAGCGCCATATCCTGGGCACGCTGGATGCTCACTGCCTGAGCACCAATCAGGGAGTTTGTCAGAACAGCATCGCGCCGCGCATAGTTCGGATCAGTGGCGTTGGATATGTTGCGCGAAATGGTATTGGTCTGCGTCGCGTAGTTCGACAGAGACGTTTGCGCGGTATTAAGTGCTGATGTCAGAGACATTGACGGTTCTTTCTAGTTCCCTAACGAGACTATCGCTTGAGATTCACGAGGACGTCCAACAGGTCGGAGCCTGTCTGGAAAACCTTTGAGTTGGCAGTGTAGCTGCGCTGGGAGGCGATCATGTCGGTCAGCTCGCTGGCCAGATCGACGTTCGAGCCTTCCTGGGCACCGGAGATCAGGTTTCCGAAGCCGCCGGAGCCGCCGAAACCCGTCGTGATGACGCCAGAGTCGATGCCCTGAGAATAGACATTACCCGGCAGCGGGATGAGATTGTCGGGACTGGCGACGTTGGCAAGGGCGATCTGGTAGAGCGGCTTCAGGTCACCGTTTTCATATTTCGCATAAACGGTTCCGTCGGCGGAAATCTCGACATCGGTCACAGCAGAGGGCGCATTGCCATTGACGTCGGCATCATCGACCGTGAACGGGTAGTTGAGCTGTGTCATCTTGGCGAGATCGACCGTCAGAGCCGCGCCGCCGGGAACAGCCAGCGTGATATCGGTCGCACTGGCCGCTGCCAGGGCGCCGTTGAGCGCAGGGTCAAAGGTCAGGGTCTGGGTGGCGAGAGGGCCCGCACCGTAAGGGAAGCCGGTGGTCGGCGTGGCCGTCGAGCGGTCAAACACCGCAACTTCCCAAGTGTCGTTGGCGGTCTTGGTGTAATAGAAGTCGAGAAGAACTTCCTTGCCGACCGTGTCATAGACCACGAGCGAGCTCTTGTGGGAGTATTCGGCAGTCGCGGCATTGGCGGACGGCAGGTTTGCGGCCGCGACAACAGCCGCACTGTCATCAAGGTTTGCGTAGAACAGGCCGGTGGTGGATGGCGTCGCGGTCAGGCCCGCGGATTCGACATTGACCGGAACCAGGCCGTCAAATCCGTTTACGACCGGCGCAGGCGTGCCGCCGGTGTAATCATATCCCATCAGGGTGAAGCCGGCTGCGTTGACGAGATTGCCGTCACCGTCCTTCACGAAGGAGCCGGCCCGCGTCAGGAAGGGGCTGCCCTTGCTGTCGTTGACAATGAAGAAGCCGTCACCATCAATCGCGAGGTCGGTGTTGGACGTCGTGAACTCCAGCGGACCGGCATCGGTAATGGCATAGCGGACGCTCGTCTGAACCGCACCGGAATTGTAGGAACCGGCGCTGCTGGGCAGGATAAGCGATGAAAAGGCGGTGGTGGCACGCTTGTAGCCAGGCGTGCTGGAGTTCGCAATGTTGTCGGCCACAGTGCTCAAGCGGTTGGCTTGCGCGTTCATCCCGGACGCACCGGTTTGCATCATTCCGTAAAGGCTCATCGCGTAATCCCTCGTTTACTACTGAAATCCAGATTAGCTTGCGGGCCTTGCGTGAACCTGATTGCCGGTGATGCACCTGGCTTCGACCAACCGGATTTTCCGGATGGCCGGGTCACTTACTTCCAGTCGATCAGGTAGCCGAGGAAGCGCTTGGAATCGATCGGATCGAAGCCCAGGCGCTTGCGCAGTTTCTTGCGCAGCTTGGAGATGTGGCTTTCAACCACGTTCTCTTCGACGTCCTCGTCGAAGATGCCGTAGATCGCATTGAAGATCTGCTGCTTGGTGACGCGGCGGCCACGGTTGGCGACAAGATATTCGAGGATGCGGCGCTCGCGCCTTGGAAGCGCAAATGTACGATCTTCGATTTCGGGATCGCGTCCGTCGGAAAACACCCGGATCGGTCCGATCTCGATATGCGTCGACAGGGCCTTGAGCCGGCGGCGTATCGCTGCCGCTCGGGCAAGGATTTCGCGCGGATGAACCGGCTTGCGCACAACATCGTCAACGCCGCTATCATAGAATGCCAGGGTGGATTCCAGAGACGGGGTATCGCTTACGGCAATAACAGGAGCCTGCGAACGGTCGCGGATTGCCCGGGGCAGATCCATCATCAGCTTGCCCTGCCCGATCAGGAAGGCTTCGACAGCCTCCAGATCGGAATCCGCGGCAGTGCCGACCCACTCGCCGAACTCTGTTGAATCAAAGCTCGCCGATGGTACTCCTTCCCGCCCGAAAAGAGATGTGTATCCGTCTTTTACCAATTGCCGATCATCAACCACTACGATCATTCGTTCGCCTCCGAATCAGTGTGGTGCCTCGTTACCAAAGAAGTACGAATCCGCTGAATCTTGGTAAACTATCAATTCGATATGGTGACAATTAATAATTGATTAACCATGATTGCCGCTGATTTGCCTAGATATGGTATGTCTCACAAAATACACACACAAAATTGTCTGGAAAAGTTAACAAATGGTTAATTTTTTTCTTGCACCGTTTAGAAATGCCTAATTCTTAACAAATTGTGTCAAATCCGGCAGAAATTTGGCAAACACTCGTACCGGTTGTATCAACTGCAAAACGATCTAGCCTGTTTTGTCCACGCTCCGTGGCCGGTGGCGATGAGGTTGGCGATCACCCGGCAGACATATCTCTTCTGTGCCGGATCGTTGTTCGGGCCAGCGTGATAACGCGCCACCGCCATTGTCCAGGTTTCATGCCTGGCATGCAGCCGCGCAAGGAACCGGGCGGCGTAAACCACATTGGCATGGGGGTCGAGCATGGCGCTCACGGACTTGAACTCGGCGCCATGATAGCGGTGATTGATCTGCATGCAGCCAAGATCAATCAGGGTCTTGCCCTCGGCCCGGGCCTGTTCAAACTCACGCAAGGCCTCGCTGCGACTGTTGGCGAAAACCGTGCGGCCCTCGATATTGAGCGCGTAGGGATGAAGCGATCCCTTCCTTCCGGTCTCTGTCAAGCCGACGGAATGCAGGATGCCCGGGGGCACTCCATAGGCGCGGGCTGCAGCGAGTATCTCTGCTTCGCACACACCGGTCGCGGCCTCGGCCGAGCGCGGCGTCAGACCATCATAGATAGACGCCGTCAGTGCGACCAGTACCAGGGCCAGTATACGAACCTTGTTCATGCGCTTGCCCCCCCTGATTGCCTGTACCCTGCTGTCCGGCATTGTTGCGTCCGCTCTCCCTGCCGGATGACTGGGCATCATTGGACCCTGTCCCCTGCTGACTGGCCTGGAAGCCCTGTTGCGGAGTCTGGCTGGATGCCCGGTCCGGACCGGGCACGTGTTGGACGGAAATCTGTTCCACACCAAAGCCCTGGGCGCGCAGCGCCTTGAGCATCGACTGGTTGTCTTCCTTGATCTGACGATAGGCTTCGGCGGTCTGAACCTTTATCTCGACCGACAGATCATCACCGGTAAGCTTGAGCACCGCGGTGACGCTGCCCAGCGACACCGGATTGAGCTGAAGCTTAAGCGTATGCAGGGTCTGCCCCGGCTGCGAGAGGCCCGTCTGCGTGAGCTGCTGCGCCGGAGCGGCCTTCTGCGCCGCGATCGCCGTACTTCCGGCTTCGGCCAGTGTGCGGGTCAGCAACTGTCCATTGGCCGACATGTTCTGGGCAGGCATGAACTTGCGGGATTCGACCACTTCGACCTTGCCGCCCTTGGCGCCCATTGCATCGTCGAGGCGACGGTCGGCGACATCACGCTGGCGTCCGCCATTGCCACTGCGGAGATCGCGCTTTCCAGCTTCC
Source organism: Hoeflea sp. EC-HK425 (assembly GCF_902498795.1). Taxonomy (NCBI): domain Bacteria; kingdom Pseudomonadati; phylum Pseudomonadota; class Alphaproteobacteria; order Hyphomicrobiales; family Rhizobiaceae; genus Hoeflea; species Hoeflea sp. EC-HK425. The sequence goes on from NZ_LR701572.1 coordinate 3,193,143, forward strand.
GCATCGGTTGGCTGGGCTGAGCCTTCCATGCCAAGCGCACGCATGACTTCCCGGACCGATGTCTGATCTTTCTGGCGCTCCGCCCCTGTGTCCGCCGCGGGGGCCTTCGGCCCGGCTTGGACAGCTGCCTGGGCCGCGACTGCGGCTACACCGCCGGTGGCTGCCTGTGCGGCTGCGGCCGGCGCGCTGGCACGCTGGTCGGATTGAACGGTGTTTGCCTGGAGGCTGGCTGCCTTGGCCTTGTCGGATGATTGTGCGGCAGCCTGAGCCTGTGCGGCATCACCATCGGCCTTCGGTTCAGCGACATTTGCAGGCTTTGCGACCGCCGCCACCCGGGCTTGATTGGCATCGGCAGCTGCCGTCTTCCCTGCAGCAGCAGCGATAATGGCTGCCATCTCGTCATTGCCGGCCTCGGGATCGGCCGGCATTCCGTTTGCCTGTTCAGTCGGGAGTTCTTCGCCTGGCGCAGGCTGTCCCAGTGCAGCATCATCCGAGTAGGATGCACTCGACATCAGGCCCGTGAGCAGGTTCAGGATCTCGTCTGACTGCGCAGCCTGCTCGTTCGCATCGTCTGCTTCGTCGCGCACGGCCGAGGCTTCATCAGCCTTGTTGACCCGGTCGCGATCAGCGGTGGTGCCGCGTTTTTCCTGTGAAAGGGCGGCGGAGAATGCGTCATCGCGACCGTCCCCGACCGCTCCGTTGCCATCGCCGGCCTTGGCTGCGGGCCGAGCAGGCACCTGCCGCTGCATCACCATGTCCAATGCGCTCACGAGGCTTTCCTCTCCACTTCACTCAAGCAGCTTGTCTATGCGCTCGAGTGCCTGTTTGCGGTCCGACACATAACCCTTGAAGGTTTCGTCTTCCGCGGCACGCAACTCCTCATCAGGGGTCTTGGCGCGTCTGAAAATGGGACTCCCGGCTTTCTTTTCGCCATCGGCAGCAGTCTTCAAGGGATCACCGGCCTGTGTCATGTCCGGTTGCTGTATCATGGCCGGCATTGCTTGCGTGAAGCTGTCGGGCAGTGGTTTCTTCACGACTTCACTTGCGACAATCTCTGCTGCCTTGCGCAAAGCACGGTCACGGCGCGACAAACGGGCGCCCGACAGTGCATTGATGCTTTGAAGAACACCGTCGACGCCGTCGGTCGGGATCTTGGCCATGCCGGAGTAGAGCTCGGCCATGGCCTGTGGTGCCGTGTCATTGATTCCGAGCAACGCCTCGGCCCTGTCCGAAGCAAAGACCGCAAGATCGCGCAGACCCGAAATGGCCGCCTTGCGGGCGATACGCAGATAGATCTCGCGTTTTCTCGGCCGGTCCATGAAGGACAGGATCTCGCTCAGGCCGTCATCACCGATGGTTTCGTAATTCAGAAGCACGAGGTCGACCACGAGATCGGCATACTGACCGGCATAGGGCGAATTGATGAAACGGCGCGCATAGAGTTGCGCGTAATGCAGTGCCTCCTCCACCATGTTCTTCTGTGCCGCGATGAACAGCGAGCGGCGCAACGCGGCTTCCTCGACCAGCGTCCCCGGCGCCGTCAACCGGGCCCAGTCAAACAATTCGAGCGCTCCGGAATCGTTGAGCGCAGCGGTGACGTTGGCCGCCACCAGCGTGATGTAGGGACCGATCTCGGTATCACGGTAGATCTCGACCACCTCGGTGAGTTCCGTCTGCGTCTTGGCAGCGCGGCCGTTCAGATAGGCCCGCAGGACCGTGGTCACCTCGTTGTCGAAATTGCCGAACTTGTCCTTGATCGCAAGAATGTCGAGCGTGGCGGGATTGCCGCCACTCATGGCATAGATCAGGGCGGCATCGACATTGCGGGGATCGTCGAAGACCTTCTGGTCTGCCTGACGCAGCCGGCTGTCGATCACGCCAATGAGAAAGCGCTGCATCTCCATGGCGGAGTGATCGCCCTGGACGACCGCGTCCTGAACGAACTGCAGAGAGCGGACCAACTTGTAGGGTTCGAGGCTTTCCATCTGCTCGCCGATTTCCAGCCCTGCCACTTCGGCCGGTTCGGAAAACGGTGCCTTGACACCTTCGGTCTCGGCACTCTGGGGATCAGCAGCTGCGTCGTCGCCAGCTCCGTCCACCATGCCGGCTGCCGGCTGGTGCGGATTGGCTGCGCCGTGTGATTCCGCAGATGTCTCGCCATGCTCCGGAGCCGAGGCAGCGTCCTGCCCGCCGGTCCCGGATTTGGCGCCGTGAAACAGCTCAAACGGCAATGGTTTCGCCGGCTCCTGAGCCAGCGCACCAAACGCAAACATCGCCGCGGCAGCGGCGAAGCTCACAGGCGCGGGATAGAAGGCGCGCCGCACCATCAGCTCCCTTCGGCCTCGACAAGGATCTCGATGCGGCGGTTGACCTCGGAATAGGGATTTTCCGGATCCTTGAGCCGGCGGTCAGCAAAGCCCGAGACCTGGATGATCCTGTCCTCTGGTACGCCGCCGCGGACGAGCATGAAAAGGGCGGAGTGTGCCCGGGCGGTCGAGAGCCGCCAGTTGTCATCATTGCCGGATGTATAGGGCCTTGCATCGGTGTGACCGCGAATCGCGATGGCGCCGGGCCGTTTTGACAAAAGCTCGCCGATTTTCTCCATGGCAACAACAAGGTCACGGCCCGGCACGGCAGATCCGACATTGAACATGCCGAAATCAAGCTGGTCGGTGAGCGAGACGAGCAAGCCGCCCTCGGTCGGGGTGACGGTCAAGCCTTCGGCCAGCTTGCCGACGGTACCGCCGAGTGCCCGGGCGATCTCCTTCTGGAGCTCCTCGGCCTCGGCCTCCGCCTTGGCGATCTTGGCTTCTTCTTCGGTGGTTTCCGACCCGTTTCCACCTTCGCCGGCAACATCGGCGGACTGGTTGCCGGTCGGTCCATCCTCGGGATTGCCACCAAAGTTTCCGGCCTGCGCATAGGGATCCTCAAGCAATCCCAGATCGTCAATCGCGTCGGGGGGCGCATTGTTCTGCGGGTAGCCGTCGGCTTCCACCATGGCCTGGCTATCCTCAAGCGACTTGCGCTCCTGCTCGATCTGTTTCGACCAGAAATCCGGATCGAAAGGATCGCGGTAGGCATCACCGCCGGATGCGCCGGTTGCAGGTCCGGATTGCGAAGCACCGCCATCGCCTTTTTCGGAGATGTTGGTCTGGGTTCCCGTTTCCTGGGCGATTTCAGCCAGTACCGAGAACGGATTCTCGAAATAGTCGGATTCGGAATAGTCCTGCTTTTCTCCGGCGGTGCTGTTTTCCTGGTTGCCGACCTCGGCCGCCTTGCCGTCGGTGGTCCCCTGACCGTCCGACTTGGATTTCGGTGCCTTGGCCTCACCGTCCTGGGTGTTGCCAACCTGCTTGATGCCGCGATCGGTCGGCTTGTCGTCCATCAGCTTGATCGGGTTGAAGTAACTCGCGACAGAGGCCTTGCTTTCCTCGTTGGCGGCATTGACCAGCCACATCACCAGAAAGAAAGCCATCATTGCAGTCATGAAGTCGGCGTAGGCGATCTTCCAGACGCCGCCATGGGCACCGTCATCGGCGTTGTTCCCGCGCCGCTTGACGATGATGATCTCGTTCTTGCCCTGGTGGGTTGAGTCGCCTTCAGCCATCAGAAAACCTCAGCCAGAGCTTTGGACCATTCCTCGAGGCGGCTGGCAAACTTGGTCTTGTTGATCTCGACCTCAATGTCGAACTGGTCGTTGCGGTGGACTTCGAACCTGTCGGCATCGGCACCGATATTGGCCTGCAGCGCTTCGACCAGAGCGTCAGGTCCGGAGACGCGGATCTGACCGGCGTTTTCCAGCGCCAGGATCTTGCGGATCTCGTCGGAGAGGCCGGCGAGAATGCGGACGCGAAGCGCCTCATCGATCAGCGGCTTGAGGACGGCCTCAACATCACCGGCGATCATGTCAGCGATTCCTGCGCTTCTTGCGGCAATAGCGTCGGGAATTTGTGTCGCGGCACTGGCTTCAAGCTCTTCACGCAGGGCCGCGAGCTCGGCGGCGTGAAGATTTTCGATGGCGAGATGTTCTTCTTCGAACTTGCGGGTCAATTCAGCCCGCGCAATCGCTTCGCCCTCCGCCCGGGCCTCGGCGCGGATGCTTTCGATATTGATGTTGGGCAGCGCTGCGGGCTTGTCTTCTTCTTCCACATGCCGGTCAGCATGGAAACCGCTCATATCGGTGAATTCGAAATCCGGCAGATACCTGGCGAAACTGGCCGTCATGAGCCTCTCCGTTTGGTGGCAATTGCTGACGATAGCCGGTTCACTGTCTTTTCCCTTCGAGAATTGAAGGCGGGGACTGCAGGATCCGGCTGCGCCTTCATGCGCGTGAGAAACCTAGGGAGTTAAACTTGTGTGAGAATGACCTCGGGCTGCCCGACCCGATGAAAAATGCCCGTCCTCACCAAGATTTGCGCTGATCCGCACCAAGGGCAATTTTGGTGCGGATCAGCTGATCCACCATGTCCGTTGACCGGCGGCACGGTAGAATTCGATCATTCAGCCCGCCCGTTCAGGGCCGGTCCGGCTTACTGCCGGAAGAGCTGAAGGATGTTTTCCGAGTTGGTGTTGGCAATCGACAGTGACTGGATGCCGAGCTGCTGCTGCGTCTGCAGGGCCTTGAGGCGTGTCGATTCCTCGTTCATGTCGGCGTCGACCAGACGGCCGATACCCTTGTCGATGGAGTCCATCAAATTGGCGACGAAGTCTTCCTGCATGGAGACGCGCTTGTTGACGGCACCGAGATTGGATGCGGCATCGGTCATCGTGGTGAGAATGGAATCCACCACCCTGATCATATCGTCAACCTGGGCATCGGTGGTGGTCGCGGCCAGGGTGATGGCCGTACCGGATGCCTGGGTGCCGGTGGTCGAGCCCGTATCAATCAGGAAGTAATCGCGAGTTGCGGTACCGGTTGCGTTGGGATCAAGGGCGTTGGCGTCGATATCCTTGGTCAGGATGCCGAGGCTTTCGTTGGCAGCGCCGATCATGGTCAGGCTGGTGACGTTGATGTCGAGCGTGGTGATCGAGACCAGGCCGTTGACGTCGCGGTTGAAGCCGCCGACGACCGACTTGGTTCCGGCCGCTGCGGTCGAGGTGTTGTTGAGCCAGTTCTCGCCGGAGAACGATGCCGAAACGGCAATCGACTGAAGCTGGTTCTTCAGCTCTGTCAGTTCCTTGTCGATCTTGGTCTTGTCGACGCCAGGCTCGCGGGCCGCAACCAGCTTTGCCTTGATTTCGGAAACCACGTCGATGGAGCTGTTCATCGCGGTGTAGGCGATGTCCACCTTTGCCGCACCCAGTCCCAATGCATCCTTGACGGTGGACAATGCCTTGTTGTCGGACCGCATGGTCGTTGCGATCGACCAGTAGGCCGCGTTGTCACCGGCGGTTTCGACGCGGTAGCCCGAAGAAACGCGCGCCTGCGTCATCTGCATTTCTGAATTGATTGTGCGAAGTGTCTGAAGGGCAGCCATTGCGGCTGCGTTGGTCATGATGCTGGTCATATTTAAATGCCCCCTATAATTGCCCAGGGACATACCGGCCTCAATTCCGGCTACGATGATCTTGCGTCATGCAACCGGTTTGGCACTTGCCTTGCTTGCCGGTTCATCGTTGGTAACTAATCGGTAAACGTTTATGGTTAACGAGGGGTTAATTCAACCCCTAAATCTACTAATGAAAACCTGTTGCTGTTTACTTCTTGCTGTTTTAGCGAAGCTGTAACGAAGTTTTTACAACGCGTTACCGCGCCGCACAAAGTTCGATGCCAGTCGCAACCAGGGTTGGACCAGCGAGCAACGCGAAAGGGCCGCATCGTCCCCGATGCGGCCCTTGTTTCCTGTTGCCGTGGCCGCCCGAAAGCGGCCCACTCACGTCCGGTCTTAACGGAAGAGCTGCAGGATGTTTTCCGAATTGGTGTTGGCGATCGACAATGACTGGATGCCGAGCTGCTGCTGTGTCTGCAGGGCCTTCAGGCGGGTCGATTCCTCGTTCATGTCCGCGTCAACCAGACGGCCGATACCGCTGTCGATGGAGTCCATCAGGTTGGCGACGAAGTCTTCCTGCATGGACACGCGCTTGTTGACGGCACCGAGGTTCGAAGCCGCATCGGTCATCTGCGTCAGCATCGAGTCAACCGCGCGGATCATGTCATCGACCTGTGCGTCGGTGGTTGTCGCAGCCAGTGTGATGGCCGTACCGGAGCCGGCGGTTGCCGCTGTACCATCGGCATCGATCAGATAGTAGTTGCGGGCGGTACCGGTGGCATTGGGGTCCAGCGCATCGGCATTGATGTCCTTGGTCAGGATGCCGAGGGCTTCGTTGCCTGCGCTGATCAGGGTGGTCGAGGTCACGTTGACCGAAAGAGTGGTGATCGATACGAGGCCGTTCACGTCGCGGTTGAAGCCGCCGACGATTTCCTTGGTACCGGCAGCCACGGTGCCGACATTGTTGAGCCAGTTCTCACCGGAGAACGAGGCGGATTCGGAGATCGAAACCAGCTGGTTCTTCAGCTCTGTCAGTTCCTTGTCGATCTTGGTCTTGTCGACGCCAGGCTCGCGGGCGGCAACCAGCTTTGCCTTGATTTCGGAAATAACGTCGATGGCCGAGTTCATGCCGGTGTAGGCAACGTCGACCTTCGCGGCACCGAGTCCGAGTGCATCCTGAACGGTGGAAAGCGCCTTGTTGTCCGAACGCATCGTGGTTGCGATCGACCAGTATGCGGCATTGTCCGCAGCAGTTTCGACACGGTAGCCGGAGGAGACGCGGTTCTGCGTCATCTCCATGTCGGAGTTGATGGAACGGAGGGTGGCGAGCGCAGCCATTGCTGCGGAGTTGGTCATGATGCTTGTCATTGAGGTGTCCCTATTGACGATCTTACGCGGGACATACCGGACTCGGTTACCGGCAACGGTGGCCAGGCATCATACCCATCGCATCCGGTTTCCTCCGATCCGCGACCCACCATTTCTTGACAACCAAAATGTCGGATTATGGTTACTGAACACTTAACCGTGGTGACTTTCTTACCGGTGCGTGAACAAAAAAACGCCGGGGATTTCTCCCCGGCGTTGTTGTTGGGCCCAACCCTATGATCGGGTCTGAAGCGCTCCTTAACGGAACAGCGACAGGATGTTCTGCGAGTTGGAGTTGGCGATCGACAGCGACTGGATGCCGAGCTGCTGCTGTGTCTGCAGGGCCTTCAGGCGGGTCGATTCCTCGTTCATGTCGGCGTCGACCAGGCGGCCGATACCGGTTGTGATCGAGTCCATCAGGTTGGCGACGAAGTCTTCCTGCATGGAGACGCGCTTGTTGACGGCACCGAGGTTCGAAGCGGCATCGGTCATCTGCGTCAGCATCGAGTCGACAACACGGATCATGTCGTCAACCTGGGCGTCGGTGGTGGCTGCAGTCAGAGCGATCGCGGTACCGGAAGCCTGCGTACCGGTGGTCGAACCGGTGTCGATCAGGAAGTAGTCGCGGGTTGCGGTGCCGGTTGCGTTCGGATCCAGCGCGTTGGCATCGATATCCTTGGTCAGGATGCCGAGGCTTTCGTTGGCAGCACCGATGAGGGTGGTCGAGGTGGTGTTGACTGCCAGGGTGGTGATCGAGACCAGGCCGTTCACGTCGCGGTTGAAGCCGCCGACGATTTCCTTGGTGCCGGCAGCAGCAGTGCCGGTGTTGTTGAGCCAGTTCTCACCGGAGAACGAAGCGGATTCGGAGATCGAAACCAGCTGGTTCTTCAGCTCTGTCAGTTCCTTGTCGATCTTGGTCTTGTCGACGCCAGGCTCGCGGGCCGCAACCAGCTTTGCCTTGATCTCGGAGACGACGTCGATGGCCGAGTTCATGCCGGTGTAGGCAACGTCGACTTTCGCGGCGCCAAGGCCGAGAGCGTCCTTGACGGTCGACATGGCCTTGTTGTCCGAACGCATGGTTGTTGCGATCGACCAATACGCGGCGTTGTCTGCAGCCGTCTCAACCCGGTAACCGGAAGAAACGCGGTTCTGCGTCATTTCCATGTCGGAGTTGATCGAACGGAGAGTGGCGAGTGCAGACATTGCTGCGGAGTTAGTCATGATGCTTGTCATGGAAGTGTCCCTTTTGACAAAAAAATACGCGGGACATACCGGACTCGGTTACCGGCAACAGTGGCCAGGCATCATGCCCGTCGCTTCCGGTTTCCTCCGATCCACGACCCACCATTTCTTGACGATCAAAATGACGGAGTGTGGTTACTGAAGGTTTAATCGGGAATTATTTATTCGACGGGATTGTTTCGGAATGGAAAAACGCCGGGGATTGCTCCCCGGCGTTCTTTACATGCTCAAACTCGAAACTTAGTCTTAAGCAATCCTTAACGGAACAGCGACAGGACGTTCTGCGAGCTGGAGTTGGCGATCGACAGAGCCTGAATACCAAGCTGCTGCTGGGTCTGCAGAGCCTTCAGGCGGGTCGATTCCTCGTTCATGTCCGCGTCGACGAGACGGCCGACACCCTTGGTGATCGAGTCCATCAGGTTGGAGACGAAGTCGTCCTGCATGGAGACGCGCTTGTTGACGGCACCGAGGTTCGAAGCGGCATCGGTCATCTGCGTCAGCATCGAGTCGACAACACGGATCATGTCGTCAACCTGGGCGTCGGTGGTGGCTGCAGTCAGGGCAATCGCGGTACCGGAAGCCTGCGTACCGGTGGTCGAACCGGTGTCGATCAGGAAGTAGTCGCGGGTTGCGGTGCCGGTTGCGTTCGGATCCAGCGCGTTGGCATCGATGTCCTTGGTCAGGATGCCGAGGCTTTCGCCGGCGGCACCGATCAGGGTGGTCGAGGTCACGTCGACGTCGAGCGTGGTCAGCGTGACCAGGCCAGCGGCGTCACGGTTGAAACCGGCAACGATGTTCTTGGTGCCGGCAGCAGCCGAAGTGGTGTTGTTGAGCCAGTTCTCACCGGAGAACGAAGCGGATTCGGAGATCGAAACCAGCTGGTTCTTCAGTTCTGTCAGTTCCTTGTCGATCTTGGTCTTGTCGACGCCAGGCTCGCGGGCAGCAACCAGCTTCGCCTTGATTTCGGAGACGACGTCGATGGCCGAGTTCATGCCGGTGTAGGCAACGTCAACCTTCGCAGCGCCGAGGCCGAGAGCGTCCTGAACGGTGGAGAGAGCCTTGTTGTCCGAACGCATGGTGGTTGCGATCGACCAGTAAGCGGCGTTGTCTGCAGCTGTCTCAACCCGGTAACCGGACGACACGCGGTTCTGCGTGCTTTCCATGTCGTTGTTGATCGAACGCAGGGTGGCGAGCGCAGACATAGCTGCGGAGTTGGTCATGATGCTAGTCATGGGATTGTCCCTTTAAAAAATAACGCAATACTGAGGAGGGACATACCGGGCTTATGTTTTTACCGGTCATGCGGTTCGGCATCATGCCTGTCGGAACCCCTTGACTTCGCAAGAGTGTTCCTCCCCGTCATGTTGGCACCATAATCCCAGTTGGCGCTTTCGAATTGATTAATCGAAAGCCAAATAAGCGAGTAAATTCAATATAGTTAACCGTCACTTAAGTTAACCATAACAATGCTTGAGATACCGCCACACCGGGCCGGAGAGCAGCATCAAGCGGGCGCCGGAATCAGGTCCGCGCACGGCTGCTCAGGCGTAAACCTGTTTACACAAAGGAGCGAACGAGGCTTCCGACAAGCAGGTTCCAGCCGTCGATGAGGATGAAGAAAAGGATCTTGAACGGCAGCGAGATCGCCGTCGGCGGCAGCATCATCATGCCCATGGACATGGTGATGGTGGCGACCACCAGATCGATCACGAGAAACGGCAGGACGACAAGAAATCCGATCTCGAAGCCGCGCCTGATCTCAGAGATCATGAAGGCGGGGACCAGAACGCGCATGTCGATCTTGCCTTCCGTTTCGGTCGTCTGGCCGCGCTCGGTGGCAATGTCGATGAATAGGTTGAGATCCTTGGGACGGGTGTTGACGAGCATGAACTCGCGAAACGGGTCGGCGATGAGCTGGATGGCCTCCTCTTCGCTGACCTGGTTCTCGAGAAGCGGGCTCACGCCCCGCTCCCAGGCGCGATCAAATGTCGGGGCCATGACATAGAAGGTCATGAACAGGGACAGGCTGACCAGAATCATGTTGGCCGGCGTCGTGGCCAGCCCCATGCCGGCGCGCAGAATGGCGAAGGCGATGATGAACCGCGGAAAGCTGGTCACCATGATGAGGATGCCGGGCGCCACTGACAGAACGGTCAGCAGTCCGAAGGTACGGATGATCCAGCTTGCAACGGATCCGTCAACCGGGGCCTGGAGCAGATTGGGATCCAGAACCTGGCCGTGCGCCGCCGTTGCAATCGCCATCATGGCTGCAAAGGCTGATAGAAATCGAATCATTCGATCACAAATGTCCTCAAAAGGAGGTCGTTGACGCGGCCTTCCGACCGCAACTTCACGCGTTCACGCAGATCCTCGCGCAGATACTGAAAGCCGCGCGGCCCTTCTATCTGCTGAAGCGATACGGTGCGCAGATAGGCAAGCATGTCCTGGTGGATCCGATCCGCCATCGCCTGATCGGGTTCATCGATGAACACGAGAGACACTTCGATTCGAATCCAGTTGTCGGAAGGATATGACAGGTTTGTGGTGATCGGCTCAAGCGCAAGAACGTTTTCCCGCGGTTTGTCCTCAGCCTCTTCTTCTTTTTTCTCGTCCTTGCCTTCAGAACCTGCAGATGCAGCCGTTTCCGGCTGATCCACCTGCGGCGCGATAATGCCGCCGACCATCCAGCCGCCTCCAGCCGCGACCAGGCTGAGCACCAGCACGACCGCAATGGTGACGATCAGACCGGACTTCTTCTTGCCGCCATCGTCTTCTGCGCTTTCAAAGTCAGCCATGGGTCACGCCGTCAGATCGGAGAAAGGATATCGACAAGCTGCTGACCGATCGGCGGTTGCTGCACTTCGGTCAACCGACCGCGACCACCGTAGGAAACCCGGGCTTCCGCAATCTTGTCGTAGGCCACGGTGTTGTTGTGGTCGACATCGAGCGGCCGGACAATGCCCGCCACGTTGAGAATGCGGAGTTCCTGGTTGACCCGGACTTCCTGGCTGCCGCTGATGACGAGATTGCCGTTCTGCAGGATGCCGGTGACGACCGCGGCCACACGCAACTGCAGTTTCTCGGACCGTTCAGTCGTGCCCTGCCCCTTGGTCGAGGTGTTGGAGCCATATTCAAGGTCACCGGCGCCAACGGCGGAGATGACCGGAATGTTCATGCCGAGATTCATGCCGCTCGCATTCTTGCGGCTGCGGTCGGTGGCATTGTCAAAGCTGGCCTTGTCGTTGATGGCAAGATCGACGGTGAGAATATCGCCGACGCTGACCGCGCGGGCATCCTGAAACAGCTTGGAACGGCGATCGTCCCAAAGCGAGAAGCTGCTTGAGCGCGGTGGCGGCTGCTTGGGATATGCCGCCATTTGCGGCGTTTCCCCATAGGCAAGACCGGACCCCACCGGGCTCATCGACGGCGCCTGACCAACCTCGCTCAAGGTCTGCGAGTTGCACCCGGCCAGGATGAGAGCAAGAACGGTAATGGCTGAAGCCCTAATCATGACGGATCCTCGGGTTGTTCGGGTGCCGCGGCTGCGGCAATGATGGTCGTGAGGGCAGCCGCCTTCTTGGTATCCATCTCGTTGAGTATCGAGCTTGCGAGTCGCGGGCTGAGTTTCATGACGATGGCAGCCGCAATGCCCGGCTTGACGATTTCCAGCTGCGCGGCAGCGGAATCGGGAGCCATGTTCTTGTAGATTTCAACCAGCTGCGAGTCGGCCACCTGCATGAAGTCTTCCCGCTTTTTCAACCATTCGCGGTACTTTTCGGACCGCTCCTCGAGCAGGCCGATCCGTTCGTCGACTTCCGCCTGAAGCTCTTCGAGCTCCTTCTTCTGCAGAAGATAGCGCTGGTCACGCGCTGCATCGGCGATGTTGCCGCAGAAGGCGCGGATCTCCTCTTCAAGAGTTGGCGCCGGCGCCTGCTGGGCAAATGCGCCGGGAGCGACCAGGCCCAGAAGGACAACCGCGGCTCCGCCACGGAACCATCTGCGGGAGGGTGACTGCCGCGCGCTGTTCATTGCAGCACCAGTTCGGCATGCAGCGCACCGGCTGACTTGATGCCCTGGAGAATGGCGATGATGCCGTCGGGCTTGACGCCGATCGAGTTCAGGCCGGCGACCAGCGTTCTGAGATCCGGCCCGTCGATGATGGCGACCTGGCCACCGTCGACGCCGGCGGTGATGTCGGTGAGCGGTTCCACGGCTGTCACGCCGTCAGAGAACGGCAATGGCTGGACCACGGTGGGCGTTTCGTTGATCTGGACAACCAGCGTTCCATGGCTGACGGCAACCTTGGAGATACGGACATCATTGCCGATGACGATGGTGCCGGTGCGCTCGTTGACCACGACACGCGCGGGTGAATCGGTCTCGACGACAAGACCCTCGAGTTCCGCGGTCAGGCGAGCGAGGTCGGCGCGGGGCGGCTTGCGAACCGCCACAGTGGTGGAATCGCGGGCTTCGGCGATCGGCGTGCCGTAGCGCGCTTCGGAGAATGCATTGATGACGTCGGCCATGCCCACGGCCGTTGTGAAATCGGGATTGCGGAGCTGGTAGACCAGCCCCTCGGTCTGTTTGAAGGTCGCCGGAATCTCGCGTTCGATGATTGCGCCGCCGGGCAGGCGGCCCGCGGTCGCGGTGCCCTGCTGGAGGATGGCCGCGTCGCCTTGCGCATTGACCGCGGACACGATGACGGAGCCCTGTGCAACCGCATAGATCTGGCCGTCCGGCCCCGACAGCGATGTCATGACCAGTGTCCCGCCACGCAGCGAGGTGGCGTCCCCCAGAGAGGAGACCGTGACATCGATCCGCGAACCCAGGCTGGCGAAGGGCGGCAGATTGGCGGTGACGATCACGGCCGCAACATTGTTGACCCGCGACGCGCCGCCTTCGGTGGAAATGCCAAGATTTTGCAGCATTGCACGGAGCGACTGTTCGGTGAACGGCGAATTGCGGAGACCGTCACCGGTTCCCTGCAAACCGACGACGAGGCCGTAGCCAATGAGCTGGTTGTCGCGTCCTGCCTGCAGCGAGGCAATGTCCTTGATGCGCGAGGACGCGCCCGCCGGCCGGATGAAGCTCAGCCCCGACCCGGAGGCAAAGTCCTCGACGGACCGTGAGCCGTTAGCCGCATCCATTGCAGGCCCGGGCCCGGATCCGGCGAGGCAAATCATGGCAATCCAGATGCTGAATATCTTGGCAATCCTGCGGATCATTTCGCGGCCACCCGTATGCTGCCGTTGTCCATAACCGTGCCGGACACGATCAGTCCGGATTCGATGTTGCGGACACGGATGAAATCGCCGATCGCCGCATTCTCAAGCGGCGTGCCGGCTGCGGTGATTGTCAGGCCATTGCCGCTGAAGACCAGTTGAACCGTCTTGCCACGCTCGACCGCCCAGGAATCGCGCAATGCCGCGACCGGGATGGTCCGGCCCGGCAACAACGTGCGGGTGGTCACCTTGCCAAGCACTTCGCTGGTTATCTCGGCATAGCCGCCGCGCAGGTTCGGATTGGTGACATCGACTTCGCGAACCATGTCGGCCAGCAGTTCCTCGCCGGGATAGATGGTCCGTTCGGGAACCACCGCGGTGCCGCGGCCGGCCTGCGCCGCGGGAACGGCGCAGATCAGCCCGGCCAGGACAACTGCCGCGCGAAACAGGCCTTGCAGAGGCTTTGTGGGGCGAAACATCATGTCTGCCTTGTCCCTTGTTGTTACCTAAGGTTCTTGGAAACGACGGACGCCATTTCATCCGCCGCCTGAATGATCTTCGAATTCATCTCGTAGGCCCGCTGGGCGGAGATCAGGTCGGTGATTTCCTTGACAGGATCAACATTGGAGGCTTCGAGATAGCCCTGCTGGATGTGGGCAAACCCCGGATCCGCGGGAACACCGACGATCGCCGGACCGGAGGCTACGGTTTCACGGAAAAGATTGTCGCCGAGCGGTTCGAGGCCGGCCTCGTTGACGAAATTGGCCAGGGTCAGCTGGCCGAGATCCTGCAATTCGACATCATCGCCGATACGGGCCAGAATCTGTCCGGTGCGGGAAATCTGCACTTCGCTGGTCTCATCGGGGAAAGTGATGCCGGGGACGACCACGTAACCGTCGATGGTAACCAATTGGCCGTCGGCGTTGGTGTTGAAGGCGCCGGCGCGGGTGTACTGGGTTTCACCGTCCGGGGTCTCGATCTGGAACCAACCGCGACCAACGAGCGCCAGGTCGAGCTTGTTCGAGGTACCGACCAGGCTGCCCTGGATATGCAGGTTGCGCACGGCCGAGGTCTGCACACCGAGACCGATATGCGCGCCTTCGGGAACGATAGCCTGGTTGGAGGCATTGGGAACGCCTGAGTTGCGCTCGACCTGGTAGAGCAGATCGGAAAACTCGGCGCGAGCCCGCTTGAAGCCCGTCGTGTTGATGTTCGCCACGTTGTTGGCGATCACCTCAAGATTGAGCTGCTGGGCATTCATACCGGTAGCTGCGATGGCCAAAGCCTTCATGGCGTGTTCCTCAGATTTGCATACGTGCGATTTCGAGATAAGCAGTGACCATCTTGTCGCGGATGGCGACTGCGGTCTGCAGCGACTGTTCGGCCGTCATGATGGCGTCGACGACATCACGGGTCGGCACCTCGCCGCGGATGGAGGCGAAGGACTGGCCTTCCGCGACCTTGAGGTTGCTCACCACACCTTGACCGAGGTTTTTCATGGTATCGGCGAAAGAGCTCGCGGAAGGGCCCGCTATCGCGGCAGCCATGTTCGGCATGCCGGCTGCACCGGCCATGTCGGTATCGCGCGCACCAGCCAGGCCCGAAAGGCCGGAAATGCCGGAAAGTCCTGAAATCTTGTCAATCATTGGCCGGCCCTCAGCAGATCGATGGTCATGGATACCAGTTCCCTGGTTTGTTTGACGGTCTGGAGATTGGCTTCGTAAGACCGATTGGCCTCGCGCATGTCTGCCAGTTCAACCAAGACGTTGATATTGGGCAACTTGACCATGCCATTTCTGTCAGCCGCCGGATTTCCGGGGTCGTATTCCATGGTGAACTCGGCCGGATCGACATCGATCTTGGACACTTCGGCACGCGAAGCGCCGAAGGTGCGGTCGAGTTCCCAGGAGAAACTGATCGTCTTGCGGCGATAGGCGTCCGCTCCCGGCGTGTTCCCGGTCGACTGGGCGTTTGCGAGGTTTTCGGAGAGCACCCGCATCCGGGTTTCCTGAACATTCAGGCCGGAAGAGGCGATGCGGGAGGCGAGAGTAAGCGGATCAACAGGCATAATCAGCGCCTCACGGTCAGAAGCATCATGCGGTGAAAGGCTTTCACCAGTCCCGTGTTCATTTCGTACATGCGTTTGATTTCTCCGGTCTTGCTCAATTCCTGCGGCAGGCTGACCGAGTTTCCGGAAGGCTGGACATCCACGTCACCAAAGCTTCCGCTGCGGACCGATCCGCGCATCAGGTCTTCCTGGATATGTCCGGGATGGGTTGCCGCCATGCGAACCTGCGGCTGGGTCTTGTCGAGCACGGCCTCGAATGCCGCCACTTCGCGCGTCGCATAACCGGGTGTGTTTGCATTCGCGATGTTACCGGCAACCACGCTCTGGCGCACTGTGAGCCAGTGAGATTGCTTGGATGCCAGTTCGAAAAGCTGAATCGGCTGCATGGCGTTTCCCTGTCCTTAACAAGCCCAGAGACTAGGCCGTTAATCTTGCGTGTGCCTTACGGAAGAAAGCAGACGCCGCCCTGCTCCATACCGATGGAACGGACCACCGGTCCCTGCCCCCGCACGGGATCGACCGGCCGGATGCGACGGGTGTGCATGAAGGCGTCCGACGCGACCGGAGTTGCCCACATATCCGGGGTGTGCACGCGGCGTGAAAAAGCCGCCGGAAGCGCATCCGGCGGCTTTGAAGGCCCTGTTAGGTCAGGAAGGGAGCGACTTGGCTCCGGTCAGCTTCACCTGACCTCAACGCTGGATGACCTCGCCGTTGGACGTGATGATCACCCACTGCCCATCGCGCTTCTCGAGAGTGGCAAGGCGAGAATTGTCCGGCAACACCGAACCGATGCGCACAATGTACATGCCCGACTTGTCCTCGATCAGCGCACGGCCATTGGCGACATGCAACAATTTGTAGAGCGGCTTGCCGGGAAAGGTCCTGTCGGGGTCAACAATGGTCGCCGACGGCGGTCCACCGCTGCCCTCTTCGCCAAGATTGGAAACCGTAGCGGTGGTGATCGGATCGAAAGCTGAGGGCTCGGCGCTTCCGTCATTTTCATCCGGTATGGCCAGCGGCGAGACATTGACGACGGAACGGCCGCCGGATTCGGGAAGGTCACGGGTTTCACTGTATCCCATGGGTGCGATGCCGAAGCTTTCCTGGTTGAAGAAGACGTACCATGGGAAGAATGCCGCAGCGGTTGCCAGCAGAAAGCCGGTGACCGCCACGATCCGATCACCCGAGCGCTTGGCCTTGGGTGCGGGCATCGGAGCCTGATCTTGGGTCTCGATCGCATCGGTCGCGATCTTGGAAGCTTCGGTCACGGTTTCGTCCTTTCCTTGGAGGCCGGCGCCACGGGCAAGCCCGCCGCAGCCTTCATTGCATCCGCGAGTTCGGCAAAGGCATCTTCGCTTGGCGGCTGTTCAGGTGTCTGGCGCAGGGTCTCATAGATGACCGGGGTCTGCTTGATCGCCATTTCCAGTTCGGCATCTGAGCCCGCGCGATAGCCGCCAATCAACCTCAGGTCGCGGGTTTCCTCGAAACGGTGAATGAGGGCCTTGAGCCGCATCACCAGTTTCTCCTCGTCACCACGCCAGGCCTTTCGCGCCAGACGCGAGATCGAGGTCAGCGGATTGACCGGTGGATAGCGGCCTTCGTCGGCGAGTGCGCGATCAAGCACCAGATGCCCGTCGAGAATACCGCGCGCGGAATCGGCCACCGGGTCGTTGTGGTTGTCGCCATCGACCAGGATCGAGACAATCGCGGTGATCGCGCCCGCCCCTTCCGGTCCCGGACCGGCACGTTCGAGCAAGCCTGGCAAGGCGGTGAACACAGATGCGGGATAGCCGCGAGCGACCGGCGGTTCACCCGCAGCCATACCGATCTCACGCAGCGCATGGGCAAACCGGGTCAGGCTGTCGACAATCAGCAGGACATTCTCGCCAGTATCGCGGAAGTGCTCGGCAATGGCCATTGCCGTCAGCGGCGCCAGCTTGCGCTGCATCGGACTTTCATCGCTGGTGGCAACCACAGCGACGGTCTTGGCCATGTTCGGGCCGAGCGTGTCCTCGATGAATTCCCGGACCTCGCGGCCGCGCTCGCCAACAAGCGCCACCACCGCGCGATCGAAGTCGGCCGCCTTGGCAAACATCGACAGCAGGGTCGACTTTCCGACACCGGAACCGGCAAAAACCCCCAGCCGCTGTCCCTGGCACATCGGCGTGAAGACATCGACGACGCGAATGCCGGTCTTGAGCGGCTTGTCGACCCTTTGCCGCAGCATCGATGCCGGCGCGGCACCGGTGACCGGGCGAGAAGCCGGGCCCTGCGTGAGCGGGCCGAATCCGTCGACGGGCTCGCCAAGCGCGTTGATGGTGCGACCGCACCAGCTTTGATCCGGCGACAGCCTGAACGGCCCGCGGCGCCAGACCCGTTCGCCGATATTGGCCTGTGATGCACCATCTACCGGACAGGCGATCAATTCATCCGGTCCAAGACTGACCACCTCGGCCAGCTTGCTGGTGCCGCCATGGCGAAAGGTGAGGAAATCGCCGATGCGGACATGCCGCGACAGGCCGGCAACGACGCAGTGGCCGGGGGCCACGGCGATGACCGTGCCAGAGATGTCGTAGGCACCTTCGGGAGTTGAGAAGGTGCGCACGGTCTCGGCAAGCCTGGCAAGAGCCGGCCGGCCGCTCATGGTTTGAAGATCTCCGGCAAGGCGTGCCTAGGCGCCAGAAAAGAAGGCATTCGGCTCATCGCCCGCTGCCAAGGGTTCGGATGGCTTCCTTGAACACAGCCTCGGTGGAGTTGGTCATCGCCGAAATGTTCTCGAATGCACGCGAGATGATGATCAGCTTGCTCATCTCGGACATGGCATTGACGTTGGAGTTCTCGATGTAGCCCTGCAACAGACCGGCGCTTTCCTCATCGAGCACCGGTTCGGGCTGAAGGGTGGGGACAATGCCCAGCGGCGCCTTGCGGGTAAATCCGGCGCTGAAATCGGCCGTGAACAGGCCGATCGCACCGCGGCGGAAGCCATCCTGGGTCAAACCGCCGTCACGGCCGGCCTTGGGCGCCTCTCCGTCGGGATCGAGCTGGATCGGCGCTTCACCCGGGTCGAGCACCGGGTAGCCATCGATGTTGACCAGCGCGCCGGTATTGGTGAGCGTGAAGCGGCCGTCGCGGGTCAGCATCTTGCCGGTCGGCGTTTCGATCATGAACCAGGCGTCGCCACGAATAGCGAAGTCGAGCGCACTGCCGGTCGTCTTCAGGCCGCCATTCGCGGTGGAAAGGTAGTCCTGACCCTCATCGACGAAGGACACGTCGGTCGATCCGGTGTTGGCCAGGACCTCGTTGAACTTAACCTCGGTTGCCCGGAACCCTGTGGTATTGGCGTTGGCGACGTTGTCGGCCAGAGTGGTCAGACGGCGCTCAAGCGCAATCTGGGATGACAATGAAACGTAAAGCGAACCCTGCATCAGCGGCCCCCGAGTTTGAGATTGTTGATGGAGAGCATCAGCTCCGGCGTAATGCCGAAACCGGTGGACGAACTCAGCAGCAGGCTCGAACCAGCCGAACCGAAGGACGGGTTGTCCAGCTCCCAGAGAGCCGTGAACCGCTGCATGAAGGTGTTGAGTTTCTCAGGATCCTTGAAATCCTTGATGTCGAGGCGCGATCTGAGCATGTCGGCCTGCTTGTCGATATCTGACGCCGCGATTTCAGCCGGAATGCCGAGAGCCGTGCGGACCACTTCGTAAAGCGCCGTGTCGGCAAGAATGCCGTAAACCGAATCCAGTTCCGGCGCGGTCCGTTCGAAGTAAAGCGCCAACCGCACACCAGTGTTATCGACGCCGGCTTCCTCCTCGAGGGTCAGCCGGTGGTATTTGTCGACCGTTCCCTGCTGCGCCTTGGTGAAGATGGTCGCGGTTTCGCCGTTGCGGGCAAAATTGTAGGTTTCGGCGAATTCCTTGTACTTGGAGTCGGCAAGCTGGTTGGCGAAGGCGTCATCCTTGTCGACGCCTTCGGTCAGCACCTTGCGCATGAAAGCCTTGGCATAATTCATGTCTTCGAGACCGTGCGCCTTCATGGCATAGTTGAAGACCCGCGTATCGGCCATGAATTCGTCGATGGATTTGATCTCGGAAATCCGCTTGAGATAATATTCGCTTTCCCGGGCAACCTGGGGCTGGCTGGCGATCCGCTCGATCGAACGCGGCAGGTCCCGCGCGATCAGATTGTAGCTGGTGTATGTTGACGTCACCGGATTCACCCCCGTTGTGCCTCAGGGCGCGTCGCGCGGATGCAAATCCGGCGCAACCGCTGCAAGCATGTCCCGGATTAGGCCATCTTGCTTGTGCGAAGCTGAAGATTGTCAGGAAGCCATTCATCAAGCAGCCAGATTCAGCTTCACACAAGGCTCAAGCCGTAGTGATTGGTATGCATGTAAATCATTGCGGCGAGGCGTCATGAATATCATTATCGGGTTTGTCATCACCATTGGCTGCGTGCTTGGTGGATTCATGGCGATGGGCGGACACATCGAGGTGCTCAACCAGCCGTTCGAGCTGGTCATCATCGGCGGCGCCGCGATTGGCGGCTTCATCATGACCAACCCGGTCAAGACCATCAAGGACACGATCTCGGCCCTGGGTGAAGCCTTCAAGAACAAGGTTCCCAAGGAACGCGAGTATCTGGACACCCTGAGCATCCTCTACTCGCTGATGCGTGACCTGCGCACCAAGAGCCGCAACGAGATCGAAGCGCACATCGACAATCCGGAAGAATCCGAGCTGTTCCAGTCGGCCCCGACGATCCTGAAGAACAAGGAACTGACCTCGTTCATCTGCGATTACGTTCGCCTGATCATTATCGGCAATGCCCGTCCGCATGAAATCGAAGCGCTGATGGACGAAGAGATCCAGACCATCGCGCAGGATCGGCTGAAATCCTACCATGCGCTGAGCACCATGTCGGATGCCTGCCCGGCCATCGGCATCATCGCCGCCGTTCTGGGCGTGATCAAAGCCATGGGCGCGATCAACGAATCTCCCGCCGTTCTCGGCGGCCTGATCGGCGCGGCGCTGGTGGGTACGATGCTTGGAATTTTCCTTTCCTACTGTGTGTTCAGCCCGATTGCGACCAACGTGAAGATCGTCCGGACCAAGCAGAACCGGCTCTACACCATCGTCAAGCAGACGCTGCTGGCCTACATGAACGGCTCGGTTCCGCAGGTTGCCCTTGAGCACGGCCGCAAGACCATCTCGTCCTATGAGCGCCCATCCATTGACGCAGTCGAGCAGGAAATGATGAATCCTGGCGGCGGTGGCGACGCAAAGGCGGCTTGACCCGATGAGCGCTGCACCACAAAAAGAGCAATCGGCAGAGCAGCTGGCCTTCGACCCCGACCTGCTGGATCGCATGATCGGCGTCAAGGGCAATGGCGCGGACATCGAGTCCCGAAGCCAGACCCTGCTCAATGCGCTTGGTCCGGTGCTCTCGTCTGCTTTTCTGACGGCCACCGGGGTGACGATCGACGCCCGTCCCGGCGATATCCATCTGGGCCGCCGCCGCGAGTTGCTCTCTGAGTTGAGCGGCGACACCGTCTACTGCGAAGCGACCATTGCCAACTGGTCCAACGACATCTGCAGCCTGTGCGGCACGAAACTGATCATCGGCATGGTGGAATGCCTTCTCGGTGGTTCCGACCCAGACCAGCTCGACATTGCTGCCCGGCCCCTGTCGGGCATCGAACTGGATATGTCCCTGGTGGTTTTCGAGCAGCTCAATGACAGCCTGCGCAACCTGGTCGCGGCAAAGCCTGACGCGAAGGCGAGAGCAAAAAACCCTCAGCCGGAACATCCCGAGGCGGAAGACGATTCGATCGCGGATTTCCATGCAGTCGCCTTGACGCTGGATATCGAATTCGGCGCGGTCGCAGCACCCTTGACACTTATCCTGCCGCAATCCGTGCTGCTCAAGACCAAGGTCAACTCGTCCAAGCTCAACAAAAAGGCCGACGGGAACAAGGGCGAATGGGCCGAGCGGCTGAGCGACCGGGTTTCGAAGTCGCAGATCAGCCTTCAGGCGGCAGTGGCACTGGAATCCCTGGAACTTGGCGAGATAAGCCGTTTGCAGCCCGGCGACCTGATTGCGTTTGCCCATAATGGCGACATCGAGGTCACTCTGAGCGCAAACGGACAACCCCTTTATACCTGTGCGCTGGGGCGCGCGGGCACACGTTATATGGTTAAGGTCGAAGGCCAGGCAGGGCCGGACGAAAACTGGAAAACCGATTTCAAGTGAGATGATGGCCAGGAAGCCCCATGGCAGGCTCCGGGCAAGCTTCAGGCGGGATAAAGACATATGGCTGGTGAAAAAGCACTCGATGGCATTGATGATCTGATGGCGCAGGACGACAGCGCGATAGATGAAGCCGTGGGTGATCTTCGCGGCGTATTGAAGAAAGATGCCGGCTCAGAGCCCGGTCTCACTGAAGAAAGCGTGGATGGTATGGGTGGCGCAGCAGCCTTTGGTTCCGATTTTGGCGCAGACTTCGAGGATGACGCCACAGCCGACGACCCGTTCAACATCGGTGATTCGGCAGCAGACACTTCCGATTTCGGCGCGGGCCTCGACACGCCTGGCCTGGATGGCGGCGATTTCGCAGGCGGGGCGGATTTCGGCGGAGACTTCGGCGTCCCGGATCTGGACGGACCTGCAGCCGCAGCAGCCGGCAATGCGCTGGTTCAGGATTTCGGTTCGGCACAGTCTTCCAATCCCGGCGTCAAGATCGGCGCCAGCGGTTCCACCAACCGCGTCGACCTGGTTCTCGGTATTCCCATAGATGTGCAGATCATTCTCGGTTCGAGCCGGATGGCGGTCTCCACACTGATGAACCTGTCTGAAGGCGCGACCATCGCGCTGGACCGGAAGATCGGAGAACCTGTGGATATCATGGTGAACGGCAAGCTTATCGGCCGCGGAGAGATTACAGTTCTCGAAACCGACGACACCAAGTTCGCCGTCAAGATCATCGAAGTCATCGGCGAACCGCAGAAGAAGTCGAACTGATATGACAAGCTATGATGAGTTCAGCCCCGAGAGCACCGAAGTCAGCACGGCGCTGACCCCATCGGAAAAGGCCGCGGCGGTTCTGCTCGCCATGGGAAAACCGGTTGCCGGCAAGCTGCTCAAGTTCTTCGAACACGAGGAACTGCAGGAAATCATCCAGAAAGCCCAGAACCTGCGCACCATCAAGCCGCAAGAGCTTGTCGAACTGGTCAACGAGTTCGAGGACCTGTTCAGTGAAGGCACAGGCCTGATGGACAACGCCAAGGCGATGGAAGGCATCCTGGAAGAAGGCCTGACACCCGACGAGGTCGATGGGCTTCTCGGACGGCGCACCCAGTTCCAGAGCTATGAGACATCTATCTGGGACCGGCTTCAGGATTCCGATCCGGACCGCG
Organism: Hoeflea sp. EC-HK425; assembly: GCF_902498795.1. Classification (NCBI taxonomy): domain Bacteria; kingdom Pseudomonadati; phylum Pseudomonadota; class Alphaproteobacteria; order Hyphomicrobiales; family Rhizobiaceae; genus Hoeflea; species Hoeflea sp. EC-HK425. Next base: position 3,215,944 of record NZ_LR701572.1, read on the forward strand.
TCGGCAAGTTTCTGCAGAGCGAACATCCGCAGACCGCTGCCTATATCGTGTCGATGCTGCCGACAGCCTTTGCCGGCCGGACGCTGATGAAGCTGCCGGAAAAGGTGCGGGTGGACATCGTGCGCCGTGCGGTCGACCTGAAGAACGTCAACCCGCGCGCTGCCGAAATCATCGAGGCCCGGGTCCGGGATCTGGTCGCCACCATCGAGGCGGAACGGTCGAGCACCGGTTCGGTCAAAGTGGCCGAGATCATGAACGAGCTGTCCAAGCCGGACGTCGAATCACTGCTCGGCGCGCTTGAAACCGTTTCGAAGACCGCCGTGGAAAAAGTGCGGCCGCGTATCTTCCTGTTCGACGATATCCTCCTGATGCCGCAGAAGAGCCGCGTGACGCTGTTCAACGACATCTCGGGCGATATCATCACCACCGCCTTGCGCGGCGCCGACCAGGCCCTGACCGACTCGATTCTGTCGGCCATCGGTGCACGCCAACGCCGGATGATCGAATCGGATCTGGCCGCCGGAACCGCCGGCGTCAGCACCCGGGAAATCGCGGTTGCCCGGCGCAGCATCGCCCAGGAAGCGATCAGGCTTGCCGGACTTGACCAGCTGACGCTGCGTGAGAATCCATCCGCAGACGCCGAAGCCGCTTGAGCCTGAGCTGAGATGGCTGAAGGCGAAGACAAAGACAGCAAAACAGAAGAACCAACAGAGAAAAAAATCCGCGACGCGGTGGACAAGGGCAATGTGCCCTTCAGTCGCGAGGTCCCGGTCTTTGCCTCGACGCTCGGCATGCTGGTGTTTCTTGTATTCTTCCTGCCCAGCAGTGCGGCCAGGTTCACCGAAACACTGCGCGACCTGTTCGAGCAATCGGATGGCTGGCGGCTGACCACCGGCGGCGACGCAATGGCGCTGTTCCAGCTGCTGTTCTTCGAGGCCGGCGGCATTCTGCTTCCTGCATTCGCACTGCTGATGGGATTCGGTATCGCCGCATCGGTGCTGCAGAACATGCCCAGCCCCGTTCTCGACCGGGTTCAGCCGAAGCTGGAGCGGATTTCCATCATCAAGGGTATGGGTCGGATCTACGGCCCCAAGGGCCTGGTGGAATTCGCCAAGAACATCTTCAAGATCGTGGTGGTCTCGACTGTCGTGGCAGTGGTGATGCGGACGGAATTCTATCGCTCGCTCGATTTCATGTTCATGGACCCGATCCTGGTCGCCCCCGACATGGCCCGCATGGCCGGCAAGGTTGTCGTGGTGGTGCTGATCTGCACGGCGACCCTGGCCATCGTTGACATTCTCTGGACCCGCTACAGCTGGCACCAGGACCTGAAGATGAGCAAGCAGGAGATCAAGGACGAATTGAAGCAGTCGGATGGCGATCCGATCATCAAGGCGCGTCAGCGCTCTCTTGCCCGCGACCGTGCACGGCGCCGGATGATCGCAGATGTGCCGCGCGCCACCCTGGTGATCGCAAACCCGACCCATTTCGCGGTCGCCCTGCGCTATGTGCGCGAAGAGGGTGGCGCCCCGATTGTCATAGCCAAGGGCCAGGACCTTATCGCGCTGAAGATCCGTGAAGTTGCCGAAGCGCACGGAATTCCAGTTTTCGAAGATCCTCCGCTTGCGCGCTCCATTTTTGCGCAAGTCTCGGTCGATAACTTCATCCCGCCGGTGTTCTACAAGGCTGTGGCCGAGTTGGTGCACCGGATCTATTCGGCCAAACCAAATTCCACTATTCCAGGCGCGCGCTCATGAAACAGCATCCCTTTACCGCCGAGCAGGAAAAAATCATCGCAGACGCGATCTGTACTGTTGCGAGCGAGCTGCGTCTGATCGACGTGGCTGACCTCATCTCCATGCTTCGCTTCGAACGGCATGGCGACCTTGCCGATCTGGTGGCATCGGCGGCAGAGATGTATTTTCTGCCCGGTACGGTGAAGCTCGGCATCGGCGGGGACTATTATCTCGACTGGGGCGGTCAGCCGCGGGTGGTGCTGGATCTCGAGATCCGTCCCAAGAAGGTGACGATCTATGCACGGCTGGTGCTTGAGCAGGATTGTGGCGGAATCGAAATCAACCATATCGATTTCGAAGAACCGCTGGACGATCCCGACGACAACACGGTCGTTCTTGCCGAAAGCCTGCGCGCCGCGGCCTTCCGTCCCTTCGTCTCGGCGGTGCATGTTTCGCGCCGCTCAGCCTGAGACACTCACGACCGAGCAAGCTTCACAAGACATTACGATAGCCTGTCCCCTGCTTCAGCGCCCGGTTGGGGATGAGCAACCGCTTTCGGCTGCACGCACCGACGCCAGTCAGGCGATGACACCGAGCCTGATTGCCTTGGCGATTGCCTGGATTCGATTGACAGCGTTGAGCTTTGTGGTTGCCGAGCCCAGATAGGCGTTGACGGTGTGAACGGACAGATTGAGCTGTTCGCCGATCGCTTCGCTCTTCATGCCATTGCCAACAAGCTGCAGGCACTCGATTTCCCGATCGTTGAGATTTTCGGTACCGACAGACATCCCGAACGCGAGCCGCAACTTTTCGCGCATCACCGTTACGGACTTCCGGTGCATGTCCATCAGCAGATCATTGTTGAGTATGGCACGGGCATCGAAGAACACCACAAACCCGTTGCCCATCGTTCCCAGCTGCACCGGAAATGCCAGGTGCAGAGCCGTCCCGTCATCGGTGCGGACAATGGTTGCCGGGGAGTGTTCGAAGACAACAGCGTCCCGCGGCGCCAGAATCAGCGGACAGGGGGACGAATACAGGTGACCGAGCAGGAATTCGGATCTGTCGCGGATGAAACTGTTCACCTGATCCTGCGAACCCGGACTCTGAACCACGCATTCGATCTGTCCCGGCTTCAGCAGTGTGTGGGCCTGGACAGTCAGCAGTGCGAACGCCGTGCTGCCACACAGACGCTGCATGGACACGAGCTTGGGAAACAGATCCGCAATCGAACCTGCATTTCCCGCCACGCCAGCACCCGGGGAGCGTTCCGAGCGCTCCGGGGCTTGCGCATCTTGATAGGCTCCGAATTCCATAAGGGGCGTTCCTCTGGCTATATAATGCGCTGGCGAACAGCAAATGCAACTGCTTCGGAGCGGGTTTTTGCACCAGTCTTGTTCATTATGCTGGTGATGTAGTTGTTGACCGTGTTGCGCGAGATCCCGATTATCAATGCAATTTCATCGCTGGTCTTGCCCTCGCCTATCCAGGACAGACATTCAACTTCCCGAACCGTGAGGTCGGACAATGCGTAATTGTTCGATACGATCTCGGGAAATTGCGCCGTGTGATAGGCGGTTGCCAGTGCCACGTCGCGCAATCGGTCATGGGAAACCGAGGCGTCCTTGTCGAACAGAAGAGCCAGCAACATGCGAGCCTGACCGGCATTGTAGGGTATCAGGCACATCCGCCGCGCATATTCGGGTGACAGGTCCACCGAAGCGTCAATCTCCTGAAACATCGGCTCGAAGGCCTGCAGGCAGCGCCGTACCTCGCTTGTACGGGCCTCTGAATCAACGAGCGTCGCCCCGTACTGACGAACAAGGTTGAACGGCCAGTCCGACGTCACGATGAAATCGTGGTTCCGGTCCGAATAAAGATCGGTACGGGCAAGCAGATAGGATCGCGCACCGGCGTAAGTGCAAATCAGGTCCATCCCGCCGGCCAGTTGCCCACGAGTCCGCTGAGCTTCCAATTCATGGATAAACGCCCCGCGCGCGATCATCGACTGCCCTTTCCCCGTACGCGCCATCACCAAGCGACGCATCTACAACCACGATCGTGGATCGGCCCCGCAGAAGCACAGACGATCTGCGCGAGAGTTCGTGATGTGCCCGCCGGGCCAAGCCGCCACTTGTGATTCCCGGCAAAAGGCGAATCAACGAATCAATCCAGCCACGGCCATAGTGTGCCGAAAATTACCCCGAGAAAACATGACCATTTTCTGGGACTGGACATATTGCTTTATCTCTGAGCGAATTTCAGCCTGATCCCGGTGATTTGCCAGCTATGGCGTCGAATCACTCACGATGTGCGAGCGGGCGGCGTCACGACCTTCGCGCGAGCGCATGATGAATTGGTCACGAGCCCGGCCATTCGGCCGCAACTGCGCTGACAGTCGCGTTCTCACAACCGCGCCCCGATTGTACGGAGCGCGAAGCATGGTCTCAGTTCCTGTTCGTGGGAAGAATAGCTCAAGCGCGCAAGCGGCTTGGTGATGACCATGGACGATGTGCCGCCGGGTGAGGCCATTGGCGCGGGCGTCGAGCCTGCCGCCAGAACTTGATCCGTCAGGGGGCAAGCCGCCTGGGCCGGTGCAGTTCGAACCGGCCTCGCTTGTCATGCCATGCTCAAGCTGCTTCGCTCGAAGCCCAGCTCCTGAGGATTTTCGCAGCGCGTTCCTCGTTGATCTCGACCATGCGGGCAAGGCGCCGCTCCGGACCTTCCTTGACGCGACGGTTGAAGGTGCCACTGTCCTCGAGCTCGAGTTCGGATTCGCTTTCCTCGCCGAAGCCAAAGTCTGCACCGAAGCCTTCCATTGGCATCGAGCCACCGCCCATGGCCGCCGGCGAGAAGTCCGGCAATTCCAGTTCATCATCCATGCCAAGTTCATCCTGGCTGGAAGCGCCGGCAGTCCCGCGAAGCAGCGGACGGAAGCCGAACATGATCAGCAGGACAGCAACCGTGATGAACGCCAGGGCATTGATGATGGTGCCAAGCTGTGTCTTCAGCGTATCCATGAAGCCCGGTTGCGCTGCATCGGCGGTCAGGATCTCGCTGGCAAGGAATTCCATGACGGTGACAGTGGCGCGATCGCCGCGCTCAGCATCAATGCCGGAGGCAGAGGCAACCACCTGCTCAAGTTCGGCAAGATAGGCAGCGGTCTGCTCAGGTGTCGGCTCTCCACCCAGCATGGCGTCGATGCGGGCCTTGTTGACCACGACCGCGATCGACAGGCCCTCGATATTGTAGCTGTTGCGGACAGTGGAAACCGTCTTCGAGTTGATCTCGAAATTGGTTTGCTCTTCCTTCCGCTCGGCCAGTTCGCTGGATTTCGGGCCAGCGGCGCCGGTGGCGTCAGGCCCCTGGTCGGGAATGTTCTGCTCGACGGTCGCAGGCGTCGCCGCATTGGATTCGCTGGATGTCTGGTTTTCCCGGGTTATGCGGATGGACCGTTCAACCCGGGATTCGGGATCGTAAACGGTTTCCTGAATCTGCTGACTGTCGGTGTTGACCTTGGCGTTGACGCTGGCCCGGAAGTTCTCGATGCCGAGAAACGGCGACAGGGCTTTTTCGATGTTGGTTTCGACTTCGCCCTGAACAAGCTGCACGATCGAGAGCGAACGGTTGAGGTTCGAGTTCGAGAAGTCGTCGCCGGCGGCAAGCAGCTTGCCGGTCGCGTCGAGCACAGTGACTTCATCAATGGTTAGGCCGGGAACCGAAGACGCAACCAGATGCCGGATCGAATCGGCGGTCCGGCCGGCGATGTTGTTGCCGCCGCGGACCATGACCGATGCCGAAGGCTTCTGGTCTCCACGCCGGAAATTGCCGCGATCCGGCATGACGATGTGAACGCGCGAGGCGGAGATGCCGTTGATGGACTGGATGGTCCGGGCGATTTCGCCCTCAAGTGCGCGCACCCGCGTCACTTCCTGCATGAAGCTGGTCAGTCCGAGAGAGCCGACCTGATCGAACAGTTCGTAGCCCGCGGTGTTGGAGGACGGCAGGCCGCGCTCGGCCAGCAGCATCCGTGCACGGCTTGTCATGCCCGCAGGCACTGTGACAGAACTTCCGTCCGTACCGGTTGCGAAATCGATATTGGCTTCTGCAAGAACCAGACTGATCTGATTGATGTCTTCGCCGGACAGCCCGATATAAAGGGTCTCACGCGTCGGCTTGTTGAGAAATATCGCGGAACCGATAATCAGAAAAATCGACAGGGCGCCAACCCCGACAAGAGCAAACAACTTCGTCTGACCGAGGCCGGCCAGATTCTTAGTAATTTGTGACAGCTGGTTCAACAGACTCATTCTGTATCCGCGCTCAATAAAAGATGCCGGCCACATTGACCGGTATGTTCACCCTAGAGGGCGAAACTTGCGCGAAGATGGTCTGCGGGTCCGCTTTACCCCTCGGTCAGAAAAACTCCAGGTCTCCCGATGCCTTCTGGTAGGTCTCGGCTGATGAGGGTGCATGGATCGAGGCCATGAGGCGCCGCTTCATGTCTTCCAGCGTGATCACATTGAGGGCTGTGGTGATGTCGATGAGGTGCTCAGGCTCCAGCCTTTCACTGATACCGTCCAGGAAATCCGCCAGGCCGTGGGTCTTCTGAACCGCCAGATCGATCCCCTGCATCACCCGCATATGGTCGGGAGAGGCCAGGAACTCGGTCGACCGGCCATTCGACAGCAGCGGCTCGAGCCTTTCGATCAGCTGTGCAACATCAACGAGTTCCGACCGGATACGGGCCATCACTTCACGCAACGGCTCACTTGCGTCGCCGCCGTGGTCATAGGGCAATTGCGTCATGATGGTGGAACTCCTCAGAAAAACTCGATCGATGTGTCCACCGGCTTCGGTGCAATGATTTTTGGCGGCGCTGTTTCGAGTGCCACAGTCTTCTGCATTTCCGCACCCGATAGCGGATACTGGCGCGCACGGCCGCTTACGGGGAAATACTCGAGCTTGCGCCCGACATCGCCGCCGGTGTTGCTGCCAATAATACGGATGCCCTCATCGCTCAGAAACTGCTGGGCAAACTCAGCGTTCTTCTCTCCGACATTGGAGAAGCCCGCGATTGTCTTTGCGCCACCGATAATCTTGGCTTCCAGACGTTCGCGGCGGGCACCCTTCTTGAGCAGGCCGTTGATCAGCAATTCCATCAAGTGCACGCCATAGCGGGTTGCTTCCCCGCCCGAGCCATTGGCCTGGCCGGGCAGAAGAAAATGATTCATGCCACCGACCCCGGCGACGGGGTCACGCATGCATGCAGCCACGCAAGAGCCCAGAATGGTCGACAACACGACGTCCGGATCGTCCGATACTTTATACTCACCCTGGATCACATGGATCCTTCGGAACTGGACGTCTGCTGTCATTTCAGAGATCCAAACACGGCCTCGATCGCCGCTTTCATCTTTTCAATGGTGAACGGCTTGGCCAGAACGTTGTTGGCGCCAAGTGCCGCCGCCTTCTGAACCAATGCCCGGTCACCCTGGGCCGTCAGCATGATAAAGGCCGCTTTCTTGGTTGCCGGATTGGACCGGACCGCCTGGAGAAAGCCCAGACCATCCATTTTCGGCATGTTGAAATCCGAAATCACCAGATGGTGTGGTTGCTGGGCCATGATCTTGGCACCCTGCTCTCCATCACCGGCCACCGTAATCTGGGTGAAACCGAGCTGCTGGAGCGCGTCGCCGAGCAAGAGCCGGCTGGTCACCTGATCATCAACAATAAGAACCTTGATTTTCTGTGCAATGGACATCACGCGACCCTATCTTTGCGAGAGGTTGTAGTTGTTGACTTGAGGACTTCTTCCCCAATCTGATTAAGAGGCAACTGGAAATCGACGGCACCGATTTCGTGCGCGACGCGCGGCATGCCGTAGACGACACAGGTTTTTTCGTTCTGGCCGATGGTGGTGGCGCCAGCCTTGTGCATTTCGAGCAGTCCGGCCGCACCATCACGGCCCATACCCGTCAGGATGATCCCGACCGCCTTGCGCCCTGCGAGCCGGGCGACCGACTGGAACATGACATCGACGGAAGGCCGGTGGCCGTTCACGGGTCCACCTTCGACCAGCATGCAGCGCGGCGCTGTCGGGTTGGATATCTCCATGTGACGGTCACCGCCCGGCGCCAGGTAGATGCGGCCGATCTCGAGACGGTCGCCATCTTCGGCCTCCTTGACCTGCGGAGCGCACAGCCGGTTGAGCCTTTCGGCGAAGCTCTTGGTAAATGTGGCGGGCATGTGCTGGGTAATGACCGTCGGAGGGCAATTGGCCGGAAACTTGGTCAGCACTGCGATCAATGCCTCGACACCACCGGTCGATGCCCCGATGGCAATGATCTTGCGGGCCGGCTGGTAGTCGCTGGGCGCCGAGTAGGCCGGAGCGGCAGCAACCGGCTGCCCACCGACCACCGGCTCAGGCAAGTGGCGCTGCGAACGCGCGGCAGCCTTGACGGTCTCGGCCAGTCCCGCGAATGGCTGCGGGTCGCCGGGCAAGGGCTTGCCGATGCAGTCGAAAGCGCCGATCTCAAGCGCGGCCAGGGTGGCCTCGGCGCCGCGCTGCGTCAGCGTGGACACCATGATCACCGGCATCGGCCGGAGCTTCATGATCTTGTCGAGAAACTCGATGCCGTTCATGTTCGGCATCTCGACGTCGAGAGTGATCACATCGGGGTTGAGCTGCTTTATCGCCGACCGCGCTTCAAGCGCGTCGGCGGCCTCGCCCACAACCTCGATGCCCGGATCGGAACGCAGAACCGCCCTGATCAAGCTCCGCATCGTCGGAGAGTCGTCTACAACAAGTACACGGGTGCGTGCTGTCATGGTTGTCAGATCCTCCCCTTGTGCCGGTAAGTGGTGATGGCCGTGTTTTCAAAGCGGTCCTTGCCCTCGCCGGACAGACGCTCCGAGTGGCCGATATAGAGATGCCCTCCCACCGGCAGCAGGTCGGCATAGCGAACCCAGATCTTCGCCTGGGTCGGTTCATCGAAATAAATCACCACGTTGCGGCAGAAAATGACATCGAACGGACCGCGGAACGGCCATTGTGCCATCAGGTTGAGTTCCTTGAAGCTGATCAGCTGCTTGACCTGATCGCCAACCTGCCAGCGCTTTTCCGGCGTCTGGGTGAACCATTTGCTGCGCATGGCCGCATCGACGGTCTCAATGGACTGGCCATCATAGATACCCGCCTTGGCCTGGGCGATGATCTTCGGATCAATATCCGTGGCAAGGATCTTGATATCCATTGTCGCAACGTTCGGCGCCATAGCGAGCAGCGTCAGGGCAATCGAGTAGGGTTCCTGGCCATCGGAGCAGCCCGCCGACCAGATCCGGACCCGACCGCCGGCCCTGGCCCGCGTGAGAAGATCGGGAAGAACGACCGTGCGGAGATGATCGAAATGATGGTTTTCCCGGAAAAACCGGGTGAAGTTGGTGGTCAGAAAGCTCAGCATCTCGCGGCGCTCGTCCGCACCGGCGGCAGAGCCCACAAGGTCACAGTAGTCCCTGAAGCTGTTGAGCCCGATCTGGCGCAGCCTCTTGGACAGCCGCGAATAGACCAGCGACGCCTTGGTTTCGTTGAGAGCGATACCTGCATCGGAATAGATCATTCCGGCAATCTCGGCGAGATCCTTGCGGGTGAGCGGATACTCTCCCTTCACAAGGGTGTCGTCAGGCCGTCCGGATTGAAGAATTGCAGCGGCGCTCATGCGGCCTCACTTTCAAGGGTCTCAAAAAGGGCGTGGAGTTCGACAAAGCAGATCATGCGGTCATCCATCGGGATCATCCCGCGGATCAGCTCACGATCCACCGACCGGCTGACGTCCGGCGCCGGTTGTATGGAGGCAGTGGCGACAGTGAAGATGTCGGAAACTGAATCCACCAGCAGACCGATTGTCTGCTCACCGATCCGGGTGACGATAATGACATGTTCCTGCGTCGGTTCGGACGCAGCCATCCCGAGGCGCAGCGACAGGTCCATTATCGGCATCACCACGCCGCGAAGATTGATCACGCCACGCACATGGTCCGGCGAATGCGGCAGGATCGTCGCAGGTGTCCAGCTGCGGATTTCCCGCACGGATATGACTTCGACGCAAAACTCCTGATCACCAAGCGTGAAAGCGATCAACTCCAACATATCATTATCCGAAATCCGCATTTGGCCTGTCCTCCTAACCGGTCGCCGCAAGCATCATGTCAGGGCTCAGCGGCTGGCCGCGTGAAGCCGTGACGACTGCATCGACATCAAGGATGAGTGCCACCCTGCCATCGCCGAGAATGGTCGCCGCGGCGATGCCCGGAACGTTGGTGTAGTTGGCCTCGAGGCTTTTGATGACGACCTGGCGCTGTCCCTGGATGGCGTCGACCATGAGGGCTCGCTGACCGCCGCCTTCGGATTCGACCAGCAAGGCCACACCATCGACCGGGTTTGCGAGATCCGAGCGGAAGTTGAGGATGTTGCCGACGTCGACCAGCGGACAGAAGGTATCGCGGATGGCGATAAGCCGCTGGCTTGGGCCAAAGGAATGGATGTCCGACTTCTCAGGCTGAAGCGTCTCGACGATCGCCGTGAGCGGCACCACCAGTGTCTGATTGGCAACTGTGACGACCATTCCGTCAAGAACCGCGAGCGTCAACGGAAGGCTCATGGTGAAGACCGAGCCCTTGCCAGGCTTGGAGGTGATCGAAATCCGGCCTCCGAGTGCCTGGATCGAGCGTTTGACCACATCCATGCCGACGCCACGACCGGAGATATCGGAGATCTTGTCGGCGGTCGAGAAACCGGGATGGAAGATCAGGTTGTCGATATCCTCATCGCTAAGGTTTGCATCCGCCGTGATCAAGCCGTTCTCGATGGCCTTGGCCTTGACGCGTTCACGGTTGATGCCTGCACCGTCGTCGGCGATTTCGATGACGATACGGCCGGACCGGTGTTTCGCGCTGAGACGCAGGACGCCTTCGGCATTCTTGCCGGCCTCGGTGCGCTTCTCTGGCGTTTCCAGGCCGTGGTCGACGGCGTTCCGGATCATGTGGGTCAGCGGCTCGGCGATCTTGTCGATAACCGTCTTGTCGACCTCTGTGTTTTCCCCTTCGGTGACCAGGCGGACCTGCTTGGCGGTCATGTCGGCGATTTCGCGGACGATACGTCCCATACGCTGGAACACCGGCTTGACCGGCTGAGCGCGGATGGCCATGACGCTGTCCTGGATTTCCCGGGTCAGCTGCTGCAGCTCTTCAAGGCCGAGATTGACGGCGGACGAACCGCCACTTTCATTCTCGACGACGCTCTGCGCCAGCATGGCCTGGTTGATCACCAGCTCGCCAACAAGGTTGATGAGGCGATCAACGCGATCAAGGTCAACGCGGATGGTCTGCGGAGCGGCAGGAACGGCGGGAACCACGGTTTCCTTCTTCTCGGCTTCGGCCGCAATCGCCTTGGCGGCCAAGGGCAGATTCGGTGGCGCCATGGATTCGTCGCCAGCGGCCGCGGGAGCCGCAGCAGCGGGAGCGGGAGCGGGCGCTTCGGGAGCAGCAGCCTCTGCGGAAACCGCGGGGACATCCTCCAGCAGAGAAAGATCAAACGGCACGGCCGCCATCGGCTGGTCTCCACCCTGCGCATCCGGAGCGGCAAAAGCCTCCTCGTCGGCGCCGGCGGTGATTTCGACGGTCGAGTCCCATTCGACGAATTCGAAGACGTGACGAACGGCTTCCTCGTCCTGATCGGTTTCAACACGGATCAGCCAGGAGAAGTACGCACCTTCCGGATCAAGCATATCGATCGATGGAAGGTCGTCTGCCTCGCAACGAACCTGAAGATCACCGAGCTTGGCAAGCTCGCGCAGGATCAGAACCGATTCATTGCCCTTCGCATAGAGATCGGACCGCGGCTTGAAGCGGACGGTGAACACCGAGCGGCCATCCTCGATGGCCAAATCGTCGTCGCCATCGAGAGCGTCAAAGCTGAAAGGCACCGGCTGAAAGCCGCTGTCATCTGTGGGTTCGGGTGCTTCGGCAGCCGGAGCCGGCGTTTCGGCCTGCGCGGGCTCGGGGGCCGCAGCAGCGGGGGCCGGTGCCGGTGCAGCTGACGCGCTCGGCAGAGGCTGGCCCTTGGCATAGGCTTCGAGCTCGGCAACCAGACCCGAGGTACGGGAACTTTCGACAGTGCCGCCATCGCGTGAGGCCGCCGTCAGGTCAGCCAGAACATCGGCGGAGCGAAGCATGACCTTGAGCAGGTCCTGCGAAGCTTCAAGCTTGTTGGATCGAACGCAATCAAGTGTTGTCTCAAACACGTGAGCGAAAGAGACAAGGTCATCGAGACCAAAGGCTCCTGCGCCACCCTTGATCGAATGCACGGCGCGGAAAACCGCGTTGACCGTTTCCGGATCGGTGTCGCCATCATTGAGTCGGAGCAGACCGGATTCCAGTTCAGCGAGCTGTTCCTCGCATTCCTGGAAAAAGATCTCCTTGATTTCATTCATATCCATGGGGAAGATCCTGTCAGGCGGTTACACGCTCAATGGCTGCGATCAGCTTGGATGGGTCAAAAGGCTTGACAATCCAACCGGTTGCTCCTGCTTCACGAGCGCGGTTCTTCTTTTCCGCGTCGCTTTCGGTGGTCAAGACCAAGATCGGAATTGCCCGATAACGGTCGTTCTGCCGTACGCCTTCGATAAAACCGAAACCATCAAGACGCGGCATGTTGATGTCGGTGACGATGACATCCGGGTTGGATTCCTCGAGTACCTCGAGACCTTCAACACCATCTTCCGCCTGCACAATGTCAAAGCCTGCATTGTTCAGGGTCACCAGCAACATGTTGCGGATGGTTCGCGAGTCGTCGACCGTGAGAACCTTCTTTTTCATTTCAGCATCTCCTTTGGAAGCAGGGCTTCATCCGAAATTCCTAGTAATTGCAGCGTCTTGACGAAGACTTCCGAGGCCGGTTCGACCTTGAAGTGCTGGTCTTCGGCACGCCAGCTCTTTGCCGCTGCAAGCAGCACCTGGATGCACTGGGCGCCGACGCGGTTGACGTCGGACGCGTCGATATCGATGTCCTCACCCTTGTGTGCGAGCACCTGTTCGTGCAGCCGGCTGGCTGCGTTGAGGTCGAGGACCTCAGGCAGTTTCAAAACTTTCGGTGATGTACCGTCAGACGACATGTCGACTATCCTCGCTGGTGAATGGGCGTGCGCTGTTGGACGCGATCTGTTCATGAATCAGGCTCATCGCGCGAGCCTCCGCTGTGACGGCTGGTCATTCTCGGCCGGGCCGGCTGTCCGCTGGGCGGACAGATCGATGCTCTGGAAACCGGCATGACGCTCCTGGCGGTGCCGCCGGATCTGCTCTCCAAGTTCGGAAATGACAAGTTTGAGGTCGGCGCCCTTCTCGGCCGCGCCGACAAAACGCGCATTGCCGGACCCGATCAGACCGGTGATCTCGCCGAGAGAAGCGGCCGAACCGCCAATGTGACCGGCCTCCGCCTGTGCCTGGGTGCCAACGCCTGCAACAGCTTCCGAAATGCCGCCGACCTGCTCAACCAGTCCGGAAATGGCAGAACGGGTCTGGTCAACCAGTTCGACGCCACGGCCGACATGGGATTTTGCGTCGGACACCAGTTCCTTGATTTCATTGGCAGCACCGGCAGATCTCTGCGCGAGTGCACGTACTTCGGAGGCAACCACGGCAAAGCCTCGGCCGGCATCACCGGCCCGTGCCGCCTCGATGCCGGCATTGAGCGCCAGCAAGTTGGTCTGAAAAGCGATTTCCTCGATCACCGAGATGATCTTGCCGATCTGTTCGGCGGAATTCTCGACACCCGCCATGGCGTCGATAGCATCAGCAACCACACGGTCGCCGGCTTCTGCACTCTTGCGGGCCTGGGAAATCAGGGTTTCGGCTTTCAGGGCGATCTCGGCGGTTTGTTTAATTCGTCCGGCGATCTCGGAGAGGGTGTCGTGCTCTTCGCTGACCGAGGCACCCTGGCGTTCGATCTCGAGACGAACAGCCTCGATGTCGTCGCTCAACCTTACGGCAAGCTGCTCTGCTTCGGCGAGGCTCGCGGCGGATCCGGTCACAAGATCCTCAAGCCGGCTGACGGCGCGATTGAAATTGTCGGCAGCCTGCTGGTGCTGTTCTATCTCCAGAGGGGCGACGCGCACCGAAAGATCGCCTTCGGCGAGGCGTGCAAGTGCTGCTCCGAGGGTGGATTCCACAAGGCTGCGCTCGTTTGCGATGTCCGTCTCGCGCTGCCGGGCTGATGACCGCGCCTGCTCGCCAAGCCGGTGGGTTACCTGCACATCGATATCGATGAGGGCTGCCTTGACGACATCAACGAGACGATCGGCCAGCAGGTTGCGCTCGGACTGGCGCGAAAAGCTCTTGAACAGGCCGGTACGGCTTTCATCGACAAGCCGGCGGATCACCCGTTCCAGGACCAGGGCGTGGCCGCCGATCGACCAGCCTGCATCCAGGCCGATGCGCTGGCGCACCTCGCCCAGGATAACCGACCTGTCCGCATACAAACCATCGAAACGGCCATCGGCGAGGATCGACCAGTGGGCCACTTCGAGTTCCTCGAGCCGGTCGATCTGGCGGGGGGATGAGAAAAGCGAAGCGATTTCAGGTGTGTTCTGGAGCCGTTCAAAGAATGCGGAAAGGGCGACGCGGGCCTCTGCCTCGATCATCGGCCGGATTTCGCGCAGGCGATCACCGCTCTGCTGATCAAGCCGGGTCAGCGCAATTCGCGCGCGCAGGCCGTCAGCAGCCGCTGCATCCCTCACCCTTGCTTGAACCTGCCCCACGCGTTTAACCCCAAAATCCGGCATGCCGCCGAAAACATCAAATCGGGCCTTTTTTTGCTGCGTTTCCGGTGTCACAGACGCCGCTGTCCCTGTCACACTCGTGACAGTACACAGCCGGTGTCTTGGATACCGTGCGCCGCTTGGCCCATGAGAAACTGGAAATCCGGATCTGACCGGAACCTTCGAGCGGCTTCATGCCTTTGTGGGAAGCGGTGCCATCGCACCAACCACAATCCGTAGGTTAGATTGTTTTTTACGTATTAATCCTTGCCCGAAGGTTAACGCCGTTTACCAGTGTTAATCATGTTTTGCTCCAATTCCGTTTCGGACTTGACGAACTCGGGTCCGCCGGAGGCCACACTTGTTGACCTGTTGCAAGCTTCGGGCAAGTTGCAGCGGATAGTTACTGTCCTGTCGATGACAATGATGTCAGTTGGGAACGAGCAATGATTGTTCTAGGAATAGGCGCCGCCGCAATCGCGCTGATCACTCTCGCAAGCTTTTCACTTCTTCTTCGCACGACAGAAACACGTCGTCGGGTCGAACGTATTTTCTGACCCGGAAACACCAAAACGGTGGCGCGACTGTGCGTGTGTGAGCCTGTCCGCTGACAACATGCTCAAGAGCTAACTATTTAATCATTGACTGCAAGATCTTGCAGTCAATGCGGACCGCTGTCGCCGTCTGACTGCTGTGTCTGCCACTGTTTCCGACATCGGCAGCCCCACCGGTACCGTCAGAATCAAGTGGTGCCCGGCCTTCTACAGGCCGATGATGTGATTGTCCCAGGCCCGATCATGGCTGGCGGCTCCGAAACGTCCTGTTTCGCTGGAACTGACAAAGCCATCCCCGCGGGCATGAACACCACAGCTGCCCGGCTGCACCACTATGTTCAATGTACCGACCGTCTGCGTGTCGAGGGTGACAACCACGCCCGCCTTTGGGGATGTGACCGCGAGTGTGGCGCCATCATTGCCAATGGCGACGGAGCCTGCATACTTGCCAAGGGCTGCGGCGGCGGCACCATCGAGTTCGACCGTCGAAAGCCCCTTGTCCTGATCCAGGCAGGCGAGAACAGGAACATCGTCGAGGAGGTCGCCTTCGTACTGGCCGCCGATCCAGACCTGGCTGCGGGCGTCCACCGCCATATGCCGAAGCGACAGGCGGTGGAGCCGCGATGCCAGGACGTGGAACGAAAGCAGCGAGCCGGTTGCAATGTCGATCAGCACGACCGACGGCGCCATGGTCGGAAGGTTGAGCTTCTGACGCCCCTGGTCCGGGTGGGTGCGGATACCGCCATTGGCAACACACAGGGTCTTCCCGTCAGGCATCAGAACGATCTCGTGCGGACCGATGCCGCCGGTGGCGAATTCACCGAGCCGCTTGAAGCCATCGGTGCCGTCGTAGATGCCAATGACACCATCACCTGTTTCATAGGCGTTCTCGGCCGCATAGAGCAGACGGCCGTCAGCGGAAAAAACACCATGGCCATAGAAGTGCCGGTTGTGCGGGGTATGAAACAGCTGAGGTTCGGCGGCCTTCCGTCGGTCAAGCGCAAGTGCGAAATTGCCCGGACGCCGGGCGAAAGCCACCAGCCACCTGGCATTCGGGCGGGCTGCAAAACCATGCCCGCGGCCGGGCAATGGATGGCTTGAGACAATCGCATCGTCGCCGTCCAGGATCGAAATTCCGTAGCCGCCCTGGCGATCCTTGTAGGCGGCGGCGAACAGGACCTCGGCTGCGCTCAGTTTTTCCGCGTTTGCGGGCGTGAGACCGCCCAGCCAGGCGAGCCCCGCGCCCGCGAGAAACGCACGTCTTTCCAGAAGAAGAGGTTTCAATCGCCGTCTCCGAAGGAAAAACCGACAGCAAGACCACCCGCCTGGGCGAATTCCTGATCAAGGCGATCGATGATGATCCTGATGGCGTAATCGAGATAAACCAGCTTGTCGCGGGTCTGCGGCTCTCCAAGCAGTGCCGCGACGGGAGCATCAAGGCTGCTCGCTGTGCGAACGGCCTGGTCGAACTCAAAGCGTATCGTGTCCGCAAGCCTTGGCGCGCTCTGCTGTGAGACGATTTCAATGCCGCTTAGATTGAACATCGCCTCTAGACCATCGAGGTTGGCGCGGATTGACGCCATCGTCATTCCGGACCGCCAGAAAAGCGCCGATTTGGGCCTGTCCCGGTTGGCGTCTTCGCGCTCTAGGAAAGCATTGATGCGGGTGTCACGGATGGCTTCAAGCCCGTGAATCATCTGGCCGAGCAGCAGGTTGAGAGCTTCAGCATCGGTTCTGAACAGGGGATTTGACGCCGCAGGTGCAAGAAACGCCGCTGTCAACTCGCCTCCATCCCGCCATCCGTCGATGAGCTCCCGGGACAGATTGACCAGATTGCCGGCGGCAGCACGGGCAAAGGCACAGCGGTGCGATGCTTCCGCACCGGCCAGTTGGTCGCTGCCGCTGCCAAAAAGAATGAATTCGAGAGCGCCCAATCCCTGCATGGCGACGCTCTGAGAGGAGAGTGTCTCTACCTTAATAACGCTTTCGTTCCGGGACGCGATGGCTGCCTGGACCTGTTTGCGCCCGGTGCCCTTGCGGTCCGGGAAAAACAGGATGCGCTCAAGCCGGTTTTCGGACATCACCGGGCCGATTCTGAGCCATTCCATCCGGGACCAGCGATCAACCGTGGCACGAAAGCCCGAACGCGCCGCCTCCAGGTGCTCGCCTGACGGGGTGGCGCACAGTTCCGCGATGGACGTTTCCAGGTCAGAGGCAGCGATTTTGACTTCGCCGTAACCGGGCCGGATGTAGCTGACCAGCATCCGTTCCAGTACAGGCGCGATCGGGGGATGGACAGGGCCCTGCTCCGACCTGGCGGCGGAAGTGGCGACGATCAGCGCCACCAGACAGATCAGGATACGGTTCATCACAGGCTTTCAAGGAACTCGAGGAGATTGTCGCGTTCGGACCGTTCCAGTGCGGCGAAGCCATCGCGGGCGGTCTCGGCCTCACCGCCGTGCCAGAGAATGGCCTCGGTCAGGTTGCGCGCGCGGCCATCGTGCAGGAAGAAGGTATGGCCGTTTACAACCCTGGTCAATCCGGCACCCCAGAGTGGCGGTGTGCGCCATTCACGGCCATTGGCCACGCCAACCTGCTGGCCGTCGGCAAGGCCTTCACCCATGTCATGCAGCAGGAAATCGGAATAGGGCCAGATCAGCTGGAACCGATGCACCTCGGTCTCAGCGGCGCGGGAGGTGACGTATTTGGGGACGTGACAGGAGGTGCAGCCAAGATCGTAGAACAACTGTTTGCCCGCCAATACACCGGCATCGTCAACCAGGCGGCGTGCCGGCACGGCGAGATTTTGCGAATAGAACGTGACCAGATCCAGCACCGGATCAGGAGCTTCGGTGTCTCCAAGATCAGCCTGGACACCGATAGGCAATGCAAGGCATTCGGCCTGGCCTGCCGTGCAGTCGCCATGACCCGATGGGACATCGGGAGTGGAAATGCCTATGTCGCCCGAAAAAGCGCCGGCGGTCTGCTGGCGCACCGTGGCATTCTGGGCCTTCCAGCCGAAGCGTCCAATGGCGAGCTTGCCGCTGGCCGGGTCGCGGGCCAGCGCGACGCGGCCGGAAATGCCGTCGCCATCATTGTCATCCGGGTCGGCGTTGGCGAGAATGTCAGCCGGGTGAATGGCCTCGATCAGGCCCATGCCGGTCATCGGCGGAGTCATCCGCGGCGAAAGCGTCGTTTCCGGATCCAGCGGTCCGAAGCCAAGATCGGCAACGCTGTAGCTTGGCTTGCGAAGCGAGATCAGGGTGCCGTCGCCGAGTTCGAACGGCTGCTCCCGGTACTCGATCACCATCCGGCCCTCGGCCTTGAGGCCAGGCACCGCAAGGTCCTGAAGCTGCCCTCCATAGACCGGATCAGGCAACGACGCGGTCACGTATGTCTCAAGAGCCTGCCGCTCCTCATCGTTCCGGGCCGGCCGGGCAAGCCGCAGGAACATGGATGTTGCGTCCGCAGCCGCTTCGGGCGGATGGCCGCGGCCATCCTTGATGTGGCAGCTCTGGCAGGCCCGGGCATTGAAGAGCGGCCCCAAGCCGTCCGAAGCGAGGGTCGAGGAAGGAGACGACACCCAGAGCTTGCGGAACAGCGCATTGCCGAGCTTGAATGTTTCTTCCTGCTTGAAACTCAGGTTGGCGTTGAAATGCGACAGGGCATCACGATTGACCAGCTTGGTGGACGTACCGGCACCGCCCTGCATACGCTCGAACTTTTCCGCGGCAACGAAGCTGGTGGCAGGCTTGACGACGCGCTCGACCCGTTTGCGATCGGTTTGGGTGAGGTCGTCGCGGTTGTGGGGCAGATCCGTGAGACGGTCGGCATAGGCCGGTAACAGACCGGCAAGTACAATGGCCGCGACCGCAGTACCCGGCACTGCGAGAGAGAATGCGCGGGCCCCGGACTTGATGATTTTACGTAATGAAAAGTGCTCGGTCATACAGCGCCACGCAGATATGGTCTTGCAGGCACATAAATTCTGAAGTCGGCGATCATAATCAATCCCGCGCAGAGCCCCCATAAGGGCCCTTGTGTATTGCTAATAGCTACTCCGCATCCGCAGATGCGGCATTCAGCAGACCGTATTTTTCCTCTCCGAGGCGCGAAAGAAGCTCGAGTTGGGTCTCGAGGAAATCTATGTGACCCTCTTCATCGGCAATCAGTTCCTCGAACAGGTTCTTGCTGACATAGTCGCCTTCCTGCTCGCAGATGTCGCGTGACTTGGTGTAGGCCTTCCAGGCGTCCTGCTCGCCGGCCAGATCACATTCGAGCACTTCCCTGATGGTCTGTCCGATCCTCAGCGGCGCCACGGTCTGCAGGTTGGGGAACCCATCGAGAAAGATGATCCGCTCGACAAGCTTGTCGGCATGCTGCATTTCCTCGATGCTTTCCGCACGTTCCTTGGCGGCAAGCTTGGCGTAGCCCCAGTCTTCCAGCAGCCGGTAGTGCAACCAGTACTGGTTGACCGCACCGAGTTCGAGGAACAGGGCCTCGTTCAGGCACTCAACGACTTTTTTGCTCTTTTTCATCAACAGTCCATGTCCTTGTGGTTAAAACGCCTCGCATTTTGCACCATCAGGTCAATTGTGGCGACGGTCTTTTGGAAGCCACTCTTCTTTTTGCATTCTCCATGCGGACACGCTGGTCGGCGATGCGTGCGAGCAGATCCACCACCTTTGGCGCAGGGCTGTTCATCAACGAATGGTAGCGTTCGGTTGTCTCGACAATAATATCAATCACACCGGGAAAGCAACCACAGCACTTGCCACGTGCGCTGACGGCCTGGAACACCTTTCCGGGGGTGATCAATTGCCACTCATCCTGGTCGAGAAACTCAATGATGACCTGCTCGATGTCCTTCCGGGTAACGATGTTGCAACTGCAAACGATCATGGCGCCTCACTCACTGAAATACGGCATCGGGACTGTCGAGGCTGTCAGACCCCTCCAGTTCGACAGCGCCGAGATCCAGCGCGGCAATAGCGCGCTCGATCGATCGGGTCTGGGTGATCAGGCCGTCGATAGCGGCCTGGACTGCGGCGTTGCCCTCATCATTTCCGACGGCAATCATCTGGTCATAGGCCTCGACGGCTTCGGCACGCGCCGCCATGGCTTGCATCGCGGCAACGGTGGCATCGAGATCGGCCGAGAGTTCCCGAGCGATGGCGGGATCCTTTTCAACCAGCAGATCGGCGAGCGAAGGGCCGCTGATGACGGAGCCGTCCGGCCTGGTGTAGTTTCCGGTGTAGGCCGAGCGAATGCCGACCGCATCATAGAGATGCGAATTGTGGGTGTTGTCGGAGAAACAATCGTGCTCCTCCTCGGGATCCCCGAGCAGGAGACCGAGCTTCATGCGTTCACCAGCCAACTCGCCGTAGGACAGCGACCCCATGCCGGTGAGGATTGTCGACAGGCCGCCAGCCACGCCCCGCTCCGTGACAGCGATGCGCGCAGGGCCGCCGGCTTTCCAGTTGGCTGCCATCTCTTCAAGATCGGCGACCAGCAGATCGCTTGCAGCACCGAGGTAATCCCGGCGGCGGTCGCAATTGCCATTGGTGCAGTTTTCGAGGCTGTAGTCGCTGGCAGGACGGGTGCCGGCACCCGGACCATTGCCATTGAGGTCCTGCCCCCAGAGCATGAATTCGATCGCATGGTAGCCGGAAGCGACATTGGCCTCGATGCCGCCCGCTTCCTGCAGTGTCTCGGCGATAAGCGCGGGAGTGATCACGCCCGCATCGACAGTCCGGCCATTGATCTCGATGGAAGGATTGGCGACCACATTCGCTGTGAAGAGCGAGTTCTCGTCGCTCTCCGAACCGTAGCTCACATCGACATAGTCGATCAGCCCCTCATCGAGCGGCCAGGCGTTGACCCGCCCTTCCCAGTCATCAACAATCGGGTTGCCGAAACGGTAAACCTCGGTCTGCTGGTAGGGGACGCGGGCCGCACGCCAGGCGGCGCGGGCGGACTCAAGCGTATCCTCCGCCGGTTTTGCGAGAAACGCCTCGATGGCAGCATCAAGCGCCTTCGCGCCGGCCAGAGCATCATCGAACTTGGCTTCGGCGACATCGACATAATGGGCGATGACCGCCTCGGGGCTGACATCGGCAGCCGCAACAGGACTGAGGCTGGTCGACGCGGCAAGGCCAAGAACAAGGAGGTGGGCTATGCGTATCATGGTCATGTCCGTCTCTGCTTTCGTCAGTGAAGCGATCCGCTCGCCGGAGATCCGGAAAACACGGATCTCATGTCGATATCGGCGATCGCACTCAACGGGATCGGCGCAAGCCTCTGGCTGTGACCGAACAGGATCCCCGCATAGGCACTCGCGCGTTCGATGACCTCGATACATGTATCCGAACAGGTGAGCAGCCTGGCTGACTGGACCAGCAGATCCTCATCACCATGCTGCGCGCCCGACACCATGCCCAGAACAAGGCATTCGTCGCGGCACAGATGCCCGGCGCCCGGCTTGTAGAAACGCAACGGGCAGGTGGCGCAGGCGCCCAGCTGCCTGATCAGTTCCGCCATTGCATCAAGCGCAACCTGGCCATCGATTGGGCCGAGCGCACGCGCATGAGCGGCCCAGGCGGCGTCCCAGTAGCGCTGATCGGAATGGGCAAGCCCTGCCACCCAGTTGCGGTAGCCATTGACCACAAGGTTTTCCGGTTGCTGGCGCAGATAGGCTGCGGCTGGGCACTCTGCCAAATCTTCGTGTTCCATCGACGCCATGTCATCCTCACGGATCTAAATATGAGTGTTTCGGTAATGTATAATGAAAGTAGAGTCAAACAGTATAGTTTAGAATGAATCCAAACTGTTAGCGGATGCATGGCTCTCCGATATCGAAGCACCGTCACGGCGCACGCATCCGGCCAAGCCCTTCCCAGCCAGCGTAAAATTCCGGTCGCGCATTGCCGATCGCAGATCCGCGCCTAGGTTCACCTCAACGCCGCATGCGACTGTACGCAGGACGGGGCGCCGAGGACACGAGACATGGCTGAACCCAGACGCCCTTCGATAGCCCTTATCATCGGCAGCGGCCCCAGCGCCCCATCGACCCGGCACTGGCCGAAACCGTCCAACATGAAGATCGTTGCCATCAACAATGCCTGGCAGGCGCGACCGGATTGGGATTGCCTGGTGCATGCCGGTGATTTCCCGGTCGCCCGCAGGCCGGACCGGTTGATGCCCGGACAATCGGTGCACAGCCACGAGAGCTATGTTCCTGCCCAGAACCGGTTTGGCGGCTTCGTCTATGGCGGCGGCACAATGGCGTTTACCGCCGGGTACTGGGCGCTGGACACGCTCCGGCCTGACATTCTTGCCTATTTCGCCTGCGACATGACCTATTCCGGCAAGGTGACGCATTTCTACGGACAAGGCACCGCGGATCCGCTGCGCGCCGACGTCACGTTGCAATCGCTGGAAGCCAAGTCAGCCCGGCTTATGGCCCTTGCCGGCCGGCAGGGATGCGCCTGCGTCAACCTCTCCAGTGAGCCGGTCAGCCGGCTGCTGTTCCCGCGGATCCGGTTTGATGAACTGGACAAGCTGGCAGAACCGGTACAGACCGACGCCGCGGCAATGGAGGCCGCGCTGCTTGAAGAAACCCGGCTTGGCTACATGGTCGAAGACGGGGAGTACTGGCACCACGCCGAGCAGTTTGACGCATCGGCGCTGTCCAGAATCGACGACATGTGGTTGCGGGTGTGTCAGCCCGCACAGAGGCAAAAGCGCTTCGCCTAGCCCGACAGCGCGCCGGGCTTTGGGGCGAACAGCAAAGCCTGACCGGCCCGAAGTCCGTCGCGGCACGGGTCAGGCAAGTCTGCTTCGCAGTTCGGTCTTGAGCACCTTGCCATAATTGTTCTTCGGCAAGGCCGTTTCGAAGACATAGGCCCTGGGGCGCTTGAAACCGGCGATGAGCGAACGGCAATGGGCGTCGAGTTCAGCGGCGGCAGGCGTCTCGTCACCGGAGGCCACGATGAATGCGACGACCTCCTCGCCCCATTCGGAGCTGGGCCGGCCGACCACGGAAACCTCCGCCACGCCGGGATGGGTCAGCAAGGCTTCCTCGACCTCGCGCGGGTAGATGTTGGTGCCGCCCGAAATGATGACATCCTTGGAGCGGTCTCGCAGGGTGAGATAGCCATCCGCGTCGAGCGAACCCATGTCGCCGGTCCACAGCCAGCCGTTCCTGATGCTCTGGGCGGTGGCCTCGGGGTTTTTCCAGTATCCTTTCATCACCGGCGCACCGGCGGCGACGATCTCGCCGATCTCGCCCACAGGCACGTCCTCGCCATCCTCGCCGACCACCCGGACCGAGACGCAGGATTGCGCGGTGCCGACCGACGCCAGCCGTTCGCGCCATCGCGGATGTTCACGGTCCATGATATCGGCGCGTGACAGCGAGGTCAGGGTCATCGGGCATTCGCCCTGACCGTAGATCTGGACAAAACGGGCGCCGAACTGTGCCGTCGCCGCCTCGATGTCGGCGAGATACATCGGGCCGCCGCCATAGACGATGGTGCGCACCCCCTCCCCCGCATACCCGGATTGCCGGGCCGCCGCGAGCCAGCGGCTGATCATCGTCGGGGCCGCAAACATGGTGACGTTGCCGAGCCTTGGCGCCAGCGCCGAGAGTTCGTGGGCATCGAACCCGCCTGACGCCGGGATGACATGGCGGCTGCCACGCAGCACGTGCATGAAATTGTAAAGCCCCGCGCCATGCGACAGCGGCGCGGCATAGACCGCCGCGTCTTCCGGCAAGACGCCATCGACATCGACAAAATAGGCGTAAGTCATGGCATGCAGATTGGCGTTGGTCAGCATCACGCCCTTGGGCTTTCCGGTCGTCCCGGACGTGTAGAACAGCCAGGCCAGGTCATCGGCCGCGCGGGGCTCCGGTTCGGCAAGCGCGGCAATCTCGGCGTCTGAAGCCGGGTCGGACGCCAGATCGTGGATCGCGCATCTGGCAGGCAGCAAGCCAGACAGCTCATCATTGCCGGAGACAAACAGCACCTTGGCTCCGGAATCCTCGGCAATGAAGGCTGCTTCGCGCGGATGCAGCTTGGCATTGATGGGCACGGCTGCGGCACCGCAGAACCAGATGCCATAGAGCACCTCGAGATAGACCGGGCTGTTCTTCATGAAGACGGCAACGCGGTCGCCGGGCTCGATCTGGTGCCGGGTGCGCAGGAAAGCGCCGACGCGCGCGGCACTGGCTGCAAATCCGGCATAGGTTGCGACCAGATCCTCACCCGAAAACAGTGCCGGTGCATCAGGCTGCCTTCTGGCCGTGCGGACAAGCCATTCTGCTGGATTCATACCTTGCCTCCCCCGAAGCGGTCATCGCTCGCCACCGCGCCAAGCAGCGCATGGCCGTGTGACCGGCCCGCCGCGATTGCACCAGAAAAGCCCGACTTGTGCCAAGCCCCAAATTCACCTTCCGGCAATCGCTCCACCGGGAAAGCAGCAAAGGAACGTGCCCGCACGCAACACCCTTGATATCGGTCAAGGCATTCCGCTCGATCAGGGCCTAGCCTGCAGTCGAGAGGATGACCTGACCTCATGGGAAAAAACCACGTTCACGCCATTGCAAAGCAGCCGGCTCGCGGAGAGCTCAAAACAGCTGCCCGGGCAAAGCTTCCCAGTGCCGCAAACGCCCACGCCGAACACCCCTATGCCGGCCTCGACCAGGCGTTGCGTGGTGCCGTTGCGCGGATGACGGGCGGCGTATCCCCCTTCGCGCTTGTGGAGACCTGGACCGACTGGGCCCTGCATCTGGCGCGGGCACCGGGACGGCAACTGGAACTGGCCGAGCATGCCAGGGACAATACACTGAAACTGGCAGAGTTTGCCGCAAAGTCGCTCCCGGAGACGGCCCGGAAGGCGCCTTTTTCTCCCAAGGTCTATGATCACCGGTTTGCGGACCCGGGCTGGCAGGGGTTGCCCTTCAGCCTCTGGCAACAGGCCTTCCTGGCTTCCCAGGACTGGTGGGATCATGCCACCGACGACATGCGCGGCCTGCGCAAGCAGGATTCGGACCGGACACGGTTCCTGGTGCGGCAATTGCTCGACACGGTGTCGCCGTCAAATTTTCCCTGGCTCAATCCAGAGATCCTGGCCGAAACGGCCAGGACAAGCGGCCGCAACCTGACAGAGGGCATGGTGCACGCCACCGATGACTGGCTGCATACGTTGAGCCAGGCGCATACCCCACCACCCGAAGGCTACAAGATCGGCAAGGACATTGCCTGCACACCGGGTCAGGTGGTTTACCGGAACGACATTTTCGAACTGCTGCAATACACCCCGCAAACCAGCAAGGTGCAGGCTGAGCCGGTGCTGATCGTGCCTGCCTGGATCATGAAATACTACATTCTCGATCTCTCTCCGCACAATTCGCTGATCAATTACCTGGCGGGCCAGGGTTTCACCGTCTTTGCCATTTCCTGGTGCAACCCGACCGCCGATCAGCGCGAGCTGTCGCTCGAGGACTACAGAAAGCGAGGGGTAATGGCTGCGCTCGACGCGATCACGGCAATCGTGCCGGGCCGGAAGATCCACGCCAACGGCTATTGCCTAGGCGGAACGATGCTGGCGATCGCGGCCGCGACCATGGCCCGGGACGGCGATGACCGGCTGGCGAGCGTCACCCTGATGGCGGCGCAGGTGGATTTCTCCGAGGCCGGCGAACTGCTGTTGTTTCTGGACGAGAGCCAGGTTGCCTTTCTCGAGGACATGATGTGGACCCAGGGCTATCTGGACCGGCCGCAGATGGCGCGCGCTTTTGCCTCGATCAGGGCTGAAGACCTGATCTACACCCGCGCGGTGCAGCGCTACTTTCTTGGGAAGGATGACCTGCCAACCGATATCGGGGTCTGGAACACCGACACGACCCGGATGCCTGCAAGAATGCATTCGGAGTACCTCAGGGGCCTGTTTCTGGAAAACCGGCTCTCTGCAGGACGGTTCGCGGTCGAGGGGCGGGTGATCGCTCTCAAGGATATCGCCGCACCAATGTTCGTGGTGGGAACCGAAACGGACCACATCGCGCCATGGAAATCGGTCTACAAGACGCGGCTGTTTACCGATGCCGATCTGACCTTCGTGCTGACCAAGTCAGGCCACAATGGCGGTATACTTTCGGAACCGGGACACCCGAACCGTCACTACAGGATCGGTCACAGGGCACAAGGCGCACTTTATGTCGATCCGGACAGCTGGTTTGCCCAAACCGAACCAACCGACGGGTCCTGGTGGCCCGCGTGGACCGAATGGCTGATTGCGAACAGCAGCGGCAAGGTGGCTCCGCCATCAATTGGCACGCCCGAGCAGGGCTATCCGCCGCTTGACGCGGCGCCGGGACGCTACATTCACCAGACTTGAAGCGCCAGTGTATTGTCGTCAGGCTGCACAACCGTGCCGTGCCGATAGCCGCTTGGGGACCGGTGAACGGGCCTGAGCGCGTGTGCCGACTACCGCCATTCCCCCAAAAATCTCTTAGAAAAATTAGCCGTTTGTTATTCCAATAGAAGATATCTCTTAATTACCGATTGTTCATGCAGTAGCCGTCGGCCGGTCTTCGGGAAAGGCCGGATCCGGAGAGGTCAGCGATGCCGATGCTCGATCTCATCTCCTTCGCGCGGATTAGCAGCAGGCACAATGATGGCATTTCCGATCCCCCCGAACGAGCATCAGAGGTTGGCAGCGCTCCACCGGTTAAAAATACTCAACACGGAATGCACTCCGGAATTCGATGCAGTCGTCAACATGGCCATCGCCATGTTCGACGCTCCGATAGCATTGATCTCTTTCGTCGACCGGAATGCGCAATGGTTCAAGGCAAAACAGGGGATCGAACTTGCCTCGACCAAGCGCAGTGACGCGTTTTGCAGCCACACGATCATGCAAGAGGGCGTGTTGGTGGTGGAAGATGCGACCAAGGACCAAAGGTTCTGCAACAATGACCTGGTGACCGCCGCTCCCCACATCCGCTTCTATGCCGGAATTCCGGTTTCGTCGGATGGTGAAACGCATGTGGCAACCCTGTGCGTCATCGATACCAAACCCAGAACATTCTCGGATGAACAGCAGAGAATGCTGATCGAGTTGCGCAACATCGTGGCGGGCCTGATCCAAGCGCATGCGATCGCCAACGAAGCAAAAAGCTCCGAGCGCAATGCACGCCAGCGGCGCAAGCTGCTCTCCCAGGTCGAGCGTATGTCAAAAATCGGCGCCTGGTCACTTGATACGCAAAGGCTGGTCACCGAATGGTCGCCGCAGGTTTATGTCATTCACGAATATGACGGAACCGAGCCGCCCAGTCTTGAGCAGGCCATCAGTTTTTATCCCGAGCACGAACGGGGACGACTGACGCAGAAGATCAACATGTGCATCGAGTATGGCGTTCCCTATGAAATCGAGTGCGATTTCATCACCGCGAAGGGCAACCAGCGCCGTGTGCGCTCAAGCGGGGAGATCGAACATGGCGAGGACGGCACCAAGTTTCTGATCGGCATCGTCAAGGACATTACCGAGCAATCGCAGCAGGAGGAGAAACTGTGGCGCGCGGCGCATCTCGACAGCCTCACCGGCATTGCCAACCGTCACTCCTTCCATGCCGAAATGCAGGAGCGGATCAGAGCCCGCAAGTGTGACAGCACTGAACTGGCTCTGCTGATGATCGATCTTGATGATTTCAAGGACATCAATGACAGTCTGGGCCATGTTGCCGGCGATGTGGTGCTGCGCACAGTCGCCGAGCGGATCTCCGAAACGATCTCACACAATGCCTTTTGCGCGCGGTTGGGGGGTGACGAGTTTGCGGTCGTGCTCAGCAGCACACCCGGACGCGGTGCCGCAGACGAAATCGGCGCCAAGCTGCTTGAAGAGATCAACCGGCCAATCAGGTTTGACAGGCACGACATTCGCGTCGGTGCTTCGATCGGGATTGCCGTCTCCACCTCGGGCAGCGAGGACGATCTTTTCGTCAGGTCAGATCTCGCGCTTTATCACGTCAAGCAGAATGGGCGTGGCGCCGCTGTGACATACACACCGGACATCACTGTCGCCTTTGAAGCCAAGAAACGCGCTGTCCTGATGATCAAGAGCGCGATCTCGGACGGGCGGCTCGAACCTCACTACCAGCCGATCATCGACCTGAAGTCACAGAAACTGCGTGGTGTTGAAGCCCTGGTCCGGGTCCGCAACACGGATGGCACCTTGTCGGGACCTGCGGATTTCTGGCCAGCGTTGGGGGAACCTCAGTGCAGCCGCGAAATCGATGAAGTGATGCTCGAGCTTGCATTGCGGGATTTTTCACTGTGGAAGCTGTGCGGACTGGGTATCGAATTTGTCAGTGTCAATGCCTCGACCTCCTGCATTCGCTCCAGCAGCTATGCCGACCGGGTGCTGAGCAAGCTTGATGAATATGGATTAGACCCGAGCGAACTGAAGATCGAGGTCGTCGAAAGCGTATTTCTCGGCAGTGAAAGCAACGATGTCCGCGCCGTACTTGAGCGGCTTTCGGCGGAGGGTGTGCGGATCGCACTCGACGACTTCGGAACCGGCTATGCATCACTGAGCCATCTGCGGGATTACCCGATCAACTGCATCAAGATCGACAAGTCGTTCGTCTCAGGTCTCGGACAGAACGGCAGCAACACGGCCATCGTCCAGGCCCTCATCGGACTTGGGCGTTCGATGAAACTCGAGGTGATTACCGAAGGCATCGAAACCCAGGGCCAGCTTGACTTCGTCTCCGCATTGGGGAGCGATTTCGGACAGGGTTACCTGCTTGCCAGGCCGATGGATGCGCAAGCACTTGCGCAATATGCAACCGCATCGCCTTTGCCGCATCCTGCTCGGGATGAGCGCGCACTCACGGCAAACGCTTAAGCTACCGATGTGCAGGTTCCAGTATTGGCAGCGGGCGGCCGCTGCAGAAAGGGCCGGGGCTGACAGCCCCGGCCCTTTCCTTCCTGTCTGTTCCGGGCGCCTGAAGGCGCCTGGAGAGCTTACTGCCAGCTCTTGATCAGCTCGTCGTAAGAGACGGTCTGGGGTGTCTCATCCTCGTTTTCGAGCTTCGGATAAGGTGCACCCGGCTGTTCCAGCCAGTAGGACGCGTCCTGCGGCTCGTTCATCTTCGGACCGATGTCGCCCTGAACGCCTGCGCGTTCCAGGCGTTCCATGACCTTTTCCTGCGCTTCGCAGAGGCTGTCGAGCGCTTCCTGAGCGGTCTTTGCACCGGACATCGCATCACCGATGTTCTGCCACCACAGCTGAGCCAGCTTCGGATAGTCAGGGACGTTGGTGCCGGTCGGGGACCACTGGACGCGCGCAGGCGAACGGTAGAACTCGATCAGGCCGCCAAGCTTGTCGGCACGCTCGGTGAAGTGATCCGAGTTGATGGTGGACTCACGGATGAAGGTGAGACCGACATCGGACTTCTTCAGGTCGACGGTCTTGGAGGTGACGAACTGTGCGTAGAGCCAGGCGGCCTTGGCACGATCGACCGGGGTCGACTTCATCAGCGTCCACGAACCTGCGTCCTGATAGCCGACCTTCTGGCCTTCCTTCCAGTAAACGCCATGCGGCGAAGGTGCCATGCGCCACTTCGGCGTGCCATCTTCGTTCATGACCGGAAGGCCCGGCTCGACGGTTGCCGCGGTAAAGGCGGTATACCAGAACATCTGCTGGGCAACGTTGCCCTGGGCAGGGATCGGGCCGGCTTCACCGAAGGTCATGCCTGCTGCTTCCGGCGGGGAGTAGTTCTTCAGCCAGTCGATGGCCTTCTCAACAGCGTAAACCGCCGCAGGAGAGTTGGTGGCACCGCCACGGGTCACGCAGGAGCCGACAGGCTGTGAGTTTTCGTTCACGCGAATGCCCCACTCATCGACGGGAAGGCCGTTGGGCTCGCCCACGTCACCCATGCCTGCCATCGACATCCACGCATCGGTGTAACGCCAGCCGAGCGAGGGGTCCTTCTTGCCGTAGTCCATGTTGCCGTAGACAGCGCCGTCGACGCCAAGATGCGACAGATCGCGGCCGGTGAAGAACGCAGCAATGTCTTCGTAAGCCGACCAGTTGACCGGAACGCCGAGATCGTAGCCATATTCGGCCTTGAAGTCGGCCTTGTTCTTCTCGTCGTTGAACCAGTCATAGCGGAACCAGTAGAGGTTCGCGAACTGCTGGGTCGGCAGCTGATAGAGCTTGCCGTCCGGACCGGTGGTGAACGAGGTGCCGATGAAATCGGCGACATCGAGCGTCGGGCTGGTCACGTCAGCGCCTTCGCCTGCCATCCAGTCGGTCAGGTTGCGGACCTGCTGGTAGCGCCAGTGGGTGCCGATCAGGTCGGAGTCGTTGACGTAGCCGTCGTAGATATTCTCGCCCGACTGCATCTGGGTCTGAAGCTTTTCGACCACATCACCTTCGCCGATCAGGTCATGCGTGACCTTGATGCCGGTGATTGCAGTGAACGCAGGTGCGAGAACCTTCGACTCATATTCATGGGTTGCGATGGTTTCAGAAACCACCTTGATATCCATGCCGGCGAACGGCTTGGCGGCATTGATGAAGAACTCCATCTCGGCCTTCTGCTCAGCTTCAGAGAGCACCGAGAGACCACCGATTTCTTCTGCCAGGAACTTTTCAGCGGCAGCCATGTCAGCATGGGCAGAGCCCGTCGCCAACATGATTGCGGCACATGCCGTCGTGTTCAGTAGTAGATTTCGCATATTATCCTCCCTTTAAAGATCATGCGAGTTCAAGAGATGCGGAAGACCCGAATCTCCATTTGATTTGGTCTCACACCGTTCGGAAAACGCCGATGGCGTAGATCAGTGAAAGCCCAAGTGCCCACCACAGGTTGGGTCCGACCAGACCCAGCCATGCGAGATGGATGAAGGCGCTGCCAAGCAGCGATATGAAAAGACGGTCGCCCCGGGTCGTCTCGAAGCGGAGGATTCCGACCCGGGGGTTGCCGCCCGGCGAAAAGTATTCCCAGATGCCCATTCCGATCAGAAGGCCGGCGAGACACACCCAGAAAAGGCTGGTGGGCAGGGTCCAGGCCATCCATGACAGGTCCATGATCTTCCTCCCTATACCCGGCCGAGGGCAAAGCCCTTGGCGATGTAGTTGCGAACAAAATAGATCACCAGCGCGCCTGGAATGATGGTCAGCACCCCGGCTGCGGCGAGCACACCCCAGTCAACGCCGGACGCTCCAACAGTTCGGGTCATGATCGCCGAGATCGGCTTGGCGTCGGTGGTGGTCAGCGTCCGTGCGATCAGCAGTTCCACCCATGAGAACATGAAGCAGAAGAAGGCGGCGACACCGATGCCCGATGCGATCAGCGGCATGAAGATCTTGACGAAGAACTTCGGGAACGAATAGCCGTCGATATAGGCGGTCTCGTCGATCTCCTTGGGCACGCCGGACATGAAGCCCTCAAGAATCCAGACCGCCAGCGGCACGTTGAACAGGCAGTGGGCGAGCGCGACGGCAATGTGCGTGTCGATCAGGCCGAAGGCGGAGTAGAGCTGAAAGAAGGGCAGCACGAACACCGCGGCGGGTGCCATCCGGTTGGACAGCAGCCAGAAAAACATGTGCTTGTCGCCGAGAAAGCGGTAACGCGAGAAGGCATAGGCCGCCGGCAACGCGGCACAGATCGAGATCACCGTGTTGAGGCCGACATAGATCAGCGAGTTGATGTAGCCCGTATACCAGGACGGATCGGTGAAGATCACGGTGTAATTGTGCAGTGTCGGCTCGGCAGGAAAGAGCGTGAAGCTCGACAGGATTTCCTGGTTGGTCTTGAAGCTCATATTGATGAGCCAGTAGATCGGCAGCATCAGGAACAGGATGTAGAGACCGGGCACCAACCAGCGCGTGATGCTCTTCTTGGCGAAGCGGTTGCTGGCTCGCACATTGCTGGTATCAATCAGATTGGCCGGCTTGTTCATGGAACCCGCATTTGGCTGAGTGTGAGATGTCTGGTTCATCAGTCTTCCACCCTTGCGTCCGGTTTATCGACGCCGACATTGCTCATCACCGTGAAGAAGACGTAGCAGATGGTCAGCACGATCAGCTGATAGACAAGCGACATGGCTGCAGCCGGCCCCAGGTCGAACTGGCCGATGGCCTGCTTGACGAGGTCGATCGACATGAAAGTTGTCGAGTTGCCCGGCCCGCCGCCGGTCAGCACGAAGGGCTCGGTGTAGATCATGAAGGAATCCATGAAACGCAGCAGGAAGGCGATGATCAGCACGCCGCGGATCTTCGGCAGCTGGATGTAGCGGAACACGGACCAGCGGGACGCCCCGTCGATCTTGGCCGCCTGGTAGTAGGCCTCCGGGATCGACACCAGTCCGGCGTAGCACAACAGCACAACCAGGCTGGTCCAGTGCCAGACATCCATCAGGATGATGGTTACCCAGGCATCAAACACGTTGCTGGCATAGTTGTACTCAAACCCCAGTTGCTCGATCGTGTGCCCAAGCAGTCCGATGTCGGCGCGGCCGAAGATCTGCCAGATGGTGCCAACCACATTCCATGGAATGAGCAGCGGCAGCGCCATCAAGACCAGGCAGACCGGGACCCAGATCCCTTTCTTGGGCATGGTCAGTGCAATCGCGATCCCGAGCGGGATCTCGATCGAAAGGATGATCATGGAAAAGACCAGGTTGCGGCCCAGCGCATTCCAGAACCGATCCGAATGCAGCACATCCTGGAACCACTCGGTCCCGGCCCAGAAGAACTGGTTGTTCCCGAAAGTGTCCTGGAACGAATAATTGATCACCGTCATGATCGGAATGATGGCGCTCAGCGCAACCAGCAAAAACACCGGAATGACGAGGAACCAGGCCTTGTTGTTGTAGGGCTTATCCATACTCAGGCTCCCGGTCTGACCAAGTGGGAATTTTCATACACATTGATCCTGCCGGCTTCGAAACTCAGCGTCGGATCGGCTGGTACTTCCTCGTTCTCCTTGAGCAGCGCATTGATCGCATGTCCCTGGAGACTGGCCCGCACGATCTTGAAGCGTCCTATGTTTTCAACGGCTTCGATCTGCACCGGATGGCCACTGCTGTCAGAGGACAGGGAGACGAATTCCGGGCGAATGCCGAGCTCGGTCTTTGCCCCGGTGACTGCGTAGCCG
Organism: Hoeflea sp. EC-HK425; assembly: GCF_902498795.1. Classification (NCBI taxonomy): domain Bacteria; kingdom Pseudomonadati; phylum Pseudomonadota; class Alphaproteobacteria; order Hyphomicrobiales; family Rhizobiaceae; genus Hoeflea; species Hoeflea sp. EC-HK425. Next base: position 3,249,215 of record NZ_LR701572.1, read on the forward strand.
CCCGAAAGCCCGATCTGGATGTCCCCGACCCTTGCGGTCTTGCCGCTGATCTCGCAGGGGATCACATTCATGCCGGGCGAGCCGATGAAGTAGCCGACAAAGGTATGGGCCGGTTCGTTGAACAGCTCTTCGGGCGTTCCGATCTGGACCACTTCACCTTCATACATCACCACCACCTTGTCGGCGAAAGTCAGCGCCTCGGTCTGGTCGTGGGTCACGTAGATCATGGTGTGGCCAAGCTGGCGGTGAAGGTCCTTCAGCTTGGTCCGCAGCTGCCATTTCATGTGCGGATCGATCACCGTCAACGGTTCGTCGAACAGGATCGCGTTGACGTCGTAGCGCACCAGCCCGCGGCCGAGGGAAATCTTCTGCTTCTCGTCGGCGGTCAGTCCGCGGGCCCTGCGATCGGCCTTGTCGGCCAGATCCAGCACTTCGATCATGTCGTTGACCCGCCTTGTGATCTCGTCCTGGGGGACGTGCCGGTTGAGCAGCGGAAAAGCCAGGTTCTGGCGCACGGTCATGGTGTCGTAGATGACCGGAAACTGGAAGACCTGGGCGATATTGCGCTCTTCAGGCTGGAGATGGGTGACGTCCTGGCCGTCGAACCGGATATGACCCTTGGAAGGAACGAGCAGACCGGAAATGATGTTGAGCAGGGTGGTCTTGCCGCAACCGGACGGGCCGAGCAGCGCATAGGCGCCACCGTCCTCCCATTTGTAGTCGAGTTCCTTCAATGCAAAATCCGCGTCGGTCTGCGGGTTGGGCAGGTAGGAATGCGCCAGCTTGTCGAGTGTGATGCTTGCCATGACCGATCCTCACCCCTGACCGTTCAAACCCGGTGCGAAGACCAGGTTTTCGTTGCGATCGAAGACAAACAGGTTTTCCTGGTCGAGATAGGCGGAGATCGCATCTCCGATTTCGACGCGATGCACGCCATGCATCAGTGCAACCATATGGACGCCCCTGCTTTGAAGATGGATGAAGCTCTCCGAGCCGGTGATTTCTGTCGTCGAAATGGTGCAATCGAGCTTCATCGATTTGCCCTGCGGCTGATGCAGCGACATGTGGTGCGGCCGGACGCCGATCTTGTAGTCGCCGTCGCCAAGCCCGGCGATCGCGGACGGCACCTCGATGCGGCTGGCATCGAAGACGAAATCCGCGCCCGTTTTGGTCACCGGCAGGATGTTCATCGGCGGATCGGAAAAGGTCTGCGCCGTGAGAAGGTCCGACGGGCTGTTGTACACGTCGATGGTCCGGTCGAATTGCGTCACCCGCCCCTGGCTCAACGTAGCCGTACGGCCACCCAGGAGCAGGGCCTCCTGAGGTTCGGTGGTGGCATAGACGAAGATAGCGCCGGTCTCGGCGAAGATCTTGGGCAGCTCCACCCGCAGTTCCTCGCGCAGCTTGTAGTCGAGGTTGGCCAGCGGCTCGTCGAGCAGCACCAGTTCGGCGTCCTTGACGAGCGCCCGGGCCAGGGCGGTGCGCTGCTGCTGGCCGCCGGAAAGATTGAGAGGCGTGCGGTCGAGATAGGGCGACAGCTTCATCAGGTCCGCGGCTTCGCGCACCCGACGGTCGATGGTGGCGCCGTCAACGCCGGCAACGCGCATCGGCGAAGCAATGTTCTCGTAGACGGTCATGGCCGGGTAATTGATGAACTGCTGGTAGACCATGGCGACATTGCGCTTCTGCACCGGCATGCCCACGACGTTGGTGCCGTTCATCACGATCTCTCCGGAGGTCGGACGGTCAAGCCCGGCCATCAGCCGCATAAGCGAGGTCTTGCCGGACAGGGTCGGCCCGAGCAGAATGTTCACCGAGCCTTTCTCGAGCGTCATCGTCACATCATCGATGTGCAGATCCCGACCGACTTTCTTGCTGACGTTTTTCAGTTCCAGCATCTGAAATCCCTATTCCGCTGCAAGGTTCTGCAGTTGTCTGTTCTCGTCCATGAAGGCTTTGAGGCGATCGAGCTGCTCGCGCGAGAAGCGAATCCCGAGCTTGCTCCTGCGCCACACCACATCTTCGGCGGCCCGGGCAAACTCGTATTTCATCTGGTAGCGGACTTCCGCTTCGGTCAGTCCGTGGCCGAAGTCCTCGCCGAGATCCTCGACTGAGCGCGCGCTGCCTAGGATCTCGCGGCATTTGAACCCGTAGCCCCGGACAAGCCGCTCACTTTGGCCGGGCTGCAAAAACGGATACCGCGAGCGGATTTCGGCAAGCAGGGGAGCAAAGCCCTCGACGCCGAATTCGCCGCCAGGCAGCACGCTTTCCCGTGTCCAGGCCCTGCCCTTGGCACCGATCGCGTCTTCCACCTTCCTGAGAACCGATTCCGCCAGGCGCCGGTAGGTGGTGATCTTGCCGCCAAAGACATTGATAACCTTGGCCTCTGCGCCGCCGTCGGCGCGAAGGACATAGTCACGTGTGGCTTCCTGGGCCTTGGACGCACCATCATCATAGAGCGGGCGCACACCCGAGAAGGTCCAGACGATGTCGTCCCTGGTCACCGGCTCGCTGAAATACTGGCTGGCGCCATCGCACAGATAGGCGATCTCCGCATCGGAGATGTTCACGTCGGACGGATCGCCTTCGAAATCCTGGTCGGTGGTGCCGATCAGGGTGTAATCCTGCTCGTAGGGGATGGCGAAGAAAATCCGCTCGTCCGAGTTCTGGAAGAAATAAGCCTTCGGATGCTCGAATTTCCGGCGGACGACGATATGGCTTCCCTGGACGAGACGCACATTGCCGGCCTTGTTCTGGCCGATCGATTCCCTGAGGATGTCATCGACCCAGGGACCGCCGGCATTGACAATGAGCTTTGCCCGCACCTGCCGTGTCGCCTTGCTTCCATCGGCCTGAAGCTCGATATCCCAGCCGTCGCCCGAGCGTCTCGCCGAGACCAGCTTGGTGCGGGTGAAGATGTCGGCGCCCCTTGCCTTCGCGTCCATGGCATTGAGCACAACCAGACGCGCATCATTGACCCAGCAATCGGAATACTCGAAGGCCTTGGCGAACTCATTCTTGAGCGGGCGGCCGGCCGGGTCGGTCTTCAGATCCAGAACCCTGGTGCCCGGCAGGATCTTGCGGCCGCCGAGGTGGTCATAGAGAAACAGGCCAAGGCGCAACAGCCATGCTGGCCGCATGCCCTTGTGGTGCGGCAGCACAAACCTCATCGGCCAGATGATATGCGGCGCCATCTTCAGAAGCACTTCGCGCTCGATCAGCGCTTCCCGCACAAGGCGGAACTCATAGTGCTCGAGATAGCGCAATCCGCCGTGGATCAGCTTCGTTGACCAGGAGGAGGTCCCGGAGCCGAGGTCGTTCATCTCCGCCAGTCCGACAGCGTAGCCACGGCCGGCAGCATCGCGTGCGATGCCACACCCGTTTATACCTCCGCCAACAACGAAGATGTCATAAACCCTGGACAATTCGACCCTCCCGGAACACGTCTCGCCGCCTCCAAAGCGAAACACCATCACAGAAAAAACGAAAATAATACGAATGTCAAACGAAATTCGCCGAAGACACTCATGTTCGGCGGGGTCCGAGAGCATGGCTGCGTCCGCAACCATGCGCGGCCCGAACTCCTTGGATCCGGCTTATTGGGCCCTGCATTGACGTCCAATGTCCAAAGACGGATGCCGGTGACGCATTCGAAGGTCGGTTCAATCTTCGTTTACGTCTTGCCTTGGTGCCAATGATCACTGAAAGTGCCGCGGATTCGGGCAGCCCGCCCGCCGCCGCCACCGATTTCAGGCGAGGAGCCGACATGACGCAGTCAGGGTATTCAACGGACCTTTTCAAGGGCAAGACGGTGGTTGTGACCGGCGCTGGCCGCGGCATCGGCCTTTCCGTGGCGCAGGCCTTTGCCGAGCATGGCGCCCGGGTGATTGCCCATAGCGGGCGGTCCGGCAGCGCCAAGGCATTTGCCGAAAGCCCGATAGAGCCCATCGAGGCCGATTTCCTGGATCGTGACGGCGTCAATGGCTTCGTCGATGCCGTCCTTGCGAGGACGGAAACAATAGACGTTCTCATCAACAATGCCGGGACGATGCACGGCAGATTCCCGGCGGGCGAGCTGACCGACGAACAGTACGACAGCCTGGTGATGCTCAACCAGACCAGCGTGGTGATGATCTGCCGCGGACTGCTGCCGCGATTGCGGACGGCTGAGAACCCGTCGATCGTGAACACGGTTTCGATATCGGCGCGGACCGGCGGAAGTCCCGGATCCTCGATCTACAGCGCGACCAAGGCTTTCGTGGCGACCTACACCAAGGCGATCGCCCGGGAACTCGCTCCGGAGGGAGTTCGCGCCAACGCGGTGTCGCCCGGCACGATCGAAACGGCGTTCCACGAGCGCTACTCCTCGCCCGAGAAACTGGAGAACACCCGAAAATCCATCCCGCTTCAGCGGCTTGGCACGCCTGATGATTGCGTGCCGTCCTTCCTGTTCCTGGCCAGCCATCAGCTCTCAGGCTATATCACCGGCCAGGTCATCGAGATCAACGGCGGACAGCTGATCGCGTAGAGGTTTTGCGGTGAAGCCGGTTGCCGCTGCTGGATTTTCTCTCGTCTCCCGGCAAACACCGCATCACGTCAACATTGCTTGAGAAATAGCGGCAACCCGGTGGCGGAGTGAAGACGTTTGTACAAGACAATGCCTCATGTAAATTTTGGACACGGCCTTCACCAAAGGCAGGTTGACGCCAGGCACTGACGAGGAAGGTGATCCGATCGCAGTCGCCTATGGCCGTGATTTCCCCGCTGGCAGCGGGCCGAAAGACTACTTGACCGTCCAACGCGCGTTGCGGTCCTTCTGCGCAAGCTACGCGGGATTGTCCTTCCAGCCTTCCCGGATCTCGCCAGCATTGATCGCTGGCTTCTCCTCCTCGCCACTGTGCTGCCTGGGAGCCTGGATGATTGTTGCTTCAACGATCCGGCCGCCCTTTGCCAAGCGGCCTGATCGCGAAAGATGTTTGTCGAAACAGGCAAACAGGTTGTCGATGGCCCGGCACGAACCAAGCTTTTGGCGAAACAGCCAGGTAGTCTTGGCACCATTGCCTGACAGACAATCGAAGCGCCGCCAAGAGCGGAAAGGTTGTCTTTCACATAGCCGTCCAAGCCGGGGGAGCGCTCGATCTTCGAACCATGCAGCCTGCTTACCCAAGCTCTGCAATCCGCGGTGTTCGCCGCTTTCACAAGAGCACTGCAGAAGGGTTTTGTCCCAAAGCCGGTCAGGCCGGGTGCGGCACACCCCTCGAAGAAAACGCCGTGGGCGCCAGGAAGCTGTTGGAGATATTGGCGACGACCTCGCCATGCGCCTCCTGGTGAGCTGCCCTCGCGGCAACCCATTCAGGGTCGGTTGCGAAAGCACCCCATTTGCGCTCGCGTTCCTCGAGTGACTCCCAGGCCAGGAAATAGGTCAGGTCATGGTTCGATTCCCCGACCACGGTGGTAAAGAAACCCGCCGTACGAATGCCAAGCCGATCCCAGATGTTGAGCGTGGTATCCTCGAAGCGCCTGAGCAGGACCGGCAATTTGCCGGGAACACAACGGTAGACACGCATCTCGTAGATCATCGGATTTCCTTCACTGGGGGGACTGAAACAGCTTTTGCTTTGAGGTCGCCGGCCATCAGGGGAACGGCAGGCCGGTGGTCATGCACCAACCGACCAGGGGGCCAGCGGATCAGTCCGCGATGACAACGCTCTGATCGGAAAAACGGATGGTCAGGGTTATCGCCCCCTCGTTCATCATCCATTTGCGCAAGGTATAGGTACGCAGGCCGGCCTTGTGAAACGGGTCGGCGTCGGCGATTTCGCGCGCTTCGGCGGCGGATTGGGCCCGCAGGATGATCATGCCACCCGAAGGGACATCATCGCCTTCCTCGTAGAAGGGCCCTGCCCCGAACAACTTGCCTTCACGCTCCAGCCTGACCTGATAGTCGAGATGTTCGGGCAGTAGCTTTGCGATCTCTGGAGATCTCGCCGGCGTGGTGGTCACCACGTAGAATTCCTTGCGCAGCATATTGGCGGTGAGCTGATCAGGCGTCTTGTCGGTCATGGGCGTCAGTCCCTGTGCATGCGGCGGCGGCAGTGGTCCAGTCGGCGAGGTCCGCCGGTCGAGCCGGCGAACCTCTTCAAGTGTGCTCAGCGCTTTTCAATACCGGCTGACTCGACAACCTTCTTCCAGGTTTCGATCTGCTGCTCGACCATGGTGCGCATTTCCTCGCCGGACATCGGTGACGGCTTTGCGCCCAGCTTTTCAATACGTGCAGCGACGTCCGGATCGGCGATTGCAGCGTGCACAGATGCGCGCACCTTGTCGGCAATGGCGCTGTCGACACCGGCCGGCATGCCCACGCCGGTCCAAGAAACAACGTCGAACCCGGGAGCAACGGTTTCAGCCAGTGTCGGAACGTCGGGCTTGTCGGGCCAGCGTTCCTTGGAGGAGACAGCCAGGATGTCGAACTTCCCGGCGTCCTGCTGCGGCGTCATGATGGTGCCGGTGTCGATGACAACGTCAACTTCACCACCAAGCAATGCCGTGGCTGCGGCTGCACCGCCCTTGTAAGGAACGTGGATGAAGTCAGCCCCGGTTTCGAGGTCCAGCAGTTCGCCTGTCAGGTTCTGGGTCGACCCAACGCCCGAGTGGCCGATCTTGATGGTTCCGGGCGCGGCTTTCGCCTTGGCGATCAGATCCTCGATGTTCTCGTAGGCACCAGCCTGGGCTGCGACAAAGAACGGGAACTGGCCGATGGTCGAGAGAAAGGTGAAATCGGCCAGGGGATCAAACGGCTGCGAATTGTAGAGTGCTGCCGAGACGGCGTGACCGCCGACCATCAGCTGAATGGTGTAGCCGTCGGGATCGGATTTCGAGACGAAATCGGAGGCGACATTGCCACCGGCGCCCGGCTTGGATTCGACCACGACGGGCTGGCCCAGGTCCTTGCTCATGGGTTCTGCCAGCAACCGGGCCACGGTGTCGGCGTTGCCGCCGGCGCCAAAGCCGATGATAAAGCGGATGGATCGTTCAGGATAAGCGTCCGCGGCAAACGCGGTGCCTGACATCATGGCTACAACTGGCAGTGCCAGCATGAGTTTCTTCAACATAATTTACCTCCCGATAGTTGACGGTCTAGCTTGAGTTTGAAGGCCTCAGACCGAGTAAGGCCCGCCTTGCGTGTTCTTGTCCTTCAAGGCTTTGCGATGTGAAACGATTGCGGAACCGATGGTGAAAGCCAACAATGCGGCCCCGCAGAAAACCAGCGTTGCACTGATGGGACGGGTGACGAACACCGAGAAATCACCGCCATAGAGCAGCATGGTGCGGCGGAAGTTTTCCTCGAGCATCGGCCCCAGCACGAAACCCAGCAAGAGTGGCGCGGGTTCGAAGCGATAGCGCCTCATGACATACCCGACGATCCCGAAGACCAGTGTGAGCACGACGTCGGTGATGCTGCTGCGATGCGAATAGACACCGACGCAGATCAGCAGCACGATGGCGGGATAAAGCCGGTAATAAGGAATGCTGAGCAGTCGAACCCAAACCCCGATGAGCGGGATATTGATGACCAGCAGGATGATGTTGCCGACAAAGAAGCTGGCGATGACACCCCAGAACAGTTCCGGCTCGTCGATAATCAGCCGTGGTCCGGGAACGATGCCGTTGAGGATCAGCGCACCGATGATCAGCGCCATCACCGCGTCACCCGGCACTCCGAGGGTGAGCGTGGGAATGAAGCTCGTCTGCGCGGCCGAATTGTTCGACGCTTCGGGGGCGCAGAGCCCGGGCAGATGGCCCTTGCCGAATTTTTCGGGCGTGCGGGAAATCCTGCGCTCGAAGGCATAGGCCATGAATGACGCAATCGCCGCACCGGTTCCGGGCAAGGCGCCGAAGAAAGCACCAATTGTTGCACCGCGCCCGACCGGCTTGACCATCGAGCGCAGTTCGGCGCGGTTGGGGAAGATATCTCTCAGGGTCAGCTTGATCTGGGTCTTGCGGGGCTCGTGACTGGCGGCGTTGCGGATGATTTCGCTGAGACCGAACAGTCCCATGGCCAGCGAGACCAGGCTGATACCGTCCGCGAGTGCATCAGTTGCCACAAAGCGGTACTGACCGGTGCTGGCGTCGGAGCCGACCATACCAAGCGCAATGCCAACCAGCGCCATCGAGAACGCACGCAGGTGCGAGCCGGAACTGATCAGCGATGCCGCGACAAGGCCGATCGCTACCAGCATCGTGTATTCCGGCGCGCCGAATTTCAGTGCAAAGGTCGCCATCGGAATGGCTGCCATAACCACCACCGCAACCCCGATCATGCTGCCGACGAACGAGGAGAGCGCAGTTACCAGCAAGGCAAAACCCGCGCGTCCGTCACGGGCCAGCGGATAGCCTTCAAGACAGGTCACCACCGAGGAGGGTGTTCCGGGGAGATTGAGCAGGATCGAGGCGATTGCCCCGCCATACTGCGAGCCATAATAGATCCCGGCCAGCAGGATGACCGAGCTGGTCGGATCCAGGTAGAAAGTCACCGGCAATAGCAACGAAATCGCCGTGATGGCGCCAACACCGGGAAGCACACCGATCACCTGGCCGAGAAACACCCCGAAAAAGGCGTACATCAGGACTTCGGGCTGCAGGACCACTGAAAGGCCGAGGATGAACTGATCGATCATCGCCTCATCTCCCGAACACGGTCAGTGGCAAACCCAGGGCCACGATGAACAGGAAGTATCCGGCCAGCGTAACAGCGGCGGAGTAAATCACGATGCTGAGCAGTCCGGCGCGACTGTTGGCGAGCTTGGAGACCGCAACAGCACAGAACATTGCCGGCACCAGGCCTGCAGGCTCGACGAGCGTGACGAAGATAAGGACAGCGGCGCTGACGAAGATCAGGGCACGCCAGTGGATGGGCTCGTCATAGCTCTGGGCTGTACCGCGCAGGTCGGACACAAGAATACCCAGCCCCATGGCCACGAGCGCCACGGCGATCACTCGCGGCATGAAGCCCGGCCCCATCTGGGTGAGGCTGCCGGCAGAATAGTTCCAGGAAATCATCAGAATGGCGAGGCCAAAGCCAACCAGCACCGTGCCGCTGATCGCCTGTCGCCAGACATTCCTGTCGCCTCCCGGTTTTTCGCCCTCCAGCGTATTCACCACTTAAGTCTCCTCCCTCGCCAGCGCCCGGTTACGGTGCTGCCGGTCTTGTTTCGTAGGCAGCCTGCAGCGGCGTTGGCTCGGAAACGCCGAGCCTTTGCGCCAGTTCCGACAATCGTTTCAATGTGCCCTTGGCGATAGGAATGCCGTCACGGGTGCGCTGATCCGCCATGGCAAACCCACGTTCTCCGGGCATCAGGACAGCCTCTGTGCCGCTTGCTGCGGGCAAGCCCCTGATCGAGGCCACAAGCTCGGCAATCTGCCGGGCGAAGACATCGGCATTGGTAAATGCCTGAATGTTGAGCGCCAGCGCCAGCCCGTTCATGGTGGCGCTGCGCCCGGAGAGAGCCTCGGAGATCACCGGATTGGAGACAAGCACGCTTGCCAGGATCTCGATCATCAGAGACAGGCCGGAGCCCTTGGGACCGCCAAGCGGCGTAAGGGTGACGATCTTCTGCGGATCGGTCGAAGCAGCGCCATCCTTGTCGATACCCCAGCCTTCCGGCACCATCGTCCCCGCGTCCTTGGCGGCCATGATCTTGCCGAGGGCCACGTTGGATGTGGACATGTCAAGCAGCAGCGGATTGCCTGCCGCCGGCACCGCGATGGAAACCGGGTTGGTCGAAACCCCCGAGACACGCGCGCCATGATAGGCCATCAAGGGGCCGGAGGCGGTCATGACGATGCCAACATACCCGCGCCTTGCGGCCTGCATGGTGTAATAGCCTATGGCACCCGCGTGGGTGATGTTGCGTGCCGAACACCAACCGATGCCTAGCCGGCCGGCGATATCCACCGCTTCATCCATGGCCCCCAGCATGGACGAAGCGCCCGGCGCGCCGTCCGCCTCGAGAATGGAGACGGCGCCGTTGCTGCTTTTGACTTCGGGGGTCGCGACAGGATTGATCTTGCCCTGCTCGACCATCTCGACATAGCGCGGAATGCGCAGTACGCCGTGCGAATCTGCCCCGCGCGCATTGGCCCAGACCAGCACGCGGGCGGTCTGCTCGGCGTGCACCGGCGCAAAGCCGCCACCGGTCAGAAGCGCTGCCGCATAAGTCTGGAGATCCTCTGCGCGATAGAGCGTCATGACGTCTGTCGCAGCGGAGTTGGAAAGAACTTGTCGAGCCATGCCTGAACAAGGGTCCTGGTGTGAGGCTCGTCTTCGTCGGACAACGGGAAGTGCGACATGCCGGTGGGGATCATCAACTCGGCGTTGGCGCCGGCCTTCTCGAACAGGCGGATCGACTGCTCCATCGGGGTGATGACGTCACCGGCGGTGTGAAACAGCAGCAGCGGACGCGGCGCGATGTCGGCAACCACGTCGTCAGCTCGGAAATTGTACATGCTGATAGCGGTTTCGACAGGAACCTCGAACTGCGCCTTGGGCGAGAGGTTGTAGCGAAGCTCCTCGGGGATCGGCACGACATCGAAGCGCGATACCCACATGCTTTCGCCGGTTTCGGCCTTGTGCTTGCGACCGGCTTCGAGAATGCCGGTGAATTTTTCCCAGGCTTCAGGCGTCGGATGCTGGCCACGGAACTTGCGTTCGCCGTCGCCCCAGCCGCAGAACGACATCACGGCCGCGATGCGCTCGTCGATGCCGCCGGCGAAGATCGCAACGGCCGCGCCAAAGCTGTGGCCGGTCACGCCGATACGGGCCGGATCAACCTCCTCACGCCCGGAGATGAAAGTGACGGCGTTCTTGGTATCAGCAACCTGGTCGAAGCAGCGAACCTCGCCGCGGGCGCCTTCGCTCTCACCGCAGCCGCGGAAATCGATGCGGAAGACGCAGTATCCCATGCCCTCGATCATACGCGCCAGCAGCTCTACATGAGACTTGTCCTTGGTGCCAACAAAGCCGTGCAGCACGATGAAGGTCGGCAGTTTCTGTCCAGGCGCTCGGCCTTCGGGCACGTGCAGCACGCCTGACAGTTTCAGGCCGTCGGACATGAATGAAAGTGGATGCTCCATAGTCTCTTATCTCCGCATGGATAGTGCTGAACCGATGCCCGGCATCAGGAACGGCCTGTCCAAGATTTACAAAAGGCATCGAACGCCACGAGATGCTTGCCAAGGAATGCTGCCGTGTCCTCGTGGGTAACGATTCCCGCCTCGACATCGACCTTGCCCTTGGCACCGCCAATCTGGATCTCCGGCTTCGCCATGATCCGCATGTCCTGGGAATGCAGGGTCTGACGCAGGCTCTCGTGCACCCGGGCGCCGCCCAGAAGCCCGGGCGAAACCGTCCAGATAGCAACCGGCTTGGCTGACAGCGGGAGCGGATCAAGCCGCGAAAGCCAGTCGATGGCATTTTTCAGCGCACCAGGGATCGACCAGTTGTACTCCGGCGTTACGATCAAAAGCGCATCGACAGCGGAGATTGCCGCCGCCAGTTCGGTCACCGACGCAGGAATACCCTCGTCCAGAATGTCCTGATTGAAATGCGGCAGGCTCTCGGTGCTCGGCAGAATGGTTACATCCATCCCACTTGGCGCCAGGGCGGATGCACTGCGTGCGACCGCACGCGACAGGGACGCCTTGCGCAAAGAGCCTTCGAGAATTCCGATCTTGGTCATGTGGGACTCACTGGTTTTCTTGTTGTTTCAGGATCGCGGCTTCAGGCCGGGGGCGCACCCCAGGGGAACTTGTGCTGCAGCCAGGGCTGCGGCGCAGGTGTGCCCCACACATTCATGACGCGGACATTTTCCGGGCGCTTGAGCGCGGTAATCACATTTGGCTCGTAGCGCGCATCATCGTGGATCATCGCCATGCCGCCGGCCAGCTCCACCATCGCGCCGCAGGCATCTATGTAATAGGCGTAGGTATTGTCGCCGGGCCGGTGACGACCGGGACCCCAGACGATCTCCTTGCCGATGGTGTCGAGGCGATCACCGAGCTGGCAGTAGTCGCCGAATTCGGCAATCTCAAAGGAGTAGTGATGCAAGCCCGTCGGGCTGCGCACGATGCCGACACAATGGTGCAGCAGATTGGCGCCCCGCATCCAGCTCAGGCCGTCATCGACCATCCGCTCGGACAGTTTCAGCCCCATGATCTGTTCGAACTGGGCCCGGGTTTCCGTCGGTTCCGGAGACGTCAGGTTGACATGGTCAAGGCGCAACGCGCCTACACCGAGTGTGAAATTCCGGCGTCCGTATGTGTCATCCTCGATCGGCGTGTGAACCTCGATGACATGGCCCTGCGGCGTGAGAAAGCTGACCCCCGCCTCGCAACAGCCCAATGATGGTTTTTCGGACACCAGCTTGCATCCGGCAGCTTCGACCCGGCTAGCGGCTTCGCGCACCGCATCGGCCGACAAGGCGTCGAAACCGATCGAGCGAACGGAATTCTCGTCAGCCTTGTGCAGAACCAACTCCGCCTTCCGGCCACTGCAGGACAACCAGACGGTGTTCGCATCCCGATTTGTAACATGCAGCCCCAGGATATCCGTGGATTCCCTGACCAGAGCTTCAACGTCGACCACATTCAACTGCACGTGTCCGATCGCGTTGACCAGATAGCTCATTCACCCCTCCTGCCGAGTCTGTCGTTCTCCAAATTCGACCTAGCACACATATTCGGACACCTCAATTATTTTCGAATATTCTCGCATAGTCGAATAATACGGTTTCTTTCGGATCCATTGGTTGCTGACCGTGAAACCCTTTCGCCACACTCCTGGCCCTCATTCCTCATCGGCAACAGGATTGGACAAGGTGCCAATTCCCTCGATCTCGATCTCGACCACATCACCGGAATTGAGAAACTCCGGAGGTTTGCGGGTTGAGCCGAAACCGCTGCAGGTGCCGGTGACGATGACATCTCCCGGCTCAAGCGGCGTGAAGGTGGAGATGTAATTGATCAGATAGGGAATATCGAAAATCATCCGCGAGGTGTCGGTGCGCTGCTTTTCAATCCCGTTGACGCGGGTAACCAGCGATAGCGGCCATTGCGGCATATCATCCGCCGTCACCATCCAGGGACCGAAGGCCCCTGTCCCGACAAAATTCTTCCCCGGCGTGAATTGATGGCTGTGTTTTTGCCAATCCCGAACACTTCCATCATTGTAGATCGAGTAGCCGGCAACATGGTCGAGCGCCCGGTCGCGGGAAATATGACGGCCACCCTGTCCGATAATGACGGCCAATTCGCCCTCGAAATCTAGCTTTGCAGACGAACGAGGCCGCAGCAATGAGGCGCCGTGGCCGATCTGGGAAGCCGGCAGACGCAGGAACAGGACCGGATACTCCGGCGCCTTCAAAGGATCGCTTCCAGGTTCGAAATAGTTGATCGCCGCCATCACGATCTTGGACGGATTTGGGATGACCGGATCCAGAACGACATCGGCCAGCACATGATCGACGGGTCGCCCTGCCAATGTATCCGCATCCGGACACCCCGCAGCGATGAAAGCACGCAGATCCTCAGCCTCGCCTCCCAGATCCACAATACCATCGTCACGCAGCAGGCCCCATGATGGGGCGCCTGACTTCCGGAAAGACAGGAACTTCATTCAACTCTCCAGCTATTTTCGAAAATCATAGTATCGTTGAAAACAAATTCGTAAAGGCGCTTGTGCGCTTACCCACCGTTCCTGGCATCGGAGGATGGATTGCCGGTCGCCGGGAATGGGCGCGGTCAAAGCCCCTGTACCCATCCCATATTTTCGAATATGTGCCGCCGATTGAACATTGCCAAAAATCGGCTATCAATGAATGGCGGATTTTTCAAAGGCTGAAGGGAGCCCACCCTGACCATCGATCTCACCAAGCCCGGACGGCACGACCCCTCCAAGCCCGAGCCGTCCGGCGGACGCGATATTCTCGAGCGCCTGCGTTCGGACATCGTCAGCAGCGTCTATGAACCTGAGACACGGTTGAAATTCGCTGACATGACCAAACGCTACGATGTCGGAATCGGCACCCTGCGCGAGGGATTGTCACAGCTGGTTTCGGAAGGGTTCGTCACGCTTGAAGCCGGCAAGGGCTTCCGCGTCGCCCCGGTTTCACGCGAGGAACTGATCGAGATTACCGAGCATTTCATCGAGCTTGAGAAACGGGCCCTTACCGATGCCATTGCGCACGGTGATGACGATTGGGAAAGCCAAATCGTTGCTGCTCATCATCGTCTCAGCAAGATTGAAAAACTGCCCTGGGCTGAGAGGATGGGGTTCCATTCGACTTGGGTGGAACGTCATCGTGATTTTCACCGGTCTCTCATCGCTGCCTGTCAAGGCGCATGGCTGCTCAGGTTGAGAACCTTGATGTTTGATCAGCTTGACCGGTATCGTTTCCTCACGAAGATGAATCCCGATGGACTGGGAAAAAGGAAATTTGAAGAGCACCGCCTGATAATGGAGGCCACTCTGGCCCGCGACACCGACAAAGCAGTTAAACTCATTGAAGACCACATCCGAGACACATCGGAACGGGTCGTCAAGTTACTTTGAATAGCAAATATTCCATGTTTCCTGTCGAGGCTCGCTGACGCCGGGTCAGAGGCAACAACATGACTGGACGTCACTATGAGGCTTTAAAGGCGGTAATTAGCTCAACGGCGCCGGATGGATGAAGGGCCAGGGCGAACTGTCCGAACCGCGCGGTATGCTCACCTCGATCACTACCGGTTCATTGGCGTCGAGAGCTTCGGCGAGCTTGCCGCGAAGCTCTTCCGGGCTGTCGGCTTTCATCGCCATCACGCCGAATGACTTGGCCAGGGCCACGAAGTCGGGGTTCTCGAGGTCGGCGCCAAGCAGCCGGTTGCCATAGACCGTCTGCTGGTCGCGGCGCACATTGCCGTAAGCCTGATTGTTGAAGACGATCGCCACCACCGCGATGCCGAACTGTTTAGCTGTCGCCAGTTCCTGAACCCCGAACATGAAACCGCCGTCGCCGGAAACCGAGACAACCGCCTTGTCGGGATTGGCAACCTTCACACCCAGCGCGGTGTTGAAGCCGAAGCCGAGGTTGTCCTGGTAGCCGCAGGTGACATAGTGCCGGGCGGCATAGACCGGAAAGCACATCCGCGCGGTGAAGCCGACCTGGGAGACCTCTTCGACAAAGAAGCCGTCGCGCGGCAGCACGTCGCGGATCACGCGCAGATAGCCCTCCTGCGGCTGAACACTGGTCAGCGCTTCGGCGGCATCCGCCTTCAGCTTTTCGAACTCGGTCTGCCGCGACGATCGCACCGGCAGGCCCTTCAACTCGTCAATCAGGGCGCGAACACCGGCAGCCGAATCCGTCACCAGACCGACATCGGGCTTGAGCCGCACCATCTCGGTCGGATCAATGTCCAACCGCACGACCTTCAACCCCTCGGGCATCCAGCGCCAGCGGAAATACTGCAGTTCAAGCCGCGAGCCGATGCCGATCAGCAGATCGCAATTCTGCCAATAGTGCCAGGCCGCCGGCGGCAAGAGCGCGAGCGGATCATCATCGGGCAATATGCCCTTGCCCGAGCGATGCGCGGTCACCGGCGCCTGCAGCAAGCGGGCCAGTTCGGCGACTTCGGCTTCGGCACCGATGGCGCCGGATCCGAGCAT
This sequence comes from Hoeflea sp. EC-HK425, assembly GCF_902498795.1. Taxonomy (NCBI): domain Bacteria; kingdom Pseudomonadati; phylum Pseudomonadota; class Alphaproteobacteria; order Hyphomicrobiales; family Rhizobiaceae; genus Hoeflea; species Hoeflea sp. EC-HK425. The sequence goes on from NZ_LR701572.1 coordinate 3,264,915, forward strand.
GATCATCGGGTTCTTCGCCGCGCGGATCAACGCCGCGGCTTTTTCCACGGCCTCTGGGTCGGGACGCGGCGCGGCAACAGGCTGCACGGCTTTCGGCAAGTCGACCTCGGCCGCCATGCCGAACACATCCCAAGGGGCTTCAATGCCAACCGGCCGCTGACGGCCCGACAGCATCTGCCTGAAACCCTCATCCATCACCGCGCCGGCTTCCGTCGGGTGATTGATCCGCTCGGCCCACTTGGTCAGCCCCTTCAAGGTTCCGAGATGGTCTGGCAGCTCATGCAACTGCCCCCGGCCCTGACCGATCAGGTGCGACATGATGTTGCCGGTCAGGCAGATCACCGGCGCATTGGCGCCATAGGCGGTGCACAGCGCTGCGCCGGAGTTCAGAAGACCAGGCCCCGGCACCACCGTATAGGCCCCCACCCGCCCGGTGGACTTGGCATAGCCATAGGCCATGTACCCCGCGCCCTGCTCGTGGCGGGTATGGATAAAGCGGATGCTCTCGGCTTCGCGCGCGATCGCATCGTTGAAATCATACATGTGCGCGCCGGGAATGCCGAAGACGGTATCCACGCCGTTGGCAATCAGCGACTTGGCCATTATTTCGCCGGTGGTCATGCGGGGCATGGGATCATCCTACTTTGCAATGCTGAGAATCTGGACGGTGGTGTATTCGCGCAAGCCTTCTTCGCCAAATTCGACGCCGATGCCGGATTGCTTGACCCCGCCCATCGGAACCGTCGGATTGAGCACGCCGTGCCGGTTGACCCAGCGCGTCCCGGCAACGAGCTTGCGCGCGACCTTTGCCGCCTCTTCCGGGTCATTGCCCCAGGCCGAAGCCCCAAGCCCGACTTCGAGCGCATTGGCCCTGGCGATCGCATCGTCGAGATCACCGTACCGGATCACCGGCAGAACGGGGCCAAATTGTTCCTCGTTGACTACCCGCATCTCTTCTGTGGCGTCTGCGATGATTGTCAGCGGGTAAATATAGCCCTTGCCGTTCGGTTTTTCGCCGCCGGTCAGGATGCGCGCACCCTTGGTCCGGGCGTCTTCAACCAGCTCGACAATCTTGTCGAACTGCATCTTGTTGGACAGCGGCCCGATCAGCGTATCCGGTTCGGCGCCATTGCCGACCTTGATGCCGCCAACGAAGTTCGCGAGCCCTTCACACACGGCATCATAATCATCATCATGCACATAGAGCCGCTTCAGGCACGAGCAGGTCTGGCCTGCATTGATGAAGGATCCCCAGAACAGGTCTTCCATCCGCTTGCTCATGTCGGTGCCGGGCAAAACGATGCCTGCATCGTTTCCGCCAAGCTCGAGCGTCAGGCGCTTGAGCGTCGAGCCTGCCCGCTCCATGATGCGCCGCCCCGTCGCGATCGAGCCGGTGAAGGCGATCTTGTCGATGTCGGGATGGCCTGAGATCCGGTCACCGACCTCTGCGTCGCCCGTAACGACATTGAGCACCCCCGCAGGAAGGATACCGGCCTCGGTGATCATTTGTACCAGCCTCAATGTGCTCAAGGGCGTGTAGGGTGACGGCTTCATCACCACGGTGCAACCCGCCCTGAGTGCTGGCATGACATGCCAGACCGCGATCATCAGCGGCCAGTTCCAGGGCGTTATAGAGGCCACGACACCGACCGGTTCCCGGATCAGCTCCACACGTTCCTCATCGGTATCGATGAGAACTTCCGGCTCCACCGACAGCCCCTGCGTCACCCGGGTCCAGGCGACACAGCCACCAACCTCGAACGGCGCTCCCGGCCCGGCCTGAGGCTTTCCCTGCTCGGCAGTGATCAGCGCGGCAAGCTCTGCCTGATGCGCCTCGATAAGATCGGCGATCTTGCCAAGTGCTTCCTGACGCTCTGCATCCCGTTTCGCAGCCCAGCCCGGGAATGCCCGTTTGGCAGCAGCTACCGCATTGTCGAGATCCGCGACCGATCCCTGCGGGCAAGCTGCCAGCACCTCGCCGGTCGCAGGATTGATGACGTCGAAACTCTCCCGCGCATCAACCGCTTTTCCATCAATGATGAGTGAGTAGGTCATCGGATGTCTCCTCCCTTGCACATGGCAATCCAGAATATTTTCGGCTTTGCAATTCGAAGCGTCAGATCCAGAACGTCACCAGCCAGTAGCTCAGCGCCGGAAACGCGATCAGCAGCACAATCCGCGTCAGCTCCGACAGGATGAAGGGAATGGTTCCCCTGAAGATTTCCCGTGTCGGGATGTCCTTGGCGATGGCGGAAATGATGAACAGGTTCATGCCGACCGGCGGCGTGATCATGCCGACTTCGACAACAACCAGCGTCAAGATGCCGAACCAGATCGCCTGCTGTTCCGGCAGCAGTCCGAAATCGAGGCTCATCACCGTCGGGAAGAACACCGGAACCGTCAGCAGGATCATCGACAGGCTGTCCATGACGCAACCCATCACCAGGTAGAAGACCACGATACACAGCAGCACCACCATCGGCGCGACTTCGGCCGCCATGAACCAGTCGGCGAGCGCCGTCGGCATCCGTGACAGCGCCATGGCCACATTGAACAGGTCGGCACCAAAGATGATGACGAAGATCATGGCGCTGGCCGCGGCGGTGTCGATCAGACTGGTGATGACGGCCTCAAGCGTCAGTTCGCGGGTCAGCAATCCGGCAAGCGCCGTCAGCACCACGCCAACCGAGGCCCCCTCTGCCGGCGTGAAGAAGCCTCCATAAATGCCTCCGAGCACGATCACGAAGATGGCAACGATGTGCCAGACCTGGCCGAGACTTCTGAACCGCGTCCTGAGGCTGGCAGGCTGCTGTGACGGGCCTTCCTCTGGATAGAGCCGGACATAGATCGCGATGGTGATCATGAAACCGACAATTGCCAGAAGTCCCGGCAAGGTCGCGGCCAGGAACAGCTTGACGATATTCTGCTCGGTGAGCAGCGCATAGATGATGAGCACGATCGAGGGAGGAATGAGGATTCCCAGCGTGCCGCCGGCAGCGAGGCACCCCGACGCCAGCGCGTCGGAATATTTGTGCTTGCGCATTTCAGGCAATGCCACCCGCGCCATGGTAGAAGCGGTCGCGATGGAAGATCCGGAGATTGCGCCGAACATGGCGCACCCGGCGACCGAAGCCATGGCAAGCCCGCCGCGGAAATGGCCGATCCAGGCATTGGATGCGGAAAACAGAGCGGCGGAAATCCCGGTTCGGGTCGCAAGGTTTCCCATCAGGATGAACAGCGGCACGATGGCAAGCTCATAGGACAGGAAACGGTCGGGCCAGGCAGAGGCGATGTAGGCCTGGAGGCCCGCCACGCTGGAAAGAGCCGCGTAACCGGCAGCACCAACCAGGCCCATGGCAAGACCGATCGGCGCCCGAAGCAGGATTGCGCCAAGCAGGACAACGACCATGATGATGGAAAGAAATGTGGGATCCATGGTCAGTGTCCAGTCGGCCCGGCGATGTCGTCACGCCAGAGAAATGTTTGCGCCAGCGCGATCAGGCTGGACAGTCCGGTTCCGATGATGGCGGGGATGAACGCCCACCACATCGGTATCTTCAAGAGCATCGAGCGGTCGTCATAGGCACGGATTTCCTCCATGCCCCTGAACATGAGCAGGAACAGGCAGGCCCAGGCCAGCGCGAAGGCGAAGGTCCAGAACCGGTCGATGCGGGCAACGATCTTTTCAGGCAGCCAGTTTGTGAAAAGGTCGACCATGACGTGGCCCTTGTTCAGCTGGCACAGCGGCAGGAACAGGCCTGCCGCGTAGACGCAGGACATCTGCACCAGCTCGAAATCACCGGTAACGCCGCGCAATCCGACATTGCGCATGATGACCGACACGGTGACGATCAGGGCCACCGTCAGAATGACGGCGCCACCTGCAGCGCCCGAAAGCGTCGCGAGCCGCAGCAGCCAGGTGTGCAGGGGGGAGTGTCCCCCCTGCTGCGCCGGCCAGAGACTGGACCAACTCGACATGCCTAGCTGTCCAGCAGCTCATTGGCGCGCGCGATGATCGCCGCGCCGTCATGGCCTGCGTCGTTGAGGGTCTTCTCCCAGTTCGCGTAAACCGCCTTGGAGGCTTCCTGCCAGCGGGCGATTTCATCAGCCGCGATTTCCACGATCTCGTTGCCGTTCTTCTCGACAATGCCGCGGCCAACCGCTTCGAACTGGTCGAAAGTCTGGCCGATGCGCTGCGACAGGGCAATGCCGCTGTTGGCGTCGATGACACCGCGCAGATCGTCCGACAACCCTTCGTAGGAGGCCTGGTTCATCAGCAGCGTGTTGGTGTTGGCGTAAAGACCACGCGCACCCGGAGCGGCTTCGCAGGAGAACTTGGTGAGCTCCTGCAGCTTGAACGGCGGCACCACTTCATAAGGCAGGCAGCAGCCGTCGATGACGCCATTGCTCAGTCCGACAACCATTTCGGTGACCGGGAAGAACACCGGCTCCGCGCCCATCGATTGGAGCAGCTCGCCCATTGCCGAGTTGGGGCTGCGGATCTTCATGCCTTCAAGATCGGCCGCAGTGCGGATCGCTTTGTCGCGCATGTGCAGCTTGCCGCCATCATGGCTCCAGTAGGCGAGGTTCTTCATGCCGGCATATTCGTCGCCACCGAATTCATCCATCAGCGTGTGAAGCGCAACGGAGGTTTTCTCGGCATTTGTCACCATGAACGGCAGACCCATGGTCTCGGCAACGGGGTAGCGACCGGGCGTGTAGGTGGGCAGCGCCCACGCAATGTCGACGATGCCGTTCTTGACCTGGTCAGCCAGCTGCGGCGGCTTGCCGCCGAGCTGCATAGCCGGAAAGATCTGAACCTCGATGGCGCCGTTGGATGCATCCATGATCTCCTTTGCCCATGGCTCGAAGAACTTCGAGTGCATTGGCGCCACGGGTGGCAGGAAATGGTGCAGGCGCAAGGTAACTTCGGCGGCCCTGGCGTCCCGGATGAAAGCCGGGGCAGCAATCGCCGCGGCCATCCCGCCCAGCACCTGGCGGCGTGAGATTCTGAATGATGTCATTTTCTTTCTCCTCCTTCGGATCCCGGGATCCGTTCAATGAGAAACGGGGTCTATTCCCCGCTTCAGGCTAGGTCTGCGCCGTCCGGAATTTTCCGCGCCAACAGCTGCCGGTCACCTGGCCTCGCAAATCAGCAAGGACCCCGCTTTGCCGGCCTGGCCTCTCACCAGGACCGGTGTGCGGCACGCCCGGCGGGGGTCTCGGCATCAAACCATCCCTCAAGGGTCGGCAATCACCGCCAGTGCGTCGGGAAACCTGTCGCTCCTTCTCCTCGCGCAATTTGTGAACAAGAATAATTGTTATGTCAATGAACAATTATTCTTGTGTCGCTTATATCGACACCGACGGGTCGCGGCGTGCCCGGTCCCGTAGCGGACATCCGTCCGATCGCACTCACGCGGCGGCTGGTCAGTCCAGAACCGGCATGCTCCCCGCTACTTTTTCTTCTCGACCTCAAGCCGCTCGACCGCTCCGGCGCGCAAGGTTTCCACCTGGCTGAGCAATGCCTGGGGATCGACAAAGACATTCGGGTCCCCGGGCTTGCGGGCCAGATGTTTCTGTCGGTTCTCGTCGAGATTGTTGGAAAACCCGTGGGTGGTCAGGTGGACTTCGACCTTCTCGTCACCGGTCTCGACCAGGGCGCGCACCCGGTCGACGCTTTCGATGTAGGCCTCAACCTGGGTTGGGCCGTCGATTGCATTGAGACCCAGCCCTCCAATGGTGATTGCACGATACGTGTCATCGCCATCCCTTGCGTCAAAGAGATAGGAAGCGGTTCCCCAGGTGTGTCCGGGCGTTTCCACCACTCTGAAGCTGTTGCTGCCGAGTTCGATCGTGTCGCCGTCCTTGACCACCATATCAGGCTCGATCATCTTCCAGGCGCGCGGCGTGGATTCCGATTTCCGAGCGGATTCGACAGCCTCGTCCCAGCCGCCCTGCGTCATCACGAACCGGGCATTGGGCAGCAATGGCTTGAGCGCTGCGGCACCACCGACATGGTCGAAATGGCCATGGGTCATCAGCACGTACCTGATGTCGGCGAAGTCAACGCCGGTCGACTTGAGGTTCTCGATAAGCTGGCCGATGAACGGGCCATACAGCGTATCGATCAGCACATATCCGTCGTCGGTCTGAACCAGCCAGGACGACACCCAGCAGACCCCGACATAGTCGACATTGTCGAAGGGCTTCCAGGGCTCGACCTTTTGCGCCTCGGCGTCGTTGAGCCACTTGCCCAGGTCCGGCGGCATCTTTCCGGTACGCCCGAACTCCACGAAACGTTCAAGGATCGCGCCTGACGGGCAGCCGTCGAAAAGCGATTGCGCCGAGGCATCAGGCGTTGCGGACATCACCATCATGCCGGCGATCAGGGCGGCGCCGGAGGCCGCCTTTATGCCAGTCCAAACCTTGCCTGCTTTCATCTGCTCATCCTCCCTTTGCATGTATGGCGCCTCTTTACCCGCGCCCCTGATCGGCCTGATGGTCATTCCGCCAACGGAACCAGCCTGCCCGGATTCATGATCCCTTCAGGATCGAGGGCCCGCTTGATGGCGCGCATGGCGTCAAGTTGCGCCGGCTCCTTGAGCGCGCGCATCACATCCAGCTTGCTTTGTCCGATTCCGTGCTCGGCGCTGAAGGAGCCGTTCAAGCGCCTGAGCAACTCGAACGCCTTTTCCTTTGCCCGCCCGAGCGGAAGGGTCTGCCAACGCTCGCGGTCGGAACAGACCAGCGCATAATGAAGATTGCCGTCTCCGAGATGACCGATGGTAAGGGTCTCGAATCCGAGCGCGGCAGCCATCTCGTCCATCTCCTGGAGAAACCAGGAAATGTTCGCCAGCGGCAGCGAGATATCGAAGTGATAGGAGGCTCCATATTCCAGGATGGCCTCAAGCACGGATTCGCGCATGCGCCAAAGATCCGAACGTTGCTGCTCCGACGTCGCGATCGCCGCGTCGAGCAGGTCACCTGATTCCATCATTTCCTCGAGAACCAGAAGCAGCTCCGTGGCAAGGTGAGTGGAACCGGTGTCGTCGGCCTTGGCGTCTGACACCCGGCTTGACCCGACTTCCAGCAGCACGCCTGTCTCCACCGGTCCCTCGAGCGGCGACCTCAGCTCTGGAAAGGCCTTTTCCACCGCGCCGAGAACCGGTGCCGGAACATATTCGAATGCCTCGACCGACTGACCGGTGCGGTCCTGGATCCGGTTGAGCGCCTGAACTGCAGCATCGACCGAGGTCATCGACAGGAATGCCGTAACGCGCGTCAATGGCTTCGGGAAAAGCCTGAACACTGCAGCCGTAATGATGCCGAGCGTGCCTTCGGAACCGATCAGCAGGTCCTTGAGATCATACCCCGTGTTGTCCTTGCGCAAACCGGTCAGCCCGTTGAAAACCGAGCCATCCGGCAGGACGGCCTCGAGCCCCAGACACAACTCCCGGGTGTTTCCGTAGCGTACCACATTGGACCCACCGGCATTGGTCGCCAGGGTTCCGCCGATGCTGCAACTGCCCTTGGCCCCGAACATCAGCGGAAAGAACAGCTCGCGTTCGTCCACATAGGCCTGGAGGGCCTCAAGAACCACGCCAGCCTCGGCAACCACCGTACGGCCCGCCTCGTCGAAGTGGCGAATGGTGTTCATGCGCGACAGCGACAGGACAATGGAGGGAGTGACTGATGAAGGAATACCGCCTCCGGCAAGGCCGGTGTTTCCACCCTGCGGGACGATGCAAACTCCGGCCGATCCGCACAGCTTGACGATCCGCGATACCTCATCCGTCCTCGAGGGACGTACAACGGCGATCGCATCTCCGGAAAACTGCCGCGTCCAGTCAATCAGATAGCCGGCCATATCGGCGGCATCGATCAGGACGTGCTTCTCACCGACGATAGCACAGAGCTCGTCGATCAACGCCGCAGATGCGTCCTTCAATGGTCTGACAGCTTCACTCAAGTCCCACTCCCGCCAGCCTTCGAAGGCCCGCCCCACTCCATCCAAAACTAACATGGTACATGGTAGATGCGATTGTCAACCACCATGTATCATGTTAGCAAGACCCATGAGCAACAGCCTGAAACCTATCGAGCAGCCGGTCTCCCTGATGGAGGTCACGGTTGACCGTATCCGCGACGCGATCATCTCCGGAGACTTGCCCCTGGGGTGCAAATTGTCAGAGCAGCGGCTCGCCGACATGCTCGGCATCAGCCGTTCGCCGGTACGCGATGCGCTTGCCGCTCTTCAGGTCGAAGGCCTTGTCACGATTTCCCCCAAGCGCGGCTCGTTCGTCTTCACCCCCGACCTGAAGGCCGTCGACGAGATCAGCGAGCATCGTTGTATTCTGGAAAAAGCGTCCATTCGCAAAGCCATCGCCAACAATCACCCAGCGCTGCTCAAGCGTCTCGCAGATGCTTGCGGAAAAATGACAGAGGCATCTCGGCTGGAGGACGCCCTCAAATACACCAAGGGTGATATCGACTTTCACAACTCGATTATCATCAGCGGCGGGAACCATTCGATCGCATCATCGTACAAGCGGACGATCGGCCCGCTTATGGCATTACGAACCCATCTCTTCACAATCATGAACGAGACCTTGGACAGGTCGATGGGTGAGCACCTGGCAGTACTTGAGGCTTGCCGATCCAAAGATGTGAAGGAAGCGGAAAAACTCATTGATGTTCATGCGACCCATCTCGTCGATGCTTATCGAAGGGCCTTGTCCGAAACAACGCTTTTTGACGGACTCTCTACAACAGCGGCGTAAACCCGCCGGGGACCACCGCGGTCAAATCAGGACACGCTGACGCCCGCTCATCAGATGCCGCTTGTTGAAGCCAAACCCCTCTTCAATGGGTGAAGTCATGAAGGCATCTGAGCTGTCCGGCATCAAGGCAGCGGCGCCCCCGCATGATTGCGACTTCCGCGACAACGCCGATATCAAACATCCAGAATTAGCTGCAGGCGCGCCGAACGGCGTCACGCCAAACGGCGCGAATAGTCTTGGCTGAGTCCGGGACCATCCGCGGCTCATAGCGCTTGCTGCGCATGTCGGGCAGCCATTCCTGTCCGAGCGCACGGAACGCCATCGCCGCTGCCCCCAGTGCGCTGACCTCCTCCACCACGGCGCTTTCCACAGGACGTTGCAGCAGGTCGGATTGCAGTTGCATCAGGAACGCGTTGGACGAAGCGCCGCCATCGGTCCTGAGCCCGGCAAGCCGCTCGCCGACATCGGACTGCATCGCCTCGAACACGTCGCTGATCTGCAGGGCAATGGCTTCGAAAGTGGCCCGGGCGACATGCGCCGGCTTGGTGCCATGGGTCATGCCGGAAACCGTGCCCGTGGCATGATCGTTCCAGTGCGGCGCACCGAGCCCGGACAGTGCGGGCACGAAGGTGACCCCGCCTGCCGTCTCCACGGTTTGCGCCAGCGCGGAAAGCTTGCCGGCATCGCCGATCCCCAGAAGCCCCGCAATGAAGGCGGCCGCCTGCGCCGAAACAAGAATGTTGCCCTCAAGCGCATAGGCCGTGCCGGACTTGTCTGTCCAGGCGATGGTGCCTGACAGTCCGTGGCTGGAGGTGACGCGCTGCGGGGTCAGCGTCATCAGCGATGAGCCGGTGCCATAGGTCGCCTTGACGGTGCCGGGTTTGTGAACGCCGTGGCCATAGAGCGCCGCATGGCTGTCTCCCATCATGGCCATGATGGGAATGCCGGGGGGAAGGCTGGTTGCGTCCCGAGCAGTCTCTCCGAAGCGGCTGTCCGAAGGCCGCGGAGTGGGCAGGCAGGATGTCGGCGTTCCAAAAATCTCCGCCAGTTCGTCGCTCCAATGAAGTAGTTCGGTATCGAACAATTGCGTCCGCGAGGCATTGGAATGGTCGGTCGCAAACGTCGCTCCGGACGTCAGGTTCCACAACAGCCAGCTGTCGACGGTGCCGGTCCGCAGACGCCCCTGGTCGAGCAGGCGCAGGGCCTCCGGCCGGTGCTTCAGCATCCACGCCAGTTTCGAGGCGGGAAACATCGGGTTGATCCCGAGCCCCGTTGCCGCTTCAACGGCTGCGTTGTGTCCGGCAGCAATCAGTGCCGCGCATTCGGGCGCGGTCCGGCTGCATTGCCACAGGATTGCCGGGCCAGCCGGTTTGCCGGTTTCCGCGTCCCACGCCACGATGGTTTCGCGCTGGTTGGAGATGGCGATGGCGTCGATGCTGCGGCCCTTCAGCTGCGCAGCAACGGCATCGATCACCGACCGGGTGTTGTCCCATATCGCAATGGACGATTGTTCCGCCCAGCCGGGATGCGGATAGTCCGTGGTTGACGGTGCGGAGGCTTGGGCATGGATATGGCCGCTCTCGTCGACCACCAGTGCCTTGGTGTTGGTCGTTCCCTGGTCGATCGCCAGAACAAGCATCGATCAGGCTCCCTTGCGGCGGATCGCAATGCGGGCAGCACTCGCAATGCCCTCGCGGCTCAGGCCGAATTCCTCGAACAGGCTGGCGATGGAGCCGGTCGGCATGAAGCCGGGAAAGCCGACCCGTTGCACCGGCACCGGATGGGTTGCGGAGGTGCATTCCGCCACCGCGCCGCCGAGGCCGCCGCGATCGAGCGCTTCCTCGACGGTGACGATGGCTCCGGTTTCCCTGGCCGCCGAGATCACTGCGTCGGTATCGAGCGGGGTAATCGTGTGCATGTTGAGAACACGGGCCGAAATCCCTTCCGCGGCCAGGGTCTCCGCCGCTTCGATGGCCAGGTGAACCGTGGTGCCGTTGGCGACGATGGTGACATCGCTCCCCGCTCTCTGCAGTTCCGCCTTGCCGGGCGTGAAAACACGGTCCGGCAGGTCGAGGGTCGGCACCTTCATCCGCGAAAGCCTCAGATAGACCGGCCCCTCGTGGGCCGCCGCCCATTTCACCGCTTCGGCGGTTTCCCAGGCATCACAGGGCGCGATCACGGTGATCGGGCCAAGCGCCCTGAGCCAGGCGAAATCCTCGATCGAGTGATGGGTGGCCCCGAGTTCGCCGTAGGCGATACCGGATGACTGGCCCACCAGCTTGACGTTGAACCCTGCATAGGCGACGTCCGCCTTGATCTGCTCGAGCGCCCGTGCGGTCAGGAAACAGGAGGCCGCGGAGACGAACGGAATCCTGCCGCCATTGGCGAGGCCCGCGGCGACCCCCACCATGGTCTGCTCGGCAATGCCGACATTGACGGTGCGGCCGGGAAACTTCTCCTGGAAGCCGCCGAGATTGGACGAGCCGACCGAATCATTGACCACGACGACGATGCGCTCGTCAGCAGCGGCGAGTGATTCCAGTGTCTCGGCCCAGGCCTTCCGGCAATCAAAACCCGGGGCGGCGGTTGCTGCAGCGACAGCCATCAGACCAGTTCCTTCATTGCTTGCGCGAATTGCTCCGCGTTCGGCACGCCATGGTGCCATTTCGCCTGGTTTTCCATGAACGATACGCCCTTGCCCTTGACCGTGTTGGCAATCACGCACAGCGGCTTGTCGCGAGTACCCACCGGTGCGCCAAGGGTCTCCAGCAGTTGCCCGTAGTCATGGCCGTCGATCTCGACAACGTGCCATCCGAAGGCGCGGTATTTGTCGTCAAGCGGGTCCAGCCCGGCCGTGTCCTCGGTCCGGGCACCCTGCTGCAGCCGGTTGCGGTCGATAATCAGCGTCAGGTTCTTGACCTTGCGGTGGCCCGCGGTCATGGCCGCTTCCCAGTTCGAGCCCTCCTGCTGCTCGCCGTCGCCGGTCAGCACGTAGGTGCGGTAGTCCGCTTTGCTGATCTGTCCGGCTATGGCGATGCCAAGCGCCACCGGAAAACCATGGCCGAGTGGTCCGGTATTGGTCTCCACCCCCGGCAGGTACTGGCGGTTCGGGTGACCGTTGAGCTTAGAGTGGTGGCCCATATAGGTGTCGAGCCAGTCTTGCGGGAAGTAGCCCGCGGCACACAGCGCCGTGTAGAGCGCGCCGGTCGCGTGGCCCTTGGACATGACGAAGCGGTCCCGGTCGGCCCGGTCGGGCCGCGCGGGGTCGTAGCGAAGCACACCGAAATAGAGCGTCGCCAACACGTCGATCGCGGAGAAGTCTCCGCCCAGATGGCCCAGCTGCTTGGCATAGACCATCTTCATGGCCTGCTGCCGCATCCACAGCGCCTTGGCGCGGATGACGGCGTCGGAATTGTCGGTTTTCAAAGCGTGGGGCATCCGCCTGTCTCACTTGCGGTTTGGAAAGAAAAGCTGCGGCTCGGGCGTGCAGTTGTGGTGATAGGCCGGCCAGCCGAGATAGCGGGTAATGGCCTCGTTGACGACGTCGCCGTAATGGCCGCGCACCATGGCGACGTGGTGCTCGAACCCGTTCTGGGTGACGAACCGCATCAGTTCGCGCAGCCGCTCGACTTTTGTGACGGCGATGCCGCCGTCCATGCCGAATGGATCGTCGGTGAACTCCCCCTCGCCCACATAGGCCTTGAGGACGCCGTTGCGGTCATCGGATGACAGCCGGAAATAGGTCATGTTTCCGGGCTGCACCTTGCCCTTGACTGCGCCAAAGCATTTTTCGCGGCCAATGACTTCGCCCAGCACGTCGAGTTCGCCGATCTCCGGCGTGGTGCCGAGGAAGCTCTTGGGGAAGTTTCCGCAATGGGTGCAGACGCATTTGTCGACATGGTCGGCGTAATTGTTGTTCCAGTCGAGGATCGCGGCCGGTGCACTGGAAGCAAGCGTCAGCGCATACATCGACACCGCGCCCATGACATCGACTTCGCAGGCCGACGGCGCCAGATCCTCGCCCATCATCGACATGGTGAGGCAGGTGGCGCAGCCGAAATTGTCCTGAAGCGAGCGCCAGCACTGGATCGCCGAGGCGTCGCATTCGTTTTCCGCGATCCAGCGATTGACGGCCAGCGTCCATTTCGCCTGCTTGAGCACCTGCGTCTCGCGGATATGCGCGGGGATGCGGCCGTAATTCCGGATCCGCTCGAGACCTGCAACAAGATCCCCGTCCTCGTCCTTGATGGCGTCCGCCGCGCCGATCAGTTCCGACAGATCGGCGGTCACCACCGTGATGCCGGACTGCTGCAGCAGCTTTTCGGAAAACCGCATTGTCTGGAACGGTGAGGTCCGGGCGCCGATCGCGCCGATGCGGGCGCTCCTCAGGCCGTAGACCGTTCGGCAGACACGGGAAAATCGGTCGAGGTCGCCCAGGAATTCATCGCTTTCGATATCACAGGTGTGGTTGGTCGTCTCCGTGAACGCAACGCCGTACTGCCAGAAATTGTTGGCGACCGAGAGCTTGCCGCAATAGGCATCGCGGCGCGAGTGCACATCGACCTTGTCGAGTTCGTCATTGGAGGCCTGCAGCAGAATCGGCACGTTGAGCCTGGCGCGGTTGATCAATTCGGCGATGGCGATCTCGTCACCGAAATTGGGCAGGCAGATGACCAGGCCGTCAATCCTGTCGCGATGCGTCTTGAAGTGCTCGGCATACAGCTTGGCGTCGGGGATCGATTGCACGGCACCATTGTCGGTCGCATCCACCGGAAGGATCACGGCATCGATGCCCAGCTTTTCGAGTTGCGCCACAACCTGCGTGCGTGCATCAATACACGGAGCCGGACTGAAAAAGGCGCGGCTTCCGATCACGACGCCGAGTGAAATTCTGCGGTTCACAGTCCGTATCATCTGGTCCTCCCGATACCATCGCCCCCGTCGGGTCCCGTCGAAACATGTGACGTCGCCTTTCGGATGCTTTCGAATGTTATCGAATAGAGAGTTTTGATGCAAGCATGCATGCTCCTAGATATTCGCTACGGATGACATTTTTGTTCACAAGTCGGCTTGTGTTTCGGACAATTCATTGAATCCACGCCACAATCATGTTTCTGAGTGATTTCGAATGTATGTCGAATGCTGTGGTTTTGGAGCGAAAAAACGCAGCAAACGAAATATTTATTGACAACAAACAAAAATTGATGCCGAATTCCCGTCCAGAAGTTGCACCCGGAGGGGGTGCGATTTTCAAGGGAGGATCCATCATGAATATCAAGAGACGTCTGCTTATTACCGCCATGGCTTTGGGAGTTTTCGGAGCCACCACCGGCTTCGCCGCATCGGCCGCCACCATCGCCATCATCACCCCGAGCCACGACAACCCGTTCTTCAAGGCCGAGGCCGACGGTGCTGCCGCAAAGGCCAAGGAGCTGGGCTACGACACCATGGTGCTGGTGCACGATGATGACGCCAACAAGCAGTCTGAACTGTTCGACACGGTGATTGCGGCAGGTGTCGCGGCCATCATTCTCGACAATGCCGGTGCCGACGCATCCGTCGCCGCCGTGCAGAAAGCCAAGGATGCGGGCATTCCGTCATTCTTGATCGACCGTGAAATCACCGCCACCGGCGTTGCCGTTTCGCAGATCGTGTCCAACAACTACCAGGGCGCCCAGCTCGGCGCCGAAGAATTCGTCAAGCTGATGGGCGAAGCCGGTGAGTATGCCGAACTCGTCGGCAAGGAATCCGACACCAACGCCGGCATCCGCAGCCAGGGCTATGCCGACGTCATCTCGCAGTATCCCGATCTCAAGTCGGTGGCCCGCCAGACCGCCAACTGGTCGCAGACCGAGGCTTTCACGGTCATGGAATCGATGCTGCAGGCCAATCCCGGCATCAAGGGCGTGATCTCGGGCAACGACACCATGGCGATGGGCGCCTGGGCCGCGCTTGAGGCGGCGGGGCGCACCGATGTGATCGTCGTGGGCTTCGACGGCTCCAACGATGTGCGGGACTCGATCATGGCCGGTGGCATCAAGGCCACCGTCCTCCAGCCCGCCTACCAGCAGGCGCAGCTGGCTGTCGAACAGGCGGACAAGTACATCAAAACCGGCTCCACCGGCCTCGATGAAAAGCAGCTGATGGATTGCGTGCTGATCAACGGCGACAACGCGGCCAAGCTCGAGACTTTTGCTCTGTCCGAGTAAGTTTGAACATGTTCGGCCGGGGCGCGGTACATCCGCGCTCCGGTTTTCGTCTATGTGAACGCCGGCCGACGGGACGGGTATGAAATGGCAGGACGCGGCGAGGCCGTCTCCGTGGTGCATTTCAAATCGCTACGCCAGAGAGCATCATGATCAGCAAGACAATCCTGCCCCGCGGAACCATCCTGACCCTGTGCGCAGTGGCCGTTTTCAGCCTGTCGGGCTGCAAGCTGGTCAAGAATGTGCCCGAGGACGAAAAGGCCGTTTCAGCGGGCGCGAGCGGCGACGAGGTCCGTACCGGGCAGCGCATTTCCGATACGTTTGAAACCCGGCTCCTGCCCTATGTGCGCGACAGGGCGCTGAGCTACCAGGCCTTCCGTACGGCCCTTGCCCAGGGGCTCGACGAGGCCGGTCAGTCCCACGGAAACCGCGGCTCCGGCCAGGGCGCTGCCTGGAACTTCGCCATCACCGACAGCGGCAGGATCGTCTCTGCCAAGCTCGATACCCGTGCCCGGGTGGCGGAGCTGGATATCGATGGCGACGGTTCCGCCGACGTGACCGTGCAGCTTGGCCCGGTCATTCGCGGCAACGCGCTGCGCGACATCGCGCCATTTTACAATTTCGATGATTTCCGCGACCAGATCGAGTTTGCCAAGCTCGGCCGGGCGCTCAACGACCAGGTCTCTGCCATGGTGCAATTGCCCGAAGGCGATCTGGTCGGCCGCAGGATGGCCTTTACCGGGGTCACGCCGCTGAAAAAAGCGGACGAGGCGGTTCTCGTCACACCGATCAGCGTGGACGTGTTGCCATGAACCAGACGGCCGAGATCCACGAGCCACATCCGGTCGGACTGACCATTCGCGGAGCCACCAAGGTCTATCCCGGCACCGTGGCGCTCAAGGGTGTCGATTTCGACATCCGCATGGGCGCGGTCAATGTGCTTGTCGGTGAGAACGGCGCCGGCAAATCAACCCTGATGAAGGTGATCGCCGGCGTCGAGACGCTGACCAACGGCGAGATCACCGTCGATGGTCGCCCGGTGGTGTTTCGCACCAAGGATGACGCCGTGGCCAGCGGCATCGGCATCGTCTTCCAGGAACTCAACCTGTTTCCGGACATGAGCGTTTGCGACAACGTGTTCATGGCACGGGAGCCGGTCCGCTTCGGCTTCGATATCGATCATGACTCGGTGGAGGAGCGCACCCGCGTGCTGCTGCAACGGCTCGAGCAGGACATTGATCCCAACACCACGCTCGGCCACCTGCGGATCGGCCAGCAACAGATCGTCGAAATCGCCAAAGCGCTGGCCCAGGATGCCAGGATCCTGATCCTCGACGAGCCGACCTCGGCGCTCTCGGCGGCGGAAGTGGAGGTCCTGTTCCGCATCATCAGTGAGCTCAAGGCCCAGGGCGTCGGCATCGTCTACATTTCGCACCGGCTTGAGGAACTGATCCGGGTGGGCGACTACATCACCGTTCTCAGGGACGGGGAGATCACCGGCTCAAGGCCGATGCAGGGCGTCGATATTCCCTGGATCGTCCAGGCCATGATCGGCGAGAAATCCAAGGATTTCTCGCAATCGCTCGGCCATGAATTCGGCCGCGAGGTGTTCCGCGCCGAGAACATTGCGCTGCCCAAGATGGGCGGCGGCTACATGGTCGATCATGTCTCGCTGACGGTCCGCGCCGGAGAAATTCTCGGGCTCTACGGGCTGATGGGCGCCGGCCGGTCCGAATTCCTCGAATGTATCATGGCGCAGCATCCCGAGGCGCGGGGCCATTTCTTCGTTGATGGCGAGGAGATGCGCGAGCCCCATGTCGCCGGACGCATTGCGCGCGGCATCGCCCTGGTGCCCGAGGACCGCAAGCGCGACGGGCTGATCCAGATCATGTCCGTTCGCGAGAACATGACCCTCTCCTCACTCGCCCAGTTCACCGCCGGCTTTCATCTGAACCTGCGCAAGGAAGCGGAGAGGGCCGCGGAGTTCATCAAGCGGATGACGGTCAAGGTCGCCAGCCAGGAGAACCCTGTGTCGTCGCTGTCGGGCGGCAACCAGCAGAAGGTGGTGATCGGCAAGGCGCTGATGACCGGGCCCAAGGTGCTGCTGATGGACGAGCCGTCGCGCGGCATCGACATCGGCGCGAAAGCGGAAATCTACCACAAGATGCGCAATCTGGCGGCGGAAGGCATCGGGATCATTTTCGTCACCTCCGATCTCGAGGAAGTGCTGGCGCTCTCCGACCGGATCATCGTTCTCGCCGATGGCCGCATCAGCGGCGAGTTCGGCAGGGGAGCGGATGCAGCGGACGTGATCGCAGCGGCAACGCCGGCAAGCGCCAGAAGCAGAAACAAGGACCTTGTATCATGACAGTGATGAGTAACGGCGCTGCGGCGAATTCTGGATCGGGGCACAACTGGCTTTTGTTGCTGCTCAAGGCGCGCACCCTTGTGGCGCTTTTGCTGGTGTTTGCGTTCTTCTCGGTGATGGCGCCGAACTTTCTCAGCGCAGCCAACGCCATTCTCATTTCCAAGCATGTGGCCATCAACGCGTTCCTCGCCATCGGCATGACATTTGTCATCATCACCGGCGGCATCGATCTTTCCGTTGGTTCCGTCGTCGGGCTGACCAGCATGATTGCCGGCTATCTGGTGCTCAACGGCATCGATCTGGGCGTCGGCTACTCTTTGCAGTTCAACACGCTGGAGATCGTCGCCATCGTCTGCCTGGCCGGGGCGCTGGTCGGCTGCATCAACGGGATATTGATAACGCGGTTGAACGTGGCACCCTTCATCGCCACCCTGGGCATGCTCTATGTGGCCCGTGGCGCGGCGCTGCTGTTCTCCGACGGACAGACCTTTCCCAACCTCAACGGCAATCCGGAGTATGGCTCCGATAGTTTCTACCTGATCGGAACCGGGAGCTTTCTCGGCCTTCCGGTGATGGTGTGGATGCTGGTCGCGGTTTCGCTGGCGGCCGGCTACATCGCCAGCCGGACACCGCTCGGTCGGCAAATCTATGCGACCGGAGGCAATGAGCGCGGCGCCGCGCTGTCCGGTGTGCGGGTCAACCGGGTCAAGATGTTCGTCTACATGTTCTCGGGCCTGATGGCGGCGCTGGTCGGCCTGATCATCGCCTCGCAGCTCAAGGCCGCGCATCCGGCGACCGGTGAATTCTTCGAGCTCAATGCCATCGCTGCGGCAGTTCTCGGCGGCACCTCCATGTCCGGCGGGCGTGGCCGGATCGCGGGAACCATTGTTGGCGCCTTCGTCATCGGCATCCTCTCCGACGGTCTTGTGATGATGGGGGTTTCCTCGTTCTGGCAGATGGTGATCAAGGGGCTGGTGATCATCGCCGCCGTGGTCATCGACCAGGCTCAAAGCCGGCTGCAGGCGAGGGTCGCGCTGGCCCAGGAAGTGGCGCTCAACCGGTAGGCCCCGGAAAGTGTGAAGTCTGCCGGAGGTGTTGCTCTCGAAGGGGTTTGAAACTAAGTCAGGTATGCATACGGTCAGTGGCGGCAGGTGACCGAAATCAGGGAGTAACGGCTTGCAGGACCAACCGGATACCGAGCGCAACGGAAGCATGGCTGGTCTGTTGTCCGAACCCCGCCGCCGCCGTATCCTGGAATGGATCGAGGAAGAGGGCTCGGCCCGCGTCCGCGATCTGTCGTCGGCCTTCCAGGTCTCTGAAGCCACCATTCGGCAGGACCTTGAACGGCTTGAAAAGGAAGGGCACATCACCCGCGAACACGGTGGCGCCTTTCTCAATGCGATGCGCGGACAGGTGCAGGGGTTTGTCCTGCATCACCAGGTCAACATGGACCGGAAGCGCAAGATCGGGGCCTATGGGGCGAACCTCGTCTCTGACGGCGAAACCCTGATCCTGGATGCCGGGACGACAACAACCGAAATCGCCACCCGGCTGACCGGCCGCAAGAACCTCACGGTCATCACCAACGCGCTCAACATCGCAGTGGTTCTCGGCACCGTTCCGGGGTTCGCCGTGCACATGCCGGGTGGCCAGTTCAAGGCGCCGACCCTGTCGCTTTCCGGGGACAAGTCGGTCGAGTATTTCCGCAATATCTTTGCCGGAAAACTGTTCCTGGCGACTGCCGGCGTGGGGCTCGACTCGGGCCTGACCTATCCGAGTTTTGCCGATCTCCAGCTCAAGGAAGCCATGATCAAGGCGGCAAGCCATGTCTACCTCGTGGCGGATTCGACCAAGATCAACCGCACCTCCTTCACCCGCCTGGGAGCACTGGAGCTGGTGCATTCCTTCATAACCGATGACGGCATCTCTGACGCCGACGCCAAGGAATTCGAGCGCCGTGGCGTCGAAGTTTTGATCGCTGAGTAAAAACGGCGCGTCTTTGTTCTTTCATGGAGCCAAATAACGGCTCCAGGAGGCCATATGCGACTTCGGCCGCATACGTCAGCTTGAAATCAAACAAGAAAGACTAGAAGTGGTGCCCGGAGGCGGATTTGAACCACCGACACGCGGATTTTCAATCCGCTGCTCTACCAACTGAGCTATCCGGGCATCCGGTCCAAGAGCCTTAAAGGCTGGACCAGAAGCTTGCCGGCAAAGGAGATTTCCAATGCCGAAAGCGAGCGCGTTATACCATCTTGGAAGACACTGTCCAGCACCCTTTTTGCGGTTTTTTGCGCGGGCAGCAAGAATTCGCCAGCCGGCATGCCCGATGGCTGTCGCAACGCCTGATTCCGCGCGCTACCATGCCAGGGGTATGGTGAAGGCGCCAGCGGGCGCACAGTCTTGCGGGGCCGAGCGGGGCGGGTTTCGAAGCGGCCTGTCTCCCCTCTCCTGTAGCAGGCGGGGCCGGGAGACAGCGCGGCTTTGCGCGCCTACCGGCGCAATGTTGAAACACGCCACGCGGATCGTCAGCCGCGGTCGTCGAAATCGTCGTCCTGGTTGTCCTCGACTTCGGTCACCGGAATGGCATAGCCGCCGTTCAGCCAGCGGTTGAGGTCAACGCCGCGGCAACGCTCGGAACAGAAGGGATAGCTGTCGCGGGTCGACGGGCGGCCACATTCCGGGCACGGCTGTGCCTTGCGCAACGGTGTTACCTTGCCGTCAGTCATCGCTTCAGCCCTCGAGCCACTTGTAGTGAACGTCATAGCCTTCACCGGTCAGCAGGGCCACGGTCTCGTAAAGCGGCAGGCCGACAACATTGCTGTAGGACCCCACCAGCTTGACCACGAAGCTTCCGGCCCGGCCCTGGATGGCGTAGCCACCGGCCTTGCCGCGCCACTCGCCCGAGGCGAGATAGCTTTCGATCTCGACCCTTGAAAGCCGCTTGAAACGCACGCGCGTCTCGACGATCTTCTGGCGGATGGTGTGGTCGGGGGTTACCAGGCAGATGCCGGTAAAGACGCGGTGATTGCGGCCCGACAGCAGATACAGCGCGTTCGAGGCCTCGTCGATCTGTTCCGCCTTGGGCAGGATGCGGCGGCCGACGGCAACAACCGTGTCGGCGGCAAGGATATGGGCATCCTTCCAGGCCGGATCGGTCCGGGTCTGGGCAAGGGCGGCTTCGGCCTTCTCGCGCGACAGCCGGCGGGCGAGCGAGCGGGGATGTTCGGAGCGCTGCGGGGTCTCGTCGAGATCCATCGGCATCAGCCGGTCAGGGGCAATGCCTGCCTGGTCGAGCAGCTCGAGCCTGCGTGGCGAACCGGATGCGAGGATCAGTTTTTGCGATCGTGCCATGGGGCGGCGTCACACCTAGCGCCTATTTGAAGCGGTAGGTGATGCGGCCTTTCGTCAGATCGTAGGGGGTCATCTCGACCAGCACCTTGTCGCCGGCAAGCACGCGGATACGGTTCTTGCGCATGCGGCCCGCGGTGTGCGCGATGATCTCATGCTCGTTTTCGAGCTTCACCCGGAAAGTTGCATTCGGCAGCAGTTCGGTGACCACGCCCGGAAATTCAAGAACTTCTTCTTTCGCCATTCAGTGTCTGTCTTTCTTTTAGAAAAGGCGGCGCAAAACGCGCGGGCCTGAAATTTGGGCGGAACCTACACAAAGACGAGCGCTTTGTGAACCAAATTGATTCACGGCTACGCAGGCCCCCGCGACCAGCCCTTGCCTGAAGCGATCCGCTGTTTGAGCATATCGCGCACCTCGCGGTAGGCATCAAGAATGCGCTCGCGGGTGCCGGTGGCGACCGTCGGGTCGGGTGTGGGCCAGTATATCACTTCAACGGCGTTGCCGCGGGTAAGTTCCAGTGCCCGGTGATGCCCCTCGGGGGCCAGGGTGACGATGACATCGAAATAATCGTCCTCGAGCTCATCAAGTGTTTGCGGCTGCCGGTTGCCGAGATCGAGCCCGATCTCGTCCAGAACCACATCAACGAAGGGATCGCGTTCACCCGGCCGCACCCCGGCAGAAGCTATATAGGTGCCCGGCGGCAGGATCGAACGGGCGATCACCTCGGCCATCGGCGAGCGGATGGCGTTCATGCCGCAGACAAACAGCACCGCGCCGGGCGTGGTCTTGGCGGGAACCGGGGTGATGTCGTCCGCCATGGCGGTCTCTAACCGCGCCAGTGCAGCACACAGACCAGGGTGAACAGCCGCCGGGCAGTGTCGAAATCCATGCTGATCTTGCCGTCGAGCCGGTCCATGAGGGTTTGCGAGCCTTCGTTGTGAATGCCGCGCCGGCCCATGTCGATCGCCTCGATCTGGCTCGGCGTCGAGGAGCGGATGGCCTCGTAGTAGCTCTCGCAGATCATGAAATAGTCTTTGACGATGCGGCGGAACGGGGTCAGCGACAGGATATGGGTGGCAACGGGTTCGTCGGCCACAGTGGTGATCGAGAACACCAGCTTGGAATCAATCAGCGAGAGCTTGAGCTTGTAGGGGCCCTTGTCATGGCCGACAGGCTCGAAGCAGTTCTCCTCGATCAGATCGAAGATGGCGACAGCGCGCTCGTGCTCGACATCAGGCGTTGCGCGACCGATGGTTTCATCGAGCACAACATCCGAGAGCCGTTGAGTGTCCGCCGCCGTCATTCTTTCTAAAGGTCCCCGTCCAGCCCCAGGCCACGCTGATTCATCCTGATCGAGACCGAGCGCGCATGGGCATCAAGCCCCTCGGCCTGCGCCAGTGTTATGGCAGCAGGGCCGAGCGACTGCAACTGCTCAGCACCGAGCTTGAGAACAGAGGTGCGCTTGACATAGTCGAGCACGGAGAGGCCCGAGGAAAACCGCGCCGAGCGCGCCGTCGGCAGCACGTGGTTGGAGCCGCCAACATAGTCGCCGATCACTTCCGGCGTGTGGCGGCCGATGAAGATGGCGCCGGCATTGCGGATCCGCGCGGCCAACGCCTCGGCGTCTTCGGTGGCGATTTCCAGATGCTCGGCGGCGATACGGTTGGCGAGCGGCAGCGCTGTCTCCCAGTCCGGCACGACGATGACGGCGCCAAAATCGGCCCAGCTCCTGCGCGCGGTGTCAGCACGGCCCAGCGTCGAGAGTTGCCGCTCGACGGCCTCGATCACCGCCTCGCCGAAGGCCTCGTCGCGGGTCATCAGGATCGACTGCGCGCCGGCGTCATGTTCGGCCTGGGCCAGGAGGTCGGCGGCGATCCAGTCGGGATTGTTGTCGGGGTCGGCCATCACCAGCACCTCCGACGGTCCGGCGATCATGTCGATGCCGACAGTGCCGAAGACCTGGCGCTTGGCGGCGGCCACCCAGGCATTGCCAGGACCGACGATCTTGGCGACGGGGCGGATGGTCTCGGTGCCATAGGCCAGCGCCGCGATCGCCTGGGCGCCGCCTATCCGGTAGATCTCGGTGACACCGGCAATGCGGGCCGCGGCAAGAACCACCGGGTTGAGCGCGCCGTCGCGCGCCGGCACCACCATGACGATCCGCTCGACACCGGCCACCTTGGCGGGAACCGCGTTCATCAGCACCGAACTCGGATAGCTCGCCGTGCCGCCCGGCACGTAAAGCCCGACGGCCTCGATCGCCGTCCAGCGCGAGCCGAGCTCAACCCCGAGCGCGTCAACGTAGTGATCGTCTTTGGGCATCTGCCGCTTGTGGTGGCTTTCGATGCGGTCGCGGGCGAGCTCGAGGGCCGTGATGATCTGCGGGTCGGTGGCCTTAAAAGCCGCCTCGATCTCTTCGGCGGTGACGGCAAGGCCGAGAGCGCGGGTATCGATATGGTCGAAGCGCTGGCTGAAATCATGCAGCGCCTCATCGCCGCGCTCGCGGATTTCGGCGATGATCGCGCGGACGTCGGTCTCGACATCCACCGAAACTTCTCGCTTCGTGGTCAGGAACGCGGCAAAGCGGGTTTCGAAATCCGGCTGCCGGGAATTGAGCCTCAGTACCAATGTGCTGCCCCTATTTCAAATCATCATCATCGCGCCGCGCGCAGCCGCTTCAAACCGGCCGCGCAGATCGCGCTAACCGCCCAGAGGGTGACGCGGCCTGAACTTGGTTTCCCAGCCGCCGCCGACATCGGCCAGTTGTACTTCTATGCAGGCGACGTCCAGTTGGATCACCGCGCCGCCCGACAAGACCAGCTCGATGGTGCCCGCGGGTGCTTCCTCGCCGGGCAGATACCGCAAGGCGAGCAGCGAATGCACAGTTTCGGAATCCTTGGGTTTTGCACCCAGCGACCTGACCGAATGGACTTGCTTGATCACCAGCAGTGCGCGGCGGCGCTCGAAAGTCTTCTTGTCGCGCCCCTCTTCCCAGACGAAGCGGTTGGCCTCAAGCGTGAAAACACTGTCCTTGCCGAGAAACCGGGTGTCGCCGGTCTTGAACACGGCGTCCTGCAGGCAGGCGGAAATCACGGCCAGATCCGCTTCATCAAGGGCGATCAGTTTCAGACTGTCCATAAAATCCTCGGATCTTCTTTATTCAGGGCTTGCCCGTCTCAGGGCGAGTGCTGCACTGCAAGGTAGGCACCCCGAGGGCAAAGCGCAATGCGCACAAGGTGGCGCTTGCGGATTGTGGCAGAGGCCATAGCCGGACAGCGCGGGGATGGCTAGCCGCTGATGCGCTCGACCACGGCGCCGCAATTGGTCAGCTTCTCTTCCAGCCGCTCGAAGCCGCGATCGAGATGGTAGACCCGGTTGACCACCGTCTCGCCTTCGGCGGCAAGGCCGGCGATGACCAGCGACACCGAGGCGCGCAGATCGGTCGCCATCACCGGGGCTCCGCGCAGCACCGGCACACCGGTAACCGTTGCGGTCTGGCCTGAAAGCGAGATCTTCGCACCCAGGCGCGCCAGTTCCTGAACATGCATGAAGCGGTTCTCGAAGATCGTTTCGGTGATGTGCGAGATGCCGTTGGCGCGCGTCATCAACCCCATGAACTGCGCCTGCAGATCGGTGGGGAAGCCGGGAAACGGATCGGTGGTGATGTCGACGGGCAGAATGTCGCCGCCATTGCGGCGGACACGAATGCCGCCTTGCTCCGGGATGATCTCCGCGCCGGTTCGGCTGAGCGCCAGAAGAGCACTTTCGAGAAGTGTGTCGGAGGTGTTTTCCAGCAGCACGTCGCCGCCGGTCATGGCCACCGCCATGGCATAGGTGCCGGTCTCGATGCGGTCGGGCAGCACCCGGTGACGGGCCCCCGACAGCGAGGCAACGCCATCAATGGTGATGGTCGAGGTGCCTGCACCGGAAATCTTGGCGCCCATGGCGATAAGGCAATTGGCAAGATCGACGACTTCGGGCTCGCGCGCCGCATTGTCGATCACCGTCTGCCCCTTGGCCAGCGTCGCCGCCATCAGCATGACATGGGTGGCACCGACGGAGACCTTCGGGAACACGTAACGTCCGCCGATCAGGCCCTTGGGGGCGCGGGCATCGACATAGCCGTTCTCGATGGTGATCTCGGCACCGAGATGCTGCAACCCCTCGATGAACAGATCAACCGGCCTGGTGCCGATGGCGCAACCGCCGGGCAGCGAGACCTTGGCCTCGCCCATGCGGGCCAGAAGCGGTCCGATGACCCAGAAGCTGGCACGCATCTTGGAGACCAATTCGTAAGGTGCGGTGGTGTCGACAATGGTGCGGGCGGTAAAGTGCACGGTGCGGGCATAGGCGCTGTCCTGGCGCTCGCGGCGGCCAACCACGGCAATATCGACGCCGTGATTGCCGAGGATGCGCTGCAACTGCTCGACATCGGCGAGATGCGGCAGGTTTTCCAGCGTCAGCGTGTCGTCGGTCAGAAGCGAGGCGATCATCAGCGGCAGAGCCGCATTCTTCGCGCCGGAAATCGGAATGACGCCATTGAGCGGATTTCCGCCAACGATCCTGATGCGATCCATGCTGTCCTCTTGGAGTTTCGGACTGCGCCGGTCCCCCGGCGGCAAGTCCTGAAAAATATCTGGTGGGCTGTTTAGACCATCAACGGGAATGCGGCAACACGAGGACGGCGTCGCGGTTAATCCGCGTCGGATGCGTCCTCAGCGGCGGCCGGACTGCCGGAAGCGGGCAGCCCGTCGGTCTCGTCGGCATGGCCCTCGCGCCGGGCGCGGACCTGCGCCTTGCGACGCTGCAGGTTGGCGCGCAGCTGCTCGGCACTGCGCTGGGCCCGTTTCGCCGCCTGACGTTCAACCTCAGCCTTGCGCTGGCTTGCATCCGTATCTGATGGTGTCTTTTCGTTCATGACGGGCCAGCGATAGCGCAAAACCTTGCGCAGGTGAAGACACTCAAGCCAGGCCCGGACAGCCGATCCGTCACCACCCGCCGCCGCCGACCGGCGAGCCGGAAACCGCGCCCGCGGGATTCGGGCTGGAGCAGACTCCACGGCAACAACCTGCCCAACCGCCGGACAGATCTGGCAGCAGTCCCAAGCGGCCGGACCGACCATTTCCGGGGTTTTTGAAACTTGTCACGCCAATCGCCCGTTTGCGCTTGCACTCCTGTCCAAGCTGTGGCAATAGCGGGCCGCTTCAGTCGTTTTGAGCCTTTCGATCCGAACGGAAGAGCGACATGGACAGCGGCTGACCGAGACATTCTCCCGTCCGGCCACTGATCAGAACCGAAGCAAAGGGCTGCCGTAGCTCAGGGGTAGAGCACTCCCTTGGTAAGGGAGAGGTCGAGAGTTCGAATCTCTCCGGCAGCACCAGTTTTGCACCCCAAAACAGACAGAGACGCTTGTGCGATTTGGCTCGGCTTTGCCGTGATTCGGTTGCAGAGCGAAGGCGCGGGAGTCTGCCGGGCTCTTATGTCCTGAGCGCCGGCAGGCCGACGCCGGTGCTTTCGAAGCCGCCGTCCGATGCGATGACCTGGCCGGTGACGTAGCTGGCCTTGTCCGAGCACAGGAAGGTGATCACCTCGGCGATCTCGCGTTCGGAGCCGTAGCGGTTGAGCGGGATCGCATCGTGGTAGGCGGCGATGATCTCGGGCGTGTGGACCGCCATGGCGAGCTTGGTGCGCACCGGGCCGGGGCAGACGCAATTGGCGCGGATGCCGTACTCGCCGAGTTCGGCGGCCTGCTGCTTGGTCAGGTGAATGACGGCGGCCTTTGATGTGCCGTAGGCAACCCGTAGGGTCGAAGCGCGCAGCCCGGAGATCGAGGCGATGTTGACAAGCGCGCCTCGGGTTTGCCGCAGCGCCGGGATGGTTGCCTGGGAGACGAGGAAGACGCCGTCGAGATTGGTCGCCATCACCGTGCGCCAGCGCGAAAAATCGGTGTCCTCGATCTGGCCGAAATCGGCAACGCCGGCATTGTTGACCACCGCATCGATACGGCCGAAGCTGGTGACCACGGACCGCACCATGTCATCGACCTGATCGGGAATCGAGACATCATGGACGAAGGCGCTGGCCTGGTTGAGACCGGCCGAAGCCTTGTGCAATTCGTCGCCATCGCGATCCACCATGGCCACGCGCCAGCCCTGCTCGATGAACAGGTGTGTGGTTGCAAGGCCGATGCCCCGGGCAGCACCCGTTACCAAAGCCACTTTTTCAGACATGCCGCCCCTCGCCCCAAAATGATGTTTTCAACCGGAGAAACTCGTCCGCCGTCTGGCCTCAGCCTTCAGCAAGCTTGTCGAGCACGGCTTCAAGCTTGGCCACCGTGCCGTCGACATCGCCAAGCTTGTCGAGGCCGAACAGACCGATGCGGAAGGTACGGAAATCAGCGGGTTCATCGCACATCAGCGGCACGCCGGCGGCGATCTGCATGCCCTCGGCCATGAATTTCCTGCCGTTCTGGAACTCCGGGTCCCTGGTGTAGCTGACGACAACGCCCGGCGCCTCGAAGCCGGGAGCGGCAACCGACTTGAAGCCGTTCGCGGCAAGCAGGACGCGGACCTTGCGGCCGAGTTCCCATTGCCGCTCGCAAGCAAGCTTGAAGCCGAAATCGCGGGTCTCGATCATGCGGTCGCGCAGCACCACAAGCGCATCGGTCGGCATGGTGGAATGATAGGCATGGCCGCCGCTGACATAGGCCTGCATGATGTCGTGCCATTTACGCAGATCCACCGCAAAGCTCGAACTGCTGGTCTCTCCCAGCCGCTCAAGCGCCCGGGCGCCAAGCATGACCAGCCCGGCGGCGGGCGACGCGCTCCAGCCCTTCTGCGGGGCGGAGATCAGCACATCGACGCCGGTGGCTTCCATGTCGACCCAGATGCAACCCGAGGCAATGCAATCGAGCACGAACAGGGCACCGACATCGTGGGCAGTCTGGGCAATCGCCTTGAGATAGTCATCGGGCAGAATGACGCCCGCGGAGGTTTCCACATGTGGGGCGAAAACGACGCCCGGCCGTTCTTCGCGAATGCTGGCGACAATCGCCTCGATGGCTTCAGGGGCAAAGGCGGAGGTGGTTTCATTGCCCACTTGCGAGGCCTTGATCACCGTTGTTTCGGAAGGGATGTCGCCCATCTCGAAGATCTGCGTCCAGCGGTATGAGAACCAGCCGTTGCGGATGACCATCACCTTGTTGTCCGTGGCAAACTGGCGGGCGACCGCCTCCATGCCGAAGGTTCCGCCACCGGGAACGATGACCGCAGCGTCGGCGTGATAGACTTCGCAGAGCATGGCGTAGAGATCGGTCATGACCCCCTGGAACGCCTTGGACATGTGATTGAGCGAACGATCGGTAAAGACCACCGAGAATTCCATCAGACCTTCCGGGTCCACGGGTGACGCCGTCATGTTCATGTCCTCAAACTCCTCTTTCGCAATGACCGCTCAAGAGCAGGCCTCAAGACCGCTATAGGCCGGTTTCCAGAAACATTGAAGACATGAGGCCTCAATAAGTCTGCCAGGGCCAAATTGACGCGCGGCGCCGGCCTGCCCCGGAGCGCTGCAAAATCACGCATCCCGCCGGTTTCTCAATGTCCGATCGGAAGCTACAAGGAGGAAAAGGGAGACCGCCATGACCTATGCTTGCTTCACGATCGAGATTGCCGACCATATCGCCCATATCCGTTTCAACCGGCCGGACAAGGCCAATTCGATGACCCCGGAATTCTGGAAGGAGCTGCCCGAAGCGGTCGACAGGATTTCCAATGATGCCGAGGCCCGGGTGATCGTGATTTCATCTCAGGGCAAGCATTTTACCGCGGGCATGGACATTTCGGTGTTCATGAGCGGCAGTCTCGATGGCGACAGCGCCAATGCGCATGTCTCGGCGGAAGCCTTCCGCTACAAGATCAAGGCGCTGCAGGAGACCTTCTCGGCACTTGAGCGCGCCCGCCAGCCGGTGCTTGCGGCCATTCAGGGCGGTGCAATCGGCGCCGGTGTTGACCTCGCAACCGCGTGCGACTGCCGCTACGCCTCGGCGGATGCCTTCTTTGCCGTGCAGGAAACTGCGATCGGCATGACCGCCGATGTCGGCACCTTCCCAAGGCTGGTCAAGCTCATCCCGGAAGGCTGGGCGCGGCAGATGGCCTATACGGCAGAGCGGCTTCCGGCCGCTAAGGCCTTGCAGATCGGGCTGGTAAACGAGGTGTTCGACAGTCACGAGGACCTGCTCGACGGCGTCATGGCGATCGCACGCAAGATCGCCGCGCACTCGCCGCTGGCAGTTGCCGGCTGCAAGGCGTTGGCGAACTATTCCCGCGATCACTCGACTGCCGACACGCTCGACTACATTTCGGTGTGGAACGCGGCGATGCTGCGTCCCGATGACATCCGGGAAGCCTATGTGGCCAAGGGTGAGAAGCGGCCGCCGGTGTTTGATGGTCTTAAGCCGGTATCCAGGTAACGGCACATGACCGGCAGCCGATCTTATCGGCTGTGTCTGCGGCGTGCCAGAACGGGGGCGAAGGCCAGCGCGTTGCCGACAATCTCCTCCATGTCGTCGTGGGGCGGCGTCCAGTCCAGCACGATGCGCCTTGAAGATTGCTCCGCAGGCTCGTCAATTGTGTGGTTGCTGCGCGCAAGCGCCGCTTCCCAGGCAAGCGCACTGCCAACGATCTTGTCGAGGTCATCGTGGCGCGGCGTCCAGCCCAGCACCGTGCGGGCCCGGGTTGAATCGGCAACCGAGGTGACGATGTCGCCCTCGCGACGGGGACCGAGGCGGACCTCGAAATCGCGGCCGCTGAGCCGGCGGACCGAATCGAGCACCTCGCGCACCGTGTAGCCGCGTCCGTAGCCGCAATTGGCGACGAGGCTGTCGCCACCCGCCCTCAGATAGGTCAGCGCGTCAAGATGGGCTGCGACCAGGTCGGTCACGTGGATGAAATCACGGATGCAGGTGCCGTCGCGGGTCGGATAATCGCTGCCGAAGACCTCGATCCCGTCACGCTTGCCCATGGCGGCTTCGGTCGCCACCTTGATCAGGTTGGCGGCTCCGCGGGTGGATTGCCCGGTGCGCCCCAGGGGATCGGCGCCCGAGACGTTGAAATAGCGCAGCGCCGCATAGCGGAACTCATGCGCGGCCGCGGCATCGGCCAGCATCGTCTCGGTCATCAGCTTGGAGGCGCCATAGGGCGATTCCGGGACTGTCGGCGTGTTCTCGGCGATCGCCCCATCGCTCCGGGGCGTCCCGTAGACGGCGGCGGTGGAGGAAAACACGAACTGCTTCACTCCGGTGGCAATAGCAGTCCGGATCAACGCCAGGGAATTGGCAGTGTTGTTCTGATAGTAGCCCAGCGGATCGGCGAGGGATTCCGGCACCGAAATCGAGCCGGCGAAATGAATGATCGCCTCGATGCCATGCGCGCGGATGATTTCGGCGATGGCCGCGGTGTCGGACACGTCGGCGTGGATGAGTTCTGCCTCGGGCGCCACCGCCCATTCGAAGCCCGTGGACAGGCGGTCGACGACGACGACCCGCTCGCCCGCATCCAGCAGCGCCCAGACCATGTGGCTTCCGATATATCCTGCTCCGCCGGTCACCAGAACCGTCATGCCAATCCCTCGATGGTGCTTCCACCACCGCAGGATGAACCTCAAGTTTCAAGAAACCATGAATCCCCGGTGTGCCTGTGTGGGGCACACCGGACCGGCATCACAGTGATGAGATGTAGTCCGCCAACCGGCCGGCGGCTTCCTCGACATGGTCGAGGCGACGCAGGAAGCAGGCGCGCAGGAAGGAGGCTCCTCCCTTGTCGAAGGCGGTCCCCGGTGCCAGGCCGACGCCGGCCCGGTCGACAATGTCGATGGCCGCGGCCCTGGTGTCGCTGACGCCGTCGATCCGGAAGAACGCGTAGAAGGCGCCGTCGGGTTTCTGGGTAACAACACGGTTGGTGCTGGTCAGCGCATCGCAGAACAGATCGCGCGCGGTTGCAGCCTTGGCAATCTGGGCCTCGACATAGGCTTCACCGTGCTCAAGAGCCGCGAGTGCTCCTTTCTGCATGAACTGGGCCACCCCCGAGGTCTGGTACTGAACGCTGTTTTCCAGCACCTGGATGATCGCGGGCGGGGCCACGATCCAGCCGACACGCCAGCCGGTCATCGACCAGTTCTTGGAGAAGGTGTTGACGAAGATGATGCGGTCATCATCATCCATGATATCCATGAACGAAGGCGCGCGGCCGCCAGCATAGAAGAAGCGGGTGTAGATCTCGTCGGCGATGATCCACAGGCCATGCTTGCGCGCCAACGCAAGAATGGCCACCAGATCTTCACGCGTCGCGGTCCAGCCGGTCGGATTGGAAGGCG
The DNA here is from genome assembly GCF_902498795.1 of Hoeflea sp. EC-HK425. NCBI lineage: Bacteria > Pseudomonadati > Pseudomonadota > Alphaproteobacteria > Hyphomicrobiales > Rhizobiaceae > Hoeflea > Hoeflea sp. EC-HK425. The sequence goes on from NZ_LR701572.1 coordinate 3,295,995, forward strand.
TATTGATGAAGAGCGCGCGGGTCCTGGGCGTGATCGCGTCCGCCATGCGCTGAGGATCGATGCTCCAGCGACCATTGGCATAATCGAGCGGCACCGGTACCGAAACACCGCCGGACATGCCAAGCGCTGCTGCGAAGTTGGGCCAGGCCGGCGAGATCTGGATGACTTCGTCGCCGGGATCAACTACCGCCTCGACCGCGATCTTGATCGCCTGCATGCCCGAACCGGTGACGCAGAAGGCATCAAGCGGCAATTGCCGGCCAAACAGGCGGGCATGGTACTCGGCCAGCGCCTGTCTGAGTTCGGGAATGCCGCGTTGCCAGGTGTAGAAGGTTTCGCCGGCAAGCATGGCGTCGGCGGCGGGCCGCGCGATGAAATCGGGAGTTTTCTCGTCCCCCTCGCCTGCCCAGAGCGGGATCAGCCCCGGCTTGAGACGACCGTGATTGACCACGGCAACAATGCCGCTTTCGGGGGCCTCTATGGCGCGGCGGCTCAGGCTTTCGAACTGGTTCATGGCAAACTCCGTTTGCCTCTCTTACCCGTTCCAGGGATCGACCGCATCTGTTCTGGCATGATCGATCCATCGATTTTTCTGATGCAAGCAGCGCAGGGGCAACGACCCCGGCACGGGTGCCGGGGTCTGACTTCGACCTGTCCGCCTGACCGCTGGCGCGGCAGCGGGAAGGCTACTTCTTCAAGAGATCACGGATCTCTGTCAGCAGCGCGATGTCGGCCGGAGGCGCGGCGGGCTTTGCCGGAGCGACCTCTTCCTCCTTGCGCAGCGAGTTGACCGCTCTGACCATCAGGAAGATGATCCAGGCCAGGATCAGGAAATTGATCACCACGGTGAGAAAATTGCCATAGGCGAGGACCGCACCCTGCTCCCTTGCGGCATCCAGCGTGGTGGCCGTCACACCACCCGCGAGCGGGATGAAGAAATTGGAGAAATCAATTCCGCCAAAGATCGCGCCGACGACCGGCATGATGATATCATCGACCAGCGATGAAACGATAAGACCAAATGCACCGCCGATGATCACACCGACAGCAAGGTCCATTACATTGCCCCTGGCGATAAACGCCTTGAACTCGTTCAACATGTCCATTCTCTCCGTTTGTCGCGGATGTCCCTCTTCTTCAAACCGCAGGGCCCGCGCGCCCGCTAAATCGGTTTTGAGTTGTCTAACACACTTACGTGCGTCAAAAACCCGAATTCTGCGTCTCCCACCGCAAGAGGCAGCTTCGGTCTGATCGACCAAAGGCTGCCTTGTTTGGCGGGGTATAGGGTTTATGGTGCATCCCGGAGGCGAGGGGAGGAGTGAGATCATGATGCCCGGCTGGCTGGTTTTCGGATCAGCCCTTTTTTATCTGCTGATGCTGTTTGCCATCGCAACCTATGGCGACCGCTCGGCGCGCCAGCGGCGCAGGCGGACAGCCGGCCGCCCGATCATCTATTCGCTCAGCCTGGCCATCTACTGCACCTCCTGGACCTATTTCGGCGGTGTTGGCCTCGCCGCCTCGCGAGGACTGGAATTCACCGCGATCTACATCGGTCCGATCCTGATGTTTACGCTGGGGATGCCGATCCTCAGGCGGATCGTGACCCTGGCCAAGGCGGAAAAGCTCACATCCATCGCCGACTTCATGGCGGCGCGCTACGGCAAGAGCCCGCTGGTGGCCGCGCTCGTGGCCCTGATCGCGGTCATCGGCACAATTCCCTATATCGCACTGCAGCTCAAGGCGGTCTCGTCTTCGGTAGCGGTGATGGTAGATGTCGAGCAATTGAACCGGGTAACGCAGACCTTCTTCCTCTCCGACATCGCCTTCTTCGTCACCCTGGTGCTTGCTGCCTTCGCGGCGATCTTCGGCACGCGCCACACCGACGCCACCGAACACCAGGACGGCCTGATCCTCGCCATCGCGATGGAATCGCTGGTCAAGCTTTTGGCATTCACGCTGATCGGACTGACAGTGGTGTTCATGCTTTTCGACGGTCCCTGGGACCTGTTGCAGGCTGCGACCGCCAATGCCGAGGTGATGACCGCGCTGACGCACGAAACCCCGCTGTTGCGCTGGGTCCTGCTCACCGTGCTTTCGGCATTCGCCATCATCCTGTTGCCGCGCCAGTTCCATGTCACGGTGGTGGAGAACCGGACGCCGGGCGAGTTGCGACTGGCGGGGTGGCTGCTGCCGCTTTATCTCATTGCCATCAACATCTTCGTTCTGCCGGTGGCGATTGCCGGTGTCCTGCAATTCGGCTCCGGCGGCGGAAGCGATCTTTTCGTGCTTGCGCTGCCGATGGCCAACGACATGCCGATGGTCACGCTGATCACCTTCATCGGCGGTTTTTCGGCAGCGACGGCCATGGTGATCGTGGCCTCGGTGGCCGTCGCCATCATGATCTCCAACGACATCATCGTGCCGGTGGTGCTCAGGCGCCGCACCCGCCGCGGCCAGAGCGGCGATTTCGCTAACCTGATCCTGACCATCAGGCGGACAGCCATCGTCGCGATCCTGCTGCTCGGATTTGCCTATTATCGCGCTGCCGACACCAATGCCGGCCTTGCCTCGATCGGGCTCTTGTCCTTCGCGGCCATCGCCCAGCTCGCCCCGGCCTTCTTCGGCGGGCTTTTCTGGCGCCAGGCAAATGCGCGCGGCGCCATTGCCGGCCTTTCCAGCGGCATTGCGATCTGGGCCTACATCCTGATGGTTCCGAGCCTGGGCGGACCCGACAACAGCCACGTCGCGGCCTCCATCCTCGATTTCATCATTCCCGGTGCGCAGTTTTCCGGACCGGGGGCAGACCCGCTGTTCAATGCGGTGGTCCTGAGCCTGCTGGTCAACTGCCTGTGCTTTGTGGTCGGATCGCTGTCGCGGCGGCCAAAGTCTATCGAGCGCATACAGTCGGCCGTATTCATTCCGGAAAGCCAGCGGATGACCACTTCGGGGCGCAGCTGGAAAACCAAGGTGACGGTCGGCGACCTGAAGCAGACCATCAGCCGCTATCTCGGTCAGGAGCGGACCGAGCGGTCGTTTCATTCGCACGAGCGCGCCATAGGCCGGTGGATCAACGAACATGATCCGGCCGACATGGGCATGTTGCGGTTTGCCGAGCAACTGCTCGGCAGCGCCATCGGTTCGGCCTCGGCGCGGCTGGTGCTGTCGCTGCTGTTCGAGCGCGCCGATGACATTCCCGGCGACACGGCGCGGCTGCTCGACGAGGCATCCGAAGCACTGCAATACAACCGCGATCTCTTGCAGACGGCACTCGGACAGATGGACCAGGGCATCACGGTGTTTGACAACACCAACCGGCTGACGGTCTGGAACAAGCGCTTCCGCTCGCTTCTGGAATTGCCCGAGCAGGTCGGCCAGGTCGGATTCCCGCTGGAGAACATCATCTCCATCCTGGTCGAGCGCGGCGACCTGATTGCGGGCGAGGAGCAGGAAGCCCTGGACCGCTTTCTGATCATGGACAAGCCGTTCTCGCTGACCATCGGCCCGGAAAGGCGGATCATCGAAATCCGCTCGAACCCGATGCCTGACAGCGGCATCGTCACCACCTATGCCGACATCACCGAGCGGGTTGCGGCCGACATGGCACTCAAGCAGGCCAACGAGACGCTTGAACAGCGTGTTACCCAGCGAACCGCAGAACTGACCCGCGTCAACCGCGAGCTGGAAAAGGCGCAACTGACCGCCGAAGAAGCCAATATCGGCAAGACGCGGTTCCTTGCCGCAGCCGGCCACGACATCCTGCAGCCGCTCAACGCCGCCCGCCTCTATTCCTCGACACTGGTGGAGCGGCTGGGCAATTCGCCAGACCAGAAGCTGGTGCAAAACATCGATTCGTCGCTTGAATCGGTGGAGGCCATCCTGGGCGCGGTTCTCGATATCTCGCGGCTCGACACCGGCGCGATGAAGCCGCAACTGGCGAGCTTTCCGCTCAATGACCTGTTGCAGCGGGTGGTCACCGACTTTGCGCCGGTGGCGCGCGAGAAGAACCTCAGATTCACCGTGATGCCCACAAGCGTTCACGTGCGCTCCGACCCCAACCTGTTGCGGCGCCTGATCCAGAATCTGGTGTCAAACGCCATCAAATACACGCGCGAAGGCCGGGTCCTGGTCGGCGTCCGCCGGCGCGGCGACAAGGTCATCATCCAGGTCATCGATACAGGTATCGGCATTCCGACCACCAAGTTCCGGACGGTTTTCAGGGAGTTTGCCCGGCTTGAAGAAGGCGCCCGGACGGCGTCCGGGCTGGGGCTCGGCCTGTCGATCGTCGACCGCATTGCACGCGTGCTCAAGCATTCGGTCGATATTGCGTCACAATCGGGCAAGGGGACCGAGTTCCGGGTGGAGCTGCCGGTCGAAACCAACATCGTGCAGACCAAGGCACAGCCGCGCCGTGCCGGGAGCAGCGCCGCAAACAGCAACCTCAAGGGCCTGCGCGTCCTGTGCATCGACAATGAACCGAAGATCCTCGAAGGCATGACGCTGCTGCTGAGCGGATGGGGATGCACCGTGCTGGCGTCGGATTCGTTGAAGGACAGCCTGAGGATCGCGGAAACCGAAGACGCGCCAGATGCGATTTTCGCGGATTTCCACCTTGATGACGGCACCGGCATCGAGACAATCATCGCACTGCGCAAGCTTTGGAGGATGGACATCCCCGCTCTGCTGGTAACAGCCGACCGGACCCCGGAAGTGCGCGGCATGGCAGAAGCCGAGCGGATCGCTGTTCAGAACAAGCCGATCAAACCCGCCGCGCTGAGGGCGTTTCTCAATCAGGTGACGGTCATGCGGCGCACTGCCGCGGAGTAGCCGGTGCGCTCAGTCGCCCTGACTGAGAACCTCGGCGCCGATCTTCGAAAGCTGGATCACAGCCTGGGTGCGGCTGTCGACGCCGAGCTTCTGCAGAACGGCGGACACATGGGCCTTGATCGTGGCTTCGGAGACGCCGAGCTCATAGGCAATCTGCTTGTTGAGCAGGCCTTCGGCGAGCATGCCAAGGACCCGTCCCTGCTGCGGTGTCAGGGTCTGGATGCGGGCGATCAGGCTGGCGATCTCCTGATCGTGCTCGGATCCCAGATCAACGTCCGGCGGCGTCCAGATCCCGCCACCGAGAACGGTGCGCACGCCTTCCCGGATTTCATCGATGCTGGCGGATTTGGAGATGAAACCGGATGCGCCGAGTTCGAGTGCCCTGCGCATTGTGGAGACATCATCGGTGGCAGAGACGACCACCACCGGAAGGCTTGAAAACTCGGCGCGAAAGGCAATCAGGCCGGACAGGCCCGAGACGCCTGGCATGGTCAGGTCAAGAAGAATGAGATCGGCTTCCGGGTGGTCGCCGGCTTTCTTGCGTGCGCTTTCCAGATCCCCGGCCTCGAGAATTTCAATGTTTGCATCAATCCCCTCCAGGGCCTGCCGCATGGCACCCCGGAACAACGGATGATCGTCCGCAATAATGAATGTCATCTGCGCCATGCACTCTCCCCCTCCCGATCGCGCTGCCGCTGCAAACCGGCATGAAGCCGGCTTGGGCAAATCACTCTAGCGGCGCGCTAAGCCCTCGCGCAATAGCACGGGCGAGATGATGCTCCAAACGCAGGCAGACTCCAAGGTGTATCGGCGCTCAGGTCCGATCCGGGATCGGTTCCAGGGGTATCTTCGGCTTGTCCTCGAATTCCTTCTCAAGTTCTTCGACCATTCCGAAGAACCGGCGCATCATCTTTTCCATCGCATTCAAGGCACGGTCGAGTTCAGCCTCGTCGGGAATGCCAGGATCTTGCTCCGTGGGCGCCACCAGTTCGAGCCGCTTCTCAAGTGCTTCCACACGCGCAGACAGGTCCGAGAGGCTTTCCTCGAACGCCCGGCGCTCATCGGCGGCCAGCCGGCAGACAAGCTGGCCGGTCTTTTCGGTGCAGATCGACATCTCACCGGTCCGGGTGTCGAGCCGGACAAATCCGTTCTCGGTCCTTTCGAGTGTATAACGGCTTGAACCCGGTTCCTGGGCATAAGCCGCTGCTGCGATCGGCAGGGCGAGAACGGAAGCGGTGAGAATTGCAAAACGGGTCATGACGGCACACTCCTGTTTCTGTATGTGATGACACGCAATAAAGACGAAATCGAGAAGTGTACCCGGAGGGCCCGCCCAAAACGGGTTTCCAGGCGCAACAGCGGGAAAGCGAGACGCACCACAATGCATGCGACCATCTACAAGATCACGCCCGAAACGCTTTGGCGCGCTGCGGAAGCCGAAGGCCGGTTCACAGGCGCACCCGTCGATCTGGCGGACGGTTTCATTCACTTTTCCACGCGAGACCAGGCGATCGAAACCGCACAAAAACACTTCAGCGGTCAGGAAAACCTGCTGCTGGTTGCTGTCGATGCCAGCGCATTGGGCGAAAAGCTGGTGTTCGAGACATCCCGCGGCGGGGCGCTTTTCCCGCACCTGTACGCCGACATGCCGTTGTCGGCGGTCAAATGGGTCAAGCCGCTGCCGCTCGGACCTGACGGCGCCCACGAGTTTCCGGACATGGAGTCGTGATGAGCCTGATTGATGGAATTGCCCGGAGTGCGCTTTTCACGCTCGATCCGGAAACCGCGCACGGACTTTCGATCACGGCGCTCAAGAGCGGGCTGGTGCCGGGCTGCCGGGCCAACCTTGACCCGCGGCTTTCGGTCAACGTCGCAGGACTGGCCTTCCCCAACCCGCTGGGCATGGCCGCCGGATTTGACAAGAACGCGGAGGTGCCCAATGAGCTCATGCGCCTCGGGTTCGGATATGCCGAGATCGGAACGCTGACACCGAAGCCGCAACAGGGAAATCCGAGACCGCGGATCTTCCGGCTGGTCAATGACCATGCCGTGATCAACCGGCTGGGCTTCAACAACCAGGGACACGCGACAGCACATGCGCGGATAACGGCACGCCCGCGTGACGGCATTCTCGGTATCAACATAGGCGCCAACAAGGACAGTGACGACCGCGCCGGGGATTATGTCGCCGGCATCGACCTGTTCGCAGATGTCGCCGACTATTTCACCGTCAACATCTCCTCACCAAACACACCGGGGCTGCGCAACCTGCAGACCCGAGAGGCCCTTTCCGAACTCATGGGCCGGGTGCTGGCCGAACGCGACCGGAAGGCAAGGCGGATTCCGGTGTTCCTCAAGATCGCGCCGGATCTGACCGAGCCCGATCTCGACGACATCGCGGCCGAATGCCTGACGCACCGGCTCGACGGCGTGATCATCTCGAACACGACGCTGTCGCGCAACGGCCTGTCCGCGGACCCGAAGCGTGACGAATCGGGTGGATTGTCGGGACGCCCGATGTTTGCGCGCTCGACCATCGTGCTTGCCAAGATGCGGCTGAAGCTCGGGATCGACATGCCGCTGATCGGCGTTGGCGGGATCGACAGTGCCGAGACGGCCGCGGAAAAGATACGCGCCGGCGCTGACCTGGTTCAACTCTACACCGGCTTCATCTATGGCGGTCCGATGCTGCCGGGGCGGATCTTGCGCGGCCTCTCCCGCCTCTGCGACCATGAAAACCTCAAATGCATCTCGGACCTGCGTGACAGCAGAACCGGCCACTACGCCGGAATGGCCATTCCGGAATAGGATCAGGCGGGGCCGAAAGCCGTGTTGCTGCGTCGCGGCAGCAGCGCCATCAGGGTGAAGCCCCGCGCCATCAGGAAGATGTTGAGCGAGATCCAGAGACCCAGATTGCCCCAGACCTGGGTGAAGACGATCGACAGGCCGATAAACAGGGCAAGGGACAAAAGCATCATGTTGCGCATGTCGCGCGACCATGTGGCGCCAATGAAGACGCCGTCCATCTCGAAGGCGAGCACGCCCGAAAGCGCCGTCAGCGCCGCCCAGAACAGATAGGCGCCTGCCTCCAGCCGAACCGGTTCGAGGGTCGTCATCAGGCCGATGACGGCATTTCCGAATATCAGGAAAAACACTGTCGTGAACCCGGCAAGCGCGAAGCCCCAGAACACCGTCAGGCGAACGGCCTTGTCGAAAGCCGGACGGTGGCGGGCGCCGATGGCCCGGCCGGCGAGCTGCTCGGCGGCGGTGGCAAAACCGTCGAGATAATAGCCCGCGACCATGAAGAAATTCATCAGGATGGCATTGGCGGCCAGGGTGGTTTCGCCAAAACCGGTGCCCTGCCGGGTGAACCAGGCAAAGGCCGCGATGAGCGCAAAGGAGCGGATCATGATGTCGCCGTTGAGCGCCATCAGCCGCATGACCGCCGGCCGGTCGATGATCTGCTTCCACGATGGGCTGTGGGCGCGGTCAAACCTCCGCCGAATGACCAGGAAACCCATGGCGCAACCGGTGAACTCGGCGATCACCGTGGCCAGAGCAACGCCTTCAAGGCCGTAGCCCAGCCCCAGCCCGAACCATATCGACAGGATGATGTTGGTGCCGTTGATGACCGATTGCAGCAGCAGGCCGGTTCCGCCCATGCCGCGGCCGAGCACATAGCCAAGGATGGCGTAGTTGGCCAGAGCCGCGGGAGCCGAGAGAGCGCGTATGACCAGATAGGTCGAGGCGGCCGCCGCCACCTCGCCCTGGGCGCCCATGAAAGCCAGCCCTGCAGCCAGAAGCAGCGGCGTGGCCGCAATGATCAGCAAACCGGCGACGACGGAGATCATCAGCGACCGCCAGAAAACGGCCTGTTCTTCCGTCGGATCACCCCGCCCCATGGCCTGGGCGACCAGGCCGGTGGTGGCCGAGCGCAGGAAGTTGAAGGTGGTGAACACCAGATCAAACAGGATCGCCGCGATCGCCAGACCACCCAGCAACGCCGCATCGCCCAACCGTCCAACCACGGCGGTATCCACCAGTCCCAGAAGCGGGGTGGTCAGAAAGGCCAGCGTCATCGGCACCGCGATGGCAAACACCATGCGGTTGGTCACCTCGAAGGCACGACCTTCCGGCGGCAGGACATCGGTTTTGAGAAGCATATCTGACAAGCGGTGCAAACCCAGCGGGAATAGATGTCTCTTTCCTGTTCGAGTTCGATCCTGCTGTAAAGGGCCGCACGCATCACACGGCATCAATGCTTTTGATGAATCGGAAGGGGGCGAAATGCCGCGACGCTCCCGATGGACGATTGGCGCGGCCCCGGGCATAAGAAGCCATGCCTCTGCTGCCGATTGTCCACGCCCCAGACTATGATGCCAATTTCGACCCTGGCCATCGGTTTCCGATGGGCAAGTACACACGGCTGATGGAGCTGATCCGGGACAGCGACACGGGATCACGTTCTGTCTTTCACGCACCGGCGCCGGCGTCTGCGGCATGGCTGTCGCTTGCCCATGAACGCGGCTATGTGGATCAGGTGCTGGCCTGCAGGGTCCCGTTGCCGATCGAGCGCGAGATCGGGTTTCCGGTCAATGAACGGGTGAGCCTGCGCGCGCGGCTCGCCACCGCCGGCACGGTGATGGCGGCACGGCTGGCTCTCCATGGCGGCATTGCCTGCAATACGGCTGGCGGCAGCCATCATGCGCGGCGGGCGCAAGGGGCCGGCTTCTGCACCTTCAACGATGTGGCGGTGGCCGCGCTTCTGCTGCTCGCCGATGGCGAGGTGGGCCGTGTCCTGGTCGTCGATCTCGATGTACACCAGGGCGACGGCACAGCGGAGATCTGCGCCGGCATCGACGCCATCCGCACCGTATCGATGCACAGCGAGAAGAACTACCCGGTGCGCAAGCAGACCTCGTCGGTCGATGTCGCGCTGCCGGACGGGGTACGCGACGAGGCCTATCTTGAAACGCTTGACTGGCTGCTGCCGCGCAGCATCGACAACTTCTCGCCCGACCTGGTGTTCTACAATGCAAGCGTCGATCCGCATGAGCACGACCGGCTCGGGCGGCTGTCACTGACAGACCGGGGGCTGAAGCACCGCGACCGGCGGGTTTTCTCGTTTTTCAGGCAACGAGGCATCCCGGTGGCGTCGGTTCTTGGCGGCGGCTACAGCCGCGACGTCGACGCCGTCGCCCGGCGGCATCTCATGACCTTCGAGGCTGCTTCCGAATTCGTCTGAGAGCGGGCGCTATCTGCGCAGGCTGAGCAGCCGCATGATGATGAAGACCGGGATCACGACACCGGCGCCAAGCACGAGATAGCCGCCGAAACGGCCGAGCGCGGCAAAGCCGGTTTCCCACAGGTTCACCAGGAAATCGCGAACGATGTAGAGGATATCGACCGGGTACCAGTTGAAGGCCGCCATGACGACGCCGACCACGAAAGAGGCGACCAGCAGCTTGAGTGCCGTACGACCGGGCGTATCACCCAGAAAGCGTGTCAGACCATTGCTCATGCCGGCGATTCCCGTGTTTCGTCGGCCTTCACATAAGCACGGTAGAGGCCTCGGGCAAGACCGTCATTCGATGCCGTCGATCATGCGCTCGAGCGTTTCCAGCCTGTCGGCCTCGCCCGGAGGCTTGTCCCAGCGCAGGCGGTTGATGCGCGGAAACCGCATGGCGACGCCGGACTTGTGACGGGACGAGCGGGCAATCCCCTCGAACGCAACCTCGAAGACGAGCCCCTTGTCTGCCGCGGCGCGCACCGAGCGGACCGGACCGAAACGCTCGATGGTGTTGTTGCGGACATATTTGTCGATCTCGAGGAGTTCCTCGTCCGTGAAGCCGAAATAAGCCTTGCCGACGGGCACAAGCTCGCCCGGCTCGCGCCACACACCGAAGGTGTAGTCGGAGTAGAAGCCCGAACGTTTGCCGTGGCCGCGCTGGGCGTACATCAGCACCGCGTCGATCAGGAAGGGGTCGCGTTTCCACTTGAACCACTCGCCCTTCGGCCTGCCGGGCAGATAAGGCGCCGACTTGCGCTTGATCATCACCCCTTCGATTACCGGGAAAGGCGGATCGGCCCGGAGAGCGGCAAGGTCATCCCAGCTGTCGAATGCCAGCATCGCGGAGCAGTCGAAACGTTCCGGGTTCAATCCGGCAACAAAGCTTTCGAGGCGGGTGCGGCGCTCGATAAAAGGTTTCGAGCGAAGATCCTCTTCGCCATCCTGCAGCAGGTCATAGGCGCGGAAGAAGGCCGGATGATCGCGCAGCTGCCGTGCTGTTACAGTCTTGCGGTTGAGGCGCTGCTGCAGATCGGAGAAGCTGCCGGTCTCGATGTGACCGCCGGCGGAACGCGCCACCAGCAGTTCGCCATCGAGTGCGCCGTCGAAGGCGATGGCATCAACAAGATCGGGAAATGCCGCCGAGATATCGTCGCCGGTGCGGGTGTAGAGCCGGCTGATGCCGCGTTCGGAGGCCGCCTGGACGCGGATACCATCCCATTTCCATTCCGCGGTGAAATCCGCCGGATCGAGTTTCTCGAAATCCCTGTCCTCAATGGCGTGCGAGAGCATCACCGGGCGGAACGGCGCGGCGCCGGCATTGATCGGTTTCGGACCTGATCCCTCGAGCCAGGCAAACAGATCGGCATAGGGCGCGCTCAGACCGTGCCACAATTCCTCGATCTCGTTGACCTCGACCTTGCCGAAACCGGCCAGTGCCTGCTTGATCAGACGGCTCGAAAGTCCCATGCGGAACCCGCCGGTGACCAGTTTGAGAAGCGCATAGCGGCCCGGCGGATCGAGCCGGTCGAGCCAAGCCTCGACGAGGCCGGGGCCTTCGCGGCGCGAGGAGGCCTGCAGGGTCTCGACCACCTCGGCCAGTCCCGGTGCGTCATTGCGGCCCGGACGAGAGACCGCCTTTTCAGGCCAGGCCAGGGCGATGGTTTCGGCCAGGTCGCCGACATAATCGTAGGAATAGCCGAAGAGTTCAGGATCCATGCGCGACGAGATCAGTTCACGCAGTTGCGCCGGCTTGACCGCCGGGATGTCCAGATCGCGGGCGATGGCGGCGAGCGCATAGCCGCGCTCGGGATCGGCAACGGTGCGGAAATAGTCTTTCAGTAGCGAGAGTTTGGCATTGCGCGAGGGCGTAAACGCCAGCATGTCGAGAAGATCGGCGAAGCGGTTCACGGCTCAATCCCCCTCATCTTCATAGCCGACCAGATGCAGCGGCCTGGCGGGTATACCCTGCATGGCACACCAGCGCACCAGCGCCTCCTCGCGGCCGTGGGTGACCCAGACCTCCCCCGGCGCCACGGTCTTGATAGTTTCGGCAAGCTCGTCCCAGTCGGCATGATCGGAGATCACCAACGGCAGTTCGACGCCGCGCTGGCGGGCACGCGCCCTGACCTGCATCCAGCCGGAAGCGAAGCTGACCAGGGGATCGGGGAAGCGGCGCGCCCACTTTTCGCCAAAAGCCGAGGGCGGGCCGAGAACGATGGCACCGGCGAAATCGCCCTTGGCACCGGCGGCGACGGTCGCCGGACGCAAATCGCCGAGCCCGATGCCCTGGCTTTCGTAATAGTCGCATAGTTTTTGAAGCGCGCCGTGGATATAGAGCGGCTGGTGATAGCCTGCGTCACGGATGAGGCGGATGACGCGTTGCGCCTTGCCCAGCGAATAGACGCCGACCAGATGGGCGCGCTCGGGATTGCGCGAGACCGAACGCAGCAGCCGGCCGATTTCGTCAGCCGCGATCGGGTGCCGGAATACCGGCAGCGCAAAGGTCGCTTCAGTGATGAAGACATCACAGGCGACCGGCTCGAACGTGGCGCAGGTGGGATCCGGTCTTGGCTTGTAGTCCCCCGAAGCGACAATGCGCATGCCGTTCATCTCGACGGCGATCTGGGCCGATCCCAGGACATGGCCGGCGGGATGAAATGTCACGGTCACGTCCCCGATCCGGATCACCTCGCCCAGGCCCGCCGGCTGGGTGGCGCCAGCGTGGTCGGCACCATAGCGGATCGCCATGATGTCGAGCGTTTCCGCCGTCGCCAGCACATGGCCGTGACCGGCGCGGGCATGGTCGGCATGGCCATGAGTGATCAGCGCCCGATCGACGCCGCGCACCGGATCAATGAAGAAATCCCCCGGCGGGCAATAGAGCCCTTCGCGGCGGGGGATCAGCAGATCTTCAGGTTTCATTTTCATGCCAATCAATTAGGGCGGCTGCGTGACTTGCAAAAGGGCTTGCGTATTCTGCGCGGCCAACGCATAGGCTCCATCAACGGTTCCTGTTTGGTCCACACACATGACATCCTACCAGCTTTCCTCTGGCGATCTGACTGCCGATCGCCGCGCTCACTACGCCCGTCTGTACGCGGAATCCGGCGATCTGGCTGCTGCAGCCGATCTGCAGTCACAGGCGCTTGAACTTGCGCCGCTCTGGGCCGCGGGCTGGCACCAGCTTGGCGGCTACCTCGAAAAGTCCGGCGATCACGCGGGGGCTGCCGATGCATGGCGCAAGGTGCTCACGCTTTCGCCAACGGACATTTTCGGCGCAAGCCTGAAGCTGTCGCTGACCGGCCAGGCCGAAACTCCGTCGACCCCGCCCTCAGAATATGTCGAAGCGCTGTTCGACGGCTATTCCGACCGTTTCGATACAGCCCTTCTGGAAGACCTCGGCTATTGCGTGCCGGAACGTCTGACGGCTCTGCTCGGCGAGGCGGCCGGCAAGGAGACCCAGTTTGCCAGGGTGATTGACCTGGGCTGCGGTACCGGCCTGTTCGGGGAGCGGATCCGGCGCATGACCTCCTGGCTCGAAGGCTATGATCTGTCGCAGGGCATGCTGGCTAAGGCCGGAGAGAAGGGTCTGTACGACCGGCTCGGGCAGGCCGACATCCTGAAGGGGATCGCCGCTGCGCGGCTTCCGGGCGCGGAACCGGCCGAGCTTGTCGCCGCAGCGGACGTGTTTGCCTATTTCGGCGACCTCGCGCCAGTCATCCAGGTGGCGGCGAACCTCGTCGCAGCCGGAGGACTGATGGCCTTTTCGCTGGAAGCCGGCCCGGAGGATTGCGACTGGCTGTTGCAAGCTTCGCTGCGCTACTGCCACGGCGAACCCTATCTGCGTGGCCTGCTCGAGCAGCATGGCCTCGACATCCTTCGACTGTCGCGGGAGCCGATCCGGCGGGACGGCACCGAGGTGATTTCGGGTCTGCTGGTGATCGCGCGCAAGCGCCCGGGCGTTGTGGCGACAAAACAGCAAACGGCCGACTTGCTCTCCGACCCGCCTCGTGTTGCGCTCAACTGAAAGCTCCGGACACTGAAGCTGCCACGGTCAGGCCAGAACGAAGCCAGTGGCAATGGCCCGGCAGGCGCGATGGAACAGGCGGACCGTGCCCGGGTTTGATGCAGGCCCATGCTCCCTGGCCTATCGTCACGACCCGTCTTGGACTGGCCGCGGCGCTGCACTAGATTGACAGCCGTGAAAGCCGAATCTGCGCCTGCCACCGACAATCCGGGATTTGCATTGCCCGAGCCGTTCCTTGGCTGGTTCGCCAGCCGCGGCTGGCAGCCGCGCGCGCATCAGCTGGAACTTCTTTCCGAAACCGCAGCCGGGCGCTCGATGCTGCTGATCGCGCCGACCGGCGCCGGCAAGACGCTGGCCGGCTTCCTGCCGAGCCTGACCGAGCTCGCCGCCCGCGGCAAACCCAAGCCCGGCTCCGCCGGTGCGCGATCGCTGCATACACTGTATATCTCGCCGCTCAAGGCGCTGGCCGTCGACATAGAGCGCAACCTGGCGCGACCGGTCGAGGAAATGGGCCTGCCGGTGCGGATAGAGACACGGACCGGCGACACGCCGCAATCCAAGCGGGCCCGGCAACGCACCGATCCGCCCGATATTCTTCTGACCACGCCGGAACAGGTGTCGCTGCTGATCGCCAACACCCACGCCGAGCGGCTGTTTTCCGGCCTGCGCTATGTGATCTTCGACGAACTGCATTCGCTGATTGCCTCCAAACGCGGCCATCTGCTGTCGCTGGCCCTGGCGCGGCTGCGGAAACTGGCGCCGGGCCTGCAGACCATCGGCCTGTCGGCGACGGTGGCGGATCCGGAGGAACTGCAGCGCTGGCTGGTGCCGCAATCGCGCCTGACCGATGAGCGCGCCGGGAGGATCACGGTGGCCGGCGGAGCAAGCCCGATCATCACCATTCTTGAGAGCGAGGAGCGGATTCCGTGGTCCGGGCACTCGGCGCGCTACGCCATCCCCGACGTCTACCAGACCATCAAGGATCACCGCACCACGCTGATCTTCGTCAACACCCGCAGCCAGGCGGAACTGCTGTTTCAGGAGCTGTGGCGGATCAATGACGACAGCCTGCCGATCGCCCTGCATCACGGCTCGCTGGATGCGGCGCAGCGGCGGCGGGTGGAGGCGGCGATGGGGCGCAACGAGCTCCGCGCCGTGGTCGCCACCTCGACGCTGGACCTCGGGATCGACTGGGGCGACGTCGACCTCGTGGTGCATGTTGGCGCGCCAAAAGGTGCAAGCCGGCTGGCGCAGCGCATCGGGCGGGCAAACCACCGCATGGACGAGCCGAGCCGGGCCATCCTGACGCCGGCGAACCGCTTCGAGGTGCTGGAATGCCAGGCCGCGATCGACGCAAATTACGTGGGCGCGCAGGATACGCCATCAGGTGGCGACGGCGGGCTCGACGTGCTGGCCCAGCACGTGCTCGGCATGGCGGCGGCGGCTCCCTTCGATGCGGAGGATCTTTATGCGGAAGTGACCAGCGCCTCGCCGTATTCAGACCTCGACCGGGAGACTTTCGACAAGGTGATCGATTTCGTCGCCACCGGCGGCTACGCACTCAAGAGCTACGAGCGTTATGCGCGGATCCGCAAGCGCGCCGACGGTCTGTGGCGGATCTCCAATCCGCAGGTGGCGCAACAGTACAGGCTCAATATCGGCACCATCATCGAGGCGCCGATGCTCAATGTGCGGATGACCAGCCGCAAGAACGGCACATTGTCGGGCCGCGGCGGACCGCCGCTGGGCAAGGTGGAGGAGTATTTCCTCGAAACGCTGGCGCCCGGCGACACGTTTCTGTTTTCCGGCAAGATCCTCAGGTTCGAGGGCATCCGCGAGAACGAATGCCTGGTCTCCAAGGCCTGGGACCAGGATCCGAAGGTGCCGGCCTATGCCGGCGGCAAGTTTCCGCTTTCGACCTATCTCGCAGACAGCGTGCGGGCAATGATCGCCGATCCGACGAAATGGGGCGCCCTGCCCGACCAGGTGTCGGACTGGCTCAGGATGCAGCAGCAGGTCTCCCAGCTACCCTCAAGCGACAGCCTGCTGATCGAGACGTTTCCTCGGGCCGAACGGTTCTTCATGGTGCTCTACCCCTTCGAAGGCCGGATCGCGCACCAGACTCTGGGTATGCTGCTCACCCGCAGGCTGGAGCGCATGCGGGCGCAGCCGCTCGGCTTCGTCGCCACGGACTACTCGCTGGCGGTCTGGGGGCTCGAGGACATGGGGGCGATGATTTCCGATGGCCGGCTTGATCTCGCCGAGCTGTTTGACGAGGACATGCTGGGCGATGACCTCGATGCCTGGCTCAACGAATCCTGGATGCTCAAGCGGACCTTCCGGGCCTGTGCGGTGATCTCCGGGCTGATCGAGAAACGGCACCCCGGCCAGGAGAAATCCGGGCGCCAGGTAACGGTTTCAGCCGACCTGATCTACGATGTGCTGCGCACCCACGAACCCGACCACATCCTGCTGCAGGCGACGCGCGCCGATGCCGCACAGGGGCTTTTGGACATTCAGCGGCTCGGCGCTATGCTCAAGCGAATCAAGGGGCACATCCAGCACCGAGCGCTTGAGCGCATCTCGCCGCTGGCCGTACCGATCATGCTGGAAATCGGCCGCGAGACGGTTGCCGGTGAGGCGCATGAGAGCATATTGGCCGAGGCGGCAGAGGACCTGCTTGCCGAGGCCCAGAACCAGATCTGAATGGAACACCCATGCATGGCGCGAATGCAGCGCTTGAAAGCGACACTCCGGCAACCGGCCCATTGACGGCCGAGCTTTCCGTCAACAGCACTGCGGTGGTGTGCGACCGCATGGGAGTGCTCTGGCTGCCTGGCAGCGCCACGCTGGTGGTCTCAGACCTGCATCTGGAAAAGGGTGCTGCCTTCGCCAGGCGCGGCATGATGTTGCCCCCCTATGACACTGCCGCCACACTTTCGCGACTAGGCGCGGCGATCGCCAGCTATGCGCCGCGCCTTGTGATCAGCCTGGGCGATAGCTTCCACGACCGGATCGGTTCGGCGCACTTGCCCGAGTGTTACCGGGAACAGTTGCAAGGCCTGCAACGCGGGCGCGACTGGGTCTGGATCGAGGGTAATCACGACCCTGATCGTCCAGTGGGGCTGGAGGGCAGTTTCTTCAGCGAGTTGCATGTGGAAAGCCTGGTGTTCCGGCACGAGCCGAAATCGGGTGCGGCGGACGGGGAAATCGCCGGTCACCTTCACCCCACAGCGCGCGTCATCAGACGCGGCAAGGGCGTGCGCCGGCCGTGTTTTGCCAGCGACGGAAAGCGGTTGCTGATGCCGGCATTCGGTGCAACCACGGGCGGGCTGGAACTGCGACATCCGGCCATGCGCGGCTTGTTTGATCGCACGCAACTGGTGGCGCACCTTATCGGCCGCGAGCGGATCTATTCCGTTGCTTACAACCGTATGAATGGCTGAACCCGCAAAGCCCTGCTATCGCACCGGCCGGCCCGGCATTCACGCAAGCAGGACGAGGCCGATCGAGGCGATCACGATGGCGCTGATGGTCAGGCGCAACCGCCCGAACCAGGCCGGCAGCAGGCCAGTGCCGGCGCTCTTGAAATCCCATGCCGCCTGCAGTGCAAAGCCGGCGGCCAAGAGCAGCAGCGACCAGGGGCGATCGATCAGCAGGGCCAGCCAGGCGGCCAGCGAGGGCGCGACACTCAGAATCATCTGCTCGGCGGCGCGGGCCGGTTGGTCAAGCGTCAGGGCACGCCCCCAGCGAACTCCGCCCATGAACGACAGGATAACGGCGCCGTAGCCCAGAAAGGCCGTTTCACCGCCCAGATGCGCGGCGGCGAATGCGGGCGAAATGACCGCGGCAACCGCCATAGCCAGAAACGGAATTGCTCCCAGTCCCGCCAGAAACCAGGCGGTAGCAATCATGCTGGATTGATTCCGGTGTGCGCTCATGCCGGTCCCTGCTCCGATATGCTGATGATCAGTCCTTGCGGAAGATGACGCTGCCCAGCCATCCGGTCAGCGTTGCGAGAAGCACCGCGACGATGCCGTAGGCCAGTGAATAGACATGGGCAAAATTGTAGATGAACTGCTCGAGGCCAGTCTTGACCACGCGGAGCGGGATCTCTTTTTCCATGACGAACTGGCTGTTCTTGTAGAGAACCGCACGAACCGTGTGCTGGCCGACAGGGATGTTTGCCGGAAGCCGGACGGTGGCCCGGAACAGGGCCTTGGAGATGAACTGCACGCCGGTCGGATCACGCTGGTACAGCCCCCCGACCTGCTTTATGCGGCGCAGCGCGTCGCGAAACTCGGTCAGGCGGGATCCGTCGCCGATGCTGCCGGTGGGAACGAGGCGGATGTTGTTGATGCCGATGTCGCGGGAGGCAAGCTCCATCAGGTTGGCGATATCGGCCAGTGGCCGGGTGCTCGACATCGAATAGGAGGCAGGGATTGGCCCGAACTGGATCGAGTGACGGTTGATCCAGATCCCGGCAACCCGCTCCTTGCGCCTGACGGTGGTGGGTTTGCGCGGACCTTCCAGCGCCACAACCACATCATAGGCGAATGTGGCCAGCAGCAGTTCGTCGGCGCCGTCGATGGCCCCGAACACGGTGATGTCTGCACCGGAGAAATCCGAAGTGATGGCGATCTCGTTGGTGGAGATCCCGATATCGATCCGTTCCGAGAACTTGTCGTTGATGGTGACGGTGGGATCAACAAGCTGGGCCGCGGCAGGGAAAGCCGCCAGCAGGAACACACCGAAGAGGAAGGCTGCGTACCGCATCAGAACCCGAAACTCCCGCTGACCACGGAGTAGATTTCGTCGGGTGGCAACACCAGGCCGAAACCAAGCCGGATGCCAACCGCGAGGACGAGCAGTGCAAGGCCTGCGCGCAGCTGCTCGCCACGCATCTTCTGACCGACGCGGACACCATACTGCGCGCCGATAACGCCAGCGACCATCAACAACCAGGCGAGAACGATGTCGACCGAATAGTTGGTCGTCGCCTGAACCACCGTTGTGAAGGCGGTGACGAAGATGATCTGGAACAGCGATGTTCCAATGACCACGCTGGTGGGGATGCGCAGCAGATAGATCATGGCCGGAACCATGATGAAGCCGCCGCCGACGCCCATCACCGAGGTCAGGATGCCGATGGCGAAACCGAGCAGAATGACCGGGATAACGCTGAGATAGAGCTTCGAACGCTTGAACCGCATCTTGAAGGGCAGCCGATGCACCCAATTGTGCTGGCCGGGCTTGCGCAGCGACACAGGCTTGTTGTTGGCGGCGCGGCGCAGCGAGTTGACGCTCTCCCACAGCATCAATCCGCCAACCGACCCCAGAAACACGACATACAGCAGCGAGATGATCAGATCGAGCTGACCCAGGCGACGCAGCATGGAGAAGATCTGAATACCGACCGTGGCGCCGGCGAGACCGCCGACAAGCAGCACAAGTCCGAGCTTGATATCAAGCGTGCCGCGGCGGAAATGCGCCAGCGCGCCCGAAACCGAAGAAGCGACAACCTGGTTCGCGCCGGTGGCGACCGCAACCGCGGGCGGGATGTTGTAGAAGATCAGAAGCGGCGTGATCAGAAAGCCGCCGCCCACGCCAAACATACCGGACAGGAAACCCACTGCCGCGCCCATCCCGAGGATGACGAAGATATTGACCGACAATTCTGCGATCGGCAGGTAGATAGTCACCTTGCGCCCCCGGGCGTCAATGACGGGAAAAAAGGTTGCGACCGGGTAGCCCCGACAATACGGTTTTGCGCGTTTCGACGGTGCGAGTCAAATCGGATAAGGTCATCGCGGCAAGGTTTTACCGCAGTTACCTGAATATTTTACATCGTCTGCGGCAACCGGTCTGCGCGTCCCCAAAACAAGGTCCCAAATGTGACGACAAGCCCTTGAACAACGGCTTCTGACAGCCGGCTGTCTTGTCCGCCAATGCAGCCACAGGGCCGCCACAGACGTTGCTCGCGGAGCAGCGGGATCAACCGTTGCGCGCGAGCAGCTCCTGAACCAGCCGGTCGTCGATTTCACCGGTGGCGGCCATGCCGATCGAGGCCTGGAATTCCTTGATCGCGGAAACGGTCTTCTTGCCCATCACGCCATCGGGTGGTCCGGCATCGAACCCGTTGTTGTTGAGGATCGCCTGAATGTTGCGGATCGCCTTGCTCATGTCCACCGAAGCGGTCTCGGTGGAAGCACCCTGCCACGAGGCGGGAACCTCGACTTCATTGGCATCCGCATTGATCGGCTCGGCCGTCCAGTTGGCGACTGCGGCGCGAGCCGCCTCGACCTGTTCCGGCCGAAGTGCGTTGAACACCTCGTCGCGCTTGACCGCGGCGTCCTTGTCTCCGTCATTGGCCGCGATCGCGAACCATTTGTAGGATTTCTCAAGGTCACGGGTCACACCGTCGCCACGGGCGTAGAGGATGGCGAGGTTTACCTGGCTGTCGCGCACGCCGACTTCGGCAGCGCGCTCGAACCACGCGGCGGCATTCTCGTAGTCCGGAACCTGACCGGCTGTGGCGTAGAGAACCGCGAGATTGTGCATGGCGCTGGCATTGCCCTGCTCGGCGGCCAGCTGGTACCACTTCTTGGCAGCGTCGAGGTCACGCTCCAGGCCGCTGCCTTTCTCGTAGAAATTGGCAATCCGGTACTGCGACGGGGCATGACCGAGATCGGCCGCGCGCTGATACCAGCTTGCCGCCGACTTCAGGTCGACAGGAACACCGCGTCCTTCGGTGAAGCGTGCGCCGATTTCATAGAAAGCCAGCGGATTGCCCGCAGCCGCAGCAGCCTTGAGCGCTCCTGTTGCCGCATCCTGGGGCAGGCCATCCAATGCCGCGGTCAGAACCTCGTCGTCCGCCGGCGCTGCCTGCTCGACCGGTGTAATTGCCGCCGTGGCCTCGGGCGATGTCGATTGCGGCGCCATCTCGGTCATCTGCGAGGGTGTATCGGTACCGGGCTCGATCACCCGGACCTCTGGCAAGCGGGTTTCGACCAACGGCTGTTCGGCCTCGGCACCCGCCACCATGTCGGAAACATCACCACTCAAGGCAGTCTGATCGGTCGTTTCTGCGGGCTCGACAATTGCTGGCTCGACATTGGCTGTTTCCTCGTTGCCGCCCGAGAGCAGCCCCGAGACCAGCGGAACGGTCATGATGGCCAGCAGGATCGCGCCGGCCGCCATCAGGATCGGCCGGCGTTTCGACTTGAGCACCTCAAGCATTCCGCCGCCACCGCTCTTGCGGCCCTTGCCGATGGTTTCGACCTCCGCAGCCGCCGCCATGGCGGCGCGACGAGCGGATGCGAGAAATTCGGTCTTTTCCGAACCAGTGTCGGCGGGGCCACCGCCACGCTGACGTTCCGCGGCCTGGGCCTCACGCACCTTCTGCAGGATGCGGTTGATGTCGGGTGCACCAGATCCCGGCTCAAGCGGCATGTTGGCGGTTTCTGCATCCATTTCCATTGACGGATCGAGCGGCGGAGTATCGTCTTCGGTGAACTGGGGTTCGGCCTGTGCCTTCGACGCATCCCGGCCTGGCCGGATACGGGCCGCCAATCCTGAGAGGAACGACTTGTCACCGGTCTTGCCCGTTTCGGGCATTTCGTCGTCGCCGGTTTCGGCCTCCTGGCTCTTTGCATAGGCCGCCGCCAGGGCAGCCGCTTCGGATGGCGAGCGGGCCGCATGCGGTTTCATCTCTGCCTCGGAACGGTCCATCTCGGACAACGCATCCTCATGCTCGCCAGCCAGCTCCATCACATCCTCGAGGGACTGGGCAGAGGCCTGCGGCATAGCGGTACCGAACGCTGCGCGGCTGGCAGGCTCGTCATGCGAGGCGGCCTGATGGAGCCCCGGCGCTGGCGCACCGAGGCGCTCCAGACGTTCGGCGATCTTCATCATGGTTTCCTGGACCGCCTCGAACGCGCGGGTGGTCCTGTCCTCGGTCTTGCGGCTGAGCCCTTCGAGAGCCTTGAGGTCGTCGGCGAGCGCCGTAATAACCTCCATGTTGGCAATCGACTGCGGCGAAGGCGCGCTGCCCATCTGCCCTGAATAGGCAGACAGGGCAGCTTCGGCGGCCTGGCGGGCAGCTTCGACGACAAACTCGTCGCTGGTTGCCAGATGCTCCTCGATCGAGGCCAGACGCTCGTCGAAGGCCTCGGTTCCGGCTGCCGAAGGTGCGGAACTGATCAACCGCGAGAGATTGGCAATCTGGTCCTCAAGACCGCGCATGGCCTCATCGCTGGGGCCGGCCTGACCGGTGCTCGACATGTCGAGCCGATCGGCAATGTCGGCAAGCCTGGCTTCCAGGCTCTCCATCCCGGGCATCATCATCGGTGCCTGATCGACATAGGGCCTGTCGAGCCGGGCCGAAATCTCGGCCAGCTGAGCTTCGAGGGTTTCAAGACCGGGCAGCGGGTCGACGCTGCGGGAAACCGTGGCCTCGGCCCGACCGATGAGGGCTTCAAGCCGGCCGATAACGGCTTCGGGAACGGTGCCGGTCTGCGGCTGTGGTACCGACAGGCCTTCAATCTGGTGAGCCAGGTGGTCGAGCCGGGCAATCAGCGCGTCATCCACGCCGCGCGCGTCGAGGGCTTCGATCTTGCCGGTGATGTCACTGAGATAATCCTCAAGCTCGGGCATACGGTCCTGGCGGGCGCCGTTTTCGAGATAGGACTGCAGATGTTCGATCCTGGCATCGAGCCGGGCAATGGCTTCCTCGTCGGCCAGCTGGGCGATCCGGGATGAAAGATGTTCGATGCGGCTGCCGATCTGGTTTTCGACGGCGGAGGGCTCGAGTTCGTCGATCTTCTGGGCAACAGAAGCCAGCCGGGCCTCGAGGCGTTCGAAGGGAGCATTGCTGGCGGCAGCCGAACCGGGTGCAGGCAGTGCCGCAATTGCACGGGTGATCTCATCAAGACGGGCGCCGAGCAGCTCGAACTGCTCCGGGAAATCCGGTCCCGCGGCAACCGACTGGCGTGACATCGCCTCGATCGTCTGTGACAGTTCGGCGATCTTGTTCTCGATCACCTGCCCCTGACCGGATTCGGGCATGGTTGCAAGGAATTCACGGATCTCGTCAACACGGTAGGCAAGATTGACCAGCTCTTCGCGCAGTGCGGCCATGTCGAGACCGGCGACCTGCTCTTCCATGGACTGCCAACGGTTTTCGAGCGCGCGAACACTCTCCTCCCGGGCGAGACGATCGACCATCTCGCGCATGGAATCGAGCTCGAGCCGGAGGGCATCGGCGCCGCCATCCTGCGCGCCGAGCGCGTCTATCGAGGCCGAGATACCGGCCAGGTCGCGGCGCAATTCCTTGGGCAGCGACTGCTCGCGGGCTTCCCTGCGCAGTTCGCCCATCTCGCGGCGAAGCGCTGCCATTTCAGTGATAAGCTGCTCGCCGAGATCCGGTTGCGCAGCCTGGGGCACGGCTGAAACCTGGTCCACCATTGCGGTCTTTCTGGTGGATTGACGTCCCTGATTGCCGCGGCTGGCGTTTGCTTTGACGCCCTGCGCGGACTTTCCGTGCTGCGCCTGCTCAAGGGCGCGCTGGCGGGCGCGGATATCGTCCAGCAATCCATCGCCAAGACCGGAGGGCTTGATCCTCGCCGCCGGGGCTTGTTGCTGTGTCGCGGCCGCATAGCGGCCAGGCGCGGCAGTTGCGCTGCGGCCCATCATCGATTCAATTCGCGCTTCCAGGCTCTCGATCGTACGGTTGAGCGAATCCAGCGAGGAGCCGCCCGTGCCTTGCCTGTTTGAATGAGATCGCGATCCGTTCATTTTTGCTTCCGCTTCGCGTTGTTGACCGGAGCTTGCCGCTCCACCCCCGTCCGCAGCACATCCATTTCGCTCTTCGGCCAACCCGCGAACATCGCCGACGCCGAAAAGCCAGACTTCAAACCGGCAAAAACAAGATACAATGAATCCGGGCTTACTGCTCTTCGCCCACACATTCTGCGAAACGTGGTAAACAACCCGTTAACCAAGGTTACTTTTCTTTCGCGAACGAAGCTGAAATCCGGGCGACTTGACGTGGCGTAAGGTATAATGTCACACCGCGATCGAGCTTTTCGGAAAACAGAGAAATGGCGGCCCAGGCCAACGATGAACACCATGACAGACACCAGCGCGGACCACGATGAAGCGGTCTACAGGATTGGCGATCTGGCCGAGGAATTCGGCGTCACGCTGCGTACCCTGCGATTTTACGAAGACAAGGGCCTGCTCAAGCCGACACGGGTCGGAGTCACACGGCTTTTTTCCAAACGCGACCGGGCTCGCCTGAAGCTCATTCTCCTGGGCAAGCGGGTCGGCTTCTCGCTGACCGAAGTCAAGCGTATGATCGACCTTTATGACCCGCGCGGCAAGAATGTCACCCAGCTCAAGGTTGCCCTGTCGAAGGGGGAAGCGCAAATGCGGGTGCTGGAAGAACAGCGCGCGACCATCAACACGGCCATCGAGGAACTCGAGCGCACCATTTCCGTGGTTCGGGAAATGCTGGCCGAATCAGATGGCCCCTAAACTCGCAAACATCAGCCTTTTTCATGTAACCCGCTCAAAAGGCGGGTTTTTTGTTGGGCGCCGCCCGGCATACCGGTTCGCCGCGGCGCTGCAGGCCTTGTTGCAGCCACAGATGATGACTAGATTCTGATCCGACAGCCAACTGAATTTCGACTTTTTTATCGTCTCTCCGGTCAAAAAACACTGGTTTTTGCATAGTTTTGGGATCAAGATGAGATCGAGGACGTAATCAGCTCCATTTTTTACGTTTACGCAAACGTCAAAGTTTAGTAAGCAGCTGGACGGGGATCGCCGGGCTATCGTGCCTGCGGCGACGCAACTACAAGGGATGAGGATCCATGCCAGTCTTCAAGGCACCGGTCGACGACACGCTTTTCATTCTCAACGACGTGCTCGGATATGAGCGCTACATGAACCTGCCGGGGTTCGCCGATGCAAGCCCGGACATTGTCGAGGCCATCCTTCAGGAGGGCGCGCGCATTTCCGAAGAGGTGATGCTGCCGCTCAACCAGGTCGGCGATCAGGAAGGCTGCACCCGGCACGACGACGCCACGGTGACCACGCCAAAGGGCTTCAAGGAAGCCTACAAGCAGTATCGCGAGGGTGGCTGGCTCGGACTGGCGGCACCGGTTGAATTCGGCGGCCAGGGTCTGCCTTATGCTTTGCATGTCGCGGTCGGCGAGTACATGTCCTCGGCGAACCTGTCGTTCATGATGTATCCCGGCCTGACCCAGGGCGCGGTTGCCGCGATCCACGAGCACGGCTCGGACGAGCAGAAGGCCAAGTACCTGCCGAAGATGATCGAGGGTATCTGGACCGGCACCATGAACCTGACCGAGCCGCATTGCGGCACCGATCTGGGACTGCTGCGCACCAAGGCGGTGCCGCAGGCTGACGGCAGCTACAAGATTTCCGGCCAGAAGATCTTCATCTCGGCCGGCGAACACGACATGTCCGAAAACATCATCCACCTGGTGCTTGCCCGTATCGAGGGCGCGCCGGAAGGGGTGAAGGGCATCTCGCTGTTCATCGTGCCGAAGTTCATGGTCGGTGACGACGGCGCGCTGGGCGACCGCAACCCGGTCTCGTGCGGCTCGCTGGAAGAGAAGATGGGCATTCACGGCAATGCCACCTGCGTAATGAATTACGACGAGGCAACCGGCTACCTGATCGGCACCGAGAATGCCGGCCTCAAGGCCATGTTCGTGATGATGAACGAAGCTCGCCTCGGCGTTGGCCTGCAGGGCCAGGCGATGGGCGAAATCGCCTATCAGAATGCGGTTGCCTACGCCCGCGAAAGGCTGCAGGGCCGCTCTCTGTCGGGCGCCAAGGAGCCTGAGAAGAAGGCCGATCCGATCATCGTGCATCCGGACGTGCGGCGCACGCTGATGACGATCCGCGCCTTCAACGAGGCCGGCCGCGCCTTCATGCTGTGGACCGCGCTGAAATCAGATGTCGCGCACAAATCCGAAGTCGAAGCCGACCGGCAACAGGCCGACGACCTGCTGACCCTGGTCACGCCGGTGGTCAAGGGCGTTCTCACCGACAAGGGTTTCGACCACGCTGTGATGGCGCAGCAGATGTTTGGCGGCCATGGCTACATCGAAGAATGGGGCATGAGCCAGTATGTCCGCGATGCCCGCATCGCCATGATCTATGAAGGCGCCAACGGTATTCAGGCGCTTGATCTGGTCGGCCGCAAACTTGGCCAGAACGGTGGTCGCGCTGTGATGGCGTTCTTCAAGGAAGTCGGCGATTTCTGCGAGGAGAACCGCAACAACGAAGAGCTGGCGCTCTACACCAAGGGCCTGAAGAAGGGTCTCAACGACCTGCAGGCCTCGACCATGTGGCTGATGCAGAACGCGATGGCGAAGCCTGACAATGCCGGTGCCGCCTCGACCGACTACATGCACCTCTTCGGGCTTGTGGCGCTTGGTTACATGTGGGCGCTGATGGCCAAGGCTGCCGTTGACAAACGCGCGTCCGGTGCGGACGGCAAGGACGAGTTCCTCGCCTCCAAGCTGCTCGTCGGCAAGTTCTACATGGAACGGATCATGCCCGAGACTTCGATGCGCAAGGCCCGCATCGAAACCGGAGCGGACACCATGATGGAACTGGCCGCGGACGCTTTCTGAGCACCGCGCACCGTCTGGTCGAGAAAATGGCGGGCGCCCTCCGCCCGCCGGGAATTCTGGGAGGAAGACATGGCGACATTGCCATCGGAAGTGCTTGGCGTACCCCGTCCGGACTGGATGGAAGACGACGTTGCCATGCTCGAGGACATGGCCGGCCGCTGGCTGGAAGCGGAAGTGGTTCCGCATTACGACCGTTATGAGAAACAGGAAATGGTTGATCGCAGCGCCTGGGAAGGCGCAGGCGCGGCCGGCCTGCTCTGCGCCTCCATGCCGGAAGAGTACGGCGGCTCGGGCGGCACCTACGCCCACGAAGCTGCAATCATCGAAGCGCTGGGGCGCACAGGAACCGACGGCTTCGGCATAGCGCTGCACAATGCCATCGTCGCGCCCTACATCCTGCATTTCGGCTCGGAAGAGCAAAAACAGAAATGGCTGCCGAAGATGGCGTCCGGCGAGATGATCGGCGCCATCGCCATGACCGAACCTGGTGCCGGCTCGGACCTGCAGGGCATCAAGACGACAGCCAAGAAGGATGGCAATCACTACGTCATCAACGGCTCGAAGACCTTCATCACCAATGGCCAGCATGCCAATTTGATCATCGTCGTGTCCAAGACCGATCCGACCAAGGGCGCCAAAGGCACCTCTCTGATGGTGGTCGAGACCGACGAGGTCGAGGGGTTCCGGCGCGGCCGCAATCTCGACAAGGTGGGGCTCAAGAGCAATGACACGTCGGAGCTGTTCTTCGACGATGTCCGCATTCCCACCGCCAACATGCTCGGAACCGAGGAAGGCCAGGGCTTTGCCCAGCTGATGACGGAACTGCCGCAGGAACGGCTGCTGATCGCCAACCAGGCGATCTCGATGATCGAACGGGCGCTGGCAATCACCATAGACTATGTCAAGGAACGCAAGGCCTTCGGCAAGGCGGTGATCGAGTTCCAGAACACCCAGTTCAAGCTGGCGGAGCTGAAATCCGAAGCCACCATGGCGCGGGTGTTCGTCAATCACTGCGTCGGCGAGCACCTCAAGGGGCAGCTCAGCTCGACCACCGCCTCGATGGCGAAATACCTGACCACGGACCTGCAGTGCAAGGTGGCGGACGAGTGCGTTCAGCTGCATGGCGGCTACGGCTACATGAACGAGTATCCGGTGGCCCGGATGTTCCGCGACGCGCGGGTGCAGCGGATCTATGGCGGCACCAACGAGATCATGAAACTGCTGATCGCAAGGAGCCTGTGAGCCAATGACCGAATTCACGCTTGATTGCTTCCTGGAAAGCGGCAACGCCTACAAGGTGGCGCTGATGCTCGAACTCAGCGGTGCCGACTGGGCGCCGCGGCGGGTAGCGTTTTTCTCCGGGCAGACACGGTCGCCTGAATTCCGCAGCATGAACGTCATGGGCGAAGTGCCGGTTCTCACCCATCACACGCCTCACGGCGACGTGGTTCTGAGCCAGTCCGGTGCCATCCTCGACTACCTGTCGCGCGAGATCGACCGTTTCGGACCCGCGAACGAGGACGAACGCCGGGAAATCCTGCGCTGGCTGTTGTGGGACAACCACAAGCTGACCAGCTATGTGGCGACCTACCGGTTCATGAGCCTGTTTCAGAAAAAATCCGACGATCCGGTGACCCAGTTCTTCCATGCCCGGGCCGTAGGTGCCTGGAAGGTGCTCGATGCGCATCTCGCAGGACGCGATTTCGTCGTTTCGGGCCATCCGACGATCGCGGATCTCTCGATCTGCGGCTACCTGTTCTGGCCCGACCAGATCGGCATGGACCTGACCGCTTATCCCAACATTGCCGCCTGGCTGGACCGGATCGCCGCCCTGCCCGGCTACAAGAGACCCGAAGACCTGATGCCGAGCGGGAAGGACCCCGCCACGGCTACCGCCTGAAACGAACACCAAACCCTGGAGATCACCGCAATGGTTGATGTATTTGTCTATGATCACGTCCGCACCCCGCGGGGCCGCGGCAAGAAGGACGGAAGCCTGCACGAAGTGCCGTCGGTACGGCTTGCCTCGCGCATGCTCGAAGCGCTGCGCGACCGCAATGGTCTCGACACCAAGAAGGTCGACGACATCGTCATGGGTTGCGTCGACGCGATCGGCGAAGCCGGCGGCGACATCGCCCGCGCGGCAACCTTCGAAGCCGGGTACGCCACCGAGGCGCCCGGGATCCAGATCAACCGTTTCTGCGCATCGGGCCTGGATGCCATCAATTTCGGCACCGCCAAGATCGCCCAGGGCGCGGACGACATCGTCATCGCCGGTGGCGTGGAATCGATGTCACGCATCGGCATCGGCGCGCAGGGCGGCGCCTGGTTCATGGATCCGTCGGTCAACATCCCGGCCTACTTCATGCCACAGGGCATTTCCGCCGATCTGATCGCCACCAAGTACGGCTTCACCCGCGATGACGTCGACGCCTATGCGATGGAAAGCCAGAAGCGTGCGGCGAATGCCTGGGAGAAGGGCTACTTCAAGAAGTCCGTGGTTCCGGTCAAGGACATCAACGGCCTGACCATTCTCGATCGCGACGAACACATGCGCCCGGGCACCGACATGCAGGCGCTGGCCAGCCTCAATGCCTCCTTCGGCATGATGGCGGAGATGGGCGGCTTCGGCTCTGTCGCCATTCAGGCGCATCCTGAAATCGAAAACATCAACCATGTCCACCATGCCGGCAACTCGTCGGGCATCGTCGACGGCGCTGGCCTTGTGCTGCTCGGCTCGAAGCGCGGCGGCAAGACCATGGGTCTCGAGCCGCGTGCCCGGATAAAGGCCTTCGCCAATATCGGTTCGGATCCGGCGCTGATGCTGACCGGTCCGGTCGATGTCACCGAGAAGCTGCTCAAGCGCGCCAAGATGAAGATCGAGGATATCGACCTGTTCGAGCTCAACGAGGCTTTCGCCTCGGTGGTGCTGCGCTTCCAGCAGGCCTTCGACATTCCGTCCGACAAGATCAACGTCAATGGCGGTGCGATTGCCATGGGTCACCCGCTGGGCGCAACCGGCGCGATGATCCTCGGCACCGTGCTCGACGAACTCGAGCGCCGCGATCTCAACACCGCCCTTGTCACGCTGTGCATCGGCGCCGGCATGGGCACCGCCACGATCATCGAACGCGTCTGATACCCGGAGAAGACCAATGAGCAATGAAATTTACACCGTAGACGTCGACGGCGACGGCATCGCGCTCGTCACCTGGGACATGGCCGACCGTTCGATGAACGTGTTCACCCAGGCAGCGCTTGAGCAGCTCGATGCGCTGGTCGACCGTTTCGTCGCCGATGATGCGGTCAAGGGCGTCGTGTTCACCTCGGGCAAGTCGACCTTCTCGGGCGGCGCCGACCTGACCATGATGAAGACCATGCTGGCCGGCATGGCGGAAGAGAAGCGCAACAACCCGGAAAAAGCCCAGCAGATGCTGTTCGACCAGGTCGGCAAGATGAGCTGGCTCTACCGGAAGATCGAAACCTGCGGCAAGCCGTGGGTCTCGGCGATCAACGGTGTGTGCATGGGCGGCGCGTTCGAATTGTCGCTGGCCTGTCATGGCCGCGTGGTGGCGGATTCGCCTTCGATGAAAATGGCCCTGCCTGAAGTCAAGGTCGGCATCTTTCCGGGCGCCGGCGGAACCCAGCGTGTTCCACGCCTGACCAATGCGCAGGACGCGCTGCAGATGATGACCACCGGACAGTCGCTGACGCCGGCGCGGGCCAAGGCGATGGGCCTGGTTCACGAGGTGGTTGAACCGAAGAAGCTGATCTCCGCCGCCAAGGCGATGATCAAGAATGGCCTCTCCCCGGTCGCCCCGTGGGACGTCAAGGGCTTCAAGCTCCCGGGCGGCCAGGTCTGGTCGGCGCAGGGCGCACAGCTGTGGCCCGCGGCCTCTGCCATCCTGCGGCGCGAGACGCAGGACAACTACCCGGCGGCAAAGGCGATCCTGCAGTGCGTGTTCGAAGGCCTGCAGGTTCCCATCGACACCGGACTGAAGATCGAACAGCGCTATTTCAGCCATATCCTGCAGACCTCCGAAGCGCAGTCGATGATCCGGTCACTGTTCGTCTCGCTGCAGGAGATCAACAAGGGCGCACGCCGTCCCGAGGGCATCAAGCCGACCAAGTTCCGCAAGATCGGTGTCGTAGGCGCCGGCTTCATGGGCGCAGGCATTGCCTATGTGACGGCCAAGGCCGGCATCCCTGTGGTGCTGATCGACCGCGACGAGGCCGCTGCGCAGAAGGGCAAGGGCTACTCCGAGGACCTGGTCAAGAAGGGCGTGCAGAAGGGCAAGACCACAAAGGAAGAGGGCGAGAAGCTGCTGTCGCTGATCTCGACCTCGACCGATCACGCAGACCTCGCCGACGCGGACCTGGTAATCGAGGCCGTTTTCGAGGACCGCGACGTCAAGAAGGCGGTGACGGAATCGATCGAGGCGCAGATCCGTCCGACCACGGTCTATGCATCGAACACCTCGACACTGCCGATCACCGGCCTTGCCAAGAACTCGAAGCGTCCGAAGAACTTCATCGGCATCCACTTCTTCTCGCCGGTCGACAAGATGATGCTGGTCGAGATCATTCTCGGACGCAAGACTTCGGACAAGGCGCTTGCCGTGGCCCTCGACTATGTCGCCGCGATCAAGAAGACCCCGATCGTGGTCAACGACACACGCGGCTTCTTCGTCAACCGCTGCGTGCTGCGCTACATGAACGAGAGCTACAACATGCTTGCCGAAGGCGTGCCGCCGGCGATGATCGAGAACGCCGCGAAGATGGCCGGCATGCCGGTCGGGCCGCTGGCGCTCAATGACGAGGTCGCCATCGATCTTTCACTGAAGATCGTCCGCGCCACCATCGCCGATCTCGGCGAAAAGGCCGTCGATCCGCGCCATCTGGAGCTGGTCGAAACCATGGTCGAGAAGGAAGGCCGGCTGGGACGCAAGAACGGCAAGGGCTTTTACGATTATCCGGCAAAGCCCGCCAAGAAGCATCTGTGGCCGGGGCTGAAGACGCTCTACCCGCAGCAGGACCCGGCCAAGGTCGACGTCAAGGAACTGCAGAACCGCTACCTGGCGGCAATCGCGCTGGAAGCAGCACGGACCGTGGAAGAAGGCATCGTCACCGATCCGCGGGAAGCCGATCTCGGCACCATCCTCGGCTTCGGCTTCGCGCCCTACACGGGCGGTGCGCTGAGCTACATCGACACCATGGGTGCAAAGGCCTTTGTCGACATGTGCAAGGTGCTGGCGCGGAAATACGGCAAGCAGTTCAAGGCACCGAAGCTGCTGGTGGAAATGGCCGAGAAGGGCGAAACCTTCTACGGCCGGTTCAACCCCTACCGCGAGGACAAGGCAGCAGCGTAATCGCTACAATTCTGCAAGGATTACTCAAACGGGCCTTCGGGCCCGTTTTTCATTTTCAGGATTTTGCTGCCACCAGCGTGTAGCACAGCGGCAGTTGCGCCTCGTTGCCGAGATAGATGTCATAGGCAACCTCCCGATTGGAATGCGGATACTCCTTGAGCTCCACGATCTGCAGTCCCGCCTTGACGCACCCGGTGACGATGTCGCCCATGGTGTGGAAATGCCAATAGGAGGGCGGTGCCTTGCCTGTTGCCGATCCGTCGTAGACGATTTCTTCCTCGGTGATGAACGGTTCGGTGCGGAAGTAGGAATAGCGCAGCGTGTGGGGATCGGCTGCATAGGGCTCGAACATGTCCAGTACGGGATGGGTTTCGTAAATGACCAAACGCCCGCCGGGAACCAGAAGCGAGGCTGCTACTTTCAGGAAGCGCGGAAGATCCGGCATCCAGTTAAGCAGGCCTATGGTGATCAGGGCCAGGTCGAACCGTCCTTCCAAGCCCTCGGGCAAGGCATAGACATCGGCACAGACAAAGCCGGCCCGGGCACCATACGGTGACACCGCCCGCAGCTCTTCGGCCTGGGAAATGAAGGCATCGGACTGGTCAATGCCGGTGGCATGGGTTGCGCCGAGAGCCAGCATCGACAGGGTTTCGCGGCCATTGTTGCAGCCGATCTGCACGACGCTGGCACCATCAACTCTGTTGGAGGCGAGCACGGCCGAAACAGTGGAATCAAGCGTGGAGAAGGATGGGTCGGCGAAGCCCGAGAGCTGCCGCTGCCATTCCTCGCTCTGCCTGTGGCGCGGCGCCGATGCATTCCAGGCCAACCTGTTGGCTTGGGTAAACTCATCCGTGCCTCTCGTCATCCGCGAAACCTCCTGCTCTAAACTCGTGCTGATACCTGCAGCGCAGCATCAGTCCCGTCAACCGCATCCCCGATGCAACGCGCGCCTTCAAGATAGCCAGAATATTAACCGGGGCAAAAGCATGATGCGGAATGAAGTTTGCCAAGGGAGCCTTGCCGGAACACCGCGCTTTCGGCACTGTCGGCAAAAAGGGAGGTCTGTCCAATGCCGGTGATCGATTACTATTTCTACTGCGCCTCGCCGTTTACCTATCTCGGCCACAACCTGATCTGCGAGGTGGCGGAGCGGCACAAGGCCACGCTGAACTACAAGCCGGTGAACCTCGCCGCCCTGTGGGATGTATCAGGCGCAGTGCCTCCCGGCCAACGGCCGCCGGTCCGGCAACGGCTGCGGCTGATCGAGCTGCAGCGGCTTGCCGAATGGCGCGGCCTTCCGATCAAGACCACGCCGTTGCACTGGCCGGTCGACGCGGCACTTGCCGACAAGATCATCATTGCGCTGGTGGAAGCCGGCCATGACCCGCGCTATTTCATGGGCAAGGTTCTTTCCGGCTGCTGGGCCAATGACGACAATATCGCCGATGAAGCCGTGCTGACTTCTTACCTGTCGCAGGTCGGTCTGGATGCCAAGCCAGCGATCATGGATGCCAAGACCGACGAAATTGCCATTATTCGCGAGCGTAATTCGCGCGACGCAATCGCCGCCGACGCCGTCGGCGTGCCCACCTACGTCCTCAATGGCGAACCGTTCTGGGGTCAGGACCGGATTGAACTTCTCGATCAGGCGCTGACCACCGGGCGCAGCCCGATCCGGCCTCACTGAAGGTTCAGACAAGCTGACCGGACCGCGATCAGGAGAGAGGATATTTTTCCTAACCGGGTTTACTCCTCGGCTACCGATCATGTAGAAAGGTCCTGTACGGGTCTGTTTCAGCGGGTCCGGCTCTTGTTCTGAACAGCGGGAACCTTGGACAATGCTCTCGCATGAACGCATCTGGTCGGCGCTCGATGCGCTGGCCGAACGCCACGGTCTGACGGCCTCGGGACTGGCCCGGCGCGCCGGACTGGACCCGACCGCATTCAACAAATCCAAGCGATGCGGGGCTGACGGCCGCGACCGCTGGCCCTCGACTGAATCGCTCGCCAAGGTTCTTGATGCCACCGGATCCTCGCTAGACGATTTCATGATCCTGGTGCGGGGTGGGCAGACCACGCCCGAAAGCAGTTTTCCCGATGGTGCATTTCCGCCGCAGGCCGGTTCGATCCCGCTTCTGGGTTTCGCGCAGGCCGGCTCCGGCGGCTTTTTCGATGATGGCGGCTTCCCGGCCGGGCAGGGATGGGATGTGGTGGACTTCCCGGCGCAGCCGGCCGAAAGGCCCGGCGTCTATGCGCTGGAGGTGCAGGGTGACAGCATGTTGCCGCTTTACCGGGACGGCGACATCCTGATCGTCGAGCCGGGTGCACAGATCCGCCGCGGCGACCGGGTGGTGGTTCGCTCGCGCGAGGGCGAGGTGATGGCCAAGGTGCTCAACCGGCAGACACCAAAATCTGTTGAACTGATCTCACTCAACCCCGACCATCCCAATCGCAGCTTCGATGTCAGCGAGATCGACTGGATCGCCCGCATCATCTGGGCAAGCCAGTAAGCGCTTCATCACCCGTCGGAACCATGCAGCGTTCCGGAACAAGGCTGCCGGGACACAGATGAGCGGCAGGTGCGGCCTTTTGCGGTTTTGTCGCCTTTCGGCTTGTGTGAAACGGCTGCGGCTCTTATCTATCGTGGAAATTCAGGAGACGAACTGCCAATGTCCGAACGTGTTACCACCCATGATGCGCTGATCTATCTGATGGTTACCATGTCAGCCGTCGACAAGGCCATGAACGATGCGGAACTGGCACGGATCGGCCGGCTGGTGACGTTCCTTCCGGTGTTTGACGGCTTTGATGCGGAGCGCCTCGTCGGCGTCACGCGGGCCGCAGCCGAACTGCTCAAGGGTCCTGAAGGCCTCGACATCGTGCTCGAGGTCGTCCGCGATGCGGTGCCTCCGAAACTTTACGACACCGCCTATGCGCTGGCCGTCGAGGTTGCCTCCGCCGACTACAATATCCAGCAGGAGGAAATCCGGCTGTTGCAGATGGTCCGCGACCGGCTTGGTCTCGACAAGCTGACCTGCGCCGCCATCGAACGAGGCGCGATCGCCCGCTTTCGCAGCGCCTGAGTGCGGCCCCTGCCGTGGCCCCCGCGCCGACGTGTCGCAGGCTTTCACCGGATCGTGTTTCGCCAGAAGCCGAAGGCTGTGGCATGAGAAGACCGTTACACGATACGGAGGCGCAGAATGATGCTGTTCGGCCTGTCCGAGCCGGTGATCCGGATTCTGGCATTTTCCACGATTTTCATCGCGCTTGCCGCCATTGAACTGCTGGCACCGCGGCTTGAACGCAAAGAGATGCGCGGGGCGCTTAAATCCCGCCGCTGGATGACCAACCTTGCCATGGTGGTGCTGTCCTCGGTGACACTCAGGGTCGTGTTTCCGCTGGCCGCAGTCGGCACTGCGCTTTGGGCGCAATCCAATGGCTTCGGCCTGTTTCCGCTTCTCGGTGTGCCGCTCTGGGTGGCGGGAATCATCGCCTTCGTCCTGCTCGATTTCGCAGTCTGGCTCGAGCATGTGGTCAGCCACAAGTGGCCATGGCTGTGGCGCATCCACCGCATGCACCATGCCGATACCGGGTTCGATTTGACCACCGCGTTGCGATTTCATCCCCTTGAAATCGTGTTGTCGATGTTCTGGAAGGCGGCTGTCATCATAGCGCTCGGTGCGCCGCCCGTTGCGGTTCTGGTTTTCGAGATCATTCTCAATGGCGCGGCGATGTTCAATCACGCCAATATCCGGCTGCCCAAACCTGTCGACGCCGTGCTGCGGCTGCTGATCGTGACGCCGGACATGCACCGGATTCACCATTCGACCGATCCGCGCGAAACGGATTCGAACTACGGGTTCAACCTGGCGATCTGGGACCGGCTGTTTTCAACCTACACGCAAACGCCACGGCGCGGCGACACCGGTATCGAGATCGGGCTGTCGGAGTGGCGCGACAGCCGCACCGCCGGTCTTGGCTGGGCGCTGGCCCTGCCGTTCCGGTTTCCACCCAAGCCAAGGCCGGATCGCCGCACCGGTCAGTAAAGCCCGTTGGGGAACCAGCGCAGGTAGAGTTCGG
The DNA here is from genome assembly GCF_902498795.1 of Hoeflea sp. EC-HK425. Lineage (NCBI taxonomy): Bacteria > Pseudomonadati > Pseudomonadota > Alphaproteobacteria > Hyphomicrobiales > Rhizobiaceae > Hoeflea > Hoeflea sp. EC-HK425. The sequence goes on from NZ_LR701572.1 coordinate 3,332,256, forward strand.
TGAAACGCCCGTTTCTGTTCAGGGCCGCAAGTGCATGGTCGAAAGCCTTGGCAAGAGACGTGTTGCGCGGTCGGACCGCGATCGCCAGCCCTTCTCCAAGGTGGGCCTGGGAAAAATAGGGGCCGCCGAAGAACCGGCAGCAATTCTCCGCCGAGCGGCTGGACAGCCAGAATGACAATTGCAGGCCGTCACCGAAGACGGCATCTATGTTGCCGGCCTTGAGCGCATCGAACATCCATTCCGTCCGGGTGAAGGTGACCGGCCTCGTTTCTGAGAACCAGTCGCGCAGCATCACCTCGTGTGCGGTGGATTCCAGCACGCCGACGCGCTTGCCGCGAAGCGCCACTGCGCTGTCCTCGCCAGAACTCGCCTCGCCTGCGAGCACGAATCGGGCCGGCAAGGCGAGGTAAGCGCGCGTGAAGCGGTATTTCGACCGGCTTTCCGCAGTGATCGCCAGGCCCGAAATCAGCGCTTCGGCCTGCCCCTTTTCCAATGCACCCTCAAGCTCGCCCCAGGGCAAGGCCTGGATCTGGCAGCGCGGCAGCACATCCAGCTCCTCACATATTGCGCGCGCCAGATCGATGTGAAACCCGGCAAGATGGCCGGTCTGATCGAGAAAGCTGAAGGGCGGAAAATCAACCGTGGTGACGAAACGGATACGGCTGTAGGGGGCCAGATCCGGAAGCGGAACGCGCTCCCGCGGGTCCATGTAATTGGGAACGATCAGGCCGTCAGCGCTCGCGGCCGGGAAAACCGCGGCAAGAAAAACAACCAAAGCGCACATTATGCGGGAAATACCCCGCAATATTAGGGGTGCATTAATGCGCGTTTTCACTACCATAGATTTAGTATCCCACTCCAACAGCCTTGTATGTATCAGAGTCATGGCAGCAAGCAAAAGCTCAGATCATCCGGTTTCCGGCAAAGTCGGCGAGGACATGACCGCCGATGGGGTGATCGGCAACGGATACGATCCGGTACAGCCTGTCCGGTTGCATCCTACCCTGAGCGAGACGAGCCCCGAAGCCCGCTTCTTTCTGCAATGCGGCATTGGCAAACCTCACGTCAGAGCCGCCACTGAAGCCGCGCGTGCCAACGCAACCACCATAGAAAAGGAACTGATGGCCGAGGGCCTGATCGACCCCGATCTCTACTATCGCTGGCTGGCGTGTGAACTCGGTCTCCCGCATCTCGATGAGATAGATCCGGAAGAAGTTGTCCGGCTGCCGTCAATGGACGTGCTTTTGCACCGGGACGGACCGCTGAGGCTTTTGCGCGCCGGCGGACAAGTCACGGCAATCGTGCCCGAAGCACGGCAGCTGGACGACTACCGGAGCCGCCTGCGCGACATGCCAGGGCTGCGCGACAGCCTTGCCATCGCCTCACCTGCCACCATCCGCAAAGCTGTCTGGCAGGCCGATGCAGCCGAACGGGTGAGGCGGATCACCTTCGAACTCGACCAGGACCGGCGTGACGCAAGTGCCCGTCGGGTCATGACCGGCTCACAGGGGTTTCTTCTGGGGCTGGCGGTCTATCTTTCCGCCACCTGTCTTGTGCTGTGGCCTTTCGCGGCCTTTACCGTGCTGCATATCGTCCTGACGCTGTTCTTCTCCGGTGGTATCTTGCTTAGGCTTTGCGCTCTCCTGATGTCCGCTTTCAGGCGGAACCGCACACACGCCTGCGAGCCGCCGTCCGGGACCCGGCTTCCGGTCTATACAGTGCTCATTGCCCTGCATGACGAAGCCGAGATGATCCCAGCCATCGTCTCACGGATCTCGGCGCTGCGCTGGCCCAAGAGCCTGCTGGACGTGAAATATGTTTGCGAAATCGATGACACGGCAACGATATCGGCGCTGCAGGCGCAACAGCTCGGGCCGGAATGCGAAATCGTTCTCACTCCCGATTTCGGCCCGCGCACCAAGCCCAAGGCCCTGCAATATGCGTTGCAGGGAGCACGCGGGTCGCTGGTCGCGGTCTACGACGCGGAAGACAAACCAGCACCGGGACAGTTGCTTGAAGCCTGTGCGGCCTTTGCCGAGGGTGACGACCGGCTTGGGTGCGTACAGGCACCATTGGCAATTGCAAACCTTGGTACAAACTGGATTTCCGGACTGTTCGCACTCGAATACAGCGGCCTGTTTCGTGTGCTCATTCCCTTTCTGGCACGGGTGCGGATGCCGATCCCGCTTGGCGGGACATCAAATCATTTCAGGAGGGTTGCCCTCGAGGCTGCCGGCGGATGGGATCCGCACAATGTGACGGAGGACGCGGATCTCGGCCTCCGTCTCTATGCCCATGGCTACCGTACAGGGACGCTGAACAGCGCAACCGTCGAAATCGCCCCCTCCACACTCGAGGTTTGGACACGCCAGCGAACACGCTGGCTCAAGGGCTGGGCCCAGACCTGGCTGGTGGCCATGCGCCGGCCGATGCACACCGTCAGGGTGCTTGGACCAGCCGGATTTGCGGTTTTCCAGCTGATGATCGCCGGCATGCTCGTCTCCGCGCTGGCGCACCCGCTTATGTTCGCCTTCATCGGATTGACGCTGGCCTGGCTGGCAAGCGGCATGGCTTCTCCAGTCTCGGACCTGCACCGCATCCTGATGTGGATCGACCTTATCAACATCGCCGGCAGCTACCTGGTGTTTGCCAGCATGGGATGGAGAGGTTTCACGCGGCACGAACGAACCCGGCTGAAGCGCCGATGGGTGCTGCTGACACCGCTCTACTGGCTGCTGATGTCGGTTGCCGGGTGGCGGGCACTGGGACAACTCGTTTCCAATACGCATCTTTGGGAAAAGACCCCTCATCCCGCGGCGCCGGAATGGGCGGCCATGGCGGAAGCTGCGAACAACCTTGCGAAAAATCCGGGAATGGAGCGGGTGAAGGGAATCGAACCCTCGTCTTAAGCTTGGGAAGCTTCTGCTCTACCATTGAGCTACACCCGCCTTCGCCGGTGATCCTTGGCGGTGTTGAGCAGCCGTGTCAAGCAGGATCAATCCGCAAGGCGGCTTGACGCGCCGCGGGCGCCACCTCATATCAGTGGCGCTTCTTCAAACCCCAGAATTGCTTCATGGACCAGTTGAAAACCTTTTTGTCGTCGCGCCGCTTCGAGGCCTTCATCACCGCGCTGATCGTTATCAACGCGATCACGCTGGGACTCGAGACCGTACCCGAAGTCATGCAACGCTTCGGTGTGGTGCTGACTGTGCTCGACCGGGTCATTCTCGGTGTTTTCGTGGTGGAGGTGTCGGCCCGACTTCTCGCCTGGCGGCTCGACTTCTTCCGCGACCCCTGGCGGATCTTCGACCTCCTGGTGGTCGGGGTGGCGCTGATCCCTGCGACCGGCAACCTTTCGGTGCTTCGCGCGCTTCGCATCCTGCGCGTACTGAGGATCATCAGCATGGTGCCGTCGCTCAAGCGGGTTGTGGGCGGACTGGTCAGCGCGTTGCCGGGCATGGGATCGATCATGCTGCTCTTGACGCTGGTGTTCTACGTGTTCTCGGTGATGGCGACGAAACTCTACGGCGACACGTTTCCGGACTGGTTCGGCTCGATTCCGGCTTCAGCCTATTCACTGTTTCAGGTGATGACGCTGGAAAGCTGGTCGATGGGGATTGTCCGTCCGGTGATGGAAGTGCATCCGATGGCCTGGACGTTCTTCATACCGTTCATCGCCTGCACCACGTTCACGGTACTCAACCTGTTCATCGGCATCATCGTGTCCGCCATGCAGGAGGAGCACGAAGCCGAGGCGACCGCAGACCGGGAAGCCATGGCATCCGACCAGAGCGCCATGCTGGAAGAACTCAAGGCAATCCGGAAAGAGCTTGCCGAGATGCGCGCCGCACAGGCTGGCGGCCAAGGGATAAGCTGACGGCTGGCCAGAAGCTGCCCTCACCGGAACTCAGCTGCGAAAATGTTTCGACAGTTTGAGGCCTTGAGCCTGGTAGTTCGATCCGGCCCCGGTGCCGTACAGAGCCGCGGGCCTCTCCAGCATCCGCTCGTAGATCAGCCGGCCGACGATCTGGCCATGCTCAAGAATGAAAGGGACCTCGTGGCTGCGTACTTCGAGTACGGCACGGCTTCCTGCACCACCGGCCTCGCTGTGTCCGAACCCCGGATCGAAGAAACCGGCATAATGAACCCGGAACTCGCCGACCAGCGGATCGAACGGTGTCATCTCGGCGGCATAGAGCGGAGGAACGTGTACGGATTCACGGCTGACCAGAATGTAGAATTCATCCGGATCGAGGATCAGGTCGGCGGAACCGCGATTGTACAAGGGCTCCCAGAAATCGAAGACCTCCTGGGCGCCGCGCTTGTCGACATCGATAACCGCGGTGTGGTGCTTGCCGCGATAGCCGATCAGGCCATCCTCGCCCTGCCCCATCAGATCGATCGACAGTGCGATGCCGCCGCCCGAGACATTCGGCGTTTCGGAGGCAACCAGAGTTTCGGAGCGGTGAAGAGCCGAAAGTTCATCCTCGTCCAGCACCGCGTGCCCCTGTCGAAAACGGATCTGCGACAGGCGCGAGCCGCTACGGGCGACAATCGGGAAGGTGCGCGGGCTGACCTCAAGCCACAGCGGGCCAGTGTAGCCGGGAGCGATCTTGTCGAACTCCTGGCCGTGATCGGTCATCACCCGGGTGAAAATATCGAGACGCCCGGTCGAGCTTTTCGGATTGGCGGAGGCGGATATCTCCTGCGGCAGGTCCAGGCTTTCAAGCAACGGCACGATATAGACGCAGCCGGTCTCAAGCACAGCGCCTGCGGTCAGGTCGATCTCGTGCATGCTGAGACGGGCGAGCTTGTCCTCGACCCTTGCCGAGGGGCCTGGCAAAAAGCTGGCGCGAACCCGGTAGGCGCGGGCGCCGAGCCTCAGGTCAAGGCTGGCAGGCTGGATCTGGTCGGCATCGAGCGGTCGACCGGAGGCAAGCTTGCCGGCATCAAAGAGCGCCTTGATTGCGCGATCTGAGAGAATGCCCGCTGCCACGGTCCGTGCGCTCCGTTTTCCAAGATGTCTTGATGGCAAGGGGAAGCGATTGACGCAAGCGCGGGAAGCCCCTAAAAGCGAGGTTATCCCGTGGTGATTTGGCCGACCGGCTTGCAGCCACGTAAAACAAGTCGCTAAAAAGGTCGGGTTGAAAAACCGGCTCGCGACTTCGCAAGCCGGTTTTTTTGTGTGTTGGACAAAGATCATGACAAGCAACCGACAATTCCGCCCCGCCACCCAGCTCGTGCATGGCGGCACCAGCCGCTCCGGGTTTGGAGAAACATCCGAAGCAATCTTCCTGACGCAGGGCTTTGTCTATGACAGCGCCGAGGCAGCGGAAGCCCGCTTCAAGGGCGAGGATCCCGGTTTCGTCTATTCACGCTACGCAAACCCGACCAACGACATGTTCGAAAAGCGCATGTGCCTGATGGAGGGCGCAGAGGACGCACGGGCAACGGCGTCTGGAATGGCGGCAATTTCGGCGGCGCTGTTGTGCCAGCTGAGGGCCGGAGACCATGTGGTTTCCGCGCGCGCCCTGTTCGGTTCCTGCCGCTGGGTGGTGGAAACATTGCTGCCCAGATACGGCATCGAGTCCACCCTCGTCGACGGACGTGACCTTGCCAATTTCGAAACCGCGATCCGGCCCAACACCAAGGTGTTCTTTCTTGAAAGCCCGACCAATCCGACACTGGAAGTGGTCGACATTGCAGGCGTCGCCAAGCTCGCCAACCAGATCGGCGCCAAGCTGGTGGTCGACAATGTGTTTGCAACACCGCTGATGCAGAAACCGCTCGAACTGGGCGCGCATGTGGTGGCCTATTCCGCAACCAAGCATATCGACGGCCAGGGGCGCTGTCTGGGCGGCGTTGTGCTGTCGGACAAGGACTGGATTGACGAGCATCTTCACGACTATTTCCGTCACACCGGCCCGTCGCTGTCGCCGTTCAACGCCTGGACCCTGCTCAAGGGGCTTGAAACCCTGCCTCTGAGAGTGCGGCAGCAGACAGAGAACGCGGCACGGGTGGCCGATTTCCTGGCAGACCATCCGGCGATCGCGCGAGTGATCTATCCCGGTCGCGCCGACCATCCGCAGGCCGAGATCTGTGCCCGGCAGATGAAGGGCGGGTCAACACTGGTGGCGCTCGAGCTGAAGGGCGGCAAAGAGGCGGCATTCTCGATGCAGAACCGGCTCGAGGTGGTGAAGCTGTCCAACAATCTCGGCGACACCAAGAGCCTGATCACGCATCCGGCGACGACGACGCACAAGAACCTCTCGGAAGAGGCCCGCGACGAGCTGGGAATTGGCCCCGGGGTGCTGAGACTGTCGGCCGGGATCGAGGATGCCCAAGACCTGATCGAGGACTTCGATCGCGCGCTCTCAGGCCTTTGAGGCCGGGTCGGGAAACTCGGCGCGTGCCTGCATGATCCGCGACAGCGCTGTGTAGAGGCAGATTGCCGCAAAGACCCAGGCCACCGGCGCAAACCAGGCCGGCCAGAGGCAGAAGACTGCAAACACGATATAGGTCTCGCTGGCTTCGGCGAGACCGGTGGTGAAGTAGATCGATTTGACGCCCCGTGCCTCGGTGCTGAGCCCGCGTTTTTCCGCAACGATCGCATAGGCAAGAAAGCTGGCGCCGTTAACGTAAAACGAGAAGATCAGCGCCGCACCGGCCAGTGCGTTCGCGCCGGGATCGAGGACGACAAAAGCCAGGGGAACGGCTCCGTAGAAAACGAAATCCAGCGTGATGTCGAGATAGCCGCCGAAATCGGTCGTCCGGGAGGCGCGCGCCACCGATCCGTCCAGGCCGTCACACATCCGGCTGACAATGATCAGCGCCAGCGCGGCAATCATGTAATCCAGAGCGATCAATACCGCTGCGGCAAGGCCGATGACGCACGCGAAAATCGTCACGTGGTCGGCTTTCACACCACGCTGCGCCAGCCACACGCCTGCCCGGTCGAGGCCGGGTTGGATGATCTTGCGTGCGCTTCCGTCCATCATGAGTTGATCTCCCCGTTCGGCTCCGAGTGATAGCGCTGCGGCTGCGGCCCGTCACCTGCCGCGTCCGCACCGCTTCATCACAATCAAGTCAACGCAAAGCGTGAAACCAGCCGGTTTGTGGGCATCTGCATGCTTGACGCAAGCACCTCTGTGTAGAATGAGTGTCGCAAGGAGTGGCATATGTACCGTGCGCTAACACGCGAAATCGAAGTAACGGTGGAACCCTATTATCTCGAGGACCAGTCGGACCCCGAGGACGGACGCTATGTCTGGGGCTACCGTATTGTCATCATCAATCACTCCGACCAGATCGTGCAACTGCAAAGCCGCTACTGGAAGATCACCGACGAGAACGGCATTGTCGACGAGGTGCGCGGCCCCGGCGTTGTGGGCGAGCAACCGGTTCTCGGCCCCGGTGACACCTATGAGTATTCGTCGGGCTGTCCACTGGACACGCCATCGGGTGTCATGGTCGGCACCTACCAGATGCAATCGGCTGCGGGCGAGCTGTTCGACGTCGAGATCCCGGCCTTCTCGCTGGACCTGCCGGGAATGGCAAGAACGCTGAATTGACCGCTTTTTCCGAATTCCGCCCAGTCATGCTGGTGACCGGCCTGCTGGTGGCGACACTGGGCGTGGCCATGCTGCTGCCCGCTCTTGTCGACCTGGCGGCCGACAACAAGGACTGGATGATCTTTGCCAGTTCTGGCACGATGACGATGCTCGTCGGGCTCGGCCTGTTTGCCGCCAATCGCGGCATTCCGAAGGGTCTGTCGACTCGCCAGGCGATGCTGATGACCGTTGTCTCCTGGGTCGCACTGGTGGCGTTCGGCGCACTGCCATTTCACTGGTCGGGGGTCGTGCCGAGCTACACCGACGCGTTCTTCGAATCGATGTCGGGGCTGACCACCACCGGCGCCACGGTCATCACCGGCCTGGATGGCGCTCCGCCCGGCATCCTGTTCTGGCGCGGGCTGCTGCAATGGCTCGGCGGTCTGGGGATCATCGTCATGGCGATTGCCGTGCTGCCGATGCTGCAGATCGGCGGCATGCAGCTGTTCAAGGCCGAGGCCTTCGACACGGCGGAAAAGATCCTGCCCCGCGCCACCCAGATCTCGACCTCGATCACGCTTGTGTTCATCGCCATGACCGGGCTTTGCGCCGTGGCCTACATGGCCGTGGGCATGGCAGCCGATGACGCGGTGATCCATGCGATGACCACGGTGGCGACCGGGGGGTTCTCGACCAAGGATGCATCCATCGGATATTTCAACAATGCCGCCGTCGAATGGATCGCGGTGGTGTTCATGGTGCTCGGCTCGATTCCGTTCATTCTTTATGTGCAGATGCTGCAGGGACGTTTCCGTCCGTTTCTGGCCGATGACCAGGTGAAGGCCTTTGCCGGCTTTCTCGCCGTCGCGATTCTTGCAGGCTGGATGATGGCGCATTTCAGCGAGAACCATATCGGCCTCGAGGGCTTGCGGCATTCCGCCTTCAACGTGGTCTCAATCGCCACCGGCACCGGATACGCCTCCACAGACTACGGCCTCTGGGGCCCCCACGCGGTGACGTTCTTCTTCATCATCATGTTTGTCGGCGGTTGCGCCGGCTCCACCTCCTGCGGCATCAAGATCTTCCGGTTTCAGGTGCTGATCGAAGCTGTCCGGCAGCACGTCTCCCAGGTGATGTATCCGCATGGCGTGTTTCGCGCACGCTTCAACGGAAAGCCGATCCAGGACCGGGTCATCGCCTCGGTGATGAGCTTCTTCTTCCTGTTCATGACCTCGTTCGTGGTGCTGGCCATCCTGCTGCGGTTGAGCGGGCTCGACACCGTCACGGCCCTGTCGGGTGCAGGCACGGCGCTTTCGAATGTCGGGCCGGGCCTGGGCGAGATCATCGGCCCGTCCGGAAACTTCCAGTCGCTGAGCGACCTCCAGAAATGGCTGCTTGCGGCCGGGATGTTGCTTGGACGGCTTGAGCTGTTCACCGTGCTGGTGCTGTTCCTGCCGCGGTTCTGGCGGTCGTAACCCGGTTCAGGCGCGCTGTCCGACCGTTCGCCTGCCATAGATGTAGGAAAAACTCCTGGCAATATCATCACCGATGCCGACCAGTGCCGGAACCAGAAACAGAACCAGCAGCGTGGTCATCGCCAGTCCAAAGACGATGGTGATCGCCATGGGCAGCAGGAACTGGGCCTGAAGGCTTGTTTCGTAGAGCAGCGGCAGCAGCCCGCCGATGGTGGTCAGCGAGGTTAGCAACACGGCCCGCAGGCGATCCCGGCTGGCGCCGATGGCTGCCTCTGCAAGACTGTCTCCCTCGGCGCGTCGCTCTTCCAGGCGAGCCACCAGGATGATGGAATCATTGACCAGGATGCCGGCCAGGCCAAGCAGCCCGATGAAGGACAGGATTGTCAGCTGATAGCCGAGCACCCAGTGGCCGAAAATCGCCCCGACGACGCCGAACGGGATGATCAGCAGCACCGCAATGGGCCGCCAGTAACTGGCGAAGACCCAGGCAAGAATGATGTAGATCACGCTCAGCGCCACGGCGACCCCAAGCTGAAGGTCGGCAAAGGCGTTTTCCTGCTCCTCGGAGCGCCCACCGAAAGTGTAACTCACGCCATGACGGCCGGCGATCAGGTCGAGTTCACCGCTGCTGGTAAGTTGCTCTACAACCCCGCCCGTTGTTGTCACCGCGGTGTCGATGTCGCCGGTCACCGAGATGGTGCTCTGGCCGTCTCGGCGCTGGATCGCTGAAAAGCCCTGGCGCTCGGTCATGTCGACCACTTCCGACAGCGGCACAAAGGTTCCGCCTGGGCTCCGCAGCTCAAAATCCCGCAAGGCCTGGGAGCCTGGCGAAGCAGGCTTCTGGACCAGGCGAACGGTCACCTCGTCATCGCCGCGGGGAAACCGGAACGGTACGGATCCATCAAAGGCGTTGCGGATCTGGCGGCCGACCTCCTCGATGGAAAAGCCGAGTGCGGCGCCATGCGGCGTCAGTTCCATGATCAGCTCGGGCTTGCCCCAGGGAAGGTTGTCATCCAGTCCGGTGATGCCGTTGATGCCCGACAGCAGCGCGACCACATCGGCAGCAGCGGTTTTCAGCGCCGCTACCCGTTCACCCTGCAGACGGACCTCGATGTCCCTGCCCGGAGGACCGCCGCGTGACTGGGCGACAGTGAAGCGGGTCACCCCTGCGATATCCGGAACGGCCTTGCGCCAGGCATTGACGATGTCGGGAGTGCGGATGTCCCGCTCCTCGGATGTGGTCAGCTGCACCCGGATGCGGGCGGTGGCGCTGCCGCTACGGCTTGAGGCTCCAAAAGTGGTGAAAACCGCCTTGATCGAAGAGGGACCGCTGCCTGACAAGGCCCTGTCGGCTTCGCGCAGGGCTTCCTCGTGGGCGGCGATCGCTTTCAGTGCGATGTCTTCCGGCAGACCTGCGTTGAAAATGATGGTGCCGGAGATGTTCTCGGCTTCCGGCGAGGGGAAGAAGACAAACTCGACGCGTCCGGAGCGAGCCAGGCCGATGGCCAAAACCATGACCATGGCAAGCGCGATCGACAGGGTCACGTAACGCCAGTTCCAGGCCATTTGCACCAGGCGGGCGAAGGGGACATCACGAAACCAGTCGAAGCCCCGGTCGAATGCGCGCCGGAAGCGGCTCTCGCCGGCATCCTCCATACGCACGCCCGCGCGGCTGTTGCGCCGGCGCAAAACCAGCAGCCCCCACTCCATCAGTGTTGCCAAAGCCAGCGACACCGCCACCACAATTGCCATCCTGGCCAATTGCGGAAGGTCAGCAAACCCGCGCGCGGCGGCGCGCACGCCGCTGTCCTCGGCACCCAGCGCGAGGTCCACCGCAAGCCGCCCCGACAGCCCGGTGAGGAATACCATGACTATGAGAGCCACCAGGAACTGGCGCCACCAGGACCAGCCGGGCGGCTTGCGGCCGGCCAGCGAATTGGCCAGGTGTCCGGGAAGGATGAGAAAACATTCGAGCAGGCTGGAGACCAGCACCGCGATCACCACCATCGGCAGCACCGCCATCATCTGGCCGATTGTATCGCCGATCAGCAGGATGGGGGCGAAGGCCGCCAGCGTGGTCGACATCGCCGCGATCACCGGGGTGAACATCATGCCGACACCGTTTTCGGCAGCCGTTTGCGGATCATCACCCATCTGCAGCCGCGTGGCAGTGTGCTCGCCAACGACAATGGCATCGTCAACAATGATGCCGAGCATCATGATCAGCGAGAACAGCGACATCATGTTGATCGTCTGGCCGGACGCGTACATGAAGCCGATTGTGGCCAGCATCGCCACCGGGATGCCCGCGGCCACCCAAAAGGCGATGCGGGCATTGAGAAACAGGAACAGGATTGCCACGACGACGAGCAGGCCGCCCAGCCCGTTCTTGACCAGGAGCCAGATCCGCGCCGACAGCGCATCGGAGGCGACCTCGTAGGTAGCTATCTCGACACCGGGCGGAAGCCTGGGCCCGATCTCGTCGATATAGGCAGACAGGATCGCAGCCGTCTTGAGCGTATCGGCCGTCGGGGCGCGCCGGATGTCGAGTTCTATGGCAGGTGATCCGCTGGCCAGGCCCCTCGTGTCGTCGGCGTCAAACCCGTCGGTGATGGTGGCGATGTCACCCAGCAGGACCTTCTCGCCGCCGGTAAAGGACTTGACTTCAACGCCCGCCAGTTCCCTTGCGCCCTGGGCGTCAGCCAGCGTGCGAAGCTGTCGGTCGACCGCGCCCTCGACCGTACCCGAAGGCAGATCGCGGCTGTTGGCGGCAATGGCGGAGGACACGTCGGATATCTTCATGTCCAGACGCCGCAGTTCGATCTCCGGCACCTCGACGCGGATCTCCGCGCCACGAAGGCCGGTAAAGTTGATCTTGTCGATACCGCGATCGATCAGTTCGTCGCGGATACGCTTGGCCCAGGCCCGCTTGACCACTTCGTCGGCGCTGCCGAAGACCGCGAGCTTGGCAACGGTGTCAAAGAACACCGACCTGGTGATCGTGGGATCCTCCGCATCCTCGGGCAAATTGCCGACCGCCTTGACCGCGGTCTCCACATCGGTCATCGCCTGAGTCATGTCGGTGCCGTCGGCAAACTCGAGCCGGACCGTGGCCGAGCCTTCCGCTGCCGTGGACGTCATCCGGTCGACGCCGGAGATGTAGCGCACCTCCGGTTCAACCAGAGCCAGCACATTGGTTTCGACGTCCTCGGCGCTGGCACCCGACCAGGCCACACCGATGCTGATTGTCGGGCGGTCGATGGTGGGGAAGAACTGGGTGTTTATGCGGGCAATCGAGAAAGCGCCGAACAGGATCATCAGCACCATCAGCAGATTGGCGGCGTTGGGGTGGCGGATGAAGGTGCTTACCAGACCGCGTCCGGCCAACAATCCCCGGCCCGGCAGGTCGCTGCCGCTCATTCCCCGGCGTCCACGGCTGGAGCAGAAGGCTGTTGCGGATCCGATGCAGCGCCGCCAACGGAAGGCTCGCGCACGCGCACGCCTTCTGTGGCTTCTGTCAGGCGGGTGACCAACACGGTGTCGCCATCCTCAAGGCTGCCATCGACAATCGCATCCTCGCCGTCCCAGGCGATCAGCCGGACGGCGCGCCGCTCGAGCTTGCCGTCGACCACCACGAAGACATGATCGGAATTGCGCACGGCGGTCTCGGGAAGCCGGAATGTCTCAGGCCAGATACGGTCTGGCACGGTCAGCGACACGAAGGCGCCGGGGCGCAGTTGCACCGGGTTGTCGGCCTCGCCGATGCGGGCAAAGACTTCCACCCCACCGCGTTCGGCGGTCACGCGGGCGCCGATCCTGTCGATGACTGCCGGCCAAGTGTACCGTGTACCGCCAACGCTCCAGCCCAGTTCGACCTGGCGGCCGACAAGCGGGTCAGTATCGGTGGCCATGCGGCCATATTGCGCGTTGGTGAGGGTGAATTTCACATCGAGCGCCGTATCGTCATAGATCGACGCAACAACTTCATTGGCGTTCACCGACCGGCCGGTCTCAACGGTTTCATCGGAAATGATGCCGTCAAAAGGAGCAATCAGCGCGGTCTCCTCGAGCCTTCGCTGAGCTTCGCGGATTTTCCATTCAAGCCGCTCGGCATTGGCCTCCTGCTGGGTGCGCTGTGCTTCCGCAATCAGGATGTTGTTGCGCCGCTGGCTCGAGGCCTGCTCGCGCTGGGACACGATCAGGCGTCGTGCATCAACCTCCTTGTCGGTCAAAGCGCCTGAATCCGCGAGCGAAAGAGCCCTTTCCAGATCGGCGCGACCAAGTTCGAGTTGTGCTTCCGAAGCTTCAAGTTGTTCGCGCTCGGAGGCGAGACGCGCATCGATCTCTGCAATTGCGGCGCGGGTAGAGGCCAGATTGGCGCGAGCCTCGACCAGAGCCCCTTCATAGGCAAAAGGGTCGATACGCAAAAGAACAGTCCCCTCGGCGACGCGGCGCCCGGCGACCATATCGGGATGGATCTCGACGACGTCACCGCTCACGGTGGTGCGCAGGTCGACATTACGGCCAGTCTCGACCTGCCCGTACAGGCGGATGTCCGGACGATTGTCTGCGCGCTCCGCAGCTGCTGTCTCAACGGTGTAGACCAGCGGCGTAAACGGTCTGGGCGTACGCTCACGCTTGGAGGCGGCGAGGCTTTGCATCGCCAGCCAGGCACCGGCGAGCACCAGCGCCATCAGGGCAAACTGAACCAATGGCCGCAAAAATCCGAGGCGTGCCGACGGCGATCGGGCGCGCGAGGGTTCCAAAGGCACGTCCAGAGGCTTGTCCGCCTTGTCGAGCATCACTTCACTCCGTTGCAACCCAACAGGTAACGTAATGCGGACACATGGCAAATTAAAGTTTCGTCATCTTTACGGGCGCAAGTCCTCAGCGCCGGAACTCGGCCGGATCGAACTTGTAGGCCGTCGAGCAGAACTCGCATTGCACGGTGATCACGCCGTTCTCGATACTGTGCTCAAGCTCTTCTTCCGAAAACCCATCGAGCACCTCACCCAGCCGTTCGCGCGAGCAGCTGCACTTGTCGAAGACCGGAACCGGCGGATAGACCTTGGCACCGCGCTCATGGAAGAGCCGGTAGAGGAGGCGCTCGGCGCCAACCTCGGGATCGGTCAGTTCGCCCGGATCCACGGTTGTGACCAGCGCCTTGGCTTCCGCCCAGCTGTCGTCTTCATCATGCATGATGGCTTCCATGCCTTCCGGCAGGTCACCGCCCGGAAGGTCGGGGGTGCGCATGCGATCAGGTGCCTGCGGCAGGAACTGGACGACGATGCCTCCGGCCCGCCAGCTGTGACGCGGCTTGCCGTCTTCATCGCGGTCGATGAGCTCGGCGACAGCCAGCCGGACAATGGTGGGAATCTGCTCGGACTGGCGAAAATAGGTTTCAGCCATGGCTTCCAGCGTATCGCCCTTCATCTCGACGATACCCTGGTAGCGCTGCATGTAGGCGCCCTGATCAATGGTAAAGGCGAGAATTCCATTGCCGAGCAGTTCGGCGGGCTTCGTCGTCCCGGCAGCCTCCGCAGCAGCCAGGCGCTCTGCATCAAAGCGGGCATAGGCGCGCAGATTACCGGGCGTCGAGAAGTCCGCGACCAGCAGGTCCACAGGTCCATCACCCTTTGTCTGGACGATCAGCTTGCCTTCGAACTTGAGCGAGGTGCCGAGCAGCACTGTAAGCGCGATGGCTTCGGCGAGCAGACGCGCAACCGGCTCGGGATAAGCATGCCGGCCGAGAATCGCGTCGATCATGGGGCCAAGCTGAACCGTCCGGCCACGCACATCGAGGCCGTCCACCTCGAACGGCAGGACGCGGTCGTCTCCGGCGAAGTCCTGTTCGCCAGGGGTCTGGATTTCGGTTTCCATCATCAATTCCGATTGTCTATCGTGTCACAGGGCACACATTGACCATTCAGGGTTGGCCGGTCAGGGCTGGCCGGTCCCACTTTTCAACCGGCCATATAGGTACTGATCGCTGAAAGCGCCAGAGGCGCTACAGAACGCCCATGCACCAGCGCATGATCGCCTTTTGCGCATGCAAGCGGTTCTCCGCCTCGTCAAACACCACCGACTGCGGCCCGTCCATCACACCGTCGGTGACTTCCTCGCCGCGATGAGCCGGGAGGCAGTGCATGAAGAGAGCATCCGGATTGGCCTTCTGCATCAGTGTTTCATTGACCTGGTAAGGCACGAAGATATTGTGGCCGCGCGCCTTGTGTTCCTGGTTCATCGACACCCAGGTGTCGGTGATAACGCAATCGGCACCGTTTACCGCGCGATCAGGATCGGCACTCATGTCGATTTCCGCGCCCTGCTTGCGGGCCCACTCGACGAATTTCGCCTCGGGTTCCGACCCTTCAGGCGTTGCGATCTGCATGCGGTACCCGAACTGCGCAGCCCCCTCGATGAGCGAATGGAGCACATTGTTGCCATCGCCCGTCCAGGCCAGCGTCTTGCCCTTGATCGGGCCGCGATGTTCCTCGAACGTCAGAATGTCGGCCATGATCTGGCAGGGATGCGTGTCGTCGGTCAGGGCATTGATGACAGGCACCGTGGCATGTTCGGCGAGTTCGAGCATACGGGAATGATCCAGCGTCCGGATCATGATGATGTCGACATAGCGCGAGAGAACCTTTGCCGTATCGGCAATGGTTTCGGCCCGACCGAGTTGCATCTCCGTTCCCGACAGGAACAGCGTCTCGCCACCGAGCTGCCGCATGCCGACATCGAAGGAGACACGAGTGCGTGTCGAGGGCTTCTCGAAGATCATGGCCAGCATCTTGCCAGCGAGTGGCTTGTCCGCTTCGGTCGCCGTCTTGGCGGATCGCGCCGCGTCGAGCATGGCACGCAACTCTCCGGCGCTGACGGCGGAGAGATCGAGAAAATGCCGGGTGCTGGCGGATGGGGTCTTGGTCATAAAATCCGGTCCGTTTAGTTGGCTGCACCGTTGCGGGACAGCATTTCGAGCGCGGCCTCTGTCTTTGCGAGCGCTTCGCGGGCTTCTTCGGCGGTCACGATCAAAGGCGGCAGCAAACGGACGACATTGTCGCCGGCCGGGACTGCCAGAAGATGCTCACTGCGCATCGCCGCAACCAGATCCGCATTGGATTTGGCACACTTGATACCGAGCATCAGGCCGGAGCCGCGGACGTCCGCAATCAAATCCGGATAGCGATCCTTGAGTGAAGCCAGTCCCTGCCTGAGCACCAGAGCAACATCATTGACGTGCGGAAGAAATCCATCGTCGAGAATGATATCCAGCACGGCATTGCCGACCGCCATGGCAAGCGGGTTGCCGCCATAGGTGGTGCCGTGGGTACCGAGCGTCATGCCGTCTGCCGCACTGGCCGTGGCCAGGCAGGCGCCAAAGGGAAAACCGCCGCCGATGCCTTTTGCCACTGCCATGATGTCCGGCTCAATGCCGGCCCATTCATGGGCGAACAACTTGCCGGTCCGGCCCACACCCGACTGAACCTCATCAAGGATCAGCAGGATGCCATGTTCATCGCACAGCTCGCGCAGGCCGCGCATGCATTCATTGGGCAGCGGACGGATACCGCCCTCGCCCTGCACCGGCTCGACCAGAATGGCGGCTGTTTCACTGGTAATCGCCGCCTTCAGCGCCTCATGATCGCCAAATGGAACCTGATCAAAGCCTTCAACCTTCGGCCCGAAGCCTTCGAGGTACTTTGGCTGGCCTCCGGCGGCAATCGTCGCCAGGGTCCGGCCGTGAAAGGCGCCCTCGATGGTGACTATGCGATAGCGCTCGGGCTGGCCATTGACGAAGAAATGACGCCGCGCGGTCTTGATGGCACACTCCAGCGCCTCGGCACCGGAATTGGTGAAGAAGACCTTGTCGGCAAAGGTCACTTCGGTCAGCCGTTGGGCGAGGCGGGACTGATCGGGGATCTCGTGCACATTGGATAGGTGCCAGAGACGATCGGCCTGGGCCTTGAGCGCCCCAACAAGATGCGGATGGGTGTGGCCAAGGGAATTGACCGCTATGCCGGCGGCAAAATCGAGATACCGCTCGCCCTCGGGTGTTTCCAGCCAGACGCCATGTCCGCGCTCGAACACGATCGGAACGCGGTTGTAAGTGTCATAAAGCGGCTTGGCTTCAGCCATGGCGCTTCTCTCCCCCTTCGAGAACGGACAATACGGCACCGCCCTTGCCTTGCGACCGCTACGGCGAGACAAGGCAGGGCATGCCGGAAAACCAAAATGCCGCCCTTTCCGGGGCGGCGTGGGCACTATTTACAATTAGGGCATGCCTGTCAATGAGACAGCAGGCGCGGCTCGGGCCACGGCGATCGCTCCGGTCATTCGCCCAAGCAGCCGGGGATATCACCCCCAAGTCAACGCTGAATGGTGAGAATTGATACCCACCTCCTAAGTTGGGGAAAACCGCAAAAAGGAATCAGCATGATTCGGCTGACTCTTGTCACGGAGTCCGCCGACCACTAAGTTGAAGGCATGAAATAGACGTTCGCGGCGGACACTATTCACCTCACTGTAACCGAGCGTTCGAGTTCCGGTCTTCCGGGGCGACGGTGAGGGATTCTGCCATCCCGGGATACGGGATACGGGGAGAGTATTGCATGAACTGGACTGATGAACGGGTTGAAAGACTCAAGAAACTCTGGGCGGACGGGCTCAGTGCCAGCCAAATCGCGGCTCAGCTGGGCGGCGTCAGCCGCAACGCGGTGATCGGCAAGGTGCACAGGCTCAACCTGCCCGGTCGCGCCAAGAGCGGCGGGCAGGCATCGGTGCGCACCAAGCGCACGACCGCGGCGCCGCGCGCACCGAATTATGCCGGGCGGACAGCAAGCCAGACGACAACCAGAACCGTCAGCCGATCGAGTGGCGGCGCAGCCCTGAAGCAGGATCTGGATGTCGTTGCATCGGAAGAGATCGACACCCGTCCGATGGAGGATGTGGTGGTGCCGATTTCGCGCCGGCTCTCGCTGGTGGAGCTTTCCGAGCGCACCTGCAAATGGCCGGTCGGTGATCCGCTGCAGGAAGGTTTTCACTTCTGCGGCAATGATTCCGGCGATTCCTCGCCCTATTGCGGCTATCACGCCAAGATGGCCTTCCAGCCGTCGAGCGAGCGCAAGCGCGCCCGCTGAATTGATATGCCTCTCACAGGCAAAAGGTTTGGATTACGAAAAAGCCCGGGTTGAAGCCGGGCTTTTTCGTTGGAGCTCTTGTCTGAGATGGCGGTAAATCCCGCGTCAGCCCTCGATCGAGTAGCCCGCGCCGCGAACGGTGCGGATGGTGTCGCGCATGCCGGAGAGATTGACCGCCTTGCGCAACCGGCCGACATGCACGTCGACCGTGCGCTCGTCGACATAGACATCATGACCCCAGACACCATCGAGAAGCTGGGCGCGGGAATAAACCCGGCCGGGTGAACTCATCAGGTATTCGAGAAGCCTGAACTCGGTCGGCCCCAGCTTGATGTCCCGGCCACGGCGCTTGACCCGGTGGGTTTCGCGATCGAGTTCGATATCGCCGACCTTGAGCAGGCTGGAAATGACTTCCGGACGGGCGCGGCGCAGCATGGCCCTGACACGGGCCAGCAGTTCGGGCGTCGAGAACGGCTTGACGACGAAATCGTCCGCACCCGTGGCCAGGCCACGAACCCTCTCGCTCTCCTCGCCACGTGCGGTGAGCATGATGATCGGCAACCGTTCGGTTTCGGGCCGGGCGCGCAGACGGCGGCACAACTCGATGCCGGAGATGCCCGGCAGCATCCAGTCGAGGATCAGCAGATCCGGAACCCGCTCCTGAAGTGCAATTTCAGCCTCGTCACCGCGCAGCACGGTGTCGACCTCGTAGCCTTCAGCTTCCAGATTGTAGCGAAGCAGCACCGAAAGTGCCTCTTCGTCCTCAACCACAGTAATACGTGGACTCATCGCCATGGGTCATGCACTCCGTAGCGCTCTCAGTCCGAACCCGGTGCGGGCGCGACCATGGTGGCGGTATCATCGTCCTTCGGCCGTTCGGCTGCCAGCTGCTCGCCGGTGGCCACGTAATAGACCGTCTCGGCGATATTGGTGGCGTGATCGCCGATCCGCTCAATGTTCTTGGCGCAGAAAAGCAGGTGGGTGCAGGCAGTGATGTTGCGCGGATCTTCCATCATGTAGGTCAGAAGTTCGCGGAACAGCGAAGTGTAGATCGCGTCGATCTCCTCGTCACGCTCGCGGATCGAATTGGCGAGATCGGGCGAACGGGTTGCAAAGGCGTCCAGCACTTCCTTGAGCTGAGTCAGAGCCAGTTCGGCCAGATGCTCGAGGCCGCGGACCAGCTTGCGCGGCTGGGCCATGGTGTGAACGGCGATCACCCGCTTGGCGATGTTCTTGCCCAGATCGCCGACCCGCTCAAGATCGGAGGCGATCCGGATCGAGCCGATGATCTCACGCAGATCCGAGGCCATCGGCTGGCGCTTGGCAATTACCAGAACTGCCTTGTCGTAGATTTCACGCTCGCCATTGTCGAGCAGCAGATCTTCGGAGATGACGCGCTGGGCTGAGCCGGTATCGGCATTGACCAGGGCCGCGACGGCGTCGGCAACCATGCGCTCGGCAATGCCGCCCATTTCCGACAGCCGGCGCGTCAGGAAACGAAGGTCATCATCATAAGAAGTGACTGTGTGTGCTTCGGGCATGGTTTGATCCTTCAATCCTGTAATCGTGACGCAAAAGGCAGTCGCATTAGCCGAAGCGGCCGGTGATGTAGTCCTGGGTCAGCTTGTTGTCGGGATTGGTGAACATCTTGTCGGTATCACCTTCCTCGACAAGATAGCCCAGATGGAACATCGCCGTGCGTTGCGATACACGGGCAGCCTGCTGCATCGAGTGGGTCACGATCACGATGGTGTAATTGACGCGAAGCTCGTCGATCAGTTCCTCGACCTTTGCGGTGGCGATCGGGTCGAGCGCCGAGCACGGCTCGTCCATCAGAATGACTTCAGGGCTTACGGCGATGGCGCGTGCGATGCAAAGCCGCTGCTGCTGGCCGCCCGACAGACCGGTGCCCGGCTCCTGCAGACGATCCTTGACCTCGTTGAAAAGGCCGGCCTTGATCAGGCTGCGCTCGACAACTTCGTCCATCTCCACGCGGGTCGAAACCTGGCCGTGAATGCGCGGTCCGTAAACGATGTTTTCGTAAATGGACTTGGGAAACGGGTTGGGCTTCTGAAAGACCATGCCGACGCGTGCCCGCAATTCCACGACATCGATCATCGGGGCGTAGATGTTTTCGCCGTCCAGCGTGACTTCGCCGTTGACCCGGCAGATATCGATCGTGTCATTCATCCGGTTAAGACAGCGCAGAAAAGTCGACTTGCCGCAGCCAGAGGGTCCGATGAGCGCCGTCACGCTGTTCTTGCGGACATCGAGATTGACATCAAAAAGCGCCTGCTTTTCGCCGTAGAAGACGCTGACGTCGGTGCCGCGCATCTTGATCGCGGATTCCTCGATGGCAGCATCAACCGCTTTTTCAGTCGCCGCTTCAGACATGATGTTCATCTCCGTCTTCCCTTCAACAGTTTCAGTATACTCAGGGCTTGGTTGATTCAAAGGTGACAGCCGGGTCCTACCAGCGGCGCTCAAAGCGTCGGCGCAACAGGATGGCGATGGCGTTCATGACGAGCAGGAAGATCAGCAGGACAATGATCGCGCCCGATGCCCGCTCGATAAAGGCCGGGTCGCCCCGCTGGGTCCAATTGTAAACCTGGACCGGCAGTGCGGCAGCCGGGTCGAAAAAGCCTTCGGGCGGCGCAGCAGGATACTCACGCACGAATGCCACCATGCCGATCAACAGCAATGGTGCCGTTTCACCCAGTGCCTGGGCCAGACCGATGATTGCTCCGGTCAGGATGCCGGGAGCCGCGAGCGGCAGCACATGGTGGAAAATGGCCTGCATTTTCGAAGCGCCAATTCCGAGCGCCGCGTCACGGATCGATGGTGGGACTGCCTTGAGTGCGGCGCGCGTGGCAATGATGATGGTGGGCAGCGTCATCAACGTCAGCACCAGAGCACCGACAATCGGAGCGGACTGCGGCAGGCCGACGAAATTGATAAACAGTGCCAGACCCAGAATACCGAACACGATAGAAGGCACAGCAGCGAGGTTTGCAATGTTGACTTCAATAAGGTCAGTCCACCGATTCTGCGGCGCAAACTCTTCAAGATAGATCGAGGCTGCGACACCGATTGGCAGCGACAAGGCCAACACTATCATCATCATGTAGGCAGATCCGAGAATGGCAACGCCGAGGCCAGCTGCTTCCGGCCGGGTGTCAGAGGCGTCAGGCGCGGTGAAGAAAGCCCAGTTGAAGCGAAGGTCCAGAATTCCGGCTTCCTTCAGCCTGTCGGCAAGAACCAGCTGCTCGGGCGAAATGTTGCGGTCGAGTGCCGCGCTTTCCATGGTCACCCTGCCCTTGAAGTAGCCGTCGATACGACCGGACGCGAGGAGATCGAAGGAAATCGTTTCGCCTATCTGGTCGGGGTTGGCCAGAATGAAGCGGCGCAGTTCAGCCGGGGCTTCCCCCGAAATGAGCGCAGCCGCTTCATTCGGGTTGACGCCTTCGGCCGCAAATCCGCGTTTGTCTAGCATGTCCTGCACAGCAGTCTTGATCAGAGGCTGGATCGTGAAAGTCGTGATCTTCTGCAGATCCTCTGGCGCGCGGTTGCCATTCTTGTCCAGCTTTGCAGGATCAAGATAAACGTCCAGGGCGATATAGGTCTGGTTGAAGGACGACAGACCGTTCGACAGGATCGATGCCATCAGTCCTACAAGCGCGAAAATACCAATTGCAACGGCCGCAAGGCCCATCATCCGGAAGCGCTTCTCCGCCGCATTGCGTTTGCGGGTACGCTCTCCAACATTCAAAAGCGAGCGTCCGGTGGTGCCAGCCCCGGCGGAATGATCGGCGGTGATTTCGGTCATTCGTATTGCTCCCGGTATTTGCGCACAATGTAGAGCGCCAGAACATTCAGGCCGAGCGTGAAGACGAACAGGGTCAGGCCAAGCGCGAAGGCCACAAGGGTCTCGGGGCTGGCAAACTCGGTGTCTCCGGTCAACTGGCTCACGATTTTCACGGTGACGGTTGTCATTGCCTCAAAGGGATTGAGGTCAAGGCGAGCCGCAGCCCCTGCCCCCATGACGACGATCATGGTTTCGCCGATGGCGCGGCTGGCAGCCAGCAGGAAAGCCCCGACAATTCCCGGAAGAGCGGCAGGGAGGATAACCTGCTTGATGGTTTCCGACTGGGTAGCGCCGAGGCCATAGGAACCATCGCGCATCGCTTGCGGCACAGCATTGATAATATCATCGGACAATGACGAGATGAACGGGATCAGCATGATGCCCATCACAAGGCCGGCGGTCATCACCGATGCTGACGACGTTCCAAGGCCCAGCGGCTGGGCTATCCAGTCGCGAAGAAACGGGCCGACTGTTATGAGCGCAAACAAACCATAGACGATCGTTGGGATACCGGCGAGCACCTCGATGGCGGGCTTGGCGAAGCTGCGCAACGCACGTCCGGAATATTCGGCAAGATAGATCGCGATCATCAGGCCTATCGGGACGGCCACGAGGAGGGCGACGAAGGATACGTAGAGCGTACCCCAGAGCAAAGGCAGAAACCCGAAATCGGAGCCACCGCGAAACTGCGGATTCCAGACAGTCGAGAAGTAGAATTCGCTCGCCGGGTAGAGCTGGAAGAACTGCAATGATTCAAACAGCAGCGATGCCACGATCCCGACAGTGGTCAGGATAGCCACCAAAGAGGAGCCCATCAGAAGCGCCTTGATAAAGGTCTCTGTGATGTTGCGGGCGCGCATTTTGGGCGTGATACGTGACCAGGCCCAGAAAGCGAAAGCCAGAGCGACGACGATCACGGCGACGTTTCGAACCGAAGAGGCGATGCTGTCGAACTCGCGGTAGGACTTGGCCGCTTCAAAAACGGCAGGGGCCACGTCGGAGCCAAGCGCCACACCGACTTCGGCAAGCCGAGAGCGGACATTGGTCAGGTCGGCCCGCATGTCCACCAGCTCGCTTTCAGAAACATCTCCTTGAGCGAGGATCAATCCCAAACCATCGGAAATCCGACGTACATCGACCATCACCAGGCTCTTGGCACCGCCTTCCGGAACCACCGAGTCAGGGATTTTGGCGCTGATGCTGCTCTCGATGACGATGGGCTGCAGAAACAGCCATGCGGCCATCAAGAAAAGCGCGGGCACGGCAGTAAAAAGTGCGACCGATTCTCCGTAATAACCTGGAAGAGAATGGAGCTTCACCCCCTCCCGCTTTGCGGCCTGCAAAGCGCGCCGCCTACCCAGAACATACCCGATCGCGGCGAGTATGAGCACGATGATTGCGATGGTGCCTGGAGTCATTTCGAAGTCGCCCTGTTCGCGAGGAAGGGCGGCGCACCAGGCGCCGCCCTCTTGGCGTCAAACGGATCAGTTCAGCGCGCCCATCGGGGTACGGCTCTTCACCATTTCCTGCGTCTTGGCGAGCTCCGGATCGGAAACCAGACCGTAGGCAGCGAGCGGGCCGTCGGGGCCAGCGATTTCGTCAGAGACGAAGAACTCGACATATTCCTGGAGACCAGGGATCACGTCCAGATGTGCGTTCTTGACGTAGAAGTAGAGCGGACGCGAAACCGGATATTCACCCGAAGCGATCGACTCGACCGAAGGAACAACGCCACCCATGGTGCCGACGCGGATCTTGTCGGTGTTGTTCTGATAGAAGGACAGGCCGAAAACGCCGATGCCGTTCTTGTTGGCGTCAACACGAGCCAGCGTCTCGGTGTAGTCGCCGTCGATGTCGATCGAGACGCCATCGGTGCGGAGAGCCATGCAGGCGTCGTCCACGTCTTCGGCACCAGCGGCCTTGTGGGCCTCAGCAGCGCCGTTTTCTTCGCAACCAGCGATGATGACCTTCTCGTCGAAGACTTCGCGGGTGCCGTGCTTGGTGCCGGGAACGAATGCCAGGATTTCCTGAGCCGGAAGATCGGCGCGGATTTCGTTCCAGGACTTGTAAGGGTTGTCGACCAGCTGGCCGTCCTTCAGGACCTTGGCAGCAAGTGCATTGTGCCAGTCCGAAGGGGTGAACGCGTACTCAGGACCATTGATGTCCGAGGCGAACACGATGCCATCGTAACCAATGCGGACCTCCTGGATCTCGGTCACGCCGTTGGAGGCGCAAAGGTCGATGTCGGACTGCTTGATGCGCGACGAAGAGTTGGCAATGTCGATGGTGTTTTCGCCAACACCTTCGCAAAGCTTCTTGCGGCCTGCGCCCGAACCGCCGGATTCAACAACCGGGGTCGGAAACTCGAAGTTTTCACCGAAGGCTTCGGCAACAATCGAGGCGTAGGGAAGAACAGTGGAGGAACCAGCGATCTGGACCTGGTCACGGGCGACAGCAGCACCGGTGAGTGCCGAGGAAGCCAGGATGGCGGCTGCGGCGAGTTTAATTGCGTTCATGGGAATCTCCCGTCATGGGTCAGGGTGGCAAGGCCCTTTTGCAGGACCATGGTGTCAGCCATCTAAGGCTGGCCTTTTCTAGGCCTTTCGAGATTCCGTTTTATGACAATTAGATCACTGTTTTATGACATTTTAAGTCATTGATATTAATTGTATAATTGATTTTTTGTTGAGATCTTGCCGGAGACGGAGGGGCCGAATTTGACAGTGAAGGCCGATCCCTCCCCCGGCGTGGAGCGTACAACCAGCCGGGCTCGATGGCGGGCAAGGATGTGTTTGACGATCGCCAGGCCAAGACCGGTCCCCTTTTTCGCCCTGCTGGTCTCCACATCGACGCGATAGAACCGTTCGGTGAGGCGGGGAACATGCTCCTTTGCGATACCCGGGCCAAAGTCCCTTACCGTGACATGCGCGCCTTCCCCCTCGGTGTCGGCAACGGTGATCTGAACGCGCTTGCCGGTCTGGCCGTATTTGCAGGCATTCTCGATCAGGTTGGAAAAGACCTGGATAAGCTCATCGACATCGCCGGTGACGACGGCTGCCTGTTCGGGCAGTTCCAGTTCGATCTCGACGCCGAGGTCGCTTGCCATCGGCTTCAGCGTATCAACCACGTGCGCGACTGTCCGTCCTAGATCGACTTCCCCCTCAGGGGCGACATGGGCGCGCATCTCGAGCCGCGACAGCGACAGCAGATCGTCGATCAGGCGCGCCATGCGTTGCGCCTGTTCCAGCATGATGCCGAAAAACCGGCTGCGAGCGGCTTCGTCGTTGCGTGCCGGCCCCTGCATGGTCTCGATGAATCCCATCAGCGAAGCCAGCGGCGTTCTGAGTTCGTGGCTGGCATTGGCAACAAAGTCGGTCCGCATCCGGTCCATGCGCCTTGCTTCCGTGAGATCGCGGAACGTGATGACAAACAATCGCTTGCCCGGATCGGCAGCAGTGGAAACCGGTGCAACCCGGACCTCGTGCCAGCGCTCCGATGGCACCCGCTCTGTATGCTCTACGCTCTCGGGAATGCCGCGAGCGACCACCCGCGCGACAAGATCGAGTATGGCCGGCGATCTTATCCGTGCCGACAGCACCGCGCGCTCAGGATAGGCGCCGACAAGGGATCTCGCGGCAGCGTTCTGGCGCACGATCTGGGTGTCCCGGTCGAACACGATCGTAGGCATGTCGAGCGCCTCGATAATGGCAAAATCCGGCGGGTTCAGTTTCGCAGCCTTTTTCCTCGCGCGAGACCGGGCGCCGGCCTTGCCCGTGCGCCAGAACAGCAGACCTGCCGCGAAGGCGCCGTAGCCGATCAGAGCCTGCCACGGCTCCAGACCCGCAGGAACCGTGGCAATCGCGGCCACACCAGCCAGAACAAGCGGGAGCACGTGGGACCTGAGCCGTGCGGCAAGGCCAGTCCGGGCCTCTTCGCCTTCCGGCAGATCCTGTGTGTTTTCGACCATTGATTTCCCCGTCCGGACTTGTCCGCTTGCCTGATGCTCTACTTGTTTAACTCCACAACTTGAAATCACAATGACGATGTGGCCTTTCAAGTGGGAAACCGGCCGGTCCGGCAAAAGAACAGGTGAACAGGATACCCGGAATGTCCAGTTACAGAACCGAAACCGACAGCTTTGGCCCGATCGAGGTGGAAGCAGACAAGTATTGGGGGGCGCAGGCACAACGCTCGCTCGGCAATTTCAAGATCGGATGGGAAACCCAGCCGCTTTCGATCGTGCGTGCACTGGGAACCGTCAAGCGGGCCGCGGCGGAAACCAACATGGAGTTGGGCCGCCTTGATTCGGAGACCGGCAAAGCCATCGTGGCGGCGGCGCAGGAGGTGATCGACGGCAAGCTCGATGGGCATTTCC
This sequence comes from Hoeflea sp. EC-HK425, assembly GCF_902498795.1. Taxonomy (NCBI): domain Bacteria; kingdom Pseudomonadati; phylum Pseudomonadota; class Alphaproteobacteria; order Hyphomicrobiales; family Rhizobiaceae; genus Hoeflea; species Hoeflea sp. EC-HK425. The sequence goes on from NZ_LR701572.1 coordinate 3,358,661, forward strand.
CGCTTGTGGTCTGGCAGACAGGATCGGGCACCCAGTCCAACATGAACGCCAACGAGGTGATTTCCAACCGCGCCATCGAGATGATGGGGGGCGAGATGGGATCGAAGAAACCGGTCCATCCCAACGACCATGTCAACATGAGCCAGTCTTCCAACGACACCTATCCGACAGCCATGCACATTGCCTGCGCCGAGCAGCTGGTCCATCACCTGCTGCCGGCGCTGAAACAGCTGCATGGGGCCCTTGATGACAAGGCGAAATCCTTTGCCGGGATCATCAAGATCGGCCGGACCCACACGCAGGACGCAACGCCGCTGACGCTCGGGCAAGAGTTCGGCGGATACGCAGCACAGGTCGCCTCCTCGATCCGCCGGATCGAAACGACCTTGCCCGGCCTTTACGAGCTGGCCCAGGGCGGCACGGCGGTCGGCACCGGACTGAATGCGCCGGTCGGCTTCGCCGAGAAAGTGGCCGAGCGTGTCGCGGCCATAACTGGGTTGCCGTTTGTCACCGCTCCCAACAAGTTCGAGGCGCTGGCCGCCCATGACGCCATGGTGTTTTCGCACGGCGCCATCAATGCCGCGGCGGCGGCGCTGTTCAAGATCGCCAACGACATCCGCTTTCTGGGCTCAGGCCCGCGCTCGGGTCTGGGCGAACTGGCCCTGCCGGAGAACGAGCCGGGCTCGTCGATCATGCCCGGCAAGGTCAACCCGACCCAGTGCGAGGCGATGACCCAGGTCTGCGTGCAGGTGTTCGGCAACAATGCAGCCTTGAGCTTCGCCGGCAGCCAGGGGCATTTCGAGCTCAATGTCTACAATCCGGTGATGGCCTACAATTTCCTGCAGTCGGTGCAACTGCTCGCCGATGCCGCTGTCTCTTTTACCGACAATTGCGTTGTCGGCATCGAGGCCCGCGAGGACAATATCAAGGCGGCGCTGGAACGCTCGCTGATGCTTGTCACCGCGCTGGCGCCAACGATTGGCTATGACAACGCGGCGGCGATTGCCAAGAAGGCGCATGCGAACGGCACCACCTTGCGCGAGGAGGCTCTCAAAAGCGGCCTCGTGACAGCGGCCGATTACGACCGTATTGTCCGTCCCGAAGAGATGACCCGTCCCGGTTGAAGCATCGTGACGTCGGTCCGTTCTCAGGGTGAAGCGCGTAGCGAAAGGAAGAGAGAATGGGCAGCGATACAACCAGCCGGGCAGTCGAGATCGAGGTCGATGGCAAGCCGAGGAGCTTCGACATCGACGATCCGAAGCTGCCGGACTGGGTGGATGACCATGCCTTCACGTCGGACAACTATCCCTACAAGAAGAAACTTGATCGTGACGAGTACGACGACACGCTCGAAGCGCTGCAGGTTGAACTGGTCAAGGTGCAGACCTGGCTCGGCGAGACCGGCAAGCGGGTGATTTCGGTGTTCGAAGGCCGCGATGCGGCCGGCAAGGGCGGATCGATCGGCGCGACCCGGGCCTACATGAACCCGCGGTCCGCCCGCATCGTGGCCCTGCCCAAACCCACCGAGACCGAGCGCGGGCAATGGTACTACCAGCGCTATGTCGATCATTTTCCAACATCCGGCGAATTCGTGATGTTCGACCGCTCCTGGTACAACCGGGCCGGGGTGGAGCCGGTGATGGGGTTCTGCACACCCGAGCAGCACGCGCATTTTCTTGAGGAAACCCCACACTTCGAACGCATGCCGGTGAATGCTGGCATCCACCTGTTCAAGTTCTGGCTCAACATCGGACGCGAAATGCAGCTCAAGCGCTTCCACGACCGCCGCCACAGCAAGCTCAAGTCCTGGAAACTGTCACCAATGGACATCGCCAGCCTGAACAAGTGGGATGACTACACGGAAATGCGCAACCTGATGCTCAAGCAAACCCATAGCGACCATGCGCCATGGACCGTGGTGAAGGCCAATGACAAGCGGCGTGCCCGGATCAATGTCATTCGCACGATCCTGAAGGAACTGCCCTACACCGGCAAGGACAAGGGCGCCATCGGCGAGATTGACGAGGCAATCGTCGGAATGGGCGCCGATGCGGTGGGCAGGTGAACTCAAGACGGCCCATTTGATGACTTCTCAAGCCATCTGGGCGCTTTCAGCCAGAGGCTGTGACCAATAATGCACGAAATTTTGACGCTTACGTCAAGGGAAGGCATTGCAACGGGGATCGTGGCATTCTAAATCTTGAAGGAACCGGCGTGAGGGAAGAGGAGCAGCAGCCACACCAAGGCATGCGCCCGCATCCGGACATAAAGAGGGAGTGAGACATCATGAACACGACTGCTGCCAAGGATCGCATCTGGCTGGCGTCCTATCCGCCAAACACCGCTTCCGACATCGGAGCGCTGCACTATTCGTCGATAGCAGGCCTGATCGAGGATTCGTTCAAGCGGTTTGCCAGCCGGCCGGCCTATACCTGCATGGGCAAGACCATCACCTATTCGGAAATGGAAAGCATGTCCTCGGCGATCGGCGCCTGGCTGCAATCGCTTGGCCTTGAGAAGGGCGACAGGGTTGCGGTGATGATGCCGAACATCCTGCAGATGCCGGTGGCAATGGCGGCTGTACTGCGCGCCGGCTACACGGTGGTCAATGTCAACCCGCTCTACACGCCGCGTGAACTTGAACACCAGCTCAAGGATTCGGGCGCCAAGGCCATTCTCATTCTCGAGAACTTCGCAGTGACGCTGCAACAGGTGATTTCCAGAACCGACGTCAAGCATGTCTGCGTGGCGACCATGGGCGACCTGCTGGGCCTGAAGGGCCACCTGGTCAATTTCGTTGTCCGCAAGGTCAAGAAGATGGTCCCGGACTGGTCTCTGCCCGGCCATGTCAGCTTCAAGGCGGCGCTTGCCGCCGGCCAGGGAAAGACACTCAAGCCCGGAAACTCGAAGCCCGATGACGTAGCCTTCCTGCAATACACCGGCGGCACCACCGGTGTGTCCAAGGGCGCAACGCTGACCAATGCCAACGTGCTTTCGAACGTGGCGCAGAACGACCTGTGGCTTCCCGCAGCCTTCATCAAGAAGCAGAAACCCGATGTGCTGCTCTATGTCTGTGCGCTGCCGCTCTACCATATCTTCGCGTTGACGGTGAATGCGCTGATGGGCATGTCGCAGGGTGCACACAACCTGCTGATTCCAAACCCCCGCGACATCCCGGGCTTCGTCAAGGAACTGGGCAAGTACGAGTTCCACGTCTTTCCGGGACTGAACACCCTGTTCAACGCGCTGCTCAACAACGAAGACTTCCAGAAGCTGAACTTCAAGCCGCTGCTGCTGTCGCTTGGCGGCGGCATGGCGGTACAGCGACCGGTTGCGGATCGCTGGAAGCAACTGACCGGCTGCGTGATCTCGGAAGGCTACGGGTTGTCGGAAACCGCTCCGGTGGCCACGGCCAACCGGTTTGACGCCGATGATTTCTCCGGGACGATCGGCTTGCCACTGCCTTCGACCTATATCGACATCCGTGACGAGGATGGCAAGTCGATGCCGCTGGGCGAAGTCGGCGAGATCTGCATCAAGGGTCCGCAGGTGATGGCGGGTTACTGGAACCGAGCGGACGAGACCGCCAAGGTCATGACCGATGACGGGTACTTCCGCTCCGGCGACATGGGTTTCATGGACGAGAGCGGCTACACCAAGATCGTTGACCGCAAGAAGGACATGATCCTGGTCTCGGGCTTCAATGTCTATCCGAACGAGATCGAGGAAGTTGCGGTATCGCATCCGGGCGTGGCCGAAGCGGCAGCCGTTGCGGTGCCCGACGAGCATTCGGGCGAAGCGGTCAAGCTGTTTGTGGTGCGCAAGGATCCGAACCTGACCGAGGCCGATGTGAAGGAGCATTGCGCCACCGGGCTGACCAACTACAAGCGCCCGAAGATCGTGGTGTTCAAGGATGAATTGCCGAAGACCAATGTCGGCAAGATCCTGCGCCGCGAATTGCGCGACGCCTGAGCGAAAACCCGATTCAGGACATACGAGGCCCGCGGGAAACTTGATTTCCCGCGGGCCTCGCCGCATAGGTGGGCATCCCAAACATGGAGTTCCCGCCTTGTCGAAGATCACCCATCAGGCTTTGTCCGCTCTCAAATCCCACCTTGCAAGCGATGCGCCCCGTGACCTCCGGGCAGCGTTCGCGGCGGATTCCGGCCGTGCTCGCCGTTATACAATCGGGCTTGACGATCTGCGGATGGATTTCTCCAAATGCGCGGTGAATGACGAAACCCTGGAGCTGCTTGCCGGACTGGCCAAGGCAGCCGGTGTCGAGGCGCAGCGGGACCGGATGTTTGCGGGCGAGGCGATCAACACGACGGAAGACCGCGCGGTTCTGCACACCGCCCTGCGAGCTGAAACCGGCGCCGACATCCGTGTCGGGGGCGAGAACGTGGTGCCGCAAGTGCACGCGGTGCTTGACGCCATGGGAAGGTTCTCTGACGGGGTGCGCAACGGCTCGATCCTCGGCGCGACCGGCAAGCCGTTCACCGATGTGGTCAATATCGGCATCGGCGGGTCGGATCTCGGCCCGGTAATGGCGACGCTGGCGCTGGCGCCCTACCATGACGGCCCGCGGCTGCATTTCGTCTCCAATGTCGATGGCGCGCATATTGCCGACACCTTGTCCGGCCTCGATCCGGAAACCACGCTGATCATCGTCGCCTCGAAGACCTTCACAACGATCGAGACCATGACCAACGCCGCAACGGCGCGGGAATTCATCGTCTCGAGCCTGGGCGAAGCCGCGGTAGCCCTGCATTTCGCAGCGCTCTCCACCGCGCTCGACAAGGTGGCCAGGTTCGGCCTCAAGCAAGACCGCGTTTTCGGTTTCTGGGACTGGGTCGGCGGTCGCTACTCGCTGTGGTCGGCTATCGGCTTGCCGCTGATGATTGCCATCGGCAAAACCGGGTTCGCAGATTTCCTGGCCGGAGCGCGGGCCATGGACGAGCATTTCAAGTCTGCTCCGGTCGAGCGCAACCTGCCAATGCTGCTTGGACTTCTGGGCGCCTGGCACCGGCTGGTCTGCGGCTATCCGAGCCGGGCAATCATTCCCTATGACCAGCGCCTGTCGCGGTTCCCGGCCTATCTGCAGCAGCTCGACATGGAATCGAACGGCAAGTCTGTCGGCCTCGACGGCGAGCCGGTGGAGACCGCATCGGGACCGATCGTCTGGGGCGAGCCCGGAACCAACGGCCAGCACGCGTTCTTCCAGCTGCTGCACCAGGGCACCGACGTGATCCCGGTCGAATTCATGATCGCCGCCAGAGGCCACGAGCCGCAGCTTGCGCATCAGCACCAGTTGCTGATCGCCAATTGCCTGGCGCAATCGGAAGCGCTGATGCGCGGCCGCACCACGGAGGAAGCACGGGCGCAGCTGAAGGCCGGCGGCACTTCGGAGAGCGAGGCCGACCGGCTTGCGCCACACAAGACGTTTCCGGGCAACCGGCCGTCAATCACCTTTGTCTACGAGATGCTGACACCTTTTGCGCTTGGGCGGCTGATCGCACTCTACGAGCACCGGGTGTTTGTCGAAGCCCAGATCTTCGGGATCAACGCGTTTGACCAGTGGGGTGTCGAACTTGGCAAGGAGCTCGCCACCGCGCTGCTGCCGGTGGTCAAGGGCGAGAACAGCGGCGAAGGTCATGACAGCTCGACCCTGATGCTGGCAGAAACCATTCGTCAGATGCGCGGCGACGCCTGAGGGCCTGATCAGAAAACGGTCAGAAGCCGATTTCCCGGGCCCAGGGCGGATTGGCGCCTGGCCGCGAGACCGTGACGGCGGCGGCCCGGGCGCCGAGGCTGAGCGCATTGCGGATGGCATCAGCGGAGAGGGTCTTCATCGCCTGCTTGGTCAGCAGATTGTCGCGTTTCAGCGAAGCGAGAATGCCGGCGTTGAAGGTGTCGCCAGCGCCGACCGTATCAGCAACCGTGACAGCGACACCGTCAACCTCGACCGTGTGTTCGCGGGTAAAGCCGATGGCGCCCCTAGCTCCGCGGGTGAAAACCACCAGGCTGGGCCCCTGCCCGAGCCAGAGCCTTGCCGCGGTTTCCATGTCGGGCTGGCCAAACCATTCGAGGTCCTCGTCCGACATCTTCAGGATATCGCTCATGGCGATCATCCGGTCGATGCGGGCGCGGTGCTTTTCCGTATCGGTGATGAAGCCGGGCCGGATGTTGGGATCGAGCGACATGACGCGCGATCCATGCTCGCGCCGCATCAGGCTTTCATAGGTCGAGCCGCAGGGTTCGGAGATCAGGCTGATCGCGCCGAAGTGCAAGGCTTCGACGGTTTGGTCGAGGTCCGGCAGATGTGCTTCGGTGATCATCCGCCCGGCGGTGTTCTCATCAAAGAAGGCGTAGCTGGCGTGGCCATCGACCAGCCGGACGAATGCCAGCGTGGTGTTCAGATCAAGCGTTGCGCACGGGCTGTGGTCAACGCCGCTGGCGGTCAGCGCTTCGCGCAGAATGTCGCCGAACATGTCGCTTGAGAGACCCGTGAAGAAACTGGTGTCGACACCGAGGCGACCAAGCGCCAGAGCCGTATTGAACACCGCGCCGCCGGCATAGGGCGCAAAGGCGTCCTCGCCTTGGGTCGATGTCCGCGGCAGCATGTCGATCAGCGCTTCGCCACAACAGATGATCATCGTGTCTCCTCCACATGGTGCCCGAGCGGACAGGGTTGCCTTGCCTTATGCCGGAAGTTCGGAGACGCCGCCATGCTGCGCCGACCATTCAAGCGGCGCATCGAGGAAGGCCTCGACAGAGGCGAGCGTTGCCGGATCGAAGGCTTTCTGCCTTGTCGCTGCAGCCAGCACGTCGCGCCAGGTGGCAAGATAATGCAGCTCGACCTTGCCGTTGGCGAAGCGCTTCTCGGCATCACTGAAAATGCCATAGTAAAACAGCGCTATGCCGTGATCGACAGTGCAACCCGCCGCGCGAATGGCGTCGATAAAGGTGAACATCGATCCGCCGGCCGTGGTCAGATCCTCGATCACCAGCACCCGCGACCCTTCGAGCAGTTCGCCCTCGATCTGGGCGTTGCGGCCATGGCCCTTGGGCTTCTTGCGTACATAAATCATCGGCAGGCCGAGCCGTTCGGCGAGAAAGGCGGCGAAGGGGATGCCTGCGGTCTCACCGCCGGCCACACAGTCAAACTGCTCGAAGCCGGCTTCCGACAGGATCGTGGCGGCGGCGAAGTCCATCACGGCGGAGCGGATGCGCGGATAGGAAATGAGCTTGCGGCAATCGATGTAGACCGGGCTCATCAGCCCCGAGGCAAACTTGTAGGGCTCGGTGGCGTTGAAATGCACCGCCTTGATTTCCAGAAGCTGGCTGGCAACAAGTTCGGCGATCTTCGCCTTGTCGGGAAACGTGTTGGAAAACATCGGCGTTGCCTCCAGGGTCGGGCCCGGACACCAGGTCCGGCGAGGGTTTCGGGGATCCGAATACCAGTTCGGACCACGCGGTTAAAGTGCGCTCAGGCAACTTCCCAGTGGATGGGCACAAGCGGGTCGAACACCGTCACCGGCCCGTCACCGGTCTCGATCCTGTCGGGCCAATTCACCGGCTGGTCGCGCCGGACCAGTGTCACGGTCTCGCTGTTGACCGGCAGTCCGTACCACGCCGGGCCGTTAAGGCTCGCGAATCCGGCCAGCCTGTCGAGCGCCTTGTCTTCCTCGAAAACGTGGGCGAGGCACGACAGGGTGTTGATCGAGGTGAAGATCCCGGCGCAACCGCAGGCGCATTCCTTCAAGGGATCGACATGGGGTGCGGAATCGGTGCCGAGAAAGAAACGCCTGTCACCGGAAGTCGCAGCCTTGCGAAGCGCCAGCCGGTGGCTCTCGCGCTTGGCGACAGGCAGGCAATAGTAATGCGGCTTGATACCGCCTGCGAGGATGGCGTTGCGGTTGATCATCAGGTGATGCGTGGTGATGCTGCCAGCGAGGTTGGCGTCCGAACCCATGACATAGTCGATGCCGTTGGATGTGGTGATGTGCTCAAGCGTGATCTTGAGCCCGGGCAGGTTTCGGCGCAGCGGATCGAGCACGGTTTCGATGAAGACAGCTTCCCGGTCGAAGATATCGACCGCAGGATCGGTGACCTCGCCGTGAATGCACAGCGGCATGCCGATCTCGGCCATCTTCTCGAGCACGGGCATGACCTTGGCAAGGTCGCGGACACCGGAGTGGGAATTGGTGGTGGCACCCGCGGGATAAAGCTTCACCGCCGTCACCAGCCCCGAGGCATGGGCGCTTGCGACATCCGCCGGATCGGTGCCTTCGGTCAGATAAAGCGTCATCAAGGGCGTGAAATCGAGTCCTGAGGGCAAGGCCGCCATGATGCGGTCGCGATAGGCTTCTGCATCCGCACTGGTGACCACCGGGGGCACAAGGTTGGGCATGATGATGGCGCGGGCGAAATGCCGGGCGCTGAAGGGCAGAATGCCTTCGAGCATGGCGCCGTCGCGCAAGTGCAGGTGCCAGTCATCAGGCTTCGGAATGGTAATCTCGACCACGCTGGGGTTCTCCCTGGATTAGCTTGCCCTATCTGCCCGGCTCTGCCGGGGTTGACCTTTTCGGCCTCGGGCGGCAACTGATAGGCATGCCTTTAGCAGGCAACAGGCAAACAGGGAAAGACTTCATGGATCTGGGATTGACAGGAAAACGTGCTCTTGTGCTGGCGTCATCGCGCGGACTGGGCCTTGGCATCGCGGAAGCCATTGCCGCCGAGGGCGCTGATGTGCTGATCACCGGACGCGATGGCGCGCGTCTGCAAGCGGCGGTCGAGGCGATCAATGCGCGCGGCGCGGGCACCGCACGGTTCGTGGTGAGTGACCTTACCGACAAGGCCACGCCGGCGCTGCTTGAGGAAACCGTCAAGCGCGAGTTTGGCGGCCTGGATATCCTGGTCAACAACACCGGCGGCCCGCCTCCCGGCCTGATGAGCGAGGCCGACCTGTCGGTTGTCCACCGCCAGTTCGAGATCATGGTGATGAGCGTGATGGACATTACCGCACGCTTCCTGCCCGGAATGCGGGCGCAGGGCTGGGGCCGGGTGTTGACCGTGGCCTCCTCGGGCGTCATTCAGCCGATTCCCAATCTGGGACTGTCCAACGCGCTGCGCTCGACGCTCGTCGGCTGGTCGAAATCAATGGCCAACGAAACCGCGGCTGACGGCATCACCTTCAACATGCTGCTTCCTGGCCGGATCGATACCGAACGGCTGAAGGAGCTCGATGCCGCCAACGCCAAGCGGTCGGGCAAGGATGTGGCTGAGGTTGCCAAGGCGGCCCAAGGCCAGATTCCGGTCGGCCGTTACGGCGAGGTCGAAGAATTCGCCAATACGGCCGCATTCATCGTCAGCGCGCGGGCGAGCTACGTCAACGGATCGATGATCCGCTGCGACGGCGGCGCGATCAAATCTGTCTGAGATTAAATGCGAGCCGGGTCCCTGCGGCCCGGCTCGACATTACAGAGCGCGCTTGAGGCTTTCCTCGATATAGGTCTTGCGCAGGCCGAGCGTGACCGGACCGGGCTTACCGCCCGACAGCTCTACGCCGTCGATCGAGATCACCGGTCCGACAAAGACGGAGGCAGAGGTGATGAAGGCTTCCGCGGCGTTCTTCGCTTCCTCGATGGTGAATTCGCGCTCCTCGACCTTGGTGCCATTGGCTTCCGAATAGACCATCAGGGCTGCGCGGGTAATGCCGGGCAGGATCGAGTGCGACAACGGCCTCGTAACGATGGTGCCGTCCTTGGTGACGATGAAGGCATTGTTGGAAGTGCCTTCGGTGACCACGCCATCGCGCACCATCCAGGCATCATCGGCGCCGCGCGCCTTGGCTTCCATCTTGCCAAGCGAGGGGTAGAGCAACTGCACCGTCTTGATGTCGCAGCGGCCCCAGCGCAGGTCCGGTATCGAGACGACCTTCATGCCGTTCTTTGCCACCGCCGTGTCGATCAGCGGACGGCTCTGGGTAAACAGCACCAGCGTTGGCGTGAGCTTTTCGGTGTCGAAGAGGAAATCCCGGTCGATGGCGCCTCGGGTCATCTGCAGATAGACCACGCCTTCCTCGACCTGGTTGCGGCTGACCAGTTCGCGGTGGATTGCCAACAACTCATCGTCATTTACGCTAAAGCGCATGCCGAGTTCGCCGGCGGAACGGTGCAGCCGCGCGATGTGGGCCGGAAAATCGATCAGCTTGCCGCCCAGCACCGAAGCGACTTCGTAGATACCATCGCCGAACAGGAAGCCCCGGTCGAAGACCGAGATCTTGGCTTCGTTTTCCGGCACATAGCTTCCATTGACATAGACGGTGCGCATGGCGGTCCCCTTGTTGCTCGCTTCCACCTCATGCCAAATTTGGCTGGCGCCGCCAACAGCTATTTTGGCGCGCGGCGCAATCTCCACGCAGGGTCGGAGCGCTAGACAGAGGCGGACCGACCGCTGGAAAAGCTTCCATGACAGCACGCATTGCCTATACCAAACCATCCATCACGGAGCTGGAAGTCAGCTACGCCACAGACGCCGCCCGAAACGGCTGGGGCGCACAGTGCTACGACTATCTCAACCGGCTGGAACGCGACTTCGCGGCCCATCTTGGCGTCAGGCACGCGATCGCGACGTCAAGCTGCACCGGGGCCCTGCATCTCGGACTGGCGGCGCTGGGCATCGGGCCCGGCGACGAGGTGATCATGGCGGACACCAACTGGATCGCCTCGGTGGCGCCCGTCGTCCATCTCGGCGCGACGCCTGTCTTCGTCGACATTCTTGCAGACACATGGTGCGTCGACCCGGCGCAAGTGGAAGCGGCGATCACACCCAGGACCAAGGCGATCATGGCGGTCCATCTCTACGGCTCGATGTGCGACATGAACCGGCTTCTAGATATCGGAGAGCGCCACGGCATCGCCATTGTCGAGGACGCAGCCGAGGCAATCGGCTCGGCCTGGGGCGAAAAGCGCGCCGGGTCGATGGGCGCCTTCGGCACGTTCTCGTTTCACGGAACCAAGACGATGACCACCGGCGAAGGCGGCATGTTCGTCACCAACGACACGGCGCTTTTCGAGAAAGTGAATACGCTTTCCAACCATGGCCGCGACGCAAGTGAGCCGCGCCAGTTCTTCCCGCTGATGACCGGATACAAGTTCAAGATGTCAAACATTGCCGCGGCCATTGGTTGCGCCCAGGTGGAACGTATCGACGAGCTGATCGACGGCAAGCGGCGGATCATGGCGCACTACCGCGAGCAGTTGGCAGGGGTGAACGGCATTTCTCTGAATGTGGAACCCGCCGGGGTCACCAATGGCTACTGGATGCCGACGGTGGTGTTTGATCGCGATACCGGGGTCAGCCGCGAGCAGCTGATCGAGGCCTTCAAGCAGGCCGATATCGATGCGCGGGTGTTCTTCTGGCCGCTGTCCGAACTGCCGATGTTCGAAGCCAGGCCCGGCAGCACGAATGCCCGCGACATTGCCGCCCGCGCCATCAACCTGCCGAGCTATCACGACATGGATGAAGCGGCACAGGCGCGCGTTGCCGACGTGATCAAGGGTGCGCTCAAGGCGTGATGAGATACGCCTTTGGCATCATTCCTGACCAGGTGTCTGGTCCAGTCAGCCGCCGGACTTGCGTGTAAGCGCTGTCGCAACCTTGACCTTTTTCTCGGTCAGCTCAACCTCGACCTTGGCCGCTAGCTTCTTATCGCCAGCTTCGGAATCGCGGTCACGAACTGTCCACCCCAGTCGCTGATAAAGGTAAGCTGGGTCCTGATTTCTGTCTCTATGTTCCATGGCAGAATTACCACCCTGTCTGGTTGGTCGGAGATGAGCCGATCTTCCCCGACAATCGGAATGTGCGAGCCGGGCATGAAGCGCCCCTGCTTGGCCGGATTCCGGTCGACGACGAAGACGATGTCGCCGGGATCGACACCGGCGAAATTGAGAAGCGTGTTACCCTTGGCGGCAGCACCGTAAGCGGCAACTTTCAAACCGGCTGCGCGGGCTTCGGCGAGAAAACCGCGGAAACCGTCCCGCGCCGCTTCCGCCGTTGCCTGGAAGCCGGAATAGAAATCGCGGCTGTCCATTCCGGCGCGGCGTTCGGTGTCGAGCATGGCTTCGACCGCCGGCGTCACCTGATGGGCGGCGTGATCGCTGCGACAGGCAAAGACCCGGAGACTGCCACCGTGGTGCGGGGTGGTTTCGACATCGAAGACCGTCAGGCCGTTGGCCTTGAAGATGCGGGACACGGCGAGCAGCGACAGGTAGGAGTAGTGCTCGTGATAGGCCGTGTCGAACTGGTTGCCGCGGACCATCTCGTAGAGATGCGGGAACTCGAAGGTCGCGACACCCTCAGCCTTGAGAAGCGTTGCGAAGCCGCCGACGAAATCGTTGATATCGGGTACGTGGGCAAGCACGTTGTTGGCGGCGATGAGATCGGCCTGCCGCCCCTCGGCTGCAAGGCTGTCCGCCAGTTCCCGTCCGAAGAATTCCTCGACGATCTCGATGCCCCTGGCGCGCGCGGCTTCGGCGGTGCTGCGGGTCGGCTCGATGCCATAGCAGGGAATGCCGAATTCGCGCGCATATTGCAGCAGGTAGCCGTCATTGGCGGCGACCTCGGCGACGAGACTGCCGGGGCCAAGAGCGAAACGGTCGCGCATCGAGGCGACATAGGTCCTGGCGTGCTCGAGCCAGGTTTTGGAGAAAGAGGAGAAATAGGCGTAGTCCCCGGAGAAGAACTCCTCCCGGTCGGCGAAATCCTCGGTCTGGGTCAGCCAGCATTCCGTGCAGGTACGGATGACAAGCGGATACCGCTTCTCCGGCCGGGACACGCCTGCCTCATCGAGATAGGAGTTGGAGGGCGGTGCTTCGCCAAGATCGAGAAACGGAATGAAATCGGTGTCACCGCAATGCCTGCAACGCATCATGAGAATTGCCCCGCTGCGGCGATCACCGGATGGGCGGCATCACGCGCCGAAAGACCTGTAACCGCCAGCGGCCAGGCAATGCCGAGCGCAGGGTCGTCATGACGCAGGCCGGTTTCGTGTTGCTGGTTGTAGGCGACAGAATGGATATAGATCAGCTCCACATCATCGGTCAGCGCCTGGAACCCGTGGGCGAAGCCTTCCGGGATCAGGATGGCGGTGCCGGCGTCCGCTGAAAGCTCGACGCCAACATGCGCGTGACGGGAGGGGCTGTCCCGGCGGATGTCGACGGCGACATCGTGGACGGCGCCGCGAATGCAGACGACCAGCTTGGCCTCGGCATGCGGCGGTCGCTGGTAGTGCATCCCGCGCAATGTTCCGGCCCTGGAGGTGCGGCTGTGGTTGATCTGCGCCACAGGGCCGGGCCAGCCGATTTCCGCAAGAGCCTCAGCGCAGAAGATGCGGGCAAAGGCGCCACGCTCGTCGACAAAGGGTTTGCGCTGCACCAGCACCGGCCCGCTCTCGCAATCGGGCATCAAGGGGGTCAGCGTGAACGGGGACGCACTCACCGGATGCACGCCATCGCCGCGCGCCGGACGTCCTCGAGATAGGCGCAGCAATCGGCCTCGCACAGTTCGCGCGCCGGGCGGCCGGACAGGAAATCCCGGTACCAGCCGGCGGTCCGGGTTACGGTCCTGTCGAGGTCCCAGAGACCACGAATACCAAGGCCGGTTTCTGCCAAGGTAGGATCGAGATCGAGCTTGTGTGCTTCCGCCGGCCCTTCAGGGGTGTCTGCGAAATCGGTTCGCACCTCACCAAATTCGCGTGCCGCCAGCGACAGTACGGTGCGGACCGAAGCGCTCTCCGCGCGGGGGCCAAAATTGTAAGCCGGAGCCGACGCATCTACCGACGCCAGGCTTTCGGCAAGCACCAGATAGCCGCGCAGTGGTTCGAGCACATGCTGCCAGGGCCGCGTCGCCTCGGGTCGCCGGACCTTGAGCGTTTCGCCCGATGACCAGGCCCGGACGGCATCGGGGATCAGCCGATCCCCGGCCCAGTCTCCGCCGCCGATCACGTTGCCGGCCCGGGCGGTGGCGATGCTGCATCCCTCGTCGGCGAGCCGGCTGCGCCAGCCTTCGACCACCATTTCACAGGCCGCCTTGCTGGCGGAATAGGGATCATGTCCGCCAAGAGGATCGGTTTCGACGAAGGCGCGTCCGTCATTGACGTTGCGGTAGACCTTGTCGGTCGTGGTCACGACAACCGCCCGGACAGTCTTCACCTGCGCCAGGGCCTGCAGCAGATTGTTGGTCCCTTCGACATTGGTGGCGAAGGTTCCGTGCGGATCGCTGTACCCGCGCCGCACAAGGGACTGGGCGGCAAGATGGAAGACGATCTCGGGCCGCGCCCGCCTGACAAGACCCTCAAGATCATCTGCATTGCGGATATCGATGGTCTCGCTTGCCAGCCGTTCGGGCGCATGCAACTCAGCGAACAATGATCGTGGCTGCTCCGGCGCCAGCGAGCAGCCGGTTACCCGCGCGCCCATGGCTTCCAGCCAGAACAGCAGCCAGGCACCCTTGAACCCGGTGTGACCGGTAAGAAGCACCTTGCGCCCGCGCCAGAAGTCACGGCTGGGAAGTCCCTCGATCACCAGCTTCTCCAAGGCGCGCTCCCTTCGGTCCAGAGCGCCTCGAGCATGGTCTTGTCGCGCAGCGTATCCATCGGCTGCCAGAAGCCGCGGTGGAAGAAGGCCCGCAATTCGTTCTCGTCCGCCAAAGCGGACAACGGCTCGCCCTCGAAGCTGGTGCGGTCACCCTCGATACGCTCAAGTACCGGGTTGGAAAGAACAAAGAAGCCGCCATTGATGAAGCCGCCTTCGCCTTCCGGCTTTTCGATGAAGCCCTGGACCTTGTCACCGTCGAGCTTGAGCGCGCCGAAGCGGGCGGGCGGGCGCACCGCTGTTACCGTGGCAAGCCGTCCATGGGATTTGTGAAACCTGATGGTGGCGGATATGTCGACATCCGAAAGCCCGTCGCCATAGGTGAAGCAGAAACTGTCCTCGCCTTCGAGATAGGGGGCCACCCGTTTCAGGCGTCCGCCAGTGAGGGTGTTTTCGCCGGTATCGACCAGTGTCACCCGCCAGTCCTCGGCGCTCTGCCGGTGAAAATGGACGGTGTTGTCGGACATGTCGAAGGACATGTCCGACATGTGCAGCGCGTAGTTGGCGAAGTATTCCTTGATCACATAGCCGCGGAAGCCACAGCAGATGATGAAATCGCGCAGACCGTGGGTGTGGTAAAGCTTCATGATGTGCCAGAGAATCGGCCTGCCACCGATCTCCACCATGGGCTTGGGCCGCAGATGGGTTTCTTCCGAGAGCCGCGAGCCCAGACCTCCGGCCAGAATGACAACCTTCATGAAACCGCTCCCGGATCGGAGCTGCAATGACGCAAGCCATCCGCTGGCCCGCCGGGCCGGCAGATGGATACAGGCCTCGTTGTCGCCCCATGGTTCATGGTGCCCGTCGTTCCCCTGACAATCAGCTACCCGAACCTAGAGAGACAAGCTTTCCCGAGGCTGGCGCGGATCCCGAACATTCGGAAGATGCCGGTTCATTCAGCTTCGCTGATCAACCGGGGCGAGAAGCATTGTTCATCAGTGCGGGCTTGCCTATAAGTGGTCGAGATGCTTGCGCGCGGCGCATGCGAAAGCCCAACCGCCGCTCGCGGCGCAGCACGAGGACGACATGCTCGAAGAAGGCAAGCTTTACGTCGGCACCAGCCGCAACCCCGACGACAGCATCAACAAGGGCGAATATCTCGATCTGAAATACGCCAACCGCCACGGCCTCGTCACCGGCGCGACCGGCACCGGCAAGACCGTGACGCTGCAGATTCTGGCCGAGAGCTTTTCCAATGCCGGCGTTCCGGTGTTCTGCGCAGACGTCAAGGGTGACCTTTCGGGCATTGCCGCAATTGGCGAGTACAAGGACTTTCTTGAAAAGCGGGCCAAGACGATCGGACTCGATCCCTACGAGTTCCAGGAATTTCCGGTCATCTTCTGGGACCTGTTCGGCGAGAAGGGCCACCGCGTCCGCACCACGATCTCGGAAATGGGGCCGCTGCTCCTGGCGCGGCTGATGGATATGTCCGACGCCCAGGAAGGCGTGCTCAACATCGCCTTCAAGCTGGCCGACGAGAACGGGCTGCCCCTGCTCGACCTGAAGGACCTGCGCGCGCTGCTCAACTACATGGCGGGCGAGACCGAAAGCCTTTCGGCCATGTATGGCAACATCACCAAGCAGTCACTGGCCACGATCCAGCGCGGGCTGCTGGTGCTCGAGCAGCAGGGCGCCGAGCACTTCTTCGGCGAGCCGGCGCTCAAGATCTCCGACATCATGCGCACCACCAATGACGGACGCGGCGCAATCTCGGTGCTGGCAGCCGACAAGCTGATGATGAATCCACGGCTCTACGGCACCTTCCTGTTGTGGCTGCTGTCGGAACTGTTCGAGGAGCTTCCGGAAGTCGGTGATCCCGACAGGCCACGGCTGGTATTCTTCTTCGACGAGGCGCATCTGCTGTTTGACGAGGCGCCGAAGATCCTTATTGACCGGGTCGAGCAGGTGGTGCGGCTGATCCGCTCCAAGGGTGTCGGGGTCTATTTCGTCACCCAGAACCCGCTTGATGTCCCCGAAACCGTACTTTCCCAGCTCGGAAACCGGGTCCAGCATGCGCTTCGCGCCTATACGCCGCGCGAGCAGAAAGCGGTGAAGGTTGCGGCCGAGACGTTCCGGCCCAATCCCGCCTTCGACTGCTTCGAGGCGATCACGCAACTGGGTGTCGGTGAAGCGCTGGTTTCGACACTGGGTGCCAAGGGCGTACCCTCAATGGTCGAACGGACACTCATCCGGCCGCCTGCGTCGCGACTCGGTCCGATCACCGAACCGGAACGCCAGAAGGTGATGGCCGTCAGCCCGGTTGCCGGACAATATGATACCGATCTTGACCGCGACAGCGCCTTCGAGATGCTGGCGCGCCGCGCAGAGGAGGCCGCGAAGGCCGAGGAAGAGGAGCGCCGCCGCGAGGAGGAGAAGGATCAGGAACGGCCCGAAAGCCGGCGCTGGACGCTGCCCGGCTATGGCGACGAGGATGATGAGGACGATCGCGGCCGGAGCAAGTCCTCCCGGCGCAAGAGGTCGAGCCGCTCGCGTCCGGGCTACCAGCGCCAGACCGTGACCGAAACGGTGATCAAGTCGGTTGCGCGATCGGCCGCGACATCGCTTGGCCGCGCCTTGGTGCGGGGCATCCTGGGGTCCCTCAAGAAGGGCTTTTGACCAGGCTCGCCAAGCCTTTCCGGTTATCCTGGGCCGCATCCGGCGACCTGTTGGCGCCGGAACGGCAAGGGACGGGATAGGTGGTCCGGAACCCGTCCGGCTCTGTCGTCGCGGCAGGATCAAAGCAACTGACCTGCCCGACGCCACCCACCCAGATCCTTTGCGGATCTATCGCCCTGGTGACGTTCGGCCGGACTTCGCGATGCACCTCGAAGTGCAGGTGCGGAATGCCGCCAGCGAGTGCGCCGGTGTTTCCAAGGGTGGCTATCATCTCGCCCCGCTCGACCCTGTCGCCCTTTGACACTTTCCGGCTGTTGAGATGCTTGTATACCGTGATGTCTCTCAACCCGTCAGGGCCGGGTCCGTGATCTATGGTCACCCGGTTGCCATAGGCGGGCTCAAAATAGGAGCCTGTCACCTGACCACCCGCGGCAGCGAGCACCGGGGTGCCGATCCTGTCGACGATATCGATTCCCAGATGACCAGACCCATCCGGATCCCGGTAGAACTGCTGCGAAATCGACGGCGCACTCTGCGGCATGATTACCGGGATCTTTGCATTGTGGTCAGGCAGGTATGACGTCGCCCAGCCGGACTCCTGGGGCACGCACCCCGCGGACAGGAGAAGACTGGACAAGGCCGCGGTCGCGGCAAGCATGCGAGGCGTCTGAGGCATTCCCGTATCCCGGAAGTCGATGCCGGTATCACGCCCGGCTGCAAGACCTATCTGGGTTCGAGATAGCACGAGCGGGCAAATCTGCTCAATAGTCAGGACGTTGCAATCCGGGAACGTCCGACACAGAGGAAGCTCAAGGCATGAAAAGAGGTGCCCGATGTGGCTTCCGGAGCCACATCGGGCGGGGAAGGCTTCAGATCACCAGGATCGGAGTCCGGGTCGGCACCCGGTCGTAGAGGTCGCAGATATCCTGATTGAGCAACCGCACGCAGCCTGACGACACGGCCTTGCCGATCGACTTGTATTCGGGACTGCCATGGAGGCGGTAGAGCGTGTCTTCGCCGTTCTGGAAGATATAGAGCGCACGGGCCCCGAGCGGGTTGTCGAGGCCGGGTGCCATACCTCCGTTTGCAGCCGAATAGGGTTCGAGCTCGGGCTGACGCGCGATCATTTCAGCAGGCGGCGTCCATTTCGGCCATTTCTGCTTCCACTGCACGACGGCACGGCCCGACCAGGCGAAGCCGTCCCGTCCGATGCCCACGCCATAGCGCATGGCACGGCCGTTCTCGCGCACCAGGAACAGGAAGCGCTGGGACGTGTCAACGACGATTGTCCCGGGGCGTTCACCGGTGGGGTCGGCCACTTCCTGGCGCAGAAACGCCGGATCGATTTCCTGATAGGGAATGGCCGGCAGCGGGAAAGGCTCATCAAGCTTGGGGCCGTACATGCTGTCATAGTAGGACGAGCGGCCGACCAGCCCGGATCCCCGATTGTCGGGCACACGATAGGTGGGCGAGGTGTCAGCCACAAATTGCTGCGTGGTCTGGGGGCCAGCGCACCCGGCCAGAGTGGCGGTTGCCGCCGTTCCGAGCGCCAGAAAGCTCCGCCTGGTCAGGTGCGATGTTGCACTTGCGCTTGCTGACACACCGGTCAAGTTCTGTCGTTCGTCATTCAATCCGGTCATGCCGCGGAAATCCTCAGGTCTCAAGAAATGGAAATCGTCGCCGACGTCCGTCCGGAGATTTCCCCGGCCCGACTCAACGCGCTGGGGCACATTTGAGTTCCGATTGTGACTTTCCCACGTCTGGCTTGTGGCGAACTTGCCACAGGCTCCGGATCCCCGCTGACATTTGCGTGAAGGGCTGGTGAATGGGGCCGTGCGCCCGCGCCGGGTTCTACTCGACGCCGTTGAGATCGGGCAGGATCAGCGAGGGCGAAAGGTCGCGATACTCGTCGGGCATCCTGGCCCGGTTGATCCAGACCGTACGAAAGCCGAACTTGGTTGCACCGGCAACATCCCAGCGGTTTGACGACTGGAAAGACACCGCGCCAGGATAGAGCCTGTAGGCCGTCGTGACCATGTCATAGACCGCCGGATCAGTCTTGAAGGTTTTGAGTTCGTCGACCGAAAAGACATCATCGATAACCGTGTCGAGAGCGGCGTTGCTGACGGCCGAATCGAGCATCTTCACCGATCCGTTGGACAGGATCGCCACCCTTGCGCCGGTGGCTTTCAGTGCCTTGAGCACGGCTGGAACTTCCGGATAGCAGTCGAGCCTGAAATAGGCCTCGAGCAATTGCAGCCTGAGGCTCTTGTCTGCGCTTGGCACGCGCTCGAAGGCATGGTCGAGTGCCTCTTCCGTCAACGCCCAGAAGTCGCGCCACTGGCCCATGAGCGCCCGGGTCCAGGAGTATTCCAGCTGCTTGGCCCGCCAGATCTCCGACAGCAGCTGCCCATCCGGTCCAACGGCATCCGCGTGACGGCGCACGGCGGAATGAACATCAAACAGGGTTCCATAGGCGTCAAAGACATAAGCGGCGTAGGCCATTTTACAATTCCTCTCGTACTGGGCGCACGATGCCCGTGTTGCAGTGCAACAGTCAAGCGCCATCCACCACACACCGGCCGTGCGGGACACGTCCAATTGTTTCCCGACCGGGCGGCCGGACGCAAGGATCGTGCGATTGGCTAAGCGCCAGCGGTTTGTCGCGGCGGGATGACTTGACGGCAGGGCCAGCGGCGGTCGAATGTCGGGTGACAGAGTACTTACCGGCAGGAGGACACCATGGCCGTCAACACCCAAGCCCGCACCAAGACCTGGACCTATGTCGATGGCGAGTGGCTCGAAGGCAATCCACCGCTGATCGGACCGGTCAGCCATGCCATGTGGCTCGGCTCGACGGTGTTTGACGGGGCGCGCTGGTTTGACGGGGTGGCTCCAGATCTCGATCTGCATTGTGCGCGGGTCAATCGCTCGGCCGATGCGCTGGGAATGCGGGCCACCATGGAAGCCGGCGAGATTGAGGCGTTGGCACGCGAAGGGCTGAAGAAGTTCGACGGCAAGACCGCCGTCTACATCAAGCCTATGTACTGGGCCGAGCATGGCGGATACATGTCGGTGCCGGCAGACCCGGACTCCACGCGGTTCTGCCTGTGCCTGTTTGAAAGCCCGATGATTGCCTCCTCCGGTTTTTCGGTAACCGTCTCGCCGTTCCGCCGCCCGACCTATGAAACCGCGCCGACCAACGCCAAGGCAGGCTGCCTCTATCCCAACAACGGCCGGGCGGTGATGGAAGCCAAGTCCCGCGGCTTCGACAACGCGCTGGTGCTCGACATGCTCGGCAATGTCGCCGAAACCGGGACATCCAACATCTTCATGGTCAAGGACGGGGTGGTGTTCACGCCAGCTCCGAACGGAACTTTCCTGACCGGTATCACCCGGTCCCGTGCCATCAGTCTGCTGCGTGATTCCGGCACCGAAGTGGTGGAGAAATCGCTCTCCGTTGCCGATTTCATGGATGCCGACGAGATCTTCTCGACCGGTAACCACTCGAAGGTGGTTCCGGTGATCAAGATTGAGGACCGGGAACTGCAGGCCGGGCCGACAGGCCGCAAGACCCGCGAACTCTACATGGACTGGGCGCACGGCTGAGACGTCGGGGCGAGAGACAGGATCGACCGAGATGAGCGAAAGACGCAGATATTCCACCGGATCTCCGTTCGAAAAGGCCGCGGCCTATTCCCGTGCCGTGCGTCAGGGGCCGTTCGTGCACGTCTCGGGCACCACCGGCTATGACTATGAAGCCATGGAGATGCCGGCCAGCGTTGCTGACCAGGCGCGCAACTGCTTGACCACGATTGCCGCCTCGCTGGCGGCTCTCGAAGCCAGCATGAGCGACGTGGTGCGGGTAAGGTATTATGTCACCAAACCCGAACATTTTGATCTTGTTGCGCCGGTCCTGGCGGAACATCTGAGCGGCATCGATCCTGCAGCGACAATGATCGTCTGCCAATTGATCCGACCGGAAATGCTGATCGAGATCGAGGTGACCGCGCAGGTCGAGTAACCGCCGACCGGGTCAGACCCGGATCTCGCCCGCCATCTCGTCCTCGATGTGAATGCGGATGATCTCATCGAAGGAGGATTCAGCGCTGAACCCCAGCGCCAGCGCCCTGTCGGGGGCAAAGCCGCGCGGCCAGGCCGAGACGATGCGCATGATCTCGGGCGCAGGCTCACGGCGGATGAGCGCCACTGCCTTGTCTCCCGCAATGCGCCGCAGCGCCTCGATCTGTTCTGCCACCGTGGCCGATACTCCGGGCATGTTGAGCGCTCGGCGATGTCCGACCGGGCCCGTGTCCATCGTCGCGGCATGGATCAGGAAGCCGACAGCGGCGCGCGGGCTTGCGTGCCAGTGCCGGACCGTATCGGGAACCGGGAGGACGGCCGGCTTGCCCGCCAGCGGTTCGCGCAAGATGCCCGAGAAGAATCCCGATGCAGCCGCGTTGGGCAGCCCGGGGCGGATGCAGATCGTCGGCAGGCGGATAGCCATCCCGTCAAAAAAGCCGCGGCGGGTGTAATCCTGCAGCAACAATTCGCCAATCACCTTCTGCGTGCCGTAGCTGGTCAGCGGCGCGGTCAGGAAGGTGTCGTCGATCTCGTCGGGCACGGGAGCGCCAAAGGCCGCGACGGAAGACGAAAACACCACGCGCGGGCAATAGCCGTCCATTTCGGAGAGATGACGGATCGCATCAAAGAGGTGGCGGGTCCCATCGAGATTGATCCGGTAGCCCTTGTCGAAATCCAGTTCCGCCTCTCCCGAGACAATGGCCGCCAGATGAATGATCACTTCGGGCCGGCCGGCGACCAGCTGGCGTGCGGCTCGGGGATCGGAGATATCGAGCGCAAGGCCTGCGGCCTCGCCTGAAAACCCTGCCGGAATTTCCGGCTTGACCACGTCCGCGAGTGTCAGCCTGGACACGTCGCGATCACCCAACCTGCCGGAGGCCACAACGGCATTCAGAAACTTGCGGCCGATCATCCCGGCAGCTCCGATCACCAGTAGATGCATTGTGCCGCCCTCCCGTTCCCCAATCCAGTCGGGACGGTAAGGCGAGAAGCTGCGGAGCGCAATTGCGAACGCTGTAACGATGTCCGGGAAAACTATCGACAGCCCGAATTGCCTTGATCCGACACCAGAGTGATTGTCGCCGCCGTCTGGTTGGCTTAAACCGGTCTGCCTGCAATTGAGTCTTCGGCACAGGGTTCTCCTGCCGGAAACACGGAGAGCCCCGCGCATGCCCCAAACCTACCGGCCGGTCCAGGCTGCACTCTGGATGTGCGGATCGATCAGTTCCTTCTCCGCAATG
This sequence comes from Hoeflea sp. EC-HK425, assembly GCF_902498795.1. NCBI lineage: Bacteria > Pseudomonadati > Pseudomonadota > Alphaproteobacteria > Hyphomicrobiales > Rhizobiaceae > Hoeflea > Hoeflea sp. EC-HK425. Next base: position 3,381,258 of record NZ_LR701572.1, read on the forward strand.
GCCGTGGCGGGCCGCTACGTCTCGGCTGTCCACTCGACCTTCGAGATCATGGCGTTCCGTTCTCTGGTCGGCCTCATCATCGTTCTGGGTCTTGCCGGCGCAAGCCGCCGGCTTGGCGAGGTCCGGCGCGACCGGCTGAAGCAGCATTTCTTCCGGAACCTGTTCCACTTCACCGGACAGAACCTCTGGTTTTTTGCTCTCGCGTCAATCCCGCTGGCGCAGGTGTTCGCGCTCGAGTTCACGACACCCGTCTGGGTCATCCTGTTGAGCTTCGCGTTTCTGGGTGAACGGCTGACCGGCTCCAAGATCATTGCCGCAGGCCTGGGCTTTCTGGGCATTCTCGTTGTCGCGCGGCCGGATTTCGGCTCGCTGGAGCCCGGTTTGATCACCGCGGCCATGTCAGCGATCTTCTTCGCAGCCACCATCATCATGACCAAGGCACTGACCCGTCACGAAAGCATTGTTTCGATCCTGTTCTGGCTGACCTTGTTTCAGCTGGGCTTCGGTTTTGTCGCGCTGGTGCTGCAGCCCTCGGTCAGCTGGCCGACACTTGCAACGCTGCCATGGCTGCTGGTGATCGGCGCCGCCGGATTGCTGGCGCATTACTGCCTGACCACCGCGCTTTCGCTGGCGCCGGCAAGTTTCGTCATGCCGATCGACTTTGCCCGGCTGCCGCTGATCGTCATCATCGGCGCCATACTGTTCGGTGAAAGGGCCGACGTCTTCATCCTGCTCGGCGGAGGCATCATCATCCTGGCCAACTGGATCAATATCCGCGGCGGGAAGAGACAGGCGCGCCAGATCGCCGGCTGATGCACACACATGCTGCGGAGAAAGGCACTTTTACAAGATCGGGAAATGGTGCCGCTTACGTGACTCGAACACGTGACCCCGTCATTACGAATGACGTGCTCTACCAACTGAGCTAAAGCGGCAGGCCAGTTCATGGGCGGGTTCGGGGTTTTGGCTCCGCGCCCGCATGATGGAGCGCAAATACCGTGATTGCGGTGCAAATTCAAGTCAGCATGTAGATAGCGTTGCAGTTTTTGGGCATGCCAGCCACCGCAGGCTTTCGCCCGGACAGGGAGCCGACTTCCGCAGCTTTTGCCCGCCTACAGTCCGGTCTGGTCGCCGGCCAGCGGATCGGGGCCGTACTCGTTGCTGCCATCAGTGCCCTTCTGGACGAACCACCACAGCAGCACGAGAAAGCCGATCAGCGGGATCAGCCCCAGGAGCAACCACCAGGCCGAGCGGCCCGTGTCATGAAGCCGGCGCCCGCCTGCGCAGATCGAGGGGACGACGGTTGCCAGGCTGAAGATGGCGGATAACACGTTGGCATCCCCGAACAGGATGGTGTCGACCAGGCTCAGCACGCCATTGCCGATCAGCAGGAAGAGCGCGAACCACCAGTATTCGGAACGCCGGGCGCGGCCGGATATGGTGGCATATTTCTGGAAACAGGTCCTGACAGCGGTTTGGAAATCCATGACAGCGCTCCTTCGACTATCCCGACGCCCGGGATTTGAGAGCAAAGTGGTGCGGCTGTCCAGTCATTCGCAGTGTAAAACAGTCAACAAAGATGACCGGATGCGATCCCATCGGGACTGCATCCGGAGTTCCGGCGGCGCCGGGAAGAGTGACCTAAAGCGCCAGGCGCGTGCGGGCGGCCTTGTATTCGGTCTCCAGCCGGTCGACGAGTTCGGACACCGGGCCGATCTTCTTGACCGCTCCGATACCCTGCCCGGAGCCCCAGATTTCCTTCCAGGCCTTCGGTCCGGATGTCGACTTGTCGAAGTCCATCTTGGTCGGATCGGCCTCAGGTAGGTTGTCCGGATCAAGGCCGGATGCGGTGATCGAAGGCTTGAGGTAGTTGCCCGGAATCCCGGTAAAGAAGTTTGAGTAGACGATGTCCTTGGCTTCGCTGTCGACGATCATCTGCTTGTAATCATCGGTTGCGCGGGCCTCGTCGGTGGCAATGAAGGGCGAGCCGATATAGGCCATATCGGCCCCCATGGCCTGGGCTGCGAGAATTGCTCCGCCGTTGGCAATCGAGCCCGAAAGCAGCAGCGGTCCGTCAAACCATTCGCGGATTTCCTGGACCAGCGCAAAGGGCGAGAGCGGGCCGGCGTGGCCACCGGCGCCGGCGGCGACCGCGATCAGTCCATCAGCGCCCTTGTTGATGGCCGAATGGGCATGGCGATTGTTGATGATGTCATGCAGCACGATACCGCCATAGGAATGGATCGCGGCGTTGACCTCGGGCACTGCGCCAAGCGACGAAATCACCACCGGCACCTTGTATTTGACGCACATGGTCAGATCATGCTCCAGCCGCTTGTTGGAGCGGTGAACGATCTGGTTGACAGCAAAAGGAGCGGCCGGGCGGTCCGGGTTCTTTGCGGTGTGGTCGGCAAGACCCTCGGTGATTTCGGCGAGCCATTCGTCAAGCTGGGCTTCCGGGCGGGCGTTGAGCGCGGGAAACGACCCCATGATACCCGCCTTGCACTGGGCCATGACCAGCGGCGGATGGGAAATGATGAACAGGGGTGCGGCAACGACTGGAAGCCGGAAATTGGTCTGGAGAACGGCGGGAAGGGTCATATGGCCTCGCAAATCACAATGACGTTTACGCAAACGTCAATTTCCATAGCAGAGCCCACCGGCACTGAAAAGACTTGACTTGGCCAGCCCAACTCCACAGGCCGATCGGCCCCGTTTTTCGAGCAAGCTTGAGTTTTACCGGGTTAGCGGATACGCACAGCAGGAAGGCACGGGCGGCCAGATGGCGATTTGACCACGGCATCCTGTCTGAACCGGGCCCTGGTGACCCGGGGGTGCCAGAACTGATTTTTGCGGACCGGCTGTGGCCGGACCGCGTGGCACGGAGACAGACCATTGACCGGCATGGAAGCGGCAATTCGCGGGGCTTTGGACAAGGCGGGAATACCCGGTGCGCAGGCCCGCCGCCGTATTTACGATTCCGCCAGGGCGGCGCTCGACCGCAGCCTCGAGCGGCAGGGCATCACCGATCCGGAACGGGTGGATGATCACCGGCACAGGCTGGAACTGCTGATTGCTGAGATCGAGGCCGAATGGACCCCTCCCGCTGCCGAAGAGCCGGCACCCGCAGTTGCTGCCCCTTCCGTGGAACTTCCCGCAGACACCGGTCCGGCGAAAGCCGAGGCGCCTGCCACTTCCCGGCCGGTCTACGATGTGCAGGCGGTCCTCGGCCCCGAACATGAACAGCCGGAGGTCACCCATGTCTCCCGGGACGACACCGATGCCGGAGTGGACGCACCGCAGCAAGCCGCACCGACCGTGGGTTCGGTGTCGCGGCGGCCAAGCGCGCCGGCTGCCGGTGCCAATCTCGATTTTGCTCCCGACGCGCGCGATCATGAAGGCGCAGGCGCTCCGGTTTCCGTTACCGCCGGGGAACGGCCCGCGCATATCAAGGCCCCGGCTTCCGATTCCGGAAAACCGGCCAAGAAGGTCAAGACCCCAAAACCGCGCAAGGAAAAGCGCCGGCGCCCGGTGTTTGCATCAATCTTCTCTGCCGCGGTCATGCTGTCGTTTCTGGGGATCGGCGTCTGGTGGCTGATCGAAAGCGGCGCGCTCAAGAGTGCAGCCGAACGGGACACCGGCGTCCCCAATCCTCCGCCTTCGCTCAGCCGGGATGATTTTGCCGGGGGTCCGCAACAGCTCAATCCCGGCTCCGGATTTTCAGGAGAATGGGCCAATGTGTTCACGCCCGGTCGCGACGGCACGCCGGAGGTTCGCGGCAATGCCCGCGCAGAGGTGATCGAGGAAGAGGAAAGCACCGCGCTTCGAATTTCGTCGGGCAGCGGCGATACAAGTGGAGAGGTGCTGGTACCGCTCGGATCTGAAGTCATGCAGGCGCTTGCAGGGCGGCAATCGGTGCTGGCGCTGACGGTCCGCTCTGCTTCGCCGGAGACAACGCAGATCTATGTCAAATGCGAATTCTCGGTACTGGGCGATTGCGGCCGCCGCCGCTTTGACGTGACCTACGACACGACCGACGTGCTGTTCAGTCTCGACTTTGACCGGGCGCTGGCCCCGAATGAAGGCGGGTACCTGGTGATCAACAGCGACATTTCCGGCGGCGGAAAAAGCATCGATCTGCTGGCGGTGCGGATCCGTCCGCTGAGCTGATCTCCTGCCCTTGGGAAATGGCTGCCTCATCGCCGTTTGACTGAACAAAAACGCCCGCTTCACAGCGGGCGTTTTCTGTTGCGACAGCCTCAGCCGACTTCGGTGACGCGGAGATAAGGGCGGATCTCCTCCCAGCCCTGCGGGAAAATGCTCTTGGCGTCCTCATTGCTGACGGAGGTCGGGATGATGACCTTGCCGCCCGGACGCCAGTCAGCGGGGGTGGCGACCGTCTTGGCGTCGGCCAGCTGCAGGGCGTCGATGACACGGATAATCTCATCGAAGTTGCGGCCGACATTCATCGGATAGGTCATCGTCAGGCGGATCTTCTTGTCCGGATCGATGATGAACACCGAACGCACGGCGGCGGTGGTGCTCGCATTGGGGTGGATCATGTCATAAAGCTCGGCGACCTTGTGGTCTTTGTCGGCCACGATCGGGAAGGTCAGGGTGGTGTCTTGCGTGTCGTTGACGTCGCTGATCCAGGCCATGTGCTCCTCGACGCCGTCCGTCGACAGGCCGATCGGCTTGACGTTGCGGGCTGCGAACTGGTCGGAGAGCTGCGAGGTGCGGCCCATCTCGGTGGTGCAGACCGGGGTGAAATCAGCTGGATGGCTGAAGAAGAAGGCCCAGGACGAGCCGATCCACTCGTGGAAATCGATCGGGCCGTTGGTGGTGTCGGCCTTGAAATTGGGGGCAGTGTCGCCAATCCGTATGGTCATGAAAATCTCCTTAGTTTGGTTGGGAGGTTGTGATCCTGGTTTGTGAAGGTCCGGCGGCAAGCTCGAGCGCCGCCTGATGCTGGCTGAGGAAGACCTTGCCGCTGAGATGCTGCAGAAAATCGCCGCGCCGCAGCCGGTCCATCACCGGTCCCTTGACCTCACTGAGATGGAAGGTGACGCCGAGCGCGTGCAGACGCTCGTTGATCGCCTCCAGCGATTCCAGCGCGCTCATGTCGATCTCGTTGACCGCCGGGCACATCAGCACCACATGCTTGAGCTGCGGACGCGCCGCCACCATGTCATAAAGGCTGTCTTCCAGATAGCGCGCATTGGCGAAATACAGGCTTTCGTCGACCCTGAGCGTCAGCACGGTCTCGTCGATCTCCACCTTGTGGCGCTTGACGTTGCGGAAATGCTCGGTGCCCGGAACCCGGCCGACAACGGCCATGTGCGGCCGCGACGACTTGTAGAGATGGATCAGGATCGACAGCAGCACACCGGCGGTGACGCCGACCTCGACGCCGAAGAGCAGCGTCAGGGCGATGGTGGCTGTGACGGCGGCGAAATCGGCGCGCGAATAGGCCCAGGTCTTTTTCAGGATCGAAAAATCCACGAGCGAAAGGACCGCAACGATGATGGTGGCAGCAAGCGTTGCCTGAGGAAGATTGTAGATCAGTGGCGTCAGCAGCATGGCCGCGAGCAACAATCCGACCGCGGTGTAGGCGCCGGCGGCGGGGGTTTCCGCGCCGGCGTCGAAATTAACCACCGAACGGGCGAAACCGCCGGTGACCGGGTAACCGCCGGTAAACGCCGCCCCGACATTGGCGGCGCCCAGGCCGATCAGTTCCTGATCGGGAACGATGCGCTGGCGCTTGCGGGCGGCCAGGGTCTGGGCAACCGAGACGGATTCGACAAAGCCGATGATCGAGATCAGCACTGCGGGGCCAATCAGCTGGCCCAGCAGATCGGGCGAGAACGACGGCATGGTCAGCGGCGGAAGGCCCTGAGGCACGTCGCCGACCACGCGAACGCCTGCGGCTTCACTGAGATTGAAGACCCAGGCGATGAAGGTGGTGACAAAGACCGCGGCAACCGGCCCGGCCTTGGCCAGCACTCCGGCCAGCTTGGGCTTCATGCCTGTCGACAGCAACAGCGGCATCAGCCCCTTGCGCACCCAGAACAGGAAGGCCGTGGCGCTCACTCCGATTGCCAACGTGATCCAGTTGATCTCACCCAGATGCTCGAACAGGGACTGCAGCAACTCCGGCAGGTTGGCGCCTCCGGCAGAAATGCCAAGGATATGGCGCAGCTGGCTCATGGCGATGAGAATGCCCGAGGCGGTGATGAAGCCGGCGATGACCGGATGCGAGAGGAAGTTGGCGAGAAAGCCCAGCCGGAAGACCCCGAGCAGGATAAGGAAGGCACCCGACAGGAAGGCCAGGGTGACGGCGGCAAGCAGCAGTTCGGGCGAGCCCGGTTCGGCGATGTTGCCGATCGCGGCCGCAGTCATCAGCGAGACCACCGCCACCGGCCCGACGGCCAGCGCCCGGCTGGTGCCGAAGATGGCGTAGAGCACGATCGGCGCGATCGAGGCGTAGATCCCGGTCTCGGCAGGCAGGCCGGCCAGCAACGCGTAGGCCAGCGACTGCGGGATCAGCATGATGGTGACAATCACGGCTGCCACAAGGTCATTGCCCAGCGCGTCGCGATCATAGCGGCGGCCCCAGTCGAAGACCGGCATGACGCGGGCAAGGCGATTGATGATTGCGTGATCTTTTTGCATGTCGATGTCCTTGCAGCGCATCCAGCGCCAGCGTTTAGCAACAGATCGGGATGCCGGCGCCCTTTCCGGAGCGCCGGGCCAGGATTGTCACGGTGGTTCCGTCAGTTCAGCCGACGACTTCCGGCCTGGCCATCCATTCCTTGCCCTTGAGCATGGCCTTCCAGTAGATCGGCGGCAGAATGCGCTCCTTGAGCAGCCACGACACCCGGCTCGGCCTGGTGCCGTCGACGAGAAAGCCGGGAAAACTCGGCAGCAGCTTTCCGCCATAGCCGAACTCGGCGAGAACGATCTTGCCGCGCTCGACCGTCAGCGGGCAGGAACCGTAGCCGTCGTAATGGGCGATGCCCTTGACCCGGCCCATGTCGGCCAGGACGTTGTTGGCGACCACCGGGGCCTGCTTGCGGGCGGCGGCAGCCGTCTTGGCGTTGGGCGCGTTCATCACATCGCCCAGCGACCAGATGTTCTCGAAAGTCTTGTGGCGCAGGGTGGTCTGATCGACATCGACCCAGCCTGCCGCATCGGCAAGCGGGCTGACGCGAATGAAATCGGGTGCTGTCTGCGGCGGCACGACATGGATCATGTCGAAAGACTTTTCGACTATCTCCTTGTTGCCGCCGGCATCGGTGACCGAGAACCAGGCCTTCCTGGCCGGGCCATCAATCCTGACCAGATTGTGCATGAAGCTCAGTTGGGCATTGTACCTGGCGATGTACTCTTCAAGCGCGGGCACATAGTCCTTGACCCCGAAGAGCACGCCGCCGGCGTTGCAGAACTCGATCTCGATGTTTGCCAGATCGCCGGACTTGAACCAGTGATCGCCGGAAAGATAGAGCGCCTTCTGCGGTGCTCCGGCACATTTGATCGGCATCGGTGGCTGGGTAAAGATCGCCTTGCCAGACTTCATGCCCTTGACCAGCTTCCACGTATAGGGCGCCAGATCATAACGGTAGTTCGACGTCACACCATTTCGTCCGAGGGTTTCGGGCAGCCCTTCGATGGCGTCCCAATCGAGCTTGAGGCCGGGGGCGACAATCAGGCGATTGTAGCGGACCACCCGGCAGCCATCGAGTATCACCGCGTTGTTGGCGGGCTCGAAGGCTGAAACGGCGGCCTTGATCCAGGATACACCGCGCGGGATCAGCGATCCCATGGTGCGGGCGGTGACTTCGGGTTCGAAGATGCCGCCGCCTACCATCGTCCATCCGGGCTGATAATAATGAACGTCCTGCGGGTCGATGATGGCGATGTCGAGGTCGGACACCCGGGCAAGCAGGCTGGCAGCGACGGAAACGCCCGCCGACCCCCCGCCGATGATGACGATGTCATGGGAGAAATCGGCAACATCCGTGGGTGTCTTGCCGCCATTGGCAATGCGCCTTACGACGCCCGACATGTCGTATCCGGCCGCCTTGGTGGCGGCCAGAATGGTGGGCAGAGGCGTGCCGCGCGCACCTTCGGCCAAGGCCCAGAGCGTGGTCGACCGGGTGCCGGTGCGGCAATAGGCGAGCACGGGACCGGGAAGATCAGAGATCGCGGCATCGAACCTGCCGGCGTCCTCGTCGGCCACGCGGCCTGCGACGATGGGCATGTAGTGGGCCTCAAGACCAGCCGCCCGCGCAGCCTTTTCGACTTCCGCGAATGTCGGCTGGTCATTGCCCTCGCCGTCGGGGCGATTGCAGATGATCGAACGAAAACCTGCCATCTTCAACTCGGCCACGTCGGCCGGGGCGATTTGCGGGCTCACCGAGAGCCCGCGGTTGATCTTCCTGATGTCCATGACTGCTTTCATCCAATCCGTGGTTACGGCCTGTCCGGTGTCGCTTTATGGTCGAAGGAGCCCGTCAAAGTCCGTTGACGGGAACCTTCAGCATTGCACGCCCGTCCTTATCGGTCGGAATGTCACCGGCGCGCATGTTGACCTGCAGCGACGGGATGATCAGCCGCGGCATCGCCAGCTGGGCATCGCGCTCGGTGCGGAACTTGATGAAATCCTCGCGGCTCTTGCCGCCACCGACATGGATGTTGTGAGCCTTCTCGTCGCCGACCGTGGTTTCCCACTGGATATCGCGACCATTCGGACCGTAGTCATGACACATGAACAGGCGCATCTCGTCGGGCAGCGACAGCACTTTCTGGATCGAGTCGTAGAGCGTGGCTGCATCGCCGCCAGGGAAATCGGCGCGGGCCGATCCGCCATCGGGCATGAAGAGGGTGTCGCCGACAAAGGCGGCATTGCCCATGACATGGACCATGCAGGCGGGGGTGTGGCCCGGCGTGTACATGGCGACGGCCTGCATCGTGCCGATCTGGTAGGTATCGCCATCTTTGAACAGGGCGTCGAACTGCGAGCCGTCGCGCTGGAACTCGGTGCCTTCGTTGAAGATCTTGCCGAAGGTGTCCTGCACGACCATGATCTTGTCGCCAATGCCAATCTTGCCGCCCAGCTTGTCCTGGATGTAGGGCGCGGCGGAAAGATGGTCGGCGTGAACATGGGTCTCGATGATCCATTCCAGCGTGAGGCCATTCTCCTGAATGTATTCAATCATCCGGTCGGCGTGGCCGTAGGTGATCCGGCCGGCGGCATAGTCGATGTCCATGACGGAATCGACGACAGCGCAGGACTTGGAGGCAGGGTCCCTGACCACATAACTGATGGTGTTGGTGTCGGGGTCGAAGAAAGCCTTGACCTCTGGTGTGACAGACATGTCCACTGGATAGTTCGACATTGTATCATCTCCTCTTTTCGTCAGGTCGGATTTTGCGCTGCCGAAGGTTGCGGCGCCATGTTCAAGATGCCGGGTCACCCGGAGGCAACCCGGCGCTTTGCTCAGAATGCCTTGGCAGGCTTGTGGCGCAGGCCGTCGAGCGACCGTGCCAGCACGATGCCGATGATCATGGCGCCAACGAAGGCGATGACATCAAGGCCGCCGAAACCGAGCGCAGGGATAGCGCCGCCGGGACAAAAGCCGGCAATGCCCCAGCCAATTCCGAAGACGGCCGAGCCCCCGATCAGCCTCGCATCGATGGTCCGGTTGATCGGAAGATGGAATTCCGCGTCGAAGACGGGCTTCTTGCGGGCGCCAAACACCAGCACGTAACCAATCGCAGTCGTTATCAGTGCGCCGCCCATCACGAAGATCAGGCTGGGATCCCAGCTGCCGGCAACGTCGAAGAAATTGAGCACCTTGGCCGGGTTGGCCATGCCGGAGATGGCAATGCCAAGACCGAAGATCATTCCGGTGAGGCCGGACAGGAGAAGCTTCTGCATGGATCAGATCCCCGCAATGTGACGGACGACATAGACGGTCAGTCCGGTGAAAATCATGAAGGTGATCGTTGCCGCGATCGAACGCGGCGACAGCCGCGCCATGCCGCAGACACCGTGGCCCGAGGTGCAGCCGGCACCGTAGTAGACGCCAACGCCGACGATCAGGCCGCCCAAAGCCAGCAGCGGCAGCGAGACGGGAACGGCGTAGGGAATCGCACCACCGGCAGCCAGAAAAACCATCGGACCGATCACAGCGCCGGCAAGAAAGGCAATGCGCCAGGCCCAGTCAGTCGATATCGGCGGAATAATGCCCGTGAGAATACCGGTCATGCCGGCAATGCGGCCATTGAACGCCATCAACAAGATTGCCGAAAGGCCGATGAGAATGCCGCCGGTCAGTGACATCCATGGCGTGAATTCTGTTTCCATGCTTGTGTCTTCCCTCTTTGGATTGTGCCGTTTGAAGGCAGGGCGTCGTTGCGCCCGATCCAGATATATATAAGCGATATTCCATATTCAAGAGGTTAAATATATCTTCGTGTGAGGTAAGCTCACAAAAAAGAAGCGCCGCACTGGCGACGCTTCCAATAGCAGGCTCAACTGCTGCTTCGGCCTAGCCGGCAGCCATCTTCGGCTTGCGGATGTCCGGATGCAGGGTCTTGCCCAGGATATGGTCATCTGTCCCGATGACATGACTGCTTGAACCGACAATCAGCCGGTCCGGGTGATGGACAACCAGATGATCCTTGTTGGGATAGGGCAGGCTAGACAGGAAGTGCTTCATGCAATTGAGTCGTGCGCGTTTCTTGCAGTCGGACTTGACGATGGTCCAGGGCGCGTCGGCTGTGTCTGTGTAGAAGAACATCGCCTCCTTGGCCTCGGTGTAGTCGTCCCACTTGTCGAGCGAGGCCTTGTCGATGGGCGACAGTTTCCATTGCTTGAGCGGATCCCTCTCGCGCTGGCCAAACCGCCTGAGCTGTTCGCCCTGCGTCACCGAGAACCAGTACTTGAATAAAAGGATGCCGGAACGGGTGAGCATGCGCTCGATCTCGGGTGCCTCGCGCATGAATTCGAGATATTCAGTCGGCGAAGAAAACCCCATGACACGCTCAACACCTGCGCGATTGTACCAGGAGCGGTCGAACAACACCATTTCGCCCGATGCCGGCAGATGCTCGATGTAGCGCTGGAAGTACCATTGCGAGCGTTCCCGGTCGGTTGGCTTGTTGAGTGCCACAACACGGGCCGTACGCGGGTTGAGATGCTCCGTAAAGCGCTTGATGGTGCCACCCTTGCCGGCCGCATCCCGGCCTTCAAACAGCATCACCACCTTTTGGCCGGTGTCCTCGATCCAGCGCTGGGCCTTGAGCAACTCGACCTGCAGTCTGGCCTTTTCCTTTTCATAGGCGACGCGGCGCATCCTGGTCTTGTAGGGATAGACCCCCTGCTCGAACAATTGCGCGATCGCAGCTTCGTCCTTGCGGATGTCTGCTGTGGTCAACCGCGGTGGCTTGGCCTCAACCGTTTCCTTGTCCGATGTTTCGAGCACCGTCTCGGAGATTGCGGCCGCCACGTCGTCGACCGTTGTTTCGAGTTCGCTTTTTGTGTCTTCCATTTCATGCCCCGCTCAAACAAAGGGGTAGTATAGCCGCAAGACGCACATCCAGCCTTGACCAGTGTCAAACCATGACAAACAAAATGGCGCAGGGCGGCGTCGCTGGCATCGGTAAATGGGACGACGCCTCAAAACCCGCCGGTTTGCCTCAACCGTTGCGATAGGTGTAGCTGTAGCCGTTAAGTGCCGGAGCTCCTCCGAGGTGGGCGTAAAGAATATTCGAGCCTTTGGGGAAAAAGCCCTTTTGCGCAAGATCGATCATGCCCTGCATCGACTTTCCTTCGTAGACCGGATCGGTGATCATTGCTTCCGTCCGTGCGGCAAGGCGGATCGCCTCATTGGTCTCGTGGCTTGGGACGCCATAGGCCGGATAGGCATAATCGGAGTTGATGACGATCTCGTCGTCGCGCACCTTGCGGCCAAGCTCAACAAGATCCGCTGTGTTGTCCACGATGCCGCGGACCTGTGCACGCAGCTGCTCGGGGGTTCCAGAGCCATCAATGCCGATGACCCGGTTCGCCCGGTCGTCGGCAGCAAAGCCCACAATCATGCCGGCCTGTGTCGAGCCGGTGACGACGCAGACAATGATGTAGTCGAAGGTGATCCCCATTTCGGCTTCCTGGGCGCGCACCTCCTCGGCAAAACCGACATAGCCGAGGCCGCCGTATTTGTGCACCGAAGCACCGGCCGGGATCGGATAGGGTACGCCGCCGCGGTCGCGCACCGACTGCATGGCGTCCTCCCAGCTCTGGCGGATGCCGATGTCGAAGCCCTCGTCGACCAACCTGCTGTCGGCGCCCATCAGGCGGGTGAGCAGGATATTGCCAACCCGGTCATAGACCGCGTCATCATGCGGCACCCAGCTTTCCTGGACCACGACGCACTTCATGCCGATCTTGGCGGCGGTGGCCGCGACCATGCGGGTGTGGTTGGACTGGACGCCGCCGATCGAGACCAGGGTATCAGCGCCAGCGGCGATCGCATCAGGCACGATGTATTCGAGCTTGCGCAACTTGTTGCCGCCCAGCGCCAGGCCCGAATTGCAGTCATCCCGCTTGGCATAGATCTCCACATCGGCACCAATGGCTGCGCTCAGACGCGGAAGATGCTCGATCGGGGTCGGGCCTGCGAAGGTGAGCGGGTAACGGTCGAATTTGGCGAGGTTCATGGGTGTCTGTCCGTGGGTTAGGGCCTGGTCGGCGCGAGGTGGCTCATTCAGGAGAGAAACCTAACCCGGATCGCATGAAAGGTGCTTTCAAACTCGTCGCGTGGAATTTATCATGCAGCAAATTCGAAACAGAATTTCGATGGGTTCTTCCATCGTAATATCAATTTACGGAAGCTTCTTTCATGCCTGCTGATCTTGATAAAATCGACCGCAAGATGCTCAAGCTGCTCCAGGCGGACGGACGGCTGAGCAATGCCGATCTCGCCCAGAAGGTCTCCGTCAGCCCTGCAACCTGCCATCGCCGCACCCAGCGGCTGGTCGACGAGGGCTTCATCAAGGGGTTCAGGGCGCTGATCAATCCGCACGCAGTTTCGCGCGGCGCGCTGGTCATGGTCGGCGTGGTGCTCGATCGCTCAACACCCGAGAGTTTCGCAGCCTTCGAGACGGCGATCCGCAAGTTGAGCTTCGTGCTCGACTGTCATCTGGTCGCCGGTGACTTCGACTATTTCCTGAAAGTGCGGGTGCAGGACATGGCCGATTTCAACAAGCTGCACGGCGAGCAGCTCATCGCCTTTCCCGGCGTGCGCCAGATCCGAAGCTTTTTCGTGATGAAAGAAGTCACCGACAACGCGCCGCTCGACTTCTGAGGTCGGTCGCCCGCCTCAGTTGGTGGCGCTCACCAATTTGGCAACCCGGTCGATCGCCAGCAGATAGCCCTGCGTGCCGCATCCTGCGATGACGCCGTCGGCGCGCAGCGACACGTAGGAATGGCGACGGAATTCCTCGCGCTTGTGCACGTTGGAAATGTGGACTTCCATCACCGGGCCTTCAAAAGTGTTGAGCGCATCGAGGATCGCGATGGAGGTGTGGGTGTAGGCGCCGGGGTTGATGATCACGGCTACTGCATCTTCACGGGCCTCGTGGATCCAGTCGATCAGCTGGTGCTCGGCATTGGATTGCAGGAACCGGACGGCAAGGCCATAGCTTTCGGCCTGGCTCAAGGCTGCAGCCTCAACATCGGCCAGGGTTTCGTGGCCATAGATCTCCGGCTGGCGCTTGCCCAGAAGATTGAGGTTCGGTCCGTTGAGGACATAGATCGTGCCGGTCACCGGGTCTGCCTTTCGCTGATGCCCCGAAACGGGGCGATGCAAATTCCTAGCCCGAGCGCACGACATGCCGCAAGCCTTGCCGGCGATCATTCCAATCCGTAGGGCACTGTTTTGCGGGTGTTGGGATCGACCACCAGACGGCGCTTGAGTGGGGGGACTGCGCGCTGATGGCAGTTGCGGCGCTCGCAGATCCGGCAGGAGACGCCGATCGGTTCGAAGGCCTCGGCGCGGGCGATGTCGAGATCGTCGGCGTAGACCAACTCGCCGGCGTGAGCCACCTCGCAGCCGAGCGCTAAGGCATAGGACTGCACCGGATCGCGCCAGCCGCCGGAGGGTTTGGAGACCGCAGTGGCAAGGCAGAGATAACGCACGCCGTCCGGCGTTTCGGCCAGCTGCCGGATGATCCGGTTCGGGGTCTCGAAGGCGGAATGCGCGTTCCACAAGGGACAGGCAGAGCCGAAACGGGCGAATTGCAACTTGGTGGCGGAATGACGCTTGGTGATGTTGCCGGCCTTGTCGACCCGGGCGAAGAAGAACGGCACGCCCTTCTGTCCCGGCCGCTGCAGGGTCGAAAGCCGGTGCGCCACCTGCTCGAGACTGGTTGCGAACCGGTCGGCCAAAAGCACAAGGTCGTGGCGCAACTCGCGTGCAGCGGCGCTGAAAGCGCCATAGGGCAGGATGGCGGCGCCGGCAAAGTAGTTGGCAAGACCGATGCGGCAGATACCGGCGGCATCAGCCGAGCGGAAGCGCGCCTCGGAGATGATCCGGGTCATCGCCGCGTCATGCTCGATCAGCGCAATCTGGCAGGCAATCTGGAAGGCCTGGGTCGAGGCCGGCGTGCGCGGATTGAGCCAGAGCACGCGGCTGACCGGATCGAAACGGCGCAGCCCGCCGCCATTCGCATCGCCCTGCCCCGCCCCCGGCTCGCTGCCGGCGCCGATCACCACCCGCACCCGGTGGCGCCGTTCGATATGGTCGGCCAGCGCCTTGAGGCTGACGCCGCGACTCTTGGCCAGGTCCCGGCTCAGCGACTCTCCAGCGATATCCAGCTCGTGAATGTAGTTGTCGACATAGTGGAAGAAGTCACGAACTTCCTCGTAAGGCGTCGGCTCGCTCAGTGCGCCGGACCGCTCCAGCGTCTCGTCGAGTTCGGCGAGCTGGTCGCCGGAGCGGCGCATGGCCTGGTGCAGAGACAGGAAGGCGCGGGCAAAAGACGGGGCGTTCTGCACAACCAGCTTGACATCGGTCAGCGACGGTTGTGCCCCGCCCGAGACCGGATCGGCGAGCGCCTCGGAGACATCGGCGAGCAGCCGGTCGCTGTCCTGGTCGGACAGGGTGGTGATGTCGACGGAGAAGGCTTCGGCCAGCGCCAGCAGCACCGAGGCACTGACATGGCGTTGGTTGTTCTCGATCTGGTTGAGATAGCTGGTGGAGATGCCAAGCTTCTGGGCAAAGCCGGCCTGGGTCAGGCCGTGCTCGCCGCGGATGGCGCGGACCTTGCCGCCGATGAAGAGCTTGCGTGCCCGCATGAATGTTCGCAACTTTGCAAAATTGCAGTCGCAAACATTGCTAGTGCAACATGCTTACCTTTTCAACCCTGTTGCGGCACGTTCATTCGCGCTACCACCGGACAATCATTTCCCGGTTTCACGGAGTGCCCGCCTTGACCCTTTATGCCGCCCTGACCGCCTCCCGGCCCGAAAAACTGGCCATCGCCAGCCTCGTGGCCATTGCCGGCTCGATTCTGCTGACGCTGTCAGCCAAGCTCTCGATCCCCTTCTACCCGGTGCCGCTGACCATGACGACGTTTGTCGTCATCGGGCTGGGGCTGGCGCTAGGGTCCCGGCTCGGCTCTGCTGCGGTGGCGCTGTATCTTGTCCAGGGTGCGCTCGGCCTGCCGGTGTTTGCCGGCACGCCGGAGAAGGGCATCGGCCTTGCCTACATGATGGGTCCGACCGGGGGCTATCTGCTTGGCTACTTGCTGGCCGCGTTTGCCGCCGGCAGCTTAGCGGAACGCGGCATGGACCGCTCGCCGCTGACCGCGTTCCTTGCCGCGCTTGCCGCCAGCGCCATCATCTATGTGCCCGGCGTTTTGTGGCTCGGCGCGCTTTTTGGCTGGGATCAGCCGATCCTCGCCTGGGGGCTGACGCCGTTCATCCTGGGGGATGCGACCAAAGCAGCCTTGGCAGCGGCAGTGTTTCCGGCAACATGGGCTATGATTGCGAAAAAGGGAGGCCTGTGATGCGGGAGATTATCGAAGAGGTTGAGCAGCGGCGCGAACAGGCCCGGCTTGGCGGCGGGCAGAAGCGGATAGACGCGCAGCACGCCAAGGGCAAGCTGACCGCGCGCGAACGGCTGGAAGTGCTTCTCGACGAGGGATCGTTCGAGGAATACGACATGTACAAGACCCATCGCTGCACCGATTTCGGCATGGAGACCCAGGTGTTTCCCGGCGATGGCGTGATCACCGGCTGGGGCACGATCAACGGCCGCCCGGTCTACGTGTTTTCCCAGGATTTCACCGTGTTCGGCGGCTCTCTTTCGGAGACACATGCCGAGAAGATCTGCAAGGTGATGGATCTCGCCGTGCAGAACGGCGCACCGCTGATCGGGCTCAATGATTCCGGCGGCGCACGAATCCAGGAAGGCGTGGCCTCGCTCGGCGGCTATGCGGAAGTGTTCTGGCGCAACGTGCAGGCCTCGGGCGTGATCCCGCAGATCTCGGTGATCATGGGTCCCTGCGCGGGCGGGGCCGTCTACTCGCCGGCTATGACCGACTTCATCTTCATGGTCAAGGACACCAGCTACATGTTCGTGACCGGCCCGGACGTGGTCAAGACCGTGACCAACGAGATCGTCACGGCGGAAGAACTCGGCGGCGCTTCGACCCATACCAAGAAGTCTTCGGTCGCCGACGGAGCCTACGACAACGACGTCGAGGCGCTGATCGAGATCCGCCGGATGTTCGATTTCCTGCCATTGTCGAGCCGCGAAAACCCGCCGGTCATTCCGACCGCGGACGCACCCGACAGGATCGAGAACGCGCTCGACACGCTGATCCCGGACAATCCGAACAAGCCCTACGACATGCGTGAGGTCATTGCCCGGGTCGGCGACGAGGGCGATTTCTTCGAGATCCAGGCCAACCACGCCAGGAACATCCTCTGCGGCTTCATCCGGCTCAACGGCTCGACCGTCGGTGTCGTCGCCAACCAGCCGATGGTGCTGGCCGGCTGTCTCGACATCGACTCGTCGAAGAAGGCCGCCCGCTTCGTGCGCTTCTGCGACGCGTTCAACATCCCGATCCTGACGCTGGTCGACGTGCCGGGCTTCCTGCCGGGCGTCGGCCAGGAATACAACGGCATCATCAAGCATGGCGCCAAGCTGCTGTTTGCCTATGCCGAGGCCACCGTGCCGAAGGTCACCGTGATCACCCGCAAGGCCTATGGCGGCGCCTATGACGTGATGGCGTCCAAGCACATCCGCGCCGACGTCAACTACGCCTGGCCCACCGCGCAGATCGCCGTGATGGGGGCCAAGGGCGCGACCGAGATCCTTTACCGTTCCGAGCTTGGCGACCCGGACAAGATCGCCAGCCGCACCAAGGATTACGAAGACCGCTTCGCCAATCCGTTCGTCGCCGCCCAGCGCGGCTTCATCGACGAGGTGATCATGCCGCACTCGACGCGGCGCCGGGTGGTCCGCGCCTTCGAGATGCTGAAGACCAAGAAGGTGACGCAGCCGCTGCGCAAGCACGACAACATTCCGTTGTGAGCGACCGCAGCGCACAGAGGACCAGACCATGAAGATCACCCGCGTAGGCTCGACGCCCTCGGCGAAGGGGCCGGAAGATTACTTCACCGGAACGGTGCGGCTCGACAGGCTGTTTGCGGCGGAGGCGCCGGGGCGGGTTCAGGGCGCGGCGGTGACGTTCGAGCCGGGCGCGCGGACGGCGTGGCACACGCACCCGCTGGGGCAGACGATCATCGTGACGGCGGGGCTCGGCCGGGCGCAGCGCGAAGGCGGGGCGATCGAGGAGATCCGGCCCGGCGACGTGGTCTGGTTCGAACCGGGCGAGAAGCACTGGCACGGTGCATCGCCCGAGGTGGCGATGACGCACATCGCCATCCAGGAAGCGCTCGACGGGGTGGCGGTAACGTGGCTCGAGAAGGTGGAAGATGCGGACTATCTCGGATGATGCGGCGCCTTGCGGGCGCTCACGGGATTTTGACGGGCACCACGCGGTTGCCGGCGGCTGCAATTGTTCGACCTTCGGCCTATATGGTTCGGTGAGACGTTTCTCACCAACAAGGATCCAATTTCATGACTGATGACACCAGCTTCCCGCCTGAAAACAATTTTCCCGCCGGCTACCAGCCTGCAAAGCTGTGGGAATGGAAACAGGGCAATGGCGGCCGCTTCGCCAACATCAACCGGCCGATCTCCGGCCCGACCCATGACAAGGACCTGCAGGTCGGCAAGCACCCGTTGCAGCTCTATTCGCTGGCCACGCCGAACGGCGTCAAGGTGACGGTGATGCTGGAAGAACTGCTCGCCGCCGGGCACAAGGGCGCTGAGTACGATGCCTGGCTCGTCAATATCGGCGAGGGCAACCAGTTCGGCTCGGGCTTTGTCGACGTCAATCCGAACTCGAAGATCCCGGCAATGGTCGACCATTCGACGCCGGAACCGACACGGCTGTTCGAAAGCGGCTCGATCCTTCTGTATCTCGCCGAGAAGTTCGGCGCGTTCCTGCCGAAGGAACACCACGCCCGTACCGAGGCGCTGAACTGGCTGTTCTGGCAGATGGGCTCCGGCCCGTTCCTCGGCGGCGGTTTCGGCCATTTCTATGCCTATGCGCCGATGAAGATCGAATACGCGATCGACCGCTTTGCCATGGAGGTCAAGCGCCAGCTCGACGTGCTCGACAAGAACCTGGCCAAGAACGAGTTCATGGCAGGAGCTGAGTATTCGATTGCCGACATGGCGATCTGGCCCTGGTACGGCACGCTGATGCAGGGCAATGTCTACAATGACGCGGCCACATATCTCGATACCGGCATCTACACCAACCTGAAGCGCTGGACCGACCAGATCGCCGCCCGTCCGGCGGTGAAGCGCGGGCGCATGGTCAACCGCGCCTTCGGCGATCCGTCCGAGCAGCTGCACGAGCGCCATGACGCCAGCGATTTCGAGCTGCGCACCCAGGACAAGCTCGACGCCCAGAAGGAAGGCAAGGCCTGATGGCAAAACTGCCTGAAATGACCAAACACCGTGGGATCCCGTCCGGCCTGCCCGGCACGGGGTTCCAGTTCACCATCCGCCGGGCGAATCCGCGCGGGGTTTCGCCGATCATCTACCGCCGCCGGATGGCGGACCGGACATCGACGGAAAAGCTCGCCGATGCGGCCTTCCTGCATGCGCTGTGGCATCTTTACGGTGACGAGCCGTTCGAGCGCGGCAACCTTGATGCGGGCCGGATCAGCTGGCTTTTCGGGCGTGAGATCGTGCCCGCCGAAGAGCCGTTCGATCCGAAATCCTATCAGGCGCTGCTCAGGATCGACGAACGCGTGGGGCGGGCGAGCTATCCCGCCGCGTTCGAGGATGTGCTTGAGGTCTGAAGACCATGGCTCTCTCCTCAATGGGGAGATCCGCCAACAGGCATCCGGATGGCCGGATGCCTGAAGTACTCCGGGTACGGAACCGGGAGAAACGACTGGAAGTCATGGGCCACAGGCCCATCAGCGGGGGTAGAAGTGCATGTTTTCCAAGATCCTCATCGCCAACCGTGGTGAAATTGCCTGCCGGGTCATCAAGACCGCGCGGGCGATGGGCATCAAGACGGTTGCGGTTTATTCCGACGCTGACCGCAATGCCGTGCATGTGGAAATGGCTGACGAGGCCGTGCATATCGGCCCGCCGCCGGCCAACCAGTCCTACCTGATGGCGGACAAGATCATTGCCGCGTGCAAGGAAACCGGCGCAGAGGCCGTGCATCCGGGTTACGGCTTCCTGTCCGAGCGGGCCTCGTTCTGCGAGGCGCTGGAGAAAGAGGGCATCGCCTTCATCGGCCCGAAGGTGAAGGCCATCGAGGCGATGGGCGACAAGATCACCTCTAAGAAGATCGCCGCCGAAGCCGGTGTCTCCACCGTGCCCGGCCACATGGGGCTTATCGATGACGAGGCGCATGCGGCCAAGATCGCCGCCGAGATCGGCTATCCGGTGATGATCAAGGCATCCGCCGGCGGCGGCGGCAAGGGCATGCGGATTGCCTGGAACGACGCCGAGGCGCGCGAGGGCTTTTCCCGCTCGAAATCGGAAGCGGCAAGTTCGTTTGGCGATGACCGGATCTTCATCGAAAAATTCATCGAGGAGCCGCGCCACATCGAGATCCAGCTGATCGCCGACAGCCACGGCAATGCGGTCTATCTCGGCGAGCGCGAATGCTCGATCCAGCGGCGGAACCAGAAGGTGGTTGAGGAGGCCCCCTCGCCCTTTCTCGACGCGGAAACCCGCAAGGCCATGGGCGAGCAGTCGGTGGCGCTGGCGAACGCCGTGGACTACCAGTCGGCCGGCACGGTGGAATTCATTGTCGACAAGCACCGCAACTTCTATTTCCTCGAGATGAACACGCGGCTGCAGGTCGAGCATCCGGTGACCGAGCTGATCACCGGTGTCGATCTGGTCGAGCAGATGATCCGGGTTGCAGCGGGCGAGAAGCTCCCGTTCACGCAAGCCGATGTGAAGCTCAATGGCTGGGCGGTGGAAAGCCGGCTCTACGCCGAGGACCCCTACCGCAACTTCCTGCCCTCGATCGGCCGGCTGACGCGCTACCGGCCGCCGCAGGAAGGCACCAGCGACGGCATCACCATCCGCAACGACACCGGGGTCACCGAAGGCTCGGAGATCTCGATGTTCTACGATCCGATGGTGGCCAAGCTCTGCACCCACGCGCCGACCCGGCTCGAGGCTGTCGACGCCATGGCCGACGCGCTGGACCGGTTCGAGGTCGAGGGCATCGGCCACAATCTGCCGTTCCTGTCGGCGCTGATGCAGCATCCGCGCTGGCGCGAGGGCCGGCTGTCGACCGGCTTCATCGCCGAGGAGTATCCGGAGGGCTTTGCCCCGGTGCCGCCCAATGATGACACCATCAAGCGCTTTGCCATTGCGGCGCTGCTGCTCAGCCACATCTCGGGGGAGCGCAACGCGCAGATCTCCGGCGCGAGATTCAGCCAGGCGGAAAAGCGCGCGCATGAGGACAAGGTGGTTCGGATCGCAGGCCAGGAGATCACCGGCCATATCGACGACACCGACGATGTCTACCTGGTGCGGCTGCCGGGACGCGAGCCGCTGTCGGTGACGACAGACTGGACGCCAGGCGCAAAGCTGGCAGTATTCGATATCGATGGGGTGACCAATGCCATCAAGGTCGAGCCCGCCGACGCCGGATGGCGGCTGCGGCAGCTTGGCGTCGATGTGCGGGTGCAGGTGTTCAGCCCCCGCATCGCCGAACTGGCCCGGCTGATGAAGGAGAAGGTGGCGCCCGATACGTCGAGCCTGCTGCTCTGCCCGATGCCCGGCCTGATCGTCTCGATTGCCGTCAACGAGGGCGACGAGGTGCAGGAAGGCCAGACGCTGGCGGTGGTCGAGGCCATGAAGATGGAGAATGTGCTCAAGGCCGAGCGCAAGGGCGTGGTCTCACGCATCCCGGTGAAGGCCGGCGACAGCCTCGCCGTCGACGAGATCATCATGGAGTTCGCGAAATGAGCAAGACCACGCGCGACTGGCTCGAGCTTGCCACCAAGGATCTCAAGGGCAAGCCGATCGAGAGCCTGAACACCGAAACGCCGGAAGGCATTACGCTGAAGCCGCTCTACACCGCGGATGACCTGCCCGAATCCGCCGCCTCCGAACTGCCGGGCTTCGCGCCGTTCACCCGCGGGGTGCGCTCGACCATGTATGCGGGACAGCCCTGGACGATCCGGCAATATGCCGGCTTCTCGACGGCGGAGGATTCCAACGCGTTCTACCGCAAGAACCTGGCGGCGGGCCAGAAGGGCCTGTCCGTTGCCTTCGACCTTGCCACCCACCGGGGCTATGATTCCGACCACCCGCGGGTGACCGGCGATGTCGGCAAGGCCGGCGTGGCGATCGATTCGGTCGAGGACATGAAGATCCTGTTCGACGGCATTCCGCTGGGCGAGATGAGCGTGTCGATGACCATGAACGGCGCTATCATCCCGGTCTTGGCGATGTTCATCGTCGCTGGTGAGGAACAGGGCGTCGAGCGCAAGGCGCTGACTGGGACGGTGCAGAACGACATCCTCAAGGAGTTCATGGTCCGCAACACCTACATCTATCCGCCAGAGCCCTCGATGCGGATCGTTGCCGACATCATCGAGTTCACCGCGGCCGATATGCCGAAGTTCAACTCGATCTCGATCTCCGGCTATCACATGCAGGAGGCCGGGGCGACGCTGGCGCAGGAACTGGCCTACACGCTGGCCGACGGCATGGAATATGTCCGCGCAGCACAAGCCAAGGGGCTCGATGTCGACGCCTTCGCCGGCCGGCTGTCGTTCTTCTTCTGCATCGGCATGAACGTGTTCATGGAAGCGGCGAAACTGCGCGCGGCGCGGGCCATGTGGTCGAAGATCATGACCGATTTCGGCGCCAAATCCGAACGCTCGAAGATGCTCAGGACCCATTGCCAGACATCGGGCGTGTCGCTGACCGAACAGGACCCGTACAACAACGTGGTCCGCACGGCGTTCGAGGCCATGGCGGCGGTGCTCGGCGGCACCCAGTCGCTGCACACCAATTCGTTCGACGAGGCGATCGCGCTGCCGACGGAATTCTCCGCCCGCATCGCCCGCAACACCCAGCTGATCCTGGCGCATGAGACCGGCATCACCAATGTGGTCGATCCGCTCGGCGGCTCCTACTATGTCGAAAAGCTGACCGCCGATCTGGCCGAGAAGGCCTGGGAGCTGATCGCCGAGGTCGAGGCGCTGGGCGGCATGACCAAGGCGGTGGAACAGGGCCTGCCGAAGATGCGGATCGAGGAGGCGGCTGCAAGGCGTCAGGCGCGGATCGACCGCGGCGAGGACGTCATCGTCGGGGTCAACCGGTTCCGGCTCAACGACGAGCCGCAGGTCGACATTCTCGACATCGACACCGACAAGGTGCGCGCCGGCCAGGTGGCCCGGCTGAAGAAAATGCGCGACAGCCGCGATCCCAAGGCGCACGAAGCCGCGATCGCAGAGCTCGAACAGGTGGCGAAATCCGGCAAGGGCAATTTGCTTGCCGCCGCCGTCGAGGCAGCGCGGGCGCGGGCCTCGCTGGGCGAAATCTCCGACGCCATGGAGCGCGGCTTCGGCGGCCGCCACCATGCCATTACGAAGGTTATCGGCGGAGTCTACGAGGACGTCTATCACGATGATCCGGAATACCAGGCAATCCGGGACCGCATCGCTGACTACACCACTGACAAGGGCCGCGCGCCGCATGTGCTGGTGGCCAAGATGGGCCAGGACGGCCACGACCGCGGCGCCAAGGTGATCGCCACGGCGTTTGCCGACATGGGCTTCAAGGTGGATCTCACCGACATGTTCGAAACGCCGGCCGAAGTCACCGACAAGGCGATTGCACTCAACGTCGACGTGGTCGGAGTCTCGTCGCTCGCCGCTGGCCACAAATCGCTGGTGCCCGAACTCATCACCCGGCTGAAGGACAAGGGCCGCGCCGACATCCAGGTCGTCGTCGGCGGCGTCATCCCCGAACAGGACTACGCCTTCCTGCGCGAAAAGGGCGTGGCCGAGATTTTTGGGCCCGGCTCGAATGTGCTCGATGCGGCAAATGCCGTGCTGGCGCGGATTTCGGGGCTGAAGCGGAATATGTGAGCCCCCTCATCCGTCAGCGTTGCTGACGCCTTCTCCACCACGGGAGAGGGGAGGAATTTGCGGCGGCCGGCGGTAGACACCTCTTCCTTCTCCCCTCGTGGGAGAAGGTGGATCCGGGCGTTCCGTGAACGACCGGAGACGGATGAGGGGTATTCTCAGTGGCCTATCGCCAGTCCTGCTTAAGCGACGGGTCCCGCGCAAAGGCCAGGATCGTCGCGCAAGCGCTTTCCAGATCGCTGATCACATCGTCATTCCACAGCCGCAGAACACGGAAGCCACGCTCTTCAAGATTTGAATCGCGGGCCTTGTCCCGTGGGCTGTCTACGTGCTGACTGCCATCCAGCTCGACAATCAGCTTCGCTTCCATGCAGACGAAATCGGCAATAAAGCCACCTATCGGCACCTGGCGACGGAACTTCAGCTTGTCGAGCCGACGGTTGCGCAGAACGCCCCATAACCGCTGTTCCGCCTCGGTCGGAGCTCGGCGCATATCACGTGCGAAACCACGCAGCCGTTCGATATCCTTGCTCATCCAGCGCCTCATCAAAGTTGACAAGCCCCTTCATCCGTCTGCGCCGGTTCACGGAACCGTCGCATCCACCTTCTCCCACGAGGGGAGAAGGGAGTGGCGGCACGGCGGTCGGCTCAGCCTCCCCAGGTCCGCTCCAGCAGCGATACCCAGTTCTTCCGGGCGATCTTTTCGATCAGCGCCTCGCCATATTGGCGTTCGCGCATCTGATCGATCAGCGCCTGAACGCCGGTGACGTCGCCGATGACGTCGGGGAGTTCGGCGCCGTCGAAATCGGAACCGAAGCCGACATGGTCTTCGCCGAGCTTTTCGACGAGATGATCGAGGTGGCGCATCACCGGGTCCCAGCCGCAATCGGTTGACTTGCGGCCGTCGTCGCGCAGGAACACGGTGGCGTAGTTGAGGCCGACCATGCCTCCGCTCTCGCGGATCATGGCCAGTTGCCGGTCGGTCAGGTTGCGGGTCGAGGGCGTGACCGCGTGGGCGTTGGAATGGGTAGCGACCAGCGGCGCATCCGACAGGCTGGCGACATCGTCAAAGCCCTTCTCGTTGAGGTGCGACAGGTCGATCATGATCCTGAGCTCGTTGCAGGCCCTGACCAGGTCCTTGCCGGCTTCGGTCAGGCCCGGGCCGGTGTCGGGGTCGCCGGGAAAGCGGAACGGGACACCGTGGCCGAAGACGGTTGGGCGGCTCCAAACCGGGCCGAGCGAGCGCAGGCCCATGGCGTGGAAGGCGTAGAGCGCATCCAGATCAGGCCCGATGGCTTCCGCACCTTCCATGTGCATGATCGCGGCGATGGTTCCGGTTTTTATGCAGGCGCGCAGATCGGCGGAGCTGCGGCAGATCTTCAGCGCGCCTGCGGAAGCCCGCTCCATCCACATCAGGTGGCCGGCCATTGCCAGGCCGGTCGCCTGGGTCTCGGCCGCCGTCATCAATTCGGGCAAGGGCAGATCATAGGGCGGCGCGTCCATCATCGCCTGATAGTCGGGAGCGCCGTCCTCTTCCGGTGACGGGATGTAGATGGCGAAAAAACCACCCGCGAAGCCCGCCTCTCGCATGCGCGGCAGGTCGAGATGGCCTTCCAGCCCCCGCTCTAGCCACAGCGTCTCGCGACGCTCCGGTTCGCGCAGCAGGCGCAGCAGGAAATCATTGTGGCCGTCGAAAAATGGCAGTGTCGCCATGGCTGGCTCCATCAGCGCCGAAGGGCGGGATCGCGGGTGAAGCCCTCGCTCGCCGTCAGCAGGTTGCGGGTGTAGTCCTTCGCCGTAGCATGGGCCTGCAGCGCCTCGCGGGTCAACTCTTCGACCACCTCGCCGCCCTGCATCACCATCAGGCGGTCACACATATGCGAGACGACGGCCAGGTCGTGACTGACCAGCACATAGGTCAGGCCGCGCTCGGCCCGCAGCCGGTCAAGCAGGTTGAGCACCTCGGCCTGGATCGAGGCATCGAGCGCCGATGTCGGCTCGTCGAGCAGGATCACCTTCGGCTCGAGGATCAGGGCGCGGGCAATGGCGACTCGCTGGCGCTGGCCGCCGGAAAGCTGGTGCGGATAGCGGAAGCGGAAGCCAGTTCCGAGGCCGACATCCTCGAGCGCCTGTTCAACCCGGTCTTCGGCGTGATCGAAACCATGGATGGCGAGTGGTTCGGACAAGACCCGGTCGACGGTGTGGCGGGGATGCAGCGAGGCGTAGGGATCCTGGAACACCATCTGGACGCGGCGGTAGAAGGCCTGGTCACGCGGCATCTGCACCGGATCACCGGCAATGCTGATCCGGCCGCCGGTTACCGGCGCCAGACCGCACAGCGCGCGCAGCACGGTGGACTTGCCGGACCCGCTCTCGCCGACGATGCCGAAACTCTCCTCCTCCTCAACGGCAAGCGACACGCCCTTGAGCGCACGCACCTGCCGACCGCTGCCTTCAAAGGTGACTTCGAGGTCCTCGATATCGATGAAAGTCATCCGGATTTCCTACTCGAGCCAGGCAGCGTCACGCGCCAGAACGGGCAGCGGGCGGCTGTCGCCGGTGATGGTCGGCAGGCAGTTGAGCAGCCCCCTGGTGTAGGGATGGGCGGCTTCGCTCATCCGCCGGGCGTCGAGCTCCTCGACCACCCGGCCGGCATACATGACCAGCACCCTGTCGCAGAAGGTGGACACCAGCCTGAGGTCATGGCTGATGAAGATCAACCCCATGCCACGCTCGCTGACCAGCCGGTCAAGAATACGCAGCACCTCGATCTGCACCGTCACATCAAGCGCCGATGTCGGCTCGTCGGCAATCAGCAGATCCGGTTCGGTGACCAGCATCATGGCAATCATGGCGCGCTGGCCCATGCCGCCGGAGAGTTCATGCGGATAGGCCGCCATCACCCGCTCGGGATCGCGGATCTGCACGGCTTCCAGCATGGCGATCGACTTGTCGTGCGCCTCGGACTTGCCGCCATGCAGCTTGACCGCCTCCATCAGCTGCCGGCCGATGGTCATCACCGGGTTCAATGAGAATTTAGGATCCTGCATGACCATCGACATGCGCGCGCCGCGCAGCTTGCGCCATTGCCTGGTGCTCGCGTGGCGCAGATCGATGCCATCAAATTCCAGCCGGTCCGCGGTCGCTGTTCCCGAAACAGGGGTCAGGCCCAACAGGGCGCGGCCAGTTTGTGACTTGCCCGATCCACTCTCGCCGACAATACCAAGCCGCTCACGCCCCAGGCTGAAACTGACACCGCGCACCACCTCGACCGGTCCCTGTCGCGAGGGGAAGGCGATGCGCAGGTTCTCGACGGACAGCAGCGAGCTCATTTCTCGGCCTTCGGGTCAAGCACGTCGCGCAGGCCGTCGCCGAGCAGATTGAAGCCGAGCGAGACGGTGAAGATGGCGATGCCGGGCATGGTCGCGACCCACCAGTAATCGATGATGAAGCGGCGCCCGCCGGCAATCATCGCGCCCCATTCGGGTTGGGGCGGCTGCGCACCGAGACCCAGGAAGCCCAAGCCCGCGGCAGTGAGGATGATGCCGGCCATGTCGAGCGTGACGCGGATGATGACCGAGGACAGGCACAGCGGCACTACGTGGCCCCAGATGATGCGCCCGGAGGACGCGCCCTGCAGGCGGATGGCGTCGATGTGCTCGGCATTGCGAATGGTCAGCGTTTCGGCGCGCGCCAGCCGTGCATAAGGGGGCCAGGAGGTAATGGCGATGGCGATGATGGCGTTCTCGATGCCGGGGCCCAGGGCCGCGACAAAGGCCAGCGCCAGGATGAGCCGCGGGAAGGCCAGGAAGATGTCGGTTATCCGCATCAGCACGGTGTCGACCCAGCCGCCGAAATAACCCGAGACGGTGCCGACCAGCAGGCCGATCGGCGTGGCGATGATGGCAACCAGCGCCACCACCATCAAGGTCAGCCGCGCGCCGTGGATCACACGGCTGAAGATATCTCGGGCAAGATCGTCGGTGCCCATCAGATGATCAAGCGACGGCGGCAGCAGCCGCTCTGTGCGCAGGTCGCCGCCGAGCACAGGATCATACGGCGCAATCACATTGGCAAAAATGGCGACCAGGACCAGCAGGACGACGATGGCCAGGCCGATCATGCCGAGCCGGTTGCCGGTGAACAGGAGCCAGGTGCGCCAGGCCTGGCCAAGGCGCGCCTGGCGGCGTGAGGCCGGCTGCTCGCTCTGCAGCCATTCGCTCAGGCTCCGGCGGGAGGCATCGATGCTCATGCGCGCCTCCTGACCCGGGGGTCGAGAACGGTGTAGAGGAAATCCGAAAGCAGGTTGAGGCCGACGAAGATGATGCCGATCAGCAAGGTTCCGCCGAGCACGGCATTCATGTCGGCGTTCTGCAGCGAATTTGTCAGGTACTGGCCAAGTCCCGGCCAGGCGAAGACGGTCTCGGTCAGCACCGAGCCTTCAAGCAGGCTGGCATAGGACAGGGTGACAACGGTGACCAGCGGTACCGCAGCATTCCTGAGCGCATGCACCCAGATGATGCGCCATTCGGCGACGCCCTTGACCCGCGCAGTGACAATGTATTCCTGCGCCAGTTCGTTGAGCATGAAACTGCGGGTCATTCGGGCGATATAGGCCATCGAGAAGTATCCTAGCAGCGAGGCGGGAAGTGCGATGTGCGAGACGACGTTGCGGAACGCACCCCATTGGCCCTGCATCGCGGTATCGATCAGAAACAGCCCGGTGGTCGGCGTGAAGGCATACTCGTAGGAAATGTCGATGCGGCCGGGACCTGCGACGATGCCCCATTTGGCGTAGAAAACCAGAAGGCCAAGCAGGCCGAGCCAGAAGATCGGCGCGGAATAGCCCATCAGGCCGACGATGCGCACCACCTGGTCGACGAGCCTGCCCTGCCTGACCGCGGCCCAGACGCCGACCGGGATGCCAAACAGCGTGCCGATCAGGATCGCCACCGTCGCCAGTTCAAGCGTTGCCGGGAAAGCCCGGGCAATGTCGTTGATGATCGGCTTCTTGGTCAGCAGGCTTTCACCAAAATCGCCGGTGACAGCCTTTTCGACATAGAGGCCGAATTGCACGTAGAGCGGTCGATCAAGGCCAAGTTCGACAAAGGCCTTGTCGTAGGTCGATTGCGAGGCGCGGTCACCGACCACGGCAAGCACCGGGTCAACCGGCACCACCCGGCCGATGAGGAAGGTGACGACAAGCAGCCCGAAAATGGTAACCGCAATGGTGGCAAGCAGCCGGATGGCCTTGCCGAGGAAAGCCGGAAGGGCGCGTGAGCGCCCTTCCGCAGGAGCTGACGTCGCAGACACTTACTTGGTCACGGCCTTGAACGAGTTGTCGTTGAAGGATGGGCCGACGACAAAGCCCTCGACGTTCTTGCGGCGGGCGAGAACCTCGATCTCCTGGAACATGATGACAAACGGCGAGGTCTGCTGATGCTCGGTCTGGAGATCGATGTACATCTGCGCCCGCTTCTTGGCGTCTCCCTCGAGGATCGCGGCATCGGCCTTGAGCGTCATTTCCGGGATGTCCCAGGCATTGCGCCAGGCCAGCGGCTTGGAGGCGGCGTCATCGGAATTGTCGGGATTGCGGGCAAAGGTATCGGCATTGGTGTGCGGATCCTGGTAATCCGGGCCCCAGCGGCCGATATAGATGTCGTGGTTGCGGGCGCGGTACTTGGTCAGCGTTTGCTGGCCATCGCCCGGGATCAGCTCCATCTTGATGCCGGCCATCGCCATCGTCTGCTGGATTGCCTGCCCCATCGCGGTGATTTCAGGCGTGTTGCGGGTGTCCATGGTGACGGTGAAGCCGTCCGGCAAACCTGCTTCGGCAAGCAGTTCCTTGGCCTTTTCGACATTGAGCGAGAACGGTGTCTCCTCAAGAGCGCCCAAAAAGCCGCGCGGCAGGAAGGCCTGGTGCGGGATAACCTTGCCCTTCATGATGGTGTCGGAAATCGTGGCGTAGTCGACCAGATATTTCATCGCCTGACGAACCTGCGGCTTGGCAAGGTTCTCGTTTTTCTGGTTGAGACCGAGGTAGTAGATCGATCCCTTGACGCCGCTTTCTACGACAATATCCGGATTTTCAGAGAGGGCGGTGATTTCCTCGGCGCCGACATTGCGGGCGATATCGATATCACCCTGCTCGAGCAACAGGCGCTGGGTGGCGGTTTCGGGAATATGGCGATAGATGGCCCGGGCCATCGGGGCAGCGTCGCCGGAATAGTTATCGTTGCGTTCAAGCACAATGGCTTCGTTGGCGCGCCAATCACGGATGGTGAAGGCACCGGAGCCGGCGTAGTTGGTCTTGAGCCAGTCGTAGCCGAAATCGCCATCGACCTCGTTGCTCTTGACCAGTTCGCTGTCAACGATGAAGCCCACGGTTGCCGTCAGGCAGTAAAGTACCAGTGTCGGCGCATAGGGCTTGTCCATCTCGAATTCGAAGGTCATGTCGCCGGTCTTGCGAATCATGGCGTCGACATTGTCGGCGGAAAAGCCGAACTGGGTCAGGATGAAGGCCGGCGACTTGTCGAGCTTGATGGCGCGCTGCAGCGAGTAGACCGCATCTTCGGCGGTGATCGGATTGCCCGACGCGAATTTCATGCCGGGGCGGATGGTGAAGGTGAAGGTCTTGCCGTCGTCGGAGACCTCCCATTTCTCGGCAACGACGCCGAAGATCTCGGAGACATCCTTGACGTTGTAGCCGATCAATCCCTGATAGGAGTTGCCGAGAACCTCGGAGGCGGTGAACTCGAAGACCTCGGCCGGATCGAGCGAAATGACGTCGTCGATCGCCCAGGCCTGGATCAGTGTATCAGGCGGTGTTTCAGCCTGCGCAGTGACTGGAGCGAAGGCAGCAGCCGTGCACATCAGCGCCACAGCCATAAATTTCTGAACGTGTTTCACGGCAAAACTCCCAGCTAAACGTGTTCCCGAACAAATCCTTGCGGGGGCCAGCATTTTGCCTTGTCACCCTGCGGATGCTCCATTGAGGTCACAGGCCGGAGAGACTGTCAAGCGCGCCGCTGGCAGCCGGAGGCCGCTGGTCACCATCAGCCCCGACGGGAACACGCGGGAAACACGAAAAATCCTGCCGGAAAATCTCGAGAGCAATGTATCTTATTGTTTCTATTATATATATACGCCCGACGCAGTTCCAAACTACGTCAGCTGGCGGCAAGTCCGAAGGATACTGCAGTCCAGGCCAGGCCAAGCAGGAACACCGTCTCCAGCACGATGACGGCAACGTGACGCCAGCCCAGGTCCATCATGGCCTTCATGTTCGTGCGTACCCCGAGCGCCGAGATCGCGATGACCAGAAACCAAGAAGATGCATCGACAAGCAGTACCGCAACAGCAGCAGGGATCAGGCCGACACTGTTGGCGATTGTGACCACACCGAAGCCGACCACGAACAGCGGCAGCCGCACCTGGGAGAAGCCTGATTCGCGGCGGGCGGTCGCCAGTGCGACAATGATCAGAACCACCGGCAGAAGTGTGACGCGCAGCAGCTTGACGATGGTTGCGGTGTCGCCGGCCTCAGTCGAAATCGAGTAGCCAGCACCGACCACCTGAGCCACGTCATGGACGGTCGCCCCGATCAGAAACCCGCTTTGCTGATCGCTCAAGCCGGCAAGGCCGAACAGCACCGGGTAGATGATCATGGCAATGGTGGACAGCGTGGTCACGGCCACGACCGTGAACAGCACATTGCGTTCAGTCTTGTCATTGGCAGGGATCACCGCTGCCAGCGCCAGCGCCGCGGAAGCACCGCAGATGGCGACCGAGCCACCGGTCAGGATGGCAAAGCGCCAACCGCGCGAGAACAGCTTGGCGCAGATGAAACCGAAGCCGATCGTCAGCGCCATCAGGCTTGCCACGGTTACCAGCCCGGAAGTTCCGATGCCAGCGATGTCGCCAAGCGTGATGCGGGCGCCGAGCAGCACGATGCCAAGCCTGAGCAGGGTCTTGGAGGCAAAGACCACGCCTTCTGACGTGCGCTCCTGATCGGCCATGAAGTTGAAGGCCATGCCAATGAGCAAAGCGAACAGCATCACCGGCGCAACGTAATGCTCGGACAGAAACTTCGCCGCCGCAGCTATCGTGAGAGCAAGAAGCAGGCCCGGAAACCGGGTTTTCGCCCGCAGGGGAAAATTCAACATGGAGGTCATCTATCCAACTTTGCAGATCAACACTTCGAAAAATCAATACCCGGCATGACATGCAGCACGGACATGACACCAGGCTGTCCGCTTCGATCCAATCCGCAGCGGTCCGTCAGCGGGCAACTCGAACCGCCCTGCAATTCCGGGGCAACTTCATGGCTCACGCAAAACCGGAGGATGGAGCCCGGCCCCATCCCGCGCTCACGGCCTCAGGACAATCTTGGGCGCGGCCGCCCGTCCCGCAAGAATATCGGCGAAGGCCCTGGCCCCGTCTGCAAGAGGCCGCTGCTCGGCCCAGTCCAGACTGCCGAGGCGGCCATCGAAGATCGCCGCGGCGGTATCGCGGAAATCCTGGGGGCTGTAGGTGTAGGCGCCGATGAAGGTGATCTCCTGCAGGGTCAGCCGCCGGATATCGAGGCCCGAAGACGCGTCGCCCAGCCCAATGTGGACAATGACGCCGCCCGGCCGGGCGGCGCGGCTGGCCGCCGCCCTGGTTGCCGCAAACCCGACACCGTCAATCACAAGGTCATAGCCTCCCGGGTCCTCGGCCGTGATCTCATCGGGTGTGGCAACAATGAAATCTCCGGCAGACTTCAACGCCGGCAAGCGGCGCTGGTTGGCTTCACTGATGGTGATGTCTGCCGCACCAATTGCCCTGAGCGCCAGAGCCGCACCGAGACCGATTGCGCCACCACCGATGACCAGGCACCGCGCTGCCTGCAGGGGAACATCACCAGCGCGCGCTCCCAGCCGCACGGCGTGCCAGCCACAGGCCAGCGGTTCGGCGAGACATGCCTTTTCGAAAGACACATGATCGGGCATGTCGACAAGATTTTCCGCCGGGATGGCGATGTACTCGGCAAAAGCGCCCTGACGCGGCGCCATGGACAGGATCTGTCGCTTTGCACAGAGGTTGTTGCGCCCGGTCTTGCAGGCCCGGCACTTGCCGCAGGTGGCAAGGGGGTTGACCGTAACCCGCCGCCCGGCACCGGGGCCATCAACGACGATGCCCGAAGCCTCGTGGCCAAGGATCAAGGGTGCAGGGCGACGCTCGTCATGGCCGAGATAGGCATGCATGTCAGAGCCGCAGATACCCACCGCCTCGACCCGGACAAGGCACTCGCCGGACGGCAAAGAGGGGGCGGGTTCATCGCGCCAAACCAGGCTTTCGGGTGCTGTGTAGACAAGCGCTTTCATCTGGCGGTGTATCCCCCGTCAACGAAGAGGACCTGGCCGGTTACATAGACAGAAGCCTCGGAGGCAAGGAACAGCAGCGGACCTTCGATGTCTGCCATCTCGCCATTTCGGCCGATGCAGGTCGATCCCGCATGCATGGCCGAGACTGACGGGTCGGCAAACACGGGCCCGGTCAGTTCGGTGGGAAAAAACCCGGGTGCAAGCGCGTTGGCATTGATGCCGTCGCGGGACCAGGCCTCCGCCATGGCGCGGGTCATCTGCTCGACCCCGCCCTTGGAGGCGCCATAGGCAATGCCGTTGGTGAAGGCGCGGCGCGATTGCAGCGAGGCGAAATTGATGATCCGGCCCCAGCGTTTGCGCCGCATGCCCGGAACAAGCGCCTGGGCAAGAAAGAACGGCACCGTGAGATTGAGCGCGATGGTCCGCTCCCAGCCTTCGGGCGTGACCTGATCAGCCGGCTGGCGCAGATTGAGCCCTGCGGCATTGACCACGATATCCGGCGGACCGAAGGGCTCGGAGGCCCTGGCCGCAATCGCGGCGATGTCGGCGCCTGCAGCCAGGTCAGCGGCAAGGCTTGCGGTTTGACCATCCGTCTCCGCACGCCATTGCTCGAGAGACTCCGCACGCCGGGCGAGACCAACGACGCGGACACCCGCCAGGGCGAGAAAAGTCGCCGCAGCCCGGCCAAGCCCCGAGCTTGCACCGGTGACGAGCGCGACCCGGCCCTTCAGGCCGAACAAAGCCTCACTGCTCATGTCAGATATCCTGGCCGGTTCCCGAGAGATCGAAGTTCTCGCCGGGGAAATACTTCCGCAGCCTGATGTCGGCGGTGCGGGCATGACCTTCCATGCCTTCCAATCGCGAGATCCGGGCCGTCGCCTCGGCGATGGACTTCGAGCCTTCACGGGTGGCACGCTGCCAGGTGACGATCTTCATGAACTTGTGAACCGACAGCCCGCCGGTATAGCGCGCAGCACCCGAGGTGGGCAGCACGTGGTTGGTGCCTGACGCCTTGTCGCCGAAGGCTACCGTGGTTTCCTCGCCCAGGAACAGCGAGCCGTAGCAGCCCAGCCGACCCAGCCACCAATCGGTATCGGCGGCCTGCACAGTGAGATGTTCCGGTGCGTAGTCGTCGGAAGTTGCGGCCATTTCCTCGCGGCTGTCGCACAGAATGACCTCGGCGAAATCGCGCCAGGCGGCCTCGGCGTTGTCGCGGTTGACCTCGGGCAAGGTGGCGATGTGCTTGGGGACGAGCGCCATAACCGCCTCGGCCAGCGCGCGATCATCCGTGACCAGCCAGACCGGAGAGTTGTAGCCATGCTCTGCCTGACCGACGAGATCGGCGGCGACGATTTCCGGATCGGCGTCCTTATCGGCCAGGATCAGGCTGTCGGTGGGACCGGCAAACATGTCAATGCCGACACGGCCAAACAGGATGCGCTTGGCTTCGGCGACGAACTGGTTGCCCGGTCCGACGAGAATACCCGATGGCGGCACGTCAAACAGCCCGAAGGCCATCGAGGCCACACCCTGGACACCGCCCATGGCGAGGATCGTGTCGGCACCGCAGATGTCGGCGGTGTAGAGGATTGCCGGATGAACCCCGACATCCGGGCGCGGCGGCGAACAGACCGTGATGTGCTTGCAGCCGGCCACCTTGGCCGTGGTCACCGTCATGATAGCGGACGCCACATGGCTGTAGCGGCCACCGGGCACGTAGCAGCCGGCGGCCTCGATCGGGATGGTCTTCTGCCCCGCCGTCAGGCCCGGCACGATTTCGACCTCGATGTCGGTGAGGGTCTTCTTCTGGGCCTCGGCGAACTTGCGCACATTGTCGTGGGCGAAGCGGATATCGTCCTTGAGCTTCTGTGGCAGGCTTGCTGCAGCCGCCTCGATCTCCTCGCGGGTGACCTTGATGTTGCCGGTGTAGCGGTCGAACTTCTCGGCATAGCTGCGTGCCGCCGCCTCGCCACCAGCTTCGATCTCGTCGAGAATCGACTGGACCGTGTCGCGGACCGACTCGGAATCGGAGGTGGAGGTTTTGACGGCTTTCTTGAGATAGGTACGGGACATGTCTCCGGTCCTCCTTATTGATGATTTCGGACTACTGGTAGATTTCCGGCAGCAGGGTTGTTGAGAGTGCAGGGACATAGGCAATGATCAGCACGACGAGCAGCATGAAGAATACAAACGGGATTGCCTGCCAGGCTATTTTCAGAATCGACTCACCGGTGATGCCAGACACGACAAACAGGTTGAGACCGAGCGGTGGTGTGATGAAGCCAACGCCGAGCGATGTGATCATCATGATGCAGAACTGGATCTCGTTCATGCCGATGTTGTCGGCCAGCGGTTTTAGAATGGGCGCCAGGATCACAATGTTGGGGGTCGTTTCCATGACGCAGCCGGCAGCGATCAGGATGAAGATCATCAGCAGGATGAGAATGTAGGGATCCTCGCTGATAGAGGTCACCGCAGCGACGAAGCCTTGCGGCACGCCCATGATCGCAAGCGCCTGGGCCAGCGGCAGCGAGAAGGCGATGATCGGCAGGATCACGCCGACCACCTTGGCGGATCCGAGCAGCATGGCGGGAAAGTCCGACAGTTTCAGCGTCTTGAGGAAGAAGCCCATGATGATGGTGACGATGACGGCGGTGGCGCCAGCCTCGGTGGGTGTCAAACGCCCGGAGAAGATGCCGTAGAAGATGATTCCGGGCACCAGGAACGCGTACCAGCCAGACTTCAGTGTCGTGCGCAGATTGCTGAACCACTCGGCGAACGTCATCGGTTCGCCGCCTTCGTACTTGTAGATCCGGTTGACGACGATGTTGGTGATCAGGATCGAGATCAGGATACAGATCCCGGGAATGAGCGCCGCCAGGAACAGCGTGGAAGCGGAGATGCCAAGCACCAGACCGATGATGATGTAGGCGATCGATGGCGGGATCAGGATGCCGGTACAGGCACCTGCTGCAACCAAGGCACAGGCATAGGGCCGCGGATAGCCGCTTTCCACCAGGCGGCCGATGGTCATCCGGCCCACCGCAGCCGCACCGGCGGCATCGGAGCCCGAGATGGCTGCAAACATGCCGCAGACCAGAACCGTGGCGGAGCCAAATCCGCCCTTGGTCCAGCACGTCAGCGCCTCGGCCACATCGAGAAACTTGCGGCTTAGACCGGTGCGAACAAGCACGTCGCCGGTCAGGATAAAGAGCGGGATCGCGGTGAGCGCGAAGTGATCAATCCCGTCAAACAGGGATTCGCCGACCAGAGAGAGCGGCAGCGCACCGGACATGATCAACATCATGATCGCGGCCGAGCCTATTGCCGCCCAGACAGGGAT
This sequence comes from Hoeflea sp. EC-HK425, assembly GCF_902498795.1. Taxonomy (NCBI): domain Bacteria; kingdom Pseudomonadati; phylum Pseudomonadota; class Alphaproteobacteria; order Hyphomicrobiales; family Rhizobiaceae; genus Hoeflea; species Hoeflea sp. EC-HK425. The sequence goes on from NZ_LR701572.1 coordinate 3,417,697, forward strand.
GGCAAGCGCGCACAGGACGACAAACAGGATCACCGGCGCATAGAAATCCCAACCCAGGACAACCGTGTTTAATTGCTGATTCCACAACATGGCTGATCCTCAATCAAAGAGCTGGTTGCCTTCGAACACCGGCCGGCCGGTTCGAAGCGAATTGAAATCGTGGATGAAGGACTGGATCAGCCGCGCGATGAGAAGTGTGAAACCAATCGGCACCGCCATCAGGAACCAGACCATGGACACGCGCAGGCCGTGGCTGACGGACCCGAATTTCCAGGACACCGTGACAGTTTCAAAAGACCAGTAGAGCGCAACCAGGGCCACCGAAAACATGACCAGGTCGCCCAACATGTAGAGCAGCGCTTTCATGCGCGGGCCGAGGTAATGCATGATGACATCAATGCGGATATGCGCGCGCTCGCGCACCGCGGAGGCCGCCCCGATCCAGGCGAGATAGATGAAGGAATAGCGGACCACCTCCTCTCCCCAGATTGACGAGTAGGAAAAGGCTTCGCGCCGCAGAACTTCAACGGCCATCGTCACCACAAGCAGAACGTAGAAGACCAGCAGGGCCCACCGTTCCGCATTCCTGTCCAATGCTTTGAGAAATCCCGGCACGTCTATCCCCTCCTGCGCGACCGCAGGAAACACTCCCCGTGGTGCAAGCTGACATGAAAGACTTTTAAGTGGGGCCGGCGCCCGGTGAGGCGCCGGCCTGGATCAGGCATTACGCGTCGTGGACGTAGTAACGGCCCATCGTGCTTGCGGCTTCATCAAGCTTGTTGAAGACATCCATCGATCCGGCCAACTCCACCTTGAAGGAGTCCCAATCGGACTTCTGGTAGCCGCCAACGTCTTCCCATTCCGCGAGCTGATCATCGGTCAGCGAATGGAATTCGACACCGGACTTGCGCAACTCGGACATGGCGTAGTTGCGGGCTGCGGGAACCTTGGCGAGGTTCTGCTGTGCGGTGATCTCGCCGGCGAACTCGATGCCTTCCTGCACGTCAGCAGGCAGGCCGTTGAACCATTCCAGGTTCATCGAGAAGACCTGGCTGTCAGGGACGGCCTGGGTAAAGGTCACATGGCTCAGAATGTCCTTGAAGCCAAAGACAAAGAGCGCTCCGACTGACGGATCGAGTGCATCGGCAACACCCTGCTTGATGGCAGACGGGGTTTCGCCCCATGCCACCGGTGTCGGGTTCGCGCCCACCATACGGTAGTATTGCTGCAACATCGCCGAGCCGGGAACGCGGAACTTGACGCCTGCCATATCAGCCGGCGACATGACCACGTTGCCGCCCTTGCGGACTGCGACAACACGTGGGTCGATCACGATGTAGAACAGAGGCTTGAAACCGGCCGCCTCGATCTTCGGATGGACTTCCGACTTCCAAGTGTCGGAGTTGACCAGATTGACGAATTTCTGGTTGGCGCCGCAGAAATAGGGAAGATTGATCAGGTCGGCAGCGGGCGCGAAAGGCGCGAAGTTGGACAGCGAATGCTGCGCCGCCTGAATGGTACCACCCTGAACCTTCTGTACAAGAGCACCACCGGCCCCCAGCTGGCCGCCAGGTGCAAGCCGGACGTAGACCTTGCCGTTTGTGGCGTTCTGGATGTTTTCCTTCAGGTCAAGCTGCATGATCGGATAGCTGCGTGACGCGCCGAGAATATAGGCAGTGGCAATGGTCATGACGTGCTCGGCCGCAGCCTCGCGCTCACTCTCTTCCTTGGCTGTCTGCGCCACGGCCTGATCCGACCACAATGTGCCCGCAGCGCCGGCCACCATGGCAACGGTAAATGCGCCTGCGCCAGTCAGCTTAAGAAAATTGCGCCTCTCGATCGAAGCCACTTCATCCTGGATTTTCTTGTCAGTCATCGGGTTTCCTCCTCCCTTTGAATTGTCATGGATTTGTCGTCGCTTCGCTGTCCCTCAAGACTGAGAATACCGACGACAAAGAAACAGCAGGAGATTGCAAGCACCAGTGCTTCGGCTACATCGGACATGAAGGCCGCGCGAAAAAATGCACCGGCAAGAACATCAGCAGTGAACAGCGCCATAAACAGGGCTGCGATCCAGAATGCGGATTTTCGAGCTTGCGTCATGACCCCTCCCAAGGTTCCAACAAAATCGAGTGTAAGCGCTTACATCAAATCATGCAAGCGCTTACATCGTGCATCTTGAAATTTGCGGGTATAGTGAAACAAAGAGGGGCAATGAACGAATTCGCAAAACCAACGCTGGATGACGTGGCGCGCGCGGCAGGAGTGTCGACGGCGACGGTTTCACGTTGCCTTAACGCGCCGGACCGGGTGATCGCTACGACACGGGAGCGGGTGATGCAGGCGATCGAGACGCTCGGCTACACGCCGGATTTTGGCGGGCGGGCGCTGGCCTCCCGCCGGACCAACACGGTTGGCGCGATCATTCCGACCATGGACAACGCCATTTTTGCGCGGGGATTGCAGTCGTTCCAGGAGGCCCTGTCGCGTTTCGGCAAGACGCTGCTGGTGGCGAGCTCGGGCTATTCGCCGGCGCGCGAACGCGAACAGATGGAAGTGATGGCAAGCCGCGGCGTTGACGGCCTTTTGCTGATCGGCTCTGCGCGGCCCGAGGCGAGCGTCGAATTCCTGCGCCGCCGCGGCATTCCGTTTCTCGGCGCCTGGAACCTTGGCGGTGAGGACGGCTATTTCGTCGGCTTCGACAATCGCGCCGCCGCGGCCGGACTGACCGAGAAAGTCCTGGCAAGGGGGCATCGCCGGCTCGCCATGATTGCCGGCATCACCGAGATGAACGACCGCGCCGCCGACAGGATGGAAGGCGTGCGGGCCGCTGCGGAACGCGCCGGCATTCCTGCGGATGAGCTGCCGGTGATCGAGGCGGCCTACACGTTTGACGAGGGCGCAAGGGCCTTCGGGGACCTGATGGCGCTTGCGCCACGTCCGACGGCGGTTCTGTGCGGCAATGACGTGCTTGCGGTGGGCGCCATGCAAAAGGCGCGCGAACTCGGCCTGCGGGTGCCCGAGGACGTATCGATCACCGGGTTCGACGACATCGATCTGGCCGGGGTGGTCGATCCGAAACTGACCACCGTGCGGGTGCCGCACAACCGCATGGGCGAGGCCGCAGCCGAGATGCTGATCAAGCTGATCAGCAAGCAACCGGTGGAACGGCGGATCGAGATCCCGACGGCAATTGTCGAACGCGGAACGCTGGGGCCGCCAACGCCCGATCCGGCGACATAGCCATTTCCGCTAGCGCTGCCCGCCCTGCCTGGCCTTCGCATTAGTGGAAGTTCCTGCCTTTAGGCAGAGCACGGCCTGCATTTCTGGCTGTCGCCAGTTCCTCATAGTCCCGGCGCAGTTCCGGTGCCTCGCGGATCAGCCTGATGATGCGGGCGGCGGGCTTGGTGCGCGGGCGCATGTCCTCGATCGGGCGACGCACCTCGTCGGCATTGGCGAGCCCGCCCATCTCGGCTGCCATGTCAGAAATCTGCGCCATCATCGGGGTCAGGTCCTCGAGATACTCGGCCACGACATGGATAACCCCGTCCTCGTTCTGCAGCCTGCCCCGCACACCGACGCAGCGGCTGCCGAGCACGATGGCGCGGAACTTCTCGAACACCTTGGGCCAGACGATGATGTTGGCGACACCGGTCTCGTCCTCGATGGTCTCGAACACCACCCCCTTGGCCGAGCCCGGACGCTGCCTGACCAGCACGAGGCCTGCAACCTTGACCTGCCTGCCTGAACGGATGTCCTGCAGATCGGAGTTGGGCCGGCAGCCCTTGCCCGCCAGCCGCTCGCGCAGGAAGGACATCGGGTGCGCCTTCAAGGAAAACGACAGCGCCTGGTAGTCATTGATCACCTGCTCGCCCAATGGCATCGGCGGCAGGTGGACATCGGGTTCCTTCTGCAGATCATGGCTGTCGGCAAGGGCGAACAGCGGCAGCCGCTCGGCACTCGAGAGCGGGTCGAGCGCCTTGACCGCCCACAGCGCATCACGGCGATCGAGCCCGATCGAGCGGAAGCAATCGGCCTCGGCCAGCTGTTCGATCGAACGGCGCGGCAGGCCGGAGCGCATCCACAGATCGCGGACACTGTCGTAGCCACGGCCGCGGTTCTGCATGAGCTGCAGGGCCTCGGCTTGCCCGAACCCCTTGACGTGTTGCAGTCCCAGCCGCACCGCGTGGGCGTGCTTCATCACGTCTTTCATCTCGCGATGCCGGGGTGAGAACGGCGGCGGCGCCGGATCGGGCTCCAGTGTCGCGTTCCAGTCCGAGCAGTTGATGTCAACGGCTCGGATCTCGACGCCGTGCTCGCGGGCGTCGCGGACAAGCTGGGCCGGGGCATAAAACCCCATCGGCTGGGAGTTGAGGATGGCGGCGCAGAAGACGTCCGGGTAATGGCACTTGAGCCAGCAGGAGACATAGACCAGCAGCGCGAAGCTCGCTGCATGGCTTTCGGGGAAGCCATATTCGCCAAAGCCCTCGATCTGGCGGAAGCAGTGTTCGGCGAAATCGCGCTCGTAACCGTTCCTGACCATGCCTTCAACCATCTTCTGCTGGAACGAACCGATGGTGCCGACCCGGCGGAAGGTGGCCATGGCGCGGCGCAGCTTGTCGGCCTCGCCGGGCGAGAAGCCGCCGGCGACGATGGCGATGTTCATCGCCTGCTCCTGGAACAGCGGCACGCCCAGCGTCTTGCCGAGCACATTGCGCAATTCCTCCTTCGGAAAGGAAACCTGCTCCTTGCCCTGACGGCGGCGCAGGTAGGGATGGACCATGTCGCCCTGGATCGGGCCGGGCCGGACGATCGCCACCTCGATGACCAGATCATAATAGCAGCGCGGCTTGAGGCGCGGCAGCATCGACATCTGCGCCCGGCTTTCGATCTGGAACACGCCGATGGTGTCGGCCCGGCAGATCATGTCATAGGTGGGTTTATCGCCATCGGGCAGCGAGGCGAGCGTTTCGGCGCGGCCGTAATGCGTTTCCAGCAACGCGAAGGCCTTGCGGATGCAGGTCAGCATGCCGAGCGCCAGCACGTCGATCTTGAGCATGCCGAGACTTTCGAGATCGTCCTTGTCCCACTCGACGATGGTTCGGTCCTCCATCGCCGCGTTCTCGATCGGGATCAGCGAGGACAGCTTGTCGCGGGTAATCACGAAACCGCCGACATGCTGCGACAGATGACGCGGAAAGCCAACGATCTGAGAGGCAAGATCGAGCATCTGCGCCAGGTGCTTGTCGGCCGGATCGAGACCTGCCCGGCGGGCGTCCTCGGCGTCGACCTCGCGCGACCAGCCGCCCCACTTGGTGCCGGATATGGCAGAAATCGCATCGTCGGAAAGCCCGAACACCTTGCCGACCTCGCGGATCGCCGAGCGGGCGCGGTAGGTGATGACGGTGGCGGCGAGCCCTGCCCTGTCGCGCCCATACTTCGCGTATATGTACTGGATCACCTCCTCGCGCCGCTCGTGCTCGAAATCGACGTCGATGTCGGGCGGCTCGTTGCGCTCCTCGGAGATGAAGCGCTCGAACAGGAGATCGACCTTGCCGGGATCGACCTCGGTGATCTCGAGGCAATAGCAGACGGCGGAATTGGCGGCCGAACCGCGGCCCTGGCAGAGGATGTCTTGTGAGCGGGCGAAGCGGACGATGTCATAGACAGTGAGGAAATAGGGGGCGTAATCGAGCTTCCTGATCAGCTGCGTCTCATGGGCAATGGCCTTGAGCACCTTTTCCGGCGCGCCGCCGGGATAGCGCTTCTTCAGGCCGATGGCGGTGAGCTGTTCCAGCGCCGCTTGCGCAGACAGAGGCTCTGGCCCGAGTTCGGCGAACATCGGCGCATCGGGATACTGATAGCGCAACTCATCGAGCGAGAATCGTATCCGCCCGAACAGCGTGGCGGCTTGCGCCACCGCCGCCTCGTAGCCCCTGAACAGATGCAGCATCTCGGCATGCGATTTGAGATGACGCTCGGCATTGATCTCAAGCCTTGTGCCGATGGTCGCCAGCGTCCTGCCCTCGCGGATGCAGGTCAGCACATCCTGCAGCGGCCGGCGTTCGGGCGCGTGGTAGAGCACGTCGCCGATCGCCACCAATGGCAAATCATGCTCACGCGCCAGCCGGGCAAGGCTTGCCATATGGCGCTGGTCAGCGCTGCCATGGGCACGCGACACTGCCAGATGCAGATGATCGGGAAAGGCTTCGCGCAATGGCTCCAGCACTGAGGCGAGACCCGTCCGGGCGGCTGCGGCAGGTGCGACGACGGCCATCAGCAGGCCCTGGCCATGGGTGAGCAGATCGTCGAGCGTCAGATGGCATTCGCCCTTCGGCGCGCGGCGTTTTCCCGTGGTCAGCAGTTCGCAGAGATGCGCATAGGCCGCGCGGTCCTGGGGCCAGACCAGGATATCGGGAGTGCTATCCATGAACACCAGCCGGCAGCCGGTGGCAAAGGCAAGCCCGGCCTCCTTCGCCGCCATGTGGCCGCGAACGACGCCGGCCAATGAATTGCGGTCGGTTATCGCAATGCCGCCGAGGCCGAGCCGGGACGCTTGCACCACCAGTTCCTCGGCATGCGACGCGCCGCGCAGGAAGGAGAAATTGCTCGCAGTGGCCAGTTCGACATAGGCCGGCCCGATGCGGGGCGAGCCCACATGTGGTGGAGAGATCTCATTCATGCAAACAGCCCGTGCATGTACCAGGCGGGCTCGCTGGTTTCGCGGCCGTAAAGCCCGTGACGGAACATCCAGAAGCGGTAGCCCTGCCGGTCCTCGACGCGGAAATAGTCGCGGGTGCGGGCACCGCGTCCGTCGCGCCACCATTCGCAGGCGATGCGCTCGGGCCCCTCGGAGCGGGCGACCTCGTAGGAGACATTGCGCCAGCGAAACCTGAGCGGCGGACCATCGGGCACCTCGGCGATGGTCTGCATCAGTTCCGGCCGGTCGAACAGGATCAGCGGCCGGGTGATGATCTCGCAGGGAGCTTCCGGATCGGGTGAAAGAGCCAGCGCGGCATTGCCCGTGGATTGTCTCCGGGCACCAGGACCGGGAGCTCCAAGATGAGCCACCGGCTGGCGGCCGAAACTGCGCTCGGGAATATGGGTATCGGCGAGCACGAAGCGCTGGACCCGATCCAGCCCCAGCCGCGCGCCCAACCGGTCGACCAGGGCATCATGGCCCTCCCCGGCGGCGTGATGCGCCATCATCTCCGTTTGCCCGCCTTCGAACGGATCGGCATGGACCACATCGAGCCGGATCAGGTCGAAACCGAAGCCGGCGTCGAGATCATCATGCAGGCCGGCGATGCGTTCGGCGAAGAGGCGGGCGATCATGCGGGCATCACGCAGCGGCCTTGCGGTCTGCACATCGAGTTGGCTCACATGGCCGTCGACCCGGAACAGCTTGAGCCGGCAGCTGCGCAGGCCGAGGCCGCGGCGCTCCAGCGGTTCGATGATGCCTTCGGCGAGGGCCGCGATCACATGGCTGATCTCGTCCTCATGAGTGACAGGCTCGGCGAAGCGGCGTTCAGTGGAAAGCTCCGCCACCGGCATGATCGGCGAGATCGCCTCGGCCTCGCGACCCAATGCCTGATCGAGCCGCTGCATCAGCCGTGCGCCGAAGCGGGCGGCCAGCGGCGCGCGCGGCAGACCGGCGATGCAGCCGATGGTCTTGAGCCCGACCCGGCCGAGCGAGGCAACCATTTCCACCGGCAGGCGCAGACCGCTGAGCGTCAAGGGCATGACCGACTCAGCATGGGCTCCCTCGGCAAGAATCCGCTCCTGGCCGTAGCGCGCCATCGCCCAGGCGGCGCCCGGGGTATCGGCGAGGCAGAGCCGGACGTGAAAGCCCTGCGCGCGCAGCCTTGCCTCCAGGTCGGCGATCAGCGCCGCCTCGCCGCCAAGCAAATGGGCGCAGCCGGTGATGTCCATGAACAGGCCGTGATCTCGCGCCACCTCCGGGGCGGTATCCAGCGCAACAAGCGGCGTATAGCGCTCGCACCAGCCGGCGATCTTCACGAGCAGCGCCCGGCTTGCCTCGTCGTCGGCAGGATGGCAATCGAGATCGGGCACCAAGGCGCGGGCGTCGCTGAGCGTCTGGTTCGGCCTGATGCCGCGGGCGCGGGCGCGCTGATCGAGCGCCACGATGCGGATGGCGTTCTTGACCGTATCGGTGACGACGACAGGCGGCGTTTCAGGATGCGCGTCCAAAATCCTGCCGGCGATCCAGGACTTGCCCCATCTGGCCCGGTGCACCCGGTCGGTCGGCAGATGCGGGAAGGCGATCGAGAGGATGCGCTGACGGCTTGGTGCGTGAGGCTGGATGGGGTGCGGCATGGTGGAAACTTCTGTCTCTGGGGTTCCAGGCTAAAAGCCATTGGCCGGTCCGTCCGGCGCGGTTGCGTTCCAGCGTGAGCAACAGCCGCATTGCCCCCACGCCACGTTCAAGAATGTCGTCCGCCCCCGATGGTTTCGTGTTCACCCGCCAGCGCGTTGCCGCAGCACTGGCCTCCTCCTCGCCACTCTGGCGCAAAGTCAGCGCCAGCACACCGCTTTGCCGAGCGCGCAGCATCAACCGCCGCGTGGCGGTGATGTCGAAGCGCGCCGGATTGCCCTTGATCTGGAAGATCACCGCCGCCAGCCCGTTGCATCCCGCCGCCTCGTCGGCCGCCCACATGGCGCCCTGCAGATCGCCCGGCTCGACAATCGTCATCGATGACGGGTCGAGCCCGTACTGGGCGAGGCCCGCGGGGAAAAGCCCGCCGCCATCGACACGGGTGGCCGGATCCGTGACCCAGACAACGCCGCTGCGCCCCATCCTATCGGTGTGAATGGCACGGGCGGCGAGGCCGAGCGCAAATCCGGTGGCAGCACCGATGTCCCGCGCCAGCGGGCTGCGCACCTCATGCAGTCCGCCGCAGGCCAGTCCGCCATCGAGACAGTGATCGACAGCGCTCGCGCCGAGCGGCAATGGTTGAGCCTCGCTTCTATCGCCAAGCGCCATCCCCCGGTGCGCCTGATACGCCTGGGCCTCATAGGCGCGGGTGCGCGCCTTCAAGATATCGGTCGCGGTCTGCAGCCTCGAGAGACTCATGCTTGATCCAATTTGTTCCTGTTATGTTCTAATAAACACCGGACTCGAGGCGAGAGTCAATCGGATGATTTGTGGACAAGAACTGAGGGGATTTTTTACCGGATGGACCAAGCCCATCCGGCGTTTCGCATCAGATCGCGCGCGACGTGGCGAGGATCACATCACCGCGCCCATTTGCCAGGGCACGAACTCGGCGCCGCCAAAGCCCAGTTGCTCGCTCCTGGTTTCCTCGCCGGAAGCCACACGCAGGAACAGCTCGAAAATCTCGCGGCCCTTGTCCTCGAGGCTGACGGCATCGGTGATGATGTCACCGCAATTCACATCCATGTCCTCGGACATGCGGCCATACATTTCCGAATTGGTGGCAAGCTTGATGCAGGGCGTCGGCTTGTAGCCCGACACCGATCCGCGGCCGGTGGTGAACGCGATCAGGTTGGCGCCGGAGGCGATCTGCCCGGTAACCGAACAGGGATCGTAACCGGGTGAGTCCATAAACACGAAGCCGCGCTCGGTGATCGGCTCGGCGAACTTGTAGACCTGGGTCAGCGGCGCGGTGCCGCCCTTGGCCACGGCGCCGAGCGATTTTTCAAGGATGGTGGTCAGGCCGCCCTTCTTGTTGCCGGGCGAGGGATTGTTGTCCATCTCGCCGCCATTGCGCGCGGCGTAATCCTCCCACCAGTGAATGCGCTCGACGATCTTGGCGCCGACCTCGGGGGTGACCGCGCGGCGGGTCAACAGGTGCTCGGCGCCGTAGATTTCCGAGGTCTCCGACAGGATGGTGGTGCCGCCATGGGCGACCAGCAGATCCGACGCCGCACCGAGCGCCGGATTGGCGGTGATGCCGGAATAGCCGTCGGAGCCGCCGCACTGCATGCCGATCACCAGATGTTCGAGCCCTGCCGGCGCGCGCGCAATCTTGTTGGCCTCGGCTGCCATTTCCCTGAGCTCAGCGACGCCGCGCTCGATGGTCTTGCGGGTGCCGCCGGACTGCTGGATGGTCATGTAGCGGAAATTGCCGTCCTTGCGCATCCTGCCCCGGCCAACCAGATCAGGCACCTGCATAACCTCGCAGCCGAGGCCCAGCAGCAGGATGCCGGCGAAGTTCGGATTGCGGGCATAGCCCTGCAGGGTGCGGAACAGGGTGTCGTAGCCCTCGTCATTGCCCGACATGCCGCAGCCAGTGCCATGCACGATCGGCACGACGCCATCGACATTTTCAAATTCGTCGAGCCAGCCCTGCTTCTCCACCGCCTCGGCGATGAAGCGGGCGACAGAGCCAGAGCAGTTCACCGAAGTGAGAATACCGAGATAGTTGCGGGTGCCGACAGAGCCATCCGCCCGGTGATAGCCCATGAAGTGACGCTTTTCCGAAGGCGCGGCAAGCGGCCGGACCTCGGTCGAGAATTCCTGCGCCTCGGCGTGGCCGCCCATGCCGAGATTGTGGACATGGACATGTTCGCCGGGCGCAATTGCACGGGTCGCGATGCCGATGGTCTGGCCATAGCGGAGCACCTTCTCGCCTTCGGCAATCGGTCGTACCGCAATCTTGTGTCCGCGCGCCACCGCTTCGGCGAGCGGGACATCGAGCCCGGGCACGATCGCGCCCCCGGCCAGATCCTTGAGGGCAATGATTACATTGTCGTCTGCGTTGAGACGGATTGTCTGGGGGAGATCTCTTGTCATCGGTCAGAGCGCTTCGTGGTTGCAAAGCCGGATCGGAACCGGATCTCGGACCGGATCGTGGCTTGACAGGAGGATAACTCTATCTAACATGTTAGTATGCCAGTCAGCGAGGATAGTCCACTGCGAGACGCGAAAAAATTCCTGCCCGCGCTTCAGCCCCTGAATGATTTTCCCGGCTCGCTCTCCCAGAAAGTCTACATGTCGCTCAAGCAGGCAATCCTGTCGCTGGCCTTCCGCCCGGGCGAGCTGATGCAGAAATCTCAGATCTGCAAAGAGCTCGGCGTTTCGCGCTCGCCGGTGACCGAAGCCATGGCGCGGCTCGCCAGCGAAGGCCTGGCCGATATCGTGCCGCAGGCGGGAACCTATGTGACGCGGTTTTCAATGGCGGAAATCCGCGAGGGCGCATTCCTGCGCGAGGCGCTGGAACTCGCCGCCGTCGAGCGGGTTGCCACCACGATCACCGAGGAGCAACTGGTCCTGCTCAAGCGCAATCTGCGGATTCAGGAAGTGCTGATGCAGGATGGCGACACGGCAGGCTTCCACCAAATGGACGCAGAGCTGCACGAGCTGATCCTGTCGTTCACCGGTTACCGGCGGCTGGCATCGCTCGCGGAAACCGCCTGGATCCACGTCAACCGGGCGCGTCATCTCAACCTGCCGATGCCGGGTCGGATGCAGGCCACGCTCGCCGAGCACAAGGCCATCGTCGCAGCACTCGAAGCGCGGGATCCGGAAGCCGCCCGCCAGGCAACCCGGCATCACCTGCGCCAATTGATCCTGCTGCTCGAACCGCTGGTCGCGGAACGGCCGGAGATGTTCACCAACGGATAGTCCGCCATACACAAGGTATGGCGGCCAATCTTCTCAGGCATTGACCGGGGCGTCCTCGCGCATCAGCCCTTCGGTCTTCAGATCGGCCCAGAGCGCGGGCGGTATTTCCGCGCCGGCGGCAACCGCGTTGGCCTCCATTTCAGCCACCCCCTGCCCGCCCGGAATCACCGAGACGACGGCCGGATGGCGCAACGGAAACTGGAACGCCGCATCGACCATACGCGTGGTATGGTGCTTGCAGACGGCCTCGATGCGGGCAACACGATCCAGAATCGGCTGCGGCGCAGCATCGTAATTGTAGAAGGCCCCCGGCTTCGGGCCGGTTGCCAGAATTCCCGAATTGTAGGGGCCGCCGATGATGATGCCGATGCCCAGCTCGGAAGCCAGCGGCAGGAATGTTTCAAGCGCCTGCTGCTCCAGGAGCGTGTAACGGCCGGCAAGCAGGAACAGGTCGAAATCGCCACGCTCGGTCAGCCACTGGCAGGCCTGCCATTCGTTGACACCGGCGCCGAACGCCTTGAGGGGTCTGATGCCGGAGGGGGCAGGATCCTACGTTAAGACCGCCTGATCACGTTTTGGGCCACCTGTATTCGCCGGTCAGAAGTATGTGGGCCCATCCGAGTGGCGAGGTATGCGCTAGCAGGCTTCCGCTGTTCTCGCTCTCAGGCACTGCCAACTACGTCTTCGGCTACAAGGGCGGAAAGCAAAACCTCACAGCCTCGCTTAAAAACATCGCAAGCATCGCGCCAGGTGCGGGCTTCTGATACGGCGGGCGGCTTAAGCGAAGCGACAGCTGCCGAAACCGAGGCCACCCCGTTAAGGTTAACCGATCATTGCATTTGCCTATTGGGGGAATGAATGCGCTTTCTCTCCGGGAGTATTGACCGGAGAAGACTACATGGCGCGGATAATCAGCGACAGGCTGTTACAACGGCTGCAGGCATTTGTCCTGCACCCGCTGACTGCCGTCGCAGCCATTCTGCTTTGCGCCACGTTTCTCTACGCGCTCGAACGGGCGGTGGAACACATGCCGTTCGTCATGCTTTCGGTCCTCGGCATTGCTGCGGTGCTGTTCCTGGTCAGCTGCCGCCTCTACTTCTCGCTTTATGCAGCGCTCGCGGCGACGGCGCTGATCTCCGTCATTTCCGTAATGAAATACAGGACAAAGGGATTTGATCTCCATGTCTACGATTTCGTGTTTACCGGAACGGACACCAAGGCCTTCGCCTTTCTGATTGACGGTTTCGCTATCTACATCGCTCCGGTCGCAGTCCTGCTGATCTGCTGTGCAATCGCGCTCTCCCTCGTTTTCGCCTGGGATGGAAAGCGCGAACTCTCCGCCATCAAGCGAAGCGCGCTGGTGGCCGCAACCTTTTTGCTGATTCCGGTCAGCTACCCACTCAAGGCCGATGAGCCCCGATATTTTCATTATCTCGGCGGCTTCAATGCCTCTGCGTTCTTCGTATCATTTCTCGATCTGCGGGATGCGGCAATCGGCAGAGGCTTTGCCGACCGCTTCGCTGGCATGCCCGATGTCAAACCTTTCGCCGCCGCCGGTCCGTGCGATACGGCAGGATCGAGGCCGGACATCTTCATCGTGCTCAGTGAAAGCCAGACCGATCTCGGCCAGTTCAATCAGCATGGCCTCGCAGAGCAATTCGGAGGGCGGTTCAGATCCGCGGACGGCAAGCGACGCGAGCTTCGTGTCGAAACCTTCGGCGGCGGCACCTGGATCTCCAATTTCTCGCTGATGACCGGCCTTTCCAGCCTCGATTTCGGTTGGCGGGCGCCTTACCTGACCACGGCCATGGAGGGCAAGGTTCAGCAGTCACTGGCGACAGAACTGTCCCGCTGCGGCTATCGAACCGCGGTGCTGATGCCCATGGATCACGGGTTCGTCAACGAGGGACCGTTTCTCGAATCAATCGGTTTCGACGAAGTCCTTGACTACGATCGCATCGGCGCCAGTGAATATGCCCATCCCGACCGGTTTTACTTCGAAGCCGCCCGCACCTTCATCGAAGACCATCGCAGAACAGATGGCAGACCCCTGTTTCTGCAGGTTCAAACCATGTTCGCCCATTCGCCCTATGGCAATCATCTGGCGGATAGCGACCAAGACGCTTTCGCACAAAGCGGCAATTCAGAACTTGATGAATATGTCCGCAGAGTAGCGCAATCCCAGAGAGATTTCGATTGGTATCTGGCCCAGGCCAAAGCGGAAAGCGCCAATCACCCTTCCATCGTTCTGGAGTTCGGTGACCACCAGTCCTTTGCAACGCGTGAGCTGGTCAATCATCTCTATCCGGACTTCGCCGTCGACAAGCTGACATCATCGGCCTATCGGACCTATTTCACCATCCATCCGATGGGCGCGGAGGTCGACATGAAGCCATTCGAGTTCGCCAGCCTCGACATCGGCTATCTCGGCGTGTCCCTCCTTGAGTCGGTAGGACTGGCAACATCGCCTATGTTCGCTGACCTCGCGGCGCTTCGCGACAGGTGCGACGGCCGTCTGCATTTTTGCGCCGACCGCGCGGCAGTCGATCGTCATCTGCAAAAGCGCATAGCCTCGGGTCACTTGACCGTCGATTGAGACAGGAACGGCTGCCACTGTCGGAAGACCTGGTGTTGCCCCGTCACGATTGAGGGCTGGCAGGGCTCCGAAAGGATTGATTGTCCGGGCCTGAACGAGGGTTATCTCCTGCAAATCGACGATCTAATGGATTTAAATTCTGGATATTCACGCCGAAATCATTCATTGCTTGGAGCGCCAAGTACCCTCATGATGCCCTCCACTGGGAGGAATCATGCGGCGTCCAACGCCCAAGCTGAATGGGACATCCGATGATATCCAAATCCGCCATTGCCGATCTTCCTGCTCCCGCACCGCGTTCCGGTGACTCCGCCACACTCGCTGCCGACATCATCGAACGTCTGACCTATTCGATAGGCAAGGACGCCAAGGTCGCCAAGCCGCATGACTGGATGACCGCCACCATTCTGGTGATCCGCGACCGTGTCATCGATCGCTGGATGGCATCCACCCGCAAGACTTACGAGGACGGCTCCAAGCGGGTCTACTACCTGTCGCTCGAATTCCTGATCGGACGGCTGACACGCGATGCCGTGTCCAATCTCGAGATGCTCGACGAGGTTCGCGAGGCCCTGCAATCGCTCGGCGTCGATTTCGATGCGGTTGCGGCGCTGGAGCCGGACGCGGCGCTGGGCAATGGCGGGCTTGGCCGCCTTGCGGCCTGCTTCATGGAATCGATGGCGACAGTCGATATTCCTGCCTATGGATACGGCATCCGTTACGTCCACGGCCTGTTCAAGCAGCAGATGAGCGACGGCTGGCAGGTTGAACTGCCTGAAACCTGGCTCAGTCATGGAAACCCCTGGGAGTTCCCCCGCCGCGAAAGCGCCTACGAAATCGGCTTTGGCGGATCGGTAGACACCATCGGCAACGGTTCGGACGAAACCCAGCGCTGTATCTGGAAGCCGCAGGAGCGGATGATTGCCGTGGCCTATGACACGCCCGTGGTCGGATGGCGCGCCAAACGGGTCAACACGCTCCGGCTCTGGACTGCCCAGCCGATCGACCCGATCCTGCTTGATGCCTTCAATGCCGGCGACCACATCGGCGCGCTTCGCGAAAGCAACAAGGCGGAGGCTCTTGCCCGCGTGCTCTATCCCGCCGACCAGACTCCTGCCGGCCAGGAACTGCGCCTGCGCCAGGAGTACTTCTTCTCCTCCGCCTCGCTGCAGGACATCCTGCGCCGTCATCTGCAGCAGTATGGCGATCTGCGCACCTTGCCCGACAAGGTGGCTATCCAGCTCAACGACACCCACCCTGCGGTGTCGGTGGCAGAGCTGATGCGGCTGTTGATCGACGTGCATCGCATGGAGTTCGATCCGGCCTGGGACATCACCCGCAAGACCTTCAGCTACACCAACCACACGCTTCTGCCTGAAGCGCTGGAAAGCTGGCCGGTGCCATTGTTCGAGCGGCTTCTGCCGCGCCACATGCAGTTGGTCTATGCGATCAACGCCAAGGTCCTGCGCCAGGCCCGCAAGGAACGTGGCTATGACGAGGGCCAGATCCGTTCGGTTTCGCTGATCGACGAAGGTGGCGAGCGCCGCGTCCGCATGGGCAATCTTGCCTTCATCGGCTCCCACTCGATCAACGGTGTCTCGGCGCTCCACACCGACCTGATGAAGCAGACCGTGTTTTCCGACCTGCACGGCCTCTACCCGGATCGGATCAACAACAAGACCAATGGCATCACCCCGCGCCGCTGGTTGATGCAATGCAATCCAGAGCTGTTCAAATTGATCCGGGAAGCGATCGGCGACGACTTCATGGATGACGCGGAGGCGTTGTCGGCTCTCGGCAAATTTGCCGACGATACCGAATTCCGAACCCGGTTCGCCGCCGTCAAACGCGAAAACAAGATCAAGCTGTCAAATCTGGTGGCCCGCCGCATGGGCATCAGGGTTGATCCCTCGGCCCTGTTCGACATCCAGATCAAGCGGATTCACGAATACAAGCGGCAATTGCTCAATATCATCGAGGCAGTGGCGCTGTACGACCAGATACGTTCGCACCCCGAACTCGACTGGACGCCAAGGGTGAAATTCTTCGCCGGCAAGGCGGCACCGAGTTATCACAACGCCAAGCTGATCATCAAGCTGGCCAATGATATTGCCCGGGTCATCAACAATGATCCATCTGTGCGTGGCCTGCTGAAGATCGCGTTTATTCCCAATTACAACGTCTCGCTGGCTGAAATCATGGTGCCGGCCGCTGACCTCTCCGAGCAGATATCAACCGCCGGCATGGAAGCGTCGGGAACCGGCAACATGAAGTTTGCGCTCAACGGCGCGCTGACAATTGGCACGCTTGATGGCGCAAATGTCGAGATCAAGGAATGTGTTGGTGACGACAACATCATCATCTTTGGCCTCACCGCGGCCGAAGTCGCCGAGCGCCGCGCAACCGGCCACGACCCACGAGGCATCATTGAAAGCTCGCCGGAACTGTCACAGGCGCTCACCGCCATCGCCTCGGGTGTCTTCAGCCCCGATGACCGCAACCGCTATGGCGATCTGATTGCCGGACTGTACGATCATGACTGGTTCATGGTCGCTGCCGATTTTGACGCCTATGCCCAGGCGCAGCGCCAGGTCGACAGTTTGTGGGTTGACGAGGAGGCCTGGTATCGCCGTACTATCCTCAATACCGCGCGTGTGGGATGGTTCTCTTCGGACCGCACCATCCGCCAGTATGCAAAGGAAATTTGGAAAGCCGGCCCATGACCCAAAAGGGAACCGTGCCAGACGCCGATCACAAGGTGCCTCACCTGTCGGCGGAAGAAGCAGAAGCAATCGCTTCCGGAACGCATGGAAACCCTTTTTCCATTCTCGGCGTCCAGGAAATCCCTGAGGGATTTCTCGCCCGCGCCTTCATCCCCGGCGCCAAGGATGTTCAGGCACTGACGCTTGATGGAGCACATGTCGGCCAGCTCCAGCCAGGCGCAGTCAGCGGCCTGTTCGAGGGCCGCCTCTCAATCACGATGCGCCAGCCCTTGCGCTATGCCGCAACCAGTTCGACCGGCGCCTGGGAAGTCGACGACCCCTATTCCTACGGGCCCGTGCTGGGCCCGATGGATGACTACTTCATCGCCGAAGGCTCGCATCTGCGCCTGTTCGACAAGATGGGGGCCCATCCCATCAGCCACGAAGGCACGAACGGCGTGCATTTTGCTGTCTGGGCGCCCAATGCGCGCAGAGTTTCGGTCGTCGGCGATTTCAATGACTGGGATGGCCGACGTCATGTCATGCGCCTGAGGGCGGATGTCGGGGTGTGGGAAACTTTTGCCCCCGGCTTGAAGCCCGGTGCCGCCTACAAATATGAGATCATAGGTCCGAACGGCGAAAGACTGCCGCTCAAGGCCGATCCCTATGCCCGCCGAGCCGAACTCAGACCGGCGACAGCCTCGATCGTGGCGTCCAGTCTCGACCATGACTGGGGCGACAGCGCCCACCGCGCCCACTGGGCCCAGGTCGACGCGCGCCGCCAGCCGATTTCAGTCTACGAGGTGCATCCGGGTTCCTGGCGCAGACAACCCGACGGCTCGTTCCTGTCATGGGACCAATTGGCCGACGAACTGATCCCCTACTGCGTCGAAATGGGCTTCACCCACATCGAGTTCCTGCCGGTTTCCGAACACCCCTATGACCCCTCCTGGGGCTACCAGACCACGGGGCTCTACGCCCCCTCGGCAAGATTCGGCGAACCCGAAGGTTTTGCCCGCTTTGTCGACGGCGCTCACCAGGTCGGTCTCGGCGTCATCCTCGACTGGGTGCCTGCGCATTTTCCGACCGACGAACACGGGCTTTCCCGTTTTGACGGGACCGCATTGTATGAACACGCC
The DNA here is from genome assembly GCF_902498795.1 of Hoeflea sp. EC-HK425. Classification (NCBI taxonomy): domain Bacteria; kingdom Pseudomonadati; phylum Pseudomonadota; class Alphaproteobacteria; order Hyphomicrobiales; family Rhizobiaceae; genus Hoeflea; species Hoeflea sp. EC-HK425. The sequence goes on from NZ_LR701572.1 coordinate 3,435,742, forward strand.
GATCCGCGCCAGGGTTTTCACCCCGACTGGAACACGGCGATCTACAATTTCGGCCGCCGGGAAGTGTCCTCGTTCCTCGTCAACAACGCGTTGTTCTGGGCCGAAACCTACCACGTCGACGGCCTCCGGGTGGATGCCGTCGCCTCGATGCTCTACCTCGATTACTCGCGCAAGGAAGGCGAGTGGATTCCCAACAAGGATGGCGGACGGGAAAACCTCGACGCGGTCGAGTTCCTCAAGAGCATGAACAAGGCTGTCTATGGCAGCCATCCCGGTATCGTCACCATTGCCGAGGAATCCACGTCCTGGCCAAGGGTCTCCGCCCCGGTGCACGAGGGCGGACTCGGCTTCGGCTTCAAGTGGAACATGGGGTTCATGCATGACACCCTGTCCTACATGCAGCGCGATCCGATCTACCGCAAACACCACCATGGCGACATGACCTTCGGCCTGCTTTACGCGTTCTCGGAAAATTTCGTTCTGCCGATTTCCCACGATGAGGTGGTGCACGGCAAGGGCTCGATGCTCAACAAGATGGCCGGTGACGAGTGGCAGAAATTTGCTTCACTGAGAGCCTATTACGGCTTCATGTGGGGTTATCCTGGCAAGAAGCTGTTGTTCATGGGCCAGGAATTCGCCCAGCGCGGCGAATGGAGCGAGGCGCGGTCTCTTGACTGGGACCATCTCGATGATCCGCGCCATCACGGCATGCAGGACCTGGTGCGTGACCTCAACCGGCTCTATGCAAAGACACCTGCCTTGCATGCGCGTGATTGCGAGCCGGAAGGGTTCGAGTGGCTCATCGCCGACGACCATGCAAATTCGGTCTTCGCCTGGATCCGGCGTTCACCCGGCGAGAAACCGGTCGTCATCATATCGAATTTCACGCCCAATGTGCTGACCGGTTATCAGATACCATTGCCGCAGGATGGCGTCTGGCTTGAGATTTTCAATTCGGACTCCACCATTTACGGAGGCTCCGGGAAGGGCAACCTTGGTGAGGTCATGACACGGCTTGAGGGTGGCCGTCACATTGCCGAGCTGACACTGCCGCCGCTGGCGACAATCATGTTCAAGCCCGGCTGAACCGGGCCGGGATCAAAAGGGGAGGTTACTATGGAGCAGAAACGGGTTCAGCCGCTGGCACGTGATGCGATGGCCTATGTCCTGGCCGGTGGTCGCGGCAGCCGCCTGATGGAACTCACCGATCGCCGTGCCAAGCCTGCAGTCTATTTTGGCGGCAAGACACGCATCATCGACTTTGCCCTCTCCAATGCCTTGAATTCGGGGATCAGGCGCATCGGCGTTGCCACCCAGTACAAGGCCCATTCGCTGATCCGGCACCTGCAGCGCGGTTGGAACTTTCTGAGACCGGAACGAAACGAGAGTTTTGACATTCTGCCGGCCAGCCAGCGTGTTTCGGAGACCCAATGGTACGCCGGCACCGCCGATGCGGTGTTCCAGAACATCGATATCATCGAGGACTACGGTCCCGAGTTCATGGTCATTCTGGCCGGTGATCACATCTACAAGATGGACTACGAGTTGATGTTGCAGCAGCACGTCAATTCAGGCGCCGATGTCACCGTCGGCTGCCTTGAGGTGCCGCGCATGGAAGCCACAGGTTTCGGTGTCATGCACATCAACGACAAGGACGAGATCATAGACTTCGTTGAAAAGCCCGCTGACCCTCCAGCCATGCCGGACAAGCCCGACATGGCCCTGGCGTCAATGGGGATCTACGTCTTCAACACGGACTTCCTGATGGACGAGTTGCGACGCGACGCGGAGGCTCCCGGTTCAAGCCGTGATTTCGGCAAGGACATCATCCCCTATATCGTCGAAAACGGCAAAGCCGTGGCGCACCGGTTTGCGGACTCCTGCGTTCGCGAGACGCCCGAGAAGGAAGCCTATTGGCGCGATGTGGGAACGGTAGACGCCTATTGGCAGGCCAATATCGATCTCACCGACATCTTGCCAGAACTCGACCTTTACGACCGCTCATGGCCGATCTGGACCTATGCCGAGATCAGGCCGCCGGCAAAGTTCGTCCACAATGAAGAGGGCCGGCGCGGCATGGCCTTGTCCTCGCTGGTATCGGGAGACTGCATCATCTCGGGTTCCGAACTGCATCGATCGCTGCTGTTCTCGGGCGTTCTGTGCCGGTCCTATTCCAGGCTGAACGAGGCCGTCGTGCTGCCCGAATGCGTGATCGGCCGTCACGCCAACCTGTCCAAGGTGGTGATCGACCGGGGCGTCAAGATTCCGGCCGGACTGGTGGTTGGTGAAGACCCCGAACTCGATGCAAGCCGGTTCCGGCGAACCGCGTCAGGCATCTGCCTGATCACCCAGGACATGCTCGATCAGGCGGGGTTGATCTACGAATGAAGGTTCTTTCTGTCGCCTCTGAAGTCTACCCACTGATCAAGACCGGCGGTCTGGCCGATGTCGCAGGTGCCCTGCCCGCGGCCCTGTCGGCCCATGGTGTCGACATGCAGGTTCTGCTTCCGGGCTATCAGCAGGTCATGGGCAAACTTCGCGATCCGGTGGCGCTGGTCCGCTTCGAGGATCTCCTGGGTGTGAGCGCAACCATACTTACAAGCACGATTGACGGCGTGGAGTATCTCGTTCTGGACGCGCCCGATCTGTTTGACCGAGAAGGTGGTCCCTACACCGACGCCGCCAATGCCGATCATCCCGACAACTGGCTGCGCTTTGCCGCACTCTGCCGCGCGGCCGCCAACATCGCCGAGGGCGCACTGGCGGACTGGACGCCCGACATCGTTCATGCGCATGACTGGCAGGCAGGCCTCACCCCTGTCTACATGAGACAGGGCAAGGCAGCACATACCCCGACGGTGATGACCATTCACAACATTGCGTTTCAGGGACAGTTTGGACCGGATATTTTCCCCGAGCTCGATCTGCCGCAATCGGTGTTTTCGATGGATGGGGTCGAGTATTACGGCGATGTCAGTTTCCTCAAAGGCGGCCTGCAGATGGCCACCGCCATCACCACGGTCAGCCCGACCTATGCCCAGGAAATCCGCACGCCGGAATTCGGCATGGGGCTGGATGGCCTTATCAACGCCCGCGCCGATAATTTGCACGGCATCGTCAACGGTATTGATGCCGAGGTCTGGGACCCCGCGACGGATACGATGATCGCGGCAAACTACAGCCTCGCCAAACCGAAGAAGCGCCAGGCCAACCGAAAGGCTCTCGCCGACTATTTCGGGTTCGGGGATACCAACAAACCGGTCTTCACCGTTGTCAGCCGGCTGACCTGGCAAAAGGGCATCGACGTGCTCACCGAACTCGCCGACGACATCGTCGCAATGGGCGGCAGGTTGGCGGTGCTTGGATCCGGCGACAAGGCTCTGGAAACCGCCTTACAGGCAGCGGCAGAACGGCATCCAGGCGACATAGGGCTCGTCATTGGCTACAACGAACCGCTGTCGCATCTCATGCAGGCCGGCGGCGATGTGATTCTTGTCCCGTCGCGGTTTGAACCCTGCGGCCTGACCCAACTCTACGGACTGCGTTACGGTAATGTCCCGGTGGTTGCGCGCACCGGTGGCCTTGCTGACACGATCATCGACGCCAACGAGGCCGCGAGCGCGGCCGAGGTGGCAACCGGCTTTCAATTTTCGCCAATTACACCCGATGCCCTGCGCGAGGCCCTGCGCCGCACCATCCGCGCCTTTGCCGAACCCAAGGTATGGGCGCAGCTGCAGAACCAGGGCATGAAGGCCGACGTCTCCTGGGATCGCAGCGCCCTGCGCTACGCCAGTCTTTATGCCGAACTTCTCAATGCAAAGAGCGACACATGAACCGGACCATATCCGTCTCCCCCTTTTCAGACCAGAAACCCGGGACATCAGGTCTCCGCAAGAAAGTACCAGTGTTCCAAAAAACCGGCTACACCGAAGCCTTCATACAGTCGATATTCGACAGTCTCGACGGCTTCGAGGGCAAGTCGCTGGTCATTGGTGGGGATGGACGGTTCTACAATCGCGAGGTCATCCAGACCGCGATCCGCATGGCCGCAGCCAATGGTTTCGGTCGCGTTCTGGTTGGTCAGGGCGGCATACTGTCGACCCCTGCCGCCTCCCACCTGATCCGGAAGACGAAGGCTTTTGGCGGACTGATCCTGTCGGCCAGTCACAATCCCGGCGGCCCCACCGAGGATTTCGGCATCAAGTACAACATCTCCAATGGCGGCCCTGCCCCGGAGAAGATCACCGAGGCGATACATGCCAGATCGCAGGTCATCGACCGATATATGATCGCAGATTTCGACGATGTGGATCTCGACCTGATCGGCACGTTCGAAGCGGGCGGCATGGCCATCGAGGTCGTCGATCCGGTCAGCGATTATGCCGACTTGATGGAAACCCTGTTCGACTTCGACGCCATCCGCACAATGGTCGCAGGCGGTTTCAAGGTCGCTTTCGACGCCATGCACGCCGTTACAGGCCCCTATGCAAGCGAAATTCTCGTCCGGCGGATCGGCGTCGATCCGGCACTTGTCTTCAATGCCACGCCGCTCGATGACTTCGGCGGCCACCATCCCGATCCCAATCTGGTTCACGCCAAGGCGCTATATGATCTGATGATGGGTCCTGATGCCCCCGATTTCGGCGCCGCATCGGATGGCGATGGCGACCGCAACCTGATCATCGGCAAAGGCGTGTTCGTCACCCCCTCGGATTCGCTTGCCATGCTGGCTGCCAATGCCCATCTCGCCCCGGGCTACAAGGATGGACTGAAGGGCATCGCCCGTTCGATGCCGACCAGCGGTGCCGCTGACCGCGTTGCCGCGAAACTCGGCGTCGAGATGCACGAGACACCCACTGGCTGGAAGTTCTTCGGCAATCTTCTCGATGCCGGGCGCTGCACCATCTGCGGCGAGGAAAGCGCCGGCACCGGCTCGGATCACGTCCGGGAAAAAGACGGGCTCTGGGCGGTTCTGCTCTGGCTCAACATACTCGCCGCACGTCGCCAGAGCGTGAAGCAGGTCGTCGAGGATCACTGGGCCGAATATGGCCGCACCTATTACTCCCGTCATGACTACGAGGCGATCGAAACCGACAAGGCCAACGAGCTGATGGCTGCCCTTGAGGAGACACTTGACACCATGGCTGGCCGGCAGACCGGATCCATGGTCGTTGAACGGGCCGACAGCTTCACCTATCACGACCCGGTCGATGGTTCGGTGAGCCGCAATCAGGGCATTCGGATCTTCTTCGAAGGTGGCTCGCGTCTGGTTTTCCGTCTGTCGGGCACCGGCACTTCCGGCGCCACACTCCGGGTTTACATGGAACGCTACGAACCCGACTCCGCACGGCACGACCAGGAAACCCAGGCTGCGCTTGCACCGCTCATCGAAGCTGCAGAGAATCTGGCAGGCATAGCCGGTCGGACCGGCCGCACAGCTCCCACCGTCATCACCTGATGACCCGCTTCACAGACATCGGCCTACCGGGAAAAGCCGGCGTTGAACTGAGTACGGCGGGTACGCGCTTCACCGTGCGGGCGCCATCGGCTTCAAGTGTCACGCTCTGTCTTTTCGATCGGTCCGGTCATGAAACAGGGCGTCATGATCTTGGTCAGGACGGGGATGGCACCTTCACCACCATGGTGAAAGGGCTTGAGCCTGGCGTCCGGTACGGCTTTCGCGCCGATGGGCCTTGGCAACCGGAAAACGGCCACAGGTTTGACCGGTCCAAACTGCTGGTTGATCCTTATGCAGTGCGGCTTGACCGACCCTTTGTTTACGACCCGCGTCTGGCGGCATTCGGTGAAGATACTGCTGGTATTGTCCCCAAGGCGGTTCTCGAAGAACCATTGCCGCCGATCAATCCGGGCCGCCCGAGGTTCGAACCCGGGGGGCTGATCTACGAGGTGCCGGTCCGCGCCTTCACCATGCTGCATCCGGAGTTGCCGCGTGCGGAGCGTGGCACTCTGCGGGCGCTGGCGCATCCCGCGATCATCGACCATCTGCGCAAGCTTCATGTCAGCGCCGTTGAACTGATGCCGATCACGGCCTGGATCGATGAGCGGCATCTCCCCCCTCTCGGACTGACCAACGCCTGGGGCTATAACCCCGTCACCATGCTGGCGCTTGATCCCCGCCTCGCACCGGGCGGCATTGCCGACTTGCGCTACGCGGTCGACGCGCTTCATGCTGCGGATATCGGTGTCATTCTCGATGTCGTCTTCAACCACACCGGTGAAAGCGACAAGGAAGGACCGACCCTTTCCCTGCGCGGACTGGGCAACGCCACCTATTATCGCCACGACCGGGATGATCCGGGAACATTGGTCAATGACACCGGCTGCGGCAACACGCTGGCCTGTGACAGGCCCGAGGTTCAGGAACTCGTGCTCGCTGCCATGCGCCACTTCGTGACCCAGGCCGGGATTGACGGGTTCCGCTTCGATCTCGCACCCGTTCTCGGACGGGATGCCAACGGTTTCTCGAAAGATGCAAGGCTGTTGCAATACATCGCCGATGATCCGGTGCTGCATGACCGCATCCTGATCGCCGAACCCTGGGACATCGGTCCGGGCGGCTACCAGCTCGGTAATTTTGGCCCGCCCTGGCTCGAATGGAACGACCGCGCCCGCGACGACATGCGGCGCTACTGGCGAAACGATCACGGCATGGCTGGCGCCCTGGCGACGCGGCTGTCCGGCTCATCCGATATCTTCCATGACTCCGGCCGGAACAGGACGCGCAGCGTGAATTTCATTGCCGCGCATGACGGCTTTCCGCTGGGCGACCTTGTCTGCTTCCAGAACAAGCACAACGAGGCGAACGGCGAGGACAACCGTGACGGCCATGGCGCCAACTATTCCTGGAACAATGGGGTGGAAGGGCCGACCGACGACCCGACGACAATTGCAGCTCGCGAAACCGATGCACGAGCGCTGATCGCCAGCCTGTTTGCCAGCCGTGGCACCATTCTTCTCACCGCCGGGGATGAATTCGGCCACAGCCAGGGCGGCAACAACAACGCCTACGCCCAGGACAATACGATCACCTGGCGTCATTGGGACGAGCTCAATCAGGGCCGGTTGGAATACACCCGCGCTTGGGCCGAGTTGCGGGCCCAGTCTCCCCCGCTGACCGGCACCCGCTTCCTCAAGGACAGTGATGGCTCCGCCGAGCCCGACCAGGTTTCCTGGCTGACTGCCGATGGCCATCCGATGCAACCGGTCCACTGGGAAGACCCCGAGCGTCAGGGATTCATGATGGTTCTGGGGCCACCCGGTGAACGGCTGACGGTGGTTTTCAATCGCGGGCAATCGGAAATCCAGTGCGCGCTGCCCGCCACTCCCGGACTGTGGCGCCCCGCCAGCCCGGAAGCTTCGGTGGAGAAGGCGATTCCGGCCCGTTCGGTCGTCTGTTGGCGCGAAACAAGCGGCTGAGCACCTAAAGACCGCAGTTACCCGTCCATTTTCATTTCATTAAGCTGATGCATGGATTGATGTCACCGCCTGGATGGGCCAAAACGCCTCCGCACCAAAACGCCTCCGCATATGAGATCGGGAGAAACCTGTGCAGCGAGAAATTTCACTTTCAGAAGTCGAGGGCCTCGTCGGCAGCGAGCTCGGACTGTCCGACTGGATGGAGGTCCCGCAATCCCGCATCGACAAGTTTGCCGATGCCACCGACGACCACCAGTTCATTCACGTCGATCCCGAACGTGCAGCAGGGACTCCCTTTGGCGGAACCATTGCGCATGGTTTCCTGACCCTCTCGCTGCTTTCGGCGATGAATTACAATTGCGTCCCCAGGATCCGTGAGCAGACGATGGGGATCAATTACGGCTTCGACAAGATCCGCTTCATGGCCCCGGTGCCTGCTGGCGTGCGTGTCCGCGGCCGCTTCGTGCTGGAATCGGCCCGGTTTCGCGGCGCCGGCATGCTGATGACCACTTATGTGGTGACCATCGAGATCGAGAATTCCAAAAAGCCGGCGCTGGTCGCCAATTGGCAGACCATCATCCAGTTTGACCCCAAGGATCGCCCTTCGGACGATTGAGCGCCTTCTGACGATCCCAAACGAGTTGCTGCCTCCGCTGGAATTCCTACCCGGCAATCAGGCCAGGCAGTCCCTCGCCGCTTCCGAAAGCAGCGTGAAGGCATAATCTGAAAACGAACGCCAGCATTCCACCCTGTAGTCGTCCTCGCCGGTCCGAATGATCACCACCTCAATCTTACCCATCACCGTACGGGTGGCTGAACCGACCGGAAAGACCCTGTCGCTCAGGTTCTGCGGACAGCCGCTTTGCACCGTTGCCCGCGCGCCATTGCCGCTGACAAGTACCGCTGTGTTGCGGTGAGAGATGTCGACCGCGGAATGTAGCGTGGTGATTTTCTCAAGATCCTTCAGCGGATCGGCGTTTTCATCGATGATCAGCCATTCGTCCGGGCCAAGCCATGCGGCCAGCCGCCCCTTGTCGTTCTGAACGGATGTCTTCGGGGTCATCGGCAACTCAAGACCAAGCTTCTTGGAAACGGTCTTGGCTGCGGCCGGGTCGACACGCAACGAAACGCGATAAGCGGCACCAGCAGGCGTCAAGCTGACACCCGCGGCTCCGCCGACGCGGCCTGATAACGGTTCGATGCGATTGGCGTGAGCGATATCAGCCATTCAGGCGCACTCCTTCCTTGTCGATGAACACGGTGTCCGTGACTTCCACTTCGATGGTCTTGTCGGGCATCGGCACGTAAAGCGTCTTGCCCTTGATTGACCGCCCGTCAATGACCACACCCATTGCAATCGACCGGCCACAGTTCTCCGACCAGTAGGAGGATGTCACGTGACCGATCATCGTCATGGGAACCGTCTGGTTCGGATCGGCAACGATCTGAGCGCCTTCCTCGAGAACCGTGTTCGGATCCTTGGTGACGAGACCGACAAGCTGCTTGCGGCCGCTTGCCACCAGATCCGGCCGTTTCATGCCGCGGATGCCGACAAAATCGGCCTTCTTCTTGGCAACCGCCCAGTTCAGGCCTGCGTCATCAGGTGTCACCGTGCCATCGGTATCCTGGCCGACGATGATATAGCCCTTCTCGGCGCGAAGCACATGCATGGTTTCCGTGCCATAGGCGCAGGCACCGAGCGGCTCTGCACGTTCCCAGAGCGCCTTCCAGACCGCCTCACCGTAATGGGCCGGAACATTGACCTCGAAGCCGGCTTCGCCGGTGAACGACATCCGGAAAAGCCGTGTCGGCACACCGCAGATCTTGCCCTCACGCACGCTCATGTGCGGCATCGCCTCATTGGAGAGGTCGACGCCTTCGACCAGTGGCGCGATGATCTCACGCGCTTTCGGCCCCTGCACGGCGATTACCGCCCATTGTTCGGTCGTCGATGTCAGCCAGACCTTGAGATGGGGAAACTCGGTCTGCAGATAATCTTCCATATGGTGCATGACCCGCGGCGCGCCGCCCGTCGTCGTGGTCACATGAAAGCGGTCCTGGGCCAAACGCCCGACCACGCCATCATCATAGATGAAGCCGTCCTCGCGCAGCATGATGCCGTATTTGCAGCGGCCCGGCTCCAGCTTGTCCCAGCCATTGGTGTACATCAGATTGAGGAACTCAGCTGCGTCGGGACCGACCACCTCGATCTTGCCCAGCGTCGAGGCGTCGAACATGCCGGCAACCTCGCGCACAGTGCGGCACTCGCGGTTGACCGCCTGGTGCATGTCCTCGCCGGCACGCGGGTAATACCATGCCCGTTTCCACTGGCCGACATCCTCAAACACAGCACCTTGCGCTTCTTCCCAGCCCTGCATCGGCGTTAGCCGGGTCGGGTCGAACAGGGCTCCGCGCGAATGATTGACGATCGCGCCGAACGTCACCGGCGTGTAGGGCGAGCGGAACGTGGTCAGTCCCACCTGGGGCAAGGGCTTGTCGAGCATTTCGGCGGCAATTGCCAGGCCGTGAATATTGGAGGTCTTGCCCTGATCGGTGGCCATGCCATTGGTGGTGAAGCGCTTCACGTGCTCGATCGAGTGCATCCCTTCGCGCACGGCGAGACGAATATCCTTGGCGGTCACATCGTTCTGGAAGTCGACAAAAGCCTTCACTGTCGTGTCCGGGCCCGCGCCGCCCGCCGAGCCCATCATGCTTCCGGCCCAGGAGGTTTGTGTCTCCGCGTCTGGCGCAGCGGGCGGTTTGCCGGCCTCAACTCCTGCGGAGAGTGCCGCCTCATGGCCTGCCTTCATCGCACCGGCAATCGCTTCGGCCAAATCGTCAACGCCATTGCAGGCACCGACGCTGATGCAATCCTGGACATTGCGGCCCGGCAGGAAGCGTTTGCTTTCCTCGTCCCAGACCACCTTGCCGCGCGATTGCGAATACATGTGCACCGAAGGTGTCCAACCGGCCGACATGATCAACGCATCGACCGGGATATCCCGTATCGACCCGCCCGACGCCTTGCCAACCTTCATAGATTTGACGCGGAGTTTCCCGGAGGTGTTGAGAACCGATTGACCGGCGAACACCTCGATACCGAGTTCCTTGGCCCGCGCCACCAGCGCCGGATCGGGATCGGGACGCACATCGACGATCGCCGGCACCGATACGCCCGCCTGCTTGAGATCGAAGGCTGCGTTCCAGGCCGAATCGCAGGCCGTGTAGACCCCGACCTTGGCGCCGACCGCGACACCGAAGTGATTGAGATAGGTCCGTGCCGCCGAGGCAAGCATGATGCCGGGCCGGTCGTTGTTGGCAAACACCATGTGCCGCTCGATCGCGCCGGTGGCGATCACCACCTGCCTGGCCCGGACCTGCCAGAGCCGCTCGCGCGGCAGGGACGGATCGGGATTGGCGAGATGCTCGGTCACCCGTTCGACCAGGCCGACATGGTTTTGTGCCTGGTATCCGAATGCCGTGGTCCGTGTCAGTACCCGGACATTGTCCATGGCGCGAAGCTCTGCCGTCACCGCCTGCGCCCAGTCCCAGCCCGGCTGACCATCCACCGTCGCATCGGTTTCGTGGTGAAACGCGCCGCCGGTCTCCGGCTGCTCGTCGCACAGGATCACTTGCGCACCGGCATGGGCCGCCGCAAGGGCTGCCGAAAGACCGGTGGCGCCGCCACCGATCACCAGCACATCGCAATGGGCGAAATGGTTGGAATAATGGTCCGGATCCGGTTCGCTCGGAGCCACGCCGAGGCCGGCCGCAGCCCGGATCACCGGTTCGTAGATCTTCTTCCAGGCAGCCTTCGGCCACATGAAGGTCTTGTAGTAAAAGCCAGCCGCGAAGAATGGCGACGCGAGATTGTTGAGTCCGCCGACATCGAAGGCGAGCGACGGCCAGCGGTTCTGCGACCGGGTCTGCATGCCGTCATAGACTTCCTGCACCGTCGCCCGGATATTCGGTGTCCGCCGCACCGCATCGCGGCCGACATCCATCAGCGCATTGGGTTCCTCCGGCCCGGCTGAGAGCATGCCTCGCGGCCGGTGGTACTTGAACGACCGCCCGGTCAGGTGAATGCCGTTGGCAAGCAGCGCCGAAGCCAGCGTATCGCCTTCCACAGCGGTCAGAATCCTGTTGTCGAATTTGAAACGCAGGGTTTTCGCCGGCGTCAGCCGGCCCTTGCCCTTGATCCGGTTTGCGCCGCTCATTGTGCCGCTCCCTTGACGGTCAGCACACCGTCGTCACCACGCTCGACCTCGGCCCGCGGTTCGCCCGCCTTGTAGGTCGTGACAAAACGGTCGCTCACCGTGTCGCGTACCGCGTTGAAGAACCGCGCGCAGCCGTGAATATGCCGCCAGCGCTCATAGGTGACACCCTTCGGGTTGGCGCGAATGAAGAAGAACTTCTCGAACTCCTCGTCGCTGATACCGGCGATGTCTTTCGGCCGTTCGATATGTGCCTCGCCCGTGTTGCGGAATTCGAGCTCGGGCCTTTCTTCCTGGCAGTAGGGACAATGGATCAGAAGCATCGCTTGGTCCTTGGTCAGATCTTGGTTTTGATCACGGCGGTTTCGGGGTCGCCGGTATTGGGTGTGCCGGCAGGCTCGATAATGATGAGATGGGTTTCCTCATCGGCGCGCGGGCAATGCTCGACACCCTTCGGCACCACGTACATCTCGCCTGGCCCCAGCACGACATCGCCATCGCGCATCTGGATGGTCAGCCTGCCTGAGAGCACGAGGAACAGGTCATCGGTATCGGGATGCGAGTGCCAGTTGAACTCGCCATTCACCTTCACCACCATCACGTCATGACCATTGAACCCGGCGACGATCCTGGGGGACCAAAGCTCGCCGAAGGTTGAGAGTTTCTCAGCCAGATTGATGGATTGCATGTTCATCACCCGCGCCTCAATGCGCCACGGCCGCTGCCGCGGCTTCGTCGATCAACCGGCCCGTCTGGAATCGTTCCAGCGTGAACGGAGCGTTGATCTTGTGCGGCTCGTCACGCGCGATCGTATGCGCAAAAACATTGGCCGATCCGGGGGTGGCCTTGAAGCCGCCGGTGCCCCAGCCGCAATTCACATAGAGCCCCTTCACCGGGGTCTTCGAAAGAATCGGCGAGCGGTCGGGCGTCACATCGACAATGCCGCCCCAGGAGCGCAGCATCTTCATCCGTGTGAACATCGGGAACATCTCGCAGATGGCATCGAGCGTATGACTGAGAATGTGCAGCCCGCCGGTCTGCGAATAGGACGTGTACTGGTCGGTTCCAGCCCCGATCACCAGTTCGCCCTTGTCCGACTGCGAGATATAGGCATGCACCGTATTGGACATCACGACGCAAGGGAAAACCGGCTTGACCGGCTCGGACACCAGCGCCTGCAGCGGGTAGCTCTCGAGCGGCATGCGCACACCGGCCATTTCCATGATCACCGAGGTGTGCCCGGCCGCCACGATGCCGACCTTCTTGGCGCCGATGAAACCGCGGCTGGTCTCCACACCCGAAACTGATCCGTCCGCCGCACGGCGCACGCCGGTGACTTCGCAGTTCTGGATGATATGAACGCCCATGTCGGCCGCGGCGCGCGCATAACCCCAGGCCACCGCATCATGGCGGGCCGTGCCGCCGCGGCGCTGCAAGGCCGCACCCACTACCGGATAGCGTGCCGACTGGTTGATATTGAGCGGCGGGCAGAATTCCTTGGCCTGTTCCGGCGTCAACCATTCATTGTCAATGCCGTTGAGCCGGTTGGCATGGATATGCCGCTTGAAAACTTGCGTGTCATGGACATTGTGCGCCAGCATCATCACGCCACGCGCCGAATACATCACATTGTAATTGAGGTCCTGCGACAGCCCGTCCCAAAGCTTGAGCGCGTGGTCGTAAAGCCCCGCGCTTTCATCATAGAGATAGTTTGAGCGGATAATCGTGGTGTTGCGGCCGGTGTTGCCGCCGCCGAGCCAGCCCTTTTCGATTACGGCGATATTGGTGATACCGTGCTCTTTGGCCAGATAGTAGGCGGTTCCAAGCCCGTGGCCGCCGGCGCCGACAATGATAACGTCGTAGTCCTTTTTCGGCTCGGGCGAGCTCCATTGCTCGGGCCAGCCCTTGTGGCCGCGCATTGCCTCGCGGGCAACGGCAAAAGCAGAGTACTTGCGCATATCTGTCTGGCTCCAAACGGGTTTGGTATTACGTGACCAAGCAAGAGCAAATTCGAATGCTCCGCATCGGCTCTTTTGCGACTTCCGGACCACCATGAATGTCGCAGTGCGCTTTGTCGCACCCGGACCTTCCAGCCTGTCCTTGGAAACCTGCATGTTTTGCACGGCAATGAAAAATACTCCGGCACCTGCATTGTCAAGTTGCCGGGGACTGGACTTGAGCGTTCGAAACTGGTATCTGCCACCTCAATCGTAACGCCCTCGGCCGAACGAACGGAATTTTTGTTTGCCAGGGTTGCTTCAGCCAACCGAAAACTCGAAGGAACGGGATCAACGTGCAGGTACTTGTCCGCGATAACAATGTCGATCAGGCGCTCCGCGCTCTCAAGAAGAAAATGCAGCGTGAAGGCATTTTCCGCGAAATGAAGATGCGTGATTTTTATGAGAAGCCGTCGCAGAAGCGGGCTCGCGAGAAGGCAGAAGCCGTTCGCCGCGTCCGCAAGCTGGCCCGCAAGCGGGCGCAGCGCGAAGGTCTTATCGGTGGCGGTCGCCCCGCAGCGCCTTCTCGCTGATCCAGCCGTTTTTTTGCCCTTTTAGGGTTGCATGAATTGGAGGCGGAGACGAGTATTCGTCTCCGCCTTTTTCCGTGTGGTGGGCCGGCTTGATGCCGGGCAAGCAAATGATGGGGCGTGAACGATGGGCTTGATTTCAGCCGTTGAAACAAAACGAAGGGGGCCGACCGGCATCCGTTCCTTGTTGTTGATGGCTGCGTTGTCCGCAATCTCCATCGCTCTGACAGGCTGCAACACAACAGCACCGGTCGACACGATCTCGATCGACCGGACCCAGGGCACGGAAGAAAACATCTCCTCGCTGACCGATGTTATCCGGCGGAACCCTTCCGATCCCGAGGGCTACAATGTGCGCGGGTCGGCCTACGGGCGCTCCGGTCAGTTCCGCAACGCTCTGGACGATTTCAACCGCGCCATCGAACTCAACCCGTCCTTTTTTCAGGCCTATTCGAACCGCGCCCTGATCCACCGGTCGATGGGCAACCTGGTCGAGGCCGCCAATGACTACAACCGCGCGCTCCAGATCAATCCGCGCTACGATGTAGCCTATATCGGCAGGGGCAACCTCTATCGCCAGGCCGGGCGGACCAACGAGGCGATGAATGATTTCAATCGCGCCATCAGCCTGCAGACCACGGATCCGCGTGCCTACCACAATCGCGGACTGATCAAACAGCTGCGCAACGAACATACGCAGGCGATCGAGGATTTCTCCGCGTCCATTTCGCTGGCTCCGAATTCGCCCGAACCTTACAACGGCCGGGGCATTTCCTACGTCGCGCTGAACGACGATGAAAATGCTTTCGCCGACTTCAACCGGGCCATCGAGCTCAACCAGCGGGTAGCAGAATCCTGGGCCAATCAGGCGCTGATTTATGAGCGTCGCGGTGACAAGGCACGGGCTGCAAAATCCTACGCCCGCGCGGCTCAACTTGATCCCAAGTACCGCCCAGCGGTCGATGGGCTTGCCCGCGTCCGCTGACATTTCCGTTGCATTCTCAGCCGCAACACTCTGCCGGACACTAAAAGCGGAGACCGCGCATGTTGGTGACCAGAGGCAGGCGGCTGATCGATTTCACTCCTTATCCAAAAGCAGGTCCGCGGAACCATTGAAACCCGAGCACGTTGTGGTGTCGAACCAACAAACAGAAAAGTGAGTTCGACATGATCGGGAAGACGAAAATTTCGGCTGCGGCTGCAGTCATCGCTACCATCGCACTTGGCGCTTCAGCCGTTCCCTCACAGGCGGACAGCGTTGAACTGGGTTTGCTGGAATGCGTCGTCGATGGCGGCACTGGCTTCATCTTCGGCTCCTCCAAGGACCTTTCCTGCGAGTACACGCCGGCAAACGCCACCGCCCCTACTGAAGCCTATTTCGGCGTCATCAACAAATTCGGACTGGACATTGGTGTGACCGGGACCACCGTCATCCAGTGGATCGTTCTTGCACCGACCACGGACTACGAGTACCAGCCCGGCTCGCTTTCCGGCGATTATCAGGGCGTCTCTGCCGAAGCCACCGCAGCGGCCGGCGCCGGCGTCAACCTGCTGGTCGGCGGTTCGGATGAAACATTCTCGCTCCAGCCTGTGAGCGTTCAGGCGCAGGAAGGCGTCAATGTCGCCATCGGCATTGCGGAACTGCAGCTACGCTCGATCGCCGACTGATCGAACAATCAGCATCCACAATGCAGAAAGGCCCGGACATTGCTCCGGGCCTTTCCATGTCAGTTTCGCGCTTTAGGCTTAGCCGTGTTCGATCGCCTTGACGATGTCATCGGTCATCTTCTTGGCATCGCCCAGCAGCATCATCGTGCCGTCCTTGTAGAACAGCGTGTTGTCGATGCCGGCATAGCCGGAACCAAGCGACCGCTTGACGAAGAGACAGGTACGGGCCTTGTCGACATCCAGGATCGGCATGCCGTAGATCGGCGAGGACTTGTCGTCGCGTGCTGCAGGGTTGGTCACGTCGTTGGCGCCAATCACATAAGCAACGTCGGCCTGTGCGAACTCCGAGTTGATGTCTTCGAGTTCGAAGACCTCGTCATAAGGAACGTTCGCCTCCGCCAGCAGCACGTTCATGTGACCCGGCATGCGGCCGGCCACCGGATGGATGGCGTATTTCACCTCAACGCCCTGCTCCTTGAGCTTGTCTGCCAGTTCGCGGGTTGCGTGCTGCGCCTGGGCGACTGCCATGCCGTAGCCTGGCACGATGATCACCTTGGAGGCATTGGCCATCAGGAATGCGGCATCGTCGGCGGAGCCGAGCTTGACCGTACGGTCGATGTCGTCGTCGCCTGCCGCCGCACTCTCGCCGCCAAACCCGCCGAGAATGACGGATATGAACGACCGGTTCATGCCCTTGCACATGATGTAGGACAGGATTGCACCGGAAGATCCCACCAGCGCACCGGTGATGATCAGCGCCAGGTTGCCGAGTGTGAAGCCGATACCGGCCGCAGCCCAGCCCGAATAGGAATTGAGCATCGACACCACCACCGGCATGTCGGCTCCGCCGATCGGAACGATGATCAGCACGCCCAGGACAAGCGACAGCACGACGATCAGCCAGAAAACGGTGTAGCTTTCGGTCGCCACCAGCATCCCGACAAGTACGACAATGCCAATGGCAAGCGCCGCATTGATGACATGGCGCATGGGCAGCATGATCGGCTTGCCGGACATCCGGCCGTCCAGCTTCAGGAACGCGATGATCGATCCGGTGAAGGTAATGGCACCGATTGCAACGCCAAGCGACATCTCGATGAGTGCCTGCGCATGGATCTCGCCCACCTCGCCGATACCGAAGGCGTGCGGCGAATAGAGCGCCGCAGCGGCAACCAGCACGGCGGCAAGACCGACAAGGCTGTGAAAGCCTGCGACCAGCTGTGGCATCGACGTCATGGCGATCTTGCGGGCAATGTAGGCACCCGCGCCGCCACCGATGGCAAGACCCGCGATGATCAGCACAAACCCGCCGAACGACGGTTGCGCCAGAAGCAGTGTCGTCACGATGGCGATCGCCATGCCGACCATGCCGTAGAGGTTGCCCTGGCGGCTGGTGGTCGGATGCGAAAGGCCCCTCAGAGCCATGATGAAAAGAACGCCCGAAACGAGGTAGGCGAATGCGGCAAAATTTTCTGACATCAGCCGGCCCTCACTTCTCTTTTTTCTTGTACATGGCCAGCATCCGCTGGGTGACGAGGAAGCCACCAAAGATGTTGACCGACGCGAGCACCAGCGCAACAAATCCGAACCCGGTTGCCCAACCCGAAAGCGAAGCACCGACTGCGAGCAACGCACCGACGACGATGACGGAGGAGATCGCGTTCGTGACCGCCATCAGCGGTGTGTGCAGCGCCGGCGTCACCGACCAGACCACGTAGTATCCCACGAAGATCGCCAGCACGAAGATCGCCAGCCGGAAGACGAACGGATCGATCGCGCCGCCGCTTGCGGCATGAACCGCGGCAGCCACGCCATCACCGGCGGGAGCGGCATTTTCCGCAGCTGCCCGGACAGCGCTTACGGCCTGCTCCAGGTTTTCAAGAGCGGTATCAAGTGCGGACCCTGCCATCATGCTGCTCCCTTGCTTGTTTCGCCACCAAAGGCCGGATGGACGACGGCACCACCATGGGTAAGCGCGGTTGCTTTGACCAGCTCGTCTTCCATGTTCACAGAGACCGTCTTGGCTTCCTTGTCGATCATCGTGTCAAGGAATGTCAGCAGGTTCTTCGCATAAAGAAGCGATGCGCTTGCCGCGATCTGGCCAGGCATGTTGAGGATGCCGATCACTGTCACTCCATCGACCGTGACGGTTTCTCCCGCCTTGGAGCCTTCGATATTGCCGCCACGCTCGACCGCGAGATCGACCGCGACCGAGCCGAGACGCATGCTCTTGAGCATGTCCTTGGAGATCAGCTTGGGCGCCGGACGCCCGGGAATAAGTGCCGTGGTGATGACGATGTCCTGCTTGGAAATGTGATCTGCGACCAAGGCGGCCTGCTTGGCCTGATATTCCTTCGACATTTCCTTGGCGTACCCGCCCGAGGTTTCCGCTGCTTTGAACTCATCGTCCTCGACGGCGATAAACTTGGCACCAAGCGAGGCAACCTGTTCCTTGGCGGCAGGCCGCACGTCGGTCGCCGAAACCGCCGCTCCGAGACGGCGGGCTGTTGCAATTGCTTGCAGTCCTGCCACGCCGGCACCCATGACGAACACCTTGGCGGCAGGGACCGTGCCTGCTGCGGTCATCATCATCGGCATCGCCCTGTCAAACACATGCGCCGCTTCGATCACGGCCTGGTATCCCGCAAGGTTTGCCTGCGAGGACAGCACATCCATCGATTGAGCGCGCGTGATCCGCGGCATCAGTTCCATGGCGAAAGCGGTAACACCTGCCTTGGCCAGAGCCGCAAGGGCCTTCTCGTTGCCGTAAGGATCCATCTGCGCCAGCACGATCGCGCCGGATTTGAGAGACTTGATTTCGGTCTCGGACGGACGCCGCACACGAAGCACGACATCGGCCTTCTTCGCATCCGCGGCCGTCCCGGCCTTTGCGCCGGCTGCAACGAAGTCCGCGTCAGCAATCCGCGATTTCTCGCCGGCACCTTTCTGCACGATGACATCAAGACCAAGCGCGGTCATCTTCTTTACGGTCTCCGGCGACGCGGCAACGCGCGATTCCAGAGAATCTGATTCTTTGGCTACAAAAACGATGGCGCCCACGAGAGCCCCTCCTTTGGCAAACAGGATGAGACGAGTCGAGACGGATCAGACGGGATCCGATACCAACACGCGGCGAACGTTCAACGGGCGAGAAGGCTGCCGCCGATGCTCAGAACGATGAATGACAGGATACCGGTTATCGCACCTGCGCCGGTAAAGAAGTACACGGCCATTGCGATGAGCAAGGCGACAATCACGATTGTCCCGTACTTGGCGCCTGCCAGAAACAGCGCATAGGTTTTTTCATGCTCGGAATAATCCATAGCAGCCCCGGTTTCGGCAGGACCGTTCATCTGTTCAGCCATACTGTAGCTCCCCAATTGGCAATTCATGCACGGATTACACAAACCGCGACCATTGTGCAATGGACATCAGGTCACAGGACGGCGGCAAAGCCCCGGCGCATTCTCACCCGCGCCTCAGCCAGACAGCCGCATGAACGTGCCGATTGATCAGCCGGCCTGCTGGAGTGCATAGCGTGCCGTCGGCCGGATGGTCAGCGGCGGCATGTACAGTTCCTGCCTGGGTGCGAACATCAGTCGGCGCTCGCAGAGTTGGGAATTGAAAAATGGAAAACGGTCATAGATCTTCTGCAATTCGACATGCGCATTGGACGCATGCAGCTCGATATTGCTGTCGTATTTTTCAAAATACCTCGGCTCCACAAGCGGATGGGAATTGAAGATCCGCTTGTAGAAAGCCCGATGATTCGGCTTGATTACCGAGAGGCAGTAGTCCGTGTGAAAGTAATCTGTGGCCATGGTCGCGACCCTGAGGGTCAGGTACGGCAGGGCAGGATACTCGCGCATGATATCCGGGTCAGCTGCGAACCTGACTGGATCGATGAACGTCTGGCCGGCATCCAGCAAGGGGTTCATAACGTCGGGAAAATGCGAAACCGCAACGCTATCGCGCTCTGCGGAGGTCACGTGATGAACGCGGATGGTCGACACCAGTTGTTCGTCGAAATAGATGCCCATCACATGGGCATTGGGCTTGAAATCAAGGTCGTCGATCAGCAATGAGCCATTCTGCGGCGCAAGCCCCACCATGGTGAAGGCCTTGTAGCGAATACGGGCAACATCCTCGAGATCGTTCGCGTTGTCGACGCGGCGATACTCGATGCTCTCCAGGAAGCGCATGACGCTTGCACTGAAGCCCGTAATTTTGCCTTGAGCCGCATTGGCCATTGATGACAAGTCCTCATCGTTGCGTACGACGAAAGCTTATCGTTAAATTTGTCTTAATCAATCGCGCCAGGCCGGCTTCAGCGCGCTAACCCTTCATTAAGGTTAACGAAACCTGAAATTGCGATGGAAAAACAATGACGCTATGAAAAAATGCCGGGGAGAATTCATCGGCCTAATTGCAAGCTCGTTTTGCCTACAACCAGACGAGAGCTTGTGACTGTATGTGCGGCGAACGCCTTAGTTGCCGGACTTCCGCACCTGCTCCGCCTCGCCGACAACGCTAAGCCGTCGCGGGTTGCTGGACAGCTTGTTTGCCAGCTCGATGAAGGATCCGTGCGGCATCGGGGTGCCGAAAATGTACCCCTGGATGATATCGGCGCAATTGTTGTCGCTGATCATCACCAGCTGATCTTCGGTTTCAACACCCTCGACAACCACCTCAAGTCCGAGCTCACGGGCAAGGTGGACCACTCCCCGCAGCAGCTTCAGCTTCTTCGGATCCTTGGTCAGATCCCGCACGAACGACCGGTCGATCTTGACCTTGTTGAGCGGCAGCATGTCGAGATAACTCAGGCTGGAGTAACCGGTACCGAAATCGTCGATGGCGATCGACAGGCCCATGGAACGAAGTTCCGTGAGGATTTCGCGCGCGGTCTTCAGGTCATTCATGAGACCACTTTCGGTGATCTCCAGTTGCAGCCGGCCCGGCGGCAGGTCGGTGCGGTCGAGAGCGTCGGCAATCACCGAAATGATCGCCCTGTCATTGAGATCATGAGCGGAAAGATTGACCGAGACCTGAAGGTTCGCCGGCCAGTTCGCCGCATCCTGCAAGGCACGCTCGATAACGCACCGCGTCAGTTCGCTGATGATTCCCATTTCTTCGGCAAGCGGAATGTAGACCGCCGGCGAGACCGGCCCCAGCTCAGGATGAATCCAGCGGGAAAGCGCTTCAGCACCCACGATCCGGGTGCCCTGGGTGTTGAACATCGGCTGATAGAACAGGTCCATTGCCCCGGTCCGGATCGCCTCGCGCAACGCTGCCTTCATGCCCTGGCGCTCCGAATAGCGCTGGTCCATGGAAGCCTCGAACAGGGTCCATCGGTTCTTGTCCCGCCGCTTTGCCTCATACAGCGCAAGATCGGCCTGGATATGCATTTCCTCGATCTGAACGCCCGATACCGGCGCCATCACCACACCGCCCGAAAGGCTGATGAAGAGCTTGTGCCCGTCAATGATGTAGGTTCCGCGCAACGTGTCGATCACGTGATCCATCGTGGCGTGAAGATCATCGAGATCCTTCACCTCGGGCAGGAACAGCACGAACTCATCACCACCGAAACGCGAAACCACGAATTTCGGCCGCGACAGCGAGCGGAGCCTGTTGGCGATCGCACACAGCAGCTTGTCGCCGTTGACGTGACCCATCGTGTCGTTGACATGCTTGAAATCATCAATGTCCAGCACGGCCAGCGCCAATTGTTGGCCCGGCTTTGCGCTGGCAATCTTCATACCAACCACTTCCTTGAACCAGGACCGGTTTGGCAGGTTGGTAAGATTGTCAAACCGCGCCATGTGCAGGATACGCTTCTCGGACTGGATCCGTTCGGACACATCTTCGAATATCAGCACTACGCCCTTTTCGCCGCGATAGCGCGCGGTGAATTCAAGCCAGGTTGTCTTGTCAAACCGCACCAGGGCCCGATCATCCCGACCGCTGACGAGACTGTCGAGATGCTGGTTGATTTGCCCGAAATTCTCTTTCGCGATCACTCCATTGCGGGTACCCAGCCTCAACGCGGCTTTGAGCGCGCGCCCGGTCAGGTCCGTATTCCTGTCAATGCTGAAGAATTCGCGTGCCTTGCGGTTGGCGACTTCTATCCGCCCGTCCCCGTCAAGCATGAACAGGCCATGGGACATGTTGTTGAGAGCAGTATCAAATCTTTCGGCAATTTCCGCGGTCTTCCGTTCGGCGGTAACCGAGTTGAAAAGGAAATCACGCACGCCATTGGCCATCGAACGTGTCGTCAGGAAAAGCGGCAGCAGCAGCACCGCAAGAACCATCATGAACGGGTCCCGCGCCATCAGGAAGCCAGCCATCATCGGCAGGCAGGCGGCGAGAATGATCATGTCAACGTTGAGTTTAGAGCCAAAGTTTCGCCCGACCACCGAGATCATCGTGGCGATGGTGACCGAAATGGCCGCAAGTTCGGCAAACGGATCCTGCGCCATGACAAGCGCATGACCACAAACGGTCCCCAGGATGAAGGCCGCTACGAGGGAGCCGGCGACATAGCGCTTCTCCCAACGCAACGTGTCTGCCAGCTTGAAAGTCGATTTGTCCTTCCGGTCGAAGGCCATCATGTCGAGGGTCCGCGCTGCCCAGGTCACGAACAGAGCCAGGGCGGCATACAGATAGAAAGGATCATCGATACGCAGATAGATCGCCAGGGTCGTGACGAGATGGGCCACCATCCCTGCAGCCAACGTGCCCCGCTTTTGATAAAGCGAGGCAACGAAGGACAGACGAACCTCGTCTGCAAATGTTGTGTTGTCTGCGGGCTGCATGAACACTAATCCCTGAATCTGAGACAGCAACGTACCAGAGGGAAATTAAGAACACATTTATCCGACACCCATTTTGGACAACAATCTCAATGAATTATCGTTTCCAAAATCTCGGTTAACAAGTTAATAATTAGGAATTACTAAAGTAAATTGAAAAGTTATTCCGCAGCAATTGAAGCAGGTCTGGAAACTCCTTCAAGGATTGACTTCTTGGATTTCTCTTTCTCGGGAAATATTGACTTGAAATTACGCTTCTTGACGTGCCCGTAACCTTTTATTTTCATGGGATATGCAAGAAACTCCGAAATCTGGTCAGAATTATCCCTCCGCAGGGCAACGCAGATCTGCTTCAATTCATCCACAAACACTGCTAGGATCTCACGCTCCATACGCCGTTCGTCACTGTAGCCGAACATATCAAGAGGCGTTCCTCGCAACACCTTGAGCGTCGCCAGAACAGGAAACAGCACCCTCATTGCTCCACCAAAAGAGGTTTTCTTCGGGTGGCCGTTGGCGTCCTTGCGTCGAAGTACCGGGGGTGCCATGTGGTATTCGAGCTTGTCGTAACTCTCGAACTGTCTACCCAGCTGCCGCTTGAAGCTGCCATCGCTGTAAAGACGCGCCACTTCGTACTCATCCTTGATCGCCATCAGCTTGAACAACGAACGCGCGGCAGCCTCGGAAACCGGCCCCGCTTCGCCGCAGGCAAGCACTTCGGCTTCCACAAGAGGTTGCAGCGTTTCCCGGTACTTCACGGCCCAGGCCTTGTTCTGGTAGCCGCGGAGAAACTCCGCTCGGCGGTCGATGATGTCGGCAACGGTTTCCTTGGCCGCAGGCTCCGCGGCCCCAAGCTGGTCGGACATCAGCGCCTCGACGGACTGCGGGTCATGCGCCGCCTTCCTGCCCCAGCGGAAAGCCGCGATGTTCATCGTCACCGCCTGGCCATTGAGACGAATGGCTTCCTCCACCGAGGCAGGTGTCAGAGGCAGGGCACCCTTTTGCGACGCCATTCCCAGCATGAACATGTTGGCCGCGATGGCGTTGCCGAACAGGCGCGTGGCTGCGAGCGTCGCGTTGAAGAAACTGGTGCGATCCGCTCCGGCAGCCTTTACGATCGCCCGCTTCAGCCGCTCCGTCGGCAGGGAAAAGTCCGCATTGCGGGTGAAATCGCCCGGCATGACCTCACTGGTGTTGACCAGGAACGCGGTTTCACCTTCACGCACCGACGTCAGCACCTTCCGGGATCCCGAAACAACCAGATCACAGCCAAGCACCAAGTCGGCCTTGCCCGCGGAAATTCGGATGGCGTGAATGTCTTCAGGCTTGCTGGCGATGCGGACATGGGAAAACACCGCCCCGCCCTTCTGCGCCAGGCCGGCCATGTCGATCATGCCGCATCCCTTGCCTTCCAGATGCGCGGCCATGCCCAGAATGGCGCCAATTGTCACCACGCCGGTTCCACCAACGCCATCGATGATCGATGCCCAACCATGGTCGAGGGAGGCAACTTGGGGATCCGGCAGCCCTTCCAGGGGATCGGGCGCCGATTTGAGCACAGTGGTGTCCGCCTTGCGGATGCGTCCGCCATGCACGGTTACGAACGACGGACAAAACCCCTCGATACAGGAATAGTCCTTGTTGCAGCTGGACTGGTCGATCTTGCGCTTGCGCCCGAATTCGGTTTCGACAGGCTGGATCGAAACGCAGTTCGACTGGACACCGCAGTCACCGCAACCCTCACAGACCAGTTCATTGATGAAGACCCGTTTGTCCGGATCGGGATAGGTGCCCCGCTTCCTGCGCCTCCGCTTCTCGGCAGCGCAGGTCTGATCATAGATCAGAACCGTCACACCCGGCACGTCCCGCAGTTCGCGTTGCACGGCATCCATCTCGGAGCGGTGATGAATGCTCATTGCGGACGGCCAGGCCGTGCCTGCCGGATACCTGTCCGGATCATCGCTGACCAGAGCGATACGTTCGACACCTTCGGCGCGAACCTGGCGCGCAATGGCGTCAGCGGTCAGCCCGCCTTCATGGGTCTGTCCACCCGTCATCGCAACGGCATCATTGTAGAGGATCTTGTAGGTGATGTTGGCGCCCGAGGCGATCGCAAACCGCAACGCCAGAACACCGGAATGGTTGTAAGTACCGTCCCCGAGGTTCTGGAAGATATGCTCACGCGTGGTAAATGGCGCCTGGCCGACCCACTGCGCCCCCTCGCCGCCCATTTGCGTGAACCCGCTTGTATCCCTATCCATCCACAACGACATGAAATGACATCCGATCCCGGCTGCGGCAACCGAGCCCTCCGGAACCTTGGTCGAGGAATTGTGCGGGCACCCCGAGCAGAAATAGGGCGTGCGCGTCGACACGTCCGAAACAGTCGCCAGCATGCTCTGGAACTGGCGGATGCGCTTCACCTTGGCGTCAATGTCCTCAGCGTATCCGATAACCTTCAGGACGCGTTCGCCGACGGCGACGGCGATATCGTTGGGATCGAGCGCCCCCTTCACCGGGAACAGCCAGTCGCCGCGCTCGTCGCGCTTGCCAACCACCACCGGCTGGCGCGCGGTGCCGTAGAGCGCTTCGCGCAACTGGCTTTCCAGCAGCGACCGCTTCTCCTCGACGACAATCACCATGTCGAGACCATCGACGAATTCGGCCATGTCGGGCAAATCAAACGGCCACGGACAGGCCACCTTGAACAGCCGGACGCCGATCTGGTTGGCCCGCGCCTCGTCGATCCCCAGGTCGTCAAGAGCCTGGCGCACATCCAGATAGTTCTTGCCAACCGTCAGGATGCCGATCTTGGCATTGGTCCCGCCTGAATAGATGATCCTGTTGAGGCCGTTTGCGCGAATATAGGCACTCGCCGCATCGCGCTTGTATTCATGCAGCCGCATTTCCTGACCGAGAAAATCGAGGTCGTTGGCCCTGATGTTAAGCCCGCCCGGAGGCACTGTGAAATCAGGCAGGATGATCTTAAGACGGTCAACACCCGCATCCACCGATGCAGTCGATTCGACGTTGTCCTTGACACATTTGAGAGCGGCCCAGGTTCCGGCAAACCGGGACATGGCAAACCCGTGCAGGCCGTAATCGATCATTTCCTGCACGCCGGCCGGGTTGAGAATCGGAATCATCGTGTCGATGAAATTGAACTCGGTCTGGTGCGCATTGGTCGAACTTTCCGCCGTATGGTCATCGCCCATCAGCGCCAGCACGCCGCCATACCGGGATGACCCGGCAAGGTTTGCGTGACGGAACACGTCGCCCGAACGGTCGACGCCAGGCCCCTTGCCGTACCAGAGCGCAAACACGCCGTCATACTTGCCGGTTCCATCCAGGCCGGACTGTTGCGTTCCCCAGCAAGCTGTCGCGGCAAGCTCTTCGTTCAGACCCGGCTGGAACACGATATTACGCTCCGTCAGGGAGCGCTGCGCACGCAGGATCTGCTGGTCGAGGCCACCAAGCGGAGATCCACGATAGCCGGAAACGAAGCCCGCGGTGTTGAGGCCTGCCCGACGGTCCCGCTCATGTTGCATCATCAGCAGGCGAACCACTGCCTGGGATCCAGTGACAAAGATGCGCTCCTTGGTCAGGTCGAACTTGTCGTCGAGCGAAACATCATGGACTGTCATTTCCGGTCTCCTCAAACCTGTGCAGCCGGGCTCACCGCTATCCCGGCCTGCTACGGGCTACTCCCAACCCGTGAACTTTGAAGTGATATTTGGGCCTGAGCTCGAAACGGTCAATCGATTTCATGACCGCCCTTCCATTGCGCAATCAGACTGGCGGCCCATACGCCGAAACGAAATTATCTTTCGTTACAACGCTTTTTCGCGACCGATTCAACGGCCGATCGAATGCCCGCCGTCGACGGTTATGGAGCTACCGGTGAGATAGGCGCCCGCTTTTGACGCTAGCAACAGCACGACACCGTCAAGATCATGTGTCTCGCCAAGCCGTCCCGTGGGATTTTGGTCGGCCATGATCTTGGCTCCCGGCCCCTTGAGAAACGGCGCCGTCAGTCCGGTTTCGAACCATCCAGGCCGGATCTCGTTGACCCTGATCCCGTGTTTGGCCCATTCCAGCGCAAGGCATCGCGTCATCTGGCTGACCGCTGCCTTTGACGCTCCATAGGCCGACACCTGCCGCATCGGCATCTCCGAAAGCACGCTCGACACATTGATGACCGACCCACCGCGACCGTCGCGGATCATCCGCCGCGCAGCTTCCTGGGCCACCATGAAGGCGCCTTCCACATTGATGGACATCAGGTTGCGCAGTGTCTCGCGAGCAAGATGTGTCGCTTTGTCGCGATGCGCGACACCGGCATTGTTGATCACCACGCTCACCGGGCCGAGGGCTGCCTCGGCAAGGTCGAACCCCGCGCTGATCGTGTCGTCATCGCGCACATCCATCGGCACCGCCACGGCCTGTCCGCCAAGTTCCAGAATAGAGTTCACCCCGGCTTCAAGGCTTTCCGGATCGTTGCCAGCAAGCGCAAGCCTTGCGCCATTGACCGCCAGTGCCCTCGCCATGGCAAACCCCATTCCGGTGCCACCACCCGTCACCAGCGCAACCTCTTCGGACACATTGAACAATTCGCTTGCCAGCACCATCCACCTCTTCCTGCCACATGCAACAAGCGGTATAGCGGCAGTCGGGGTTTGAAGCCACCGCCCGCGATCCCATCGACTGGTAAAATTAATGCACCACTCGTTGCTTTTCGCGTGTTTTTCCTGATATGGGCTGGCGCAGCATCCTGCAAATGCTATGGGTGATGCAAAACGGGAACCATGGTTGATCACACCTTGTACAAACAGGGGTGAAATCATCGGGAGGGCAATATGGG
Organism: Hoeflea sp. EC-HK425; assembly: GCF_902498795.1. Lineage (NCBI taxonomy): Bacteria > Pseudomonadati > Pseudomonadota > Alphaproteobacteria > Hyphomicrobiales > Rhizobiaceae > Hoeflea > Hoeflea sp. EC-HK425. The sequence continues at coordinate 3,463,261 of NZ_LR701572.1, forward strand.
AAGTCTTTTGGCATTGAGCCGGCTCATCGACCGGATCAATGAATTCGTTGGACGCAACGTGTCGTGGCTTGTCCTGGCAGCGGTGCTTATCAGTGCCGGCAATGCGACGATCCGCAAAATGTTCGACATGTCGTCAAATGCCTGGCTGGAGGTGCAATGGTATCTCTTCGGAGCCGTTTTCATGCTGGCAGCGGGGTACACCCTGCGCAAGAACGAGCATGTCCGGATCGACGTGATCGCCGGCAACCTGTCGAAGAGAACCCGAGACTGGATTGATCTGTTCGGCCACTTCCTGTTCCTGCTCCCGTTCTGCCTGATGATGACCTACCTCGCCTGGCCGTTCTTCTGGCGCTCCTTCAGCTCCGGAGAAATGTCGAGCAATGCAGGCGGCCTGATCATCTGGCCAGCCAAGCTGAGCATTCTGATAGGCTTCATCCTGCTGACCGCACAGGCCTTCTCCGAGATCATCAAACGCATTGCGGTTCTTCGCGGCATCATCAACGAAGAGCCTGGGCATGATCACTCCATGCCGCCACAGGTCGAAGCAGCCTCTGAAATGAAGGACGGCAACAATGCTTGATCTCATTGCCCACAACCTCGCACCCATCATGTTCGTCACCGTTATGGCGATGTTGCTGATCGGTTATCCGGTAGCTTTCACCCTCGCCGCCGGCGGCATGTACTTCTTCGTCGTTGGTGTGGAACTCAGCCACATCTCTCCGGAAATCCGTCTGTTCTGGCCGCTCGCCCAGGCGAACATGAACCGTGTCTTCGACATCATGCGCAATGACACGCTGCTGGCGATCCCGTTCTTCACCTTCATGGGACTGATCCTCGAACGGTCGCGCATGGCCGAAGATCTGCTCGACACCATTGGTCAGCTTTTCGGCACACTTCGCGGCGGCCTCGCCTTCGCCGTGGTCGTCGTCGGGGCATTGCTTGCAGCAACCACTGGCGTCGTCGCCGCATCCGTCATCGCGATGGGGCTCATCTCCCTGCCGATCATGATGCGCTACAACTATCATCCCGGTCTGGCGGCAGGCACCATCGCGGCATCCGGCACGCTTGCACAGATCATCCCGCCGTCTCTGGTCCTTATCGTGATGGCCGATCAGCTCGGTCGGTCAGTCGGCGACATGTATGTAGGCGCCTTCTTCCCTGCGCTGATCATTGTCGGCATGTACTGTGCCTACATCTTCGCAATCACCCTGATCAAGCCGGAATGGGTCCCTGCCCTGCCGCCGGAAGCCCGTCCGCTTGGTGACGGCGGACGCTCGCTTTATGTCATTATCGGCTTGGCAGTCGCATTGTTCTTCGTCTGCGATTACTTCGTCTTCGACGATCTTCGCTATGAAACGCGAGTAGTCTGGTCAGCCCTCGTCGCCACCATGATCCCCTACGCCTTCGCGCTGCTCAATCGCAGCATGAATCTCGGCTATCTGTCGAAAATGGCTGAGCAGGTTGTTATCGTGCTGATCCCGCCACTGGCGTTGATCTTCCTCGTTCTCGGAACGATTTTCCTCGGCATCGCCACACCCACCGAAGGTGGCGCGATGGGCGCAACCGGCGCTCTGATCATGTCGCTGATGAAGGGCCGGCTTGATCGGAAGACACTTCTGCAGGCACTGGATTCGACCGCCAAGCTCGCAACCTTCGTGATGTTCATCCTGATCGGAGCGCGCGTTTTCGCCCTTACTTTCTACGGTATCTCCGGGGACCGCTGGGTGGAAGAGCTTCTGCTGGCGCTGCCCGGTGGAGAGGTCGGCTTCCTGATCACCGTTTCGATCGTCGTCTTCATTCTCGGCTGCTTTCTCGATTTCTTCGAGATTGCCTTCATCATGGTGCCGTTGCTGGCGCCGGTGGCCGAGAAGCTGGGGATCGATCTGATCTGGTTCGGTGTCCTGCTCGGTTTCAACCTGCAGGCCAGCTTCCTGACGCCGCCCTTCGGGTTCGCATTATTCTACCTGCGGTCGGTGGCACCAATCAAAGCCTGGTACGACAAAACCACAGACCGGATGATCGAGCCGATTTCGACCAGGGCGATCTACACGGGCACCCTGCCGTTCATCGTGATCCAGATCGTCATGCTTGGCATCCTGATCGCCTTCCCGGGCCTTGTGACGCACTACAAGACCGAACCGGTGATCATGAACCAGGGCGACATCAACGAGGAGATCAACAACATCGGCGGCGGCGGATTTGGCCTGCCGGGCTCGGGTCTCAGCCTCGATGGTGGCCTCAGCCTGCCCGGCTCGCCCAGCCTTGGAGAACCCGGAAACGGCATGCCGGCGATGCCAAGCTTCGGCGAACAGCCCGCTCCGGCCGATCAGGGCGCAGCCCCTGCGCCTGGCGGCTTGCCTGCTCCGGGCGGAGCGACCGGTTTGCCGAACTTCGATTGATGGAAACACACCAACCGCGCGACTGAAGTCGCGCGGTACCCCTCAAGACCCGGCAAAGAAATTTGCCGGGTTTTTTGTCTGTCACTTAGGGCGAAGAACTGTACCTCGTCCGAGCCTTTGCCAAGGCGCGCCAGGACAGGTGGGATCTGACGTCCATTATCCTGCAACTGTCTGCGAAGCTGCCATGAACCACCCGGCATGGGCTGCCGGCAAAGGCGCTGCGGGAAAGGCAACGGAAACGCCGGCACTCCGTTTGAGGCACTGCCGCCAAGACCCCAGGAATGAGCCGTGCTGCCTTTCGGGCCGCAATCATTTTCATACAGAAAAGCCCCGGAGCTTTTCAGCTCCGGGGCCTTGAAGGCATTTTGCGAAGTGGCGTGGCTTAGAGCTTGCCGCCGCGCTGCTGGATCATCATGAAGGTGTCCATGTTGTATTCGGACAGCTGGAACCAGAGGTAGCCGTCGCCGCGATAGCCCATGTAGCTGTCATGCAGCTTCTTGAAGTCAGCGTTTTCCGCGCCGATTTCCGCATAGACCTTGTTGGCTGCATTGAAGCAGGCTTCCAGGATCTCGAGGCTGTAGGGACGCAGCTTGGTGCCTTCCGACACCAACTTCTTCAGAGCCGGCGGGTTGAGTGTGTCGTAACGCGCCATCATCACGCTGTTGGCCAGAGCCGAAGCCGACTTGACGACGCCCTTGTAGGCGCTCGGCAGTTCGTTCCACTTGTCGATGTTGATCAGGTTCATCAGCGTCACGCCGCCTTCCCACCAACCGGGGTAGTAGAAGTACGGGGCAACCTTGTTGAAGCCCAGCTTGGAGTCATCGTACGGGCCAACGAATTCGGCCGCGTCGATGGTACCCTTTTCAAGCGCAGCATAGATGTCGCCGCCAGGAATGTTCTGCGGCACAACGCCGACTTCCTGGATGATCCGGCCGCCGAAGCCACCGATACGCATCTTGAGGCCCTGCATGTCAGCCACGGTGTTGATTTCCTTGCGGAACCAACCGCCCATCTGGGCGCCGGTGTTACCGGCCGGGAATGCGATCATGCCGTTCTTGGCATAGAACTCGTTGAGCAGGTCGAGACCGCCGCCTTCATAGAGCCAGCCATTGGTCATGCGCTGGTTCAGGCCGAAGGGAACGCCCGTTCCGAACGCCCAGGTCGGGTCCTTGCCGAAGAAATAGTAAGATGCGGTATGTGCCATCTCGATGGTGCCGTCGCGAACCGCGTCAGCGCCTTCAAGCGCGCCAACGATCTCGCCAGCGCCGTAGGTCTGGATTTCGAAATTGCCATCTGTTGCTTCAGCAACAGCCTGCGCGAAAACTTCGGCAGCGCCGTAGATGGTGTCGAGCGCCTTCGGGAAACCCGACGAACAGCGCCATGTGACTTTCGGCATTGTCTGAGCAATGGCCGGAGCGGCCAGGGTTGTTGCGGCTGCAGCGCCTGCACCGGCTACCCCAGCCTTTTTGATAAAGGAACGACGATCCATAAAAACCTCCCAGTTGAAGTAACGCCGCGAGGCAAGGGATTTGTCTACCAATTGCACCCCAGCGACATGGGCTGACCTAACCATGTTGCGGCAGGCCTTTCAAGCAAAAGAGGTCAATTTCGGCCACAATGGTCAATTTTTCTTGCCAGTTCGAACCCAGGCAAATTTGAGTAAAAATTTTCGTAATTCTCAGGCGCTGCCTCAAGCGCTGCGGAATTGACAAAGAACCCGCGAAACGCAAAAACCTCAGACTGCAGGTCGGTGTGGCCGATCGGGCGAACCAAGGGAAACGGGCGATGCACAGTGGACTAGTCGCAATACCGGCGGATATCCGCGAATTCGATGGATACAGTTGGCACGCCGCCCCCGATCAGTACATCATGGCAGCCGTCAAAGGCTCGAATGTGTTGCCACTGATTGTGCCGGCGCTGGCGGATGGGACTGATGTCGACATGGTGCTGGACCGTGTCGATGGCGTGCTGATCAGCGGGTCACGCACCAATGTCCACCCGTCCAATTACGGCGAGCCGGAAACCGAACACCATGGCCCCTTCGATCCTGCCCGCGACCTGCTCAGTATCGCGCTCATTCGCCGCACAATCGAGCGCGGCATTCCGCTGCTTGCCATCTGCCGCGGCATCCAGGAACTCAACGTGGCGCTGGGCGGTTCGCTTGCGACCGAGATCCAGGCCCTTCCGGGCAGGATGGATCACCGCAAGCCCCAGACCGAAGACCGGGATGCGGCTTTCGCCATCCGCCATTCCATCAAGGTCAAGGAGGGAAGCTGTCTCGCCTCCATCGTTGGCCATGGCGATGTGAATGTGAACTCGCTGCACCGCCAGGCGATTTCGGAACTGGCGCCGAGGCTGGCGGTCGAGGCGGTCGCCGAAGACGGGACGATCGAAGCCGTCAGCGTCATCGATGCCAAGGGCTTTGCCATTGGCGTACAGTGGCACCCCGAATACTGGGTCGGAAACGACGAGATCTCCGACAAGATTTTTGCGGCCTTTGGAGACGCCGTCCGCGCCCGCCACGCGCATCCGGCCGCGGCCGCGGCCGCGGAGTAGCGCAGACCGGCCAATGACACTCAACCGGCTTCGACTGCATGGCGCAATCGAAGCCGCAGAGCGATCACAAGCCACCGGCTTGATCAATTCACATGGCGTGCAACTGGCTCACTGTCAGCTGGATGCGCGGTCAAGACCGGTGCATTCGGGAACCGGTGTCAGTGCAGGACGTCCGGAAAGCCATGCCGCCAGATTATCCACCACAAGATCCGCCATGGCGTTGCGCGTCGACACCGAGGCGGACGCCACGTGTGGCAACAGGCAGGCATTCGGCAGATCCATCAGCTCCTGCGGCACATGCGGCTCATGCGCGAACACGTCGAGCCCCGCGGCCGCGATCCTCTTTTCCTGGAGCGCCGCGATCAGGGCAGGCTCGTCAATCGTGGATCCACGACCGACGCTGATCAGCACGCCCTGCGGACCAAGCGCATTCAGAACTTCCGCGTTCACCGCCTTCTCGGTAGCGGCACCACCCGGAACCACCACCACAAGCGTGTCCACCGCTCCAGCCAGATCAATCAACCGTGCGTGCCAGGGGTAGTCGACATCCGCACGCTTGTTTCTCGTGTGATAATGGATCCCCAAGCCGAACGCCTCCAGCCGCCGTGCGATCGCAAGACCGATCCGACCCAGCCCGAAGATGCCGACGGTCCGTCCCCTGAGGCTCAAGGACGTCAGCGGATAGGCACCCTGGCTCTCCCAATTGCCGTCACGAAGGTAAGCCTCCGCTTTCGGAAGCTCGCGCACAGTGTTGAGCAAAAGCCCGACGGTGGTATCGGCAACCTCGTCCGACAGCACGTCAGGTGTGTTTGTCACCATCACCCCGCGGCTGGCCGCATGGGCTGCATCAACGGCATCGTAACCCACACCGAAATTGGCAATAACCTCCAGATTGGGCAGGGAATCAATGAACTCCGCCGAAATCGCGGTCGCGGCGGCCACGCCTCGGATGCGTGCGCGCGCATCCGCATCCAGAAGCGATGAATCACCATTCTCGATTGAAATCGCCTCGAACTCGGCCTCGACCCGCTCCCGGACCCGGGGATGAACCTTGCCGGCGAGAAGAACGGTTGGACGCGGATTGCTCATCGGCCTGCTCCCGGATTGAGTGGCGAGGTTGATTGCCTGATCCGCATTTCGGGCTTGATCAGGTGAAGCCCGTCGGCCTCGCTGGAGCCATTGAGCTTGTCAAGCAGCGCCCGCGCCGCAAAGCGGCCGACCTCCGACTGTCCATTCCACACGGTGGTCAGCGCTGGAGTGGCAATCGCCGCCTCCTCGAGATCGTCATATCCGGTCACCGAAATATCCTTTCCGGGCACGAGGCCCGCACGCGCGATACCGTTCATCAGGCCGATGGCCACAAGATCGTTCCAGCACACCGCGGCTGTCGGTTTCAACGGGTTGGCGAGGAAGTTAACTGCCGCTTCAAATCCGCTCTGCTTTGTCCGCGGCCCCGGAATCCGGAGTGCAGGATCAACCTCGATTCCCGCTTTTTTCAGCGCATTGGCATATCCCGCATAGCGGTCCCGGCCGGTCGAGGTGTGATCCGTTCCGCCGATCATGGCGATGCGGGTGTGTCCTAGACTGATCAGGTGATTGGTCGCAAGCGCGGTTCCATAGGCATCGTCGCCACGGAAGGTGGGTACATCGATCTCGGGCACCGAACGGGCGATGAGGATCGCCGGCATGCCGTTGTCCTCTGCCAACCGGATATCCGACGCTGGCGTACCGATCGCCGGCGACATGATGACGCCGTCCCCGCCCAGTTGCAAAAGCGTCTCGATGAAGTTGCGCTGCTTGTCGACCGAATCATAGTGATTGGACAGGATGAAGGTCTGCCGGCTGCGGTCGAGTTCCGTTTCGATCGCCTTGAGGATCTCGGCATAGAACGGGTTCATGATGTCATGCACGACCACGCCGATGATTCCCGACCGGGACGTTCTCAGCGAGGCCGCGCGACGGTTGTAGATATAGCCGAGTTCGATGGCCTTTTCCTTGATCCGGTCGCGCGTCACGTCGGCCACCAGCGGACTGTCGCGCAAGGCCAGGGAAACGGTTGCCGTCGAAAGTCCGAGCGCCTCCGCTATCGTAGAAAGCTTGATCTTTTGAGCCAAATTCCGGTTCCCCCTCACGGAGCAAACCGCTCCGATTCAAACAATTAAACAAAACTAAAAGGTTTAAACCGGGCTGGCAATCAGGCAGCGTCACCGGAGCTCGTGTCAACGGCAGCAGAACCTCCGGTCCGAAGCTGCTCCGGGGTGCTGGTCTCGGCACTGTCAGGTACCACGGCTCCATCCGGACGCAGGGTTGCGGAGATGTTCGCATCCACCGTCGCAAGCAGCCTGAGAAGTTCCGCAACTTCCTTTTTCTTCAAGCCGGCAAAGGCAGCTTTCTCGGTCTTGCGCTGGGATTTGCGTATCGACTTGATCTGGTCCCTTCCCGCCCCGGTCAGGAAAATCAGCATCATGCGTCCGTCATCGGGAGAGCCCTCACGCCGGACGAACCCCTGCGCGGCAAGACGGCCGATGGTCTTGGTCACGGTCGGAGCCTTGACCCCGAGCGAGATCGCGATGGCTCCCGGTGTCTGCCCGTCCTTGGCATCCAATGCCAGCATCACGCCGTCCTGGCCCGCGTAGAGGCCGAGATCCAGCAGGTGCCGCGACAGCGCTGTCCGGGCATTTCGCGCCACCTGTGTGATCATCGACAGGGCCTCGGCCTGATCGCCCTTTTTGGCTTTCGGCATCTTGTTCTTCTTTTTGGCGGACATGGACAGCTCCTTCTTGCGGCCTTTGCTCCATCACCCTACGGTCCCGACACTAATCATGCCTGATCGGAATAACCACCCTATGTCTGCACGACCCGTACCGATTGCAATATTGCCGCTGGGAGCTCACGAGCAGCATGGTCCGCACCTTCCGTTCGAGACCGATGCGCTGATTGCGCAACATGTGGCCGAGCGGCTTCGGGATACAGCTCCAGCCTCCGTCATGACGGAACTCCTGCCTGTCGAATCGGTCGGCTATTCCATCGAGCATATGGATGTGACAGGTACGCGAACCTTGGCTTTCGACGAAGCGGTCAACCGCTGGATCGAGATTGCCGGGCGTTGTGCCGCACGTGGTGTAAGGCGGCTCATGCTGCTCAACGCCCATGGTGGCAATTCACCGCTGTTGACGATCGTTGCCACCGAGGCCCGCGCCCGCTTCAACATGCTGGTGGTGGCGACCAGCTGGACCCGGTTCGGGTTTCCGGCCGAAATCATCCCACCCGAAGACAAGGCCTTGGACATTCATGCAGGCGACATCGAGACTTCGGTGATGCTGGCCATACATCCCGAGCTTGTTCGCATGGACGCCATCGCGGACTTTCCTTCGCGCCAGGCTGAGTATGCCAGCCGGTTCAGGCATCTGCGTGCCTATGGCCCGCATGCGTTCGGCTGGAAAATGTCCGATCTCAACGCCGACGGTGCCGCCGGCAAAGCCAGCAGGGCAACGGCGCAGAAGGGCGAGGCTTTGATCAACCACGCGGTTAGCGGATTGACGGAATTGCTCGCCGACATGGCCGAATTCGATGTCGATGAACTCGGCTAAAGCTGCTTGGGTGCAGACCTCATGATTGCACTGGCCGCCCTCTCCATGGCTTGAATTGCACAGGATCTCTCTAGTTCCGCAAACAAGGCATTTCGGGCCTCCGGTAAACTGGAACTATCAGCATGATTGAAACCGACATCCTTGTCATTGGCGCAGGCCTGGCCGGACTGACGCTGGCGCGGGAGCTTTCCGCGAAAGGCACAAAGGTGCTGCTCCTCGAGAAATCGAGGTCACCGGGCGGCAGGCTCTCTACCCGCCGTAGCGAATTCGGCAGTTTCGATCACGGTGCCCAGTACCTGACCAACCGCACACCCGGTTTCACAAAAACGCTCAACCGTCTTGCCGAAACCGGCGACCTCGCGCAATGGAACCCACAAGGCAAGGACAGTGACCATCCCTGGTGGGTTGGCAAGCAGGGAATGTCGACCCTTGGCAAGGCCCTCGCCCGGGACCTCGATATCAGCTTCGAGACACGGGCCACCCGGATTGAAAAGCAGGGACAGAGATTCCTGGTTCACACCGAAATCCGGTCGGAAGCCGGCCCAAAATATCTTGCGTCGAGAGTAATCGCAGCCATCCCTGCCCCTCAGGCAATCGATCTGCTCGGGCCGCTTGATCCTGCATTCCAGCAAATCCGCAATGTTGAAATGGCTCCCTGCTGGTCGGCAATGCTTGCTTTCGACACCCCTCTCGAGGGGTTGCCGGATCTCATCCGTGGGCAGGATCCGGACACGCTGGCGCTGGTTGCCCGCAACGGTTCCAAGCCCGGACGCAGCGGCGAGACCTTCATCCTCCATGCAACGCCGCAATGGAGCCGCGCGCACATCGAGAGTGAGCGCAATGCAGTAAAATCAGCCATGGTCGACGCCTTTGGAACCCAGACCGGCCAGAAGGACCGCCTGCCCGCTCCGGTTCATTGCGAGGTTCACCGCTGGCTTTATGCGCTGGTGGAACAGGCGCTCGATCAAGCTTTTGTCGGCAATCCTGAAAACACCCTGTTTGCCTGTGGAGACTGGTGCATTGGCGGCCGCGCTGAAGCAGCACACCAGTCGGGAGAAGCGCTGGCCCGGCACATCATAACCTTGTGAGTGGCGCAAGGCGCAGGAAACGCCTATATGGGGAAAAAACTCCTTCCTGACTGAGAGATCCGATGAGCGAAGCGCCCGCATCCACCCCCGTGTTCCCCGTTCCCGTGGCCCCTATCCCCGTGACCGTGCTGACCGGTTACCTCGGCGCCGGCAAGACCACGCTGCTCAACCGCATCCTGTCCGAACCGCATGGCAAGCGCTACGCGGTCATTGTCAACGAGTTCGGTGAAATCGGCATCGACAACGACCTGATCGTGGAATCCGACGAGGAAATCTACGAGATGAACAATGGCTGTGTCTGCTGCACCGTGCGCGGCGACCTGATCCGTGTCGTCGAAGGACTGATGCGCCGTCCTGGCCGGTTTGATGCCATCATTGTCGAAACCACCGGACTGGCCGACCCGGTGCCGGTCGCCCAGACCTTCTTCATGGACGATGATGTTCGCGCCAAGACCAGGCTGGATGCCGTTGTCGCGCTGGTCGACGCCAGACACCTGCCAGCAAGGCTCAAGGACAGCCGCGAAGCCGAGGACCAGATCGCCTTTGCCGACGTCGTGCTCTTGAACAAGACCGACCTGGTGACCCCGGAAGAGCTGGAATCCATCGAACGCACAGTGCGGGCGATCAATCCGTCGGCACGGATTCACCGCACCGAACGCGCCGCAGTCCCGCTCGATAAGGTGCTCGACCGCGGTGCCTTCGATCTCAGCCGTGCGCTCGAGAACGATCCGCATTTCCTCGACCACGATCACCCCGACCACGCCTGCGGCCCGGATTGCGATCATGATCATGACCATGGTCATCACCACCACGATCACCATGATCACACGCACGATCATCATCACCACGGCCACGGCTACGCCGCCCCGGCGGCCATCCACGACATCACCGTTCAATCGGTTTCGTTGCGAGCTGGTCCCGTCGATCCGAAGAAGTTCTTTCCCTGGATCGAAAAGATCACCCAGCTTGAGGGACCCAACATTCTCAGGCTCAAGGGAATCATCGCCTTTGAAGGCGACGATGATCGCTATGTAATCCAGGGTGTTCACATGATCGTCGAGGGCGATCACCAGCGGGCCTGGAAGGAAGATGAGAAGCGGGAAAGCCGCCTTGTCTTTATCGGCCGTGATCTTGACCGCGAGAAGCTCGAACGGACTTTCCTCGCCTGCCAAGCCTGAGGAAAGCAATCTCATGCCGACTGTCGCGCCTATCGACATTGATGACCATTGCCTCGCGGCTGCATTCCTGGACGACGTTCCGGTCTTTGCACTTGCCTCTGGGGAGGTTGTTCGCCTTGATCACGGAACACACCGCCACACCCTGCATGACGGCTTGCTGTGCAGCGCAGTCGGTTGGGACGGCAAGAGCCTGGTCACCGGCGGCGAGGACGGCAAGGTGATGCGGCTCGCCTCCGATGGCAGCGAGACCACATTGCGTGCCCCGGCCCGCAAATGGGTCAGTGCCATCGCCGCAGGGCCGCAAGGTGCCGTTGCCTTTGCCGAAGGTCGCGCAGCAACGGTGCTGCTGGCCGATGGTACCGAACGGACATTCGAAGAGGCACGGACCATCGAGGGGCTTGCCTTTGCCCCCAAGGGGTTGCGGCTGGCAATGGCCCGTTACAATGGTGTGTCGCTGACCTTCGTGCACGGCAGCGCGCCGGCCATGGATTTCGAATGGAAAGGTGCCCACAACCAGGTCCTGTTCAGCCCCGACAACCGGTTCCTCGTGACCGCCATGCAGGAAAACGCACTGCACGGCTGGAAGCTGGATGGCAAGCCGGGCGGTGAACAGCGCCACATGCGCATGACCGGCTATCCGGCCAAGGTCAAATCACTGTCATGGTCGAACAAGGGCAAGTGGCTCGCCTCGTCCGGCGCACCATCCGCAATTGTCTGGCCGTTTTCGGGCAAGGATGGTCCCATGGGCAAGGCTCCACTCGAACTCGGCCAGCGGGCTGACACCATGGTGACGTGCGTCGCCTGTCATCCGGTCGAAGATCTCGTCGCCATCGGGTTTGGCGACGGCATGGTGCTCGCCGTGCGCATTGCCGACAGCAAGGAAGCGCTGTTGCGCCGCCCCGGCAAGGGCCCGATCACCTCTCTGGCATGGAACAGGCCAGGTCGCCTGCTCGCGTTTGGATCGCAAGCAGGCGATTGTGGCGTTGTCGACATCGCTGGATGACAGCCGCCCCGGTCACGACCAGGACAGCTCCAGTTGCGGACGGCCGTTCGACGTTCGGGCCTGGCTCACGCCATCCTTGCCGATGACGCCATTGACCCGTTTCCGAAACGACGAGAAGCTGTCGAAGGTGACAACGTCCACCGCTTCATCCAGATCCAGCGACACCCTGTAACTTCCCGGTGACGAGGTGATGGCGTGAATGCCGACCACTCGCGCCGAGAACGGCTGCCCGAGATAGGCCCCGGTCACGCGGGCGCCAGGAGCAAGGCTTTCCGGGCCCCGCCGGTTGCCCAGCGCGGCGTGCAAGGTGTTCCAGTCGTTAAACCCGTGTTGGGCAGCGATCAGTTCCAGCGCGCGAGAGTGGCCGATTGTTTCGCCGCCGGCCTGCAGCCGGCTTCTCAGGCGCTTCGCCTGATCCTTCAATGTACTCAGATTTGGCAGTGGCGTGTCATCACGCATGGCAGTTCTCCTGTCATGACATGCCTTTGACTTTGGGGTATCCGCATTCCACCATCTGGCATGTCATCGAAAAAGGTGACTGCTCGAAAGCTGGAGGCTTCACCATGGCTCACGCCTGCGGACGGCCGGGGCTCCAGACCCGAAGACGCCCAGATAGGGATCCCGAAGCACATTGTCAATCGGAGAAGCCGAAGTGACGGCTCCAGCCCCTGAACGTGGCCGCCAGCGTGTTTCCGGTTTGATCGGGAACCTTTGGTGCCCTCGGGCGTTAGCTGAGTGAAGACGCAAGGAGATAGGATGCCCCGAGCCAAGATTCCCAGCCAGTATTCGCCCACACGGCGTCATCTTCTCATCGGCGGGTCCGCTACAGCTCTTGCGGCCTTTGCACAATGGCCGGGCGCCGCCTCGGCCGCAGACCTCGATCCGGAGCGTTTCCTTGCCCTGTCAGAACGCCTGACCCGCAAAGACGACCTTTCCGGTGACATCGCCACTGCCATGCTTGAAGCGTTCAAGGCAACCGGCAGCGCAGATGAACTCGTCTCACTGGTGGATGGGACCGACAATCAGGAACTGGCAGATGAAATCGTTGCTGCCTGGTACAGTGGCGTCTCGCCCGATCCGGACAGCAACGATGTCCTGACCTACACGGACGCGCTGATGTGGCAGGCCATGAGTTTCACCAAGCCTATGGGCTACTGCGGTGGAGCGATGGGATACTGGGCCGAACCTCCAGCCGGCTGACCCACCTCTCCGCCGCGCGATTTTTTGACTACCGGGAGCCAGATTCATGGCCAATGACATTACTGCAGACATCTTGATCATCGGAACCGGCGTGGCGGGAGCCATCGCTGGTGCAAAACTTGCAGCCCAGGGGCTGACCGTCGCCTTCCTCGAATCCGGAAAGCGCATTGATCGGTACGAGGCGGTGGAAAGGTTCTGGAACGCCAAGATCAAGGTCCCGGAATCCGCCTATCCGAACGATCCCGAAGCCGCTCACCCGCTCACCCACCGGATCGAGGACTTCTACCAGCAGCAGGGGCCTGAGCTGTTCAAGTCGACCTATATCAAGGTCCTGGGCGGAACCACCTGGCACTGGCTCGGAACAACCCTGCGTAACCTTCCCTCCGACTTCAAACTGAAATCGCTTTACGGGCAAGGCGTAGACTGGCCGATCAGCTATGACGATCTCGAGCCCTTCTACCTCGCCGCCGAAAACGAGATCGGGGTTGCAGGCAACTCGAACGAAGACCTCGGCTCACCGCGGTCTGGCGATTTCCCCATGCCGCAGATTCCGATGACCTATCTCGACAAGCATTTCGCGTCAGCGCTGGATGGCACGCCCTACCAGGTAAGCTCCACGCCTCAGGGCCGCAACTCGGTTTACCGTCAGGAGAGACCGGAGTGCTGCGGCAACAATTCATGCATCCCGATATGCCCGATTCAGGCCAAGTATGACGCGACAGTCCACGTCGCGCTGGCCGAGAGTGCCGGCGCCCAAGTTCATTCCGAAACCACGGCAACCCGACTTAATGTCGGGAGCGACGGATCGATCTCCTCTGTCGATTTCCAGCGGGCCGACGGCAGCACCGGAACCGCTTCCGGCAAGGTTGTCATCGTCGCCGCTCATGCTGTCGAAACGCCCCGCTTGTTGTTGAACTCAACGCAGGAAAACGCCCCGAACGGAGTCGCCAACAGTTCCGATCAGGTCGGACGCAACCTCATGGATCACCCGACGCGGCTCAGCTGGGCGGAAGCCGCAGAACCGGTTTTCCCCTATCGCGGCCCGCTCTCGACCTCGGGGATAGAAAATCTCCGCGATGGCGATTTCCGCCAGGAACGCGGCGCCTTCAGGATCGAAATCGGCAACGATGGACACAGCTGGCCCACCGGCGCACCAACGACCACGGCTGCGGCTCTTGCCGCTCAGGGTTTGCGTGGCGAGGAGCTGGATGCAGCTCTCAAGGATGCCGCCTCCCGGCAGATCCGGCTCGCTTCCCTGGTGGAACAGTCACCCGATGCTGAAAACCGCATAACCCTCGATCCGGAAAAGCGCGATGCCAACGGCGTTCCTCTGCCGCGGATACATTACGATTTCGATGACTATACCCGCAACGGCCTTGAAGCTGCAGAAAAGGCTCATGACGAGGTGTTCAAGGCATTGGGCGCAAGAAACATCCAACACTCCCCGGACATCCAGGGGGCGGGACATATCATCGGCACCGTCCGGATGGGCGCCGATGCATCCAGTGCGGTGGTGGATTCCGACCTGCGCAGTTTTGACCACCCGAATCTGTTCCTGCTCGGATCAGGCACTTTCCCGACCTCTGCAACTGCAAATCCGACGCTGACCATCGCGGCACTTGCACTGCGTTCCGTCAACGCCATCGCCGCCTCTGTCAGGTAGGAGCATAAGGACGTTGACACCGCCGCGGGGGCAACGTGGCCATCTTCACCGGTTTGCCCTACTCTGTCAGTGCCAAACCGAAGGGAGCAAGGTCATGACCCATCTCCGCTTGATATCCGCGGCCCTGGCCCTGGGCTCGATGTGCAGCACCGGCATCGCCCAGGACCTGGACTTCAACAACCTGCCGGGCGTGGTTCAGCAAACTGGTCCGGCGGTCGATTTCAAGGATACCCAGGGTGCCGCAACACCTGACTGCACCACCGCGTTTGAAGTCTATGGCACCGAAAGCAACGTCCCCAAGCGCGTCTACAAATGCCGGCAGGGAAACATCACCATCACCAGCGATGAACGTCCCGAAGGATACTGAGGAACTGGCCTTTCAGGCAGCTTGCAGCTCTCTGGCGTTGTCCCTGTTGTTCCGGCGCAGCGATCGCCGGCCGGAAGCCACGAGCAAACCAGCAAGCCCGTCGAGATAGCCGGGCTTGAGGTCAACACCCAGCAAACGGTCGCGCTCGACCGGACCCGGCATCATCAGCGAACCGGTCTTTTCGGCAGAAAAACCAAAACGCTGATAGTAGGGCGCATCGCCCACCAGGATAATGGCACCATGGCCCTGTTCTTTGGCCCGGGTGATGGCATGCCGCATCAGCACGGAGCCGATACCCTTCCCCTCGCTCGACGCATCGACGGCGAGTGGACCGAGGAGAAGCAATGATCTGCCGCCTGCCGCAACATCCCAAAGCCGCACAGTGCCGATAACCTGCCCCGTTCCATTGCGCACAACAAATGCGAGCCCGTTCGAAGGTAGCCGCCCCTTGCGAAGCTTCTCGGAACTCTTGCGCCGCCGTCCAGGACCCATGGCGCAATCAAGCAGGGCTTCAAGCGCCAGCCTATCACCTTCAGCTTCGTCTTCGACAACGAAGCTCTTTTCACTGAAACTCATGAGATCGGATGTCATCGGCAAATCCTCGGCCACGGCACCATGAAAACGGGACACAGGTACCCCTCCGCAAGCATTCCATGCACGCGGAAGGGAAGATCTGAACGGAGATACCGTTCAGATCACGTAGGATCGGAGAGGTTCGAAGCCGTTGAAGGAGACAGCCGAGTAGGTCGTCGTGTAGGCGCCTGTGCCTTCGATCAGCACCTCGTCACCGATGGTCAGCGAAACCGGCATCGGATAGGGGGTCTTTTCATAGAGCACATCGGCGGAATCGCAGGTCGGGCCGGCGAGCACACAAGGTTCCATCGCGTCGCCGTCGCGTGCGGTGACGATCGAATAGCGGATGGCTTCGTCCATGGTTTCCGCCAGGCCACCGAACTTGCCGATATCGAGAAACACCCAGCGCACGTCATCCTCATCGGACTTGCGCGACACCAGCACGACTTCCGCCTTGATGGCGCCGGCATTGCCGACCATGCCGCGGCCCGGCTCAATGATGGTTTCAGGAAGCTGGTTGCCGAAATGCTTGCGCAGCGAGGCGAAGATCGACTGACCATAGGCCTGCGCGGTCGGGATATCCTTGAGATAACGGGTCGGGAAACCGCCGCCCATGTTGACCATCTTGAGGAAGATGCCCTGCTGGGCCAGCTTGTCGAAAACGCGCTTCGCATCGCCGAGCGCCGAATCCCAGGCATCGAGCTTGGTCATCTGCGAACCGACATGGAACGACACCCCATGCGAGACAAGGCCGAGTTGGTGGGCATAGACGAGCACGTCTACGGCCATCTGAGGAACGCAGCCGAACTTGCGCGACAGCGGCCATTCGGCGCCTTCCCCATCGGTCAGGACGCGGCAGAACACCCGGGCGCCAGGCGCCGCGCGAGCGATCTTTTCAACTTCCTCGTGGCTGTCGACAGCAAACAGCGACACGCCGAGCGCATGAGCGCGGGCGATGTCGCGTTCCTTCTTGATGGTGTTGCCATAGGACACCCGATTGGCAGTCGCCCCGGCCTTCAGCGCCATTTCGATTTCGGCGACGGACGCGCAATCGAAGTTTGAGCCCAGGTTTGCAAGCAGACGCAGGATTTCCGGCGCGGGATTGGCTTTCACCGCATAGAAGATCGCGCTGTCGGGCAATGCCTTTCGGAACGACTGGAAATTGTCGCGGACCACATCAAGGTCGACCACCAGGCAAGGGCCATCTGGACGTCGGGTGCGAATGAAATCGAGAATGCGTGCAGTCGTCATCGGGTGCTCCGTTCCCGGCCCTTGCGGGGGCCATATCTAGACAGAGCATCGTACGGCCACTTGCAGGCCCGGCCTTTGGAGGAACCGGAGCATGAGTGTACGCTTGATGCGTCGATGAACCACGCCTGTCTGGGCGTTGGTTCGCTCTTGTCTGCCTTGGATTGGAGGGAGAACCCGACCGCACTTCCGGCAATGAAGGTGTGCCTCTTCAGTAACCCCGGCTGTTGGAAAGCCGGCAGACACCAGAAAGGCCCGCACCGTCGTTGCTTCAAGATGTCCTCGCTCTTCCGGATGGCCGGAGAAACGACTGGAGGGGTTAGTTCCAGGTACCTTACCGATTTCCTCACCATATCGAGGGTCGGCGGACACCCACAGGCACGTGCGACTTTGGGCAACTCGGACTTATGGTTTTCCGCTGTCGCAATCAAGTGTTTTCTTGCACTGCCCTTGAAAAACATCATTCCTGAACGAATATCCGGTAATCGTTCAAACAATGATGACGGTCCGGATCCGGGCCGGCGTGTATCGCAAGGAACTGCAGCCCATGGACACATTGACCCGGATCCGCGCTTTCATCGATGTCGTTGAGGCGGAGGGCTTTTCGGCCGCAGCGAGAAAAGTCGGCCGTTCCAAGGCGCTGCTATCGAAATATGTCCGTGAACTGGAAGACGATCTGGGAGCATTGCTGCTCAACCGGACAACCCGGCAGTTTTCACTCACAGAGGCCGGGCACACCTACTATCGCACCGCCTCCGACATCCTCAAGGAAATCGACAACCTTGCGGACCTCGTGAGGGAAGGCTCAACCGACCTCAAGGGCCGCATTCGTGTCTCGGCTCCACGCACCTTTGCGGACGCTGCCATCGGCAGGTCGCTGATCGATTTTGCCGCCGCCCATCCGGACATATCGCTCGAAGTCATTTCCGACGACCGTTTCGTCGATCTTGTCGAGGAGGGCTACGATGTGGCCATCCGTATCACCAAGCTCGAGGATTCAGGACTCATCGCCCGCAAGCTGTCGGCGTTTTCATTGATTCCCTGCGCGTCACCCGAATTCATCGAGAAACACGGCCCGATAACCCACCCTTCGCAGCTTTCAGGTATTCCCTGCATCGTCGACACCAATGGCAGGTTTCTCAACAACTGGCGGTTCGATGGTCCCGATGGCGCCACGGTGGCGGTCACGGTTCACGGCCGGCTGGAGGTCAACAGTCCGCTCACCGCCATGCGCGCAGCCGAGGCCGGCCTCGGCGTTGCAGTGCTGCCGGATTTCATTTTCCGCGAACGTCAGCCGAGCGGCACGCTTGTCCCCATTCTCGAGGAGTACCGGTCAAACGATCGCGGAATCTACGCAATCTACCCGCATCGCCGCTATCTGCCTGCCAAGGTTCGAGCTTTCGTTGATTATCTGACGCAGTGGTTCAAGACAGCGCAATGATTCCAATTGTCGCGGGATCTGGCGTGTGCCGAAATTTCGTCCATATTCTGTGCCACGGGAACTGAACCGAAATCATCGACAGGTCGGGACACCATGAACAACCCCTTTAAATGGCAATTACCGGCATTGGCGGTGCTTGCAGGCTTGTTTCTGGCAACCCCTGCATCGGCCCATCCCCACGTGTTCGCCGAAGCGCGCCTCGAGATTGATACTTCCGCGGATGGTCTTGTCACCGAGCTGCGCAACGTCTGGCGGTTCGATGAGGTCTTTTCCTCCAGCGTTCTTCTCGATTTTGACGAGAACGGTGATCTGCAGCTCGATCAAGCTGAACTCGCCGAGATCAGCACCATGGTGACCGCCTCGCTGGCGGAATTCGACTATTATGTCAGTCTCTCCGTCGACGGCAGGGATGCGGGCATATCACTGCCTGAAGACATCAAGGTCGATTACCAGGACGGCCAGTTGCTGATGTTCTTTGCGGTGGTGCCTGCGAAGGAACTCCGCCTAAGCGGCAAGATTGCCGTCGGTGTTTTCGACCCGACAATGTATGCGGCGCTGGATTTCATCAATGATGAAGACATGATGGTCACCGGCGGTTCGTCGGGACAATGCGCACGCAACGTCGTCCGGCCCGATCCGGACGAGATCATTGCCCAGAACCAGGCCTTGCTGACCGAAGCCTTCTTCGAAACCACGCAAAGCGGCGATCTGTCCAAGCTTCTCGCCACCCGGCTGGAGCTGACTTGCTGATGAAATCAGGCTCCGCGCGCTTTCTGCTGACGGCATCCATCGCGCTTGCCCTGCTTGCAGGTGCGGCGCACGCCCAGTCATCCCTTGGTATCGGTTCCGCCGAACCCGCGATCACCCCAACTGGTTTTGGCGGCTCGGTGCTGCACTGGATCAACCAGCAACAGCAGGCATTTTACCGTTCGCTGACCGGCGCCCTCAAAGCCATGCGGTCTGATCCCTGGCAGATGTGGGGTCTCGTCAGCCTGTCATTTCTCTATGGCGTGTTTCATGCCGCCGGCCCCGGTCACGGAAAGGCAGTCATCTCCTCCTACATGATCGCCAACGAAGTGGCCCTCAAACGCGGCGTGGTTCTAGCCCTTCTCTCCTCGATGCTGCAGGCCTTGACCGCGGTGACTGTTGTCGCCGCAGCTTTCTTTTTCTTGCGTGGCCTCTCGATCTCGATGACCAGCGCCACCTATTTCATGGAAATCGCCAGCTATGCGCTGATCACCGCCTTCGGTTTGTGGCTGCTCACGCGGAAGCTGCTCTCATTGCGCGCAGCTCAGACCATCAGCACTCATGCGGCGGCTGCGCAGACCGCAGGTCATCATCATGGGCACGACCACGCCCATCACCACCATCACACCCATGCCGAGGGAGAAGTCTGCGCGACCTGCGGTCACGCGCACCTGCCCGATCCGAAAATGATATCGGGCCGGGATTTCAGTGTACGGGAAGCATGGAGCGCAGTCATCGCCGTTGGGCTCAGGCCCTGTTCCGGCGCGCTCATCGTTCTGACATTCTCCATGCTCAACGGGCTCTGGATCGCTGGCATCGCTTCGGCCTTCGCAATGGCGCTTGGAACAGCGATTACCGTATCGGCACTGGCAACTCTGGCCGTGTTGGCCAAGGGCACGGCGATCCGTATCGCCGGCGCCTCCATGGGCGGCACCGTTGGCACAGCCATAGAACTCTTGGGCGCCGCTACGGTATTTCTGCTGGGACTTCTGCTGCTTGCCGCCTCGCTGCAGGCCTGACCGGAATTAGTCTGTCCTGCCCTGGTCCTTGCGCTGGCGCCTGCCACGCAGCCAGAACACCGCGAAAAACGCGAGCACGAACGAAATCGCCAGCGCATAGGACAACCACGGCGATATTTCCGAAAGCGACATCATCATCGCCGGCATGAAATAGAACGCCAGCCCCGTGCCGAGCAGGATCACCGCTGCGGCGATCGCGGCAGAGCGGTTGGAGGTCGTCGGTTCGCTCATGGGCCTGTTCCTTTGCAATCGGTGCTCCTGCACCAGATAGACCTTTTCGGCTTCACTGCAACACCTTCGGCTCGACATGAAGCTTCCGATGCCCGAAATTCATCCTTGGGACGCTCCAAGCGTTGAAACAGGCCTCGTCATGTGAACGATGCGGCGGTTTTCCTCGACCTCTTCATGGATCACTGAAAACCCCATGCGACCATACCATCCAAGCGCCGGGTTTCGGCTGTTGGTGATCAGCCCGACGCGGTTCAGCCCGATTTCAGCCGCCCGCCGGAATGTCGCTTCGAGCATCTGCCGGCCGCAACCTGTTCCCGCAAAATCCGGTGCGGTCGCGATGGACTCGAGAAAAAGCTCGTCCTCGAGCACACGCAGGATCAGCACGCCTGCAAGCATCCCCTCGCGTTCGTATAGCCAGACCTCGCATTGTTCGAACACCAGCCCGTAATCCCATTCAAGAGGGATCGCACGCGCACTCACAGCCGCCTCGGTCCGAGCATAGGCAGCTCGCTGAAACAGCTCTACACGAGAGCGGTCTTCGGTCGAGGCCCGCCGCAAATCCATCAGGCCTGCCCTGCCCTGATGTCCTCCAGCCGTCTTTTCTGCGTTCCGTCCTGATTGAAATTAGACGGTTTGAGCCACGCCTCGAAGGCCGTCTTGAGAGCCGGCCACTCAGCGTCAATCATCGAGAACCAGGCAGTATCGCGATTGGCGCCCTTCGAGACGATATGCTGGCGGAAAACGCCTTCGAACTGGAAGCCAAGCCGGGCGGCGGTAACCTTGGAAGGTCCATTCTCGTTGTGGCACTTCCATTCGTACCGGCGGTAGTCAAGATCATCGAAGACGTGCCGCGCCATCAGGTAGTGTGCTTCGGTCGACATCGGGGTCCGAGCCATCGCCGCGCCATGCGCCACCGAACCGACTTCGACCACCCCGTTCGCCGGATCGGGCCGCATCAGCGATGCCATGCCGACGATGTTACCAGTTGTCCGGCTGCGGAAAATACAGGTCACCCATCCGAGCTCGCGCTGTGACCGGTCCAGCCAGTCACACAGCTGGGACGGCTCCGAATAAGGTCCGTTCGGAAAATAACGGATCAGCTCGCTGACGCCTGCCCCGCCGAGAGCATTCCACAAAGCATTCTCATGGACTTCCCGCCTGTAGGGTTCGACCATCACATAACGCCCCGTCGACGAAAAACCCGCCGGCGCCGCCCTCGGCGTCCATTTGCTCAAATCACGCATTTTGCCACCTGAATTGAAATTCGCGCCGGGATAGGACATGAGTTCAGCGGACAAGACAACCACCTTCGGCAGGAAAACCACGATGATCCATCCAGTTGCAGCCTTCGACCGCATCGGCGAGGAAAATGCCTTCGCCGTTCTGGCGCGCGCCACAGAACTTGCCAACCAGGGCCGCGACATCATCAACCTCGGCATCGGACAGCCCGACTTCAAAACTCCGGGGCATATCGTCGAAGCCGCCGTCAAGGCCCTGCGCGACGGCCATCACGGCTACACCCCGGCCAACGGCCTTCTTCAGGCGCGCGAGGCCGTATGCCGCCGCACCCATTTCATGACCGGCGTCGAGATCTCGCCCGACAGCGTGATGATCATGCCGGGCGGCAAGCCCACCATGTACGCAGCCATCCGCATGCTGGGCGAAGCGGGTGTCGATATCCTGTATCCGGACCCCGGCTTTCCGATCTATCGCTCGATGATCGAGCATGTCGGCGCAAACCCGATTCCCGTGCCGATGCGCGAGGAAAACGGCTTCGCCTTCTCGGCCGAGGAAACCCTGGCTCTTATCACGCCGCAAACACGGCTGCTGATTCTGAACTCACCGGCAAACCCGACCGGCGGCGTCACGCCAAAGGCGGAAATCGACAAGCTTGTGGCGGGCCTCGCCGCACACCCGCAGGTCGCCATCCTGTCCGATGAGATCTACGATGTGATGACCTATGACGGCGAGAGCCATACCTCGCTGCTGACCTATCCTGAAATCCGCGACCGGCTGATCGTGCTCAATGGCTGGTCCAAGACCTGGGCCATGACCGGCTGGCGCATGGGCTGGTCGATCTGGCCCGACAGCCTGATCGGTTATGTTCGCAAGCTCGCGGTCAACTGCTGGTCATGCGTCAACGCGCCGTCTCAATTCGCCGGTATCGCCGCAATCGACGGACCGCAGGACGCGGTGGCCGAGATGCTCACGGCTTTTGACCGCCGCCGCCGGCTGGTCACCGACCTGCTCAACGATTTACCCGGCGTCTCCTGCATTCTGCCAAAAGGCGCCTTCTACGCGTTCCCGAACATTTCGGCCACCGGCTGGAAGTCCAAGAAGCTCGCCAGCGCATTGCTTGAAGAAGCGGGGGTAGCACTGATCGGAGGGCCTGATTTCGGCATCCTCGGAGAGGGCTACATCCGGGTATCCTGCGCCAATTCCGACGAGAACATCGAAAGCGCGATCAAGAGGGTCGGTGAGTTCCTCGCTGCTGGCAAGACCTGATACGGTCCACAGATCAAGGGCGGCTTTCGCCGCCCTTATCCGTCATGCCGTTCTTGGGAGGAGTGAAGGGGCATGTCTGATGATCAGGGTGCGCTTCAAAGGTTAACGACGTCTAAACGCCCGATGGCCTGATTTGACCTGCAGCTTCCAGAATGCGCCAATTCGGGATCGGTAATGGTTCACCAGTGCAGGCCTCTGGCAGGCAGCGGCGTCACATCCGCCGGGCGAGAAGCGTTATCCCGGCGAGGCCGAACGCGACGGCAAACGCGCCTTCGAACCACCGTCGCATACGCAGATAGATCGCCACAATCCGGCTGCTGGAAAACATCAGCGCGTAGGCCGCAAAAACCGCCAAGCTCTGCAAGCCGACGACAACCACCACCAAGCCGATCTCAAGCGGCGAGGCTGTGACTGGCACACCGACCGAAAACAATGCTCCGAAGAACAGGATCGCCTTGGGATTGGTCAGATGCATCGCCAGCCCCTTGCCATAGGAAGCGCGGTAACTTCCCACGGAAACCGAACGGAGCTTTGCATGACCCGGAGATAGCGCGCTGCGGGCGCTCTTGTAAGCCAGAAACAGAAGGTAACCGGCACCGCAATAGCGCAGCACTTCGAAGACCCAGGCATTGGCTTGCATCAGCGCGCCAAGCCCAAGCGCGGCGGCGACAGACCAGCTCCAGGAACCACAGGCGATACCTGCCACCAGCGCCAGCGCCTGCGCACGCCCGTGGGCCATAGCGGTTCCGGCAATCGCAAGGGTGGAGGGACCCGGGCTGGCAGTCGCCAGCAAGGCCGCAGTCAGGATCAGGGGAAAGTTGATATCGCTCATTGTGGCGGCAGCATTGCACCGGACCGGGGCAAGCACAACGCGGCAAACAATGACTTTTTCTGAAGCCAGCCATCACGGAAGCTGATCGAGACCAAAGCGTTGCCCAACCATTGGCATGTCCGCCTGCATCGGCCCCAAATGAAAAACGGGGCGCTTTCGCGCCCCGAGAAGTCTGGTTTTGGGTTTTCTTTGTCTGAGGCACCCAACTTGCCTATCTGGTCACGATCTCTGGCCCCATCAGACTGTAGGGCAACCATGTGGAGATGGCCGGCACATAGGTCACGATGATCAGGAACAGGAAAAGCACCGCAACGAATGGCAGCGCCGCGCGCACCACCTGCACCAGGCTCATCCCGGTAATCCCGGAGGTGACAAACAGGTTGAGCCCGATCGGCGGCGTGATCATGCCGATCTCCATGTTGACCACCATGATGATGCCGAGATGTACCGGATCGACACCCAGTTCCATCGCGATCGGAAACACAACCGGCGCCACGATCAGCAGCAGGCCCGACGGTTCCATGAACTGTCCACCGATCAACAGCAGGATATTGACCGCGATCAGGAAAGTGAACCAGGTGAAGCCGTAGCCCAGCATCAAATCGGTGATGGCGTCGGGAATGCGCTCGGACGTCAGCACGTGGGCGAACAACAGCGCGTTGACGATGATGAACATCAGCATGATGGTGGTCTTGGAGGCGTCCACCATCACCTTGCGCGTGTCTTCGTTGAAGAAGGCCCGACCGAAATTCCTGCCCATCAGCGACAGGTTGCGGCCCCAGATCGGCAAGCCGGCCATCAGCGCGGCTGGCACACCGGCAATTCCCTTTTCACCGCGCCAGGCAGTGTAGGCCACGAGAATGAAGAGCGAAATCGCGAGACCGAGGTTTGAGCGGCCCGCAAAGGTGACCGTCTCGGAACCACTGGTGGCAAAGAACGACAGGATCATCCAGACAAAGTAGAAAGCCACCGCATAGACCAGACCCGAAAAGCCGGCGCGTGCCCGGCGCGAATCCGTATCGTTGACCCATGTGATGCCCGCCATGGGCCCCATGTCGCGATAGATGAAGATGGCAATGAAGAACGAGTAGATCGCAGCCACGGCCGCAGCCTCGGTCGGCGTGAAGACGCCGCCATAGATGCCGCCGATGATGATGATGATCAGGAACAGGCCCCAGCCTGCGTCCTTGCCGCCGGCGACGATTTCGCCAAATCCGCGCCAGGGTTCGGACGGCAGCCCCTTGATCCGCGCCACGATGTAGATCGCGATCATCAGCATGAGACCGGCAAGAATGCCCGGGATCACGCCGGCGAGGAACATGCGCCCGACCGACACGTCCGTGGCCGCCGCATAGACCACCATGACGATCGACGGCGGAATCAGAATCCCGAGCGTTCCCGCATTGGCAATGATGCCGGCCGCGAACTCCTTGGAGTACCCGACCTGCCGCATGCCGGCGATGGCAATGGTGCCGATCGCCACCACGGTAGCCGGGGAAGACCCGGACAGGGCGGCAAACAGCATGCAGGCGAGCACGCTCGCCATGGCAAGGCCGCCACGGAAATGCCCGACCGTCGCAATGGCAAACCGGATGATGCGCTTGGCCACACCGCCGGTTGACATGAACGCCGAGGCCAGCACGAAGAACGGAATGGCAAGCAATGTGTAGTTCTGCGAGGCGGTGAACAGCTGGATGGCCACCGAGGACATCGAGTCGGTGGAAAAGAAGGCGATCAGGATGATCGAGGAAAGACCCAGCGACACTGCAACCGGCACGCCGACAAACAGAAGCCCGAGGACGAGAATGAAGAGAATTGCGGTTT
This sequence comes from Hoeflea sp. EC-HK425, assembly GCF_902498795.1. Taxonomy (NCBI): domain Bacteria; kingdom Pseudomonadati; phylum Pseudomonadota; class Alphaproteobacteria; order Hyphomicrobiales; family Rhizobiaceae; genus Hoeflea; species Hoeflea sp. EC-HK425. The sequence goes on from NZ_LR701572.1 coordinate 3,488,725, forward strand.
CCATGACGGATCAGTCCTTCAGCACGTTGCGGTTTTCGGCAACGAGGTCTTCCGCCTCATGTCCGGCAATGATCAGTTCGCGGTCGCCGCGCCAGATGGCCACCATGGCCTGCAGTGCACGGAACCCGAAAAGACCCAGTCCGATTGGCAGGATGAGATAAGCGATCCAGCGCTGTACCCGCTCCTTCAGGCCGAATGTCTCCTGCATCCATTCCGGATAGCGCAGGTCATCGAGGCCGATGCCGATCTGGAAGAATTTCGCCCAGTAAACCATCGCGCCGCCGCTGGTGTTGGCGCCGAAGATCCCGAGCCATGCTGATTCGATCAGAATGGCGGCATAGAGAAAGGCGCAGACAGCGCCGAAGATGGCGAAGAACCGGAACACCGGTTTGGGAAACAGCCGCAGCAGCGCGTCGACGCCCAGATGCATGCCCTGCTTGAGCCCATAGCTCATGCCGAACAGGATCATCCATGCAAACAGGATCCGGGTGAATTCCAGCGCTCCGGTCCAGCCGCTGTTGAAGCCGTAACGGGCCACCACCTGGGTGAAGGAAACAATCGTGATAAGCGCCAGAAGAACAGCCAGCACGTTTTCTTCAAACCGGGTGACCGCATCCGGGTTGCGGCGTTCCGCAAGCCAGAAAAGCGCAATCACCGCGCCCATGATGATGTAAGGCAGATAGATATACATTGCGTCCCCCAGAATGCCGAATGCCCCAGCCGTAGTCCGGGTGGACCCGGATTTTCCCGGGTCCACCCTTTTTGCCTAGCTGGCTTCTTGTTTAGCTGGCGTCGTTCGAAGCAACGGCGGCATCGATCAGGTCGGTGCCGATATCGCCTTCGAACTTCGACCAGACCGGCTTCATCGCATCGACCCATGCCTTGCGCTGCGTGGCATCGAGTTCGCGGATGGTGCCACCGGCATCCAGAATGTTCTGGCGGTTGGCTGCTTCCTTGGCGGCGACCGAAGCATTGGCTTCGTTGGTCACATCGTTGACGATGGATACAAACTGGTCACGCACATCGGCCTCAAGGCTGTTGAGCCATTCCGTCGAGGTCACCAGAAGGTAGGCCAGCAGCTGGTGGTTGGTTTCGGTGACACCATCCTGCACTTCGAAGAACTTCTGGGTGTAGATGTTCGACCAGGAATTTTCCTGCCCGTCGACTACGCCGGTCTGCAGCGCGCCGTAGACTTCCTTGAAAGCAAGCTTCTGGGCGGAACCACCCATGGCTTCGATCATTGCCACGGCAACGTCCGAGGTCTGAACGCGGAACTTCAGGCCATCAGCATCCGAAGGCACCAGCAGCGGCTTGTTGGCCGAGAACTGCTTCAGGCCTGAGGACCAGTAGCCCAGGCCGGTGTAGCCGACATCTTCCATAACCGTCAGCAGGCCCTTGCCGGCATCCGACTGGGTGAAGCTGTCGACAGCCTTGAGGCTTGCAAACAGGAACGGAAGGTCGAACAGGCGGTACTTGAGCGTGTAGGCCTCGAACTTCGACAGCGAAGGCGCTGCGAGCTGGACATCGCCCAGCAACAGGGCTTCGAGAACCTTGTCATCGTCGAACAGCGTCGAGTTGGCGAACACTTCCATGCAGGCCTTGCCGTTCATTTCGGAGTTCACGCGCTCGGCGAGCAGCGTGGCGGCGTCACCCTTGGGGTGACCGGTTGCAGCCACCACGTGGCTGAACTTGATGACCATCTCGCCGTCATCGCAATTGGCCGAAGCCGCATTGGCGGTGAACAGGAGAGCGGCGGCGGAAACGGCGCCAAGAAGTAGCTTTTTCATGAGATATCCTCCACTGGGGCAATACGCCCGGAACTTGTCAAGCGAAGCGCAGACCAGAGGAAGCGGCAGGACCGGGCTTTGGCCCGGCATCCTCCCGGCGATGACCTCCCGTCCACCGCATTCAGCGTAAGAGCTTTGCAAGGCCCGTGCCAATTGAAGAATGAAGGGGTAAAAGCAGCAAAATAAGCTCAAACAGCACAAGCTACGGCATCAAGAAGGGGAAAAGCACGATGCGCGGCCGCGATTACGGGCAACAGACAACCCGTCAGCAGGCAAGCATGGGCACTCTACGACCCATCGGCACTTTCTCCGGATGAGATCCCCAGCCGCCGCATCTTTTCATACAAGCCCTTGCGGGAGACCCCAAGCTTCTCATAGGTGGGCTTCAGCGCACCGCCATTGCGGCTGATCTCGGCCCTGATCACCGCGCTCTCGAACGCGTCCATCCGCTCTGCGAGACTGCCGCTTCCGATCTCGAGCCCCGTGTCGGGCTCGGAGCCGAAACCCGCCCACATGCCGAGCACGAACCGGTCCGCCACGTTTCGCAACTCGCGCACATTGCCGGGCCAGTCATGGGCAAGCAGCCCGGCCTCGATCTGCGGCGCGATCTCCGGGATCTCGCGGCGGTAGCGGGCACGGGCTTCGCGTGCCAGGTGGAAGAACAGCAACGGAATGTCGTCCTTGCGGGCGCGCAGGGCTGGAATATCCAGGGTGATTACATTCAGCCGGTAGTAAAGGTCTGTTCGGAACGCTGGGTTGTTGTTCAGATCAGCCTTGGTCGCCGCAACGAAACGCACATCGAGCGCCACCTGCCGGTTCGATCCAAGCCGCTCGATCGACCTTTCCTCGATCGCGCGCAGCAGTTTGGCCTGCAGGTCGATCGGCATGGATTCAATCTCGTCAAGAAAAACCGTGCCACCATTGGCATGTTCGAGCTTTCCGATCCTGAGTTTCTGCGCCCCGGTGAACGCACCGGCTTCGTGGCCGAACAGTTCTGATTCAAAGATATCGGCCGGCAGCGCCGCGCAATTGATCGCAACGAAGTTGCCCTTGCGCCGTGGACCGAAATCATGAAGCGCCCGGGCGACGACTTCCTTGCCAGTTCCCGTTTCGCCGGTGATCAGCACATCGGCATCGGTATCGGCCACGGCCGAAATCTGTGCCCGCAGCCGCTGGATGGCCGGATTGCGGCCCACCAGCCGCGACGAAAGATCGTCGCTGCCTTCGAGCGCATTTCGCAGCGAACGGTTTTCCAGCACCAGCCGGCGCTTCTCGAGCGCCCGCTCGACCACCGAGAACAGGCGATTTGCGGCAAACGGTTTCTCGATGAAGTCGTAGGCGCCGGCACGCATCGCTTCGACAGCCATCTGAACGTCGCCATGTCCGGTGATGAGCACGACCGGAAGAGTAGGGTCGACACCCAGAATGTGGCGCATCAGCGCGAGACCATCCATGCCCGGCATCCGGATATCGGAGACAATCACACCATAGAGACTGCGAAGCGGCAGATCACCGATATCCTCTGCGCCGGTGTGGCACCTCACACTCAACCCCTCGAGTTCCAGCGATTGCTTCAGCGCATGCCTGAGGTCGGCATCGTCATCGACCAGATGCACAACCCTGTCCTGCGGCCTCAGCGCGGAACTGTCTTCCAAATTGGGGCTCCTCCCGGGTCAATTTCTGCACTGCCTGAAATCATGAAGCAGCCGTTTTGTCCAGCATCATGGCATTGCCGCTTAAATTGCCGCTTCAGCGGCTGGCGCCGTACGGTCATTCCTTCCAGCCACATCAGCCTCCGCTGCCCGCAGATTGATCGTGAAACAGGCCCCGCCTTCCGGTCTGTTGTCCACCATGATGGTTCCGCCAAAATCACGGATGATATTGTCAACGATGGACAAGCCGATACCAATCCCCTCACCCACCCCCTTGGTGGTAAAAAAAGGCTCGAAGACCTTCGGCAACTGCGCGGGGTCGACCCCCGGACCGTTATCGATAACGGTGACGACGACACGGTCTCCCTGCCGCCGCGCGTCGATCTCCACTGTCGCATCGGCCTGCCCGGAAAGAGCATCGATCGCATTGTTGACGAGATTGACGAACACCTGCCCGAGCCTGATCCTGCCACCCAGCACGAAGAGCCCCGAAACGCCGTCACCGACGCGAATATCGGTGATACCTGCGGCCCGCGCCCGCGGGCGCGCCAGCAACAAGGCTTCGTCGATAATGGTGCCAAGCGGAACCGGTCCAACGCTGGCGCCCGGCTTGCGCGAGAAGGAAAGCAGCGTTCTTGACAGCTCCGCCATGCGCTCGACCAGTCCGTTGATCCGCGCCAGATTGCCCGAAACCTCGGAAAGTGCACCCTTGTCGAGAAACCGCAAGGCGTTGTCGGAATAGGATCGTATCGCGGCCAATGGCTGATTGTATTCATGGCTCAGTGCCGTAGACATCTGTCCGAGCGCGGCGAGCTTTGCGGTCTGCACCAGTTCGTTCTGTGTCTTGCGCAGGCGCTCCTCCGCCTCGCGGCGGACCTCGACTTCCTGGCTGAGCGACTGGTTGGTGATTGAGAGCGCCCGCGTCCGGTCCCTGACAACGCGCTCAAGACGCAGCGCGGTGGCCCGGTCGGTGCGCGCCTTGATGATCGCCTCCTCGTTGCGGCGGAGAACCACGAGGGCGATCATCCCGGCAAGCAGCCCGACAAGCGTCGCAATCGACGCCGCGCTCAGACGTGCCGCAGCCACCGGGGCTGGATCGGCCAACACATGCAGATCCCATTCCAGCAGAGGCAGGCCGCGAACAAGATCCAGTCGCCGTTCGAAACGGCCATCGATTAGATACCGGTCGCTCTCTGCCGTCTCGCGCAGGTCGGCGATGTTCTTGAGCCGCCAGGCAGCATCATTTGCCAGAAACACGGTGCCTGTCTTGTCGGTGACAAAGATACGGCGCGCCGACAGCGCCCAGGCTGCTTCGACCCGATAGAAGTCGACATAGACGATCACGACACCGACGAATTTTCCCTCGCGGTGAACGCCGGAAGAGAAAGCATAGGTCCGCTCTCCTTGCCTGTTGGCAACAGCTGCACGGCCCAACCTGCCCTGAAGGGCGACCTCGATAAGCTCCGGCAACCCTTCAGCGCGATCGACGAGTGAACCCCGAGCATTCGCCAGCAATTCTCCGTCGGGAAAGAAGAAGGCCACATCCATGGCCGCCGACATGCTCGCAGTCGATTCAGCAATCCTGCGCGCATCCAGAGCCTGAGCATTGCCTTCGGCATCGCGAACGAACAATGCTCGGATTGATGATTGGCGTGACAGCAATGGCGGAAGCAGGCGGTACTTGTCGAGGACGCCGGACAGGATTTCGGTCTGCACCGACAGTGTCTCGCCAGCCTTCTGCATCACCTCCGAAAGCGCGCGCTCTCTGGCCGAGCGGACGGACCATGCCACGATGATCGCCAGCAGGATGGCCCAGACAACAAACAGGCCAAACCTGAACCGGCGGAATTGTCTCTCGATGGCGGCGCGCGATTGCATCGGCTGACTCTAGAGCCAATCATCGCCAAAGGAAATCTCCCGGGCGACGGGATTTCACGGTCGCCCGGGAGCCGGCTTCATTGCAGCGTCAGTCCCGGGCAAGGTGAAAAAACCCGGCGCGACACCCAGCCAAGAGAGTGAGATACCTTGATAATCAAACCTTGGCCGCCGCGACCGTTGCCTCGATATGGTCAACCAGGGGATCGGCCAGCCCAAGACGGCCTGCCAGCAGGTCAAGAAACCCGCGTTCAGCCCTTGTGTCGGGGTCGATCGCAAGCCGCGCAGCAGTAAACATCTCGATTTTTTGAACCTCGGTTGAAGCTGAGGCCAAGATGCCGTCCATGTCGACGGGCTTGGACAGCTCGTCATCAAGAAACGCGATGGCGTCTTCGCCGAGACCCGACAGCGCCAGCTTGTCGTGAATCCGCGCGCGCTCCGCATCATCCACATGGCCGTCCGCCCGCGCCGCGGCAATCATGATCCGGATCAGCGAAAGCGCGAAATCGCTGTCGACACGGGCCGGTTCGGCAGAGAAATCCGAATCCGCGGGCGGCGCCAGCATTTCAGGCTGCTGTGCGGCTGCCCCCTCCACCGGCGTCTTTCCGGCCTGGTAGTTTTTCCAGGCCTGGTAGCCGAGACCGGCAATGGCGGCCATGCCGCCAAGTTTCAGGGCTGACCCGCCGATCGCCCGTCCTGTTCCTGTCCCCAGGAGCACGGCCACGATCGCACCCGTGGCCAGCGGATTGTCTTTGGCAAGCTGCGTCGCCTGGCTGGCCTTGTCACGCACCGTACCTTGGGTACCGGGAACGTTGGAGCCGAGAAACTGGTCAAGCAGGGCTTTGGGATCGAACATTGGTGCAGGTCCTTGTCTTCCTGGTGTGGCAGCGCGTTCCGGCCGCTTCCAGCATCAGATAGGAATTCGCGGACCCGCTTTCAAACCATGGTCGACTTCTGACACTGACGCATCGAGGCCACGCACCGGTGGCTCCGATGACGACAAGAAAAAGCAGTGATCTCAGGCAGAAAACCGCGATGCCTCTGTGGCCAGCCGGGTGATGCCATCCCAGTCTCCGGCTTCGACCAGCGCATTGGGGGCCACCCAGGACCCACCAACGCAAACCACGTTCGGCAACGAGAGGTAGTCACGTGCATTGTCTGGCGTGATCCCGCCGGTCGGGCAGAACATCATTCCGGCCAGCGGCGATGAAAGCGATTTGAGGTAGGCGGCGCCACCTGCCTGTTCTGCCGGAAAGAACTTGAGGACCTCATAGCCTTCTTCCCTGAGCGCCATTACCTCACTCGGCGTGGCAGCTCCCGGCAACAACGGCACCGGCGACTTGCGGGCAACATCCAGAAGTTCAAGCGTCGTCCCGGGTGAAACGATGAACTGCGATCCAGCCTCGACAGCCTGGTGGTACTGTTTCGCGTTCAGCACCGTACCGGCGCCGGGAACAGCACCCTCGACCTCATCTGCCACCGCGCGGATTGCCTCCAGCGCCACCGGCGTCCTCATGGTGATTTCGATGGCTTTCAGCCCGCCCGCGACCAGGGCACGCGCCAGAGGTACCGCATGAGCGAGATCCTTGATGACAAGTACGGGCACCACAGGCTGCAATTTCAGAATGGAAATGAGGGCTTGGGTTTTTTCACCCATGGCGCTTGTCCTTTCGCGTCATCAACAGGAGCGCACCGAATAGCCTTTCGTCCAGGGATTGTCTACGCTGCGGCCTCAACCGGGCACCACAGACCGATTGCCTGAAATGCGCGAACGCGCTATTGCGGCTGGCATGAAGACACCTGCCAAAACACCCGCCCCGAACCAGCCCGTGGTCGTCGCGGCGCTGTACCATTTCGCCCGCCTCGAGGGCCATGAAGCGCTGCAGCCGCCGCTGGCGGAATTATGCGCCGAGCAGGGCGTCAAGGGCACCCTGCTGCTGGCCCGCGAAGGCGTCAACGGAACCATTGCCGGCTCCCGCTCGGCCATCGATGCCCTGCTGTCCCACCTTCGGGCCATTCCCGGGCTCGAAACCCTGGAGCACAAGGAAAGCAGTGCCCACAAGATGCCGTTCAGGCGCATGAAGGTGCGACTGAAAAAGGAAATCGTCACCATGGGTGTACCCGACATCGATCCGCTGGAGGGTGTCGGCGCCTATGTCGACCCGGCGGACTGGAACAGGTTGATTTCGGATCCTGACACCGTCGTAATCGATACCCGCAACGATTACGAAGTCGGCATCGGCACCTTCAAGGGTGCGATCAATCCGGAAACCAGCACCTTCCGGGAGTTCCCGGACTGGGTGGAAAAGGCCGGCATCGAAGACAAGAGCAAGCCAATCGCCATGTTCTGTACCGGCGGCATCCGCTGCGAGAAGGCAACCGCCTTCATGCGCGCAAAGGGCTATGAGAATGTCTACCATCTCAAGGGCGGAATTCTGAAATACCTGGAGAATGTTCCCGAAGACGAAAGCCTCTGGCAGGGCTCCTGCTTTGTCTTCGATGAGCGCGTGGCTGTCACCCACGGCCTTCGCGAAAGCGACGAGATACTCTGCCGCGCATGCCGCAATCCGGTGACGCCCGAGGAGCAGGCCTCGCCGCTCTACGAGGAAGGCGCGTCCTGTCCGCACTGCTACCACAGCCGCACCGAGGAAGACCGCGTCCGCTTCCGCATGCGCCACCAGCAGATGCTGGCCGAGCGCGCAACCGCGCGTTCAGAAGCTGAAGACGCATGAGCCCGAACCGGATCATCATCGTTGGCGGCGGCGTGGTCGGCATCGCCACCGCAGCACTGCTTGCGGAAGCCGGGCACAAGGTCACCGTAATTGATCGATCCGGCCTTGCGCAGGAAACAAGCAAGGGCAATGCCGCGGCACTGGCATTCTCCGATATCATGCCGCTGGCCTCGCCGAAGATCTTGCTCAGGGCGCCGAAATGGCTGCTTGATCCGCTGGGTCCGCTGACCATCCGTCCGTCCTATCTGCCGCGGCTCACACCCTGGCTCTGGCAATTCTGGAAGGCCAGCCTTCCCGCCCGCTACAGGGCTTCCATCGAAACGCAGACAGCGCTGATGCGGCTTGCCGAGGTCGAGATGATGGCGCTGGTCGACCGGGCCGGTATTGGTGCGATGGTGCGCCATGACGGCTCACTGGAACTTTACGAAAGCGAAGGAGAGCTCAAAGCCGCTTCTGCCGGCTGGCAGCAGCGGGAACAGGCCGGCATCGCCTTCGAGCATGTCCGCGGCGAGAGGCTGGCCGAGCTTCAGCCCGGACTGTCCTCACGCTTTGTCGCCGGCACCTATGTTCCCGGCTGGAAGACCGTGTCCGAACCGCAGGTATTTGCCCTTGCGCTCTGGGCCCATGCGGAACACTGCGGGGCAACCTTCGAGAAAGCCGAGATTGTCGGTCTGGAACGGTCCGAAGCAGGCCCATCTGTCAGGCTTGCCGACGGCACCACCCGCGATGCTGACCGCATCGTCATCTGCGCCGGCGCCTGGTCGACACGCCTGATCAACCCGGTGACAAAGCTGCGCATTCCGCTCGACACCGAGCGCGGCTACAACACCACGCTGCCCGAGGGCGCATTCGACCTCAAGCGCCAGCTGATCTTCGGCAATCATGGCTTCGTCATGACGCCGCTTTCGACCGGCGTGCGGGTCGGCGGCGCGGTCGAACTCGGCGGCCTCGACCTGCCGCCCAATTTTGCCCGCTCGAAATCCATGCTGGAGAAGGCGGCGACCTTCCTGCCAGGACTGAAAACCACCGGAGGCGTCGAATGGATGGGCTTCCGGCCCTCGATGCCTGACAGCCTGCCGGTGATCGGCGCCCTGCCGGAGGACCCATCGGTCCTGCTCGGCTTCGGCAATGGCCATCTTGGGCTGACCCAATCGGCAGCCATGGGACGGCTCATAGCTGATCTGGCGGGCAACCAGACTCCGAGTATTGACATTGCCGCCTGCCGGCCCGACCGTTTTTGATAACCCCGTAGTGAGAGCAAGCCATGGCGCGCAATCGTTTCTTCTGCATCGACGGCCACACCTGCGGCAACCCGGTCCGCGTCGTCACCGGCGGTGGCCCGCAGCTTGACGGCGGGACAATGCTCGAGCGTCGGGCGCATTTCCTGGCCGAGTATGACTGGATTCGTACCGGCCTGATGTTCGAGCCGCGTGGCCACGACATGATGTCGGGCGCCATACTCTATCCGCCGACGCGCGACGATTGCGACATCGCCTTCCTGTTCATCGAGACCTCCGGATGCCTGCCGATGTGCGGCCACGGCACCATCGGCACGGTGACGATGGCGATCGAGAATGGCCTTGTCAGACCGCGCGAACCGGGCGTTCTGGCGATCGACACGCCAGCCGGGCGCATCGTCGCCCGTTATCAGCAGAACGGCCGCAAGGTTACCGAAGTCCGGCTGACCAACGTGCCGGCATTCCTGCATTCAACCGGTATCAAGACCTGGTGCGAAGGTCTGGGCAAGATTACCGTCGATGTTGCCTATGGCGGCAATTTCTACGCCATAGTCGATGCCCAGGAAAATTTCGCCGACATGGCGGACTTCTCGGCCGGCGATCTGGTCCGCATGAGTCCGGCTTTGCGCGAACGCCTCAACAGCGAGCACGAGTTCGTCCATCCGGAAAAGCCCGATATCCGCGGATTAAGCCATGTCCTCTGGACCGGAGCGCCGACCAGACCCGAGGCCCATGCCCGCAATGCGGTCTTTTACGGTGACAAGGCCATCGATCGCTCGCCCTGCGGCACCGGCACGTCGGCGCGCATGGCGCAATGGGCGGCCAAAGGCAAACTCAGGCCCGGCGACGACTTCGTCCATGAAAGCATTATCGGCTCGCTGTTTCATGGCCGGGTGGAGGAGGCAACCCAAGTGGCGGGCAAGCCCGCAATCATCCCTTCGGTCGCCGGCTGGGCTGTGGAAACAGGGCTGAACACCATCACCATCGATGACGAGGAAGACCCTTTCGCCCACGGTTTCGTCGTCCGCTGATCAGCTATTGCCTGCCTCGTGGGCGGCGATCAGCGACTGGTACCAGTGGCCGGATTGCTTGATGGTGCGTGTCTGCGTTTCATAGTCGACATGCACGATGCCGAAACGCTGCGAATAGCCCTCGGCCCATTCGAAATTGTCCATCAGGCTCCAGGCGAAATAGCCCTTCAGCGGATGGTTCTCGGCAATCAGGTCGGCAACCACCGAGAGGTGGGTTGCGATGTAATCGAGCCGCATCGTGTCGCTGACGGCGCCGTTCTGGACTTCCGTGTTGTCGGCGGCTCCGTTCTCGGTGATGTAGAATTCCGGCAGCGTGTAGCGGCCATAGAGATCCTTGACCACGTGCGACAAGCCCAGCGGCTCGATTTCCCAGCCGATGTCGGTCTTCCCCGGTTGGACCGCCGGCGCGCCAGCCACATGCGGAAACTCTGCTGAGGCATCGTCGCTCACCCGCATCGGCGTGTAATAGTTCAGACCCCAGAAATCGAGCGGCTGGTGGATCGTCTCGAGATCGCCGTCCCTGATGTGCCCCGCCAGATCTGGACATCCCTCAAGTACGGAGTGCGGATAGGATCCCTTGAACAGCGGCCCGAAGAAGACCCCGTTGTGAAAGTCATTTGCCCGTTCCGCGGCCTTGCGGTCCGCATCGCTGTCGCTGGCCGCCATCACGCTCATCGCGTTGAGAACGATACCGACCGGCAGATCGGGCCGCTCCGCCCTTATCGCCTGCACTCCGAGACCATGCGCCAGATTGGTGACATGCAGCGCCGACATCGCCGCTTGCATCGACCGCTCGCCGGGCGCGTGAACCCCCATCAGATGGCCGAGATAAACCGAGCACCACGGCTCGTTGAAGGTAACGATGGTGTCGAGCCTGTCCCCAAGACGCCTGGTGACGATCCCGGCATAGTCGGCAAAGGCCTCAGCTGTCCCCCGGTCCGTCCAGCCGCCCCGCCCCATCAGCGCCAGCGGCAGGTCCCAGTGATAGAGCGTCGCGAACGCCTTGATGCCGCGGGCTTCCAGACCATCGAGCAGACGATCGTAAAAGTCGAATCCCTTTGCGTTGATCGCACCGGTGCCGTCAGGCAGGATCCGCGGCCAGGCAATGGAAAACCTGTACGCCTCGACGCCCAGTTCAGCCATCAGGTCGAGATCGGCGTCGAGCCTGTTGTAATGATCGCAAGCCTCGTCGCCGGTGTCCCCGCCCTTGACCCGGCCGGGCATGTGGGAGAACGCATCCCAGATCGACGGCTTGCGGCCGTCCTCGGTCGCCGCGCCCTCGATCTGGTAAGAAGCCGTTGCCACCCCGAACAGGAATGCGTCCGGGAACCGGCGGGCCAGTTTCTGCGGCGAGGTCTCGGATGTCATGTCGATCCCGTTCAGGTGATGCTCTTCCAGAGGCAGGTTTCAGTTCGTCGAAAGCCGTTCGGTGAAGGCCTTGATGATCTCGCTCAGTTCAACCGGTTTTTCGATGCAGGGCAGGTGTGCGGCTCCGGGGATCTCCTGGTACATCGCGCCCGGGATCAGCCGCGCCATTTCCCCCACCAGAGACGGCGGTGTCGAACCGTCCTCGGTGCCCACCACGCAGATGACCGGCATCACCAGTTCCGAACTCGACTTGGTGAAATCGCTGTCCCGAATCGCGGCACAGGTGCCGACATAGCCTTCGACCGGTGTGCGTTCGAGCATCATCCGGTAACCGGTAAAGTCGGCATTGTCGGCCCTGCGATAGTCCTTGGCAAACCAGCGCTCCAGGATTGCGTCCGAAATCGCAGCTATTCCCTGTTCCCTGATCGCCGTGATACGCGCGTTCCACATGTCCGGCGTCCCGATCTTGTGGCCGGTGTCACACAGGATCATCGCGCGCACCAGGTCCGGCCTTTTGGCGGCCACCCCTTGCGCGATCATGCCCCCGACTGAAAGTCCGCAGATGATGACATTCTTGGCTTCGAAATGCTCGATCAATGCGATCAGGTCATTGATGTGATCATCCATGGTGATCTCGGCGTCACCCAGTTCCGAGAGCCCGTGACCGCGCTTGTCGTAGGCGATGATGCTGTAGTCTCCGACCATCCGCACGATCACGTCGCGCCAGATCCGGTAATCCGTTCCAAGCGAGTTGGCAAAAACGATCGTCGGCTTGTCCGGGGCCGCGCCGATCACCTGATGATGGATGACGACACCGTTCAGGCGGGCAAATTGCATGGCGAGGCTTCCTTCCGGGATGATCTGCAGATTGGAAGCCTGATTTACGCGACAGAACGCCGGCACGCAAACAAAACACTGTTCAATCAGACGGCGGCCCGTCACCATGAGCCGCCGTCCTCATCAATTCAATTTCAGGAACACCGTCTGTCAGACGTAACGATTGACGACATTCTCCAGGTACTCCTGCCGGCCGGATTTCGGCTGCGGATTGATGTCGGCCTTGCGTACCCACTCTTCGATCTCCGAAAGCGAGAAACCGCCATCAAGCATCTTCTTGGCTTCTGCACCGTTCCAGCCGGCATAGCGTTCCTCGACGAAGCTCGTCAGCACCCCGTCCTCGACCATTTTCGCCGCCGCCTTCAGCGCCCGTGCACAGGTATCCATGCCGCCGATATGGGCATAGAGCAGATCTTGCGGGTCGAGCGACTGACGCCGCAGCTTGGCGTCGAAATTGGTGCCGCCGGTGGAAAAACCGCCGCCCTTCACGATCGCGTAGTAAGCGAGCGCCATCTCGGGCACATTGTTGGGGAACTGGTCGGTGTCCCAGCCCGACTGATAGTCGTTGCGGTTCATGTCGATCGATCCGAAGATCCCCAGCGCCTGCGCCAGTTCCAACTCGTGCTCGAAGGAATGGCCGGCAAGGATCGCATGGCCCTGCTCGATATTGACCTTGACCTCGTTTTCGAGCCCGTGCCGCTTGAGGAAGCCGTAGACGGTGGCAACGTCGTAATCATACTGGTGCTTGGTCGGCTCCTGCGGCTTCGGCTCGATCAGGATCGTGCCCTCGAAGCCGATCTTGTGCTTGTACTCGACCACCAGGTTGAGGAAGCGGCCCAGCTGCTGGTCTTCCCGTTTCAGGTCGGTGTTGAGCAGGGTCTCGTAGCCTTCGCGCCCGCCCCACAGCACGTAGTTTTCACCGCCGAGCTTGTGGGTGGCATCGATGCATGTCTTCACCGTCGCCGCGGCGAAGGCAAAGACGTCCGGATCGGGATTGGTCGCGGCCCCCGACATGAATCGACGGTTGGAAAACAGGTTGGCCGTCCCCCACAGCAGTTTCACACCGGTATCTTCCTGCTTGCCGGCAAAATAGTCGACGATCTCTTCGAGGTTCTTCGTGTTCTCGGCGAAGTTGGAGCCTTCCGGACGCACGTCCGCATCATGGAAGCAGTAGAAAGGTGCACCCAGCGCAGAGAACATCTCGAAGGCAACATCGGCCTTCAGCTTCGCGAGTTCCATCGAGTCCTGCGGATACCAGGGCCTTTCGAAGGTGCGGCCACCAAACGGATCACCGCCCTCCCAGGCGAAGGAATGCCAGTAAGCGACCGCAAAGCGCAGGTGGTCCTCCATCCGCTTGCCCATGACCATCTCGTCGGCATTGTAATGGTGGAAGGCAAGCGGATTGCTGCTCTCCGGCCCTTCATACTTGATCCTGGTGACGTCTCCGAAAAATCCTGTGCTCATGACATGGCTCCTTTGATAGCGGGATAGAGCGCGCGATAGGTCTGGTATGCCTCGTCGAAGGCCGCCGAGAGATCGCGATTGGGGTGAATGGTTCTTTCCGTGGCCGGCTGCGTGCACACGGACAAGGGATCGGCGTTTTCCGCCGCGATCAGGCCAAGCCGGGCGGCGCCGAACGCGGCACCGAAGTCGCCGCCCTCGGGTATGTCCACCGGAAGGTCCAGCACGGTGGACAGTGCTTCCAGCCAGTAGTCCGACTTCGAGCCGCCGCCGATGGCGGTGACCCGTGCCAGCGACGTGCCCGCCTGGGCCAACGCGGCAAGACTGTCGCGGAAGGCAAAGCAGACCCCTTCAAGCACCGAACGGGTGAGGGAAGTGCGATCGGATGCGTGTTCGAGACCGGTAAAACTGCCGCGAATGGCGGCGTCATTGTGCGGCGTCCGTTCGCCCGAAAGATAGGGCAGGAACATCACCGAGCCCGGAGCCAGCAGGGTGTCGCCGAGCTCTGAAGTCAGCGCCGAAGGCTTCATCGAGGTGACCCCGGCAAGCCAGTTGAGCGAATCCGTTGCCGAAAGGATCACGCCCATCTGGTGCCAGGTCCCGGGCAGCGCGTGGCAGAACGCGTGCACGGCGCTGCCGGGATTGGGCAGATACCGGTTGTTGGCCGCAAACAGCACGCCCGAGGTTCCGAGCGAGGCAAAGGCGTGGTTGTCGCCCACCGTTCCCATACCGCAGGCAGAGGCCGCATTGTCACCCGCCCCTCCCGCGATCGGGATGCCGGCGGGCAAGCCCAGGTCCGCGGCCACATCGGCGCGCAACGCCCCGGCCCGCTCCGTGCCCTCGACCAGCGCGGGCATGTGGCTCCGGTCAAGACCGGTGGCTGCGAGAAGACTGTCATCCCAGGCGCGTTTGCCGGTGTCGAGCCAGGACGTTCCGGCCGAATCCGACATTTCGGAAATCGCCTCGCCGCTCAACCAGAGCCGCAGGTAATCCTTCGGCAGCAGCACCTTGGCAACGCGTGCGAAGGCTTCCGGCTCGTTGGCAGCCATCCATTTGAGTTTCGGCGCGGTGAAGCCGGGGAAGACGATATTGCCGGTCAGGCGCCGGAATATCGGATCGGCATCCAGTTCCGCGGCTTCATGATAGCTGCGTGTGTCGTTCCACAGGATGCAGGGCCGGATCACCTTGCCGTCGCGGTCGATGGTCGTCGCGCCATGCATGTGACCCGACAGCCCGATGCCGCGCACCCTGGCCAGTTCCGCAGCATGGGCCTTGCCAAGCTCCGAGAGCGCTGCCCGGGTTGCATGGATCCAGCTGTAGGGATCCTGTTCCGACCATCCGTGATGCGGCCGCTCGACGGTGAGTGGCGCACTGGCCGAACCCAGGATGCGCTGATTGTCATCAATCAGCAGCGCCTTCAGCGATGAGGTTCCGAGATCAAGTCCGAGATACATGGCGGCGGATCCTTTCAGCAAGATGCGGGATTGGCTCAGGACACGGGCTCATGGCAGATTGTCCTTCAGGAAAATATCGATGCGAATGCGCTCCTGTGCACTGATCGGCATCAATCCATCGGCCCGCGCTTTGAGCACCCGGATCGCGCTGCGCACTTCATGCCCGCAATCCTGGTTGATGACGGCATCGAACAGACCCTCGGCAAGCGCCTGCCGCGAATGCTCCGTCACTTCGTGCGCAACAACGGCGAGCTTGCGCTGTTCGCGGTCCGGAAGGGCCTCGATCAGTCCGCGCGTGCCGGCGCCGAGACTGTAGATAGCTATGATTTCTGTTTCGGCGTCGAGCGCAGCCGTCACGGCCTGCCTGACCGTGTCCGCGTCATCATTGGTCTCCACCGGTCCAACGATTTCAAGGTCGGGAAATTCGCTTCTGAGCACGGCGGCAAAGCCCGAAGCCCGGTCCATATGGTCCGACAGCTTCATCGAGCCGGCCACGACCAGCACCTTCCCGGCTCGGCCATTGCAGAACCGTCCGATCAGTCCGCCGGCAGTCCGGCCGGCGGCGAGGTTGTCGATGCCGCAGAAATGAATCCGCTGCGATCCCGGCAGATCGGACACCAGCGTGGCCACGTGAACACCCCTGTCGACCAGACGATCCACCGCAGCCGACACATCGGGCGTATCGGTTGCGACCAGTGCCACACCGTTTACCTCTGCCGGATCGAGTGAATCGAGAACACCGACAATGGCCGCCGGATCGAAGGGCGGCACCGTTTCGATCCGGATCGCCGTCCGCTCTACCGGCGAGCGCTGCATGGCGGCACGGATCTCCGCTTCAAGCCCACGCATGAAACTGTTTGGCCCTTCCGGCAGGATGAACACAAGCGGATAGGTCCGCTTCTTCGCCAGGTTCGCAGCAGAGACGTCGCGCACATAGCCCAGACGCTCAACTGCTGCCTGCACCTTGTCGACGGTCTTCCGCCGCACCCCCGGCCGGGCATTGAGCACCCGGTCGACGGTCGCCAGGCTGACTCCGGCCTCAGCCGCGATGTCGTGAACGGTTGGTCGCATTGTCTCCTCCTGCGAGGTCTTCTAGAGCAATTCTTGAGGTACGTAAATCAAAGATCTGCGGGATCCGGCACCTGCTCTGCAAAACGCCAATCCTCTCGCGGCAGACCGGCAAGCGGCCCTTATACTTGACGCCACCGGCACAATATGGCCTAAGGCAGCGCCTGCCGGTCTCCGCCGCGCCTTGCCTGGCTGCAGCGTTACCGGACAGCGATCGCAGCCGGCAAAAGCCGCCGCGCGCATCATTCAACCGGACCTGAAAGCGGGCGAACAAAAATGGCCAACACTGCAACGCGGGTGCGCATCGCACCGTCTCCGACTGGCGAGCCGCATGTCGGAACCGCCTACATCGCGCTGTTCAACTACCTTTTTGCGAAAAAGAACGGCGGCGAGTTCATCCTGCGTATCGAAGACACCGATGCCGCCCGTTCGACGCCGGAGTTTGAACAGAAGGTTCTCGACGCGCTGAAATGGTGCGGCCTGTCCTGGTCCGAAGGCCCGGATATCGGCGGTCCGTACGGCCCCTACCGGCAGAGCGAACGCAAGGACATCTACCGCCCCTATGTCGACAAGATCGTCGAAAACGGCCACGGCTTTCGCTGTTTCTGTACGCCCGAGCGCCTTGACGAGATGCGCGCCGCCCAGCGCGCGGCCGGAAAGCCGCCGAAATATGACGGCCGCTGCCTGAGCCTCACCGTCGAGGAAGTCACCGAACGGATGAATGCGGGTGAACCATCGGTGGTCCGGATGAAGATCCCGACCGAAGGCTCCTGCAAGTTTGTCGACGGCGTTTACGGCGAGGTCGAAATTCCCTGGGAAGCCGTCGACATGCAGGTCCTGCTCAAGGCCGACGGCATGCCCACCTATCACATGGCCAATGTGGTCGACGATCACCTGATGAAGATCACCCACGTTGCACGCGGCGAGGAATGGTTGGCCTCTGTCCCCAAGCACATCCTGATCTACCAGTATCTGGGTCTTGAGCCACCGGTGTTCATGCACCTGTCGCTGATGCGCAACGCCGACAAGTCGAAACTGTCCAAGCGCAAGAATCCGACTTCGATCTCCTATTACGCTGCACTCGGTTTCCTTCCCGAGGCGCTGATGAACTTCCTCGGCCTGTTCTTCATCCAGATCGCCGAAGGCGAGGAACTGCTGACCATGGATCAGCTGGTCGCCAATTTCGACCCGGAGAACCTGTCCAAGGCCGGCGCGATCTTCGATCTCCAGAAGCTCGACTGGCTCAACGGCCGCTGGCTGCGCGAGAGCATTTCCGAAGAGGATTTCGTCGCACGCGTTCTGGCCTGGGCCCAGGAAAACGGCCGTTTCCGCGAAGGCATGAAACTGGCGCAGTCCCGCATCACCAAGCTCTCCGACCTGCCGGATCTGACCGGCTTCCTGCTCAAGGGTGACCTCGGCCTGACCGCGGCGGACTTCTCCAACATCAAGAAGGTGTCGCTGGAAGACGTGCTGACCATTCTTCAGACGGTTCAGCCGGACCTGGAAAAGATTTTTGAGTGGAACGCGGAAACCATCGAGGCGGAACTGCGCGCCATTTCCGAGCGCAGCGACATCAAGCTTCGAAACCTGCTGGCTCCCCTGTTCATTGCGGTATCAGGTTCGTCGCGGTCATTGCCGCTCTTTGACTCCATGTCCATTCTCGGCCGCTCGGTCGTGCGTCAGCGCCTCAAGCAGGCCGAAACAGCGGTCAAGGCCGGCGTTGAAGCAGCCAAAGCCAACAACGGGTAGAACAATGAACGAAAAGACACCTGAAGCCGGCCTCTCCTCCGACGTCACCGAGGTGCGCGCCCAAAAGCTCGCCAGACTGCGCGAGACGGTCGCCGAGGTCTATCCGGCGCATTTTCACCGCACCATGACCAACCAGGAGCTGGCGGAAAAATACGCTGACATCGAACCTGATACGCTGACCGGCGAGATCATCACGGTCGCCGGGCGCGTCTATTCCTCGCGCAATTCCGGCATGTTCATGGATATCCATGATGCCTCGGGCAAGGTGCAGATCTTCAGCCACAAGGATACTACGCCGGAAGCGGCGCGCGATCTCCTGCCGCTGATCGATCTGGGTGACATCATCGGCGTCACCGGTGAAGTCAGGCGCACCAAGCGTGGTGAACTCACGGTCAACGCCCACGAGATCACCATGCTTACCAAGTCGCTGCTGCCGATGCCGGAAAAGTGGCATGGTCTTTCCGACATCGAACTGCGCTACCGCAAGCGCCATCTCGACATCCTGACCAACGAGGATTCCAAGCTCCGCTTCCAGCAACGCTCGAAGATCGTCTCCGGCATCCGCCGCTTCATGGAAGACGAAGGTTTCATGGAAATTGAAACCCCGATGCTGCATTCGGTCTATGGCGGCGCAACGGCGGAGCCTTTCAAGACACACCACAACACGCTCAAGCTCGACATGTACCTGCGCATTGCGCCCGAGCTTTACCTCAAGCGTGCGCTTGTCTCCGGGCTGACCGACAAGGTCTTCGAGGTCAACCGCAACTTCCGCAACGAGGGCGTGTCGACCCGGCACAATCCCGAGTTCACCATGCTGGAATGCTACTGGGCCTATGCCGACTATGAAGACATCATGGGGCTGGTCGAACGATTGTTCGAAAAGCTGGCCCTGGCGGTCCATGGAACCACCGACATCACCTACGGTGAGGAGCAACTCTCCTTCAAGGGACCGTTCCGCCGGGTTGCCATGCCCGATGCGGTAAAGGATGCGACCGGCATAGATTTCCGCGCGATCGCCACCGACGAGGAGGCCAGGGCAGCATCCAAAGCGGCAGGTTTTGAGATCGAGGACGACTGGACCTGGGGCGAATGCCTGGCGTTCATCTTCGAGGAAAAGGTCGAGGCCTCACTCATTCAGCCAACCCATGTGATCGATTTCCCCAAGGACATTTCGCCCTTCGCCAAGGAAGTGCCGGGCGAACCGCGCCTGGTTGAACGCTTCGAGACCTACTGCAACGCCTGGGAGTTGGGCAACGCATTCTCCGAGCTCAATGACCCGGAAGAACAGCGCAAGCGCATGGTCGAACAGCTCGAGCAGGCCCATGCCCGCGGCGAGAGCGAGAAACAGCTCGATGACGAGTTTCTTGATGCTATCGACCAGGGCATGCCGCCGGCAGGTGGCCTCGGCATCGGCGTAGACCGCCTGATCATGCTGCTGACCAATGCGCCGTCCATCCGCGATGTGATCCTGTTCCCAGCCCGCAAGACGCGCAGCGAATAGTCAGAACCCCAAGCCGGGCATCAATGCCCGGCGGCTTTCGCCGGCTCGCTTGCTGCTACGGTCTGGGCCTCCTCATCGACCTGGTCGCCATCACAGCCCTCGATCTTTTCGATTTCATGGGCGATGGCTTCGATCTCGGTTTGGGGCATATCGACCCGTTCGCCGAAATAGTAGCCGGTGCTGGTTGGCACTGTGTTGATGTAACGCACTTCCCACGGCTGTGACACGGCAAGCGTCCTCGTAGGAACCGGCGCGTAGACGATTTCAGCACCGATCGCGGAACCGCGAAGTTCGGCTCTTGTAGTCGGTCCGCGATGATCGGCGACCTGGACAATAATGAGATCGGGATCGAGCTTTTCGGAAAGATGGCGCGCAAGGCGCATGCCTGTCTTGACCCGGTCCCTGGGCTCGGCATCGTCGCCCGCGACAAGGGCGATCAGCCGCTTTTCCTTGCCGCGCCGGAATTCGGACTGATACACCGTCCGGCAATGACCGCCGGCCTCTTCCTGGAACCCCGGGATCATGTTTGCCGGGGCGAACACCAACGCAGCCGTTCCGGAAGCTCCGAGGACAAAAAGAAACCCGCCTGACAGCAAAACGAGCTTGCGCGAGACACGAAACAGACTGAACAGATTACGCTTGGCGGCTGCCATGACTGGATACCCTTGACGCAGAACAACTCTGCACAGTGTAGCCAAACGCCCTTACGTAAGTATTAACCCTGTTTCTTAAGATGTGCTTCAATCCGGATCAGACGGGATCAGCTTGGATCAGCAATCCTGAAGCGGCGATCAATGTCAGCTTTACGGCCAGGAATATCAAGCCGCATGGGCGATCGCTCACGCCGGGCGATGACCTTGCCGCGTGCCATCACCATCAGCCGCGTTGCCCGCAACCTTATTGCCTCGATCGGGTTGCCCGCATCAAGCACCACCAGATCGGCGCGCTTGCCGGCCTCAAGGCCATAGTCCTCGAGCCCCATGATCGCGGCACTTTCGGTGGTGACCATCTCATAGCAACGCCGCATGTCCTCAGGGCTGGTCATTTGCGCCACGTGCAATCCCATGAAGGCGACGTCAAGCATGTCGGCCGTGCCCAGCGAATACCACGGATCAAGCACACAATCCTGACCGAAACCGACCCGGATTCCATGCTTGAGCATTTCCGGCACCCGCGTCATGCCGCGTCGCTTCGGATAGGTGTCGTGGCGGCCTTGCAGCGTGATGTTGATCAGCGGATTGGGAATTGCCGCAACCTCGGCCTCCGCAATCAGCGGCAGCAGCTTGGAGACGTAGTAATTGTCCATCGAATGCATCGAGGTGAGATGCGACCCCGCCACCCGGCCCTGCAGCCCCAGCCGCTGCGTCTCGTAGGCCAGTTGCTCGATATGACGCGACAACGGATCATCGGTCTCGTCGCAATGCATGTCGACCATCAGACCGCGTTCAGCGGCAATTTCACAAAGCTCCGTCACCGATGCGCGCCCATCCGCCATGGTGCGCTCAAAATGCGGAATCCCGCCGACAACATCCACTCCAAGATCGAGTGCCCGGATTGTATTCGCGCGGGCCGTCGATGACCGGTACAGCCCATCCTGCGGGAATGCCACCAGTTGCAGATCGATGTAGTGCGCGATCTCTTTTTTGACTTCCAGCAAAGCCTCGACCGCCAGCAGCCGGTCATCGCAAACATCGACATGGGTGCGGATGGCGAGCAGGCCCATCGAAGCGGCCCAGTCGCAATAGGCAAGCGCCCGTTCCTTGACCGCTTCGTGGGTCAGGAGCGGCTTGAGTTCACCCCAGAGGCCGATCCCCTCCAGCAGTGTGCCCGAGGCATTGATCCGCGGCAGTCCGTAGGACAGCGTCGCATCCATGTGAAAATGCGGGTCGACGAAGGGCGGCGAAACCAGATCGCCCGTGATATCGATGATCTCGCCCGCTTCCGCCTCGATGGCTGGCGAGATCGCCGCGATCCGCCCGTCATTGATGGCGATGTCCGCGGTCGTCCCGTCGGGCAGCACACCGCCCTTGAGCAAGGTGTCAAAACTCATCTCTCGCCTTTCTGGTAGGGGATCATCAGCGCCTTCGGATAGGTCGCCCGCCGGGCGACCACGACCAGCGCCACGATCGACAGCACGAACGGCATCATCAGGAAGATCTGGTAGGGGATGACACCGCCGGTGATCTGCTGCAGCCGCACCTGGTAGGCATCGAAGGCTGCAAACAGGATGGCGCCGATCAGCGCCTTGCCCGGCCGCCAGGAGCCGAACACCACCAGCGCGATGGCGATCCAGCCGCGTCCGTTGATCATCTCGAAGAAGAACGAGTTGAACGCCGACATGGTGAGAAACGCTCCGCCGATTGCCATCAGCGCCGAGCCGACCATCACCGCGCCGATCCGCACGGCGGTCACCGATATGCCCTGCGCCTCGACCGCGGAGGGGTTTTCGCCGACCGCCCGTACCGCCACGCCAACCGGCGTCCGGTAGAAGACGAATGCGACAGCGGCGACGGTGAAATAGGCGAGATAGGTAAGCGGCGTCTGATTGAACAGCGCCGGACCGAGCACCGGGATATCCGACAGAACCGGAACCGCGAAAGGTTGGAACGGCTCGATCTTCGGCGGCGAGGACACTTCCGGCAGCAGGATCCGGTAGGTGAAATAGGTCAGGCTCGCCGCAAGCAGCGTGATCCCGATACCGGTCACATGCTGCGACAGCCCGAGCGGCACGGTCAGGAAGCCGTGCAGCAACCCGAACATCGCCCCGGTCAGCGCGGCGACAAGTACGCCGGTCCACAGGTCCCCGCCCATGTAGACGGTAAACCAGCCGGAAAACGCGCCAGCCACCATGATGCCCTCGATCCCCAGATTGAGCACACCCGCCCGCTCACAGATCAGTTCACCCATGGTGGCGAAGATCAGCGGCGAGGCAATACGGATCGCCGCAACCCAGAAACTGGCGGTGAACAGAATCTCGAAGGCTTCCATCATAGCCAGCCTCTGGTAACGCGGTGAGCTACCCCCCTCTGTCGGCGATGCCGACATCTCCCCCGCAAGGGGGGAGATAGGAGGCATGCGGACATGCCGCTCTTGTCCTCAAAAACTGCACCGCGTGAGACCATCGGGCTGAGCGCAGAATGGCAATCGGCCAATCTCCCCCCTTGCGGGGGAGATGTCACCGCAGGTGACAGAGGGGGGTGGGGATGCGCTGCTAAGAATCGATATTTCACATTCACCTCCAGCGCACGCGGTAGCGCATCAGCATGATCGCCGCGACCATGGTCAGCAGCGATGTCGCCACCATCACCTCGGCAATGTAACTCGGCACATTGGCGCTTCGGCTCATCGCATCGGCGCCGACAAAGATGCCGGCCACGAAGATCGCGGCGGCAATGACTCCGAGCGGGTTGAGCATCGCCAGCATGGCGACGACAATGCCGGTGTAGCCGTAGCCCGGCGACAAATCGAGCGTCAGGTTGCCTTTCAGACCGGCGACTTCGGAAAACCCGGCCAGCGCCGCAAGCCCGCCCGACAAGAGAGCTGTCTTGACGATCACCCGGTTGACCGGAATGCCGGCAAAGCGTGCCGCTTCCGCATTGTGTCCGACCGCGCGCATCTCATAGCCCAGCGTTGTCTTCTTCATGATCACCCAGACCACGATGGCCGAAGCGATGGCGAGGACGAACCCGAAATGCAGCCGCTTGCCCTTGATCAGCCGCGGCAACTGCGCTTCTTCGATCACCCGCCTGGACTGCGGCCAGCCAAGACCCATCGGATCTTTCAGCAGGCCTTCAAGCAGCATGGAGACGAACAGCAGCACGATGAAGTTCAAGAGCAGCGTGGTCACCACCTCGTCGACTCCAAACTTTGTCTTCAGGATCGCCGGGCCGAGCAGGGCAAGCGCACCCGTCAGCATCGCGGCGATCATGATCAGTGGAATCAGCCCCGCCGATGGCAGGGTCACAGCACCCGTGCCAATCACCACGGTCATCACCGCTCCAAGATAAAGCTGTGCTTCGGCGCCGATGTTCCAGAGCTTGGCTCGGAACGCCACCGCCACGGCAAGCCCGGTGAAGATCAGCGGTGTCGCCCGAGTCAGGGTTTCCAGAAGCGCGAACTGCGATCCGGCCGCGCCCTTCAAGACAAGCCAGAATACCGTCAGCGGCGACGCGCCGGCGATCATCACCAGCAGCGAGGAAAACACCACGGTCGCCAGGATTGCCCCGGCCGGCCACAAGATGCTGGCCGCGGCTGACCTGGCCGGTCTCGGTTCAAGCCGCATGGCTCGCCCCCTCGTCGTGCCCGTGCCCGGCCATCAGTTCGCCGAGCTGCATGACGCTGAGTTCGCCCCGCAGGGATGGCCTCGACAATTGGCCCCGGTGGATAACCAGGATCCGGTCAGACAGCGTCTGGATCTCATCGAGGTCCTCGGAAATCAGCAGCACTGCAGCCCCCCGGTCGCGCGCCTCGATCAACCGCGCATGCACATAGGCGACGGCCCCGACATCAAGCCCGCGGGTCGGCTGGCTGGCGAGAATGATGTCCGGATCCCCGTCAAGCGCCCGGCCCAGAATGAGCTTCTGCATGTTGCCGCCGGACAAGAGCCGCACTCGGGCATCCGGCGACGGGCATTTGACGTCGTAGGCCTTGATGATGTCAGTTGCGAAGTCTGCCGCGGCCTTCCAGTTCAGAAACCCGAACCTCGAGAACCGTGGGCTGCGATAGGCCTCTGAAATCACGTTCTCGGCCACGCTCATGTCGCCGATCATGCCGGTTGCATGCCGGTCTTCCGGTATCCGCCCCAGGCCCCGCTCCAGCGCCGCGCCGGGAGACCATCGCTCGGCCTTCTCGCCATGAACGAGGATGTCACCCTCCACAGATTCCAAGGTCCCCGAAATCAGCGCCGCCAGTGCAGCCTGGCCATTGCCGGAAATGCCCGCGAGGCCGGTAATCTCGCCACCGCGCAACTGCATGGAAATCTGCTTGAGCGCCGCGCCGCCCAGGCTTCGCGTCGAAACACCCTTGAGTTCGAACAGGCAATTCCGGGGCGATGCTGGTCCGATCTTGTTGACCGGCAATTGCCCGCCAACCATCAGTTCGGCCAGTTCCCTGCGTGTCGCCTCGGAAGTCTTGCGCTCGCCTGCGAGCTTGCCGCCCCGCAAAACCACCACGCGATCGGAAACCGCCTGAACTTCGCCGAGCTTGTGCGAGATGAAGATCACCGAAAGCCCCGCCGCGACCAATTTTGCGAGCGTGGCAAAAAGCGCCTCGGTTTCCATCGGCGTCAGCACCGCGGTCGGTTCATCGAGAATGAGAATCCGCGCCTCGCGGTAGAGCGCCTTGAGGATTTCGACCCGCTGCCGCTCCCCGACAGACAATTCGGTGATCATCCGGTCCGGATCGACTTCAAGCCCGTAGTCCACGGCCAGACGCCGGATCTTATCCCGGGCGGCTGATTTGCCCAGGTTGAACGACCACAGCGGACGCGTGCCAAGCACGATGTTTTCGAGCACCGTCATCTGATCGGCAAGCGTGAAATGCTGATGCACCATGCCGATGCCGGCAGCCAGCGCCGCGTGCGGGTCTCCAGGCGGCAGCGTCTTGCCGAACACCTCTATCTCTCCCTCATCGGCGGTGTAATGGCCGAAAAGGATGTTCATCAGCGTGGTCTTGCCGGCGCCGTTTTCGCCAAGCAGCGCCACCACCTCGCCGCGCTTCAGCGACAGCGAAATGCCGTCATTGGCGACCAGCGGGCCAAATCTCTTGGTGATGCCCGAGAGGCGGAGAACCGTCTCCGCCTCCGGGCCATTGTTGGCGTCCATCAGCTGGACTTGGGCTCTTCGTCGTTGATCTCGACCACGAAGGAGCCGTCCTTGATTGCGGCTTCCCGCTCCATGACCAGCTTCATCGCCTCTTCGGGAACCTTGCCCTCGAAGGTTCCGAGCGGTGCCAGCGAACAGCCGCCTTCCTTCATGAAAGAATAGACCCCGTAATTCTCGGCCTTGAACGTGCCTGCCTTGACCATCTCGATGGCATGGTCGAGCGTCGGCTCGAAATGCCACAACGCCGAGGCCACCACCGTATCGGGGTAGTCTGCCTGGGTGTCGATCACGTTGCCGATCGCAAGGATGCCCTTTTCCTTCGCCGCATCGGACACACCGAAGCGTTCGGCGTAGAGAATGTCCGCTCCACCATCGATCTGCGCGAAAGCGGTCTCCTTGGCCTTCGGCGGATCGAACCACGAACCGATGAACGCAACCTGGAACTTGGTGTCAGGTGCCGTTTCCTTCACGCCCGCCATGAAGGCGTGCATGAGCCGGTTGACTTCCGGAATCGGAAAACCGCCGACCATGCCCATATTGTTTGACTTGGTCATGGCGCCTGCGATGATACCGGACAGGTAGGATGCGTCCTGGATGTAGTTGTCGAACACAGCGAAGTTCGGTGCATCGTCCTTGGGAAGGAAACTCGAGCCCATCAGGTAGGCCGTTTCCGGATAATCGGCGGCCACCTGGCGAGCCGCATCCTCGACCGCAAAGACTTCGCCGATGATCAGGTCATGACCGGCTTCGGAGTATTCGCGCATCACGCGCTCGTAGTCATTATTCGAGGTGTTTTCGGAAAACACATACTCGATGTCGCCGCGGGCGACGGCCGCGTTGGCGGCCTTGTGGATACGGCTGACCCACTGCTGTTCGACCGGAACCGTGTAGATCGCGGCGACCTTGAGCGGCCCTTCGGCGCGCGCCCGGCCCATGAAGCCCGGCATGGCGAGCGCTGCGGCACCGGCAGCGGCACCTGCGAGAACCTGGCGGCGTTTGAGGAGATTGGGATGGCTGGACATGGTTGTTCTTGTCATGGCTGACGCTCCTGTTTGACAAAGATTTAAGCTGCACCCGTCATTATTTTTGACCAAATGATAAAACGCCCATCCCGCCTTGGCAACAGCGTAATACTTGCTGTGCACAATCCTCGCGATCTCGTCCTTTTGCCCGGCAATCAGGCCAATTCACCTTCGTCAGGCAGGCCAGCGCGGATTTTTGGTTGCGCATCGCGCGCGAAGCGGCACAAAGGTGGCATCTGCGAAACACCCGGCCTCGCCGGTGCTAACTAAAAAGGACGTGATCGGGATGACCGACAGCTCGGGCAAGAATCTGCTGGCGCTCAATTGCGGCTCGTCTTCGATCAAGTTTGCAGTATTCACAGACCGGCTCGAACGCAGCTTCTCCGGACTGGTCGAGGCAATCGGCCACGACCAGACGCCACGGCTAAAAACGTCGGCCGGTGAGAAGTTGGAATTCGGCGACCCCGATCAGGGCCACGCCGAGGTGCTGCCGCGGCTGATCAATGAGATCGTCCTGCCTCGCGCGGGAGCGATCGAGGGTGTCGGCCACCGCATTGTTCACGGCGGCGAACTGTTCAATGCCCCTGTCAGGATCACCCCAGAGATCCGCTCGGGCATCTCAGAACTCTCACCTCTGGCGCCTGGCCACCAGCCGCATAATCTGGCGGGCATCGACGCGGCCACACAGGCCCTTCCGTATGTTCCGCAGATCGCCTGTTTCGACACCGCGTTCCATTCAGACATCTCCGCAGTGCGCCGTGAAATGCCCCTGCCGCGCCATTATGCCAGGGATGGACTCATTCGTTATGGCTTCCACGGCCTGTCCTATGAGCATGTCGCCGCCAGCCTTTCTGGCCTGGGCCTTTCCTCGGGCCGGGTGATCGCCTGCCATCTCGGCAATGGCTGCTCGATCTGCGGCATGATCGATGGAAAAAGTGTCTGGACGTCGATGGGTTTCACCCCGCTTGACGGGCTGATGATGGGCCAGCGTCCGGGCCGGCTCGATCCTGGCGCAGTGCTCTGGCTGGTCGAACAACATGGCGGCGACACCGCAGCCGTCGGCAAGCTGCTCTATCACCAGAGCGGGCTTTCCGGCGTATCCGGCCTGTCAGGCGACATGCGAACGCTTCTGTCGAGCGAGCAACCCGATGCCGGCTTTGCGGTTGAGATGTTTGTCGACCGGCTGGTTCAGGAGATCGGCGGCGCGGCGGCGAGTCTTGGCGGCATCGACGCACTGGTCTTCTCCGGCGGCATCGGCGAGAACGCAGCACCGATCCGATCCATGGTTCTCGAAAAGCTTGAATGGCTCGGCTTCAGTCTCGACGCAGCCGCCAATGCCGCAGGAGCTAGTCGCCTGACCGCCCCAGAAAGCGCAAGACAGGCCTTCATTGTCAAAGCCGACGAGGAACACATCATCGCCCAGGCTGTGGCCGGGCTGTTGGGCTGATTGAGCCTATTGCCAGTTGCCGGCCAGTGCCCGCAGCAGGTCCGATCGGCTGATCTGACCCACCAGCCGCCCCTCCGACATCACGGGAAAGCGCCGGAAAGAACTCGCCAGAAACACTTCGGCAGCCTCCACAAGATCGAGATCCGCATCCAGCGACACCGGATTGGAGGACATATAGTCGGCAACACTGCCGCCCCATTCCCGGTAATAGCTCGCATGCAGCGCCGCCTTGAAGCAGTCCTTCTGGGACAGCATGCCGAGAAGATTTCCGGTCGCATCGAGCACCGGCGCGCCGGAAATCCGATTGTCGATCAGCAGGTTCATCGCCCGGTTGATCTCCATCTCTGGCATCAGCGTGATCAGTTCACGGCTCATATAGGTCCTGATCCGCGGCCGCTCACTCATCGGTCCCACCCTTGCGGCAACCACTGCACGACAGCCCGGTGGCGCAAGCCAGACCGCCGCACGAACCCTTCAGTGGTGAGCGTCCGAAAATCACACCCAGCGCCAGCCCCAGCACGGAGAGCAGAACCAGTCCAAATGCGAGCAGAAATGTCTCCATCGCCTGTTCCTCCTAGGCAATCACGTAAGCGTCGAAGCCGCCGGTCATGATCTCGTGGCTGCCACGCTTCTCAAACCGGACAAAAAGCGCCGGAATGGAATGGGTCTCGGCGAATGCCGCTCCCCGCTCCATCCCCATCACCATCAGCGCGGTCGCCAGGGCATCAGCGCGCATTGCGGATGCGTCCAGCACCGACACCGATGCCGGCAGGGCGTCGACCGGACGGCCGGAGCGCGGATCGATCAGGTGGCTGACACCGCCCTCGCCCAGGCTGATGTATTGCCTTCCGGTTCCCGATGTCGCCAGAGCCAGAGGACCAGGTGCAACAACATGCTCGACGAGACCTGGCTTGGCGTCCGGCCGTTCGATGCCGACCCGCCAGGCCCGCCCGTCCGGATGACGACCGAGTGTGCGAACCTCGCCGCCAAGCTCAAACATCACCGAATCCACTCCAACAGCCGGCAGCTCCTCGATGATCCGGTCTAGCGCATAACCTTTGGCGATCCCGCACAGATCCAGCGTCAGGCCGGGCAATCGCTTGCGCAATCCGTTCGACGAAACCGACAGGTCTGCCGGATGCGCCCGCTCTCCATGGATAGGCCCGAATCCAAAACGATTGACCAGCGGACCGATCGTCGGATCGAAGGCGCCTTCGGTCAGCCGGGAGATCTCGAGCGCGTGGCCCGCGACATCGGCAAGCGGGGTCGAACAGTTCTGCCAGTCAACCGTTTCGGTGCGATTGAAAACAGAGAGTTCGGATTGCTCCAGATAGGGCGACATCGCCTGATTGATCTCGCTGACGACGGCAGAAACCAGACTGCGTACTGCGGCCGAATGGCTTGCCTCCGGCAAGGCCGCACGCCAGGTGCTGCCGAATGCCGGACCACCGATCGCAACCGTCCCGGCCGCTGCAGGCCTCATGGTCCAGGCCATCGCGGCTGCGGTCGAGACAAGAAAACTGCGTCGTGTCATCCGCATGGCATCAGACTCCGAAATCATCTGTGAAGATATGGGATTTGTCGACGCCGGCATCATCCAGCATCGCCAGCACCGCGCGGATCATCAGCGGCGGCCCGCAAAGATAGTATTCGCAGGCCTCAGGTGCCGGATGATCCCTGAGATAGTTCTCCCAGGCCACCATGTGCACGAATCCGGTGCTTCCCTGCCAGTTGTCTTCGGGACGGGGATCGGAGAGCGCCACCGTCCAGCCGAAGTTCGGATGCTTGTCCGCCAGCGCGTCGAACTCGTCCTGATAGGGCAGATCAGCCTTGTTGCGCGCGCCATACCAGTAGCTGATGCGGCGGTCGCTCTTGAGCCGCTCGAGCTGATCGAAGATGATCGAGCGCAGCGGCGCCATGCCGACGCCGCCGCCAATGAAGATCATTTCAGCCTCGCCGGGCTGTGCCCGGAAGCTGCCGAACGGCCCGGAGGTGTCGACCTTGTCTCCCGGCTTGAGCGAGAACAGCCACGAGGAAACCACGCCGGGCATGACGTCGGGACGCGACGGCGGTGGCAGTGCCAGCCGGATGTTGAGCACGATCCGCCCCGCCTCCGTATCTTCGGGACGGTTCGAGACCGAGTAGGCACGGGTCACGGGTTCGGAACTGGAAACCTTGAGTGCCCTGAGCGTTTTCCAGACCTCGGCATGGGCATCCGGCACATCGAAATCCGCATAGTCGTGCTCGAATGGCGGAGCGGTAACCTGCACGAAGGATCCGGCCTCGACATCGAGTTCCATGCCGTCGGGCTGGTGCAACACGATTTCCCTTATCAGCGGTGTCAGTGCCCGCACGCTTTCAACCGTGCAGACGAATTTTTCCGCCGACATCAGGTCGTTGTCGACTTCGACCTCCATGTCACCGCGCATTACCACCTGGCAGGCAAGATGAACATGGTCCTTCAGGTCCGCTTTGGTCAGCCGGGCAGCTTCCGTTGGCAGCGGTGCGGAGCCTCCCTTGAGGATCTTGACCCGGCACAGCCCGCACGTACCCGCGCCGGCACAAGCGGATGGCACGAGAATTCCATTGTCGTTCAGCGCCGTCAGCAGCTTGACCCCGGTCTTTGCGTCGAACTCGCTCGATCCGTTCACTGTCAGCACGGCAGGGCGCGAGGGCGACAGGATCGATCGGGCAAACATCACCGTGATCGCCAGCACCAGCACGATCACCGTCAGCAGGACAATACCAAGAGCGATCTCTGTCATGGCGTCACCAGGGCAAAGGCCGAGAAGCCGAGTGACATCAGGCCGGTGACGATGAAAGCACTGGCCAGCCCCTCTACGCCTTTCGGCATGTCGCTGTATTTGAGCCTCTCGCGAATGGCCGCGAAGGTGATGATCGCCAGTGCCCAGCCGACGCCGCTGCCGATGCCGTAGACCACGGACTCCCCGAAATCATAGCGGCGTTCGACCATGAAAAGGCTGCCGCCGAGGATCGCGCAATTGACCGTGATCAGCGGCAGGAAGATGCCGAGCGCCCGGTAGAGCCGCGGCGCGAACCGGTCCAGCGTCATTTCCAGGATCTGCACCATCGCGGCAATGACGCCGATGAAGCTCACCAGCTTCAGGAATGTCAGATCGACTTCCGGCAACCCGGCCCAGGCCCATGCGCCCTCCAACAGCAGCAGGTTGAAGATCAGGTAATTGAGCGGGACGGTGATCGCCTGCACCACGATGACCGCCAGCCCAAGGCCGACAGCAGTATCGACCCGCTTGGAGACGGCGAGAAAGGTGCAAATCCCCAAGAAGAAGGACAGTGCAAGATTTTCCTGAAAGACCGATTTGATCAGCAACTCGCTCATGGCCGGCGGTCCTCCGCGGTTTCCAGCCGGAACTCGGGCCGCTCCACCTGCTCGGGACGCAACGCCCGCACCAGCCAGACCATAAGTCCGAGGATGAAGAACGCGCTCGGTGCCAACTGCATCAGGCCAAGTGGCTCGAACCAGCCGCCTTCGGCTACGGTTTTGACCAGCGGCACACCCAACAAACCGCCGGTTCCGAGAAACTCCCGCAACGTCCCGACGATCAGCAGGATCAGGCTGTACCCGAGGCCGTTTCCAAGCCCGTCAAGCACGCTTGGCACCACCGGATTGCGCATGGCGAAGGCTTCCGCACGTCCCAGCACCAGGCAGTTGGTCACAATCAACCCGACGAAGATCGACAGCCGCTTGCTCATCTCGAACATGAAGGCCTGCATGAACTGGTCGATCACGATCACGATCGAAGCCACGATGGTGATCTGGATGATCAGCCGGATCGATGGCGGGATGTGGTGCCGCATCAGGCTGATCACGCCGCCCGACAGGCAGAGCACCACCGTCAACGCCACCGACATGGTGATGGCTGTCGACAGGGTGGTCGTTACCGCCAGAGCCGAGCAGATACCCAGGATCTGCAGGGTAATCGGGTTGTTCCCGATCAGCGGGCTGATGAGGTGATGTTTGAGCGACATCCTAGAGCCCCTCCTGCCTGAGCCTGGACAGGAACGGGCCAAACCCTTGGTCCCCCAGCCAGAACCGCAACATGTTGGTGATCCCGTTGCTGGTACGCGTGGCGCCGGATATCCCGTCGACTTCATAGGGGGTCGAAGCCCCACCGCGCACCAGTTCGATCCGGACAGCCCCGGTCTCGTCGGCAATCTTCTTGCCGGGCCAGAGCGCAAGCCATTCCGGTTCCTCGATCCGCGCGCCAAATCCGGGCGTATCGCCCTGCTCCACGATCGCCAGCGCCGCAATGGTCGTCAGGTCCGCCTCTATCGCCAGCGCGGCCCGAATGGTGGATTGGTAGCCTGCGCCATAGACCGGCAGAACGATCAGCTTCAGGTCGCCATCCTTCTGCAGCAGGTAGACCGGCGACAGATTTGCCCGGCGCTTGATGCCCGCAATGTCTGCATCCGCTTGAAGCGCTATGCTTGCCTCAGAATCTTGCAGCGCCGCGTCGAGATCAAAACCAGCCGGATCCTCGCTGCTCGCAAAACTGCCATCATCCAGGTTGACCAGCCTTGTTTCGAGCGTATCGACACCCGATTCCATCATCAGGTCACGCATGCCAGGCAGCGTATCAAGCATCTGATCGATACGCGCCTGCCGTTCGGCCGCCCGGTTGGCCTCCTGGTAGGGTTTCAGCATGACCGAGGTAACCGACACCGCTGCAGAGGATACCAGGGCAACAAGAACCGCCATGCCGATGATCTTGACCAGGTCATCGTTCGAGCGGGCGAAGAACTTTCGAACGGGTGATAACAGCTCAGCCATGGCGCGCCTCCCGCCGTCTGACCGCCAGTTTTACATCAAGATAATCGATGAGCGGCGCGAACAGGCTCGCAAGCAGACAAGCGAACACGATGGCCGCCGGCGCTATCGCCGGACCCTCAATTGTATCGAAGAGGACAATCAGCAGGCCGACCAGAACACCATACACCAGCCGGCCCGGCTGAGTGGACGCGGCAGCCACGGGATCCGCCACGAGGAAAACCAGCCCGAACAAGGCTGTTGTCAGCACCAGCAGCAAGCTGTCCGCACCATCTCGCGCCAGACCGAAAGCAATCAGCACGGCAACCGCCGAGACCAGCACCCGCCAGGAGATCAGGCCTCCCAGCAGCAGCAGCAGCGCGCCGGGAAGCGTCGCGAGCGCCATGGCGCCACTCACCGTCGCCAAGCCCGCCCCGGTGAAGGAAAACACCAGGAACCCGGCAGCCGCCGCTGCCCCCGGTACGATGCCATAGCCGCGCCCGCCAAACACCAGTTCGCCGAACACAACCCCGAAACTCGCAGCCATGGCGACCTGCCACAACGGCAGCGCCTCGGGCGCCAGAACCGTGAAGATCAGAGCCAATGTCGCCATATGCCAGCTCAGCGCCCGCCGGCGGATCAGGGCAAAGGCCATTTCCCAGATGAGACAGGTGACCAGAGCCGTTGTCAGAACGCCAATCTGAGCTGCCCCGCGCTCAGCCACACTGACGCCCACGGGGGCGGCCAGCGCAATCAACTGGGCCAGCGTGACTCGCGCGGGCGACCATCCGCTGCGCTGTCGCATGAGATGAGGATCAAGGAGCCAGCCGGTCATGCATCCTCCGCCAGTTCATCAAGCACATGGCGCAGCATCCGCCCGTAATCAGCCCCGCTGGTGCAGGCGAGAGAAACAGCCGCCAGATCCTCTTCGACCATTTCCAGGCATCCTAGGCGACTTGCAGTCTCTGCATCACCAACGCTCAAGGCGCGCAGGAACGGGATGACCGGAACACCAAAGTCCAAGGCGCTTTCGAGTGCTGCTGTGGGTATCACCGGTGCCGGCCGCGAAGATACAAGGCGCAGCCGTTTGACCAGGCCCTTGGCGGAAGGCTCCCGCCGTGAAGGGACATCATCCAGCAAGGTAATCTGCTGGTGATAGCGGCCGAGCCAGGCTGCCCGCCGTCCACTTGTCGCAGAGCCGGAAAGAACACAGGGCGGCAGGCCGCGAGGATCCGGCAGGGCTTCTCCGCCAGTCAGCTCAGTCAGGCTGGCGCCGGTGATGGTCCGGACAAGCCGCAGCGCGCGGGCCCGGGGTCCCGTCAGGGCAACAACGCGGCTGAAATCATGAGCACCTGTCATCACCATCTTCCCGATGGACAAGACATCCTGATAGCCGATGCTCCAAACCGAGCGCCCCGGACCGACCGGATGCAGTCGGTGAATATGGGTCCCGGCCAGGCCGGAAGCCCCGCCAGACGCGAAGAAGGCGCCGCGAATGCGGTCACCAAGACCGGCAGCGATGTCTGTTCCGGGAGTCTGGCAGACATGGACCTTCCCTGCCGTCAGCAACGCCACGGCCTTGAGGCCCGCCACAAAGACATCCTGCTCGTCGGCGAGTACCACGCGCGGATCAGGCGCATGCGGGTTGTCAGGCGTCATCGTCACGAAAATCGCCTCGGCTTCCGCGTCGGGTGCGGGGATCCGCCCGAAGGGGCGGGTCAGGAAGGCGGGCCAGAAGCCCTTGGCGAGCAGCGCCGCGCGCACCTCCGTGGCAGACGACATCGGCATGGTGATCGGATCTGGCTCGTGCTGGCCGGCTTCCAGTCGGATCACCAGGGCCGAGAGGCTGCGCCGCGGTCCGAGCGTGATCGACTCGACGACACCCGACACCGGAGAAACGAAGACAATTTCCGGATGAAGACGATCGTGGAACAGCGTCTGCCCGCACATGACATTGCTGCCCTGGTCGCACATTAGCCGGGGCCGAAGTCCCGGCAGATCAGCGCCCAGCAGCGCAACGCGACTGACCGCAGGTCCGGCATGGATCACCTGCGCGGGCAACCTCGTATGGTCAGTCCTCAACCCCGGAAACACGTCCTGGCCCCACCCTCTGTTTCTTCCTTACCGGCAGCCAACCAGAAGGTCGCTGGGAGAGCACCAGCAGACCCTGTTGATCAATCACGGTACAAGGACACTATCAGGATCAATCCGTGCCTCCATTGAGCGAGATCAATGCAGCCACGCGATCAGGCGTCATTATCGGGGGACAAGAAGAGCATCCAGAATTGCCGGAAACATTCATTTGTCTGAACCGCTGGAGGTCTGCCGTGTTCCGAATTCGAACTTTACTGTCCCTGATCCCGCTGATCATCATCGCCATCCCTGCCGGTCACGCGCAGGACACATCGCCGATTACCGCAATCGTCGAAAGCTGGATGGCCTCGCCACACGGCGACCGCAAGTCAGAATCCTTTGTTCACTGGAACAAGGATGGCGCGGTGCCCGAGGATTGTGCCACCTGCCATTCCGGCCCCGGTTTGCTGGATTTTCTCGGAGCGGATGGCTCGATGGCCGGCAAGGTCGACGCGCCCGGCACGATCGAATCGCCCGTTGATTGCGTAGCCTGCCACAACCAGGCTGCAAGCAGTCTCGAGCAGATCACCTTCCCTTCGGGTGAAATCATGACCGAAGCCAGTCCCTCAGCGATCTGCATGGTCTGTCACCAGGGCCGTGCATCGGGCGACACCGTCAACGCCTCCATAGCTGGCAGCGAGAATGACACAATCAACGCAGAACTTGGCTTCATCAACGTGCACTATGCCGCCTCGGCCGCGACCGTGTTCGGCGGCGCTGTGCGTGGCGGCTACCAGTATGAGGGCAAGACTTACGCTGAAAAATTCGCCCATGTGCCCGATTTCAACAGCTGCACCACATGCCACAATCCGCACACCACCAAGGTCGTCGCCATTGATCAATGCGTGGCCTGCCACAAGGGCGCGGAAACAGTCCGCGCAATTCGCACGACCCCAGCCGATATTGATGGCGATGGCGATGCAAAAGAAGGCATCAGCGCCGAAATCAGCACGCTGCACGAAAGACTTGGCGACGCCATCCTGCTGTATGCAAAAGACGTGGTCGGCAAGCCGGTGGTGTATGATGCGCACGCCTATCCGTATTTCTTCAATGACCTGAACGGAAACGGTCAGGCGGATCCGGACGAAGCCAAGTTCCCCAACAGCTACAAGAGCTGGACGCCGCGGCTGTTGCGGGCTGCCTATAACTATCAGTTCTTGGCCAAGGAACCCGGCGCCTACGCCCACAATCCGCGTTACGCCATCCAGCTTGCCTATGACAGCCTCGAGGATCTCTCCTCCAAGGCCGCCGTCGACATGGCCGGAATGACAAGGCCCTGAAGGCCATCTCGACCCGATTGCGAGCGGTCCGGCACTTCCCGGGCCGCTTTTTCATTCCCTATCGCATGATCTTCTGACACCAAGGGCGGGAACCGATGGCCAATTCCGAAATACTCATCGCGGTCGGCATTCTGTTTCTTGCCGGGCTTTTGCTCGACAAGATCGGCCGCATCGTTCACGTTCCCCGTGTCACCCTGCTGATCCTGCTGGGAGCCGTCGTCGGACCACCCCTGCTTGATTGGCTACCGCATGACTTCAACAAGTCCGACGAGTTTTATGCTCCGACAGCCCTGACCATGGTCGCTTTCCTGCTGGGTGGCAGTCTGAGTCCCGAGACACTGAAATCTCATGGCCGTGAGATCATGATCATATCGCTGACCCTCGTTGCCGTGTCGGTCGTTGTGGTGGCCACCGGCCTCTGGCTTATCGGTCTGCCAGTGGGGATCGCGGTGCTTCTGGGAGGCATGTCGGCCGCCACCGATCCTGCCGCAACCCATGACGTCATTACCCAGGCCGGAGCCAAGGGCAGGTTTGCGACAAACCTGCTCGGGATTGTCGCCATTGATGACGCCTGGGGCTTGCTTGCCTTTTCGATGGCAATGACACTGGCCGGAATCATGGTCGATCAAAATGCCACAATGGCACTGATCCACGGGGCGACAGAGGTAGGTGGAGCCATCGCGCTGGGGCTTGCCATCGGTTTGCCCGCAGCATTTCTAACAGGGCGGATAAAGCCCGGCGAACCGACGCTCATCGAGGCCATCGGCCTGGTCTTTCTGTGCGCGGGCCTGGCGTTGCACTTCCAGGTATCATTCCTGCTGACCGGCATGGTCTGCGGCACCACCATCGTCAACCTGGCTCGCCACCACGACCGCCCGTTCCACGAGATCGAACGAATCGAGTGGCCGTTCATGCTGCTGTTCTTCGTCATGGCCGGCGCTTCCCTAAAGACCGGAAACCTGATGGAAGTGGGTTACATCTGCACTGCTTATTTCATCTTGCGCGCGTTCGCCCGGCTGCTTGGCGGCTGGGCCGGAGGCCGCCTGGCCGGACTGCCCCATCATGAAAGCAGAATGACCGGACTGGGCTTGATGCCACAAGCGGGCGTCGCCATCGGCATGGCCCTCGTGGCCAGCGAGCGCTTTCCAGAAATTGGAGAGCAGTTGCTCGCCGTTGCAGTCGCAAGCACCATTGCCTTTGAGTTGGTCGGTCCGTTTTTGACCCAGACCGCCATCCGCCGTGTAAGTCCAACGTAATCGCATATGCGACTAAAGACCAATGGATGAGCTTGAATTGCAGCGTGAAAACCTGCGGGGGCAAGGATCGTGCGCTTGCCATCAATGCATTCAAATGACACTATGAATTTGCTGTCATATTGTTCAGCTCGATCCGATCGAGCCAGAACAAGCGGAGGGAACGAATAAAGACAGCACCGAAAAACTGTTAAGCAAAATATTTCCTTGGGAGGAAACATGTCCAACGTACTCAACCGCAGAAGATTCCTGCGCGGTTCGGCTGTCGCCGGTGCTGCCGCTCTCGCAACCCCGGCAATCGCCCAGAACGCACCGACCACGCTGAAGATGCAGGCCGCCTGGGGCGGCGGTATCTTTCTCGAGAACGCTCAGTCGTTTGCCGCCCGTGTCAACGAAATGTCAGGCGGATCCCTGGTCATCGAAGTCTTGTCCGTCGACGCCGTCGTCAAGACCAGCCAGATGCAGGACGCGGTCCACCGTGGCGTGCTCGATGCAGCGCACTACGTGTCGGCCTATTGGTACGGCAAGTCCAAGGCGGCTTCGCTCTTCGGCACCGGCCCCTGCTTTGGTTGGTCGAGCCAGGAAATGCTGGGCTGGATCTATGCCGGCGGCGGCCAGGAGCTGTTCGACGAGCTGATGAGCAATCTCCGTCTGAACGTCGTCTCGTTCTTCAACTCGCCGATGCCGGCGCAGCCGCTGGGATGGTTCCAGCAGGAGATCACCGACGCCAGCCAGATGCAGGGGCTGAAGTACCGGACCGTTGGCCTCGCTGCTGACGTTCTCCTCGAAATGGGCATGTCCGTGGTGCAGCTGCCGGGCGGCGAAATCCAGCCGGCGATGAAATCCGGCCTGATCGACGCCGCGGAGTTCAACAACCCGACCTCCGACCGCGATTTCGGCATGCAGGACGTCTCGAAGTTCTACCACCTTGCATCCTACCACCAGAGCCAGGAGTGCTTCGAGGTCACGATCAACAAGGACAAGTTCAACGCGCTGTCGCCGGAACACCAGGCGATCATCCGCAACGCGTCCATGGCCGAGAACTCAGGCTTCTATTGGGGCAACACCAAGCGCTACGCTGACGACCTCGTCAAGCTTCAGGAGCAGGATGGCGTCAGCGTCTTCCGTACGCCCGACAGCGTGATGGCCGCACAGCTCGAAGCATGGGATGTGGTCACCAAGCGGATTGCCGATGAAGACCCCTTCTTCGCCAAGGTGATGGAATCGCAGATGGCCTACGCCAAGAATGTCATGGGTTATCTCAACCTGAACCAGCCCAACTATCAGCAGGCCTACAAGCACTACTTCGGCTGATCTGGAAGCGTGACAATCGGATAGTCCGGGGCTCCTTGCGATCCCCGGACGTCCAGCGCCTAGGGGTGGGCGACAAACACCCCGGCTATTCTGGAGGGGCAACTCATGAAATTTGTTTACGCCGTGGAGGGTTTGAGCCTCTGGGTCGGCAGGGCCTTCGGCTGGTGTATCCTGATCCTCACCCTGTCGGTCTCGTACGAGGTTTTCGTGCGCTACGTGCTCAATGCTCCGACCGTCTGGGCCTTCGACATGATGATCCAGATGTATGGCGCACTGTTTCTGATGTGCGGCGCCTACGCTCTGGCTCAGGACACCCATGTCAGGGCAGACGTGGTCTACCGCCTGTTCCCGGTCAGGGTGCAGGCCACCCTCGATTTCGTGCTCTACTTCCTCTTCTTTTTCCCCGGCATCCTCGCATTGGTGTGGTTCGGCTATGAAATCGCCTCCGACAGCTGGCGCTACAAGGAAGTGAGCTTCAACAGCCCGGCAAGCATCCAGATCTATTTCTTCAAGTCGCTGATCCCGGTGTCGGGCGCACTGCTCATGATCCAGGGCGCGGCCGAGCTCGTTCGCTGTGTCATCGCGATGCGGCACGGCGTCTGGCCCGAAAGGCTTGCGGACGTGAAAGAGACCGAAGACCTGCTCACGGAAGCGGACATGGACACGATCCGCTCCGTCATTCCTGGCAAATAGAAATTTCGCATGGCGCTGTGAGAAAGAGTAAGAGATGACAAATCCCGAAGTCGCCCTGCTTATGCTTGGCTTGTTTATCGTGCTGGTCTTGCTGGGTTTTCCAATTGCCTTCACCCTGCTGGCCATGGGTGTCGGCTTTGGCTATTACGCCTACCATCAGGGTCACCCGATCGAGACCTTCACCGACATCTTCAACAACAACATCTTCTATCTCCTGAACCAGAATACCTATTCGGTGATGGAGAATCCCACTCTGGTGGCCATCCCGCTGTTTCTGTTCATGGGATATGTGGTGGAACGGGCCAACATCGTCGACAAGCTGTTCTTCTCCCTCTACATGGCCGCGCGCAACCTGCCCGGCAGCCTGGCGATTGCTGCACTTCTCACCTGCGCGGTGTTCTCGACAGCTTCCGGGATCGTCGGAGCCGTGGTGACGCTGATGGGCCTTCTGGCGTTCCCGGCCATGGCCAACGCCAACTACAACAAGAGCTTCGCCTCGGGCGTGATTTGTGCGGGTGGCACGCTTGGCATACTCATTCCGCCTTCGATCATGCTGATCGTCTACTCGGCGATCGCCGACCTGTCGCCGCTGCGGCTTTATGCGGCTGCGGTCTTTCCAGGCCTGCTGCTCGCTGGCCTCTACATCGTCTATGTGATGGTTCGGGTCTGGATCACCCCCAGCCTGGCGCCCAAGCCCCAGATGGATGACGTCCCGCCGCCGCGCGAGATCTACTGGAACCTGCTCGTCAGTTTCGTTCCGCTGACGGTATTGATCGCGCTTGTTCTGGGGTCCATCCTCGGCGGTCTCGCGACACCTGCCGAGGCCGCTGCAATGGGCGCGCTGGGCGGCATCGTTCTGGCCATCCTCTACCGGTCGATGTCATGGAAGAAGCTCAAGGAAAGCGTCTTCCTGACCGCCAAGGCCACGGCCATGGTGTGCTGGCTGTTCGTTGGCTCCTGGACCTTTGCCTCCGTCTTCTCCTATCTTGGCGGGCACGACATCATCGCCCATTGGGTCGGCGGCATGGACCTCGAACCCTGGCAGTTCCTCATCCTCGCCCAGGTCATCATCTTCCTGCTTGGATGGCCGCTGGAATGGTCGGAGATCCTGATCATCTTCGTGCCGATCTTCCTGCCCCTGCTTGAGGTTTTCGGGGTCAACCCCTACTTCTTCGCCATGCTGGTGGCGCTCAATCTTCAGACCTCGTTCCTGACCCCGCCCATGGCCATGTCGGCCTATTATCTCAAAGGCGTGCTCAAGAAGCAGATCGAACTCATGGAGATCTTCCGCGGGATCATGCCCTATCTCGGCATCGTGATCCTGACCATGGTGATCATGTACCAGTTCCCCGGTATCGCACTGTGGTTCCCCGACTATCTCTTCGGTGTGTACATCCCGTGAAGATGGATCCCGCATCGCTGACAGCACAGGAAGCTGCCCAGCAGATCAGGCAGGGGCTGATCAGTTCGGTCGATCTGGTCAAGGCTTGCCTTGCCCGGATCGAGCAGACCGACGGGGCGATCCATGCCTGGGCTCATCTTGATCCGGAGCAGGCTCTTGAGCAGGCAGCGGAGATGGACCGGATCAAGCGTGCAGGCTTCGGCATTGGGGCGTTGCATGGCGTACCCGTGGGCCTCAAGGACATCGTCGATACCGCCAGCATGCCGACCGAGCGCGGCACACCTATCTTTGCCGGGAGGCGGCCCGACGCCGATGCCGGGATCGTTGAACGGTTGCGCGATGCCGGCGCTGTGATCATGGGAAAGACGGTGACCACCGAGCTGGCTTTCCTCAATCCCAGCCACACCCGCAATCCGCACGATGCCGATCGCACCCCCGGCGGCTCTTCAAGCGGATCCGCCGCAGCGGTAGCAGCCCACCACGTGCCGCTGGCGGTTGGCACCCAGACAAACGGCTCGGTCATCCGCCCCGCATCCTTCTGCGGTGTCTATGGCTTCAAGCCGACGAGGGGCATCATCTCGCGCCGCGGGATCCTGCAGACCTCGGTCTCGCTCGACCAGGTCGGTGTTTTTGCCCGCTCACTCGGTGATGTCGCGCTGCTTGCCGACGCCCTGGGCGGCCATGACCAGACCGATCCGGCAAGTTTTGCAAGGCCAAGACCAGCCATGGCCAGAGGCGCGGCGGAAACGGCGCCCGTGGAACCCGATTTTGCCTTTTTCGACATGCCGTTTCACGATCGCCTTGCCAGCGACGCCCGCGAGGGCCTGGAGGCAGTCATGGAAACTCTCGGCGAACAGATAACGCGGCTCCAGCCGGCCGATACCATGGCCGGGCTGGTTGCGGTACAGGCCACCATCCATGAGTACGAAATCTGCATGCATCTGGCCGACAGTTTTGACGCCCACTGGAGCCAGGTAAGTCCGCTCCTGCAAGGCGTTGTCGAGCGCGGCCGACGGATCAGCAAGACCCAGTATGAGGACGCACTTGCCGTCAAGGCTTCAGCCGAAAAGTTCTTCGCGGATTTCTTCGTCGAATTCGATGCCATCATCGCACCAAGCGCTGCGGGCGAGGCTCCACTGTCCGAGCAGGGCACCGGGGACCCGGTCTTCTGCACACTGTGGACGCTCGCGGGCCTGCCATCGGTCACCCTGCCGTTACTGGTCGGCGACAACGACTTGCCGATCGGCGTGCAACTGATCGGACCTGCCGAGAAGGATGACCGGCTGCTCAGGACTGCCGGCTGGTTGCAGGACAGACTGGCAGAGGAAACAGCATGAAGCCCGCCAAAGGAGAAAATCATGTCCTACACTGTTAAACTGCTTGCCGGCTTCATCGGGACAGCGCTGCTTGTCATCTTCGTGGTTGGCTTGTCGCACAGTATCTCCACGGGCTTCGCCGGCTTCTGGGGCGGATTTCCGTTCATGATGATCATCATTGTCGTGCTTGGGATGGCAATCTACGACTTTTGGGATGAATGCGTGCGCAGGAACAAGGAATGACTGGCAAGCCGAAGCTCTGGGTCACGCGAAGGCTC
This sequence comes from Hoeflea sp. EC-HK425, assembly GCF_902498795.1. NCBI lineage: Bacteria > Pseudomonadati > Pseudomonadota > Alphaproteobacteria > Hyphomicrobiales > Rhizobiaceae > Hoeflea > Hoeflea sp. EC-HK425. The sequence goes on from NZ_LR701572.1 coordinate 3,531,227, forward strand.
TCCGACGCGACCCTTGAACGTGCGGCCCGCGACTACGACGCCATCATAAATTTCGACGATGGCCTGAGTTCGGACGACGATCTGGTGGCAATGAGCGCTAAGGTCGATGCCATCATTCCCTGTCACTCGGAACGGTTCACAGCCGAAATTGCAAGGAAGCTCGATCCGCGCCTGAAGATCATCGCCAACCATTCGGTCGGCGTTGATCACTGCGATCTTCCCGCCCTGAAAGCCCGTGGCATCGTTGTTACCAACACGCCGGATGTGCTTTCCGACGCCACAGCCGAAATCGCCATGCTGCTCATGCTGGGCGCTGCCCGCCATGCTGCCGAGGGCGACCATCTGGTCCGGTCAGGCAACTGGAATTTCTGGAGCCCCTCCTTCATGGTCGGCAAGCAGGTCACGGGGGCGCGTCTGGGCATTGTCGGCATGGGACGCGTCGGTCAGGCCTTCGCCCGCAAGGCGCGCGGCTTCGACATGGACATCCACTATTACAACCGCACCCGCCTGCCACCTCACCAGGAGCACGGCGCCACCTACCATGCATCGGTGGAAAGCCTGCTGGAGAAGGCCGACTTCCTGTCACTGCACTGCCCGGCGACACCCCAAACCACCGGCCTGATGAATGCAGAACGCCTGGCATTGCTGCCAGCCGGCGCGGTTGTCGTCAACACCGCACGGGGGGCGCTGGTCGATGAAAGCGCCCTGCTCGCGGCCATCGAGAGCGGTCACATCGCAGCGGCCGGTCTCGACTGCTTTGTCACCGAGCCCGGCGGCAACCCCTCCTTTTCGGCGCACAGGAACATCTTCATGCTGCCCCATATCGGCAGCGCCACAGTGCGAACCCGTGACGCCATGGGCTTCAGGGCGCTCGACAATCTCGACGCGTTTTTCAACGGCCGGACACCGAAAGACCTGCTTTAGGAAAGTTTGCGGTGTCCTTCAGGCCCGTCGACTCAACCGTCACAGACCCATCTTGCGCCATGATCGTTTTCAGGTTCAAATCCTCCCATGAGCTATCCTGAACCCAGCTTCACCCTCGGGGTGGAAGAGGAATACCTGCTTGTCGATTGCGAGACGCTCGACCTTGTTGCGGCCCCTGAATCCCTTATGGCCGATTGCGCGGCGGAACTTGCAGGGCAGGTCAGCCCGGAGTTCCTCCAATGCCAGATCGAAGTGGGTACGCAAGTCTGCCAGACCGTGGCCGAGGCAGGCCGGGACCTCGCGCATCTGCGATCGGTAATCGCCAGGATTGCCGGCAATTACGGCATGGCTCCGCTTGCAGTCTCCTGTCACCCTTTCGCGGACTGGCACAAGCAGCATTTCACCGACAAGGAACGTTATCGTGAACTCGAGCGCGATCTTGGCGGCGTCGCGCGGCGGATGCTGATCTGCGGGATGCATGTTCATGTCGGTATTGACGACGATGAAACCCGCATCGATCTGATGGCCCAGTTTCCATATTTTCTGCCCCATCTTCTCGCCCTTTCAACCTCCTCTCCCTTCTGGAAGGGAGACGATACCGGGCTGAATTCCTACAGGCTGACAGTGTTCGACAATCTGCCCAGAACCGGCTTGCCACCGCGCTTTTCGTCGTGGTCCGAATATCGCCGGTCCGTCCAGATAATCATCGATACCGGCTTGATAGAGGATTGCACCAAGATCTGGTGGGACCTGCGGCCCTCAGACCGCTTCCCGACACTGGAGTCGCGGATTTGCGATGTCTCGCCGCGGCTTGATGATACGCTGGCCATTGTCGCCTTGACCCAGTCGATCATGCACATGCTCTGGCGCCTGCGGACGAGAAACCAGAGATGGCGGATCCATGACCGGTTTCTTGTCGGCGAGAATCGCTGGCGCGCGCAGCGTTACGGCGTTTCCAACGGCTTGATCGATTTCGGCAAGGGGACTGTTGAAGACTTTGCTGATCTGCTTGAGGAGCTGATAGAACTTGTGCGCGAAGATGCAATCGAACTGGGCTGCTGGGCTGAAGTACAGGCCGTCCGGAGGATTGTCGAAGACGGCACCAGTGCAGACCGGCAACGTTCTGTCTACGCCACCGCGGTGGCAGGAGGCGCGAGCACCAAGGAAGCGCACAGGGAGGTGGTCCGATCCCTGATCGCGGAGTTCAGCACGGGGCTCGAAGCACACCGCAACGCGGAACTCGTCACCGGTTGACCACGCTTGGCCCAGGCCTGAAAAAGATGAAGCTTGGTGGTCACATTTGGCTTTTGCCGTCGCGTCCGGCATGATCGGCCCAGACATCTGAGGCATCGGCGCAGATGCCAAGACCAACGGAAGGTTCAGTTATCCGAGTTCCGGTCATATCAGCCATTCTCTTCTCAGGCCTGACAGCCTTGACGGGATCTTCTCAACCGCAGGCCTTTGCCCAACCGATTTGCGGGCTTTCGCTTTTGCTTGCGCTGGATGTGTCATCCAGCGTGGACACCGAGGAGTTCGCCTTGCAAACCGGCGGTCTCGCAGGCGCTTTGCGCGATCCGCAGGTCAGGCAGGCAATCAGGGAAACGGGAGGCATACAGGCCACCGCACTGGAATGGAGCGGCCGTTACCAGCAGGCCACGATCACCCCATGGGTACTGCTGTCAACCGATGCGGATATTCTCGCTTTTGCAGGACGCATAGAAGCTCATCAACGGGTCTTTGAAAATTTCCCGACCGCGCTGGGCTATGCTCTGGGTCATGCCTCAACCCGGTTGCGCAACGCGCCACTGCAATGCGCCCGTGCCGTGATCGACGTCTCCGGCGACGGCGTCAACAACGAAGGATTTGGACCCGATCTCGCCTACCGGAACTTCGACTTCAGCAATGTCACCGTCAACGGGCTGGTCATCCAGGGCGCAGATCCGGATCCAGTGTCCTACTATCAATCCGAAGTCGCCTATGGGCCTGGTGCTTTTGTCATCGTTGCCGCCGAGTTCGAGGACTACGAAACGGCCATGAAACAGAAACTCCTGCGCGAGATCTACGGCGCCAGTCTTGCACGCAATAATTGAGTTAACTCGATGGTGCAGTGCACCTTTAGCGGGTATGATCACCTCTTCTGTGCGGAAATCCTGCCGCAGACGCTCTCGTGTAAACTGACGCTTCGGCAGGGCTCCAGCCGATCGAAAATCCGGCCTCAAGGCTTGATACCGCTGCAATTCGCGTGATCGCCATATCAAACCCGAGCTGATCGGAATGCCGCCAAAATCGCGCAAAAAGCCAGCAATTTCGGTGATTTTCGATTCATTGTGCGGTGCGGGTGGACAGCTGTGCCATGATCTGTAACCATTAAGAGCGTTCTTTACGGAACGCCAACGTAATCGACAGGAGGGTCATGGCGCAATGAAGCGCTTGGGTCTTCTGACAAGGGGAAGGGCGCAACAGCCCGCAGCAAGTTAGGGAGCGTGTTTTGGTCTCAACCAACACGGATGACTCGTTCGTCGTGTTCGACGGTGTACAGAAAAGCTATGACGGCGAAAACCTCGTCGTCAAGGATCTAAACCTTTCCATCGCCAAGGGCGAATTCCTGACCATGCTCGGGCCTTCGGGCTCCGGCAAGACGACCTGCCTTATGATGCTTGCGGGTTTTGAAACCGCCACCAACGGTGCGATCAGGCTGGGCGGCAAGGAGATCAACAACATCCCTCCGCACAAGCGCGGCATCGGCATGGTCTTTCAGAATTATGCTCTGTTCCCGCACATGACGGTGGCCGAGAACCTCTCTTTCCCGCTTGAAGTTCGCAAGATCGGCAAGAGCGAACGCGAGGCAAAGGTCAAGCGGGCGCTCGACATGGTGCAGATGGGCGATTTCGGCGGAAGAAGGCCGGCACAATTGTCCGGCGGACAGCAGCAGCGCATTGCCTTGGCCCGTGCACTGGTGTTCGAAGCCGAACTGGTTCTGATGGATGAACCTCTCGGCGCGCTCGACAAGCAACTGCGCGAGCACATGCAGTTCGAGATCAAGCACATCTCCGACAATCTCGGCATCACGGTCGTCTACGTCACACACGACCAGACCGAGGCGCTGACCATGTCGGACCGCGTCGCTGTCTTTGAGGATGGCCGGATCCAGCAGCTCGCCCCGCCGGATGAGCTGTACGAGCAACCGAAGAACAGCTTCGTTGCCCAGTTCATCGGCGAAAACAACACGCTGATGGGCAAGGTCGAGAAGATCGACAAGGACCTCGCGGTTGTGAGGCTCGACAATGGCGATCTGATCGACACCGTTCCTGTCAATGTCAACAATGTCGGCGACAGGACCCTCGTTTCAATTCGCCCCGAACGGGTCGAATTCAACCGTGAACGTCTGTTACCGGACGCGCACACGCTGAAGGCCGAAGTGCTGGAGTTCATCTACATGGGTGACATCTACCGTACCCGGCTGCGGGTAGCGGGCAAGGACGATTTCATCGTCAAGACCCGTAATGCACCCGACCAACGCCGGCTCAAACCCGGCGAAATGATCGAGATCGGCTGGCGTCCTCAGGACTGCCGGGCGCTCGACGCCTAAGCCTTAGACCACACCCCCAAGCGACGGCCCGATCCATGGGGGGAACCATAAACGGGTATCCTAACAAGGAGAACAGATATGAAATCCAAACTCGCAACACTGATGTGCGGAGCCGCACTTGCGATGACCGGCGCCCATGCCCATGCCGCCGACATGGCGGACTCAATGACCATTGTCAGCTGGGGCGGCGCTTACCAGAAAAGCCAGATCAATGCCTATGCCGAGCCCTACAAGGCTATGCATCCTGATGTCGAAGTGATCTGGGACGAAAGCTCCAACGAAGCTGTGGCCAAGCTCCGCGCCATGAACGAGGCAGGCAACATCACCTGGGATCTGGTCGATGTGGTTGCTGCGGACGCCATCCGCCTTTGCGACGAAGGCCTGGCAATGGAATATGATCCCGATGAGCTGCTGGCCGCGGGCGATGATGGTTCATCGGCATCCGACGATTTCGGCGACCTGATCGTCAGCGACTGCTTCATCCCGCAGATCGTCTACTCCACGACATTCGGCTACCGCACCGACATGGTTGGCGACACCCCGCCGACCGACATCTGCGACGTGTTTGACCTCGAAGCATACCCGGGCAAGCGCGCGCTCGAAAAGCGTCCGATCAACAACATGGAATGGGCCCTTCTTTGCGACGGTGTCGCCAAGGCGGACGTCTATGACGTGCTTGAAACGGAAGAAGGCCAGGCACAGGCGCTGGCCAAGCTCGACACCATCAAGGACCAGGTCGTCTGGTGGTCTGCCGGCGCGGATACGCCACAGCTTCTCGCTGACGGCGAAGTCGTTATGGGTTCGACCTACAATGGCCGTCTTTTCAGCTTGATCGAAGAGCAGGATCAGCCTGTCGCCATGCTCTGGGACGCCCAGGTGTTCGACCTTGACGGTTGGATCATCCCGGCCGGTCTTCCCGAAGATCGCCTCGCTCGTGTCAAGGACTTCGTCAAGTTCGCCACCGACACACAGCGTCTGGCCGACCAGGCCAAGTACATCTCCTACGGTCCGGCGCGTAAGTCGTCTGCACCGCTGGTAGGTCAGCATGCCGACCTCGGCATCGATATGGCTCCGCACATGCCGACGGATCCGGAAAACTCGAAGAACACCTTCCTGTACAACTACACATGGTGGGCTGATTACCGCGACGACCTGGACGCCAAGTTCCAGGCCTGGCTCGCACAGTAATCGACGAGAAAGATCGGAAGGGGCCGCCAGCCGGCCCCTTCCACACCAAGTTTGCAGCATGATTTGACGCGATAGCAGGACGGAGCCGGCCCATGACCGATGCCACGAACAGCCCTTCAACTGGCCCCATGCTTTCTGCTGACGGCACTCCGTTGAAGAAAAGCCTGCAGATCGCGCTTCGCCGCCAGAAACTGCGGGCCCTGGCGCTGGTCGCCCCTCTGCTGCTGTTCGTTCTGATAAGCTTCATCGCACCGATCGCGGACATGTTGTTCCGCTCGGTCGAAAACGAGATCGTCTCCGAGACCATTCCACGTACCGTGATCGCACTGGAGCAGTGGGATTACGAAGACGGCAATGCCGCTGCACCGAGCGACGACGTTTACGCTGCGCTCTACGTGGACTTGTCGGAGGCGGAAGAATTCAAGACCCATACACGCCTTGGGTCCCGGCTCAATTACGAAACCACCGGCATGTCGTCCCTGTTGCGCAAGACCGGTCGCGGCATCGGCCGGATGGACACTGACGAGTACACCAAGCAGTTCGAGGCTCTCGACCCGAAATGGGAAGATCCGGCGGTTTGGGTGGCAATGATGCAGTCGCCCGGGGTGGCCGAAATTTTGCCCGAAACCGCCTCCGCCTGGCAGTCCTGGCAGCGGATCGTGGCCAACAAGAACGACGTGCTGGCGGAAGAACAGCCGGAAGATTTCATCTACACGATGCTCTATCGTGATCTGGTCGCGCAGCCCGCTTCCGCCGTCGCCGCTTATTCGGGCTCCGGGGCAGAGATGCTGCAGACAGCCGACAGCGCGGTAGACGGATTCGAGGCCATCTCGCTGCGCGAACAGTTTCTCGACATCGACGAGGACTGGGCCGATGCGCAGATCTGGGGTACCATCAAGGCCTTCTCTTCGCCCTACACCGCAGGCTATTTCCTTTCCTCTGTCGATCTCCAACTGACGCCGGCGGGCGTCGAGGCTCAACCCGAAAACCAGCAGATCTACATGTTGCTGTTCGGCCGCACGATGTTCATGAGCATGGTCATCATGGGCTCGGCTATCCGATCGCCTATCTGCTTTCCAACCTGCCGCTCAGGACCTCCAACCTGCTGCTGATCCTGGTGCTGCTGCCCTTCTGGACATCATTGCTGGTGCGGACTTCCGCCTGGAAGGTGCTGCTGCAGCAACAGGGTGTCATCAACGATATCCTGGTCTGGCTCGGACTCGTCGGCGACGGGGACCGGCTGGTGATGATCAACAACCAGTTCGGCACCATCGTCGCCATGACGCATATCCTGCTGCCCTTTATGATCCTGCCGCTCTATTCGGTGATGAAAACCATCCCGCCGAGTTATGTGCGGGCGGCAAAATCGCTGGGCGCCACCAACTGGACCGCGTTCTGGCGGGTGTATTTCCCGCAATCAGTGCCCGGCATCGGCGCCGGATCGATCCTCGTCTTCATCCTGTCCATCGGCTATTACATCACCCCAGAACTGGTGGGTGGCACGACGGGCACCTTCATTTCCAACCGGATCGCCTACCATATCTCGTCCTCGCTCAATTGGGGCCTCGCGGCCGCGCTGGGGACGATCCTGCTGGCGGTCGTGCTGCTGCTCTACTGGGTCTATGACCGGATTGTGGGCATCGACAATGTGAGCCTGGGATAAGAACAATGAGCAAATACACCAAGCCTGCAGTCGATCTTGTCCGCTTTGTCCTGCCACTTATGGCACTCGCTGGCGCCGCGATGGGTTTCCTTGTCGGTACAGCCAACGGAGTGTCGCTGCTGGGCGCCATCCTCGGCGTGATCTGCGGCGTCGCTCTTGCATGGGTGCTCGCAAGCTTTGTTCCTTCGACGCGCACCGGCATCCTCGCAGCCACCGCACTGTTTGCGCTTGCAGGCCTGATGATCGCCGGCCCAGCCGGTATCGTCGGCGGCGTGATCGTCGGCTTCGTCCTGTCGTGGCTGTCTTATTGGCTGTTCACCGGCAGCTACCGCGCCGGCACGCCGATTTATGCCACGCCAGGCCAGGTGCTTTGGCACAACACCTTCAAGTTCATCTGCGGCGCGATCTTCTTTTTTCTCATCGCGCCAATTCTCACGATCATCCCGCTGAGTTTCAACGCCGAGAACTTCTTCACCTTCACCCCGGCAATGCTGTCGTTTGACCCCGAGGGTTACTCGCTCAAGCATTACCGCGACTTCTTCACCAACCCGGACTGGCAGCAGGCTCTGAAAAACTCGGTGCAGATTGCTCCGGCGGCGACACTTATCTCGGTTTCGCTGGGCACACTGGCTGCAATCGGCCTGTCGCAGCCGCATGTGCCGTTCCGGCGGGCGATCATGGCGATCCTGATTTCACCGATGATCGTGCCGCTGATCATTTCCGCGGCCGGCATGTATTTCTTCTACTCGCGCATCGGCCTGCAGGGCACCTATGTCGGGGTTGTCCTCGCCCATGCGGCACTTGGCATTCCTTTTGTCATCATCACCGTGACCGCTACACTGGTGGGTTTCGACAAGTCCCTCACCCGGGCTGCCGCCAACATGGGCGCCGATCCGGTCACCACGTTTTTCCGGGTACAGATGCCCTTGATCCTGCCGGGCGTGATCTCGGGAGGCCTGTTTGCCTTCATCACCTCGTTTGACGAAGTGGTTGTCGTTCTCTTCGTGGGTTCGGCCGGACAGAAGACGCTTCCCTGGCAGATGTTCACCGGCCTTCGGGAGCAGATCAGCCCGACCATCCTCGCGGTGGCCACCATCCTTGTGGTGATTTCGATCATGTTGCTGACTGTCGTGGAATTGCTGCGCCGCCGGTCCGAACGCCTGCGTGGCCTGTCACCGGGCTGACAAAAGCCCGGGCTCCGGTGTCGCTCTGGTACCAGACCATGTCAAATTCTGTAGCTGCATGACAGGACAGATGGCCTATAATACAAAAGCCGGTTTCACTTCCCGGCCAGGCCAACGTCCGCGGCAATAGGGTCGCGGGCCATCAGGCCCAATTGAAGCGATCCCCGACATGACAAAGCCAAACAGCACTGACGATATGCTGCACGTCTTCCAATGGAAGAACGGAGACAAGGAATGGTCGCCATTCTCTGCTGCCGAAATGGACCGGCGTCAGAACGCGATGCGCGCCCATCTCGCGACCAAGAACATCGATGCCGCGGTTTTCACCTCCTACCAGGGCATCTGCTACTACTCGGGTTTTCTCTACTGCTATTTCGGCCGCAAGTTCGGCTTCGTCTTGACCCAGGACAATGCCACCACCGTCTCGGCGGGAATTGACGGCGGCCAGCCCTGGCGGCGCAGCCATGGCGACAACATCATCTATTCCGACTGGCGCCGGGACAACTTCTTCACGGCGCTGAAATCTCTGATCCCCTCCGGCGCGCGCCGTGTCGGCATCGAGTTCGACCACGTCTCGCTCGATTTCCGCAAGCTGCTCGGCGATGCGTTTCCGGGTGTGGAATTCGTCGATGTGGCCGAAGCCTCGATGTGGATGCGCACGATGAAATCGGCCGAGGAACACGCGCTCATCCGCGAAGGCACGCGTGTGTGCAACGTCGGCGCCCGCGCGGTGATGGAGGCGGTGGCTGAAGGTGTGCCGGAATACGAAGTGGCGCTCGCCTCCACTCAGGCCATGGTCCGCGAGATCGGAACGAGCTTTCCCTTTGTCGAACTGATGGACACCTGGACCTGGTTCCAGTCAGGCATCATGACAGACGGCGCACACAACCCCGTCACCAACAAGAAGATCGCCCGCGGCGACATCCTGTCGCTCAACTGCTTTCCGATGATCTTCGGCTACTACACCGCCATTGAACGAACCCTGTTCTGCGAAGAGGCATCCGATGCCCATCTCGATCTGTGGCAAAAGAACTGCGCGGTTATGAAAGCGGGCTCGGACATGATGGCACCGGGCAAGAAGTGCTCGGACATCGCCCTGGCACTCAATGACATGTACCGCGGCTGGGATTTGTTGAAATACAGGTCCTTCGGCTATGGCCACTCTTTTGGAGTGCTTTCGCACTACTACGGCCGTGAAGCTGGCGTGGAACTGCGCGAGGACGTCGACACGGTGCTTGAGCCCGGCATGGTTGTCTCCATGGAGCCGATGATCATGATCCCGGAAGGCATGCCGGGTGCCGGCGGCTATCGCGAGCATGACATTTTCATCATCACCGAAACCGGGGCGGAAAACATCACCAATTTCCCCTATGGCCCGGAAGAGATGATCATCCGTCGCTGACGGGTCCGCACGGGCGGGTGGAGCCAACGAAAGAAGGTCTCATTCGCCCGGCGCCTCACTTACTGGTACCGCGGCGCGATCCCCGATGATCAGCCGCGTTCCCCCGCCTTCCAGCGTGGCTGCGATCTCGTCGGACACCGGCTCGTCAGTCACCAGATTGCCGATAGCCTCAAATCCCGCCACCTGCACCAGGCCACGGCGGCCGAACTTGGTGTGATCGGTCACCACGTAGCTGTGAGCGCCGCGCGACAGCATCATCCGCGCAAACTCGGCCTCCTCGAGATCGAAGTCCATCACTCCCGATCCAGCGTCGATCGCACCGGCGGAGATGATCGCGTGGGTGACCGAAAACTTGGCGATGAACTCGATCGCCGAGACCCCGAACGCCGCACCGGAATCGCTCCTGAGCTCGCCTCCGGCCATGTAGACCTTGTTGCCGTTCACCGTCGCCAGCGTCCTGGCAATATCGGACGAATTGGTGACGACGGTGAGCCTGCGGTGACCGAGCAGTTCCCGCGCCACGAAGCTGGTCGTGGTCCCTGTATCGAGCATGACTGAATCGCCGTCATGGATCATCTGCGCCATGGCCCGCGCAATGAGTCGCTTGGCGTCGGCATTCTCACGCATCCGGCGCTGAAACGGCGCTTCGCCGACCTGCCCCGCCAGTCCGACCGCACCGTGGATCTTGAGCACCGATCCGTTGTCGGTCAGTGGACGCACGTCACGGCGTACGGTCTCGAGTGAAACACCCAGCCTGCTTGCGAGCCCGGAAATCGTGACCGTGCCCTCATCAGCCAGTATCCGCATGATCTCTGTGTGACGTTTGGACAGCATATGAAGGCCTTCCTGATCTGCTCTGTTTTTAGGCGAGACCCGCCTCCTTATCAATCAAAACCAAACAATCCGGTCATCAAAGCAAAAAATAGCCACAGAATTGATTGACAAGGTAGGGGGTGTGGTGTGGGATCAAGAGGTTAACAAGTCGCGCACGGGTGCGCTGCCGTCTGACCTTTTTCGGCTCTGCGGGGAATGTACCTGAATGCGGGATAAAACAGGGTGAACAGGAGGCTCGACATGCATTCAGCCAATCTCTTTTCCGTCCGCACATTCAGGCAAATCACCGCAGCGCTCGTAATCTCGGGCGCTTCGTGCTTTGGCATGTCCGCGTCGGCAATGGCACAGGAATCCACAGACCCGATCAAGCTGACGCTCCATGACTGGACCGGCCAGCTGATCACCACCGAAATCATGGGCGAAGTGCTCAAGAAGGCCGGCTATTCCATCGAATACGTCCAGGCCGATTATCTCGCCCAGTTTGCCGGGCTGGAATCAGGCGACCTCCATGTCGCCATGGAAATGTGGGAAACCACCGGCCGCGAAGCCATGGACGCCGCCACGGCGACCGGCAAGGTCGAGAACTTCGGCCCGACCGGGATGAAGGCAAAGGAAGAGTGGTGGTACCCGTCCTACATGGTCGAGAAATGTCCCGGTCTTCCGAACTGGGAAGCGCTCAAGGACGAAGCCTGCGCCGAGGCCTTCTCGACCGCGGAAACTGCACCCAAGGGCCGCTATCTTGGCGGACCGGTGACCTGGGGCGGCTTTGACGACGAACGTGTCGAGGCTCTCGACCTGCCCTTCGAAGTCATTCACGCCGGCACCGATGCGGCCCTGTTTGCGGAACTTGAAAGCGCCTATCAGCGCAAGGCGCCGATCATGTTGTGGATCTACGCTCCGCACTGGGCGCCCGCAAAATATGATGGCGCATGGATCGAGTTCCCGGAATACTCCTCCGAGTGCTACAATGATGCTTCAGCGGGCATCAACCCGGATGCCGCCTATGACTGCGGCAAACCGTTCGGCGAAATCTGGAAGGTTGGCTGGGCCGGCGTGAAGGACAAGTGGCCGGGCGCCTATGACGCGATCAAGGCTTTCACCATCGACAATGACGAAATGGGCAAGATGATCACCGAGGTCGATCTCGACGGAAAGACCGTCTCTGCGGTCGTTGGTGAATGGATGACCGCCAATGAAGCCCGCTGGTCGGAGTGGATCAAGAAGTGATCCTTCTCTAAGCGGGCTGTTTCCGAACCCGCATCGCATTGGCAGCCGGATCTTTGGGACCGGCTGCCGGTCACCCCGCAACGCATCCTCCCGGCTCTGTCCCGGGCCGGATCCGGCGCCAAGACAACAGTGTTCCCCACCGGGTAATCCATGACCACTCCCGAAGCCAAGCTTGTCTGCCGCAATGTCTGGAAACTGTTCGGCGCCGACGCTAGCGGCTTTCTCACAGCCCATGACGGCCAACCCGAAACGGATGCAATCACCAGAGCCGGCCTTGTCGGGGCGGTTCGCCGGGTTGATCTTGACGTCCGCGAGGGTGAGATCTTCGTCATCATGGGTCTTTCGGGATCCGGCAAATCCACGCTCGTCAGGCTGATGTCCAGGCTGATCGAGCCCACCGGCGGCGATGTGCTGTTCAAGGGCGAGAACCTCTTGAAGGTCTCGCAGGCCCGGATGATCGAAATCCGTCGCCACCAGATGGGCATGGTGTTCCAGCACTTCGCGCTTCTGCCGCATCTGACCGTGCTCGACAATGTGGCCTTTCCGCTCGATATCCAGGGAATGAGCCGCGCCGCACGCGAGGCCCGTGCCCGCGAGATGATCGAGCTCGTCGGCCTCGCCGGAAAGGAAAGCGCCTTTCCGCGGCAGCTCTCCGGCGGCCAGCAACAGCGCGTCGGCATCGCCCGCTCGCTCGCCGTCGAACCCGAGATCTGGTTTCTCGACGAGCCCTTCTCGGCGCTCGATCCGCTGATCCGCCGCGAGATGCAGGACGAGTTCATGCGGCTGCAGACCGTGCTGCACAAGACCATCGTCTTCATCACTCATGATTTCGACGAAGCCATTCGGCTGGCCGACAGGATCGCCATCATGAAGGACGGCGAAATCGTCCAGGCTGGTACACCCGAGGATATCGTTCTCACTCCCGCCACATCCTATGTCGCCGAATTCACCCGGAGCGTGGCCCGCGCCAAGGTCATCCGCGCCCGCAGCCTGATGGTCGCGGCAAAGCCCGGCGACGCGGAAGGCCCGACAGTGTCCGACCGGTCCAACATCGCCGATGCTGCCCCGCTGTTTCTCGATGGCGTCAGCCATCTCGGCGTGACCGATGACACCGGCAAACTCGTTGGCCGGCTCGACCGCGACGCGGTTGTCTCGCTGATGTTGCAGGGCTGAGCATGACCAGCTCGAACCCACCCATGACGGGAACCGATGCGAGGCAGCGTCAGCCGATGACCAGCCGGTTGCCGCTCGCATGGCTCACGGTCCTGGGCGGCTTCATCGTCTTCTGGCTGTTCGCCGGGCCCTATCTGCCGGCCGCGTTCGAATATCCGAAGGAACATGTCATCAAGCTTGCCAAGTGGATCAGCGCGGCTATGAAATGGCTGATCGACGAGGCGAGTTTCGGCCTGTTCAGCTTCACCGATCTGACCCGCTTCATTTCCGCTGTTCTGGATGTGCCCTACACCCTGGCAGCCAGCCTGCTCTCCACCGGCTTCCTCGAAGGCAGCGGCTCTTCGGCCATCCAGATTGTACCGCCCTTGTCCTGGATTGCCGTCATCGGCCTTGTCATGCTGCTCGGGCACTGGCTCGGCGGCAGGCCTCTGGCCTTGCTGTCCGGTGCCTGCTTCCTGTTCCTGGCCGTGTTCGGCCAGTGGACCAGCGCGATGATCACCCTCGCCTCGATCCTCGTCGCGGCCCCGCTCGGCGTCCTTTTCGGGCTGCTGTTCGGCATCGCCGCCTGGCGTTGGCGCTGGCTTGAGCGGATGATTATGCCGCTCCTGGACCTGATGCAGACAATCCCGGTGTTTGCCTATCTGGTGCCGGTGCTGTTCCTGTTCGGTTTTGGCCCGACGGCGGCCGTCATTGCCACGCTGATCTTCGCGACCCCGCCGATGATCCGCATTGCCATTCTGTCCTTGCGCGCGGTCCCGGGCGAAATCATAGATCTGGGCCACATGGTCGGCTGCACCGAACGCCAGATGACCTGGCGGGTCATGGTGCCCGCAGCACGCGAAAGCCTGATGGTCGGCATGAACCAGGTCATCATGTTGTCGCTCAACATGGTCATCATCGCATCGATGATCGGTGCCGGCGGTCTGGGTTTCGACGTTCTCGCCGCTTTGCGCCGGCTCGATTTTGGCGCCGGTCTCGAGGCCGGCTTCGCCATCGTCGCCCTTGCAATCGCCATGGATCGCCTCAGCCAGGCAGCCGCCGAAAAGCTCTCGGCCCCGTCGCCGGAAAACAATGCCTCGGGATTTGCAGCCCGGCACCCCTATCTGATGGCCGGTGTGGCGCTGGTGCTCTTCACATCGGCGCTGGGCTACATGATCCCTGCCATACGCACCTATCCCGAGGCCTTGCAGCTGTCGACCGGCACCTTCTGGTCGGAAGTCGTCACCTGGATCAACATCAACTTCTTTGACACTCTGGAAGCCATCAAGAACGCGATGCTGCTCAACGTGCTGATTCCGTTCAAACGTTTCCTGGGCGGTCTGCCCTGGTTCGGCGTAACCGCACTGCTGGGCTTTGCAGGTTTCCGGCTCGGTGGCTGGCGCCTGGCACTGCTCACCACCTGCCTTCCCCTGTTCATCGCCGTGACCGGGCAATGGGAAAAGGCCATGATCACCGTTTATCTCTGCGGCATTTCCGCTGTGCTCGCAGCACTGATCGGGTTGCCCATCGGCATCTATTCGGCCACCCGTGACCGGGTCTGGAGCTGGGTACAGGTTGCCATCGACACGCTGCAGACCTTGCCGAGCTTCGTCTATCTGATGCCGGCGGTGATGCTGTTCCGCGTCGGCGATTTCACCGCAATGATCGCGGTCGTGGCTTTCGCCATTGCGCCGGCCATCCGCTACACCGCGCTCGGCATCCGCAAGGTCGATCCCAAACTGATCGAGGCCGGCCGCGCCATGGGCTGCACCGAATGGCAGATCCTCACCCGCATCCGGCTCAAGCTGGCGCTGCCCGAAATCCTGCTCGGCCTCAACCAGACCATCATGTTTGCCCTGTCGATGCTGGTCATCACCGCCCTGGTCGGAACCCGCGATCTTGGCCAGGAAGTCTATATCGCTCTGACAAAGGCCGACACCGGCCGCGGCCTCGTCGCAGGCCTTTCGATTGCCGCCATTGCCATTATCGCAGACCGCCTGATCTCGGCCGGCGCCATCCATGCCAGACGCCGCCTGGGCCTGGAGTAACCCATGACCGACAACGCCTCTACCGACCGCATCCGCGTCCTGCCCTGTTTTTCCGGCTCCATCGAAATCGAGCCGCTGACGGGTGGATTGAGCAATGAAAGCTGGCTGGTCAGGGATGCCGCCGGACGCCATGTCGTCCGCCTGGGCCAGGATTACCCGTTCCATCACGTCGATCGCCGCCGGGAGGTCATGACCGCACGTGCAGCACATGAGGCAGGTTTTGCTCCCCGCGTGGAATACGCCGAGCCCGGTCTCATGGTCTCGGCCTTCCTGGATGCCCGCACTTTCGATGCCGCCGATGTGCGTGCCAACGCTGAGCGCGTCGGCCGCCTCATCCGCGATTTCCATTCATCCATGCCGCGTCATGTCGAGGGCCCGGGCTTCATGTTCTGGGTGTTCCATGTCATTCGCGACTATGCCCGAACGCTCGCCAGCGGCGGTTCGCGAATGGCTGACCGGCTGGCCGGCTGGCTTGAACTTTCAGATCAGCTGGAAGCCGCCCAATGCCCCCTGCCGATTGTCTTCGGACACAATGATTTGCTGCCCGCCAATTTTCTTGATGACGGGCACAGGCTCTGGTTGATCGATTTCGAATATGCCGGGTTTTCAACCGCCATGTTCGACATCGCCGGGGCTGCATCAAACGCCGAAATGGGCGAAGACGAGGCTCATTCCCTGCTCGAGGTGGCGCTGGGGTTTCCGCCCGATGCTGCCGTTACCCGTTCGCTGAACGCCATGCAATGCGCCTCGCTGCTGCGCGAAACCATGTGGAGCCTGGTCTCGGAACTCTACCTCGAGGCCCCCGGTGCCGACTACGAAACCTATACCGCAGAGAACCTCACCCGTCTGGATGCGGCTCTCGACCAGTACCATTCGACCTATGGAAAGACATCATCATGACACTCCCTGACCGGGCCCAAATCGTCGTTATCGGCGGCGGCATCATCGGTTGTTCGACGGCTTACCATCTTGCCCGTGACCACAAAGCGGATGTCATTCTTCTGGAGCAGGGCCAGCTGACCTCCGGTTCGACCTGGCATGCTGCAGGCCTCGTCGGACAACTGCGCTCGTCGGCATCGATCACCAAGGTGCTCAAATATTCCGTCGATCTGTACAAACGGCTCGACCAGGAAACCGGCCTTGAAACCGGCTGGAAGATGTCAGGCTGCCTCCGGCTCGCCACCAACCAGGACCGCTGGACCGAATACCGGCGGCTGGCCACCACCGCGCAGAGCTTCGGCATGGACATGCATCTGCTCTCGCCTGAGGAAGCAAGGGCAATGTTCCCACTGATGCAGGTCGATGATCTTGTCGGCGCCAGCTGGCTTCCCACCGATGGCCAGGCCAGTCCATCCGACATCACCCAGTCGCTGGCCAAGGGTGCGCGCATGCATGGCGCGAAGATCTTCGAACACGTGCGCGTCACCGGTTTCGGCATGAAGGACGGCCGCATTCTTGCCGTGAAGACCGACAAGGGCGACATCGCCTGCGAAAAGGTGGTCAATTGCGCCGGCCAGTGGGCGCGCCAGATCGGCGCCATGGCCGGAATCAATGTGCCGCTCCAGCCGGTCAAGCACCAATATGTCATCACCGAGAAGATCGACGGCCTGTCAGCCGATGCGCCGACCATCCGCGATCCCGACCGCCGCACCTATTTCAAGGAAGAGGTCGGCGGCCTGTCCTTCGGTGGCTACGAACCCAACCCGCAGGGCTGGACCACCGGCGATATCCCCGACGATTTCGAGTTCCAGCTGTTCGACGATGATTACCACCATTTCGAGCAGCACATGATACAGGCGATTGCACGTGTTCCCGCACTTGAACATGTCGGCGTCAAGCAGATGATCAACGGACCGGAAAGCTTCACCCCGGATGGCAACTTCATCCTCGGCCCGGCGCCCGAATGCATCAACATGTTCGTCGGCGCCGGCTTCAACGCCTTCGGCATTGCCTCGGGCGGCGGCGCCGGCTGGGTGCTGGCGCAATGGGTGATCGACGGCGAGGCGCCGCTTGATCTCTGGGTCGTTGATATCCGCCGCTTTGCCGACATGCACCGGGACCGGCAATGGGTCAACGACCGCACGCTCGAAGCCTACGGCAAGCATTACGCCATCGGCTTTCCCCATGTCGAATACGAGAGCGGGCGGCCGCGCATCGTCTCCCCGCTCTATGACCGGCTCAAGGCCCATCGCGCCGTGTTCGGGTCCAAGCTTGGCTGGGAACGCCCCAACTGGTTCGCGCCCGAGGGCATGGAGCCGCGGGACATCCCCACCATGGGTCGCCAGAACTGGTTCGACGCGGTCGGCGATGAACACCGTCATGTCCGCGAGAAGGTTGGCATCTTCGATCAGTCTTCCTTTGCCAAGTATGAGGTCAGCGGCCCTGATGCGCTCGCGGCGCTGAGCCATATCTGCGCCAATGATGTGACCAAGCCGGTCGGACGCCTGACCTACACCCAGCTGCTCAACACCAGGGGCGGCATCGAGGCGGATCTGACCGTGGCGCGCCTCGCAGATGACCGGTTCTACATCGTCACCGGCACCGGGTTCCGCACCCACGATCTGGCCTGGATCCGGGAGCACATAGCAGAAGGCGCCGATGTCAGGATCGAGGACATCACCGAAGCCCATGGCACGCTGTCGCTGATGGGCCCGCATGCCCGCGATGTTCTGGAAAAGATCACGTCGGCGGATGTCTCCAACGCTGCATTCCCCTTTGGCCATGTCCGTGAAATCGACATTGCCGGCCATACCGTCCGCGCCTTGCGGGTAACCTATGTCGGCGAGCTCGGCTGGGAACTGCACATGCCGATCGGCGCCACCGGCGAGATTTTCGACGCGCTGATGGATGCGGGCAAACCCTGGGATATCCGTCCGGTCGGTTACCGGGCGCTCGAATCCCTGCGCCTGGAAAAAGGCTACCGGGCCTGGGGCTCGGACATCACCCCCAACGACACGCCCCACGAGGCGGGCCTCGGCTGGGCGGTACGGCGCAACTCGAACACCGGATTTGTCGGCCAGAAGGCTCTGGCGGCAATTGCCGGCCAGCCGCTGACCAAGCGTTTCGCCGGGTTCGTCATCGACGATCCAGACGCCGTCCTGGTCGGACGCGAAACCATTTTGCGCAATGGCCAACCCGTTGGCTACCTGACCTCCGGCGGTTACGGCTACACCATCGGCAAGAGCGTCGGCTATGGCTATGTCCGCAACCAGGACGGCGTCTCCGACGACTTCCTTGAAGACGGAGACTACGAACTGGTCATAGCGATGGAGCGTTTTTCCGCGCGGATCGGCCTGAAACCTTTCATCGATCCGGCCAACGCCAGGGTGAAAGCCTGAACCGGCAAATCCGGATCAGGCGACTTTCAGCGCAATGCAGCGGCTTGGCGTGGTGCCCGCCTCGCCGGGCATCGAAACATAGGGGCCGGTATCATCGATCAGAGTGCATACGCCATTCGCTTCAAGCTCGGCGAGACGCTGACGGAAGCTTGCCTGCCACAAGACGTCCTTGATGGTCAGCACGATCACGCCGCCGGACTTGCAGATCCGCAGCAGGTCGTCGAGGCCTTCAACACCGACATGGCCCGATGTGAAAACCCCGGCGGAGATGATCGCGGCGAAATGGTTGTCGGCAAATGGCAGCCTCGTGCCGAGCGCCGCCTGGTGCAGCGCCCTGTAGACACCCTTGCGTTCGGCCACCGCAAGCATGCCCCTGGAGAGATCGAGCCCCTCGACGTGCGTGTAACCCGTTATCGCCAGCCATTCCCCGATCAGCCCGGTCCCGGCACCCGCATCAAGCAGCGGCCCGGCGTCCTTCGAGACAAACCGAGCCAGCAGCGCGAGCGAAATGGCAGGATGGCGGTAACCGGCGAGAGACATGTCGCTGTCGTAGTTCTCCGCCCAGGCATCGTAGACCCGCGCGACATCTTCCGTGCTGTCAGCCTGGTACACAGCGCCGAGGCGGGCAGTCTTGTCATCCGTCGTCATGTCACGCTCCACTGTCATTCCGTTACCGGTTACCATAGCCATTTCAATGACTTTGTGGAACTGTGTCACAAGAGCTGAACGAGGAAAAGGAGGCGCACCGCCATGCCAGATGAAACAGAGAACCGGCTGCGCGCCAGCCTCTCCGCAATCCCGTCGCTCGTGAACTACACCGGCCCGGTCGAACGGCTGGGCGGTCTGACCAACCTGGTGTTCCGGGTCGGCGACACTTGTGTCCGATTGCCCGGTGCCGGAACCGAGGAATACATCAACCGGGCGCACGAGGCGGTTTCCGCCCGGGCTGCGGCGGATGCAGGCGTCAGCCCCGAGGTCATTTTTGCCGATCCTGAGACCGGGGTCATGGCGACCCGGTTCATCGATGGCGCCGCAACCATGACCCCTGCCGGTTTCCGTGCGGATATCGGCACCGTCCGCCGCGCCGGCCAAGCCTTTCGACGGCTGCACACGTCCGGCGCGAAGTTTCCCTTCACATTCGAGCTCTTTGCCATGATCGACGAGTATCTCGGCATCCTTTCGACCAAGGATGTGGCACTGCCGGACGGCTACCATGACGTGGTCAGCGAAGCCCAATCGGTCCGCGCGGCCCTGGCGCGAAACCCGGTCCCGCTGGTTGCCTGCCATTGCGATCCGCTTTGCGAGAACTTCCTCGATACCGGCGAGCAGATCTACATCGTCGACTGGGAATATTCGGGGATGAACGACCCGATGTGGGATCTGGGCGATCTTTCCGTGGAGGGAGAATTCGATGCCGCCCAGGATCAGGCCTTGCTCGAGGCCTATGCCTGCGGTGAGCCGCAAGCCGCCGACCGGGCGCGGATGATCATCTACAAGGCGATGTGCGATCTTTTGTGGACGCTCTGGGGTTTGATACAACTGGCCAATGGCAATCCGGCCGACGATTTTCGTGCCTATGCGGATGGCCGCTTCGCCCGCTGCAGGACACTGATGGCAAGCGACACGTTCGCCGACAGTCTCCGCACCCTGCAGACGGCTTGAGGCCCGCAATACAGACTGCAAAAGCGATTGCCCCTTTGCCGGGGCTGACGTCGAACTCTTACATGGTTACGCCGATGCGCATCCTCATCATTCAGCACTCCGGCAAAGAACATGCCGGCGGGTTCAGGCCGCTGTTTTCCCGCGACGGGCATCAGGTGATTGCCTGTACGGCGCCCGACGAGATCGGCGACGCCGAGCTGAACGGCATCGACGGGCTCTGGGTTCTGGGCGGCCCGATGCAGGTCTGGGAGGCGTGTGAACTGCCGTGGCTGTCACGCGAGATCGACCTGATCCGCGAGGCGGTCCTCGAACGCAAGTTGCCTTATTTCGGAATCTGCCTCGGCCATCAGTTGCTGGCGCACGTGCTCGGCGGCGAGGTAGCTCCTGCGGCCAAATCCGAGGTCGGGTTGCTGCATGTGGGCAAGCGCGGCAATCCGCCGATGTTCGATGGCCTGTCCGAAGAATTCGGGTGCTTTCAATGGCACAGTGCGGAGGTGAGCCGCTTGCCGCCGGGTGCCGAGGTCACTGCATCTTCCGACCACTGCAATGTTCAGGCCATGGTCTGGGGCGGAACGGCACACTCTTTCCAGTTCCATGCCGAGCTGGATACCGGCACTCTTGCCGACTGGTATGATATCGAACAATGTGAAGAGATGCTCCGCACTCATATCGGCGACGACGCAGACCGGATCTTCGACGATCTTTCCGCTGCCGAGGCGAGCCTCTCGCTTATGCGGGAAAACCTCTACCGCCACTGGATCTCCAGCTTCGCGCGGTAAAACTCGCTCCAGTCAGGACGGAACTGCCTCCGACGGGGTGAGAGGCGCCACCGTGATGGCGCCTCTTTCGTATTCCTGCAGGCGTAACCGCCCCCGGGGGGCCGGGTTACTGCATGGAAGCCTTCACATCGGCAACATCGGCGGCGGTCATCTGGCCATTGGTGACGACTTCGCCACCCTTGATCTGCCAGAGCCGGAACGGACCGGAAATGTCGCCATACTGGTCGAACGACACATTGCCGATGACGCCCTGGTAATTGATCGCCTTGCCTTCATTGATCAGCGCCAGTGCTTTCTTGAACTCTTCGGGTCCGGCATAGATCGTCTCGCCTGCCGGATCGACCACCGAACGGATCGCATCGCGGATGGCGTCGGATTCAGCCTTGCCGGCCTTGGCCACGGCCAGCCCGACAATAGCACCGGCATCATAGGACCGGTCGGCGGCGGGCGCCGACGGCGCGATGCCCCCCGAGAAAGCCTCGTAATTGGCGTAGAAATACTTGGTCGACTCCGTCTCGGTCGTCCCCGAAGACGTGCCAAAAGCGCCCTCGAGATATTCGGCGCCGACGGCCTCGATGAAATCCGTCGAGTTCATCCCGTCATTGAGCAGGAACTTCTGCGGGCCGCCCTGGCTGATCCAGGCCCGGGCAACGGTTGCACCGTCGACCGGATAACTGATCAGGTAGAGTGAATCCGGGCTGCCTTCCATGGCTGCGGTGACTTCGGCACCATAGTTGGGCTGGTTCTCGTTGTAGGGCGTGACAGATGTGATTTCACCGCCGAGCGCTTCATAGGAAGCGGAGAATTCGCGCATCAGGTTGACGCCGAAATCATTGTTGACGTGAATGATGGCCAGCTTCTTCAGGCCTGAATCGATCGCGTATTTGGCAGCCGCAATGCCCTGCAGCGCGTCGGACGTGATGGTCCGGAAGAAGTAGCCACCGGTCTTGCCGTCACGGCTCAGTTGCGTGAGCGTCGGGCTTGAGGATGCGGGCGACACCTGCACGACGCCGGCAGCGGCGGTCACAGACGTCAGGATCGGGATCGAGACCGACGAAATGATCCCGCCGATCACCACAGGCACCTGCTTGACATTGACAAGCTGCGTCGCCTGGTCGACGGCGACATTGCCCTGGCTCTGGCTGTCTCGGGTATCGGTGACCAGATTGCACCCAAGCACACCCCCAGCTTCGTTAAGGTCGCGGAAAGCCATCTCCACGGACTTGGCACCAGCCTGCCCGTAGGCCCCTGCGGGACCGGTGAGCTCCATCACCATTCCAATGGTGATGTCGCAGGCTTGCGAGCTGAGCGCCGAGGCACAAAGCATGGCCAAGGCAAGGCCGGATTTGCGGATCATGTTCATTCTCGTTCTCCTTGTTATGGGGCCTCTCTCGCCCGTTTTGTTATGTCGTAATCCAGGTTTCCTGCAGATGCCGCCAGACCACCCCCTCGGGTGCTTCAGGATCGGCACTGAACACGGCAGAGGAACGGCGGGCGGACTTTTCGCCAGCGATCACCTGATGTTCATCGTAGACGACAGCAACCGTGTCGCTGTCGATGAGGCGTGCCGAGATCAGGTCCACCCTGATTTCGAAATCCGCCGGGCGCTTGCCGCGGGCGTTGCTGATCATGACCACGACGTCGTCCCTGCCGATGGTGTTGGCGTCGGGCTCAATCATCACCATGTCTGGCGCAAAGGCCCGCAGTGAAGCCTCAAGCTCTGCTTCGCCGGCACGGCCGGTGAACCATTCCACGAAAAAATGATGCCGGTTGACGACTTCGGCCTGGGCGCGCGTGATCAGGTCCGCCATTCAATGCCCCTGTTTGTTCAGATTGTATTTCATCACCGAACCATGCTTGCCGTTCCGGTCCCGCTCCAGCGTGTAGACATCGCCGGGCACAGGATTGGCCCGCGCAAGAACGGCATTGATCTCCGCGAAATCCTCTTCGCTCAACTTGATGCCGGGGATCGCCAGGTTGCGCTCGAGATGGTTGCGGTTGCGCGCACCGACGATAACGGCTGCCACGCCGGGACGCTCGAGAACCGCGCGGCTGGCGATCGAGGCAATATCGCTGCCATGCCGCGCCGCGACCACGGACAATGCCTTCAACAACTCCTGAAACAGCGCCCAACCGCCGAACTCGTCGACGATCAGCTTGTACTTGATCAGCGACCGGTTCTCGAAGGGCGGCGTCAGTTCGGGTACGCCGAGCATGCGTTCGGAAAACAGCCCGCCGCCGACCGACCCGTAGCAAAGAAAGCGAACCCCGTGCTGGGCAGCCGCGGTCGTCATCGCGCGCGATGGACGGTCGTCGATCAGCGAATACTGAACCTGCATGGAGACCAGCGGCACACCGGCATCGATGATCCGCAGCATCTGTTCCGTGTCGAAATTGGTGCCGCCGATATTGGCGATCTTGCCTTCCTGCCGGAGCTCCGCAAGCCAGGTGGCCACTTCAACCTGGCGGTCGACTTCATAATCCCACCAGTGAAACTGTACCAGATTGAGCTGGTCCATGTTCAGGCGCTTGAGCGAGGTCTCGATGGCGGCGGCCACGTCGGCTTTTGTAAGTGTCGCGAGATTGCCCAGATCGGGAACAAACTTTGTGTGCACCTTGATCTTGTCAAGCGCCTCGGCGCCGCGGGCCCGTTCATACTCCTTTCGGAAATCCCCGATAAGGGCTTCCACCCCGGTGTAGATGTCGGCGCAATCGAATGTCGTGATCCCCGAATCGGCAAAGGCGATCATGTCATCGATACTGGCCTGCCGGTCGATATCGCCATGCCCGCCGGCCAGTTGCCAACCACCCTTGATGACACGGGAAATCCGATGTCCCGGAGCCAGGTCATAGGTCTGCATTGTCATCTCCCAGTGGCACGGCAGTGGTCTCGGAATGGCTGAAACGCCTCAGCCCGGCACGCGTTATCCTCAACCGCGAGGGACAATTGGGGTCCGGACAGGCAATCTCGGCATCGGTGGACATCCAGTCATTCGCATCTGTCTGGCGCTGCTTGGCGGCCAGCAGGGGCAGCACCGAAGCCAGCGAGTAGATCGAGATTCCCTGCCCGTCAGGCAGGTGCAGCATCTCTCCACGCAGTTCGAAATAATCGCCAACATTGGCGCCGCACCAGATCTTTGCGCCTTCCGGTGCAACCACTTCCACCTTCAGATCCCAAAGCTCGAAGCCATCATCCTTGCTCATGATGCGCCTCCCTCGCCCTCGTTCCAGAAATCCGGATCCGCCCTTTCCAGAATGGCGAATGACTGGCTGATATCAGCCGTCAACTCGCTGGCAACGCGGGCCTTGTCGCCGGCCTGGATGGCTTCGAGAATGCCCCTGTGATGCAGCGTGGCGGCCGTGTCTGTGAGTGGCTTGTGCAGCTTCGCCGCAGCCCGGACATAGGGCCCTGCCTGCATCCAGAGACTTTCAACGATGGGCATGAACACCGACGAGCCTGCCGCCTCGTACAGATGGAAATGGAAGGCATGGTTCAGCGTCGCGACATCCTGGGCGTCGCTCGTATCCTCATACTCTGCCGTCAGCATTTCCAGCCGCTCGATATCGTCAGTGGTCAGATTTGAAATCGCACGGGCGGCCAGCTCGCTTTCGATCAGGGTTCGTGCCTGAGCGATATCCCGCGCCCGCTCCAGTGTAAGCAACGGCACGCGCACCCGACGGTTCGGCATCGCTTCCAGCGCACGTTCAGACACAAGCCGCGCCAGAGCCTCGCGTACCGGCATCGAACTGACCGACATGCGCTGAGCCACGTCTCCGGCGAGAAAGATTTCGCCGGCATCGAACCGCGCCTGGATGAGAGCGATGCGGAGCTGCCGATAGATCCGGTCCTGAACGGTCTCGCGGCCGACGGGCGAAAGCGCGTCGAGCCCGGGCCCGTCAAACTTGGTGGTGGTCTGGATGTTCATTCCGACAATGCCCGCCTTGCTCGTTTGGATCTTTACTTTAGGCCTGAAACATGATCGTGTAAATGATAAATGATAGTTGATCAACTTTGATTGAGCCTCATGACCGGATCCAGTCAGCCACCAATTCTCAAGGCCCGCGGCATCACCAAATCCTTTGGAGGATTTCGCGCCGTCAACGACATTTCGCTGGATTTGGCCGCCTCGGAAATTCTGGGCGTGATCGGGCCGAACGGCGCGGGCAAGTCGACGCTCTTCAACCTGTTGGCCGGTGCATTGCCGGTCGACGCTGGCAGCATCCACCTGGCCGGCAAGGATCTCACCAAAGCACGGCCGGAAGCCCGGATCCTGTCCGGCCTCGGCCGCACCTTCCAGATTCCCCGCCCGTTCCCCCGCATGACGGTGCTGGAGAATGTCATGACGGCGGCTCAGAACCAGCTCGGCGAAGGATTGTTTTCGGCGCTCATCGCCCCGCGCCAGGTCGCCGCGCAGGAGCGAACGAATGTCGTTCGTGCTCGCGACATCCTGGATTTCGTTTCCCTCTCGCATCTTGAGGATCAACCGGCAGCGGTGCTTTCAGGCGGGCAGCGCAAACTGCTCGAACTTGCCCGTGTGCTGATGGCCGAGCCAAAGCTCATCCTGCTTGACGAACCGGCGGCCGGGGTCAATCCCGCGCTTCTCGATCTGATCATCGACCGCATTCGTGCCATCAACAAGCTGGGAATCGCGGTTCTGCTGATCGAGCACAACATGGAAATGATTGCGCGCCTATGTCCCCGCGTCATCGTCATGGCCGCCGGCAAGTCCTTGGCCGAGGGTGCGCCGGAAGAGGTCACCAGGCGCGCCGATGTGATCGATGTCTACCTCGAGGGAATGCCCGCATGACCGCGCTGTCCGTCGCCGGTCTGCACGCCGGCTATGATCCCGATCTGCCGATCGTCAAGGGTGTGAGCTTCGACATCATCCGAGGCGAGGCTGTCTCGATTCTCGGCCCCAACGGCGCCGGAAAATCCACCATGATCAAGGCCATTGCCGGCCTTGTGCCATGCTTCGCAGGCCACGTTCGGCTCGGACAGACCGATGTGACCGGACTCGCCTCTCATCATCTGGTGCGCAACGGCATGGGGTTCGTGCCCCAGACCGAGAACATCTTCACCCGCCTGACGATTCTCGAAAACCTGCAGATCGCGGCGCAGTTGCTGCCAAAGGCCGAGCGCGCCGGACGGATCGCAGCGATGCTCGACATGTTCCCCGACCTTGCCGCCCGGCCTGGCGAACTGGCAGGTGCACTCTCCGGCGGCCAGCGCCAGATGCTTGCCGCTGCTCGTGCCCTTCTGACCGAGCCGCAGGTGCTCATGCTCGACGAACCTTCCGCCGGCCTCTCACCAAAGCTCGTTGGCCAGGTGTTCGACACCTTGCGCCGTATCTCCGAAGCCGGCGTGACGCTTGTCCTCGTCGAGCAGAATGTCCGCGCGGCCCTGACGCTGACAGAACGCGCACTTGTTCTGGTTGACGGCAAGCTCGCCCATGACGGCCCCTCGGAAACCCTGCATGACGGCAAGCTGCTGGGCGAACTGTTCCTTGGCCATCGCACGGCGGAGGCTAGAACATGAACCCGCAAGCCATCATCGACGGATTGATAGCCGGATCGACCATCGGTCTTGGCGCGATCGGCCTGACCCTGACCTATTCGATCCTGCGCTTTGCCAACTTCACCCATGGCGATTTTCTCGCCTGGGGCGCCTACCTGACATTGACCGTGGCTGGTGTCCTCGGCGGGCTTGCCGCCGGGCTCGGCGCGCCAGTCTATCCCTTCAGCTTCGGTTGGGGACTTCCGCTTGCCATGTTCGGCGGTGTGGCGCTGACCGTGGCTTTGACGCTGGGACTGGACCGCATCCTGTTCGGCAAGCTACGGGCCCGTGGTGCCGATGCGATCATCATCGTCATGGCAAGCTTCGGCGCGTCGATGGCGTTGCGGTCGCTGCTTGAGTTCATCTTCACCGCCAAACCCGCCTACTTCACCAAGGCGCTGCAGATTGCCAAGCCACTGGGGCTCGGCATGCGCGCCACACCTGACCAGTTGCTGGTGATCGGCATGACCGCCGTGCTCGTGGTGATGCTACATCTCCTCGTCACCCGCAGCGCCACCGGCAGGGCGATGCGGGCGGTTTCGGAGAACCCGAGCCTTGCCGGGGTCTACGGTGTCAATGTCGAGAATGTCATTCGCGTCACCTGGATCATCGGTGCGGGCCTCGCCTGCATCGCCGGCGTCATGGCCGGACTGCTGGTGCAGATCCGTCCCTATATGGGTTTCGACCTGCTGCTGCCTTTGTTCTCGGCCGCCATTCTCGGCGGTATCGGCTCCATCCCGGGCGCCATGCTGGGAGGACTGATCATAGGGCTTGCGGAAGCCTTCGCAGTACAGGTCGTCGGCGCGGAATGGCGCGCCGCCATCTCCTTCGTCATTCTCGTGCTGGTGCTGATGCTGCGCCCTCAGGGCCTCTTCGGCCAGAAGGGGGCATGAATGGAACTCCTCGCTTACGCAGCCTTCTTCCTGACCATTGCGCTCACCTACGCGATCATCTGCCTGGGACTGAATGTGCAATGGGGACAAACCGGGCTGTTCAATGTCGGCATCGCCGGTTTTGTCGGCCTCGGCGCCTATGTTTCGGCGGCCCTGACGACACCTAACGCGGCCGAACGCATCGGCGGCTTTGATCTCCCCATCGCACTCGGCTGGCTGGCAGCCATTGCGGCCGGCGGCGGCCTCGCGCTTGCGGTCGGCCTGCTGACCCTGAGAATGCGGTCGGACTACCTGGCCATCACAACCTTCGGCATTGCCGTGGCGCTCCAGCTTGTCTTCCAGAACACCGAGAGCCTGACCGGCGGCGCCTTCGGCATGGCCTTCATCCCGCGGCCCTTCTCGGGGCTTCAGGGAGAAGCCTTTGCTTTCAATGGTCTCAACCTGGCACTGACGGCTGCGGTCGTCCTCGCTTGTTATCTGCTGCTTGAACATCTCCTGCGCAGTCCCTGGGGTCGCGCCTTGCGCGCGGTGCGCGAAGACGAGGTCGCCGCCCAGGCGCTCGGCAAGAACCCGGTTCTTCTACGCATCCAGGCCTTCGCCCTCGGCGGTGCAATCATGGCGCTGGCAGGCGCTGTACAGGCCCATTTCATCGGCTTCATCGCACCGGGCAACTACCTGCCGATGATGACCTTCCAGGTCTGGGCGATGCTGATCGTCGGTGGGTCGGGCAACAACCGCGGCGCAATCCTCGGCGCAGTTCTTGTCTGGGCCATCTGGGCCCTGTCCGGTGCGCTGATCTCGGAGGTTTTCCCCGCCGATCAGCAGGCCCGCGCGGCCTCGCTGCAGATCGTCATCATCGGCGTGATGCTCTGCGTCATTCTATTGTGGAGGCCGCAGGGCATCCTGCCCGAAGTGCGCTCCGTATCGCGTCATCTCGGACGCCGCAACAAGGACATCAAACCATGAAACCCGACCGCAAGGATCTCGCGCCCGGCCTCTCGATCAGCCGCATTCTGACCGGCCTGTGGCAGGTTGCCGACCAGGAAAAGGACGGCGTCACGCTAGACCCGGTCGCTGGTGCGAAGGCGCTTGCCGACTATTCCCGGGAAGGATTCGACACCTTCGACATGGCGGACCACTACGGCACCTCGGAACTGATCACCGGCGAGTTGCTGCGCAGCTGGCAGGGTGGCGACCGCCCCCGGGCCTTCACCAAGTGGTGCCCCGAACCCGGACCGATGACACCGGAGATCGTCCGTGCCGGCGTGCAGGAACGTCTCGACAGACTAGGCGTCAAGCGTGTCGACCTGCTGCAATTCCACTGGTGGACCTTCGAACATCCCGCCTGGCTCGATGCCCTGCACGAGATGAAGCGGCTCAGGCAGGAGGGCCTGATCGGCGAAATCGGCGTCACCAATTTCGATGCCGCCCATCTTGATCTCGCATTGGCCGAAGGCATCCCGTTGGTTTCCAACCAGGTATCGTTTTCGCTGATCGATCGCCGCGCCGCGGGGCATCTGGCGGAGATCTGCAAGAAGCATGGTGTCCACCTGCTTGCCTACGGTACCCTTTGCGGTGGCTTCCTCTCCGAACGCTGGATCGGCAAGCCCGAACCCGAGGCGGTCAAGGACTGGAGTGGATCCAAGTATCTCAGGTTCATCCAGGCTGCCGGAGGCTGGAACGGCTACCAGGGCATTCTCAAGGCTGCCGACGAGATCGCCCGCAAGCATGGCGTCTCGATCTCCAACGTCGCCACCCGCTGGGTTCTCGAGCACGCCCATGTCGCAGGCGTCATTGTCGGCGCGCGCCTCGGCGAAAACCAGCACCGCGCCGACAATCTGCGGCTGTTCCAGTTCGAACTCGATGCGGACGACCATGATCGTCTCGACCAGGCCTTCGCCGCGACCCGCATGATCCCCGGCGATTGCGGCGACGAGTACCGCCAGCCACCCTTCCTCACCGCATCGGGCGATCTGAGCCATCACTTGTCGGAGATGCCGAGCGCCATGCAGGCCGTCACCGACCCGGACAATCCCGACCGGGCACGTGTCTTCTCCGGATCCCTTTGGGAACCGATCGCCGGCTATTGCCGGGCGCTGCGCGACGGCGACAGGATCGTGGTTTCCGGCACCACTGCAACCCACGGCGTCGACCGCACGGTTGCCCTTGATGACGCCGGCGCCCAGACAACCTATATCCTCGACAAGATCGCGGCATCAGTGCGCGCGCTCGGCGGAGACCCGAAGGACATTCTGCGCACCCGCATGTATCTGCGTGGCGAGGAGGACATTGAGGCTGCGGCCCGCGCCCACGGGCTTCGCTTCACCACCAATCCGCCGGCCAACACCACGTTCCTGGTGGGCAACCTGATCGGCGATTTCCGCGTGGAGATCGAGGCCGAGGCCGTCGTCAGCAGGAAACAGGACTAAAGGCTCTCCGGCTCAGATCCCGAGCCGGTCCCGCAGGCGATAGACGGCAACCGAAGGGGCCAGGAACCATGGCTTTCCGGTGTAGAACGGCCGCGTCTGGAACGGAATCTGACTGAAGGCGCCCAGATCCGGATCGACGCCAGCCGCTGCCTTTCCAAGCCTTGAGCCGAGATAACCGGCCATCCCGACGCCCGAGCCGCAATAGCCCATCGCATAGGAGAGCCCCTTGTCTTCGCCGCAATGCATCAGCGTGTCGAAAGTGAAGGCCACGATCCCGGCCCAGGAATGGCTGATACGGGTTCCTTCCAGCTCGGGGAACAAGCGCACCAGCTCGGCCAAGAGCTTCGGCCCGCTCTTGCGCGGATCGGTTTCCTGCAGCGACACCCGGCCACCGAACAGGATGCGCTTCCGGTCCGGCGACGGACGGTAGTAGTAGACCAGCTTGCGTGTATCCGAGAGGATACGGTTGGTGGGAAACAGCCGGTCCATCACGTCGGCGGGGATTTCCTCCGTGGCGATGACGTAGGATCCGATTGGAATCACCCGGCGTTGCTGCCATGGCGACAACGGACCCGTGTAGCCGTTGGTGGCGATGATCACCTTGCTGGCACGAACCCGTCCCTTGTCGGTCGACACTTCAAATCCCTGGGCTGAACGCTCGAGATCATTCACCCGGCACTGGCTGATGATGTTGGCACCCGCCGCCTTTGCCACGCCAAGAAGCCCTGCATGATACTTGCCGGGATCGATGCTGGCATGCTTTGGAAAGACGATCCCGCCATGATAGGCATCGGTGCCGAGTTCCCCGTGCTGGCTGCCACGCGGCACCATGAAGGCGCCGGTTTCGAAACCGGGATGCCGGCTCTCGCAATCCTTTGCCAGCTTGTCATACTGTCCCGCGGTGTGTGCCCCGTGGAAGCGGCCAACCACTCCAAAATCACAATCGAGCTTTTCCTCGGCCACGAACCGGGCCACATGATCGAGCGAGGCCTGACCTTCCTTCAGGATGTCAACCGCGCGAGCCTCGCCATATCGCTGCTTGAGCGTGGAAAACGACGGTTTGACGCTGGTGGAGATCTGCCCGCCATTGCGGGTGCTGCAGCCGAAGCCGGCTGCTTCCGCATCGATCACGACCGTCTCCAATCCCGCGCGCGCGGTCTGCACCGCCGCATGCAGCCCGGTGTAACCTGACCCGATGATCAGCACATCCGCAGTCGCCGGCGGTTTCGCCATGTCATCGGGCTGCTGCGGGCTCGCATCCCACCAGTAGGGCGTGGGCTTGAAATCGGGAGTAAAACAATCGCTCGATTTTATCATCTTATGTTCCCGCGTGGTCGGAGAGGATCATGTCGGCGCCCTTTTCCGCAACCATGATGGTCGGCGCATTTGTGTTGCCGGATGTCACGGCCGGAAAAACCGAGGCATCGATTACTCGAAGATTGTCCAGCCCGTGCAGCTTGAGCTTCGGGCTGACGACACTGTCACTGGCGTCGCCACCCATGCGGCAGGTGCTCACCGGATGAAACACGGTGCCAGCGCGTGCGCGGATATCGGCGATCATCTCATCGTCGGTCTCTACCTGGCGTCCCGGGCGAATTTCTTCTTCGAGGATTTCCGCAAACGCCGGAGAATCGGCAAGCCGGCGTAGGAATCGCGCGCCTTCGAGCTGTTCAGCAACGTCGTGATTGGTCGACAGGTAATTCGGGTGGATCGCCGGCGCATCGAACGGATCGGACGACTTCAGCCCCAGATGACCGCGGCTGGTCGGCCGTGTCGGCTGCGTTCCCATGATCACACCGGAGAATGGGTCCGGGCTCATCAACGGACGCTTGCCCGGCGGCGCCTTGGTATAGCTTACCGGCGAAAAATAGAGCTGCATGTTGGGGCGCTCGAGCTCCGGCCGCGTCCGGATGAAGCCCCCTGCCTGGTTCACCCCGAGTGACAGCGGCCCCCTGCGCCTGAGAACATAGTTGATGCCATGGCGCAGTTTTCCGATGAGCGGCCTCAGGTCGTCATTGAGCGTCTTCACCCGAGCCTTGTAGGTATGGTCGATGCAAAGATGATCCTGAAGGTGCTGGCCTACATTCGGTTGGTCATGCACGACCTCAATGCCATGCCGCTTGAGCGTTTCTGCCGAGCCGACCCCGGAAAGCATCAGGAGCTGCGGCGAGTTTACCGCGCCACCCGAAATGATGACCTCCCGTCCCGCGTAGACTCGTTCGATCTTTCCGTTTCGGACATACTCCACCCCGGTCGCACGGCTGCCCTTGAACAGGATCCGTGTCGCATGGGCGCGCGAAATGACCCTCAGGTTTTGGCGCCGCCGCGCCGGATGCAGATAGGCCCGCGCCGCCGACATCCGGAACCCGCCCCTGGCGGTGTTCTGATAAAGCCCGACGCCCTCATTGGTGGCGGCATTGAAATCGGGATTGTAGCTGAGCCCGCACTCTTCCCCGGCCCGGATGAAATTCCGGCAGGTGGGATGCAGGTCGCGTTCCATGGTTGAAACATAAAGAGGGCCGCTGCCGCCACGCCATTCCGTCTCGCCCTGGTCGCTGGTTTCACTTTTCTTGAAATAGGGCAGAACATCATTCCAGCCCCAGCCGGGATTGCCCATCGCCTCCCAATCGTCGAAGTCACCAGGATGGCCGCGGATATAGACCATCGCGTTGATCGAGGAGGAACCACCGATCACCTTGCCGCGCGGCCAGTAGCTTACCCGGTTGTCGGTGCCGGGATCGGGTTCGGACCGGTACATCCAGTTGATCTGCTTGTCGTAGAATGCCATGCCGTAACCGATCGGCATGAAGATCTTGAAATTGCGGTCATGTCCGCCGGCTTCGAGCAGCAACACCGAATATCTGCCGTTCTCGCTCAGCCGGTTGGCCAGCACGCATCCTGCCGAGCCGGCGCCGACAATCACGAAGTCATGGGTCTTCACGGGGTACGCCACTCTTTGGTTATGAGGCTCAGGTTTGGGGTTTGTCGCGTTGCACCAGGATCGAAACCAGCGCCAGCAGCGCCGAGCCGATCATCAGGAAGAACGAAACCGCATTGAGCACCGGCGTCGAGCCAACCTTGACCATCCGGTCATACATGGTGATCGTCAGCGGCGCTTCCGAACCAACGAGGAACAGCGTGGTGTTGAAGTTCTCGAAGGAGACCAGAAAGGCGACGATACCTGCCGCCGCCATGGCCGGAAACAGGAATGGCAGCGTGATGGTCCTGAGCACCCGTGCCCGGCTGGCGCCGAGATTGTAGGCCGCCTCTTCCATCGACGCGTCGAACTTGCGCAATCGCGCAATGATCACCAGTGACGTGATCGTGGTGATGAACGAGAACTGGCCCAGCACCACCAGCACGATGCCCGGGCGCAGAAAATCCAGATCAAGCGACAAGGCTTCTTCCGCGCCATTGGCGATGTTGCTGGCCAGCAGCAGGATCGAGATACCAAGAATGACGCCGGGAATGACCAGCGGCAGCACCATCATGATGTAAAAGAAGTCCTTGGCCGGGAACTTGCAGCGGACGAACAGGAAGGCGTTGCAGGTGCCAACAAAGACGGAAAGCAGCGACACGAAGCTGGCGATCACGAAGGAATAGTAAAGCCCGCGCAGCAACCGCCGGTCATGAAACATGCCAAGTTTCGGCTCTGAATCGTTGAAGAACCAGTCGAGCGTGAAGCCCTGCCAAGGCAGCGACGGAAACAACGAATCGTTGAAGGCGAAAACGCCCGCGGCAACCAGCGGCGCTGCCAGAAACACAAAGAACAGGCCAACGTAGATCCGGTAGCTGGCGAGAAAGGCGGTGTTGGGTTTGATAGCCATCAGCTTCGCGCCACCGTGCTGTTGAGTGTCTGGCCGGAGAGCTTGAGACCGCCCCAGACCACCAGCGAAGTGAAGGCCAGCAGCAGGAAGCCGAACGCAGCACCCGATTCCCAGTTGTAGCGGGTGATGAACTGGTCATAGATCTGCTCGGTGAACCAGCTCGAGTTCTTGCCGCCCAAGAGGATCGGCGTCAGGTAACTGCCCGCGGTCAGCATAAACACGACGATGCAGCCCGAAACGATACCGGGCATGGCATATGGAATGATGATCCGCCTGAGCACGGTCGGTCCGTTGCCGCCAAGATTGTAGCCGGCTTCAATCATCGCATCATCCATGCCGTCCAGCGTCGAGACCAATGGCACGATCATGAACAGGATAACCGTATAGACAAGCCCCATGATCACCGTGGCATCGTTGTAGAGGAACTCGATCGGCGTGTTGATCAGTCCGGCCCACTGCAGGCTGCTCGAAATGATCCCGGTTTCCCTCAACAGCAGGATCCAGCCGAAGGCGCGGATGAGATCGCTCACCCACAGCGGGATCAGGCACATCAGGAAAAGCGCGCCGCGGGTCCGGTTACCGGCAATCTTGGCGATGTAGTAGGCGATCGGAAAGCCCAGCAGCAGCGCCAATACGGTGACCAGCAACGACATCGACCCGGTGCGGATCAGCGTGTTCCAGTAGATCGGTTCGGTGAAGAAATTGATGTAGTTCTCGAGCCCGAACTCATACATCCGGGGCCCGACCTTTTCCCGCAGCGAAATATAGAACATTCCCAGATGCGGCAGGATGATAAGCAGCAGGATCCACAGCGCGAAGGGCGCAAACAGCAAGATCAGCGACAGACGCTTGATATCTCTTTGCATCATCGTATCACCCTCAAGCCTTGAAGCTCATGGTCTGTTCCGGCGACCATGAAAGCGTGACGTCATCCTTCGGCTTCAGGTCCTGCGCTCCGCCGGTCAGAACCACGTCGGCTTCGATCAACTCGCCGGCGCGGTCGCGGACCAGAACCCGGCTGTTGGCACCGTTGAAAAGAATACTGTCGACCTTGCCCTCGATCACGTTCTGACCATTTCCGGATTGAGCGGCAGAGCCACCTGCTTTCTCGGCCGTGATGAATTCGGGCCGGACGAAAGCATTCACCCTGTCGCCGATCCCCGGTGCGCCAGCGCCACGAACCGATCCGCGCATCGCCAGACCAGCCTCGGTTTCCACCTCGACCGTATTGCCTTCGACGCGGATTACCTTTCCGGCCCACCGGTTGGTATCGCCGACAAACCCCGCAACGAAAGCGGCCGATGGATTGTGATAGAGTTCCTGCGGCGTTCCGATCTGGACAAACTTGCCCTCGTTCATGATCGCCACATTGTCGGACATGACCAGTGCTTCCGACTGGTCGTGGGTGATGTAGACGAAGGTGGTGTCGAACTGGTGCTGCAGGAGCTTCAGTTCGATCTTCATGGCTTCGCGCAGTTTGAGATCCAGCGCACCGAGCGGCTCGTCAAGCAGCAGCACATCCGGGTCCAGCACCATGCAGCGGGCGATCGCGATGCGCTGCTTCTGCCCACCGGATAGCTGTGTGATCTCGCGATTGGCGACATCGGGCAGGGAGATGCGTTCGAGAACATCATGCACCTTGGTGCGGATGACGTCCTTGGAAGCCCCGGCGCAGCGCAGGCCGTAGGCGATGTTCTCATAGACATTCATCATCGGAAACAAGGCCAGGTGCTGAAACACCATCTTGACGTTGCGCCGGTTCGGCGGCGTCCCGATGACCGATTTGCCCTTGATCCGGATGTCTCCGGATGTCGGCGACTCAAAACCGGCAATCATCCGCATCAATGTGGTCTTGCCACATCCCGACGGGCCCAGGATCGAGAAGAAGGAGCCCTTCGGAATCTCGAAAGAGACGTCATCCACGGCCCGCACCGAGCCGAAGTGCTTCTTGATCTGGATGCATTCCAGATCGTTCTCGGTGTTTGATTGCATCGAGTACCCAGTGCAGTGTGTCATGTCAGGTCTTTGGAATTTGAAGTGCGGCTACACAAACGGGCTGCGCAGCCGCACTCAGTCTCAATCAGTCGAAGATGTAAGACCCGGCTTATTCGGAGCCGGTGGCAGCCTTGATCTTCTCAAGTGTCTTGCCTTCCATGTCCTCGACACCTGCCGGGATGTTGGCAAAGAACTTCAGATTGTTGATGTCCTCGTCGGTGAAGGCGGCATTGACGGCAGCCTTCTTGTCATCCGGAAGCAGGTCCTTGCCGCCTTCGACAGCGGCAATCGCGCCGGTGCTGGCCGACATGGTCTTCACGTTCTCGGGCTCGAGCACGAAGTTGATCCACTTGTAGGCGGCATCATCGGCTTCGCCCTTGCGCGGGATGGCAAAGGTGTCGATCCAGGCCAGCGCGCCGGTCTTCGGCGGCACAAAGACAATGTCCTTGTTCTCGCCATAGAGCTTGTAGGCGGTCGAATCCCAGGTTTCCGAGGCGACGATTTCGCCCGACATCATCATCGCCGAAAGGTCGTCACCGCCCTTCCAGTAGGCCTTCAGATTGTCCTTGCACGAGATCAGCTTGTCGGCGACCTTGTCCAGGATCTCCTGGTACTTGTCGAGATCGGCATAGGCCGCAAACGGGTCTTCGCCCATGTCAAACGCCATCCCCAGGAGGATCGTGCGGCGCAGGCGCATGGAGGTCTTGCCCGCGTATTGCGGGTCGCAAAGATCGCCCCAGGCCTTGACGTCCGGTGCCATGGTCTTGTTGGCCATCAGGCCCGATGTGCCCCACTGGTGCGGCACGGCATAGACTTCGCCGTCGATGGTGGTGTTGGCCTTGACGCCATCCAGCAGCTTGGCCTGCATGGTATCGGTGTTGATCTTCGACAGATCAAGCGGCTTGTAGATGTTGTATTCCTGCTGCACGGCATAGATGCGGTCATGACTTGGCTGGGCCAGGTCAAAGCCTGCGCCGCCGGTGGCACGCAGCTTGGCGATCATTTCCTCGTTGTTCGAGAACGTCACCTCGACGGTAATGTCGGGATATTTTTCCTCGAACTTTTTCACCAGCTCGTCAGGAGCATAGGAGCCCCATGTCAGCAGACGCAGGGTTTCTGCCTGCGCCGGCGCGGCGGCCATCACGGTCGTGGCCAGAAGCCCGGCAATTGCTAGTTTCATGATCATGTTGATCTCCCTTTGAACCCTCTGAATATCGGCGCATTATTGATTATAACCCGCGCAGATGTGACGAAGCGTAGCCCCTCATTGGACTGCACCGCATATCCATTATAGATATTTTATCATACCAATTTGTGACAGGACCACTCACTCGTGTACACCATAAGTTTCTGAATTTTCGACACTTTCTGACACCAACAAGACGCAGTCTTCGTGCCTCATTCATACCGCTGTAGCGAATAGCCGCGCGAGCACATCCATGCCTTGCCGGATATCGGCCTCGTTGGCGGCACCATATCCTATGACCACCCCCTTGCGATCGATCGGAGCAAGGCAGTATCGTCCAATCCCGGAGAGCGTCAATCCCGCGGCATTTGCCTCGCGGACAAAATCCTCTTCGCTGCGCCCGGGATCGGTGAAATAGCCGACCGTGTGAAAACCCGCCGAGGCACGCTGGACAAGCATGTGCGGTTCGATCTGCCGGGCATGCGCGTGCAGAAGTTCGTGACGCTGCCTGTAGTGGTGCCGCATGGTCCTGATATGGGTGGCGAAATGCCCCTCGTCGATGAAATCTGCAACGATGGCCTGGGGCCAGGTCGGAACGCCGCTCAACGCCGCGGAGAAGATCGCCGACATGGCCTCCACCATGCTGGCAGGCGCTACCAGGAAACCAAGGCGCAGCGAAGGAAACAGGGTTTTGGAGAATGTGCCGACATAGATTACACGGCCATTGGTATCGATGCTCTTGAGAGTGGGCAGCGGCTGGTCGCCGAAATAGAAGTCGCCGTCATAATCATCCTCGACAATGAACGCATCCGCCCGGTCAGCCGCATCCAGCAGTGCCAGCCGCCGGGACAGGCTGAGAACCTTGCTCAACGGCTGCTGATGCGAAGGCGTGACAAAGGCCAGCCGGAAATCCGGAGCCTTCGCCAAACCATCGGCAACCACGATCCCTTCATCATCCACAGGCACGGCAACCAATTCGGCACCGCAGGAAATGAAGGCATTCCTCGCCCCGATCGCACCGGGATTCTCGAACCAGACCTTCTCTCCCCGGTCCAGCAGCATGCCGCCGACAAGCGAGAACGCCTGCTGAGCACCGCCAACCACGAAAACCTGCTCCGGATCACACTGGATCCCGCGGCTGGCATTGAGATGTGTCGCGATAGCTGCCCGCAACCTTGGCAGACCATAGGGGTTGCCGTAACCCATCACCGCATCCCGGTCGGATCTCAGGTGCCGGGCCGAAAGCCGCGCCCATTGCGCCATCGGGAATGCATGCAGCGCCGGCAAGGCCGTGACAAAAGCCTGGGATTTGTGCGGCAGTCGCCGTCTCTCGGCAAACATCGCCCGCGCCCGCATTGTCGAGGGCGACAAGCGTGGCGCCCGCTCCGCATCGATCTTGGCAGCTTTCGGCTTGACCGGTGTGCGCCCGGTCATCGTGTGGCTGACGAAGGTGCCGGCCCCGATCCGCGATTCCAGCAATCCTTCGGAGATCAGGCGGCTGACCGCATCGAGCGCCGTGGTTCGCGAAACGCCCAGTTCGGAAGCCAGGGTCCGGGTTGCGGGCAACCGCTCCCCGCCATTGAGCCCGCCGGACAGGATGATATCGCGCAGCCCCATGTAAAGCTGCACGCTGATTTTCCGGTCGAGGCTCCGATCGATCCGGATCGATGAGAGAATTGCTCCGGCCTTGGTTTTCATGAATGGCCTCTCATGGCAGCCGAAATTGGTCTGGAAGCTTTGCGAGATTGGACCTTATCGTAAGTCCAATCGACCCGCTACGGTTTCCAAAAAATTGCGGCATGGAATGACACCACATGAAAATCACCCACATTGAAACCTTCACCAACGAGTTCGTCTGCTTCGTCAAGGTCACCACCGACACCGGCGACATTGGCTGGGGCCAGGTCGCTCCCTATTATGCCGACATCACAGCGCAGATCGTGCACAGGCAGGTGGCACCCTACGCGCTTGGTCAGTCGGCGCTCGACATCGATCACCTGGTGGACCTGATTCCCGAGAAGGAACACAAGTTTCCCGGCTCCTATCTCAAGCGTGCACTTGGCGGCCTCGACACAGCGCTTTGGGACTTGCGTGGCAGGGTCGAAGGCAAGCCGGTCTGTGAGTTGATCGGCGGCACACCGGGAACCATCCGCGCCTATGGTTCTTCCATGAAACGCGACATCACCCCGAAGGATGAGGCCACGCGGCTGAGCCGACTGCGCGACAAATTCGGCTTTGACGCTTTCAAGTTCCGCATCGGTGCGGAATGCGGTCGCGGCAAGGATGAATGGCCCGGACGAACCGAGGAAATCGTCCCCACCATGCGCAAGGCCATGGATGACAGCGTTGCGCTGCTGGTCGACGCCAATTCCTGCTATTCGCCGGCCCAGGCCATCGAAATTGGAAAAATGCTGGTCGACAACGGCATCAGCCATTTCGAGGAGCCCTGCCCCTACTGGGAATACGAGCAGACCAGGCAGGTCACCGAAGCACTGTCCGCACCGCCCATCGATGTCACCGGCGGCGAACAGGATTGCGAGCTTCCGAACTGGCGCTGGATGATCGACATGAAGGCGGTCGACATCGTCCAGCCCGACATCTGTTATCTCGGCGGCCTGACCCGTACTTTGCGGGTGGCGGACATGGCCCACAAGGCCGGCCTGCCCTGCACGCCCCACTGCGCCAACTGGTCGATGGTCACCCTGTTCACCATGCACATGCTGCGCGCCATCCCCAATGCCGGCAAGTATCTCGAGTTCTCGATCGAGGGCGAGGACTACTATCCCTGGCAGGACGGCCTCTTCGTCGAAACCCCCTACGCCATCGTCGACGGCAAGGCGACGGTAACAGACGCACCCGGCTGGGGCGTCGAGGTCAGCCCGGCCTGGCTCGAACAATCAAGTCACCAGATCAGCTCGTTGGGAGCCTGACACATGCTCACAAAACCCGACAGCCTCCTCGCCTACATCAATGACGCCACTGGACTGCGCCTGCCCGATGGCCATTTCATCGACGGCGGATTTCGTGCTCCGCGCTCCGGGCGCTCCATGCAAAGCGAGGATCCGGGCCGCGGCGAGGCCTTTGCCGATTTTGCCCGCGGCAATGCCGACGATGTTGCTGACGCCGTCGAAAATTCGCGCAAGGCGTTTGCCCTCTGGCGCCGGACACCGCCTGCCGAACGAGGACGCATTCTCGCACGCACCGCAGAGCTGATCCGCCGCAACTCGGAACGGCTTGCCATCACCGAATGCCTCGACAGCGGCAAGCCGATTTCCGAGGCAAGGGGGGATGTCTCCGGCGCGGCGAGAACGTTTGAGTACTACGCAGGCGCATGCGACAAGCTGGAGGGAAGCACTTTCCCGCTGCCGTCAGACTATGTCGGCTACAGCCAGTTCGAGCCGGTCGGCGTCACCGCTCACATCATTCCCTGGAATTTCCCGATCTCGACCGCCGCCCGTGGCATGGCCCCGGCGCTTGCCGCCGGATGCACCGTGGTTGCCAAACCCGCCGAACAGACACCATTCACCGCCTTGTTGCTGGCCGAACTGCTGTTTGAGGCCGGACTGCCCGCCGGCGTCTGCAATGTCGTGACCGGAACCGGCATCGAGGTCGGCGCCCCGCTGGTCTCCAACACCGGCATCGACCATGTCACCTTCACCGGTTCGGTGACCACCGGCGCCAGCGTCATGCGCGCCTGCGCCGAAAACGTCACCCGCTCGGTGATGGAACTCGGCGGCAAGTCGCCGGTGGTCGTGCTCGATGACTGCGATTTCGACGGCACCGTCACCAATGTGGCAGGCGCCATTTTCGAGCATGCCGGACAGATCTGTTCCGCTGGCTCGCGGCTGGTGATCGAAGCTGGAATTCACGACCGCTTTGTCGAAGCCCTCGGACGCAAGGCCAAGGCGATCTCGCTGGGTCATGGTCTTCGCTCACCCGACATGGGACCGGTCAATTCGGCCATGCAGCAGGAAAAGATTGCAGGCTTTCTCGATCGGGCGCGGGAACGCGGCGCGGAATTCATCAGCGGCGGCAAGGCATCGAGCGATCCCGAAACCGGCAAGGGCTATTTCATAGAACCCACGATCGTTGCCAACCGGCCTGCCGAGGATGAACTGGTGCAGGAAGAGATTTTCGGCCCGGTCCTCACCGTCCAGAAAGCCGACAATTACGAACATGCGTTGCAGCTGGCCAATTGCACCCGCTTCGGACTGGTGGCCGGTGTCTTCACCGGCAATTTCACGAGAGCCCACCAGCTCGCCCGCGACATTGACGCCGGTCAGGTCTACATCAACGAGTACTTTGCCGGCGGCATCGAAGTGCCCTTCGGCGGCAACAAGCAATCAGGCTTCGGCCGCGAGAAGGGTCTCGAAGGCCTCAAGAGCTATTGCAAGGTCAAGAGCATCGCCGCCCGCATCGGCTAGGGCGGCACTCCTCCTGCGACTGAAGTCTTCATAAAGGGGCCCGGCAGACTTCTGACGGGCCTTTTCTGTTTCCGCAGTGTTTCGAAGATCGCCTTGCCGCGTCTAGACCTTGACCGCGATCACCGCCACACAGTCCCCGGCCTTCACCAGCCCCGGGAAATGCCGAGACGCAAGGATACCCGAACGCCTGGCGCGATAGTCCAGCGGTGGCCTGCCGGTCCGGTCGACAGGCCAGACACGGGCCACAATTTCGCCTTTCTCCACCTCCTCGCCCAAGTCCTTCATCGCTTCGATCATCCCGTCATCGTGAGAGAAGACAAAGCAATCATCATCCGGCATGTCGAGCATCACCGAGGCAGAGAGGTCCAGTTCCCCTTTCATGATCCCGGCATGTTTGAGCACGTTGCGCACACCTTTCTTGGCGATGGCATTGGAGCGTGCCGTCGAGGTGCCGCCACCGCCGAGTTCCGTGGTGACGAAGGTCTTGCCCTGATCCTCGACACTGGTGTCATACATGCCGACATTGTCGATCTCGAGCATGATCATCGAATAGGGTGCGTTGAAGGCTTCCACGGCGGCCACACAGGCTGCCTGCTGCTCCTTGTTTTCGAGCACATGCGCCGATGCGAAAGGAATGAAGTCCAGCGTCCTGCCACCTGAATGGAAATCGAGCACGATGCTCGCCTCCGGCAGCAGAACCGTCTGGATGTAGTCCGCGATCTTCTCCGTCACGGTACCGCTCGGCGAGCCTGGAAAAGACCGGTTCATGTTGCCCCGGTCAATCGGCGATGTACGCGTTCCCGCCCGAAACGCCGGATAGTTCATGGCCGGCAGGATGATCACCCGGCCTTCAATGTCGCCCGCTTTCAGGCTCATCGCCAGGTCCATGAGCGCGATCGGACCTTCATACTCGTCGCCGTGATTGGCGCCGGTCAACAATGCGCTGGGGCCAACGCCATTCTTGATCACCGTTATCGGGATCATCACGGACCCCCAGGCCGAATCGTCACGGCTGTAGGGCAGTCTCAGAAAACCGTGATGTTCGCCGTCCTCGTCGAGCGGGATTGTGGAGGTGATGGGATTACCGCTCATTTCGCATCAATCCTTCACAAGCATCTTGCGGGGCACGTTCGACAGGCATTCGGGGCCGGTTTCGCCGATGGCGATGCTCTCGGTGATCTCGAAGCCCATGCCCTCCATCCAGAGACCGGTCATGAAGTGGAACGTCATCCCGGGCTTCAGCACCGTCCGGTCGCCCGGGCGCAGCGAACAGGTCCGCTCGCCCCAGTCCGGCGGATAGGACAGACCGATGGGATAGCCAGTGCGGTTGTTCTTCACGATGTCATACTTCTGAAGCACGCCGAAGAAGGCGATTGCAATATCCTCGCACAGGTTTCCGGCCTTTGCGGCCTCCAATCCGGCCTCCATGCCTTCGAGCACGGCCTTTTCCGCGTCGAGGAACTGCTGTGTCGGCTTGCCGAGGAAGATGGTGCGCGACAGCGGACAGTGATAGCGGCGGAAACAGCCGGCAATCTCGAAGAAGGTGCCCTCGCCGGTCACCATCTTCTTGTCGTCCCAGGTCAGATGGGGCGCGGCGGCATCCGCGCCCGATGGCAGCAGCGGCACGATCGCCGGGTAATCGCCGCCAAAGCCCCACCCCTCGTCGTAGCGCAGCGAGGCGTCGTAAATTTCGGCCACCAGATCGCACTTGCGCATGCCGGGCTCGATCTTCTCGGCGATACGCGCATGCATCCTCTCGACGATCTTGCCGGCTTTGCGCATGCGATCGAGTTCCGCAGGAGATTTCGGGCCACGCAACCAGTTGACGAGGTTGGTGACGTCGACCAGCTCGTTGGGCAGCCCGGCGCTCAGCGACAGAAATCCCTTGGCGGAGAACCAGTAATTATCCATCTCCACGCCGATCCGGCCAATGTGCCACCCCCGCTCGGTCAGCTTGGCGGCGAGGTATTCCATCGGGTGGCGTTCAGCTGATTGCACGAAGTAATCCGGATACCCGATCAGGTCCGGCTCGTTCATCCAGACCGTGCGCAGCGCGCCCTGGGCGTCCTGTTCGCGCCCGAACCAGATCGGGTCGCCGGAGGGTCCTATGATGACGGATTGATGGACATAGAAAGACCAGCCATCGTAACCGGTAAGCCATGCCATGTTGGACGGATCCGAGGTGATCAGCGTGTCGATCCCCTTGGCCTCCATCGCGGCCCTCACCCGCGACAGGCGGGTCTCGTATTCGGCGTCGGTGAATCGGAATGTGTCGATTTCGGCCATGTTTCAGCTCTCGAAGTTGGTGCCGAGTCCGGCATGTGAAACACGCTGTCGGGCGTGGGTGGCGATGGCGGTGTCCTGAACACCGGTTCCGGTGAGGTCCGCGATGGTGATCTGGTCGGGCGCGGTGCGCCCGGGTACGGCGCCGGAGACGATGGCGCCGAGTTCGGCAAAGTCGGTCTCGGCGGGGATCAGG
The DNA here is from genome assembly GCF_902498795.1 of Hoeflea sp. EC-HK425. Classification (NCBI taxonomy): domain Bacteria; kingdom Pseudomonadati; phylum Pseudomonadota; class Alphaproteobacteria; order Hyphomicrobiales; family Rhizobiaceae; genus Hoeflea; species Hoeflea sp. EC-HK425. Next base: position 3,575,004 of record NZ_LR701572.1, read on the forward strand.
CCCGCCGCGATGGCGCTGCGCAATTCGCCCAGGATCCGCGTTTGCGACAGGCGGTCGGGGACATAGAGATCAGCCTTTGAAAGACATGCGGGATCGATTTCGTTTTTGTGCTCCTGATCCGACCCCATTGCCGTCACGTGTTGACCGGGCAGCAGCCACGCTGCCTCAAGCACCGGGCTTGTCGCAGGTGTGGTGGTGACAATCACGTCAGCGCGTCTGACCCCCGCGCCAGCATCCTTTACGGCACTCACATCGATTCCGAGTTCCTGTGAAAGCTCCGCTGCCACTGTATGCGCTTTAACGACGTCCCGTGCCCAGATCGTGGCGGTCCTGATCGGACGAACCAGGCACAGCGCCTTGAGTTGCAGCCGGGCCTGGCAACCTGCCCCGAGGATGCAGGCATGTGAAGCGTCGGCACGCGCAAGATGCCGCGCGGCAACCGCACCGGCCGCAGCCGTGCGGACATCGGTGAGATAGCCATTGTCGAGCAGCAAAGCCTCGAGCATTCCGGTCCTTGCCGACAACAGCACCATCAACCCCGATGTGCTCGGCAGGCCGATTTCCGGATTGTCGAAAAAGCCCGGAGAGATCTTGATCGCGAAACTGTCGATACCCGGCACGAACGCGGTTTTGACGTCAACCTCGCCGTTGAACGGCGCGATCGGCATGGACAGGATCGGCGGCATAACCACATCGCCGGTGGCCAATGCGGCGAAAGCCTGCTCGACACACTCAATGGCATCAAGATCCAGCTTCACCAGGCCGCGTAAATCCGCCTCGGTCAGGATCCTGATGTTGCTCATGTCACGCTGCCTCTTGGGTAACATCAACATCTTCGCCGGATATGACGCGATGATGCTGTTTCATATCGATATTGCCGCCGCTGAGGATGGCAGCCACCGGACCGACGCTCTCTACCTTGCGCGAAAGCAAAGCCGCCACGCCGACGGCGCCCGCACCCTCGACGATCTGGCGTTCCTGCCAATAGATGTGCCGTATACCGGCAGCGATTTCTGCTTCGCTCACCAGCACGACATCGTCGACCAGATCTCTTGTCATGGCGAATGTCAGCTGATTGCCGAGCCCGATCCCGCCGCCGAGAGAATCCGCAAGCGTCGCCAGCTCCTTAACCAGCACCGGCCCTCCTGCCTTGAGGCATTCATGCATCGCGGGCCCGCGTTCCATCGATATGCCGATGATCCTGACATCCGGGCGCATGGCCTTGAGTGCAGCGGCGACGCCCGAAACCAATCCGCCGCCGGACAATGGCACCAGAACGGTTGCGACATCCGGCACCTGCTCCAGCAACTCCAGCCCCAGCGTACCCTGGCCTGCAATGATGGCGCGATGATCGAAGGGTGGGATCATGGTCAACCCGTCTTCGTCAACCAGCCGGTCGACCTCCAGTTGCGCCTCATCCTGCGAGTTGCCGACGATCCGGACTTCGGCACCCTGTGCCTTGATGCCGTCAATCTTGGCCTGCGGCACCAGCCGCGACATGCAGATGATGCACCTCACCCCGGCAGCCTTCGCGGCGTGGGCCAGCCCCCGCCCATGATTTCCGGTCGACACGCCAGCCACACCGCGCTGCTTGTCCGCATCGGACAGAGAAGCCACGGCGTTTGTCGCGCCGCGCAGTTTAAAACTGCCGGTGATCTGGGTGTGTTCAAGTTTCAGATGAACCGGGCACCCCAGCAATTCGGAGAGAGATGGCGACTTGTTGACCGGTGTTCGCCGCACGGTTGCGGCGATAGCGGAGCGCGCCGCTTCAATTTCCGCGAGTTCGACAAAGGGCTGTGCCGTGCTCATGCGGCCTCACCGGAAACCGGGGTAGGAAGGACGTAATTGGCCAGAGCCAACCGCGCGAACCCTTGATTTCGCAAGGGATTTACCGACAGGGTGGTTTAACCATGAGGATTCTGGAGGCCAAATTGTCATGAAGTATTGTTGACCGTAATCCCGGAAATTGACAACCCCACGGCGCTGGCTCAAAAGTCTCCGTCATGGCCCCATTCAAGCTCGATGACCGTGATATCAAGATCCTTGCAATCCTTTCTCGGGAGGGCCGGATATCGAAAACCGAGCTCGCAAAAAGGGTCAATCTCAGTGCCACACCGTGCTGGGAACGGTTGAGCCGGCTGGAAAAAGCGGGCATCATTTCAGGCTACAAGGCGGAGATCGAGCTCAGATCCGTGGCGCCTCAAGTCTCGGTCTTCGTCATGGCAGAACTTGAAAACCACCGCGCGGCGACCTTTCAGGCATTTGAGCAAGCCGTTGAAACATATGATGAAATTCTGTCCTGCTGGGCGCTGGGCGGCGGCTTTGATTATCTCCTGCACATCATCACCCGAGATATCGACAGCTATCAACGGCTGATCGACGATCTGCTGGGCCGCGGCGCGGGGCTGGCGCGCTATTTCACCTACATCGTCACCAAGCCGGTGAAACACTCGGCAAGCCCGCCCTTTGAAATTCTGATGGGGCTGGAACCGGGGGTAGATTAACGCCTCGCCCGACAAGATTTGGACGAACCGCCTGGCGGGAGCCGACACATCAGAGGAATCCTCTGGATCTCAGCCGCTAGCATCGGGCATGGCACATCAGAGCACAAATCCCCCGCGAGCCGGATCATCAACCTTTGACGCAACGCCGCTTGATCTGACCGATCCGGCGCTGTTTCGCGGCTTTTCCTATATTGGCGGCCGCTGGACGGCCGGCGCGAAGTCAGGGACGATTGCCGTGATCAATCCTGCCGATGGCAGCCATCTCGGTGATGTTGCAAGCCTGTCCGCCATTGACAGCGCTGGCGCAGTTGATGCCGCGGAAACCGCCTTCAGCATCTGGTCCGCCATGCTGCCGCAGCAGCGTTCGATAATCCTCCGGCGCTGGTTTGAACTGATTCGTGAAAACAGCGAAGACCTGGCGCGGATCATGGTGCTGGAGCAGGGCAAGCCGATCTCGGAAGCGCGTGGCGAGATCGAGTACGCTGCGTCCTTCGTGGAGTTTTTCGCCGAGGAAGCCAAGCGGCCAAACATCGAAAGCGTGACGTCGCACCTGCCTGACGCCGAAGTCGAGATCTGGCGCGAGCCTGTGGGCGTTGCAGCCCTGATCACGCCGTGGAATTTCCCTTCAGCCATGCTCACCCGCAAGGCCAGTGCAGCGCTGGCCGCGGGATGCACCGTTGTCGCTCATCCCTCGGCTGAAACACCCTATTCGGCGCTGGCGCTTGCCGAGCTTGCCGAACGCGCCGGCTTCCCGGAAGGTGCATTCAATGTCGTGACCGGCGTTGCCCCGGTTGTTGTTGAACCATGGATGAAAGACAAGCGCGTTCGCGCTGTCTCGTTCACCGGCTCCACCGAGATCGGCAAGCTTCTCTACAGGCAGGGCGCCGACACCGTGAAGCGGCTGGTCCTGGAACTCGGTGGTCACGCTCCCTTCATCCTGTTCGCCGATGCCAATCTGGACCAGGCTGTCGAAGAGGCCATCAAGGCAAAATTCGCAACATCCGGACAGGATTGCCTTGGCGCCAACCGGTTCTTTGTCGAGCGCCCGGTCTACGATCTGTTCTGCGCGAAATTCTCGGAAGCAGCATCAAGGCTTTCCGTTGGCATCGGCATGGACAATCCAGACATCGGACCATTGATGAACGACAAAGCGGTCGCCAAGCAGCAAGGGCATGTTGCCGATGCCGTTTCCAAGGGGGCGCGTCTACTTGCTGGTGGAAAGCGTCGCAAGGCCGGAACATTGTTCTTTGAGCCAACCGTGCTTGCCGATGTCACAGCTGATGCATTGATCATGCATGAAGAGACATTCGGCCCGGTCGCAGCCATTGCCTCCTTCGACACGGAAGAAGAAGTTCTGCAGCGGGCCAACGATACCGAATATGGCCTTGTTGCCTATCTGCACACGCAGGATCCGCGCCGGATTTACCGCGCCAGCCGTTTGCTGCAGTTCGGCATGGTAGCGGTCAACCGGACCAAGGTGACCGGTGCTCCCATCCCCTTTGGCGGCATGAAGCAGTCGGGGCTGGAGCGCGAAGGCTCACGTCTTGGCATGGAGGCCTTCACGGAAGTCAAATATGTCTGCCGCGACTGGGCATGACACAATCAAGAAGGAAACAACAATGTTGCGCAACGATCAGCTCGACCAATGGGATCACGATCACTTCTTCCACCCCTCCACGCATCTTGCACAATTTGCCCGTGGTGAGTTGAACAACCGCATCGTCACCGGGGGTGAAGGCGTCTACATCACCAACCGCGAAGGCAATCGTTTGCTTGATGCCTTTGCCGGCCTTTACTGCGTCAACATCGGCTATGGCCGCCAGGAAGTCGCCGACGCCATTGCCGCGCAGGCCAAGGAACTGGCCTATTATCATTCCTATGTCGGCCACGGCACCGAAGCCTCCGTGACGTTGGCCAAGATGGTCATCGATCGCGCGCCGGAGAACATGAGCCGGGTCTATTTCGGCCTCTCGGGCTCCGATGCCAACGAAACCAACGTCAAGCTGATCTGGTACTACAACAACATCCTGGGCCGGCCCGAGAAGAAGAAGATCATCTCGCGCTGGCGCGGCTACCATGGCTCCGGCCTGATGACCGGCTCCCTGACCGGGCTTGATCTGTTTCACAAGAAGTTCGACCTGCCATTGTCACAGGTGCTGCACACCGAGGCGCCCTACTACTACCGGCGGGCCGATCTCTCGATGTCGGAAGCCGATTTCGTTGCCCATTGCGCGAGCGAACTTGAAGCCATGATCGAACGCGAAGGCGCCGATACCATTGCTGCCTTCATCGGCGAACCGGTGCTCGGCACCGGCGGCATCGTGCCGCCACCCGCGGGCTACTGGGAGGCAATCCAGGCCGTGCTGAGAAAGCATGATATCCTGCTTGTCGCAGACGAGGTCGTGACCGGGTTCGGTCGGCTGGGGACCATGATGGGATCAAACCACTACGGCATCGAGCCCGACATCATCACCATCGCCAAGGGCCTGACCTCGGCCTATGCCCCACTGTCGGGTTCCATAATTTCCAAAAGGGTTTGGCAGGTTCTCGAACAGGGCACCGATGAATTCGGCGCCATTGGCCACGGCTGGACCTACTCCGCTCACCCGATCGGTGCGGCGGCAGGTGTCGCCAATCTCAAGCTTATCGACAGCCTTGGCCTCGTCGCAAATGCCGGAGATACCGGCGCCTACTTTAACAAGGGCATGACGGACGCAGTTGGCAAGCACAAGAATGTCGGTGACGTCCGCGGAGAAGGCATGCTCTGCGCGGTCGAGCTGGTCGAGGACCGGGACAACCGCGTCTTCTTCGACCCGGCCAGGAAAGTCGGGCCGTCGGTCGCCGCAGCCCTGCTCAAACGCGGCGTCATCGCACGGGCCATGCCGCAGGGCGATATCATCGGCTTCGCCCCGCCACTTTGCCTGTCGCGGGAAGAGGCAGACACCATTGTCTCGGCAACGGCCGATGCTCTCAAGGAAGTCTGCGGCTGAACGGCAATCTGGCCAGTCCGGATCAAAAAGCAGGCCGGCCCCCATCGGGCCGGCCTTGCAGTTCCAATGGATGAAAAACATGCCAGACAATCACCGCCTGTGAATTGTCGATCAGAGGATTTTCCCTGTACAAGGATCTCATGGAACATCGTCGATTGGGATTGTCTGGACCAAGCGTTTCCGCGATTGGGCTCGGATGCTGGAATTTCGCAGGGCCTTATGGCCCCACCACCGAGCAGGAAAGCCACGAGACCCTGGCGGCTGCGAGGGATCTCGGGGTGAACCTGATCGACACGGCCAATGTCTATGGCATGGGCATCTCTGAAACGGTGATCGGCAACTACCTCCGGCACAACCCGGGTCACTTCAGGGTTGCCACCAAGGCAGGCATCCGTCGCGATCCAGCAACCGGCGCCCGGTACTTCGACAATTCCGCGGACCACCTCCGGAGCGAACTTGAAGCATCGCTGAAGCGGCTCGGCGTTGATCATGTCGATCTCTTCTATGTCCATCGTCGGGAGGCGGATCGGCCGATCGAGGAGGTTACAGGCACGCTTCAACGCTTTATCGAAGAGGGCAAGATCGGTGGCTTCGGTTTTTCGGAAATTGCCCCGAGTTCGCTGAAACTGGCGCACGCGGTCGCCCCGATGACGGCCGTCCAGAGCGAATACTCTCTGTGGACGAGACAGCCGGAACTTGGAATGGTCGAGGCCTGCAGCGATCTCGGTGTTGCCCTGGTCGCCTTCTGCCCGCTCGGACGCGGGATTTTAGCAAGCCAGGCTCCTAACCCGGCGAGTTTTGGCGCGGCTGATTTCCGCAAGCACAATCCACGCTTCGTCGAGCCCAACCTGGCCCGCAACATCGAAGCCGTCGCCCCCTTCAAGGCCTATGCAGGCGACCTCGGCACCACTCCGGTTGCCCTGGCAATCGCCTGGCTCTTGAGCCGCGGCAGCCATGTCATCCCGATCCCCGGCACGCGCTCGGCAATCCATCTTGAGGAATGCGTCAAGGGCGCCGAACTTAGACTTGGCGCGACGGAACTGGCGGAAATTGGCAGGATACTGCCACGGGGCTTCGCCCACGGCGACCGCTATTCACGGGAACAGTCGAACGGTGTGGAAGGCTATTGCTGACGCAGCTCAAACGAAACCCGGATGCCGTTACCTCCAAAATGAGGTGTCGGGGCTGGCTTAGCCCCCGCTTCCCTTAATTCCCATAAACCGGCTTGCCACCAAATTAAAAATGCATAAAAATTGGACATGGAATTTTTTTATGCAGATCCGCCGGAGAAGCCGGCGACGCTCCCCAAGCCGATCCCCAGAAGATTGCGCGATGGGCTGCAAATGCTGCTCCAGTCGATCTACCCGGACAGCGACCAGTCAGCCCTTCTGGACCAGACGATAGCGGCCTTCTGGCCCGGTAACGAGCATCCGAAACGCCGGGGCCGGGTGCCGGCCAACACGCTCTGGTCCGAAAAAGACAGCTACGTAATCACCTACGGCAACAGCTTTGTGAACGGCGAACACAAGCCGCTGGACCTGCTGTTCGACTTCCTCGACACACGGTTGAAGGGTACCGCCACCGGTGTGCATATCCTGCCCTATTTTCCCTACACTTCGGACGACGGCTTCGCCATTACCGACTATTATGCCGTCGACAGCGGATTGGGCGCATGGGAGGACATTGGCCGCATCGCCGAAAACTTCCGTCTGATGTCGGATCTGGTGATCAATCATTGCTCGAGCCAGAGCACGTTCTTCAACGAGTATCTGCTTGGCCACGCGCCTTATGACAGGTTCTTCTTCGAAGCTTCGCCGGACGATGATCTCTCCATGGTGGTCAGGCCCCGGGCCCACCCGCTGCTGAGGGAGGTCGAGACAGCCTCGGGCACCCGGCATGTCTGGTGCACCTTCAGCCATGACCAGGTGGACTTCGACTTCTCCAATCCGGAGGTCATGCTGGAGTTTCTGCGGATCCTTCGCTTTCACATCTCCAAGGGCGTCAGGACTTTGCGGCTGGATGCGATCGCCTTCCTCTGGAAGGAGGTCGGTTCGCCCTCGATCCATCTGCGCCAGACCCACGAAATCGTGCGGCTGATCCGCCTGCTTGCCGACTACACCGCCGAACCATTGGTCCTGCTCACCGAGACCAATGTGCCGAATGCCGAGAACCTGAGCTATTTCGGCAATCGCAACGAAGCCCACATGGTCTACAATTTCTCGCTGCCGCCATTGTTGCTCCATGCCCTGCTCCACGGCACATCGAAGCATCTCAATGCCTGGCAGATGTCGATGCCACCGGCCCAGCTCGGCTGCACCTATTTCAATTTCACCGCCTCGCATGACGGCATCGGCATGCGCCCGGCGGAGGGGTTGCTGAGTGAAGAAGATATTCAGCGCGTCATCGACACGGCCGAGAAATTCGGTGGGCGTCTTTCCATGCGGAAGATGCCCGACGGCAGCACCCGCACCTATGAGATCAATATCGCGCTGTTTGATGCCCTGAAAGGCACGATCGAGGGCGAGGACGAGTGGAACATCGAGCGCTTCCTGTGCAGCCAGATCATTGCCATGGGGCTCGAGGGCATTCCCGGTTTCTACATTCACTCGCTTCTTGCCACCGGCAATGATCACGATGGCGTCGAGAAATCCGGGCACAACCGCGCGATCAACCGGCATCGCTGGCACTATCCCGACCTGCTGGCGCAGCTCGATGATCCCGGTAGCCGTCATGCCCGGGTGTTCAACGCATTGACCTCCATCCTTCAGACGCGCTCGAAGCAGGCCGCTTTCCACCCCAACGCCACGCAGTTCACCCTGCAACTGGGCGAACAGCTGTTCGGCTTCTGGCGGCAGAGCATCGACCGGTCGCAAAGCATCTTCGCCATCCACAACCTCACCGGTGAGACCATCTCGATTCCCCTGATGTCGCTCAACCTGATCGACGGCGACACCTGGTCTGACCTGATCTCTGGCGAGCACATCGGCGGCTTTGGCGGAGACCTGGAATTCGCGCCTTACCAGTGCCGATGGATCACCAACTGAATGGTGATCACGTGAGCGCCCTCGACATCCGCAACCTGATTGTCTTCAGCGATCTCGATGGAACGCTTCTCGACCACCGCAACTACTCCCATGCCGCAGCCGCTCCGGCACTGGCAAGACTGCGGCATCTTGAAATTCCTCTGATCCTCGCTTCGAGCAAGACAGCCGCCGAAATCACTCCGTTGCGCAAAGAACTCGGCTTCTCCGATTGCGAAGCCATCGTCGAAAACGGGTCCGGCATCCTTGAAGCCGTTGATGAAGCCAGTGATGAAGGCGATGCGACCGAAACCAGCTACCATGCGATATGTCAGGCGCTGGAACGGTTGCCCCCTTGCCTGCGTGCTCAATACGAGGGTTTCAGCGACTGGAGCGCACAAGAAGTATCCGACTTGACCGGACTCTCGATTTCCGATGCCGCAAATGCCCGCAAGCGCCGGTTTTCCGAACCCGGCCTCTGGCTTGGGAGCGAAGCGGACAAGGCCAGGTTTGTTGAGGCGGTCACCGCAATGGGTCTGATCGTGCAGCAGGGAGGCCGCTTCCTGACGCTGTCATTTGGCGGAAACAAGGCCGAGCGTATGATGGAGATCGCCGCCCGTCATTCAAGGCAGGGCATGACGCCTTTCATCGTGGCGCTTGGCGATGCCGGTAATGATCTGGCGATGATCGAGCAGGCGGACCTGGGTGTTGTCATCCCCAATCCGGCCCATTCCGGCATCCCGCCATGCGAAGGCGAAGCCACAGGCCGGATCGTCCGCGCGGAAGCCGCCGGTCCGGAAGGGTGGAACCAGGTGATCAATTCGCTGCTCGACCGGGCAGAGAACAACAGGAGCTGATATGGCCGATTTTCATCAGAATGGCAGCGTGGCCACGCTCCACAACTTGAGCCGCATGCCACTCGAGATGATGGAAGCACAGCTGCGCCAGTTTGCAGCGACGCGGAAGATCACGCTGATCCTGCCGTCACTGTTCTCCGAGCTCGGCCGGGATGCACTGTCCAAGATCATCGATGAACTCAGTGGCGCCAGCTACATCAACCACGTCATCATCGGGCTCGATCAGGCGGATGCCGAACAGTACCGCTTTGCCCGGCAGTATTTTTCCCGACTGCCGCAGAAACACGACATCCTGTGGAACGACGGACCGCGCCTGAACGCCATCCACACCAAGCTCGAAAACGCCGGCCTGGCGCCCAGCGAACCCGGCAAGGGCCGCAATGTCTGGTATTGCATCGGCTATGCGCTGGCCTCGCAGAACGCCGACGTGGTGGCACTGCACGATTGCGACATCACAACCTATTCACGCGAAATGCTGGCGCGGCTGGTCTATCCGGTCACCAATCCGGCGTTCCCCTATCAGTTCTGCAAGGGGTATTATCCGCGCATCGCCAACGGCAAGCTGAACGGGCGCGTCTCCCGGCTTCTGGTTTCGCCGCTGCTTCTGTCGATCCAGAAGGTCTGCGGCCACCTCGATTACATCGAATATCTCAAGGGCTTCCGTTATCCGCTCGCCGGCGAATTCGCCATGCGGGTGAGCATGCTGCCCGACATGCGCATTCCGTCGGACTGGGGTCTGGAGATCGGCGTGCTGTCGGAGGTCTGGCGCAATCTGTCCAACCGTTCGGTCTGTCAGGTCGATATCTCCGATGCTTATGACCACAAACACCAGGACCTTTCCAAGGCCGATGCCACTCAGGGACTTTCGCGGATGTCAGTGGATATCTCCAAGGCGCTGTTCCGAAAGCTCGCCACCGATGGCGTGGTCTTCAACCTGGAGACCTTCCGCACCATCAAGGCCACCTATTATCGGACCGCCCTCGACCTGATCGAGATGTATCACAATGATGCGCTGATGAACGGGCTGCACACGGACCGGCACCAGGAGGAGGAAGCCGTGGAGCTGTTTGCGGCCAACATCGTCGCCGCCGGCCAGATCTTTCTCGAAAACCCGATGGAGACGCCGTTCATACCGAACTGGAGCCGGATTCAGTCCGCCGACCCGGATCTGTTGCGGAACATGTACGAGGCTGTTGCCGCCGACAGCGCCGAAACCTAGCGGGCCCCACCCGGCCGCACCGTCAATGAAAAACGCAATTCGGGCGCGGATGGCTCACTCCATCCGCGCCCGAACAATGTCACGCTGAAATCAGGCAGCGAGGTCGAAACGGTCGGCGTTCATGACCTTGGTCCAGGCCGCCACGAAGTCACTGACGAACTTCTGCTTGGCGTCGTCCTGGGCATAGACCTCCGCATAGGCACGCAGGATCGAGTTGGAGCCGAACACGAGGTCGACCCTGGTCGCCGTCCACTTGACCGAACCGGTCTTGCGGTCGCGGATCTCGTAGATGCCACCGTCGACAGGATTCCAGGTATTGCCCATGTCTGTCAGGTTGACGAAGAAGTCCGTCGTCAGCGCACCTTCGCGGTCGGTGAAGACGCCATGCTTGGTGCCGGCGTGATTGGCGCCGAGCGCGCGCATGCCGCCGATCAGAACCGTCATTTCGGGAGCCGTCAGGCCCATCAACTGGGTCCGGTCGAGCATCATCTCTTCCGGGCTGACGACATAGTCCTCCTTCTGCCAGTTGCGATAACCGTCAGCGAGCGGTTCGAGCACGTCGAAGGATGCCGCATCAGTCATCTCGTCGGTGGCATCGCCACGGCCCGGCGCGAAGGGAACGGAGACGTCATGGCCGGCGGCCTTCGCCGCCTTCTCGACACCCACATTGCCGGCAAGCACGATCACGTCGGCGACGCTGGCGCCGTATTCGGCTGCGATGGGTTCGAGCACACCGAGAACCTTGGCGAGACGGGCTGGCTCATTGCCTTCCCAGTCCTTCTGCGGCGCGAGACGGATGCGTGCGCCATTGGCGCCGCCGCGCATGTCGGAGCCGCGATAGGTGCGGGCGCTGTCCCAGGCGGTCGAAACCAGCTCGGCAACGCTGAGGCCGGACGCCGCGATCTTCGACTTGATGGCACCGACATCATAGTTGTTTGAGCCGGCCGGAACCGGATCCATCCAGATCAGCTCTTCTTCCGGAACGTCCGGGCCGACGTAGCGGACCTTGGGACCCATGTCGCGGTGGGTCAGCTTGAACCAGGCGCGGGCGAAAGTGTCCCTGAAATAGTCGGGATCAGCCATGAACTTCTGGCAGATCGTGTTGTAGGTCGGGTCCATCTTCATGGCCATGTCGGCGTCGGTCATGATCGGCATGCGACGGATCGACGGATCGGTCGCATCCACAGGCATGTGCTCTTCCTTGATGCCGATGGGCTGCCACTGGTTGGCACCGGCCGGGCTCTTGGTGAGTTCCCACTCGTAGCCGAACAGCAGCTCGAAATAGCCCATGTCGAATACGGTAGGGTTTGTGGTCCATGCCCCCTCGAGGCCCGAGGTGATGGCGTTGGATGCCTTGCCGCCCAGGTTCGGGTTGATCCAGCCGAATCCCATGTTTTCGACTTCCGCAGCCTCGGGTTCAACGCCGAGAGCACCGGCATCGCCGTTACCGTGGGTCTTGCCGACTGTGTGACCACCGGCTGTCAGGGCGGCGGTTTCCTCGTCATCCATGGCCATGCGGGCGAAGGTCTCGCGCACCTGCCCGGCGGTCTTCAGCGGGTCGGACTGACCGTTCACGCCTTCCGGGTTGACGTAGATGAGGCCCATCTGCACGGCAGCGAGCGGGTTTTCCATCGTGTCCGGCTTGCCGACATCCTCGTAGCGGTTGTCGGACGGCGCCAGCCATTCCTTTTCGGCACCCCAATAGGTGTCGATTTCCGGATGCCAGATGTCCTCGCGACCGAAGCCGAAACCGAAGGTCTTCAGGCCCATGTTTTCATAGGCGATCGTGCCGGCGAGCAGGATAAGGTCAGCCCAGGAGACGGCATTGCCGTATTTTTTCTTGAGCGGCCAGAGCAGGCGGCGCGCCTTGTCGAGGTTGCCATTGTCCGGCCAGGAGTTGAGCGGCGCGAAACGGATATTGCCGCCGCCGCCGCCGCCACGCCCATCCGCCAGACGGTAGGATCCTGCCGAATGCCAGGCCAGGCGAATCATCAGGCCGCCATAGTGTCCATAGTCCGCAGGCCACCAGTCCTGACTGTCGGTCAGCAGCGAATGCATGTCCTTCTTCAGAGCTTCAATATCGAGCTTCTTCAGTTCATCGCGATAGTCGAAGTGCTTGCCAAGCGGGTTTGTCTTGGTGTCATGCTGGTGAAGAATTTCGAGATTGAGTGATTTTGGCCACCAGCTGACGACACCGCTACCCGAAAGAGTGTTGCCGCCATGCATGACGGGACATTTACTCACTTTGTCTATGGCGTTCATTATATGTCTCCGATCCTACCTGTGTTGACTGCTTCATCTTTTGATGAAGGCCTTGAAATGTCTGGGTTTGACAACTCTCGCCCAAGGCCCGATCCGTCTGGATTGCTGCCTGACGAAACAACGCTTGGCTTGGGCGTTATTGGTTGCCGAGACAAGAAGCAGTGTGAATCCTACCCTCTCCTCATCTCCTCACATTGACATATAGCAAACATACGCCATTGGATTAAGTTGTTTTAATTCATCACTCTGATAATTTGAAACTATGAGAAACCTGACCCTCAAGCAGTTGCGGTATTTCGAGGCGCTGGCGCTCCACGGCCATTTCGGACGCGCGGCGCAGGCTTGCGCGATTTCCCAGCCGGCCTTGTCCGTGCAGATCAGGGAACTGGAGGAATCTCTGGGAACCGAATTGTTCGAGCGCGGCGCTCGCCAGGTCAGACTGACGAATTTCGGAGAGGAGTTTGCCGACCGCGTCCGCGGCATCCTCCGATCGGTCGACGAACTGGGGGAACTGGCAAGGGCGTCACGTGATCATTTGGTCGGGCGTCTTCGCATTGGCGTGATACCAACCATTGCGCCCTACCTGCTGCCGGAGATCATCACCGACCTGACGGCATCCAACAGCAGCATCGATATCCAGATCCGTGAATCGCTGACCCCGATCCTTGTCCGCGAACTTGCTGACGGCCGGCTCGACGCAGCCATCGTCGCCTTGCCGGTCTCCGAACCGTCACTGACGGAGGTTGCGCTGTTTGAAGAGAATTTCGTGCTGGTGCGGCCTGTTGCCGACCAGGACAAACCGGTTCCCGGGCACGAGGACATGCGCGAGATGAAACTTCTGCTGCTCGAGGAAGGCCACTGCTTTCGCGACCAGGCGCTTTCTTTCTGCAACATTCAATCGTCCCGGCCTCGCGAAATGCTTGATGCCAGTTCGCTTGCCACGCTGGTCCAGATGGTTGGCGCCGGCCTTGGCGTGACGCTCATTCCGGAAATGGCCATCGCGGTGGAAACCCGCTCCGCACCGGTCTCGATCGCTCATTTCAGAAACCCGCAACCCTCGCGAACCATCGGCATGATCTGGCGCAAGACCAGCCCGCTGGCCAAACAACTCGGACAGATCTCCGAAGTCGTCCGCAAAACCACGAGCGCCCGCGCGTAGGCCTGCAAACGGATGGCTTGAGACGCTGGGTAGGCTCCATCAAGCAGATCTTCGCTGCGGACACCTATTTCTGATGTGCCAGTATCACCTCGAGAAACGCATCCCCGTAGCGCTCGAGCTTCGACTGTCCGACCCCTGAAATGCCGATCATGGCTTCATGGTCGAGCGGCCGGCTGGTTGCAAATCCCACCAGGGTCGTATCGGGGAAGACCACATAGGGAGGCACCCCCAGTTCCTTGGCAATCGTCATGCGGGCGGCGCGCAGCGCCTCGAACAGTTCAATATCCGCTTCGTCCTCAAGCGCCGATTTCGCCGCCATTGAGCGTGACGAACTGCCTCGCGGCGCTTTTCCCTTGGTCGGCCGGTCCTTGCGGAAGCGGACCTCTCGCTCGCGCTTGAAAACCGCACGCGCATCCGGTTCGAGTTTCAGCGCACCGAAGGCCTCGTGGTCGACACTGACCAGGCCGGCGGCAAGAAGCTGCCGGTAGACCGATTGCCAGGTCTTGGCGGCAATATCCTTTCCGGCCCCGAAGACGGGCATGTCGACATGGCCGAAGCGGTTGGTTTTCTCGTTCTCGTTGCCCATCAGCACGTCGATCAGGTGCCCGGTGCCGAACCGCTCGCCGGTCCGGTAGACCGCCGCCAGTGCCTTGATCGCCGCATCGGTGCCGTCCCAGGTCTCAACCGGCTTGAGACAAGTGTCGCAGTTTCCGCAATTGCCCGGATGTGTTTCGCCGAAATGGGCAAGGATGGCCTGCCGCCGGCAGCCTGCGGTTTCGCAGATGGCCAGCAGCGCATTGAGCTTGGCCCGTTCAACCCGCTTTATGTCGTCGCCCGATGCGCCGCCATCGATCATCCGTCCTCGCTGGATGACATCGGCCATGCCGTAGGCCATCCAGACATCCGACGGCAGACCGTCGCGCCCGGCCCGACCGGTCTCCTGGTAGTAAGCCTCGACCGATCCCGGAAGGTCGAGATGGGCGACATAGCGCACATTGGGTTTGTCGATCCCCATTCCGAAGGCGACGGTGGCGACCAGACAAAGGTCTTCTTCCTTGAGGAAGGCATCCTGGTTGGCGTCGCGAACCTCGCGCGCCATGCCCGCGTGGTAGGCGAGCGCGCGGATACCCTGCTTGTTGAGCCATTCCGCCGTGTCCTCGACTTTCGCACGCGAAAGGCAATAGACGATGCCGCTCGAACCCTTGTGCCGTGACAGGAAACGCAAAAGCTGCTGGCGCGGCTGGTCGCGCTCGACAATCTCGTAAGCAATGTTCGGCCGGTCGAACGATGTCGTGAAGACTTCCGCCGAGCCAAGCGCCAATTTGTCGATGATGTCATCACGGGTATGCGGGTCTGCCGTCGCCGTCAGCGCCATGCGCGGCACACCCGGATAAGCTTCCCCAAGATGCCCGAGTTCACGGTATTCCGGCCTGAAATCATGCCCCCACTGCGAAACACAATGCGCTTCATCTATGGCGAACAAGGCAATCTTCGCATTGCCGATCATCTCCCTGAAACCCGGCGTGACGATCCGCTCCGGCGTGACATAGAGAAGATCGAGCTCGCCCCGGGCAATCGCCGCGCGGACATCCAGGAACTCCTCTCGCGTCAGCGAGGAATTGAGCGCGGCCGCACGCACGCCCAGCTGCCTCAGCGCCTCCACCTGGTCGCGCATCAGCGCAATCAGCGGCGAAACGACAATTCCCACCCCATCCCGGCACATCGCCGGAATTTGGAAGCACAAAGACTTTCCGGCACCGGTGGGAAACAGCACCACCGCATCGCCACCCGAGACCACCTGCTCGACGACCTCGGACTGGCGTCCGCGGAACGCGTTGTAGCCGTAAACCCGGTTCAGTACCGCAAGCGGCTCTTCGAGCCTGTCATCGGCATAAGGGGGATCGGCGTGGTCGTGGGATTGCTGCATGGAATCGCTTTCTCGGGAAGACCCCGACTATGGCACAGATAGCCCTGCCGCCGCGAGCACTTCCCCGTTCTGCCCACAATTCCACGCATGAAAACGCCGCGCATCCCGATCGATACGCGGCGTGCTTTACGATTTGATCCCCGAGTACCTGGCTCAGACCGCGGCGATGCAGATGATCTCGACCTTGTAGTCCGGTGTCGCGAGCTTCGCTTCCCCGGTTGCACGTGCCGGTGCGTTGCCCGGAGAAACCCATGCATCCCAGACAGCGTTCATTTCCGCAAAGTCATCCATCGAGGCCAGCCAGATCGTGGTCTGCAGGATCTTGCTCTTGTCCGAACCCACCGATTCCAGCAGCCGGTCGATACTGGCAAGAATGTCCTTGGTCTGGTCGGCAACACTGGCCCCGGCGGTGCCGACCTGACCGGCCAGATAAGCCACCCCGCCATGGACGACAGCCTGGCTCATGCGCGGGCCGGTTTCGAAACGTTTGATATCGCTCATTTTTCTATCCCTTTTGATGATTGAGTGCCGCACGCGCGGGGCTAAGTGCATCGAGTACGGACGGCCCCAGCGGCGACAGCCTGCCAAGGCACAGATCCGCAGCCAGTTGCGACAGCGCCGGCGCCGTCTGCATACCATAGCCGCCCTGACCCGCAAGCCAGAAGAACCCCTCAGCATCTGCTGCAAAGCCGACCACCGGCGTCCTGTCCGGCGCGAATGTGCGCATTCCGGCCCAGCTGTGTTCAACTCTGGTGATCGGCGTGGTCACGGCCTGCCCATAACGATCAAGCCCCTCGGCAATCACCATGTCTTCGGCCCAGACATCATGTGGCTCGACCGGATCCTCGTCCGCCGGCGAGATCATCAGCTTGCCCGCTTCGGGCTTGGCGTACCACTGATCACCTGCATTGGCGAACAGCGGCCATCGGGTGATGTCATGGCCATCCGGCGCGGGAATCAGCACCGCCGAACGGCGCAGCGGTGCCAGACTCAGGGTACGCACACCGGCCATGGCGGCAACCGCATCGGCCCAGCCACCCGCGGCATTGATCACGATCGGCGCACTAAAGTTCCCAGCCGGTGTTACAACCGTCCAGCCACTTTCCTGACGGGAAATCGACTGCACGGACGCACCCGTGACGATCCGACCCCCATGCGCCCGGAGTCTGCGGGCAAATCCCTGCAGCATCCGATCGACGTCGATGTCCTGGGCGTCCCATTCAATCGCCGCTGCAGCGATTGCGTCTTCCCGCAGGATCGGCACCAGTTCGAGTGCCTGGGCCGGTGAGAGCCGTTCAAGCCCATCGCTGCCATCGAGATAGTCATCAAATTTGGAAAGATCCGCTTCGGTCGCCAACAGCAATTCTCCGCGGGGAGACAGCAGGCTTGTGTCACATACACCTTGGGGATCTGCCAGGAACGGCGCCGATGCGGCGTTGAGTGCCCGCAACGTGGCATTGCCGTAATTGCGAATGAAGATCGCAGCCGAGCGTCCGGAGGAATGGTGCCCGATCATCGGCTCGGCTTCGAGCACAGTGACGCTGGCATCGGGCGCCAGCCGTGCAGCCGCGCTGATGCCGGCAATGCCTCCGCCAATCACCAGAATGTCGGAACCTGTGCTCATCCTGCTTCATACCCTTTGAGAAAGCTGGTCAGATTGTCGCCCAGATCGGAAGACAGATAACCGCCTTCCTGCACGATCACCGTTGGCAGGTCCATCCCTGCAATCGCCCCGGCGATCTTTGCAAAGCCCGGAGTGGTCACCTTGAAGCCGTGGAACGGATCGTTTTCGTGTGCATCAAGACCAAGCGCCACGACCAGCACGTCTGCCCCGAACGCGCGTATCCGTGACAGCGCCAGGTCGAGCGTTGCGAGATAGTCAGTGTCACCGGTGCCGCGTGGCAGCGGCAGATTGAAATTGTACCCCATTCCCTCTCCCTCGCCGCGCTCCTGCGCATGCCCCCAGAAGAACGGGTAGAACCGTGCCGGATCGGCATGGATCGAGACGGTCAGCACATCGCGGCGATGATAGAAGATGCCCTGCGTCCCATTGCCGTGATGCACATCGACATCAAGGATCGCCGGACGACGCCCGGCGCGCAAAAGGGCCTGCGCCGCAATCGCCGAATTGTTGAGAAAACAGAACCCGCCGGCGAGATCTCCGTACGCATGGTGACCGGGAGGACGGCACAGCGCATAGGCCGCGCTCTCTCCAGCCAATACGATATCAGTCGCAGTCAGCGCCGACTGCGCCGACCAGTAGGCAGACTGCCAGGTGCCTGCCGCAATCGGGCAGGATGTGTCGGCCTGGTGAAAGCCGGACTGTCCGGTGGCGGACTTGGGATAGCTAACAGTCCGGCGATCGGGATGGATGTTGGGGATCACCTCGTCGGAAGCGCCCTCGGTCCGGATCCAGCGGGCGTGAATGGTCTCGAGAAAGGTCAGGTATTCAGGCGAATGGATTTCAGCGACCGGGCCGAGACCATGATCTGTTGGCGCAATGAGGTCACAGCCTGCAGCACGAGCGCCACGGCTCAACTCCTCGATACGCTGCGGCTGTTCCGGATTGGCCGAAAGCCTGCCATTGGCCATGAAGTGTTTCGGATCATGCGCCCGTTGACGCGCGTCAAATACCGCCTTCATGCCTGCTCTCCCAGGGATTCGAGTGCTTCGCCGGACAGCGTCAGATACTGCGTGTCGGAAACGGGGACGAAGCCGATGCGTTCATAGAAGGCCAAAGCCTTCGGATTGTCGTGATAGACATTCAGCCGCATCAATTGCGCATCCCACATCCTGATGCCTTCGGCGCGGACCGCTGCCAGCAATCGCTGCCCGAGTCTCTTGCCGCGGGTTTGTGCGTCCACCCAGAGATCCGACACGTAAACGCCGACGCCTCCATAGACGGTGGAGAAAAACGGTGAATAGGCCACAGCCCCGACAACGGTACCGTCCTGAGCCACGGCCAGCAGCGCGTGGAAGACGGGCGCAGGCCCAAAGCAAAAACGTGCGATGTCGCCATCACCGGCCCGGTGCTGGTCACCCATGTCGGCAGACAATTGGCCAAGCGCGCGGTTCAGATCCACCGCATCCGAAGCAATCGCCCGCCTGATGATGATGTCATCCATGCTCAAAACCCAACCTTGTCCCGGCCTTTCAACTCGAGCATGGCACGGGCTTCATCGGGCGTTGCCACTTCCCTGCCGATGCCTTCAACGATTTCACGCACCATCTCCACCTGCTCGGCATTGGACTGGGCCAGCCTGCCTCGTGCGATATAGAGATTGTCTTCCAATCCGACACGGACGTGACCACCCATGCTCGCTCCGAGCCTGGCCATCGCCATCTGCTGGCGGCCGGCCGCAAGAACCGAGAACATGTAGCTGTCACCGAACAGATTGTCCGCGGTCTGCTTGAGATGGGCCAGGTGCTCCGGTTCGGCGCTGACGCCGCCGAGCACGCCCATGACGAACTGGATGAAGATAGGCGCCTTGATCATGCCGCGCTCGACGAAATGGTGCAGCATCTGCAGATGGCCCAGATCGTAGCACTCGAACTCGAACCGGGCGCCGCGATCCTGCCCCAGGAGCCGCAGAACGCTTTCGATGTCCCGCGGAGTATTCTTGAAAACCAGGTCGTCGGAGTCCCGCAGGAACGGCTCCTCCCAGTCATGCAGCCATTCGGTGCGCTTGCCGAGCATCGGATAGAGCGCGAAATTCATCGTACCCATGTTGAGCGAACACATTTCCGGCGCGGCCGCCAGAGGTCCTGCCAATCGCTGTTCCAGGGTCATCACCGCACTGCCCCCGGTCGTCAGGTTCACCACCGCATCTGTGGCCGCCTTGATCGTTGGCAAGAACCCCATGTAGTGCTCGACGCTGGCCGAAGGACGGCCATCGCTGGGGTCGCGGGCGTGCAGGTGCAGGATTGCCGCTCCCGCCTTCGCTGCGCCGATTGCCTGCTCGGCGATCGCCTCGGGAGTCACCGGCAGGTAGGGCGACATCGACGGTGTGTGAATCGAGCCGGTGACGGCGCAGGATATGATGATCTTCGACATGCGGGCTCCAGTCAGGCGATTTCGGCGGCAAGCCCAGCCTTGGCGGCAAACTTGTCGAGTGCAGACGTCAGCATGTCGATGATCTCGTCGACCTGGTCCACCGTGGTGATCATCGGCGGGCAGACCAGGAAATGATCGCCATCGACACCACCGCGTGTCCGTCGTGAATAGATGATCAGCCCTTCGGCATAGGCCAGTTCCACAAGCTCGGAATAGGCATTGAGCGCTTTTGGCAGGGGCTGCATCGTCTGCCGGTCGGACACCAGTTCAAAGGCCAGCAGCAGCCCTTCGCCGCGCACGTCTCCAATGAAGGAGTAACGCTGCATCAGGTTTTGCAGCCGCGACTTGAGCACCGCACCCACCCGTGCTGCATTGCCCATGAGATCGTCGGTTTCTATTTCCTCGAGCACCGCCAGTCCGGCAGCACAGGCGAGCGGGTTTCCGGCATAGGTATGACCGTGCAGGAACCCGCCGGCATCGAGCACCGGGTTGATCAGCCGGTCGCTGGCAATCATGGCGCCAAGCGGCGCATAGCCGGCACCGAACCCCTTGGAAATAGCGATGATGTCCGGAGCAACCCCGAAATGCTCGCCACCCATGAACTTGCCGGTCCGGCCGCCGCCGGACATGACTTCATCATGGATCAGCAAGATGCCGTACCGGTCGCATATCTCGCGCACCGCCTGCATGTACCCGGCCGGCGGCACCAGCGCACCGGTCGAGGCACCTCCGATCGGCTCCTGGATAAAGGCGAGGACGGTTTCAGGACCCTCTTCAAGGATGCAGGCCTCCAGCATGGCCGCATAATGCTGGCCGGTCGCCGGATCATCCATCGCAAGCCCGTCAAGATAGGCGCGCGGAGCCGGGATCTTCGGCATTGCCTGCATCATCGGCGCGAATGGGTCCGACAGCGGCGCATATCCTGTCAGCGCCAGCGCGCCCAGCGTCGAGCCATGATAGCTGGGAAACCGCGAGATCACTTTCCAGCGCGATCCCTGGCCCACCGTCACGGCATATTGCCTTGCCAGCTTGATGGCGCTCTCAACGGCTTCCGATCCACCGGAGACGAAGAAGACCTTTTCCATGCCCTCAGGCGACAGCGAAGCGACCTTGGCCGCAAGCCGCTCGCTTGGTTCGGTCTCGAAATGCAGCCGGTAACCGAAGGTCGACTTCTCCATCTGCCGCCGCATGGCGTCGATGACACGCGGATTGGAATGACCGATATTGCTGACCATGGCGCCGGACGAGCCGTCGAGATAGCGTTTGCCGTCGACATCCCACATGTAAATGCCACGCGCTTCGGCCAGCACCGGCCGTCGGGAACGGCTCTGGTAAAACAGGTTGCTTTCTGATTTCACGGATTGGTCTCCACCGGCAAGGCAGCACAGTCTTTCGCACGAAACCGCAAGGCCACCTTCGCGCCGGCCGCGAACGGGTGATCTTCGATCATGTTGATCGCCTGCATCTGATGATCGCCGACCCGCAGAAAGTAGCGCGCCGACTGGCCCTGATAATCGACATTCTCGACAATTGCGTCAACGCTCAGCATGCCCTCGGCTGTCGAGCCGGCAGGGTGCAGATGCAGTTTCTCGGCACGGATAACGAGCCGGACCGGGCCCGGTCCGGCAACGCTTGGCGCGCGCTCCCCGGGAATGACAATGCGGGGGAAGTCGGCAAGGTCCAGCTGGATCTCCCCGCCTTCAACTGCCGTACACTTGGCTGAAAGCAGGTTGGACGCTCCGAGAAACTGGGCCACAAACTCTGTTGCCGGGGTATTGTAGACCTCTTCGGGCGCCCCGATCTGCTCGACCCGTCCCTCCGACATGACAATGATCTGGTCCGACATCGCCAGCGCCTCTGTCTGGTCGTGGGTCACAAAGACCGTGGTCACCCCGATGCTTTGCTGGATCCGCTTGAGTTCGACGCGCATGTCCTCGCGAAGATTGGCGTCCAGTGCCGAGAGCGGCTCGTCCAGCAGCAGCACGTCCGGCTCGATGACGATCGCGCGTGCCAGTGCAATGCGCTGTTGCTGACCGCCGGAGAGTTCCTTTGGATAGCGCGCGCCGAGATCGGGCAGTTGAACCAGTTCCAGGGCTTCCGCCACCTTCCGCCTGGCTTCCTCCTTGCCGACATTGCGGTAGTTGAGGCCGAAGGCCACGTTGTCGGCAACGGTCTTGTGTGGAAACAGCGCATAGTTCTGAAACACCAGACCGAGATTGCGCTTGTGGATCGGCACGTCATTGACTCGCTTGCCCTTGATCGCGATTTCGCCTTCGCTCGGGTCGAGCAGGCCGGCGATCATTCGCAAGGTTGTTGTCTTGCCGCAGCCCGAGGGACCAAGCAGCGTGACGAAGCTGCCCTCTTCGATGTCGAGTGACATCTGGTGGACGGCTGTATAGTCGCCAAAGCGCTTGACGATATTGCTCAGGGATACGGCGCTCACGACATCATGCCTCCGGGTTTGCAGGGGGACCGGCCCCGCCATGACGGCGGGACCGGTTGCTGGCTTAGTAGCCGCGCTGGACGCGGCCGAATTCCTTCGACCACTCTGCCTCGTTGCCGTTCCAGTAAGCCGGATTGGCGAAGGTGAGGCCCGACAGGGTGCCGGTCGGATCGAAGGCGGGCAGTGTCGGAATCTTGTCACCGAGGTCGACCTTGGTCGGGTCGAGCGCTGGCGGATAATTCTGACCTTCGGCCACCGCGATCGAGGTCTCCTTGTCGAGCATGAAGTTGAGCAGTTCTTCGCAAGCCGACATCGGGCTGCCGCGGAGAACGAACAGGCACTCCTGCCAGCCAAAGCCGTTCGGCGGATCGTAGTAACCGATATCGTGGCCCTGCTCCTGCAGCGCGAAGATCCGGCCTGACCAGCCCTCGGTAACGTGGATTTCTTCCTCGGCGAGGAGGCTCATCAGTTCGGCCCCGGAGGCCCAGTATTTCAGCGCCAGATCGCGGTGCTTGCGCACGGCTTCCCAGGCAGCTTCCGTGTCCTGAATGTTGTTCGGATCCTGTCCGGTCTGCAATGCTGCGTACCACATCCGGGTGCGCCAATCGCCCCAGCCGCCGATCTTGCCCTTGTACTTCTCGTCGATGAGAATCTTGGCGCCCTTCTCCTTCATTTCCTCGTCGGAGATGAACTTGCGGTTATATGCGAGGCCGGTGGTGCCATAATCGTATGGCGCCGCACTCAGGCTGTCGGGCGTGATCGACTTGAAGGCATCCATCAGTGCCGGCATGACATTTGCCATGTTCGGAATATTGGCAACATTGAGTTCGCTGGTCAGATCGAAACTCGCGTAGCGGGCATAATCGAACACACCGGAAAGGTGGGCGATGTTGTATTCGCCGGGCTGGCTGGCGCGCACGAGTGCGAGATATTCGTCGCCGCCGGGGAAGGTGCCGTCAACCACGGTGATGCCGGTCTTCTCGGTGTAGGGATCGAAAGCAAATTTGCGGAACGCTTCCGAGACAACGCCGCCCCAGCCGTCAAAGCGGACCTGGGACACGTCGCTCTGCGCGAACGCCTGCCTGGCGAAAGGCATCTGCAGACCATAGGCAGCGCCCGCGGCGCCGAGAAGGCCAAAGAAATTGCGGCGGCTGATATCACCGTTCTGGAACCGCTCGCGCAGTCGTTCATAGCGTTTTGTATCGTCCATCTTGTTCTCCATCTCTGGTTCAGGTTCTCTTGGCGGTTTACCCACCGCTTCTTGTTGCAAGTGTCCGGGCGATCGCCGCGCCGATCAGCGGCAGCCCGACCGTCAGCACGATCATGACCGTGCCAAGAGCGTTGATCTCCGGAGAGATCGAATTGCGCAGCATCGAAAAGATCTGCGTCGGCACGGTTTCAATCCCGCCCGGTTTCCAGAACAACGTTCCGGTGATGTCGTCGAAGCTGATGGTGAAGGCGAACAGGCCGCCTGCGGCCACCGCAGGCATCAGCAGAGGAAGCGTGATCGCGAAGAAGGTTTGCCGCGGCGAAGCTCCGAGGCTCAGCGCCGCCTCTTCCACATCGCGCTTGATGCTGACCAGACGGGCCTGGACCACCAGAATGACGAAAGGCAGCGTGAAGATCACGTGCCCCAGAAGCAGAAGCGTGAAGCTCTTGCCGATGTCGAGGAAATTCAGGAACAAAAGCAGGGCCACCGCAAGTACCACCTCTGGTACAAGGATCGGCGCGATCAGCATTGTGGTGATCAGGTTGCGGCCCGGAACCTTGTAGCGGACCAGCGCCAGGCTTGCCAGTACTCCGAGCACGGTGGAGATCACCGCGGTCAGCAGGCCAAGCACGATCGAGGTCCGAAAGGCCCGCATGATGGCGTCATTTTCCCACAACACCTCGAACCAGTGGGTCGACAGCCCCGTCATCGGGAAGCTGCCGAACTGGTTGGCGTTGAACGACAACAGCACCACCACCGCAATCGGCAGGAACATGAACATATAGACCAGGATTGTGTAGATGCGGATCAGACGCCAACCCATCAGCCCAGCCCCTTCGCCAGTTGTGCCATGCCGAGATAGCGGTTGTAGATCAGCACCAGCACGCCAAGGACAACCAGAAGCATCAGCGATAGCGCGGAGCCGAGCGGCCAGTTCAACTGCCTGATAATCGCCTCGTAGACGAGATTGGCAAACATCGCATCGCGCGGCCCGCCGAGAATGACCGGCG
Organism: Hoeflea sp. EC-HK425; assembly: GCF_902498795.1. Taxonomy (NCBI): domain Bacteria; kingdom Pseudomonadati; phylum Pseudomonadota; class Alphaproteobacteria; order Hyphomicrobiales; family Rhizobiaceae; genus Hoeflea; species Hoeflea sp. EC-HK425. The sequence goes on from NZ_LR701572.1 coordinate 3,599,659, forward strand.
TGATGTAGGTGCCGGCTGCAAGCACGAAGCAGAGCAGTCCGCCCGCCGCCAGTCCAGGCAGCGACAGCGGCAGCGTCACTTGCAGGAAACCCTGCCAGCGCGTCGCCCCGAGCGAATTGGCGGCGTCCTCAAGATTGGTGTCGATACCCTCGAGACTGACAAAGATGTTGAGAACCATGAACGGCAGCAGAAAATGCACAAGACCGAGGATCACGGTGGTCTCGTTGTACAGCATCTGGATCGGCTCATCGATGACCCCGATCCAGATCATCGCCGAATTGAGCGCTCCTGAAACGCCAAGAATATTGATCCAGCTCATCGTGCGGATGATGTAGCTGATCCAGAATGGCAGCATCAGGAGCACCAGCAGAACCAGCCGGTTGCCCTTCGAACGGGCGATGAAGTAGGCCGCCGGGTAGCCGAGCAAAGCGCAGGCCACCGTGGTCATGGCGGCGATCTTCAAGGTGTTGACCAGGATGTCCCGGTAAAACGGGTCGGTCAGCGTTTCCTGCCAGTTGTCGAGGAAAAAACCCGGCGTGTCAGCGCCCGCCGCGCTCTTGAGCCAGAACGAATAGACGATGATGAACACAAGCGGAACGATCAGCAGCAGGACGATTGCCGTCAGTGCAGGCGTCAGCAGAATCCATGGCTGCCGCGCTTCACGTTGTTCGATGCTCATGTTCCCAACGCTCCCCGGCGTTTTTCGTTGGAACCATGATGTTCGCTTCAACAACATTGATCAAATAGATAATTGATATTGCCTGCATAGATGATATCAATAATGAAATGAGCAGCCTCACACCGCCCGAACGTCTCGCCCGTGAACTCGACTGGAATCTGCTTCGCACATTCCTGGTGCTGGCCGATTCCCGCTCGGTCACCGAAGCCGCAGAACGCCTCAGCCTGAAGCAGCCCACCGTCTCAAGTGCCCTCAAGCGGCTCGAAGAACGGCTTGGCAAGCGATTGATCAACCGCAAGCCGGGCCGGTTCGAACTCACGGCCGCCGGGCAATTGCTCTATGATGAGGCGATTGACATTCAGGGTGCCATCCTCCGTCTGGGCACGGTCATCAGGGATGTAGAGGATGAAGTCAGCGGCCATGTCCGCATTGTCATGGCTAGTCATGTGGTCAGCCCGTTGCTCGACGCCGCTCTGAACAGGTTTCACACCGACCACCCCCGCGCGACGCTGTCCATTGAAGCCATGGCAAGCCGCAGCGCGCTCAGTGCCGTTGCCGCGCGCCGCGCTTCCTTTGCCATCTGCCTTGTGATGGAGCGCAGCCCGCAACTCGAATACCGGCGCCTGTTCAGGGAGTATTTCGGGCTCTTTTGCGGCCCCGCCCATCCGCTTTACGGGCGCGAGGCCGTGACGATGGCCGATCTCGCCGGTCACTCCTCGGTCAGTTTCGTCACCGACCAGATGGGCGACGCGCTGCGTCCGGTAGCCGAGATGCGGGCCGAGGCACAGCTTGATGCGCGCATCGTCGGCACTTCGCCCAATCTCGAGGAGGTACGCCGCATGATCATCGCCGGGCTCGGCATTGGCCCCCTGCCGCTGCATGTGGTGCGCGAGGATGTCGAGCGGGGCAGGCTTTGGCGTTTGCCGCCCTACGAGTCTCCGCCCGCCATCGATGTGCATGTGGTCTGGAACCCCCACGCAAAGCCAAACCGCGCAGAGGCCGCCATGCTGGCCGGACTGATCGACCTGATTGCGCGGACACCTATGGAACAACGCATCTACGACTAAGCGATCAAGCCCGCGGCCCGTCCATAAAGGATGAAGGTCACCAGTGCGAGCAAGAGGGGGCTGCCAAACTGCTTTCGGCAGTTCACCTCGAGCTGTTGAAGTGCGGCAAGGCCTTGACGCTGGACAAGGTCATCGAAAATAAATATGAGTGAATTTGTCATATATTAACAACCAGCCTCCCCTGCCATTTCAGCTGCAGGTGGAACCGCAGCGAGTGTCCGGGTATTTTCATGCGTAACCTCCAAAGCCAGATGTCCTTGTCCAGCGGCTCAACCGCGTCCGCGCCACGGGCCGCCCTCGCCCCGGCGTCACAGACCAGCCCCCTGGCCGCCATCATACCGTCCAGCACCCTGTTTCAGGACCGGCGCGAGATCACTATCTCTCACGAAGGGGCAATGTATCGTTTGCGGATTACCCGCCAGGGCAAACTGATTCTCAACAAATGAGCGAGAAACACCCGGCGGCCGACCTGCAGCCGACATTGCGGGATTATGAAAGCCGGGCACTGGCACTATTGAGCGCCGACCGGTCGGCCTATTTCTTCGGCGGCGCTGCTGACCAGCAAACACTTGCAGCCAACCAGAAGGCTTTCTCCGAGCTGGAGTTGCTTCCGCGCGTGCTGCGTGATCTGCGGGGCGGATCCACAAGACTGACCCTGCTCGGAGAATCGCTGACTCACCCGATCCTCGTGGCTCCGGTCGCCTACCAGAAACTGGTTCATCCCGACGGTGAAGCCGCCATGGCCATGGGTGCAGCGGCACAGGACGCAGCCATGGTGCTGAGCAGCCAGAGCAGTATCGATGCGGCAGAGGTGCGGGCCGCCAGCCCAGGCTGCAACTGGTTCCAGCTCTACTGGGGCCCGTCCCGCGATGCCAACCGGGCATTGGTCCAGCGCGTCGCCGATCTGGGTTTTGCCGCGATCGTTCTGACCGTCGATGCGCCGGTCCAGGGTGCCCGGGACAACGAGGCCCGAACCGGTTTCCAGCTGCCGCCGGACATCGCGGCCGTCAATCTGGCAGACATGCCGGCTGCCCAGTTCGCCCCGTTGGCACCATCGGAATCGATCCTCTTCGACCGTGTTGCCCACATCACGCCCCGATGGTCCGAGGTGGAATGGCTGTGCCGCAACTCCCCCCTGCCGGTGATCGTGAAAGGCGTCGTTCACCCGGCGGATGCAAGGCAGGCAATCGACGCAGGCGCCGGCGCCATCATCGTTTCCAATCACGGTGGCCGGACACTCGACACCATGCCGGCCACTATCCGGTTGCTGCCGGCGGTTGCAAAAGCGGTCGACGGCGCGGTTCCGGTACTTATGGATGGCGGCATCAGGCGTGGCACCGATGTTCTGAAGGCGCTGGCGCTTGGCGCCACGGCGGTGCTTGCCGGACGACTGCCAGTCGCCGGCTTGACAGTCGCCGGAGCCGCAGGAGTCAGCCATGTGCTGCGCCTGCTCCGCGATGAGCTTGAAATCGCGATGATGCTGACCGGCTGCGCGTCTCTCGAACAGATCACGCCGGACATTATCTACCGGAACGAATAGCGTATCGGCGCCAGCAGCGTGAAACGCTCGCCCTCAAGGTATCTTGGCGGGGTCGGCAGCTTGCCGATCTCGTCGAACACCGCAAGCGCCGCTTCATCCAGCACCTGCGAACCCGATGAAGTGTCGATCTGCGAAGACAGGATCGTGCCATACTGGTCGAGCGTGAAGAGCACCCGCACCTCCCCTTCGATCCGTTCCTTGCGCGCCTGCGGCGGATATTTCCGGACCTTGGAGATCCTGAGCACGATATCGCGCTGCCACTCGCGCACCGCTTCCTTTTCTTCCGCTGTCAGCCCCTCACCGGTTGCCTTGCTGGTGTCCGCGGTCTCCTCGGTGGCAACGGCCGCAACCGATGCATACGCCGCATCGCTCTCCTGCGCACCGGTGGTGCTGGCCTGATCGACATCTTCCGGCTTGTATTCAGTGGCGATTTCGTGCGCCAGATCTTCCGTCTCCTCGACCGGATCCGGGCTGGCGACCCCGAACTTCAGGCTTTCGTCCTCGACCTCATAGGGAATCTGGCTAAGGATTGGTTCATCCGCGGCTTTCGCCGGATCGACCACTTCGGGGCTTTCGGTAATGGTCGGGGCCTCAGCCGATTCCGCCGCTTCGGCGCTGTCTTCAGCCATGTCCGCCGGCGCGGCGATCAGGTCCGACAGATCGAACATGATGGCGCCGGTGATCCCGGCATCCACCTGCTGCACCGCCACCGCGGCAGGCTGGTCCTGCAAGGCCAGATAAGACAGGCCGCCGTGAAGACCGCCACTCAGGACCGCAGCACAAGCCCAGACCCAGACGCCCGATGCACCCCGCTGATAGACCAGGCTCATGGCTCCAGCCCTGCTCCCGTGTTGCCGGTCGCCGGACCCGGCTGGTCCGGCCCGACCGCACTTTCATCCAGTCCCACGAGTCCGATCTTCAAGAACCCGTCGGCCCTGAGAATGTTCATCACGCGGATGAACTCGCCATAGGGCACAGATTTGTCAGCCCGGATGTAAAGCCTGGTGTCACGCTTCTGCAGAGTGGCAATGCCGACATCGATGTAAAGCCGCTCGAATGTGGTTTCGGTTTCGCCGACCGACAGCGAAAGATCCTCTGCAATCGTGATGAACACCGGCTTCAGCGGGCGCTGCGGCGGCTCCGCCACGGCTACCGGAAGCTCGACGGGAATGTCCACAGTCGAAAGCGGCGCCGCGACCATGAAGATGATCAGCAGCACGAGCATCACGTCGATGAACGGCGTGATATTGATGTCGTGGTTTTCCGAAAGTTCGTCGTCGTCGCTGATCTTGCCCGCCATGGCGCCTACTCCGCAGCCTCGGCAAGATCAGAAGCCGAAGTCAATTCCTGGCTCACCGCCACACCCCTGGTGGCTTGCTCGGCAAGATCGAGATCGCGCGACAGCGTCCGCTCGACCAGCGCCGCGGCATCGGCGAGCATCACCTTGTACCCGCCCAGTCCACGCGCAATCAGGTTGTAGAAGATCACCGCGGGGATCGCCGCCACCAGACCGATCGCCGTGGCGAGCAAGGCTTCCGCGATCCCGGGAGCCACTACGGCAAGGTTGGTGGTGTTGCTCTCGGAGATCGAAATGAAGCTGTTCATGATGCCCCACACAGTCCCGAACAATCCGACGAAAGGCGCTGTCGAGCCGATATTGGCGAGGATGCCGGTGCCCGACATCATGCTTCTGGCAGCACCAGCCTCTATCCGCGTCAGTTCCGAGGACACGCGCTCCTTGATGCCGGTTTTGTCGAGGCCTGCGGAGACACTGCGGTCGCGCTCACGCACGGCCGCGTCCACCATCCGTCCGACGACACCCTTGCTGTGTTTGGAGATCGACGTGGAACCGGCCAGCGTCGCATGGGCATCCATGCGCCGAAAGCCGCGCTTCAACCTGGATCGCTGCCACAACAGGTCAGCGGTCTTGGCGAAGAAGATCAACCAGGTCAGCACCGAGGCAAAGGCGAGCGAGATCATCACCGCCTTGACCACCCAGTCGGCCGCCATGAACATCCCCATGGCGCTCAACTCGTCTTCTCCCGCCTCATGAAGCCAGGCGTTCAGCCCTGCAGCAACGCCTTCGAGCCAGCCTCCGGGCACTGCGGACTGAACCGCGTCCTGGGCAAGGGCACTGCCCGCCAGCACCATGAGAATACCCGGAATGCATATTTGGATCAGCTTCGTCTTCATGATCAAGTCTCTGCCCAGGTACGGATCAGGTTGTGATAGATCCCGGTCAACCGAACCACTTCGCTGTCCCCCGTACCCAGGCGCACGGCGAGCGATTGTATGGTCTGGTCGAGATCGAACAGCATGGTGCGGTGCGCATCCGACCGGATCATGCTTTGCAGCCAGAAGAAGGACGCAACACGCGCTCCGCGGGTCACCGGCACCACCTGGTGAAGGCTGGTCGAGGGATAGAGCACCATGTGCCCGGCTTCGAGCTTGACCTCCTGGGCGCCGTAATGATCTTCAACGATGAGTTCGCCGCCGTCATACTCATCCGGTTCGCTGAGGAACACCGTCATCGACAGGTCCGTTCTCAGACGTTCCTGCGTCAGGTGGTTGAGGCGAATGGCATTGTCGACATGCACACCGAAAGTTTCGTCGGTCTCGTAGCGGTTGAACATCGGAGGCAGGATTCTGAGCGGCAGCGCCGCGGACAGAAACACCGGATTGGCGGACAGTTTCTGCAGCAGGTACTGCCCGAGCTTGAGCGCAGCATCGCTTCCGACCGGCATCTGCTGGTTTCGCTTGACGCTTTCCGATTGCACGCCGGCGGTCTTGGAACCGGCTTCCCATTCGGACTTGTCGAGCACCTCCCGGAAATGACGCACTTCATCCTTGCTCAGGAGATCGGGAATTGTGATCAGCATCTGGCTATCCCATCATGAGCGTTCCGGACGATGACCGCCCGGAACGCTGGTTTTTCAGCAAGCCCTAGAACTTGGCTTTCAGGTTGAACGAGAACTCGCGGCCAGGCGCCACATAGGTGAAGGGCGAACCGGAACGGTAACCGGAGTCATAGTAGGTGGTGTCCGCCACATTGGTGACGTTGAACTGCAGCTCGGCGTTTTCAGAGAACTTGTACGTCGCCAGCAGATCAAGCGTGGTGTAGTCCGGCAGCGTGTTGCCGTTGGCCGTTACGCTGCCGAGCTTGCGCCCGCCGGCATAGGTCACGCGCGCGCCCAGGGTCAGCTTCTCATTGTACGCATAGGTACCCAGAAGGCTGAACTGATGATGCGCGATATTGGCAATATCCTTGCCGATATCCGCAGTCGTCTTGCTTTCCAGGATCTTGCTGTCCATCAGGACGGCCCCACCGAACAGGCTGATCCGGTCGGTCAGGTTGCCCGACACACCAAGCTCCACGCCGGTCATGCTGTATTTGAGGGTATCCAGGTACTGGGTCGCCGCAGGTCCGCCACGACCGTCAGGATCATAATCCTCGCGTGCGCTGGATTTCACGGTCTGGAAAACCGCGGCCGTCAGCAGCAGATCGTCATTGTACTCGTACTTGACGCCTGCCTCGTAGGACATGTTGCGTTCCGGAGCCAGCAACACGCCGCCATCATCAAGACCGCCGTAGAAACTGCCGCCGGCAGCAATTTCCTGTCCGGACGGGTTCGATGAACTCGCAATCGCCGCGTAAAAGCTCGTGTGCTCCCACGGCTTGTAGGTCACGCCGGCATTCCAGTTGAACAAGGTGTCCTTGCGCTCAAGGTCGGTGGTGCCAGAACTGCGTTTGTTGTCGTAAAAATCGACGCGAACGCCGCCATTGACCAGCCAGTGGTCGTTTAGCTCGACGGTGTCGAGGGCATAGAGCGAGGTCGAGCGCACCCGTGTCGTGGTGGCGGCGGTTCCACGAACCGGCGCTTCGCCCGACCAGCAGCCCTGGGCGATCGGATCAGGATTGACCGCGCTGACCGTGCAGCCGCGCTGCCCTGCCGGAGGCCGGTAATCTTCGCTCTGCAGGTTCTGGTAAGAGTAGGTGTTCACCTTCTCGTCGCTGTAGCTCAGACCCGCCACATAGGTGTGCGAGAGCCCGCCCAGCGAGGTTTCGCCGGTCAGTTCCAGAACATCGGAGAATACATCGGTCTCCTGGTAGCGGCTCTTGAAGCTCAGAGACACCTGCCAGTCGTTGATGTCGGTCGAGTTGTTGGTGATCAGGCTGCTCGGAGCTGTCAGCACATAATCATTGATCGAGCGGGAGTAGCGCGCGGTGTTGGTCAGTTTCGCGCTGTCGGAGAATTCGAGGATCGTCCTGATGGTTCCGACAGTCTGGGTCACGTCCTGGTAGTCGCGGCCGACCACGCCGTAGAAGGTCGAACGGTCAACGCCGTACTCGGTCACCGGCCCGCCATTGTTTGACAGGTAGGGAACACCCCAGTCCGGCGTCTGCTTGATCACCGTGTGCGCAATGTCCGCCTCGATCGTGAACAGATCGATCGGCTTGATGGTCACGGCAGCGGCGAGGCCGCGGCGGTCATCATTGACATTGTCACGCCCGGCGACCTTGCCATCCTGCACCAGCCCGTTGAGGCGAAGCTGAACCTGTTCGTTGAAGGCATGGTTGTAATCGACCGTTGCGCGCTTCGTCTTCGCACTGGTCACGGTTGTGGAAGCCTCGAAGAACGACACGTCCTTGGCCTTCTTGCTGACGATGTCGAGAGCGCCGCCGGTGGTGCCGCGTCCGCCAATCGTCCCTGCCGGCCCCTTGATCACCTCGATCTGTTCAGTGTTGAAGGTTTCATGGACGCTGATCCCGGAATCGCGCACCCCGTCGACATAAAGGTCGTTGTTGGCCTTGAAGCCACGAATATAGATGTTGTCGCCGTAGGAGTTGCCGCCCTCGCCGAAACCCAGCGAGATGCCCGGGGTGGTGCGTGCGATCTCACGGACCGAGGTCATGCCTGTGGCCTCCAGCACTTCCTTGCCGATCGCGGTGACGGTGCGCGGCGTGTCGGCGATGGCCCCTGGCAGACGGGAATTGGCAAGCCGGTCGCTCTTGAAAGGGGCATCCGGATCGGCATAGGGGTTGCCGCGTGCGATTTCCTTGGCCTTTGCCGCCGCTTCGGCAGCAGCCCTGGCTTCGGCTTCCGCGCGCTGGTTGGCTTCCTCGAGCGCCGCCGCGCGAGCGGCCGCGGCTTCAGCCTGGCGCTGGGCCCTTGCGGCCGCAGCCCGTTGCGCTGCGCGCTGGCTTGCGGCCGCCGATTGCTGGTCTGCAGCCGCAGCCGCGGGTTCCTTTTGCTGCGTCGTTTCCACTTCGACCGTCGGAAGAACGATGGCATCACCGTCCTGAGCGAGTCCCGGATGTGTTCCCACGGCCACGAAGCAGGCTGCTGCCACCGTGGCGCTGAGCATATCGGAGATCTGCGAGTGTGAAGTTTTGCGATTCCCGGAAACCGGCACGCCCCTGAGCGAGACTGTCATGTCCCATCCCCCTAAAAAATGTACAAAGATCGGTGAGCCTCCCGCACGGAAATGCCGCAAGGAGTAACGAGTTGGCTGGCTCACGATCCGCGAAAGGGGATGGTTGGCGGGCTACAATGAGCGACTCAATAGTTGACCAAATCAGTCAAGTAAAGACGCGAAAAGCAGCCAATGGGTGGAAATCGACATGCCGCGCCAGCTGTACAACCCCAGAAGAGATTTTTAAGTTATTGTTTTTTATGGGAAAACACAAAACGGACATCTGCTGGAAAAAGCTGCCGACACCCAACGCGCCGCAGCGATGTGGCAAATCAGCGACAGGTCACGGAAACAAGATCACGTCCTTGCGCGTCAGCAAGAAAACCTCCAATGCCTGCAAAACGGACGGCAATACGTCTGCATCAACCGCTGCAGGATGCGAACCGGCCACCCAGCCCGCCGATTGTGGAAACGTCCGCATTGGCAAAGGCCACCCGCAGATAGCGTTCGAGCCCCTGGCCGAAGAAGGATCCGGGAATGGTGATGACCCCGGCATCGCGCGCAAGCCGGTGGGCGGCTTCATGGCTGCTCAGGTTGTGAAAGGGGTGCCGGACGAAAGCGAAATAGGCGCCAATCGCCGCAATGTCCCAGCCTCCGACCCCCGCCACTACATCACGCAGTGCAGCAGCCCGCGCAGAGATTTCCAGCGTGTTTGCCCTGCGCCAGTCGCCGAGTGCGGGAATGGCTCGGGCCAGTGCCGCCTGAGGCGGGCGCGGCGCGCAGATCTGCAGATTGTCCATCACCTTTGCAATCTGTTCGACAACCGCTTCTCCCGCCGTGATGGCGCCCACCCGGTGGCCGGGAATGCAGAAGGATTTGGAAAAACTGTAGAGCCCGATCAGATTGTCCTCCCAACCGGGCGACGCAAAGAGCCCGTGCGGCCTGCCGAGATCGAGCGGCAGGAAGTCGCGATAGGTCTCGTCGACAATCATCCAGATGCCATGCTCCCGGCAGAGACCGAACAACGCCTGCAGCAGCCCGTCCGGATAGGTCGCCCCCGTCGGATTGTTCGGCGTGACCACCGCCAGCGCCCGAACCCCGCTGGAGATCATCGCCTCGACGGCAGCAGGTTCGGGCAGGAATCCGTTCTCGGCATCGCAAGTGACATACCGCACCTCGACCCCGCTCATCGCCAGCGTCGTCTCGTGATTGAAGTAACAGGGATTGGTCAGCAGCACCGTGTCGCCTGGCCCGGCAATAGCCATCATCGCCGCCATGAAGGCCTGGTTGCAGCCCGAGGTGATGTGGATGTTTGCAGGACCGATCTCGGCCGCATAGACATTACTCACCCAGGATGCGTAGGCCGCACGCAAGTCTGGCTCGCCCTCGATATCTCCATATCCGGCCAAGGCCACCGAACCGGCGGCCTCGCCGAGCCAGCCCAACATATCGGCATGCGGCGGGTAGCCGGGTACAGCCTGGGACAGGTCGATCAGCGGACCCAGACTCCCATCATAGGCCTTCTTCCAGGCCTGAACCTCGGGGATCGGTGGAGCAGACAGTGTTGCAACAAGCGGATTGATGCGGGGACTAGGCATGGCAGGCGCTTTCATGGATTGGACGGTTCGAAGGAAGTTGCGTCGTCATGGGCGGGGCTGGCGGCCTGTGCCCGGCGAATGGTCCGGCGGGCCGCAATCATCGGCTCGGCCTTGGCGTCGTCTTCCTCGAGGCTTGAGAACAGCCAGTCGATAAAGGCCTCTACCGCGGGTGTCGACCGCACATCATTGCTGCAGGCGACATAGAATGCATCCACCGCCGGCACGGCGAGCTTGAAGGGAACGATCACCTGTCCCCTCGTCAACAGGCTTGCTGCCGTCAACGTATCACCGAGCGCGATACCGTGGCCGAGCAATGCGCCTTCGATTGCAAGCCGCGCGTCGGAAAAGTGATGCTGCTGCACGCCTGAGATCCCATGCACGTCGGCTTGCGTCAGCCAGATATGCCATTCATGGCCATCATCGCCGTGCAGAATAGTGTGCTCCGCCAAGTCCCGCGCAGTGCGGATCGGCCGGTTGTTGATTAGCGACGGGCTGGCGATCGGAAACAGGTCGAGATGCGACCAGAGCTTGAGCCAGCAATCGGTCCAGCTGCCGTCGCCATAGAGAATGGCTATGTCGACGTCAGGCGAGTGGATAGCCGCCGGATCATTGGCCGCATTGAGTGTCAGCCGGATATCCGGATACCGCGCGGTAAAACTCGCCAGCCGCGGCATCAGCCACAGCGACAAGAGCGCCGACACGCAGGTGATGGACAGCGAGCCGGATTTCGCAGGCCTTGTCATCCGCGCGGTGGCAGCGGCGATTTCCGCAAACGCCGATGTTACAGAGGGCAACAGGTCGGCCCCATGTTCGGTCAGCGTCAGTCTCTGCCCGGCGCGGTTGAACAATTTGACCTTCAATGACGCTTCCAGCGCCTTGATCTGATGGCTGATCGCGCCATGGGTGACGCAGAGTTCCTTCGCCGCCTTGGTCAGGGAGCGGTTTCGCGCAGTCGCCTCGAAGGCCCGAAGCGGGTTCAGCGGCGGCAGTCTCTGGGTCATGGGCTCAATCCTGATGTGAGAAATTTTCACATAAATGGCGCTAACAATATCAATTGCTTTCCTTTCGCTGCTTTGCAACATTTTAATCGGCAACGGTGTCGGTTGTCGCGACACCGCATGATCTCGGGATGGCATTCACATGACGTGGGACAAGACAAAGCTCGACGAGCTGAAGAGCAAATATGGCGAGAGCCATGGTGGCGAACTTTTCAATCCGAAGTTCCGCCGGGTGGCCGAAAAGATCTTCACCGAAAGCGGCACACGGCTGGCGCCCTATTCCGGTATCCCGACGTTCCTCACAGCGCCCCATGTCGAAATCGACAACGACAATCCGGATTTCGGCGACCTGCAGGTGGCAATGATCGGCATGCCGATGGATCTGGGCGTCACCAACCGGAACGGCTCGCGCTTCGGCCCGCGCGCGTTGCGCACCATCGAACGCATCGGCCCCTACAACCACGTGCTTGACTGCGCCCCCGTGCACGAACTGAACGTCGCAGATATCGGCGATGTCAGTTTCAGGAGCCGCTACCGGCTCGAACTCTGCCATGAGGACATCGAGCGCCGGCTGCACCAGATCGTCGATGCCGGCGTGCTGCCGCTCTCAATTGGCGGCGACCATTCGATCACCCACCCGATCCTCAAGGCCGTCGGCAAGAACAGTCCAGTCGGCATGATCCACATCGACGCCCATTGCGACACCGGCGGCGCCTTCGACATGACCAAGTTCCACCATGGCGGCCCGTTCCGCAATGCGGTGCTCGATGGCGTGCTCGACCCGACCCGGACGATCCAGATCGGCATCCGCGGCCCGGCCGAGTATCTTTGGGAATTCTCCTACGAGGCCGGCATGACCGTGATCCACGCCGAAGAAGTCACCGGCATGGGCATGCCGGCGATCATAGAACGCGCCAGGCAGATCATCGGCGACGGGCCGACCTACCTGTCCTTCGACATCGACAGCCTTGACCCGGCCTTTGCACCGGGCACAGGCACGCCGGAAGTTGGCGGACTGACGACGCGCGAAGTGCTGGAGCTGATCCGCGGCCTGAAGGGCATGAACATCGTCGGCGGCGACGTCGTCGAAGTTGCGCCGCAATATGATTCCACCACCAACACGGCCCATGCTGGCGCCCAGGTGCTGTTCGAGATTCTCAGCCTGATGGTCTTCAGCCCGGCCATTGCAGGCGGGAAGGCCTGACCGGCGCCTCTTTCTAAGACAACGATCCGCATTCAAAACCATCGTGGCAATGCGGCAAGGACCATCCATTGAGGCACAGAACCTCAAGCAGAACCGCAAGGGAACACCGGTCTGAGACCGGCCAACAAAGGAGAAGTTCATGACCAAGTTTCTCAACAGCCCCATCAGCCGCCGGGCAGTCCTCGGCGGCACGGCAGCAGCCATCGGCGCCCTGTCGATGCCGTCGATCCTGCGCGCCCAGGACCGCTCCCTGAAGGTCGGCGTCTATGGCGGCTACTTCAAGGATTCGTTCGACGCCAACATCTTCCCGGACTTCACCTCAGCCACAGGCATTGCAGTGGAATCGATTGCCGAACCGACGGGCGAAGCCTGGCTGGTCCAGCTCGAGCAGGCGGCCAAGGCCGGCGTCGCGCCCGCCGATGTCTCGATGATGTCACAGGTCGCCATGCTCAAGGGCCAGTCCACCGACCTCTGGGCGCCGATCGATACCTCGAAGATCAGGAACTATGACGACCTGCTTGGCCAGTTCGTCAACAAGTACCCCGATGGCCGCGTTGCCGGCATCGGCGCGGTGGCCTGGTACATCACCCTGGTCACCAACACCGATGCCTACCCGGAAGCCCCCGACAGCTGGGCAGCACTCTGGGATCCGGCCAACGCCGACAAGCTCGGCCTGCTGGCGCTGGTGTCGAACTCCTTCCTGCTCGAGGTCACCGCCAAGACTTATCTGGGTGGTACCGCTGCGCTCGACACTGAGGAAGGCCTCAACAAGGCGTTTGAAAAGCTCGCTGAAGTCAAGCCAAACGTGCGTCTGTGGTACCGCGACGAGGCCCAGTTCGAGCAGGCGCTGAAATCAGGAGAAATCCCGATGGGCCAGTACTACCATGACGTCACCGGCCTCGCCGCCGCCGACGGAAATCCGGTCCGCTCGACCTTCCCCAAGGAAGGCGGCATTCAGGATTCGGGCTGCTGGGCGCTGTCGCGCGCTTCCGACAAGGTCGAGGAAGCCCATGTCTTCATTGATTACATGAGCCAGCCGGAAATCCAGGCCACGCTGTCGCGCAAGGTCGGCACCGCGCCCACACTGAAGCGTGATCTGCTTGATCTGACCGCCGAAGAGTTCGCCAGCGTCTCCTCGGACATCGATCCGATCATCCCGCGCTACGACCTCTACCAGACCAAATCGGACTGGCTGAACCAGAAGTGGACCGAGATGATCGTCGGCTGACGTCTGCTTGCGTCCCGCACGGGGACGTGATTGCCTGAAAGCGGGAGGGCAGTTTCGCCGCCCTCCCCACCCCGGCAAATCCGGGGCAAGACCCATGGGGACGCGATGTCTGGTTTGACCCTCAATTCCGTCCGCAAGGACTTCGGCGGCTTCACCGCGGTCAATGACGTGCAACTGACCGTTCCGCACGGCACCTTCGTTTGCATGCTCGGACCATCGGGCTGCGGCAAGACCACTCTGCTGCGGATGATCGCAGGCCTGGATCTCCCCACCAGCGGTGAAATCCGGCTCGATGGTGAAGACATCACTGCCGTCCCCACCCACAAGCGCAATCTCGGCATGGTGTTCCAGTCCCTGGCGCTGTTCCCGCATCTCACCGTCGGCGAAAACATCGCCTATCCGCTCAGGATCCGCGGCGCACCGCGCGAGGAGCAGAAGCGCCGCGTCGATGAATTGCTGGCAATGATCCATCTCCCCGGCTATGCCGACCGCCCGGTGGCAAAGCTGTCCGGGGGCCAGCGCCAGCGCGTGGCCATCGCCCGTGCGCTGACCCGTTCGCCCAAGCTGTTCCTGCTCGACGAACCGCTCTCCGCGCTTGATGCCAAGCTACGCGAAGCCATGCAGGTGGAACTGAGACAGTTGCAGCAGCAGCTCGGCATCACCACCATCGTCGTCACCCACGACCAGCGCGAGGCCATGACCATGGCCGACACTGTTGTCGTGATGAACCAGGGCGAGATCCGCCAGGCGGCAAGCCCGATGGAAATCTATCGTCGGCCCGCCGACACCTTCGTCGCCGACTTCATCGGCTCGACCAATCTCATCGACATGGAAACCGACAGCGCCGGCCGTGCCATCGTGCTGGGCCAGGCGATTTCCGGCCTGTCCGCGCCCGGTGGCGGCAAGGCGATCCTGTCGGTCCGCCCGGAAGACGTCCAGCTGGCCGCGCCTGGCAGCGACGGCGCCATCACCGGCACCGTGACCTTCGTCCGCGATCTCGGCGGCACTATCGAAACCTTCATCGATTGCTCCGGCAGGCCACTGATTGCGGTCTCGACGCCGCGCGCCCGTCCGGAAGTCTCCGTCGGCCAGCCGGTAGGCGTGGTGCTCGATCCCGGCGTCTGCGTGGTGCTCGACAGATGAGACGCGAGGCGCCGCAAAAGCTGACCGATTACGCTCCGCTCGCCTTCCCGGCGATCATGCTGACGCTTTTCTTCGTCATTCCGTTCGGAACCATGATCGCGGTCAGTTTCTTCCAGCGCCAGCAGGGCGGCTTCTACACACCCGCCTTTGTGCTCTCCAATTACGAGCGCTTCGCCAGCCTGTTTTTCGCCAACGTGCTTGGCTTCTCGCTGATGCTGGCGGTCCTCGTCGCCATCTGCTGCGTCGCCATCGGTGTCCCGTTCACCTATCTCCTGACCCGGATGAGCCGGCGGGCGCAGATCGTCTGGATGGTGGCCCTGCTTTCCGTCCTGTCCCTGTCGGAAGTGATCATTGGCTTTGCCTGGTCAACACTGTTTTCCCGTACCGCCGGCATCACAAACCTCCTGGTGACGCTCGGGCTGATGGAAAAGGCGGTGGCGCTGTCACCCGGATTTCCGGCGCTGCTCACCGCCATGGTCTACCAGGCGCTCCCCTACACGATCCTCGTTCTGTATCCGGCCTTGGTGCGGCTTGACCCGACGCTGACCGAAGCGGCGCGAACGCTCGGCGCGTCGCCGCTGCGGGCGTTCTTCACCGTGGTCGTCCCGGCGCTTAGAACCACCATTCTCGCCACGCTGATCATGGTCTTCATCTTCGCGCTCGGCTCCTACCTGCTGCCGCAGATCCTAGGCCGGCCACAGCACTGGACGCTGTCGGTGCTGATCACCGATCAGGCCATCTACCAGTCCAACATGCCGTTCGCGGCCGCCATGGCCGTGTTCCTGGTGCTGGTCACGCTCGCCATGGTGGCGCTCACCCTGTTTGCCGGACGCAAGCCGGAGGCAGCCGCATGAGCCTCTTCCTGCGCCGCTTCTATTTCGTCCTCGTCGGCCTGTTCCTGGCCGCGCCGCTGATCGTGGTCACCGGCGTCTCGGTCAATGCCAGGCAGACGCTGGCCTTTCCTCCGCAGGGCTTCTCGCTGGACTGGTACATCGAGATCTTTGCTGACACCGGCTGGCGCAACGCGCTATTCGCCTCGCTGACACTGGCAACCCTGTCTGCAGCACTTGCCGTGGCAATCGCGCTGCCTCTGAGCTGGTTCCTGTGGCGAAGGATTGCGCCATGGGCCAACGTCTTCCAGCTGCTCGGCATCGCGCCCTTCACATTGCCGCCGGTGATCACCGCGCTGGGATTGCTCACCTTCTGGGCCACTACCGGCTTTTACGGCCAGCCCTGGACGGCGGTGATCAGCCACGCGATCTTTTTCGTCACACTGCCGCTGGTCACGCTGTCGCTCGGCTTTTCCGCCATCGACCGCTCGCTGGTCGAGGCCGCGGCCACCATGGGCGCCGATGACCGCACCATCTTCCGCACCGTCGTGCTGCCGCTGATCACGCCCTACCTGGTCTCCGGCTATGCCTTTGCCTTCGTGCTGTCGCTCAACGAATACATCGTTGCCTACATGACCGTCGGCTTCACCATGGAAACGCTGCCGATCAAGATCTTCAACGCTCTCAGGTACGGCTACACGCCGACCATGGCCTCGGTCACCGTCCTGTTTGTGGTCCTGGCCGCCGTGATCTATTCGCTGATCGCCCGCTATGGCGATCTGTTGAAGCTGCTCGGCGCCAATTCGGAGGAAAAACCATGATCCGTCTTTCGGCCCTGCAGATGCAGACGGCAGGCGCTGATACGACCGCCAATCTCGCCCGCATCGAAGCCGCCGCCCATGAGGCCGCCCGAGCCGGAGCGACGCTTCTGGTCACTCCGGAGCTCGGAATCACCAGCTATGGCGGCGGCGAAAAGATCCTGGCACTGGCCGAACCGGCAGATGGCGCGCTCGTGACCCGGCTAGGCGAGATCGCCCGCGAGACCGGTGTCGCCCTCGTGGCTGGTTTCGCCGAAAAGGCCGGGGAGACGGTCTACAATTCCGCCGTCTACACCGACGGCAGCGGCAAGCCCTCCGTCTATCGCAAGTCGCATCTCTACGGTGATTACGAGCGCAACCTGTTTACGCCGGAGAAGCCATCGACCTGCCTGTTCAGCCATCGCGGCATGACGCTCGGAATGCTGATCTGTTACGATGTCGAGTTCCCGGAGAATGTCCGCCGGCTGGCCCGGGCCGGTGCCGAGATGATCCTCGTGCCGACGGCCACGCCAAAGGGCGCCTCGGGCACCTTCATCGCCGAGAAAATGATCCCGGTGCGCGCCTTCGAGAACCAGATCTTCATCGCCTATGTCAACAATATCGGCCGGGACGGCGACTTCGACTATGCGGGACGGTCCATCATCGCAGCACCCGACGGCACGGCTTTGGCATCCGCGGGACTGTCGGAGCAATTGCTGACGGTGGATATCGATCCCGATCTCTACGCCCGCTCCAGAAGCGAAAACACCTACCTTATGGATCTGTAGGCACAAGTAGTGGCGTCAACCGGTTCCGGTATCTGAGGTACTTCAGGCCTGCCCGGTTGCAATGGCTTCCATTACCGCGATTTGCGCCATCGCCATGGCAGCTTCACGGGTCTTTGCCGCGGCGATGAAGCGGCCATTGTGGCAGAAACTCGCTCCCTCGACGCCGCAGGCGGCCTCCAGATCGCCATTTGTCAGGCCAGCCCAGGCTGCGGGCAGATCCGCACGCTGTTCGAATCCCTCGTCCGACTGGCGAATGCCGGTCAGGCACCAATCCTTGTCGCGCGGGTGAACCACGAACAGCAGATGATCCGCGCCTGCCTTCATGATCGCCGGGCGGAAAGGCATTCCCATCGGAAGTTCCAGAACCCGGTTTTCGCCCGAAGTCGCAATTGCCTGCAGCACAAGATCTTCGGCCCGCAGCTTTGCAGCACTTCCGGCGATCCGGGCTTCGAGAAAACTCCGCGCGATTGTCAGCGCTTGATCGAATGCCCGTCGCAGCGCCTCCGGATCCGGCTCGTCGAAGACGGGCTTGAGGGTTTCAAGCAAGACCGGCAAGGTCAGCACGGCCAGGGGGCCTGCCACCGCCGGGCTCATCGCCCCGTTGTCGAGCAGATCGATCGGCAGGACGAAGCTTTCGTCAAGACCCGCATACACAGGGTGGATATGGGCATCCGGCAGTCCGATCGCGGCAAGATAGTCATGGCCGAAATGCTTCCAGATCAGGCCGAACGAGCTGAAGGGTTGCCCATCATCACGCAGCGGCGCACCGCGCTGGTGGTGGTCGAAGATCCCCGCTTCGGCGTCATAGGCGCCACCGACATCATAGATGATCCGGTTTGCCCCGGGTGTGATCCATTCCGGCGCCCGGCTGCGGACGATCTCCGCATTCGGGAACAGCCGCGTCAGCACCGCGCTGGACAGCAACTCATCGGCATGAAAGCCGCCGGAATGGGTAACGAGGTAATCTGGTTTCATTGCAAAAATGCCTTGTATTTGGCCGCAGTCCCGCCCGTGTTTGGCACCAGATAGCCACAGTCGGAGTTCAACTCAACCCGACAGCGAAACAAACAAGCAGCCTGAACCGGCGAGGACATGCGATTGCTTCAGGTCCTGACGATGAACCCCTTGGCAATATGGTTCCTGACGAAATAGATGACGGCCAGTCCGGGGATGAGAGACACAAGCGTCATGGCCATGACCAGCCCGATATCCGTTCTGAAGCCGTAAAGCGTGTTGATGGCCATGGTGATGGGCTTGCCACCGGTCACCGTCAGTATCCGCGCAAACACCACTTCCACCCACGAGAACATGAAACAGAAGAACGCCGCCACTCCGACACCGGGCGCAATCAGCGGCAACAATTGCCGGACGAAGAACCGCGGCAGCGAGTAGCCGTCGAGAAATGCCGTTTCATCAAGCTCTCTGGGTACCGCCGAAATGAAGCTTTCAAGAATCCATATGGCGATCGGGATGTTGAAGACACAATGCACCAACGCGATGCCCACCGGAGTGTTCACCAGCCCGACCTTGGCAAACAGGATGAAGACCGGAAGGGTCAGGACAACGGGTGGTGTTATCCGGAAGGCAATCAGAAGCAGGAAGACATGCTTGTCGCCGGTAAACCGATAGCGCGCAATGGCATAGGCCGCCGGAATTGCAACCAGCAGTGTTACGATGACATTCAGGCTGACATAGATGATCGAGTTGACAATCGAGCCTGAAAGCAGCGGTGACGCGATGATGCTCTGAAAATTGATGGTGCTGAACTGCCATTGGGCAATGCCGTCTCTCGGCAGGGTAGAGGTGAAGCTGAGCACAAGCATCTGCACGAATGGCAAAAGCACGAAACCCACAAGCGCGGTCAGCAAGACATACACCATCAAGGTCTTCAGTCTGCTGGCTGTTGATCTGGCGCGCACCATCAGGCACCCACCCGGCGGCTCTCGCCCTGGCGGATGTTCATGATCGTCTTGAAGGCCCAGGCCACCGTCAGAATGATAACGAAATAGATGATCGATCGCGCTGCTGCAGGTCCATAGTCAAATGCCGCGATTTCCTCCCCCAGGTCCAGGGACAGGAAGCTTGTGGCATGGTTCGGCCCACCGGCATTGACCCGGAACGCCTCCGTGTAGATCATGAAGCTGTCCATGAACCTCAGCAGCACCGCCATCATAAGCACACCGCTCATTTTCGGCAGTTCCACATACCGGAAGACCTGCAACCGCGACGCTCCGTCGATTGCTGCGGCCTGATAGTAGGCAGGGGAGATCGTCGACAGACCGGAATAGCAGAGGATGACGACCAGTCCGATCCAGTGCCAGGTGTCCATCGCCACAAGCAGGATCCAAGTGTGAACGGCATTGAACTTGTAGTCGAAATCGAACCCCAGAAGCGAAACCGCCTGACCTCCAAAACCGGATTGCTCATCCATGAAACTGACCCACATCGACGGCACTGTGTTCCACGGCACCATCAACGGAAGCGCAAGCACCATCAGGATCGCCGTTTTGACACGGCCTTCCCTCGGTAGAAGCAGCGCGATGTAGACCCCCAGCGGAATCTGGATCGACAGGACAATGGCGGAAAACAGCAGGCTTCGCCCCAGACTATGCAGGAAGCGTTCTGAGGCGAGGATCTCGCGGTACCATTCCGTTCCGACCCAGTACCGGTCTTCCAGCGTGAAAATATCGAAGAACGAGTAGTTGAAGATGGTCAAAAGCGGCAGAACGCCGACAAATGCCAGGACGAGCAATGCGGGCAGTAGCAGCCACCAGGCCGAATTGGAGTCTATCTTCGAATGTCCGCTACCAGCCAAGAACGAATTCCAATTTCACCACTTCCGGATCAGGCGCGCCTGGGCCGTTCCCGCCAATCGATTTTGAACACACTCATATCGTCTTCTGCCACCGGGTCAAATGAGCACCAGGCGGCCAGTCAGATCGGCTCTGGCTTGCCAGTGCGCGGATCGGACGGAAATCAGGGATATCGTGTCAAAGCAGAAATGAAGAGCCGTTCCGGGATATGGCGTCGATAGACAGACCATCAAACTGATGCGCCATGGCGGTCAATTGGCCTGCCTCCATCAAGACCGCGGCTGTGGAGATCCCGTCAGCCAGTGCCGCGGAACGATGCATCACGCTCATTCTGCGCCATAGGACCGGTGCGGGCTTTCCATTGCGCGGATCAACAATATGGCTGACAGACTGAGACGCATCCAGCGTGGTTCCCACCGCGCCCGACGTTGCCACCGAACGGTCCCTCAGTCCAACCGTCTTGCGCGATGTGCCCGCTGCATCCAGATGCACCGGCCAGGCCTCAAACCCTGCCGGCCTGCCAACTGCACTAATCTCGCCAACATTGACCAGCGCATGCTCGAGGCCAAACGATTTGAGCAGCGCGACGACCTTGTCGGTAATGAACCCTTGCGCAATGCCGTTCAGCGTCATCGCACCGCCATTTGGCAGCCGGACAATCGCCGGCGACACTTCGACCATGTTCCAGCCGACCCGCTCAAGGGCCCTGCGGGTCGAAGCACGACCAGGCCGCCCGCCGCTCTCCGCATAGGCCTTCCACAATGGCTGAATGGTCGGGTCAAACATGCCTTCACTTGCCTCGTGCACGGACCCGGCCAGGCTGAGCAGCTCGAGCATATCCGGTGAAGGATCCCGCAGAAAACCGGCACCGTTGAGCGAAACAAGCGCGCTGTCTTGCCGGTAGAGACTGAACTGCTTTGCGAGACGTTCGATTTCCGCGCGGGCTACGCCGATAAGGTGCTCGGCTTGCGGGCACGGCATGCCGACAATGCGCAGGTCCGTCTCGGCGCCAAGGGTGACTCCGCGCCAGCGTGCACCATCACCGGGTGCGGCGCTGCCGGGCTTGGCGGACAGCGCAAAGCCTGCCGCAATTGCGATGAAACGGCGTCGGGAAAAGCTCATTGGCTTGCTCCTGTCATCGAGACTTCCTGCTTCTGATCGAAACCGACGGGACCGAGCACATAGGCATCGGGGATTTCAGCCAGTCGAACCACCACACCGCCATTTTCGGTTGCAAAGGCGGATGCAGTTTGCTCGTCGCCAAACGGAATCGCCTCCGGCGTCCCCATGCCGCCGGTCTTGGCTGAGCCGATGACAAACCACGCCTTCTGCACGTCAATCCAGGTGTCGTCTCCGGGAAAGTCCCAATCCTCCGCCTTGCCCATGTCGTTGACATAGACCGCGACCGTTTCATAATTTTCTTCGGGCGAGCGGAGGAAGGCGATGCCATCCCGCACCTGACTGAACCAGATCGGGTGGGGATTGTTGACCAGGTGGATCTGCGCCTTGGGTCCTGTGTGCTCGAGAATAGTCATGTTGCAGTAGTGCCCGACCGACTCTTCGCTCAGCGCCACAGGCTGCGGGATCTCGATCTTTGCCTCTTGCTCGCTGCAAGCCGAAATGGTGATCGCCATCGCAACAATGGCTGACAGCCGCACGAAGATGTTCATGGCCTGACCCCTTTGAGAATGAAGGTTGAGAGTCCCAGGGCGATGGCGGTCCAGGCCATTGGGCTGAGCATGATAACGAGACCGGAAACAGGCAGCCCCGAACCGGAGCCGCCCAGATTACTGCCGACGGCGATCGCATCGATGGCGTTCATGTTGTAAAGCCGGAATGCATCCGCCGGATTGAACACCAGCAACCAGGGGAACACGACACGGGCGAAGAAGCCGTCCTGACTGGCCAGCAATCCGCCCAGAAGCGCCAAGTCATAGAGCACTACGGCAAACAGCCAGATCGCGATCGCAAGTGCTGCCGCCGTCCCGGTCTGGCGCACGCTGGCGCTGGCGATATAGCCGATGGCGATGAAGGTCGCGCCGAGTATCATAGAGCTTGCGATCAGGCGGCCGACACCAATCAGGGCAACGGCGTCAACTCCACCACTGGCGAAAAACGCCACGAGACCGGCAATGCCGTAGCCAAAACTGACCGCGATGGCGAGAACGGCAACATGGCCCAGAAACTTGCCGAAAAGCACGGCGCCACGGGAGACCGGGCTGGCGAGCACCAGTTGCAACGTGCCCCGGTCAATCTCGCCGGCGATGGCGTCGAAGGCCAACAACAGGGCAATCAGCGGGACCAGATAGACCGACAGCGTCGACAGGCTGGCAACGACAACGGTGACCGCATCGGTCTTGACTTCGCCACCCGGCGCGCTGCCCAGAAGCACGAGGATGAGTGCGAAGGCCAGAAGAATGAGCGACGACAGGATGATCCAGCGGTTGCGAAGACCGATCCAGATTTCTGTTGCAGCGATGGTGATTACGCCGTGCATTGGATGTCACCTCTCCGGGTTTGTTCAATCCCGTTGTTGGAGAAATACCGGTAGACCTCGTCCAGCGTCGGGGAAGCGACATCGACGTCCTCCACCTGCGCGCCTAGTCCACTGATCTTTGACAGGATGCGCATCTTGTCTGCCTTGGCGCAGTAGAGCTCAACCGAGGCGCAATTGATGCGGCCGCCACCGATCGCCGCATGGACGGAGCCAACGGCACCGGAAGCGGCGCGCACGCGGATGCGGATCGGAAGATCGGCCTGATGCTGCAGTTCGGCCAATGGCCCGTCGGCAACCAGCCGCCCCTTGCGCAGGATGGCCACGCGGTCGGTCCTGGCTTCGAGTTCGCTGAGCCCGTGCGAGGACAACAGTACCGAGCAGCCCCGCCGGCTGACATCGGCGATCAACTCGTAGAAATGCTGTCTTGAAAGCGGGTCGAGGCCGGAGGTCGGCTCGTCGAGCAACAGCAGCCGGGGGTTTCCGACCAGCGCCTGCGCCAGCCCCAGCCGTTGCCGCATCCCCTTTGAATAGGTGTCCACACGGCGGTCGGCCGCCTCAACGAGTTCGACCTTGTCGAGCACCGCCTGCACATCCTCGGGCGCTGCATCCTTGAGCCTGGCGTAGAAGCGGACAACTTCGCGGCCGGTCAGCATTTTCGGAAACGCCACCTGCTCGGGCAGGTAGGAGACAACCCGCCGCGCCGCATCGCTGCCCGGCGTGAAACCGGCAATGGAAATGGAACCGGCGGTTGGCTTGATGAACCCGAGGATCAGGCGGAACAATGTGGTCTTGCCGGCACCATTGTGGCCGAGCAAGGCAACCTGTTCACCCGGCGCCACGTCGAGCGAGACATCGGTCAGCGCCTCGACGGCCTTGAATTTCATGCTCACATTCCTGGCTTTGACGATCTCGGTCATTGCAGCGATTCTTTCCATTTGCGCGCGGTTTCGGGCAGCGCATGCGGTTTCATCAAGGGCCGGTCATCAACGATGCCGCCGGGCAGCAGCGCCGGAAATTCACTCTGCGCCCAGCGCACCAACTGCACAGCGGGGCTGCCCAGCAGAAGTTTCGCCGATGGCTGGGTCCACAGCACCTGATCCATCGCGTCATTGGGGCGGAATACCTGGTCGGCAATGCCGTCGCCATTGACGTCGTAGGCCGCGTGGTCGCTCCAGTAATTGCCGGACCAGACGTGATCCCTGGTGCTGACAAACTTGATCTGGGTGCGGTTGCCGATGAAGGCATTACCGGTGATTTCGTTGCGCGCCGAGCCGCCGGTGAAGTGGATGCCGATCTCGCAACCTTCGATGCGGTTGCCTCGAATGCGGTTCTTGTTGGCATTGTAGACGAACAGGCATTTTTCGCCGCCGCCGACAACGGCGTTGCCTTCGATGACGGCGTTGTTGGCATAATTGAGCATGATGCCGTGATCGCGGTCATCCAGCGAGATATTGTCGCGCAGGGTCACGCGCTTTGAAAACATGACGGCGTAGCCAAGATGGTTGCCGATTGAGGTGTTTCCGGAAACTTCGCTGTCATCGGCATTCATGTAGTGAATGGCGAAGCGCAGCTTCTCGAAACGATTGTTGGTGAAGCTGTTCTTGCGGCTGGTGTTGACGAAAATGCCGTCCCGACCTTGCCGGATCGTGTTGCCCGATACCGTCGCTCCGGGCGCGTTCCAGACATAAACGCCATTGCCGCGACGGCTCATCAGCCTGTCGTCGCCGCCAATGATGGTGTTGCCTTCGACACGGGCATCGCGGGCGCCATGGATGTCGACCCCGTAGAGATTGCCTTCGATATGGCTGTTGCGGACGATGGCGCGGGTTGCATTCCTGGTCATCTGCACACCGCTGTCGATGGTCTCGTGCGAGGAGCCCGACCCGGTCAGCCTTAAGCCGTCTATCACCACATCCGGCGCATCGATGGTGATGACGGAGCCGCTGCCCGTGCCGACAACATGGGCCTTTCCGTCGCCCATCAGCTCAACCGACTTGGTCAGGACAATCCCGCCGTTGTAGGCCCCCGGCGACAACACAAGTCTGTCACCCGGGCGGGCCAGTTCGACCGCCCGCACCAGTGCATCAGGACGCGGTTCGACGCGGATATCGGCGGCGTTCGCCGATCCGGTGAGAAGGGCGGTTCCGAGCAGCACTGAGATTATGCGGGCGGTCAGTTTCATGGTCTCATGGCCTCAGCTGTTGCGCGGTTCGACAAACATGCGGCCGCGCATTTCCATGTGCAGGGCATGGCAGAACCACTGGCAGTAGAACCAGTGAACGCCGGGACGATCAGCCGTGAACGTGATCGACGCGGTCGCCTGCGGAGCGACTTCCATCGCAATGCCATAGTTCGAAATGCAGAAACCGTGGGTGACGTCGTCGACATCGTCGAGATTGGTCACATAGACCGTGACTTCCTGACCCTGCTTGACCGTGAACTTCTCAAGGCCGAACTGCGGGGCGACCGAAGTCATGTAGACGCGCACCTTGTTGCCTTCCTCGATGACGACGTCGTCGTAATCGAGATCCACGCCATCGGCTTTCGCCTGGGCGTAGGCATCGGCAAACACCGGGTCTTCGCGCGACCACACATTGACCGGATTGACGATGTCCGCCCGCACGATGATGCTGTCGTGCGGCTCGGCAAAAGTCGGTCCGTCGTGAACCACCTTCATGTCATCGGTCGAGATGTCGATGAGCTGTTCGTTCTCCGGCTTCAGCGGGCCGACATTGAGGAACCGGTCCTTGGAGAACTTGTTCATCGAGATCAGCCAGGCGCCGTCGGCTTCCGCGGTTTCGCCCATTGAGGTCGAGTTGTGACCCGGCTGGTAGTGGACATCGACCTTTGAGACGATCGGGTCGACATCCTCGCCGGCAAAGGCACGGATGGCCTTGTCGATGTCCCACTTGACGATCTGGCTGTCGAGGAACAGCGTCGTGTAGGCAAACCCCTTGCCGTCAAAGGCCGTGTGAAGCGGCCCGAGTCCCAGTTCGGGTTCACCAACGATGCAGGACCGCGGATCGGCATCTTCCTCGAACAGGGCGTCGAGCTTTGTCACGTCGATGATCGAGACGGTCGGCGACAGCTTGCCGTTGATCATGATGTGCTTCTTGTCCGGCGCGGCATTGACGCCGTGCGGGCTGTTCGGGATCGGGATGTAGCGGGTGTATTTCTTGTTCTGGCCCTTGCGCCCGTCGATGACCGGCACGCCGTTGAGCATCTGCACATCGCCGGCGGCAACGCCGTCCTCAATGGCTTTCAGGTTGAACACCACCACATGGTCGAGTTCGCTCTCGGTCATCTCGGCCAGATTCATGCCCATTTCCGAGTTGTAGCTCGATGAGAAGGCATACTTGCCCTGATAGTCGCAATCGGTGTTGTCGAGATTTCCCGACACCATGACCTGCCAGGCGACCTTCATCTCGTCGCCATCGATGGCGGTGAAGATGTTCACATACTGCGACGGATCATCAAGGATCTTGCCGTCATTGACCAACGGCGCTTCATGTTCGCCATTGGCGAAGACATAGCCGGTGCGCGGATATTTCTGCGGCCGCATGCCGTGGATGTCATGCGCGTTCGGGATCTCGATGATCTTGTCGCATTTCATCACGTCGCAGCGAATGCGTGCGACCCTGGTGTTGGCCTTGTCGTTGGCGAAGATGTAACGACCGTCATAGGTGCCTTCGGTGAACGACATGTGCGGATGGTGAAGGTCGCCATTGTCGTAGGTCTTCATGCCCTTGGCCGCGAGAAACGCCTTGGTCTCCTCGGTCAGGCCTTCGGTGAGGATCTTCAGGCTCTCATTGGTCTGGCCCCAGCCCGTGGCCGAGCAGCGGTTGAACACCGGAACCCGCATCAGCTCGCGCATCGACGGAAAACCGAGAATGCGCAACTCGCCGCTCTGGCCCGACGACCAGAAGCCGTAATAGGGGTCAAGCTCACCCGGCTCGAAGTTCAGTTTCGGCGTCGAAGCATGCGCCTTGCTGACAAGCGCACCGCTGAGCAGCTCGGATCCCATTCCGGATCCGGCGAGGAAGGCTCCTCCTGCCGTGGCGGACATGAGGGATCGCCGTGACAGGCCTTTCTGTTTGGTTTCTTCGGCTGACATTTGCAGTCTCCTTCAGGTTGATGGTTGTGGTGTTGAATTATTTCCCACGCGCGGCTGCCCGATGCCGGTCGATGCCGGAGCGATGGGATCGAGACCGTTCTGCTTGCAGAATTTTGCGCGCTTGGCTTCAGTCTTGATGCAAACCGGGCACTTGGTGGCGCTCTGGTAGAGCACCTGGCAGTGCAGGCACTGCAGGCATTCGTTGGGATTGATATTGCCTTCGGGATGGATCGCCTGAACCATGCATTCCTTGGCGCAACGCTGGCACGGATCTCCGCATTCCTTGTAGCGTTTGAGCCAGTCGAACATTCTGAGCCGCGCCGGGATCGCCAGCGCCGCGCCAAGCGGGCACAGGTAGCGGCAGTAGAACCGCTCGATGAACAGCGCTGCACCTATGAGCACGACCACGAACAGGATGTAGGGCCAGCCACGCTGGAACTTGAGGATGATCGCCGTCTTGAACGGTTCGACTTCCGCGAACTGCTCGGCCAGTTCCAGCGAATAGAGCGACAGGCCGAACAGGCCGAGAAAGATCATGTACTTGATCGGCCACAGCCGTTCATGCAGGCCCCAGGGCACCGTGTATTGCGGAATCCTGAAGAAGCGGGCGATCTTGTTGGTGAGTTCCTGCAGCGCACCGAACGGGCAGAGCCAGCCGCAATAGACGCCGCGGCCCCAAAACAGCAGCGACGCCGCCACCGAAAACCACAGGATGAAGACAAGCGGATCCATCAGGAAGGCCGACCAGGAGAAGCCTGCCATCACCGCCGAGAAGAATGCCAGCACATTGACCACCGACAATTGCGCATTGGCGTACCAGCCGAGCCCCACCAGCGTGAACACCAGGAAGCCTATGCGGAACCAGTAGGTAAACCGCTCATGCCGGGTCACCTGCATCTGGAAGAAGAACACGCCTGTCAGGATGACCAGGGCCGCAATCAGGACCACGACCTCGACGCGCTTCTGCAGCCAGATGCGCTTCCACAAATGGCTCAGCTCGCTGGTGTCAGAGACAGCCACGTCGCTCTGGATCTGCGGGTTTGCGACCTCAACCGTCTCGGCCGCGAGCTTTTCGGTATGGCGGTCTGGAATGCGGTAGCCGAGATCAAAGGTGATGAAGGCCTTGTCGATGGCGCCGACGGCGCGCTGCACCAAGAGCTGCAGCCTGAACGGTTCCGCCGGATCAAAGCCGCTGCCGGCCTTGATCTTGAAGATATCAAGTTCGGTGAACGACGGAGCATCCTGAGCCGCGAGCTTGCCGAGACGCTTGTGCTGCTTGTCGTGGAAGCGAACCGCGGTATCGCCCTGGATCAGCTGGATGCGGTCAAAGATGCCGCCGCGCACATAGCCCGATCCCTTGAAGGAATATTTGCCGCGGCCAGCCACCAGGATCGCCTGGTCGCCTTCATCGAGCCATTCGAGCAGGTTGGCATACTCATCGTCGCCAAGCAGGGTGCGGCCGATTTCAGGCGCGCTGACCAGCGCCATCTGCATGTCGATAAACGTATCATCGGGCGCGCCTTTTTCCGGGCGCTTGATGGCGCGGGCGTCACCGGTCTCCTCGAATGCCGTGTTCACCTGACCGATATCAAGCCGCAGGCTGCGGATCGACCCGTCTCCGGCAAGCGTCTGCCAGTCGGATATCTTGACGTCACCACCGCTCGGCATCGCAAGCGATCTCGTTGGCGCGGCGCTAGCCAGTTCGGGCTCCAGTCCGCCAAGGCCAAGAGACCGCGCCACTTTCAGCCCGGCGCGAACGATGGAATCGTCGATGACGATGATGGTCACGGTGGCGCCCGAGACGATGTCGAGATCATGCGCCGAGCCGCCGGCGGCGGCCTCGGCGATGAGATCCAGTCCGGCGTATTTTTCCGTCACCGCGGTGATCTTGGATTCGGGAATGCCGATCAGCACGATCGGTTCGGAATGCTTGACCAGGCGGACGCCGGTCACCTTGGCATTGTCATCCACACCCATGAGGGTGTGGATCGGCTTGCCGGAATAGCCGGTTGTCGTCACGAAGTCCGATGTCAGGAAGACGTAGCCGACGACCTTGCCGTCTTTGAGCGCCTCGACCACGGGAATGTCCGGCCGCAATTGGCCATACTCCGTGGCGCCGGGGACGATGTCGCCGACATTTGCCTTGTCCAGGAATTTCATGACCAGCGGCTCAGCCTGGGCAGTGCCTGCCAAGAATCCGATGACAATCGCAAGCGCTGCAATTACCCAGGATCGGCCTTTATCGGGCTTCATCATTTCGCGTCACTTCATCCGGTTTTTTCAACGCGAAACTACTGTGGCGACAGATTCCGCTCTTTGCGAAAATGCAATCTCCGGAACGAAATG
Source organism: Hoeflea sp. EC-HK425 (assembly GCF_902498795.1). Lineage (NCBI taxonomy): Bacteria > Pseudomonadati > Pseudomonadota > Alphaproteobacteria > Hyphomicrobiales > Rhizobiaceae > Hoeflea > Hoeflea sp. EC-HK425. Next base: position 3,628,716 of record NZ_LR701572.1, read on the forward strand.
CAGCCTGATTTCAATATGTTATATGTTGGATATGCTATCTATTACCGTACGAACCGATCCCCTCGGGTTCCATCCCGGATTGATCGTTGCCGCGACAATGTCTTGCCATCATCATCGATGACACCACCGGCTCTCTCGGTTGGCATGCCTCTACTGAGCAGCCCTGGTTTTGCGCCTGCGGCAAAGCGCAGGTCCGAAGGCAACCGCGAAACCGATGAAGGCTACCATCCAGGCGAATGCGGCTACCTGCAGGCCAAGGTCAGCATTGGCGTCACTTACCACCGCCACGATGCGGGCGAGAGTTGCGACCAGCAAGGCGGAAAAAATCAGGGTTCCCGATAGGCCGGCTCTTAGGGGCTGACCCGTGTGGCCGAGCGAAGCCCGGATCATCACGGCGAGCGTCATGCCGCCGACCGCACCGACACCCAATGCATGAATTCCCGCAAGCGGAGACAACCACACCGGCCAGAACCCGGAAGCGGCGATAAGGCCGAAACCGACAGGCACGAACAGGTAGGAGGCATGCAGCATCCAGACCAATGGGTCGCGCAGCGTCAGGTGCCCTGCCCAGCGGGCCAGCCTGAGAAGCTGTACCATGGCCGCAAGTGCCATGAGAGCCGACGTTGTCACCGAGTCCGGCCATGCAGCCCACGCAGCCAGAGCAACAACTGCAATTGCGATCGAGACGACATCAAAGCTGGAGAAAGCAGCCGGCAGCCGGCCGGGATTTTCGCGCACAAGCCAGTTCCGGGTGAAGCTCGGGACGATGCGGCCACCAATCAGCATGATCAGTGTGATGGCTGCAAGCGCCGCAAGCCTCCTGCTGATATCGGACACGCCGCTGTTATGGGCTTCCAGATGGAAGGTGATGTTGGCAGCGGTCAAAATCAGAAGAGGCAACAACACTTTGAGGTTGCGCCAGTTGGAACCGGCAATGATTTCGCGGGCGATGGTCATGGCCACCGCGATCAGAAAAGCGGCGTCGATACCCAGCGCCGCCTGCCAGCCGATATGGCTCGAGAACGTGACAGCCACCCGCCCGGCAATCCAGATCAGCAGCAGCATCAGAAGACCCATCCCCTGCAGCGGCATGCGGCCGGTCCAGTTGGGAACCGCGGTAAACAGAAAACCCGTCACGATGGCCGGAAGGAAGCCGAAATAGAGCTCGTGAACATGCCAGTCGGTTGGCGCAAAAAGAGTTGAAAGACTGAGCTGACCGTAAAGCTGCGGCAGCCACAGCAGGATTGAGAGCCCTGAATACAGGGCCCCGAACAGGAAAAACGGGCGAAACCCGTAACTCAGGAGTGCTGGCCCCTTGTAGGGGCGGGTTCTCGGAATTGCCATGATGGGACTCTGCTTCGGTCTTTGCGCATATCTGCCGTCTGCAGGTCGCACCGCTGTGCAACCGGCGCACCCGCCTCCCTTGGCGCGATTGCATTGGCTTGACTATGACCCTATCAAGTTGGAAGCCGGGTTCTTTGCAATTGCACAAACTGGAGAAACTTGATGAGCCGTCTCGATCCTTCCCTGCTCGCGGGCCTGCCGCCGTTCATGGGTATGGATCAGCCTGCGCTCGAACACATTCTCGAAGGTGCAAAACCACTTCGACAGCCGAAAAATGCCCACGTTTTTCGTCAGGGAGAGGAAGCTCATTCGTTTTATCTGCTGCTGGACGGTTATGTGCGGGTGGTCAAGCTGGCTCCGGACGGCGAGCAGGTGATTGTCCGATTTATAGCCAGCGGCGAATTGCTGGGCATTGCCAAGGCAATCGGCAGGGACAGCTATCCGGCAAACGCCGTTGCGGCAGCTGACTGTGTGCTGCTCGCCTGGCCATCGCACTTGTGGGAGAGCATTGTCTCGGCCCACCCGGGCTTCGCCACCAATACCTATGCAATGCTCGGTGAGCGCCTGCTCGAAACACAGGACAAGGTGGTTGAGCTTGCGACCGAGCGGGTCGAGCAGCGCGTGGCAAACGCGGTCCTCAAACTGGCCAACCAGTCGGGACGCAAGACCGAAGAGGGCACACTCATCGATTTTCCGATTTCCCGTCAGGACATCTCGGAAATGACCGGCACTACTCTTCACACGGTGTCCCGCCTTCTCAGTGGCTGGGAACATGCCGGATGGGTGAAATCGAGCCGTCAGAAGGTGACACTTATGGAAGGGCACAAGCTGGTCATGGTCGCCAGCGGCCAGGCGGGACGCAGGTCGTAAAGATCCAGACGCTTCGGCGAAAGAAGGCCTGAGCCAGGCCACCAGATCACCGGCACTCTTGGCCGGGTGGCCGGCAACCGGCGCACCGGATTTCAAGCCCGTGAAACAAGACCTTGGCTCCGTTCGCCTTTCCCCGGACATCAAATGCTACCTGAGAATGCCTCCGGATCTTCAATCAGGTGCCATCAGAGCCGGATAAGAAACAGTCCCGCGCCCGGAATGCTAGCCCTTGTTGCGACGCTTCCAAGCACAAGGCGAGAGGGGAGTAACGCGCCTCAATCGAGGGTCGGATCAAACTTGTCGCGCATCCAGTCCCCGAGGATCGAGATCGACAGGGTTGTCAGCACGATTGCGGCACTCGGCGCCAGCATGATCCATGGCGCGGACTGGATATAGTCGCGGCCATACCCGACCATGTTGCCAAGCGAGGTCATCGGCGGCTGTACACCAAGGCCCAGGAACGACAGACCGGATTCGAGCAGGATCACTTCCGGGAAGTTCAGCGTCAGCGAGACGATCAGTGTCGAGGCGATGTTGGGCAGGATATGCCGCGAATAGATCCGGAAAGGCGTCGCGCCGAGGTCGCGCACGGCTGTGGCATAGCCGCGCTCATTGGCGGAAATCGCCAATCCTCTGGAGATACGCGCGATCCGCTCCCAGCCGTAAAAGCCCATGAGGATCGTGAACAAGAACAGAGAACTGCCGAGAAAGGCAAGCACGGCCAGGGCGATGATCATGAACGGCATGGCGGCCTGGGCGTCGATCAGCATCAGGATGACCTGTTCGATACGCCCCCTGAAATAGGCGGCAATGAACCCGAGCGACACCCCGACAATGGCGGCGATCAGCGTCGACAGGAACGCGATGACCATCGAAATCTGGATCGAGACAATCAGCCGGGACAGCACGTCCCGGCCCAGCTCATCCGTTCCCAGCGGATGAGTCCAGTCGCCCCCCATGAAGACCGGGGGGATCAACCGGGCTCTCAGGTCAAGCGCCATGAAGTCGTAGGGCGCGATCCACTTTGCGCCAACAACCACGACTGCAATCACCCCGACCCAGAACAGTGCAATCAGGACCAGCGGCGGCCAGGCTTCGAAGAAGGCCCTAAGCCGGCTTTTCGACGTGAATACGCTGCCGCTTGCCTGTGTGGGAGAGGCCGGTTCAAGGTCCGGCGTGGTGTCGATTGTCATGGTCAGCTCCCGGCCTGAAGCCGCTTGATGCGAAGACGTGGATCGACGATCCCGTAGAGAATATCAACAGTGAGATTTGCGCCGACCATGGTCAGGCCGACAAGAAGCAGGATCACCTGGACAACGGCCAGGTCCCGGTTGGCCACCGCATTGACCAGAAGCCGCCCGACGCCCGGCCATGAGAAGACGCTCTCCACCACCACCGCACCTGCCACCAGCGAACCGACCAGAAAACCGATGATCGTCAGCGTCGGGATCGCGGCATTCGGCAGCGCATGGTTGCGCACGACATCGCGCCACAGCAATCCCTTGGCCGAGGCCGTCCGGATGTAGGGCTGCCCCAATACTTCGAGCATGGCTGAGCGCGTGAAGCGGGCGATGACGGCGGCGCCCACCAGGCCCATGGTCACCGTCGGCAGCACCGCATGCGCCCAGGTGTCCGAACCGCCGGATGGAAGCCATCCGAGCCAGACCGCGAAGATCATCGCCAACACCAGTCCGAGGACGAAACTCGGCACAGTAAATCCGGCCACCGACAGCATCATGATCAGCCTGTCCACCCAGGTATTGCGATAGAGCGCCGCCATCACGCCGGCCGGCAGACCGATGGCAAGCTTGATGAAGAGCGCCGGCAAGGTGATAGCGAGAGTGAGCGGGATCCGCTCACCGACGACGACCAGCGCCGAGCGCCCGTCCCGCATCGAGTTGCCAAGGTCGCCCTGGAACACGGCCGCGAAATACTTGAAGTACTGAACCCAGATCGGCTGGTCGAGGCCCCAGTTCCGCCGGAACGCTTCAAAGGCTTCCGGCGGCGCTTCCGGTCCCAGAATGATGATCGCCGGATCGCCCGACAGCCTGAGCACAACGAAGGCCGCTGAGACAATCAGTGTTACTGTCACCAGAGCGCGGAAAATCTTCATCAACAAATACTGAACCATGATCCCTACTCCGCCGCCTGAACAGCCGGGGTGGCACCAGCATTGACGAGGTGGCACGCCACCGCATGGCCGCCACTTGCCACCAGCTGCGGAACCGCGTTTCGGCAGGAAGCCTGAGCAATCGGGCAGCGGGTGTGAAAGCTGCAGCCGGAGGGCACATCAACAGGGCTGGGTGGATCACCTTCGAGCACGATCCGCTCACGCTTTCCCCGCCGTGCAGGTGTCGGAATGGCCGAGACAAGGGCCTTGGTGTAGGGGTGCTGCGGGCGCCGGAACACTTCTTCCGGCAGCCCGGATTCGACGATGCGTCCGAGATACATCACCGCGACCTGGTCCGACATCTGGCGAACAACCTTCAGGTCATGGCTGATGAACAGGGCGGCAAATCCGGTGCGCTCGCGCAGGTCGTCGAGCAGGTTGAGAACCTGGGCCTGGATCGAGACATCAAGCGCAGACACCGGCTCGTCGCAGACCAAGAGGTCCGGCTCCAGCGCCAGCGCCCGCGCGATCACCACGCGCTGGCGTTGCCCGCCCGAAAGTTCGTGCGGATAACGCATGGCCATATCCGGCCTGAGCCCGACGGAGTCCATCAACACTGCAGCGCGGTCGGTTCGCTCGGCGGCAGGCATTTGCGCATAGTGGATCTCGAACGGTTCGGCGATCTGGGTGATCACAGGCAGTCGCCGGTCGAGCGCGCCAAGCGGATCCTGGTAGATCATCTGCATGCGTCGCCGCATCGCCCGCCACTGTGCATCGTGCCTGGCCGTCACGCGCGTTCCAGCGAATTCAACCGTGCCCGCGGTCGCCGGTATCAGACCGAGTACCAGCTTGGCCGTGGTCGACTTGCCGCAACCAGACTCCCCGACCAGACCCAGGGTACGGCCCTTCTCGATGGAAAAGGAAACGCCATCGACAGCCTTGAGCGAGGCCTTCCGGCCAAACAGGCCCTCCGGAACATGGACCTCGTAGTGCCGCTTGAGATCGTTTACACGCAGCAGGTTGGTCATGCCGGCACCAGCGCGCTCTTGTTGCCGGGCATCGACGCCGTTTCAGTCGGTGCGTCTCCCCTGCATTTGATGCAGGCGGCAAAATGGCTTTGCTTGTCGCCATAGGGCAGGAATGACGGCAACCTGGCATCGCAGATCTTGCTGGCGAGTGCGCAGCGGGGTGCAAAGCTGCAGCCCGGAGGCAGCTGGTCGGGAGCCGGCACGGTTCCGGGAATGGATTCGAGACGCCGGCGCGGACCGTCAATGTCCGGAAGCGCCGCGATGAGCCCCTTGGTGTAGGGATGCGCCGGGCTGTCAAACAGCGAACCGGTGTCGGCTTCCTCAATCACACGGCCGCCATACATCACCGCCACCCGGTCGCTCATGTCGGCAACGACGCCCAAATCATGGGAAATCAGGACTAGCGCCATCCCGCTATCGCGACGCAATTCAGTCAGCAGATCAAGGATCTGCGCCTGGATGGTAGCGTCAAGCGCCGTGGTCGGCTCATCGGCGATCAGCAGGTCGGGCTCACCCGCAAGCGCCATGGCAATCATGATGCGCTGGTTCATGCCGCCCGACATTTCGTGCGGATATTCGCGCAGACGCCGGGTGGCGTTGGCGATGCCGACCCGGTCGAGAAGACGCGCCGCCTCCGCATTGGCCGAGGCTCCGGTCAAGCCCCGGTGCAGCTTCAGTGCTTCAACGATCTGCCGGCCGATACGGTGCACCGGATTGAGGGAACTCGAGGGGTCCTGGAAGATCATGGCGATGCGACCGCCACGTAAGCCCGCAAGATCGTTTTCCGGAGCTCTGGCTATCTCCTGCCCGTTGAGCCGGACAGAGCCGGAAATGCGCGCCTTGCTGCCGAGCAGCCCCAATGCCGCCAGCCAGGTGATCGACTTGCCGCAACCGGATTCGCCGACAACACCCAGAACCTCGCCCCTGGCAACATTCAGGCTGACACCGTGCAGCGCCCTGACGAAGCGCTTTCCCTGGTCGAAATCGATCGTCAGGTCCTTGATTGAAAGAAGCGTTTCCATGGGCCGGTTCTCCGTTGCAACAAAAAGGGCCGGGGCGCGCAGTTCGCGCCCCGGCCCTTGGCTTTAGTTGCCCGGCGCAACAACCTGGAAGTTGGCCGCCCGGAAGTCCATCGACTGCAGCCCGGACCAGTTCCACTCGATGTCCTTGCGCTTGCCGAAGAAGATCGCGCTCTGGTGCAGCACAGTGTAGGCAGGATCTTCGCGCTCGGCGATTTCGAGCATCCGGCGGAAGGAAGCACGGCGCTCTTCAAGATCGGTCGAGGTTTCGAGCTTGATGCAAAGCGCGTTGAACTCTTCATTGGTCCATTCGCCGACCTGCTGCTGCTGGCCGTTCTGGCAATGCTGGTTGACGATCGAGGAAACCGGATCCGGGAAAGGAGCCGAGTTCGACCAGTCGCGAACCATGCGCGGGCCGCTCTCCTTGTCGAAGATCTGCTGCCAGTTTTCCTTCATCTCGATCTTCACGTTGAGACCGATCTGGCGGAAGGATTCGGCATTGATCTGCGCGGTGGAGACCTGGTTGGTGTAGTAGTTGTTGAGAACGCGGAAGGTGATTTCCTCGCCATCATATCCCGATTCCTGGACCAGCTTCTTTGCCAGTTCCATGTTGTATTCAGGCACGGTCCAGTCGGAGAGGAACATGTCACCGTAGTAGGACCACTGCAGGCCGGCTGGGACCGATGTGCGGCCGTCCCAGAGGGTCTCGACGATGGTCTCCCGGTCGATCGCATGGGTCATTGCCTGGCGGATCTTGGCGTTCTGCATCGGGCCGTTGTTCTTGTCGAACACCATCAGGCGGTGGTTGGTGATCGGACCGCCGACAACTTCGAACGCGGCATTGGATTCAACCGTGTTGATCTGGTCCGGCGGAAGGTCGGTGATGAAATCATATTCGCCAGAGAGAAGGCCGTTGACGCGGCTTGCGACTTCGGGAACCACGGCAAAGCGCAGGGTCTTGACCGGCGGCGTGCCACCCCAGTAATCGTCATGGGCTTCGAGAACGAGAATGTTGTCGGGCTTGAATTCAACAACCTTGTAGGGCCCGGTGCCGACCGGCTTCTGGGCGAAGGCGAGCCAGGACTCGGCCTCCTCATAGGCGCGCTTGGAGAGGATTTCCGCGCCATAGCGGGAAATGCGGCCTTCGAGCGTCGGATCGGCAACCGTCGAGACAAAGCGGACGGTCATGTCGTCGACCTTTTCAACGCGGTCGAGATTGGGCCAGGCACGCTTTGCCACGGCTGCGACTTCGGCTGGCGGGACCTTGCCGCCAACCGCGGCACTGGCGCTCGCGGTGAACAGTGTCTTGCCATCCTTGCGCGCACTGTCCTGCTCGTCGAGAAGACCGAAGCGCTCCTTCGAGAAGGTGAAGACGACATCGTCTGCCGTCATGACATCGCCGTTGTGGAACTTGACGCCGGGGCGCAGCTTCAACTCGACGGTCTTGTCGTCGATGCGCTTCCATTCGGTGGCAAGACCCGGCTTCTGCGGCAGGTCAGCGTTCTGGCGGTCGTAGTCGATCAGGGTTTCGAAGATCGAGTAGAACACCCGGGCTCCGACGTTGGACTGCTCGCGCAGCACATCGAGTGCGCCGGCATTGACGATCTGCTGGACTGCAACCGTGATCTCTGGGCGATCCTCGGCCAAAGCCTGCCCGGGCATCGTGAGCATTGTCGTTGCAAGGAGATATGCACCAATCATCATGGCGCCTTTAAGCGTGCGGCTGTGGGTCATGTTCCGTTCCTCAACTTCGCATCTGTGCGTGATTGTAAATCTCATGATCTCGCCCGGGGTCCCTAGTGCAGGCCCAAAGACAAGGGCACAGGTAACGGCGGGATGTGACGGTCAGGATTCGTCTTGGTAAATTTTTGATGACAATGCACAGACACCGCCACAGGCGGTGATCCCTGCTTTCAGATGCGACCGCCACTCAACGCCATGCGTTGCCGTCCCTCGGCGGAGCCAAGGACGAGATATTGCCAGAAATCGCCAGTCCCAGCCTCGAGACGGACCCGCCGTGTTTCGGGAGCCTGCTTTCCAAGCACTTGATCGAGAGGCACGCCTGTCATCGTGGCGGGCCGGTCAACGCCCAGAACAGCCAGCACGGTCGGAACGATATCCGTCAGATTGGCGTGATCGCTGACGCAGGTTGCGGGCATGTTGGCGCCGCCAAAGGCAAGCAGCGTATTCATCTCGAAGGGATTGAGGCCGCCATGCATGCCGCCCCCGACCGGCACATTGACGCCGGTCGTGTAGACGCCGGCGCCGGCCAACCCGTGCTGATCGGCCTCGGTCGACGACCGTCCAACCCAGTAAAGGTCGGGCGACCGGGGATGATCAGCGCCAACCAGGGCGCGATTGAACGCACCGCTGATGACCGGCTCTCCGCTTTCACCTGCCCCGCTGAACAACAGCCCGGTTTCGGGCATCTCCATCAGCGCCGCCCCGAGGGCTTGCAGCCGCGACAGATCCCCATCGGCCAGCGTCAATCCGGCAGCCGATCCCGGCGTCACCAGCACCTCGACGCCCGGTTCGGCCCGGCATCCGGCGGCAAAGCCGTTTTCCCTCAGCGCACCCAAAAGATCGAAGGCCGAGGTGGTCGAGATCTGGCCGTGATCGCTCATGACGACCAGCATTGTCTCGTCCACATGGTCCGAGGCGCGGATGGCATCGACGATCTTGCCGAAACAGGCGTCGACATGAGCAGTCGCCAAGTCGGATTCGGGAGAGCCGATCTCGTGGAAGTGATAGGAGGTGTCGGGCTCTGAAAACCATATGATGGCGACATCCGGCTTCACTTCGGGCAAGACCAGCTCCGTCAGCACCCGCGTGGCGTAGGAGGCCTCGTCGAGCTTGGGTGTCTTTCCGCCGGGAAGCGGGCCAAAGCGCGCGATAGATTGATCTACGGCTTCCGGGGTGTCGGTGTGATCCCGACCGTGGATCGAAAACGTCCAGTGATCATGCTCCCTGGCGCGATGGTTGAGCAGCCAGGCCGAGCCGGCCGATCCCGAATGCACGACAGCCAACCGCTTGCCGGCGGCGGCCAGTGCGCAGCCGAGGCCCTTGGCCTCGACAAATTCGCCGTCATGCCAGGTGTTGGCGACCCTTATGTGGGCCGCGCGTGACGTATCGAGCGGCTCTCCGCCGCTGATTGCCGGATGAAAGAAAGCGTTGTTGACCACCCCATGTTGGGTAGGGTGCGATCCGGTTGCGAAACTGGTGGTGGCAACACGGGTCATGGAGGGAAACACCGAGCGGGCCTCCCGGTACCAGAGCCCGCCGGTCACGAAGCGATGCAGGTTGGGAGTCAACTCTTCTGAAATGCGGTCGGGCCGAAGCCCGTCAAATACGGCAATCACCACGCGCGCGACCTTGGTTGACACTGCTTTCGTCTCCTTTTTGTCACCTCCGGCAAGCATGCACCCTCAATGCGACAGACATGCTACAGACGCGTGATACCTTCAGCTCTCCGCCAACCTTCATCGATCCGTCACGGTTCTGATATCCGCCTGTCGCATGCACGGCGCTATAGCCGATCATGCAGGCGGGGCCCGATCGACCTCGCCCAATCAGGAGAAGGTCCGGCCATGAGTGATTTGCCTGTAATCGGCGCGGCGATGACAATCGCCACTTACGAAACCCATTATGAATTCATGCGTGAATTGCCACGCGACATCGAGATCCAGGATTTTTTTGACGCCAGCCTGCTCAATGGCGATTGGGCTTCCGTGGCGGCGCACGCCCGCAAGCTGCTCGACGGCCACGAGGGCCGCATCGGCATTCACGGCCCGTTCTGGGGCTTCAACATTGCTTCACAGGATCCCGATGTGCGTGCCATCGTCCGCAAGCGGTTTCACCAGGGTCTCGATGTCTGCGAGGCGATCGGCGCCAACCAGATGGTCATCCATTCGCCCTACTCCACATGGGACTACAACAATCTCGACAATCTCCCGAATGCCCGCGCCTCGGTCGTCGAGCGAACCCATGACGCCATCGGCGAGATCGTCAAGCGCGCGGAAGACATGGGCTGCGTTCTGGTGGTCGAGAACATCGAGGATGTTGACCCGCATGCCCGGGTGGAATTGGTGAAAAGCTTCCAGTCCGAGGCCATTGCCGTGTCGATCGATACCGGCCATGCCTGCTACGCCCATGGCTCCACCGGCGCGCCGCCGGTCGACTATTATGTCGGAGCCGCAGGCAACCTGCTGCAGCATGTCCACTTGCAGGACGCCGACGGTTACGCCGACCGCCACTGGAGCCTCGGCGAAGGCATCATCCGCTGGCACCCGATCTTTGCCGCTCTTGGCACACTGACCTCCAATCCGCGCCTGATCGTCGAGATCCGCGACAAGACCAGGATCCCGGATTCCGTTGCCTATCTGCAATCCCTCGGGCTTGGACAGTAGGTTCAACAAAGAACCAGCAGGGGCCGGGAAAACCTAAATCCCGGCCCCTGCTGTGATCAGATCCAGGTCAAGAGTTGTCCCGGCCTCGGCGGTTTCCCGCCGGCGCGATGACGCTCTCCGCCGTCGGTCCCTCGCGACGGTGAGACTGGAGGCGGGTTCGAAGGTGCGAGGTCAGCCCTTGCGGCCGTCCTGCTTCAGCATTTCCTGCATCTGCTCGCGCATGATGAACTTCTGCGGCTTGCCGGTAATCGTCATTGGCAGTGCATCGACGACCCGGATGTATCTGGGGATCTTGTAATGCGCGATCTGGCCGTTGCAGAAGGCCCTGAGTTCTTCCCCGTCAAGACTGGCGCCCGGCTTGGCGACCACCCAGGCGCAGACCTCCTCGCCATACTTGACGTCCGGCACTCCGAACACCTGAACCTCCGAGATCTTCGAATGGCGGAAGAGAAACTCCTCGATTTCGCGCGGATAGACATTCTCGCCGCCGCGAATGATCATGTCCTTGACCCTCCCGACGATGGCGCAGAATCCCTGCTCGTCCAGCACGGCCAGATCGCCGGTGTGCATCCACCCGTCCCGGATCGCCTCAGCGGTCTTCTCCTGATCGTCCCAGTACCCCTTCATCACCGAATAGCCACGGGTGCAGAGCTCGCCGCGAACGCCGACCGGCACGATCCGGCCGTCATCGTTGACAATCTTGACCTCGAGATGCGGGTGGATACGGCCGACGGTTTCGCAGCGCTTGTCGATCGGATCGTCGGTGAAGCTCTGGAACGACACCGGCGATGTCTCGGTCATGCCGTAGCAGATCGTCACCTCGCGCATGTGCATCCGCTCCATCACCCGGTGCATCACCTCGACGGGGCACGGCGCCCCGGCCATGATCCCGGTGCGCAGCTGCGTCAGGTTGCGCGGTGAACGGTCGAGTTCCTCGAGCATGGCGACAAACATGGTCGGCACGCCGTAGACGGCGGTGCAGCGTTCAGCTTCCAGCGCCGACAGGGTTGCCACCGGATCGAAGGCCTCGCCCGGAAACACCATGGCCGCCCCCTTGCTGACAGCGCCCAGCACGCCCATCACCATGCCGAAGCAATGATAGAGCGGCACAGGAATGCACAGCCGGTCGCTTTCCGTCAGCGCAATGCGGTCGGTGACGTAGCGGGCATTGTTGACGATGTTGTAATGCGACAGCGTGGCCCCTTTGGGGTGACCTGTCGTGCCCGAGGTGAACTGGATGTTGATGGCGTCGTCCGGACCGAGTTCCGCCTCGATCGCCGGCAGCCGCAACTGCTGCGCCGGACCGCCGAGCGTCCTCACCCGGTCGAACGAGAAGACCCCCGGCTCGCCGGCCTCGCCAAGCACGATCACCGACCTAAGATGCGGCAGTTTCGCTGCCCGCAATCGGCCGGGTTCGCACTCCGTGATCTCCGGCGCCAGTGACGTGATCATCTCGAGATAGTTGGAGGACTTGAACGCGCGCGCCGTCACCAGCGCCTTGCAGGCAACCTTGTTGAGCGCGTACTCCAGCTCCGAAAGCCGGTAGGCCGGATTGATGTTGACCAGCACCAGCCCGATCCGCGCCGTGGCGAACTGGGTCAGCACCCACTCGTAGCGATTGGGCGACCAGATGCCGATACGGTCGCCCTTCTGCAGACCCATGGCAAGAAAGCCGGATGCCAGTTCGTCGACCGCGCGGTCGAATTCGTAGTAGCTGAGGCGAATGTCCTGCTGTGGGCAGATGATTGCCTCGCGCGGGCCGAACAGCGAGACGGCCTCGCGCAGCAATTGCGGGATGGTCATGTAACGCAGAGGCAGATGGGTGCTGCCGCGAACATAGGAAAGGTCGTTTTCCGGCGCCGTCGATTCAGCCGCCTGCGGGCTACCGGTCCGGCCGAAATCGGAAAGTCGTCCTGCCAGGCTCTCGTTCAGAATCGACATCGCTTTCCCCCCTCACATGCTGCGCCAGTCTTCACTCTGTTCGAAGGCATGCGCCGCCTGGTAAATCTTCATCTCGCCGAAACTCGGTCCCACCAGCATCATGCCGATTGGCAAGCCTTCACTCAAGCCGCAAGGCACACTCATTGCCGGCAGGCCGCCATTGAACGGAGCGGTATTGCCGATCATCTCGAAGGCCCGTTGAACGTAAAGGCTGATCGAACAGTCTGCAGGCGGAATTTCCTGCGGTTTCATCGGCATGGTCGGCATCAGCAGCACATCGAAACGTTTGAGTGCCTGGGCGTATTTTTCGTTGACGCGGCGCATGAGGTTCTGGGCCTTGCCATAGAAGCGACCCCGATACTGGGTCTGGAAATGCTCGCCGAGGAACATGCAGGTTTTCAGCGAATGGCTGAGCTCGTCAGCCCGGTTGCGCCACTGCGACATCTGGTCGATCATCGATGGCAGGAACAGGCCGCGGTAATTGGTGCCTGCGGTGTTGCCGTGCATCATCTGGTCCTGCATGCCCTCCACGGTGATCGCCGTCCAGCAATCGACTGCCAGAGTGTGCTCAGGCACGGAGATTTCCTCGACCATGGCGCCCAGTTGCCTGAACCGCTCCGCCGCCGCGAGCACCTTGTCGTCGACATCAGACTCGCTCTCGGGACGGTGAAACCCTTCCTTCAGGATGCCGATTCGCAGCCCCTGCGCGCCACGGCCAAGGGCTTCCGTGTAACGGTAAACCTTTGGATTGTACTGGCGCGGATCAAGCCCGTCCTCGCCAGCCAGCACCTCGAGCAGAAGCGCATTGTCGGCGACCGTGGAGGTTACCGGACCGACATGATCGATGGTCATTTCCACCGGCATGACGCCCGTATAGGGCACCAGCCCGTGGGTGGCCTTCATGCCATAGACGCCGCAGGCCGAGGACGGCAGCCGGATCGAGCCGCCCTGGTCGCCCGCGATCGCCATATCCACCTCACCCGTCGCGACAAGGGCTGCCGATCCGCTGGAAGAGCCGTTGGCCATGTAGCCACGCTTCCAGGGATTGTGCACCGGCCCCTTGGCATTGGTGTGGGAGGCACCGGACAGGCAGAAATTCTCGCAATGCGCCTTTCCGGCAATGATGGCGCCGGCATCGAGCATCCTCGTGACGATGGTGGCGTCGATCTCGGGCGTATAGCCCTCCATGATCGACGATCCGTTCATCATCGGCACGCCGGCCAGGCAGATCGTGTCCTTGAGTGCGATGCGCTTGCCGCGCAACGGTCCGTCGGGTGCGCCGCGCACTTCCGTCTTGACATACCAGGCATTGAGCGGATTTTCCGTTGGATCCGGAAAGCGCCCCGGCGAGCGCGGATAGCGCACTTCGGGCAGATTGTCGGGAAGGGCGTCGAGCCGGTCATAGGCCTGGATATAGGGCTCCATGATCTGGCTGTACTCGCCGAGTTCCGTATCCGTCAGGTTCATGCCGAAACGGCTCGCCATGGCGCGCATCTGCGAGAGGCTGGGGCGTTTGACTGTCATGCTTGTCACCAGGGGCTGGGGGGTGATGGGAGCAGGATGTGCATCTTGCTGCTGGCTCGGGGGCCTGGGCGCCGGGGCCGGTCCTGCACGCGTGGTTCCCGTCGCAGTGCCACGCGTCGAGCGCGCGGCGCCAAAACCCAGGAACTGGTCGACCTTGGCCTGATCGGCCAGCTCGACCTTGGAAAGTTCGCCGGCAATCCGCCCGCGCTCCAGCACCAGGACCCGGTCCGACAGATCGGCGATGAAGTCGAAATTCTGCTCGACCAGCAGGATAGACAGACCGCGCCTTTCTCGCAGGCGCAGCAGGGTTTCCGACATCTCCTCGATGATAGAAGGCTGGATACCCTCTGTCGGCTCGTCGAGCAGCAGGAATTCCGGATCACCCATCAGGCTTCGTGCCAGGGCCAGCAGCTGCTGTTCGCCGCCCGACAGCGCGCCACCCATGCGGTCAAGCAGCCGCGCCAGCCGCGGGAAATCGGCGAGCACGGCTTCGATCACCTCATCCTCGCCGCCGCCGGAATAGTCGTGCCAGGCAAAACGGAGATTGTCGCGCACGCTCAGTTGCGGAAAGATCCCCCGTCCCTGTGGCACGTAACCGATCCCGAGCCCGGCGCGCTCGTAGGGCGACAGGCGGGTGATCTCGACGCCGTGGAACCGGACCGTGCCGGAACTCGCCGGCAGGAAACCCATGATGGTCTTGAGCAGGGTGGACTTGCCCATGCCATTGTGGCCGAGAATGCCGACGACCTCGTTCTCCGCCACCGAAAACTCGATCCCGTGCAGGATCGGCACCTTGCCGTAGCCTCCCGACAGGCTCTTGATATCCAAGCAGGTCTTCCGCTCCTCGGCCATCATCAGGCTTTCTTTCCCAAGTAGACGTTGCGTACCGTGGGATCCGCCATCACCCGGTCGACGTTGTCCTCCATCAGCACCGCGCCCTGATGGAACACGGTCACGGTGCTGGCGATCGAGCGGATGAACTGCATGTCGTGCTCGACGATCACCACGGCCGCGGTGCGGGTCATTTCGCGGATGATGTCGCTCATACGTTCCACATCGTCGGCGCTCATCCCGGCTGCGGGTTCATCAAGCAGCACCAGCCAGGGATCGCCGGCAACCACCAGACCCAGTTCGACCCGCTGCCGCTCGCCATGCGCCAGTCGTCCGAGTTCCGTTCGCGCGATCGGACCGAGGGCCAGCCGCTCGATCACCTCGGACGCCTTGCGCATCGCATCCTGCATCGGCAGGAACCGCCGCGCCGCCATCCAGATGTTCTCGAAGACATCGAGCCCGTCCATCAGGTTGGGCACCTGTGTCTTGATGCCCACTCCAAGGGCTGCGACCTGGTGCGGGTTCCAGCCGGTGGTTTCATGCCCGCGCATGAACACCTGGCCGTCGGTGGGCGTCAGCAGCCCTGTGACGCATTTGAAGAACGTCGACTTCCCGGCTCCGTTCGGGCCGATCAGGCAGCGCAACTCGCCAGCCTTCAATTTGAAGTCGACATTGTCGGCAGCGACCACGCCGCCAAACCGCATCGTCAGGCCCGCCGTTTCAAGTACGATTTCAGCCATGCCTGGCGCCCCCGCTGCGAATGCGGCGCGCGCCGTGCCGTGGCAGCTTGCGACGTTGCCCGAAGCTGATCCGCCAGAGAGACGCTATGGCCGGAACGAGGCCCTTCGGCAGGAACAGCACGAACAGGACAAGAATGATGCCGGTCAGGAGCGTGTTGTCGATCATGCTCTGCTGGCCGAGCAGGAACTTGAGATAGGCAAGCCCGGCTGCCCCGACGATCGGGCCGATGCGCGTGCCCAGACCACCGACGATGCACCAGATGATGATCTCGGCAGACTGGCCGAGACTGAACAGATTGGGCGTAACGATCTCGCCCCAATTGGCAAACAGCGCACCCGCCAGTCCGGCAATCGCCGCGCCTGTCGCGAAAAGCACGGTCTTGCGCGCCCTGACGTCGTAGCCCATCAGGGCGACGCGGACTTCGTTCTCGCGGATGCCGACAGCCACGCGCCCGAAGGATGATTTCAGCAGCCAGCTGACCAGCAGATAGACAATAAGCAGGAGGACCGCGCAGAAATAGAAATAGGGATCACCGTAGATATAGTCATTCGGCCGCCCCGGCACGTTCAGCGTCTGGAAACCGGGGATACCGTTGAAGCCGCCGAGCCGCGCCGTGCCGATCACATAGTCCGGGCCGGCAGTCGAAGAGATGAATTTGAACAGGATCAGCGTGACCACCAGCGTGATCACGCCGAGATAGACATCCGTCAACCGGCCATAGAACATCATGGCGCCGAGCAGGGCGGCGAAGGCCGCGGGGACAAGAATTGCAAGCAGCATCGGAATGGTGCTGTCGCCGATATTGATGGCGGCGATCGCGTAGGTGTAGGCCCCGAGCCCGAAGAACGCCGCCTGGCCGAAACAGAGGATCCCGCCAAAGCCCCAGATCAGGCCGAGGCTGAAGCCGAGCATGCCGTAGATCAGGAGCACTGTCAGCGTATAGGTGCCGATCATCATCGGCATGATCCAGATCAGCAGGGCCGCGACGAGAATGGTGGCCGGCACCTCTCTTGCCCAGAAGGAAGCCATCACAGACGTCCCCGGAAGAACTTGCCGGTCACACCCTGCGGCAGCAACCTGAGCAGCACCACCGCGGCCACCAGCAGCGCCACTTCGCCCATCACCGGCGAGACCGCAAACGTGAAGATCTGGCTGATGAAGCCGAAGAGACCGGAACTGGCCATCAATCCGGTGATCAGCGACGGACCGCCGGCAATCACCGTGATGAAGGCCTTGGCGATGTAGGCTCCGCCCGATGTCGGCACCAGGCCGACCAGCGGCGCCAGGATCGCGCCCGCGAGCCCCGACAGCGCCGAACCGCAGAAGAACGTCGCCATGTAGATGCGCTCCGGAGAGTAACCCAGTGCCGCGGCCATATCCGGCAGCTGCATCGCACCGCGCGCGATCAGCCCCAGCCGTGTGCCCTTGAGCACCGCATACATGAGCCCGAGCAACACGATCGCGATCAGGATGATGAAGAAGTTGTAGCCGTTGACCTGGTAATTGCCGACCGTGAACCCTGAAATCGGCGTTGAGATTCCCGTCGTCGTGTTGCCGAAGATCATGGTCGCCAGTCCGATGAAGAACAGGCTCAATCCCCATGTCGCGAGCATCGTGTCGACCAGCCGGCCATAGAGATGCCGGATCACCAGCCGTTCGACCACCAGCCCGATCAGGCCGACAACCAGCGGGGCGATGAGGAGCATGGCGACAAAGACATTGGCGCCCAGCGTGACCGCCGTGATCGTCACATAGCCGCCCATCATCATGAACTCGCCATGCGCCAGATTGATGATCTTCATCATGCCGAACACGATGGCGAGACCCGCACTGATCAGCACCAGCGAGGCGACCGCGTAGAGCATTTCGACGATGATGACGAATACCAGATCCATGAACGGGTTGCCTTGGAAGGTTGCAATGGGGATGGAGGGGCCGCGCGACCGGCGGCCCCTCCCTGACCTTGGGAGGGTGTCAGATCTGGATTTCGTACTGGGTGTTGTCGTCCGGATTGGCGCCAAGATCGCAGACAGCCTGGGTGTCGATCGGCTGGCGTTGCGGCAGCGTTTCGACGACGCGCATCCCCTGGTTCTCGACTTCCATCAGGTGAACATCGAGAACGGCATGATGGGTCTTCGGGTCGACCGTGACCTTGCCGCCGGGACCTGTGATGGAAACGCCGGTTTCCAGTGCCTCCACAACCGCGTCGCGCTCCAGTGTTCCGGCAATACGCACACCTTCAGCCCAGGTGAGCACACCGTGATAGTTCGACACCGCCAGTTCGTGCATACCGCCGGCGTCACCACCGGCTGCAACCCAGGCTTCCTTGAACGCAGCGTTCTCAGGCGTATCGAGCTCCTGGCTGTAATTATAGGCAACCATGATGCCGTTGCCCTCTTCGGCGGTCAGCACCTTGTGCTCATTGCCGACACCCATGGTGGTCGACGCCAGCGCGATCCGGTCCTTCATGCCTGCTGCCGCCCATTGACGGAAGAACGACAGATGCGCCCCGCCGACCAGCGGCGCGATAACCAGGTCCGCACCGGCGGTCTGGATCTTGGCGATGGTCGAGCCGAAATCCGAGACATCGAGCGGGAAGAAGTCGACACCCACCGTCTCGCCGCCATTGTCGGCGACGAATTTCTGCAGCCAGCGTGCGGTGATCTGTCCGTAATTGTAGTCGGCGGCGACGATGTAGACCTTCTTGCCGGACTTGCCCATGGCGTAGGGCACCAGTGCCTCGGCCTGCTGGGCCGGGGTCACGCCGTTGATGAAGATGTTGCGGTCGCAGACGCCGCCTTCGTAAAGCACGTTGTAGAAATAGAGCGTCTTGTTCTTGTGCAGGGTCTGGCGGATCGCCTCACGCGAAGCCGACAGGATGCCGCCGTGCACCACGTCGACCTTGTCCTCCCGGACAAGTTGCTGGGCATACTGGGAATAGAGCGCCATGTCGGACTGGGTGTCGTAGCCGACGACCTCGACCTGCTTGCCCAGCAACCCGCCCGCAGCGTTGATCTGGCTGACGGCAAGCCGCATCGCCATGTCCATCGGCTTGCCATAGGCGTCGAAGATACCGGAAACATCAAGCACCGAGCCGAGCTTGATCGTGTCTGCGGCCATGACGGCTCGAGGCATCATCAGCGCACCTATAGCAGCGGCGGCGGAGGCGAGAAAATGGCGTCTGTTGATCGACATGTCGTGTTCCTTCCGTGAAATGGTTGGGTTGCGGTCGGGCACCCGGGACGGGTGGTCTCAGTCTTTGTCTTTCTGCTTGATTCTCTGGGCGTAATCGGCAGTGCGGCCAGCCAGGTTGGCATCGAAATCCAGCCCGATTTCCTCGCCCATCTGCTTCATCGCGGGCAGCCTCACGGCCATTCCGAGGATCTGGTCCATCGCGGCGCCGAAGGCGTTGTCGACACCGGTGCCGCCGGTTCCACCGCTGCCATTACCACCGCCCATGCCGCTGATCTGGTTGATGCGGATCGAATCGATCTTCTCGACCGGTTTCATCATCTGGGTCATGATTTCCGGCAGGCGATCGAGCTTGCGCTCCTCCAACCGCATCCGGATCACGGATTCGCTGAGTGTATTCTCGGCCTGATTGAGGGCATGGCGTCCGGCAGCCTCGGCTTCCATCCGCCGCTGTTCCGTTTCCGCGAGAGAGCGGGCGACCTCGGCCTCGGCCTTCGCCTTCGCAAGCAGGGTGCCCACATCGCTCTGGACACGTGCGTCTTCGAGGGCGAGATCCTTCTTCTGCCTGAGATTGGAGATCTCCTGCTCGCGCTCGACGATGGCGCGCTCCTTCTGCACCTGAACCCGCTCGGCAGCGAGCAGCACCTGCGCACGCGCATCTTCTTCCGCGGCCTTGGTCGAGGCCTCCTCGATCCGCCGCTTGGCGAGCTGGACCTCGTTTTCAATCCGCGTTTCCTCAAGTGCGAGGACTGCCGTCATCTCCGCGCGCCGCAGCGCCTCGTCATTGGCGACCTGGGCCGCCTTGACCCGCTGGGTCTTCTCGATCCGGGCCTGTTCGGTGGCGAATTCGGCCTGCGCCTCGGCCTGGTCCGACCGCGCCCGGGCTTCCGACTGCATGCGCTTGAGGTGCTCCTGCTGGGCGATTTCGGCTTCCTGCTCGGCGCGCTGCAACTCGAGTTGCCTCTGGTGCTGCGCCAGCCGGCTCTCGCGGATGGCGATCTCGGTCTCGGTTTCGACCTTGATCCGCGCCTTGCGCTGTTCGGCCACCATCTCGGCGAGCCGCCGCATGCCTTGCGCGTTGAAGGCGTTGCTTTCGTTGAGCTGGCTCAGATCGCTCTGATCGACGCTGACCAGCGAAGTCGAAACCATGGCAAGCCCCAGGCGCGCGGCATGCTCGGCCACCGCCTGTGTCACTTCCGCCGTGTAGCCGGAACGGTCTAGGTGGATGTCGGCCAGGTTACGCCGGGCGGCGGCATCCTGCATGGCGTTGATCAGGGCACCGCCAACAACCTCGCGGATGGCGTCGCCGCCGCGGGCGATCCGCATCCCGAGAACCTGCGCGGCGGTGGCGATGCCTTCCGCCGTCGGCTCGACCCGGAGCTCGAATTCCATTTCGATGTCGGCGCGCAGCTGATCCTTCGTCAACAGCGATTCACGGCCCTTGCGATGGACGGGAAATGTCACCGACCCCATCGAGACACGCTGGATCTGGTGCAGGATCGGCAAGGCGAAACAGCCGCCATCGATGACGACACGCTTGCCCCCCAGTCCGGTACGGACAAGCGCGGTGTCCAGTGTCGCCTTGGCATAATAGCGCTGCAGGAACCAGATCGCGATGATCAGCAGAAGCGCAAGAGCGAGCAGCGAAAAAAACCAGACCAAGGCAAAATCCCCCTGAGGCATGACGGTCGCCGTCCCCCTTTTTGGACCGGGGGTATCGGCGTCACATAACCATGGAGAATTTTATTTTCCTTTTCAAGTATTTTGTTTTCCAATTCAAATTAATTGGTATCTATATGATTTATATTTGCTTTATCACCTCGAACATGATTCCGTCAGCGCGAGCCAGGTAGATTGGGGCGCGTGCCACCGGCCGCTTCAGAGAGAAAGCACGCTTCACGCTTCGATAGCGGAAAGCCGACCCCGAAAGCATATTGCGCTCGCGCCAATCGCCAGATTTGTCGTCTATCAACGCCGACAGATAGTGAACACCCTCATAGGTCGACTGCCCGATCACATTGAGCACCGGGGCCTTGTCGCCGTGCAAACCATAATAGCTTTCCTTGAAGGCACAGTTGCCCTCGGTTCTCAGCGACCCGAAATAGCTCGCAGACGAGAAGAACCGCTTGAGGTTGCGGTCGCCGCAGGCGAGCAGGCCATTCTCCTCGATGCAGCATGACAGCCGGATCATCTTGCCATCCAGTCCCGCCGCCCCGAATGCCCGGTTGAAGGTCACTGCGTCCTGGCCGACAAGCGAGATCAGCAGCGCCTCCGCACCGGAATGCGCAATCTCGTCGATATAGTGCGACATGTTGCGCACGCCAAACGGCAGGTACCGTTCATAGCAAAGCCCGACGGACAGTTCCTTCAGCTTGGTCTTGGCATAGGAATGCGATGTGTGGGGCCAGACATAGTCATTGCCGATCAACGCCCAGCGCTTCGGCCGGAACTGCTGTTGCAACGTTTCGATCGCCGGCCCCAGTTGCTCATGCGGCGTCTCGCCGATGGCAAAGATCCCGGGCGTGTTCTCCCCGCCTTCGTAAAGCGGCGTGTAGACATAGGGCACCCGCTGCCGCACGACCTTGCTCAGCCGCTGGCGGATGGCGCTGATGTGCATGCCGACGATCGCGTCTATGGCGTTGGTCTCGATCAGGTCGTTGACGATCTCCTCGACCGGAACCTTCGCCTCAAGCGCTGAATCGATCATGATCAATTGCACCTGGCGACCGGCGATGCCGTTGCACCGGTTGATCTCTTCAACCGCCAACTGAGCCGAGGAAATGCAGGACGGCGCCCAGATCCCGGCCGAGCCGCACATCGGTATCAGCAGCGCGACGCGATAAAAGCCCGCCGAGCTTACCGAAGCCCAGTCGCGAAGGTCGTTCAACTCTGCCGGAAATGCCACTACGGTCCGGGAAAACTCCATGCACGTGTCCCCTATCAGCCGTGCTTGAGGGATTTTTGTCATTGCAATTGAAATTATTTTCCAAGTCAACTATTTTCTATGCAACCTGACACTTGGATGAACCATGAAGAACCCGATCGACTCCTATATCTCCTATACGCTGGCGGCTGCGCACCGGGCCGTGCACCAGTCGCTGACGGCTGCGCTGAAGGAACATGGTGTGCAGGTGGAGGTCTGGCGCGTGCTCGAGACGCTGGACGCTGAGCCGAGCCAGACCATGGGGGAACTCGCCAGGATCGTGCTGATGAACCCGCCGACGCTGACCAAGATGGTCGATCGCATGGTCATGGAGGGGCTCGTTCACCGCCAGGCCGGCAAGACCGATCAGCGGCAGGTCAACCTGATGCTCACCGACCTGGGGCGCAAGCGGATGGCGCAAGTCCGCGGCGTCGTCCAGAGCCAGGACGAGGCGATCTGCAGCTTGCTCGGAGAAAGCGAAGTGGCCAAGCTCAACAACATTCTCGGCCGGTTGATGTAGCTCTTGGCAATGCCAGCCATTCACATCACCAAAAAATTAGTCTCATCAGGTAGTGCGTCACCAATGTAATGGGCCAACAGCCGGCGTGTTTTCGAGGCCTCGCGGTGCTCGAAGAGATACAGGCTCTGCACGTCGCCGAGCGGCAGCAATCCGTCGCGGACCGGGAGCGAGATCTGGGTTTGCGTCAGAAGCGCCCGAAGATGCGACGGTGCGTTGTCTGGCTGATCAGGCTTGTGACGGTAACGCCCCGGTTTCTTGGGGGCCAGATCATCGAAGAAGGCGAGAATATCGGCTTTCACATCGTCGTCCGCATTCGCCTGTACCAGGAGAGACGCTCCCGTATGCTTGCACCAGATCGTCAGAAGTCCTGCGTCAAGCCCGCGGGTCTGGATCTCCTGCGCCAGCAGGTCGTCGATAGGCGTAAGCGACTTGCCCTGGGTCCGGATTTTCACTTCAAAAAAGAACTGTTGCATCAATCCATCCTCAGAAATGGGCCATTTCGCTTCAGCGCTGGGCGGCCAGACCGTCCCGAAAGGCCGTCGTCGCTTCGGCGGCGCCCGCCTCCACGAAACGCGCATCCGACCCCACCGTGACCAGGTCCATGCCCCAGCCTGCGGCCTTGACCGCGTAGGCAGATGTCCCGCAGTGAAGCCCACACCGGATCCCGGCCTCGGCTGTCTTGCGGCGAATGAGCGCGATCAATTCCACGATTTCAGCGACCTCGGAATCAAACCGGGGCGGGTGGCCGTAACTCAGCGCCAGGTCGCTGGGTCCGATGTAAATGCCCGACAGCCCGGGCACGGCAACGATGTCATCGACCGCCTCTACAGCTGCGCGGGTCTCGATCATCGCGAAAGCCAGCACCGAGGCATTTGCCGATGCGACCGAGTAATCCGCTGGCCAGGAAAAGCGCGCGCGCACGGGGCCAAAACTGCGCCCGCCCTCGGGCGGATAACGGCAGGCCGCAACGAGGCGCGCGGCCTGGTCCGCGGTTTCGATCATCGGCGCAATGACGCCCATGGCGCCGGCATCGAGCACCCGCATAATGATCGCCTCATCCAGCCAGGGCACCCGCACCAGCGGCGAAGACCCGGAGGCTTCGATTATGGGCAACAGGGTCAGAAGGTCGTGGTAGTCGGCAGTCCCGTGCTGCAGGTCGACGGTCAGGGCGTCCCACCTGGCGGCGGCCATTGCCTGGGCCGTTATCGCCGACGGGGCGGCAATCCAGCCATTGAGGGCGCACCGCCCCTCGGCCCAGATCCCGTGCAGCTTATTGATGGAATTGGTCATCATCTCAAACCGCCATCATGTGAGTTAACTTTGTATTCTGGTAATCGCGGATCGCCTCGCGCCCGCCTTCCCGGCCCATTCCGGAGTGATCTACACCGCCGAAGGGTGCTTCGGCATGGGCAACCATGAAGGTATTGATGCCGACCATCCCCGCATGCAGTCCGCGCGACAGGGTGTCGGCCTTGCTTTGGCTGGAGGTGAAGGCATAGGCGGCGAGGCCGTAAGGGGTTGAATTGGCACGCTCGATGGCCTCATCGAGATCGGAGAAACTCGCCACGGGCGCGACTGGCCCGAACGGCTCCTCCGACATGATGGCGGCATGATCTGGAACATCTCCGAGAACCGTCGGCTCCAGGAAATATCCGCTGTTGCGCCCTTCCGGCCTTTTGCCACCGGTGACCAGACGGGCGCCATGCCCGATCGCGTCGGCGATCAGCCGCTCGACCTTGTCACGTCCCGAGGCCAGCGTCAGAGGTCCCATTGTGGTTGCCCGGTCCTGGCTGTCGCCGAGCACCAGCGCCTCCGCGTCAGCCTGCATCCTGGCGAGAAACCTCTCCGACACGCTCTCCTCGACATAGAAACGGTTCGGCGCGATGCAGACTTGCCCGGCATTGCGGAACTTGAACAACGCGCACTGGGCAGCGGCCGCCTCGACGTCTGAATCGGCACAGACAACCACGGCGGAATGCCCACCCAGTTCCATCGAGCAGCGTTTGACTGTTTTGGCGGCCTCCGCCATCAGCATCTGCCCGACCCTGGTCGAACCGGTCAGCGAGATCTTGCGGACCTCGTTGGCGGCCATGATCGGCGCCGACACGTCTGCTGCCCGGCCCAGCAACAACTGCACGACACCTGCAGGAACGCCGCCGGCGACGCAGGCCTCGGCGATCAGCGTCGAGGTCATCGGCACCTGCTCGGAGGGACGAACGAGAATGACATTGCCGGCGGCCAGTGCGGGCGCGATCTTGCGCACCGGCAGGTTGACCGGAAAATTCCACGCCGTGAAGGCTGCGCATATGCCGACCGGTTCATGCTCGGTCAGAAGCCGTCCGCCCTGACGCGAGGCGATCACGTCGCCGAACAGCCGCTCCGCTTCGCCTGCAAACCATTCGAACTGCTCGATCGCGGCCCCGACCTCACCCGCCGCCTGGGAAATCGGCCGGCCGATTTCCAGCGACAGCGCGGAAGCAATGGCGTCCGTGCGCGCGCGCATCTCGGATGCCACGGCCCGCAGGATGCGGCCACGCTCCCATCCGTGCACCTTCGACCATCTCGCCTGCGCCGTGCGGGCATGGGCCAGCGCTTCCGCCACATCGTCCGGTCCGCAGGCAGGCTGCTCCCAAAGCGTCTCGCCGTTGCAGGGGTTAATCACGGGGATAGCATCTGCCTGGCCGCGGTTTCGGAACTCGCCGTTTATCAGGAGTTTCGGCTGCATCTTGGTCATCTTTTCACCTGTCGGTCAGAGAATTTCCGGCTCGGGCGCGGAAGCCCCGAACCCGGTTTCCAGAAAATCGAAATCACAGCCTTGGTCTGCCTGCAGGATGTGCTGCGCATAGACCCAGCCATACCCGCGCCCGGCCTTCGCCGCCGGAGCGGCCCAGGCCGCACGGCGACGGGCCAGTTCGTCCTCGGGCACCTCCATGTCAATACGTCCTGCCCGGGCATCGACCGCGATGATGTCGCCGGTCCGCACCAGCGCCAGCGGCCCGCCGACCTGGGCTTCGGGCGAAACATGCAGGATGCAGGCCCCGTAGCTGGTCCCGCTCATGCGGGCGTCCGAAATGCGAACCATGTCGCGCACGCCCTGCTCGAGCAGGTATTTGGGGATCGGCAACATGCCCCATTCCGGCATGCCCGGTCCGCCCTGCGGTCCGGCGCCGCGCATGATCAGCACCGTGTCCGCCGTCACGTTGAGAGTTGGATCGTCGATCCGCGCTTTCATGTCTGCATAGCTGTCGAACACCAGCGCCGGGCCGCGATGGCTAAGCAGGCGCGGATCTGCGGCAGAGGGCTTCATCACCGCACCCTGCGGCGCCAGATTGCCGCGCAACACCGCCATTGCCGGCTCCAGGGACACCGGGTTGTCGAGACTGCGGATGACATCGGGCAGATAGGTTTCAGCGCCGGCGATTTCGGCCCCGAGGCTCTGTCCCGTCACGGTTGCCGCCGTGCCATCCAGCAGGTCTCCCATTTGTGCCATCAATGCCTTCAGCCCGCCGGCATAGAAGAAATCCTCCATCAGGTAACGTTCACCCGAGGGGCGGATATTGGCCAGCACCGGCACGCGATGCCCGGCGGCGTGAAAATCATCAAGCGTCAGCGGGAACCCGGCCCGACGCGACAGGGCGATCAGGTGAATGATGGCATTGGTCGAACATCCCATCGCCATGGCGACACTGAGCGCATTGCCAAACGATGCCCGGCTGAGAATGTTGGAAGGGCGCAGATCCTCGTTGACCATTTCCACAGCGCGGCGTCCGCAGGCCGCGGCCATGCGGATGTGGTTCGCATCCGCCGCGGGAATGGAAGATGAACCGGTCAGGCACAGTCCCAAAGCGTCCGCCAGCGCGGTCATCGTTGCGGCCGTGCCCATCGTCATGCAGTGGCCATAGCTCCGGGCGATACCTGCCTCGACACCCTGCCACTCCTCGATCCCGATCTTGCCGGCACGGCGCTCGTCCCAGTATTTCCACGTGTCCGCGCCCGAACCCAGCACCTCGCCGCGCAGATTGCCCCGCAACATCGGGCCGGCCGGCAGGAAAATGCAGGGCAGATCCATGCTGATCGCTCCCAGCAGCAGCCCCGGTGTTGTCTTGTCGCAGCCACCCATCAGGACAGCCCCATCCACGGGGTGCGAGCGCAGAAGCTCCTCCGTCTCCATCGCCAGAAGATTGCGGTAGAGCATCGTCGTCGGCTTGACGAAATTCTCGCTCAGCGACAGCGCCGGCAGCTCGATCGGAAACCCGCCGGCCTGGAGCACGCCGCGCTTTACGTCTTCCACTCGGCTCCGGAAATGAGCATGGCAGGGATTGATATCCGACCAGGTGTTGACGATGGCTATGACCGGCCGGCCGTGCCAGTCTTCCTTCGAATACCCCATCTGCATGAGCCGGGACCGGTGCCCGAATCCGCGCAGATCGTCCGGTTCGAACCAGCGTGCGGAGCGCAAGTTCCGTTTCATTGTGATGCCGTGACCCCGCCGTCTATGTAGACCACCTGGCCGGTCATGTAGCTGCCCGCCGGAGCGGCCATGGTGATGACTTGGCCCACAACTTCGACCGGGTCTCCGATACGCCCCAAGGGATTTCGCTCGAGCATGAATTTGCGGAATGCCGGATCATCAAGATGCGCGCGGATGCGGTCCGACTGGATGAATGTCGGCGCGACCCCGTTGACTGTGATGCCATAGGGCGCAAGTTCCATGGCATGCTGCTTGACCAGCATCACCAGGCCGCCCTTGGTCGCGCAATAGGCGGAATAGCCCCGGTTGCGCAACGCAAGTTGCGAGCGAACCGACAACAGATGAATCTGCCTCCCGCCGTTGCCGCGTTCGATCTGGTCTCGCGCCACGGCCTGGGCCATGAACATCGCCGATTTGAGATTGGTCTCGTAGACCTCGTCGAATGTCTCTTCGGTAACCTCCAGAATCGATTGTTCACGCTGGATGCCGACGCAATTGACCAGCACGTCGATGCCGCCCATCAGTCCGACAGCCTCGGAGGTGGCGCGCATGATGTCGGCTACATTGCTGGCGTCGAGCGCAATTCCGTGTGCTGTGGCACCGTTGTCTCCCAGGCTCAAGGCCAGTGCTCTGGCCTTGTCAGGCGACGGCCCCGCGATCGTGACGACGGCGCCGCGGCGCGCCATCCCAGTGGCAACCGCTTCACCGATTGCGCCATAGCCACCAGGCACAAAAACCCGCAATCCCTTCACATCGAACAATCGGTCAAGCCGCTCGGTGTCGACTGCGGGTGTGAGGCTTGTTGCCTGATTCATTCTGTGATCTCCAAGCCTGCAGCCTGATAGACGCTTTCCATGAGCCGCAATGTTTCAAGATTGTCGAGCCGATCGGTCTCGAATTCTGTTCCCTGGCGCAGGCCCCGAACGAAGTCCGCCATGATCGTGTCGAAGCACTCCTGGTAGCGGCCAGGCAGATCCACTTCTTCGGCAGTTTCCTCGGCGCCAACCAGGTACGTCTTGTTCAATTCCATAACGATGGTGCCCTTGGCTCCAATCACCTCGAGCCGGTCGCCATGCAGCTCAGGATAGCCCGGCGCGACGAGACAGCCATCCGCCGTCGCGATGAGCCCGTCCCGTCCTTGCAGAAGGATCGCCGCCGTATCCTCCCCCGGCAGTCCTTCAGCCAGTGTGTTCAGCCGTGCCGCGATCACCTTCAACGGCCCGCACAGACAGCGCAGCACATCGAGATGATGGATCATTGTTTCGAAAACCAGATTCCGGCGGAAGCCGGTGAGATAGGGCTGACGCTCGATAAGGAAGGGCACATTGTCTTCGCGCGGGCACAGCCCCGATCCGCGGCAGGAAATCTGCACATGCCGGACCGTGCCGATACGATCTTCGGCAATCCAGCGCCGCACGGTCATGTAGTGGGGCCGGAACCGGTAGTTCTCATGCACCATGAAACGCACCCGCTCACCGACATAGGCGATCAGTTCTTCCGCTTCGGCCACCGTTTCGGTCAACGGTTTCTGGCACATGATATGCACACCATGATCCGCCGCCATCCGCGCAACCGGCGCGTGGGCGCCAACCGAGGCGGCGATGTCCACCGCGTCGAAACCGCCCTGCCTGAACATTTCCGCCGCGTCCGTGTGGAGACGCGTCACCCCGAATTCCGCCCCGCGCGCTTCCGCCTTTGCCAGATCGATATCGCAGAGTGCGACGATCTCAGCACCGGCG
Source organism: Hoeflea sp. EC-HK425 (assembly GCF_902498795.1). NCBI lineage: Bacteria > Pseudomonadati > Pseudomonadota > Alphaproteobacteria > Hyphomicrobiales > Rhizobiaceae > Hoeflea > Hoeflea sp. EC-HK425. Next base: position 3,657,375 of record NZ_LR701572.1, read on the forward strand.
GCCTGCCAGGCCCTCAGATGATAAAGGCTGATGAGACCGCAACCCACCAGCGCAACGCGCAAGCCGTCAGTCATGATTGCCTCCGAACCTGCCATAGCCGTAATACCAGACGCTGCCGCCATTCATCGACGTCCGCAGACTGTGGCTGGCGCCGGCCGGGATCTTCACCAGATCCCCCGGACAGCATTGGGCGACTTCTCCGGCAACCTCGATCTCCAATTCGCCTTCGGCGACGACGACGAATTCATCGGTGTCGTGGATGAAATCGGCCCACACCTGACCGGCGGGATCGCGGAAAACGCCGAAGGAAAAATCCGGGAAATCCGCGGCCACGGCATTCTCGGAAACCGGAGGGACGTAGGCGCCCTTTTGAAACACCTTGATCATGCCGCGCACTCCGTCACCAGATCGCCCAGATAGGCACGGGCGGGCTGGTGGGCGAGGAGTGAGGCGTAGTCCGGCAGGGGTGTCACGCTGCCCCTGTTGACGAAGACGAAGCTCTCGCAGATCTCTTCGACGATCTCGAGGTGAAACCGCTCATTGGGGTGAACGCACAGGAACACGAGACGGCCCTCCTCGCGCAGGCGACGAAAGAAATCGAGCATGAAGCCGATATAGCCGTCCTGGGTATTGAACTGCGGTTCGTCAAACAGATGCAGCATCGGATAGTCCGATCCTGCGGGCTCCATCAGCACATTGGGTTTCCAGGACCGGAAATGCCGCACCTGGTAGGACTGGTGATAGTGAATCGCCAGGCGGTCGCGCTGATCGGTCCGAACCCTGTGGATGTTGCGGCCCGAGACTGTCACCTCACCGGAGGTGGGCGCGTTTGACCCGGTAATGAGTTCGAACAAGGTGGTCTTGCCGGATCCGTTCGGACCCATCATTCCCACGATTCCCGGCTTTTCGACGGTGAAATCCGCCGTCAGCCGAAAGGTTGGCGTCCGGTCGAAACGGCTCCTGGTATAGATCTTTTCAAGGTTCCTGACTTCAAGCATCGCGGTCATCGTTCACATCCCGATCAGGCGTCGACGCAGCGGCGCATTGTCCAAAAGCTCTTGTGCGGCCCCTTCGTGAAGGATCCGCCCGCGGTCCATCACGTAGACACGATCGGAAACCTCGAGCGCCGCCAGCGCATTCTGCTCGACGATCAGGCTGGAGATGCCGGCCGCCTTCAACCGCGATACGGTCCGCATCACGTCCTGCACGATTTTCGGAGCGAGCCCCTGGCTTGGCTCATCGAACAGGACAAGTCCGGGAGAGCCGAGCAGCGCCCGGCTGATCGCGACCATCTGCATCTCGCCGCCCGACATGTTCTCGCACTCGCGGTTGAGCAGGTGTTCCAGCGCCGGGAAGATTTCGACCACTTCGGCTTCCGTCCAGCTGCGGAACCGCGTCTTGCGCGTGCCGAGCGCGAGATTGCGCTTTCCGTTCAATGAGGGAAACACGCGGCGGTCATCGGGCACCCAGGAGATCCCGAGCCGCGATATCCGGTGCGTGGGCATATGGGTGAGGTCGTGCCCGTCGAAGCTGATCCGGCCGGACCTCGGATGCGAAAGACCGAGGATCGACCGGATCGTGGTGGTCTTGCCCGCCCCGTTGGGGCCCAGAAGGGTGACAACTTCAGCCGCGCCAACCTCGATGCTGGTGCCAAACAGAGCCTGCGTCTCGCCGTAGAATGTCTCGATGTTTTCGACCTTCAGCATCAGGCCACCTCCCCCAACGCCGAGCGCGCCACCCATTTGTTGGACTGCAATTCTTCAGGCGTGTTTTCGTCGATGACCTGGCCCCAGTGGATCACCGAGATCCGGTCGGCGAGATCGAAGAGAAAACGCATGTCATGCTCGATCAGCACGATGGTGTAGCGGGCGCGAAGCTTGCGGATCAGCACCGCCAGCGCCCGCGTCGCCTCCGTTCCCAGACCAGATGTCGGCTCGTCCAGGAACACGATCCGCGGCTCGGGGGCCAGGGCCACGGCGATCTCGAGCGCCCGGCGTTCGCCGTAGGGAAGCTCCGCCGCCTTTTCCCAGGCACGATGCGCAAGGCCGACCTGGTCGAGCACATCCATTGCCTGGTCGATCAGCTTCGTGTCACTGAAGACGTCGCGCAGCAGGTTCATGCCGTTCCTGCGAAATTGCTTCAGCGCCAGGATGACATTCTCGATCACCACGGTGTCATCGAACAGGTTCATGATCTGGAACGAGCGCGATACGCCAAGCCGGGCGATCTGGTGCGGCTTCCTGCCCGTGATATCCCTGCCGTCGAAGGTGATCCGCCCGCCGTCCGGCCTGTGATGACCGGTCAGAACGTGGAAACAGGTCGTCTTCCCGGCGCCGTTGGGACCCATGATCCCGTGCACGCTGCCTTCCTCGATGGAAAGGCTGATGTTTTCCAGGACCACCCGGGCGCCGAAGCGTTTGCGGAGGTTTTCGGCAACAAAGAGCGCCATGCTCAAGCCTCCTTCCGAACGGGGACCACGCCCGGTGCAGGCTTCTTGCGAAGACGCGCGCCTGCGACATGAATGAGACCGGCAAGCCCCTCCGGGCGAGTCATGACCATGATCACGAACATCAGGCCGAACCACAGCAGCCAGGTTTCTGTAATACCCCCGATAATGTCGCGAGCGACGAAATACAGGATCACGCCGAGCACCGGCCCCCAGAAGCTGACCAGGCCTCCGCCGACCAGCACCATCATGACGATCAGGCCGGACTGGTGCAGGCTCATCACGTCCGGATACGCCCCCTCCTGGGCCATCGAGAACAAGCCGCCGGCAAGCCCGGCAAAAGCTGTCGACAGGATGAAGGTCAGCCATTTGATCAACCAGACATCGTATCCGACAAACCGTGCGCGGGTCTCGTTCTGGCGGATTGCCTGCAAGACCCGCCCGAAAGGGGCATTCACCAGGCGCCAGAGCGCGACGACGACGATCGCCAGGATCGCGGCCACAAACCAGTACAGCGAATAATTGTCAGCGAGGCTGTAGCGGATAGGGCCCACGACAAAGTCCGGCCGCGGAATGCCCAGCAGACCATCCTCTCCGCCCGTAACACCATGCAGCTTGATCGCGCAGAACCAGACGATCTGGCCGAACCCGATGGTCATCAGCGCATAGTAGATCCCGCGACGGTGCGACAGAAAGGCGCCGACGAGGGCTCCGGCCAGGGACGCGGCCAGAATGGCGGCCAGAAGTCCGCCCCAAAGGCTGACCATGACCTCCTGCTGAAACAGGCCAAACGCATAGGCCCCGATCCCGAGATAGGCGCCATGGCCGAAGGAATGCAGACCGATGTAGCCGAAGAGCAGGTTGAACCCGAGCGCGAAGATCAGCCAGATCGCCACCTCGATGCCGAGATACTGATAGAGACCGACAGCCGGCAGCCAGAAAGGCGCGGTGGCCAGCGCCAGCATGAACAGGCCCATGGCCGGGGTCAGCGGCGAACCACCGCGTGCGGAAATGTCGCTGAGTGTGATCATGCGCATGGTCTAGTTCTCCAAGGCGGACTTGCGGCCCAGGAGCCCGCGGGAGCGGAAGCCGACGATTGCGATCAGCAGCAGGTACATCGACAGCATCGACCAGGCAGGCGCGTAGGCACCGGTGATCCCGACCGAGAGGCCAACCAGCAGCGCGGCGAGGACCGCGCCCCAGAAACTGCCGACCCCGCCGATGACGATAATCAGGAATGCGGGAATGATGACATCGATACCGATATGCGGGCGCAGGCCCCAGATTGGCGCCATCACCACCCCGGCCAGGGCGGCAAGCGCAGCGCCGAAGCCAAAGACCAGAAGCCGCAGTTTCGACAGATCGTAACCCAGCGCGCGGACCATTTCGCTGTCATGGGCGCCGGCCTTGATAGTGGCGCCATAAGGTGTCCGCTCAAGGAACAGCCAAACCAGGCCTATGGCGACAATGGCAAACCCCGCGGCAAAGAACTTGTAGGTCGAGAAAATCAGACCACCCATGAAGAACGCTCCGTTGAGAGCCCGTGGAACAGCCAGACTTTGCTCGCCTGTACCCCAGATCAGCCGGATCAGTTCCTCTATGACGAGCGCCGCACCGAATGTCAGAAGCAGACCATAGAGCGGCGGCTTGCCGTAGGTCGGGCGCAGGCAGAGTTCCAGCACCATCCCGACTGATGCCGCCAGAAGCGGGCCGGCCACCACGCCGAGTGCATAGCGCGTGGAGAGAGGCAGTTCACGCCACCAGACACCGAATTCGCTTGAGCCAAACCAGTCGCCGCCAATGGTTGTCATGGCAAGATACGCGCCGAGCGCAAAAAGAGCGCCATGGGCGAGGTTGATCACCTCCATCACGCCCACGATCAACGTGAAGCCAAGCGCAATCAGGGCAAACAGCAAGCCGAGCGTGAGCCCGTTCACAATGTGGGGTATGAGTTCGATCATGAAAATCCTCGCAGGCCTCTTCATCAGGCAGAGAGCATCCGCGCGGCCGGACCGGGCAATTTGCCCACGGGCCAACCGGCCGCGCAGTATTGAGCCGCCTCAGGCGTCAAAGGTCGGCGTATCGTCGTAGCTTTCCAGCTTGCAACTGCCGAGGCTATCCTGGTCACGCACGTCTTCAGGCGCTGAACTGGTCAGGATCTTGAAGAGGTCGTCGTCTTCCGTCGGCGCAGGGTTGCCCGTTGCCAGGTAGATCGACTGCTGGACCTGGTGGGTATTCGGATCGACCACCGCATCGTGGTGCTGCATGCGGCTTTCCGCGGACATCACGTGACCCTCAAGCTGCTTGATCACGGCGATGTTGTTTGTCGTGCCGGCGCGCTCGATGGCTTCGAGCAGGTTCTTCGTGGCCATGTAGCCATTGTAGAAGACATTGCCGGGCACGCGCATCAATGTTTCCGGGTACATCGCCTGATAGCGGCCGACGAACTCCTTAACCCCCGGCAGATCCAGCTTGTAGTACCAGGTGGTGCCGAAAACGCCGAACAGGTTATCGGCGGGCAGACCGTAAATATCCGGCCAGTCCTGCTGGTTGTTGATCCAGGCGATTTTGTCACCCATGCCAAGCTGCGCCACCTGCTGGCGCAGGGCGATCTGGTCGTCACCGCCGACGGCTGCTGCAACCACGTTTGGCTTGGCCTGCTGGATCTTCAGCAACGCCGCGGTGAAATCCCGCGTGCCCTGCGGCACAAGGATCTCGTCGCTCACCGATCCGCCATACTGATCGATAAGCACGCGGGTGGCGCGCGCCGTATCGTGCCCCCAGACATAGTCATTGGTCAGCAGCATGAAGTCGCCGCCATAGGCATCGATGGAGTTCTTGATCGCCGCCTTGGAGAAATTGGCTCCGTTGCCGTCCCAGACGAACTTCACGCGGTGGCAGTTTTCGCCCGATTCCGTCGGCGAGGACGAATTGGTGTTCATGTAGATCACGCCATAGCGCTGCGCCACCTGGCTGATCGCGTTGGCAACGCCCGAACTGACGGCACCGACAAGGAAGCCGCACTCTTCCCGGGTGATCATGCGCTCGGCAACGCGGCTTCCCGTTGCGGCGGTCGTTTCCGTATCGAGGTGGACTGTTTCTATCTTCCGGCCGAGAACTCCGCCAGCGGCGTTCGCCTCTGCGACGGCCATCAGCATGCCGCGGCGATCGGAAGCACCGGAGTTGGCGTATTGCCCGCTGGCATCTGAGGTGAGCCCGAGCCGGATCGGCTTGTCGGTTGCCTGCGCGTAAGCGCGATTGTGTTTCCATGGGCCGCTAAAGGCAGCGAGGCCGCTGACCGCGGCGGCAGAGCGCAGCATGCCGCGGCGCGTAAATTTCGAACTGGACATTCATTCCTCCCAAAAAGCGAGCCCGCACATGACGGGCGAAACAAGGCCTTCCGACACCCTCCCCGAGAAATAGAAAACCTTATCACTGTTGTTAAAAATATTTTCAATTCACGTCAAGGAATTATTTTTCTATCGGATAGAAAGCATTTTCGCCTCCGGAAATCCATGCTATGTGATGCGGCATGATCAAGAAGTCCGAACCCCAACCATCCGAAAGCGGAGAAACATTCGATGCCCTCAGGCAGAGAATCCGCGATCGCTTCCCCACTCTTAGTCCGCATCTGCAGCGGATTGCCCGCGCCTCGCTGGAGGAAACCAACGCCTTCGCGCTCAACACCACACCGGTGATTGCCGCAGAACTTGGCATCCAGCCCTCCACACTGATACGCTTTGCAAAGGAACTCGGCTATTCGGGGTTTTCGGACCTGCAACGCGTCTTCAGGCAGCGCTTGATCGAGGGACAGGTCACTGTCCGCGATGAGGTTCTGGCCCGGGATGAAGCGGCCGCGCCGCCAGATACGCGCGCCACATTTGAAGCTTGCCTGAAGGCCCACACGGAAGCGATTGAGCGTTTGGCGCGTGAATGCGATACCGAAGCGCTGAACCGTGCCATCCAGATCATGCGTCAGGCCGGGCACATCTATGTTGCCGGCCTGCGGCGGTCGCGCCCGATCGCAGATTACTTTCACTACGGAATGATCCGTGGCGAGAAAGCCTGTTCGACGCTGGACTTCTCAGGCGGAATGGCCGGTCCCCAGATCGCCACCATGAGGTCCGGTGACGTTCTCTTCGCCATCGCTTTCCCGCCCTATTCCCAGCCCGTGGTGGATGTCGTGCTTGATGCGCATGTCTCCGGCCGCCGGATCGTCGCCATGACCGACAGCACCGAAAGCCCTCTGGCCACCTACGCTGAGGTGGCATTGCTGCTGGGGGCAGACACCGCAACCCGACTGCAACCGATTTCAGGCGCCGTGGCGCTGGTGCAAACACTCGTGATGGCGATCACCAGGCACTGACAAGCAAGCGGAGCCAAGTGCCATATGCTCAGGCGAGCCGGAACATTGCGCATAAAGTGGACCCTGGCGCTGTTGAAGAAATGCCGATGGCTTATCAGGCGGCATCTCCCGCGTTGATGAACGTCCGGGGAGTAGACGGCGGAGGTAAGCGATCCTCGGCTCGCAAATGGTTGCTTGCGGCAACGTCATAAGCAAGAACAGCCGCAAGGAGACGGACCAGCCACCGCGGCTGACCTTCAGATAAGTGGCATCAATCCACAGGGAGGGCGGATAGCCTTCACCTTGTTGTCGATCTCCTCGCAAAGCCGGGAACTTGGCTCCTGAAGGTGCCGGACATGTCCATGGCCGTCATCAGGTCATCGAACGAGGAAATCGAAACGCCTTCTATGCAAGCTACCAGGACCACTGCCTCAAGGGTATTCTCTGCCATGTAGCGTAAACCTTAGTGCGCCTCGTCAATCGGCCAGCTGAGGCCAGCGGAAACACCACCATCGACACGGATGATCTGTCCGGTCAGGAATGCTGCGGCTGGTGATGCAAGAAAGATGGCAGCCCCCACCAGATCCTCAACCGCGCCCATGCGGCGCAGCGGCGTGACAGTCTGGTTCCACGCCCGCAGATTTGGGGATGACCAGAGTTTCTCCGTCAGATCAGTCAATATGAACCCGGGGGCCAGCCCGTTCACCCGCACACCATGCTTTCCCCATTCCAACGCAAGCGCACGGGTCATGCTGGATAGGCCGGATTTTGACATGCCGTAGGGCGCAACCTGGGACAGTGCGCTGTGGGTCGACAGGCTGTCGATATTGATCTGGTTGCCGCTACCCTGGCGCACCATCTGCCTGCCAACCGCCTGGGCCATGAAGAACGCTCCACGCAGATTGATGTCCATGATCTTATCATACTGCGCCGGCGTGTAATCCAGGGCAGGCATGCGCATGTTGACACCGGCGCAATTGATCAACGTGTCGATACCGCCGCAATCTGCAACCACCGCGTCGACACAGGCGGCGATCGCTTCGGGGTCGGACACGTCGCAGGTCTGGTAGGCCATTGCAAACTTGGTGGATTGCGCGGCTTCGCAGATCGCCGAAAGGGTGGCTTCGTTGCGGCCGGATATGACCACTCGTGCGCCTTCCTGCGCGAAGGCTTCTGCAATCGCCAATCCGATGCCCCTACTACCGCCAGAAACCAGAACCGTGGTGTTTGAAACGTCGAAGCGTTTGCCTGTCATTACCGAAACTCCCTTGGCGAAACACGGGCTGTCGAAAAAAGGGCCGGGATCAGGCTCACCTGTCATTTGAACCAGGCTTGTCGCTGCCGGGCGCAAGCGAGTTGCTTTCAGCTTCCTCAAGCGCGAACGCGACCCTGACGTTGTCTATGGCCAGCCGCAAATGTTCCTTCATAGCCGATGACACCAGTTCCTTGTCGCGACGCCGCAACCCCTCGACAATGCGTCCGTGATCTATCATCGCCGTTTCGCGCGCACTCCGGCGTCGCGCCGATAGAAACCGGGCCCGCCACAGCCGGGCATGAAACTGCTTGTGGGTCTTGATCAGTGCAAGATTTTTGGTTGAAGCGACGATCGCCTCGTGAAACCCCATGTCGACCTTGAAGAACTCGACCGGATCAGGATTGTTCATCGTCCCGAGCATGATCTGGTGCATTCCCTCGATCTCCTCGATCTCTGCCTCGGTCGCCTCGTCACAGGAGCACTCGCCCGCCAGCGCCTCCAGTGCCGACTGCACAAGCAGAAGATGCGTCACATCGAGCAACGATGGCTTAGCAACAACAGGAGTCCTGGCTGGCGCCATTTCGACCAGACCCTCCGCCTCAAGCATCAATAGTGCCTCTCGTAAGGGTGTGCGACTGACGGCCAGAGCTGTGGAGGTTTCTCGTTCGGGAATGCTGTCGCCCGGCTTCAGGTCACCCAGCAAGATCTGCTCTCGCAGAATGTCCGCGACCTGTTCGCCGAGGCTTTGGCGCGCAATGGCCGTCAGTTTGGTGGAAGTCTTTTTTTTCAGTGGCACGGATGGTTCTCACATTTGGCACGGATTTTTTCACCGATCCGATCCTTATCGTGTTTATGCCATATTTGGTATACCAAACTTGACCAACTGGTATAATCTGTATACGTCTACTTTGCGGCCTGCATTTTCACAGGGCTAGGAAATCATTGGAGGGGAATGCAGAGCGTCGCGATCATTTGATTTTTCTGGGAGGAAAAAATGAAAGTTCTATTGCTTGCCGCCGGCACTGCCGCGGCACTCGTGGCGTCGAATGCGTACGCCGCCGATTTCAATCTGCGCATGCAGACACAATACGGCGCCGAAACAGTATCCGGAAAGCTGGCACAGCGCTTCATCGACAATGTCGAAGCCATGTCGGGTGGCCGGGTGGCCATCGAAATGTTCTGGTCCTCATCCGTCGTCGCGACTGTTGAGGGATTCGATGCGGCTGCCAGCGGCATCCTTGATGGGGAAATGCATGGCGGCGCATACCAGACCGGCAAGAACCCGGCTTTCCAGTTTGTTGGCGACCCCATGGGGGGCTACGATACGCCATATGAGCTGTACAGCTTCTTCTATTTTGGCGGAGGCCAGGAAGCCGCTAACGCCCTTTACGAAGCCTACAACATGCACCTCGTTGGCTGGTGGACCGGTGGACAGGAATCGCTGTCTTCCTCCAAGCCGCTTCGAGGTCCTGAAGATCTCAAGGGCTGGAAGTTCCGTTCGCCTCCAGGTCTGGAAACCGAGATCTTCGCCGAACTCGGAGCTTCCCCTATCGTCATGGACTTCACCGAAGTGTTTACATCGCTGGAGACGGGCATCATCGACGGTGCGGATGCGTCAAGCCTTGCCAACAATGTCGGTCTCGGCCTCTACGATCTGGTAAACCACGCGACCTATCCGGGTTTCCATTCGATGCCGGTCGATCATGTGACGTTCAATCTCGATGTCTGGAACAGCTTCCCGGACGACATCAAGGCAATCTTCGAGGTCGCCACACAGGCACTTGCCCTGCAAACTGCCATGACCATCGACGTCGCCAACGCGGAAGCTGCAACCAAGCTCAAGCAACAAGGCGTCAATCTGTACGACTGGTCGGCTGAAGATCGCGCGGCGTTCCGTGCAGGCGCACAGCGCGCCTGGGATGGCTGGGCTGACAAGACTCCGGAAGCCAAGGCCCTGGTCGAAGCGCACCGCACCTTCCTGCGCCAAACCGGCAAGATCGAGTAAGCTCCGGCGCACTTGAACTCAAGGCAGGCAACGAGCCCCTCGGGGCTCGTTGCCGCATAGTGGCAGCTTCACAAGGGGGGCGGCATCAATGGCTGATAATGCTGAAAGTTTGTGGCTAGGACCTGCGCGCAGGCCGATGTACTGGATAATGGCAACGAGCCTATCTGCAACTGTCGCCCTGTCCGCGATGCTGATCCTGGGCCAGTTCTTCTTCGAACTTGATACAAACATGAGGGATTTTCTCTCGCCGGCGGAAGCTCCCTTCGTGCTGGTGACGATGGTCGCCGGCGCCGTCGCCCTGTTTTCAGCCAGCGTCTACCTGTCCGATACATGCGGCGCCATTGAACAGCAGCCTTCGGGGTTTTTCGATATCGTCAGCCTGATCTGCTCCCGCCTGTCGATGATCGGCACGACGGCTGTCGTTCTGGTGATGTTTTTTGAAGTGGTGTCGCGCTACCTGTTCGAAAAACCCACCTTGTGGGCCAATGAATTATCGTTGTGGATGGCCGGATTCCTGTTTCTGCTTGCGGGCCTCTATGCCATGCAGCAGCGCAGTCACATCCGCATATATGTCGTCTACGACCTCTTTCCCCGCTGGTTGCAGAAGCTGTCCGACATCACATCGGTCCTGCTGATCTGGGTTTTCACCTTCCTGCTGATCTGGGGCGGCTACAACGAGGCGCGCGACAAGTTCCTGCGCTGGGAAACCTTCGGGACCGCCTGGGATCCTCCGCTCCCCGCGACCATCAAACCCGCCATCCTGATTGTCATGGCGCTGGTGGCAATTCAGGCGCTGTCCAACCTGATCGCGGATTGGAACAAGATGCCCGAGCATCATTCACCCCTCGACGAGATCGACGAGGTGGAAATCCAGAACATCCGCAAGAGCATCAAGGAATAGTCCGATGGATATGGGAACGCTGTCTTTGATTCTGCTGGTCGCACTGTTTGCACTACTTGCAATGGGCATGCCGTTGGGCTTTGCATCGGCCGCATTGGCCTGTGCGGTTCTGGTGATGAAATTTGGACCCGATCTTCTCTTCCGCGACTTCGGGCGCGGGCCATTGGCCGTGGTCGCCCAGGCTGTCTACCGGCAGATGACCAATTATGTCCTGATCTCGGTGCCATTGTTCATCTTCATGGCAGCGCTGCTTGAACGAAGCGGCATCGCCAAGGATATGTATTCATCACTGAATGTCTGGCTGAGCCGCACCCGCGGTGGCATTGCCATCGTCACCTCGATCATGGCTGTGATCATGGCGACAATGTCCGGCATTATCGGCGGTGAGGTTGTTCTGCTGGGGCTGATCGCCCTGCCACAGATGCTGCGGCTCGGTTACAACCAGAATCTGGCGATCGGCACCATCTGCGCCAGCGGGTCGCTTGGAACCATGATCCCGCCCTCCATCGTCTTGATTTTCTACGGTCTTGTCACGGAAACCTCAATCAAGGCTTTGTTCACGGCCTCGTTCCTGCCCGGCTTCATGCTGGCGTCCTTCTTCATCATCTACATCATTATCAGAACACAGTTGCACCCAGATGAGGCCCCGCTTCCCGAACCTGATCCCGACGATCCACCATTTCAGGAAAAGGCGATTTATTTCGCCGGTTTCCTGACTGTTCTGACAATGGGCGCGACCGTGCTCCTGCTGGTCCGGGCCCTGATTTCCACTGCAGCCGGAGCGGATGTCGACGAAGATGGCATGGTGCAAACCGCCGGAATGACATCCAACGTGAGCTTCCTGATTGGTGTCCTGATCGTCTGCGCGCTGCTTGTCCAGTTCGTGATCGGTCGCGAGAGAGTCCGCACCGGCTGGGAAATGGGAAAGGGACTGGTCGCACCATTGATCGTCATCGGCGTCGTACTGGGATCGATATATGGCGGCGTGACCGGCATTACCGAGGCTGCGGCCATGGGAGTGGTCGCAGTCTTCCTGATAACCCTGGCGCGTGGCGAAATGAGCTTCGATATTGTCTGGGTGTCGCTGATGCGTACCATGAAATCCACCGGAACCATCATCTGGGTGACTGTCGGAGCTGCGGCACTGGCAGCGTCCTATACGCTCGCCGGCGGTCCAACCTATGTCGCCAATCTCATTGTCGATGCCGAGCTTCCGACCATGGGCGTCATCATGGTGATGATGCTGGTCTTTCTGATCATGGGAATGTTCATGGACTGGATCGGCATCGTCTTGCTGATCATGCCGGTCTTCCTACCGATCGTGCTGGCACTTCCGCCCGACGAACTGGGCTTCTTCGGCAACATCGAGCCCAAATACATCGCCATCTGGTTCGGAGTGCTGTTCACGATGAACATGCAGGTCAGCTTTCTGACGCCTCCCTTCGGGCCGGCCGCGTTTTATCTGAAGTCGGTCGCCCCGCCGCACATTACCCTGACGGATATTTTCAAGGGCTTCCTGCCATTCATCGGCATTCAGCTGTTGGCGCTGCTGGTGCTGTTGCTGTGGCCGAACATTGTGACGTTCTTCCTCTAGGAAGGATCGCTCTTCACTTTGCCTCAGCGTCTCGGCAGCACGCTGCCGAGACCGTTCGCGAGCAGGCCAGCCGCGCGCCCACACGCCAATTCAGGCGCGCAATCAAGTCTCCTTCGCTCATCCCGGACTCGGCGAAAACGGGGTTGATAGCAGCCTTCAGACGAGACCGCGTTGCACCAGATTGCGCATGAGATGGCTGGCGCCGAAGGTCCAGGGCGGACACTGGCTGCACAGGCGCACCGTGTTTTGCAAGGTTCCAAGCTTGGCGTTGGTGACCTCAACCCGGTCACCGATCTGATGCGTGAAGCCCATTCCAGGAACATCACGGTCCTGGACGGGCGCGAAAAGCGTTCCCAGAAACAGCATGAACCCGTCCGGATACTGATGGTTCTCGCCGATGGTTTGCGCGACCAGATCCGTGGGGTCTCGGCTGATCATCCGCATGCTGGAGTGACCGGACAGCAGATAGCCATCGGCTCCCGTGACCGTCAGCTGCAGTTCGGCGCTGCGGACATCATCAAGCCCGAACGTGGAATCGAACAGCCGTATCAACGGGCCGATGGCGCAGGATGCATTGTTGTCCTTGGCCTTGCCCAAAAGCAGCGCTGACAGCCCCTCGAAATCTCTCAGGTTCACATCATTGCCAAGCGAAGCTCCGACGATATCCCCCCGGGAGTTGACCGCAAGCACCACTTCCGGTTCCGGGTTGTTCCAAAGGGATTGAGAATGGACTCCAACATCACAAAGCGTCCCGACAGCCGACATCGGCTGCGATTTTGTGAACACCTCTGCAAAGGGCCCAATCCCGACTTCGAGGTACTGAGACCACAGACCTTCCTTGATCAGCGCCTGCTTCGCCAGCTGCGCCTTTTCAGATCCGGGCACAACCTCACTCAGGCTTGCCCCGATATCGGCTCCAATCCGCTGACGCAGTTCATTGGCCTTGGCCGGGTCGCCGCCCGCGCGCTCCTCGATCACACGCTCAACCATGGATTCGGCAAAGGTCACGCCGCACGCCTTGATCGACTGCAGATCACTCGGTGCAAGCAGTCTGACATCCGGGTGGCGTTCCAGTTCGGCAATGGCGCAAACAACACGACCCTTCGCATTGCTGACAAAGTCCGCCGGGTTTTCAGTTTCGCATACATCCCGGGTGGTGGGGGCGAGCCGGCTGGTAATGTCGATCAGGTATCCGTCGCGGACTGTCACAACGCAGGGTCCCCCTTCGCTATCAATCCATGCGCGGCCAAGATATGTTCCGGTTTCCGTGTTCTCAAGCATCTGCGACACTCCCTAGTGATTGTCCCGTGGCGTCGATTTCCGAGCGATCGCCTGAAAATCCGTCGCACCGCGCAGCACCATACCTTCGGAGAACGGCTCAACCAGGTCACGGAAATATCTCTGCCAGGGCGACTGGCTCTTCGGGACGGGGTATCCGCCACTCGCGGCAAGATCGACCGCTCTTTGCGCCCATTCTGCCGCAGGCACCAAGGCATCAACCTGGCATTTGTTGAGGTCGATCCGGATGGAATCACCGGTTCTCAGCAGGGCCAGCCCGCCGCCCGCCGCCGCCTCTGGCGAGGCATTCAGGATTGACGGGGAGGCAGATGTGCCCGATTGCCGTCCGTCACCAATGCAGGGCAAGGAGGTGATGCCCCTTTTGAGCAGGTAGCCGGGCGGCCGCATGTTCACCACTTCCGCTCCTCCCGGATAGCCCAGAGGGCCGGCGCCGCGCATCACCAGAATGCAATTCTCATCCACTTTGAGCGCCGGATCATCGATCGTGGCGTTGTATTGTTCGGGACCGTCAAAAACGACAGCCCGTCCGACAAAAGCACCCGGGTGCGTCCTGTCCGACAAATACCGCTGTCGGAATTCAGGCGATATCACCGATGTTTTCATGATTGCGCTGTCGAACAGGTTGCCTTTCATGTTGAGGAAGCCGGCATTTGCCAGCATCGGATTTCCGGTCGGGAAAATCACCTCCTTGTTCTCGCTGAGGCGGTTGCTGCAATTCTCTCCGATCGTGCGCCCGTTCACGGTCATCACATCCGGGTTGGGCAACATGTTTGCGTCCATCAACTCCCCGATGACCGCAGGAACTCCACCGGCTCGGTGAAAATCCTCACCGAGATAGGCGCCAGCGGGTTGCATGTTGGCCAGCAAGGGAACGTGATAGCCGAACGCCTGCCAATCATCATTGCAAAGCGGTACACCGATATGCCGGGCAATCGCATTGATGTGGATCGGGGCGTTCGTTGAACCGCCCAACGCCGAATTGACCGCGATGGCGTTTTCAAATGCCGGACGGGTCATGATATCGGAAGGTTTGAGATCCTCCCACACCATCTCGACGATGCGCTGGCCGGTAGCATAGGCCATCTGGCCTCGCTCGCGGTAGGGCGCGGGAATCGCAGCCGATCCGGGCAGCTGCATGCCCAGCGCTTCAGCCAGCGAGTTCATCGTCGAGGCCGTTCCCATCGTATTGCAGTACCCGACCGACGGCGCCGAGGACGTTACCAGGTCTGCAAACTGCTCGTCATCGATCTTGCCTTCCGCATGCAACTCCCGGGCTCTCCATACGATGGTGCCCGATCCGGTCAGCTCGTTGCGGAAATAACCGTTCAGCATCGGGCCGACAGAGAACGCAATTGCTGGAATATCGACCGTCGCAGCTGCCATCAGCAGCGCGGGCGTGGTCTTGTCACAGCCGATGGTCAACACGACGCCATCGATCGGGTAACCGTACAGGGCCTCTACCAGACCCAGATATGCAAGGTTCCGGTCGAGCATCGCAGTCGGGCGTTTGCCCGTTTCCTGAATAGGGTGCACCGGAATCTCGAAAGGCACGCCGCCGCTGGAAATGATTCCGTCCCGGACGCGCTTTGCCAGCTCCACATGATGCCGGTTGCACGGAGAGAGATCAGAGCCTGTCTGGGCTATCCCGATAATCGGTTTTCCTGACTGCAGTTCTGCGCGTGTCAGACCGTAATTGACATAGCGCTCGACATATAGCGCAGTCATTTCGGGATTATCGGGATTGGAGAACCAGAGCCGTGAACGCAACGCGTCAGCTGTTTTCCGCTTTGACATATTCTTCCTCTTTCATACGCTGTTTGAGGTCGCGGACCCATTGCCGCCCATAGGGACCATTGCTCATCTCCTCGGTGTTCGAGCAGACCGTTCGCTCTCAGTTCCTGGATGCTTGTGTGCACACATCGAGCCGTGACCTCAGAGGCCCCGCGCATTGACGTAAATGGAATAGACAGACGTGGTTGCGCAAATCGCGAGCCGGTTCCGCTTGGGCCCGAAAAAGCAGACATTCGCCACCACTTCGGGAACGAGAATTTTTCCAAGCAATTCACCACTTGGCGAGAAGCAATGCACGCCGTCGGCAGCGGAGGACCACAAGTTGCCATTGGTATCAACGCGGAAGCCATCAAAAAGACCGCTTTCCGAAACGGCGACATCGTGACCTTCGCCAATCATTTCGCCATCGGCCGAGATCGGGTAAGCCCTTATCTTCGGTTTGCAGTCGGGCTGATGGGTGAACCCTGTATCGGAGACATACAGCAGCCGCTCGTCAACCGAAAACGCCAATCCGTTCGGCTGCACCATATCGGTAACGACCGCATCAATCGTGCCATCAAGATTTATCCGGTAGACATTGCTGGCGCCAATCTCCGACACTGCGACATTGCCTTCATAGTCACTGTCAATTCCGTAGGTCGGATCGCTGAACCAGATCGTTCCATCCGATTTCACCACAACATCATTTGGAGAATTAAGCTGCTTGCCTGAAAAGCGACCAGCAAGAACGTGACGGGTCCCGTCGTAATCGATCCGGCTGACGGCTCTCCCTCCATGTTCGCAGCTGATCAAGCGGCCGGCGCCATCTACCGTATGTCCGTTATGATTGAGACAGGGTTGCTCCAAAACCGAAACCGAGCCATCAGCTTCATCCCACCGCATGACCCGGTCGTTGGGAATGTCGGACCAGACAAGGTATCTCCCGGCCGCCAGATAGGCTGGCCCTTCGCACCATCGCCCTCCAGTCCACAGCGTATCAAGCCGGGCATGGCTGTGGGTCAGCTGGGCAAAGCGATCATCACGAACATCATAAAGCAATGACATCATCTCCTCCTACGACACGATTTTCTGGCCACGTCCGTAGACCAGCAGCATGCCTACGATCACTGAGCCATAAATGACCTGCCGCCCGGCTTCAGGCATCTGCATTATGGAAAGAACCGAATTGAGCAGAACAATCAGAATGACGCCGACAACAGTGCCCAGGTAGCGACCCTGGCCACCAAGAATGCGGGTGCCACCGAGAACGACGGCCGCAATCGCCGGCAGCAAGAACGCGTTGCCCATACCCTGATAGGCCTTGGCGGAATAGCCAGCCAACAACACGCCCGCAAGGGCCGAACAGACACCAGAAACGATGAACGCACCGACAATCACCCGACGGGTCCTGATACCAGACAGATAGGCTGCGGTTTCCCGATTGCCTGTTGCGTAGATCGACTTTCCAAAGCCGGTTCTCTTCAGCATAAATGCGATGAAAACCGACACCAGCGCCCAAACGAAAATCGCCACCGGAATTCCTGCAATTTTGTCTGCAGCGAGAAATCGCATCAACGCCGTGGCTTGGTCCGGAGGGGCAAATCCTCCGGTATGCGCCACCATCAGACCGCGCAGAACCGAGTCCACTCCCAATGTAAAGATCATTGACGGGATGCGCAGAAAGGCAACGCCCATTCCGTTCGCCAGTCCAACCAGAATGCCGATGCCAATGGCGGTCGGGATGGCCATGTCGCCACCCACCGTGGTCGCCATCATCGCGGCTGTGGTCAGCGTCCACGGCACACTCAGGTCAATATGGCCAAGCAGAATGACCATCATCATGCCTGCAGCGACAATTCCAAGAAACGCCCCTGTCTGCAATTGCTGCAAGACATAGTTGGGCGACAACAATGGCGCCGTCCCATGCGAGACCAGGGTGTAGATCGTCCCGATGAGGAGGATGACAACAATGAACCCGGACGCAATGAGCGTTGGTTTGTTTTCAGGTTTGATGCGGGAAATGTAGGATTGCATGGATGCCACCTATCGGAAAAGTTCGAGCCGGTTTTTAACTCTCAACGTCCGGATGGCGCCAAGGCTGACCGCTGCGAGCAAGACAAAGCCCTCCACCAGGGGCTGCAGCAGCGGATCAATGGAAACGATACGGAAATAGAAAGAGATCACCCTCAGGATGAAGGCGCCGACCAACGAACCAATGGCGCCGCCAACACCGCCCATGAGAGATGTGCCGCCGAGCACCACTGCAGCGATCGAGTTCAGCGTGTAACTGCCGGCCTGTGTGATGTCGGCATTGCCGGACGACGTCTGAATGGCCAGATACAGGCCGCCGCACGCTGCGAAAAAACCCCCGAGCGTGAACGCGGCAATTTTCGCCCGGTTGAGCGGCAGCCCCGACATGAACGCGGCTCCTTCCGCAGAACCAATGGCATAGACGGTACGGCCGGTGACCGAGCGACGGAAGGGAATCCATGTCAGCGCCGCAATCCCGAAAAGGAAGATCAGCGGTACGGGTATCCATGCGAACGGCTGGAACCAGGTCGCGTCAGGGTCGAAAATGCCATAGGTGTCGACAAAGTCCCACAGCGAATTGGTCATCGCCCAATTGAGATCACTATCGACATTGCCGCCGGGATTGGGCCGGATGAACAGTGCCAACCCCATGGCGATTGCCCCCGTTGCCAGCGTCACAATGATCGGCTGCAAACGCCCGTAGACTATGATCAACCCATTCATCATGCCAAAGGCGGCACCGGACAACAGGGTTACGCCCATCCCGAAGACAATCTGCGCCGGAGAACCGGTGACCAGTTCCGATGCAATGCAGGACGCAAGCGTCATGACTGCACCAACCGATAGATCGAGACCACCAAGCAGCACTGGCAATGTCTGCGCCATTGCCACAAAGGCAATAGCCACCACTTCGTTGGCGTTCTGCACCAGAACCGCGGTGGAAAAACCACGTGGATGCATGAAATTGTAAATCAGGTAGATAACCATCAGCAGCGCAAGGGCGCCATAAAAACCACGGTTCTGTCGAAAGCTGGCCGCAGCGGCGCCTGTGTAGTCACTCATGCTGCTGCTCCCGTATCGATGTTGAGAGCTGCCGCGACGATCGCCTCCTCGGTTATCGCATCACCCCGCAGTTCGGTCAGAATCGCGCCGTCATACATCACCGAGACCCGGTCACAGCATCCAATCAGTTCGGCGTAGTCCGTCGAGTAGAACAGGATCGCCTTGCCATCATCGGCAAGGTCTCGCATCAACCGATAGATTTCCTGCTTGGTGCCGATGTCGATTCCACGCGTCGGATCATTGAGCAGGATGATATCGGGATCGGTCATGAGCCATTTGGCGATGACCACTTTTTGCTGGTTGCCGCCTGAAAGCGTCGCCACCGCATCATCGGTCTGATTGACCTTGATCTGGAGCTTGGCAATGCCGTCAGCCACCGCCTGTTTTTCCATTCCCGGTTGGATGACGAAACCCTTTGAGATCTTCTCATAGGATGCAGCGATCAGATTGTCGGCAATCGACATTGGCAACATCAACCCTTCCGTCTTCCGGTCTTCAGGCACCAGTGCGATACGGGCATTGCCGGATTTGGATGCGGCGGGCGACTTCGGGATCCCCGCCTTGTCGCCGGCGGAAATGGTGCCTTCAACCCCGCGCAACACACCGAACAAGGCCAGTAGCAGTTCCTTCTGTCCTTGCCCGTCAAGGCCGCCGAGACCGACAATTTCCCCTTTCCCGACTTCAAGGTTCACCCCGTTCAGCCGGTCTTCCCATTTCAGGTTTTCAACCGTAAGGCTCCGTTCATGTGATCTGGGCGCCGGTTTTGCCGGGAACTGCGCTTCGACATCGCGGCCGATCATCATGCGGACAATGTCTCCGTCAGATTTTTCACCCTTTAAGAAGGTCTCCACGTGACTGCCATTTCGGAACACCGAAAGCGTGTCGCACAAGGCCTCGACCTCGTGCATTCGGTGGGAGATGAAAAGACTGGCAACACCGTCGGTCTTGAGGTCTGCGAGAAGTGTGTAAACCGTTTCCACATCGCGGCTCGTCAGCGCTGACGTGGCTTCGTCCAGAATCAGAACCTGCGGCTTCTTGCCCAGCGCCTTGGCGATCTCCACCATTTGCCGCCGCGAAAGGCTAAGGTCGCGCACCAGCGAATTGGGACTGACGTCCTCGCACTTGATCCGCGCCAGCAGTTCTTCCGCGCGGCGCCGCTGCGCCCTGGCGTCGATCAAGCCGAAGCGGCGTGGCGGATCGGATATGGAGATATTGTCGGCGACACTGAGGTCGGGAACGAGTGAGAGTTCCTGAAAGATACAGACGATGCCCGCCTTTGCCGCATCAGAGGGCGATGCAAATTGCCTTGGCTGTCCGTTAATCCGCAAGGTCCCGCTGTCAGGCCGCAACACTCCTGACATGATCTTTATCAGGGTCGATTTTCCGGCACCGTTTTCTCCCAGGATGGCATGGGTGCTGCCTTTTCGGCAGGCAAAGTCGACACTTTCCAGGGCACGCGCGCCCGAGAAATACTTCGATACCCCGGTCAATTGCACGATCGGTGGTTCAGGTTGTTGGTCTGACATCAAGACGAGGCTCCCTCTTCCCCGCATTCGGATTGCAGGCACCGGCACGGCCGGCAAGCATTGGAGTTTTTGAATGGCGGGAGTGCCAGGTCACCCGGCAGAGAAATGGCGCGAAGGCGGCGGGTTGAGCCGCCTTCGCATCTTCATCCACCAGTCGATGCAAGCCTCCCGGGATGGCGGGAACTACTTCGCGTCGGCCTCGGTCTGGGCCATGATCGACGGACCGGTGATATTCACGCCGCAAGGCGGGAACTCGTTCACCGTGAAGAAATTGTCTGGAAGATCCGTCCAGTAGTTCACCCCGTCTTCCAGCTGATCGTAGGTCGCCACGGGCAGCGGCACCGAGATGAGCTGCGGCATGACGTTACCTTCAAGAGCGGAAACGGCCGCTTTCATGGCAATGGCTACGAGGCCGGGCGACTGGCCAATCGATATGCCCTTGAGGCCTTTATCCGAATGCGCGGCGACCAGCTTGCGGAAGCCGTTTTCGGATTCGCCAGCAACAGGAACCATCGGGTGGTTGGCATCGAGCATCGCCTGAACTACACCGGTCGTACCGCCCTGAGCCAGAATGGCATCGAAAGTGCCATGAACAGCGATAGCGTCGGCCACGACCTTTTGTGCTGTTCCGTCATCCCAGTTGCCGACAACGGAAACCCGCTCCCAGTCGCCGCCGGACTCGTCAAGCACAGCATTGATTCCGATGGAGCGGTCGCGATCCACCGAGTTGCCTGCCAAGCCGCGCACTTCCAGTACCTTGCCCGAGGTCTTGCCGGCATCGGCGAGTTGCTTGAGCACAAACTCCGCCCAGGTGCGTCCCATCGCCAGCTGATCTTCATTGACCTGCATGACGGCATCGGTGTCGAGCACATTGTCAAATGGGACCAGAACAACGTCCTGCTTGTCAGCAAGCCTGATCACACGATCAAACCCCTCGGACGAAACTGCAATCGTCACGATGGCATCGAAGCCCTGATTGATGAAGTCCTCGATGGCTCCGAGCTGAGTGGCGGCATCAGTACCTGTCGAAACGACCTTGAAATCGGCGATCTTGTCCTTCATCGAGGGGTCTTCCGCAAAGGCCTTTGCGGTCTTGATCATCTGAATGCGCCAGCCATTGCCGACGAACCCGTTGACGATTGCGACCTTGTAAGGGCCTTCCCTTGCCGGCCACTGGTAGTACTTGGTGTCAGCGCTCCACGGCGCAAAACATTCCGGGTTTACGCCCGGGCCGGCAACAACTGCCGGGCCAGCTAGTGTTAGGCTTGTCGACAGCATAAAGCTGGCTAGAGCCGCGGCAATACAAGTCTTGATCTTCATGTCTCTCCTCCCTTGGCGCCCAACTGCGCCTTGTCTTGATGCCACTCCAGGTGGTCATCCCTCCCCACTCGCCGTCTTGCCTCCCAGCGCAACGACAGAGCGAACGTTCAGCAGCTAGACGCTGAAATGCCTGAAGCCGTTCTCCAGATGTGTTTTCATCTTGTACTGGTATGCAGTTCGGTCACGCGCTTCGAGCGCTTGCAGGACTTCCGCGTGCTCGGCGAACGTCAAGGTCGAGAATGTCTGGCGCGTCTTACCGCGCAGCATGATCCTCAGGATCACCGGCTTCATGATCTTGTAGACGTCAAGCACAGCCTTATTGTCCATGATCTGGACAAGCCGGGTGTGAAACCGGAAATCGGCTTCTGACGCATCCAGTTCGGTTTCCGCCTTTCGAAGATCTTCATTGGCAGCGTGAAGGCTGGCAATGTCCTCCGGAACGAGCTTGTCGAACAGCAAGTCGACGGAGGCAACTTCGAGCAGGCCGCGAAACCCCTGAACATCGACAAATGTGTCGCGTGAAACCTCAAGCGTATTGAACGAGAACAGATCGAGCGCCCGCTGCATGCGATCATCGATTATCGTCGCACCGACTTTCGGGCGTACCGAGACGATGCCGTAGGCCTTGAGAATGCGCATCGCCTCCCGCACTGTATTGCGACTGGCCTCAAAGCGCTCACACAGTTCCCGTTCCGTCGGCAGATTGTCACCAACGGTCAGTCCCTCGCTTGAGATCAGCCCGCGGATGTTTTGCACCATTTCATCCACCGCCGAGCGGGAGGATGAGCGAGTGGTCGCGTCTTCCTCTGCCTCGACCACCGAACCGACCTCAATGATCGGACTGGATCCGGATGTCTCGTTGTCGCGCGCCACTTTGCAAGTCTCCATTTGTAGGACAATTAGATATGATGACCCCGGTTTTGAGTCAATAGTCTCGTTCTATCGTGCCTTGAGAGAATTTTGGTCCAACAAATAGCTGCATTATCAGGCTCCGCTTCTTTGGCAGCCTCTCACAGCAGGGTGCGGAATGCTCACCCGAACGGACGCAGCCGGACAAGCTGACCAATCGGGTCAGCTTGTCCAGACAGTGCTTGTATGTTGGCTGACGCATCCGAGCGGGAACCAGTTCTTCAATGCTGCGGAGCGACTGGCGTACTCATCCCAAGGCATGAAGATGCGAGGGATCACTTCTCCCAAGTTCGCGGCTACTGGTGTTTTCTGGTCGGTCGCACCCTGACACAGAGTTTTGGTTTGCCCGGAAGCTCGATGCCGAAGGCAGCGTCCGCCTTGCCTCCGACCGTCCTTTCCGCGTGCTTGATCGCGACAGGAACTGGTGCCGGAACCCGTTTTGCAGGCGTGATCGTCATGTTCCAGGTGTCGATCACATCGACCTCCCAGTCGCCATCCTTTTCAGGCAATCCGAGCGACCAGATGACAGGGCGATGTTCGCCGAAATAGATATAGGTAACATCTCCGTCGCGTGACACGCCAAGGCTGCGCCATGCGCGCAAGCCGTCGATTTCCTCGAACGGGGTCAGGCCATGGGTTGCGTCCTCTTCAACGATCTTCCGCAGGAAAGCGATCCGCTGAGCACTTTGACCGCGTAACTCGCCACCCTTGGCCCACCACAACAGATCCTTTGGGTGACTGTAGGTTTCGCCGTGGCCGGCATAGCCGCCTTTCATCACCGTCATCCAGAACCGGTCGACCATGGTTTCAGCGGTGATGCTGCCCCAGCACTGGATGATATCTCCTTCGTAATGCATCTCGTCATTGACGATTGGCTTGCCGTAATCTGACCGCCACTGCGCCGTCCGCGCCGTTTCGAAATGCTGGATCGACACATGATCGACCCACGGCTTGCGGTGATCGTAGAGCATGGACGGGTTGCCCTGGTGGATCGACTTGGGATGGCGCAGTGGATCACCTTCCTCGATGATCGAGAAGAACCGATCCCAGCGTTCCATCGGCTTGATGTCGAGCATGAAGTCATACTCGTTTGCCAGCGACCACCACACATTCCGGTAGGCCGCTATCCGCGCCACGAGATAGCGCAGATAGCGGTAGTCCTGCTCCTCGGTCCACTTGCAATGGCCCCAGCGGTCATAGGGGTGAAAGATGATGACATCCGCCTCGATTCCCATTTCGCCCAGTCTGGCGATCTGGTTTTCAAAATGTCGGAAGGCTTCGAAGTTCGGCTTGTCGGGATCGTACTTGCCGTCCGAATCCAGTTCATAGACATGGTGCAGCGGCTCGTTTTCGTTGTAGGGGTAGTGCTTGGGAAAGACGCACATGCGCATCTTGTTGAAGGCACGGCACTCAAGTGACTTCAAGGTCAGCTCCTGCTGCTCCAGCGGCTGGTGAGTCCATGCATAGCAGGTGGTCGTGAAAGGCTTGAATGGGGTGCCATCGGCATAGCCGAAATGGAACCGGTTGCGCACACTGACCGGGCCATGCACGCCATCACGCGGCCGAGTGACCCCAAAACTGGCGGTCTGACCATCCAGAGCCGCCGTCGCGGATTCCGTGCGCAATGTCCATGTGCCGGGCCGATCCGGACAGAAGCGAACCTTGAAGCACCCGTCTCCATCATAAAAGCCCGGAACACGGATATGACGGTTGTCCTGCGAGAACACGCCCCAGAATTCCGTTTCGAGATAGGGATTGCCGGAAACACCGGCCTTGATCTCGTGCTCGATCAGGTCCCATTGAGCGGTGGTTGATACGGTCATGCCTGTTGTCCCTTGTTTTCATTGGAGAAGGCCTCAAGCCGAGCTTCGGTTTTTGCATCGAAGAAATGCGCTGCCGGTGTCTTGAACGACAGCCGAACTTGATCGCCGGGCTTCATGTCCAGCCTCGCGCCCAGCACGCAGGTGATCTCGTTTCCGGCGAGTTCGACCAGCACATGGGTGTCTGCGCCGGTGGGCTCGATCACTTTCACCGTAGCCGCAGTGCCGTTGTCAGGATCTTGCGATATGTCCTGCGGGCGCACCCCCAGCACGATGTCGTTGTCACCGACCACATCGGGACGGCGCGCCAGCGCCACGCTTTCCCCGTTGTTCAGGACCAGCGCCGCACTGCCATCCGCAGCAAGCTTGCCGGGAAGAAAGTTCATGGCGGGAGATCCAAGAAAACCCGCGACAAACATGTTTTTCGGAAAGTCGTAAAGCTCCAGTGGAGTGCCGATCTGTTCGACCACACCGGATCGCAAGACAACAATACGGTCAGCCATGGTCATCGCTTCGACCTGATCGTGGGTGACGTATACGATGGTCGAGCCCAGCCGCTGATGCAGCGCCTTGATCTCGGCGCGCATCTTGACCCGCAGATTGGCGTCGAGATTGGAAAGAGGCTCGTCAAACAGAAAAACCTGCGGATCACGCACGATGGCGCGGCCCATGGCCACCCTCTGCCGCTGGCCGCCGGAAAGCTGCGACGGCTTGCGATCCAGAAGCGGCGCCAGCCCCAGGATTTCGGCGGATTCGTTGACCTTGACGTCGATCTCGGCCTTGGGCATTTTGCTCAGTTCTAGCGAAAATCCGAGATTCTGTGCCACCGTCATCTGCGGATAAAGCGCATAGTTCTGAAACACCATGGCGATGTTCCGTTCCTTGGGCGAAAGGGTATTGACTACCTTGCCACCGATGGAAATCGTGCCCGATGTGACATCCTCAAGCCCGGCAATCATCCGCAGAAGGGTTGACTTGCCGCAGCCGGAGGGGCCGACCAGGATGATGAACTCGCCATCCTTGAAGTCCATGGAAACACCATGCACCACCGGAAAGGCACCGAAACTTTTCTTCAGATCAGCGATCTCTACAGTTGCCATTTTGCAAGCCTTTGCAGTCGTGTCAGTTCGTTTTTCATGGTTCAGCCTTTTACCGCGCCCGAGGTCAGACCGCTGACGAAGTAGCGCTGGAAAATCAGGTACACGATCGTGGCCGGCAGGACGGTCATCACGATGGCGGCATTCAACTGCCCGTAATTGTTGGAAAACTGGCCCTGATAGGACATCAGGCCAAGCGGCAGGTTCCACATGTTCTTGTCCTGCAGCAAGACAAGTGCCATCGCGAATTCGTTCCAGGTCGACACAAAATCAAGGATCAGCAGAGCGGACAGAACCGGCAGCGAGACCGGCAGGAAAATACGCCGGAAGATGGTGAAGTGGCTCGCCCCGTCGATCAATGCGGCTTCCGTCAGCTCTTTCGGCACCGCCCTGAAGAAGCCGTACAGGATGAACACCTGATAGGGCACGCCGAAGGCCAGATAGGGCAGAATGATGCCGGGATAGGTGTCGATCAGGCCCATCGAATTGACCAGCGTGAACAGTGGCGCCAGCATGACCTGAAACGGGATCATGGCGCCGAACAGCACAAACACCAGCAGCAGCTTGTTCCAGCCCGTCTTGATCTGCGCCAGCGCGTAGGCCGCCATCGCGGAGATCAGCAGACCGAGCGGCACCTTGACCACCGTGATCACCGAACTGTTGACGAACGTCTGGTTGAAATTGCCCTTGGCCCAGGCGACGCTGTAATTGCCCCACTGGATTTCCGATGGAAAGGCGAAGGCGGCGGAGGAGAAGATCTCGGCTTCGGATTTCAGCGAGGTGAAGGTGATGAACACCACCGGCGCCAGCCAGATCAACGCCACGACCACCAGCGATATCCAGAGCCCTATCAGAACCGGGTCGCGCCGCTTCCTGGGGATCATGGTCGATGAAACATCGGTCATCAGCGGACCTCCTCTTCGCGGCGTTGCGACCAGCGCATGTAGGGGACGACGATCACCAGGGTGATCGCCAGCAGCACGACCGATACGGCGGAGCCTCGGCCATAGTCAAAGATCTGCATGGATTGGGTAAAGGCCCAGAGCGCCAGCATCTGGGTCGATTGGGCAGGCCCGCCGCCGGTCATGCCGTAGACAATGTCAAAGGCCTTGAGCGACGAGATTGTCGAGAGCACCAGGACGATCGTGATCGTCGGCCGCAGCGCGGGCAAGGTCACGTGCTTGAAGATTTCGCGACGGTTGGCGCCGTCGATATGAGCCGCATCGATCAGCGATTTGTCGACGCTTTGCAGGCCCGCCAGGAACAGTACCATCGAAAAACCGACGCTCTGCCAGACATAGGCGACAAAGATCGAATAGAGCGCGACATCCTTGTCGCCAAGCCAGTCGACGACCCAGCCGGACAGGCCCATGTCGGTCAGCATCTGGGTGAACAGGCCGAAGAACGGATCGTACATCCAGCGCCACATGGTCGCCACGGCGATGGGGGCAATGATCACCGGTAGATAATAGATTGCCCGCAGCGGCGCCCGCCCGATCAAGTTCTGGTTCAAACCGAGCGCCAGCATCAGGCCGAGCACCGGCGGAAACACCACCGACATGATCGTCCAGATCACCGTGTTGCGGAACGCGACCCAGAAAACAGGATCATTGTAGAGGATATGATAATAGTTCCGCAGTCCGACCCATTCACGGTTTTCCTCAATACCGTTCCAGTCCTGCAAGCTCAGGATCACCACATCGATCATCGGCCAGATCGCAAACAAGGAATAGACAGCCAGCGCCGGCGCCATCAGGACGACGGCCTGGCCGCGCGGTGTTCGAAACAAATCCGTAGTCGTCATGGGTCGGTCTTCCGTGACAAGGGTGTCGGAGAGGTGTTGGCCAAACGGGTCCGCGGGGCGGAAATACACCCCGCGAAAGCCATGCTCCTGGATTACCGGTTGGCGATGAACTGAGCCATCGCGTCAGCTGCAGCCTGAGGCTCCAGATTTCCCGAGGCCAGTTCGTTGATGATCCGGAAATACTCGGTCGTCACGTCCAGCGGGAACGCCTGATCGCCATTGACGAAGGTTCCCTTGGCATTGGCGAACACGTCCAGCCATTCCTTGTGAAGCTCAAGAGCGTCATCGCCCTGCTTGACGTTCCGGTTCACCGACAAGGCACCAAACGCACCAATATGTGCCACCTGGAACTCGTCCGAGATAAACATGTCGAGGAACTTCGCGGCCAGATCAGCCTTGTCCGATTTGGTCGAGATGTACATGTATTCGGCAAAGCCATAGAGGCGGCCAGTGCCTGTCGGGAACGGGAACATGCCGTATTTGGACATGTCGGAGTTCTCGTCGATGGTTGGTACGTGCCAGTCACCTTCAAGCATCATGGCCGCGCGGTCGGCGAACCACAGCGTTGTCGACTGACGATTGTCGATACCCATGAACGGCTTGAGGAAATGCTCGTCGGTCCACCACTTCATCTCGGTGAACGCTTCAAGCGCGCAAGGCTCGCTGGCCCAGTCGCTTTCCATCGCCCTCAGCGCATCATGCTTTTCGGCGCCGCAGGTGGTTTCAAGGATCACGTCCATCAGACGCATCACATGCCAGTTGACTGTGCCACCGAAAGTGAAGGCCGGAATTCCGGCGTCCTTCAGCTTGATACCGGCTTGCTTCAACTCTTCATAGTTTGACGGCTCGCCCTCGATGCCGGCTTTGGCGAAGAGTTCCTTGTTGTAATACACAGCCTCGCCCGAGAAGCGGAACGGAATGCCGTGCTTGCCCTCGGCGAAACTTTCCGAAAATGCCAGTGACGGGACCGTAAGGCGGTCACCCCAGCCATAGCTTTCGTAATACTTCGAAAGGTCGGCGCTCATGCCGGCCTGAACATATTCGCCGCCAAGGCCGAGTCCTGCCCAGTAGGCATAGATATCCGGACCTGTATCCGAACCTGAGGCCACGCGCAGTGCGGTCTTGTGCTCGTCGGTTCCGCGCATGACGATCTGCACATCGACACCAGGATTGAGTTTTTCGAATTCCTCCTCAGCCGCAGTAAGCGCCGAGACCTGCTTGTCGGACGTGTAATTGATTGTCCAGATCTTGAGGTCCTGCGCACTGGCGACTGCAGTCGACAGAAAGGTTGCGGTAAGCGAACCATACATTATCGTTTTGAGTTTCATTGTCATTCCTCCCAGTTTGATTGAAGTCAAAAGTTGAGTTTCGTATCAACTTTCAATTGATCACTACGTATGCGTTGGTCTTGACCAGCGTTCCTCCTCACCAGTTGGCGATTGTTCCGTCTGGCAGGATCGCATCCCTGGCCAGAATGCGTTCCTGTTTGAATGGATGTTTTGCTGCCTCGGTCTCGTCGATTTCGATGCCGATGCCCGCCGCGTCCGGAATCTGCCAGCAACCATCGACCAGGCTGACCGGATAGGCGGAGCAGATGTCCTCGAACCAGGGGACCAGCCCGACGCATTCTTCCTGAATGACGAAACTGGTTGTTGCCGCATCGAACTGCAGCGCAACAGCGCTGGCGACCGGACCCAAGGGGTTATGTGGGCAGATGCCTATATTGTGCGCTTCCGCAATTGCTGCGATCCGGCGCGCGCCGGAAAAACCCATACAATGCGCAAGGTCCGGCTGCACGTAAGTAACAGCGTCATGCTCGACGAGTTCGGAAAACTGCTCCGGCTGCAGTAGCCTCTCTCCGGTCGCCAAAGGGCATGCGACTTGCCGTTTTAATTCGGCCATCAGCCGGGCGTTGCCGGGCTGGATCGGTTCTTCCACGAACAGCGGAGCGATCGGCGCAATCACATCGATATAGGCCTTCGCGGCGCTTGCGGATTCAGGCCGGCCGTGGAAATCGGTCATCAACGCGATATCGTCGCCGACCCGCTCCCGGATTGCTTCGGCAAGCTTGGCGACATGCCGAACGGCTGCTATCGGGGCGTCATAGCCGGTATAGGGAATCATCCCGACCTTGACCGCCAAGTACCCCATTTCAACGGTCTTCTGGACATCATCGCAAACAGCCGAGATGTCGGCAGCTTCAGCTGTCTCTGCGAGGTTGCCCCGCAATGGATGGGTGTAGACCCGCACGCCGTCGCGCACCCGCCCGCCCAGCAACTGCCAGACCGGCACACCCAGTGCCTTTCCCTTGATGTCCCACAACGCCTGCTCGATTCCGGAGGCCGCGCTCATCCCTATGACGCCGAGCTTCCAGAAGCTGAACCGGGTCATACGGTTGACAATATGGTTGATCCGCATCGGATCCTCGCCGACAACCAGTGGCGCCAGATCATCAATGCACCCGGTCACCGCACGGGTCTTCCATTCCAGTGTCGCCTCCCCCCAACCCCACAGGCCGGGCTGGTCGGTGACGACTTTCACAAGTACCCAGTTGCGAATATCTGCGTTGACCACAATGGTTTGTATGGAAGTGATTTTCATGAGCGGAATTGCCTGATTCGGGCGCAGGAGCCCGCGCTGTCGGCCGGCCGTCGTCGGCATATCCGACTGTTCGGCGAGCCGTATTTCACGCGAACTCCTTCGAAAAATCCCCCTCGTGCCCTGATCACAGTGATGCCCTCTCCCATTCTGGCTTCTGTGACGAATGACCACTCTGGCGATCGCCGCAGAACTGTTGTAAGCGTCTAGGTGTGATTTAGCATAGATCGTATCTAGAGTCTAGATGTGATGTAGAAACATATATTGGATGGTGGTCGCCAAGACCACAGGTTGGGAAACATGAGCGAAAAAACCTTGAACCCGTCTGTGCCTACCGAAGTTGCAGCCTCGATGCCGCGCGGCGCGGCGCGGGATGCCGTTGAGGAACTGGGCCGCAGGATCGTCAATGACATCTACCCGCAGGGCGAAGCCATACCGACAGAGCCGGAACTGGCAGTCTCGCTCGGCGTGAGCCGAACCACCATTCGTGACGCAATCAAGGTTTTGTCCGGAAAGGGGATGATCCGCACGGCGAGACGATACGGGACAAAGGTTCGTCCGATCAGCGAGTGGCACCTTCTCGATTCCGACGTTATTTCCTGGCACGAGCCAACGCACAGTCGCATCGGCCAGATGTTTGTGGAAACGACGGAGCTGCGCTGTATCTTTGAGCCGGCCGCTGCTGAACTCGCCGCCCAGCGCGCCACGCCTGAGCAGATTGGCGTCATCCTTGACGCTGCTCATGCCCTGCATCCCGGTGCATTGAACACCAGCGAACTCTACGCAGAGGACAGCCGGTTCCACTGCACCATCCTGGATGCCACATGCAACCTTATGATGCGGCAATTGCGCCCGATGATCATCAGCATTTTGCGGATCTCCTATGAATTCGGCGTGCAGACCGAAAACGGAGGCACCCCTTTCCGCGAAGGCCACATCCGTGTCGCCGAAGCCATTCGTGATCGCAACGGAGCGCTGGCCCGGCATGAAATGGAACAGATGCTGGAGGCCAACCGCCGTACCGCCAATGAATACTGGAGTGAGCGGAAGGCCGCGGGTGCGGGCGACCAGTTCCTTGGTAGGACGGAAAGCTGAACCGCCCCACCCACCGGCTACGTCCCGTCTTCGTTCATCCGGATTGCACAAAATGACGGTCGCCGCGCCAGTATCAAAAGACTGACACGCGATCCATACCCCTCGACTGACCACCGTTCAGGCAGGTCAGCTTCAAGACCTCACCTGACAAGGCCGTTTTTGCAGTGCCCCCTCCAACAAGCTCTTCCATCCGATGGGGTAGCTGGTATACTGATCTCAACAACTGAATAAGCGAAACTTTGCAATCGGTTGGCAGCCGAATTTAGATGTGGCAAAGCCGGCTCAGCTGTGATGCTGTAACAGGAGCGCAATTCCGCAATGAACCAGTCTGGACCTATCATCCGACGCAAACTTTCCGATGAGGTGCTGGATCGACTGAAAGGTCTGATCGCAGGAGGCGAGCTTCAGCCAGGTGACGAAATGCCATCAGAACGCGAGTTGATGGCCCGTTTTAAAGTTGGGCGTCCTGCTATTCGGGAAGCAATGCAGGCACTTGCGAGTATGGGACTTGTGGCCATTTCCCATGGCGAACGCGCCAAGGTGTTGGAGCT
The DNA here is from genome assembly GCF_902498795.1 of Hoeflea sp. EC-HK425. Taxonomy (NCBI): domain Bacteria; kingdom Pseudomonadati; phylum Pseudomonadota; class Alphaproteobacteria; order Hyphomicrobiales; family Rhizobiaceae; genus Hoeflea; species Hoeflea sp. EC-HK425. The sequence continues at coordinate 3,688,803 of NZ_LR701572.1, forward strand.
CTCCGCCAGATCGATCATCAATCAGGTTGACGCCACAGCAAAAATGATGCTGGCCTCATCAAAGGATTCCCTGGAACATCTGAAATCCGCCCGGATTTTCTTTGAGCGTGGCATGGTCCGAGAAGCTGCGGAAAAGGCATCGAAGGACGACATCGCCCGGCTGCGGGAAATCCAGGAAACACAGCGGGCGGCGCTTGGCAATGCCGAAGCCTTCATTGTTGCCGACATGCTCTTGCACACCCAGATTGCGGTCATCTCCGGCAATCCGATCTACGTCGCCTTCAGCGAAGCGATGCTGAGCTGGCTGAAGGAATACCATACAGAGATGCTGATTTGGACCGGCAAGGAAAACATTACGTTGTCCGAACATGAGGAAATCATCGACTGCATTGCCCGGCATGACGCCGGCGCCGCGGAAAATGCCATGATCAAGCATCTTGAGCGGTCGCGCGCGCTGTATGCGCGGAACGTCGCATCCTGACAGCTGCTGCTCTTCTCACGCGCCAAAGATCTTTTCTGGTAAGGTATCCTGGCGAACAGATCCGTCCGATCTGGCCAATTGGTGGATTGGCGCAGCGCCGCAACCCCTTTGCAACGCCGCGCTGCCAGTCGGGCGCAAACCCCGCTGGGCCATCTTGAAACGGTCCATCAACGTGGTTTCCTGGTCAATCCATCTACAGAATATCTTGCACGCGTTACGTGATGCGGCGAATGCTGGCGGCGATTTCGTCGGGTTCGAAGACGCGCTTCCAGTCGTCGCGCATCAGCACGGGCTTGCCGAATTCGATGGCCTTGTTGCAAGCGTCGGAAAACACCCCTTCGGTCTGTCCGAAGATCACCGCGCCGAGCACATTCATGTGACCGAGAAGAAAATCGGTCGCGGCCTGACGGTCAACACCGCGCTTGACCACTTCGTCGACTGATTCCTTCATCACCATGAGAAGTGACGCGCAGACCGTCTCAGAAAGTCCCGGCTCGAGAAGAGCCATCTGCTCAACCGACACGCGGTGTGATCGCATGACCGGCGCCCAGATGACCTGCGCGATCTCCTCGCCCCTGGCGTAATCCGCTTCGGAGCCTTGCATCAGGGCGCTGACAATGTGCTGCTTGGCCATGACGCCGCCGAAGTAATCGCGCTTCGCCGCAGGGTCGGTCTCATCATTGAAGATCGGCGGATGACAGGGGTGCGTGATGAAATAGGTCAGGTCCGGCCGGTCCGGCAGATGACCGGCGAACGGGGCTGCCGCATCAAGGGCAATAACCATTGTACCCGCCTTGATCTTGCTTTCGATAGCGGACATCACCCGGCCGATATGGGTGTCTGGCACTGCCAGAATAATGGCCTTTGCACCTTCCAGCGCTTCGTCGGAGGAAACCGTGTCGATGTTCAGTCCGGTCTTCAAACGTTCACAACCGGCTTCGCTGACTTCCACGTGGGCTACTGCATATCGGGAACCGATGAAGTTCGTCGACAGGCGGTACCCCATCTTGCCCCCGGCTCCAAACAGCGCAATTTTTGTCATATCCATTCACTCCTGCTCTGATGTTTAGCCGCCGTCACTCGGGGTCGAGAAACTCGGCTTGAATTTCGGTGGCCGTTCGTTCCCAGCTCCTTGCAAATGATGCTTGGGGCTGTCCGGCCGGTTTGAAGCCCAGGCAGTTCAGGTCAATGGCTTGACCTCTGGCTCTTCGAGATCCTCGTCCTTTACCGCGTCGGGGCTCGACGGCGCGCGACGGCCCAGGATTGGTGCCCCGCTGGCAAGGAAAAGGACCGCGAGAACAAGAAAGCCCTTGAGAACATTCTGGCCCGCATAGCTCCAGCCGATAAGGTTGAGCAAACCGTCCAGAAGGATGAAGAACAGCGCTCCACCCCACACGCCTGCAGGGACCGCACGGCCGCCGGTCATCAGCGTCCCGCCAATGACTACCACGGCGATGGAATCGAGCAGATAATCATTGCCGAGCTCCACATTCGGAGCCGAGAAGGACGCACGCAGGGCTCCGGCCAGCGCCGCCAGAACGCCGGAAGTCAGATAGACGAACACCATGATCTTTCTGGCGTTCACACCTGCATATTCGGCTGCGCGTCGGGCCTGGCCGACAGCCAGCATTTGAGAGCCCCATGTGCTCCATTTGAGAAACAGGGACACGAGAACGGTAAAGAGCAGCACCAAGAGGGCGAATGCCGGAATGCCGAAGGGCGCCCAATTCAGAAATCCCTTCAGTATCGGATCGGCGGAGCCTTGAAAGCTCTTGGCCAGAGTGAGTGATATTGCCGATGCAATAAGACTGGTGGCGAGCGTGGCAACAATCGGTGGAATACGCACATGGAGGATGGCAACAACACTGATCGACGCCATGGCGAAGCCGACCGCGACGGCGGCGCCAAGACCCAGCACCCAGGATCCTGTATGGTCACTCACGGCGATTGCAGTCAGGCCGCCCAACGAGAAGACCTTGGCGACCGATACATCGATGTTGCCCGGTCCGGCGCTCATCACCAGCATCTGCCCCAGTCCAACAAGGACGAGGTACGGTGCAACAGTGAAGGCAAGGGTAATAGTCTGCGCACCCCCACGGCCTGAAACGATGTAGGTCAGGACGAGGACCGCCATAGCCGCCAGAAATGACCAGGTCCACGGCGGAATGGTGTGATTTTGCAACTTGATCATCGCGCCATGCGCTCCACAACAAGCCGTCCAGCCAGAACAGCGATCACAATGAAGCCCTGAACCGCCGGCTGAATGTTCGACGACAGGCTGAGCAGAGTAAGCAGCACCGTGAGCAGTCCGAGCGTGATCGCGCCCGCCAGTGTTCCCCAGGCCACCGCACGGCCACCGGTGAACATACCTCCCCCCAATATGACCGCGGCCACGGTGGTCAGTGTGTATCCCGGGACGGCATTGACATCCCCGCCGCCGATCTCGGCGGTGAGTGTGATCCCTGCCAGCACACCGAGAACTCCGACAACCGCATAGGCAAGCATTCGTGTAACGACGAGGGACCCTCCGGATCGGACAAGTGCGACAGGATTGCTGCCAAGGCTGCGAAACCGGACCCCAAGCCCGGTTCGGCGGGTCACGAACCAGGTCAGCGCTGTGGCCAATACCATGGTCACGAGCGGAGCCGGTATCGACAGGGGCGGCTTCCAGAACGCGTAGTTGAACAGCCAGTCCGGCGCCATGCCTCCCGGGACCGGCAAGACAAACAGGCCAAGTCCCAGCCAGACGAAGGAAGCGCCCAGTGTTGCAATGAGAGAGGGCACCGAGCGAAGCTGAACAAGGGCGCCCAGAAGCGCATAGGCGAGGACCGAGCCCGCCAGAGCCAACACGCCCAGCACAGGAACTTCCCGGAGCAGAGTGGCGACGATCGTTGTGATCATTCCAACGAAGAAGCCGATGCCGAGATCAATGTCGCCGATGCTCATCATCACCATTTGCGCCATCGAGGCGATGGCAAGTGCCACTATCGGTGACATGATGAGGGTGAGCCCGTTCTGTGACCAGATTCTCGGTTGAATTGCCCCGCAAACCAGCAGGATCAGCACCATCGCGATGAAGGTGAGGACACCCGGCAGCACGCGGCGGGCAAGGCCTTTGGGCAAGCGGAAACGGGCCCGATCCGGGATCGCGGTACTCACGAACTGGACTCCCTGGCTTCCGCGAAAGACAGCGAAATGATCCGCTCGTCGGTGATTTGACCGCCGTGGAGCTCGCCAGCGATGCGACCGGCGCGCAAGACATAGGCACGGTCGCAATGCTGCATTTCGGTGTTCTCGCTCGAGTACCAGACGATCGTCCGCCCCTTCCCGGCTTCCGATTTGATCAATTGGTAGAGTTCGGCCTTGGTATGAACGTCCACGCCGCGGAACGGATCATCGAGCAGTATCGTGTCGGCGTCAGACGCAAATGCACGCGCCACGATGACCTTCTGCTGATTTCCGCCCGAAAGGCCCGTGATTGAGGCACCGGCGCCGCCGCGGATCTTCAAGCGCTCGACCCACTCCGCGACGAGGGAATTCTCCTTGTCCACCTGGCGCAGTCCGTTCCGCCCCAATCTGGGCAAGGCAGTGATAGTCAGATTTCTGGCGACATTCCATATCGGCAGGATGCCGGAGCGCTGCCTGTCGCCGGGCACATAGGCCAGGGCAGCACTGACCTGCACATCGGAACTGCGCCGCCACAGCAGGTCAAGGACCTGCTCCTGTCCCTGCCCGGCGATCCCTGCGAGCCCGATCACTTCACCCTTGTGGGCCACAATCCAGGTCTGCGCCCCATCGACGGTGGGCATCGGAACCTTCACTGCAACAGGGCGCGAGCTGTCGGCGACGGCAGGTCTTTTCCGGCTTCCCACCCTTTCGGTCACCACCTCGCCACCCATGGCCAAAAACAGATCCTTTTCGGTGACGCTGTCCGCCGCGTGCGTGGAGACAACAGCGCCATCCTTCATCACCGCAACCCGGTCGCATACGGCAAGAATCTCCTTGAGGCGATGGGAGACGAGAATGACGGCAAGACCGCTTGAACGCAGCTTGCGCACATAGGCGTACAGATGATCGACCGCGCTGCCGCTCAGGGATTCGGTCGGCTCATCAAGAATCAGGAGTCTCAGATCATCCGCAATCGTTGCTCGCGAAATCTCCACCATCTGCCGCTCGGCAAGCGTGAGATCATCGACATAGTCGGTCGGCTTGATACCATGGTCGGGGAAAATCTGGTCGAGACGTTCGGCCGCGCGTCGCGACGCGGGTTCGTGCCATCTCCGGTCGGGAATCCAGCTCCTGCTGGAGAGGTAGACATTCTCGTAAACGCTGAGTTCGAGCGCAAGAGAGCCTTCTTGATAGGCCATGCGAACACCTGGATACCCCTTGACAGATGGGCTGGTCACTGCACCGATTTGAACCGATCCGGAGTCGATTGCATCAAGCCCGCTCAGAACCCGCATCAGAGTGCTCTTGCCAGCGCCATTGTGGCCGACAATGCCAAAGACCTCGCCCGGATACACATCAAGTGTGACGCCGGATAGCGCTTTCGTGGGTCCGTATGCTTTGACTGCGTGTTTGACCTGAACCAGAGGTTCACGCTCGGCAGTGATCGTGTTTTGTGTTGTCGGTGTTGTATGTGTCAGCACGGCAGCTATTGCACCATTTTGGAGAAGATGGTCCGCGCCGTTTGGCGGCGCGGACCCGAAACCCGACTACCTGACCGGAACCGGAGGAAGCGCTGCGGCGGTCACCGTTCCATCAATGTTGGCTTTCAACTGTGCGTCGACAAGCTCCTGGGTCCACTGCCAAGAGGCGATCTCGTCGTCGCCGACAGCAGCAATCCATTGGTCGCGGGCATCATCGCTCACCACCACAGGCGGAAAGATCGTAGTTCGGGGAATGTCCTGCCCGTTGTGGATACTGATGGCAGTAAAGAGTGCGGCAACACCCTGGCCTGGATCGGACATGACCGCGACCGAGCCCGGCGCGCCATTGCCTTCGCCCCAGAATTTCAGCGCACGTCCGCTTGGCGCGAACGCGACGACCGGGACAGGACGTCCGGCAGTCTGAAATGCCTGGACCGCACCCAGCCCTTCACCGCAACCGATCACCCCGTCAACCTCCGGCAGACTTGCGATGGTGCCGAGCAAAGCTTCCTGCGCCTTGGCGCTGTCACAGAACGTGAAGAATTCACCTACGACTTTCACGTCGGGATTTTCCTGCAGCAACCCTATCTGGACATCGTACATTTCGATCTCGGGAGGTGATCCCTGAACACCGCGGGCGATGATGACATTGCCCTTGCCACCGATGCCGTCGATGACGGCCTGCGTCGACAGGCGCGCCCAGTCGCCGAAGCTGTTGGTGACGATGTGAACGCACTCAAGATCCGTCGAGCTGTCAAAGACAACGACAACGATCCCCATCTCGCAAGCCTGATGGAGCGTGGGGTTGAGTGCCGTCGGAGACGCGGGATTGACGAGAAGGATGTCCGGCTCATCGAGCAGAAGCGCCTTGAGCTGCGCGATCTGTTCCGTAGCCGAGTTCTCGCCCGGTGCATTGGACACCTGGAACGAGGCGATCAGTCCATCAGCCTCGGCCTTGGTCGCAGCCTCTTCAAACGCAGTGATCATTGAACGGCGCCAGGCATTGCCCAGAAAGGCGTTGCTTAGCGCCACGGTGGGCTTGTCCGCGGCAATGGCGGGTGCAGCCACAAGGGCCGGCGTAGCGGTCACAACAGCAAACAGCGTTGCAGCGAATAGATTTTTCAAAGTTCTTCCTCCCAGAATGTTGAGTGACAGCTCCATCCTCCGATAGACGTCACCTCATTAACAGGTTATACCAGTTTTATCCGGATGCAAGAGCGAGTCTGCGAATTCGTGCGCGGCCCGCACATCCGGGGCAACAAGTGGCGTCATCGCAGATTGAGTCAGTCCCGCAGCGAAGCCGATGATGATGGAGGAGAGCACAGCTTGGATTCGACAACCCGTCAGATCTTCGAAACCGGAACGACCGAAACCCGAGTTGCCCCCAGACTGGTGCAGGCAGGCAAGCTGTCAGCGGTCATCGACGACGGTGCATTGAGGCGGATTGCGCTGGGTCCGGTCGAAGTCGTCCGCCAGATCGACTTCCCAGTCCGGGACGAAAATTGGGCGACTTTTCCGCCACGCGTGATTTCCGAGAGGCTTGACGTGACCTCGGGCGGGTTCCGCCATGAGCGTTGTTTCGAGCTGGCCGATGGTACCCTGACCTGCCGCGTCGTGTTTGAAGGACATGAAGACGGTACCGTTGCCGCCACGGGCGAGGCGACAGCCCGGCGTAACTTCCTCACCAATCGGACCGGGTTTACACTGCTGCACCCGATCTCCGGAGTTGCCGGCCTGCCAGTGACGGTGACAACACCGGAGGGCGAGCGTCTGAAAGAGACGATGCCGGATGCCATATCCCCGGCCCAACCGATCAGGAACATTGCCGGGCTGACGTTTGATGTTCACGGAGTGGGTCTCGACATCAGCTTCAAGGGCGACATCTTCGAGATGGAAGACCAGCGCAACTGGTCGGACGCGTCCTTCAAGACCTATTCACGGCCGCTGATCGAACCGTTTGCCTATGAAATAAGTGCCGGTTCAACTGTCCGGCAGGAAATCCGGCTGAGGATTTCAGGATCACCGGCCGCATCAACATCTACCGAACCGCAGGCGATCAGGATAGGTCCATCACTGACGGAGCCGCTTCCCGAGATGCTTCTCGCAACGCGGGGCGAGTGGCTGCCGACAAGCCATGAAGCAGCAGTTCTGGCGTCCGGCCAGTTTACGTCCCTGCTGTTGCGCACCACGCCGCACACTGCTGACTCGGACGTCGAGGGCGCCGCACACGCATTGGCCGCAACTGCCGGATCGCTGGACCTGGAAATCGTTCTGGATGACGATACGCCCGCCTGGCCGCAGCTTGAGCGGGTTGCATCAGCCTGTCGAGCCCAAGGCGTTGCTCCGCGGCACATTATCGCCCTGCCCTCGGCCTATCTCTCAAGCTATCAGCCCACAGGCCGTTGGCCTGAGGGAATGTCGCCGCTTGATGCCAGCCAGGCAGCACGCAAGGCTTTTCCCGAGGCCAGGTCCGGCTGCGGCATGCTGACAAATTTCACGGAATTCAACCGCTGCCGTCCCATTGACGAAACGGCTGATTTCTTCACCCACGGGAACTCGGCAACCGTCCACGCCGCCGACGACTGGAGCGTGGCGCAAACCCTTGAAGCCCTACCGGATATTTTCGCCACCGCGCAGGAGATTGGCGGCGACCTCGGCTATCGTCTCGGATTGACCGCGATCGGCATGCCCTCGAACCCCTACGGCAGTGCCGTCTCGCCAAACCCTGAGCAGACCAGGCTGACAATGGCAACATCGGACCCTCGAGCCCGTGCACTATTCGGGGCGGCCTGGGCGATCGGGGCACTTGCAAAGACCGAAGGTTTCGGCATCGAGGCAATCGCCCTGGCTGCGCCGGCCGGGCCGTTTGGAGTTGTCTCCCGGGCCGGGACTGTTGCCCGCCCCTGGTACGACGACCACCCCGAGGCTGTGGTCTATCCCATCTTTCATGCCCTTCGCTTTGTGGCCGCGGGAAGCCAACGTTTTCGAGTGTTGGGGGGATCGGCCGGATTGGCTGCCATCGCCTTCGCTACCGCCACCGCAACGCGACTGGTGATTGCAAACCCCAGCCCGGAGCAGCAACGGGTCCGTCTGGCAGAAACAGGCCGGGCAGCAATCCTCGATACCAGCAGCTTTGAAGCGGCTGTCAGAGATCCGCAGTGGTTCGAACACGCCAGTACGCAACTGGTGTCCAGTTCCATACTCCTCAACCCATGGGCGATTCTGTTTGTCGAGACAGACGTCGCCGCAATACCAGCAAAGTGAATGCCGATGCCTGACCCAGTTCGTATTGAGGCCGATTACCTGATTGAAACAGCCTTCGACCCCTCTGAGGCGGCAGCAATCATGGCGGGGGAACAATCCTCGGGCACCTTCGTTGCGGTCCCGGGCGAAACACCGGAATTGAAGGCCCGCTCGGCAGCAAGGGTCGAGACGTTGCGGATCCTCGATGAAGTTCCCGCACCGTCGCTTCCGGGTGCATGTACTCCGTCCGGCTCAAGGCCGGTCTACCGGCGGGCCTTCGTGACCCTGTCCTGGCCGATAGATAACATCGGGCCGTCATTGCCAAACCTGGTTGCAACGATTGCCGGCAATCTTTTTGAGTTGAAGGCCTTTTCAGGCCTGCGGCTTCTCGACGTCAGGCTGCCAGGCGCCTTTGCCGAGAAATATCGCGGCCCGAAATTCGGGATGGACGGCACCCGCGAGCTCTCGGACGTTCACGGCCGTCCGCTGATCGGTACCATCATCAAGCCAAGCGTCGGGTTGTCAGCCGAGGCCACCGGCGATCTGGTCGGCGTGCTCGCAGACGCCGGTATCGATTTCATCAAGGACGATGAATTGCAGGCGGATAGTCCGGCGTGTCCGTTCGAGGACAGGGTTGCAGCCGTCATGAAGGCCGTGAACCGGGCGGCGGACAAGACAGGCAAGAAGACCATGGTGGCCTTCAATCTCACCGGAGAAATCGACGAGATGAAACGCCGCCATGATTTTGTCTTGGGCCAAGGCGGAACATGTGTGATGGCCAGCCTGATATCGGTCGGCTATGCCGGCATCGTGGAGCTTGCGCGCCACACCGAGTTGCCGCTGCATGCACATCGCAACGGCTGGGGAGCGCTCACCCGTGCGCCGAGCCTAGGGTGGTCATTCACCGCCTGGTCGAAGCTCTGGCGGCTCGCCGGTTGCGATCATCTGCACGTCAACGGACTTGCCAACAAGTTCAGTGAGCCCGATGACAGCGTGATCGCTTCTGCCCGGTCCCTGCATGATCCGCTGTTTGAACGCGCGCCGATGAACGCGGTCCCGGTGTTCTCGTCTGGCCAGACCATCCGGCAGGCCGCCGGCACCTGGGCAGCGCTCAGATCACCCGACCTGATCTTCACCGCCGGTGGCGGCGTGGTGGCGCACCCGATGGGGGTCGCCGCAGGGGTTGAAGCGATGATTGAGGCATGGGACGCGGCCATGTCGGACGTCGCAATCGAAACTCAAGCTGAGGGCAGCCCGGCGCTCGCGGCCGCGCTTGATGCCTATCCGGCGTAAGGACGATCCAGTGGCAGATCCCATACTGGCCTTCTATGGCGATGATTTCACCGGATCTTCCGCCGTTATGGAGGTATTGTCGTTTGCCGGCATTCCAACGGCAATGTTCCTAGAGCCACCGAGTGCCGAGGATCTTGCGGCTTTTCCGGGTCTCGCCGCGATGGGGATCGCCGGAGTGGCGAGGTCGCGTGATCCAGCCTGGATGGAGGATAACCTGCCAGCGTCGTTTGCAGCCCTGACTGATTTCGGTGCGCCGATCGTGCACTATAAGGTCTGCTCCACTTTCGATTCATCGCCGACACGCGGATCGATCGGCAAGGCCATCGACATTGGTGCGCCGATTGCCGGCGGCGCCTGGCACCCCCTGATCGTCGGCGCACCGGCCATCCGCCGCTACCAGGCCTTCGGCAACCTGTTCGCCGGGACCGACGACGATGTCTATCGGCTTGACCGGCACCCGGTGATGAGCCGGCACCCCGTCACTCCGATGCACGAAGCTGATGTGAAGCTGCATTTGTCGCGCCAGACCTGCCGCAATATCGGACTGGTCGATCTTGCGAGCATTAAATCCGGACGAACCGACCATATTCTGGCGGAGCAGATCAAGGTCGGCGCCGAGATCATCGCGATCGATGTTCTCGACGACCAGACGTTGGCTGAAGCCGGTCGGTTGCTGTGGAACGAGGGTCGCGGTCCGGTCCTTGCGGTCGGATCTCAGGGGGTCGAGTACGCGCTGGTTGCTCATCTGCGCGCAATCGGGAGGATCGCCCCGACTTTCGAGCCGCCACAGCTCGCGGCGGTGGACCGGATATTCTGCGTGTCAGGTTCTTGTTCCCCGATCAACAGTGCTCAGATCGCAGCCGCAGAGGCGCAAGGCTTTTTCATCATTGATCTCGACGCGACACGCGCCCTTGACCCGGCAGAATGGAATTTCGCTCTGGACCGGGCGCTGCAGATGTCCCTTGCAGAACTTGCAAGGGGGCGCGATGTGATCGTCGCCACCGCACGCGGTTCGGACGCTTCGTCCCTCCGCCTCAAGGAGGCAATCACAAGCTCCGGAAGCTCCGCGGCAGTGGTCAACGACAGGATTGGTGCAGGTCTGGGGAAGCTGCTTGCCGATGTTCGATCGAGGACGAAGTTGCGCCGCGCCGTGGTTGCAGGCGGGGACACGTCGGGGCATGCAATGACCGCGCTTGGGTTGACGGCCTTGTCAGTGGTCGCTCCCCTTGCACCGGGCGCACCGGTTTGCCGTGCTCATTCCCGCGACGCGGCAATCGATGGGTTGGAGGTGACGCTCAAGGGCGGACAGATGGGAACCCGCAATTTTTTCATCCAGGCAAAAACCGGGCTCTAAGCTGCCTTCTTTCGCCGTCAAAGCGGAATCGGTTCCACCGTGCTCTGTGCTTGCCGCAACCGGCGGCGCACACCTCACTCAGCCATCAGCACTTCGACCCTGCGGCGTTCGAGTTCCTTGGCGTCGGCATCCGATGTTCCATCATCGGTGACGAAGGTATGCACCGGCTCGAGAGCCCCGAGACGGGTGAACGAAGTAAGTTGATCTTGGTCGAGTCCGCCACGAGGCAGACATTGCTTGCCGCCTTGACCATCGCACCACGGTTCATCTTGCCATGGAAGCGGCGGTGAAGACTGGCCGCCGGACACACGCAGGACCCACTTCGAACCACTGATGGCAACCGACGTTGCAGATACTGTTCACACGACTTGGAAGCAAGCCATACGGCGCGCTTGCAGCTACACCCTTGAGCGGTCCCGGTTAGGGACGAAGCCGGTGACCATGATTCTGAAACAGTGTTATTGCTCAGTCCGCGCCACGCGCCATATCGCGGGGTCGCACGAACCCCTTCTGATAGACATACACAGCGATACCGACGGTCACGCCAACAACATCGGTCAGCCAGCCGGCGTCAATCATCGTCAAACCTCCCGCGAGCAGAACGATCCGTGCCACGTTGTTTGCGCGGTCAAAAAACCATCCCTGGACAGCAGCCGACAGCAGATAGACACCCACGGCCGCAGTCGCCGTGACGTGGATTGAGTCAACCCAGCTTCCCTGCAGCAGCATCTCGTCGGAAAGGTAGAACATGTAGGGCACAATGAACGCCGCAAGCCCGAACTTGAAGCTCTCCACACTGGTCTTGAGCGGATCCGAGCCGGAAAGCGCTGCCCCTGCATAGGCCGCGAGCGCCACCGGTGGCGTTATGGCCGAAATCACCGCGAAGTAGAAGATGAAGAAATGCGCCGTAAGCGGTTCGATCCCAAGGTTGATCAGGCCGGGTGCCATGACGCTTGCGGCAACCACATAGGCGGCAGTCGTTGGCATGCCCATGCCAAGCACGATGGAGACGAGCATCGCAAAGACAAGCGCAAGGAACTGGCTGTGTTCTGCAAGTCCGAGCAGCACCGCGGAGAACCGCGATCCGATTCCGGTGAGCGCGATAACCCCGACAATAATGCCGGCCGTCGCACAGACCGCAACCAGTTGCAGCGCCATGCGTGCGCCCAGTTCCAGCGCCCTGAACAATTGCTTCGGCCCCATGCGATGTGGCGTCAGCCAGGAGACTACTGCAGCCGAAACCATCGCCAGCGTGCCGCATCGGATAACCGAATAGCCCGAAAGCAATGAGCCTATCAGCACGATAATTGGGGTGAACAGATAGACCTGCTTCAGGAGTTTGCCGAATTTCGGCAGGTCGGCCCGAGGCAGACCGACCATGCCGTATTTCTGTGCCGCCAGATCGACCATGAAGAAGATCGAAAGAAAATAGATGACCGCCGGAATAATGCCCGCATAGACGATGTTGATGTAGGGGATGCCGGTGATCTCGGCCATGATGAAGGCGCCCGCCCCCATGATAGGCGGCATGATCTGGCCGCCCGTCGATGCAGCGGCCTCGACCGAGGCGGCCGTCTGCGGCTTGTAGCCAACCTTTTTCATCATCGGGATGGTCAGACTGCCGGTGGCGACAACATTGCCGGCGGAAGTTCCGTTGATCATCCCCATCAGGCCGGATGCAAACACGGCAACCTTGGCCGGTCCACCGCGCTTGTGACCAGCGGCCGCAAAGGCGAAATTGACGAAATACTCACCGACGCGGGTCGCCTGCAGGAAAGCCGCGAAGATCACGAAAAGGATGATGTAGGTCGACGAGATGGCGATGGGAGCGCTCAGGATGCCGTTGTCGGTAATGATGTAGGTGAAGAACCGCTTCGCATCATAGCCCCGATGGTAAAGGATCCCGGGCAGCCAAGGCCCGAGAAAGGCATAACCGACAAAAACGCTGGCAATGATGACCAGCGCCATGCCGGCAAGACGGCGGGTCAGTTCGACCACCAGCACCACGCAGGTGACGGCCGCCCACATGTCCGACGGCAGCGCCATCGAGATACCGCCGCGCAACTGCAACTGTCGCGAAAACAGGATGAGATAGGCGATGGCGCTGAATGTCGCCGCGACCAGCAGCACGTCCGCGAGAGAGATACGGTCTTTCAGCCGTACGGTAAAGAACCAGCCGTGCATCACGGCCAGTACGCTGCCGGCAAACAACGGGATGCCGTAGAAGCGCAGCGCCCAGGGCTGCCCCGCAGGCATGCCGGTCTGCATTACATTGTACCAGATGGCGATCATCATGGCGAAACCGGTAAAGACCCCGACCGCCGCCAGGGCCAGAACCGTATCTCCGACAAGATTGCGCTTAGAGACGTCTTCGTTCCGGGTGGCGCCTGCGGCGTAGATCATGAAACCGAGCGCCAACCCGCCTCCAATATGCGACAGGCGGTAGGCCCAGGTTTCGAGCGGATAGATGTTCATGACGTAGAGATGGAAGGCGGAATAGGCCACGCAAGCGACTGCCACCACCCACAACAGCGTCCCCGAAAAGACACGCTGGTTGAAGCCTACCGGTTCTTCATCGACGTGCGACACGGCCTCTGCGAGTGACACCTCGTGATGAACATCTTCTTTGGTTTGCTTCGGATTTGCGTCTGACATGGTGTGCCCTCCCACCGGCAGTGATAGTCTCGTCCCGGCTCAAAAAAACAGGGCGGAATGTGCAATCCCGCCCTGCTCCTGGTCCCCGGTCGACCGGATTATCCGGACGGATTCGTCAAGGCCCTACTTCAGTTCGTCGGCGATCTTGTAGCCGTTCTCCTCGAACCACTTGGCTGCGCCAGGGTGGAACGGCATGAAGGTGTTCTTGTCGAAATGCTCCGGCAGGGTCTCCGCTGCAGCCTTGTGGGCCTGCAGCATGCGCTCATGCTCTTCCATCGCCAGCTTGGTGATTTCGTACACCAGGCTGTCTGGCATGCTTTCGTGAACGATCGCGAAGTTCCAAAGCGAGACTGTCTCGACCGGATCCGGCTGGTCTTCATAGGTGTTGGCCGGAATCGTGAAGGCCGACATGGCAGGCTCGGCCTGGAGGAACATGGCGCGTTCCTCTTCGGTCATGCTTATGAAGACAACGTCATTCTCGACAGCGAGCTGCGTATAGGCGCCGTTGGGAATGCCTGCAGCATAAACGAATGCATCGATCAGGCCGTCCTTCAACTGTCCGGCGGTATCGCTGGCACCTGCGTAAGAGATGTTGACGTCCATGCCGGCCGCTTTGAAGTAACGCGGCCAGTAAGCGGCTGAAGTGCCGCTGGCCGGACCAACGCCGATCCGCCTGCCTTCCATGTCCTTGAACGACTTGATGCCGGAACTTGCCAGCACCGCTGCCTGCAGCGGGGTCTGATACATCGGGAACATTGCCCGAACCGCAGTGTGCTCGACCCCTGGCATGACTTCGCTCTTGCCGACCCATGCATCATAGGCCGGGCCCATGGTGACGAAGCCCATGCTCAAATCGCCTGTCTGGACCAACGTGACGTTCTGTCCGGGGCCGCCGGTGACCTCCACGCTTGCGTTGAGACCGAGCTTTTCGCTGATCAGGCCGGCAAAGCCGCTTCCATAGGCGAAGTAGGACCCGCCCTGGCTTCCGGTACCGAATGCCACAGTCTCGGGCCAGCCGGTCTTGTCTTGTGCGGCAGCCGAGAACGCGAAGCTGCTGGCGACCGCCAGCGCAATGACAGATTTGGTGATGAATTTCATGGCTCACTCCTCCCGTGAATACACCTTATGGTGTCGTTCAGGAGACGCTAACGCCTGACGATGCAGGCCCTCAAGAACCATCGATTATATAAAAATATCGACTAATCGCTAAGCTGTTTCCGCGATGGTTCCGATATTGCGCATAAGCAGCTCCATGAATGCATCGCGGGCCGGGTCCTTGGTATCCCGCATCCAGCAGGCTGCAAGTGCGAGTTTGTTGCGGATCGGGCTCTCCGGCATCCTGAGCGGCACAAACCGGACACCATCGACGCCGAGACGCGATGCCCAGCGCGGCACGATGGCGATACCCATGCCACGCCCCACCAGGTTGACGATCGTCTGCTTCTCTTCGGCAATCTGGACAACCCGGGCGGAGAGGCCAGCCTCGATGAACAGCTGCATGCTCAAGTCATGACTATGCGGCCGGGATTTCCTGTCCGGGACAATGAGCGGCTGGTCGGCCAACTGCTGAACGTCTACCTCCTCATACTCTGCCAGGGCGTGCCCTTCAGGGCAGGCCACGACTGCTGTTTCGTGGAAGAGCGGGTGAAACTCCAACCCCCGATCAGGGGTTTCTGGCGGGCGTACGATGGCA
This sequence comes from Hoeflea sp. EC-HK425, assembly GCF_902498795.1. Taxonomy (NCBI): domain Bacteria; kingdom Pseudomonadati; phylum Pseudomonadota; class Alphaproteobacteria; order Hyphomicrobiales; family Rhizobiaceae; genus Hoeflea; species Hoeflea sp. EC-HK425. The sequence continues at coordinate 3,704,171 of NZ_LR701572.1, forward strand.
ATATCAAGATGCCCGGACAGGATCTTTGGCAACAGCCTGATGGTCTTCTGCTCGATGAGCTGCACAACGATCTCGGGATGGAAGTCCCGGAACTGCGGCAGCAGCTGCGGCAACAACCCAGCCGCCGCGCTGTCAATCGCACCGATGCGCAGTGCGACGGCTTTCTGATTCTTGTGATCCCGAAGCCTGGTTTCGAGCCGTTCCACACGCGAAATTATCTCCAGCGCTTCGGGGAGCAGAATGCTGCCGGCTTCCGTCAGCGCTACATTGCGTGTTGTCCTAGATAACAAGCGAACGCCGAGCCGCTCCTCCAGCAGCCGGATCTGGCGCCCGAGCGATGCCGGCAACATTTCGAGGTGCTGCGCGGCTTTGCCGAAATGCAGCATCTCGGCGACCGTCACAAAACAGCGCAATTGAAGAAACTCCATCGACCCGTCCACTTACATTATTTCATTTATTTATATGATCATCGACGCATTGCCGCAACCAGCACAACTTGCGAGATTGGCGCCGCTAGCGAGCACCGTGGCAACGGTACTGATCGCTGTTTGATGGGGTGAAAACGGAAAATGGCTATGAAGACATACAGGATTGCGGCGATACCGGCTGACGGAATTGGCCCGGAAGTAATCGCAGCCGGACTTCAGGCTATTGAAACACTGGCGAAGCGTGACGGTGGCTTCACTCTTGATGTCACCCAATTCGACTGGGGGTCGGACCGCTACAAACGAACAGGCACCCTGATGCCCGAAGACGGGACCGAGCAACTGAAGAAGTTCGACGCCATCTTTTTCGGCGCTGTGGGAGCCCCGGATGTTCCCGATCACGTGACCCTGTGGGGCTTGCGCCTACCGATCTGCCAGGGCTTCGACCAATATGCGAATGTCCGTCCGACCAGGATCCTTCCGGGCATCAGTTCGCCGCTCGCCGACGTGGGACCCGGTGACCTGGACTGGGTTATCGTTCGCGAAAATTCCGAGGGGGAGTATTCCGGTCATGGCGGTCGTGCCCACAAGGGCCTGCCGGAAGAAGTCGGCACCGAGGTCGCGATCTTTACCCGCGTCGGCGTTACCCGGATCATGCGCTATGCCTTCAAACTGGCCCAATCGCGACCGCGCAAATTTCTGACAGTGGTGACGAAATCCAATGCCCAGAGGTTCGGCATGGTTATGTGGGACGAGATTGCCGCAGAGGTGTCCAGGGAGTTTCCGGACGTCAGATGGGACAAGATGCTTGTCGATGCCATGACTGTGCGCATGGTCAAGGATCCCAAGAGTCTTGACACAATCGTTGCCACCAACCTGCACGCCGACATTCTGTCCGATCTTGCAGGGGCGCTCGCGGGAAGCCTCGGCGTTGCTCCGACCGCCAACATAGACCCCGAGCGGCGATATCCGTCGATGTTCGAACCGATCCACGGCTCGGCCTTCGACATCACCGGCAAGGGCATCGCCAACCCCGTGGCAACCTTCTGGACTGCGGCGCAGATGCTCGAACACCTGGGCGAGAATGCTGCGGCCGACCGGCTGATGCGCGCGGTGGAAAAGGTCTGCGAGGACGGTACCATGACCCCGGATGTGGGCGGAACCGCCAATACACAGCAAGTGACCGACGCTGTGTGCGACGCGATCCGCGGCTCCAACATTTGAACAGGCGAGTATCGCCTGCTTCCGGATTGCCCGTCGAAAGAGCCGCCACGTGCTGAAATTCCCCGAGAATTTTCTGCTCTCCCTTTTTGAACGCGCAGTCGAAGTCGCTGACCCGATGCGCAGCCTGGCTGATCACCTGCCCAAGCGACCCGCTGGACGTTTGATCGTGGTCGGCGCGGGCAAGGCCAGCGCCCGGATGGCGGAAGCCGTGGAGGCCACATGGGGGGCTTGCGAGGGGATGGTCATCACCCGTTATGGGTATGGGCGGCCATGTCAGGGCATAGAAATCATCGAGGCGGCGCATCCGGTCCCGGATGCTGCGGGTGTTCATGCGACCCGGAGAATGCTCGATCTGGTGGGCGGCCTTGGTCCGGATGATTTTGTTCTGGCTCTCATCTCCGGTGGAGCCTCTGCACTGCTGACCGCGCCGATCGAAGGAGTGGGCTTTGCCGAAAAACAGACGGTGAATTGCGCTCTGCTGGCTTCGGGCGCGCCCATCGGCGAAATGAATGTGGTGCGCAAGCACCTCAGCCGGGTCAAGGGCGGGCAGCTTGCGGCCGCGGCGTTTCCCGCGCGGGTTCGTACGCTGTTGATGTCCGATGTCCCCGGAGATGACCCGGCCGATATCGGTTCAGGCCCTACAGTCGGAGACACCTCCCGCCCAGAAGATGCTCTTGCCGTCCTGAGCAAATGGAACATCGAGGTTCCGGCTTCGGTCACCGAGGCGCTGCGGGCAGGCAGCGGAGTCATTGCCCCCTCAGACAAACGCCTGAGCACGACTGAAAACCACATCTTCGCGGCACCTGCTCAATCCCTCTCGGCCGCAGCGGAAATGGCTCGGGCAGCAGGCTATGACGTCCGATTGCTTGGCGATGCCCTCGAGGGCGAGGCAAGCGATCTGGGACGGGAACACGCAAAACTGGCGACCGCCATAGCCCGTGACCGAGGCCCGGAGGACGCGCCGGTGCTGCTGCTCTCGGGCGGCGAACTCACCGTGACCCGTCGCGGTGACGGTATCGGCGGACCCAACGCCGAATATTGTTTGGCTCTGGCGATCGCGCTCGGTGGAGCACCCGGTGTTCATGCGATTGCCTGTGATACCGATGGCGTGGACGGATCGGCGGACATCGCTGGCGCGATCATCGGTCCCGAAACCCTTACGAAGGCCCGAATGATGGGCATCGATCCGTCCGCGGCACTGTCATCCAATGACGCACACGGCTTCTTCGGCTCTATCGGCGATCAGGTTGTGACCGGTCCGACTATGACCAATGTGAATGATTTCAGAGCAATCCTGATATTCTAGAGCCGGGTACAGCTTCAGCGTTGATCACCGATTGCGGTATGGTCATACTGCTGCGGCTGCAGGACCCTGCGGGCTATTCTTCCCGCGACCACCCATAAAGGCGCGCGGGATTTTCCCACATGATCTGATCGACAAGTGCGTCCGAGCCGACGGCATCAATGAACCGCTCCAGCAGTCCCGAATAAGACAGCGAACGCCAGGCAACGACCGCATCGGGACCCCTGTGTTCATCGTGGGGAGGCGGATGCGGCCAGTCGCTGCCCCAGACACAGCGGTCCGGGCAGATGTCGAGAAAGGCATCGAGCCATTCGCGGTCAGGCTCGATGCTCAGGGGGTGATCCGGATGCCGGTAGGGCGAGGAAAGCTTCATCCACAGGTGCTCGTCCCTCATCAGATCAAACAGAATGCGTGCTTCGGCATCATCGGGGCGGGCCCTTCCGAACAACCCGTAGTGATCGATGACGCAGGCGACGGGCAGGCCTGCGATCGCGTCGGAGCGCGCCGCGAGCACCGGCAAGGGTGCGATGATCTCGACATGAAACCCGTGCCGCCTGGCGATCGATGCCACCGCCTCGAGATCGTCGCTGCCTTCTCCGACATTCATCGCAGCCGGGCTGTAGAGATTGACGCGTAGCCCCGAGACGCCCCGGGACCGCCAGTCTTCAAGTTGCTCGTCTGAGATGCCGGCGGCAGATGTGGCCACACCGCTGCCGCGACCTTCCAGCCTGTCAAGCGCATCGAGCAGAACACTGTTGTCAGTGCCGTAGAAGCTTGGCTGGGTGATCACGAAATGATCAATGCCATGCGGTCTTCCGTTCTCGACAAGGGTTTGCAGCGGCGCCGGTTCGGCAAGAAAGGTACGCCCGGGGGTCTGGGCGCACTCCGATACCGGGGCAACTACGTGAACGTGGCTGTCACAGCGCATGAAAGGCTTACCGGTTCATGCGGATCACTGGTTGCCCGAGGAAATCTCGATCAACCGGTTCATTGCGTCCTGACCGACAAGTTCGCTTCCAAACTCATCCCACACCGGCTGCATCTTTTCCTTCCACTGGGCCAGTTGTTCCGGCGTCAGTTCGTGGATCGTCTTGCCCGCATCCCGGATCTTGGCATAGGCGGCCTCGTTCTCCTTGGCGGCGTTTTCCCAGTTAAAGGCATTGGCCACTTCCAGGGCTTCCTGGACGGAAGCGCGATCCGCGTCGGAGAGGCCATCCCACCAGGTCTTGTTGGCGCCGACAATGTAGAACGCGTACTGGTAGCCGATACGGGTCATCTGGTCGATCACCTCCACCATGCCCGCACTGTCAAGCGACATCGGCGTGGGTTCAACCGCATCGATGACGCCCTGCTGCAGGGCAGAAGCCACCTCGCCCCAGGCCATGCTGATGACATTCGCACCAACCGCCTTGAATGCCTCGATATCCGAGGGCACCGACTGAACCCGTATCTTAACACCCTTCATGTCTTCGGGCGTGAGGATCGGCTTGCTTCCGCGATAGCTCAGCTCACGCTGCCCCGACAGCCAGATCGCGACCGGCTCGATGTTCTTCTTGCGCAATTCCGGTACGAAGGCCTCGCGCACGACCGGGTCGTTCCACGCTGTATTGACCATTTCGCTGGAGGTCAGCAGGAATGGCAGCGTGAGAGCGTTGAGACCGGCCGCCAGTGGCGAATAGATGCCGGATGTCGGGGCAACGAACGTCGCTGAACCGAGCTGAAGGCCCTGGATCTGTGTCTTCTGGTCGAGCAGTGCGCCGGAGTGGAACACATCCACCGCGGCCGTGTCACCGAGCCGCTCCTTGAGTTCCTTTGCCAGAACTTCGAAGGTCTGGCCTTTCAGGTTCAGCGCGCTGGTATCATTGGACAGGATGATCCTGTCGGCAGCGTTGGCTTGATGAACACCGACCAGCATGGCGGCGCTGCACATGATCGATAGCAACAGTTTTCTCATGGTATCTCCTCCTTCAATTGATCTCTACTTGCCGAACACCAGCTCGGGCAGAAACAGTGAGAGTTGCGGTATGAACGTCACCAGCATCAGCACGCAGATGGTCACGGCCATCCAGGGCAGAGCGCCTCTGAAAACCTCAAGGACCGGCCTGCCGGAAACGCCTGACGCCACGAAAAGGTTGAGGCCGACCGGCGGTGTGACGAGGCCAAGCTCGATGTTGACGATGACGATGATGCCGAAATGCACAGGATTGACGCCCATCGCCACGGCCGTGGGAAAGAGTACGGGCACGAACATCAGAATGGTCGGCACACCTTCGAGAAAGAATCCGACGATCAGGAACAGCACATTGACCAGCAGCAGGAACTGCCATTGCTCGAGGCCAAGGTCCACGATCATCCGTGTCACGGCTGCAGGGACGCCAATCTTGGTGATGAAGAAGGCGAACAGAAGCGCGTTGGTGGTGATGAAGAAGATCATGCCGACCGACGGCGCGGTATCGGCGATCGTGCGGAACAGGTCGCGCGGCGAGAGTTCGCGATAGACAAACATGCCGATGACAATCGCCAGCAACATGGCCATGACGGCAGCTTCGGTGGGCGTGAAGATGGCTCCGCCGTCGCTCGCGATCGGTCCGAACTCGAAGGCCGGCAAACCGTAGATCCCGATGAAGATCATCACCGGCAGCATCAGGGCTGGCAGGGCGCTGCGGGTCACTCTGGCACGCTCCGTCCAGGGCATCCGGCTGTGGCGGGGAGCGTCGGAGTGCCGGGCCAGAAGCGCCGCCATAAACACCATGCCCAGCGCATATATCACGCCCGGGATGACACCGGCGAGAAACAGCCGGGTGACTGAGGTCTCGGTGACGAAGCCGTAGATAATCAACGGGATCGATGGCGGGATCAGGATGCCGATCGAACCGGCGGTGGCCAGGGCCCCAAGCGCATAGCGGCTTGTGTAACCGTCCCGGATAAGCGCCGGGTACATGATACGTCCGACGCCTGCGACCGTCGCCGGGCTCGATCCGGAAATCGCGGCAAAGAACACACAGCTCAGGACCGTGGTAATGCCGAGTCCCCCGGTGAAATGACCGACGAAGGCGTTTGCGAAGGCGATCAGGCGGCGAACCAGCCCGCCTGTGTCCATCAGCGCACTCGCGAGGAAGAAGAATGGCACCGCCATCAAGGAGAAATGATCGAGGTTGGCAAATGCCTTCTGCCCGATGATCGCAAGCGGGATCGGATCGAGCAGCAATGATGTGACGACCACGGATCCGCCAAGCGCAACGGCAACCGGCGCCCCGATGGCAATGAGCAGGAAAAACGCGACGACAAGAAGGAGAATGGTCACGATGCACCTTCCTCATGGGAAGGCTTGCTCTGCACTCCGATGATCAGCCGGATGATATAGCGCAACGCAAATAGGCACATCATCGTGGGCATGATCGAATAGACGATCCAGTCTTTTATCCCGGTCTCGGGCGACGCCGTATCCATCATCCTGGCAAATCCGACAAAAAGCCATCCGCACCATGCCAAAAACACGCAGAGGCCGAGTGATGCCAGAACCGCCGTGACATTCATGATGGCTGCGACCGGTTGCGGGGCAATGGAGGGAAGAATGTCGACGCTGATGTGACGGTCTTCACGGACAGCTCTCACCCCCGCCGTCAACATGGCGGTGATGGTGACGAGCACGAACGCGGCTTCGTTCCACTCATATCCAGTATTGAAGACGTAGCGCAGAGTGACCTGCATCACCCCGAGTGCAAGTGCGGCCAGTGAAAGAACGACGATCAATCCGTCTTCGATCCCTGCCAGGGCGACATCCAGATACTTTGCTGCTGATACCAAACTCATCTAGCCGTCTCCGTGCGAATGAGAATGACCGTAAAGCTCTGGTCGGAATGAAACCATATCCACTTAATTATATAGGATATTTGTATAAAAGTGCGCGATGCCCTCTCGCGTGATTCTGATGTTCCCCCGCCAAAGTGTACCGTATGAAGCTGGAATTTTTCGTTTGTGATCACTGCCGGGACAGAAGTAGAGCTCCATGAAGGCGTCTAAGTTCTGATAAACTGAGACCGGTAACGTCACTGGGAATAGGCGGTACGCAAGAGGGGCGGTTTTGCTTTGGATAGCGGTACCACGTTCGCTGCAGCTGTCTAAAAGGTTCCCGCAATCGATCTCGAAGGTCGCCATTTGCCTCTGCAGTTTAAGCCTGCATGAGCATAGTCACACCGTGCAACGACCACCGCATCTGCTGCTTTTCACCATCCGCTTACCGACCAGGGAATTCACTGCCGACTCAGCGCGGGTCGTGGCAACGCGGAGCCCAGCTCGGTGGCGCTCTCCGTAGTCGACAATCGCACCCTGGATCGAGCTGATACAAATCAGGAATTGAACGCCGAGGCTGTGCAGCCGTGCGATCGAGAACTCGTTTATTTATATAAGGGAATAGCCGAGACCCGCTGATTCACTATTTCATTGCGCATCAACCGCCGAGAGGATTTCAGGTTATGGCGCATAGCGCGAGGAGCTACCTCGCCAGCGGAAGCGGAGCTTCCGCGCCAGCGACGCTGGCTGAACATATTACTTGGTAATTTGGGTGATTTGGTTGCGGGGGCAGGATTTGAACCTGCGACCTTCAGGTTATGAGCCCATTGTACGGCTACCTTCCTCAACACACGCCAATTATTTAAAATAAATAATTCAATGGTTTAATCAGGAACAATGTGTTGGACGGTATTGACCAGCGTTGTGTTTTGTCGGATATTTGTGCCCCTAAAGTGCCCCTAAGGCGGATTTTTCAGCCCTTCAGGTTGAAATGTCCCGATGGTCCAGGGGCATGAGGTGGAGGCGGCAGTGGCAACAATTGAGAAGCGCGAACGCAAAGACGGAACGGTGTATCTGGTGGATATTCGGCTTGCGGGATATCCACGACAGAAGAAGACCTTCCGGCGTCTGACGGATGCCAAACTCTGGGCATCGCGCACAGAAGCCGAGATCCGAGATGGTTCTCATCGGCCTATCAATGCAGCGGCGAAGCGTAAGACATTTTCAGACGTTTTAGATCGCTATGAGCGTGATACCCTTCCCCACCTCGCCAAAAGCACTCAGCGCGCCGCTCAGACCTATCTGAGATATTGGCGGGAAGCCCTTGGCCGTTTCGCGCTGTCTTATATCACGCCTGACCTGATCGCCGATGAAATGCGAAAGCTGTCTGAAACCCCGGATCAGCGTATCAAGGGGAAGGAAGCCCGGCCGAAGAGCCGCAAGACGCTGAAGCATTACCGGGACACATTGGAGGTTGCGCTGAAGAGCGCCCAGAACTGGGGTTGGCTCGGGAGCAACCCCATGAGCGGGGTCGATCGGGTGACGCGCATCCGCAATGAGCGGGACCGCTATCTTGCGGATGATGAGCGCGCGTCCCTCCTCCATGAATGCCGCATCAGTCCCAACACGCAGCTTTATCCGATTGTGATTTTCGCGCTGTCAACGGGCGCACGCAAAGGCGAGATCCTTGGGTTAAGCCTAGCAGACGTCAATCTGGCGCGTGGGGTTGCCATTCTGCGGGATACGAAGAACGGGGAAACGCGGTCGGTGCCGATTGTCGGACATTTGCGGGATATCCTCGCTGACCACATCGCGTGGGTGAATGAGCGTTACGATGAAATCGCGCCAGAAACGGACGTGAGATGGCTTTTCCCGCGCCGTGACCTCCTAGCTCCAGTAGATATCAGAAAAGCATGGGAGAACGCGCTCACGGCCTCTGGCGTGCAAAATTTCCGCTTCCATGACCTGAGGCATTCCACTGCCAGCTATTTGGCGATGCAGGGGGCAAGCCTCCTGGAGATTGCCGACATGCTGGGCCACAAGACCCTTCAGATGGTGCGCCGGTACGCGCATCTGTCAGAGGGTCACAAGTCAAAGCTGGCCGAGAGGATTGACCGGCAGATTATGACCTAGGGGGGCAGGATTTCCTCATCGCAGTTCGCGTTGTTCGGAAGAACCGTATTCCGCGAATCTGTTCCATAAATAGGGCGTAAGGGGATCTCACGCCCTGTTTATGCGACGTCATCTGATGGCTTTTCGGGAAAGAGGCCTGGCATCCACTCATGTGCAAGCTTGGCTGGGAATGACATTTTCAACGGGGCTTTCGGCCCGTCGGATTCGATCACATCCATATCCAGGAGTGCGCTGGTAATTCGTCGCGCTTGCCTTTCTGTGAGCCCGACAAGCCCAGGCACATCACCGCGCGGCAATTCTCCTCGGTACAGAATAGCTTCCAGAACGAGCCTTGCTTTTGCGGGAAGCTCACCCTCCTTGGTTTTCTTCTCTGCCCATTGTGCAATGCGTTTACGCAAGGCTTCAGGCTCTACGAGGGTGCGCATGAAGTTGACTTGATCCAGACAAGTTTTCAGGAAGAACGCTGTGAATGCTATCAATGCCTCTTCGCTCAGCGTCCCGCGCCCATCGAGGTCGTTGCGCTTTGGCAAGTCGCAGTTAGCCAAGTGAATTTTGTATTCTTTTTCATTGCGCGCCAATCCGCGTGCAACGGACCAGATACCGCCGGTATCGAGCGTTTCGAGAAGCATGGCATGAGACATCAAGCGTGCAACACGACCATTTCCGTCAAGAAACGGGTGTATCCAGAGCAGACGGTGATGGGCAGCAGCCATGGCGATGATCGAGGCAGTTCGGCTCAATTTGTCATAAGCCTGTTCGAAACGCGCCAGAAAGCGTGGCACGTCATCGGGATGGATAGCGATATGTCGGCCGACTTGGACGTGGCGTTTTCTCAATTCGCCTGGCACGACGGGAAATCGCTCGCCAGTCTTGGGGTCTTCAACGAAAAGAAGGGATTCGGGGAGTTCTTCGCAAAATAGTCGGTGCATCTCACAAAGAAATTCCGGTTGCGCTACCCGCCCACGTCCAGCGCCGTTGTCAATCCATCGCTGGACAATGATATGGGCTTTTGCTTCGAGCTGAAGATCGCGCTTTTCAGGATCTGTGCTGTAGTCGTTGTTAAGCGCGCGTTCAATATCGATGGGATGAGTGTTGTGACCTTCAATGAGGTTGCTGTAATAGCAATTCATGGAGCGGACGAGTCCGGCTAGCGCGGATACGATGCTTGACGGAAGTTGGGCGCGAAAGGCCGCTGAGGCTGATGCGAGTTCCACAGCAAGATCGGCGAGATCTTCGCGCCGACGACTCCCCTCAGACACCAGCATGGGCTCCATGAGCCCAGTGCTGGAACCTGCCGGGTTAATGTCCGCTTGTTTGTCCGCATTCTCAATTGTCATAAGTGTCTTTATATCATAAATAATTTCATTTTCCGAGTGAATTCATGACCGGTTAAATGTCCGCTTGCATGTCCGCTTCCCGAACATGCGTTATCCTTGCAATTTTAAAATCAGACTTTAAATTTGCAAGGATACCAGCGGACCGCTCCAAGCTTCTCAGGTGCCTTATAAGGCACTTTTGATGCGATCCAGGAGCATCAAGAGCGCATCCTCTCCCGTCTCGCAGTTCTGCGCCATCGCATAGTCCCAGAACTTCTCCTTGGTCCCTGGGGATACGCTGATATTGAGCTGTGTTGTGCGGGCTGTCTTTCGGAGGCTGCGCGCATCAATGACTTTTTTCTCGGGCGCGGGAGCCCCCTGCCCTTGTCGGGCGGTGAATCCGCTTTCAGCCGCGACTTTTTCGGCTTCTTTCAGATCAGGTTTTGCGCGCACGATTTTAGGTTGGAAGTCGGCCAGATTGCTCAGCGGATCTGCCGCCGGAGCGAATGTCTTGGGTCGTTCGCGGGTCATGCGGCGGCCTCCTCTTTGGTGTTCTCGCTCAGAACCGAGAGAACCGCCCGTCCGAAGGCTTCGGCGTTCTCGATGGCGGCTTCAGGCCTGGAGACTTCCTCGGGGGTCAGATCGTAGAGTGTCCCGCCAAGCTGCATGATGGCGCGGAAGGCAGCGCGTTCGGTGAGTTCAACCGGCAAAACGGGAATATCTGCCGTAGCCAGATCCTTTTGGATGTGGGCCAGATCACGGGACCGGATGGCCGCACTGGTGCGGGTAAAAAACACCGCGTAAGGGATGTCACGGCGAAAAGCCTTTTCCTCGCGGCGTATCAGGTCAATAACCCGACAGGACTGGTCGGCGTCCAGCTGGCTGCCCTGCATCGGCACAAGCACGATGTCGGCGCGGCCGATGGCGTAGGAGACGGCCATGTTGGCGCTCCCCTCCAAGTCCACAATTACGAAGGCATGTTTTTCGACGGCGTCATCAATGGCGTCGACAATAGAGTGCTCGGACACCCCTGCGATCAGCGCGAGGTTTGCGGGCACGCGGGCCGGGTCACGGTTTTTCCAGGCCGCGAGGGGTTGGTTGGGGTCGGCGTCGATCAAGGCGACACTGGCACCCCGCTTGGCAAGCACCTGTGCGAGCACAACGGCGGATGTGGATTTTCCGACACCACCTTTAGAGTTTGCGAATACGATAATTGGCATGAGTTTCTTCCTCCTGCCTTTATTGCACCGCACATCTGCCTCGCATAGCAAGCGTAAGCGATGACTGACACATACCTAGCCGACAGATAGCCGCTAGCTAGGTGATATATTTGCAATAGATAGCGGCTTGGTAGTGGCGAGTTAGTCCCTAGGCAGTCCCTAGTTAGGGGCTAGGTTGCGCCTAGCTATTCAATAGGTATCGCATAGGTAGGCGCTAGGGCGCGCCACTCGGCAGCGGGGCCGTGGTGCCGCAGAGAGAGTATCACCGATCGGGTATTATTGGGTATAATTGGGTATGGTTTTGGCTATGTTGAGCTTACCGGCGCGTGCGACACGGCATGAATCGGCCGATCCCGATACACGGATTTGCCTATGAAGGCGCTAGGTAGCGCCTAGGCAATTCATAGGGCAAACAGATCCGGCTGTTTGCCAAGCAGCGCGTCAAGCACGTGCAGATGGGCAAGCCCATTGTAGATGTGCGCGTATTTCAAGCTCATCGCGGTGTGAACGTCATCGCAGCTATGGCCAGGTGACGTGGTTGCCTGCTCATGCCGATAGGAACGGAGCGCGCGGGCGACGACGCGGTAGCGACGGATATCCCGGTACAACTCGGCGCGCACATCATCCCGCAAGGTGCGAAGCTTCTCACTGCGGCGTGGCTCGGGAAGGGCTTCCAGAGTGTCGATACGCTCAGCCATGTAGCCGCGATAGCCGGACTGGATGACGGCATCCCGGATTTCCTTGAGGCGCGGAATTCGCCCACCGAGATAGTAGTACCAAGGGTGGCCGGCCTGATAGCCGCCATGTGTGAGGGGTGTTGTCTTGTTCATGATTCTCTCCTTCATTTGGCGCAAAATGCGCTGTTTCGCGGGAAAGACCTGAAACCTTGAAGGGCATGGCGCACCGGCAGGCGCAACGCATGTGGAGAGGCCAAAGGGGTGCTTTTCTGGAACGGATGCAACAGCAATCCCAGTGTTCGCGAGGAAGCCGCAGGCGGGGAGAAAAGCAACACGTGGCCTTGCAGCACCATGGCCGGTCAAGGTTTCCTATCCCGTCATAAGAAACAGCGCGTTTCAAATGACAGGGGAGAGGACTACGGGGACACAAACGCGCCCGTCACGCATGGATGCGTAGAGACGCCTTGGTATTGATCAAGTGAAAAGAGTGCGGCACAATCGCGACGTTTTGTATCTTTCTTTCTTCCAATTGAAAGGGATGCAGGCATATGGCTGCAAACTATGGAGAACTGCGTACTGTCGAGCAACTTGTAGATGAGACACCTTGGATGACCAAGGATATGCTTCGTTGGTATCTTTTTCACAGAGATGCCAATGGGCTGAATAAGGCGGTGTTCAAAATCTCACGCAAGATTTTGATTGATCGTCTTGAATTTGCGAGGTGGGTGGATAGCCACCGTGTTGTCCCAACCCAACATTAAAAGCGAGTTGCAGGGACCGTGTGCAGCCTAAAAAAGGGACAGCCTCACCAGCAATGGTGAGGCTGTTTCAATATTGAATATATTACCATTTAAAAAATTTGCGAAACCCATCGCCGAGCATGATGCTATTTGAAATAGGATAAGAAATAGAAACAAATTGAGCACCTTTCACAATTCCTACTGTATTCGTTATCCAGATTGCACCTCCTAGAAGTAATGCAAAACCTTGAAAAAATTTGTCCTTGACCTCAGGAAACGCCGCATTACTAATGAATTGACGTTCTGCAAAGCATATTTTTTCATTAAATTCTCTCACTGCGTCAAAACAAGCGCCAGGTTCAAATTTTTCTGAAATCAGTTGCTCACGAATTGAGACGGAATAACTGATTATATGATCCGTAAGATGCGTATTGATACCAGCCTGCAGTAAGATCTCACGCTCCTGCGAAAGAGCATCCAGAAAATTCGATGCGTCTCCTAGAATTTTGTTTACGTCGCCAGAAGCTCGAGAATCGAAGAAAAGGTGTTCAAAATCACCATTACTCATATGAAAAGAAAATACCCTGCACATATTACCTAATAATAATCCTAGTTTTTCCTTGCTATCAACTCTTTTATACAAAATATCAGAATAGAAATTGTTAATCTCATTAGCAAGAAGAAGTATTCTTTGCTCTCTTTCTTTATCCATGATATTGTATCCTTGCTATCAATCTGTTTTTTCTTTTCAGACGTACTGGAGCTTTTTCATGCTATGGATAGCTTTATCACTCCTTCTTGGCATACTTTATCCGGGAATAACTACAATTCAAATAGTTTTAGGTTTTGTCCCATTCGTGGCTTTAGCCATCTGGAAGTCATCGCAGTCAGCATATTTTGATATGAATAACTGTGCTCATTGGTTCATTGCCTCAGCAACACCCTTTACAATCGCCATCTTGTTGAAAACAAATAGCGAAATAGTTTGGCTCATACCTCTAGCATTTCTGGGATCAATTCCATCAATTTTGTATGTCATTCGAAAAAGGTTGATTTGGTAATTCACAGTTCAGAAAATTTCGCCCCATCTTTCCGACATGCAATAGAAACATGTGTATGAGCAGGTCGTATTATGCCTAATCGAGTAACACCCCCGCCATTGGCGGGGGTGTTTTGTTCGCATAAGACTTCAGGCCGCCTATTGCAGCCCTTTGAGGTAATCAACTGCCTTGGACGCTGCGCTGGACGCCTTGAAGATGGCGCGCTTGTCTTCGCGCAGGAGCTCCAGCCAGTGATCGATATAAGCGGCATGGTCGGCACGCGGCTCAAGGGTGACGCCCAGCTCCGCGCATAGGAACGCTGCACCGATTTCGGCCACAAGTTCTTCGCGGGCGTAGTCCGCTTTCCTGGAGCCGATAGGCTTGATCCGCTCCAGGCGTTTGGCGTGACCCGTCCAGTGTGTCAGCTCATGGAGCAATGTGCTGTACCAGCTTTCGGTCGCGCTGCTCGTTGCGCTGCCGGTGAAGAGCGCCTTGTCGGGCATCTCGATATGATCGGACAGAAGGCTGTAACAGGCGCGCTCGCCCCCGATGCGGATGTCTGCGCCGGTCGCCTGAACGAAGCGCTCAACCGCTTGGAGGGTTTCGATCGGCTGGGCCGGGGGAGTCTCGGTGATGACCGGCTCATAGCCGTCAACCTGAGCGGCATTGAAGACGTAGGATGCACGAGCTGCAAAGCGGCGATTGTCGGCCGGATCTTCATTGTCGGATGCGTCTTTCGCTTCATACTCCTTGTAGAAGATGACGAGGGATGACTTTTCGCCCTTGCGGACCTGACAGCCCTGGTTCTGCCACTGACGGTAGGTGCCCCAGGTGCCATCGGTGAAGCCTTGGCCTTGGGCGGAGGCCCAAAGGGAGATGATGTTGATGCCGCGATAGGCATTGCCGGTATCGATGTTCACGGGGCACATGTGGGTTGAGCCTGTTTGATGCCAGGGCATCTGGAAGGTGCCGGCGCCTTTCTCGATGGCGGCAATGATGGTGTTGGTCACTTGAGTGTAGACATCTGCTTTTTTCTGTTTGTCGGTCATGGTTCTCTCCTTTCAATGTGCGCGTTGCGCGTTGTTCGACGGGGTCTGGAGAGAGCGACCCGGCGGCGAGCACACCGAACGGCGAGACTGAAAGTCGAGAGGGGAGACGTTTGTCTTTCTGGAACGGATTGCCGTGGCAATCCCAGTGTTCGCGAGGAAGCGTCAGCGGGGAGAAAAACGGACGACGAGCCTTGTGCGACGGGCTGCTGAGTCGCTTAGACACCGCGTATCAAGAACAACGGATCAACGCGCTGGAAGGGTCAGAGAACCTGAGTGTCGGAAAACGCAGATTCCAAAGTGACGATCATCATGCCTTGTCGAGGGCGCGGGCAAGTGTGCGCGGGTGAACACCAAACAGGTCTGCCAGCGTGCCCAGGTCATCACCACGCTCCGCCAATGCCTCACGGGCATACTCAATCTGCTTCTGGGTCAAAGCCCGCGGCCTGCCGATGGAGGTACCGGCACGCCGCGCAGCGGCCATACCAGCTTTGGTGCGGTCGCTGATAAGGGCACGCTCGAATTCTGCAAGAGCACCCATGATGTGAAAGACGAGCCGTCCGCCGGATGAGGCGGTATCGATGGCTTCATTCAGGGACTGAAAATGTGCGCCTTTGGCGGCAATCAGGTTGACCGTATCAATGAGATGGACCAGGGACCTTCCTAGCCTATCCAGTCGCCAGACAACGAGCGTATCGTTCTTGGCCAAGGCGGCTAAGGCTTCATCAAGCCCCGATCGGTGCATGGCGCTGCCCGAGACGCCATGATCCTCGAATATCCGCTCACAGCCAGCTTGGCGCAGGGCATTGCGTTGCAAATCAAGGCTCTGCTCCGCCGTGGATACACGGGCGTAACCAACACGCATTCTGGGTCTTTCTTTGGTGGTTTTAGGCATGAAAGTTCGCGGAAAACTGGCGTTTTCAGTTTGACAAAAGGGTTCCCTTTTGCCGTTGAGCGAACAGTCGTTTTATAGGCCCTTAGTGCGTTGATACAAAAGAGTTCAACCGGAACCGGAAAGAACAACCCATGTATAGACAAAAAGGAACCCTATTGCCTCCAATAGGATGACACATTTCATCCGCTCTTGCGAGTGCTCGTTTCGGTCCGACATGGAGGACTAACATGGAAGCACTCGCTGTCATCATTCCGATTGCAATTGTGGCGGGAACGATATTCGTCATCATGAAGGTCGCAAGGCAGGCAATCGAACAATATGGTTTCGGCATGATCCGAAACTGGACGTTCGCGCTTGTCCTACTTTCCCTGCTCTCTGGCTTCGCCGGATGGGTGGCTTCGTTTGACAGTCAAGCGCAAGCCAGCTTTCTGATTTTCGTAGCTGTCTGGCTGGGCCTAGGCGGTTGGGCCGCTTACATCAATGTGCAGCGTTCAACCCCGAAGTTCGGGGTTATGTTCACGGTACTTCAGTACGTCGCCGCCATTGGCGTGATCGCCCCCATTATCCTGTTCTTCACGCATCGCCGTTCGATGAACGTGATGCGGAACATGGGCTGAGGAGGGCAGACAATGAGCAAGCGAAATTTGACAAGATCTGCTGTACTTGCGCTCACGGTTGTTATGGCTGGGAGCGCCACGGTGAGCGCTCAGGAGCTATCGAAAGAGGAGGCAGCGGAGTGGGGGCGCTTGGGCATATCCTGCTTCTGGCCGGATGGTCGTTTTGAGCGCGCTGCTGATGCGACCTCGGTGTTGCCTGACATTGCCAGCCCGTCCTTGTTGAGCAAACTGGAACAGTATCTGGCTGCCAACCGGTCTCAAGGCGGTGATCGTTTCCGTGTTCTTCGTGTGCTATGGCGCGGCGGCATTCTGGGGCTGGAGCACGACACGCTGCTGGTGCTGCATGTGGATGAAGGCATTCTGTCAGACACCTACCGCATAGGCCTGCTCCACAATCTGATACCGCCGATCGCCACGTGCGATCTGGCGCAGAAATTTGGTCCGAAGCCATGAGGACTTCGTCTCAAAACCGTGCGCGGGATGTTTCCCCGCGCACGTTTCTGGCGGTCGCGGCGGTAATCGGGATGCTGGCTTCACCTGAACCGGCCAAGGCGTCAGACGGTGAGTTGAACGCGCTTGTACAGTGCCTTGGCGCAAGGATGGAAACTCAAGCCTACGCGTCATGTATCGGCCTCATCGCCAACCGTTGCTTGGCTGGGGCATCCGACAATGAGAATGCCCTCAATCGTCTCTCGGGTATGACAGAATGCTACAAACGCGAGCAGGCGGCATGGCAGACACTGCTCAGCCGGGCAGTGGCCGCTTGGAGGCGGGACAACGCCACGCCGCTTGTTCCAGCCATTGAGGACGCTGTTGCGCGCGGCCGGCGCTTCGCGCGAGCCAAATGCGGCGTGTTCCAGAATGTGCAGCAGTTCGGCGCGACTGGCATGGTGCTCTCGGCAGAATGCCACGCAGAAGAATCGGCGCGCATGGCGATTTCGTCGGCTACCGCCTCGACTAAAGAAGAGGGCGGCCAATCGGCCGCCCTCAATGCGATCGGGCGTGAGTCAGCTTTCCAAGGTCGCTGTGAACTCTTCAAAGCCGTTGTCCCGGACACGCAGGTCGTCGACACCGTTTTCGGCCACCTTGCGGTCCACAAGGTCAATGGCCTCTTCAGAGCTGCCGGCTTCGATGATGTCTTCGTACAGCACCCATTCCACGAACTGCACGCGGTAGGTTTTGGGCTGACCTGGCTCTCGAATAACCCGAGGATGAGGTGTGTTTGTTTTTGTCATGGTCGTTTCTCCTTTTGTTGATGAAGAAACGCCCGTTGTCGCTTTGGCGCAGGGTCATACCGGTAACACGGATATGGAGCGGGCATCCGGTTGACCCGAGTACAAGGGACGACAGTCTGACCAACCAAAAGAAAGAGAGAAACTCCAAAAAAACAAACCGCCCCGAAGGGCGGCAGTTCGAGTGGGCGGGTCGCCTGGCCGCAAAACCAGCGCGAAACAGTTCAGTGCTGTAAAACGTAATCATGAGGTTGGCCCATTTGCGGTGGGCGTTGTTTCCTTATGCCGGTGGCCAGAAACAAGCACCTGACACCCGCGCAGCGGAAGCGTCACAGCCCCTCACACCCCGGCAGGTGAAACAAGAGCATGGCAAAGGCCATGGCTCCTGGCATCGCCGAGAGTGGATAGAGAGGGGGCAAGGGCGAAGAGGCAGAGCCGTCCCTTGCGGGGAGAGTAAGGCTGCGCCTTCGTCTCCCATTTGCACGACACGCCTATAAATTCGGTAAGTAAAACTGCTTTCAAGCGCTAGGAGACGAGCAGCACAAGCCCTCACGCTCTGTTATCAGGCACAGGTGGCAACCGCTAAAATGTGACATTGCGTGCCAGCAACGCCGCTGGCAAAACAGCCCAACACAATTTTAGTATCAGTGAGACTGATTAGCTACCCGTGGCCATTCGTAAGTCCTGTCGCGCATAAAAAATATGCGGACAGTTTTACTTAGGAAGCTCACTCTGGATCCTGCATATATAAGCCGTCACGTAAGCGAAGAATTCGCGACAGAGCCGTTTTCTGCGGCAGAGAAGAAAAGTCGGCAGACCCCGACGGCTCGGATCGGATTGGGACAATCCGCTGTACCGCTCAAAACCGACGTTTCGTGATCGGTCGTACTCGCGGAGAAAATTAGCTGGTCTCCTGGAGAAAGAAGTACTTCGTGCGATTGCTGATGATGAATGATCAGTGCTCCTCCGCATGCATGCGGTGGAATAGAGAGGGCAGTGATGATTTGAAGCTCGCCTTCCGTATCGCGGTGCCGGGGAATCCGCTCTCCTGCCCGGTAGACGTTTGCCCAGAAAACACACAGGGACGGAGGACCCCATATCTGGGAGACAAGTTCCTTCACTTGTTCGGTAAAGAGATGTTGCGCGGCGATAGTGTTGGCGGGACAGTCGACCTCATCCCACCAATGCGAATGATCCGTATCATTCAGCGGTGTCCGGCGAAGTCGCTGTTGTTTGAGACAGTCGATTACCCGCCCTAGACTGGGCTGTGATAATCTGGAGGGAAGGATATGAAACCCACGCTCGGACAGATCCTGAATTAGGACTTGATCCTCGCAGGAAAGTGGAGATCTCTTTGGCATATGACTCAAATCACCTTCGAAGCTTCCGTTCCCGCTCTCATCGCCGATATCGAGCCTCTCGTCCTCAGGCTCGAACGGCGTGACCGGATCCCGGCAACCGCCGCAACTACGACGATCAGCGCGGGAGAGTATGAAGAGGCCGCCGCGCTTCACTCGCTGCTTCTCCCCATTTCGACATCAGAACTCGCGCGCCGTTTCCAAAACCCTGCGCACCGCATTTCATACTCGCATGGATTGTCCCTTGGGTTAAAACTGGGCCCGGTACCAATCGGATGCAGCTTCGTCCTCTCTGAGACCTGCGGCGGAAGCGCATTCTTCTTCGCTATCATGATCGCACCTGAAATGCGCGGCAAATGGGCCGGGCCCTGGCTTAAATATCGGACCTTCTGCCATCTTTCGGATTGCGGCATACACACGCTTTTGTTCGAAGCCTACAAAGGCAACCACGATACGATAAAACACGCGCACCGCGTAAGCGCTCGACGCCTCGACGTGCAGCCTTCTTGGGTAGGTTGAGTTCAGCCACCCGTCGGCTGGCACTTGTTCGGGCCGCAAAGCCCATTAGGGGAGCATGGATTGCACGGACCGCCTTGGTTTGGGCCGCAAGGGTTCGGTGAACTCGGGTTGCAGCCCCCCATGCTTGCGCCTTGATGCCCCGAGGTGTGCCGGAAAATATCCTGGCGCACGTCGGAAAGACGCGTAGACGTCAAGATGTTGTTCAACGACGTCTGTCTCAGGTCGCCGACGCTCCAGGACTTCGACATGATACAGGGCGAAACGCTTCCCTCGGGGTCGACGCATAGCGTTCCCCTCGCACATTCTCCGCAGAGTTCTCCCATGTCGCACGTTGTTCCGGGATTGGATCTCCCGAAGGCGCGCGCCTCGTCGAATCCGACGCTCTCCACACCCAACTGGTTGAGCCAAGTCCGTGTGGCTTCAAAATGACCCTTGTTGAAGGACATCTCGATGAAAGAAGCCCGGACGGGAATGCCCGCAGCCACCAGCTTCTCCAGATTAGCAGCAGTACGTGAAAAACTGCCGGGACGCGTTGTCACGGAGTCATGGACCTCGGCGTCAGACGAGTAGACTGAAGTCGCCAGTGTCGCGCCAGTAACTGTAAAGACGTCCAACAGCGAAGCCGGAAGCGCAATCAGGTTCGAATAAACCTCGATCATGCCGTAACCAAGTGTATGCGCCCTCTCAAGAAGCGAAGGCAGGCCTTTGTGCAAAGTCGGTTCTCCGCCTATGAACTGCACGGCTCTGCAGCCGTTGTCATATGCCTCTTCGAGGAGCGTCTGGTACTCTCGTACGCTTAGCGGGTCTTTATCAACCCAATCGGGTGCTGATTGTGCGTAGCAATGCACACATTCCAGATTGCAGGTGTTGGTAAGCTCAAGCCATAGAAAATTCAACGCAGTAGACGAAATAAGCGCTTCAGGATCGACGTGATTATTCATACCAATACCTCGTGAAAATTATCGTTATCCGGCCCATTGCTAAATTAATTGTATTCCATAAACATTTCCACCTCAAGTATATATTTGTATATTGCCCTATCTCACCATTAGGTGGGTTCCAAGAGTTTGGCGATGCCAAGCGAGTACGTGCAGTGACAATGCAGCACAGCCCCTCACACGCCGGCAGGTGAAACAGGAGCATGGCAAAGGCCATGGCTCCTGGCATCGCCGAGAGCGGATAGAGAGGGGGCAAGGGCGAAGAGGCAGAGCCGTCCCTTGCGGGGAGAGTAAGGCAGCGCCTTCATCTCCCATTTGCACGAAGGATCGTCACCCCATGGCCGAAACCGCCTCCGGGTTCGGTGCGCGAGAGCGCATAGAGCCTGACGGCAACGCCGGCGTGCCCATAAATATGAAAACCATTCTTGCAAATGTCACATGGCGCGAAGATAGTAGGGATACAACTACAGGATGGATATGCCCTCTCGCTCGGAGTAAGATTCATGAACTGGAAATCTACTCGTTTCACTTTGGCCCTGTTTT
Source organism: Hoeflea sp. EC-HK425 (assembly GCF_902498795.1). NCBI lineage: Bacteria > Pseudomonadati > Pseudomonadota > Alphaproteobacteria > Hyphomicrobiales > Rhizobiaceae > Hoeflea > Hoeflea sp. EC-HK425. The sequence continues at coordinate 3,725,189 of NZ_LR701572.1, forward strand.
CTTGTTTGGCCGCCCCGACCGCAAACGCTGAAGAATTGAAGATTGGAAGCTGGAACATTGCCAATCTTGCTGAAGGCCCGGGCATAGCGCTTCGCGGCCATGTCAGAACGGAAAACGACTACAGAATCCTCCGGGACACCATCAAGGCTCTTGATGTGGATATTCTCGCCCTTCAGGAACTCGGAAGTGAAGCGGCTGCCGAAGCGATACTCCCAGATGGCTACAAAGTCGTTTTCGAAGACCGATGCACGAGCAACGCAGAGAACTGCAAAAAGGATGTGGACGACATATTCACGGCGATCGCCTACCGGGGTGACAAGTTCCCGGACATCAAGATCGAGCAGATCGACGATCTCGACATTGAGCATCAGAGTGAATGCACCACGGAAGAAGCCCGCAAGGTTCGTGGCGCACCGGTCGCAAAATTCACCTGGGACGGACAAAAATACGCCGTGCCATCACTGCACCTCAAAGCCTCCTGCGGACGCAACAGTGCTTCAAATACGCCAGACCTGGCCGATGATTGTGTGACCCAAGCGAAGCAGATTGACCGTCTGATTGAGTGGATCGGGGAACCCGAGCAGGCTGGCTATCGGTTCATCCTGACGGGGGATTGGAATCGCGAGCTTGGAACCTCAAGCGACACCATCCGCAAACGATTGGAAGCGGTTGATGCAAACGTCCGATTTGAGCCACAGGAGCGCGTTTGCTGGAAAGACTACACGTATGACTACCAGCAGATCCGCACGGACGCTGAAGCGGCCTTTCCGGAAATCAGGGCATCAGGCAATCAACCGTGGGCGTACACCCCAGACTCAGGAAACGACATAGATTTCTTCGTGGTTCTCGGTGTCCCGTCCGACATCCAAATCTCGGCTGAACAATTACAGATGAGCGAAGGCCGGCGCCTGGACAAGCCCTCAAACTACTTGAAAACCTGCCCGCCGGATTCCGCGCCCAAGCCTTTCGCTGGACAAAACAAGGTGCTGGTGTTTTCCCCGGCCAATCCCAGCGACCATTGCCCTATTCGGATGACGCTCGGAAGCTCACAGTAGTCAAGGGACGCATTATGCGGCCGATGTGACAAGAAAATTGTTAGCTCTTCCGACCAGCATGAAATAAATCATTTGCCGGACCTTGCACATTTGATTGAGTGCAGGCAGGATTACTCGCAATTATTGCAATCCAGTAATCCGCCACGGTTGTGTGCTCACTCTCTTTTTTTGCAATTCTGGAGGAAGCAAAGTGTCAAAAAAAGCATTCACTTCAGTGGACGCCTATGTTGGTTCGCGGGTGCGAATGCAGCGCAACTTGATTGGCATGAGTCAGGAGAAGCTTGCTGAACTTTTGGGGATTACGTTTCAACAAGTCCAAAAATATGAAAAAGGGACCAATCGCATTGGTGCCTCTCGCCTTTATGCGATTGCCAGAGGACTTGGCGTCGAGATCAGCTACTTCTTTGAGCAATATGACGGAGAGGAAGCCAACTTAGAGGGGCTTGAACAGGACTCGGAACACAAGGATGTGTCCCGCTTTTTAGCCTCTCGTGAAGGCTTGGCCCTCATAAGAGCGTTTTCGAAAATTGAAAATCCGAAGATCCGTAGGTCTTTTGTTGAGCTGGCAAAAACGCTCAGTAGCGACGAAGGGCAGACCGTTCCGGAGGCGCAGGATGCTTCGGCAAGCCAAGAAAGGCACAGCCACTAGCTATCCACTGTTCTGACGTCTGACCACATAGGGGGCATAGGTGGTCTACCAACTACATACGTTCGGAGAACTCTATCTCACTGCCTCGACAGGGGACGTCGTCGCCTTTCCCGAAAAGGCGTTGGTCGCGCTCAGCTATCTTTTGACACGGTCCAATTCACACATACCGCGCCAAGACCTGGCTGATTTCCTCTGGCAAAACTGCGAGAGCACAAACCCGCGGGTCAATCTGCGCCAACTGCTTTTGCGGATAAAGGCGCGTCAGAAAGACCTGGACTCCCCGATTTTCGTCCTTACCCAGACCGATATCGCAGTAAACCGCACCGCCGTGCAATACGATTTCTCCATGCTTCTCGGCGGCACGACGGACGAGCCACTCCTCTACCTAAAAAAATTTCTCGATTTGGTGACCGGTGAATTCTTGTCAGGTTGCGAACTCAGTTCCGAGAAGGGCGAGGCTTGGTTACACGCGACACGGTCACAAATCCTGCATCATGTCTCCATCTGCCTGGACCGAGCAATACGCGGCCCCATCAATGATACGGACAGGCCCCTCATCAAAGAAGCTGCCTACCGGTTGCTGGAGTTCGATAGCTACAACGAGACAGCCTACAAAGCTCTCATGGGCGCGTTCGCCAGCGAAGGCCTGATTTCTCAGGTGAGGACGCATCTCCATCGGTACAAGGACCTTCTGTGGAGCGATCTTCAGGTTTTACCCCAGAATGAGATGATCGAGTTTGCCGAAAGTCTGTTTGGTGATCGGATACCAGCAAGAGCTAAAGACCAGGAGCCTTCACCGGCGAACGCGATTGAAGCGATACCTGACCCATACCAGGATAAACCAAAAATCCCTCGCCTGCTGATCCTGCCGCCCATTGATGCATCGGAGGCTAAAGGAAATGTCCAACTGGCACAGGCTTTTGTTGAAGACATCACGATCAGCCTTTGCCGGACAAGGTCACTGGCTGTTGTCGCGGCCCATACAGCCAGGCGACTAGCCAGTGGCACTCAGGGCAATGCAGTGTCGTTCGAGCAATACGATGTGACATATGCGCTTGAAACGCGGCTCAGCGCGGAGACGGGGGAGCCGACACTTTACGCGACGCTTTCTGATTGCAGGGTCGATTCCATGATCTGGGCGGAGAGGTTCTCGCTCATCGGCGGCGGGCTATCATCGAGCTATATTCAGCTGATCCGGCGGATTGCCGCATCTGTCATTGACCTCATAGAGCGCCATGAATTTGCCAAAGCCCGGATTGCAAGCAGTCCGGACGCTTACCAACACTATCTCATCGGGCAGAACCATCTTGGCCGGATTGACCTTCCCAGCATCAGAAGAGCCCGTAAGAGCTTTCGCGCTGCGTTGAATGGCTCACCAGAGTATGCGAGCGCACTGAGTGGTGTGGCACGGACACAGCATCTGGAATGGTTACTGCTGGCACGGGCTGATACATCGCTACTGAAGGCAGCCGAAGCCAACGCAATGACGGCGGTCCTCAAAGATCCAGATGATGCGGCTGGCTACCGGGTATTGGGGGTCGTTAAATTGTTTTGCGGACAATTTGACGAGAGCATCGATGTTTTCTCTGCGGCGGAACAGAGTGCGCCGATGCACGCTGATTTGCTCGCCGACTTTGCCGACACATTGGTCCACGCTTCCCAGCCAGAATCCGGGCTTAGGAAGATCTCCGAGGCAATCGCGTTAAACCCACTCTGTCCGGACATCTATTGGTGGACCGCGGCCGGCGCAAATTTCTGCCTGGAAGAGTATGAGACGGCTTTGACGTGCATCGGCAAGATGGAAGATCAAACTGCGGCTACCAGGCTCTCGGCCGCCTGTTGCGGCATGATGGGCAACACAGAGAGATCCCGCACACTTGCCGCAAAGACCATCGACATTTACCCGGATTTTGAGATTGAGAGTTGGTTATCCGTCTGCACTTTCAAGGAAAAATGGCAACGGGAACTGTACCGCGAAGGCTTAAGCAGAGCCGGTTTTAAGTGAGATTTTCAACAGCAAAGGAGAAAACCATGGCGAAATATGCAGTCCTTGGAGTGACAGGGGAAGATGGCTACTGGATGGTCGATTTTGATGCAGGCACCGTATCGGCCCTGCCCCCATTGGATGCTGATCCGTTTGGGTATTCAGCAGCAGCACGGCAAGTTGGCGCAACCATGACGGCCGGGATCGATCTTGCTGTGGTCGTATCTGATAGAGACGCGGCTTTCTCTGGTCAGCTTGATGCCAAGGCCTTTTCCGGTCAGCTCGACGCTGGATCCTCCTCTTCTAAGTGATGGATATCAACACACACCCTGCCGCCACGGCGGCGGGGCTCTCCTCCGTCCATGATCTACTCTGACCGTGTATGTTCGGCGGAGGAAACGCTGGAGCGCGTGGCACCGCTTCTTGCGACGCATGGAATCACACGCCTAGCCCGCATTACCGGGCTCGATCGCATAGGGATTCCTGTGTGGAATGCGATCCGTCCTAATGCGCGCTCGATTGCCATTCACCAGGGCAAGGGCATCAGGGACATTGACGCGAAGGTCTCGGCGACAATGGAAGCGCTCGAACGCGCGGTCGCCGAAGACCCTATCATCCGGACCAGAGAGACTTCCATCGCGAAGCTGAACGCGGAAGGCGCGCGGAGCGAAGCTTTGAATGGCCTTATTGGTGCTGGACAACCACCGCTCCAGCCCCTTGACGTGCTGGGATGGGTGCAAGGCTATGACCTGGCGAGCGACCAGGATGTCTGGGTGCCGGAAGATGCGGTAAGACTTGACCGAACACGCCCTACCCGGTTCTGGCAATCCTCGGACGGTCTTGCATCCGGGAATACGGAGGATGAAGCGATCTTCCATGCACTGCTCGAGCGCATTGAGCGGGATGCGGAAACGCTTTGGCAGCTCGAGCCCGTGGGCAAACGCACCACTACGGCCATTGATCCTCGCTCATTTCATGACCCTGTCATCGCGCACCTGATTGATCGAATTGAAGCGGCTGCATTTCGGTTGCAGCTGTTTGACATCACCAGCGATCTTGGTGTGCCGGCATTCTCTGCACTACTGGCACCGATTGACCAAAGACCCCTCCGCTACATTGATGTGACCAACGGTTCGGGATGTCATCCGATCGCTGTTCGGGCCGCAATACGCGCTATCACCGAAGCCGTTCAATCACGGCTGACACTGATCAGCGGCGCAAGGGATGACGTGCCGCCAGAGAGCTATGGCTGGCCGGCGCATGCAGATGCCGTCATGGAACTGGCGGCCTACTCCCTGCCTTGGACCGGCAAGGATCTTGTCCCCGCAGACCTGTCGGTCGCCGACATGTTGCCTCGTCTGCTGGAAACGATGGAGATGGGAAAAATAGGCCCTGCTATCAAGGTTCGCCTCAACGCCGAAGAGGGTCGTATGGCGGTCGTCAAGCTTCTTGTCCCCAAGCTGGAAAACCCCAAAGGGGACAGAAGAAGCGCCTTTGGCGCGCGCGCCCTGGCCAAACTGCTGGTGTTTCGATGAAGGTGCTGTTCGCGGGCCCCTCGCTCCATGGCTCCACGAAAACAGTTGATCCATCGATCACTCTGCTGCCCCCGGCCGCACAGGGAGACATTGCGGCCGCAGTGCATCGGGGCGTGAACGTCATTGGTCTCATCGACGGGGTTTATGAGAGCATTGCCGCAATTTGGCATAAGGAGATTCTCTTCGCTCTATCGGAGGGTGTGCAGGTGATAGGAGGAGCAAGCCTAGGCGCTTTGCGTGCGGCTGAATGCACTGCTTTTGGCATGATTGGCGTGGGTGAGATCTTCCGCGACTACCAAACCGGAAATCTCATCGATGATGCCGATGTGGCATTGCTTCACGCACCCAAGGAACTTGGATATCGACCCCTGACAGAGGCCATGGTTGATGTCCGAGCAACAATCAGTTGGCATGTCCAGCAAAACAATCTGAGCCGTGAAGATGGATGTCATTTGCTCCAAACGGCAGAGAACCAATTCTTCAAAGATCGCACGTGGCGAACAATCATCACCGGGGCAGGCTTTCCCAAGGACCGTGGCGCAGAACTGCATACACTTATATGCAGAAAACCCATGAGGCAGAAGCAAATGGATGCTGAGCTTGTGCTTGAACATGTCACCATGGTCGCCGCTCGCAGAGCGTCGCCCCCGACCGATTGGACACTGCGCCAAACATCTCTCTTCAGACCATGGCGGGGCGCCCAAGAGTCTCTCCAAGGATAGACGTTTGCCCCACCTGTCACGCTCGTATCACGCCAGACGTGATTTGATGGGTGCGTAAACTGATCCATTGGGAGAGGGTATTGCTATGACACTCAATCAAAACACTGGCCGTCAGAATCCTGAATTCGTCAAAGAGCTGGCGGCGCTCGCGAGACTTGTCACCTTTGCTCGCCAATCAGCGCAATCGCTGGATATCGAGTTTCCGACCTACTGCCTGGAGCTGGCATTAGGTTCGATTTTCGAGGAAATCGTAGAAGCCGGGGCTGATGTGACGCAGGTGATGGCTTGCAAGGATAGATCCGACGGCGCGGAGCTGCACTGAATTCAGCAGTCATTTCGGCGATCCAGACGCAAGCTTCCACAACACCTATCTGCACAGGCAATTGCGGCGCTTTCACCTGCATGATTGCTTAGAAGAGAGGGCTCACAATGAATTCCAAATTACTTGTTGCACTGGCCTTTGCACTAACTATGAGCGGTACCGCAAACGCTCAAGAACAGCCGACTTACGAAGAAATGATGACACAGTCTCTTCGGGTTTGCTTGCTCGGAATGGGCGTGGAAATCACCGCAAATGGCGATGCAGGCATTCGTTTTTTACGCAAAGGCGTGGGCGGTGATTTCACAATCAAGCGCGAAGAGTACTCTTCCTTTATGGAACGCCTTTCCGAGGAATTGCGTGGTGAATTCAGCCGTGATTCCCGCAGGTGTGTTGAAGGCAACCTCGACACAATAAACCGCTACTTTCTTGAACGGGGACGGATCGGTGAGCCTCAGAAGCGCGGAGACACTCCTCTCGATTCATACCTACCTCGCATTGAGTTTACAGCTTTAGTCAACGACCACACTCCGGCAGAGAGCCTTATGTCGGGTTTAGAAAGCGCATTTTTATCAGGCCTTAAGCCGGAACACGCTGATTCACTTGTGAGCGTGAATTTGTTGGTTCCCAAGGCAGGGAACTCCCGCAAGCGCATGACCCGTACTGATGAGATGGGTCTCTGCCCAGGACGCGCCTTCGGGACAATATCACGGCATATCGTCGAACTTTCAGCCATCGTAAAAGCAAAGACCGGCAACAATTTCACAACAAACACAACGATCACGCTGGTGGACTGCTCTGATGAGGACCAAAACAGCATCAGCCGGCAGGTTCTGTTTGCTGCCGCAGAAAATGCAGGCTGCGGACTGTCCTCCCAAATTCAGGGAAATAGGATCTCAAGAGATAAACGGCACATCGAGGTCGGTGCACGTTCTTTGAAATTCATCGGCGACCCTGACCCGATCAGCATCCCGCTACCCGCTTGTCGTTGAGGTGGTACAGTTCAAATGCGTAACAACAACAGGCAATCGGACATCATCCGATCGCCGAATTCTATATTCGCCATTCTCGCCGGCATCAGACAAAATCAGCTATTTGGACAAAGACCGTTTTCTTCATGCAGGTTCCACGGAAGAGAGTTCAATTCACTCTCGAAACACCGAAACTGTAACATCCGCAGCCCCAATAGCCCCGCTTTGACAAACAGCCCGCGCTATCGTTTGCATCAGAAGGGAAACCCGCATAGCGTGCCTCTTACGAGACAACAAACTTTTAGGGGCATCGTGATGCAAATTAGAATCTTTGCCTTATTGGCAATGGCGGTCCTGGCCGGTTGCGCCAAGCGGCCAGACGCGATTGTTCCAGTCAACTTGCCAGTCGAGACCTATGCAAACATAGAGTGCCAGCAGCTCCAGCGGGATCTGCTGACGGAAAGGCAAACACTTGCCACACTGTCGGCGTCGCAAAACTCCGCCGCTAACGCCGATGCTGTTGGCGTATTTCTGGTCGGCGTTCCAGTCGCCAGCTTAACCGATGGCGACAAGGAAGGTTTGATTGCTGTATCCAAAGGGAAAATACAGGCAATGGAAAACGTGAGAGCGGCGGTGCAAAAGTCGGCCATGGTAGCGGCGGAATAGTCCGGCCGCGGGCGGAGTAAAATCCGGCCACCTATTTTCCTTCTGCGACGAATGCAGGAGGGCTTGGGGATCTACACCGTGGAATACTCCATCAGCGATCTTGCCGAACTCTTCTCAGTTTCGAGGCCAACTGTATACAGGACGTTGCAACGGACAGAACGCCAAATCAGCCCTTAACGTAGGATCCTGCCCCCTCCGGCATCAGACCCGCTTGATGACGCCCTGATCGCGCAAAGACAACAACGCCTTGTAACCGCCGGCCATCAGCTCCTCGAGCCTCGCATTGCGTGACGCTTCGCTGCCATGGGTGAATATGTCGAGATCATGAGCATAGAGAATATCGATGCTGTCGACGCCGAGGCGTTCGAGAGAGAATTCGAGCGAGCGCATGACGCCGTCATAGCTGTAGTCGTAGACTTCCCGACGTGTGGGCACGTCGAAGAACTTGCCCGCGCCGGTGCGCTCCTCGCCGGGCTCGCAGCGGCGCAGCAGACGTCCGATCTTGGTCGAAAGCACGTAGTCGCCGCGCGGCTTGCCGCGCAGGAAGCGGTTCAGCCGGGTTTCGGCAAGCCCCAACCCATAGAGCGGCGCAGTGTCGAAATAGCGGACTCCGAGATCCCAGGCTTTGGTCAGCACCGCATGGGCCTCATCATCGGAAATGGCGCGATAGAGATTGCCGAGCGGCGCCGTGCCGAAGCCGAGTTCGGTGAATGTGAGCCCGCCATTGCCGATCCTGTCCCAGTGCCGTGTCTTCATCTGTCTCTCCCTGTTCGCGCGGAAACCTAACCGATCCTCTCGTGAACCGCATCCCTCCTATTGCCTGTGTCGGCAATTTGCAGTGGGAGAACCCGTCCGCAGGCCGATAGGGCTTGAATAGCGGACTGTCCCGCTGCAGGATCGCCGGCAATCGCGCCCTCCGGCAACGGCGCGCAAGGACATTACCGGGAGGACTTCATGCTCAAGGGACTGGATCCGCGGCTCAATGCCGAGGTGCTCTACGCGCTTCGCGCCATGGGGCACGGCGACACGCTGATTATCGCCGACACGAATTTTCCGTCAGACACGCTTGCCCGGCAGACGGTGCTCGGCGAGCTGCTCAGGATGGACAACCTGACCTCGGCCCAGGCCGTGGAAGCGGTGCTTTCGGTGCTGCCGCTCGACACGTTCGTCGACGACTTTGCCGGCCGGATGGAAATCGTCGGAAGTCCGGATGAAATCGCCCCGGTGCAGGCGGAAGTCCAGGCTGTGATCGATGCGGCGGAGGGGAGGCACCGGCCGATGATCGGAATCGAACGGTTCGCCTTCTACGATACCGCCAAACAAGCCTATGCAGTGATCCAGACCGGTGAACGTCGGTTTTACGGCTGCATCATGCTGCGCAAGGGTGTTATCCCGCCGGACGCATAGGCCAGCCGCGCCGATTATACCGGAGTTGACGGGCGGGAAGCCTTGCAAGCCCACCCGCCACTCAAGGCACCGGAATGTAGAGCATGTATTTGCGGCTCTCCGCGACCGGCGCGCCGACATTGCCGAAACGGGCCAGGAACTCGGCCTGGCGGTATTTCGGCACCATTACCCCGTCGCCTGCGGCAAGCCAGCTTTCGAGATCCTCAAGTGAGTTGAGCCGGGTGATATCGCCATCTGTGTAGAATTCGGCAGAAAAACTCCGGTCCCAGAGAATTGCCAGTCTGCCGGATGCGTTGAAGGAACCTATCAGCGCCGCTTCGGAAGGGAGAGCCGTGCGGGCGAGGCCAAGGACAGAGACAAGGATAATGCCCCCCGCGACCACCACAACCTCCGCCACGCCGAGATGGACCCACTTCGCCTGGGCAGGGCCGGAGCGCAGCCAGAGCATGACGGCAAGCAGCGAAGCTGCCGGAACACCCGGAAGCACATGGGTCACAATCGTATTTTGCACGGGCGTGAACAGCACCAGCGGCGTGAGAACGAACAGCAGCAGGTAGAGATACAGACCGGTGTCGTCGGGCGTCTTGCGCGGCACGCCCTTGCGCAGGCGCCAGAGCAGGATCGGCAACAGCGGGCTCCAGGGAAGCGTGGCGAGAATCCAGAACAGCCAGATCATGCCCCTGGGATGCGCCGGCCCGGAACTGTATAGCCCGCCGGCCCATCCCGGCTCGAAGTAGCGCTGGACGTGCTCGCCTATGATGGAGATCCCCAGATATCCGGGTGCGATGCTTTCTGCAGCGACATACCAGGGCATGACCAGGATCGCGATCAAGGCGATTCCGCCGATCCAGGGCAATTGCTGCAGGTCCTTCCAGCTGCCGCGCCAGACCATATAGATGCCGATCGGCAGCAGCGACAGGATCCAGGCCACGGGGCCCTTGGCCAGAAGCCCGACGGCGAGACCTGCGAAGAACAGCCAGCCCCAGCGGCGGCTTCCCGACAGACCATTGTAAAATCCGGCCATGGCGGCAGTGACACCAAGAGTGAGCGCCATGTCTGCCTGAACCAGGGCCGACGCCACGAAAAAGAGCCCGGAGCTCGCCACCAGCAGTACCGCAACGGCGGCTGTTATCCGGTCAGTGAAACTTTGCGCCCACAACCACAGGATTGCCAGTGTGGCGAGAGCCGACAGAAGGACACCCAGGCGCACGGCAAAGGCCGTGACACCGAACAGCGCTATTCCGGACGCCGAGAGCCAGCTGTGCAGCGGCGGCTCGGCCAGGTACGGAATGCCAAGGTCGAACAGCGGGGTTATCCAGTTACCGGTTTCGGCCATCGTGCGGGCGATTTCGGCATAGCGCGCCTCCGTCGTATCGGTCAGCGGAACCCAGACCATCGCGGCCACGCGCACGGCCAGCAGCAGCAGCAAACCCGAGAGGATGGCCTGGCTTTTGGTCAATTCATTGTCCCTTGAAGCAGGATTTTTGTCTCGCAGTCGCGGCTTTCCGGAGCATGGCCGGCGCATTGCATTTCATCATCGGCATCACCGGGGTGCACCATCATCAGGCAGTCCGGCCCCGCCGTTTCCAGCAGGCGAGGTAACCAGTGACGAACACTGGCCGGATCGTCAAGACGAAGGAAGCCAGAGAAATCCCGGTTGACCTCGTGTCCCGCCCGCCTGAAGACCCGCCGCGCCCACGCGGCCAGCGCCATGATCAGCACGCCCTTTGCGCCACCGGCGCGAAGATTGCGCCACCGCCCCATCCATGTGGCAGGCAGCGGCACCCTGATCCAGGTTTTCGGTCCAAAAGGCAATTCCGCGGCCAGCGGCGCGATCCACGGAACACAGTGGCAATGCTGGTGGCCATCATAATAGTCGGGCAGATGATCGAAGAGCGCGACAAATGTCTTAGCCTGTTGCCTGAGCGAGGCTTCAACGACCTCGCGCAACCGGGCATCCGGCAACAGCCGCAGGAGCCGCGACAGCGGCCAGACATCGGCGTATCCGGGCAGCGCCTGAGTGAGATTGAGATGCAGGCCGACCTGCGCGCCCGCATCCCTAAGTGCCTTGAGCCGCGCAACGTCGCCGGCGTTGATGGCATCATTGACCATCACGGAGGTTGCATCGAGCCGCCGGGCCTCCATCAGGGAAAGGATGACCCGGTCATGCTTGCGGCCAAGCCCGAAATCATCAGCGATCCTCAACAACGTCTCCCTTGCGGCTGATGTCTTCCGCCAGGATGTAAGGGGGGCGTTTCTTGGCCTCCTGAACGGATTTGCCGATGTATTCGCCAAGCAGGCCGAGAAAGATCATCTGGACGCCGCCGAAGAACGCGATCAGTGTCAGGACCGAGGCAATGCCGTTGGCCACCCCTGTGAAGAACAGCGTCTCAATGACGACATACAGGCCGTAAACCAAGCTGAACATGGCGATAACAATGCCCGCCATGGCCATCAGCCGCAGCGGCGTTGTGGTAAAGCTGGTGATGGCGTCCATCGTTATCGACAACAGACGGAGCGCACCGAAGCTGCTCGTGCCGTGCTCCCGCACGGCGGGCGCGAGCGGCAGGCCGACCTGGCGGAAGCCGACCCAGCCATACAGCCCCTTCATGAACCGGTCACTTTCGGGAAGCGAGCAAAGGGCCTTCATGAAGCGACGATTGATCAGGCGGAAATCGCCGGCGCCCGGCGGAATCTTATAGCGGATGTTGCGGTTGATAACCCAGAAGAAAACCCTGGAGGCCGCAGCCTTCAGATAACCCTCCGAGGAATGGCGGCTGACCTTGTAGGCATAGACGCTGTCGGCGCCTTCATCGAGCCATATCCGGACGAACTTGGTGATCATCTCCGGCGGATGCTGGAGATCGGCATCCATCAGAACCGCCGCATCGGCGGACCGGGCAGCGTCTATGCCTGCCGACAGCGCGGCCTCCTTGCCGAAATTGCGGGAGAATTGCAGCAGGCGGACCGGGCGCGGACCGAAATCATGGGCATTCAGAATGGAAAAACTGTCATCGCTGCTGCCGTCGTCAATGAAGATGAAGCCGACGGCGAGCTTGAATTCGTCCGCCAGATTGCCGGAAATGGCTTCCAGCCGGTCGAGCAACTCGGGCAGCACCGCGGCCTCGTTGTAGACGGGAACGACGATTGACAGGGTTTTTCCGGTCATGACGGCTTCTTTGCGAAAATGACTGCTGACGACACAGCGAAATTGATAATCGAGGCCACACCGATCGCGACAAGCAGCGCCACGGTCAGGGGCAGACCGGCATAAAGCGAGAGTTTTAGCAGCAGGGCGCGCAGAAGGAAGACCAAACCGCTCCAGGCCATGAAAATCAGATAACGCCGCACCAGGTTGTCATTGGCTTCATGAAACGTGATGCGGCTGTGAAAAAGGAACACAACGGTGGCACTGACGATCATCGTCAAAGCCAGAGCGATGGCGGGATCAAGGCTCATCCAGCGGGCCAGCGCCAGTGTCGCCAGATAATCAATGGCTGCGCCAATGACCGATCCGCTGGCAAAAAGGGAGAATTTCCTGAGCATCGTCAATTCTTCCAGTTAAGGGCGGGCCCTGACCGGTACGATCCGATCATGTGACGACCGCTACCACCGCTGACGCGGTGAGCCCCAAATTCAAACTGTTGGGGAGCCGGTATATTGGGTGCCGCCACCAACGGCAATAGTTGGATTGGGAGCCGGCGGACGGGCGCGCCGCAATCACCGGCGTCTCTTGGCCGGGCACGACCGGGTGCCGCCCCGCGCGGCGATCAGGCCCCGTTCCACTCCCGGGCGGGAGGGAATCTCAGGTCATCGCCTGTTCACTCGGCGAGCAATGCCTTGTAGGCGTCGCGCAGAACGTTCTTCTGCACCTTGCCCATGGTGTTGCGGGGCAGTTCATCAAGAACGACGACACGCTTGGGCTGCTTGAAGCGGGCGATCTTCGGCTTGATGCTTTCGAGGATTGTCTTCTCTTCGAGCCTGGCGCCCGGCCTGGGTACCAGCACCGCCACCACGCCCTCGCCGAAGTCGGCATGGGGCACGCCGATGACAGCGGATTCCAGTACGCCGTCTTCCTCGTCAAGCAGGAGTTCGAGCTCCTTGGGATAGATGTTGTAGCCGCCGGAGATGATCAGGTCCTTGGAGCGGCCGACAATCTGGACATAGCCGTCTGCATCGATGACGCCGACATCGCCGGTGATGAAGAAGCCGTCATCGCGCAGTTCTTCCTTGGTCTTCTCCGGCATCTGCCAGTACCCGGAAAAGACGTTGGGACCCTTGACCTCGATAATGCCGATTTCACCCTGCGGCAGGACCTTGCCAGTCTCGGCGTCGACGATGCGCAAGTCGACGCCGGGCAGCGGGAAGCCAACGGTGCCCGCGCGGCGCTCGCCGTCATAGGGGTTGGAGGTGTTCATGTTGGTCTCGGTCATGCCGTAGCGCTCGAGAATGCGGTGGCCGGTGCGCTGTTCGAACAGGACATGGGTTTCGGCCAGAAGCGGCGCGCTGCCGGAAACGAACAGCCGCATGTGCCTAACCAGATCACCGGTGAAGGCGGGCTCATCAAGCAGCCGCGTGTAGAAGGTCGGAACCCCCATCAGTGCGGTTGCCTCAGGGATATTGGAGATGATCGCCTCGGCGGAGAAGCCGGACAGGAAGATCAGCGATGCGCCGGCGCTCAAGGTCACGTTGGTGGCAACGAACAGGCCGTGAGTGTGGAAGATCGGCAGCGCATGCAAGAGCACATCGTCGCTGGTGAAGCGCCAGACATTGACCAGGGTCTGGGCATTCGACAGCAGGTTGGCATGGCTGAGCATCGCGCCTTTGGAGCGGCCGGTGGTGCCCGACGTGTAGAGAATGGCGGCAAGGTCACCCGCCGACCGCGCGACGGTTTCAAAGGTGGTCGGTGCGGCCAACCCGGCGTCATTGAGCGAGCCCGCGCTGGTTTCGTGGCTCTGCCAGACGCCCATGGTTTCAAGCCCGATGCCAAGCCTGGCGGTCAGCGTCTCGTAGTCCGCGCGTGTCTTCGGATCGCAGACGAAGATACGGGGGGTGGCGTTATCGAGAAAATACTCGATCTCCGCCGGCGTGTAGCCGGTGTTGAGCGGCAGAAAGACGCCGCCGGCACGAACCACGGCAAGATAGAGCATGATGGCTTCGATGGATTTCGGCACTTGGACGGCAACGCGGTCGCCTGGTTTGACGCCCAGGCCCACCAGCACATTGGCAAAACGGCCCGACACATCCTCGACATCGCCATAGGTGTAGCGGCGGCCGTCTTTCGGCAGGGTCGCAAACAGCGCGTTTCGGCCGTCCGGTGTCGCCAGCTTGTCGGCGAGCAGTCCGTCAAAAAGATAGTTGTCAGCCATTTTCATTTCCTGCCATTGCTGTTTGCGGCCGCTGCATCGGCCAGCGTCTTCACATCCCGCGAGGCCGCCACGGTGTGGTTTTCGGCAAAGCCTTCGTGGAACTGACCGATCTTCCTGAGATCATAAAGGTAGTTCACCATCAAGCCGCAGGACTGCCGCACCCCGTTTGCCGAGAGGTCCGCGCCGGCGTGGATGTCGTGCACCATGGCGCCGTTGTTGAGGTGAAAGCGCGCCACCGGGTCTAGCGGCAGGCCGTTGCGGTCCTTCTGGTTGATCAGGTAGCTCGCCGCCTGGCGGCGCAACCACTGCGACTGGTCCCCAAGCCCGGCCAGATCACCGGTGTCAGTCGCAACCTTGACAGCCTGGGCCACCGCGTCCGCATTTGGCTGATCGGCGAGAGACTGGCTCAGCCAACGACAGAGGCCTGGAATCGGCGACAGGGTGACGAAGGTGGTGATTGACTTCACCTCGGCCTGCAGATCCTCGACCACCTGCTTGATCAGCGAATTGCCGAAGGAGACGCCGCGCAATCCCGCCTGGCAATTGGAAATCGAGTAGAACACGGCCGTGTCGGCACTTGCGGGATCGAGGATCTCGCGGTTCTCGGCCAGAATGGCCTGCACCGAACCTGGAACACCCTTCACCAGCGCAACCTCGACAAAGATCAGCGGATCATCCGGCATGGCGGGATGAAAGAAGGCGTAGCAGCGCCGATCGGCGGGTTCGACACGGCGGCGCAGGTCATCCCAGTCATCGATGGCATGCACTGCCTCATACTTGATGATTTTTTCGAGAATATTGGCCGGGCTCTGCCAGTGGATGCGGCGCGGCACCAGGAATCCGCGGTTGAACCAGGAGCCGAACAGGTGCTGGAAATCCAGATCAGTCCGGCCGAAGCTTGGGTTGTCCCTGAGCAATCCGAGGAGGTGTGCGCGCATGCTGACCAGTTCGCCGGTGGCGCCCGGAACCCTGTTGATGCGGCGCAGCAGCTCCTGACGCCTGGGTTCGGCGGCTTCCAGGAGGCCCGCAAGGTTGTCCGGAGAACGGTCGGCCTGATAGGCCGCGGTCAGCGCCTTCAACTTTTCGGTATCGATATCGAGCTGTTCGGTAAGGTAGCGGAAGAATTCAACTTCGGCCTCTGGCGTGAGTTCACTGAACTGCGACAGGATCTGCTGCCCCATGCTGTGCGAGGCCCCCTCGCTCGAACTTGTAATCAGCGCCTCGCAGAGCTCGGTGATCGAGCGCCCGTCGCCCTTGATACGAGCGAGGTTCGGTCGTTCGAACAGCGTCGAGAGCAGGTCGTAGAAGAAACCCGACCGGTTCAAATCGCACCCCCCATGATCAGGTTTGGCAGGAAGGTTGCGATCGACGGGAAGATGCACAGAAGCACGATGGCGAGGATCATGCACATCACGTAAGGCAGCGAACCGCGCAGGATGGTGCCGAGCGAGATGTCCGGGGCAATCGAGTTGATGACGTAGAGGTTGAGGCCGACCGGCGGCGTGATCAGGCCGATTTCCATGTTGATGGTCAGCACGACGGCGAACCAGTAGGGATCAAATCCGGCATTGATGATGATCGGCAGCAGGATCGGCGCGGTCATCAGGATCACCGCCACCGGCGGCAGGAAGAAGCCGGCGACCAGCAGGAAGACATTGATGATTGCCATCAACACCCAGCGGTTGACCTCAAGGTCGGAAATCCAGCCGGCGATGGACTGGGTGACAAAGGTCGAGGACAGGGTGAAGGCGAAGAGTTCGGAGGCCGCGATGATCATCATGATCATCACCGATTCCCTGGTCGAATCGCGGAACATCGACAGGAACGGCCTGGCCGAGAACATCTTGTAGACCACGACCACCAGCACCAGGCAGAACAGTGCGCCAACGCCGGCGGCTTCGGAGGGTGTGGCGACCCCGCCATAGAGTACGAACAGGATACCCGCGACGATGGCCAGGAACGGCAACACCCGCGGCAGGATCTCGAGCTTTTGCTTGAGCGAGTAATGCTGCGTCACATCTGACAGCTTCAGACCGCTGCGCCAGCAGGAAAACAGTGTCCAGGCCATGAAGATGGCGGTCAGCATCAGACCGGGAATCAAACCGGCGAGGAACAGCCGGCCAATCGAGGTTTCGGTCGAAATGCCGTAGACAATCATGGTGATCGAGGGCGGAATGAGAATTCCGAGCGTACCGCCGGCAGCGATCGAGCCAGCCGAAATTCCGTCCGGATAGCCACGCTTGCGCATTTCGGGGATGCCCATCTTGCCGATGGCAGCACAAGTGGCGGGCGACGAACCGGACAGCGCCGAGAAGATCGAGCAGGCGCCGAGATTGGACAGCACCAGGCCGCCCGGCACGCGGTTGAGCCAGCGGTCGAGTGCCTCGTAGAGATCCTTGCCGGCAGGAGAATTCGAGACCGCGGCACCCATCAGGATGAACATCGGGATCGAGACCAGCGTGAACGAGTTGAGCCCGGAGAAGAAGGTCTCGCCAAGAATGTCGAGCGAACGGAAGCCGTCGATCAGCAGCAGGGTTCCGATGGAGACCGCGCCAAGTGCAAAGGCGATGGGCATGCCGATGGCAAACAGCGCGATCAGCACGAGGAGAATGAGGAGGCCGATTTCAAGCGGGCTCATGCTGCGGCCTCCGAGGTTCCGGTCCAGTTCTTGTAGATTTCCGCGACGTATTGCAGGCACAGGATGATGATCCCGAGCGGCAGGGGCAGAAGCGGGATCCACAAGGGCAGAGCCCAGACGGTGTCAGTGGTCCAGCCCTTCGACAGCGCTTCGTAGAAATAGTGCCAGCCGGACCAGGCGAGCAGGCCGCAGAACGCCAGACTCAACAGCGCAGCCAGGACATCAAGCAGTCGCTTGGCCGTGCCTCCGAGCAGATTGGGCAGAAGGTCGACCGAGACATGGCCCTTGAGCATCAGCACATAGGGTGCACCGATGAAGGTGGAGGCAATCATGGCGTAAACCACGAATTCGGTCTGCCAGATGGTGGAAGCGCCCAGAAAATAGCGCATGAATACCATATGCGAAACCACAAGCGTGGATGCGGCGATCAACAGCATTGACGCCATGCCGCACAGCCGCGATGCCGCCTCAATGGCCGAAACAAAGCGTTTCATCGGTGAAAAATCCTCGGATCGAAGAAAGGGCATAGCAGACGAAAGAAGGGGGAGGCGAACCTCCCCCCGGTCCGCCGCTTTATTCTACTGCGAGCGCCGCATCGATCAGTTGCTGGCCGCCATCCACCTTTTCGGCGAACTGCTTGTAGGCAGTCTCCTTGGCGATCGCCAACCAGGCGTCGTAGTCTTCCTTGGACATCGACACCACTTCGACGCCGGCCTTCTTGAAGGTTTCGACCATCTTGTCATCGAGACCTGCGGCCTCCTTGTCGAAATACTCCTCGGCCTTCTTGCCGGCAGCCATGACGGCGGCCTGCTGTTCCGGCGTCAGACGGTCATAGGTTTCCTTCGAGATCAGCATCGGCTCGTACATGAACCAAAGCGAGTTCTCGCCCGGCTCGGTCAGGCAGGTGACCTGCTCGTAGATGCGGTAGGAGACGAAGGATCCCGACGAGGTGTTGGTGGCATCGAGAACGCCGGTCTGCATGCCGGTGTAGATTTCCGACGACGCCATCGAGGAAATCGATGCGCCTGCGCCAACCAGCATCTGCTCGAAGGCAGGGCCCGCGGCGCGGGTGACCTGGCCCTTGATGGTGTCGGGCGAGGTGATGCAGTTCTTTTTCGAGGCGAAGGCGCCGCCGAGCCAGGCATCGGCAATGACGATTGCGCCATTGTCCTCGATCAGCTTCTTGATCTCGGTCATGAAGGGCGAGGCGTTGAGCCGCTTGGCTCGGTCATGATTGCGCACCAGGCCCGGCATCAGCGTTGCCGAAAACTGCGGCACGCGGCCCGATGCGTAGTCGAGCGGGAACGAGGTGATGTCGAGCTGGCCCTTGGTCAGCGCGCCCCACTGCTCCTTGGCCTTGTAAAGCGACTGGCCGGGATAGACCTGGACATCGAGACCGACATTGGCGGCTGCGAGTTCCCTGGCGAAAAGCTGAACCATCTCATCGCGCGCATCGCCCTTGCCGCCCGGAAACTGGTGCGACGCCTTGAGCGTTTCTGCCTGTGCAAGCCCGGTCATGGCGATGGATGCGGCAAGCATGCCCGCAAGAGCTGATAATCCTAGTTTCATGTCTACCTCCCAGAAGATTGTGGCCAGCGAACCTCCTCCGGTCCTGGCCACCAAATGGGATCACTTTCTGAATGCAATGTCAAATCTCTTGTATACAAGAATATTGAATTTGCATTTCGGAACGGATTGCGCATGATGCGATCCATGGGCACACGCATCGCAGACACCATTCGCGAACGCATCGAACAGATGATTGTCACCGGCGAGTTTGCCGATGGCGAACGGCTCGATGAAGTCAAGCTGGCCGAGCAGTTCGGCGTGTCCCGGACGCCGCTGCGCGAGGCGTTCCAGTCTCTCGCAGCCTCGGGGCTGCTGACGCTGGAAGCGCGGCGCGGCGCCTTCATCCGGCATCCGGATTTCGTCGAACTGGTCGAGATGTTCGAAGTGATGGCCGAACTTGAGGCGATGTGCGGTTTCCGCGCCGCGCGGCGGGTGAACGAGCAGCAGATGCGCGACATCGGCCGCACGATCGAGGCTTGTGAGGCTGCGATCGCACGCGGTGATTCCGACGAGTACTACCGCGAGAACGAGACCTTTCATCATCTGCTCTACGAGGCCAGCGGCAACAGTTTCCTGGCGCGGGAAGCAGCAAGGCTGCACAAGCGGCTCAAGCCCTACCGGCGCATGCAGTTGCGCGTCAACGGCCGCATGCCTCAGTCAATGCGGGAGCACAGGGCGGTCTATGCGGCGCTCGAGAAGTCCGATCCGAAAGCCGCCGCGGCAACATTGCGGCAACACGTCGCCATCCAGGGCGAGCGCTTCAATGATCTCATGGCAAGCTACCGGCAGATCGCGCCGAGGAAAGCCGGCTGACGGCTGCAGCCGTCCCCCAGCCTGGATGCCGGGCGGAACGTAAAGACCATACTCTCTTAAGCGACGGGCAGGTTTTCAATGGCCTTCTTGGAACAGGCCGGCAGACGTTCGGGTGCCAGCTTGAGCATGGATTCCAGACCGCAATTGCCACGCACGAGATCGTCGAGCGTAACCATATCGAGTTCGTGATAGAACGCTTCCACCGCACGCTCGATAAAACTGCGCAACCGGCACTCAGCGGTGAGCGGGCAGGTGTTCTGATCGCCCGCGAAACATTCGGCGAAGGGAACACTCGATTCGAAAACCCGGAAAATCTTTCCAATACTGATCTCGGACGGCTTGAGACCCAGTTGCAACCCGCCGGTCCGGCCTCTCAGGGTCTCGACAAAACCATGCTGCTGAAGCTGGTGAATGACATGTCCGAGATGATTGCCCGACGCATTGCACGCCCTGGCGATGTCGGAGGACCGGACCACCTTGCCGTCATTGACGGCGCAAAACATCAGCACACGGGCGGCGAGGTTGGTTCTGGTTGTCAGTCGCATGGCATGTTTCCGTTGGATTTGACCAACTTGGAAAATACACTTCGTTGATCCGTTGCGAGTTGATCCAGATCACTTTCCTGCCCTTAGGGAACAGATAACACGCATTGTGAAAACAACTTTGCAGGCGAATATGTCGTCACAACAAGATGCCCACCCGAAAGCGGATGCGCAAACGCTCGAACAAATGATGAGCGCCGCTGAGGGGAAAGTGCGCCTTGCCTCAATGCTGAGCGCAGCCTCATCGCTGATCTGGCCGCTGCAGGCCGGGGTCGTCGCAATGGCGATTGCCGGGCTGCTTGGGCCGGTGGAGGGACCGGAACCGCTTGCAGTCGCATCGGTGTTCGTCCTGCTCGGACTTGTCAGGGCTTTGCTGAACCACCAGGCGGAGCGGCTTCTGTTTGCGGCCGGCGTGACCATCGTGAGCAGCGCGAGGGAGGAAATCGTCCGGCGCGAGATGCGCACGACGGACAGTGGCGGGGCGGCGTCCACAGCCGTCCTGGCGAGCGAGAAGCTCGACCACATGATTCCTTACGTGACCCGTTACGCACCGGCGCAGGCGCGGGTGATTACAGTGCCCTTTGTCATCCTGGCCTTGAGCTTCTGGTTCTCCTGGGCGGCAGGACTGGTTCTGCTTGTCACCGGCCCGCTGATTCCTGTTTTCATGGCGCTGGTCGGGCTTGCCGCAAAGGAGGCAAGTCAACGACAGATGGCGGATATCGGTACGCTCAACGATCTTCTGATCGACCGGCTATCGGCACTTGTCGACATCAGGCTGCTTGATGCCGGACCGGCCGTGATCGCTGATTTCGCCGCCAGTGCCGACCAGCTCAGATCCCGCACCATGAACGTGCTGAAGATTGCCTTCCTGTCCTCAACGGTGCTGGAGTTGTTTGCCGCGATCGGCGTGGCGATGATGGCTGTCTATGTCGGCTTTGCCCTGCTCGGGGCCATCGAGTTCGGATCCTATGCAGCACCACTCACTCCCGCCGCCGGGATCTTTCTGCTGCTGCTGGCTCCGGATTTCTACCAGCCATTGCGGGATCTTTCGGCAGCCTGGCACGACAAGGCCGCGGCGCTGGCGGTTGCAGGCGAATTCTCGGAATGGCGGGCGCGAACACCCCGGGAACTGGCGGGCAAGGGAGGCGCCTCGGAGCGCCTCCCCGGAGCAGCGGAGATCAGACTTGAGGGCGTGGCGGTGCATATCGGCGGCCGGGTGATCCGCTATCCGGACATTGCGATCCAGGCGGGAGAAAGCGTGGCCCTGATGGGGCCATCGGGTGCGGGCAAGACCACGCTGTTGCGGCTGCTTGCCGGATTGGCGCTGCCGGACGAGGGAGTGATCCATGTCGCGGGCGAGAAGCTTGATTCGGCGACCGCGGATGGCTGGCGCGCGCGGCTCGGCTGGATGCCGCAGACGCCGCATTTCCTCGATGCCAATCTGGCCGACAATATAAGCCTTGGGAAGACCGGCGATCTGGAAGAGGCGCTGCAGGCCGCCGCGGCAGGCTCGGTGATTGCTGCACTGCCCGGTGGAAAAGAAGCATGGCTCGGAGAAACCGGCGGCGGCATTTCCGGCGGCGAAGCCCGGCGGATCACGCTGGCGCGGGCGATCTTCGCCCGGCCCGACATTCTGCTTGCCGACGAACCGACGGCCGATCTCGATGCCGAAACCGCCGGTGTGGTGATGGCCGGACTGGCCAGGCTGGCTGGCCAAGGCTGCGGTCTGATTATTGCCACCCATGACCCGGCGCTGGCCGCCCGGATGGACCGCACAATCCTGATCGGAGCTGACGCATGACCGCGAGCAATCACAATCGCCATCGTGGCGGCGCGGCGTTGTGGCAGGTTTTCCGGCTGATCCTGCGGGACCAGTCAACCGCGTTGATCCGCGGCGCCGCGCTGAGCCTTGTCGTGCTGATCGCCGGGATCGCGCTTCTCGGCCTTTCCGGATGGTTCATCACCGCAGCCGCAGCTGCGGGACTGGCCGGGATGGGCGCGGTCTTCGATGTCTTCCGGCCCTCGGCCATGGTCCGCTTTCTGGCACTTGGCCGGACCGCCGCACGTTATGGCGAAAGGTTGCTGACCCACGACGCCACGCTCAAAGCACTGACGACGATCCGGGTCCGGCTGCTGGCCACCACCGTCACCGCCCCGCATGACCTGCTGGTGCGGCTGCGTGGCCCCCAGGCCCTCAACCGGCTGATGGCGGATGTCGACGCGCTGGATGGTGTTCCACTGCGGCTGATCCTGCCACTCGCGGCCGGCATTGCAGCGCAGCTGATGACCTTCGCGGCGCTGTGGTGGCTGCTGGATCTGAGCGTGGCATTGTGGATCGCCGCCGGCTTCCTTGGCGCGGCAACCATTGTCCTCGCTCGCGCAGCACGCGCTGCCGCACGCTCTTCCGGCGAAGAAGAGGCCGCGGCTCAGGCCTTCCGGTCGCAGCTCATAGATCTGATCCGTGCCCGCGACGATCTGGCGGCCTATGGACAATTGACGCGCCAGGGCGAGACCGTTCTGGCTACCGATGCCGAACGGCAGCGCCGCCGCGCTGATCTGGACCGTATCGAACGGCGGGCAGGGTTCGCGCTGTCACTGACCGGAACCGTGGTGGCGGCAGGCGCTCTTGCGATCGGGATGATGCTCGCACGCAACGGCATGATCACACCGGCACTGGCAGCCATCGGGTTCTTTGCTTCACTGGCATTGATGGAAACCATCGCTCCCCTGCGCCGGGCGATGGCTGATCTCGGCCGGATGGGCGTGGCCGCACAACGGGTTGCGGCAAGCCTGAACGCTGTCGCGCTGGCACCCAAGGACGGGCTTTCCGGCCAGACTGCCGAGTTGCAGATCAGGGATCTCTCCTTTCGACGCGACGGGGCGCTCCTGCCAATCCTCGACAAGGTGTCCCTGGCCATTTCGGCCGGCGAAAGCGTGGCCATTACCGGGCCGAGCGGATCGGGAAAAAGCACATTGCTGCTGCTAACCGCCCGTCTGCTTGCACCGGAAGCCGGACAGATCACGATTGGCTCCCTGCCCCTCGCAGATTGGGACGAATCCCGACTGCGCGCCGTTGTCACTCTGGTTCCGCAACGCAGCGCGCTGATGGCAGGCACAGTCGGGGATGCCTTGCGGCTCGGGTGTCCGGACGCATCCGATGCGGCCCTGTGGGAGGTGCTCGAGGCCGTCTCGCTGACGTTGGTCATCCGTTCCAAAGGCGGACTGGAATGCAGGCTTGGTCCACAGGGAGCGGGCCTGTCGGGTGGCGAGGCCCGCCGGCTTGTTCTTGCCCGCAGCCTGTTGCGGCGACCAGGACTGCTGCTCATGGACGAGCCCACCGAAGGGCTGGACGAAAAGACGGCCCTCGCCGTGCTCGCCGGGATACGGGCCTACCTGCCGGCGGCATCCATTCTGACCGCGTCCCACCGTCCTGCCGAAATCGGCTGGGCGGATCGCGTCATCCAGCTGGATCAATGCCGAGCCATAGGACCGGCGGGACCCAAAAAGCTCCAGCCGTCCAAATAAGATATATCAGTAATGCAGCTTTATTGATCCAAATCAATGTCAGCCACCCCGCCCTGACATATTCAAAAATTCATAGATATATTCTGGGGGTGCATGGTGTGCTCCCCGTTCCAAGGAGCAAAGCAAATGGAGTTCGGGATCGTCGAGCTGTCACGGCTGCAGTTCGCCATGACGGCCATGTATCATTTCCTCTTCGTGCCGCTGACGCTGGGTCTTTCGATCCTCGTGGCCATCATGGAGACGGTGTATGTGATGACCAACCGTCCGATCTGGCGGCAGATGACCAAGTTCTGGGGCACGCTGTTCGGCATCAATTTCGTGCTCGGTGTCGCAACCGGCATCACCATGGAATTCCAGTTCGGCATGAACTGGAGCTATTACAGCCATTATGTCGGCGACATTTTCGGTGCGCCGCTGGCGATCGAGGGGCTGATGGCCTTCTTCCTCGAGGCGACCTTCGTCGGGCTGTTCTTCTTCGGCTGGGACAAGCTGAGCAAGGTGGCGCACCTGACCGTCGCCTGGCTGGTGGCGATCGGCTCCAACTTCTCGGCATTGTGGATCCTGATTGCCAATGGCTGGATGCAGAACCCGGTCGGCGCTCAGTTCAACCCGATGACCATGCGCATGGAAATGACCGATTTCTACGAGGTGCTGTTCAACGAGGTGGCCCAGGCCAAGTTCGTCCATACCGTCTCGGCCGGTTACGTCACCGCCTCGGTCTTCGTGCTCGGCGTCTCGGCCTGGTACCTGCTGCGCGGGCGCCATATCGAACTGGCCCGGCGTTCGATCACCGTGGCCGCCGCCTTCGGTCTCGCATCTGCGTTTTCGGTGGTGCTGCTGGGCGATGAATCGGGCTACAGCGCCACGCACAGTCAGAAAATGAAGCTCGCTGCCATCGAGGGCATGTGGGAAACAGAGCCGGCGCCGGCCTCGTTCACCGCCTTCGGCTTTCCCGATCAGGAAGCGCGGACCACCCACTATGCCATTCATGTTCCCTATGTGATGGGACTGATCGGCACCCGCTCGCTGACCACGTCGATCCCGGGGATCGAGGAACTCGAAACGCAAGCTGAAACCCGCATCAAATCCGGCCTGATCGCCTATGACGCGCTGATGCATATCCGCGAGGCGCGCGACAATGCCGATCCGGCTGAGACCGCTCGGTTCGAAGCCCATTCCGCCGATCTCGGCTTCGCCTTCCTGCTCAAAAAATACGTCGATGATCCGCGCGAAGCGACGCCCGAGCAGATTGTCCAGGCCGCCAATGACACCATTCCGACCGTCTGGCCGCTGTTCTGGGCTTTCCGGATCATGGTTGCGCTTGGCTTCGGCTTCATCGCGACGATGCTCTACTTCTTCTATCGCGCCTCGTTCAAGGGCATGGATTTCCCGCGCCCGGCCCTGCATCTGGCGGTGTGGATGATCCCTGCGCCCTGGATTGCAGCGGAACTGGGCTGGTTTGTCGCCGAATTCGGTCGTCAGCCCTGGACCGTGGACGGCGTGCTGCCGACGGCCATGTCGGTCTCGGCGCTTTCGATGACCGAGGTGGCGCTGACGCTTGCCGGATTTGTCATCTTCTACACCGTCCTGTTCGTCATCGAGATGGGGCTGATGCTCAAATACATCCGCAAGGGACCCTTCCAGGACGTCGAGGAAACCGACGCCTGGGTTATCAGACACACAGAACGGCTGGCCGGCCGGCGCAATGCCGACGCCATCGCCATGCCGGCGGAGTAAGAACCATGATCCTGCACTCTCTTATCGACTATGACATCTTGCGCGTGATCTGGTGGGGTCTGCTCGGCGTCCTGCTGATCGGCTTCGCGCTCACCGACGGCTTCGACATGGGTGTCGGCGCCCTGCTGCCCTTCGTTGCCGAAACCGATGTCGAGCGCCGCGTGGCGATCAACACCGTAGGCCCGGTCTGGGAAGGCAACCAGGTCTGGTTCATTCTCGGCGGCGGCGCGATCTTCGCCGCCTGGCCACCGCTCTACGCGGTCTCGTTCTCCGGCTTCTACCTGGCGATGTTCGTGGTACTCGCCGCTTTCATCGTCCGGCCTGTCGCCTTCAAGTACCGCTCGAAGCGGGATGACGTGCGCTGGCGGACGTCCTGGGACTGGGCATTGTTTGCCAGTGGCGGGATCCCCGCTCTCTTGTTCGGCGTTGCCGTCGGCAATGTCATCCAGGGCGTGCCGTTTCATTTCACCGATGATTTGCACACCATCTATGAGGGCGCCTGGTACACCAAGTTCATCGGCCTTCTCGATCCCTTCTCGCTACTTGCCGGGGTGGTGTCGCTGTCGATGCTGGTGATGCATGGCGGCGCATGGCTGACGCTGAAGGCGGAAGGCAATGTGCGTGACCGGGCCCGCCGTTTCGGCTCCATCGCGGCACTGGTTGCCGTGGCGGCCTATGCGCTGGCCGGCGTCTGGATGGCCCTCGGGATCGAGGGCTACCGCATCGTCGGCGACTACCTTACCACCGGCCCGTCAAACCCGCTGCATTTCGAGGTGGAAAAGACGGCAAGCTGGCTCACCGCCTATTCGGACCGCCCATGGATCGCCATTGCACCCATCATGGGCATTGCCGGCGGCCTGCTGACTTTCCTCGGGCTGCGCGCCGGGCGCGAAGTCTCGACGCTGCTGGTTTCCAAGATGGCGATCCTCGGGGTGATCTCGTCGGTCGGGCTGACGATGTTCCCGTTCATCATGCCGTCCTCATCCGACCCGCGGTCGTCACTCACGGTCTGGAACAGTTCATCCTCGCACATGACCCTGTTCATCATGCTGGTGGTGACCGTGATCTTCATGCCGATGATCCTTGCCTACACGGCATGGGTCTACAAGGTGCTGTGGGGCAAGGTCACCGAGGCCGACGTCACCGACAATTCTCATTCCGTCTACTGATCAGGAGGATCAAGATATGTGGTATTTCGCCTGGTTGTTGGGTCTTCCGCTGGCCGCAATGTTCGCCGTCGTCAACGCCATGTGGCTGGAACTGCAGGAAGACAGCCGCATGATCAACGATCAGGGCGGCAATCCTCATCGGGATAAAACCCGAGGCTGATTCGGCTGTCCCGATCCGAACCTCAAAGGCGCCCTGAACCGGGCGCCTTTTTTCGCGATACTCCATTTTATAAAAGAATATAAATATATGAATGTATTTTGACCCAGATCAAGGTTTACCGGCAATTCATGTGGCAAACATGCGGTATAATTCAGGAGAAGGACGGGATGACCCAATCAGCTTTCGCACCCTCGAGACGCATGTTCCTGGGCCTTGCCGCAAGTGGCATGGCCGCAGCCGCCTGGAGCGGTCCGGTCCGCGCGGCCTCGGTCAAGACCTCCGCGCGCGTGGTGATCATCGGCGCGGGGGCCGGCGGTACTGCCCTGGTCAACCGGCTGATTGATCGCCTCGACGGCGCGTCAATCACCATCATCGATCCCAGCGAGAAGCACCTCTACCAGCCCGGGCTTTCGCTGGTCGCGGCGGGGCTGAAACCAGCATCTTACACCGAGAGCAGGACCACCGACTGGCTGCCCGGCGGCATCACATATATCAACGAGGCCGCCGCCGGTATCGATCCCGAGACCCGCAGGGTGACGACCTCCGGCGGGCAGGCGGTCGACTATGACTTCCTGGTTGTCGCCCCCGGTCTCGTTCTTGATCACGACGCCATCGAGGGCTTCTCGCTCGACCTCGTCGGCTCGAACGGTATCGGCGCGCTCTATGCCGGTCCGGAGTATGCCGCGCGCACATGGCAGGCCGCATCGAAATACACCGAGGAAGGCGGCGTCGGAATTTTCACGCGCCCGGCGACCGAGATGAAATGCGCCGGTGCGCCGCTCAAGCACACCTTCCTGATCGATGACATCGCCCGCACCGCAGGCAACGCGGGCAAGACCGAGATCATCTACGCCGCCAACAACCAAAGCCTCTTCGGCGTTCCGATCGTTTCGGAAAAGGTGCGGATGCTGTTTGAGAACCGCGGCATCACGCCGGCCTACAGCCATGTGCTCAAGTCCATCGAGCCGGGCAGCCAGCGCGCCACATTCACCACTCCCGACGGTGATACGGAGCTTGAATACGACTACCTGCATGTCATCCCGCCGCAGCGCGCGCCCGATGTGATCCGGCAGTCGGGTCTGTCCTGGGCCGACAAATGGACCGACCAAGGCTGGGTGGAAGTCGACAAGCAGACGCTCAGGCATCTGCGCTACCCGGAAATCTTCGCGCTCGGCGATGTCGCCGGCGTGCCCAAGGGCAAGACCGCCGCCTCGGTCAAATGGCAGGTTCCGGTGGTCGAGGATCACCTTGTCGCAGCCATTGCCGGCACGGAAGGCACCGCGACCTACAACGGCTACACCTCCTGCCCACTGATCACCCGCGTCGGTCGCGCCATGCTGATCGAGTTCGACTACCAGAACAATCTCACCCCCTCCTTCCCCGGCATCATCGCGCCGATGGAGGAGTTGTGGATCAGTTGGCTGATGAAGGAAGTGGCGCTGAAAGCCACCTACAACGCCATGCTGCGCGGCAAGGCCTGAGGAGAACGCCATGAAAGACCTGACCTTCACCACCCTGATTGCCGTCTTCGAGGAGATCTTCGGCCGCGGCCTGTTCTGGGCCATGGTGGTGGCCGCAGTCGTGATCACCGCCGCCTATCTCTACGTGCTCGTGCGCGACCGGTCGATGTCGATGCGCAAGTTCCTGCTGGCGCAGCTGTCGATGCCCTTCGGCGCCATCGCCGCCGTCCTGTTCGTGCAGCTGATCACAAACTCCGGCTTCAGCGACATCGGCGGCCCGATCGACCTGATCGTGCTTCTGGGCGTGGCAAGCCTCGGCGCTGTCGGCATCGCCGTTCTGGTTTACACCCTGCAATCGCTCATTCGATCCCGGACCGGATAGAATCAGCAATCCCGGGATACGTGCGGGGCGGCATGGTTCCGGACAACACCCTGCCCCGCGACGATGGAGTTGCGTTTCAGATTTTGCCGCCAGACTGCCAGAAACGCCGGTTCTGCCGATGCGGCTCGGACCAGCCGACCCTTCCCCAGCCGACCTTCGCCCTTGGCAGCGATGCCAGGTCTGCGCCATCCTCGTCTTCGGCGATGACGCGAAACCAGGTGTCGGGGTCAAAACCGGATATCTTGGCTCCCGATGCGCAGCCGGCCGTCAGTTCCGCCATTTTTCGAGAGAGAAGACGGGTAGCCTCGGCGGCTGCGAAACTGGTGCCGGTGATCGGAATGACCGAGCCGTCAAACCACGTGTTTCGCCACCCGTATTCCTACCCGGACGAACACGAACCTCACCTAATGTGGCGGTGAGTCTGAAGGTGATGACGCAACCGTGCCGGGTTTGCCGGAGGCGGTCGCTTCTGAGAGAGTTGATCCGATTCACGTTCCCTGCCGTGACAAGCCTAGATCTGTCTCGACCCTCTCTCCGGGGCTCAAAGTCCGCCTATGCAAGTGTATTTTGTGTCGAGATAGTCGTCGATCCCCTGCCAGCTCCCCTCCTTGCCGATACCAGATTCCTTGAGGCCGCCAAACGGTGCCTCAGGGCTGACAATCAGCACCTCATTGATGCCGATCAGGCCATATTCGAGCTGATCCTGCAGCCGGAACATCCTTGCCAGATCCCTGGTGTAGGCATAGGCGGCAAGCCCGTAGTCCGTGTCGTTTGCTGCAGTGATTGCCTGCTCCTCGGTGTCGAACCGGTAGACCGGAGCAACAGGCCCGAAAATTTCCTCCCGGGTAAAGCGCATCTCACTGCTCGCGTCGGAAAGCACCGTGGGGGCATAGAACAGGCCACCGCGCGCGTGCCGGTCGCCTCCGGTGACGACCTGTGCCCCTTTTGACAGCGCATCGCCGACGAGCTCTTCCATTTTTGCCAGTGCGGCTTCGTCGATCATCGGGCCTTGCTCGGCACCATCCTCGTTGCCAGGTGCAACCTTGAGAGCTGCGACCCGTTCGGCAAAGCGTGCCGTGAACTGATCGTAGATGCCCGACTGAACGTAGAGCCTGTTCGTGCAGATGCAGGTCTGGCCGGCATTCCTGAACTTGGCAATCAATGCGCCTTCCACCGCGCGGTCGAGGTCCGCGTCGTCGAAGACGATAAAGGGCGCGTTGCCTCCCAGTTCCATCGACACGCGTTTGACGGTGCCGGCCGCTTCGCGCAGTATCTGCTTTCCGATTTCCGTCGAGCCCGTAAAGGTGATCTTGCGGACCAGCTTGTTGGCGGTGATTTCTCCGCCGATCTCGCGCGCCGAGCCGGTGAGGATATTGACCACACCGGGCGGAAAGCCGGCCTGCTCGGCCAGAAGCCCCCAGGCCAGCCCCGACAAGGGAGTTGCCGTGGCTGGCTTGACAACGACCGTACATCCAGCGGCCAGCGCCGGTCCTATTTTCCGGGCGAGCATGGATGAAGGGAAGTTCCAGGGTGTAATCGCGGCAACAACGCCAACCGGGTGGCGCGTGGTCATCAGTTTCCGACCCTTGACCGGCGCCGGAATGACGGCGCCGTCGGTGCGGCGTGCCTCTTCCGCGAACCACAATACGTATGCCGCGGAGGAGCCGACCTCGGCGCGCGATTCCGCAAGAGGCTTGCCCTGTTCAGCTGTCAACAGCGAAGCCAGACCTTCGAGATTGTCGACAATCAACTGATGCAGCCGGCGCAACAATACGACGCGCTCGTTAAGCGGCATTGCGGCGTATTGCGGAAAGGCAGCATGCGCCGTTTCAATGGCGCGGCGGGTTTCTGCGGCACCGCAATTCGGCACCGTCGCAATCACACTGCCGTCAGCGGGATTGACCACATCAATGGTCTTCCCCGAGTCCGCTGAAACCCAGTTTCCGGAGATAAGATTGGCCTGACGGACAAGGT
The DNA here is from genome assembly GCF_902498795.1 of Hoeflea sp. EC-HK425. Classification (NCBI taxonomy): domain Bacteria; kingdom Pseudomonadati; phylum Pseudomonadota; class Alphaproteobacteria; order Hyphomicrobiales; family Rhizobiaceae; genus Hoeflea; species Hoeflea sp. EC-HK425. The sequence goes on from NZ_LR701572.1 coordinate 3,755,835, forward strand.
GCTCATGCGACATTGGACGTTCCATTTCGTGTTGGTAAAGGCCTTCGATGGCCGATTGGTCGTGCCCGCCGCGGTCAGCCAAGAACTTCCTGAACCGCGCCCTGCAAGGCCTCCACAACCTGATCAACCTCCTGGGGGGTAATGCAGAGCGGGGGAGCGAAACCGATGATGTCGCCTTCGGGCATCGGGCGGGCAATGACACCACGCCGCAGCATCGCCGCGGAAATCTTACCGCTCATGCTCATCGGCGGCTCAAACCACTTGAACGTGCCGGGATCCTCCATGAATTCGACAGCAGCCATCAGGCCTACACCGCGGACTTCCGCGACATTGGGATGGCTTCCGACAGCATCACGCAAGCGCTGAAGCAAATAGGGACCGGTGCTGGACGCGTTGCCGAGCAATCCCAGTTCATCGACCAGATTGAGCGTGGCAATTCCGGCAGCGCAACTGACCGGATGGGCGGAGTAGGTCCAGCCATGGGCAAGAGCGCCGAAATCATCGGACCCCTGCATCAGGACGTCGAACACCCTTTGGGAAATGACCGAGCCCGACAGCGGCGCATAGGCGCTGGTCAGCCCCTTGGCGATGGTCATGAAATCGGGCTTCAGGCCATAGTGGGTTGCGCCGAACATGCTTCCGGTGCGGCCAAAGCCGCAGACGACTTCGTCGCTGATCAAGAGGATATCGTAGCGATCAAGCAGCTCCTGAACCCGTCCCCAGTATCCCTCCGGTGGCGGCAGGATCCCACCGGTTCCCATGACCGGCTCGCCAATGAATGCCGCGATGGTTTCAGGCCCCTCAGACAGGATCATCGCCTCGAGATCGGCGATGAGACGGTCGGTGAAGGCAGCCTCGCTCAGTGTCGCATCGTCCCTGCGCAGATAATGCGGTGTTGCGGCGTGCAGAAACCCTTCAAGCGGCAGATGAAAGCGGGCATGGTAGGCCTTCAGACCTGTCATCGACCCGGATACGACTCCGGAACCGTGATAAGCCCGCCAGCGGCTGATGATCTTTCTCTTCTCAGGCTTGCCGCGCAGGATGTTGTAATGCCAGGCAAGCTTAACATTGGTTTCGTTCGCATCAGATCCGGACAGGCCGAAATAGACCCTGGCCATGTGCTCCGGCGCCCGATCCATGATCATCCGGGCCAGCGTTATCGCCGGTTCATTGCCGTGCCCGGCAAAAGCGTGAAAATAGGCGAGTTTTTGCGCCTGATCATTCATCGCGTCGGCGATTTCCGTGCGACCGTAGCCGACATTGACGCAGTAGAGCGCAGCAAACGCGTCCAGGAACCGGTTGCCGTCGCGGTCCTCGATATGAACACCCTTGCCGCCAGTCACGATCCGGCCGGGCACATCGCCGCGGGCGTGGTTCGCGGTGTGCGTGGTGGGATGGAGCAGACAGTCCCGATCCCAGGCGGCAAGTTCGTCGTTGATCGGGCCTGCCAGGTTCATATGAAGCTCTCCAGTCGGGTGTTGCTGATCAGTTCGGGCACGGATGCCTGATTTGGCAGAGAGAGAACAAATGCCACCATCCCAGCCACAGTTTCCGGCTGGAGCCTGTCGGCCTTCGGGGTGGCGGCGGGGGCATTGCCGATCAAATCGGTATCGATCGCGCCCGGACACATGGCGGTCGCCCGGACGCCTTCGTCCCATCCGGCAAAGCGGACCGCCTGGGTCATGGCCAGAAGGGCATGCTTGGTCATCGCATAGCCGACGGATGTTCCGCCTCTAAAGCGCTTCGCGTCGGTTGAAGCGATGTTGACCACACGTCCCTGCCCTGTTTGCTTGAGATGAGGGAGCGCGGCGCGGATCAACCGGAACGGCGCCTTGACGTTGACCGACCAGAGATCATCGAGATCTTCTTCGCTGCCCTGCTCGAAGTCGACCATTCGCAGGATGCCGGCATTGTTGACCAATGCATCGATGCGACCGAAATGCGCAACCGTCTGGTCGACCCATGATTGCGCAGTGGCAGCATCAGCGGAATCGAAACGACAGCAAAGCATACGGCCTTGCGCTCGCGCTTCCATCTCAGCTTGGGCTTTTGCCGGATTGCGCATGCCGAGCGAAACCGACCAGCCGTCAGCCAGCAGCCGCTCTGCAATGGCCGCGCCAAGACCGCGCCCAGCGCCTGAAATCATGGCAACACGCGCTTCCATCTAGAAAAGCCCCTGATAGACGCCGCCGTCGTTTACGATGTTCTGGCCCGACATGAAGCCGGACTGGGCAGAGCACAGGAAGGCGATCAGGTCCCCGCACTCACTGGGGTCTGCGAACCGCCCGGCGGGACAGGTCGACAACCGGTTTTCCACGATGGCTTCGTAGGTGGTGTTGCCGCGCTTGGCATGGCCGTGGAGATTGGTGTGCAGCGCGTCGGTATCGAAGAGGCCCGGGCAGACCGTGTTGATCGTCACATTGTCGGGCATCAGTTCCCGGACCATGGCAGCGACCGCACCCGACAGCGCCAGTCGCGCGGCATGGCTGTGAGCAAAACCCACCTGCGGAAACTTGATGAAGCTGACCGACATGTTGACGATGCGGCCGAACTTGCGGGCCTGCATTCCCGGTGCGACGGCGGTGATCAGTTCCAGCGACGACAGGAAATGGGTCTCCATCCAGTACCGCCAATCCTCGGCCGAGATCTTGGCATAGGGTGTCGGAACCTGCCTGACCCCGGGGTTGTTGACAAGAATATCGACATCACCCGCCGCATCGAGGATCTGCTTGCGGCCCTCGGCGGAGTTGAAATCGGCAGCGACCGTTGTCACCTCGACGCCGAATTCCGAACGAATATCGGCGGCAGACTTCTCCAGTGCCTCTGCAGACCTTGCGTTCATGATCAGCGAAACGCCTTCGCGCGCCAGCGAACGTGCGGCGGCGAGGCCAAGCCCCCTGCTTGCAGCGGACACGATGGCCTTGCGGCCCTTCAATCCAAGATCCATGTCTATCTCCCTTGATCAGGCCGGTTCCGTGACAGGCGAAAGCAAGGCTTCCAGCCCCTTGCTCAATCCAACCAATGCAGTGCCGGTCAATGGCAGCAACGGTGGACGCGGCAAACCGCCACCCGGCAATTCCAGCAGGTTCATCGCAGCCTTTGTCGCCGGGTATAGCGTGCGGCCGTCACTGGTGAACAGATCCGTAAGTTCCATGCCGGTCTGCTGCAGTTCCCAGGCTTCGTCGAGACGACCGGCGACCGTTGCATGCCAGAGATCGAGGCACCCCTTGGCCCAGACATTGGGGAAACAGTCGATCAGGCCATCTGCGCCCGCGAGCGTCGCCGGCACGCCATAGACCGAGGAGGGGCCGCAGAAGACCAGCAGGCGGTCCTTGACGGCATTGAGCGTGGCATGGAAGTTTCTCCAGCTGCCAGAGCTTTCCTTGATACCGACAACCATGTCGAGATCGGCGAGCTTGTCGGCAATCTCGGGCGTGATGGCATTCCCGGCATTTCCCGGAATGTTGTACAGCAGGATCGGCAGCACCGCTTCTTTGTTGACCGCTTCAAAATGGGCAATCGTTTCCGCTTCCGTCAGATGCGCGAAATAGGGTGGCATAACGAGAACACCGTCCGCTCCGGTTTCCTTCGCCGCATGGATCTGGTCGATCACGTCTTCGGGACGAATTGCGCCGGTACCGATGATGGCAGGGCCTTTGCCCTGGCAGGCCTCTACGGTCAGCCGTGCAACCTGAGAGCGCTCTTCCATGCTCATCGCCCAGAACTCTCCCGTACATCCGGATGCGACCATTCCAGTGGCTCCGGCATCGAAGAGACGTTCTATGTTGGCGACGAAAGCCGCTTCGTCGATGCTGAGATCCGTGCGGAATGGTGTTGTTATGGCGGGCATCGGCCCGAACCAATTTACAGATGAGCGGTTCAACTTGGATCTCCTGAGGAAAGTGCAGCTTTGAATGGGTAACGGGTCACGGCCGGACCGCGACGGAAGCGATGTTCAGTCTCCTGCCCGTGGGGCCAGCCGCAAACACGTGGGCTGCTTCGGACTGAATGGACATCTGGATTGTTTCGCCGGTCTTCCAATCAGTGCTGGCAGGCACTCGCCCGGTCATGCGAAGGCCACCTTCGATCTCGACAACCACGATGTTCTCGTGTCCCGTTCTCTCGACCAGTTGCACCACTGCCGGCGTTGGCCCCTCGCCCAGCAGCAGATTTTCCGGGCGCACTCCGAGGCAGGCTTCACCGCCGCGGGCATCGGCGACCAAAGGCCCCACGGGTACCGAAATGCTTCCCGACCGGAACATCCACCGATCACCTTCTTGGGAAAGGTCACCGTCTATGAGGTTCATCGACGGCATCCCGATGAAACCGGCGACAAACCGGTTGGCGGGTTCGCGATAGACCTCTTGCGGTGGGGCAAATTGCTGAAGCTTCTTGTCATACATGACCGCGATCCGATCTGACATGGTCATCGCTTCAAGCTGGTCATGGGTCACGTAGACCATGGTTCGGCCGAGGCGCTGATGCAGTTCGACCAGTTCAGCGCGCATGATTCCACGAAGCTTGGCGTCGAGGTTGGACAGCGGTTCATCGAGCAGGAACACTTTCGGATCACGCACCAGGGCACGACCCAGGGCCACACGCTGCTGCTGGCCGCCGGAAAGCTGCCTTGGCTTGCGCGACAGCAGCGGGGTCAGTTGCAGCATCTCTGCAACACGGGCGATCATAGGGCCCTGCTCGCTGCGGGGAACGCCCCGTTTCTTGAGCGGGTAGGCGATGTTCTTTTCCACCGACATGTGCGGGTAGAGCGCATAGCTCTGAAAGACCATTGCGATATCGCGCTTACCTGGAGGCAGGTCATTGACTACCCTGTCGCCGATGCTGATCTCCCCGGAACTGGGAAATTCCAGTCCGGCAAGCATGCGCAGCGTCGTTGTCTTTCCGCATCCGGACGGTCCAAGCAGAGAGACGAATTCGCCTTCTTCTATCGACAGGTCCAGTCCTTCAACGGCAATGAAGTCGCCGAATTTTTTGTGGACGTTCTTGAATACTACATCGGCCATGATCAACCCTTGACCCCGCCAGCGCCGAAGCCGCGGGTTAGATAACTTTGCAGGAAGGCAAACACGATGATCAGCGGAACGCTCATCATCACCGAGGCCGCCATCAACAGCGACCATTCGACGTTGAATGACGAGATCAGCATGTTCATCACGCCGGTTGTGAGGGGACGGGTGTTGTCGGAATTCACCAGCACCAGAGCGTAAAGATATTCGTTCCAGGACAGGATGAACGTGAACAACGCCGTCGAGATGATGCCCGGCAGAAGCTGCGGCAAGATCACGTCGCGAAACGCGCCCATGCGGGAAGCACCGTCAACCAAGGCAGCCGATTCCAGATCCTCCGGAATTCCTGCCATGAACGAACGAAGCAGCCACAGCGCATAGGGCAGCGCAAAGGTCGTATAGGCTATCACCAGGCTGAATATGGTGTTCGACAAGCCAAGGCCGACCAGCATGAGATAGAGCGGAATGATGAGGACGACCGAAGGCAGCAAGTAGGTAAAGAGGACAAGAAACGCCAGGCTCTCGCGTCCCCAGTACTTGAAACGCACGATCGAATAGGCGCCAAGCGTCGCGATCGAGACCACCACCACCGTGGTGACAACCGAGAGGACCACCGAGTTCTGGAAGTAGGTGAGGAAATTCGTTTCACTGAGCAGCCGCCAGTAGTGCTCGAACGTGGTGACTTCGGGCAATATTGTCGGAGGTCGCCTGAAGAGCTCGGACTGCGGCTTGAGCGACGTGACCACCATCCAGAACAGCGGAAAGGCGACTGCCAGCACAATGGCCCAGGCCATCAAGTTGAAGAGAACGCGGCGTATCATGCGTCTTTCTCCCCGGTCTTGCGAATGTAGAGGATCATGAAGACCAGCATCACCGCCATCATGGCGACCGCGTAAGCCGCAGCCATTCCCATGTTGTTGAGGGAGAAGGCTTCCTTGTAGACGAGCAGCGGCAGTGTCTGGGTCGAGGTGACGGGGCCACCACCGGTGAGCAGGAAGATCAGGTCGAATTCCTTGAAGTCCCAGATTGCGCGCAGCATGATGATAACCACGAGCACATCACGCAGCTGCGGCAAAGTGATGTCGAAAAAGCGTGCAACCGGACCGGCGCCGTCAATGCGGGCAGCCTCGTAAAGCGAGTCGGGGATCGTCTGCAGCCGTGCCAGCACGGCGATGACAACAAACGGAAAATACTTCCATGCACCCACGAGAATGACCGAAATCATCGCATTGGGCATGGAACCAAGATAGTCGACCGGCATGTCGATCAGCCCTGCGGCCATCATCAGATGGTTGAGGATGCCGTAGAGATCGTTGAACAGCCAGCGCCAGACCAGAACCGCAACAACGGTCGAGATGAAATATGGAAACAGGATCAGGCTGCGTGCAAGACTGCGAAACCAGATGTTCTGGTGCAGCACCAGGGCCATGCCGATACCGAACAGGATCTGAAGGCTGAGTGTGCCAACGGTCCAGATCAGGTTGGTGCGAAGAGATGCCCAGAACTCACCCTTGCCAAGCAGCTCGCGATAATTGTCCAGACCGACCCATTCGCCTTGCAGCGTCGGGGTGTAGATGTCGAACAGGCTCAGATAGATTGCCGAAACCAGCGGGTAGACGATAACCGCGCAAAACACCAGGACGGTAGGCGCAATCAACATCATACCCAGAGTGGCGTAGTGCCGCTCCAGCTTTGTCTGCTTGTTTTTGATCATTGGGTTTCTCATGAGCGCGTGGCGGCGAAATCACCGCCACGCGAGTTGCGATCTCAGCCCTTCATGATGGCTTCGATTGTCTTCGATGTCTCGCCCAGAACAGTATCGGCGTTCTCGCCATTGAGCACGACGCGCTGAACAAGGTCCGCAATCACTCCGCTGCCGACAACCTCACCGCCCTTGTCGTTGGACTTGTGCGCTGCCGATTCATAGCCGAGATTGTAACCGCCCGCCGCAGCGGAAGCCATCAGATCGACTTCGGATTCGTACGCCTTGATGATCGCATTATCGAGATACATCGGATTCGTGCTGATCGACTTGAGCACCGGCAGCACATGGCCGGGAGCTGCGTGCAGCTGCTTGATGTAGCCTTCCGGGTTGAACAGGAAGGCCGCGAACATCTTGGCCGCATCCTTGTGCTTGGACTGCGCCGGGATAAAGACGCTCGGGAAGTCGTTGAACGTCCAGGGAGCCACATCGGTCGAGATCCGGGGATAGGTCACGCAGGTGACGGAGTTGGCGATGCCCGGATTCTGAGCATTGACGTTGGCCAGCACGCGGCCTGCATAGATGCCGGTGGCTGATGCGCCGCTGACAAATGCAGTCAGGCTCTCGCCCCAGCTGTAGTTGGTGGCACCGGGAGGGCACAGCTCACGCATGGAAGCATAGAAGTCCAGCGCAGCGCGAGTGGCGTCACTGTCGATGTCGACTTCAAGATCCGGCGTGAAAACCTGCCCGCCTGCCTGGTGGATGACGCCGATGAAGATCAGCGAGGTCATGGAATTGCGGCCATAGGGCAGCGGGGCACCGTACACGCCACCGCCCTGCATGGCCTGACAGGCCGCGCGCAATTCGTCCCAGGTCTCGGGCGCCTTGTCGACGCCGGCAGCTTCCATCAGGTCTTTTCGCAGCCAGAGCATGTTGGCGGCAGTGTTGCCGATGCCCGTGCCGATGTACTTTCCGTCGGCAGCCTTGAAGACATCATTGGCTCCAGCATAGTAATCATCGGCGCCGATAGCCTCGATGACATCGTCAAACGGCTCGACCAGACCGTTCGCGTAATAGCTCGCGACCGCAAAGGACGGCAGGTGCGTAACCACGTCCGGCACTTCGCCGCTCGAGAACGCAGCAGCGAGCTGCGGCGCATACCCCTCATCCGACGTCGTCTCGAAGACTACCTTGATACCGGGATGCATGGCTTCGAACTGCTCGATCTGGAACTTGTAGGCCGCCACCTGGTCGGGTGAGCCTTGCGGCGACCACCAGCGCAGGGTCACATCTTGGGCCCATGCCCGCACCGGAAGCGTCGCCAAAACGGTCGAAGCCGCCAGGCCCTTGAGTGCGCCGCGGCGCGTCACATCGAATTTCCCATTCCCCGAATTGCTCATTATCGTCTCCCTTGGTTGCTGATTTTGTTCACATACCGTACTCTTGTGCGATATAACACCATTTTTGGATTGTGTGGCAAGTGTTGATTTTGAGATTTTTCCGCTGCACCCCCACAATCGCGTGTGCTAAGGCGTCTGGGAAATTTACAATTGTGCGCGAGGAGCCGAATCATGGCGCAGAAACCCAAATCGGAAGCCAAGCATGAGAGCACTGGCATAGGTCCAAAGTCCGGGCAGCGCACAGGTTTGATGACCGCTTCATCCGATTTCCAGGATGATCCAGACAATGGTGGCCTGAATCCGCGGGACTATGTGAGTTCGCTCGCCCGGGGGCTTGAAGTGCTCCGCGCCTTCAATCGCACACGCCGGAAGATGACCCTGTCGGAAGTTGCCGCCGAAACCGGAAACACCAGGGCCGGTGCCCGGCGAATTCTGCTGACCCTCGTGCATGAAGGCTATGCGGTCGCCGATGGAAAACTCTTCGACCTGACCCCGCAGGTGCTCGAACTGGGCTATTCGGTGCTGTCCTCCAAGGGCGCCTGGGATATTGCGCGTCCCTTTCTCGACCATCTTTCCGAGGAGATCCGCGAATCGGTCTCAGCAGCGGTTCTGGACAAATTCGAAGTGGTTTACGTCAGCGGCACCCAGTACCACCGGGTGATTTCCGTAGGCATAACCGTAGGCGCGCGTTTCGCGGCTCACTGCACGGCGACGGGACGCGTGCTGCTGGCCGCACAACCACCGGAGATGTGGCCGGGCATTCTGCAGAACATTCCGCTGTTTCCCATGACAGATCGCACCGTGACCGACCGCAACGAGTTTCGAAAGATACTCGAAACCGTCCGAGACAAAGGCTGGTCGATTGTCGACCAGGAACTGGAAAAGGGCTTGCTATCGATCGCGGTTCCTCTGCGCAATTCCTTTGGCGGCCTCGTTGGCGCAATCAATGTCGGCGCCCCGACCCTGCGCATGAGCGCGGACAACATGGTGGAAACGGTGTTGCCCAAGCTGCAGCAGACCGCAGCGACCATCTCACAGGCACTCAAGCACTGAACCGCCCCGGCGTGAATGGATCGATATCCAGTGGCGGCTCATTGCCGAGCGCCAGGCAAGCGGCCGCCCGCCCACACAACGGTCCCAATGTGTAGCCGGCGTCGCCGGGCACTGCGAGGATGATCCTTTCGGCGCCGGGCACGCCGCCCAGAAGCGACTTGCCGTCCAACGTCGTGTTCATCCCCGCCCAGGTTCTGATCACCCTGAGCTGACCGATGGAAGGCACCAGCCGTGCCGCCAGGGCAACATTGCCGAGCAGGGATTGCGCCAGAACGCCGGGCACATCCTGATTGCCGCGGCTCTGCGCCTGCCATCCACCGCCAATAACGATCTGGCCTGATCCGAATTGTTTGAGGGTGATGGACCGCTCAGCATGCTGAATGAGATGATTGATCTGCCCGGCCCCCGCCTCGGTTATGTTCATATGCAGTGGCTCGGCCCTGACGGGCAGGTCCAGTCCGAACCCCTGCACAAGAGATCCAACCCCCCAGGCGGCTGCAAGGATGACCTTGTCGCAGTGATGAACACGGCCGCTGGCGCAATGGACGGTGACATGTCCCTGCTGTCCCAGCCCGGTCACATGGTCGATCTGCATGTCCACTCCCAGCTCGATGGCACGCGCGCGCAGGCGGACATTGGCCACAAGCGGGTTCAGCTTGCCTTCATCGTGGCAGAGCTCGGCACCGACGATCTGTTCTCCAAGCCAAGGGGCAAGCTTGTTCAGTTCGCTTCGATCCAGCAAGTCAACGTGAAGACCCTGGCGAGCTTCCCGCGCAGCCTTTTGCTCGAGAAACGCCATTTGCTCCGCGCTTTCAGCCAGCATCAGGCCGCCCTTTCGGACAAGTTCGAACGGCCCGATCTCCCTGTCCAGCCGCTCCCATTCCTTCACGGCACTGAGGTAAAGCGGCAGCGAGGCCTCGACATTGGGGGCCTGATCGGGAAACAGCCTGATGAACCGGCTTTGCATCTGGACATGAAGGCTGCCCGCATTCGCGTTCGATCCCGCGTTGATGGCCGCGTCGACGAGTGCAACACGTGCGCCGCCTTCGGCCGCAGCGATCGCCGCCGTCAATCCGACGATACCGCCGCCAACGACAAGCAGATCAATCGGTTCCATCCAGCATCTCCTGTGCTGCGAGGATGGCGGTTATGCTGACGGGCTTGATTGGAACCCGTGGCGCGTAGAAACTACGGTCTTCCACCTGACGATTGTCCCGCTCCGCGACCATGCGCGCCGTCACCGGCCCGCAATAACGCCCCTGACACCTGCCCATCCCGGCCCGCGTCGCGCGCTTGACCGTTCCTGCGTGCCCGGGCGCGGTGCCCAGCGCCTGGCGAAGCTCGCCGAGAGAAACCTCTTCGCAGCGACACACGACAAGATCATCGTCCTGCGCCGACAGATCCCGAGGCCCAATGTCATAGAGTGCCCACAGCCGTTGCTGGAACCGGCGATGCGCGGCAAGACTGGACTGCAGTTTTCGCAGATCCGGCAATGGCATGTCGCGGCAGTAGGAAGCGGCAGCCAGCCCCGCAATGGTGCCCTCGACGCTGGCAGCAGGCGCGCCGCCCAGGCCAGCGCAGTCGCCTATGGCATAAAGCTGCGGCACGCTCGTTTGCATGGTTGAATCCCGCTTGCACCGAAGGTGGCCAAAAGCTGGGTCATACCTCATGTCCGCACCAAGCAAACGCAGGATTTCGTTCTGAGGCTCAAAACCATCATTCATGCACACGGCATCCACCAGGTGGTCGATCTGACGTTCGTGGGCATCCTTGAAACTCGCCTTCAGACCGTTTTCGACCTCAACGACACGGGACAGGCTGGTCTGGTGGGCCACGTTGACCCCGCGTTGCCGCAACCCCAGCGACATCGCCAGCCCGCGTGCCGCAAGCCGAGGGCCCGAAGCAACCATCCTGGCGGCAGCCAGCGGCTGCCGATGTGGCGGGCGGGCGGACTCGGAGACCATCACCACATCCGCCCCACCGCGAGACAGTTCCAGAGCTACCTGAAGATTGAGCGGCCCGGAGCCGGCGACGACCACGCGTTTGCCCGGCAGGGTCCGATAGCTCCGCCAGAGCGTTTGCGCGGCACCGGTGGTCATGACTCCGGGCAGCGTCCAGCCAGGCACCATGCGTGGGCGCTCAAAGGCGCCCGTCGCGACGATGAGTGTCCTGGGTCTGGCAATGAGCGCTCGGCCTTCGTGATGGGCCATGACGAGAAGGCCTTCAAAGACGCCCCAGACCTCAACCTCCGAGAGGATCTCCACACCGGCGGACACGGCCGCGGCGATCAGTGCCGCACCATCCTGCTGCTGGGTATCCAGCACAGAGGCGGCCCCGGCCGCCTGCTTATAGTATTGCCCGCCCGAGACCTTGCGCTCATCAAGGACGACAACTCCGGCACCGGATCCGGCCGCTGCGATTGCTGCATTGAGCCCACCGGCTCCGGCACCGATGACCAGAACGTCTGGCGCAAGCTGCCGGCCTTCCTGCGTTTGCACGGCCGGCTGCTCGGTCAGCGCGGCAAAGGCGACCTGCGTGGCAACCTGCATTCCGTCCCTGGCGGGCGTCATGCAGGCCCGCTGGTTCGGCACGCCATTGACGGTGACCAGGCAGTCCTGACACACACCCATGCCGCAGAACATGCCGCGCTTTTCCCCCTTCGCCGTGACGCGGAAAGGGCGCTGGCCGGCTTCGGTCAATGCTGCAGCCACCGACTGGCCGATGCGCAATGCGACCGGACGTCCATTGAAGGTGAAACCCGAAGGTTGATCAGACATCGGCCTCTCCCAGCAGTTTGTCACGAACGGCCACAAGCCGCGCGACAGCCTTTACACGCCATTCCGCCCGTTTCGGAAGAGCCTGCTCGGAAACAACCGCGCGGCGTTCCGATTCAACCCGCGACACCAGCGCTGTACTCCAGTCGCAGCCGGTTTCGCCTCTGCCCTCTCCCATCGCCCGATAGGCCGGACCCATTCGCGCAGCATGGGCGCTGATGCCGCCCGGCGTATTGAGTTCCGCCGTTTCAAAGGGACCCGAGAGTGCCCATCTCGGGCCGAGACCGAGCCGCATGACCGCATCGAGATCCTCGGCGCCGACGACTCCTTCGTCAACCAGCCGGTAGGCCTCGCGCAGCACGGCCCCCTGAAGACGATTGAGCACAAAGCCTTCGATCTCGTGACCCAGCCGGACCGACCGAAAACCCGCACGATCGAAAAGAAGCGAAGCCTTCTCCATGTTCTGTGGAGAGGTCGCCGGCGCCGGGCACAATTCAATCAGGCGAAGGATTGCGGGCGGATTGACCGGATGTGCCACCAGACAGCGTGCCTGATCCGCAGGACGCGGGAGAATACGTGACATCGGAATTGCCGACGATGCCGTCGCGAGGATTGCATCCTGGGATGCCCGCTCCAGCAGGTCCAGGAAGATCGCCTGCTTGTCCTCCAGGCGTTCAGGCCCGGCCTCAATCACCATATCGGCTTTTTCCAGGGTACTATCGAGGCTGCCCACTACATTCAGCTTGCCGTTTCCGCCACGCTCCAGACCGGCCAGTGCCATTGCAGCGCGCTGCGCTTCAATGGCCTGCGTTGCAGCGCTGCTGCGTTCCGTATCAGGGTCGCAGATGGTGACTTCGAAACCGGCATCCCGGAACACGGCTGAAAAGGAAACGCCGATTGACCCGGCTCCCAGAACGACAAGATGGCCTGCTTGCTTCATGAATCTTCATTTCTTGCATTTTGAGTTCACATAACGCACAAATGTACGAAACACCTATAGGATGAGGATGCGGGACGCGCAACATGGCAAACACCAACAGTCTCAAAGGTCGCACCGCGGTGGTCACCGGTGGCAGCCGCGGCCTCGGACGAGCGATAGCCCGCAAGCTGGCCGATGCCGGATCAGCCGTCGTGATACTCGATTTGCCGGAGGCGCTGGCAAAGGCCGAGCTGCCATCGAACTGGACAACATTCGACATCGATCTTTCACGGCCGGATTGCGGTCAGGCGCTTGAAGCGATCGCAGACGAGGTTGGAGATGTTGATATCGTAATCGCCAATGCCGGAGTGGTGCCGCCCTGGCGTGGGATGCGCCAGCTTGACGCTGCCGAGTGGCAGACCGTGATGACCATCAATGTATGGGGTGTTGCGGCCACTCTTGGCGCCTTTGCCGCAGCGCTGGCCCGCTCGGATCATGGCAGCGCTGTCGTGATGGCATCCATCAATGGCTACAGGGCCCATCCAAAACAGGTCCTCTACACGACATCCAAGCATGCCGTGCTTGGGGTGATGCGCGCCGCAGCGCTCGACATGGGGGCCGACGGGACCCGGGTGAACGCGATAGCTCCGGGTCCGATCGCCACGGATGCCTTGATGGCGCGACTGGAAAGCCGGCACAGCAACGGCGGCCCCTCGCCAGATCAAGCCCTGGCGATCCTCGCCGCAGAGACCTCAACCGGCCGCCTTGCGACCGAGGATGATGTGGCCGAAGTGGCGTTGTGGTTGGCATCGGACGCTGCGGGTGGAATCACGGGCACCGTGGTGCCCGTGGAATCCGGTCTGGGCTGATCAGCCCAGAGGTTTCCAGCCATGGCTGGCAAGGATCGCGTGACTTGCGCGAATATCTTCGTCCGGATCGGAATTGGCATCCAGGGCATCGGTGATGATCTCCATCACGGTCGCGCCCCGATAGCCGATCTCCTGGAGTGCCTTGAATGACGGGCCCGGATCGACAATGCCCGTTCCGAGTCGCGCGTGCTTGAACTCTTCGGCGCCTGAATCGGATATGTGAACGTTCTTGAGCATGTCACCAAGCATATGGATGGCCGCAGCCGGATCTTCCTTGATGAAGACCGAGTTGCAGATATCGAAATTGATCCCGATCGACGGATCGATCAACTCGGCGGTTTCCTTCATGTCCTTCGCGGTCGGAAGGAAGGTGAAGGGAACGTTCTCTAGAAGCAGGGTCACGCCCGTACCTCTGGCATGGTCGACCAGCTTCTTCATGCCCTCGACGAACCAGTCCAGCATCCATTTCGTCGGCGGATTGATCAGGCTGTTGACCGGTCCCGGAATGGCGACAAGGTAAGGACATTTCCATTCCGCCGCGAGGTCGATGGCTTCCCGGTACCGGTCAAGCGTATACTCGCGCATCAACTTGTCGACACCGTTTGGATTGTTGTCGAGCAGGGGGTAGCAGAACGAGGTGAGACTGCAGCCTTCACCTTCCAGCCAATCGCTGTAGGAACGCCGCTCTGCGGCATCCATTTCGCGCGGCCAGCAGTGGGGAGGAAAAATCATCATCTCAAACTTGTCATAGCCCAGACCGCGCAAATGCTTCAGCGCGTCGAGGCCACCATGGGAATAGAGGAAGGGAAAGGTGCTGGCTGCAACGTCGGTACCGGACATAAAAATTTCCTTTTCGCTTGTCAGGCCTTGCCCGACATGTTCATTTGCGCACAAATGTTACTATACCGCACGAAGCGGATCATTCAACTCGAAATCCGGGAACCTCATGTCCAGTCTGCTGTTTTCACCGCTCACCATTGGCAAGCTCGAACTTGCCAATCGAATTGTGGTTGCGCCGATGTGCCAGTACATGGCCAGTGACGGCGTACCGGCAGACTGGCACCTGGTCCATCTGGGCCAGTTTGCGCAGTCCGGGCCAGGGTTGATCCTGGTTGAAGCCACCGGTGTCGAGGCCGAGGGGCGCATCACCCCTGCTTGCACCGGCCTTTATTCCGATGCCTCGGAAGCAGCCTTTGCCAGGATCATCGATTTCTGCCGCTCGGTTGGCGAGAGCAAGATCGGAATTCAGCTCAGCCATGCGGGGCGCAAGGGCAGCACGCGCAAACCCTGGGAGGGTGCAGGCCAGATCAGTCTCGCGGAGGGAGGGTGGAAAACAGGCGCTCCTTCGAACGAGCCCTATCTGGAGGGCTGGGAACCGCCTTCGGAAATCGATCAGGACGGCCTTGATCGCATAAAGGCGGCCTTTGTGGATGCCACACGGAGGGCAGCTCGCGCCGGCTTCGATCTCATCGAGGTGCATGCGGCGCACGGCTATCTGTTGCACCAGTTTCTCTCGCCGATCAGCAACCGCCGCAGGGATGCCTATGGCGGCTCTCTGGAAAACCGCATGAGGTTTCCGCTCGAGGTTTTCGATGCGGTGCGGCAAGCCTTTCCCGCCGAGCGGCCGGTTATCCTGAGACTGTCGGCCACGGACTGGATCGAGCGCGGCTGGGACCTGGTGCAATCGGTCGAGTTTGCCAAGGCGCTCAAAAATGCCGGATGCGAGATGATCCATGTGAGTTCGGGGGGACTCGATCAACGCCAGGAAATCATTGCCGGCCCGGGTTATCAGGTCCGGTTTGCCGACGAGATCAAACGACAGGCTGACATCGCCACTTTGGCGGTCGGGCAGATCAGCGAGCCGATGCAGGCGGAAACCATCCTGCTGAGCGGCCAGGCAGATGCCGTGGCTCTGGCTCGCGGCATGCTGTGGGACCCCCGCTGGGTGTGGCACGCCGCCAAGGAACTGGGCGCCGACGTTCAGCTCCCAGCCCCCTATGCCCGCTGCAATCCATCAATGCGCGGCAAGCCATTCATCACCAGGAGTTAGCAATGTCGCACGATCTTCACGGAAAGACGGTGATCGTTACCGGTGCCTCGAAGGGTATCGGAGCCGCAACCGCCAAGGCGATGGTTGACGCCGGCGCCAACGTCATCGCCCATTACGGCGGCGATCGCGCGGGGGCGGAAATCGCCCTGGCGGCGGCAGGGCCCGGGCAGGCTCACCTGCTGCAGGCCGATTTCAGTGACATGCACCAGGTCGAGCGGTTCTGGAGCGAGGCAATCGAGATTGCCGGCAAGATCGACGTGCTCGTCAACAATGCAGGCATCATGCGCCAATCCGGCGGCATCGCCGACCCGATCGAGCAATGGGACAAGGTCTGGCAGGAGGCGATGGCGGTCAACGTCCATGCACCGGCTCGGCTGATGCGTTTTGCTGTCCAGTCGTGGCTTGACGCGGGCTGTGGCGGAGCCGTCATCGGAATCGGGAGCTGGGTAAGCACGCGCGGATCGTCAAATCCCGGCGCAATTGCCTATGCAGCATCAAAGGCTGCAATCGCAGCGGCCACCAAGACGGTCGCCCGCAATCACGCAGCCGACGGAATTCTTGCCTATGTGATTGCGCCTGGTGTTGTGCGCACACGCATGTCTGAAGAGTCGGCGGCCCGCACCGGAGGCGAAGCCGCCGTCACCGCCACCCTGCCGATGGGGGAATGGGTTCCACCGGAAGAAATCGCGGATCTGGCGGTCTACCTGGCCCATGGGCGTGCCCGCCATCTCACCGGCAGCACCATCGACATCAACGGTGCGGCCTATATACGATGAGGAGGTCCGCGCTTCGTTCGCGCGGGCCTTCCGCACCGTGTTCCTGCCACGGAATGCGCCCGCTGGCGGCCTGCCTGCTACGAACCAGCCTCGATCCTGTCGACGATACGTTCAAGTTCGGCCATGAGTGGGACCATCTTGGCCACGCGTTCAGCGCCTTCCTTGCGAAGCGAGGCAAATGTCGTGATCGGAGCGCGCACATCACCGACCGGGTAACCCGCTGCCGCAGCCAGCGCCTTCGAGTAGCACTGATGCCCGTAGAGCGGATGGCCCTCCGTGATGATGGCGTCGAATTTCTTGATCACGCTTTGCACTGCCCAGACATCCTCCCAGCGCCCCTGCTCCGCCCACTCCACGAACTTGACCGAGGCTCTCGGAATGTAGTTGCCATAGGGGTTGACGTAACCGGTGGCGCCCATCTTGTAGCTTTCAAGCACACGCTGTCCCGCCCAGACATTCATCACCCCCTCGCTTGCAACGATGATGTCATGGACGCGCGCGGTGTCCTGACTGGCCTCCTTGATATAGCGGATCTGGCTGAACGCCTTGGTCAACCGGGCGACAAGCGATGCGGACATGTCGACGTTGGACGTGAACGGGTTGTTGTAGAGCATGATCGGGAGGTTTTGCGCTTCGCATATCGCCTTGTAATAGTTGAAGATCTCGTCTTCGGTCGGCGTGTAGTAGTAAGGCGGGATAATCATCAGTCCATCCGCACCGAGCGCCTCGGCCTCCTTGGAATAACGCACAGCGTTCGGAGTGTAGGCATTCATGGTCCCGACCAGCACCTTCATACGCCCGTTGACGTGTTTGACGGTTGCTTCGACAAAAGCGCTGCGCTCTTCGTCGGTGATCGTCAGAAATTCGCCAGTGGTGCCGAGAATGATGATGCCGGGAACACCACAGGCAACCTGCCAATCGAGAAAGCGCTCCCAGGCCGAATAGTCAATCGCTTCTCCACCCGGCGTGAAAGGCGTGATCGTAACCGTATAGCTGCCGGAAAAAGTCGTCGTCATTGGATGGTCCTCATGAGTCCCCGGAATGCCCGGGCTGGGTTGAAGGTTGGATATGAAAACTGATGTTCTCGTGATCGGCGGCGGTATCGCAGGGGCGGCGACCGCCTATTACCTGGCCACCGAAGGTGTCGATGTGACACTGGTGGAGGCCGATGATCTCAACACCCAGGCATCCGGTGCGAATGCCGGGTCGATTCACGTGCAGATCCAGCACCCCGAATTTGTCAGCCTGGGACCGGACTGGGCCCGAGCCTATGGCCCCACACTCCGGCTTCTGATCGAATCGCAACAGATGTGGCTGGGACTGGGCGCAGAACTTGGGGTGGATCTTGACGTCAGCCTGGGAGGCGGATTGCTCGTCGCCACAACACCGGAACAGATGCGGCAGATCGAGGCAAAGGCCAAGATCGAGCGCAGTTTCGGGGTTCCCATCGAGATCCTCGACAGGGACAGCTTGAGAATACTCGCGCCCTATCTCGCGGAGACCGCGATCGGTGCCGGGTTCTGCCCCATCGAGGGAAAGGCCAACCCGCTGAAAGCTACGCCGGCATTTGCGGCGGCTGCAGAACGCCGGGGCGCGAGCATGTTGACGCGGACCCGCATCCTCGGCCTTGAACCGACGTCCGGAGGATACCGCGTGAGGACCGGGGAGAGAACAATCAAGGCGCGCAGGATCGTCAACGCCGCCGGTGCAGCGGCCGCCGACATCGCGGCCATGCTCGGGATCCCGATTGCTCTGCAGGGCGTTCCGCTGCAGGTCACGGTCACCGAACCGGTGGCGCCGCTGATTCCGCATCTGGTCTATTCCGCAGCGGGCAAACTTTCGCTCAAGCAGGCCCACAACGGCAGCTGTCTGATTGGCGGCGGATGGCATGCCCGCCGGCTTGCCGACGGACGGCTGGTGACCAATCCGGCTCATCTTGCCGGCAACATGACCAATGCAGCCAACCTGGTGCCCACGCTCGGGCAGGCCCGGGCGGTTCGAAGCTGGACAGCGACTGTCAATGGAACGGAAGACTGGAGACCAATCATTGGCGAGGTGCCAGGCCATAAGGGTTTCTTTCTGTCGCTGTTTCCCTGGGTGGGCTTCTCGGCGGGCCCGATCACCGCAAGGCTGACGGCCGACATGATTCTCGGCCGCCAACCGCGATTGCCGCTCAACGGTGTTTCAGCGCTTTTCTGAGCGCCAAGGCACCAGCATCGCCAACATGCCTCAGACTGAACCGCTGCGCGCCTTCGCATCGCCGGCACGCTTTCGCTGCCACGCCCGCCAGGTCATTGCCCATGCTTTCGGATCCTCGAAGACGCTGCCGTCAACCTGTGCGATCGCCTGGTTGTGAGGAGCCGACTTGACCAGTTCGGGCGTCTCCCGGGCTTCCTGGACAATACGGGCGACGACACCGATCCACTGGTCAATGTCCTGTTTGGACCACAATTCCCCGGCTTCCGGCGTGAACGGTTCGGCAACGATCCAGGGCTCATGGCTCATCCACCAGGGATCGATGCCGTAGTCGGCCATGCGATTGGCGAAATCGGCGGTGCCGATTCCGGTCTCCTGAGCCAGCGGACCAAGTGACCAGCGGGTCATCTCCATGCGCCGCTTGCGGATGTGCGGATTGGATATCTCGATACCGGCAATCTCACCGAGCTTCTTGTCCATGTAGTTGTTGGCCACGACAGAGATGTCGGAGGCGATTGCGATCCCCTCTGCGCCCATCGCGCGGGCCCATGCATAGGCCTTCACGACCTGGGGAACGTTGCCCCAGAACTCACGGATCTTGCCGAGCGATTTCGGACGATCATTGTCGAGACGATAGGCGTCGCCCTGCTTCACCACAACCGGTGCCGGCAGATAAGGAGCAAATTCATCCGAGCACCCAAAGGCGCCAACTGCCGGGCCACCTCCACCCTTGGGGGCACCAAAGGTCTTGTGGAGCATGAACATGCAGGCGTCGAAACCGAGTTCACGGGCAGACAACTTGCTCATCACGCCATTGAAGTTTGCGTGATCGTAGAAGCACAGGGCGCCGGCCTCCTTGGCCAGGCGCACCCATTCCTTTATCTCCGGATTGTAGATGCCCATGTCGTCGGGATTGTTGATCATGAGAAGCGCGGTCTTGGGACCGATCGCAGCTTTCAGCGCTTCGATTGAAGGGTAGCCGTTTTCCTCGAGCGGCAGATTGATCACGGTAAAGCCGGCGGCCGCAGCCGTTGCCGGATTGCACGGATGCGCCTGGATCGAAGTCACCATCTCGGTGCGTTGCCCAAGCTCGCCCCGGTCGGCCCAGTAGGCGCGGGCGAGTGCCGCCATCGTATAGGCTGCGTCCGCGCCGCCGCCCGCCTGGAACACAAACTGGTCCATTCCCGAGAGGTTTTGCAGGATTCCATCGAAATCATGAATGATTTCAAGAACGCCTTGCAGGGTATCCGGGTGCTGATAGGGATGAACCTCGGCCAGTTCCGGTCGCAAGGTTGCCGCTTCTGCTGTCTTGGAATTGTACTTCATCGTGCAGGTGCCAAACAGGCTGATGCCCATCATGCCGAGCGTCATCTGAGACAGGTGGAGGTAGTGGCGCTGCGCCTCGAACTCGGTGATCTCGGGAAGTTCCGGCCTGTCCTTGCGCTGCATCGCTGCGGGGATCTCGGCCACCTCAATTTCCTGCTCGGGCGCGGGAAACAGCTGCCCGCGGGCGCCGGGGCGTCCCAGCTCCATGACTACCGGTTCATCCCAACGGGGGGCGTGATAGTTTGGCAGTTTCATTGGCAAATCTCCTTCACTGCATCGGCAAGTCGGCGGATATCGGCGGCGCTGTGGACTTCCGTCACGCAGTAAAGTGCTGCCTGCCCCAAACCGTGCCCCTCGCCTGAAATGTCCTTTCCACCAAAGATGCCGCGCGCCCTCAGCGCGTCATTGACGGCTTCAACCGTCTTTCCGGTGTCATCGAAATTGACCACAAACTCCTTGAAGCCTGTCTCGGGCCAGACTGCCTTCACGCCCGGGATCTCGTTCAACAACCGGGCTGCATATCGGGCCCGCGACAGGATGAGGGTCCCGACCTCGCGGAATCCTTGCGGCCCAAGCAGGCTCATGTAGACCGCACCGGCGATGGCCCAGAGATAGGTGGAATTGCCGGTCCAGTCCTTGCCATGCTCGCGCGAGCCATAGGAATTCTGGTGTGAGGCGGCGAGGCCGAAACCCACCTGGCCGGGTTCGGCCGTGGGGGCGATGGAAACAAGAAACCCGTTGTATTCCCGGACATAGCGCTCTTCGTCACGAGAAGCGATGAAACCTCCGACCCCGCCACCACAATGCATGTGCACGCCAAGGGGCTGAACCGGACCGGTGACGATATCGGCGCCATAGTCCCCCGGAGCCATCATCACGCCGAGGCTTATGGGGTCCACGCCGACAATCGTTTCCGCGCCGGCTTCGCGTGCAAGCCGCGCTATCTCGGCGGCACCGTTCTCGATCGTTCCGAGATAGGCGGGATTCTCGAAATAGACAGCGGCAACATCCGGGCCCAGTTTCGATTTCAGGTCACTGATTGACAATCGTCCGCTGGTCGGATCGGCCGCGACGGTCACCACCTCGATGTGGCTTTCCATTTCGCTGGGCTGACAGTAGGTCCTGATCACAGAGAGCCTCTCAGGGTCTGACAGAACAGGAAGCAGCACCTTGCGCCGGCCCGTCAGCCTGGTGGCCATTCGTATGGCGTGGCCTATCGCGCAGCCCCAGGAGTAGACCGGCAACTGCACGACATCGAGATTGAGCAAAGCACCCAGCTGGCTCGAGAATTCGAACCAGGCCTGGTTGCGACCGTGGTCGGACTGGTATGAGCCCCAGACATTTGTGGCAAACTCGGTCCGGCCGACGATCTCATCGACAACGGCGGGAACATGGTGCTGCCAAACGCCCGCGCCGAGAAAGCTCAGATTGGTCTCGCAATCCTCGTTCTTGCGCAGCTTGGACACGAGATCCCGCTTCAGCTCCATTTCCGAGCCCAGCGCGGGAGGCAGATCAAGTGGCGCCTTGCGAAAGTGGTCGGCGGGAATCTGCTCGAAAACGGAGGCCACATCCTTAACCCCGATTTCGTCAAGCATCTGCTGCAGCGCTCCCGGCGCCGATAGAGCCATCCATGGATGGGCACGCTGTTCGATAGTCATGGAATTTTCACCTCACCTGCAATTTTCGTACAAAGGTTCGCACAACGCACGAATTGTTTCAACTCGCAACGACACGCATCATCATGAATCTGCCCTTGTCCGTCTGCACACGGATGAACCCGGCCAACTCCTGATCGAGATCCGGATCGCCTGTATCGACGAACAACGCGGCAGCGGAAAGAGTAGAGAGCTTGTCTTCCGTCGCCAGAACCCTGAGCCCTTCGCGTCCTGCGCGGCGTATGACGTCAGCGCTGATTTGCTGGTTGCCTCTGCCCAGCAAGAAGCCCTGCTGACCCGTCACTCCAAGCACGATGCGTACCGGCCGGTCATCGAGGAATGATTCAATCCGGGGTGCCGTCGCGTCCTGAACAAGACATTCACCGTCTCTGAACACATCCACACCGAGAAGCGTCGGCTCATGACCGAGAGCCCTTGCGAAAGCTCCGGCGCTGCTGCCGGGGCCAACGATGTAGAGAGCGCCAGGCTCGCAAGCCCGTGCACATTCGTGTGCGGCAGCGGCAAGAGCCGCCGCCGAATCGCGGCGCGGCCCACCCTTGGCAGCCTGCATCCGGTTTGCCACCACCGGAACCCGCGCGAGACCATAGAGACGCGGCGCAAGGCGTCCAGCACGCAAGGCCACTTCATCAATGTCCATGACTTCCGCCTCATCCGTCCAGCCGGCCCTGCCATTGCCTTCGACAAGATCAGCGAGGATGTGCCCAGCGCTCTCCGGAGACACTGCGAAGACACCCGAGTGCATCTTCACCCCACAGGGAATTCCGAGCATGCCCGCCCCGCTGGAAAGCGCTCCGGCAACATCACGGGCTGTCCCGTCACCGCCGGCAAAGACGACCATGTCCACCGCACCCAGCACCGCAATCGCCTCACGTGTGTCGCGCGCGGTACCGGTTGGTGGGCCTGCGGACACAACGTCAAGATCAAGTCCGAGATCACTCGCCCAACACTCACCGAGGCTTCCGGCAGCAACCCTCAGCCTGGCCCGAGGGCATCGTTTTGCAAGAATTGCCAAGGCCCTGCGCGCCCGCGGTCCGGACTGGGCCTCGGCCCCGCGGCGCAAGGCTTCGGCGACCGCATCGGGACCATCCGTTCCCTTGAGTCCGACGGTGCCCCCCATACCCGCGATCGGATTGACAATCACGCCGATCTGCATGTTTCGCCGTTACTATGCGACATCACCAGCGCTCCAGAACCCGCACAGATGTTTGCCAATGGAGAAAACCTTCATCAATCGCCATCCAACGCTGAAATCTGCCTTGCCACAAGGCAACATATCGAACTTTTGTTTATTATGCGCACTTTTCTGCTTGACGCAACGCCATCGAGGCGCACCATTGGCCACAGGCATGCAAATGCGCCGGCAACCGACCAGGATTGGAGAGCCACGTGATCAAATTCTTCTACAACGGGGCCCCAAATCCGCTGAAAATTGCCCTCTTCCTCGAAGAGACAGGGATGAGCTACGAGGCCATACCCGTGGACACGAAACGCGGCGATCAGCACAGCGACAGCTTTCGCGCGATCAACCCGAACTCCAAGGTGCCGGCGATCGTCGATGGCGACACCGCAATCTTCGACAGCAATGCGATCCTGCTCTATCTGGCTGAAAAGGCGGACCAGTTTCTGACAAGTGAGCCCGAGAAAAACCGGGGGCAACTTCTTTCATGGCTCATGTTCGTGGCCTCCGGGATCGGACCCTATTCCGGACAAGCGGTTCATTTCCGCCACTTCGCGCCGGGTGAAAACGAGTATGCGCGCGAGCGGTATGCACATGAGGCGCGACGACACTGGCAAATCATCGAAAACCGGCTGAAGCTCTCGCCTTACATGCTGGGCGAGGATTACTCGATCGTGGACATGTCGGTGTGGGGGTGGGCAAGCAGGATCCCTTTCATGATGGGGGAGGATGCCATGGCGGATTACCCTTCGATCGCGCGGCTCATGACCGAAATCAATGCGCGCCCTGCAGCAGCCCGCGCGATGGCGCTGCCTGATCGTCACTCTTTCAAACAGGCCTTCGACGAAGACGCGATCCGCAATCTCTACCCGCATATCCACGCCATCAGGCAAAGCCAGTGACACCGCTCCTTCCGGTGGGGCGAGTGCCGACGCCCGTACCCGTTCATGCCGCACTCACCCGCGGCGCCGATCTTGCCGAAGCTGAATGGGTTCTACCGACGCTGGCATGCCTGGGCATGTCGGGTGCGCTCTTGCCTCTTGTCCCGCGCCAGTCACAAACACATGTCCCGGGCGGGTGTTCCGGATGAACAAGCCGCCGCCTGTCGATTGGCCCGAAAGCGTCTGGCGAACAGCCGTGTCGCGCGTGCGCGCGGGGCGCCGACTGGCGCCCGATCACTGGCCGGACAACGCCCGGTGTGCGCTCGCCCTGTCCTTTGACTGCGACCATGAAACCGCCGAGCTTGGCGCGGGAGGGCAGGCCGTCGGCCGACTTGGGTGGGCCGAGTTCGGACGCCGGGTCGGCGTGCCGCGCATTCTCAACCTGCTGACACACTACTCTGCTTCGGCCAGTTTCTTCATTCCTGCCGTCGCTGCCTTGATCGACCCTGATGAACCGCGCCGCATTGCCGCCGAAGGGCACGAGGTCGGTGTCCACGGCTGGATTCACGAGAACACCTCGACCCTCGACGCGGCTACGGAGAAAGCCATGTTGGTGCGCAGCCGCGACACGCTTGAGCAAATCACCGGGCAGCGACCAACCGGGCATCGAGCAGCCCATTGGGACCTGAGCGAGAACACCATTCGACTGGTTGCCGAACTGGGGTTCGCCTACGACAGCTCAATGATGGCGGACGAGGACTGCTACGAGCTGGTTCTGGACGGGACAGCCTCGGGAGTGGTCGAGATCCCCGTCGATTGGGTGCGCGATGACGCGGTCTATCTGTCCTTCAACAGGACTCCACCGGCACGACCCTACGCTTCACCTGAACAGGTTCGAGACATCTTCATTCGGGAGTTCGATGCCGCATTCGACGAAGGCGGCCTCTGCCAGCTCGTGATGCACCCGTTCGTGATCGGATACAGGTCACGTATCTGGATCCTGGAGGAAATCCTGCGCCATGCCAGGGCCCGCGGGCCGGTCTGGATCGCATCCCACGACGCCGTGGCGCAGCACGTCAAGGACAGTTGCCCCGTAAAGTAAAACCGGGACGGTCAGGCCGTCTTGCGCGTTGCGCAACTGCAACCCGAGAAGACAAGGCCCTGCCCGCCGGGGCGCGCAACCGTGCACGCAGTCACGGATCGGGGCACGGAAGTAGATCTGGCACGCTCTCCACAATTACCGAGAAACAGGATTGACATGAGCCGGATTCTACAAGAGGCTAGATTATCGCACAAATGTTCGTTTAGCGCACAAGTGCGAAATCGCCTGCTACGGAGCACGTAGCCAGGAAGACACCACTTGGCCCGAAACGGGCATTCATATGGGAGAAGATGTCACATGCTCAGAAGAACTCTGCTCACTAGCATTGCCGGTCTGGCAATTGCCGCTGCAACGGTGACGACGGTCCAGGCCCGAAGCCTTGATGACATTCTGGCTGACGGCAAGATCCGCATCGGCATCAACCCGAACTTCCCCAACATGAGCGTGCGCAACAGCGCGGGCGAATGGGAAGGTTTCGACATCGAGATCGGCAAGGCCCTGGCCGCAGCCATCGGCGTGGAAGTTGAATGGGTGCCGACAGAAACTCCGCAGCGGGTACCGTTCCTCGTCTCGGACCGCATCGACATGTCGCTTGGCGCCCTGACCCGAAATACCGAGCGCGCCAAACTGATCGACTACACCGTTCCGCTGCACACCGAAGTTCTTGCTGTGCTGACCACCGAAAACGTCGAGGGCAACAACTGGAAGGACTTCGACCGGGACGGAATGACACTGGCAAACATGCGCGGCAACTGGACGGTCGACTGGACCGCGGAAAACATGCCGACCGCAAACGTTGAGCTTGTCGACACGCTCGCAGACACGGTGCGAATGGTCGCACAGGGCCGCGCCGATGCAATCGTCGAGAACATCGACTTCTACATGGCCTTCACCAAGAACTACCCTGACGTGAAATGGCGCGTTGTCGATGATCCGATCTTTGTCGCCTACTGCGCCATCGGCGTCAGCCAGGGCAATGACAACCTCACCGAGGTCCTCAACATCGCCCTCTACAACCTGCATTCGGAGGGCACTGTGAACGCGACCTGGGAGAAGTTCTACGGAGCCCCAATGCTGCGCGCAGTCATGCCAAACCCCTACTTCTGATAGGAAACCGGCGTTCGCACCCGTGGCCTGCAGGCCGCGGGTGCCTCGGGGCGAAATCGGCACATGAACTACACGTTTCAATATGGCGTCGTCTGGAAAAACCTTGGCGAACTTTTCGACGGGGCGATCCTCACGTTCCAGCTCGGGGCCGTTTCCTTTGCGGGGGGCGCGCTGATCGGGCTGTTTTGCGCCGCCCTGATCGCCTACGGCCCGTTCATCCTTCGCCTTCCGGTCCATGTCTATGTCGTGGCCGTGACCAACACGCCGGCCCTCATCCAGATCTACTTCCTTTACTACGGCCTGCCCGAGTTCGGGATACGCTGGTCGAGCGAAGCCTGCCTGCTGATCGGACTGATATTGAACGCAGGTGCCTACCTGACCCTGATCATGCGAGCCGGCTTCCTGTCGGTGCGGCGGACCGAACTGGAAGCGGGCCAGGTCCTCGGACTGTCGATCGTGCAGCAGGTGCGGTACATCGTGGTGCCGCACATCGCCAAATCCATCTATCCCGCAATGGCCAATTTCTTCATCGTGATCCTTGTGATGGGAACTTCCATCGGGTCGCTGATCGGCGTCGATGAACTGACCGGACAGGCGATCAACCTGTCTTCGGTGAATTACCGCTGGCTCGAATACTTCACGGTTGTCGCGCTGATGTATGTGGTGCTGACCTTCATCGCCAGCGTGGGACTGGCCCTGCTCGGCCGCTGGGCCTTCCGGGTCAAGGCGAGGATCTTCTGATGGACCGCCTGATCGAACAGATCCCGCGCTTCTTTACCGCCAGCAACGTGATGATGCTGGCGGAAGCTGCCTATATGACGCTGGCCATCACCGTCGTTGGCTGCCTGATCGGTTTTGGGCTTGCGCTCGTTCTGGTCTACCTTCGCCAGACACCCGGCCTGTGGGCGCTGCCGCTCAGACTTGTCTGCGTGACCTATGTCGAGTTCTTCCGGCGCATACCGTTCCTCGTGATCGTCTATCTGGTGCTATTCTTCATCCAGGCCCTGACGCCAAACGCATCGCTGTTTTCGATTGCCGTCATCGCCATCTGCCTCTACGCGATAGCCTACACGGCAGACATCATCCGCGGCGGACTTGAATCCGTGCCTCAGACCCAGGTCGAGGCTGCGCGTGCCATGAACCTTTCGCGTTTCCAGACCACCTTCATGATCGTTCTGCCGCAGGCGTGGCCGGTCATTGTTCCCCCGTCGATCGCCTTTGCAGTGTCTTTCATCAAGGACACTGCACTTGTCAGCCAGATCGGCGTGTTCGAACTGACGTTCCGCGGCAAGGAGTTGAACAACCAGGGTTATTCGGGTGTTCTCGTTTTCGGCACGATCGCGCTTTGCTATTTCATTCTATCCTTCCCACTCACCCTCTTGGGCCAACATCTGGAGAAACGGCTTGCTACACCTCGGGGTCAACGACATTCGCGCAAGCTACGGCGCCCTTGAAGTCCTGCGCGGCATCAGCATGTCCGTCAAGAAGGGCGAGATTTCCGCGCTCGTGGGCCCGTCGGGGTCGGGAAAATCAACCGTCCTGCGCGCGCTGGTCGGTTTGACACCGATCACCGGCGGCAACATTGAAATCGCAGGTCAGACCATCGACTATCGCAGCGCACGCTCGGTCCGAGCTGCCCGCGACACCATGGCCATCGTGTTCCAGCAGTACAACCTGTTTCAGAACATGACGGTAATGGGAAATGTCACGTTTGCACCGATCAAGATCAAGCGGCGTCCGGTCGCTGAAGTCGAGGCCCAGGCAAAGAAACTTCTCGACCTCGTCGGATTGGGAGACAAGTATGCCGCTTATCCCGACCAGTTGTCCGGCGGCCAGCAACAGCGTGTGGCGATCGCCCGGGCGCTGGCCCTCGAGCCAAAGATCCTGCTTCTAGACGAGGTGACGTCAGCTCTGGACCCTGAACTCGTCACCGAAGTGCTCGACACGATCCGGCGGCTTGCGGGAGAGGGCATGACAATGATCCTTGTCAGCCACGAGATGGCCTTTGTCCGGGAAGTCGCCAATCAGGTCGTCTTCATGGACCGCGGAGAGATCATCGAGAGCGGAACGCCGCGGGAGATGTTCGACAATCCGAAGACAGACAGGGCCCAGGATTTCTTCAGCAAGATACTCAGGCACTGACCGACTTGAAGGAAACCGCCGTTCGCTGATTGAACCAGGCAGGTAGCACAGTCAGCCAAGGGAGCCGGTCGATAATGCCTTGAGCCGCCATGTCGGCAAGTGTCTTGCGGGCAATGGTGACGATTGCCCTTGTACCATTATGACAGTGTTGAGCGTCGAGGCGATCCGCGAACCGCCGGGTTTCGGCGAGCAATGCATGCGGGCTGCAGATGGCGACGAGATCGATCCTGTCACCGCCGGCATTGAACTTCCGCCAGGGCTGACTCAGATCGTCGGGCGCCCGGGACAGATGCTCAAGCCCGGTGAGAACCGGAATACTTGCCGGGGACCTGCTTTCGGCCAGCCGGCCGAGCATCGACCACAGCGCATCGTCGAAGGACGCAGGCAAAGCCACGCGTATTTCGCAGACTGGCTTATCGCAATGAACCGGTAGGGCGTCTCACCTCGAGCTTTGCGTCAGCCTGCCTTTTGCCTTGGCGGTAAAGTTTGCGAGTGCCGCACGTCAGATTTCCATGGTTTTCGCTAAGGGAAGGCACGACGGCTTGACAAGAACCAGCTTCTCCACCGCGTCTCACACCAACAGTTCGGTGGCGACCCGTTTGCAACTCATCATGAAGAATGCGCTTTCAGCATAAGCTGAGAACACGCGCCTTGCTGATCCAGAGAGGAAGAAATGGCGCGCCCGAAAGGATTCGAACCTCTGACCCCCAGATTCGTAGTCTGGTGCTCTATCCAGCTGAGCTACGGGCGCGCGCTGCAGGTGTCTTTCGCCTGCGAGGCGTTCTCCTAAAACGGACTGCGGGGGATTGCAAGCGGATTTGGCGAAAAAAGCGATTGTCCCGCAATTGTCGCACATCTGGCCAAACCGGGCTGGCAAGCGCATGGTTTTCCAAGCTTCGAAGGCTGCCGCCGGGCCGGGTTGCGGCCATACGGCAGGATGTAGCGTCCATGCCGCCGGAATCAGGCGCGGGCCCGGTACCCGTCAAGCGGCACCGGCTGGTCGGGCAGTTCGATGCAGAAGGATGTTCCCTGCGAAACGGTGTCGTCAAGGGCGATCGAGCCACCATGGGCCAAAACCAGTTCCCGGGCGATGGCCAGTCCCAGGCCGGTGCCACCCGATCTTGCCGAGCCCCGGAACGGCTGGAACAGGTTCTCCCGCGCCCGTGCCGGAAGCCCCGGCCCGGTATCGCTGACCCGGATCTCCACCACCGACCCGGTGCGGTGCGCGGACAGGGTCACACGCCGGACAAGCACCGGATCATCAGATGGGTCGGAGGCAAAAGCCTGCACGGCGTTGCGCACCAGATTGTAGATCACCCGGAACAGCTGATCGCTGTCGGCCTCGATCTCGAGCGTTCCATCGACATCGACCACGTAGTCGATATCGGCCTCGGTCTCCTCGGCAACGATCTCGGTGACCTCGCGGGCAAGGGCTGCGAAATTGAGGAAGCGTCGGCGCGGCTTGGCCTCGCGGGCCTTGCCATAGGCCAGCACCTCGCTGGAATAGCTCACCGCCCGGTCGATGGTGCGTAGCAGCTTGGGTGCGAAGCGCTTGACCATCGGATCATCGACCGTCGCCAGACGGTCGGACATCAGCTGCGCGGAGGTGAGGATGTTGCGCATGTCGTGGTTGATCTTGGAAACCGCAAGACCGAGATCGGCGAGATGGCGCTGCTCCTTGAGCGTCTGCTGGAGCCGTGTCTGCATGTCGGCAAGATGGCCCTCGGCGGCGGTCAGTTCATCGACCGGCGGGCTCGGGACGATGATGTTGCCCGGATTTTCCGGGTCCTTGGCGAAGGCCTTCATGTTCTCGGTCACGCGGTGGATCGGGCGGATCAGCATGCGGCTGATCGAGAAGAAAACCAGGCTTGCGGTGATGAGCGAAATCAGCACCGAAAGAAAGAACACGTTGCGCCCGTAAATCAGCATGGCGTGGCGCAGTTGCGCGTCCTCGAGCACCAGCTCGATGGTCATGCCCGGGTCGTCCGCCACCAACCCCTCGACCCGGATCACCCGGTCGCCGCCAAACAGGATGGTGTCGAAGGCATCGGCCAGCGCGCTCAGCGGCGTGACCGCCGACAGATCATAATGATGAGTGACGACAGGCGGCATGTCACCGCTGGCGATCATGCGGGCAGCACCGTCCTTGTGCAGGACAATGGCCTTGGTGCCGGTTGCCATCAGCGCATCGTTCTGGATGGATTGCGGCAGATCCATTTCGTTGACGCCGTCAACCACCACGGCGGCCGCAGCGGCGGTGTTGAGCCGATCCTGCAACCAGCGGACCCTCGTATTGGCAACCGACGGCACAAAAATCAGCACTTCGGCAATCATCACGAACAGGATGGTAAGCCACAGGAGCCTTGAAGACAGGCTCATTCCCCTCATCACTTGCCCGGCCGGAACCGGGTCAGTTTGCGTCTGGTCGTCGTCCGCCATGGCCGGGCCCCTGCTTTGTGTCCCTCATCCGAAACGCCTCAAGAAGCGCACGAGCCAGCGCACGAACGGCTTGCGGGTCAAGGGTGTATAATAGGAAACCGCGGCGCGTTTTCCAATCTCCGTCATTGTCGGATAGGGCGGGACGTAGCCACGCACATCCTTGAGCGTCATCGAATTGGTGATCGCGAGCGCCCACATGTTGATCATCTCGCCTGCGCCGGCACCGGCGATGGAAACACCGAGGATGCGGGCCTTGCGATCAACCACCAGCTTGATCAGTCCGGTTGTCCTGCGCTCGGCCTGGGCGCGGTCGTTCTCTGCATAGGGCCAGCGCAGGATCGAGATCCGGCCGCCGTGGCGCTTCGCAGCCTCTTCCTCGGTCAAGCCGACATGGGCCAGCTCGGGGTCGGTATAGGTTGCCCAGGGGATGATGTCGCGCTTTTCTTTAGCAGGCAGGCGAAACAGGATTTGCTGCACCACCAGGCCGGCATGATAGCCCGCGACATGCGTGAACTGCAGGCCGCCCGCGACGTCGCCAATGGCATAGATGCGCTTGTTGCTTGATCTGAGATTGGCGCCGACCTTGATGCCGCGCCGGTCATGTTCGACGCCGGCGGCATCCAGACCCAGTCCATCGACATTGGCGAGGCGGCCAACGGCAACCAGCACGTCGGAGCCGTCGACGAAGCCTTCGCCCGATTCCGTTTCGTAATTTACGCGGACGCCGGTCTTGCCGCGCTTTTCGACCGACGTCACCTTGGAGCCTTCGTGGATGGTCACGCCTTCGGCGCGTATGTTCTCGAGCACGATCGCAGCGAGTTCCGGATCGTCCTTGCCCAGTGCCCTCGCGCCCTCGACAACGCTGACCTCGGCGCCGAGCCTGCGATGGGCCTGGGCCATTTCCATGCCGATCGGGCCGCCACCGATGATGATGAGGTGTTTGGGCGCACGGGTGCGCTCGAACAGGGTTTCATTGGTCAGGTATTCAACAGTATCAAGGCCCGGAATCGGCGGTACGAAGGCAGACGACCCGGTAGCGACGACATAGCGCCGGGCGCGGATCTCGGTCTGGCCGGCCATCAATGTCGTCTTGTCGACAAAGCGGGCTTCCGCCTCGATCACGTTAACGCCCATCGCACGGAAGCGCTCAACGGAATCATTGGGCGCAATGGCACCGATGACCGAATGAATGTGATCGTGGACCTTTCGGAAATTGACCTTGGCCTCGCCCGCGGTGACGCCGAATTCAGGCGCCTCGGCAATGGCGTGGGCATGCTTTCCGGCGGCGATCATCGCCTTGGAAGGCACACAGCCGTAGTTGAGGCAGTCGCCACCCATCTTGCCCTTTTCAACGAGCACGACATCGACGCCGAAAGCCGCGGCGGCGGCAGCGACCGAGAGCCCGCCGGAGCCTGCGCCGATGATGCAGATGTCAGGTGTCAAAGCGGTGCTCATAGGCTGTCTTCCATTTGATGTGAACGCTGGCGGGGAGTGGAACCGTCCGGTGTCAGCCGCGCCCGCGAAACTTGCGGACTATGGTGGGGATTGCCGCGACGATTGCAAGCCCCAGAAAGGCGATGGTGATCTCCGGCGTCACCAGGTCCGAAATCGAGATCTCGCGCCCGGCCGCAGCAACGATGACGCTGTCGAGGCCCTGGCCCAACCAGGTGTAGGCGAAGGTGCCGGGAATGATGCCGAGGAAGGTTGCCGCCACGTAGGTGCGCAGCTTGATGTCGAAAAACGCCGGGGCAATGTTGATGACAAAGAACGGAAACACCGGGGCAAGGCGCAACACCAACAGATAGCTGAAGGCGTCCCTGGAAAAGCCGTCGGCGAGCCTGGCGGCAAAGGGACCTGCGCGCTTTCGCAGGACATCGCCAAAGGCGGACCTTGCGGCAAGGAAAATCGCAGCGGCACCGGTGGTGGCGGCAAAGACCGTCAGGGTGCCGGCAATGAACCAGCCGAACACGAAGCCCGCAAAGATCGTCAGGATCGAGGCTGCGGGAAAGGCAAAGGCGACGGCCAGTGCATAAAGCACGAAATAGCCCAGCGCCGAGGCAATGCGGTGATCGGCGACGAACTGCTTGAGCGCGTCACGCTGCTCGGCCAGCACCGCAAGCGAGATGTAATCCTGCACGCCCGCGGCATAGGCGGCCACAAGGCCCATCACGATGATCGCCAGCGGCAGGTAGCGCCGCCAGCTGGCAGGCTTGGCGGTGTCCGGCGTTGCCTTGGGGGTCTCTGCCATGGCCTTGTCCATCTGCCCGGTCGGGGATTGTGACGTCATGCGGGATCTCCAGGTTTGTTGCGGCTGCTTGCTTGCCGTCGGGTTTGCCTGAAGCATGAATAGAAGACTGCGGCCTCCACCGCCAATGACAATGCCTCGCCATTTCCCAAACTCGCGTGAGCCCGGAACGCCTAAATCTCACGGCAGCGTGAGAGCGGCGTCATCAGGCCTAAAGCGCGTTGATGCTCCAGTCGTAGTCATAACCTGAAATGGAGGCGGAGGCGATCCGTGCCGCCTTCTGCGGTTCGGCCAGTGACATCCAGTGTTCCTTGAGCCGGCCCTTGCCACCGAAATCACCCGCATACCAGGAGTAGATCTTCGAGGCCGTGATGCGTCCGCTGTCGACCGCCACGCCGCGGGGATGGTTGACATAGTCCACCGCGTTGACGCGCAGAAGCGCATCGACATTGGCACCGGTGAAGGCGCGGGTGGCAAGGTTGGGACAGGAATAGGAAGCGCAGTTGAGCCCGTAGTGGGACATCGGATCATTGAAAAGGGCACGGACGATCTCGTGCTCGATATCGTCAAGCGACAGCTCGGTTGCGTTGACTGTCATGACCTTGGCTTTCCAGGGGCCAGAGCCAAACAGGAACGAACCTCCCAGATTGATCTTCTTGATCGAAGTCACCGGATAGGCCTCCGCCACGATCTCAAGGGTCTTGGCGTTGTAGAGGTTGATCCAGTAGGCGTGGGCCTCGTTGCGGGACAGGGATACCGGATTGACCGCCTCCAAAGCGGCAATGTAGGCGCGCAGGGAGGCCAGATTGGCCTTTACGCCGCGATAATCGACCCGGTTGTAGCCACTGGCATCCGGTTTGACCAAAGCCTTGAGAAGCGCGTCAAAGGCCGCATGGTCGACCCCCGCCTGCCCTTTTGGTCTGAAACCGGTCATGGCTGCGAGCGCGGGTACGGGTCCAAACGCGGTTGTTGCGGCAAGGCTTGCAGATCCGATGAGAAGAGTGCGGCGATCAAGGGTCATGGTTTCGGCTTCCCAGGTTCTAGGCGGCGCGGTATTGCTGACAAGGACTTGGCGCAGGTTGCGAGCCGAGGCAACCACCTGAGCCGCAATGTCACCGGCTTGTGAACGGACGTGAGCGGAGTGCATCCCGCCAGCAGCGGCTTCGGATGCAATGAAAATGCGCTCAGACCTTGCGCGGCAAGCCGTACTGGCGTGCGGCGACGGCGGAGGGCTCATTGACTTTTGGCCCCGATCGCGCCTATAAGCCGCTCGTCCGTGGAAGCTTCCGGTTTCCGGGAGCGTGTTTTGACGGACTGAACACCCAAACCAAGATGTTCCAAGAAGGGCCGCACACCGCGGTATTAAAATAAATGCCAAAGCGTACTTACCAACCATCCAAGCTTGTTCGCAAGCGGCGTCACGGTTTCCGTGCACGCATGGCAACCAAGGGCGGCCGCAAGGTCATCCAGGCTCGCCGCGCCCGCGGGCGCAATCGTCTGTCGGCCTAAGCGCTGGCGACGGGCCCGCGAAGGACTACGATCGCGTGGCACAGGACGATACCATCATGAAACCCGGGCGGCTTAAAACCCGGCCGGATTTCCTCGCCGTGCAGAAGGGAAAACGCCTGCGCGGCCCCTATTTCCTGCTCGAAACCCTCGATCGGGGCGCTCCCGACCAGCCCGCCCGCATCGGTTTTACGGTGACTAAGAAGCAGGGCAATTCGGTCGAGCGCAACCGCATGCGTCGACGCCTCAGAGAAGTCGTGCGGCAAATGGCAGGGGTTCCATTCAAGCCCGGACATGACTATGTGGTGGTCGCACGCAGGGATACGCTCGGCGCGCCGTTTGCCGGACTGATCACCGCGCTCACCGAGCGGGTGAAGGAAGCCGACAGACAGAAACGGCCTCAACAGACGCACGCCGGCGCCGCCCGGCGTAACGGACAACACCAGACCAACAGGCAGCCTAGGCCTGAACATCAGGATTGAGTGATGGAAAACAATCGCAATTATTTCGTCGCAATTCTCTTGTCGGTGCTTGTCCTGATTGCCTGGCAATTCCTCTATGTCAGCCCGAAGATCGAACGCGAACGTCTCGCGGCGGAAGCGCTTCAGGCCGAGCAGGCGGCGCAAGCCCCTGCAGCTGGCACCGGCGGTGCGGTCACTCCCGGCGCGGTGAGCGGCTCGGCGCCCGGCAGCGATGCGGCAGTTCCCGGAACGATCACGCAGGCCGCGGGCCTTTCGCGCGAGGATGTACTCGCCCAGACCGACCGGATCAGCATCGACACACCGTCGATCACCGGGTCGATCAACCTGTCCGGCGCCCGCATCGACGACGTGCTGCTCAAGGAATACCGCGAAACGATTGATCCCGAGAGCCCGATCATCACGCTGTTCAGCCCCGCGGCCATGGCCAACGGCTATTTTGCCGAAGTCGGCTTCATTGCCGATGCGCAGTCGGGCCCGGCTCCTGGTCCCAACACGGTCTGGACCGCCGCTCCGGGACAGACCCTGACGCCGACCACGCCGGTCACGCTGACCTATGACAATGGCGAAGGCCTGGTGTTCACTCGTGTCATTTCAGTCGATGAGCATTCGCTGTTCAACTTCGAAGACACGATCACCAACACTGGCGATGAAGCCGCATCGGTTGCCGGCTACGGCCGGGTAACGCGGTTCTTCAAGCCCAAGACCCAGGGCATCTACGTACTTCACGAGGGCCTGATCGGCGTCGTCGGCGAAGAAGGCCTGCAGGAAATCGACTATTCCGATGTCGAAGACACCCCGGTCATCAGCGTCGCCAAGGCAACTGCGGGCTGGATGGGCATCACCGACAAGTACTGGGCGGCAGCGCTGATCCCGCCACAGGGCTCCGGTTTCGAGACCCGTTTTGCCCACTTCACCGACGGGCGTGCCCGCTACCAGTCGGACTTCAAGTCAGATGCAATGGCAATCGCACCGGGCGGCAGCGCCACCTCGACCACGCTGGTCTTCGCAGGCGCCAAGCAGGTCCCGATCATCGAAGGCTACCAGGATCAGTACAATATTCTCAATTTCGACCTGATGATCGACTGGGGCTGGTTCTACTTCATAACCAAGCCGATGTTCTGGCTGATCGACTACCTCTACAAGCTGTTCGGCAACTTCGGCCTTGCGATCCTGGCCACCACCGTTGTGGTGAAACTCATCTTCTTCCCGCTGGCCAACAAGTCCTATGTGTCGATGGCCAACATGAAAAAGGTTCAGCCCAAGCTCGAAGAGCTCAAGGCCAAGCACGGCGACGACAAGATGGCGCTGCAGCAAGGCATGATGGAGCTCTACAAGAAGGAAAAGATCAACCCGGTGGCCGGCTGCTGGCCGGTGCTGTTGCAGATCCCGGTATTTTTTGCGCTCTACAAGGTGCTTTACGTCACCATCGAAATGCGTCACGCGCCGTTTTTCGGCTGGATCCAGGACCTGTCGGCGCCCGATCCGACCTCGATCTTCAACCTGTTCGGCCTGCTGCCCTATGATGTGCCGACGTTCCTGATGATCGGCATCTGGCCGCTGATCATGGGCATCACCATGTTCATCCAGATGCGGATGAACCCGACGCCTCCGGATCCCACCCAGGCGATGATCTTCACCTGGATGCCTGTGGTCTTCACCTTCATGCTGGCCACCTTCCCGGCCGGTCTGGTGATCTACTGGGCATGGAACAACACGCTGTCGGTGCTCCAGCAGGGTGTGATCATGAAGCGCCAGGGCGCCAAGATCGAGCTTTGGGACAATCTCAGGGCGCTGTTCAAGCCCAAGAACAAGACCAGCTGAACGGCGCGGAGGCCGGAGCGATGACCCAACTGTCCGCAGATCCGGCAATGCAAGCTGCCAAGGAGCTCTCGGCGACGCTGTTTTCCAAGCCGTGGGTGTTCATTCGCGGCGTGCCTTCACTGAAGTTCCTGCCGCCTGAAGGTCCGCCGGAGATTGCCTTTGCCGGTCGTTCCAACGTGGGCAAGTCCTCGTTGATCAACGCGCTGGTCGGTGTCAACGGGCTTGCACGGACGTCCAACACGCCGGGCCGGACCCAGGAGCTGAACTATTTCGTTCCGTCGGGCTATTCAGGCGACGATGGTGATCTGCCACCAATGGCGCTGGTCGACATGCCCGGTTACGGCTACGCGAAAGCGCCGAAGGACCAGGTCGACCTGTGGACCAAGCTGGTGTTCGACTACATGCGCGGCCGGTCGACCCTGAAGCGGGTCTACCTGCTGATCGATTCGCGCCACGGATTGAAGAAGAACGACGAGGGCGTGATGGACCTGCTCGACAAGGCGGCGATGTCCTATCAGGTGGTTCTGACCAAGACCGACAAGATCAAGGCCGCGGGCGTGCCACGGCTGATCTCCGAAACCCTTTCGGCGCTCAAGCGCCGGCCGGCGGCCTATCCGGAAGTGATCGCCACCTCGTCCGAAAAGGGCGAAGGCATTGCCGAGCTGAGAACCGCGATCGCTCTTGCGATCACGCTTTAACACACCCGTTCTCAGGCATTGCCGGCCGGTTTGAAGGTCAGGGCAAAACCGTTGATGCAGTGACGCTTGCCCGTCGGCGGCGGGCCGTCATCAAAGATATGGCCGAAATGGCCACCGCAACGGCGGCAATGGACTTCGGTGCGTACCGAGAACAGCGACCGGTCCTCCTTGGTGCGCACGGCATTGTCCTCGGCCTCCCAGAAACTCGGCCAGCCGGTGCCGCTGTCAAACTTGGTTTCCGACGAATAGACCGGAAGATCACAGCCGGCGCAATGAAACATGCCCTTTCGCTTCTCGTAGTTGAGTGCGCTGGTAAATGGACGCTCGGTGTCTTCCTCGCGCAGTATGGCAAACTGTTCGGGCGTCAGGCGATCGCGCCATTCCGCTTCACTGAGCGTGATTTCGAACGAGCCTTCCGACGCGGTCGCAGGGGTCCATCGGCCAAACACCGACAGGGCCACTCCGGCAACGCCGGCAGTCAAAAGCGCGCGGCGGCTCAATTCTGTCTTCGTCGTCATCGTGTTTCTCCTTTTGGTGATCTGAACCTAGGGTGGCTCTCGGACAAAGGCCAACCACATGTTTTCACTTGCCTGTGAGGTGCCCCCCCCCGCCCCTAAGGGCGAGAGGTCGGCCTGGCGTGACACGCCTGTGTCTTTATCAGGGGGTGGCGTGCCACGCCGCAGCCTCGGGGAAGCCGGTGTTCAGGTTCAGCCCTTGGGCAGAAGCACCTTGTCGATGACGTGAATAACGCCGTTCGACTGGTCGACATCGGCAATGGTGACATTGGCCACAGCACCGGTTTCGTCCTCGATCATGATCTTGTCACCCTGGTAGGTAACGCTGAGCATGCAGCCGCCCACGGTCTTGACCGGATGCGCGCCGCCATCATCGTCAACCATCTTCATGATCGCTTCAGACATCGCGTCGGCGGCAACAACATGACAGGTCAGAACCTTGGTCAGCTGGTCCTTGTTCTCAGGCTTCAGAAGGGTGTCGACAGTGCCATCCGGCAGCGCGGAAAAGGCTGCGTTGGTGGGTGCGAAGACGGTGAACGGACCTTCGCCCATCAGCGTGTCGACGAGGCCCGCGGCCTTGACCGCAGCAACCAGTGTGGTGTGATCGGCGGAGTTGACGGCGTTTTCGACGATGTTTTTGTCGGGGAACATTTCGGCGCCGCCGACCATCTTGTTTCCGCCATGACTTGCGGCAATGGCCAAGCTTGCGCCGGAGAAAAGGACTGCTGCTGCAGCAATGGAGCGAAGAGTATTTTTCATAATCAGCCTCTTTTGTGTTTTCAGGCCGGATCATCCGGGCCTTGTTCACCCGCCGCATCTTTGTTGCGGCGGTTAAAGAGGAAGACGGGAGGCATTCGGAAAAAGTTTCGGATGCCGAGATTATTTTCTGCCAAGAGGTCCCGACAGCACGACAGGACCGGTGACCTCGCCAGTCGGCGAGCCACCCAATGGCTCCACGCTGACAGCAAGCAGGGCGCCGTCGGAGATCTTGCTGACCAGGCCCTGATCGAGAACCAGGCGGCCGCCATCAGCCGGCACCAGGCCCAGCGAAACCGGCTGGGCGCCCTCGCCTTCCACCAGCCACAACTCGAGTGACTTGCCGTCATCGGGCGAGAACGCTGCGGGAGTGATGGTGAAAGCGCCGTCCGCCGGGTCGAGGGCGGCAATCAGGCCGACGGAGCTTCCGGGAGCGCCCAGCTCGGCAACGAGCGATGGCTGCGCACCGGGACCGGCAGGCCCTGCCAGATTGCTGGTATAGATGCCAAATGCGGCCGCAGCGGCAACCGAGGCAAAGGCAAGACCGCGCCAGAAGACCAGCGAGCCCCACAAGCCGCCTGCCGGCCTGGCGGCTTCGGCAAACAGGCGCGCGTCGATCCGCGCCTTGACGCCCTGTGGCGGGCTTTCCGGCGTGTAGGCATCGTCGAGATTTGAAAGATCAGCCTGCCACGAGATCACCAGCCCCGCGAATTGACTGTCGCGGGCCATGCGCTCCTCGACCATGCGGCGCTCGGCGAGCGGCAGCACGCCAAGCACATATTCGCCGGCCAGGGCATTGTCG
The DNA here is from genome assembly GCF_902498795.1 of Hoeflea sp. EC-HK425. Taxonomy (NCBI): domain Bacteria; kingdom Pseudomonadati; phylum Pseudomonadota; class Alphaproteobacteria; order Hyphomicrobiales; family Rhizobiaceae; genus Hoeflea; species Hoeflea sp. EC-HK425. The sequence goes on from NZ_LR701572.1 coordinate 3,795,273, forward strand.
TCGGGAATTTGCGCACCGCTACTCATCGGTTCAAGCACTCTCTCAGTTTCATCAGGCTGCGCCGCAGCCAGGTTCGCATTGTGTTGAGCGGCACCGCGTTGCGGTCGGCCAGCTCCTGATAACTCAACCCCTCCACATAGGCCGCCACGACCGCGGCAGCCTTGTTTTCCTCCAGCTCGCCCAGGCACCCGTCAATGCGCCGCGCTTCACCGCTCAGCATCGCGCGGGCCTCCGGATCCGGCGCCGCATCGGCGATTTCCGGCGCATCGTCATACTCCAGCGTCGCAGGCTGACGGCTTCGGATCAGGTCGATCGCCTGATTGCGGGCGATCGTGACAAGCCACGCCATGGCCGAAGCCTGCTCCGCCCTGAAACTGCCAGCGCGTCGCCAGATGCGGACATAGACCTCCTGAATCGCATCCTCAGCCTGGGCCCTGTCCTTTAGAATACGCAGGGCGACGCCAAATAGTTTCGCGTTGGTCTCATCATAGAGTGCAGAAAACGCCTTGCGGTCACCCAGCGCGGTGCGCGCGATCAATTCCGAGAGTAATTCTTGACTCATAACAGCTTCGGTTTCTCCGCAGGTTCACCCAACAGATAGCAGTTTCCTGAAATCCTGAAACCCTATACGGCGAAATTGCAGGCGGGGTTGCACGGTTTCGGGCCGGCTGGCGCAATGTTTGAACCAGTTATTGAAGCCGGGCCGGATTGGAGCTAAACAGCGCCGGACCTTTTGTCGCCTGCGCGCAATCAAAACCGGGACGCCACGCCAATGTCTGACACTCCAAGCGGCGACGCCGCCACACAGGCCCGCCTGCTCGCCGAGGCGCTGCCTTTCATGCAGCGCTACGAGAACAAGACGGTCGTGGTCAAATATGGCGGACATGCGATGGGCAATGCCGCGCTCGGCAAGGCCTTTGCGCAGGACATCGCCCTGCTCAAGCAATCCGGCGTCAATCCGATCGTGGTCCATGGCGGCGGCCCGCAGATCGCCGCCATGCTCGCCAAGATGGGCATCGAATCGAGGTTTGAGGGCGGTTTGCGGGTGACCGACGAGAAGACCGTCGAAATCGTCGAGATGGTGTTGGCGGGCTCGATCAACAAGGAGATCGTCGCGCTGATCAACGCCGAGGGCGAATGGGCCATCGGGCTGTGCGGCAAGGACGGCAACATGGTTTACGCCGAGAAGGCGCACAAGACCATGACCGATCCCGATTCCAACATAGAGCGCGTTCTCGATCTCGGTTTTGTCGGCGAACCGGTGGAAGTCGACCGCACGCTGCTCGACCTCCTCGCCAAGTCGGAAATGATCCCGGTTCTGGCGCCGGTCGCGCCGGGTCGTGACGGCCATACCTACAACATCAATGCCGACACCTTTGCCGGCGCGATCGCGGGCGCTGTCGAAGCGTCACGGCTGCTGTTCCTGACCGATGTTCCCGGTGTTCTCGACAAGAACGGCAAGCTGATTGACGAGCTGACCGTCCGCGAAGCGCGGGCACTGATTGCCGACGGCACGATTTCAGGCGGGATGATCCCCAAGGTGGAAACCTGCATCGAAGCCATCGAGCGGGGCGTGAAGGGCGTGGTGATCCTCAACGGCAAGACCGCCCATGCGGTGCTGCTGGAGCTGTTCACCGCCCATGGCGCCGGCACGCTTCTGGTTCCCTGACAGGGCCTGTCCGGCCGGCGTCTTGAACAAAAGCCCAAGCGCGCCGCAATCCGTCCCGCGCCATCGCCTACCGGCAATCTTGGGCGGCATCGCATTCAGGCGCGGACGGCAACTGGCCGGAGAGGTTCGGTGTCAGTCCCGCCGCCCCGAGACCCTGGCCGAAACGCCTGGATTGCGCGGTGAAAGCATCGCGGGAGTTGGGATCAAGAATGGCGATCGGTGCAGTGATCGCGGCGCCAGCCACGGACCCGACGGTGTTGGACAGGGTGATCGCGGACGCGCCGAGTTCGGTGCCAAGACTGACATCCTGATTGGTAACGGTCTGGCCGGCGATCAACCGCTGACCCAGCAGTCTGACCACTTCCGGGCTCTCGGCAAATTTCGAATGGTTGAGGCTGTCACCGACCTGCAGCGCTGAGAGATCGAGCACCGTGATCCCGCTGCGCTCGAGGCTTTCGCGATAGACCGGGTTGCTGATGTCGATCTGGCCAAGCCGGTCGACATTTCCTGAAATCCGGCGCGACAGGGTCAGGGCGCGGTCATCCTTGGAGACGAAGACCGTAAATTTCGGCCGCTTTGCGCCCATGTCGACGATCTGCTGTTGGAAGACGTCAACGTCGAGATCGGGAGAGGCGAGGATGACGTCGCTGATCTTGGCCGGGATGCCATCGTTGCGGATCGCCATCTGCCTGAGAGATTCCACCGTCAGCCAGGTCCCCATCGAATGGGCGAGGATCGTGATTTCCTTGATCTCCGGCACGGCCACCGCTCCGGTCAGAAGCAGTTCGAGTGCGGAGCGCGAGTAATTGGTGCTTTCCTTGTCATAGCCATAGTCAAAGACATTGCCGCGCGAAGGCCAGGTGAACATAACCGGGGTGGCGTCGGTCTTGCTGTCATGGGCGATCTGGGCGAAGCGATAGACCGCGCTCTCGTAGCGGGTGTTGAAGCCGTGAACAAACACCAGCAACCGTCCGCTGGACGACCGGTTGCGATCATACCAGGCCTCCACCTCGGCAACCGAGTCCATCTGTTTGGCCGAGAGGGTGGCAAAATCCCGCGCCGGATCGGGCGGTATCTTCTTCGGCCACTGGACCTCGCCGATCTTGCGGCGGCTGTCGGGCGGAATGGAGACGACAATTTCGTTGAAATCAATGCGGGCGCCACGCTCTCCGGAGTATAGCAGGCCCGGATTGTCGGAGGGCGCACGGGTGGTGGCGACCATGATCGACACCTCGGTCGCGTCCGATGCGGTCTGGGCCACGGGGGCCAGCACACCTTCGGGCGGGCTGGCGCAACCGGACATCAGCGGCCCGAGCAGAAGAAGCGCCACGGCGAGCGGTCGCTGCAGGGGGCGGCCCCTGGGCTTCATCATCTGCGGGCGCCGGGCGGGCATAACTCTCTTCCGTTCCTATTCGCTGTGAAACCGGCGTCGGTTAAAGTGCCACCGCCACACCGCAGTTCAGACCAGCAAAAGCACGAGTATGCCGGCTACGATCAGGATGCAGCCGGCAATCTCAAGCTTGTTGACGTGTTCCTTGAAGACTAGCACCGACGAGGCGAATGTGAAAATCATTTCGACCTGCGCCAATGCCTTGACGGCGGCGGCGGTCTGCAATGTCATCGCCATGAACCAGCCGAAGGACGCTGTTGCGCCGACGAGGCCGACCATCGCCGAGATCTTCCAAGCGGCGCGAACCCTAGCCAGTTCGCCGGGGGATTTCATTCCCATCCAGATCAGCATGATGATGGTCTGCAGAATGATCGCCACAAGCAGTGTAACAGCAGCCTGCATCATGAAATTCGGTCCCATGAGCGACAACGAGGCAGCTCGGTAGCCGACGGCGGCGATACCAAAAAACGTCCCCGAAGCCAGGCCAAGAGCCGCGGTGCGAGAGAAGACCGACCGCATCAGCGCGGCCGCGCCCGACGCCGAGCGGGCGACCGAGATCAGAACAACGCCGACGAGGCTGATGGCGATTGCGGCCAGGGTACCGGCGCTGACCCGGTCGCCCAGGAAGATCAGGCCGAACAGCGCGGCCTGGGCAGGTTCGGTGCGCGAATAGGCGGTGCCCACCGTAAAATTGCGGTGGCTGAACATCTGGATGAGAAAAGCCTGGGCGGTAATCTGGGCAACGGCGGCCAGGGTGACCCATCCGAAAAACGCAGGATTTGGCCTGGGAAGCGGGTAGCCCGCGCCGAAGACCAGCAAGGCGACGAAGGCCAACGCGAACGGCACGCCGAAACCGAACCGGACGAAGGTCGCGCCGCTGGTGCCCATCACCCCCTTGAGATGTTTCTGCAGAACCGAACGGATGTTCTGCAGGAATGCGGCGGCAATGGTTATGAGAACCCAGGTTTCCATCTTGATGCGGCAGATCCTGTTTCAGGGAGCAGACATGAAACGGCCCACCTTCCTGCAAAACCGAAGCCGGGCCAATAACGCAGGATCAAGGATCTAGCAGCCGCGCACCCGGCGCGGCAAGCCAATCGCAGAAGAAGTAGAGCGAAGAAAACTTCTTACGCCGCGCGGGTCATCCTGCTGGCAATGACCACACAATTCCGGCCGTTGCGCTTGGCCTGATAGAGCTGGCTGTCGGCCTGGCGCATGACCTCCTTGGTGCGGGTATCCGGAGTGAAGGGGGCTCCACCGATGCTGACAGTGACCTTCAGCTGGCTGCCGTCCGCGGCGGTGAGACAGATGTCCTCTACATTGCTGCGGATCCGCTCGGCGATCCCCGTGGCATTTTCGGTGCTTGAACCACGGAGGATCACCGCGAATTCCTCGCCGCCAATCCGGGCACCCAGATCGGTGTCCCTGATCGATCCGGCAATCGCCTGCCCCACTGCCAGCAACGCCCCATCTCCGGCATCGTGACCGTGAAGGTCGTTGATCTGCTTGAAGTGGTCGGCGTCAATCATCAGCAGATAGCCCGAATCGGACTGACGCTTGAGGTCGGAGAGATGGGCAAGAAACCGGTCCCGGTTGGCAAGCCCGGTCATGGTGTCGTGACTTGCCCGGTGTTCGAGATCCTCGTGGGCAGCCTTCAGCCTGGCATGGACCTCGGAGAGGTTGCGATGCGCTTCGCCCAAGGCCTTGTTCGCGGCCTGGAGTTCCATGGTGCGGCGGCAAAACACATAGGTCGCGGGAGGGGTTACCAGCAGCGGGCAGAAACCGGCGATGGGAAGCGCCAGCGGCAAGGCACCGGTCTCGCCGATCAGCACCATGATCGTCGTGGTGATCACCAGCGAGAGGACAACCGAGCCTCCGGTCAGCAGAACCATCTTTCTGAATATCGCAAGTGAAACCGTCGGCGGCGTGCCGGTCGTTTGCATGGTGGGCGCTTCCTGCTGTTGTGGCGGGCGATGCTTCGCAGGATAGTTTTGACAGCGGGTATACAGACTAGGTAAATCTGCTGTTTACAAACGGCGCCGGTGTCCCAGGTTGAACCATACCGATGCCCTTCAGACAGGATTGAGATCTTCATGCACGAAAAATCGGCCCTGCCCGATCCCTCAGCGTTTGCCCATGTGACCGAATGGGTGTTCGATCTGGACAACACGCTCTACCCGCGCCATATCGATCTTTTCTCCCAGATCGACAAGAAGATGACGCACTATGTCCGAACGCTGCTCGGGCTTGAACATGACGACGCGCGCGCCATCCAGAAAAAATATTATCGTGAGCACGGCACCACGTTGCAGGGGCTGATGTTGCATCACGGCATCGATCCGAATGACTTCCTCGAGAAGGTTCACGATATCGACTACTCCTGGGTCAAGCCGGACCCGGCGCTTGGAGAGGCAATCAGGGCGTTGCCTGGCCGCAAGTTCATTTTCACCAATGGCGATACCCCGCACGCCGAGCGGACGGCGCGGGCGCTCGGGATCCTCGATCATTTCGACGATATCTTCGACATCATCGCGGCAGACCTCAAACCGAAACCGGCGCCCGAGACCTATGACAGGTTTCTCGCCAGGCATGGCGTGCACAAGGACAAGGCGGCGATGTTCGAGGACCTGCCCCGCAACCTGCTGGCTCCGCATGCGCTGGGAATGCGAACCGTGCTGATCGTACCCAACAATCTGGACGTGGTGCTGGACGAGGTCTGGGAGCACGAGGGCAAGGACGGCAACCATATCGACCATGTCACCGACGACCTTGCAGCCTTCCTGAGCCGGATCGTGTCGTGACAAGGCAAAGCCCGCGAGAGTGGGGCCGGCTAGAGTGGGCCGGCAAGAGCTGGACCGACGCTTTCCTTTCCAAAGTTTAATCTACATTACAGGGCTTTAAGTGGTGATCGTCAGCGGGAGTGGCCACATTGGGGTGGAAGGCAACGCAACCCCGACAAAAGGACATCTCTCATGAAAAAGACATTTCTCGCCACAATCGCCGCCGCCCTGATCGCATCCACCGCCGCACCGGCTCTGGCCGCACAAGGAGGCGGACAGAGCAAGGGAGACGGGCCGCGCCACGGTCCACGCATCGAACGGATGATGGAACGCTTTGACGCCGACCGCGACGGTGCTGTCCTGCTCGAGGAAGTCTCGGCACATCGCCTGGCGATGTTCGAAAGCGCCGACACCGACAAGAACGGCTCGCTGAGCAAGGACGAGCTCAAGGCCTTCGGCGAGATGCGCAAGGAGATGCGTCAGCAGAACCGCGAAGAGCGCCGCGCCGAACGCCAGGGCAAGATGGACGGCGATCGTGACGGCCGGATGGCCGGCAAGCATGATGGCAAGCGTCACGGTGAAGGCAAACGCCACGGCGGCGAAAACCGGGCAGAGCGTCGCGGCGGACCGCGCATGGAACGCCTGGATGCCGACAAGAACGGTGAAATCAGCCTTGAGGAGTTCACCTCGCTGGACGCCAAGATGTTCGAGCGTTTCGACCGGAACGGCGACAAGAAGATCGACGTCACCGACTTCTACCGTTCGGCCGCCGCCGACAACAACTGATCCTGAAGGATCGTCGCACATGGAACCAGGCCGGTGTCACATCCGGCCTGGTTTTTTCATGGAGCGCTGATAATGCCGTAATGGGCGGCGATGACGGCCCAGGCTTCATCGGCGGTGTCGACGAAATTGAGCAGGTCGAGATCGCCCGGAGAGATGGTGCCGAAATCGGCCAGCGCCTGAAAGTCGACGATGGAGTTCCAGAACTCGGATCCGAACAGGATCAACGGCACATGCTCCATGCGGCCGGTCTGGATAAGGGTCAAGGATTCGAACAGCTCGTCCATGGTGCCGAAGCCGCCGGGAAAGATGGTGACCGCCTTGGCGCGCATGAGGAAGTGCATCTTGCGAATGGCGAAGTAGTGGAAGTTCAGGCTGAACTCCGGGGTCACATACTCATTGGGCGCCTGTTCGTGCGGCAAGACCACATTGAGACCGATCGAGGCCGCGCCGACATCATGGGCACCACGGTTTCCCGCCTCCATCACGCCTGGCCCGCCGCCGGTGCAGATGACGTATTCCTGGCCTTTGGTGGTCAGCGAGTGGTTTGAACAGATCCGCGCAAATTCCCGCGCCTCATTGTAGTAGCGGGCCGCAGCAGTGAGATTCTTTGCCTGAACATCGTTCTTGGCGGCCCAGGGCTCCTTGCCGGGTTCGGGAATGCGCGCGCCGCCAAACATGACCACCGTCGAGCGGATGCCGGCTTCCATCAGGATCATTTCCGGCTTGAGCAGTTCCAGCTGCAACCGGACCGGCCTGAGTTCCTCGCGGCAGAGAAAATCCTCATCGGCATAGGCCAGCCGGTAGGCCGGCGACATGCTTTGCGGGGTCCGGGGCTGGCGGTCGGCCCTGAGCTTGTCCTCGCGGCTGTCGGCCAGCGGATCCCATACCTGATTTGTGCGCTTGGCATTCATCTGCAAATTCCCGTTTGACGTTGCCCGCCAGACCGGAATTGACCCCGCGCCCTGCCTCCCTTAGGAGATGTGCAACGGCGCCGGCGGGCCGGCCCGACAGGCCAAGGCCGCCCATACTAGACGTTGAACCCTTAAGGAATCGCCACGATGAAACATGATTTGGCCGCTCTCGCCAGCACGATCGAAACCGCCTTTGACGCCCGTGATACGGTCTCCACCTCAACCCGCGGCGAAGTCCGCGATGCTGTGGAAACGGCGCTCAACCTGCTCGATCTCGGCGAAGCCCGCGTCGCCTCGCGCGGCGATGACGGAAGCTGGACCGTCCACCAGTGGCTCAAGAAAGCCGTGCTCCTGTCGTTCCGGCTCAATCCGATGGAAGTCATCAAGGGCGGTCCGGGCGAAGCTGTCTGGTGGGACAAGGTGCCGTCGAAGTTCGAAGGCTGGAGCGCCAATGAATTCGAACGCGCCGGGTTCCGCGCCGTTCCCGGCTCGATCGTCCGTCGCGGTTCGTTCATCGGCAAGAACGTCGTGCTGATGCCGTCCTTCGTCAATCTCGGCGCCTATGTGGACGAAGGCTCGATGGTTGACGGCTGGGCCACGGTCGGCTCCTGCGCGCAGATCGGCAAGAATGTGCACCTGTCGGGCGGCGTCGGCATCGGCGGGGTTCTCGAGCCGCTGCAGGCCGGCCCGACCATCATCGAGGACAACTGCTTCATCGGCGCGCGCTCGGAAGTCGTGGAAGGCTGCATCATCCGTGAAGGCTCGGTGCTCGGCATGGGCGTCTACATCGGCAAGTCGACCCGCATCGTCAACCGGATGACCGGCGAGATCAGCTATGGCGAAGTGCCGCCCTATTCGGTGGTTGTTGCAGGCTCGATGCCGAGCTCCGGCACGATGGGCAACGGGGCGGCTGCGCCAAACCTCTATTGCGCGGTGATCGTCAAGACGGTCGACGCACAGACCCGGTCGAAGACCGGCATCAACGAACTGCTCAGGGCCTGAGAATAGCTGATGGCGCGGCGGCCCGGATCCGGCATGCGCTGGCTTCTGTTCAGCGTTTACGGCCGGCTGTCGCGCAAGACCTATGCTCTGACCATGTTGTTCTGGACAGCGGTGCTGTCGATCCCGGTCTCGGCGGCGGTCCAGGCCGACCCCGACAGCGGTGCAATGGCCATGGCCGGCTTCGGTTTCATCTTCTCCTTCCTGCTCGCCGCCTGGTCGATCGCGGTGACGAGCATCAAGCGCCTGCATGATGCCGGTCTGCCGGGCATTCTGGTCGGTGTGCTGGTGATCCCGGCGGCCTCCTTCTTCATGCTGCTGATCATCATGCTCTGGCCGTCGGTGAAGGGCCCCAACAAGCATGGGCCCGGACCGGACCAACCGGGATACTGAACGCGGCCTTTTCTCGCGGTCCGCGCCAGTCGACAGTGCCGGGCCAATCGTCTAATCACGAAGCATGAAACTTACCGATCCGACTCAAACACTTGCCGCCCTGATCCGCTGTCCGTCGGTGACCCCGGAAGAGGGCGGGGCGCTGACCACGCTTGCCGAAATGCTCGACCGGCTCGGCTTTCGCAATGACCGGGTGACCTTTTCCGACGAAGCCACGCCGGATGTGGAGAACCTCTATTCCCGGCTTGGCTCGGGCGGGCCGCACCTGATGTTCGCCGGGCACACCGACGTGGTGCCGGTCGGCGACGAGGCTGCCTGGACGCAGGGGCCGTTCGGCGCAGAGATCGTCGATGGCGAGATGTATGGCCGCGGCGCTGTCGACATGAAGGGCGGTATCGCCTGCTTCGTTTCCGCCCTGGCCCGGCTGATCGAGCGCAAGGGTGCGCCCGAAGGTTCGGTTTCGCTGCTGATCACCGGCGACGAGGAAGGCCCCTCGATCAACGGTACCGAGAAGCTGCTCGCCCATGCAAAAGCCAAGGGCGAGAGCTGGGATGCGGCCGTGGTTGGCGAACCCACCAACCCAGCCGAGATGGGCGACATGATCAAGATCGGCCGGCGCGGTTCACTGTCGGGTACCCTCACGGTCGACGGCGTGCAGGGCCATGTCGCCTATCCGCACCTGGCCGACAATCCGCTGCGCGGACTTGTCATGCTGGCCGATGCATTGCTCGACCCGCCGCTTGATGCCGGAAACGAACGTTTTCCGCCGTCCAACCTCGAAATCACCAGCATCGATACCGGCAACACGGCGACCAATGTGATCCCGGCGCGAACAACCGCCCGGTTCAACATCCGCTTCAACGACATGTGGAGTGCCGAAACCCTGGCGGACGAACTGCGCGCCCGCCTGGAACGGGCCGCGAGACAGGCGGGGCTCCGGCCAGGGCGGGATCCGGTGCGCTACACTGTGGAGTTCGACCAACGTTCCGCGCCCTCATTCCTGACACGTGATGATGCGCTGATCGATGCGCTGTCGGAAGCGGTCAGGGAAGCCACGGGACGGACGCCGGCGCTGTCGACCACCGGGGGGACATCCGATGCGCGGTTCATCAAGGATTACTGCCCCGTCGTCGAGTTCGGGCTGGTCGGCAAGACCATGCACATGGTCGATGAACGGGTTGCGCTGAGCGATCTTGAAAGCCTGACCGGGATCTACGAGCTTTTCATCGAACGCTGGTTTGAACGCCAGCGCTCAAGGGCGGGCTGAGCTTGGCAGGCGGCCTCGTACCATCGCGGCTTGAGGCCGGACGGTCCCTGGCCGGACTGTTCTACCTGATCCTTGGCAACCGTGACGGCTTGCGCCTGTTCGATCTGTCTGCGGACGGCTTCTGGCGGTCTTTCGGGGCATTCTTCTGGGCCTGGCCAGTGCAGTGCTTTCTGTGGACCGGGATCTGGCGCGCGGCGCCGGAAACCCGGCCCGAGAGCGCCCAGGAGATCTTCAGGTTCTTCCTCGTCTCGACCGGGTTCGATGTCGCTGCCTGGGTGCTTCCGGCACTGCTGCTGCTGGCCGTCTGCCAGTTGTTCGGTATCTCTGCGAAAGCCCCAAGGCTGGTTATCGTCAACAACTGGTTCGGGCTGCTGTCGGCCTATATCGGGTTCTTTCCCGCGGCACTGCGCTATCTGACGCCGGTCTCCGACACCGCCAACGCCTTCATCTCGCTGGGCGTCTATGCCTTTGTCATCTGGCTCTACTACCGGGTGGTGCGGATGAGTGTCGAGGGCGACCTGATGATTTCCATCTTCATCACGTTGATGATGGTGATGGCCGGCCTTACCGTTTCCGAAATCGCCTTCAGCGCACTGACCCGCTGACACCACGGGTTCCACAAGCGGACGGGCTTTCGCATCGTCGGGTGCTAAAAAGCCATCCCTGCCCCTTCATCGAGAAAGGATCAGGGATGGCTCGGATCAGGATTCTGCAGTGTCGATCAGGCGGCGAGTTCCTCGTCCGTCGAGAACAGCGCATCGAGATCGAGGTAGCAGATCATCTGTTCGTCGACCGGAATGATCGCCCTGGTCAGTGCCCGCTCGGCGGCCGGCAGTACATCCGGGGCCGGCTGGAGATCGGCATTGTTGACGGTGATCATGTCGGAGACGTTTTCGACCAGAAGCCCAACCAGCTTGCCGGCAATGTTGGTGACGATGATCGCCGAGCGCTCGGTCGGCTTGATCGCCGGCAGGCCGAGACGGATGGCCATGTCGATGACCGGAATCACCGATCCGCGCAGGTTGATCACGCCCAGCACATGCGGCGGCGAGTGCGGCAGGGTGGTCGAAGGCGCCCAGCCGCGAATTTCACGGACCGACATGATGTTGACGCAGAACACCTGCTTGCCCAGATGGAACGATATAATCTCAAGATAGCCGCTGTTGGCCACGTTGTTGTTCGCGGATTCTTGCATCAGAATTCCTCCCAGTCGTCCTGTGACGCTGCGGTTGAGTTGTTGGATTTGCCGACACCGAAAGCGCTGGCGACGGTTTTCAGCATGTTTCGGGCCGGAGACTGAACTGGACGCGACCCGGCGGTGGAGGCGCTGACACTTGCCGGACCATTAGCGCCTGCCGCCGGCCTGGGTGAAGCGGTCTGTTTGGCGGAGCCGGACGCCGTGGCGTGGACCGGCACGGATGCAGAGCGGCTGCCTGTAAGGTTGAACTGACGGACCAGCCCCTCAAGCGAGGCCGCGCCGCTGGTAAGCCGGTGGGTAACAGCGGTGGTTTCCTCAACCATGGCGGCGTTCTGCTGGGTCACCTGGTCCATCTGGTTGACCGCCGAGTTGATCTCGGTAAGGCCATTGGCCTGCTCGCGTGCGGCGGTGGCGATGGAGTTGATCTGGTCGTTGATGGCGCTCACGTGCTCGGCGATCAACGAAAGCGCCTCACCGGTTTCGCGGACCAGGGTGACGCCGGACTTGACCTCTTCACCCGACTTGTTGATCAGGCCCTTGATGTCCTTGGCGGCGGTCGCAGAGCGCTGTGCCAGTTCCCGGACTTCCTGAGCCACCACGGCAAAGCCCTTGCCGGCCTCACCGGCGCGTGCAGCCTCGACCCCGGCATTGAGCGCCAGCAGGTTGGTCTGGAAGGCGATCTCGTTGATCACGTTGATGATCTTGGAGATCTCGCCGGAGGCATCCTCGATGCGGCCCATGGCATGTATTGCCTCGGCCACCACCTTGCTTGATGTCTCGGTCGACTGTTTGGCTTCAGCCACCTTGCTAGTCGCCTCGTCGGCGCGCTGGGAGGAGTTCTTGACCGTGGCGGTGATTTCGTCGAGTGCCGCGGAGGTTTCCTCAAGCGAGGCGGCCTGCTGCTCGGTACGCCGTGACAGGTCGTCGGCTGCGGCACGCAGTTCGCCGGTGTCGCCATTGATGCCGAGAATGTTCTCACTCACGTCGCTGAGCGTTGCATTGAGTTTCTCAACCGATGCGTTGAAATCAACTCTCAGCCTGTCGAGGCTTTCGATGAACGGCTCGTTGAGCCGGATTGTCAGATCGCCTTCCGAGAGCTTGTGCAGACCATTCGCAAGCGCGTCGACAGCCTGCTGCATCCTGGCGGTTTCCTCGGCCTTGGCGGTTTCGCGATCCTGGCGCCGCTTTTCGGTCTGGGTGCGGGTCTCGTCAGCCTCACGCTCGAGCGCTACCTTTTCGATGGCGGCATTGCGGAACACGGCCACGGAGCGCACCATTTCACCGATTTCGTCCTTGCGATTTTCACCGGCGAGTTCAATCGACGTGTCGCCCTCGGCAAGCCGGCGCATGTTTTCCACAAGCGATTCGATGGGTTTGGTCATCGAGCGGGAGAACCAGGTGCTTACGGCAATGGCGCCAAGCAGAAGCAGCAGCGCAATGCCAAGGATGGCGTTGCGCATCATCACCATGCTGGCGCCGGCCTCGCGCTGGTCGATCAGCGCAGCGACGGTCCAGTCGGCGCCATCGAACTTGACGCCGGTCATGGCGACGTCGGCCTCCATGTTGCGGTAGCCGTCAACCGTACCGACGATCACGGCGGACCCATTGGCCTGCGCGACCAGGTCGCTGTCGATCTTGACGGTGAGCTTGTCGTTTTCCGGCGTCCGGACCGAGTCGCTGATCAGGTAGCCCTGAGAGTTGAGCAGCACGGTTTCACCGGTTTCGCCAAGTCCTGAAGTGTTCGAAATGATATCGGCAATCTTGCCACTGGGCACGCGGATGATGATGACACCGACCATACCCATCTGAGAATTGAGCGCATGGCCCATGAAGGCGACGGGCCGACCGTCAGCTGCCGGATAGGCGGTGTAATCGGCGAACACCGTACTGTCGGTCACATTGGCGCCGACAATGCCTTCGAAAACCCGTCCGATGCCGGTGTCCTTGAGAGCCTCGGAACGCAGATTGCCGGCATAGTCGTTGTTCTTGTTGACCGAATAGATGACGTTGCCACTCATATCGACGAGGTAGAAGTCCTCCCATCCACGGCTTTCCGTCATCTCGCGCAACTGTGCATGATAGCGCTCGTGGGTCTGGTCGTAGGAACTCACCTTGGCGACATCCGGATCCTTGGCGGTGTCATACTTCTGGCGCTCGCCTTCCGGGAAGGGATTGTCGGTGATGTAGCGCCGCTTCAGCTCGTTGGTAACGTCGTTACCAAGGAAGCCCCAGTCGTACTTGAAACTCTCGAGCGCCATGCGCATCAGATTGTTCTGCGACGTTGCGGTCAGGTCCTGCTGAAGGTTGGCGAGGAAGGTTTCAAGCTGGTTGCGACGACCGTCAACGACAGCTTCGAGCTTCTCGACGATCTTCTCGTTAACCGCACTGGACCCAATCTGAAGGCTGACAACGCTGGAAACGCCGATGGACATGATTGTCAACAAGGCGGCGGCAAGCGGCAGTTTGCGCGAAATGAGCATCAGGATTCCCGGTGTTCGAACAACTTCGTTGACATGTCTCGCTGTGTCGAAGACATCCAGCACGGCATCATGCGGTCCACGCGAGCGTAGATACTGGCTTCGGAAGCTTTCCGTCTTTTATGTTATTATTCAGTTAACCGAGGTTTGCGAGTTTTCGGAATTGTAACATTGATGGATGATTTCGCTCCAAATTGGCCCTGGAGACGATTCCATCCGGACTGTTGACCCGCAAGCAGACCATTCACGCGGTGCCGGACCGGATGACAGCAAACGGTTTGACGGGCGACCGAGCTTCGATCAAGTCCCGTGGCAAGCCAGACCATTTCCGGTGAAAAGCGGACTGGCCGAAAAAGCCCTGGCTTACTGTTTCACGCCATTTCGGACGCGAAACCGGTTCCCACTCTTGCGGGAACAGCTCCAAGATCCGCATGCCTCAACTGTCAGGATCGGGATATTCGACCGCGCGAAAATACAGGCCCTGGGGAGCGGCCACCGGTCCGCAGGCCTTGCGATCCCTGGCCACGAGCGCGGCCTCGACATCATCGGCGGACCACTTGCCTTCGCCCACCAGCCGCAGCGTTCCGGCAAAGGAGCGGATCTGGTTGTGCAGGAAGCTGCGCGCGGAGGCGTGGATCTCGATGAGACCATCGGCATCGCCCGTGACCACATCGAGACGCTCGAGGCTGCGCACGGGCGAATTGGCCTGGCAGCTCATAGAGCGGAAGGTGGTGAAATCGTGCCGACCTACGAGACGCTGCGCGGCCTCGTGCATGGCAGCGGCATCGAGCGGTTTGGGTGACCAGAGGGCCCGGTTCTTCTCGATCACCAGCGGCGCGCGGCGGCAGACTATGCGATAGATATAGTGACGTTTCACTGCCGAAAAACGGGCATCGAATTCCTCATCGACCTGGCGGGCGGCCAGGATGACAACCCGCTCCCTGGCCATCAGCAGATGCGCGTTGATGGCATCACGCACCGTGTCCTCGGGCCAGGTTTTCTCGAGATCGACGTGGGCGACCTGGCCGAGCGCGTGAACACCTGCATCGGTCCGTCCGGCGCCGCGGATGCTGACGGTCTCACCACAAAAGCCATGAATCGCCGTCTCGATCGCCTGCTGGATCGAAGGATGATCGTCCTGGCGCTGCCATCCGGCATAGCCGGTGCCGTCATATTCGATATCAAGCCGGTAGCGCGGCATCAGCCGATCACCGTGCCCTGGGGAACCGGCGTTCCGCGCAGAAAATCCCCGGCCGCGAGCGGCTTGCCGCCGGCCTTCTGCAAGGTGAGCAACCGGATCGCGCCCTCGCCGCAGGCGATCGTCAGGTGGTCATCGAGCGCGGTCCCGGGACCGACCTGATGCAGGCGGGTGTCCGCGAGCTCTGTGGCCAGCAGCTTGACCCGTTCGCTGCGGCCGGCGGCGTCGAGCTCGAACCAGGCGCCCGGCGACGGGGCGAGACCGCGCACATGGTCATGCACCTGCTGCGCAGATCTGGAGAAGTCGACCCTGGTTTCGGCCTTGCTGATCTTGGCAGCATAGGTGATGCCGTCATCGGGTTGCGGCGTGACCGGCAGCAGGCCTTCCGTTTCAAGCCGCGCCATGGCCTCAACCATCAGCTCAGCCGTCACAGCAGAGAGTTTGTCATGCAGTTCGCCAGTGGTCATGCAGGGCGTGATGGCGACGGTTTCTGTCAGCGCCACCGGACCGGTGTCCAATCCCTCGTCCATCTTCATGATCATCACGCCGGTCTCGGTGTCGCCCGCGATGATGGCGCGCTGGATCGGGGCTGCACCGCGCCAGCGCGGCAACAGCGAGGCGTGGCCGTTCCAGGCGCCCAGCCGGGGCGCATCGAGGATTGCTTTGGGCAGGATCAGACCGTAGGCGACGACCACCGCCGCGTCGGCTTCAAGCGCCCGAAACGCCGCCTGCTCCTGTTCGTTCCGGAGGCTCTTTGGGGTGAACACAGGAATGCCCAGCCGCTCTGCGATGCGGTGAACCGGTGACGGAAGCACTTCAAGCCCGCGGCGGCCGGCCGGGCGCGGCGGCTGGGAGTAGACCGCAACGATCTCGTGGCCAGCCTGATGCAGCGCCTCAAGTGTAGGCGCCGCGTAGTCCGGCGTTCCCATGAAGATGATGCGCATGGCGGTTCCTCAAAACACGGTCGCGGCAGGCGAACAGCCGCCAAACGGCAAATTCCAAGCCTGGTCTCAGGCGGTGACGCGCTGCTTGGCGAGCTTTGTGAACTTGCGCACCACCATGTCCCGCTTGAGCTTGGAGATGTGGTCGATGAACAGGACGCCGTTCAAATGGTCCATCTCGTGCTGCAGGCAGGTGGCGAGCAGGCCGTCGGCCTCGGTCACCTGTTCCTTGCCGGCACGGTCGAGATGCCTGACGGTAATCGTGGCGGGACGCTCGACCTCGGCATAGTAGTCGGGGATCGAAAGGCAGCCCTCTTCGTAGACGCTGGTCTCGTCGCCGGTCGCCACCAGTTCGGGGTTGATGAAGACCTGCGGATCGGGCTCTTCGTCCTTGCCGGCAACATCGATCACAAGCAGCCGCCGCGGCACGCCGACCTGTATCGCCGCCAGGCCGATGCCCGGCGCGTCGTACATGGTTTCGAGCATGTCATCGATGAAACTGTTCATTTCCGAATCGACACGCTCCACCGCCAGACTTTGCTGGCGGAGGACTGGGTCGGGCAGGTAGATGATCGGCTTGATGGTCATGGCGCTGAAATAGTCATTGATCCGCGCGGCGTCAATCTGTGACCGACATCGCCCCAACACAATGTTCCCGTTTTGATCTGACAAAGGGCGGAGAATCAGCTAGGCCATGTCGATGCAGACTGGCACCACGCTGTTTTCAACCCCGCTTCTCGAGCTCAACGGCCACATGGTCACGCTGGGCGAAACCCTGCTTGGCGCGCTGGCAGCGCTCATGCTGATTGCGATCTGGATCGGTGTCAGCCTGGCGCGCACCAGCCGGAGACGAGCCACGGCAGAGGCCGATGCCGCGGAGCGAACAGCTCAGGCCGAAGCACGGCTCGCCGAGATCCTTAAGGCGCAATCGGAAATGCAGGGCCGCATGGGCGCCATGGCCGAGCTGTTTGGTGCGCGGCAGGCCGAACTCAATCAATCCATCGGCCAGCGTATCGACGGCATGACCCAACGGCTTGGATCCTCGATCACCGAGCAGACCAGGTCGACGCACGAAAACCTGTCGAAACTGCAAGAGCGGCTGGCGGTGATCGATACGGCGCAGAACAACATCCAGTCGCTGGCGCGCGATGTGGTCGGGCTTCAGGCGATCCTGTCGAACAAGCAGACCCGAGGTGCTTTCGGCCAGTCGCGGATGGAAACGATCATCCAGGACGGGCTGCCTATGGGGGCGTTCCGGTTTCAGCCGACGCTGACGAACGGGATGCGGCCCGACTGCACCATCGCCATGCCGAATGGTGCGCCGGACCTTGTCATCGATGCAAAGTTTCCGCTGGAAGCCTGGAACGCGATGCGCGAGGCGGAGGCCGAAGGTAGCGGCGAGCAGGCGGCACAAAGTGCACAGCAACGCTTTCGCCGGGACATCGAGGTCCATATCCGCGACATTTCGGACAAGTACCTGATTGCCGGTGAAACCCAGGACACGGCGTTCCTGTTCGTGCCCTCGGAATCGATCTTCGCGGAGATCCATGAGAGGTTCGAGGCGATCGTTCACAAGGCGCAGCGCTCACGGGTGGTGATCGTCTCGCCGTCGCTGCTGATGCTGTCGATCCAGGTGATCCAGGCGCTGCTCAAGGACGCACGGATGCGCGAACAGGCGCACCTGATCCAGGGCGAAGTGATCCGGCTGATGGAGGATGTCTCGCGGCTCGATGACCGAGTGCGCAAGCTGCAGGCGCATTTCTCGATGGCGCAGAAGGATGTCGACCTGATCCTGACCTCCTCTGACAAGTTGACCAGGCGCGGCGCAAAGATCGAGGCGCTGGAATTTGCGCAACTGAGCGAGGGGACGGCAGCAGCGCCTGCTCCGGAACAGACCACGACCGACGCCGGGTCACGCGAGAGCCCGAAATTCGAACCGCGCTCCTCAACGCTCAAACTGCGTGTTGTCGATGAAGACGACTGACCCCTTTTCTCCACACCGATAAGCTGACAGAAAGCTTGCGACACGATTGCGAGCGCAGCCCGGTTGCCACATGGCGGATGCGGGCAAGCAAGGGAGGCCGCCATGATCACCGTCATCGGATCAGTCAACATGGACCTGATCGCCACCACGCCGAGACTTCCTGAACCGGGCGAGACCGTCTCCGGCACGGATTTCACCACGGCGCAGGGCGGCAAGGGCGCCAACCAGGCGCTGGCGGCGCAACGGGCCGGCGCAACGGTGAAGATGTGTGGCGCAGTCGGCAATGATAGCTTCGCCACCGAAGCGCTCGCCCTGCTTGAAGACGCCGGCTCGGACCTCGGCCGCGTCCGCCACATCGAAGGCCCCACGGGCACCGCGCTGATCCTTGTTGGTGGTGATGGCGAGAACATGATCGCCGTCATTCCCGGCGCCAACGGCCATGTGACGGCTGAGGACGCCGACCAGGCGGTAGCGGCGATGGCGGCGAGCGACACGCTGGTCCTGCAAATGGAGATCCCGGCGGCGGCGATAGAGGCGGCGCTGAAGGCCGCAAAGACCAAGGGCGTCAGAAGCATCCTCAACATCGCGCCGCTAACCGATGCGGTCGAACGGCTTGCGCCGCTTGCCGACATCGTCATCGCCAACGAGACCGAATTCAGCCGGCTGTCCGGCCGTCCGGCGGAAACGCTCGCTCTGGCGCGCGACGAAGTCGAGGCGTTGCATGCCAGAACCGGTCAATGCCTGATCGTCACGCTGGGCGGCGACGGCGTGCTCTGGGCCAGGGACGGACAAGTGGAGCACGTGGCATCGCTGAAAATCAAGCCGGTCGACACGGTGGGCGCCGGCGACACATTTTGCGGCTATCTGGCCCAGGGGCTCGACGCGGGGATGGATTTCGCCACAGCCGTCCGCCGCGCCGCCGTGGCAGGCGCGCTGGCCTGCCTCAAACCCGGCGCACAGCCGTCGATTCCGCTTTCTGGAGAAGTAGATGCCCGGCTCTAAAGCCGGCTGACGCGCTCGATAAACAGATCGAAAAAGCGGTCGGCGTCGACGTCCCTGACGACAAAGGCATTCTCCGTCCGGCCGGTGACCTTCCACCAGTCGACCACGGTGGCGCCGAGGGTGAGGTCAGAACCGGTCTCGATCTCGACATTGCATGAGCGGCCGGAAAACATGCCGGGATCGATCAGCCAGGCGATAACCGTGGGGTCATGCAGCGGGCCGCCGTCGGTGCCGTATTTTTCCTCGTCAAATCGCTCGAAGAACTCCAGCATGTCGGCCATGGCCACCGAAGGACGGTTGCCATTGGCGCGCAGGCGCTCGACCCTGACCCTGGTGGTCAAAACCTTGTGGGTGACATCGAGCGGCATCATGGTGATGGCGACACCGGTGCCAAAGACGATCTTCGCGGCTTCGGGATCGACATAGATGTTGAACTCGGCAGAAGGCGTGATGTTGCCGCCCTCGAAATAGCCGCCGCCCATCAGTACGATCTCCTTGATCCGTTCAACGACATCCGGCGCGCGCTCAATGACCGTGGCGATGTTGGTGAGCGGACCAAGCGGGCAAAGCGTAACTGTGCCTGCCGGCTCCCTGCGCAGGGTCTCGATGATGAAGTCGACAGCATGAACTGTCTCCAAGGGTCTCGCGGGCTCGAACAGATCGATACCGTCAAGGCCGGTCTTACCATGCACGTGCTCGGCGGTCACCAGCTTGCGGGCAAGCGGCCTGTCGGCCCCCGCATAGACCGAGATGTCACTTCTTCCGCAGATCTCGGTGACGATACCTGCGTTGCGCGCCGTCAGCGCCAGCGGCACGTTGCCAGCGACCGCGGTCACCCCGAGCACCTCCAGTTCCGGGCTGGCGAGGGCCAGCATGATCGCGGCAGCGTCGTCCTGGCCAGGGTCGGTGTCGATGATGATCTTGCGCGGCGTCATGGTCGGTCCTTCGGGGAATGCGATTCGGTTGGCGCGACCTTAAGAGCCGTAACCGCGATCGGGCAAGGTTCTTGCGAAGCAGGAATGAAGTTCCCATATTACATGCATGCCGGATGCCGATCGAGGGTCTGGCGCCTGTCGCTTGAAAACGAGGACAAGCCATGTCTCGCATGACGCCCTTTTCAAGCCCGCTGCTGCTGGGCTTTGACACGATGGAAAAGACCCTGGAGCGGATCGCCAAGGGCTCTGAAGGCTACCCACCCTACAATATCGAACGAATCCGGGCCTCGGCCGACGGAAGCAAGGCCGAGCGGCTCAGGATAACGCTCGCTGTTGCCGGCTTCTGTGACGAGGATCTGGAGGTGACGACGGAAGAAAACCAGCTCGTCATCCGTGGACGCCAGTCCGACAATGACGGCCGGGAATACCTGCACCGCGGCATCGCCGCGCGGCAATTCCAGCGCATGTTCGTGCTGGCCGATGGCATGCAGGTCGTCAGCGCCGAATTGAAGAACGGATTGCTTTCCGTCGATCTAATTCGACCAGAACCGGAGCGCATGGTGCGAAAAATTAACATTTCGGTTCGAGACTGAAGATTAGAGTTCGAGCCAACAGGATGTTTCCTGCCACCTACAGGAGGAAATCGACGTGATTGCCAAATCGGGAAAGACCCAATTGTCCGCCAATGATCTGGCCCTGCTGGGCGCCGGCAAGATCGGTTATATCCGCAAGATGCGTTCCGAGGACGTCAGCGCCCGCTTTCCGGAAGCGCCGGTGCTCGACCCCGGCCTTGAACTCTGGGCGCTGTTCGGCGCCGACGGTACGCCGATCCTGTTGACCGACAACCGGTCGAGCACCTTCTACCGCGCCGCCGAAGACGAACTCAAGACAGTCGCCCTGCACTAAAGTCAGTCATCTTCGGCTGGAATCGCTCCAGCCCCATCGGCCAAAACCTGGATGCGCAAAAATTGAAGCCCGAAAATCCGTTGGATTTCCGGGCTTTTCACTGTGGTCAATTTGAAGATTGGTGCTTGCGCTGTCGGCAGCCTTCAGAACGCACGCGCCCTCAGGCGGCGTTGGATTCCGGCTCCTCGGTCAGGAAGGCATGCAGCGACGCGGCGTTGTCGGTGGCGCGCAACTTGGCCACCATCTCGCTGTCGCGCATGACACGGGCGATCCGCGAGAGTGCCTTGAGGTGATCGGCTCCTGCCCCCTCGGGCGCCAGCAGCAGAAACACCAGGTCGACGGGCTGATCGTCCAGCGCCTCGAAATCGACGGGCTGGTCGAGGCGCGCGAACACGCCGACAATCTTGTCAAGAGAGGCCAACTTGCCGTGCGGGATGGCAATACCGTTGCCAACGCCGGTGGAGCCGAGCCGCTCACGCTGCAGAATGACGTCAAACACCTCGCGCTCGGCAAGTCCGGTGACTTCCGAGGCTTTGGCTGCCAGTTCCTGCAACAGCTGTTTCTTGGAGTTTGCCTTGAGCGCTGGCAGAACAGAGTTCTGCGCAATCAGATCAGCAAGCGCCATAATAAATTCCTTGTTCCGGGTCCGCTTTCCGGACCTCATTGTTCGCATCATGTGAACGGCTGCAGGCCGCCGCCGGTTCC
Organism: Hoeflea sp. EC-HK425; assembly: GCF_902498795.1. Taxonomy (NCBI): domain Bacteria; kingdom Pseudomonadati; phylum Pseudomonadota; class Alphaproteobacteria; order Hyphomicrobiales; family Rhizobiaceae; genus Hoeflea; species Hoeflea sp. EC-HK425. The sequence goes on from NZ_LR701572.1 coordinate 3,816,814, forward strand.
ATCGGGCGCCAGCCTGCCTGCCTTATATCATATCAGCCAACGCCGTCAGGACCTGACCCCGCCTGCGTCTATCCAGCCGATATTTCCATCATCGCGGCGATACACGACGTTAAGGGCATCATTGCCCGCATTGCGGAACATGAGGATCCGTTCGTCCGTCATGTCCAGAGCCATAACAGCATTGGCCACGCTCATCGTCACCAGTTGCTTGGTGCTTTCGGCGATAATCGCCGGGGCATAGTCCTCAGGCACTTCAACGGCATCGTCATTGGCCGAGTCCACAACCGCATAGGCCAGCTCCGCCTGAGCCTGATGATTGTTGGCGTGATGATCCTTGAGACGGCGCTTGTAGCGGCGAAGGCGCTTTTCCACGCGTTCCGCTGCAGCGTCGAAAGCCGGCTGCGGATCCTGGGCCTCCCCAGTGGCGTGCAGCACGACACCGGTGTCGAGATGGATCTTGCAATCAGCCTTGAAACGCGACCCCGACTTTTCCACGATCACATGGCTCGAAAAGCCACCGTCGTAGTACTTCCGAACCGCACCTGTGACATGGTCCTCAATGCGGGTCATGAACGACTCGCCGATTTCCATATGCTTACCCGACACTCGCACGCTCATGGGTCATCCCTTCTTGTTATGACTTGGGAATTTAGTCTAAGCCATGCGCCGCGCTCATCCAAGCGTCCGACGGCGGTCAAATGGTCCGGTCCATGCAATTTTTCGCTTGACAGTACCGGCTCGAGGCGCGCGGTCAAAACACGCCACCCAATGCGGAGCGGCTTCTACGCCGATGTTGCCAGACTGTCAAGTTTGGCACGGCTTTTGCTTAAATCGAAAACAAATTCAAGCCATTGACGGCCGCGGATCAAACCGCCGCCGCGCGGGCCCTCGCCCGTTTTTCGCGACGCCGCTGCACCGACGAGGGAATGGCCATGGCTTCGCGGTACTTGGCCACCGTTCGCCGGGCAATCTCGATCCCTGCCTTCTTGAGCAGGTCAACGAGATCATCATCGGACAGCACCGCTTCAGGGGCTTCCTGATCAACCAGCACACGGATCCGGTGACGCACTGATTCGGCAGAATGCGCGTCGCCGCCGGCCTGCGCCGAAGCGATGGAGACGGTGAAGAAGTATTTCAGCTCGAAAACGCCGCGCGGCGTGATCATGTACTTGTTGGAGGTCACCCGGCTGACGGTGGATTCATGCATGCCGATGGCCTCGGCCACCGCCTTGAGATTGAGCGGCCGCAGGTGATCAACGCCATGGAGCAGAAATGCATCCTGCTGACGGACGATTTCGGAGGCCACCTTCATGATCGTGCGGGCCCTCTGGTCAAGCGACCGTGCCAGCCAGTTGGCGGTCTGCAGGCACTCACCGAGAAAATCATGTCCGGCGGCATCTTTTGGCATCTTGCCGGTGACGGTGGTGAAATAGGTCTGGTTGACGAGCACCCGAGGCAGCGTGTCCGGGTTGAGTTCGACGTTCCATCCTCCATCAGAGGAGGGGCGGACCGAAACATCCGGCACAATCATCTCGCTCGAACCGGTCTCGAACCGGGTGCCCGGCTTGGGATCGAGCGCCCGGATCTCGGCCATCATGTCGAGCAGATCTTCCTCGTCGACACCGCAAATCCGGGTCAGCGCGGCAAAGTCACGGCGCGCCAGCAGTTCGAGATTGTTGACCAGGGCCGCCATTGCCGGATCCAGCCGGTCCTTGCGGGCGAGCTGCAGGGCGAGACACTCGGACAGCGAGCGGGCAAACAGGCCGGCGGGCTCGAACTCCTGAAGCCGGGCCAGCACGCCGTCGACCTGCTCCGGATCGGCGCTCAGCCGCTCAACGGTTTCCGCCATGTCTCCGACCATGTAGCCGGCAGCATCAAGCTGGTCGGCAAGCTCGGTGGCGATCAGACGCTCGGCGGGCTCGGCAAAGGCGAAGGCGATCTGTTCGGCGACATGATCGCGCAAGGTCGGCGCTCTGGCGGCAAAATCATCAAGATCGTAGCCTTCACCCGACCGACCGCCATCGCTGCCGGGCATCGATTTCCAGTTGTCGATGAATTCGGGCTGATCCACTCGTTCGGTGCCATGATCGTCGGGAAAGACATTTTCATAGCGCGCGTCGATTTCCGAGGTCATCCGCTCCGCCTGGGAATCTGCATTTCCAGCCCAGGTGGCATCCTCCCCCAGATCACCTTCTGCCACCTGCGGCTTGGCCGGTTCTGCGGCTTCGGAGACAGTATCGGGCTGATCGTTTTCGGAACTGACCAGTTCAAGCAGCGGGTTGCGCTCGACTTCCTGTTCGATGAATCGGGTCAGCTCGACATGACTGAATTGCAGCAGACGGATCGACTGCATCAGTTGTGGCGTCATGACCAGTGATTGGCTCTGACGCAGTTGAAGACCGGCTGACAAGGCCATGGCGACGCACTACTCCCCGCTCGGGCCGCCGCCAGAACAAAAACGGCACCGCCGCCTTCCTTCTGTCCGGATTCGGGACGCCTCCATCGACGCCCCTTCGACCCATCTGGCCCGAAAATTGCTTTTTTCTCCCTTCGGGTCAAGTGCGACCTATGGACAGGGTAAAAATGCCTCCCGCCGGCCCCGGAATGCAGGAAAAACCATCGTCCGGAAGCCCGGCACAAGGCTCCACCAAGTCAGAGGGAGAATTGTTCGCCGAGATAGAGCCGTCGCACATCGGGATTGGCGACAATATCGGAGGGACGGCCATGGGTCAGGAGCACGCCCGCATTCATGATGTAGGCCCGGTCGATCAGGCCAAGCGTCTCACGCACATTGTGATCGGTGATCAAAACACCGATGCCGCGCCGGGTGAGGTGGCGCACCAGGTCCTGAATGTCGGAAACAGCGATCGGATCAACGCCGGCAAAGGGTTCATCGAGCAGCATGAACGTCGGATCGGAAGCGAGCGCGCGGGCGATTTCCAGCCGGCGCCGTTCTCCGCCGGACAGTGCAATCGAAGGGGACTTGCGCAGATGCGAGATATGGAATTCCTCCAGCAGACTGTCGAGCTTGTGCTCGCGCTTGGCGCGGTCCTTTTCGACCACTTCGAGTACAGCGCGGATATTGGCCTCGACACTCAGTCCGCGGAAGATCGAGGCTTCCTGCGGCAGGTAGCCGACGCCGAGGCGGGCGCGGCGGTACATCGGCAGGCTTGAGACATCATGGCCGTCGATCTCGATCGAGCCGGCATCGACCGGCACCAGCCCGGTGATCATGTAGAAACAGGTGGTCTTGCCGGCGCCGTTCGGGCCGAGAAGACCCACCGCCTCGCCGCGGCGCACACCCAGAGAAACACCGTCGACCACGCGGCGCGACTTGTAGGACTTGGTCAGATTGCGGGCAATCAATGTACCGTCATAACGTGCGCTGGCGGCGGGGGGCTCCTCGCCGCTCCCGATCACACTCTCGTCAACTCGCTTCGAGAACAGGCCGCGGATCACTGTTTGGGTCGCGATTTGGGGTCAAGCTGGATCATCACCCGGCGGCCGCAGCTGTCGAGCTTGGCCTGGCCATTCTTCATCTGCACGGTCAGCTTGCAGCCAATGAAGACGTTTTCGGCGTCGGTGAGCACGACCTTCTCGCCCGTGAGCACCAGGATCTCGTCGGCCATGTTGAAATTACCTGCATCGGCGGTGGCCGTCTGGGTGCCCGAGCGGATCAGCACCTTCTTGTAAAGTTCGATCTCGCGGATATCAGCCGTGCCGGAGGATACCGAACCACCGTCATTGGTGTAGTTGACGATCATCTCGCCGGCCTGCAGCACGGTATCGCCCTGCACCACCTTGACGTTGCCGGTGAAGGTGGCCTGGCTGGTTTCCTCGTTGATCTTGAGCAGGTCGCTTTCGATCTGGATCGGCTCGTCGCCCGAAAGGGCGAGGCCCGACATCCGGCTTTCGGTCGTCTGGGCCTGGGCGGCAGGCGCAAGCAGGACGGCGGCGAAAACGACCGCAGCAACCCTCAAGATATGCAAAGGCGTTCTTGCCATGTCAGTTCTTCGCTCCATCCGTCGGCTTGATGGCCGATGGGTTGATCGTCATGCGGACCTTGTCCTGAAAGATGATGACGCGGCCCTTATCTGTCATCTGCATGGATTGCGCAACCACGGAGGCCTCCCCCGAACTGATCGAGACCGGTGCATCCGAGCTCAGTCCGCCGCTGGCAAGATCAATGTTCGCCGATTGCAGCTCCGCTGAAAAGCCGTTTTCACTGGTCACGGTAAAGGGCTTGTCGAACATCATGGTTTGAGCGGTGCGATTATAGGTTCCGCTGACGGCATTGAGCACCGCCTGGTCGCCGTTCGACACCGGAAGATCGGCAAGAATCTCCTCGAGCACGATGACGTCGGGCGAGGTCAGGTCCTGCACCGCGCGGGCGGCGCGCATGGTGTAGGGCCGTGCACCGGGCCCCTCGCCGCTCATCACCGGGTTCTGCATGACGAGCTTTCCATCGCGGATCACCACCGATTCGATGCCGACGCCCTCCGGCACCAGGCCATCGACCCAGGAGACGAGAATGAAGGCGAGGATTACAAGAGCCGCCGACAGCGGCAGCAGGATCTTGAACAATCTGACCAGCCGGGAATGGGCCAGCGCGCGCTTGTATTCGGCATGAGACCGCCCGGCATAACTGCCGCTGTTGGGCATCCCTGAGACTGACGATGTTGTCATTCGGTCCTGCGGTCTTGATGGCTTTCGGCGCCGATCTGCACTCGGATGCGGCAAGGTCAGATTTTCAGTCCGGCTGTGGCGCCAAGTGTCGGTTGCGGTTGGTTTCACATGCCAATATGGTGATTTTGCGAAGCAGTCGACGCAGATTGCCACGCCTTGGCGACAATGGCAAAACCATAGCGGATATCGGGCACAGGCAAAATGCTCTGGCCCTGCCGGCTTGCTGCCTTAAATAGGCGATAGCGGCCGATGCCGAACCTGCAGCGGCGTGCGTTTGATCAAGCGCACGCCGCTGCAAGACTGTAAACCACTGCATGGTGCAGTAACTGCCCGTTTTGGGAGGAACACGCGTGACTGACCCGAACATTCTTGCAGACCGCCGCCGGATCCGGCGCAAGCTGAGCTTCTGGCGGTTCATGACCGTTGTCGTGGCGATTGCGCTGGTGGCCGGCCTGTTCGCGCGTTTCCAGGGTTCGGGCCGGAACAGCGACCATATCGCCCGCATCGATATCAGCGGGGTGATCACCGACGACCAGCGGCTGCTCGACCTGATCGAGGACGCCACCGAGAACGAGGCGGCAAAGGCGCTGGTGGTTTCGATCTCCTCACCGGGCGGCACCACCTATGGCGGCGAGCGCATTCACAAGGCGCTGGTCGAAGCCGGCAAATCAAAGCCGGTGGTTGCCGACATCCACACGCTGGCCGCATCGGCAGGCTACATGGTCGCGGCCTCCACCGACCATATCGTGGCCGGCGAAAGCTCGATCGTCGGCTCGATCGGGGTGATCTTCCAGTATGCGCAGGCACAGGATCTGCTCGACAAGATCGGAGTCAGGCTCGAGGAGATCAAATCCTCGCCGCTTAAGGCCGAGCCGTCCCCATTCCACGAAGCGAGCGAAGAAGCCAAGGCGATGATCCGCTCGATGGTGCTCGACAGCTATGACTGGTTCGTCGATCTGGTGGCCGCGCGCCGCGAGATGGAACGTTCACAAGTTCTGACGCTGGCCGACGGCTCGATTTTCACCGGACGCCAGGCGCTGGCCAACGGCCTCGTCGACGCGCTGGGGGGCGAAGCCGAAATCCGCGCCTATCTCAAAAGCCGCGATATCGACGATACGCTCGAGTTTGTCGACTGGGAACCTGCCAGCGAAAGCGAAAACCTGTTGCTCGGAGCAGGCGTGGCGAGCATTCTGCGTCAACTGACCGGCCTGCCGGCATCGCTTTCCGATGAAATCGACCGCCTGTCGGGTGGCAAGTTGTTCCTTGACGGCCTTGTGTCTGTTTGGCAGGTTGGCTCCCAGTCGGAGCGTGTCGAGTAGGGGCGAGGAAACATGATCAAATCGGAGTTGGTTCAAGCGGTTGCGGCGCGAAACCCGCACCTCTATCACCGTGATGTCGAGAATATCGTCAATGCCGTGCTGGACGAGATCACCGAGGCTCTGTCCGATGGCAACCGCGTCGAACTGCGCGGGTTCGGGGCCTTTTCGGTGAAGAACCGTCCACCACGCTCGGGACGCAACCCGCGCACGGGCGATCCGGTGTTCGTCGAGGAAAAATGGGTGCCGTTCTTCAAGACCGGCAAGGAGTTGCGCGAGCGGCTCAATCCGGACGACAAGGACTGAGCTTGCGCGATCCGCGGTGCGGCCCTATCTGCAGGATCGAGGCTGAGCGGTTTTCGGCCTCGACAAAAAGGCGGGCTAGCCGCGTGGATCAAGGACAAGACAGGATCGAAACATGATCAAGCGCATCATCGCACTGGCCATCTTGGTTCCATTGGGCATCGTTCTCATCATGCTGTCGGTTGCCAACCGCACCGCCGTGACGCTGGCGCTCAATCCGTTCGATCCAACGGACACGGTGCTTTCGGTCACGCTGCCGTTCTTCGTGTTTCTGTTTCTTGCCCTGATCACCGGCATGATCCTCGGATCGCTGGCAACCTGGTTCAAGCAAGGCAAGCATCGCAAGCAGGCGCGGGTTCAGGCCAATGAAGCGGTGAAGTGGCATACGGAAGCCGACCGCCAGAAGGCCAAGGCCCAGCAGATCGCCGCCGCCCTGCCCGCACCCGACAAGCGCGACGCTGCCTGAGGCAGTAGCGGACCATCCGGCCACCTTGGGACGAACCCCACACAAGGCGCAGCCAGCACACATCTTCCTCCCGGCGACAAGCCACCCCGCCGGACCGCCCCCTCCCCCCAGTGAGTCTCTCGCCTAGGCGACCTCACGCGATCGCTTTGTTCGACGGCGAAACAAGAACCAGCCGCCCCAAAGGACGACATTGAGCAGCAGAACTGAATAGATTGCCGGTTGCGGGCTTTCAATCGAGCTGATCGAGCCGGCATAGCTGGCGATCAGCACGTAAGGAAGGGTGCCTACCGCATAGAACATGCAGTAGCGGGCAAACCGCATCCCGGTGGCTCCCGCGATGCAGGCGGTCACCTCAGGCACTATCGGAACGGCCCGCGACAGCATGATCATGACCGGTCCGCTTTGCTGGAAGGAACGAGCGAGCGACCGGCGCTCGTCGGGATCCCTGATCAGCAGCGCGATGGCGCCTTCACCCCACATACGGCTGATCCAGAACCCGGAAAACGCCGCCAGAGACATGCCGGCGAACGCCGCCGCTGCGCCTGCCGGAAAACCCACGAAGAACCCGGCCAGGATCGTTATGGTCAATGTCGGCACAGCGACGAAGAGGTCCGCGTACAGCAACAACACGACAACGCTGATGACCCAGACAGGATCCACGGACTGGGCCCATTCCAGCCAGAGCCGTACGTTGTCGACGGTGAGAATGCCGAGCAGCCGCCCGACAATGAATGTAAGGGCGAAGATAGAGCCGAGGGTCAACATGACTTTGAGAAGAGATCTCATCGCTTATCCCCTTTTCATGATCTTGGCGGCAAGGCCCGGGGCTATGCGCAGGAGGATCCGCAGGGCCTTTACCCTGCCTATATCGATGGTGGTCCGATCCGACGCGAGCCCGGCAATGATCATTGCGGCAACCCTGCCGGGTGGCAGTTTTCCACTGCCGCGCCCATGTGTCATTGCGGTATCGACCAGAGGAAGGAAAACCTGCTTCACTGCAACATCCGTGTCCTCCAGCTGATAGGCCAGCGACTGCGAGAAGATGTTCAAAGCAGCCTTGGTGGCGCAATAGATCGCGGAACCGGCCTTCGGAGCCAGCGCCAGGCCGGAATTGACGTTCACGATCATTCCGGCGCCCGACTGCATCAGGCTTGGCAACAGAAGATGAACGAGGGTGCAGATGGAAGCGAAATTGACATCGATCTCGCGCCGGATGGTTTCGTAGCGGAAATCCGGATCGGTAAAGCGGGGGGTGTACTGCACAGCCGCATTGTTGATCAGCACGTCGATCGTCCCGGCGGATTTCGCCAGCGCATCGGCAGCACGCTCAACGGAGCCGAGGTCGGCAAAATCGGCTTCATAGATGTCAACATTCGGGAACGCCCGACGCAATGCCTCCAATCCCGCGGAAGGTCGAGCGATGACCGAGAGGCGGTTGCCGGGTTGAAGCTGGCGCAGCAACTCCAGTCCAAGGCCCGAGGCCGCGCCGGTGATAACAATATGTTTGTCGTGAAGGTTCATGCTGATTACCTGTTTTCCACGTCACTTTTCGTGGAAACTAGGCTTGCGACCGCGCTCTGGAATTAACCCGGGATAACACGGATGAAAATTGCCGACTTCATCGCCGCCAATGGCCGCCACCTTGAAAGGGAAACCGGAGAGCATCTGTTTCGCCAGGGCGACGAGGTCTCATCCCTGTTCCTGGTGAACCGTGGCCTGCTGAAGGCCTATTATCTCTCAGGCGACGGGAAGGAGAACATCAAGTCCTTCATTCTGCAGGGCGATGTCATCGGTAGCTTGGCATCCTGCCATGGCGGCGCGAGCTGCACCTTCAGCCTGATATGCCTGGAACCCTCGGAACTGATCCGGTTCAGCTTCACCGAACTTTCCGCCGCAATCCGCTCGGATGCGGAACTGTCGGCCGAGACCGTGGACTTCCTGCTGGGCTTCGGCATGAAGAAGGAAATGCGCGAATATGAGCTTTTGTGTCTTTCCGCGGAGGAACGATACCGGCGGCTGCTTCAGGCAACGCCCCAGCTGTTCGAGCGCGTCACCCAGAACGAGATCGCGCGTTATCTGGGCGTCACCCCGGTCGGACTGAGCCGCATCAAAAAGCGAGTGCTCGACCGTCGGGCCTAGCGCGCGTCGGCGATTTCCCTGCGGTGCCGCGCGGCGGCAACCGCCCCCCTCACGCCCCTGCAGCCTTCGCACTAACCACTTCGTTGAATTTGGTGAAGAACTGGCCGGCGAGCTTTTTCGAGGTGGAATCGATCAGGCGGGAGCCGAGCTGGGCGAGCTTGCCGCCGACCTGGGCCTTCACATCGTAGGTGAGCACGGTTTCCGCACCGTCCTCGACGAGCTTGACGTCGGCGCCACCCTTGGCGAAGCCGGCGATGCCGCCCTTGCCTTCGCCGGAAATCGTGTAGCTCTCCGGCGCGTTGATGTTTTCGAGCGTCACATCGCCGGTGAATTTGGCCGAGACCGGGCCGATCTTGATCTTGACCGTCGCCGACATCTCGGTGTCGGAGCTCTTTTCCAGGCTTTCGCAGCCCGGAATGCACTCGCGCAGCACGTCAGGGTCATTGAGCGCCTCCCAGACCAGTTGACGCGGGGCGGCAATGCGTTCTTCGCCGTTCATTTCCATCGGACATGTTCCTCCCTGAATGCTTCCCTATCTATGCAAAGCGAAAACGGCTTTGCCAAGTCCATATCGGGTTGCTATGTCCAAACCCTCATGAAATCGCCGGTCATGGCATCACCTGTGCCCTGACCCCATTCGCAGACTGGACATTCCGGACCTTGGCCGACAAGCGCACCCAAAAGCCACGACGCGGCAGTTCTTCCAGACCCGGTGATGCCAGACCGAAGGCCGCCGCCAGGTCGAAGGCTGGCGGACCGGGCGGCGGCAGGCCCCGTGATGACAAACGGAGCGACGGCCCGAGGGACGGTGTGTCGGGTCCAAAGCCGGCTGCTGCAGGCGCCCGTACGGCCCCGCGCGCGCGGCCGGACCGGAAGCCCGCTGACAGGCCCGCGCCCGACAAGCGCGGGGATGTTCAACAGCAAGCGCCGATTAGACCATTGATCAAGCGCAGCGGGGCGCTGCCCGGGCAGACCGCGCCGCTGATCCTGGAAACCGGCAACGAGGACGGCTACCAGCTGCTCGACATGGGGCTGAACGAGACCGGCCAGGGCGAGAAGCTTGAGCAATATGGCAGCCTCAGGATCGTCCGCCCGGAAGCGCAGGCGCTGTGGAGCCGCGGGCTGCCGGATTCGGAATGGACCAAGGCGGACGCGGTGTTTACCGGCGACACCGACGAGGACGGCATCGGCCGCTGGGCATTTCCCAATGTCCCGCTCGGTGAAACCTGGCCGATGAAGCTGCTCGGGGTCGACTTTCACGGCCGGCTGACTTCGTTCCGCCATGTCGGGGTGTTTCCCGAGCAGATCGCCCACTGGCGCTGGATGGCGGACAGGATCACGGACTCCAGGCGGCCTCTGAAAGTGCTCAATCTGTTTGGTTATACCGGGGTCGCCTCGCTGGTGGCGGCCAAGGCCGGAGCCGAAGTCACCCATGTCGATGCCTCGAAGAAGGCGATCGGCTGGGCGCGGGAGAACCAGGCGCTGGCCCGGCTCGAGGACAAGCCGATCCGCTGGATCTGCGAGGACGCGATGAAGTTCATCGCCCGCGAAGAACGCCGCGGCAACCGCTACGACATCATTCTGACCGATCCTCCGAAATTCGGACGGGGACCGAATGGCGAAGTCTGGCAGCTGTTCGAGCATCTGCCGCTGATGCTCGACATCTGCCGCGAACTGTTGAGCGACAAGCCGGTGGGCCTGGTGCTGACGGCGTACTCGATCCGGGCCTCGTTCTACGCCACACACGAGTTGCTGCGCGAAACCATGCGCGGCGCCGGCGGCCGGGTGGAGTCGGGCGAACTGATCATCCGCGAGAGCGGCAAGCCGGAGGCGGACGAGTGCCGGGCGCTGTCGACATCGCTTTTTTCAAGGTGGCTGCCCCAATGAGCGATCACGAAACTCCACGGAGTGGTGCGGCTCGGGTGGGACAGGTGAAGGACATCACCAGCCTGTCCAATCCGATCGTCAAGGACATCCGCGCACTGTCGATGAAGAAGCACCGCGACGAGACCGGGACCTTTCTCGCCGAAGGGCTCAAGCTGGTGATCGACGCGATCGATCTCGGCTGGACCATCCGGACGCTGATCTACGCCAAGGCGCAGCGCGGCAAGCCACAGGTCGAAAAGATCGCGGCGCTGACAGTCGCGCGCGGCGGGCTGGTTCTGGAAGTCAGCGAGAAGGTGTTGACCGCGATCACCCGGCGCGACAATCCGCAGGCCGTGATTGCCGTTTTCGACCAGAAACTGGCACCGCTTGCGGGCATGGCCCCGGCAAGGGACGAGACCTGGATCGCACTTGACCGGGTCCGCGACCCGGGCAATCTGGGTACCATCATCCGCACTGCGGATGCAGCCGGTGCATCCGGCGTGATCCTGATCGGTGAAACCGTCGATCCATTCTCGATGGAAACGGTGCGCGCCACCATGGGATCGGTGTTCGCCGTTCCGCTGGTGAGGGCCACGGAAACCGAATTCCTGAACTGGTCGAAGAAAGCCTCAGCACTTGTGGTCGGCAGCCACCTCAAGGGCAGCGTCGATTACCGCACGATCGGCTACAAAGACCAGCCGGTGGTGCTCTTGATGGGCAACGAGCAGCAGGGCCTGCCCGATACCCTGGCCACAGCCTGTGGCAAGCTGGCGCGCATCCCGCAGACCGGCCGGGCGGACTCGCTCAACCTGGCGATCGCCACCGGCGTCATGCTGTTCGAGGCGCGCAGGCACCTGCTCGAGCTTGACGAGCCCAGCGCATGAGCGGGAGCGTGAAGAAACCGTCGGCGCTGAGCCGGATCGTGCCGATGCTGTCGCTGGTGACCGGCGCCGTGGCGCTGGATCAGCTGATCAAGTGGCTGGTGGAAACACGCCTGCCGTTTCACGAGCTGGTACCGGTGATCCCCATGTTCGCGCTCTACCGGACCTGGAATGAGGGAATCGCGTTTTCGCTGCTCAAGGGGCTGCCCGATTCAGGCCTGCTCGCGCTGACAGCTGTGGTGATCGTCTTCGTGCTTTACCTTTGGTGGCGGACGCCTTCGGACCGCGGCATTGCGCATCTGGGTTTTGCGCTGATCATCGGCGGAGCGCTCGGCAACCTGATTGACCGGGCCGTCTATGGCCACGTGGTCGACTACATCCTGTTTCATACCGAAAGCTGGTCGTTTGCCGTGTTCAATCTTGCCGACAGCTTCATCAGCATCGGTGCAGGGCTGATCGTGCTTGATGAAGTGATCGCCACACTCCGCGAGCGCAAGAACCGAACCTGAGATCCGACCCGGCGCCGCCACCCTTGATCTTGGGATCGGGGCGGGCCAGTCTGGGCCAACACATGAGAGGAGCTTCCATGCAAGACCGTTTCAAGGGCATTCTGCTCACCCGCGACGAAAACAAGGTGATGTCGGTCAATGTGACCGAACTCGGCCTTGACGATCTGATGGAAGGCGACGTGGTCGTCGAGGTCGAATGGACCACCGTCAACTACAAGGACGGTCTCGCCATCACCGGCAAGGGCCCGGTGGTGCGGCGCTGGCCGATGGTGCCCGGCATCGACTGCGCCGGTACAGTCGTCAGTTCCGAAAACGAACGTTTCAAGCCCGGGGACAAGGTCATCCTCAACGGCTTCGGCGTCGGCGAAGTGCATACCGGCGCCTATGCGGCTTACGCGCGGCTCAAGGGTGACTGGTTGATCCCGATGCCCGAGGGCATGGACGGCCGCTCGGCGATGGCGATCGGCACTGCCGGCTACACCGCCATGCTGTCGGTGATGGCGCTTGAACGCCATGGCATCACGCCCGGACGCGGCCCGGTGGTGGTCACCGGCGCCAATGGCGGCGTCGGCACGGTTGCGATCGCGGTGCTGGGCAAGCTCGGCTACGAGGTCATCGCCTCGACCGGACGCACCGAGGAAGCCGAGTTCCTCAAGAGCCTCGGCGCCTCCGAGGTCATCCATCGCGACGAACTCTCCGGCCCGGCCAAGCCGCTCAACAAGGAACGCTGGGCCGGTGCGGTTGACGCCGTGGGCAGCCACACGCTGGCAAACGTTCTGTCGATGACCTCTTACGGCGGCGCGGTGACTGCCTGTGGCCTGGCACAGGGCATGGACCTGCCCACATCGGTAGCGCCGTTCATCCTGCGCGGCGTTTCGCTGCTCGGCATCGATTCGGTGATGGCTCCGCTGGCGCTCAGGCAGGAAGCCTGGTCGCGCCTGGTCAAGGATCTGGACATGGGCAAACTCGAGGCGCTGTCGACCGAGATCGGCTTTGACGGCATCGTCGATGCGGCGCATTCGATCATAGACGGCAAAATCCGTGGACGCGTGGTCGTCGACATGAAGAAGAGCTAATGCGCAATCTCTAAAATTTGACGGTTTCGCTGAAGTCTTTGCTCACGGGGCCCGTGCTATCACGGGCCCATGATGACAGAACCGCTCCGACTGCAAGAAACCCTCCAGCGCGCCCTGAGCGAACAGGTTGCGGCGCATTCTAGCGCGCCGCACATCGACCTGGCACACCGGCAACCAGTTCCCGACATTGTCGTTGACAGCGAACGGCGCTCGCCGGAGATCCCGGATACCCCGGCATCGCGACCGTTGTTCGCGGTTGCAGCCGCGCTGGGCGCCACCGCAGCCTCGGTGGCCTTCAACGCGCCCGCTGTGCTGCTTGCCTCGGTGGCCGGGATCGCGGTTTTCGCGGCCATGCCCTTGTTGCGACGGTCCTTCAACATCTCCGCAGCGACAAACCCGGCCCGTGCGAAACCGGTCGCCAACCGGTTCCAGGAACATGAGAGTGACCGCAAGTGGGAACTGGGCGAATTTTCCAATCAACTCGCCGGGCTGTTTGATGCGCTAGGCGACATGGTGGTCATTTGCAGCCTGAACGGCCAGATCGTCTATGCAAACGAGACTTTCAGGACCGCGACGGGATTTGACAATCCGGTCGGCCTGACACTTGCCATGGCCGGGATCGAACCGGTCGATTCCAGCGGCCAAGGCCCTCTCGAACTGCTGCTCGGCGAAGGGCCGGAGCAGACCATCTGGTCCTGGCACGAGACCACGGCCCGCGATCCCGTATCCGGCACACTGACCCGGCAATGCATCGGTCGCAACATCACCGAGGCAAGGCGCACCGAAGCCGAACTGGTCGATGCAAGGGAAAGAGCGGAAGCCGCCAACCACGCCAAATCGCGTTTCCTGGCAACCGTCAGCCACGAGATCCGCACGCCGCTCAACGGCATTCTGGGCATGACCCACCTGCTCGAGCAGACCCAGACAACGCCCGAACAGGCAAGCTATCTGAAAACCGCAAGCGAATCCGGCATGGCGCTCTTGTCGCTGATCGAGGATCTGCTCGATGTAACCTCGATCGAGGCCGGCCGCCTTCACCTTCGGCACGAGGAAGGCAGTCTCGAAGACCTGGTCAACGGCGTGTCGGAACTGATGGCCTCGCGCGCCCACGAGAAAGGCATCGAGATTGCGGTTCACATCGCACCGGAAGCGCCGCGGCAGATCACCTCCGACATCGGCAGGCTGCGACAGGTGCTGTTCAACCTGGTCGGCAACGCTATAAAGTTTACCGAAACCGGCGGCGTGCTGATCGAAGTGACGCGTGAGGACGGACAGCTTGCGTTCATCGTGTCCGACACCGGACCGGGACTCAAAGACTCCGATCAGGCGCGCATTTTTGGTGAGTTCGAACGGGCCAGCAACGGTCCGACCCGCAAGCATGGCGGTGCCGGTCTTGGGCTGTCCATTTCCGCGCGCATCGTCGAGGCGCTGGGCGGTGAAATCGGCGTGGCCTCGACGCCGGGGCAAGGCAGCGCTTTCCGTTTCACCGTACCGGTGAGGGAACTGGCGGTGCCGGAGAACGGCGCTCCGGTTCGTGGCCCGCTGGCCGACCGTGCCGTGCTGTTGATCGCACCACGCGGTCCGGTCTCGACAGCCCTGCTGTGGACGATCCGGGATCTTGGCGGAATCGCCGAGACTGCCGACGACGCCGAAAGCATGATTGCAGCGCTGACCCGGTTGTGCCGCTCAGGCGCCCAGATCAGCGACATCGTCATCGACCGCCGGTTTGCCGATCGCGCGGATAGCCTTCTGGCATCGGCGCCGATCGAACTTCCCAACGACATCGCCCGTACTCTGGTGATCGCGCCAGAAGACAGCCGCGATCTGGAAAGTCATTCCGGTCATGGCGCCAATGCCTGGCTGGTTCGTCCGGTCCGGCGGGACTCGCTGATCAATGTGCTGACCCGCCGCGACGACCGTGAGGATCGCGACCGGTTGTGCGGCAAGCCCAAGCCGGTGATGCTGGAGCGGTCGTCCGACAACCCGACCCTCGATATCCTTCTTGCCGAGGACGATCCGGTCAACGCGCTGGTCGTGCGCACCAATCTCGCACGTCAGGGCCACCGCGTTACTGTCGTGGTCAACGGACGCGACCTGGTAACCCAGGCGATGGAACGCCCCGGCGGCTCCGCCGGCTACGACCTCGTCATCACCGACCTGTCCATGCCGGAACTCGATGGACGCAGCGCCATCGAACAGATCCGCGCGGAGGAAGCCGCGGGCCACCTCGCCCGTCTGCCGATCATCGTGCTGACGGCCGACGGACAGGCGTCGACCCGGGACGACCTGCTTGCCGCTGGAGCTGATGGACATGCGGAAAAACCGGTCGATCCGGAGTGGCTGCTGCAGCTTGTGACCATGACTGCCGGCAAGAGAGTGCGCGCTGCGGGCTAAGGTCCGTCTCGCAGACAAGGCTCCACTTGAAGGTCAGCAAGGGTTTTCATCGCATCGGCCTTGCCGGAACACAGTATGACCTCCAAATTACCACATGCGGGATGGCAAATGTCACTCGGATGTCGCAGAATCATGGTTGATACCCGGCATCACCAAGCGGGAGATTACCCATGGAAACGCAATTGAACCGGTCTGTTTCTCATCCATTCCCGGCCCCCCTCGCCGGCTACGAGCCGGCAAGCCGGGTGCTTGGCCGTATCGGTTCGCTGGAAGTCCGGCTGGCCGCAACGCGGAGCGAGATCGAGGCCGCACAGGTGTTGCGCTACAGGGTGTTCGTCGAGGAGATGGGGGCAAAACTTCCCGAAGACGCCATGCGGCAGAAGCGGGATTTCGACACGATCGACCGTTATTGCGATCATCTCCTGGTGCTCGACACGGCCCTTGCCGGTGCCGTCGAGGAACAGATCGTCGGGACCTACCGGCTGCTCCGGCAGGAGGTCGCAGCGCGCCATGACGGTTTCTACTCGCAAAGCGAGTACGATGTGATGGATCTGGCCGCGCGCAATCCTGGCAAGCGCTTTCTCGAGCTCGGCAGATCCTGCGTGCTGCGCGAATACCGCACCCGCCGGACGCTTGAAGCGCTGTGGCAGGGCAACTGGGCCTATGCGCTTGCCCATGGCATTGACGTGATGTTCGGGTGCGCCTCGTTCCCCGGCGACCGTCCCCATGCGCATGCGCTGGCGCTGTCGTTTCTCAATCACAGCTGCGCAGCCGATGCGGACTGGAAAGTGAGCGCGATCGCCGGCCGTGGCCTGTCAACGGACATGATGCCCGTCGAAGCGATCAATCCCCGCGCAGCGCTCACCGCGATGCCGCCGCTGATCAAGGGCTATCTCAGGATCGGGGCGCTGGTCTCTCACGAAGCCGTCGTCGATAGCGCCTTCGGCACCACCGATGTGCTGGTGATCCTGCCGGTCAAGCAGATCAACGGCCGTTACATCAATCACTACGGCGCCGACGCTTCGCGTTTCGCGGCGTAAACATCGCGGACTTTTCGCTCTGCGCGAACCAATCGGACCCCCTTGAAGGGCCAGACGCCTTGCGTCTTCGCGTGCGCTGCCGATCAACTGCAGACAGCAGCAGAAGGGCAAGGCGTTCGTTCTGGCTGGCGCGAGAAGGTAAAATGATCGGTCGCTATGCCGATCTGTTGCTTTCCGCAAGCAGCAGCGCCGCCATCGCCATGACGAAGAATACAAAGAGCTGCCGGTTGACGTTCCAGATCAGATACGTATCCGAGAGGCCGAAGACAAACGATCCCGCGAGGGTGATGAGCCCGGCCTGTCCCAGCATCTTCCTTACCGGTTCTGGCCTCAAGTAAGCGCGCCAGAACACGACAGCGGACACGGCGTACACCAATGCCCAGCTCAACAGGCCAGCCAGGCCCTTTTCCGCAAGGATCTGTATCGGCTCACTGTGCAGGGCTCCGAAGCCACCCAGCCCATTGGCTACATCTTTGTGAGCGAAGTTTTGCTCAATTCTCTGCGTCACCCCCTCCCTTGTGTGCCCAAGCCAGGGTTTTTCAGGCCATATGGTCAACCCGAGCTTCCACAGCTCCAGGCGCGGCGATACGGAACCGTCAACCATTTCCCCGCTCCGGAACCATTCCATCGCCCCGTTCGCGGCATGGTTGATGCGTTCCATGGTACTCTTGACCGGCATGAGCGGCAGAAGCGCGAGAAAGGTCAAGGCCACGAGAACCAGTGACAGCCTTTCGCGCCTCGAGGCGCGCCAGAAATCCTCGACGACAACCCAGGCAAAAACGAGAGGCGCGAGCGGCCAACCTCCCTTTGAAAGGGTCAACAGACTGGCGGCGAGTCCCAGAAAGAAACCGGCATAGGCCAATGCAAGCCAAACCGGCTTGCGCAGGTTGAAGGGCGGGTCATGTCTGCCGGCAAGCGTAACCGAGCCCAACAGAAGCGCATTGTTGCCGAAGAAAATCGGACTGGTCAGGAAGCCGCTCGGCCGTTCGGCGCCAAGGTGGATCGATTGATACATGGCGATGGCGCATGCAAGGCCGGCGCCCAGCAAACACCCAAGCCATATGAAGCGGCGATCGACCCGACCGTCCAGCACGGCCAGGAAAATCAGCGGCGCCCACAGGAACGGAATATACATTTCATAGTAGCCGGCCGGGGCCTGCTGCCACAGGCTGATCGCTGCGCCGACGAACGCAAAAGCCATGAAGACCAGAGGCAGCTTTCCAGCCAGAGTGGGCTGGATCAACGGTGCGCGGGCGAAAAGGCGCTTCGCGAGAAAGACCAGACCCGCAATGGCAATTATCGCGGTGCCGATTGAATACCCCCCCGGCACCGACAGGCTTGCCGCCAGAAAAACCATCAGGCCAAGGCTTGCCAGTATCGAGACCAAATCCGGTTTCCGGGCAGGTGTTTCAGCTGTTAAGGCGCTCATCGAGAATTGATATCTCCGTTTTCGATTTGGCTCCGAAAGGGCGTCAACACTGGACAAAGCTCCGACCAAAGTCCACTGACACGGGCGCACTGCTTGCGATTATCTCACCCAACCCGCTCAAGGAATCATTTTCTTTCCGGCTTGAGGTCAGTTCGGTTGCCAGACCGTGACCGCTTCCCGCGTCCCGTCGGTTACCGGAAAGCCGTTTTCTGACGGGCGGCATGGCCAAATCCCCGAGTGCAGATACGCGTATCGCGGCACCGGGGCCAGCGCGGCGGCCCGCGTTACCAGTGAATTGTCCGCATCTGAGTTACAGGCCACCTTTTAGGGTTGCATTTCAAAGGCGTATTGCTGTGAGTGACCATCCGGAATTAAACCAAAATTAACCATGAATGCCGCAGTCTGGATCTTCATGTTGCAGCCGAACCCGAGGATCGCTTCCGCACGGTCTGCTGCAAGCCGAAAATGCACTTTGAAGGTTTGAGTTCGTGCAGCATTTGCAAAAGGCCGCAGAATTTCCGAACCGCCATCAGCAGATGGCGGACCGCGGATGAAGCGGGTTGACCGGCTCCGGATCCGTCACGACGACGAGATCGCAAAATTGATGGAAACAGAAGCCGGCCAGGCGGAGTACTGGCGCCGGCTTGATGACGAATGCCATCAGAGCCCTTTGATCTGGCTTCTGGAAGAGAGCCTGGAGCTTGAGGGTGACGTCATCGAGTGTGGCGTGTACCGCGGCGGCAGCACCCGCCTGATGGGCCGCAGGATGCGCGATCTCGCGCCCGGAAAGCGGCTTTTTGCCTGCGACAGTTTCGAGGGATTTCCCCAAGACCGGATTCTCGACGCCGATCTCGGCCCGTTCCGCTTCCGCTTCAAGATCCGCCGCAAGTTCCGCCATGCGATGGATGTGCCGGGTCGGCTGATTGCATTCTTCGACACCTACCGTGTCAACGGCCACGTGGTGAAGGGGTTCTTTTCAGAAACGCTGCGCCGGATGCGCCGGCGCAAATACTGCTTCATGTTCATCGACTGCGATATCTATGAATCGCATCTCGACTGCCTCAACGTGCTCTATGACCAGCTGGTCCCGGGCGGCATCGTGGTGTTCGATGATTACGCCGAACCGAAATGGCCCGGCGCCTCGCGCGCCGTGGACGAGTTCTTTGCAGACCAGCCGGTCAAGCCGGAACAGCTGATGCTCGGACGCAAGTCGGTCTGGTTCGTTCGCAAGCCGCAGGCCGAACAACAACCGGCGGAAATTTACGAACCGCTATTGCTCAAGCGCGCCTGAACCGAAGCACTGCCTGCTCCCCGAGCCTCAGTTCGACGCGTTGTAGGCCGCAATCGCCGCCATGTTGACGATGTCGGAATCCTTGGCACCCATCGAGACGATCTGGATCGACTTGTCGAGGCCGACCAGCAGCGGGCCGATGACGGTTGAGCCACCGAGTTCCTGCAGCATCTTGGTCGAGATCGAGGCCGAGTGGAACGCCGGCATAACCAGCACGTTAGCGGTGCCCGACAGGCGACAGAAAGGGTATTGCTCCATCACCTTGGAATTGAGCGCCACGTCGGCGGCCATCTCGCCGTCATACTCGAAATCGACCCGGCGCTTGTCGAGGATCCTGACCGCGTCGCGCACCCGTTCCGAGCGCTCGCCGGTCGGGTGACCGAAGGTTGAATAGGCAAGCATCGCCACCCGCGGCTCGTAGCCGAGCCTGCGGGCCATGCCTGCGGCTTCCTCGGCAATATCAGCCAGTTCCTCGGAGTTGGGCATGTCGATGACGGCGGTATCGGCGACAAACACCGTGCGGCCCCGGCACAGTGCCAGGGAGACGCCGATCATGCGGTGGCCCGGCTTGACGTCGACGCAGCGGCGAATGTCCTCGAGCGCGGTCGAATAGTTCCGGGTCGTGCCGGTGACCATGGCATCGGCATCGCCGAGAGCCACCATGCAGGCGCCGAAATGGTTGCGGTCGGTGTTGATCAGTCTCTGGCAATCGCGGTGCAGGTAGCCTTTGCGCTGCAGCCTTGCATAGAGATAGTCGGTGTAGGCATCGACACGGCGCGAGACGCGGGCATTGACCAGTTCGAGACCCGGACGGTCGAGATCGATGCCGGCATGTTTTGCGGTCTCGCGCATCTGCTCCTCGCGGCCGAGCAGGCAGGCGGTGCCGAGCCGCTGGTTCACATAGGAAACAGCGGCACGCATGACTTGCTCTTCCTCGCCCTCGGCGAAGACAACGCGGCGCGGGTGGCGGCGGACACGCTCGTAAAGCCGCTGCAGCGTCGAGGCGATCGGGTCGCGCCGGGCGGAGAGCTCCTGGGCATAGGCGTCCATGTTGAGGATCGGCTTCTGCGCCACCCCCGAGTCCATCGCGGCCCTGGCGACCGCAACAGGAATCGCCGAGATCAGGCGCGGATCGAACGGCACCGGAATGATGTATTGCGGGCCGAAGCGGGGGCGGACGCCCTGATAGGCCGCGGCGACATCGTCGGGCACATCCTCGCGGGCCAGATTGGCCAGCGCCTGGGCGGCAGCGATCTTCATGTCCTCGTTGATGGTGGTGGCCCGCACATCCAGCGCGCCGCGGAAGATGTAGGGGAATCCGAGGACATTGTTGACCTGGTTGGCGTAGTCCGAGCGGCCGGTCGCCATGATGGCGTCATTGCGGATCGAGGCGACCTCTTCGGGCGTGATTTCCGGGTCCGGATTGGCCATGGCGAAGATGATCGGGTTCTTGGCCATCGAGGCGATCATCTCGTTGGTCAGCGCACCCTTGGCCGAAAGACCGAAAATCACGTCGGCGCCTTCCATGGCATCGGCCAGCGAGCGTGCCTTGGTCTCCACCGCGTGGGCCGATTTCCACTGGTTCATGCCCTCGGTGCGGCCCTTGTAGATCACGCCCTTGGTGTCGCAGAGCGTGATGTTCTGCGGCGCAAACCCCATCGCCTTGACCAGCTCGACGCAGGCGATTGCCGCGGCACCAGCGCCGTTGCAGACGAGCTTGGTGGTCTTGAGATCGCGGTCGGTCAGATGCAGCGCGTTGATGAGACCCGCAACCGCGATGATCGCGGTGCCGTGCTGATCATCATGGAACACCGGGATATCCATGATCTCGCGCAGGCGCTGCTCGATGATGAAGCAATCAGGCGCCTTGATGTCCTCGAGATTGATGCCGCCGAAGCTCGGCCCCAGAAACCGCACACAGTTGATGAACTCGTCGACATTTTCGGTGTCCACCTCGAGATCGATGGAATCGACATCGGCGAAGCGCTTGAACAGCACCGACTTGCCTTCCATCACCGGTTTGGAGGCCAGGGCGCCGAGATTGCCAAGGCCCAGAATGGCGGTGCCATTGGAAATGACGGCCACCATGTTGCCCTTTGCGGTGTAATCGAAGGCGCGCGAGGGATCCTCGGCAATGGCCTTGACCGGAACGGCAACGCCCGGCGAATAGGCCAGCGACAGATCGCGCTGTGTCGCCATGGGCTTTGTCGGGTTGATTTCGAGCTTGCCGGGCCGGCCGCGGGCGTGGAAATCCAGCGCCTCCTGATCGGTGACCTGAGAAATCGAGCGATCTGACTTGTCCGTCCCTGGCATATGTCTCCATCCCGTTGTGGGCGACCTTGTGTATGGCGCCTCGTAACTGTTGTCTTTGTCCTCACCCCACCGTTAGGGTGGTTGGCACGCACTGTAAAGCCGCGTGGCCGGTGAAGCTTACATCGCAAAGATTTGAAAACCCAAGACAGGCATTACCTCTTGAACGCCGAAACTCCGCTTAACCCCGCCATCCTGACGACAGCCCAGCTTGCCACGGCGGAAAGCCGGGCGACGGCGACGCCGATGATGGAGCAGTTCATCGAGATCAAGGCGAACAATCCGGATTCGCTGCTGTTCTACCGGATGGGGGATTTCTACGAGCTGTTCTTCGAGGACGCGGTGGACGCGTCGCGGGCGCTCGGCATCACGCTGACCAAGCGCGGCCAGCACCTGGGCCAGGATATCCCGATGTGTGGCGTGCCGGTGCATGCGGCAGACGATTACCTGCAGAAGCTGATTTCGCTCGGCTTCCGGGTCGCCGTCTGCGAGCAGACCGAGGACCCGGCGGAGGCGAAGAAACGCGGCTCGAAATCTGTGGTACGGCGCGACGTGACCCGGCTGGTGACACCAGGAACGCTGACCGAGGAGAAGCTGCTCGATCCGTCACAGTCGAACTTCCTGATGGCCTTGGCGCGGGTCAAGGGTGCCGGCGAAGCACAGTACGGACTGGCCTGGATCGATATCTCCACCGGCGCGTTTCACGTCGGAGAAAGCCGGCTGGCGCGACTGCTGGCCGACATTGCCCGGGTCGAGCCGCGCGAGCTGATCCTGGCCGACAACGTGTTCCACGACCCGGAGCTTCGGCCGCTGATCGACCAGCTCGGCCGGGTGGCGGCACCCCAGCCGGCGGTGCTGTTTGACAGCGCCTCGGCCGAAGGCCGGATCGCCCGGTTTTTCGAAGTCGGCTCGCTCGACGGGTTCGGCAGCTTCTCGCGGGCGGAACTGGCGGCGGCGGCGGCGGCCATCGCCTATGTCGAGAAGACCCAGATTTCCGAGCGGCCGCCGCTGGGCCGGCCCGAGCGTGAAAGCGACGGCGCGCGGATGTTCATCGACCCGGCGACGCGGGCAAGCCTCGAGCTGGTGCGGACGCTGTCGGGCGAACGGCAGGGCAGCCTGATCAAGGCGGTCGACCGGACCGTGACCGGCGGCGGCGGGCGCAAGCTCGCCGAATGGCTGATGGCGCCGCTGACAGATCCGGACGCCATCAATGCGCGGCTCGACGGCGTTTCGCACCTGATCGCCAATCCCGGCCTGAGCGAGAAACTGCGGCGGGCGCTCAAGGGCGTCTCCGACATGCCGCGGGCACTGTCGCGGCTGGCGCTCAACCGTGGCGGGCCGCGCGATCTCGGCGCCATTCTTGCCGGATTGAAGGCCGCCACCGATATCGCCGCACTGTTTGGCGACGGGGAAACGCCACCGCATTTGCAAAGTGCGGTGAATGCACTCAGGGCGGTTCCCGGCGAGATCGGCGCTCGGCTGGCAGCGACACTTGACGACGAATTGCCGCTGATGAAGCGCGACGGCGGCTTTGTGCGGGCAGGACACTCGCCGGAACTCGATGAACTCCGGGCGCTGAGAGATCAGTCGCGGCGGGTGATTGCCGGGCTGCAGCTGTCCTATGCCGAGGAAACCGGGGTCCGGTCTCTCAAGATCAAGCATAACAATGTGCTGGGCTATTTCATCGAGGTGACGGCGCTCAATGCCGGACCGCTGACCGAGGGCGACGAGGCCAAGTCCAAATACATCCACCGGCAGACCATGGCCAATGCCATGCGGTTTACCACCACCGAACTCTCGGATCTGGAAACCCGTATCGCCAATGCGGCGGGCGAAGCGCTGGCGATCGAACTATCGGCCTTTGACGAGCTGGTGCTGATGGCTGTTGGCCATGCCGATTCCATCAAGGCGGCAGCAGATGCGCTGTCGGTCATCGATGTGACGGCAGCACTTGCAGAACTCGCCCAGGAACAGGGCTATTCGCGTCCGAAAGTGGATGACAGCCTCGCCTTCGAGATCGTCGCCGGGCGGCATCCGGTGGTCGAGCAGGCGCTGCGGAAACAGGCGGCGCAGCCGTTTGTCGCCAATGACTGCAATCTCTCGCCACCCGAGGAGAGCGATGACGGCGGCGCGATCTGGCTGCTGACCGGTCCCAACATGGGCGGCAAGTCGACCTTTCTGCGACAGAACGCGCTGATTGCCATCCTGGCGCAGATGGGCTCGTTCGTGCCAGCAGGCAGTGCCCATATCGGCGTGGTCGACCGGCTGTTCTCGCGGGTCGGGGCCTCGGATGATCTGGCGCGCGGGCGCTCGACCTTCATGGTCGAGATGGTGGAGACGGCAGCGATCCTCAACCAGGCCGGGCCGCACTCGCTGGTCATCCTCGATGAGATCGGCCGTGGCACCGCCACCTTCGACGGGTTGTCGATCGCCTGGGCGGCGGTCGAGCATCTGCATGCCCAGAACTGTTGCCGGGGCCTGTTCGCGACCCATTTTCACGAGCTCACCGCGCTGTCGGAGAAACTGCCGCGGCTTTCCAACGCGACCATGAAGGTCAAGGAATGGCAGGGCGACGTCGTGTTCCTGCACGAGGTCGGCGCCGGTGCCGCAGACCGCTCCTACGGCATCCAGGTGGCGCGGCTGGCCGGGCTTCCCGACGCGGTGGTGTCACGCGCCCGCGAGGTCCTGCAGCTGCTTGAAACCAGCGAGCGGGAAAACCCGGCGGCACGGCTGGTCGACGACCTGCCGCTGTTTGCAGTACCCGTGCACAGGGAAGCGGAGAAGGCTGCAAAGGGACCGTCGCAGTCCGACGCCTACCTCACAGAAATCAACCCGGACGACATGACCCCGCGCGAGGCGCTGGAGGCGCTGTATGAACTCAAGCGGCGGCTGGTTGAGCCGGGGAAAAGCTGAGCCTCGGCACGGCACGCACCTTTGGCGGGGTTCCATCCCGACCAAAAACCGATAAGAGAGGACCGGCTGCGCAGCACGATCGCAGTTCGGTAACGAGGAAACGGAATGAGCCAGTTCGACGTCCTGTGCATCGGCAATGCGATTGTCGATATCATCGCCCGCTGCGACGAGGCCTTTCTCGTTGACAATGCCATCATCAAGGGAGCGATGAACCTCATCGACGCCGAACGGGCTGAATTGCTCTACTCGCGCATGGGACCGGCGATCGAGGCCTCGGGCGGCAGCGCCGGCAACACCGCTGCCGGCATCGCCAGTTTCGGCAGCCGGTCGGCCTATTTCGGCAAGGTGGCCGATGATCAGCTCGGCAAGATCTTCAACCACGACATCCGGGCGCAAGGGGTTCATTTCGAGACCCGACCGCTGCCGGCAACACCGCCGACAGCGCGCTCGATGATCTTCGTAACACCGGATGGCGAGCGTTCGATGAACACCTATCTCGGCGCCTGTGTCGAGCTCGGCCCCGAAGACGTCGAAGCGGATGTGGTGGCCGGCAGCAAGGTCACCTATTTCGAAGGCTACCTGTGGGATCCGCCACGGGCCAAGGATGCCATCCGGCTCTGCGCCGACATCGGCCACAAGCACGGCCGGGAAATGTCGATGACGCTGTCGGACCCGTTCTGTGTCGACCGCTACCGAAACGAGTTTCTCGAGCTGATGCGCTCGGGCACCATCGACATCATCTTCGCCAATGCGGACGAAGCCAAGTCGCTCTACCAGACCGACAATTTCGAACATGCGGTGTCGCAGCTGCGCAAGGATTGCAAGCTCGCGGCGATCACCCGTTCCGAGCATGGTTCGGTCATCGTCCGGGGTGATGAACGCTACGACATCGACGCGATCGACATTGACGAGGTGGTCGATACCACCGGCGCGGGCGATCTCTATGCGGCGGGTTTCCTGCACGGCTACGCCCATGGCAAGCCGCTCGATGTCTGCGGCAAGCTCGGCAGCCTGGCCGCCGGCCTGGTGATCCAGCAGATCGGCCCACGGCCGCAACTGTCGCTCAAGGACGCCGCGCGCGACGCCGGCTTCACCTGACTGCAGGCAAGGCTGATTGGCTCACATCACGTCTTCGGGCGGGCGGCCTGCCCGTGAGCGGTAGGGCGAAAACGCCCAGCCATAGCGAATGGCGCCGCCGCGGACGGCAAAGGCGGCGGTGACACCGATGGCCGACGCCAGGATCAGCGGCGCACCGAGCAGGCTGGCGGCGACATAACCGCCGGCCCCGACCAGAGCAGCCGAGACATAGATTTCGGGACGCATCAGCACCGAAGGCTCGCCGGAGAGAAGATCCCGCAGGATGCCGCCCAGTGTCGCCGTCATCATTCCTGTTACAAGGGCGACGATCGGCGAGCCGCTGAGCGCCAGGCCCTTGGCTGCGCCCATCACCGCGTAGGCGGAGAGACCGATGGCGTCGAGCCAGAGCAAGAGGCGATAGCGCGATTCCACCAGGTGCGCGGTGAAATAGACAATCACCGCGACAAAGACGCAGACGACCAGGTAGGCGGGCTTGCCAACCCAGAACACCGGCGTAGCGCCAAGCACGATGTCGCGAAAGGTGCCGCCGCCAATGCCGGTCACGGCGGCAAGAAAGACAAAGCCGATCATGTCGAGCTGTTTGCGCGAGGCGGCCAGCGCGCCGGTGGCGGCAAAGACCGCGACACCGGCATAATCGAGTGCATCAAGCGGGGTCATGGGTGGTTCCTCTCCCCGCCGGGGCAGGCCTCAGACGTCGTAGCCGGAGGCCGGATCCGGGCCATCGGAGTCTGATTGCGCGGCTTCAGGCTGCGCGGTTTCCTTGGGGCCACCCTTGGAAACGCCGACCATGGCCGGACGCAGCATCCGGTCGCCGATCACGTAACCAGGCTGAACCACGTCGAGGACGGTGTTGTTGGGCACATCGGTGTTGGGGACCTCGTACATGGCCTGGTGGAAGTTCGGGTCGAACTTCTGGCCCATCGGCTCGAGCTTGCGCACACCGTGACGCTCCAGCGTCGACAGCATCGCGCGTTCGGTCAGTTCGACACCCTCGACGAGGGTCTTCAGGCCGTTGTCGGACGCAGCCTCGGACTGTTCCGGAACCGCCGCGAGGGCGCGCTGAAGATTGTCGGAGACCTGCAGCATGTCACGGGCGAAGCCGGAAATGGCGTAGCTCTTGGCGTCCTTGATCTCGCGCGCGGTGCGGCGGCGCAGATTTTCCATCTCGGCGGCCATGCGCAAGCGCTGGTCCTTGAGATCGGCAATCTCGGCCATCAGCACCTGCATCGGGTCCAGCTCCTGTTCCTGGCCAGGATTGGCGGCCTGTTCAACCTCGGGTGCGGCGTCGGCCTGCGGCTTATCGTGTTCGCGGCCCTGGCTTTCATCGCTCATGTTGTGCATGTCCTGACTGTTGTGATGAATGTCTGAGGATCACCGATTGCACGGGTGACCCGGAGATATGCCACGCATATCGACGTTCGGGCCGCAAAAATCAAGGCCCTGCAACGCGGCGGCGTGCTTGTGCCGGCCTGCAGGGCAAGCCAAAACCGCAATCTGCGGAACCTTGCCAAGCCGCCCTGCGGCAGCCATGTGCCAGCCCGGCCGCCGCGCTATTTGCGAACCAGGCGCGAGACCAGCTGCGCGGTGTAATCGACCATCGGGACAATACGGGCGTAGTTGAGCCGGGTCGGGCCGATGATGCCGACGGCGCCCACGACCTTGTCCTCGCCGTCGCGCCAGGGCGCCACGATCAGCGATGAGCCCGAGAGCGAAAACAACTTGTTCTCGGAGCCGATAAAGATCCGCACACCGGAGCCTTCCTCAGCCAGCGTCATCAGCTCGATCAGGCTTTCCTTGCGCTCAAGTTCGTCAAACAGCAGCTTGAGACGATCGAGCTCCTCGCCAGCCGAAAGGCCTTCCAGAAGATTGCCGCGGCCACGCACGATGAGCCGCGCGGTGCTGGCGCCCTCGCGGCTTCCGGCCCAGACCGCCAGGCCGCGCTCGACCAGATCGCGCGAGAGCACATCGAGCTCGGAGCGGACCTCGTCGGTGATCCGTTCCAGTTCCTGGCGGACCTCGCTCATCGTCCTTCCGGCCAGATGGGCATTGAGAAAATTAGCCGCCTCGGTCAATTGTCCGGCGGTAACGCCATCCGGCAATTCCATCACACGGTTCTCGACCTGGTCGTTGCCACCGACCAGCACCACCAGCGCCCGCTTCGGGTCGAGCCTGATGAACTCGATATGGCGGATGGTGGAATCCTGCTTGGCGGCGATGACGAGGCCTGCCCCGCGGGTCATGCCCGACAGCATCTGGCTGGCCTCTGTCAGCAGTGTCTCGACCGGACGGCTGGTGTCTTCGGAATGGACCTGACGCTCAATTGTCTGGCGCATCTCCGGCTGCAGATCGCCGACCTGCATGAAGGCGTCGACAAAGAAGCGCAGGCCCTTCTGGGTCGGCAGCCTGCCGGCACTGACATGGGGTGCGTAGATCAGGCCGAGATCCTCAAGATCACTCATCACGTTGCGGATGGATGCCGGTGACAGCGACATCGGCAACATGCGCGAAAGACTGCGGGAGCCGAGCGGATCGCCGGATTCCATGTAGCTTTCCACCAGTGCGCGGAAAATTTCGCGCGAACGTTCGTCAAGCGCCCCGACAAGGTCTGCCGGGATGGATGGGGTGTTCATGGTCATGTCTTGGTCATGGTCATGTGCAGTTTCCTACAGGCCGCCTGCGGCGCTGCCTAGCGGGAATATAGGTATTTGCGCCTCAACACGGAAGAGGCAACCCGCACCTGGCGGCATTGGCATCAGCCTCGGCGCAATCGTCGGGGTGGAGCGCTTTTTCTTTGCATCGGGCGGCGCGCGCCGATAGAAGGCGGCAACATTGAAATCAGGAGAGATATCATGCGCCCATCGGGCCGGAACACAGACAAGATGCGGGCGGTCAGCTTCGAACGCAACGTTTCCAAGCACGCCGAGGGCTCTTGCCTGGTCAAGTTCGGCGACACCCATGTGCTTTGCACCGCCAGTCTTGAAGAACGGGTTCCGCCATGGCTGCGCAATGGAGGCAAGGGCTGGGTCACCGCCGAATACGGCATGCTGCCGCGCTCGACCGGCGACCGCATGCGCCGCGAAGCCTCCTCGGGCAAGCAGGGCGGCCGGACGCTTGAAATCCAGCGCCTGATCGGCCGCTCGCTGCGCGCCGTCGTCAATCTCGAAGAACTCGGCGAACGCCAGATCACGGTCGATTGCGACGTCATCCAGGCCGATGGCGGCACCCGCACGGCCGCCATCACAGGCGCATGGATCGCGCTGCACGACTGCCTGAAATGGATGGAAGCGCGGGCCATGGTTCGCACCGAGCGCGTGCTCAAGGACAATGTCGCCGCCGTCTCCTGCGGCATCTTTGCCTCGCAGCCGGTGATCGATCTCGACTATCTCGAGGATTCCGCGGCGGAAACGGACGCCAACTTCGTCATGACCGGCTCGGGCGGCATCGTCGAGATCCAGGGCACGGCCGAAGCCGAGCCGTTCACCCAGGAGCAGTTGCTCGAACTTCTGGAACTGGCCAAGAACGGCATTGCCGACCTGGTTGCCATGCAGAAGGAAACGGTCGCAGGACCGCTGTAACACCGATGACGGACGCGCCCCTCACCAAACTGCTGGTCGCCAGCCACAATGCCGGCAAGATCTCGGAAATCCGCGACCTGTGCGGACCGCTCGGCGTCGAGGTCACCTCGGCGGCAGAACTCGGGCTGCCGGAACCCGAGGAAACCGGCGACACGTTCGAGGCCAATGCGGCAACCAAGGCGCTTGCCGCCGCGAAGGCCTCGGGGCTGATCGCATTGTCGGATGATTCAGGCCTGGTGGTCGACGCGCTCGATGGCGCACCCGGAGTGTACACTGCCGACTGGGCGACGCTTGAAGACGGAAGCCGCGACTTCAACGTGGCCATGCAGAAGGTCGAGGATGCGCTCAAGGCACGCGGCGCGGAGAGCGACGTGCAACGTACCGGCCGCTTTGTCAGCGTGCTGTGCCTGGCAACGCCCGAGGGCGAGGTCAGCTTCTACCGCGGCGAGGCCGACGGCGTTCTGGTCTGGCCGCCCCGCGGATCGCTGGGCTTCGGTTACGACCCGGTGTTTCGTCCGGATGGCCACGAGCGCACATTCGGCGAGATGCCGGCTGAAGAAAAGCATGGCTGGACTCCCGGCCAGGCGACCGCGCTGTCGCACCGCGCGCGCGCCTTCAAGCTGTTTGCCGAACAACGTCTCGGTGTAGCCGCAACGTGAGCACGCCGTCCCGCCCAACGGATCAACCGGTATCCGGATCCGGCACCCGCAACGGTACCGTCGCGGACGCCATCCATGCAGCCGACAGCATTGCGCCGGACACAGGCAAGCCCGGGTTCGGCGTCTACCTGCACTGGCCGTTCTGCGCCGCGAAATGCCCCTATTGCGATTTCAACAGCCATGTCCGGCATGCCGGCATCGACCAGCAGGCCTATGTCACGGCTTTCAAGCAGGAAATCGCTTCGATGCGGGCGATCTCCGGCCCACGGGTCGTCACCAGCATGTTCTTCGGTGGGGGAACCCCGTCGCTTATGTCGCCCGACACGGTCGGCGCCATTCTCGATGCGGTGCGCGATGCCTGGGTGGTACCGGAGGGGATCGAGATCACGCTGGAGGCCAACCCGTCGAGTGTCGAGGCAGGACGGTTTCGCGGCTACCGGCAGGCGGGGGTCAATCGGGTGTCGATGGGCGTGCAGGCCCTCAACGACCCCGATCTCAAGCGGCTGGGGCGGCTGCATGACCGGGCCGAGGCGCTGAAAGCCATCGGGCTGGCACGCGAGATCTTCCCGCGGATGTCGTTCGACCTGATCTATGCGCGGCCGGATCAAACCGCGGAGGCCTGGGCAGCGGAACTGGAAGAGGCCATTTCGCTGGCCGCCGACCACCTGTCGCTCTACCAGCTGACGATCGAGGAAGGCACACCGTTTTACGGATTGCACAAGGCCGGCAAGCTGATCGTCCCCGATGGCGACCTGTCCGCCGAGCTTTACGAACTCACCCATCAGGTGTGCGAGCGGCACGGGCTGCCCGCCTACGAGGTGTCGAACCATGCCCGGCCTGGTGCCGAGAGCCGGCACAATCTGACATACTGGCGCTATGGCGACTATGCCGGCATCGGCCCCGGCGCGCATGGACGGCTGTCGACCAAGACCGGCAAGATTGCCACGGCGACCGAGCGCACTCCAGAGACCTGGCTGAAGCTTGTTGCAGAAAACGGTCATGGTATGACCGAAACCACCGAACTGACGGCACAGGAGCAGGCCGACGAATTGCTGCTGATGGGATTGCGGCTGCGCGAAGGCATCAACCTGAAACGCTGGGGCGCATTGGCCGGGCGAGGCCTCGATCCCGACCGCACCGATTTCCTGATCCATCACGGCATGATCGAGAAGATGGGTGGGGACCGGATCCGCTGCACGCAAGCGGGCATGCTGGTGCTCGACGCGGTGGTGGCCGATCTCGCGTTCTGAGTGTCAGGATGCTTGTTGAGGTTTCGACACGCCACTGAACAATCCGCTCTTGCCGGGCACCGCTGTGCGCCTGCCGATCTTGCCTGACCGCATGGCGCGCCGATCCGGTCACCCCTTCCCCGTTGCGCAGTGTGAAAACTGTGTTGATACTGAACATGCGTTTCGAAACGGGCCAATCAAGCGGCTTCAAAACCAGGAAACATTGACTCTTTCCTCTTCATTTTCGCGCAAGTTTTGCACATTAAACTCCTGTCGATTACATCTATATTTTGTCAGGACAGCAGAACATGTCCAAATTACTCACGTTCCTCAAAGGAATAACCGGCAGGGTGACTACTCTCCTGGTCCTGATCGTTTCTGTTTCAATTCTCATCACGGCAACGCTGGGCTATTTCAAGCTCTACCAGGTGACCGCAGCGAATTCCGAGATCCGCATCGACCGCGCCGCGCGGGCAGCCACGGCACTGTTTGCGGAGCGTCTCGCCTCCGAGTTCACAGTGATCCGCGACGAGGCCGGTACTCCGCTGGCCCTGCGGCTGAAAGGGGAGGATCCGACGGGAGCCCTAACCTTCCGTGACGCCCATGACGCGCTTCTCAAGGAGATCGGGGCCATCAACCAGGGTGCCGCCAACCTGTTCAGACTCAATCCCGAGTCCCAGGCGTTTGACCGGTTTGCCACGACTTTCCGCAGACCGGACGGATCGATGCCGCCGCCGATGTCGATCGGGATCATGCACCCCGCCTATGACAATCTGATCAACAACCGGCCGCATCTTGGCGAGGTTCCGGTGATGGGGCGGATGCGGCTGGCCTATCTGACGCCGATCCAGACGGCCACCGGCAGTGTCGCCGGCGCACTGGCCGTCGATGTCGGCTGGGTGGACGATCTGGTCGCGGCAAGAAACGAGCTGCGGCGGCAGATCATTATTGCAACCGGCCTCATTCTCGTCCTGGTCGCCGCCTTCGGTGCCGCCAGCCTGGGTGCCGAGCTCAAGCCGCTCAGGGCGCTGTCGCGGTATGCCGAGGACCTGGCTGCCGGCGCCCCGGCGGGCGCGGTGCCCTACAGGGAGCGGAACGACGAGATCGGCGCGCTGGCGCAGGGGCTCGAAAGGGTGGTCGCCCTGCAGGGAAAACTTGCCCACCTCGCCTATACCGATCCGTTGACGGGCCTTGCCAACCGCAGCAGACATCTCAACGACCTCGACCAGGCGCTGAGCGAAAGTCTCTCGGGGCAGCGCAAGTGGACCCTGCTGCATATCGACCTCGACAAGTTCAAGCAGGTCAACGACGGATATGGCCAGAGCGTCGGCGACCGGGTGATCAAGCTCATCGCTGCCCGCATCAAAGACACGGCCGGAGACAGCGCCCGGATTGCCCGCCTGGCCGCGGACCATTTTGCCGTGCTGATCGGTGATGGCCGCCCGGCCGAGGAGGTGGAAACACTGGCGGAAAAACTGCTGACCGAGATCCATGAGCCGCTGCAACTCAACGCCGGCGAAATCCGCCTGACCGG
The DNA here is from genome assembly GCF_902498795.1 of Hoeflea sp. EC-HK425. Classification (NCBI taxonomy): domain Bacteria; kingdom Pseudomonadati; phylum Pseudomonadota; class Alphaproteobacteria; order Hyphomicrobiales; family Rhizobiaceae; genus Hoeflea; species Hoeflea sp. EC-HK425. Next base: position 3,849,528 of record NZ_LR701572.1, read on the forward strand.
GTCGATCGGGATCGTTCTACTGCAACACGACGCCAGCGATGCCGATGAGGCCCACCGCAACGCCGGCCTCGCCCTGCGCAAGGCCAAGGCAAAGGGCGACCGGGCGGTGTTCTTCTCATCCGAGATGCTTGACGATTTCCAGAACCACATGCGGATAGAACGGATGCTGAGACTGGCGATCGCCGATCGCGAGATCGAGGTTCACTTCCAGCCGCAGGTCAACCCGGCGACCCACCAACTCGCCGGTGTCGAGGCGCTGGCACGCTGGACCCATCCGGCGGAAGGACCGATTTCGCCGGGCATGTTCATTCCGATCGCCGAGGCCAGCGGCCAGATCGTCGACCTGGGAACCCTGATTCTCGAATTGGCCTGCGAACAGGCTGCGAAATGGCGCGCGGCCGGTTTCGGGTTCCGTCACATCTCGATAAACGTTTCGCCGATCCAGTTGTGGCAGCCGAATTTCATCGAGGTGGTCAAGGACGCGCTCAAACGCCATGATCTGGCAGGCAACGAGATCTGCATCGAGATCACCGAGGGGGTGTTTGTCGACCAGAGCAAACAACGCATCGAGAAGGTTCTGGCGGCATTGCGCCAGCTCGGTGTGCTGCTGTCACTTGATGATTTCGGATCGGGCTACTCCTCGTTGGGATATCTCAACCGGCTTCCGTTCGACCAGCTGAAGGTCGACCGGAGCTTCGTCTCCGACATCGACACGGATGTGCGCAAGCAGAAGGTGATGCGCGGGATCCTCGAACTCGGCCGTGGCCTGGGTTTCGACATCGTCGTCGAAGGTGCCGAAACGCTCGAAGAGGTCAGCGTGATCCGTGACATGGGCTGCGATGCCATACAGGGCTATTACTATTCCCGGCCGGCCCCCGCCTTGCTGATCCCGGAAGTGGTCAAGAAGATCCAGCGCCTGAAGCCGAGCGAGGAAGCCCGCACCGCCTGAGCGGCAAGAACCGTGACCGCCAGGCGCCTGCCCCGCCGCGACAGGAGGTTCAGCCCGCCTTGCGATCCATTTCGGAGCGGGGAAGAAATCTCGCGATCTCGCTCCCGGCGACGGGCGCAGAGTAATAGTAACCCTGCACCAGAACCCCGCCGAGCTTCTTGAGCGCCTCGAGCTCCTCGCTGGTCTCGACGCCTTCGATGACACAGTCCAGATCCATGTCGGAGCTGAGCGCGAGCAGGGACTTGACGATCTTGTAGCTTGCCGGGTTCTTGTGAAGGCCGGAGACGAAACTGCGGTCGATCTTGATCTTGGTCAGCGGCAGCGCGTGCAACTGGCTGAGGCTTGAATAGCCGGTGCCGAAATCGTCCAGCGCCATCCCGCAGCCGAGGATCTTGAAGATCTCGATGGCGGCCTTGGCCTGGGCAAAATCATACATCATCGCCGTTTCGGTGATCTCCAGATCAAGCCGCCTGGGATCCATGCCGCTTGACAGGATGATGCCGACAATGGTCGCCACATCGTCGGATGAACTGATGTCGTGCGTGGACAGGTTGAAGGACAGGCCCACCTCTTCGGGCCAGGTGGTGGCCGTGGCAAGGGCCTTTCTGAGCAATGTGCAGGTCAGTTCGCTGATCAGCCCGATGCGCTCTGCAACAGGGATGAACACGGCAGGCGAGACGTTGCCGAGCACCGGACTGTTCCAGCGCGCCAGGGCTTCGAACGAAACGGTCTTGCCGCTCTGGATATTGACGATGGGCTGGAAGAAGACGGTCAGCTCCGCATCAAGATCCGCCTTGCTGAGCAATTGTTCCAGTTGCTGGTTCTGCTCGATGGCGGCAACATGTTCCTTGCTGAACAGAAGCGCATGACCGCGGTTTGATTCCTTGCCCTTGTAGAGTGCGTAATCGGCCCGCTCATAAAGCTGGTGCACGTCTTCGGCGAGTTCGGGATAGACGGAAAAACCAATCGATCCGGAGATCTGGACCGTCGAGTCGCTCAGCACGAACGGGGTCCGCAGCGCTGCGCAGATCTCCTCTCCAAGGCCGATCAGGGCCTCGTTGTCGGGACAATCGTCGACAATGAAGGCAAACTCGTCACCACCGAGCCTTGCGACATGCCCCCTGTCGCCGACAAACGCCAGCAGCCGCTGGCCAACCTCGTAAAGCAGGCTGTCACCGGCGGTATGACCATAAAGGTCATTGACGGGCTTGAAGCCATCGAGATCGATGAGACCGACAGCCAGCCGCCGGCCTTTGGCTGTTGAGAAATCCTGTTCAAGCCGTGCGAAGAACTGGCGGCGGTTGGACAGTCCGGTCAGGCTGTCCAGGTTGGCAAGCCGTTCATTTTCGTGGTTTGCAGTTTCCAGCTTGGCTCGGGCTGTCACCGCTGCGGAGAAATGCCGGTACTGCACCGTGACGACCAGCAGCAGGGCGACTGACACCAGCACCAGGTTCACAGCCATGCCCAAGAAGGAGGCGATCCCGGCAAGGCTGAAATAGGTCACGAACGAAATGTTGATCACGGCCGCGACAATGAACGCCGCCGAGGGCAATTGCTGCAGACAGATGATCACACCCAGGCCGGTGATGCCGACAAAGAAGGCGATATTGCCGCGCATGTAGGCATCGCCATAGGGATAGAGCGACAACGACCATGCAACGAGAGCAGCGGTGAGGATGAAGCTGAACTGATTGGTTCGGGTCAGCGCCTTGTGCGCGGTTTTGGCATCGGGCACGGCGGAGACGGAACGCCACCAGCTCGCGACTCGGACACAGCACACCACTGAAATGAAGGCCGGAATCCAGATCGTCAGCCAATCGGGCGCCCGTTGCGCAAAGGTGATGGCAAGCGCCCATGCATTGATCAGCACGATCGCATACATCAACGGCACCTGTTTGGAAAAAACCTCAAACTGGGCCTTTAGCAGATCTGCATTGTCGGCAGGCACCACCAACAGACGTCGCAACCTAGAAACTGCAGTTTTCATCACTTTTGAGTGCCGTCGTGGATTGCCGGAAAGAAACGCTCACGATGGAAATACATAAAGTATATTAAATTTGAGTATCCCGGACTTGCGGGGTTGATGCCGCGGCGCCAGGACCGGAAAGACAGACAAGCCAAGGAAAACCGGCGGCAGACTGCCAGCTCCGGTCGCGCAGACGAGGAGGCCGCTGTTCATATGCTCACCATGTTGACGCAGTATACCGGGCTTGCCGGGGCCGATCTGGCTATTGTTCTGGCGGCAGTGTTCCTGGCGGGTCTCATCCGCGGCTTCGCCGGCTTCGGATTGTCGGCCATCGTGATGGCGTCTGCTGCGACCCGGATTCCACCGGTTGAATTGATACCGGTCTGCTACCTGCTTGAGGGGGCGGCGAGCCTGGCGATGTTCCGGGGCGGGATGGCGCATGCCGACATGAGAATTGTCCGCGGGCTGGTGATCTGTTCGGCCATCGGTATTCCGATTGGGCTGCTGGCCACCACAAGCATGGACATCGAGCTTTCGAGAAAACTGGCGCTGTGCCTGATCCTGGCCTTGACGGCAGCGCAGTTCTTCCGCCTGAGGCCTGCTTTCCTGAGCACCACAAAGGGTCTGTATGCCAGCGGTCTTGCCGCCGGGATCGCAACCGGGCTTGCATCTGTCGGTGGCATGGTGATCGCTCTCTACGTGCTGGCCAGCGAAGCACCGCCCAGACAGATGCGCGCGTCGCTGGTCATGTTCCTGGCGATCAGCATGTTCACCTCGCTGATCTGGCTCATCGCATACGACCTGATGACCATACAGGCAATCTGGCGCGGCGCATTGATGGCTCCGGTGGCGCTGCTCGGGGTGTGGGCTGGAATCCTGCTGTTCCGGCCGGCCTATGAGCCAATCTACAAGACCGCCTGCCTGATGCTGCTCGCACTCCTGTCTGCAGCCGGACTGATCAGCCAGTTCAACTGAGACCTTTTCCCACCGGCCTCACAGCTGATCAAGCAGCATGCGCCGGATCCTTGCCGCCTTTTCAAAGTGATCGAGCCGGTGGATGCTGATCCACCAGGTCGCCGCCTCCATCAGAAGTTCCGGATCGTCATTCCTGTTGGCGAAGAACGCATAGAACGACAGGCCGACGCCCTCACCTCTTTGTGCGATCCTGGCCTCGCAGACGGCAATGGCTTTTTCTCTCAACGATGCGCGCATGGGGGCTCCCTGTCTGGCGCCTGCTTGTAGGTGGATCAGGAGCCGAAACCTGTCAGGAGCGATGTCCAGCAAACCTCAAGAGACTTCGGTAGCCGCCGAAATTCCGGGCGACAACCTCTCACACCCGGTCCAAAAACTCTGCTACACCCGCCCTTGAGATTGAAACATGGCCCGCCGGGGTGACAGACCAGGCCGGGTTGCGGAGCACAGATGACGCGCGGAAAATCAACAGCTTCGACTGACGCCGGCAACAAGGGCACACTGCAAGCCGACCGGCGGGCACGGTCGTTTCGCATCGGTGCGCACGAGATCGCCGCACGGCCGCTCGAGCCGGGGCTCTATCTGGTTTCCACCCCGATCGGCAATCTCGGCGACATGACCATCCGCGGGCTGGAGACGCTTTCGGGCGCCGACATCATTGCCTGCGAGGATACACGCGTCAGCCGGGTGCTGCTCGACCGCTTCGGCATCGCCACCCGTCCCCACGCCTATCACGAGCACAATGCCGAGCGCGCCGGGCCGAAGCTGATGGAAGCGCTCGAAGCCGGGAAAAGCGTGGCGCTGATCTCCGATGCCGGAACGCCGCTTGTCTCGGATCCCGGCTACCGGCTCTCGCAGACCGCGATCGAGGCCGATATCCCGGTGATCCCGGTTCCCGGAGCCTCGGCGCCGATGGCAGCCCTTGTCGCTTCGGGCCTGCCCAGCGACACCTTCCTGTTCGCGGGCTTCCTGCCGTCGAAAGACAAGGCGCGGCGCGATCGTCTGGCATCGTTTGCCGCAACCGAGGCGACGTTGATGTTCTTCGAAAGCCCGAACCGCATCGCCGCCTGCCTGAAGTCAGCCGCCGCGGTTCTGGGCGCAGATCGCCCGGCAGCGGTCTGCCGCGAACTGACCAAGGCTTACGAGGAAATTCGCCGGGGCCCGCTGGGCGAGCTTGCCGCACGTTACGAGGACGAGAGCGTGCGCGGCGAGATCGTGCTGGTGATCGGCCCCGGCTCGACGCCGGCTCCTTCGGAGGGCGATGTCGACCTCCTACTGGCCAAGCTTGCAGCCGATCTGCCCGCCGGCAAGGCTGCGACGGAAGCGGCCAGGCTCACCGGCCTCAACCGCAAGGATCTCTATGCCCGATTGCTCGCCCTGAAAGCCATTTCACCGGAAGGCGAGGCGTGAGCGCGGGCGACAGGCTCGACAGGAAACGGCGCTCCGAGCGCAAGGGCCGCCGCGCGGAATGGTTTGCGGCGATGGCACTGATGCTCAAGGGTTACCGCATCGTCGCCCTGCGCTACCGCACGCCGCTGGGGGAAATCGACATCGTGGCGCGCAAGCGTGATCTCATCGCCTTCATCGAGGTCAAGGCGCGGCGGGATCTGGCCTCGGGAGTGGATGCTGTGAGCTATTCCGCGCAACGGCGGATTCAGGCTGCGGGCGAGTTGTTCATCGGTCGGCAGCCGGCTTCCGCAAGCCTGTCCTGGCGGCATGACATCATCGTGGTCAGCCCGTGGAAGTGGCCTGTGCATCTCAAGGATGCTTTTTAAGGGGCGTGGTCGCGGAAGCCAGCCTGCAAGGTTTCTTTTTGCCGCGATCTTTCATGACCGGACCGTCATGCTCAGCTTCAGTAACACGGCTTGCGCCGCTGCTGCCACGCACGAGCAAGATGACCCAACCGGCGGCCGCATCGATCAGGCAGACAATCCGGTAGATCAGCTGCGCTCCGCGTCCGCCATGCAGTTCCATGAAGGCATCCTCCTGACGCTCGGCCCTGGTCTTGCCGGCCTGCGGGAAGGGCCGTGAGCCAGCTCCCTTTCCTGAATTGTCGATACGCATCTACCTGCTCTCCGGCTTGGGCCCTTGAAGGGTTTCTTAACGGGCCAGTCTTGACGAGAGCCCAGAGTAGTGGCTGGCTGGCACTTTCGAAATGAAACGAATTGAAAGGTTCATTTCATGAATGAAACGACTGCCAGGTGGGAGGACCTTCATCTTTTTCTCTCGGTTGCACGGGAGGGCGGGCTGTCGGCTGCGGCGCGGGTGACGGGCCGCAGCGCCGCGACGCTGGGGCGGCGGATGCTCTCACTCGAGCGCTCGATGGGGCGCGAGCTGTTTGTCCGGCACGAGCGCGGTTACGAACTGACCGGCGAAGGCCGTGACCTGCTTGTGGAACTGACCGAGATCGAGGCTCGCATCACCAGGCTTGCGGTCAGACCCGGCAGCGGCGAGAGGCGGCTGGTGAAGATTTCCGCCGGCTCCTGGACCACGCTGCTCCTGCTCGACAATCTTGACAGGATCACCGGAACCCCGGCCGATCTCCGGCTTCGCTTTGTTTCCGCCGAAACTTCGCTGAACATAACCCGCCGCCAGATCGCCATCGGCATCCGCAATGCGCGCCCGACGGATCCGGGCCTTGCCGGGCAGAGCCTGTCGCGCGTGGAATTCGCACCTTATGCCAGAGCAGGTGCGCCAGATCGCTGGATCAAGGTTATGGCCGACACACCCTCGGCGCGCTGGCTCGACAGGATGACCGGCACCGATGCGGTCTGCGAGGTCACCGCGCCGCGCAACAGCCTCGACCTCGCGCTTGCCGGCAAGGGCATTGCCCTGCTGCCCACCTTCATCGGCGACCGGCAGACTGGGCTTGATCGGGCAGGCAGCACCATCGCGGAACTGGCGCATGAACGCTGGATCGTCACCCACCAGGACGATCGCCATCTGCCCGAGGTCCGCCGCGCCATAGACCGGTTGGCCCGGGTGCTCGGAGGGCGGTGAGCGGTCAGGCGGCGGGCCTGAAACCGATATGGATCTCTGCGGAGAACACTGTTCCGTTGTCAAATGTGTAGATGTGGGACCCACCAAGCTGCATCACCATTCCCCTGATGATCTTCGTTCCCATCCCCATGCTGATGGTGGCCGGGTCAAACCCGGGACCGTTGTCGGTGATCACCAGCCTCGCCAGATCTTCCGACATTCCCTTGAGGCTGATGGATACCGTTGCTCCGGCTCTTTCCAGATCGGCATATTTGAGCGCGTTGGTGACGACCTCATTGATCAGCAGCGCCAGTGGTGTGGCGCGCTCGTGGCTGATCAGCAGCGGATCGATGTCGAGGGCCAGCTGCGCGGAGGTGCCGTAGGCCTGGAAGAGCTTTTCGGTGATCGAGGAGATAAAGGCCGGCGCATCCAGCGCAGCATAGGCATCCCGGTTGTACATGTGCTCATGCACCGCCGACATGGCTGCAAAGCGCAATTGAATGTCCGTCTTGATGGCTTCGGGAAGATTCTGCATCCGGACCAGTGACTGCATGGACTGCATGTTGTTCTTCACCCGGTGATGGATCTCGCGAAACAGCATTGTGTTGGTCGCTAGCGCATTTTCCAGCTCCTCATTGCGGCGTCCGTCCTTCTGCAGGAGCCTTATGATCCATATCGCACAGAGTGCCAGGGCGAGAGTCGTCGGGATGACGACAATCAGGAATATCCAGACCCGGCGCCAGAACCGCCACATCGTTTCAGCGGTTGAGACTGACGCCAGCGCGATGAGATCGGTGCCCGGAACCGACTGGTAACTGACCACACGTTGCACTCCGTCAACCGGGGACCTGGCGGTGTAGACACCAACGTCCGAGCTGGGGAGCATATGCGTGAACAGCGTGTGCCGGCTAAGGTCGACGGGGCCTTCGGCCGGCGGGTAACGGGCAACCAGCATGCCGTCGGAACGCAGAATGCTTATGGTTGATCCGGGCCCCAGATCGAGGGACTCCAGCAGGCTCTCGAGCAGAACTCCGTCAAAGGAAATGATGGCGACGCCAATGAACACGCCCTGGCGCTCCAGGCGCCGGCTGAAGGTGAAGATCTCGCTGCCGTCGAGCCGACTCATGAGAAGCGACGAGGTGAAGAAATGCTTTCCTGCCGCGGGCTGTGCAAAATACTCCCGGTCGCGAATGTCGATGTCCACAAAGTTCGGATCCGTGGTGTAAAGGGTCTGTCCCCCGGCGGCGACAATGTAGGCCTTGGCGGTGGCGGGAAGCCCTTCGAGAGCATCCCGGAGGCCGGTCAGGGTGGTGGTCTGGTTGGGCTGGACGTCCCGGCCCAGAGCCGAATCCATTCGCCTGAGCGCCTGTGCTGCGACCTCGACAATCCATGCCGTATTGACCCTGACCGCCTTGGCAGCCGCCGATGCGGTGGCTTCCGCGCGATCCTGCTGTTCGTTTACCCCCTGATAGATAAAGGCACCGATGATGGCGGAATAGATCAGCAGAGTTGCACCGATAAAGATTATTGCGGCCCGCGCCGAAGCGGCAATCGCTTTTGTGACCATTGGGGATCCTTTGCACAGCCCACCCGACGCAACGTGCGGCGGCAGCCGAATTGACGGCCGCAGGCGGGTTCCCGCGGTCGTCATCATCACACCTGCAATTTTCCGGCGGAACTCAACGTGCCGATCCGCAAAAGGTTCCCTGCGCTTTTCTGCTGGTGGCAAAAAAATTGCGGAAAGGACAGCTGCCACTCTCTCCCAATACGTCCCTCCCCGTTGCAATCCTCCCCCCTCAGCGCCTATGTGAGAGCCTGAGACTTGGCGGAGAACACCCTACCCATGAGCAAGATCAAGAATGTCGCGGTCCAGATGGACCATGTGAGCTCTATCAAGATCGGCGGCGATTCCACCTTCGCCATGTCGCTGGAGGCGCAGGCGCGCGGCTACAAGCTGTTTCACTACACGCCGGACCAGCTGTCGATGCGCGACGGCGTCGTCCAGGCGATCGCCGAGCCGATGATCCTGCGCGATGTCGAGGGCGACCATTTCGAGCTCGGGCCGCAGGAGAAGATTGATCTTTCGAGCATGGACGTGGTGCTGCTTCGCCAGGATCCGCCGTTCGACATGTCCTACATCACCTCTACGCATCTTCTGGAGCGGGTGCATCCGAAGACGCTGGTGGTCAATGATCCGGCCTGGGTGCGCAATTCGCCCGAGAAGATCTTCGTCACCGAGTTCCCCGACCTGATGCCGAAGACGCTGATTTCCCGGGATCCGGCGACGATCAACGCCTTCCGCGCGGAAGTCGGCGACATGATCCTCAAGCCGCTCTACGGCAATGGCGGCGCCGGCGTGTTCCACGTCAAGCCGGACGACCGCAACATGTCCTCGCTTCTTGAAATGTTTGCGCAGATGTACCGCGAGCCGTTCATCGCGCAGGAGTATCTGTCCGATGTCAGGGCCGGCGACAAGCGTATCATCCTGATCGACGGCGAGCCGGCGGGGGCGATCAACCGGGTGCCGGCCGAGCACGATTCCCGCTCCAACATGCATGTCGGCGGCCGCGCCGAGCACAGCGAACTGACGAGCCGCGAAAAGGAGATCTGCGCCCGCATCGGGCCGTCGCTGAAGGCGCGCGGCTTCATCCTGGTCGGCATCGACATCATCGGTGACAAGATGACCGAGATCAACGTCACTTCGCCGACCGGCATCCGCGAAATCAGGAATTTCGGCGGACCGGATGTGGCGGCCCTGTTCTGGGATGCGGTGGAATCCAAACGCGCGCACTCCTGATCCACGCTTCCTGCGGCGGCCATTGAACCAACCACGGCCACAGGCGTTCAAACCCTGAGTGCAACGCACAGGGGGAGACGATGCCGCGGTTGATGACACTGATGACTGCCCTTGCTCTTGGCTGGCTTGCCGGGCTTGCCGGCAGTGCGGCCGCCCAGCAATCCGCACCGGGCGATGTCTACTTCGAAGTCGAGGCTCTGAACCCCGGCCTCGCCGGAGAACCACGGATAAACCGCGACACCCCGCAAGCCGCGCTCGAGAGCTTTCTGGATCTTGCCAAGGCCGGGGAGTACGCCAGAGCCGCACATCTGCTCGACCTGAGCTCGATCGAGGCAGCGGACCAGCCCAGCGCCGGACCACAACTGGCACGCCAGCTCGAGAAGATCCTCGAACGCAAGGTCTGGATCAATTGGGAAGGCCTCCCCGACCGTCCCGATGGTCTCGACATTACCGCCAGCCCGAAGGACCTCCTGGCCGGCAGCCCCCGCCGGTCGCTGCGGCTCGCGCTGATCGAGCTCGACGACCGCCCGGTGCCTCTCCGTCTGGAGCGTGTCAAACCGGCAGACGGCCAACCGGTCTGGGTGTTTGCGGCACGCTCGGTCGAGACCATTCCGGCGCTGCACAAGGCCTATGGCGAGAGCTGGCTGGAGCGGTCGATGCCGAACTGGGCGCACACACAGATAGTTCCGGGTCTCGCGGCCTGGCAGCTGCTTTCCCTGCCGCTGCTGCTGATGTCCGCGGGGCTGGCGGGGTGGCTTGTCTACAGGATGCTGCGAAATGCCGGCAGCCAGCTGCGGCCGGGTTTCTGGGGACGCTTGCTGGGCCGGCTCGCCTTGTCATTCGGGGTGCTGACCGGTGCGGTAACCGGCTACGCGATGCAGGGGCGCCTTTTCGTGTTCTCAGCCACTATCGATACATTTTTCGCCCCACTGCTGCTGATGATCCTGTTTGGCGGCGCGCTGACGGTCTTTGTGCAGACCATCGACATGATTCTTGAACGCACCCTGACCAAGGACATCTCCGAACTCGAGAAACCCGAGAACCGCGAGATGCGGGCGTTCCAGACCAATCTTTCGGCGTTTCGCCGGATCGGGATCGTGCTGGCCATCATGCTGGCCGCCGGTGTGCTGCTGACCCAGATCAACCTGTTTGCCACGACCGGCGTCGCCCTGATCGGCTCGGCCGGGGTCGTGACCCTGATCCTGGCTTTCGCTGCCCGCTCGGCACTCAGCAACATCATGGCCAGCTTGCAGATCGCCATCTCCAAGACGGCGGCGATCGGCGATTCGCTGTTCTTCGAGAACCGCTGGTGCTACGTCGAGAAGATCAACTTCACCTATGTTCTCTTGAAAACCTGGGACAGCCGGCGGCTGATCGTTCCGGTGACCTACTTTGTCTCGGAACCATTCGAAAACTGGACCAAGCGCGACCCGACCATGACCAAGGTTGTCCGGCTCCGGCTGCACCACAGCGCCGATATCGACAGCCTGCGCGAGCGCTTCGAAAGCTTTGTCCGGGACAATGACAAGGTCATCGACAAGGACGGTGCGCGCGTGCTGGTCGTTGACCACGATGCCACCGGGATGCTGGTCGGGTTCTACGCCACCGCGGAAGAGCCGCTGACCGCCTGGACCATGGAATGCGAACTGCGCGAGGCAATGCTCAAGGCCGCCAGCGAGCTCGAACTGGAGCGCAGCGAAGGCCGGCAGTTCCTGCCAGCCGAGCGCGACAGCCGGATTTCCGACTTTGCCGAGATGGAAGACGCGCAACAGGGCGACGCCAGATCCGCGACATGAAACCTGTCACGGTCCGGCTTGCGGGACTGCAAAAGAGATGGACCCGGTTCGGCCGGCAGATTTCGACCGCGCACATCGACGCCGGTCAGCGGCCCGGCTACTTCAGCGCCGCGGCGACATTGCCGGGAATGAATTCGGTGATCTTGTAGCGGGCGACACCGGCCATGTGAAACGGGTCGGCGGTGATCAGGTCCTCGATATCGGCGACAGACCGGCCGCGGGCGATGATGACACCGCCGGTGCGGGGCACCTTGGCGCCCGAGGCCAGGAACAGGCCTGCGGCATAATTGCGCTCGATGAAGGCCGTGTGCGGGGCGACCAGCGGGTCGATGGTTTCGAGCGCGGTGATGTAGGTCAGGTCGATGACGAACAGGTTTTCGCCATCCTTGAGAAAGGCCATTCTACTGCTCCGTGCCGGAATGACCGCGAGATGCTTTCCGGTCGACTGCCCAAATTTCCGGGGCCAGCCCGGAACGAAGCTCACCACGTAATTCAGTTTCCGCTGATTTTGTACCCCACGCGGGCAACAATCATGTGCAGATCGCAGGTTTTCTCATTGAATTTTTCAGGCTGCGTATTGCTCAGGTTGAGACTGCGCTTCCTGGACCGGCATAACCAGGTTCCAGAGCAGCAACCGGTGCAGGAAATCTGCCAGGAGCGATGCTCGATTGCATCGCCCAGGCCGCAGACCGATGGAATCGGTGGATTCTGATCAAGTTCTGGCAATCGGGCGTTCCGGCCCTGCAACCCGGCACAACCCATTTCTCCTTTATGGTGTATTTGTTGCCATATTGTTCTTGTTATATTCCGCATACCGTGTTTCAATGCAAGCTGGATCGCGTATAACGGGTATTCGATCATGCCCGGCGCAGGTGGACAGGCAACATGAAGGGGCAGGCACACATGGTTGCGCGGGTCAGCACGGTTTCATTTCAGGGTATCGAAGCGGTGCCGGTCGATGTTCAGGTGATGATCGCGCCAGGCAAGGTGAACATGCACATCGTCGGGCTGCCGGACAAGGCGGTGGCCGAGAGCCGCGAGCGGGTGCAGGCGGCCCTGCATGCCTCCGGGCTTTCGCTGCCTGCCAAGAAGGTGACCGTCAACCTGGCGCCGGCGGACCTGCCCAAGGAGGGCAGCCATTTCGACCTGCCGATCGCGCTTGGGCTGATGGCCGCCCTCGGGGCTATTCCCGGCGATGCGCTGGACGGTTACGTGGTGCTGGGCGAACTCTCGCTTGACGGCACCATCGCCAGCGTCGCCGGTGCACTGCCGGCCGCCATGGGGGCGAACGCGCTGGGCAAGGGACTGATCTGCCCGGCAGCAAGCGGGCCGGAAGCGGCCTGGGCCGGCGAGGAGATCGACATCCTGGCGCCGCGCTCGCTGATCGCCATTGCCAATCATTTCCGCGGCACCCAGGTGCTGGGCCGCCCGGTACCGGCCATGCGGGCAGCACCCGCCAACCTTCCGGACCTGTCGGACATCAAGGGCCAGGAAACCGCCAAGCGAGCGCTCGAGGTGGCTGCAGCCGGCGGTCACAACCTGATCATGGTCGGGCCTCCCGGGTCCGGCAAGTCGATGCTGGCGGCGCGGCTGCCCTCGATCCTGCCGCCACTGTCGGCGGCGGAACTGCTGGAAGTCTCGATGATCCACTCCATTGCCGGGCAGCTGGCGGGCGGCAAACTGTCGGACCGGCGCCCGTTCCGGGCGCCGCATCACTCGGCCTCGATGGCAGCGATGGTCGGCGGCGGTTTGCGGGCCCGGCCAGGCGAGGTGTCGCTGGCGCACAACGGCATCCTGTTTCTCGACGAGTTCCCGGAGTTCACGCCGCAGGTGCTCGATTCGCTCAGGCAGCCGCTGGAGAACGGTGAAAGCGTGATTGCACGGGCCAATCACCGGGTCAGTTACCCGGCCAATATCCAGCTGATCGCGGCGATGAACCCCTGCCGCTGCGGCATGGCCGGGGAACCGGGACACAGCTGCTCGCGCGGACCGCGCTGCCAGACCGATTACCAGGGCCGCATATCAGGCCCGCTGATGGACCGGATCGATATCCGCATCGATGTGCCTGCTGTTACCGCGCAGGACCTGATCAGGCCAGAAGCGGCAGAAAAAAGCGCCGATGTGGCTCTCCGGGTCGCGCGGGCGCGGGCCATGCAGCAGGACCGCTTCCGAGGCCTCGGACGCCCCGACATTCGCACCAACTCCCAATGCTCGACTTCGCTTGTCGAACAGGTGGCGAAACCTGACCAGGCCGGACAGGCACTGCTCAGCGATGCGGCCGAGAAGATGCGGTTTTCGGCCCGCGCCTATCACCGCATTCTCAAGGTGGCGCGGACGCTCGCCGATCTCGACGGCGCCGAGACTGTCGGCCGCATCCACCTCGCCGAGGCGATCTCCTACCGGATCGGGGCGGAACGGGTGTCGGCGGCGGCGTGAAAGCTCAGTTGGCCGGGAACACCACCCTGACCGGTGCGATCCGGCTCAGGGTGAAATGATGTTCCCGCACCCATACTCCAGGTATGCTTTGATCCTGCGCTGGGCCTGTCCGGTGCATCGGGAAGCACCGGACAGGCCCAGCAAATTGTTCGCACGCAATTCCGGACGCGAAACCGCATTTCAATTACGCCGGAATTGCCGAGAGTGGGGCTGGGATTAGCCGCCAAGACCGTCGAACAGCGCCGTCGACAGATAGCGCTCGGCGAAGGAGGGGATGATGACAACGATCTGCTTACCGGCATTTTCCGGCCGTTGGCCGACGCGGACGGCAGCGGTGAGGGCTGCGCCTGAGGAAATTCCGACCGGAAGGCCTTCGAGTTTCGCCACCCGGCGGGCCATGTCGAAGGCCTCGTCATTGGTGACCTTGGCGATCTCGTCATAGATGCCGGTATCGAGCACGCCCGGCGCGAAGCCGGCGCCGATGCCCTGGATCTTGTGCGGGCCGGGAGTGCCGCCCGAGAGCACCGGTGAGTCTGCCGGCTCGACGGCGACAACCTGAACACCAGGCTTTTTCGCCTTCAGCACCTGGCCGACGCCGGTGATGGTGCCACCGGTGCCGATGCCGGAGACCAGGATATCAATGGCGCCGCCGGTATCGTTCCAGATCTCCTCGGCGGTGGTGGTACGGTGGATTTCCGGGTTTGCAGGGTTCTCGAACTGCTGCGGCATCACCGAATCCGGAATCTCGTTCAGCAGTTCCTCGGCCCGCGCGATGGCGCCTTTCATGCCTTTCGGCCCCTCGGTCAGCACCAGTTCGGCGCCGAGCAGGGCGAGCATCTTCCGGCGTTCGACCGACATGGTTTCCGGCATGGTCAGGATCAGCCTGTAGCCCTTGGCAGCGGCCGCGAAGGCCAGCGCGATGCCGGTGTTGCCCGAGGTCGGCTCGACCAGCGTGGTCTTGCCTGCCTCGATCTTTCCTTGCGCTTCCAGGCTCTCGATCATGGCGACGCCGATGCGGTCCTTGACCGAGGCGATCGGGTTGAAGAACTCGAGCTTGGCAAGAAGATCGGCCTTGACGCCATCGGCGTTCGCAAGCTTGCCGAGCCGCACGATCGGCGTGTTGCCAATGGTGTCGATGATGGAATTGTAAACGCGGCCACGGCCAGGCGTTTCACTCGAGTAAGCGGACATGAAAATGCTCCTTCTGGTTGGCGCGAGTGTAGGTCAGGCCCTGACCTCGCGCCAGCCATCACCATCGACGAGGTGCTGATCGACGCGCAAATTTGTTCTCGTTCTGAAGCTCATCGCGGAATGGTATTCCGCTTTTCGGCTCAGACGGCCTGATCCTGGCCGCGAGCATCCAGGAACGGTTCATTCTCCGCCCGCGTCCGGGTGCAACGTAGGCACCCAGTGCATGGCCCAATCGCCCAGCGGTTCCAGATGGGTGAACAGTTCCCGGCCCGTTGCCGTCAGTGCATAGCCCTCACCGGTGTTCTCGATCAGGCCGACACTGCGCAACTCCTTGAGACGGGTGTTGAGGACGCTGGGCGACGCCGAGCCGCAGCGCGCCTGCAGGTGGCGGAAGGTTCGAGGGCCTTCGGCCAGGTTCCACAGAATGCCCATGGCCCAACGCCGGCTCAGCAGATCAAACAGCACCATGATCGGCTGTCCGCTCCGTGAGCCGCGAACCGGCTCTCCCAATCTGGCAACCGGCTTGCCATCGCTGGTCATCGCTGCCTCCCCTTGATGCGCAGCTCACACCAAGCGCCACGCGTCTTGCTACTATATTCGTAGCGGTGTACTGCTACTGATAACGTAGCAAGCTACAGGAACAGCTGGAATGGGCAAGGCATCTTTCATCGACATCGTGCTCTGGCTGGCTCTGGCCGCGATGTGGAGCTCGTCATACGCTGTGATCAAGATCGGCGTTGCAACGCTCGAACCGGCGGTCCTCGTTTTCGGACGATTGCTGGTCGGAAGCGTCATCATCTACACGGTCATGCGTTGGCGCGGGCTGGCTCTTTCACGGGATCCGGCGGTATGGTTCTCCTATGGGGTGACCGGGCTGCTGGGCAGCGCTGCGCCGTTTCTGCTGATCACCCATGGCGAGCAATCGGTCGACAGCGCGCTCGCCTCGATCCTGATGGGCGCATCGCCGGTGATCACCCTGCTGCTTGCGGCCTGGCTTGTGCCACAGGAGCGGCTGACGTTACGCACCTCGGCAGGCATCATCGGCGGACTCGCAGGAGTCGCCGTGCTTGTCGGGCCGGCAGCGCTTGCGGGGCTGGGTGCACAGCTCGGCGGACAACTGGCGATCCTCGCAGCCACCGCCTGCTATGCCGCCTCCACGGTCTATATCCGCCGGGCAGTCACACGCCCGCCCCTGGAGATGGCGGCCGGATCAATGCTCTTTGCCAGCCTGATCATGGGATGCGTACTGGCGCTTTCGGGCGCTCAGCTTGGTAAGATGGACTTCGGCGTCACATCGCTGGGCGCAGTGCTCTATCTCGGGCTGTTTTCGACGGCCTGCGCCAACCTGATTTACTTTCACCTGGTGCCACGGCTGGGGGCGACGCGGATGTCGCAGGTCAATTTCGCTGTTCCCGTTGGCGGGGCGTGGCTGGGTTTTCTGCTGCTTGGCGAGGCCTTGACCACACAGCGGCTGATCGCGCTGGCGATCATCATCGGGTCGATCTATCTGGGCACCAGCAGGCCCGCAAAGCCACTCAACGGACAAGGAACCCCGCCGCCAGCGGATCATCCTGCTCGACGGTGAACTCCGCCCTGCCCGCATAAAATGCGCGTCCGGAGACGAGCGCGGTGATGGCCGAATGCGGCCCGCAAGTCGTTACCGAAGCGACCGATCCCGAAAAACGGCTGCCGATGATGCTTTCAAATGTCCGTGCCTGACCCGGCGCGATCTGGCCGCGGGCATGCATCGCCGCCAGCCGGGCGGTAACGCCGGAGCCGGTGGGCGACCGGTCGACCTGCCTTTCGGCAAAGACGCAGACATTTCGGGTGGGTTGATCGGAAAAGGCGTCGCGCCCGTCAGTCAGGATCGAGCCATAGAGGAATGCCAGGTCCTCGGCATCAGGATGGCTGAGCCGGGTGGTGGCCTGAACGGCCCTGGTCAACTGGTCGGCCGCCTCGACAAAGGCCGAAACCGGATCGCGGCCGAATTCGAGCCCGAACTGGCGGGCGTCGGCCAGAGCATAGAAGGCGCCGCCATAGGCGATGTCGAAGCTGATCTTGCCGTGGTTTTCGAGGCCGCGGTTTTCGAGCGTGAGCTCCTGATCCCGGGCGAACAGGAACGACGGCACGCTCTCGAAGCTGACATCGGCAGCCTTGCCATCGCGGATAACCACTTCGGCGCGCACCATGCCACAGGGACACTCGATGTTGACCGTGGCGCGGTCGCCCACGGCCTCGACCAGGCCCTGGTCCACCGCATAGCGACCAAGCGCAATGATGGCGTGGCCGCACATGGTGGAATAGCCCTCATTGTGCATGAACAGCACCGCCAGGTCGGCGCCGGGCAGATCCGGTTCGACCAGCAGCGCGCCATACATGTCCGCATGGCCGCGCGGCTCGAACATCAGAATCTTTCTGAGATGGTCGAGATGATCGCGGACATAGGCGCGCTTTTCGAGGATCGTGCCCCTGGGCAGCTCGGGATAGCCGGAGGTGACAATCCTCAGCGGCTCGCCGCCGGTGTGCATGTCAATGACGGTGAGCAGGCCGCTCATGCCGTTCCCGTGGAGCCGAAACCGCCGTCGCCTCGGGAGGTTTCGCTCAGACTGTCCTGCATGACGATCCGCGCCTGGACCACCGGGGCGATCACCAGCTGGGCTATGCGCATGCCGCGGGTGACGATGAAGGGATCGGTGCCGAGATTTGCGAGGATCACCATGACCTCGCCGCGATAATCGCTGTCGATGGTGCCGGGCGTGTTCAGGCAGGTGATGCCGGACTTCAGCGCCAGGCCAGAGCGCGGACGAACCTGGCCCTCGAAGCCGTGCGGGATTTCCATTGCCAGCCCGGTGGGAACGGCGGCACGGGCCCCCGGCGCGATTTCCAGGGGAGCATCGTCGGCGACGGCGGCGCGCAGGTCCATCCCGGCGGAGCCGGGTGTTTCATAGGCCGGCAGTTCCAGTCCCTCGCCATGCGGGAGGCGGCGCACAAGCAGCACCGGTGTAGCATCAGCGGCGGACGGGGACAGGTGGGCAGGCTGAATCATGGGACAAGCTTTTACTCTTGGCGGGCCGAGGTCAATTGCATGGCGGGCGGCAAGACGGTAGAAGGCAGCGCAATCAACAGGAATCCGCCGCCAATGCCCGAACCACTCGCAGAGGAAGTCGGCCGCCGCCGCACCTTCGCCATCATCTCTCACCCGGACGCCGGCAAGACCACGCTGACCGAAAAGCTTCTGCTGTTCGGCGGCGCGATCCAGCTGGCAGGCGAGGTCAAGGCCAAGAAGGACCGGATCCAGACCCGCTCGGACTGGATGAAGATCGAGCGTGAGCGCGGCATCTCGGTGGTCACCTCGGTGATGACGTTCGAGTATGACAATCATGTCTTCAACCTGCTCGACACGCCGGGCCATGAGGACTTTGCCGACGACACCTACCGGACGCTGACGGCGGTGGACGCAGCCGTGATGGTGATCGACGCGGCCAAGGGCATCGAGCCACGAACTTTGAAGCTGTTCGAGGTCTGCCGGCTCAGAGACATTCCGATCATTACCTTCGTCAACAAGATGGACCGAGAGGCGCGCAATCCGTTCGAGATTCTCGACGAGGTGGAGCAGAAGCTGGCGCTCGACTGCGCGCCGATGACCTGGCCGATCGGACAGGGCAAGAGCTTTTCGGGCACCTATCATCTCGCCAAGTCGGCGATCCGGCTGTCGGACAAGGAAACCGCGCTGACGCCGGTGAACGGGCCGGAATCGGACAAGGTGGCGGGGCTGTTGCCGGAGAACGAGCGCGAGACCTTCATCGAGGAGACCTCGCTTGCGGCGGAGGCGTGCAAGCCGTTCGACCTCGACGCGTTTCGCGAAGGTCACCTGACGCCGGTCTATTTCGGCTCTGCGCTGCGGAATTTCGGGGTGCGCGACCTGATCGACGCGCTCGGCGCATTCGCGCCGCAGCCGCGGGCTCAGGTGGCGGACACGCGGACGGTGGAGGCCACCGACCCGAAGATGACCGCCTTCGTGTTCAAGATCCAGGCCAACATGGACCCAAACCACCGCGACCGGATCGCCTTCGTGCGAGTCTGCTCGGGCAAGCTGGAACGCGGCATGAAAGCGCGGCTGGCGCGCACCGGCAAGCCGATGAGCCTGTCGGCGCCGCAATTCTTCTTTGCCTCACAGCGCCAGATCGCCGACACCGCCTATGCCGGCGACGTGGTCGGCATTCCCAACCACGGCACGCTTCGGATCGGCGACACGCTGACCGAGGGCGAGGCGCTGGTGTTCCAGGGCGTGCCGAATTTCGCGCCGGAAATTCTCCGCCGGGTCAGGCTCGAGGATGCGATGAAGGCGAAAAAGCTCAAGGAAGCGCTGCAGCAGATGGCCGAGGAAGGCGTGGTGCAGCTGTTCTCGCCCGAGGACGGTTCGCCGGCGATCGTCGGCGTGGTCGGCGCGCTGCAGCTCGACGTGCTGAAGGAGCGGCTGCACGCCGAATACGGGCTTCCGGTGAGTTTCGAGATGGCGCGGTTCTCGATCTGCCGCTGGATCTCGGCGGACGACAAGGCCGACCTCGAACGCTTCGTCACCAGCCACCGCGGCGACATTGCCCGCGATCTCGACGGCGACCCGGTGTTCCTGGCCTCCGACCAGTTCTCGCTCAACTACGAGGCCGAGCGCTGGAAGATGATCGACATGGTGGCGATCAAGGAATACCACGTGGCCAAGGCCGCCTGAGGCGGGTTCCGGAGGTTTCCCCCGGGGCGTCCACAGCCCGCGCCAGCAAGGCCGGAACAATCCGCCCGCCCCTGCGTTGTCCGACAGACACCTGTCGCAGACCACGGGGGTAGAAAGCATGTCCACGTCCTACATCCGCTTCGCAGCCATGATCGCCACATCGACGCTGGTGATGTTCGGACTGATGTATCTCAACACCTTTGCGGCCGACCATGCCTGGTTCAGCCAGACGCGGATGTGGATGGCGCTCTACATGGGTGCTGCCATGGCCGCGGTGATGCTGAGCTTCATGCTCGGTATGTACAGGAACACCCGGCTCAATGCGGCGATCTTCGTGGCCGCGGCGCTGGTGTTTGCGGTCTCGCTCTACCTGGTGAGAAGCCAGGACACGGTGGGCGACGAGGCCTGGATGAAGGCGATGATCCCGCATCACTCGATCGCCATCCTGACCAGTTCGCGAGCCAATCTCGAAGACCCGCGGGTGCGCGAGCTGGCAGACGATATCATCGACACGCAACGGCTGGAAATCGCCGAGATGGAAGCGCTGATCGCCGACCTGAATGGCGGCCCGGAGGCAACCCCTGAAGTGGATGGACGTTAGGTTACCTCCGGTAAAACGCCCCCCGAAACTACCCGGACGTGTTGATCTCCCGCCTGTCCGGAATCGCAACCGGCCCCCGCCTTCGTTGAACTTGCCCTGAAGCCAGCCCCGACCCAGCCGCCGGCAGCGCGGCTCGGCACCTGCCCCCCAAATCCGGACCGGTTTCCAGCCACGGCAAAAAACCGCGCGCGAAAATCTCGCCGGCGGGATGGGGCAGTTCCAGGCTCCGGCGTCAAAACCGGTGTGCGGGGCACGGGCAACCGGCCCGTGGTGGTGGTGAAGAAAGGGCTTGGCACAGTCTCCCGCGCCCCGCCGGTGACGGATCTCCCGCGCCTTCCGGGCACGGGCGGGCTTCTCCTCCTGCAGCGGATCATCTTGAGCCCCGGGCGGTTTCGTCCTGTTCGGCGCGTGAGCCGAACCCGCCCTCTCCCCGCATGCGCGCACGGCAAGCCCTGCGGCATCACCTATGGGACTTGTCAGGCCGGCGTCTCAAAGCGGGCGGAGCCTATGGCGCCCGGCCAGCCCGCCGGGCACGCACACACACCTGAAACGCCGCCGGGGCCGGCAGAGCCGGGCCTTCCGGTTCCGGCCTTCGCATGATCACCCTGATGTCAGCTCCGCTTGAGGCTGACGGGCACCGGTGCTGGCCGGGATGATTTTCCCGCAAGCGCCTGGCGCGCGATACGGCCGCGCCCGCCAGACCTCACCGCCTCCCGCCAACCGCAGCTCCGTGGTCCGCGATCATCCGTTCCGACGGAAGGTGGAGTGATGATCGCATGGCGAGAGAGGGTGGGGAAAAAGACGGAGGGATTTTCTGGGTTGAACGCTTGGGATGAGTCCGCGAACAGATGTTCAGTCAGATACGACGGGTTCTGTCCTGCATAGAGTCTGCACGGGTGAAATCAATCGTCACACCTCATTCAAATCGAAGAATTACCGTAACCCAAATTTAAGGCGCACTAATATACAGAGACGATGATGTTTCCACGTAAAACAAGGCCGAGCCTCGCCTCACGGAATCCAAATCGCAAGAAACCGAATATGTGTTTGCGTTGACATCGAAGGAATTGTCGAGCGAAGCAGACGGAGATCCGAGAAATATTTTCATGAGACTCGATACCATTGCCAATTATCTGACGAAACTGGAGGATCCGGTAAGACAGCAGGCAATGGTGGACTCATACTCGCTTGTTCTGCGGCCCATTCTGATACCAGCCTGCGCATACTACCTGTTCGTCACATGGGAACACTGGCAAACGCAGACCGGAATTCTGCTGATCATGTTCTCTTTCATCAGCATGACGACGGCTCTCAGCTTCTATATGTTTCACAAGCATTTGACGAGCAATCGGACGATGTCTCTGGCCAGGCTCGAAGTTCATAGCCTGGCAATGCATCTTTTCATGTACCTCAACCTTTTGAGTTACCTTCTCGTCTACGACGTACAGACTCGCTACATCTATTTCGTTTTATTGGCATTCATCTTTGCGATAACGGGTGCAACTGCGCGCACAGTCATGATCAGCGTTCCACTGTCTTTGGCAACGCTTTACTGGTTTTCCACATCGCTACCAAGCGACCTTTATGCCGAATATCTATCCATTATCGTTGCAACTGCCTTTGCCTCAATCAGCATGACCGGGCTACTCAGGCATGCGATCATTCGTCAGATCGACGCACGATTACTTGCCGATGAAATGACGGCCAAGGCACAATCCCTTGCAGACTCCGACACACTAACGGGGATTCCCAACAGGCGGGCTATCTTCGAGAAGATCGACGCTTTGATTGAGCGTGGCAAGCCGTTCTGGCTTGGAATATTCGACCTCGACGGGTTCAAGGCGATCAACGATGTGTATGGCCATTCGATGGGCGACCGCCTGCTCTGTGCAGCCGTAGACCGGGTGATGGAACAGGTCTCGGAAGGGGTAATGATCGGCCGGATCGGCGGTGACGAATTCGCTGCCATTCTTCCCGGAAACCTCACCGAACAGCAGGTCAAGAAACTCGTCAGCAACGGGATAGAATCAATCACTTCCCCCTACGTGATCGACAACCAGGAACTCACGGTAGGGGCTTCGGCGGGTTTATCGCATTTTCCGGACATGGGAACCCACAGCACGCAACTTTATGAACAGGCCGATTTCGCGCTGTACAAGGCCAAAACTCATTTCCGCGGACAGTGTATCCTTTTTGAAGCGGCCGACAGTGAGGAAATGAAAAACGCAATCGCGATCGAGCGGGAATTGCGTGAAGGCAACCTTGAAGAAGAACTGTTTCTCGTTTTTCAACCGCAATACTCACCGAGCCAGAAGCGTGTCCTGAGCTTTGAAGCACTTGCCCGCTGGGAAAATCCAAAGCTCGGGCTTGTCCGCCCTGACCAGTTCATTCGTGTGGCCGAACGCTCCGGTTTCATTCAGAAGATAACTGGAATTCTGTTCCGAAAGGGACTGGCGGAGCTGAAGAGATGGCCCGACGACATCGGCCTGTCTTTCAACCTTTCGGCGCGCGACATCTCGGATCAGACCTTCGTCCTGTCTCTCCTCGGAGAGATCATGAAGGCGGAGCTCTCGCCGGCCCGTCTGGAGTTCGAAATAACCGAAACAGCGGTCATGTCTGATCTGGCAACCTCCAGCGCCGTTCTCAGCCGGCTGAGGAGCAGCGGCTGCAAAATCGCACTTGATGATTTTGGTTCTGGCTACTCAAGTTTCGAGTATCTCGATCAGCTGCCGCTAGACAAGGTCAAGATTGACAGGAGTTTCATCCGCAAGGTTCCTCACAGCATCACTTCGCGTGAAATTGTGGCGGCCATCAATGGATTGTGCTCCAAGCTTAACCTGCGGTGTGTGCTGGAGGGCGTCGAGACCGACCACGAAATGGCCGTTCTCGAGGAACTACAGCCCGACCTGATTCAGGGATACCTGTTTGGCCGGCCGATGAGCGGGGAGGACGCAAGGCAGTTGATCGCAGACCAGCAGCAGCCAAATACAGATCATACCGCCAGACTCAGCCAATCCGCTTGACTGGATCCGGCTGTGCTCATTCCGGTCTTGCTGCCTCAAGATCTGGAAAAGGCTTCTGTCTGGCGATCATCCATGGTCCGCAAAGCGAACGTCAATCAGTCACGTATCAAGACTTTTGCGAAAAGAGCCGGTCGGCGGCTTGTGCAACATCGACCCAAAGCGATGAACGACCGACATGCGAGCACAAAACTGCTCCTCCCGCTCACCTGATCACGTGCACGGCGCAGGGTGCGTGGCGGACGACACGACCGGCGGTGGAGCCAAGGAAATAGTCCTGGAGGCCGGGGCGGTGGGAAGCAATTATGATGCAGTCGATGTTGTGGGCTGCAGCATAGTCGACGATCGTGGAACCCGGGTGGCCGCTGATGACGACGGGCTTGACGCCGGTCACGCCGCCAAGCTCGGCTTTCAGCCGGGTTTCGGCTTCCGAATAGCGGGCTCCCGTCTGCTCTGCGGGGACATATTGCGCCGCGTAGGCCGGGATTTCCTCAAGCACGTGCAGCGCGGTCATGGAAGCGTCATCCGAGGCAAGCGCGCGGGCGATATCGAAGGCCGCGGCGATGTCATGGGCGTGGTCGAGTGCGGTGGCAACAAGGATGTTCTTGTACATGGTCAGGTCCTCCTCAATCTCGAAAAACTAGCACGACCGCTCTGCAGCCGTGTTGATTTGGCTCAAGGAATGGGCGGATTTCGACTTGCCGGGCGCCAACGGCCGCTCGCCGGGCAGCCTGGCTCTTCATCTGGCCCGGATATCTGGGCAAGGTATCTGGGCAAGGTATCCGGGCCAGGCAGTTTGACCGCAACCGGGCGGGCTGAAGGCGCGGGATCGGGTCGGTCCGGCTTAACCCGTTGCAGCGGGCTCTCGTCATTCTCAGGCGGCGGTCTATATGGCCCGGTGTGGCGCACGCGCGGACGGGCAGCAGGGCGCGTGTGAGGCTTGCAAGGTAGGATTGTCAGCAGGGGGATGCGCGTTATGAAGACTGGCCTTTATCGGATGGCTTGTGGCGCGGCGGCGATGGCCACTGCACTGGGGTGCGCTAGTGCCGCGAACTCGGACGCGGAACAGGCGCGGCTCGACGGTTTTGCGATCGACCGGACCGAGGTCACGGTCGGCGCCTTCAAGGATTTTGCCCAACGCGCAGGGCTTGAAACCATGGCCGAGCGCGAGGGCGGAGGTTTCGAATGGGGCGCTGGATGGGAGCGGCGGCCGGGCCGGACCTTCCGCACACCCTTCGGGCGCGCTGCAGACGACAGCGAGCCCGCGGTGCATGTGAGTTGGGAGGAGGCGGACGCCTTCTGCGCAGATGCCGGCGGACGGTTGCCGACGCGCGAGGAATGGAGCCGCGCGGCCTATACCGAACAGCGCCCGAGCCCGACCGACGGGTTCGAGACCGGGCGCAGCTACGTTTACCCGGTGGGTGACGCGCCAGAGGGAATGAACAACAACCGGACAGGGCATGTGGCGGCTGGCAGCACCAGGCGCGGCGTCAACGGGCTTTACGACATGGGCGGGAATGCCTGGGAATGGCTCGCCGACCGGCGCGGCGAGGACGCGCTGACGGCGGGCGGCAGCTGGTGGTACGGGCCAAGCGCCACACAGGCCGAGGGCATGCAGTGGAAACCCGCCTCATTCTACGCGGTCTATGTGGGGTTCCGCTGTGCTTATGACTGAAGAGACTTCAGCCCCCCGCGGTCTTGCCAGGAGACTGCCGGGACAGCCGAGGGGCTCCGCGCAATGCGGCTCGCTGGAGCCGGCCGCATTGCGCGAAAGTATTGCTCAGGCCGACTGCATGTCGAGCGCCTTGCCGTCAAACCGGCCGGTGATGGCAGCTTCGGAGAGAAGCCGTGCAACATCGGCGCGGGCGGCCTTGGCTGTCTTGTCGACATTCTCGCCGAGGACGACGTTTTCGCTTTCATCGCCATCGGTGAGCGCCACCGGTCGCAGGATGGCATGGGTTACGGACGAACCCTTGAGGTGTTCGTCGGCGGCATGCTTGGCCTTTAGATAATGGGCGAGATCGCCTTCGGGGTCGGACTGGTCGGCACCGATGGAACTGAGCATGACGAAGCGCTCGACACCGGCGCTTGCGGCCAGATTAACCAGGCGGATGGCGCCGTCGCGGTCGACCTTCTCGGTCATTTCCGGGCCGGTGGAGCCGCCCGATCCGGCGGCGAAGACAACCACGTCGACGCCCTCGCAGACGCCGGGCTGAAGATCGGTAAGGTCGCCCTGACGCAAGGCAACGCCCTCGGGCAGAGTGCTGGTGTCGGAGCTTTCGCGGACAAGCGCGATCGGGCTCTGACCCTGATCGAGCAGGGTCTGGACCAGATGGCGGCCGGTCTTGCCGGTGGCGCCGGCGATGAGGATGGTCTTGGGCATGATGAATGTCCTTTTGAGTTCGAATGGCAATCGGGGGCCGGCTGGCCCGGAACGGGAAGCCGGGAGACCGGGAGACCGGGTCGGATACGGCGGTTTATTCCGAAGGCGGGACCATCGGCCCCGCGGCTTCGGTGGCGGCGATGTAGCCTGGCTGGCGCTGCAACTGCTTCCAGTAGTCGGCCACGGCCGGATGGCCTTCGAGAAGGCCGAAACGGTCAAGCATCGCGATCAGGTAGGAAAACTGGATGTCTGCCAGCATCGGCGCCTCACCGAAAAGCAGCGGCCCCTCGCCGCGTTCGCCGGCGATATAGGCGAGATGGTCGTCGAGCTCCGCCTGCGCCTGCTCGGGCACCGGCTTGCCGTCGAAGGCCGGCAGGATGGCGCGCAGGACGACGGGGGCGAAGGAGCCCTCGACGTAATCAAGCAGCGCCTCGTGCCGCCAGAAGGCGGGAGTGCCGTGGGGCGGCCGGTGCGTGGTGTCGCCGTATTTCTCGACGAGGTAGCGCAGGATGGTGGCGGATTCGGCGATGGTCTCGCCATCATCCTCGACCACCGGCGACTTGCCGAGCGGATGAACCCGCGACAGGTCTTCGGGGGCGCGAAACGCTTCGGTGCGCCGGTAATCCACCCGTTCGCAGGGCTGGCCAAGATCGGCCAGCAGCCAGAGCACACGGGTGGCGCGCGAATACTGAAGGGCGTGCAGCGTGATCATGGCAGGAAGATCGCCTTGGCGTTGACGAATTCCTTCATGCCGAAACCGCCGTGCTCGCGACCGTAGCCGGAATCCTTGACGCCGCCGAAGGGCATGTTGGGATCAGCTGCGCCGAAGGAATTGATGCGAACCATGCCGGTGTCGAAATGATCCCGGGCGAGCTTCAGCGCCCGGCCCTCGTCGCGCGAGAAAATGCCGCCGCCGAGACCATAGCGGCTTTCATTGGCAAGCTGCATGGCGTGCTCATCGTCGCGGGCGCGAATGATGGAGGCGACCGGACCGAAGATCTCGTCGTCATGGGCGGGCATGCCGGGCTTGAGGTCGCCGAGCACGGTGGCCGGGTAGTAGGCGCCGGTGCGGTCCGGCACTTCGCCGCCGCAGAGAACGCTGGCGCCCTTTTCAACGCTTTCGTCGACTTGGCTCTTCACGGTGTCGAACTGGTCCTGGCTCGACAGCGGGCCGAGACCCGTATCCTTATCCATGGGGTCGCCCATGGTGACGGATTTCATTTGCGCGACGAACGCCTTGACGAAGGCGTCGTAGACCTTGTCGGTGACGATGAAGCGCTTGGCCGAGACGCAGGTCTCGCCGTTGTTGTAGAGCCGGCCCATGACCGAGAACTTCACCGCGGTTTCGATGTCGGCATCCTCGAGCACGAGATAGGCATCGTTGGAGCCGAGTTCGAGCACGGTCTTCTTCAGTGCCCTGGCCGCAACCGAGCCGATATGCCGGCCTGCGCCGTCGGAGCCGGTCATCGTGACGCCACGGACCTTCGGGTGCTCTATCAGCTTGTCGCTGGTATCATGGTCGATGAGCACGACCTGGAACAGGTCTTCGGGCAGACCGGCCTCGATACACAGTTCGCGCAGGCGCAGGCCCGAGCCGGTGCAGATGCTGGCATGCTTGAGCACGCAGCCATTGCCGGCCATCAGATTGGCGGCAAGCACCCGGATCGGCTGGTAAAGCGGAAAGTTCCATGGCTGGATCGAGTAGATCACGCCGATCGGCTGATAGCTGACGACGCCACGCTGACCCTTGGTGCCATGGGTCCGCTCCTCGTCGGCCAGCATCTCCGGCCCGTTCTTGGCGGTGTAATCGAGAATGGCAGCACAGATCTTGATCTCGGTGTGACCATCCTTGAGCAACTTGCCGGTCTCGCGGGTCATCAGTTCGGCGAGTTCATCTGCATTGTCACGCAGCTTCTGCGCGATCCTGGTGAGATAAGGTGCCCGCTCCTGATGCGAGAGTTTGCGCCACTCGAGAAAAGCCGCATGGGAAGCCTCAAGACGGCGGGTGGCTTCTGCCTCGCTCATCAGCTCATAGGTCTCGATGGGTTGTTCTGTCGCGGGATTGATGGTGGTGATTGTTGACATGCCTGCTCCTTTTGGGATTCGGCAGGTCAACGGGCAGGGCTGGCAGAAGTTCCGCGATGCGGCGAGATCGCACAGGCGGGATGAAGCCCGGTTTTCCAGGGTTTCGGAGCATGGCTCGTGGTTTGGGACCTGTCACGAAAGCGTGAGTACAGCCCGTTTTCCGTGCTTTCGCAGGTTACTCGATCTCAGGCCGGGGGAAGCGGCAGCGACAGAACACAGTGAAAATTCGGCTCAAGCTCCGTCGTCACCTTGCCAGACCATTTGGATTCGACCAGCTGGCGGATCAGCCTGGTTCCGAAACCTGTTCCGGGCGTCGTCGCGGCCGTCTGGCGAATGCCGTCGCTCCATTCGAGCACGAAGCTCTTGCGGTCGCCGTCGGAGATGACCGACCATTTGAGGCTGACCCGTCCCTTCTCGCCTGCGAAGGCGCCATATTTGCTCGAATTGGTCACAAGTTCATGCAGCACCAGACTGAGATCGAAACACATGTCGGCAGACAGGATGACGTCACGTCCGGCGATATCGGTACGGTCGGTAAAGGGTTCGATTGTCTGGGCGACAAGCTCTCGAACACTGGCCTTGGTCCAGCCGCCATTGGAAATCAGCAGGTTCGACCGCGACATCTGGGCCAGCCGCGCCTCGAACTTGACCTTGGCCTCGGCGAGGCTGTCGGCATTGCGAACGGTCTGGTTGAAGATCGAGGTGACGAACTGCAGCATGTTGCCCGAGCGGTGGGCGATCTCGCGCACCAGGAGCCGCTGGCGCTTGCCGGCTTCATACTGGCGGTGGCAGCTGGCGATGAGATTGGCAACCGTGACCAGGAACGCGACCTCGCCATCATCAAAGTCACGGATACGGGTGTCATGCACGCCGATGACGCCGAAGGGGCGAGCGCCCGTGCCCGGAATGGTGACACTGATGCCGCTGCGAACACCATGCTCATGCAGAAGCGGCGGGCCGTCAAAACGGGTTTCGGTGGGCAGATCATGGACCACGACCGGACCCTGCACCGAGAGCGTGTAGCCCGCCTGCGAGGCAAGCTCGACGCCAACGCTCGCGGTGCCGACGAGCCCCTCGTGCCAACCCACACCGGATGCCAGCCAGAGATGATCGGCCTGGTCGGCGAAAGGCAGGATCTTTGCAAGAGGCAGTTCCAGCACCTGGGCCACCAGCGCAATGGTCCGGTCCATGAAGGACTGAAACGATCCCTCGGCAAGGGCCAGCGTTCCAATCTCGGTCAAGGCCTCCTGACGCGCCAGTTGCCGGGTCTTGTTACGCGCTTCGCGCAATTCATTGGTGATGTCGCGGGAGATCACCAGATATCCGGTCGACGTTCCCCTGGCGTCGGTGATCAGCGACAGCATCTCGTCCCAGGTGGTGCGCTTGCCCGAAGGGCTGACAAAATCAGCGGTGAACCGGCCAGCGCCTGACAGTTCGGCAGCCTTGGCCGCCGCCATTGCCGAATCGCGATCGGCACCCTGCCAGAAATCGAAATAGTTCCTGCCAACCGCATCCTCGGGCGAGGCCATTTCGAGGCTTGAGCAGCCGCAGGGATTGATGGAGCGAAGCGTGCCGTCCAGATCGACCAGCTTGATGCAATCCTTCGAATTGCGCAGGATCGATTCGGTCAGCTGATTGCTGGTGTCACGCTGACGTTCGCTTTCACGCAGTTCGGTGATGTCATCGAGTGTGTTGATGGCGCCAATCATCTGGCCATCAGCGTCGCGGATCGGCTGCGGCGAGACCAGAACGTGGCGCTGGTCGCCATCTGGACGTTCGACAAGCATTTCGGTTTTGCCGACCGGCTCACCGGTTTTCAGGCAGACCGCCATGGGGCAGTCTTCAGGATTGACCGGTGTTCCGTCCGGACGCCTCAACCCCAGTGATCCACACCAGAGGCTGACTCCGATTTCCGGTTCGCGCCCCCAAAGGGCAGTAGCCGCAGGATTGAAATAGGTGATGATGCCGTTGCGGTCCGTCGTGTAGACCGCGTTGCTCATCGCATCGAGGAGCGGGCGCGAGGTCTCCAGTCCACCGCGGTCGGAGATGTTCGTAACGGGCTTTGTCGACATGGCCGTGATACCCTTTACTGCGTCTGCCCCGGTTGGATGCACGAATGTGCCGATCTACCGCATTTTCTGAAAATGAACAGGGCGCGAAGCTGCTACCAGAACATAGGTACACCTTATCCCGGTTTCCAATCAACCGACTGCGGTGTAAGCCCTTATCGACCTTCCCACATCCTGACCGGTCCCGATCATGAAAGCCATCCTGTACGAAGCCTTCAGCCAGCCGCCAAAACTGGTCAGCCTTTCCGATCCTGCTCCGAAGCCGCACGGGGTGGTGATACGCGTGATGGCCACCGGCGTGTGCCGGAGCGACTGGCATGGCTGGGTGGGGCATGATGCCGATATCGTGCTGCCGCATGTGCCGGGGCATGAGCTTGCGGGAATAGTCGAGGCGGTGGGTAACGAGGTGACGCGCTGGAAGCCGGGCGACCGGGTGACGGTTCCGTTTGTCGGCGGCTGCGGCTCCTGCCCGGAGTGCCATGCCGGGCATCAGCAGGTTTGCGACAACCAGTTCCAGCCCGGTTTCACGCATTGGGGATCGTTCGCGGAATATGTGTCAATCGAACGCGCCGATCTCAATCTGGTTGCGCTGCCCGAGAGCCTCGATTTCGCCACTGCAGCGAGCCTGGGCTGCCGGTTCGTCACCTCGTTCCGGGCGGTCGTGGATCAGGGCAAGGTTTCCGCCGGTCAATGGGTCGCCGTGCATGGCTGCGGCGGTGTCGGGTTGTCCGCCATCATGATCGCTGTCGCGGCGGGCGCCAATGTGGTGGCCGTGGATATCTCCGAACCGGCGCTTGCTCTGGCGCGCAAACTGGGCGCGGTGGCGACGGTCAACGCCCGCGACGTGGACGATGTGCCCGCGGCGGTGCTGGAGATCTCCGGTGGCGGAGTGCATGTTTCGCTCGACGCACTGGGTGCGATCGGCACATGCGTGAACTCGATCCATTCGCTGCGCAAACGCGGCAAGCACATACAGGTCGGCCTGATGCTGGGAAATGACAGCATGCCGCCGGTACCGATGGGCCGGGTCATCAGCCACGAGCTTGAGATCCTCGGAAGCCACGGCATGCAGGCGCACCGCTACGGCGCGATGTTCGAGATGATCGCGGCGGGACGGCTGAAGCCGGCCGAACTGGTGGGACGAAAGATCACCCTGGCCCAATCCATCGACGCACTGATGGGAATGGACCGGTTCGAGGGGGTCGGCGTGACGGTGGTCACCGAGTTCTGACACCGTTGCGTGAGCCCCGGATCCCGGCTCGCGAGCGGCCTGGTTCGCCATCTCTCTGGACTTTCGACCCGGGCTAGGCAGCCATCTCCGCATTGAGCTTCGCCAGACCCGATTTGAGCGCAGCGATACAGGCCGGATCGAAGGCGGAACCGGCGTCGGCATCGAGAATGGAGAGCGCCTTGGAGATGGGCATGGCGGCGCGGTAGGGCCGCTCCGCCGAGAGCGCGTCGAAGACATCGGCAACCGTGAGTATTCGTGCTTCGAGGCAGATTTCGTCGCCGGCAAGGCCGTAGGGATATCCCTTGCCATCAAGCCGCTCGTGATGGGCCGCAGCGACCGGAGCTATATCGGTGAAGGCTGCAACGCGCGCAAGGATGGCCTCGCTTTGCACCGGGTGGCGCCTTATCGACGCCCACTCCGCTTCGTCCGGCTTGCCGGGCTTGTCGAGCACCTGGTTGGAAACCCCGAGCTTGCCCAGGTCATGCAGCAAGGCGGCACGGCGAAGCCAGCGGCGGTGGGCGGCATCAAGGCCAAGTTCCTCGGCGATCATGTCCGTGTAGAGCGTGACACGATTGGAATGGTCGGCGGTAAAAGGGCTCTTGGCGTCAACCACATCGGAGAAGGCGGCGGCGACATCATCGAGATAGTCTTCATCCACCACTTCCGAGGTCAGCCCCGGCTGCATCGCAAATACGCGGGCCTCGATATCCGGCGCGACAAGCGCAGGCCAGAATTCCGGATCGGACTGAGCCTGCAGGAAGGCGTCGACCAGCGCGGGATCGAACCAGTCTCCGGCACGGGCCCCGGCTTCACGAAGTGCCGCGGCGGCGCCGTTTTCGGTGTGGAATATGTCGATCACCTGGGCGAGAAGCGCGATGTTGGAGATCACCGGGATTTCCTGCGCCTTCAGGCCCTCGGGCTTGCCTGAGCCATCCCAATGCTCATCAAGCGAAAGGATGCCGCTCTGAACAGCCTCGGAAAAGCGCATCCGGGCCGCAATGTCGGCGCCGCGATGGCAGCGGGTCTCGATCAGGCTGCGGGATATCTCGCCGCCGTTCTGCAGGATGTTGACGATGGCGCGGATGCGCTCGCTCAGGCCCGATTCCAGCCCGGTCTTCTTGAACACGAAGCGCAAGGCGGACGAGAGACTGCCGTCAATGGTCTTGAAATCGCGCTTGAAGGAAATGTCGTCGGCGAGATAGAGCTCGCAGATCCGCGCGGCGTTGCTCGAGCAGCCGAGATCCTTGAGCAACAGGGTGTAGTAGAGATCACTGAGCATTTCGGCGGGGAGGTTCAGCGCCTCGCCGATTCGGGTGCCGATCCAGCAGCAGCGGATGCAATGGCCTTGCGGCTGTCCCTCGGTCAGGTCCAGCGCATAGCTGAGTGCGCCCAGCAGTTCAGCGCGTCTGAAGGCCTGGGGACGGGGTTCTGCGGTTCGGGTGAGGTACAGGCTTTTGCTCATCGGGTCCCCTTTAGCGACACCATCCCTATCAGGCGCGGCTTAAGAAGCCTTTACTGCCGAAGCGCATGGCGAGACGCGCTTGACGAAACCCGGAAGCCGGATTATTCCTTATATGGAAATTAATCTCATATACGGGAATTCACTTGACAAACCTGAACTCAAGACTTGCGGAGCGGCTGAAACAGATCCGGGCTGAAAGGGGCTGGTCACTGCAGCAGTTGGCGGAGGCCAGCGGGATCAGCCGCTCGACACTGTCGCGGGTGGAGAACGCCGAAGTCAGCCCCACGGCGGAGACACTCGGCGCTCTGTCGACCTGTTACCGGATGACGATATCGCAGTTGCTGGCGCCGATCGAGGCGCCGTTCGCACCGCTGGTGCGCAAGGACGAGCAGAGCCAGTGGCAGGACGCCGATAACGGGTTTTCACGCCGGGTGGTTTCTCCGCCCAGCGGCGGGCTGTCCGCAGAGGTGGTGCGCTGCGATCTCGACCCCCACCAGGACATCTCCTACGCGGCCCCTTCCCTGCCCGGGCACGAGCATCACCTACTGATGCTTTCCGGCAGGCTGACGGTCAACACCAGCGGCGAGGAGTACCTGCTCGAGGCGGGCGACTGCCTGCGTTACCAGCTTTACGGCCCTTCGCGCTTCCGAACCGGCAGTGATGCCGCGTCCTATCTCATCGTTCTTGTGTGAGGCATCATGACCAGCATCAGCATTCATTCACTCGCGGCCGACGCGCTTGTCTTTCATGCCGGCAGACTTGCGGACATCATGGCACATACGGTCAACGACGGTGCAGCGATCGGATACATGCAGCCCTTTTCAACTACCGACGGGCGCGCCTTCTTCACCACCCAGGTGTTTCCGGAAGTCCGGACCGGTAAGCGCAAGCTGCTGGCAGCGGAACTTGACGGAGAGATTGCCGGGAGCGTGCAGCTGATCCTGGCGCTGCCGCCCAACCAGCCGCACCGTTGCGAGGTGGCGAAGATGATGGTGCATCCGGTGGCCAGGCGAAAGGGCGTCGGACGCGCCCTGATGGCGGCCCTTGAGACGGAAGCGCGCGCCGCGGGCAAGACACTCATCACGCTCGACACCAAGACCGGCGACAAGGCCGAGCCGCTCTACAAGGCTGCCGGATTCCGCACCGCCGGGATCATTCCCGGTTTTGCGCTCGACCCGGACGGAGCGGCGATGCACGCCACCACCTACATGTACAAGGCGCTGTGACCGCTGGGGCGAACTTCATCGAGACCCCACAGATGGATGCCCGGGCTTTCAGTCATCGCTCACCGGTTCGCGATTTTCATCGAGCAACCTGCGGATCGTCACGAGCGTCGGCATAGCACCGACCATGGCTTGCCGGTGCTCGTCTTTCAGGAAGCTCCCGAAGGTGCGCGCAGAGGCTGCAATTGCCTGACTGTGGAAATGGCGGCCGCGATCAGTCAGATACACCAGCTTTGAACGGGCGTCCTGATCGCATGGGCGGATTTCGATGAAACCGCGTTTTTCCAGAACCTTGAGCGAATGACTCATCGTGGCCTTGCTGACCTCCATGGCACCGGCCAGAGCCTGTGGCGTCTTCTCATCACCCAGCCGGACAAGATGGAGGATGATGGCGAAATGGGACGGATGGACGCCGTCCGGCAAGATCTTCGAGATCAATGTCTTGCAGAGCAGGTCAATGGTGTTGACCTCATTGAAAAAGGCGTAGGCTTCGTTGCGTTCCTTGCCGGAGTTCGTCACGTGTCTTTTTTCCCCTTGCTTTGCCCCGACGGTCGGGACCGAAGGCGAACGGTCCGGACCAGAGGCCAGCCGCACTGGCATTCCGCCATCGCGGAATTCAGTTTCGCAGGGCTTGGTAGCATAAACAGCAAAGATTTTCTCGTCTGTGACTCTCAAACTTTTGGTGGCGAGCCCGTGAAGCACTGACTGCTTCGCATCACGGCGGACGCCGGTACAGGACGCTGGTTCGGGCTCACAAGACGCGTTGAGGTTTCAAAACGACGGCGCGGCGCAGTGGCTTCACTTGATGCCCGGATTGCGGTTTTGATCGAGCAGCGTGCGAATCGCGGCAAGACCTGGCAACAGGTCGCTGATTGTGTCGATGTGGGACTCGCGCAGGAACTGGCTGAAGGTGCGGGCTGCGGCGCCAATCGCTTCGCCCTGGAAGGCGCGGCCGGAGTCGGTGAGGAAAACATTCTTGGACCGGGCGTCGGTTCCGTTCGGCCGGATCTCGATGAAGCCATGGCCTTCGAGGACCTTGAGCGAATGGCTCATGGTCGCCTTGGTCACCTGCATGGCGCTGGCGAGTGCGCCCGGCGTCTTGCCGTTGCCGGCACGCGCGAGATGGACCACGATGGCGAAGTGAGACGGGTGGACGCCGTCGGGCAGCACCTTTCCGAGCAGCGTTGTCCCCAGTTGGTCGATTATGGCGACTTCATTGAAGAACGCGAAGACCTGGCCTGCTTTGTTCCCCGAATCCATTCTGTCCAGAGTTCCCTCTACAATTCTCGCCAGCCCGGCAATACCGAACGGGTTGCCAAAACTCGGTGCGGTCTTCCTGAAATCAACCATCTTCCGACGCAAATCCCGAAGGACCTTAGCACGGAACATTCCCTTTGCGGGAAGGCCCTGTCATATAATCAAATCATACAATCAGACTGTTGCGACCACCGCGCATTCTGCGTAACGGCCAGAGTGGTTGATGCTCCGTTCTGAAGGCCGATTTCCGCAACCGTTTCAGGCCGCTGCGTCAGTCCGGCCCGACGGCGCTGTTGCTTTCGAGCAGCCGGCGGATCGACACGAGACTGGGAAGCGCTTCGCCCATCACCCGGAAATCGTCGTCACGAAGAAAGACCCCATAAAGCCTGGTCAGCGCGGCAACCGCCTTTTGCTGAAAATCGCGTCCGGCATCGGTGATGAAAACCTCCTTGGACCGGGCATCCGACACGCTTGGCCGGGTCTTGATGAAACCGCGCTTCTCAAGCACGGCAAGCGAATGACTGATGGTCGTTTTCGTCACCTGCATGGCATCGGTGATCTGCTGGGGCGTCTCGCCATCGCCGCCCCTGGCCAAATGATTGACGATGTAAAAATGAGAACGATGCAGATCGTCCGGCAGGCATTTGTCAAGCAAGGCTTCCGAGAGCTGGGCGGTCTGGCAGGCTTCACGAAAATAGGCGAACACGTCCGCAGGGCCGTAGTTGGTTTTTCTCAGGCGATCGGAACTCATCGTGTTCACACCTTTCGCAACGCTGGTCTGGCAAGGCGGCGTGAACAGAACCGATCCACAGCCTTGCCTTTTGGCGAACATTTGCATCGTACGGCCTTCAGTTGCAAGCCGGCTTGGCTTTCGTGGTAAACCAAACGCCTCGATCGGCCTCCCTTTAGAATATGATAAAGCTTTTAATATCATGGGCTTGAACCATTCGCCCGGCGGCCTTCATCGGGATGGGGCACCGAGCCGCAAATGAAAACTGGCTGATTGCAACTTGAAGGCGGAGAGCGCTGGATCAAGGCAAACCGCGGTCGCCCGAATGAAGCTTCTGAACGTCACATCGCAACTGGTTTGACATCAAACATCATCCTGTCCAGAGGGATCCGATCGAGCTTGAAAGCACGCATCCGCCCGCCGGGATGGTGGGCTGACCAGGCACAGCCGGCAAAAACAATGCCGGGACTGATCCCGGCATTGTCACGCTCAAGAGGTTGACCGGCGCTAGTGTGCCGGCCTGATGAAGGTGCCGTTCTGCAGTTCGGTCACCGCCTGGATAAGTTCCTGGCGGGTGTTCATGACGATCGGGCCATGCCAGGCGACAGGCTCCTGGATCGGCTTGCCGGAGACCAGCAGGAAGCGGATGCCCTGGTCGCCGGCCTGCACGGTGATCTCGTCGCCGGTGTCGAAGACCACCAGCGTGCGGTCGCCGGACATGTCGCGGATCTGGATTTCCTCGCCCTCGACTTCCTTCTCGACCAGAACGCCGAACGGCCTGGAGGCGTCGCGGAAGGTGCCGGAGCCGGCGAAGATATAGGCGAAGGCCGAGCGGTAGGCGTCGACCTTGAAGGTCTTGCGCTTTCCGGGCGGCACCGAGATGTCGACATAGGACGGCTCGGCGGCAATGCCGTCTACCGGGCCGCGCTTGCCCCAGAACTCGCCGCAGATGATGCGGGCGGCGGTGCCGTCGTCATCGATTTCGACCGGGATGTCGGAGGCGGTGACATCCTGGTAGCGCGGAGCGGTCATCTTCATCGAGGACGGCAGGTTGGCCCAGAGCTGGAAGCCGTGCATCTTGCCGGCGAAATCGCCCTTGGGCATTTCCTGGTGCATGATGCCGCTGCCGGCGGTCATCCACTGCACGTCGCCCGCGCCCAGGGTGCCGGTGTTGCCGAGGCTGTCGCCATGCTCGACGGTGCCGGCCAACACATAGGTGATGGTCTCGATGCCGCGGTGCGGATGCCAGGGAAAGCCCTTGAGATACTTCTCGGGCTGGGAATTGCGGAAATCGTCAAACAGCAGGAACGGATCGGTGAGCGACGGATCGTCGAAACCGAAGGCGCGCTGAAGATGCACACCGGCACCTTCGAGGTGCGGCACGGCGGTGGACTGGTGGCGGACTGGCCTGATGGACATGGAAGTCTCCTCGGTATCGTTGCCGGATAAAGGGCCGGCAGGATTTGCGTTGGCTGGAATGTAGCGGGCGGGACAGCGTCTTATAAGGGTCTACATGGAAACGGATTGTTCAATTTCATGCATCCCCGCGGGCTCAAACCGCCGGGGGTACGGGGGTCGAGGTAGCGCCCTTCCCGGCAAAGACCATACTGGCATCTCCGGCTTCGGCGGAACCACGGCCTTTTGCGGGCGTTGTCTTTTCATCAGAAAAAAAGAGGAGAAACGGATGACCCTGAAGATTGATTCCAAGCTGGAAACCGAACTGACGCCTGAAGACGTCTCCGAAGATGACGACCTGACAAGGGACGAAAAGCTCGAGCGGATCAAGGACATGAAGTTCGAACTCGAGCGTCAGACGGCGCGCGGCACCGGCGATCTCGCGCAGGTCGAAGCGCGCATGGCATCACTCAACCTGGCTATCTCGCGGGTGAAGAACCGGTAATCAGACCGCCATCGCGCATCGCGACGCTACCGCCGATGACGTCTTCCGCCCTCAGCCCGATGCCAGGGCGGAGAGCGGAATGGCCGTCGTCTCCTTGATTTCCTCCATGACGAAGGAGGCCGAGACGTCGGCCAGTTTCACCTTGGCGATCAGCCGCTGGTAGAGACGGTCATAGGCCTTGACGTCGGACACGCGGGCGCGGAGCACGTAATCGAGATCGCCGGAGGTGCGGTAGACGCCAACGATCTCGGGAAAGCCTGCGACTGCCTCGCGAAACTGCCTGAGCCAGTCGGCATCATGGCTGGCGGCGCGGACGAAGATGAACACCGAAAGGCCGCAGCCGGCCGCTTCCGCATCAAGGATGGCGACGCGATCCCTGATCAGCCCACGCTCCTCCATCAGCTTGACCCGGCGCCAACAGGCATTGCGCGACAGGTTGACCCGCTCGGAGAGCGCGTCCACCGACAGGGTACCGTCGCGCTGGAGCTGGGTGAGTATTCGGACATCCATATCGTCAATCTGGTGCATGTCGGGACATATATCCCAATTTATTATCACGATAAAGGACAAATGGGACATTTCTCCCTCTGAATCGGGCTATCCTCTCAGGAACCAATTCAAATGAGGGATACAAGCACATGTCCAACCAGATCGCCCGCCTTTTCACCGACCACCCGCAATCGGTCGACGAGACCTATTTCGAACACCTGGTTTTCGCCGGCAAGTTTTCGGCCAAGCTGTTTGCTGCCGGGTTTTGCGCGCTGATCCACGCGATCCTGCCGTTTACCTTTGAGAAAACTGCAAGCCGTATGATCAACGAGATGCATCACCGGATGCACAACCGGAGCAAATAGACGCGCATGTGCCGATGGGCCGCCTACCGTGGAACGCCGATCCCGCTGGAGCAGATCATCTCCGCGCCGGGTCACTCGCTGGTCGAGCAATCGCAGCAGGCCACCCAGGCCAAGACGGCAACCAATGGTGACGGCTTTGGCGTGGCCTGGTATGGCGAGCACCCCGAACCCGGGCTTTACCGTGACGTGCTGCCGGCCTGGTCGGACTGCAATCTGAAATCGCTGGCGCGGCAGATCCGCTCGCCGCTGTTCCTGGCCCATGTGCGCGCCTCGACCGGCGGGGCGACCAGCCGCGACAATTGCCACCCGTTCGTCAATGGCCGCTGGTCGTTCATGCACAACGGCCAGATCGCCGGCTTCGAGAAGATCCGGCGGCCGATGGAAACGGCCCTTTCTGACCGGCTTTACCAGGCCCGGCACGGCACCACCGATTCCGAGCTGCTGTTCCTGCTGGCGATCGAATTCGGGCTCGAGACCGATCCCGCGGCGGCCTTCGGCGAAGCCATCCGCTTTGCGCTTTCGGAAGCGGCCCGCGCCGGCGTGCGCGAGCTGGTGCGGTTCACCGCGGCGTTTTCCGACGGCGAGACGCTGCACGCGATCCGCTACTCCAACGACGACTACGCGCCGACGCTCTATTCCGCACCGACCTGCAACAACCAGGGCCACTGCCTGGTGTCCGAACCGTTTCACGACACGGACACGAAATGGCACGAGATCCCGGCGGGGAGCATCGTCACGCTGACTGCGGGCGGGATATCGTCGGCACGGTTTGCGCCGGTGCAGGTGGCGGCGGTGAAGGTGGCTGAAGTGGCCTGAGGACGGACAAGGTTCGAGGAGCACCATAGCAACGACAGCCCTTTCCCCGAGCGTCGACCCTTGGATGCCGCATTTCGGCCGATGTCGAATTCTGACAAGGGATTCGTGGATTTCTGGTTGCTTCGGTGATCGCCAATCCAGATTGCGCACTCTTTGAGCGGAAGCGAACCATGTTTCTCTTGATTTAGCAGGATTTGTCGGTCGCACCTCACCTAACATGGGTTGAGGTATCGCAATCTGGAGAAAATGATGAAGCCAACCCCAAAGAGTTTTACCGTGGAAAGGTCCGGCTGGTCTTCGATATTGAGCAAAGCACCAGACGGGAAGAAGGTCTTGGCGCTTTTCATCGTCTCGAACCTTGTCTATGTGCTCATGCTCACGGTTACCATACCGCAAGTTCAGCAATACTCCGGAGGGCTGCTGCCTTTCGATATCATGCCAACGGGCTACGGCATCGATTACGCACAGACATTTCTGGACAGTCTTGGCGAGGAGGGCAGGCACTATTACCTGACCCGCCAGTTGGCATTGGATATGATTTACCCGGCTCTGTACGCTCTGGCAGGCGCAGCAGTCTGGTTATGGCTCCTTGGAAAATTTCAAAGCCGAACAGCTTTCCCAAGTTGGATTTGCGTCTTGCCATTGATTAGCGGCGCGGCGGATTACATCGAAAACGGACTGGTCATTACACTCTTGATGCACTTTCCAACAATCTCGCCTTCTATCGTTTGGCTCAGTTCCGTGTCTACCGTTTTCAAGTCGGGTGTGATGATGTTCTTCGCCCTCCTCTTGATACTGCTGGTTCTCTCGATCGGGTTGCGTAGATTATCGAATGGGGGGGCTTGATCTTGCCCCCCACAGCGGTGAAGGCAATGCGAGCAATGCAACAGAGCTATCGTGACCGTCTGGACCGTGTCACAGCGTATCTACATGCCAACGTGGAAAGCGACATCGACATTGTCTCGCTGTCCAATGTGGCCTGTCTGTCCAGCTATCATTGGCACCGGATTTACACCGCCATGGTCGGAGAGACTGTAGCCGCCACGCTACGACGTTTGCGCTTACAACGCGCAGCTGACCGTTTGGCTAACTCAGATATGAAGATATCAGACATCTCGAAACTGGCACAATATCGCTCGCAGGACGCCTTTTCGCGTGCTTTCCGTGACGCCTACGGCAAAACACCGGGTGCTTATCGTCTAAGCGGCAGCCATGCCGCATTCAAAGCCGCTATTGCCAATGCGAATGCGAAAGGCTTTCACGTCAGCATAGAACATCATGACGCGGTCCGATGTGTCAGTGTCCCCCATATCGGTTCATACTTACGAATCGACGCCGCGATGACACGACTCTTTAGCATTTTGACAAAAGCACAAATGTTGGCGCAAAACGCACCGATGCAGGCAGTTTTCTACGATGACCCAGATCTGCGACCTGAGGAAACTCTGAGGTCTGCGGCCTGCACACCCTGGTCTGAGGGTCTGGAAATACCGAAGGGTACTGAAGAACTGCTGCGACCAGCCGGGCGCTATGCCAAGCTAAGATACAAAGGGCCTTACGCGAATATGAGGGGCGCCTATCACTGGCTCTATGGTGTCTGGCTGCCCGGTTCAGGCTTTGAAATCTCGGAGCGTCCGGGATTTGAGGCGTACCTCAACTCACCTGTTGATACCAAACCGGAGGATCTGCGCAGCGATATCTTCCTGCCCATAGACGACCAGCAATGAGAACTATCCTAGGTATTCCTCAGCAACTCGGCAGCCATAGATTTCAACTGGCCGGGCGGCAATGACGGCTGTCAATTCAACGAATCTGCATTTCTCGATTGCAGCCAGATCGCTGGGCCTGCTTCATCCAGTGCTGCCACGACGCGCCATTTCTGGATCAACGAGAGCTGAGCCAAGCTAGTCCCAGTCGGCGATGAACTTGGCAATCCTTGCCGCCAGCCTTGCCGCAGTTTCGTCCTTGCTCAGATCGGGCCAGTCCTCGACGCCATCTTTCGAGACAATACGGACGCGGTTGCGGTCGCCGCCCATGATGCCGGTTTCTGGCGAAACGTCGTTGGCGACGATGAAATCGGCGCCCTTGCGGGCCAATTTGGCCTGCGCATTGGAGATCACGTCGGCGGTTTCGGCGGCGAAGCCTACCACCAGCTGAGGACGGTTCTGGTGGTGGCCGATGGTCCTGAGGATGTCGGGGTTTTCGGTCAGTTCGAGCGGCGCGGGCCCCTCGCCTTCCTTCTTCTTGATCTTGTTGTCCGCCGAGGCTGAAACGCGCCAGTCGGCGACGGCGGCAACGAAGACGGCGATGTCGGCGGGCAGGGCATTGGTGACGGCATCAAGCATCTCGCGGGCGCTCTCGACATGGATGACGTTGACGCCTGCGGGATCGGGGATCGTCACCGGGCCGGAGACCAGCGTCACTTGCGCGCCGAGACGGGCGAGATGGGCGGCGATGGCGTGGCCCTGCTTGCCGGACGAGCGGTTGGCGATGTAGCGCACCGGGTCGATCGGCTCGTGCGTCGGGCCCGAGGTGACGATGGCGGTCCTGCCGGCGAGCGGCTTCGGTGCGTCGTCCATGAGCGCCTCGATGGCGGCCACGATCTGCAGCGGCTCGGCCATGCGGCCCTCTCCGGCCTCATTGCTTTCGGCCATCTCGCCGGACATCGGGCCGATGAAGCGGATGCCGTCCTGCCGGAGCATTTCCACGTTGCGGCGGGTGGCGGCGTGGGACCACATCGCCGGGTTCATGGCGGGTGCGACCAGCACCGGCTTGTTGGTGGCGAGCAGGACGGTGGAGGCGAGATCATTGGCGAGCCCGTTTGCCATTTTCGCCATCAGGTCGGCGGTCGCGGGGGCAACGCAGATCATGTCGCAGTCGCGCGCCAGCCTTATGTGGCCGACATCCTGCTCGTCCTCGCGCGAGAACAGATCGGTGTAGACGTGGCCGCTCGAGAGCGCGCCGACGGCCAGCGGCGTGACGAACTCCTGCGCGCCCGCCGTCATGACGGGCCGCACCTCGGCCCCGCGTTCGCGCAGGCGACGGATCAGGTCGAGCGACTTGTAGGCGGCGATGCCGCCGGAAATGATCAGGAGGATGCGTTTGCCGGAAAGCGTCATGATGCGGGTTCCCAGGGGTTGATGAGCGTGACACCGCAATCGGCAAAATCACGGGTATTGCGGGTGGCAATGGGCAAGCCGCGACGAAGTGCGATGGCGGCAATCTGGGCATCAACACCAACTATGGGTCGGCCCATCCGTTTTCGCCGGCTGACAATCTCCGCGTAGAAAACAGCGTCCGCAGTCTCGAAAGGCAAAATCCGGCCCTGCTCATACGGGATCAGAAAGTTCTCCACGAAAGTCTCCAGGATGGATTTCCTCCGGCCATCCGGAAGAAGCTCCATTCCAAGCAGGATCTCGGCTTTGACAATAGCCGGAACATAGAGGCCATCTTCGGGTACGGAACTGAACCAGTCGACAACTGCCCGCGACGGTTCAGCCGCCACAAATTCCGAAATCACATTTGTATTGAGGATCATTGACGGTCTTGCCAATCGGCAAACACTTCACGTTCCCCGGCCAGTTCCGTGCGTTCGGGCATTTCCAGATCTGCGGTCCCGTATTTCTCGCGTAGCCTTGAGACCCTGTCCCAAAGACTTTCCCTGGCCTCGGCAGACCCGGAAAGGCCGGTGCGCAA
Organism: Hoeflea sp. EC-HK425; assembly: GCF_902498795.1. Classification (NCBI taxonomy): domain Bacteria; kingdom Pseudomonadati; phylum Pseudomonadota; class Alphaproteobacteria; order Hyphomicrobiales; family Rhizobiaceae; genus Hoeflea; species Hoeflea sp. EC-HK425. The sequence goes on from NZ_LR701572.1 coordinate 3,892,670, forward strand.
CAGCACGCGGGCCTCTTCTTCCATCGACACGCCATGTCGCGCTGCACGCTCGCGCAGCGCCTGCTTCACGGAATCGTCGAGATTGCGAATGGTCAGCGTTGCCATGATGCACCTCCCGGGCAGAGATCTTCCGATGACTGCAATGTAGGCATTGCTTGCATTGCAGTCAAACGCGACCGATCACGGCGCCTCGCGGCATCTGCCCGGGCCGCTGATCATCACAGAGGCAGCGCATCCTCCGTGGAAGCGACAACCCGGCGCCGGGCCGGGTTGTCCAGGTCTCATGCGGTCAGGCCGCCCTGATCAGGCCGCCTTGACGATCTCGACCATCTCGATTTCGAAGACCAGGTCCTGTCCGGCCAGCGGATGGTTGGCGTCGACCGTCACTTCCTGTTCATCGAGGGCGGTGATGACGAGCGCCACCTGGCCTCCCTGAGGAGTCTGAGCCTGCAATTGCATGCCGGCCTGCGGCTCGAGTTCGGGCGGCAGGGCGCTGCGCGGGATTTGCTGAACCTTGGCGGCATCATGGGGGCCGTAGGCCTCTTCGGCCGGAACGGTCACCGTCTGCTTGTCACCGACCTTCATGCCCGCGACTTCGCGGTCAAGGCCGGGAATGATCTGGCCGGAACCAACCTCGAATTCCAGGGGCTCGCGTCCCTCGGAACTGTCGAACCGGGTGCCGTCTGTCAATTTGCCGGTGTAGTTTATCCGCACGATATCGCCGGATTTGGCCTCGCTCATATGTTCATCCAATGCTTGTGTGTACCCCGGCATATCAAAACGCGGAAACGCCAGAGGCATTCCGCTGCCGGGTTTTCTGTCGGGACGGCGCTCAGATGGCCCGTCGGCGAATGCTGGCCCGGCCCAATGGCCGGCGCACGGCACAAGCTAGCGCAATACGGGCGCGAATTGCAAATTCCTCCATGCCAGCCCGCATACACGCCCGACCGGGGACGGGGAGATTTACCTGAGCCCCATTGTGTGGGTCGCCTCGGTCTCGTCGACCGGCACAAAACCGAGATGCTCATAGAAGCTGCGCGAGGCCGGGGTGGCACGGAGGCGGACGCGGGGGAACCAGACGGAGGCACCGTCGAGAGCCCGGTCGACAAGGGTCCGGCCAACGCCGAATTGGCGGTGATCGAGATCGACATAGAGATGGCGGATGCGCCCGGCGATTTCGCTTATGTAAGGGTCCCGGTTGAGGCCGCAGAAACCGATCAGACTTGCGCCATCGAAGGCACCGACAAGGCGTTCACCCGGACCGTCAAAGCGGTTCTCGCCTGACTTCCAGTCATGCCTCATGCGCTCGACAAAGGGATAGCCATCGGCCCAGGCCTCATCAGCCAGGGGCTCCACGTCGATATCGTCAAGGGAAATGGGACGGTAAAAGGTCACACTTACCATATAGGGTGGAAGGCGAGCGCCATCCAGACCGCAGCCGCAGCGATGATCCACAACGCCACCCGGCCCGAACGGGTGTGGCGCGCCTCTGCCTTGCCGATGGCTTCGGAGGTGGCGGGATCGAAACGCAGACCGTTTTCGGCCATCTCGCCGACCTCCTGCGAGAAGCGTTCGGTGCGGGCAGCAAGATCCGGCAGTTGCTCGGCAAGCTTGAAGGCGGCGATGGCGCCTTCGCGGATGTCGACGGCGATGCGCTTGGGACCGAGATTGTCCCGGATCCAGTCGCCCACCACGGGCTCGGCGGCCTTCCACATGTTGAACCTTGGATTGAGCGTGCGCGACACGCCCTCGACCACGACCATGGTCTTCTGCAGCATCACCAGCTCTGGCCGGGTTTCCATGTCGAACAGTTCGGTGACTTCGAACAGCAGCGTCAACAGCCGCGCCATGGAGATGGTTTCGGCGGGCTGGCCATGGATCGGCTCGCCGATGGCGCGGATCGCCTGGGCGAAGCTCGCCGGATCATGCCGGGCCGGCACATAGCCGGCTTCAAAATGCACATCGGCGACGCGGCGGTAATCGCGGGTGATGAAACCGTAGAGGATCTCGGCGAGGAAGCGGCGTTCCTTCTTGCCGAGACGGCTGACGATGCCCATGTCGACGGCGACGATCATGCCCGCCGGGTCGACGAAGAGATTGCCCTGGTGCATGTCGGCGTGAAAGAAGCCGTCGCGCAGGGTGTGGCGCAGGAACGACTGGATCAGCGTGTCGGCGAGCTGATCGAGATCGTGACCGGCAGCCTTGAGGCCCGCCACATCGCTCATCTTGATGCCGTCGATCCATTCCATGGTGACCACATCGCGTCCAGTCCGCTCCCAGTCGACTGCCGGCACGCGGAAGCCGGGATCGTCGCGCGTGTTGTCGGCCATCTCGGAAAGTGCAGCAGCTTCCAGCCTCAGATCCATCTCGATGCGGGTGGTCTGCTCGAGCGTCTTGGTGATTTCCACCGGGCGAAGCCGGCGTGAGGACGGGATGAAGCGTTCCTGCAGTTCCGAGACCAGGTAGAAGGCTTCGAGATCGCGCCTGAAGCGCTGCCGCACGCCGGGGCGGACCACCTTGACGGCGACCTTGCGGGTGCCGTCGCCGTCGGTGACTTCGGCAGGATGGACCTGGGCGATGGAGGCTGCGGCAATCGGCGGATCGAAGCGCGAAAAAAGCTCGCTGATCGGTCGACCGAGCGAAGCTTCGATTTCCGCGCGGGCAAGCGCTTCCGGGAAGGTCGCCATCCGGTCCTGCAGCCCGGAGAGATCATCGGCGATCTCGGCGCCGACCACATCGGGCCGCGTGGCCAGGAACTGGCCGAGCTTGACCCAGGACGGCCCCAGCCGCTCGACCGCGCGGGCCAGCCTATCGGTGCGTTCGGCAGTTCTGGCCTTGCGCCGGGCCAGCAGTCCGGCGACCCGGTGGCCGAATTTCGCCGGTGCCGGGAGCTCGTCGGCTGGCAGTGATGAAATCACGCCCTCGCGCACAAGGATGAAGCCCGCCCGCATCAGGCGCAGATAGGTACCGAGACTTGCCATGCCGGTCAGATCTTCCAGGCCGAATGAAGCGCCGCGATGCCGCCGGTGTAGTTGGTGTAGCCGACACGGGAGAAGCCGGCACGCTCGATCATACGGGCGAAATCGGCCTGGCGCGGGAACTTGCGGATCGATTCGACCAGATACTGGTAGGGCTCGGCCTCGCCGGCAATCGCCTTTCCAACCACCGGAATGCCGTTGAACGACCAGGCATCATAGACGCGATCGAGGATCGGCATCTCGACTTCGGAGAATTCAAGGCAGAGGAAGCGGCCGCCGCGGCGGAGCACGCGGTAGGCTTCTCTCAGTGCCTTGTCGATGTCGGGCACGTTGCGGATGCCGAAGGCAATCGTGTAGGCGTCGAAACTCGCATCCTCGAACGGCAGCTCCTCGGCATTGGCCTCGACGAAGTCGAGATTGCCGGCATAGCCCTTCTTGGCGGCGCGTTCGGCGCCGACGCCGAGCATCGAGCCGTTGATGTCAAGCACGGCGCCCTGGGCCTGACCGTCCGTGGCCGCGACAATGCGGAAGGCGATATCGCCGGTGCCGCCGGCCACGTCGAGAAAGCGGAAGCCGGGGCGGCGCGGTGGGTTGAGGCTTGCCACCATGGCGTCTTTCCAGACCCGGTGCAGTCCGCCTGACATCACATCATTCATGATGTCATAGCGCTTGGCGACCTTGTGAAAGACATCATTGACCAGATCCTGCTTTTCGCCATCGGAGACGGTGCGGAAGCCGTAGCTGGTCTGCATGCCGCCATCTGAGGAAACGCGCTGTTCTGACATCTCTTAATCCCGTACTTCTTCAACCCAGCGTCAAGCCGTCGGGCTTTGCGCATGGGAACCAGTCAATTCTGCCGCGACCATAGCGGATCGCTCCGCTCCACGCTATCTAGGCAGGAAACACCAGCCTGCGGCAAAGCGCTCCGCCTTATAGGTCAGCCATTCGCATATTGCCACCAGCCCGAGGAGTTCGCATTGCCTGAATTGCCAGAAGTCGAAACGGTGCGCCGCGGCCTCGCGCCGGTGATGGAGGGCGGCAGCATCGTCCGCGTCGAGCAAAGGCGCGGCGACCTGCGATTTGCCTTTCCGCCGGACTTTGCAGCGCGACTTGCCGGCCGGCAGATCATCTCGCTGGGCCGGCGGGCAAAATACCTGGTTGCCGATCTCGACGACGGCATGGTGCTGGTGAGCCATCTGGGCATGTCGGGTTCGTTCCGAATCGAGGCGGATGAGGGGGGGAGCCTGAAGCCTGGCGTCTTCCACCACGCGCGCTCGAAAGACGACAAGCATGACCACGTCGTGTTTCACATCGACGGGCCGGCGGGCCGGGCACGCATCATCTACAATGACCCGCGCCGCTTCGGCTACATGGACCTGATGGCGCGGAGCACGCTGGCGGAGCATCCCTGGTTCAGGAGCCTCGGGGTGGAGCCGACGGGCAACAGTCTCGACGCCCATGAGCTGGCGCGCCGCCTTGCCGGCAAGACCGCCCCGCTGAAGGCGGCGCTGCTCGACCAGCGCATCATCGCGGGCCTGGGAAACATCTATGTATGCGAGGCGATGTGGCGGGCGGGTCTGTCGCCGGTCAAGCCGGCGGGAAGACTCGTCACCAGGACCGGACGTCCGCGCAGGGAACTTGACGTGCTGACCCAGGCGATCCGCGCCGTGATAGAGGAGGCCATTGCCGCCGGTGGATCCTCGCTGAGGGACCATATCCGGACGGACGGCACGCTTGGCTATTTCCAGCATGGATTTTCCGTCTATGACCGTGAGGGAAAGGCTTGCCCACGGCCGGGCTGTGGCGATACGGTCCGCCGCATCGTGCAGAGCGGTCGATCGACATTCCATTGCCCGCGCTGCCAGAAAAGCTGACCGGACCAGATTGCCTGCCGGGGAGGACAGCCCGAAAGGCTGCAACAAGGAGAGATACGCGATGGCGCTCAAGACTTTGAAGACTGAAACACGCGGCCGGGTGGCCATCATCACGCTCAACCGGCCCGATGCGCTCAACGCGCTCAATTCGGAGCTCTTGAGCGAGCTGCGCGAGACTCTGGCCCAGTATGGCGCGGACGAGAAGATCGGCGCGATCGTGCTGACCGGTTCCGAGAAGGCCTTCGCGGCGGGCGCCGACATCAAGGAAATGCAGCCAAAGGATTATGTCAGCGCCTATATGGAAGACTTCTTCGAAGGCTGGAGCGCGGTTTCCTCCACCCGCAAGCCGGTGATCGCGGCGGTGGCTGGTTATGCGCTCGGCGGCGGCTGCGAACTGGCGATGATGTGCGACTTCATTATTGCCGCCGACACGGCGAAGTTCGGCCAGCCCGAAATCACGCTTGGCGTGCTGCCGGGCATGGGCGGCACCCAGCGGTTGACCCGCGCTGTGGGCAAGGCCAAGGCGATGGACCTCTGCCTGACCGGCCGGATGATGGACGCCGAGGAAGCCGAGCGCTCGGGCCTGGTGGCTCGCGTGGTTCCGGCAGCGGAACTGCTGGCGACGGCAACCAAGGCAGCCGAGAAGATCGCCGGCTTCTCCCTGCCGGTGGCGATGATGGTGAAGGAATCGGTCAATCGCGCCGACGAGGTGCCGCTTGCCGAGGGGCTGCGCTTCGAGCGGCGGCTGTTTCATTCGCTGTTTGCCACGGAAGACCAGAAGGAAGGCATGTCCGCCTTCATCGACAAGCGCAAGGCACAGTTCAAGCATCGCTAGGTAAATGCGGTGGCGGGCGCCCGGAAATCGGTTTTTCGCGTTGACGAAAGCCGCGATACCCGGTATAGGCCCGCCATCGAATGGCAGCTTTCGGGCTCGCCGTGGTTTTCTCGCATTCCGCATGTCAAAGCGACACACCTCGCAAGAGGCGCTTTCCGGTCGGAACAGAGCATGTGACACATTGAGAGGCATTCATGGCCAATACAACTTCGGCGAAAAAGGCGACCCGCAAGATTGCCCGCCGCACTGACGTAAACAAGGCACGCCGTTCGCGTGTCCGCAGCTTCCTCCGCACCGTCGAGGAAGCCATCAGCTCCGGCGACCAGACCGCTGCAGCCGCAGCGCTGAAGGCCGCCCAGCCCGAGCTGATGCGCGCCGCCAGCAAGGGCGTGGTGCACGCCAATACCGCTTCGAGAAAGATTTCGCGGCTGTCGAACCGGGTCAAGGCACTGAGCGCCTGATCGTTCAAAATTTTGTTTGTCGACTAAAGGCCCGGCTCGTCCGGGCCTTTTTCGTTGTCCTACAATGACTTGCGCCAGCGCTGCCCGAGAGCCCGGCAAAGACCTGTCATGCACCTGTCATCGTGACATCGAATTTTCTTTAAAAACAATTACTTGCCAGAGGTACCGGATTCGGCTGGTGATAACGAAACCGGAATCACCGCTTATCCTGTCAAGCCCCGAAATTTTGTATCCAAGACTTCCTGACGCCCTCAAAAATGAATGAGCCGGTGAAAAGGCAATGAATCCAATCGCCTGTTCCCGAGGCTCTCGAGAAGCTTTTTTCAACCTTTGCGAGTCAATCCCTAAAGTGTGAATGAAACGTAAATATCCTGCTTGATCTGACCAACCCATCCTGCCTAAATACTCCTCGACAAGGGGCATGGAGCCGGGCAGCTCCGAGGATAGTTTGGCTTATTTCAGGTAACCTTTTCCAGCCTGCCTTTTGTTGCGCGGCGGTTTTTGCCGGGCAAACCCAAAATAAAACCATCGGTTGCACTGGCTAAGCTATCAGCCATGCGGTGGCGCTTTAACTCTGTCGAAACAGGTGTTTCGGCGGAACGATGAAGATGTGTCCAGGATCGCGATACGAGGTCGGCGATCTGGACGGGACAAAAGGAGCGACGAAGGCGGGGGGCCCGCAGCATCAAATGGACATGACGATCGGGACACTGTCCGAGCCGGACCATGATGGTCGGGACGGCTTACCTAAATGTGGCAACAGGGAAATACAGCGGCGATGCAAACACAAATCACACCAGCGCTTAGGGCGGCACAATGGAGCGCACAGGAAACCGACGCCCAACCGCTTGGCGAGAATGTTTGCCCGACGACTGACAAAGGGGCGGACATGAACAAGAATACCAAGACCTTTGATCGGGTCATGGCGCGATTGAAAGCGCAGGTCGGGCCGGAGGTCTTCACAAGCTGGTTCGGGCGGCTCAAGCTGCAATCAGCCTCCAAGAGCGTGGTGAGGCTGTCAGTGCCGACCGCATTTCTCAAATCCTGGATCAACAACAAGTATCTCGAGCAGATCAGCGCGCTGTTCAGCGAGGAAGATGCGGACATCCTGAAGGTCGAGATCGTCGTGCGATCGGCGACCCGGGCCAGCCGCCAGGTACCCGAAACCGACACCGATGCGGCCGCAAATTCATCCGCCGTCCAGCCGGCACCGGCTCAAGCGCGCAAGGACCTTCATCTTTCGGTCAAGGGCGCGGGGGCGCATCTTTCGACCTTTCCAAAGGGGCCACAGGCTGCCAACACCGTGATCGGATCGCCGCTCGACCCGCGCTACACCTTTGAGAGCTATGTCGAAGGCTCTTCCAACAGGGTGGCTCTGGCGGCAGCCAAGACCATCGCCGAAGCGGGCACCGGTGCGGTGCGGTTCAACCCGCTGTTCATCCATTCCAATGTGGGCCTGGGCAAAACCCATCTCCTGCAGGCGATTGCCGCGGCAGCCAGCCGGCATGCCCGCAATCCGCGGGTGGTCTATCTGACCGCCGAATATTTCATGTGGCGCTTCGCCACTGCGATCCGCGACAATGATGCGCTGTCGTTCAAGGAATCGCTGCGCAACATTGATCTGCTGGTGATCGATGACATGCAGTTCCTGCAGGGCAAGTCGATCCAGCACGAGTTCTGCCATCTGCTCAACATGCTGCTCGATTCCGCCCGCCAGGTCGTGGTCGCCGCCGACCGCGCGCCGTGGGAGCTGGAATCGCTTGATCCGCGTGTTCGCTCGCGGCTGCAGGGCGGCGTCGCCATCGAAATCGAGGCCCCCGACTTTGACATGCGCCTGGAAATGCTGCGCCAGCGGCTGGCGATTGCCCAGATCGATGACGGCACGCTTGATATCGGCGAGGACATTCTCGCCCATGTCGCCCAGAACATCACCTCAAGCGGCCGCGAGCTGGAAGGCGCGTTCAACCAACTCCTGTTCCGCCGCAGCTTCGAGCCCAACCTGACGCTGGAGCGGGTCGACCAGTTGCTTGGCCACCTTGTCAATGCGGGTGAGCCCAAGCGGGTGCGCATCGAGGACATCCAGCGGGTGGTTTCGCGGCACTACAATGTCTCGCGGCAGGAGCTGGTGTCGGATCGCCGCACGCGGGTGATCGTCAAGCCGCGACAGATCGCTATGTACCTGGCCAAGACGATGACCCCGCGGTCGTTTCCCGAGATCGGGCGGAGATTCGGCGGACGCGACCACACCACGGTGCTGCATGCGGTGCGCAAGATCGAAGAGCTGATCAACTCGGACACCAAGCTCGGCCACGAGATCGAACTGCTCAAGCGGCTGATCATCGAATAGGGCGCAATCGCCGGTGCTTATCCCCAGAATCCCGGTCCGGGCCGAAAGGTCCGGGCCGGTTTTTGTTGCAATTCGGGGGCATAATCTGCCATTTTGTCCGCCCGGCCTGGGCGCTCCATGCGCCTTTCCATGGCCTCGACCGGACAAAGCCGGACAAGACAGAATTTGAAAGGCCGGCGCGGCCAAGCGCGGGCCCCCAGCCAAACGGTAGTCAAACCATGCGTGTCACCCTCGAGCGTTCCAACCTCCTCAAGTCGCTGAACCATGTTCATCGCGTGGTCGAGCGGCGCAACACCATTCCGATCCTGTCGAATGTGCTGCTTAAGGCCGAAGGTGCAACGCTTGACATGAAGGCGACCGACCTCGACCTGGAGATCACCGAGGCGACACCGGCGATGATCGAGCAGGCGGGCGCCACCACGGTGCCGGCGCATCTGCTCTATGACATCGTGCGCAAGCTCTCCGACGGCTCCGAGGTGCTGCTGTCGACGGATACCGACGGCACGTCTATGACCGTGGCGTCCGGCCGCTCGAAATTCTCACTGCAGTGTCTGCCGGAATCGGATTTTCCGGATCTGACCGCGGGTGCCTTCACCCATACGTTCAGATTGCCCGCAACGCAGCTGAAGATGCTCATTGACCGGACCCAGTTTGCGATCTCGACCGAGGAGACCCGGTACTATCTCAACGGCATCTTCGTCCATTCGATCGAGAGCGAGGGCGCGTTGAAGCTGAGAGCCGTTGCCACTGACGGTCACCGCCTGGCGCGCGCCGACGTCGACGCACCCTCCGGCTCCGAAGGCATGCCGGGCATCATCATTCCGCGCAAGACCGTGGGCGAACTGCAGAAGCTGGTCGACAATCCGGATGTCACCGTCACGGTCGAGCTGTCGGATGCGAAGATCCGCTTTACAATCGGCTCGGTGGTGCTGACCTCGAAACTGATCGACGGCACCTTCCCCGATTACCAGCGGGTGATCCCGACCGGCAATGACAAGGAACTGACCGTCGATTGCCAGAGCTTTGCCCAGGCTGTCGACCGGGTTTCGACGATCTCCTCGGAGCGCGGACGCGCGGTCAAGCTGGCGATTGCCGACGGTCAGCTGACGCTGACGGTGAACAATCCGGATTCGGGCAGCGCGACGGAAGAACTCGCTGTCGGCTATGATCGCGATCCGCTGGAAATCGGCTTCAACGCCAAGTATCTGCTGGACATCACCAACCAGCTGTCGGGTTCGGATGCGGTGTTCATGCTGGCTGATCCCGGCTCCCCGACGCTGGTGCGCGACACCGCAGGCGACGACGCGCTCTACGTGCTGATGCCGATGCGGGTATAGAGGCGCTGGCCTCACGCACCGAAACGGGCTGCCGGCCGGAACACGGCTGAGCGGGGAGTTGCATGGCCGCCAGGGTGCATATCGAAAAACTCAAACTCACCGGGTTCCGCAACTATGCGAACCTGTCGCTCACTCTCGATGAGCGCCATGTGGTGCTTACGGGCGACAATGGCGCGGGCAAGACCAATCTCATGGAAGCGGTGTCGCTGCTTACCCCCGGCCGGGGCATGCGGCGAGCCCCCTATGGCGACCTGATCAGATCTGGACCGAGGCCTGATCCTGGGGCCGGAACGGAGCCAGCAACCGGTTTCAGCATTTTTGCCAGCCTGGAAGGCATGGCCGGCGCGACCGACATCGGCACCGGTGTGGACGGCGGCGAGGAAGGCGGATCGCGCCGGGTGCGGATCAACGGCGCGCCGGCACGGACCACCGACGAGCTTCTCGACCATCTCAGGCTGTTGTGGCTGACCCCGGCGATGGACGGGCTGTTCACCGGCTCGGCCGGCGACCGGCGGCGGTTTCTGGACCGGCTGGTGCTGTCGGTGGACCCGGCCCATGGCGGCCGGGCGCTGAACTATGAACGGGCCATGCGCAGCCGCAACCGGCTGTTGTCGGAAGGGCGGGCGGATCCTGCCTGGCTCGACGGGCTGGAAGCGCAGATGGCCGAACTCGGGGTCGCGATGGCAATGGCGCGCAACGAGGTGGTGAGCCTGCTTTCCGATCTGATCGAAAGTCATGCCGAGCACAGCGTGTTTCCCGCCGCGACGGTGCGGCTGGAAGGCTTTCTCGAAGACGAGGCGCTGGCATCGGCGAGCGACATGGAGGCTGCCTTCGCGCAGATGCTGGAAAGCGGCAGGCGGCGGGATGCGGCGGCCGGGCGGACATTGTCGGGGCCGCACCGCTCCGACCTGATCGTGCATCACCGCGCCAAGGCGATGCCGGCGGCGTTGTCCTCGACCGGGGAGCAGAAGGCGCTCTTGATCGGGATCGTGCTCGGACATGCGCAGCTGGTGCGGGCCATGACCGGGCATGCGCCGATCCTTCTGCTCGACGAGATCGCCGCGCATCTTGACGAAGGCCGCCGGGCAGCGTTGTTTGATCTGATCGAGGCGCTCGATTGCCAGGCCTTCATGACCGGAACCGATGTCTCGATGTTTGCAAGCCTGGGGTCGCGGGGACAGATCTTCCTGGTGGCGGATGGCCAGGTGACGCCGCACGTGGACGCCGCTGCCGGTTGAGGCCTACGACAGACTGATGCCCGGGGGCATCCGGAGAGCAGACATGGACAATTCACATCTCGATCCCGACGAAGTGGCGCGTTACGCAAGGCACATCGTGCTTGCGGAAATCGGCGGCGCCGGCCAGCAGCGGCTCAAGGCGGCGCGGGTGCTGGTGATCGGTGCCGGCGGGCTGGGCTCGCCGGTGCTGAGCTACCTGGCAGCCGCCGGCGTCGGACTGCTGGGCGTGATCGACGATGACGAGGTGTCGCTGTCCAACCTGCAACGCCAGATCCTGCACGACACGGCCAGTGTCGGCATGGCCAAGACCGAGAGTGCCGCCCGGTCGCTTGCCCGCCTCAACCCGCACACGCGGGTGGTGACCCACCAGACGCGCCTGACGACGGACAATGCGGTGGATGTGCTGACCGCTTATGACATGGTGGTGGACGGGTCGGACAATTTCGACACGAGGTACCTGCTGGCGGACACCTGCGAGACGCTGAAGATCCCGCTGGTGACCGCCGCTGTCGGGCGCTTCGACGGATCGGTTACGGTGCTCACACCCTATGAGAAGAATTCCGAGGGCAAGCTCTACCCAGGCTACCGGGACCTGTTTCCCGAGCCGCCGCCGCCTGGGCTGGTGCCCTCCTGCGCCGAAGCGGGCGTCGTGGGCGCGCTCACCGGCGTGATCGGTACGCTGCAGGCAATGGAGGTGATCAAGCTGATCACAGGCGCGGGCGAACCGCTCATCGGACGATTGCTGCTTTATGACGGGCTGGCAGCGAGCTTCCAGACCATCCGCTACAGCCGGAAGGGCTAGGCAGGGGACAGTTTGCTTTTGCCCGCGCTCACGGCGAAACCGAACCCAGCAATTGAGGGGTAAAGGTAAACGGTCCCCGAACTTCTGAACTCCGAACTCCGGCCTCAGTTTCTCAGCGGCAGCACGCGGTCGGGCGGGCGGTGGCCGTCGAAGAAGGTTCGTATGTTGATGATCACCTTGTCGCCCATGTCGATCCGGCCTTCGATGGTGGCCGAGCCCATGTGCGGCAGAAGCACCACCTTGCCTTCCGACGCAAGCTTGAGCAGTCGCTTGTCGACCGCGGGTTCGTGTTCGAACACATCGAGCCCGGCACCGGAAAGGCGGCCGTCGCGCAGCGCCTGGATCAGCGCATCCTCGTCGATGATGCCGCCGCGGGCGGTGTTCACAATGTAAGCGCCAGGTTTCATAAGCTCTAGCCGACGGCTGGAAAGCAGATGGAACGTGGCGGGCGTCGAAGGGCAGTTGACCGAGACGATGTCGACGCGCGCCAGCATCTGGTCGAGGCTGTCCCAGTAGGTGGCCTCAAGCTGATCCTCGGTGGCCGGGTCGACACGGCGGCGGTTGTGATAATGGATCGACAGGCCGAAGGCCCTGGCGCGACGGGCAACGGCAGTGCCGATGCGTCCCATGCCGATGATGCCGAGCCGCTTGCCGCCGATGCGGTGGCCGAGCATCCAGGTCGGCGACCAGCCCTTCCAGCTGCCATTGGCGCCGATGATGACATTGGCGCCCTCGGTCAGCCGCCGCGGCACGGCAAGCATCAGCGCCATGGTCATGTCGGCGGTGTCATCTGAGAGCACGTTCGGGGTGTTGGTGACGGTGATGCCCTTCTTCTGCGCGGCCTCGACATCAATGTTGTCGACGCCATTGCCGAAATTGGCGATCAGCTTCATCTGCGGACCGGCCTGTTCGATCAGCGCGGCATCGATCCGGTCGGTGACGGTGGGCACCAGAACATCGGCGGATCGCATGGCGGCAACAAGTTCGGGCTGGGTGCGTGGGTCGTCATTGATATTGAGCTCGGCGTCAAACAGTTCGCGCATGCGTGTTTCAACCGCGTCCGGCAGACGGCGGGTGATATAGACCTTCGGTTTTTTCTTGTTGGGCATCTTATTCAGGTCCAGCGTTGAGAGCTTCTTAACCAAACTCGGCGACATTGATTTCCGCGTTACGCTTTTTCTAACAGACCCTCCGGCGATGACAATCCAAAGCGCCGGGATTGCTGTTTAAAAAAGCGTCACAGGCTCACAACCGGCCACAGGCGGCGCTCCCCGAGCTCGACGCCAGGGCCCGTCCAACGCCCGCCGGGACGGCGGCACAAGCGAGCCTGGAACCAGAACTGCAGCGGCGCCGCCCCTCCCCGGCGCCCCAACCCAAAAGGTGTGAGTCATGCGTCGCCTTTCCCTTTTTTCCGGAACCTGCCTGGCGCTTGCGGGCCTGGCGGTCAGCCCGATGCTCGGGTCCGGAACAACCGCAGGCTTTGCGGCTCATGCGCAGGCGGCGACGAAAGGCCCGAGCGGCCTGCCGCTGCCGCGCTTTGTCAGCCTCAAGGCCAAGCGGGTCAATCTGCGCATCGGCCCGGGCCGGGACTACGCGGTGGCCTGGCTCTACACCCGCTCCGGGGTGCCGATGGAAGTGATCCAGGAATACGACAACTGGCGCCGGGTGCGCGACGCCGAAGGCACCGAGGGCTGGGTCTACCAGTCCCTGCTGTCAGGCGAGCGCACGGCGATGACCGCGCCCTGGAAGAAGGGCGAGGCCACGGATGACTTCATCAACATGCACCGTGAAGCCCGCACCAATGCCGATGTGGTCGCCCGTCTCGAACCCGGCGTGGTGGTTTCGGTGAAGACCTGCAACGGCGACTGGTGCGAGGCCGAAGCCGAGGGAACCAGCGGCTGGGTCGCGCAGAGCGAGATCTGGGGCGCCTACCCGGGCGAAGCCTTCAAATAGGCCCGGATCGGACCCTCGCAGCGTTATCGCAGCGGATGATTTCGAACTCTGTGGAAAACGGGTCATCGCACTGTTGATGTGACTTACCGGTCTTTCGGGGCTTATGCAGGCCAACTTCCCGGCGCGCATCGCCAACCACCACATGTCGGATGCGATGCAAAGTCCCGGGCGCACCAGCGCGCGTCATCGGGACTTCATAAACACATGAGAAGGCCTCCGCGGGGATATGTTTCCTCTCCGCAGCTACAGGAGGTCATTGTGACTCTTGCAAACATTCAATTTTCACGTCGTAATCTTTTAAAATCCGGCGCCGTCGTCGGCCTGACAGCCATGTCGCCATTCCTAACGTTTCGCTCTGGCGCCGCCGCTGAGGGTGAATTGCAGATGGTTGCCGCCACGCCGAATCCGAACGGCGCTTTCGAGCGGCTGTTCCTGCTCAAGGGCGATCCGTTTTCCGGCCCCATCAGCACCATCATCACGGCCGAAGGCAACCCCGTTCCGCAGTCGTCCATGGCCGCCGGCGAACGCCGGGTTCTGCGGCTGATGCATTTCAATGACCTGCACAATCACCTCACCGACACCCATGGGAAAAAAGGCGACACGCACCGGCTGTCGCAGATGGTCAAGACGGTTCGCGAAACCAAGGCCGCGGCAGCAGACAACGAAGCCGTGCTGTTCATTTCCGGCGGCGACGACCACACCGGCTCGGTGCTCGATGAGCTGCTGGGCTGGTCGCCCGAGGGCTTCGTTGCTGATCCCGCCTATCGCAGCTATTCGGCAGCAGGTCTCGACATTGCGGTGCTCGGAAATCACGAGTTCGACCGTGGCTGCGAAGTGTTGAAGACGGGTCTCGCAGATGCGACTTTCCCGGTGTTGTCGGCCAATGTCCATGGTTCGAAATTCATGGCCATGAACAAGGATTATTCCTGTGCGGCGATTGCCGAAGCCAAGGGCATGCGCATCGGATTCATCGGCCTGACAACAGCGGTCGATACACGGGTCGGTCAGGAGTCCGATCCGGATCTGGCGGTTTCCAGTCCGGTGGAGGCCGTCCGCAATCTGCTGCCGGCTGTGGCCTCGATCTCCGATGTCGTCGTCATCCTGTCGCATTGCGGCTACGGCTCCGGCAATCACATGAGCGGCAAGGCGGCGACCAACCGGATGATCGGCGAAGGCGATTTCGACATCGCTGCCGCTGCGGCTCCGCTGACCGACAAGCCCATCGTGCTGGTCGGCGGCCATTCGCACACGCGTCTGAATGCCGAAGGCATCGACCTCGACAACATGATCGAGGGCGTGCTTTTGACCCAGGCCGAAGCCAACGGGGCCTATCTCGGCGAGATCGCGATGTCGATCGCCGCCGACCAGGGCCGCAAGGACTGGTTCTCCTCGGTCAGCCTACACAAGGTGAAATCGCGCGATGACCGTGTGGCCGCCGACGATCCGAAGTATGCCGACCTCGAGCATGACGGCGATTATGACGCCGAGTTCGAGACGGCGCATATTGCGCCGCTGCTTGCAGCACTGGACGAGAAGCTGACGGAAATCATCGGCACCGTCGAGGACGGAGAGCTGGTATCAACCGAACGCACCATCGCAGATCGCTACATCCGCGAATGCGCCATTGCCAATTTCATGAATGACGCTCTCGTCGAGCGCTCGGCAACCTTTGCCAATGGCAGGATCGACATCGCCATGTTCAACGCCACAGGCCTCGCCTCGGGCATCGCCGAGGGACCACTGACATTCAAGCAGTGGTTCGACGTCATGCCCTATGCCGACAATGTCCACGTGGCGACCATGAGCGGGGCTCAGATCCAGGAGATGCTGGACAACAATGCCAAGCGCATCCTGCGGCCGGAGGAACTGACGAGCAGTGACATCAAGCTCGACAGCTTCGTTTCCCGCGGCTTCCTGCATTTCTCCAAGGGCGTGCGCTATCGCATCGATTACGGCAGTTCGGCACAGGAGGCCCGGGCGGTCGAGGTGGAAATCAACGGCCAGCCACTCGCCGAGCAGATGGACAAGAGCTTCACCGTCGCCTTCAACACCTATATCTCGCTGGGTGGCTTTGGCGAATCGTGGAACGGCAAGCCGATCGGCGGCGGTGTCGCGGGCGATCTTCCAAGCATGGACCTGCGCCAGCTCACCTATCTGCACACCGGTCTGGTTTACCGCAACGAGATCATCGCCTTCATCCGCGATGCCGGCGTCGTCTCGCCCCAGACGGGCGTGGTGCTCGACGGACGGCTGCAGGCCGCGGCCGCCTGAGGCAGGGCTTGGCGGGCCGGCATGGCCGGCCCGCGGAATGTTTCAGCATCGGTCGTCGGCACATGGCCGGTTGCGCACAGCTCAGAGAATGCGAACGGCGCCCTTGGAGGCGCTGCTGGTCATTGAGGCATAGGCTTTCAGCGCGGTCGAGACGGCACGCTTGCGCGGCTTTTCGGGCTGCCAGCCTTCGGCTTCGCGCCGGGCGCGGCGTTCAGCCAAAGTTGCCTCGTCGACAGCCAGGTGGATGGAGCGTGCGGGGATATCGATCTCGATGATGTCGCCGGTCTCGACCAGGCCGATGGTGCCGCCCTCGGCGGCTTCGGGCGAGACGTGGCCGATCGACAGGCCCGAAGATCCACCGGAAAAGCGGCCATCTGTGACCAGGGCGCAAGCCTTGCCCAGCCCCTTGGATTTCAGGTAGCTGGTCGGGTAGAGCATTTCCTGCATGCCGGGTCCGCCGCGCGGCCCCTCGTAGCGGATCAGCACCACTTCGCCGGGCTTGACCTTGCCGGTCAGGATGTCCGAGACCGCATCGTCCTGGCTTTCGAAGATCTTCGCAGGCCCGGAGAATTTGAGGATCGATTCATCGACGCCGGCGGTTTTGACGATACAGCCATCCTCGGCGAGATTGCCGAACAGCACGGCAAGGCCGCCATCCTGCGAAAACGCATGCTCGGCGCTGCGGATCACGCCGCCTGTACGGTCGATGTCGACACTGTTGTAGCGGCGGGACTGCGAGAAGGCGGTCTGGGTGGGAACGCCGCCGGGAGCCGCGCGGTAGAAATCATGCACCACTTCGTCGGAAGACTGCACGATGTCCCATTTTGCCAGAGCGTCGGCCATGGTCTTTTCATGAATGGTGCCAACGGACGTGTCGAGCAGCCCGGCCCGGTCCAGCTCACCGAGGATCGCCATGATGCCGCCGGCGCGGTGGACATCCTCCATGTGCACATCGCTCTTGGCAGGGGCGACCTTGCACAGCACCGGCACCTTGCGCGACAGCCGGTCGATGTCGGCCATGGTGAAATCGACCTCGCCCTCATGGGCGATGGCGAGCAGATGCAGCACCGTGTTGGTGGAGCCGCCCATGGCGATGTCCAGCGTCATCGCGTTTTCGAACGCTGCGAAGGAGGCGATCGAACGCGGCAGCACGCCGGCGTCGTCGCCGTCATAATACTGCTTGGCGAGACCAACGATGGTGCGGCCAGCCTCACGGAACAGCCGTTCGCGGTCGGCATGGGTGGCGAGCGTCGAGCCGTTCCCGGGCAGCGCAAGACCCATGGCCTCTGCGAGACAGTTCATGGAGTTGGCGGTGAACATGCCCGAGCAGGAGCCGCAGGTGGGGCATGCCGAGCGTTCGATGGCGGCGACATCGGCGTCGCTGATACTGTCATCGGCAGCCGCAACCATCGCATCGACCAGGTCGAGCGCTTTTTCCGTGCCATCCTCGAGGATGACCTTGCCGGCTTCCATGGGGCCGCCGGAGACGAAGATCACCGGGATGTTGAGCCGCATCGCCGCCATCAACATGCCGGGCGTGATCTTGTCGCAATTGGAGATGCAGACCATGGCATCGGCGCAATGGGCGTTGACCATGTATTCGACGGAATCGGCGATGAGTTCGCGCGAGGGCAGCGAATAGAGCATGCCGTCATGGCCCATGGCGATGCCGTCATCGACGGCAATGGTGTTGAATTCCTTGGCGACGCCGCCGGCTTTTTCGATCTCGCCGGCGACAAGCTGGCCCAGGTCCTTGAGATGGACGTGGCCGGGCACGAACTGGGTGAACGAGTTGACCACCGCGATGATCGGCTTGCCGAAGTCACTGTCCGCCATGCCCGTCGCCCGCCACAGGCCGCGGGCGCCCGCCATGTTGCGGCCATGGGTGGATGTTCTCGAACGATACGGCGGCATGTGTTTTCCTCTCGGCTCCCAAAACGAAGACCGTCATGCGCGCAAGAGCCTGACGGGACTGACACGCTAGTAATGGGAAATTGCCCACTTTTCCAGAGCGATCGACGCAGATCGCTCATGGTGTTGTCAACGAGAGGCTCGGCGGGCTTGAAAAGGGTGTGGCCGGAGGCTGTCCGGCCGTGAGTCAGCGCTTGGGACGGACTCGGATGACCACATCGACATGGGTGATTTCCATGCCTTCGGGCGCCTCGGGCAGGTCGGAAACCGAAATGTTGCCCACCGGAATATCGAGCACATCATTGGAGCCCTCGACCACGAAGTGATGGTGGTCGGAGACATTGGTGTCGAAATAGGTCTTGGCGGTTTCGAGCGACAGTACCCTGAGCAGACCAGCCTCGGTGAACTGGTGCAGGGTATTGTAGACCGTGGCCAGCGAGCACGGCACCCCGACGCCGACAGCCTCTTCATGAAGCTCCTCGGCTGTCAGATGGCGATCCCCCTTGGCAAACAGCAGGTCGGCCAGCGCCACGCGCTGGCGTGTTGGGCGAAGCCCTGCCCCGCGCAGGCGCAGAGCCGATTCGCGCTCGGAGGATTTTGATCCGTGTGCACCAGGCATGCTTGATGGCGTCCGATCGATAGATTTCATAGGTTTCATATATCTTTTGTGGGCATTGCTTTCAATAGATCTCTGAAATCCACTTTCCGCCTGCCCCCCCTTTCACTTGAATGGCTCATCCGGTATTCGGGGGTGCCGTGCCCGGTGGCTTCGCCAGGGCACTGGCCTGTGCTAGTTTGCACACCACGAATTGAAGCCGCGCGGAGAGACGGCGAACGAGGAGACGCTTTTTTCATGGTCGACAGGCAATCGAGCTACACATATGACGAGATCCTGAAATGTGCGGAAGGCGAGCTCTTCGGACCCGGCAACGCCCAGCTGCCGCTGCCGCCGATGCTGATGGTGCACCGGATCACCGATATCTCGGAAACCGGCGGTGCATTCGACAAGGGTTATCTGCGCGCCGAGTTCGACATCACCCCCGATCTCTGGTTCTTCCCGTGTCACTTCAAGGGCAACCCGGTCATGCCCGGCTGCCTTGGCCTTGACGGCATGTGGCAGCTGACCGGCTTCTATCTGGGCTGGCTTGGCGAACAGGGCCGCGGCATGGCGCTGTCGACCGGCGAGGTCAAATTCAAAGGCATGGTGACGCCGACGATCAAGAAGCTCGAATACGGCATCGACTTCAAGCGCGTGATGCGCGGCCGGCTGGTGCTCGGTATCGCCGACGGCTGGCTCAAGGCGGATGGCGAGACGATCTACAACGCCAGCGATCTGAAGGTCGGCCTTGCTAAGGACAAAACTGCCTGACACTCCCGCTCAAGGCGCGCGATTACGGCGCCGGGAAATTTCAGGACCCTCTACAAGAAAGGGCAGGACATGAGACGAGTCGTCGTGACAGGCATGGGGATCGTATCCTCCATCGGCAACACCGCAGACGAGGTAACACAATCCCTCCGCGAGGCCAAATCGGGCATCAGTTTCAGCGAGGACTTTGCAGAGCATGGCTTCCGCAGCCAGGTCTGGGGTGCGCCGACGCTGGATCCCACCGAGATGGTCGACCGCCGCGCCATGCGCTTCCTGTCGCGCGGCGGCGCCTGGAACCATGTCGCCATGAAACAGGCGATCGAGGATGCCGGCCTTTCGGAGACCGAGATCAGCAATGAACGCACCGGCATCGTGATGGGCTCGGGCGGACCGTCAACGCGGACGCTGATCGACGCCGCCGACATCACCCGCAAGAACGGCAGCCCGAAGCGGATAGGCCCGTTCGCGGTGCCCAAGGCAATGTCCTCGACCGCATCGGCCACGCTTGCGACCTGGTTCAAGATCCACGGCGTGAACTACTCGATCTCGTCGGCCTGCTCGACTTCGGCGCATTGCATCGGCAACGCGGCGGAAATGATCCAGTGGGGCAAGCAGGACATGATGTTTGCCGGCGGACACGAGGATCTGGACTGGACCATGTCGAACCTGTTCGACGCGATGGGCGCCATGAGTTCGAAGTACAACGAGACCTCGCCGACCAGCGCAAGCCGCGCCTATGACATCAGCCGCGACGGCTTCGTGATTGCCGGCGGCGCCGGCGTTCTGGTTCTCGAGGAACTCGAGCATGCAAAAGCCCGCGGTGCCAAGATCTACGCCGAACTGACCGGTTACGGCGCAACATCAGACGGCTACGACATGGTCGCCCCGTCAGGTGAAGGCGCTGTCCGATGCATGCGCCAGGCACTTTCGACAGTGAAGGGGCGGGTTGACTACATCAACACCCACGGCACATCGACGCCGGTGGGCGATTCCAAGGAAATCGGCGCGATCCGGGAAGTCTTCGGCAACGACATGCCGCATGTGCAGTCGACCAAGTCGCTGACCGGTCATTCACTCGGTGCGACGGGCGTTCAGGAGGCGATCTACTCGCTTCTGATGATGAAGGAGAACTTCATCGGCGAAAGCGCCCATATCACCGAACTGGACCCTGAATTCGACGGTGTGCCGATCGTGCGCTCGCGCATCGATGATGCGAAGATCGACACGGTGCTGTCGAACTCGTTCGGCTTCGGGGGGACCAATGCCACGCTGGTCTTCCAGCGTCACAACGGGTGAGATCGAAGGGGATGACGGGGATGGACGGTATCATGAAAGGCAAGCGCGGCCTGATCATGGGGGTCGCCAATGACCACTCGATCGCGTGGGGGATTGCCAAGCAACTGGCTGACGCCGGGGCCGAACTGGCGTTCACCTACCAGGGCG
Organism: Hoeflea sp. EC-HK425; assembly: GCF_902498795.1. NCBI lineage: Bacteria > Pseudomonadati > Pseudomonadota > Alphaproteobacteria > Hyphomicrobiales > Rhizobiaceae > Hoeflea > Hoeflea sp. EC-HK425. The sequence goes on from NZ_LR701572.1 coordinate 3,913,486, forward strand.
AAGGCTTTGGCCGCAGGGTGAAGCCGCTGGCGGAAAGTGTCGGCTCGAAGCTGATACTGCCTTGCGATGTCGAGGACATTGCTACAGTGGACCAGGTGTTCGAGCGACTCAAGGCCGAATGGGGCACGATCGATTTCGTGGTCCACGCCATCGGATTTTCCGACAAGTCGGAGCTCAAGGGCCGCTATGCCGACGTGACGACGCGGGCCAACTTCTCGCGCACCATGGTGATCTCGGCCTATTCCTTCACCGAAGTGGCGCAGCGCGCAGCCCCGCTGATGAGCGAAGGCGGTTCGATCCTGACGCTGACCTATGGCGGCTCGATGCGGGTGATGCCGAACTACAACGTGATGGGTGTCGCCAAAGCCGCGCTTGAAGCCATGGTGCGTTACCTGGCCGCCGATTACGGCCAGGACGGCATCCGCGTCAACGCGATCTCGGCCGGGCCGGTGCGTACGCTGGCGGGCGCGGGCATCGGCGATGCCCGGGCCATGTTCAATTACCAGAAAAAGAATGCGCCGCTGCGCCGCACCGTCGATATCGGCGATGTCGGCAAGTCGGCGCTTTACCTGCTTTCGGACCTTTCGTCGGGCGTGACCGGCGAGATCCACTACGTGGATTCGGGCTTCAACATCACCTCGATGCCGATCGTCTCCGAGTTGAAGCGGACCGACACGGAACCGAGCTAGAGGCTGCCAGCCTGCCGCATGCAGAAGCCCCGGATTGCAGATCCGGGGCTTTTTCACGTGTGCAAGCGGACGATGGGAGCGAAACCAGCTGAATTCTCCGCCGTGGCGTCGGGGCTCATTGCTCAAACCATTCCACCGCGTTGGCTCACCCACTGTGCAGACTGCTCATCACTCCTCGAAGACCAGCCCGTCCGGGTCGGCACCGATCTGCCTGAGCGCGTCGTTGATGCTCTCCACCATATCGTCGGGGCCACAGACATAGAATTGTTGATCCGTGTTTCCGATCAGGCGTTCGAGCATCGGCTGGTCGATACGGCCATGCTCGAAACCATTCTTTTTCTCTTCGGAGAGGACGTAAACCACCTCGAGGCCCGGCATGGCATCGAACTCGTCTCGCAGGATGATGTCTGCCTCGCGCTTGTTGGCGAAGATCAGCCGATGGCCGGACAATTCACCACGCTCCTTGAGCATGCGGAGAATCGCGATGAACGGGGTGACACCGGCACCGCCGGCAATGAATGTGCCCTTCCCCTTGTACTCGATGGTGCCCCAGGGATCGCCGACAATGAAGCTGTCGCCCACTTCCATCTTGCCGATCTGTTCGGTCAGTCCGTCGTGCGAAGGGTAGACCTTGATGGTGAACTGCAACTCGTCCCATTCGGGCAGTGCGGTGAAGGTGAAGGGATTGCCCGCATCACGCCAGCCGTCCTTGTCGATCCCCACCTCCGCCGCCTGTCCCGGCGTGAACTCGAAGCCCTCGGGTTTCTCGAAGGTCAGCTGACGGACATTGTGGGTGATTTCCTCGATGCTGGCGATGGCAAGCGTATGGCTCATGAAGTGTGCTCCTGCGTTTGTCTTGCAGGGGCAATGCGTGAGTGAGGCTGATTGTTCCCCTTACGGCAGCAACAGGCCCGCGGCAATACCGCGCGCTGCCGGTTCAGAAGGATTTCGAGAACCTGGCTGCGACCCCATGGCTTTGTGTCCGGGTGCCCAGTTCACCCTGGTAGTCGAGGTTGAAGATCGCGCCATCCTCGAAATTCAGCCTGAGCCCGGCCTCGATCTGCGCAGTGTCACGATCGAGCGGCAGGCCCGAGATGGTGAAAGCGTTGCCCGAGGAAAAGCGCATGCTCGAGGACGGCCCGGGGTCGCCAATCATGTGGGACCAGCCCAGAGACCCGCCGAGCGATGCGGTATAGCTCTCGCCAGCCGCCACCTGACGCTCGGCGCGCAGGCCGATGGTGGTAACGCCCAGGGTCTGAGAGGCCGAAGCAACCGAGAGCGCCGCCGCGCCACCGGTCTCGGTGAAGGCGGGGGTGTGCTGATGGATCAGTGCGATGGCTGCAAAGGGCTCGAACCGGGCGCCGCCGCCTTCAAGAGAGTAGCCGACCTCGCCAAAGAGCTGGGCGGTCGAGGCGACATGGCCCGTACTCAGAGTATTGCGAAGGGTCCCAGCGGACACGTGGCGGCTCGTGGAGAGGTCGTGAAGGGCGTAGCTGGCGCCGAGGCGGAGGCCGAGCGGGCCGACCTGACGCCCTGCATAAGCCCCCAGCGTATAGCTGTGCGCATCGCCGGAAGAGGCGCGGGCATCGACATTGAAGCTGGCGTTGCCGTAGCCCGCCATCAGACCGCCGCGCCATCCCGCAGCCATGTCCGCATCGGCCCCGAAAAGGAACCCGCCGTTCGTGGTGTTCATGCCCGCGGCGTTGCCATTGCCGCCGAACCGGCTCCAACTGCCATAGGTGTGCCCCCAGACTGCAGCGCCAACGGGCACGCCGCCGAGGTCCGCGAAAGCCATCACCGGCTGGTTGCCGCCGGCAACTCCTTCGAAGGCCGAGCGAATACGGTTGCCGGCAGCGTCCCGGGCAAAGCGGCTGTTCTCGATGAACAGGCCCGCAGCAGAAGCATGGATCTCGCCCGACAGGCTGTCAAAAGCGGTTCGGGCACTGGCCTGGTTGAGCACAACGACCGCGTCATAGACCGCGTTGCCGGCGCGCAGGCTGTCCAGGCCGTTGGCCGCCGCGCGCTGGTTTGCGGTGATGGCGGCGGCGGCAAAGCTTGTATCATTCCGGGTCAAAGTCAGGGTGACCGCGTTGGCGCCATAGCCGAGCGCCGCATCGAGGAAGGCAAAATTTTCGCTCACCGAACCGAAAGTGCCGTTGATCCCGGCTCCCGCGGTGATGATCGTGTAGGTGGTCGAGACGGCATAGGTGGAGCCATCGTCCGTGCCATTCTCGGCGGCAACAGTGACCTTGGCGCCGCTGTCGATGGTGACCGTGCCTGTGGCGGCGAGCCTGTCAGAGTTGCCGGCGCTGTCGACCTCGACTGCATAGGTGGAGCCGGAGGCGAAGGCGGAATTCCCGGCGACATTAAGGGTGCCGATGGAATTGCCCGGCGCGATCGTGCTGCCGATACTCGCGGTAAGGCCGCCTAGCGTGCCTGACCCGCCCACGGTACCGCCATTCAGGGTCACCGCGCCGATGCTGCCATTGACCACCAGCTTGCCGGCGGAAATCGTGGTGCCGCCGGTGTGGGTGTTCGTCCCGGTCAGCGTCAACGTGCCTGCGCCGGACTTGGTCAGCGAACCCGTGCCGGACATGGCGCCCGCATAGGTCAGGGCACCCGAGCGGTTGAAGAGGAGAGCCGAATTGTTGGTGATGTCGCCGCCGATGCTCCCCGAGGCGCCACCGTCGCCGACCTGAAGCGTGCCAGATGAGATCGTCGTGCCACCGGAATGGGTGTTCGTGCCCGTTAACGTCAGCGTGCCCGCGCCGGACTTGGTCAGCGAACCGGTGCCGGACATGGCGCCCGCATAGGCCAGGGCACCCGAGCGATTGAAGATGAGGACTGCATTGTTGGTAATGTCGCCGCCGATGCTCCCAGAGGCGCCGCCGTTGCCGACCTGAAGCGTGCCAGAGGAGATCGTCGTGCCACCGGAATGGGTGTTCGTCCCGGTCAGCGTCAACGTGCCTGCGCCGGACTTGGTCAGGGAACCCGTGCCGGATATGACGCCAGCATAGGTCAAGGCATCGTTGCGATTGAAGACAAGGGCGGCGTTATTGGTGATATTCCCGCCGATGCTCCCCGAGGCGCCGCCGTCGCCGACCTGAAGCGTGCCAGAGGAGATCGTCGTGCCGCCGGAATGGGTGTTCGTGCCCGTTAACGTCAGCGTGCCCGCGCCGGACTTGGCCAGCGAACCGGTGCCGGAAATATCATCTGAGAAGATCAGAGCATTCGAGCGGTTAAAGGTAAGGGCCGCATTGTTGGTGATGTCGCCGCCGATGCTCCCCGATGTGCCGCCATTGCCGATCTGAAGCATTCCGCCAGAAACCGTCGTGCCGCCGGTATGAGAATTCGCACCGGTGAGCGTCACAGTACCTGCCCCGGACTTGATGAGCGAGCCCGTGCCGCTGATCACACCGGCATAGGTGGCGGTGCCCGACTGGTTCACGGTGAGCCCGGCATTGCCCAACGCAACAGTTCCGCCGGAACCAGACAGCGCCGACATTGTGAGATTGTGCCCGTTGAGATCAAGTGTGCCGCCATTGACAGTGTAGGCCGTATTTGCGGTGAAGGCACCAGCTGAGCCCGCCCGCAAGGTACCCGCTTCGACCGTGGTGCTGCCGGAATGGGTGTTCGTTCCTGTCAAGGTACGCGTGCCCGCACCTGATTTGGTCAGCGACCCCGTGCCGGAGATGTTCCCAGCATAGGTCAAGGTGTCATTGCCATTGAAGATCAGGGAGCTGTTGTTGATGACATTGCCGGTGATGGTTCCGGTCACATAGGCCGTTGCGCTATTGGTCAGATTGCCGGTGAGAGTACCGGCTATGTTGAGCGTGCCACTATTGTTGACCAGATCGTCGGTCAGGTTCACGCCCGTATTGATGTTGATGACCGATCCATTGTTCGTCAGGTCGAGGGTCTGGGACGCGGTCATATTCACCGTCCCGCCCTGCGCGGCCACGCCGCCGGCAAAGGTGCCGCCCGCGGCATTCAGCGTACCACTTTGAACGCTTGTCAGTCCGTTGACCGCTCCGCCCGTGCTGTTGGTGAGGGTTCCGCCATTCACGGTGACGGAATTCGAGATGGTTCCCTCATTCGTGATCGTTCCGCCGGTAAGGGTCGTGCCACCGGCATCGGTCAATGTTGCGTTGAAATTGATCGTGGTCGTCCCGCCGCTCTGCACGAGGTCGGTGTTCAGCGTAAAGGCATCCCCCACGTCAATAACGCCACCGGTCATCGTTGTCGTCCCGACAGTGGCCGAGCCGTCGACATTGAACTCCCCTGTACCGCTGATTGTGACATTGCCGCCAAACGTTCCGCCGCTGGCGATCAGGGTACCGCCGCTGACCGATACCGCGCTGGTGATCGCGCCGCCGCCATTGTTCTGCACCTCGCCACCGCTGATGGCGACCACGCCGTCGGTATCCGTCAGCACACCGCCAGCAGCAACGCGGGTCTCGCCGCCCTGTTGCACGAAATTGGTGGTCAGCGTCACACCGCCTGTCTCAACCAGGACTTGCCCGCCGTTGTTGGTCACGGAGTTGGGTGTCGAAGAAACCGTGACGTTGACCGTGTCACCATTGTTGGCGACAACGTCCCCCGTCAGCGCTTGTGCCCGTGCCGGGTCCATCAGCGCGGACGAGACGACAAGGCTGCCAGTCAGCGCGGTTGCCAGCAGAAGGACTTTCCTGCTCATTTGCAACGAGGAACGGCGAATCTGGACAGTCCGCGGGTGGAGAACCTGGAACGAATGCATTGGGGTCCGGCGATTGCTAAAAATGTTTCGGTGATGAAAACCGACTTCAGTTAGGCAAAATTGTTTCGGCCCAGGACTGGTCCCGGGCATAACCAACAGGCTCATGATAGGAACTCGAAGCAGGAGCGGCTATCCGATAACCGCAACGCCGAGTGCTGAACCGCCGCGCCGGCAAGCCAGGCATGACATCAGGACGCAAGCGTTTCCGAAGGCGTCGCGCCGAACAGGCGTCTGTAGTCTCCGGCAAACCGGCCAAGATGGAAAAAACCGAACCGCATGGCTACCTGCGTGACTGTGGTGCTTGCCGGATCGGCAGATACCAATTCAACGCGCACGCGGTTCAGCCGACAGACCCGAAGGTAGGCAACTGGCGACATTCCGACATACTCGCGAAAGGCATATTGCAAGGTCCGCTCGGAGACCCCCAGTGCCATGCAGATATCAACGACGGTCGGCAGCATATCGGCATCGAAACGATCATCGACGAAGGTTCGGGCGTTTCGGCCGATCTGTAAGGCCCGCCGGCGTTCGCCAAAGGATAGGACGGTGTCATTTTCAGAGGTGGCAGCGATCTGGAGAACAGCATGCAGCAGATGGTTTTGCAGACGAGCGGCATCCGGCGGATGACCGGGCAGATGATGCGCATCGGCGGCGCTCAGCCAGAGGTCGACGATGGTCTTGAACTCACGGTGCATGGGGGTGGGCAACGCCACCACGCCTTGCGGCGGGCTTTCCCACATCGCGGGATTGAGCGCCCTGGCCGCTTGCAGAAACGCCTGCCAGCTGAAACCGACATAGCTCGTCTCGACACCTGCCGGCACATGAATGTCATATTCGACGTTGCCCGGCATGAAGAAGACCGTGTCGCCTTCAACGCTCAGATGTTCCGAAAAACGCGTTGCCTCGCCTGCACTGGACATCGACACCGTACAGAAGTCCGCAGGTGCGAAACCCAGTTTCTGGACGGCAGCAGTCTGGCGTTCGCGGACGATCTTCGGGCCGCCGAAGTCGAGGCTCTGCATTTGCGCGACATGGCGGCCGCTCGAGAGCTGGTAGCACTCCATCTCCACCCATGGCTGGAGGCGCGCCTGCTGCGCGGCGTCCTCGATATCTACCACCCGGTTCATGCTGCCAACGCCCTCCTCCGGTATTGCCCGTGGAGGCAACCCCTCCGATGCTTCACATCCGCGCTCCGCTTCGGCCGGAGTATGCCCGGCAGTCCCTGGTCCGCTGCCAAGATGGCCAGTCCCGAGCCTGGATGCTCCCGAAGCGGGTAGCCGTTGCATGGGTCTACTAAGACTTGTCCCGGATCGCAAGTTGCTGGATCGCGGGTGTTCGATCCATGAGCCTGCAAGAGACCGCCTGTTCTCAAAGCGGAAAGCCCCCGGATCGTCAGATCCAGGGGCTTTCTCGTTCATAGGCAAACAGGTGTACTGTTGCCCTTTGGCAATCGCAGCCCGGCTTACTCGCCGGCTTCGACTTCCTTGCCGGTTTCCTGGTCAACGACCTTCATCGACAGGCGGACCTTGCCGCGCTCGTCGAAGCCCAAGAGCTTGACCCAGACCTTCTGGCCTTCCTTGACCACGTCGGAGGTCTTGGCGACACGCTCGGCAGCCAGCTGCGAGATGTGGACCAGGCCGTCCTTGGGACCGAAGAAGTTCACGAAGGCGCCGAAATCGGCGACCTTTACGACGGTGCCTTCATAGATCACACCGACTTCAGGCTCGGCAACGATCGAATGGATCCACTTCTTGGCGGCCTCGATTTCCTTGCCCGAGGACGAGGCGATCTTGATGGTGCCGTCGTCGTCGATGTTGATCTTGGCGCCGGTCTTCTCGACGATTTCGCGGATGATCTTGCCACCGGTGCCGATGACGTCACGGATCTTGTCGACCGGAATGTTCATGACCTCGATGCGCGGAGCGAATTCACCCAGCTGGCCCCGGCTTTCAGACAGGGCGTTGCCCATTTCGCCGAGGATATGGAGGCGGCCGTCCTTGGCCTGGCCAAGCGCGATCTGCATGATTTCCTCGGTGATGCCATCGATCTTGATGTCCATCTGCAGGGCGGTGATGCCGTCGGAGGTACCGGCGACCTTGAAGTCCATGTCGCCCAGGTGATCCTCGTCACCGAGAATGTCGGAAAGGACGGCGAACTGGTCGCCTTCCTTGATAAGGCCCATGGCGATACCGGCAACGGGCTTGGCCAGCGGCACGCCTGCATCCATCAGCGCCAGCGAGGTGCCGCAGACGGTGGCCATCGAGGACGAACCATTGGATTCGGTGATCTCGGACACAACGCGCAGCGTGTAGGGGAACTGCTCGGGCGACGGCATCATCGGGTGGATGGCGCGCCAGGCGAGCTTGCCATGGCCGATTTCGCGGCGGCCGGGCGAACCGGTACGGCCGGTCTCACCGACCGAGTAGGGCGGGAAGTTGTAGTGCAGCATGAAGGTGGCCTTGTAGGTCCCCGTCAGGCTGTCGACATACTGCTCGTCCTCGCCGGTGCCGAGCGTGGCAACGACGATGGCCTGGGTCTCGCCGCGGGTGAACAGGGCGGAGCCGTGGGTGCGCGGCAGCAGGCCGACTTCCGAGACGATCGGACGCACGGTCGACAGATCACGACCGTCGATGCGGCTCTTGGTCTCGAGGATGGCGCCGCGGACGACCTTGGCCTGCAGCGACTTGAAAACAGCGCCGATGACTTCGGACGTAAAGCGGGGCTCTTCGCCCTCAGCCGGTGCAAAGTGGTCCTTGACCTTGGCCTTGACCTCATCGATGGCGGCGTAGCGCGCTGCCTTGTCGGTGTTCTCATAGGCCTTGCGCAGATCCGCTTCGCACATGGCGAGCATTTCTGTTTCAAGTTCGGAATGATCCGGAGCGGCAAAGTCGCGCGGCTCTTTCGCTGCGGCTTCGGCGAGCTTGATGATCGCGTCGATGACCGGCTGCATGGACTTGTGGCCGAACATGACCGCGCCGAGCATGACTTCTTCACCGAGTTCCTTGGCTTCGGATTCAACCATCAGAACGGCGTCGGAAGTGCCTGCAACGATAAGGTCGAGCGCCGATTCCGGCATTTCGTCGACATGCGGGTTGAGCACGTAGTCGCCGTTGATGTAGCCGACACGGGCGCCTGCGATCGGGCCCATGAACGGGATGCCGGAGATGGTCAGGGCAGCCGAGGCTGCGACCAGTGCCAGAATGTCGGGGTTGTTTTCCAGGTCATGCTGCAGAACGGTGATGATGATCTGGGTGTCGTTCTTGTAGCCATCGGGAAAGAGCGGGCGCAGCGGGCGGTCGATGAGGCGCGACGTCAGCGTCTCGTTCTCGCTCGGGCGGCCTTCGCGCTTGAAATAGCCGCCGGGGATCTTGCCGGCCGCATAGGTCTTTTCCTGGTAGTTGACGGTCAGCGGAAAGAAATCCTGGCCGGGCTTGGGCGATTTCGCCGAAACGACGGTGGCTAGCACGGTGGTCTCGCCGTAGGAGGCGATAACGGCACCATCGGCCTGGCGGGCAACCTTGCCGGTTTCCAGGGTGAGCGGACGACCGCCCCATTCAATCTCGACCTTGTGGGTATCGAACATGTCTTGTCCTTCAAGTGCGGGCATGTGGGCGTGACCGGTATTCGGCCGCGCGCTTCACTGTCCCGTGTGTTTAAGCGCATCTCGGGCAAGACAGCGGGAGGCTTTGAGGGACCACGTTGCAAACCGCGGCAAAAGCATCCGGCAATCCTGCCCCATGACAGGCCATTCTGGTGTCGTCGGAACCGGACTACCCGGTCTTCGGACGGTTGTGGCGCGATTTCCGGCCCTCTGACCGGTGGCGCGCGCCTTGGCGCCGGGATCCCGTTCCAGACCCATAAGGACCGGAATCGGGGAAAGGGTCCGGCGGGCGAAACACGTGGCCCGCCCGCCGGAGAACCGTTTAGCGGCGGATGCCCAGACGGGCGATCAGCGCAGCATAGCGCGCTTCGTCCTTGCGCTTGACGTAATCAAGCAGCGAACGGCGCGTGGAAACCATCGTCAACAGCCCGCGGCGTGAGTGGTTGTCCTTCTTGTTTTCCTTGAAGTGGCCGGTCAGGTTGTTGATCCGTTCGGTGAGAATGGCAACCTGGACTTCCGGCGAACCGGTATCGCCTGGCTTCGTGGCGTATTCTTCGATCAGCGCAGCCTTGCGCTCAGCAGTAATCGACATCGTAAATCCTTTCAGTCTGGATGGATATGGCGCCCGCTGCCGGGATGTCGTCCAGCAGGGGCCTCGAAGCGTCACGCCGGACAAACCGGCGATAACGGCTGGGCTATAGGCCAAATGCGGCAAAATTGAAAGGGAAATGTGGGGTACGCCCGGGCCACGCCCGCTTCAAGGTTACCAAGGCCGGCATCGGCGCGCGTGAAGCCGCCGCGTCAGCAACCTCGCTTGACATAGGCATCCGGCACCGCCTCGATCCAGGCCACGGAGCCTGCATCATCCCGGGAGACATACGGACCGTCGGCGACACAGTAGAAACCGCCCCGGAATCCGTCAAAATCGGAGGTGTTGATCACCCGCGATCCGGCGCCGCCGCCGACCATGGGACCGCCCAGATCGATGAGTTGCCGCTTGGCGTCGACACGGCTCTTCGAACACCCCAGAACGATGTACCAACCGCAACCCTGGGCATCGAAACCTGGGCTCTGGGCGCCCGACGGAGCGGCGCCAGCGACAAGGGTGATGGCGGCAAGACCTGCGATTGAGATGACAACGGATCGTGATTTCAAGGCTGGTTACCCCCCGAACTTGTTCCCTGCCGGCACGAAGTCGGCCGACGCGGCTTTCAGGCGATCAGTGTGCAACAGCGCAAGGGCCGCCGCAAGACCGTGATCAGGCCTTGAAGACCCGGCGGGGACGGAACTCGCCGCCGGCGACTTCGCCGATCGAGAGCAGCTGGCCGCGCACGAAGGCGCAGGCGTCGTCGGTGGCGACGGGCGCATCGCGTCCGCGCAGGATGATCGGGTTGCCCATGCGTATGCGATGGGCCTGATCCTCGCTGACATCGATGCGGGGCAGCATGCCAAGCGCCTCGCCTGCAGGCACCAGATAAGCATCCAGCTGAGCAAGGCGTTCGGCGTCGTCCTCGATTTCCTCGAGAGCCACCAGATCGGCGAGCGGCACCATGACGTCTTCGGAGAACGGCGCGACCATGGTGCGGCGCAGCGCCGAGATATGGCCGCAGCAGCCGAGTTGGCGGCCAAAATCGCGGGCCAGCGCCCGCACATAGGTGCCCTTGCCGCACTCGACCTCGAACACCGCATGGTCGGCGTCCGGACATCCCAGCAGCGTGATGCGGTGGATCTCGACCTCGCGGGCGGGGATTTCCACCACCTCGCCGTCACGCGCCATGTCATAGGCACGCTCGCCGGCTATCTTGACTGCGGAAAAGGCCGGCGGAACCTGCTCGATGACGCCGGTATAGGCCGGCAGGATAGCCTCGATGGCCGCCTTGTCGGGGCGCGCGTCGGAACTTGCCGTCACCTTGCCCTCGAGATCGTCGGTGTTGCGCTCCTCGCCCCAGGCGACGGTGAACTCATATATCTTGCGGCCGTCCATGACATAGGGGACCGTCTTGGTGGCGTCGCCGAGCGCAATCGGCAGCATGCCCGAGGCCAGCGGATCGAGAGTGCCGGCATGGCCTGCCTTTTCGGCCTTGAACAGCCACTTGATCTTCGAGACAGCCTCGGTCGAGCCGAAATCCCACGGTTTGTCGAGAACCAGCCAGCCGGAAACCGGACGGCCCTTCTTCTTGCCACGACGCCCCATTTCAGGCTTTCCCTTCGCCTTCGGGGCCGGCGCCATCACCGGTCTCGTCCGCATCCTCGTCATGGTCGAGATCGCGGGCGACTTCGGGCGAGCGCAACAGCGCGTCGATCTTCGAATAGTTCTCGAAGCTGGTGTCGTCGCGGAAGCGAAGTTCGGGGATGTTGCGCATCTGGCGCAGATCCGGCGAGACGCGGCCGCGGATGAAGCGGGCATTCTTGTTGAGCGCCGCGATGGTTTTGGCGTGATCGTCGACGCCGAGCGGCGTGACGTAGGCGGTGGCGACCTGCAGGTCGGGCGACATGCGCACCTCGGTCACCGAGATCAGGGTGTTGGAGATCACCGGATCACGGACCTCACCACGCTGCAGGACCTGGGTGATGGCGGCGCGCACCTGCTCGCCGACACGGAGCATGCGCTGGGACGGACCCGATGAGGATGACTTGGCCATGGTGTTCCAACCGAAAGTGCGGGCACGACGGCCCGAGACAGCGCAAGACGGAGGCTTGCCCGGCGCCGAAGCGCCGGGATCGCTATCCGATCAGAGCGTGCGGGTGACGTGTTCGACGCGGAAGCACTCGATGACGTCGCCTGCGCGGATGTCCTCGTAGTTCTCGAAGGCCATGCCGCATTCCTGGCCGCCATTGACCTCGGCGACTTCGTCCTTGAAGCGCTTGAGGGTCTTGAGCTTGCCTTCGTGAATGACAACGTTGTCGCGGATCAGGCGGACGCCTGCGCCACGCTCGACCTTGCCTTCGGTGACACGGCAACCGGCAACCTTGCCGACCTTGGTGATGTTGAACACCTCGAGGATCTCGGCATTGCCGAGGAAGGTCTCGCGACGTTCCGGCGACAGCATGCCCGACATGGCGGCTTTCACGTCATCCACCAGATCGTAGATGATGTTGTAGTAGCGGATCTCGACGCCATCGCGCTCGGCCGCGTCGCGCGCCTGCTTGTTGGCGCGGACGTTGAAGCCGATGATCGCCGCGCCCGAAGCTTCGGCCAGCGAGATATCGGATTCGGTGATGGCGCCTGCGCCGGAATGGATGATCCGGGCGCGAACCTCGTCGGTGCCGAGCTTCTCGATGGCACCGGCAATGGCCTCGATCGAGCCCTGCACGTCACCCTTGACCAGAAGCGGAAACTCCTGGCTGCCGGTGTCCTGCAGCTGGGTCATCATCTGCTCGAGGGAACCACGTGTTCCGCTCTGGCGTGCCGCCGCCTTGTCGCGGGCAAGCCGCTGGCGATACTCGGCAATTTCACGAGCGCGGCTTTCATTCTCGACCACGGCAAAGCGGTCGCCGGCCTGCGGCGTGCCCTGAAGGCCGAGAATCTCAACCGGGAACGCGGGTCCGGCTTCCTTGACATGCTCGCCACGGTCATTGACCAGGGCGCGCACACGGCCCCACTGGTCGCCGGCGACGAGAATTTCGCCCGGCTTGAGCGTACCGGTCTGAACCAGAACGGTGGCAACCGAGCCGCGGCCACGATCAAGCTTGGCCTCGATCACGACACCCTCGGCGGTGCGATCGGGGTTGGCCTTGAGATCGAGAAGTTCGGCCTGCAGCAGGATGGCATCAAGCAGCTTGTCGAGGTTGAGCTGCTTGGTGGCGGAGACCTCGACGTCGAGGACTTCACCGCCCATGCTTTCAACGAAGACTTCATGCTGCAGGAGATCGGTCCGGACCTTCTGCGCATCAGCCGTCGGCTTGTCGATCTTGTTGATCGCCACGATGATCGGAACACCGGCCGCCTTGGCGTGATTGATCGATTCAATCGTCTGCGGCATCACGGCGTCGTCGGCCGCGACCACGAGAATGGCGATATCGGTGGCCTGGGCGCCGCGGGCACGCATCGCGGTAAAGGCGGCGTGGCCCGGAGTATCGATGAAGGTGATCAGCTGACCGTTCTTCTCGACCTGGTAGGCACCAATGTGCTGGGTGATGCCGCCGGCTTCCCCCGAAACCACATTGGCATCGCGGATGGCATCGAGCAGCGAGGTCTTGCCGTGGTCGACATGGCCCATGATGGTGACCACCGGAGGCCGCGATACCATCTCGCCACCTTCGTCCTCGACATTGAAGATGCCCAGTTCGACGTCGGATTCCGAGACACGGCGGACGGTGTGACCGAATTCACCGGCAATCAGTTCGGCCAGATCGGCGTCGATGACGTCGCCCGGCTTCATCATCTGGCCTTCCTTCATCAGGTACTTGATCACGTCGACCGAGCGTTCGGCCATACGCTGCGAGAGTTCCTGGATGGTGATGGTTTCAGGCAGGGTGACTTCGCGGGCAATCTTCTCGCGCGGTTCCTGCGCCATCGACCGGCGCATCTTTTCCTGACGGCGGCGCATGGCCGACAGCGAGCGGCCGCGCGAATTGCCGTCATCGTTGAGAGCAGCGGTCAGCGTCAGCTTGCCGCGGCGGCGATCTTCTTCTGCCTTCGGACGGGCCGGCTTGGGCGTTTCCGGCCGCGTGACCTTGGCACCGGGCCGTGCCGGGCCACCGGGACGGGCAGCACCACCCGAGCGGGAGGGGGCCTCCTCTTCCACGGCATCGCGACGGCGACCGCGCGGGGCCTCTTCGGCGGCCGGCGGAATAGCCTCTGCAGGTGCGTTGACAGCAGCTTCCTCCGCGGCAACAGCCTGCTCAGCGGCTTCCTTGGCCAGCCGGGCATCCTCTTCCGCCTTGATGCGGGCGGCCTCAGCCTCTTCGGCTGCACGGCGTGCATCTTCCTCGGCGCGGCGCGCGGCCTCTTCTTCGGCCCGCTTGCGCTCCTCGACATCGCGGATGCGGCTGTCCTGAAGGGCGCGACGGCGCGCCTCGACTTCACTTGCGGAAAGCTGGTTGAGAACGGCACCACGCGGCGCAGGCTTGGCAGCCGGTGCGCGCGCGGGAGCCGAAGGAGCAGCCGGCGTTGCCGCGGCGCCTGCCGCAGACTTGGCGGCCGGAGCCGGTTCCGCAGGCTTTTCAGCCGCGGGCGCCGGACGTGGCTTCAGGGTCACCGGCGGGACCGGCTTGTCGTCTTCAGGACGGTTGATGCGGCGCTTGCGCGTCTCCACCACCACCGCCTTTGTGCGCCCACGGCCCATCTCCTGGCGCACCATCCCCTGTTCCACAGAGGGGCGCTTCAGCGAGAAGGTCTTCTTGCCGGTAACACTGGTTGTCTTGTCGTCGTTGCTGTCGCTCATTCCGTATCCGTTTCCGCGGGAAGCCGCATCGCACCTGTGCGCGCCGGCTTCTTGATCGATCGCATCCGGGGTTCAACACCCCTTAGCCCGTTTTCAGCCCGGCCCCGCATCGGGACCGTTCCTGTAGCGCGCAAGCATCTTTGCGCGCTTCACTACACCCTCACCGGCCTGCCCTGCAAGCGCGGCGGCATGGATAAAAGCGCCATCGCCCATGACAAGCGCCAATTCATCGGCTGAAAACAGCCGAAAGACGGGTATCTCCGCCTCTTTGATCCCCTTGGCGCGGGCCGTATTGGCCTGACGCAATTTTCGTACGCCGTCTTCGGCCGCGTCGCTCGCATGCATCAGCGCCCGTGCGGCGCCTGAGCGGATGGCATCATCCACCTTACCAGATCCGGTGACGAACTGGCCGGATTTCCGAGCCATGTTCATCATACCAAAAAGGCTGTCGCAAAGCAGCCTGTCGACCACGCCCCCCAGATCCGGGTCCGTGGTCACCTCTGTTTTCAGAGCCCGACCGAAGAGCTTGCGCTTGACGGCCAGGTCAATCACGGACCGCTCCGCCTTGACCCAGCAGCCGCGCCCCGGCAGGGCATGGCGCAGGTCAGGCACAACGGTTCCGTCAGGACCGGCGACAAACCGGATCAGATCATCCGGCTGGCCACGCTCCCTGGTCACTATGCACATGCGGTCGTTCACGGGTTCGATCCTGACCTTCACTGCAAAGCCTCCGGAGACGCCGGACCTCAGGCTTCTTCTTCGCCAGCTTCCACTTCCGCTTCAGCCTCTTCTTCTTCCTCGGCCACCAGTTCGTCTTCGGTGATCCAGCCAACTGCAAGACGCGCCTGCAGGATCATCTGTTCGGCTTCGGCGCGGGACACGTCGAGGCCGGTGAACAGGCCGTCGAAGCGCTTGGTCTCACCATCCTTGCGTTCCGACCAGCCGGTCAGATCGTCAACAGCGCAACCGGCGAAATCCTCGACAGTCTTGATCCCGTCTGCGCCCAGCGCAACCATCATCGGCGTGGTGATGCCGGGGATCGAACGGAGTTCGTCCTCGACGCCGAGTTCCTTGCGCTTGGCATCCAGTTCCGACTCGACCTTGTCGAGATATTCGCGGGCGCGGGTCTGCAGTTCGTTGGCGGTTTCCTCGTCAAAACCCTCAATCGCGGTGATTTCACCGAGATCGACATAGGCCACTTCCTCGACCTGGCTGAAGCCTTCGGAGGCCAGCACCTGGCCGACCATTTCGTCGACATCGAGCGCTTCCATGAAGAGTTGCGTGCGCTCGTTGAATTCCTTCTGACGGCGCTGGCTTTCCTCTTCCTCGGTGAGGATGTCGATGTCCCAACCGGTCAGCTGCGAGGCCAGGCGGACATTCTGGCCACGGCGGCCGATGGCCAGCGACAGCTGCTCGTCCGGCACCACCACCTCGATCCGCTCGGCGTCCTCGTCAAGCACCACCTTGGCCACTTCGGCCGGCTGCAGAGCGTTGACGATGAAGCTTGCAGGCGACGGCGACCAGGGGATAATGTCGATCTTCTCACCCTGCAATTCGCCAACCACGGCCTGCACGCGGCTGCCGCGCATGCCGACGCAGGCGCCGACGGGATCGATGGAGGAATCGTTGGAGATCACGGCGATCTTGGCGCGGCTGCCCGGATCACGGGCGACCGAGCGGATCTCGATGATGCCGTCATAGATTTCCGGCACTTCCATCGTGAACAGCTTGACCATAAACTGCGGATGGGTGCGCGACAGGAAAATCTGCGGGCCGCGCTGCTCGCGGCGGACATCATAGACATAGGCGCGGACGCGGTCGCCATAACGGAAGGCTTCGCGCGGAATGGTCTCATCACGGCGGATGATGCCTTCACCACGGCCAAGATCAACAATGACATTGCCGTATTCGACACGCTTGACGGTGCCATTGACGATCTCGCCGATGCGGTCCTTGAATTCGTCAAATTGGCGGTCGCGCTCGGCTTCGCGTACCTTCTGCACGATCACCTGCTTGGCGGACTGGGCAGCGATACGGCCAAAGTCCATCGGCGGCAGCGGGTCGGCGATAAAATCGCCAAGCTGGGCATCCGGGTTGCGGTCGCGGGCGAGAGCCAGCGGGATCTGCAAGGAGTAGTCCTCGGCGTGGTCAACAACCTCGAGCAGGCGCTGCAGGCGGATCTCGCCGGTCTTGGCATTGATGTCGGCGCGGATGTTGGATTCCGATCCGTAGCGCGAGCGTGCGGCTTTCTGGATCGCGTCGGCCATGGCGGCGATGACGATCTCGCGGTCAATGGACTTCTCGCGCGCGACCGCGTCGGCGATCTGAAGAAGCTCAAGCCTGTTTGCACTGACTGCCATGTCTGTCTCCATATGTGGGACCGCGGCTTGCGGCCCTGCTCTGGGTTGGGTCCGTCAAGCGGACCGGATCAACGGCACCGCGATGGATGCCCCAAAATACTGTCGCCGGTTCAGGCCAGATCGCCCGAGCCGGATTCGTCCGCGTCGTCACCGCTGTCATTCCCGTTTGCCGCCTGGGCGGCCTTCGCGGCCTTGTCGGCGCGCAATGATTCGCGGATCAGTTCGTCGGTCAGCACCAGCTTGGCCTCGGCAAGTGCCGAGAACGGGATGACCGCAATGTTTTCCTCGCCATAGGCCGGCTGGTCACGCTCGACCGAAAAGCCTGTGTCGGTGACATCGCGGATGAAGCCGCGAAAGCGCTTTCGGCCATTGATCAGCACCGACGCGTCGCAGCGGGCAAGATGGCCTTCCCAGCGCACGAAATCGGACCTGCGCACCAGCGGCCGGTCAATGCCCGGCGACGAGATTTCCAGATGATACGCCTTTTCGACCGGATCCTCCACATCGAGAACCGGTGAAATTGCCCGGGACACCGCTTCGCAGTCCTCGACACTCATGGTTCCGTCATTGCGCTCGGCCATGATCTGCAGTGTCAGGCCATTCTGGCCGGAGAGACGCACCCGCACCAGGCGCATATCCATCGATTCGATGAGCGGCTCGACAATTTCAGCAATGCGTGCGTCGACACCGGTTTCGGTCACCAGGCGGTCATCATTGGGCATTGCGGCTTCGTCTGTCATCGGCACCGTATCCTGACTGCTGCAAGCGCCCTCGAACCGCTGCCGGTTCAGGGGCATGATGATGCAACACTTTAAAAGCGCTGCAGCGTCCAGTCGCCGTTTCCGGCGTCATCCGCGCTGCAATGGTTCATCCGATCGTCCGGCAACAAAAAAGAGCGGGTCCTCGCGGGCCCACCCTTGTTCTGACGATCAAGAATTTGAGAGGTATATAGACCCATTCAGCCGCTTCCGCAAGGGAATTCCGGCATTCCGGCGTGGCCCCGCCCTGCGGCCGCACGGATCGACTGCGAGGAAGGGTGGGACTATCAGTCCAGGCGTTCGAATTCCAGGTAGCAGGGCGTACGGCCTTCGCGAATCGCCTTGGCCTCGTAGCGCGTGCCTGGCCATCCCTGCCACGGCTCATGCCAGTCCGCGGCCTTTCGGGCCACCCACTCGAACTGCGGATGGGAGGCCATATGGGCCAGGGTCCAGTTGATGTAGGTGTCGATGTCCGATGCAAATCCGAACCGGCCGCCGGGCTTGAGAACGCGGGCGAAGCGGTCGAGATTGAGCCTGGAGACGAAACGGCGCTTCCAGTGCTTCTTCTTGGGCCAGGGGTCGGGATAGAGCAGGTCGATGCGATCGAGACAGGCATCAGGAAGCCAGTCCAGAACCTGGGTGGCATCGTCGTCATAAAGGCGGATGTTGTCCAGGCCTTCACTGTCGAGCGCCGCCAGCAGCTTGGCCATGGAGTTGACGAAGGGTTCGACGCCGATGAAGCCCGTGTCCGGGGCTTCGCGGGCACGATGAAGCAGGTGTTCGCCCCCTCCGAAACCGATCTCCAGCCTGATCCGAGAAACAGGTCTGGGCCAAAGTGTTGCCAGCGGTACGGGTGCAGGCACAGACAGATCGAGCTTCAGCACGGGCAGAAGCGCGGAAAGCGCCTCGGCCTGCGGCGCCTTGAGCGCCTTTCCCTTGCGGCGACCGTAAAAGGCTTCGGTCGCACGGCTGCGCCTTTGCGGGCTGGACATGGTTTCGGATCCCGAGCGGAAAGCCTGCCTCAGCCCTTCAGCGCTTCCTTGAGCGGCTTGACCAGATCAAGCTTCTCCCAGGAGAACGAGCCGTCACGGCCGGCCTTGCGGCCGAAGTGACCATAGGCCGCGGTGCGGGCATAGATCGGCTTGTTGAGATCAAGATGGCTGCGGATGCCGCGCGGCGTCAGATCCATCACCTTGGGCAGCGCCTCTTCGAGAGCGGCCTCCGACACCTTGCCGGTGTCGTGAAAATTGACATTGATCGACAGCGGCTGCGCCACGCCGATGGCATAGGAAAGCTGGATGGTGCAGCGCTCGGCAAGGCCGGCGGCGATTGCATTCTTGGCCAGGTAACGCGCGGCATAAGCGGCCGAGCGGTCGACCTTGGTGGTGTCCTTGCCGGAAAACGCACCGCCACCGTGGGGAGCAGCGCCGCCGTAGGTGTCGACGATGATCTTGCGTCCGGTAAGGCCCGCATCGCCGTCGGGACCGCCGATGACGAAGGTGCCGGTCGGATTGATGTACCATTTGCAATCATCGGCAATGCTCAGACCGGCAAGCGCTTCGCGAATATAAGGCTCGACGACCTCACGCACCTTGGCCGAATTCCAGCTTTCATCAAGATGCTGTGTCGACAGCACGATCGATACGACCTCGGAAGGCTTGCCATCGACATAGCGAACGGTGACCTGGCTCTTCGCGTCGGGGCCGAGCCTGGCTGCATCGCCCTCGCCCTTGTGGCGGGCCGCGGCCAGAAGCTCGAGAATCTTGTGACTGTAGTAGATCGGGGCCGGCATCAGTTCCGGCGTTTCGTTGCAGGCGTAGCCGAACATGATGCCCTGGTCGCCTGCGCCTTCCGATCCCTGGTGGTCGGCCGCGTTGTCCACGCCCTGCGCGATATGCGCGGACTGGAAGTGCAGGAGCACATCGATCTTGGCGGTTTTCCAGTGGAACCCATCCTGTTCGTAGCCGATGGACTTGATGGCCTTGCGGGCGGCGGACTTGAACTTGGACGGATTGATGGCGTCGTTGCCATTCTTGTCCTTCTTGACCAGCGAAGGCGGAACGCGGACCTCTCCGGCGATCACGACGCGGTTGGTGGTCGCCAGCGTTTCGCAGGCAACGCGGACGCTCCACGGATCCACACCGGTCTTCTTTGCCTCGCGATAGACCAGGTCGACGATCTCATCCGAAATGCGGTCGCACACCTTGTCGGGGTGTCCTTCCGAAACGGATTCGCTTGTGAACAGGAAAGTCGAGCGCTCCATTGCAGGCTCCATCAGATTGAAGTGGTGGAGAACGTTTAGTGGCAACGCGCGAGTCTGACAAGGTCAGAATGACATAAATATATCTTGATATGATTGAGGGCGCTCGCCGATTGCCTTGCTGCGCGGCACAGCTTCCAGACGGCGAACGCGCCGCTCCCGGACTGCAGGAGCCCGAAGCGCGGCGCTGTTGCACTTCATGGCCCGAAGGCCTGCCAGATCTCCGGTGAGGCGATCAGTCGGAATCCGGCTCGGACGCCAGCGACTTGACAAGATCGACGAGCTTGCGGCGCACCTTGGGATCGGGGATCTTGATAAAGGCACGATTGAGCTGCAGCCCTTCCGACGAGGACAGGAAATCCACGACATAATTCGAGCTGTTGGCCTCGGCCATGCCCGGCTGTGCCGTGGACGGGTCACCCGGTGCGTCCTCGAAGAAGAAGCTCACCGGAACATTCAGGATCGTCGAGATGTTTTGCAGACGGCTGGCGCCGACGCGATTGGTGCCCTTTTCATACTTCTGGATCTGCTGGAAGGTGATGCCCAACGCTTCGCCCAGCTTTTCCTGACTCATGCCAAGCATGGTTCGGCGAAGACGGATCCGGCTGCCGACATGAATGTCGATCGGATTGGGCTTTTTCTTGTTCTCAATCATTCTTTCGTCCTGACAAGAGCCTTGGCTCCATGGTTGATTTATCCCGCTTTGATTGCAGTCGAAGAAAATCGGATACACCCGACCATCCTTGCTGTGACCGAGACGGGAAATGGGTTGACGAAACAACTATGCTATTTTGGGGGTTTTGCGTCAATCGAACCGTTGATTTTTACTTTTACGAGCAAGAAGCGCCGTCAATACCATTATGACGATAATCAATCCAAAGTTAAATCGCCTAATTCTCATAAGCAAAAACTCGTCTGCCCCCGAAGGCAACCTCACATCGAAGACACCCGCCTCGCCAAGCGGCAGGCTGCCAACGATGCGCCCGCCAGGATCAACCACAGCGGAGATGCCGTTGTTGGCGGCCCGCACGAGCGGAAGACGGGTCTCGACTGCCCTGAGCTGCGCCTGGCGGAGATGCTGATAGGGCCCAGGGGTCAGACCATACCAAGCATCGTTGGTCAGGTTGAGAAGAAGCGATCCACGGCCGTCTTCAAGGCTGGACATCTCCGGAAAGATGGCTTCGTAGCAGATCAGCGGCACCGCCCCCAGCCCACCGGGCAGACCCAGCAGGCCGCGGCGGTCAGCGGCGGTAAATCCGCCGAAGGTCTCGGCAACCGGGGTCAGCCCCCAGCGACGCAGCAAGGCCTCAAAGGGCAGGTATTCGCCAAAGGGCACAAGGTGCGCCTTGTCAGCGGACCCGATGATTTGCCCTTCGTCATCAATCACATAGATGGTGTTGAAGAACCGCGGCGGTGAACCTGCCAGCCCGTCCTCGAACCGGACAGCTCCGGTGATGAGGGTCTGGCCAACCTGCAACATGTCGGCGATGCGGGAGAGCGAACCGGGGTTTTCCGTCAGGAGAAACGGCAGTGCTGTCTCCGGCCAGACAATGTGGGTCGGCCTGGGTTGGCCTTCGCGTGGCGGCAGAGCGGAGAAGGCAAGAAGCCGCGAAAAAATCTGCTCACGTTCGGCCATGTCCCACTTTGCAGACTGATCGATAGCCGGCTGTACAATCCGCACGACCGCTTCAGTCGGCGTCATCTGGGACCGGTCGAGACGGTCAAGCGCGAACCATCCATATCCGACATGAGCAGCAAAGAGCACCAGTGCCGCGACCAGGCCGGCAACTGCGCCGCGCCTCGTGCCGACCAGCGCGGGCGCCGAAAACACGAACACGGTCAGCGCGGACATGCCGAAAACACCGACGATCTCGGCCGATTGCATCATCACCGGCGCCGGCATTGCCGCATAGCCGATGGCGTTCCAGGGGAACCCGGTCAGAACAAAGCTGCGGACCCACTCGATCAGACCGAAAGCCGCGCCAAGCGCCGCAATGCGTCCGATTCCATCCGACCACAGCAGCCAGGCAAGCGAGGTGGCGACGCCGTAAAACAGCGCGAGCAGCGCCGGCAGCCCAAGGACTGCCAGCGGCAGGGCCCAGGCAAAGCCGCCCGCATCGATCAGCAGCGCATTGCCAAGCCACCAGAGGCCGGCCACGAAGTAACCGAAGCCGAACCACCAGCCGGTGGCAAATGCCGGGCGCATTCGCCCCAGCAGACCCCGCTCCGGCGGTCCGCTGGCACCGTCGAGGAGCCAGACCAGCATCGGGAAGGATATGAACAGGGCGGCAAAAAAATTGAACGGCGGCAGGGCCAGAACGGAGAATGCGCCTGCGGCAAACGCAAGAACAGCGCGCTTGACGCCCCAACTCAGCATGATGGATTCAGCGATCCGTTCCAAACCCGGTATTCTCCCCGCCAACAAAGATCCGGCTATTGCAATGCGCTTTGGCCAAGCGAATCAGTTGCCGTATCCTTTCAAAAAACCGCGGCAATGTCCGGCGTTGCGCGCGGCATTTTTCAACGCGTAAGTTACAGGCGGATGATCGAGCGAGGCTGGATGAATATCCGGGATGTGACGACGCGCAGCGACGGGTCTGGAGCCGTTATGTGGCGCCGGCGTCTTCGGGTTCGGGCTTCTTGGGGGCAGCCTCGCCACGGGCCGGACGGCGGCGCGGAGCCTGGCGCTTCCTGATGATCCGGACGCGCTTGACGCGGCGCGGATCGGCATCCATCACGTGAAACTCGAAGCCAGGCAGAGCCTGGACCACTTCGCCGCGGGCCGGGACGCGACCAAGTTCGGAGAAGATCAGGCCGCCGATGGTATCGACTTCCTCGCTCTGCTCGCGAATGTCGAAATCCGATCCGATTTCCTCGGCCAGATCCTCGAGCTCGGCCTTGGCGTCGACAACCCAGATGTCCTCGCCGGCCTTGCTGATCAGCGTTTCCTCTTCATCGTCATGCTCGTCGGCAATATCGCCCACAACCATCTCGACGATGTCCTCAAGCGAGACCAGGCCGTCGGTGCCGCCATATTCGTCGATCACCAGCGCCATCTGGATCCGGTTTGCCTGCATGCGCTGCATCAGGTCGGAGGCCAGCATCGAGGCCGGCACGAACAGTACCTTGCGGGTAATGCCTGACTCCTGAAGGGTCTTGCTCAGATCGACGCGCGAAAGCTCGAGCGCGTTGAGCGAGTTGACCTTCTGGTTCGTCGCAGCACTCTTGGCGGTGGACTTGCGCTTGGTCCGGGCCTGCTTGGTAATCCAGGCCAGCAGATCCCGGATATGGATCATGCCGCGCGGATCATCGAGATTTTCCGCATAGACCGGCATTCGGGAACGGCCCGATTCCTCGAAAATCTCCAGCAGCCGGCCAAGCGAGGTGGTCTGGTCGACCGCCTCGACATCGGCGCGCGGGACCATCAGGTCTTCGACCCGGACCTCGCGCAGGCGCAGGATGTTGTGCAGCATGGCGCGCTCATCGGCAGAGAACGCCTCATGAAGCTCGCCGCCCGACTGCAACGCGTCATTGAGATCCTCACGGATGGATTCGCGGTCGGAAGGCGGGAACAGGGCACGCACCAGACGCTGCCACAGCCCCATGCCGCCACGCTCATCCTGTTGCACGGTGATCTCGTTCCGGTGCACAGGCACGGGAAGATAACTGGGGGCGTCTTCGCTGGGTGGGGCGCTCGAAGCGCCTTGCGCGTCTCCGGTCTGTGCCGGGGCATTGCTCTCTGTCATCGTCTCTTCAATGTCAAACCGGCTCTGTATCGCCGTAAGGGTCAGATAGGCCAAGCGAGGTCAAAATGCGAGTCTCGATCGCTTCCATTTTCTCGGCATCGTTGTTTTCAATGTGATCGTAGCCGAAAAGATGAAGAAATCCGTGCACGATGAGGTGCGCGACATGCTCCTCCACCGGCTTGTCCAGCTCCTGCGCCTCCCGCTCGATCGTCCCGCGGGCCAGGATGATGTCGCCGAGCATCGGCCCTGGCTGACCGCCCGGCACGAGCGGGAAGGCGGGAAACGACAGCACATTGGTCGGCTTGGGCTGATTGCGCCACTGGCCGTTGATATCCGCCATCATCGCATCATCGGCCAGCACGAGCGAAACCTCGGGCTCGATGTCGGGAAAGGGCTGGCCCTCGCGTTCGCTCAGATCACGCACAGCCGCAGCAAGAGCGGTCTCGGCCAGTGCTTCGATTGCCCCGGCATCGCCCCAGTCTCCGGCCTCGACGGCTAGCGCCAGGCTGATCGCCGGACCGGAGGTCATGCGTCTCCTTCGGCCTTGGGGTAGATCCGCTTGTCATAGGCCTCGACAATGCGCTGGACCAGCGGATGGCGCACCACGTCGGCGCCGCGGAAGCGGCAGGTGACAACACCATCAACGCCCTCGAGGATGGACAGCGCCTCGACCAGACCGGAGGTAACGCCGCGCGGCAGGTCGACCTGGCTCGGATCGCCGGTGATGATCATGCGCGAGTTCTCGCCCAGACGGGTAAGAAACATCTTCATCTGCATCTGCGTGGTGTTCTGCGCTTCATCCAGAATGACCGCGGCGTTGGCCAGGGTACGGCCGCGCATGAAGGCCAGCGGCGCGATTTCGATGACGCCGGCGGTGATGGCGCGTTCGACCTTGTCGCCCGGCATCATGTCGTAGAGCGCGTCATAGAGCGGCCTGAGATAGGGGTCGACCTTCTCCTTCATGTCGCCGGGCAGAAAGCCAAGCCGTTCGCCAGCCTCCACCGCGGGACGCGACAGGATGATGCGCTCGACGGAGCCGCGCTCAAGCAGTTGCGCCGCGTGGGCAACCGCCAGATAGGTCTTGCCGGTGCCGGCCGGGCCAACGCCAAAGACCAGTTCCGAACGCTCCATGGCGCGCATATAGGCGTCCTGGGTCGGGGTCCGGGCAATGACGGTCTTCTTGCGCGTCGAGATCTGCGCCAACGTCATCTTACCCTTGCGTTCGAGCGTCGGCAGCACGAGCTGGTCGTCCGCGGCAAGCGCCATGCGGATGGCGCCCTCAACGTCGGAACTCTCCACGCTGGCGCCCTTGAGCAGCCGGTCATAGAGATAATCCAGCGCCCTGCGGGCCTGATTGGTGGCGATTTCATCACCCCGCAGGTTGACCGTGTTGCCACGGGCCCGCGCGTCTATCTTCAGCTTCTGCTCAAGAAGCGCCAGGTTCTGGTCAAACTGGCCAAAAAGTTCGCTGGCAAGACGGTTGTTTTCAAAGGTGAGCGCGAGGTGGGTCGCGTCCGAGGCGCCCGATGCGGGCGTCGCAGCTTCTGTCCGGGACAGGTGCTCAGCTGTCAAACGATCTGGCTCCATAATTGCACTTGGCGGTCATTCCGCAGGCTCCGCGTAAAGACCGGTGGTGCCGGGTTGCGTGATTCGCACCCTGACAATGTCACCGATTTCCCCCAGCTTTGCATCAACTATTACCGGCTGCAGCCAGGGAGAGCGGCCAATTAACTGGCCGGTGTTGCGTCCGGGTTTCTCCAGCAGCAGATCGACCACTTTTCCGACACATTCGCGGCCAAAGGCCCTGGTCTGCTCGTTGATCAGATCCTGCAGCCGCGCCAGGCGCTCGGTCTTGACCGCCTCGTCGACCTGGTCATCCATATCTGCTCCCGGGGTACCTGGCCGGATCGAGTACTTGAAGGTGAAGGCCGAGGCGTATCTGACCTCGCGGACCAGCCGCATGGTGTCTTCGAAATCCGCATCCGTTTCGCCGGGAAAGCCGACGATGAAATCACCCGAAAGCGCGATATCCGGGCGGGCGGCGCGGATGCGCCCGACCAGGTTCACATATTCAGCCGCGGTGTGGCGGCGGTTCATGGCCTTGAGGATCCTGTCCGAGCCGGCCTGCACGGGCAGATGCAGGTAGGGCATCAGTTCGGGCAGATCGCGGTGCGCCGCAATCAGCGCGTCATCCATGTCGCGCGGATGGCTGGTGGTGTAGCGGATGCGGTCAATGCCCTCGATCGTCGCCAGGCGACGGACCAGTTCACCCAGACCCCATTCGCGGCCATCCGCGCCCTTGCCGTGCCAGGCATTGACGTTCTGACCCAGAAGCGTGACCTCGCGGACGCCGGCCTCCGCCAAGCGTTCGGCCTCTCCGAGGATCCGGTCGACCGGACGGGAGACCTCGGCGCCACGGGTGTAAGGCACGACGCAGAAGGTGCAGAACTTGTCGCAGCCTTCCTGGACGGTGAGAAAAGCCGCCACACCTCGGGCGCGGATGGCTTTTTCCGGCGCGTTCGGCAAGCCGTCGAACTTGTCTTCGGCGGGAAACTCGGTCTCAACGACGCTCTCGCCGTTTCGCGCCCTTGCCAGAGCCTCGGGCAGGCGGTGATAGGTCTGCGGGCCGATGACGACATCGACGACCGGCGCGCGGCGGATGATTTCCTGACCCTCGGCCTGGGCAACACAGCCGGCAACCGCGACCATGAGGTCGCCACCAACGGCGTTGCGTTGCCTCTTGAGCTTGGCCAGCCGTCCGAGCTGGGAATAGACCTTTTCGGCGGCCTTTTCACGGATATGGCAGGTGTTGATGAGGATCAGGTCTGCCGCCTCGACCGTATCGACGGTCTGATAGCCGTCACGGGTCAGTGCGTCGCCCATGCGCTCGCTGTCATAGACATTCATCTGGCAGCCATAGGTCTTGACGAAGACCTTTTTGGACTGTCCGCCGGCTTGCGCGCCGTCACCTGCTTCGGAAGCGGTGTCAGGTATGAGGGTTACTTGTGTCATGCGGGGCTTTTAGCGGCAAAATCGTGGCTTGAAAATGGCCCCTCAGCCATTGAATTTGCCGCGAAGGGCTGCACTCAGGCCGTCGCGCACCCGGGCCTCGACCAGACGGGCGGTCTTCTTGCGGTCAGTGGCCGCATCAAACGGGATGGCCTCGTTGAAGACAACCTCGACATCAAGGGCGCCGTCGCGGATGACACGCAGCATGTGCGGCCCCAGCGCCACGTCTCCCGGCCAGCCGGCAACGGGCCGGTGATAACGCCCCATCGGCATGCCGTGAATGCCTGTGTAGGCGATGGAAACCGGCTGTATGTGGACCACGCCGCCGGGGGCAAAGGGCAGAGCCGCACTCGCCGCACCAAACAGCGAGGAATTGAAAGGCATCACCCGGTTGCCGTCCGACGTGGTTCCCTCGGCAAACAGCACCACCACTTCCCCCGCCAGCAGCCGGCTGGAAACCTCGGAAATCTGGTCGCCGGTCTTGCGCCGGACCTCGCGCTCGACAAACACCGAGCGCTGCAGCCGCGCCAGCCAGCCCAGCACCGGCCAGGTGCGGACTTCCGACTTGGCGATGAAGACGACGTCTGCCACCGACCCAAGCACCAGAATGTCCTTCCAGGAGACATGGTTGGCGACCAGCAGGAGAGGTCTTTCCAGCGCCAGGCTGCCCCGGACATGCACCCGCAGGCCGATGACACGGCACATCAGCCGATGCCACCAGCGCGGCAGGCGCTGCATCACCGAGTGGCCGAAGCCCAGGGCCACCAGCTGGACGGGCAGAAGCGACAGCGTCAGGATCAGAAAGGCTGCAAGGACAAAGACGATGCGCAGGGCGGCAATCATGGCAGAACCGGCAGGGCTGGCAGACGGACAATATCCGGCATCGTCGTGCTATTTCTTGTCGGGCTTGATCGGGATTCCGTAAAGCTCCAGCCGGTGATCGACCAGCCGGAAGCCGTGTTCGCGGGCAATGCGCTCCTGCAGCGCCTCGATTTCCGGTGAATGAAACTCGATCACCTGGCCGGTGCGCAGATCGATGAGATGATCATGGTGTTCTTCGGGCACCGTCTCATAGCGCGAGCGGCCGTCGCGGAAATCATGCCGCTCGATGATGCCGATGTCCTCGAACAGCTTGACGGTCCGGTAGACGGTGGACATGGAAATGCGCGGATCGACCAGGACAGCGCGGCGGTGCAGTTCCTCGACATCGGGATGATCATCGGCGCCATCGAGCACGCGGGCGATGACCCGACGTTGCTCGGTCATGCGCATGCCGCGCTCGGCGCACCTGTCTTCCAGGGATTTCTGCTCGTCCATCGCCTGCCCCGCCGGTTGATAGGGAGAGGTTATGCCGGCGAACCTCAGCCGACGATCCCCTGCGGACTAGCGAAGATCGCAGCGCATGACAAGCGCCGTCGTGCTCGACGCGCCCGCCTGTGCATAATAGGCGCGGCGTTCACCAACCTGGACGAAGTCGAGCCTGCGGTACATGGACACCGCAGCCGTGTTGGTCTCGTCGACCTCGAGAAACATTTCCTCGGCGCCGCGCCGCCTGGCTTCCTGCATGGCGCTGAGCATCAGGCGCCATCCCAGACCTGCGCGGCGCTGGCGGGGCGAGATGCCGATCGACAGGATCTCGGCCTCCCCCGCAGCTTCGCGCGACAGCACAAAACCGGCCGCCGCGTCACGGGCGCGCCCCTCCGGACAGGCAAGGAAACCGAAGACGGACTGCTGGGAAATGAGGCTTTCAAATTCGCCATCCCCCCAGGCCCGTGCGAAGGCCTCGCCGTGAATGCGCGAAGCCGTGCGCGCATCCTGCATTTCAATTGCGAGGATCAGACACTGTGGTTGACGCGAGAACAGGTTGAAGACCATCAGATGACCGCCTCGTGCGGAAGCACGAAACCGGCCTGCGGCTTGGCGTCGGCATCCCGAAGGTAGCGCGGTTCGGCCGGGTTCGACACGGGATCGAGGCCTGCCGCAAGACGAGCGACATCGGCGATATCCGGTGCGACCGGGTCGCCGATGATGCGCGTGTTGAGAGACGGAACATTGCTGGCAAGAAGCGCTGCGCCGCTGCCGATGATCATGCAGCCGGTTTCGACGGCCCGTGCGGACGCGGCCTCGGGCATCAATTCGGCCGCCGGGGCGATCACCGTGCCGTCCGCGGCAACCAGCAGTGCCCAGACGTGATCGCGCCTGGCATCGAGAACAGCCATGACGGCCTTGCCCCGGTCTCTTGCCGCCGGGAGAGCGATCGCTTCGAGCGATCCCACGCCCAAAGCTGGCACATCGAGCGCAAGCGCAAGACCGCGGGCAAAGGCGACTCCGACCCGGATTCCGGCAAATGAACCGGGCCCGATGGTCACCCCGATGCGCCCGACCTGCGACAGCTTCTTACCGGCATCGGCCAGCACCGCCTCAAGCACGGCCGGCAGCTTCTCGGCATGGCCACGGCCGATATCGGGGCTGGCGGACGCAACAATCCTGTCCTCACCCGCGTCATGCAGGGCAACGGCGCAAAACCTTGCGGAACAATCAATGGCGAGCGTCAGCACCGGGCAGATCCATGGGAACGGGCCGCACGAACAATGCGCGGCAACTTCATGCCGTTGTTAATAGGCAGAGGGGCCGGCGTGGTAAAGACTGTTCGCGTCAGACGGCTTCGACTTCGCGCACTTCGGGCACGAAATGGCGGAGCAGGTTCTGGATGCCGTGCTTGAGCGTTGCGGTCGACGACGGGCATCCGGCGCAGGCTCCCTTCATGTGAAGGAACACCTTGCCATCGCGGAAACCACGGAAGGTGATGTCTCCGCCGTCCTGGGCCACGGCCGGCCGGACCCGGCTTTCAAGCAGTTCCTTGATGGTGGCGACGATGGTCTCGTCACCCGCCTCAAAGAATTCCTCATCGGTCGCCGGAACGCCGTCATTGCCCGCCGCCATGATCGGCGCGCCTGACATGAAATGCTCCATGATGGTGCCGAGAACGGCCGGCTTGAGGTGCTGCCAGTCGGGCCCTTCCTTGGTGATGGTGATGAAGTCGTAGCCAAAGAACACGCCGGTAACGCCGGGAATCCCGAACAGCTTGGCGGCGAGCGGCGAAGCCAAACCGGCTTCGTCAGCATCCCGGTAATCGGCGGTCCCCTGATCCATCACCACCTTGCCAGGCAGGAACTTCAGGGTCGCGGGATTGGGGGTGGATTCGGTCTGGATGAACATTGTCGGTCTCCCTGCCAGTTGCAATGACCGGCTAGTTTAGAATTCTTCAAAACAAGATAAGCCTCGATGGGCCCGCAATCAAGGGCGGATATGCTTCAACTCAATGCATCGATCTCGTCATCGGAGAGTGCATCGGGAATGACGGTGACCGGGATCGGGAAGGCCGCGCCGCGTCCGGCAATCGAGGTCACGAGCGGCCCGGGACCGTCCTTGGCGGAGCCTGCGGCGAGAACGAGGATGGCAATATCCTGGTCTTCCTCGATAACCGCGTGGATTTCCTCGGTGGTCTTGCCTTGCCGGATCACCACTTCAGGATCGATGCCGATGATCTGGCGCATCTTCTCGCTGGCCTTGGCGAGCGTCGCCTCGGCCTCTTCCATCGCTTCGGCGCGCATGATCTCCTCGACGCCGAGCCAGTGCTGGAAATCGCCAGGCTCGATCACATAGACCAGAACCAGACCGCCGCCGGAATTGAAAGCCCGCATCCCGGCGTAGCGCATGGCGCGCTCACACTCGGGCGTGTCGTCGATAACTGCGAGGAACTTGCGGCGGTGGCCAGCCTCGCGTGAACGTCTTCGTGATACCATGGGCGGGACAATGCCATCAGAGCGGGCTGCCCCGCAAGTGCGATTTTGAGACCCGCAAAGGCGGGCGGATCAGGCCGCATCCGGAGGAATGCTGCCTGATCCCAGGCGGATGGACCGGCCCTAGACGAAGCCGATGATCTCGCGAACGTCGGCCATGGTCTTTGCGGCGATGGCGTTGGCGCGCGCGCTGCCATCCTTGAGAATCGCGTCGATGTGGCTCGGATCATCCATCAATCGATGCATCTCGCGGCTTACCGGCTCAAGCACGTTGACTGCCAGATCGACCAGGGCCGGCTTGAATACCGAGAACTGCTGGCCGGCATATTCGTCGATCACATCCTTGCGGGTACGGTCGCTCAGGGCGGCGTAGATGCCGACCAGGTTCTGCGCCTCGGGCCGGCCTTCGAGCTCCTCGACCGTTTCGGGCAAGGGGGCTGGATCGGTCTTGGCCTTGCGGATCTTCTTGGCGATCGTATCGGCATCGTCGGTGAGATTGATGCGCGAGAGGTCCGACGGATCGGATTTCGACATCTTCTTGGAGCCGTCGCGCAGGCTCATGACGCGCGGCGCGGGGCCCTCGATCAGCGGTTCGGTCATCGGGAAGAAGCCCGAGACCTTTTCCTCGCCGACCATCATCTCGACGCCGAGACCGGTAGCGCGGATGCGGTCGGAGAAATCGATGTTGAACTTCTGGGCGATGTCGCGGGTCAGCTCAAGGTGCTGCTTCTGATCCTCCCCGACCGGGACATGGGTGGCGCGGTAGAGCAGGATGTCGGCGGCCATCAGGCTCGGATAGGCGAGCAGGCCGAGCGAGGCGTTCTCACGGTCCTTGCCGGCCTTGTCCTTGAACTGGGTCATGCGGTTCATCCAGCCGATGCGCGCGACACAGTTGAAGATCCAGGCGAGTTCGGCATGGCCGGGCACGGCGGACTGATTGAAGACAATGTGCTTGACCGGGTCGATGCCCGAGGCAATGAAGGCGGCGGCGATGGACCGGGTCTGGCCCTTCAGGTCCTCGTGAACGAGCTGGGCGGTGATCGAGTGCATGTCGACCACGCAGAAGATGCAGTCATGCTGATCCTGCAGCGCCACAAACTTGCGGATAGCGCCAAGATAGTTACCCAGATGCAGATTGCCGGTCGGCTGGACGCCGGAGAAGACGAGCGGCTTGAAAGTGGCGGACATGGTTTGCTCCCGCCGGGCTTGTGGAGGGCCCGGATACCTCGTTGAAATCGGGCGGGGTTATGCGGCTGCAAAGGTGTGAGGTCAAGGGCCTATCAAGCCCGACCGTCCGGGTCCGGACCCTTTTTGCGACGTTTGAACAACCGGGCGAATTCACGCCGGTCGAGTGCTCCGGTGAGAAAAGCAAATCCGAAATAGACCACGGCACTGGCGAGAACGGTCACAAGCACCGATGCCAGACGGACCGGCAGCGACGCATCAAGCAGGAGATGCGGGAAGCTGGCATCGGCCCACCACAGCAGAACGCCCATCAGCGCCGCGCCGGTAACGATGAGCAGGATGCGGCGAATGGTGAGAGCAGCCGGCCGGAACAGGTCTCTCGTCACGAGCTGCTGGCCGAGATACAGCGCCGAGAGCCAGCCGGCGAGACTGGTTGCAATTGCAAGGCCCATCACGCCAAGCCGTGGAAACAGCAGCAGGCTGCCGGCAATGTTGACAACCACCGATATCGACGAGGCCCACAGCGGCGTGCGCATGTCTTCGCGGGCATAAAACACAGGCGTGAAGATCTTCATCAGCACGAAGGCAGGCAGACCGATGGAGAATGCAGCGAGGACCTCAGAGGTGACAAGGGTGGTTTCCCGGGTGAAGGCACCGCGTTCAAACACCAGCGCGATGATCGGTTCGGGCAGCAAGGCAAGGCCGACAGCGGCGGGAACGGTAATCGCCATGCCGAATTCGAGGCTGCGGTTCTGCAGATGCAGGGCTTCCTTGGTGTTTCCCGCCCTGAGCGCACGGGAGAGTTCGGGCAGCAGGACGACACCGATGGCGATGCCGATGACACCGAGCGGCAACTGATTGAGGCGGTCGGCATAGTTGATGATGGCGATGGCCCCGTCCTGGGCGGACGCGATGATCTGGCCGACAAGCAGGTTGATCTGGGTGATGCCGCCGGTGACCGCGGCGGGCAGGGCCAGCCACAGGAGACGCCGCACGGCCGGCGTCAATCTCGGGCGAACGAACCCGATGCTGAAATTCTCGCGTCTGAGTGCCCAGACCAGCAGGCCAAGCTGAAGCACGCCGGAAAGGGTGACCGACCAGCCCAGAACCTTGCCTATGTCCGGTGCGGAAAGGTCGAAGTAACCTGACGCCGTCAGTCCCGAAACAAGCACCACATTGAGCAGAACCGGCGCCAGTGCCGCCAGGAAATAGCGCCTGAGCGAATTGAGGATGCCCGCCAGCATGGCGACAAGGCTCATCGCGGCCAGGTAGGGAAACATGATGCGCGCAAGCAGCACGGTCAGATCGAACTTCTCCGGATCCGTGGCAAATTTGGGGGCGATCACGGTGCCGACCAGGAACGGCATGAAGACCATCGCCAGCGCCGACAGCACGAACAGCGACAGGAGCAGGACCGAGAGCACCTGCTCGGCGAACTTCCTTGCCGCCGCCTGCCCGCCGCCCTCGATCTCCTTGGCGAAAAGCGGCACGAAAGCCGCGTTGAACGCGCCTTCGGCAAACAGCCTGCGAAACAGGTTGGGGAACCGGAAGGCGGCGTAGAACGCATCGGCGACGGGACCGGCGCCAAGAAATGCCGCGATCATCGCCTCACGAACGAAACCGAGAACGCGGCTTGCCATGGTGGCGCTGCCGACGCTTGCGAATTTTCCGATCAGGCTCATGCGGCTGGTCTCTTCATGCCGGGATCACGCCGAGGTCTTGCCGCGCCGGGTCGAGCCTTGTGGTGCGATCATGCCCGGAGGCATCCTGTCGCGCACCTCGTCTTCTTCCTTGGCGAGCACTGCCTTGAGCCGTGCGATTATGTTGATCTGGCGGTTCTCGTTGGTGATCTTCATGCCAACCAGATCCCGCACGTAGAAGGTGTCCACCACCTTCTCGCCGAAGGTGGTGATGTGGGCCGAGGCGATGTCGAGCGAGAGATCGGACAGGACCGAGGTGATCTCGGAGAGCAGACCGGTGCGATCGAGACACTCGACCTCGATAACCGTGAACTTGTTGGAGAGCGTGTTGGAAATCGTCACCTGCGGCTTAACGATAAAGGGCCGTTTCTTCGACTTGCCACGGGTCTTGCGGGCGATCACTTCAGGAATGTAGGCCCTGCCGGCCAGCACTTCCTCGATCATGCGGCCGACCGAAGCGCCGCGTCTGAGCTCATCCTCGTCATCGGGCAGTTCGCGGTTGATCAGGATGGTGTCGAGCGCGCGGCCGTCGGATGTGGTGAAGACCTGGGCATCGGCGATGTTGGCGCCGGCGGCGGCGCAGGCGCCGGTGACGATTGACAGCAGCCGCGGATGGTCGGGCGACAGCAGGGTGATTTCGGTGATGGCGTGGAACGCGTGGGTGCGCACCATGGTGGCCAGCTGCTTCTTGGCCTTGTCGGCCTCGCGGACAAAATTGGCATGGCGCACCTGTTCCTCCAGCGGAACAGCCAGAAGATAGGGCTCGTAGTGGAGCTTCAGATAGGCCTTGCGGTCCTTCTGGCTCCAGTCGGACAGGGCCTCGCCCAGCGCATCGCGGGCATGGGCGGCGCGTTCCTTGCGCGAGACTTCGGAGAAGCCGCCCGAAAGCATCAGTTCGGTCTCGTAGTAGAGCGTGCGCAGCAATTGGCCCTTCCAGCCGTTCCAGACGCCGGGACCGACGGCCCGGATATCGCAGACCGACAGGATCAGCAGCATTTTCAGCCGCTCGAGCGTACGCACACTCTCGGCGAAATCACTGATCGTCTTGCGGTCATTGAGGTCGCGGGTCTGGGCAACCATCGACATGGTGAGATGCTCCGCGATCAGCCAGACCACGAGCTCGGTCTGGTGCGGATTGAGGCCAAGCCGCGGGCAGAGCTTGCGCGCCACCTTGGCGCCGGCGACGGAGTGATCTTCAGGCCGTCCCTTGGCGATGTCGTGCAGAAAGACGGCCACGTAAAGCGCCTCGCGCTCCTCGATGCCGGGCATCAGCTTGGAGGCCAGCGGATGTTCGCGCTCGCCTTCGCCCTTGTCGATGCCCGACAGCACCGAAACGGTGCGGATCAGGTGCTCGTCGACCGTGTAGTGATGATACATGTTGAACTGCATCATCGCGACGATCTTGCCGAATTCCGGAATGAAACGGCCCAGAACGCCGGCCTCGTTCATGCGCCTCAGAATGACCGCCGGCTGCCGCTTGGAGGTCAGGATCGACATGAAAAGCCGGTTGGCCTCCTCGTTCTCGCGCAGTTCGGCATTGACCAGCCGCAGCGAACGGGTCACTCGCTTGAGTGCATCGGGATGGAACTCCAGTCCGCGGATATCGGCGAGATGGAACATGCGGATGATGTTGACCGGATCGCGCTTGAAGACCTCTGCATCGGCAAGGTTGATGCGGCCCTTGTCCTCGAGAAAATCCAGCGTTCCCGGGATCTTGCGCGGGCGGCTAGCAAAGCGGCTGATAACGCCGGTAAGCCCCGGAGCCTGCTTGGCCTGCTGGTCCTCGAGCCCGGCGCAGAAAATCCGGGTCAGGTCGCCGACGTCCTTGGCGACAAGGAAATAGTGCTTCATGAAGCGCTCGACCGCCGACAGGCCGGGGTGGTCCTGGTAGCCAAGGCCCGAGGCGATGTCGCGCTGGATATCGAAGGACAGCCGCTCCTCGGACTTGCCGGTGAGATAGTGCATGTGGCAGCGCACGGCCCAGAGGAAATCCTCGGCCTTGACGAAGAGGTTGAACTCGCGGCGCGACAGCACGCCAAGCCCGACCAGCTCCTCGGTGTCACGAATATGGTAGAAATACTTGGCGATCCAGAACAGGGTGTTGAGATCGCGCAGGCCGCCCTTGCCTTCCTTGACGTTGGGCTCGACCAGATAGCGGGTGTCCCCGGCCTTGCGGTGGCGCTCGTCACGCTCGGCCAGCTTGGCGGCAATGAATTCGGGACCCGTGCCATCCACCACCTCGTTTTCGAAGCGCTGGCCCAGGTCGCTGAAGAGCGCCCGCTCGCCGCAGATGAAACGGGCTTCGAGAATGGCGGTGCGGATGGTCATGTCAGAGCGCGACAGCCGGATGCATTCATCCACATTACGGGTCGCGTGGCCGACCTTCAGCCCCATGTCCCAGAGAATATAGAGGATCCATTCGACAACCTGTTCGGTCCAGGCGGTGTTGCGATAGGGCAGCACGAACAGAAGATCGATGTCGGAGCCCGGTGCAAGTGTGCCGCGGCCGTAGCCGCCAACGGCGGTGACGGTCATGCGCTCGGATTTCGAAGGGTTTTCGACCCGGTAGACGTGAACGCTGGCGTAATCATAGAGCGCGGCGGTGATAACGTCCTGCAGATGCGAGATCCGCATGGCGCAGGCGGTGCCACCGCCATCGTCGAACAGCATGGCACGGGCGGTCTCACGGCCGAGCGCATTGACGCGCTTGACCTCGGCGAGCACGTCCATCCGGGCCTCGTTGCTGGCCCCGCCATGCTTTGCGGCGATGGCGTTGAGCGCCTTGCGCAGTTTTGCCGGATCGACAATCTTGTTGAGATCGAGGCTGTCTTCGGCGGCTTTGAGCATGAAGTGGGTCCTGGTCGCAATCAATGTGCCGGCCCGGCGCAGCGAGCCGCGGCTGCTATAGCCTGTTTCGCCCGGAAACGACAGCCCGCGCGCGACCGGAGGCGCAAGGCCTGGCGCATCAAGCCCGGCTCAGGTCGCTATGCGCTCGATGAACCAGTTGGTCAGCCGGGTCCAGACCTCGTCCTTCTCCGCCGCGTCTTCGACGCCGTGCTCGAGATTGGGGTTGTCGTTGACCTCGATGACGAAGACGCCGTCATCGGTTTCCTTGAGATCAACGCCATAGAGACCGTCACCGACCGAACAGGCGGCGCGAAGGCCGGTGTCGAGCACCAGCGGTGGCACCTGGGCCAGCGAGAACGACTTGAAGCCGCCTTCCAGCGGCTTGCCACCGGTGTCGTGCTTGACGATCTGCCAGTGCTTCTTGGCCATCAGGTACTGCACGGCAAACAGCGGCTTGCCACCGAGCACGCCGATACGCCAGTCGAACTTCGTCGGCATGAATTTCTGCGCGATCAATACTTCGGAATCGTTCAGCCAGGCACCGGCCAGGGCCTTGAGTTCGGCCATGGAGGCGACTTTCTTGACGCCCCGGGAGAACGACGAATCGGGCACCTTCAGCACCATGGGAAAACCGAGCTGATCGGCGGCGCGCTGGAAATCCTCCGGCCCGATCAGCATCACCGTATCGGGCACCGGAATGCCGTTGGAGGCCATCAGCTCGTCAAGATAGACCTTGTTGGTGCAGCGGATCATCGACACCGGATCATCGATCACCGGCATGCCCTCCTGCTGGGCGCGGCGGGCGAAACGGTAGGTGTGGTTGGAGATCGAGGTGGTTTCGCGGATGAACAGCGCATCGAAATTGGCCAGCCGCGGCAGGTCCTTTCGCCCGATCGGCTCGACCGAAACCCCCATCCGCGCTGCGATCCGCGACCAGTGCTTCAGGCTTGCAATCGAAGACGGCGGCAGGGCTTCGTCCGGATCGACCAGGGTGGCGAAGGAGTAGCGCGCGGGCGCGCGCGACTTCGCGTCCTTCCACTGCCGTGCCGTATAGCGCGCCATGGCCTGGAAGAAGGCTTCGCGTCCCGTGTCATCGAGCTTGCTGATCGACTGCAGTCCGATCCTGGTGATGGAGACCCAGTCGCCGTCCTTCAATGTCAGTTCAAGAATCGGAGCCCGGAACCAGTCGAAAAGCAACCGGCCGAAACGCTCGAGCCGGGCATCGGTCGAGGTTCCGAAAAAGATCCGCAGCCGTGACGGCAACGGCTCGCCCCCCTGGCCGCGCAGGCTCTTGTTGAGCGAGTCCTCGAGCTCGGGAATGGCATTCTCGTAAAGCTTGCGCGCCGACAGGTCGATGATGGTCTCGACCGAGGGAATCACCCGCTGACCACGGGCGGCGGCCAGCAGAGAGGCGTAATATCCGCGGCTCTGATAGGCATAGGAGCGCGACAGGTTGATGATGTTTGGTCTCGCACCCCGGAACATTTCCGGCCGGGCAAGATAATCCCGGGTGGCGAGCACCTTGTGCTTGGTGGCAGCATGGTCGAAACCCGCCAGCGCGGTGGACAGGATGATCCAGTCAGACATGGGCAGACTTTCCCTTGATGAGAACGGCGGCGCGCAGGCCCGTGCGGCCGAAACGGGCGATCCGGTCGAAGACTGCGTAGGGGACCGGGATGTTCGCGGCGTCGGCGACGGTTTCGCCGACCTCGTCCTCGACCCAGGGATCATGAACGAAAATGTGGCGGCCGTCATCGCCATGGGCGAGCACCCAGTGCGGAACCTTCTTGCCCATCATCAGGTAACCGCTGACCAGGATGATGGCGACATGCCCCTCGGCCAGCCTTTGGCGGAGCCAGTCGAGCGTGAAAGCCTCGGAGTGCACCGGCGTCCCCGCCTCGGCAACGCGGGCGCGAAAATCGGTCTGGGCCAGCTCCATGACGCGCCTTTTTTCCGGATCGCGCACGGTTTCAAGAAACAGCAGTTCCTCAGTCGAGCACCAGACCTCGGGAACGAGGCCGTGCTCGTGCGCCACCATGGCAAGACCGAACGGCTCGCAGCCACCGGGGCCTGAGAGCATGAACACGGTGGTGGCCTCGCGCCAGAGCCGGATTTCCCAGACCGGATCGAGAAATTCTCCCGACCGGAAGCGGGCCAGCGCCATCAGCAGGCAGGCCGAGCCGCAGGTGAAATCGGCAGTCTGCTCATAAAACGGGGTCAGCACATCCGGGGCCTCCGGGCCGCGCAGGAGCTTTTCAAAGCGAAGGGCTGCCATGCCATCTTCATAATAGTCGGCAACCCGGCCGATGCGGCGGTAGCCGGCATTCCTGTAGAGCGTTATTGCAGCCTGGTTGTCCTCGCGGACCTCAAGCCTGAGCAGGATTCGATCATGCTCCATCGCGGCCTTTTCGGCGGCTGCCAGCAGTGCCCTTCCGTAGCCCTTGCCTGCTTCGCCCGGGGCCACGGCAAGCGAATAAAGACGGGCGAGCGCGGCGCCCGCGCGAAACAGGATCATAGCGTAGCCACGGATCTCGCCGTCGGCTTCCAGCACCAGCGTCTCAGCCGTCGGGCGGTCGATCAGCGTACGGAAAGAACGGCGGGATATCCGGTCGGCTGCGAAAACAGCCTTCTCGATCGCATCCAGCGCATCAATGTCGGAAAGGGTGGCTGGACGTATCCGCTGTGCGGACATGGGCGTTTACCGAAAACAAGTGAATAGAGCCATTTGCGGCCTGCCCCTGAGGCACTCGAATCATGGCTGATTTGTGTCGATCTGTCATCCTGTCCCGGCGAAGATTCGGCCTCCTGGTGGAGTCCGCCAGACGCGGCAAACGTTGACCCTGCGTGCGGCAGTCCCCACATGAGACCAGCCG
This sequence comes from Hoeflea sp. EC-HK425, assembly GCF_902498795.1. Lineage (NCBI taxonomy): Bacteria > Pseudomonadati > Pseudomonadota > Alphaproteobacteria > Hyphomicrobiales > Rhizobiaceae > Hoeflea > Hoeflea sp. EC-HK425. The sequence goes on from NZ_LR701572.1 coordinate 3,952,460, forward strand.
CCGGTCCGGCAAGACGGGCAAGCCCCGTTTGCAACAACCGGGCCGGTTCGCAGATATAGAAGAAGGGAAGCCGCCGATGATCATTGAAGCCGCCAGAATGGCTGGATCGAACCTGTTCGCACCGGCTTCGCGCTCGGTGCTGTTCAAGTCGCTGGGGCTGACCATCCTGCTTCTCGCCGGGCTCTGGTTCGGGCTTGGCGAGGCGTTTTCGGCGTTTGCCATGCCCTGGCTCGAAAACCTGCTTCCGGGACTGCCCGACTGGGCCGGATGGGCAGGCACGGTGGCGGCGGTCATCGCCGGCATAGGGCTGGCCCTGGTGCTGGCGCTGTTCGTGGCGCCGGTGACGGCGGCGATGGCGGGCCTGTTTCTCGATGACATCGCGGAGGTTATCGAGACCCGCGACTACCCGTACGAAACACCTGGTCGGCCAATGCCGTTGATGCAGTCGATTCGGCAATCGCTGGGCTTTTTGCTGGTGGTGGGACTGGGAAACCTGATCGCCCTGGTGCTGCTCCTGGTGCCCGGTATCAACCTTGCGGCGTTCTTCCTCGTCAACGGCTACCTGCTGGGGCGGGAATATTTCGAGTTCGCGGCGATGCGGTTCATGTCGCCTGCTGACGCCAAGCGGCTGAGATCGCGCAACTCGACGACGATCTTCTTCGCCGGCCTGATCATCGCAGCCTTCCTGTCGGTGCCACTGCTCAACCTGCTGACCCCGATGTTCGCCGCCGGCATGATGGTACATCTGCACAAGATGATCGCGGCGAAGGCGGGCGGCGACCGGCAATCTGGGGTCAGGAGCGATCGGGTAGATTGAACGGTTCACCGCCTTGAGCGGAAAAACGACGCTTGCTGCTGCGCTAGGGAATGCCCCCTTTCAGATGGAACGGCCGGATCGATCCACGACACCGGCGACAAGCGGCGCGATCGCGCGCTCCGAAGCCAGGTTAGCCAGATGCCACGGCGCCCGACGCGTCGGGTCCCATAGCGCTGTCCACCCATTTAAACGCTTGTTCGTTGACCACCATTAATGCCAGATTCAATAAAACGAAGTGCAGGAGGACATGTTTGTGTTTCACGGCAAGGTACTGGTCGCCCAGGGGGGTGGCCCGACGGCGGTTATCAATCAGTCGATGGTCGGGGCGGTCCTGGAATCACGCAAGTTCCGCTCTGTCGAGCTGATCTACGGCGCCGTACACGGTGTGCGCGGGATCCTGGATGAGGATTTTTACGATCTGACCCAGGAGACAACCCATAATCTGGAAATGGTCGCCAATACACCGTCTTCGGCGCTTGGCTCGACCCGGGACAAGCCGGATCTGAAATACTGCCGCGAAATCTTCAAGGTCCTTCGGGCGCACGAGATCGGTTACTTCTTTTACACCGGCGGCAACGATTCCTCGGACACGGTCCGCATCGTGAACGATGAAGCGCGCAAGGCGGGCTACGACCTGCGCTGCATCCACATTCCCAAAACCATCGACAACGACTTGGTCGAGAACGACCACACGCCGGGCTTCCCCTCGGCCGCGCGGTATGTGGCTCAGGCGTTCATGGGCATCAATCTCGACAATGCGGCGCTGCCTGGCATCTACATTGGCGTTGTCATGGGGCGTCATGCAGGCTTTCTCACCGCCGCCTCGGCGTTGGGCAAGAAATTCTCCGATGATGGTCCTCATCTCATCTACATGCCCGAAAGAACCTTCGAGATCGATCAGTTCCTCAGGGACGTCAAGCAGGTCTATGACCGGCTCGGGCGCTGCATCGTCGCCGTCAGTGAAGGCATCCATGACGGCTCGGGTCAACCGATCATCGCTAAACTGGCCAAAGAGACCGAACGCGATGCCCATGGCAATGTGCAATTGTCCGGAAGCGGTGCGCTCGCCGATCTGCTGACGCAGAAGGTCAAGGAGGAACTGCAAATCACCCGGGTCCGTGGTGATACGCTCGGCTATATCCAACGCAGTTTTGTCGGATGTGTTTCCGATGTTGACCAGAATGAAGCCCGCGAAGTCGGCGAAAAGGCGGTTCAGTACGGGATGTTCGGCGATCGCGACGGATCGGTCACGATCAAGCGCACCGGCCACTACTCGGTCGACTACGAACTGGTCCCGCTGGAGATGGTTGCCGGAAAGACCCGCACAATGCCCGACAACTTCATCTCCGCGTCCGGTCACGACGTGACCGACGCGTTCCGGCAATATCTGCGTCCCTTGCTGGGCAGTGGAATGCCCGACGCCTATCGCCTTCGACCGAACAAGGTGCCGAAGATCCTGGCGGCTCGGACATAGAAGTCAGCACTTGGGCGGGGTCGCGGCGATGACGCCGCATTCGGGCTTGCGGACCTTGCGGCAGAAGCGGTTGCGCAGGATCAGCCGGCAAGTCCGCCCACCGGAATGATCTCCGGTGAGGTCGCCGTCATCGAACCTCCGGTCCAGTCGCCCATCCAGCGGTGAACCTTAAGGCCCGCAGCTGTGACGGCGGCGGCAATCTGCGGCTGCTCGGCAAAAAACAGGCGTGAGGTGGCCTGCCATTGCCTGCCGGACCTAGCCTCGCGATAGACGGTATCGTAGGCAACCGTGCCGGACCTGATTTCAAAACGGGCGTCGTTCCATGCCCCGACCTTCCCCAGATCCGGAACCTCGATGGTCCGGCGTGTCTGGTCGGGCGTCCATTTCCGCCATTCCTCCACCGCCGGATTGCGACTGTCAAAAATGAAGCTTCCGCCGGGCGCGAGATGGGTGGCGATGGTTTCGCAAAGCGCCACTTGATCCTCCAAGGTCAAAAGACACTGAAAGGCGTGGCCGGTCATGACGACGAGGTCAAATGTCTCACCCAGGCGTACGCTGCGGCCATCAGCCTCCACCCAGCGCACATGCTCTGCGCCCTGCCTCCGGCGGGCATGATCGAGCATCGCGGCCGCAGGCTCAACACCGACGACACGGCGGGTTTTGGCGAGAACGGTCGCCAATTCACCGGTTCCGCATCCGAGATCGAGCACTGATTTCGTATCCCGTGCGAGCGTGAGACAGTAATCCTTGTCGGTATCCCATGGATTGTCGATGTCGTAGAAACGGGTGAAATCGGGATCGTGGAAGAGCGATTCGGTCATCACGGCCTCATATGACCTGCGCCGGCAGTTCGACCAGCGGCGCGGGTGCGTCGGTGGTCTTTTCCTTCGACTTGCAGATGTCTGCGATGACGCAGCGTTCGCATTCGGGCTTGCGGGCCTTGCAGCAGTAGCGGCCATGCAGGATCAGCCAGTGGTGCGCGTGGAAAAGGTAGTCTTCGGGGATGATGCGCAGGAAAGCTTCTTCGACTTCGTCGGGGGTCTTTCCCGGTGCGATCCTGAGCCGGTTGCCGATGCGGAAGACATGGGTGTCGACAGCCAGCGTCGGCACGCCAAAGGCCATCGACATCACCACATTGGCGGTCTTGCGGCCGACGCCGGGGAGCGTCACCAGTTCCGCCTCAGTGCGCGGCACCTCGCCGCTAAAATCATCGACCAGCTTTTGGCTCAGCGCGATGACGTTTTTCGCCTTGTTGCGGTAAAGCCCGATGGTCTTGATCATGTCACGGACCCTGTCCTCGCCGAGCGCCAGCATCTTTTCGGGCGTGTCGGCCACGGCAAACAGCGCGCGGGTGGCCTTGTTGACACCGGCGTCAGTGGCCTGGGCCGAGAGCGCCACGGCGACCACCAGGGTGAAGGGATTGACATGCTCCAGTTCGCCCTTCGGTTCCGGTCTCTGGATCGAGAAACGGCGGAAGATCTCGCGGATCTCGTCCTTCGAATAGGGTATCCTCGGGCGGCGGGCGGCAGGTTTGCGCGCCGGGCCTGGCTTGGCGCGGGCCGGCTTCTTTGCCGCCGGGGAAGAAGCAAGCGACAATTTGGCGGATTTCGGGCTCTTGGGCTTTTCCATTCCTTCCCTATAATCAAGGTTCGGGGACATTGGCAAACCAGGCATGATGGAGACCGGGGGACCATGAACGAAGAACCATTGTTTGAAGCGGTCCTCAGTCCGCACCGCTCGCTTGGCCGCCTCGGCTTCGTGCTGCTGATGAGCGTTGTAACGGTCATTACCGCGGTGCACATGGTGATTTTCGCCCGGGTCGGTGCCTGGCCGGTGTTCGCCTTTTTCGGGCTCGATCTGGCGCTCCTGTTCGGCGCGTTCTGGCTGAGCTACCGCTCCGGGCGGATGCGCGAGTTCATCCGCATGTCGCGTACGGATCTCGAGGTGAAGAAAGTGTCCCCGTCGGGACGGGCGGTCGATCACCGCTTCAACCCGTTCTGGACACGGTTCAACATCGATCGTCACGACGAGATCGGCATCACCGGCATGCAAATCAGCGGACAGGGTCACAAGACCGATGTCGGCTCGTTTCTCAATCCCGATGACAAGGAGAGCTTCGCCTCGGCCTTCCAGCGGGCGCTGGCGACGATCAAGAAACGCTGACACTTTCCAGCGAAGCGGCGTGTTTCGGGTGGCAAGGCGGGCTGACGCGTGATTGATTGGGTCCGTTGCCAAACATGTTGCAGCGGATCACCACGCCGTTGCGAGGAGCCTGATCATGACCGTGACCGCCCAGCTAGACCGCGACATCACCCCGAAGGGCGATGACTACGATCTCGTTCGCCAGACCATCGAGCGGATTTCGCTGGACTACCGGGCGCAGCCATCGCTGGAAGACATCGCATCCGATCTTGGCGTGGCACCAGGCAAGCTGCAGAAGACCTTCAGCCGCTGGGCCGGGCTGACGCCAAAGGCATTCCTGCAGGCCGTCACGCTTGACCACGCGCGCCGGCTGCTCGGCGACGAAGGCCTGCCGCTGCTGGAGGCCAGCTACGAGCTCGGACTGTCAGGGCCGGGGCGGCTGCATGACCTGTTCGTCACCCACGAGGCGATGAGCCCGGGCGACTTCAAAACCGGCGGCGCGGGGCTTGAAATCAGCTACGGGTTCCACCCCTCGCCTTTCGGCACGGCGGTTATCATGGCGACGGAACGCGGGTTGTGCGGTCTGGCCTTCGCCGATCCGGGCGAGGAGAAGGCGGCGCTCAAGGACATGACCCGGCGCTGGCCCGGCGCAAGGTTCTCGCCGGACCAGGCGATGACCGCGCCTTATGTCAGCCGGATCTTCTCACCCGAGCAGTGGCGCGCCGACCAGCCGCTCAGAATCGTCATGATCGGCACGGATTTCCAGGTGCGGGTGTGGGAGGCGCTCTTGCGGATCCCGCTCGGGGCCGCCTCGACCTACCAGGACGTGGCACGGGCCATCGGCAATCCGAAAGCCTCGCGCGCGGTGGGGGCCGCGGTCGGGCGCAACCCGATCTCGTTCGTGGTGCCGTGCCACCGGGCGCTGGGCAAATCCGGCCAGCTCACCGGCTATCACTGGGGGATTACCCGCAAGCGGGCGATGCTCGGCTGGGAGACGGGGTGTTTGCAGGCGGGCACTTCGCAGAGCAGCTGAAACAGAAAATCCGCCAGACGATGTCAGGCGGATTTCTCGTTGTCGCGGCCCTGCAAAGGCGCTGTCAGTGCGCCTTGGACATGTCGCCGAGCACTTCCTTGGAAGCGACGGTGGAATCGGCGTTGAGCTTGTAGACCATGGGCACGCCGGTGGCGAGGTTGACCTTGAGGATCTGCTCGCGGTTGAGGCGATCAAGCACCATCAAGAGCGAACGCAGGGAATTTCCATGGGCTGCGACCAGCACGGTCTCGCCGCGCAGCACGCGGGGCAGGATCTCGGTCATGTAGTAGGGCCAGACGCGGGCGCCGGTGTCTTTCAGGCTTTCGCCACCGGGCGGCGGCACGTCATAGGAGCGGCGCCAGATGTGAACCTGCTCCTCGCCCCATTTCTTGCGGGCGTCATCCTTGTTGAGGCCGGCCAGATCGCCATAGTCACGCTCGTTGAGCGCTTCGTCGCGGATCACCTCGAGATCGGTCTGGCCGATACCGTCCATGATCAGGTCAAGCGTGTGCTGGGCACGGATCAGAACAGAGGTGAAGGCGACATCGAACTTGAGGCCGGTGGCCTTCAGCGCCTGGGCGCCGGTCTTGGCCTCCTCGATGCCGAGGTCGGTCAGATCGGGATCCTTCCAGCCGGTGAAGAGGTTTTTCAGGTTCCATTCGCTTTGGCCGTGGCGGACAAGGACGAGCGTTCCGGACATGGTGATTTCCCTTTCTCAGGCGTTTCGGGTTCAGGCGGCTTCGATCAGTGATCGGCAAGTCCGAGCACATCGAGCATGGAATAGTAACCGGGCTTCTGGCCACGTGCCCAGAGCGCGGCACGCACGGCGCCGCGGGCAAAGATCGAGCGGTCGGTGGCACGGTGGCTGAGTTCCACGGTCTCTCCCTCGCCGGCAAGAATGACCGAGTGCTCGCCGATCACCGAACCGCCGCGCAGGGTGGCAAATCCGATGCTGCCGGGTTGGCGCGGCCCGGTGTGGCCGTCGCGGACGCGCACAGAGTTCTCGCTCAGGGCAATCTCACGGCCCTCGGCAGCCGCCTCCCCAAGAAGCAGCGCCGTGCCAGACGGTGCATCGACCTTGTGGCGATGGTGCATCTCCAGCACCTCGATATCCCAGTCGGCCGCGTTGAGCGCCTTGGCTGCCTGGCGCACCAGCACCGAGAGCAGATTGACGCCCAAGCTCATGTTGCCGGACTTGACGATGCGGGCATGGCGCGAGGCAGCATGCAAACGGGCCTCATGGCTCTCGTCCATGCCGGTGGTGCCGATGACATGGACAATGCGGGCCTGGGCGGCGAGATCGGCGAATTCGAGCGTTGCCTGGGGTGCGGTGAAATCGAGCACGCCCTCTGCCCTGGCGAAAACCGGCAGCGCGTCGTCGGTGATCGACACGCCGTTCGGGCCAAGGCCTGCAAGTTCGCCCGCATCCTTGCCCAGCACGTCCGAGCCGGGGCGCTCGATGGCGCCGGCAAGGTGGACGCCGTCGATATCGGCAATGGTGCGGATCAGGGCCTGGCCCATGCGTCCGGCGGCGCCGACCACGATCAGTCCCATGCTTCCGGTTGGTGCGATCATGCCTTGCCTCCGTTCGAATCGGTGTTTGTCGGGGTTGCGTCCGCGGAAACGCTCGAGCCTTTTTCGCTGTAGGCCTGCAGCCGCGCGTAAAGGCCGTCGGTGGTAGCGCTCAGATCGGCATGGCTGCCGATCTCGACCACCTTGCCCGCCTGCATGACGACGATGCGGTCCGCCCTGGCGATTGTCGACAGGCGGTGGGCGATGACCAGAACGGTGCGGTTGCGCATGGCGCTTTCGAGCGCCTTCTGCACCGCCGCTTCGGATTCATTGTCGAGCGCGGAGGTGGCTTCATCAAGCAGCAGGATCGGCGCGTCGCGGACCAGCGCCCGGGCGATCGATATGCGCTGGCGCTGGCCACCGGAGAGGTTGACGCCGTTCTCGCCCAGCATGGTGTCATAGCCTTGCGGCTGGGCCAGGATGAACTCGTGGGCGTTGGCCAGTCTCGCCGCGTCCTCGATCTCGGCATCGGTCGCATCCGGACGGGCGTAGCGCAGATTGTCGCGGATCGAGCCTTCGAACAGCCAGGGTTGCTGAGAGACGTAGGCGATCTGGTGGCGCAGGGACTTCTTGGTGACGGTGGCAATGTCGGTGCCGTCGATCAGCATCTGACCGGATGAAGGGTCATAAAAACGCGGCACCAGCGAAATCAGCGTCGACTTGCCGGCGCCCGACGGTCCGACGATGGCCGTGGTCCTGCCGGCTTCGGCGGTGAAACTGACATCCTCGAGAACCCGCTCGCCATGGCCGTAGCCGAAGCCGACATTGCGGAATTCGATCTCGCCGCCAGCAACCGCGAGCTCGGACGCATTGGCGCTGTCGCCCTGCGTGGGTTGTTCATCAAGGATCTCGTAGATCATGCGTGCATTGACGACGGCGCGCTCGAGATTGATCTGCAGCCGCGCCAGCCGCCGCGCCGGATCGTAAGCCAACAGCAGCGCAGTGATGAAGGAGAAGAAGGCGCCCGGCAGCACGTCGCCGTAGATCGAACGGAACGCCGCATAGGCAATGACGCCGGAAATGGCGATGCCGGCGACAGTTTCGGTCAGCGGCGAGGTGCGCTCGGTAAGGCGGGCAATGCGGTTGGAGCGTTCTTCGGCCGACTTGATCAGACCCGCGGTGCGCCCGCTGATCTGCTCTTCCATGGTGAACGCCTTGACGATGGTAATGCCTTGCACGGTTTCCTGCATGGCCGACAGCACGCGGCTGTTGAGATCGATGGATTCGCGGGTGGCGCTGCGCAGACGCTTCGAGATGTAGCGCAGCGCCAGCAGCACGGGCGGCGACACGACGAGGACGATCAGGCTGAGAACCGGGTCCTTGGTGATCATGACGATGATCAGTGCGACCAGGGTGAGCAGATCTCGCGCAAAGGAGGTGATCGTCAGGTTCATGACGTCACGGATGCCCGCGACATTCTGCGAGATCTGCGCAGCGATCTGGGCCGATCGGGTATCGCCAAAATAGCTGACGCCGAGCGACATGAGATGGTCGATCAGGCGTTGCTGATAGCGGGCAACCAGATTGTTGCCGACCTGCGCCAGCGCCACGGCCTGCCCGTAGGAGGCAGCGCCACGGATGACGAATGCCGCCAGCACGGAACCGCAGATCACCCAGATAAGGTCCGCATTCTTCTTGGCGAAAGCCTCGTTGATCACTGCTTCCATGATCCAGGCCATGAAGGCGGTGGAAGCGGCCACGAGGACGAGGCAGAAAGCGGCAAAGATGTAGGTCTTGACGTAATCGCGGCCATTCTCACGGATGATCCGGCGGATCACCATCGTCAGCGATTCCACATCCTGCTTGATGTTCCTGCCGCGCGCCAATTCTCGTCATCCTGCATGGCGCCCGAAAGAGCGCCGTCTCACTCAACCCGGAATGCTCCCGGCCGTTCCTGGCGGCTCTATAGCGGGTTGAAAGCGGTTTGCCTATGCTTTCCAGCGCCTGCCTTCGGTGGCAACGCCAAAGCGGACCGGGGTGCGGGCATAGGCCGCAAGACCAGACAGCGCCGCCAGCGGGTGGGTAATCACGAAAGTCGGGACGTGCTTCAGAATGGCCGTGTGGGGCGCCTTGTCCTCGAAAGCCTCGCGGAAACGTGGCTCAGAAAGCGCCGGCAGGATCTTCTGGACGATGCCGCCGGCCAGAAAAACGCCGCCGCGCGCCATGAAGATCAGCGCCAGATCGCCCGCCACGCGGCCGAGATAGGTGACGAACAATTCGATCGTCTCCACCGCGGCCGGATCCGAACCTTGAGACCAGTGCGCGGTCACTTCGGCGGGTGTCGTGGCGGTCGGCTTGCTGCCATTGGCCTTGCAGACGGTCCGGTAGATGTTCATCATGCCGCGTCCGCACAGCAATTGCTCCGCGGATACCCGGCCCTCAATGGTCTCATAGAGCGGGAACAGCTCGTAATCCCGACTGGTGCGGGGACCGATGTCGATGTGGCCGCCCTCGCCGGGAACAGGAAACCAGGTGTGGCGGGCATGGACCAGGCCGGAAACGCCAAGACCGGTGCCGGGGCCGACCACCACGCGCGAGGTGGAGGGACGGATCTCACCGCCGCCGATCTTTTCGAGAAATTCCGGGCCCAGCGATGCGGCCGCAAGTCCCTGAGCTTCGAAATCGTTGATCACCACGACATTCTCGAAACCCAGATCGCGGATCATGACCCTGGGCTGGATCACCCAGTCGCAATTGGTCAGGTCGATTTCATCGCCCTTGATCGGGCCGGCCACCGCGAGGATGGCAGATCGCGGCTGCAGCGAGGTGCGATCGAGCACTCCGGTCTGGATTGCCTCGTCGATGGTCGGGTAGTCGGCCGTTGCCAGAACCGGAAACTCTTTCGGCTCGGCATAGGCGTCGGTGAGAATGGCGAAGCGTGCATTGGTGCCGCCGATATCGCCGATCAGGACCGGAAATGCGATGGAATGGTCGGTTTCATGAGAAGAGGGCATGCTCTGTTTCCCGTGGGGCGTGGTCTGTTGGCGGCGCGAGCAGAAGGCGGCGCCATGTTTGGTCGGCCGGCGGACTATCCAAGCGCCTTGAGCAGGGTGTCAGCCGTGGCGCGGTTGAGCGCCATTGGAATATCATAAACGATGGCAAGCCGCATCAGCGCCTTGACGTCGACATCGTGCGGCATGGCCGTCAGCGGGTCGACGAAGAAGATGACAAGGCCGACATCGCCGGTGGCGATCAGGGCGCCGATCTGCTGATCGCCACCCAATGGCCCGCTCTTGAGCCGTTCGATCTTGAGCTCCGGGCAGGCTTCGGCGATGCGACCGCCGGTGGTGCCGGTGGCAACGATCGGAAACCGCGACAGCGCTGCCTGGTGGGACCTGGCGAAATCGGCCAGATCATCCTTCTTCTGGTCATGCGCGATCAGCGCAACGGCTTTGTGAACAGTCATGGCGGCCCATCATCGGAAAAACCACGGGAAGATCGCGGCTTAGACGCTTTCAATCGATTTGATACGCCGATCTATATCCCGTACCCCGACCAAACAAAAGCCACCGCAGCGATGAATTTTCGATGACAGTAAGCTCCGGACCAGTCAGTTGGCAGGCCGTGGAACCGGCAGCGGAATGCGCCCGGGCAAGGGAAGCGGCGCAAAGGCCGATGCCCGGATCGCCGCATTGTTGGCGTTCGCGCGGGCAATGCGGGCGATCGGATCGGCGCCCAGCGTCACTTCCGCTTCCGATGCCGGGCCCGGCGCAGCAATTACCATCCTGCAGGCCGATGGCAGATCGGACAGCTGGATGTCGCGCTTCTTCGGCTTGGGCTTCGTGTCGTCTTTCTTTGGCTTGGCCGGCGCCCAGGGCTCATCGGTAAACCACCAGGCAAGAGAACTGTCGCATCCCGCGCCAGCCGGAGGCGGGGTCTGGCTCCTGCAGCCGCTGGCGCCCGGCGGACACTTGATGCGGATGTGAAAATGATAGTGATGCCCGTAATAGGGCCGGATCTTGCCCATCGCCGCGCGGCTGCCGGTCCAGCTGTCACAGAGCTTTTTCTTGATGCCCGGATGAACGAAGATGCGCTCGACCTCCGGATAGCTTGCCGCGCGCATCAGCAGCCGGGCATGGGCCGGGGTCCAGATCCGGTCATCGACATAGAGCGTGTTCTTCTTGAGCATCGAAGTCGCCGACAGGTTCTCCCGTTCGGCTGCGGAGAGTTTGCGGTCCGGCATCGGCGTGAGCCAGACATCGGCATCAAGACCAACCTGATGCGAGGCATGGCCCGAGAGCATCGGACCGCCGCGTGGCTGCGCTATGTCGCCGACCAGCAGGCCGGGCCAGCCATCCTGAGCGGCGGCTTCACGCGACAGCTTCTCGACCAGCCGGATGAGATCGGGATGACCCCAGCGCCGGTTGCGAGACAGCCGCATCGCCTGCCAGGTCGGCCCGTCGGTCGGAATGGCAATGCCGCCGGCGAGACAGCCCTTTGAGTAGAAGCCGATGGCGCGCGCCGGCAGCGCGGCCGGCAGGTCTGCCGCACCGAATACCTGCTTGGCGGGTTGATCGGCGGCTGTCGGCTGTGCTGCCCCGGCGGCCGCCATTGCGGTGGCAAGCGCCACAAACAAAGCCTTGCGCACCAGGCGCACAAGGTTGCGGCCCGGGACATGACGCAGATTGCGAACTGAGGTCATGGGCTTGGTCTCCGGGCGCTCGGACGGGATGACGAACAAATCATTCCAGCAAGTCTAGCCCATCCAGTCCCCCAACGGAATCGGCGGGCAGGCTTAAATTGCGTCCGGCCCGCCAGCCAATGGCCCAGATGACCGGGCTCCGGCTCCTGGCCTCAGGGCAGAACGCGGTAAAGCTGCAATGGCTCGTCCTCGGTGCCGGGGACCGGTTCCAGCCAGTCGGGCACAACGCCCTTGCTCAATTGCGCGTAGAGTCCTTCGGGGGCGACGGTCTTGACGATCCCGATCTGCGGATCGCTCGCGCAGAAGGCGACAAGCGTGACTTCGGCGCCACGAAGGAACTTGACCGCATCCCCGGGACTGGCCATCGCCGCATGCAGTTCGGTGAGCATGCCGCCCTGATTGCGGTGATAGGGAGCTGCGAGCACCCGGTGCTCAGTGAAGCGCAGGATATGGGCTCCGAGGTTTGACGGCCCGGCGACCACGCCCGCGGGTTCGCGGGCGAGAAACCGCATGGCGTCGGCATCGGTGCAGACTTTCTCTTCCTGGGTGGGAAGGCCGCTGATCTCCTGGCCGGTCACCTTGTCGACCGCCATCGACAAACCCAATCCGGCAAGAGCCCAGACGAAGGGGACCGAGGCAAGCGCGGTGGCCGCAAAGGCAAGTCCCTTGCGCAGATCCTTCTGATCGGCATTGGCCCTTGTACGCATCTCCGCGACCAGCGCCGCCATCGGAATTGTCGAAAGGAGGTTGGCAAACACGGCACCGCGCACCTGAACCAGGGCGATCCCCCACGAAACCGCCAGCAGTGCAAGCAGGACTGCGTGAGCCTGAACATCGCGGCGCTGGAGGATCTGCCGCAGACACAGCGCCATCGCCAGGACCGGAACGAGATAGAAGCCGCCGGCGGTCCAGGGGTCCTGGCTGAGCTGGGCCCAGACAGACTGGGCCTCGGTGACATTGTTGAGCCACATGCTGACCAGCAGCGGGTCGAGGGTCGCGAGCGGATTGCCGAGGCATTGCGGTGCTATCACCACGGCCGCGGCAAGCGTGGCCGCACCGACCAGGCCGAGGGCCGCGCCACGCTGGGCAAGGCTGCGGGCGGAAACGGCCGACACGGCAAGGAAGAAGCTGCCTGCGCCAATGACGCCGAGCGCATAAAAACCGGTCGACAAGGCATCACAGGCGACCATGCCGTAGTGTGCGGGGGGAACCGTCAGGAAGAAGACCGCGGTCAGGGTCGTGGCCATGGCAAGGGCGAAGGCTGAAGCGGCGGCTTTCATGCCGTCGCCCAGCCAGAGCCACTGAACGGCAACAATGGCGCAAGCAACAACGATATGCGGTGTCGTTTCCGCGCCGATGGCAATGGCCAGGGCAGCAGCGAAGCCGGCAACCGCGTGGGCATAGGGCGGGCGGCCGGGGAGGATGAGACAGGCTGCAATGGTTGCGATCAAACCAAGCTGGACATTGTGATGGTCGATTGATCCTGGCTGGAACCGGTTGACGCCCAGAACGAACAGGAAGGCCAGCGCCAGCGCCAGCAATCCACCCTGCCGGCCGGCCAGAACCGTGCCCCCGGCAGCCATCGCATAGAAGACAGGAATCGCGGTCAGCAGCGGCCAGGTGAAAAGGGCCGCGGCCTCGGCCATTTCCGGGCCGACGAACAGCGAGAACAGCATGATGAGATTGGCGATCGGCAGATCGATCAGTCTCGACCAGTGCATCAGCGTGCCGCCATCAAGGCCGAGGCGGTACTGCATGAGATCGAACCAGCCCTGCCCGGCGAGCAGGTCGCGCACCTCTACCAGCCGCATGACATCGTCATTGTCGGCGCCGACGTAATCGACATAATTGGCGAAATGCATGACTGCAGTTACGGCCACCAGCACGAGGAAGCTCAGCAGAACCGGACGGTGCAGCGCGGAAAGCGGACTTGAACTGCCTTGCCGTTCGACCTGCCCGGCGGGCGCGCTGCCGGTCTCCCCGGCCACGGGGCTGATATTGGTCAATGGGAACTCCAACGCAGATTTGTCCGACACATTCAACCTAGCCTTAACCTTCTCAAGAAATAGTAAAGCCACGGGCGATTCCGGCCCGCAGCGAACGGGGATTCCCATGACGGACGGCTTGATTGAAGGTCTCGACATTGCGGTGCTGCTGCCCTGCTACAACGAAGCCGCCACCATCGGCGAGGTCGTGGCCGGGTTCCGCGCCGCCATTCCGGGTGCCCGGATCTATGTCTATGACAACAATTCGAAGGACCAGACGGCGCTTCGCGCGGCGCTGGCCGGGGCGACGGTCGTGCGCGAGCCGCGGCAGGGCAAGGGCCATGTGGTGCGCCGCATGTTCTCCGACATCGATGCCGACATCTACCTGATGGCCGACGGTGACGGCACCTATGCCCCCCAGGACGGCCCCGAACTGATCCGGACGCTTCTGACCGAGCGCTGCGACATGGTTGTCGGCACCCGCCGCGGTGTCACCGACGATGCCGGACGGCGCGGACATGCCTTTGGCAACTCGATCTTCAACACGCTGTACAAGACCATCTTCGGCAAGGATTTCACCGACATCTTCTCCGGCTACCGGGCGTTTTCGCGCCGGTTTGCGAAAAGCTTCCCGGCGGTGTCGGGCGGCTTCGAAATCGAGACCGAAATGAGCGTTCACGCTTCGGTGCTGAAGCTGCCGGTGACCGAACTGGCACTTGATTACGGCCGCAGGCCCGAGGGATCGCAATCGAAGCTGTCGACCTTCAAGGATGGCGCGAAGATCCTGTGGATGTTCGCGATGCTGATGAAGGAAACCCGGCCGTTCATGTTCTTCAGCTATCTCAGCGTGTTCACGCTCGCCACATCGATGATGTTCATGGTGCCGGTGCTCAACGAATACTTCCTCACCGGCCTGGTCACGCGCATGCCGACCTGGATGCTGGCCATGGCGCTGATGATGATGGCGCTGATGATCTTCGCCGCAGGCGTGATCCTCGATTCTGTGGCGCGGGGACGGGCCGAGCAGAAGCGCTTCCACTACATGTCGATTGCGCCGACACGCACGGCCCAGGCCCGGGCGGCAGAGCCCGACACAAGGGCCGCACAAATGGAGAGCCTTGCGCGCACGGCAGAAAGCCGCAAACTCGCTTCATGAGAAAGCTTGCCTTCTTTGCCTTTGCGGGGGCGACGGGCTTCGCGGTGGACATGGGCGTGCTCTGGCTGCTGCTCAGCCTGACGCCGCTCGATCCGTTCAGTGCCCGGGTGCTGGCGATCGCCACGGCGATGCTGTGCACCTACCTGATCAACCGGACCTTCACCTTCGGCGCATCGACACGGCACGTGGCGGTTGAAGGCGCACGCTACGGCAGCGTCGGCATTGCCTCGGCGCTGGTCAATTATGCGGTCTATTCCGGCCTGCTGATCGCCTGGTCGGGACTGTCTCCCTACGTGGCGCTTTTCTTCGGTTCGGCGGTGGCCACGCTGTTTTCCTATCTCGGCTATTCCCGTTTCGTGTTCGGGACCAATCGCTGACGAAGAGACCCAGGCGGGTTCACAGCCCGGCCCACCGTCTCAGACGGTCTCCCAGCCATCGTGGGTGGCGGCGCGGTAGACCGCGTCGATGAATTTCTGATTGAGCACAGACTGCTCAAGCGTGAACACCTCGTCATCGCTGCCGCCGACCTTGCGGACAAAGGCTTCGGCCTCGAGCCGGTACTGGCGCACGCCGCCGAAACGGAATGTGGTGGCCTGGTCGTGGCCGCGGCTTTGGAGCACCACCGTCGGGTGACCGTAGTCACCCGAATTGAACGGTGCGGTCACCTCGATGAAACCGTCGTCGCCGTGGAAGACCATCGACTGGCGCGCCGCCATCTGGGTGGAGCAGTAGAAGCTCATTTCGAACGTGCCGAAATCGGCCTTGACGCTGGCATAGCGGTCGGTGCCGAAATCCGGATCCATCTCCACGGTCGCCTGGACCCTGAGCGGCTCCCTTCCGGTCGAGAACCGGGTGGTGACCGTCGGGTAGACGCCGATGTCGGGAAGGCCGCCGCCACCGAGCGCGGCATCATTGCGCATGTTGGTCGGATCGGTGTTGAAATAGCTGAAGGCGCCCTGGACATGGCGCAAGCTGCCGATGGCGCCCTCGGCGATCAGCGAACGGACCTTGCGCCACTGAGGGTGATAGGTGACCATGAATGCTTCGCTGACCAGGACGTTGTTGGCGTCGCGCGCGGCGATCAGCGGCCCGATCTCGCCGGCATTGAGCGAGATCGGCTTTTCGCACAGCACGTGCTTGCCGGCCTCGGCCGCCTTGATCGACCATTCGATGTGCTGCGAGGTGGGCAGCGGGATATAGATGCCGTCAACCTCGGATGACGCCAGAAGCTCTTCGTAGGATGAGTAAGCCAATGGCACGCCGAAGCGGTCTGCCAGGGCGCGGGCGCGGGCATGATCGCGGCTGGCAATTGCGGTCACCACGCCGTTTTCGGCATCCTGGAATTGCGGGATCACATGCTCGCGGCCGATCTTTGCGGTGGACAGAATTCCCCATCGAAACATGTTCAATCCTCTCATTCCTGCTTGTGTGCGGCGGCAGGTTGCCATGCCGCAAATCAGCGGGCATTGAAGCCCGCCCGATATGGTGCATGTCAACACCCGGGTTGCATTCAACCATGCATTGGGTGGATATGGGCGCATGAATTGTGACGACGCCGGCCACGCCGGGTTGACGCTCGCATTATTGTAAGCGAGGACTTCCAGACCTCCGGCCGGGCCGAAATCCCGGTTGCCCAAACCGAAAGCCGATATCCCTCCACATGAAAAAACTCTCATTCTTCCTGTTTGCGGGTGCCGTGGGCTTCGTGGTGGACATGGGCGTGCTGTGGCTGCTGCTCGAGTTCAAGATGCTTGACCCGTTCACCGCACGCGCGCCGGCAATCGGTGCTGCGCTGGTGTGCAGCTACATCATCAACCGCACCTTCACATTCGGCGCCTCGCACAGGAAGGTCGCTGTGGAGGGCGTGCGCTATGGCGGCGTCGGCCTTGTCTCGACGCTGATCAACTATTCGGTCTATTCCGGGCTGCTGCTGGTGCTGCCAGGCATCTCGCCCTACCTGGCGCTGATCTTCGGATCGGGGTCTGCGACCACATTCGCCTATCTGGGCTATTCCCGATTTGTCTTCGGTCCCGGGCGGGACCTGTAAACCGTACTTTTTCCAGCGACAGACCGGCCCTTAGGGCACCCTATTCCCCGGATGCCGCCCGTTCGCGGATCTGGGCGAAGGTCCAGTCGACCAGCAATTCGCCATCCTGCCAGACCGGCTGCATAAGGTTTGTGCGATCCCCGAGATCCTTGAGCGGAACCGCCAGCAGGGTTCCGTCTTCGCGCACCACAGCCTGGCGGTAGCGTTTTGACGCCTTGCCGGGGTCGGTCTTGGGGTTCTTGTTGATGCCGTGCCACTGGCCGTCATCGTCCTGGCGGGCATTGGCCTTCATGGCGAAGCGCAGCGTGTCACGGTTGACCTTCTGCAACAGGCCCGCACCCATGCCGAAGGCGATGTTTTCCGCTGACCAGCCCTTGTCCTCGAGCCGGCCGAGAATGATCCTGATCGTCTCCGGGGTGACACCGTCTCCCTGGATCACCCGCACCGCCGGGTTGAGCACCTTGTAGCCCTTGGCGTTGACCGAGAAGCCGAAGATCTCGCCCAGCATCTGCACCGTGTCGACCGGCACGCGGGTGGCATCGCCGGAATCGGGCCGCACCACCAAGGTGCCGCCCGAGGCCTCGACCTCGGCCTTGAGTTCCTCGCCCCAGATGTTCTTGACCGCGCGGTAGAGATCGTAGGAATCCGACACGACGGCCACGAGTTTTCCGGGACCGGCGAACTGGGTGAGCATGTTGCGGTAGGCCTCGGTCTCGCGGTCCTCGCCCCAGCTGGTCATGGTCGAGTGCTCGGCGGCGGGGATCGAGAAACCCGCCATCTGTTCGTGATAGAAGCGGCGCGCATAGACCAGCGCGCTCACGGTATCGGTGCCCATGAAGCTGACCAGGTGGGCGACGCCGCCGATGCCGGCCTGTTCGAGCGAGGTTGCACCGCGGGCGCCGAAATCATGCAGGCGGAAGGGCAGCACCTCGGCCGGTGCGTCACAGGTGCGCTCGAGCGAGGCGGAGATGATCTGGCGCGCACCGTGCGACACGGTGGCCACCGTGGAGGGGTACCAGACGGCGCGCAGAAGTGCTGTCTCGATGAATGTCGGCAACCAGAAGAAGTCCGGATCGGTGTTCCGGACCTGAACCAGCGGCGTGCCGGTCGGCGCGACCATGCCTTCGGGCAGCGCCTCGATCAGCAGCGGAAAGTGGCCGTCATGGCGGGTGACGATCTTCTCGAAACCCTCGCGATGGAACGGCAGGCCGTGCGCCGTGATCATCGCCTCGGCTTCGTCGACGTCGGCCATGGTAATCTTGCGAGCGAGATAGTCCTTGAGGAACATCTGCAGCCCGAAGAACAGCACATGGTCATGCGCCCCGCCGGGCCGCGCCTCGATATAGGCCGAGATCGCCGCGGTTTCGGGCGGATACTGCGCGAAATGCGAGTACTTGTAGCTGTCTGAGTTCAGAATGAGGTTCATGGGCTCGTTTCTCACGGACGTTCGGATCGCTTATAGCCCGCCCGGCGACCGTTCGCCTACCTCGCGAGATGAAAATTCCCCGGCTGTATGTTCGACGGTCGCAAGTGCCGATCGGTCGCCAACCGGGTATGGGGCTTGCAATGCACGGGGACGATCGCTAAAGGGAGTATTGTTATGTTATCACGTGACGTATTGATTCAAGGGAACCACTCCCCAACTCTCGAGGTTTCAGATATGCAAGACACAATTTCCGACCTTTTCGGCAAAGCTCTCGGCATCGGCTGCGCGATTCTGGTCGCAACGATGGCGCTTGCCGCCAGTCCCGCAGCGGCGGCATCGGACAAGAGCCACAGCCACGAGGCGCACAAGAGCGACGACATCTATCGCGGCTATTTCGAGGACAGCCAGATCGAGGCCAGAACGCTCGCGGACTGGGAAGGAGACTGGCAGTCGGTTTATCCGTACCTGCAGGACCGGTCGCTCGACCCGGTCCTGGCTCACAAGGCAGAAAGCGGCGAAAAGACCATAGAGGAATACCGCGCCTACTATCAGACCGGCTACAAGACCGATGTCGAGCGCATCGTCATCGATGGCGACACATTCACCTTCTACCGCGAGGGAAATGCCACAAGCGCGCAATATGCGTCCGACGGACACGAAGTCCTGACCTACAAGAAAGGCAATCGCGGGGTCCGCTACATCTTCCGGAAGACCGGCGGCGATGCCGCAGCACCGATGTTCGTCCAGTTCAGCGACCATGCCATCGCTCCGGTGAAGGCAGGGCACTATCACATCTACTCGGGCGACGACCGCGCCGCCCTACTGAAGGAGGTCACCAACTGGCCGACCTACTATCCGTCGAGCCTGACAACAGACGGCATCGTCCAGGAAATGCTGGCGCACTGATTGCGCGCAGCAAGACCGTAATCACATGATAAAGGCGGCGCTCTTGAGTGAAGAGCGCCGCCTGCTTTTTACGGTTCGTTCGGGGTCCGCAACCGGGTATGAAGCGCCTTACCCCCTCAACACGCCGCCCGAGGATTTCTCGACATTGGCGATGACGGATTTCGCCAGCCTGTCGAGATCCTCGTCGGTCAGCGTGCGGTCGCGTGGCTGGATGGTGATCTCGATGGCGACCGACTTCTTGCCTTCGCCGAGCGAGGGGCCGGCGAACAGGTCGAAGACATTGACGCCGGAAATCAGAGCCTTGTCGGCACCTTGGGCAGCGCGCACCAGCGTGGCGGCGGGCACATCGCTGTCGACCACGAAGGCAAAGTCGCGGCGCACGGCCTGGAAGGCCGAGAGACTGAGGCCCGGCTTGGTGCGGGTAGCCTTGCGCTTGGCTTCGGGAATCGCATCGACGAAGACTTCGAAGCCGCAGAGCGGTCCGGAGACATCGAGCGCGTCAAGCGTGTTGGGGTGGAACTCGCCGAAATGGCCAAGAACGGTTTTCGGGCCAAGCTTGATCAGGCCGGACCGGCCGGGATGATACCAGCCGGGCGCGCCGGGTTCGAAGCTCAGCCGGTCGGCCGGAGCCCCGCAGGCTTCGAGCACGGCAATGGCGTCGGCCTTGGCGTCGAACACGCCGACGGGTTTGGCAGCGCCATCCCAGTGGCGGCCCGCGCCGGTCATCTGTGCGGTGCCTCGACGGATGCCGCCGGCAACCCGGCGCTGGCCCTCGGGCGTGTCGTTCTCGTAGGTGCCCGAGACCTCGAACAGCGCCACGTCGCCGAAACCGCGGTCTGCATTGCGCTGGGCGGCGAGGATCAGGCCCGGCAGCAGCGAGGGGCGCATGTCGGACATGTCAGAGGCGATCGGGTTGACCAGCCTGAGTTCGCGGCTTCCGCCGCCGAACAATTTGGCATGGTCTTCGGCAATGAAGGACCAGGTGACAGCTTCCATCATTCCGCGCGATGCAAGCGCGCGCTTGGCCGAACGGGTGCGGACCTGGATGGTGGTGAGGATCCGGCCATTGACGCTGCCCGACGGGGCCAGCGGCTCGGGCCTGATCTCGTCAACACCGTGGATGCGCATGACCTCTTCCACCAGATCGGCCTTGCCATCGACATCCGGACGCCAGGAGGGAACGGCCACCTTGACCGTCTCGCCGGAGCCGGAGACCTCGAAACCGAGGCCGGAGAGGATCTCGCGGGATTCCCCGTTGGAGACGGTGAGCCCGGTCAGCCGCTTGACCTCGGAGAAGGGGAAATCGACGACCTTCTTCTCATGCCCCTTGTAGCCCGTCACGCGGGCTTCGGCCGCCGTGCCGCCGCACATAGCAAGCACAAGTTCGGTGGTGCGCTCGAGGCCGGGCAGCATGTATTCGGGATCAACGCCGCGTTCGAACCGGTAGCGGGCATCGGTGATGATGCCGTGGCTGCGGCCGGTCTTGGCGATATTGATCGGGTCCCAGAGAGCGGATTCGATCAGCACATTGGTGGTGGTCTCGTCGCAGCCGGAATGCTCGCCGCCCATGACACCGCCGATGGATTCAAGGCCGTTGTCATCGGCAATCACCACATTGGCGGGATTGAGCTTGTAAGTGCGGGTGTCGAGAGCGAGGATTTCCTCGCCTTCGAGCGCGCGACGCACGACGAGGTCGCCCTTGACCTTGTCGGCGTCGAAGACGTGCATCGGCCGGCCCTGGTCGAAGGTCATGTAGTTGGTGACGTCAACCAGCGCCGAGATCGGGCGAAGACCGATGGCGATGAGCCGCTGCTGCATCCATTTCGGGCTGGGACCGTTCTTCACTCCGCGCACCAGCCGCCAGGCGAAGCCGGGGCACAGGCTCTCGTCGTCGAGAATGATCCTGACGTTCTGCGATGTCTCGCCTTCGACCGGGAAGTCCGGCGCCTTCGGGGTCTTCAGTTTCCCGAGCCCGGAAGCGGCGAGATCGCGGGCAATGCCGAAGATCGAGGTGCAGTCGGGACGGTTCGGCGTCAGGTTGATCTCGATGACCGGATCGTCGAGACCGGCATAAGCCGCAAACGATGTGCCGACCGGCGCGTCTTCGGGCAGATCGATGATGCCGTCGTGCTCGTCGGACATGTCCAGCTCCCTCTCGGAGCACATCATGCCGTGGCTTTCGACGCCTCGGATGTTGCCGACGGCGAGCGTCACGTCGATGCCCGGCACATAGGTGCCGGGTTCTGCCAGCGCGCCGATCAGTCCGGCGCGGGCGTTGGGCGCGCCGCAGACGATCTGCACCGGCTTGCCGTCGCCCTTGTCGACCATGAGAACGCGCAGCTTGTCGGCGTTCGGGTGCTGCTCGGCGGAGACGACCTTGGCGATGGTGAAGGGCTGGTAGGCCGCCTTGTCGTCGACATCCTCGACCTCGAGGCCGATGGCGGTCAGACGCTCGCAGATCTCATTGAGCGTGGCGTCGGTTTCAAGGTGATCCTTGAGCCAGGAGAGGGTGAATTTCATAGGTCTGTACTCCTTACGCGCTCAACTCAGGCACTGAGGCCGCCGAACAATGTCGGCACATCGAGCGGACGGAAGCCGTAATGGCTCATCCAGCGAACATCGGCGTTGAAGAAATCCCTCAGGTCGGGCATGCCGTATTTGAGCATGGCGATGCGGTCGAGCCCCATACCCCAGGCAAAGCCCTGGTACTCGTCGGGATCGAGCCCGCCGGCGCGCAGGACGTTCGGGTGCACCATACCGCAGCCGAGGATCTCCATCCAGTCGGTGCCCTCGCCGAACTTGACGATCGGCCCGGAGCTGCGGTCGCACTGGATGTCGACTTCGAACGAGGGTTCGGTGAACGGGAAGAACGAGGGGCGGAAACGCATGGTGACGCTGTCGACCTCGAAGAAGGCCTTGCAGAACTCTTCCAGCACCCAGCGCAGATGGCCGACATTGGCAGTCTTGTCGATCACCAGCCCCTCAACCTGATGGAACATGGGCGAATGGGTGGCGTCGCTGTCCTGCCGGTAGGTCTTGCCCGGAATGACGATGCGGATCGGCGGCTTCTGCGTCTCCATGGTGCGGATCTGCACCGGCGAGGTGTGGGTGCGCAGAACCTTGCGCTCGCCATTGTCGTCGGGCTCGAGAAAGAACGTATCGTGCATCTCGCGGGCCGGGTGGCCGTCGGGGAAATTGAGCGCGGTGAAATTGTAGTGGTCGGTCTCGATGTCCGGACCTTCGGCGATGGAAAAGCCCATGTCGGCGAAGATGGCGGTGATCTCGTCGACGATCTGGCTGATCGGATGAATGCGGCCGCGCTCGGCAGGCGAGGAACGCACCGGCAGGCTGACATCGACGGTTTCGCGCGCCAGACGTTCGGTGATGGCAGCGTCCCTGAGTTCGGTCTTGCGGGCGGCGATGGCATCGGCGACGCGCGCCTTGAGGCCGTTGATCGCCGGACCCGCCTCCTGGCGCTCTTCCGGTGTCATCTTGCCCAATCCCTTGAGCAATTCGGACACCGAGCCCTTCTTGCCGAGTGCCGCGACCCGCACGGCCTCGATGGCCGCTTCATCGGCGCTGGCGGCGATCTCGTCCATGATGGAGGTTTCAAGCGTCTGGTACTGGCTCATGGTCTTTGACTACCTGTATCTTACTGGCTGTATCTTGCTGGCCGTATCTGGCGGGCACCGGGCCCCGGCTCAACCGAATTGGCACTCTCGAGAAACAGGCGATCGCCCAGCTCTCAAACGACGAATCCCGCGCCAGCCGTGCCAGCGCGGGATCCCAAAATTCAAATTCAGTTTTCGGGAAAACGCTGGCTTAGGCGACAGCGCTTTCAAATTCGTTCGGCGTTGCATCCTTGAGGTACTCAAGTGCCTTCTTGGAAGCCGCAACCAGAACACCGAATGCTTCCGCGTCATGGATCGCCATGTCGGAGAGAACCTTGCGGTCAACCTCGATGCCGGCCTTGGTCAGGCCGTCGATGAAGCGGCCATAGGTCAGGCCGTGCTCGCGGACAGCGGCATTGATGCGCTGGATCCAGAGCGCACGGAAATTCCGCTTGCGGACCTTGCGGTCGCGGTAGGCGTACTGCATCGACTTGTCGACGGCAGCCTTCGCGGCGCGGATGGTATTCTTGCGGCGTCCGTAAAAGCCCTTGGCTTTCTTGAGGACCTTCTTGTGTTTTGCGTGGGCGGTAACGCCCCGTTTTACGCGTGCCATATCATGATCTCCTTAAAATCGCTGGTCCCGGCTCTGTTCACAGGCCGTTGGGGAGGAACTTCTTGACGATCTTGGCGTCAGGTTCGGAGAGAACCATGGTGCCGCGTGCGTCGCGAATGAACTTGTTGGACCGCTTGATCATGCCATGGCGCTTGCCGGCGGCTGCAGCGAGGACCTTGCCGCTCGCCGTGATCTTGAACCGCTTCTTGGCAGACGATTTCGTCTTCATCTTGGGCATTTCGCTACTCCTTATCAGACCTCAGGGTGCCTCGTGGGCACCGCATGGCCATTTCTTGTTGGGTGAGACGCAAAAGGGCGAAGACCCCTTTTCCATCAAGCGTTGGAAACCGCCTCGGCATGCCCTGCCGGCCGGTTTGAACGCGCGCCTTATAACTGTCACCTGACAAAAGCGCAACGGGCGTTGCAATGAATCCGCCTGATAAAAGCAAAAACCGGCCCTGGCATCTGCCGGGCCGGTGTGAATCAGGCGGACGAACCTGTTACTTCGGCGCCAGGACCATCATCATCTGACGGCCTTCGAGCTTCGGCTCGGCCTCGACCTTGGCGATCTCGATGGTGTCGTCCTTGACCTTCTGAAGCAGCTTCATGCCGAGTTCCATGTGGGCCATCTCGCGACCGCGGAACCGCAACGTCACCTTGACCTTGTCGCCTTCATCAAAAAAGCGGTTCATGGCGCGCATCTTCACGTCATAATCATGCGTGTCGATGTTGGGGCGCATCTTGATTTCCTTGACCTCGACGGTCTTCTGCTTCTTGCGTGCCTCGGAGGCCTTCTTCTGCGATGCGTATTTGAGCTTGCCCAGATCAACGATCTTGCAAACCGGAACATCGCCATTGGAGTTGATCTCGACAAGATCAAGGCCGGCTTCTTCGGCCATAGCGAGAGCCTGTTCTGTCGGCAGGACGCCGTGGTTCTGACCTTCGGCGTCAATGAGCTGGACCGATGCGGCCCGGATATTCTGGTTTGCGCGGGGGCCTTCGTTTACGGTTGGCGGCGCTCTGAATGGTCTGCGAATGGCTTTGGTCTCCTGATTAACTCGTACAATTCCGCCGGATACGGCGCACGAGCACGTATGTCTCGAGCGCAATGTCGTCATCGGCTGGCTGGTGTCAATAGCATGGCTTCGCGAAAAAATCACCACAGGGCCGGTATCGCGCCGGCGAATCTTGTAAAAGAGGCAAAATCGACGGAATGGGAGCCTCTTGAAAATGACTGAACCGGTCGCCGGCAAACTGGACGTAGGCACGGGCGCTGACATGCGCTCGATCGCAGCGCTGACCCGAAAGGCGACGGAGAAAGGTGCCGGCTTGCCCGGCGTGGTCTGGCTCGGCGGATATCGCTCGGACATGACCGGTTCGAAAGCCGAGGCGCTGTGCCAGCAGGCCGGCCGCAACGGGCAGGCCTGCCTGCGGTTCGACTATTCCGGCCATGGCGCTTCGGGCGGGGATTTTCGCGACGGCACGATTTCGCGGTGGCTGGAAGAGAGCCTGGCGACGTTCGATCACTATACATCGGGTCCGCAAATCCTTGTCGGTTCATCCATGGGCGGCTGGATCGGGCTGCGCATGGTGCAGGAACTGAGGGCCCGCGGGCAGGGAAACCGGGTGGCCGGCCTCGTTCTGATTGCACCTGCACCGGATTTCACGCTGGAACTGATGGAACCGGAACTGACCGATGCACAACGCCAGGCGCTCGAGCAGGACGGGTATTATGAAGAGCCTACGCCATACGGGCCGGATCCGAACATCTTCACCCGGGCGCTGTTCGAGGATGGCCGCAAGAACCGGGTTCTCGAGGGCCTGATCGAGACCGGCGCACCGGTCCATATCATACAGGGGATGGCAGATCCGGACGTTCCATGGCGCCACGCCCTGCGCCTGATGGAACACCTGCCCTCGGAGAACGTCACCCTGACGCTGATCCGCGACGGCGACCACCGGCTGTCGCGGGACGAGGACATCGCCCGCATCCTGGCAGCCGTGGACGGGATCGCCAGCGGCAGTTGATCAAGCCATGCCCAAAGGTCGCGGACTGTTCCGAATCCGGACATTGCCTCAACCAAAAAACAGGTGTGATGCAAATGCCGCGGCCGGTAACCATGTCTGAACAAGGCCAGGCACGCGCAATTGACTCTTCCGGTCATCCATTCTTAACTGTTTGTTAACGAAATGGGACGGCGTGGAGTTAACCGGCAATGTTGTGCGGACCGGGACGAACAAAACGGGCAATGATTGCCCTGGTGGCGTCGATGATGCTGCCGGCGGGTGCACTTGCCTCCGGGTTGTCGATGCAGGTCGGGCGGATAACGTCACAGCCGATCGGCCATTACGAGTTCTGCAAGAAGTTCACTGCCGAATGCGAGCCGGTCAAAGGCTCGGGCGCCGCTCCGAAGGTTACCGACTACGGCTGGGACGTGATTCGTGAGATCAACCGAGCGGTCAATTTCTCGGTGATGCCGAAAACAGATCTGGAGCTGTTCGGCAAGGAAGAGGTGTGGACCTACCCCAACGTCGCCGGCGACTGCGAGGATTATGTGCTGCTCAAGCGGCACATGCTGATCGAGCGCGGCTTCTCGCCGGCCGATGTGCTCATCACCGTGGTCCGCAAACCCGATGGCGAAGGCCACGCGGTGCTCACACTGCGAACCTCCGAAGGCGATTTCGTGCTGGACAACCTGGTTGACGAAGTCAAGCACTGGCGGAAAACGCCCTACAGCTATCTCAAGCGCCAGGCATCGACCAATTCCGGCCGGTGGGTCACCATCGAGAACGGTTCCGACGTTCTGGTCGGCGCATTGAAGTAACCGCGTCCGGGGATGCGGGCTCGTGAGATCAAGCGGCCTCTGGCGCTTCCATGAATCGTACCAGCGCCAACAGCGAAATCAGTGAAAGCAATGACAGGGCGACGAGACAACCGATCGCGGTTGCCGTTCCCAGGCGTTCATTGAGGAAAATGATCGTAAACGGTGCCGACGCCGACAGCACCATGCGGAAACCGGACAGGGTTCCGGTGCGGCGGCCATAGCCTTCCGGACCGAAGTAATGCAGCGGCAGCATGCCGCGGACAATCGATGTCAGGCCCTGGCCAACCCCATACATGACAGCGAAGGCGAAGAGGAAAGCCGGGACCAGCGCCAGCAGCGTCACCCCCAGAAGAGCCAGTCCGAGCACCATGGCTGATGCCGCGATGATCGCAGTCATCGGGGGAGAAAAATGGCTGCGCCGCGCATATTCAAACAGGCGCGCCGCCACCTGGGACGGGCCGATACAACTCGCGGCAATGGTCGCTGTCGCCGTGGCAAAACCGATGTCGTCGAGAAGAATCAGCAAGGACGCCCCTATTGCCGACAGCACGAACCCGCCGCTCGCCAGGCTGATACCCAGCAGGATCATCGGGCGGCTTCCGGTGACGTGCTGGTAGGACTTGACCAGGGCCAGCGCATTGGGCTCTACCAGCATCTCCGGCGGCGTCAGCCGACCCTTCGGCATGGTCAGGTGAATCGGCAGGGCGATCAGGAGATTCATCGCGGCAAGCACCAGATACACCTCACGCCAGGTCATCTGCGTCAACAGCCATTGAATGAGCGGCCAGAACACGGTTGATGCGAAACCCGCAATCAGTGTGACGAGCGTGATCTCGGCGCGGGCATTGCGGCCATAGCGCTGGGCAAGGGCTGCAAAGCCTGCATCATATTGGACCGCAATCGCCACGAACTCCGCCATCAGCGCGAGAACGGTGAACTGCCAGGCATTCTGCATGACGGCAATCAATGCGAGTGTGGTCGCGGCAAACAGCGACCCGGCGCTCATCACGGAACGGGCGCCGAAACGGTCGATCATCCGGCCAATGATCGGCGCCGAAATGGCTCCGGCCAGCAGACCGATCGAAAAGATGGCAAAGACAAAGCTCTCCTCCCATCCGAATTCCCCGGCGATTTCGGGAGCGAGCACAGCGAACGAGTAATAGAGTGTCCCGTAACCGATGGTCATGGTGACACCCAGACCGATGGTCGAGGGAGATATCTTCATGGGGCCGCAGATAGATGACTTGGATGGCGACTGGATGACACTCCAGCATCCGCCAAACGTCAACCCCATCCGATCGGCGCAGTTGCCTGGCTATCCCGGTAAACAGCGGCACAAGCTTCGGCTTGAGACACAAATCGTCGGATCACTCGGCTTCCAGCCCCATGCCGGCGACGCGACGCAGAAACTCGAGCAATCGCTCACGGTCTTCACTGACCGTCAGATCCTGAAGTTCGCGGAACATCTCTTCGATATCGAGGCCTTCGGGAGCAGATTCGGCGGCAACGGTAATCTTCTGGTGTGAAGTCGGCTTTGCCGCCTCGACCGAGAAATACAGCTCCTCGTGAAGCTTTTCGCCGGGACGCAGGCCGATCTCGTGAATGGCGATGTCGCCAGTGGGGTTGGAGGCATCACTGACGGTCAAGTTCGACAGCTGCACCATCTTGATGGCCAGATCCCGGATACGAACCGCATTTCCCATGTCGAGCAGGAAGATGCGCCCCGGGAAGTCTTCACGAGCATCATTGCGGCGGGCCAGACTTCCGGCCTGAATGACCAGTTGGGCGGCTTCCTCGATGGACATGAAATAGCGTGTGGTTTCGGAGTGGGTCAGTGTGATCGGCCCACCCTTGCGGATCTGCTCCTTGAACAGCGGTATGACCGAACCGCTGGACCCGATCACATTGCCGAAGCGGACGGCGCAGAACACCTTTTCCTTGCCGTCCTTTTGCGCCTTCTCGGCGAAATCCTGGACAATAAGTTCGGCGACGCGCTTGGAGGCGCCCATGATGCTCGATGGCCTGACAGCCTTGTCGGTCGATATCAGGACGAAAACCTCGACATCGCTGTCATAGGCGGCCGACGCGACCGTGGACGTGCCCAGCACGTTGTTCTTGATGCCTTCAAACGGATTTGCCTCGACCAGGGGCACATGCTTGTAGGCTGCAGCATGGAAAACCGTCTTGACCGCATGCTCGCGCATGACCCGGCGCATCAGGGCCGGATCATCGACGGATCCAAGCACCGCAACCCGTTCAAGGCCGCTCTGGCTGGCCAGTTCCCGGTCGATCTGGTAAAGCGCGAATTCGCTCGAATCCAGCATGATCAGCCTGGACACTCCGACCGCGCTCAACTGCCGGCAGAGTTCGGATCCGATCGAGCCGCCGGCGCCGGTGACCAGAACCACCTTGTTGCGGGTATTGGCTTGCATCAGGTCAGGATCCGGCGGCACCGCATCCCGCCCGAGCAGATCGCCGATCTCGACGTCGCGGATCAGATCAACCGTATGCTTGCCGTCTGCGATGTCGACAAAGGCGGGCAGGATACGCACCCGCAAACCGAGCCGGCTCAGACGCTCGACCACCTCGACACGGCGCGCCGAATTGGCGCTGCGCATGGTCACGATGGCTTCACTGATGTCCTTCTTCTCGATCAACCGCTCGAGATCCGCCGGATTTCTGATCTTGATTCCGCCGATCGTGGCGCCCCACATGGTCGGATCGTCATCGACCTGGTGGATCATGATCCGGTTGCTGTTCTGTTTCAGCGTCGCGGCGATCTGGCGGCCGGCATCGCCCGCGCCATACACCAGGATGTTCCTGCGCTGCGTTTCTTCCTGGGTGAACTCGAGGATGACCCATCGCGAGACATAGCGAAAGCCGGAGATCAGGAGCAGGGAGAGGAGCCAGAACAGCACCAGCACGGTGCGCGGCACAAGGGTGGAGCCCTCGAGACGGGCAACATAAGCCACCACCGCCCAGAAAACCGCGGTCAGCGCCACGGCCTTGAAGATCGTCCACAATGCATGTTCGCCGACATAACGCGTGATCGAGGTGTAGAGCCCGAAGGCATACATGATCGGGATCCCGATCGCCGGCGCCGCAATAATGAGAAGCACCTGATTGATGTCGGGATCGTAGAGCGCGTTGTAGCGAATCGAATAGGCCAGCCACACCGCGCTCGCAAACAAGACAATATCCATGATGATAAGTATGTATTGCTTGGAGCGTCGGCTTCTCGCCGCAAGCCAGTTGATCACCTTACGCATCATGCCCGAAGTCTCATGTTGTTGTTCATTTCCCCGCCGAAACACGAAATCCGACAGGAGGCTCAATGGCACAGCCCCCGGCGCTTGGCAACACGACCGCCGGAAGCCGCCCGCTCGATTGTATCGGGAGCTCCGCACATCAAGACTTTGGCCGCTGGCAGGTCAAGCCTCATTTCATGCCGGGATCGGAGCCGGTCACAAGCGGCGCTCAGGCAGGACGCCGTGGATCAGCCACGGCATCAGTCCGTACGGAAAAGGCGGTAAATACCCTCAGGCGTTGCCGATCAACAGACCTGCGGCAAAGACCAGCGCGCCGCCCAGAACAACCTGGAAAATCGCGCGGCTCCACGGCGTGTCCATCCAGTGGTTCTGGATCCAGGCGATGGCCCACAATTCGACGAACACTACGGCAATGGCCACCGTGGTGGCGATGGTGAAATCGGGAATGAGATAGGGAAGCGCGTGACCGAGGCCGCCGATCGCCGTCATGATGCCTGATGCAAGGCCGCGTTTGAGCGGCGATCCGCGGCCTGAGATGACGCCATCGTCGTGGGCGGCTTCGGTAAAGCCCATCGAAATGCCCGCGCCGACCGAGGCTGACAGGCCGACGAGGAAGGTGGTCCATGTGTCCCCTGTGGCAAAGGCGGTGGCAAAGATCGGTGCGAGCGTGGAAACCGATCCGTCCATGAGACCGGCAAGACCAGGTTGGACATAGGTGAGGATGAACTTGCGGCGATCGGTCTGCGCTTCCTCAGCCTGAACATCCTCGGGCGTGTGTTCGAGTCCCAACCGGCGGGCCAGAGATTCATGACTTTTTTCCGCCAGCGCGAGGTCGCCGAGCAGCTTTCTTGTATCGGCGTCCTCGGTACGCGCAGCCGCGGCGAGATAGAAATTGTGGGCCTGCGCCTCCATTTCCTCGGCGGTCAGGCGAATCTTGTCGATCGACTGGTTTCTGACCAGCCAGTCGGGTTTGCGTTCGTAGAAACCGCGGACATGCTCGCGGCGAATGAGAGGAATCCTATCGCCGAAGCGCGTCTTGTGGCGCTCGATCAGCCGTGCCCGGTGAACACTTTCCTCTTCGGCCATCTCCTCAAAGACCCTGGCCGATTGCGGGAAGTCATCACGCAGGTGATCCGCATAGGCGAGATAAATCCGCGCATCATCCTCTTCGGACGATATGGCGAGGGCCAAGACTTCCTGTTCGCTCAGCGATTTGAATGACCGTCGACCGGAACCGAGAATACGAGCCAACATGGCAAACCTCACATATTAGAATAATTCTAAACTATGCGGTTCCGCCCCTGTTATCAAGTCCGGAAAACACAAAGTTGAAGCCAGCCGGGTTGATCAATGCGCCGGCGCAGGCCAAGTGTTGCGCCATGACCGAAGCGCGCGACATGGCAGACAGCTTTCTCGATCGTCTTGGACGTTTTCTGGCCCGGCGGCTGCACTCTGCCAATGCCGGTTACGAACCCTATACACCCTCCGATCCGGCAACGCTTTCCCGCACCCTGCAGCCGGGCGATATCGTGCTCGTGGAAGGAAACCAGAAGGTCTCCGCGGCAATCAAGTACCTGACCCAGTCGACCTGGTCGCATGCGGCGCTCTATGTCGGCAACGCGCTCAAGCCTGACGAGCAAGGCGGACCGGACTATCCGCAACTCGTCGAGGTCAATCTTGGCGAGGGCTGCGTTGCCGTGCCCTTGTCGAAGTACAGCCGGTTCAACACACGGATCTGCCGCCCGGTCGGGCTGACGCCGGAGGATCGGGCAGCGATTGTCTCCTACATGGTGGAACGGCTGGGTGTCCGATACGACATGAAAAATATATTCGACCTGCTTCGCTACTTCTTCCCGACGCCCCCCGTACCGGTGCGCTGGCGCAGACGGATGATCGCCTTCGGATCAGGCGATCCGACCCGTGCCATCTGCTCCTCGATGATCGCCCAGGCCTTCCAATCTGTTCATTACCCGATCCTGCCGGAGGTTACACGCGCTCCGGGCCGGCAAAGGGCGGATTCGGAATACTCGCGGCGGGAAATCCTCCACATCAGGCACCATTCGCTGTTCGCGCCGCGGGATTTCGACCTTTCGCCTTACTTCAGGGTTGTCAAGCCGACGCTCGAATACGGCTTCGACTACAAGGCCCTGGAATGGAGCCACAAATCACCGGCCCCTTTGGCCAGACCCGGCGCGTCCTCCGGGGCTGATGATTGACAATCTCCTGCCTGCAGCGGGAGATATGCTGCAATCAGGGGGTCATCATGACTGAGTCGGCAGATACTGACGGTACAGTTCGCACGCATGACCGGGTCTTCCATCCGAAGATCCTGACCACCTTGCGCGCTTATGATGGCCGCACTTTTCTTTCGGACCTGGGCGCCGGGCTGACCGTGGCGATGGTGGCGCTGCCCCTGGCGATGGCGATTGCCATTGCGTCGGGCGCCAATCCGGGCGTTGGACTTGTCACCGCCATCGTCGCCGGGCTGACGATTTCCGCACTGGGCGGCAGCCGGGTTCAGATCGGCGGACCAACCGGCGCCTTCATCGTGGTGGTCTACGCGGTCATTGCCGATCACGGTTATGACGGGCTGGTGATTGCTACCTTCATGGCCGGCCTCATCTTGCTGATTGCCGGTTTTCTTCGCGCTGGAAGCCTGATCCGTCACATTCCCGAACCGGTGATAAACGGGTTTACCATCGGCATTGCCGTCATCATTGCCTCCAGCCAGGTCGCGGATTTCTTCGGCCTTGGCGTCGAAGGAAAGATGCCTGCAGATTTCCTGCCCAAACTCGCGGTCCTGTGGGAGGCTTCCGGCAGCGTCTCGGTGCCCAGCGCAATTGTCGCGCTGGCGACGCTGGTCATGATCGTGCTGTTTCGCCGCGCCGCACCGAAGTTGCCCGGGCTGGTCGTCGCCGTTGGCCTTACGTCGGCCGCGGTGGCAATGTTCGAGCTTGATGTCGACACGATTGCCAGCCGGTTCGGCGCGATTGCCCCGCATCTTCCGTTTCCATCCCTGCCGGAACTGAGCTTCGACAGGATCGTGGAGCTGTTGCCCTCGGCTATCATCATCGCCTTTCTCGCCGGCGTCGAGTCACTGCTGTCTGCGCTGGTGGCCGACCGCATGGCGGGCACTGCGCATCGATCAAACACCGAAGTGGTGGCTCAGGGTGCCGCCAATTGCGTGTCCGCCCTGTTTGGCGGGCTTCCAGCGACCGGAGCAATCGCCCGGACCGCAACCAATATCCGGGCCGGAGCGAAGACGCCGGTGGCAGGGATCATGCATTCGCTGTTCCTGCTGGCCTTCATGATGTTCGCAGCCCCGCTGGCCGGCCTTCTGGCGCTTCCGGCCCTTGCCGCCGTTCTGGTGCTTACGGCATGGAACATGGCCGAGCCGCAGCATTTCATGAGCCGCATACGGACCCGCAGATCGGATCAGCTATTGCTGGTCATGACATTGCTGCTGACGGTTCTGGCCGATCTGACGGTGGCGATCGGCGCCGGCGTTGCGGTCGGCCTGATGCTTCGGCTCAGGCGCCGCGGCACGCCGGAACCGGACTGGCAGGCTCCGGACCGATAAGTTCACTCGAACAGGCGGCGACCCTGGCATCCTGCCTGTCGGACCCGGGCCGGGTTTGATGGTTACGCGCCAATTCGCGTTTCACCTCCGGCACCCGCGCTGTCGCACCTCGAGAGACAAGATTCACCGCGGCTTTTCGTTACTTGACGCGGTTGGTGAGCAGGTTCCAGCCAAGACGACGATCAGTCATCAGGATCAGGGAAACCACGGCGGCCAGGTAGCTTGATGCCGTGCCGATGGCCGCGCCCTCGATCCCCACCACCGGGATCAAGGCGAGGTTGAGAGACACGTTGACCACAAAAGCAACCGCCTGCTGAAGGGTCTGCCTGCCGGGATACCCCGAAATCAGCATCATGTTGTCAAAGGGGATAAACGGCGAGGTTGCGACCAGGCCACCGAGCAAGATCAGCAGAACCACCGTACCCTCCTGCAAACCGCGCTCGGGAACCAGCTGGAATGCAACCAGCCAATAGAAGGCAAAGACAATCGCGGACAGGGCGATCATGATCAGGGGGATGAACCGCTTTGACAAACGCAGCAGGCGCTGCGCTTCCGGCCAGCCGCTGTCGCGAACGCAATTGACGAGGATAGGGTTGAAGTTGACCCGGACCATGGCGAGGAGATGGTAGAGGCCGTCGAGAAGCATGGCGACGAAGCTGTAGATGCCGACTTCGCGGTCGCCTAGGAAAAGTCCAAGGCACAGCACGTCGACCCGTGTGTTGATCTCGCCAAACATGCCGGCGAGGAGGCTTCGTCCGCCAAAGCTCGTGTGCTCACGCAACCAGCTTTTCTTGATCCGGACGAGCTGCACGAGGCGCTGCGAGGCGATGTAGATGACAGCGGCGGCCAGCGTGACGATTTCGGCCACGACAAAACACAGGGATGCAAGCGTGAAGTCCTGGTCGCTCACGGAGAAGGCCGTCACCACCGCCGCTACCATGATGTAGCGCGCAGCCTGCAGCACCGAGAAGGCCTTCATATGCCGCAGACCGTTGAGAAAGGAGATGAGTACCTTGCTTGCGGGAAAAAGGGCTATTCCAAATGCCGCATAGGAAATGGCCCGGGCGGCACGTTCGCTGTCATAGGCTCTTGCAAAGAGCGGTTCGGACACAAAGACCAGCGCTGCCATGAGCAGGCCAAGCACCGTCACCACAAGCAGCGCCGAACCCAGCATGGATCCCAGCTCCCGCGGGTTCTCCTGGTTCATCGCTGCGTAACGCAGAACCGAGTAATGCACCCCGAGCGCGGCAATCTGCGAAACGATTATGTAAACCGAGTAAGCGAGGTTGAAGACACCCAGATCCTCGGTTCCCCGAAAATAGGCAACGACAATGTTGATCACAATCCCGCTCATCGCAAGGATCATGAAACTGCCCATTGTCCAAGCAATGTCGCTCGAAAGCTTGTTGCTCAGAACATCGACAAGGCGTTTACGAAGGTTCACGGATCACTTCGCGGCGTTCAAGGGGAGGATTGAGATGCTTATTCTCCTCATAGTCAAACCACATCGCAAAGGAAATCGCATTGAAGCTGATCGAGAAGGTGAACAGCCAGCTCAGGAAGGTGATTTCCGGCACCACACCCTGATCGATCCAAAGAATGATGAACCGCAGGAAAAACAGCACGCTCAGCGCAGCGGTCAGGAAACCGAAGCTGTAGAAGAAGACCAGCGGGTGGAAGTTGCGGATGATGTATTTCTCCCGCAGCCGCCAGAAGAACAGCCTGACGAGCAGCGATCCGATGGTGAAGATCACTTTCCGGATGTTGATACCTGATTGCTCACCGACATTGTAGACCGGCTCCACCGGCACATCCTGGACCCGGAAGCCTTCGACGTTCAGCTTGACCAGAAGATCATTTGGCTGACCGTAGCGCTTGAACATCTTGTCCCAGTTGATGACCTTGAGGGCGCGCGCGTTGATTGCCGTGTAGCCGGTCTGGGAATCGGCGACATGCCAGTATCCGGAGGCAATCTTGGTAAAGAGCGACAAGGCCGAGTTTCCGAAAAAACGGATCTTGGGGATCCGCTTGAAGGCTTCGCCGGTCACCAGCCTGTTGCCCTTGGTGTAATCCACTCGGTCCTCCACCACCGGATCGAGGATCGCGGGAAGATCGGCCGGGTTCATCTGGGCGTCACCCGCCATCACGACGCTGATGTCGATGCCGTTGTCGCGGCTCCATTTGTAGCCGGTGGCAATCGCTCCGCCGACGCCCTGGTTTTCCTCATGGTTGATCAGCACGATCCGTGAATCACCGTAAGCCGGGTGCGATGTCACCACTTCAGCGGTACGGTCCTTGCTGAGGTCGTTGACGATAACGATATGATCAACGAGATCGGGCATGGTATCGATGACGATCGCGATCTGCGTCTCCTCATTGTATGCCGGGACGACGACGCTGATCTTCTTGTTTCGGTACATTGAAAGTCTACCATTTATCTTGAGGTGCGCCCCATTCCGATCGGGACGTTGGCGCTATAGCCTTTTCGTGATGCCACTTCAATCCGAATTGCCTGCCGCACAGCGAACCAGAACATTTCGGAGCGCGCGCTCAGATGCCCGGATGTCATCTTCGGTCATCGAAGGGTGAACCAGCATCGCAAAGGCGTGCTCGCCGAGCCAATGAGCCACCTGCAGGGGCTTTTCGGGCCGCCATCCAGTGCCGTCCCATGCTTTCTCCCGGTAGATCTCCGAGCACGAGCCCTGGAAGCAGGGTACCCCTTCGGCAACAACCTCGGCGACAATCCGGTCACGGGTCCATCCAGACGGCGCGTCCTCTCCCAGAACAGCGTAGAAGCGGTAGTAGGCGTGCGTCACATCTTCGGGAACGGCTGCCACGCGGACAAATTCGAACGGCTCGCAGACGGCTGCAAGGCGATGAGAGATCTCTGTCCGGCGTACCGTCCAGTCCTGCATTCTGCGGAGCTGAATCCGGCCGATGGCCGCCTGCATCTCGATCATCCGGTAGTTCGACCCAACCGAGTGATGAAGCCAGCGGAAGCCCGGCGGATGATTGGTCGCATTGACCGCGTCCCAATCCTTTCCGTGATCCTTGAAGGACCACATCTTGCGCCAGACCTCGGGATCATTGGTGGTGACCATGCCACCCTCGCCGCCGGTGGTCATGATCTTGTCCTGGCAGAACGACCAAGCGCCGACGTGACCGATGGCGCCCACGCTGCGGCCGCGATACCGGGCACCGTGAGCCTGGGCACAGTCTTCGATGACATAGAAACCGTGTCTGGCGGCAAGATCCATGATCGGATCCATGTCGCAGGGCCTTCCCGCCAGATGGACCAGGATGACCGCCCGGGTGCGCGGGGAGAGTGCGGCGGAAATGGTTTCGGCCGAGAGACCCTGGGTTTCCGGGTCAACGTCGGCGAAAACAGGAACGGCTCCGACCAGCGGCACACTGCTTGCGGACGCCATGAAGCTGCGCGGGGTGACGATCACCTCGTCTCCCGGACCGACGCCCAGGCCCCGCAGCGCGAGTTCGATGGCGAGGCTGCCATTGGCAAGTGCAATGGCATGGTCGACACCGACCCACTGCGCATACTCGCGTTCGAAATGACGGCATTCCTCACCGGTCCAGTAATTGACCCGGTTCGATGCCAGCACCCGAGCCACCGCAGCGACTTCTTCCGCACTGTAATCCGGCCAGGGCGCCAAGGCAGTGTTCAGCATTCCAGTTCCTCTTCAGAAAGATCCCGCCGGCAACGCGCGGGGTTGCCATAGGCGATGCACCGGGCGGGCAAGTTGCGAACCACAACCGAACCGGCCCCCACCATGGTCCAGTCACCGATAGCCACAGTCTCGCGCACTGCCGACCCAACTCCAATCCAGGTTCCCGTCCCCACGGTGACTGCGCCGGAAAGATGCGCGCCAGGGGCTATGTGGACATAAGGCCCAATGCGGGCATCGTGATCCACGCTGCTGGAGGTGTTGAGGATGGCCCCGTCACCGATTTCGGCATTTGGCCCGGCCACTGCGAGCGGTGCAGCGAAGACACCGGTGCCAAGCCGCGCGCTGGGGCTTATCACCGCCGAGGGATGCAGGATATTGACCATGGGGGCCTGCCTCGTCGCAAGGTGAAGGGCGGCGCGGCGGCGAAAACGGTTTGCGCCGATAGCCACGATCACACCGTCAAACTCATTCAGGCTGTCCAAGAGCGCAGCCAGGGTGCCTTGCGCGGAAGCCACATGGTCGTCAAAGAAGGCGATCTGATCCCAGCCGCCGACAGCGGCTGCGTCCGCAACCACCCGGCCATGGCCACCCGCGCCGAGAATGGCGAGCCGTCCGCTCATGCGGAACCATCCTGCTTACCTGCGGGCCGGGATGCCTGCGCGCCGAGAAATCGTTCCGCGGTGACGCTGCCCTCGGCAGCCACGCCCTCGCGGCCGAGCACGCGCCCCACGGTCATGAACAGGATCTTCAGATCCAGCAGCAGCGAATGATTGTCGACGTACCACACATCATAGTCGAACTTTTCCTCCCAGCTGATCGCATTGCGGCCATTGACCTGGGCCCAGCCGGTGATGCCCGGACGCACTTCATGCCGCCGCGCCTGCTCGGGTGAATAGAGCGGCAGGTATTCGGGCAGGAGCGGGCGTGGTCCCACCAGGCTCATGTCGCCCCTGATCACGTTGATCAGTTCGGGCAATTCATCAAGGCTCGATGCCCGCAACCAGCGGCCAAAGGGTGGAAGCCGGTCCGCATCGGGAAGAAGCTTGCCGCCTGCATCGCGCCCGTCGGTCATGGTGCGGAACTTGAACATGGTGAAAATCCGGCCACCGAGACCGGGCCTCTGCTGGCGGAAAAGAACCGGGCTGCCGAGCCTCCTCCGCACCAGACAAGCAACAACCAGAGCCGGTACGGCCAGGATAACCGCCAGAGGAATGGTGATTGCAAGATCGAAGATGCGTTTGAGCATGGATGGTTTCTATCGCCCTCAAGGACCGGATTTCAAAGCACCGGTGGAAGAATTCTGATCTGGGTTACAACACCTCGTCCATTCCGGTGGGTGTGGCGGTCGCTTTGTCGGCGATGCTTCCTCATCGCCGCGATGCCAAAACCCGCCTCAGCCAAGCGCCTGCATACACTTGAAACCGACACGCGCGCAAGAAAGGGTCCGGAACCCCTCGCCAGCGCGAGAAGCAAGGCGCTCCGCATCTTTGCAGTATCCAGTCTCACCAGCGCCGTATCCCGCGACTGCGGATCAGCAGTGCCTGTGGCCGGTACAGACCGTACCGGGACCTCCTAGTCCTGTTGCTTCCGGGTGATTTTCAGAAGGTCGAGAGCATTCCTGAGCACATGGCCGTCACGGGTTACCGCAAAGAATGCCATGAGCGCAATCGCCACCGCCCCGCCATGCGACAGCATCACGGTCACGAAATCCGACAGAATGAAATTGAAACTTATCACCGCTGCCAGGCCAACCCCGATCGGGTACAGCGCGTTTGGAACACGCAGCAGAAGAACGGACACGATGATGTCGGTGATGATGACCGCCAAGAGCGACAACACCAGGCCTACGACACCCAGATAGGCAGGATAAGCCAACAGGAAACTGGTTGGCGATGTACTCGTGCTGGTCTTGTCGCCATGCGCAAACACGCTGCCATATTTCTGGTACACGAGTTCCGGCATGTTGACCGAACTTCCGGTCAGACGCCTTGCGAAGGGCATGGCGGCGAAACCCGGGGATCCCATCTCCTCTACATAGAGAAAGTGCCATGCAGCGACCTGGGTCGGTATGACCAACGCCCGGTAGATAACGCCTTCGAGATAGGATCTCGCCGCTTCATCGACCGCTCTCTCCGTCTTGGGAGCGATGTCGAGATCGTCGTACGACCAGGGCGACTGATTTGGCGCTCCCTCCTTCGGCTTTTCACAGGCGATCTTCAATTCCTTCTCGAGGGCCTGGATCCGGTCCTTGTAAAGCCCCAGCGATGCATCACGCTTGTAGAGGGACAGGATGAGTTCCTTACCCTGGTCGCAGGCTCCCAACTGCGCGGTGCATTGCCCGAAGGGGTAGGCGCCGGCTTCACTCCAGCCACGATCTCGAACCACCTCGAAGACGACCAGGGACCCGAAAAGAAGCAGCATGGAGGCGGCAGCAGCAATTCCCTTCCGGATGAAGCTGCGGTTCCACAGTATCGACGCCACCAGGATCACGATGATCGACGGCAGCAGAAGCCCTTTGGCACCGCTGAGCATGCACACGAAGACCGCGGCCAGGATAACGAGCGGAAAAAGGACGAGCTGGAGTATGTTTCTCGTTCGCAGCGCATGCCAGATCATCGCAACGCTCAGGGCGATAACTACCGGAGCAAGCGCGTTTGTGAACGCCCCAAATGAACTCGTCGCAATGAATGAGCCTGCAAACTTGATACTGACCTCCCGGGCCAGCAACGTAACCTGCGGATCGAACAACACCGCGTAGAGCGCCGTGCAATCAAAAGGCACTTTCCTCAGGTAGAGGAAAACCAGAAGTGCGCCTAAGAAAATCGAGAAAAAGAGATGTCCCCGCCGAAACGAGATCTTCTCGGGATGAAACGCCCTTGTGAAATTCGAGGTCGTCAGAATTCCATAGGAGAGAAGCACGAACACACTGATCTGTACGACGAAAAAATGCCAATAGGGGTTCTCCAGGGACTCCTGGAGAACATCAGATATCAGGAACATCGGCCACTGGAAAAAAATGTTCGAGAGCGCCGCCGTGAAGAATGAAACCCTCAGTATGCTGTTGAATTTCGCCAAGAAAATGTAAAGCAGGATGAGGCTTGCAACCAGAGCGCACCCAAAGCTCAGCGACGAGAACAAGTCAAATTCAGGAATTCCCAAAGAGAACCTGTGGACAATCGCAGGCATCTATTCCCCCCCCGTGATTTCAACCAGCTCGGCAGAATCTATCCTGATTCTGCTTGCACCGATACTCTCGACAGACAAAGCCAACGAATCCGTTGCGCTTAATGTCATGAATCGAAAGCCGAATTTTCTGCTCTTCTGCTTATCACTCAGTTCAAAGGTGACGATCTCGGACCTTTGCACCAGTTCGCGCGAAC
Source organism: Hoeflea sp. EC-HK425 (assembly GCF_902498795.1). Lineage (NCBI taxonomy): Bacteria > Pseudomonadati > Pseudomonadota > Alphaproteobacteria > Hyphomicrobiales > Rhizobiaceae > Hoeflea > Hoeflea sp. EC-HK425. Next base: position 3,992,621 of record NZ_LR701572.1, read on the forward strand.
CTCCGTCATCAGCTCCCGCGAACTGATCCACCGTGATCTTGACAAGCCCCGCCCCTTCCAGGGACAGATCGACCGCATACTGGGCGGAAGGCCTGACCCTGAGCTCGCTTGCCGAATCACGTCCTCCATCCGGGGATCCCGCCCCGGTCGTGATTCCGGAAGACCAGTTCCGCTGAAAGAGATTATAGGGCAATCCTCCCCGGTACTCCGCACCATTTGCCGAGGCGCTGCTGCCGCTGATCTTCACCAATCCCTTGCGCCCGCCCAGCAGGACGGCGGTCTGATACACCCAGTCCCTTTCAACCAGGGAGACGGGCTTTTGCGAACCGGATGCCCGTTTCTCGGGCTCCAGAGAGTAAACCTGTCCCTTTTCGGTCTGATACTGAAGGGTCGAGAGGGCGGGATCGCGAAGGATCGAATAGAGAAGGCTGTTGTAATGTGGTGGCAGGCCGTAATCCGGAACGTGAATGTGCGTTACACCCATTTCGGTCAGTAGTGACAGGGCTGCCGACGTGTCTTCCGCTGCATAGAAAGGCAACAGCCGCTCATCGAGGTAACTGACCATCCGGCTCTTTGCATAGTACATGTCGGCAGGCTTCATCGAGAGAACAAGGCCATCGGCGCCGGTTTCCGCGTTCATTTCCTCAATGAGAGCATATTCCGGCGCAACCACCAGTTTTTCGTGCATCTCGGCAAAGGCATCAGCAATACTCATTCCATGCTTGGCCATCCGGTAAGACGTGAAAACCGAAACCTGCAGGACGAGCACGATCGAAATGAACGACAAGAAAACGACATCCAGAAGCCTGCTTCGCGTTTCAAAAAACCGCACCAGGCGCATATACCCATATGCACAAAACACGGACACCATAGGCAAGATCACCAGCAGATACCGCTCGTTCTTGACCATGTGGTCAATGCCAAGCGCCACCGACAGGACAACCCCGGAAATGTAGACCAGCAACATCCCGGCCATCAGCCACAAGGCAGAATCACGCTTCCCGAAGGCCCTTGCTCCGTCGAGAACCAGCCTTCGGAATGAGGTCAGCCTGTTGCCGACCAGGAAAAACAGCACGCCAACCGTCATGCCCCAGAATATGAACCCGTAGGACTCAAGCGCGAACCAGCCCTTGAAAATGCCGTACTGGAGCATTGCGGTGGGATTGTTGAGGCCCCGATTGATGGAGAAGTAGTCATCCCAGTGCAATTCCGGCATTGCAAAGACAGCCGGGTTGTCGCTGATGGGTGAGCCGAACAGCATCATGTTGCGCCAGTAGGGCCAGCCACCCACCAGTGCGGCGACACACAAGAGCGCCACAGCAGCCGCGACAAGGCCGCGCCAGTCACGCGCGCCCCGCTCGATGCCGATGGCCGCAAGAGCCAGCGGGACGAACAGTATGGCCTGCGAATGGGTCCAGAGGGCCACCCCAAGCAGGGCGCCAATCACCGCGCCGAAGACTGCCGGGCGCGTCTTGAGACCAATGACTGCTGCAAGGATAAGTGTGAAACCGAGGACGGGCAATGGATCCAGAAGGGCTGATCCAGCGCCAAGAAAGAACAGTGGGGGAGACAGGAACAGCAGGCAAGCCAGGAGTCCCACCGCCCGGTTGACGAACGAGCCAAGCGCATAGGCGACAATCGCGCCGCAAAGCATGAACCAGGGAGAAATCAGCCGTATCAAGCCCGGGGACTCCGCATGCCCCTGAATGACTTCGACCATGTAGAGCATCGCCACATAGAGCGGCGGATGCGTCCAGGGACCGAAAAAACCCGTCAGGTTCGTCTCCGGGTTGAGCACCGGGTAGCTCAGGAGATCCCGCGTGGCATAGAGTTCGCGCGCGGCAAGTGCATATTCAAGCGCGTCATTCTGGGTGAGCGGCACGAACAGGGAAATGAACAGCAGCGCCAGCACGGAAAACAGGATTGCCGCGACAAGCGGCCACTCCGCCGCGCGCAGCTTCTGCCATCGCGACCTTTCCAGCCTCGGCGGCCGCGGGACGACAAGGAACACTGCAGCTGCGGTGCCAGCAAGAACACTGAAAATCACCGCCAGATGCGTCGAATGCGCCGCTCCGCGAAAGACTCCGAGCGCCAGCACATTGGCCATACCAAAAAGAAACGGACCAAGCGCCACGCCAACTGCACGGGCAAGACCGGCCTGCCGGGCATCGTCCGACCAGGGCATGGCTCTCGACAGGACAAGCCCGGCACCAGTTGCCAACAGAATGCAAACAGAGAACACCAGGAACGCATAAAGAGGCGCGTTAATCACGGGATTTAAGACCTAAACGTTGCTTTCCGAGCATCACAGGAAAACATGGTGTTCTCAACCCTGCTGCAAGTCCGGCGCTTATAGCTCGTTTCGCAAGCCAACCTCAACCCAAGAATCAGGATCCCGAGACTTGTTAAAGCAATCATCCGGCTCGTCACGAGAACCGCTTGCGCCCCGCTTCGCCAAGGGCCTCGCCATGCCGGAAAGATCCCGCGATTCCGTGCGTTTGCCTGGAGGCTCGGGCGACCTCTCCCGCAACGGTTCAATCGGGGCTCATGGCATGCCTGGCTTCATGGGGGTAGCGACCGGATCCAATGCCCGACCTCGCCCCAACCAGTTCTGATCACAGTCTTGTCGGCAGCGCACCCCACAAGCTGCCGCAAGTGTCGGGCCAGGCGGCAATCGGCAAACATGATTCAAGATGGCTGCTTTGACGGGAAAGCAGCCCAAAAACCGGGCCTGAGAAACGATCGCGGGGTGTCAGGAGGTCTTTCATAGTGGATGAGATCGCGAGAATTGCATGGTTATGCAATTGATTCCCATGAAGGTTGGCGCTCGTTTGGCAGAACTTCATGCACGGCCATCAGCGCACATCGATACTTCCTGAAGACCGTGATCTTCAGAAGGACACCGATAGTGAGCGATACTACCCCACGCCTTGCCCTGCCGCTTCTCGCCGCAGCCCAGGCGCAAAAGCATGTTACCCACAATGAAGCGCTGGTCCGGCTTGACCAGATCGTCCACCTGAGTGTGAAGAGCCGGCTGGCGCCAATACCCCCCGGCGATCCGGTGGAAAACGAGAAACACATCGTGGCTGATGCGGCCGGAGGTGCATTCGCAGGGCAAAGCGGAAAAATCGCTTCCTTCACAAACGGTACCTGGGACTTCATCTCTCCGTCAGACGGCTGGCTGGCCTGGGTCGAGGATGACGCCGCGCTGGTTGCCTATCACTCAGGGGCATGGGTCAGCGCCGGCACCGCCGCAGTGCTCTCGACGCTCAGCATCAATGCAAGTGCAGACATGACCAACCGGCTTGCGGTCTCGAGCCCGGCCACCCTGTTCAACCATGCCGGTGCCGACCACCGCCTGAAGATCAACAAGGCCGCGGCCGGGGATACCGCAAGCATCGTGTTCCAGGATGGCTTCTCCGGGCGTGCCGAATTCGGTCTTTCCGGCGATGACCGGTTTTCCATCAAGGTCAGCCCTGACGGCATCAACTGGACAGAGGCTGTCAGCATCGACAATGGGACCGGTGTGGTCAGCCTGCCGGAAACTCCGGGAGGCGGCGCGGAAGCCGTTGCGGTCGGCGAGAACCTGCTTATCAATGGAAACTTTACTCTCAATCAGCGGGCTTTCGCAGGCGGCAGCCTGGCAGCCGGCAGCTACGGGTTCGATCGCTGGAAGGCGGGCGCGGCCGGCGCCAATCTTTCACGGTCGGGCGACACACTAACCCTTGCGTCGGGCTCGATCATCCAGGTGGTCGAACCGGCCATTTTCGGGCTCGGCGACATTGCCAACGAGACGCTCACGATTTCGCTTGATCATGTATCCGGCGCTGCGGTCACCGTATCGGTATTCGGTGAGGATCGGATCATCGACAATGCTGGCGGCAGGTCGTCGACCAGCTTTCAGGTTCCCGGCGGGCATGGCGGCACGATAGAGATCACGCTCGCGGTGCTGTCCGGTCCTGCTGGTGTGGCGAGGGTCAAGATGGAGATCGGGTCAGGCGCGACCCCCTATCAGGCCCGCGCCCTGCCGCTGGAGGAAACGCTTGCGAACCGATACTTCAAGCACATCGAGGGGCCGATAGCCCTGTTTCTCTATGCCCAGGCCTACGGAAACTACTTTTTCAACAGCCTTCCAACACCCGTCACCATGCGCACCGTGCCTACCGTCTCACGCGTCCTTGGCGCGTACGGAAACATTTTCGCAGGCGATACCGCAAATGCCATGGCTTCAGGGCTATCCACAACTGCCTTCCGCCTGTCGATCCGGGCCAATGCGGCGGGGGAATGCTACGCGAACTTCAATTCGATAACGCTCGACGCCGAGCTTTAGGTGTTTGCTCCTTGGCCACGCTCATCTCGGCTTCCGAAAAATACCTAACAACGATGTCCCCCAAGGAAAAGCCAAATGATGGCCGATCGGCGTCTCTGCCGAAAAAACCGCGCTTAGCAAGGTATTTACTATCGGATGTGGAATTCGACTCATTTTGTTTTGGATCTCAAGCTTATCCTCTGCGCTTAAATTGGCAGGGATTCTTTTCAAGCGTGAGAGCCAATACAGTGGGCTCAAAAAGAACATGAAATAGCGCGCATCGAGAAGCTCCATTCCCGTTTTGACCGCTAATGCGGAAAAATCCGCCTTGCTGTAGCGTCGCTGATGCTCCGACAACTCGTCGCTGAAGCTCCAGAACACTTTCAGTGCGGGCACTGTTATGAATACGAGCCCGCCTGGTTTCAGAGATTTTGCAACTTCTTTCAGAGCCTCGACGTGGTCTGGGATATGTTCAATAACATCAAGAAGAAAAACGTTGTCCCAACGTTCATTCCAATCAAGGTTTAGCAGATCTATCTGATAACGGTGTGTTGATTCTCCAATAACATCCTGGGCAGCCTGCAAGGCGAGCATGGAAGAATCCGCGAGAGCGAGTTCGTTATACAAAGAAGGGGCGTTCTCGAGCAGATAGCGAATCCACCCCCCACATCCTCCGCCCATATCAATGGCTGCGAGATCGGAGTTCGTATCAGTATGTATCTGAACTGCGTTTAGTAGGAAGCGATGCCGGCCAATATACCAGAAGTGGTCGGCCTGCATTCTCTTGAGGATGTCAAAGCCCGCTTCTGGATACTCATCCTCCCGGTGCGCGACCGCAGTAAGCGGCTTGAATATTCCATTTAAATCTTTTGTATAGCTCATACTTTATTCCAGGCATGCGGTAAGATGCACAGCACTGCCATTCTTTCGAAGATATCCAAACGAGAGATTTTTTGGAACCCGTGAAAACCACTGATTTCCATCTCGATTATGCAGCTTGCTCATGATGTTGCAAGGGGCGAAGCGTTCATACGCTGGCTCGATCCGAACTCCACATTTGGGTCCAAATTGTAGAGCTCGTTTTCCAGCAGATTTGTTTGAGCTTGCTGCTATGCGGAGTTGAAGTACCGCTTGGTCTCATGCTCGGATAAACTAACCTTGGGACCTGCAAAGCGCAGCATGGACGTATCTCGCACTTGCGAACGAAGCGGATTAATGATTTGCCTGATTTGGCTTGCCTTTGATGCCGTAAAATTGGCATAGACAGGCCGCAGCGGCATTGGAAACAGGAACTATATCGTAATGTGCGGAATTTTCGGACTGGTTACATCGTCCCGCCAGGGGCTGGACCGCGCGGCGTGGGATCGCGCCATCAGAAACCTTTTCATTCTTTCGCAATCACGCGGCAAGGAGGCGGCCGGCATCGCGATCGCTAATGCCGACGAGATCGTGGTGCACAAGGATTCCGTTTCCGCCGAGGCGATGCTGAAGACCGCGGATTACAAGACCGCTGTCAGCCGCGGCGCCGACGGATTTTTCGCGGCTCCGGGCGACAAGAGCGCGCTGAGCGTTGTCGGCCATGCGCGGCTGGTGACCAATGGGCTTCAGGGAATTGATGCCAACAACCAGCCGGTGTGGCGCGACGATATCGTCATCGTGCACAATGGCATCGTCACCAATTGGGCCGAGCTCTGGGCTGAGAACCCCGACATCAAGCCACGCGCGGAAGTCGACACCGAAGTCATCGCGGCCTTGATGCACAAATACACGGTTGAAGGCGACACCACGCAGAAGGCCATGAGCCGCGCCTTTGATGATATCTACGGCGAAACCTCGATTGCGTTCTTCCAGCGCGGCACCAACGAACTGATGATCGGCACCAACACCGGCTCGGTGCACTACTGCATCTCGGCCAAGGGCGATGCCTTCTTCTTTGCGTCCGAGAAATGGATCTGCCAGAAGCTGACATCCGGCGACAAAACCATACCGGGTTTTGCCGGCGTGCCTGTTCATCAGCTCACCGCCGGCAACGGGATGAGCATCGATCTGTCCTCCATCGAGGTGAAGACTTTCGGTTTTGACAGCGCATTGGCCACGCCGCAGATCAGCCCGATGCTCGCCACCCAGCGCAACATCGAGGAAAAGTCTTACCGTCTCCGCCATGCCCAGGCGACCATGCAGCGGTGCTCGAAATGCCTTCTGCCCGAGACCATGCCCTACATCGCCTATGATGCCGATGGCGTGTGCAACTATTGCCACACCTATGAGCCGTGGGAGAAAAAGCCTGAGAGCGAGATCGAGGAGTATCTGGCCAGGTTTCGTGGCGACGGCAAGTCGCCTGACTGTGTGGTGGCCTTTTCCGGCGGCCGGGATTCCTCCTACGGCCTGCATCTGCTGAAGGAAAAATTCGGCATGCAGCCCATCACCTTCAGCTATGACTGGGGAATGGTCACGGATCTTGCGCGCCGCAACCAGGCCCGCATGTGCGGCAAGCTCGGCATCGAGCACATCTGGATTTCCGCCAACATCAAGGAAAAGCGCGCCAACATTCGCGCCAACGTGCTTGCCTGGCTGAGAAAGCCGGATCTCGGCATCATCCCGCTCTTCATGGCCGGCGACAAGCAGTTCTTCTGGTATGCCAACGAACTGATCAAGCAGACCGGAATTCCGCTCATGGTGTTCTGCACCAACCGCCTCGAGAAGACGGATTTCAAGCTGGGTTTCCTGGACATGCCGCCTCAGGTCGACGGTTTCAATCAGCCGTCAACCTTCGGGATGGGCCGCAAGGCCCAGATGCTGATGCAGTACGGCAAGCGCTACCTGTCCAACCCGCGTTACATCAACCGGTCCATTCCGGATACCGCATGGGCGTTCTTGTCCTATTACGGCATCAACCAGGACCATCTCTATCTCTTCGACTATGTCGACTGGGACGAGGACGTCATCGACGACGTTCTGATCAACGGCTATGACTGGGAGCTGGCCGACGACACGGAATGCACTTGGCGGATTGGCGACGGTACGGCGGCTTTCTACAACTACATCTACACCACGGTTGCGGGCTTCTCCGAGCACGACACCTTCCGCTCGAACCAGATCCGCGAAGGCCAGCTCACCCGGGACCGGGCGATGGAGCTCGTCGAGCGGGACAACCAGCCCCGCTGGAAATCGATCCGCGAATATACCCAACTCATCAATATCGATTTTGACGAGGCCATTCGAGTGATCGACCGGATTCCCAAGCTTTACGGCGCATAAGGCCGGCTAGAGTTCGTCCACTGAATTGTGAATCACTGCAGCGGTGACAATTTGTTTTGTTTCTGGTTCACCGCTTCCCTCATGGAGGGCGATTGAACGGCGATCTGCGTTAATGGGCATTAAATATGACGAGCTCCGGGCTTTCGGCCCGCCAATGTGCCGAACGTTTTGGCGTTGCCGCTTCGAGGCATATTCGATGCATCAACCGCGCGGCGAACGGCGAGACCGCGCCCCGCGAACAAGCAAGGCGCGTCTCGCGTCTTGATGCGGACGAAGCCTTCATGACACCATGATCGAGGAGACGAAGGACATCACGCTTGACGAGATGGGTGTTCGCCTTGCCGATGAGTGCGATTTAAGGATCGACCTAACCATGCTGAGCAAATAACTTCGCTTACGCAGCTTCACGTTCAATGCAAAACCGCACATGCATTGGAGCAGGAACGCCCGGGTCTGGTGAAGCATGACCTGCTCCCCTGTGATGGTCTCGGTTCCGGCTTAGCCTGCTCCTCAACAAAGGAGACAGGCAATGAAGCGATCGAAGTTTTCGGAAGAGGAGATCATCGGGATTTTGAAGGTGTAGCAGGCCAGGATTTCGGCTGGCGATCTCTGCCACAAGCACGGCATTGGTGACGCCACGTTCTAAACTTTGCGCAAGAAGTATGGAGGCAGGGAAGTGTCCGCGGCCAAACGGCTGAAGGCGTTGGAAGATGAGAATGCAAAGCCGAGGAACCTTCTGGCGGAGCAGACGATGGGTGTTGCCACGCTCCACGAGATGCTCGGAGAAAACTTCTGACGCCCGGTCAATGAGGAATGCAGTGAACTGGGCTAGCCTATGTGTGAGTAGAATCAGGAAGGAGGTCAATCGCTATCGCTTTTTCTCACACCACGGGACAAGTCAGCTGTACGAGAAATCCGGCGTTGGGCGCTTGAATTCACGGAACCAAGTTAGATTTGTCGCAGGACTTTTTTCCAGCTATGCAAAAGTTCGATAGCTTGCCGCAGCTGAAAAAGTAATCAGGAAACATAGTCATAACTGTTGCCCCTGGAACAGGGCTGTTCTAATCCCAGCGTACAGGCCAATTCCGCATTTGTGGCGTACCACAGTGCAATCGTCGCAATGCATTATTGAAAGCCCCAAATGAGCTCAAAAGTTGCAGATATTTCATTGATCCTTTTGGCCGTCAGTCTTCTGACAATCACGCAGATTGTCATAAAAGGGCGCCTGAATTTTCATGGAGAGATACCGCTCAATCCAACGCAACTGCCCGGATATTTTTTCCTCCTCCTAAAGGACTGGCGCCTTTGGGCAGCACTATTCTCTTTGGTAGCTTCGGCTCTGAGTTGGTATGCAGGCATATCCAGACTGCCGCTCTCCGTTGCTTTTCCAATTACAGCTTTGTCTTATCCCCTTATATTTGCCGGCTCCATACTGGTTCTTGGTGAAGAATTCGAATGGATTTCGTTACTTGGAAATACAATGATAGTCGGCGGCATATTGATTATATCATTAAATCACTAGAATCAGCACTGCCGCCATTGCTCAAAAAAGGGCACTGCTGGCCCGTTTCGAATTAGCATTTATCAAGGATGGCTATGCCAAACCCTGTTCTGCCGTACCCGTTTCCATTGTAAAGCATGTAACGCTCGCCAGCATGGTCGAAGACATAGGGATAGCAAATCATCTCCGAGTCCCAGCCCGCGCTGGAGACATCTATGCCGACTTCGTTGTCGCGGCGGCTCCAACTAACTCCGTCCTCCGAAACAGCATACCGAATTCGATAGGTATCTTCCTGTTGAGTAGCTCGCGAGCAAAACCACATTCGATACCCGCCAGGATCATTGAGTACGCGCGGAACCCCGATTGCATACTCAAATCTATCTTGAAGACCAATTGCGACAGTTCCATTCCGTTCCCACTCGACACCATCGGAAGATTCCGCATACTCCAAGTGATAAAAATGTTTGGGTTCCCCAGCCTCCATTTTCCACCCGATACACGAGGTAAACCAAGCGCGAAAGCGACCGTTTTCATACATCACTTCTGGAGTCGCTACAAAGTGGGGAAAAATCCGGGTACGATCAATAATCGGGCCGAGAAAACTCTTTTCGAACTGCTGAGTCGTTTCATTCCACTCCGCCAAACCGATCGAGTTCCTGATCTTTACCGTCACACCTAGATTGATGCCGGTATAGAAAAGCAGCTTCCGGTCTCCCACCGCTACTATGGAGTTCGGCAGTGCACCACTATCATCAAAACACCCAAGCTCTCCTGGCGCCAGAACCGGGGAATCGTTCACCCGGATGACCTCCGTGGGTGCCCTCATATCAACCTCACAATATCCGCCGTGCCCGCGATTGAACTTGTCGCGCGACGAAAAATAGATTCGAAAAAGGTCACCATCGATCTGCTGAGCGATTGGAATCATCGCGTGGGAGTAGAGCCAATCACTCTCCTTGTCCGCACAAAAAACCGGGCCAAGCTTCTTCCATTTCATCCGTCATACCTCAACTGATACACTTATCAGGAAACCAGCATTTCGCGACTAGATCGAACGCATTCGATTACTCGGGACACGTGATCGCTCTGTTTCGTTTCCTACGTAAACCCCTGAGGGGGCAGCATCCGAAAGCAACAACACACCCGCCCCGAGGATGCAATTTGCACCGACAGTGACGTGGTCACGAAGCGTGGAATTTACTCCGATGAAACAGGCTTCACCAATGGTCACTCTTCCAGAGACGACGATATGGGACGCCAAAAAAGCATGGTCTTCAATGCGGCTATGATGCCCGATATGATTGCCACTCCACAACGTCACATTGTTTCCGATCGAGACAAATGGCTGAACCGTATTGTTCTCCAAAATGAAACAATTTTCTCCAATACGCCCATCATTCAAGATCGCAGCCTTGGTACTTATGTAGCTGGCAAACGAGTAACCCATTTCCTTTGCAGCGAGATATTTTTCCCGCCGCATCTGATTCAATTTTGAGTATCCGAGCGCAACAAAAATAAGATGGGAGTCCGGTGGGAAATCCTGAACCACACGATCAAACTGCACAACCGGCAGACCGCAAAATACCCCGCCTTCGGGCATAAACTCAGCATCCACCGTAAATGCAACTACCTGATAATCAGTGTCGGTCGAAAAATAGTAATGTGCCAGTTCTGCAGCGTCCGACGTCCCAAAAACAACAAGTTTTTTCATGGGCCTAAACTCCTTCTAGAATGCTGCCAGGAGCCTTTGTCGAACACGCCCCGCACAATCGTATATGGTCTTCGCTTGGTCTCAGAATAAATCTTTGAGAGGTACATTCCAATGACGCCGAGATACGCAACAATCAGACCACCCAATATCCAGACCGAAACCATCAGCGACGTGTAGCCACTGGGCGGTCTTGAAAAGAAAATCCAGTTAAACACAAGATACAGGCTAAACGCACCGGAAATGGCCAATATGGCGCATCCACTATAGAAAATACCATACAGGGGAGCGTTGCTGAACGATGTGACTGAGTTGACAAACTGCGATATTTTTTTGCGCAGTGTATATGTTGTTGGACTTGAACTTCTTTTGGTTACTACTAAGGGCGCTTGGCTGTAGCCAGTGATTGACCAGAGTCCGGCCATGAACACTTCGGTCTCTTGGTGACTTATCAAAGAGTTCACATATCTACGAGTCATCAGCCTTGAGACAGTCAGATTGGCTGGCACATCAACCTTACTTATAAAACGAAACAGCCTGTAGAAGACCGCACCAGATAGGCGCTCGAAAAAGCCGCCCTTCCTTGGCCCTTGCACGCCATAGACAACATCAATGCCCTCCTCATTCATCTTCGCAGAGAAAGGTATCAGCCACTCAGGGTCTTCTTCCAAATCACTGTCAATCAGAAACACATGATCACCAGCTGAATGCATCAAACCAGTCATCATAGCCTTGTGGTGACCGAAATTCCTCGACAGATCCACAATCTTGATGTGGGGGTCGACCTGCGCCAAATGAACTGCCCGCTCAAGACTGTTGTCTGGCGAGCCATCGTTTACCAGCACAATCTCGAAATCGTCTTTAACCAAATCTCGTGCAGCGGAAGAGCAGCGCCGACAGAACTCGTCTATATGGGCAGCAGATTTGAAAAGCGTTGCGACTATTGATAATTTCGTCAATGCACAAACCTCGACTTTCCAGAGGCCACCGGCCCGACATCACGAAACTAGTTGGGCCTAGTTTGGTGCATGAATTCATCACCGAGCCCAGCTTAGGATAAGTCGCCATCTCGTCTGGAGCTGCCTGTTTAAAGCGCAGGCCTCGGTCGACAAAACCCGTCTTAGTTCATGCCGCACCTTGAGCCAAGCAATTGAACCTCTGTCGGAAACCGACAGTTAAACCATCCAGACTTCAGCGTTGCGCTCCGCGCTTATCCGGAAAACCATGCGAAGTGCAATAGGCCCGTACATCCGGACAGTGGTAGATCGCTTCGACCAGCCATGTTTTCGAACTCGGTCCGTCTAGATGGATCGCTCTTCGAGATCAAGGCTGTGATGCGCAACCTTTTCGCTTCATAGCCTTGCCAACGGTTATATATGGACAACGTTGGCCTAATGTCAGTCAACTTGGCCTGCTAACCATCATGATCCATCACCCATGTCTTGAGTGGGATGTGATCATTTCAATTAGGGTGCTCCTATCCACGTTTCCTGAACAGCGAGGACGCGCATTCGCAGAATCTTGCGCCAATGTCGCGAAAGCGCAAAAGATGGCTCTCTTGGAGACCATTTAGCAAAACTCTTGGCTGACTTGAATACGAAAGCTCAGGCATGCATCGTGCGGAGACGGAAGGTCGCAAATTCGGATTCTGAAATACTGCAAGTTCGACATTGTCGACAGGTGCTTTTTCCCTATACAAGCCTCTTGCAATAATCTTGGTTCTATCCTGTGAACCGCATTGAGGCGCTGACCTTACCTGCGTATGCGGCTGCATGATTTGAGTAGATTTGAGTTGGAACTGGGTAACGAACATGAGCATGTCACAAGTTGGCCGACACAAGGCATCCCGAAAGGGTATTGTGCTTGCAGGAGGCTCGGGGAGTAGGCTTCACCCGCTAACGCTTGGCGTATCCAAACAGTTGCTGCCGGTCTTCGACAAACCGCTGATCTATTATCCAATCGCCACCTTGATCATGTCCGGAGTGCGCGAAGTCCTTTTTATAACGACACCGGATGACGCCAGCGCGTTCAAGAGGTTGCTCGGCGATGGCTCGCAATGGGGCATGGACTTCAACTATGCGGTCCAGGACAAGCCGCGCGGGTTGGCTGATGCCTACCGAATCGGGCGCGCATTTTTAGATGGAGCGCCAAGTGTATTAATCTTGGGGGACAACATTTTCTTCGGTCATGGGCTTAAGAGTCTTCTCGAACGCGCGGCCGGAAATTCAGGAGCAACAATTTTCACCAGTCTTGTCAGAGATCCGACTCGATTTGGGGTAGTGGAACTCGATTCGAACCAGCGGCCAGTGTCGATCGAAGAAAAGCCTGAAAAGCCGCGCTCGCGCTGGGCCGCCACAGGTCTTTACTTTCTAGATCACAAGGCTTGCGATTTCGCCGACGAGGTGCTTCCTTCCAAGCGAGGCGAGATCGAGATCATTTCGATACTTCAAAGGTATCTTGACGACGGCAACCTGAACGTCGAAACCCTTCACCGCGGCTTTGCTTGGCTTGATGCTGGGACGCATGAAAGCCTTCATCAGGCAGGTGAATTTGTTAAGACCCTGCAGGACCGGCAGGGTTTGCTGGTATCATCCCCTGAAGAGCTCGCCTTCCGGCATGGATTGATTGATGTAGACCAATTATCTGCTCTTGCCGAAAGCCAAAAGCAGTCCTCGTATGGTGAGGCGCTGATGGAGCTTGTAAATCAGGTACATCAGTATGGTTGAGATTCCCTTCAACAAACCGCTCATCACCGGATCGGAGCTGGAGACGATTTCCGATGCAATTGCCCGCCTTGATTTGAGCGGTGATGGGCATTTCACCGGACTGTGCGAGAAAATGCTGCAGCGCCACTTCAGTTGCAGCAAGGCGTTTCTGACGCATTCCTGCACCGCTGCGCTCGAAATGGCGATGTTGCTGCTCGATCTCGGGCCGGGCGATGAAGTCATCATGCCTTCCTTTACATTTACATCAACCGCCAACGCCGTTGTGCTACGCGGTGCCACGCCCATTTTCGCCGATGTCGAGCCTGGTACAATGAACATTGACGCCGAAAAGATTGAACCTCTGATCAATCCGGCGACGAAGGCGATTATGGTCGTCCACTATGCAGGCCGCCCGGCGGATATGGACAAGATCAACTCAATTGCCGCGGCCAACGGAATAGCTGTTGTTGAAGACGCCGCGCAGGCAATGGGTTCGACTTACAAAGGCAAGCCAGCGGGAACCCAGTCACCACTGTCGGCACTTAGTTTTCATGAGACAAAGAACATCGTTTCCGGCGAAGGTGGCGCACTTATTGTGAATGACCCCCGATATGAGGACAGGGCGGCAATATTGCGGGAGAAGGGCACTAACCGTCAAAGCTTTCTGCAAGGTCGGGCAGACAAATACAGCTGGGTAGACCTCGGCTCATCCTACCTGCCTTCGGAGCTCGTCGCAGCGTTTCTTTACAGTCAAATCGGCGCCACTGCCAAAGTTACAACCTCCCGGCTTGCGGCTTGGGGGCGTTATCGGTCGAACTTCCAATCTGCTGCATTTCCTGGGCTCGGACTGCCGGAGCAAGTTTCAGAAGATGCGGTGCTTAATGGTCACATTTTTCACCTTTTACTGCCAAATGCCGAAAGGCGGCCAGCCTTTCTGGAGGCGATGAAGACGCGTGGGATCCAATGCACATTTCACTATGTGCCGCTCCACTCCTCACCCGCCGGGCTGAAATTTGGCAAGACCCCGCATGGTTGTCCCATCACCGAGGATACCGCCAGCCGGTTGGTTCGGCTGCCGATGTTTTTTGATATCGATGCGCAGACCGTCGATCTCGTCAGCGCAGCGGTTGTTGATGTATTGAACGAGATTGCCAAATGAAACCTACTGTTGATCCGAAGCGTCTGATTGTAACCGGGGGAGCTGGCTTCATCGGATCGGCGGTATGTCGTAATTTTGTACAGGCGGGTCACGTGGTCTGCAATGTCGACAAACTGACCTATGCAGCCAATACCAACAATCTGCGCGGCATCGAGCATATGACTAATTATCGTTTCGAACGGGTCGACATTTGCAATCGTACTCGCATGCTAGAGATCTTTGATGGGTTCAAACCCGATGCAGTGCTACATCTGGCTGCGGAAAGCCATGTGGATCGCTCAATAGCTGATACAGACGTATTTGTTCAAACCAACGTTGTCGGGACCGTTAATCTGCTCAACGCCGCTCTTGAGCACTGGCGATCCCAGGGATCCAACTCGGACTTTCGGTTTCTTCATGTGTCCACCGACGAGGTTTATGGAGACCTTGAAGATGATGGTAGCCTGTTCCATGAATCAACACCCTATAATCCATCGTCGCCTTACTCCGCCTCCAAGGCGGCCAGTGATTTTATGGTTTCAAGCTGGCATCGTACCTACGGATTGCCAGTTCTCATTACCAATTGCTCGAACAATTATGGCCCCTTTCAAAACATTGAAAAACTAATCCCGCACATGATTACCAGAGCCCTGGGACAGGAAACACTTCCGGTCTATGGCAAGGGAACAAATATAAGGGATTGGCTTCATGTGGATGACCACGTCGCAGCACTGGATCTTATCCTGCGCAAAGGCAGGCCAGGCGAGCGTTACAATGTCGGAGGCGGCAATGAGCGGAACAACCTAAGTGTCGTCGAGCGCATCTGCGAGCACCTTGATCAACTTAAGCCGATGGATGGAAAGAGCTACCGCGAACTTATAACTTTTGTCACTGATCGCCCTGGACACGATTTGCGATATGCCGTCGATGCATCCCGATTGACCTCCGAACTGGGCTGGGCGCCTCGACACAATTTTGAAACCGGCCTTACACAGACTGTCAATTGGTATCTCGAAAACCAGTGGTGGTGGCATTATGAAAGACCAAGTGAGCCGGACCAGGCTGGTTGACCATGCTGCGAATTAGCACATGTGGCGCGTTCAGCATGATCCAATGCGCGGCTGCGATCGGATTGGCAATTTCCTCACTGCTGTTTGTAGCCACGCAGCTGAATGTTGGCGTCGACGTTTCGGACGGGGCCTACTACATACTTAGCTATTCGCAGCATCAAGAGATTCTTGTACAGGCAACGCTGTTCGGTCCACTTTGGGACAGTATTTCCCCCTTTCGAGGGATCCTAGCCAACCGTTATCTGAACCTTACTTTTGTGGTGGCAAGCTTCACAGTTCTAAGTATTGCAATTCTCAACCTCGTTCGGACCGAAAGGCCGTCTTGGTCGGATAGGTTTCTCTGCATCTCCATTGGTGTGGCGGGCTCCTTAACATATTTCTACAATTGGCTTGTAGATCCGTCGTACAACTCGATGAATTTGGGATTCATCGCCTGTGCCAGCGCGGCCTTTTTTATGTTAATGCGCCATTCTGAGACGCTTGGGTCAGCTATGGGGCGATGGAACATTGTTTTGCCGACGGCTCTACTCGGGGCGAGCATGGCTTCGATCGCACTGGTAAAGATCACTAGTGCGGCTCTGTTGGGTCCCTTGATGCTCGTTGCTTTCCTGTTCTCAACCAAGCATATCATGACGTTCCGGCTTTTTATCACCCTTGGATCAGCATCCTTATTAGGAATGTTGTTTCCACTTCTGCTGATGAACTTCGCAGGTACGAGTCCCGTAAGGGCCCTGGGCATGATGTATGGCGGTGCCGAATTGAGCGGCCTGCTGACTGCCTCGACGCTGAACTTTGCCGACAAGGCTGTCAGCTATATCGAAGATCTGGCATCGGTTGCCCTGTTTGATGCCTGGTATCCTCCGATCATCGGCGCAGGATTAATTGTTTTGATTTCAAACCGCAGCTCAGCAGTGCTTGGACTGAGCCCGACAGCGCGTTTGTGGGGGACGGCATTTCTCTCGCTTGTTTTTATAGGGCTTGTAGTCTGGTCGGGCCATCTCGAGCCGTTTTCCGGTTTGATGAACGCATGTTTGGTGTTGACGGTTGCGCTATCTGGGTTCGGTCTCGTCCTCCCCCAAAATAGTAGGAAGAACGCAATATTAGTTTGGGGAGTAATGTCTCTCTGTTCTTTCATTTATGTCTACGGAACCGGAAATGCTTGGTACTTTCAGGTCGTAGGTGCTTTGGGATTCCCGTTTGCGGCGATTGCGGCCGTAATTTCTGCAACAGACCGACTGCATGCCACCTTGTTGACGTCACCCGCTTTGGCGTTGCTTGGGTTGTCTCTATACGGCGCAGGTGCCGTAATAGAGCATGAGCCCTATCGATTGAGCGCTCCCCTGTCTTCTCTAAATTCCATCGCGCGCGTCGGCCCTTTTGACGAAGGCTTCAGAGAGTCCCCAGAGCAAGCTGAATTTTACAACGGGCTCCGAGACGCTCGCATTCAAATCGCGCAGCTTCCGGAAAGACCCGTCCTGATCGATCTGACCGGACGGACTCCGATGGTTGCTTTTCAAATAGGTGCGCGGATCCCCGGAACCCCATGGCTGTTCAGCGGTTATCCCGGCTCCGGAGCCATGTTTGATCGGATGATCGGCGGTCTTTCGGAACAATCCTTGCAGCAAGCTTGGGTATTTCAGACTGAAACCTATGAACGCCGGCATCCCAATACAATCTTGTCGAAATTCGGACTCGACTTTCCGGACAAATACACCCCCATAGCTACAGTGCCTGTTCCGTATATGGGTTTCACCGGCACACTTTACGCACCGAAGAATACCGGCTTATCCCAGCCTGTAACGACCAGCTCGGATATGCCAAGTGCTCAGGCACCTTCAATTGGCGGTAACGGCGAATGACACGCAAAGCAGCGATCCTGCAGTCAGCTTACATTCCATGGCGTGGCTATCTCGACATGATCGCGTCGGTTGACGAGTTCATCTTATACGACGACGTTCAGTTCAGCCCGGGCGATTGGCGTAATCGCAATGTTATCCGGACCTCCGGAGGGCCAAAATGGCTAACAATACCGGTCCCCAAGAAGAACAGAATTCACAGCCTGATCTGCGATGTTGTAGCCTCAGATCCTTGTTGGGGTGCGGATCACTGGAACAGATTGAGCGAGAGCTATCGCAAGGCACCGTATTTCGCGGAAGTCGCCGACCTTCTTGAACCGTTGTACATGTCCGGTCAGACAAGCCTGTCCTTGATCAACAGATCTTTCTTGTCAGCTATCAACCGCTATCTCGGTATTGAAACGAAAATGACTTGGTGCTGGGACCACAATTCCTCACCGGGAAAAACAACTCGGCTTGTTGATTTGTGCCGCTCGGTGGACTGTGATGTGTATATCACCGGACCAGCTGCGAAGCACTACCTCGATGAAAGTGAATTTGAGAAAGCTGGAATTCGCATTGAATGGTTCGGCTATGAAAACCTGGTAGAGTACCCTCAATTGCACGGCGGATTCTTGAACGCAGTTTCCTCCGTTGATTTACTGTTTAACTGCGGACCAGACTCACGCAATTTTCTTCCAGCCTTGAACAAATCCAAGTAGAGAAGAATGCCCCTACACCCATATCGGATGTTTGATTGCATGGTTCGATGCAGCTTCATTTCACTCTGAATAGACGAATAATGCGGAAACCGGTTGCGCTTTCCAGCGAACCTCAAGAGCCCCTAAACCCATCATCCCTTCAGCGCGGTGCGGACCGCGGTGACGACCTGGTTCTGGTCTTCTTCGGTGAGGTACGGGCCCATGGGCAGGCTCATCACCTCGCTTGCAACCTGGTCACCGGTCGGCAGGCGGGCATCGGGATCGGCGACGGCGGGCTGCTGGTTGAGCGGGATCGGGTAGTGGACGGCGGTGGGCACGCCCGCCTGTTTCAGGCTTTCCTGGACGGCCTCGCGGTCGGGCGTGCGGATGGTGTACTGCGCCCAGGCGCTCTGGTTGAAGCTCTCGACAAACGGGGTCGTGGTCACGCCGGCATCGCCCAGAAGGCTGTCATAGCGTTCAGCCACGGCCTGACGAGCGGCGAGCTCCGCGTCGAGCCGGGCGAGCTTGGGCAGCAGCACCGCGGCCTGGATCGTGTCGAGACGGCTGTTCACGCCGACGCGGATGTGGTGATAGCGGCGGTCCTGGCCATGGCGGGCGATCTGCCGAATGATTTTGGCCAGTTCGTCGTCACTGGTGAAAATCGCACCGCCATCGCCGTAGCAGCCCAGAGGCTTTGAGGGGAAGAAACTGGCGCAGGCGATCAGGCTGAGATTGCAGCTCTTGCGGCCCTTGTAGGCGGCGCCGAAACTCTGCGCCGCATCCTCGATTACCGGCAGGCCGTGACGGGCTGCGATCTCGTTGATGGCGTCGAAATCCGCGCACTGGCCATAGAGGCTGACCGGGATGATCGCCCTGGTGCGCGGCGTGATGGCCGCCTCGAGAGCCGCGGGATCGAGATTGTAGGTGCGGGGGTCTACGTCGACATAGACCGGCTTGGCGCCCAGCAGCGCCACGGTTTCCGCGGTGGCGATGTAGGTGAAACCCGGGGTGATGACCTCGTCGCCCGGCGCAATTCCGAGCGCCATCTGGGCAATCTGAAGCGCATCGGTGCCATTGGCGACGGTAATGCAGTGCTTTGCCCCGACATAGGCCGCGAGCTTTTCCTCGAGTTCGGCGACCTCGGGTCCGAGAATGTACTGGCCATGCTCGAGCACACGGTGGATGCCCGCGTCGATCTCGGATTTCAGAAGCTGGTACTGGGTCTTGAGATCAATGAACTGCATTTTCCTGCCCTTACACCTTTTGAACCCGGCCGTCTTGCAAGACATATGTATCGCCCGTGTGGGGACAGACCGTCCGCCCGGCTCCGGTCAGGGGCAGATCCAGCCGTTCGCCGAACTCGCTCATCCAGCCGACCTGCCGCCCCGGAACGCCAACCATCAGGGCATAGTCGGGAACATCGCGATTGATCACCGCTCCTGCCCCGACAAACGCATAGGCGCCGATCGTGGTGCCGCAGACAATGGTGCAATTGGCGCCCAGCGTCGCGCCGCGGCCAACCCTGGTGTCGCGGTACTCGTTCTTGCGCTCGATCAGCGAGCGCGGATTGTAGACATTGGTGAACACCATGCTCGGGCCGCAGAACACCCCCTCTTCGAGGGTGACGTTCTCATAGACCGAAACATTGTTCTGGATCTTGCACCTGTCACCGATCACGGTCCGGTTGGCGACGAACACGTTCTGGCCCAACGAAACGCCGCGGCCGATGACCGCGCCGCTGCAGACATGCACGAAATGCCAGACCCGCGATCCCTCGCCAATCTGGGCGCCTTCGTCGACGATGGCGCTGGGATGGATCTGGACACTCACCGCAAGCGTGCCACAAACGGGTGAACAGCGGATCCACCCTGCCGGATCGGGGCGGTGCGGATTTCCTCCACCGTCTCGATGCAGTGACGGGCGTCAGACAGCCCGTAGCCGCGGCCCGCCAGAATTTCCTCGTAGCTGACCGTGTGAAGATCGGTGAAGCCTTCGGAGAACTCGAGCTGCTCGCCGCTGATATCGATGTTGCGGTAGGTCGGCTTCTTGCCCTTCACATCATCTGGAAGATCGTCGGCATCGATCGACAGGAACCAGATCACCCGGGCGCGCTCGTATTCGAGATAGCCGGCGGCCTTGCTGTCGGAGGCATAGTGGACGACGTTCTGCTGCAGGTCGCCGAAAATGAAGTGCAGCATGTCGTAGAAATGCACGCCGATATTGGTCGCCACGCCAAACGACTTGCGCGGGTCGCCCTTCCAGCTTTCCATGTACCATTTGCCGCGGCTGGTGATGTAGGTCAGATCCACGTCGAATTTCTTGTCCGCGGGCGCGGCGGCGACCTTTTCGCGCAGCTTCAGGATGGCTGCGTGATGACGCAGCTGCAGGATGTTGAAGACCCGCTGTCCGGTTTCGCGTTCCACCAGAGCCAGCTCATCCAGAAGCTCCGAAGTCGGAACCAGAGGCTTCTCGCAGATCACATCGCATCCCAGGCGCAGGCCGGCCGCAATGTGGGCGTGGTGGAGATAGTTCGGGCTGCACACGCCGACATAATCGAGCCTTGTGGCCGGATCACGCTTCAGGACATGCGCATGCTCCTGGAAGCGTTCGAACTCGGTGAAGAATTCGCTCTGCGGCGAAATGCTGTCGATCACACCGACGGAATCATTGATGTCGTAGGCGACCGAGAGACGGTTTCCGGTGTCCTTGATGGCCCGCATGTGGCGGGGTGCAATGTAACCGGCGGCCCCGATCAGCGCGAAATTCTTCATGGTCAAATCCTAAAGACGGAATACGCTGAAGCCCTGGTCAGCGAGAAGCGTGCGATCGTAGAGGCTCTTCAGATCCGCGATCACAGGTGTTGCGGAGGGACGGCAATAAGACCGCAGAACGGCCGGGTCGAGCTGGCGGTACTCGTTGTGACCGACGGCCACGACAAGGCTGTCGACCGGCGCATCGGGAGACAGTTCGGACAGGTCATAGCCGTATTCGTGCTTGACCTCCTCGGGCAGCGCCCAGGGATCACACACCACAACCTTCACATTCCAGCTCTCGAGTTCGCGAATGAGATCGACGACCTTGGAATTGCGGATATCGGGGCAGTTTTCCTTGAAGGTCAGGCCGAGCACGCCGACGGTGCTGCGGGATACGTCGATCCCGTTCTGCAGCATGCGGCGCACCACCGAGCGTGCGGCATAGCGCGCCATGTTGTCATTGATCCTGCGCCCGGCGAGGATGACCTGGGGATGATAGCCCAGCATCTCGGCCTTGTGGGTGAGGTAATAGGGGTCGACGCCGATGCAGTGTCCACCGACCATGCCCGGGCGGAAGGGCAGGAAGTTCCATTTGCTCCCGGCCGCCTCGAGCACCTCAAGAGTGTCGATGTTCATCCTGTCAAAGACCACCGACAGCTCGTTGACAAAGGCGATGTTGAGATCGCGCTGGCTGTTCTCGATCACCTTGGCAGCCTCTGCAACCCGGATCGAACTGGCCTTCCAGGTGCCTGCCTTGATGATGGAGGCGTAAAGCGCATCCACGGCATCGGCTGCTTCAGGCGTGCTGCCCGACGTGATCTTGCGGATCTTGGTCAGGGTGTTTTCCTTGTCGCCCGGATTGATGCGCTCGGGGCTGTAGCCGCAGAAGAAGTCGACATTGAACTTCAGACCGCTGGCTTCTTCCAGCACCGGGACGCAAACCTCTTCGGTGGCGCCGGGGAAAACAGTCGATTCATAGATGACGACATCGCCGACCTTGAGCGCTTCGCCAATGGTCCGGCTTGCCTTCTGCAGGGCCGAGAGATCCGGGCGGTTGGCCTCATCGATCGGGGTCGGCACCGTTACGATGAAGATCGTCGAATCGTGGAGATCGGCCGGGTCGGACGAGAACGAAAGATCTGAAGCCTGCGCCAGTTCCTCCGGCTCGACTTCGCGCGTGCTGTCACGTCCCGACTTGAGTTCCGAAATCCGGGCCTTGTTGACGTCAAAGCCAAGCACCTGGCGATGCTTGCCAAACTCAACAGCCAGCGGCAGCCCGACGTAGCCCAGACCAATAATCGAAATCTTGCCAGACAAAAGATCCAATAAATCAACTCCCGTACATCGATACGCCGCCGTTGCTGATCACTGATCGAAACATTGTCGGGTGATGTTACATTATTTGGCTATTGACTGGCGCGGCGAGCCGGCCGACAGGCACAAGCTGCTTTGCAACGATCAATTTCTCACCGCTTCCATTAAGGGATGACAGGGCGCGTTTCAAGTAACTAAATCCGAAGCTACCGGGCTGCCATTGCGGCGCGCAGCAGGGTAGCGAGCTTCTCTGCTGCAGCGATCAGGGCATTGGCGGAAGCGCCCGCGATCAGCGGATTGATCCGGACCAGAACAAGTCCGCAGGCCCTCCCCGGACGCAGATCCGCCATGGAGCGGTTTCCACCATTGAGCGCGATGCCGCTGAAGATCGGAATGCCGCAGGCATTATCCTCGATTGCCTTTTTCCGCAGTCCTGCTAAATCGCGAGCTATGACAAACACGCCCCTTTCCCATATTCGCAATTTCTCGATTGTCGCGCATATCGACCACGGCAAGTCGACGCTCGCCGACCGGCTGATCCAGACCTGCGGCGGCCTGGCCGACCGGGAGATGAGCCAGCAGGTTCTCGATTCCATGGACATCGAGAAGGAGCGGGGCATCACCATCAAGGCCCAGACCGTGCGATTGCACTACAAGGCCAAGGATGGGGAGATGTATGTCCTCAACCTGATCGACACGCCGGGCCATGTCGACTTCGCCTATGAAGTGTCACGCTCGCTCAGGGCCTGCGAAGGCTCCCTGCTGGTGGTGGACGCATCCCAGGGCGTGGAAGCGCAGACGCTGGCCAATGTCTACGCGGCGCTCGACGCAGACCACGAGATCGTGCCGGTGCTCAACAAGATCGACCTGCCGGCGGCCGAGCCCGACCGCATCAAGGAACAGATCGAGGAAGTCATCGGGCTTGATGCCTCCGATGCCGTGATGATTTCGGCCAAGACAGGCATCGGCATACCGGATGTGCTGGAGGCGATCGTCACGCGGCTGCCTCCACCCAAGGGCGGCAGCGTCAAGGATCCGCTCAAGGCCATGCTGGTCGACAGCTGGTACGACACCTATCTCGGCGTGATCGTGCTGGTGCGGGTGATCGACGGCGAGATGAAGAAGGGCCAGCAGATCCGGCTGATGGGGACCGACGCCCGCTACACGGTGGAGCGGATCGGCGTGATCACGCCGAAGCTGGTGGCCACAGAAACCCTTGGCCCGGGGGAAATCGGCTTCATCACCGCCTCGATCAAGGAAGTGGCCGATACCCGCGTCGGTGACACGATCACCGAGGAGCGGCGGCCAACAGCTCAGGCCCTGCCCGGCTTCAAGCCGGCGCAGCCGGTGGTGTTTTGCGGATTGTTCCCCGTCGATGCGGCCGATTTCGAGGATCTGCGCGCGGCGATGGGTAAGCTCAGGCTCAACGACGCATCGTTCTCGTTCGAAATGGAAACCTCGGCAGCGCTCGGTTTCGGCTTCCGTTGCGGCTTCCTCGGGCTCCTGCACCTGGAAATCATCCAGGAGCGGCTGGAACGCGAGTTCAATCTCGACCTGATCGCCACGGCTCCGTCGGTGGTCTACCGGATGAACATGACCAATGGCGACGTGATCGAGCTGCACAATCCGGCCGACATGCCGGACGTGGTGAAGATCGCCAGCATCGAGGAGCCGTGGATCAAGGCGACGATCCTGACGCCGGACGATTATCTCGGACCGATCCTGAAACTGTGCCAGGACCGCCGCGGCATCCAGACCGACCTTTCCTATGTCGGCAAGCGCGCGATGGTGACCTACCAGTTGCCGCTCAACGAGGTGGTGTTCGATTTCTACGACAGGCTGAAATCGATCACCAAGGGCTATGCCAGTTTCGACTACCAGATCACCGGCCATGAGGCGGGCGACCTGGTGCGGATGTCGATCCTGGTCAACGAGGAGCCGGTCGACGCGCTGTCGATGCTGGTGCACCGCTCGGCAGCGGAAAAACGCGGCCGCGTCATGTGCGAGAAGCTCAAGGACCTTATTCCCCGGCACATGTTCAAGATCCCGATCCAGGCGGCCATCGGCGGCCGGGTGGTGGCGCGCGAAACCATTTCGGCAATGCGCAAGGACGTGACCGCCAAGTGCTATGGCGGCGACGCCACCCGCAAGCGCAAGCTCTTGGACAAACAGAAGGCCGGCAAGAAGCGGATGCGCCAGTTCGGCAAGGTCGAGATCCCGCAGGAAGCCTTCATCGAGGCCCTGAAGATCGGCGACTGATTCCGGGGCCTTTGATTCCCGGGCCATTGATTCCGGGGCCATTGATTCCGGGGCTCAGGATCAGCGCTGACAGCAGGATCCCGGCCTGAAAGCACCCGCGAGCGTTCCGCTCTCCAGAAGACCTGCTGCCGGACTTCTCAATTCGGCAGCGGCAGCGCCGTGCGGCGGCTCATATGCCATTGCCAGAGAATGTGGCCGACCAGTGCTGCGAACACCATACCCCCGCCCAAAAGCGTCCTGGGGGCCGGCACCTCGGCATGGATCAGCCAGACCCAGATCGGCCCGAAAACCGGCTCCATGGTGGAAATCAGCGCCGCCAGCGCCGACGGGATCAGCCGAGCGCCGGTGGCGAACATCGCCATGCCAAGGCCGAGGTTGAAGGCGCCGAACAGGAACAGCAGGCCATAGTCGCGGACGCTGACGATCAGACCCGATGACAGCGCCACACCGACCACGGTGCCGATGATCACCCCGAGGCAGACAGCCGGGGTCATCCTTACGCCGGAGAAGCGCCGGGTGATGACCGTGGCGGCTGCAAACACCACCGCGATGACCAGCGCCAACCCGTCGCCGATGAAGGACACGTTGGCGGCGAAGGAATCGGACACCATGACGCCGATGCCGGCAATCACCGCCAGAATTGCGCCCCAGGTGACGCGGTCGACCGCCTCGCGCAGGAAGACCACCCCCAGAAGCGCCGCGATCAGCGGCACGCCGGCCTGCATCAAGAGGATGTTGGCGACACTGGTGTAGCCGAGCGCCACCACGAAGGAGATCGACGCTGTGGCAAAGCACACCGCCACCGCAACGCCCGGCAGGCCCATGGTGCGAAACAGGCGGATGGTGCCCGCCGGCCCGTCGCGCCAGAGCATGAAGCCCAGCAGGAACAGGGCCGCGAAGAATGACCGCCAGGCGATGATGGTCCAGGGGTCATCGACCTCCAGCGCACGGGCGATGGCGCCGCCGAAACTCCAGACCAGCGCCGCGCCGAACACCAGGAGCACGCCGTTGCGCGCGTCCGCAGCACCTGGCAGCGGGGACGTGATTTTTGCGGCGGAGACGGCGGTTTCGGAATCCATCGAAAATCCTTAGTCAGCCCGCCGGCGTTTGAAAAGCCGGGCGGCGCGACATTTCGGGGCGCGAACAGACTGCGGTGGCATTCGCGACCTTCCGCGGGGCCGGACCCGCCATCCTGCCGCTCCATCGGGAGCGCAAAACCATCACAAAGGCCCCGATCCGTCCCGAGGCAGAAACAAAAGCGAAATTAATGAGACGGCTGCGCATTCAGGCGTTGACACGACCGCGCGCAACCCCTAAATCGGCCCGCATGCCCAGATGGCGGAATTGGTAGACGCGCCAGCTTCAGGTGCTGGTACTGGCAACGGTGTGGAGGTTCGAGTCCTCTTCTGGGCACCAATTCTTTGTTCCGGAACGTCCCGGAGAATCCGAGAACCCCGCGAAAGCGGGGTTTTTTTGTTGGTTTTTGCAGACTTCACGTCCTTCACCGTACATCGACATGTGATGGCACCCAGAGAATTTGATGGCATCGCAGCAACCATGCCCTCACGCTATCGAGTCGGATGCCATCACATGCCACTCACTGACACCAGGATTCGTGGACTCAAACCGGGCGAGAAACCAATCAAGCACGGGGACGGCGGCGGCCTGCTGCTCGTCGTCAATCCGAATGGCAGCAAGCTTTGGCGAATGGTCTATCGCTACGGGGGCAAGCAGAAGCAGCTGGCGTTTGGCGCCTGGCCGGATGTCTCGCTCGCCCAGGCACGCGCTCATAGGGATGCCGCGAGAAAGCTGCTCGCCGACGATGGTGACGGTTTCCAGATGATGAAGCAGGCAAGATCGCCAAGGCCGACACTGCAAAGGGCAATCGATGCTCGAAGCCAACGCTTCGATCGTGCCGTCACCCCTACACCCGGCGGGGTGACGCGCGGCCAGCGCGCGTCCGCGGCGGCTATCAGCGAAGCAAATGTACCGTGAGCGAAAATGGCGGAGAGAGAGGGATTCGAACCCTCGAGACGGTTCCCCGCCTACACACTTTCCAGGCGTGCGCCTTCGACCACTCGGCCACCTCTCCGCATATCCGTCCGACGGGCAAGTACCCGGCCATGCCGTCCGCTGTCAAGGCGGTTGCCCTGGCGCGGTTTCCGATGGCGACGCATCAGAAATTCCCGGTCCGGATCGGGCGGCACTATAGCCAAGACGCCTTGCTTGGCAACCGCTATTTGGCCGTGGCGCCGACATTCTTGCCTGGCTGCGCGCCGGCGCAAGCAAACTTGTCATTGCATGAAGGTTTTGGGGCCTCTATGTCACGGGTCTGGGCGGTGATGCCGGTGCGGAGTGCAGATCCGGCAGGCTGCCCGAGCGGAGGATGAGATGCGATTTGTCGCGCGTGTGCTGAGCTTGATTTTCCTGGTGTTCGCAGTGCTGGCCGGGCTGGTCGACGCGATCCAGTCTGTGGCCGCGAGCGAACTGGTGCTGACACCGCTGATCGAAGCCTGGAGCGCCAGCAGCCCCGACACGCTCGGTTTCGTTGAAGGCCTGGTCGCCCAGTACCTGCCGGGCCCGGCCTGGGATACGGGGCTTGCCTGGGTGCTGGCGCAGCCGGCCAGCGCGGTCTTCCTGGCGGTGTCGCTGCTGTTTTACCTGGCGGGCTACCGGCGCGCGAAACCGGCGGGCCGGTTTGCAGCCTGAGCGCCGGGGGGCCGCCAGCCGCACAGCGCCGCAGGAGCGCTCAGCGAAGATTTGCGGCGTTGCCGGCGCGGCTGCAACAATGAGCCCAAGCACGAGCCGGACCTATGGCGGGCGCGTGAAGATGAAGAGGTGAACCATGTTCCTGGTCGAGATGTTTCAGCGCAAGACGACGATGCCGACGGCTGCGGAAGCGCTGGCCGGACGCAGCGAAGCAATCGAGACAACCGCCCGTCACGGCGTCAACGGTCAGGCATTGAAGCCGCCGTTTCCCCCGGGCTGCGAAGTGGCCTATTTTGCCATGGGCCGTTTTTCCCGCGCCGAACCGCTGTTCTGGTCGCTGCCGGGCGTTCATGTGACAGCCGCAGGCTATGCCGGGGGGCTGACGCCCAACCCGACCTACCAGGAAGTGCTCTCCAGCCTCACCGGCCACACCCAGACGGTGATGGTGGTCTTTGATCCCGAAACACTGGCCTATGAGAGCCTGCTGGAGCTGTTCTTCGAACGGCACGATCCGACCCAGGTGATGCGCCAGAGCGATGATATCGGCACCTTCTTCCGCTCGGCGGTGTTCACCACCACGCAGGCACAGGCCGAGCAGGCGAAAGCCGCACGCGACGCCTACCAGGCGGCGCTCAAGTCAGCCGGGCATACCGGCAAGATCGTTACCGAGATCGCCCCGATGCAGGCGTTCTACTACGCCGAAGCCAGCCACCAGCAACATGCGCAGCGCAATCCTGCCGCACGGTCGGGCCTGAAGGGCACGGGCGTGCGCTTTCCCACTTCCGCCTGAAGGCCGGGTCTGCCTCCACCCGAAGGCCGGGCCGGCTTCTTCTTGAAGGCTGGGCCTGCTTGCGGCCACAGGCCTGGGGCGCGGCGATTGCCAGGCTGACGCAGTACCGGTTTAGGTTATCTGCGGCCGACGCAAATCGGCGTTGGATTTTTCACAAAAGCCATGCAAGGATAAGCCCTTCCGGCTGCGCGCGGCCGGCATATTCCGCAGGTCTGCCCGAAAGGGCATGCGGGAGGAACAATAAAGATCAACAAGTAACCTACAGGGCTGCACATCATGAAACGCACGCTTTTGAGCTTCCTCGCTATGGCCGCCATGTCGGCGACCGCCATGGCCGCCGACATCAAGCCGGCAATCATCTACGACCTCGGCGGCAAGTTCGACAAATCCTTCAACGAGGCCGCCTACACCGGCGCCGAGAAGTTCAAGACCGAGACCGGGATCGACTACCGGGATTTCGAAATCGCCAATGACGCCCAGCGCGAGCAGGCGCTCCGCCGCTTTGCCAAGGATGGCAACAACCCGATCGTCATGGCCGGTTTCTCCTGGGCTGCCGCACTTGAAAAGGTCGCCGCCGAATATCCCGACACCGATTTCGCGATCATCGACATGGTCGTTGACCAGCCGAATGTCCGTTCGGTGGTCTACAAGGAACAGGAAGGTTCCTACCTCGTCGGCGTGATGGCCGCCAAGGCCTCGCAAACCGGCACGGTCAGCTTCATCGGCGGCATGGACATCCCGCTGATCCGCAAGTTCGCCTGCGGCTACAAGGGCGGCGTCATGGCCACCAATGCAGACGCCAAGGTTCTCGAAGCCATGACCGGCACCACGCCGGAAGCCTGGAACGATCCGGTCAAGGGCGGCGAGATCGCCAAGTCGCAGATCGACCAGGGCTCCGACGTTGTCTACGCGGCAGCCGGCGGCACCGGCATCGGTGTGCTTCAGGCAGCAGCTGACGCCGGCAAGCTCGGCATCGGCGTCGATTCGAACCAGAACGGCCTGCAGCCGGGCAAGGTTCTGACCTCGATGCTCAAGCGCGTCGACGTGGCCGTCTACAACGCCTTCATGGACGCCAAGAATGACGGCTTCAGCTACGGCTTCAGCTCGCTCGGCCTCGCCGAGAACGGCGTCGATTACGCGATGGATGACAACAACGCCAGTCTCGTCAGCGACGAAATGAAGGCCGCCGTCGAAGCCGCCAAGGCCGACATCATTGCCGGCAAGATCACCGTTCACGACTACATGTCGGACAACAACTGCCCTTATTGAGGCAGTTATCCGGCGGTATCGCTGATCTGAAGACCATGCGGCCGGGCTCTTGCCCGGCCGTTTTGTTGCCTACCGGCCTATCCTCGCGCTATAGCCAGCCAGCGACGAAACAGGAACAGTTGAAATGGCCGAAATCCGCACCCACAAGGGCGATCTTTCCGATGAGGCAATGGCGCGCTACACGGGCGACATTGCGATCGATACCGAGACGCTTGGGCTGGTGCCGCGCCGCGACCGGCTGTGCGTGGTGCAGCTGTCGCCGGGCGACGGAAGCGCGGACGTGATCCAGATCGCCAGCGGTCAGAATCGGGCGCCCAACCTGGTTGCGCTCATGAAAGACCGGAAGAAGCGCAAGCTGTTTCACTACGGCCGTTTCGACATCGCCGTGCTCTACAATGCCTTTGGCGTGACCGCCGCGCCGGTGTTCTGCACCAAGATCGCCTCACGGCTGACCCGCACCTACACCGACCGTCACGGGCTCAAGGACGTGACGAAGGAGCTGCTCGAGATCGACCTGTCCAAGCAGCAGCAATCTTCCGACTGGGCCGCCGAGACGCTGACCCCGGCGCAGCTCGACTATGCCGCCTCCGATGTGCTGCACCTGCATGCGCTGACCGAGAAACTGACCGAGCGGCTCAAGCGCGACGGCCGCGAGGCCCATGCGAAAGCCTGCTTCGAGTTTCTGCCAACCCGCGCCAAGCTCGATCTCATGGGCTGGGAAGAGACCGACATTTTCGCCCACAGCTGAACCGGGCACAAATCCCGGGGGAACCGTTGCCCGCCTGATGCGTTTCAATCTCAGCTGTCCGCATGACAATTGGACACAATCGGCGTGAATGGCCG
Organism: Hoeflea sp. EC-HK425; assembly: GCF_902498795.1. NCBI lineage: Bacteria > Pseudomonadati > Pseudomonadota > Alphaproteobacteria > Hyphomicrobiales > Rhizobiaceae > Hoeflea > Hoeflea sp. EC-HK425. The sequence goes on from NZ_LR701572.1 coordinate 4,022,783, forward strand.
GGCCTTTTTCCAGTTTCGGCCCGGGACGTCAGTTTCGTCTGACGCCAGTGATTTGCAACCGGTTTGCGGGCGGCGCACTTTTTCCCTGCAATTTCAGCGCATTCGCACCCGTTACGGCCTCCGGTGCGCGACGGCCGCAAAGCCCATGCGAAAGCCTGTTTCGAGTTCCTGCCGACACGGCCGAAGCGGCGATCGCTATCGCCTTGGCCTGACGATGCCGATGCGCAGCATCACTTCGCGGGGAATGCCATAGAAACCCTGCACATCACGTGAAGCATAGAGGCCGAAAGCCTCGCGCTGGATGATCAGCGCCTGCGTGAGGTCGGCGGCTTCCTGCAGCAGGTCCTCACGGTCGCGATTGGGGTTCGGCGTCTCGTCATGACGCTTCAGGGCCTCGAGCGCATGTTCCAGGCGCTTGCCGACACGCCCAAGCGCCGACGCGGCCTCCTGCTTGGCTTCGTGGGCAATGGCGTCGATCGTGTCGTTGCCCTGCCTGAGGGCCAGGCGCAGCCGGTCCGGAAGTTCCATGCCCGAGAATGTGTTTCCGGCAGGGCACGCCGTCAATGGCGGATGGCAAAAAAACCGCCCTGGCGCGGTGCGCAAGATTTTCCACACCCCGGTGAAACTCTTCCCAGGCCGCAGCCGTCCCTGCAGGGGTCAACGCACTCCGCATGATGCAGTGTGAAGCAAGAGAAGGATATCGAGATGACGAAGACCCTTACCGCCTCCGCCCTGTTTGCCGCAGGCCTCCTCGCAACCCAGGCCTTCGCCGCCAGCCATGGCGCCATGGCAGTGATGGGCGAAGACCAGGATGTTTCGGGCGGCACGGTCACGGCGACATCCATCATGGCCGCAGCCAATGGCTGGCTCGTGGTTCACCGCACCGATTCCGACATGAAACCCGGGCCGGTGGTGGGTTACGCGCCGCTCAAGGCCGGTGAGAACACCGATGTCACCGCCATCCTCACCGAACAGGTCAACAGCGGCGAAATGCTGATGCTGATGCTGCATGGCGAGGACGGCGGCACCAAGACCGGCATTTTCGAATACACGCTCGGCGCCAAGGAAGATGGCCCGGTGCGCGTTGACGGCAAGCTGGTGATGACCGTCATCTCCGCGAAGTAAGACAACCCATCTGCCTCCCCTGTTGGCAGCTCCTGGCGCCCGGGCTTCGGTCCGGGCGCCTTTTCCCTGAGCAACCCGGCAGGCGAACCTGGAGCGTGAGCAGCGCCATCGCCTGATGTTTCAGGTTGCGGCCGATCCGTTGCAAGCGGGATCTGGCAGGATTTCATCAACCCGCCGGCCTGATCACGGCTCGGCCGGGAAGCGGGCATGCGAACAGCTGCCGCGCGGGAAACCCGCCGGGGTGCGAGATCAAGCTTGTATTCCGGAGGGCCGCCCGCGGGCTTTGCCTTCTGAAAAATGATTGGTATGGCTGGCGCGGCTAGCGCGCGGCCCGAGCTTCGCCGGATGATGTCCACATCCGACAGGCAGTGGCGTGCCGCGTCCTGCCACCCGGACATGGGCAGCGATCAGCGGCGGGTGGCATCGTCCGGCACGGGCTGGGCCTTGCGTTGACGATTCGGGAACGCCAGGGCGGCTGACACTGCGCCAGACACCCTCCCCGTATCCGCAAGGCGGCCCGCCACAGGCCCGTTTCCACCCCCACCCTGACAGCCGGCCGACGCTGGCCGACACAAGGGGCAAAGGTTTCTCCGGTGGCTGGCTTGGCTGATCACCCTGCGTGATGATCCTGCTGCCAGCGGAACCCGCCGGTGCACCGCCTCCTCCATCGTCCAGCCGCACGTTACGGCAAGCCCCCGGAGGCCTTCCCCCCGCCTGGACCGAGACGTTGACGATCCATCCGGTGACGGGAGCGCTGGAATGATGGCATGGGGTTTGGAGGGTGTGTAAAAGATTGCCGGGTAATTCGGGTATGTCATTGGCACCGCTGGCGCGGGGGCCAGGCTTTATGCACGCGAAGGCTACGTTTTCCCGGAACCCGATCTCCCCCCCTAGCGGGGGAGATGTCTGCGAAGCAGACAGAGGGGGGTATGGTTCAGCCTGTCTTGAGTGCGTGTTTTCGGGAGGGGTTCACCCCCCTCTGTCACCTACGGTGACATCTCCCCCGCAAGGGGGGAGATTGGGGGGCGGCGACTTCCGCGTTCGCTCTCCCAGATCCCACATTCGCCATCCTCGCCCCTGAGGCGAGGATCCACTCCATGATCCATCCGCGAGCCATCAAAAAACCCGCCAGATCGCTCCGGCGGGTTTCGTGTTTTAAACGTCAGATCCGAGAAGGATCAGTCGTCGTTGTTCTGCTTCTTGAGTGCTGCGCCGAGAATGTCGCCGAGCGAGGCGCCCGAGTCGGACGAGCCGAACTGGGCGACTGCCTGCTTCTCTTCGGCGATTTCCAGCGCCTTGATCGACAGGCCGACCTTGCGGTCCTTCTTGGAGAAGCTGGTGACGCGGGCGTCGACCGTCTGGCCGACCGAGAAACGCTCGGGGCGCTGCTCGTCACGGTCACGCGACAGGTCGGAGCGGCGGATGAACGAGGACAGGTCTTCGTGATCAACCAGAACCACTTCGAGGCCACCATCGGTGACAGCGGTCACCTTGGCGGAGACGACAGCGTTCTTGCGCAGTTCGCCGGAGGCTGCTGCTTCGCCGATCGAATCCTTGCCAAGCTGCTTGATGCCGAGCGAGATGCGCTCCTTGTCGACATCGACGTCCAGCACGACGGCCTTGACCATGTCGCCCTTGTTGAACTCCTCGATGACCTGCTCGCCCGGACGGTTCCAGTCGAGGTCGGAGAGGTGAACCATGCCGTCGACATCGCCTTCGAGGCCGATGAACAGGCCGAATTCGGTCTTGTTCTTGACTTCGCCTTCGACTTCGGTGCCGGCAGGGTGGCTCTGCGCGAACACTTCCCACGGATTCTCGAGCGTCTGCTTGAGGCCGAGCGAGATGCGGCGCTTGTTCGGGTCGACTTCGAGAACGACCACGTCGACTTCCTGTGTCGTCGACAGGATCTTGCCGGGGTGCACGTTCTTCTTGGTCCAGGACATTTCCGAAACGTGGATCAGGCCTTCGATGCCCGGCTCCAGCTCGACGAATGCGCCGTAGTCGGTGATGTTGGTCACGGTACCGGTGATGCGCTTGCCGGCCGGGTACTTGACGCCGATGCCATCCCACGGATCGCTTTCCAGCTGCTTCATGCCCAGCGAAATGCGGTGCGTGTCCTGGTTGATGCGGATGATCTGGACCTTGACGGTCTGGCCGATCGACAGGATTTCCGACGGGTGGTTGACGCGGCGCCAGGCCATGTCGGTGACGTGCAGCAGGCCGTCGATGCCGCCAAGATCAACGAACGCACCGTAATCGGTGATGTTCTTGACCATGCCTTCAACGGTCTGGCCTTCCTCGAGGTTCTGCACGATTTCCGAACGCTGTTCGGCACGGCTCTCTTCGAGCACGGTGCGGCGCGAGACCACGATGTTGCCGCGGCGCTTGTCCATCTTGAGGATTTCGAACGGCTGCGGGATGTGCATCAGCGGCGAGACGTCGCGGATCGGACGGATGTCCACCTGGCTGCGCGGCAGGAAGGCCACGGCGCCGTCCAGATCGACGGTGAAGCCGCCCTTGACCTGGTTGAAGATGACACCTTCAACACGCTCCTGCGCGTTGAACTTCTCTTCGAGACGAACCCAGCTTTCCTCGCGGCGAGCCTTCTCGCGCGACAGCATGGCTTCGCCCAGGGCGTTTTCGATGCGCTCGACATAGACTTCGACTTCGTCGCCGACCTTGAGCGTGCCGTCCTTCGCCTTGGCGCCGAATTCCTTCAGCGGTACGCGGCCTTCGACCTTGAGACCGACGTCGATGATGGCGACGTCCTTCTCGATGGCCATGACGATGCCCTTGGCGACATAGCCTTCGGCGAGGTCCTGGGTGGCAATGGATTCAGCAAACAGGGATGCGAAATCCTCTGTCATGGTTTCAGTGTTAGACATGAATTCTCCTGGTGACCGCGTCGTCAGGGTGCGGTCGCATGCGCCTGGTTGGTGTTGTTCGGACCGGCGATGCCTGTCTGTCCCTGACCTCAAGGAGGCGGGACACGTACGGCGCGGGACAGGCTCGCTGGCTTTCGTTCAGTGTTCGAGCGCAGCATCCACAAGACGCCGGGCAGCATCGAACGCGGCTTCTATACCCATTTCGGTGGTATCTAGCAAGTGCGGGGCTTACTCCGCGGCATCCAGCGTTGCACTTATTGCCCTGGCCCAGATTTCAGCCAGTTCACGCCTGTCCTGCGGCAGCGCGCTTCGGGTCACGCAATAGCCCTCGAAAAGCGGCATCAACACCGATACGGCCCGGTTGATATTGTCGTCGCCCGCCGTCTGATCGAGTGATCGCAGGGTTTGCGCATAGAAGCGTGCCAGCTCGCGATAATAGGCGGTCATTTCCGCAGCCAGACTGTCCGACTGTTGCGCCGCGGCCCAGAGCTCCTTGAAGACGCGGGACGCCTCGGTCTTGTCCAGCAGTTCGAGGCCGCTGCTCAGAATAGCCGACAGATCCTTTTGAAGATCGCCGGTCGGCTGAAATGACCGGTCCCGGACAAGCGTGACATAGTTGGCGATGAAGGATGCAAGCAGCGCCTCCAGAAGGGCCTCACGTGTTGCGTAGTGGTATTGCAGATTGCCGAGGCTCATGCCGCAGGCATCGGCCACCTTGCGCATGCTCAGGCCGGCGCCCCCCTCACGGACGAGCAGCGCTTCCGTCTGTTTTAGAATGAACTGCCGCTTCAGTTCGGCTTTCGACATCTACCGGCTCCGAAAAACACGGATGCATAGATACAGCTCTTGCATTCTGGGTCAAGCGACCTAGTATATAGGTCAATTGACCTAAAATGATCTTATGGAGTGTGGAATGAAGGCTCTGGTTTGTGAAAACAAGGCGGTGAGGTTGGCGGACCTCAATGAACCACCGGCACCAAAACCAGGCGAGGTGCGGGTGCGGGTGGCCGCTGCCACGGTGAACCCGACCGACCAGGACATGCTCGCCGGCTCCTATGATCTGTTTCTGAAACTCTATGGTGCGCGTGGCCCCGTGAAAACCGGACTGGAATTCGCCGGCACCGTTGAAGAGGCAAGCGGGCGCTACAGGAAAGGCGAGCGCATTTTCGGCTATACGAACCTCATGAAAGGGCCGAAAACCCATCAGCAGATTCTCAACGTAAAGGAGGAATGCACCGCTGCGATCCCGGGCGGCCTCTCCTTCGAACAGGCCGCAAGCATCGCCATCGCCGGCAACAGCAGCCTCGTCCTTATCGACGATATCGCCCAGCTTTCGGCTGGCCAGTCGGTGCTGATCAACGGCGCCAGCGGCGGCGTCGGTGTCTTCGCCCTGCAATATGCAAAACATCGCGGATTGAGAGTGTCCGCCACCGCAGGTCCCGGCCAACAGGATTTCCTGAAGGGCCTGGGCGCCGACGAGGTTTACGACTACACCAAACAGCCCCTCGATACGCTTGGGACTGCTTTCGACGCCATTCTGGACTTTTCGAACCGGCTGAAGTTCCGCCACGTCCGGCATTTGCTGTCACCAAGGGGCATCTTCATTCCGGCCGACCCGCTGAAGAACCTTGTCGACATAGCTGCCAATCCGCTGCGCAGGCAGAAGACGGGATACTTTCTCGTCGAAGAGGGCAACGCCGGCAAGCTGTCGCAGGCGGCTGCGCTGGTTGCCGGGGGAAGCATCAAGGCGGAGATCGACTCGCGTTTTTCGCTAACGGATTACCGGGAGGCGTTTGACCGTCTTGCAATGAAGGGCCGCCGGGGACGCATCATTCTCGATATGGCGGAGGCGGCGAGCTAGTCGCGGTGCTCAAGCTGCGGCCAGAGCCTTTTCTATGATCGACATGGCCGTCTCAAACGCCTCTTCGATCCCCTGATCGGACGTATCGATCATAAGGGCGTCGGCTGCAGGCTTGAGCGGTGAATCGGCGCGGCCAGCGTCACGCGCGTCGCGCTTCTCGAGATCCGCGAGGATCGCCGGCAATTCAGCGCTGCCGCCCTGGCTGATGATCTCCTGGTAGCGGCGGCGTGCCCGCACTTCGGGGCTGGCTGTTACATAGAACTTGATCAGGGCATCCGGGCAGACAACCGTGCCGATGTCACGGCCGTCGAGCACCGCGCCCGGCTCGATGCGGGCAAACTCGCGTTGCGCCTCGACCAGCGCCCGGCGGACTTTCGGCATCACCGCAACCTTGGAGGCGGCCTCGCCGATCTCGTGCGCCGACAGAACCGACCGGTCGAGCCCGGACAGATCAAGCGCGCGGGCCGTCTCTGCCGCCACGTCCTCGTCATCAAGCGGCAGCCCGCGATCAAGCAGCGCCTTTGCCGTGGCGCGGTAGGTCAGGCCGGTGTCGAGATGCCTGAGCCCGTAATGTTCGGACAGGCGGCGCGAAAGCGTGCCCTTTCCGGCGGCAGCCGGCCCGTCAACGGCGATCACGATGTGGGGCATTTCAGATGTCATTGCGTGACCTTATTGTTCCTGCAGGCCGCCATGGAGCGCGACGAGCGCGGCCATGTCGTCATTGTTCTCGCCCGTCAGCCCGGCATGGACGCCGCGCCGGTCGGCTTCGGGCCGGTTCTGGCTGACTTTCCATTTGCCCGTCAACTGGGCGACAGCGATTTCGATGCCGACGATACCGCGCAATTGCGCGGCGACGAAAGCCTCCGGGGCGTCCTCGACCTTCCACGCGGCCGGCCGGTCGGCTTCATGACGGTCGGTCAGCTCGCCGACCTGCGGCCTCAGCCATTCGGGTGTCTCATGCACCGTTGCGGTTCCGCGCGCCTGCACCATCGCATAGTTCCATGTCGGGACGACCTTGCCGTGCTCGGCCTTGGATTGATACCAGGATGGCGTGACGTAGCTGTCACTTCCCTGGAACACCACCAGCACGCTGGCGCCATCGCCGATGTGGCTCCACTGCGGGTTTGCCTTTGACAGATGCGCGCGAAGCGTCGTTACGCCATCCCTGACTGAAACAAGAAACGGTACCGGGTTGGCCAGCACATCGCCCCCCGAGGCCGAAATCAGCAGACCCAGCGGATGCGCCTCGATCAGCGCCCGCAACACGGTCTCGTCCGTTTCAATGAAGTGTGGCGGTTGGTACATTGCGATGGCTCCTGCCAGACAAAGCGGCCCTGGAGATACCGGGGCGGGAAAATTGCGGGGTTCGGGACCAGCCCGTTATCCCGCAGATCGGCTCTCTGTGCTACTTGCGCGCGATCCCGATGGTCACGTCATCAAGATGCCGGTAGGGCTCGCGTTCGAACAGGGCTTCATCGTCAAGCCAGGCCAGCAGCATGTCGAAGGCGTCGACGCCCCAGAACACCTCGTGCCCCGAGCCGGATGCGCAGACAAGGCTTGGCACGCCGAAGACGCCGCGCTCGATCGCCCGGTCGGTGTTGGCCCGGAGTGCTGCCTTGGCACGGTCGTCAGCGGCCAGTTCGAGCGGGATCCCGACGGCTTCGGCAAAGGCCGCGATTTCCTCGTCCGTGTCGGGCGCGCGGCCTTGCGAGAACACGAAATCAAAGCCGCGGCGCACGGTATCGAGATCCGCGTCCGCACCTGCCATCAGACGCTGGGCCTTGAGCGGACTGAACGGGTGACGGGGCGGAAACCGCATCTCGACGCCGTGCTGTTTGCCCAGAAAGATCGACTGGCGGTAGGTGTGGAGACGCTTGGCGGAAATCTCCGCCGGGCCGCGCTGGCCCCAGTGATTGAGGATCGCGCCGAGCAGGACCGGGACCGGCTTGACCGTCACGTCACCCGGCAATTCCCCAAGGCGGGCGAGCAGCACATGGGCGAAGGGCGATATCAGGTCGTAGTGAAGTTCGATTGTCCGCGTTTTCATTGTCCGGTGATCTCCGCGCCGATGCCGGCCATGATGGCCATGAACTCAGGAAAGCTGGTGGCGATGATCGAGCAGTCATCGACCATCACCGGGTTCTCGCTGGCAAGCCCCATGACAAGGAAGCTCATGGCGATGCGATGGTCAAGCGAGGTGACGACGACGGCATCCCTGGCTATTGCACCCAGCCCCTTTCCATCCGGGCGCCCGCGGACCGACAGCCAGTCGCAGCCCTCGGTGCAGTCGACGCCGTTGAGGGCAAGCCCGCTGGCCACGGCCGCCAGCCTGTCGCTTTCCTTGACCCGCAACTCCTCAAGACCAAGCATGACGGTCTCGCCCTTGGCGAAACCCGCGGCGATGGCGAGCACCGGATATTCGTCGATCATCGACGGTGCCCGGCCGGCTGGCACGGTGACGCCGGTGAGCTCGGACGCCCGGACCCGCAAGTCGGCGACATCCTCGCCGCCCGAATGCCGCGGATCGAGGATTTCGATATCCGCTCCCATCTCCTGAAGGGTCAGGATCAGGCCGGTGCGCGCCGGGTTCATCAGCACATTTCGAAGGGTGAGGTCCGACCCCGGCACGATCAGGGCGGCGACGAGCGGAAAGGCCGTCGAGGAGGGATCGCCCGGCACATCGACGGTCTGGCCTTCAAGCCGGCCACGGCCTTGGAGCCGGATGGTGCGCGCGCCATCGGCCGCGGTTTCCACCTCCAGCTCGGCGCCAAAGCCCTTGAGCATCCGCTCGGTGTGATCGCGGGTCGGAACCGGCTCGATGACGGTGGTGGTGCCCGGAACATTGAGGCCGGCGAACAGGACAGCGGACTTGACCTGAGCCGAGGCCATCGGCACCCGGTAGCTGATCGGGCCAGGTGCCCGCGGTCCGCGCAATGTCACGGGCAGCCGGTCGCCGGGCCGGGCAGTGACCTGCACGCCCATCAGCCGCAAGGGGTCGAGAACCCGCTGCATCGGCCGGCCTGAAAGCGATGCATCGCCGGTAAACGTGGTTGTGAAATCATAGGGGCCGACCAGCCCCATGGCGAGACGGCAACCGGTGCCTGAATTGCCGAAATCCAGCGCGGTTTCCGGCTCGAGCAGGCAACCGTTGCCGACACCGTTGATGATCCAGATATCGCCCTGCTTGCGGATGGTGGCGCCCATTGCCTGCATGGCCGCACCGGTCCGCATGACATCATCGCCCTCAAGCAGGCCGCTGATCCGGGTCTCGCCCGCCGCGAGGCCGCCGAGCAGCAAGGCGCGGTGGGAAATCGACTTGTCGCCGGGAATCCGGATGTCGCCGCGCAGCGCGCCGCTTTTTGCGGATCTTGCGGGTCGAAGCGATGTGGCGGCCTGGCCCATGACTGTTTTCCGGCTGAAGTGGACGGATCATGCCGGTCGTGCGGCAGGAGTGCACGGGTAACTATCACAGCCCCGGGGGAAGCGTCATCCGGCTTGGTTGAATTTTTGGCGAGAATGGCTTTGACAGGTGCGTTCAACATCATTATGGGGACCGGACCCGCCGAAACGGGAAGGCAGGTATTCCAACCTTCGCCCTCCTGCCAGTTCAAGAGGCTTCGACAGTGGCAAAACCGGAACTTGGAACAAAACGCGTTTGCCCCGAAACCGGGCGCAAATTCTATGATCTGAACAAAGATCCAATTGTCTCTCCCTATACAGGGAAGGAATACCCGATTTCCTATTTCGAAGAGACGGCGCAGAACGCCGTGATCGAGAAAGAGGAAGAGGAAGAAGTCGCGGAAGTCGAGGCAGATTCGGCTGACGTCGAAATCGTATCGCTCGAAGAGGCCGATGAGGACACATCGAGCACCGGCAAGTCCGAAGACCTTCCCGATCTCGACGACGATGTTGAAATCGACGATGACGATGATGACGCGTTTCTCGCCGATGACGACGATGATGAAGATGACGATGTCAGCGATATCATCGGCGTGAACGACGAGGACGACGACTGAACAGAGAATTCCTTCCCGGCGCTGAAAACCGAAAGGTTTTCAAAACTGAAAAAAGGATTGAATTTTCATCTTGATCTTGTGCGGCTGCAGAAGTATGAAGCCGCACCTGCCCGCCACTTCGGGGTGGCAGGCACCTCGCAGGGAATGACATTGCGTTCAGTCCCTTGCGTCCCGGGGCCATAGCTCAGCTGGGAGAGCGCCTGCATGGCATGCAGGAGGTCAGCGGTTCGATCCCGCTTGGCTCCACCATTTCCTTCTTGCGGATTGCCGCCACGCCAACCCTACCCGTGTGGTTTCGGTTCGAGGATTGTCCTCTCACCTCCTCCATTTTGTTTGCGCTTTGCCGCCCACCAACCCAAAACGCGATGGCTGCGGGTTCGGACTGTGTCCTCTCTCCTCCACCATTTCCCCAATTGCAAACACAAGCAGCAAGGAACCGGGTGTTCCGACCGATGCCGTGCAGATGGTTGCGACGCGAGGCACTGGAAAGTGCCGGTGCAGCCTCTGGTGATTGTCGCAACCGTTTGATAACCACACCGTGCAAAACCCGCCGCCCGGTCCGCTTAAATCACTCCCGGAAGTGATCTTTTACCGGAATTGTAGTGTTTTTCCCCCAAAGCTCGGCCGGAACCAAGCGGGGAAACAATCATGGATGCTGTGAGCGACAACCGGCATGTACCACTTTGCATTGATCTTGATGGCACGCTGATTGCCACCGACACGCTTTGGGAAGGGCTGGTCTCGGTGCTGATCAGCCAGCCCTGGCTGTTGTTTGCGGTCATCGGCTGGGCGATCTCGGGAAAAGCGGTGCTGAAACGTGAAATCGCCGCCCGTTACGTGCGCAAGGGCGACGAATGGCCCTATCGCGCCGAGGTTCTTGAACGAATCAGGCTCGCCCGCGAATCCGGACAACCGGTCTGGCTGGTCACCGGTGCCGCCGAATCCACCGCCCGAACCATCGCCGATCATCTGGGCCTTTTCGATCGCGTCCTGCATTCGTCCGACACCGAAAATCTTACCTCCCGCCGCAAGCGCGAACGCCTGGTGTCGCTGTGTGGCGACGGCGGCTTCGACTATGCCGGCAACAGCCGCGACGACCTGGCCGTGTTCGACGCAGCGCGTCGCGCCATCATCGTGGCACCCGACCGGGCGGCCAGCCGTTGGGGCAGCAGCAATGAAGCGGAACTGCTTCCGCTGGAAAAGATCTCGCCGCTGGCCATCCTCAAGTCCATCCGCGTGCACCAGTGGCTCAAGAACATCCTGATCGCGGTGCCGCTGGTTCTCAATCACGAAGTCGCCAATTTCGGCCTGCTGCTGGCGGCGATCGTGGCGTTTTTCTCGTTTAGCTTCCTGGCCTCGGCCGTCTATGTCGTCAACGATATCTCCGACCTCGCCAACGACCGCCAGCATCCGCGCAAACGTCTGCGTCCCCTCGCATCGGGCGCGGTGTCGATCCCGGTAGCCAGCGCCACTGCCGCGGCGCTCCTGCTGGCGTCGATCGGCCTGGCAAGCCTGCTGCCGCCCTTGTTCTGGGCCGTCCTGGCGCTCTACGCCCTGGTGACCACGGTCTACACCTTCGTGCTCAAGCGCAAGCTGCTGGTCGACGTGTTCACCCTCGCCGGGCTTTACACCGTGCGCATCATTGCCGGCGCCGCCGCAACCGGTGTCGACCTGTCGTTCTGGCTGCTCGCCTTCTCGATCTTCTTCTTTCTCAGCCTGGCGCTGGTCAAGCGCTACGTCGAACTCGACGAACTGGCCGAGGAATCGGATATGCAACTCAAGGGTCGCGGTTACGTCGGCAGCGACAAGGACATGATCGGTCAGGCCGGGATCGCCTCGGCATTTTCCGCCGCCATGGTTCTGGCGATGTATGTTCACAGCAACGAAGTCGTCTCCATGTATCCGCAGCCGGCGCTTCTGTGGCCGCTGTGTCCGCTGATCCTTTACATGCTGCTGAGGATCTGGGTGTTGGCGCGCCGCTCGCAGATGCACGAGGATCCGGTGGTCTTCATCATGCGTGACTGGCGCAGCCAGCTGACCACCATCGCCGGGGCCGGCCTGGTGTTGCTTGCGGCCTTGCTGTGACGATGACAAGCCCGGACTTCGACAGCTGGGGCAGGGTTCAGCGCCGCAACCGTGCGGTGGCGCACCCTTCTGATTTCAGGCCCGGCGTTGCCGGCGGGTTCCTGCCCTTCGGCAACGGCCGTTCCTACGGCGACAGCTGCCACAATGACCAGGGCCGCCTGTTTGCCATGCGGCCGGGTGCCGCCATCAGCGCATTCGATCCCGAAACAGGCGTGCTGACCGCCGATGCCGGCGTCCTGCTCTCCGAAATCCTTGCGCTGGTCATGCCGCACGGATTTTTCCTCGAGGTCACGCCCGGCACGGCCCAGGTCACACTTGGTGGCGCAATCGCCAATGATGTGCACGGCAAGAACCATCACCGCCGCGGCACGTTTGGCGGCTCGGTCGTCTGCTTCACGCTTATGGGCAGTGACGGTGGAAACCGGCTGTGCTCGCCGGAATCCAATACGGACCTTTTCGAAGCCACCATCGGCGGCATGGGCCTGACCGGGATCATCGAACAGGCTTCCATCCGGTTGATGCGTGTCCCCTCCGCCAATGTGCGCCAGACCGCGGTCCGCTTTTCCGATATCGACGGGTACTTCGATGCCATCGACGCGATTGACGCGAAGCATGAGTATTCTGTCGCCTGGATCGATCAGCTGGCTCGCGGTGGGAATCTCGGGCGCGGCGTTCTGATGGCCGGCGATCATGCCGAAGATGGCGGTGCGGCGAAGCCGCCTTCCGCTCCCAGGCTCGCAGTGCCATTCTCGCCGCCGGTCAACATGCTCAATCGTCTGACGCTGAAGGCGTTCAATGCGCTGTATTACGGACGGGCGCCAAGCCAGCCAAAAACCGGGATCGTGCCCTGGTCATCCTATTTCCATCCGCTGGATGCGATCACCGGCTGGAACCGGCTCTACGGGCCGCGCGGGCTGTTCCAGCATCAGAGCGTCTATCCGGCGGACCGGGCGCGCGAGACCACCATCGCGCTGATCGAGTGCGCCCAGAAGCATGGCGCGGCTTCGTTCCTGACGGTGCTCAAGCGCTTTGGCGAGACGCGCTCGCCGGGTCTGATGTCGTTTCCGCGGCCCGGCTTCACCCTGACCCTGGATTTCGCCAATTCCGGCGACCGAACCCTGCGCATGCTCGACGCTCTCGACGAGATCGTGATTGCGGCCGGCGGCGCGCTCAATCCCTACAAGGACCAGCGCATGTCGCCGGCGATGTTCGAAGCCTCGTTCCCGCAGTGGCGGGAGATGGAGGCGATGCGCGATCCGGCGCTGGTCTCTGACTTCTGGCGACGCACAGCCATGGTCCTGAACCATGAGCTTCAGCCACAAAGGCATGCCGCCAGCGCATGAACCTCGTCCACCGGCTTGTCAGCCAGCGTCGACGCCAGTAATTGAATGGCTCACCTGCCCGCGCTTGATCCCGGCGGCATCAACCTCCCGAAGGACTTCGAACCATGGCCCGCATCTGCATTCTCGGTACAGGCGCCTGGGGAACCGCACTGGCCACGGCGTTCGTCAGGCAGGGCCATGATGTGCGCATGTGGGGCCGTAACGCAGAGACTTGCGCAGAGATTTCGGAAACGCACAGAAACCATGCCTATCTCGGCGAGGCATGCTTGCCGGATGGGTTGAGCGCATCAACCGACATGGCCGGCGCGCTGGAAAATGCACAGATCGTGCTGTTCGTTGCACCGGCGCAGTCGACCGGCGACGTCGTCGGCCTGGCGGCACCGCAGCTTCCGGGCGACGCACTGCTGATCGCCTGCGCAAAGGGCATCGACAGGCGCAGCGGCCAGACCCAAAGCGAGGTGATCGACGCCTGCCTGCCAGACCATGTGGTGGGTGTGCTCTCAGGCCCGAGTTTTGCCGCCGATGTGGTTCGCGGGCTGCCCACCGCCCTGACGCTTGCACTGCCGGACCAGGCAAGGGCGCAATCCCTTGCACAGACGCTTTCGGGCGATGCAATCCGGCTTTATGCATCAGACGACATCGTCGGGGTACAGATCGGGGGGGCCCTGAAGAACGTGATGGCCATCGCCGTCGGCATCTGCCGTGGCGGAGGAATGGGAGCAAGCGCCGAAGCCGCGCTGATCACCCGGGGCTATGCGGAGCTGGTGCGTCTCGGCGTGGCCATGGGGGCGCGAGCCGAAACCCTGATGGGGCTGTCGGGCCTTGGCGATCTTGTGCTGACCTGCTCATCGGAACTGTCGCGCAACTTCTCCTATGGCATTGCGGTCGGCAGCGGCCATGACGTCACCGGCCTCAAGCTGGCCGAAGGCGTTCATACAGTCTCGATCGCCAACGAAATCGCTGCACGCCACGGCATCTCCTGCCCGGTCATGCAGACAGCGGACCTGGTGCTGTCGGGCAGGATGTCGGCCGAGGAAGCGCGAACCGCGCTGATGTCGCGCCCGATCAAGGCCGAAAACCCGGAAATCGGCCAATGACGCCGGATCGGGAGCCTCCCGGCAGTTCAGCCGGATGCATGAGAAGATTTTTCATTTTTTCCCGTTCTAATGGGCGGGTTCAGCGAAACGGGCCGGAACTCAAACCGGCTGTTGCGCAAATCGGAGCATTTCATGGTCTCAAGCCATAGCATCACGCCTGTTATCCTGTGCGGCGGCGCAGGGTCCCGGCTCTGGCCAATGTCGCGGGATTCGAAGCCGAAACAGTTCCACAAGCTGGTCAACGACAAGACCCTGCTGACCAACACGCTTGAACGCGTCGACCACAAGGGCGAAGGCCTGCGCTATCTGCCGACCCGGATCGTCGGTGGCATTGCCTTTGAATCGCTGCTGACCGAGCAGGGCGAAACCGGGAGTGTGGAGGTCGAACGCTATGTGCTCGAACCGCTCATTCGCGACACTGCCGCCGCCATCGCTGCCGCGATCGCCGATCTCGCGGAGACCGATCCTGACAGGATGGTGCTGGTGCTGCCGTCGGACCACCAGATATCCGACGCCGGGGCGTTCTTCGACGTGATCCGGACCGGGGCACGGGCGCTTGCCGAGCGTGGCGGCATCATGACCATCGGCATCGCGCCGACGCGGCCAGAGACGCAATATGGCTATATCGAGCGTGGCGACGGGAATGGTCCGGTCTATGACGTGTCGCGGTTTCGCGAAAAGCCCGATCTCGAAACGGCCGAGACATTTCTCCGCTCAGGACGTTTCTTCTGGAACGCCGGCATCTTCATGTTCCGCGCCGGCGAGATGGGCGCCGAGTTGGCCCGGCAGCAGCCGGAGGTCTGGGCGCAGGCCCGGCTGGCCGTCGAACGCGCCGATATCGAGGGCAAATGCTACCGGCTCGATCCCGAGGCCTTTGCCGCCAGCCCCAAGATCTCGATCGACTACGCGGTGATGGAAAACGCGCCGCGCATCGGCGTGGTGGCCGCCAGCTTCGACTGGAACGACCTGGGTTCGTGGAACCAGCTGCATGACGGATCGCCGCTCGACGAGCACGGCAATGCAAGGTTCGGCGATGTGCTGACCATCGACGTTCACAACAGCTATCTGCGCTCCGAAGATCGGCTGCTGGCGGTGGCAGGCCTCGACAACATCATCGTCGTCTCGCAGCCCGATGCGCTGCTGATCGTCCATCGTGACAAGTCGCACCTGGTCAAGGACATTGCCGGCAGCGTCAAGAACACCGGCGAATGGCCACCGCTTGCAGTGGCCCATTCAGGCCGGCCGGTGCCCTCGCCGCGGGTGATCCGCAAATGGCTGTTCGACACCGCACTGCCGCTGTGGGCCGGGGCCGGCGTCGACCAAGTGCATGGTGGTGTCCACGAGGCGCTCAATCATGACGGCAGCCCGGCCGATCTCGGCTACAAGCGGCTCCGGGTTCTGGCCCGGCAGATCTACTGCTTTGCCAATGCCGAACTGCTGGGCTGGGAAGGGGACGCCCGCGCGGTGCTTGAGCACTGCTTCACCACGCTCACCACCACCGGCTGGCATGCCGAGGGCGGCTGGATCCATCTGTGGAACCCTGACGGCACGGTGAAAGATCCGCAGCGCGATACCTACGACCAGTGTTTCGTGCTGTTGGCCCTGGCCTGGCTCTGGAAGGCAACGAAATGGCCGGAAGCCCGGATCTGGGCCGAGCGCACAATCGCCTATATGGACGACCATCTGGTCGACCGCGCCAATGGCGGGTTTTACGAATCCAGCCTGAGGCTCGATTATCGCCGGGCCAACCCGCACATGCATTACCTCGAGGCGATGCAGGCCTGGTACGAGGTTACCGGCGAACGCGCCTTCCTCGACCGGGCCCAGACCGCGGTGGAACTGTTCAAGTCGGTGTTCTTCAATCCCGAGAGCTGGAGCGTGACCGAGCATTTCGAACGCGACTGGTCGGTGCGAAAGGACAAGCCCGCCCGGGTCGAGCCCGGTCACCATTATGAGTGGGTCTGGCTGCTGTTGCGTCAGGCCCGCTTCGCCGGCCAGCCCGAACTCAAGGAATATTGCCGCAAGCTCTATGCCACCAGTCACGCCTTCGGCCACGCGCGCGGCACCGACGCGGTCTGCGATTCGATGGCGCCCGACGGCTCGGAGATGCTCGGAACCGCCCGGCTTTGGTGCCAGACCGAGGCGCTGAAGGCCGGGCTTCTGGCCCGTGCCGAAGGCCTGCCCGGTGACGAGACGCTGTTCATCCGCATGCTCGACGTCATCTTCAACCGCTATCTGACGACACCCGCGCCCGGCGGCTGGTATGACCAGATCGACCCCAACGGACGGGTGATCTCCAAGCACATGCCGACAAGCACGTTCTACCATGTGTTCTGCGCGCTGGTGGAGTATCTCCGGCACGAGGAAATGCTGCTGCTGCCGTGACAGGGCAGGGACGCGGCTGAGGAAACAGGTCTGCCGTAAACGCCGCGCACGGGTGCGGACAGACAAGACGGGAGTTGGACAGACATGGCTGCGAAATTCGGCACAAGCGGACTGCGCGGCCTTGTCGGAGAGCTGACCGACGGCACGGCGGCGGCCCATGCCCGCGCCTTCGCCCGGCATCTCAAGCAGGCCGGAATGGCTGCAGCGGGGGCGCCGGTCTTCCTCGGCCGCGACAGACGCACCTCAAGCCCGGAAATCGCGGCACAATGCGCCGCGGCACTGTTTGACGAAGGTCTCGAGCCGGTCGATTGCGGTGTCCTGCCGACCCCCGCCCTGGCGCTGTACGCCATGGGCCAAGAGGCGGCCGCCCTGATGATCACCGGCTCGCACATCCCCGATGACCGCAACGGCGTCAAATTCTACCGGCCTGACGGCGAGATCGACAAGACCGACGAGGCGGCAATTTCGGAGCTGGCGCCGGACTGCGCGGGGCTGCCCTCAACAAGGGCGAAGCTCATGCGCGACCGGTCGCTGGAGGCCAATGCCGGCTTCATCGAACGCTACCGCGGCTTTGCCCCGGACGGACTTCTGCAGGGCCTTCGCATCGGGCTTTACGAGCACAGCTCAGCGGCGAACGAGACCCTTGCCGCCATTCTTCAGGCGGAAGGCGTCGAGATCATCCGGCTCGGCAGATCGCCGGTCTTCATTCCGGTCGACACCGAGGCCGTGTCCGAGGAAACGCGGGCGCTGGCTTCCGGCTGGGTCCAGTCCGAGGCACTCGATGGGCTCGTCTCCGCCGATGGCGACGGCGACCGGCCCATGGTGGTCGACGAGAGCGGACGGGTTGTTCGCGGCGATGCGCTGGGGCTGATTGTGGCGCGCTATCTCGGCGCCGATGCGGTCGTCACCCCGGTGACTTCCAATTCGGGGATCGAAAGCCGCTGCGACGCTGCGGTCAGCCGCACAAAGGTCGGCTCGCCCTTCGTGATCGCCGGGATGACTGATGCCGTCGCCCGGGGCAGGCACTGCGTCATCGGCTTTGAAGCCAATGGCGGTGTTCTGACCGGCAATTCCATCAGGGTGGGGAACGCGGATCTTTCGGCACTGCCGACGAGAGACAGCGTGCTGCCGATCCTGTGCGCCTTCGCTGCCGCCCGCCAGGCCGGACAATCGCTCTGTGCCCATGTCGCTGCGCTCGGCCTGCCGGTGGCTGCCAGCGATCGCATCGAGAACTTTCCCACGGCAGAGAGCCAGGCGCTGGTTGCCCGCCTGTCGCAGGACGAGGCGATGCGGCAAGACTTCTTCGAGCCGTTCGGGCAAGTCGCGCATGTGGATCTGACCGACGGACTGCGGGTTGTCCTTGAAAGCGGCAACATCTTGCACCTGCGGCCATCCGGCAATGCCCCGGAGATGCGGGTCTACAGCGAGGCTGCGACCGAAGCACTGGCGCGGGACATCATCGCCAAGGCCTTTGCGCGGATCAGGCAGGTTGCACATCCCTGAGTGACGCGCCTAGCGTCTCGGCATGCCCCTGGGCCGCATGTGACGCTTTTGCGCGGCAATCCGGAACTGGGCATTTGCCGCACCGTATCCGCCGTATCCGCCGCGGCGCTCGACGATCTCGAGGAAGAAGCCTTCTCCGAAGCCCGGGCTGTAGATCTGGAAGTACTCGCCCTGCCCGTCGCGATCATAGAGGATACCTGCTGTTTCCAGCCGGTCGACGAAGGACTGCTCGAGATCGAAGCGGGCCGCAAGATCGTCATAGTAGTTGGCTGAGATCTCCAACGGTCTGAAGCCGTTTGCCGACAGCGCCTCGACGGTGGCGAAGATATCATCGGTTTCGAAGGCCAGATGCTGTACGGCCGAGCCGAACCGTTCGGCGATGAAATGCCCGGCCAGGGTACGGCGGTTGTCCGCGCCGTTGAGGGTGATCCTGAGCGACCCGGTCTCGTTCTCGATGGCCTGGCTGCGCACCAGTCCGGCCGGATCCACCACATCGACCATCGGTGTTTTCCGAGTCTTGAAGATCGAGGTGTAGAACAGCAGCGAGGTGAGCATTTCCTCGTAGTTCATGGTCTGGGCGACATGGTCGATCCGCTTCAGACCCATGCCTGCCGCAGGCTCCTGCCGGCCCAGCGGTCTGTCGAGCGGACGGAACTCGATATCCCAGACCCTGGCCAGGTCACTTTGCTCGTCGATGAAATGAATGAGCCCGCCGCCCAGGCCGCGGATGGCCGGGATCTTCAATTCCCCGGGTCCGACCGGCTGATCGAAAGGTTCGGCATCGAGCGCCTGGGCGCGCAGGACCGTTGCCGCGGCATTTTCCACCTTCAGGCCGATGTCGCAGACATTCATGCCATGGACGACGTGGGAGGCGTGGGCGAAGCCTTCGCGCTCGGTGTTGATGACGATGTTGATGCCGCCCTGCCGCCAGAGATCAACATCCTTGGAGACGTGCCGCCGCTCACGGGTGAAGCCGAGCATCTGCAGCAGATCAGCAATCTGCGCGGCTTCTTCCTCATCGGCAGCGAACTCGACAAATTCGACACCGCTGACCGCGATCCGGTCCGGCATATCGGCACATTCAATACGGATATCGGGCTCGGAGCGCCGCACCTGATCCATCAGGTAGACAAGCGAGCGATGACCATCGACGGAAATGAACTTCGGTGACCCGCCGCGGAACTGGTCGTTGAAAATCTCGAGCGACAGCGTGCCGTCATAGCCGGTGGCGGCAACCGCCCGCATGAAGCCTGGAACATCGAGATCGCCTTCGCCCGGCATGTTGCGGAAATGCCGGCTCCAGTAGAGCAGATCCATATCGATCTTCGGGGCGTCGGCGAGTTGCACGAAGAAGATCCGGTCACCGGGAATCGACCGGATCGTGTCGGGATCGATCTTGCGCGCCAGGGTGTGAAACGAATCGAGGATAAGGCCGACACTGGCGTGATCGGCCCGGCGTACGACCTCCCAGGCATCCCTGTGATCATTGACATGCCGGCCCCAGGCCAGGGCCTCGTAGCCGACGCGGATCCCGTGCCTGGCGGCACGCTCGCCAAGTTCATGAAAGTCACCCGCCGCGCGATCGATGCCGCCGAGCGAGGCGGGGGAGACATTGGAGCAGACCAGCACCAGATCGGCGCCGAGTTCGCCCATCAGGTCGAACTTGCGTTCAGCCCGGTCGAACGCCCTGGCACGCTGCGGCTCCGGCATGCCTTCGAAATCCCGGAACGGCTGAAACAGGGATATCTCCAGCCCGTGGTCGCGCACCATCTGCCCGACATCGCGCGGGCTGCCGTCATAGGCAAGAAAATCATTCTCGAAGATCTCGACGCCGTCAAACCCCGCTGCCGCGATGGCAGCCAGCTTCTCGCTCAGATCACCGGCGATGGAGACCGTTGCAATGGCGGTCTTCATCCCGGATATCCAAACATGCGCGGCAGCCACAGGACGATTCCCGGAAACAGGATCAGTGCCGCGAGAGCGAGCAGCAGGACACCGAGAAACGCCCAGATCTCGCCGATGATCTCGCGCAGCGGAATCTGCGTGACCGCATTGATGACGAACAGGAGAATGCCATAGGGCGGCGTGATCAGACCGATCATGCAGTTGATCACCGCAACGACGCCGAAATGAACCAGATCGATTCCCAGCTCTTCGCAGGCCGGCAGGAACAGCGGGATTATTACCAGGATGATGGTGGTTGCGTCGAGCACACAGCCGAGCAGCAGGAACAGGATGTTGACGCCGATCAGGAAGGCAAGAGGCGAGACGTCAAGGCCGACCAGCGACTGCGCCACGATGTTCGGTATGTTTTCCGACGCGACCACATAGTTGAGGATCAATGCGCCACCGATGACCAGTCCGACGGCAGCGGAGGAGCGGGCGCTGTCGACCAGGATGCCGTAGAGAGCGCGCAGCGACAGGGCGCGGTAGAACAGCCCGGCCAGCAGCAGCGCGTAGGCGGCAGCGACGGCCGCGGCTTCCGTCGGCGTGGTCACGCCTCCATAGATGCCGTAGAGCAGGATCGCCGGCATCAGCAGCGCCGGAAAGGCGTTCGCGGTCTGCCGGGGCAGGTCCCTGAGCGGAACCGGTTCCTCGATGGCGAAGTTGCGCCGTGTGGAGATCAGCGTGTTCATCATCATCAGCACCGCGCCCATGAACAGGCCCGGCACGATACCGCCCAGAAACAGATACCCGATCGACGTGTTGGAGACCAATGCGTAAAGCACCATCGGGATCGATGGCGGGATGACCGGGCCGATGGTCGCCGAGGCAGCGGTGATCGCCGCTGCGTAGCCGCGGCTGTAGTGTCCGCTCCTGGTCATCATGCCGATGATGATCTTGCCAATTCCCGCTGCATCGGCGACGGCCGAACCGGACATGCCGGAAAAGATCAGCGATGCGACGATGTTGACGTGGCCAAGACCGCCCCGAAAGCGGCCCACGGCTGCAACACAGAACTGCAGCAGCCGGTCTGAAATGGTGCCGGCGTTCATGATGTTTGCGGCAACGATGAACAGCGGCACGGCAAGCAGGATGAAGCTCTGGTAGAGCCCGTCCATCAGCACCTTGCCGGCGATGCCGACACCCTGGCCGTTCACCGTCAGGTAGACAAAGGAGGAGACAATGATGGAATAGGCAACGGGAGTGCCGATGCCCGCCAGAAAAAACAGGGTGAGCAGGCAGAGAGCAAACTGCAGCGTCATGGTTTCGCCGCCTCGTCGTGTCCGGGCTGGTCGATGTCGGCGCCATGACGGAAGGCGCTGATCGCGCGCCAGCCATAGCGGGCCGCGACCACCACCAGGAAGAGAATGTAGATCGAATAGATGTCGCGCATCCGGATCCAGTCACCGAACAAGCCGTTCAGTGTGGCCGTCTTTTTCAACCGCAGAATGAAGAATTTCGACCAGGTCGGCTCCACCGACCAGAGAAGGCCCCCACAGACCGCTGCGCCACCGATGATGGCGAACCAGCGGCGCGCCTTCGGACTGACGTGGCCATAGATGACATCGAAGGTGACATGGTCGCGCTCGCGCACCACGAAGGCCGCACCCCAGAAGACGATCCAGACCCACAGCGCAAGGCACAGTTCCAGCGTCCAGCCATAGCGGCTCGGCTCGAGGATCGGAAAGGCTTGCGCGAGCCACTCCAGCTTGGCGGAATAGCGGATCGCAATCTGCAGGATGAAGGTCAAAAACATGGCGGCCATCATCGTGGCCGCCACAAATTCCGCGCCACGAAGGAACCATTTCACGATTGACGTCATGTCAGGTCCTCCGTGGCACCGGGAGAATCCGGGAAGATCAGTTGCCGAGAGCGTTGATCTTGTCGAGGACACCTTCGGGCCAGCTGGCCGCGAATTCCGAGCCGACATATTGCGCCTGGACATGGGTCCGGAAGGCGTTGAGGTCAGGCTCGTAGATGTCCATTCCCTTTTCGCGCAGGAACGACACGAGATCTTCTTCCTTCTTCAGCTGCGCCTGGCGGCCGCTTTCGGCAGCATCATCGGCGGCCTTCTGCACGGTTGCCTGCTGCTCGGGTGTCAGCTTGTCCCAGACGGCCTTGGAGAAGGCGACATAGTTCAGGTCGACCAGATGCGAGGTGAGAACCACCTGCTTGGTGACTTCGTAGAACTTGGCGTCGACCACGGTCGGCAGCGGGTTGTCCTGGCCGTCAACCGAACCGGTCGAGAGCGCGGTGTAGATCTCGGTAAACGCCATCGGAGTCGGGTTGGCGCCGAGCGCCTTGCCGAGGAACTGCCAGGCGTCGGAGCCGGGCATGCGCAGATTGACGCCAGCCAGGTCCGCCGGGGTCATTACCGTCAGTTCGTCCTTGCTCTGGCGCAGGTTGACGTTGCGGCGACCAAGATACATCACCGACAGGAGCTTTACGCCGAGCTCGTCTTCGACCTTCTGCTTGAACGGATCCATCAGCGGATCATTGAAGACGGCGACCTGGTGCGCGGCGTTCTGGTGAACGTAGCCGGTGGCGAAGATCGAGAACTCGGGAAAGAATGTCGCCAGCTCCTGGGCAGAAGCGATCGACATTTCCAGATCGCCCGAGGCGATGGCTTCGAGTTCGCTGCCCTGTGCGATCAGCGAACCGTTGTAATGCGGCTGATAGGTGGCGAAGTCCGCCACTTCCGGCGCGAAGACTTCCGCCAGGGCAACCGAGCGCTGGTCGGTCTCCGATGCCGGGGTCGACATTCTCAGGGTGATCTTGTCCGCAGCAAAGCTCGCGGGCACGAAGCCGGCGGCAGCAACGGACACTGCGCATGCGAGCAGCATGCGGCGGGTAATGCTATTCATGGTTTTCTCCTCCCAATGACAATCCGCTGGCGTCTCGCCCTAGCGGATTTGACAAAAACCTGTCACAAAGTACGGGTCATTTCAACATACATAATCAGTTTCGTAGGATATTTCTGGCTCTACAGGGTTGCTCAACGGTCCTGACTACCCTCCTTGCGTGAATTGACGATGAATTCGACACCGCCGAGAATATGCTTGCTCAGGATGTCCGAGGCGCGCTTCACGTCCCGCGCGAAGGCTGCTTCCAGCAGTTCCGCATGCTCGCGCGCCGCGTTTTCGCCCCTGAAGGCCAGCGTCAGCATCTGGTAGCGAAGATATTTGTCGAACAATTGCTCGTGCAGGTCCATCAGCGTCTCGGATCCGCATCCGGTGATGAGCGCGCGGTGAAACCCCCAGTCCGCCCTTTTCCAATCCTCCCGCGCCGTCATGTCGCCGGCGATCATCCGGTCTTCGAGGCGGTGCAGCTTGTGATGTGCGGCCACCACCTGCGCTTCCCAGTCGAGATCGCCGTGCTCGAACGACCGGGCGATGGCATGCCCCTCGACCAGCAGCCGCAACTCCGCCACCTCCCAGAGATTGGCGTCCGAGACGCTGGCGACCTCGAAGCCCTTCTGCCCTTCGGCGACGACAAGCCCGTCCGACGTGAGCCGGTTGAGGATCTCCCGCAGCGTGGTCACGCTGACATTGTAGCGCTTGCGCAGGGGCTCAAGCCGCAGTTTCTCGCTCGGCCGCAACTGGCCAAATATGATGTCGTTCCTGATGTTGCGGTAGGCGCTGTCGCCGATCGTGTCGTGATCTGCCGCTTCAATCACGCTGTCACCTCCGGGTAATCGTCTTGACTGCAGGAAAGAATATAGGACATAAGAAGTAATATAGGCAATTCGAGTTCGGGAGCAACAACAACCTGAACAGAATCCCGTGCTTTCTTCCGGCAGCAGGACCAGACCGTGTTTCATGGCGCACCCCTTATCAATCAGCCTGCAACAGGCATGCATGTGTTGCGGCCATTGGCGGGACTGAAAGGGAGCAGACAATGACCGGGCCGGTACGGATTGCGGTTGCCGGCGCCGGGCTGATTGGCAGGCGGCACATTGCGGCCATCGCTGCAACACCCGGCGTGGAGCTTCATTCGATCATCGACCCCTCGGATGCCGGCCGCGATCAGGCAGACCGCATCGGCGCGTCATGGCACGGCTCCCTGTCCGGGGCGCTGGAAAGGGACAGGCCTGACGGCATTGTTCTGGCGACGCCAAACCAGGTCCATGTGGAAAACGCTCTGGAATGCGTTGCGGCCGGCGTTCCGGCGCTGATCGAAAAACCGCTGGCGACCGACCTTGAGGCCGGCCATGATCTTGTCGTTGCGGGGGAAAACGCCGGCGTGGCCCTGCTTGTCGGACACCATCGCCGCCACAATCCGCTGATTGCAGCGGCGAGGAAGCAGATCAGCGACGGGCTATTGGGAGCACTGGTCGCGGTGCATGGCATGTTCTGGCTGATGAAGCCGGACGACTATTTTGACACCGAGTGGCGCCGCCAGCCGGGCGGAGGGCCGATCTTTCTCAACCTTATCCATGACATCGACCTGTTGCGGCATCTGATCGGCGAGATCGTTTCGGTCCAGGCGCTGGCCTCAAGCGCGGTACGGGGCAACGCTGTGGAGGAAACCGCTGCGCTGGTCTTGCGCTTCGACAATGGCGTGCTCGGCACCTTCAGCCTTTCGGACACCATCGTCTCTCCCTGGAGCTGGGAACTGACGGCTTCGGAAAACCCGGCCTACCCGCCCACCGGCCAATCCTGTTACTTCATCGGCGGAACGCATGGCTCGATGGAGCTGCCAAATGCCAGGGTCTGGACCAACCACGGAAAGCGAAGCTGGTGGGAACCGATCTCGGCAACCCACCACCCCGTCAGCCAGGACGATCCGCTGGTGCGCCAGATCGCGCAATTCGCGCGGGTCATCCGCGGCGAGGAACCGCCCCTTGTGCCTGCAAGGGAAGGGTTGAGAACGCTGCAGGTCATCGATGCGGTGCAGCAGTCGGCGCGCTCGGGCCAGACGGTGGTGCTGTCGTGAAACGGCACAGGCAACACGCGCGGAACGGACAGGCGGCATTTGCAATGAGGACAAGATGATCTCCGGCACCACCAGGCTGATCGCCCATCTGGGCGTCCCGACGGACTCGTTTCGGGCTCCGCTGATCTACAATCCCTGGTTCGAATCCCAGGGCATCGACGCCCGGGTCGTGCCGATGGGCTGCGAAGCGGAGGATTACCCGGCGTTCCTGCCGCTGCTTTTCAGGCTTCGCAACATTGATGGCGCGCTCATCACCATGCCGCACAAGGTGGCAACGGTGGCGCTGCTGGACGAGGCCAGGCCGGCGGTGCTGATGTCAGGCTCGTGCAATGCGGTCAAGCGGGACGCGGACGGCCGACTGGTCGGCGACATGTTCGACGGTGAAGGTTTCGTGCGCGGCATGCTGCGCAAGGGCCGCGAGGCGAAGGGCCTACGCGCGCTCGTCGTCGGGGCCGGCGGTGTCGGCTCGGGGATCGCCGCGGCCCTGGCGCAGGCCGGTGCCGCCGAAATCGGGCTGTTCGATGCAAGGGCGGATGCGGCGGAGCAGCTTGCCGGGCGGTTGCGACGCCATTGCCCCGGCATCGGAATCTCGACGGGCTCCAATGACCCGGCCGGATGGGATGTGATCGTCAATGCCACGCCGCTCGGCATGAATGCCGGCGATCCGATGCCGGTCGACGCCGCGCGCATCGATCCGGCCGCGTTTGTCGGCGAAGTGGTGATGAAGCAGGCGGAAACGCCTTTTCTCGCTGCCGCCCGCGAGCGCGGATGCATGACCCAGATCGGGGCCGACATGCTGTTCGAACAGATCCCCGCCTATCTTGAGTTTTTCGGCTTTCCCGCGGCAACATCCGACGAACTGCGACGCATTTCCAGGCTGCAATACTAGAGGCCGGCCCGCCGCCCGAGACCCGCATTTGCATGGCGCGGCGGCAAGACCGCTGCCGGTTTCATCACATGCCGTTGATTTCCGTCCGCATGTCGATAAAGTCTTCATGCAATTGAGCCTGCAAGCACCCGTAGTACAGTCATGTTGATGAACTGCGAAGGGAGGATCTCGTGGAAACCGTTCCGGGCCAGGCAAGAGTATTGAGGTTCGAGGAGGTGTGTTACGGCAAGCCTGTACGCACACAGGACGGGCCCCTGCACGACAGCGCACTATACGGCGTCAACTCGGTCACGCCGGGCGTGGACAATCCGCTGCGCTATATTCCCGCAAATTTTCTCGGGAATGCGAACCTCACCTCGAGCATGATCGATCCCGGCTTTGCAAGCCGCGGCGCCCTGATCGTCAAGGCGGTTGACGAAGGGCTCGCCATCATGCGGATGCGCTACCGGGCCGAGGCCGGTGAAGGCGAGGGCGGCCGCCAGTTCCTGCTGTCGCGAACCCTGTTGCTCCCCGGGATCAGTTTCTGGCACGAAATCCCGCCGGGCCTGTTCTCCTGGTGCGAACAGGCACTGTTCGTACAACCCCACGTCTTCGATCAGCCGACATCGCCCTCGACAGGCGTCATTGAACTGCCCGCCTTTCAGCCGCGGGATGTCAACTGGTTCGACAATCTGAGCCAGCACCGGCAGATCCAGCTCGGCTCTGCCTTTCAGGCGATCACCAGGCGGATTGGCTGGACCGTGTCGAGGATGGTGGCCGAGGAGGAACGGCAAAGGCCGGCCGCCCTGATCGCGGCGGATCTTGACGTGATTTCCTCCCTGCCCCGGGAGTTTCCGCTCCGGCAGGGCGAGGCTGATCAGTTCATCCTCAACCTGGGCCTGGACCCGCAACTGACCCCGGGTGCGGTCAGCTACTTTCCGGGCTATCGCGGCAGTGCAATCGAGGCTCCCGATCTTCATGCGCTGCGGATCGCGATCAGCAACAACGATGAAAGCCAGCCCGTCGGAGCCGACGTCAGGCACCCTTCAGCGACCTCTGACAGCCTCGACCGCAAGATCGGCAGCGAGCCCATCCCGTTGAAGTGGCTTTCATAATAATTTCAAATAATTATGTTGCATTTTAATCATTAACTTAGTGCGCGGCTTACGGTCACGAACTGTTGCGCTAAGGATTTATAAACTATATCGTCCGGAGTCGGATGGGGTCAGTACTAGCGTTGGGTCTGTAATGTTGGATTGGGATCTAAGTAACCCAAAGAAAACGTATCTGCGCGTAGAGAATAATTCCGTGATCTGCGATCTTGGTGGTTTCTCGCGAACGGCTAGACTGTCTCATTCCACCCTAAATCCCAATGAAGTACTCAAGATATCCGTCGCCGGATACATCGAGGAAGCGCCATGGCTTGGCGCCTCTCTCAAAAATCCGGATACGGGCGAAACTTTATTTCAATATGACCTGAGAAAAGCCCAGAATATTGACCTAGTGCTTGAATGCACCCGGGAGCCGACCGAGGACGAGATCGCGGAAGCCTCCGGTGAGCAGTTTTCGCTTTCGGTGACGCTGCAGACCAAGCGGGCCGACGGCCAGTCGCAAAACCTGAAGGTCGAGCTTGCCAATCCGCGCCTGCAGACGCTGAAATGGCAGCCTCCCCTGGTCCAGGCGCGACAGGCGTCGATTCCGGAGCTCAGCCGGGTCGAAAAGCAGGAACACGCGGAAGTCGACCTGTTCACCATCAATGTGAAGCAGCCCGTGACACGGCTGGAATATGGCGGGGCGCCGACCAGCGCGCTTGTTTCTGGCCGGCTGAGTTGCCGGGTCGACGACCAGATCCGCGAGGTGTCGGCAAACTTCACCCAGGGCGCGGCGGTGACGCGCTCGACCGCCGGTATCGCCTGCGAGTTGCGAGCCGGCGACGAGGTATCCATACCCTGCATCGTTTCGATCAACGAAATCTTCGATGCCGCGGAAGGCGCCGACAGCCTGCAGATGCAGTTCGACTGGAACTGCATTTTCAGTGACGAGACCCAGGCACCGCTTTCGGGATGCTACGATTTCGATCTGCAATTGCGTCAGGGCGAGATCCTCGCTCTCAAATACCGTGACGCCTCGGCCGTCCCCAACATGACCCGAAGCGAAACACCCTTCGCCGAACGCTTTCCACTGGAGTTCTCGGTGCCGATTTCCGGCGGTGGCGTCCAGTTCGAACTTGGCGACACCATCGAATTCGACGTCGTCAGCCTCGATGACAGTTGGGATGTCGTGGCTCACGCGCACATCCTGCCGGAGGGCGAAAAGAAGACGCTGACCAGCCGGGACGATTTCCAGCTGGTGCAGGACATCGCGGTCGAGCAGAGCGATGGCGGCAAGATCAGGATCCCGTTTCACAACACGACGCTGGACGAGACCGGCGACACCGACCGCTATCAGCTCTTCATCCGCTTCGAAGCCAGGCGGCTGAAGATCCGGGCGGGGATGTCGCTTGTCGCCGAGGACGACCTGTTCGAGCACAAGTACGGCATGGTCGTTGTTGATATCGTGTTGCGCCAGCGCGACCCGAAATATCTCATCTGCCTCGATTACGGGGCATCGGCGATTGCCGCCTGGTTCGGCAGGGTCGAGCGCAACCTGGCGCGGCAACTGATCCCGCTGGGCGCTTATGCCTACAGCCTGGCCGGTGCCCATCCGGAATATGATCCGAACAAGAAACGCTGGCAGAATGTTCTCATTCCCTCCACCATCGGACTGAACCCGGCCAAGCATGTGCGCTCGCGCAAGGCACCGCTGTCCTATGGCAATCTCTCCTATGTCGGCACCAAGCTGCAGGCGGCCGAGAAGAGAATGACCCTGTTTGGCCGGACCTACGACGTCTCGATCCCGGTCGACAGGGACTTTGTCACCGACGGCGAGACATCCGCATATCTGGAATTGCAGACCCTCATCATTCCCGATCTCAAGCGCATGCTGATGAATTCGGAACCCGGATTCAAACACCGTATCAAGCAGTCCGTGATCGAGCGCACCGCCAACGGGCTGCAGGCCACCCGCGAGATCAATCTCGCCGCGCTGACCCGGGATGCGTTTCATGAACTGGGATCCTACATGATCCCCAATTCGCTGTTCTATGCGCATGACCAGCTCGATGGGCCGATTGTCAGCGAAGCCGGCGACGAGCGCTTCGACCAATGGCTCGAGTGCGCCGACAGCGATGTTCAGGTGGTGGTGACCCACCCGAGCGGAATCGCTCATCACAAGCGCGAACTGTACAAGAATGCCGCCAGATCCTTTGCCCAGGGCCTGACCGGAACCCAGGACCCGCGCACGGCGCGTGAGCCCAAGCTCATTCCAGAAGCGCTGGCGGCGGCCTATTTCGGAATTTCCCGTTCGCCGGCCCGGCAGGCGGACACCCAGGTCTTCGCCTGCATCGATATCGGCGCCAGCACCGTTGACGCCAGCCTGATCGAAGTGAAGATGCGCCACGACAGCATCGAAAGCTGGAAGGTTTTCGCCCATTTCGGGGCGACAATCGGTGGCGCCAACCTGGATGAAGCGCTGCTCGCGATCGTGATCCAGAACCTGCGCGAGCTGTTCTCGTCGACCGATCCCATCTTCGAGGATCTCGAGATCGACCATCGGTTCCTGCGCGACGAAGCCCTTAAGACGGCCCTGCTGCCGCGTATCCGCGAAGCCAAGCGGGCGCTTTCGGAAAACCTGATGCAATATGCCGGATCCGACGGCGAGTACCGCTGGGCTGAAGAGGGCCCGGGCAGCACGTTTGCGGTCGAACTCAACGACATTCTCCGCAGCGCATCGCCGGGCCATTCACTGGAGGAACGCGACACCGCCATTCCCGGAACACAGGACAAGGTCCATCTGCGGGTGCGCAACACCCAGGCCGGGGGCCAGGCGGTCTGGATCGAGATTTCACCGGATCTGCTCGACGCCGGCAGCCCTGTCGCCAATCCCTCGCGGAGCAATCCGCAGACGGTGGCCCGCACCCTGGGCTACGCGGTGCCTGCAATGCTGATCAGGGAGGCGCGACGGCTCAACCTCGGGGATCCGCAATGGGTTGTCACCGGCCGCGCCAGCCTCTGGCCGTCGGTTTTCACCGGGATTGGCCGCACCGCCCAGATGCTTGGCCAGCCAGCCAGTGCGGTTCCGCAAAAGCCGTTCAGCGCAGACGACATGAAGAACGCCACGGTCTATGGCGCGGCCCGCCTGGCGACCGCCGGGCTGGAGATTACCGACGGCGCCGATCACTCCTATGCACTTGTTCTCCACGATGACGGGCGCGGCGTGGTCTCCGAAATCGAGTATCTCGACACGCGCTCGCGCTCGGAAGGCAACAAGAGCGTGCGCTTCCTTCCCAACCGCTGGCTCAGCCGCGTGCTGCCCGGGCTGGACGATGTCGGCAGCGACACCGACATAACCCGCGACGAGATCATCCGCCTTTTCGGCATCTTCGGCCAGAAGGTGGTGGTCGACCAGTCACAGGTCAAACCCGGCGGCCTGGCCGGAGGGCAGGACCAGCACGTCGAGATATCTTGGAAGCGAAGAAACTCGGATGTCGAGTTCACCGTTGGCGACATCATCGTCCGCCAACCGCGAAGTCGCTTGGCGGGAACCTGAGGGGCACAGGATGGCGGTGATTGGTATCGAGTTCACATCCGCAATCGCACAGGTGATCTTCACACTGCTTCTGCTCGCCGTCGTTGCCGCGGCGGTATGGCTTGTGCGCCGGCTGCGCCGGAGCGAGGCCAATCTGGAAACGATCCGGCGCGAGAACGCGAAACTGCGCAACGAAGTCGGCAACATAACCGGCTGGACGGCGAATGGCCGCCTGCCGGAAGACTGGCAGGAAAAATTGCGCACCGACAAGGCCGTTTCGGCCGGTTCAGCACCGGCGGTCAGCGCCGAAGCGGCACGGCAACCGGTTCTGATGGCTGCCCATCACGCGCTTGTGTCGGTGGAGCCACCGCACTTCGCCTCCAGCGACAGTGCTGACGAGATCAGCCGAGCCCACAAGCGGATCGTTGATCTCGTCGAGGGGCTTGCCGCCGAACGCATCGACCCGGTGCCCGCGCTTGCCAATGGCGACATGGACAAGCTTTTCTGTCTCTGGCGGCGGCTGGAGGGGTATTTCCCCGACCGCGCGGAGACCGATGCCTACGGCCTTGCCGCCTATGCGGTGCTCGAGTTGCTCAAGCGCAGGCAGGTCCAGGTCAAGGCGCCGCGGCCGCTGTCGGTCGAAAGCGTCAGGAACTGCGTGTTTACCACCGATGACAGCGAGAAGCTGAGAGACATCTCCCGCATCCGCACGGCGGCGTTTGCGGCAAGCTCGCGCCTGGCCAATCCGCAGGGAGGGGAAGAACTGGTGATCGATTGCGAACGTCCCGGATGGGAAGGGCCGAACGGCCGCAAGAACCCCCGAATTCTCATTCTCGATCGATCCTGGTGAGGCGCGGACCCATTCATGTCTCTTGGTAATCCAGTCCGCTACAGCGACGAATCCGACCGGCCTGTCGTGATGATCCCGGTCAAGCTCGATCTGCGCGACAACCAGGCGTTCTGGCGCCGCAATGTCTTTGCCATTCCCAAATCCGGCCTGCTTGGGTGGCTGTTCAAGCTTGGCAGCAAGGCGGCGAGGGATTTTCCCTGGGTTGTCGGCGGAAACCCGGATCCGTCCAAGCGCTCGGGCTGGTTCCAGGTCTCGCGCGGTTCGGTCGATGAGGTACTCTACAACATCACCGACAAGCTGATCATCGGGACCGCCAATGGCTCGGAGGTGGTGGAAGTCGCCTTCCAGCACCTCACCTTCGTCTCCGGTGCCGGCGGTGTCTGCGATACGGCGTCCGAAAGGGGGCTGGAGGAACGCATCTCCGAGAGCCTGAGCTCGACCCTGAAGGGCTATTTCGACCCGACCATCGGCATCCGCGTCGACTGCATGGTCAATCCGTCGCTGCCGTCCAACCAACTCAACATGTATCTTGGCGAAGGGGTCTTCGTGCCGCGCCGCGGCGAACGCCCGATCGGCTGGATCCGCTATTACCCCGATCCCTCCCGGCGCGATCAGTACAACGAGCCGCTCCTGCTCGATGGCCGGCCGGCCGGGCTGTACAAGGGACAGGGCGGGCTGGTGATCGGCATTGGCGAGAGCCTTCTGCATGCCGGGATCGATCTGGGGTCCAGCGAGGAGGTGCAATCCTCCTTCATGTTCATCAACAAGGATTCGGCGCTGGCACCAAGCGGGGCGGAAACCCGTTCGGGTGGCATCGATGCAAGCCTGTCCTTCTGCCGCAGCCACGGCAACGAGCCGGTGCCGAGCCGGGCGGCAGCCGGCGATGATCAATGCGACATCGCCTGGAAGATCGATTT
The DNA here is from genome assembly GCF_902498795.1 of Hoeflea sp. EC-HK425. Taxonomy (NCBI): domain Bacteria; kingdom Pseudomonadati; phylum Pseudomonadota; class Alphaproteobacteria; order Hyphomicrobiales; family Rhizobiaceae; genus Hoeflea; species Hoeflea sp. EC-HK425. The sequence continues at coordinate 4,055,223 of NZ_LR701572.1, forward strand.
TGTCGCCACTGCACAGGTGCCGGGACGGCTTGAGATCTGTGTCGATCAGCGCCGCTCGCGGCTGCACTGGAAACCGTCGCCAAGATGCAACGCGGCGATAAGCTCGCTGCTGTTCGACCTGAGAGACCTGTCCCAACGTGATGTCGACCGGGTCTGGATCGATCTCGACCGGGACAACATCCTCACCGCCTACGCGCTGCAGGTGCCGCGGATCTCGCTGGTCTGGGACTGTGAGAACGAAGAGCAGTATGTCTACGAATGGGGGCAGACCGGCGCACCGTTCAAGACGCCGGGAAGCGTCGGGCTCAAGTGCCGGACGATCGAGAACAACATCATCGAGATCGGCCGCGCCGATGGCGAACCGTTCGGCTACCTGGAACTGCCGGAGGTGCCCGACAAGGTGATCTTCTCGGACACGTTCCAGTCGTTCAGCGGCTATCACCTCGACTGGCTCGACCAGTGCGGCCGGGTCTCCTTCGGCGATACGGTGCTTTCGCTGGGCGAAGCCTATGCCGAGAAGTGCTCGGGGATGCCGGTCTCTGGTTTTGAACCGGGGCAGACGCGAAAAGTCGTCGGTCCGCTGGTGCTGACCCCCTACGAGGGAGGCTGAGAGCGATGAAGGCCAGGCTGCTCGGTGCGCGCTATTTCCAGATCGTTGTGCTGACCCTGCTTGCCGGCATTCTCTATGCGGGTGCGTATTTCTTCGTCGAGACCTTCAGGATCAACCGTGTCTGGATGGAGCGCGTCGAGATCCCGAGCGCCCTGGCGTTCGATGCAACCACCTTCGATTTCCTGAGCGCGGGCGGCGCCATCTGGCCGGTGCGCAACGGGGTTTCGGTCTCGCTTGGACATGCCCCCTGCAACACGCTGGCGCTGCGCTCGCCCGAAACCGTCACCCTGGTCTCCGGCCCGGCGGGAGAGGACGGCCGCAAATACATCCGCGAACTGTGTGAATCGGCGCAGGGCGAGCGGATCCGCCAGGAGGTCGCCAACTTCAACCAGAGCTACCGGATCGTTGCGGTTTCAGACAACCGAGAGGCCGCCAGCGCTCTTGTTTCAGATGAAGGTGTGGCTTGCGCCGATGGCGTGAGCAGCGCCAGGCTGTTTGTTCCGCCGCGCTGCCTGCCGAACAAATGGGATGCAACGATTGCCGCCGATGGCAGGGCCGTCCAGTCAATCACGACCGCGACCATTTCGCAGTTCGACTATGCCTTCCTGGCCAGCGAGACCGAGAGTTTCTTCGCGGACTGGAAAGTCATCACGCCGGTTATCGATACGCAGACCGGCGAATCCGGTGAGTACCGGTTCACAACCAGCATGGCATTCGGCGACCTGCCGGTGAGTATCCGGACCATCGGGGCGGTCAAATCCGTTTCGGTCAACGGGACGCCGTTGAAAATCGACCCGGCAACCTCCGAGGACCAGCTGCGTGAGGCTGCCGGAAAGCGCCAGATGGCGTCGCTGGCGATCTTCTGTGGCGACGATTCGCGGGGCATCGGTCACAGGGTTCGCTGCGAGGGCGAAAACCCGCGCGGACGGCCGACCGGATCGCTGCTGCTGCTGAGCGCACCGAAAGGCCGGGTTGCCGATCTCGAACTGGTCATCGAGCCGTCGATCCGGATCGACCGCGGCCTCAGGCGCTATCTTGCCAACCGCGAAACGGAAGCGGCCGCGACGCCCGATGAGAAGGTCTCGCTCGGGTTCGGCCGTATCCGGGTTGCCTGCGACCTATCCGGATTCGAAACCGGCAAATCGGCCAGGGGGGCTCGCGATACCGGTTGCGAGCTGAGCTGGAACGTTCCGGACAGCCAGAGGGTGGAGCGCCAGTCGGAGCCGCTGACCGGGCTGGCGCTGGGCGATCTGCCTGTTCTCGATTCCCAAGGGGCTCTGACCCAGAAGGCTTTCGAGATCGGCCTCGCCCCGCTGCTCGGGCTTGGCACCGGGGATTCAGGCTCGGTGGCAGCCGCCCTGACCCGGACCGAGGCGGGAGAAAACCCGTCGCTGACCCTTGTTCCCGACTACCAGGAAAAGGCGCTGGCGGCGCTGGTACAGAATTACAGGTGCCCGAAGGACGAGGAACGATGCAGCCGCCGCGCCGACCTCGTCATCCTGGATGCCGAAGGCGAGGATGCCGGCGATGTTCTGGCCATTGCCAGCCTGCCGCAGCCGCGCACCGGAATGTCGTCGTGGGACATCGAAACGCTGGAACTGACGGCGTCTTCCAAAAGCCCGCTGGCAGCCTATGCCTGGCGCAATTACGATCTGCGCGGCACACCGGGGTCATCGTTCAAGCTGATCACCGCGCTTGCCGCCAGCCAGTATGTTCTCGACAGCGGCGATCCGGCGCTCGAGGAGGTCTTGCTGGGGCGCGCGAGTCCGAACCGGATTGCCGATCTCTTCGGTATCGTCGCCACCCGGCCTTCGTTCAACGGGCGCTGCACCCCCAACTACGAGGAGCGCGATCCGAAGAAACTCAACGCACTGCCGATCCTCGGCGCGCGCGACCGCATCGTCTTCTGCATGGGCAATTCGGCCTCTTCCTCCGGGGTGCGCAGCGGCATCGCCCACATTCGCGAAACCGGGGTCGAAAGCGGCTGCGGGGATACGCCCGCGCCCCGAGGCGGCCTGTGCGAAGCCATCAAGCGGTCCTCGAACCTGTATTTTGCCGGTATCGCCATGTATCTGGACGCCGACAAGCTGATCGATCCGGAAACCGGGTTCGAGCACACCCGACTGGTCCCTGATCTGCTGCTGGCTCGCGAAGCCGAACGGTTCTTCCCCGCCGCGCGCAGTCCCGAGGCGATCGAACGCAAGAGCGCGCTCGATATTCTTGATGTCAATTACCCCGCCACGGGGCGCGGCCGGGCAAGCCCGCTCATCGTCGAAGCCGGATTGCCGGTACCCCCGGGTGAACCGCGGCGGCTGCGGCTGGCCCGCGGCGGCATCGGGCTCAGCGTTACGGCCAGCCCGCTGTCGATGGCCTCGGTCGCAGCCTCGGTCGCATCGGGCCGGATCGTCAGGCCCCACCTTGTGCCGCAGGAACAGCGTGGGCCGTCCAATGATCCGGAGGAAGGTCAGCCTTTGCTGATCGCGCCGCCTGAAAAACAAGCGCTGGCGGACAGCTTCCTGCGGGAAATCCGCGACGGCATGGCGGCCGTGGTGCGAAAGCAGGGCGGCACCTCACGCAGCGCCTTCGCCAAGATTCCTGCGGAGCTGCGCAACTCGGTCTACGCAAAGACGGGAACCGCACCGGTGTTCAACACCAATGCACCCCCGGATGGACGATACGCTTCCTGGCTTGTCGGCTATGTCGATCCGGTACCCGGCCTTCCAGGGTTTGACCAGAAAATCGCCTTTGCCTGCCGGGTGGCGTTTTCCCCGAGCTATGGCGGCTCGGTGTGCGGGCCGATCGTGCGTGACTTCCTTCTTGCCTTGTACGAGGCGGAAAAATGAAGCTCGTGCGCTCCGTCACCTCGATCTTCGCCATCCTGGTGCGCCTGGGCTTCGGCCTGGGCACAATGGCAGTGATCTTCTGGTGGCTGTTTGCGCTCAACACGGCTGCGGAAAACGCCCCCCGCTTCAGTTCGCTCAAGGACCTTACGCTGACCATACCGGCGGGAGAGGAGGTGGTGCTGGGACGCGCCGAACTGCTGCAGCCAGCCGGCGCCCGTTCGGCAGAATTGCAGCATGTCCGCCTGCGCGCCTCCGAGGATGGCCGGCTGCTGATCAGCCGGGTGGCGGAGCTGCGCGATCTCAATGTCGAATTCGGCGGCAAGACCGAGGAAGGCTCGAGCGAGCGTTACGAGATTTCCCGCGAGAAAGGCGCCGTCACGGTGCTTTCCGCCGGGTCCCAGTTCGTCAGCATCTCGGGCGCCGACGGTGGCGGGCTGAAGTTCGATGTCGAGGACTGGTCCGGCAGAACCTCCACCGCAGTGGTTTATCGCGACGGAGCGAAAATTGCGGTCAACGGGCAACCGGCCGCCGATTGTTATGAACAAAGCACCGCAAGCTGGGTCGTGTCCCAGGCGAACAGACTGAGCGACGATGTCGTGCGCAGCCTGTCGGACTATCTCGAACCGGTTGGATTGAGCGACCTTTTGCGGCGAAAAGGCAGGACGACCATCGCCGTTCTGGGCGGAGAGGTCGACTGCACGATGCACCGGTATGCCCTGGTGGCCATGCCACGGGCCAACCCGGAACTGGAATTCATCGTCAGCAAGAACCTCTCCGACGATCGGCTGTTTGTTTCAATCTACCGCGATGCTCAACTGGTTCCCGTCAGTTTCGAAACCTGGGTGGACGGTACCCGGGTGCGCCAGAATTACGGCCGCACCGGCATCGAGGTGACAGTCGCCTCGACGGAGCCACTCGTGTATCCGCCGGTCACGCATTTCACGGCCGGCAAGACCCGGCATGAAATCGCCGCAAAGCCGCTGTCTGGCGGCGGCTGGGAAGTCCACATCCTGCCCAACCGCAGGATTGCGCTGTTCGACGACAGCGTTTGCGCACAGACATCCGACATCGTGGTGGAAACCGCTTCGGCCGAAGATTGCCCTCCGCCGCTTGACAGTTCGCCCAATACGCTGCCGGAAGGGGCAAGCATCGAGGTAGCCAAGCTAACACTTCCGACAACGCTTGACCGGCTGTTCGTCAGCAGTCCCGAAGGGCTGGTCAGCGCCGAGATCCTCGCCCGGGGCGCGGCGATCTGCCTATCGCTGCTGATTGTTCTTGCGGTTCCCGGCGCGACCATCTGGCGCTCCAACGGAAGCATCGTGCGCGCGGTTTTCCTGACCCTTGCAGGAGGTCTGGTGCTGCTTCTGGCGCTGGCTCCCGACCTTGTTGCGATTGCCCGTCTGTTCATCGAGATTCCCGATGCAGCGCGCTGGCTTTTCTACGCGATGGGGGCGCTGTGGGTGTGCGCGACCATCGTGGTGACGCTCGACCGCTCCGGCGGCGCCGGCCTTTCGGCGCTTTGGCTGGTCCTGACCGCGATCATCGCGATCGGCTCGATTTCGATGTTCAGCATGAGCGCAGAGGGTCCCAATTCCGACTGGGAGCGCTTTTTCATCAAGCACAAGCTTGTGGTGCTCGACATCCTGCCGCTGTTCGTGATGGCACTGACGATCGTGTCTCCGACCGCGCTCAAGCTCAGGATCGGCAATGATTTCGCCGGGCGTCCCTCCTTCTTCTCACCGACGATGTGGCTGCTGGCGATCGTGTTTGCGCTGTTTGCAGCCTGGTTCTTCCTGGGCAACCAGACCGGTCTCGGTGGATCGATCCAGCCGGTCGAAGCGGGCAAATTCGCCATCGTCGTGCTTCTCGGCGCGTCACTGGCACAGTGGCTGATCCGGGCCCGCCTGCTGGCACAGGCCTGGTTCGGCATAACCCTGATCGCGGTGGTCCTCTCGGCGTTTTTCATCGCCGCACTGCTGTTCGTTCCGGCGGTGAAATCGGATTACTCGCCCCTGATCATCATCAGTTCGGCAACCGCGATCACCGCGGTGGTCGGGGTCATGGCCATCGGCTGGCGGATCCGGGAAGAAGAATTCGACGATCTGCGTGACATCAGGCGGATTCCGCTTTCCTACGTGCCCTCGATCCAGGATTTCAGGCTGGGCGGCGGTCAGTTCGTGCTGCTGCTGATGGTCTTCGCCGCCCTCATCCTGGCGCCGCTGCTGACTGCCGAGCGCGTTGCGCAGGTTTTCGAGCTGCTGGGGGGAAGGATCGAGTATGCGATAGCTGCGGGCATCGCGCTTATGTTTCTGGTTGCCATGCTGATCCGCACACTCACCGTTCCGCGCGCAGTCTTCATTCTGTTGCTCGGGCTGCCGCTGGCACTGATGGGCGCCTGGGCGATGATGCGCAATGAGATGGTCATTCTGGCGGTGTCCGTGACATGCCTTGCGGTCATCACAATCGCCGTTGCATTCCGCAATCGCGTCAACTGGACGCTGGCGCGGGTTGCAATCGCCGCACCTCTGATCGCGCTGGTCATGGCGGTGGCGCTGAGGGACGTGCCGACAAAGGCGGGGCTCGGGGTGCAGGACTGGTCCTGGTTTTACGGTCCGGACAAACAGATCACCGAACTGGAAAAGGTGCTGGGTGAAGGCCGACGGCTGCCGGTCGAGCGGCTCATGAGCTGGGCCGACCTGCGTTTCGGCCGCACCGGCGGATATGAGGAGCCTCGGCAGCTGATGCTGCGGGACATGAACTTCCACGTTCTGAGGTCACGGGCCACGCTTGCCAATGCGCAATGCGGGTTGAGCGCCGAACTGACAGCCGCACCCTACAATGTCGGCAAGGCCGTCGAGTGGCTTGGCGACGGGATCTCGAAGGGGCTGGGGATCACCTGCCCGGACGAGGCGCCACAGGCGGACACGCTTCGATGCACGCCGTCGACCCTGAAGGGGCCGGTGCGGCCGCATTGCGTTCCCGTGGTACAGAGCGATTTTGCCGCCACCTACATTGCCACCCGTCACGGCAATGCAGCCGCGACGCTGCTGATCGCGCTGCAGGCCTGTTTCATCTTTCTCGTCATCGGGCTTTATCTGAAACTGCAGGCCAAGCGATCGCGCGATCCGGTTGAAACGGGTGCGGACCAGGCGCTGGCCTGTATCGCGCTGGGCGCGGGCATGCTGTTTCTGATGCAATGGATACTGGCCTGGTCGAATGCCTTCGGCCTGTTGCCGGTGATGGGGCAGCCCATGACATGGCTGTCGGCGGGAACCAGTCATCACCTCTTCATGGCAATACCGGCAGCGCTGGTGCTTCTCGTGGCGACTCGCCTTGCGGGAATGAAAGCACCCGTGTTAACAATTCGTATACCGCCACGACGCCGGGGTTGATGACCATTCGTGTTTGAGTAAAGGGAGCAGGCGTTGAGATGGACAGCAAACAGAATGACGGGACTGCAATCCTAAGCACCACGCGTCTGAAGCAGACATTCATTATTGTCTTCGCTTTGGTTGCATTCTTCATGACTGCTTACGCGACCAGTGGTGGCGCTCGAATATTCATGACAGAGACCTATGCCTGGGTCGGCATAACAGCACTTGCTGTCGGCTTTCTCGCCTTTACATCGCTTGTACTGGGCGACGGCATCTCCGCCAACCGGCTGACGCAGGTGGCGCTGGTCATGCCGTTCTACCTGGTGGCGGTGGCGATCTGCTGGATTTCCTCCTTTGCGTCCTACCATCAGCAGTTTCTCAGCGTGGGCGGCTCCGACCTCGCAAATGCCGAGACCAATCTGCGCCAGATGGGGCTCTACGCTCACGATATCAGCCAGGACATGAACGATCGCTACGCCGACAAGCGAGCCACCCTGCTTTCGGACGAGGCGTTGAAGGATTATTCGATCCGGATGGGTGCGCTCACCGATGAACTGCGCGACCGTGACCGCAAGAAGGAGATCGCTTCCGAAATCCAGTCGCTGGTCGAAGCCAAAAAGGTCGAGCTCCGGAATCGCCAGGCGCAGCTCACCACGCGGCAGGGCGAAGCCGAGCGGGAGCTCTCCAGCCTCTCGACCCAGATCAACGCTCTGGAGAGCCTGGTCGCTGAACGGCAGCAAAGACAAACCGCGACCGCCGACCTCGCCGACCAGCTGGAACTGGCCCTGAAGCAGGAGGAAGGCGAACCGGGCGTGCCACCCGGCGAGAAGGCAATTCTTCTGGCCGACGGGCTTGCCGGTCAGCTGGTGAGTGATCCCGCCTGCAATCGCAGGCGCCGTGCAGGCACCGGTGGCGGACTGGCCGGCACCTGCTACAACGCGCTGGGAGAAAAGCTCGCTGAAACCCGGGCAGAGCTGGTTGACGCCGACAAGCAGTACAGCTCCGCCCGCGACCAGTTGCTCGGCGCGAGCCAGCAACAGGCGGCACTGCAGTCGGAGCTGGTCAAGATCGCTGCCGACATCGAGTCAGCCGCAAACCAGCTCGGCGAGGATGTCGCATCGGGTTACACGCTTGATGCCGACGGCTTTCTGCAAAGCGTCAATGCCTTCGTCGATACACCCTCCCAGACGAGCTTCAGGCAAACCGCCAGTTACTGCCAGGTGGTCACGGAGATCCTGTCGGATCTGCAATCCATGTCGGACCTGCCCGCATGCGAACCGCAGCCGCTGATGGCTGTGTTCCGGCAGATCGAAACACTGGAAGCCGACCAGACCGCCCTCAACCAGATCTGCGAGGAGACCGATCGCCGCAAGCAGATCATCGACGGATTGCGCAACGACATGCTGGACCTGTCGGGTCCGGAGCGGCTGAAGCCGATCACCCGCGCCTATGACGAGATGCGGGCAGACGTGCTGGAAACCTGTCTTGCCGCGGCCGAGGCGCGTGGACTGGAAGGGGGCCCCTATCGCGAGGATCTGGCCAGTCTCTATGACCGCATCAACCCTTCCCAGGACGCGATCAGCAAGGCAATCGGCAAGGTCGAGGCGCTGTTCAACGGAACGGCTTCGGCGCGGGATTATTTCCCCGCCCTGCTGGCTCTCCTGCAGGAATTGTCGCTTCTGCTGTCCAAGCTGTTCTGGGACGCCAATGCCATCGCCAAGAAGTCACGCCGCAAGGACGATATCGATGTCGCCGATCTCGACCTCGACGCCAAGCCGGACGACCCGGATTCGGTGCTGGCGGCCAAGAACGTCATCCTGAACGCGGTGTATGACAAGCAGGGATATCTGCTGCCGCTGCTTTATGACGAGGATTACTCGCACGAAATGCGCAGCCAGATGCGGCTCATCGTCGACAGCCTGATCCGCAAGCAGCTGGCCCGGAAAACCAGCCGTGGAATCCTGATTTCAGAACAGGGGCTGGCCGAGGTGGGTCGCCGGATCAGCCGGCACAACGAAGCGCTCGAGGCAAGAAACGCTGCGCCCGAGCCCGAAGCCAGCGTCCTGGAGACCACGGCTGTCGCCGACGGCCTGAACCCGGTGTCTGAACCGCGCGATGCCGCGGCCCGGCAGGGCGGTGAGGAAAGGCCTGCGGCAAGTGCTGCGGCAGCGCAGACAGCGCTCGCCGCTTCCGCCGCTGAAGCCATGGATGACACCGAGGCCAATCCGGCGCAGCGACCCCGCCGGCGCCGGCCCGTGGTGGTCAGGCCAAATTTCAGGCGTGAGATATAGAGCGGAGTCTGGTGCTCGCCCCCGGGCAGCACCGGTTTCTGCTTCCCCGGAACGGCTCAAACGGCAGTTGCCAACGCCATGTCGCGACCGGATTAAATCTTGGTGCCGCCGGTCATCATTGATCGGATGCGGCCTCAACGGCTGAGACGGTACGTCATTTCAGCCAGGCCTGTGGGCTGTCGATGCGCTGATCAGACCGGGGAATTCTCGCTTGTCTCGGGAGACTGGAGCGCTGCCTTTGGCGCGGGCTCGGCGGCAACGGCCGGCTCCTGCCGGTCCTTCAGTATTCCGCTGAGGATCTCATCGCGCGTGAACAGGAACGGGCTGTCGAGCCCGAGTGCTGCGAAGATAAACGGATCCGCGGTCATGTAGGGATAGCGGACATTGTCCGGCGTCAGCGGTACCGGGAACCGCGAATTGCCGGGGTCGAGGATCTCGGCGCTTGCGTCTATGTTGGCACAGCCGAGTTGCGGGTGGAAGCCGTAACTCGACGTGGCGATGAAACGCAGATCGATATCGCGCTCCTGCGACGGAAACGGCCGGAAATCCTTGATGATGTCGAAGGCCGGGCGCATGTGCGCGTGCAGGATTGCGAGCACGGCTTCGGGCTCGGTCGCAATGTCGCGCGAGCGATTGCCGAAGCGCAGGAGCAGCAGGTCGAACATGCTGATTGCGATCACCACCCGCTCAAGGTTCTGAAACTCCGGCTTTCCGGCCCGCTCGAAGAAATCTTCGACCTTGTCAATGAGCGCTTCGAAGCCCTCGTCGGTGCCGGCGTTCAGGGCAGAAATGACCAGCACGATCCCCTTTGCCCGGGAGAACCATTCATCGAGCTCCTTGGCTTTCTCGGCATGCGGATTGGCCTTTCCGCCCAGTTCGCTGCTTGGAAAGGCCGCCTCGCCCGGAGCATCGCGGACGTGAATGGTGAACTGGCGGTTTTCAAGTCCGCCCGCCAGGTCAAGATCACTGCGCGACGGCAGATCAAGTTCAAGATCAAACCGGATATCGGTGACACTTTCGGTCGCGTCGGGCAGATTCCGATAGTAACTGCGAAGTAATTTTCGGTTGACCCGATCGGTTTCGATTTTGATGTTATGAAGCTGCCGGAACCCGTGAAAGTTCAACTCGACGCATTTTGCGAAGTCGACGAACAAGTTCGTCTTCCCTGATCTCACCGGTCCGGTAAGGCCGACATGTATCTCGTCGTTAGCATTAACAGCCAATTCAGCTTTCCCTTTCGCTGAATTTCATTGTAGGTTTCTCCAAGCAATAAACCATTTGAATAGTACAGGAAAGAGTCGAATGGGTTATCGGGGCGGGGGTTGCGAGAATGTCTGGCTGGCCTGGGACGGCGAAGACCAGGCGGTGCTGGGATATTTTGCCAGCAAGGGCGAAGAGCTGGTCAAGCATCGCAAGGGAGCGATCGTGCTGTGCCATCTCAAGCCGCATGCCTTCCGTGAGGGCAACCGGTCGGGCATCGTCGTCGATGCATTCTCGATCGGTCCAGGCGAGAGCTTCCTGCGAACGCTTCGCCTGCCGCGCGGCACCCATTCCGTCGAATTGCTGATCGATGATGCGCAGACCGCCAGGCCACTCAAGGCCTTCGAGCTGGCGCGCGAGACCGATGGGCTTGTACCCAATGCGAGATATGGCAATGTGGTGATCGCGCTTCCGGAGGAGCCGGGAGACGACCCCGATGCCAGGTTCGTCTGGTCGGACAAACGCATCCACCATGTCAAGAAACCCAATGCCCATATCGGCTGGGCGGGGTATTTCACATCCTGGCCCGTGCACGAAGCCGACGAACTGGCAAACGTCGTTGCCGTTTCCAGTTTTCGCCTCGAGGTTCCGCATCTCGAGGACGCGCTGCAGATCTTCCCGGTCGGCTATGACATCACCGAAGCCGAGCTGGTGGCGAGAGATGACGACGCGACCGCCATCACACGCGCCTCGGTGGAAAACGACAGGGTTCAGAACGCGGTTCTGACCATCGAGGGAAGCCGGCCGCTGTTGCAGGGGCTGTATTTCCTGCATGTCTCGGCGCATCGCCAGCGCGCCAACGAGTGGAGCGATATCATTGATATCGATCCCGGCACCTTCCAGTCGATCAGCGACAATCTGGTCGATGCCTACCGGCAGCTGCTCTCGCGCAGCGGCGACTGGGACGAGGCCGAGGTGGACGATGCCGGGCAAAACCTCATCGAGATCCTGACCCAGGAACATCGCTGGTTCGAACTCTCGTCACCCGACTACTTCGTCGATGTGGTCCCCAACGAGACTGGCGAGAAGGTCAAGCTTTCGGTCTACGAGATCTCGGCCGGAGACCATCTGGTCTTCTATGACACAATGGGTCGCAAGCTGCGCGCAGGCCAGCATCTGAGTTCCGACAGCATCATCGCTTTCAAGGCCAACACCACCGGACTGCAGCTGCTGCGCGGCGTCTATACCTCCAGCCACAAGAAGATCGCGGAAATCGATGCGCACCGGCCGGCCAAGCGCTCGTCGCTGACGGAGCCGAGCGATTTCGAATCGCTGCCGCCGGCCTTGAGCCTCAAACATGACCGGGTCGGAGCGCCCTATTCTCCCTTCGACTTCACTCCGTTGAAGGTCCACTCGGCGATCTCTTACGGCATGGGTGATGCCGATGGCGCCTTCGCCTGGGATGCGTTCACACAGGATCCGGCGCCGTGGCTGCTGGCCGATGCCATCAATCCGGATTTCTGGACCACCCGCGACGACTTCAGGGCCGCACGGGACGGCAATATCCTGGTCCGCGCTTTGAGCCTGCTGGGGCGGGAAGAGGCCTTCGTTGCGTTGCCGCAACTGGAAGACCAGATCGTTGCGGCCTTCCTGATCATGCGCCTGGCACGGACGCCGGTGCTGCAGACCTGCGTCTACCGGATCAACGGCCTGAGCCCGGCCGGGGACGATCTGCCGGCGCTGGCGGAACTGGTCAATTTCATCGACGCCCGTCTGCGCGACGTCGAGTTCCGGGAGTGGCTGTCGTTCAGCGAACCGAAGATCTTCGAATCGCTGTGCGAGCCCGGCGGTCTGCCGCGGCCGATCGAACGGGGCATGCTCAAGCAGCTTTCGGAGGAGCTGAAACACGCCGGTGAAATTTTCGATGCATTCCACGGCGCTCTCGGCGAATCCGCCAAGCGCCCGGCTGCGGCCACCACCGAGGGCGGCCGCTGGCAGCCACAGGGCGCAAGCGAGGAGGTGCTGGAAAACCTGATTGCGACGCTGACCGAATCCGACCTCGCGCGGGACAAGGTGGCCGGCCACCATTACGAGTCCCTGCTCGCGCGGTTCGGCCGAAACGCCTATTACAGAAGCCGGATCGCTGCCGACATCTACAAGAACTATCCCGATCTGCTGCCCAATGACAGCAAGAAGCTGATGGAATTCCTGCGCGGGCTGCTGACCGAATCGGGCTGCAATTTCGATATGCGGAATTTTGACGAGAAGTTGGTCGGCAGCGTTGCCGAGAACATGCAGAATGTCGAGAACTGGCTGCTGCCCAACGCAGTCAACATGCGCAAGATGGCGCAGGTCGAGCTCGACAATGCCTCGATGAACACCCCGACCGACGAGAAGAAGAAGGCGGCCATTGTCGAGTTTGCCGCCGCACACGAGATGCAGAAGACCTGGGACGACATTTCCGACATCATCGTGCGTGCCGAAGAGGCGGGTATCCGGGTGCCGACGAAACTCCGGCGGCTGCAGCTGCTCTGGCCACGCGAGAGCTCGACGACGCTGAGCGAGTTCCTCACCTTCGAGCACAAGCACAAGCACATCCTTGGCCAGAAGCTGAGCGAAACCTACGGCTATGATTCCGTGCTGTATGCCTGAGCCGGTCTGCCGAACGCGGGTTTCCGCTTGACCAAATGAAGCCGCGCCTCAGGCCGGCAGACGTGTGAACTGGTTCGGCGTCGAGGTGAAGTCTGCCCTCCCCGACACCGAGCGCGCGCGATAATGTCGTTCCCGATTTCTCGAATTTTTCTGGAACCATTCCCGGCCCGCGGTGTTTTCCTGTTGTACGAATTAACGAAAGGGAAACATCATGAAAAAGCTCATCGCAGCAACCGCACTGACCACTCTTTTTGCCACCGGCGCATTCGCCGAGGGCGTTCAGCAGTACAATCGTTCGGCCATGGAAACCATGGCTGGTGGCGACACCGCCGTCGTCGACATCATGATGGACGCTGAAGGCAACGACCGCGAAGATGCAGACTTCCAGGCTCGCTGGGACGGTGCAACTCCCGAGCAGCAGGCTACCCTGCGTGACACCTGCGCACGCGGCATCGAAGAAAAGGTCGAGTTTTCGGAAGTCGGCGCCGCTCGCTGCAAGATCGTCACGACCAACTAAGGTTTACACCTTGACCAATTCGCCGGCCGGATCCTCCCCCGGCCAGCAGCAGCCAGCTGGATGTCTCATCCAGCTGGCTTTTTTGTGATTTCACCGTGACGCAAACCCCGGCAAGGACTTTCAGTGCCGATCGCTGAAAAATGGGTGACTTGCAGGAAGACTGCGCGCACATCGAAGACAGTATCCTGCCCGGCCGGGGAGAAGCGGCGGAGTAACGACTGTTTGTCGAAGTTGCCACTAAAGCGGCCAAGGCCGCCGGGAACGATCCGAGCCGCCCCACGCGATGATGCGGTGCGCCCGCGCACTCGCCACCTTCGGCAAGGTCCAGCTGCCATTCGAGACCTTGCTCAAACCCGTCATCGGCTTTCCTTTGCAGGAAGGCCGCATGTCGGCTCCCGAAACAACAAGAGCCCGACTACCTGCCGAGACCGGCCGGCAATGGAACAAGCGGGGCGCTTGACCGGGTAATGGTCGTTGCGCCGCTCTTGGCGACAAGAACAGGTTTCGTCGCTTGCGCCGCGCTGTAACCGGCGAGTTCCGCGGGCATCATCACCCGCGGCGTACCGGACACGGGACCCGCGCTTTCCGGTGGTGCCTTTTCGGAAGATGCACGCCTAACGCCCGTCTTGGCCGAGGTGCCGGCGGTCTTGATCACCTTCGCGGGCTCGGCTGTCGACATGTCGTATCCTCGCCGTCCGGTCACGCCAGACCCTTCGGCAAAGCGCAGCATTTCGATGGTGCCGGCCGAGATTTCGCGAAGCCGAAGGCCGCTCATCAGGGCGACAAGCGCCGCTTCGTTCATTTCCGGGTGGCAATAGCGCAGCCTCACTCTGGCCGCATAGCGGGACCCGGTCAAAAGACCAAAGCCCTTGCCCTTGCGTGTTTCACCGGAGATGTCGGCAGCGTTCTGCCAGGCGAAGATGCAGGATCCGCCAGCGGCCGCAGGACCGGACGCATAGCCGAACGGGCCGATCGAATTGCGGCCGATCGACGGCGAAATCTGCAGTCTCGCACCCGGAAGAGCTGTCCGGATCTCATTGATGATCTCGCGCTGTGTCGGGGCCCTGGTGTAGGACTTTGCGGACGAAGCAGGGGCGATGGACACCGTCAGTTCGTTCTCGCCGGCGAGATATCCCGCATTCGAATAGAGGATGCTCTGGTCGATCTGATCGGGCCTGGAGGATTGCCGCACGGCTTCCACGCGGCCCGCAACCGGCGGCAGATAGGCGGCGGCATAATCCGGCGAAACATCGGCGATCAGCGGCGGGCCGACGGGCTTTATCGAACCGGTGTAAAGAACGGCGGGGTCATCCCCGGTGGCGCATCCTGATACGGAAAACGCCAAGGCCATCATGGCCATGAAACGCGGCATCATTGGGGTTCAATTCCCTTCCCTGGTATTGATCATCTCGATTGCGGCCAGCGCGGCGGTATCGCGAATAACCATGTTGAGCTGACGGAAAATGGCCTTGGCCCGGTCCGAGCGACCGAGATGGTAGTAGGCCCAGGCACGCATCTGCATGAGATCCCGGGATTCGGCCACGAGCGCGGCGCGCGCATCGAGTGCGGCCAACGCGCTCTCGAACTGCTGCTGTTCGAAGGCGGAGCGGGCCCGCTGCATGTAGATCTCGACGCGAAGCTCGCGTTCGCGCGCCTGCGACAGCGGCCAGGCCGTAATCAGCGCCTCTGCCTCGTCAGTCAGCCTTGCACCGAGCAGGGAAAGCCCGGCACCATAGACCGCATCGGAACGCTGCTGTCCCGTGCCGCTCATGGCGACTTCGAAGGATGATCGCGCATCGTTGAACCGCTTGAGGCCAAGTTCGCACCAGCCGCGGATCAGGGCGACGGCGGGTTTTTGCGCAGATGCGCCGAGCCTGTCGATTTCCCGCAGGCAGGCAGGATAGTTTTTCGCTTCGAAATGCCGGACATAGCTTGTCTTGACGCCGCGCGCCGGTTCGGCGACCGAAGCAGCGTCCTTCCGGTCAGGCGTGGGTGCCGCGGCGATTTCCGGCCAGATATCCGGATAGAGCCCGCCATGTTCGGCCTTGAGGGCCGCATAGTCCTTTTTCCGGCCCTGCCGCAGCATCGTCAGGGCCAGGCCCTTGAGCCGGTCGGCCGTAGCCTCCCAGACATAGGACTGGCGGAACCAGGCCTCGGCTGCCTCGAACTGCCGGGAATTGTAGGCATACCAGCCAAGGATCTCGGCATGATCGGCCGCGCCTGTCTCCAGAATGGCGGTCGAATAGGCCAGCACGGCATCCTCGCTGACAATGGCCTGCCCCGGCTTGCCAAAGCGCGGAGACAGAACGTTGAGAAGGAACGCCGGATCGTCCGAGAGGACATCGAGATGGAGGCTGGCAAATTCGAAAGCCTGCTTGTCCTTCGCCTGCCTGGCGAGGCTCAGATACATGCCCTTGGCATTTTCCGGATCGGGCGCAATCTCCATCGCGGCGGTGAACCATTCCTCCGCCGCCTCCGGGTTTTCCAGCTTGAGATCGTGCCAACCGAGCAGCGACAGGTCTTCCGGCTTGCGGGACGTCCTGGCCTCCAGGGCCAGCAGGCCCACCGTCTCAACTGCCACAGGAGCCGCATCCTTCGAAGCGTTGAAATCCGCGACATCCTTTCGAGCCAGGTCAAGCCGCAGCGCGGATGGAAGGAAGGCCCCGTTCTCCTGCGGCCAGAGGCCTGCCGCCAGAACGCGGATTTCGGAGGCAGGAAAATCCCGCAATGCCTTCTGCAGGGTGACGACGAGATGCTCGTCGGAGAGCCGGTTCTTGCCCTGGCGATCGAGAAGGCCGCGCAACATGCGTGCCAACCCCTGCCTGTTTCCCGAAGCGGAAAGCGCGTCGATGCCCGTCCAGACGAGGTCCACGTCGGTTTCGGTTTCCGGGTCGATGCCGGCAGCGATATCGGCCACCGCCAGCCAGTCGCCCGCCTGGGCGAGCTCCGTCATGCGCACACGCAGCTTCTTGCGCGCCAGCTTGGTGGCAAAGTCCTGCGTCGGCTCCCAGGCTTGGTCGGCAGCCTTTCGGCGGATGATCTCGGCATCGATACCGGTGAAGTCATCGGCTGCGAACAGATCCCAGAGGCTGGTCTCGTCCGGAACAATCCGGTCGGCGGCGATGTAGAGATCCTGAGGTGGCACAAAGCCGGGATGCAGCGCTCGCAGACGCGCGAGCTCGGCCTCGACCCGGCCGGTCTGGCGTTGCTTTGCATAGTAGTAGAGGGCCGCGGTCTGCACCGGATCAAGCTGCGGGACCTCGGCGGTGGCAGGTTGTGCGGGGGCAGTGCCGGCGCCGGATTGCGAAACCTGCCGGCTGGCTGGCTCCGCCGGGAACGGCGGACGGGCGGCTTCGAACAGCAGGCCGCTGGCGTCGCCGGCAAGGCCGGAAAGAGAACCGCCAAGCAGGATTGCCATTGCCAGGCTGATTGAAAGGCCACGTGCGGGCCGGGGCCGTGATACTCCGGACTGCGTCATCTGACGGTCAAGCTTTCTCATTTGTCGGTCCTCACGCCGGCGCCCGGCACTGCCCGGCCGAGCCAGACGGCAAAGACCGCCATCAGGCCAATGACCAGCGCCACATAGATGCGGAAGTGGTCGGAAAACCAGGCCGCAGCAATACGGCGCAGATTGCCGGGACCGTAGTCGCTGATGTCATGGGAAAAGTGGCCTTGCGGCCGAATGGTCCTGATCGACCCTGTGTCCAGATCGAGAATGACCCTCTCGCCTTCCACCCGGTTCCAGACGGCGGGATCGGCGAGCATCTGCGATGCTGCGACCACATCCGACGAGGTGTCCGCGGTGAGCCAGGTGACCACGCCGGTGCCGGAGACACCGGGGCGCTGCCACAGCTCGGCCTTGCGGCGGGCCTCCTGCAGCGGCGCGGAATCGGAGGGGCGCTCGTAATTGAGCCACTGCCTGAACGAGCGGTAGGCATCATTTATGCCGGAGGTGAAGCTACGCACCGGAGATCCGGCGTCGCCGAGATCACGGGTTTTCTGGTGGAAGGCAGCAAGCAACGCCGCCGGGTCGGTCGTCATCGCCAGCGGAATGGCAGCACCTGGCAGATTGATCGACGAGGTCACGATCGGATCGGCGAAGTCGCTGGCCTGTGCAAAATCGATGACCTGCGCCGTTGTCTCTCCCGGTGCGGCGCCATTTTGCGACAGGTGCTCGATCTCGCGCCTGGGTGCGATGACGATGGCGTTCCCGGTGTCAGACGCCGGTGGACCGAAGGCAATCCGGGTGATGACCGGAGCCCGCGCCGCCAGACCCACCTTGGCAATCATGGTCATGGCTGCGGAGATCGACCGGGAGTCCGGTTTGAGCACATGGACGTCAACACCGGACGGGCCGGCATAGGGGTAGGCGGCACCGGCCATGGCGGCAAGTTCGGGAGACCGGGCCACACGGGCCAGCGCCGGAACCCTGATTTCGGTTGTATCGAGCAGGATGAAGCGGGGAACCGAGTCGTCCCTTTCGGCAAACAGACAGCGGTCGTCGGCCGCGCGCTCGAGCTCGGCCAGCAGTTCGATCTGGTTGCGGCCGGGGCGGAAGGCGCGCAATGGCAATTCCAGCTTGCGGCCGGAAAACACCTCGCCACCGGTGTCGCGCATCGGCAGGCTCTTGACGATGTGGCCATTGACCCGGACGAGCAATTGCGAGGTGGGCTTGAGCCCCGGCGATGTTGCGGCCTGCAGCGCCAGATCCATGGTGGCATAGTCCGCGGGGTAGAAATCGGCGGGTAGCACCATGTCAAAGCGCGTGTGGAACAGCCTGCCGCTGAAGGGTGTTGCGACGTAGCCCGCATCGGCAAGCGTGTAGACGCTTGATTCACCGGCGCGAATCTCGCCCTTGCGGCCGGCGCGAATGCCGCTGTCGAGCACCGGCTGGAGCGGTCCCTGGACGGCGCTGAGCAGCAAGCCCGGGATCTCGCCGGCCGAGGCGGCGCGCAGAACGACCCGGGCGCGCCCCGGAGCGGCAGCTTGCGACACCGAAAGGCCATAAGGTTCGTTGCCGCGAGTATCATCGAGCGAAGCCGGATCCTCGTCCACGGCGACGATCAGGTCGATGCCCGGACCATGACCTGGGCTACGGGCAACCGTGACCGAGAGATCATCACGGTTGAGGGCCAACGCCAGGGTCTGGAGTATCGGCGCCGCGCGGTTGAGCGCATCAGCACCCGCACCTTCGGGCAGGATCAGCCGCAAGTCGGTCAATCCGTTGTCATTGCGGCCGATACCGCGCAGCGCAGCAAAATCATCTGGCCTGACCGGCGATCTGGCGAGAAAACCGGAGAGGTTGCGATCGATCTCGGTCCACAATTCATAGGTCGCCTCCATCGAGCAATCGACCCGGTGATGCTGAACGGCCCGCAAACGGACCTCGTTCACCCCGACACGCAGAAGTGCGGGTGAAACCCGGATGGTCTGTTTCTCGAAACCCGATGGCGAGCGGATTGGAAACTCGCCGGCAGACGATCCGTTGATCATGACGGCGACCATCGATGCTTCCGGCATGACCGAGACAGCGTTGCGGTAGGCGATGACCAGATCTCCGCCCGCGGCAATGCTATCGGCATCGAGCACGAAGGTGAGATCGACGACGTCGTTTTCGCCTTCCAGCATCAGCGCCGAACCCGGCTGCTCGAATGAAACCAGGTTGGCGTTCTCACGGGGTGTCGAGCTGATGGCGGTTATCGGCCGGGTCGACAGGATGGTGCTTTCCCCAAGGCCGCGCAGCGACACCACCGGGCTTGCGGAGGGCGTCTCCGACAACAGGCTTTGTGCATTTGCCATGGGAAGGGCATGGCCACTCAGGAGCATTGCCGCGGCTGCGGAGAAAATCAGGTTACGCATGGGATCTTACTCCGCCGACCGGGGCCGTCACTGCCGGCGTTCTGGCCGGGATCTGGGCATTGTTGGGCTTGACCACGATCGGTGCATCGGCGTGGGAAACGATCTTGCCGGAACGGCCGAAACCGAACAGATAGGCGGTCGCCCGGAATGATTCGACGACGCTCCAACGGGCAAAGCGCAAGGTCCCGCGCACGATGTCGAGGCGTACCTGGCGGCGGGAGATACGCTCCTGCAGCACGGCCTGGTCGGAATACATGATCTCGGCGATGGCCATGAAGGTCTCCGGCCGTCGCTGCGGATAGGCAAAACCGAAGACGTTGGTGCCGTCGCACTGCCTGACCGAGCGGATGGCGACCGGAAACGAGACAGCGCGGCCACCGCGGCGGACTTCAATTTCGCCCGACCAGTCCGAATCCGGATCAATATCGGGTTCGTGCTCGGGAAACAGTACCGAGACCCCGCCGCTCGATGCGTCGACCAGGATGACAGTCCAGGTGCGCTGTCCCTGGCGCAACAATCCATGGCGGCGGATCGGAAGGCGCTGGTTGCGGCGCAGTTCCCGCCTTTCCGCCACCACACCCAATCCTGCCCCGGCGACGCCGAGATTGATCAGATTCCAGATCGCGACGATCATCAGCAGATCCGACGCGACCGGTTCGGTCGCAAGCCGCCAGACCGAGTAGACCGCAGCCGCCAACAGCACGAAGAAGATGACGAAATAGGGAACGGCGATCGGCGAGAGACCGTTCGAATCCAGTGTCTGGCCCTTTGCCGTGACGTTGAAGGTCGGCTTGCGCGGATTGCGGATGACGCTGACGATGGAGCCGACCAGCATGACCGACTGGATATACTCGTAGAGTTCTGACACCCAGGGCCAGCGGACCTTGCCATAAAGATAGCTCTGCATGGCGAAGGACGCGATCAGGTAGGTCAGTGCATAGACACCGAATTCCTGGATGTTGGCCTGATAAATCTCCAGCGAGAAGAAGATGTAAAGCAGCGGCGAGAGCATGAAGGCCAGCCGCGACAGGGGAAACAGCCAGAACAGGTTGATGCCCGCATAACAGATGCGCTGCCCCATGGTGAGGCCCTTGGCCAGGAACGGCCGGTTCAGGATGAAGATCTGCAGCATGCCCTGGCACCAGCGGGCGCGCTGGCCGATGAAGGCGACGAAGGTTTCGGGCTGCAGGCCGGCAATCAGCGGCTTGTCGACATAGATCGAGTGCCAGCCCCTGGCGTGCAGGCTGAGCGCCGTCTCGCAATCCTCGGTGATCGACTGACCGGAAAAACCGCCAACCGTATCAAGCGCCTTGCGCCGCAGTACCGCCGCCGATCCGCAGAAGAACGAAGCGTTCCACTTGTCGAGGCCTCGCTGAAGTACCGAGTAGAACATCTCGTTCTCCGACGGCATCGCGTGGAAGGTCCTGAGGTTCTTTTCCAGCGGATCGGGATTGAGGAAATAGTGTGGTGTCTGCACCAGGAACAGCTTCGGATCTTCCTTGAAGAAGCTCACTGTTTCCTTGAGGAATTCGCGCACCGGCGCATGGTCGGCATCGAAGACGACGACCAGTTCGGCCTTCGAGACCCGCAGGCCGTCATTGAGGTTGCCGGCCTTGGCATGATCGTTCTTCTTACGGGCGTGGTAGTGCACACCCATCGACTTGCACAGCGCCTTGAGCTGCTCGTGGCGCCGCGTGGCGGCAAGCGCAACCACGGGATCCTTGTGCGTGCGTTTTGCCTCGGTGCCGCCATCGTCGAGCAGCCAGACCGAGAGCTTTTCGCGCGGATAGATCATCGACTTGGCGGCGGCCAGCGTGGCTGCCAGCAGTTCCGGATCTTCATTGTAGGTCGGGATGAACACATCGACGGTCGGAAGCTCTTCGAGTGACCGGACCTTCGGCGCGACGCGCTTGAGCGGATCGGCAAGCATGAAGAAGCTGATTGCCAGCATCACCAGGCAGTACATCTCGGCGATGTAGAGCAGCAGGCCCGGAATGAAGTTCAACGGCTCAGAGAACGCCGGCAAGGTCTCGGTGGTGCGCCAGAAAGCATAGCGCAGCGCGAGAACACCGCAGAAAATGAACGTGATCAGACGGAAGACAGCGTTGTCCTGGCGGGTCATGCCGAAGAACATCATACCGAGAGCCGCGAGACTCAAAACCAGCTGTGCCTGAAGACTGAGTGGCAACCACAACAGGGTCAGCCCGAGAAAGCCGGCAAGCAGCGCCAGCCATTTAGTGCACATCATGTGCATGATTACCCCACATAAATTCCTTGACCCCGCGTCATGCGGGGGTGCCCCTCGAGCGTGGCGACACTAGGGAGCAAATCGTTCACAGATTGCTAAACAAAGTTTGCCAATCAGGATTTCAGAAGCTTTGGTTAACAAGC
This sequence comes from Hoeflea sp. EC-HK425, assembly GCF_902498795.1. Classification (NCBI taxonomy): domain Bacteria; kingdom Pseudomonadati; phylum Pseudomonadota; class Alphaproteobacteria; order Hyphomicrobiales; family Rhizobiaceae; genus Hoeflea; species Hoeflea sp. EC-HK425. The sequence goes on from NZ_LR701572.1 coordinate 4,076,960, forward strand.
CCTTAACCCGGTCCAGGCGGCCATTTCGAGCGTCCGGACCGGCACTGCCGGCGGGTGCGGGAAGCACGGATAAACAGGTCCATAAGGCAGGAAAACGGCGGGGCCATCCTGTTTCAAACCGCTGAAACAGCGCCCGCACATCGATATGTTTGCAGTTTCCACGACGACCGGGACAAGTCACTTAAGCATTCGTTAACCATAAATGCACATTATCCGGTGATACTGGAGCAGGTTCGCGGGCTCGCGCCCGACCGGAAGCTGCCGCCGTGTCTGCCGCCTTTGCGGAAAGGAATGTGCTTATGACGTTCTTGTTCTTGATGTTGTGCGCGTTTGCAGGGATCGCTGTCTGGCCGTCTCGACAGCAGGCGCCCAGACCCTGCCAGTATGATTGGGACCGGGCAATCTAGGGTTCCGCGAACCAACGGAGCTCCAGCCGATCCGGATGATCCCGCCCGCCGCCGGGGACAGCTTTCCGCTGCGCCAATGCAGGCCAGGCCGGGTGGGGCCAGGTTGGGGAAGCCCATGAAAGTCACGCATGTCGAAACCATCGTTGCGATCGCAGAGGCAGGCAGCCTCAGGGCCGCGGCACGCAGCCTGAGGAAATCCCAGCCGGCCCTGACGAAAACGCTCAAGCAGGCAGAAGAGGAACTGGGCGCCAAGATCTTCGCCCGGGCGGCCCGCGGAGTGGAGCCGACCGAAATCGGACGCAAGATCATTGCGCGAGCGCGGATGATCAGCTCCGAGTTCCGCAAGCTTGACGAGGATATCCGCCAGATCCAAGGGGACGGCTCGGGCAATCTGCATGTGATCGTGTCGCCGCTGGCGGCGGTCCGCATCGTGCCCAAGGTGATGGACCGCTTCCGCAAGCAGTTCCCCAATGTGCATCTCCAGGTGGCCGGCGGGCATCCTCCCGGAGCCCTTGCAGTGTTGCGCTCGGGCGAGGCCGATCTTGTCATCGGTCCGGTGCCCGCCAGGGATGACCGGGCGGGGCTGAGCATCCGCAATCTGGTGAAAACGCCAGTGGTCGTCATCACCGGCAAGGGCTCACGCTATGCCAACGCCACCCGGCTTGAGCAACTCGTCGATGCGGAATGGATCATGGTTGGCGCGCGCAAGCGCAGTTTCGGTATCGCCGCCGACTTCCTGGCGGCGGGCCTGCCGGTGCCCGATCCGATCACGACTTCGGACTCGATCACCTCGCTGCTTGCCATGATCGAGGGAAGCGACCGGCTGTGTTCGTTTCCCGGGCTGATGCTCGAAGAGATCATCCCGCGCTGGGAGATCGTGGCGCTGCCGCTTGAAGACACGGTCGAGCCGGTGCAGATCGGGCTCATCACCCTGGCTGACCGGCCGCTGACACCCGCCGGTCAAGCCTTTGCAGATGCGGTGCTGAACCGCGCCCGCTATCTGGCACCCGCATCCAGCGATAACCATTAGCTATACCAATGAACTAATTTCGTTTCGAGGCTATCGGTCTGTTTGCTATGATCTTCCCAGCCCGGGCGCAGATCCGGGTGTCTGGGAGGACACATGAACATCCTGTTCATCATGTATGACCAGCTCCGGTTCGATTACCTGAGCTGTGCGGGGCACCCGCATCTTCACACGCCGAATTTTGACCGGCTGGCCGAAATGGGCGTGCGCTTCAGCGAAGCCTATGTGCAATCGCCGATCTGCGGCGCGAGCCGGATGAGTTTCTACACCGGGCGCTACGCCTCCTCGCACGGGGCTCAATGGAACGGCTTTCCGCTCCGGGTTGGCGAGCTGACGCTGGGCGATCATCTGCGCAAGCTCGGCATGGATTCCTGGCTGCTCGGCAAGACCCACATGAAGGTCGATGCGGAAGGCATGACGCGGCTTGGCCTGAGCCCGGACACGGTGATTGGCGCGAGGCAGTCGGAATGCGGCTTCGACGCCTTTATCCGCGATGACGGGTTGTGGGGCGCGGGGCCGGACGGGTTTTACGATTCCAAGCGCTCGCCCTACAATGAATACCTCAAGTCGAAAGGCTATGACGGCGACAACCCCTGGGCGGACTACGCCAATGCCGGCGTCGATGACGACGGCAACATGGCCAGCGGCTGGATGTTCATGAATGCCGACAAGCAGGCCAACATCCGCGAGGAAGACAGCGAAACCCCGTGGCTGACTTCCGAGACCATCCGTTTCCTCGACCAGGCGGAAGGCAACTGGCTGGCGCATGTCAGCTTCATCAAGCCGCACTGGCCCTATATCGTGCCGGCGCCCTATCATGACATGTTCGGCCCCAACAGTGTTCCAGCCGCACGCCGTCACGCGACGGAGCGGACCGATCCGCACCCGGTCTATGGCGCGTTCATGAACAACAAGATCGCCCAGGCCTTCCAGCGCGACGAGGTCCGCGAGAAGGTGATCCCGGCCTATATGGGCCTGATCAAGCAATGCGACGACCAGCTTGGCCGGCTGCTCGATCACCTGGAAGCAACCGGGCGGATGGAGGACACCATGATTGTGGTGACCTCCGACCATGGCGACTATCTCGGCGATCACTGGCTTGGCGAGAAGGACCTGTTTCACGAGCCATCGGTGAAGATCCCGCTGATCATCTATGATCCGCGCCGCAAGGCCGACGCCACGCGCGGCACTACCTGCGACGCGCTGGTCGAGAGCATCGACCTTGCGGCCACGTTCGTCGAAGCGGGGGGCGGCAAGGTGCCCGGGCACATCATCGAAGGCCGTTCGCTGATGCCCTGGCTCAATGGCGAAACGCCCGTTGAGTGGCGGGATTTCGTGATCAGCGAGTACGACTACTCGGTCACGCCGATGCGGACCGCGCTGGGCGTCAGCGCCGACGACGCACGGCTGTTCATGGTCTATGACGGGCGCTACAAGCTCATTCATGCGGAAGGCGGGTTCCGCCCGATGCTGTTTGATACCCTGACCGATCCGGACGAATTCCACGACCTCGGCGGGCAGCCGGGGCACGAGGCAGTGCTTGCGGAACTCTACGAGAAGCTGGCGCGCTGGGGCCGGCGCAACGCCCAGCGAGTGACGCGCTCAGACGACGACATCGAGGCGATGCGCGGCGCCTCGGCGCGCAAGGGCATCCTGCCGTTCCTGGTGGACGGCTCGGAGGTGCCGGAGGAGCTGACAGTCAAGTACCGCGGGCCGGCACGGCAGGTCCATTTGCAGACGGAGCAGGACGGCCATGACTGAGCCTCTGCCGCCAGATCGCGCCGACAAGCGGATTGCCGATCTGGTGGCGGTGGCGTTCGCGCTCATCATTGTGCTCTATGCAGCATCAGGGCCGCTGAGCGAATTCGTCCGCTGGGTGATCGCAAACGCCACAGACGGCTTTGACGAGATGTCGCGGCGCGACCAGCGGCTGGTGTTGCGGGAGCACTGGCTTGGTGCGGCACACCGCAGTTTCGAGCAGGGCTTCCTGCTGCCGACCGGACTGATCATCGGTCTGCCGATCACCCTCTCCTTCGTGGTCTCGGCGCTCACCCTGCACAAGCGCCCGGGGCTGCGCCGCGTCAACTGGGGGATGGCGGTGCTTTCGGTTGCGGTCTTCGCGGCGTGGATCGCCAAGATCTTTGTCTCCGATGCAGGCATGGTGCCATCGGTCTCAGGGGTGGATTACGTCGCCTTTTTGCTGGCCATGGTGCTGACGCTCTACCTCACCTACCGGATGTATGGCGGCTTCATCGTCGGTTTTTCGATCTTCTGGATCGTCTATTTCTTCGCCCGTGGCTGGCTGCCGGAATGGGCCGGCATCCTGGCGGGATCGGAAGCGACGATCGCGCAGAACCTGCGCACGATGGTGCTCAATTTCTGGGCCCAGACCGGCGGCATGTTCGGGCAGCCGGTTCAGGTGGTGACCGGCAATGTGCTGATCTTCATTGTCTTCGGCGCCATCCTGATGGGATCGGGCGCGGGTGACCTGTTGATGAAGATCGCCAACCGGCTGACCGGCGGGCTGACCGGCGGTGCCGCGCATGCGGCGGTTGCCAGTTCGGCACTGTTCGGCACGCTTTCGGGTGCAGCGATCTCCAACGTGGTCTCGACCGGGGTAATGACCATACCGGTGATCAAGAAATCGGGATTCAAGCCGGCATTCTCCGGTGCGGTCGAGGCTGCCGCCTCCACCGGCGGACAGATCATGCCACCGGTCATGGGCGTGGTGGCGTTCTTCGTTGCCGGCCAGATCGGGCTCGAGTACCGCTACATCGTGGTCGCGGCGGTGATACCGGCCATCTTCTATTATCTGGGGACATTCCTGGCCGTCTATTTCGAGGCCCGCCGGCTCGGCATCGGGGCGCTGCCCGACGATGCCCGGCCGCAGCTGACCCGCGGCGAATGGGTCCAGACCCTGGTCTTCCTGGTCCCGCTCGGCGTGCTTTCCTACTTCCTTTTCGTCCAGCCTTCCGTGCCGAAGGCCGGGTTTTACGGACTTGTCGCGGCACTGTGCTCAACGCTTGCCCTGTTTCCCGATTTCCGCTCCCGCGAAAAAGTCTGGGGCGCCTTCGTCCAGGCTGGTCGCATGGCCGCTTCCATCGTCGTCATCGTGACGGCGATCGGTCTGATCGTCGGCCTGATCCAGACCTCCGGATTCGCCGGGCGGCTGTCGCTGCTGCTGGCGCAGGTGGCGGACGGACCGCTGTTCATGGTGTTGCTGATCGTCGCTTTCGGTGCGATCGTTCTCGGCATGGGGTTGCCGCCCGGGGCCACCTATTTCATCATCGTCATCGCCCTGAGTTCGGGCATCGACACGGTCGGCATCGCACCGCTGACGCTGCATCTGTTCGTGGTCTTCTTCGCGATGATGTCGACGGTGACGCCGCCGGTTGCGCTCGCCGCCTTCGCGGCAGCACCTATTGCCGGGGCAGACCCGGTTCGCACAGGGTTCGAGGCTGCCAAGATCGCGCTTGCGGGCTTTCTCATTCCCTTTGTCTTCGTCTACCACCCGGCCGTACTCTACAAGCTCCAGGTGGTTTTCGAATGGTTCGGAGAAGGCGCTGCGGGTTCCCGCGCGATGATCGATATCGCAACGGTGAGCTGGGCCGATCTCGGCTGGATCATCATCGCCTTCACCCTGGCGATGTGGCTGATCGCCTCGGCGCTGGCGGGATTTGACCGCGCCAGGCTGTCCGCGACCGAGCGCCTGGCGCGGGTCGCGCTGGGACTGGCCTGCCTATGGCCGCAGATGATCATTGCAGGACCGGCAGCGCTTGCAGGCCTTGCGCTGATCATCAGGGAACGCGCGGCGCAACGGAAAACCGTCGAGGCCATGACCTGACGGAGCAAGAATCAACACACGGAGGAAGAGAGATGAAACAGCAGACACTGGCGGCAACCGCCGCACTCATGATCGGCCTGGGAAGCGCTCAGGCCGAAACCCTGAAGATGGCGACAATCGAGCCGAGCCTGGGCCAGGCGATCACCATGGCGACCTTCGCCAACCTTGTGACCGACGCGCTCGGCGACATCGAAATCGAAGTCGCCGGCGGCGGCGCGGCAACGGTGCACATGCTCGAAGTCGGCCGCGGCAATCTCGACATGTCGATGGTCTCTCCGACCATCTACCGGCTGATGCAGAACGGCAAGGCGATGTACGCCAAGGAGCCCGAGGCGCCGGAGCTGTCAAAGAACGTGCAGTTGCTGATGTGGTTCCCTTACGGCCAATATCACTACACGGTGCGCGCCGGCAGCGATATCGAGACGCTGGACGACATCGAAGGCGCCAGCGTGTTTCTCGGCCCTGCCGGCGGCGGTGCCTACAACACCGCCAAGGCGTGGATCGAAGCAACCACCGGGCTTGTCGCCGGCGAGGACTATGAGGCCATCACCGCCAACTGGGCGACCGGATACCAGTCCTTCCAGGACGGAAAGATCGACATGTATGTCAATGGCTGCATCGATCCGTGCCAGCAGTTCATCCAGTTCACCGAGACCGAGGATGTCCGCTTCATCGGACCCGAGGACCATTCGGGTGAAGCCGTCACCAAGTTTCTCGGTTCGGACCGGACGCTCGCCGAAGTGCCAGCTGGCATGTACAAGGGCCAGAAAAACGAGAGCCCGGTGATGTCTCACGATACAGCCGTCGGCATCGGCGTGCGGGCCGATCTCGACGAGGAGACCGTCTACCAGATCACCAAGGCGTTCTGGGACAATATCGGCAACATCACCTCGGAAGCACCCTGGGCCAAGGCGTTGAGCATCGACTACGCGGTCAAGCCGCTGGGCGACATGCAGATCCATCCGGGTGCGGCGCGCTACTATCGCGAAGCAGGCAAACTCTGAGACACCAGGGGCCCGCCATCCCGGCGGGTCCCTTGCCACCCTGAAACCAGGATCAAGCTTGATGCCTGAAAGCCGCTGCTTGGCGCGCAGCCCGTTCCTCAAGCGCTACTGACCACGATCGCACCGCAACCACGCGATGTGCCAACGGTCCCTCCGCAGAATATGCTGGCACCCGGCCTTGCGATTTGCCACCATGAGCCCTGGTTCGGGCATGCCGGGCGGGGCTTGTCAGCCGCGGCACGACCGGCCCAGGACTGAAGGTTGCCGGTCGCAACCTGCCAAACAGGATGACGATCCCGGGAATGGAACATTGAGCAATTGAGCGACGCCCCCCCTCCCACGACACATGTTGTCCCACCAGTTGTCTCAGGCGCACCGCAAACGCACATGGCGCGCGCCATAGCCGCCATCAACACCGCTGATTTCTTTCCCGCGATCCTTGATTACATGCGATCGGTCGTGCCGTTCAGCGGCGCCTTCATCACCCGTCTGCACAGGCAGCGTACGCCTGATCATATCTATGACAATGTCAGGGCCGAGCGTCACCGCGATGTCGTCGACCAGTATCTTGACACCGCCTATCTTCTCGACCCCGTCTACGACATCTTCCTGTCCGGCCGGAACCATGGCGCGATGCGGTTGCGGGACGTGGCGCCGGACCAGTTCATGCGGTCGACCTATTACCGCCGCTATTACCGGAACATCGCCCTCAGGGACGAAATGGCGATCCTGGTGCCCCAGGGCGAGGCCGCGATCTTCTTCTCGCTCGGACGGCTTGGCAAGGAGCCGCGATTCAGTGTCCGGGCCGTGCAAGCGTTTCGAATGGAGCTGGATGTCATAGCCGCTCTTACCGGCAAGCATTTCGAGCGCGGCCACACCGGACCGGTCGATGCGGGGCCTCAGCCCGCGGACCGCACGCTGACCGCGGCGCTCGATGCGTTTGGCGAAGGCATCCTCACAGCCCGCGAACGCGAGGTGGCAACGCTCATTCTCAAGGGCCATTCCTCGGCATCAGTGTCAACGGTGGCGGGCATAACCGTGGGCACGGTGAAGATCCACCGGAAGAACATCTACCGGAAACTGTCCATCTCCTCGCAATCCGAACTGCTGTCGAATTTCCTGCGCTCGGTACTCGACTGACCAGCCTATCCCCTTCGGGGTATTTACCCCCTCGAGCCGGGCTCCTAGCCTTTGGGCATGGAAAGTGAGCCAGATCGGCGGGGGCAGATTTATCGGATGACCGGAACAGAAATCGCCAAAGAGCGGAAGGCGGCGGTGTCGGTAAGGGCGCTGTCGAAGACCTTCGGACAGGGAGACTACGCGGTCACCGCGCTCGACAGCGTCGAGCTCGACATTCTCGAGAACGAGTTCTTCACGCTGCTCGGCCCGTCCGGTTGCGGAAAGACGACGCTGCTCAGGCTGATCGCCGGGTTCGAGCTGCCGACAGAGGGATCAATCTCGCTGCAGGGCGAGGGCATCACCGACAAGCCTCCGCACCGGCGTCCGGTCAATACCGTTTTCCAGAGCTACGCGCTGTTTCCGCACATGACGGTGGCCGAAAACATCGGCTTCGGGCTGAGAATGCTCGGCAAGCCGGCAGCCGAAATCAGCACCACGACCGAGCGGATGCTGGCGCTGGTCCAACTCGAGGCGATGGCCGGGCGGCGGACCGACCAGCTTTCGGGCGGCCAGCAGCAGCGCGTGGCGCTGGCGAGAGCGCTGGCGCCGGCGCCCAAGGTGCTGCTGCTCGACGAGCCGTTGGCCGCGCTTGATCTCAAGCTGCGCAAGAACATGCAGCTCGAGCTGAAAAGCCTGCAGGCCGAGACCGGCATCACCTTCGTGTTCGTGACCCATGATCAGGAAGAGGCGCTGACCATGTCGGACCGGATCGCGGTGATGAAATCCGGCAAGATCCTGCAGGTCGGTACGCCGCGCGATATCTATGACCGTCCGACGCATCGGTTCGTCGCCGATTTCATCGGCGACATCAACATTCTCGAAGGGACGGTCGAACGAACGGACGGCGATCTGGCGACGGTACGGCTTCGCGACGGGAGCATGGTCTCCGCGCATCTTGGAACAGCCTCGGCACGGTCCGGCAATGTCAGCGTGGCGATCCGGCCTGAAAATGTCCGGCTGGCAGGCGCGGGCGAGACGCCGACGCTCACCGGCGTTCTCGAGAACATCGTCTATTTCGGCGCGGCGACAAATCTCCACCTTCGGCTCGGAACCGGCGAGGAAATCGTCATCCGCAATCCGGGCGCGGTCGACGAGGGCAAATACCAGCCCGGCGCCACGATCGGCGCGATCATGCAGCCCGACCTGATCCGGGTGCTGGAATGAGCGACCGGCAACCTCCATCGGCGCTTGCTACCGCGATCGCAAACAACAGGCGTAGCGAGCGCGCCACCCGGGCGTGGCTTCTTGCGCCGGCGCTGACAATCATCCTGGCGATCAGCATCCTGCCGCTTGGAATCACCGTCGTTTATTCATTCCTGACGCCCGGCACCTATGGCGGCGTGACCTGGGAATTCAGCACTGACAGCTACGTGCAGTTCCTGTTCCAGCGTGACATTTTCGACGACACGCTGGTGTTCAATTCCGCCTATGTGTCGATCTTTCTCCGGTCGATCGGGCTTGCGCTGGGCGCCACCATCGGCGCGCTCATTCTCGGGTTTCCAACCGCCTATTTCATCGCCAGCAAGCCGCGGGAGCAACGCAACATCTGGCTGTTCCTGATCACGCTGCCGTTCTGGACCAACCTTCTGATCCGCACCTATGCCATGCTGCTGATCATCCGCGACGAGGGCATCATCAACATCATGCTGATGAAGGCCGGCATCATCTCGTCGCCGCTGACCATTCTCTACACCGACACCGCGGTGTTCATCGGCCTGATCTATTCGTTTCTGCCGTTCATGGTGCTGCCGATCTATGCGAGCCTCGAGAAGCTCGACTTCAGCCTGGTCGAAGCCGGCTACGATCTTTATGCAAACCGGCTGAAAGTGCTGTTCCACGTGATCGTTCCATTGGCCAAGCCCGGAATTGTCGCCGGCTGCATCCTGGTCTTCATCCCCGCTCTCGGCGCCTACATCACGCCCGAGCTTCTGGGGGGCGGCAAGAAACTGATGATCGGCAACATGATCGCCATGCAGTTCGGGGCATCACGCAACTGGCCGTTCGGGTCGGCTGCCGCGCTCATCCTGATGGCACTGGTGATTGTGGTTCTGCTGGTCAACGCGCTCGCCGCCAGAAGGGGAGCGACAAACAATGGCTGACCCAACCACAGCAACGCCGGCATCGGGAAAACCGGGTCACCGCCGCAGGCGGGTTCGCGATCTCAGGGCCATGCCGGGTTTCACCGCAACGGCCTGGATAACCATTGTCACGTTGTACCTGCCAATCCTGGTGCTGGTTGCATTCTCCTTCAACGAGAACCGGTCGGTGGTGTTGTGGACAGGGTTTTCGCTCGACTGGTACGCCAAGGCGCTGGAGAATGACGGGATCCGCAATGCGGCCTGGGTGTCGGTGAAGGTTGCGCTGTTTGCAACGGTGATTTCGACGATCGTGGCCACCATGGCGGCGCTGGCGACCACGCGGACGAAGAAGTTCGCTGGCCAGGGACTGGTCTTCGGTATCATCAACCAGCCGCTGATGATCCCCGAGATCGTCACGGCAATCGCCACGCTGTCGCTGTTCGCTCTGGTCAAGAAGATCACCGGACTCTCCGGCATCGGCTACCTGATGCTGGCGCATGCGGCCTTCTGCATTCCGTTTGCCTACATGCCGATCCGCGCCCGGCTTGAAACCATGACGCTGACACTCGAACAGGCCGCAGCCGATCTCTACGCGCCACCGCTGAAGGTCTTCACCCTGGTGACATTGCCACTGCTTGGACCGGGCATCGTCGCAGGTGCGATGCTCGCCTTCGTCGTCTCGCTCGATGATGTGATCATCACGCTGATGATTGCGGGACCGGGGGAGACCACGCTTCCCATCTACATTCTCGGCGCCATCCGGCGCGGGATCACGCCCGAGATCAATGCCGTCTCGACCATCCTGGTCGCGGTCTCGGTTTTGCTGGTCATGCTGCTGTTCGTCGTGCAGCGGCGCATGCAGCGATAGGACGGCTAAAGAAAGAGAGGAACAACGATGAAAACCATATTGAGGCTTCTCGCCACCGCATCCGCCGTGGCATTCGCATCGTCGGCGGCAATGGCCGCGGGCGAACTGAACGTCTACAACTGGGGCAACTATACCTCGCCCGAGATGATCAAGAAGTTCGAGGAAAAGTACGACGTCAAAGTAAATCTGGACGGCTACGATTCCAACGAGGCAATGCTCGCAAAGGTCAAGGCGGGCGACACCGGCTATGACATCGTCGTTCCCGGCGACTACATGATCAAGGTCATGATCGGCGAAGGGCTGCTCGAGGAAGTCAAGCCGAACGAGATGGAGAACTTCAAGAACGTCGATCCGAACTGGGTCGATGTCTGGTGGGATCCCGGCCGCAATTACTCGATCCCCTACCAGTGGGGAACCACCTCGTTCACCGTCGACACGGCCATCTATGACGGCGAGATTGATACTCTGGCCCTGCTGTTTGATCCGCCGGAAGCGCTCAAGGGCCGGATCAACATGCTCAACGACATGAACGACGTGATCAATGCCGGCCTGCGCTATCTCGGTTACGGCCGCTGCAATGGCAACCAGGACGAGCTGCGTGAAGTGCTTGCCCTGCTTTCCAAGGCCAAGCCGCACTGGCGGACGATGGACTATGCGGTGATCGAGAAACTGACCTCCAAGGACGTCGACATCAGCCAGAGCTGGAACGGTGCTGCGATGCGGGCCCGGGCGCAGCGGCCGACGCTGAAATACGCCTATCCGAAAGAGGGTTTCACCGGCTGGATGGACAATGTCGCGGTGCTCAAGGGTGCGCCCAATCTCGACAATGCCAAGCTGTTCATCAACTTCATGATGGACCCGGAGAACGCTGGTATGACGTCGAACTTTGCCCGTTATGCCAACGGCATTCTTGGCAGCGACAAGTTCATGGAGCCTGAAATGCTCTCCGCGCCAGAGATCGTGATGCCTGCCAGCGCACCCGCTCCGGACTTCGTCACCCCCTGCCCGCAGGAAGTTGTCGATCTCTACAACAAGATCTGGACCCAGCTGAAGCAGTAGTCCCTGAGCCGGCGCGCGGGACACCCCGCGCGCCGCCACCCAACCGAGAAAGAATGTCCATGTCCGACACCGGAAAGGTTGAACCGGCTATGCCCAAGACCGCCCGGCAACTGGGGATCATGCAGGGTTTTCCACCCCCGCCGGAAAAGCGACCGACGCTTGCGAACTGGGATCTCCCGCCGTTCAACCGCTGGGCGTTCCAGAACGTGCGCAGCCTCATACCAACCGTCGATGTGTTTCGCGGCTTCGGTCCGGCAAGTACGCTCGATGAAGCCTACGAGGATCTGAGCAACATCCGGTTCCAGCGGGAGAACGGCACGACCGTTTCCATTGATCGCTTCCTCGGCGAAAGCTATGGCGATGCCTTCCTGGTGATGCACCGCAACCGCGTTGTCTTCGAGCGCTATCTCAACGGGATGGCGCCGGAAACACTGCATCTGTCGCAGTCCGTGGCGAAATCCGTTGTCGGCCTTCTGACCGGAATTTTCGTATCCGATGGCACGGTGGATCTCGATGTGCCGCTGGCAGACATCGTGCCCGAACTCACGCAGTGCGGCTATGCCGACGCGACGCTCGACCAGGTCCTCGACATGCGCTCGGGCGTCCGCTTCACCGAAGACTACAACTTGCCGGGCAGCGACATGACCCGGATCGACATCGCCTCCGGCTGGCGTCCGCATGTTGCCAGCGCACCGCGCCCGACGATCCGCGAGGTCATTCTCAGCCTGCCGAAGCACAGGCCGCATGGCGGGGCGTTCGAATACCGCTCGATCGAGACGGACGTGGTCGCGTGGGTACTGGAACGGGCGGCCGGCAAGTCTCTCGCCGAGCTCGTCAGCCAGCATCTGTGGCAACCCATCGGCGCTGATCGCGACGCCTATTTCACCGTTGATGAAGCAGGCACCGCGCTTGCCGACGGCGGTTTCAACGCGACGCTGCGCGATTACGCGCGGCTGGGGATGCTGACACTGAACAACGGACGGGCCGGCGGGCAGCAGGTTGTCCCGGCTGCCTGGATCAACGGAATTCAGACCGGGGACAGAGATGTCTTCGGCGATCCCTACACATCCGTCCTGCCCGGTGGAGCCTACCGCCGTTTCTGGTGGATTCGCGATGCGGACAGGGGCGACATCTGCGCCCGCGGTGTGTTCGGTCAGCTGATCTATGCCGATCCGAAGAGCGAATTGCTGGTGGTGAAGCTGTCGACCTGGCCGGATTACGTGATTCCGTCGCTGACCCGCGACACGTTCCGCGCCATCGACGCGATCCGGGCAGCCCTGAGCGACCGGTAGGCGGCGGGGTTCTTGCGGACAAGAGCAACAAGCAAGGGATGAGACCAGTGGCAACCGCAGACATGATCATCACCAACGGCGCGGTCCTGACGATGGATCCGGATCTGCCGCGCGCGGCGGCGGTCGGGATCAAGGACGGACGCATCATCGCTGTTGGCTCCGTCGACGAGATCTCTCGCCTCGCCGGTCCTGGCACTGAGATCATCGATGCGAAGGGCGCGACGGTGCTGCCGGGCTTCATCGAAAGCCACATGCACCTGTTCATCGGCGGCGCGGAGCTTGAGAACCTTCAGCTCGACGGATGCGCCGACCTCGATCTTCTTGCCAGGGAGCTGACCGCCTTCGCGGCCAACAGACCGGATGCGCCGCTTCTGGTCGGCCAGGGTCCGGATTACGGCATCTTCGGCGACACGGCGCCGCGCCTGGTCCTCGACAAGATCCTGCCCGGGCGGCCGGTGGCGCTGATGGCGCATGACCACCACACGGTCTGGGCCAATACCGCAGCACTTGAAGCCGCAGGCGTGCTGCACGGGCTCGAGACCTCCGACGGGCACGAGGTGGTGATGGGCGCCGACGGTCTGGCAACCGGCGCGCTGCTGGAGCCGGAGGCCTACAGCCCGGTGATGCGGCTCGGCGGCCAGGAGCGGACCATGCTGGGCTTGGCTAGCGGCCGCGAACCGGATCCCGCGCCGTCGCAAGCCGAACGTGCCATCGACCTCGCGCATTTGAGACGCGGGCTGGCGCATGCGGCGAAACACGGCATCACCTCGATCGTCAACATGGACGGCAATATCTACACGCTGGACCTGCTCGAAGAGCTCCGCTCGGCGGGGGAACTGACCGCGCGCGTGCGGGTGCCATTCCACTATGTCCCCGAGATGAAGCCCGAAAACCTTCAAACCGCGCTCGAGATGCGCGCGCGCTGGTCGGATGAATGGCTGGCGTCGGGGTTCGTGAAATTCTTCATGGACGGCGTCATCGACAGCCGCACCGCCTTCATGAAACACGATTACCCCGGTCAACCCGGATACCGCTCGCACGGGCGGTTCGCGGCGGAGACATTCGCCGGGCTTGCAACGCGGATCGATGCGATGGGACTGCAGATCGCGGTGCATGCGATCGGCGACGCGGCGGTGGCCCGGGTGCTGGACGGCTACGCGGCGGCGCGAACGGCAAACGGCGCGTCAGGCCTGCGTCACCGCATCGAGCATCTCGAACTGGTCGATGACAATGATTTCGCCCGCATCGCTGAGCTCGACGTGATTGCCTCGGTCCAGCCGCCGCATGCGCCGGGATGCAGCGGGCTGCCGCTGGAGCCGACCCTGAGCAATATCGGCCGTGACCGGTGGAGCGACGCCTTTGCCTGGCAGAAGATCGCGGGCCCCGGCGCCGCGATCGCGCTGGCCTCGGACTGGCCGGTATCTGACATCTCGGTTCTCAAGGGAATCCACTCGGCGGTGACGCGGACGGCATGGGTGCCGGAGGTGCCGGACCAGCGGTTCTCGCTCGAAGCTGCGCTCAGGGGCTATACGATCGGCGGCGCCTATGCCGAGCGCAGCGAGGCCTACAAGGGTTCGCTGGAAGTGGGCAAGGTAGCGGATCTGGTGATCCTCGACCGGGATATCATGGCTGTTGCGGATCACGACGAGATCAAGGATGTCGCGGTCGTAGCCACGATCTGCGGCGGGCGGGTGGTGTTTCAGGCCGGGGCCTGAAAGCCAGCAGAAAGCCCGGAGGTGGAACCGGCGGAACCTTTGCCCGCCGGTCCAATAGTGTCAGTCCGCCAACCCGCGGAAAGCGCCGTTCCAGTAGATCATCGCGCCCTGGCCGGGGCGGGTCCGGATCTGCTGCACCCGGCCGATGATGATCGAATGGGTGGCGCGGTCGATCATCTCCTCGACCGTGCAGTCGATGCCGACCACCGCGTCCTCGAGCAGCGATGCGCCGGTTCTTGCCGTGACCCAGGACGCCCCGGCATATCGCTCGGGGCCCTTGGCGCCACCGAAGCCGGTGAAGCGTTCAGCGACCGCCTGGTGACCCGCGCCAAGCACCGACCAGCCAAAACAGCCATATCGCTCGATCAGCGGCCAGGTCGATGAGGAGCGATTGACGCAGGCCAGCAGCAGCGGCGGATCCGCCGACAGCGAGATGGCGGACGTCACCACCAGTCCCGACCGGTCGTCACCGCTGCCCGCGGTCAGGACGCTGGCATTCCCGACGAAATTGCGCATGGCATCGCGGAATTCGCCGGCGGAGGGCAGACGCTCGATGACGGCGTCCACGCCTCCCTCGCGCTCAGCGGATGCCTGCGGCATCGAGCTTCGGCAGGACTGTGTCGCGGAAATAGGGGAATTCCTTGACGTAATCGACAAAGGACAGGGTGGTGCCGGCGAAGCCTGCGCGATGCAGCGACAGAATGCCTTCGGCCACCTGGTCGGGAGTGCCGATCAGCGGGAAACCGCCATGGCCCATGGCGAAGCGGTCGCGGATCAGCGCCAGAAGGTCATGCGGGAAGCTGTGCGCATGGGCGAATTGCAGGCGGACCAGATTGTCGACCGCTTCCCAGTCGGCATTGGTCTTGGCGGTATGCTCCAGATAGGCAAGCGCCTCTTCCTCGGTCGGGCGGCAGATGACATGGGAGAATGTCAGCACATCGACCTTGCGGTTCTTAGCCTTGGCCTGGTCCTTGAGTTCCCTGATCTCCTCGGTCGAGCGGGCCAGGTCGATGGCCGGGGTGAACAGGAAGTTGGCGTTGTCGGTGGCAAACTCCCTGCCCTGCGGCGAACCCGCGGCATTGATGATCGGAACATCGCCGCGGACCGGCAGCGGATCCCCGTGCACGCCCTTGAGCTGGAAGTGTTTTCCGTCCCAGTCGAAATAGTCTTTCGAAGCCCAGAGCTTGCGGACGACGTCAAACCATTCCTGCGCGTAGCCGTAGCGGGTTTCGTGGTCGTCGGGCAGGCTCAGACCGAGCGCCTCGTATTCGGGCTTGTTCCAGCCTGCGACGATGTTGAGCCCGGCACGGCCGTTGCCGATATGATCGATCGTGGCGATCTGCTTGGCAACCACCACCGGGTGATTGGCCGCGGTGTGAATGGTGGCAAACACCGAGATGTCTTTCGTGGACGCCAGCAGCCCTGCAGCCCAGGTCATGGTCTCGAGCACACCACCGTGAAAATCGGTCTCGCCGCCGTAACCGATCCAGCGGGCGATCGGCAGCATGAAATCAATGCCCGCGTCATCGAGCAGGCGGCCGAGGGCGAGATTGTTTTCCCAGGAGTTGACCCATCGCTCCTTAACCTTGGTCACGCTCATTCCCGATGAGCAGTTCGACGAGAATGTACCGAGCAGAAAGCGGTCATCCGCCAGCATCATGTTCCTTGTCATAGTCGCTGTTCCTTTATTGGTTTTAATTTATGATAGAAACTCTATCTAAAAATGCGATTGCGTCAATATGTTTTAGGAGTAAAATTTATCAGGACTTAAGGAGCACTTGATGAGCAACGGCCCAAAGCCACCCGAAGACGAACCGGCACATCGCGAACTTGACTATCGCTGGCACCTGGCCAAGAGCGATGTCGAGGTCAGCACGACGGAACTGGAGTTTGCGCTGATGCGCACCTTCGAAGGCTTCGGCCGATGGCAATCGGAATGCCTCGCAGGCGTCGTGGATGTCGCGGCCTCGGGCCCCGAGAATGCGCTGCTGCACATCATCCGGATGAACGAGCGTCCGAAGACGATCAAGGACCTGGCACGGCTGACCAACCGGGATGATGTCCCCAACATCCAGTACAGCCTGCGCAAGCTGATAAGTGCAGATCTGGTTCTCCGGGAAGGCTCCGGCCGCTCGGGCGTGACCTACCAGGTCACCGAGAAGGGCCGCTCAGTCACCGAAGCCTATGGAGATTTGCGCCGGCGCCTGCTGATCGCGGCTGTTGCCGACGTGCCGGACCTGGCCGAGCGGTTGCGCGCGGCCACGCAGACACTCAATCTGCTTTCCGGCATCTACGAGGAAGTGTCACGGGTGGCGGCGACCCATCGCCGCCGCTGAGCGGTTGGCCTGTCAGAGCGGCTCGAGCCGGTGAAAGCGGGACTGGCCATAAACCAGCGGCGCGCCTTCGCTGATCCGGATTTGCATGATCTCGCCGATGAACACCGTGTGGCTGCCGGCCTCGAGCATTTCCGACACGTCGCAGGAAAAGCCAATCAGTGCTTCGCTGAGAAGAGGCAGGCCGCGCGCATCCTCGACCCAATTGCCTTCGGCGAACTTGTCCTCGCCGGTGATCCCATCGGCGCCGGCAAAGCGCAGCGCCAGCGGGCTGGCGGGATCAGGCAGGAGATTGACATTGAAGGTTCCGGTTTCACGGATGGCCGCACAGGTGCCGGTCTTGCGGTTAACGCAGACCAGCAGGCTCGGCGGTTCGGCCGAGACCGAACAGACCGCCGTGGCCGTGATGCCGCGCCGCTCGTCCCCGTGACGGGCGGTGATGATGGTCACCGCCCCGGGAAAGCGGGCCATGGCCGCGCGGAATGTGGCGTGATCGATGCCCATGCCCATCTTACGCCGCCTTGAGCTCGGTGAGATAGGCCTCTGCCGCATCGGGATCGGCGAACCAGGGGAAGAAATCACGCGGGTCGTCAAAGCCGTTGGCCATGCGGTGCGCCAGACGCGGCTCGGCGCAGGCGGTGCCCATGATGTTGAGGATGAAGGGCGGCGGCGGCTGCAGCATCATGTTGGTCCAGGAGACCACCCACTGCGCGTAGTCCCAGAACTCGTCGAACGTGGACTGCATGAAGGCCGCGTCGAACGGCTTGTCACCATGCGCGATGATGCGCTTGAGATAGACCGCGGCGGCCTTGGCGGCGTTGTTGGAGCCCTGGCCGGTGATCGGATCATTGAGGCAGACCGCGTCACCGAGGCCGAGAACCTGGCGTCCCGAGGGAAGTGTTCCGACCGGCTTGCGGATTGTGGGTGCGAAACGCCCGGCGAGAATGCCGTTGTCGTCGGTCAGCTCGATGCTCTCGCAGCGCGCGGCTTCCCAGGGCAGGAAGGTCTCGAGGATCTTCTTCGATGTCGCCAGATGCTGTTCCGGCGTCTTCGCATCCGCCCAGCAATCCATCGGGCCGCCCGGCACACCCTCGAACACCATGATTTCGCAGGGGCCGGAGGTGGTGAGCGCCGGGAAAACGAAATACTCGCCGACACCGGGGATCAGGTTGAAGCAAACCGCCGAGTGCTCGGGGCGCGGCGTCATGCCGGTGACATAGGTCAGCGCCAGGGCCCGCTGCGGGGTCTCGTAGGGTGATTTTTCCGCGTCGCGCTCGAACAGGCGGCCGATGTCGCCCTTGCCCGAGGCGACGATCACCAGATCGTCCTGCCGGCTGTAGTGTTCCAAATCGGCAATCGTCGCATCCTTGATGGTCAGCGTGCCGCCGAGGCGCTCGAATTCGGCCATCCAGGCCGGGATCTTGACCCGCTGGTCGACCGAATAGGCGCTGTTATCGAGCTTGCCGGTCCAGTCGATGGCCTTGTTGCCGGAGCCGTCCGGCGCCTGTACCTGGAAATTGATGCCGTCGACCGGCGGGCAGGTGTCGGCCCAGAAGTCGATGCCCAGTTCGCGTTCATGCTCGACCGAATTGTGAAACATGCACTGGCTCGACATGACCTTGCCGGTGGCAATGTCCTCGGCGGTGCGGTTCTGGACGACGCGCACCGAATTTCCGGCCTTGATGAGGCCGATGGCAAGTTGCAGGCCGGACTGGCCGCCGCCGATAATCGTGATCTTTCTCATGTTGTTCCCCATTTTTGGTTTTATTCCATCAGAAGCGGTATGGCCGGCGCCGCGCGCTCCGGGCCCATGGCGGTGTAGCCGCCGTCAACCTGGATGTCGGTTCCGGTGATGAAGCTGGCCTCGTCCGAACAGAGGAAGAGAACCGATGCCGCGACCTCTTCCGGGTCGCCGGTGCGTCCAAGCAGATGGAAGGGTGCGGCGACCTGGTCGGTCTTGGCGCGGTCGCCACCGGTCAGCTCGTCCATGATGTTGGACCAGGTCCAGCCGGGTGAAACCGCGTTGACGCGAATGCCTTCGGGCGCCAGATCCATCGCCTGGTTGCGGGTCAGCTGCAGGATCGCGGCCTTGGAGACCGGGTAGAGCCAGCGGCCGGTCTGGGCGACACGGGCCGAGATCGAGCCGAAATTGACGATGGCGCCCTTGTTTTTCGCGAGTTCGGATCGTGCCGCCTGCATCAGCATGACCGAGCCGACAATGTTGACGTCGAGGCTTTCCAGCCATTCGGCGCGGGTCGATTCAACGCCATTGTCGAGATAGGAGCAGGCGACGTTGACCAGGAAATCGATGCGTCCGAATTTCTCTTTCGTGGCTTTGACGAGAGCGGCGATCTGGGCGTCGTCGCGCAGATCGGTCTTCTGAAAGGCGATGCCGTCGCCAGTCAGCGCCTCGCCCGCTTCCGCATTGATATCGGCGATCATCACCTGAACGCCTGCATTCCGGAATGCCTTGACGATGGCTGCGCCTATCTTGGTCGCGCCACCGGGCACAATCGCCACTTTCCTGTCCAGTCCTCGCATCGGCGTTCTCCCCTTTTCGTTGAAGAGAAGTTTGGGCCAATCAAACCGGGCCGCCATCCGGTTTGAGCGCTGACTATCCGCAAAACGAAAATTTCTATCGCTGCGGACAAAAACGTGCTTTCATGCAAATGCATGTTTGCCAACAACGGTGTCGGGAGCGCTGATGTTGCCTGATCCCATGACCCCGCGCCCGCTGGCGCGGTTCAGCCTGTTCGAAAGCAGCGATCTCGATGAGGCGCGCGAAAGGGTTGCGCGGGTGTTCTGCCCGCACCGGCTGGACATGATCGGGCGCGGCAGTTTCGATGCCTGCCACAATCATGTCAGCGGCGAGCGGCTGTCCCTGAATTACATCCAGTACGGCGCCAAGACCCTGATCGCGCCCGGCGAACTCAAGGATTTCTACCTGCTGCAGATCCCGCTTTCGGGCGGCGCAGCTATCAGCAACGGGCCGGACCACTATTACTCCTGCCCGGACAAGGCGGCGGTGTTGAACCCGCATCTGCCGACCACGATGATCTGGGACGAGGGCTGCCGGCAGATCCTGGTCAAGGTCGGGCGCGAAGCCTTGCAGGATCATCTGTCACAGCTTCTCGGTTCGGGCGCCAGCAAGCCGCTGACCTTCTCCGGACCGCTGGACCTGACCAGCGATGTCGGTGCCGCACTTTACGGCCTGATCATGCACCTGGTGACAGAGGCCGACAACGGGCAGGTGATGCTCTCGTCAGGCGGCCTGCTGGCCCGCCAGCTCGAATCCGTGATCCTGTCCGGGATTCTCGAAGCCGGAAAGCACAATTATTCCAGATATCTCAGGCCGACGCGTTCTTCGGCGGCGCCTCGACACGTGCGCAAGGCCGAGGAATTCGTCCGCAGCAATCTCGACAATCCGATCTCGCTGGATGACATCGCCAATGCTGCCGGGGTCACGGCACGCTCGCTGCAACTCGGGTTCCGCAATTTCCGCAACACCAGCCCGATGGCGCTGTTGCGATCGGAACGGTTGCGCCGCGTGCATGAGGAACTGATGGCGGGCGCGCCTGGAGCCTCGGTGACCGAAGTGGCGACCCGCTGGGGATTTTCCCATCTCGGCCGGTTTTCGCAGATCTACAAGGCAAAATACGGCCAGTCGCCAAGCAAGACCTTGCAGAACGGCGCGAGCATCGGGTTTTCAGACTAGAGACTAGAAATGACTACAGCCCGCCCCGATCAGGAACGAGCCGCAGCGAGAGTGCCTGACCAGGCACTGGATCAGTTGACGTCGCTGTCCCAGCCGGAGATGGCCTTGGCCTCGAGGAATTCCTCGATGCCCCAGACGCCGCCTTCGCGGGCGCGGCCGGAGGCCTTGACGCCGCCGAAGGGCGCGCCAGCGCCACGTGACTTGCCGTTCATTTCGACCATGCCGGACCGCAGGCGACGGGCCATGCGGTTGCGCTTGGCACCATCCTGGCTCTGGACGTAGTTGGTCAGGCCGTAAATCGTGTCATTGGCGATCTCGACGGCATGTTCTTCGTTGTCGAAGGGAATGATCGAGAGAACCGGGCCGAAGATTTCCTCTCGGGCAATGGTCATGTCGTTGGTGACGTCGGCGAAGATGGTCGGGCGTACGAAATAGCCGCGGTTGAAGCCTTCCGGTCGGCCGGTGCCGCCAGCGACCAGGCGCGCGCCCTCATCAATGCCGGTCTGGATCAGGCCCTGGATCTTGTCGAACTGGGCGGCAGAGACCACGGGGCCAATATGGTTGCCTTCATCATGCGAGGAGCCGACCTTGGTCGATGCGGCAACCTCGATGGCCTTCTCGACGGCCTGGTCATAAACCGGGCGTTCGACCAGCATGCGGGTCGGTGCGTTGCAGCTCTGGCCGGTGTTGTTGAAGCAATGGCGGACGCCACGCTCGACCGCCTTGGCGTCGGCATCGGCAAAGATCACATTGGCGCCCTTGCCACCGAGTTCCAGGCAGACGCGCTTGAAGGTGTCGGCGGCGGCCTTGGAAATGGCGGCGCCGGCGCGGGCCGAGCCGGTGAAGCTGATCATCTCGACATCCTTGTGGGTCGAAAGATCGGTACCAACGCCGACACCATCGCCATTGACGAGGTTGAACACACCGGCCGGCACGCCCGCGGCATGGACGATCTCGGCAAAGACGATCGAGGACAGCGGCGCCACTTCGGACGGCTTGAGCACCATGGTGCAGCCGGCGAGCAGCGCCGGGATGACCTTCAGCGTCACCTGGTTCATCGGCCAGTTCCAGGGCGTGATCAGCCCGACGACGCCGATCGGCTCCATGGCGATGCGGTCATTGGGGGCATGCGACCCGAGCGGCCGGATGAATTCGATGTCCTTGAAGGCGGTGATGAAATTGTCGATGTGCCAGGTGCCGGACGTGACCTGGCTTGAGCGTGACATCGCAATCGGCGCGCCCATTTCCAGGCTGATGGCCTGGGCCATGTCCTCGGCGCGCTCGGCATAGACTTCGCGGATCTTCTTGACGTAGCCGAGCCGGGTCTCGGGATCGGTCCGCGACCAGCTGTCAAAGGCTGCCTTAGCGGCGGCGACCGCCTTGTCGGTGTCTTCGCTCGAGCCGAGCGAGATCACCGCGCAGGCTTCCTCCGTTGAAGGATCGATGACCTCGCAGTCCCGCGCCTTGCTGGGCGAAACCCATGCACCATTGATGTAAAACTCGCGCTTCTCGATCATGTCATTCTCCATTCGTGTACAGACGCCACAGATAGGCGCCGCGTCAGCCCAATGCAAATCTGTAGGGGCGGCGGGCAGGCAAAAGCAACCTCGATTTCGCCGGGGAGGTTCAATGTTATTGATGCCTGGATGAATTGCGCTTCTACCAGCCCTTTTTCGACAAAGGACGGCTAGCGGATGGTCTTGAGCAGGGCCGCCGTCGGAAAACAGGTTGGCTTCTGGCCGTTTTTCGACTGCCACTCGCCGATCGACCGCCGCGTCTTGTAGCCGGGCAGGCCATCGGCGCCGCCGACATCATAGCCCTGTCTTTCCAGCGAAGACTGCAGGCGGGCGATGTCGGATCGCAACATCGCACCGGTGTCCTGCCAGCGGGTGACAAAGGCGCCGCCACCATAGGCCATGCGGTCGGCGAGATTGCCGATGAACAGGGCGTAGAGATCGGAATTGTTGTATTCCTTGATAACGTAGAAATTCGGTGTGACGACAAATTCCGGGCCGTAGATGCCCGCGGGCACCAAGACCATGCCGGGCGCGCGGCGCTCGTGCTCGGGAAACGGCCTGCCGGAAATGCGGATGATGCCCATCTCGGTCAGGGCGCTGATCGGCCGTGCCCGATCGGGACCTTCGAGCGCACAGGTAACCCCTTCCGGGATGACCGCTTCAAAGCCCCAGTCGCGGCCGCGCACCCAGCCGGATTTCGCGAGGTAATTTCCGATCGAGGCCAGCGAATCGGCGGTCGAGTTCCAGATATCGATCTTGCCGTCGCCGTCAAAATCGACCGCATGGTCGAGATAGCTTGATGGCAGGAACTGCGGCTGGCCCATGGCGCCGGCCCAGGACCCCTTCAGCGCGGATGCCGGAACATCGCCGCGCTGAAGGATCTGCAACGCAGCCAGGATTTCCCTGCGGAACAACTCGGGCCGGGTTGACATGAAGGCCTTGGTGACGATGACCCGTACGGCGGAATGGGGGATCTTTGCCCGGCCGAAGCCCGATTCACGGCCCCAGACCGCGACGATGATGGCGGCAGGGACGCCGTAGCGCTCCTCGATCCGGCGCAACAAACCAGCATGCTGGTTCATCAGCGAGCGGCCGGAGGCTGCAAGACCCTGAAGCCGCTTCTCGCTGAAATAGGCGCCGGGGCTGCGGAATTCGGCCTGGCTCTGGGCGCGGGCTTTTGGTTTCGGGAAACCCGGCGGCGCCAGATCCGGCAGATCCCAGTCGAGAGTGACACCGGCGAAAGCGCTGTCGAATACCTGTTTGGATACACCGGCGCGTTTTGCGTCGGGCCAAAGGTCAGCCTCAAGCCACTGGCGGAACTGGGTTTCGACCCCGGCCTTGGTCGCGGCATGCGACGTTGGCACCGCGAAAGCGGTCACGGAGAAAGCAAGGATGACGGTCAGAAACAGGGCGCGAATCATGGCTCCAGCCTAACCCGACAGGCGTGTCGGGAAAATGGCGCCGGAAGAACCGGTTGCTCAGTGTTCAGAAAATGCCTCGACCTCGATTTCCGTCAACAGGTCGGGATGGGCGAGGCCCGCGACGATGACATAGGTCGAGGCCGGCGCATGGCCCTCAAGAAACTGGTCCCGGAGCTCGCGGTAGGCGCTCACATTGCCCGGCGCCACGTCATAGACCCGGATTGCCACGATATCGGTGATCCGCATGTTGCAGGCGGCGAGTCCGGCGAGGGCGTTGCGCCAGGCCTGACCTGCCTGTTCGCGGTAGCCGGCGAGCATCTCCCCGTCCGGAGTGACGCCAATCTGGCCGGAGATGATCAGGCGGCGGCCGGGAGACGCCATCTCGACAGCCTGGACATAGTTGGACGCCGGTTTCGGCATGGTGTCGGGATTGAAAAACCGCGGCATCGTTACGTCTCCTAGAAGGCGGTGCGGGCGCGAATGGCGGCTGCCAGCGTGCCCTCGTCGAGATAATCCAGCTCACCGCCGACCGGCACACCATGGGCCAAGCGGGTAACCTTGATGTCGAAGCCGGACAATTGCTCGGTGATGTAGTGCGCCGTCGTCTGGCCTTCGACGGTGGCGTTGACAGCAATCAGGATCTCGCGGACGCCGCCCGCCGCCACGCGGTCGACAAGCTTTGCGATCGACAGATCATCCGGGCCGACGCCGTCGAGCGGTGAGAGAGTACCGCCAAGCACATGATAGCCGGCATTCATCGCGGCTGCCCGCTCGAGCGCCCAGAGATCGGCGACGTCCTCGACAACGATGATGACGCTCTGGTCGCGGGTCGGATCCGTACAGACCGTGCACGGATCGGAGGTGTCGGCATTGCCACAAGTCGAGCAGATGCGGACCTTGTCGAAAGCCTCGTTCATGGCCAGCGCCAAGGGCCCCATGAGTTGATCCTTCTTCTTGATCAGGTGCAATGCTGCGCGGCGGGCCGAGCGCGGCCCGAGCCCCGGAACCCGCGCAAGCAGCTGGATCAGGCGCTCGATTTCCGGCCCGGTTACACGCTTCTGCATTTCAGTCTGTCCTCACCAAGAGCCGATCCCTGCGCAAGGCCTAGAACGGCAGTTTCATGCCGGGAGGAATCGGAAGCCCGGCAGTCAGTTCCTTTGTCCGCTCAGCCATCATCGCCTCGACCTTGGCCTTGGCGTCATTGTGGGCGGCGACAATCAGGTCCTCGAGGATCTCGACATCGTCTTCCTTGAACATGGAAGGATCAATCGAGAGACCCTTCATCAGGCCCTTGCCGGTGAGGCGGACAGAGACCATGCCGCCGCCCGCCACGCCTTCGCATTCCAGCTCGGCAAGCTCTTCCTGCATGCGTTCCATCTTGGCCTGCATGTCCTTGATCTTGCCCATCATACCCATGATGTCTTTCATCCAGGTCTCCTTTTCGAGTGTTGTTTGCCGGTTCGAGTGTTGTTTGCCGGTTTCAAGCCGCCGCGGCCGGAGCGATATGCGCGCTCAGTCCGAGCTGTCTTCGGGTTCGAGATCTTCCGGAAGGATATCTCCATCCTCGGTTGGCGAGAGCGCCTCGGCTGCGAGGTCTTCCTCGAGTGCGGCGATGCGCACATCGGTGACGCGGGCGCCTGGGAAGCGCGCCAGAATGGCGGCGACATCGGGATCCTGGCGGGCGTCGCTGACGAGCGCCTCGCGCTTGGCAGTCTCGCGCTCGGCCAGCGTCGGCGCGCCCTCCTCGCGGCTCAATGCAACCGACCACTTGGCGCCGGTCCAGTCGCCGAGCTTCTTGATCAGTTCGCCGGGCAGGCTGGGGCTCGCATCGGGCGCCAGGTTAATTTCCAGGCGGCCGGGCTCGATCCTGACCAGCCGCACGCCCGTCCGGATCTGGACCTTCATGGCGATGTCGCGGTGCTTTTCGGCAAGCGCAACCATGTCTTCGAGCGAACCGATGGCGACTTCCTCGACCGGTTCGGAAACGGCGGGAGCTGCAACGGAGGGTTCGGCGGAATGGGCAAGGTGCATGGACGGTTGCCCGCCGCCGCCGTTACCGCCCTGGGGCATCCGCCGCTCGCCGACGGCGCGGGCCGTCGCTCCGCCTCCGGATGGTCCGTTGCCGGAGGCCTGTCCACTGGCCTCTGCGGAGCCACCGCCGGAATTCTGGAAGGCTTTCAAGGCATCTTCCGGAGAAGGCAGGTTGGCGGCATGGGCAATGCGGATCAAGGCCATCTCAGCCGCCGCTGCTGGCCGGCTCGACGTGTCGGTTTCGGAGATGCCTTTGAGCAGCATCTGCCAGACGCGTGAGAGAATGACGGTCGACAGCTTTGCCGCATAATCCGCGCCGCTTTCGCGCTCGGTTTCGGTCAGGGAAGGGTCTTGGCCGGCTTCCGGCACGAATTTGAGCCGCGTTACCAGATGGGTGAAATCCGCCAGATCGGTGAGGATCACCGACGGGCCGGCGCCGGAATCATATTGATCACGGAAGCTCGCAAGTGCCCCTGCCACGTCGCCCGCCATGAGCGAGCCGAACAGGCCGACAATGCGGGAGCGGTCGGCGAGCCCGAGCATGGAGCGCACCGCTTCGGCATCAACGCTGCCGCCGCCATGGGCGATGGCCTGGTCGAGCAGCGACAGGCCATCGCGCACCGAACCTTCAGCGGCGCGGGCAATCATGGCCAGGGATTCGTCGTCGATCGCAATGCCTTCCTGGCCGGCGACGTTCTTGAAATGCGCCACCAGCAGACCCGAATCGATGCGGCGCAGGTCAAAACGCTGGCAGCGCGACAGCACGGTGATCGGAACCTTGCGGATCTCGGTGGTGGCGAAGATGAACTTCACATGGGCCGGCGGCTCTTCCAGCGTCTTGAGCAGGCCGTTGAAGGCCTGGTTGGAGAGCATGTGCACTTCGTCGATGATGTAGACCTTGTAGCGCGCCGAGACCGGGCGGTAGCGCACCTGCTCTATGATCTCGCGGATATCGTCGATGCCGGTATGCGAGGCCGCATCCATCTCGATGACATCGACATGGCGGCCTTCCATGATCGCCTGGCAGTGCTCGCCGGGCACGGTCAGATCAATGGTCGGCTTGTCGATTTCTGCAGTCTCGTAATTGAGCGCTCGCGCCAGGATGCGGGCGGTGGTGGTCTTGCCGACGCCGCGGACGCCGGTCAGCATCCAGGCCTGAGCGATGCGGCCTGAGGAAAAGGCGTTGGTCAGCGTGCGGACCATCGGCTCCTGGCCGATCAGGTCGGTGAAATCCTTCGGGCGGTACTTGCGCGCCAGAACCCGGTACGGCGCCTGGTTCTCAGCGCCTGCACCCGCCGAAACTGTGGTCGTGCCGGTTGTTTCGTCCATGATCCTCGTGCCGCCCTCGCGCTGGCCCGATGGCCATTCAAAGAGAATGTTTGCACCCCGGTCGAACCCCGTCAATGACGGGTCGGCAGTTGGCTGCAAAAGATCTTGCAGCGCCCCCCGCGTGCCCGCTCGAGCGCGCACAGCAATACAGGACGGGCGAAAGGGTGGGAGGCTGGCACGGTGACCCGTGCCGGGCTCGTTAGGGCTGCTTCCTTCCGGACCTGACCCGGTTGGCGAGTGGCTCGTCCACCACCAACCTCCCGAGGCCACATATCGTCAATCAGTGAGGCAAAAGCAAGCCAGCGCCAAAAAAAACTGCTAGAGTTGCGCCTCAACCTTGTTCGGCGGTGTTCTCATGTCCGATTTTGTTCTCGATCCGCGCCTTGAACGCGACAGCACGTTGCTGATGAAACTGGGCCTTTGCCAGCTCAGGCTGATGGAGGATTCGCGCTGGCCGTGGGTGCTGCTGGTGCCGCAACGCAGCGGCATTTCCGAGATTTTCGAGATGACACCGCTTGACCAGACCATGCTGACCTTCGAGACGGCGATCGCGGCCAAGGCGGTCAAGCAGGCTTCGTGCTGCCTGAAGATCAATGTCGGCGCGCTTGGCAACCAGGTTCGCCAGTTCCATCTTCACATCATTGCCCGCGACGAGGGCGATCCGGCGTGGCCAGGACCAGTCTGGGGCCACGGCCAAGCCAAACCCTGGGCCACAAGCGCCCGCGCCGAATTTACTGAAAGACTTCTCGAGGCCCTCTAGAATATGACATTTTCCCTGTTTGACCATGATGCTCCGCATGGCGAAGCCAGCCGGCTTGTGGCTTTTTCCTCCAACCGGCTGGACCGCCGTTCCGAACACCGCACCGAAACAGAGCTCGGCGACGCGCTCAAGGATCCTGCGACGCGGTACTTCGCCATCAGCAAGGGCCGGCTGGCGATGCGGGTGGATGGAAACGCGCCCGACGGCCTGCTGAAGGCCGACGACCTTGCCTTGATGCAGCCGCGGAACGCCGATGCGGTGCTGATCGGCTGGGACGAGGCCGGCGTTGCCCGGATTGCCATGCCTGTGGGTATCGAGCCCGACGATCTGCCCGAGCCGTTCAAGGCGATCGACACGCGGTCGGTCTATCGTCAGGCCCTGATGGACGAAGAAGCTCTTGGCGCCTATGCGCAAGGCACCAGCCTGGTGTCCTGGGCGCTGGCCAACCGGCATTGCGGCGGCTGCGGCGAGCCGATGACGCCGGAAGCCGGCGGATACCGGCGGCGCTGCAAGGGTTGCGGCCACACGGTGTTTCCGCGCACAGACCCGGTGGCGATCATGCTGACCATCGACGAGGCGAGCGATCGCTGCCTGCTGGGCCGCAGCCCGCATTTCCCGCCCGGCATGTATTCGTGCCTGGCCGGCTTCATCGAGCCGGGCGAAACCATGGAAGATGCGGTACGCCGCGAGACGATGGAGGAATCGGGCATCAAGGTCGGCCGCGTGCGCTACCACGCCAGCCAACCCTGGCCGATGCCGCATTCCCTGATGATCGGTGTCTATGCGGAAGCGCAAAGCCTCAAGATCACCCGCGACACGGCCGAGCTGGAAGACTGCCGCTGGTTCGACCGCTCCGAGACCGAGGCAATGCTGGCATCGAGCCTTGGCGAGGCGGATGCCTCGGCGCCGCCACCCGGCGCTATCGCCCACCGGCTGATGCGCGACTGGCTGGACTGGCGCAGGTAAACCTGCGGTTCAGCCCTCGACCTCTTCTGCATGCGAGCCGTTCTGCGCCAGGCGGAACGGATGGGCCGGATAGACGCCCAGGATCCTCAGCTCCTTTGAAAAGAAGCCGAGCTCTTCCATGGCGCGCGCCACCGGGGGTTCGTCCGGATGGCCCTGGATGTCGGCGTAGAACTGTGTGGCAAAGAACTTGCCGCCGATCTGGTAGCTTTCGAGTTTGGTCATGTTGACGCCGTTGGTGGCGAAACCGCCCATTGCCTTGTAGAGCGCGGCGGGAATGTTGCGCACCCGGAAGACAAAGGTAGTGACGACCACCTCGTCCGCCACCGGACGCGGCGGAATTTTGGCCTCCCGCGACAGCACCACGAAGCGGGTGACATTGGTTTCGGTGTCCTCGACATTCTCTTGGAGGATGTTCAATCCATAGAGTTCGGCCGCAAGACGCGGTGCAAGCGCGGACATCGTCCTGTCATTGCTCTCCGAGACCAGCCGCGCAGCGCCTGCGGTATCACCGGCGACGACCGCCTTCCAGCCATTGGCGCGGACCACCTTGCGGCACTGGCCGACGGCGTGAACATGGCTGTGTACAGTGCGGATTTCCGAACGGTCGACGCCCGGCAGCGCCATCAGCTGGAAATGGATCGGCATGAAATACTCACCGACAATGTGCAATTGCGATTCCGGCAGCAGGTGATGAATATCGGCGACCCGGCCGGCGATCGTGTTCTCGATCGGGATCATTGCCAGATCCGCTTCCCCCTGGGCGAGCGCATTGAAGGCGTCTTCAAAGGTGGCGCAGGGCAAGGGCTCCATGGCGGGAAACATGTCGCGGCACGCCATGTCGGAGTTTGCGCCAAACTCGCCCTGAAAGGCGATGCGGTTGGTGGAAGCGGTCATCAGGTCTGTCCGTTTTGAGAGATACGCGCCTATTTCGGTGCCAGGATTTGGCGGGCGCGCGCAAGATCGGCGGGAGTATCGACACCCAGCGGTACGGAGTCAACGATCGCCACGTCGATGCGCATGCCATCCTCGAGCGCCCGCAACTGCTCGAGCGATTCGCGCTTTTCCAGCGTCGACGGCCTGAGCGACACGAAGCGCTGCAACGCCGGTCGGCGCCAGGCATAAAGCCCGATATGGTGGTAGAGCGGGCCTTCGCCGTAAGGCGCCGTGGCCCGGGTGAAATAGAGTGCACGCAGCAGCCCGTCGCCGATCGGAGTACCGATCACCTTGACGATGTTCGGATTGGTCTTCTCCGCCTCATCGACAATCTCGACGGCAAGCGTGGCGAGATCTGCCGCAGAAGCGGCAAGCGGCAGGACTGAGCGGCGAATGGTTTCCGGCTCGATTGCCGGAATGTCGCCCTGCACATTGAGGATGATGCCGGCTTTCGCATCGGGATCCATGATCGTTGCCGCCTCGAACACACGGTCCGACCCGGACTGATGATCGTCGCGGGTCATCACCGCTTCAAAGCCGGCGGCTCTGACGACATCCGCAATCTCGAGCGAATCAGTAGCGACCGCGACGCGTCCGACATCGGCGAGCGCTGCCTGCCGCGCCACGCGAACCACCATCGGCTCGCCGGCAATGTCGGCAAGCGGTTTGTTGGGCAGCCGGGCTGACGCCAATCGGGCCGGAATAATGACGAGTGTATGCTCCGAACCTGCTGCCATGGCGCGTCCAATCCCTCGGTTTGCGGCGCAAGTGTCAAAAAGTCTCACTGCCCCCGTTACAAACGGTGTTGCAACGAACTTGCAAAAGACATAGGTTCCGCGCGATTTCAAGACTGGTTCGGATATTGCGGATAACTGGGCGGAAGCCGAACCGAAACGGAGCGACGGAACATGAACTCCTCATACTTCAACTCGGCGGCGGGCGCCTTTCTCGGCCTCCTGTTCATCCTGATGACACTC
Source organism: Hoeflea sp. EC-HK425 (assembly GCF_902498795.1). Taxonomy (NCBI): domain Bacteria; kingdom Pseudomonadati; phylum Pseudomonadota; class Alphaproteobacteria; order Hyphomicrobiales; family Rhizobiaceae; genus Hoeflea; species Hoeflea sp. EC-HK425. Next base: position 4,107,415 of record NZ_LR701572.1, read on the forward strand.
TCGATTGTTTCGGATGGTATCTACCATGCCGCCGAACCGGAAACCGAAGGCTTCATGATTGAAGTTGCCGAGGGCGGCGGCGATGCCGCGGAACCTACCGAAGAAGCCGCACCGGAACTGATCGAGCCGCTGCTGGCCAGCGCCGACCCTGCAAAGGGTGAGAACGTCTTCAAGAAGTGCGCGGCCTGCCACACCAATGACGCCGGCAACGCCAACAAGGTTGGCCCCGGCCTCTGGAACATCGTCAACCGTCCGGTCGCAACCCATGCCGATTTCAATTATTCCGGAGCTCTGACTGAATATTCGGAAGGCGGCTCCGTGGAATGGACCTATGAGCGTCTGAGCAATTTCCTCGCCGCTCCGAAGAAGTACATCTCTGGTACTTCAATGGGCTTTGCGGGATTGAAGAAGATCGAGGAACGGGCCGATCTGATCGCCTATCTCCGCACCGTTGCAGATACGCCGCCGCCTCTGCCGGGCGAGTGATGCGTGCATGGATTTAAGGAGCCGGGCCTTGAGCCCGGCTTTTTTTATGAATTGAGACAGAAATCCGCGTGAGCCCCTGCAAGTGCCGCACAAGTGACCTATTGTCTTGTGATCGATGAAGGTTACCGGAGGACTGGCAAAGATGATCAACCGCACCGCCCCTTTCATGCTGGCGATCGCCTGGCTGCTGACAAGCACACCTGCTCTTCTGGCCGAGGAACCGGCCTGGCGGCACGCAACGGCAATTGTCGGCGAGCCGAAATATCCGGAAGGCTTTGCGCGGTTCGACTACGTCAACCCCGATGCTCCCAAGGGCGGCACCCTGAGGCTGTCGGAAGACGGATCCTTCGATACGCTCAACCCTGTGCCTGCCAAGGGCGATCTGGCGGTTGGACTGGGCCTTGTCTTCGAAACCCTGATGGTCTCCTCGGAAGACGAGATTTCCGCCGACTATGGCCTGCTGGCGGAAGCCGTCCGCTATCCCGATGACTATTCCTGGGTATCCTACCGGCTGCGCGAAGGCGCCCGCTGGCATGATGGCAAACCGGTGACGCCGGAAGACGTGGTCTGGACATTCGAGCAAACGGTGGCGAACAATCCGCAGCGCGAATTCTACTACCGGCATGTCACCAAGGCGGAAATCACCGGACCGAGGGAGATCACCTTCACCTTTGATGAGAAAAACAACCTCGAGCTGCCCAAGATCGTCGGCGAATTGCTCATCCTGCCCAAACACTGGTGGCAGGAACGCGACGGCGAAACGGCCGCCATCGGCGAGACGACCCTGGAACCGCCGTTGGGCTCGGGTCCCTACCGCATTGCCAATGTCCGCCCTGGCGAAAGCCTGACCTATGAGCGGGTGGCGGATTACTGGGGTGCAGATCTCAACGTCAATATCGGCCGCAACAATTTCGACCGCATCACCTACACCTATTTCGCCGACCGCAATGTCGAGTTCGAGGCGTTCAAATCAGACAATGTGGATTTCTGGCAGGAAAACGAAGCCAAACGATGGGTCAATGCCTATGATTTCCCGGCGGCAACGGAAGGCCGCATCATTCGGGAGACTCCGGAAAACGCCTACCGGTCAAGCGGGGTTCTTGTCGGCTTCATTCCCAATCTGCGCCGCGACAAGTTCAAGGACCCACGGGTTCGCCGCGCACTGAACTATGCCTACAATTTCGAGGATCAGAACAGGAACCTCTTCTTCGGACAGTATGACCGGGTCGACAGCTTCTTCTTCGGCACCGAGTTGGCCTCTTCCGGGCTGCCTCAGGGCCAGGAACTCGACATCCTGAAATCGCTTGAGGGCGAAGTTCCCGAGAGCGTGTTCACCACGCCCTATGAGAACCCGGTGGGCGGCACGGAGCAGGATGTCCAGGCCAACATGCGCTCCAACCTGCGCGAAGCAGTGTCGCTGTTCCGCGAAGCCGGATACACGCTGCGCGGCAACCAGATGGTCAATGAGGAGACCGGTGAGCCCTTTACCTTCGAAATCATGCTGAATGGTCCGCTTATCGAAAAGGTCGCCCTGCCTTTTGCCCAGAACCTGCGGCGGATTGGCGTCGACGTCTCCATCCGGGTGCTCGATTCGTCACAATTTGTGAACCGGCTGCGATCGCGGGACTTCGACATGATCTACAATGGCTGGGGTCAATCGCTTTCGCCCGGCAATGAGCAGGCCGAGTACTGGGGCTCAAGGGCCGCCGACCGGGAGGGCTCTGCCAATTATGCCGGCATTGCCGACCCGGCCATTGATGAACTGGTGCGCAAGATTGCCTTCGCCAAGGACCGCGAGACGCTGATCCAGACAGCACGGGCGCTCGACCGGGTGCTGCTGGCCAATCATTTCGTCATCCCCACCTACACGCTGCGCAACTCGCGAATTGCCTATTGGGACCGGCTCTCGCATCCCGAAGAGCTGCCCTACTATTCGCTCGGGTTTCCCGGTGTATGGTGGTTCAACGGCAAGCCTTGATCACCGAAGGGGCTGCTTTGGCCTTGCGCGGACGGTCACATTCGATTCTGAATTGGGCCGTTGCGAATCACCCTCAGGCCCAGGGTTTCCGGGCCGGGAAGGAATGCACTTGAAGTCTGTCACCGGCACCAGACCCTGCCACACTGCCGTTGCCCGGACGGGCATCCGACGGGTGGGCTGATGGGCGCCTATATTCTTCGCCGCCTGCTTCTGATGATCCCGACCATTGTCGGTATCATGGCGATCTCGTTCGCGGTGATCCAGTTCGCGCCGGGCGGCCCGGTGGAACAGGTGATCGCGCAGCTGACCGGGCAGGGCGATTCGGCGACCGACCGCATTTCCGGCGGCGGCGGCGACGATCCCGGGCTGCAGAGCCAGGATTTCGGCGATTCGGTCACTTCGCAATATCGCGGCGCGCAGGGGCTCGATCCGGAATTCATCGCCAAACTGGAAGCGCAGTTCGGCTTCGACAAGCCGCCGCTCGAGCGGTTCGGACTGATGATGTGGAACTATATCCGCTTCGATTTCGGCGAGAGCTATTTCCGCAGCATCGATGTGATCGACCTGATCATCGAAAAAATGCCGGTGTCGATCTCGCTCGGCGTCTGGATCCTGCTGCTCTCCTACATCATCTCGATTCCGCTGGGGATCAAGAAGGCCGTCTCCGACGGCTCGCGCTTCGATGTGTGGACATCCGGCCTGATCATCGTCGCCTATGCGGTGCCTGGCTTTCTGGTCGGTATCCTGCTGATCGTCGTGTTTGCCGGCGGATCGTTCTTCGACTGGTTTCCGCTGCGCGGGCTGACATCGGACAATTTCGCCGAGCTCAGCCTGTTCGGCAAGATCGTCGACTATTTCTGGCACCTAGCGCTGCCGCTGATCGCGCTGTCGCTGGCGGCCTTTGCCACCACCACGCTGCTGACCAAGAACTCCTTCATCGACGAAATCCGCAAGCAGTATGTGACAACCGCGCGTGCCAAGGGGCTGAGCGAAAGCCAGGTGCTCTACCGCCACGTCTTTCGCAACGCGATGCTGATCGTCATCGCCGGCTTTCCCGGTGCTTTCATCTCCGCGTTCTTTTCGGGCTCACTGCTGATCGAGACGATCTTCTCGCTCGACGGGCTGGGCCGGCTCGGTTTTGAATCGGTGATCAAGCGGGATTATCCGGTTGTGTTCGCGACGCTGTTCATCTTCTCGCTGATGGGCCTGGTGGTCGGGCTGATTTCCGACCTGGTCTACACCTGGGTCGATCCGCGCATCGATTTCGAGAAAAGGGATGTCGGATGAACGCGCCGGCTTCCAGCAATGCACAGGCCTATGATGCCCAAGGCCGGCCGAAGGGCTGGCTGTCGCCGACCAACAGGCGGCGCTGGTCCAATTTCAAGGCCAACCGCCGCGGCTACTGGTCGTTGTGGATCTTCATGATCCTGTTCATTGCCAGCCTCCTGGCGGAATTCATCGCCAATGACCGGCCGATCCTGGCGTCCTACAAGGGCGAAATCCTCTATCCTGTGCTGATCGACTATCCGGAGGAAAAGTTCGGCGGCTTTCTGGCGCGCACCGATTATCGCGATCCCTTCATCCAGGATGAGATCGAGGCGAATGGCTGGATCATCTGGCCACCGATCCGCTACTCCTACACCACGGCCAACTCCTACATCCCGCACTCCGCGCCGACCGCACCCTTCTGGCTGCTGGAGGACGGGGAGGCCTGCTCGGCCTATCCGCTCAAGGACGAGGACCCAGGCTGCACGCTTGGCAACATGAACTGGCTCGGCACTGATGACCAGGCGCGGGACGTCACCGCCCGGATGATCTACGGCTTCCGTATCTCGGTCCTTTTCGGCCTTACTCTCACAGTCTTCTCGGCACTGATCGGTATCGCAGCGGGTGCCGTGCAGGGCTATTTCGGCGGATGGACCGATCTTCTGATGCAGCGCTTCATCGAGATCTGGTCGTCGATGCCGGTGCTCTACATCCTGCTGATCATCGCCGCCGTGCTGCCGCCGGGGTTCTGGATCCTGCTCGGCATCATGCTGTTGTTTTCCTGGGTGTCGTTTGTCGGCATCGTCCGGGCAGAATTCCTGCGCGCCCGCAATTTCGAATATGTCAACGCCGCCCGGGCGCTGGGCGTGGGCAACACCACGATCATGTTCCGCCACCTGCTGCCCAACGCCATGGTGGCGACGCTGACCTTCCTGCCGTTCATCCTGTCCGGCTCGATCACCACGCTGACCTCGCTCGATTTCCTCGGCTTCGGGCTGCCGCCCGGTTCGGCCTCGCTGGGCGAACTGATCGCGCAGGGCAAGCGCAACCTGCAGGCGCCGTGGCTTGGGCTGACGGCGTTCTTCACCATCTCGATCATGCTGTCGCTGCTGATCTTCATCGGCGAAGCCACCCGTGACGCCTTCGACCCGCGAAAGACGTTCCGATGAGTGGTGCGAACAAAGACGAGGTGCTGCTGTCGGTTCGCGACCTGTCGGTGGAATTCCACCAGGGCGGCGACAGCCAGACGGCTGTCGACCACATCTCGTTTGACATCAAACGAGGTGAGACGGTGGCGCTGGTGGGGGAATCGGGTTCCGGCAAATCGGTCTCGGCGCTTTCGGTGCTGCGGTTGCTGCCCTACCCGGCCGCGAGCCATCCCTCGGGTGAGATCCTGTTCAAGGGACGGGACCTGCTCTCGGCGCCCGAACCGGAGATCCGGGAGGTGCGCGGCAACGACATCACCATGATCTTCCAGGAGCCGATGACCTCGCTCAATCCGCTGCAGACGGTTGAGAAGCAGATTTCGGAAATCCTGCATCTGCATCAGCAGATCCAGCCGGACGAGGCCCAGCGCCAGGTTCTAGAATTGCTCGAACAGGTTGGCATTCGTGAACCGCGGAAGCGGCTTGCCTCCTACCCGCACCAGCTTTCGGGCGGTCAGCGGCAGCGGGTGATGATCGCGATGGCGCTTGCCAACCGTCCCGAACTGCTGATTGCCGACGAACCGACCACGGCGCTCGACGTCACAGTGCAGGCGCAGATCCTCGAATTGCTGCGTGAGCTGAAGAACGAGCATGGGATGGCCATGCTGTTCATCACGCACGATCTGGGAATCGTGCGCAAATTCGCCGACCGGGTCTGCGTGATGACCAATGGCAAGATCGTGGAAACCGGTCCGACAGCGGAAATCTTTGCCAATCCGCAGCATGCCTATACCAAGCACCTGCTCGCCGCAGAACCCAAGGGTGAGCCGCCCAGGCGCAAGCCATCGGCGCCCGAGGTGATGCAGGCCCGAGACATCAAGGTCTGGTTTCCGGTCAAGCAGGGTTTTCTCAGGCGCACGGTTGACCACGTCAAGGCCGTGGACGGGCTGTCGCTTTCCCTGAAATCAGGCCAGACGCTTGGCGTCGTCGGCGAATCGGGATCGGGCAAGACCACACTCGGGTTAGCGCTGATGCGGCTGATCCGCAGCGAAGGCGAGATCCATTTCAACAAGCTGCCGCTGCACGAGCGGTCCTTCAAGCAGATGCGGTCGCTCAGAAGCTCCATGCAGGTGGTGTTTCAGGACCCGTTCGGATCACTCAGTCCGCGCATGTCGATCGCCGACATCGTCGGCGAGGGGCTGGCAATCCACGCCAGGGATCTTTCCGCCCAGGATCGCGACCGGCGGGTGGCTGCGGCGCTCGAGGAAGTGGGGCTCGACGCCTCGACGCGCTGGCGCTATCCGCACGAGTTTTCCGGTGGCCAGCGCCAGCGCATCGCGATTGCCCGGGCCATGGTGCTCAAGCCCCGTTTCGTGATGCTGGACGAGCCGACCTCGGCGCTCGACATGAGCGTTCAGGCGCAGGTGGTGGACCTGCTCAGGGATCTGCAGCGCCGGCATGATCTGGCTTACCTGTTCATCAGTCATGACCTCAAGGTTGTGCGGGCTCTGGCCAATGACGTGATCGTCATGCGCGCCGGCAAGGTGGTGGAACAGGGAACGGCGGACCAGATATTCGATCACCCGACCACTGAATACACCAAGGCCCTGATGGCGGCGGCCTTCAATCTCGAAGCCGCCTCCGGCGGAGCGGTCAGCGAATAGGCGGAACAATGTCAGACACCAAGAAGGGGCGAATCCTGCTCGCCCTCACCGGCTGGGCGCCGGACGTATGGACCCAGGAGCTCGCCAAGGCTGCACCTGGACGGCAGGTGACGCTTGAACCGGACGGAGAGACCGATCCGAGCATAGAATATGCGATTGTCTGGAAGCAGCGCCCGGGCCTGTTGTCGAAACTGCCGAACCTCAAGGTGATCTTCTCGCTCGGCGCCGGCGTTGACCATGTCTTTGCCGACCCCGATCTGCCGGACGTGCCGATCGTGCGTGTCGTCTCGCCGAACCTGACCACGCGGATGAGCGAATACGTGGTCTGGCAGGTGCTTGACCATCACCGGCTGGGGCCGCGTTACCGGGCCCAGCAGGCCAGCCGGACCTGGTACGAGGACCGTGACCAGAAGGCTGCCGCTGACATCACCGTGGGAATCATGGGCCTGGGGGAACTTGGCCGCGACGCAGCCGCCAAGCTTCAGGTCATGGGTTTTGCCGTGACCGGATGGTCGAGAACGCAGAAACAGGTAGAGGGGGTCACCTGTCATGCGGGGGAGGCTGGACTTGACGCTTTCCTCGCCTCTGCCGACATCTTCGTCGTGCTGCTGCCACTGACGCCCGACACCCACGAGATCCTCGACCGGGATTTGTTTCGTCGGATGACCAAACGCGGTCCGCTGGGCGCGCCGGTGCTGATCAATGCAGGGCGTGGCGGGCTGCAGAACGAGGCGGACATCCTCGCAGCCCTGGATGAGGGGCTGCTCTCGGCAGTGACGCTCGATGTGTTCCAGCAGGAGCCACTCGATCCGGAAAGCCCGTTCTGGAGCCATCCCAAGGTGACAATCACGCCGCATGCCGCGGCGGCGTCGATGCCGTCATCGCTGATTGCACCGATGGTGGAACAGATCGATGCCTTCGAGCGCGGCGAGCCGCTGCTCAACCTGGTGGACCACAAGGCGGGCTATTGAGCCGGCTTACGGCCTCCGGTAACAGGTCGGCAATCCGTACAGCCGGGCGATACGGTCGATCGCATCGCGCAAGGGTTCCCGCGTGACATACATGGTTCCACCCGAGGCGTGGAGGAGCGTCTCAGGATCCTCGATGAAGCCGACATGGCCTTTCCAGAACACCAGGTCACCGCGTTGCAGGCCGTCAGTGTCAGGGTCGATGATCCGGCCCAGGCTGGCGGCCTGCTGGTCGGAATCGCGCGGCGCGGACTTGCCGGTCATGGCCAGCGCCATTTGCACCAGGCCAGAGCAGTCGATGCCGAAGCCCGATCGTCCTCCCCAGAGATAGGGCGTTTCAAGAAAGCGGGATGCCACCGACACAGGATCGTCTGTCAGGTTCTCGGCAACCGGCAGAAGATGCGCGGCGATGATGGCTGATCCGTCCTCCAGAATGGCGTAAGGGGTTGCCCGGGTTTCGGCTGTCCCGACGATCCTTAGCCGGCTGCCCATCGACAGGGCATCGAGGTGCGGAAAGCGCAGATCGGGGCCTGGATAGAGGAAGCTGCGCGGAACCGAGACGACATGGGTCGCCGGGCCCGCGCCCTGCCCGATCGCCTGCTCGCGCACATAACCAACATAGCCATCGGCTGCGAGCTGCACCCAAGCCCAGCCGCCGGAGATGTCGAAGACGCTGAGTGCCTCGCCGCGCAAAGCCTGTGTGTCGATGCTGGACTCGGGGTCGGGCCGGGGGTGAAGGGCGGCAACCGGCACGATCACCTCTGCAGGCATCCCCTCGATGTAGCGGTCGGCCGTGACCCGGCCCCTGAGGCGGATGTCCGCAAGATCCGGCCTGTAGGCATGAGACCGGCGGTCCAGTTGTTCACTCATGCCCCCGATCCTTCCGCCAGCGCCAGCTTGCGCCCTTCCGCGATGATGATGTCGCCAAGCTTCTCGACAAAGAGCGCTCCATCGACCGTTCGCTTGATGATGACGTTGCGCCTGTCGCGGTCGTCGCGCACCCGGCGCACCAGCCCCATATGCCCCATGGTGTCGAGCGCCCGGGTGATCACCGGCTTGGTCACACCAAGCATTGCGGCCAACCCCCGCACCGTGTGCGGCGGCGGCGCCAGATAGATATGCAAAAGGATCGCCAGCTGCCTGATGGTGAGATCGGGCCCGATGACGCGAACATGTTCGAGAGTGGCTGCGTGCCACAATCCAAGGGCTTCGGATGGCCGGAGATCGAGTGGCATGCGGCGCGCCTGGTTCGTTTCGGTACCGTATTATACTGACCGAAACTCGCAAACCGCGCAAGCCGGGTGCTCACCCTCAGGCTGGATGGCGCTTGCTGATGACGTCGAACAGCGCACGGATGCCTTGCGCCTCGCCACCCATCGGCGCATGCGGCTTGTCCTTCGGCGACCAGGCGAAGATGTCGAAATGCACCCAGCTGGTTTCCGGCGAGACAAAACGCTTGAGGAACAGGGCCGCGGTGATCGACCCGGCAAACCCGCCCGACGGCGCATTGGTCAGATCGGCAATCCTGGCTTTGACATCGGCTTCGTAGGGCTTGTAGAGCGGCATCCGCCAGAGCGGGTCGACCGTGCTTTCGGAGGCGGTTGCAATCTCGCCGGCCAGGGTCTCGTCATCGGTGTAGAACGGCGGCAGATCCGGACCCAACGCCACCCGGGCAGCGCCGGTCAACGTGGCCATGTCGATGAGCAGGCCGGGATTGTCCTCGCAGGCGTAGGTCAGCGCATCGCCCAGCACCAGGCGACCCTCAGCGTCGGTGTTGTCGATCTGGACAGTCAATCCCTTGCGGCTTGAAAGCACATCGCCGGGACGGAAGGCGGAGGCCGAAATCGAGTTCTCGACCGCGGGAACCAGCACACGCAGATCCACCGGCAGTCCGGCATCCATGATCATCATCGCGAGCGCCAGAACATTGGCAGCGCCGCCCATATCCTTTTTCATGTTGAGCATCGAGGAAGCCGGCTTGATGTCGAGGCCGCCGGTGTCAAAACACACGCCCTTGCCAACCAGCGTCAGCCTGAAGGCGCCGGGCTTGCCCCAGCGCATCTCGAGCAGACGCGGCGCCTGATCGGCTGCGCGGCCGACGGCATGGATCATCGGGAACCCGCCCGACAGCAACTCTTCGCCGGCAATGACGCTGACTTCGGCGCTGTAATGTCCGGCAAGGCCGCGGAAGGCGGCTTCGAGCGCGTCCGGTCCCATGTCATTGGCCGGCGTGTTGACGAGGTCGCGCGCCAATCCGACAGCGGCGACGGTCCGCGTGATGGCGGCAGCGTCTGCATCCGCCGGAATGACCAGACGCGGGCTGTCGGTCGCGGGCTTGCGGTAGCTCTCGAAGCGATAGGCGCCCATGCCGAAGGCCAGCGCCATGACGGCACCGGGGATCGGCGATGTCTCGATGTGCCAGTCGCCCTTGGGAAGTACGCGGGCCAGCTTGCCGCCGACGAAGGGATGACATTGCCCGTCATCGCCGAGACCGAACAGCGCGCCGGCGAGCTTGCCATGGCGGTTGGGCACCAGCAGCATGTTTCCTTCTCCGGCCTGGAATCCTGCGGTTTTCGCCCAGGCCAACGCCGTCTTGTCGAAATGACCACGCTCGATGTCTGAGCGCGAGACCGCCCAGACCGGCAGCGAATCTCCGGACATTTCCGCAAACGGTGAGGATCTATTGATCTGGCTGAAGGGCGGCATGGCATCTCCTCTTGTTCTCCGGCTCCGGGCACGGAGAATCAGTCGTTAACTCTTGATTAGGGTTAACAGATTATTGCTGGTGCGGAGACTGTGGAGATCGACTTTGAGGATCACCACGACGCACACTTTCCGGGATCAGACCATGTCAGCGACCCATCAAAGCTCCGTTTTTCCCCGCCGCCTACTCTCGGCCGTCTGCATTGCAGCGATCAGCGTGACCCTGGCCGGTTGCGCATCGAAGGGGCAGATGACCACCGGCTCGATTCCATCGCTGAACAAGCCGCTCGAGACCATGAATGCGACCGAGTTGCATTCGGCCGCCGAGAGCATCGGACGGGTCTATGACAGAAATCCCAAGGATGCCGCAGTCGGCATGAAGTATGCCTCGGTCCTGACCATGGGCGGCCGCGCCGAACAGGCGCTCGCGGTGATGCAGCAGGTTGCCATTCACAATCCAACCGACCGGACCGTGCTGGCCGCCTACGGCAAGGCGCTGGCCGGCGCCGGCCAGCTGGAAAAGGCGCTCGATGCCATCCAGCGGGCCCAGACTCCCGACAGGCCGGACTGGCAGCTTCTGTCAGCCGAAGGGGCCATCTACGACCAAATGGGCGATCCGGCCTCCGCACGGCAACGCTATCGCAAGGCGCTCGACCTTCAGCCGAACGAGCCTTCCATCCTGTCGAACCTGGGCATGTCCTATGTGCTGCAGGGCGACCTGAGAACGGCGGAGACCTACCTTGCATCCGCCGTCCGGCAGCCTGGCGCCGACAGCCGGGTCCGGCAGAACCTCGCACTGGTGGTCGGCCTTCAGGGCCGCTTCCAGGAGGCCGAGCAGATCGCCAGCTCCGAGCTGTCCACCGAGCAGGCAAAGGCGAATGTGAGCTACCTGCGCGCCATGCTGTCCCAGCAGAACGCCTGGAACAAGCTCAAGGACTCGGACCGCAAGAACACCAACTGATTTCCCGGACGACACCGGCAAGAGCCGTTAGCCTGCAGGGCAATTGCTCCCATCTTCGGTGCAGCCGTTCGCAAATCCGAACAGGACTCCATACCCTCGGATCAGATCCAGCCTGAACCGGGCATAGTCCGGCATGCGCCGCATCCGCTTTCCGATCTTCCTCCGGCAGCAAGCGGGGGTGGGAAGGCACTTGCCGTGGAGTCTTGGTTGGTCGTGGGTGCCGGCAAGCGCTCATGCGGCAAGCGGGGTCTTTATGGTCTGGGAAACGAAAGGCTCGGGCTTGCGAGGATTCCCCCTACAGCGCTGCGTTTAAGCCATGCAGGTCTGCGCGACCAGGTCTCTTTCTAATTCGGAACGCCGCCCGAGAAATTGTCCATCACCTGGATCGCCGCCGGCCCGAGGATGACGCCGATCAGGACCGGCAGGAAGAACACGATCATCGGCACCGTGAGTTTCGGAGGCAGCGCCGCGGCCTTCTTTTCGGCCTCGGTCATGCGCTGGTCACGGCTCTCCTGGGCAAGAACGCGCAAGGCCTGGGCGATGGGGGTGCCGTAGCGTTCGGACTGTATCAAGGCCTGGGTGACGGATTTCACCTGTTCGAGCCCGGTGCGGCTTCCCAGGTTTTCAAACGCCATGCGGCGGTCCTGCAGATAGGACAGCTCAGCGGTGGTGAGCAGGAACTCCTCCGCAAGGGCCGTCGACTGGACGGCGATCTCCTCGGCCACACGCTTCATCGCGGCCTCGATGGAAACACCCGATTCCACGCAGATCAGCATCAGGTCGAGTGCATCCGGCCAGGCAAGCTTGATCGAGGCCTGACGCTTCTTGGCCTGGTTGGAGACAAACATGTTCGGCGTGTAGAAGCCGATATAGGCCCCGACGATGCAGGCGAGCACCCTGACCGTGAAGGGCTTGTCGACAAGGTTGTCGAGCACGAAAACGTAGACCACGGAGGCGACGAGGAAAACGAAAGGCAGCACGAAACGCGCCAGCAGGAACATGTTGAGCGCGTTCTGCGTGCGGTAGCCGGCGGCACGAAGCTTGGCCACCGTTGCTCCGTCGGCAAGCGCATCCTTCAGGTTCAATTGCTCGACAATGCCACGCACGGAGGCGTTGTCGCGCGAGCGCAGGCCGGCGCTCTTCGCACCGGCGCGGGATTGCTCGGCATTGAGACGGGCACGCTCCCGGGCGCGGATTTCATCGCGCTCGAGCGCCGCCGACTTCATCCGCGAGTCCAGATTGCCGCCCTCGAAATAGGGAGCGAGCACCGTGTAGATCGTGGCGAAAACCGCAATCGAGATCAGGATCGGAACCAGATAGGCCGGGTCGGTCAGGGACGAGACAATATCGGAGAACATGGCTTGTGGTCCCTAGATGTCGAAATTGATCATGTTGCGCATTACCAGGATGCCCAACGACATCCAGACCAGCGAAACGCCGAGGATGAAATGACCGCGGCTGTCGGTGAACAGCAGCGAGATGTATTCGGGCGACGTGAGATAGACGAGCAGGCTGACGATGAAAGGCAGCGCGCCGATGATGGCGGCGGACGCCTTGGCTTCCATCGACATTGCATTGATCTTGCCCTTCATCTTCTTGCGATCGCGCAAGACGCGAGACAGGTTGCCAAGCGCTTCGGACAGGTTGCCGCCGGCCTGGGCCTGGATGGCGATCACGATCGCGAAGAAATTCGCTTCCGACAGCGGGATCCGGGTGTAGAGCCGTGCACAAGCCTCGGGAATGTTCATGCCCATCTGCTGGGCCTCGACGATACGCTTGAATTCGGTGCGGACCGGCTCCTGGCCTTCGGCGGAAATCATCCGGATGGCGTCATTGAGCGGCAGGCCGGACTTGATCGAGCGCACCATCACATCAAGCGAATTCGGGAATTCGGCAAGAAATGCCTTCATGCGGCGATTGCGCAGAAATCCCACCAGCCAGCGCGGTATCCCGACGGCAAAAATGATCATGACCCCTAGGGCAACATAGAGGTTCCCCTGGAAAACGAAGGCGAGAAAGCCGGTCACGAAGCCCAGAATCGCGGAAAAAATATAGAACTGCTGGATCGAAATGGTCAGTCCCGCCTGGGCGATCCGGTCTTTCAGGGCCGGTGACTTGCGGCGATCATTCTCCTTGTTTTTCTCTTCCAGTGTCTTGAGTGAATCCTGAACGGATTTGCGCCTCTTGTTGGCCTCGTTCAGCCTGTCGCGCGCGGCGGTTGCCTTGGAGCGATCGGTCTCGGCCGCCTTGACCCGCTTGACCCGGGTTTCCGCCTTGCGTTCGACCTCGATACGGGAATAGAGCACGCCATAGCCCAGCGCCCCCGCCGAAAGCGCGGCCAGGCCGATGATGGCGACTACCACTGTATCCAGACCAAACACGCGAGCGTCTCCTTAAGAGGTCATTTTTTCCATGGCATCGAGCGCCGCTGCCAGCCGCTTGTCTTCGCCATAGTAACGGGCGCGATCCCAGAAGTTCGGGCGACCGATGCCGGTCGAGCGATGCTGACCGACGATTTTGCCGTTGGCATCTTCGCCGAGCATTTCGTATTTCATCAGATCCTGGGTGATGATGACATCGCCCTCCATGCCGACAACTTCGGTGATGTGGGTGATGCGGCGCGAGCCGTCGCGAAGCCTGGTCGCCTGGATCACGACGTCGACAGAGCCGGCGATGATCTCACGCACGGTCTTGGCCGGCAGGGTGAAACCGCCCATGGCGATCATCGATTCCATACGGCTGAGACATTCGCGCGGGCTGTTGGCGTGGATCGTTCCCATGGAACCATCATGACCGGTGTTCATGGCCTGCAGGAGGTCGAACACCTCCGGGCCACGGACTTCGCCGACGATGATGCGTTCGGGACGCATACGCAGGCAGTTCTTGACGAGATCGCGCATGGTGATCTCGCCCTCGCCCTCGATGTTGGGCGGGCGGGTTTCGAGACGGACGACATGCGGCTGCTGCAGCTGGAGTTCGGCGGAGTCTTCGCAGGTGATGATCCGCTCGTCCTGATCGATATAGGCGGTCAAGCAGTTGAGAAGGGTGGTCTTACCGGAACCGGTACCGCCCGAAATCACCACGTTGCAGCGAACCCGGCCGATGATCTGCAAAACCGCAGCGCCTTCGGGCGTGATGGCGCCGAACTTGACCAGCTGATCGAGGGTCAGCTTGTCCTTCTTGAACTTACGGATGGTCAGCGCGGTGCCATCAATCGCCAGCGGCGGGGCAATCACGTTGACACGAGAGCCATCGGGCAGGCGCGCATCGCATATCGGGCTCGATTCGTCGACGCGGCGTCCGACCTGGCTGACGATGCGCTGGCAGATCGACAGCAGCTGGCTGTTGTCACGGAAACGGACGTCCGTTTCGAGAACCTTACCCGCAACTTCGATGTAGGTCATGCCGGAGCCATTGACCATGATATCGGCTATGTCATCCCGCGCCAGCAGCGGCTCCAGCGGACCATACCCGAGAACATCGTTGCAGATATCGTCAAGCAGTTCCTCCTGCTCGGCGATGGACAGTGCGAAATTCTTGATGGTGATGATATCGTTGACGATATCACGGATTTCCTCACGCGCGCTCTCGGCATCGAGCTTGGCCAGCTGCGACAGGTCGATGGTATCGATCAGGGCCGAGAAGACCTGGCTCTTGGTGTCGTAGTAGGCTTCGTTGCGGGCAGACTTGCGCTTGACGGGCGGCTCTTCGCGGCGCGGTGCGGCGGGCTGGGGCGCCGGCTGTGGCGCAGCGGCCTGCGGCGCAGGCGCCTGCGGAGCGGCAGGCATCGACGGCATTGCCGCCTCCGGTGAAAGCGCAGGTGCGGTTACGGGCTCCGGTTCGGCATGAACCATGGGCTTGGGCGCCGGAGCTTGCGGCGGCTTGCCCGATCCATCATTGCTGCGTTTGCCGAACATGTTGCGTTCCACTCCAGTCTTACAGATTACTTGCGGCCCAGAAGGCCCATCAGCGACGACAATCCGGCCTTCTTGCGCTTCTTCACCTCGGCCCTGCCGGTGACGACATGGGCAATCTGCGAGAGCGATTCGGCAACCGGCGACTTGGCCGATGATTCCGCGATCATCAGACCGGAATTGGCGGCCTCGCCGAACAGCGGTGCATCAAAGGGAATGATCGCCAGCGGCTCGATTTCAAGCGGGTCACAGAATGCCTCCGGCGCGATTTCAGGCCGCTTGGCCATGCCGACCTGATTGAGCACCAGCAGCGGCGTATGATCGTTCGGACGCAGTTTGCGCAGGGTATCGAAAAGATTCTTTGTGTTGCGCAGATTGGCCAGATCCGGGGTTGCGGTGATGACGATCTCGTCAGCCGCGCAAAGCACCTTGCGGGTCCAGTCATTCCAGACATGCGGAACGTCGAGGACGGCAACCGGCGCATTGCGCTGGATGATGTCGAGAATCGGAAGGAACGCGTCACCCGAGAAATCATAGGTCCGGTCCAGCATCGACGGTGCGGCAAGCATGGACAGATGCTCGGAGCACTTGGCCAGCAGCCGGTCCAGAAACACCTCGTCAAGACGATCGGGCGAGAACACCGCTTCGGCAATGCCCTGGGCCGGGTCTGTATCGAAGTTCAGGTTCGCGGTGCCAAAGGCGAGATCGAGATCGGCCAGAATGACTTCGCTGGAAAAAAGGCTAGAGATACTCCAGGCGCAATTGTGCGCGATGGTGGAAGAGCCAACACCGCCCTTGGCGCCGACGAAAGCGATGGACCGGCCGAGTGGCGCGGCATCGGGATCGACAAAAATCGTCGAGATCACGCTGATCACATCAGCCATGGAAACCGGTGCAACGATGTATTCAGACACGCCGTTGCGGATCAGTTCGCGGTACAGGGCCACGTCATTGACGTGCCCGACAATCACTACCCGCGTGTCCGGATCGCAAACCGCGGCAAGCTCGCCGAGCTCCTCGAGCAAGGTCTGCCCGTCGGCACGGGTTTCCAGGATCAGCAGGTTGGGTGTGGGCGAGCCGGCGAACATGTTTGCCGCAGCTGAAACGCCGCCGGAATTGATGCGAAGATTGACCTTGGCCATGCGCCGGTCCTGAGAACACCGCTCCATGGTCTTGCCCAGGCCTTCGGTTTCAACAAAGACGTGCACCGAAATCCGCGGCAAGGGGCGGATTCGCTCGAAATCGCCACGCGCGGCGGCGGTGTCGGCCTCGTCAACCGGTGTTTCCTGCTGCAGCTCATAGTCAAGATTGGTCATCAACGTTGTCCTGCTTCAAAGAGCATGTTTCGGTTTCGCCAGCTCATCAGTTGCCTGCTATCGCACCGTTGGTCCGATAGGCTTCGATCACGGCCGAACGCCGTTCGGCATCGATCGGGGTCATGCCGCGCGGCGCGATGAGATCACCCGGATTGGAGATCTGGGCGGCCAGGTTGTTCTGGCTGGCGCAGCCGAAATTGGCGTAGTGCTTGTTCTCCGAGGTGTTGGCCAGGAGATCGTCGGGCCAGCGTCCGCATTCTCCGGTGGAGGCGGTCATGGCCATGAAGGCAATGCGGATCGGGGCCGCGTCTTCGGGAGAAGACACGTGGTAGGGAGAGGAAATGATGCGATCACCCGGCACGCCTTCCTTGCGCAGGATATCGGCCACCTGGGGCGCAAGCACCGAAGCCGCGCCGGCATTGCCGGAGCCTACCGGCACCATTATGCGAACCGCGCCGGACGCGCTCGACCGGTAGTTCTGGGCCGCGCCGCGCGCGATCTCGCGCATGGAAATTGTCAGCTGGCGATCACCGGAGGCCACCGGGAGGTCGACGGTGCGTTCCTGTTCAGCAACGATGATCGGATGGTTGGTCCGGTAGTCATCGGGGACAGCACCCACGGTGACGCTGTGGCCGGGCCATCCGGCACAGCCGGACAGCAGCGAGACGGCGACCAGCAAAGGTGCGGCGGCTGTTCTGAGGGTTCGCAGATCAGGAGTGGCGGGAACAGTGTTCTTGCTCGACATGGTAAGGTTCCTGATCACTTGTAAATGAAGCCGACAACGCCGTGATACCGGCCGGGCGGCAGTTCGGTTTCCATCCGGCCATAAACCCGGTTGACCCGCCCGAGAAAGAAGCCCGCTCCGTCGCTGGCCGCATTGAAGTTGTCATCCGGACGAGCGATTTCGCTGCGGGCAACGGGCTTGACGATGTAAGGCGTGGCAATGATGACCAGTTCGGTCTCGTTGCGGACAAAGTCCCGGCTGCGGAAAAGCGTGCCGAAAACCGGAACCTTGGAAAGCCCGGGATAACCCGACATGGCCTGGCGGATGTTGTCCTGGACAAGACCCGCCAGCACGATCGAGCCGCCTGATGGCAGTTCCACCGCGGTTTCCGCCTCGCGGCGCTTGATCGAGAGCCGGGTCAGGCCGGGGGCCCCACCGGCTCCCTGAAGCGATGTGGAATCCTCGAAGCTCGGCTCGGAAACCTCGGTCAAAACCTTGAGCGATATGCGGCCCGGCGACAGCACAACCGGGGTGAAGTTCAGGCGAATTCCGTACTCGACCTCACGATCGGTATAGGTCGCCCTGCCGTTGTCGTCGTAATCAACCTCGTTGCGCAACTGGAACGAACCGCCGACGTAGAACCTTGCGCTTTCTCCGGAGATGGCTGTGAGGCTCGGCTCCGCCAGCGTGCGCATGACACCGGCCTGTTCCATGGCGTTGACATAGCTGCTGACGCTGGCGCCGCCGATTGTCTTGGCAAGCTGAGCATAGTTTAAGCCGGTGCTGAGCGTTCCCAGATTGGCCGGGTTCGAATTGACGAAGCGTGCCGATGTGCCGGTGATGGACGAATTGAAGCCAAGCTGCTTGAGCACCTGACGACTGACCTCGGCAACCGTGACCTTGAGCGTAACCTGATCCTCGCCGTCTATCTTGAGCAGATTGACGATCTTCGATTTCTGGCGGGCTTCGGCGTTGATCGCCGCATCTCCGCCTTCACTGGTCGCTGTGGTGACACGGGTTGTGGCCTCACCGCCGGTCAGGAAGATGTCAGCCAGGCTTGCGGCCTGCGCCGCATCCTGCGGTGTGCGCACCGAGCCGGTCAGAACGATGTTGTCGGAGAGAATTTCCACCTGGATGTCCGAGTCGGGAATGAAGCGGCTGAGATAGGCTTGAAGACCCGCCACATCGCGTTCGATCTCGAGTTCAATGGCGACGATTTCCTCGCCATTGGGACCGAAGATGAAGATGTTTGTCTGACCGACGGTCTTGCCGAACAGATAAAGCCTGCGGGAGGTCCGGGTGACCGCATCGGCGAGGCTCGGGTCGGCCACGAGAATGTCGTGAGCGTCGGTGGGCAGATCAACCACGATCGCCTTGTTCAGGCCAAGCTTGACCCGCCTGCTGGTGCCGGGACCGGTCCGCTTGATCTTGATAACACTTTCCGCGGCAGCAGCCGAAGACATGATCCGGCCGCTGGACGGATCCAGCCCGAGGCCGGCCACCATGGTCGAACTGACCAGCGCAAAGCTGGTGAAGGATGCCAGGAGCGATTTTGCAATATGACGCACGTTCATTCTCCGCTTCAGTTGGTGGCGCCAACTTTGGTTATGGTGCCGGAGCGGATCAGCTGGATGGCCGCACTGCCGTCTTCGCCGCTCAAGAGATATTTCGCACCGTCGCTGTCGGACTCCTGGACGTCGGCAACACTGCGCAGGGCGAGTGTCAGCCGGTCGGCCATCTGCTGGGCGACGGTGATGATTTTTGTTTGATCGGGCGTCAGCTCGAGCGTGGCCGTCGTTCCGACCGCGGTGCGGCTGCCGTCCGCATTTTCCTCGATCCGCTGGTCGATCGCCAGGATCCGGATGTTGGAGAGAATGACCTCGGTGAGGAACCCCTCCTCTCCGGTCTTGCGGCGGACCATGATCACGTCGACACGGTCATTGGGCAGTATGAAGCCGCCCGCGCTGGTTGCAACCGAGATTTCGGTGGCTATGGCCCGTTTCCCTGCCGGGAGCAGCGAGGACATGATGCGCGAAGACGAATCGACGATCTTTTCGTTGCGCAAGGGTTCACCGGCAAACAATGGCAGGCGCACAACCACGCCAGTGAGTTCACTGATTGCATCAGGTCGGTTGTCGCGCCGAATCAGCCCCTCGATCACGCCGTCTTCGGGCCAGCCCTTCCACTCCAGGGAGTCTTCGCCAAGACGCGCCCCCACCGGCAGATTTGCGGTTGTCACAAGCACGTCGATGGTCGGCATCTTTTCGATAACCGGCTCCGAGGACATTTCAGTCACCTGAACGGTCGGAGAAGTCAGGTTCATGGCCAGATATCCGGCCAATCCTGCGGCCAGGACTGCCACTGACATGATGACGACGCGCGGGGTTTTCATACTGTTTCCTCGAACGGATATTGGGTACGCTGGCGGCAGAATGCATTGGCAATCGTGTAATTATGGTTAATGACCCGGTAGCAAACAGGGTTAACGGAAGATTGCCCACGGCTGGTGCGGATCGAGTGGATTGGCCAGCCGGTGAGCCCAAGGCGCTCCAGATGCCCGACAAGCAGCACAAATTGCGCCGGCAGAGCTTCAGCAAGCCTGCGACGGTGAACGTGTCTTTGGTGATCTGCGCGAGGCGCGGTTAGGGCTGCGGCCGCAGCCTGATCGCCGCTCTCAGCTCAGGCGACCAAGCGCATGCAGAAAGATCTCTGTCTGAGGATAGGTGGCGAAGGCCGCAACACCAATGGCGACGCCGTAGGGTATTCCCTCGCGATCCCTGAAGAAATGCATTGGAAGCGGAATCGGCGAGACCAGAAGCTGGTTCTGGTTTGCGCGGATCATCAGGACCACAAGGGCGAGGACGCCGCCAAAAATCCCGGTGAACCCGAGAAATGCGACGAGATTGACGTTGAAGCCGTACCAGAGGGCCGCGGCGCTTAAGATCTTGGCGTCCCCACCACCCATCACGTTGAACGCAAACAGGGTGAAACAACCGGCAAAAACAACAAGCGCTGCAGCAACAGACCAGGCTATCGTCATCAAGTCCATGCCGCTGAAGGGCGCGACTACAAAGAAGGAAACCGCCAGGATGACTGAAATCCTGTTCGGTATTTTCATTGAAATGAAATCGCAGAATGCTGCCATGGCCACGCAGAGCGGGAAGATGACAAAAATCGCGGCCTCTACCATTGCGTCACTCCTGAATCTGCACGGGAGGCTAAGACAAAGACATTAACAAACCACAACAGGCCCAAGACGCAAAAAGGCCGCCCCTAGAGGCGGCCATTTCATGATTGTGTCTTGTCTGAAGACAACCGGGTATCAGCCGGTGTAGTTCAGCTTGCCGGACAGGGCGTTGAACTGGTTGTTCAGGGCGTTGCCCAGCGTGGTGGCGCCGGTGATGAGTGCGACCGAGATAAGGGCGGCGATGAGGCCGTACTCGATTGCAGTGGCGCCGGATTCGTCTTTGACGAAACGATCGAAAAGATTCTTCATGGGTTTGTTCCTTCATCCACTTGTGTTTTCAGCACTCCGCCAGCTGCTTCGGTTGGTCGGATGTCACGATCATAGGAGAGGGGGTTTTCAAACCGCTTAACGAACAAGGTTAGTAAAATCTTTCGCGGTCAAAGCCATACGCATGGTAAACAGCCTTCTAAATTATCGGTGGCTGCAACCCGCTCCAAAGTCTTACGCGGAAGGCACGCTTCCGGATCAGGGCGCGGCCGTCCTTCCGTTTCCAGCACCGCCTTGCTGCGCCCCTATTATAAGGAGTCGGCCGAAAGTGCGATATCACAGGCCGGAACCGCCACCACGATGGATGCAAATTGCCCATTTTGCGAAGAATTGATGTTGATCATCCAGCCTTAAGCCTTCGTTCACCAATCCCGGCGATTTTAGGGACGTAATCGCAATTCCGAGGAAACGGCATGATTCACACCCTTCCCGCCTATCGCCGGCTCGCAACAATGGCTTGTGGTGCGGCCCTGGCTCTGATGGCGTCGCTGCCGGCCCATGCGGCGGAAGACGTCATCCGGGTGTTCATGGATCATGCCCGCATCCTCAAGCTGGACCGCTCTGTGAGCAAGGTGATCATCGGAAACGCCAATGTGGCTGATGTGACCGTGTCCGATCCACAGACCATCGTCCTGACCGGCAAGTCCTACGGAACCACCAACCTGGTCATTCTCGACCAGGCCGGCGATGCGATTGTCGATGAACGCATTCTGGTATCGGTGGACGAGGCCAACACGCTGCGTGTTTTCAAGCAGACTTCACGGTCGGTCTATTCCTGCTCCCCAGCCTGTGAAGAACACGTTCCGACAGCGGCCGTAAGTCCGTGATCCGGTCTTATCCGCCATCCGCCTGACATTCCCGATCTTCAGAACCTGTTAACCAGCCGGCGAGCTTGTTGTTGCTGGCGTTACCATTATTCAACCAGTTTGGCCTAGCGTTGCTCTCAGGAAACGAGTGTCCGGGAGTCCGACGATGAATGTCGACGATCACATCACTAACATGCGAAAGCCACCGCGGCGCATGCGGCGTCGGCTGGCCCGTTTCCGCCGCTCGCGCGACGGGACGGCTGCCATCGAGTTCGCATTGCTGGCCTTCCCGTTCTTTCTTCTGATCTTCGCCACCATCGAAGCCTTTGTTGCATTTGCCGGTGAACAGCTGCTGGAAAACGCGGTGGACACGATGGCCCGGCAGATCCGTACCGGCCAGTTCAAGAACGTGACCGAAGAGGAGTTCCGCACCAAGTTCTGTGCCGAGATCAGCCTGATGATCACCTGCGCAGACGAGGAGGATCCGGACGACCAGAAGCTCTATCTCGATGTCCGCGAGTTCGCGACCTTCTCGGCCATTCCGAACTACATTCCGAAAGCCAGCAACAGTCAGTTCGCCGACCTTGATCCCTCCAGCTTCGATTACAAGCCGGGCGGCCCGAAGAGCATCAATATCGTTCGCGCCTATTACCGGTGGGAAGTGATGACCGATCTGGTCAGACCCTTCATCACCAATATCCGCAAGGATGGCGAAATGCCGCGCGACTATCTGATGGTGGCAACCGCCGCGTTCCGCAACGAAAACTACCCGTGAGCTGCAGGATGACAAATATGGCAGAGCGCAAATCACAAGGAAGTAAGCCGATGAGAGGCATTCTGATGGCGGCAAACCAGACGGTGCGAAAGCTCCGCGGTGACCGCTCCGGTGTGGGCGCGGTGGAGTTTGCACTGATCGCGCCCGTACTGATCGTTCTCTATATGGGGTCGCTGGAAATTTCCGTGGCCATGTCGGTCAACAAGAAGCTCGCGCGTGCCGCAAGCACGGTCGCGGATCTGGTCACGCAGGACGAAACGGTCAACAAGGCGACGCTGGCCTCCATGGTGAACGTGGCCCAGAGCGTGATGATGCCGTTCCGTGCGGAAGGCGTCGAGGTCAAGGTCACCGGCATTGCGATCGATGGGGCGGGAAAAGGCAAGACTGCATGGTCCTGGCAGCAGGACAACACACGGCCTTACACTGTGGGTTCCGATCAGGCTTTGCCGAAGGACCTGGCAATTCCGAACACATTCCTGGTTCGCACCGAACTGGAAATGGACCACAAGCTTCTGGTGATCATGCCCGACATCAAGAACATCGACGTCCGGACCCTCCACATGAAGAAAACCTACCATCTTCGTCAGCGCGTCGGCGACAGCGTCACCTGCAGCAATTGCTGATCACTGCAGCGTTATCGCGGACTGCTGGTCGGACAAGGCTTCGACCAGCCCCCTGACACTGCGGTAATCGTCAGGACCCGGTGTGATGTAGCCTCCCGCAAAGGCGGGCTCGAGCAGGTCAAGCAGGCCCGGAGCCGAGTTTGGCATCCCATCAAGAAAGGATCCGAGAGCCTCGCCGAGATCATCGGGCAGGGACCGGTGCATGGCATGCGGGCCATAGCGAATGGGCTGGGAGGACCAGAGGATCCGCAGCGGATCTGCCGAGCTGATGCCGGCCTGGTTCCAGCCGCCGAACAGGCGCGCGATATCCGAGCCCTGATCACCGGGAATATCCGGCAGCCAGGCGAAGAAACCATCGACCTGGCCGGATTGGTAGAGTTCGATGACGGATGAAACGCTGCCGGCACGGACCAGAACCGGTTGGTCCAGACTGCCCGACCGGATGGCCTGGCGCGGGATTTGCCAGCCCGAAACCGACGCTTCGTCGGAATAGCCCACCCTGAGTTCCGAGACCGGTCTGTTGACCCCCTCGCGCGCCACCAGCACCGAACGGAAGCCGGTCGAGCCATCGGCGGCAACCGGGCTGCGCAGGGCACGCACACAGCCGCAGGCCGCGTCCGTGGCTGCGAAAGACTTCGCGGAATGGATGGCGTAACCGACACGGCCGCTTGCATGAGCATCGATCAGTGCGGTGTAACTGCCAAGCTTGATGATTTCCACAGGGATCGAAAGCGCATCGGCGAAGGCACGCCGGACCGCTTCCAGCTTCACCGGATCGGTTGCCGCAACATGGGTCTCTACCAGGCCTATGCGCAGGATCGGCACCGATTCACGGTAATCCGCGCGCGCCGTGGCCGCACAGAAAACCGTTGCCCAGATCGCCGCGGCACCGAGCGCGCGAAAGCATCCTGCAAGTCCGACAATGCGCTTGATCATAACCATGAGGGGTCTATACCACGACCGGCCGAATTTGCACGGTTATGGTGAAAACAAGGTTACCGCGCACGAGCGCTTCGACGTCTTCCGGTCATGCATCAAACCGGCTAACCTGCCGTTCAATTGGAGATTTCTTGATGGCACGCGCATTCCTGTTTGTTCTTGATTCCTTTGGCATAGGCGGCGCCCCGGATGCGGAGGCCTATGGCGACCTGGGGGCCAATACACTCGGCCACATCGCGGAGCAATGTGCGGCGGGCCTGGCTGACAGAGCCGACCTGCGCAAGGGCCCGCTAGCCTTGCCGCATATGCAGTCGCTCGGTCTTGCCGAAGCGGCGCTGACAGCCACCGGTGACCTGCCCGCGGGCTGGACGCTTGCCTCCCGCCCGCGCGGCATCCACGGCGCGGCCAGCGAAGTGTCGCATGGCAAGGACACACCCTCGGGTCACTGGGAGATTGCCGGTCAGCCGGTGATGTTCGACTGGGGGTATTTTCCCGATGACGGGCCGGCATTCAGTGACGACCTCGTTTCGGCCATCGTATCGGAAGCGGGATTGCCGGGTATCCTGGGGAACTGTCATGCATCGGGGACCGAGATCATTGCCCGGCTGGGCGAGGAGCACATCAAGACCGGAAAGCCGATCTGCTATACATCGTCGGATTCGGTGTTCCAGATTGCCGCTCACGAGGAGACTTTCGGCCTGGAGCGGCTGATCGAACTGTGCCAGATCGTGCGCAAGCTGGTCGATCCGCTCAACATCGGACGCGTGATAGCCCGGCCTTTCGTTGGATCGGTCAAGGCGGGGTTTGACCGGACCGGCAACCGGCGCGACTTTTCGGTTCCTCCGCCGGGACCGACCTTGCTCGATCAGGTCAGCGAAAGCGGTCACCGCGTGTTCGCAGTGGGCAAGATCGGCGATATCTATGCCCATCAGGGTGTCACCGATGTGCGCAAGGCGAGCGGCAACCCAGCGCTCTTCGAAGCAACGTTGAAGGCCACGCAAGATGCTCAGGACGGGGACCTGGTGTTTACCAATTTCGTCGATTTCGACATGCTCTACGGGCATCGCCGGGATGTGGCGGGGTATGCCGCGGCGCTGGAAGCGCTCGATGCAATGCTGCCGCGCTTTGCCAAGCTTCTCAAACGCGGAGACCTGGTGATCATGACGGCGGATCACGGCTGTGACCCTACCTGGCGCGGCACCGATCACACCCGTGAGCGCGTTCCGGTGCTGGGCTTCGGTCCCGGTATCGCCCCGCGCGACATCGGTGTTCGCTCGACTTATGCCGATATCGGCGCCACGCTGGCGCAACATCTGGGCCTGCCTGCAACCGGCAATGGAAGGAGCTTCCTGTGACAACGAGGATCAAGAAGGCCGAGCTGCATTGCCATATCGAGGGCGCCGCTTCCCCGGCCCTGGTGAAGGCACAGGCACGCAAGTACAATGCGGATGTGTCCGGTTTCATCTCTGATGAAGCTTATGTCTGGTCAGATTTCACCGAATTTCTTGTGGCCTATGACGGCGCCGCCTCACTGTTTCGCAGCGAAGAGGACTACGCGCTGCTGGCGCGGACCTATCTCGAAGGCATTGCCGCTGAAAACGCCATCTATGCGGAGATCTTCGTTTCACCCGATCACGCGGCGGCCGCCGGATTGTCTCCGGCAGCCTATTTCGACGGGCTGGCCGATGGCATAGCCGCAGCGAAGGCCTCGACCGGGATCGAATGCCGAATGATCATTGTCGGCGTGCGGCATCTCGGAGCGGAGAAGGTGGAAGCCGCAGCGAGGCTCGCCAGCAGCAAGCCGCACCCGCTGATCACCGGCTTCGGCATGGCCGGCGAAGAGCGGTTCGGCAGGGTTGCCGATTTTGCCCGCGCCTTTGACATTGCCCGCGACGCCGGGCTTGGCATCACCATCCACGCGGGAGAACTTGCGGGAGCCGAAAGCGTGCGCGATGCGCTGGATCACGTCCGCCCGGCCCGCATAGGTCACGGCGTGAGGGCGATCGAGGACAAGACACTTGTCCAGAGAATCGCGGATACAGGGGTGGTGCTCGAGGTGTGCCCCGGCTCCAATCTCGCCCTCAATGTGTTTCCGGACATCGCAAGCCATCCTTTTGACCGGCTTCGGCGGGCCGGCGTGAAGGTGACGTTGAGTTCGGATGACCCGCCGCATTTTGGCAGCTCCATCGGCCGGGAATACCAGATGGCCGCAGACGCATGGGGCTACGACGACGCGATGTTGACCGGAATCACCCGCACATCGATCGAAGCGGCGTTCCTTGACGAGCCGACAAGGGCATTTCTCTTGGGACAGCTTGCCTGAATACCGTTCAAATGGTTGCCGGAAGCTGCCAATCGGTGTCTAAATCAAAAAAGGTAGATCACGCTCCCGGGCACCCTTTTGTGTCGGAGACGTAGATTTTTAAGGGCCGCGCAAACCCGCTTTCCGGTTTTCACAACCGGAGCGGAACGCGGTCATAGCGTCAAGGCAGGACAAAATGGACGGCGTAACGGTCATCGATCATCCGCTGGTGCAGCACAAGCTCACCATCATGCGCAAGAAGGAAACCTCGACAGCAGGTTTTCGCCGGCTCCTCAGGGAGATTTCGACACTGCTGTGCTACGAAGTCACCCGCGATCTCGAACTGACCATGGAGCGGATCGAAACTCCGCTGAAGGAAATCGATGCTCCGGTTCTTGAAGGCAAGAAGCTGGTGTTTGCCTCGATCCTGCGCGCAGGCAACGGTCTGCTTGAAGGCATGCTGGATCTGGTGCCCTCCGCCCGTGTCGCGCATATCGGTGTTTACCGGGACCACGAAACGCTCGAAGCGATCGAGTACTATTTCAAGGCGCCGGAAGATGTCAGCAACCGGCTGATCATCGTCGTCGATCCGATGCTTGCCACCGGCAACTCCTCGATCGCCTCGATTGACAAGCTCAAGGAGCGCGGGGCGCGCAACATCCGCTTTCTCTGCCTGCTGGCGGCGCCGGAAGGTATCCGCAATTTCCAGACCGCCCACCCGGATGTGCCGATCTACACGGCCTCCATCGACAGCCATCTCAACGAGCAGGGCTATATCGTCCCGGGCCTCGGAGACGCGGGCGATCGCATGTACGGCACCAAATAGGACGTTTGCGGTCTCTTAACCAAGCAATCGGGTTTTGACCGGGAGGAGCCGCGGCTTCACCGGCTGTTAGCCTTGAACAGGTTGAATGGACCGGTACCTTCTGGAGTACCGGCATGATCAAGAACATCTTCCTCGTCTCCTGCGCTGTGCTCGCCATCTCGGGCCTGCCCTACTATGCGCAGGATATCTCATCTTTTCTTGCCAGCGAGACCGCTCCGGAAGCGGCGTCCGCGAGGCCGGTTGCATATCAGCCGCAAACCGCGAAAGCCCAGCCAAAGGCCCATTACGCCACGGGTGTGCGCGCGGCTGTCATACCCATGACCGGTGATGGTCACTTTTCTTCGGATTTTCGTATCAACGGCCGGCTCATCAAGGGTCTTATCGATACCGGGGCGACCTATGTGGCGATCAACGTGTCGACCGCACGCACTCTTGGCCTGGGACTCGCGAACTCGGATTTCAGGCACCAGGTGCGGACCGCCAACGGGGTGACCCGTGCGGCGCTGGTCAATCTCGACAAGATGGAAATCGGTGCGATTTCCGTCGACGATGTCGAGGCCTTCGTGCTGGATGACAAGGCCCTGTCATCGACGCTGATCGGCATGAGTTTCATGTCGAAGCTGCAGTCGTACCGGGTCAAGGACAACAGGCTGGAACTGGTGAACTAACACGCCGGACGCCTGGTCGGACAGCAGGAAGCCATTTGGCCTGTCCGGCTGCAGCCGTTTGACCCCCGCCCTATCCGTGGCGGCCCAGGATAACCTGTGTGGCCTGCGGGGCCGTATCGCTCAATCGAACTGCCTTGCGAAGTTCCCGCTCGGCCATGGACAACTGATCTGCGGTCCGCGCATGGATCATGGCAATCGGCGTGTCTTCCTCGACCGGAGTGCCGACCGGCAGCAAACCCGTCACTCCGACAGCATGGTCGACCGGATCCTGGGGCCTGATGCGGCCGCCGCCAAGCGCAACCACGCTCAGCCCCACGGCGCGGGTATCATAGCCGGCCACAAAACCTTGCCGGCCGGCGAGGCAGGGCGTCACGATCGGTGCCTGTTCGAGATGGCGATCGGGATCCGAGAGGAAATCAAGTGGGCCGCCGAGGCCGGCAACCATGCGATTGAAGTGTTCGGCGGCGCTTCCGTCATCAAGCACGGACTGCGCGCGCATCAGGGCTTCGCCGGAATTGGTTGCCAGGCCGCCGGACACCAGCATCTCTGCGGCAAGCGCAAGGGTGACTTCCAGCAATCGGGCATCGCGGGCCTTGCCAGTCAGGAAATCGGCGGCATTGCGGACTTCAACGGCGTTTCCGGCAGCGCTTGCCAGCGGCTGGTTCATGTCGGTGACCAGCGCTGTTGTCGGCATTCCGGCGCCCACGGCGACTTCGACCAGCGAGCGCGCCAGTTCATTGGCCCGGTCCGGATTGTCCATGAAGGCGCCATTGCCGCATTTGACGTCGAGCACCAGGGCGCCGAGTCCGGCGGCAAGTTTCTTGGACAGGATCGAC
The DNA here is from genome assembly GCF_902498795.1 of Hoeflea sp. EC-HK425. Lineage (NCBI taxonomy): Bacteria > Pseudomonadati > Pseudomonadota > Alphaproteobacteria > Hyphomicrobiales > Rhizobiaceae > Hoeflea > Hoeflea sp. EC-HK425. Next base: position 4,135,829 of record NZ_LR701572.1, read on the forward strand.
GCGGTGATCAACGGCACGGACTCAACCGTGGCGGTCACATCCCTGATTCCGTAAAACCGCTTGTCGGCCGGCGCCAGATTGCCGGTCTGGCCGATGATGGCGCAGCCTGACGCGGCGACGACCTTGCGAAACAGGGCGCTGTCCGGCATCGCCGTGTAACCGGGGATCGATTCCATCTTGTCGAGCGTGCCACCGGTGTGACCAAGCCCGCGACCGGAGATCATCGGGACCGCCAGCCCGCAGGCTGCCGCAATCGGCGCAAGCATCAGCGAGACATTGTCGCCAACGCCGCCGGTCGAGTGCTTGTCGACCACCGGACGGTCGAGTTCCGGCCAGGATAGCACCTCGCCGGAATCGCGCATCGACAGCGTCAGCGCCACCGCCTCCTTGCGGCTCATGCCTTTAAAGAAAATCGCCATGGCGAAAGCCGCGACCTGTCCTTCGCTGACGCTGCCGTCCGTCAGGCCCTGGATGAAGGCCGCGATATCGGCGGGGTCGAGCTCGCCGCCGTCACGCTTGGCGCGAATAATTTCCTGGGGCAGGAAACTCAATAGGTCTCTCCCTTGCCGACCGATGTCGAGCGGTCTTCCAGCGTGGCGAGGATGTCTGCGAGAAGTCCGGATGCACCGAAGCGGAATGTCTCGGGCCCGACCCAGCCGGGACCCATGATCTCTTCGCACAGGGCAAAATAGGCCCGGGCATCGTCGACCGTGCGGATGCCGCCGGCGGGCTTGAAGCCGGCCTTTCGGCCCGAGCGCCTGATTGCTTCGAGCATGATCCGCGCCGCTTCCAGCGTTGCGTTGACCGCGACCTTGCCGGTCGATGTCTTGATGAAGTCCGCCTGCTCCTCAAGGGCGATGTCGGAGGCGCGGGCGATGAGCGCCGGATCCTTCAGTTCGCCGGTCTCCAGAATGGTCTTGAGTGTAACGGGCGCGGGTGCTGCTGCCCTTACGGCGCGAATCATCGACCGGACAGCCTGTTCGTCACCGGCCGCAAAGGCCTTCCAGGGAATGACCAGATCGATTTCATCGGCACCGTCTGTCACTGCGCGGGAAGTCTCGGCAACGACCTCCCCGACCGGCAGGTCACCGGACGGAAAATTGACCACGGTGGCAATGCGGACCGGAGATGCATTCCCGAGCCGATTGCGCGCGGCGGCCACGAAGCGGGGCCATATACACACGGCTGCCGATGACCCATGCCCGTTGGTTGCCTTGTCGACCAGCGCCAGCGTTGCCTCCTCGGTGGCCGCATCGCCTAGTTCGGTCAGATCGAGGCAGGCGAATGCTGCCGCTGCGACGGCCTTGGGAGATGTGAGGTCGATTGCGTCAGCCATGGGATTGGTCCGGGTTTTCAAACATTGCGGTGAGGATGGCCGAGAGCCGCTTGCCGCCGATCGGCGCCATATCCTTGGTTTCCTGGTGGCTGAGCTCGCCTCCGGTCATGCCGGCGGCAAAATTGGTGATCACCGAGGCTGCAATCGCCTTCATGCCGAGAAAGCGGGCCAGAATCACCTCGGGCACCGTGGACATGCCAACCGCGTCCGCCCCCAGCGTGCGCGCCATGCGGATTTCCGCCGGTGTCTCGAAGCTCGGGCCGGAGAACCACATGTAGACGCCGTCATGCAGCTCGGTGCCGGTGCTTTGTGCCGCGGCCTGCATGCGTTCACCAAGATCGGTGTCGTAGGCATTGGTCATGCCGACGAAGCGGCGGTCACTGGGTTCGCCGAACAGCGGATTGGTGCCGGAAAAATTGATGTGATCGGAAATCCGCATCACCGAACCGGGCGGCATATCCCGGCGCAGGGAGCCGGCCGAATTGGTCAGGATCAGGCTGGTGACACCAAGGCCCTGCAGCGCTTCCAGCGGAGCCCGCATGGCGTCGGCCTTGCCGTGCTCGTAATAGTGCACACGGCCTGACAGGATCACCACGGGCGTCTTGCCGATGTATCCCGCCACGACCTCGCCGGCATGGCCGGACACCCCGCTTTCGGGAAATCCAGGCAAGTCGGCATAGGGAACACGCACCGGATCGGTGACCGTTTCCACCAGAGAGCCGAGACCGGATCCGAGAACCAGGGCGTGGCGCGGTATCAGACCGTGGAGACGTTCAATCAGGACATCGACGGCCGTACTCATCCGATCACCTCGGTCTTGAAACCATGGGGCAGCAATTCGTCCATGCGCAGGGTTTTCTTTATCCCTTCAGCATCGCACAGGTGCACCAGCGTATCGGCGTCGGCAAACTCCGCCAGCCGCTGCCGGCAGCCGCCGCAGGGCGGGCACAGGTCGAGCTTTTCGGCAATCACCGCCACCTCGCGAATCCGGGTGCCTCCGGCCATGACCATGTGGCTGATCGCCGTGGTTTCAGCGCACCAGCCTTCCGGAAAGGAGATCACCTCGATGTTGGCGCCTGCATGGATCCTGCCGTCATCGGCGCGTATGGCTGCGCCGACGGGAAATTTCGAATAGGGCGCATGGCATCTGGCCATGGCGTCGCGGGCGGCTTCAAACAGGTCCCGGGCCATGTCAGCGCTCCTTGACGTAGGGCACGCCGCCGGCACGCGGCGGGATGGCCTTGCCGATGAAGCCTGCCAGCAGGATTACCGTCAGCAGATAAGGCAAGGCCTGCATGAACTGCACCGGCACCACCCCGATGATGGGCAACTCATTGCCCTGCATGCGGATCGACATGGCGTCAAGAAAACCGAACAGGAGGCAGGCAAACATGACGTTGACCGGCTTCCACTTGGCGAAAATCAGGGCCGCAAGCGCGATGAAGCCCTTGCCCGCAGTCATTCCCTTGACGAAGCCGGCGGTCATGGCCATCGACAGATAGGCACCGGCGATGCCGCAGAGGATGCCGCAACAGATCACCGCCCGGTAACGCAACCAGGTGACCGAGATCCCGGCGGTATCGACCGCACCGGGATTCTCGCCCACCGCCCGCAGCCTCAAGCCGAAGCGGGTGCGGTAGAGCACCCACCAGGTGAACGGAACCAGCGCAAAGGCCAGGTAGGTGAGCATGAAGTGGCCCGACAACAGGTTCGAATAGATCGAGCCGATGACCGGGATATCGGCAATCTCGGCGGCGTAGGGAAGCTCCACCGTTGTGAAGCGGGAATCCCCGCTCAATTGCGGTGTCCGGCCGCCCTGGCGGAACCAGGCCTGGCCGAGGATGACCGTGGCGCCGAGCGCGATGAAGTTGATGGCGACACCGGAGACGATCTGGTTGCCGCGCTGGGTGATCGAGGCGAAGCCATGCACCAGCGCCAGACAGACAGAAACGAAGATGGCGGCGGCAAGCCCGATCAGGGCCGAAGCGGTGACCGCCGCTGCGGCTCCGCCGGCAAAGGCCGCAGCCAGCATCTTGCCCTCCAGCCCGATGTCGAAAATGCCGGCGCGCTCGGAATAAAGACCCGCAAGAGCCGCCAGGATCAAGGGCACCGAGACCCGGACGGTGGATTGCAGGATCACGATGAGTGTATCGAAATATTCCATGGCCGTTACTCCGCCGCTGGCAGGGGTTTGTCGGAGCGAGCCCCGCCCAGAGTGGCGAAAAACGCAGTGATCGCCGGACGGAACATGTTCTCAAGCGCGCCGGCGAACAGGATCACCAGCCCCTGGATGATGGTGATCATGTCCCGCGAGATCTGCGGCATCTCGAACGAGATCTCGGCGCCGCCCTGATAGAGCATGCCGAAAAGAATGGCCGCCGGAACAATGCCGACCGGATGCGAACGGCCCATCAGGGCCACGGCGATCCCGACGAAACCGGCGCCGCCGACAAAATCGAGCTGCATGCGGTGCTGGTCGCCCATGATCGGGTTGAGCGCCATCATGCCCGCCAGCGCGCCGGACATCATCATGGTGATGATGATGATGCGGCTCTGGCGGATGCCGGCGTAGCTAGCCGCCGTCGGGCTGTGCCCCATGGTGCGGATCTCGTAGCCAAGCTTCGTGCGCCAGATCACCAACCAGACGACAAAGGCCGCGACCAGCGCCAGCAGGAAGGACATGTTGAACGGAGCCCCACCGATGTCCAGGCCGACGGAGGCCAGCAGCCAGTCAAGCCGCGGCAGCTGGCCGCCTTCAGCAAAAGTGCGGGTTTGGGGAGCCATCGAACCCGCCGGCTTGAGCACGTCGACCAGCACATAAACCATCAGACTCGAGGCGATGAAATTGAACATGATGGTGGTGATCACCACATGGCTGCCGCGCTTGGCCTGCAGCCATCCCGGGATCATCGCCCAGAAGCCGCCAACCAGCGCCGAGCCGAGGATGGCCGCGGGGAAGATGACGTACCAGGGGGCGAACTGGTCGAGCCAGAGACAGGGCAGCGCCACCCCGAGGCCCGCGACATAGGCCTGGCCCTCGCCGCCGATGTTGAACAAGCCGCAATGAAAAGCCACGGCGACAGCCAATCCGGTGAAAATGAAATTGGTCGCGTAATACAGCGTGAAGCCGATGCCTTCGCCGTATCCGAAGGCACCCTCGATCAGAAGCGATGCCGCCCGCAGCGGGCTTTCACCGACCGCCAGCACGACGAGGCCGGCAACGAGAAAAGCGACAATCAGATTGATCAGCGGGATCAGTCCGTAATCCACCCAGGCGGGCAGCTTTGCATAGGGCGCGCTCATTGTGCTGCCTCCTTGGTATCTTCAACACCGGCCATCAGCAGCCCGAGCTCGCCTTCGCTGGCGTCGGGCGCGCGCTCGCCGACAATGCGGCCGTCGAACATGACCAGCACCCGGTCCGACAATGAACGGATTTCATCGAGCTCGACCGAGACCAGCAGCACGGCCTTGCCGGCATCCCGCATTTCGATGATGCGCTTGTGAATGAACTCGATGGCGCCGACATCGACGCCGCGGGTCGGCTGGCCGATGACGAGAACCGCGGGATCGCGCTCCATCTCCCGCGCCAGTACGATCTTCTGCTGGTTACCTCCCGAGAAATTGGCGGTTTTGAGCCGCGGATTGGGCGGGCGGATATCGTATTTCTCGATCTTGTCAGCCGCGTCCTTGCGGATCGCGTCGATGTTGAGAAAGATGCCATTGAGGTATTTCGGGTCGTCGTGATAGCCGAGGATGGAGTTCTCGCTTTCATCGAACTTGAGGACCAGACCCATGTGCTGGCGGTCTTCGGGAACGTGGGCCAGGCCACGATGGCGCAATTCAGCCGGATCGGCGGTGCCGGTGACATGAATCGGCTCGCCCTGCAGCATCACCTTGCCCGTGACAGCACGGCGGATGCCGGAAATCGCCTGCAGCAGCTCGGACTGGCCATTGCCGGCAACACCGGCAATGCCGACGATCTCGCCGGCGCGCACATTGAACGAAACGTTCTTGACCATGTCGACGCCGCGGCCGTCGCGCACCGTCAGGTTCTCGACCGAGAGCATGACGTCGCCTGGCGATGCCGGTCCCTTTTCGACGTGCAGAAGCACATGACGGCCGACCATGAGTTCGGCAAGCTCCTCCACCGAAGTCTCGGAGGTGGTGCGGGTGGCCACCATCTCGCCGCGCCGCATTACGGAGACTTCATCTGTCACCGCCATGATCTCGCGCAGCTTGTGGGTGATCAGCAGGATGGTTTTGCCTTCGGACTTGAGCTGCTCGAGGATACGGAACAGGTGATCGGCCTCGGCCGGTGTCAGAACGCCAGTAGGCTCATCGAGGATCAGGATCTCGGCGCCGCGGTAGAGCGCCTTGAGGATCTCGACGCGCTGCTGGATGCCGACGGGCAGTTCCTCGATGATGGCATCGGGATCGACCTCGAGCTCGTATTCCTCCTCGAGCTGCTTGAGCTCGCGTCGGGCCTTGGTGATGCCCGCGTTGAGCACCTGGCTTTCTTCGGCGCCGAGCATGATGTTTTCAAGCACGGTGAAATTCTCGACCAGCATGAAATGCTGGTGGACCATGCCGATGCCTACAGAAATGGCTGCGTTCGGATCCTTGATCACGGTTTTCTTGCCATCAACGAAGATGTCGCCATTGTCGGCCTGATAGAAGCCGTAGAGGATCGACATCAATGTTGATTTGCCAGCGCCGTTTTCGCCGATGATCCCGTGGATCGTGCCCTTGCGGACCTTCATGTTGATGTTCTTGTTGGCGTGAACGAGGCCGAACTTCTTGTCGATCCCCTTCAGCTCAATGGCAATGTCGTTCATGTCCCCTCGACTTTTTATGTTTGCCATCACCAGTTCAGCTGCTGGTGCAGGTCTGGAATTGAGCCATGCCAAAAGGTTGGGATGCAACCAGGCTGCTCATTCCCACGGGTTGGGTGTTCCGGGCTTTCCAAAAGCCGTTCAGATTTTCGGGTCCCTGCTTTAGTCTCGACAGTTCTGAATGCAAAGTCCAGAATCATTTAAGGGTGCGCTTTTATGGCCGACCGTTTTCAACACCGCCGACGGGCCGACCTTGGCACGGGCCATGGCGCCGCCCTGCCCCTTGCACTTGGCCGCCCGGCATGATGAAAGCACGCAAATGACCAGAACACCGCCACCTTCCCGCGCCGATTTCAGGACCTTCCGGAGCCTGCAGACCCGGTGGGCCGACAACGATATCTACGGCCACATGAACAATGTGGTCCACTACCAGCTGTTCGACACGGCGATCAATCACTGGCTGATCGAGGCGGGGCTGCTCGATCCGCTGGGTGGCGCCATCGTCGGTCTGGTCGTGGAAACCGGATGCCGTTACCACGCCGAGGCGATGTTTCCCGACCGGATTACCGCCGGTATCCGCGTCGACCGGCTCGGTGGCTCATCGGTAACCTATGGCATCGGCCTGTTTCGCAACGACGAAGAGACGGCTTTCGCCGATGGCCGGTTCGTTCATGTCTATGTCGACCGCGCTACACGCCGGCCGGAACAATTGCCCGAGACATGGCGCGCAACACTCGGGGAGATCGCGTAATGGCAAGTCCAAAAAACGAGGACACGGATATCGAACCCCGGCTGGTGCGGCTTGAGGAACTGGTGGCACACCAGCAGGCTGCGATCGAAGATCTGTCGCGGCAGTTGACCGAGGGCTGGAAGGAAAACGAGAGGCTGCGCCGCGAACTGGCACGGCTCAACGACCGGTTTCAGGACATGGAAGACCAGACCGGCGGGCCGCCCGCCAACCAGCCGCCGCCGCACTGGTAGGCGTTGTCCCCGGACATCCCCGATCGACGACGGCGGTCAGTCCTTGCTTCGCCCATACCGCACGAAGGCGAAGCGCCGTGCGTCGGGCGACCAGCAGGGCACATTGATCGTTCCTTGGCCGCCGAACACCGCCAGCAATGTCCGAACCGATCCATCCGCCGGATCGAGCAGCCGCAACTCCACATCGCGATCGCGTGGATGACCTTCGGTTCCGGGTTCATAGCTGAGATAGAGCACCGTCCGGCCATCGGGAGACGGGTGCGGAAACCAGTTGACCCGCTCGTCATCGGTCATCTGCTGTGGCGCGCCGCCTGAAACAGGGATCCGCCAAAGGTCCATGGAGCCGCTGCGGTCGGAATTGAACCAGATCCAGGCGCCGTCGGGCGAATAGTCAGGGCCGTCATAATGACCGCCGCCGCTGACAATATGCTGCTCGGCGCCACCATCAACGCCAATCGTGTAGATGCCGAACGCGCCATCCCGGCGGCCGACATAGGCAAGCGTACGGCCGTCGGGGGACCAGCCATGCCACCAGGACGGCACTTCTGTGGTGACGCGTCTCGGGGTGCCTCCGTTGACCGGAAGCACCCAGATGCAGGACTCCCCGGTATCGGTGGAATCGCTGATCACCAGCCGGCTTCCGTCCGGCGAGATGCCGTGATCATTGTTGCACTTGACCGCGTGGCCGGTGTCGAGTGCAACAAGCTCGGCTGCTGCGAGCGAAACCCGGAACATGCGGCCATCGCCGTTGACGATCAGTGACGTGCCATCAGGCATCCAGTTCGGGGCCTCGATGAGCCGGTTGGTGCGAAGCAGTTCCTCGACGGCGCCGGTGGCAGGCTCACAGATGCACAGCGTGCTCCGCATCAGGTTTGAGCGGGGATATAGTCGAAGCGGTCGAAATCGGCAGAGATGGCACTGCCGGAGGTATCGAAGGCGGCCATCCCGGTGAATGCGCCGGTAAAGGAGGCGTGTTCGCCGCGCCCGCCTTCGTCCGAGATGACGCTGGCATCAAGCACCGGGCCGACAGCCTGCCAGTCCGTGCCGGGCACGCGCCATTGAAACTGCAGATCGGCGCCACCAACCTCCATGGCCAGCTCGACCCGGCCATCCGCCGGCAGGGCGACGGGTTTTGCGAGGGGGAACTCCAGCTTGCCATGCGGCCAGTCTCCAGGACAGCTCAGGATGGTCAGCACCCTCCCGAGTTCCTCGTGCCAGGTGACGGCCAGGTAATGGAACTTGCTGCGGTTGTAATAGTGCACCAGCCCGGCAGTCTGCTGGAAATTGCGCGGTGCAAACCTCACGCTGGTTTCAGCGCGGAACGCGAGATGCTCCTGGCGTCTGGCCACCAGCGCCTGCTCGAACCAGCTGCCGATGGATTCGCGCGCATGAAGCCGCAGAGCGGAACCGGTCATCGAGAAGATCCGCTCCGGGTAAGGCGTGCGAAGCCACTGGAAATCCTCGGGCAGCCTGTCGCCTGAAAACTCCCAGCGGACAGGATCGACGGGCAGCTTGCGGCTGTTGGCGTCGGGTGCGTCCACTTCCAGCGCCGGAACCAGACCGCCGTGAGCCAGGCGCAGCCAGCCATCCTCGCCCCAGACGCATTTCTGGATCGCCGTCTCGCGGCCGAGCGGCGAGCGGCGGATGCCCGGCAATGGCCGGGAGCAGAGATGGGTGTGGTAGACCTGCCCGTCAGGCGTCTCGACCATCTGGCCATGGCCGGCGCGCTGCAAGGGCGCATCGGGCGCGTCCTTCGAGGTCATCAGGAACGTGTCGGGATGCAGCTCATAGGGTCCGGTCAGACTGCGCGACCGCGCCATGGTGACGGCGTGATCGTAACCGGTGCCGCCCTCCGCCACGGTGAGATAGTACCAGCCATCGCGCCGGAACAGGTGCGAGCCTTCGACCAGACCGTGCGAGCTGCCGGCGAAGATGTTGACCGGCTCACCGATCAGCTTGCCGGCAGCCGGGTCGTATTCCTGCGCCAGGATACCAGCGAAGGCGGGATGCTTTGGGTTGCCGCCAACCGAATCCGTACGATGGTTCCAGACCATGTTGAGGAACCATTTGCGGCGGTCCTCATCATGAAACAGGGACGGGTCGAAACCGGACGAATTGACATAGACCGGATCGGACCAGGGGCCGGCAATGTCCGGGGCAGTGACGATGTAATTGTGGGCGTCCTTGAAGTTGCCGTCGAGCCGCTTGACGTCGGTGTAGACCAGCCAGAACAACCCGTCCGCATAGGACAAGCAGGGCGCCCAGATGCCACAGGAATCGGGGTTGCCGCGCATGTCGAGCTGGCTGGCGCGGTTGAGCGGACGGCTCACCAGCCGCCAGTTGACCAGATCCGTCGAATGATGGATCTGCACACCGGGGTACCACTCGAAGGTCGAAGTGGCGATGTAGTAGTCCGGTCCTGCCCGGCAGATCGAAGGGTCCGGATTGAAGCCGGGCAGAATCGGGTTTGTGATCATTTTCTCTTCGGTCCCTCACGTTCGGCGGATGCCGCCCACAGGTTGATGTCGGCGTCACGGGCGTAGCCGTCGATTTCGTTGAGTTCGGCTTCGGTAAACTCCTGATTTTCGAGCGCACCGACACAATCAACGATCTGCTGCGGACGGCTTGCGCCGATCAGGGCCGACGTGACCCTTCCGCCACGCAGCACCCAGGCGAGCGCCATTTGCGCCAGCGTCTGGCCTCGGCGTTTGGCGATGTCGTTGAGTGCGCGGATGTTGCCGAGATTGCGCTCGTTGAGGAAATCCGCATTGAGCGACTTGTCCTGCGCGGCGCGGCTGTCTTCCGGAATGCCGCCCAGATATTTGCCGGTGAGCATGCCCTGGGCCAGCGGCGAGAAGACGATCGAACCGATGCCTTCTTCGTCGAGTGTATCAAGCAGGCCGTCATCCTCGACCCAGCGGTTGATCATCGAATAGCTCGGCTGGTGAATGAGGCATGGCGTGCCGAGCTGCTTGAGAATGGCAGCTGCTTCTTTCGTGCGCTTCGAATTGTAGCTGGAGATCCCGGCATAGAGCGCCCGGCCAGAGCGGACGATGTGATCGAGCGCCATCATGGTTTCTTCCAGCGGCGTGTCGGGATCGAAGCGGTGCGAATAGAAGATGTCGACGTAATCTAGGCCCATGCGCTTAAGGCTCTGGTCGCAGCTCGAGACCAGATATTTGCGGCTGCCCCATTCGCCGTAGGGACCGGGCCACATGCCGTAGCCGGCCTTTGACGAGATGATCATCTCGTCGCGCAGGCCATGGAAATCGGTCTTCAGGATCTCGCCGAATGCTGTTTCGGCCGAGCCGGGGGGCGGACCGTAGTTGTTGGCCAGATCGAAATGGGTGATGCCGAGATCAAACGCCGTGCGGCACAGCTCGCGCTTAAGTTCATGCGGCGTGTCACCGCCGAAATTGTGCCACAGGCCGAGTGAAATCGCCGGAAGTTTGAGGCCGGACCGGCCGGTCCGGCGATAGCTCATGGAATCATAGCGATTGGCTGCGGGTGTCCACATGGTCAGACGTCTTTCGTGTTGAGGAGCGCGGCCGCCTCCTCGATCCCGAGGGAGGCAGGTTGCTCGCAGCTGGTGGTCAGGCGAATGAATTCGCCGCTTTCCCCCGAGTGGAGAATGGCTGTCATAACGTCTACCACATGGAGCGCAAACTCGAGCGAGCAACGGTGCGACCGGTTTTCGAGGATGGCGAGCGCCATGTCGGCAAGGCCCGCGGTGCGGTAATTGGCCATCATGCCCTGGTTGTGCTGCTGGTTGGGAACACCGAGCGCATGGTCCCATTCCGGCAAGGCCCTGGCTTCGCCGCCCTGTCCAATGAGTTCGACCTTGCCGCCGAAGAAATTGGGATCGGGAACCACGAGGCTGGCATCGGTTCCGTAGAGTTCCATCGGCCGATGGCCGTGCGCCTTGACGTCCCAGCTGGCGCCGAGGGTGACGACCGCACCATTGGCGAACTCCAGCAGCGCATGGATTGTGGTCGGGGTCTCGACCGTGATCATCTCGCCATTGCGCGGCTCCGAGGTGATCTTGCGCTCGGGGCTGGGAATCGAGGACATGGCTCCAACTCGGACGACCGGCCCGATCAGCTGCACGAGATTGGAAATGTAATAGGGGCCGAGATCAAGCACCGGACCGCCGCCGGGCTTGAAGAAGAAATCCGGATTGGGGTGCCAGTGCTCCATGCCGGGGCTCAACACGTGGCAGGTGCCGCCAGTGATGCGACCGACGGAACCGTCCTCAACCAGATGCCGCGCCAGCTGGTGCGCACCGCCCAGGAAGGTGTCCGGGGCAGAGCCGACCCGGAGCCCCTTCTTCGCGGCTCTCTCCGCAAGGTCGCGGCCCTCGGCAACCGAGAGCACGAAAGGCTTTTCCGAATAGACATGCTTGCCGGCATCGAGCGCCTGGGCAGAAACCGCATAATGGACTGCGGGCACCGTCAGGTTGACGATCATGTCGATGTCGTCAGCAGCGAGAAGATCCTCGACGCTTTCGGCCCGGATGCCGTATTCGGCCGCGCGGGCGCTGGCTGCCTCGGGATTGATGTCGGCGCAGGCGCGAACCTCGATCCCCCTGAACAGCGGAGCAAGCTTCAAGTAAGAGGTCGAGATGTTGCCGCAGCCGATGATGCCGACGCCGAGAATCTTGGTCATGTCCATTACTCCGCGGTGCTCTTGCACCAGTCGAGGGATCGGGATGCGAACCGGCCGACATCGGAGGGATTGTCATGCTCCATGATAAAGAGCCCGGCAGGGGTTTCGGCCTTCAATTGCCGGAACAGGGCCGTCCAGTCGACCGTGCCGTGCCCCACATCGGCCCAGCCGTCCTCGTCCGAGGCCTCACCGGCTGCCGCGATGTCCTTGACGTGAACCGCGGTGATCCGCTTGCCATGCCGGGCAATCCAGTCCGCCGCATCGGCGCCACCGCGAATCACCCATGCGATATCGGCCTCCCAATCGATGTCCGGTGCGGTTTCAAGCAGGATCTGCATCGGCACCGATCCATCGGCCAGCGGGACGAACTCGAAATCATGATTGTGCCAGCCGAAACCGAATCCCGCCGCACGAACATTCTCGCCAACCGCGCTCAGGCGGGCTGCAAATTCCTGCCAGCCTGCCTTGTCCGACGGGCGCTGGTCAGCTGCGATATGCGGGCAGAAGATCCGCTCGATGCCGAGCACGGAAGCGGTCTTCAGCACCGCATCAATGTCGCCTTCCAGCGCGTCCAAGGAAAAATGCCCGGACGGCATGGCAAGTCCGTTCTGATTCATGAGCCCGCGAAATGCGGAGGGATCTTCATAGACCCCGCCAAAGCCCTCGACATTGCGGTAACCGGTGCGGGCGAGCATCGCCAGGACATCCTGCCAGGGCTGAAAGTTGCGGGCGCTGTAGAGCTGAAACGAGAGGTTCATGAGAGTGGGCTTTCCTGATCTTGCCTTGTCTGAGTGTCGTCTGGTTTGTCGGTTTTCACGACCTCGCCCGCCGAAGCAGGGCGAGATCCTAGTTAGTCTGAAGCGCCCGACCGACCTGCGATCCCGCGCTGATTATCGTCAGAGCCGGAGTTCTGTCGCCATGTCGAAGATCGACGCCTTGGCCGGATCAAACCCGATCCGCGCGGTCTCGCCGGCGCGCAAGGGGCTTTGGCCGTCGACCCGGAAGCGGAATTCCTTTCCGTCCAGCACGGCCCAGACGAGCGTGTCCGCTCCCATGGGCTCGACCACCTCGATCTCCACATCAGCTGTAAAGGGTTCACCGGCTGCGGCCGCTCCGCAGCTCACATGTTCCGGCCTGATCCCGAATATTGCTTTCTCGGGCCGGTCGGACCGTATGAAGGGATATCGTTCCAGCGGGATCCGGGTGGAGCCGAAATTCATTGCGGCTTCACTGTGATGCGTGATGTCGCCCTCGATGAAGTTCATGCCGGGCGAGCCCATGAAACCCGCCACATAGAGGTTGACCGGACGGTTGTAGATCTCGTGCGGCGTATCAAGCTGCTGGATGATGCCGTTGCGCATGATGGCGATGCGGTCGGCCAGCGTCAGCGCCTCGATCTGGTCGTGGGTGACGTAGATCATGGTGTTCTTGAGCCGGTGATGCAGCCGCTTGATCTCGACACGCAACTCGGCACGCAACTTGGCATCAAGATTGGACAACGGCTCGTCGAAGAGGAACACGTCGACATCGCGCACCAGCGCGCGGCCGATGGCGACCCGCTGGCGCTGACCACCGGAGAGCTGCGCCGGCTTGCGCTTGAGCAGGGGCTCGATCTGCAGGACTTCAGCTGCCCGGGCTATCCGCTCGGCGATCTGGTCCTTCGGCATGCGGGCGTTCTTCAGGCCGAATGCGAGGTTGCCCTCGACCGTCATCTGCGGATAGAGCGCGTAGGACTGGAACACCATGCCGATGCCGCGTTCGCTGGGCTCGGACCAGGTGACATTGTTGCCGCCGATGAAAATCTGGCCATCGGAGATATCGAGCAGGCCGGCAATGCAGTTGAGCAAGGTGGACTTGCCGCAGCCCGAGGGTCCGAGAAGGACGAGAAATTCGCCTTCATCGATATCGAGGTTAAGCGATTTGAGAACTTCGAGAGACCCGAATTTCAGCGTCAGATCACGGATCGATACACTGGTCACGATACTTACCCTTTCACCGCACCGGCGGCGATGCCGCGCACGAAAAGCTTTCCGGAAACGAAGTAGACAATCAGCGGAACAAGCCCGGTGATGATGGTCGCCGCCATGTTCACATTGTACTCCTTCACGCCCTGCACCGAATTGACGATGTTGTTGAGCTGCACGGTCATCGGATAGACATCGGGCTTGGTGTAGACGACACCGAACAGGAAGTCGTTCCAGACGCCGGTGATCTGGATGATCATGGCGACAACGAAGATCGGCAAGCTCATCGGCAGCATGATCTTGAAATAGATGCCCCAGAAGCCGGCCCCGTCGACGCGGGCCGCCTTGAACAGCTCTTCCGGCACCGAGGTGAAGTAGTTGCGGAAAAGCAGCGTCAGGATGGGCATGCCGAAAATCGTGTGGACGAGAATGAGGCCCCAGAGTGTGCCGTAGATGCCGAGTTCGCGCAGCAGGATGACAATCGGATAGAGCATCACCTGGTAGGGGATGAAGGCACCGAAGATCAGGATGGTGAAGAAGACATCGGCGCCCTTGAAGCGCCAGTTGGCGAGCGCGTAGCCGTTCACCGAGGCGATGGCGATCGACAGGATGACGGAGGGCACGGTGATCTGCACAGAATTCCAGAAGCCGCGCGAAAGTCCATCGCAGTTGAGCCCCGTGCAGGCCGTGGCCCAGGCCTTGACCCAAGGCTCGAAGGTCACCTCCACCGGCGGGGCGAAGATGTTGCCCAGCCGGATTTCGGGCATGCCCTTCAGCGAGGTCACGATCATCACGTAAAGCGGCAGCAGGTAGTAGACCGAAACCAGCAGCAAGGTGCCGTAGATGAAGACGTTGCGCGGGGAAATGGCGCGTTTGGGTTTGGCGCCACTGGGTCCGTCCAGACGTCTGGTGGTGACGGCATGTGGCGCGTTCAGGCTGGTCACGTCAGTCACGCTGGCGTCCTCCGAATTCCATGTAGGCCCAGGGGATGAGGACGATCAGAACCGCGAGCAGCATCATCGTCGAGCCGGCAAAGCCCTGGCCGAGATTCTGCGACAGGAACATCGCGTCATAGACATATTTGGCCGGAACCTCCGAGGCGATGCCCGGTCCACCGGAGGTCTGGGCGACGACGAGGTCATAGAGCCTGACGATGCCGGAGGCGATGATCACCAGCGTGGTGACGAAGACCGGCCGCATCATCGGGATGACGATAAAGATATAGGTCTTCCAGGCAGGGATTCCGTCGACGCGGGCCGCCTTCCAGATGTCCTCGTCGATGCCGCGCAGGCCTGCGAGCATGAGACACATGATCAGGCCGGTGCCCTGCCAGAGCCCGGCAATGAGAATGCCGTAGATGACAATCGCCTGATTGTTGAGCGGGTCGAAGGAGAAGCTTTCCCATCCGGCCGAGCGAACCACGTGCTGAATGCCGAAATCCGGGTTGAGAATCCATTGCCAGACCAGACCGGTGACGATGAAGGACAGGGCAAAGGGATAGAGCATGATGGTCCGGAACGTGTTTTCGAACCGGATCTTCTGATCAAGCAGGGCGGCGAGAACGAACCCGATGACAAGCGAGAAGACCAGCGAACACAGGCCGAAGATGATCAGGTTCTCGATCGCGATCATCCATTTGGAGCTCGACCAGAGGCGTTCGTACTGATCAAGACCAATAAAGTCCGCCCTGGGCAACAGTCGGGACTTGGTGAACGAGAAGACAATCGTCCAGATGGTTCCCCCCATGAAGACCACCAGCGCAGTCAGAATCATGGGAATGGCGGCAATCTTGGCTGCCTTGTTGCGAAAGAGGCGTATCGGGCGCTGCGAGGCCGCAGCCGTGCTGGTGGTGGTCATCGCCGGTCTCCAGGTGACTGAGAACCACCGGCCCGCCTGCGCGGACCGGTGGCATGATCAGGTCTTTGATCAGTCAGCAGCTTCGACGATGGCGGCGTAGCGCTCCTGAGCATCTTCTGGCGTGATGCTCTTGTCGTTCATGAACTCAACCATGAGATCGTTGAACTGGGTCTGGGTATCGGCCGAGAAAACCTGATCGCCCGAGGGGAGCAGATTGCCGGTCGCAAGGATCTCCAGACCCTTTTTCATGCAGTCATTGGCTGCGGAGAGGTTGATATCGCCGCGGATAGGAAGCGAGCCCTTTTTCAGATTGAAGGCAACCTGGGCTTCCTTCGAGATCATCATCGAGGCCAGCTCAAGCTGTGCCGCCGCCTTTTCAGGATCCTTCAGCTTCGGGAAATAGAAGGCGTCGCCACCGGTTGAGAGGTATTCGTTGACGCCAAGCCCCGGAAGGCAGGTGTAATCTTCGCCGGCCACCTGATTGGCAACCTGGAATTCACCCTGGGCCCAGTCTCCCATGATCTGGCCACCGGCGGTGCCGGTGATGACCATGTTGGTTGCCTGGTTCCAGTCCTGAACATTGGAGCCATCCGCCATGTTGCGGGCATCGGCCATGGCCTGAAAGACCTTGGCCATTTCAGGACCGCTGGCCGCAGCCACGTCCTTTTCCAGATTGATCTGCTTCCACAGGTCAAGCCCGCCGACACCGATCTGGACCGCGCCGAAAAGCAGGTTCGACTGCCAGGGCTGCTGACCGAGAGCGAGCGGCTGAATGCCGGCTTCGCGCAGCTTCGGCGCCGCGGCAACATATTCATCCCAATTGCCGGGGACGGGCACGCCAGCCTTCTCGAAGGCCGCGTGGGACAGCCACAGCCACTGTGGAGAATGGATGTTCACTGGAACGCAGTAGATCTTGCCATCGAGCGTGCAGCTGTCGAGCAGGCTCGGCGGATTGACGATATCCTTCCAGCCTTCCTTCTCGGCCAGCTCGGTGAGATCGAGCATCAGGCCCGCCTCGACAAGCTCTTCGGCCTGACGGCCATGGTTGAACTGGGTGGCTGCCATCGGGTCACCGCCGGTGATGCGGGAAATCATGACCGGGCGTGCGGTGCCGCCGCCGCCGGCGATGGCGCCGTCGACCCATTTGTTTCCGGTGGCGTCAAACGCCTTGGCAAATTCGGCAACAGCCGCAGCTTCGCCGCCGGAGGTCCACCAATGGGTGACTTCCAGATCAGTCGCGTTGACAGACGTCGAAAGCGCCAGCGCGGATGCACCGGCAAGAAATAGCTTGAATGTATTCATCGAGTTCCCTCCCAGGAATGTTCCTCCTCCCGGCCTTGCTGCTCTGCCGCAGCGATCCGGGCCCACCGGTGTCCTCACACCATTTTCAATCGATTACATCGAAGAATGAAATGCTGCACTGCAATCGATTACATAAAGGTTGACCGCGATGAGATTTGGAGTCAAGTGATATTTGCGGAACGTGCCTCAAGCCCGTCTCCCAGAAGCGGGAATGCAACTCATCATGGAACCCAAAGCTCCCAAGATCACCGATGTCGCACGGCTCGCAGGGGTCTCCACCGCGACCGTCAGCCGAGCCTTGAGCAAACCGGAAAGCGTCGCAGAATCAACGCGTAACACCGTTCTTGCCGCAGCAGAGAAGACCGGGTACCGGGTCAATCTGTCGGCGCGGAACCTGCGGCGTCAGCGCACCGGCGCGATCGTCATCCTGGTTCCCAATATCGGCAATCCGTTCTTCTCCGAAATCCTCGCCGGGATCGAGACGGCGCTGTCGGAAAGCGATATCAACATGCTTGTCGTCGACACGCGGCAGGCGCACATGAAGCCGCAACTGGTTCTCGAATACCTGCACGCCACCCGAGCCGACGGGATCATCGCGCTCGACGGCTCGCTGCCCGACGCCATTCTGGCAGTCGCCAGTTCCGGTATCGGGGCGCCGCCGATCATCTTTGCCTGCGAATGGACGCCGGGGGGCGAATTTTCATCCGTTCGCGCCAACAACGCACATGGGGGCGAGCTCGCGATCACCCATCTTGCGGGGTTGGGGCACCGGATCATCGGCATGATCACCGGCCCGGATGACAATGTTCTGACCCATGCCAGGAGCAAGGGTGCCATCGATGCCTTGACGGAAAAGGGCCTGGCAATGGCGCCCGAACATGTCTTCGCAGGCGACTTCAGCCTTGATGCCGGTGCGCGGGCAGCGCAAAGCTGGCTCGAACTGGATCAGAGACCCAGCGCCGTGTTCAGCCAGTCCGACCAGATGGCATTCGGGTTCATCTCGGAATTGGCACGGCAAGGGATATCGGTTCCTGGCGATGTCTCCGTCGTCGGCTTTGACGATATCGCCATAGCCCAATGCTTCATTCCCGCACTGACGACGATACGGCAACCGCGAAAAAAGCTGGGCCTGACCGCCGCCCGGGTACTGATTGAGCATATCGGCGCCAGCTCCAACCCGCCGATCGAGACGACCATCCTCGATGTTGAGCTGATCGAGCGCGACAGCACCCGAGCGTTTGCAGGTTGAAACATCGGTGAGACTTCCTTATATAAGAGCTCATTAATGTGATCGAACGGGATGCCGGAGATGCTTGACGCCCAGGACATGCTTGAAATGGAGCCGCGGATGAGTGAAGCGGCCAAACTGATGGAGATGCTGTCGCAACCCGTCCGGCTGCGTATCCTGTGCATCCTGCTTGATGGCGAACAGAGCGTCTTGAAGCTGGCCGACATGGCGGGCCTGTCGCAACCGGCAATGTCGCACCATCTGCGAAAGTTGCGCGACGCGGATCTGGTCAACACCCGGCGGGACGCCCAGACCATCTATTATTCGCTGAAAGGCAAGGAAGTGGGTGCGGTGCTTGAGGTCCTGCACGGGCTTTATTGCAGACCACCGGGAAAAGCTGCCTGCTGATCATTTCGGTTCCGGGCGCGAAGTCTCCGGATCTGTTTCCTACTTGCCGCGCCAGCGATCGCTTAGCGGCTCACTCCGCCTGCATGCCCAAGATGCAGGTCTCCCCGTGCCTGCGCCTATCTGGACCTAGAACTAGGTAAACTGGCTTTATCCACCCGGCTTGACATTTTCCCGGCTGCACGGTCCGTTTGACGTGCGGTCGCGGAGGCGGGCGACGTCGGTTTGCCTTTAGGGGCAAAGACGAAAACGTGTTGCAACGAGGCTATCGGGCAGCACGTCTTGGGGAGGGTGAATGAACCAGACCAGCAGGGCTCCGGGCGCGGCTGACGGCAAGACCGAAATTCGCAAGACCACCTGTTACATGTGTGCCTGCAGGTGCGGCATCAATGTCCACATGGCGGAAGGCAAGGTCCACTATATCGAGGGCAACCGGGATCACCCGATCAACAAGGGCGTGCTCTGCGCCAAGGGGTCGGCGGGGATCATGCAGCATTATTCACCGGCACGGCTGAAGAAGCCCTTGCTAAGGACCGGCGAACGAGGTTCGGGCGAATTCAAGGAAATCGAATGGGACGAGGCGCTGGAGCTTGCCACCCAATGGCTCGGTGAGGTCCGCAGCTCCGATCCGCGGAAGCTAGCATTCTTCACCGGGCGCGACCAGAGCCAGTCGATGACCGGCTGGTGGGCGCAGCAGTACGGTACTCCCAATTACGCAGCCCATGGCGGTTTCTGCTCGGTCAACATGGCTGCCGCCGGCATCTACACGATGGGCGGGGCCTTTTGGGAGTTTGGAGCACCGGACTGGGAGAAGACCGAGCTGTTCATGATTTTCGGCGTGGCCGAGGATCACGATTCCAACCCGATCAAGATGGGCCTGGGCAAACTCAAGGAGCGCGGCGTCAAGGTGATCGGCGTCAATCCGGTGCGGACCGGCTACAACGCGATTGCCGATGAATGGCTCGGCATCACGCCGGGCACCGACGGGCTGCTGATCCTGGCGCTGGTGCACGAGCTGATGCGCACCGGCAAGATCGATCTCGACTACCTGATCCGCTACACCAACGCGCCCTGGCTGGTGATCGACGATGCGGAGGGCGCCGGTCACGGGTTGTTTGCGCGCGACGACGAAGGTGTCCCGCTTGTGGCCGACCGGCAGACCGGCAAGCCCGTCTCGTCTGCAACCCCGGGTATCAAGCCGGCGCTGAAGGGCCGTTTCGAACTGCCGGACGGCCGTCACGCCATTCCTGTGTTCGAACTGCTGGCGCAAAAATATCTCGATCCGCAGTACGCGCCTGCAGCCGTTGCCGAGCGGACCGGAATTGCTGCCGACACCATCACCCGCATCGCCGGCGAGATCGCCGCAGCCGCCTTCGAGCGCGAAGTGGTGATCGAGCGGCCCTGGACCGACATGAAGGGCGAGCGGCACGAGCGGATGATCGGTCGACCGGTGGCGTTTCACGCGATGCGCGGGATTTCAGCCCATTCCAACGGGTTCCAGACCTGCCGCGCGCTGCACATGCTGCAGATCCTGGTCGGATCGATCGATTGCCCCGGAGGATTCCGCTTCAAGCCGCCCTACCCGCGGCCGGTTGCCGGCCAGCCGCGACCGCATGGCGGCGCCTGCGCCGACACGGCGCTGGCCGGTCCGCATCTTGGCTATCCGCGCGGACCGGAAGATCTGCTGCTCGAAGCCGACGGCGAGACCGCCCAGCGCATCGACAAGGCGTTTTCCTGGGATGCGCCGCTGTCGGCGCACGGCATGATGCACATGGTGATTTCCAATGCCCATGCGCGCGATCCCTACGGCATCGATGTCCTGTTCATGTACATGGCCAACATGGCCTGGAACTCATCGATGAACAGCTCATCGGTGATGAAGATGCTGACCGACAAGGATGAGGCGGGCGACTACGTGATCCCGAAGATCATCTATTCGGACGCCTATTCCTCGGAAATGGTGGCGTTTGCCGACCTGATCCTGCCTGACACCACCTATCTCGAACGGCATGACTGCATCTCGCTGCTCGATCGGCCGATCAGCGAGCCCGAGGCGCTGTGCGATTCGATCCGCTGGCCGGTGGTCGAGCCCGATCGCGACGTGCGCGGCTTCCAGAGCGTGCTGCTCGATCTCGGCGCACGGCTGAAACTGCCGGGCATGGTCGCCGAGGACGGCTCGCCGGTCTACAAGGATTACGCCGACTACATCGTCAATCACCAGCGCAAGCCGGGCATCGGGCCGCTGTCGGGCTGGCGCGGCGAGGACGGCGACAAGACCGGCCGGGGCAAGCCCAATCCGGATCAGCTGTGCCGCTATATCGAGAACGGCGGATTTTCCCAGGTGCACGTGCCCGAGGAGGCGCATTATTTCAAGCACGCCAACCGGGCCTGGAGCGACTGGGCGATCGAGCACGGGCTGCAGGATGGGCCGGTGGAGAACATCTTCCAGCTCTATCTCGAACCGTTGCGCAAGTTCCAGCTTGCCGCTGAAGGCAAGATCAAGCCAATGCCGCCGGAACATCACCGGGCGCGGATCAGGACCTGTTTCGACCCTTTGCCGACCTGGTACCCACCCTTTGCCGACGACGGGCTCAATGAGAACGCCTATCCGCTGCACGCGATAACCCAGCGGCCGGCGGCGATGTATCATTCCTGGGGCTCCCAAAATGCCTGGCTGAGGCAGATTCACGGCGAAAACGCGCTGTATGTCCCGGGCAAGGTCTGCGACGCCCAAGGATTGGAGACTGGTGACTGGGCGCTCGTGTCCTCCCAATCGGGGGAGATCCGGGTCAAGATTGCGCGCATGGACGCGGTCAACGGTTCGACGCTGTGGACCTGGAACGCCATCGGCAAGCGCGCCGGGGCCTGGGCGCTCGACAAGGATGCAGCGGAAGCGACGCGCGGCTTCCTGCTCAACCACCTGATCGACGAGTTGCTGCCGCCGAAAGGCGACGGGCGTCGCTGGGCCAATTCCGACCCGATCACCGGACAGGCGGCCTGGTTCGATCTGCGGGTTTCGATCCGCAGGGATGCCGACCAGAGCAGCGGGCAAAGCCTGCCTGACGTCAGAGCACAGAAAAGTCCGGTTGGAGAGGCGCCGACCAACGTGGCGTTCGGACGGGGGAAAGCCATATGACCAGTCTTCCCGCCACCACCGAAAAGCGGCTTGGCCTGGTCATCGATCTCGACACCTGCGTCGGATGCCATGCCTGTGCGGTCAACTGCAAGGAATGGAACACAGGTGCCGGCGCCTCGCCGCTGGCCGACATAGATGCCTATGGTTCAGATGTTTCCGGGGCCTGGCTGAACCGGATCCACACCTTCGAGGTGACACCCGATGACGCGCCGGCGCAGATCGTGCATTTCCCGAAATCCTGCCTGCATTGCGATGATGCGCCCTGCGTGACCGTGTGCCCGACCGGCGCCAGCCACAAGCGCCCGGAAGATGGCATCGTGCTGGTCACCGAGGACCTGTGCATCGGCTGCGGGCTCTGCGCCTGGGCCTGCCCCTATGGCGCGCGCGAGATGGATCCGGTCGAAAACGTGATGAAGAAATGCACGCTCTGCGTCGACCGGATCTACAGCGAAACCTTACCCGAAGAAGACCGGATCCCGGCCTGCGTGCGCACCTGTCCCTCCAGCGCGCGGCATTTCGGCGATTTCAACGATCCGGAGTCCGACGTCTCGCGGCTGGTCGCAGAGCGCGGCGGGATCGACCTGATGCCGGAGATGGAGACCCGCCCGGTCAACAAGTACCTGCCGCCGCGTCCGAAAACTCGTCCGCAGGCCGCGGCTCCATCCGCCGCCGCCCCGGCTTCCGTGCCTAAGGCCGACGGATTCCTCGGCTGGCTCGACGCCGCGCTCGACAAACTCGGATAGTCCCATGCATCCTGCCGTTTCCGTCATCTTCTTCACCGTCATGTCGGGCGCCGGGCTCGGGATGATCTTTCTCCTCGGGCTGGGCTTCCCGGTGGATGCCTCGGCCGCCTGGGTGTTCCTCGTCGGCGTGGTCGGCGGCGGCCTTGCGGTTGCGGGCCTGCTGGCGTCGACCTTCCACCTTGGGCACCCCGAACGGGCCTGGCGGGCGCTGAGCCAGTGGCGCTCAAGTTGGCTGTCGCGCGAGGGGATTGCGGCGATCGCAACTCTCATCCTGTTCGGCATCTACGTGCTGATCTGGCTTGCCACCGGTTCGCGGCACCAGGTGCTGGGGCTGCTTTCGGCGCTTGGCGCCGCGCTGACGGTGTTCACGACCTCGATGATCTACGCCCAGCTCAAGACCGTGCCGCAGTGGCACAGCCGGCTCACCCCGTTGGTCTATTGCGGCTTTGCGCTCGGCTCCGGCTGGCTGCTGGCCTCGGCGCTCGGCACGCACGAGGCGCCGGAGTACTGGGGGATCGGGCTGATCGCCCTTGCCTGGGCAGCCAAGTGGATGTGGTGGGCGCGTGCCAGCCGGTCGCGGCTTGGCGATGCCGGTTCGACCCCTGAAAGCGCGACGGGGCTCGGGTTCATCGGCAAGGTGCGGCTGCTCGAGCGCCCGCATACCGGCGAGAATTACCTGACGCGCGAGATGGTCCACCGGATCGGCCGCAAGCACGCAAGCCGGCTTCGCATGCTGGCGCTGGTGCTTGGCGGGATCGTACCGGCGCTCGTTCTCGCTATCGTTGGCCTGAGCGGCGCACCGGCGCTGGTGAACCTGCTGGCTGCGGTCTCGATGCTGATCGGACTGCTGGCGGAGCGCTGGCTGTTTTTCGCGGAGGCCGAACACGCGGTGTCTCTCTATTACGGTCATCGCTGACCCGCAGCGACGGCGCTCTGCCAAGGGTCAAGCCTTACCTGATCATGCCAGCCTCGCGATAGTACCGCTCGGCTCCCGGATGCAGCGGAATGCCAATTCCATCGAGCGCAGTCTCGCGGGTGACGGACGCACCCTTGGCGTGACCGACATCGAGCAGGTGCCGCGTGTTGCTGTTCCATAGCGCAGCGGTGATGGCGTAGATCAGATCATTGCTCGCAGCCAGGCTGGTCAGCCATTGCGCGCCCACGGCAACCGTCGGGACGCCTGCGACATCGGGATAGGCGCCGTCGGGGATTTCGTCCCGGGTGAAGAACGAGTGCTCGAGAAGCATGGTGTCCACCTCAGGTCCGGCGATCGGGACCAGGATCACATCAGCCTGGGCGGCGAGCTCTGCAAGTGCGCGGGCCGGATAGCCACCGACAAAGAACAGTGCATCGAGCTCTCCCGCGCGCATGGCTTCGGATGCTGATTCCGGCTTGAGATTCTCGACTGTGATATCGGCTTCGCCGATGCCAAAGGCCTCAAGGATCAGAACGGCGTCCGGATAGGTACCCGAATCGGTCTTGTCGAGCGAAACCCGCTTGCCTTTCAGGTCCTTTACAGATGCGATACCCGAGGAGCGCGAGGCAATCAGGTGAACATGCTCGGGGTAGAGCGCGGCGATCACGCGCAGGTCGCGCATCGGCTCCCGACCCTCGAATGTGCCGGTGCCCGAATAGGCCCAGTAGGCGACATCCGCCTGGGAGAAGCCGGAATTCAGTCCACCCGACGCGATCGCGCTGACATTTGAGACAGAGCCATGGGAGGATTGCGCCACGGCCACGAGCCCGGGCACGCCGCAAGACCCGCCCTCGTCGCATCCCCTCGATCCGGGTGGATTGGAGATCGAATTGGCAATGGTACCGGCAAGCGGAAAATAGGTTCCGCCAACCCCGGCGGTTCCGATGGTGAAGTAGCGTATGTCCGCAGCCTGTGCCGCGCCTGCCCCGGTGACGAGCACACTTGCAATTGCCAGCGTCCAGACAACGCGCATCAGCGCCGATAGCCGAAATCCCATCTGTTCCCCCACATCACGCGTTCAGCCCACGACCGGTCCCCTGCCGGTTCTGGTCAACCGGCGTCAGGTTCGCGGTTTCGGCAGGCAAAGTCAAAGGCAGGCAGGTGCCGGTGATTGGAAATCCGGGACCCGTAGGGGTTCAGTCCTCCAATGCACCCTTGCGGGAGGCCACTGCCGGCTGATCACCGATGATCTTGAGCAGGTTGTCACCCATGCGGATGAAGCGCCTGATGCGCCGGGTCAGCACAAAACCGGCCTGCGGTGCTGGAACCGCCACGGTTCCAGCTTCACGGCCGGGACTGACGATGATCTCAGCCACCACCTGCCCCGCCTCCACCCTTTCACCGGGCGCGACATGGAACAGAATGGTGCCTCCAACAGGCGCCAGCACCATCTCGACGTGGCGGATACGCTTGCCGACAAAATCCTTGCGGAGTTCCGGCTGAGGCTTCGCGTCAGCCGCGACAACGCCACGGCCCTGCAGGAAACGGTAAAGCCCTTCGGCATCCTTTCGCCCCAGCGTCGCATCGACATCGTTCTGGCCGCGCAGCTCGACGGTTGTGACGCAATGACCGGGAAGATCACCCTCCGGCGCACGGGCGAGCATTTCTTCAAAGACCGCCTCCTCGAAAGCCCGGTCGGAGCCCGAATCCCATAAAAGGGCCGCTTCGCAATCAAGGCAAGCGGCGAGATCAGCCATTTCCGGCCAGAGCTGCTCGGGTGCGTAGATGTATTGCACGCCCTCGTCGTCACAGTGCAGGTCGAGCACGATCGGGCAGCCATCGGCCAACTCCAATAGCCGGCTCTTCAGCCGCCGCTCGGCGAAAACCGCAGAAGAGGCCGCGTCGAGCCGCCTGATGCCGGCCGCATCGGGAACCGGGAAATCGCGGTTGAAATTGGTGCGGGTTCCGGTCGAGAACCGGCCCATGTGGTCACCGTAGAGGTGCTGGGCGGCGCCGATCGGATTGGCATGCGGCACCAGCGTCACCGAACCCAGCAACCGCCCTTCGGCTTCGGCCTTTTCGAGCATCGGGATCAGGTAGTGCATCGCCGCGACGCCAGGCCTTTCGTCGGCATGGAGAGCCGACTGGATGTAGACGCGGGGAGCGCGCGGTTCCGCGCCTGCAAGCCTGTGGACAATCAGCTCATAGGCAATGCCGGGGGTTTCGCCTGGAATGGTCTCAATTTCGGTCTTCATGGCGTCTCACATGGAAATCGTACAGCTTTCAAGGCTGACGACTACACCCGAAACGCCCGGATGTCGCTGAGATTTTCGCCGGTCGATTTGCAGACCGTCGTCACTCCGCCTCGGATTGCCGCGTGCTTGATGGCATTTGTCCCGTCTCGTGTCGCGGAATGCAGAATGCGCGCCAAAGACCGGCGCCAGAATTCAACTCGGCGGGCTCAGATGCCCATTTGCCGCTTTCCGCCTATTTCGCGGGGAACCTCTTGTCCGCGATCCTGTCGACCATGGCGGTGGGCAGGTCGGTCATGAACTTCAGATGCAGGGCATCATCGGAACGATCAATCACAGCGCAGGGGAACTTTGCTTCCAATCCCTCGAGGACGAAGTAAACGAAATCAGGGATCGGCTCGGTCAGCAGCCGGCAGACATGACAACCGCTTTCGGAGATGTTGTCCATCCTGCAGGATTGCGACGAGTACCCGCGGACCCCGTGACGCAGGTAATACACGGTGGCCACCTTGTTGGTTTGCCGACGGGGATGCTCGCGCCGATCCAAATCCGGAAGACGCGACAAATA
This sequence comes from Hoeflea sp. EC-HK425, assembly GCF_902498795.1. Classification (NCBI taxonomy): domain Bacteria; kingdom Pseudomonadati; phylum Pseudomonadota; class Alphaproteobacteria; order Hyphomicrobiales; family Rhizobiaceae; genus Hoeflea; species Hoeflea sp. EC-HK425. The sequence continues at coordinate 4,162,014 of NZ_LR701572.1, forward strand.
ATTTTTCGGTGCGCTCAAATCCTGTCCGTCCCAATTTTTATAAATTACCCTAAAATTTAACTAATTATGTTTGAGTTTACATTCGCCAGCAAGCCGAACCAAGCGATGGTTTTGAAATGATTTCGGGAAGCATGTTAGGCCAGCCCTGCCATAACGTGAAGTGCATTGCCGTTCGTCCGCTTTCCGGTCAAACCGCGGACTTGACGCAGGCCGCATCATGGTGCGGATTCGGGGATGCCTTCGCTTTTGGATGATTCGCCCACCAATGCCGCCGAATTCACGGTCACTGAACTGTCCGGCTCGATCCGCCGGACGGTGGAAGATGCCTTCGGCAATGTGCGCGTGCGCGGCGAGATTTCCGGTTATCGCGGTCCACATTCATCCGGGCATGCCTATTTCTCGCTCAAGGATGACAAGGCCCGCATCGAGGCGGTGATCTGGAAGGGCGTGTTCTCGCGGCTCAAATACCGGCCTGAAGAAGGCATGGAAGTGATCGCCACCGGCAAGGTCACCACCTATGCGGGCTCGTCAAAGTACCAGATCGTGATCGAGGCGCTGGAGCCGGCGGGTGCCGGCGCGCTGATGGCGCTGATCGAGGAACGGCGGCGCAAGCTTGCCGCCGAGGGGCTGTTCGACGAAGCGCGCAAGCAGTTGCTGCCCTACATGCCGATGGTGATCGGCGTGGTGACATCGCCCACGGGCGCGGTGATCCGCGATATCCTGCACCGGATCGAGGACCGGTTTCCCGTCCATGTCATCGTCTGGCCGGTGCGGGTCCAGGGCGACACATCGGGCGACGAGGTCGCCCGGGCAATTGCCGGGTTCAATGCATTTGAGAAAGGCGGGCCGATCAGGCGGCCGGACCTGATCATCGTGGCGCGCGGCGGCGGCAGCCTGGAAGATCTCTGGGGCTTCAATGACGAGGCAGTGGTGCGCGCCGCCGCCCAATCCGACATCCCGCTGATCTCGGCCGTCGGGCACGAGACCGACTGGACGCTGATCGACCATGCCAGCGACCGGCGCGCGCCGACACCCACGGGCGCGGCCGAAATGGCGGTTCCGGTAAAGGCTGATCTCGAAGCCCATGTGGCAACGCTCGCCGCCAGGCTGAAATCCGCGCAATCACGCACACTCGACAGGCGCCGTGAGGCTCTCCGGGGACTGGCGCGGGCCCTGCCGACGCTCGACAGCGTGCTGGCGCTGCCGCGGCAACGGCTCGACCGCTCGGCGCAATCGCTCGGCCGGGCGCTGGAGCTCAACACCGCCAACCGCCGACGCCGCTTCGAACAACAGGCCGCCCGGGTAACGCCGATCGCATTGGTCTCGGCCATCCGCGAGAAGCACCAGCAGGTCCGCGACAAGATCGCGCGCATGGACCGGGTGCAGGAGCGCCGGCTCGATGCGCTGAAATCGCGGCTGGAGCGCCATGCGCAGATCCTGGCCTCGGTTCCGCGCAGACTGACCGACACCCAGGGGCGCGGCAGAGAACGGCTGACCGACCTTGTCCGCCGGACCGACAATGCGTTGACCCTGATGCTGGACCAGCGCAAACGCGGACTGGCTGCGCAGGCGCGCATGCTGCAATCGCTGTCCTACCAAAGCGTGCTTGGACGCGGCTATGCGGTGATCCGCGATTCCGACCGCAAGGTTCTGGCGCGCGCGGCTGAGGTAGATGCCGGCACGATGATCGCCATTGAATTTGCCGATGGCGAGGTCTCGGCGCTCGCGAGCAGCGACCAATCGATCTCGGCTCCGAAGAAACAGCCGCGTGCCAAGGCCGCCAAGCCCAAGGAGCCGGGACAGGGTAGCCTGTTCTAACCCTTCACAGCAAGGGCCCCGCTTCGACGGTGGCATCAATCCCGAACCATTGTTTCCTTTCAGGTGCAACATGGGTTGTTGCCGCGGTCACGAGTGGAACATATAAGGAACACATGACCGGAAAGACACTCGAATCAAAGCTGGCGATCCTTAGCGACGCTGCCAAGTACGACGCCTCCTGCGCCTCGTCTGGCTCAACCAAGCGCGACAGCCGCGACGGCAAGGGGCTCGGCTCGAACCAGGGCAGCGGGATATGCCACGCCTACGCGCCCGACGGGCGCTGCATCAGTCTGCTCAAGATCCTGATGACCAATTTCTGCATCTATGATTGCGCCTATTGCATCAATCGGGTGTCATCGAACGTGCCGCGCGCGCGGTTTTCGGTCGACGAGGTGGTGCGCCTGACCATCGATTTCTACCGCCGGAACTACATCGAGGGTCTGTTCCTGTCCTCCGGCGTCATCCGTTCGCCCGACGCCACCATGTCGGACATGGTGCAGATCGTCCGCAAATTGCGTGAGGAAGAGAATTTTCGCGGCTACATTCATCTCAAGACCATCCCCGATGCCGCGCCCGAACTGATCGAGGAAGCGGGGCGGCTGGCCGACCGGCTGTCGATCAATGTGGAACTGCCGACGGACGCCAGCATGAAGACCTTCGCCTCGGAAAAGAACCCCGGGCAGATCCGCCGGGCGATGGCCGATGTGCGGCTGCGCAAGGAAGCGGCCCGCGACAAGACCCATACCGGCCGCAAGGCCCCAAAGTTTGCGCCGGCCGGACAGTCGACCCAGATGATTATCGGCGCCGACGGCTCCAACGATGCCGCGATCCTGGGCGAATCGACACGGCTTTACTCCTCCTACCAGCTCAAACGGGTCTATTATTCCGCGTTCTCGCCGATCCCCGACAGCACGTCGCGGCTGCCGCTGATCTCCCCGCCGCTGGTGCGCGAGCACCGGCTCTACCAGGCCGACTGGCTGCTGCGGTTCTATGGTTTCGACCTCAAGGAGATCGTCAGCGGCGCGCGTGACGGCAATCTCGACCTCGATCTTGATCCGAAACTGGCCTGGGCGCTCAAGCATCGGGAAGTGTTCCCGGTCGACATCAACCGCGCCGACCGCGAGCTGCTCTTGCGGGTGCCGGGCTTCGGGGTGAAAACCGTCAGCCGGATCCTGAGCACGCGACGCTATCGCAGCATCCGCTACGAGGACGTGGTGCGAATGGGCGGATCGATGAAGAAGGCGGGACCGTTCGTGACCGCGCAGGGCTGGTCGCCGGGCGGCTTGATCGACACGGCGCAGCTTCGCAGCCGCTTCCTGCCGCCGCCACAGCAATTGTCGCTGCTGTGATGCGGCATATCATCGTTCCAGACTTCGGGACGGCCGCGGCCTGGCGCAAGGCGGCGCGCGCCTGTCTGAACGAGGGCCTGTCGCCTGCCGACATTTCGTGGGGAAGCGAGCAGACCGAGCGTGGACTGTTTGACGACCAGCCCGCGGCAGCCGCCGCACCGGTGAAAATGACGGTGCCGCGCAGCTTCGTCGAGCTTGCGGAGACCGTGTGCTGGCACCGCGATCCCGACCGTTTTGCGAGGCTCTATGCCTTCCTGTGGCGGCTCAAGGACGCACCCCATCTGATTGCCGACCGTGGCGACACGGAACTGGCGCATCTGCGCGGGATGGAAAAATCGGTGCGCCGCTGCCAGCACAAGATGAAGGCCTTCGTCCGGTTCCGCGAGATCGGCAATCGAGACGACCCCAGGCGCAGCTTCGCCGCCTGGTTCGAACCTACCCATCACACGCTGGAGCCCACGGCAGATTTCTTTGCGCGGCGGTTTGGCGACATGGACTGGCGGATCGTGACACCGGAAAAGACAGCCATCTTCATGAATGGCAAGCTGTCCTTTGCCCCGGGGCAAGCCAAGCCGGAGCTGCCCGATGATGCCAGCGAGGCGCTGTGGCTCACCTATTTCCGCAGTATCTTCAATCCGGCGCGGCTGAAGGTGCAGGCGATGACCTCGGAAATGCCAAAGAAATACTGGAAGAATCTGCCGGAGGCAGCGACGATCCCCGACCTGATTGCCAATGCCCCGGCGCGAGCCCGGGCGATGGCGGACGCAGCGCCTACCCTGCCTCCGGTCCGCGCCGAAAAGGCCCGCCAGCAGCTTGCCGCGCACATGTCAGCCTGGGAGGGCCCGAAGGAGGCGCTGCCCGCGGCGATCCACGCTTGCACGCGCTGTCCGCTGCACCAAAACGCAACCCAGGCCGTACCGGGTGTGGGTCCGCTTGATGCCGCGCTGATGATTGTCGGCGAGCAGCCGGGCGACCAGGAGGACCTGGCAGGCTTGCCCTTTGTCGGCCCGGCCGGGCAGTTGTTTGACCGGGTTGCGGAGGCCGCTGGATTACGGAGACAGGAGGCCTTCGTCACCAATGCGGTCAAGCATTTCAAGTTTAGCCCGCGCGGCAAGCGGCGGCTGCACCAGCGGCCGAATTCCGGCGAGATCGAGCATTGCCGCTGGTGGCTGGATGCCGAGCGGGCGCTGGTCAAGCCGAAGCTGATCCTGGCGCTCGGCGCCACGGCCGCGGAAGCGCTGACCGGAACCGGCGCCGATATTCTGCGCCGCCGCGGCACGGTGGAACAGCTGGCCGACGGCACCCCGGTGCTGCTGGCCGTGCATCCGTCGTTCCTGCTGCGTCTGCCCGATCCGGCGGAGCGGGAAAGACAGATGGCTCTGTTCGAGGCCGATCTGCGCCGGGCGGTCGAGATGGTTGCGGCACTAGCGGCCCGGACCGGCAGGCAGGACATGGCGGCAGGCTGAACCGGCTGAAGTGTATCAGTCCGCTGGCTGATCACGCGGCTATAAATTTGCGGGATTAGGCGACGACTTCGGCAGAAACCGCATTGAGCGCTTGTGCAGCATGCTTCGGGTCAAGCCGGACCTGCAGCCCGCGCTGACCGCCATTGATGAAGACATAGGGCTCCGACAAGGCCGCCATTTCGATGGCGGTCGGCACCCGCTTTTTCTGGCCGAAAGGGCTGATGCCGCCGACATGGTAACCGGTAAGCCGTTCGGCGTCGGCGGACTTCATCATCGTGGCCGACTTGCCGCCAAGGGCTGCGGCCAGCTTCTTCATGCTGACCTCGTGGTCGGACGGCAGCACGACGCAGACCGGCTTGCCGTCAAGCTCCGCCATCAGGGTCTTGAGCACACGCGAGGGCGGCTCGCCGAGCGCCTCGGCTGCCTGCAGGCCGATGCTCTCGGCGTCGGGATCGTAGTCATAGCTGTGAACGGTGAAGGCAATACCGAGCTTGGTGAGTTCTATCGTGGCGCGGGTGGTCTTCGCCATCTCACCTCTCCTCAGGCGAAGAACTGCTCGTACCGGTCCGGCTTGAACCCGATGATGATCCGGTCGTCCGCTTCCAGCACCGGACGCTTGATCATCGAGGGCTGCGCCAGCATCAGCGCGATGGCCTTTTCCTGATCGAGATCCTGCTTGGCGGCCTCATCGAGCTTGCCGAAGGTGGTGCCGGCACGGTTGAGAACGGTTTCCCAGCCAGATTCATTGCACCAGCGCACCAGATGCGCCCGATCGATGCCGGACGCCTTGTAGTCGTGGAACCCGGCCTCGACCGCATGATCGGCGAGCCAGGCCCGCGCCTTCTTCATCGTGTCGCAGTTCTTGATGCCGTAGATGGTGACGGTCATAATTGGCCTTTCACTGTATGTGAGCGTTCTGCGTCCCCATTCCCTCCGATTGATCGGATGAGGCCTGGCATCATACAGCAATTTCATTTGCCAGGGTGATTGGACCTACTAAAACTCAACAATATCAAATCGTTCGTGAACGGGCGATTGGGGAATTTCAAAAATCACAAATCGCCTAATCTATTACCCCTATACCCCATTTATTTTCCGAAATAACACCTCCTAAATATACAGCACCCTTCGTAGTCAAGTGCCCATAATCCCAAAGGATCAAATAATTATCAGCTGTGAAAATCTCACAACTCTCATCTACAAAATCACAAAACAAACTTTTGGTGCTTAGGAAGGAAACACCTTTATCAAACGCCAAACTTTCTAGCTCCTTGTCTATCTCGTTTACCTTTGTATGTTGAGCCGTGCGGAATACCTCCTTCTTCAGCACACGCAACTCGGCCTCGTTGGGTCGCCTTTTTTTATCTAATAGAAACTCTCTAATTACAATTTCATCGCGTTGCTCGAAAGCATTTCCAACAACCAATATTTCCTTTTTCCTCTGTTTTAAAACATCAATGAGAGGGCCAACAATATCTAAATCTTCTTCTTGCCAACGTGTCTTTAAAACAATTAGATCGGCCTTCTTGAATTTTTCACTTAGGTCGTCAAAGATGACCCCCCTTTCGCCGCAACTCTCCAAGCCTTCAACCAAATAATTGTAGAAGCACGAAACTTGATAGTTATCAGTGTTTCTATTCTGCGTAATTAACCCAAAATCTATGCCACTAAATATTGACGACGAACTAAGAGCTCTAAAAAAATCTATTCCGTGTGAATTTCCAACAATCAATACCTTTTTAGAATCACTCTGATCAAAATCAGTCAAATGCTTTTCGCGCATGGCTTGATCACGCCAAACCTCCAAAAAAGCACCCTTATCTAAGATGGATTGGTAGTGTGAACGCGAATTATCCTCTACATTTTTATAGTCAAATTGATTGATTGCGTACGTTGCCAAAGCAATCGCTACAGCAGAAAAAATGAAAATTATTGACACAAATTTCTGAACGCTGACTTTATCACCTCGGAAGGGTTTTTCTACTAAAAAGTAAGAAAAAATTGAAAGTATTAGAGTAATAAAAATCCACTCAAATTTGTCATAGTTCGTAGGAACTTTATTAATACGAGAGAGAGCAAAAATTGGGAAATGCCATAAGTAAGCGGAATAACTTATCAGACCAATCCAGACGAAAATCTTGCTTCCTAAAATTCTCCCAATTAACTCTTTCTTTGATGCAAATCCAATTATTAGTGCGACACCCAAAACTGGAACAATGGTATGAAAACTTGGATGTGGAGTCTTACCATCAAAAAATAATGCGCCGTAGGCAACCAAGTAAAGGCCAAAAACCGGCAAAACTCGCTCACCGATTCCTGAATCTGATGGTCTGTAGTTCAATTCTCTGAAAGCGAGTGCGGATCCGACAGCTAATTCCCAAAATCGACTGAACGGCAGATAGAAATTCAAATCTGAATTTCGAACTTCCATCAACTCCGCATACTGCAAACTCATTAGACACAGAACAACCACGATCGATAAAAAATGAGCTCTGAAGTACTTGAAAGCGAAAACTGAAATAATCGGAAAAACAAGGTAGAACTGTTCTTCGACGCCCAAACTCCAAGTGTGGAGAAATGGCTTTAGTAAAGCGCTATCTGCACCATATTCGGTAGTATTAAAATAGAAAAAGAAGTTTGACACAAAAAATAGTGAAGCAATAATGCTTTGTGAATACTCCACAAGTTCTGAAGGCAGCAACTTATGCCACGCAAAGGGGATAGAGACAAAAATTACAATAAACAGCATTGGCAAAATTCGCCGTGCCCGTCTCTCGTAAAATTTCCAAAAACTAAAGGAACCACTAGTCTGCAGCTCCGAAAGAATGATGCGAGTAATAAGGTAACCGCTGATGACAAAAAATATATCGACACCAATGTATCCACCTTCAAACCAGTCCCTGCCAAATAGAACGATTTCAGCGTGATAGAGAATCACAATAACAACAGCTATGGCTCGCAAGCCATCGATTTCAGCTCTGTATGACAGTTTAGGGGAATGCACTAATATACTACTCCCACTCGATGGTGCCGGGGGGCTTGGAGGTGACGTCGTAGACGACGCGGTTGATGCCCTTGACCTCGTTGATGATCCGGGTCGCGGTCTTGCCCAGGAAATCCATATCATAGGGATAGAAATCGGCGGTCATGCCGTCGACCGAGGTCACCGCGCGCAGCGCGCAGACGAATTCGTAGGTGCGGCCATCGCCCATGACGCCGACGGTCTGCACCGGCAGAAGCACGGCGAATGCCTGCCAGATCGTGTCGTAGAGGCCGGCCTTGCGGATCTCGTCCAAATAGATGGCGTCGGCCTGGCGCAGGATGTCGAGTTTCTCGCGGGTGATGCCGCCCGGGCAGCGGATGGCAAGACCGGGACCGGGGAACGGGTGACGACCGATGAAGCTGTCGGGCAGGCCGAGCTCACGGCCCAGCACACGGACCTCGTCCTTGAACAGTTCGCGCAAGGGCTCGACCAGCTGCATGTTCATGCGTTCGGGCAGGCCGCCGACATTGTGGTGCGACTTGATCGTGACCGACGGACCGCCGGAGAAAGAAACGCTTTCAATGACATCGGGATAGAGCGTGCCCTGGGCGAGGAAATCGGCGCCGCCGATCTTCTTCGCCTCTTCCTCGAACACCTCGATGAACAGGCGGCCAATGGTCTTGCGCTTGGCTTCCGGATCGGCCTCGCCCTCGAGCTGCGAGATGAAGCGATCGGAGGCATCGATCATTTTCAGGTTGAGATTGTAATGCTCGTGGAACATGGCGACCACGTCGCGCGCCTCGTTCATGCGCATCAGGCCGTGGTCGACCAGGATGCAGGTCAGCTGATCGCCGATCGCCTCGTGAATCAGCAGCGCCGCGACCGAGGAATCGACACCGCCGGAAAGCGCGCAGATGACCTTGCCAGAGCCGACCTGGTCGCGGATCTTCTGCACCATTTCGGCGCGGTAGGCGGCCATCGACCAGTCGGATTTGAGCCCGACGATCTTGTGCACGAAGTTGGACAAGAGTTTCGCGCCATCGGGCGTGTGGACCACTTCCGGGTGGAACATGGTGGTGTAGTAGCGCCGCTTCTCGTCGACCGAGATGGCAAACGGCGCATTCGGCGATGTGCCGATGACCTCGAAGCCTTCAGGCAGCCTGGTGACGCGGTCGCCGTGGCTCATCCAGACGGGATATTTCTTGCCGACTTCCCAGAAACCCTCGAATAAGGGTGAGGATTTGAGGATCTCGACGTCGGCGCGGCCGAATTCGCGGTGATGGCCGCCTTCGACGCTACCGCCGATCTGGGTGCACAGCGTCTGCTGGCCGTAGCAGATGGCGAGAATGGGAACACCTGAATCGAACACCGCCTGCGGCGCGCGCGGCGAGCCTTCGCGGGTGACCGAATCCGGTCCGCCGGAAAAGATCACGCCTTTCGGCTGCATCCGCTCGAAGCCTTCATCGGCGAGCTGGAACGGGACGATCTCACAATACACGCCGGCTTCGCGAACCCGGCGGGCAATGAGCTGCGTAACCTGACTGCCGAAATCGATGATCAGGATGGAATCGGGATGAGTGGTGTGAAGGATATCGTTCATGGCGAGCGATTAAGCCAAAGCCGCGCCGGATGCAATCGCCTGCTCGACGCGATCCACGGCTTCAGCCAGTTTTTCATCGATCACATGCAGATACTCGGTCCAGTCGTCGATGTGGTTGAGCTCGGCCTTGCCATCGGAAATGCCGCGAAGGCCGATGACCGGTACATCGAAGCGGCTGGCGGCACGCAGCACGGCGAAGGTTTCCATGTCGACCATGTCGGCGTCGATGAGATCGTAGGCGGCGCCCGAGACGATGTTGGCGCCGGTGGAGAGGCTTGCCGACGGCACGCCATCGGCGATTACCGGCAGCGGCAGGATCGCGGGCAGATCGAGAAACGGGGTCCGGCCCTTCTCGAAACCGAGCGGGCTTGCATCCATATCACGGTAGCTGACCGAGGAGACCTGGTAGATGCCGGTCTGCTCCAGCATGCGCGATCCGGCTGAGCCGAGACAGACAATGCAGTCGGGCCGGGCGCGCCCCGGTACGGAGAGGCCGGCCGCTACCGCGCCCGCGGCCTCGACCGGTCCGACGCCGGTGATCAGCGGCTCGAACCGGGCCTTGAGATGCGGACCGTATTCCGGTTCAGCCGCCATAACATAGAGGATCTTGCGCCCGCCAACCGGCTTGATCGTGCCATTCATCCCGCTATTCCTTCGCGTCCCCGAACCACCATCATGGTGCCGGTCATGGAGGCAACCAGCTTTGCCGGGCCGTCCGTCAGCGCATAGCCGCGTCCGTCGCTGACGATGATGGTGCTGCCGGGCTTTGTCACCTCGCCGCGAAACAGGAACCGGTCACCGCGCCCGGGCGACAGCAGATTGATCTTGAATTCGATGGTCAGTACCGCGGCATCCTCCGGCATGACCGAAAGCGCCGCATAGCCGCAGGCGGAATCCAGCGCGGTGGAAAGAATGCCGGCATGCAGAAAGCCGTGCTGCTGGGTGAGATCGGCGCGAAACGGCATTTCGATCTCGACAATGCCGTACTCGACCCTGGTCAACTCGGCGCCAATGGTCTGCATGACATTCTGGCGGGCAAAACTGCCGGTCACGCGCTCTCGGAAATTTTCGTCCGGCCTCTCGTTCATGCGGTTTTTCCTTTCGCAGATGCGAAGGTGCCAATCCGCCGGTCAAACAGCAAGCGAATTTTCGATGCGCGTCCGGGACGCTAGTTCAACCACCATAGCGCCGCGTTGAGGCAGCCGGCAAAGCTGACCCAGACTGCGTAGGGAAGAAACAACAGGGCTGACGGACGATCCCGGTTCCAGGCCTTGGCGATGAACAGCAGGATCGTCACCAGCATGCCAAGCAGCACGACGAGCGAGAGGTCCGGTCGCTGCATGAGAAAGAAGGCCGGCGACCAGGCAAAGTTCAGTGCCAGTTGCAGGAACCAGAGTCTGGTCAGACTTCCGCCGCGCTCGCGGATGAACACCCGGGCACCGGCAATACCCACCAGCACGTAGAGGACCGTCCAGACCGGGCCAAAAATCCAGTTGGGCGGGTTGAACCACGGCTTCTGCAAACCCTCGTACCAGGCGCCCGGAATCGACAGATATCCGACGAGATTGCCGCCGGCGACGGTCAGCACGATAAAAAGGATCAGCGTCAGCGCATTTTTCTTGTTCACGTTCTTGCCCTTCTCATCATTAAACGGTCCGGAATACACACCCTAGTCGGGCTTGCGGCGGAACCCGGCAAAGTAAAATCCGTCAGTGCCGGTCCGCCGTGGCGACAGTACCAGTCCCAAATTCTGGTCCGCGTAGGGGACCGGCGCAGCGGGATCGGCCACGGCAGAACGCCAACGTTCCTTGAGGCTGATGGTTTCAAATTCCGGGTGGCGCTGCAGGAAGGCCTTCACACGGTCGGTGTTTTCCTCGGGCAGCAGCGAACAGGTGACATAGGCGAGTTCGCCGCCGGGGCGAACATAGACCGATGCATCTTCCAGCACCTTGTCCTGGTCAGCGGTGCGGTCGGCGATGTTCTTTTCGGAAATGCGCCACTTGGCGTCCGGGCGGCGGCGCCAGGTGCCGGTGCCGGTGCAGGGCGCATCGATCAGGACACGATCCATGCGGCCTTCGAGACCTGCAAGGTTGGCGGCACGTTCCTTGATGTAGATGATCTCGGCGCCGGCGCGGCGGATCCGCTCAACCATGGGGGCGAGACGGCGCCGGTCGGCATCATAGGCGTTGATGCTGCCTTCGTTGTTCATCATCGCGGCAAAGGCCAGCGACTTGCCGCCGCCACCGGCACAAAAGTCGAGCACTTTCTCGCCGGGGTAGGCCCCGGCCAGGTAAGCAGCCAGTTGCGAGCCTTCGTCCTGGATCTCGAACCAGCCGCGGGCGAAGCTGACTTCGCTGGTGGCGGCGATCTGGCGCTGGGGTCCTTCGCCGGCTTCGATCCGGATGCCGTTGAGTGCCTGCCGGGTCGGCCGGGCGCCCTGCTCGGCAAAGGCCTCCAGCACCTCGTCACGATTGGTTGCAAGCGTGTTGACCCTGAGATCAAGCGGCGGACGGGCGGTCATGGCTTGGGCTTCCGCCTCCCATTCGCCTCCGAAGGCCCGTTCGAAAGATCCCACCAGCCACTCGGGGATGTCGGCGCGTACATGCGGCTCGGCCTGCGACAGGTCGCGCGCCAGACAATCGGCAAGCTTCTCGACTGAAGGAATTTCGGGAGCGAAACGATCCCCGTCCAGCGTGCTGACAAGCTCTTCCGGGCTGATCCGCCATTGCCGCAGCAGCGTGGCAATGGCAAGGTTGGCGGGAGTATCGCCATTCATGATGAAACCATGCGACAGTTTCATTCTCAGCGCGTCATGCACCAGGTTGGAGATCGCCGCGCGGTCGCCGGAGCCGGCGAACCGGTGCGACAGGCCCCAGTCCTTCAACGCATCGGGAACCGGCCGGTGCCGGGCATCGATCTCGCTCAGGACTTCAATGGCTGCTTGCAGGCGTCCGCCGAGGCGCATGGTATGATCTCCCAATGCATGTTGCGCCCGGAAGATGGATCTGGACGCTACCGCATGTGCATGATTGCAAAGCTACGGCATCCTTGTCGCGCCTCATGGGCCGCGCGGTGCTGCAAGCTGGCTCCCTGCTAGCCGGTCAGGTCACGCATGGCAAGCGATTCACTGGCGCGCCGCCTCAGATGCAGCGACCGCCGTCGACTTCCATGGTCACGCCGGTGATCATTGCCGCTTCATCGGAACAGAGAAAGCAGGCGGCATTGCCCATGTCCTCAGGCGTCGAAAAACGACCAAGGGGAATGGTCGACAGGAACTTTGCACGGATTTCCGGCGTGTCCTCGCCCATGAAGGATTTAAGCAGCGGCGTCTCGCCCGCCACCGGGTTGATGGCGTTGACGCGTACGCCTGACGGCGCCAGTTCGACAGCCATCGATTTGGTCGCGGTGATCATCCAGCCCTTGGAGGAATTGTACCAGCTCAGACGTGGCCGCGGACTGACGCCAGCAGTGGAGGCGACGTTGAGAATGGCACCGGCCTGCTTTTGTTTCATGACCGGAACGAAATGGCGCGCGGTAAGGTAGACGGATTTGGTGTTGACGGCGAGGACGCGGTCGAAATCCTCCTCGCTGATGTCTTCCATGGCCGCCGGAAGATGGGTGATGCCGGCATTGTTGACGAGAATGTCGAGGCCACTGAAACGCTCGAGCACGGTTTTCGCCATCGCCGCCACGCTGTCGTTGCGGGAGACATCCACCGCCACGGCGAAGGCCTGGTCGCCGAGCCCGGCCGCGAAGTCATTCGCAGCTTCCGCATTGATGTCGGCGATGGCGACGCGCGCGCCCTCTGCCAGGAATTTGCGGACGATGCCGGCGCCAAATCCGGATGCGCCGCCGGTTACTAGCGCTGTCTTGCCTTCAAGTCTCATCGATATATCCTCACTACAAATTTCAACGGCCATGCCAGACGGCGACGGTCTTCAGCGCCGAGAAGCCGTACAGCGCCTCAAAGCCCTTTTCCCGGCCATGGCCGGATTTGCCGACGCCGCCGAAGGGCAGTTCGACGCCGCCGCCGGCGCCGTAATTGTTGACGAAGACCTGGCCGGAGCGGATTTCGCGCGCAAGGCGCATCTGGCGGCCGCCATCCCGGGTCCAGACACCGGCCACGAGGCCGTAATCGGTGCCGTTGGCGATGCTGACTGCCTCCTCCTCGTCGCGGAACGGGATGATCACCTGCACCGGACCGAAAATCTCGTCGCGGGCCAGCGCATGGCCGGGATTAACATCGCCATAGAGCGTCGGGCGCACGTAATGGCCGCCCATCGGGGCGGATTTCGGCATCTGGCCCTCGGCCACCGGCGCCAGCCCGTCCTCGTCGGCTTCGGCCAGAAAGCCCTGGACGATGTTTTTCTGTCGTGCCGAGATCAGCGGGCCGACCGACTGGTCCTCGATCGCCGCGCCGACGGTCAACGCCTTGTAGCGCTCGCTCATCAGCCGGACCAGATCCTTGTGCAGCGATGCCTCGACGAGAATGCGCGACGAAGCCGAACAGGTCTGGCCGGCGTTCTGGATGCCGGCATTGACCAGGAACGGCAGGGCGCGATCGAGATCGGCGTCGGCAAAGACGATCTGCGGGGATTTTCCGCCCAGTTCCAGCGTTACCGGAATCACATTCTGCGCGGCCGCCTGCTGGATCTTGCGGCCGGTCTCGAGCGAACCGGTGAACGAGATGTGATTGACGCCCGGATGCGCGCAGAGCGCCGCCCCGGCTTCCTCGCCAAGTCCTGGCACCACGTTGAGCGCGCCCGCGGGCAGGCCGCACTCCATGGCGATGCGGGCGAAGGCCAGAGCCGTCAGCGAGGCTTCCTCAGCCGGCTTCAGAACCGCGGCGTTGCCCATGGTCAGGGCAGCGCCGACCGATCGGCCGAGGATCTGCATCGGGTAGTTCCACGGGATGATGTGGCCGGTTACGCCATGCGGCTCGCGCAGGGTGTAGACCGTGTAATCGTTTAGATAGGGAATTGTCTCACCGTGGATCTTGTCGGCCGCGCCGCCATAGAATTCGAGATAGCGCGCCAGCGCCCGGGCATCGGCGCGGGCCTGGGTCAGCGGCTTGCCGACGTCGTGGGCCTCGAGCTTGGCCAGCCACTCGACGTTTTCCTCGACTGCGCGGCCGATCTTTGCGAGCAGCCGCCCGCGCTCGGCTGCAGGCATGCGGCCCCACTCACCGGACATCGCGGACTGGGCGGCATCGACGGCAGCCTCAATTTCGGCCTTTCCGCCGCGGGCGATACTGCCGATTTCCAGACCGGTCGACGGATCTTCGACGGGCAATGTCTTGCCACCGCTGGCGCCGATCCATCGACCGCCGATCAGGCACTGACTGGTGTCAAATCCAGCGTCGAGAAGCTCGCTCACGGGTCGTCCTTTCTTCACTTTCAGTGTGCCGGTGCGGCAAGCGCCGCTTCAAGCGATGGCGTCGCCGCCACCAGTTTTTTTGTATAGGGATGCTGCGGATTGCGAAACACGGTTTCGGTCTCGCCCTGCTCGACGATCTTGCCGTCCTTCATCACCAGCACCCGGTCGGTGATGGCACGAACCACGGACAGATCATGCGAGATGAACAGATAGGACAGATCGAGCCGGTCCGACAAGCCGGCCAGCAGATCGAGGATCTGGGCGCGGATCGATACATCGAGGGCGGAGACCGCCTCATCGAGCACGATCAGCGCCGGCTCGATGATCAGCGCCCGGGCGATGGCGATGCGCTGGCGCTGGCCGCCGGAGAATTCATGGATGTACTTGTCGGCGTCGCTCGAGCTCAGACCCACTTCGGTCAGCGCGCGGTCAATCCGCCGTTCCAGCTCGGCGCCACTCGGCGGATCCCTGACGAGATGGAACGGTTCGGTCACGAGCCTTCGCACACGGTGGCGCGGGTTGAAGGAACCGTAGGGATCCTGAAACACCACCTGCATCCGGGCCCGGAGTTCCGGGTGGGGACCTTCACCGGCGCTGGAAAAGACATGGCCGTTGAGCCGGATGTCGCCGCCCTGCAAACCATCAAGCGCCAGGATCGAGCGGGCAAGCGTTGACTTGCCGCAGCCGGATTCGCCGACCAGGCCGACATTCTCGCCATGGGAGATCTCGAAGCTGACATGGTCGACAGCACGGAACGGCGGCGGTTTGACAAACAGGTTGCGGCGCGGCTGCTGGTAATCGCGGACAACATTCTCGACCGCCAGCACCGGTGTCTTGCCGGATTCGGGCTTGCGGCCCCGGTCCGGCACATGGGCGGACGCGGAAAACAGCGCCCGCGTATAGGGGTGGCGCATGGCCCGGAAAATCTCGCGGGTCGGCCCGGCCTCGACCACCGCGCCATCCTTCATGATGGCGATGGAATCGGCGAGCCCGGCAACGACCGCCAGGTCATGGGTGATCAGCATCAGGCCCATGTCCTCTTCCCGGACCAGCTCTCTCAGCAGATCGAGGATCTGCGCCTGGGTGGTGACATCGAGCGCCGTGGTCGGCTCGTCGGCGATCAGCAGCTTGGGCCTCAGCGCAATTGCCTGGGCGATGACCACGCGCTGGCGCTGGCCGCCGGAAAGATCATGCGGAAAGCGGTCGAGCGGGAAGCGATCCTCGGGCAGACCGACCCGGTCGAGCATTTCGCGGGCGATGGAAAAGGCTTCACGGCGGCTGGCGCCGGTGTGGATGCGGACGGTTTCGGCGACCTGGTCGCCAATGGTGCGGACCGGGTTGAGCGCGGTCATCGGCTCCTGGAAGATCATGCCGACATCGCGGCCGCGGACCTTGCACAGCGCCGGTTCGTCGAGTGTGCCGAGTTCGGTCCCGGCAAGCTTGATCGACCCGCTCCAGCGGCTGCCGTGCGGCAGCAATTGCATGACCGAGAGCGCGGTCATCGACTTGCCGGAACCGGATTCGCCGACGACGCCGAGGATGCGGCCGGGCTCAAGCGTCAGGTCGATGTCGTGCAGCACAGTGTTGCTGTGGATATCGACTTTCAGACCGGAGATGGAAAGCACCGTCATCAGCGCCCCCTTCTCAGCCTGGGATCGAACAGATCGCGCAGGCCGTCGCCCAGAAGGTTCAGCCCAAGCACGGTGACGATGATTGCAAAGCCGGGAAACAATGCCATGTGCGGGGCGAGCGAAATCAGCGTCTGCGCATCGGCAAGCATGCGGCCCCAGCTCGGCAGCGGCGGCTGCGCGCCGAGCCCGACATAGGCCAGCGCCGCCTCGGCAAGGATGGCGAGCGAGAACTGGATGGTGCCCTGCACGATCAGCAGGTTGGCAATGTTGGGCAGGATGTGTTCGGCGGAGATGCGCGCCCTGGTCTTGCCCGCCACCCGCGCCGCAAGCACGAAATCGCGGGTCCACAGCGACAGCGCCGCGCCGCGCGCCAGCCGCGCAAACACCGGCACGTTGAAAATGCCGATGGCGATGATGGCATTGACGGCGCCAGGCCCGAAGACGGCGGTGATCATGATCGCCAGCAACAGCGACGGAAAGGCAAATACCAGATCGTTGCCGCGCATGATGATCTCGTCGAGCAGGCTGCCCCTGCGGGCGGCTGCGTAAAGCCCCAGCGGCACGCCGATGATCATGCCGATGCCAACGGCGACGAAGGCCACGGCGATCGACACGCGGGCGCCGACCATGATCATGGAAAACATGTCGCGGCCGAAATGATCCGTTCCGAACCAATGCTCGAGCGACGGGCCCTTGAGTTTTCCTGAGATATCGAGCCGGGTCGGATCGAACGGCGTCCAGATGAACGAGACCAGCGCAAGCACAATGAACATCGCGGAGAGCACAAAGCCGAGCACAAAGGCGGGATGACCAAGCGCCATCCGAAGAAAGGAGCGATCTACGGGAGGTGTGCTCATGTTCGGCGCCTGCGCAATCGCGGGTCGGCGGCCGCATAGGCGAGATCGACCAGGAAGGTGACGACGATGACGGCGAAGACCAGCAGGATCACCACGGAGCGGACGACTATCAGATCGCGCTGGGTGATCGCCTGGAACGCCAGCCGGCCAAGACCGGGGAGATAGAAGACATTCTCAATGATGATGCCGCCGGCAAGCAGGAAGGAAAACTGCAGGCCGATGATGGTCAGCACCGGGATCAGCGCATTTCGCAGTGCATGACGCCTGAGTGCCTGACCGCGGGTCAGCCCCTTGGCGCGGGCGGTGCGCATGAAATCCTCGTTGAGCGTGTCGATCAGCGACGAGCGCATCACGCGCGCAAGAATCGAGGCCTGCGGCAGGGCGAGCGCAATGGCCGGCAGGGTCAGCGCCTTCATTGCGGGCCAGAAGCCGGCTTCCCATCCCGGAAATCCGCCGGCGGAAAACCAGCGCAGATTGACCGCGAAGACCAGAACCAGGATCATCGCGAACCAGAAGTTCGGAATTGCCACACCGAGCTGGGTGGCGCCCATGACCGACAGGTCGGAGGCCGAGTTGCGCCGGGAGGCCGCCAGAATTCCCGCGGGGAAAGCGATCAGGGTCGAAAGCGCCAGCGCATAGAGCGTCAGCGGCAAGGAGATCACCACCCGCTCGGCGATCAGTTCGGAAACCGGGACCCGATAGGTATAGGAAATGCCGAAATCGCCCTGCAGCAAACCTGAGATCCAGCCGAGATACCGCAGCGGCAGCGGCTGATCGAGGCCAAGCTGGGTCCGCAAGGCGGCGACTGCCTGCGGATCAGCATTGATGCCCATCATGAAGGATGCCGGATCTCCGGGCACCACTTCCATCACCAGGAAGATGACCAGGCTTGCGGCAACAAGACTGAGCGACAGGGACAGGAGGCGCCGCAGGAGATAAGCGGTCATCGGGCACGATCCAGGGGGGCACGATTCAGGGGCATGGGGATGGGATGGCCGGGGTCAGACCCGGCCATCAGAAGCATCGACGGTCTCAATCTTCCCAGTAGACACCGGTCATGTCGTTGGCCTGGGTCGGCGCGTTGAGCCAGATGCCTTTCAGCTTGGCGCTGATGACGCCGGCACGAGCAAGCTGGAACAGATAGCCGTTGACGTAATCGTCGGCGATCTTCTTCTGCGCGGCCTGCATCAGCTCTGTGCGCTTGGCAGGATCCGTCGCGTTGGCAAGATCGGCCATGATCGCCTTGAAATCCGCATCACCGTACTGGAAATAGTAGTCGTCGCGGGCATAGATGCCGATATCCATCGGTTCGGTGTGCGAAACGATGGTCATGTCAAAGTTCTTGGCCTTGAAGACATCATCAAGCCACTGCGCCCATTCGACATTGGTGATGTCGACATTGATGCCGACCTCACGCAGCTGGGCGGCAATGATCTCGCCGCCACGACGGGCATAGCTCGGGGGCGGCAGCTTCAGCGACAAGGAAAGATCGCTGACGCCGGCTTCCGCCAGCAGCGCCTTGGACTTCTCCGGGTCGTAGGCCGACTGGGCGGTCAGATCGACATATGCCGGGTTGTGCGGGGCAAAGTGGGTGCCGATCGGCGTGCCGTAGCCGAACATGGCGCCATCAATGATCGCCTGGCGGTCGATGGCATGGACGATCGCCTCACGCACCTTGATGTTGTCGAGCGGCGCCTGCTTGTTGTTCATGGCGAGAATGGTTTCGCCTTCGGACGAGCCGGTGATCACCTCGAAGCGCGGATCGGCCTCGAACTGGACCAGGTTCTCCGGGGCCGGGAAGGCCGGGTAGGCGTCAAGGTCGCCGGCCATCATCGCGGCAAAGGCCGCCGTCGGGTCGGAGATGAACTTGAAGGTCACCTTGTCGAGCTTGACCGGAGTGCCCCAGTAGCCGTCGTAGCGGCCGAGTTCGACCCGGTCGCCCTTGACCCATTCGGTCAGGGTGAAGGGACCGGTGCCGACCGGATTTGCGGCGTTGTCTGCTGCCGATTCAGGCGCGACGATGACTGCATCGCCCCAGGCCATGTTGAACAGGAACGAGCCGTTGGGCTTGGACAGCGTCACCTTGACGGTGGCGGGATCAACCACCTCGACCGAGGCGATGTCGGCGAACAGAGCCTTCTGGGCGTTGGTGGACTCATCAGCGCGGGCGCGGTCGAGCGAGAACTTCACGTCTTCGGCATTGAAATCCGTGCCGTCATGGAACTTCACGCCTTCACGAAGCTTGAAAGTGTAGGTCAGGCCGTCCTCGGAGATCTCCCAGCTTTCGGCCAGCGCCGGCAGGATTGCGCCGTCGGAGCCAAAGCGGGTGAGGCCTTCAAAGACGTTTGCGTAGACCACCTCGTCGATCGCCGCGGCGGCGCCGCCGGTCGGATCGAGGTTCGGCGGCTCAAGCTGCATGCCGATGGTGACATCCATCTTGGCGGCCATGGCAGGTGGGGCTCCGAGAGCCAGTCCCAGTGCCAGCACCGAAACAGCCGCAGCTGTGATCGAATTCTTTGTCATGTCAGCTTCCTTTGTTCCCGTTTATCCGGATCACGTCTTACGCGCGTCCGTGCAGAAGATCGTCCAACGCGAAGGCCATGACCCTCGCCGAGTCCACCATATCGTCGATCCCGACATATTCGTCCGGCTGATGCGCCAGATCGAGGATGCCGGGGCCATAGGCGATACAGTCTTTCAAGCGACCAATGCGGTCAATATGTTTCTGGTCGTAGGTGCCGGGCGAGACGACGTGCACCGGATCGCAGGCGAGCGCAGAGCGGATGCCGCGCTCGACCGCCTTGACCACCGGCGCATCGACCGATGTCATGGTGGGGCTGACCTGCCAGAGTTCCTCGAAATCATAGCGAAAGCCGGTCCGCTCTGCCTTGACCCGTTCGAGCAGGGAGATGATCTCCTCGCGCACCTCCTCGGCCTGCTCCTCGATCAGGTAGCGCCGGTCGATGATCATCCGGGCCTCGTCGGGCACGCAGGCCGACGGGAAGCCGGTGAAATCCGGATCCGGCTCGGCCTGTCCGCCGTGCAGCGAGTTGATGTTCATGGTGGATTGCCTTGCGCCATCGGGCACCACCGGCATGGCGGTGTGTTTCCGGGCCAGAGCCGGAAACAGCGAGGTTTCCATCTCGGCAATGACCGCGCCCATGTGGCGCACGGCGCAATCGCCGAGAAACGGCATCGAGCCATGGGCGATGCGGCCATGGGTCTTGATCTCAGCCCACATGACGCCGCGGTGGCCGAGGCAGATCCGGTCCTTGTTGAGCGGTTCCGGGATGATCACGTGCTGGACGCGCTCGGGAGAGAAGTAGCCCTGCTCGGCCAGCCAGGCGACACCGCCATAGCCGCCGGTTTCCTCATCCGCCGTGCCCGATATCTCGATGGCGCCGGGGTATTCCGGCCAGAGGGCGACAAAGGCTTCGGCAGCAATGATCGATGCGGCAAGCCCGCCCTTCATGTCACAGGCTCCGCGCCCGTAGATCTTGCCGTCGGAGACGGTTCCGGCGAAGGGGTCGAAGGTCCAGCCGGCGCCGGTCGAGACCACGTCGATATGAGAATTGAAATGAACGCAGGGGCCGGAGCGGCCACCCTCGCGGCGGCAGATCACGTTCCAGCGCGGATGGCGCTCGCTGTCTCCTGGCGTGCCTTCGGCGCGCAGCAGCTTGACGTCGAAACCGGATTTTTCGAGACGGCGGGCGAGATACTCGCAGATGTCGCGATAGAAATCCCCGGGCGGGTTGAGTGTCGGGATGCGAATCAGATCCTGGGTCAGGGCCACCAGCTCATCGCGGCGCGAGGCAATCTCCCGGGTGAGAGACTCTTGCCGTTCCAGAATGTCCGCGCTTTCCATCATTGCCCGCCTCTGCCAGCGCGGGGCGCTCTACCGAACGCATCCCAGCGCTGTAACCCCTTGAAAGAATACATGCCCCGCCACAATAGCGAGACAAACGGGGCTGGCAAGCGGATTGGATCAGGAGATCACGCGATAGCAGACTTTGGCAACGCCTGCCTTGATCATGCCGAGATGGCCTGCGGCAGCCTTGGACACGTCGATGATGCGGCCCTTGATGAAAGGGCCCCGGTCATTGATGCGGACCACGACGGATTTGCCGTTGCGTGGATTGACCACCTCGACCCTCGTTCCGAACCGAAGGCGCGGATGAGCAGCGGTCAGTTTCGACGGATCCATGCGCTCGCCCGAGGCGGTACGCGAGGTCAGGGCATACCATGAGGCACGCCCGCAGGACGGCTCAGCCGCGGATGCGGGGCTGACGGTGGAAAGAGTGGCTGCAGCGGTCATGAGGCCTGCAAGGAACAATCCGGCGGCTCGTGCGTTGAGGTCGGTTGAAGTCAATTTGGAATCCCTCTTTGTGATGCCGCGGGTACTGGACAGTCAAGCAGGCCAAAAGAAGATCACCAAATTCACTTATTGTTGCCGTTTGTTGCAGCCGGCCTTTGCTATCCCTTCCAGGATTCGTCACGATACAGGGCCGAGAGCCCGGTGACATAGTCGGGGTACATGAAACTGTATCCGGCTTCCTTGATCCGTGCATTGGCGACGCGCTTGTTCTCGCCGTAGAAAGACCGCGCCATCGGCGACAGATCGGCGGTTTCGAAATCCATCTCGGCGGGCGGTTCGACGCCCATGATGCGCGCTGCCTCGCTGACAACATCCTGTGGGGGGGCCGGCATGTCGTCGGTGACATTGTAGATACCTCCCAACCGTTGCCTGGCGAGCAGCGCAGTGGCGCCGCCAATATCGGCGACATGGATGCGATTGAACACCTGGCCAGGCTTGATCAGACGCCGGGCCTTGCCTTCGCTCATGGTTTTGAGCGCATTGCGGCCGGGACCGTAGATCCCTGACAAGCGGATGATGGCAAGCGGTACGCCGGCTTCGTCTGCCAGCCGGGTCCAGCCGTCTTCAGCCGCCAGACGCGCGACCGAGCGGCGCGAGACCGGCTTGCACGCGGTGTCCTCGTCAACCCAATCACCACCATGATCGCCATAGACGCCCACGGTGGAGAGATAACCGATCCATTCAAGTTTCGGCATCGTCGGCCGCAGACCGCCGGCAAAGACTTCCAGAAGCGGATCGCCGCCCGTATCGGGCGCAATCGACATGACCAGATGGGTGATTTCGCTCAGAGCAGTGCTCAATTCCTCTCCGGGGTTGCCACCTTGATAGATGAAGGGGGTCAGACCTGCGCCCTGCAGCGCGGCAAACCGTTCGGCGCTGCGCGTTGTCCCACCGGCAAAGTCACACTCACCGGCAAGCGTCCGGGCAATCGCAAGACCGGAAAACCCGGCGCCGAAGATCATCATTCTCATGGGTTCACCCTTGTTCCAATTCATTGCCGGCGCCGAGCGCCAGTTGCCATTCTTGCCTGACGTCCGCATCGGGCTCCTGGCCGGCCTGAGCAGCAAGCTCATGCATCCGGCGGGGCGCTGTCAGTTGTGACAGGGCCCAGACGGCGCTGCCTCTGACCAGCGGCGAAGCATCGCTCAGCAAGGCTTCGCAGGGCGGCGCGAGATCCGGCTCGCCGCTGTTGCCCACGGCCACCAGCACATTGCGCAAAAACCTGTCGCGGCCAATCCGCTTGACCGGAGAGCCTGAGAAAAAGGTCCGGAATGCGGCATCATCCATTGCCAGAAAACCCGACAGCGGCGGAGAACGCAGATCCTCGCGGGCAATCAGCTTGGCCTCGCTGGCGGCCTGGGCATACTTGTTCCAGGGACAGGCCGCCAGGCAATCGTCACAGCCATAGACACGATTGCCGATGGCGGTGCGGAACTCGCGCGGGATCGGTCCCTTGTTCTCGATGGTCAAATAGGAAATGCAGCGCCGCGCATCGATCTGGTAGGGTGCGGGGAACGCATCCGTCGGGCAGGCATCAAGACAGGCGCGGCAGGAACCGCAGTGATCGACTTCTGCCGCATCGGCCGCGAGATCCACGGTGGTGAAAATCGATGCCAGGAAGATCCATGAGCCATGGCTGCGGCTCACCAGATTGGTGTGCTTGCCAATCCAGCCGAGCCCGGCAGCCTGGGCGAGCGGCTTTTCCATCACCGGCGCGGTGTCGACGAAGACCTTGACGTCACCGCCGGCGCGGGAGGCGAACTTGCCCGCCAGTTCCTTGAGCTTGCCCTTGATGATGTCATGGTAATCGCGATTGCGGGCGTAGACAGAGACCGTGGCATTCTGGGGGTGAGCAAGGTTTTCGAGCGGATCACGATCAGGACCGTAGTTCATCGCGAGCACGATGACCGAACGTGCCTCCGGCCAGAGGGTTTGCGGCTCGGCACGGCGGTCCAGGGTTTCCGCCAACCACTGCATGGAGCCATGGCGGCCAAGATCGACGAATTCGGCCAGGCGCTCGCGCGAGAACGGCGCGGATCGGGCCGGGGTCACGGCCAACGCGCAAAAACCCAGGCGTTCGGCTTCGGTATGGAGAAATGCCTTGAGCCGAGCGACCTGCTGCGCGGAGAGGGGCGCGGATTGCATGCCGGCCCCGCCGTCGCGCCGTTCGGAACCGATATGGCTTCCGCCCGCCATCAGCCTAGAAATCGAGGTCGGCGTAGTGAGCGACCGGTGGCAGGTTGCGGATCCGGTCAGCCAGCAATGGCCGGAAGGACGGGCGGGACTTGATGCGCTGGTACCATTCCTTGGCCTGCGGATATTCGTTCCAGTCAATTTCGCCCAGATAATCCATCACAGACAGGGAAGCGGCGGCGGCGAGGTCGGCATAGCTGAGCTTGTCGCCGGCGAGCCACGCCCGGGACCCGGCTAGCCAGGAGAGGTATTTCATGTGCTGGCGGATATTGGCGCGGCCGGTGCGCAGCAACTTGGGATCAGGCGCTCCGCCGCCCTTGCTTGTCGGCAGTTGCAGCTTGATGATTCGCTCTCTTACCAGCGGGCGCACCACATCCTGCTCGAACTTGATCAGGAACCATTCCATCAGCCGCCGGATTTCGGCGCGGCGGAACGGGTCTTCAGCCAGCAACCGGCGATCCCGCTTGAACACCCCGAAGGATTCGTCGATCCATTCGGCGATGACATGCGGCCCGCACAGGGCGTGCCCGTTATCGGTGACGCAGACCGGCAATGTTCCCGCCGGGTTGATCTTGAGAAAATCGGGGCGCTTCTCCCAGGGCAGTTCTTCCTCGAGTTCCGCGGCGAAATCGACTTCGCTGAAACAGACCCGAACAAACCGGGACGCTGCGGATATGGTGTGGTGATAAAGAACTGGCATCGTGAAGCTGAGCGTGTTTGCGTTGGCGCCGGCGCGCGGGACTGGTCAGATTCCGGAAAATAGAGCTATAGGGACTGGCCCCCGGCAAGACAAGCGAATCACTGATCAGTATCGGTGAACACTCGTCGCCAAAAAGGGCGATCCAATGACCCAGGCCTGAATCGGCGCGAAACAGGGACACTCCGGCATGAATGAAACGACAATTGTAGGTGCCCTGCTCGGACTCATCGAAGGCCTGACCGAGTTCGTTCCCGTCTCCTCAACCGCGCACCTGCTGCTGGCCGGGCATTTCCTCGGTTTTGAATCGCCCGGCAACAGTTTCGAGGTGCTGGTGCAACTGGGCGCCATCCTGGCAATCCTGTCGGTCTATTTCGCCCGGCTCTGGGCACTCGCCGTAGCCCTTCCGTCGAGCCCAAGGGCAAGACATTTTGTCGGCGCCATTCTGGTTGCCTTCCTGCCTGCGGCAGTGATCGGCGCCCTGGCTCACGGGTTCATCAAGTCCGTTCTGTTCGAATCGACGGCGCTGATCTGCTGGGTGCTGATCGTTGGCGGCATCATTCTGTTGATCATCGACCGGATGAAGCTGAGGCCGAAATACACCAATGTTATGGATTACCCGCTGTCGCTGGCCTTCAAGATCGGGCTTTGTCAGTGCCTGGCGATGATTCCGGGGACGTCGCGCTCGGGCGCAACCATTGCCGGCGCGCTGCTGATGGGAACCGACAAGCGCTCGGCGGCGGAATTCTCGTTCTTTCTCGCCATGCCGACCATGGCCGGAGCCTTCACACTCGATCTCTACAAGAACTACGACAAACTCGCCTATGATGACGTGGTCACCATCATCGTCGGGTTCGTCATGGCATTCATCGCCGGCGTGATCGTGGTGCGCAGCCTGCTCGATTTCGTTTCACGCCACGGCTTTGCCCCCTTCGCCTGGTGGCGAATCGCAGTGGGCAGTCTGGGGCTGGTCGGATTGTGGCTGCTCGGCTGAGCCCGAAAGGCTACTCGGCAAGAGCCTGAATGGCGCAGGGATCAACACCATAGGCGGGTGTGCAGCCCTTGGAGGAATGGGCGACGCTGCGCGGTGCAAAGGCGGATGCGGACAGGATCACCACAATAGCGAATGCAAACGCGGATACGACTGTTTTACCCATTAACTCATGTCCCGATCTATCTGATTGCTGAAGCTGAACCCCGCCAACCGGCAGAGTTCAGACTGCGCATGTGATGTCTTCCACCATCCTGTCCAATGCACCGGACGGGCGTCTCTCAACCCGGGTCTCGCCGTTTGCTGCGCATCCCTGGCACGTTGTGAGCCGGTGCCGTTTACGCCGCACGGCCCGCTGATTCAAGCCTGTTCGGCCAGCCTGCCAACAATAAACCGTCTCTTTCTTAAATCATTGCTAACCATGCGCCATTCCGGCAACACCGCGCCGGATCAGATCGAGCGCGAGCAAGGTCAGCAAGATCCTGAAGACCAGCCGAAAGCGGCTTTCGGGAGTCTTGCGCAGGATGTGGGACCCGACCCATGTTCCGGCCAGTCCGGTGAGGATCATTGCAGCGATCAGCGGCAACCACGGACCGAACGCAAAACCTGCAAGCGCGAATGCTGACGTCTTCACCAGGTGCTGCAGACTCATCACCGCCGCCGTGGTGGCCTGGAACCGCAACCGGTCGGGAAAGGTCTTGGACAGGACCACGGCGTTGAAGGGTCCGGTTGCGCCAAAAATCATGGTCAGGAATGTGGTGATGGCTCCGGTCACCGCAAAACCAGGCAGCCGGATCGCCGCCAGCCTGGGAAGCCGCATCCAGGTGATAACGAGTATGAAGCCGCCGAGCGCCGCCTTTAGCGCGGAGTCGGAGAGAGCCCCCACCACCGAACTGCCGGCCCATGCGCCGGGGACGGCGCCAATGAAAAAGGCTGCAAGGCAGGCCCAGGCAACATGGTCGCGCAGCATGGCGGCGCGGCCGACATTGGAGCCCAGTTGCACCACACCATGGACGGGGATGATGGCCGCGACGGGAACGAGGTATCCCATCAGCCCGAGCAGGACGACGCCGCCGCCGATGCCTGCGGAGACTGTCAGCGCCGAAGTGAAGAAGCTGGCGACGATGAGAACGACGGCTGCCCAGACATCAAGTCCCGGCGGCGCCAGAACCGATATCACGGACGCAATCAGGCTTCGTTTCCGGTGCCGCTGTACTGGCCATGCGCCCGATACCGGGTCAGGTAGGTCGGCAGGATCGCTTCCACTGTGGTCTGCGGAATGCCGATGCCGGCGAGAGTGCGGTTTTCCTTGATCGCGGCGTCCGAGACGACATTGTCGCTCTTGAGCAGGACCACCTGGTCATCGGTCAGTGGCGGATCGATGAAGGGGATGAAGGTGGCGACCTTGCCGATCAGGGAGGCAAGCCCCCAGGGCAGCGGTAGGAGGGCGCGCTTGCGCATCGTGATTTCGAGGATTTCCTCGAGTACTTCCTTGAAGCTCATGACCCTTGGGCCACCGAGCTCATAGACCTTGCCGCCTGCGACCGTGCCCTCGACGCTGCGGCCCACGGCTTCGGCGACATCGCCGACATAGACCGGCTGAAACCGGGTTTCACCACCACCAATTAGCGGCAGGGCCGGAGAAAACCTCGCCATTTCGGCAAACTTGTTGAAAAACCCGTCTTCGGGACCAAACACGATCGAGAGACGCAGGATGACGGCATCCGGCAGGATCTTGGTAATGGCCTCTTCAGCCATGCCCTTGGACCTGGCGTAGTCCGATTCCGAGTTGCTGTCGGCACCGATGGCCGAGATATGGGTCAGGCCGGCGCCAGCCGCCCGGGCCGCTTCCGCCACAGCGCGGGCGCCGAACTCCTGAACCGAACCGAAGGTGTTCCGGCCCGCTTCGAACAGGATACCGACGCAGTTGACGACATGGTCCGCACCAATGACAGCCCGGTCGACCGAATCCCGGTTTCGCAGATTGGCCTGAACGGCGACAATCTGGCCAACCCCGCCCAATGGCTGCAGGTGACCGGCAAGATCGGGGCGGCGGACCGCCACGCGGACACGGTAACCGCGCTTGGCGAGCGCACGCACAACATGGCGGCCAACGAAGCCGGACCCGCCAAAGACCGTGACGAGCTTGGGTTGATTGAGCGATGTCATCTATGCACTCCCTGACAGGATCATTGGGTCCGGTTGGTTTCTCGCAAAGCAACCGGGTTCGGCCGCAGTCCAACCAAGCTCATAGTCAAAAACCCGCGCAAGGTGAAGTGCTGCTCCGCCGCATGCGGGGATTAATCGCATCTCTGCGGTCCTGCGGGACCACCTGCCCCATAAGACCCGGAAGGCTTGACAATGCCGCCTTGACTGACACGCGGCAGCGTCCCACAGTCTGCGCTCAGGCTCTCAGGCGTCATGTCCCCTGATCACCAGCAGCTCTCCGTCAGAGAATTTCTGACGTATCGCCCTGGCCTTCTGGTAGGTTTCGGAGTTGTAGCAGGCCAGGGCGGCCTCATAGCTGGGAAATTCTATGACGACATTGCGCGCGCGGGCCGCACCTTCAACCGGATCGAATTCGCCGCCGCGCACCAGGAATGTCGCCCCGTATTCCTTGTAGGCCGGTGTCGCCGTCTCGACATAGGCCTTGTACGCTTCCGGATCGTGCACATCGATGCGGCCGATCCAATATCCCTTTGCCATGATTGCTGCCCTTCTGGTCTAGTTGGCTGCCATTTCGGCAGTGATGGCGCGTGCCGCCGACGCCGGATCGGATGCCGCCGAGATCGGTCGACCGACGACAAGATGGGTCGCGCCGGCGGCAAGCGCCTGCGCCGGTGACATGACCCGCTTCTGGTCGCCGTGGTCGGCGCCCGCAGGACGGATACCCGGCGTGACGATTGCCATTTCCGAGCCAACGATGGAGCGGACGGTGCCTGCCTCCGCGGCCGAACAGACAATCCCGCCCATGCCTGCGTCACGGGCCTGGGCGGCGCGGCGCTGCACCAGTTCCTCGGCGGACAAGGCGTAGCCGGCATCGGCGACATCGGCCGTGTCCATCGAGGTCAGGACCGTGACCCCGAGAAGACACAGGTCGCTGCCGCGTGCCGCGTCAACAGCCGCGCGCATCGCCTTCGGGTAGGCATGAATGGTCAGCATGTCGACACCCATCCGGACGACGTTCTCGACGCCCTTGGCAATGGTGTTGTCGATGTCGAGCAGTTTCATGTCGAGGAAAACCTTGCGGCCCGAGGCCTTCAGTTCACGCGCCAGCGGCAGCCCGCCGGCAAAGGCGAGCTGGTATCCGATCTTGTAGAACATGGCATCATCGCCGATCCGTTCGACCAGGGCTTCAGCCTCGGCGACGGTCGGCACATCCAATGCCACAATCAGACGCGGATCAACTTTCTGAAAGGCTGGTACACCCAGTTCAAGCGCTGCATCAGGCATTTCGCATTCCCTCCGTGTTTGCCGGTCCTCGCATGAAGATACCGGCTTCGCAAGAGTAACGCGATCCGTGTCGGCCAAAAGTTGCCGCAACTGCCAGTGCGCAAAGCCTGATCTGCTGTCCTAGCTTGCGGTCATCATTGCACAGTGCCGGATCAGGGATTTGCAGGTGTTGACCAGCATCCCGTTGGTTCGCTCGTCCTTGAGGCGTCCGTCTGCCTCGAAGGCATCGGCGGCGCCGCTGACCGCGCATTGCTCGGTGATGATCTGGGTTCCGACATTCGCCATCACCGAACGGACATGGTAGAGGCCGCGGATTCCGCCAAGCTTGCCGTTTGATGCCGACCCAAGTGCCACATAGCGCCCGGCCCATGGCTTGAGAGGCCGGTCACCGTCCCTGGAGATCAGGCTCAACCAATCGATCATGTTCTTGAGCAGCGGCGGGATCGATGAATTGTATTCCGGGCAACAGAGAAAGACGCCGTCCTGCGCTGCGATCAGGCGCCCGAGTTTCATCGCATTCTCGGGGATACCGGTTTCGTTCTTCAGGTCTTCGTCGACAAGTGGCAGCGGGTAATCGACCAGCGAGATCCTGGTCACGTCGGCGCCCTGTTGCGCCAGTTCGACCGAGGCGGCCGCCGCTAGCTGCACATTGAACGAACCCGCGCGGTTTGAACCGGGAAGAACGAGAATTCTGGGGGACATGAAGTGCTCCACTGCCTGCCGGTCCCGGCAAGGGACCTGTTTTCCTGTCTGGCCTCCATATAAGGCAGGTGGACAAGGAAGAAAGCTTATCAGCGCCAATTCCCGCCCATATCCGGTATCAGGCCATGCTGCGCGAACCGCCTTGTGTGATTTTCATGCCCACCAGCAGGAATCGCTTCGGGTTTGAAAACCGTTTCAGGCCATTTCCGGGCGACGGCGATAGATCCAAAGACGCGCGGGCGGCACGTTGCGCAAGACAAAATCATGATGGATCACCTGGAAACTCGTGCCGCGCGCAAGCACCGGCGAGAGAGCGCCATAGGAGAATTGAACCACGGGTCTTCCCGGCGGCAGCCGGTCAAGCAGATCCTCGATCAACGCCACCCGGCAAGACATCGGAAAATTAAGCAGGGGGATGCCTGAAATCACGCTGTCGAAAAGGCTGTCGTTCAGATCGCCGAGCGTTGCATCGAGATCAAAGGCATCGCCAAGGATAAAACGGACTTCCGGGAAATCCAGTCGCAGCCGGGCATGGAAATCAGGCGAGTACTCGATCGAGACAAGGTCCGACGGCGCGACGCCACGCGCCAGGATGGCGCGTGTGATGACCCCGGTTCCGGGGCCGAGTTCGAGCACCGGCAATTCCGATGCGGGATTGATCACCGACGCCATCGATCGGGCCGTGACCGCGGAGGTCGGCATGATGGCGCCAACCGCCTTTGGACCGTCCATCCAACCTTTGAAAAAGCGGATCTCGTCATCGAACCGGCGGGCAAGACGTTCGGGAAACCTCATGTTCACTGCCTGCACCCTCCAGCGGCGCCCTGTCCAGCGGGCAGCTTACACACCACCAGATGAACAGCAAACATGGTTTCTGTTGGGCGGCCGGAATGGCCGTCGGATCAATCCGACATGGTGTCGAAAAAGCCCTTCATCCTGGAGAAGAAGCCGGTCGATTCCGGGCTGGTCTCCTTGGAGGACAATTCCTGGAACTCCGCCAGCAGTTCGCGCTGTCGCTTGGAGAGATTCTGCGGCGTTTCGATGGTGATCCGGACATAGAGATCACCAAACTGCGTCGAGCGCAGAACCGGCATGCCCTTGCCGCGCAAGCGAAGCTCCTTGCCCGGCTGGGTGCCTTCGGGCACCGTGACCCGGGAGCGCGCGCCATCCATGGTGGTGATCTCGAACTTGCCGCCCAGGGCAGCCGTGGTCATCGAGATCGGCACGGAACAGAAGAGATCGGCGCCTTCGCGCTGAAACACGGAATGCGGGCGTACAGACAGGAAAATGTAGAGATCGCCGGAAGGCCCGCCGCGCATGCCGGCCTCGCCTTCACCGGACAGTCTGATGCGGGTGCCGTCCTCGATGCCTTCAGGAATGTTGACCGAGAGCGAACGTTCCTCGGTGACCCGGCCCTGACCGGCACATTTGGTGCAGGGGTCAGTGATGGTCTGACCGCGGCCGTGGCAGGTCGGGCAGGTGCGTTCGACCGAGAAGAAACCCTGCGAGGCGCGAACCCGTCCGGCGCCGCCGCAGGTGGCGCAGGTGGTCGGCTGGGTGCCGGGCTTGGCGCCCGATCCGGAGCAGAGGTCACAGGTAATCGAGGTCGGCACCCGGATCTGCGCGGTCTTGCCGGTATAGGCCTCCTCGAGCGTGATTTCCATGTTGTAGCGCAGGTCGGCGCCGCGCTCGCGTCCGCCCGAGGACCGGCGGCCGCCCCGGCCGCCCATCATTTCGCCGAAGATGTCCTCGAAGATATCCGAGAAACCACCGCCGCCGCCGCCAAAACCGCCGCCCATTCCGCCAGGTCCGCCCTGCTCGAAGGCAGCATGGCCGAACCGGTCGTAGGCCGCACGCTTCTGCGGATCCTTGAGGAACTCGTAGGCCTCGTTGATTTCCTTGAACTTGCGTTCGGCCTCGGCGTCGCCAGGGTTCTTGTCGGGATGGTATTTCATGGCAAGCTTGCGGAAAGCGCTCTTGAGTTCCTTCTCGTCGGCACCCCGCGCCACACCAAGCGTTTCATAGAAGTCTGGCTTGGCCATTGTATCCATTATCTCTTTTCCGGGGCGTTCATCAATTGCACCATGAGGCAACCGGAACGCAGAAGACACTTGCTAATCGAAGCCGCAGACATGCGGAGACAACTCATTCCGGACCCGATGTAGTCACTGGCTGAAAAAAATTCCAGCCCCGACACTCAATGGATGCGAGATATTGGCAGGTTTCAGGCGGTTTTCCGGTCCAGAAAGCGCTCTGATACTGCTTTTGTCAGTGCGGCTTCCATCCATTTGCCAGCCGGGCGCTCGAAGTAGCGGGCAGAGTAGACGGCTGTCACGATCGTCGCCAAGGCTGGAAACGGCATGAATAGCCAGAACAGGACAGGGTCGTCGACGGCGACAATCCGGTTCCAGAACAGCGAGTAGGCAAAGAGTTCGATCACCGGGTGCCACATGTAGACCCCGAACGACACCGCCGTCACCGGTGCCAGAGGATCGAGCCAGGCCGTGCTTTCTGCGTCGGTCTTGTCCGCAAGCGCCGCCAGCGTGATCGCCACGCCGAACAGGGCGAGGATGAGGTAGATGTTCGCACCGGCGAACATGGTACAGAACACCGCGCCGAGAACCGCCCATGCGAACAGTTGGCAATAGCGGGGAGTGGCCAGCCTGGCGGCAACAGCACACAACAGGGCGCCAAAAACGAAGTCTGCGGCGATCCGGTAGGCGGCCCAGAGCTTGGTGTTGAACCAGAACTCATAGGGGTCCGTCGCACCACGGTCGGAAAACTCAAGAATGGCGACGATCAGGACAAGCAGAAGCGCCAAGCCCATGAGGCGGCGGAGCGAGAAGGCAAACAGCACGATCGGGAACAGCAGATAGGCAAACCACTCGCCCGAGACCGACCAGGACGCATAGTTGAACGTCAGTTCCGAATTCACCCCCCAAGCCTGCAGAAGCAGCAGGTTGGATGGCAAGGCCATCAGGTTGTACCGGGTATCCGCGCTCGCCGAGGACAACAGTCCGGCGTGAACGGCGATGGCGAAGAGTACAAAAACCGAGAGTGTCGCGAAGTGCAGCGGATACAGCCGCGCAAGGCGCTTGATGAGGAAGCGGACATAGTTGCTGCCAGTGTTCTTCATGTCGCCGTAGTGCTGGAAAATCAGGAACCCCGACATGATGAAGAACATGTCGAGAAGAGGCAGCATGTGCTCGAACCAGGTGGTGACCGGACCGGGATCGGGTGCGTGGTGGGCAAAGTGGTAGGCCATCACAAGCAGTGCGGCCAACAAACGCCACGCGCCAAACAACCGATAGTTCTGTCTCATGATTACCCCGGCGATCCAATTCTGATCGAGAAGGGACAGATAGAATAGCAACACGTTTCAAAGCAAGTTAACGCATCAGGCTTTCCTTTATTAACATTAATGCAAAAAGGGCGCCCTTTCGGACGCCCTAAAGCTGGTTTTCCTGAAGTGCAGGATCAGGCTGACTTTTTCTCGTCGGTGTCGTCGTCCTTGACTTCCTCGAAGTCCGCATCGACGATCTTTTCCTCGCCTTCGGCTTCGCCGGCACCTTCTTCGGCCTGGCTCTGCTCGTACATGGCCTGACCGAGTTTCATGGATACTTCCATGAGGGTCTGGCTCTTGGCCTGGATGTCGTCAGCGTCGGGCTCCTCGGCTTCCACCGCGGCCTTCAGCGCTGCAATCGCATCGGCGATGGCGGTGCGATCCTCTTCGGAGACCTTGTCGCCGTAATCCTTGAGCGACTGTTCCGAAGAATGGATCAGGCTCTCGCCCTGGTTCTTGGCCTCGACGACGCCGCGGCGCTTCTTGTCGGCCTCGGCATTGGCTTCGGCTTCCTTGATCATCGCGTCGATGTCGGAATCGGACAGGCCGCCAGATGCCTGGATGCGGATCTGGTGTTCCTTGCCGGTGCCCTTGTCCTTGGCCGAGACGTTGACGATGCCGTTGGCGTCGATGTCGAAGGTCACTTCGATCTGCGGTACGCCGCGCGGCGCCGGCGGAATGCCGACGAGATCGAACTGGCCGAGGATCTTGTTGTCGGCAGCCATTTCACGCTCGCCCTGGAAGACCCGGATCGTCACCGCGTTCTGATTGTCTTCGGCGGTGGAGAAGACCTGGCTCTTCTTGGTCGGGATCGTGGTGTTGCGGTCGATCAGGCGGGTGAACACGCCACCCAGCGTCTCGATGCCGAGCGACAGCGGGGTCACGTCAAGCAGAAGAACGTCCTTGACGTCGCCCTGAAGAACGCCGGCCTGGATGGCCGCACCCATGGCGACCACTTCATCCGGGTTGACGCCCTTGTGGGGGTCCTTGCCGAAGAACTGCTTCACCACTTCCTGAATCTTGGGCATGCGGGTCATGCCGCCGACCAGAACCACTTCGTCGATATCAGCGGCCTGCAGGCCTGCATCCTTGAGGGCTGCCTTGCACGGCGCGATGGTGCGCTGGACGAAATCATCGACAAGACTCTCGAACTTGGAGCGGCTGAGCTTCAAGGTCAGGTGCTTCGGGCCCGATGCATCGGCAGTGATGAAGGGCAGGTTGATTTCGGTCTGGGACGCGGAAGAGAGCTCGATCTTGGCCTTCTCTGCGGCTTCCTTGAGCCGCTGCAAGGCCAGCTTGTCCTTCCGCAGGTCGATGCCCTGGTCCTTCTTGAACTCGTCGGCAAGATAGCCGACCAGACGCATGTCGAAGTCCTCACCACCGAGGAAGGTGTCGCCGTTGGTCGACTTCACCTCGAAGACGCCGTCGCCGATCTCGAGGATCGAGACGTCGAACGTACCACCGCCAAGGTCATAAACGGCAATGGTCTTGCCTTCGGTCTTGTCGAGGCCATAGGCGAGTGCAGCGGCGGTCGGCTCGTTGATGATGCGGAGCACTTCGAGGCCCGCGATTTTGCCGGCGTCCTTGGTTGCCTGGCGCTGGGCGTCATTGAAGTAGGCCGGAACCGTGATGACGGCTTTCTCGACCTTTTCACCGAGATAGGATTCGGCGGTTTCCTTCATCTTCTGAAGCACCATGGCCGAGATCTGGGACGGCGAGTAGCTTTCGCCATTTGCCTCTACCCAGGCATCGCCATTGTCGCCGCGCACGATCTTGAAGGGGACCAGTTCCTGGTCCTTGGCAACAGCCTTGTCCTCGAAGCGGCGGCCAATCAGTCGCTTGACCGCGAAAAGCGTGTTTTCCGGGTTGGTCACTGCCTGCCGCTTCGCGGGCTGGCCGACCAGACGTTCACCATCGTCGCTGAAGGCCACCATCGAAGGGGTGGTGCGGGCGCCTTCCGCGTTTTCGATCACGCGGGCGTCCTTGCCGTCCATGACTGCGACGCAGGAATTGGTGGTTCCGAGGTCGATACCGATTACTTTAGCCATATTGAATTCTCCTTGAAGCGAGCTGCCGGGACCCGGTCAGGCGTTCCATTCGACAGCCCCTAACGGGACATTACTAGAAAACAGGATGCTCTCGTCATCCGTTTCCGCCGCCAGAGCCAAGACCGCAGGAGCGGCGCTCGCCGGAAGCGTTGAGGCGTATATAAGAATGTCACTTCCAGACTGCAAGCGTCATGGGAAATGCAGATTGCAGGATTTTGTCTGATTATCGCGGGTTTAGGGCGCCAAATACCGTCAATTGCCCATCAGGATATCGAGCAGGGTGGTTCGCCTGCCTGCACCGGACTGTGCCGGATCGGCGCCGATGTCGGCTGGCGGGGTCATGCTCATGCCGTCAGTGGCGCCGGTGGCGTCGCGCGAGACCGGCACTGGTGCCAGATCACGCATCAGGCCCGCGACCGGATCGCCGACCTGCACTCCATCGCCCTCGATCACAACGGGCGGAAGAGCCCCGCCAAGTGGCAGCCTGGCCGGCGGCACGCCATGATGGGCCGCCTGCATGAATTGCTTCCACGTCTCGGCCGGAAGACCGCCGCCGGTGACATTCTTCATCGGCTTGCCGTCGTCATTGCCAAACCAGACGCCGGTGACGAGATTGGCGGTGTAGCCGACGAACAGCGCATCGCGATAGGACTGGGTGGTCCCGGTCTTGCCTGCGGCGGGCCAGCCGTCCAGGCGCGCCTTGCGGCCGGTTCCCTCCTCGACGACGCGCACCAGCATCTGGTTCATCATCGCGGCAACGGCGGGATCGATGACCCGGGGCGGATTGTCGTAAGCGTTCTCGTAGAGCACCTTGCCATCATGGGTGGACACCCGCCGAATGACATGCGGCGTTGCCTTGTAACCGCCGTTCATGAACGGGGCATAGGCGCCGGTGAGTTCGAGCAGCGAGACTTCCGAAGTGCCGAGCGCAATCGAGGCATTGGCCTTGAGCGGAGCCTCGATACCCAGGCGGCGGGCGGTCTTGACCACCGTCTTCGGACCAACCTCCATCACCAGCTGGGCGGCGACGGTGTTGAGCGAGTGGGTCAGCGCATCGGACAGGGTGACGTTGCCGCGGTACTTGCTGTCATAGTTCTCGGGAGTCCATTTGCCGATTTTCACAGGCGCGTCATTGCGCACCGACAGCGGCGTCCGGCCCTGTTCGAGCGCTGCGGCATAGACGATGGGCTTGAATGCGGATCCGGGCTGGCGAAGCGCATCGGTCGCCCGGTCAAACTGGCTCGTGGCATATTCGCGGCCGCCGATCAGCGCCCTGACCGCGCCGGTGCCGTCGATGGAGACGAGCGCGCCCTGACTGACCCTGGACTTGGCACCATTGTCCCCGATCGCCTCCCGCAGCGCCTTTTCAGCTTCGCGCTGCAGCTGGAAATCGATCGTGGTTTCGACCACCAGGTCATCGGTGATCTTGCCGACCAGGTCAGGCAGGCGCTGCATGACCAGATCGGCAACATAGTTTTCGGAACCGGTCCAGTAGCTCTTGGCGCGTACCTGCGGGCTGGTCAGCGCGGTGGCGATTTCGCTGTCGGAGACCACTCCCTGCTCGCGCATGGCGGCCAGCACAACTTGCGAACGGGCCTCCGCCGCCTTCGGATCACGCGCCGGCGAGAGCCGTGAGGGAGCCTTGAGCAGACCGGCCAGAAGGGCTGCCTCGGCCAGCGACACGTCCCGGGCGGGTTTGCGGAAATAGCGCCGCGACGCCGCCTCGACGCCATAGGCGCCGGAGCCGAAAAACACCCGGTTGAGGTACATTTCGAGGATCTGGTCCTTGGTGAAGCGGTGCTCAAGCCACAGCGACAGCAGGACCTCCTGGACCTTGCGCTCAATCGTGCGCTCCGGAGACAGGAACAGGTTCTTTGCCAATTGCTGGGTGAGCGTCGAACCGCCCTGAACCATGCGTCCGGCAGTTACGTTGGCCATCATGGCGCGGGCCAGACCGATCGGGTCGACACCAAAATGAGAGTAGAAGCGACGGTCCTCGATGGCGATGACGGCTTCTGGAATGTAAGGCGACATTTCGCCCAGCAGCAGGGCTTCGCCGCCGGTGGCGCCGCGATTGGCCATGGTCTCGCCGTTGACCGAAACGATCTTGACGTTTGGCGGCCGGTCCGGAATCGACCAGGTCGCAGCACTCGGCATGCGCGCGCCATAAAAGGCGACAATACCGGCGATGGCGATGCCGCCCCAGATCCCCAACACGCAGCACCAGTAGGCGATGGAGCGCACGGCGCCGGTGATGCGGCCCCGGGACGTCCGCGCTTTCGGCTTGCGGGCCTTTGACTGCGACTTCTTGCGGCGTTTGGCGGAGGCAGCCTTGCTGGTGGTTTTACCGGCCACGCGCTCATCGGCCATGGTGCGCGCGTTCCCGTTCGATCGCGATCCCTCGAACGAGGGTTCAATGCGGCTTCGGGGGGTCTTCTTGCGCGCCATGAAGGGTCCGGATGCTGTCTTGTCCCGGCGGGCCGCGCAAACAGAGAAAACGCGGCAGTAATCCGGGGTGTGGTTTCACAGCAATTCCGGCAAGGAACCAAGTCTGTCCCATTCCGAAACTGCCCGGCGATGTGAAAACACCCTAATTGCGACGATTTAAGGGGTGGTTAAGGAAACCACCCCTTCGGGACATGCGGCAATCCGATTTGCGAGGGTATCGAATGCGGCGATCAGCGCACCGAGAGCGCATCGAGAATGCGGACCCAGGACCGGATGCCCTTGGCGAAGGAGGTCAGGTCATACTTCTCGTTGGGCGAATGGATGCGGTCATCGGTCAAGCCGTAGCCGCAGAGCACCGACTGCAGACCGAGAATGTTCTGGAAATCGCCGACGATGGGGATCGAGCCGCCCATGCCGATCATCACCGCGGGTTTGGGCCATTCGTCGGTCAGGGCATGGCGCGTCTTGGTGACAACGGCTGAATCAAACGGCAGCTGGATGGCAGGCGAACCACCATGCGGGGAGAAGCTTGCGGTGCAATCGGCGGGCAGACGCGCCTCGACATGGGCGCGGAAGGAGGCGCGGACCTGATCGGGGTCCTGCTTCCCAACAAGCCTGAAGGAGACCTTGGCCGACGCTTTCGCCGCGATCACGGTCTTGAAGCCTTCGCCGGTGTAACCGCCCCACATGCCGTTGACTTCTGCCGTGGGCCGCGCCCAGGTCTGTTCCAGAACCGAACGGCCCTGTTCACCCGAAGGCACCGAGAGACCTATTTCGCCGAGAAAGTCTTCGGCTGTCCTGCCAAGGCTGTCCCAGCTGGCAAGAACCTGCGCCGGGGTTTCTTCGACGCCGTCATAAAAGCCCTCGAGCGTCACCCGTCCGGTCTCATCGTGCAGATCGGCGAGGATCTTCGACAGAATATGCAGCGGGTTGGCAGCCGCGCCGCCGAACAGGCCGGAATGCAGATCGCGGTCGGCGGCATGGATTGTCACCTCCTCGCCGACCAGGCCGCGCAGAGCAACCGCAATCGCCGGCGTTTCTGGGTCCCACATGCCGGTGTCGCAGACCAGGGCGCACTCGGCCTTGAGTTCGTCGGCATTGGCTTTGAGGAACGGCTTGAGCGAAGGCGAGCCGGATTCTTCCTCACCCTCGAACAGGATGGTGATGCGGCATGGCAGGGTGCCGGACGCCGCCTTCCAGGCCCGGCAGGCTTCGACGAAGGTCATCAACTGGCCCTTGTCGTCGGAGGCGCCACGGCCAGTAATCGCCTTGCGGCCAGGGGCGATTTCCTTGATCGCCGGCTCGAATGGCGGATCGGTCCACAGATCGAGCGGGTCGACCGGCTGCACGTCGTAGTGACCGTAAAACAGATAATGCGGTGCATCCGGGGTGGCGCCATCGTGATGCGCGACGACCATGGGATGACCGGTGGTGTCGCGCAGGCTGGCGTCGAAGCCGAGGGCCGTGAGTTCGTCGACCAGCCATTGCCCGGCACGGCGGCATTCCGGCGCATAGGCCGGATCCGTCGAGATTGACTGGATGCGCAACAGACCGAACAGGCGCTCGAGACTGTCATCGAAATTGGCGTCGGCTGCGGAAAGGGCGGCGGTCAGGTCGGTCATGGAATGCTCCGGAGGGAATCAGAAGCGCAGAGACTAACGCCGGGACCGGGCAAAAGAAAAGCCGCCATGGCCGGAGGGGAAGGCCATGGCGGCGTATTGTTAGGACAAGGGCCAATAAGGGGGGCGGGGCGGCCCTTGTCCATTGTCTGGAAGCGGC
The DNA here is from genome assembly GCF_902498795.1 of Hoeflea sp. EC-HK425. NCBI lineage: Bacteria > Pseudomonadati > Pseudomonadota > Alphaproteobacteria > Hyphomicrobiales > Rhizobiaceae > Hoeflea > Hoeflea sp. EC-HK425. The sequence goes on from NZ_LR701572.1 coordinate 4,201,123, forward strand.
GGGGGACGAGCCGTGATTTCCAGACATCGGCTTATTCGTTCGCCGGTGATTGACATTTGGTCGGGGGAATGTGGCTTTTCAAGGACACGAACATTACGGTTTTGTAACGTATGCGTGATCGCGCCCGAATCACCCAGACAGCCGCGGCGCCGAGGAAACCCTGCTGAACGGCGGGCCGGGGTCCGTCAGGGCAACAGGCCATGCCCATCCTTTAAAGCAGTTTTCCGAGGCGGGCCAGCCGCCGATCGAAATTTAGCGGCACGGCGTGGCAAACTGCATGGACCTTGTGCCAGCCCCGCGCTAATCCTTGCGGCATGAAAAAAGGTGATCATCTCTTCCTCGTCGACGGCTCCGGCTACATATTCCGCGCCTATCACGCATTGCCGCCACTGACGCGCAAATCCGACGGCCTGCCGGTCGGCGCCGTGTCGGGCTTCTGCAACATGCTGTGGAAGCTGTTGTCGGAGGCGCGCGACACGTCCGTCGGGGTGACGCCGACCCATTTCGCGGTGATATTCGACTATTCCTCGAAAACCTTCCGCAACGAGCTCTATCCCGAATACAAGGCGAACCGCTCGGCGCCACCGGAAGACCTTGTGCCACAGTTCGCCGTTATCCGCGAAGCGACACGGGCTTTCGATTTGCCCTGCATCGAGATGGAGGGCTTCGAGGCCGACGACCTGATCGCCACCTATGCGCGGCTGGCGCGCGAAGCCGGCGCGGATGTCACGGTGATATCGTCGGACAAGGACCTTATGCAGCTCGTCGGTCCGCAGGTGTCGATGTATGACAGCATGAAAGACCGGCAGATCGGCGTGCCGGAGGTCATCGAGAAATGGGGCGTACCGCCCGAAAAGATGATCGACCTGCAGGCGCTGACCGGTGATTCGGTCGACAACGTGCCGGGTATCCCCGGGATCGGACCGAAAACCGCAGCCCAGCTGATCGAGGAATTCGGCGACCTCGACACGCTGCTCGAGCGTGCCGGCGAGATCAAGCAGAACAAGCGGCGCGAAAACATCATCGAATTTGCCGACAAGGCGCGGATCTCGCGCGAGCTGGTTCGCCTGAAGGACGATGTCGAAGTCACCGAAAAACTCGACGAGCTGGTGCTCAACCCGCTCGATGGACCCAAGCTTGTCGCCTTCCTCAAGGGCATGGAGTTTACCTCGCTGACGCGCCGGGTGGCCGAAGCCACCGAAACCGATGCCAGCGCGGTCGATGCGGCGGAGGTGGCCGTTGATGCAGCAGCCGAGATGCGCGGTCCCGATCTCGACCCCGGGAAGGCCGGGAAGGCCGGGGCTTCCGGGACAAGCGGCAAAGGCGATGATACACCGCAGGGACTGGCCAAGCGGCGCGCGGAAGCTACAGCCTCTGCAAAGATAGACACATCGGCCTACGAAACGCTGCGCGATATTGACCAGCTCAAGGCCTGGTGCGCGATGGCACGCGAACGCGGCCTCGTTGCCTTCGACACCGAAACCACCTCGCTCGATGCGATGCAGGCGGAGCTGGTGGGTTTCTCGCTGGCGCTGCCGGAAACCGCGCCCGATACCGGTGATCTGATGGTCCGGGCCTGCTATGCGCCGCTCATGCACTCCAACGGCGCTGGCGACCTGCTCGGCGGCGGCGGAGCGCAAGCCGGCCAGATGCCAATGCAGGAGGCCTTGAGCGAACTCAAGGCGCTGCTCGAGGACCCGGCGGTTCTCAAGATCGGGCAGAACCTGAAATACGACATGCTGGTGATGGCGCAGCACGGCATCTCGATCGAAAGTTTCGACGACACGATGCTGTTGTCCTATGTGCTCGAGGCCGGCGCCGGCGGGCATGGCATGGACTCGCTGTCGGAGCGCTGGCTTGGCCACACCACCATTGGCTACAAGGACGTGACCGGTTCGGGCAAGAACGCGATTCCCTTTGCCGAGGTGCAGATCGACAAGGCGACCGCCTACGCCGCGGAAGACGCCGAGGTGACGCTCAGGCTGTGGCACGTCCTCAAGCCGCGGCTGGTGGCAGACGGGGTTGCATCGGTCTACGAGCGGCTGGAGCGGCCGCTGGCGCCGGTGCTGATGCGCATGGAAAAGCATGGAATCCGGGTCGACAGGCAGATCCTGTCACGGCTGTCGGGCGAACTGGCACAAGGCGCGGCAGCGCTGGAGGCGGAAATCCAGGAACTGGCCGGCGAGAACTTCAATGTCGGCTCGCCCAGGCAGCTCGGCGAGATCCTGTTTGACAAGATGAGCCTGCCGGGCGGTACGAAAACCAAGACCGGGCAATGGTCAACCACCGCCCAGGCGCTCGAGGATCTGGCCGCCGCCGGGCATGAGCTACCGCGCAAGATCGTCGACTGGCGGCAGCTGACCAAGCTCAAATCGACCTACACCGACGCCCTGCCCGGGTTCATCAACCCCGAGACCAAGCGGGTGCACACGTCGTTTGCAATGGCGGCAACCACCACCGGGCGGCTCTCCTCGTCGGATCCGAACATCCAGAACATTCCGGTGCGCACGGCTGCGGGCCGCAAGATCCGCACCGCCTTTATTGCCGAGCCGGGCAATGTGCTGATCTCGGCGGACTACAGCCAAATCGAACTTCGGGTTCTGGCCCATGTCGCCCATATTCCGCAGCTGACGCAAGCCTTTGCCGATGGCGTCGACATTCACGCCATGACCGCATCGGAGATGTTCGGGGTTCCGATAGAGGGCATGCCTTCCGACGTGCGCCGACGCGCCAAGGCGATCAATTTCGGCATCATCTACGGCATCTCCGCCTTCGGTCTTGCCAATCAGCTCGGTATCGAGCGCTCCGAGGCGGGCGAGTACATCCGCAAATATTTCGAGCGTTTCCCGGGCATCAAGGATTACATGGAGGCCACCAAGGCGGAAGCCAAGGAAAACGGCTACGTGACGACGATCTTCGGCCGCCGGGCGCATTATCCGGAAATCCGTTCTTCCAACCCGCAGGTCCGCGCCTTCAACGAGCGCGCCGCGATCAATGCGCCGATCCAGGGATCCGCCGCCGACATTATCCGCCGCGCCATGGTGCGGATGGAACCGGCGCTCGAGAAGGCCGGCAAGAAGGCCCGCATGCTGTTGCAGGTGCATGACGAACTGATTTTCGAGACTGCCGAGGCCGACGCCGGATCGATCATTCCGGTGATTGTCGAAGTGATGGAAAACGCCGCCATGCCGGCGGTCGATATGGCGGTACCGCTGAAGGTCGACGCCCGCGCGGCCCTGAACTGGGACGAGGCGCACTGAGGGCGATCCGAACCGTCGTGCAGACCTCCCACGGAATCACTGGCCCAAGCGCGCGCCTGATGCTGTGATCGGTGCATTTTACCCCGCTCGACAGGTGGCAGTGGAAATAACCCGCCATTCGGCTTAGCCTGCCACCCCAATCGCAACGGTTGAACGGCGGGTGAGGTCAAATGAGGTGCATTGACAGCGTACAGGGCAGCAGCGCTCCGGCTGACGCGATCAGCCTTTCCGCCAATGGCCTTGGCCTGAGGAGCGGGCTGCTTCGCGGTTCAAGCGAGGACGGCGATACAGATGCGGCGATCCGCCTGTCGTTCGACCAGCCAGCGGGGCGGGGCGAGATCGGCTTTTACGAGTTCGATCCGGATTTCAACATCATCGTCAGCGACTGCTTCTGGCGCCAGGACGGCTTCGTGAAATATGCCGGAGAAGGATGGATCCGGTTCAATTTCTGTCTCGATGCCAAGGCCGCTTTCGATTTCGAGGAACTTGGCCGGTTCGAGCTGCGCGGCCAGGAGCTCAGGGTGTTCCACCAGCCCGAAGGAATGGATTGCGGGCATCATATTTTTGGCAATGGCAGGTCCGTATGCGTGACGATCTCGGTCAGGCGCGCCTATCTCGGCAAGCTTCTTGGGACCCGGGACAACCGGTTCCTCGAAAGCGCGGAACAGACCGGCGGGGACGGCTTCTTCTTTCAGCGCTACGAGATGGATCCGGCGTCGCTGCGCGCGGTGGCCGACATGCTGACGATGAAACACCGCGGAACCCTGCGGCTCATCTACGCCAAGGCCAAATCGGAGGAACTGCTTGTCAATGCGCTGTCATTTGCCGGCCGTGGGGAGAGGGCAAGCCCGCGCATCCGGCTGGGAGAGCGGGACCGGACCCGCATCCTGCAGGTGCGCGAAATGCTCGACGAGACTTTCGCCAAGCCACCGCCGGTCTCCGAACTGGCCCGGCGTTTCGGCATCAACCGCAACAAGCTGTCCTACGGATTTCGCGCGGTGCACGACCGCTCGATGAGCGAATACATCGCCGACCGCCGGCTTGAGACCGCGTGGCAACTGCTCGACGAAACCGACCGTCCGGTGGCCCATATCGCCGAGGAAGTGGGTTTCAGCCACCTGCAGAGCTTCTCGTCGGCGTTCAAGAAACGCTACGGGCTTTCGCCGAGCATGCTGCGCCGGAGCGCTTCGGACGAAAAATGACAGCCGCCTAAACGGCCGTGATACCGGCCTAAGACAGGCGGCCGCGGCGCTGGCAGGTTCTTTCCAACGACAAACCGTCAAGGGGAAGAACAATGGCGAGCGACAACGACAAGATCACATTCGTGCTGGTGCATGGATCCTGGCATGACGGCAGTTCCTGGCGCTTTGTGGAGCAGCACCTGCATGCGGCGGGGCACGCGACCCTCGCCCCGACGCTTCCCGGGCGGGGAGACAGCGCATCCGTCGCCATCACCTTCCAGGACTGCGTTGACTGTGTGGTCGATGCCGTGAAGGCCGCCGGCCTGAGCGACATCGTTCTGGTCGGGCACAGTGCCGGCGGCTCGGTCGTGCGCAAGGCAGCCGAGATGCTGGCGGACCGGATCAGGCGTCTTGTCTACATCTCGCCGCTGCTGGCCGGCAATGGCAAGCCGGTGCTTGCCGCGGTTCCGCCGGATTACGGTGCATTGTTCAAGCAGATGGCGGAAGCATCACCGGACAATACGGTGTTTCCGCCATGGCCGGTGTGGCGCGACGGCTTCATCGGCGATGCCGACGAGGCAACGGCCAAAGCGGCGTTTGACGAATTGTGCCCGGAACCGTTCGGGCCGATCGTCGAGCCGATCGATCTGACCAGCTTCGAAACTCTGCAGATTCCGACGAGCTACATCAACCCGACCGAGGACGTGGTGTTTCCGATCGGCGAATGGGGTTTCTTTCCGCGCATGTACCACAAGGTTGCGCCCTGCCGGCTGGTCCAGATCCCGGGCAGCCACGAGGTGATGTATTCCAACCCCGAGGCGCTGGCCGGGGCGCTGGTGGTTGCGGGCAGGGACTGAGCGATGATTTCAGAGGCGGATTACACCAGCCGCGACGCCACTGCGCTCGCCGACTTCGTCCGCAAGGGCGAGGTCTCGCCTGAGGAGCTGCTCGATACGGCAATCGCCCGGATCGAGCGCCTCAATCCGCACCTCAACGCGGTGGTGGAGACGCTCTACGATGCGGCGCGGCGCGATATCGCGGATGGCCTGCCGGACGGACCCTTTGCCGGCGTGCCGTTCCTGGTCAAGGATCTGCACACGCTGGTCAAGGGCAGCCGTCTCAGCCATGGATGCCGGTTTTTTGCCGGCCATGTCAGTTCGCATGACAGCTCGATCGTGGCAAAAGCGCGGGCGGCCGGTCTCGTCATTGCCGGGCGGACCAATTCCCCCGAGTTCGGTCTCAACTCCACCACTGAATCCCGGTTTCTGGGACCCGCGCGAAACCCCTGGAACCCGGAGCACTCCACCGGCGGATCGAGCGGCGGCAGTGCGGCCGCGGTGGCCTCGGGAATGGTGCCGCTGTCGCACGCGACCGACAGCGGCGGCTCGATCCGGATCCCCGCATCCTGCTGCGGCCTGATCGGGCTGAAACCGACCCGCGGCCGGGTGCTGGCTGGGCTGGATATCGGCGAAGGCTGGCATGACACGTTCAACGCCTTCGCCATCACCCGCAGCGTGCGCGATACGGCAAGATTGCTCGATTGCCTGAAGAACGGCGGCGAACCCGCGCCCTATTATCCGCCCTATCACGACATGTCGTTTTCAGAGATCCCCGACGCCCCGGCGAGGCCATTGCGGATCGGCATCCTTGAGACACCACCGAACGGCGTCGCGGTTGATCCGGAAGTGTGCAACGCGCTCGACGGTACCCGCAAGCTGCTGGAACAGCTCGGCCATGTTACCGAGACGGCGAGCCTGAGCTATGAGACCGGTCCGGCCGCTGAAGCGTTCCTCAATGTCATCTGCTCTTCGGTTGCTTCCACTGTGGGCTACCACGAAAAGCACACGGGAACCGTGGCGCGGCGCGAGGATTTCGAAGCGTCGGTCTGGAGCGCATTGCAAATCGGGCGGCAGATCCCGGGTGGCGAACTCAATGCGGCCATTGCCTGCATCCACCTGACCGGCGCGGAGATATTGAGACAGCTTGGCTCTTTTGATGCGGTGCTGTCTCCGACGGTCGCCAAACCGCCGCTGCCGCTCGGGCAGCTTGATGCCGGCGAGGCAGACATCAAGACGTTCCTGTCCAAGGTCTTCGCTTTCGCGCCGTTCACGTCGTTTTACAATATCAGTGGTCAACCGGCGATCAGCCTGCCGGTTGCCTGGTCGCCCGAAGGGCTGCCCATCGGTATGCAGTTTTCGGCCAGACCCGGCCGGGAAGACGTGCTGATCCGGCTGGCCGCGCAGCTGGAAGCGGCGCTCGACTGGAGCAAGCCCCAGACCGCGCTGATGGCCAGGCTCACCGAGCGATAGGCCTCCCCGGTGTCCCCGCTGCGCAGCGGGGGTTGAACTCTCGGCATCGCGGCAGGAATGAATGGCTCGGACCCGGCAACCTCTACACGTGCGAATCACCAAATTGTGACGCTCGGTCGCACAGGCTTTGTTGACGCCATCATGGGCCTGTGGTGTGTGGAGTGACTTTTGCCGACGAGGAGAACTGCCATGTTGAAATCCCTGACCGTGATTGCGGGCGCGCTGAGCGCCGCACTTGCCCTGTCGCCGGCGGCCAGGGCTGCCGATCCGGATCCGCGCAACTGGGACGCGGTGCTTGCGGAAGCCAAGGGCCAGACGGTGTATTTCAACGCATGGGGCGGTTCGGAGAACATCAACAGCTACATCGACTGGGCCGGCACGACGCTGAAGGAGCGCTTCGGCGTCGAAGTGGTTCACGTGAAACTCGATGACACCGCCAACGCTGTTGCCAAGGTGCTGGCCGAGAAGGCCGCAGGCAAGAACGAGGGCGGATCGGTGGATCTCATCTGGATCAATGGCGAGAACTTTGCCTCGATGAAGCGGCAGGACCTGCTGATGGCGCCGGACTGGACCACGGGCCTGCCGAACTGGACCTATGTCGACCATGAGAACAAGCCGACGATCCTGACCGATTTCACCATTCCGACCGATGGGCTGGAAAGCCCCTGGGGCGGTGCCAAGATGGTTTTCTTCCATGACAGCGCCCGCACGCCGGCAGACAGCGTACCGCACTCGTCAGTCGAATTGCTGGCATGGGCCGAGCGCAATCCCGGTCGCTTTTCCTACCCGCAGCCACCGGATTTCATTGGCTCGTCGTTCCTCAAGCAGGTGCTGATCGAAACCATAGCCGACAGATCCAAGCTGGGTCAGCCGGTGGTTGACGCGACATTCAACGACGACGTGGCGCCGCTGTTTGCCTATCTCGACAAGTTGCACCCGAACCTGTGGCGCAGCGGCAAGGCCTATCCGCAGAATTATCCCGACATGAAGCAGAAGCTTGCCGACGGCGAACTCGACATCATCTTCGCTTTCAATCCGTCGGAAGCCTCGGCGGGAATCGCTGCGGGCGAGCTGCCTGATACCGTGCGTTCCTTCACCTATACCGACGGAACGCTCGGCAATACCCACTTCGTGGCAATCCCCTACAATGCGGCGGCAAAGGCCGGTGCGCTGGTGCTGGCCAATTTCCTGATTTCGCCTGAAGCCCAGGCCCGCAAGCAGGATCCGTCCGTCTGGGGCGATCCGACCGTGCTGTCGATGGAAAAGCTGTCGGCTGATGATCGCGCCGCGTTCGATGCGCTGGACCTCGGCATCGCCACGCTGAAGCCCGATGAACTCGGCCCGGCGCTGGATGAACCGCATCCGGACTGGATGGAGCGCATCGAGGGCGAGTGGCTGAAGCGCTACGGCGCGGCCAACTGACAGCCATGATTGCGCGGAACGGGGACGACTGACATGGCTGGCGGCGTGCGCCTGGCGCGACTGGCGCCGCCGCTGACACTGGCGATCCTGCTCGGCCCGCTGGCCTTCGGGCTGGCGGGAACCGCGCTTCCGGCGCTGGGCTACCTGCCCGAACTTGGCGGTGAGCGCTTCACCACCGCACATTTTTCGGCTCTTGGCGAAGTGCCGGGCATCATGCGTTCGGCGGCTCTGTCAATTTTGATCGGACTGGTGACCACGCTGGTGTCGCTCGGCGCGGTGGCGGCGTTTGTCGCCAGCGATCTCGGCACGGCCGGGTTTGCCCGGATGCGGCGGATGATATCGCCGCTTCTTTCGGTGCCGCATGCGGCGGCGGCGTTTGGGCTCGCGTTCCTGATTGCGCCTTCGGGCATGCTGATGCGGCTGGTTTCGCCCTGGCTCACAGGGCTTGACCGGCCACCCGACCTGCTGATCGTCAACGATCCGATGGCGCTGTCGATGATGGCGGGCCTGATCGTCAAGGAAATCCCGTTCCTGTTCCTGGTAACGCTCGCCGCCCTGCCGCAGACCCGGCATGTCGAGACCATGCGGCTCGGGCGTTCGCTGGGCTATGGCCGCATCGCCAGCTTTACCATCCTGTTGTGGCCGCCGCTCTACCGGCAGATCCGTCTGGCGGTGTTCGCCGTCGTCGCCTATGCCAGTTCGGTGGTCGACGTGGCGCTGATCCTCGGACCGCACCTGCCGCCGACGCTGCCCGTGCGCCTGATCGACTGGATGAACGATCCGGAGCTGGAGACGCGGTTCCTGGCCTCCGCCGGCGCGGTTTTGCAGCTCGGCGTGACGCTGACCGCGCTGGTCGCCTGGATCGGGCTTGAGCGCATCGGCGCGCTGCTGGTCTGCAGCAGCCGCCAGGCAGGTCGCCGCTGGCGGCGGGACATCGTGCTGCGCGCGGCGGCACGGGGCGTGATGGTCGCATCAGCCGCCATCGTCTTTGGCGGGATTGCGGTTCTGGCCTTGTGGTCGGTTTCCGGCCTCTGGCAGTTTCCCGATGCGCTGCCGGCCAGTTTCAGCCTTCGATCATGGATGCAGGCCCTGCCGCGGATGAGCGGACCGCTCGGCACGACCCTGGCCGTGGCCGGGCTTTCGACGCTGATTGCGCTCACGCTCACCATCCTGTGCCTCGAACGCGAATACGAGACCGGCCGGGGCCGGGGCGGCGGCGCGCTGCTGCTGATCTACCTGCCGCTGATCGTGCCGCAGATCTCGTTCATGTTCGGCCTGCAGGTGCTGTCGATCTGGCTCGGCGTTGACGCCAGTTTTTCCGCGCTGGTGCTGGCGCATCTGGTGTTTGTGCTTCCTTACGTGTTCCTGTCGCTGAGCGATCCCTGGCGCGCGCATGACCGGCGCCATGACCTTATCGCAGCAGGCCTCGGCATGAGCCGGACGCGGACGCTGATTGCGATCCGGTTGCCGATGCTGACGCGGGCCATCCTGACGGCTGCGGCGGTCGGATTCTCGGTTTCCGTCGGGCAATATCTGCCGACCGTGCTGATCGGTGCGGGACGGCTGACCACGGTTACCACGGAAGCGGTGGCGCTGGCAGCCGGGGGCAACCGCCGGGTGATCGGCGTCTATGCCTTCATGCAGACACTGTTGCCGTTTCTGGCTTTCAGCATTGCAACGGGTTTGCCGGGCCTGCTATTCCGCAACCGGCGAGGCTTGCGGGTGTGACAGTGGACAGCGTGACCGACAATCAGGGACTTCGGCTGGAGCGCGTGCATATCTGCCTCGGCGACCGGGTGCTGGTGATGCTCGACGCCACGGTACGGCGGGGCGAGACATTGACCGTAATGGGGCCTTCCGGCTCCGGCAAATCCACCCTGCTTGCCTATCTCGGCGGTTTCCTCGATCCAGTATTCACGGCCAGCGGCAGGGTGATCGTGGACGGGGTCGACCTGACGACGCTGGAAGCGGAAAGACGCCATGCCGGGATCCTGTTCCAGGATCCGCTGCTGTTTCCGCACCTGAGCGTCGCCGACAATATCGCCATCGCCATTCCAGAGGACGTGAAGGGTCGCAGGCAGCGCCGGCTGGTCGCTGAAGCAGCCCTTGAAGATGCCGGTCTTGCCGAGTTCGGCGACCGCGATCCCGATACGCTGTCGGGCGGGCAAAAAGCCCGGGTTGCCTTGCAGCGGGTGCTGGTGTCGCGGCCGCGGCTGTTGCTGCTTGACGAGCCGTTCTCCAAACTCGATGCCAATCTGCGCGACCAAACACGACAGCTGGTGTTCGACCGGGCGCGACGGGCGGGCCTGCCAGTGGTGCTTGTCACCCATGACGAGGACGACGCCCGTGCGGCCGGCGGGCAGGTTCACAAGGTCGACCCGGCGTGAGCGATCTTGCCGCCCGTTATCAGGATCTGCCGGTATCCGATGTGCTCGCCCCGTTGCGGGCAGCGCTTGCCGACAGGCCCAATGCGGTGCTCGCCGCACCGCCTGGTGCGGGAAAGACCACGCTGGTGCCGCTGGTTCTGGCGGATGAGCCCTGGCTCAAAGGCAAGATCATCCTGATAGAACCGCGCCGGCTGGCAGCGCGCGCGGCGGCGCGGCGGATGGCGGCGATGCTGGATGAAGAGGTCGGCGCAACCGTTGGCTACCGGATGCGGCTCGATACAAAGGTTTCAGCCAAGACCCGTATCGAGGTGGTGACCGAGGGCGTGTTTACCCGGATGGCGCTGTCGTCACCCGATCTCGAGGGCATCGATTGCGTGATTTTCGACGAATTTCACGAACGCGCGCTGGAGGCCGATTTCGGACTGGCGCTGGCACTCGACATCCAGTCGGGCCTCAGAGAGGATCTGCGCATCCTGGTGATGTCGGCGACGCTCGACACCGCCCGGGTGGCGGTGCTGCTCGACGACTGCCCGGTGATCGAGAGCCTGGGCCGCAGCTTTCCCGTCGACATCCGCCATCTCGACCGGGCTCCGGGCGAGCGGATCGAGACATCCGTGGCAAGCGCCATCGAGGCGATCCACCGAAGCGTGAGCGGTTCAATCCTGGCCTTTCTACCGGGCCAGGGCGAAATCAGGCAGGTGGCATCGAGGCTCGAAGGCCGGCTGGGTCCGCTCACCGACATCCAGCCGCTCTATGGCGGGCTGAGTTCGCAGGAGCAGGACGCGGCGATCAAGCCGGCGGCAGACGGCAGGCGCAAGGTCGTGTTGGCGACGCCGGTGGCGGAAAGCTCGATCACCATCGATGGCGTGCGCATCGTCATCGACAGCGGGTTGGTGAGGCAACCGGTCTACGAACCCTCGACCGGCATCACAAGGCTCGAAACCATCCGGGCGTCGCAGGCCTCGGGCGACCAGCGGGCCGGACGCGCCGGGCGGACAGCGCCGGGGATTGCGGTGCGGCTCTGGCGGGCCGAACAGACCAAGGCGCTGCCGGCCTTCTCGACACCGCAGGTGCTGGCAAGCGATCTGTCCGCCATGGTGCTCGATTGCCTGGCCTGGGGGGTCAGCGACCCGCGGGACCTGCGGTTCATCGATCCGCCGCCGGATGCCGCGATTGCCGAGGCGCGGGTGTTGCTTCAGGATCTTGGCGCGATCGGTGCCGATGGCAGCCTCATAGAACGCGGCAAGCGCATGCGCGCACTGGCGCTGCCGCCACGGCTCGCGGCCATGGTGGTTTCGGGACAGGAAGACGGACACGGATATGCGGCGGCGGAACTGGCTGTGCTGCTGACCGAACAGGGGCTCGGCGGACAGGATGCCGATCTGGAGGTCCGCCTGTCGCGGTTTCGCGGCGACCGTTCGCCGCGGGGGACCGCCGCCCGAGCGCTTGCGGGCCGGCTGGCAGGCGGCAAATCTTCCTCCGGCGGTCCCTGCCCGGCGGCGGCGTTGCTTGTGCACGCCTTTCCGGACCGGATCGCCCGGCACCGCGGCGCCAGGGGAAAGTTCGTGCTCGCCAATGGCCGCGGCGCGATGATCGAAGAAACCGACCGGCTGGCCGGATCGGAGTTCCTGGTGATCGCCGACATGAGCGGCAAGGCACAGGCGGCCCGCATTCTCGCCGCCGCCGAACTCTCCGGTGAAGCGCTGACCGATGTGCTCGACAACCGGGCAGTCGAGAGCGAGGAATGCGTGTTCGATCCGCCATCGGGCACCGTGCGGGCACGGCGGATCAAACGGATTGGCGCGATCACGCTTGCCGAAACACCGCTGCCAAAACCCGATGAAGCGGCAGCAATGGCGGTTTTGTGCGGAGCGGTCCGGAAACTCGGTTTCAAGGCGCTGCCATTCTCCGGCGCGGGCCTGCAACTGCGCGACCGGATCGGCTTTCTGCACAGGAGCCTCGGCGCGCCGTGGCCGGATGTTTCGGATGAAGCGCTGCTCGAGGGGCTCGAGACATGGTTCGCGCCCTATCAGCCAGGTGTCATGTCGCTCAAGGGCATCGACCGGGACGGTCTGAACGAGGGCCTGCTGTCCCTGTGCGGGCCCGGCGCCAGAAAGGAACTCGACCGGCTGGCGCCGACCCATTACCAGGCGCCGACCGGATCGAGGCTGCCGATCCGCTATGAGGCTGAAAGCCCCGCGATTGCCATCCGGGTACAGGAGCTGTTCGGCGAGACCCGTCATCCGGCGATTGCCGGCGGGCGGTTGCCGCTGACGCTGGAGCTGCTGTCGCCGGCGCAGCGCCCGATCCAGACCACGCGCGACCTGCCCGGCTTCTGGAAGGGCTCCTGGGCCGATGTACGGGCCGAGATGCGCGGGCGCTATCCACGCCATCCCTGGCCGGAAAACCCTGCGGAGGCGGCACCCACGCACCGTGCCAAGCCGCGCGGCACTTGAAGGGTTTCAGCAAAACCGATTGTGGAACCCGCACACGATGCGCTAGATCGACTGCATGAACGTCCTTCCCGCCAGTCTTGAAGATCACTCGATCCGGCATCGTCTGCGGCTGCAGACCCTGACACGGCTGCGGTGGCTGGCCGTTGTCGGACAGAGCGTAACGGTGCTGATCATCGGCCACGGCTACGGATTTCCGGTACCGGAACTGTTCTGTTTTGCGCTGATTGCCTGTTCCGCCTGGTTGAACGTGTTCCTGTCGGTGCGGTTTCCGGCAGCGCACCGGCTGCCGCCGCTGGGGGCAACAGCGGTGCTGTCGTTCGATGTGTTGCAACTGTCCGGCCTGCTGTTCATGACCGGAGGTCTGGCCAATCCGTTCTCGGTACTGCTGTGCGTTCCGGTGATCATATCCTCGACCTCGCAACCGGTGCGTCACACCTTGAGCCTGGGCGCACTGTCCGTGGCCGCGGTCACGGTCCTGGCATTCTTCTCACTGCCGCTGCCCTGGTATCCAGACAGCTCTTTCGAGGTGCCGTTTCTCCTTATTCTAGGAACCTGGATCGCGATCGTGTCCACCACCGCCTTCGCGGCGTTCTACTCTTTCCAGGTATCCGCCGAAGCCAGTCAGCTTGCCGATGCGCTGGCTGCGACCGAGCTGGTGTTGCAGCGCGAGCAGCACATCTCGGCGCTGGACGGCCTGGCCGCGGCGGCTGCCCACGAGCTCGGAACCCCGCTGGCAACCATTCAGTTGGTGGCGCGGGAAATGGAAAAGGCGCTGGTCAACGATCCGCGGTTTACCGATGACCTGATGCTTTTGCGCAGTCAGACCGAGCGATGCCGTGACATCCTGAGGCGGCTGACCACCCTTTCAGCCGAGGACGAGGCCCACATGGTGCGGCTGCCGCTGGGCTCTCTGATCGAGGAAGTGATTGCACCACACCGTGAATTCGGTATCGCCATCGAGGTCGTGCACCGAGATTCCGAGATGCGCGAGACGATCGGCCGGCGCAATCCGGCGATTCTGTTCGGTCTGGGTAACCTGATCGAGAACGCCGTCGACTTCGCCAGAAGCCGGGTCACGGTGACGGTGACCCAGGACCGCGACCGGGTGGTGATCTCTATCGACGATGACGGGCCTGGTTTCGCGCCGGATGTGCTGACCCAGATCGGGGTTCCGTTCATGAACAGGAAAAACCGGCTCGACCGGCACACGGGCGGCGGCCTGGGACTTGGTCTGTTCATCGCCAAGACGCTCCTGGAACGCTCCGGAGCATCGCTGAAATTCTCCAACAGGCATGCACCGACGACCGGCGCGCATGTGGAGGTCAGCTGGCCACGGGAGAAAATGGACCTGTTTGGGGCGGATAACGCGGTTTGAACGGGTCCGGAACTGGATAAATTCCAAAAACGCATTAAATCCGTTGTTGAAAACTGCATTGCCAGCACCTGTGAGGTGAATCATGACCGGCGAAATCGCCCAAACTGCAGAAGCCGAGTCGATCGGACCAGACGCCTCGCTTCTGCTCGTCGACGATGACGGACCCTTTCTGCGCCGGCTCGCGCGCGCCATGGAAACGCGCGGCTTCGCGGTGGAGATTGCCGAAAGCGTGGCTGAAGGTCTCGCCAAGGCCCGGGCACGAACACCGAAATATGCCGTTGTCGACATGCGGCTTCAGGACGGCAACGGGCTGGACGTGATCGAGGCCATCCGCGAACGCCGTGACGACACGCGGATCATCGTGCTGACAGGCTATGGCAACATTGCCACGGCTGTGACAGCGGTGAAGCTGGGTGCCATCGACTACCTTGCCAAGCCGGCCGATGCGGACGAAGTCTACGCAGCGCTGACCCGAAAGCCCGGAGAGCGGGCCGAGGTTCCGGAAAACCCGATGTCTGCCGACCGGGTCCGGTGGGAGCACATTCAGCGGGTCTACGAGATGTGCGAGCGCAATGTTTCAGAGACAGCGCGGCGGCTCAACATGCATCGCCGGACCCTGCAAAGGATCCTGGCGAAACGCGCCCCGCGCTGACCCTTGTTGCACGGCCTGCCTCAGCCTGCGGCCAGTTCGGCGAGCAGAAGCCGGTCAGCCGCAGCCTTGGCGAACCGGAGCAGCATCGCCTTGCGCGTTGCGGCGGCAAGACGGTGTTCCGGGGCCTCTCGCAGCATATGGCCGGACCATTCATCGGCGATGATCAGCCCGCACTCCTTCGGGAACAAATCCGCCGGCACACCTCCATGCGTGGCGAAAAACAGCCGGTCACAATGCTGCCGGTACTCGGGCCACTTGTGATCCGAGCGGAAGTCCTCGACCGACGACTTGATCTCGACGATCCAGATCTCGCCATTGCCACCAAGCGCCACCAGATCGGCACGGCGGCCGGAGGCAAGCGCCAATTCCGGTACCATCGACAAACGCAGATCCGAAAACAACCGTTGCACGCCCCGGCGCACCATCATTGCGCGATCGGACTGCCGCCCATCGACGAGCGGGTTTGCGGAATGTGGGGAAATGATTGTCATTGACCTATACCTGCCATGGCCTATGGTCTATCGCAACGTCCGGTGGTAGCCCTGTTGCAGAAAAGCAATGAGGCCTAACAAAGCATGAAGCTTGATGTGATATTTTATGCAAAACAATTGCATAGTTAAGACTTAATTAAAATAACAGGCTTCACGTTGACCGCGGTTCACACCTGTCGTTCACGCCTTGCATTCGGAAGTTTTCAAAATGGCCCTTCGTTCTTCGCTTACCATTGCCGGATTGGTTGCGGCGCTCGCTCTTGCCGGTTGCTCCGCCAGCACCGAAGGCGGCGTTTCCGGCTCGACCTCGCAGATCTTCACATCCGAATATGGCTCGGTTACCGATTCCGGTTATTCGATTCCCGCCGTTCCGATCAGCAAGATCGACAAAAAATACCACCGCCAGATCGTTTCCTACAATACACGGGAAAAGCCGGGTACCATCATCGTCGATACACCCAAGCGCTTCCTCTATCTGGTTCTGCCGGGCAAGAAGGCCGTGCGCTACGGCATCGGCGTCGGCAAGGCCGGATTTGCCTGGGAAGGCGAGGCCTATATTGCCTGGAAGCAGGAATGGCCGAAATGGACTCCTCCGAAGGAGATGATCGACCGCAAGCCGGAACTGGCGAGATACGGCGAAGACGGCATGAAGCCCGGCCTGAAAAATCCGCTGGGGGCGCGCGCCCTCTACCTGTTCAACCAGAAGGGCGAGGATACGCTGTTCAGATTGCACGGCACGCCGGAATGGAAGTCGATCGGCACGGCCGCTTCTTCGGGATGCATCCGGTTGATGAACCAGGACATCATCGATCTTTACAATCGCGTCCGCCCGGGCAAGAACGCCCGCGTGGTGGTCAAGCAGTAGCTTCGCTCAGACCCTGCTGGAATTCGAAAGCCCGCCCGGGTGACCCGGGCGGGCTTTCTTGTCTTTCGATCCGCAGACGAGCAGCCGGGCCGGCTCAGGCGGCGCCGGCCTTGAGTTCGAGACGGCGGCGATGCAGCACCGGTTCGGTGTAACCGTTTGGCTGGGCACGGCCTTCAAGCACGAGTTCGACGGCCGCCTGGAAGGCCACCGACTTGTCGTAGTCCGGCGCCATCGGATGATAGGCCGGATCGCCTGCGTTCTGGCCGTCGACCACCACCGCCATGCGCTTCATGGTTTCGACAATCTGCTCTTTGCTGACGACGCCGTGATGCAGCCAGTTGGCCATGTGCTGAGCCGAGATGCGCAGCGTTGCGCGGTCTTCCATCAGGCCGACATTGTTGATGTCGGGAACCTTGGAGCAGCCGACGCCCTGATCAACCCAGCGCACGACATAGCCAAGAATGCCCTGCGCGTTGTTGTCGATCTCGCGCTGGATTTCCTCCGGCGTCCAGTTGGGATTCTTCGCCACCGGGATCGACAGGATATCATCGAGCTTTGCACGTTCGCGAGAGCGCAGCGTGGTCTGGACGCCGGCGACATTGACCTTGTGATAATGGGTGGCATGCAGCGTTGCCGCGGTCGGCGAAGGCACCCAGGCGGTGTTGGCGCCGGCCTTCGGGTGACCAATCTTCTGCTCCAGCATCGCTTCCATCATGTCGGGCATGGCCCACATGCCCTTGCCGATCTGGGCGTGCCCGGCCAGACCACATTCAAGGCCGATATCAACATTCCAGTTTTCATAGGCGGCAATCCAGGCGGCCTGCTTCATGTCGCCCTTGCGGATCATCGGGCCGGCTTCCATCGAGGTGTGAATCTCGTCGCCGGTGCGGTCAAGGAAGCCGGTGTTGATGAACACAACACGCTTGCTGGCAGCGCGGATGCATTCCTTCAGGTTGATAGTGGTGCGGCGCTCCTCGTCCATGATGCCCATCTTGATGGTGTTGGGCGCCATGCCGAGAGCCGCCTCGACGCGGCCGAAGATCTCGACGGCGAAAGCCACTTCCTCAGGGCCATGCATCTTCGGCTTGACCACATACATCGAACCGGTGGCGGAATTGGCGCGGCGGCCATCGGGACCGATATCGTGCAACGCGATGAGCGCGGTCATGAAGGCGTCCATGATGCCTTCGGGGATCTCGTTTCCGTCGTGATCTAGGATGGCCGGGTTGGTCATCAAGTGGCCGACATTGCGGACCAGCATCAGTGAGCGACCCTTCAGCGTCGCGGCCTTGCCGTCCGGCGTTGTGTATTCGATGTCGCCGTGAAGCTTGCGGATGAAGCTCTTGCCGCCCTTGTGAACCTCTTCGGCCAGATCGCCCTTCATCAGGCCGAGCCAGTTGCGATAGACCAGCGTCTTGTCTTCGGCATCGACGGCAGCGATGGAATCTTCGCAATCCATGATCGCGGTAACGGCCGATTCGAGGATCACGTCGGAGATGTTTGCCTTGTCGGTCTTGCCGATGACGCTGGCAGGATCAACGCAGACCACGGCATACAGGCCGTTCTTGCTGAAATAGAGCCGGTAGGCATGATCAGTGTCGCGCTTGAAGCCGGTGTACTGGGTTTCATCGGCCAGCTTCGTTTCGCCACCGTCGGTCGTGATCCTGAGCTCGCCATTTTCGAATTCGAAGCCGGTGACATCGGCCCACTTGGCGCCGGTCAGCGGTGCACTCTCGTCCAGGAAAGACTTGGCCCAGGCAATGACGCGACCGCCGCGTTCATCGTCATAGCCGCCAGGCTTGGGCAGGTCGCCGAGCGCATCGGTGCCGTAAAGCGCGTCGTAAAGCGAACCCCAGCGCGCATTGGCGGCATTGAGCGCGAAGCGGGCGTTCATCACCGGCACGACAAGCTGCGGGCCTGCAATCAGCGCGATTTCCGGATCGACGTTTTCGGTCGAGACCTGGACCGGACCGCCTTCGGGCAGCAGATAGCCGATCGAGATCAGGAAATCCTTGTAGACAGCCATATCGACGGGTGCGCCGTTTTCGCGGTACCAGGCATCGATCTTTTCCTGCATCGCATCGCGCTTGGCGAGCAAGGCGCGATTCTTTGGCGCAAGATCGGAAACGGCTTGACCAAACGCTTCAAAAAACCGGTCCGGCTCGACGCCGGTGCCCGGTATGGCTTCGTTGACGATAAAATCGTGCAGGTCGGCACTGATCTTCAGCCCGTTCTTCTCAATTCTGGTCACTTTGATACTCCGTATTGCGGGCGCCGCCCATGCGCCCTCGTTTTGGGCGAAACTGACGGTCAGCGCATTGCCTGTCAATTCATCTAAGGTGCAAATGATTTATTCCAAAATGGAACAAATCATCTCGCAGCTATGCGGGGCCGACCGGAAGCGGTGGCAACGAACCGGGCTTCGACAAGCTTTTCGAGACCCTCGATCTCCGGCATGTCGATATGCTCGCCGTATTCGACCACCGGATGGTCGGCGCCGCTGCGGATCGCGGCCTCTCGAGCCTCGGCGCCAGCCAGTTCCCGCGCCCGTGCGAAAGCCTCGGCACGCTCCCTGAAAAGTTCGTGCGCGCCGGCGCCGTTGACCGCATAGCGTCCCTCATCCGGCTCGGTGACGAACACGGTCACGGTTTCGCGTACCTGGCCGACAACCGCGCCCACCGCGTTGGCGACCCCGGCATGGACCGGCACGAAGCTTTCGATATCGAGCATGTCGGCGATCGCGGGGTAATGCACCGGCGCGGAGGCCCCGAGTGCGACAAGCGGCCTGTCAGGCCGGAGACTGAAGCGGACCAGCCCGGGCGCGCGGGCAAGGGCGCGCTCAACAAAAGCCGATTTCGACACGTCAATGCCGCTGATGCCTTCTTCGGCCAGCAATGCCGTCAGGATCACCTCGGCGCTCTGACGGGTCAGACGGGCAGAGACCATCCCGGCGAGCCCGGAAGCCGAGTCGGCGACGGCCTGGCCAGAGCCCGCCTTGCGGCGCGCGAATATCTCCGCACCCAGAACCGCGGCCTCGGTATTCCACTGGTCCTGCCGGCCCAACACATGCATCGCATCGGAGGGTGTGAAGCCTGCAATCAAGACCAGGCCGCGGGCGACGAGCCGGTCCAGCGTTGCGCGCTGGGAGGTAGCGGTCAGCACGGCGTCAAGCGGCTGCGGCTCCAGTGTCACGCGCTCGTACAAGGCCGCTTCCTGGACACTCAGCCCGGTGGCCAATGCCTTCGGCAAACCAGTGCGAAGGGCAAAACGGCCGTCATAACGGCCTGGAAAGGATGTTTGTGCCTGCCGTTCCAGCGCCGCAATCACCGGCTGCGGCCAGAGATGGGCGGCGAGGCTCAAAGGCATCAGCCGACGCGGGCCGAGGGTCAGGCCCGCATCAAAACCGCCGTCCTCAAGCCGCAGCTCGGAATCCCCGCCAAGACCGAACGTGTGCATGGCAACCGCCTCGACCATGGTCCGGTAGCGGCCAACGGTGGCGCCCTCACTGTCCAGCCGCGGATTACCGCCTTCAAGCACCGCAACATCGGTGGTTGTGCCGCCGATGTCGGATACGACGGCGTTCTCCAGTCCGGTCAGATGCCGCGCGCCGACGAGGCTTGCCGCCGGGCCGGAGAGAATAGTCTCGATCGGACGCATCAGCGCCTCTGCGGCCGAGATCAAGGCACCATCGCCACGCACCACCATCAGCGGCGCCTTGATGCCGCGGCTCTCGAGATAGCCGGAGGTGGCATCGATGAGACGGGCCACCATCGAGATCAGCCGGGCATTCAACAGCGTGGTCAGCGCCCGCCTTGGCCCGCCCAGCTTCGAAGAAAGATCATGACTGCAGGTGACCGGCAAGGATGTTCGATGTCGTATCAAATCACGCACGGCGATCTCGTGGGCAGGATTGCGAACCGCGAAATAGCCAGCGATCGCCACCGCAGAGACCTGCCGGCCGAAATCCTCGAGCTGTTGCTCAAGCGGGGCGAGATCAAGCGGGGTCTCGTTGCCATGCACATTGTGCCCGCCGGTCAGGTAGATGACCGGATCACTGCCAAGTGCTTCGGCCAGTCCGTCCCGGGCAAGATCCTGCGGGCCGAAGCCGATCATCACCAGTCCGGCGCGTCCGCCCTGGCCCTCGACAAGCGCATTGGTGGCGAGCGTGGTGGAAAGCGAGACCAGCCGGATCCGCCCAACCGCGGCACCGATTTCGGCGAGAACCGTTTCAACTGCGCCGGATACACCGATCGCCAGATCATGACGTGTGGTCAGCGATTTGGCCGAGGCCAGAACACCCTCGCTTTCGCTGTAGAGAACAGCGTCTGTGTAGGTGCCGCCGGTATCGATGCCGAGAAAAAGGGGGGATGTCATGTCTGCGGTCCATTCATGCGCTCCACGCCCGACGGGAGCTGACAATCCACATATGACGGTTTTCAACCGGATGCCACACTTTCGCACGCTGGCGGGTCCGCGATTGGCCTGACTTGCCAAGCTACCGAAGGCTTACCCGCATCGGCAAACCGCCTTCGGGCTGGGTGGTGAGTTTCTGCATGGGCCATGGCTTCGTCGCATCGGTGCAGTCGAAGCGGAAACGCGACAACAGCACGCCCAGAGCGATCACCGCTTCCTGCAGCGCGAAGGTGGCGCCAATGCAGATGCGCGGGCCGACGCCGAAGGGCAGATACTGGTAGCGATCGATAGCGCCTCGGTTTTCCGGAAGGAAGCGGGAGGGGATAAAGGCTTCAGGGCGATCCCACAGCTTGGTGTGCCGGTGCAGCGTCCAGGGCATCACCAGAATCGTGGTCCCGGCCTCGATGGTCACGGTCTCCCCCTTGCCATTGTCCCAGCTGTCATCGGCAATGGCGGCGCGGTTGATCGAGGGGGCCGGCGGGTAGAGCCGCATCGCCTCTTCGAAGACGGCGCGGGTCCATGGCATCAGGTCCAGCCATTTGACCGGATCGGGTTCGCGGGCCAGCACCTCGTCGATCTCTGCCTCGACCTTTTCGCGATCCTGCGGGGAGTTGGCCAGGCAATAGAGGGTCCATCCAAGTGCCCGCGCGGTTGTCTCATGACCGGCGCCGATGAAGGTGATGATGTTGTCCTCGATCTCGTCAAAACTCAGGCCGTCCGGTCCCTGGAGCCGGATCAGCAGGGTGAGGAAGTCTTCCGGCACGTTCTGAGGATCGCTCTGCATCAGCGCCTGCCGCCTGGTCATGGTTTCCTCAACGATGGCCCGGAACTTGGCGAGAATCGGCTTGCCGAGCATGCGCCGGAAGCGCGGTACCCAGGATGGCGCCTTGAGCAGGTCCATCGGATCCACCCGGCCCATGGTCGACAACAAACGGTCTATGTCGCCGGCGAATTCGGCTTCGGTACCTGCGACCTGGCCCGAAAACAGCGTCGCCGAGAGAATATCGAAGGTAAGCTCGGTCATGTCGACGGCGATGTCATGCACCTCGCCACCGGCGGCGGCGGTTTCATAGCGCCCGGTGAAGGCGCGGGACTGCTCCAACATCTGTTCGGCAAATCCGCGGGAGTGGCGCGGCGTGAACACCGGCGCCATGGCCTTTCGGGAACGCTTCCAGGTTTCGCCTTCCGCCGTCAACAGGCCATCACGCAGGATCGGGCGCAGGACCATCTGGCGAATAGTCGCCATCTTGTAGTTCTGGGCGTTGTCGACCAGCACATGCCGCACCAAGCCCGGATGATTGACGATCAGCGTGCGTTCATTGAAGAACCTGGTCTTGAGCCACTCCAGCCGGAAGGACGGCTCGCCCCACAATTCGAGCGGGTTTCGCATGACCGTCCGTATGATCTCGAACCGCGAAGGCGGGGTTGTTCTTGGAACCGGCGCCGGCGGCACGAACGGGGTGTAGGTCTCTGTCATCGGTCTTTCCTTTTGCACCGGCAGCAGCATCGGACACCAACCGCAGTATGCCAGTCGGAGCCACGCACATGCCGTCTTTGGGATCCGGCGCATTCATCCCCATATATGCATTCCAAAACCCACAATTCCATGGCTCCGCGGATTTGGTTTTCGCAAGCCGCCCGCCTATAGTGAAAGCTCGTATTCACGGTGATTCGTTGCCGTATTCCCCATTCTTCCGCCCGGCACTGCCGCTCTGGACTGAAAGACCTGCATGATGAACGATACGCCTGAGACAAACCCGACCGTGCCGGCCGAATACGGCGCCGAATCGATCAAGGTTCTCAAGGGCCTGGATGCCGTGCGCAAGCGGCCGGGCATGTATATCGGCGACACCGACGACGGCTCCGGCCTGCATCACATGGTCTACGAGGTGGTCGACAACGCCATCGACGAGGCCCTGGCCGGCCATGCAGACCGCGTCACCGTGACGCTCAATCCGGACGGATCCGTGACCGTCACAGACAATGGGCGCGGCATTCCGACCGATATTCACCAGGGTGAGGGTATTTCGGCCGCCGAAGTGATCATGACGCAGCTGCATGCCGGCGGCAAGTTCGACCAGAACTCCTACAAGGTCTCCGGCGGTCTGCACGGCGTCGGGGTGTCCGTGGTCAACGCGCTTTCGGTCTGGCTGAAGCTGGTGGTCCGGCGCAATGGCAAGATCCATGAAATCCGCTTCAGCCACGGCGTTGCGGATGCACCCTTGAAGGTAATCGGCGATTGCGGCAGCGAGACGGGCACGGAAGTGTCCTTCATGCCGAGCAGCGAAACCTTCACCATGACCGATTTCGACTTCGGGACTCTCGAACACCGGCTGCGCGAACTGGCGTTCCTGAACTCCGGCGTCCGCATCCTGCTGGCCGACCGGCGCCATTCCGACGTCAAGGAACTGGAACTGTTCTACGAGGGCGGACTGGAAGCCTTCGTGCGCTATCTCGACCGCTCGAAGAAGCCGCTGGTCAACGATCCGGTGACACTGCTGGGCGAAAAGGACGGGATCACCGTCGAGCTCGCCATGTGGTGGAACGACAGCTACCACGAAAACGTGCTGTGTTTCACCAACAACATTCCACAGCGCGACGGCGGCACCCACATGGCAGGCTTCCGCGCGGCACTGACGCGGCAAATGGTGGCCTATGCCGACAGCTCCGGCATGACCAAAAAGGAAAAGGTGTCGCTGACCGGCGATGATTGCCGCGAAGGCCTGACCGCCGTGCTGTCGGTCAAGGTACCGGATCCGAAATTCTCCTCGCAAACCAAGGACAAGCTGGTTTCCTCGGAAGTCCGCCCGGTGGTGGAAAACCTGGTCAATTCGACGCTGAGCGCCTGGCTCGAAGAACATCCGGCGGAATCCAAGGTCTTGGTCGGCAAGGTGATCGAAGCAGCCGCCGCCCGCGAAGCGGCGCGCAAGGCACGCGAACTTACACGGCGCAAGGGCGCCCTCGACATCTCCTCGCTGCCCGGCAAGCTCGCTGACTGCTCCGAGAAGGATCCGGCCAAGTCGGAGCTGTTCCTGGTGGAGGGCGATTCGGCCGGCGGATCGGCCAAGCAGGGCCGTTCGCGCGAGAACCAGGCGATCCTGCCGCTCAGGGGCAAGATCCTCAATGTCGAGCGGGCCCGCTTCGACAAGATGCTGTCGAGCCAGGAAATCGGGACGCTAATCACGGCGCTGGGGACCGGTATCGGCAAGGATGAATTCAACGCCGACAAGCTGCGCTACCACAAGATCATCATCATGACCGATGCTGACGTGGACGGCGCCCACATCCGTACCCTGCTGCTGACCTTCTTCTTCCGGCAAATGCCGGAACTGATCGAGCGCGGGCATCTCTACATCGCCCAGCCGCCGCTCTACAAAGTGTCGCGCGGCAAGTCCGGTCAGTACCTCAAGGACGAAAAGGCGATGGAGGACTACCTGATCAGCACCGGGCTCGATGAAGCGGCGCTCGAACTGTCCACGGGCGAAGTGCGGACCGGCGCCGATCTGAGAGGCACCATCAACGATGCACTGAGAATGCGGGCGCTGCTGGAAGGGCTTCATTCACGCTACGACCACTCGGTTGTCGAGCAGGCCGCAATCGCCGGCGCGTTCAATCCCGAGCGGATCAATGATCCAGCCGCGTCGGAGGCAATGGTCGCCGAAGTCGCCCGCCGTCTCGACATGATTTCCGAAGAATCGGAGCGCGGCTGGACGGGTATCGTTACCGACACCGGCGGATTCCGGTTCGAACGGGTGGTCCGTGGTGTCAAGGAATCGGTGGATCTCGATTCCGGGCTCGTCGGCAGCCAGGATGCACGGATGATCGACCAGATGAACGCCAAGCTGCGCGAGGTCTACACCGAACCTCCGATCCTGCGGCGCAAGGAAGGCGGCACCCAGATCTCGGGTCCGCGCGAATTGCTGCAGGCGGTGTTTGCGGTCGGCCGCAAGGGCCTGACGCTGCAGCGCTACAAAGGCCTTGGCGAAATGAACGCCGAGCAATTGTGGGAGACGACGCTCGATCCGCATGCCCGCTCGCTGCTGCAGGTCCGGGTCAATGACGCGGTCGACGCCGACAGCCTGTTCTCGCGGCTGATGGGCGACGAAGTCGAACCACGGCGCGAGTTCATTCAGGACAATGCGCTGTCAGTGGCCAATCTCGACATCTGACCGGCTCCTGCTTCAAACAGAGAAACGCCGCCGCTCTGAACCTGAGCGGCGGCGTTTTCCGTTTCAGCGCCTGCTATCAGCCTCGGCCTTTCCAGGGAACCAGCCATTTCTCGGCCATGCGCATCAGAATATCGATCCCATAGCCGATGATGCCGATCAGGATGATGCCAAGGATGACGATGTCGGTGAGCTGGAACTTCGACGCGTTGACGATCATCATTCCGGCACCGCGATCGGCGGCCACCAATTCGGCTGCGACCACCGTACCCCAGCAGACGCCCATGGCGACCCGCGCGCCGGTGAAAATCTCCGGCAGCGAGTTGGGCACGATCACGTGCCGCAGGATCTGCCATTTGGAGGCCCCGAGCGAATAGGCGGCGTGCACCTTTGATATCCGCACGCCCGAGACACCGGCGCGTGCAGCAATGGTCATGATCCAGAGTGCGGCCAGGAACAGGAGGATGACCTTGCCCTCCTCGCCGATGCCAAACCAGATGATGATCAGCGGGATTAGCGCGAGCGGTGGCACCGGGCGCATGAATTCGACAATCGGATCGAACCAGCCGCGGAACCAGTTGGACAGGCCCATGGCATATCCGAGCGGAATGCCGATGATCGAACCGATGACGAAGCCTGCGATCACCCGGCCGAGCGAATAGCCCAGATGCTCCCAGAGAGAGAAGTTCTTGTAGCCCTCGCTGGCGATCTCCCCCAGCCGGCCAAGAACGGCCTCCGGCGCCGGCAGCCAGATCGGTTCCATCTGCCAGCCCTTGTCGGGCTTGATCGACAGACTGCCCTTGTTGGTCATGGTGACCTCTCCGTCGGAGAACCGCACCGTCTCTCCCGGCGCGATGGGCTGCCCATCTATGGCGATCAGACTGTAGCCATCCTCCTGGCCGCCAATGTCGTTCTCGTTGAGGCGGCTGAGGGATGTCCGCCAGGCGCCGATCTTGACGGCATCATCGACGGCAAATGTGTTGGGCGTGTCAGACACCTCGGGAAGCGGCACCTCCTCGCCGACACGGTAGACCCGAATATGGGCCACCGCCTCGTCGGTCTCGCCGGCGGCATTGCGGGCGGTGTAGGTGAAGCTGGTATCGCCGACAAACGGGCCCGGGACGTGGATCGGTGTGATCACCGAGCCGGTGAACGCCCCCCAGATCGCAAACAGGGCGATGATCGAGACAACCGAAGCGAAGCGGTTCGGCGACACCGCGCTCTCATCACCAAAAGTCACCGTTTTCAGGCTGGCGAAGTCATGAATGTGATGGCGGGAGCGCTCCCAGAACCGGTAGGCGACATAGGCGAAGCCAAAAATGACCAGGTAAAGCAGAAAGACGATCATGCGCTTTCCTCCTGACGGCCCATAATTTCCTCTTCCATGTCCCAGATCATGCCGAGGATCTCTTCCCGGCGCTGGCCGAATTCCGGCTCCTTCTTGACCAGGCGCAGGTCGCGGCCAACGCCCATTTCGGCGAAGGGCAGCCAGTACTCCTTGTGAATCCGGCCGGGCCGCGGCGCCATCACCAGCAGCCGCTCGCCCAGGAGCAACGCCTCTTCCACCGAATGGGTGATCAGGATGATGGTCTTGCCGGTTTCCTTCCAGAGCTTGAGCACCAGCCCCTGCATCTTCTCGCGGGTCAGCGCATCGAGCGCGCCGAGCGGCTCGTCCATCAGGATGACATCGGGATCATTGGCCAGACAGCGCGCCAGCGCCACGCGCTGCTGCATGCCGCCCGAAAGTTCGTAGATCATCTTCTCGCCGAAATCCTGCAGCCCGACCGTGCGCAGCAGATTGTCGACGATCGGCCGTGTTTCAGATGCCGGCCTGCCGGCCATGTCGGGGCCAAACGAAATGTTGCGGCGAACATTCATCCATTCGAAGAGCGCGCCTTGCTGGAACACCATGCCGCGTTCGGGGCCCGGGCCGGTGACCTTCTTGCCATTGAGCGTCACCTGCCCGTCGGTGGGGGCAAGAAATCCGGCGACGATGTTGAGAAGCGTTGTCTTGCCACAGCCCGAGGGCCCCAGGACCGCAAGCAATTCACCCTTGGCAAGCTTGAGAGAAACATTCTTGAGCGCCTGTACAGACCCGCCATTGGGCAGATCAAACCGCATCGAAAGGTTGTCGATAACCAGGTCACCCATGGCTACTCCAATCATAGGGAACAATGTGCCGTGGACGGGCAGCCGGAGCGGATTGCCCCGGCTGCCCGTTTCGTCTTCCGGTCTTACATGTTGGCCGCGGCTGCGAGCGGTGCGGTGTTGACCGCACCGTCATAGGTGTCACGCGACGCCGGGATATTGCCCTGCTCCTTGAAGAAGTCACCCACGCCCTTGAGGAACTCGGGCGTGGCCTTGC
Source organism: Hoeflea sp. EC-HK425 (assembly GCF_902498795.1). NCBI lineage: Bacteria > Pseudomonadati > Pseudomonadota > Alphaproteobacteria > Hyphomicrobiales > Rhizobiaceae > Hoeflea > Hoeflea sp. EC-HK425. Next base: position 4,228,465 of record NZ_LR701572.1, read on the forward strand.
CGAGCCACTTGTCCGACAGCTGCGCCTCGACGGTGGGGAACTGGAAGCCCTTGAGGGTGTCGGCCGCATCGGCCTCGCTCATCCCCGAATCCTTGGCGATGACCGGCAGCATTTCCTCCGAATCGGTGAGCCACTTGGCGTTCATGTCGGCGGTCACCTTGAGGAACTTGGCCAGAACGTCGGCATTCTCTGCAGCGAAAGAGGCCGGGACCGATGTGACGTCATAGACGGAGATGCCGATCTCGTCCTTCTCGGCACCGGTCAACAGGACATTGCCGTGCTCCTTCATGCGACGCAGCGAACCGCCCCAGCCGCAGACCATGTCGAGGCTGCCCTGGGCGAATGCAGCGGCACCGTCCGGCGGAGCCATGTCGACCACTTCCATGGTCGAGACATCGATGCCGAAATGCTCCATCTGCTTGAGGAAGCCATAATGCGCGGCGGTTCCGATCGGCACGCCGACCTTCTTGCCTTCCAGTTCCTTGGCGCTGTCCTTGTCGATTTCGAGCTCGGCCTTGACCACGCAGTTGTCATTGTCGTTGTAGACGACGGCAATATCCGCCACCTGCAGGTCCTGCCCTGCGGACGTTGCAACGACGAAGGGTGGAACACCCTGGCTCACCGAAATCTGGATGTCGCCCGAGGCCATCGCCGCCGACATGGCGGTTCCGGCATCAAACGACTTCCAGTTGACCTTCATGCCGAGCGCTTCGTCATAGAGGCCCTTGACCTTGGCGTACTGGAACGGCATCGGCCATTCGAGGAAGTAGGCAACCGTGATTTCTTCGGCCTTGGCGACCGAGGCGGTGGCGACCATGGCGATACCGGCCAACAATGCGGAAATTCTTGATGCAGCTTTCATGTGATGCTCCCTGTCCGGGCCAGCACGAAGCCGGCCTTTCGATTGCAAATCCTTGCCGGAAAAACCGAAGATCAATCTCAGGGTTTCCAGCGCTGTTCCCGTTTTCTTGGCGTTCTTTTGCAGTCATCTTGCGCCAACAGGGTCAAGTCGATCAAGTCGGTGTCGAAAGCCATAGCGCCAATTTGTGCGGCAGCATTGTACCAGTTTTCGCATTCTGCCGCAGTCTATTGGATTTGTTGGTCTTTTTCTGGCCATATGACCAAGCACTCACTGGCCCTATTCTCTTGCCAGACACTTCGGCGATGGTTTTGACGCCGGAGGACCGGACATCACTCTTTTCCCGGGAGGGACCGCGCATGAACCTGCCCATCCAGACCAACGATATCCAGGCAGTTGTCGAGGCCGATCGTGCCCATGTCTGGCATCATCTTATCCAGCACAAGCCGTTTGAAACCATCGATCCGCGGATCATGGTCGAGGGTCGCGGCATGCGGGTGTGGGATGCCACCGGCAAGGAACATCTTGATGCTGTGTCCGGGGGCGTCTGGACTGTCAATGTCGGCTATGGCCGCGAGAGCATCGCCGATGCGGTGCGAGACCAGTTGGTCAAGATGAACTATTTCGCCAACAGCGCGGGCTCGATCCCGGGCGCTTTATTCGCCAAGAAGCTGATCGAGAAGATGCCTGGCATGAGCAGGGTCTATTACTCAAACTCAGGATCCGAGGCCAACGAGAAGGCCTTCAAGATGATCCGGCAGATCTCGCACCGGCATCATGGTGGCCGCAAGTACAAGATTCTCTACCGGGAGCGCGACTATCACGGCACGACGCTGGCGACGCTGTCGGCCGGTGGGCAGCCACAGCGGGCCGAGCAGTACGGGCCGATGGCGCCGGGCTTTGTCATGGTGCCGCATTGCCTCGAGTACCGCAGCCAGTATCCGGACGCGGAAAGCTACGGTCTTGCCGCCGCCAACGCCATCGAAGAGGTGATCCTGCGGGAGGGACCCGACACCGTCGGTGGATTGTGCCTCGAACCGATTACCGCGGGCGGTGGCGTGATCACCCCGCCGCCGGGCTACTGGGAGCGGGTCCAGGAGATCTGTGCCAAGTACGATATCCTGCTGCATATCGATGAAGTCGTCTGCGGTGTCGGCCGCACCGGTGCCTGGTTCGGCTACCAGCATTACGGGATCAAGCCGGATTTCGTCACCATGGCCAAGGGCGTGGCTTCAGGCTACGCGGCGATTTCCTGCACGGTGACCACGGAAGCGGTATTCGAGCAGTTCAAGGACGATCCGTCCGACCCAATGTCCTATTTCCGCGACATCTCGACCTTTGGCGGATGCGCCGCCGGCCCGGCCGCAGCACTTGAGAACATGCGGATCATCGAGGACGAGGACCTGATCGCCAACACCGAAGCAATGGGCGAGCGGATGATCGGAAATCTGTGCGCGCTGCAGGACAAGCACGCCGTCATCGGCGATGTGCGCGGCAAGGGCCTGTTCCTCGGCGCGGAACTCGTGAGCGACCGGGCTTCGCGCGAACCGATGGACGAGAAGCGGGTACAGGCCGTGGTGGCCGACTGCATGGCCCAAGGCGTCATCATCGGCGCGACCAACCGGTCGCTGCCGGGTTTCAACAACACGCTGTGTTTCTCACCGGCGCTGATCGCGACCGCGGACGATATCGACCGGATTACCGACAGTGTGGATCAGGCGCTGACGCGGGTGTTCGCATAGGCTCGACACGCAGGCGGGATATTCGGCTTGATGCAAGGGCGGGACAATTGCCCGCCCGCCCCTTCCGCTTGGCTAAGTCTGTCGATATGCTGGCAAAAACCGGCTGGGCGATCGAATGTCGATTCCGATAGACACGTTTTTTCTCGACCCGAAATTCGAGGGAACACTGCAACAGAAGATCCAGAGGATGATCAGCGAGGGCGTCTTGTCCGGGCGTTTCATCCCTGGCGCGAAACTGCCCTCCAGCCGGAAACTGGCGACCCACCTGGGGATCAGCCGGATCACCGTGACACTGGCCTACAGCGAACTGGTTTCCGACGATTACCTGATCGCCAAGGGGCGTTCGGGATACTATGTCTCGCCGACAGCGCCGCAGCGCACCCGCTTCGACGCGCCGAAGGGCGTCGTCACCGATGCAGTCGACTGGAACCGCGCCATCGGCCAGCGCTACACCGGCCAGGTGCTGGTGGAAAAACCGGTCGACTGGCGGAGCTACCCCTACCCCTTCATCTACGGTCAGGCGGACGAGAAGATCTTCGATCACAGCAACTGGCGGCAGTGTGCCCTGCAGGCGCTGGGCAAGCGGGAATTTTCAACCGTCACAGCCGACAGCTACGAGCGCGATGATCCGGAGCTGGTCAAATACATCGCGCTCAACACCCTGCCTCGGCGCGGCATTCAGGCCAAGCCGGAGCAGATCCTGATCACCATGGGCGGACAGAACGCCTTGTGGCTGGCGGCCCAGGTGCTGCTCAACCAGCGGCGCACGGCGGTGATGGAAAATCCGGGCTATCCGGGCCTGCGGGTGGCGCTCAACCTGGCGCGCTGCAATGTGGTCAACGTGCCGGTCGATCATGCCGGCATGCGGCTCGACGCGCTTCCTGACGAGACCGACGTGGTTTTCACCACGCCGAGCCATCATTGTCCGACCAGTGTGACCATGCCGCTTGAACGGCGCCAGCAACTGCTGGAGATGGCCTCGCGGAAAGACTTCCTGATTGTCGAGGATGACTACGAATTCGAAATGTCGTTCCTCAATCCGCCGGCTCCAGCGCTCAAGTCGCTGGATGAGGAGGGCCGGGTGATCTATGTCGGCTCGTTCTCCAAATCGCTGTTTCCGGGTCTGCGGCTTGGCTACATGGTCGGTTCGGAGACCTTCATCCGCGAAGCTCGCGCCCTGCGGATGGTGGTCGTCCGGCATCCGCCCGGTCATCTGCAGCGAACGGTGGCGAATTTCCTGTCGCTCGGCCATTTCGATGCGCTGGTGGCGCGCATGGGCCAGACCTACCGGCGCCGCCGCGACGTGATGCAGGAGGCCATAGACCGGCGCGGACTGCATGTCGCCGGCTCCGATGTTTCGGGCGGCTCAAGCTTCTGGATGAAGACGCCGGACGGGATCGACGCCCGCGATCTTGCCCAGGCGGTCAGGCAAAGAGGGGTGCTGCTCGAGCCGGGCCATTTCTTCTTCGAGAACCCCGAGGACGGCCGGCACAATTTCCGTATCGCCTATTCCTCGATCGACAGCGCCAGGATTCCCGGCGGGATCGATATCATCGCCGACACGATCGAGGCGTTCGGCAGCATATGACAAAGGCCACGCACCTGGCGTGGCCTCTTTGACACTCTCGATCCGGTTGGCTCTCAGACCGCACCCTGTTGCGGGCGCATGTCGTCGCGGTTGATCCCGGCGACAACCACCGGCTTCTTCATGGCATCGCGGCGGAACGGCTCGCCCAGCTCCTGGTTGAGCAGCACCTCGATGAAGGTGGTTTCACCGTTCTTCATCTGCCGCTCGACGGCCTTGGCAAGCTCCTCGGTCAGGCCCTGCTGGTCCTTCACCACGACTCCCTTCGCGCCACAGGCCTCGGCGATCTTGGCGTAGGAGGTGTCGCGGTCGAGCTCTGTGCCGACGAAATTGTTGTCGTACCAGAGCGTTGTGTTGCGCTTTTCCGCACCCCACTGGTAGTTGCGGAAGATGACCATGGTGATGGCCGGCCAGTTGTCGCGGCCGCAGGCGGTCATCTCGTTCATGGAAATGCCGAAGGCGCCATCGCCGGCGAAACCGACGACCGGCACATCGGGCTGGCCAACCTTGGCGCCGAGAATTGACGGAAAGCCATAGCCGCAGGGACCGAACAGACCCGGCGCCAGATATTTGCGGCCCTCCTCAAAGGTCGGATAGGCATTGCCGATGGCACAATTGTTGCCGATGTCGGACGAGATGATGGCATCCTTGGGCAGAGCCGACTGGATGGCCCGCCAGGCCTGGCGCGGCGACATCAGATCGGCGTCGCGCTGACGCGATTCCTCGTTCCAGGTGGTGCCGGGATCATCGTCCTCATGGTCGAGCGAGGACAGCTCCTGCGCCCAGCGGGACTTGGTCAGGGAGACAAGGTTGCGGCGATCCTCGCGGCCGGCGTCGCCGGCATCATCGGACAATTGCGCGAGGATGGCGCGGGCCACCTTGGTGGCATCGCCCTCGATGCCGACGGTGACCTTCTTGGTCAGGCCGATGCGGTCGGCATTGATGTCGACCTGGATGACATCGGCATTCTTCGGCCAGTAATCGATGCCGTAACCAGGCAGGGTCGAGAACGGGTTGAGCCTTGTTCCGAGCGCCAGCACGACATCTGCCCTGGCGATCAGTTCCATGGCGGCCTTGGAGCCGTTGTAGCCGAGGGGGCCGACGGCGAGCGGATGCGAACCGGGGAAGCTGTCATTGTGCTGGTAGTTCGAGCAGACCGGCGCATCGAGCCGTTCGGCAAGCCTGGCCAGATCGGGGATCGCGCCCGAGAGAACCACGCCGGCGCCGGAGAGGATGACCGGAAAACGGGCCTTAGACAGAAGATCGGCAGCCTTCGCGATGGCTTCCTCGCCACCGGCGGGACGCTCGAAGCGGACCATCTGCGGCAGCTCGACGTCGATGACCTGGGTCCACATGTCGCGCGGGATGTTCATCTGCGCCGGCGCGGAGCCGCGCCAGGCCTTCATGATCACCCGGTTGAGCACTTCGGGAATGCGGGAGGGGTCGCGAACCTCTTCCTGATAGCAGACGCAATCCGCAAACAGCCGCATCTGCTCCATTTCCTGAAAACCGCCCTGACCGATGGTCTTGTTGGCGGCCTGCGGGGTGATCAGCAGCATCGGGGTGTGGTTCCAGTAGGCGGTCTTCACCGGGGTGACAAAGCCGGTGACGCCGGGGCCGTTCTGGGCGATGGCCATGGCCATCTTGCCGGTGGTGCGGATGTAGCCGTCACACATCAGCCCGGCATTGGTTTCATGGGCACAGTCCCAGAAGGTGATACCGGCCTTCGGGAAAAGATCCGACACCGGCATCATGGCCGAACCGATGATGCCGAACGCGTGTTCGATGCCGTGCATCTGAAGCACTTTGACGAAAGCTTCTTCGGTGGTCATTTTAGGCATGGGATGATCCTCCTTGTTGAGGGCTAGAAACCACAACTGGTCCGATCCGCTCTAGTGCCAGTTTGGCAGCTTCGCAACGCCAGATCGGTTTGTTGACATGCTCCGGCACAAGTCTGTCAGTTTCCATAGAGGTACCCCGGCAGCCACAGCGCCAGCCACGGGAAGGTGAACACCAGCACCAGGCCGAAAATCTGCACGGTCATGAACTGCATCATGCCGTAATAGATATCCTTGAGATCCCAGTCGGGCGCCACGCCCTTGAGGAAGTAGGCCGACAGGGCGACCGGCGGACTGAGCCAGGCCGTCTGCAGGCACACCGCGACCAGAATGGCGAACCAGGTCATGTTGACATTCATTTCAACCAGGACCGGCTGCAGGATCGGCAGGATGATCAGCACGATCGGCACCCATTCGAGCGGCCAGCCGAGAATGAAGACCATGGCCAGGATCATGATGATGATCAGGCTTGGCGAGAGGTCGAGCGCCAGCAGCCAGTCGGTGATCATGCCGGGCGTGCCCAGCCGCGAGAAGACTGCGCCGAAGAAATTCGATGCTGCGACGAGGAACAGGATCAGCACTGAAATCTCGAGGGTCTTGAGCAGCGCGTCATAGGTGCGCTTCCACGTGAACTTGCGGTAGCCGATGGTGAGCAGCACGGAGCCGAGCGCGCCCATGCCCGCCCCTTCTGTGGGGGTCGCCCAGCCGAACAGGATCGAGCCCATGGCGAAGGCGATCAGGATTGTCGGTGGCACCAGCCCGAGGATGAATTCCCGCCAGACATGGCTGCGACTGTCGGGGATCTGGTCATCGCGGAGCGGCGGGCCGAGTTTCGGATTGAGCCAGCAGCGTCCCAGCGCGTAGACGAGGTAGAGCACCGCCATCATCACGCCGGGCAGGATGGCGCCGGCGAACAGATCGGTGACCGGGACCTCCAGAACCGGACCCATGACCACAAGCATGATCGAGGGAGGAATGAGAATCCCGAGAGTTCCGCCGGCGGTGATGGTTCCGGCGGCCAAACGGACATCGTAGCCGGATTCGCTCATGGTCTTGGCGGCCATGATACCGAGGATCGTCACTGAAGCGCCGACGATGCCGGTGGCCGCGCCGAAGACGACGGAGACGAAGAGGACCGCAACGAACAGCGAACCGGTCATCCGGGCGAGCATCAGCTGTACCGCCTTGAACAATCGCTCCATCAGGCCGGCCTGCTCCATCATGAAGCCCATGAAGACAAAGAGCGGCACCGCAGCCAGCGTCTGCTCCATCATCGAGCCGTAGAACTGCAGGGTCATGAGGAAAATGGTCAGCTTCATGCCGAAGCCCCAGGCGCCGAAGACGATGCCCAGGAAGATCAGGGTGAAGGAAATCGGAAAGCCGATGAAAATGGCGAACAGCATCGCCCCGATCATCAAAAAGCCGATGATCTCCGGGGCTATCTCGAAGAAGCTCATGACGGCCACCTTCCGCGGGTTGCCGCATACCATGACTTGAGGATCTCGGAGACACCCTGAACCAGCAACAGGGCGACGCCAACGGCGAGCGAGACCTTGACCGGCCAGACTACCGGCGCCCATGTGCTGTCGCCGGCGCGCTCGCCCTGCATCACCGATTTGAGGGCAAAATCGTAGCCGGCGATCAGCAGGAAGATCATCGCCGGCATGAAAAGGACAATATAGAGGACAAGGTCGACGCGGCCTTGCGTCTTGACCTCGAAATTGCGGTAGAGGAAATCGGCGCGGATATGCAGGCCGTGCATCAGTGCATAGGCAGCGCCGAGCATGAAGGACATACCATAGAGCATGCGCGAGATATCAAAAGCCCAGAGCGTCGGCGCGACAAAGAACTTGCGCGCGATGACTTCGTAGACCATGGCGAACATGATAGGCACGACCAGCAGGGCGACGATCCGGCCGACCCATTCGGACATTGTGTCGATGCCGTGGATAATGGAGCGGGCCGCCGGATGCATGTCATCGGGCATGCGGGATCCGGGCCCGCCACGCCTTTCGGCGAGCAACTCGTCGCCGATCGGAATCGTATCGTCTGTTTCATTGCCGGCCATGACGGCCTCCTCCACCAGGTTTCCCTGCCCCCTGCAGGTTTAGCTAGGTCCGCCCCGCTGCAAGCAGGGCGGACCAGGTGCCGTCTTGCCTATTGCTTCTTCAGCGTTTCAGCATAGGCCGCGCCCAGGTTGGCGTTGGTGCGCTGGGCCTGCGCCCAATAAGGTACCGCTGTTCTGGCGAAAGCCTTCTGGCTGTCCCAGACCTGCTTGAAGAAGGCGTTTTCAGCTGCATTCTTCTCAAGTGCGGCATTGGCGGCGGCCATATACTCGGTGAAGTATTCCGCCGGAGTGTCGTGCAGGATGACGCCGTCCTCGTTGATCAGCTTGTCGAGCGCCTTGCCGTTCTCGTTGATGCGGTAGGCCATGGCCTTCATCAGCGAGGCGTTTGCGGCCACTTCGATGGCCTTCTGCTGCAGCGGGGTGAGCGAATTGTAGACATCGCCGTTGATGTAGAGGTCAGCATTGACCACAACCTGGTGAAGGCCCTGCAGGTAGTAATGCTTGAGCACCTTCTGGAAACCGAACACCGAGTCGGGTTTGGGGCAGCACCATTCGGCGGCATCGATGGTACCCTTTTCAAGCGCAGGCAGAATATCGCCGCCACCCATGGCGACCGAGGCTACGCCGATGTCCTTGTAGGTCTGGCCGGGGATGCCCGGAGGCGTACGGAACCGATACTTGCGGAAATCGGCCATGGTTTCGATCGGTTCCTTGAACCAGCCGAGTGCTTCCGGGCCCACCGGCTGCAGCATGAAACCCTTCACATTGACGCCCATCTCCTTCCAGAGCTGGTCGTAGAGCTCCTTGCCGCCGGCATTCAGGTACCAGGACATGAAGGCAATGTTGTCGATGCCGATACCGGCACCGGCAACCGGCGATCCGAACAGCATGGCTGCGGGATGCTTGCCGGACCAGTAGTGGGTCCAGGCGAAGCCGCCATCAATCAGGCCGGCGTCAACGGCATCGAGGATTTCCTGGACGCCAACAACAGCGCCGGCGGGCAGGATCTCGAATTCGACTTCGCCATTGGTCAGGGCTTTGACGTCATCGGCGAAATCCTGAAGCATGACCACTTCGTCAGCCGTGTTGGGGATAACCGACTGGACCTGGATCTTCGTCGCCGCATCAGCCGACACGCCGAACATCGACGTGGCCGCCAACAGTGCGACAGCTGCGACACCCTTGGTTAGCTTGGTTAGTCTCGACATGGGGTTCTCCTCCCGTTTCATGTCTCGCCTTCGATTGTGCGACAGTCGGACGTGTTCGGCGAAGGCTTCCCGAACAGCATTGGAAAAGTGTGGTTGAGGGATCCAGCTCACGACACGCTCCCTCCGAGCATCGTCAGGAGGCCTGTCGCAGGATCAATGATGCCACGATAGAACATGTCGCTGGCGACATAGATCAGCACCGCCAGCCCAAGCCAGGATATGGCCGGGAACCGGGTCAGGATCTTCATGATCAGGGTTGCGGCAAAGGCCATCAGCAGGATGGCGAGACCAAGGCCGAACACCAGCATCTCGGTATTGCCGTCGGCAATGGCGGCAACGGCAAGAACATTGTCGATCGACATCGACAGATCGGCGACGGTGATCGACAGCAGCGCCTGACCAAGGGATTTCCTCGCCGGTCCGGTGTATCCCTCATCGAGATGCTCGGCGGTCTCGAGCGCCTTGGCCGCCTCGCGGTCAATATTGTCGCGGATTTCGCCATAGAGGCGCCAGCAGACCCAGAAAAGCAGCAACGACCCCAAGAACAGAAGCCCCGGAACGCCGAGAAGCTTGGTGGCGACCAGCGCGAAAATGATTCTCAGCCCGGCAGCGACGATGATACCGAAAAGAATGGCCCGCTTGCGCAGTTCGGGCGACAGCGACGCCGCGGCCATGCCGATGATCAGGGCGTTGTCACCTGACAGAACCAGGTCGGCCAGTACAATCGCGCCGAAATCGAAAAGCTGCTGCAGCATCAGCGGCTCGCCTCCAGCAGTTTGGTGAAAGCCTCGCTCATGCGCGCATATCCTCCCGGATCAAGTCCGAGGCCTTTTCGCCAATCATGATCGCCGGGGCATTGGTGTTGCCGGAGACAATCACCGGCATGATCGAGGCATCGGCTACCCTCAGCCCGTCCAAGCCATGCACGCGCAAGCGCTCGTCGACCACCGCCATCTTGTCCCGGCCCATCCTGCAGGTACCGGTCGGGTGATAGATCGTTGTCGCGGTGTTGCGGGCCCAGTCGAGCAGGCCGTCGAAATCCTCGTCGGGAACCGATCGTCCCGGTGCATGCTCCTCTGTGACAAGGTCTGCCACCGGCCCCTGACGGCAGATGCGGCGGGCCATGCGAATGCCTTCGACGATGGTTTGCTGGTCCAGAGCAGTCGAGAGGTAATTGGGGTGGATCAGCGGATGATCTTCGGCCCGGGCCGAGCGCAACCTGATTTCGCCAGTGCTTTCGGGCCGCAACTGCAATACCGAGGCGGTGAAGGCGTCGAAATCATCGGTATCGGTGGTCGGGTTGTTGGCGCTGAAAGGCTGGATGTGAAACTGGATGTCGGGCGTTTCCAGGTCCGGCCGGGTTTTCAGGAAACCGGTTCCGAGGCTCGCAGCGAGTGTCAGCGGCCCGGAACGGCTGAGCATGTATTCAAGCCCGATCCTGGCCTGGTTGAACAGGCCCCGGGTGCGGGTGTTGATGGTGGGCGCGGTGCAGCGATAGACCGGGCGGGCCTGAAGGTGATCCTGCAGGTTCTGGCCGACGCCTGGCAGGGTGTGCCTGGGCCGAATTCCGTGATCGGCCATGTGAGCCGGTTCGCCGATGCCCGAGAGCATCAGGATCTGCGGCGAGCCGATCGCCCCAGCCGACAGGATGATCTCCCGTCGTGCGGCAACCCGCACCAGCGATCCATGGCGACGGCCGCGCACCGCCACCGCCCGGGCACCATCAAGTTCGACGTTTTCAACCTGGATATGGGTGAGAACGGTGAGATTTGGCCGCGACCTGGCGGGTTTGAGAAAGGCCTTGGCGGAACTGCAGCGCAAGCCGTTGCGCGCGGTCAGCTGGAAATAGCCGACACCTTCCTGGCTTGCGCCATTGTAATCCGGGTTGAAGGCGAAGCCGGCCGCCTTGGCCGCCTCAACCCAGGCATCGACAACCTGCCAGGATTGCCGCGAGCGGGAGACCGACAGCTCTCCCCGGTCGCCCCTGAGTTGATCAGCACCGCCCTCCCAGGACTCGCTGCGCCGGAACAAGGGCAGCAGATCGTCCCAACCCCAGCCGATGTTTCCCATCTGCCGCCATCGATCATAATCCTGCGGCTGTCCGCGGACATAAAGCAAACCGTTGATCGAGCTGGAGCCACCGAGCGTCTTGCCACGCGGCCAGTTGAGCTGCCTGCCGTTGAGGCCTTCGTCCGCCTCGGTCCTGTACATCCAGTTGAGTGCCGGATCCTTGATGGTCTTGAAGTAACCGACGGGCACATGAATCCACGGGGAAGCATCGCGACCACCGGCCTCTATCACTGCCACCGAGACGGATGGATCGGCCGAAAGCCGGTTGGCCAAGACGCAACCGGCTGATCCTGCTCCGACGATGACAAAGTCGAACTCCACCCGAAATCACCTCAATATTCAAAAATTGAGACTTTACTTCTCGTTAATGATCGTATTCATTTCTCTGGCCGTGGTGCAAGACCCGGCACAACTGGCTCTATTGATTGTTCAAAACTGGTTCTGAAATGCCGAATTCAGACGACCGCATCGCAACAAACATGCGAACCCTGCTGATCCTGGAAGTCGTGGGGACGTCGGGCGAACCGATCACGCCGACCGAGATCAACCAGTCGATAGGCCTGCCCAAGCAGACCATTCACCGTCTGTGCGCCACCCTTGTGGAAGAGGGTTTCCTAGTCTACGAGCCGAATGGAAAGCGGCTGAGGGCCGCACGACGGGCCCGTGTGCTTGGGGCGGGACTGCTGCACTCGTCGCGCGATCACATCCTGCGCCGGCAGATCCTGGTGGATCTGGCCATGAAAACCGGAGAAACCATCAATTATGTGATCCCCGAGGATGACGGGATGAGTTATCTCGACCGGGTTGAAACCGGCTGGGCGTTCCGGGTGCAATTGCCGATCGGCTCGAACGTGCCGTTTCATTGTACCGCCAGCGGCAAGACATTCCTGGCCAGTCTCGACATCCGGAAACGCCGAGCCTTTGCCCGCGGACTCACGCTGGAACGGAAGACGCCCAAGACCATCACCGATCCGGATATGCTTCTCAGGGAATTGACGGCTGTCGCCAGGGATGGTTTTGCGATCGACAATGAGGAATTCATGGACGGCATGGTGGCGATCGCGGTTCCGGTGACCGACGATTCGGGACGGTTTCTCGCAGCAATTGCCTGCCATGGCCCGAATGTGCGGCTGTCACTCGAAACGCTTCGGGGATTTCTGGGCGAATTCAACACCGCCGTCGAGAAGATGCGCGCCGTGTTGGCCTGATGACAGCGTTCAAGAACAACAGCTGACGGGGCGTTCAGCCTAGGCAGGGGCGCCGATTTCCGCGGCGCAATGGGCAATGATCGAACCGATGTGGCGGCAGTCCTCGACGGAGAACGTCAGAGGCAGGCGCATGTCGAACAGGCTTGAAAGGATCCTGTCGGTTTCGGGCAAGGCCTGCGGATCGACATAGCGCCAGCTGTGGTGGTTGGAGGTGAACGCCACCGGCTCGGCGGCGCCGAACCACTTCAACTCGACGCCCAGGGCCTTGTTTGCCGCGACGAAAGCGCTGGCCAAAGCCGGCGATATGCCGGGCAGGCGGAACTGGATGGAACTGCCGACATAGCGTTCCGCCGCCGCTCGCCCGGGCAAGGCGACGCCGTCTGCACCGGCGAGCGCCTGTTCGACCGCCCGGTAGCGTTCGTTCCAGCGCTCGATGCTGTCTTCCAGGCGGGCGAGCTGCGGCAGCAGAACTGCCGCGCGCAGATTGTCCATTCGGCCGGACATGTTGGGCGTTTCCAGCCGGATCCGCTCGAAGACATCGGCCGAGGGTGCTGCTCCATGGCGTTCGTAGAGCATGTAGGAGCCCGACAGAATGATGGCACGGGCCATGAATTCCGGGTCGTCCGATGTCAGCAGTCCGCCTTCACCGGAATTGAGATGCTTGTAGGTCTGGGTGGAAAAGCAGCCGGCCAGACCGAAACTGCCGCTCTTGCGGCCGTTCCAGGCTGCGCCCATGGTGTGGGCGCAATCCTCGATCAGGATCAGATCGTGTTTTGTGACAATGGCGACGAGACGCTCCATGTCGGCCAGATGACCGCGCATGTTGGACAACAAGAGGAAGCGCGCGCCGGATGTGGCGGCCTTGCGGTCGAGATCTTCCAGATCGATCACCAGATCCTCGGTGATTTCCACCAGCAGTGCTTTTCCACCGGCAGCCGCTATGGCACCGGGCACAGGTGCGAGCGTAAAACCATTGGTGAGAACCGTTTCCCCCTGGCCGAGGCCCGCCGCACGCAGGGCGATGGCCATGGCATATCCGCCTGAAGCGCAGGCGAGGCAGTAGCGCGCACCCTGATAGGCGGCATAGGCCTGTTCAAGCTCGGAGGCCTTGGAGAGCTCTCCCGGTCCGCTGTTGTAGCGGTGCAGGCGGCCGGATCTCAGGATCTCGGTGGCGGCAGCAATGACCGCGTCATCCAATGCCTCCTGCTGGGTAAAACTGCCGGTGAACGGTTTCAAAAGCCTGCCTCCCTGGCCAGACATGCTGCGCGCTTCGGCAATAGAACGAAGCCGGCCCTGATCTTAACGCCAGTTCGCCCGCATCCATATGGACAACAGTCCTGAACGCGGCGCAGCATCGAGTTGATCAGGAGCCTGCGACATCGTTTGCCAGAGGTTCGGCTGCAAACCGCCGAGCTGCAGACGTCTCTACGGCCCCGGCTCTCATCAGAAGGTCGCACAGCCCCGCAAAATAAGGGGGCTGTTGTTGCAATGCAGCAGAAGCGTGATAGGCTCGCTCACTGTTTGCGCGCTGCAAAAAGTCAGCTTCCGGAAAGGAATTGGCATGCATGATGGCGGGAACCGGGCAGTCTGACTGTCGCAACAAGGGACAATTTTTCATGTTCTACCAGATGTATGAACTCAATCATGCCGCCATGGCGCCCATGCGGGCCTATGCTGACGCGATGCGCCTGACCTTCCGAAACCCGGTCAATCCGATGTCGCATACGCCGTTCGGCCGCTCGGTCGCCGCCGGTTTCGAGCTGTTCGAGCGCACCACCCGCCGCTACGGAAAGCCTGAGTTCGGACTGAAAGAAACCTCGTTGAACACCGGCCGGGTCTCGGTTCATGAGAAAGTTGTCTGGTCGCGGCCTTTCTGCGACCTGATCCATTTCGAGCGCACGCTGCCGGCCAATCACCGGCCGGATCCGAAGATCCTGATCGTTGCGCCGATGTCGGGCCACTATGCGACTTTGCTGCGCGGAACCGTGGAAACACTGCTGCCCAAGGCCGAGGTCTACATCACCGACTGGACCGACGCGCGCATGGTGCCAATCACAGAGGGGCGCTTCGACCTCGATGATTACATCGATTACATCATCTCGATGCTGCATGCGCTTGGCCCCGATACCCATGTGCTCGCGGTCTGCCAGCCGTCGGTCCCGGTTCTCGCCGCTGTCGCGGTGATGGAAGAAAGCGGCGACACCTTCGCACCTTCGAGCATGACGCTGATGGGCGGCCCGATCGACACCCGCATCAATCCGACCGGCGTCAACGAGCTGGCGCAGGCCAAGCCGATCGAATGGTTCGAAGACAATGTCATCATGCAGGTGCCGTGGCCACTGCCGGGCTTCACACGCTCGGTCTATCCCGGCTTCCTGCAGCTGTCGGGCTTCATGACGATGAATCTCGACCGTCACATGATCGCGCAGAAGGATTTCTTCATGCATCTGGTCAAGGACGACGGCGATTCGGCCGAACGGCATCGCGAATTCTACGACGAGTATCTGGCCGTCATGGACATGACGTCCGAATTCTACCTGCAGACCGTCGACACGGTGTTCATCAAGCATTCCTTGCCAAAGGGCGAGATGATGCATCGTGGCCGCACGGTCAACACCAAGGCGATCCGCAATGTCGCGCTGCTGACGGTCGAAGGCGAGAACGACGATATCTCCGGCCTGGGTCAGACCGAAGCCGCGCAGACCATCTGCCCCAATATTCCCGATGACATGCGGCACCACTATGTCCAGCCGAAAGTGGGTCACTACGGGGTGTTCAACGGGTCGCGATTCCGCTCCGAAATCGCGCCGCGGATCCTAGATTTCATGCGGACCCATGCCCGCAGCAACTCTGCCAAGAAAGCCAAGCCGAAGCTGATCAAGGGCGGCCGGAGCGACTGAAAATCATTTGAGAAGCATTTTAGGTATCCGAAATTTCTCTTTTAATACAAGAGGATGTCGGATTCCTGCGGGCATTTTCTTGAATAGGGTCGCGGCCCATACCACATCAAATTCACAAGGGAACGATCCCCGCTTCCCTTTACCAGATGAGGTTTTGACCGATGACACAGACCGCATTGATCCGTCCCGCCTGGACGCCCGCCACCATCGCCCTGATGGTCCTTGGCTTCATGGTGTTCTGGCCGCTCGGCCTTGCCATGCTCGCCTACATAATCTGGGGCGACCGGCTCGAAGGCTTCAAGGCAGACGTCAACCGCGCCACCGACAACTTCGCATGCTCTTTCCGCAAGTCCACTCAGGGCAGGCATGGCATGCGCGCCAGCAGCGGCAATGCCGCATTCGACGACTGGCGTGATGCCGAACTGGCCCGTCTCGACGAAGAGCGCAAGAAGCTCGACGAGATGCGCCGCGAGTTCGACCAGCACATGCGGGACCTGCGCATGGCTCGCGACCGCGAGGAGTTCGACCGCTTCATGGCCAGCCGTCAGGCAAGCCAGAACAGCAAGCCCCGGACATCCGGGTCGGTTCCCGAAATCGACGGGTAACCGCAATACACATGACCTCCCCGAAAGGGCGGCGTTTCGAACGCCGCCCTTTTTGTTGCCCGCAGCGGTGCCACAGCGCGTGGCATTTTCGATCCCCGCATTGTGATCGAATCGGATAAATACCCAAACATGTTCGGACTTGGTCGCCCCACCCGCAGAACCGCTCAGCCGCGCCCCAGCGCGGTTACCGTCAATGGCCGCGATCTGCCCTTGGCGATCCGCGAGAACGCCCGGGCAACCCGCATGACCTTGCGCATCGAACCGGGCGGTCAGGCGCTGAAGCTGACCATCCCAAAAGGTCTGGCGGCGCGCGAGATCGATGAATTTCTCACCCGTCATCACGGCTGGCTGATGACCCGGCTGGCGAGGGTCGAGGATGCCGGCCCGCTCGCGGACCAGGGAAAGATCAGTATTCGCGGTGTCGATCACCGCATCGCCTTGACCGGCAAGCTGCGCGGCATCACTGAGCAGACCGAGTTGGACGGGGTTCCCACGCTTCTGGTGTCCGGCCTTCCCGAGCATATCGGCCGGCGGGTATCGGATCACCTCAAGCGGGTGGCAAAGACCGAGCTGCAGCGGCTGGTCCACATGCACGCGGCAACGCTGGGAAAACCTGTGCGGGCGATCGCCTACAAGGACACGAAAAGCCGCTGGGGATCGTGCACTTCGGAGGGAAACCTGTCGTTTTCCTGGCGGATCGCGATGGCGCCGGATTTCGTCATCGACTATCTCGCCGCCCACGAGGTGGCGCATCTGAAGGAAATGAACCACGGACCGGACTTCTGGGCCACCTGCAAGGCGCTTTGCCCACGGACGACCGAGGCCAAGCGCTGGCTCAAGCAGAACGGCTCACGGCTGTTCGCGGTGGCATTCTAGGACGGCTCACCCGGTCTGGTTAGCACCGACGGTCAACCCATCCATATCTCGACCATATCTCGACTCTGGCGCCGATTTGTGCGACGTCAGCCGCCATGACGATACAGATCAAGATTTGCGGCCTGAGCACGCCCGAAGCGGTGGATCGCGCGGCCGATCTCAACGCCGACATGGCCGGGTTCATCTTTTTCGAAAAGAGCCCCCGCCACGTGGCGATCGGGGCCGCTGCCGCGCTGGCAGAGCGGGCCCGGGCGCGTGGTCTCAAGACGGTCGCCGTGACGGTCGACATGGATGATGACGGTCTCGATGCAATTGTCGCCAGCATGAAGCCGGATTGGTTGCAATTACATGGCGGCGAAAGCCCTGAGCGCGCCTCGGTTGTCAAAGCCCGCTACGGACTGCCGGTGATGAAGGCATTCGCCATCCGCGACGCTTCGGATCTGACACGAATCAAACCTTATCACGGCATTGCCGACCGGTTCCTGTTCGATGCCAAGCCGCCGAAAGGCTCTGACCTTCCGGGCGGGAACGGAGTAAGCTTTGACTGGCGGCACCTTGCCACGCTTGACGGGGCTCCCAGTTACATGCTTTCCGGTGGGCTGACAAAAGACAATATCGGCGAGGCAATCGGCATCAGCCAGGCGCCCGGGGTCGATGTGTCATCGGGCGTCGAAAGCGCGCCCGGTATCAAGGACCTCGGCATGATGAATGATTTCGTCCAGGCTGTTCGCGAGGCGGAAGTCGCGCAACCAGACCAGGGCCGGTCTCAGGAGTAGATGACTTGAACCAGACAACCAATCCCAACTCATTCCGTACCGGACCCGACGAGCAGGGCATGTTCGGCATTTTCGGCGGCCGTTTCGTTGCCGAAACGCTGATGCCGCTGATCCTGGAGCTGGAAGAGGAGTGGACCAGGGCGAAGGCCGATCCGGCCTTCCGGGCCGAGCTCGATCATCTCAACGCGCATTATACCGGCCGCCCTTCGCCGATGTATTTTGCCGAGCGGCTGACCGAGCACCTCGGCGGCGCCAAGATCTACTTCAAGCGCGACGAGCTCAATCACACCGGATCGCACAAGATCAACAATTGCGTCGGCCAGATCCTGCTTGCCAAGCGCATGGGCAAGACAAGGATCATCGCCGAGACCGGCGCCGGCCAGCACGGCGTCGCTTCTGCAACGGTTGCGGCACGCTTCGGCTATCCGTGCGAAGTCTACATGGGCGCCACCGACGTTCAGCGGCAGGCGCCGAACGTGTTCCGGATGAAACTCTTGGGCGCCAAGGTGCATCCCGTGACGTCCGGTCACGGCACGCTGAAGGACGCGATGAACGAGGCGCTCAGGGACTGGGTGACCAATGTCGACGATACCTATTACCTGATCGGGACTGCGGCCGGACCGCATCCCTACCCGGAAATGGTACGCACATTCCAGTCGGTGATCGGCCAGGAAGCCCGCGAGCAGATGATCGCCATGGAAGGCCGCGTGCCCGACATGCTGATTGCCGCTGTCGGCGGCGGCTCCAACGCCATCGGCCTGTTCCATCCGTTCCTGGATGACAAGGACGTGCAGATCGTTGGCGTCGAAGCCGGCGGCAAGGGCCTGGACGGCGAAGAGCATTGCGCCTCGCTGACCGCCGGTTCGCCCGGCGTGCTGCACGGCAACCGCACCTACCTGCTGCAGGATGGCGACGGACAGATCAAGGAAGGCCATTCGATCTCGGCGGGCCTCGACTATCCCGGTATCGGGCCCGAACATTCGTGGCTGAAAGAATCCAACCGGGTCGAGTATGTTCCGATCATGGATACCGAAGCGCTGGAAGCCTTCCAGCTGCTGACCCGGCTTGAAGGCATCATTCCGGCGCTGGAACCCAGCCATGCCCTGGCCGAGGTGATCAAGCGGGCGCCGAAAATGGGCAAGGACCAGATCATCGTGATGAACCTGTGCGGCCGCGGCGACAAGGACATCTTCACTGTCGGCAAGATCCTCGGCGTGGAGCTCTGATCATGACCACTCGCATCGATACCCGTTTTGAGAAGCTGAAAGCCGAGGGCCGGCCGGCGCTGGTGACCTATTTCATGGGCGGCGACCCGGATTACGACACGTCGCTGAAGATCATGCAGGCGCTGCCGGGTGCCGGCTCGGACGTGATCGAACTCGGCATGCCGTTCTCCGACCCGATGGCCGACGGACCGGCGATCCAGATGGCGGGACAACGGGCGCTCAAGGCCGGCCAGTCGCTGAAAAAGACCCTGTCGCTGGCAGCAGATTTCCGCAAGGGCGACAATGAAACGCCGATCGTGCTGATGGGCTATTACAATCCGATCTACATCTACGGTGTCGAGCGCTTTCTGGCAGATGCCATCGAGGCCGGGATCGACGGGCTGATCGTGGTCGACCTTCCGCCTGAAATGGACGAGGAACTGTGCCTGCCGGCACTGAAGGCAGGGGTCAACTTCATCCGGCTCGCGACCCCGACCACGGATGACAAGCGGTTGCCGCTCGTGCTCTCCAACACGTCGGGCTTTGTCTATTACGTGTCGATGACCGGCATCACAGGCTCTGCAATTGCCGACACCTCCAAGGTCAACCAGGCCGTCGACCGGATCAAGAGCCATACCAACCTGCCGGTTTGCGTCGGTTTCGGGGTGAAAACCGCCGAGCAGGCGCGCGCCATCGGCCAGTCTGCCGACGGCGTCGTGGTCGGCACCGCGATCGTCAACCAGATCGCCAACACTCTTGACGCCAAGGGTGCTGCAACCTCCGATACCGTCGAGAGCGTCGCCACGATGGTGCGCGGGCTTGCCACCGGCGTTCGCGCCGCACGTCTTGCGCCCACGCAGTAACATTCCCACATTGGGGTACGAACCGGAGAAAACGCGTTGAACTGGATTACCAACTACGTCAGGCCGAAGATCAATTCGATGCTGGGCCGTCGCGAGGTGCCCGAAAATCTCTGGATCAAGTGTCCCGAGACCGGTGAAATGGTGTTCCACAATGATCTGGAAGAAAACCATTTCGTGATCCCCGCCTCGGGCTACCACATGAAGATGTCGGCCGAGGCGCGGCTCAAGCACATGTTCGACGAGGGAAAGTACGAGCTGCTGCCGTCACCGAAGGTGCCGCAGGACCCGCTCAAGTTCCGGGATTCGAAGAAATACAGCGACCGGCTGCGCGACAGCCGGACCAAGACCGGCCTCGAGGATTCGGTCGTTGCGGCGCACGGCAAGGTCCAGGGCGTCGAGATCGTTGCCTGCGTGCATGATTTCTCCTTCATGGGCGGCTCGCTCGGGATTGCCGCGGGTGAGGCTATCGTCCAGGCCTTCGAGGCCGCCATTGCACGGCATTGCCCGCTGGTGATGTTCCCGGCGTCCGGAGGCGCCCGCATGCAGGAAGGCATTCTGTCGCTGATGCAGTTGCCGCGCACCACCGTCGCGGTGGAGATGCTCAAGGAAGCCGGCCTGCCCTACATCGTGGTGCTGACCAACCCGACCACCGGTGGCGTCTCTGCCTCTTATGCCATGCTTGGAGACATTCACCTGGCAGAACCGGGCGCGGAAATCTGCTTTGCCGGCAAAAGGGTGATCGAGCAGACCATCCGGGAAAAACTTCCCGAGGGGTTCCAGACCTCCGAATATCTGCTCGACCACGGTATGATCGACATGGTTGTGCATCGTCACGACATCCCGGCGACCGTCGCCCGGCTGCTGCGGATCTTCCTCAAGATGGATGCGCCGGCACCGGCAGCGCTTCCCGCACCCATTGCAGAGACCGTGCCGGCGGAAGCGGCGGAGTAAACCTCCAGCAAGAGCCGGGACCTTCGGCGAGAGGAGCGGTCGTGTCGGCTGCCGAACGGGAAATCAACGCGCTCATGGCGCTGCATCCGAAGGGTTTCGACCTGTCGCTCGGCCGTATCACCCGGTTGCTCGAGCGGCTGGGCAACCCGCATGAGAAACTGCCGCCGGTGATCCACATTGCCGGGACCAACGGCAAGGGGTCGACCAGCGCCTTCTGCCGCGCCATTCTCGAGGCACAGGGCCTCAAGGTTCACGTTCATACATCGCCGCACCTGGTCAACTGGCACGAGCGGTTCCGCATCGGGGCGGAGGGCGGCGGCAAACTGGTTGGCGACGAGGTGCTTGCCGACGCTGTCCGCCGGGTCGCCGAGGCCAATCAGGGCGAGACGATCACCGTCTTCGAAATCCTGACCGCTGTCATGTTCGTGCTGTTTTCGGAACATCCCGCGGACGCCGCCGTGATCGAGGTCGGGCTTGGCGGCCGGTTTGATGCAACGAATGTGATTGCCCATCCGGCGGTTTCAGTGATCATGTCGATCTCGCTCGATCATCAGGCCTATCTCGGCGACAGGGTGGAGCTGATCGCGGCGGAGAAGGCAGGCATCATCAAGCCAGGCTCGCCGGTGGTGATCGGCGCTCAAAGCCAGGAGGCGGCGCGCGAGGTGCTGGTCGAAACCGCCGAACGACACAGATGCCCGCACAGCGTCTATGGCCAGGATTTTCTTGCACTGGAAGAAAACGGCCGCCTGGCCTACCAGGATGAAGACGAATTGCTCGATCTGCCACTGCCAAAGCTCGCGGGCCGGCACCAGCAGGCCAATGCCGCAGCAGCTATAAGGGCGTTGAAGGCTGCCGGGTTCCCGTTGAGCGAAAACGCCATAGCCGAAGGCCTGGTCAATGTCTCCTGGCCCGGGCGGCTGGAGCGGCTCACTCATGGCCGGCTTGTCGAGAGCGCCATGGATGGCGTCGAATTCTGGATCGACGGCGGACACAATCCCGGCGCGGGCCAGGTCATTGCAGAGGCGATGGCCAATCTCAATGACCGCCAATCCCGACCGCTGTTCCTGATCACCGGAATGATCAACACCAAGGACCCGGTCGGCTATTTCGAAGCCTTTGCCGGTATGGCACGGCATGTGTTCACCGTGCCTGTGCCAGATTCCGAGGCGGGGCTCGATCCTGAATTCCTCGCCGATACAGCCGACGAGGCGGGCTTGACCGCCGAAGCTGCCGAAGATGTCGAGACGGCGATTGCCGCCATCTGCAGGAACTGGAACGGCCTCGAACGGCCTCCACGGATCCTGATTGGCGGTTCGCTCTATCTTCTGGGTGACGTGCTCAGGGTCAACGGCACGCCGCCGGTCTAGAGCCGACCATCACACGGATTTGCGCATCTGACTGAAGGCAGCAAAAAACCCGCCCGGTTGACCAGACGGGTTTCATTGAATTGCCGCGAGGAGCCGACCTCAGGCGATGGCGCCTGAAATCCAGCTCGAAAGTGCGGTCTTGGGCGAAGCGCCGACCTTGATGTCAGCGACGGCGCCGCCCTTGAACATGGCCAGCGTGGGAATCGAGCGAACGCCGAACTGCGAAGCGAGTTCCGGATTCTCATCGATGTTGAGCTTGGCGACCTTGACGCTGCCTTCCATCTCGTTGGAGATTTCCTCGAGGCTCGGAGCGATCATCTTGCACGGTCCGCACCACTCCGCCCAGAAGTCGACGACAACGGGTACTGTCGAATCGAGCACTTCGCTCTGGAAATTGGCGCTGTCTACTTTAACGGTTGCCATGGTTTGGCACTCCTTTGATGGATGACTCAGATGAGTCCAATGTGATGATTCGCCCGTAAGTATTCAAGGCATTTCGGCCGGCTTCACCGAGCCGTGATAAACAGGCCGGGATCATTGATCGAGAGCGGCAAGCGCCTGGTCCAGGGTCGACGCCGGGATTTCGACCAGTACGGGCGCCGAAACATAGACCAGCGCGGCGTCGATTCGCTGCCCCGGGTAGAGTGGTGCCAGCAAGGCGCGATAGATGGCGAGCTGGGAGATATGGCCGGCCGGGGGATCTTCGCCAGGCCTCGGCGCCAGCCCGGTCTTGTAGTCGATGATCAGAACACGGTCACCATCGAGCGCAATGCGGTCTATGCGCCCTGATACGGCGCGCTCCTCACCCCTGACCCGCAAGGTGCCCATGACCGAGACCTCGGCCTCGCCAGGCGCATCGAAGATCGGCGCGAATTGCGGATCCTGCAGAACGGCAAGCACCTGGCGCTGCATGGTCTCGGTCGTTGCTGCCTCGGCTTCCGGCAAGGCGCGCGCGAGGTAGCGCGAAAGCACAGCTTGGCGCTCCGTGTCTGGGACCGAAGGCAGAACCTGGAGCAGGCGGTGGATCATGCTGCCGCGTTCGAGCGCCGCTGCCGATCCCGGCTGGCCGTCGGCAAAGGGCGAGCGGGATGCCACATCCGCGCTGTCCTCGAGCACGGCACTGACACCGGACGGGGCCAGTGGCCGGGGCAGGCGCGCAGGCGGCGGCAGGGGGCCGGAGGGAATCGAGATCGCTTCGTTGGCAGGTGCCGGCGCCGGACCGCTTGGCGTGGTGGCCGTGCCGGGGATGGCGGGTTCGGGACGGATGCGGCTGAAACGGCGGACATCGAAAGTTTCGTCTCCGGCTCCATGCACCCCGTCGGAAACGGTGTAGCCGGCTTCGACGACGGCCCGTTCAAGCCCCACTGATGCCATCGAATGCCAGGTCGGCGTCTTGACCTCCCGGAGGCCCCGGTAGCCGCAGATTACCAGCCGGTCGGCAGCCCGGGTCAACCCGACATAGAGAAGGCGACGATACTCTTCTTCGGCCTGCTCGCGCATCTTTTCGCGGACAGGTGCTGTCGCCTCGTTCTCGTGGGTCTTGTCGGGAAGCCAGACTGGGATCGAGGGCCCTTCCTCACTTTCGGGCGCAGGCGGCAACAGCCAGAGCCGGGGCTGATGGCTGTGCTGGAAGGCCTCGCCGCCCGAATCCACCAGGAACACGATCGGGGCTTCCAGCCCCTTGGCCGCATGCACGGTCATGATCCGCACCGCGCCGGACTGGCCTTCCATCTCGCGCTTGATTTCCGGCGTGTCGGTTTCGAGCATGGCGAGAAACGACTGCAGGCCGGGAAGGCCCGCCTGCTCGTGATCGAGCGTCAGGCCGAGAAACTCGTCAAGCACATCGCCGACTTCATGGCCGAGACGGGAGAGATAGGCCTTGCGACCGCCATCCGGGCCGAGCAGGGCTGCATAGAAATCATGCGGCGGCTGGTGCGCTGACCGGACCTTCCACCGCTTGAGTTTCTCCACCGCCCAGGCAAAGCGCGGTTCGGCCTCCGCCACTTCCTGCAACTGCTGCCAGACGGACATTCCGTCAGGCCGCTCGGCGGTCACTGCGAACAAATCATCCTCGCCGAGATTCAGCAGCGGGCTCTTGAACAGCGCGGCCAGCGAGAGATCGTCATCGCCAAGCAGCACGAACCGGCCGAGCGCCATCAGGTCCTGAACCGCGATATGGTCGGTCAGGCGCAGACGATCGGCGCCGGCTACGGGAATATCGGTGGTTGCCTTGAGCGTGCGCAGCAGCGTGGGGACGAAACCGTCGCGCTTCCTGACCAGCACCAGAATGTCACCCGGCGCCACCGGCCGCATCTGCTTCGACTTCTGGTCCTCGATCAGCTCGTGACCGACCCAGCGCGAGAGCAGATTGGCGATGCGCTCCGCCAGCCGGGCGGCGGGTGCGTCTGCCGGAACCTCGTCGAATGCGGCGGTCCAGTCCTCGTCGTTGCCCGACTGCTCCTTCGCAATCATCGGCCAGACCTCGACCAGGCCCGGCGCCTGCATCCGCGCCGTTTCATGGATCACCGGTTCATCAGCGGAACCCATGCCGCGCAGTGCGTCCGCATCGGCAAAGACATGGTCGACGAGCTTGAGCACCTCGGTGGAGGAGCGGAAGGACACTCGCAACGATACCTGTTCGAACTCAGCGTCCGCCGCCCGTGCAAGCCGTGCGATGCGGCTGCGTTCCTCGGCGAACCGCTCGGGCCGGGCGCCCTGGAACGAATAGATCGACTGTTTCTCGTCGCCGACCGCAAACAGCGTGCGCATGGCCGGGCGGGCTCCTTCGCCGGCAAAGAACTCATCGGACAGTGCGCCAATGACGTTCCATTGCAGCGGTGCGGTGTCCTGCGCCTCGTCGACCAGAACATGGTCAATACCCTGGTCGAGCTTGTAGTGGACCCAGGCGCTGGCGCCGCTTTTTGACAAGAGCGCCTCGGTGGCGCCGATCAGATCGTCATAATCGAGCAGGGCTTGGCGGGTTTTCAGCCGTTCGAACTCACCAAGATAACGCCGCGCCAGGCGGAAGGCGGTTAGAGAAGCCGCCAGCATCCTGAGCCGCGCCAGCCTGTCGAAAATGGCGACCACCTGTCCCTGGGCCTCGGCGACACGGTCGGCGAGGTCGGGAAACCGCTCCTCGACCGTCTTCGAGGCGACGCCGCCAAGGCTGGCCGGCGATCCCGATTTGGTGAAGAACACATCCCTGAGCAGTTGCAGCCGTTCTTGCGCTCCAGGTTCGGACCCGACGGCCAGCAATCCGTAGGTGAATTTGTAGGCTTTGGTCGATGATTTGGCCGATCCGGCGAAATCGAAGACCGCCCGGATGTAATCGACCGGCAGGGCATCGAGCGGCCAGGCGGTCTCGACGAGCGAAGCCTCGTTTTCCTGCGGCAATAGCCCCAAGGCCGCCCGGATCAGGGCTTCCGCCGCTTGCGGTGTCCGCGCCCTGGCGTCGAAGGCCATGTAGTCGCGGCGGCGGGCATAGAGGCCTTGAAGCAGCTTGTCGAAGCCAGCCTCGCCGCCGGTGTCGAGCGCTTCGGTAACAGCGGCCGCCAGATCCGGGTCGTTCTCGAATGACTGGGTCGACATCAGCTGGCGCCGCGCTTCTGCCAGCAGTTCCGCGGCCTTCTGGTCGTCAAGCACGCTGAAATGGCCGGGAATGTTGGCCTCGAGCGGAAACCGGTGCAGAACGGCCTCGCAGAAGGCGTGAATGGTCTGGATCTTGAGACCGCCCGGCGTTTCGAGCGCCGTGGCGAACAGCCGGCGGGCGCGCACCAGCTGGTGCGGCTCGGCTGCACGCCCCTCAAGCTCGGCAATCTTCTCAGCCAGCCTGGCATCGTCGAGCCGGACCCACTCACCAAGAGTGCGGAAAATGCGGTTGGACATCTCGGCCGACGCGGCCTTGGTGTAGGTCAGGCAGAGGATCGCCGAAGGGCGCGCGCCGCGCAGCAGCAGCCGAATGACCCGGCGGGCCAGGACGTGGGTCTTGCCGGAACCGGCATTGGCCGACACCCAGGCTGACAGCGTCGGCGTCGCGGCAAGGTTCTGGCGCAACGTGGTGTCGGAAATGACGCTCATGCCGCTGTCGTCAGTCATCGCCATCGCCTCCATCGCCGTCCACGGCGGTCTGCCATTCGGCGACCCTCGCAAGATGGTCATATTCGCCGCCAAAATCGCGGGCGGTGCGTGGAATCGCACGCGACAGGTAGCCTCGACGGCCGGAGCGGAGCAGGCCGACCAGCTTGACGAATTCCTCGGCCGCCTTGGCAGCCAGATCAGCCGGGCTCAGAAACTCGTCGCGACCCGGCTTTTCCGGATCCGTATCGATGCGTTCGGCGAAAGGCTCCCTGCCGGTCAGGCGCAGATACAGGAGCCCGGACACCGGCATGCCGCCAACATCCTTAAAGCCGCCATTGATCAGCGCATAGGCTTCGAGCGCCAGTTGCGGATCGAGCAGGATCCGCGCTTCCTTGCGTGAAGGGGTTCCGCCGGTCTTGTAGTCGATGATCCAGGCCGTACCGTCCCGGCGCAGATCAAGCCGGTCGGCCATGCCGGTGAGCCTGAGGCCAGCGAGCGGCAGATCCAGGCTGGCGCGGGTCTCGACAAGCGACCGGACCAGCCCCGCCGCCGTGTCGTTTTCCCATTCGGCGATGGCCTCGGCCGCCTTTTCAAAGCGCATCCGCCAGACCAGCGCCGTGGCATCCGGCAGTCCGGCCCTGGCGAAATGCTCCGCGGCAATCGCGCGAAGCATGTCGAGGGTGCGCGAACCGGGATCGGCTCCGGAAACGAAAGCCTCGAGGATCTCGTGATAGAGCGTGCCGCGTTCGCGCGGACCGGGATCGGCGAGAAAGGGCTCCAGTGGATCGAGACCGAGAATGCGCCGTGCGTAGATGGCATAGGGGTCGCGGCGCAGCTTGCCGACTTCCGAGAAGGAGTAGCTCGCGGGCTGCAACTCTTGCGGCGGGCGTGGTTCCGGGCGGGAGGCTGTGGGGGTGGAAGGTTCCTGATCAAGCGTGCGGGCGTGGGCAAGCAATGCCTCGCCGCGCGACCTGAGCATGGCAGCCGGCTGCGGACCGATCACCGCCAGAAGCCTCTGAAGCCAGCGCGAGGCAACGGTCGGCGCCTTGCCGGAACGGTGCGAACGCGACAGCACCACTTCCGGCGCGCCCATCGCCATCTGGAAATCATGCGCCGCCTGGCCGATGCGGCGCTCCGGCGGCTCAAGCCCGATGGCGGCCTTCATCGAGCGCGACAGGAAAGGATCTTCCTGGCCGGCCTGCGGCCAGACGCCTTCGTTCAGCCCGCCCATCAGCAAGGTGTCGACATGCTGAAGCCGGGCCTCGAGCGCGCCCCAGATGAAGGCGCGGGGATGACCGCCGGCGCGCGGTTTGATCATCCGGCCCGAAATAAGCGCATCGAGTGCACCTATCCATTCGTGGCCAGTCATGCTCAGCGTCGAGCCGCTGTCTCGGGTTTCGAGCAGCACGGCGGCAAGATCGGCCCCGGCCTCGTCGCCCCAGAGCGCATCGAGGGCTCCGGTATCATCGATGCAGATACGTTCCAGCGCATCGGCGGTTAGAGCGGCAAGCCTGCCTATCGGGATCTCGTTGGTGACGCCCGGACCGGCGCGCTCTACCAGCAGAGAAGTCAGCGGAGCCAGGGCGGCTGAGGCCCGGACGGCGAAATCGCGCGCCTGCCCGGCCTCACCATCACCGATGCGCTTCAGCCACCGGGCCGAATGACGCTCGCGGCGTCCTGATTCGCGCGCGCTGACCAGCGCTTCGAGGTCTTCGATGTCGGCTGAACCGCTGCCGCCTCGCAGGGCAATCCGCTCGACGAAGCCGGCGCGTGCCCTGGCTTCGGGACCCGAGAGGCCAAAGCGGGCGAGCGGATGCTTGAGCAGTGCCGCGATCGCCACGGGATCGCCCGGTGCGAAGGCGACGTGAACGGCGAGCCGGGCAAGACCGCCCTGCAGGCTCGAGGTCAGCGGCGAACCACCCGAATCATTGGCCTCGATGCCGTAGCGGGCCAGTTCGGTGACGACCCGGCGGGCAAGGTTGCGATCCGGGGTCACCAGCGCCGCGGTCGGCTCCGGAATGCCAGGACGCGGTTCGAGCGCGCGGCGCATGGCGGCAGCCAGGGCTGAGGCTTCCTCGCGCTCGTTGGCGGCTTCGATCAGGCTGACATGTTCAAAGCCCGGGACAATGGCCTCTGGAGCCGGCAGGAAATCCGGTTCACCCCAGGTTTCGGTGGCGATCGCCGGCAGCAGGGCGTGCGAAACCAGCCTGCGGCGCATTTCCAGTTCCGGCGAAAGCCCGCCGATCTCCGGGATGTCCCCGATCCCGCCGGTCTCGACACCGCAGCTCCCAAGCAGGGAGTGGAGACCATATTGCGGGTGACTGCGGATCGCGACATCGACCAGGGCGCGACCATCGGGCGCTTGCCTTGTCGTGGCTGCCTCGGCCAGCGCCTGCCAGTGCGAGCGCCGCATGGCATGATCCAGCCCCGGCAGAACGACGGCGCCGTGGGGCAAGTGCGCCACGGTGGCAATCAGCCGGGCGGTCGAGGGCCGGGTTCCAGTCGAGCCGGCAACGATGACCGGGCGGCCTGCCGGGGATGCGGCCAGGCTTCGGGTGAACACGTCGAGCATCGCATTGTGGTGCCGCGCCGGGCTGGACCGGTGGATTTCCTTGAGCAGCGCCGGCCAGTATTCCCGCGCAATCTTCAGAAACTCGGCTGTCAGCTGCCACCATTGCTGCAGATCCGCGGACGCGACATCGTCGAGGCCGGCGAAGTCGCATTCCTCGGTCTCCACCGCCTGGATCAGGTCCGACAGGGCACGGCCCAGCCAGATGGCGTCCGCCGGGTTGGCGGGGGCGACCAGCGGCACGCCGCCGAGATGATCCCTGACGGTCTGCGGCAGGGTCCGTTTCCAGGCCAGGACCAGATCGGCAAGGCGCAGCGTGGCGGCAATCGGCGGAATCGGCGGGTCCAGCGCCAGTGTTTCGGGGTCGGCGGAATCGAAGAAGCCGGCATCATCGTCGGTCTCACCGAGGGGCCGGATTGTCGGCAGGATGGCCGAGCCCTTGCCGATGAGATCGGTGAGTTCGGAGCGAAGCACCCGGGCGGCGCGGCGCGTCGGCACGAATACTGTGGCGCCGGCCAGCGACAGCGGATCCTCGGGATTGTAGGCGAGGCCGGGGACCAGCCCGCCATCAATGATCTGCCCGGCAAGCGTGGCGAGGAAATCCGCGCCGGGCGGGATGGTTGCAATACGGGGTGCGGCCCAGCTCACGGGACCGGTTCGCCGAGATAGGCGGAGCGGGCGGCTTCGGCCTCGCCGATGGCCTCGGGCGTGCCGACGGTCAGCCAATGGCCGTGCATGGGCGAGCCGAATAGTCGCCCCTGGCTTATCGCAGCGTCGAAGCAGCGGTTGATCGAAAAGCGTTTCTCGCTGATATCCCTGAAAATGCGCGGCTGCAGGATGATCGCGCCGGCATAGATGACCGGATCGCCCGCCCCCTTGTAGCGGGACAGACGGCCATCTTCGGCCACGGTAAAGTCTCCGGCGCCGGTGTGGCCGGTTGCCTGATCGAGCCGGGCGGTCATCAGCAGGATATCCATCGATTCGGGATCGAAAAGATCCATCATCCGGGAGAGATTGTCGGTCGTGCTTCCCGGTTCCTCAAGCCAGAACGTATCGGCGTTGAGGACCAGAAACGGTTCCTCTCCAAGCATCGGCAAGGCCCTGACGATGCCGCCACCGGAATCAAGAAGCTCTTCGGTTTCGTCGGAAATGCGGATATCGGCGCCGGGCCAGGCCGAGAGCCAGTCAATGAGAAGCGGTGCCAGGTAATGAACGTTGACGACAATGTCGCGGATGCCGGCTCGGCCGAGCGCTTCCAGGCCGTAGGCGATCAAAGGCTTCCCCGCCACTTCGACCAGCGGCTTGGGCAGGGTCTCGGTGATCGGCCGCATGCGGGTGCCGAGCCCGGCGGCCAGGATCATGGCGGATGTGATGGTCATCGGTCGGGCGGTTCCGGTTTATGATTCGCTTTCGCCGATACCAGCCTTTGTGAACCAGTTGCGCAAGGGTTGCAGCGCCGGATGGGCGAGAGACGCCGAAATATAGGCCTCCATTCGCGGCAAATGCCGCAGATAGCCGGGTTTTCCATCCCGCTGCTTGAGCCGAACGAAGATGCCGAGAATTTTCGCGGCGCGCTGGGCGGCCATAATCGCATAGGCCTCGCGGAAGCCGGTCTCATCAAAATCCGGATTGGCGTCCCGGCGGGCGGCGACGTAGCGGTCGAGCAACTGGCCGGCCAGGTGCGGATCGACCGTCACTCGCGCATCCTGGCAGAGCGAGGCGACGTCATAGGCGGACGGACCGATCATCGCGTCCTGGAAGTCGATGATGCCGAGTCGGTCGAGCCCGGTCCTTTCCGGCCGCCAGATCAGGTTGGGCGAGTGGTAGTCGCGCAAGACCAGCGCCTTTTCCGCGCTTTCGAGGCGTTCAAACAGGGTGTACCAGAGATCGAGATAGGCCTGCCGCTCCTGATCGGGAACGGAAGCACCGCGCCGCCAGGGCAGGTACCAGTCGGTCAGGAGCTCGACCTCGATCTGCATGGCCCGGGCATCGTAAGCCGGCACATGATGCAGCCTGCCGCCGACGGCAAGCGGGCCCGGAAGATCTCTCGCGTGCAGGGCGGCAAGGCAATCGATCGCCACCCCATAACGTTCCGGATCAGGCTTGCCATCAGAATCGAGAATGCCGTCAGTGCCGAGGTTTTCGATCAGCAGAAATCCCTGGTCGAGATCCTCGCCGAGGATCTCGGGGGCTGCAAATCCCAGCGCGCGCAGCCAGCGGGCGATGGCGACAAAGGGAACAACATCCTCGGCCAGATGGGCAATCTGCGAGTAGGGCAGGCCGTCGCGCACCGGCGGGCCGTCCGGCTTTCGCGGCGCGTTCATCAGGATCAACGGGTCACCGCTCTCGGGCCGGATGGTCTCATAGGTCCGGGAGGAGGCGTCGCCCTGGAGATGACGCCGAACAACCGGCTCGGAGTAATGCCGCTCAAGGAAGGCCCGGACAGAGAAGGAGCGTTCAAGCCTTTCGATGAAGGGCGCCGCTGCCGTGATGATCACGGTGCGGCTGTCACCGATCCCGTCAAACCGGATCATGATCCTGTCCTCGGGCAGGAGATCGATCGCCTTTTCGGGCCATTCGACCAGGGCCGCGCCTTCGGCGAGCGCGTCATCGAGACCCAATTCATCGAGTTCCTCGGGGGAGCCGAGGCGGTAGAGATCCATGTGCGAGATTGGGATCCGCAGCTGGTAGGCCTGCACCAGCGTGAAGGTAGGGCTCGGGGCCTCGAGGTCCGGATCGTCCGCAATCGCACGGATCAATGCCCGGGCGAAGGTCGATTTGCCGGCGCCAAGATCTCCCGACAGACACAGGCAATCACCCGGCTGGAGAGCCAGTGAAACATCTTCGGCCATCCGGACAGTTGCATCGGGGTTTGCCAGTTCCACGGTCAGGGGCGCCGTCGCCATGAAGGCTTACTCGGCCGCGTCGCGGGCAAGCGGGCGGCTGGACGGGAAGCGGCATATGATGGTTGCACCGCCTTCCTCACCGGACTCGATGGAGACGGTGCCGTTGTGCAGGCCGACGAAACTCTGAACGATGGAGAGGCCAAGCCCGGCCCCGCGACGGCGGCCCGACTGGCCGTTGGTTTCGAAGCGGGCAAAGACATCCTTGCGGGCATCTTCGGGGATGCCGGGGCCGGAATCGGTCACCGAGAAACTGATCGCCTCGTCGTCCTGCCGGCAGCGTAAGCGGACAACCGAGCCGTCAGGTGCGAAGTTTGCGGCGTTCATCAGAAGCTTGAACAGGATCTGCTTGAGCCGCTGGTGATCGCCGATCATCTGTGCCGGTGCGCCGGTAGTGTCGATCTCAAGCGACAGGCCGTTTTCCTTCAGTCGGTCGGCAATCTGCTCGCCGGCCTCGGCAAAGAGCGCCGGAATATTCACGGCTCCGGTGTCTAGCCGCATGATGCCGGCATCGACGGTGGCGAGATCGAGGATGTCGTTGACGATGGTCAGCAGAACCGAAGACGATGTGGCGATGTGGTCGAGATATTCGGATTGACGCTCGTTGAGCTCGCCGATGCCGGGGGTCTGCAGCAGTTCGGTGAAGCCGATGATGTTGGTCAGCGGCGAGCGCAGCTCGTAGGAGACGTGCTGGACGAAATCGTTCTTCAGCGCGTCGGCCTTGCGCAGAGCTTCGTTTTTCTCTGTCAGCATGCGCTCGGCGCCGACGCTGTCGGTGACATTGACGAAGGCGATCATGGTCTGACCATTGGGCAGAGGCACGATGGCGTAATCGAGAATGAGGCCGGTGGTCAGTTCGATACGGCCGTCATGGGTTCGGCGTTCTTCATCGAAACCGGTGATCACACCGGCAAACAGTCTCCAGCCATCCGGATCGCGATGCGACGGTTCACAGGCTTCGGCAATCTGGCGGATATGGGTGCCGGGCTTGACCTGCTGTTCGGTCAGGCCCCAAAGGGCGCGGAAGGACGGATTTGACAGGCGGATCTTGCCGTCAGGTCCGAAGACGCCGACGCCTTCGGCCAGGTGGTCAATGGTCTCACCCTGGGCCTGGAGAAGCGCGTTGTACCGGGATTCCAGATCCACCTTCTCGGTCAGGTTCTCGAACACCCAGGTAACGCCGCCCTGCGGGTGGGCGTTGGCGAAGACATTGAGGGTCTGGCCATCGGGAAGATGCCAGAGATGCGGTGTGCTCTCGACCGAGCGGTAGACCGAGAGCATCTGCTCCTTCCAGTCTCGCCAGGCATGCGGCTCGGGGAGTTTGCCGTCGGCGCGGAGACGCTCGAGAAACTCGCCATTGTCGGGACGGCGGGAGAGGAAAGGCGTATCCAGTTCCCACAGGCGCTGGAATGCCTGGTTGTGGAACTGAAGGCGCTGGTCACGGTCAAATATCGCCACCGGCGTGGCCAGGTGATCGAGCGTTTCGGCATGGCTCTGGATGGTGCGCTTGAGCTCCTGGCGCAGATCCTCCTCGACGGAGACGTCCAATGCCAGTCCTGCATTGCCGGCCGGTGTCTTGGCGTCAGCAACCTCAAGGAAACGGCGATGACCGTGGATGACCGTCGAGACCTTGTCGAGGAAAGGCCGCTCGGGCGTGGCGGTTGCCCGGACCCTTTCGCGCGCCGCTGTGCCCAGCAATTCGAGCCCGCGTTGCAGCGTGTCCTGCCGGTCCTCACCCTCGACCGCCTGGACATAGGCGTTGTTGACCCAGACGAGCTTCGCGTCCGGTCCGCGCAGCCAGACCGGCATGTCGATGACATCCATAAGCGCCTGGAAGGTATCGAGCGAAGTGAGCAGACGGTCGCGTTCGGTCTTGAGTTCGGCGAGTTCGGCGCGCACATTCGACAGGGTGACAAACCGGACAAAGGCACGGCCTCCGGAGACCCGGCCCTGCGCCTCGATGACATGACCGCGAACGGTTTCAACGATCATGTCGAAGCGTTCCGCATGGGCGCGCAACCGGTCGATCGATTCGTCGAGTGCCGCTGCGGATCTGGGTTCCAGCCAACGGCCGAAAGCGAGAAAATCGGCCGGAATCTGCGGCGCCCCGGTTTCAGCCGCGAGCTTGCCCAGCACTTCGGCGGGCAGGCCGACGCCATCCCAGACCACGATCTGCCGGTCACGGTCGACGATAAGCGCCTCGTGGCGGGAGATCCGGGCGTTCGCATCCGCGAGGGCAGCGCGCAGATGCACATTTTCCAGATCGATCTTGCCACGCTCGCGAATAAGCCAGATCGCCGAGATCATGGCAGCCGAAATGGCGCCGATGACCATGGCGAAGTTGACAACCTCGAGGGTGGATACGGAGAGCTTTCCGGATGCTGCCGCCTCGCCAGAGGTTTGGGCGAGGGCCGGCAGCGCCGAGGTCAGAAAGGAGCCAGTGAGCAGGGCCGTTCCGGTCAGAATCCTGCGCCGGAACCCGCGAAGATCACCGATAACAGCTCTTGTCAGTCCGGAAAGCCCCTTGCGCCCAAGTGAATCGGTCTTCACCGGCATGTCGCAGTCCCCTCGTCGCCTGTCTGACAGAATATCGCCAATCCTTGCCAGTCCGATTTTCGCGCCGCCACAACGCAAACGAATCATTGGCAAAAACATACCTGTTTCGCGAATCACGGTGAAGGGGAAGCAGCGCAAAAAGAAATCGCGCCCCTGTTGTCAAGAACGCGATCTCAATATGTTGTGGGTATTGCCGAGAAAATCAGTAGCGGTAGTGTTCCGGCTTGAACGGGCCCTCGACGGTCACCCCAATATAATCGGCCTGCTCAACCTTCAGCTCGGTCAGCTTGGCACCGATCTTGTCGAGATGGAGACGAGCGACCTTCTCATCGAGATGCTTGGGCAGCACATAGACCTGATTCTTGTACTCGTCGCCCTTGGTCCAGAGCTCCATCTGCGCCAACACCTGGTTGGTGAAGGATGCTGACATGACGAAGCTCGGGTGACCGGTGGCGTTGCCAAGGTTGAGAAGGCGGCCCTGGCTCAACAGGATCATGCGGTTGCCCGAAGGCATCTCGATCATGTCGACCTGGTCCTTGATGTTGGTCCACTTGTGGTTCCTGAGCGCCGCGACCTGAATCTCGTTGTCGAAATGGCCGATATTGCCGACGATGGCCATGTCCTTCATCTCGCGCATGTGCTCGAGGCGGATCACGTCCTTGTTGCCGGTGGTGGTGATGAAGATGTCAGCACTCGATGCGACATCTTCGAGCGTCACCACCTCGAAACCGTCCATGGCTGCCTGCAGCGCGCAGATCGGATCGATTTCGGTAACCTTGACCCGGGCACCGGCACCGCGCAGCGAAGCGGCCGACCCCTTGCCGACATCGCCGTAGCCGCAGACCACGGCAACCTTGCCGGCCATCATGGTGTCGGTGGCGCGGCGGATGCCGTCGACGAGGCTTTCCTTGCAGCCGTACTTGTTGTCGAATTTCGACTTGGTGACAGAGTCATTGACGTTGATCGCCGGGAAGGGCAGCAGACCCTTTTTCTGCAGTTCATAAAGGCGGTGAACGCCGGTCGTGGTTTCCTCGGAGACCCCGACGATCTGGTCGCGCACCTTGGTGAACCAGCCCGGAGAAGCGTCCATACGCTTCTTGATCTGCGCCTTGATGACGGCTTCCTCATCGGAAGCGGGAACCGGGATGATGTCTTCTCCGGCTTCGGCGCGGGCACCGAGCAGCACGTAGAGTGTGGCATCGCCGCCATCGTCCAGGATCAGGTTCGGGCCGTCTGCGAACTGGAAAGACTTGTCGAGATAGTCCCAATGCTCCTCAAGGCTCTGACCCTTGACGGCAAACACCGGGACACCGCTCTTTGCAATGGCAGCCGCGGCGTGATCCTGGGTCGAGTAGATGTTGCAGGACGCCCAGCGCACATCGGCTCCCAGTGCCGTCAGGGTCTCGATCAGCACTGCAGTCTGGATGGTCATGTGCAGTGAACCGACAATGCGGGCGCCCTTCAGCGGCTTTTCCGAACCGTACTCCTCGCGGAGCGACATCAGGCCCGGCATTTCGGTTTCGGCGATATCGAGCTCCTTGCGGCCGAAATCAGCCAGATCGATGTTGGCGACGACATAGTCCTGGGTAGCGGTCATGAGATTTTCCAAAAGTTCGGGATCCGGCCGGGACAGGCGGGATTGCATGGGCGCTGCCATAGCAGGAAAAGCCCATGCTGGCAATACGATATAAAGATGTCTTTATGTGGGAATATTCAAACTTCTTCGCCGAAGCGGCCGGCAATCAGCACCTCGAGTGCGTCAAGCACCTCTTCGGCCTGCCGGCCTTCGGCTTCGACATCGATGGTGCAACCGGTGCTCGCCGCGAGCATCATAAGGCCCATGATCGATGTGCCCCCGACGGTGGACCCTTCACGGGTCACCCGAACAACGGCGTCAAAGCCCTCGACAGCCTGAACGAAACGGGCTGACGCGCGGGCGTGAAGGCCACGCTTGTTGACGATCTTGAATGTTCTGGACAGGGTTGCGGCTTTTGACGTCATTTGCCGGTCAAAAGGCGGCTCGCCACGTTGATATACTTGCGGCCGGCATCCTGCGCGTCGGCAAGAGCCTTTTGCATGTCATTGCCGCCGCGGACACCTGCGAGCTTGATCAGCATCGGCAGATTGACCCCGGCAATGACTTCGATGCGTCCGGAATCCATCACCGAGATCGACAGGTTCGAGGGTGTTCCGCCAAACATGTCGGTGAGAATGATGACGCCATGACCATTTTCGACACGTGATACCGCTCCGACAATATCCAGCCGCCGCTGGTCCATATCATCCTCGGGTCCGATGCTGACGGTTTCAAGGGCGGTTTGCGGTCCGACAACATGCTCAAGCGCATGCCTGAACTCTTCCGCGAGCTTGCCATGAGTGACAAGCACCAATCCGATCATTTTGCCTCCAGCAGCATGCGGCCGACGCGGTCTTCCGCCAGGCCATGCCAATAGTTTCGCAGTTGCGAACAGTTTGTGAATTTCATCTTGGACAGAAGCAGGCGAAGTTCAAGCCAAAAAACGTCAGAAAACAGGCAAATTGCCCTGAGGATACCACGCGGGCTCGAAAAACAGGCTTGGCCGCCGGGTGCGCAGCCGCGCCAGGGGAAGGGCTGCGCCATCGTGCCACAGACGCATAAGAGGAATTGATGCGCCGCCACACGAAAAGGTTTCATTCTTCTCCGGGACCCGCGTCCCCGCCGACGGCTCCGTGAGCAGCACCGCAGCATGCAGGACGGCGCGATCAATGTGCCGGGCAGTGACCACTCCGGTGCCACGCAGTTCAAGAAGCCCGCGGATCGAATCCGGACAGGAGGCTATGCAGCGCCCTGCCTGCACTGTCAGCAGGGTCCGGTCATCAGCAATGAGAGCGGCATTCCATCCCAGGGCCTGCGCCTCGCAAAGGCAGGCAAAGGCGGTGGTGCTCTTTCCCGACCCGGACGGGCCAAGAAACAGCAAGCCCGTCTGGCCAACGACAATCGCGGTGGCATGCACGGCTTCGCCTGCTGGTACGGAGATGCCGGTCACGGGGTTTCGGCAGGCAGTTCGATGATGAAACGCGCCCCGCGCCAGCTGCCGGCTTCATCGCCGGGGATGTTCTCGGCTGTCA
The DNA here is from genome assembly GCF_902498795.1 of Hoeflea sp. EC-HK425. Lineage (NCBI taxonomy): Bacteria > Pseudomonadati > Pseudomonadota > Alphaproteobacteria > Hyphomicrobiales > Rhizobiaceae > Hoeflea > Hoeflea sp. EC-HK425. The sequence goes on from NZ_LR701572.1 coordinate 4,265,799, forward strand.
GGGTGCCACCATGGGCCTCGATGATCTGGCGGCTGATCGACAGGCCAAGGCCGGAGTTTTGGCCAAAATCCTCGCCATCGGGCCGGTCGGTGTAAAACCGCTCGAACACGCGCTCGATGACCTCGGCGCGAATTCCGGGACCATTGTCCTCGACACGGACCTGGACCGTGCCGCGGCGCCGGGCCAGGTGGATGACAATGCGGCCGCCGGTCTCGGAGACGAAGGAGCGGGCATTCTCGATCAGATTGGTCACCACCTGGCCGAGCCTGAGATCGTGGCCAAGCACGGTGAAACCGGATTTTCCGGCATTACGCCTGTCGATCTTGAGCTCGATGGCAACATCCTTGCCCGCAGCGCGGGTTTGCCGGGCTATATCCACGAGGTCGGTAAGCAGCTTCTCCATGTCGACCGCCACGCCGTCCTGGCGCGCCAGCTCTGCATCGAGCCGGGACGCGTCGGAGATATCGCTGATCAGCCGGTCCATGCGGCGGACATCGTGCTGGATGACATCCATGAGGCGCTTGCGGGAGTGCTCGTTGCGCGCCAAAGGCAGGGTTTCCACCGCGCTACGCAGTGAAGTCAGCGGATTCTTGAGTTCATGGCTGACATCAGCGGCAAAACTCTCGATGGCGGCAATCCGGTCATAGAGCGCATTGGTCATGCCGCGCAGTGCCACCGACAGATTGCCGATCTCGTCCTGGCGGTCCGAAAAATCCGGAATTTCCTCACGGACCCGGGCGCCGCGCCGGACACGGACGGCGGCGGCAGACAGACGCCTGAGCGGCGTGGCAATGGTGCTTGCCAGAAGCAGCGACAGGACGATGTTGACCATGGCGGCCACGCCAAACACCCGGAAAATAGCCATACGCTCGGCATGGACGATCTTGTCGATGTCCCCTGCCTGCGTGGACAGCAGCAAGACCCCGAGCACCGCACGGAAGCGCTGGACCGGAACAGCCACCGACACGATCAGCTCACCCTTTTCGGTGACCCGCACCACAGCGCCACGGCCACCGGTCAGAGCATTCATCACTTCGGGATAGATCGAGCCATCCGCACCCGGCGGTTCGCGGTAGAGCGGCAGGTCCCGGCGCTGGAAAAACCGGTTGAACCAGGTGGTGACCATTTCGGTCAGGCCGGGAGACGCGGTCTCGGCCGGCGGCAGGTCGTAGCGAAGCACCTGGCCGGAGGTGTAGAGATAGCGCGAATCCAGAATCAGGCTCGCATCATCATCGTAGATGCGGGCGCGGGTGCGGGTCGGCGAGATCAGCCTTCGAAGCACCGGCGCAACCCGCTCGGGATTGATCGGGAAATCCAGGTTCTCGTTGGAATTGGTCGGCGAAATGCTCTGGCCGGCCTGCAACTCGAGCAGTTTCTCCGGGTCGATGGTGATCGAGTTGGTGTCGACCGAGGCCGAGGCCGCGACGGCGCCGGCAATGATCTCACCCTGGGTCAGGAGGCTTTCCACCCGGGCATCGATGAGGCCTTCCCGGAACTGGTTAAGATAGAGGATTCCCGAGACCAGCACGACCAGCGCCGCCAGATTGAGAAACAGGATGCGGCGGGTAAGGCTCGAAAAAATGAGATTACCGAACATCCGCCGGACCAGCTTGACCGGATGGGCCCAGCTTGCCAGCGTACGGACCTCGGACGAAGCCCTGCCCTTTGCGTCCGCATTGTCCTCGGTTTCAATAGCCATTGGCGCTTTTCGCTAGATCCCGCGACCGGTTGGTGGGCAGGTGACGGTCATGCCGCTTCCCGGAACCGGTAGCCGACCCCGTAAAGGGTTTCGATCATGTCGAAGTCATCATCGACCATCTTGAACTTCTTGCGCAGCCGCTTGATGTGGCTGTCAATGGTGCGGTCATCGACATAGACCTGCTCGTCATAAGCGGCATCCATCAGCGCATCGCGGCTCTTGACCACGCCGGGACGCTGGGCCAGCGATTGCAAGATAAGGAATTCGGTCACGGTCAGGGTCACCGGCTCGTTCTTCCAGGTGCAGGTATGGCGCTCCTGATCCATGATCAGGTTGCCGCGCTCCAGCGACTTGGTCGGCGCCGCATCGGCCCGGCCCGGGGCTGCCGCAGCGGCTTCCCGGTTTGCCGCCCGGCGGAGCACGGCCTTGACCCGCTCGACAAGAAGACGCTGCGAGAACGGCTTGGTGATGAAGTCGTCGGCGCCCATCTTGAGACCAAACAGTTCATCGATCTCTTCATCCTTGGACGTCAGAAAGATGACCGGAATATCGGATTTCTGGCGCAGGCGGCGCAACAGTTCCATGCCGTCCATGCGCGGCATCTTGATGTCGAAAATGGCAAGCTGGGGAGGACGTGCCAGCAATCCATCCAGGGCAGAGGCACCATCGGTGTAGGTTTCAACACGATACCCTTCTGTTTCGAGTGCGATCGAAACCGAGGTAAGGATGTTGCGGTCGTCGTCGACGAGCGCGATTGTCTGCATGTCTGTCGTCTCCATCATGGTCTTGCACCTCTGGGAAGTGCCCCCGTTTTTCCGGACAAGCCGCTGTGAAGCGTCATTTCCGGATCCCGCCGCCACGTCCATGAGGATAAAGTGAGAACAAAATGTGGCACAGTTCCAAACCGGAGTCATTCCCTGAATGCGCACCGGGTAAACCGGCCACGGCAATTGAACCGATTTAAACAAGTCCGATTTTTTTTAAATCGATTAATACTCTGATTTCATTAATTAATCTTAGAATTACTTGTTGTTTTTTAAAATTCCACTCCCTATGGTCCGGCGAAATTTGAACCTGTCCCGCGCCAGAGTGAAAAGGAATCCGACATGAGTGAGGATTTGGGAGTACGTAATCCGTCGGCTGGAATCGACCTGTGTGGTCTGAACACCTCCGGCCTGGTGCGATATAACTGCCTCGAGGCGGAACTTGTCGAACTCGCCGTTGCGCGGGGCGAAGCAATTCTGACGGCACACGGCGCGCTTCGGGCACTGACCGGCCAGCACACCGGCCGCTCCGCCAAGGACAAGTTCGTGGTTCGCGACGCCACCACCGACAGCCAGATCTGGTGGGACAACAACAAGCCGATGACGCCGGAAGCGTTCGACACGCTGCACGCCGACATGGTGGCGCATGCCAAGGACCTGGATCTGTTCGTTCAGGATCTGGTCGGCGGCGCCGACGAGGACAATGCCCTCAACTCGCGGGTCGTCACGGAGTATGCCTGGCATGCGCTGTTCATCCGCAATCTGCTGATCCGTCCGGAGCGCGCGGATCTGACGGGGTTCATGCCCGAGCTGACCATCATCAATCTGCCGTCCTTCCGCGCCGACCCGGCACGTCACGGCTGCCGCACGGATACGGTGATCGCGGTCGACCTGGAACGCAGACTGGTTCTGATCGGTGGTACCTCCTATGCCGGCGAGATGAAGAAGTCGGTTTTCACCGCACTCAACTACCTGCTTCCCGCCAAGGGCGTGATGCCGATGCACTGCTCGGCCAATGTCGGCCCTGATGGTGATACCGCGGTGTTCTTCGGGCTTTCGGGAACCGGCAAGACCACGCTTTCGGCCGATCCGAAGCGCACCCTGATTGGCGATGACGAGCATGGCTGGGGCGAACACGGCGTGTTCAATTTCGAGGGCGGCTGCTACGCCAAGACCATCCGGCTGTCGCGCGAGGCGGAACCGGAAATCTTCGGTACTACCGAACGCTTCGGCACGGTTCTGGAAAATGTCATTCTCGACGAGAACCGGGTTCCGGATTTTGACGATGGATCGCTGACCGAGAACACACGCTGCGCCTACCCGCTGCACTTCATTCCGAATGCCAGCGACACAGGACGCTCGGGCCATCCGCTCAACATCATCATGCTGACGGCGGATGCCTTCGGCGTGATGCCGCCGATCGCAAAACTGACGCCGGAACAGGCGATGTATCACTTCCTTTCCGGCTACACCGCAAAGGTGGCCGGCACCGAAAAAGGCGTCACCGAGCCGGAAGCCACGTTCTCGACCTGCTTCGGCGCGCCGTTCATGCCACGTCATCCGTCGGAGTATGGCGATCTGCTGCGGAAACTGATCAATGACAACAGCGTCAATTGCTGGCTGGTCAACACCGGCTGGACCGGCGGCGCCTATGGCGAAGGCCAGCGCATGCCGATCAAGGCCACGCGGGCGCTGCTCAGCGCGGCACTGGATGGCTCCATCGATGGCGCCGAGTACCGCACAGATGCCAATTTCGGGTTCGCCGTGCCGGTGGCTGTCGAAGGTGTCGACAGCGCCATTCTGGACCCGCGTTCGACCTGGGCGGATCAGGCTGCCTACGACGCTGCAGCCAACCGTCTGGTCGGCATGTTCATCGAGAACTTCGCCAAGTTCGAGGATCATGTCGATGGTTCGGTGCTCGATGCAGCACCAGGCTTCAAGGCAGCAGCTGAATAAGCATTCAAACACTTCCTACGATCTTTGGCAGGCCCCGTTGACCCGACGGGGCCTGTCGCGCATTTTCCGCAGGTCCAATCCCGGAAGGAGCGTTCCGTCATGACCAGACCCGTCGAAACCGTTGCGCATTCGATTGCCCGGAAGACGGATGCCGAGATGCGGGCCGAGGCGCAGAGCTTTTTCGATCTCATGCAATCGCGCAGGACAGTCCGGGACTTTTCCGCCGATCCGGTGGACCCGGAGATCATCCGCCTTGCAGTCCGGGCAGCCGCGACCGCACCCTCGGGCGCCAATCAGCAGCCGTGGAGTTTCGTTGCCATCGGCGACCCGGATATCAAGCGCAAGATCAGGCTTGCAGCGGAGGAAGAGGAACGCGCCTTCTACCAGGGCCGGGCAGGCGAGGAGTGGCTGGGCGCCTTGGCGCATCTGGGTACCGATTCGGAGAAGCCCTTCCTGGAAACGGCGCCCTGGCTGATTGCCATCTTCGCGCAACGCTGGGGCGTGGATGCCGAGGGCCGCAAGGTCAAGCACTACTATGTCCCCGAATCGGTCTCGATCGCCATCGGGCTGCTGGTTGCCAGCCTGCATTCGGCCGGACTGGCGACGCTGACCCACACGCCATCGCCGATGGGCTTCCTCAACCAGATCTGCGGCAGGCCGGACAATGAGAAGCCGCTGGTGCTGCTGGTGGTCGGCCATCCGGCTGAAGGGGCGAGGGTTCCGGCGATCAGCCGCAAGCCGGAGAACGAAGTGCTGTTCTGGAAGACCGCGCCATGAGCGCGGATCCGCTGCATGCAGCGCGCGATATCGTCATCGCCGGCTGGGAGCTTGGCGAGAGCTTTATCCGCGCCTCCGGTCCGGGCGGACAGAACGTCAACAAGGTGGCGACGGCGGTGCAGCTCCGGTTTGATATCCGCAACTCGCCGTCGCTTCCCGAAAGGGTCAAGAAGAACGCGCTGAAACTCGGTGGCAGCCGGGTTTCCAAAGACGGGGTCATCATCATCGAAGCCAACCGGTTCCGTACCCAGGAGCGCAATCGCGCCGACGCGCGGGCCCGGCTGGTCGAGCTGATCGACCAGGCCTCGGAGCCGCCGCCGCCGCCTCGGCGCAAGACCCGGCCAACCCGCGGATCGGTCGAACGCAGGCTTGCCGCCAAGACCGGACGCGGCCAGATCAAGAAGGCCCGCGGCAAGGTTACCGAAGACTAGAATTAGCGAAAGCTTTTGGTTGGCACATCAGAGCGCGCGTGGTTAAGTTGCGCACCATTCACTCGGGGAGACGACAACCAATGGGTATTTTCGATTTCATCAAGTCAGCAGGAAAGAAACTCGGGATCGGCGGCGATGATGATGCACCTGATGCCGATGCGGTGAAAAAAGAGCTGGATTCGCACAAGCTCGGCACCGACAAGGTCGATGTAAAGGTCGAGGGCGACAAGATCGTGCTCTCCGGTGTGGTCGAAGACCAGTCGATCTTCGAGAAGGCGATTGTCGCAGTCGGCAACACGCTGGGCATTTCCAAGGTCGAGGCGTCCGAGCTCAAGGTGGTGATACCGGACTCCGGCCTGTCGCTGGGCAGCGCCGACATGACCGAACTGGTCAAGGCTTCGACCCCGGCAAAGGAGCCGAAGTTCCACACCGTCAAGAAGGGCGACAATCTCTGGAAGGTTGCCGAAGCCGCCTATGGCAAGGGCAAGGGTCCGAAATACACCGTGATCTTCGAAGCCAACAAGCCGATGCTGTCGGATCCCGACAAGATCTATCCGGGCCAGGTGCTGCGGATTCCGGATCTGGAAACCGCCTGAGACCGAAAACAGACCAAGAAGGCAAGCAATGCTCGTTCTGCCCAATGGGGTCCGCCATATTCCCGGCCATCTCGATCGGGACGAGCAGCAAAGCCTTCTCGAAGACATCCGGGCGGTGGTGGGCCAGGCGCCGCTCTACCGCCCGGAAATGCCGCGCAGCGGCAAGCCGTTCAGCGTCCGCATGACAAATTGCGGCGATCTGGGATGGGTGGCCGACAAGGCCGGTTACCGCTACCAGGACCGACATCCGGTGACTGGCGCTCCATGGCCGCCGATTCCCGAGCGCCTGCTGAAACTCTGGGACGACCTGACCGGTTATCTTGGTCCGCCTCAGGCCTGCCTGGTGAATTTCTACGATACCAGCGCCCGCATGGGCCTGCACCAGGATCGCGACGAAAGCGATTTCTCCGCTCCGGTCCTGTCGATCTCGCTCGGCGATGCCTGCCTGTTTCGCATCGGCGGAACCGAAAGGCGGCAGCCGACCCGATCTTTCCGGCTGGAAAGCGGTGACGTGGTCATTCTGGGAGGCGAAAGCCGGCTGGCTTTCCATGGCGTCGACCGGATCTACCCGACGACCTCGACGCTGCTCAAGGATGGCGGACGCATCAACCTTACACTCAGACGGGTGACCGCAAGCTGAGCATCCGGTGTTTGCCAGGTTCGGGCTAAAGCTTGCGCAACGCCACCTGCTCGATGAGATGGTTGGGGGACTTGCGCAGGATCAGGTCGGCGCGCGGACGCGTGGGCAGGATGTTCTGGCGCAGGTTCTTCAGGTTGATGTTCTCCCACAGGCTCTCGGCGATGGCGCGCGCGGCGTCTTCCTTGATCGCGGCATAGCGGTGGAAGAAGGATTCAGGATCGCGGAAGGCGGTCTGCCTGAGGTTCATGAAGCGGTCGACATACCATTTGTGGATGTCCTCCTCCTCGGCATCGATATAGATCGAGAAATCGAAGAAATCCGACACGAACGGGACGATCTTGCCGTCTTCGGGCAGGTCACGCACCTGAAGCACGTTGATGCCTTCGAAGATCAGGATGTCGGGCCGGTCGATGGTGGTGTATTCGCCGGGCAGCACGTCGTAGGTCAGGTGCGAATAACACGGCGCCCGGGCGCTATGCTGTCCGGCCTTGATTTCCGAGAGAAAGCGCAGCACCGCACCGACGTCATAGCTTTCGGGAAACCCCTTGCGGTCCATGAGGTTTTCACGCCGCAGAACCTCGTTGGGAAGGAGAAAGCCATCGGTGGTCACGAGGTCCACCTTCGGGCTCGACGGCCAGCGCTTGAGAAGCTCGGCCAGAACGCGGGCGGTGGTGGACTTACCCACCGCTACAGAGCCGGCGATCCCGATGATGAACGGTGTCTTGGCCACATTGGAGAGATTGAGGAAGCGCTTGCGCTGTTCAAACAGCAATTGCGAGGATTCCACGTGCGCGGACAACAGCCGCGACAATGACAGATAGATCCGCCGGACTTCGTCGAGATTGACCGGGTCGTTGAGCGAGCGCAGCCGCCGGACTTCGTCCTCGGTCAGGGTCATCGGCGTATCGGCGCGGAACTCGGCCCACTTGTCGGCCGTGAAAAACCGATAGGGCGAAAACTCGTCAGCCTTGAAATGGTCCAGGGCAGGGGGTTGGATAGTGGTCTGGTCCATATTCACTCCGCCGTGCGGCTTGCCTTCTCGCTAAGGCCTGACTGTACGGTCCGGCCTTCAAGCTCCGCCATCACCTCGCCAAGAGGTACATCTGCTACCTTTAGCACGACCATGAGGTGATACAGAAGATCAGCCGTTTCGCTGACCAGTTCATCACGGCCTTGCGCAGTTGCAGCGATAACGGTCTCGACCGCCTCCTCGCCCAGCTTCTTGGCAGCTTTCGGCATGCCGGCCGCAACCAGTTTCGCCGTCCAGGAGTTTGCGGGATCAGCCAGTGACCGTTCGGAGACTATCCGTTCAAGATCGGCGAGGGTGAAACTGCTCATTGCGGATGTGTCTCCTGGCGCATTGTCCCGGCAGGCAAGCCTAGTTCAGGCGCATGTCGAGCCCGGCATCGGCCATATACTGCTTGGCTTCGGAGATCGTATAGGTTCCGAAGTGGAAAATCGAGGCTGCGAGCACGGCGGTGGCATGGCCGTCACGGATGCCCTCGACCAGGTGCTCCAGATTGCCCACGCCACCGGAGGCGATGACAGGCACACGAACAGCATCGGCAATGGTGCGGGTCAGCGCAATATCATAGCCGGCTTTGGTTCCGTCGCGGTCCATCGAGGTGAGCAGAAGCTCGCCGGCGCCGCGCTCCACCATCTTCTCGGCGAAGGCGACGGCATCTATCCCGGTCGGCTCACGGCCGCCATGGGTGAAGATCTCCCAGCGATCGGCCTCACCAGGCGCCGAGACCTTCTTGGAATCGATGGAAACGACGATGCACTGGTTGCCGAACTTGTCGGCTGCTTCGGCGACGAAATCGGGGTTTTTGACCGCAGCCGAGTTGATCGAAACCTTGTCGGCGCCCGACAGCAGCAGTTTGCGTATGTCTGCCACGGTGCGAATGCCGCCGCCAACAGTGAGCGGCATGAAGCAATGCTCCGCCGTCTGGGCGACAACGTCGAAAATGGTGTCGCGATCGTCGGACGACGCGGTGATGTCGAGGAAGCAGAGCTCGTCGGCGCCCGCCGCATCATAGGCCTGGGCGGCCTCCACCGGATCGCCGGCATCGATCAGGTCGACGAAATTGACACCTTTGACGACTCGGCCGTCCTTGACGTCGAGACAGGGGATGACGCGGGATTTCAGCATCGGACATCCGCCTTTCCGGATTGCGCGTCCTCGCGGCAAAGCCGCTGCGCGGCGCGCGGGCCGTCCTTCACATCCAGACAGGGAATGACACGGGATTTTAGGGTCACGAGCGGTCTTCCTCTTCAAACTTTGCCGGCTCTACGGTCAGCGTGCCGCCGAGGATGCCCAGCGCCTCTGCCGGGTCGATGCGGCCGTCATAGAGGGCACGGCCCGATATGGCGCCTTCCAGGCGCGCGGCATCGGGCATTTTCATGCGCACAATGTCGGCGATCGAGGCGAGACCGCCCGAGGCGATAACCGGAATCGAAACGGCACCGGCCAGCTCTATGGTCGATTCCCAGTTGATGCCGGTCAGGACGCCATCGCGGTCGATGTCGGTGTAGATGATGGCGGCAACGCCGGCCCCTTCAAATCGCTGCGCCAGTTCGATGACGCCGAGCTCGGAGGCTTCGGCCCAGCCCTCTACGGCAACCTTGCCGCCCTTGGCATCGATGCCGACGGCGACCTTGCCCGGAAACAATCTGCAGGCCTCACGCACCAGATCGGGATCACGGACGGCAATGGTGCCGAGGATCACGCGGGCCAGTCCCTTGTCGAGCCAGGCCTCGATGTGGGCCAGGGTGCGGATGCCACCGCCAAGCTGCACCGGATTCTTCGTCGCCTTGAGGATCGCCTCGACCGCGGCTCCATTGACCGACTGGCCTTCGAAGGCGCCGTTGAGATCGACCACGTGCAGCCATTCAAACCCCTGTTGCTCAAAGGCCCGCGCCTGGGCGGCAGGATCTTCATTGTAGACTGTCGCCGAGTCCATTTCACCCAGCTTGAGCCGGACGCACTGGCCGTCTTTCAGATCGATTGCGGGAAACAGGATCATGTCAGGGCTTCCATTTGAGGAAATTGGCGATCAGCGCGAGGCCGAGTGCCTGGCTCTTTTCCGGGTGGAACTGGGTGCCAGCCTTGTTGCCTTGGGCGACGGCGGCGGTCACCGGCCCGCCGTAATCAGTCACGGCAATCACGTCCTGCGGGTTGTTCGCCGCCAATTGATAGGAGTGAACAAAATAGGCGTGCAGCCCATCGGGACCGGTCGGAATGCCGTTGAAGAGCGGGTGAGGGATTTTCAGATCGAGCGTGTTCCAGCCGATCTGCGGTATTTTCAAAGCCGGATTCGAAGGCTTGATTTCGACCACGTCACCCGGGATCCAGTCGAAGCCTTCGGTCACCGTCTTTTCCAATCCGCGGGTCGACATGAGCTGCATGCCGACGCAGATCCCCAGGAAAGGCCGTGCCTTGTCCTCGACCGCGTGGCGCAAAGCCGCGTTCATGCCGTCAATCGCATCGAGCCCGGCACGGCAATCGGCGTAGGCGCCGACACCGGGAAGTACGACCCTGTCGGCGCTGGCGACATGATCCGCATCAGCACTGAGCGTGACAGTGGCTGCAACGCCGGCTTCGCGGGCCGCGCGTTCGAAAGCCTTGAGCGCCGAGCGCAGATTGCTCGACCCGTAATCGACTATGACAACCTGCATCAGGTTCAGTTCCTTTCAACCGGCACAAGACCGATGGAGCCGGTTTCCCTGCCGGCCTGACGAGCCGGTTTCCATGAGGGAAGAGCCGGTTTGACGCTTGCCGGCATTGCAGATCCCTGATCGGCTGCGGCTTGCGCTGCATGGATTTCGAAGGCCACTTCAGCATCATCGGTTTCAATCACGTCTACCAGACGCCAGCCGCGGCGCTGGAGTGCTGCCGCCCGCCAGTTGCGGCCTTCAAGCGCTGTTATCAGCGAAAGCGCCATATCGAGGCCGATCCCCAGAGCGGGCTGACCGGCAGAGCCGGCAAGGTAGGCCGCCACGACCATGACCAGGAAAGCCGCAAAAGCCTCAATCCACAACCGGTTGAACAGAAGCCAGATAACAGGCGCTATCAGCGCCCATGGTGCAAAGCGATCGGCGATCACCACCGAACGCTCGTCGGGTATCTGTGCACCGGGACTTGCCAGAACAAGATAGGCGGTCATTGCGGTTTTCTCCGATCAGCCAGGCCGAAACAGGCTCAGGCCAGCGACCCCTTGGTGGAAGGAATCCGGTCCTTCTGCCGCGGATCAACCTCGCATGCCACGCGCAACACGCGCGCGACTGCCTTGAAGCAGGTCTCGGCAATGTGATGGTTGTTGGCGCCATAAAGATTGCTGACATGCAGCGTGATGCCGCCATGCTGGGCCAGCGCCTGGAAGAACTCGCGAACCAGTTCGGTGTCAAAGGTGCCGATCTTGGGCGAGGTGAAGGTCACGTCCCAGACCAGAAACGGCCGACCGGAAATGTCGATGGCGGCGCGCGTCAGCGTCTCATCCATGGCCAGGTCAAGCGACGCGTAGCGATTGATGCCCTTGCGGTCGCCCAGCGCTTTGGCCAGCGCCTGGCCGATGGCGATGCCGGTGTCCTCGACCGTATGGTGATCGTCGATGTGCAGATCGCCCTTGGCCTTGATCTCCATATCGATCAGCGAATGGCGCGACAGCTGCTCGAGCATGTGATCGAAAAAGCCAACACCGGTATGAATCGACCCGGTTCCATTGCCGTCCACGGACAGGGATACGGATATGTCGGTTTCGTTGGTCTTGCGGGCAACGGAAGCGCTGCGCGCGGTCTCGGTGTTGGCCATCGGTCGTCTCCGAACGCTATGATGATGCGCTCATTATCAGCCTGCAATGCAAATATCCAGAACGGCTTTCGCGATTGCGAAATGCAGGGCGCGGCGGAAGAAGGCGCAAAGGCGGATTTGCATTCGTTCCCCGGGCACTTACATAGGACTGACCTCATCATAGTGCGGCCGGACGGGCCGCCTCCAGGAAAGGATGCCACATGGGCGAGCACAACCCCTTCGGCGACATGCACGCAACCACAATCATCACCGTGCGCAAGGGTTCGCAGGTGGTGATGGCCGGAGATGGCCAGGTCAGCCTTGGCCAGACGGTGATGAAAGGCAATGCGCGAAAGGTCCGCCGCATTGGCAAGGACAACAATGTGATCGCCGGTTTTGCCGGGGCCACGGCCGACGCCTTCACGCTTCTGGAACGGCTCGAGGCCAAGCTCGAGCAATATCCCGACCAGCTGACCCGGGCCGCGGTGGAACTTGCCAAGGACTGGCGCACCGACCGCTACCTCAGAAGACTCGAGGCGATGATGCTGGTGGCCGACAAGACGGTGACGCTGGCGATCACCGGCAATGGCGATGTGCTGGAGCCCGAACACGGCACCATGGCGATCGGCTCGGGCGGCAACTATGCCTACGCCGCCGCGCGGGCGCTGATGGACAGCGAGAAGAGCGCCGAGGAGATTGCGCGGCGCTCCATGGAGATCGCGGGGGACATCTGCGTCTACACCAATTCGAATATCGTGATCGAAACCCTTGAGCTCGATTGAAGCCGGCAGAATCGGCTTCCGGACTGTCACGCCGGATGACTATGCATTGCTGGAAGACTGGCTGAAGACGCCGCACTGGCGTGACTGGTGGGGCGAACCCGAAGCCGAAATCGGCTATATCCGCGACATGGTCGAGGGCCGGGAAACAACGCGTCCGTTCTTGTTCATGGTCGATGGAATGCCCGCAGGCTATATTCAGTACTGGTTTGTCGGCGATCATCTGGAAGAACCCTGGTTGACCAACGCGCCTTGGCTGGCGCAAGTCCCTGCGGACAGCATTGGCGTCGACATGAGTATCGGTGATGCGGCAAGACTGTCGCAGGGTCTGGGTTCGGCCGTGCTGAAGGCATTCACCGAGGGGCTCCGCGCGGAAGGCCACGGCACGATCGTCATCGATCCCGACGTTGCCAACAAGCGTGCAATTCGCGCCTACGAGAAGGCCGGGTTCAGGCCGCTGCTTGTTTCACGTGAATCACTGGATGGCACCGACACTCCCGTACTGATCATGGTACAGATGCCCGAGACCGCCCGGAAAACCAGCGAGACCACCCCATGATAGACAAAGCAACACTTGATCGTGCGGTCTCCGCCGGCATCCTCGATGCGGCACAGCGAACAGCACTTCTGGACCTGGCGGCCAGCGCCGGGCCTTCTGCTGTGCTGGGCCCCACGTCCGACCGGTTGTCGGTCGATGACCAGATGCGGCTGGTCGGCGGCGGAAATGACATCTTCGTCACCGTCGGTATCGTGCTGCTGTTTTCGGGCGCGCTATTTGCGCTTCAGGCCGTACTGCCGCCGGACAGCATGCTGCTGGCTGCGCTGCTCGCCGCAGGAAGCTGGGTCGTTGCCGAAATCGTCACGCGGCAGAAGCGGATGCGGCTTTCGAGCACCTTGCTGGCGCTGGTGTTCAGTGCGGCGGTCCTGACCCTGCTGATCGATTTCGTCGGTCAGCAGTTCAGCCTGCCGGGAGCGATCAACGCGTTCTCCCTGCTGGCGCTGAGAGACGATGCGCTGCCGATCGGGCTTATCCTGGCGGGCGGTCTGATCGCGGCTTCGGCCGTCTATTTCATGCGCTTCAAGGTTCCGGTGCTTGCAGCCATTGTCGCGATTGCCGCGACCGGTCTCGCCTTTCTGGCCGCCGTTCTGGTCTACTACGAGCAGATGATCAACGGCAGCATAGCGGCGCCGGCGCCGGACCAACTGGCGCAGGTGGTTTCAAACGCCCTGAGCATTCCGCTGGTTTGCGGGTTCGTGGTTTTCGCGGTAGCGGTTTTTCTCGATCTGCACGATCGCGAACGGCAGACGGTCTGGTCGGACTGCGCCTTCTGGCTGCATGTGGTTTCGGCGCCGTTGCTGGTGCACCCGCTGTTCATCCTCGCCACGGGACAGGACGTGCTTTCCGGCCGGATAGAACCGGGAATGAGCGCCAGCGTCATGCTCGGCCTGATGATCGCTGCCTTTGTACTGGTGGCGCTCGCCATCGACCGCCGCTCGCTGCTTGCGCCAACGCTCGCGTATTTCGGTTCCGTCGGGATCTACTACCTGGTCAACAGTGCTGCTAACACCACCGGCATTCCGCCTTTTGCGCTGATTTTGTTGACCATCGGCGCCATCGTCATCCTGTTCGGAGCCGGTTGGCAGAGGATCCGGCGCTTGATTATCCGTCCGCTGCTTCCCACATCGCTCCTCGAGAGACTTCCCCCGATAAAGGCATGATTCCGACATGAGCAATTTCTCCCCACGTGAAACCGTCACCGAACTCGATCGCTTCATCATCGGTCAGAAGGATGCCAAGCGGGCTGTCGCTATCGCGCTCAGGAACCGCTGGCGGCGGCAGAAGCTCGAAGGGCTGTTGCGCGAAGAGGTGATGCCAAAGAACATCCTGATGATCGGACCGACCGGTGTCGGCAAGACCGAGATCTCGCGTCGACTGGCGAAGCTGGCAGGCGCTCCCTTTGTCAAGGTGGAAGCAACCAAGTTCACCGAGGTCGGCTATGTCGGCCGCGACGTCGAGCAGATCATCCGTGACCTGGTGGAAGTCGGTATCTCGCTGGTGCGCGAGCGCAAACGCGAGGAAGTCCAGGCCAAGGCGAAACAGAATGCGGAAGAACGTGTTCTTGACGCCCTGGTCGGCGCCACGGCCTCTCCGGCGACGCGCGAGTCTTTCCGCAAGAAGCTGCGGGACGGGCTGCTGGACGACAAGGAAATCGAGATCGAAGTGGCCGACAGCTCGTCCGGCATGCCGCAATTCGAACTGCCTGGCATGCAGGGCGCAAATGTCGGCGTTCTCAATCTCGGCGACCTGTTCGGCAAGGCGATGGGTGGACGCACGCGCAAGATCAAGACGACGGTTCGGGAATCCCACGATTCGCTGCTCAATGACGAGTCCGACAAGCTGCTGGACATGGAGCAGGTCCACCAGGAGGCCCTGAAGTCCGCGCAAGATGACGGCATCGTGTTCATCGATGAAATCGACAAGATTGCATCCCGCGAGGGCGGAATGGGGGCAGGCGTTTCCCGCGAAGGCGTGCAGCGCGATCTGCTGCCGCTGGTGGAAGGCACGACGGTGGCAACAAAGTACGGGCCGGTGAAGACCGATCACATTTTGTTTATCGCGTCGGGAGCGTTCCATGTCTCAAAGCCGTCGGACCTTTTGCCGGAACTGCAGGGCCGCCTGCCGATCCGGGTCGAGTTGAGGGCGCTCGGCAAGGACGATTTCCGCCGGATCCTGACAGAGACCGAAGCCAGTTTGATCAAACAGTATGTGGCCTTGATGGCAACCGAGGACCTGACGCTGGAATTCACCGAGGACGCCATCGACGCCCTGGCAGAGGTTGCGGTGCATCTGAATGCGAGCATCGAGAATATCGGTGCGCGGCGGTTGCAGACGGTCATGGAACGGGTTCTCGACGAGATTTCTTTTACCGCGCCCGACCAGCCGGGCTCGACAATCACGATTGATTCAGACTATGTCCGGGAACATGTCGGCGACCTGGCGCAGAATACGGATCTGTCGCGTTTTATTCTCTGAACCGCGAATCTTCCAATCCGCGCTTGAAGCAATATGTAATTCTGGAAACGCATTTGCGCCGAGATCAGGTTACGTACCGGAGAGGAGAATGATCGTGCCCAGCTGGCAGCTCAACACAGTGATGGCGACAGCAATCGCATTCACCATGAGCTTTGCCGTTGTGCCACAGGTCTATTCCGCCGAACAGGTTCCCAAGGGAAACCGCAACGCCCAGCAGCCTGACGTGCCCGGGGCCTCGAAACGCCGCACACAGGCAACCAAGTCGACCTTTGACGCGAAGTACGAGAAGATCCGCGACCTGATCGCCGATGATGACCGGCTGCGCCGGAAAATCCGGTCGGTATCGAAAGCCTACAAGATCGACCCAATCCATATCGTCGGCGCGCTGGTCGGCGAGCACACCTACAATGTCGATGCTTATGACCGGCTCCAAACCTATTACATCAAGGCAGTCTCCTATGCCGGTGAACGGTTTCGCTTCGAACATGGTGGTGAAAGCGTGCTGGACTTCGTAGCGCGACCCGAATTCGAGGACTGTGACGAGAATTCCGGATCACTCGAACTCTGGACCTGCCGCGAGGAGGTCTGGGAAAAGGCCTACCGCGGCAAGAAGGTTGACGGGAAATCCTATCCCGACGATCGATTCGGCGCGGTTTTCTTCCAGCCCTTCTATGCCGGGCAGACCTTCGGCCTGGGTCAGCTCAACCCGCTGACCGCATTGATGCATACCGACCGGGTCAACAAGGTCTCGCGTTTGAGGAAACTCGACGCCGGCAAGGCTTCCGACGTCTACAAGGCAATCATGGAGCCGGATTCGACGCTCGCTTACATGGCGGCCTCGATCGCGGACTCGATCGACATCTACCGGGATATTACCGGCTATGACATCTCCGGAAACCCCGGGCTGACCGCAACGCTCTACAATCTCGGCAACGTGTCGCGCAGGGCGCTTGCCCTGGCCGCTGACAATGAAAAGCGAAAGAAACGCGGCCTCAGGCCCAGGCCGCCAAGCGAAAACTACTATGGCTGGCTGGTCAACGAACACGAAGACGAGCTGCGGGAAATCATCGAACGCTGAATGCAGCGGATCGATTGCGTCGCAATCCATCCGGTTCTAGCGGCGATGCCTGTCTTTTGCCACGATCTGGTTTGCTCCATCGTTGCGCCCTTCGCTGGAGAGCCCGTCGCCGTCCATGAGCGCCTCGATCCGTTCAAGTGTCGCCACATCCAGCCTGTCGATAACCGCCGCCAGCTTGTTGGCAACTTCAGTGGCCTTGGGATCAAGGCCCGAAGTGTTGATGCTTACCCGGGGCCTGGACAGGCCGGCGAGCATCTGCAGTTCCTCGGCTTCGTCCCAGATGATGTTGAAGTATCCGATCACTCGCTGAACGAATTCCCAACTCGGCTCGGAGCGATTTCCATGTTCCAGAGCTGACAGATAGGCCGGCGAGACACCGATCGCCTTTGCCATCTGGCGCTGGGTGATGCCGCGTTCGGCACGCAATCGCCGCACAGCCTGACCAAAGGGCGTCATCGTGCGATGCCCTTTTCGCGGCGCAGGCGAATGTAGAGCGCACCTTCGCCGCCGTGACTTCTGGCGGCTTCTTCATGGCCTGAGATCAGGAAACGGAACTCCGGCTTGCTCAACCACACCGGAACCGCCCGTTTGAGAGCGCCTTCGCTGCCGCGGGAAGCGCCCTTGCCGGTGATGACAAGCACATGGCGAAGACCTCTTTCGTGGGCACGCGCGAGAAAGCCAAACAGCAGGTTGTGGGCTTCGCTCTGAGTCAGGCCATGCAGATCGATGCGGCCATCGATGGGCAGGCGGCCGCGAGCCAGCTTGCGGATAACGGGTTTTTCGATCGGATGCGGCTGCTGACGGGGCGTCGGCGAGCGGGGGTTAGAGGAATCCACCTGTTTCGCCGGCCTCTCAGGTGTGGGTGGCGCCACGGATGGTGGTGCCTCGACCGCAAACCAGTCTTCCTCCACGATTTCCTTGCCGGGAAAGGCCTCGACCGTGCGTGCGATCCTGGCCCAGATGATACGATCCTCGTGGCTCAGCCTGGACTTGTCACTGCTCATGGCCGGCCTGCCGTGCGATTTCCGACCCGGCCGGTGCAAGAATGACAAACCGGGCAACAGCCTTGATTGATCCTGCTTTGTCACCGGCAGCAGATCCGCATCCGGCAAACAGATCGCCGCGTACCGGCCCTACAATCGCGGTGCCGGTGTCCTGGGCGATCATCAGCCGGGCGAATGGCCGCGGCTCGTCAAAATCCTGCAAACCGGTTGCGGAGACGAAGATCGGGGTTCCGAACGTGTGAATGCGGCGATCCACCGCGAGAGACCGGCCTGGCTCAAGCGGGACCTTGGCGGCGGCGACCGGTCCGAGATAAGGGTTTTCGACGTCCGCCTTCTCAAAGAAGATGAACGACCGGTTCTCCCACATCAACGCTTGTGCCAGCGACGGGTTGTCGGCGAGCCATTGTCGGATTGAAGCCATCGACACCGTGTCGGCAGGGACGGCACCGCGCTCGACCAGCAAGCCGCCTATGCCCGTAAAGGGATGGCCGCTCTTGGCGGCATAAGTGATCCGCTCGACCCTGCCATCGGCGTAGTTCAGCCGGGCGCAGCCCTGGATATGGGCAAAGAACACATCGATACTGGATTTCGCCCAGGCGATCTCGAGCCCTTCGCCGGCAAAGGCGCCGGATTCGATGGCTTGCCGGTCGGGACAGCATGTCATCCCGTCCGCATCCGCGATCATGAAAGCATGGCCCCGGGGTATACCGGCAGGCGGATTGTCCGGGTCCGGTACCTTGATCAGCTTGCCGGGTTTGCGAAGGAAAGGATATCGATAGCCGGATTCTGGGGCATCACTGACCGCCACCTCCGGCTCATAATAGCCAGTGACCAATCCGTCCGGATGCTCGAGCCTGATCCCAACCGGGCGGAACCAGGTTTCAAAGAAGGAGCGTGCTTCGGAAGCGGATGAATAGCCGGATTCAGAGTTGGCGATCGAAAGTGCTGCTGCATAGGCAGGCGCGAAATCGGAATGGCAGAGACCAAGTGAACCGGTGCGATAGGCTCTGGTTCGTGTCGCATGCTCAGCCGAGCGGCGGAAGGCTGCGAATGCCGCTGCCTGACTGTCATCCGCCCAACCGGGAAGGGTCGAGAAGTCTTCCCGGTCAAGCGACAGTCCCATTACTGATCGGCTTCCGTCGCAATCAGACGCCAGTTGGGATCGCGCGACCGTGTGTCGCGGGCGAAGGTCCAGACATCATTGACGTCGGCCACCTCGACGAGATCGCCATCGATGACTTCGCCGTCCTTGTCGAGCGTCGCCGAGATCAGCTGGCTGATGATTCGCAGCGTGATGTTGGCTTCCGTACCCTTCATCTCGGCCTGAATGATTGCGGCCTTGTCTATGCCAACGAAATTGGAACGGACCGTTTCGCCGCGGGCTTCACGATCCTCTATGGCGGCGACAAAGCCTTCATAGACCTCACGTGACAGCAGCCCCTTAAGGGTCTTGCGGTCACCGTCCGCATAGGCTGTCACGATCATCTCGTAAGCTGTAGTGGCGCCGCCGACAAAATCCTTCGGCGCGAAGGAAGGATCAGCGGTAACCACTTCGCGCAAGCCCGCGTTCAGTTCGGTTCCCGGTTCGGCGTAAGCATCAACCGCGCCGAACATGTCCGGCTCGGCGTTCTCCCGGCCACGCCGCGGCAATGTTACAACTTTCGGATCGTCCAGCCCTTCGGACGCACTGGCCTCATCACGGCGGGCCATCTGATCCTGCGGCGGACGCTCGTGGCCGGTTCGCTTGCCCAGCACCGAGCGGAGCTGGATGAATATGATCACAGCCGCCACAAAAAAGAAGAACGTCACAAAATCAAAGGAACCCATTCCCGCCTTCTTTCGGTTACATCATCAATCAGGATGCATATAATCCCCTCAGGCCCATCAATCAAAGGGTCACGCCATTCTATTTGTCATCGGCTGAACAATCAGGCCGTTTTCTGCTTCGGACAAACCTCATGCGCTTCTCCCTGATCCCGTTTCTGCTGCTCGTGGTGCCACTGGCCGAGATTGCCGCCTTTGTTGTCATCGGCGGGCAGATCGGGGTGTGGGCTACACTTGGCATGGTGCTTCTGACGGCAATCATCGGCAGCATTCTGCTCCGCTGGCAGGGCGTGGGCCTGTTCAACAGAATCAACACGGAATTGCGCGCAAATCGTGTTCCCGGACGTGAACTGGTCCATGGGGTGATGATCCTGATCGCCGGCGTGCTGTTGCTCACGCCGGGCTTCGTGACCGATTCGCTGGGCTTTCTGCTTTTCGTCCCCGGCATTCGCGATCTCGTCTGGCGTTCGGTGAAAGACCGGATCGTGGTCCAGAGCATGTCGGCCGGCTTTGACAGCAGAGCCAGAAGACCCGGGAAAGCAGACGGTGTCGTCGATCTTGACGAGGACGAGTTCCAGCGCCATCCGGATCCGTCATCGCCATGGTCCGAGGAGACCGATCGCTTGTCGAGGCCCGGCAAGCCGGACAGGGACGGCTCAAACGGGTTGTAAGCCCTGTGGCGAAATGCTAGCCCAATGCCGAACAATTTACCGGATTACCGCACTCGCGGATGAACAACAGGGAAGAGCCAGATGGCAAAAGATACTACCGGCAAAGGCGGCGCTGCAGCAACGGAAGCACAGGGAAACGGACAGGCTCCGACCCTGAACATCCTGGCCCAATACATCAAGGATCTGTCGTTTGAAAATCCGGGCGCACCGAAGTCGCTCGGTCCGCGCGAAAAAGCTCCCGACATCAACATCAACGTCAACGTCAATGCCAACCCGTTGAGCGAAACCGAATTCGACGTTGTGCTGACCATGAACGCCGAGGCCAAGAGCGGCGAAGCGGTGCTGTTCAATGTTGAACTGACCTATGGCGGTGTCTTCCGGGTTGCCAATTTCCCGCAGGAACACATGCTGCCGCTGTTGTTCATCGAGTGCCCGCGGATGCTGTTCCCGTTCGCGCGCCAGATCGTGGCCGATGCCACCCGCAATGGCGGGTTTCCGCCGCTCCTGGTCGATCCGATCGACTTTGCACAGATGTTCCAGCAGCGCATGGCGGAAGAAAACGCCAAGGCACAGGTTGCCAACAAGGCCAACTGAGACAACGGGCCACATACCGGCCACCATCAAAAACAAAGCCGCCTCCGGGCGGCTTTTCTCATGCCGACATGGTTCTGCAGGATCAGGCGTCGCCTGACACCCGTCGCCACAAGGCACTCTCGCCGATGCGCTCGACCAGCGCCGAATGGGCCTGAAGATCTGTGTCCGTCAGACGTGGGGCAAGCGGCCGCGGGCGTTGGCCGATCGCTACCACCTCTTCGTCAGTCTTT
This sequence comes from Hoeflea sp. EC-HK425, assembly GCF_902498795.1. Lineage (NCBI taxonomy): Bacteria > Pseudomonadati > Pseudomonadota > Alphaproteobacteria > Hyphomicrobiales > Rhizobiaceae > Hoeflea > Hoeflea sp. EC-HK425. The sequence goes on from NZ_LR701572.1 coordinate 4,286,665, forward strand.
CTCTCTACGGTATTAGTGTCTTTGGCGGACAGGCCGAGTGCCGCCTGCCGGCCCCCCAGCATCTCGATATAGACGTCAGTCAGCAGTTCGGCATCCAGAAGTGCCCCGTGCTTGGTCCGGTGCGAATTGTCGATGCCATAGCGACGACAGAGCGCATCGAGGCTGTTGGGGCCCATCGGATGACGGCGGCGGGCGAGTGAGAGCGTATCGATCACCATGTCCGGGGCGACCGCGGGAATCCCCACCCTCTGATACTCGGCATTGATAAAGCCGATGTCGAAGGAGGCATTGTGGGCCACATAGCGCGCTCCTTCAAAGAACGAGAGGATTTCGTCAGCGACATCCGCAAAAAGCGGCTTGTCGGCCAGAAAGGCATCGGTGATGCCATGAACTGCGAGGGCATCGGGATGTACCTTGCGGCCATCGGGATTGATGAAGAGATGCAGTGTTCGCCCTGTCGGGAACTGGTTCTCGAGTTCGATACAGCCGATTTCGATGATCCTGTCAGTCTGGTTTTCCAGTCCGGTGGTTTCGGTGTCGAAGATGATCTCGCGCATGGTCTTCACCCTTTCTTGCTGGCAGCCGTAAGCTCGGCAACGATATCGTTGACCTGTGTCCGGGCTGCTTCCAGCCCCTGACCGGTGTCGATCACGTAATCGGCGCGGGCTCTTTTTTCGGCGTCCGGGGTCTGCCTTGACAATATTGCCTCGAATTTCTCCGCGGTCATGTCCGGTCTGGCCATGACCCGCTGGCGCTGGATCTCCGGCGCACAACTGACGACAATGACTGTGTCGACGCGGTCAGTCGATCCCGTTTCGAAGAGCAGTGGAATGTCGAGGAGCACCAGGGGTTCGCCCCGGTCTGCGGCCTCTTCGACAAACTGTTTTTCGCGCGCGCGCACCAGCGGATGGATGATCGCCTCGAGACGGGCAAAACCCTCTGGCGCCGCCATCAGCTTCGCGGAAAGAGCCTGGCGATCGACCGCCCCTTCGGATGTCGTGCCGGGAAAGGCCGCCTCGATGAGCGGCGCGGCCTCGGCACTGTAGAGATCATGGACGATCTCGTCGGCGCTGATGACAGGAACTCCGAGAGACTTGAACATCTCGGAGGTGGTCGATTTTCCCATGCCGATCGAACCGGTCAGGCCGATGATGATCATGTGTGCGCCTCCATGTCGGCAATGATCAGCCGGCGCAAGTCCGGCGTAACCTCCGGTCGTGTTCCGAACCACTTCTCGAAACCGGGCGCTGCCTGGTGAAGCAGCATTCCCAACCCGTCGACCGTTTTCAGACCCTGCCGCCTTGCCATGGCCAGGATTGGCGTTTCGAGCGGAACATAGACGATATCGGTGACCAGCGCCTGCGGGTTCATGACGGTGAAATCAATCTCCGGCACCGCGTATCCGTCCATGCCAAGAGATGTTGTGTTGACGAACAGGTCTGCCCCGCGAAGAAGAACTGGAAGCTCTGCCATGGCGTGGGCTTGAAGTCGGGGGCCAAATGCTTCGACGAGAGCACGGGCTCTTGTCTCGGTGCGGTTGACGACATGAACCGTGCTGAAGCCACGCGACAGCAGCGCGTGAATGATGGCGCGGCTTGCTCCGCCGGCACCCAGGATCACCGCAGTCCGTCCCGTATCCCATCCGGGTGCCTGATGATCGAGATTGGCGGAAAACCCGTGCGAATCGGTATTCGTGGCCATGACCCGCCCGTTCTCGCACCAAAGCGTGTTTGCGGCTCCGATCTCCCGGGCGACGGGATCAGCCTCATCGACAAGATCCAGAACAGCTTCCTTGTGAGGGATCGTCACATTGCCGCCGGCAAAACCGGAAGATCCATCCTTCAAGGCACGAATGAAGACAGGCAGCTCGGCCGGTGCCACCTCGACAGGCTGGTAACTGCCCGGAAGACCGGCCAGCCTGAGCCAGTATCCATGGATCAGCGGAGAGCGGGAATGACCGATCGGATGCCCGATGACGAAAGCACGGGTTGGATTGCTCTCAGACTCAGCCATCAATGGCTTCCAGATACCTGAGCTTTGCCAGGAGCGGCAGCAGCGGCAGACCAATGATGGCAAAATAGTCGCCCTCGATCCGCTCGAACAACTGGATGCCTTCACCTTCAAACTGGTAGGCACCGACCGAGGAAAGCGCTCTGTCTCCGACATTGGCCAGGTGACGCCCGACGAAGCCGGGATCCAGATCACGCATTGTCATCCGCGCGATCGACATGTGGCGCCAGAGAGTTTCGCCGTCCCTTGCCAGCACGATGGCGCTGTTGAGTTCGTGGGTTCTGCCCGAAAGCTTGAGAAGCCGGCGGCGGGCTTCATCCATGCTTGCGGGCTTGTGGAAGATGTCGCCTCCCAGCGACAGGGTCTGGTCGGAGCCGATCACGAGGGCGCCGGGGTGGCGGCCCGATACATCCTGTGCCTTGGCCTCAGCCAGGATCAATGCCACATCGTCCGGATCCAGGCCTTCGATGGTGTCCTCGACCGCCCGTTCATCTATCTGCGCAGGTTCGGCATCAAAATTGAGCCCGGCGTTTTCGAGAAGGGTCTTTCGGAATGGGCTCGCCGAAGCAAGAACGAGGCGCGGCGGCATGGAGGTCTCCTTTGTCGAAGCGGGTCGCGGACCCAAAGGGGGTTAACGCCACTTCGGGCGCAAGGCAAGAATGGCCGCTGCGGTCTCCTCGATAGACCGCCGGGTCACATCTATGACCGGCCAGCCGTGCCGCTCGCACAGGGATCTGGCGTATTTGAGTTCTTCGCTGATCAGGGAGCGGTCGGTGTAGTGCTCGCCCTGATATCCGGTGGTTGCGCCGAGAACCCGGTTTTGACGGACCTGTGCGATCCTGTCGACGGAAGCGATGAGCCCGACAACGACGGGCCTTTTTGCCTTGATCAGGTCTTCGGGTAGCGGAACGCCATGGACGATCGGGATATTGGCTGTCTTGATACCGCGGTTGGCGAGGTAGATGCTCGTCGGCGTCTTCGAGGTCCGGCTGATCCCGAGAATGACCAGATCCGCCTCGTTGAAATCGGCCGGCAACTGGCCGTCGTCATGGTCCAGGGTGAAATTCAGCGCATCGATGCGTTTGAAGTATTCCTCTCCCATATCGTGCTGGGCGCCGACACGACGGCGGGAGGGCGCACCAAGGTAGGACTGGAAGACATTGATCACCGGTTCCAGCACCGACACGCTGGGAAGCCCCATGTCCCGGCATTTGAGCTCAATGATCGATGCCAGTTCGGTGTCGACGATGGTGTAAAGGACGATTCCCGGAGCACCATCTATGGCATCGAGGACCGCGAACAGCTGTTTGCGGGTGCGGATCAGCGGGTAGACATGCTCGAGCGCCTGGGCCCCCTGGAACTGGGCGGCGGCGGCCCGGCCTGCGGCCATCAGCGTTTCGCCGGTCGAATCGGAGATCAAATGCAGATGGAAATAGTTTTTGGTCTGCTCCACAATATTCTCCGCGGGGTGTTGATAAACCGGGACAAGTCCGAAGTAGGTCGCCGGGGCTTCTCATTGCAAGGGATAAACCACCAGTTTGTCCACAATGGCGATCTCCGGGACAGTTTCGGCAGGGGTGAGTTGAACAACAGGGAAAAATGTGACGGCATCGGCGTTAAGGAAATTCGAAGTATCGTGCAGGGGATTGGAATCACGCGGCGAATCCGTCTCCGGCAGATCTGAATTCGAAATCGGATTGGCCTTCAAGGCCGTCCTTGCTTATATGGACAAGCTGTGGATGAAGTGTGGATAACGGCGAATCCCCGTAAAACACAGAGTCTAAGAATCAGAATCCTTTTCAATAAGGATTTATTTAAGGGAAGTGGTGGATGACAAAAAGCGGTGATCGTAAAGTCATGAAGGTGCTGGGCGGTGAAAGCGTCTTCCCTCCACCGGTGTGGCTGATGCGGCAGGCAGGGAGATATCTGCCGGAGTATCGAGCAACCAGATCGAAGGCCAAGGGCTTTCTCGACCTTTGCTACACACCGGACCTGGCTGTCGAGGTCACCTTGCAACCGATCAGACGGTTTGGTTTTGATGCCGCCATCCTGTTTTCCGACATTCTTGTCATTCCTGATGCGCTTGACCGGAATGTACGGTTTGTCGAAGGCACGGGGCCATTGATGGATCCGATTGCACCGGAAGCCATTGCATCGCTTGATGCCTCGAACATTCACACGCACCTTGCGCCGGTCTATGAGACGGTGCGCAGGCTGAGAGCGGAACTGCCAGCCGAGACGACGCTGCTCGGTTTCTGCGGGGCTCCCTGGACGGTGGCGACCTACATGATCGCCGGGCATGGGACGCCCGACCAGGCGCCGGCGCGATTGTTTGCCATGCAGCATCCTGAAGCCTTCATGTCCCTTCTCACATTGCTGTCGGATATATCGGCCGATTACCTGATCGCGCAGATCGATGCTGGCGCGGATGCGGTCCAGATCTTCGACTCCTGGGCGGGAGTGCTGTCGGAAACGGATTTTGCGCGCTATTCGATCGGTCCGGTGAAACACATGGTCGACCGGATCCGCCGTGAACGTCCGGGGGTTCCGATCATCGGATTTGCCAAGGGAGCTGGCGCACTTCTGGAAACCTATCGGGCTGCCACCGGCATCGATTGTGTCGGTCTCGACTGGACGGTGCCGTCCAAGCTGGCGCGGCAGATCCAGCAGGGTGGTGCTGTGCAGGGTAATCTTGATCCGCTGCGCATGGTGGCAGGCGGAACTGCGCTAGATGAAGGCATCGACGAAGTGCTCGATACGCTTGGCAAAGGTCCGCTGATCTTCAATCTGGGCCATGGAATCACGCCGCAAGCCGATCCCGAAAACGTCACCCGGTTGATGAACCGGATCCGGGGCGCCGCAAGCCGGTGAACGAGCAACGCGCTACAAGCCAGGCCGAAGGCAGCAAGGCCCGCACCAAGGCCTATCTCAGCATTGCCGTGGTGGTTCTGGCCGCACTGGCTGCCTGGTGGTTCCAGCCGGCGTGGCTTTATGGCTGGCTCAAGGTTCTGCACATCGTCGCTGTCATTTCATGGATGGTCGGGTTGTTCTACCTGCCGCGGCTTTTTGTCTATCATGCCGACGCTGCGGCCGGGAGCGAGCCCTCGACCACATTCGTTGTCATGGAGCAGCGTCTGGTCAAGGTGATCATGAACCCGGCCATGATGGTGTCCTGGGTCGTGGGTCTGTGGCTGGCATGGGACGGGTTCAGCTTCATGGGTACCTGGCTTTGGATCAAGATCGTGGCCGTTGTCGGTCTGACTGCGTTTCACGTCTTTCTCAGCCGGTCGGCACGGCGGTTTGCGGCCGGGCAGAACACCATGACGGCACGCCAATGGCGGATGGCCAATGAAATCCCGACGGTGCTGATGATCCTCGTGGTGATCATGGTGATCATCAAGCCCTTCGCCTGACTGTGCAGGGCCAGGGTTTGGCCGGAGCATCCGTCACTGCCCAAGCGCGAGAGAATATGCGCGGACAGGGCTTGCGACGTTTCACGTGAATCGCTATTTAGCAATCAACACCTTCTATGGTGGGCGCCAGTACCAGTCTGGCCGGCCTGCACAGGCCGGATCGTGAATGCCCGCCACTTCCCATATCTTCAATGTCGAAATTTGGATTTCCCATGCAGGAAATGAAGCTTCAAGAGCTCAAGAACAAAACTCCTACCGATCTTCTGGCGTTTGCAGAATCGGTCGAGGTCGAAAATGCTGGTGTGATGCGCAAGCAGGAATTGATGTTTGCGATCCTCAAGCAGCTGGCTGCACAGGAAGTCGAAATTATCGGCGAAGGCGTGGTCGAGGTTCTGCAGGATGGCTTTGGTTTCATGCGCTCGGCCAATGCGAACTACCTTCCGGGGCCGGATGATATCTACATCTCGCCATCGCAGATTCGTCGGTTCTCGCTGAAGACCGGCGATACCGTTGAAGGTCCGATTCGGGGTCCGAAGGAGGGCGAGCGCTATTTTGCCCTGTTGAAGGTCAACACGATCAATTTCGAGGATCCCGAAAAGATCCGTCACAAGGTTCATTTTGACAATCTCACGCCGCTTTATCCGGATGAGCGGTTCAAGATGGAAATCGACAATCCCACGACCAAGGATATCTCGGCGCGCGTCATCGACCTGGTCGCACCGCTCGGCAAGGGCCAGCGTGGGCTGATTGTTGCACCGCCGCGCACAGGTAAAACGGTTCTCCTGCAGAACATCGCCCATTCAATTACAGCCAACCATCCCGATTGCTACCTGATCGTTCTGTTGATCGACGAACGTCCGGAAGAAGTCACGGACATGCAGCGCTCGGTCAAGGGCGAGGTGGTGGCCTCCACCTTTGATGAACCGGCTGTGCGCCACGTCCAGGTGGCGGAGATGGTCATCGAGAAGGCCAAGCGGCTGGTTGAACATGGCCGTGACGTGATCATCCTGCTGGACTCGATCACACGCCTCGGCCGCGCCTACAACACAGTTGTTCCTTCATCGGGCAAGGTGCTGACCGGCGGTGTGGATGCCAATGCGCTGCAGCGCCCGAAGAGGTTCTTCGGTGCAGCCCGAAACATCGAGGAAGGCGGTTCACTGACCATTATTGCCACCGCGTTGATCGACACCGGATCGCGCATGGACGAAGTGATCTTTGAAGAATTCAAGGGTACCGGCAACTCTGAAATCGTTCTGGACCGCAAGGTTGCAGACAAGAGAATATTCCCGTCAATGGATATTCTCAAATCCGGTACCCGCAAGGAAGACCTGCTGGTGCCGAAACAGGATCTGCAGAAGATTTTCGTGCTGCGCCGCATCCTGGCACCGATGGGCACCACCGACGCGATCGAGTTCCTGATCGACAAGCTGAAGCAGACCAAGACCAACAGCGACTTCTTCGATTCCATGAATACCTGACGAATCGCACAAACCTCCGATTTGATTCGAAACCGGTACGAATATGCGGGATACAATATTCGCCCTGTCCTCAGGCGCTCCGCCGGCCGGGGTTGCAATCATACGGGTTTCGGGGCCGCAAGTTCGATTCGTACTCGAAACAATCCTCGGAGAAGTACCGCAACCCCGTATGGCACGACTTGCAAAGTTGCGTGATGCGTCGGGTGAGGTTCTCGATCACGGACTCAGCCTGTTTTTTCCATCGCCGCATTCGTTTACCGGTGAGGATGTCGCTGAACTGCAGATCCATGGTGGACGGGCGTCGATATCCGCGGTGCTCTCTCGCCTGTCGGATTTACCCGGTCTACGTCATGCAGAAGCTGGTGAATTCACCAAGCGGGCTTTTGAGAACGGCCGAATGGATCTGACGGCAGTCGAAGGACTGTCCGATCTCATCCGGGCAGAAACCGAGGCACAGCGGAAACAGGCTATGGGCCAGGCAGTAGGTGTTCTGGGTTCACTATATTCCGGCTGGGCGCACAAGATGACACATGCCCGGGCGATGGTGGAAGCCGAACTCGATTTTTCAGATGAAGACGATATTCCGGGCGCGGTTTCAGATCGGATATGGCCAGAGATGCAGGCTCTGCTTGACGAGATGAAGCAGCACTTGTCTAGGGCAAGGGCCGGGGAAATTGTCAGGGATGGATTCAGGATAGCCCTGATAGGTCCGCCGAACGCCGGCAAATCGTCATTGCTGAACGCGCTGGCCAAACGGGACGTCGCCATAGTGTCCGATATTGCAGGTACCACACGGGATATCGTCGAGGTTCGCCTGGACATTGGCGGCCATCTTGTCCTGGTTCAGGATACCGCTGGCATACGGTCTTCGGAAGACCAGATTGAACTCGAGGGCATAAGGCGGAGCCTCAGGGCCGCGGAAGAGGCGGATCTGGTGCTCGAACTGAGAGATGCCACAGCCATCGATACTGCCGTTGACGCGATAGCCGGTGCAAACCCAAACAATCTGCTCCTGCTCACAAAATCGGATTTACGCCAGTTGGAATTTGAGACAACAGGCTCCGAAGTCTTTTCAATATCTGCCAAGACGGGAGCCGGCATTGATCTTCTGATGGAGGAAATCAAGAAGCGGATCGGCCAGAACCATGCGGGGGCAGGTGAAGCACTGCCCACGAGAGATAGGCATGTACAATACCTCAAGACCTGCGTCGCCGAGGCAGAAAAGGCGGTAAGAGGTCGGATTCTTCCAATTGAAGTTCGATCGGAATATTTGCGGAACGCGGCAACCGCCTTGGGCCGCATTACCGGCAGGGTTGATGTTGAAGATCTTCTCGGTGTGATTTTTTCTGAATTCTGTGTGGGTAAATGATTCACGTGGAACAGTGGATCGCTGGGCCCTGCCTGTGATTCACGTGAAACACTGACCCCAACAACAGCCAGCTCAGCGAGCATCGTGTACGTTTCACGTGAAACGATGTGCCTTGACTTTCGGCATTGGCTGACCAAGAACACCGTCTCCTGGAGGCATTCTATGAATTACGATGTAGTTGTGATTGGCGGAGGCCATGCAGGCAGCGAGGCTGCCGCTGCCGCTGCACGTCTTGGAGTGAAGACCGCGCTGGTGACTCATCGGCGAGACACGATTGGCACCATGTCTTGCAATCCGGCCATCGGCGGTCTTGGGAAGGGTCATCTTGTTCGAGAGATCGATGCCATGGATGGCCTCATGGGCCTTGCCGCTGACCAATCAGGTATTCAGTTCCGCATGCTGAACCGCCGCAAGGGACCGGCCGTATGGGGTCCGAGAACACAGGCTGACCGGAAGCTCTACAGGGAAGCGATCCAGCGATTGCTGGACGCTATACCCAATCTCGACATCTTCGAGGGCGAGGCGGAAGACCTCAAGATGAACGAGGACGGAATCGAAGGTGTTTTGCTCAAGGACGGACGGCTGATCGATTGCGGTGCGGTTGTTCTGACCACTGGAACCTTTCTCCGCGGCCTCATTCACATTGGCGATCGGAAGATACCTGCCGGCAGAATGAACGAAGATCCGTCTGTAGGCTTGTCGGGGACACTGGAAAGGTCAGGGTTTCAACTCGGAAGGCTGAAGACGGGCACACCGGCACGGCTCGACGGTAACACCATAAACTGGGATCGTGTCGAGTGGCAGGAAGCCGATGCCGAGCCCATCCCCTTTTCTTTTCTTACCGATCGGATCGAAGTACGCCAGATCAGGTGCGGTATCACGCGGACTACGCCTGAAACCCACCGGATCATCCAGGACAACATACATCGGTCAGCCATGTATTCGGGTCAGATCGAAGGCGTCGGCCCACGCTATTGTCCGTCGATCGAGGACAAGATCGTCAGGTTCGGTGAAAGAGATGGTCACCAGATTTTCCTCGAACCCGAAGGCCTGGACGATTCAACCGTGTATCCCAACGGGATATCCACTTCGTTGCCTGAGGATGTGCAGGAATCGTTTCTCCGGACAATTCCAGGGCTTGAGGATGTCCGAATTCTTCAACCAGGCTATGCGATAGAATATGATCATGTGGATCCGAGAGAGCTCGGCCACACGCTGGAGACACGGCGCATCAGCGGTCTGTTTCTGGCCGGGCAGATCAATGGCACAACCGGCTACGAAGAAGCGGGGGCTCAGGGCCTGGTTGCCGGTCTCAATGCGGCGCTGAAGGTTCAAAAGCGGGATTCCTGTATTTTCAGCAGGACGGATTCCTATATAGGAGTCATGATTGATGATCTTACGACGAAGGGTGTAAGTGAGCCCTATCGGATGTTTACCTCCCGGGCCGAGTATCGGCTGTCGTTGCGTGCCGACAATGCGGAACTGCGCCTTACGCCCAAGGCGATAGCGCTGGGGTGTGTGTCCACGAACCGTCAGGAAAAGTTTGCGGCTTACTTCGATTCGTTGGCGAAATGTCTTTCAGATCTGAAGCAGTTGAGCCTTTCGCCCAGCGAAGCTGGAAAATTTGGACTTTCCCTGAACAAGGACGGTATTCGCCGCACAGCATTTCAGCTGCTATCTTACCCCGATATCTCCGTTGAGCGGATTCTTCAGATCTGGCCGGATCTGTACGCGCATGGACGCAAGGTTCTTGAGTCTGCTGCCATTGATGCGGTCTATGCTGTGTATCTTGATCGGCAGGCGCAGGACATCGAAGAGCGGCGGCGGGAAGAGGGAAGACGAATCCCTGATGATTTTCGCTATGATAATATTCCCGGTCTTTCCCAAGAGCTGAAGACCAAGCTCGAACGCATTCGCCCACCATCGGTTGGCCATGCGGAACGGATCGAGGGGATGACTCCTGCTGCCGTAGCACTTCTTTTGGCGAATCTCCGGAAGTACTCCGGTAGCGTCACGGACAGGGCAATTGGATAAATGACCCAGTTTGATGTTTCCAAAGGCTTCTTCCCGGATTCCGCTTTTGTTTCACGTGAAACATGGGACAAGCTGAGCCTTTATGCGGACCTCGTGCGAAAATGGCAGATTTCGATCAATCTCATTTCGCCGAATACCCTGCCGGAACTATGGCAGCGGCATGTTCTTGACAGTCTTCAGCTCTATTGGCTGAAGCCACAATCGATGCGTTGGCTCGACATGGGCAGTGGGGCCGGCTTTCCTGGTCTGGTCACGGCCATTTGCCTTGCAGAGCATCAGCAAGGTTGGGTGTATCTGGTCGAAAGCAACAACAAGAAGGCTGCATTTCTGCGTCAGGTGATTCTTGAAACTGGCGCTCGGGCCAGTGTTCATCCGATTCGAATCGAGGATGCGCGGCATAAGCTGGAAAAAATCGATGCGATTTCGGCACGTGCGCTGGCTTCTCTGTCCGATTTGCTTGATTACGCCGCTCCTTATGCGGAGGACAATCCCTCGGTGCAAATGTGGTTTCACAAAGGGTTGGATTATCTTGGAGAAGTCGGATCAGCGCGTGACCTGTGGTGCTTTGATCTGGTAGAACATCAAAGTCTGGCACAGGATGGATCGGCAATCCTGGAGATCAGCAATCTTTCCAAGCGCAACTAGGCCGCGGACCCTCTCGATGCAAGTTTCGAAGAACCGGATCATAACCATTGCCAACCAAAAAGGCGGCGTGGGCAAGACAACCACCGCCATCAATCTCGCGACCGCGCTCGCGGCGATTGGCGAGGAAGTCCTGATTGTCGATATCGACCCGCAGGGCAACGCCAGCACCGGGCTGGGTATAGATCGCAAGGACCGTGGTGTCTCGGCCTATGATCTCCTGACGCAGAATGCCACAATCGGCGAGACCGTGATGCAGACCGCCGTGCCGCATCTGAGCATCATTCCCTCGACGATGGATCTGCTTGGCGTCGAGATGGAAATTGCCGGCACGCCGGACCGGGTGTTTCGTCTGCGCAAGGCGCTTCAGACCGAAGAGGCGATGCGCTACAGTTATGTGCTGATCGATTGCCCGCCGTCGCTCAACCTGCTGACGATGAACGCCATGGCGGCCGCGCATTCGATTCTTGTCCCGCTGCAGTGCGAATTCTTCGCGCTGGAGGGCTTGAGCCAGTTGCTGGAGACGGTCGGTCAGGTCCGGGATTCGCTCAATCCGACGCTGGATATCCAGGGTATCGTCATGACCATGTATGATGCGCGCAACAATCTTGCGCTTCAGGTGGTCGAGGATGTCCGCTCGCACCTGGGCGACAAGGTCTACCGAACCCTGATCCCCCGAAATGTGCGGGTATCGGAAGCGCCGTCTTATGGAAAACCGGCAATTCTCTATGATCTGAAGTGCGCAGGCAGCCAGGCCTATCTGCAGCTGGCTTCAGAGGTAATTCAGCGCGAACGCAATCGCAAGGCTGCCTGACCCCTGCAGGTCGACGGCAAGAGTGGATGAGACGATGTCAGACGATGTAACAAAGAAGCGACTGGGACGTGGCTTGGCTGCGCTGATCGGCGAGATTGACCAGCCGGTGCAGGCTCAGTCGAAACCGGCAGTTTCAGCTGACCGGATGGTGCCGATCGAGCATGTCAGCCGCAACCCGCGCAATCCGCGCCGCAGCTTCGATCCGGCCGATCTCGAAGATCTGTCGCGGTCGATCCGGCAACACGGCATCGTGCAGCCGGTGATGGTGCGCAGCGCAGGCGAAGGCCGGTACGAAATCATCGCAGGTGAACGCCGGTGGCGCGCAGCGCAGATGGCCGGCCTGGTGGATATTCCGGTCATCGTGCGGGACGTTGACGACCGGACAGCCCTCGAGATTGCCATTGTCGAGAACGTCCAGCGCGCCGATCTCAACGCGCTTGAAGAAGCCCAGGGCTATGAGCAGCTGATTGCGCAGTATGGCTATACGCAGAATGATCTGGGCGAAGTCATCGGTAAAAGCCGCAGTCATGTGGCCAATTCGCTGCGCCTGCTGAAGCTTCCGGACGAAGTGCGGCAGATGCTGGCCGAAGGTGCGCTGTCTGCCGGCCATGCGCGCGCCATCGTGTCCACGTCCGATCCGGTCGGCCTGGCGCGAAAGATCGCCGGGGAAGGTCTCTCGGTTCGTGATGCCGAAAAGCTTGCACAGAGGGATGCAGAACAGGGTTCCAGTCCGGCAGGGATTGAAACCAAGTCGGCGACCCGTCCGGAAGAGAAGGACGCGGACACGCTGGCGCTTGAACGCAGCCTTTCCGATGTGCTCGGACTGAAGGTCCAGCTGGCCCACAAGGGGCAGGGCGGGCAGTTGCGGATCGACTACAAGTCGCTCGAACAACTTGATGAGTTGTGTCGGCTTCTGGGCGAGAAATAGCCTGATTTTCAGAAGATCAAGATCCGTCAGCGGCTGAGCAGGCAGGTGCGCAGCAGCGCTTGCCGGGCTATGGAGGCCTCAAGCTGCGGCCTGCGCCGGGTTTCGAGCACGGCGTCGGCCAACCGGCGCATTTCCCGGTTTATTGCCGGGAGCCGCCAGTGACGAAGTGCCTTTTCAACCACAGGCTTGCGCTTGAAGTGAACGCCACGGCCTCTTTCGGTCATCGCCTGGGCGGGTTGGCGTCCGTGGTTTTCGACCAGCGACCGCATGGCGTCAAGCTGTTCGAACTGCAGGATGCAGCTTCGCAGGACCAGGAACACGGAGGTCTTGGAGGCCAGAATCCGTTCGAGTGCTGCCTCAAGCCGCACCGGATTTCCAGAAAAGACCGCATCAACAGCATCATCAACCGACAGGGCGGCAACATCGCCCATCGCCTCGATCACATCCTCGTCGGTCACCTTGCCCGAATCATGGCAGTAAAGTGCAAGTTTTTTCAATTCGTTACGACTGGCGAGCCGATCACCTCCGAGAAGCTGCGCAAGGCGTTGACGTGCATCTGGCTGGATGGTGAGACCGGCTGCACCCAACTCCTCGTCAATCAGCGTCTGAATACCGCGGGCATCATCTGCATAACAGGGTATGGCGAGAGCTGTGCGGGCGTTCTCAATCAGCTTGCGCAGAGCACTGCCCTTTTTCAGATCTCCGGCCTCGACCAGGAGATGGGATGAACCGGGCTCGGTTTCCACGAGCGCTGTCAGCGCCTGTATCAGCCCGCGATCATTGCCGGCATTTTTTACCCAGACCAACCGGTCGCCGCCAAACAGGCTGATTGCTCCGAATTCATCGGCCAATCTGCCCGGGTCGCCCGAAAGGTCCGATGCTTCCAGTTTCAGAACCGCGAAATCGTCCTTGAGATCCACGCCGGTCTTTGCGGCGATTTCGCTTGCCCGTTCGGATACCAGGCCCCGGTCCGGTCCATAGATCAGTATGATGCGGTAGGGTGTGCCTTCCCGTCGCAGAAACCCTGAAAATTCATGAGACTTGAGTTGTGTCATGCCGCCCGTTCAAACCGGTTGCAGATCTATCGGGCAAGCGCTGCCGCAATATCGGCGCGCACAAGGGCTGCCACCTGGCGCGCTGCCCGATCTTCGGCTTCAAGCTTGGCTCTTTCCTGCGCGAAATTCTGCGATGGAAGATCAAGCTGTGCATCGGCAAAACGGGAGCCTGACTTGACGGTTTCCCCGGTGCTGGTCGACTTGAGCACGTAGGTGGCGGTCACCGTGGTCCGAGCAGCTGAAAACTCATTGTCCAGGCCGCCGGGCAGAAGGCCTGAGAGGCCGGAGCTGACGCTCAGATTGAGCTGGTAAGCACCGTTCTGCTGTTCGCCGCCAAAGCCGAGCACCAGTTCGTTGCGAACGACCTGCTCGACACGCGAATCTGCCTCGGAGACAGTGATCGACTGGCTGGCGCCGCTCATCGACCCGTACAGCGGCTGTGCCTGGCAGCCGGCCAGCAGTCCAAGGCCGAGCGCGGCCGCGAGACCCCTGGCTTTCCATTCTGATCCGGCAGCTTCAAACGACAACATTGACGATCCTTTGGGGTACGACGATAAGTTTGCGCGGTGGATTGCCTCCAGTCGCGTTCTGGACAAACTCAAGCGCCAACACGGCTTGTTCCACGGCAGCTTGATCGGCATTGCGATCAATTGTCAATTCTCCGCGCTTCTTGCCATTGATCTGAACCGGCAGGGTGACCTGATCATCCATCACAAGGCTGGCATCGTAGTCCGGCCACGGTGTGGTTGCCACCATGCCGTCATTGCCGAGCAATTTCCAGCATTCTTCGGCCAAATGGGGCATCATCGGTGCTATCAGCAGCACGATCATGTCGGAGGCCTGCTTGCAGGCTGCCTTCAGTTTGGTTTCGGCCTTGCCCGCAGCGACATCCGAGAGGGTGGCAGCCATCGTGTTGACCAGTTCATAAAGCCGGGCAACGGCCTTGTTGAAGGCGAGCTTCTCGATGTCTTCACCGATGGCCTTGACGGTCTTGTGTGCTGCGCGTGAAACAGCGAGCGCCGTACCATCTGTTCCGGTTGCAGCTTCGGTTGCTTTAAGTTCCGGGGCAGCTTCGCCCAGCAATCGCCAGATCCGCTGAACGAAGCGGTGAGCGCCTTCGACGCCGGCTTCGGTCCAGATCACATCGCGGTCCGGTGGTGAATCGGAAAGCATGAAAAAGCGTGCAGTATCAGCACCATAGCTATCGATGATGTCATCCGGATCGACAACGTTCTTCTTGGACTTGGACATCTTCTCGATAGACCCAATGGTCAGAGGCTCGCCCGTTTTGGCATGGCGGGCCCGGCGGGTGCCGTCGAGTTCCTCGATCACCACCTCGGCGGGCGGTACCCAGTCCGGCTTGCCTTCGCCTCCGGTGCGGTAGGTTTCATGGACCACCATGCCCTGGGTGAAGAGACCGCGGAACGGCTCCTTGAGGTCGACATGGCCGGTCTGGCGCATGGCGCGGGTGAAGAAGCGTGAATAGAGAAGGTGCAGGATCGCATGCTCGATACCGCCGATGTACTGGTCAACCGGCAGCCAGGCGCTGGCAACCGAGGGATCGGTCGGGGTGTCGTGACGCGGTGCCGTGAAACGGGCAAAATACCAGGACGAGTCAACAAAGGTGTCCATCGTATCGGTTTCGCGCCGGGCTGCCTTGCCACAGGCCGGGCAGTCGACATGTTTCCAGGTTGGATGGTGATCGAGCGGATTGCCCGGTTTGTCGAGCGTGACGTCGTCAGGCAACTTGACCGGCAGATCCTTAGTCGGCACAGGAACAACACCGCAATCATCGCAGTGGATCACCGGGATCGGCGCGCCCCAGTAGCGTTGGCGGGACAGTCCCCAGTCGCGCAGCCGGAAATTGGTCTTTCGCGCAGCCTGCGGAGCGTTGCCCAGTGTCCGGGCTTCGAGGAGGTTGGCGACCGCATCGAATGCCTGGTCCGGTGTCATGCCATCGAGATCACGGGAATTGATCATCACGCCATCGCCCACATAGGCAGTGTCGGTGATGACAAAGCTTGCCGCGTCGGCATCCGCCGGCATCACCACGGGTGTAACCGGCAGATTGTACTTGCGGGCAAAATCGAGGTCGCGCTGGTCTCCCGAGGGGCAGCCAAAAATGGCGCCGGTGCCGTAATCCATCAGAACGAAATTGGCGATGTAGACCGGAACCGTCCAGTCTGGGTCGAGCGGGTGGACCACGCTGACCGCGGTCTTCAGACCGGTCTTCTCGGCGGTCTCGAGTGCTGCCAGCGATGTACCGGCACGACGGCACTGATCGCAGAACTCGGCGATCGCGGGGTCCTTGGCGGCCAGTTCCCTGGCGAGCGGATGATCGGCGGCAATCGCCAGGAACGATGCGCCATACAGGGTGTCGGGACGGGTGGTGTAGACCTCGATGTCGTTGGCTCCGCCGGCCAGCGCCGGGTCGGCGATTTCCCAGCGCAGCGAGAGGCCTTCGGACTTGCCGATCCAGTTCTTCTGCATCAGCCGGACCTTTTCGGGCCACTGATCGAGTTCATCAAGCGAGGTCAGAAGATCGTCGGCGAAATCCGAAATCCTGAAGAACCATTGGGTCAGTTCGCGCTGTTCGACCAGTGCACCCGAGCGCCAGCCGCGACCGTCGATGACCTGCTCGTTGGCAAGCACCGTCATGTCGACCGGATCCCAGTTGACCTTGGAATTGCGGCGGTAGATCAGGCCGGCCTTGAGGAAATCGAGAAACAGCGCCTGCTGCTGCTTGTAGTAGTCGACGTCGCAGGTGGCAAATTCGCGGCTCCAGTCGAGCGACAGGCCCATCGACTTGAGCTGCTTGCGCATGGCGTCAATATTGGCATAGGTCCAGTCGCGCGGGTGGACCTTGTTCTGGATCGCTGCGTTCTCGGCCGGCATGCCGAAGGCATCCCAGCCCATCGGGTGCAGCACGTTGAAGCCTTTGGCACGCTTGTAGCGGGCGACGACATCTCCCATGGCGTAATTGCGGACATGCCCCATGTGGATCCGGCCGGACGGATAGGGAAACATCTCGAGCACGTAGTATTTCGGGTCCGGACTGTCGTTGTCGGTCTCGAAAATCCGCGCTTCTTCCCACATGCGCTGCCAGCGGGTTTCCGCCTGTTTGGGATTGTATCGTTCAATTGCCATAAAGGGTCACCAGAAAACCTGTCAGATTTTGTCGCGACCTTCACCATGAAACCCGCCAAGCGTCAACCATTGAGCGGCTTTGACGCCCAAGTTCGGGACGGTTTGGCTGGTCCAGGCCTACGCATCGGGCGCACCGGTCGAAACCATGGCCTGATTGGCAAGCCGGCCGGGCTGCGCTAACACCTTCTGAAGGTTTTGAAAGCAAGCATATGGAGCACAGCGTGAACGCACGGGAAAACCTGGAGAGAGTGCGCGCGGCTATCGCTGCCGCCGAAGCCGAAGCGGGCCGGGAGAGTGGCGCGGTCCGGCTGGTGGCGGTGTCCAAGACAAAGTCAGCCGACGAGATCAGACCGGTCATCGAGGCCGGACAGCGCGTTTTTGGCGAGAACCGGGTTCAGGAGGCGCAATCAAAATGGCCCGGCCTCAAAGCTGAAGCTCAGGGGATCGAGTTGCATCTCATCGGGCCACTTCAATCCAACAAGACGGCGGATGCAGTGGCACTGTTCGATGTCATCCAGAGCGTTGACCGTGAAAAGATTGCCAGGGAAATCGCGCGGGAAATCAAGAAGCAGGACAGGCACCCGGGTCTTTACGTGCAGGTCAATACAGGGTCCGAACCGCAGAAGGCCGGGATCGAGCCGGAGGAAGCGGATGCCTTCATCGCGATGTGCCGGGATGATCTGGATCTCAAGATCACCGGCCTGATGTGCATTCCGCCGGTGGATGAAAATCCCGGCCCGCACTTTGCACTGCTCGGCAAGATTGCCGGCAGGAACGACATCAAGACCCTGTCGATGGGCATGTCGGACGATTTCGAGACCGCAATTGGCCTCGGCGCGACGGAGGTGAGGGTCGGGTCGGCGATTTTTGGAGCCCGCTAATCGATTTGACGGCATGACCTAGCCCATCGTCTAGTTTTCGCCGTCTGCCGACAGGCATAGGGTGCCGGCGAATTGGGGCTTTTGACAGTGCCTGCGCACCTTTCCGTGTTGCGCCGGCGTGTTCCGGGAGGAGAATATCATGACAAGCCGTTATGCCGAGGTCTACGAGAGCTGGCGCAGCAATCCGGAAGGTTTCTGGATGGATCAGGCTGCCGCTATCGACTGGTTTACAAAGCCGGAGACAGCGTTCGATCCCGATCTGGGTGTCTATGGCGGCTGGTATCCGGACGGGGTCACCAACACTTGCCACAACTGCCTGGACCGCCATGTGTCCGATGGACGGGCTGATCAGGCGGCGCTGATCTACGACAGCCCGATCACCGGTTCGAAGCGGACCATCAGCTATCGGGACATGCTGGCGGAGGTCGAGGCATTTGCCGGCGCGCTGTCGGACAAGGGCGTAGGCAAGGGCGACCGGGTGGTCATCTACATGCCGATGGTACCGGAAGCCATCGTGGCGATGCTGGCCTGCGCGCGGCTTGGCGCCGTGCATTCGGTGGTGTTTGGCGGTTTTGCGGCCTCGGAGCTTGCCACAAGGATCGAGGACAGCCAGGCAAAGCTGATCGTCAGCGCGTCCTGCGGTATCGAGCCGGGGCGGATCGTTGCCTACAAGCCCTTACTTGATGCGGCGATCGAGCATTCGCGGCACAAGCCGGATGCGACGATCGTCCTGCAGCGGGAGCAACATCGTTGCGACCTGATCGAGGGCCGGGATTTCGATTATGCGGAGCTGGTTGCCGCCAATGCCGGGCGGAAGGTCGCCTGTACACCGGTCGCTGCCACCGATCCGCTCTATGTCCTATACACATCCGGCACGACGGGGCAGCCGAAAGGCGTGGTGCGCGACAATGGCGGCCACATGGCGGCGCTTCACTGGTCGATGCACGCGATGTACGGCGTCAAGCCGGGTGAAGTGTTCTGGGCGGCATCCGATATCGGCTGGGTCGTCGGACATTCCTACATCGTCTATGCGCCGCTGTTGCACGGCAACACCACCATCGTGTTCGAAGGCAAGCCGGTCGGTACGCCCGATGCGGGCACCTTCTGGCGGGTGATCTCTGAACACAAGGTTGCCGTGCTGTTCACCGCGCCGACCGCTTTCCGCGCCATCCGAAAGGAAGACCCCGAAGGCAGCTTCATCGGCAAATACGATCTGTCCGGCTACCGGGCGCTGTTCCTGGCGGGCGAACGGGCGGACCCTGACACCATCCATTGGGCAGAGCGGATGCTCAAGGTGCCGGTGATCGACCATTGGTGGCAGACCGAGACCGGCTGGACCATTGCCGGCAACCCGATGGGGCTTGGCCTGCTGCCGGTCAAATATGGTTCTCCGGCGGTACCCATGCCGGGTTACGACGTGCAGGTTGTCGATGATGCCGGCCATCCGGTTGCTGCCGGGACGCTCGGAAATATCGTCGTCAAATTGCCGCTGCCGCCTGGCTGCCTGCCGACGCTCTGGAACGCCGAGAACCGGTTCCGCGATGCCTATCTCGCGGAGTTTCCCGGCTACTACAAGACCGCCGACGCGGGGTTCATCGATGACGACGGATACCTGTTCATCATGGCGCGCACGGATGACATCATCAATGTCGCCGGTCACCGGCTGTCGACCGGCGGCATGGAGGAAGCTGTCTCGGGCCACCCCGATGTTGTCGAATGTGCGGTGATCGGTATTGCGGACAGCATGAAAGGCCAGATTCCTGCCGGTTTCATCGTCATCAACAATTCCAACGGGCGGAGCGAGGAAGACGTCGAGAAGGAGGTGGTCAAGCTTGTCCGTGACCAGATAGGTCCGGTGGCGGCATTCAAGAACGTGATGGTGGTCAAGCGGCTGCCCAAGACCCGTTCGGGCAAGATCCTGCGGGCGACCATGCAGAAAATCGCCGATGGAGAGTCATGGAAAATGCCGGCCACGATCGATGATCCCGCCATCCTTGATGAAATCAGCGAGGTGCTCGCAAAACGCGGGATCACCGGCAAGAGCGATTGACCTTGCTCACCGTCCAAGTCAATGTCCCGCCGTTTCGCCAAAGCCCCGGCCCTTGAAAACCGCCAGGTTTTCGGGCCGGAGGCTGCACAAGACGGATTTTGGGCTTCTGAGTCTTCCAATGGAAGACACGGCGCCCCGGGAAAGGAAAAACCATGAGACTGGACGGACGAACAGCCATCGTGACCGGTGGCGCCAAGGGTATCGGGCTTGCCATCGTACGCCGCCTGGCGTCCGAGGGCGCGAAGGTAATGATCGCCGATATCGATGAGGCCGCTGGCTCGGCTGCGGTCGACGCTGTTTCAGGAGATGGCGAGGTTCGATTTACGGCCACCGATGTATCCGAGCGGCTCGATGTGCACAATCTGGTTGCAAAGACCATCGATGCCTTCGGTTCCATCAACGCACTGGTCAACAATGCGGGCATCGTTCACGCTGCTGATTTTCTGGATCTGGAAGAAGCCGATTTCGACCGGGTGATGGGCGTCAACCTCAAGAGTGCCTTCCTGTGCGGACAGGCCGTCGCGCGCCACATGGTCGAGCAGATCGGAAACGGCGAGGAACCCGGCTCGATCGTCAACATGTCGTCGATCAATGACACGTTCGCGATCGCCAACCAGGTACCCTACTCGGTCTCCAAGGGTGGCATCAGCCAGTTGACCAAGGTGATGGCGTTGTCGCTGGCACCGCATGGCATCCGCGTCAACGCGGTTGGCCCGGGTTCCATCATGACCGATCTGCTTGCGACGGTTGTCGACAATGCGGAAGCCAGGAACCGCATCCTGTCGCGTACGCCGCTTGGCCGGATCGGAGATCCGTCGGAGATTGCCGCCGTCACGGCCTTCCTGCTCTCGCCGGATGCAAGCTATGTCACCGGGCAGACGATTTATGCCGATGGCGGACGGATGCCGCTCAACTACACGGTTCCGGTGAAAGAATAGCCGGGACTGCACAAAACTGCCGGCACCTGAACGGCAGAAACGACGAAGGCCCGGCAATGCCGGGCCTTTTGTATCTTGTCAGGACCTGAAGCCTCAGTTGTTGTCTTCGTCTTCTTCCGGCTCGACGCGCTTCATCGAGGACAGCTTGGCAAAGACCGCATCCGCGTCGATTTCCTTTTCGCCCTCGTCCTCGACCGGCATTTCCGATTCGGTCTCGCGGGCAGACAGAAGCACGCTGCCGTGTTCCGAATCGGCAAGTGCGCCGCGGTTCTTGGAGGCGCGCTCGACTTCCAGGTCAAGGTCGATCTGGGTGCAAAGGCCCAGAGTAACCGGATCCATCGGCGTCAGGTTGGCTGCGTTCCAGTGGGTACGGCCGCGGATCTGTTCGATGGTCGACTTGGTGGTGCCGACCAGACGCGAGATCTGGGCATCCTTGAGTTCGGGATGATTGCGCACCAGCCAGAGAATGGCATTGGGCCGGTCCTGCCGCTTGGAGACCGGAGTGTAACGCGGTCCCTTGCGCTTGGATTCAGGCACCCTAACCTTCGGCTCCGAGAGTTTCAGCTTCAGCTCGGGATTGGCCTCGGCGGCCGAGATCTCTTCGCGGGAAAGCTGTCCGGTTGCGACAGGGTCGAGACCCTTGATGCCCTGCGAGGATTCGCCATCGGCGATGGCCTTTACCTCAAGCGGGTGCAGTTTGCAGAACTGCGCGATCTGATCGAAGCTCAATGCGGTATTGTCAACAAGCCAGACGGCGGTCGCCTTAGGCATGAGAAGCTGCTGTGCCATGAATACAATCCTCCTGTCCGTCCGCTCCGGGGGCGCGGGCCGTGGATGAAACCACCATTTCCGGGAAATCGGCGTTCTTATAACCGCAAGCCCGTCGAATTGCAATTGTTGCCGTCGGGTTTCGCAAACCGGCCCATTGTCTAATTGCGGCAATGATTTGCGCTGTTATTAATGGTCGCCATGGAAGTCGGGTTGCGCTTATTTTGGTAACAGGCGCGTATCCGTAAGTGAGGAGGGTCCCATGTCGCAAAAAACCTACAACATCCTGAAAGACGCGAAATCACGGGCGTTGATCGATGATGAAACATACCAGAAATGGTACAAGCAGAGCATCAAGGATCCGGAGAAGTTCTGGGGTAAGCACGGCAAGCGGATCGACTGGTTCAAACCCTACACCAAGGTCAAGAACACCAGCTTTACCGGCAAGGTGGCGATCAAGTGGTTCGAAGACGGCCTGACCAATGTCTCCTACAACTGCATCGACCGGCACCTGGACAAACGCGGCGATCAGGTGGCGATCATCTGGGAGGGTGACAACCCCTACGACGACAAGAAGATTACCTATCGTGAGCTCTACGACCAGGTCTGCCGGCTCGCCAATGTGATGAAATCGAATGGTGTGAAGAAGGGTGACCGGGTCACGATCTACATGCCGATGATTCCCGAGGCGGCCTATGCGATGCTGGCCTGTACCCGGATCGGGGCCATCCATTCCATCGTGTTTGGCGGATTTTCGCCTGATGCGCTCGCCGGCCGGATCGTTGACTGCGAATCAACCTTTGTGATCACGGCCGACGAAGGACTGCGCGGCGGCAAGAAGGTTCCGCTCAAGCACAATACGGACCTCGCCATCGAGATCGCTCAGCGCAATGACGTGACGGTCAAGAACGTGCTGGTGGTTCAGCGGACCGCCGGCAAGGTCGAATGGTTTGCCGACCGGGACATCTGGTATCACGAGGCGGTTGCGGCGGCGAAGCCGGATTGCAAGCCGGCAAAGATGAAGGCGGAGGATCCGCTGTTCATCCTCTACACCTCCGGATCGACCGGCAAGCCCAAGGGCGTGCTGCACACCACCGGCGGCTACCTGGTCTATGCCTCGATGACCCACGAATATGTCTTCGATTACCACGAGGGCGATATCTACTGGTGCACGGCCGATGTCGGCTGGGTGACCGGGCACTCCTATATCGTCTACGGGCCGCTGGCCAATGGTGCGACCACGCTGATGTTCGAGGGTGTTCCGAACTATCCGTCGCCGAGCCGTTTCTGGGATGTGGTCGACAAGCACCAGGTCAACATCTTCTACACGGCGCCGACGGCGATCCGGGCACTGATGGGCGCGGGCGACGACCATGTGACGAAGACCTCGCGCAAGTCGCTCCGGACGCTCGGGTCGGTCGGCGAGCCGATCAACCCGGAAGCCTGGGAATGGTACTACAATGTCGTCGGCGGTAAGAAATGCCCGATCGTCGACACCTGGTGGCAGACCGAGACCGGCGGCATCCTGATCACGCCGCTGCCCGGCGCCACCAAGCTCAAGCCCGGGTCGGCGACACGGCCGTTCTTTGGCGTGCAGCCTCAGCTGGTCGACAATGACGGGGATGTGCTCGCAGGCACCACCGAGGGCAATCTGTGCATCACCGATTCCTGGCCGGGGCAGATGCGCACCGTTTATGGCGATCATGAGCGCTTCATCCAGACCTATTTCTCCACCTACAAGGGGAAATACTTCACCGGTGACGGCTGCCGCCGTGACGAGGACGGCTATTACTGGATTACCGGTCGCGTCGATGACGTGATCAATGTCTCGGGCCACCGCATGGGGACCGCCGAGGTCGAGAGCGCGCTGGTCTCGCATGATGCGGTTTCGGAGGCTGCGGTCGTCGGCTATCCGCACGACGTCAAGGGTCAGGGCATCTATTGCTACATCACGCTGATGGAAGGACAGGAAGGCGACGATGCGCTGCGCAAGGCGCTGGTTGCCCATGTCCGGCACGAAATCGGGCCGATTGCCTCGCCTGACAAGATCCAGTTCTCGCCGGGCCTGCCAAAGACCCGGTCGGGCAAGATCATGCGCCGGATCCTGCGCAAGATCGCCGAGGACGAGTTTTCAGCACTTGGCGATACCTCGACCCTGGCCGATCCGGGTGTCGTCGATGACCTGATCGCAAACCGGCAGAACAAGAAGAGCTGATCACTATCCCGGACGGCCTGTTTCCGGGCTGACGTGCTGATCAACCAGACCCGCTCCGGATGCGCCGGGGCGGGTTCTTTGCTGCTTTCTCAATGTCTCAAGGCTGTCCCGATCCGGAATGGGCGCGTTCTTGCCGGGTGCAATTAATTTGACCGGGGTGCTTGGCAAGCAGCGTTGTTTGCCCCACATTGTCAGTGTCTTTAACAATTGAAAGGAGGTGATCCGATGTCGAGTGATTCCCAAAAGCCGGTTCGTACGATTCGGATTGCCGGACTTCGGAGCAGCCTCTGAAGAGCCGGTGATACTGGCAAGTCCTGATCCATCGGTGATGTGATCGGGCAGGCGTCCGACCGGCGCTGGAATTCACGAAGGCCACCCCTTGCGGGTGGCCTTTTTGATATGTGCGGGATTTGGCCTGGTCAGGCGGGTTCAGACCTATCCGGCACATTGCGGCTTGTGGCGTTTGCCACCGTCGTAGGGGCGGGCGAGCCCGCTTGCCAGCATGGCCGCCGCGACGTCGCGGGTTCCCGCCTTCATGTCGGCCAGCACCCTGCCGTAATATTTGCCGCCGGAAACATTGATCAGCTCAACTGTCGGAAAGTCTCTCACCAGGCGTTCGAGCTCATTGCGTGCCAATCGGGCGGCGGCACGCTGGTCAGCGCATTGTGAACGGCGTTCGGGGGTGTCGATGCCACGCAAGCGCACCGAGACGCGCACCGAGTGACCTGGCCAGGGATGGGCTTCGACCTCGAGCGTGTCACCATCGATGATTCTGACGATCCTTGCGGCAACCGGTCCGGCAACGCTGCGCCATTGGCCATCGGCGGCACTGGTCAGCGTGACCGGGTTGCACAGCAAAGCTGTGACCAGCGCAAGCAGACATCTGAAGGGCGAATCGGGTTTCATGATACAGGAATATATTCCTGTATCGCGACGGGATCAACGGCGCGGGGTCAGAAATCGATGGCGCGGCCGTTGATCTCCCAGTCGCCGAACCGTGCCGGGTCAGCCCCGCCGCGCCCACCGATTTCCCTTTCGGTTTCGGCCTTCTGGCTGTCGAGCGCCTTGCGACGGGCTTCTGCTTCGGCCAGGGCGCGCCGGGCTGCCGGGCTGAGTGGCCGCTTTTCTGCCGGTCCTGAAGTTTCCTGCACGTCTCCGTCTTCCCGTGTTCCCGCGGGTTGCGGTGTGTTGCCGTCGTGCTGGTCATTGTTCATGGTCGGGTCACCCGGTCTGGCAGTTTATTGAAGAACATCTTGCAAGATCCCATATCTAGCCTCACAAGCGACGAAATCAAAACCCCTGTGCCGAACACCCGTGCCGGCACCGGCAAAGGATGGCAGGTCGCCGGAAAGGAAAATGCCGATGAACCTTGTTCGCACAGCCATGCTGATTGCCTTGATGACCGCGCTGTTCATGGGCGTAGGCTATCTCATCGGCGGCACCGGCGGCATGATGATTGCTTTCCTTGTTGCCGCCGTGATGAACCTGTTTTCCTACTGGAATTCGGACAAGATGGTGCTGCGCATGCATCATGCCGTGGAGGTGGATGCAAGCACAGCGCCCGAATTCTACCGGATCGTCGCCGATCTGGCGCAGAATGCCGGGCTGCCGATGCCCAAGGTTTACGTGATCCACAACCAGCAGCCCAATGCCTTCGCCACCGGCCGCAATCCTGAAAATGCAGCAGTCGCGGCCTCCGTCGGCTTGCTCGAAAGCCTGAGCGACGAGGAAGTTGCCGCGGTTATGGCGCATGAACTCGCGCATGTGGAACACCGTGATACGCTGATCATGACAATCACCGCGACACTGGCCGGTGCGATTTCGATGCTGGGCAATTTCGCGCTCTTTTTCGGTGGCAACCGCAACAACAACAATCCGCTCGGATTCATCGGCATTCTGGTGGCCATGATCGTTGCACCCTTTGCCGCAATGCTGGTGCAGATGATGATCAGCCGCACCCGCGAATATGCCGCCGACCGGCGCGGCGCGGAAATCTGCGGCAATCCGCTGTGGCTTGCCTCGGCACTGCGCAAGATCGCGCTCGGCGCCGGCCGCGTTGTTAACGAGGATGCTGAACGCAACCCGGCGACCGCGCACATGTTCATTATCAACCCGCTCAATGGTCAACGCATGGACAGTCTCTTCTCCACCCACCCGGCAACGGAAAACCGCATCGCCGCGCTGGAAGCGATGGCCGGGGAGATGGCGCCGCCGCCTGCGCGCCGCTCCCGGGATCAGATCGAGCGGCCAGCGACCACGTCGGTGCCTAAGACCGGACCATGGGGCCGTGACGGCTCGTCCCGCAAGGGGCCGTGGTCTTGACCGGCGCCCGGCCGGAGGGACAGCGCAAGAGACCTCACAAGAGCCGGGGCCGGCCTGATCCGTCCAATCTGAAGCCCGGCCTTGCCGCCCGTCAGGCGGCATCCCGGCTGCTGTCTGCGGTGACGGAAAGCCGCGCTTCGCTGGACGGCCTTCTGGATCCAGCGGGCGGCAATCCGGCCTTCACCGGGCTTGGCGATCAGGACCGGCTGCTGGTGCGGGCCATTCTTCTGTCGGCCCTGCGGCATCTGCAGGTCATCGATGCGTTCATCGACAGGCTGGTCGACAACCCGTTGCCTGAGGGTGCGAAGGCGCTCCGGCAGGTTCTGCGGGTTGGTGCAGCGCAAATTCTCTATCTTGATGTGCCTGATCGAGCCGCCGTCGACCTAGCGGTCACCCAGGCCGATTCGGATCCGCGCAATCGCCGCTTTGCCGGCCTGGTCAATGCATTGTTGCGCCGGATGGCGCGGGAAAAGGACGTGTTGCTGCTGGAGATTACCGCGTTGACACCGGACTTCCCGGACTGGTTCGAAAGCCGGCTTCGCTCTGCCTACGCGGATGATGCCGATGCAATTCTCGCAATCCTCTCGGAACCACCGGCGATCGACCTGACGGTGAAATCCGATGCTGACGGCTGGGCAGCCCGACTTGGCGGCGTGGTGCTGCCCACTGGTTCGGTGCGAATCGGCCGTCCGGAGGGACCGGTTTCGGGTCTCGAGGGGTTCGAGGATGGTGCCTGGTGGGTGCAGGATGCCGCGGCCAGCATTCCGGCCCAGCTGTTTTCCAGGCTTGTGGGCCTCGATATCGTGGATCTGTGCGCAGCACCCGGTGGCAAGACCGCCCAGCTGGCGCTCGCAGGAGCACGGGTGACGGCGTGCGACCAGTCGCAAACCCGGCTCGAGCGGTTGCGGGGCAACCTGGCCCGGCTCGGGTTTGACGTCACCACTCAACTGACCCGGGCCCAGGATCTGGTGGCACCCGAAGGGTTTGACGGTGTTTTGCTCGATGCGCCCTGCTCATCGACGGGAACGGTGCGGCGGCATCCGGACATTCCCTACACCAAGGGTGCGGAAGACATCATGCGCCTTGCCCGGGTGCAGCGTGACCTGCTCGACCATGCGTCCGGGCTGGTGCGTCCCGGAGGGGAGCTGGTGTTCTCCAACTGCTCGCTCGATCCGGAAGAAGGCGAAGAGATGGTGGCGGGTTTTCTGACCGACCATCCGGCATGGAGCATCCGCCCGGTCGATGCGGCCCGCTGGCCGGGGCTGGAAACTGCGGTCACCGCCAAAGGCGAAATCAGGACACATCCGGCGATGCTGGGCAATGACGACCCGAGGCTTGCAGGGTTGGATGGCTTCTATGCCGTGGTGCTGGTGAGGTCCTGACCCTTCAGGAATGGACCGGTTGCCGCTTGAAAACATTGACAACTGCCTCACAAGTTCACATTACAGCGTCGTACATCCAATTGGATGGGCGGCGCTGTAACCCTTTGAAGTAATGCATAGACGTTATCGCTCAATGGAATCCAAATGAGCGCGACATGCATTAGCGACAGTTGAACAATCAAGCGACTGTGTTACGATTCTGGTCCGGTGGAGGGCCGGGACCCGGTTTCAGGAATTCCCGATTGGCATTTTCTATTCTCGATTCGCAACGCTCAGGGCGACTGTACGGGACCGAAATCTGGCGACGGTTTGCGCGGCGCATTGCGCTCGGCCGGGTAAATGCGTTGCGCTTTACCGGTGGCACCCCGGACCGGCTG
The DNA here is from genome assembly GCF_902498795.1 of Hoeflea sp. EC-HK425. NCBI lineage: Bacteria > Pseudomonadati > Pseudomonadota > Alphaproteobacteria > Hyphomicrobiales > Rhizobiaceae > Hoeflea > Hoeflea sp. EC-HK425. The sequence goes on from NZ_LR701572.1 coordinate 4,314,488, forward strand.
GTGGTGGCGCCGATCGACTTGCGCATCGCCGATCCCCATATTGCCGAAGAAATCTATTCGGGCCGCTTTGCCATGGGCGGAAGCCTGATCGACACCGATGGTGGCAGCCCGTTCCAGGTGGAGGGGGCGAGCGAGGCCTTCATGCGCAGCCTGCACGGTTTCGGCTGGCTCAGGCATATGCGTGCAGCCGATCACGATCTGGCCTGCGCCAATGCACGGGCGCTGGTCGATGACTGGATCGCGGTGGAAGGGCGTGCGCTTGGCGGGCATGCCTATGAGCCGGAAGTGCTTTCGAACCGGCTGATCGCCTGGTTTTCGCACTCGCCGATCGTGCTGCGTGGCGCCGATCACGGTTTCTACCGGCGCTTTCTCAAGAGCATCGCGTTGCAGGCCCGGTATCTGAAGCATGTGGCCAGGGCAATGCCGGGAGATGCGACCCGGTTCAAGGCGCGGATTGCACTGGCGATGGCAAGCCTTTGCCTGCCCTCGAGTTCCGGCGCGGTTCGGGCTGCATCCCGCAACCTCGACAGCGAAATCAATGCACAGATCCTGCCCGATGGCGGACACGTGTCGCGCAATCCGATGGTGCTGATCGAGCTGCTGACGCATCTGCTGCCGCTCAAGCAGACCTATATCAATCTCGGCCAGAAGCCACCGCGCAACATGGCGGCGGGCATGGACCGGATGTTTTCGGCCCTGCGTTTCTTCCGCCATTCCAACGGTGAACTGGTGCTGTTCAATGGCTCTTCGGCGGTTTCCGCGGACCGGCTTCTCGGTGTGCTGCGTTACGATGAAACCTCGGGTTCTGCATTCCGCGAAATGCCGCATTCGCAGTATCAGAGGCTGTCAGCCGGGAATGCCGTGCTGATTGCCGATACCGGACCACCGCCAAAGGGGATTTTGTCGAACCAGACCCATGCGGGATGCCTCTCGTTCGAACTGTCTTCGGGGGCGAACTGTTTCATCGTCAATGCCGGTGCCCCGGTGGTGCCGCATACGCAATATGCCGATTTTGCCCGGATGACCGCTGCCCACTCCACCGTGACGCTGGATGACAGGTCGTCGCTCAAGTTCTCGCATTCCTCCTTCCTCGGACCGATCGTCACCGGCGGCGTGCGCGGAGTGACTGTCCGCTCACTCGACGAGGAGGGTATCCATCAGGGCTTCGATGCGGTCCACGACGGCTATGCAGGTTCGTTGAAGCTTTTACATCGCCGCAAGATCCGCATGCTGTCGTCAGGTCACGAGGTGCAGGGCCGCGACCAGGTGATCCGGCCCGATGAAAGCGAGCCACGACCGGATGACCGGACCCCGGCGGTGGCGCGGTTTCATGTCCATCCGACGATATCGGTGTCCCAGGACGAGGATGGCGTGGTTCATCTCACTGCCGGTGATGGTGAATCCTGGGCTTTCGTCGCGCGGGATCTGGTCCCGAAGATCGAGGAAGACGTCCATTTTGCCGACCTGGCCGGGGCCCGAACCAGCAAACAGATCACGCTTGAATTCGTGGTTGGCGAACGCTCCCAGATCGACTGGAAGCTGATCCGCACCAATCTGCCGCGCGCATAGCCGGCGGCCCGGTCACCTCGCCGGGCCGGGATTGCTCCACAGATAAGCCCAATTGCGTGTTTTATCGGCCTTCGGCCTGTGTTAACGCATCCTCGCCGCCGGGCTGACGCGGCTGTTTTCGAGGGATTTCCATATGGCTGTCGTATCCAAGAACCATCCTGTGCCGGATCTGGTGCCGGTCCGCCGCGCGCTGCTGTCGGTTTCCGACAAGACCGGCCTGGTGGAGTTTGCCCGTGATCTTGTGGCTCTCGGTGTCGAGCTGGTTTCCACCGGAGGTACCCGGGCAGCGCTCGAAGCGGCCGGGCTTGTGGTCCGTGATGTGTCCGACCTGACCGGATTTCCCGAGATCATGGATGGGCGGGTCAAGACGCTGCATCCCGGCGTTCACGGCGGCCTGCTCTCCATCCGTGCCGACGAGGAGCACCGTTCGGCGATGCAGGCGCACAAGATTGCGGAGATCGACCTCGCGGTGGTCAATCTCTATCCGTTCGAGCAGACGGTGGCCGGTGGCGCCGATTCGGCCACGATCGTCGAGAACATCGACATCGGCGGCCCGGCGATGATCCGTGCTTCGGCCAAGAACCATGCCTATGTGACGGCAGTCACCGATCCGGGCGATTACGGGCGCGTGCTCGAAGCGCTGCGCAGCAATGACGGATCGGTTCCTTTGGCGCTCCGGCGCGAGCTCGCGGCGCTGGCCTTTGCCCGGACAGCGGCCTACGACGCGGCGGTTTCGGGATGGTTTGCCACCGAACTCGCGCTCGAGGCGCCGCGCCACCGCGCCTTTGGCGGCCGGCTGCTTGACGTCATGCGCTACGGTGAGAACCCGCACCAGGCGGCTGCGTTCTATTCCAATGGTGAGCAGCGCCCCGGGGTGGCGACCGCGACACTTCTGCAGGGCAAGCAGCTGTCCTACAACAATATCAATGATACCGATGCCGCGTTCGAACTGGTCAGCGAGTTTGACCGTGACCGCGCCGCCTGCGCGATCATCAAGCATGCAAATCCGTGCGGCGTGGCCGTGGGCGACAGCCTGGTCGAAGCCTATCGCCGGGCGCTGGAATGCGACCAGACCTCGGCGTTCGGCGGCATCATCGCGCTCAACCGCACGCTCGACGCCGAGACAGCGACGGAGATCGTCAAGCTGTTCACCGAGGTGATCATTGCTCCGGACGCCAGCGAGGAAGCAAAGGACATCCTGTCGGCGAAGAAGAACCTGCGCCTGATGGTCACCGGGGAACTGGCGGACCCGCGCCAGCCCGGGCTGACGGTCAAGACGGTCGCCGGCGGTCTGCTGGTGCAGGGGCGCGACAACGGCATCGTGCTGCCGGAAGATTTCAAGGTGGTAACCAGGCGGGCGCCGGATGCGCGGGAACTCGCCGATCTGGGCTTTGCCTTCCGGGTTGCCAAGCACGTCAAGTCCAACGCCATCGTCTACGCGCTCAACGGTGCCACCGTCGGTATCGGCGCCGGACAAATGAGCCGCGTCGATTCTGCGCGGATCGCGGCGCGCAAGGCCGTCGATGCGGCGGAAGTGCTCGGCCTGGAAGCGCCGCTGACCAAGGGCCGCGTCGTTGCCTCCGATGCCTTCTTCCCGTTTGCCGACGGGCTGCTGTCGGCGATCGAGGCGGGCGCCACGGCGGTGGTGCAGCCGGGTGGCTCGATGCGGGACCAGGACGTGATCGATGCGGCGGACGAGGCCGGAATCGCCATGGTGTTTACCGGCATGCGTCATTTCCGTCATTGAGGGCGGATGCCTGCATGTTTTTTGAGCCATGATGCAATGAATCCGCAAGCCGTTAAGGGCCTGGTATGATCTAGGGGTCTACCAGCAAGCCGCGCCTGGCTGACAGTGACAGAAAAAGCCCGCCGCCAGTGCGTGATCCATGCGGGTTGTCTTTCCATACTCGGAGTATGCGAACTCCATACCCCAGGTACGGAGAATGCTCGGGGGCGCCAAGTGTCTGTATTTCTTCAGGCTTTGCGATCCGGCTGGTCGGCTGGATAGGGCGTGGTCCAGAGAATGACCAGTCCAACTGCGAAGAAGAGAGTGATGGTGGCCATGCCCAGACGCGCCGATCCGCTCAGAGCCGTGACCGTGGCAACCAGGAAAGGTGCCAGGAAACTGGTGGCGCGCCCGGCCAGTGCATAGATACCAAAGTAACGTCCAGCCTCGTCTTCGGTGACACTCCGCGCCATGTAGGCGCGCGAGGAGGCCTGAACCGGGCCGAAGGCTATGCCGATCAGCAAACCAAACATGATGTAGGCTTTTTCGGCAGCCGTTCCGAACAATCCGCCAGTGTCGGCATCGCCGAGGGGCAGTCCTCCGAACAGGGTGAAGCCCGGTCCGGTAGAAACGATGCCGACCGTGGCGATCAGCAACAGCAGTATGGCTATCAGAACAACCAGCTTGGAGCCAAGCTGCGTGTCGAGGCGGCTCGCATAGAGGCAAGAGAAAATCGCCACCACGTTGAGCATGATGCCGTAGACGCCGATTTCGGTGATCGACCAGCCGAACATCGCGGCGGCAAAACCGCCTCCCAGGGCAAGCAACGCATTGACGCCGTCCTGGTAGATCATGCGGGCGATCAGAAAGCGGAAGATGCCGGCGCGCTGCCGGACTTCGCCAAGCGTCGAACGCAATTCGGCCAGGCCGTCACGGACCGCACCCTTGAGAGCCCGGCGGCCACCGGCATCCGGCGTGAACAGGAACATCGGCAGGATGAAGACGGCGTACCAGAGTGCGGAGATCGGGCCCGAGGCACGGGCATCCTCGCCCTGGACCGGATCGAGGCCAAACAGCGGATCGATGCCGATCAGGGTCTTGCCGGTTTCAGGCGATGCGGCCAGGAAGGCGATGATGAAGATCAGCACGATCATGCCGCCAAGATACCCCAGGCCCCAGGCGAGATTGGATACGCGTCCGATCTGTGCTTTGGGAACCAGGCGCAACAGCATCGAATCGTTGAACACGATTGAAAACTCGGCTGCCACCGCGGCCAGCGTGAAGGCAACCACAACGGCGACGACGCTCGAACCCGGTGCGGCAAACCAGAGGCTGCAGAGGGCTAGGATCTTGAGGATCGCAAAGGATGCTATCCAGGGTTTGCGCGGTCCGGTCTGATCGGCAATGGAACCGAGGATAGGCGAAAACAGGGCGATCAGCAGACCGCCGGCAGCAATGCCGTAGCCCCAGGCGGCCTGGCCGGTTGCCGGGTCACTCGCCATGCGGCTGATGAAGTAGGGGCCGAAGATGAAGGTGGTGACGACGGTGAAGAACGGCTGCGCCGCCCAGTCAAACAGCATCCAGCCCCATACGCTGCGGCGCTGGACGACAGGCGCAGATGGCAATCCGGTTACGTCAGTCATGTCTGCTGCCCTCTAGAGGTGCGGTTGTTCGGTCATGTCCGCAAGGATCGAGCCAGATCGCTCAGCATGCCGGCGGCGACGGTGAGTTTTGCAACGGACAACTCGCCGCTGTCGGTCAGCGACAGGATCTGTCCGCGGACATGCGCAATTCGATCCTTGTTGGTCTTGAGCCACTCCTCGGCGGGGCTCGCAGCCTTCGTGTTGCTGTCGAGCGCCGCGCCGGCGATGATCCGGCGGGCCTCCGAGATCTCGTCGAGGCTGCGCGCCAGCGCCAGTCCCTCGAAGTGGTCGGTGACCGGGATCCGGTCGACGGCAGCGACGATCCTTCCCAGGCGGAAGGCTTCGGTGACGGCAAAGAAGGCCTGCGTCGCCCGGCCCAGATCGGTCTTTGAATGGGCCGCGACGTGGCAGATATCAGGCGCCAGAGTCAAACCACCGAGGCCCGCAATATGTGTCGCCAGATCGGCGGGAACCGCCTGTGCGATCAGTTCATCACGGGCTTCCTCGGCTTCCTGGCGCATGAAATCGGGCATGGCAGAGGCAAGCTTCCCGTCAAGTTTGGCCAGGCTTTCCTGCATAGACTTGACGGCGATGGCAAGATCGCCTTGCGCCGCACCGGTCTTGAGCGCCCAGCCGGTGACGCTCTTGAGCGTGTCACTGATGCGGGCGTAGAGCTGGTTTTGCACCGCGCCCGGTACCCTGGTGTCGAGATCATCGACCTCGGCATAGAGCCGGTTGAGCGAAAGCCCGTCACGCGCCAGCACAAAGGCCTTGACGATTTCACCGGCCGTGGCGCCGGACTTGTCGCCCATGCCGATGACGAAGGCTGGCCCGCCGCGGTTGATCGCATCATTGCCCAGCAGGGTCGAGATGATCTCGCGCCTGAGCCGGTGGCTGGCAATATCGGCTGAATGCGGCTTCTGCATCTTCCTGGGGAAATAAGATCGCAGTGCCGAATCGAAATAGGGGTCGTCCGGCAGGCCGCTGGCGACGATCTCGTCGAACAGCACCAGCTTGGCGTAGGAGAGCAGGACCCCGATTTCGGGCCGGGTCAGGGCACGACCGGCCGCCACGCGCTCGGCCACGGCCACATCGTCGGGCAGGTACTCCACCTTGCGATTGAGCAACCCTCGGGTCTCGAGATTGCCCATCACCCGGTTGAGTTCGCCGACACCGGACACGCCTTCGGCCTCTGCGACGGAGATCGCAAGGGTCTGCAGATAGTTGTTGCGCAGCACCAGCTCGGCGACTTCATCGGTCATGGCCGCCAGAAGCGTGTTGCGCTTGGGCCGGGTCAGGCGGTTCTCGCGCATGGCATTGGCCAGGGCGATCTTGATGTTGACCTCGACGTCGGAGGAATTGACTCCCGCGGAATTGTCGATCGCATCCGAATTGCAGCGGCCGCCATTGAGCGCATAGGCAATCCGGCCCTTCTGGGTGACGCCGAGATTGGCGCCCTCGCCGATCACCTTGGCGCGGACCTGGCGGGCGTGGATGCGGATGGCGTCGTTGGCGCGGTCACCGACATCGGCATCGTTCTCGCCGGCGTCCTTGATGTAGGTGCCGATGCCGCCGAACCACAGAAGATCGGTCTCCATCGACAGGATCGCGGTCATGATGTCCTGCGGCGTTGCCTTGCCCGGCTGCAACCCGATGATGGCGGCGGCCTCCGATGTCAGCTCGACCGATTTCAGCGTACGCGGGATGATCATGCCACCCTTGGAGAGCTTGGACTTGTCGTAGTCCTGCCAGCTCGACCGGCCAAGATCGAACAGACGGCTTCGCTCGGCAAAGCCGATGGCGCAGTCGGGTTCCGGATCGATGAAGATGTCGCGGTGATCGAAGGCAGCCAGGAGCCTGATCTGGGTCGACAGCAGCATGCCGTTGCCAAACACGTCGCCGGACATGTCGCCGACGCCGGCGGCGGTGAACGGCGTGGTCTGGATGTCGATGTTCATTTCGCGGAAATGCCGTTTGACCGCTTCCCATGCGCCGCGGGCGGTAATGCCCATCTTCTTGTGGTCATAGCCGGCCGATCCGCCGGACGCGAAGGCGTCATCGAGCCAGAAATCCTGTTCCTGGCTGAGCGCATTGGCGGTGTCTGAGAAGGTCGCGGTGCCCTTGTCGGCGGCGACCACGAAATAGGGATCGTCGGCGTCATGACGAACGGTATCGGTGGGCGGCACAATGGCGTCGCCGACGATGTTGTCGGTCACCGACAGCAGGGTACGGATGAAGAGCTTGTAGGCGTCGCGGCCGGCTTCGAAAATTGCGTCGCGGCCGCCTTCGGCGGGTAGTTTCTTGGGATAGAAGCCGCCCTTGGCACCAACCGGCACGATGACGGCGTTCTTGACCTGCTGCGCCTTGACCAGGCCGAGCACTTCGGTGCGGTAGTCCTGGGCCCTGTCCGACCAGCGCAGCCCGCCGCGGGCAACGGGGCCGAAGCGCAGGTGAACGCCCTCGACTTCCGAACCATAGACGAAGATCTCCCGGAACGGTCGCGGCTCGGGAAGCCCCTCGAGCTTCTTCGGATCGAGCTTGAAGGCGAGCGCCGGACGCGGCGCACCGTCGGCACCGGTCTGGAAGTAATTGGTTCTGAGCGAGGATTCGATGGCGTTGACGTAGCGCCGAAGGATGCGGTCATCGTCGAGGCTCGGCACTTCGGCAAGGGCGGCCTCGATGGCTTCCGTCACGCTGGAACTCTGTTCAGTACGCTTTGCCTCCTTCAAGCCGGTATCGAACCGGATCCGGAACAATTCGAACAATTTCGCGGCGATGTCGGAATGGCGGTTGAGGCTCAGCGCGATGTATTCCTGCGAATAGGCGATGCCTGCTTGGCGCAGATACCGGGCAAAAGCGCGCAGCACCGTTGCCTCGCGAACACTCAGACCGGCATTTGTGACCAGCCGGTTGTAGCTGTCATTGTCGGTCTCTCCGCGCCAGACCGACAGGAAGGCTTCCTCCAGCCTTGCGCCGTCGAGATCGAGATCGATGCCGCGCTTGTCCTCGTGGATGATTTCCATGTCATGCAGAACCACCGTGCTCGACACACCGGCCCGCTCGTCAAGAAAGATCTCGTGGGTCTGCTCGCTGATCACCTTGAATCCGAGATTTTCAAGGAGCGGTACCCGGCGCGAAAGGGCCACCGGCTCACCGGCATGAAAGATCTTCAGTGCCAGATGGTCATCCGACATGCCCTGGCCGCGGTAGAAGGAAATCTGAAGAGCGCCGGTGTCCTTGCAGGCGATGATGTTGTCGAGGTCCTCGAGCGCCTCTTCGGGCCGGAACCGTTCCTTGTAGGACTGGCTGACATTGATGCGTTCGGAAAGGGCGCCGCCGATGGCACGGAACTGGTCCTCCCAGCGGGTGACGATCGACCGGACATCGCGCTCGAGCTGATCCTGCGGGATTTGCGGTGTCTTTCCCTCGGAGCGGCCGATGATGAAATGCACCCGGGCCACACCGCCTTCGGGAAAGGCCGGGTAGTAAGCCGACACACGACCATTGTAGACCGTCTTGAAATAGTCGCCGATGCGTTCGCGCGCGATCGAATCATACTGGTCGCGGGGAACATAGACGATGAGCGAGACAAAGCGGTCGAAACGGTCGATCCGCGGCAGGACCCTGACGCGCGGGCGATCGGACAATTCGTTGATCTGCATGCAGAACCGGGCCAACAGATGGGCATCGATCTGGAACAGGTCATCGCGCGGATAGGCTTCCAGGGTGTTGAGCAGAAGTTTGCCGGAGTGGCTTTCCGGATCGAAGCCGAATTCGGAAACGACCGATTGCACCTTCGAGCGCAGCATCGGGATCTTGGTGACCGACCTCGTATAGGCCGTAGACGTGAAAAGTCCGACGATCCGCAGTTCTCCGATCACCTTGCCCTTCGAATTGAAGCGCTTGATGCCGATGTAATCCATATAGGCGCGACGGTGGATCACCGAGCGGACATTGGCCTTGGTGACGATCAGGAAATCCGGTCCCTGCAGGAAATCGAGGATCTCCGGCGTGGTGGTGACCTGATCCTTGCCGAGCCGTAAAACCAGAACATCCGGGTCCGACAGGATGCCGAGGCCCTCGTTGGAGGCGCGGCTCAGTTCGGCCGATTTTCCCTCGCCCTCGTAGACATATTCACGCATGCCCAGAAAGGTGAAATTGTTGTCGCGCAGCCAGGTGATGAAGGCCAGTGCCTCCTGGCGGGCCGGTTCGGTTTTCTTGTCGACGTCAAGTGCGACGAGATCGGCGGCGCTGTGGTCGATCATCGCCAGCATGGATTTCCAGTCGCCTACCGCAGCCTGAACCTGATCAAGCACATGGCGAACGCGGGCGGTCAGGTCTTCCGCCGCCGCTTCGCTGAGCCTTGGCAAGTGGATCTGGATGTGGCTGACCCTCTGGGAAGCATCACTGCCATCGCCATGGGAGAACAGCGTCGCCGGTTTCTTGCCGTCAACAACGAGAATCGGATGCAGCGCCATAAGGATGTCGCGGATGTCCGAGGTAACCTCGCCCATGACCGAATCATAGAGGAAAGGCTTGTTCAGGGTGGTGATCGCCAGGATCGAGACATCACGGTCGTCCCTGGTGGCGCCATCTGCATTGACGAGGCTCAGCCGGGAGGTCTTGCCATTCCATGCGCGGACTTCCGATTCCGCCAGGATCGCCGCCGCAGCAAGGCTTTTGGCCGGGAAAAGGTCCAGATCGTCCATGCTGACGCTGGAAAAGAGCACGTCGGGATTGATGTGCGGTTTCTTGGCTTTGGAGGCGATTGCCGCCGTTTCCGCAAGAAGTGTTTCCGACTTGCGGGTGTTCCTGACCCCCATTCCATTCCCTCCAAGACTTGATCTTTGGTCGAATCCTAGCAGAAGTGTGTGTCAAAGCGACACGATTTCGTGACCAAAGGCAGATATTGGAGGAATTAGGATGAAAACACCGCAAGAAGCCGCGACTGCGCTGGATCTGCAACAGGAAACACCATTGAGCGCGGACATGACCGCATATTTCGCCAAATGCCAGGACAAGCTCGGCATGGTGCCCAACGTGCTGAAGGCCTATGCATTCAACAATGAGAAGCTCGAGGCGTTCGTTGCCTTCTACAATGACCTGATGCTGGCCGGATCCAGCCTGAGCAAGCTCGAGCGGGAATTGATCGCCGTCGCGGTCTCCTCGGTCAACAAGTGCTACTACTGCCTGACGGCGCACGGGGCCGCGGTGCGGCAACTTTCCGGAGATCCGGTTCTGGGCGAGCAGATGGTGATGAATTACCGGGTGGCGGATCTTGAACCGAAGCAGCGTGCGATGCTTGATTTCGCCACCCTGATCACCGAGGATCCGGCGCGGATCGTCGAGGCAGACAGGCAAAAGCTTCGCGAGGCCGGTTTTACCGACCGCGACATCTGGGATATTTCGGCTGTGGCGTCATTCTTCAACATGACCAACCGGATGGCGTCCGCTACCGACATGCGGCCAAATCCGGAGTATCATGGACTCGCCCGCTGAACCGGCGAAGCCAGTACCGGAAGCCGGGTCGAGTTTGTTCGGAGAAGCCTTCAAGACGGGGCTGAGTGGCACAGTTCAGGTGAGCGAAACGGCCGGGAGATCATGAAATGAAAGACGATGAAACAGTCCGTCAGGCAAAACGCACGCTGGAGCGGATTGGCGAAGAGGGCGGTTTGTCGGCGACCCCGGTGATGAAATCGGCGGCCAACAACGTGCGGGATCATTTCACCGCCAAGGACGCCGAGGGAGGCGACAAGGTCGAGGTCTGGGGAACACGAATCGCCCGCGGGCTGGCCCTTGTCGCGTTTGTCGGGCTGGTGTTCTGGATGGTTAGCCAGGTGACTTCATGAGTGCGGACAGCCAGCGCAATCCCGATATTCATCCTTCAGTCATCGTGATTTCGAGCCACGTGGTTCGTGGCTCGGTCGGCAACCGTGCCGCGGTTTTCGCGCTGGAGACGTTGGGCTTTCCGGTCTGGGCGCTCCCTACTATCGTTCTGCCGTGGCATCCGGGTCATTCCCGGGCGACAAGGATTGTTCCGCCGGGTGCCGATTTTTCCGCTCTTATCGATGATCTGTGCAGCTCACCCTGGCTCGGTGAGGTCGGGGGCGTGCTCAGCGGGTATCTTGGAGATGCGGGGCAGGCGGCGGACGTGGCGCGCCTGGTCGGTGCCGTGCGCCGGGCAAATCCCGATGCACTCTACATGTGTGATCCGGTCATCGGCGATACCGGCGGTCTCTACGTGCCCGAAGCGGTTGCCACGGCGATTGCATCTGAGCTTGTTCCGATCGCCGATATCGCCACGCCGAACGTGCATGAGCTTGCCTGGTTGTCCGGCGCGCCGATCGGTGATTCGGCATCTATGACGGCGGCGGCGGAAACATTGGGGCCTGCCCGGGTGCTGGTCACCTCTGCGCTGGCAATGATGGCGGGCAGCACGGGCAACCTCTTGGTCAGCGGTGGCCAATCTGTGATGGCCGAACACCGCCTCATCCCCAATGCGCCCAACGGGCTGGGAGATCTGATGTCGGCAACTTTCCTGGCTCGGCTCCTGGAAGGGGTGGCGGAGGAGAAAGCCCTGCAGATGGCGACTGGTTCGGTGTTTGAAATTCTCGCCAGGACCGCACGGCGTGGCGCCGACGAGCTGACGCTGGAAACCGATGCCCAGAGCCTCAGGACCCCGATGGCGATGGTCAACATGCGCAGGGTTATTTCGATGGCGGGCCGCAAGAAGCCGTGAGCGTAAATTCGCAGTCCGAAACCGTGCTTGTCGGCGTTGATGGATGCAAGGCGGGCTGGATTGCCGTGATCCTGAGGCCCGGCGAAACACGGCCGCAGGTGCATATCCATGAGCGCTTTTCCGACCTCGTCAGTGAAGCAGGGCCGTCGGCCATAATCGCTGTGGACATGCCTATCGGCCTGCCCGACAGGATCCAAGGTCCAGGCCGCGGTCCGGAACAGGCAATCCGGCCTTTTCTGGGGGCGCGCCAATCGAGCGTGTTCTCGATTCCGGCGCGTGCGGCGGTGGAGGCAAAAACCTATGGCGATGCTTGCGCACTGGCGATGCAAAACTCCGATCCGGCGAAGAAGGTTTCCAAGCAGGCATTCTATCTCTTCGGCAAGATCAGGGAGATCGACCGGCTGCTGCAGGCGGATTCCGGCTTGCGCGATCGCGTCATCGAATGTCATCCGGAGTTTGCCTTTTGCCGGCTCAACAACATGGCGCCGATGACGACGCCGAAAAAGATCCGTGGCTCGGTCAATCCTGACGGGATTGCCGAACGGGTCGACCTGCTTGCATCCCACGGCATTGACCGCGGTATCTTTGCGGCGGGTCCGCCGCGTGGTGCAGCCATGGACGATCTCGTCGATGCGAGCGTCAATCTCGTGATGGCCGGCAGACATGCCACGGGGCTCACGAGCCGGTTTCCCGCCGACCCGAAACGGGACCGGTACGGAATCCTGATCGCAATTCACGGCTGATCCGCAAGCCGGTCTGCCGGTTGTCTCCCAACCCAAATCGCCAGCCTGAACCCGATCGACAGAGCTGGATTGCGGTACCGATCAGTTGCTGGTTGCTCAAATGGTTGATTGATCTTCGCCGTCCGCCCGTTTATGTGCGAAGGCATGTCGTCATTTCCGGTCCGCCTGCTTGAAGGCTATCAGACATTCATGAGCGGTCGCTATTCGGCCGAGCGCCAGCGCTATCGCGATCTTGCCGAGACCGGTCAGGAGCCGCACACGCTGGTAATCGCCTGTTGCGATTCCCGCGCGGCGCCTGAAACCATCTTCGACTGCGGTCCCGGCGAACTGTTCGTGGTGCGCAATGTGGCCAATCTGGTGCCGCCCTACGCACCGGACAGCAATTATCACGCCACCTCCGCGGCGCTCGAATTTGCCGTACAGTCACTCAAGATCCGCCAGATCGTGGTGATGGGACATGGCCGTTGCGGCGGCATCAAGGCCGCACTCGATCCCAATGCGGCACCGCTCTCGCCCGGGGACTTCATCGGACAATGGATGGGGCTGCTCAAGCCGGCAGCCCAGCAGATCCAGGACAGCCAGTTGCTGACGAGCGGCGAACGACAGGTGGCGCTGGAGCGGATCTCCATCCGCAATTCGATCGCGAACCTGCGCTCCTTCCCCTGCGTGAAGATTCTCGAAGACCGGGGCAAGATGGCGATCAATGGTGCCTGGTTCGATATTTCAAGCGGCGAACTCTGGGTTATGGATCCCAGGACCGGCGATTTCTTCAGGCCTGAACCCGCCTTGGCTTGACATTGAGGGCCTCAGTCCGGTTCCATGAGCTCTTGAGCGTTGAACAACGCGCCCGGACTTTGGGAGCCTGCGATGATTGCGGCACGATCTTTGATATTATTGCTGGTGCTCGGACTGCTGCTGCCGGTTTCTTCGGCGGTGGCGCAAAACTCTCTGCTTGATCGCTGGTATACGGCGTTGTTCGACGTCAACCGCCTCGCCATTGCCGATCTTCTGGCCGATGACGCTGTCATCTCGCTTGAAGACCTCGGCGTGACCCAGACGAAAGCCGAATTCATCGAGGCGCTTGATGAGTGGGAAGAGGCGGTGGAGAACGCAAATCTGGCCTGGCAGCTCGAAGAGGGTGCTGAGGCCAGCGCCACCACGGCCTCGGTGCTGGTGTGCTACCAGTTTCCCGAAAACGAGATGATGATCCGTGAAGTCTTCGGGTTTCGCGGCACCAAGATTGTCAGCAGCGTGCAGACCACGGTCGGCGAAAGCTGTGAAAACTTCTAGGCTTCAGCCACCATCGATTTCGGCGCCGATGCTGGCGATGGCTTTCTGGTACACACCTGCCGCATTCCAGCCCTGGATGGCGCGGAAATTCGGTTCCCCCGGCTGGTAACCTGCGCCTGCGCGCCAGCCATGGCCGCGCAGAAAATTTGCGGTCGAGGCAAGGGCGTCCGCGGGAGTTCCCAGATTGATGCCGCCGCTGCCGTCGCCATTGACGCCAAAACGGATGACGTTGGCCGGCAGAAACTGGGTCTGGCCGATTTCGCCATGAGCGGCGCCCTTGAAATCAGGGGAAATCCAGCCTTTCTGGATCAGTTGCAACTGGGCATAGAGCTGCTCGGTGAAAAAGGCCGAGCGGCGGCAGTCATAGGCCAGGGTGGCGACGGCCGACATGGTGTGCTGATTGCCGGTGAAGCGGCCAAACCCGGATTCCATCCCCCAGATCGCGATCAACGGCCCTGCAGGAACGCCGTATTTCCTCTCGATCGCGGAGAACAGCCTCGAATACTGCTGCTTGAGTTTCTTGCCCCTGGAAACGATGGTGGGCGCGCCGCGTTTTTGCATGAACTGCTCGAATGACAGCTTGAAGCTTCGCTGGTTGCGGTCGAGCGAGATCGTCTTGGTGGCGTAGCGGACATTCTTGAAGGCGCTGTTGAGAGTTCGATCGGAAATCCCGGCCCGGGCGGCTTCCTTCTTGAACTGTTCGATCCAGGCAGGGAATCCGGCGGAGGTGTTGCCGCATGTTGCAGCTTGCGCGGGCCCGCTGAGGCCGGCCGTGATGATGAACGCGATACCCCAGGCCTTCATTTTGTGAAACTTGTCGTCCATGCGTTGTAACCCCTGCCCACGTGAAACCGGTCTGGTGCGGACTTTGCCAGCGATTCGGGGAAAAGTCACGGGCTGTCGACCAACCAAAAACCCCGCGATTGTTGCGCAATCGCGGGGTTCGGGGTCTGATGCGGTGCTGTGGATCAGGCTGCTGCGCGCGGATTGATCAGGCGGCGATTGATCAGCAGCTCGGCGATCTGGATGGTATTGAGTGCGGCGCCCTTGCGAAGGTTGTCCGACACCACCCACATGTTCAGGCCGTTCTCCACGGTCGCGTCCTCGCGGATGCGGGAGATGAAGGTCGCATCTTCACCGGCGCATTCGTAAGGCGTGATGTAGCCGCCGTCCTCATGCTTGTCGATGACCTGGCAGCCGGGCGCATCGCGAAGGATGTTGCGGGCTTCTTCGGCGCTGATCTCGTTCTCGAACTCGATATTGACCGATTCCGAATGACCGATGAAGACGGGGACCCGCACGGCGGTGCAGGTAACCTTGATCTTCGGATCAAGCATCTTCTTGGTTTCGGCCAGCACCTTCCACTCTTCCTTGGTGTAGCCGTCTTCCATGAAGTCGTCGATGTGCGGGATCACGTTGAAGGCGATGCGCTTGGTGAACTTCTGGCTGGTGATCGGGTCGGCGACGAAGACAGCGCGGGTCTGATTGAACAGCTCGTCCATGCCATCCTTGCCGGCGCCGGAGACCGATTGGTAGGTCGACACCACCAGGCGCTTGATCTTCGCATGGTCATGCAGCGGCTTCAGTGCGACGACAAGCTGCGCGGTCGAGCAGTTCGGATTGGCGATGATGTTGCGCTTGGTGTAGCCGGATATTGCGTCCGGGTTCACTTCCGGCACGATCAGCGGCACATCGGCGTCGTAGCGCCAGGCCGAGGAGTTGTCGATGACGACGCAGCCCTGCGCACCGATCTTCGGCGACCATTTCTTGCTGACGGAGCCGCCAGCCGACATCAGGCAGAGATCGGTGTCGGAGAAGTCATAGGTCTCGAGATTCTTGACCTTCAGGGTCTTGTCGCCAAACGAGACCTCGGTGCCGACCGAACGGCTCGAGGCAAGGGCCACGACTTCGCTGACAGGGAAGGCGCGCTCTGCAAGAATGTTGAGCATTTCGCGGCCGACATTGCCCGTCGCCCCGGCGATTGCGATTTTGAAACCCATGGTTCCCGTGCTCCTCTCTCCCCTTGTTAGCGGTCAAGCGCCACTCTTCCCGCCCCGGGGAGAGTGAGGGGCGGAACGGGTCAGATCGTGGTTTTGGTTTTGATCGTGGTGCGCATGGTGGCGGTGTTTTGATGCAAGTGCGGTGAAATGTCAATTCCATCGCATAACCGGGATTGCCAAGAGAACAGTACGGCAAATCCTGGGGGTCAAAGTGCCCGTAGCTTCAGGATCTGCCTGATGTATTTCGCGGCTGACCGGTAGTGGCTGGGCCCAGCGGCTTCTGCCCAGCGTCCGGGAGTCCAGTCGTTGTTGGCTCCCTGCATCGGGCCGCCATACAAATCTGCATCATCATGCCCGGTGATGAAGCCAACAAGCCGTGCATGATTGGCAGACAGAAGCTCCCTGGCCTCATCCCAGCTCAACCCCGCCTGCGCTCCGCGCAGGGCCGCATTGTAGGCTTTCAACTGGTTCCATTTGTAGCCGGGAGCAGGAAAGGACACTTGCCTGCCTGCCTGACCGTCCTCATACCAGCCGAGGAACAGATCGATCCAATGGGCGCGATGACCGATAACATCCTTGATCGAGGTGTCGTCATCGTCCTTCATGGCTGCCTGTTCACCGGAGAGGTCTGCAATCAATGCCTCAAGCTTGCGATACTCCTTCAGGCTTGTTGCCAGGAGTTCGTCTCTTGTTGCGGCCGCCATTGGTCATCTCCTCAAGCACCTGCTGAACGATCTAGCGTCTCCGGTTTCATTCCAGCGTCACGCCGACATTGCCTTGACCGATATCAATACCTGTCCGATCCTGCCGCTCGACGCCCTGTTTCATGCTGTCGCGAGGTCTGCGGCCATATTACGGGTCGCGCCGGATATCCGGATCGAGCTCCCCGGTTCATCGCTGAACTCTGCCTCGATCACGGATTTCGCGCCCATGTCTTCTCCCTGAATGATCCGGATGCGGTTCTGATGCGGCCATCCGAGATCACGCAGGTAGCCTGCAAAGGCGGCCGCAGCGGCGCCGGTGGCCGGATCCTCAAGCACCCCACCCGAAGCGAAAGCGTTGCGGACATCGAAGTCCGTGTTGCTGCGGAT
The DNA here is from genome assembly GCF_902498795.1 of Hoeflea sp. EC-HK425. Taxonomy (NCBI): domain Bacteria; kingdom Pseudomonadati; phylum Pseudomonadota; class Alphaproteobacteria; order Hyphomicrobiales; family Rhizobiaceae; genus Hoeflea; species Hoeflea sp. EC-HK425. The sequence goes on from NZ_LR701572.1 coordinate 4,331,289, forward strand.
GTGGACCAGCATGATGGTCACAAGGCCGTGTTCGCGCATCAATGCACGGCCGGCATCGAGATCATAGCTCATGGCGGAGAGATCCGTGCGATCTGTCAGCGCAAGCACGAGATGATCGGCACCGCCGTGGATTTTCGCGGGTGGCATGGCCGGATCGAGTTGGTCTCGGGCAAGACCAAACAAGACCAGAGCATGATGAACCAGATCCCCGGGGGCCGCAGCACTGCGGGTGGGCGGGGACTGAAGCGCGGCCGTGTATCCATCTGCGGTGATGGTGGCTTCGACGGAAATGTCGGCGGTGTTCAGCTGCAAGGCAAAACGGCCTCCGCCTGCATGTTCGGCAAGCGCTGCTCCCAGCGCAATTGTCGCATGACCGCAGAATGGCACCTCCGATTCCGGGGAGAAATAGCGCACCCGCCAGCTGCCCGCCGCCCCGTTTGGAATGGCGAAGGCAGTCTCCGAGTAACCCACTTCGGCTGCAATGCGGCGCATTTCGGATTCTGAAGGGAATTGATCCGAAATCACTATCCCGGCGGGGTTTCCACCCTCGCCGGCATCGGAGAAGGCGGCAATTCGTTGCACGGTCATGGTGTCTTCCTTTGCGTTCAAGTGTGCGCTCGATTTCTGGCAGAATAGCGTGCGGATCTTGTACTGGCCTTGCACGTCACAAGGTAAAATGATTGGATTGCCTTCAAAAATTTGGTTGCACCGGAAAATAGCCTTCATGATGAAAATGGATGAGAAAGACCGGCTGATTGTCAGGCTGCTGCGTGAAGATGCCCGCATGCCGGTCAGCGAATTGTCGAAGAGGGTCGGGTTATCCGGTCCATCGACGGGCGACCGGATGCGTCGGCTGGAGGCGAACGGCATCATATCACGCTTTACCGTGGATCTCGATCTCGAGGCGCTGGGCTACCCGCTGCAGGCGATTGTCAGGATCAAGCCAAGGCCGGGAAACATGCATGTCGTCGAGGACATGATCATGAACGAGCCGGGTTTTGTCGATTGCGACAAGGTGACGGGCGATGATTGTTTCGTCACCCGGCTGGTGTTGCGCTCGATTGCGGATCTGGATCCGGTGCTGCTGCCGTTTCATGACCGGGCTGAGACCAATACCGCCATCATCAAGTCGTCACCGCTGCGCGGCCGCATCCCGGTCTGATGAGCCCATGAAAAACCCGGTCCGGCGTGATGCCTGACCGGGTTGAATAGAGCAGACCTTGCGGCCGGATCTATCAGCCGGCGTAGGCGGCCAGGATCGCGTCGCCCATTTCAGCGGTCGTGATCTTCTGGCAGCCATCGGACATGATGTCGCCGGTGCGCAGGCCCTTGTCGAGCACGGCGGCGATTGCGGCTTCGAGGCGATCGGCTTCGGCGACCATGTTGAAGGAATAGCGCAGGCACATGGCGAATGACGCGATCATGGCGATCGGGTTGGCGATGCCCTGACCGGCGATGTCGGGAGCCGAACCATGAACCGGCTCGTAAAGCGCCTTGCGCTTGCCTGTCTTGGCATCCGGTGCGCCGAGCGAAGCCGATGGCAGCATGCCGAGCGATCCGGTGAGCATGGCGGCGATGTCAGAGAGCATGTCGCCGAACAGGTTGTCGGTGACGATGACATCGAACTGCTTGGGCCAGCGCACCAGCTGCATGCCGCCGGCATCGGCCAGCATGTGGCTCAGCTTGACGTCTGAGAAGCGGGCCTTGTGGGTGGCGGTGACCACTTCGTTCCACAACACGCCGGATTTCATGACGTTGCGCTTTTCCATCGAGCAGACTTCGTTGCGGCGGGTGCGCGCAAGTTCGAAGGCGACGGCCGAGATCCGCTCGATCTCGTAGGTGTCATAGACCTGGGTGTCGATGCCGCGCTTCTGGCCGTTGCCGAGATCGATGATTTCCTTGGGCTCGCCGAAATAGACGCCGCCGGTCAGTTCACGAACGATGAGAATGTCGAGCCCTTCGATGACGTCCTGCTTCAGGGATGACGAATTCGCCAGCGCCGGATAGCAGATCGCCGGGCGCAGATTGGCGAACAGTTCCATGTCCTTGCGCAGGCGCAGCAGGCCTGCTTCCGGGCGCACTTCATAAGGAACGGCATCCCACTTCGGCCCGCCAACGGCGCCGAACAGTACTGCGTCCGCAGCCATGGCCTTGTCCATGTCGGCATCCGAGATTGCCTGACCATGCGCATCATAGGCCGTACCGCCGACCAGACCTTCATCAGTCGAGAAGCCTGCGGCCTCCTTGTCGTTCATGAAAGCGATGATCTTGCGGACTTCGGCCATGGCCTCCGGGCCGATGCCGTCACCTGGGAGAAGAAAGAGAGAGCGTGTTGCCATTTTGAAGTCCCCGCACCAAAATCGAAAAGATGAAGCGTCCTTAAACACCCTTCGGAGGGTTTTCAACTGCCTCGCCTTTCAAGCCGCCTTTTGAACCGGCTACGCCGGCCGGTTCAGGTTGTTATTGCCATGTTGGGATTGGTGCTGCCAGCTGTGGCGGAGCCGCAGTTCGGGCTGCCGCTCAACTGCCCGTCGGACTCGATCTGTCCGATTCAGCAATTTGTCGATGTCGATGCCGGTTCCGATGCACGGGACCCCTGGTGCGGGACACAGACCTATGACGGGCACAAGGGAACCGATTTCCGGGTGTTGTCGATGCAGGAGGTCAAGACGGGTGTCGAAGTCGTTGCGATGGCCGATGGCGTGGTCAAGGCCAGGCGGGACGGCATGGCCGACCGGCTGGTGTCGAGCGCCGAGGACCGGGAGGCGATCAGTTCCCGCGAGTGCGGTAATGGCCTTGTCGTCGATCATGGCAACGGCCTTGAAACCCAGTATTGTCATTTGCGGCAGGGTTCACTGAAGCCCGGGCCCGGAACGAGAGTGACCAAGGGCGAGGTGCTTGGCCTTCTGGGGGCTTCCGGAATGGCGGCCTTCCCCCATGTCCACGTCACGCTGCGCCGCAATGGCAAGGTGATCGACCCGTTTACCGGTCTTGGTATCGGCGATGCCTGTTCCGCCGAGGCTGCGGGTTCGGCCTCAGGTGGCTGGCTGGATGCGGAAGCGGCATCCGTGCTCGGCGAACCCGGGCTGCCCACGGTGCTGGCGGCCGGATTCTTCGACGGGCCGGTTGATGACGGGCAACTCGTGCGGACAGGTGTTCCGGCACCACCCGACAGAAGCGCTCAGGCGCTTGTGGGCTACATCTGGGTCATCAATCTTCGGAAGGGTGACAGGGTGTCATTGCGCATCGAGAGGGACGGCGAGATTTTCGCCCGGCAGACGACTGAACCGCTGGATCGTTCCAAGGCGGTCTACGTGGCCTATGCGGGCAAAAAGGGCGCTCCGGCGCCCGGGCACTACCGGCTTGAGGCCGGTGTTGTCCGGCAGGGAGAAACCATCCTCGTCAGAAATGCCGAGTTGCAGTTCAGGTAGCAGGCCGCGCGTTTCAGATCTTGCCCAGCGCGATCACCGCATTGGTGCCGCCAAAGGCGAACGCGTTCGAAAGGGTGATGTCGACCTTCTTCTCGCGCGCCACATTCGGCGTGACGTCAAGATCGCAAACCGGGTCGGGGGTCGCGTAGTTGATAGTCGGCGGAATCACGCCCTCGCGGATCGCGTTGACGCAGGCAATCATCTCGATCGCGCTCGATGCGCCAAGGCAATGGCCGTGCATCGACTTGGTCGAGGACACTGATACGGTTTTCGCGGTCGGGCCAAAGACATCATGGATAACCCTGGCTTCAGTCTGGTCATTGGCCTGGGTGGCGGTTCCATGGGCATTGATGTAGTCGACCTGATCGGCGGATATGCCGGCGTCGGCGAGGCAGTTTCGGATTGCGGTGGCCGGGCCCTCGACTGTCGGATTGACGATGTCGGAGGCGTCTCCGGACATGCCGACACCGATGACTTCAGCCAGAATGTTGGCGCCGCGGGCCCTGGCGTGCTCGTAGGACTCCAGCACCGCGATTGCGGCGCCATCGCCAAGCAGTAATCCGTCGCGATCGGCGGAGAAAGGCCGGCAGACCGAGCGTGCAAGCACACGCAGCGCTTCCCAGGCCTTGAGCGGCCCGTAGACCAGGGCTGTTTCCGTTCCGCCGGCGAGCATCACGTCTGCTCTCCCCAGGCGGATCTGGTCCACGGCTGAAGCGAAAGCATGATTTCCAGATGCGCAGGCTGAACTCACACCGAAGACCGGACCCTGCAGTCCCATGGCGATGGACACCTGGCCGGACGGCGCGCTGGGCATGGCGCGGGGAACGGTGAATATGTTGGTGCGTCTTTTTCCTTCGAGGAAAATGTCGACATAACTCTGGTCGACCGCATCGGCCCCGTACACACCGACGCCGACAATGCAGCCGGCACGGTGGGAATCGAAACCACCTGCTTCCAGACCCGAATGCTGCATGGCCTGGCGGGCCGCAATCACCGCGATCCGGCTGTTGGCGCCCATGGTGACGCTCTGGCGCTTGTCAATTCCATCGTCTTCCGGGTAGTCGACGATGCTGCATCCGACATTGACCTTGAGATCACGGACATCGAAATCCAGCGGCCGGGCTCCGTCCCGTCCCTGCTTCATGCCTTCCCAGATCGTCTCGGCATTGCCGCCCAGGGCGCAGATACCGCCCAGTCCCGTTATGACAACGCGCCGCCTGTCCATGGTCAGGTCTTGGCCGCGACAAGGGCTTTGACGACATCGGCGATGTCGCCGACGGTCTTGAGTGACTCCCAGGCTTCGGCCGTGTTCATGTCAATCTCGATGTCGTACTTGTCTTCGATGTCCATGACGACCTCGGTGAGTACGAGCGAGTCGATCTCCAGCTCGGCCAATTCCGTTTCACGGGTGATCTCGCCTGCTTCGGTCTCTGCCGCCGGGGCGATAATGGCGATGATGGATGCTTCAACATCACTGGACATGGACATTCCCTTCTATGCGCGCAAACGCACCACAAACCACTGCGCCCGACAGCTGGGTGTCAACAGACGGACTAGAGCCAAGGATGATTGTCCGATGCCCTGGTTTCATAGCTATCGATGGCGCTTGCCTTCTCGAGAGTCAATCCGATGTCGTCCAGGCCGTTAAGCAGGCAATGCTTCTTGAAGGCATCGATATCAAACTTGATGACGCCGCCATCCGGGCCGCGGATTTCCTGTTCTTCGAGATCGATGGAGACCGTGGCGTTGGCGCCGCGACGGGCGTCATCCATCAGCTTGTCGAGGTCTTCCTGGCTGACGACGATCGGCAGAATGCCGTTCTTGAAACAATTGTTGTAGAAGATGTCGGCGAAACTGGTGGAGATCACGCAGCGGATGCCGAAGTCGAGCAGCGCCCAAGGGGCATGCTCGCGCGACGAGCCGCAGCCGAAATTGTCGCCGGCGATGAGGATGGATGCATTACGCCATGCGGGCTGATTGAGCACGAAATCCGGGTTTTCCGAGCCGTCCTCATTGTAGCGCGCTTCCGCGAACAGACCCTTTCCAAGACCGGTACGCTTGATCGTCTTGAGATAATCCTTGGGGATGATCATGTCGGTGTCGATGTTGACAACCGGAAGAGGTGCGGCAACGCCGGTGAGGCGGGAGAATTTTTCCATGGCTTGCTGATCCTGTCTGTCTGTGCCGGAGCATTTAACAAACAAAGACCCGAAAAAGAAGAGGCTTGCCGACACTTAACCGCCAGAAGGCGTTCGCAAGCGGCGGCAGCGCTGCGAACTACATGTCGATAATGGTGCCGCGGCCGTCATTCCAGACCCTGTAGTCGGTTCTGGCCCTGTCGCGGTTGCCGGAAGTGCTTGCCTTTGCCATGGCAGGCTGGAGCCGTCCGGTCAGACGTGCAAGGACGATCGTGCCTGCTGCGAGGGTACCAATAACAAGCGCCAAGGCAACGCCTGCAAAGGCAGCAACCACCAGGCCCAATCCGGTCAAGACTGCGAGAATGTTTCTCATAACCATGTTCCTTTGTTGTTATCGATCATGTGGGGATCGGTAGCGCGGCGTTCAATAGTGCGCTGCAGTCTGCCGGTATTCATGGATGCCTGGAGCCCGCATCAAGCTTGCGGAAGAAACCGGGGCCCTTGCATGGCGGTCGCGTCAAAGGCAATAAGGCGTGATGACCCAGACATCACCCTTCCGGCCCGTGCGGCCTCGCCGTTCGGCGCTGTATCTGCCGGCAAACAATGCCCGCGCCCTTGAAAAACTGCCACAGCTGGCCTGTGACAGCGCCGTCATTGACCTTGAAGATTCGGTCGCGCCCGGCGCCAAGGACGAAGCCCGCGAGAGCCTGCGGCGATTTTTCAGGGACGGACGGGCTGCGGCGTTGCCTGATGGCGTGGAGACGGTGATCCGGATCAATTCCCTGTCATCACCATGGGGTGCGGAGGATCTGCTTGCGGCGCGTGGCTGCAAGCCGGGCGCGATTCTGATCCCGAAAGTGGAAACGCCCGAAGACATCATCGCGGTGGAAGACGCGCTTGAGCAGACCGATGCGGCTTTGTCATTGCGGCTGTGGGCAATGATCGAAACCCCGCGCGGGGTCATGAACGCGGGCCACATCGCGCGCACGGCACGGTCCGACGGCGCGCGGCTGGATTGTTTGATTACCGGAACCAATGACCTCATGAAGGAAACCGGCGTCGCCTCGTTGCCGGGGCGGCCATGGCTGTCATCGTGGCTGATGCAGATCGTGCTTGCGGCGCGGGCCTATGGCCTCGACGTTCTTGACGGCGTTTACAATGATTTCCGGGACGAGGCCGGGCTCAAGCGCGAATGCGACGAGGGTCGGGCCATGGGGTTTGACGGCAAGACGCTGATCCATCCGGCGCAGATCGGACCGGCCAACCAGGCCTTCGGCATCCCGGCCGGGCAGCTTGCGGAGGCAAAGGCGATCGCCGAGGCTTTCAGTCTGGCTGAAAACCACGACCGGGGCGTTATCAGCCTCAACGGCAAGATGGTCGAGCGGCTGCATCTGGAGATGGCTGAACGGCTCATTGAAAAGGCTGCGCGGATTGCCGCGCGCCATGACGGAGACCACACGACATGAAACTCTATCGTTTTCTCACCGGACCAGACGACAGTGCCTTCTGCCACAAGGTCAGCCTCGCCCTGTCCAAGGGCTGGCAATTGCATGGCTCGCCCTCGCTGTCCTTCAACGCGGCAACCGGCCTGATGCATTGCGGCCAGGCAGTGACCAAGGAGGTCGAGGGCAAAGCCTATGATCCTGACATGAAACTCGGAGACCAGTAAGCTTGACCGACCTCCTGACACCTGCCGCCGTGGCGGAACTGACCGTTCTGCGCCACGATCTTCATCGCAGACCGGAGCTTTCCGGTGAAGAGGGGCAGACAGCCGCCCGGATTGCTGCCGAACTCGAACGCCATGGCCCCGACGAGATCCTCAAGGACCTGGGCACGCACGGCGTTGCGGCGGTTTATGACAGCGGCGTTGCGGGTCCGACCGTGCTGTTCCGGTGTGAACTCGATGGATTGCCGATCACCGAGATCTCGCGCTTCGCTTGGCGCTCGGAGATCGACGGCAAGGGGCATCTGTGCGGACATGACGGCCACATGGCGATCATGTGCGGCTTGGCTGTACAATTGGCCGCAAACCGGCCGGCACGTGGCCGCGTGGTGCTTCTGTTCCAGCCGGCGGAGGAAACCGGCGCGGGTGCGGCGGACGTGATAGCAGATCCGCGCTTCGAACTGATCCGCCCGGATTATGCCTTCGCGCTTCACAACCTGCCGGGGTTGCCGCTGGGATCGGTCGGGGTCCGGTCCGGTCCGTTCACATTTGCCTCCGAGGGGTTGGCCATCCGGCTGACCGGCCGTACGTCGCATGCGGCCCAGCCCGAGGCCGGGGTCAGCCCGGCAGCGGTGATGGCAAGGCTGGTCGAAACCCTGCCGGCGCTGCCGGAGACGCTGGGTCACACGGCCGGCCATTCGCTGGTCACCCTTTCCCATGCGCGGGTTGGCGAGGCGGCTTTCGGGATCTCTCCCGGTGAAGCCGATGTCTGGGTGACGGTCCGGGCCATTGATGACGAGTTGCAGGCCGACCTGATCAATCTGGCCGAGGGGCTGGCTCGACGGCTGGCGGAAGCCGGCGGCCTGGGCGTCGAATTCTCCCGCCACGAGAATTTTGCCGCCGGTCACAATGACGCGGCAGCGGTGGCTCATATCGAATCTGCGGCAGGGCTGTTGGGGACCGCCCGTGTCGAGGTTGGCGATCCGTTTCGCTGGTCGGAAGATTTTGGACGTTTTGGCAGCGTCGCCAAGACCGGCCTGTTCGTGCTCGGCTCGGGAGAAGATCACCCAAGGCTGCACAATCCCGATTTCGATTTTCCGGACGCCCTGATTCCGATTGGAACAAGGCTGTTCGAGCAGATTGCCCGTGATCTTTGCGGCGGAGCGCGGTCATAGGCTCCCCGGAGCCCGTTGCCAGCGCGTGAAATCCGTCACAGGACAAGTGAGAGTGGTAAGTGAGGTCGGACCCGGTCTCAGGGAACGCCGGCCTCGATGCGTTCCATGTCTTCATCGGAGAGGCCGAAGTGATGGCCGATCTCGTGAATGAGGACGTGAGTTATGATGTCGCCTAGGGTTTCATCATTCTCGGCCCAGTAATCAAGGATCGGCCGACGGTAGAGCAGAACCCGGTTGGCCAGTTCGCCGGTCTCGATGGTGAACCGTTCGGTCAGGCCGCGGCCCTCGAACAGGCCGAGCAGATCGAATGGCGTTTCCAGCCCCATGTCCTCGAAGATGTCGTCATCGGGGAAATCCGCCACGATGATAGCCACGTTGCCCGTGTGGGCACGGAACCCGTCGGGCAGCTTGGCATAGGCATCTATCGCCAGGGATTCGAACTCGGCAAGTGACGGTGCATGCCTGTCCCGCCAATCGCCCGTTTGATCAACCCTCGCCATGAAACTTCCTTTGCCCGACTAGCCGCTTTCAGGGCCTCACCGGGCCAGTATTGTGCATATAAGTGAAAAGCACTGCTTTTTCGAGAGCAGCAGTTCACAAGCAGATTTCATCGCCTTGGGATGTAGCGGTCTGAAAGGCCGCGGATGATCTCGATCAGAACAGCGGTGAAGACGCCGAAGGCAAGCAGGCCGTTGACCGAGACGAAGCCTGAGAGAATGCGCCAGCTGTGCTCGACGACAACATCGCCGTAGCCGACCGTGGTGAAGGAAACCATCGAGAAATAAACCGCTTCCTCGAGCGTCGGGAAGACGCCGAGAAAATGGAACAGGATCGCCCAGAGCCAGACGCATACGGTGTTGGCAAGAAGCACGAGGATGACGGCGCTCGATAGCAGTCTGAAAAACTGCCAGATCCCGGGACGGCGATCCGTATAATTGGCTTCCGCCCTGCGGACCAGCCGGATGGTTACAAGGACAAACGCGATCATGACGGCGGTGGACGCCAGGATGGTGAGGGTGCCGATGATAAGCTCGGAGATCATGGATTTTCTGCTCGGTGACGGGGAAATCGGATGCGGCGGCGGGCAAGGAACCAGTTGTTCCACAGGAACAGGGATGCCTGAGGCCAAGATGTCCATCAGGTTGGTCCGATTTCATTATCCACTCATGATAGGGTTGCCACGTTGATGCGGATCAAACGCGACGCACTTCCGTTTTGAGATTTTTCAGGCCTGGGACTTTGGTGTCTCGGCATGCGCGGCCGAAAGAAAGTCTTGCGAATATCAGGCAAGCCGATCTGCAGCCAAGGGATACCCAAACGGCACCTGACCGAACTCTGATGGACCAGCTTCATGACCTTTGGGATTTGGAGAAACTGGAGCGGGCGAGGCGATTCGAACGCCCGACCCCAACCTTGGCAAGGTTGTGCTCTACCCCTGAGCTACGCCCGCTCATCACCATGTCCGTGGGGAACCCGGACCGGTTGTCCAGACGCTTCCGGCCCGGACCGGCGCTATATGGCGCAACCTGCTTTCAAATGCAACAGGGAATTTTCAGTCAAATGCACTATATCGCAACTTGCCCGCATCGCCGTGTCGTGCGCCCGTCCTGAGCCCGACCGTCACCCCGCCGACAAGCCCGGAATAGGGCGGGCATTGCGCCGATTTGCCGGGTTGCCTATCAAGGGGGCGAAATCGGGCTGGAATCCTGCGAAATGAAACCTGGCCGCGGATTCAACGTCGCCCATCTGACTGCATTTTTCAGCGAGAGTGTATTCCATGCCCAAGACCCGCCAAGATCTCCACGATTGCCTCGATGCTCTTGAGATCGCGCATTCGACAGTTGATCATGCACCTGTGTTCACGGTCGCCGAATCACAGTCTCTGCGCGACGACATCCCGGGTGGGCACACGAAAAACCTCTTTCTCAAGGACAAGAAAGGCGCCTACTTCCTGGTCACACTCGAAGAAAATGCCGAAGTGAACCTGAAGACGATCCACACGCTGATCGGGGCCAGCGGGCGAGTGTCGTTCGGCAAACCGGAAGCACTGATGGAGAAGCTTGGTGTGGCGCCTGGCTCGGTCACAATCTTCTGCGCGATCAATGATCCCGACCACGAAGTGACAATCGTCATTGACGCGCCGCTGCTCGACAACGAGGTTATCAATGCTCATCCCCTGAGCAACGATGCGACCACATCGATCGGGCGGGATGACCTCAAGCGCTTTCTGGCCCATACCGGCCACGAACCGATGATCTTGAAAGTTTCGGTCTAAATCACGATTTTGAACACAGATATCTTACAGCAGGCACGGAATCAGACCCATGAGTGACTTCGACAATCCCTATGCGCCGGGATCCGGCGGCCAGATGAGCGGCACGGTGACGTTCGGCGATTCCGCGAAACCGGCCGGTGCACCCGCCGGTGGTGTGGCTGGAGCCGCGGATCTGATCTCTGACACCACCACCGCTGACTTCACCGCCGACGTGATCAAGGCGTCGCAGGATGTTACGGTTCTGGTTGATTTCTGGGCGCCATGGTGCGGACCCTGCAAGCAGCTCACCCCGATCATCGAAAAGGTGGTGCGGGAAGCAAACGGCCGGGTCAGGCTGGTCAAGCTCAACATTGATGATCACCCGGCAATTCCGGGACAGATGGGCATTCAGTCGATCCCCGCCGTGGTCGCCTTTTCGGGCGGCAAGCCGGTGGATGGCTTCATGGGCGCGCTTCCGGAAAGCCAGATTCGCGAGTTCATCGACAAGGTGGCCGGCCCGCCGGCGAAATCCTCGGCGGAAGAGCAGGTTGAACAGATTCTGGCACAGTCGCGAGAGGCGTTCACCTCGGGCGATGTGGAAACCGCTGCACGCGGGTTTGGCGCCATCCTGCAAGTGGACCAGGGCCATGTCGGCGCGATTGCCGGGATGGCCGGCTGCATGCTGGCGGCGGGCGAGTTTGACCGGGCCGAAAAACTGCTCAATGCCATTCCGGCTGAAGACCGCAAGGATCCGGAAGTTGCTGCCGTGTTCAAGCGGGTGGAAATGGCGCGCGAAGTCGCCGAACTGGGTGATCCGGTCGAGCTGGAATCGCGCCTTGCGTCCAATCCCGACGATCACGAGGCACGGCTGAAATTTGCCAAGATCCTCAATGCCCAGGGCTACCGGGAAGCAGCGGCTGATGAGCTGTTCGCGATCATGCGCAAGGACCGGGCCTGGGAAGACGAAGCGGCGCGCAAGACGCTGCTGGAGTTTTTTGAAGCCTGGGGTCCCGTCGATCCGGCAACGCTTTCGGCCCGGCGGCAGCTTTCCTCGCTGCTGTTTTCCTGAGCGTCTGATTTCGCGGCAGACCCTTGAGATTTTAAAGGTTTGCCCCACATTCCGGTGTGTAATGAACGTTGAGGCTTAATGGCATGCAGGTCGGGAACAAATCCTATCGGCTCGAAGCGGATATTCCGGAACAGGTTCCGGTTTTTCCGCTGTCCGGTGCGCTGTTGCTGCCGGGGTCGCAGTTACCACTGAACATCTTCGAACCGCGCTATCTTTCGATGTTTGACGACGCGATGAGTTCGCACCGGCTGATCGGGGTGATTCAACCGGCGATGGCCGAGGCGGAGTCCTGCAAGGGTCCTGTCGAGGACCTGTGCCGTGTCGGTTGCTTGGGGCGGATTACCTCGATTGCGGAGACCGGAGACGGCCGCTACGTCATCACCCTGGGCGGTGTCTGCCGGTTCCGGGTGGGCGGCGAAGTGGAGAAAGGCCGCAAGCCTTACCGGACCTGCCGGATTTCGCCCTTCCTGGGTGATCTTGAAGCCGGTGATGAAGGGGCGGAAGTCGACAGGAAGGCGCTGCTCGAAAGCTTCAAGGCCTATCTGGACGCCAATGACCTCGAGGCCGACTGGAACTCCGTCGAGCGGGCCAGCACACAGACGCTGGTCAATTCGCTGTCGATGATGTCGCCCTACGGGCCGGCGGAAAAGCAGGCGCTGCTGGAAGCGGACAATCTCAGGGTTCGGGCGGAAACGCTGATTGCGATTACCGAGATTGCCCTTGCGCGTGATTCAGAGGATTATGGACGCGTTCTGCAATAGGCGTGCTGCGTGCCAATGACCGACCAGGTTCAGCCGGAAAAGAATCCCCGAGCAAGGGGCGCTGTCGACATCAAGATGCTCGAGCTCCTGGTGTGTCCGCTGACCTACGGGCCGCTGGAATTCCACGCCGAACGGGAAGAGCTGGTTTCCGCGCGCGCGAGGCTGGCCTACCCGGTGCGCGACGGCATCCCGATCATGCTGGTTTCCGAAGCCCGGCAGCTTCCCGACGAGGAATGAGAGCCCAAGACGTCTTCCCAGCGGCGGGCGGCGCTTGACGGGACCATCTGATCGCTCAATTATAAGTCAGCCGACCAAATCAGAAAGGCGGGCTTGTGGCGAAAAAGGGCGACCAAAGGCGGGAAGCGATCGTGGCCGCGGCAGCGCGCCTGTTCTGGGTCAATGGCTTTTCCGCAACCAGCATTGCCGACATTGCCCGCGCCGCCGGGGTGCCGCAGGGCAACATGTTCTATTATTTTCGCAGCAAGGCGGAACTGGCGTTGGCGGTGGCTGATGTTTTTGTCAGTGAAACCCAATCCCTGACCCTCGAAGCAGAGACCGCATCGCCGGATCCGCGTGAGCGTATCCGGTTCCTGCTGCAGAGGCTTGGACAGTCCAACCGCAGCCGGGTTGAAAACGGATGCCCGATAAGCGCGGCGGTCAGGGATTTTCGCCGGTCGGCTCCGGATGCATCGGCGCGGGCCGGTCAAAGCTTCGAACTGCTTGTGAGTTTCATTGCCCGGGAGCTGCAGAAAACAGGCCCGCGTCCATCTATTGCGATGGCCCGTGCCCGTGCCGTTGTCATCGAATGGCAAGGCGGAATCACCTTGGCCCACGCTTTCAACGACATGACTGTGCTGATGGAAAGCCTGCGCCGCGCCGAACAAAGCCTGCAGATCGCGCCGCAATCGGGGATTTGAAGATCACTTGAGACGCTGCGGCGGTCAGATTGTCTCGCCGCGCAGCAGCCGCGGGCCCGAAGCATCGGGAATGCCTGCGGCCTGGTTGATGAAATAGCGTTTCATCGCCGGCATACGGTCGACGAGCCCGAGGCCGAAATCCCTGATCAGCCGCAACGGCGTGATGTCGTTTGAGAACATCCGCGTCAGGATATCGCTGGTGACCCCCATGCGCACCGTGTCGAAGCGGCGCCAGGTCTGGTAGCGCTCCAGTACGGTCAGCGAGCCGATATCCAGACCGAGACGGTTTGCCTCGACGACCGTTTCAGCCAGGGCCGCGACATCGCGGAAGCCGAGATTGAGGCCCTGGCCCGCGACCGGATGGATGCCGTGCGCGGCATCGCCGGCGAGCGCCAGCCGCGGCCGGACGAATTCCCGCGCGAGCGTCAATCCGAGCGGGAAAGCCCGGCGTCCACCTTCGACCGTCAGTGCTCCGAGATGATGGCCGAAGCGGCGCTCGAGCTCGGCCTCAAAGACAAAATCGTCTTCGGCAACGAGCCGGTTGGCATCCTCGGTCCGTTCGGTCCAGACCAGCGACGAGCGGTTTCCGCTGAGCGGCAGGATGGCAAAGGGACCGGAGGGCAGGAAATGCTCCTCGGCGCGGCCATTGTGCGGGCGTTCATGGGCGACCGTTGTGACAATGCCCGACTGGCCATATTCCCAGCGCTGGGTCTTGATGCCGGCCATCTCGCGCAGGCTGGACTTGACCCCGTCGGCAGCGATCACGAGTTTTGCGGCGAATGTCCGGCCATCAGCGGTTTCGACACGGGCGTCGCGCTCGCTGATGTCGAGGGCCGATGCGGCGGCTGACTGGTGGATCGCCACGCCGATCTCTGCCGCCCTTTCGCGAAGGGCAGCGACCATGGCAACGTTCGGCGCCATGTGGGCGAAGGGCTCGCCATCCTCGATTGCGCCGTCGAAGGTCAGAAACACCGGACGGACAGGGTCGGAGGTGCGCGAATCGGTGATGATCATGTCATTGATGGCTTGCGTCTCGGCTTCGATGTCCTTCCAGACATCAAGCGTTGTCAGCAGGCGCCTTGCGCCGGCGGCGATCGCCGAGGCGCGCTGGTCCTTGCGCCATACCTCGGGCGGCGCGGCGTCGATCACGGCAACATCCAGCGACGGCGCCGCAAGTTTCAGGGCCACTGCAGCCGAAAGACCGACATAGCCGCCGCCGCATACCAGAATATCGAGGGTCGTGGTGGTCATCGCATGTTCCTTCCCGAGATCCGCATCTGCCGGCAGACAGCGCGCGCTGCCCTTCATTCGTGCCCTATATGAAAGCCGCGGTCTTTGCAGCAGCCTCATGACACCGTATACCGCATTGTCATCTTACAGCCCACCTCTGCGAGAAAACCAAAATGTCGCGCACAGCTCCCACCGCCATGGAACAACTGCTCTCAAGTCTCGACATTGAACGGCTCGAGCAGGACCTGTTCCGCGGAACTAGTCCGCAGGTCGGATGGCAGCGCGTCTTTGGCGGCCAGGTGATCGGCCAGGCGCTGGTGGCGGCACAGCGGACTATTACGGCTGACAGGCCGGTGCACTCGCTGCATGCCTATTTCATGCGTCCCGGCGATCCCGCCGCTCCGATCATCTACGAGGTCGACCGGATCCGTGACGGCCTGAGCTTCGCGACCCGCTCGGTGGTGGCGATCCAGCACGGCAAGGCGATCTTCTCGCTTTCGGCCTCGTTCCAGAAGGCCGAGGAGGGGCTCGAGTACCAGGACCCGATCCCCGCCGTTGCGCAGCCGCAGGATCTTCCGGGCAAGGAGGAGATGCGCGAAGCCTTCCTGGCCGGTGCGCCCGATCATATCCGCAGCTACTGGGAGCGGGAGCGTCCGATCGAGGTGCGGCCGCTGTCGCTGGAGCACTATATTTCCGACCAGAAACTCGAGCCGCAGCAGAAGGTCTGGGTCAGGACCACAGGTCCGGTGCCGGATGACCACATCATCCAGGCGGCGATCCTCGCCTATCTGTCGGACATGACGCTTCTCGACACGGCGCTGTTTGCGCATGGCCGCTCGGTGTTTGACCGCGAGCTGCAGGTCGCCAGCCTGGACCACGCGATGTGGTTCCACCGGCCCTCGAAACTGGATGACTGGTTGCTTTACAGCATGGATTCGCCCAACACCAATGGCGCCCGCGGCTTCACACGCGGCAGTCTTTACCAGCGCGACGGCAGGCTGATTGCCTCGGTCGCGCAGGAAGGATTGATTCGAGATCGGGCAAAAGCCTAAAATATAGGCATTTGTTAACTTTTGCCTAATTTGTGATCTTCGACTGTGCGGCGCGGCGCACGCCTGAATCATTCCGCTGAATATTCGATCATATTTTCAACAGGTTGCCGGTTTTTTTCGAAACTGGCACGGCTTTTGATTCCTTGGGGTCAGGCGGACGATCCGACGGGTGTCGGGTTGTCTGTCAGGAGAGGCGGCATGGCCGCGGACAACAAGGATGGGAAACCAGATGAAAATTGTGATGGCCATCATCAAGCCGTTCAAGCTGGACGAGGTGCGTGAAGCATTGACGGCTATCGGCATTCAGGGCCTGACCGTCAGCGAAGTCAAAGGCTACGGCAGACAGAAGGGGCACACGGAGATCTACCGCGGCACGGAATACGCGGTGAGCTTTCTTCCGAAACTGAAGATCGAGATCGCGATTGCGTCGGATGCGGTGGACAAGGCGGTCGAAGCGATCGCGACGTCCGCCAAGACCGGCCAGATCGGCGACGGCAAGATCTTCGTTTACTCGATTGACCAGGCCATGCGTATCCGCACCGGCGAAACCGACGCCGACGCGTTGTAAGGCAACAGGAGACCTAACCCATGACACTTCAGATGTCACACACATCCCCGCTTCGGATCGGGCTGTTGGCAGCGGGCGCACTCGCCGCTTTCGCTGTTCCAGCTTTCGCCCAGGAAGCAACCGAAGCCGCCGCGGCGCCGGAATTCGCCACGGCCGCCGAAACGGCCTTCATCTTCAACACGCTCCTGTTCCTCATCGGCGGTTTTCTCGTCATGTGGATGGCCGCCGGCTTTGCCATGCTGGAAGCAGGCCTGGTGCGTTCCAAGAATGTCTCGATGCAGTGCCTCAAGAACATTGCTCTCTATTCGATTGCCGGCCTGATGTTCTGGATCATCGGCTATTCACTGATGTACACCAACGTCAACGGTGGCTATTTCGGCACGCCGATGCCTTACAGCTGGCCTGACGCCGGCAGTGCCAACGAAGGCGACTACTCGGTTGCTTCCGACTGGTTCTTCCAGATGGTGTTCTGCGCCACCACAGCATCGATCGTCTCGGGCACTCTGGCCGAGCGCATCAAGCTGTGGCCGTTCCTGATCTTCACTGCAATCCTGACCGGCGTGCTCTATCCGATCACCGGTTCCTGGCAGTGGGGCGCAGGCTGGCTCAGCGAAGCAGGCTTCTCCGACTTTGCCGGCTCGACGCTGGTTCACTCGGTCGGTGGCTGGGCCGCTCTCGCCGGCGCTATCATCCTCGGCGCACGCAAGGGCAAATACGGAGCGGACGGCAAGGTCACCCCGATGCCGGGTTCGTCGATGGCGCTTGCCACGCTCGGAACCTTCATCCTGTGGCTCGGCTGGTTCGGCTTCAACGGCGCATCGCAGCTGGCCCTCGGGTCGAACGGTGACGCATCCGACATCAGCCGGATCTTTGCCAACACCAATCTCGCAGCCTGTGGCGGCGTGGTCGCGGCGATGATCCTCACCCAGATCATGTACAAGAAGGTCGACGTCACCATGGCGCTCAACGGCGCTCTCGCCGGCCTGGTCTCGATCACCGCCGAGCCTCTGATGCCTTCGCCGCTGACGGCGATCATCATCGGCGCCGTCGGTGGTGTGATCGTGGTGTTTGCCGTCCCGATGCTCGACAAGTTCAAGATCGACGACGTGGTTGGCGCCATCCCGGTTCACCTTCTTGCCGGTATCTGGGGCACCTTCATCGTACCGTTCTCCAACCCGGATATGTCCTACGGCACCCAGATCCTGGGTATCGTCTCGATCGGCGTGTTCACCTTCGTGGTGTCGGGCGTGATCTGGCTGATCCTGAAATCGACCGTCGGCATCCGCGCCACGGAAGAGCAGGAAATGATGGGCATGGACATGGCGGAAGTCGGTGTCGAAGCCTATCCGGAATTCACCAAGGGCTGATTGTCCTTGTCATGATATCCCGTCGGGATGGAGTTCCATCCCACCTTTGGGGCCCGGTTTTTCCGGGCCCTTTTTTGTATCGACAGACCCCGTTCAGAAGCCTGGCTGGTCAGGCGCGGCATTGGCGCGCAAAGCGGCAGTGCTGAATAAAGCATCATAAATCCCGATGTTTGTGCACAATAATTCGACATCATGCCACCCTGCAGGGCTGTCTGCCCGTCTGAAAGGCTTGGTTTCCGGCACATTGCCGTTTGGCACGGCACTTGATTGGGAATTCCCAAACGGACGATCCGACGGGTGTCGGGTTGTCTGTCAGAAGAGGCGGCATGGCCGCGGACAACAAGGATGGGAAACCAGATGAAAATTGTGATGGCCATCATCAAGCCGTTCAAGCTGGACGAGGTGCGTGAAGCATTGACGGCTATCGGCATTCAGGGCCTGACCGTCAGCGAAGTCAAAGGCTACGGCAGACAGAAGGGGCACACGGAGATCTACCGCGGCACGGAATACGCGGTGAGCTTTCTTCCGAAACTGAAGATCGAGATCGCGATTGCGTCGGATGCGGTGGACAAGGCGGTCGAAGCGATCGCGACGTCCGCCAAGACCGGCCAGATCGGCGACGGCAAGATCTTCGTTTACTCGATTGACCAGGCCATGCGTATCCGCACCGGCGAAACCGACGCCGACGCGTTGTAAGGCAACAGGAGACCTAACCCATGACACTTCAGATGTCACACACATCCCCGCTTCGGATCGGGCTGTTGGCAGCGGGCGCACTCGCCGCTTTCGCTGTTCCAGCTTTCGCCCAGGAAGCAACCACGACGATGGACAAGGGCGACACCACCTTCATGCTGGTCTCGACCATCCTGGTGCTGTTGATGATCCTGCCCGGCCTGGCGCTGTTCTATGGAGGCCTGNTTGTAAGGCAACAGGAGACCTAACCCATGACACTTCAGATGTCACACACATCCCCGCTTCGGATCGGGCTGTTGGCAGCGGGCGCACTCGCCGCTTTCGCTGTTCCAGCTTTCGCCCAGGAAGCAACCACGACGATGGACAAGGGCGACACCACCTTCATGCTGGTCTCGACCATCCTGGTGCTGTTGATGATCCTGCCCGGCCTGGCGCTGTTCTATGGAGGCCTGGTGCGGACCAAGAACATGCTGTCAGTGCTGCTGCAGTGCACGCTGATCACCGCCATGGTGATGGTGATCTGGGTGCTCTATGGTTATTCCTTCGCCTTTGGCGGGTCGGAAAGCGCGTTCTGGGGCGGAACCGCGAAAATGTTCCTGGCGGGTGTAACCCCGGCCAGTGAAGCGGCCACCTTCTCCGATGGCGTGATGATCCCCGAATACATCTTCATCGCCTTCCAGATGACCTTTGCCTGCATCACCCCGGCGCTGATCGTCGGCGCCTTTGCCGAGCGCATCCGGTTTTCCGCGGTCATGCTGTTCGTGGCTCTGTGGGTCACCTTTGTCTATTTCCCGGTCGCCCACATGGTGTGGGATGCCAACGGCCTTCTCTACAAGATGGGCGCGCTCGATTTTGCCGGCGGCACCGTGGTGCATATCAATGCCGGTATCGCCGGCCTGATCGGTGCGATCATGGTCGGCAAGCGGACCGGCTTCGGTCGCGACATGATGGCGCCGCACTCGATGACGCTGACCATGGTCGGCGCGGCACTGCTGTGGTTCGGCTGGTTCGGCTTCAACGCCGGCTCCAATCTGGAAGCCAATGCCGGCGCTGCGCTCGCCATGATCAACACCTTTACCGCAACCGCCGGTGCCATTCTGGCCTGGACGGTGATCGAAACCCTGCATCGCGGCAAGGCCTCGCTGCTCGGCGCGGTTTCCGGCATGATCGCCGGTCTCGTCGCTGTCACCCCCGCGGCGGGCTTCGCGGGCCCGGTTGGCGCCATCGCGCTGGGCGCGGTCTCCTCGGCGGTCTGCTACTATTTCGTCGCGGTGGTGAAGAACAAGTTCGGCTATGACGACACGGCGGACGTGTTCGGCATCCACGGCGTTGGCGGCATCGTCGGCGCGCTCGGAACCGCGGTCGTCAACATGCCCGGTCTCGGCGGCGCGGGCGGCGAAGACTATGCCGTCGGTTCGCAGTTCGTCATCCAGGCCTCTGCGGTCGGCATCACCATCCTCTGGTGCGGCATCCTTTCGTTCATTCTCTTCAAGATCGTCGACATGGCCATCGGTCTGCGCGTCAGCGTCGAGGATGAACGCCAGGGTCTCGATCTGGCCTCCCACGGCGAAGCCGCCTATCACGGCTGAGCAGACCTGATTCAACAAGACCGAAGACGCGGCCCGGCCTTCCGGGCCGCGTCTTTGCGTTTGAGCCTGAGTGTTTTACCGGTCGGGCGGTTTGCATGGTTAATGCCGCATTAACCCGGTACCGGTTAGATTTGCCGAATGTGGGTTCGCAAGGGCCCAAAACCCGATTCGGACGTTGTGTACCCATGCAGTCAGGCTCTTCATCTCTACCGTCAGGCGTTTCTTCGCACAGCACCCTGCTGGGTGAGCTGGTTCGACGGCAGATCAGGTTTGTCATCGGGCTGGCAATCCTTGCCGGGCTGATGCTGGCGATTGCGGCGCTGGCAACCTGGAATGTCACCGATCCGAGCTTCTCCAACGCCAATGGCGCTGTTCCGCAGAACGCCCTGGGTTTCAGCGGCGCGGCGTTTGCCGATCTGGTCATGCAGTTCTTTGGCCTGGCGGGGCTTATTGGTCTTCTGCCGGCGCTGTTCTGGGCCATCGGCCTCATGCGCAACAGGCCGGTCGACCGTGGCTCACGCCGTGCCGCGGCCTGGTTCGGCGGCGCCTGGCTGACAGCTGCGCTGTTCGGGCTGATGCCGCGCTCGGAAGCCTGGCCCCTGCCCAACGGCCTCGGTGGCGTTCTCGGCGACATGGCGCTGAAGCTCCCCTCGGTGTTCACTGGCGGGTTTCCCTCCGGCCTGGTAGCGGTCATTCTCGGAGTTTTGATAGCGCCGGTGGCATGCTGGCTGCTGGTCTTCGGCGCCGGCCTGACCGGACGTCCCGTGATTGTTGAAGACATCGACGAACCGGTTGTCGAAGATGACGACGAACTCGATGAAGCGTCGAGCGGTTCGCTGATCCTGGGTGCTGTCACCCATGCATGGTACACCACGCGGGCCCGGCTGCGGCGGATGGTCGGCCTGGCAGACCTGCGAAGACTGCGCCCGATGCCCGATTCCCCGCTCGATCTGAACCGCGCGTACGATCCCGCCGATGATGTGTTTCAGGACGGGGCCCGTCGCCCTGTTGGGGAACGAATCGAACCGGGCTTCGCAGCTTCGACCCAGGGCCGTCCGCAACACGTCGATGACGCTCCACCTTTCGATATCGATGATGAGCCGCTGCCCGAAGGCATCCTGTCCGATGATTTCGACCAGGAAGACGATCCTGCGGCGGACTGGCGTCCGCAGCCGGCTCCGGTTCGTCAGGCGGCTTCGCCACGGATCGCTGCACCTGCCGAACGACCCAAGCCGGGTGCGCGGTTGCATCGCGATGCGCAGGGTTCGATGCTCGACGATCACGGGTTCTCGCTGCCATCGGTCCATCTTCTCGCCGAAGCCCGCAACGTGGCCAAGGATTCCTCGCTGTCGCCGGAGGCGCTTGAACAGAATGCCCGCATGCTCGAAGGCGTGCTGCAGGACTTCGGGGTCAAGGGCGAGATCATTCATGTCCGGCCCGGTCCGGTCGTCACTCTGTATGAACTTGAACCTGCACCGGGCATCAAGTCTTCCCGGGTGATCGGGCTTGCCGATGACATTGCGCGTTCGATGAGCGCGATCGCCGTGCGTGTCGCCGTGGTTCCCGGCCGCAATGCGATCGGTATCGAACTGCCGAACCAGAAGCGGGAAACCGTCTATCTGCGCGAGCTGATCGCCAGCCGCGATTTCGAGACCTCCAAGGCCAAGCTGGGGCTGGCACTTGGCAAGACCATCGGCGGTGAACCGGTGATCGCCGATCTGGCCAAGATGCCGCATGTGCTTGTGGCGGGTACCACCGGCTCGGGCAAATCCGTGGCGATCAACACGATGATCCTGTCGATCCTGTACCGGATGGATCCGTCAAAGTGCCGGTTGATCATGATCGATCCGAAGATGCTCGAGCTTTCGGTCTATGACGGGATTCCGCATCTGTTAACTCCGGTGGTGACCGATCCGAAAAAGGCCGTGGTGGCGCTCAAATGGACCGTTCGGGAGATGGAAGAGCGCTACAAGAAGATGTCGAAGATCGGCGTGCGCAACATCGATGGCTTCAACCAGAGGGTCGAACAGGCGCGCAATGCTGGCGAGCCGATCACCCGCACCGTGCAGACCGGCTTTGACCGCGAGACCGGCGAGGCCGTCTACGAGACCGAGGAATTCGATCTCACGCCGCTGCCTTACATCATCGTTCTGATCGACGAGATGGCTGACCTGATGATGGTCGCCGGCAAGGATATCGAAGGTGCGGTGCAGCGACTGGCGCAGATGGCCCGTGCCGCGGGCATCCATGTGATCATGGCGACACAGCGTCCGTCGGTCGATGTGATCACCGGCACGATCAAGGCCAACTTCCCGACCCGGATCTCGTTCCAGGTCACCTCGAAGATCGATTCGCGGACCATTCTGGGTGAGCAGGGTGCGGAACAGCTCCTGGGCATGGGCGACATGCTCTACATGGCCGGTGGTGGCCGCATCCAGCGTGTCCACGGTCCGTTTGTCTCGGACAAGGAAGTCGAAGACATCGTTTCCTTCCTGAAAACACAGGGCGTGCCGGAATATCTCGATGCGATTACCGAGGATGATGATGAAACCGAGGGGGGCGGTGGCGGTCCGGCAGGAACCTCCAATCTCGCCGATTCGGACGATCCGTATGACCAGGCGGTGGCCATCGTGTTGCGTGATGGCAAGGCATCGACGTCCTATATCCAGCGCCGGCTGGGGATCGGATACAACCGTGCTGCCTCGCTGATTGAGCGGATGGAGAACGAAGGTGTCATCAGTCCCGCCAACCATGCGGGCAAGCGTGAAATCCTGGTGCCGACCGAAGACGAAATCGATCCGCGCTAACTGGTGCGGCGACGTGTGCCGCACGTCACACTGGCGCCGCAGTCTTGGGCGAGACAGAGGCCAAGAACAAACGGAGACTGAGATGTCGAAGCAGAACATTTCAACCACGATGACCGACCGCCATGACCCGGCCCGCCGCGCCCTGCTGGGCGGCGGTCTGGGGCTGGGCCTGTCGCTGATGGCCGCCGCCGCCGGGCTTGTAGCTTTCCCGGGTACCGCGCAGTCGGCGCAGACGGCCCAGAGGGTGGCTGACCACTTTGCCTCGGTTAAAACCATGACCGGCGAATTCATCCAGTTCGGACCCAATGGCGAGCAGACCGGCGGCAAGTTCTTCATCGAGCGTCCCGGCAAGTTGCGCTTCAACTATGAGGCGCCCTCGGCCGTGCGGGTGATCGCCGACGGCAAGAATGTGGTGATCGGCAACCGCAAGCTGAGGACCTGGGATCTCTACCCGCTCGGCAAGACGCCTCTGAAACTGCTCTTGTCAGAACGGATCGACCTGTCGGGCGAGACCGTGCGTTCGGTCAAGGAAGACCCTGATCTGACCACGATCGTTATGGGTAACAAGTCGATTTTCGGTGATTCGACCATTTCCATGATGTTCGACCCGAAGACTTTCGAGTTGCGGCAATGGACCATCCGCGACGCACAAGGCAAGGACACTTCTGTGATGATCTTCAACGTCCAGAGTGGCGTTCGGTTCGCCGAGGACGTGTTCGAGGTGCCTTACGCGCAGGTTCCGTCCGAAAAACGCCCGAGCGAGCGCTAAAGCAGATCATTCTGATCCAAGCCTTCATTTGATTGTGGATGACGGGCGAATTTCGGCCGGCCGACAGGATCAGCTTGCCCTTGGGTGGCTAATCGGCCAAATACAGGCTGGTTTTCCTCTAGAAGGCGATTTCGATTTGGCGTTCTCCGTTACGACCTGGAATATCAATTCCGTCCGGCTCAGGCTTCCGCTGGTTCAGCATTTTCTCGAGACCGAACGGCCCGATGTCCTGTGTCTGCAGGAGACCAAGTGTCCCAATGACGCATTTCCGAGCGCCGCCTTCCGCAAGCTTGGCTATGAGCATCTCGCGATACATGGTCAGAAGGGCTATCACGGGGTGGCGATCATCTCGCGGCGGCCGCTGAGCGATGACCGGCGGCAGACCTACTGCTCAATCGATGACACCCGGAACGTCTCGGCGGTTGTCGAGGCGCCCGGTTCAAGGCGCATCCGCATCCACAATTTCTACGTTCCGGCCGGCGGTGACGAACCCGATCGCGAGATCAACCCGAAATTCGCGCACAAGCTGGATTTTGTCGAGGAAATGAAGCGGCTTCACGCCGAGGCCGAGCTCGCTGATGGGGTATCCTCGATCCTGGTCGGGGATCTCAACATCGCACCGCTTGAAACCGATGTCTGGTCGCACAAGCAGCTTCTGAAAGTGGTCAGCCACACGCCGATCGAGACCGAGAACTTCATGGCGATGCAGAAGGCGGGCGGCTGGGTCGACCTGATCCGGACCCACATTCCGCCGGAAGAGAAGATCTTCACCTGGTGGAGCTACCGGGCCAAGGACTGGGACGCGGCCGACCGCGGGCGGCGGCTCGATCACGTCTGGTCATCGGCGGACCTGGCGCCGGCGCTCAAGCGCATAGACGTGCTGCGCGAAGCCCGCGGCTGGGAACGGCCCTCCGACCATGTTCCGGTGACGGCGCATTTTGATTTCTAACGACGACCGGTTCTTGAGGCCTGTCGATTTGTGTGACCGGGCTGCAGCCTGCCCTGGCGTCAGCCGCCAAAGCGACCGGAAATCCTGCCCAGATCGGCATTGAGTGCCGCAAGATTCTCATCGATCCGTTGACGGATGATGCCGGCGATGTCCGGATACTCCTCAAGCATGCGGCGGAACAGCGGCCGGTTGATACGGATGACCTCAGCCGTGTCAGGAGCAATGGCGGTCATCGAGCGGTTGACCGAGGTCACCATCGCCAGTTCACCGAGCAGGGTGCCGCGTTCGGCGAAGCCGAGCGGGACGCTCTGTCCGCCCTTGCCGGTGCGGGACAGCTCGAAACGGCCGCTCGCGACCACGAACGCGCAATCGGCAGGACTGCCCTCGCGAAACAGCATCTGGCCGGCCTGCAGCTTTCGCCGTTCGGCGCCGAACGCGATCAGCCGGAGCTTGTCTTCGCTGATGTCGCAAAACAGCGGGACAATGGAAAGCAGGGCGATATCATCATTCAGAGCCACGGATGCACTCCTTGAAAGCCTGTGTCGCGTAAAGTCTCATCGGAGACCGGGTGAAACCGGTCACGGGATGATCTTGTAGCCGCCGCTTTCGGTTACCAGGATCTCGGCGTTCGACGGATCGGCCTCGATCTTTTGACGAAGCCGGTAGACATGGGTCTCGAGCGTGTGGGTGGTGACACCCGAATTGTAACCCCAGACCTCTTCGAGAAGCACATCGCGGGTGACGACCTTCTGGTCGGCGCGGTAGAGATAGCGGATGATCGCGGCTTCCTTCTCGGTCAGCCGGATCTTGCCGCCCTTGTCGTCGAGCAGCAGTTTCTGGCTCGGCTTGAAGGTGTAGGGACCGACGGTGAAGGTGGCGTCCTCGCTTTGCTCATGCTGGCGTAACTGCGCGCGGATACGCGCCAGCAGCACGGCAAAGCGGAAGGGCTTGGTGACATAGTCGTTGGCGCCGGCTTCAAGCCCCAGGATCGTGTCGGAATCGGTATCGTGGCCGGTGAGCATGATGATCGGCGCCTTGAAGCCGCCCTTGCGCAGCAGTTTCACCGCTTCGCGCCCATCCATGTCGGGCAGGCCGACATCCATGATCAGCAGGTCGACATGTTCGCTCCTGGCAGCCTGCACACCCTTGGTGGCCGAGGATTCCTGGGAAATGGCAAATTCCTCGTAGAGCGACAGCTGTTCGACGAGGGTCTCTCTCAGGTCATCGTCATCATCTACCAGCAGGATCGAGCGAGCGGTCATTGCGGCTTCCTTCTTCGTACAGGCATCGGCGCGAGAGCAATCCGGCGCCACAGATGGTGTCATATGGCATTGTGTTCCTGTTTAGGCACTTTCGGCGCGAGGGCAAAGTGCTAAATAGTCGTCCAGGCTCACAGCAGGAGCACTTGATCGTGAGATCGATGTTACACAAACCGCCGGCAAAACGGACTGGACCACGGGTGATCGCGGTGCGACCGTCCCCCTCCGACCGGCGCAAGGGGCTGGTCAGGATCGGGCCGGTGACGGTTCCGGCGGCGCTCGGGCGGGGTGGCGTGACCGCGTTCAAACGGGAGGGCGATGGCGGAACGCCGCGCGCGACCATGGCCGTTCTGTCGGGGTTTCGACGCGGCGGCATGCTTACGCCAGACGGTGCGGGTCTGGCCTTGCAGCGGGTGAGCTGCCGGGATGGATGGTGCGACGCGCCCGGGCATGGGGCTTACAACAGGCCGGTGCGGCTGCCGTTTCCGGCCAGCCACGAGACACTTGTCCGAAACGATTTGCTCTACGATTTCGGATTCGTGCTCGACTGGAACATCCGTTCGCGGCGGCGCGGCATCGGCAGCGCGATCTTCCTGCATGTGGCCAGGCCCGGATTCCCGCCGACGCAGGGCTGCATCGCACTCTCACGACGCGACATGCTGCGCATCATGCCGTTGCTCAGGCGCGGTACGATCATCCGGGTTCAGTAGAACGGCGAACGAGCGGCTTCCGGTCAGACCCCGAACCAGCCGATGGTCAGACCGATCCCGATCATCACCAAGAGCCAGTGCAGGCCGTCAATCAGGGTCAGGTCCCAGCCAAAGCCCTGGTAGCGGTTGTTGATCGTCATGGTGGTGAAGATGATACCGGCCCAGATGAACAGGCCCGAAATCAAACCGTTGACCGGTGTCACCTGGCCGGCTCCGAGGTGGCCGATCACGCCGGCG
Source organism: Hoeflea sp. EC-HK425 (assembly GCF_902498795.1). NCBI lineage: Bacteria > Pseudomonadati > Pseudomonadota > Alphaproteobacteria > Hyphomicrobiales > Rhizobiaceae > Hoeflea > Hoeflea sp. EC-HK425. The sequence goes on from NZ_LR701572.1 coordinate 4,357,927, forward strand.
GTCACGAAGGCCAGGCCCAGCTCGAGGATGAAGGTCGTAATCATCAGCGGCGCCATGGCCGGCTTTGGCCCTTCCGGGTCAAGCCTCGCGGCCTTCATCCACGGCTTGCTCAGCGACCCGTAGTAGATGGCGCCAATGACAAAGGCGACAATGGCAGCGACAAGGATTGCCAGATAGTTCATGCCTGCAAAATTCATGACACGCTCCTTGGAAAAACCCGACCCTACCATGGATCGCAAATCAGTTGAGAGTGCCGGCAATCGCTTCACCCGGTGAAGCGGAACACCGAAGTGCGCTTGATTTCGCTGTCTTCCAGCGCGCGTGTGACCGGAACCTGGTAGGTTGCGAGCAATTCCATGCCGTTGGGCGGACAATAGGAGCGGCCGGGATCGCCGACGAGGACCAGCGCGCCGCGTTTTGCGAGAGCGGAAAACCAGGGTTGGATCAGGTCGCTCATGGTCCGGTCGTAAAACACGTCGCCGGCAAGAACCACATCCCAGCCCGAATCGGTTCCGACAAGATCCGTCTGGCTGATCTCAAAACTGACGCTGTTTTCCAGCGCATTGAGGCGGGCTGCGGTGGCCGACCAGGGATCGATGTCGACTGCACTCACCCGTGCTGTACCGGCGAGGCAGGCGGCGATCGCCACCAGTCCCGACCCGGAGGCGAAATCGAGCACCACCTTGCCGGCAACGAGATCCGGATTGTCGATCAGATGCCGGGCGAGACCCTGACCTCCGGCCCAGGCAAAGGCCCAGAACGGCGGCGGCAGGCCCAGCGCATCGAGTTCGTCCTCGGTCTTGAGCCACAGATCATGGGCTTCATCGGCCAGATGCAGCCGGATCTCCGGGACATGCGGCGGCGCGCCAAGCACGGTGTTGGCGCGGATGAAGCGCTCCGGGTCGGTTTTCATCAGCCTGCGCCGGGATCGGGCATCACGCGGCTCTCATTCCGGCTGTCACTCCGGCGATCGTGGAGGGTTGTCGAGATTGCCCATGCGGCAGACCTCGAGATACTCGGCCTCGGTCACCGGCTGAACCGACAGCCGCATCGAGGTGACCAGGCTCATCTGGGCCAACTTCGGGTTGGCTTTGACATCCTTGAGCGTTACCGGCTTCGGCATGTCGCAGACCGCGCGGATGTCGACACATTCCCAGCGCGGGTCATTGATGGTGGTGTCAGGGTGGATCAGTTCGCAGACCTCGACAATGCCGACGACTTCCAGGCCCTCATTGGAGTGGTAGAAGAAGCCCTTGTCGCCGAGCTTCATGGCGCGCATGTTGTTGCGGGCCTGGTAGTTGCGGATGCCGTCCCATTGTTCGCCGGCGTCGCCCCTGGCCTTCTGCATCTCCCAGGACCATTTGAAAGGCTCGGATTTGAACAACCAGTAAGCCATCTCAAGCCTCCGGGTTCTTGAAGGTCCAGTTGAAGGCACGGATCTCGACCGAGGCAAAAAGCCCGGCCTTGGCATAAGGATCGCCGGCGGCGAGCGCCTCGGCTTCCTGCTTGTCGGCTGCCTTGATGATCCACAGGCTGCCAACCGGCTTTTCATCGTCGCCCAGCAGCGGGCCCGCGGTCTTCAGGATGCCACCGGCTTCGAGGTCCTTGAGATACTCGACGTGAGGCGGGCGCGTGGCCATCCGCAGCTCGAGCGAGTTCGGCTTGTCTTTGCACATCAGGACGAAATACATGAAGTCTCCATCGGGTTGGGCGCCTGGCGCCAGGGTCGGGATCGCCAGTCGGGCGTGGCCGCATTCTATGCCTTGCCCGATCTCTCGTTTCAATACCGGTTCAGGTCAAGAGCGGATCAGGCCTTTGCACCGCGCTTGCCGTGGCCGAGCACGGCGGTTGCGGCCTGATCGAGCGGCCAGCGCGAACGGGGGGCAAGGTCCAGCCGGTCGGCCGCAAGTCCGGCGGCCAGGCGTTCGGCGCCAGCCCAGGCGATCATGGCGGCGTTGTCCGTGCACAGGTTGAGCGGCGGCGCGATGAAGCGGAAACCGGCTGTTGAAGCGCGGTTCTCCAACGTGTACCGAATCGCCTTGTTGGCGGCGACACCGCCGGCGACCACGAGTGCAGGCCTCGATTCGGTTCCGAAACGCTCCATGAAGCGGTCCAGCGCCATGGCGATGCGGTCATCGATGCTGGCCGTGACAGAGGCCTGGAAGGCCAGGCACAGATCGGCAATGGTCTGTTGTGACAGCGGCGCCTGTTCCTCGGCCATCTGCCGTACCGCGGTCTTCAGTCCGGAGAAGGAGAAGTCGAGCCGCGGATCCTTTCGCATCGGCACCGGCAGGCGGAAGCGCTTTGGCTCGCCCGAAAGGGCTGCCTGTTCCACCGCGGGGCCGCCGGGATAGCCGAGGCCGAGCAGCTTGGCGGTCTTGTCGAAGGCCTCGCCGAGTGCGTCGTCGATGGTGGTTCCCCAGCGCTCATAGTCGTCGACGCCCTTGACCAGCACGATCTGGGTGTGGCCGCCCGACACCAGCAGCAAGAGGTAGGGAAAGGTGACAGTGTCTGTAAGGCGGGCGGTCAGCGCATGGCCTTCGAGATGGTTGATGCCGAGAAAGGGCTTGTTAGCCGCCATGGCAATCGCCTTGGCCGTCATCAGCCCGACCATCAGCCCGCCGATCAGCCCTGGCCCGGATGTGACCGCGACCGCATCGATCTGGGGGAGAGGCACGCCGCTCTCTGCGAGCGCCTGTTCCACCAGCCTGTCGAGTGTGGAGACGTGCGAACGGGCGGCAAGTTCGGGCACCACGCCACCGAAGGCCGAATGCAGATCGAGCTGGCTCAGCACCACATCGGAGAGGATTTCGCCGCTACCATCGGTAAAGCGGCGCACAACGGCGGCCGCGGTCTCGTCGCAGCTTGTCTCGATTCCCAGAATATCAATGCTACCGGTGGTCATGCCCGTCCTTGCGGATCCTAGTCGTCTGGCGTGATGTATGGTGGCGCGCGTTCAAGTGAAACCATTGAACGCGACACGCACGCGCCTGAATGTTGCGCTCGCGGGATGATCCCGGTACCAGTTTGTCGGTAACAACGGATCGGATGACTTGCAAATGAAACCTTACCGCATCGGTACCCGCGGCAGTCCGCTTGCACTTGCGCAGGCTCACGAAACACGCTCCCGGCTGATGGCGGCGCACGGGCTGCCCGAGGATGCGTTCGAGATCGTGGTGCTGTCGACAAAGGGCGACCGGGTGACCGACAGGCCGCTGTCGGAGATCGGCGGCAAGGGATTGTTCACCGAGGAACTCGAAGAGCAGCTGAGCGACGGACGGCTGGACCTGGCGGTGCATTCCTCGAAGGACATGCCGACTGCGCTGCCCGAAGGCCTCGGGCTGGTGGCCTTTCTGGAGCGCGAGGATGTTCGGGATGCGTTCATAGGTCGTTCCGCGCCCCGGCTCGAGGACTTGCCGCTGAATGCGGTGGTCGGGTCGTCCTCGCTGAGGCGCCAGGCACTGATCCGGCGACTGCGGCCCGATCTGTCGGTCATCACCTTCCGTGGCCAGGTCGAAACACGGCTGCGCAAACTTGGCGAGGGGCAGGTCGACGCGACATTGCTGGCCCATGCCGGGCTCAAGCGTCTCGGCAATACCGGGGTGATCACCGAACTGCTTGATCCGGAGAGTTTTCCCCCGGCGCCGGGGCAGGGAGCGATTTGCATAGAAGCCAGAACCAATGATGAGCGAATTGCCGAACTGCTGGCCCCGATCAACCATGCCGACACCGAGGCCGCGCTTCTGTGCGAGCGGGGCTTCCTGGGCGCGCTCGACGGATCCTGCCGGACCCCGATTGCGGGGCTGGCGAGAGTGGCTGGCGGCCAGCTCTCATTTTACGGGATGATCCTCACTCCCGATGGTTCGGTGTGGCATGACATCCGCCGTGAAGGTCCTCTCGGAGATGCTGCGCAGCTGGGCGCGGACGCCGGCGCCGAAGTGCGTGACCGGGCCGGCAGCAGTTTCTTCGACAGCTGGACCTGAGGCGGAGCGATGCGCGTTCTGGTAACGCGTCCGGAACCCGGCGGGAAACGGACGTCCGAGCGCCTCGCAGCCCTCGGCCATGACCCGGTTCTGATGCCGCTGTTTGAAAGCAGGGTCACCGCAACAGCTGAAGATCTGCCGCCCGTGGCAACGATCCGGGGATTGATCGCAACAAGCGCCCGCGCCTTCGCCATGTTCGGGCAGGGCGATGTATCCGGATCAGAGCTTTGCCGGGTGCCGATCCATGTTGTCGGTCCCGCCACGGCACAGGCCGCCCGCGACGCCGGATTTCTCCGGATCACTGAGGGTGGCGGTACGGCCGAGGATCTGGCGGCCCTGATCGCCGAAAATGCGGGCGAGGGCAGGACTGCGGATCTCCCGGAAGCAAGCGATGGGCAGGGTGTACAGGCCTACCTTGCCGGAGTGCCGCGCAAGCCAGTCATCGAGACTGCCCTGAGCGCCTCAGGCACCGCTTACGTGGTGCTTGAATGCTATGAAATGGCGGAAATAAGTTATTCAACTGACATTTTGAAATCGCGTTTTTTCTCTCCCGTGCCGGACGCTGTGCTGCTCTACTCGGCCAATGCAGCAAGACGCTTTTCTGCACTTTGCAACAATCATGAACTCGGCAAAACGCTGGATTCCGTGTGTTTTCTCTGCCTTTCGAGTGCAATAGCGGGCGAATTGGAGCAGGGTTGGCAATCCCGTGTGGTGGTGGCCGAGCACCCCGACGAGGACAGCCTGCTTGCGTCGATGGCCCGGTTGGGCTGATTTGCCGGAACCACCGCCACGGTTTGAGCGTATTGCGACCAAAGAATGCGCAAGATCAACCGCGCCAACCCTGCAGGAGACGCCATGAGCAAGGGCCCCACCCCGCGACACTCCAAATCGCCGAAACCAGTGACCATCGATCTCGACGCCACCGATGTGACGCCGAAGAGCGAGGAGCCCAAGGCTAAGTCATCGGCCACCGGGCCTTCCATTGCCCGGACGCCGGATCCGGCACAGCCGGAGAAGACCGAGGCCGGCAAGACAGGGAGCGAGAATACCGGGAGCAAGTCCGCGGAAGCTGCAGGCCCGGCAACCTCATCGGCATCGGCGAAGACCGACAGCCCGTCCAAGCCGGCGCCGGATCCAAAGACAGGATCTAAGCCCGAAGCAGCGACGCAGGCCGGCGCAACGACCGGTTCGGCCAAGGCATCGGACCCGAAGGATGCAAAAATCGAAGACAGCAAGCCCAAACCGGCTGGCGCCGCAGCCGCCAGAGCGGCTGGTGCCAAACCTGCCGCAGCGCCAGCCAGAAGCGGCGGCGGTCTCGGCATGGTCGTCTCGGGCGTGCTGGGTGCCGTGATCGCTCTCGGTGGCGCTTACGCGCTGCAGGCGGGCGGGTTTCTGCCGGCACCGGGGGTGAGCAGCAGCGATCCGGTGGCGCCGGTGGTCTCGCAGGTGGACGCACTTTCCAACCGGCTCGACGCCCTGACACAGCAGGTCTCGGAGTCCGGATCGCAGGGTGGTTCCGGGACTCCTGCCGAGGTCACGGCCCGTCTCGATAGGCTTGAGGCCGGTCTTGCAGAGGCAGGAACGAGCAGCGGCGGCGAAAGCGGCGATCCGGCTGCCCTTACCGCACTCGAAGACCGGCTTGCGGGTCTCGAAGGCAGGCTCGCCGAACTCGGCGATGGAAATACCGCCGGTGCGGATCCCGAACTTGCCGCGCAGATGAACGAATTGCGGGCCGCGCAGGGCGGACTCCAGGCTGCAATTGCCGAGTTGCAGTCCAGTGCCGACATGCTGACGGGCAAGATCACCGACCTCGAGCAGGATCAGCAGGAGCTGTCGACCCAGCTCGACGCGCCTTCGCGGCAGATAGACCTGGCGCGCGCCATCGCCGCTGCCGGCCTCAAGTCGGCGATCGACCGCGGCGGATCGTTCATGAGCGAACTCGAGGCCTTCGCTTCGGTCGCCCCGGAGGATCCGGCGGTGGCCGAATTGCGGGATCTGGCCGCACGCGGCGTTCCCAGCCGCGCCACACTGGTGGCCGCGTTTTCCGATGCCGCGAGCGAGGCTATTGCCGCGGCGGATCCGGGTGATCCCGAGGCCGGGCTCGTCGACCGGTTGATGTCGAGCGCGATGTCGGTGGTCAAGGTGCGCAGGGTCGGCGATGTCGAGGGCGACAGCGCCGAGGCCATCGTTGCCCGTGCCGAAGCGCGGCTGCTCAACGGCGATCTCGATGCTGCCCTGTCCGAATGGAACACGCTGCCCGAGGCCTCCCGCGCGGCCACCGCAGACTACAGCGACGCGCTGGCTGCCCGTGCGCGCTCGGAAAAGCTGATCGCCGCCGCTATGGCGCCGTCCGCCCCACCGGCCAACTAGGAGATCCATGATGATCCGGTTGTTATTCTTCGTTGTCCTGGTTCTGGTTCTCGGTTTCGGCTTTGCCTGGCTCGCCGACAGGCCCGGTGATTTGACCGTAAACTGGCAAGGGCGCGAAATAGAAATGTCGCTGATGGCGGCGGTCACCATGATCGTTTCGCTGATTGCGGCCATCATGATCAGCTGGTGGCTGATCCGCACCATCATCTATTCGCCGCGCACGGTTGCCCGCTACTTCCGGGCCAACAAGCGTGATCGCGGCTATCAGGCGCTGTCCACAGGGCTGCTTGCAGCCGGTGCCGGTGACGCCGTCACCGCGCGCAAGATGAACAAGCGCACCAAGGGGCTGCTGAAGGCCGACCAGGAGCCGCTGATTCACCTGCTCGATGTCCAGGCGGCGCTGATCGAGGGTCACCACGAGGAAGCACGCAAGCTGTTCGAAACCATGGCCGAGGATCCGGAGACGAAACTTCTCGGCCTGCGCGGACTCTACCTCGAGGCTCAGCGCCAAGGCGCTGACGAGGCTGCCCAGCATTATGCCGAGACCGCCGCCGAACAGGCGCCGCAACTGCCGTGGGCGGGTGCGGCGGCGCTGTCCTACCGGACGCGGGAAGGCAAGTGGGACGAGGCATTGCAGCTGCTCGACCGCCAGCGCCAGGCTGGCACCATCGAAGCGGCTGCCGCAGACCGCACCAAGGCCGTGCTGCTGACTGCCCGGGCACGCGATCGTGTTGACAGCGATCCGTCCTCGGCGCGCGACGACGCGCTCAATGCATTGAAACTGGCGCCGGCGTTTGCGCCGGCGGCGGTTGTTGCGACCAAGGCGCTGCTGCGGCAGGACAATCTGCGCAAGGCCGCCAAGGTTCTGGAAGGTGCCTGGAAGGCCAGTCCGCACCCGGAACTCGCCGAAGCCTATGTGCGGGCACGGATGGGCGACACGGCCGCCGACCGGCTCAAGCGCGCCGAAAGGCTGGAAAAGCTCAAGCCGCTCAATCCTCAGTCCTTCGATGTGGTCGCAAGGGCCGCGCTGGAAGCACGACGCTATGATCTGGCGAGGGAAAAGGCGGAAGCCGCTGCACGGCTGCAGCCGAGCGAGGGCATCTATCTGCTGCTCGCCGATATCGAGGAAGCCGAAACCGGTGATCAGGGCCGTGTCCGCCACTGGCTCAGCCAGGCGGTGCGCGCACCGCGGGATCCGGCCTGGACAGCGGATGGCTATGTGTCGGAAACCTGGGAACCGGTGTCGCCGATAAGCGGCAAGCTCGATGCCTTCGAATGGAAGGTCCCGGTGGAGCAACTGGCAGGACCGAGCCTCGACAACGAGCCGCCGGCGCGCGCCTTTGACCAGGCGATGGCAAGTCTGCCGCCAGTCAGCGCGACCGCCAGCGAGGGTCAGCGCCGAGCGCCGGATGCCGACCCTGCTGCCGCCAAGCCGGAAGCACCGGCAGTATCGCAATCGTCTTCGGCCGGAAAGAACGAGAAACCGGGCAAGCCAGACAACCCTGCCGAACCCGAACCGAAGCAGGCAGTGATAATCGAAGCCGAAGCGGTTTCCGATACAAGGACGTCTCCGGTTGATGTGACAAAGCCTGTCCCTGTTCCTGCCGCAACGGACGCTGAAGCGGATACCAATTCAAGTGCGAAGACCGGTTCGGTGCCGGGCAAGACCGACGAGATGAAAAGCGTCGCTTCGGCGGGCCCGGACCAGGCGGCTGAGGCGGCCACGGATGAACCGAAGCCGGAGAAGGAGAAGCTGGAACAGAAGCCTGCCAAACCTGATCCCGAGGCAGAGGCCCGGGCAAGGGAAGAGGCCTTTCTGACCCATCGACCCGATGATCCCGGGATTGATGTTAACGCCGAACCTGAGAAGCCGGGCCGGTTCCGGCTGTTCTGAGTTGGCCTTGAAGAGGAAAATGAATGCTTGATCAGATACGTGCCTTTCTGGGTGGTCTGCGTGATGAAGGGCGAACAAAGCCCGATGCGAACAACCCCGACGTGGCCGCGGTGGCCCTGTTCTTCCACGTTATCGGGGCGGACGGGGTTGTCGATGACGTCGAGTCCGACAAGCTCAAGGCGCTGATCATCCAGGAATACGGTGTGAGTGGCGCAGAACTGCGGGAGCTGATCGAAGCCGGTGAAGAAGCGGACCGCGAGGCGGTGGACCTCTATCAGTTCACCAGCATCCTCAACCGCTCGCTGGAACCCGAAGCGAAGGTTCACTTCATCGAGCTTTTGTGGAACCTCGCTTATGCGGACGGATACCGGCATGAACTGGAAGACCACGTGGTCTGGCGGATAGCCGACCTGATGGGGGTGTCGAACCGGGACCGGGTGCTTGCGCGCCAGCGGGCCCTTGCCGCCGCGGGGATTGATGACGGAGAGGCCGCCGGTGACGGCAGCTAGAGGGCGACCGGTTGCCGGTTTCCGGCCCGGGTCCAGGTCGGGCCGTATCCTGATCATCCTGCACCAGGAAAGCTCGAGTTCCGGCCGTGTCGGGCAATTGCTCTCGCTGATGGGGTACGCCGCCGACATTCGGCGTCCGGTGCTGGGGGATCCACTGCCCGGACATCTTGGTGATCATGCCGGGGTTGTCGTCTTCGGTGGGCCGATGAGCGCCAATGATCCTGACGAGGGGATCCGCCGCGAAACCCGCTTCATGGATGTGGTGCTGAGATCCGGCAAGCCCTATCTTGGCATCTGCCTCGGCGCACAGATCCTGGTCAATCATCTCGGCGGCCGGGTGGCCGGACGAGAGGATGGCGCCGTGGAAATCGGCTGGTACGGGCTGGAAGCGACACCGGCTGGCCGGGAAATGATGGACTGGCCATCCATGGTCTACCAGTTCCACCGCGAGGGCTTCGACCTGCCGCGGGGCGCGGAACTGCTGGCGACCGCCGATGTCTACCCCAATCAGGCGTTCCGCTATGGCGCCAATGCCTGGGCGATCCAGTTCCACGCGGAGCTGACGCTGGCGATGATGCACCGCTGGGCGGTCCGCGGCGCGCATCGTTTCGTCCTCCCCGGCGCCCAGCAGGGGCGTGAGCACCTGGCGGGACGGCTGGTGCACGACGCGGCGCTGCTGGAATGGCTCAAGCAGTTCCTGGACCGGATTTTTCCTGCCGTTCCAAATCAGCCTTGAGCGCTGCCCGGCTCTCTTCGGCGTCACGGTCGAGCGACTGGATCTGGCGCAACTGCGGGAAGCCGATGCTCCAGGCAAGTGCCACGGCGAGCGTTCCGGCGCCACCGATGACCACTGCAGCAATCGGACCGATCAACGACGCCATGACGCCGGCGCGGAATTCGCCGAGTTCGTTGGAGGCGCCGATGAAGACCATGTTGACCGCGCTGACGCGGCCGCGCAGATCATCCGGCGTCCACAGTTGCACCAGGCTCTGGCGGACATAGACCGAAATCATGTCGGAAGCACCCATGACGATCAGCGCAACCATGGTCAGCGGCAGGGATTTCGACAGGCCGAACACCACCGTTGCGGCGCCGAATACACCGACGGCAATGAACATTGCGCGCCCGGCATGCCTGCGGATCGGTCGTGACGCGAGATAGATCGCCATGCCGATGGCGCCGATGCCGGGGCTGGCGCGCAACAATCCGAGACCCCAGGGCCCGAGTTCAAGCACATCGCGGGCGAAAACTGGCATCAATGCAATGGCGCCGCCCAGTAGAACGGCGAACATGTCGAGAGAGATGGCACCCAGAACGATCTTCTGGTTGCGGACATAGCTGAAGCCTGCCACCAGCGTCTTCCAGCTCTGGCCCTCGCCGCGCGAGCGCTGCAACGGTGGCGGCACCAGCGCGATGGCGATGATAGCCGTGGCGAAGAAGAAGCAGGCGGTCAGGTAGGGCACGGTTGCGCCCAGGCCGTAGAGCAGGCCGCCGGCGACCGGGCCGACGATGGTGGCGGTCTGCCAGGAGGTCGAGTTCCAGGCAATCGCATTTGGCAGGTCTTTTGCCGGCACCAGGTTGGGCGCAAGTGACTGCGAGGCGGGCGCGAAAAACGCCCGCGAAATGCCTATCACCAGCAGCACAGCAAAGATCGGCAGTGGAGATACGAGGCCACGCCAGGCGAAAAACACCAGTGCCAGGGCCGAAAACCCGATGATGATTTCGCAGATCAGCATGATGGTGCGGCGGCCGTAGCGGTCGGCGGCAGCACCGGTAAACAGGATCAGCACCAGTGCCGGGAGAAACTGGATCAGGCCGACCAGGCCGAGATCGAAGGGATCGCGGGTCAGATCGTAGATCTGCCAGCCGACCGAGACGCTGATGATCTGCAGACCGAATGTCGACAGGAAGCGGGCCGCGAAGTAGAGCGTGAAAGCGCGATGGCGGAAGGCGGCGTATCTGTCGTCCGACAGGGCTGGAGCTTGCATGGTGTCTGTCCGGTTTGAGCTGGCTGAGCTATACACGAGCAACCGGTTCGTGCCACCGTCTTGTGCCCCCGTCTCCTGAGTGGCCGGTCCGGCCTTAACCGTTCCGGATCATAGGCACCGCCGCGCCCTTGCCGCTCGGGCTTGGAGTGTCTACATGTCGGTCACGCGAAGAACAGCCGGAGAACCTCATGATTGCAGTCTTTTCAACCATCGACATGGTGCTGGGCCTCTATACCTGGATCATCATCGCCAGCGCCATCTTCTCCTGGCTCTACGCTTTCAACGTGATCAACGCCAACAACCGCTTCGTCGGCATGATCGGCGAGTTTCTCTACAAGGCCACCGAACCTGCTCTGAGACCGATCCGCCGTATCATGCCGGATCTTGGCGGGCTTGATATCTCGCCAATCGTGTTGCTGATCGCGATCTTCTTCGTGCGCACCTTCATCGCGACCTCGATCGCGCCGATGTTCTTCTGAGCAGCTGGTACAGGCCCGGCGAGACGTGGGTAGACCTGTCGGTGCGATTGACGCCAGCGGCTTCGGTCGACCAGATCGATGGCCTGGTCGAGGATGCGACCGGCGTGGTTCGACTCAAGGCCCGGGTCCGGGCGGTGGCGGAGAACAACAAGGCCAACCGCGCGGTTGAAAAACTGATCGCCAAGCATCTGAAAATCGGCAAGACCGCGGTAGGGGTCGTCGCGGGGGAAACGAGCCGGTCAAAGACCATCCGCATCAGTGCGGATCCGGACGCGATCATCGAACAGATCCAGGCATTGAGCGGCTGAAACGGATCGCGCCACCCATCCGGTGGACGGGTGGCGCAAAGCTCTGTCAATCTTGAATGGGACCAGACCCGGCATCTGAACCGGGTGCCGGTCGGTGCGGAGGATCAGCCCTTGGCCTTGGCCCGGTCAATCGCTTCCGAAATCAGCTGGCGGGCGACTTCGGCATCGCGCCAGCCGCCGATCTTGACCCATTTTCCGGGTTCGAGATCCTTGTAGTGCTCGAAGAAGTGCTCGATCTGCTGCAGGGTGATTTCCGGCATGTCGGTGTAGTCGTTGACACCTTCATAGCGCTTGGTGAGATGCGTCGACGGGACGGCGATGATCTTCTCGTCCTGACCGGCATTGTCTTCCATGATCAGAACACCAATCGGACGGACATTGATGACGCAACCGGGAATCAGCGGCCTCGTATTGCAGACCAGAACGTCGATCGGGTCACCGTCGTCGGACAGCGTGTGGGGCACGAAACCGTAGTTGCCCGGATAGGTCATCGGTGTGTAGAGAAAGCGGTCGACAACCAGGGTGCCTGCTTCCTTGTCCATCTCGTACTTGATCGGCTGGCCGCCAACCGGCACCTCGATGATCACGTTGACGTCGTGTGGCGGCTTGTCGCCGATGCTGATGGCGTCTATGCGCATGATCGCTCCAATGCGGATATGTGGTGCATGCCGTGCCCGGGTGGGAGGTGAGCTGAACGGGCATGCTTCAATTCGGGGCCCGTCGCATCCCCGCGCCAACCTGGATCAGGCAAAGGCGCGCGGCTTCGGACGGCTCCGGAATTAAAGCCAAAGCCGGTCCGGTGCAACAGGACTTTTGGAGTGTTTGGCCCTCAGACCGGCTTCAGGACCAGACGAAGGCCAGTTTCTTGAGGCTCTTTCCGTCGAATGTCTCGTGGCCTTCGGCCACGTCGCGGCCGCCCTGGAAGCGGTAGAACTCGACGGCGGCGTGATTGTCTTCCAGACACCAGACAACGACGCCCTTGCAGCCAAGCGAATCCAGCAGCTGGCGGGCTTCGGTGAAGAGGCGCTTGCCCAGGCCCACACCCTGGAATTCGGGCTTGAGATAGAGCTCGTAGATCTCGCCTTCCTGGGGCAGCGAGCGCGCGCGGTTGAGTCCGAGTGTGGCGTAACCGGCCACCGTGCCGCCGACATCGAGCACCAGGATGGATGTGGAACCGCGCACGGCGCGCTGCCACCAACCGATATCGCGGCGCTCCAGCATGTGGCGCAGTGCCTTGTAGGGCAGGATGCCGGAATAGGCATGGCTCCAGGCCGCGCGATGGGTGGCCGCGATGGCGACTGCATCTTCGGGCTCGGCATGCCGGATGTCGATTGTTAACGTGCTCATGCGCTCACACTACCGTTCATGGTGTGTCCGAAGAAGGTACAGACGACCCGCTCCGGTCTTAGCCCACAGCATTGTTTTGTGGACGGCGTGAGTTGAGTTAACCGTTTGTTAACGAAATATGCAAGAGCCGCCGCCACCCTGAGGCCAGTGTTTGTCCGGGCCGTTCAGATTGAGGCGAAGCGGTCGAGGCTCTTTTGCGCGGCTTCGAAGAACTGGCCGACCTGCAGACCGTCCACCAGCGCATGATGGACCTGGACGGCGACCGGGCAACTCCAGCGCCCATCCGATGCCTCGACGAATTTGCCCCAGGAGAAGCGCGGAATGCAGTCATCCGGTCCTGGAAGCGCGTTGTCGAGCGCGGTGAAATCGATCCACGGCAGGCAAGAGAGATAGGCAAGATCGAAGCGCTGGCCAGTGTTGGCGCCGAGATCGGCGCCCCTGGTGGTTTCCTCAATGATCGCCTTGCAGCTTTCATCGAAACTGTCCCAGTCCTCGATATAGGGAATGTAGGCGTAGCCGAATGTGTCGCCGGGACGCGGGACCGTGACCGACAGCGAGATCTCGCCATATTCCAGCACGCGGTCACCCTCAAAGCGCATCTTCAAAGCCGGAACGGCATGCACGCCGGCGCCGATTGCATGGATGAAAGCCCGGTAGGGCGAGACGCCCTGCGGCTTGCCGCGGGTCATCAGCGCGGTGACATCGACACGGGCGGTTGTGGCGAAATGCGGCCGGTCATAGGTCCGGAACAGGTGGAACTGTCCGGCCCGTGACCAGGTCGCAAGATCGATTTCGCGTGCTGCTGATATACCGGATGCCATATCAGGCGGCGTTGGCGCCGGCCTTGCCGAAGCGCTTGCGGTCATTGGCGTCGAGATAACGCTTGCGCAGGCGGATCGACTTCGGCGTTACTTCCATCAGCTCGTCGTCCTGGATCCAGGACAGTGCGCGGTCCAGCGTCATGCGGATCGGCGGCGTCAGCTTGACGGCCTCATCCTTGCCGGCAGAGCGGATGTTGGTGAGCTGTTTGCCCTTGAGAACGTTCACTTCCAGATCATTGTCACGGGTATGAATGCCGATGATCATGCCCATGTAGACCTTGTCGCCAGGCTCGATGATCATCGGGCCACGGTCTTCGAGGTTGAACATCGCATAGGCAACGGCTTCGCCGGACTGGTTGGACAGCAGAACGCCGTTGTTGCGGCCGCCGATTTCGCCCTTGTAGGACTGGTAGTCATGGAACAGCCGGTTCATCACGGCGGTGCCGCGGGTGTCGGTCAGAAGCTCCGACTGGTAGCCGATCAGGCCGCGGGTCGGGGCATGGAAGACCAGACGCACGCGGTTGCCGCCCGACGGGCGCAGTTCGGTCATCTCTGCCTTGCGCTCGGACATCTTCTGCACGACGACGCCGGAATGCTCCTCGTCAACGTCGATGACGACCTCTTCGATCGGCTCCATCAGGGTGCCGCTTTCGTCCTTGTGCATGACGACGCGTGGACGCGACACGGCAAGCTCGAAGCCTTCGCGGCGCATGGTCTCGATGAGCACGGCGAGCTGCAGTTCGCCGCGGCCGGAGACGTAGAAGGAATCCTTGCCTTCCGACTCTTCGATCTTCAGCGCCACGTTGCCTTCGGCTTCCTTGAGCAGGCGGTCGCGGATGACGCGGCTTGTAACCTTGTCGCCCTCGGTGCCGGCCAGCGGCGAATCATTGACCAGGAAGGTCATGGTCACGGTCGGCGGGTCGATCGGCTGTGCGGTCAGTGGCTCGGTAACGGCAGGATCGCAGAAGGTGTCGGCGACGGTGCCCTTTGACAGGCCGGCAATGGCGACGATGTCGCCGGCATGGGCTTCCTCGACCGGCTGGCGCTCGAGGCCGCGGAACGCGAGGATCTTGGAGATGCGGCCGTTCTCGACCAGCTTGCCCTCGCCATTGAGCACCTTGACGGCCTGGTTCGGCTTGATCGAGCCGGAATGAATGCGGCCGGTGATGATACGGCCGAGGAACGGGTTGGCTTCAAGAATCGTACCGATCATGCGGAACGGGCCTTCGGCCACGGTGGGCTCCGGGCAGTGCTCAAGAACCAGATCGAACATCGGCTCGAGCGATCCGCCGTCTTCGGGGCGATCAGGGCCAGCCGACATCCAGCCATTGCGGCCCGAACCGTAGAGAATCGGGAAGTCGAGCTGTTCGTCGGTGGCGTCGAGTGCTGCAAACAGGTCGAAGACCTCGTTGATGACCTCGTCCACCCGGGCGTCGGGGCGGTCGATCTTGTTGATGGCGACGATCGGGCGCAGCCCGACCTTGAGCGCCTTGCCGACCACAAACTTGGTCTGCGGCATCGGGCCTTCGGCGGCGTCAACCAGCACGATGGCGCCGTCCACCATCGACAGGATACGCTCGACCTCGCCGCCGAAGTCGGCGTGGCCAGGGGTATCGACGATGTTGATGCGGTTGCCCTTCCATTCCACCGAGGTGGCCTTGGCGAGAATGGTGATGCCGCGCTCCTTCTCGATGTCGCCGGAATCCATGGCGCGTTCCTGAACGCGTTCGTTTTCGCGATAGACACCGGACTGCTTCAGGAGTTCGTCGACAAGCGTGGTCTTGCCATGGTCAACGTGGGCGATGATCGCAATATTGCGCAGGGACATGGGTCAGGTCTCATTCTGGAGAATACAAAAACGCCGGACCATGATCCGGCGCGGGCCGGCAAATGCCGGACTTTGCGCGGCTTATACAGGTTTTTTTGCGGTTGCGAAAGATATCTTTGCCGGACAGCCTTAATGGACCGAGAGAAGGGCACAAAGCGCAGTTCTTGAACATATCGTACCGGGATCGAAACAAGCAATGGGGCAGTACGGACCGGATCCAGGGTGATGGCCCAGAGCTCCTGGTCCTCGCGGTTCATCGGTTTGGGACATGTCGTGCGCCGTCGTCGATATCGGCCATTCGGTAAACCTGTCGCCGCGTTGGTGATGGTGGGTTGACGCTCTGTTTCCCGGCCGATGTTTTGCCGTTCGGCTGCCGTTTGCTATTGTTTTTGGATGAGTATGGAAGCGGGAGATCAAGATGCGCAAATTGCAGGCACAGGGAATCCATCACATCACGCTGGTGGGAGCGGACCGGCAGACCTCGATCGATTTCTGGGAAGGGGTGCTCGGCATGCCTTTTGTCTTCGAGCAACCCAATCTGGACAGTGCCTCTGAAAGCCACCTCTATTTCGACCCGGGTGATGGCCGGCTGATCACCATCTTCACCAGCGAGGACCGCAAGCCCGATCCAAAGCGGACCTCGACCGAGCCCGGCGCGGTGCATCACCTCGCCATCAACGTGTCGAAGGCGACCTTCTCGCAAGCCGTCGAGCGGCTGGATGAGCGCGGAATCAAGCACAGCGGCGTCAAGGACCGGGGCTTCATGGATTCGATCTATTTCACCGATCCGCTGGGCTTCCTGATCGAGCTTGCCGCCTACCGGTTCGAGCCGCCGGCCGGCGTAAGCTACGCCGAGGTCTTCGTCGAGGCGCACAAGATCCGGGTCGAACGCGGCGACTACAACATCGCCGAGATCCATCTCGCCGACGCGATCGAAGCGATCGTCACGCGCACCCAGCGCTCGCTGTCGGACGACCGGACGCCGAAAAAGGCCTACTGAGGGCTCCCGCGGCGCCGGAGCATTGGTGATCGGTCAGGCGAGCCCGCGTTTTTCCAGCATAGCCGTGGCATCGGGCATGCGGCCGCGGAACGCCTCGTAGAGATCGGCCGGATCGCGCGATCCGCCGGCTGAATAGATGTTGGCGCGCAGCTTCTCGGCCATGCCGGCGTCAAACGGATCGCCGGTTTCCTCGAAGGCCGCGAACGCGTCCGCATCGAGCACTTCCGACCACATGTAGGAGTAATAGCCGGCCGAATAGCCTTCGCCGGAGAACACATGCAGGAAATGCGGGCTGGCGTGACGCATGACGATCGCCTCGGGCATGCCGAGTTTCTTCAGGGTTTCAGCCTCGAATGTTGCCGGATCGGCCTTTTCACCTGCGGTGTGCCAGGCCATGTCGACCAGAGCGGAAGCGGTGAATTCGACCGCACCGAAGCCTGCATTGAAGGTCTGTGCCGCCAGCACCTTGTCGAGCAGCGCCCGTGGGATCGGCTCATTGGTCTTGTAGTGGCGGGCGTGCTTTTCGAGGATTTCGGGCACTGTCAGCCAGTGCTCGTAGAGCTGCGATGGCAGTTCGACGAAGTCGCGGCTGACAGAGGTGCCCGAAAGTGACGGATAGGTCACGTCCGAGAGCATGCCGTGCAGGGCGTGGCCGAACTCGTGAAACAGGGTGCGTGCGTCATCAAGCGACAGCAGCGCCTTTTGACCGGCCGCCGGCTTGGCGAAGTTCATCACGTTGGTGATGATCGGCTTTTCGCCCTTCGAGCCGTCGGGCATATCGAGCTTGTGCTGGCTGCGCATGCCGCTCATCCAGGCGCCGGAGCGCTTGGAGGGGCGGGCAAAGTAATCGGCGATGAAGGTGGCAATGATGTCCCCGGCGGAATCGCGGACCTCGAAGACGCGGGCATCAGGGTGCGGGCCGCGAATGTCCTTGCGTTCGGTCATGGTGATGCCGAAGAGCCGGTTTGCAACGTCGAAACAGGCCTCGATCATCTGGTCGAGCGGGAAATAGGGCTTGAGTTCGGCAGCGGAGAAGTCAAAGCGGCGGGATTTGAGCTTTTCGGCGTAGTGACGCCAGTCCCAGGCCGCGACGTCATGGTTGCCCCCCTCTTCCACAATCAGCTTGGCCAGCTCACTGCGGTCGTCATCGGCGCGCTCGACGGCACGCGCCCAGACGTCGCCGAGCAGCGCTTCCACGGCATCCGGGGTCTTGGCCATGGTGTCGTCGAGCTTGTAGGCGGCGTAGCTTTCATACCCCAGGAGGCTGGCCTTTTCCGCGCGCAGCGCGATGATCTCGGAGATCAGCGCGGCATTGTCGGTCTCCCCGCCATTGGCGCCGCGGGCAATCCAGGCCCTGAAGGCGGTTTCGCGCAGGTCCCGCCTCTCGCTGGATGTGAGGAACGGCTCGATGATCGACCGTGAGAGGGTCACGGCATATTTGCCCTTGTGACCGAGGTCCTCGGCAACGGCTGCCATGGCGGCGCGCAGATCGTCGGACAGACCGTCGAGATCGGCGCCGTCATCGAGCAGCATGAGCCAGTCCTTCTCGTCGGCCAGCACGTTCTGGCCGAAACGGGCGCCGAGACCGGCCAGCGTCTCGCCGACTTCGGCCAGGCGCTTCTGTCCGGCCTCATCGAGGCCTGCGCCGGACTTGATGAAGGATTTCCAGACCCGCTCAAGCAGGCGATCCTGCTCCGGCGTCAGGCCCAGCTGTTCGCGTTGCCGGTAGAGGCTGTCGATGCGCTCGAACAGGGCGCGATTCATGGCGATCTTCGAGTAATG
Source organism: Hoeflea sp. EC-HK425 (assembly GCF_902498795.1). Classification (NCBI taxonomy): domain Bacteria; kingdom Pseudomonadati; phylum Pseudomonadota; class Alphaproteobacteria; order Hyphomicrobiales; family Rhizobiaceae; genus Hoeflea; species Hoeflea sp. EC-HK425. The sequence continues at coordinate 4,376,236 of NZ_LR701572.1, forward strand.
GCGCGACATGCGCGGCGCGATTTCGCGCTCGAGCGCCTGGATCACATCGTTGGTGTCGGTTCCGGCCCGGTTCCAGAACAGCGAGGAGACCCTCGACAGCTTGTCGCCCGCAAGCTCCAGCGCCACCAGCGTATTGTTGAAATCGGGCGCTTCCGCGTTTCCGGCGATGGCCTCGATTTCCGCATCGTGCTCGGCGAGGGCAATCTCGAAGGCGGGGGCGAAATCCGCATCGGCGATTTTGTCGAATTCGGGCAGGCCGAGGGGGGCGTTCCAGTCAAAAACGGGGGATGCGGATGCGGTCATGAAAGGCTCCTTGTCATGCTGCCCCATGTAGGCTCGCAGGACGTGTTGGACAAGGCGTCGCGGCGTGCGGGGGACGCAGTACGGACATGAAAAGGGCGGAGCCATCGCTGGCCCCGCCCTTTTCTTGAAATATCTGCCGGATCAGTTCTTGCGGTCGCGCGCAGCCAGGGTTCGCAGGCGAAGCGCGTTCAAACGGATGAAGCCTTCCGCATCCTTCTGGTCATAGGCGCCGCGGTCGTCCTCGAAGGTGACGAGCGCATCGGAATAGAGCGACTTGTCGCTTTCGCGGCCGGTGACCATCACATTGCCCTTGTAGAGCTTGAGCGTGACTTCGCCTTCGACATGCTTTTGGCTCTGGTCGATCGCCGCCTGCAGCATCTCGCGCTCGGGCGAGAACCAGAAGCCGAAATAGATCAGCTCCGCGTAGCGCGGCATCAGCTCGTCCTTGAGATGGGCAGCGCCGCGGTCGAGCGTGATCGATTCCATCGCCCGATGGGCGGTGAGCAGGATGGTGCCGCCGGGAGTCTCGTAGACGCCGCGCGACTTCATGCCGACAAAGCGGTTTTCGACCAGGTCGAGCCGGCCGATGCCGTTGTCGCGGCCGTAATTGTTGAGTTCGGCGAGAATGGTCGCCGGGCTCATGCGAGCGCCGTTGATGGAAACTGCGTCGCCCTTCTCGAAGCCGATCTTGATGATGGTGGCCTTGTCGGGGGCGGATTCCGGCGAAATCGTGCGCATGTGCACATATTCGGGCGCTTCGACGGCCGGATCTTCCAGCACCTTGCCCTCCGAGGAGGAATGCAGCAGGTTGGCGTCGACCGAGAACGGGGCTTCGCCCATCTTGTCCTTGGCGACCGGGATCTGGTGCGCCTCGGCAAACTTGATCAGGTCGGTGCGGCTCTTGAACGACCAGTCGCGCCAGGGCGCGATGATCTTGATATCCGGGTTGAGCGCGTAAGCCGAGAGCTCGAAGCGGATCTGGTCATTACCCTTGCCGGTGGCGCCGTGGGCAATCGCATCGGCGCCGGTCTCGCGGGCGATTTCCACCAACCGCTTGGAGATCAGCGGGCGGGCAATCGAGGTGCCGAGCAGATAGACGCCTTCATAGACGGCATTGGCGCGGAACATCGGGAAAACGAAGTCGCGGACAAATTCCTCACGGACATCCTCGATGTAGATGTTCTTGTCGGGGATGCCGAGCATCTCGGCCTTCTTGCGCGCCGGCTCGAGCTCTTCGCCCTGGCCGAGGTCGGCGGTGAAGGTGACGACTTCTGCGCCGAATTCGGTCTGCAGCCATTTGAGAATGATCGAGGTGTCGAGGCCGCCCGAATAGGCGAGAACGACTTTCTTGACGTCCTTGTGCGATGCCATGATTGTAGTCTTTCCGGTTTGAAGCCCTGGCCCGTGCGGGCCCGCGAATTTGGCGGCACTTTTAGCGGGTTTGCGGCGCCATGCAAGGGTCAAGCGGCATTGCAAGCAGAGGTTCAGGCGGCAATTGGTTTGACGGGCCGCCGCCGCACAGCCTATCCCTCTAACCCGGAGTGATGGAACGGGAGGACGGAAATGGCTGGTTTTCACTCGGTGATGGACAGGGGCAAGGTTGCGGTGGTCACCGGGGCCGCCTCCGGCATCGGCCTCGCCGCGGCCAAGTGCCTTGCCGGCCGCGGCATGCGCGTGGTTCTGGCCGACAGCGACAGTTCCAGGCTGGTTGAAGCCCGGAAGGCGGTTGAAAGCGCGGCTTCCGGCCCGGCCACGGATATCGTTTCGGTGACAACCGATGTCGGCGATCTCGCGGCGGTGGAAGAGCTGGAGAGGAGCGTGATCGAACGGTTCGGGCGGGTGCATCTTCTGATGAACAATGCCGGCATTCAGCCCGGCAGCAGCCTGTTCGGGCCCCAGGCTAACTGGGACAGGGTACTCAATGTCAATCTGATGGGGGTGATCCATGGCAGCCGGGCGTTCGGACCGAAGATGATTGCCCATGGCGAACCGGCGATGATCATCAATACCGGCTCCAAGCAGGGCATCACCACGCCGCCGGGTGATCCCGCCTACAATGTCGCCAAGGCCGGCGTTAAGGCCTTTACCGAGGCGTTGCAGCATGAACTGCGCAACACGGCCGATTGCCGGGTCAGCGCACATCTGCTGATCCCGGGCTTTGTCTACACGCCTTTGACGGCACGGGGCCGGGCCGAAAAACCGGATGCCGCCTGGACCGCGGAGCAGACGGTCGATTTCATGATGGAGAGCCTGGAGAAGGGCGATTTCTACATTCTGTGCCCGGACAATGATGTCGAGCGCGCAACCGACGAGAAGCGCATTGCCTGGACGGCTGGCGACATCATCGAAAACCGGCCGCCGCTGTCGCGCTGGCATCCGGACTGGACGGAGAGATTCAAGGCCTTCCTCAAGCAGTAGTCCGGCACCGGCGGGTTTGTGGACCATCATCGAAAACTGGCAATTGGCAGGTCCGTGAATCAGGCCTAAAGGTAGCCTTCCGCCGATCAGGATCACCCACATGTTCACCGACTTCATTCCCGGACTGCCCGTCCTCGCCGCGTTCAGCCTCGCCGTGCTTCTGCTGGCGATCACGCCCGGGCCAGACATGACGCTCTGGATGAGCCGGGCCATTCGGGACGGGCGTGCCATCGGCATGATGGCGATGCTTGGCACCAATCTCGGGATCGTCATTCACACGCTGCTGGTGGCCTTCGGCGTCTCGGCGCTGATCGTCGCCTCGCCGATGGCGTTCCTGGTGCTGAAGACAGGCGGCGCCGGTTATCTGCTATGGCTCGCCATTCAGGCGGTGCGCAACCGTTCGGTGCTTGCCGTCAAGGCCAAGGGCAAGAGCGATGCGTCCTACTTCAAGGCGTTCCTCAACGGTTTCTGGGTCAATCTGCTCAATCCCAAGGTCATCATCTTCTTCATGACCTTCCTGCCGCAATTTGTCCGGGTGAATGATCCGCACGTGACCGGCAAGCTGATCTTCCTGGGCTTGCTGTCCATCGTCATCGCCCTGCCGGTGGCGATCGTGGTGGTGCTCGGCGCGCACGGTCTGGCTGACTGGCTGAAGCGCAAGCCGCAGGTCATGCGCGCCGTGGATTACCTCTTCGCGGCGGTGTTTTCGGTGTTCGCGGTCAAGATCCTGCTGACCCAGAGCCGCTGATCAGCTCTCCGGATTGGGAACAACTGCTGCGGATTTTCTCCGCTCGCTCGGCAGCCAGCGCCCGGCGCTGCGCCCAGTGAAGAGCCAGTAGATGCTGGCGCCGATGATGCCGCAGGCCATGTGGATCGCAATCATCCTGGCGGGGTCGATCGCCGCGCCGGTTGCGCCGCTGATTGCTGTTGCCATCGGAAAGGCCGTGGCCATCAGCGCAATCACCGCGCCGGCCAGTGCGTAACTCAGCCAGTCGCGCCGCCGCCAGAACTCGAAGACGGCGATGACGGCAAAGGCCGGCAACAATACGGCGCGGGCAAACAGGCTGGCGACGCCGAAGACGCCCACCACCAGGGTGACCGTCAGTTCGAGCTCGCTGAAGCGGCCGAAATCATCGGGCACGACCAGGCGTGCGAGAAAGGCATAGGCCAGCCCGGCTGCCAGGCATCCGGCGAAGAAGCCAAGCGTGATGGAAATCATCCGGATGAGAAGGCGTAGGATGTCGCTCATCCGGCGGTATCAGTCGGCGCCGTGGCCGGCGATCATCATCGCCTGCAGGGCCATGCTTTCCAACTCGTCGCGATCCTTCTTGCGCATGCGTTCGGATTCGCTCTTGAGCTGGCCGCAGGCGGCAAGAATGTCGCGGCCGCGCGGCGTGCGGATCGGCGAGGCGTAGCCGTTGGCGTTGACGAAATCGGCGAAGGTCTCGATCGTCTCCCAGTCCGAGCATTCATAGGCGGAGCCGGGCCAGGGATTGAACGGGATCAGGTTGATCTTGGCGGGAATGCCCTTGAGCAGGCGCACCAGTTCCTTGGCGTCGGAAAGGCTGTCGTTGACGCCCTTGAGCATCACATATTCAAAAGTGATGCGCCGCGCGTTCGAAACGCCGGGATAGGTGCGACAGGCCTCGAGCAGCTCTTTCAGCGGATACTTCTTGTTGATCGGCACCAGCTCGTCGCGCAATTCGTCGCGCACGGCGTGCAGCGAGATCGCCAGCATCACGCCGATCTCTTCGCCGGTGTGGACGATGCCCGGCACCACGCCCGAGGTCGAGAGCGTGATGCGGCGGCGCGACAGCGCCAGCCCGTCGCCGTCCGAGGCGATCAGCAGCGCCTGCTTGACGTTGTCGAAATTGTAGAGCGGTTCGCCCATGCCCATCATGACGATGTTGGTGACCTTGCGGCCTTCCGCCGGCACGATCGCGCCCTGCGGCGTGTCCTTGTGCGGGAAATCGCCCAACCGGTCACGGGCGACCAGCAATTGCGACAGGATTTCCTCGGCGGTCAGATTGCGCACAAGCTTCTGGGTGCCGGTGTGGCAGAAGGTGCAGGTGAGCGTACAGCCGACCTGGCTCGAGATGCACAGCGTGCCGCGGCCTTCCTCGGGAATGTAGACCGTTTCCACCTCGACAGGACGGCCGGCACCGCGCGGCGGAAACCGCATCAGCCACTTGCGGGTGCCGTCATTGGAAATCTGTTCCTCGACGATCTCGGGGCGGGCCACGGTATAGCGTTCGGCGAGCTTTTCGCGCAACTCCTTGGAGATCGTGTGCATGTCGGCGAAATCGGAAGAGCCGCGCACATAAAGCCAGTGCCAGATCTGGTTGACCCGCATCTTGCGCTGCTTTTCGGGTACGCCGGCGTCGGCCATGGCGGCGACCATTTCTTCACGGCTCATGCCGATCAATGTCGGCTTGCCGTCCATGGTCTGGCTGGCCGCTTTGGCAGCCTGAGGCCGGGCGGGACGCGCGGAAGGGTCTGTCAGGTCAATGGTCGCTGGCATCACGGACTCGGTTCTGATGTTGCAAGATTGGCCGCGTCCTACCAGCTTTTGGGGCTCACGTCACCATTGCTCTGGTCGCTCGGCTTCAGCGGAGCGCCGCCCCTCCGGCCTTTGCTGTCGCAGCCTGGCGCTGATACGCGTCCAGAACCTGCCCAGTCGCTTGCGGACAGAGTTTTCACCGACCCGCGTTTTTCCGCGCGACGGGCCGGTGACCGAAGCATGTTCCTGCCTCCTGCGGTCGGCTGGAACATCAAGCGGCGGCTCGGGTGCCGGTGCCCAGGGGCCGAGGCGATAGGCGATCATGGTGGCGTGGTCGTAATAGCTCATGTCTGGTCTCCTGTTGTGATCAGGAAAGCAGACCGCTGCTGACAGTACGGTGTCAGTGGGGGCTGTGATACTGTCAGCAGCAACCGCCCGCTGATGACGAGATCCAGACCATGCGCCGTTCCGACCGACTGTTTGAAATCATCCAGATCCTCAGATCCGCCCGGAAGCCGGTGACCGCCGAATATCTGGCCGGCCAGCTCGAGGTTTCGATGCGGACGATCTATCGCGATATCGCCGCGCTGCAGGTGATGAACACGCCGGTCGAGGGGGAAGCCGGGATCGGCTACATCATGCGCAGGGGCTATGATCTGCCGCCGCTCAATTTCGACCTGGAGGAAATCGAGGCGCTCAGGGTTGGCCTGGCACTGTTGTCACGCACCGGCGACAGCGCGCTGCAGCGGGCAGCGCGACGGATCCACGAGAAGATCGACGCGCTGCACGGTCCCGCGAACTGGCTGCAGGTGGCCCCCTGGGGCGCGGCCCTGGACGATCCGGCAAAGGGATGCGTGTCAAAATCGACGCTCAGGGACGCGATCCGCGGTGAACGCAAGCTGGAGCTGGTCTACCAGGACGAACAGGGCTGCCGGACGACGAGAACGGTGCGGCCGCTGGCGCTGGTCTATCATCTCGAATGCGTGATGCTGGCGTGCTGGTGCGAGCTCAGGGCGGGGTTCCGGCATTTCCGCACCGACCGGATCTATGAATGCCGGGTCCTGGACCAGTCCTTTTCAGGCCAGGGCGATGCGCTCAGGGCGATCTGGCCGGACCAGGACCGCTGGGGCAGCGTCGAGCCGGGTATGGCTGAACCGGTCTGAGTTACTGAACTTCGAGCTGTGTTTGGGGGGCCCGTGCCGGGGCCGCTGAGGCGACCAGGGCGGCCTGAACCGCTGCAGCGTTTGAAGGAGCCGGCCTGAGCATGGCATCGACAAAACCGGGAATGTCCATTCGCGGCAATCCCGGTTCACCGGTCAGCTGCTTGAGGCCGACCAGCGTCGCGTAGATCAGGGTCGCCCGCGAGCGGGCTTCGGGGCCGGTCAGGCCCGAACCGCGCATCTGCAGGGTGAGGAAGGCCAGCCGCTCGGTATCGGCGTCGCGGACAACCGCATGTACGGCTTCGTCACCGGCGGCCCAGTGCCTTATGGCGACTTCGGTCATCGGTCCGCCGTATTCGCGCGTCGGCACATCCAGGATGTCTTCGATGAAGCGGATGAAAAGGTCGCGCGGCGACAGTTCCGGCGAAACCATGGAAGCAATCACGTCGCTCGTGGCGACGCGGCGCCAGTGCTCTACCATGGCCGCCTGGAGTGCAGCGAGATCGGCGAAATGCCAGTAGAACGAACCTTTGGTGACACCAAGTTCCTTGCAGAGATAGTCGACCCGTATCGCCTTCGGTCCGGAACTCGTCAGAAGCTTGAAGGCGGCCTTGATCCAGTCTTCAGGCGTGAGTGTCTGTTTCGTGCCCATGCCGCCTCATATCCGATGCAATGCGTCATCCAATCAATTGTTCGATTCCTTACACAGGCTATGGATAACAAATGGTTAATACGGCTTGTTTCGACGGCTTGCCGGCCGCACCGAAAGGGCTGCGGGAAACCGATGCGCATACGAAAAAGGGAAGGCCGGATGATCGGCCTTCCCTTGAACTTTTCCAGAGGACGGAAACTCAGTTGCAGCTGGCGATCTGGTTGAGTGCCGCGGTCACTCCCTTGAGCGAGTAGCTGTAGGAGGTGTTGGTGCCGCGACGCGAGACGGCCTTGACCGTCATCGAGGTTCCGGCCTTCATTGCCGCAACCAGTTGCGGTTCCTGCGCCGCGTTTTCGACCCAGGCCGAGTTGCCCCGTGTGAACAGGGTGAAGTCACGGCCGTCGACATTGACGGTGATCTTGGAGGCTTCCTGCAGCGGATAGCCCATCATCGCCTGCGGCTCGTAGCTGACGTTCTGGCCCGGGCGCTGCGAGATGAGGAAAAAGATATCACCATGGTCGACGTTGGTCGGCGCGGAACTGGTTGGCACCGAGAGAACGTAGCAGACCTTGCCCCCCGCTGAATTGTACGAATAAGCCCCCCAGGCATCAAACTGCTGGATCCTGGTGGGCGATTGCGCCGCCGCGGCGGCGGTCAATGCAAAAAGCGCCGTCACTGCGGTTGCGATTGTCTTCCCAAACATGGCTTCCCTACCGGTTCGTGGTCCTGTGCCGCGCGCGGAGTGCGGCGACATTTCCCGCTTGTTGCGAGGTGATTGGTTCATTTTGACTTAATCCTGGTTACCAAACCGTCAATGAATCCCGCAGTTGGACAGTATTCGGTCCGGGCTGCGGGGCGGCGCGTCCCTTCATCACCTTTTGTAACAACTCGAATCCGGCAACAGTTTGACCTTGGTGGATTCCGTTGTAGGTGTTGATATGTTGGCTTCAAGGCGGTAGCTGATCGCGAGGAGCAGTCGGGGTTTTGCGCAGTTTATGTCGAATGAGATGAAAGAGCGGCTAGTCCGGCTCGCCGAGTCCGTCGCCGAAAGGCGGGACCAGGCGGCATTTGCGGAATTGTTCGATTATTTTGCGCCACGGATCAAATCCTACCTGCAGCGGCTCGGCATGGAGCCCGGCCAGGCGGAGGAACTGACCCAGGAGGTCATGATCGTGCTGTGGCACAAGGCGGGGCTGTTTGATCCGGCCAAATCGTCGCTTGCCACCTGGCTGTTCAGAATCGCGCGCAACCGCCGGATCGACGCCTTCCGGCGCGACAAGTCGGCGCTGCTCGATCCCGATGATCCGGCCTTGCAGCCGTCCCAACCCGAATCAGCCGATGATATCGTCGAAGCGGAGGAACGCGACGAGCGTGTCCGCAAGGCCATGCTCGATCTTCCCGAGGAGCAGGCGGTGCTGGTGCGGCAAGCCTTCTTCCTCGGCCGCTCGCACAGTCAGATTGCCGAGGATACCGGCCTGCCGCTCGGGACCGTGAAATCGCGGATCCGGCTGGCCTTTGCCCGTCTGCGGCGCACGCTCGAGGGCGATGGCGGCGAAATGACGCTGCACTGATGCATTTGATGAAAGATGCTGGTGGTCAGGGACACAGGCGACGCGGCCACGGAGCGCGGCCGGTCAGCCCTTGCCAGATGCCAGCTCGTCAAGCGACTTTCGTGCCGCGATCCTGTGGGCTTCGGTGAGATTGGCGCGGACAGTGGCGATGGCCAGGGTCAGAACCGCGATATCATCGGAAAAGCCGACGAGAGCCAGGAAATCGGGAACAGCGTCCATCGGCATGATGAAATAGGCGAGTGCGCCCAACAGCACGGCCTTGGCCTTGCCCGGCGTTTCAGGATCAAGCGCGCAATAGTAGGCCGCCACGACGTCTTCGGCGAAGGGCACCTGTTTTGCGGCTTTCGCAAAAGTGCGCCAGAACCCGGCGCGGACCGAAGACTCGTCGGCGCCCCTGGTGTCCTGGCCGGCCATGTGGTCGGGTTCGAGAATTTCGCCGTCAAGGCCGGTCATGTCCCGCCTCCATTGCTCGGTTCACACATTCCATCAACCGGATATGGCGATGGCACCGCCTGTCTTCAATATCAGGGCCGGTCAGCTGCCGGTTCCTGAGGCAATATGATCCATGGCCATTGCCAGATCAAAGTCGAGACCGGTCAGTCCGCCGGCGTCGTGGGTGGTCAGTCGCACCTCGACTGTGCGGTAGACATTTTTCCATTCCGGGTGATGGTCGAGCTTTTCGGCGACGAGCGCCGCGCGGCTCATGAAGCCGAAGGCCTCGCTGAAATCGGCGAACTTGAAGGTCCGGCTCAGCGCGGTCTCTCCTGCGTCGATGCTCCAGGACGACACGGAGGCAAGCTTTTCGGCAACGGCTGTGCTATCGAGTTTCTGGCGCGACATGGCGTCCTCCCGGGTTAGAATGGTACGGATGGCAATCCGATTGGCTGGAAAGCTCTATGATGGAATCTAGTGTGCTTGATGACGGAAAAAAGACATCGATCTCGGTCTTGTTCGTCTGCATGGGCAATATCTGCCGCTCGCCACTGGCGGAGGGCATCTTCCGCGACGGTCTTGCGCAAGCACAACTGACCGGTCTGGTGGAGGTTGATTCCGCCGGTACCGGCAACTGGCACCAGGGTGACGCGCCGGATGTCCGCTCGGTAGAGACAGCCGCCATGCACGGGATCGACATTTCCGGGCAGCGGGCGCGTCAACTGACAGCGGAGGATTTCGACCGGTTCGACCTGATCTTCGCCATGGACCGTTCCAACGAGGCGACAATGCGCGCCCGGGCGCCCTCGGCGCGGCATGACCGCATCTTCCTGTTTCTCGACCATACACTCGGCAGCCGGGCCGACGTGCCCGATCCCTATTATGGCGGCGCGGACGGATTCGAGGACGTGTTTCAGTTGTTGCGGGCGGGCTGCACCGAGCTTGTGTCGAGGCTCGGCAGGGAATTGCGCCAGCCCAGCGGGTAGGCTTCCTCGACCAGATAGGGCCCGCCGCCGACCGAATCACGCGACGACATCACCACGAAGCGCCCGACATCAAAGGGCAGGGTGCGGAAATCACCGCGCCCGCCGAGATAGCTGACGACATCGCCGACCCGTGCATTGCGAAGGCGCGCGAGCGTCACGTGCGGCGAAAAACGACGCGGATCCGGCGGCAGCCCATGGCGCTGACAGATCCGTTCGATCTCGGCCTGCAGCGCCTTGAGTTCGGCGGAGGGCGAAACGCCAGCCCAGATCGAATGCGGCTTCTTCGAGCCGAAGGATCCCATTCCCGACAGGGTAAGCGAGAAAGCCTGCCGGTCGATCCGGTCGAAGGCACCGATCAGTTCGTCAGCCGTGGGACCGTCGATGTCGCCGATAAACCGAAGGGTGATGTGGTAGTTCTCGACGCTCAGCCAGCGCGCGCCAGGTAATCCGCCACGCAGGAGGGAGAGGGACAAGGCCGCCTCCCGGGGAATTTCGAGTGCGGTAAAAAGCCTGGGCATTGTGTGTCCCCCGAATCACCGTTTGATCCAAACGAATCACGCTACAGGCGGCCACGCAAGCACCCAGATGTTGCGCTGCGGAGCGCGGGGGCTGTCACTCGGTCTTGATCCGGGCCAGGAATTGTTCGGCGACCGGAACGAATTTTTCGACCATCGTGTTGATTCCATTGACATTCGGATGCATGCCATCGGACAGCAGCATCTCCGGATTGCCGGTCACGCCATCAAGAAAGAACGGGTAGAAAATCAGGCCATGCTCAGCGGCCAGGTCGGGGTAGATCTGGTTGAAGACGGTCTCGTATCCGGCACCCATGTTGGGCGGAGCCAGCATCCCGGCCAGAAGAACGCTGATGCCGCGCTGCTTCAGCCGGACGATCATGGCCTCGAGATTCTCGCGGGTTTTCTCCGGCGGCAATCCGCGCAGCGCATCGTTTGCGCCGAGTTCGAGGATCACACCGTCAATGCCGTCTGGAATGGACCAGTCGAGGCGCGCCAGGCCGCCGGAAGTCGTGTCGCCGGACACGCCCGCATCGATGATGGAGACCTCATGGCCTCGGTCGCGCAGGGCTGCCTGCAACCGTGCCGGAAAACCCTCGTCCGACTGAAGATTGTAGGCGGCCATGAGACTGTCGCCAAAGCCCACGATCCTGATCTCATCGGCAGAGGCTGGAAGTGCCGAGGCGGTAGCTACCCCAAGTGAGAGGCACAATGCGGCGATCAAAGCCTTAAAACGCATGGGGTAAACCTTTAAAACGCGAGGGTGGGCTCCTAAGTGCTCGGCATCAGACGTTCCAAGTCCGACCGCCTCTTCTCCATATAGGATGCTCAGCCCGTGTCTCAATCCTCCACCAAACCCATTGTCACACTGCGGCAGGCCAATCTCACCCTTGGCAACGGCGCATCGTCCGTCCACGTGCTCAAGGGCATCGACATCGATATCAACCGGGGCGAATCGGTCGGCATCGTCGGACCGTCCGGCTCGGGCAAATCGACCCTGCTGATGGTCATTGCCGGGCTGGAACGGCTCGACTCGGGTGAAGTCCATGTGGCCGACCAGGCCCTGCATGCGCTGAGCGAGGATGCGGTCGCTGCCGTGCGCGGCCGCTCTGTCGGCATCGTGTTCCAGTCGTTTCACCTGATCCCCAACATGACAGCGCTCGAAAACGTCGCGGTCCCGCTTGAACTGGCCGGCAAGTCCAATGCCTTCGAGCGGGCGCGCGAGGAACTGGTCGCGGTCGGTCTGGGCGAACGCCTGACACATTATCCGGGTCAGTTGTCGGGTGGCGAACAGCAGCGCGTGGCGATCGCCAGGGCGCTGGCGCCCGATCCGGTGCTGATCGTGGCTGATGAGCCGACCGGAAACCTGGATGGCGATACCGGCCGACAGATCGCCGATCTGCTGTTTGCCAAGCAGGCCGAGCGCGGCACCACGCTGCTGCTGGTCACCCATGACGTCACGCTCGCCGATCGCTGCAACCGCCAGATCGCCGTCCGCTCCGGCCGGATTGTCGGCGGTGGCGAACAGCCGGTCGCCGCCGAGGTCGTGGCCTGATGGCGCCGGCACCGGCCACCGCCCGGGCCAACGGCCTGCGGCTGGGACTGGCGGCACGACTGGCGCTGCGCGAGTTGCGCGGCGGCCTGTCCGGCTTCTACATCTTTCTTGCCTGCGTGGCGCTTGGCACGGGCGCGATTGCCGGGGTCAACTCGGTCTCGCAGATGATGACCGGCTCGATTGCCTCGGAAGGCCAGACCATCCTTGGCGGCGATATCCGCTTCGAGAGCGACAACCGCGACATCGGCGAGGCGGAACGTGCCTATGTCGAAGAGCTGGGCACCGTGTCGGCGGGCGCCAACATGCGGACCATGGCGCGCAAACCGGACGGGTCGGACCAGTCGCTGGTCGAGTTGCGGGCGGTGGATAACGCCTATCCGCTCTATGGCGGCTTCGAGACGGTGCCGGCCTTGCCGCTTGACGAGCTGTTTGCCGAAGACAATGGCGTTTATGGCGCCGCTGCTGCGCAGATCCTGCTCGATCGCCTCGGCCTTGCCGTCGGTGACAGCATTCTGGTGGGTGAGGCGAGCCTCAAGATCCGCGGTGTCATCACCGCGGAACCCGATTCGCTGTCGGAAGGCTTCGGCTTCGCTCCGCGGTTGATGATCTCACGCGCGGCACTCGATGCGGCCGGCCTGATCCGCCCCGGAAGCCTGGTGGAATTCAGCTATCGCGTGCGGCTTGACGAAAGCGCCGGGGCCAGGGATCTGGCCGCGCTCAGAGAGGACGCAACCGGCCGCTTCCCGGATGCGGGATGGTCGATCCGGACCAGCCAGAACGCGGCACCCTCGCTGACACGGAACATCGAGCGGTTTTCGCAGTTCCTGACCCTGGTCGGGTTGACGGCGCTGATCGTCGGCGGTGTCGGCATCGCCAATTCGGTGCGAGCCTGGCTTGAAGGCAAGCGTGGCGTGATCGCGACGCTCAAATGCGTCGGCGCGCCGGCCAGCCTGGTGGTGGCTATCTATCTGATCCAGGTGATGCTGATCGCCACTCTCGGAGTGGCCCTTGGTCTGGCGCTGGGGGCGGTGACGCCGTTTCTTGCCGCCAGTGCGCTCTCGGGCGTGATTCCGATCGCCGTGAGCGCTTCGTTCTATCCGGCCTCACTGGCCGTTGCCGCGGGTTTCGGGCTGATGACGGCGTTTGCCTTCGCAGTTCTTCCGCTGGGCCGGGCCGGCGAGGTGCCCGCGACCGCCCTGTTCCGCCAGCAGGGGTTCGAGGCAGGCGCGCTGCCGCGCTGGCCCTACCTGCTGACCGCCGGGCTGACGTTGCTGGTGCTGTGCATGGCGGCTATCTGGTTTGCCGATGACCGCCGCATCGCCACCGTCTTCGTGGTCGCGGTGATCGTTGCCTTTGCGGTACTGCGTCTTGTCGGGCAGGCGGTGCAGCTGATCGCGCGGAAATGGCCATCGGTGCGTTCGACGCCGCTCAGGCTGGCGATCGGCAACATCCACCGCCCCGGCGCGCTGACGCCGTCGGTGGTGCTGTCGCTCGGCCTCGGGCTGGCGCTGCTTGTCACGCTGGCGCTGATCGACACCAATCTGAGGCGGGAACTGTCGGGCAACCTGCCCGAGCGGGCGCCGAATTTCTTCTTTGTCGATATCCAGTCGAGCGAGATCGACGGTTTCGAAAACACCGTCTCGGAGCTGGTGCCGGAAGGCAAGATCATCAAGGTGCCGATGCTGCGCGGACGGATCACCCAGCTCAATGGTGAAGAGGTCAATGCCGACAATGTCCCGCCGGAAGCCCGCTGGGTGCTTCGGGGCGATCGCGGCATCACCTATGCAAAGAACCAGCCGGAGAACTCGCGGCTGGCCGAAGGTGAGTGGTGGGCACCGGACTATGCGGGCGAGCCGCTGGTGTCGTTTTCTGCCGAGGAAGCCGGCGAGATCGGCCTGAATGTCGGCGATACCATCACGGTTTCGGTTCTCGGCCGCTCGATCACGGCGCGGATTGCCAATCTGCGGGAAGTGGAATGGGAATCGCTGTCGATCAATTTCGTCATGGTGTTTTCGCCCAACACGTTCGCCGGCGCACCGCATTCCTGGATGGCGACGCTGTCGGATCCCGGTGCGGATGCGGCACAGGAAGGCGAGGTTCTGCGCACGGTGACGCAGGCGTTCCCGACGATCACCAGCGTGCGGGTCAAGGACGCGCTGGAACTGGCCAACCGCCTGGTCGGCCAGATTGGCATTGCCATCCGCGCCGCAGCCCTTGTGGCGTTGGTCGCCTCGGTGCTGGTTCTGGCCGGTGCGCTGGCAGCGGGCAACCGGTCACGGATCCATGATGCGGTGGTGCTCAAGACGCTCGGCGCCACACGGGCGACGCTCATTCGTGCCTATGTCTACGAGTACGGCCTACTGGGACTGGCCACGGCGGTTTTTGCGCTGGCCTTTGGCGGCGTGGCCTCATGGTTCGTGGTCAGCCGCATCATGACGCTGCCGTCGGAGTTCATGCCCGACATCGCATTACTGACCCTGGTTGGAGCGCTGATCCTGACCGTCGGTATCGGTCTGCTTGGCACCTGGCGGGTGCTCGGACAGAAAGCTGCGCCGGTGCTGCGCGAACTTTGATGGCAAATCGTCGCATTTGTTAAGCAATAGCATAGGTTTCCGCGCATCTTGCGTCACTAAGGGTCTTGTCGTGGCCACAGTTCATACTCATATTACATGCAGGCATGCTGGAGCCCCGCAGCGGCGCCTGGGTACTTGAACCCGACACCGTAACCCATACGGGGCTTATAAAGAGGGAAACATGGCTGACTTTCGCAATTCGAATGTCCGCGTAGCGAATGGCGTACAGGCTGATGCCGCCATTGATGAAGGCCTCCGCGCCTACATGCTCCGCGTTTACAATATTATGGCAATGGGCCTGGGTATCACCGGCGTGGCTGCCTACGGCACCTACATGCTGGCATCGACCAACCCGGCCTTTGCGCAACTGCTCTATGCGAGCCCGCTCAAGTGGGTGATCATGCTGGCACCGCTGGCGATGGTCTTCTTCCTGAGCTTCCGCATCGAGAAGATGAGCGTCTCCGCCGCGCAGACGACTTTCTGGGTCTATGCCGCGATGATGGGACTGTCGCTGTCGTCGATCTTCATCGTCTTCACCGGCGCCTCGATCACGCAGACATTCTTCGTCACTGCAGCCTCCTTCGGCGCGCTGTCGCTGTATGGCTACACGACTAAGAAGGATCTGTCGGGCATGGGCTCGTTCCTGATCATGGGCGTGTTCGGCCTGGTGATCGCGATGATCGTCAACATCTTCCTGCAGTCGAGCGCGCTTGAATTCGCCATCTCGGCAATCGGCGTTCTGGTGTTTGCCGGCCTCACCGCCTACGACACCCAGCAGATCAAGGAAATGTATTATGAAGGCGACGGCGAAGCGACCGCCGGCCGCAAGGCGATCATGGGCGCGCTGCGTCTGTATCTCGACTTCATCAACCTGTTCATGTTCATGCTGCAGTTCCTCGGCAATCGCGAGTAACAGCAACGCAAGTGAAATCGAAAAGGCGGTCCTCGGGCCGCCTTTTTTGTTGGCCCTGTGTTGGCCTTGGGCCCGGTGCGCGATAAACGGATGGTTTGACCCACCGGACACGTTCCCATGATCATCCGCGATGCGACGCCTGCCGATCTTGTAGAGATCACCCGCATTTATGCCGACAGCGTGCTCACCGGCGTGGCCAGCTACGAGCTTGTGGCGCCCGACGAGGCCGAGATGGAACGGCGGATGTCGGCCATCACCGAAGGTGGCTACCCCTACCTGATCGCCGCAGACGAGGACGGCGGAATCCTGGGCTACGCCTATGCCTCGGCCTTCCGGACCCGTCCGGCCTATCGGTGGCTGGTCGAGGATTCGATCTACCTGGCGCCCGAAGCGCGCGGCAGGGGTGTCGGGCGGGCATTGCTCGAAGCCCTGATCGGCCGGTGCGAGGCCCTTGGGTTCCGGCAGATGGTCGCGGTGATCGGGGGCGCGCATCCGGCCTCGATCGCGGTGCACCAGAAGGCCGGCTTTGTCACTTCCGGGATGATTTCCGGGTCGGGCCACAAGCACGGGCGCTGGCTCGACACGGTTTTCATGCAGCGGCCGCTCGGCCAGGGCAAGGCGACCGACCCCGATCCGGACACTTATCCGGGTACGCTTTTCAGAGGGTGACCATCAGGGATTTGGGCGTCGCTGCTGCGTGCTACCGCACCAGGCGCGGGGCCTTGTCGAAATACTTCAACACGATTTCAAGCTCGTGGCCGCGCTTGAGCACCAGGCCGGCGGCTGAAATGATGGCGAAAGCACCCTGTTTTCTGGCCCGGGAGGGATCTTTCTCGATGCGGTAGAGTGGCACTTCGCTTGAGCGGCGGAAAGCGGAGAACACGGCCTTGTCGCGCAGGTGATCAATGGCGTAGTCGCGCCAGTGTCCTTCAGCGACCATCCTGGAATAGACCTGCAGGATCCGGTCGAGCTCGCGGCGCTTGAAGGTGACCGGTTCGGGTGTGTTGCGGCGGCGGTGTTCCGCCAGATCCACCGCTGCCCTGTCCGTCGGGGCGGTCGGATCGACCGGGCCACGGGCAGACGCGTAGTCGGCTCGATCAGCCATTATCTGGACTGCAAATCAGTGTTCATCGCCTCACTTTGCCTGACGCATGCATAATTTCAAGCGCGGGAGGGAATTTTTTGACCAGGGGGCGCCCGATCTCTGGTTGCAATGCAGCATCACAGAACACTTCAGCCGGTCGTCTTTGTTTACCTTCTCGGACAGGGAAATCGGCACCGGGCGCATTTGAGCCGCATTTCAGTCAAATCCTTGCCGGAATTGACCCTGAATGTTCCCTCGTTGCCTCAGACGGTTCGAACCGGGGACTTCGATTTTACAGCCCCCCAGCCCCCTCGGAGTCCCCGGGACGGATCATCTCAACGGCTCATGCAGCGTCACCGGCAACGGTGACCGGTTGAGGCCTTGAGAGCGTTTCGGGTCGTTCCCCCGTTCCGGGCGCGAGGCAGCGCCCCTTACCAAACCTTCGACCGGCCCTCGAGCCGGTCTTTTTTTTGGCTGGTCTTTTTCGGGCCGGTCTCTTTTTGGATGAATCCCCGGATCAGATCCGGGCGGCGCCAAGAATGCGTCCGGGCGAACCATCCGGGCTCACCACCTGCAGCAGGATCGCGCAGCGCCGTCCGGGATGGGCGGAGATCACCGATGCCGGCAGCTTGAGATTGACGGTTTGTCCATTCCACATGCCGACGGTTTCCATGTCGCGCACACTGTGGCGATAGGTGATGGTGCGGCCGGCATTTTCGCCGCGCTCGATCTCGACCTTGTTCTGCTCGTCGAAATAGACTGCCACGATGTCGGCCTTGCCTTTGCCCGGTCCGATGGTGATGCTCAGACCCTCATCGGTGGACTCCACGCTGACATCGACCGTCAGTCCGGCACCGATGGCGGAGAGCTTGTCCAGTGTTCTGGCGATTGCCGTCTCGTTGGCGCCATTGACATGGTCCCGGCCGTTGATGACGGCCTGCGGCGTGTAGACGTTCTTGCGTCGCAGCGTGCGGGCGTAGCCATATTGCCGCTCGGTGCTGGCGGCAGACGACAGGGTGTCGGACCATCCGCGGTAGTTCCAGTAGTCGACGTGGTAGCTCAGTGCCAGCACATCCCCCTGATCGGCCAGCCTTGCCAGTTCCGCGTCGGCCGGCGGGCAGGAGGAGCAGCCCTGGCTGGTAAAGAGTTCCACCACGCCTTTGAGATCACCAGCCTGCGCCAATGCCGGAACCGCAAGCACCGAAGTGGCGGCTGCAAGGACCGGCAGGGCAAAGGCAAGTAAAAATCTGGGCACGATCATCAACTGGATTCCGTATGGTTCAGGGGGACACTCCGTAAGTTCTTACAACGGTGTAGCGTGAAGCTGCGGACACGTCCAAATCACATTCGATTGACTCCCGCGTCAATGGCCTGCGATCGCCGCGATATCGAGGTTCGGCTCTTCCTTGCGCCAGGCGGATGCGATCATGGTTCTTCCCCGTCCTGGCTCTGCCCTTCCGCACCTTCCCCGGCAGTGCGTAACTCCGGTCCGAAACGCAAAAGGCCGGGCGTGAGCCCGGCCTTCCACAATCATGATCGCGTCATGCGTCAGGCTGCGAGGTCGCGCAGAACCGTCTGCAGGATGCCGCCATTGTTGAGATACTCGAGCTCATCAAGCGTATCGACACGGCAGACCAGCGGCACGTCCTTGACGGTTCCGTCCGAGAAGGTGACCTTGGCGACCTTCTTCTCGCGCGGCTGCAGGCTGGCGAGGCCCTCGATGGTGACGGTCTCGTCGCCCTTCAGCCCAAGGCTCTCCCAGGTGGTGCCTTCCTCGAAGACGAACGGGATAACGCCCATGCCGACCAGGTTGGAGCGGTGGATGCGCTCGTAGGACTGGGCGATGACGGCACGGACGCCAAGCAGGTTGGTGCCCTTGGCCGCCCAGTCGCGCGACGAGCCGTTGCCGTATTCGACACCGGCGAAGATCACCAGCGGCACGCCTTCCGACTTGTACTGCATGGCCGCGTCGAAGATCGAGACTTCCTCGCGGGACGGGTAGTGGAAGGTGTAGCCGCCTTCACGTCCGTTCGGTCCGAGCATGTGGTTGCGCAGCCGGATGTTGGCGAAGGTGCCGCGCATCATGACTTCATGGTTGCCGCGGCGCGTGCCGTACTGGTTGAAGTCTGCAACGCCGACGCCGTGATCCATCAGGTAGGAACCTGCAGGAGACTGGGCCTTGATCGAACCGGCCGGTGAAATGTGGTCGGTGGTGATCTTGTCGCCGAACAGGCCGAGCACGCGGGCGCCCTGTATGTCGGAGATGCCCGAGCCCTTCTTGCCCATGCCGGCGAAGTAGGGCGGGTTCTGCACATAGGTCGACTGGTCGTCCCAGGCGTAGGTCTGGCTTTCCGGGGCCTCGACGGCCTGCCAGTTCTCGTCACCCTTGAACACGTCGGCATATTTGGCCGCGTAGAGCTCGCGGGTGACGTATTTCATGATGAACTCCTGGATCTCCTTGGAGGAGGGCCAGATGTCCTTGAGGTAGACCGGGTTGCCATCCTTGTCCTCGCCGATCGGCTCGGAGGTCAGGTCCTTCTGCACCGAGCCTGCCAGCGCATAGGCCACGACCAGCGGCGGCGAGGCCAGGTAGTTGGCCTGAACGTCAGGCGAGATGCGGCCTTCGAAGTTGCGGTTGCCCGAGAGCACGCCGGCGGCGATCAGGCCCTTGTCGTTGATGGTCTTGGAGACCGGGGCCGGAAGCGGGCCGGAATTGCCGATGCAGGTGGTGCAGCCGAAACCGACCAGGTTGAAGCCGAGCTTGTCGAGATCGTCCTGCAGGCCGGACTTGGCAAGGTACTCGGCCACCACCTGGCTGCCGGGCGCCAGCGAGGTCTTGACCCAGGGCTTGGTCTTGAGGCCCTTGGCGATGGCGTTGCGGGCCAGAAGGCCGGCACCGATCAGCACACTCGGGTTCGAGGTGTTGGTGCACGATGTGATGGCGGCGATGGCGACGTCGCCATGGCCGAGATCGTAGTCCTCGCCTTCGACCTGGTAGCGGTTATCGAGCTGGCCGGGCTTCTTGTATTCGTCTTCCAGCGACTTGGCGAAGCCGGATGCGATGTTTTCCAGCGCAATGCGGCCTTCCGGGCGCTTCGGGCCGGCCATCGACGGGACCACGGAGCCGAGGTCGAGTTCGAGCGTGTCGGTGAAGACCGGGTCGGCGGCGCCGGTGTCGCGCCACATGCCCTGCGCCTTGGAATAGGCTTCGACCAGCTTGATCCGGTTTTCTTCGCGGCCGGACATGGTGAGATAGTTGATGGTTTCGCCGTCAACCGGGAAGAAGCCGCAGGTTGCGCCGTATTCCGGGCCCATGTTGCCGATGGTGGCGCGGTCGGCGAGCGTCATCGAATCAAGGCCGGGGCCGTAGAATTCGACGAACTTGGAGACAACGCCCTTCTTGCGCAGCATCTGCACGACGGTCAGCACCAGGTCGGTGGCGGTGACGCCTTCCTTGAGCGCACCGGTGAGACGGAAGCCGATGACTTCCGGCAGCAGCATGGAGATCGGCTGGCCGAGCATCGCCGCTTCGGCCTCGATGCCGCCGACGCCCCAGCCGAGGACGCCAAGACCGTTGATCATGGTGGTGTGGCTGTCGGTGCCGACGCAGGTGTCGGGATAGGCGGTGATTTCACCGTCTTCATCCCTGGTCCAGACGGTCTGGCCAAGATATTCGAGATTTACCTGGTGGCAGATGCCGGTGCCGGGGGGGACCACGCGGAAATTCTTGAACGCCTGCTGACCCCATTTGAGAAAGCGGTAACGCTCGCCATTGCGCTCGTATTCGTGCTCGACGTTTTTGGACAGCGCCTGCGGGGTGCCGAATTCGTCGACGATGACCGAGTGGTCGATGACCAGGTCGACCGGTACCAGCGGGTTGATCTTCTGCGGGTCGCCACCCAGCGCCACCATCGCGTCGCGCATCGCGGCAAGGTCAACGACGGCGGGAACGCCGGTGAAGTCCTGCATCAGCACGCGGGCCGGACGGTAGGCGATTTCAGCTTCGGCCTTGCCCTTGTTGGTCAGCCAGGCAACGACGGAGAGGATGTCATCCTTCTTGACGGTACGGCCGTCTTCGTTGCGCAGCAGGTTCTCGAGAATGACCTTCATCGAGAACGGAAGCGAGGCGACACCGGTCAGTCCATTTTTCTCGGCCTCGACGAGGCTGTAATAGACATATTCGGTGTCACCGACCTTGAGGGTGGAACGGCAATTGAAGCTGTCGAGTGATTTGGCCACAGGCAACCCGCTTTCGTTAGTTCAGCCGACTTTGAGGGCGAACACCTTACACGCTGATTGCGTGGACAAGGATGCGGGTACGGTCATTTCCGCTGTCCGCCCGTGACGCCCTGGCGTCATGTTCGGCGCTAGATTGAATTCACGCCGACCGCTGGCGTGGTTGCGGGCGTTATAGATAATTTCGTAAGAACGTGCCAGATCAACCAATGGCCCATTTCGATGTTTTTTTGGGTGGTTAGTTTTTTCTGAATGGGAGCGTCGGTCACTGCCCGGCGAGCCTGGATGCGGGGGGCCGATGCAGGCTACAGCCACGAAACTCAAGGGACGGCGCGGCGACAGCGTGCTGTTCGACAATCTGGGCTTCACCATCAGCCGCGGCGAGGCACTGGTGATCACCGGGCCGAACGGAGCGGGCAAGTCGACACTGCTGCGGATCCTGGCCGGTCTGCTGGCTGCTGATTCGGGTGAATTCCTGCTTCTTGACGATGATGGTGCGGCGTTGCCGGTGTCGGAATTTGCCCATTATCTCGGTCACCGCAACGCCATGAAACGGGAGCTGCGGGTGCAGGAAAACCTGAGCTTCTGGAAAAGCTTCCAACGCAGCGACAGCGGCGAGGGGCTGAGCGTGGACGAAGCGATCGACCAGGTCGGGCTCACCGGCGTGGCGCATCTGCCGTTCGGCTATCTCTCGGCCGGCCAGCAACGGCGCATCGCGCTGGCGCGGCTGCTGGTCTCGCGGCGGCCATTGTGGCTGCTTGATGAGCCCACGGCGGCGCTCGACAAGCGCTCGGACCGCCTTTTCGCCGATCTGGTCCGCCAGCATCTGGAAGCTGGCGGCCTGGCGATCGCCGCCACCCACCAGCCGCTCGGGCTGGAGAATGTCCGGTCGCTGGAGCTCTCGGGCATTCACAGTGCAGTTTCAGGGGAGGTCTGGGCATGATGGCGCTGCTCAGGCGTGACCTGGCGATTGCCACCCGCTCGGGCGGGGCGGCAATGCTCGGCGTGCTGTTTTTTCTTGCGGTGGTGGCGGTGATTCCCTTCGGCATCGGCCCGGACCTCAACCTTTTGGCGCGGATCGGCCCGGCGATCCTGTGGATCGGCGCGCTTCTGGCCTCGCTCTTGGGGCTCGACCGGCTGTTCCAGGCTGACCGGGAGGATGGCTCGCTCGACATGCTGGTGATGCAGGACTGGTTCTCGCTGGTCTTCACTGTCTTCGTCAAGAGCCTGGCGCACTGGCTCGCCACCGGCCTGCCGCTGGTGCTGGCCGCCCCCCTGCTGGGCCTCTTGATGAACATGGGCGCCACGTCGACGGGCGCGGTGATGCTGACGCTCCTGGTCGGCACGCCCGCGATCTCGT
The DNA here is from genome assembly GCF_902498795.1 of Hoeflea sp. EC-HK425. Classification (NCBI taxonomy): domain Bacteria; kingdom Pseudomonadati; phylum Pseudomonadota; class Alphaproteobacteria; order Hyphomicrobiales; family Rhizobiaceae; genus Hoeflea; species Hoeflea sp. EC-HK425. Next base: position 4,398,494 of record NZ_LR701572.1, read on the forward strand.
TCATCGGCGCGGTGGGTGCGGCGGTGGCGGTGGTGCTGCCGCGCGGCGGGCTCTTGGTGTCGATCCTGATCCTGCCGCTGGCGATCCCGGTCCTCATCTTCGGAGTCAGTGCTTCCTATGCCGCGGTGACCGACCCGGACCCGTTCTGGCCGCCGTTCATGATCCTGTCGGCAATCGCGCTTTTTTTTGCAGCACTCGGCCCTGTTGCGGCGGCTGCGGCGCTCAGGGGTGCGTCAGATTGATTTGTCGCATTGAAACCGGACGCGGCAAGGATTAGAAAAAAGCCATGAGTGACACCACCATCTCCCAGGGCTGGTTTACCAGCCTCGCCAATCCGACCCGGTTTCTCGCCCTTTCCGGGCGGATCCTGCCCTATCTCGCCACGGCCGCGGTGCTGTCGCTGGTCATCGGGCTCTACATGTCGTTCGCGGCGCCCGAGGACTACCAGCAGGGCATTACCGTCAGGATCATGTTCATCCATGTGCCGGCGGCCTGGCTCGCCATGATGTGCTACTCGGTGATGGCGATCGCCTCGCTCGGTACGCTGGTCTGGCGGCATCCGCTGGCCGATGTCGCGGCCAAGACGGCGCTGCCGATCGGCGCCGCCTTCACCTTCCTGTCGCTGCTCACCGGCTCGCTCTGGGGTCGGCCGATGTGGGGCACCTGGTGGGTGTGGGATGCGCGGCTGACATCGGTGTTCGTGCTGTTTTTGATGTATCTCGGGCTGATGGCGCTGCACAAGGCGATGGATGATCCGGCCCGGGCGGCGCGTCCCGCCGCGGTGCTGACGCTGGTCGGCTTCATCAATATCCCGATCATCAAGTTTTCGGTCGACTGGTGGAACACGCTGCATCAGCCGGCGAGCGTGATCCGGCTTGACGGTCCGACCATTCATGCCTCGATGCTCTATCCGCTCCTGGTGATGGCGCTCGCCTATACGCTGATCTTTTTCACGCTGCATCTGATGGCGATGCGTAACGAAATCTGGCGCCGGCGGGTGCAGACGATGCGCCGCCAGGCCGCGCAATCCATCGGTGGCGGAGCCTGACATGATGAGCCACGAAGCCTTCGTCTTTCTCTCCTATGCGGCAACGGCGGTGACGCTTGCCGGATTGCTGGTGTTCATCCTGCTTGATGGGCGGGCGCGGCGGCGCGAACTGACTGAACTCGAGGCGCAGGGCGTGCGGCGGCGGTCGAAATCTGCCGGCGGGTCCAGCTGATGAGCGAAAAGATCCACGACGAGGCGGCACCTGCCGCGTCGGGCCGTCGGCGGCTGCTGATCGCGTTTCTGCCGCTGGTGGTTTTCATCGCGCTATCGGCGGTGTTTCTCTACCAGCTCGGTTCCGGCAAGGATGCCAGCGAAATTCCCTCGGTGCTGATCGGCACCAGGGCACCGTCGCTCGATCTGCCGCCGCTCGAAGGGCTCAGCGCCAACGGAGCTCCGGTGCCGGCGCTCACCGATGCGGCGATCGAGGGCAAGCTTGCACTGGTCAATGTCTGGGCATCCTGGTGCGTGCCCTGCCGGCAGGAGCATCCGATCCTGCTTGAGCTGGCGCGCGATCCGCGGATTGAGCTCGTCGGTATCAATTACAAGGACAAGAACGACAACGCGCTGAGATTTCTCGGCGAACTTGGCAATCCGTTTGCCGCCGTCGGCGTCGATCCGGTCGGCAAGGCGGCAATCGACTGGGGTGTCTACGGCATTCCGGAAACCTACCTGGTCGCGCCGGACGGCGAGATCCTGTTCAAGCAGATCGGTCCGTTCACGGTTGAAAGCCTGCGCGACAAACTGCTGCCGGCGATCGAAAAGGCTGTTGCCCCGGCAAGCTGAGTGGTCGGTTTGCGCCGGCCTGCCCGTCTGTTTTCCACTGACCCACCGTTGGCTGTTTTTTATCGCGAAAGCCATCACGCCGCTCTCGCCTTGGCGCACCGGTGGCTCTATCTTTGCCTCATGAACACGTTCAAAACCTTCCACCGCCTGGTTCCCGACGGCGATACCCATGAGCGCGATGTCTGCACCACCTGCGGCTTCGTCAACTACCAGAACCCGCGCATCGTCGTCGGGTCGGTGGTCCGGCACGAAGGCAAGGTGCTGCTGTGCCGCCGCGCCATCGAGCCGCGCCGCGGCTTCTGGACAGTGCCGGCCGGTTATCTGGAGCTCAATGAATCGCCCGAGGACGGGGCGCGGCGCGAGGCGCGCGAAGAGGCGCTGGCACAGCTCAAGCTCGGTGAGCTGCTGGCGGTCTATTCCGTTCCGCATCTGAGCCAGGTGCAGCTGATCTGGCGCGCCGAACTGATCGATCCGGAGGCCGGCGGGACATTGTTCGGGGTGGGCGAGGAAAGCCTCGAGGTCAAGCTGTTCGACTGGGACAATCTCCCGGTCGACGAAATCGCCTTCCCCACGGTGCACTGGATGCTCGGTCACGAGCGCGAGGTGATGGCGAAGGGGTATGCCGGGCCGTTTGCGAATCCGGGGTAGGGTTTCGCTCCCGCTTCGAGTTCCCCAGCGGGCTAGACGGTCCCCAGCGGCTTAAGCATCCGGTTCTGAATGCTCGGTGACGCAGTTGGGTATCGTCTCCAGTCTCACACCCGCCCGCTGGCCGAGAGCATGACGGCGATGGGGCGGGTTGTCCTGATCTCGGCGAAGACCAGGACGAGACTGGCGGTCATCGGCACCGCCAGAAGCGCACCGGGCAAGCCCCACAGCGTGCTCCAGAATGCCAGCGCCAGGAGCACGACCAGCGGGCTGAGGTTGAATGCGCGGCCCATCATGCGCGGCTCCAGATAAGCGCCGACGAGAACCTGCGCTGCGGTGAGCGACGTGAGCACCACGCCCGCCATCCACAGGGTGCCGAACTGCGCAAGGCTGAGAAGCACGGGAAAGATCACGCCGATCAGCGAGCCGATATAGGGAATGTAGTTCATGAAGGCGATCAGCACCGCCCAGAACAAAGCGAACTCGATGCCGAGCGCCAGCATGATGACGTAGGAGATTGCGCCGAGGATCAGGTTGACGGCGGTCTTGACGAACAGGTACTCGCCGATCCGTTCGTTGATGCGCGCGAGCAGCGACAGCGCGCGCGCGCCGGCCTCCTCTCCGCCCAGCGCGTTCACCACCTTTCGCGCCATCATGCCGCGTTCGGCCATGAAGAAGCTGGCATAGAGCACCACCAGGAAAAGTGTCCCGCCAAACCCGCGCAGCGAGGCCAAAGCCGGCGCAATCCAGGATCCGAAATCCACCTGGTCGAGCGTCGCCCGCCGCAGGTTTGCCCAGGTCGGCTCGTCGTCGATGCCGAGCAGGCTGGCAAAGCGGGTGACAAGCGCCTGAAGATTGCTTTCGTAACGCGGCAGGGCTGCGGCCACCTGTGCGATGTTGTCGATGACCAGCACGAAGAGAAGCACCACTGCCAGGACGAAGGCAAGAAGGATGAGCACCCGTCTTGCCCAGGCCGGCAGCCGGCCAATGATGGGGAGGCCCTGCATGCTCTGGGCGGCGGTGGAGAGCACGTAGACCGATATCGCCGCGGCAAGAATCGGGATCAGTACCGGCTTGCCGATCCAGATCAGCCAGCCGATCATCAGGGTGAGCGCTGTGCCGTAAGTCGCGTTCCGCATTCCCGTCGTGACCCTCGCGGCGTTTCTAACCCTTCGCCTTTTCCTCATCCTCTTCCGGCAGGGCATGCCGCTGCATCAGCGGAAGCTGCATGATGGTGAAGACGATCGACAGCGGCATGTTGCCCCAGACCTTGAAGGCGATCCAGAAGTCCGTGGAGAAATTGCGCCAGATGACTTCGTTGACCACCGCCATCAGAAGGAAATACAGGCCCCAACGCATGGTCAGGATGCGCCACCCCTCGGCGTCGAGACGGAAGGCGGAATCGAACACGTAGCCCAGAAAGGACTTCTTGAAGAGGAGTCCGCCGAGAAGGATGACACCGAACATGGTGTTGATGATCGTGGGCTTGACCTTGATGAAGATCTCATCCTGGAGCCAGAGCGTCAGGGCGCCGAAGACCAGCACGATGACACCCGAGAGCAGCGGCATGATCGGCAGGGTGCGGGTCAGCGCCCAGGAGACACTCAGCGCGATCGCGGTGGCGATCATGAAGCAGGCGGTGCCGACGAAGATCGGGCCGCCGATATCGGCCAGGAACGGCACCCGCTCGGCAATCCATTCGCCGCGCGCATTGGCGAAGAAGAAGACCAGGAGCGGTCCCAGTTCCAGCACCATCTTCAGCAGCGGATTGATGCGCTTGCGGTCGGGGGCGTTGGGATCGCTTTCGAAAATGTGCGGTGCCGTGTCGCCGGCCTCCGGATCCGCTGGCCGGGGTGTTGTGCTGTTGCGGTCGTTCATTTTGGTTCTCCGGCGATTGCCGAGGCGAAATCGGCCGCCTCAAAGGGTTCGAGGTCGTCCACGCCTTCGCCGACACCGACGAAGTAGACCGGCAGTCTGTGCTTGGCGGCGATGGCAACGAGAATGCCGCCGCGGGCGGTGCCGTCGAGCTTGGTCATCACCAGGCCGTTGACGCCGGCGACGTTCTTGAAGATCTCGACCTGGTTCAAGGCATTCTGGCCGGTGGTCGCATCAAGCGTCTGCAGCACGGTGTGCGGCGCCTCCGGATCGAGCTTGCCGATGACGCGCACCACCTTGGCGAGCTCGTCCATCAGCTCGGTGCGGTTCTGCAGGCGGCCGGCGGTGTCGATGATCAGCACGTCGGCGCCATCCTCGCGGGCGGTCTCGAAGGCCTCGTAGGCAAGGCCGGCAGCATCGGCGCCGAGCCGGGTCGAGACCACTTTCGAACCGGTGCGCTCACCCCAGATCTTGAGCTGCTCGATGGCGGCAGCACGGAAGGTATCGCCGGCTGCAAGCGTGACTTTCAGCCCGCCGGAGCTGAGCTTGGCTGCGAGCTTGCCGATGGTGGTGGTCTTGCCGGTGCCGTTGACGCCGACCACCAGAATGACATGCGGCTTGTGGCTGAGATCAAGCTCCAGCGGTCTTGCCACAGGACCCAGAACCCTGGTGATCTCGTCGGCCATCACCTTCTGCACTTCGGCCGGAGAGATGTCCTTGCCGTAGCGGGTCGAGGACAGGGCGTCGGTGATCCGCATCGCGGTCTCGACGCCGAGATCGGCCTGCAGCAGGATGTCTTCGAGCTCCTCGAGCGTCTCCTCGTCGAGCTTGCGCTTGGTGAAGATGCCGGTGATCTGGCCGGTGAGCTGGCCCGAGGTGCGCGACAGGCCCTGGCGCAGGCGCTGCCACCAGTTTCCTCGGTCCTCGACGACCGGTTCGGGCGCCTTTTCCGGCTCCGCCTGCGAGACCGTGTCGCGGACCACGAGCCTGCGCGGCTCCGAGGTGGCTGAGGGCTCTGAGCTGGCTACGGGTTCTGCTTGCGGCTCAGGCGCGGGCGGGATTGCCGGATCAGCGGTGAGATCCTCGGGTGCCTGCTGAACCTCGTCCGTGGAGCCGGTACCGCTGCCTTCGGGCACGCCGGTCGCGGCTGGACTGCTGGCGTCGACCGGGAGGGGCGGTTCTCCGGCATGATCTTCATCAGCGGGCGCAGGCGTCGGTCGCGCGGCGTTGCCGGCCGTCTCGGGGGTGAATTGCATGGCGCCGCCGTCGTCCGGCAGGCTTTCGCTGGCCGCTGTACCGGACGGGTCCTGGTCTCGCGCTTCCAGTGCGGTTCCCGCGTCGGGCGCGGGGGCGGCGGGAAGCGTGGGATCGGAGGAAAGTGCATCGGGCGCGACGCCTTCCTCGGCCGCTTTGCTTGTATCCGCAGCAGCGTCGTCATTCCTGGGAGCGCTTTCGACCGTACCGGCGTCAGCATCGGTGGCAGAGGCTGGGAGCGGCGGCTCACCGGCATGGGATTCATCCGCCGGTGCCGGGGATTCGCCGGCGTTTCCAGCCGCTGTTTCCGGTGTGAACTGCATCTCGCCGTCGCGTGGGAAGGCCCGTCCGGTAGCCGCTGCGTCGTCTGTCACCGGTTCTTCGCCGGCGGGTTGGGCTGACGTTTCCTCGGCGGGTTCGGGCGCCGGCGCCTCTTCCTTGTTCCGCCCGAAGGAGAAAACCTTTTTGATGAAGTTGAGCGCCATTCCGGTCCTGTATCTTGTTGCGCGTCAGCCTGCGGCGACGTCTGCGATTTCCATATGATCCGTTACGGCGATCTCGCCGGTCAGGTGATCTGCGGTGCGGCCACTGACCCTTACCAGCGCCATCTGGCCCCGTGGCGCGCCGGGCGCAACCACCGGGGTGAAATTTTCTGTCCGCGCCGTGCCAGAAAACTCGACCATAACCCTATGTGTTTCAGCCGCCGCCGCCATCGCCGAGAGATGGGCATCATAGGCTTGTTCACCGCGTTCCCTCAAGCGCGCCGCGCGTTGCTTGATGAGCGCGCGATCAAGCTGCGGCATGCGCGCCGCCGGAGTTCCCTGCCGCGGCGAATAGGGAAAGACATGCAGGAATGCCAGGCCGCATTCCTCGACGATGTCGAGCGAACGGGCGAACATTTCCTCGGTCTCGGTCGGAAAGCCGGCGATCAGGTCAGCGCCGAACGCAAAGCCTGGCCGCAAGTCCCGCACCTGGCGGCAGAATTGAACCGCATCGTCGCGGCTGTGCCGCCGCTTCATGCGCTTGAGGATCAGGTCGTCGCCATGCTGCAGCGACAGGTGCAGATGCGGCATGAAACGCGGTTCATTGGCAATCAGGTCCATCAGGGCTTTGTCCACCTCGATCGAATCGATCGACGAAAGCCGCAATCGCTTGAGGTCAGGTACCTGTTTGAGAATGGTCCTGGCCAGAGTACCGAGGGTCGGGCCTCCCGGCAGGTCGGCGCCGTAGCTGGTGGCGTCGACACCGGTGATGACGACTTCCTGGTAGCCGTTGCCGACCAGTTTTTCGATCTGGCTGACCACCGCCCCCATCGGCACCGAGCGGGAATTGCCGCGGCCATAGGGGATGATGCAAAAGGTGCAGCGATGATCGCAGCCGTTCTGCACCTGCACGAAAGCCCGGGTATGGCCTTCGACCGCCTCGATCATCTGCGGCGCGGTCTCGCGTACCGACATGATGTCGTTGACGCGGATCTTCTCGCTATGGGAGACGCCGAAATCGGGCAGACCGCGATAGGTCGCGGCCTGGCCCTTGGCGTCGTTGCCGATCACCGCATCGACCTCGTCCATGGCGGCAAATGTTTCGGGTTCGGTCTGGGCGGCGCAACCCGAAACCACGATGCGGGCGTGCGGATTGTCGCGGCGTGCCCGCCGGATGGTCTGGCGCGACTGTCGCACCGCGTCGGCGGTTACCGCGCAGGTGTTGACCAGGATGGCGTTGTTGAGGCCCGCCGTTTCGGCGGCCTTGCGCATGGTTTCCGATTCGTAGGTGTTGAGCCGGCAGCCGAGGGTAAGAACGCGAACGCCGCTCACGCCGCCGCCTCGTCCGCCTTCCAGTCTCCGGTCAGCGGATCGACGGTTCCCGAGAATTCCCATTCCGCCGGTCCGGTCATGATCACGTGGTTGGAGGCGCGCCAGTCTATGTGAAGCGGGCCGCCGGGCACATTGACGGTCACGCGTCGGCGGGTGCGATCGGTGCGCGCGGCGCAGACCGCGGCGGCACAGGCGGCCGAGCCACAGGCGCGGGTGAGGCCGACACCGCGTTCCCAGGTCCGAAGATCAAGCGTCTGGTCATTCAGGACCCGGGCAATCGAGATATTGGCGCGTTCGGGAAAGATCGGGTGATTTTCCAGCAGAGGCCCGAAGCGCTCGAGATCATAGGACCAGACGTCCTCCTTGACCCAGAAGATGGCGTGCGGGTTGCCGATCGACATCACCGAAGGCGAATGCAGCACCGGGTCGTCGATCGGTCCGACCTGCAACTCGATGCGGGTGGTGTCATAAAACTCTTCGGCCAGCGGGATCCGGTCCCAACGGAATTCGGGCACGCCCATGTCGACCGAAATCAGCCCGTCTTCATGCTCTTCGGCGGTCAGGATGCCGGCAAGCGTCTTGAAGGTGAAACTCTTGCGTCCGGTTTCCGAGGCGAGCGCCTGGACAACGCATCGTGTGCCGTTGCCGCAGGCCTGGGAGCGGGAGCCGTCGCGGTTGAGAATGTCGATGCGGTAATCCACGCCGTCGATATCGGTGTCGTGGATTGCCATGATCTGGTCGAAACCGGTGCGGTCGCCGCTTGCCAGCGCAATGGCGGCCTCTGCGGTCACGGCATCAGTTCTGCCACGCATGTCGATGACGACAATGTCGTTGCCCAGTCCGTTCATCTTGGCAAAAGGAACCATCGATCCCATCGCGTGCACCCGTTGTTGCTCGGGCTCTATATGGCTGAAAAGCCGCGTGATTACCAGTGCCGGCGCCTATCGGGCGTCGGCGCGGGTTCCGGGTTGCGTCCTGAAAAGCCAAAAGCCGAGGGCAGGGAAAAGCACCAGTTCGGCCAGCAGCGACGGCAGCACCTGCATGGCGAGAATGGTATCGGTATCGCCGGAGGCAATCCGCATCAACCCGCCGACGAAAACCAGCGCGCACATGGCGATCAACGCGGTGCGGAAATGGGCGACAGCGAAGGAGCCGGCGAGCAGCACAAGTCCGACGCCAAGCCAGACACCGCCAACAAAGCGGGCGTGATTGTCCTGCACGGCAAACCGCGCGGGGTCGGTGACGGTGATGAAATCGGTCGAACCCTGCCAGCCCAGGGTGCGCATTCCGCCCAGACCGAGATCAAGGCCGAGATAGATGATGATGGCACCAGCCAGCATGAGAACCAGTCTGAGAGCCATGGCAAAGTGTTCCTAGCAGAATTGACGAGACGGGATGTGCGGTATCGCCGTTTGAGAGGAACCGGCGTGGGCGATGCATACACGTTGTTGCGTGCCTGTCCAACTGTCTTGCGGATCAGGCATGCCGAATTGCCGGTCAGGCGGTCAGCGGATGTTCCCAGGCTTCGCCGACATGCAGCGGCCGGAAGCGGTCCCTGGAAACGCCTTTCTCGGCGAGCCTGGCCTGCAGCACCTCGGCGGGCGCGTCGCGGCCCTCGTCGGTGAGCTGGAACGTGCCCCAGTGATGGCCAAGCGCAAATTCGGCGCCCGACAGCAGGAAACCATCGATTGCCTCGTCCGGGTTCTGGTGCTGGTCCTTCATGAACCAGCGCGGCTCGTAGGCGCCGACCGGCAGGATCGCGGCGCGGAAGCTGCCATGGCGCTCGCGGGCATTCCTGTAAGGCCGGCCGTTGTCGAAGCCGGTGTCGCCTATATGCAGGATCTTGCCGCCCGGGGTTTCGAGCACGAAGGCCGCCCAGAGCGCCATCGAGCGGTCGTTGACGCCGCGCGCCGACCAGTGATGGCACGGTTCGAAATGCACCGTCGCCGGGCCTGACTTGATCGACTGGCCCCAATCGCCCGTCATCACCCGCATGGTGGGAACGTGCGACTTGATGATGGCGTCATTGCCAAGGGGCGTGATGACCAGCGGATTGTGCGCCAGTCTCAGCCGCGCCAGGGTTACCAGGTCGAGGTGGTCGTAGTGGTTGTGGCTGAGCAGCACCAGATCGATGTCTGGCAGGTCCTCGAAGGCGATGCCGGGTGCGGTGACGCGCTTCGGCCCGGCAAAGGAGAGCGGGCTGGCGCGGTCCGACCAGACCGGATCGGTAAGGATGTTGAGCCCGGCGGTCTGGATCAGCATGGTGGCATGGCCGACCATGGTGATGCGCAACCGGTCGCCTTCCACGCGCGGCTCCGGGCGGGCTGGCGCGAACGGGCTCTTGACGGATCTGGGCCAGCTTGCCTGGTTGCCGCCGAATTTCCATTTCAACAGATCGGAAAACCCCTTGGGCTCCGCGCCGTCAGGGTTGAAGAACCGCACCCCGTCGAAATGATCGCTGAGCGGACCGGAATGATAGGGATTGGAATTGCGTGCGACAGCCATGGCGGTCCCTGATGCGCCAACCCCGAAAAGGGCCGCGAGTGCTGAAAATTTGAGAAAGGAGCGACGTTTCATGGTGGGAGATATGGTGGGGCGGCGGAAGGGTTCAAGAGAAGAGGGTTGCGGGATAAGAGGGTTGCGCTGCCACCGACTGCCGTACGGTTGCAGCAGGCTCGCTGCAATCTCTGGCCCTTTTGCAGAAATGCAGTTCTTGGCCGGGCCAGATCTGATGGCCCGCGAGATATTTCGGCTCATGGCAAAGCTTCATTAGGAAAACGCGGTTATGACTGGATCAGAAGTAAATGGACAGCGCGCAGTGAGCCCGCGCTGCCTGATTGCCTGAAGGACTGACAATGAGCTTTTCGACCCCGATCCTGCTTGTGATCGCGTTGCTCGCGATCCTCGTGGTCGGGCGAATCATCAGATCGCCGCAAGCACCGGGGCGAGTGGCCTTCGGGCTGGCAGCCGTGGCATCGGTCTGGTGGATCGCCATGGTCGTGCTCCGCCTCAACAGTGAGGAGCTGTCGGACAAGATCCTGTTCAGCAGGCTGGCCTGGTTCGGTATCGTCGCGACACCGCTGTTCTGGTCGGCAGGATTTCTCGACCATGCAGGCTTCAGCCAGGTCACCAGGCGCCTGCCAATCACGATCATGCTTGTGATCAGCGCGCTCGCCGGTTTGGCCGCCCTGACGGATGGCTATCATCACTGGATCTATACCGGCGTCATCAACGAAGAACGGCCGAGCTTCTCGCACGGATGGCTGTTCTACGCGCTGTTGGGGGGGATGTATCTGTGCATGCTGCTTGCCTGCCTGATGTCGATTTCCCAATTGAAGCGCGCCGCTCGTCTGCACAGGCGTCAAATGGTGGCGCTCCTGATCGCAACATGCGTACCGTGGGGATGCAACGCGGCTTTCGTGCTGTTCGAGTTCCGGCTGTTCGATGACGATCCGACGCCCTTCGCCTTCAGCGCGACGGTGATGGCCGTGCTCTTCGCGCAACATCGCGGAAAGCTGTTCATTGCACCGCCGATTGCCCGGGACATCATTTTCTCTATTCTGCGCGATCCGATCATTGTGCTTGATCCAAGCGGTCTGGTTCTCGAGACCAATCCCGCGGCAGAAAAGCTGACAGGGTTCAGTGCCGAAACCGTGGGGACGAAGCTTCCGCCTTCCCACCCGCTGATGGCCTTTATCGCAAGAGATACCCAGGCCGAATCGACGAAGCCGATCATCCATTTCGAGGCAATGGAGACGATTTTCGAGGTATCTGCGCAGCCGCTGGAGCGCTGGGGCCGGCAAGGCAGCGTCATGGTTGTGTTGCGCGACGTCACAGTGCGCGAAGCCGCGCAGAAAAGCCTCGCGGATGCCGGGCAGGCGCTGAAGCTGCGGCTTGAGGAAAACCTGCGCCTGCAGGAACAGCTCGAACAGCAGGCCTTTCACGATCACCTGACCGGCCTTTACAATCGGCGTCACGCCAGCACCGTCATCCCGCCCGTTATATCCAGCGCGAGCGAGGAGGCGCCGGTATCGCTGATCGTCCTGGATCTCGATTACTTCAAGCAGGTCAATGACCGGTACGGGCACGATGTCGGAGACAAGGTCCTGTCGAGTTTCGCAAGCATCCTCAGCGACAGCCTGCACGGCTCGGAAATGGCGTTCCGTCATGGCGGCGAGGAATTCCTCGTCGTGCTGCCGGGCACGAGCCGCGACCAGGCGCTCGAACGATGTGCCAGGTGGCGGCACGAACTTGCCACCCACAGCATTGTGGAACTGAAGGGCGTCGCGTTGTCCTTCTCGGCCGGCATTGCACTTGCTCCCCAGGCCGGAACGTCGCTGACGGAGTGCACAAAAGCAGCCGACGTCGCACTTTACCGGGCCAAGATCTCCGGACGCAACACGGATATCGTCTGGGGCGAGCATCTTGACGGCATAGCTGGCGAAGGGCCTGCCGAAAGCGGCAAAGCGGGCGACCGCCGCGCACGCCGGGGCAGGGCCAGCCTGTAAGGCGGTGTTGCCGCACGCCGGGTCGCCCACGATGTCGGCGGTGGCTCTTTCATCCGTTCGTTGACACGGCAATCTTGCTCCAACCCGCAGCCCTGAATGAAACCGCAGCGCTGGCAATGCCGTTGCGAACGCGGCAGAAAAATCTGTCGCGGCGGCGAACGAAAGCACTTGCATTTGCATGTAAAGCCTGTTGAATACGCCTCACCACAGGGGTGCCGCGTAGAGCCGCGGCTGAGATGCGGGCGCCAAGCCCACGGACCCTCGAAGCTGATCTGGATAATGCCAGCGTAGCAAGGAGGAACCAAGATGTTCGCAGGCGCGCAAGTATCCCTTTACCCCATGACCGACGGGTTCGTGGATGTCATCCTGTCGTCGCTTTCGGCGCTTGATCCGTATCGCGATCGTCTCAGGATCGAGACCGACGATATCTCCACATTGGTTGTCGGGCCGCCGGAGGTGCTGTTTCCGGCGCTGCGCGACCTTTACGTGGCGGCCGCTGCCAGCCGGCATCACGTGGTGCTCAGGGCGACGCTGTCGCGTGGCTGTCCGGGCGAACCCGACGATCCGATCTGCCAGACCAATGCGCTCGCTAATCCGTCCGAGCCGCTCGGCTCGCGGCAGGCGGCGGCACTTGCCGCGCTTGGCGACGCGCCGCAGACCGGCGAGACCGCCCGGGCGCAGTTTTCGCTTTACGTGATGGGCGCGGGCGACCACATGGCCGAAATCATGGGCTGCATCGATTTTCTGAAATCGAGCGGCAGTTTTGACCGGTCGAAGAATTTCTGCACCCGGCTGATCGGTGATTCGGGGCCGGTGTTTGCCACCCTGCAGGAAGCCTTCTGCCGGTTCGGGCCGCCCGCCGGTCACGTGACCATCGATCTGACGGTTTCCGCCAACAGCCCGTCCATCGGCTGATTCCATGACAGGTTCATCGTCCGGCGCGCCGGCGGCGCGGCCTGGTGGCTGCATGCCGTCCCTCATTCGCACCGCTTCAACCCAGATCCGCCAGGGCCTGCCTGCCATTCTCAGTGTCGCGGCGGCACTTACGGCGTGGGAAATCTACGTCCGTGTTTCGGGCATTTCGGCGCTGGTTCTGCCGGCGCCGTCGCGGGTGATCGGCCAGATCGCCGCCAATCGCGAGCTGTTGTGGGCCAACACGCTGCCGACGCTGCAGGCGACGCTGACGGGTTTTGCCTTCTCGCTCACGCTTGCCTTTACGCTCTCGGTGCTGATCGATTTCGTTCCTCGGCTGAGGCGGGCGCTGTTTCCGGTGTTCGTGATCAGCCAGACCCTGCCGCTGGTGGCGATCGCGCCGCTGGTGGTGTTGTGGTTCGGCTTCGGGCTGACGCCGAAGATCCTGCTGGTGGCGCTTGTCACCTTTTTCCCGATGCTGATCGCGCTGGTCGACGGTTACGACTCGACCGAACCCGAGATCGAGGCGCTGCTCGGTTCGATGGGCGCGTCCCGGGTAGGCATCTTCCGCCGCGCCCGGTTTCCCTCGGCGATGCCCTACTTCTTTGCCGGCTTGCGGATCTCGATCACCTATGCGGTGGTGGCGGCGATCTTTGCCGAATATGTCGGCGCCCGCGCCGGGCTCGGCATCGTCATTCTCAACGCCAAGAACAGCTTCCGGCCGGACCTGATGCTTGCCGCCGTGGTGATCAGCTCGGCCCTGACGCTTGCCCTGTTCGGGGCGACGGCGCTGATGCAATGGATCGTGCTCGGATGGCGGCAGGCGGGGGCGGGGCGATGAGCGCGCTCGAACTGAGCAAGATCGGTCTCTCGCTTGGCGGCATGCCTGTGCTCGATAGTGTATCGATGCATGTTGCTCAAGGCGAGTTCGTCTCGATACTCGGCCCTTCGGGCTGCGGCAAGTCGAGCCTGTTGCGGCTTCTGACTGGGGCGCTCAGGCCTGATCGCGGCGAGATCCGGGTCGGCGGCGCACCGCTTGATCAAAGCCCGCAAGCCTTTGCCTTCATGCCGCAGCGCGACGCGCTGATGCCGTGGCGGCGGATCATCGACAACGTCATCCTCGGGCTCGAGGTCCAGGGTCTGGGCCGCGCCGAGGCGCGGGCAAAGGTGCAGCCGCTGTTTGCAACCTTCGGACTGGATGGCTTTGAACGTCATTACCCGGCTCAGCTTTCGGGCGGCATGCGTCAGCGCGCGGCGCTGATGCGCACCATTGTCCAGGACCGGCCGGTGCAATTGCTCGACGAGCCTTTCGGGGCGCTCGATGCGTTGACCCGCACGGAGATGCAGCGCTGGCTGGAGAGCCGCTGGCAGCACGCGCACTGGACCACGGTTCTGGTCACCCACGATGTGCGCGAGGCAGTGGCGCTGTCGGACCGGATCTACGTGCTCTCGCCCCGTCCCGCCCGCATCATCGCCGAATTCGAGGTGCCGGACCGCCGTCCGCGCCTCGGCGCCCCGCTTTCGCCCCGGGCCATCCGCCTCGAGGCCGAACTTCTCGACACGCTTCTCACCGAAACCGGAGACTGATCATGAAACATCTTCTCACAGCCCTTGCGCTGATTGTTGCCGTTCCCGTGCAAGCAGCCGAAAAACTCACCGTGGCGCTCGACTGGACGCCCAACACCAACCATGTCGGGCTTTATGTGGCCCAGGCCAAGGGCTGGTTCGCCGACGCAGGCCTCGATGTCGAGATCCTGCCCTACACCGACACTTCGTCGGGCACGCTGGTTGCCACCGGCGTGGCCCAGTTCGGCATCCTGAGCGCCGTCGGTTTTCACAGCCAGCGTTCCATGGGGGCCGACATGACGGCAGTGATGGCGGTTGTACAGCACGAGACCGGGCGGCTGGTGTTCAATGGCGACCGCGAGGACATAAAGCGCCCCGCCGATCTCGATGGCCTCACCTATGCCGGCTTTGGCAGCGCCTGGGAAAATGCGCTGATCTCCTCGATCATCCGCCATGACGGCGGCGAGGGCAGTTTCGACACGGTGACGCTCGGGACCTCGGCCTACGAGGCGCTGGCCAATGGTTCGGTCGATTTCACCCTGGAAGTGAGTACCTGGGAGGGGGTCAATTCGGTCCTGCTCAACCGCCCGCAACGCTGGTTCAACTATTCCGACTATGGCGTACCGGACCAGCACACGACCTTTCTGGGCGGCAATTCCACTTGGCTTGCGAAGAACGGAGAGACCGCGAGCGCCTTCGTCGAGGCTGCGCAGCGCGGTTACGCCTTCGCCGCGGAAAATCCGGCCGAGGCAGCCGATATCCTGGTTTCTGAAACCGCCGGCATGCTCTCCAATCCGGAGCTGGTGCATGCCTCGATGGCAGCGCTTGTCGAAGGCGGGTATCTGCGTGATCCGGGCGAGCCCGTCGGTCTGATCGATCCCGAACTGATCACCGGCATCACCGGGTTCCTGTTTGAGGCCGGCATCCTGCGTGACGCCAATGGCGACGTGCACAAGGAGATGCCGGATGTTGCGGGCTGGTACACCAACCAGTATCTGGCGCAATAGAAACAGCGGCTCAAGTGCTGCCCGGACCCGCGTTCACCGTTCCGGGCAGCGCATGCCACCAGACAGGAAAAAGTTGACCGCCCTACGTGGCTATGCAACCCCAAGGCCTCAAAACCGTTGTCCGTTCATTCCGCGGAGAGGCACAGTCCATGACGACCGACCAGATCATGCTTTTTGGAATTCTCGTCGTCCTGTTCGGGCTCCTGGTCTGGGGGCGTTTCCGCTACGATCTGGTTGCTTTCGTTGCGCTCATGGTCACCGTGATGGCAGGGCTGATTGCGCCCGAGGATGCGTTTCACGGCTTTGGTCATCCGGCGGTGGTCATCATCGCGCTCGTGCTGATCGTCTCGCGCGGGCTGATGAATTCCGGCGCCGTTGAAATGATCGCCCGCTATGTCACCCGGCCCGACCGGGCGCTTCCGGTGCATATCGGCATCATGGCGGTGGTGGGTGCGGTGCTGTCGGCGATCATCAACAATGTCGCGGCGCTGGCGCTGCTGATGTCGCTCGACATGGATGCCGCGCGCAAGGCCAAGCGGGCTGTGTCGCTGACGCTGATGCCCCTGTCCTTCGGCACCATCCTTGGCGGCATGATCACCCTGATCGGCACGCCGCCCAACATTGTCATCGCCCAGTACCGCCAGGATGTCCTGGGTGCGCCCTATTCGATGTTCGATTTCGCCCCCGTCGGCATCGCGGTTGCCACCGCCGGCATCGCCTATGTGGCCTTCCTTGGCTGGCGGCTGATCCCGGAGCGGGCGGACACGATTTCGCTCGAGGGGGACGCCGGTCTCTACGTCGCCGAAGCCCGCGTCAAGGAAGGGTCCAAATCGATCGGCCAGTCGGTGGGCGAACTCTATCCGGTCGCCGACGACAATGATGTGAGCATCCTGGGGCTGGCGCGCCAGGGCAAGCGCCTGCCCGGCTTTTCCCAGGCCCGCGAGATCCGCGAAGGCGATTTCCTGGTGCTGGAGGGAGATCCCAAGCAGATCGAGGCCTTCATGGGTGCGGCCGAACTCGATGTCATCGGCACGGAAGACCAGGGCGGGCTGATGGGCAAGTCGCTGAGCCTGGTCGAGGCCATCGTGCCGGAAGAATCTTCCGTCGTCGGGCGCACCATGCTGGGGCTGCGGCTGATCCAGCGGCACGGGGTGACGCTGCTCGGCCTGTCGCGGCAGGGCAGGCGATTTCGCGAAAGGGTCGGTCACTTGCCGATCAAGGCAGGCGACCTGTTGCTGCTGATCGGGCCCGACAAGAATATCGCCGCCGCCAGCCAGTGGCTCGGCGTGCTGCCGCTCGAAAACCGCCGGCTCGAGGTGATGCAGCGGACCAAGGCGTTTCTGGCGATCAGTATCTTCGCCGCCGCCATCGCCCTGTCGGTTATGGGGATCACCTCACTGGCGATCTCGCTCGGGCTTTGCGTTGTTGCCTACCTGCTTCTCGGCATCATCAGCGGCCGCGATTTCTACGCGTTGATCGAATGGAAGGTGATCGTGCTTCTGGCCTGCCTCATTCCGGTTGCCGGTGCGCTGGAAGAGACCGGCGGAAGCGAACTGATCGCCGGTCAGATCGTCAATCTGACCGAAAATCTGCCGGCCTGGGGCGTGCTGATGGTGCTGATGATCATCACCATGACGCTGTCGGATTTTCTCAACAATGTCGCGACCGCGCTGATCGCCGCGCCGATCGGGGTGAGCGTCGCCAACTCCATCGGCGCCAGCCCGGACCCGTTCCTGATGGGCGTGGCGGTGGCCGCGTCCTGCGCCTTCCTCACCCCCATCGGCCACAAGAACAACACCATCATCATGGGTCCCGGCAACTACCGCTTCGGCGACTACTGGCGCATGGGGCTGATGCTCGAGGTGATCGTGATCGTCGTCGCGGTGCCGATGATCGCGTGGGTCTGGCCGTTCTAGAGGGGCATTGCCCCGCGCATGAAGGAGAACAAGCGCTGCCACGACGGATGCAATGAAACCCGGAAGCACCGCCGGCGGCACAGGCGGCCAGCGTTGCAGCCTGTCTTGAGGTTTCCGGTCCGCATCCGGACGGAATGAGACCGTTACACCGCGGCCTGCTGGGTCGTCGCAACCGTGATGGCCACGAAGAAACAGGCCGAGGCGGCGATGACAAAGCCATGCCAGATGGCGTTCGAGAACTTCATCCTCTTCGCTGCATAGAAGACCACGCCGACGGTGTAGAGCAGCCCGCCGGCTATGATGTAGCCAATGGGCAGGTCCGACCATGACGACCAGAACAGCACGACGCTCATCCAGCCCATGATCAGGTAGAGCGCGGGGCCAAACTGGCCGGGAGTGCTCCAGAAGACCAGCTTGAGCACCATTCCGATCACCGCCAGGGCCCAGATAATGCCCAGCACGGCGTAGGCGAGGCCCGAACCGATCATGACCACCAGCGGCGTGTAGGTGCCGGCGATCTTCAGGTAGATCGCCGCATGATCGATGCGCCGCAAGGCAGGCCGGAGGTTTTCCCACGGGGTCATGTGATAAAACGCCGAGGCCGTGAAGGTGCCTATCAGCGTGATCGCATAGACCGAGATTGCCGTGATCTCCCAGGGCGAGGCGACCGGTGCCGCCCAGACGAGCAACAGGATCGCACCAAGCAGCGCCCCGGTGACGCCGATGGCATGCATGCTGCCGTCGGCAACGCGTTCTGATCTGGTGTAGCTGGGATACATGTCTTGCTTTCATTTCTTGGCGAGTGAATGGACGATAGCAGCACATTCTTTCAGGAATAAGGAGGTACCGAGAGACATATTGCCGCTTTTTATGTCCGGTAGGGAAACGGTTGCCGCGGTGGCCAGGCGATTGACACAATGATTCTCGAAACCTTTGTCCGGAGTGCGTTGTCGGCCCCAAAGAGCCCCCAACCTTGACTCCGCCACGCTTTTCCTGTTTATCGCGCTCAAATCTGCGACGAGCATGACTCCGAGCCGCCGACCGGGATGTTTCTGATGGTCGCTTGAATCCTTTCTTCAAACCGTACCGGTTTGAACGGTCAAGCGAAACGCCTGAGCACCGGAGGTCAACACCCGACAGCGCGATGCGCCCTCGGGTGTCGTTTGGCTTTGCGTAATGCCCGTCCCATATTGGCTGGAGACCCCAGCAACCACAGGACGACGCAATGTTTGAAAATCTCCAGGACCGGCTTGGCTCCATCCTCAACAACCTGACCGGGCGCGGCGCCCTGTCGGAGAAGGATGTGTCGGAAGCCATGCGCGAGGTTCGCCGCGCGCTCTTGGAGGCCGACGTGGCGCTGGAAGTTGTCCGGGGCTTTACCGACCGGGTGCGCGAGAAGGCCGTCGGCGCCGAGATCGTAAAGTCGATCAAGCCCGGCCAGATGGTGGTCAAGCTGGTCCATGACGAGCTTGTGGCGCTGCTTGGTGAAGAAGGCGTTGCGATCGACCTCAATGCGGCTGCCCCCGTCGTCATCATGATGGTCGGCCTGCAGGGCTCGGGCAAGACCACGACCTCGGCCAAGATCGCGGCCCGGCTCGAGAAGCGTGACCGGAAGAAGGTCATGATGGCGTCGCTCGACACGCGCCGTCCGGCGGCACAGGAGCAGCTCCGCCAGCTCGGCGAGCAGACCGGGGTCGCCACGCTGCCGATCATCGCCGGCCAGTCGCCCACCGACATTGCTGCGCGCGCGGTGCAGGCGGCGAAACTCGGCGGCCACGACGTGGTCATCCTCGACACCGCCGGCCGCACGCATATCGACGAACCGCTGATGGCGGAGATGGCCGAGATCAAGAAGCGCGCTAGCCCGCACGAGATCCTGCTGGTGGCCGATGCGCTGACCGGTCAGGACGCGGTCAACCTGGCGCGCAATTTCGACGAGCGCGTCGGCATTTCCGGACTGGTGCTGACCCGCATGGACGGTGACGGCCGCGGCGGTGCGGCGCTGTCGATGCGGGCGGTCACTGGCAAGCCGATCAAGCTGATCGGTACCGGCGAGAAGATGGACGCGCTGGAGGAATTCCATCCCCGCCGCGTCGCCGACCGGATCCTCGGCATGGGCGACATTGTTTCGCTGGTCGAGAAGGCGGCGGAGAATTTCGACGCCGAGAAGGCCCAGGCGATGGCCGCCCGGATGAAGACCGGCAAGTTCGATCTCAACGATCTGGCCGATCAGCTCGGGCAGATGCAGAAGCTCGGCGGCATGGGCGGGATCATGGGCATGATGCCGGGCATGGGCAAGATGAAGGACCAGATGTCGGCGGCCGGCATGGACGACAAGACCTTCGCCCGCCAGCTCGCCATCATCGGCTCGATGACCAAGGCCGAGCGCGCCAATCCCGACCTGCTCAAGCATTCACGCAAGAAGCGCATCGCCGCCGGTTCCGGCACCGATGCGGCCGCCATCAACAAGCTTCTCAAGATGCACCGGCAGATGGCCGACATGATGAAGGCCATGGGTGGCAAGGGCAAGGGCGGCGGCATGATGCGCGCGGCCATGGGCGGGCTTGCTTCCAAGATGGGGCTTCCCGGTGGAATGGCCGGCGGCATGGGTGGAATGGGCGGCATGCCGGATCTGTCGAAGATGGACCCGAAGCAGCTCGAGGCGTTGCAGAAGCAGGCGGAAGCCGCCGGCCTCGGCAAGGCCCCGGGAATGGGCGGCCTGCCGGGCGGAATGCCTGGGGGTCTTCCTGGCGGATTGCCCGGTCTGGGCGGCCCGAAGCTGCCCGGTCTTGGCGGAGGCGGCCTTCCCGGCCTGCCGAAGAAGAAGTGAGGGCGGCACATGAGCACCAGTAGTGAAGCCATGGCGCAGCTGAAGGAATTCCGCCGTTCGATCGACAATTTCGACGCGGCGCTGATCCATATCCTGGCCGAGCGGTTCCGGGTGACCAAGGCCGTCGGCGCTCTGAAGGCCTCGGCCGACCTGCCGCCATCCGACCCGAATCGCGAGGCCGAGCAGGTTGCCCGGCTGCGCGATCTGGCGAAATCCGCCGATCTCGATCCGGATTTCGCCGAAAAATTTCTCGAATTCGTCATTCGCGAAGTCATCCAGCATCACAAGCAGGCAGCTTCGAAATGATTTCACCAATCTGGCGCTGAACAGCGTCCGAAGAGTTTCAACCCAACAGCCAACAAGTCTGCTTACTCAAAGGAAAAGAAAATGGCACTGAAAATTCGTCTGGCCCGTGGCGGCTCCAAGAAGCGTCCTTACTACCATGTTGTCGTTGCCGACGTGCGCAGCCCGCGCGACGGTCGCTTCATCGAGCGTCTGGGCTACTGGAACCCGATGCTGGCCAAGGACGACGCGACCCGCGTCAGCCTCAACCAGGAGCGCATCCAGCATTGGCTCGACAACGGCGCGCTGCCGACCGACCGCGTCGCCCGTTTCATGGCTGAAGCCGGCATGATGACCCGCGATGCCCGCAACAACCCGAACAAGGCCAAGCCCGGCAAGAAGGCGCAGGAACGCGCCGCCGAGAAGAAGCAGAAGGAAGAGGATGCAGCCGCTGCTGCCGCCGAAGCCGCTGCTGCACCGGCCGAAGCACCTGCAGAAGAAGCAGCTGCGGAATAATTGCGACAGCGTCTCGCCCATCCTGACGGATGGGCGTTTTGCGCTATAGTGCGGGCGGCTTGATGCCGCCCGTTTCGCGTTGCCCACCCCGGAGATGTCCATGACCAAGCTTGAGCACCCCATTCTCATCGGCATCGTTGGCGCGGCGCAGGGCCTTCGCGGCGAGGTGCGGGTCAAGCCGTTCACCGAGGATCCGATGGCGATTGCCGAATACGGCGCGCTCTACACCGCGGACGGCCGCCGGTTCGAGGTCCTCGATCACCGCTTTGCCAAGACCGTTGTCGTGGTGCGCTTCCGCGGCATCAATGACCGCAATGCCGCCGAAGCGCTCAAGGGCCTCGAGCTGTTCATCGACCGCTCCAGCCTCGATGACGAGGAGCTGGAGGAGGGCGAATATTTCCATGCCGATCTCGAGGGGCTGGAAGCCTGGGACGCGGAAGGTCGGTTCTGGGGCACGGTGTCGGGCGTGCTGGATTTCGGCGGCGGTGATCTTCTCGAACTGCGCGACGAGGGCCGGAAGCCGGTGGTGATCCCGTTCACGCTGGCTGCCGTGCCGACGGTCGATCTTGAAGCTGGCCGGATCCTGGTCGATCCGCTGGCGGCGGGCCTGATCGACACCGGCGAGGATGACGGCCAGGAAGACAACGGCGACGCGGACCCCGAAGACCTTCCGGATGAAGACAGGCCGGAATGAGCTTTCGCGCAACCATCCTGACGCTCTACCCGGAGATGTTTCCGGGGCATCTCGGTCTGTCGCTGGCCGGCCGGGCCATCGAGCGCGGCGATGCGGAGATCGAAGCGGTCAATATTCGCGACCATGCCACCGGCAGGCACCGAAATGTCGATGACACGCCGGCCGGTGGCGGCGCCGGCATGGTATTGAGGCCCGATGTGCTGGCGCGGGCCATCGATGCGGTCAGTCCGGAGGGTGACGTGCGGCCGCGGCTGCTGATGAGCCCGCGGGGCAAGCCGCTGACCCAGGCCCGGGTGCGCGAACTGGCGGACGGTCCCGGCGCGGTGATCGTCTGCGGCCGGTTCGAGGGTGTCGACCAGCGGGTGATCGAGGCGCGCAATCTCGAAGAAGTCTCGATTGGCGACTATGTGCTTTCGGGCGGCGAGCCGGCGGCACTGATCCTGCTCGATGCGGTGATCCGGGTGCTGCCCGGGGTCATGGGCAATGCCGCCTCAGGCACCCATGAAAGCTTCGAGACCGGGCTGCTGGAGCATCCGCACTACACACGGCCGCAGGTGTTTGAAAACCGCGAAATCCCCGCCGTGCTGACCTCGGGCAATCACAGGGCCGTGGACGAATGGCGCGAGGCGGAATCACTCAGGCTGACGCGTGAACGGCGCCCCGATCTTCTTGAGGACCGGAAAGATCAGCTGGCGAAGTAATACCAGCTCAGCAGCAGGCCGACGCCGACCACGAGGGCGCGAATGATTGATTGCGGCACGCGCCGTGCGGCCCAGACACCGGCATAGCCGCCAAGCGCGCCTGCCGGGATCATGATCAAGGCCGGCAGCCAGGCCACCACACCGCCACCGGAAAACACCAGGAGCGCAACGAAGGCGATGACCACCGCGGTGAC
The DNA here is from genome assembly GCF_902498795.1 of Hoeflea sp. EC-HK425. Lineage (NCBI taxonomy): Bacteria > Pseudomonadati > Pseudomonadota > Alphaproteobacteria > Hyphomicrobiales > Rhizobiaceae > Hoeflea > Hoeflea sp. EC-HK425. Next base: position 4,421,039 of record NZ_LR701572.1, read on the forward strand.
GTTCTTCAGAGCGTTGAGCTTGTGGTAGTCGCCGCCCTTGGTCAGCCCGAGCACGGCCAGCATCATGATGCCCATGCCGGCGCCAAAGAACCCGCCATAGATCGAGGTGAGGAACTGCCCGACCATGCCGAGCCTGGTGATGGGCTGTTCGGCATGCAGCGATTTCGGCCGCAGATAGGGGCCGGCGGCAAAGATGATGGTGGCGGCGAGCAGCAGCCACGGCACCAGAGAGCGGAACGACGGGTTGGACATCGACACCAGGATCAGCGCGCCGACGAGGCTGCCGACCATCGACAGTCCTGCGATCACCCAGACCTCGCGCCCGGCCTCGCGGATCTCGGTGCGGTAAGCCAGGGCAGAGGTGACGTAGCCCGGAAACTGGGTCACGGAGGAGGTGGCGTTGGCCATGATCGGCGGAACCCCGGCCAGCGTCATGGCGCCAAAGGTCAGAAAGGTACCGCCGCCGGCAATGGCGTTGACCACGCTCGACAAAAAGCCGGCACTGAACAGAAGGACGATATCGAAAAGGGACATGGTGCGCCGGATTGCCTGAAGTCGAAAAGCTGCTTAGAGCATCTGGGCGCGGAGGGTTCAAGTGTGCCACAGGCGCCTCGCCACCACTCGTCAGGCGGCGGATTTCGCCGTGGAGCCCCGATCGGCAAGCCGCCCCGGCATATCCCGCTTGTGCCGCGCGCGGACCGGGGTGAACAAATTCACGGCGCAGGGCGTGACAAAACCGCGGCGATGGTGTATCTGCCCCGGCGATCGGCAAAGTCCGACAGCCGCGTCAACAGCGGCGCCTGCCAAACAATGAATGGTGAACCCGCTCCTGCCTTCACCGGCATAGCCTCGAGGATGATCCCGAAAACGGGACATGCCAAGATGGCGAGATGAGAGCGCTCTGACCGTTTGAGAAGAACGAAAGGTCAAGGACCATGAACATTATTGCCCAGCTGGAGGCCGAACAGGCCGCCAAGATTGAAGCTTCCCGCAAGTTTCCCGATTTCTCCGCCGGTGACACCCTGCGCGTCCAGGTGCGCGTGACGGAAGGAAAGCGGACCCGTCTGCAGGCTTTCGAAGGCGTCTGCATCGCCCGCTCTGGCTCCGGCCTGAACGAGAACTTCACCGTTCGCAAGATCTCCTACGGCGAAGGCGTGGAACGCGTGTTCCCGATCTACTCGCCGCTGGTCGAGGCCGTTGAAGTCGTCCGCCGCGGCAAGGTGCGTCGCGCCAAGCTCTACTACATGCGCGACCGTCGCGGTAAGTCGGCCCGTATCGTCGAGAACACCGGCACCCGCGCCCGCAAGCTCAACGAAGCCGAGCGCCAGGCGCTGGCCGAGGAGAAGGCACGCATCGAGGCCGAGAAGATCGCAGCAGCAGAGGCCCTGGCCGCCGAAAAGGCAGCAGCAGAGGCCGCTGAAGCCGCAGCCGCAAAGGCAGCAGCCGACGAAGCCGCAGCCGCTGAAGCTGCAGCGCCGGCCGAAGAAGCCAAGAGCGAATAAGCCGCTCCATCATGATTTGACGATCTTTCGGGGTCGGTTGAAAAAGCGCCGGGAAACCGGCGCTTTTTTGCGTTCCGGGCCCGGACTTCATTGCCGTGCCGATTCCGGCCTGTCGCTCCGGCAGACCGGAATTGCGGCAAACCGTTCAAAACCGCACGACCGGGTTAATCCTCTGCTAAGCCGGATCGGCGACACTCGGCGCTCACGTGAACGCGCATTTGCACGGGGCAGGGTCCGGATGACGATTTCTTCGATGATGAACATGGCGCTCTCGGGCATGCGCACCGAGCAGAACCGCCTGGCCACCGTTGCCGGCAATATCGCCAATTCCGGTCCGGGTGCCACAACCGATGCTGCAGCCGAAACCGACGCCGAGATCAGCCTCGCCAACGAGCTTCTCACCCTCAAGCAGGCAGAAACCGGCTTTGGGGCCAACGCCCTCGTGTTCGAAACCGGCGCCGACCTCTGGGACGTGCTGATGAGCATCAAGCGGGATTGAGGCTGGTGGAGTTTCTGCCTCTCCCCTTGTGGGAGAGGAAGAAAAATCACGGTCTTGGCGCGAGAGCGCCAAGTCGTAGATTTTTCAGGTGAGGGGGTGGTCCCGTCTCCGAAACCGAGCCCCTCTCTTGGAATTTCCAGCACTTGGCTGAAGCCAAGATGCTGAAATTCGCATTCTCCCCCACCCAGAGGGAGAAGGTGCACGCCTCGCTCTCAACCCCATTTCTTTCACACCCTCCAGATCCCGTGTCACACTGATGCCGCTCCCGTCACCGGATGGATCGCGAACGTTGCGGTCCAGGCGGGAGGAAGGCCTCCGGGTGGCTGCCGTAACGTGCGGCAGGACGAAGGAGGAGGCGGTGCACCGGCGGGTTCCGCTGGCAGCAGGATCAGCCTGAACGGGATCTCCAACGGGATGCCCAACGGGAGGATCGGCCAAGCCAGCCACCGGAGAAACCTTTGCCCCTTGTGCCGGCCAGCGCCGGCCGGCTGTCAGGGTGAGGGTGGAAACGGGCCTGTGGCGGGCCGTCTTGCGGATGCGGGAAGGGCGTCCGGCGCAGTGTCAGCCGCCCTGGCGTTCCCGGATCATAAACGCAAGGCCCAACCCGTGCCGGACGATGCCACCCGTCGCTCAAGGCTGCCCGTGTCCGGGCGGCGAACAAGCGGCACGCAACTGCCTGTCGGATGCGGACACCATCCGGCGATATTCGGGCCCGCGCGCAATCTGCGCCACCCCGCATGCTACCGCGAAAGCGGGGCATGCACACCAAACCTTTTCCGAACGGCACAGCCTGCGCGCGGCCCTCCGGACTGTCCCTTCCAAAACTCCTCGCGTCGCGGCGCGCGGAGGGTTTCTGCTTGCTGCACGCTCCCCCTTGCGGCCCATCGAGCCGCATTGCAAAGTGCGGGCCAAGCGCTACGCGCCGACAGGCGATGCGCCCGGAAATCAGTCCCGAGACCTCATCAGGGAGAGTGTCATGTCATTTGCCAAGTTCACCGTGGCCGCGGCGGCCGCCTTCATCGGCCTGGGTATAGCCGCATCGCAGGCCGAGGGCCTGCCCGATCTCGGCGGCCAGACCGTCGTGGTGGTCACCGAAAACGCCTATCCGCCGCTGCAGTTCATCGATCCGAAGACCGGTGAGCAGATCGGCTGGGAATATGACGCGATGAACGAGATCGCCAAACGGCTGAATTTCACCGTCGAGTACCAGAACACCTCCTGGGATGCGATGATCCAGTCGGTTTCCGACGGCCAGTACGAGATCGGCATGACCGGCATCTCGATCAAGGAAGACCGCAAGGAGAAGGTCGACTTCTCCGATCCCTACATGAGGTCTGAAATGTTCATGTTGGTGCGCGGCGACGAGGAGAGGTTCAGCGATGCGGCTTCCTTCGCGGCGTTCGAGGGCGGTCTCGTGGGCGCGCAGCCCGGCACCACGCCGTTCTATGTCGCCGTCTATGACGTGCTGGACGGCAATGAGCAGAACCCGCGCATCAAGCTGATGGAAACCTTCGGCGCCACCGTGCAGGCGCTGAAGACCGGCGATGTCGACATGGTGCTCACCGACGGCGTGGCCGGCAAGGGCTATGTCGAGGCGTCCGACGGCGGCCTCAAACTCGTCGGCGGGCCGCTCGGCACCGACGATTTCGGCTTCATCTTCCCCAAGGGCTCCGAGCTCGTCAGCCCGGTCAACGCGGCGATTGCAGCGATGAAAGCCGACGGCACAATCGACGCCCTCAACACAAAGTGGTTCCTCGACTACAAGCTTGGCGGCTGAGAGCGATCGTGCCGATCGTTCTTGACGGATACAGGCCGGGGGCGCTTGGCGGCGTTCTCGGCCTGCATATGGACTATTATGCAGCTCAGTGGGGTTTCGGGCGGGCGTTCGAGACCAAGGTCGCGGCGGAACTCGCGGAATTCCTCGCCCGGATGGATCCGGCGCGCGATCTGTTCCTGACCGCTTGGCGCGGCGATGCACTCGCCGGCTCGATCAGCATGGACGTGACCGGCGGCGGGCCGGACGGCGCGCATCTCAGATGGTTCGTGGTCGCCGGCAGCGAACGCGGCAGCGGGCTCGGCAAGCAGCTGATGGCCCGGGCCATTGAGCATGCGGACCGAGTGGCGGCGGGCCCGGTCTGGCTCACCACCTTTGCCGGACTTGAGGCGGCGCGGGCATTGTATGAACGCCACGGCTTCATCCTCAGTTCCGAGAGCGAGGACGACCAGTGGCGCGGCGGGGTGCGGGAGCAGATGTTCATGCGCCCGGCGCCGGCCGGCGCACCGGTGGAAAGCTCTCACCCGTGACAGTGGCATCGAAGCAGGACGATAAACCGGACTTCCCCTGGTGGCTCCTGGCCGCCGGCGCCATCGCGCTGTTTCTCGCCATCCAGATTGCGATCAACGATCTCTACAGCCAGATCTTCACCATCGTCTCCAGGGGCGTCTGGATCACCATCTTCGTCACCCTCGTCGGCTTTGCGCTCGCCACCGGCTTCGGGCTGCTGCTGGCGGTGATGGGGCTGTCGCGATACCTGGTGCTCAGGCAGATCGCGCGGTTCTATGTCGAGATCATCCGCGGCATCCCGATCCTGGTGCTGTTGTTCTACATCGCCTTTGTCGGCGCGCCGGGCTTCGTCGTCGCCTGGAACGTCCTGATGACGCCGCTGATCGAGGCGGGTCTGTTCGAGCCGATGCTGGTGCGCGATGTGTCGCTTCTGTGGCGGGCGATCATCGCGCTGACCATCGGCTATTCCGCCTTCATCTCGGAGGTGTTCCGCGCCGGTATCCTGTCGGTGGAGACAGGCCAGATCGAGGCGGCGAAGGCGCTGGGGCTCAACCCGCTGCAGCGCTTCCGCTTCATCGTGCTGCCGCAGGCGATCCGCACCATTCTGCCGCCGCTCGGCAATGATTTCATCGCCATGATCAAGGATTCGTCGCTGGTCTCGGTGCTTGGCGTTGCGGACCTGACGCAGATGGGCAAGGTCTATGCCTCGGGCTCGTTCCGGTTCTTCGAAACCTATTCGATCGTCGCCTATGTCTACCTGCTGCTCACGGTCGGCTTGTCGCTGGCGTTGCGCGCGCTGGAAAAGCGTCTGAGGCGTGCCGATGAGGAACGCTCTGGCGGGCGGGACTAGCCAGATACCCGAGGTTGAAATCCGCTGCAGACAAGGCGGTGCCAAAACCCCCTACATCTCGGTGGAAATTCGGGCAATCAATTGATAAACATCGAATTTCTGCGAATTTCCATGTTCAATTTAGGGTTTTGTTAGTCTGACCCTTGCAGGTTGCGGCCAGTGCAACCCGGGGATCGATCCGTGCCTTCCAGACTTACCGCCAGAAGCTTCACAGGCTGGTTTATCCTGTTCGTCAGCCTGCTCGCGCTGGGGACGGTGTTTTTCGGTCAGGCCCTGTGGTTCGTGGTCCCGGTGATTGCCGGACAGGGCTGCATCAGCGGCGGGACTTGCGGGGCGATGGCGGCGGTTTTCGGCCTTTGGCTTCAGCCCGGCCTGCTGATTGCCGCTTCTGTCGTCGGGGCAATGGCATTTTACGGGCGTGGCCTGGCGGTCGGCTCGCGGCTGTGGACGCTGTTTCCGCTGGCCTTGCTGATGCCGTATCTGCCCTCGCTGTTCATGCTCGGCAATCTGTGGGGCGTTAACATCGGGTCATTGTTTCTGTTCTTCCCGCGCTGGAGCCTGTTTGAGCTGATGCCGCTGATGACGCTGGGCGTGCTGTTGTGCTTCCAGGTGGAGTACACACCCGGATTTGCCGGTTCGATTGCGCGAACCCGGCTCTATGGCAGCATCCCGATCGGCGTGATCTATGTCGGCAGCTGTGTGTGGGTCTGTTCGGATCTGCTGCTGTCGCTGTCGCCCAATCTCGGGCTTCCGGTCGCCGTGGCGCAGGACATCAGGGATCTTCTGTTCTTCCCGCTCTCGGTTGCAGATGGCGAGGTGTTTGCCGGGCTTCCGCCGGGCGGCGTCAGGCCCGACCTGGTCGTGCCGCTGGGGACGGTCATTAATCTTGTCGCCTTTCTTGTGCTCTCCTATGCGCTTGCGCTTGACAGCTCGGGCAGGCTTCGCCGCACCAGTGCACTGGTGCTCATCGACCTGATCGACAAGAATGGCGACAATCGGGAAAAGCCGATGTTCCGCCCCGGCCGCAGATTCGACGAGTGAATTCTGCCAACGGCGGGAGGCGGCATTCAACTCTGGCCAGGTAGGAGACAATCATGGCTCACCGCAGCAATCGGGAACTCGAACAGGTCTATGCCGCCAGATCACCGGACGAGCTGGCCGCTGCCTACGCCGCCTGGGCCGCCGCCTACGACCGCGACACCCTGGCCGCCGGTTACTGCCTGCCGTTCCAGGTGCTGGCCTGGGTTTCGCGTTACGTCCGGCCCGACGCCGGGCCGCTGCTTGATGCCGGTTGCGGCACCGGACTGTCGGGCCCCTACCTTGCCTCGCTTGGCTACGACCGGATCGCCGGTCTCGATTTCTCCGAAGAGATGCTCAAGGTGGCCGGGTCGCGTAACGCCTATGACGATCTGAAGCGCGCCACGCTCGGCGAGGTGCTGCCCTGGCAGGACAATCATTTCGCCGCGTTCTTCTCCACCGGCGTCTTCACCGAGGGCCATGCGCCGGCCTCAAGCCTTGAGGAACTCTGCCGCATCACCCGTCCTGGCGGCATCGCGATCTTCACGGTGCGGGACACGATTTTCCACAGTGGCGGATTTGGCTCCACAATCGAGGATCTGAGCGGACGCGGGATCTGGCGGCGGCTGGAACAGAGCCCGCCGTTCCGGGCCTTCGCACTGGATGAACCGGACGTTCTGGTCAGTGCTCACGTGTTCGAGGTGCTGGCCTGACCGGCCTCAGGATACGGGTGATGCGGGCTCGGTCCGCTGCATGTCGGCTGAAACCGCGGCCAGGATCCATTCCCGGAACGCCTTGATCTTCGGATTGTTGCGCCGGCTTGCCGGGTGCACCAGCCAGATGCCGATATCATCGCTGCAGTGATGGTTGAAGGGTGCGATCAGCCGCCCGGAAGCGAGTTCTTCAGCGAAATAGATGTGATTGAGCATGGCGACGCCTTGGCCGGCCAGCGCCGCGTTGGCGCACAGGTCCTGCTCGATGTAATTGTGCCGCTTGTGGACCGACAGGTCGGGCGGCTCAAGACCGGCGCTGGCAAACCAGGTTTGCCAGGAGTCCTGCTGGGCGCCGATGATCGGCAGGCGCAACAGGTGTCTGGGTTCGGTTATCCCGCCGGCGCTTGCCGCCAGTGCGGGGCTTAGCATCGGGGCAAAGGAAAACCGGCCGAGCAAATGGCACTCCTGCTCCGGCCAGGGGCCGACGCCCCAGCGGATGGAGATATCGGCGGGATCGCGGTTGAAATCGGTGATCTTGCTCACACGCAACAGCCGCACGGCTGTTCCGGGCCAGGCAAGCTGGAAGCTGCCGAGATTGCGGGCCAGCCAGTGCGAGGCAAAGGTCGGCGAGGAGTGGATTTCCAGTGTCTGGCTGGATGGCTGGACGGCGGCCAGCATGGCGTCGCCAAGATGCTCGAAGCCCTTGCTGACGCTTGGCAGCATGCGCTCGGCGGTCTCGGTGTTGACAATCCGGCGCGGTTGCCGAAGGAACAGCTGTTCGCCAATGTGCTCCTCCAGCAACTTGATCTGGTAGCTCACCGCAGTCTGGGTCATGCCCAGTTCTTCGGCGGCGCGGGAAAACCCGCCATGGCGGGCCACCGCTTCAAACACCCGCAGCGCGTTGAGCGGGACCTTCCTCGATAGTTTCATCGATAAGTTCTCTCTATGGGCTCAGACAGGAATTCCGTTGGAATTTCAAGCTTTCGTGCGTCACCCTATCTCCGGAACACATCAAAAGACCACACCCTACAAAAAGGAAAGAGCGATGAGCGGTCATGATCGCGCTTCGCAGGGCCGGTTCGCGCGGCTTTGCGGGCCAGCAAAACCATTGTGCCTTGCAGCCCGTAGAGCGGGCCGGCTTCTCGCATGTCTGCTGCCCGGCCGCAGGGTGATGGCTGCCGACGAGCTGGATGAACGGCTCAAGCGGGACATCGGGTACACTGACCGAATGGACTTGCAAGACCGTCGGACGGCCCATTACCGGAAACTGCTGGAGCGCGGCCAGCCCTTGGCCTGAGCCGTTTGCGCCGAACTTGCGGCCGGAACCAGCCGGCGGTCTGCGGCGTTACCCCGGCATGATTGGCCTGATCGAGGAATTCTCGTTGTCGACAAGCCTGCCCTGGCAGGTGATTGCCGTGCGGTTGCTTCTGGCCACCGGCCTGGGCGGCGTGCTTGGTTTCGAGCGCGAGATCGCCGAACGGCCGGCGGGGCTGCGCACCCACATGATGATCGCGCTGGCCGCTGCGGTGTTTGCCGTCATCGCACTGGAAATCATCGCCATGCCCGCTTTCTCCGACGATCAGATCCGCACCGATCCGCTGCGGCTGGTCGAGGCGATTACCGCCGGGGTAGCGTTTCTGGCCGCGGGCTCGATCCTGATGCGGCGCGGCAAGGTTCAGGGGCTGACCACCGGGGCCGGAATGTGGCTGGCGGGCGCCTGCGGGCTTTCGGCAGGGCTCGGCCTGTGGCCGGTGGCGCTGTTGTCCTGCCTGCTGGGCGGCTTGGTCCTGGCGCTGGTGCGCCGGCTCGAAACCCGGGTGATGCCAAAACCGAGTGAGCAGTCGGTCGAGCAGTCGATCAAACAGTCCGGCGATTCCGGTGACGACGGCTGAAGCGGCCTGGCCGGCAGGAGCCTCTATTGCTGCAAGCTCATATATGATTGCCGGTCTGCCCAAAAATTGGTATGAGCCGGGGCATGGGATCGAAATTCAGATGTCTCGCGCCTCAAGTCTTTGTGCTGCAGGATCACAAGCGCCTGCCGGCGCGGTTCTTCGCGCGCATTTCCGGGGCGCTGTCCAGCCTCGGCGCCTGAGGCCTGCGTTGCTGCCGCCATCCCGCTGGCGGACTTCAGATCCATGCTCTTTCATCATTTACACGGACCACCACCATGACCGCACCGCGCACACTCTATGACAAGATCTGGGACGACCACCTGGTCGATCAGCAAGAGGACGGCACCTGCCTGCTCTATATCGACCGTCACCTGGTTCACGAAGTCACCAGCCCTCAGGCCTTCGAAGGCCTCAGGACCGCACACCGCAAGGTTCGCGCGCCGGAAAAGACGCTGGCCGTCGTCGACCACAACGTGCCGACCTCGCCGGACCGGGCGCTCGGCATCAAGAACGAGGAAAGCCGCATCCAGGTCGAGGCGCTGGCCACCAACGCGGCTGATTTCGGCGTTGAATATCTCAACGAGAACGACAAGCGGCAGGGCATCGTCCACATCGTCGGCCCGGAGCAGGGCTTCACACTGCCCGGCACCACGATCGTCTGCGGCGACAGCCATACCTCGACCCACGGCGCTTTCGGTGCGCTGGCTCACGGCATCGGCACCTCCGAGGTCGAACACGTTCTCGCCACCCAGACGCTGATCCAGAAAAAAGCCAAGAACATGCTGGTCGAGGTCAATGGCGAGCTGCCCGAGGGCGTCACAGCCAAGGACATCATCCTCGCCATCATCGGCGAGATCGGCACCGCCGGCGGCACCGGCTACGTCATCGAGTTCGCTGGCGAGGCGATCCGCGCGCTGTCGATGGAAGGCCGCATGACGGTCTGCAACATGACGATCGAAGGCGGAGCGCGGGCCGGCCTGATCGCGCCCGACGAGAAGACCTATGCCTATTTCAAGGACCGTCCTCGCTCGCCCAAGGGCAAGGCCTGGGATATGGCTGTCGAGTACTGGAAGACGCTGCCGTCGGACGAGGGCGCGCATTACGACAAGATCGTCCGGCTCGACGCCGCCTCGTTGCCGCCGATCGTCTCCTGGGGCTCGTCGCCCGAGGACGTGATCTCGGTCACCGGCGTGGTGCCGAACCCTGACGACATCAAGGACGAGGCCAAGCGCACCTCGAAATGGCGCGCGCTCGACTACATGGGGCTCAAGCCCGGCACCCCGATCACCGACATCAAGATCGACCGGGTGTTCATCGGCTCGTGCACCAATGGCCGCATCGAGGATCTGCGCGCCGCGGCCAAGGTGGTCGAAGGCAAGACCGTCAACGCCAATGTCGACGCGATGATCGTTCCAGGCTCGGGCCTGGTCAAGGAACAGGCGGAAGCCGAAGGCCTCGACGTCATCTTCAAGGCGGCGGGCTTTGACTGGCGCGAGCCTGGCTGCTCGATGTGCCTGGCGATGAATGACGACCGGCTCAAGCCCGGCGAACGCTGCGCCTCGACCTCGAACCGCAACTTCGAAGGCCGCCAGGGTTTCAAGGGCCGCACCCACCTGGTCTCGCCCGCGATGGCAGCGGCTGCGGCGGTTGCCGGGCACTTTGTCGATATCCGCGAGTGGAAATAGGGTTTTTGCGGGCTGCGTGATACCGGCCCGGGAATCAAGCTGACAAAAGAACCCGCCGGGTGACCGGCGGGTTCTTTCGATTCAGGCCTTCATCATCCGGTCGTTGCGGTCGCCATGGTCCCGCCGGTTGCATCAGCTTACATGCAGGTGCGCCTCGATGGCTGCGGCGATGAGGGCATGGCGGGCCTTGCGCGGCGGCGCCTTGCCGCTGATCACTTCTTCGCAGGCCTGCTCGGCAACGTGGTAGCGGCTGCCATGGGTGTCCGGCCAGTTCCGGTGGAGCAGGATCTTCGCCTGCCGGGCGGATTTCACCGTCTTGTGGAGCCCCGTTTCGGGATCATCAATGGTGAGCGGCGTATTCCAGGATGTCGATTGCATGTGACTTCCTCCTTCGGCTTGATGGAGACAGTGTCTGCCTATTGCGAACGGCGGTCACGCTGAACCCGAAAGCATGGTTAGGATGCGGTTTCGCGGCTATCCAGACGGCCGCTGACATGTCCCGTAGCGGGACAGAATTCGCTAAAACCCGGCCGAAACGAGTCCTTCCGGTCCAGCAATGCGCCAGGCACGCGGTCGCCCGTACCGCCCGTGGCGCGGGATCACTCCAGGGCGCGCCTGCCGAACTTCAGGGCCGGATGACGCAGACCCCGCCACCGTCGCAGCCATTGCTGTTGCGGTCGACGATGATGATCTTCGGGCCGGGGTTTCCGGTGCTGGTGCCGGTGGTGGTGACGGTGCTGCCGGTGCCGGTTGCCGTGCTGCGGTCACGCCTGAAACGGATTGTAACGTCGTCCTCTTCGCGGCTGACCTTGCCGGACGGCGCGCGCACCGGTGCCGGTTCCGAGCGGCTCGAGCCGCCGCTGCGCGAAGACGAACGGCGGTCATTGTCATCGATGATGACAATGGTGATGTCGCTGTCATTGAGCAGCCTGGACTTGCCCGATGGCGGCTTCAGGTCACTTGCGAGGGCAGAACTGCCAATTCCCATACCGAAGCCTGCCAGCAACGCAAGGGCTGCCAGGGCAGCCCTGCGGCCCGGGGCGTGCGAAAAAAGCGTGGCGGTCATGGCGGTATCCTTCCTGAAGGTCGGGTTGCGCTTAAGCTCGGGCTGCGCGGCTCTGTTCTTCGCAGACAAATCCGGCTTCATTGTGCACCAGGCTTGGCAGCGAGTCACGGACGGCGGGGTGGCTATCGCCGGTTAACGTTAAAACGCGCCTCCGGTTCCGGTCCGGGCGTATTTCTGCTGCGATGCGACTTTCTACAGGCTTGACCGTGAAGCGGCTTTGAACCAAACATGCCGGCCATGAGTACGCCCAAGAACATCGACATTTCGCTGCTGCGCCTTAATGACGCGCATCATTTCTCGCCGCTGCTGGCTGCCTATGTCCAGTCGCTCAAGCGCGGTGCGCCGCGCCGTCCGGACGATTACTACGCCGAAACGCTGCTGCAGGACCGCGTCGCCCAGATCTTCGGGGCGCGGCTCGATGGCGAACTGGTCGGTTTCGTGATCTTCTACGACCTTCCGGATCCGGTGACCGGCATGCGCTGCGGCCAGGTCGATCATCTCTATGTGAGCCACCTGCACCGCAAGATGGGTATCGCCCAGGCGATGATCGACATGCTGGCCGAGGAGAGCGACGCGCGCGGCTGGTCGCGAATCATCCTCAATGCCCCGCGGCAGCCGGAAGAAGGCCGCAAGCTCTATGAAAAACTTGCCACCAAGGCGGATTTTTCGAGCTGGGAACTGCGATTCGACCATTCACGCTGATTGTTTTTCGCAACGCCACCTGCGCCCTTGAAGCTCTCCCGGGCGGCGAAGCGGTGGCTTGTGGCCGCCGTTAAGCATTTTGAATCGTTTGAAGCGCTATGGAAGGCGAAAGCCCGTTTCGCTTTCGACGAAAGGCGCGCTACCGATGGCAAACCGGGCTTTGACGCGGTGCACATAACGCACTAAAACCTCCGCAAACCTGCCGCCGATCACCTTGCGGAGAAGCGGATGGGTTTCTTGAGGGAAAAAAGGACAAGGTCCCGATGACCAATGTGACGCAGAACCGGCCATTGTCGCCGCACCTGAGCATCTACAAACAAATTCCGACCATGGTGATGTCCATCGTCCACCGCTTCACCGGCATGGCGCTTTACGCCGGCACGCTGCTGGTGGCCTGGTGGCTGGTGGCTGCGGCTTCGGGTGAAGCCTATTTCGACTGGGTCAACGGGATCTTCGGCTCGATCCTCGGACGGCTGGTGCTGTTCGGCTACACCTGGGCGCTGCTGCATCACATGCTGGGCGGCATCCGCCATTTCATCTGGGACACCGGCCGCGGCTTTGATCCGGCGACCTCGACCAAGATGGCCTGGGCGACACTCGCGGGTTCGATCACACTGACGATCCTGGTCTGGATCGCCGGCTACGCAGCCCGTTTCTAGGAGCAAGAGGGATATGGATACCAACAAGATGCGTACGCCTCTCTCGAAAGTCCGCGGGCTCGGCTCGGCCAAGGAAGGCACCGACCATTTCTGGCGGCAGCGGCTGACGGCGGTGGCCAACGTGCCGCTGCTGCTGTTCTTCATCTTCTTCATCATCGCCTATAATGGCGAGCCCTATGCGGTGGTGGCCGGCGCGCTGTCCAACCCGCTGGTGGCGGTTCTGATGGGCCTGGTGGTGATTTCCGGCATCATTCACATGAAGCTCGGTATGCAAGTCATCATCGAGGACTATATCCATGCCGAGGGCATGAAGGTGAGCCTGTTGATCCTCAACACATTCTTTTCGATCGCGGTCGGCGCCGTTTCGCTGTTCGCGGTTCTCAAACTCGGCTTCGGAGGCTGACAGATCATGGTAATGACGTCGAGCGTCAACATTGGCGGACGCGCCTATTCGATTGTCGATCACGCCTATGACGTGGTCGTGGTGGGCGCCGGCGGCGCCGGACTGCGCGCCACCCTGGGCATGGCCGAACAGGGCTTCCGCACCGCCTGCATCTCAAAGGTGTTTCCGACCCGGTCGCATACGGTTGCGGCGCAGGGCGGCATCGCCGCCTCGCTGACCAACATGACGCCCGATTCGTGGCAGTGGCACATGTATGACACCGTCAAGGGCTCGGACTGGCTCGGCGATGTCGATGCCATGCAGTACCTGACCATGGAAGCGCCGAAGGCGGTTTATGAGCTTGAGCATTACGGCGTGCCGTTCTCGCGCACCGAGGATGGCCGGATCTACCAGCGGCCGTTCGGCGGTCACATGCAGAATTACGGCGAAGGCCCCCCGGTGCAGCGCACCTGTGCGGCGGCTGACCGCACCGGCCATGCCATCCTGCACACGCTTTACGGCCAGTCGCTGAAGAACAATGCCGAGTTCTTCATCGAGTATTTCGCCGTCGACCTGCTGATGGAAGAGGACGGCCGCTGCACCGGTGTTGTCGCCTGGAACCTTGATGACGGTACCATTCACCGCTTCTCGGCGAAGATGGTGGTGCTGGCCACCGGCGGCTACGGCCGCGCCTATTTCTCGGCCACTTCGGCGCATACCTGCACCGGCGACGGCGGCGGCATGATCGCGCGCGCTGGCCTGCCGCTGCAGGACATGGAGTTCGTGCAGTTCCACCCGACAGGGATCTACGGCGCAGGCTGCCTGATCACCGAGGGTGCGCGCGGCGAAGGCGGCTACCTGGTCAATTCCGAGGGCGAGCGCTTCATGGAGCGCTATGCGCCGTCGGCCAAGGACCTGGCCTCGCGCGACGTGGTGTCGCGCTGCATGACGCTGGAAATCCGCGAGGGCCGCGGCGTCGGCAAGGCCAAGGATCATATCTTCCTGCACCTCGATCACCTTGATCCCGCGGTGCTGCACGAGCGGCTTCCGGGGATTTCGGAAAGTGCCAAGATCTTTGCCGGCGTCGACGTGACCCGCGAACCGATCCCGGTGCTGCCGACGGTGCACTACAACATGGGTGGCATCCCGACCAACTACTGGGGCGAGGTGCTGAACCCGACCACGGACCAGCCGGACCGGGTCACCCCGGGCCTGATGGCCGTCGGCGAGGCCGGTTGCGCCTCGGTGCACGGCGCCAACCGTCTGGGCTCCAACTCGCTGATCGACCTGGTGGTCTTCGGCCGCGCAGCGGCGATCCGCGCCGGCGAAGTGATCGACCGGACTTCGGCGATCCCTGCGGTCAACGAGGCTTCGTTCGAGAAGATCATGACCCGCTTCGACGGCGTGCGCCATGCTTCGGGCTCGACGCCGACGGCCGAGCTGCGCGAGAAGATGCAGCGCACCATGCAGGAAGACGCCGCCGTGTTCCGCACCCAGGAATCGCTCGAATCCGGTTGCAAGCGGATGGGCGAGATCTGGGGCGAGCTGTCCGACGTGAAGGTCACCGACCGGTCGCTGATCTGGAATTCGGACCTGATGGAAACGCTCGAGCTCGACAATCTGATGGCCAATGCGATCACCACCGTGGTCTCGGCCGAGGCGCGCAAGGAAAGCCGTGGCGCGCATGCCCGCGAGGACTACAAGGATGGTCCGATGGGCGGCCGCGACGACGAGAACTGGCGCAAGCACACGCTGTCCTGGGTCGACGAGAAGGGCGCGGTCAGGCTCGACTACCGTCCCGTCCACACCGAGCTGATTGCCGAAGGCATCGATCTCGCCAAGATCGCGCCCAAGGCCCGCGTGTACTAAGAGGGAACAGAGACAATGGTTGAACTCACACTCCCGAAGAATTCGCAGCCGAAGCCGGGCAAGGTCTGGCCGAAGCCTGAAGGCGCCAAGAACACGCGCGAATTCAAGATCTACCGCTGGTCGCCGGATGATGCGGAGAACCCGCGCATCGACACGTTCCATATCGACACCGATGATTGCGGTCCGATGGTGCTCGACGGCCTGTTGTGGATCAAGAACAAGATCGACGCGACGCTGACGCTGCGCCGGTCCTGCCGCGAAGGCATCTGCGGTTCCTGTGCGATGAACATCGACGGCACCAACACGCTCGCCTGCACCAAGGGTCTCGACGAGATCGACGGGGCGGTGAAGGTCTATCCGCTGCCGCATCTGCCGGTGGTCAAGGACCTGGTGCCGGATCTGACCAATTTCTACGCCCAGCACCGCTCGATCGAGCCGTGGCTCAAAACGGTGTCGCCAACACCGGCCAAGGAATGGAA
This sequence comes from Hoeflea sp. EC-HK425, assembly GCF_902498795.1. NCBI lineage: Bacteria > Pseudomonadati > Pseudomonadota > Alphaproteobacteria > Hyphomicrobiales > Rhizobiaceae > Hoeflea > Hoeflea sp. EC-HK425. The sequence goes on from NZ_LR701572.1 coordinate 4,436,638, forward strand.
GCAGAGCCACGAGGACCGGGCCAAGCTCGATGGTCTCTACGAGTGCATCCTGTGCGCCTGCTGCTCGACCTCGTGCCCGAGCTACTGGTGGAACGGCGACCGCTATCTCGGTCCCGCGGTCTTGCTTCAGGCCTATCGCTGGCTGATCGACTCGAGAGACGAAGCCACCGGCGAGCGGCTGGATGATCTCGAGGATCCGTTCCGGCTCTACCGCTGCCACACCATCATGAACTGCGCGCAGACCTGCCCCAAGGGCCTCAACCCGGCCAAGGCGATTGCCGAGATCAAGAAGATGATGGTCGAGCGCCGGGTGTAGGACCGGCAAGACATTCTAGTGAAATGGGGCGTTCAGGCGCCCCTTTTTGTGTCCGATTGTAACTGAGGCTCGCGTCTCCCGATCTCCCCCCTTGCGGGGGAGATGTCACGAAGTGACAGAGGGGGGCGATGTCTCGGCATCCGCCGGCTTTTCGAAGCAAAGTGAGCCTCACCCCCCTCTGTCGGCTATGCCGACATCTCCCCCGCAAGGGGGGAGATTGGGGAGCCGCCGAGTTTCGATTTCAGCCGAGCGCCTGGCTCAGGTCCGCGATCAGGTCGTCGGCGTCCTCGATGCCGACCGAGACGCGGATCAGGCTTTCGGGGATGCCGGTGTGCGGCTCGATCGTGTGGCGGTGTTCGACGAGGCTTTCGACGCCGCCCAGCGAGGTCGCGCGGTGAAACAGCTTGAGCTTGCCGACCACCGCGAGCGCCTCGGGCGCGCCGCCCTGAACCAGGAATGAGAACAGGCAGCCGTAGCCGCCTTGCATCTGGCGGGCCGCAACCTTGTGGCCGGGATGGCTTGCAAGGCCGGGATAGAAGACATCCGTCACCTTTGGATGGGCCTTGAGCCAGCTGGCGATCTTGAGCGCATTGACGCTCATCCGCTCGACGCGCAATGGCAGGGTGCGCATGCCGCGGAGCAGGAGCCAGGCCTCGAACGGGCCGATGACGGCGCCGGCATCATGGCGGTCGGCCTTGATGTCGGTCCAGACCTTCGCGGCGGGTGCTGCGGTGGCGAGCACGCCTGCGAGCACGTCGGAATGGCCGTTAATGCCCTTGGTGGCCGAATGCATGACGATGTCGGCGCCGTGTCCCAGCGGCCGCTGCAGTACCGGCGTGGCGGCGGTGGAATCGACCGCCAGCAGGCCGCCCGCCTTGTGGGCGCATTCTGCCGCATGGGCGATGTCGACTGATTTGAGCCACGGGTTGGACGGGGTCTCGATGAACACGAGGGCCGGGGTGTGGGTGGCGCAGGCCTGTTCGAGTGCCGGCGCATCAGACGCGTCGACCTCGTGCAGGGTAATCTGGCGGCGGGCGGAAAAATCGCGCAACCATTTGGTGGTGCCCCAGTAGATGCCCGACTGCACCACAACCGTGGCGCCGTTGGGCAGGGTGCGGAACAGCGCGGCGATGGCGGCCATGCCGGAGGGGAACAGCAGCGCTTCTTCCGCGTTCTCCAGCCGCGCCAGCACATTTTCGGTGATGCGGACGATGTCGGAATTGTCGCGCGAATAGATGTTGTCGGGATTGACCAGCGCGTAATCCTCGTCGCGGACGAAGGTGGTGGACGGCTGCACCGGCGGCACGACACCGCCCGAGGGCATGTCGATGACGCCGCCGGCCTGGGCCGCGATGGTGGAGGCTTTGAGGTCGTTGGGGAGGCTCATGTGAACTCGGTCTTTCCCTGGCCGCGCGGCCAGATTTCGGGACGCCGGTGCGCCCATTCAAGCCTCCGTGTCTATGCAGTCCGGCGATGAATTTCAACGGCCTGTTTGGACCTCCGGCCTGACCGGCAGGAGGTGGCCTGGTCGCCTCCGGGAGTCAGGCCGGATCAATGGTGATGACAACGTGGCCCTTCCGGGCCGGGTTCTCGTAGTAGCGGTGCGCCTGGGCGGCCTCGGCCAGCGGAAAGCGATTGTCGATATGGGGTTTGAACCCTCCCCTGGCTGCAAGATCAGCGAGAAAATGCAGGTCCTCGGCGCGTTCGGGGGCATAGCCGCCGGAGGCCTTGCGGCCGCCGCTCTTGCGGGCAAACAGCGTGCCGATGTGTTGCCACAGGTTGGCGGAGACCAGCAGCAGCCGGCCGCCGGGCTTGAGAGATGATCCATACTTCGGGTATGTCGCGGTGCCGCTGGTGTCGAGAATGATGTCGTAGGCGCTCTGGGCAGCGGCGGGGTTCTCACGTGAGTGGTCGATCACTTCATCGGCGCCGAGATCATGCAGCATGTCGAGCTTGCCAGCCGATGCCGTTGCGGTGACATGAGCGCCAAAGGCTTTTGCGACTTGCACGGCGGCGCTGCCGACGGTCCCGGAGGCGCCGATGATCAGCACGCGGTCGTCGGGTTTGATGCCGGCCTTGTCGCGCAGGAAATTGAGCGCCGTTGCGCCGCCGAAGGGGATCGCCGCGGCCTCATCGAAAACGAGATCGGCGGGCATAAGTGCAATCGCCGCGGTTTCGGCGATCACCGCGTATTCGGCATAGCCGCCGAAGCCGGCGCCGGGATAGGCAAAGACCCGGTCGCCCGGGGCAAAACGGGTGACGTCGCTACCGACCGCCTCGACCACGCCGGAAAACTCGGCCCCAAGAACCTGGCGGCGCGGCCGGAAAGGCCCGAACACCAGGCGGCCGACCAGGCCGAAACCCGGGGGCATGTCGAGGCTGCGGGCGCGGTAGTCGCCCGCGGTGACGCTGGTGGCGCGGATCCGGACCAGGACTTCACCGGGTTTCGGAGCGGGCTTGGGCAGGTCGACGGGCTTGAGCACGTCTGGCGGTCCATAGTTGGAATAGGCAATGGCTTTCATCGGTCTGTTCTCCAGTTTCCGGTCCGCATATAGCCATGCGCAAGCGCAGAATAAATTGACCAGTTATGCCGATATGATATGCATTTTCGCATGGATTGGAGATCTGTCAATTTCGACTGGAACCGGGCCCGGGCATTCCTGGTGACCGCGGAGGAGGGCTCGCTGTCGGCTGCCGCGCGGGCGCTGGGAATGGCGCAGCCGACGCTCGGCCGCCAGGTGACGGCGCTCGAACGGGAGCTCGGCGTGGCGCTGTTCGAGCGGGTCGGGCGCGGACTGACGCTGACGCCGAGCGGGCTCGAGCTGATGGATCACGTGCGCGCCATGGGCGAGGCTGCGGCGCTTATGTCGCTGTCGGCCTCGGGCAGGGCGCAGGCGATCGAGGGCACGGTGTCGATCAGCGCCAGCGAGACGGACGCGGCATTCCGCCTGCCGCCGATCATCCGACAGCTCAGGCAGGCGGCGCCGGGCATCGATGTCGAGATCGTCGCCACCAATACCGAGAGCGACCTGAGGCGGCGCGAGGCCGATATCGCAATCCGCAACTACCGGCCGACCCAGCCCAACCTGGTGGCGCGCAAGATCCGCGACATCCATGGCCGGATCTATGCGACGCCCTCTTATCTCGAGAGCCTCGGCAATCCATCGGCACCCGAGGACTTCACGACGGCGGAGTTCATCGGCTTCAACCGGTCGGGCGAGTTCATCGCGGCGATGACCCGGTTCGGGCTGACGCTGACACAGAAGAATTTTCCCCTGATCTCGGAAAGCCACCTGGTGCAGTGGAGCCACGTCAAGCAGGGGCTCGGCATCGGCGTCATGGCCGCCGATATCGGCGATGCGGAACCGGGCGTGGTGCAGGTGTTGCCCGGGCTTGAGCCGCTCGTCTTCCCCGTCTGGCTGGTGACCCACCGTGAGGTCCACACCAGCCGGCGTGTGCGGCTGGTGTTCGACCTGATGGCTGAAGCCCTGGCGCGTCCTTACGAAGGATGAAAACGAAGCGCGATGCGGCCGGTTGATTGCGCATCCTTTGCAGCCCCAGGCCTGGAGGCGCAGCATGTGCAATGTTGCGAGAACACGTAGCTGTTGTGCAGTGGCGACAGACCGAAACACCAAAACATACCAACAATGGCTGTTGTCCGGAACCATTGTAATGCACAGTGCATTGGGGAGGATGAAGGACAGACATGCGATCGGCCTGGCTGATCCCGTGTCGAGCAATTTTTGAAAGGCTCCCCATGACCGAGCACGTTTATCCGACAGACCATCCCGTGATGGTGACCGGCGCCACCGGCTTTGTCGCAGGGTGGCTGGTGCGACGGCTGCTTGAGGAGGGGCTCACCGTGCATGCCCCTGTGCGTGAGCCTTCCAATGCCGAAAAGACCGCACATCTTGACAGGATGGCAGCGGAGTTGCCGGGCGAATTGAAGCTTTTCGAAGCGGATCTGCTCGATGACGGGAGCTACGGGCCGGCCATGGAAGGCTGCGCGGTGGTGTTCCATACGGCGTCTCCGTTCACCAGCAATTTCGATGATCCGCAGCGTGACCTGGTTGATCCGGCTGTGAACGGAACCCGCAATGTGCTTGAAACCGCCAATCGCACGCCAAGTGTTCAGCGCGTGGTGGTCACCAGCTCCTGTGCTGCGATCTATGGCGACAACAAGGACGTTCAAAAGGCGCCGGGCAAGGTGCTGACGGAAGAAACCTGGAACACCACCTCGTCGCTCGATCGGCAGCCCTATTCCTACTCCAAGGTGGAGGCGGAAAAGGCGGCCTGGGCAATTGCCGATGCGCAAAGCCGCTGGCGGCTGGTGACGATCAATCCGTCGCTGGTCATCGGCAAGACCATTTCAGGCAACTCGACGTCGGAATCCCACACCATTCTCAAGCAGTTCGGCGACGGCACCCTGAAGGCTGGCGCACCGCCGATGGAAATCGGCATGGTGGATGTGCGCGACGTGGCGGAAGCGCATTTGCGTGCCGGTTTTCTGGCCGATGCAAGGGGCCGCCACATCGCCTCGGCGCAGACCGTATCGTTTCTCGAACTGGGTCAGATGCTGCGGCAGCATTTTGGCGATGACTGGCCATTCCCGACCCGCGAGCTGCCGAAGTGGCTGCTCTGGCTGATCGGCCCGATGGTCAGCAAGCAGCTGTCGCGTCAGATGATATCCGACAATATGGGATACCCCTGGCGGGCGGACAATTCCAAGTCGAAGCGCGGACTCGGCATCGAGTACCATCCGGTCAGCGACGCGGCGGCGGAAATGTTTCAGCAGCTGATAGATACGGGCGTGTTGAAGAAGGGCTAGACTGTTCAAATCGGACGATCCCGCAGAGATATCGTGCTCTAAACACTCTGGCGCCCTATCGCCCAAGGCCTGCGGTTTGCTAGCGTGATCCCATGATCGAGCTTCTCAGGCACCCGGCCTATGGCCGGCTGTTTACGGCCCAGGTGGTGGCGCTGATCGGCACCGGGATGCTGACCGTGGCGCTGGGGCTTCTGGCCTATGATCTTGCAGGCGAGGATGCCGGTCCGGTGCTCGGCACGGTGTTTGCCATCAAGATGGTGGCCTATGTCGGGCTGGCGCCGCTCGCCAATGCGCTCGCCGGGCGGTGGCCGCGCAAAAGGGTGCTCATCGGTGCCGATATGGTCCGCGCCGCAGTGGCTCTTACGCTGCCGTTCATCGATGCGGTCTGGCAGATCTATGTGCTGGTGTTCGTGCTGCAGGCGGCTTCGGCCACGTTCACGCCGGCCTTCCAGGCGGTCATTCCCGATGTGCTGACCGACGAGCGCGACTACACCAGGGCCTTGTCGCTGTCGCGGCTGGCCTATGATCTGGAAAACCTGCTGAGCCCGGCGCTGGCGGGATTGCTGCTTGCCTTCATCAGCTACCACTGGCTGTTCGGCGGTACGGTGATCGGTTTCGCCGGGTCTGCGCTCCTGGTTCTTGCCGCGGCGATCCCGCCCGCGGGACCAGAGAAACAGCTGAGGCCGTTTCGGGATCGGCTTACCAAAGGCATAAATATATATGTTGCCACGCCACGGCTGCGGGGTCTGCTGGCGCTCAATCTGACCGCGGCGGCAAGCGGCGCCTTCGTGCTGGTCAATACCGTCGTGCTGGTTCGCGGCGGCTACGGGATGGGCGATGGCGCGGTGGCCGGGGCGCTGGCCGCCTTCGGTGGTGGATCCATGCTTGCAGCCCTGGCGCTGCCCCGGCTGCTGGAACAGGTTTCCGACCGCAAGGTGATGCTGGCGGCCGGGTTGCTTCTGGCCGCGCTGACCCTGGCGCATGCGGGCTACCAGGTGATGCAAGGGCTGCCGGATTGGGCGATGCTGCTCGCCGTCTGGGGGCTGAGCGGCCTGTACTATGCATCCATCCTGACGCCTTCGGGCCGGTTGCTGCGCAATTCCGCCCATGCCGAAGACCGGCCGGCGCTGTTTGCCGCGCAATTCACCCTGTCGCATCTGTGCTGGCTGATCACCTACCCGATCGCGGGATGGGCCGGAAGCGCGCTTGGCCTGCCGGAAACAATGGCGGTGCTGGGCGCAATCGGCATGGGCGGCTGGCTGCTGGCGCTGAGGGCCTGGCCGGCGGATGATGCGCGGGTGATCGAGCACGAGCACCGGGACCTGCCGCAGGACCATCCGCATCTGCGCGATCATCCGGCCAGCGGCAGGCGGCACCGGCATGTCTTCGTGATTGATGACGAACACCGTGTCTGGCCGACACACTGCTAGACACACCGCCCTGATGGGAAGGGCGCGAGGCCGTGGCGGCTGATTGCTGCTCCGGTTTGATTGCGATCAAATCCCCGTGCCGTGCGGACTGCTAGCTGTGGTCGGGTAATCCGAACAACGGGGGCGCGGGCATGGCCGAGACCAACTGGAATGCATTCATCGATCAGACCAATCACCGGATGGCGACGCTGCGCAAGGCGATGCCGGACCAGTCGAAGGGCTTTGGCCAGCTGGCGCAATCGGCGATTGCGCCGGGCGTTCTCGATTCCAAGACCAAGGAACTGATCGCGCTGGCGATCGGGATTACTGCGCGCTGCGACGGCTGCCTGGCGTTTCACGCCAAGGCGGCACACCAGTACGGCGCCACCCGCGCGGAAATTGTCGAGACCATCGGCGTTGCGGTCTACATGGGTGGCGGGCCTTCGATGATCTATGGCGCCGAGGCTCTGGACGTGTTCGACATGGTGAGCGGCGTCGGGTGAGCGGCGCCGGTTGAGCGGTGTAGCGGGCGGGAGCTGCGGCTTCACGGCTTTGTGCGGAAGCGTGAGTTGTCTTCGCTGTCTTCGGGTCTAGGTTGAACGGCAATAAAGGAGATCCCCATGTTCAGACTTCTGCTCTCATCCGCCCTGTTCGCCGCGGCCCTGACCGCCGCACCCGCGCGTGCGGAGGAGACCGGAACGGCGATCTTCGCGGGCGGCTGTTTTTGGTGCGTCGAATCGGATTTCGATCAGGTCAAGGGCGTGTCAGAAACAATCTCCGGCTATATCGGCGGCAAGGCCGACAACCCGACCTACAAGACCCATGTTGCCAATGGCGACCGGGAAGCCGTCGAAATCAAGTACGATCCGGCGGTGGTGAGCTATGCCGAGCTGCTGAAGATCTTCTTCCGGACGATCAATCCGACCGATGAGGGCGGCCAGTTCTGCGACCGGGGTTTCAGCTACTCGACCGCGGTCTACACGCTCAATGACGAGCAGGCAGAACTTGCCGAAGCCGCCCGCGCCGAGGCCGAGAAGACGCTTGGCCAGCCGGTGGTCACGGCAATCGAGCCGCAGGCAAAGTTCTGGCCCGCGGAAGACTACCATCAGAATTTCTATCAGAAGAGCCCGGTGCGCTACAATTACTACCGCCGCGCCTGCGGCCGCGACCAGGAAATCAAGGCGCTTTGGGGCGACGAGGCGCATCTGGGCCTGGGCAAGTAGCCCGATCCGGCAGCCGGCGGCCGATCAGGCCGGGCATTGACATCCGCGGTGCCTTGCCAATTCATCCCGGATAGCGGCAGATGCCGGCACGGGGAGAAAGCAATGACCATGAAGCGCAGCAAGGAGCCGTGGATGCCGGCGGACGATTTCGGACGCTCGCTGCCGCGCGGCATCGGCGTCAACCTGCTGGTTCGCGACATGGCGGCCGAACTCGCTTTCTGCCGCGATTGCCTTGGCGCCATGGTGCTTGACAGCGACGAGGATTTTGCAGCGATCGAGCTGTGCGGTTCGGTGTTCATGCTGCATGCCGATCACAGCTACTCGCACCATCCGATGTCGGGCATCGTGGCCGGCTCCGAAACCCGCGGCGCCGGGATCGAGATCCGGGTCTATGGCCTCGATCCGGACAAGGCGGAAGCCCGGGCGCGAGAGCGCGGCGACCATGTGCTGGCGGGCAGCCTCGACAAGCCGCACGGATTGCGGGAGTGCTTCATCGTCGATCCGGAAGGCTATGTCTGGGTTCCATCTACACAAATACGCGGGTGACAATTAAGGTTCGACTGGTGTATTGGCGTCAATAACATTGGATTATCGTCCAGCTAATATGTTCCAGCGGCCGGTTTGCCTTGCAATTTCCATGCTATGGACATTTTATGCGCTTTAATGGGACGAACAGCGAAGCAGATGCCTCGCCCAACCGGAGCTTGTCTATGAAGATGCACACCTTGCTGGTCGCAGTTGCGGTCGCCGCAGTTCTTGGCGGATGCCAGCGGACATCCTTCGGTGGTCTGAACACCCAGCCGCAGCCGGCGCCGCTGATGCCGGCACCGGTGGGCGGTGTCCAATCCGGCCAGCTGGCGCCGCCGATGACGCCGCAGCCCGGCGAGTTTCCCGCAGCGCCAACCGCGCCGGAACAGACCCTGTCGCCACAGGTTGCGGAAGCCAATGCGCCGGAACTGACCCGCGAAGCGCTGATCGGCCGCTGGTCGGCGACAAGCGGCGGTACCAGCTGCGACGTGTTCCTGTCGCTGACCAAGTGGACCGGCGGATACCGCGCCGCCTCGCGCGGCTGCGTGGGCAATGCGGCGGCGATCGCCGCCTGGGACGTGCAGGGCAAGCAGGTCATTCTCGCCGATTCGAGCGGCAACCAGATCGGCCGTCTCTACCAGTCGGCCAATGAGCGCTATGACGGCTCGACCTCGACCGGTCAGCCGATTTCCCTTTCCCGTTGAGATCGGGGCCGCAGCCTGACGCGATAGATGCTGCCTCATGAGCTGGAAGAGACACGACACCGTTGCGAGCGCCTATGCGGCCCGCGTGGCCAGTGGCGAGTTTTCCGCTGATCCAGCGCAGGTGGCGCTGGCCGAACGGCTGGACACCCTGCTGGGGGAGGTTTCGACCAAGCGGCTTGCGACCAAGTCGAGCGCGCTGGGCTGGATGTTCGGGCGCAAGCGGAATTCCAACGTGCCGCCGCGCGGTCTCTACGTCCATGGCTCGGTCGGCCGCGGCAAGACCATGCTGATGGACATGTTCTTCGAGCTGGTACCGGCCAAGCGCAAGCGGCGGGCGCATTTTCTCGATTTCATGGCGGATGCGCATGCGCGCATCCATGCCCACCGGCAGAAACTCAAGAACGGCGAGACCAAGGAAACCGATCCGGTGCCGCCGGTGGCAAGCCAGCTGATCGATGAGGCCTGGGTGCTGTGCTTCGACGAGTTTTCCGTGACCGACATCGCCGACGCCATGCTGCTGTCACGGCTGTTCGAGCAATTGTTCAGCCGCGGCTGCGTGCTGGTGGCGACATCGAATGTCGAGCCGGACAATCTCTACCGTGACGGGCTGAACCGGCAGCTGTTCGTGCCGTTCATCGGCCTGCTCAAGGACAATGTCGACATCGTCAATCTCGACGCGCGTACGGACTACCGGATGGAAACCACCACCCGGATGCCGGTCTATCACCGGCTTGACCAGAGCGAGGGCGAGGGCGACGCGGCCATGGATATGGCGTGGAAGCGGGTGACGGCGGGCAAGCAGACTGCGCCCGATACGGTCCGGGTCCAGGGCCGGGACGTGACCGTTCCCGATGCCGGCGCGGGCGCGGCGCGGTTTTCCTTCAAGGAGTTGTGCGAGGTGCCGCTGGGGGCCAATGACTACGCTGCGATTTCCAAGAATTATCACACCGTGTTTGTCGACCGCGTGCCGGTGATGGCGGAAGCCAGCCGCAATGCGGCCAAGCGCTTCATCACCCTGATCGACACGCTTTATGACCGCAAGAACCGGCTGTTCATCTCGGCCGCGGCAGAGCCGGACGGGCTCTATACCGGCAAGACCGGGACCGAAAGCTTCGAATTTGCGCGGACCGCATCGCGCCTCAACGAGATGCAGAGCGAAGCCTATCTGGAGGCGAGCCTGGCAAATCAGGTGGAAACGACATCCGGCCGCTCCTGAAATATTTACGTTTACGTAAGAGTTTTAGAACCTAACCGATTGAAAATACTCATATCGAAAGTTTGAGTTGCCAGTTGGAGGCATTCGGTCTATGCGATTGGGCGAAAATCGGGGCCGGGCGTGAGGCAGGTTCCAAACCACAACGACCTGCGGAGAGTTTCGACATGGCGCGTAATAAAATTGCTTTGATTGGTTCGGGAATGATCGGCGGCACGCTCGCCCACCTGGCCGCCCTGAAGGAACTGGGCGACGTCGTCCTGTTCGACATTGCCGAGGGCACGCCGCAGGGCAAGGCGCTCGACATCGCCCAGTCCGGACCGGTGGAAGGCTTCAACGCCCGCATGTCCGGCGCAAATGACTACTCCGCCATCGAAGGCGCCGACATCTGCATCGTCACCGCCGGCGTCGCCCGCAAGCCGGGCATGAGCCGCGACGACCTGCTCGGCATCAACCTCAAGGTGATGGAACAAGTCGGTGCGGGCATCAAGAAATATGCTCCCAACGCATTCGTCATCTGCATCACCAACCCGCTCGACGCGATGGTCTGGGCATTGCAGAAATTCTCGGGTCTGCCGAAGAACAAGGTCGTCGGCATGGCCGGCGTGCTCGACTCGGGCCGCTTCCGGCATTTCCTCGCCGAAGAATTCAATGTCTCTGTCGAAGACGTCACCGCCTTCGTGCTTGGCGGCCACGGCGACACCATGGTTCCCCTGGCGCGCTACTCGACGGTTGCCGGCATCCCGCTGCCGGACCTGATCAAGATGGGCTGGACCTCAAAGGAAAAGCTCGAGGAAATCATCCAGCGCACCCGTGACGGCGGCGCCGAGATCGTCAAGCTGCTGAAGACCGGTTCGGCCTATTACGCGCCGGCCGCATCGGCGATCGAGATGGCCGAGAGCTACCTCAAGGACAAGAAGCGGGTTCTGCCATGCGCCGCGCACCTGTCGGGCCAGTACGGCGTCAAGGACATGTATGTCGGTGTGCCCTGCGTCATCGGCGAAGGCGGCATCGAGCGCGTCATCGAGATCGAGCTGAACAAGACCGAGCAGAAGGCTTTCGACAAGTCGGTGGAATCGGTCGCAGGCCTCTGCGAAGCCTGCATCGCGATCGCCCCGAATCTGAAGTAATCGGGTCCTCAGATCGAACGGGAAGCCGAGAAACCGGCTTTCCGTTCAGACTTGCGTAAGAACATCGGGTTAGAGCGTTATCAGGCTTAACGAAACGTCAAGATGCTCTCGACCGTTCACTCAATCCAGGAGTTCCCATGAACATCCATGAATACCAGGCCAAAGCCCTTCTCAAGGGTTACGGCGCGCCGGTGGCCGAAGGGGTCGCCATCTTCTCGGCCGACGAGGCGGAAGCTGCTGCAAAATCGCTGCCCGGCCCGCTTTACGTGGTCAAGAGCCAGATCCATGCCGGCGGACGCGGCAAGGGCAAGTTCAAGGAACTCGGAGCCGACGCCAAGGGCGGTGTGCGGCTCGCTTTCTCGATCGACGAAGCCAAGGCGCATGCCAAGGAAATGCTCGGCAACACGCTGGTGACCAAGCAGACAGGCGACGCCGGCAAGGTGGTCAACCGTCTCTACATCGAAGACGGCGCCGACATCGAGCGCGAACTCTATCTCTCGATCCTGGTGGACCGCACCGTCGGCCAGGTGGCCTTCGTGGTTTCCACCGAAGGCGGCATGGACATCGAGGCGGTTGCTGAAAAGACCCCTGAGAAGATCATCACCGTGGCGATCGATCCGGAAGCCGGCGTTACGGCTGCTGATCTCGCCAAGCTCAACGGCGCGCTGGAACTTTCCGGCGAGGCTGCCAAGGACGGCGAGAAGCTGTTCCCGATCCTCTACAAGGCGTTTGTCGAAAAGGACATGGCGCTGCTCGAGATCAACCCGCTGATCGTGATGAAGAACGGCCGCCTGCGCGTCCTCGACGCCAAGGTGTCGTTCGACAACAACGCGCTGTTCCGCCATGAGGACATCGTCGAGCTGCGCGACCTGACCGAAGAGGACGAGAAGGAAATCGAGGCGTCGAAATACGACCTCGCCTATGTCGCGCTCGACGGCAATATCGGCTGCATGGTCAACGGCGCAGGCCTCGCCATGGCGACGATGGACATCATCAAGCTCTACGGCCAGGAGCCGGCGAACTTCCTCGATGTCGGCGGCGGCGCGACCAAGGAAAAGGTCACCGCGGCGTTCAAGATCATCACCGCCGATCCGGCCGTGAAGGGCATTCTGGTCAACATCTTCGGCGGCATCATGAAATGCGACGTGATCGCCGAGGGCGTGGTCGCGGCGGTCAAGGAAGTCGGCCTCAAGGTTCCGCTGGTGGTTCGCCTCGAAGGCACCAACGTGGCGCTCGGCAAGAAGATCATCAACGAAAGCGGCCTCGACGTGATCGCGGCCGACGATCTCGACGACGCAGCCCAGAAGATCGTCAATGCGGTGAAGGGATCCTGAGACCATGTCCATTCTGATCAACAAAGACACCAAGGTCCTGGTTCAGGGGCTGACCGGCAAGACCGGCACCTTCCATACCGAGCAGGCGCTGGCCTATCACGGCACGCAGATGGTTGGCGGTATCCACCCGAAAAAGGGCGGTTCCACCTGGGAAGGCTCGGGCGGCGAGAAGCTGCCGATCTTCGCTTCCGTTGCCGAGGGCAAGGCCCAGACCGGCGCCAACGCCTCGGTGATCTACGTGCCGCCGGCAGGTGCCGCGGCTGCGATCATCGAAGCCATCGAGGCCGAGATCGAACTGATCGTCTGCATCACCGAAGGCATTCCGGTGGCCGACATGATCCGCGCCAAGGCGGTGCTCGACAAGTCGAAGTCGCGGCTGATCGGTCCGAACTGCCCCGGCGTGATGACGCCGGACGAGTGCAAGATCGGCATCATGCCGGGCAACATCTTCAAGAAGGGCTCGGTGGGCATCCTGTCGCGCTCGGGCACGCTGACCTATGAGGCGGTGTTCCAGACCACCAATGAAGGTCTCGGCCAGTCGAGCGCTGTCGGCATCGGCGGCGACCCGGTCAAGGGCACCGAGTTCATCGACATTCTCGATCTGTATCTCGACGATCCGGAAACCGAATCGATCATCATGATCGGCGAAATCGGTGGTTCGGCCGAGGAAGATGCAGCCGAGTGGCTGATCGAGCAGGCCAAGAAGGGCCGCAAGAAGCCGATGGCAGGCTTCATCGCCGGCCGTACGGCACCTCCCGGACGCACCATGGGCCATGCCGGCGCGGTGATCTCGGGCGGCAAGGGCGGCGCCGAAGACAAGATCAAGGCCATGGAAGCCGCGGGCATCCGCGTCTCGCCGTCGCCTGCGCGTCTTGGCAAGACACTGGTTGAAGTCCTCAAGGGATAATCCCGGGGACAGACAAAGGCTGGACCAATGAGCGACGCCGTGCGCGAAACGCTGGACCGCTACTACGCCGCGCTGAAAGCGGGCGACAGAGAGGCCCTGCGCGGCGTCGTTTCCGACGAGATCGAGGTGCATTACCCGGCGCCGGAAGGGCTTTTGCCCTGGGCCGGGGACTGGGCCGGTTTCGACGGCTTTGAGAGTTTCGTGGCGACCGTGGGCGATCACCTGGTGATCGACATGGTCGAACCGCTTGCGGTCCATGTTGCCGGCGACACCGTGGTGACGGTGCTCAGGGGCGAATGGACGGTCAAGGCGACGGGGCGCAAGGTGCGCACCGAAACAGTCAACATGTTCACATTACACGACGGCAAGATCGTCCGGTACCAGGTCTTCACCGACACGGCGGCGCTGGGGATCGGGTTGGGTAAGCTTGCCGCGGCGTGAGTGCCGCGCAAGCCTGACAGTCTAGGGATAGGGCCGGAGAAGGCCCGGAAACAAGGTGAGATCCATGGCACGCAACGACGAAGCCAACGACATCATGGCGCAGACCTCGTTCCTGTATGGCGGCAACGCCCACTACATCGAGGACATGTATGCGCGGTTCCAGGACGATCCTGGCAGCGTGCCCGCCGAGTGGCACGCCTTCTTCGCCGATCTGAAGGACGATCCGGAGCAGATCCGCAAGTCCGCTGCAGGCGCATCCTGGAAGCAGGCCAACTGGCCGGTGCAGGCCAACGGCGAGCTGGTCTCGGCGCTTGACGGCAACTGGGGCGCGGTCGAAAAGGCCGTGTCCGACAAGCTCAAGGGCAAGGCCAAGCAGGCCGGACAGTCGCTGGATCCGGCAGTGGCGGAACAGGCGACGCGCGATTCCGTCCGCGCCATCATGATGATCCGCGCCTTCCGCATGCGCGGCCACCTGCACGCCAATCTCGATCCGCTGGGCCTGGCCCAGCAGCCTGACGACGACTACAACGAGCTGTCGCCGGAAGCCTATGGCTTTACCGAGGCCGACTACGACCGCCCGATCTTCATCGATCACGTGCTGGGGCTCGAATACGCGACCATCCGCGAGATGCTCGATATCCTCAAGCGGACCTATTGCTCGACGCTGGGCGTCGAGTTCATGCACATTTCCAACCCGGAAGAGAAGTCCTGGATCCAGGAGCGCATCGAGGGTCCGGACAAGGGCGTCGACTTCACCGAAATGGGCAAGAAGGCGATCCTGCAGAAGCTGATCGAGGCCGAAGGCTTCGAACAGTTCATCGACGTCAAGTACAAGGGCACCAAGCGGTTCGGTCTTGATGGCGGCGAATCGCTGATTCCGGCGCTCGAGCAGATCATCAAGCGCGGCGGCAACATGGGGCTGAAGGAAATCGTCTTCGGCATGGCGCACCGCGGCCGTCTCAACGTGCTCACCCAGGTGATGTCGAAGCCGCACCGGGCGGTCTTCCACGAGTTCAAGGGCGGTTCGTTCAAGCCCGACGAGGTCGAGGGTTCGGGCGATGTGAAGTACCACCTTGGCGCTTCTTCGGACCGCGAGTTCGACGGCAACAAGGTGCACATGTCGCTGACCGCCAACCCGTCGCATCTGGAAATCGTCAACCCGGTGGTGATGGGCAAGGCGCGCGCCAAGCAGGACATGATCGCCACCGAATTCGAAGGCGACATCATTCCGCTGAGGGAACGGGTCAAGGTGATGCCGCTGCTTCTCCACGGCGATGCGGCGTTTGCCGGCCAGGGCGTGGTGGCGGAAATTCTCGGCCTGTCGGGCTTGCGCGGCCACCGGGTGGCCGGCACCGTGCATTTCATCATCAACAACCAGATCGGCTTCACCACCAATCCGGGATTCTCGCGCTCGTCGCCCTATCCGTCTGATGTGGCAAAGATGATCGAGGCGCCGATCTTCCACGTCAATGGCGATGATCCGGAAGCCGTGGTCTATGCCGCCAAGGTGGCGACCGAGTTCCGGATGAAGTTCCACAAGCCGGTGGTCATCGACATGTTCTGCTACCGCCGCTTCGGCCACAACGAGGGTGACGAGCCTGCGTTCACCCAGCCGAAGATGTACAAGCAGATCCGCAGTCACGAGACGGTGGTGACGATCTACGGGCGCCGGCTGATCGAGGAAGGTGTGATCACCGAGGGCGAGCTGGAGAAGATGAAAGCCGACTGGCGCGCCCATCTGGAAGGCGAATTCGACATCGGGCAGAGCTACAAGCCGAACAAGGCCGACTGGCTCGACGGCCAGTGGTCCGGGCTCCGCACCGCCGACAACCAGGATGAGCAGCGCCGCGGCAAGACCGGGCTGCCACTCAAGCAATTGCGTGAACTGGGCAAGAAGCTGTCGGAAGTGCCCGCGGACTTCAAGGCTCACCGCACCATCCAGCGCTTCATGGACAACCGGGCCAAGATGATCGAGAGCGGCGAGGGTATCGACTGGGCCATGGGTGAAGCCCTGGCTTTCGGCTCTCTGGTCCAGGAAGGCATCAAGATCCGCCTGTCGGGTCAGGATGTCGAGCGCGGCACGTTCTCGCAGCGGCATTCGGTTCTCTACGACCAGGAAACCGAGGAACGCTACATTCCGCTCGCCAATGTGGCGCCCAACCAGGCACGCTATGAAGTGATCAACTCGATGCTGTCGGAAGAGGCGGTTCTCGGGTTCGAATATGGCTACTCGCTGGCGCGGCCAAACGCGCTGACGCTGTGGGAAGCCCAGTTCGGCGATTTCGCCAATGGCGCGCAGGTGCTGTTCGACCAGTTCATCTCGTCGGGCGAGCGCAAGTGGCTTCGCATGTCCGGCCTCGTCTGCCTGCTGCCGCATGGCTACGAGGGCCAGGGTCCGGAACACTCCTCGGCCCGTCTCGAGCGCTTCCTGCAGATGTGTGCGGAAGACAACATGCAGGTCGCCAACTGCACCACGCCGTCGAATTATTTCCACATCCTCAGGCGCCAGATGAAACGCGACTTCCGCAAGCCGCTGATCATGATGACGCCGAAATCGCTGCTGCGCCACAAGCGGGCCGTCTCGACGCTGGCGGAAATGTCGGGCGACACCTCGTTCCACCGGTTGCTGTGGGACGATGCCGAAGTGCTCAAGAACGAACCGATCAAGCTGGTCAAGGACAACAAGATCCGCCGCGTCGTGATGTGCTCGGGCAAGGTCTATTTCGATCTGTACGAAGAGCGCGAGAAGCGCGGCGTCAACGACATCTACCTGCTCAGGCTCGAACAGCTCTACCCGTTCCCGGCCAAGGCCCTGATCAACGAGCTCAGCCGCTTCCGCAATGCCGAGATGGTCTGGTGCCAGGAAGAGCCCAAGAACATGGGTGCGTGGTCGTTCATCGATCCCTATCTGGAATGGGTGCTGGCGCATATCGATGCCAAGTTCCAGCGTGTCCGCTACACCGGCCGCCCGGCTTCGGCCTCGACGGCGACCGGCCTGATGTCGCGGCACCTTGCACAACTTGAAGCCTTCCTTGAGGATGCGCTGGGCGGCTGATGCCGTACGCGTTGCCAAACAACTGTCTGACTGACTGAAAAAGAACGGAAACAAATATCATGGCTACTGAAGTTCGCGTCCCGACCCTTGGTGAATCCGTCAGCGAAGCCACCATCGGCACCTGGCTCAAGAAGGTGGGCGATACCGTGAAGGTGGACGAGCCGCTGGTGGAACTGGAAACCGACAAGGTCTCGATCGAGGTTCCCTCGCCGGTCTCGGGAACCCTGAGCGAAATTCTCGCCAAGGACGGCGAGACGGTCGAAGTCAATGCGCTGCTCGCACATATCGCCGAGGGCGAGGGTGCGGCGCCGGCCAAGGCGGAGACCAAGACCGAGGCGAAAAGCGAAGCACCGGCCGCCAAGGCTGAAGCGCCTGCCGCTCCGGCCAAGGGCGGTTCGGACATGCCTGCGGCTCCGTCGGCCCAGAAGCTGATGGCCGAGAACAAGATCGATGCCGGTGATGTTTCGGGTTCGGGAAAACGCGGGCAGGTGCTCAAGGGCGACGTGCTTGACGCCATCGGCAAGGGCTCGGCTCCTGCTGCCGCACCGGCAGCGGCGCGTCCGGCCTCTTCGGAGGACGATGCACCGCGCGAGGAGCGGGTGAAGATGACCCGCCTGCGCCAGACCATCGCCCGGCGTCTGAAGGAAGCCCAGAACACAGCCGCCATGCTGACCACCTACAACGAGGTGGACATGAGCGCGGTGATGGATCTGCGCTCGCGCTACAAGGACCTGTTCGAGAAGAAGCACGGCGTCAAGCTCGGCTTCATGGGCTTCTTCACCAAGGCGGTGACCCATGCGCTCAAGGAAATCCCGGCGGTCAATGCCGAGATCGACGGCACCGAAATCATCTACAAGAACTACTGCCATGTTGGCGTGGCGGTGGGCACCGACAAGGGCCTGGTGGTGCCGGTGGTGCGGGATGCCGACCAGATGGGCATTGCCGACATCGAGAAGGAAATCGGCCGTCTTGGACGGGCGGCGCGCGATGGCGAATTGTCGATGGCCGACATGCAGGGCGGCACCTTCACCATCTCCAACGGCGGTGTCTACGGTTCGTTGATGTCCTCGCCGATCCTGAATTCGCCGCAGTCGGGCATTCTCGGCATGCACAAGATCCAGGAGCGTCCGATGGCAATCGGCGGCCAGGTGGTGATCCGGCCGATGATGTACCTGGCGCTTTCCTATGACCACCGGATTGTCGACGGCAAGGAAGCCGTGACCTTCCTGGTTCGCGTCAAGGACAGCCTGGAAGATCCGGAACGTCTGGTTCTCGACCTTTAAGGAGCAGGATGATGGCTTCGGCCCGCCTTCCAGCACTGACGCTTGCGGCCATGATGATGGCCGCAGGCGGATCACCGGCCGATGCGGCCTGTCCGCAGGCGCTGGCGGTCTATGATGAAGCGCAGACCGGCGCAGAGATCGCCTTTGCCGGCCCGTTGAGAGATGTCGACGGCATGCAGCACCGGTTCCGCCTGAGTTTCGCCGAGAGCGGCGTGACGATGGACGGCGTGGTGATGATGGCGGGCGAGCCGGACCGGCCCTGGGGCGTGATCATGCATGACTGCCCGCAAGGCGATGCAACCGGTGCCGAGATTGCCGCCTGCACGGTCTGGGAAGGACCGGTCTACACCATCGGTGTCGAGGGCGCGGTGGACTGGCTGCCGGCGCGAGAGGCCATGCGGACGGCGGGCGACCGGTTGCTGCTGCCCGATTTCGGCGCGGCGGTGATGCAGTCACAAGCGTGGCAGGCCGAACGGATAACAACGCTTCCCGGCGATGTGTTTCGGCTGAAGGCCTGCCAGGAATGAATTCGATCATAAGGACAAGACCATGAGCTACGACGTCATCATCATCGGTTCCGGACCTGGCGGCTATGTCTGCGCCATCAAGGCGGCGCAGCTTGGCCTCAAGGTTGCCGTGATCGAGAAGCGTGCGACCTTCGGCGGCACCTGCCTGAACATCGGCTGCATTCCGTCAAAGGCGCTTCTGCATGCGTCTGAGGTCTATGCCCACGCCAATCACGGCATGGAGAGCCTCGGGGTCGAGATCGGCAAGCCGAAGCTCAATCTCGAGAAGATGATGGCGCACAAGGACGCCACGGTTAAATCGAATGTCGAGGGCGTCGCCTTCCTGTTCAAGAAGAACAAGATCGACAGCTTCATCGGCCACGGCAAGGTGCTGGGTGAAGGCAAGGTGTCGGTGACCGGCGACGACGGCAAGCCCCAGGAACTCGAAGCCAAGAATATCGTGATCGCGACCGGTTCCGATGTCGCTGGCATTCCCGGCGTGAAGGTCGATATCGACGAGAAGGTGATCGTGTCCTCGACGGGCGCGATCGCGCTCGACAAGGTGCCGGAACATATCGTCGTCGTCGGCGGCGGTGTCATCGGGCTGGAAATGGGCTCGGTCTGGGGCCGGCTCGGCGCCAAGGTGACCGTGGTCGAGTATCTCGACAAGATCCTCGGTGGCATGGATGGCGAAGTTTCGAAGCAGTTCCAGCGCATCCTTGCCAAGCAGGGCATGGAGTTCAAGCTCGGCGCCAAGGTGACAGGCGTGGAGAAAGCCGAGAAGGGCGCAAAAGTTTCCTTCGAGCCGGTCAAGCGCGGTGACACCGAGACCATCGATGCCGACATCGTGCTGATCGCCACCGGCCGCAAGCCGTTCACCGAGGGCCTGGGACTTGAAGATGCAGGCGTGGTGCTCGACGAGCGCGGACGGGTGCGCACCGACCATCACTACCAGACCAACGTGCCCGGCGTGTATGCCATCGGTGACGTCATCGCCGGCCCGATGCTGGCGCACAAGGCCGAGGACGAAGGCGTGGCGCTGGCCGAGATCATGGCCGGCCAGGCCGGTCACGTGAATTACGACGTGATCCCGGGCGTGGTCTACACGCAGCCGGAAGTGGCCTCCGTCGGCAAGACCGAGGAAGAGCTCAAGACCGAAGGCGTCAAGTACAAGTCCGGCAAGTTCCCGTTCTCGGCCAATGGCCGGGCGCGGGCGATGGAAACGCCGGACGGTTTCGTCAAGGTGCTGGCGGATGCGGAAACCGACCGGGTGCTGGGCGTCCACATCATCGGCTTCGGCGCCGGCGACATGATCCATGAAGCCGCCGTTCTGATGGAATTCGGCGGATCGTCCGAGGACCTCGGCCGCACCTGCCATGCGCACCCGACAATGTCGGAAGCGGTCAAGGAAGCAGCGCTCGCGACCTTCTTCAAACCGATCCATATCTAGAGCCTCGACCGGAAACCCGGCGGCCGGTTTGATGAAGTCCCGTGAGATCCCCGTTTCCCTGCCGCAGCCGGCGTTTCCGGGTGCGGACTGGGGTGACTGTTTCGAGACGCTGAGCGCTGATCCGGCGCTTCTGGCTGAGGCGGCTGCGCGTCGCGCGTTCGAAAGGATGCCGCGATGGGTTGGCGGGCTGATGGCGTTGCGCAATCTCATGGTCAAGCCGTTCGGACTGAAGGGTGACCCGGACAAAGCCTCGCAGGGAGGCACGCGCGTCGGGATCTTTCCGATCATCCACAACTCGCCGGAGCAATGCATTCTGGGGTTTGACGACCGGCACCTCGATTTCCGCATCGTTGTGGAAACGCAATCCCTGCCGGACAGTCAAACCGCGGTGCGGATGATGACGCTGGTCAAGCGCCACAACATGCTCGGCCGCGTCTACCTTGCGGCGATCATGCCTTTTCACAAGCTGATCGTGAAGACTACGCTGTCGCGGGTTTCGGACTGAAGCGATCGGCCAGCGAGGCCCGGGCTTATCCACCACACGACCATGGTGAAACCGCCCGGTGGGGGACCGGGCGGTTTCTGCGTTTCCATTACGGTGGGGGAGGAGGCAACTGGCGCAATGGAACGCCTGCGGCTTAGCCGTTGGTGGCGGGCGCCGGGGAAGCCGTGGTGTCGGGGGCTGCCGGAGCCGCGGCATCCGGTGCGATCATGGGTGCATCGGGTGCGGGAACGGGGCGGGCCGGATTTTCAGCCGGTGTGGCCTGTTCGTTGATCTGAGCGCCGGATTCCGCAGCCGGAACGGTTGTGTTCACTGCCTCGTAGTCGTCGGCCGTCCAGAAGACAAAGGCGGCAACTGCGAGAAGAACGAACAGCACGACTGCGGCCATCACGCCAGTGTTGCCTGTCTTCACGACGGCGGGGTCGCGAACATGCTCGTAGGGACGACGACCTTGCTCGCTGGGGCGGTTATGCGGGGTGTAATCGACCATTGGACATCTCCTTTCGTGTCACGTGGTAGAAACGTCCGGATCGGGAGATAGGTTCCGGCGACAGACCCTGCTGCCGGTCACGGTTTGTAACCGTGCGGCACCGTGCGTGTAGCTGGCGGCCTCACGCCATGCGGAGACCCTGCGCGGGTCCTGCTGCCGTTACCGGACCGGTGCCGGGCCGGCGGCCGGGTCTTCCCCGTGAAGACGCATGGCCTGGCGGATGAGTTCGAGCACCCGATCCCGGTCGCCCAGTTCCCGCGCCAGCAGGAGACAGACCTGGGCAAGGAAGATTTCCGCATCCGCGCTTCCGGCAACATCAATTCCGGTCGCCAGTTCCTCGTAGACGGCTTCAATATCCTGCTGCAGCATGGCGTCAGTCCTTCCTGAAACTCAGCGTCTTCATGGCGTCCGCGATCCTGCCGGCCGATGCGTCGAGCCAGCGGGCGGCAATGTGCAGGTCCGGGCGGACCAGATAGGCGGAACTGGCATTGGCGCCCAGCATCCGCGATGCGTCGCCGGGAAAATCAAGGCAAACCACTTCCGGCGCGTCGGGCAGCCGGGAGACCTCGTCCGAGAGTTCCTCGTCAAAACAGACGAGCGTGTAGCCGCTGCCGATCCGGTCGGACAGGAATCCGTCTGTAAGCGCCGCATCGGGCATGGCCGCACCCGGGGCGGCTCCGCCCGCAAAGCCCGGATCGTCGGGCAGCACGGCCGGACTGCTGCCGGCATAGGTGAAAGGCATCATCTGCCGGGGATTGGCGAGCTCGCCCGCAAACGGATGCTCGAGCGCCAGACCAAGGGCCGCGTCGCGCATGATCTGCCAGCCATGGCTCGGCGGCGTCATGAACCGGGCGCTCTTTGTGGCGTTGGCGAACACGTCGAGCGTGGCGCCGCGCCGCTCGGGCGTGTAGCTGTCGAGCAGGTCCTCGCCTGCGCGGCCATTGAGCACGCGGCCGAGTTTCCAGCCGATGTTGTGGGCGTCGGCGATGCCGTTGTTGAGACCCCGGACGCCGAAAATCGGGACGATGTGGGCGCTGTCGCCGATGAAGACCACGCGCCCGTGGCGGTACTCGTCGAGCGCCAGCGTGTTGGCGGAGTAGATGCTCCACCATTCGAGATCCCAGCTGCCGCTGTAGCCGATGTCCTCGAGCACCAGCGCCACACTCTTGCGGACCGTATCTTCCCTGAGCGCTTCGGTCTCGCTTTCGCCGCTGGCCAGCTGGTAGTCGATGCGCCATATATCGTCGGGCTGCTTGTGGATCAGCACGGTTCCGCCGGGCCGGCACGCGGGGTCGAACAGGGCACGGCGGATGGTCGGATAGTCGTGCTGCATCCGGATGTCGGCGATGACGTAGCGGCCCTCATAGTTTTCGCCGCGCAGTTTCAGGCCGAGCATGCGGCGGACCGGGCTGCGGGCGCCGTCGGCCGCGAGCAGCCAGTCAGCTTTCAGGGCGTAGGTCGCCTCGGGGTCGCGTATGGTCAGGTCTACGCCGGCCGGACCGGAGTGCATGGCGATCACCTCGCTTTGCCACCTGGTCTCGATCAGCGGATTGGCGGCAATGGCCTGATAGAGGTACGCTTCGATGTATTGCTGCTGGAGATTGTACATCGGCCTGAATTTTTCCGATGGTCCGTCCGGCATGGTAAATTCGAGTATCTGCTTGCCGCGATAGAAACTGCGTCCCGTGGTCCAGCCAAGCGCCTTGGCGAGGAACGGTTCGAGTGCGCCGAGGCTTTGAAGGATGTGGAAGCTCTGGCGGGCAATGCAGATGGCCCGGCTGCCGTCGTTGAAGCTTGACCTGGCTTCAACAAGCACCGAGCGCACGCCCTCGCGAGCCAGGCTGAGTGCAGCCACCATTCCGACCGGTCCGGCGCCGACGATGACCACCGGAACGGCATCGGTCAGATGCGCCCTTGCCTCGCCGCGGGGCTCGTTGAAATGCGGATAGGTGAAGTAGAGCGAATCCGTTTCGTCTCGACCGGCAGGCCTCATGGGTTTCCTCCGTAGCAGTCTCCAGCCGCCAATTTACTCCGCGGAGGTCGTCTTGTATGTCCCCCTTGGGAGAGGACAGCGCGGACAAAGGGAGGTGATGAGTGACGAGCGTTTATCGCCTGATCGAGGACTGCGCTGCGGCCAGTGGCAGCGATGGTTTTGCCGCGTGCATTGTCGATCTGGCCGGATGGACGGGTGTGCGCCAGCTGATGGTGTTCGAAATGACCGGTGACGCTGTGACCTGTCTCTTGTCGCGCAACTATGAACGGGTGAGAACGGGCGAGGTTTTGGCTGGACGCTACATGGATGGCTGGTTCCGCATGGATCCGCTGTTGCCTGAACTGATGCGGCTGCCGCTAGGCCAGACGCATGTGCGGCGTATGGACGACATCGTTGCAAAGATGCCGCCCGACTATTTCGATATCTTTTTCAGTGAGCCCGGCCTGTCAGGCAAGACCACCGTGCTGGCGGCGGGTTCGTCACGGCGGATGATGGTCAATTTCTATGATGGCGAAGCGGGTGCGCCGAAACCGGACGAGGCATTGCTCTCGCTGATTGCCCGGCTCCTGCTCAATCATCACGAGAGCCACCCGCCGGCCGGCTATCCCGCCTGTCTTGCGGCTCTGAGCGAGCGTGAACGGCAGATCTGCCTGGGTGTTCTCGGTGGCAAGAAGGCGGAGATGATCGCCGGCGAACTGGGCCTGTCCCCGGCCACGATTGTGACCTACCGGCGCCGTGCCTATGGCAAGCTCGGGATCTCGTCGCGGGGCGATCTTTTTGCCCTTTGCCGCAAGGGGTGAAGCTGAAACGGCTGCCGGAGCCGCTCCTCTTTACAGACTTCCGGAGTTCGCCGGAATCGCCGTCACCGTGAAGCCCGCGTCCTGCAAGAGCGCCACCAGGCCTTCCTTGCCTGGCAGGTGCAACGCGCCGACAGCGATGAAGGCGTTGCCGGCGTCGAGGATCGGGGCGGCGCGCTCGGCCATTACGTGGTTGCGCATGCGAACGATGCGCTCCTCGAAGGCGGCGTAGCCGCTGGCGTCATCTTCGAGTTCCTCAGGTCCGGCAGCCAGAACCACCGGCATGATCTGCGCGATCTCGCCCTCCAGGTAGAGACCGGTCATGGTCGCCATGATGTCGGGCATCAGATCAGCCAGCTTGATTGTCTCGACCAGGCCGCGGATGTGGAACTCGATCGGCAGGTCGGCCATGGCCTGCATCTGCTCGCCGATGCTTTCGAGGCCGAGCAGCTGCTTGCCCCGGTCCCGGGCGGTGGTGGCGATCTTGATGTCGAGAAACTCGACGCCTTCGGCCTTGCGTGCCATCTCGCAGGCCGGCAGGGCAACCAGGCCGGCGATCATCCAAGGCTTCATCCGCGAGACCAGCGCGATCGGAATGCCGCGGCGCGACAGTTCGGCACTGATGATCTCGGTCTCCTCCTCGTTGAGGAGCGAGGTCAGGGTGGTTCCATCGGTGAACATGGTGAGTTCGGGCCTGGTCAGCAATGCGGCCTGGGCCTTGGCCGGATCAAGGATCTCTATGGTCTCGATCACCACGGTTCCGGCCTGGTCGAAGGCTGCGCGCGCAGCCTCGGGCATCTCGGTCACGCGCGGATCTGTGACATGCATGGTTCCGAACAGGAAGGAGGGGGTGAGGCCGGGCTTCTCGACCTTCCACAACAGCCCGCTGCCATTGGGAATGGCGGCGGCCTCGGCGCGGGCGGCGGCAAGCTTCTCCGGATCCGACAGGGCGAGCTGTTCGACCAGGCTGGTGCCGGCGCAGGACGCTGTGTCTTCAGCGCGGGCCTGGCCGGTGCCCCAGACAAGGCCGAGCGCAAGCAGGATCAGCAGGGCGAACGGCAAGGATACCGCGACGGCGAAGACCAGGTTTGGAAATCGCGCGCAGGTGGTCCTTATGCTGGACAGGACGTGCTGGTGATGCATGGCAGGCCGTTCCTTCTGGATCTGACCCGTCATCTTACCGTCCGCGGGCTGACAATCCGGTTAACCCGCTGTGAACTTCCGTCCTTGGTAAACCGGACGTTAATCGCCCGCGTCTGCCGGTCCGGGGCCCGGCTTACGGCCGGCGCGCGCCGGGCAAATCGCCAAGGAATCCGGCGATCAATTCCGCGGTGCGCTCATCGTCGATCACGCCGAGATGGGATTGCCCGTCAAGCAACCGGTAGCGGCCGTCCGGGTTGACGGTTTTCATCAGCGGCTCATAGCCCGAGGCAACGAAGGATTCATCGTCTGCGCCGGCAATCAGCAGGAAGGGCGGCAGCGTGGCAATGTCGGCGAGATAATCGTTGCGCGGTGCATAGGCGGTGTTGAGGCGGTAGCTGTAGCTCGTGGTGGCAGTGCCGCCCTCGGGGCCGTTCAGCACCTCGGCGGGGAAGTTGAACTGTATCGCGGTCAGGCCGTTGAGCGCGGTGATTCCCACGGCATTAAGCATCGACAGACCGATGATGCGGCGGGTCAGCGGCCGGGCCCAGCCGCCGGAATTAGGGCGCGTGGTGGGGGCGTTGTACTTGAGAAACGGCGCCAGCAGCACCGCGCCGTCGAGCGTGGAGCGGTGGTCTCCGCCGGCAAAGCGGACGACCAGTCCGCCGCCGCTCGAATGGCCGCCAAGCACCAGTGGCTGGCCGGGTTTGCGCAGCAGCGCCGCGAGATCGGCGATGTCTTCCTCGAACTGGCCGACATGGGCAATGTCGCCGCGGGTTTGCGGGTCGGGGCCATGGCCGCGCAGGTCCGGCAGGGCAACCTCGACGCCGGCCTTCCCGGCGATGGACCGTGCAAGCCCGTCATAGGCGCCGCCATGCCAGCCCGATCCGTGGATGAAGATGACGAGCGGCGTATCGGCGTTTCCGCTGCCGTAGTGGCGATAGCCGAGCGTGGCGCCGTCGCGCGCCTGATAGGTCTGCAAGGGCGCGGGTTCGGGCCTTGCGCCCGCCGTCTGGCCGGAAAAATCGATGGTTTCGCCGGCAATCTTGTCTGAGGCACCCTGGGACAGGATCAGCCCGAAGGCGATCAGGAAATAGATGATGACGGAGATCACCGCGATGCGGAGAACGATGGGGAGAATATCGGAGACGGACATGGCTTTATCGCTGCTTGCTGACGGTTGATCGAAAGGAACCATGCACGGTTTCGACCGGAACTGCCGCCTGATGCAAGGGGCGGCTGGAAATTTGTGCCCGTTCAGGTGTTCGGGCTAGCTGTTCGGGCCGGCTGTTTGGCTCAGGCGCGGGGGTGGGCCCGGTCGTAGATGTCTATGAGCCGGCTGGCATCAATGCCGGTGTAGACCTGGGTGGTCGACAGGCTGGCGTGGCCGAGCAGTTCCTGGATGGTTCGGAGATCGCCGCCGCCAGCCAGAAGGTGGGTGGCGAAGGAGTGTCTGAGCGCATGCGGGGTGGCGGTCTCGGGCAGGTCGAGCGCCGAGCGCAGGCGCCGCATTTCCTTCTGCACGATGGCCGGCTGCAGCGGACCGCCGCGTGCGCCGCGGAACATCGGCTGATCGGGACCGGGCGAATAGGGGCAGAGCCTGCGGTATTCGGCGATGGCTTGTCTGGCCACAGCCAGCAGCGGCACGATGCGGGTCTTGCCGCCCTTGCCGGTGATCCTCAGTGTTTCGCCGTCGCGCGGCAGGTCATTCGCCGTCAGTGACAGCGCCTCGGAAATGCGCAGGCCACAGCCATAGAGCAGGGTCAGAACGGCGCTCGAGCGGGCGGCGATCCAGGGTTCGTCCGACATCTGGAGGTCGGTGTCGACCACGCGCAGGGCATCGCGCGCGCTCAGGGGCTTGGGCAGCGACTTGGGCTGGCGCGGCGCGCGTGTGGCCGAAGCGCCGGCTGCATTGGCCATGCCCTTGCGTTCGAGATGGCGCAGGAACGACCGGATCCCGGCAAGTCCGCGTCCCAGCGTTCTTGCGCCGGCACCACCGCGCCGCCGTTCGGCCATGAAGGCGCGCAGGTCGAGCGGGCGCAGATCGGCGAGGTCGGCGATCCGTGGGGGACCGCCGAGATGCGTGGTCAGAAACCCCAGAAACTGGCGCAGGTCGCGTTCATAGGCGTCGGCGGTCTTGGGCGACAGGCGCCGCTCATCGGTCAGCTGGTTGAGCCAGTGCTGCTGTTCGGCAATGACGTCGGGAGCGGCAATGACGAGAGGCTGGTTCATGATGGATCCGTGATTTGCAACGGCCTACCGGAACGCTCCGTGGTGCGACCGGGCGGCCACACCTGCGGCCAAACTTGGCGCCAACTATTGCATAGTGGGCTTAGCGGGGGGTAAACGGATCCGGCGGACTGATGTCATCATGGCATCATAATTGGTTGCCATAGGTTTTGTCAGGCGGACGAAAGAGAGTCGAATCCATGGCGTATGTGGCTGAGATTTCAGACCGGTTGCAGGTGTTGGCCCATGGCCGCCCCGGCCATATCATCGACCGGCTGATCGCCGAGCGCGGCGGCCGTCTGGTGGCGCACCCGGCCTGGCCGGTGATGCGGCCGTTTCTCTATGCGACGCTGAAGTACGGCGCCGCAGTGCGCATGGCCGACGCCATCGGCACCATGTCCGGTCACGAGGCGTTTCGCCACCTCAGCGACATTCTGAAGCTCGACATCCAGTCGCGCGGCCAGGAGCGGATCCCGAAAAAAGGCGGCTTCCTGCTGGTTGCCAACCACCCCACCGGCATCGCCGACGGCGTGGCGATGTATGATTTCCTGAGCCGCCATCGCCCCGACATGATGATTTTCGCCAACCGCGACGCGGTGCGGGTCAGCCCGCGCTTCAACGAAATCATCATCCCGGTCGAGTGGCGCGACGACTACAAAAGCCGCGACAAGACCCGCGAAACCCTGCAGCTGACCAACCGCGCGGTGCAGGATGGAAAGGCCACGGTGCTGTTTCCGTCAGGCCGCATCGCCTTCTGGCACGAGGGCAGGCTGACGGAACGCCCATGGAAGCTGTCGGCGGTGACGCTGGCCAAGCGGCATGAATTGCCGGTGGTGCCGGTCAATATCTCGGCGCGCAATTCCGGCCTGTTCTACTGGCTGTCGAAACATTCGACCGAATTGCGCGACATGACCGTGTTTCACGAGCTGCTCAACAAGAAGCACCACACGTTCCGCTTCACGGTCGGAGAACCGATCATGCCCGACGCGCTCGATGGCGACCCCGCGGAAGCGGTCCGGGCGCTCGAGTATCACACCGTGCACGGGCTTGCGAAAGACGCGGACCGGGCCTTCGAGCCGGCCCCGAAGGGCTGGAGCCAGGCGGCCTGAGCCGCAAGGCGCTCGAGACGTTTCACCAACGCTTTCTCACAGCACGTGACGGCCCCGGCCTGACTGCTTGCCTTGACCCGGAATGACAAAACGGCCCGGGGTGACCGGGCCGCTTCAGCTTCATTTCATGGAACGTGATCCGGCCAGCCGGATCAGGCGATGGTCTGGCCGGTCTTCTTCCAGTCGGCCAGAAACGCGTCGAGGCCCTTGTCGGTGAGCGGATGCTTGACCAGCGCCTTGATGGTCGAGGCGGGGATGGTTGCGACATCGGCGCCGATCAGGGCGGCTTCCTTGACGTGACCCACGGTGCGGATCGAGGCGGCGAGGATTTCGGTTTCGAAGCCGTAATTGTCGTAGATCTGGCGGATTTCGCGGATCAGGTCCATGCCGTCGATGCCCATGTCGTCGAGGCGGCCGATGAAGGGCGAAATGAAGGACGCGCCAGCCTTGGCGGCGAGCAGCGCCTGGTTGGCCGAGAAGCACAGCGTCACATTGGTCATGTGGCCGTCGGAGGTCAATGCACGGCAGGCCTTCAGGCCGTCGAGCGTCAGCGGCAGCTTGATGCAGATGTTGTCGGCGATCTTGGCCAGCACGGCCGCTTCCTTCATCATCGCGTCATATTCGGTGGCGGCGACCTCGGCGGAGACCGGACCGTCGACAATTGAGCAGATCTCCTTGGTGACTTCGCGGATGTCGCGGCCGGATTTCATGATCAGCGAAGGGTTGGTGGTGACGCCGTCGATCAGGCCCAAATCGTTGAGTTCCCGGATCTCGTTCACGTCGGCTGTGTCGACAAAGAATTTCATTTCACACTCCCAAGCTGCGCCAGCCGGGATTGTCCGGGGCGCTCTTAACAATTCCGGGTTCCCTTTAGCCCAAAGCGGGGGCAAGGTCACGCCACATGGCCAAAGATTCGCGACAAATTGAAGGCGGGCTGTTCCCCCGCAAGGTTGTTCCCGTGCTCATCCCGATGCCGGCGGAGCGCGCCTATTCCTATGCGCTGCCGGAGGGGGTGGACGCCGGGCCGGGGCAGATCGTGCAGGTGCCGCTGGGGCCGCGGCTGGTGGCCGGGATCGTCTGGGACGGGGAGGCCGACCAGGTCAATCCGGACAGACTGCGCGAGATCACCCAGGTGTTCGACTGCCCGCCGGTCAACGAGCCGATGCGCCGCTTCATCGACTGGGTGTCGGCCTACACGCTGTCGCCGCCGGGACTGGTGGCGCGGATGGCGCTGCGGGCGCCGGCCGCCTTCGATCCCGAACCGATGATCGATGCGCTGCGGCTCACCGATACACGGCCGGAACGGCTGACGGCGGCGCGCGAACGGGTGCTTGAGCAGGCGGGCGACGGGCTGGCCTGGAGCAAGAGCGGGCTGGCGCATGCGGCAGGCGTGACGCCGAGCGTGATCGACGGGCTTTTCGCGCAAGGGGTGTTCGAGCCGGTGAAGCTGCCGCCGCCGCCGGTGGTGCCTCAGCCCGATCCCGATTATCAGCCGGCGCTGCTGGAGGACGGTCAGGCGGAGGCCGCGGACGCGCTCAGGGCAACGGTTGCAAAAAGCGGGTTCGGGGTGACGCTGCTTGACGGGGTCACCGGCTCGGGCAAGACCGAGGTCTATTTCGAGGCGATCGCGGAAGCCGTGCGGGCCGGACGGCAGGTGCTGATCCTGCTGCCGGAGATCTCTCTAACGGCCCAGTTTCTCGACCGGTTTCACGACCGTTTCGGCGCGCGGCCGGCGGAATGGCATTCGGAACTGGCGCCGAGGATGCGCGAGAAGGTGTGGCGGCAGGTGACCGAGGGCCGCGTCAGCGTGGTGGCGGGCGCGCGCTCGGCGCTGTTCCTGCCGTTTCATGATCTCGGGCTGATCATCGTCGACGAGGAGCACGACCCGGCCTACAAGCAGGAAGACCGGGTGTTCTACAACGCCCGCGACATGGCGGTGGTCCGCGCCAGGCTCGCCCGAATTCCGGTGGTGCTGGCGTCGGCGACGCCGTCGATCGAAAGCCGGGTCAACGCGCAGCAGGGCCGCTACAGCCACCTTTTGCTGCCGGGCCGGTATGCCGATGCCGGGCTGCCGGACCTCAAACTCGTCGATCTCAGGCGTTCTCCGCCGGCGCGCGGCGGGTTCCTGTCGCCGCTCTTGCTGAAAGCCATGGCCGAGACGCTGGAACGCAAGGAACAGTCGCTGCTGTTTCTCAACCGGCGTGGCTATGCGCCCTTGACGCTGTGCCGGGTATGCGGCCACCGCTTCGAGTGCCCGGACTGTTCGAGCTGGCTGGTCGAGCACCGGTTCCGAGGCCAGCTGCAGTGCCATCATTGCGGCCACAATGAACCCACGCCGCAGGCCTGCCCGTCCTGCGGCGCGCTCGACCACCTGACGCCCTGCGGGCCGGGGATCGAGCGGATCGCCGAGGAAGCCGACAAGCATTTCCCCGATGCGCGCGTCATCGTGCTGTCGTCTGATATGGCGGGCGGCACGCGGCGGCTGAGGATCGAGCTCGAGGCGATCGCCAAGGGCGAGGCGGATATCGTCATCGGCACGCAGCTGGTGGCCAAGGGGCACAATTTCCCGCTGATGACGCTGGTGGGCGTGGTCGACGCCGACCTGGGGCTGTCGAACGGCGACCCGCGCGCCGCCGAGAGGACCTATCAGCTCCTGTCGCAGGTGACCGGCCGGGCCGGGCGCTCGGGGCGCAAGAGCCTGGGCCTGATCCAGACCTACCAGCCGCAGCACCCGGTGATGCAGGCGCTGGCCTCGGGCGAGCCGGAGGCGTTCTACGAACGCGAGACCGACGAGCGCAACCGGGCGATGCTCCCCCCCTTCGGCCGCCTCGCCTCGGTGATCGTCTCGGCCGCCACACGGCCCGAGGCCGAGACCCACGCGCGGGGCTTGCGCGCCGCGGCGCCTGCCGCGCCCGGCATCATGGTGCTGGGCCCGGCGGAAGCCCCGCTGGCCCTGATCCGTGGCCGCTACCGCTTCCGGCTGCTGGTGCATGGCGAACGGGGCAAGGACATGCAGGGGTTTGTGCGCGCGATGCTCGGCCAGGGGCCAAAGCCGCGCGGCTCGGTGCAGGTGCAGGTGGATATAGATCCGCAGAGTTTCTTGTGAGGGGTGAGAGGGGAGTTTGTTTATTGCTCCGCAGCTATACGAATTTCTGATGCATTAGGTGCACATCGAAAATGCGTGCGATTCATTTTGCCAAACTTGTCATGGAGCCGCATTTAGGTAATTAATATTGAATTCTTTTGGAAAATTATCTTAACCCAGTCGTGAGAATCGACAGAGTTACTCGAAAATAATCGGTCTTATTCGCATGCTTGCTCTTTTTTATGTGTCTGCATTCATCTTTCTCTGCTCTGTATTGCTCTTTTTTTGGATGCGTTGGCGCATGCGAGCATCAAAAGGGCGATTTGCGCTGACTGTCGTATCAACAATGTTCACATGCTTGTTGGCTGGACTTTCCGCTATGTCTTCAAGCCTGCCTGTTTCGATTGCGTCTAAGGTCTCCGTAGCTTTGGGCTTTGGCCCTATAGAGAACGGTGTACCTTCAATCTTGGTGCTACCTCTGACAATCGCAGCGATGATTATGATTTACCGCTTCGGCGTTACTACAGTCAAATCTTGGGATGCCCCGCCGCGAGTATCTGAGGTTGATCTCGCAGAAAAACACCTCGAGAACAGCATCGCGGCTCTGACGCTCGAACAATTGAGACACCTTATCCGGAGCCAAACGGATCCTTTGGCAAGCGATGCAGTGGCCAACTGGAAAGACAAAATATCGGAGCCACCGCTACCAATTCCGACAAAAGACCTTCTAAGAGACATGCTTGTTTCGGCAATTAGTGAGATCCGCATTCCAGATGATGGTTGGCGCGATGACGGCAAACATTGGGTTGGTGAGATTTTGGGCCTTCGGCCGGAGGACACCCAACCCATCATTGTTTTTATCTGCGATTCTCGACCTTCCAAGCCAGAGATGGAGAGCAGACTTAATAATTTGGGTAAAAAATTTGGCGAATTGGACGAGTTTAGGATTTTTGCAGTTCATATGTCCGCTGGACCTTATGAAGCCACGCCAGGTGACATAGAAGCCTCAGGAAAGAGCATTACTCTGTTTTCGTCCCGAGATCTGATCCTGAAAGGACTCGATCTTTTCAACTACGCAAGATCGATCATCGATACATTTGAAAAAACTCGCATAGGTGGGACGTCCGCTACGCTTGGAGGTTCCTATGTTGATCTCCAAGTGGATACTGCCGCCAAGGAAAATCTACCGGAGGACCTATCAAAAAAGTTGACTGCCTGGCTCGCCGAACAATCCGGTGAACACGTTGCGTTAACTGGAGAGTATGGGCAAGGCAAAAGCACGGCTCTTCTCAAGCTCTGCTACGACTGGGCAAAGAGATTTGTCGAGTCGGGAGTGATTGGTGAACGTGTGCCTCTTCTAATCGAATTGAGAGGGCAGAGTCCTTCTGAAACCGATCCGCTGGGGTTTTTATCCCCTTGGTGTGCAAGGTATCGTTTGTTACCCCAGCAGGTACTGAACCTTATCAAGGCGGGCGATGCCGTCGTCATTTTTGAAGGTTTCGATGAGCTTAGAAACGCAGGGCGAGCATTCTACAGACATCAGCACTTTAACGCTTTGTGGCGGTTCGCTTACCCGGGCACAAAAATTATTTTCACAGGGCGACCAAACTTTTTTCTGGATCAGGAAGAAGCCAATCGGACTTTGCGCAACCAAGAATCTAGAAAGCTAGGCGGGGATGCCTTTACGTCCATCTGGAGACTAAGAAAACTAGACCCCAATCAGATTATTAGCGCGTGTCGAAATTACGAAAAAGTGGTGAGAGAAGGAATTGAAGACGCAATCAAAACAAACCCAGACTTCTTAGAAATTCTTTCTCGGCCCTCGATGTTGCCCGTTGTGGCAACCATCTGGAATGATATCCACTATCTGCAAGAGGGCGGGGCACCCCTCACAGGGGCAGTTCTTATCGAAAAGTACATTCAAGCTGTTTTCTCGCGCAAAGAAGCAGAACTTGAGCGAGACCGAATTAAGCATGATGCTCCATCGGGTTCGCGGTATCTTATTTTGCCTAAACAGGTGCGAGAGCTCCTTACAATCTGCGTTGCTTGGAAAATGTCTGGCTTGAAAGCGAAAAACACCATTGCTCGTTCAGATATAACAGAATTAGTTCGAGAAGTTTACGAGACCCTCATTTCAACATCAAAATCAGTCGGTGTATCGCCAACAATATCTGAGGGTTTAATTGAGTTTGAAAAGAGGTTTGCAGATGAAAGTCCTGCAGAGCGGGTGGAGTTCATCGCTGCAGAAATTTGCAGTGCTGGCCTTTTGGTTCCTGATGCAGCAGGAGGCGCGACCAATCTAAGGTTCCCGCACAAGCAATTCTTTGAGTTTCTAATTGCTAAAGGTGTAGCGATTAAAACGAGTCCTGCTCAGCTAATAGCATCACGTTTGTTGGAAAAATCATCCAACGAGACCAAAGTTGTATTGAGACTTGATTCCGAACCTAATTCAATTTCGTACTTGGCCGAGTGCATTGGAACTAATATTAACCAAATTATTCCGCCTATGAGGCGATATATATTACGTATTTCAATAATCCAATTGATTGCTTTTTATCGTGTGAT
The DNA here is from genome assembly GCF_902498795.1 of Hoeflea sp. EC-HK425. Classification (NCBI taxonomy): domain Bacteria; kingdom Pseudomonadati; phylum Pseudomonadota; class Alphaproteobacteria; order Hyphomicrobiales; family Rhizobiaceae; genus Hoeflea; species Hoeflea sp. EC-HK425. The sequence continues at coordinate 4,470,875 of NZ_LR701572.1, forward strand.
GCGTCCAATTTCTAAGCAAGCAGCTTATGCTTTTGTAGGTGCCGCCGACAAGGATGGTATCGATAGTGAGGAGCGCGAGTTTGCAATGCAAAAATTCGAGCGGCTTCCTTCGAAGCTGGTAGCAAGCGCAGCTCCTATGGCGATTATTTGGATATTTTCACTATTTGTAGCTGGATTTATTGGGGTTTATGATCTGATTGGCGCGAAGGAATCGACATTATTGAGTTCGAATCCGTTTTTATTGTTAATTTTAGGTGCTGTATTGGCTGCCACTTCGTATGCTGCGTCAGCGATGTTTTTTGATGACTCCGAGTATTCTGATTTAACCTTCACGTTCCTTCGCATCCATTGGGCAAAGCAGGGGGTCTCTCCGGATAGCAGGGTAGACGAACTACACCTTGCCTATTGGTCATTGGCAAAGGGTAAAGTTCAGTTTGGCAGACCACATGAAGACGATGTTGACTACAGCTGTTTTCTGTACCCGGCAGAGGAGCTGGGCTCAGGTCTAAAGTCTGGATAATGGGAGAGTGGAGCAAAAATGAATCTTGGGGATATCATGCCGCTCCCATGCCCCTTCAGCGATCAATCCCCCACCGCACCCGCGCCCACAGCCGCTCATGCACGACAAAAAACGCCAGCCCGCTTGCCGCCGTGGAGAGGGCGAAGCTCAGGGCGGTGGCCATGTTGCCGGTGTGGAACCAGGCCAGCGCGCCGGTGACGGCGAGGCCGAGGGCTTGCCAGGTGATGGCTTTGGCGATGGTCCTGAGTTTCGATTCCATGGTCTGCGGCGGCTCCCTGTGCTGGTGATGCGATGCGGGATTTCTAGGCGGTTTGTACGCCTGCCGGAATTTGGTATCTTCGCTGCAAAAACACACGAATGTTGATAAATATCATCAGATGTGTGAAAACTCGGCGATGCACAAAAACGATCGCGCAGAGCTGTTCCGCACCCGTCTGGCCGCCCGGCTGGCGCTGACGGGCATGAGCCGCAGCGCGCTGGCGCGGGCGGCGGGGGTGGACCGGTCGACGATCGCGCAATTGCTTTCGGGCGACGAGGTACGGTTGCCAAACGCGCATCTGGCGGCGGAATGCGCCAGCGCGCTGGGGGTGAGCGCCGACTGGCTGCTCGGCCTTTCGGACCGACCGGAACCGGCGGCGGAAGTGCTGTCGGCGAATTTCCGGATGGCAACTGCGCAGCGGACGCCGGCGGACGAGCAGATCATCGCCTGGCACCAGGAGGCGGCGGGCCACAAGATCCGCCACGTGCCGGCGACGCTTCCAGATATCCTCAAGACCGAGGCGGTGCTCGAATGGGAATATGCCGCCTTTCTCGACAAGACGCCGGAACAGGCGCGCGGCGCGATGCGCGAGACCTCCGACTGGCTCCGGGCGCCTGGCTCGGATTACGAGATCTGCGTCTCGATCGACAAGATCCGCTCGCTGGCGCGCGGCGAGGGCTACTGGCAGGGTCTCGATGCGGATGTCCGCGCCGCGCAGATCGACTTCATGGCGGAGCGGTGCGAGCGGCTCTACCCGTCGCTGAGGCTGTATTTCTACGACGCGAAGAAGGTGTTTTCGGCGCCAGTGTCGATCTTCGGGCGGCTCCTGGCGGCGGTCTATGTCGGGCAGTTCTACCTGGTCTACCGCGACAGCCGCCAGATCGCCGCGCTGACAGAGCATTTCGATGCGCTGGTGCGCGAATCGGAGTTCGAGGCGCGCAATGCCGGCCGGATCATCCGCGAGATGTTCGGGGAAGCCGGCCGGTAAGGCCGCGGCTGCCGCGGCGTCGATTGAGCGGAAGCGGGCGAGAGGCTTTGACAGGCGCGTGGTTGCGGTGCATGTCTGGGGTGCAGCGCGGCCCGGACAGTGTGGCGCGAGCATCTGCCCGGCCTGCCGCTCCCCGCTTCAGGTCTTGTTCGGCCCCGGTTCCGGGACGGTTCGGTTACATCAGGAAAAGCTTCACCTTGGATCCCATACCCAATCACCGCCCGGCGCGGCACGATGTCGACCGCGAGGCCATGCCGCCGGTGGCGATGCTGTTGGCGCTTTGTACCTTCATGTGTTTCGCCGTGCTCGACACCGGCGCCAAGTACCTGGTCACCGCCGGCTATGCGGCGATTTTCGTGGTCTGGTGCCGGTTCCTGAGCCACACGGTGATATCGCTCGTCGCCTTCCAGGGCTGGCGCCGGGCCGACATGTACCGGATGAAGAACGCGCCTTTGCAGATCCTGCGCGGGCTTCTGTTGCCGGCAACGACGCTGTTCAACTTCCTGGCGTTGCGCGAGTTGCAGCTGGCGCAGACCATCAGCATCTTTCTTTCCGTGCCGATGCTGGTGACGGCGATGGCCGGGCCGCTGCTGGGCGAATGGGCGGGCCCGCGTCGCTGGGCGGCGATCATGGTCGGCTTCGTCGGCGTGCTGATCGTGGTGCGGCCGGGCACCGACGTGTTCTCGCTGTCGATCATCTGGTCGATTCTGGCGACTGTCACCTATTCGCTCTACTCGATCCTGACCCGGAACCTGGCGATGCAGGAAAGCCAGGCGAGCCTGGTGTTCTATTCCTCGATCTTCGCGACGGTGCTGATGGCGCCCCCGGCGCTCATCTACGGTCAGATGCCGTCGTCGCTGTTCGACTGGGTGCTGCTTGCCAGTCTCGGGGTGATGGGGCTCGGCGGGCACGCGCTGCTGGTCAAGGCCAGCCGGCGGGCCAGTGCGTCGAAGGTGGCACCGTTCGTCTATAGCCAGCTTCTGTGGATGACGGCGCTCGGCTATTTCGTGTTTGGCGACGTGCCCGACGGCTGGACCATCCTCGGCGCGTCGATCATCTGTATCAGCGGCATCTACATCATGAACCGGGAGCGGCAGATCGCCCGCGCCGAGCGCAAGGCGGCGGCAGGCGGCTGACCCGCGGGGCAGTTGAAGGCTGCGCGCCGGGCGGTTTGCCGGAAGCCCCGCCAGGAGCCCGGGAGCACGTGGCAGGACTTTGGCGGGCGCTCACGCCGTGGTAAGGCTCTGACGCGACGGGGCGGCGATTTGCCGGATGCTCAAGGGCTGACAGGTCACGAGGCAGCCGGAGAGGAAACGGAGATGCGGGAATGATCGAATTCTATTGGCCGATGACGCAGGGCGAGTGGCTGGCCTGGTCTTCGGCGCTGGTGACCATCCTTTTCGGCCTGATGCTGCTGTTCGCGCCGCGGCTGTCGCTCAGGATCCTCAGGCTGCAGACCCTGCCCGATCATCCCGAAGCGGTGTCGGAAGCGCGGGCCACGATGGCCGGGTTCTATCTCGGCGTGGGTCTCTGTGCCATGCTGTTTGCCCAGCCGCTGATCTACCTGGCCATCGGGGCCGGCTGGGCGTTCACGGCTTTCGGCCGGATCATCTCGATGATGTCGGACCGGGGCGTGACCTTTTTCAACCTGGCGTCCGTGGTGATCGAAATCCTGCTGGCGGCGGCGCCGCTGCTCTACGGGCTGGGATGGATCTGACCCGGCGCGGTCGATTCAAGCGCATTGCGGGCGCATCAGGAAGCGGTCTCATCCTAAAGCAGGTGCGTTATGCCGCACCCGGCGTGTTGCGACTCCCCGCGCTCTATGCTAGACGGACCGCGCATTTCGGGAAAAACGAACTTTCGAGCTTGGGTTCTCCGAAATTTACCGTAACAAATTCAGAGGCTTGCCTTTCCGGCTTTCGGTCAAGCGCAGGTGTTTGGATGGCAATGAGAGACAATCCCGCCCGTGGCAGATAACTCCCATCAAATATCCGGTGTCGCCGAACGGTATGCTTCCTCGCTTTACGAGCTGGCGGCAGACGCCAAGTCGATTGACGCCGTAGCCAAGGATCTGAACCGTTTTCAGGCCATGATCGACGGCAGCGCTGACCTGCAGCGCCTCGTCAACAGCCCCGTTTTTTCGGCCGAAGACCAGTCGCGCTCGATCCTGGCGCTGATCGACAAGGCAGGTATTTCCGGCCTGGTCGGCAACTTCCTCAAGGTCGTTGCCCGCAACCGCCGGCTTTTCGCCGTGCCTGCGATCATCCAGTCCTATCACGAGACCGTTGCGCGCGAGCGCGGCGAAGTGACCGCCGACGTGAAGACAGCGCATGCGCTGTCCGCGGCTCAGGAAAAAGAACTCAAGGCCGCGCTCGCAAGCGTGACTGGGAAAACAGTGACGCTCGACGTCACAGTCGATGCGTCGCTGCTGGGTGGTCTGATCGTCAAGATCGGCTCGCGTCAGGTCGACACATCGCTTCGCACTAAACTTTCCACCCTTAAGCATGCACTGAAAGAGGTTGGCTGATGGATATCCGCGCCGCGGAAATTTCCGCAATTCTCAAGGATCAAATCAAGAATTTCGGCAAGGAAGCCGAAGTTTCCGAAGTTGGTCAGGTTCTGTCCGTCGGTGACGGTATTGCCCGCGTTTACGGCCTCGACAATGTCCAGGCTGGTGAAATGGTCGAATTCCCCGGCGGAATTCGCGGCATGGCGCTCAACCTTGAAGCCGACAATGTCGGCGTCGTGATTTTCGGTTCCGACCGGGACATCAAGGAAGGCGACATCGTCAAGCGGACCGGCGCCATCGTGGACGTTCCGGTTGGTCCGGAACTGCTGGGCCGCGTCGTTGACGCGCTCGGCAACCCGATCGACGGCAAGGGCCCGATCAAGTCCAAGACCCGCGCCCGCGTGGACGTCAAGGCTCCGGGCATCATGCCCCGCAAGTCGGTGCATGAGCCGATGTCGACCGGCCTCAAGGCCATCGATGCGCTGATCCCGGTCGGCCGTGGCCAGCGCGAGCTGATCATTGGTGACCGCCAGACCGGCAAGACCGCGATCATTCTCGACACTTTCCTGAACCAGAAGCCGATCCATGAAAACGGCCCGGAAGCTGAAAAGCTGTTCTGCGTTTACGTGGCTGTCGGCCAGAAGCGTTCGACGGTTGCCCAGTTCGTCAAGATCCTCGAGGATCGCGGCGCGATGAAGTACTCGATCGTGATTGCTGCGACGGCATCCGATCCGGCCCCGATGCAGTTCCTGGCTCCGTTCGCCGGTTGCGCCATGGGCGAATATTTCCGCGACAGCGGCAAGCATGCCCTGATCGCCTATGACGATCTGTCCAAGCAGGCCGTTGCCTATCGCCAGATGTCGCTGCTGCTTCGCCGTCCTCCGGGCCGTGAAGCTTATCCCGGCGACGTTTTCTACCTTCACTCGCGCCTGCTTGAGCGCGCTGCGAAGCTGAACGAAGACAATGGTTCGGGTTCGTTGACCGCTCTGCCGGTGATCGAAACCCAGGCCAACGACGTGTCGGCCTACATCCCGACCAACGTGATCTCGATCACCGACGGTCAGATCTTCCTTGAAACCGATCTGTTCTTCCAGGGTATCCGCCCGGCCGTGAACGTCGGTCTGTCGGTGTCCCGCGTGGGATCGTCGGCACAGATCAAGGCGATGAAGCAGGTTGCCGGTTCGATCAAGGGCGAGCTTGCCCAGTATCGTGAAATGGCTGCGTTCGCGCAGTTCGGTTCCGACCTCGATGCAGCGACCCAGCGCCTTCTCAACCGCGGTGCGCGCCTGACCGAGCTGCTCAAGCAGCCGCAGTTCTCGCCGCTGAAGACGGAAGAACAGGTTGCCGTGATCTTTGCCGGCGTGAATGGCTATCTCGACAAGATCGCCGTCCGCCAGGTCGGCAAGTTCGAGCAGGGCCTGCTGGCTTACATGCGCAGCGAAGGCAAGGACGTGCTGGAGACCATCCGCAAGGAGAAGGCTATCAGCGACGATACCAAGTCTCAGCTGAAGTCGGCTATCGACGCTTTCGCCAAAACCTTTGCCTAACGGCAACAGACCGAGGACGGATAACGGATGCCTTCACTCAAGGATCTGAAAAACCGGATCGCCTCCGTCAAGGCGACGCAGAAGATCACCAAGGCGATGCAGATGGTCGCCGCGGCGAAGCTTCGGCGTGCGCAGGAGGCGGCCGAGGCCGCACGGCCCTATTCGCAGCGAATGGCGGCAGTGATGTCGAACATCGCCGAGGCAGTCGGCAGCGGTGACGATGCACCGCAGCTGATGACCGGCACCGGCAAGGACGACACGCATCTGTTGGTTGTCTGCACCGCCGAGCGTGGTATGTGCGGTGGCTTCAACAGCCAGATTGCGCGGTTTGCGCGCGATCATGTGCGCCGGCTTGTGGCTGATGGCAAGACCGTCAAGATCCTCTGCGTCGGCAAGAAGGGCTACGACATCCTTCGCCGGGAATACGCATCGATGATCATCGAGCGCGTGGATTTCCGTGACGTCAAGCAGATGAGCTTTGCCCAGGCCGAAACGGTCGCGGAAAAGGTCATGGGCTTGTTCGATCAGGGCGGCTTTGACGTCTGCACCCTGTTCTACTCGGAGTTCAAGTCGGTGATCAGCCAGGTCCCGACAGCGCAACAGCTGATCCCCGCTTCGGCAGGAACGGCTGATGCGGACGCAAGCGCATCGGCGATCTATGACTACGAACCGAGCGCAGAGGAAATCCTCGAGGATTTGCTGCCGCGTTCGATCAAGGTGCAGATCTTCAGGGCGCTGCTTGAGAATGTTGCAGGTGAGATGGGCGCGAAAATGTCCGCTATGGACAACGCAACCCGCAATGCTGGCGAGATGATCGACAAGCTGTCGATGAGCTACAACCGTCAGCGGCAGGCGCAGATCACCAAGGAACTCATTGAAATCATTTCGGGCGCGGAAGCGCTCTAAGGTACACGGAAGAGGGTAAGATACATGGCTAAGGCAGCTACCCCGGCAACCAAGCCCGCAGCGGCAAAAAAACCCGCAGCGGCTAAGAAGCCCGCAGCAGCAGCGACAAAGGCGAGCGCAGTCAAAAGCGCTGCAGCCAAGTCCGGTGCAGTCGGCCGCGTGACGCAGGTCATCGGTGCGGTTGTTGACGTGACGTTCGATGAAGGCGCGCTGCCGACCATCCTGAACGCGCTCGAAACCGACAACATGGGCAACCGCCTGGTGTTGGAAGTGGCGCAGCACCTGGGTGAAAACACGGTTCGCACCATCGCCATGGACTCGACCGAAGGTCTGGTTCGCGGCCAGAAGGTTGTCGACACCGGCGATTCGATCTCGGTGCCGGTCGGCGCGGAAACCCTCGGCCGCATCCTGAACGTGATCGGCGAGCCGGTGGATGACGCCGGTCCGGTCAAGACAAAGGCACGCCGCTCCATTCACCAGGAGGCTCCGGAATTCAGCGAACAGTCGACTGAAGCAGAAATTCTGGTCACCGGCATCAAGGTTGTCGACCTGCTGGCTCCTTATGCACGTGGCGGAAAGATCGGCCTGTTCGGCGGCGCCGGCGTTGGCAAGACGGTTCTCATTCAGGAACTGATCAACAACATCGCGAAAGCCCACGGCGGTTATTCGGTGTTTGCCGGTGTTGGTGAACGTACCCGCGAAGGCAACGATCTCTATCACGAGATGATCGAATCCGGCGTGAACAAGGAAGGCGGCGGCGAAGGCTCCAAGTGCGCCCTCGTGTTCGGTCAGATGAACGAGCCTCCAGGTGCGCGTGCCCGTGTTGCGCTGACCGGCCTGACAATTGCCGAACAGTTCCGCGACGAAGGTCAGGACGTGTTGTTCTTCGTTGACAACATCTTCCGCTTTACCCAGGCCGGTTCGGAAATGTCGGCGCTTCTCGGTCGTATTCCGTCTGCTGTGGGCTATCAGCCGACCTTGAGCACCGACATGGGTGCGATGCAGGAGCGGATCACGACGACCAACAAGGGTTCGATCACCTCGGTGCAGGCCGTTTACGTGCCGGCCGATGACTTGACCGACCCGGCGCCTGCGTCGACCTTTGCCCACCTTGATGCAACGACGGTGTTGAACCGTTCGATCGCTGAAAAGGGCATCTACCCGGCGGTTGACCCGCTCGACTCCAACTCGCGTATGCTTGATCCGTTGATCATCGGTGAAGAGCATTACGAGGTTGCCCGTGAAGTCCAGGAAATTCTGCAGCGGTACAAGTCGCTTCAGGACATCATCGCCATTCTCGGCATGGACGAGCTGTCGGAAGAGGACAAGGTCACCGTGGCCCGCGCCCGCAAGGTCGAACGCTTCCTGTCGCAGCCGTTCTTCGTGGCTGAAGTGTTCACCGGTTCGCCGGGCAAGCTGGTTGACCTCGCTGACACCATCAAGGGCTTCAAGGGCCTGGTGAACGGCGATTACGACCATCTTCCGGAGCCGGCATTCTACATGGTCGGCACCATCGAAGAGGCCGTCGAAAAGGCCCAGCGCCTGGCCGCCGAAGTCGCCTAATCATGAAATTGCCCGCGCAGGCCGGCTCCGGCCAGCCTGCGCGGCGCATCCGAACAGCACTGCGATAAAGTGAACGTCATGGCTGACAGCTTCAATTTTGAACTCGTATCCCCGGAACGGCTGCTCTTGTCGGCGACCGTGTCCGAAGTCGTCATTCCCGGCACCGACGGCGAAATGACGGTGATGGCGCATCATGCTCCGACCATGACCACGATCAAGCCTGGTGTGGTGACGGTTGTTACCTCTGACGGGAAAAGCGATCGCTTCGTGGTCTTCGGCGGCTTTGTCGACATTCTGCCTGAAGGCTGCACCCTGCTGGCCGAGTCTGCCGTTGCCGTGACCGATATCGACCGCGACGACCTTGGCAAGCGGATCCAGGACGCACGTGAAGACGTGGCGGATGCATCCAGCGATGCGGTCCGGCAGAAGGCGCAGGAATATCTCGACCATCTGACAACGCTGGAAGCGGCAATCTGATCAGCAGCGACGGTGTTTTAGTCGGATACTCATCCAGGCGGCCTGCGGGCCGCCTTTTGTTTTTCAGATGATTTATGGCTGTGTCGGGATGAGAAAACTCAGTTTCGCGCCTTTGATTTCATGCGCTTGAGATAAGGCTCCGGGTAGGCCACCGGGCCGGACCAACCGAAAAGCGCATCCTTGCTCAGCTCCAGGGCGAGGAAACGCTGGCCCTGCAGGGGGCTGTCCGCGCCGTCTGCAAGCTGTGACTTGAACCCGAATCGGCAATAGTAATCCGGCTGACCATAGACGAAGACCGACTGCCAGCCTTGTGCGCGGGCCTGGTTCAACGCGTGGCGGACCAACCCGGTGCCGATCTGCATGTTCCGGTAGGCGGGCAGGATGACCAGCGGAGCCAGCGCAAGCGCCCGGTCCGGCCCGGCAACAGCTGTCAGCACGGTGTGGCCGAGGATGTTTCCATCAAGTTCGGCGACGAAGGAAAGCGTGTCGGCGGGCAGTGCAATCAGGGCTTCGGACAGGCCGGAACCATCCGGGACATCGCTGAGGGTTTCGAGCTGCGCAATGGCCGGGAAATCGCCAGCGATGGCTGACCGATTGACCACTTTGCCGGCTATGCATTTCCGTTCAGGCATAGCTGACTTCCAGTGCGCGCTTTGCCGCGGCCTTTGCGTGGAGACGTGTCGTGTCATAGATCCGGACGTTGTCACGGTCGGGCGTTACAGCTGCCGTCAGTTCGGAACAGCCCAGCACGATGGCCTCGGCACCACGGCGGCGGAGGGTTTCAATCATGCCCTCGAGAAAATTGCTGGCGCCGCAGCGAAGCACGCCGCGTGACAGCTCGTCGTAGATGATCCGGTTGATTTCGATCCGGTCGTGCAGGTCCGGCGTGATCACCCCGGCGCCGGAGATGCTCAGGACACGGTCGGAATAGAAATCCCCCTCCATCGTGGCACGCGTCCCCAGCAGGGCAACCCTGGAATAGCCGGCATCGCGGATTTCCTGACCGGTCGGGTCGGATATGTGCAGAAGATCTATGCCGGACGCTTCCTCGATCTGGGCGGCAAACTCATGCATGGCATTGTTGGCAATGATGATGAAATCCGCCCCTCCGTCCTTCAGACTCCGGGCCGCTTCCGACAGCAGCGCCACGACCTTTTTCAGATCGCCCCTGCCATTGTGGTACTTGATTGCGGCGTGATCGACCGTGTGCAACAGGATGCGGGCCGTGTGCTGTTCGCCCAATTGCTTCTGCGTGTATTCGTTGATCATCCGGTAATACCGGGATGTGGCTTCCCAACCAAGTCCGCCCAGCACCCCGATCAGTTTCATGACCGGATTCCCGCCAGTTGAGAGAAGGCGCCAACCACCTGATCATAGGCCTTGCGCTTGAAGGGAACGATCAGGCCCGGAAGGTCGTGCATGGGCTTCCATGCCCAGGCATCGAATTCCGCCAGGTGGCCGCCCGGTGGCGGGTTGATGCGAATCTCTGATTCATCACCACTGAAGCGCATGGCAAACCAGCGCTGGCGCTGGCCCCGGAATTTTCCCTTGAGTCCTATGCCGATGAGATGGTCCGGGAGATCGTAATCGATCCAGTCGGGGGCCTCGGCGAGCAACTCGACCGATTTCATCCCGGTTTCCTCGTAGAGCTCCCGCAGGGCTGCCTGTTGCGGGATCTCGTCTTCGTCGATACCGCCCTGGGGCATTTGCCACAGCTGGGGCGAACCGTCATACTCGGTGTTGCCTTCGGCGATGCGGCGCCCGGCCCAGACAAGACCCTCACTGTTGAGCACCATGATGCCAACACAGAGGCGGTAGGGCAGGCTGTCCGGATGCTTGTTGCGCTGGGTACTGCTCGCCATGGAATGCCTACCTCTCGGGGTCGTCGGCGGCGGCCGAAGCCGAAACAATTTCAATGCCCCGGGCCTTGGCCTCTTCTGCCCAGGTTGCGATCGCATCGACACTAACTTCAAAGGCCGAGGCGACTGCGATGGCGGTCCCGTTGCGTCTGGCTATCCGCTCCAGATCATCGAGCCGGGAAAGAATGTAGCCGCGCTCCTGGGTGACGTCGAGTACCAAGTCGGATGCGGCGAAGGGAATGCCAAGTGTTTTTGCGAACTGATCGGTCAGCGAGCGGGCCGACGTGCCGTCATCCAGGAACATGATGCCGCGTTCGGCGAGATCGCGCATGACAGGCTCGAGCGCATCAGGTTCGGCCAGAAACCGGCCGCCCATGAAATTGGTGATGCCTGTGTAGTTGGTGATGCGGGACATGGCAGTGTGCAGATCTGCCAGGTTGGCGTCAGCGCCGGCCTCGACCGTAAGGGTGCCGGCGCCGGGATCGTTTGCGGGATAATCATAGGGCTCGAACGGAACCTGGAGCAGGATCTCGTGGCCCTGGCGGCGGGCTTCCTGCATCCAGCGCTGCAGGCTGTTGCCATTGGCGGCGAAAGCAAGCGTGATCTCTTCAGGCAGCGTCTTGATGGCGTATTGCGTACCGGTCTGGCTGAGACCCAGCCCTCCGACGACGATCACCACGCGGGTCCCGCGCGCTCCCGACCACGGCCGTGCATAGATATCGAAGGCGCGCTCACCATCGGCGCCGCGCACCGGTAGTGGCCCCATGGCTGTTTCTTCGGTCACCATCGGGTCAGGCAGATGAGCCAGGCGCGGGTTCTGCCCCACCCTTCCGGGAGGATTGAGCAGGACGGGCCGGTTGTCCGGCCGTTTGACCGGAGTGATCTTGTTGATCTCCTCACCGTTTTCGCCAAGCGTTGTCGAGATTTCGGCGCCCGACCGTCCGTGCAGGCTGTTGAGCCCGCCATCGGTCCGGGGCGTCGTGACCGGCGTGCCGGAAGCGCCGGGCGCTGGCGGTTGCCCGTCCGTGCTCCCCGCGGGGTCCGCGGTCGTGGCCGGTTCGGGCTGTTCAAGCATGACGACGGTATTGCCACCCTCGATGCGGCCGCCTGACAATGCCATCCACCCGGCAGTGCCGATGACGGCACAGATGGCGACTGAGACGAGCAGCAGACTGGCCCAGGAATGGCCAGAGCGTGCAGCCCGGTTGCTCCCTGGTTTGCGGTTCTGCCCCAGCGGTTGATGGATCTTGTCGTCCACGATGTTTGGTCCGAATCCCGATGAGGCCTGATTGAATCAGTCCGCCGCCCCGCATGCAAGCCGAAGCTTTGCAAACGGGGCGGCGGAAAAACGGGATCGTCAGTTCTTGATCGACGCCTGATCCGGATTGGGCGGGAAGGCCGGATCGGTCTTGACGCCGCGCAGAAGGTCCATTGCGTAGCCCAGCTGAACGTCATCCTTCGGATCCGGCGGAACATAGGCGATCGAGCCGGAGCCTTCCTCGTCCTCGTTCTCGCCCTGGATATGGCCACGCAGCGCGCTCTCGCCGGATGGTTTCACACGGCCACGCAGTTCCTCGGGAACCGGCTCCTCGACACGGATGTCGGGCTTGATGCCGGTGCCCTGGATCGAGGTTCCCGACGGCGTGTAATAGAGCGCCGTGGTCAGCCTGAGCGCGGTCTTGGCATCGAGCGGTATGATCGTCTGCACGGAGCCCTTGCCGAAGGACCGGGTTCCCAGAACGGTCGCGCGCCGGTGATCCTGCAGCGCGCCGGCGACGATCTCGGAAGCCGAAGCCGAACCGCCGTTGATCAGGACGATGACCGGCTTGCCGCCTGTAAGATCCCCAGGACGTGAGTTGAACCGCCGGGTTTCTTCGGGATTGCGGCCGCGGGTCGAGACAATCTCGCCGCGATCAAGGAAGGCGTCGGACACGCTGATCGCCTGGTCGAGCAGACCGCCCGGATTGAGGCGCAGGTCGAGCACGAAGCCCTTGAGCTTGTCCTCGCCGATCTCGTCGGAGATCTTCTCGATTGCATCGGAGAGATCGTCATAGGTCTTCTCGGTGAACGAGATCACCCGGAGATAGCCGAGATCGTCCTCGACGCGGTAGCGGACTGCCTTGACGGCGATGATGTCGCGGACAACCTTGATCTTGATCGGCTGGTCGGCACCTTCGCGCAGAACGGTCAGTTCGATCGAGGTGTTGACCGGGCCGCGCATCTTGTCCACCGCCTCGCCGAGCGAGAGGCCGCGAACCGGCTCGCCGTCGATTTCGGAGATGAAGTCACCGGCAAGAACCCCGGCACGGGCGGCAGGCGTCTCGTCGATCGGGGTGATGACCTTGACCAGCTCATCCTCCATGGTGACCTCGATGCCCAGTCCGCCGAATTCGCCGCGGGTCTGGGTCCGCATGTCATCCGCGGCTTCCTGGTTGAGGTAGCTCGAGTGCGGATCAAGCGACGTGAGCATGCCGTCGATGGCCTTCTCTATCAGCTTGTCTTCCTCCGGCGGGGTCACATACTGGGCGCGGACCCGCTCGAAGACATTGCCGAAAATGGCGAGCTGACGATAGGTTTCGGTTCCTGCCGCGTTGGCGGAACCGCCATAGGAGTTGATCGCGCTCACGGCGGTTGCGCCCATCAGAGCGCCTACTGCCAATAGTGTCACCTTACGTATCATTGCTTGCCTTTCTTGAAGACATATCGTCGTTCCACCACAACCGTGGATCGACCGGTTGACCGTCTTTCCTGATTTCAATGTAGAGCGTTGGACGCTCCGATGCCAGCGACAAAGCCGCAGAACCTGCAAATCTCGTCTGTCCCATGGTGGCCACGGGCTCGCCGGAAACCACGAAACGCCCGGCTGCGACCTTGATTTGTTCCATTCCGGCCAAAACCACGTGGTGGTTTTCTCCGGTATCGATGATAACCACCTGGCCGTAGCTGCGGAACGGGCCGGCATAGGCGATCCAGCCATCGGCCGGGGCGTGTACGGTCGCGCCCTGATCGGTGGCGAGAACCTCACCCGCAAGGGTGTGGCCGGTGCCGTCATCCGCACCAAAGTGACGCACGGTCTCTCCCTTCACCGGATGCGACAGCGTGCCCGACAATTTCGAGAACTGATATGCGGGCATAATGCGGTTTTTGTCGGGCACGGCGACGGCGGCGAAGGCACGGGCGCGCTCGAGCCGTTCGGCGAGCTGCCGCTGCCGCTCTTCCTCGGCCTTGCGGGCGGCTTCGGCAGCTTCCCTGAGCGAGACGATTTCCTCGGCCAGCGAGGCGATGACCGATTCGAGCTCGCTTGAGCGCACTGAAAGCGCTTCGGCCCGCTGGCGCTCGCGGTCCAGCCGGCGCTGGCTTTCTTGCTGCAGGGCAGCCTTTTCCGCGGCGAGGTTGGCAAGACGCTGCTCCTCGGCGGCGTTCTGTTCAAGCGCTGCGGCAAGCGAGACCCGCTCGCTGGCAATGGCCTGGCGCAGCGTGGCCAGTTCTTTCAGGTCGGCTGCCAGGGCGGCGGTCTCGGCACGGATCTCGGGAACCACAGCGCCGAGCAGGATGGCGCTCCTGACCGATGAGAGCGCATCCTCGGGGCTGACCAGCAGCGCCGGTGGCGGATCGCGGCCGATGCGCTGCAAAGCCGCGAGCACTTCGGCCAGTACGGAACGGCGTGACAGAAGCGACAGCCGTACCGATTCCTGCCGCTCGGACAGGCCGGTCATGGATTGTTCGCCGGCTGTGATTCGCTGGTCCAGATCCGTCCTCCGGGCCGCCGTTTCGGCAATCTTGCGATCAAGCTCCTGCTGGTCGGCCCGAAGAGCCGCGATATCGCCTTCCAGGGCCGCGAGGGCCTTGGCCGCCAGTTCCGCCTCGTCCGCGACGGATCGAAGTTCCAGCCGGCTGGCTTCCTGTTCCTGTTCGAGATCGGACGCGACGCTTGAGGATTCGGGTTCGTTGGCGTCGGTGGCTCGCGCGGGGATCAGCGCAGATTGCGCCAACAGCATGAAGGCGGCCAGTCCGAGCACGAAGGAATTGCGCAGCAACGGGATCACCGACACGCCAAGCCATCGCACAGGGTATGCTGTGCCGGGCGTTGTGTGTGCGGATCGGGGGCTGCGCATTGTGTCACTCTAGCGAATTCCGCGTTAAGGCTCCATGAACCATGATGCCGCGGCGGATCAATTCTTTGAGAGCCATTGATGCCGCGGTGGAAGCCGGCTGTTCGCCGATATCATCCGGCGGTCATGCTCGGTGATAGGGATGACCCGAGAGGATCGTTGCCGCGCGGTAGAGCTGCTCCGCGGCCATGATGCGGACCAGCTGGTGCGGCCAGGTCATGCGGCCGAAGCAGATGACGGCGTCAGCCTTGGCATGCAGATCCTGGTCGAGGCCGTCGGCGCCGCCGATGGCGATGACCAGGTCGCGCCGACCGTCGTCGCGCAGCCTTGCCAGCGTGGCGGCAAAGCCGGGCGAATCGGGTGTCTTGCCGCGCTCATCGAGAAGAATCAGCGCCGCGCCTTCGGGCATGGCGCGGGTCAGCTGTGCCGCTTCCTCGCGCTTGCGCTGCTCGGCTGTGGAGGCGCGGCTTTCGGCCACCTCGATAGTCCGGGCGAAATCGAGACCGAGCGCGCCGCCGGATTTGGCGAAGCGATCCAGATAGCGGCTGGCAAGCTCGCTTTCGGGGCCTGCCTTGAGCCGTCCGACGGCAAAGAGGGTGATGCGCATGGCAACCGTGTTTCTGTTTCCGGATCAGCGCAACATACCCTGCTGCCGCCCTGTCACGCATGACCCGGGCGGCGCAAACCTGATCGTCGGGACCAGCAGTCATGAAGGCCTCGGTGGCCGTTCAGTCGCTACCGGTCAGTGCAGCTTTCCGTCTTCGATCTCGGGGGTCTGCCACATCTTCTCGATGTTGTAGAATTCCCTGATTTCGGGGCGGAAAACATGAATGATGACATCGCCAGCATCGATGAGCACCCAATCGCCGGTCGCAAGACCCTCAACCCGCGGATTGCCGAAACCGGCATCCTTCAGGTCGCTGATCAGGCGATCGCAGATCGATGCGACATGACGGCTCGACCGGCCGGAGGCCACGACCATGTGGTCGCCCAGCGCCGATTTGCCTGCAATGTCGATGGCTACGATGTCTTCTGCCTTGGAGTCCGCCAAGCTGTCGCGGACCAGTTCAAGCTGACGCAGAGCGGCCTGCTCGCCGCTTCCCGTTGCTTTCGAGAAACCGCCTTCGGCGTTTCCCTTCGCGTGTTCTGTTCTCAGAGTGGTTCCTTTCCTTGTCCTGAACAGTCCAACAACCGTTGCGCGCTTCAACGCGCGTGCAACGCACCATGAAGATAGTCACGGACAGAGAGGTTTTTCAAGATGCAGCGGTCTTATTCGTGGCGCGCTCATTGCGGATGGCGCTGGAAGACAGCGACGAACGCGGACCATGGATGAAGGTCCAGGCAGGGGCCCTGAGAAAGGGCAGGATCGCCGCGTCGTCTTCATCGATGCGGGCGTGGCTGAAAGTCTTGGCCATCTTCGAGGACAGATAGGCCAGCGTGGAGCCGGGCCTGTCGATGACCGCGATCGGGAAGGTGCGGGCAATGCCGCGCCAGTTCTGCCACTTGTGGAAGTGCCTGAGATTGTCCGCACCCATGATCCAGACAAAGTTGATGCCGGGATTGCGGGCCTTGACGAAGGCCAGCGTCTGGGCGGTGTAATGCAGCTTGTAAGCAGCCTCGAAGGCGGTGACCTTGACCCGCGGACCAGGCGCCATCCGCCGGCTGAGCGCCACGCGTTCGTCGAGGCTCGCCAGATCGTCGTGATTCTTCAGCGGATTTCCGGGCGTCACCATCCACCACAGCTGATCAAGGCCGAGACGGCGCAGCGCGATTTCGGCCACCAGTTCGTGGCCTTGGTGCGGCGGATTGAACGACCCGCCGAACAGGCCGACGCTCATGCCCGGCTCGACATGCGGCATCTTCAGGTAGGATGGGACCCTGGCGGGTTTTCCGTTCAAGGCCGGATCTGGCCCGTGCCGCGCACGCGGTACTTGAACGAGGTCAGTTGCTCGACGCCGACGGGCCCGCGGGCATGCATCTTGCCGGTGGCGATGCCGATTTCCGCGCCCATGCCGAACTCGCCGCCATCGGCGAACTGGGTCGAGGCGTTGTGCAGCAGGATGGCGGAATCCACTTCGGTGAAGAAGCGCTCGACCACGGCCGGATCCTCGGCAATGATGGCTTCGGTGTGGCTGGATGACCACTGAGCAATATGGTCGATGGCGCCATCAATGCCGTCGACAAACCGCGCTGCGATGATGGCATCGAGATATTCGGTGCGCCAGTCGTCCTCGGTCGCCGGGGTGGCGGCGGGCATCAGGTTGATGACCGCATTGTCTCCGTGTACTTCGCAGCCCACAGCAGCGAGATCGGCCAGGATGTCGGCTGCAAGCGCACGGTCCATGGCGCTGTCGAGCAGCAGGGTTTCGGCGGCCCCGCAAATGCCGGTGCGGCGCATCTTGGCGTTGACCACGATAGCGCGGGCCATGGCCGGATCGGCGGACTTGTCGACATAGATATGGCACAGGCCCTCGAGATGGGCGAAGACCGGCACCCGGGCGTCGGCCTGGACGCGGGCGACGAGGCTCTTGCCGCCACGCGGCACGATGACATCGACCGTGCCACCCAGACCCGTCAGCAGTTCGCCGACGGCGGCGCGGTCGCTGACCGGGATCATCTGGATGGCGTCGGCGGGCAGGCCGGCGCTTTCCAGACCCTCGACCAGGCAGGCATGGATGGCGCGGGAGGAATGGAACGAGTCCGATCCGCCGCGCAGGATGACGGCATTTCCGGCCTTGAGGCACAGGGCGCCGGCGTCGGCGGTGACGTTGGGGCGGCTTTCATAGATCACGCCGATGACGCCAAGCGGGGTGCGGACACGCTCGATATTGAGCCCGTTGGGGCGCTCCCAGGCGGCAATGACATCCCCGACGGGATCGGGCAGGGCGGCAATGGCGCGGATGCCTTCCACCATGCCGGCAATGCGGCTGTCATCGAGTTTCAGCCGATCGACAAAGGAAGCCGCCATATCGCTTGCGAGCGCGGCTTCGACATCAAGCGCATTGGCGTCAAGAATTGTCTGGCGGCGTGCGGAAATCGCGTCAGCCATGGCGTTGAGCGCGGCGTTCTTCTGATCCGTCCGGGCAATCGAAAGCGGTCGCGCGGCAGCCCTGGCGCGGCGGCCGATGTCGGCCATCAGTGCAGAGATGTCGGCTTGGCTCACGGTCTTGTCGAGCATGGTGCTCCTCCCGGCGTGCAATCAGGCAGGTTTCTTACGCAATCGGGGTGGCGGCGTAAAGACGCGACAGGATCCGGGCCGGTTCAGCCGATCACCATGTCGTCGCGGTGGATCATGGCGGCGCGGCCGGCATAGCCGAGGACGGCCTCGATCTCGGTCGACTTTCGTCCGGCGATGCGGCGCGCCTCGTCGGCGTCATAGGCACTGAGACCACGGGCAATCTCGCGCCCGGACGCATCGCACACGGCGACCGGGTCACCGCGGTGGAAGTCGCCGCTGACGGAGCGGACGCCCGCCGGCAGCAGGCTCTTGCCGGAGCGCAGCGCCCTTTCGGCGCCGGCATCGATGCTCAGCCTGCCTGCCGGCTCGAGCTGTCCGGCGATCCAGACCTTGCGCGCCGACTGCGGTGTGCCGGAGGGCTGGAACCAGCTCGATCTGGCGCCCTTGTCGATGGCCGACAGCGGGTGATCGGTCTTGCCCGAGGCGATGATCATGGCGCAGCCGGCGCCGGTGGCAATCTTGCCGGCGTCGATCTTGGTCTTCATGCCGCCGCGCGACAGCTCGGAGCCTGCGTCACCCGCCATGGCCTCGATCTCCGGCGTGATCGCGTCGATGGTTTCAAGAAAGCGGGCGTCGGGATCGAGATGCGGCGGGGCGGTGTACAGCCCGTCGATGTCGGACATCAGCACCAAGAGGTCGGCTCCGGCCATGGTGGCGACGCGGGCGGCGAGCCGGTCATTGTCGCCATAGCGGATTTCGCTGGTGGCCACCGTGTCGTTCTCGTTGATGATCGGAACTGCGCCATGGCGCATCAGCTCGGCCATGGTGGCGCGCGCATTGAGATAGCGCCGCCGCTCCTCGGTGTCGCCCAGCGTCAGCAGGATCTGCCCGGCGACAATGCCGTGGGTCGAGAGGCTAGAGGACCAGGCGCGGGCCAGCGCGATCTGGCCGACGGCTGCGGCGGCCTGGCTTTCCTCGAGCCGCAGCGGTCCAGGGGGCAGGCCAAGCACGGTGCGGCCCATGGCGATGGCACCGGAAGAGACCACCAGGACCTCAGCACCGGACTGCTTCAGTTCAGCGACATCGGCACAGAGGGATTCGAGCCAGGCAGCCTTCAAGCCGCTGGCGCGGTCGACCAGCAGCGCCGAGCCGATCTTGATGACAATGCGCTTGTGCGCGGCAACGGGTTTGCGATTGCCTGCCATCTTCAGTCTTTCGTATCGCCCTTGCCGGTGGTCTTGCCGGCCTCTGCAGCGTCATCCTCCGCCTTGGCGCCAACGATGACATCGCGCAGTTCGCGGAGCACACCGGTCATGCCTTCGCTGGTGATGGCGGAGATTTCGTAGGGCGCGCGGCCTGCGGCCTTCTTCAGCGCCCGGACCTTGTTGGCGCGCTCCTTTGCGTCGACCACGTCGACCTGGCTCAGCGCCACCACCTCGGGCTTGTCGGAAATGCCGTGGCCGTAGGCTTCAAGTTCATGGCGGACGGTCTTGTAGGCCTTGGCGACATCTTCCTCCAGCGCGGAGACCAGATGCAAAAGCACGCGGGTGCGCTCGACATGGCCGAGGAACCGGTCGCCGATGCCGACACCCTCATGGGCGCCCTCGATCAGGCCGGGAATGTCGGCGAGCACGAATTCGCGGCCATCGATGGTGGCGACACCGAGATTCGGGTGCAGCGTGGTGAAGGGATAATTGGCGATCTTCGGACGCGCCCGTGTGACGGAGGCAAGAAAGGTCGATTTGCCTGCATTGGGCAGGCCGACCAGGCCCGCATCGGCGATCAGCTTGAGCCTGAGCCAGATGGTTTTCTCCTGGCCTTCGAGTCCGGGATTGGCGTGGCGCGGAGCCTGGTTGGTGGCGGACTTGAAATGGGCATTGCCGAAACCGCCATTGCCGCCGACGGCGAGGCGGTAGCGCTGGCCGATCTCGGTCAGGTCGCAAACAAGTGTCTCGTTGTCTTCCTCGAAGATCTGGGTGCCGGCGGGCACTTTCAGAGTGACGCTGTCGCCGCCCGCTCCGGTGCGGTTGCGGCCCATGCCGTGGCCGCCGGTCTTGGCCTTGAAATGCTGCTGGAAGCGGTAGTCGATCAGGGTGTTGAGGCCGTCGACGGCTTCCACCCAGACATCGCCGCCACGGCCGCCATCGCCGCCATCAGGACCGCCGAACTCGATGTATTTCTCGCGCCGGAACGAGACGCTGCCGGCGCCACCGTCGCCGGAGCGGATATAGACCTTGGTTTCGTCGAGGAATTTCATCTGGCTTTACCGATCCGGGCTTTCAACGCGAGGCAGCCGGAGCGGCGTGAGCCTCCGGCTTTGGGCGCATCGATAAACGCCCGGAGGCGCGAGGTCAAAGCCTATTGCGGCAGGTGGTGAAGGCTCGGGCCACTATCCGTCAGGGTTTGATGGCCTGTGCGCCTGCAAGCGTCGGCGCGAAATTGACCCGTACCCTGGCGACCGGCAGCAGGAACTTGGTCACCAGCGCGGTGTTGCGCAGGGTGCCGTCGTCCTTCAGCACGAGCTTGTCGTGGAAGCGGACGATGTTGGGCTTGCCGCCGGGATTGAGATCTACCCGGTAGGTGAAGCGGGCGGTGTTGCCCGACAGGCGGACGGTGGTTTCGCCCAGCACGTCTTCGCGGGTGCCGGAATAGGTGTTCGGCCCGGTGCGGGTGAAGACCCAGGTCTTGGTGTCGCGCTCGCCGTCGTCGTAGCGGAAATCCTCGCGCAGGGTGAGAACCTTGCCGCGCACATGGCCGGTCAGATCGACGCGGAAGCTGCGGCTGGTGCCGTTGATGGCGCCAAACGAGCCATAGGCATAGGTCTTGCCCTTGAAGAAATCCTCAAGCCTGAGATCGGCGGCATAGGCGGGCGCAGACGTGAAGGCTGCAAACAGCAGGAGAGCAAGAGGGCGCAGAAGGGTCATGGCGAAATCCTTTCGGTGTCATGATCCTTCTACGCCACCCCGTGCAAGCCGGATTGGTCGGGCAGCAAGGTTTTCGAGCTACCGGGTCCTGGTCCGGCTCTCGTTCGACCAGCTGATCAGCGAGACCCAGGTCTTGCGGTCGAGCCGGAACCATTCAACCGCGGCGCTGGCGTTGATGGCCAGAACGTTGATCATTCCGGTCCCCTGGAACTGGAAGCCGCTTTTCTGCAGCACCCGGCGGGAAGCAGGGTTGATGACCCGGCAGCGGGCATCGATATGCTCGATCTCGCGGGTGCGGAAGGCCATGTCGACCAGCGCGTGCACGGCTTGCGTGGCGATGCCCCGGCCCCAAAAAGGTTCTCCGACCCAGTAGCCCAGTTCGAGCGCCTTGCCGTCCGCCGCGGTCTCCAGCGAACAGCAACCGAGCAACTTGCCGGTTTCCGCTTCGGTGATGGCATAGACGCAATTGCCATTCCCGCGTTTGGCGGAGGCTCGCACAAAGGTTTCGGCGTCCGCGTGGGTATAGGGGTGCGGAATGCGCGATACCATGGTGGCGATGGCCGGATTGTCGGCGAGAATGGCAATGGCGTCGATGTCCTCGGCGTGGGGGGCGCGCAGGACGAGGTGTTCGGTCAACAGAACGGGGCAGTCATAGCTTGACGCGGTCCGTTCGAAGCTTTCCGTGTCGCTCGCGCTCGTACAGTCACTGAGGTTGTCTCTGGGTGCCCGCGCGCTGACGCTGGGGCTGCTGGGTGTATCCTGTCTCATGGTCGTTCTCCGGTTCTGGACAAAGAAAAAGGGGAGATGGCGTCCCATCTCCCCTTTTTTCGTCCGGTGTTCCGGAGGTGCCTGCAAAGGCCGGGTCAATGAGACACCGGCTTGCAAAATGCGATCCGGCTTATTCCGCTGCTTCGGCTTTCGCCACAACGGACACAAAGGTTCGGCCGTTGGCTGTCTTGCGAAAGTCAACATTGCCCGGCTGCACGGCAAAAATGGTGTGATCCTTGCCAATGCCGACGCCGGTGCCCGGATGCCATTTGGTTCCGCGCTGACGAATGATGATGTTGCCTGCAATGACAGCTTCGCCGCCGAACTTCTTCACGCCGAGACGCTTGGAGTTCGAATCGCGACCGTTGCGCGTGGAACCGCCAGCTTTTTTGTGTGCCATGGGTCTGCTCCTGTTCCGCCCTCAAGGGCGATTGTCTGTTTGCGGCTTTTGGCCGCCAGGGCCCGAACGGGCGGTTGATTACTTCGCGAGAGCCTTGGCCTGCTCGCGCCAGTCCGAGATCTGGTCGGCGCTGAACGGCATGGCTTCGTCGATGCGGGTGATGTCGGCGTCGCTCAGAGCGGCAACCTGGGCAAAGGTGGTGATGCCCTGCTCGTTGAGCTGACCGGCTGCGACCGGGCCGATGCCCTTGATCTTGGTCAGATTGTCGGGCTCGCCAGCCGGCGCGGTGAACAGGGGTGCTGCGGTTGCGGCGGCTTCGGTCTTTGCCGGAGCTTCTGCCTTGGGTGCAGCTTCCTTCTTGGCGGCAGCCTTCTTCGACGGCTTGGCGCCACCGGTCAGGATGTCGGTGATCTTGACGACGGTCTGGTGCTGACGGTGACCGCGAATGCGCTTGGAGTTCTGCCGGCGGCGCTTCTTGAAGGCGATGACCTTGCGGGCGCGGCCCTGCTCGACAACTTCGGCAACGACCATGGCGCCTTCGACGAAAGGTGCGCCAACGGTTGCGCCGGCGCCTTCGCCGACCATGAGGATTTCGTTGAACTCGACGGTGTCGCCAGCGGCGCCCTCGAGCTTTTCGATCGTCAGAACGTCATTGGCGGCGACGCGGTACTGCTTGCCACCGGTTTTAATGACTGCGAACATCTTTTGTCCTTTCGTGTTCGTCCGGCTCTCACCTTGCGGCGGGCCGTCTTTTTGCCAGTCGGAACGGATCGGCCGGGTCCAGCGGGGGACACTGCCGGGTGAAGCCTGCCAGGGATCCGCTTCTGCGGTTTGCCCAGACAAAGGCCAACGGCGCAGGAAGCCCCACGCCGCATTCGGGTCGCGAGATACGTGAGACGGGGTCTTGAGTCAAGCCAAATTGGCGGTTCGGCCCGGTTTGGCAGCAGACAGGCAAACTTCCCTCTTGTGCAACAGGCGCTGCGAGGTTATGGAAGCGCCCGCGCAGTGATGCTGCGCCGACCAAAGACGCGGAGAGGTGGCTGAGTGGTCGAAAGTACCGCACTCGAAATGCGGCGTGGGGGCAACTCCACCGTGGGTTCGAATCCCACCCTCTCCGCCAGCCCCTCCGGGCACTCAAAACGGCAGTTCCCAAGTTTTTGATAGATAAGGTTTTTTTGAATCTGGCCGCCCAAAACAAGGGCTTTTGCCAATGTCAGAAACTCGAATTGTATCGTTGCCTGTATCGTCGGGGGTATCATCCCAAAATGCGGAAATTATTTCCGCGAAGGAGGCCCCAAAAGGCCGCCCTCGCTCCTCGCCCGGTCTTTACCTGATCAAAACAGGTTCGGCCTATATGTTTCAGATGCGACTGCCCAAAACGATCGCTGGCGACGTCAAGCGTCCCATCCGGATTGGCCTGGGCGTCATACCGAAACCGGAAGCCCGCAAGATCGCCGACAAGCTGGCCGCGATCGCACGTGAAAAATTTGAACGGATCGAGCTTGCCATGTCGAAAGCGAACGATGACGAGAGTGGGTTCTGGCCACTGATGGAAGACATGCTTGGTGGCGACGTCGATGGTATCGATGAGGACGCCAAGGGCACCAGGGCGTGGCAGGCCGTGACGATGGGCCTCAAATCCGCTCTCTATGACATCAGCAAACCTCCTCCTCCGCCAACTGCCGAAGAGGAAAACAACTTCGCGATGATGCGAGGGCTTGTGCGGATCGCGCAAGAGAAGGCTCGCAAGGATGCCGGTGAAGATTACAACAAGGCACTCGGCGATAATGCCGAATTGCTGGCCAAGCGATTGGTCGAGAGAGCCAAGGACGATCCCGCATCTCTTTTGACGCCATCACCCGAAAGCGGCTCGCCTTCGAAAGGCAAGATCAGTGCGAGGGCCGGGTTGGTCAGTGCCAATGTGGAAACAGAGGCCGACAAGGATCGGCGATATGTGGAACGTGGATCGTCCGACAAACCGTTGTTCAGCACAGCTGCAAGTCAGTATCTCGCGCAACGGGTCAAGGCCATGGGAACGGCCAGCAAAGACATCAAGACTGCCGAGATGCGTCTGAATCTCTTTGTTGAACTGATCGGTGATCACCCTATCGATTGTTACACACCAACCGATCTTCAGGCGTTCATCAATCTCATGCAGTTCTGGCCCCCGAGAGAGAAGGAGCGGCCTTCACACCTTACAGCAAGAGAAGTTATCGAAAGCAACCGAGAGTTCAGCAAGGGGCGGATTGCCAAGAACACGCTGCAGAATGGATATATGGGAGTCATCAAGCCCGTGTTCAGCTATGCAGCTGCGCAACATGCCTTCGACAATCCAGTCAAAAACGTGGCACTCAAATACCCCAAGGACGCTCGGGATGCGATTTCCGCGGAGCCGATATCAGCAAAGAAGTTGACGCAGCTCTTCCAGACATGTGTTCAATCGCCTTACATCGATGATGTCATGTTGCCTCTGCTCGGGTTGCTGACCAGCCGCCGTTTGGGCTTGCTTACCCATCTGATCGGGACCGACATCACGGATAAGTTCGGCGGAATCTGGGTAGCAGAGGTCGCGGCAATTACAATGATCGGTGGCAAGTGGGTCCGACGACCGATCAAAACGACGGAAAGCGGCCGGTATTTTGTTCTTCATAATTACCTGGTTGAGATCGGCTATGTCGAATGGGCTCAAAAACAAGGCGACCAGTTCCTGTTTCCTCAGCTCATGAAACTCGATGACCCCGCAAAATCCGCGTCGACTTATATGCGACGGCTCTACGACAAGGCGGGCATTAAGGACTCGCCGGGTGAACGGTTCCATTCCCTACGCGGCGATTACATTACGGAAGCTCGTAAGGACAAGGAGATCGGCGAACGGGAACGGCGGATGCAGGCCGGGCATGCGCTCGGCGGCGATGATCACAACAAATATGGTTGGAAAACGCTGACTGAGTCCGAAGCCGAGATGTTTGCCAACATGCCGCTCAATCCTAAGATTGATTTCTCGATGTTCCGGGGCCTCGATTTTGATCAGCTTGCAAAAACACGGCGACAGGCCAAAGACAGATAGAAAGCTTCTGACCAGAAAGCCAAAGCCCCGCTGCGGATAAGCGGGGCTTTGGTAGATGTTTGGATAAGGGCTTGAGTAGCGCAACCGCCGAACTCGTGCCCCCCCTGTTATCGCGACATGTGTGCTTCAGCGGGTGCTTTGTTGGCCGCCATAAGGCTGTTGAGTGTTGAATCCAATTCGGCGTCTGACACGCTCGGCGGTGTCTCATCAGCGTCCTCTTCCTTCTCGACCGTAGTCTGATCATTTTTTGTGACGTCGCTGTCTACTTTTGCGACCTCTAAGACGGGAGCTGCGGGCAGTTTTGCACTTGCAACATAGGGTTCGCCATGGACTGCGAAACGTAGTGCCGGGTGCGCTAATTCGATCACCCATTTTTCCATTTCATCGCGGGGAGGCCATGAGCCAACACCGCCCAAACGATAGAGGCTGTCCTGGACGGCTCCCCAGCCGGTCTGATCGCCAATCTTCGCATGGCTAAGATTGCCACGCGGAAGATGCTCAACAGGACGAAGTGGCGCGGCAATGTCTTTGAAGAGGTCCGATGCATGCCGCGCTCGGAGCTCTACTCCAGTAGCAAGTGATCGCAAGATGATCCGTTTTCCCGCGGTAACCCGGGATATGGCTTCCTCAAGCTCTTCGAGGACCAAGGCTGCAAGCCGATGAAACTCCTCCATGTCGGATTTGAGTTTGGCAGCGGCCATCTTTTGTAGCCCTGCCTTGCCGCCCAGCTGTCTCGTATCGATCTGCTCTTCAGCTTCATCATTCTTGCCGCCGACTAGCGCCTTGATTTCTTGAGGTTTGAGGCTCTTGCCTTCGTCAAATTGCTTGATGACGTCCTCAATCTGATCCGGCTCACCTTTCGCTAGTGCGATGAGCGCGGTCGAACCGATGGCATGTTGTTCAAGTCGTTCGCGGTGATGAGAAAGCCGTTCGTGAACCGAGATGAAATTCCAGGCTGAACGGACGCTATAGCGGAAATTTTCTTTCAGCCAGCGGCCAAAGCGTTTCTCTGGCTGGACAGTTTTTGCCTCGGCAAGGCATTCACCGAGTTCAAAAACCTGTCCGGTTGACCTGCGATGCAATGAGACGATTCGCTTGACGAGTTCAGACAGACGCGCTTCGGCTTCTGGCGAAATCGGCTCGTCATTTTCCTTTGGTGCCCGCGTTGCGCGCGCCTTCTTTTTCGTGACGGCGTTGTTTTCCGCACGTGTTTTCTTGGTCTGCTTGGCCGCGGCTGTGCGCTGTACTTTTCGGTCTATAGAAGACATGGCTTAATCCATTTTCGATTACCACTACAATATTGTAGATATGAATATTATAGTTTAATATATTAGGTTGTAGCAAATCGATTTTTTTGAATATAAGCAGAAACAATACTTTCCAGAGCGGCAATGTAAGGCTTTTATTAGCCTAGAAAATTATTTTCACAATTTTTGGTTGCTGAAATTTGCAGATGTAATGTTCATCACAAATCAGTGCAAAAGGCGTCGCGAATGCACTACTCAAACAATGGAGCCTTTCATCCTTCGACTCGACCCTCTGTTGGGGAGGCCGATTGCCCCTTCGCCAACTTTACGCTGGTGCTGGGCAAGGCGCGGTCCTGAAGGGTGGCCTTTTGGAGGTTGCGGCGCAGGCAGACTATTTGACCTACTTATCAATGCGGTGCAGCGGCCATACAGCCCGGTTTGGGCTTCCCAAGATTGTTACCCGAAAACAGCGTTGCATTGTGGGTGGATCAAAAGGCTCGGGATGTCGGGAATCAGCCTTTAGTGCGTCCATGCCAATGACTGGAATGGGGCCGGGAGCCGACTAACAGGTTGCGAACGAAATGACGCCGGAATCGGACCCTACTTTTTGCCAGCGGCAACCTGCACCGCGACTGGCATACTAACTCGCATCCCTGAACAGTTCCCGCTTCGTCCACTTTCATGCTCAGACGTTTTGAAGCACTCGTCTAAGTTCTTCAGCCACGTAAGGCGATAGTCCTGCTGTCTCAGGTGTCAGGCGGGAGAGAAACCGCCGCGCTGATCCTAGATCCATATCTCTGTTGATCGTCAGGCCGGACAGGATGTACGCCGTGTGGCGAGAGAGGCCGAGACTGATAAACTGGATCATCGTTTGCGATGCTGCCCCAAGCTCCAGATACAGTGGCAGCGCCGGTATTTTCGCAACGTAAGAAACGTGTCCGGTTGCGATCAAGGCCTCTTTCAGCACAGCTCCGTAGCAGCCAAGCATGTTCACGTATTTGAACCGTAGGCTGCTTTCCACATCTGTTAGCACCTCTCGGATGACCGTCCGGCTGGACCGGTTCTTTCCTTGGCTCTTGTAGTATTTGATCGCCCCCTCAATGATCATCGGCAGCGGCTCACCGCGCATCCAGCGAAGAGCCAAAGGAGCCCAGTACAGATGATGCCGGCCGCTCTTCAGCTCAAGATATTTGTGCACGCGGGCAAAAACCGGTCGCAGCTTGTCGAGCGCTTCCTTCCACCCTGTGCTCGGATGCAGCGGGATCAGATACTCGGGGCCCTTTTTCCCGATCTTCGCGATCATGTAATCGTACAGTTCTTGCTGCCGGTATCCGGAAATCTGCGGGCTGGCCGCCAGCGTTTCCACGTTCAAACTGATCTGGTTGTCAGCGATCGCCAGAGCGGAGGTGATGCTTGCCCGTGTCTGCGGCGACAATCCGCTGAGGTGGTCAAGGGTGTCGTCAAGCTGCCCTTGCCGACGGTCGCGCAGGAGTTTTGAGAAAACGGCTTCCAGATGAGAAGACTCGCCCGATGGGCGATCCGCCGCCGCTATATATTCCAGCAGCTCAGCCGACGTTTCGGTCAGGGTGACCTCAAGCGACGGCTTGATGGGCTCATCCTTCGGCCCGGAGAGCGGACTCGATTCCCACTCATCGTAATCGACGAGAAATACGTTCCCTTGGAAGTCCCTGCCAAGGCGACCGGCACGTCCCGCAAGGTTCCAGAAATCGACGGGTTCGATCGGGTTCATTTCCCCCTTATGGGGGTTCTGCATGAACACGTTACGCGCGGGCAGATTGACGCCCTGCAGCAGGGTGCTTGTGCAGACGATGAAGTCCAGATGCCCGTCAGCAAAGGCACTCTCAACCGCGTTCCTCAGCAGCGGAGGGATACGGCCGTAGTGGAAGCCGACGCCGGCCTCCACGGTTTCAGCAAGCACGTAGCTCGGATGGACTGCCTCTTTCGCAAAGGCAGTCAGCTTCTTGCGAACCAGTACAGATAGCTCACCGGGTCTGGAGGAAGGCACCACTTCAGAAACCGCCGGATCTTGCGTCAGTTCTTTGATCTTGAAAGCGATATCCTCGCATGCGGCAGGACCGACAGCGTAAACGAGACTTTGCGAGGCCTTTCCAAGAGCCCAACTCAGATACACGAGCCCATCATGGGAATTGTAGATCGGGATCGCGGCATCGATCTCCGCGAGCGGGGTCTTCTCGCCGTCCCGCCATAGCAGCATATCGATCTTCTTATCTTCGCCCGCTCTCCGGTTCAGCAGGATAATGTTCTGGGCGACGGGGGAGTCTTTAGTCTTAACAACCCTTATGCTCTCGCGGCCGACCACCGTGCCGAAGATAGCCGGTTCTCGAACTTGCGGGGACGAGAATAGGAACTGCATGTTGGGGTGACGCCGTTGCAGGTCCTGCAAGACTGAATGCAAGACCACTCCCCGGGAGCCCTCGCCGATAAGATGCGCCTCATCGACGATCGCCACGTCGAAGCTGAGGTCAGGAGCCGTATGAAACAACACTTGGAGCCGTTCTGGCGTGAGGACATAGATCGGTGTGCCTAAGACAGTCGGCGCTGCCGGTATAGGCACCGTAGTGACATCGAACGCCTTGTCGACGCTTGCGGTGCGCAAATCCGTGGCAACCTGGCTGATCAGGGCGCGGCTCGGCACGAGATAGACTAGGTTAGCGTTCGGACGCGCTCGCTTGAGCTGTTCAATATACGCCAAGAACACAAACGATTTGCCGGCTGAGGTGGGCGTGAGAGCGGCGGTGCAAAAGTCGGCCATGGTAGCGGCGGAATAGTCCGGCCGCGGGCGGAGTAAAATCCGGCCACCTATTTTCCTTCTGCGACGAATGCAGGAGGGCTTGGGGATCTACACCGTGGACTCCGGAAATCGCCGCGCGCGCATGAGACCCCCACTCGGGCTACGCCCTCGCGGCAGCCTCATGCGCGCACAAAGAGTGGCCGATTTTTGCGCCGCCGCCTGGCCGGGTTTTACTCCGCCGTTGACAAGTTTGTCCTCCATTAACGATCTGTAGGTTTGTGGCGGAGACAATCTCCAGACCGCCTGTGGACTTGT
The DNA here is from genome assembly GCF_902498795.1 of Hoeflea sp. EC-HK425. Classification (NCBI taxonomy): domain Bacteria; kingdom Pseudomonadati; phylum Pseudomonadota; class Alphaproteobacteria; order Hyphomicrobiales; family Rhizobiaceae; genus Hoeflea; species Hoeflea sp. EC-HK425. The sequence continues at coordinate 4,500,287 of NZ_LR701572.1, forward strand.
CGACCTCAACGCTGTCCGCGGTGGCTGAAAGACCGTTATTGTAGCTAAAGAACATCGCGGGTTCGTCTTTGATCGTATCCCGGATTCCCCTATTAACACCGCCCCGCGCCTGCAGGAAACTTCGGACATTTGACTCCAAAAGCCTGGCACCCCATTTCTCATAGATATCCGCCAGTTGCGAGCCGCGCACAACCATAAGATAGCTGTCCAATTGATCACCACTACTCGACGCTGAAAGTGCAGGAATTGCTGTTCCAAAATCATCGCGAAAATTGACCACGATTTTTTCACGAGTCTGCCCTGACGTCTCGTAGCGGTGGAAGCGAGACAGGTCCCAGATATTGTAGGTGACTGGTTTTTCGTCAATTTTCCCGGCTACGACCGCGTCGGTACGGGCACTATATACCGCGTTGGTTATTAGAATTAATTTGATCTTGCTGACTGATGACCATGATGAGGCAATCAATTGAGCCACTCCAGCCTCGACACTTGCAGGAATTAGGTCAGCGCGGAACTCTGGCCTCCGCGAGCCAGCCACAAAATTGATGAGGTGTCCGAAAGCCTTCTTGGCGTCCTGGGCGTTTATCTTGAGGGGTTCGGGTTGAGCATAAAAATCACATACTATAACGCTGAGGACACCTTCCGCTTCCTTTGGATCTCCTCCAATTCCGTCAATTCGGACGGTCTTGCCAGAATTGCTCCCTGCATAGGTGGCCCTATCTGCGGTTACGATCTCCCCCTCAGCCTCAAGAAGGCTGGCCATTCTCTCAAAAAATGTGTCAGCCTCGGACATCCCGCTTTGCAAAGATTCACTACGGATTTCTTCGGTAAGTTCCGCGTTAAACTCGTTTAATTCGTTCACGTTAAGCCCACCCAAATGATCCAAAAGATCGACGACTCTCTGTATGCAATGGATATGCAAATGATTGCAAATGAACTCCAATATCAACTTAAATAATATAGCCGAACTTCACCAAAAGTTTCGAACACTCGCGTTTTCACTCTTGAACTTCCGCCGGATTTGAAACGCATTTTTGCTGGCATGGACGCTGACCGGGACCACTCCAAGCGGAAGGTCGCTCCCACCCCAATCCATATACCTGCCATCTAAACAGATGCTCAATCTCGCTGAACTGAAATGCGGAAACTATTTCCGCTTCGTGAGGGGAGTATGTTCACCCGTTCTCTTGCGATCGGGTATCATCCGGGGTACCGTTCAATGTATCGTTGAAAGCGCGTCTAGGCTCAATTCAGCCAATATTGTCAATCTAATAGGGACTTTGAGGGAGAATCCCACCCTCTCCGCCATTTGCCCCTGAAGACATTGAAAACACTCAACTTGTTGAGTTTCAGGGATTCGCAACTGCTGTTTTGGTGCACAAAGGCGGTACACAACGCATTGGGGCGGACATTATCATGTGGCGCGAAAGACGCCGCGCTCACAGAAAAGGGCAGCGCTTGTGCGTTTGCCGCCGCATGCGGCACGCGTCCATATTCTCGAGAATGGAGCCAAGTTCTCGGCCACAACCGATGACCGATATTCAGCCGTCTTCCCGGTCGGGACCGTCTCGCGAATTTTAGTCACTGCGGCCTTTGCTCGCCTTCGCAGCAAGTGCCAGTTCAGACCCGGCGAAGCCCGTGCTGGTTCAACAGATTTATCAGCATGTCTTTTGCTTCGGTCCTGTGCCGCCAGTGGATCTTCCGTGCAGCCGTGGAATCACCCTTGGCTATGGCTTCGTAGAGCGCGCGGTGGTCCTCGTTGGATTTCTTAGGCATCGGCCGCATGTGCAGCGTGAGGGCTCTCGCTCGCCGGACCTGGTCGTTGAAGTTGGAAACGATGGTCTGGATCCTCTTGTTGCCGCCCAGACGGACGAGTTCGTCGTGGAAGGCGGCGTCGGCGCGAGCCCAGCCTTCACGGTCATTGGCCGCGACACTGGCTTCCATTTCGAGTGTGGCCGATTTGAGCCGGGACAATTCCTGTTCGGAATAATGGGCGTCGGCGGCAAGCGATGCGGCGAGGCTCTCAAGTTCGGTCAGCACCTCGTAGATTTCACGCATGTCATCGGCGGAAAGGGCCGATATCCGGACGCCCTTGCGCGGACGGACTTCGAGCAGTCCTTGCGATTCGAGAACAAGTGTGGCCTCCCGGACCGGTGTTCTCGACATACCCAGTTTTTCCGCCAGTTCGCTTTCAAGATGATCCGATCCAGGAGGCAGTTCGCCCGCAAAAATCAACGCTCTGAGTGCATCCACCGCCCGAATGCTGTGAGACTTTGACTTTGCTTCGACGGACACTCTAGACCCCTTCTTTCCGACCCTCGCTTGCTGACCGGTAGATCGCTTCCTCGATCTCTATAACACGAAGATAATCGGCTGCAGTATTTTCGAATGGTCGCCCTTCCAGCAGACCATCGACGACATGACGCTGAAGCGCAAACACGCAATCGCCGGCAAAGCCGCGCCATGCGATTGGCTCCTGCAGGGTCCGGGTTGCATTCTTGCCGAAAGGCCGGAGATGCAAGGCGCCGTTGCCGGACAGGGTGATCGTTCCGGTGGTGCCTTCCAGAATTGCCTCTCCCAGAGTGGTGCGGGTGTTCTCGGCTGCATGATCGAGATGCCGGTTGCCGTCGAAGATGGCCCGGACGCCGTGATCGAAATCGAAAATGATGTAACCGGCATCCTCACCCGCGATCACCGGGTTCATCTTTCTCAGATCGGCATAGACTGCCCGGATGTCCCCGAGCAGAAACCGGAAAGTGTCGATCCAGTGCACCGCGGTTTCGTGGACGAGAAAGCGTTCCATCTTCTGAAAATAGGGCTGGCGAGAGAGATAGGCTTCGGGACCCTGGCCGTCGCCTGTGCGCAAGCGAAAGGTCAATTGATGGACATCACCGATGTCGCCGGCGGCAAGGGAGCGGGCCATCTCCCGGTACCAGGGCTGGAAACGGAAGTTTTCGTGCACGATCAGCGGAACCCCCGCTTTCGCAGCAAGAGAGACAGCAGTCCTGGCTTCCGCAAGGGAGGCGCAGAACGGTTTCTGGCAGATGATGGCCTTGACGCCATGATCAAGCGCAACCCTGATCGTGTCCAGATGGGTGTGAGGCGGTACGATGATATCGAGAAGATCGGGAGACGTCGCTTCGAGCATCTGTTCGAGATTGATGAACGCCGGATGGCCAGACGGCCGGGCCTTGTCGATGTTCCGGTCGGCAATGCCGACCAGTTCCACCTCTTCAATCCGTTCCCAGGCGTCGAAGTGAAACTGGCTGAAATATCCCGCGCCCAGACAGGCGACCCGCAAGGTTTTTTCCACGATCACGCCTTTGCTGTGATTTCTTCCAGAACCGCATCAGCGGCGGTTTCCGTGCTGCTGGTTCCGCCAAGGTCGCGCGTAAGAACGCTCCCATTAGCGACCACCTTGTAAACGGCGTCGCGCAATAAAGCTCCATCGGAAATCATCTGCTCGATGTTGTGCTTTGTGCCCAGCCAGTCAAGCATCATGGCGGCTGACAGGATCATCGCGAACGGATTGGCCAGGCCCTTGCCGGCAATATCCGGTGCGGAGCCATGGCACGGCTGAAACACAGCATGCTTATGCCCGATATCGGCTGAGGGAGCCAAACCCAGCCCGCCCATGATCCCGGCTCCGAGATCCGACAAGATGTCGCCGAACATGTTCTCCGTGACCAATACATCGAACAGCCACGGCTTTTCGACCATCCACAGCGCGGTGGCATCGACATAGGCGTGGTCGGCCGTCAGTTGTGAATAGTCCTTGGCAACGCCATCGAAGATCTCGCGGAAAAAGGCGAATGCGCGAAACACGTTGGCCTTGTCGACGCAGGTCACACGGCCCTTGCCGGTACCCAGGGCCATGCGCTGCTGTGCATAGTCGAAGGCAAAGCGGAACAGCTTTTCGCTGGTCTTGCGCGTGATCAGAAGCGTTTCGCGCGCCTCGTCCCTTGTCACTTCTCCCTTGCCCTTGGAGTGAAACAGGCCTTCGGTGCTTTCCCGTATCAGCACGAAGTCGATCGTCTGGCCGCCCGATAGCTTGAGCGGGGTAGGTTGGCCTGGAACCACCCGAACCGGGCGCACGCCCGCAAAAAGGTCGAGCTCGATTCTCAGATCCAGTTGTGGCGAGATCTCGGTCCCGTCCTTGTAGCGGACGGAGGGCAGCCCCATGGCTGCAAGCAGGATGGCGTCGGCACGACGAGCCGTTTCCATCGAGGCGGACGGCAGCGCTTCACCGGTTGCGGCGTAGAGGGCGGCACCGGCCGGGGCCATGGTGAATGCAAGCTGGTAATCATCCTGCCCGTTTGTCAGGGCTTCCAGGATGCGGATGGTCGGCGCTGTGATTTCCGGCCCGATCCCGTCGCCTTCGAAAACCGCGATTTCGAATGATTGGACCATGAATTTCCCCTGAATGATGAACCGGTAACTGTGGCACCGGATCTGGCTGCAAAACGAATTTGACAATGAATTTTTTAATGTATACGTTAAATAATTGCAACACGGTTTTTTGCCTGGGAGGAAAACATGAATACTCTGATCAAGACGCTGGCCGTCACCACCGCATTGATGGGTGGGTTCGCCACATCAGCGCTCGCTCAAACGGTGCTGAAGTTCAGCCACACCGACAATCCCGGCGGGTCCCGCCAGGCGGCGGCAGAGGTTTTTGCCGAGAAGGTCAAGGAGTACACGGAAGGCCGGTATGAAGTCCGTATCTTCCCCGCTGGCCAACTCGCCAATGACCCGAAGGCCATCGAGCAGCTGCAGCTCGGTGGTGTTGATTTCACGGTTTCGGCGACGGGTTCCTACGCCACGCACCTGACCTCGCTGAACCTCACCGCAATGCCGTTCCTGGTTGATACCTATGAGCAGGGCTGGGAGTTCTATGACAATTCCGAATGGCTCAAGGGTGAATTCGCCAAGCTGCCGGAAGTCGGTTTCCGGGTGCTGTCGACCTGGGAAGCCGGTTTCCGCAGCTACACCACCAAGGACCCGCTGACATCACCCGCGGATGCGGTCGGCAAAAAGATGCGCGTGTTTCCGAACGACATGATCCGCTGGACCATGGAAGCCGTCGGCTTCCAGACCGTGGTGATGCCGATCACCGATGTATATCTCGCTATTCAGCAGGGTACGGTCGACGGTCAGGAAAACCCGGTCGACACCATCAAGTCGCTCCGCTTCTACGAGGTTGCGCCCTACATCACCCTGACGCGTCATGTTTACAGCCCGCTGCCTTTGACTGTGTCTGAAAAGACCTGGCAGAGCTTCTCGGATGCAGACAAGGAAGCCTTCAGAAAGGCGGCCGCCGATTCTTCCGCGTTCAGCCGCGATCTGGTCAAGAACTCGGTCAATGCGCAGCTTGAAGAAATGACAGCTGCCGGCGCCAAGGTTTCAACACCTGAAATCGGACCGTTCCGCGATGCTGTCGCATCGGTCTATGACAAGGCGCGGGATGTCTATGGCGCGGAGGCCGTTGACAAGGTTCTGGCCGATGCTGCCAAAATCCGCGAGATGATGCCGGCGAAATAGGTTTCGTTCTGTCTGCAACCTGTATCAGGGCCTTCGGGTCCTGATCCTTTCTCCGGGAATTTGGCATGGACTACAGGGCAATCTATCCGCTTCCGCTGCGTCTTCTCTCCAGTCTGATCGACATGACCCTCGTACTTGGCGGGCTGTCGATCGTGACACTTGTTTTCGTCAATGCAACACTCAGAGGCGCTGCAGGGTTCGATCTGGCCTGGTCGCTGGAAGTGACAGCGTTCCTTCTGCTCTGGACGACATTTCTCGGATGCGCGGCAGCGATTGCTCGCGGCGCGCACATGCGCGTGACTGAAATTGTCGAGCTGTTTGTGCCGCAAGGCGCGCATCGTTTTCTCTTGGCCGCGATCAACATCGTGGTGCTGGTGATGATGGCGAGCCTGATTTTCGAAGGCTACTCGATCTCAAGTCACACCTGGGCGCAGCGGACAACGGTGCTGTATTGGCCGGTCGGCTTTCTCTATGCCTCGATGCCGGTTGGCATCGCGCTGTCGCTGATCTTCCATCTGTTCAATATGGTGCATGACTGGCGCTCGCCGCCCGATCGCCAGGATCCGCCGATTGCGCATCATGTCGATGGCGCCGACACGGGAGCCGTGCTGTGATCCTGCTGTTTGTCGTTGCGGTGTTTCTGATCACCGTGTTTCTGGGTATGCCGCTGGTCTGGGCGATCCTGCTAACCGCCGTGCTGCCGATCCTTGTTTTTGATCTGGGCTATCCGCTGCAGGCGCTTTACCTCAATTTCATTGGCGGGGTTGAGCCCAATCATTTCCTTGCCATTCCACTGTTCATCGTTGCCGGCGAACTGATGAGCCGCGGCGGCGTGGGCCTGCGCATTATCGGCTTCGCCCGGGCAGCCTTCGGCTTCATGCCGGGCGGGCTGGGCATGGTCGTGGTCGGCGCCTCGATGATCTTCGGCGGCATTTCCGGATCGGCCATCGCTGACAGTGCGGCCATCGGCTCGGTGATGATCAAGAACATGGCCAGAGAAGGTTACAACAAGGCGTTTGCCGCCGGCCTCGTGGCTGCCGCGGGCACCATCGGAATCATCATTCCGCCCTCGATCCCGATGCTGATCTATGGCTTTGTCGGCAATGTTTCCGTCGCCGATCTGTTTCTCGCCGGCATGGTTCCGGGGATCATGTTCGGCGTGGCTTTCATGGCGGTCTGTTATTATGTCGGCAAGTCCACCGGCTGCGATCCCGGGGGGCGCACCACCACGCGGGCTGAATTGTGGAGCTCCTTTGTTGGTACCGCGCCGGCGCTGTTCATGCCGATCCTCATTCTTGGCGGCATCTTCAGCGGCTGGGTAACGCCCACCGAAGCGGCCGCCCTGGCCGTTGTCTACGGGCTGGTGGTGACGATCTTCATCTACCGCGATTTCCGGATCAGGGGTCTGCCGCAACTGATGATCGATGCGTTCGTGACCAGCGCCACGGTGATGGTGGTGATTGGCGCGACAACGGTTCTGGGCTGGCTGATTACGCTCGAGCAGATGCCGCAGGTGCTGGTCGGTTTTGTCCAGGACCTGTCCTCGAGCCCCTGGGTGTTTCTGATCCTGGTCAATCTGGTGTTGCTGGTTCTCGGTCTGGTGCTCGATCCGGTGCCGGCCATCCTGCTGACCGCGCCGCTGTTCCTGCCAACCGCGCAGGCCTTCGGGATTGATCCTGTGCACCTCGGAGTGATCATGACCTGCAATGTCGCCGTTGGTCTGTTTACGCCGCCCGTGGGTGCCACGCTCTATGTCGCCTCGCGAATATCAGGTGTCGGGGTGCTTTCCATCGCCCGCAGAATGGGCATGCTGTATTTCGCCGCCATCTGTGCGCTGCTGCTGGTCACCTACGTTCCCGCGGTCTCCATGACGATGGTCCATCTTTTCCGCTAAGTGAGGTAATCATGTTTGCTGTTGTCGTGACGTTCAAGATCAAGGCTGGCCAGATGGACCGGTTCATGCCGCTGATGCTGGAGAACGCGCGTGCCTCGGTGGCGGATGAACCCGAGTGCCATCAGTTCGACGTCTGCACCGACGCAGACCAACCCGGCACCGTGTTTCTCTACGAAGTCTATTCCGGTCTCGCCGGTTTTGATGCGCACCGCCAGACGCCGCACTACAAGCGGTTCGACAGTGCGGTCGGGGCGATGATCGAAGACAAGGACGTGCGGACCTTTGCCACGGTGCATCAATGAACTGGGAAGTCTATGCGCTGAAATATGCCGACCGGAACAGCCGGACGCGCAAGGACAGCTTCATCTTCGACGACAACCACGACCAGCCGCATGAGATGGATTATTTCATCTGGGTGCTGAAATCCGGTGATCAGGTCATTCTGGTCGACACCGGTTACGATGAAGCCGAGGCCCGGCGCCGGGATCGACCGATCATCCGCGAACCGGCGGCTGCGCTGGGCGGCATCGGCCTCGGGCCTGAAGACATCACCACCCTGATCGTCACCCATCTGCACTATGATCATGCCGGTGGTCTCAGCCAGTTTCCCAATGCCACCATTCATCTGCAGGCCGCCGAAATGGCCTACGCCACCGGGCCGTGCATGTGCCATGACACGCTGCGGATGCCGTTTTCAGCCGATCATGTCTGCGAGGCGGTCAAGCGGGTCTATTCGGGGCGGGTGGTGTTTCACGATGGCGACGGTGAAGTTGCCGAGGGCGTCACGGTGCATTGCATCGGCGGGCATTCGCGCGGGCTGCAGGCGGTGCGGGTGCGAACCACATCCGGATGGCTCTGCCTGGCATCGGATGCTGCGCATTATTATGAAAACGTGTTTGCCCGTAAACCGTTTCCGATCGTGGTCGATCTGCAGAACATGCTGGAGGGGTTTGACCGGATACAGGCGCTGGCCAGCCATCGCAGCCTGCTCATTCCGGGCCATGACCCGCTGGTGATGAACCTGTTCGAGCGTGCGGGGCCGGACTATGCCGTCAGGCTCGACCGCGGTCCTGCAAGGGAGTTCACGCTGTGAAGATCGGTGTTATCGCCGACGATTTCACCGGGGCGTCGGACATTGCCCTGACGCTCGCCGAAGCCGGGATGAAAACGCTTTTGCTGGCCGGGATACCGGAACAGGAGTGTCCAGACTGCGATGCGGCCGTGATCTCTCTCAAATCCCGCACCGCGCCGGTGGCTGAGGCGGTCGAGCAATCGCTGAAGGCCTGCGACTGGCTGACGGACCAGGGTGCGGGACAAATCGTCTTCAAGGTCTGCTCGACCTTCGATTCCACCGAAGCGGGCAATATCGGCCCGGTGCTTGAAGCCCTGGCCGAGCGTCTGGGCGAAACGTCGGTGATTGTCTGCCCGGCCTTTCCGGAAAATGGGAGGAGTGTCTACCAGGGGCATCTGTTCGTCGGGGACACGCTGCTCAGTGAGAGCGGCATGCAGAACCATCCGCTCACACCGATGACCGATCCGGACCTGAGGCGGGTGCTTGGACGGCAGACCGGCTGGCCAGTGGCGCATTTATCAGTCCGGACAGTGGCCAAGGGAGCCAAGCAAGTGTCCGATGCGCTTACGGCGCTGAGAGCGATGTTCATTGTCGACGCCATTCAGGATGAGGATCTCCATACGATCGGCACCGCTGCAAAGGGGCGCAAACTGCTCTGCGGCGGCTCCGGCATCGCGCTGGGTCTGCCGCTGAATTTCGGTTTCCAACCGGGCTCGCCGTCCTGGGCCGGAGTTGCCGGGAAGGGCGTTGTGCTGTCGGGGTCCTGTTCGCTGGCCACACGGGCGCAAATCAGCACTTACAGAGACCTCGCCCCGTCGCTCGAATTGACCGCCGACGATGTCATGAACGGCACCCACACTGCGCAAAGCGCCGCCGACTGGGTCATGGCCCAGTCGCATGACGCACCGCTGGTCTATTCGTCGGCTGATCCCGAAGCCGTCAAGGCTGCGCAGGAGCGGTATGGCCGCGAGGTTGTGGCAGAGCGGATCGAGCTTCTGTTCCATGACCTCGCCGCGGAACTGGTGGGTCGCGGGATCGCGCGCATTGTCTCCGCCGGGGGCGAAACCTCCGGGGCCGTCGTCAAGGGCATCGGGGCCGGGACACTGGGCGTCGGGGGCCGGCTTGCCGCCGGTGTTCCGGCTCTGCGGGTCGACGACCGGGCGCTGGCGATTGCGCTGAAATCCGGCAATTTCGGTGACAAGGATTTTTTCACAACGGCAATGTCAAGGCTTGCGGGGGATCAATGAGCGAGGAAACCACGGCACGTGACGGGATCGCCCGCTGGGCAAAATCGATGTTCGATCGCGGCCTGACCAACGGCTCTTCCGGCAACATCTCGGTGCGCCTGTCGGATGGCCGGCTGCTGGTGACGCCGACCGGATCAAGCATGGGGTTCATCGATCCGGGGCGCATCAGTCTCATAGATACGTCGGGCCAGTTGGTCAGCGGCGACGCGCCGACCAAGGAAATTCCGCTGCACAGCGCTTTTTACGAAACCCGGCATGGCGCGGGCGCCGTGGTGCATCTGCATTCCTGCCACTCTGTGGTTCTTTCGGTGCTGCCGGAAACCGACCCGGACAATGTGATCCCGCCGATCACCGCCTACAGCGTGATGAAGCTCGGCCGGGTCAAGCTGCTGCCCTATTTCATGCCGGGCGATCCGGCCATGGGTGACGCCGTTAGAGGCCTGCTTGGCAAGCGATCCGCGGTGCTTCTCGCCAATCATGGGCCGGTGGTCTGCGGCAAGGATCTCGACGCGGCCGTCTATGCGATGGAAGAGTTGGAGGAAGCGGCAAAACTAACCCTTTTGTGCCGAGGTCTTTCACCGACATTGCTGACGCAAACACAGGTATCGGATCTCGCCGAAAGGTTCGACGTCAGCTGGTAGGTTTTCTGACCAGCAACCGGGCAAGAATTGCAGACGTTCAGACCTCTGAAATTGGTCTTCCGCGCAGGCATCAGCAATGCCTGGTTTCAGGAAGAGCTACAGTCGTCCCGGATGACCGAACTGGCACTATATCAGCCGTTCAGTGAAGACAGAGGAGCAGGTGCTTGGTGAGCGATGCAATAAAGCGCCTTCCGTGATCCAAGGCGTTTCAACGACCTCGTTCGGCATGGTCTGCGTCAATATCCGCTTCTCTCTGCCGCAGATGTATCCGCGAGTGAACTGACCGGACCACGTGTTTCCGGTCGCCAAGGCTCTCAATCTGTGGGGCACGAGACCCCACAGGGCTCCTGATGGTCTTCACTATCATATAAAGAACCTGCTATGTGTTGTCCTTTCAAGGGAGGATCACATGATCAGATATTTCACCGTTATTGGCTTTGCACTGATGGCGCTTGGCGGGTCGGTGGCAGCCGAGGAGCTAAAGGTCGGGATCACGTCGGAGATGCAGAGCGTCACCGTGGAGACCGAAGAAGGGCCGGTGGAGATACGCCGGATCCAGGATCAGGAGCACGAAATCACCGGTGAGTTTGCCCGCACTTCGCGGGCGTGTCCGCCGTTCTGCATCCAGCCGATCTCGCCGGCGGAAGGGGTGACGACGATCGGAGAGGTCGAACTGATCGACATGCTCAAGGATCCGGAGGCGATCGTCGTCGACAGCCGCACGGTCGACTGGTTCCGCGGCGGGTCGATTCCGGGCGCTATCAATCTGCCCTACACCGAGACGGGTGACCGGTTGAGCCAGCTTGGCTGCGAACCGGATTTCGATGGCTGGGACTGTGAAAATGCCAAACGGGTGGCGCTGTTCTGCAACGGGTTGTGGTGTGGCCAGTCTCCGACCGCGATCCGCGCCATGATAGCTGCAGGCTATCCGGCCGAGCGCATCTTCTACTATCGCGGCGGCATGCAGAGCTGGCGGGTGCTGGGCCTGAGCGTTACCGGCGAGGGCACCTAGAGCGCATCACTCGCCAAGCGTCTCATTTGGCACCGGTTTCAGGCGCGCGCTTGCCTCTATTCTCTGCAAGTGATTGTCGCAAAGCCGCTGCACGCTCTAACGCGACATGAACCGGTACGACACAATCCTTCTGGCGGTGGCTCTATTGCCGCCGGAAGACGACCGAGAGATTGTTTGCGGGCATCTCGATGACCGAGGTCAGGATCAGGCCAGACTGTCCGGCGAGGTTCGCCACGTCTTCCAGCCTGCGAATCCCCCAGGCGGGATCGCGGGCGCGCAGGCTCGTGTCGAAATCGATATTGCTTTGGGCGAAAGGGTGCCCTTCACGCCGGAAGGGGCCGTAGAGAAAGAGCAGGCCGCCTAAAGGCAAACATCTGCCTGCTCCCTTCAGCAACCCTTCAGTTGTCCGCCAGGGGCTGATGTGGATCATGTTGATGGCGATGATCGCATCAGCATGGTCAACCGGCCAGGTGCCGCTCGCAGCATCCAGATCGAGTGGCGGCAGAACATTGGCCAACGCTTCCGCTTCAATCCATTGCGATATGGATGTGCGTGCTTGCACCGAGAGGTCTGAGGGCTGCCAGGTCAGTGCGGGAAACGAGGCTGCAAAAGAGGTGACGTGTTCGCCGGAGCCGCTGGCAATCTCCAGAACAGTTCCGCTTTCAGGCAGGATATTGCGCAACACTTCGGTGATCGGGCCGCGATTGCGCAGGGCGGAAGGGCTGGAAAGCCTCAGGTCTTCTGACATGTGTGTACCTCAACGGGAGTCTATATGCAGCCATTGCCTGCTTGCAAGGAGCGGCGTGTTGCACGGCCGATTTTCTCGCGCCAATGGTGTAAACATCTGTTAACCACCATGCAACCTTCCGCGGGAGATTGGCTCGAAAATGCGCAATCTGGGTTCGTGTAAAGAGAATCCACATTAGCTTTTGCTTTTGTGTCGAGGTGTAAGCAAAGGAACAGCTCATGCAACCCGGACTTAGCTTCGAATTGTCTGCATTGCAGAACGAGATACTGGAGGCCGTTGCCACGGGCACGGACTTCGGCAGTGTTGCTGATGTATTGTGCCGGCGTGCCGAGACTCTTGCGCCGGGTGCGATCTGCACGATCGCAGCGGTCGACAGCGAAGGTCTGATCCATCCGGTTGCCGGGCCAAGCCTGCCCCAATCCTATGGTGAGGCGATTGATGGCATTGCCATCGGGCCGGAGGTCGGATCCTGCGGCACGGCTGCCTATCTCGGTGTTCCGGTCGAAGCCATCGATATCGAGACTGATTGCCGCTGGAACGGCTTCACTGATCTTGTGCTTCCGCTGGGACTGAAGGCCTGCTGGTCCAGCCCTATCAAATCACCCGAGGGCCGAGTGGTTGGCACCTTTGCATTCTACTACAGCGAACCGCGCGGGCCGACCGACATGGAGCGCCAGCTGGTCGACACCTGTGTCCATCTCTGCTCAATCGCCATGGAACGGGCAGAAGTCAGCAGCAAGCTGCAGCACCTGGCCTATCACGATCAGCTCACCGGCCTGTCCAACCGTTACGCTTTTGACCAGGAGCTTACTCAAACCATGAGCGTTCAGCAGCGCCGGTTCGGCCTGCTCCTGCTCGACATGGACAATCTCAAGCAGGTCAATGACAGCATGGGGCATTCCGTGGGGGATGCCCTGATCCGCGAGATTGCGCGCCGGCTTGCCAGTCTGGGCCCCGGCGTCAGCGTCTACCGGCTTGGTGGAGACGAGTTTGCCGTGATTTGTCCCCGCTGTGACGATGCCGACCACCTTGCCATGCTCGCGCAGCGTCTGCTGGACCGGATGGAGCCCGCCTGCGAATGTGATGGCAACACGATCGTGCCGCAAGTCACCATTGGCGGGGTTGTGAGCAAGATGGATGGCATCAGCGCCAACGAGCTGCGTCAGAATGCCGATCTGGCGCTTTATCACGCGAAGAGCACCGCCCGAGGCGGATACATCCACTTTCACCCAGGATTGCGCACCGCAATCCAGTGCCGCACCGAACAGACCGCACTGCTGGGCAAGGCGCTGGATGAGAACCGGGTCTTTGCCCATTTCCAGCCGGTGATCTGTATCCGCCGCGCCAAGATCGTCGGGGTGGAGGCGCTTGCCCGGATCCGCACCGATGAGGGAGAGATCATCAGCGCCGGCGCCTTTTCCATGGGGCTGACCGATTCCAAGAATGCGTTTCGCCTGGCCAGCTGCATGCTGGAACAGATTGCCAGCGCGATGCGTGGCTGGATCGACGAAGGGCTTGGACTGCGCCATGTGGCGCTCAACCTTTCAACGGTTGATTTTCAGCGCGGCGATCTCGAGGAGCGTCTGCAGGCGGCCTTCCGGAGGCACGGTGTCCCACTGTCCTATCTCCAGATCGAAGTGACAGAGAATGTGCTCATGGACCAGAGCGTGGCGAGCCAGGTGGCGCGTCTGAGAGCGCTGGGCCTGCAGGTTGCGCTGGATGACTTCGGCACCGGCTTTGCCTCGCTCAGTCATTTGAAGGATTTTCCGGTCGACTACATCAAGATCGACAAGTCCTTTGTCGACAGCCTGCTCACGGACATGGCCTGTGGAGCCATTGTCGAGGCCCTGATCAGCATGGCGCGGAAGATGCAAGTCGGCATCATCGCCGAAGGGATCGAAACCGCCGAACAGGCGGAGCGGCTGCTCGAGATCGGCTGTCCTCTGGCTCAGGGTTATCATTACTTCCGTCCCGTCGATGGCGAGACGATCGCAACCCTGCTGCGATCAGTCGATGGCGGAAAATCCAGGGCGGTGAATGGTGAGGCGAAGCTGCGCACTACTGCCTGACGGGTTTGCCGGTCTCAGCTTCTCCGTTTTCATACCCGGCTGCCTGGCTGTGCCGGCCAGGGCAACCCTGTCTGCGAATATGGTTTGATGTCGTACAATAGTCTCTGTTGTTTGAGGATTTGGCGCATGAGCCGGTTTCGTGAAGAGAAATGGCGGGGTCCTGTGGTGGATGGGGCGGCTTTGCGGAATAATTGACCCTCCATGCCGTTGTCCGTAGATATGTCGTCCGGCCGCTATCCTGAATTGTCGTGAGTCGTCAAATTCTGTCCGGGCAGCCTGGCGGATGGAAACTGGCCGGGCGGGGAACTGGCAGGGCGGGAAACTGGAGTGAGAGATGAGCCTTGACGAACCGGGTCCGGTGCAGCTTCCCGATGCAAAGCGCAAGCGCGGTCAGGGTGTCGGTGCGGTCTACGAGACGCTCAGGCACGAGATCCTCAACCTGACACTGGAGCCAGGCAGCCCGGTTGACGAGGTCAAGCTCGCCGAGCGGTTCGGTATTTCCCGGACCCCCGTGCGCGAGGCGATGGTCAAGCTCGCCGGTGAAGGGCTGGTAGTGACCCTGCCCAACAGGTTCACCATTGTCGCGCCGATCGATTTTCCCAACCTGTCGCAGTTCTTCGACGCGTTGTCGCTGATGTACCGGGTGACGACGCGGCTGGCAGCGGCAAGCCGGACGCAAGATGACCTGGAAGCGATCCGTGAATTGCAGCGGGGTTATACGCTGGCCGTCGAGGCGCGCGATGTGCCAGCGATGATCGAAGTCAACCGCAATTTCCATGTGCGGATCGCGCAGGCGGGACGCAACCGCTACTACACCGATCTTTTCAGCCGGCTGCTGGACGAAGGCCGCCGGCTGTTGCGGCTCTATTACTCGTCGCACAATGATGCCTTGCCGCGGGTCTACCTGCAGGAGCACGAGGACATGATCGCGGCGATCGACCGGCAGGATATCGAGGCGGCCGACCGGATCGCCCAAGCGCATGCACAGCAGATCGTCCGGCAGATCCAGACCTACATCACCGAGGACCGCCGGCTGAACGCCGACATAAGCCTCTGAACCCGACAGGACATCGCTGATGTGTTCATGCGCCGGTCTTGATCGCAATGCGCCTTGGTGTCCGGCAACATCAATTGTCGACAATGAATATACAATACGATATCATCGGTCGTAACGGCTTGTGGCCAGATCTCAGCCGCATGGGTCGCCGACGTTCCGGGGGGACACCAGACCTCAAGCCTCGGATGCGGGTTCATTGAAATCAAAGGAAACACATGATGGACAACTCGATCTTCACCGGCTGCATGCCGGCCCTGATGACACCCTGCAAGGCTGACCGGACGCCGGATTTCGACGCGCTGGTGCGCAAGGGCAAGGAACTGATCGCCGCCGGCATGTCGGCGGTGGTCTATTGCGGGTCGATGGGCGACTGGCCACTCTTGACCGACGCGCAGCGCATGGAAGGCGTCGAACGGCTTGTCGCCGCGGGCATTCCGACCGTGGTCGGCACCGGCGCGATCAACAGTGCCTTGGCAGTGGCGCATGCGGCGCATGCCGCGAAAGTTGGCGCGAAAGGGCTGATGGTTATCCCGCGGGTGCTGTCGCGCGGCAGTTCGGCGGGGGCCCAGTCGGCGCATTTCCGGGCGATCCTGTCGGCGGCGCCCGAGCTGCCTGCGGTGATCTACAATAGCCCCTATTACGGTTTTGCGACCCGTGCCGAGCTGTTCTTCGCGCTCAGGAAGGACCATCCCAACCTGATCGGCTTCAAGGAGTTTGGCGGTGCGGCGGACCTGCGCTACGCGGCCGAGAACATCACCTCGGCGGATGACAGCGTCACGCTGATGGTCGGCGTCGACACCAATGTCTATCACGGCTTCGTCAATTGCGGCGCCACCGGTGCGATCACCGGCATCGGCAATGCGTTGCCGCGCGAAGTCCTGCACCTGGTCGATCTGTGCAAGAAGGCAGCAACCGGCGACGCCAATGCACGGGTGCAGGCCAAGGAACTGGAGGAGGCGCTGGGCGTGCTGTCCTCGTTTGACGAGGGCGCGGACCTGGTTCTCTATTACAAGCACCTGATGGTGCTCAATGGCGACACCGAATACACCCTGCACTTCAACGAAACCGACGCGCTGACGGATTCGCAGCGGCAATATGCTGAGACCCAGTATCAGCTGTTCAAGAGCTGGTATGCCAACTGGAACGTCTGAAGGGCCCGGCCGGTAGCCGTTTCGGCGCCGTTGACAATTCCTGCCGACATTCAAACCGCCGGATCGCAGCCTGATCCGGCGGTTTTCTCTTGCACACTTGTGTCGAGGGGCGGTTCCGGCGAAACATGTGCTGCCGCGCTGGACACGTAACACGCGGCAAGATCCGTGATTCCGTGAGAGCTGCCGATGCCGCGTTTTGCCGCCAATTTGTCGATGATGTTCACCGAACATGCGTTTCCCGAGCGGTTCCGGGCGGCGGCGGATGCGGGGTTCGATGCGGTGGAGTTCCTGTTTCCCTACGATTATCTGGCCGGGGATATTGCCGAATGGTGCCGCGTGGCGGGCGTTGAACAGGTGCTTTTCAATCTTTGGCCGGGCAGGTGGGAAGCGGGCGAGAGGGGGCTTGCGGCCCTGCCCGGGCGCAAGGCCGAGTTTCGCCAGTCGGTGCGCACGGCGCTCGACTATGCAGCTGTCATCGGAACTCCGCGGCTGCACATGATGGCCGGGATTGCCGATGCGGCAGACCCGGTGCACCAAGCCTGCTACCGGGAGCAGCTTGCCTTTGCCGCCGATGCAGCTGCGAAACAGGGCGTGACGATCATGATCGAACCGATCAACGGGCGCGACATGCCGAGCTATTTCCTTGATGATTTCGAGCGCGCCGCAGAATTGATCGACACTCTCGGCCACCCCGGCGTGAAACTGCAATTCGACATCTATCACCGGCAGATCCTGCGTGGCGACGTGCTGACCGGGCTCAAATCGCTGATGCCGGTGATCGGACATGTTCAGATCGCCTCGGTGCCCGCCCGCAACGAGCCGGGATCCGGTGAACTCGACGATCTCCGGATTCTCAAGGCCCTGGACGAGCTTGGGTACGCGGGATTTGTCGGCTGTGAATACCGGCCAAGGGCCGGTACCGTCGACGGGCTCGGCTGGCTGGCTGCGCTGCGCGGCGGCTAGGCTTTCTGGCGGTCGGCATGCCGCATCAGGCCGGAGAAGACCAGCGGCATGATCACGAACACCGGAAGCGCCAGGTAGATCGCCGCAAAACCGGTGTGCTCGGCGATAAAGCCGATCACCGAGGGCGCAAACAGTATGCCCGAGTAACCCATGAAGGTGACCACGGAGATTGCCAGTCCCTGTGGCAGTCCCGGCAGGTTGCCGGCGGCCGAAAAGGCGATCGGCACGGTGTTGGCAAAGCCCAGTCCGGCAATCGCGAAGCCAAGGATCGCCATCTGGGGCGTTTGCGCCAGGCCGGCCATGGTGAGGCCGATCATGGCCAGAACCGCTGACACCCTGAAGGTCCTGACCGCGCCAAAGCGGTCCCGCACCAGATCGCCGAGAAACCGCATCAGCGCCATGGCAGCGGAGAAGGCGCCAAAGGCGAGGCCCGACAGAGCCGGGTCAGCACCGAGTTCCTGACGCAGGTAGAGCGCACCCCAGTCGAGAATGGCGCCTTCCGGCGTCATCACGATCAGGCAGATGATGCCGGTCAGCCAGACCGTGGCGCCGGCCGCAAACAGGCCTGGCCGGGGAGCCGTTACGAGGGAACCTTCCGTCCCCGGCACTTCTCGGTGCGGGGGATCGGCGAGAGCCCGGGGCCAGGCAATCGCCAATGCCGCGGCTGTCAGCAGGCAGGCTATGACGGCGTGAAGCTGAACCCCGTAGAGTTCGATCAGAACGCCGCCAAGGGCGGCACCGGCGACGCCGCCAAGGCTCCAGAAGCCGTGACAGGAAGACATGATGGCCCGTCCCTGGCGTTTCTCCACCTCCACCGCATTGGCATTCATGGCGACATCCATGCCGCCGATCATACCGCCCATCAGGAACAGTGCGAGCGCAGCGGTCCAGATTGAAGGCGCCAAGGTGACGAGCAGCAGGCAGGGGACCGTCGCCGACGCCACCAGAAGCATCAACCGGCGTGAGCCTTCTCTGGAGATCATGGCGCCGACAGCGGGCATGGCGCAAAGCGAGCCGATACCGAAACACATGATCATCAGGCCGAGTTCGCTTTCGTCGAGTTGCAGACGTGCGGCAAATTCGGGAATCTTGGGAGCCCAGCTGCCGACCACGAAGCCATTGGCCAGGAACATGAGCGAGACGGCCAGACGCTGCGGAGACAGCATCGGTGGCGCAACAAGGCTGGAGGTCGACATTCAGGACTCCGGTTCAATCGATTTAAATTTCCTAGGCCGCTTTGGTCGCCACGTAAATCCGGCCACTGGTAACACTTGCAGTGACGATGTGACACATCGTGAGTTGGTGATTGTCCGAGAAAAAGATGCCGTTTGACGAAGCGGCGTGGTATGGCCCCCGCAACTATGTGCCGGTGCAGTCAATAATATCCGGCAGACGAGGAACAATTTCGGGAGAATTACGGATGGTGACAGGATCAGCGCGGGAGTGGGTGCGGCGTCTGCAACCCTACAGGTTGCCGAGTGACGGGCGGAGCGCATTCGAGACGGTGCTGACCTTCGGACTTCTGGTTTCTGTCTGGGCGCTGATGTGGTTTGCCCTCTCCTACAGCATCCTTCTGACCCTGGCGCTGGCGATCCCGGCAGCCTTTCTCATGGTGCGCCTGTTCATCATCCAGCATGACTGCGGTCACGGCTCGATGTTCACCACCGCGAAATGGAATGACCGGGTCGGACGGGTCCTCGGCGTGATCACGCTGACCCCTTATGACTACTGGCGGCGTTCGCATGCAATCCATCATGCCGGTTCGGGCAATCTCGAGCGGCGCGGCATCGGCGATATCGATACGCTGACCGTTCAGGAATACCTGGCCCTGTCGAATGCCGGGCGCTGGAAATACCGGCTTTACCGGCATCCGCTGGTCATGTTCGGACTGGGACCGGCCTTCATATTCATGCTGCAGCACCGTCTGCCAGTCACCGCGCTGAAGGACGGGATCATGTCCTGGAAGAGCGTGATGGCGACCAACCTTGCGATCGTGGTGATGTGGGTCGCGCTTGGTCTGCTTGTCGGTTTCAAGGCATTCCTGATCATCCACCTGCCAATCATGCTGATCGGCGCCTCGATCGGTGTCTGGATGTTCTATGTGCAGCACCAGTTCGATCCGACCCATTGGGATCATGCGCCGGAGTGGGAACGCGAATATGCCGCCCTGCACGGCAGTTCATTCTATGATCTCCCCAAGCCGCTGATGTGGATGACGGGCAATATCGGCATTCACCATGTACACCACCTGTCGAGCCGGATTCCATTCTATCGTCTGCCGCAGGTTCTCAAGGATTTTCCGGAACTGGCCGAGATCGGCCGGCTGACATTCTGGCAGAGCCTGCGTTGCGTGCCGCTGGCGCTGTGGGACGAGGAGCGGCGGCAGCTGGTGCCGTTCCGCGCGGTGCGTGATCGGGTCGCAGGTATGGCTGTTGCGGCCTGATCGGGACCGGTATTGCGAGGCAGGATCATGCTGGCGGGCCGGGATCTGCGGCCTGCTCGGGCGGTGATCGCGCTTTTGCTTGTGTTGAAGCGAAAACCAGTGTATGAACTGCCTATCGATTTTTGGACCGGACGACTTGGTCGCTCACCGCCCGAGGCGGAGACACGCTCAACACTTCACTTAAACTCGATGACGAACGCCTGCGCCGAGCGCTTTGAAGAGCGCTTGCGCCGGAAATTACATTCATGGACATAAAGGACTTCCCCCATGAAAACCGGTACCGTTAAATTCTACAATGATCAAAAGGGCTTCGGCTTCATCGCACCTGACGACGGCAGCAAGGACGTTTTCGTCCATGCAACTGCACTTGAGCGTGCTGGCATGCGCGGTCTGGCCGAAGGCCAGAAGGTTTCCTTCGACACCGCCGAAGACCGCCGCACAGGCAAGACTGCAGTTTCGACCATCGAAGCTGCCTGAAAAGCCATTCCAGAGACAGGCTGGCTAGGCTGGTCGCTCTGAGTTGAATTCGCCCGGGAACTTCGGTTCCCGGGCGTTTTGCGTTTCAGGCCCTTGTTGGTGAGGCGGGTCTCCCCAGGCGGGGGCTCGCAAGCCGCCGGGCAAACGAAAAAAAGCCGGCCCGCGAGGACCGGCTTTCAAGCCATCAAAGCTTTGAGAAAGCTTATGCGCTTTCCTTCGGCGTCAGAACCTGACGGCCGCGGTACATGCCTGTCTTCAGGTCGATGTGGTGCGGGCGGCGCAGTTCGCCGGAATTCTTGTCCTCGACATAGGTCGGGGCCTTGAGGGCGTCAGCGGAACGGCGCATGCCGCGCTTGGACGGGGTGGTTTTTCGCTTCGGAACAGCCATTATAAACTCCTATTGAGCGTACAGGCATGTCCAAAGGTCGACCCAAGGGCCGAAACTGACACATGCCGATTTCGGAAATTTGCCGGGCTTATACATGGCATTTGCAGGTTTGACCAGCGGTGCGCGTGTTTTTTTGACTCACGCTCGGCCATGCCATCGCTGCTCACCGAGGCAAGAGCCTCATGCTTCGTCCTCTGCGACGACCCAGGGCTCCGACCGGCCCGCGGCTTCCCACTCGCGCCAGGCCGTCAGCGCCTTCATCCGCGCCATGTAGTCCGTCACGACCGGCCCGGTCTCGAAGGCGTAGACATCGAGACGATTGACCACCGGAGCGAACATGGCGTCGGCAATCGAAAACGCGCCGAACAGAAACGGGCCGCCGCTGTTCTCAAGGCAGCCGCTCCACAGCGCCTGGATGCGGGCCACGTCGGACAGGATGGCAGGGGTGGTTTCGATCGGCTTGCGCTCGCGGCGCATGTTCATCGGGCAGGCCGAGCGAAGGGCGGAGAAGGACGACACCATTTCGGAGCTCATCGCCATCGCCTTGCTGCGGTCGTTGTGGTTTTCCGGCCAGAGCCCGGTTTGAGGATGTTTGCGGGCGACATGATCGAGAATGGCGAGCGATTCCCAGATGGTTGCATCGCCATCGACGAGAACCGGCACCTTGCCGGTCGGCGAGAACGCCTTGAACGCCGGATTGCCGGCGCCCATGTCGAACGGCACCAGCTTCTCCTCGAAGGCGATGCCGGCGGTGCGCATTCCGATCCAAGGGCGAAAGGACCAGGATGAATAGTTCTTGTTGCCGATGTAGAGAACCGGGTCGGTCATGTCGGGTACCTTGTGCTGATTGGCTGCCAATATCTGGCACGCACAAAACGGCCGGAAAAGCCAATTCGATTGAACTCAATCATAAAGGCATTTGATGTAGGCTCCGGACTGGCTGGCGCGCTTCTCGATGACGCCGGCCAGCCGGGTCATGCCGCGCGACGGGTTGGCGGCGTTGCGCTTGATCGGATTGGGCAGGGTGACCGCAAGCAATGCCGCCTGTCGGGCCGAGAGCTTTGCCGCCGGGACACCGAAATAGGCCTGTGAGGCCGCCTCGATGCCGTAGATGCCCGGCGCCCATTCGGCGATGTTGAGATAGATCTCCATCAGCCGTCGTTTTGACCAGACAACGTCCATCCACATCGCGATCGGAATCTCCAGTGCCTTGCGCAGAACCGACCGGGTGGAAGGCAGGAACAGGTTCTTTGCCGTCTGCATCGGAATGGTACTGGCGCCGCGGGTGACCTCGCCCTCCAGAGCATCGTCAATGACGAGATTGAGCGCCTCCCAGTCGACGCCGGAATGGGCGCAGTACTGGCCGTCTTCCGACATCATCACCGATTGCACCAGAACCGGGGCGATGTCATCGAAACCGACCCATTGGCGTTCATAGGCGCGGCCGGAAAGGGTTTCGGCGAGCATCAGCGTGGAGACCGGACGGATCTCCGGCAGCTTGTAGAGCGGGATCAGCAGGTAGGGCAGCAACAGCAGCAAAAGAACAAGGGCAAGGCACCACAGCAGCAGCCGCCGCAGCAGCGAGCGGCGTGGCGGCTTGCCCGGTTTTTGCGGCGACCTCGAGGTCGGGCTGGTTTTCTGTCTGGCCACCTGGTTTTCCTGTTTGCGCAAGACCGTGTCCGGGAAGTCTGCCTTGCGTGCATAGCGATCTTGCCGGCTCAAGACCAGACCGGTGCAGCCCGGATCTGCGAGAAGCCGCTGACTGTCACCAAGGGAGAAAGCGTCAAACAAACCGTTGCCGCCCGCATCACCGCATGGCATGAGATCGCGATGAACCCGGATTCGACCCATAGCTTCGCCGCGCGGCTTGAAACCACGGCGCAAAAGGTGGCGGCAACGCTTGAAGCGCTGCTGTCAGATACCCTGCTCGACGGAGAAATCGCCCGTCCGGCTCACCTGCTTGCGGCGATGCGGCATGGCGTTCTCAACGGTGGAAAACGGTTGCGGCCGTTCCTGGTTGTCGAGACTTCACGTCTTCTCGGTGCGCCCGAACCCGCTGCCATGCGCGTTGCTGCAGCACTCGAGTGCATTCACTGCTACTCGCTCATTCACGATGACCTGCCATCGATGGATGACGACGATCTCAGACGCGGTCAGCCGACGGTGCATGTCGCCTTTGACGAGGCAACGGCGATTCTCGCCGGGGATGCACTGCTCACACTGGCATTCGACATCCTGTCGTCGCCGGAGACTGCGCTGCCGGCGGAGGCCCGTTTGCAGCTGGTCAACCAGCTGGCGCGGGCGGCCGGTATCGGCGGCATGGTCGGAGGCCAGGCGCTCGACCTGGATGCGGAGAGGGTGACGCCGGACGAGGCGGGCATCGTGAGGCTGCAGGCGATGAAGACCGGCGCGCTTCTGCGTTATGCCTGTGCCGCAGGTGCTCTTGCCGCGCGGGCCGATGACGAAACACTGGCCCGGATGACCAGGTTCGGAGAGATCGTCGGACTGGCGTTTCAGCTGGCCGACGACCTGCTCGATGTGACCTCCGATACGGCGACCCTTGGCAAGGCTGCGGGCAAGGACGCCGGACGGGGCAAGGGAACGCTGGTTTCGCTGCATGGCGTTGCCGCCGCGCGGCAAAGGCTTGACGGGCTGGTGGAGGAAGCGGCAGCCCTGCTTGAGCCGTTTGGACCAGAAGCCGAGACATTGCGGCAGGCTGCACGTTTCATCGCCAGACGGGAGAGCTGATCCCTGTGTCGGGGGAACTCGCGCCGGTCTAAACCTCAAGGAAGTGCTCGCCTGTAGGTTTTTAATTAACGATCTCGCGGCAATATCCGGTCAAACGGATGTTGCCAGAGACATGACTGACAAACGCAAAGAACAGGATGAAACCGCTGTCGCGCGGCGATCGGTGATCACGCTGAGAATTGGCTACATCGCCGCGCTGACGGCGATCGCCGTGATCTGCACGTTCTTCTTTCTTGAGCAACGTGAGCGCAACCGGTTGATCCAGCAGGTCGGATCGGTCTCGACCGAGCTTGCGGAAGTTGATCACGCCCTGCGCGCCATAGCCGACCGAACCGAACGGCTCGCGCAGACCTATGTGGATCACCAGGCGGATGTCGACATTCGGCTGGATGGTCTCTCGCTTGCGGAAAAACGCCAGATCCGGGAAAAGCTTCCCGTCGATCCCGACATCGTTTCCGCCCTGTCGAGCTTGCGGTTCCGTTTCGAACGGGCCCGCTGGGAAATCAAGCATCTCAATGACAAGTGGAACGAACTTCCTGGTGACCTGACCCGCAAGATCCAGTCACATTCGCGCTACATGACCAACGAGGACCCGTTTCTCAATCACCGGCAGATGCTCGGGGCCAAACGGCTGGACGCTGCCAAGACCAAAAAGGACATGTACTGGGCGGGCCGCGAAATCTCGGCGATGTTCAAAGAGGTGATTCAACCATCCAACCTGTTCGTGCAGGAAGAGTTCCGTGACTACCTCGCAATGCAATCGCTGGCGCAGGGCGCGCTGCTGCAGAGGTATCTCCTGGCCACCATCGGCGTGCTCCTCGTGACTGGTCTGGGTGTCTTCGTTCCCATCGACATCATCATCCGCCAGATGATCAAGCGGCTGCAGGACAAGACCCGCGAGATCGATGCGGCACTGACCAAGGCGCAGATGGGCGACCGGGCGAAATCCGAGTTCCTTGCGACGATGAGCCACGAGATACGAACGCCCATGAACGGGGTTCTGGGAATGGCCGAGCTGCTGACGCGCACGGAACTCGATACGCGACAGCGCACCTTCACGGATGTCATCCTCAAGTCCGGCAATGCGTTGCTCGAAATCATCAACGACATTCTCGATTTCTCCAAGATCGATGCCGGCCAGATGACGCTCAATCCTAAGCCTTTCAACCTCGTCGATACAACCGAGGATGTGGCGACGCTGATGTCGGCGCGGGTGGTGGAAAAGGACATCGAACTGGTGGTCCGGATTGCGCCTGGTCTGCCGGACAAGCTGATCGGCGATCCGGGGCGGATCAGGCAGATCCTGACCAACCTGGTCGGCAACGCCGTCAAGTTCACGGATCAGGGCCACGTCATGGTCGAGATCAACTGGGAAAAGGTTGCACCGGTCGACGCTGCCGAGCGGCTGGCGATCTCCATTGCCGTGCGTGACACGGGGATGGGAATCCCTGCCGACAAGCAGGCCACCATCTTCGAAAAATTCAGCCAGGTCGACGGGTCCTCGACCCGCAAGCATGAAGGCACCGGGCTTGGTCTGGCAATCGCCACCCGGCTGGTGGAGATGATGGGCGGCAAGATAGAGCTCGAGAGCGAAGTGGGGGTCGGGTCCACCTTCAGTTTCGTCATCGAGATGGATGTGGATGCGAAGAGCAGCCTTGCCGCCGAGCCGGTTTCCCAGCCTTCATCCGGTCGCCGCGTCCTGGTGATTGACGACAATGCCATCAACCGGATGATCCTGACCGAGCAGATCCGTGACTGGGGATTTGACTGCGTGGCCGTGGAAGGCGGGGAGATCGGCCTCGACCTGTTGCGGCATGCGCGCTCGAAGCTGGGGATCGGCATCGATCTCGTGGTTCTGGATTTCCAGATGCCGGGCATGTCCGGCGCCGAAGTGGCCAGCGCCATCCGCGCCGAACCGGAGATTGCCGATACACCGATCCTTGTGCTGTCCTCGGTCGACCAGGCGGACCAGCTCGCAGCGCTCAATCATCTCGATATCTTCGCGCAACTGACCAAGCCGGTCCGGACCGCGCAATTGCGGACCACTGTCGAGACGGCATTGCAGAGCTCCAAGGTCAATGCCGAGGCTTCTGCACCGATGGCGAGACCCACCCCGGAACCGGTCCTGCAGCAGCCAGCGCCAGATGTGGTCGAGCCACTTGAGCCGGTCGTCGAGGTCAGGCCGGTTGATGCGGAGCGGAGCGAACCGCTGGTCCTCGTGGCGGAAGACAATCCGATCAACCAGATCGTGTTCCAGCAGACACTGGACGGGTTGGGACTGACGCATAATCTTGCTGTCAACGGGCGTGAAGCGGTCAGGATGTGGGGCGACCTGAGGCCGACAATCGTGCTGATGGATGTATCCATGCCCGAGATGAACGGGCTGGAAGCGACCCAGGCCATCCGCGAGATCGAGAGCAGCCAGGGTCTGGTCCCGACACCGATCATTGCCGTCACCGCGCATTCGCTCAAGGGCGATGAGGACCGGTGCCTTGCCGCCGGAATGGATGATTACCTGTCCAAGCCGATCTCGCCGGAAAAACTCGGTGCAATGATCGAGCGCTGGCTTCCCTGCGATCAGAACAGGGCGCGTTCCGCCTGAATGCC
Source organism: Hoeflea sp. EC-HK425 (assembly GCF_902498795.1). Lineage (NCBI taxonomy): Bacteria > Pseudomonadati > Pseudomonadota > Alphaproteobacteria > Hyphomicrobiales > Rhizobiaceae > Hoeflea > Hoeflea sp. EC-HK425. Next base: position 4,526,345 of record NZ_LR701572.1, read on the forward strand.
GCCGGTGCGACCGGCAAGTCCGTCCCGCGGATACTGTCAGGCGGACGCGCCGAAGCGCTTCTCGATGTAATCGGCGACCATGGCCTGGAAATCATCGGCTATCTTCGGGCCGCGCAGGGTTGCGGCCTTCTTGCCATCGATGAAGACCGGTGCGGCGGGGCTCTCTCCCGTCCCGGGAAGCGAGATGCCGATGTCGGCATGCTTGGATTCGCCGGGTCCATTGACGATGCAGCCCATGACGGCGACCTGAAGTCCTTCGACTCCCGGATATTTGTCACGCCAGAGCGGCATGTTGCGTCTGAGATCATCCTCGATGGTGCGCGCCAGTTGCTGGAACACGGTGGAGGTGGTGCGGCCGCAGCCGGGGCAGGCGGCGACCACCGGCACAAACTGCCGGAAGCCCATGACCTGCAGCAGTTCCTGGGCGACGATGACTTCGCGGGTCCGGTCGCCTCCTGGCTCCGGCGTCAGCGAGACACGGACGGTGTCGCCGATGCCCGCCTGCAGGACGATGCCCATTGCCGCGGAGGAGGCGACGATGCCCTTCGAACCCATGCCGGCCTCGGTGAGGCCCAGATGAAGCGCATGGTCGGAGCGGCGCGCCAGTTCGGAATAGACCGCGATCAGGTCCTGCACCTGGCTGACCTTGGCGGAGAGAATGATGCGATTGCGGTGCAGGCCGGTTTCCTCGGCCAGAGCCGCCGAATGCAGCGCCGACTGGATAATCGCTTCACGGGTGACATCGCGGGCGCTCAGCGGCGAACCGTTGGCGGCGTTCTCGTCCATCAGCCGCGTCAGCAGGACCTGGTCGAGTGAGCCCCAGTTGACGCCGATGCGGACCGGCTTGTCGTAGCGGATGGCCATTTCGATGATTTCGATGAACTGCCGGTCCTTCTTGTCCTTGAAGCCGACATTGCCCGGGTTGATCCGGTACTTCGCCAGCGCTTCGGCACAGGCAGGGTGGTTGGCGAGCAAGGTATGGCCAATGTAATGGAAATCGCCAACCAGCGGCACATCGAGACCGAGCCGTTCGAGGCGCTCGCGGATCTTCGGGACCGCGGCAGCGCTCTCGTCGCGGTCGACGGTGATCCGGACGATCTCAGAGCCGGCGCGGTGCAGGGCTGCGACCTGGGCAACGGTGGCGTCGATATCGGCGGTGTCGGTGTTGGTCATCGACTGCACCACCACGGGTGCACCACCACCCACGATAACGCCGCCGACGTCGACTGCGACACTGCCGCGGCGGGCCTGCGGGACAACGAAGGGGGAACTGGTCATGCTTGCCTCGGTTGCGATCTGGGAAGGCCGGGCCTCCGGTGTGCTCACTTCCTAAAACGCGGGAGTGTGAAATGGAAGCGGTTTGATGGCTGGAACCTTTACAGGCAGAGCCAACGGAGACCTCATCCGTGACGATATCTTTCCGTGGCTTCAGGCCGGGGCGGCATCGGGATTGAGGCGCCAGACGGCACGGTTGAGAGTTGCCGCTGTCGCGACCCAGGCCGCGTAGGGCAGGAACAGCAGGGCGGCTGTTTGCGAAACCTGAGCGGCAGCGAGAATGAAGGCAACGATGGTCAGGAACAGGAGGCAGACATCCACGAACGCCAGATCCATCCGCTTGCGTCCGAAGAACAGCCATGACCAGGCGGCATTGAAGACCAGTTGGGCAAGCCACAAGGCGATTGCGAGCCCCATGCCCTGCGCTTCCCACACCAGCCAGCCGGCAAAGCCGATTGCCAGATAAAGTATGCTCCAGACAACGGGGAAGGCCCAGTTGGGCGGCGTCCAGCTGGGGCGCCGCAGTTCCTGATACCATTCTCCCGGCTTGAACAGGGCGCCGGTCGACGCGGTGGCAAGAACCAGCACTGCAATGATGATGGCGGACATGTCATACTCCCGGTCTGGCTCTCGACGATCGCAGGCAGAAGGCAGAACCGGGATCGCGGCGTGCCCACCATAAGTAGTGTTTTCCCACGATTTTACCAGACCGGACGGCCACCTAGCGTGGGAATGCGCCATGTGCTGCCGATACCGGTACGGCGGAATTCCTATCCTCGATCGGGATATCCCGCTTTGTTGATCAGGATCATTGTCGAAGCATGCGTGGTTGGGCACAATTGCACATTGGTTTGAGGGGGAATGAGGGAGGACATCATGCCCAACAAGACAGGGGAACTGGTTCGAGACAATCCGGCCGGCGCGCCGCATATCAGGGAACTCTCGCTGGATGATGTGCGCGAGAGCCTGAAAGACGGCTGGAACGACTTCAAGGCGCATCCGGGCTACGGCCTTTTTTTCGGGGCGATCTACATGGCCGGCGGCCTGTTGATCCTGGCGTTTCTGACGCGCATCGGATCGCCATGGATGATCATCCCGCTGGCCATCGGATTTCCGCTGCTTGGCCCGTTTGTCGCGGTGGGACTCTACGAAGTCAGCCGCCGGCGCAGGATGGGTGAGCCGATCACCGCAAAGGGCGTCCTGGCGCAGGTCTTCTACCAGCGCGAGCGGCAGCTTGGCTGGATGGCCTTCGTGGTGATGTTCATCTTCTGGATCTGGGTCTACCAGGTTCGCCTGCTGCTGGCGCTGTTTCTTGGCTTCAAGTCGTTTTCCAGCTGGGACCGGTTTGTCGATATCGTGTTGTCGACGCCGGAAGGCTGGGGATTCCTGATGGTCGGCACGCTTGTCGGGGCGTTCCTGGCGACGGTGCTGTTTTCTACGACAGTGATCGCGCTGCCGATGCTGGCCGAGCGGGAAGTCGATTTCGTCACGGCCATGATCACAAGCATCGCGACCGTGGTGAAGAATCCACTGCCGATGCTGGGCTTCGGTTTCATCGTCGGCGTGTGCACCTTGGTGGCACTCGTCCCGGTGTTTGCCGGGCTGCTCTTGGTGCTGCCGGTGATGGGGCATGCCACCTGGCACCTGTACCGGCGGGCGACGTCTTCGCCCTGACCGCGTAATCAGTTGCAGGACAGCTGGCGGATGATGGGCTGGCAGAGGTCGGGGTTGCCGCCGCAGCAGTCTTCCAGCAGAAAACCGAGAAGACCGCTGATGCCTGTGTGATCGGCATGATAGCGGACATTGCGTCCGTCGCGTTCGCGCCGCACCAGTCCGGCCTTGAGCAGAATGCCGAGATTGGTCGACATGGTGTTCTGGCGGACATTCAGGCTTTCGCCGATCTCGCCCGAGGTCATGCCTTCAGGACCGGCGGATACGAGCAGCCGGAAAACGGCGAGTCTTGTTTCCTGACTGAGGGCCGAAAAGGCGTCCAATGCGGTTTGCTGATCCATGTTCGATGGGTAGTGGATAGCGCCGGTTTGCGCAAGCTTGCTCACGTCGCCCGCCGTCCGGTCTGACGGTTCCCGCGCAGGCATGCCCGCGCAGGCATGAATGATAACATCACCGGCCTGGGAGGTTGTTCCAGTGGATGTCTTCGAGCGCCTGCATGCGGGCGCGCGCGGCTTCTGACTGGGCGCGGGAGACCCGGTCGATGAGCGCTTCTGCGACCGCCATCAGGGTGATGCTCGAATCCCAGGTGCGGTTGGCGTCGACCACGCAGGGCAGTACCACACGCGCCGAGCGCGCAATCGGCGACAGCCAGGGATCGGTGATCAGCAGGATGCGGGCCTTGCGCTCGACGAGAAGTTCTCCCAGACGGACCAGGTCGGACTGGTAACGGCGGATATCGAACAGGACGGCGACATCGCCGGGGCGCACATCGAGCAGTTGGTCGCGCCAGGTCGATGTCTGCCCGTCAAAATGCCTGACATTCGGACGGATGATCTGCAGATGCGCGGCCATGTAGGCGGCGATGGTATCGGTGAACCGGCCACCCAGAAAGTAACAGGCGGACTTGTGATCCGAGAGCAAGTCGCAGGCGGCCTCGAACTCGCTTTCGGGTACTGCCCGCAGTGTGGCTGCAAGATTGGCCGTAATGCCGGCAAAACTGGCCTTGAGCGCCGGATTGTCGATGTCGGGCCCGGTGGTGCGGGCGCGTTCGAGCGGCGACATCAGCTGCGCCTGCACATCGTTGCGCAACACCCGCTGGAACTCGGGATAGGACTCGAAACCCAGACGGGCGACAAAGCGCAGCACCGTCGGGGCACTGGTGCCGGCAAGTGCTGCAAGCTCGGCGATCGTTGACAGGCCGATGCTGGGATAATTGGCAAGGAAGGCGTGGGCGATTTTCTTCTCGGCGCCGGGCAGGGTTCCCAGTGCTGTCTGAACCTGTTCGCGAATGGCCATGTCGATCCCCGTTCCAGAACTCCGAAATATGTAATAAAAATTACAGGATTGACAAAGGAAGAGCAATCCTAATCAATGTTACGAATAGGAAATTTGCCGCCCATGGCAGCCGGGGACCCGTTACCGAATGCACGACGAAACGCTGATCGAACCATCAGAGGGGCCTGCCTTTGCCGTGCTGCGTCCCGGCGGGGCAAGCGACGTTGTGCTGATCTGCGAGCATGCGTCGAAAACCATGCCGAAGTCGCTCGGCACCCTGGGGCTCGATGGCGCAGCGCTGGAAAGCCACATCGCCTGGGACATCGGCGCCGAGCGCGTGGCGGAGCTGGTGTCGGAGCGCCTTGATGCCGCGCTTGTCCTGCAGCGGTTTTCACGGCTTGCCTATGATTGCAACCGCCCGCCGGAATCTCCCGGCGCCTATCCCGAGCAAAGCGAGATCTACGAGATCCCGGGCAATGCCGGGCTCAGCGCCGAGGACAAGGCGCGCCGGGCCAGGGCACTGTACCATCCGTTTCATCAGGCCATTGACGCACTGATCGACGCGCGGCTGGCGCAGGGGCGTTCAGTCGTTCTTGTCACGGTGCACTCGTTCACGCCGGTCTATTTTGGCAGGCCGCGCGAAGGGTTTTTGGGAATACTGCACGATGAAGACCGCCGGCTCGCCGATGCGATGCTTGAGGCAGCCGCGTCGATGAAGCTTGAAAAGGTCAGCCGGAACTATCCCTATGGGCCTGCGGACGGCGTGACCCATACGCTCAAGCGTCATGGATTGACCCGAGAAATTGCCAACGTCATGCTCGAGATCCGCAATGATCTCATTTCCGATAATGCCGGCCAGCAGCAATGGGCCGGGCATATCGCCGAGCTTCTCGCCGTTTCAGTGGAACGGCTGAAAAAAGAAGGGGGACATCTTCATGCGTGAGTGCGCCATTCCGGTGGAGAAAAGGCGTTGCCCGGGGGCCGGACGATAATGGGTTTCATGGAACGCTATATCCGGATCGTCGATACCTTCAACAGGCGTGTCGGGCGCTTTGCGATGTATCTGATCTTTGCGCTGATGGGCGTCTTGTTCTGGTCGTCGGTGACGAAGTATGCCGGATCGCCGGCGCTTTGGACGCTCGAATTCGCCCAGTTCATCATGGTCGGTTACTACCTGCTTGGCGGCGCCTATTCGATGCAGATGGGCGATCACGTGCGGATGGACCTGATCTACGGCATGTGGTCTCCACGCCGAAAGGCGGCGATCGATTCCGTCACGGTGCTGTTCCTGATCTTCTATCTCTGCGTCCTGCTCTATGGCGGCATCTCAAGCACGACCTATGCCATCGAGTGGGGCGAGCGGGCGCATTCGGTCTGGCGGCCCTACATGTGGCCGGTCAAGCTCATTGCCGTCATCGGCATTCTGCTCATGCTGCTGCAGACCGTGGCCGAGCTCTTCCGTGACATTCTGTTCCTGCGCGGTGTCAGCGTAAACCATGCAAGCGAGGCCGGCCTGTGAGCTACGAACTTATCGCGCTGTTCATGTTCGCCTCGATGATGGCGCTGCTCCTGACCGGACAGCGTGTGTTCGGCGTCATCGGTGCCGTCGCGGTGATCGCGGCACTGCCGCTGTGGGGCACCGGCGGTGTCGAGATCGCGTTTACGCAGTCGATCAAGCTGATGAAATGGTATCCGCTGCTGACGCTGCCGATGTTCATCTTCATGGGCTACATGCTGTCGGAAAGCCGGATCGCGGATGATCTCTACAGGATGTTCCATGTCTGGTTCGGCCCGGTTCCGGGCGGTCTTGCGATCGGCACGATCTTCCTGATGGTGGTGATCTCTGCCATGAACGGCCTGTCGGTGGCTGGCATGGCCATCGGCGCGACCATCGCGCTGCCTGAGTTGCTCAGGCGCAACTACGACAAGGTGATGATCACCGGGGTGATCCAGGGCGGATCCTCGCTGGGGATCCTGATTCCGCCCTCGGTGGTGCTGGTGCTTTACGGCATGATCGCACGGCAGCCGGTGAGCCAGCTGTGGCTTGCCGGGGTGTTTCCGGGTCTGCTGATGGCCGGGCTGTTCATTCTCTACATCGCCATCCGCTGCCAGTTGCAACCGCATCTGGGGCCGCCGCTGCCGAAGGCCGAGCGCGACGCGATCACCTGGAAGGAGCGGATCAGCCTGCTGCGCGCCGGCTTCCTGCCGTTCATGATCTTCTTCCTGATGAACGGGCTGTTCCTGATGGGCTACACCAGCCTGGTGGAAAGCTCGGCCGTGGGCGCGCTGGCCTCGATGGCCGCTGCCTTCATCAAGGGACGGCTGTCCCGGGAGGTGATGGAGAACGTCATGCGCAAGACGCTCGGCATCTCCTGCATGTTCATGTGGATCATTCTCGCCGCACTTTGTTTCGGCGCCGTGTTCGACGGTCTGGGTGCCGTGCGCGCGATCGAGAATTTCTTCCTCGGCCAGCTCGGTCTCGAGCCCTGGCACGTGCTGATCCTGATGCAGCTCAGCTTCCTGCTGATGGGGACATTCCTTGACGACACGGCAATGCTGGTGATCGTGGCGCCGCTCTACGTGCCTCTGGTCAAGATCCTCGGCTTCGATCTGGTCTGGTACGGTGTGCTCTACACCATCACCTGCCAGATCGCCTACATGACGCCGCCGTTCGGCTACAACCTGTTCCTGATGCGGGCCATGGCGCCGCCGGAGATCAAGCTGCGCCATATCTATGTGTCCGTCATTCCCTTCGTCGCGGTCATGCTGCTCACATTGGTGATCGTGATGATGTACCCGGAAATCGCACTGTGGTTGCCCGAGCAATTCCGGGGCAAACTCCAGGGCTGAAGTGAGCACATCCGAAGAAGACGAAACCAAAAAGGAGAACAGCATGAGCAATATCAAGAGGCGTCAATTTCTGACCAAGGCCGGCGTTGCCGCCGGTGCGGCAGCCGGAACAGCGCTCGCCGCACCGCCGGCGATTGCGCAGGAGCCAATCCGCTGGCGCATGCAGACCTACGCCGGCGCAACGCTGGGCCAGTACGTGACCCAGCCCTTCGTCGACGCCTTCAACAAGGCGGCGAACGGCGAAATGGTGATCGAGCTGTTCTTCGCAGACCAGATCGTGCCGACTGGCGAGTTGTTCCGCGCCATGCAGGCGGGCACCATCGACGCGGTCCATTCCGATGACGATTCGATGGCTTCGCCTGTCGAAGTAGGCCTGTTCGGCGGCTACTTCCCGTTCGCAACCCGCTCGATCCTCGACGTGCCGGTGTTGTTCCAGCAATACGGCCTGGCCGACATCTGGCGTGAAGCCTATTCGGGTACCGGCGTTGTCTGGCTCTCGGCCGCAGGCCAGGATCCGTGCAACTTCAACACCAAGAAGGAAATCACCAGCGTTGCCGACCTCGACGGTCTGAAGCTCTACACCTTCCCGACCGCCGGCCGCTTCCTCACCCAGTTCGGTGTGGTGCCGGTGTCGATTCCCTACGAGGACGCCGAAGTTGCGGTGCAGACCGGCGAACTCGACGGCATGTCGTGGTCGGGCATCACCGAGGACTACACGGTCGGCTGGGCCGATGTGACCGACTACTTCCTGACCAACAACATCTCCGGCGCCTGGATCGGTTCCTGGTTCGCCAACGAGGAGAAGTGGAACGCGCTGCCGGAACACCTCAAGGCGCTCTACATTTCCTGCATGGAAGCGACCCACACGTTCCGCAACCAGTGGTACTGGGGCGGCGAAGCCAAGCTGCGCGCCACCGGCGACAAGCTGCAGTTGCGCTCGGTTCCGGCCTCCGACTGGAAACAGGTCGAAGACGCCGCCAAGGTGTTCTGGGACGAGATTGCCGCGGAAAGCGAAACCAAGGCAAAGGTCATCTCGATCTTCAAGGAATACAACAGCGTCATCAATGCCGCTGGATTCCCCTACGGCGAAAGCTGATTGCGCCGACCTTTGAAATCGCCGCCTCCCGGCTTGCGCCGGGGGGCGGATTGCCGCTACAGCGCATCACGAAATCCCGGCCCCCGGGGGCCGCTTACCAGGATCAGATCACATGGCTGGAAACCTTACCTTCGATGAGCTGAAATCTGCCGCAGGCTCCGGCGATATCGACACCGTGCTGGTGTGCTGTGTCGACATGCAGGGCCGCCTGATGGGCAAGCGTTTTCATGTGCAGAACTTCATCGAGTCGAGCCACAAGGAAACCCATTGCTGCAACTACATGCTGGCGACGGACCTCGAAATGGCGACGCCGAACGGCTATGCGACGACCAGCTGGCAGGCGGGTTATGGCGACTACGTGATGCAGCCCGACCTTTCCACCCTGCGGCGGGTGCCGTGGCTGGAAGGCACGGCGATGGTGCTGTGCGACCTTCTTGATCACAATACCCACAAGCCGGTGCCGCAATCGCCGCGGCAGATCCTGAAAGTGCAGATCGCCCGGCTGAAGGAACTGGGCTACGAGGCGATGATGGCGACAGAGCTCGAGTTCTTCCTGTTCGAGCAGAGTTTTCGCGATCTCGCCCGCTCGGGCTACCGCGAGCTGACCCCGATCAGCGCCTATAACGAGGATTACCACATCCTGCAGACGACCAAGGAAGAGAGCATCATGCGCCCGGTGCGCAACCATCTGTTTGCCGCCGGCATTCCGATCGAAAACTCGAAGGGCGAAGCCGAGACCGGCCAGGAAGAGCTCAACATCCGTTACTCGGAAGCGCTCGATTGCGCCGACCATCACACCATTGCCAAGCACGCGGTCAAGGAAATTGCCTGGGCCAATGGCCGTTCGGTCACCTTCCTGCCGAAGTGGAACGCAAACAAGGTGGGCTCGTCGTCGCATGTGCATATGTCGCTGTGGAGCGGCAAGGAGCCCGCGTTCCGCGACGGGAACGGCGAGTACGGCATGTCCGAGCTGATGCGCCACTTCATGGCGGGTCTGATCGAGTACGCCTCGGATTACACCTGGTTCCTGGCGCCCTATGTGAACAGCTACAAGCGTTTCATGAAGGGCACCTTTGCGCCAACCCGCGCGGTCTGGTCGGTCGACAACCGCACCGCCGGTTTCCGCCTGTGCGGCGAGGGCACCAAGGCGGTGCGTGTCGAATGCCGCATCGGCGGCTCGGACATGAACCCCTATCTTGCCCAGGCGGCGCTGCTGGCGGCTGGAATCAAGGGTATCGAGAACAAGCTCGAACTGGCGCCGCCGACGGCTGGTGACATCTACGAAAATGCGAACGCCAAGCACATCCCCTCGACCTTGCGGGCATCGACGGAAACCTTGCGGAACTCGCAAATGCTGCGGGAGGCCCTGGGCGATGCCGTGGTTGACCACTATGTGCGCTGCGCGGAGTGGGAACAGGAAGAATTCGACAAGGCCGTAACCGACTGGGAAATTGCCCGCGGTTTCGAGCGCGCCTGACCGGCAGACACAACAGACATGTATGATGGCCGGCACTGCCCAGACACGGGAAGGCCGCCTGAGGGAGACCAAGCAATGAGCAGTTTGAAACTGATATCGCCGGTTGACGGGTCGGTCTATGCCGAGCGCCCGGTCATGGGCGTGGATGATGCGGCAGCCGCCGTCGCCCGGTCGCGCAAGGCGCAGAAGGACTGGGCCCGACGTTCGCTTGAAGAGCGCATCGCGCTGGTCCGGGCGGGCGTCGCCCGGCTCCAAGAAATGCAAGACGAAGTGGTGCCGGAACTGGCCTGGATGATGGGCCGGCCCGTGCGCTATGGCGGCGAGTTCGGCGGCGTCAACGAGCGCACAAACTACATGGCCGAAATTGCCGCGCGGGCGCTGGCGCCGATCGAGATCGAGAACTCGGCCCAGTTCGAACGCCGGATCGTGCGCGAGGCGCATGGTGTGGTCTTCGTCATCGCGCCCTGGAACTACCCCTACATGACAGCGATCAACACCGTTGCTCCGGCGCTGATCGCCGGAAACACGGTGGTGCTCAAGCATGCGACACAGACCCTGCTGGTGGGCGAACGCATGGTCCGCGCCTTCCATGAGGCGGGTGTGCCGGAGGACGTGTTCATCAATCTGTTCCTCGACCATCAGGGGTCGGAGAAGCTGATTTCGTCCGGCAGCTTCGATTTCATCAATTTCACCGGCTCGGTCGGTGGCGGCAAGGCGATCGAGCGGGCCGCGGCCGGTACCTTCACCGGCATGGGCCTTGAGCTCGGCGGCAAGGATCCCGGCTACGTGATGGAAGACGCCGATCTCGACTGGGCCGTCGACGTGCTGATGGACGGTGCCATGTTCAATGCCGGGCAGTGCTGCTGCGGCATCGAACGGCTCTACGTCGCCCGCCCGCTCTATGATGCCTTTGTCGAGAAGGCTGCGGCCTGGGTCTCATCGGGCCTCAAGCTCGGCAATCCGCTCGACAAGGAGACGACCATCGGGCCGATGGCCAATGTGCGCTTCGCGCAGGAAGTCCGGGCACAGACGGCGGAGGCCATTGCGCAAGGCGCGCGCGGGCTGATCGATCCGAAGCTGTTTCCGGCCGATGACGGCGGCGCCTACCTGATGCCACAGGTGCTGGTCGACGTGACCCACGACATGCGGGTGATGCGTGATGAAAGCTTCGGACCCGTTGTCGGGATCATGCCGGTCGACAGTGACGAGCAGGCACTTGCGCTGATGAATGATTGCCAGTTCGGCCTGACTGCCTCGCTGTGGACCAATGACGCCGAGCGGGCAGCGCGCATCGGCGCCGAGATCGAGACCGGCACTGTGTTCATGAACCGGGCGGATTATCTCGACCCGGCGCTGTGCTGGACCGGCTGCAAGGCCACCGGCCGCGGCGGATCGCTGTCGGAAATCGGCTTCCACAATCTCACCCGCCCCAAATCCTACCATCTGAGAAAGAAATCCGCATGAGCCCGCGCGCCAACTGGTCCTATCCGACAGCCATCCGTTTCGGGGCTGGCCGCATTTCCGAACTTGCCGAGGCCTGCGCGGCCGCAGGCATGAAGAAGCCGCTTCTGGTCACCGACCGGGGGCTTGCCTCGCTGCCGATCACGGTCAATGCGCTTGATCTTCTGGAAGCCGCAGGCCTGGGCCGGGCAATGTTCGCGGAAGTCGATCCGAACCCGAACGAGAAGAACCTCGAGGCCGGTGTCGCCGTGTTCAAGGCTGGCGGCCACGACGGTGTCATCGCCTTCGGTGGCGGCTCGGGCCTCGATCTGGGCAAGCTGATCGCTTTTCAGGCCGGGCAGACCCGTCCGGTCTGGGATTTCGAGGATATCGGCGACTGGTGGACCCGCGCCAATGCCGACACGATCGCGCCGATCATCGCCGTGCCGACGACCGCGGGCACCGGCTCGGAAGTCGGCCGGGCAGGGGTGCTGACCAATTCGGTGACGCACGTCAAGAAGATCATCTTCCATCCGAAACTGCTTCCGGCGGTGACGATCTGCGACCCGGAACTGACCGTCGGCATGCCGAAGATCATCACGGTCGGCACCGGCATGGATGCGTTCGCGCATTGCCTGGAAGCCTATTCCTCGCCGTTCTACCATCCGATGAGCCAGGGCATCGCGCTCGAGGGCATGCGGCTGGTGAAGGAAAACCTGCCGCTGGTGGTGGCTGACGGCTCAAACCTGGACGCTCGCGCGGAAATGATGAGTGCGGCCGCCATGGGCGCGGTGGCTTTCCAGAAAGGGCTCGGCGCCATCCATGCGCTGTCGCATCCGGTGGGTGCGGTCTACAATACCCATCATGGCATGACCAATGCGGTGGTGATGCCGCCGGTGCTCAGGATGAACCGTCCCGTCATCGAGGAGCGCATCGCCCGGGCTGCGGCCTATATGGGCATCTCCGGCGGTTTCGACGGGTTTTACGATTATGTGCTCCAGCTGAGGGCCGACCTCGGCGTTCCGGACAAGCTGGCCGAACTTGGCGTAGGCCGCGACCGGATCGACGAGATGACGGCGATGGCGCTGGAAGACCCGAGCGCCGGCGGCAATCCGGTAGAGATGACATCCGAGAATACCAAGGCACTGTTCGAAGCCTGCATCTGATCCCTGACGATCCCTACCCTGACCGAACCGGCCTGCGCCTGCTGCGCGGGCCGGTTTTTTGTGGCGGAGCGGAACCCACTCGCTTCCTCGTGGTGAGATTGCAAAGAAATACTGGCGCAACTGCAAGATTTAGGATTACAATGCGCTTTGAAAGCTGATTTTACTGGCAAATATTACTGATTTTTTAGCGACAGTCGCCGGATATGGTCCTCTGGGGGAGATTATGGAAATGAACGCCGTTCTGCAGTTTCTTGATGCTGAACGAAACGAAGAGGAAGGCGCAGAGAGCATTCGCGCCCGGATCCGCGATGTTGTCAGCCGGCTCGGATTTGACTATTTCACACTGGTGCGGCAACCCGGACCGGAGAGTCCGGCTTCCGATATCATGCTCGAAGGGCAGTGGCCCAAGGGCTGGCCCGACCTCTATGTGAAACGGAAATACGCAACCATCGATCCGATTGTCCGCTATCTGGGGCACAGCCAGCGCGGCTATCGCTGGCGCGAGCCGATGGAAGCCTTCAAGGAAGACCCCCACCACAAGCGGATGCAGCGAATGATGGCCGATGCCCGCCGTTTCGGCCTTGAGGACGGATATGCGTTTCCTGTCCACGGCCGGCGTGGCCTGGTCGGCGTCCTGACAGTCGCGGGCCGTCCGGTCGAGCTGTCCCCGTCGGAAATGGCGATGATGGATGCGCTGGCCAAAAAGGCGTTCTGGGAACTGCTCGAGGCACTCGATCCGGATGCGCACGAGCGGATCAGCCGACCGGTGACAATGCCCCTGACGCGGCGTGAAATGGAAACGCTCGAGTATCTGGGCTACGGCATGACGTCCAACGAAATGGGCGCCACGCTGGGCCTTTCGGCGCACACGGTCGACTGGTACATGAACGGCATCCAGGACAAATTGCAGGCCAAGAATCGCCATCACGTGGTGGCGATCGCCTTCCGGCTCGGGCTCATCTCCTAGAGCCGATCATCTTTAGCTGGAATTGTTTGAACCTGGCCTTTTGCGCCCTGGACTGCGTCGCGCGAGGCTAACGGCGCTTGCGCCGCGTCGCTGCACGCTTCTGGCCAGATCTCGAAATCCCGGCGTTCAAACAATTCCATCTAAAGATGATCGGCTCCAATTTGCACTGCAGCAAAACAGGCGCTAATGATTGAAGGCGGGGCTCGTTGAGGCCCCGCTTTTCTTGCCCAAACCCGGGAGCCTCTTCGTGCCGATTTCCAAGATTCTTGTCGCCAACCGTTCGGAAATTGCCATTCGCGTGTTTCGCGCCGCCAACGAACTGGGGATGAAAACCGTCGCGATCTGGGCGGAAGAAGACAAGCTTGCACTGCACCGCTTCAAGGCGGATGAATCCTACCAGGTCGGCCGTGGTCCTCACCTGGAACGGGATCTTGGTCCGATCGAAAGCTACCTGTCGATCGACGAGGTGATCCGCGTTGCAAAGCTGTCGGGTGCGGATGCGATCCATCCGGGATATGGCCTGTTGTCCGAAAGCCCGGAATTCGCCGATGCCTGCGCCGAGAACGGCATCATCTTCATCGGCCCCAGGCCGGAGACCATGCGCCGGCTGGGCAACAAGGTGGCGGCACGCAACCTGGCGATCGAGATTGGAGTGCCGGTGGTACCAGCTACCGAGCCGCTTCCCGACGACATGGACCAAGTCGCACGAATGGCCGACGAGATCGGCTATCCGGTCATGCTGAAGGCCTCGTGGGGCGGGGGTGGCCGGGGCATGCGTGCCATTCGCGACCCGAAGGACCTGGCCCGCGAAGTCACCGAAGCCAAGCGCGAGGCAAAGGCGGCGTTCGGCAAGGATGAAGTCTATCTCGAGAAGCTGGTGGAGCGGGCGCGCCATGTCGAAAGCCAGGTTCTCGGCGACACGCATGGCAATGCCGTGCATCTGTTCGAGCGCGACTGCTCGGTGCAGCGCCGCAACCAGAAGGTTGTCGAGCGCGCCCCCGCCCCTTACCTGACGGAGGCCCAGCGGCAGGAGCTGGCGGCCTACTCGCTCAAGATCGCAAATGCCACCGGCTATGTCGGCGCGGGCACAGTCGAATACCTGATGGATATCGACACCGGTGCCTTCTACTTCATCGAGGTCAATCCGCGCATCCAGGTCGAACATACGGTGACCGAGGAAGTGACCGGCATCGATATCGTCAAGGCGCAGATCCACATCCTCGAAGGCGCCGTCATCGGCACGCCGGAATCGGGCGTTCCGGCGCAGGCCGACATCCGGCTCAACGGCCATGCACTGCAGTGCCGCATTACCACGGAAGACCCGGAGCAGAATTTCATTCCGGACTATGGCCGCATCACCGCCTATCGCGGCGCCACCGGCTTCGGCATCCGGCTTGATGGCGGTACGGCCTATTCGGGAGCGGTGATCACACGCTTTTACGATCCGCTGCTTGAGAAAGTTACGGCCTGGGCGCCGACGCCGGAGGAAACCATTCACCGGATGGACCGGGCACTGCGGGAATTCCGCATACGTGGCGTGGCCACCAACCTGACCTTCCTCGAGGCGATCATCGGTCACCCGGAGTTCCGCAACAACACCTACACGACGCGCTTCATCGATTCGACGCCGGAACTGTTCGAGCAGGTCAAGCGTCAGGACCGCGCCACCAAGCTTCTGACCTATCTGGCGGACGTGACCGTCAATGGCCATCCCGAGACGAAGGGACGCCCATTGCCGGCGGCCGATGCGGCGCCGCCGCGGGTGCCGCATGTCGACATGCCGGTGGTCGATGGCACCCGGCAGCGGCTCGACCAGCTTGGGCCGAAGGGGTTTGCCGACTGGATGCGGGCGCAAAAGCGGGTCCTGATGACCGATACGACGATGCGTGACGGCCACCAGTCGCTTCTCGCCACCCGGATGCGGACACACGACATTGCAGCCGTCGCCGGTGCCTATGCCCGGGCGCTGCCTGACCTCCTGTCGCTGGAGTGCTGGGGCGGGGCGACCTTTGACGTGTCGATGCGGTTCCTGACCGAGGATCCGTGGGAACGGCTCGAAATGGTGCGGCAGGGCGCGCCGAACCTGCTGTTGCAGATGCTGCTGCGCGGCGCCAATGGCGTCGGCTACAAGAATTATCCCGATAATGTGGTCAAGCATTTTGTGCGCCAGGCGGCGCAGGGCGGGATCGACCTGTTCCGCGTGTTCGACTGCCTCAACTGGGTCGAGAACATGCGCGTGTCGATGGACGCTGTGTGCGAGGAGAACAAGCTGTGTGAAGCAACGATCTGCTACACCGGCGACATTCTCAATTCGGCCCGGCCGAAATACGACCTGAAGTACTACACCGCGCTTGCGGCAGAGCTGGAAAAGGCCGGCGCCCATATCATCGCGGTCAAGGACATGGCCGGGCTGCTGAAACCGGCCGCGGCGCGGCAATTGTTCAAGGCGTTGCGCGAGGCCACCGATCTGCCGATCCATTTCCACACGCATGACACGTCGGGAATCTCGGCGGCGACGGTGCTGGCGGCGGTCGACAGCGGTGTTGACGCCGTCGATGCGGCCATGGACGCGCTTTCCGGCAACACCTCGCAGCCGTGCCTGGGCTCGATCGTCGAGGCGCTCAAGGGCCACGAGCGCGATCCTGGTCTTGATACCGAGTGGATCCGCCGGATCTCGTTCTACTGGGAGGCGGTGCGCAACCAGTATGCGGCGTTCGAGAGCGACCTCAAGGGACCGGCCTCGGAAGTCTATCTTCACGAGATGCCGGGCGGCCAGTTCACCAATCTGAAGGAGCAGGCGCGTTCGCTGGGACTCGAGACCCGCTGGCATGAAGTGGCGCAGGCCTATGCCGATGCCAACCAGATGTTCGGCGATATCGTCAAGGTGACGCCGTCTTCCAAGGTGGTGGGCGATATGGCGCTGATGATGGTCAGCCAGGATCTCAGTGTCGCGGATGTGGAGAACCCCGGCAAGGATGTTTCCTTCCCCGATTCGGTGGTTTCGATGATGCGCGGCGATCTCGGGCAGCCGCCATCGGGCTGGCCGAAGGCTTTGCAGGGCAAGGTGCTCAAGGGCGATGAAGCCTATACCGCGCGACCCGGCTCGCTGCTGCCGGATGCGGATCTGGAAGCCGAACGCAAGGAAATCGAGACCAAGCTCGAGCGCGAGATCGGCGAGAACGAGTTTGCCTCCTACCTGATGTATCCGAAGGTGTTCACCGATTTTGCTCTGGCGACGGAAACCTATGGACCGGTCAGCATGCTGCCGACGCCGGCCTATTTCTACGGTATCCCAGTTGGCGGCGAGCTGTTTGTCGAGATCGAGAAGGGCAAGACGCTGGTGATCCAGAATCTCGCCCAGGGCGAGCCGGACGACAAGGGCATGGTCACCGTGTTCTTCGAACTCAACGGCCAGCCGAGGCGGGTGAAGGTGCCCGACCGGGCGCATGGCGCATCGGGGTCGGCGGCGCGGCGCAAGGCGGAAGCCGGCAACGACGCGCATGTGGCGGCACCCATGCCCGGGGTGATTTCGACCGTTGCGGTCACCGCCGGCCAGGACGTTACCGCCGGCGATGTGCTGGTGTCGATCGAGGCGATGAAGATGGAAACAGCGATCCACGCCGAGCGCGATGGCACGCTGGCCGAGGTCCTGGTCAGGACCGGCGACCAGATCGATGCAAAGGATCTTCTCGTGGTCTATGCCTGAGATTGTCGCCGGTCATCCGGCGCCATCAACAGCAAGCCGCGGCGTTGGTACGGTGCGGCTGACAGCGGGCCCGAACCGGCCCGGCAGATCTGCCGGGCAGCCGAAGACACGAATATGATAAAGTTCTGATCGAAGCGCTTGCGCTTGGCGGATGGATTTCGCATGGTCGCGCTGGCCGCAAGGGCCGGTGTCGCTCATTACATTCCGAGGTTTTCCATGCTTGCCGCTATTCCGCTGATGATCGTGCCACTGATCGGGTACAATCTGGTCATGATCGGGTTGCTCGGCGGCGGTATCGCCGAACTGCAGACGACGATCTTTTCGACGTCGATGATGTCGGGTGCGACCTGGACGATGAGCATGGGCGACCTGCTGATCGTGGTCGCGCTGGTGTTGCTGTTCATCGAAGTGCTGAAGGCAACGCGGACCGGACCCTGGTCTGTGATCGATCACATGCTGTCGATGTTCGTTTTCGTGGCCTTCCTGGTCGAGTTCCTGCTGGTACGTGATGCCGCAACCCAGGTTTTCTTCATTTTGATGGTGATCGCATTCATCGATGTGATTGCCGGATTTTCCGTCTCGATCCGGTCCGCAGGCCGGGACGTCTCGATCGGGCTGTAACCCGGCAATCCCAGAGCCGATCATCCTAAAGATGACCGGCTCTGGTGGTTGCGCGCGGGGTCAGCCTGCGTCCGGCGTGAAGCCGGCGGCCTCGATACCGGCAATCGCGGCGATCTCGTCATTGTCGGACGTATCACCGGTGATGCCGACGGCACCGATGATGGCACCGGTGGAATCCTTGACCAGAACGCCGCCGGGAATGGCGACGATCTTGCCGCCGGAAACGGCCGAGAGGCCTTCCAGGAAATGCGGCCGGGTTTCGGCCTGGGCATTGAGCCAGCGCGACCCGACGCCAAGCGCAATCGCGCCATAGGCCTTGCCGCTGGCAATCTCGAACCGCATCATCGATGCCCCGTCCTCGCGCTGGAAGGCCTTGAGGTGACCGCCGGCATCGAGCACGGCCACGGCAAGCGGCTTGAGGCCGAGTTCCTTGCTTTTCGCCAGCGCGCTGTCGATGATCTCGAGTGACTTGGCCAGGGTAAGTTCGGTCATGGGAAATGCCTTTCGGGTCTGTATCGGGAACGGATGACACGCTTATAGGCGTTCCCGCGGCGTGCGCGCCACCGGTTTGCGACAGGCGGATAGCGAAAGCTGTTTTGCCCTGAGGGAAACAATCAACCCGGATTTGTTCTTTGATGGACTGCTGGGGCGTTGCGAAGGTCAGCTGTCGATCGAGTTGATCTTGTCCTGAAGCTGCTTGAGCTGCGACTTGAGCTCATCGATATCCTTCGAGGTGTCGGATTTTTTCGGCGCTTCCTCCGACGGCGCGGAATGGGCCAGCGCGAAGGGCGAGAACATCTGCATCGCCTTCTGGAACATCTCGGTGTTGCGGCGGACCTGTTCCTCGACAAGCTGGATCGGCAGCTGGATGTTGCGGGCCATCGGGTTGTCGCCGAAGGACTTGGTGATCTGGGCGCGGACCTGCTCCTGCTGCTCTGTCAGGGCCGACATCGAGTGTTCGAGATAGCTCGGCACAACCATCTGCAACTGGTCGCCATAGACAGAAATGAGCTGCCGGAGGAAGGAGACGGGCAGGAGCGTGTTGCCGGTCTTTGATTCCTGCTCGAAGATGATCTGGGTCAGAACCGAATGGGTGATGTCATCGCCGCTCTTGGCGTCGAGGACAACGAAGTCCTCGCCCTTCTTGACCATGACCGCCAGATCATCCAGCGTCACATAGGTGCTGGTGCCGGTATTGTAGAGTCGGCGATTGGCGTATTTCTTGATGGTGATGGTGCCGCTGTTCTTCGCCATTCTTCACTCTCCTCAAATGGTCTCCCCAGACCGGATCCCCGCCTCGTGGCCCCAGACTGTAGGCGAAAACCGTTGATAAAGACAAATCCTTTGTGCAATGCGGTGAAAGCGACCGGGAATCGTCAGACTATGGTCCTGATTTAACCGATTGCATGGAATATTCGGTGTTCGGGGATTTGACAGGAACTGCAAGCTCCTGCACGTTCAGAACAGCTTTTCACAATACATGACAGGGAAAATCCATCATGAGTTCTATCGTTATCGCCAGTGCCGCCCGCACTCCGGTCGGGTCTTTCAACGGCGCTCTGTCTTCCGTTGCCGCCCATGATCTGGGCGCAGTCGCCATCAAGGCAGCGCTTGAGCGCGCCGGTGTTGCGCCGCAAGAAGTCGACGAAGTCATCCTCGGCCAGATTCTCTCCGCGGGCCAGGGCCAGAACCCGGCGCGGCAGGCGGCGATGGCTGCCGGTATTCCGCAGGAAGCAACAGCCTGGGGCCTCAATCAGCTCTGCGGTTCCGGCTTGCGCGCGGTGGCGCTCGGCATGCAGCAGATCAGCTCGGGCGACGCCAACATCATCGTTGCCGGTGGTCAGGAGTCTATGTCGATGGCGCCTCACGCAATGCATTTGCGCAACGGCGTGAAGATGGGTGCGGCCAACATGGTCGACACCATGATGCACGATGCGCTGACCGACGCCTTCTACAACTACCTGATGGGCAATACCGCCGAGAACGTTGCCAAGCAGTGGCAGCTTTCGCGCGACGAGCAGGACACCTTTGCCGTCAATTCGCAGAACAAGGCAGAAGCTGCGCAGAAGGCCGGCAAGTTCAAGGATGAGATCGCCGCAGTCACCATCAAGGGTCGCAAGGGTGACACGGTCGTCGAGGAAGACGAGTACATCAAGCATGGCGTGACCATCGAGGGCATCTCCAAGCTGCGCCCGGCGTTCGACAAGGAAGGCACCGTGACCGCCGCCAACGCATCGGGCATCAATGACGGCGCTGCCGCCACCGTGCTGATGAGCGAAGCCGAAGCTTCCAAGCGCGGCATCACACCGATGGCACGGATCGTCTCCTGGGCCACCGCCGGCGTTGACCCGCAGATCATGGGCACCGGCCCGATCCCGGCGTCGCGCAAGGCATTGGAAAAGGCCGGCTGGAGCGTCAGCGACCTCGACCTGGTGGAAGCCAACGAGGCGTTTGCTGCGCAGGCCTGTGCGGTCAACAAGGACATGGGCTGGGATCCGGCGATCGTCAACGTCAATGGCGGCGCGATTGCCATCGGTCACCCGGTCGGTGCATCGGGTGCGCGGATCCTGAACACGCTGCTGTTCGAAATGGCCCGCCGCGACGCCAAGAAGGGTCTTGCGACGCTGTGCATCGGCGGCGGCATGGGCGTGGCGCTCTGCGTCGAGCGCGGCTGAGACTGAAGGGGAGGCAGGCGCGCTGGTTCGAAGCCAGCCAGCGCGCCGGTTAGATCAAGTCCGCTCAAGACGGACAACAGAGTGTCAAAAGTGATCCTTGAGGAGGAGCAGCATGAGTAAAGTAGCAATCGTGACGGGAGGGTCACGCGGGATCGGGGCGGCAATTTCAATCGCACTGAAGCAGGCGGGCTATACGGTCGCCGCCAACTATGCCGGCAATGACGAGGCGGCCGCGAAGTTCACCGCAGAGACCGGGATCAAGACCTATAAATGGTCGGTCGCCGACTATGATGCCTGCGTTGCTGGAATCGCCCAGGTCGAGGCTGATCTCGGTCCGGTGGCGGTGCTGGTCAACAATGCCGGCATCACCCGCGATGGCATGTTCCACAAGATGACGCCGCAGATGTGGAACGAGGTGATCAACACCAACCTCACCGGCCTGTTCAACATGACCAACCCGGTCTGGGGCGGCATGCGCGAGCGCAAATATGGCCGCGTCATCAACATCTCCTCGATCAACGGTCAGAAGGGGCAGGCAGGCCAGGTCAATTATTCCGCCGCCAAGGCTGGTGACATCGGCTTCACCCGGGCGCTGGCCCAGGAAGGCGCGCGTGCCGGCATCACCGTCAATGCGATCTGCCCGGGCTATATCGGCACCGACATGGTGCGCGCCATCGACGAGACTGTGCTTAAAGAGCGCATCATTCCGCAGATCCCGGTGGGCCGTCTCGGCGAGCCCGAAGAAATCGCACGCTGTGTGGTTTTCCTGGCGTCCGAGGATGCGGGCTTTGTTACCGGCTCGACGATTTCGGCCAATGGCGGTCAGTATTTCAGCTGATCACAATGGCCCGGTCTGAAGGATTTGCGCCCGGCGGGAAACTGCCGGGCGTTTTGATTTGGGAATGAATGTTCTGCTGAGGCCTTCTTGCTGTCGGGGATCCGGATCGGGACAAGCCCAGTTAAAGGAGAGATCGGCAGTGACTGATTACACGCTCTACTACTGGCCCATCCAATTCCGCGGTCAGTTCGTCCGGTCCGTTCTTGCCCATATCGGCTGCGTCTGGGAGGAGGCCGGATATGAGGCGTCGCTTGCGCAAAGAACATCACCGCCGGGCGAACAGCTGATCGCGCATATGGGACCACCGGTTCTGACGGACCATCAGCGCAACATCCATGTTTCCCAGATGCCGGCGATCCTGAGCTTTCTTGGCGAAAAGCACGACTTGACGGGAACCGATCCCGCGACACGGGCGATGTGCCTCAAGGTCGTATGCGACGCCAATGACGTGCTCTACGAGATGACCCGGTACAATGGCGCGCAGATGTGGACGGACGCGGCGTGGGCGGATTTTCTACCGAGACTGCATCGCTGGATGGGAATTTTCGAGGAGACCGGCTGGCGTTACGGCGTGAGGGCGAGTTCCGGATTCATGCTGGGAGGTGATGCCCCGGGGCTGGCTGATCTCGTAACTTCAACATTGTGGGGCACGATGACCGCAAAGCTGCCCGCGCTCAGGCCGGTGCTGGACCGTCATGCCCCGGCGATTGCCGGGCTTACGGACCGGATTGCGGCGATTGATTCCCAGATTGAGCTCAGGTCCCGGAGCGACGCGGCATTCGGAGACGCATGGTGTGGTGGGCAGATCGAGGCATCGTTGCGGGAGGTCCTGCGACGGAAGCAGACCGGATGAGTCCCGGCCGGAACCGCAAAGGTTAACGGAACCGGGTGTCAACCCTTTCATTCTCACCTTTTTCAGCAGCTCAATAGATGGCGACGCGGGCCAAATCACAAGATCTGGTGGTGAACAAACCGGGAAATCCCGCTTGAAGCTGATTCGTCGCCGATTCGTTCCAGCGCTGTTCCGGAAGTTAACAGGAACCGGAAAATGCCACCAAATGCATTTATGAAGTGATTGGAATGTTTAATAAAATCTGAGCGACTGAGAATGGCTAGCGAAGGATTCGACAGGTGATTTTGGCAAGCGCAGCAAACGGCAAAGGTTAATTTTCGGGTTGGGCAGCGTCGATACCGTGGTGCCGACTGTCCAAAACTAGTGGCAGCATGGTGGGCGAGAATCCATATGTTGTGGTGAACAAATGGCCAACCGGGCCAGGTCAATGATTCGTCGCCGATTCGTTCCACCGCTGTTCCGAAGGTTAATCCGATCGTTCAAAGACCGGGTATCTGATTAACGAAGTATTTGGAAATATTGATAAACTCTTAAAATGAGCGGCTGACTGGCCACCTTGCGGAGCGGCGTGGATTTGAAAGGTTAACGCAACCGGGGCGGCTTGGCGGAATCGCTGCGAGGGCGATTCAGCATATGGTGTCGTGGATGGTCCCGCAGGGCAGATATGGGGGTGAACAAAGCCGGAATCAGGACGAGTCATTGATTCGTCGCCGATTCGTTCCGCGACTGTTCCAATGGTTAAATTGCGAGTCTTCGGGTTCTTTGCGATTAGCCCCTGTTTCGCCTTCTCCGATGTGATACGTAACGCGCGACCTGACCTGAATACGGACGACATGCCCGCTTTCCCCAGCCATCCCCCGAAACCATTGATCCTGTCCGGGCGCGGCGTCACTGCCGTGCTGGGACCGACCAATACCGGCAAGACGCATTTCGCCATCGAGCGGATGGCGGCGCATTCGTCGGGCGTTATCGGACTGCCGCTGCGGCTCTTGGCGCGCGAGGTCTACGGGCGGATGGTCGAGAAGGTCGGGCTAAGCCATGTCTCGCTGGTCACCGGCGAGGAAAAGATCACGCCGCCGGGCGCGCGCTACTCGGTGTGCACCGTCGAGGCGATGCCGCAGGAAACCAATGCCGCCTTTGTCGCCATCGATGAAGTGCAGATTGCCGGAGATCTTGAACGCGGCCACGTCTTTACCGACCGAATCCTGTCATTGCGCGGCCGGGAGGAAACGCTGCTGCTCGGATCGGCAACGGTGCGCGGCATTCTCGAGCAATTGCTGCCGGGGATCACAATCGTCGAGCGTCCGCGCCTGTCGGAGTTGCATTACGCAGGCTCGAAGAAGATCACGCGGCTGCCGCGGCGGTCTGCCATCGTGGCGTTCTCGGCCGACGAGGTCTACGCGATCGCCGAACTTGTGCGGCGCCAGCGTGGCGGAGCGGCGGTTGTTCTGGGGGCGCTCAGCCCGCGCACCCGTAATGCCCAGGTCGACCTCTACCAGAACGGCGATGTCGACTACCTGGTGGCCACCGACGCCATCGGCATGGGGCTCAACCTCGATGTCGATCATGTTGCCTTTGCCCAGGACCGGAAATTCGACGGTTTTTCCTACCGGCAACTTACGGCCTCGGAATTCGGCCAGATCGCCGGCCGTGCCGGCCGGCATCTGCGCGACGGCACGTTTGGCGTCACAGGCCAGGTTCACCCGCTGCCCGATGATCTGGTCCAAAGGCTTGAAAGCCACGTGTTCGAGCCGGTCAAGATCCTGCAATGGCGATCCAAGCAGCTCGATTTCTCCAGCCTGATATCGCTGCAGGCGAGTCTCGAGCAGATTCCGGCAGTGCAGGGACTGACCCGGGCTCTGCCGGCGGTCGACCAGCGCGCGCTCGAGCACCTGGTCAATGATTTCGAGGTGCGCGACCTTGCCAGCACGCCGCAAGGGGTCGCCACCCTGTGGGATGTGTGCTCGCTGCCGGATTACCGGCGGATCGCTCCGGCACAGCATGCCGACCTGATTGCCACGATTTACCGGGACCTGATCCGCACCGGGTCGGTGAACGAGGATTTCCTCGCCGAACAGGTCCGCCGCACCGATTCCACAGACGGAGAAATCGACACATTGTCGGCCCGGATCTCTCAGATCCGGACATGGACCTATGTTTCCAACAGACCTGAATGGCTTGCCGATCCGACACACTGGCAGGAAAAGACGCGTGAAATTGAGGACCGTTTGTCCGATGCGTTGCATGAAAGGTTGACGAAACGCTTTGTTGACCGCAGGACATCTGTGCTCATGAGGCGCCTGAGAGAGAACGCGATGCTCGAAGCTGAAATCAGTGTGAACGGTGATGTCTTTGTTGAAGGTCACCACGTAGGACAACTGGCCGGATTCCGGTTCATGCCGGATAGCTCGGCGGACGGGCCGGACGCAAAGGCCGTTCTGGCTGCCGCGCAGAAGGCGCTGGCGCTGGAATTCGAAGCGCGGGCAGCACGCCTGCATGCCTCGGGCAATTCCGATTTCGCCATCGGGGCGGATGGCACCGTGCGCTGGCTGGGCGATCCCGTTGCCAAGCTCGCAAGCGGCGATCACATTCTCAAGCCGCGCACCATCCTGCTGGCCGACGAACAGCTGACCGGGACCGCCCGGGATTTCGTCGCCGCGCGCATCGACCGGTTCGTCAATCACCATATCGCCACGGTGCTCAAGCCGCTCGACGATCTGACCCGCGCCGAGGATCTTGACGGACTGGCGCGCGGACTGGCTTTCCGGCTGGCCGAAAGCCTCGGCGTCCTGTTCCGCCGCGACGTGGCCGAGATGATCAAGGACCTTGATCAGTCGGCGCGCGCATCCTTGCGCAAATACGGCATCCGCTTCGGCGCCTATCACATCTTCATGCCGGCTTTGCTGAAGCCGGCGCCGGCCGAATTGGTGACGCTGTTGTGGGCGCTTGCCAATGACGGGTTTTCGAAGCCCGGTTATGGTGACGTGACACCGCTGCTGGCCGCTGGCCGCACATCTGTCGCCACGGATCCCGAAATCGACCGCGAGTTCTATCGCCTGGCCGGCTTCCGGTTTCTTGGAAAGCGCGCTGTGCGCATCGACATTCTAGAGCGGCTGGCGGATCTGATCCGGCCAGCGCTGCAGTGGAAGCCGGGCACGCAAGGGACGCGTCCTGAGGCGGCCTATGATGGCCGTCGCTTCATCACCACGACCGGGATGCTTTCCATTCTCGGTGCCACCCAGGACGACATCGAGGAAATCCTCAAGGGGCTCGGTTATCGCGCGGACGCGGTTCCTGCCGAAGAGGCGCAGGTTCATCTTGCCGGTCTCGAGGCCGCGCAGGCGGAAACCGCTGGTGGAACTCCCGAGGGCCCCAAGGTTGAAGTCGTGGTTTCGCGAACTGCCGCGGACCGCCCGCTCAAGCCCGCCGCACCGGCCCAGGAACCTTCGACCTCAGCGGAAACTTCCGAAGACGCCGCTGCCGAAGCTGCTTCCGATGCCGCGCAATCCCCCGCGGCCGATAACGCACCAACGGCCCAGCCGGCCGAGGCGGCAGCCGAAAATGCTGCCGGTGAGACCGAGGCGCCTCAAGGTGATGCCGCACAGGCTGACACTGCTGAAGAAGCGGAAGCGCCGCGTCCGGTGCTGCTGTGGCGGCCCGGCGGCCGTCAGGACGGACAGCGCGGGCCGCGCAATGCGCCCGGTGAAGGCCGAGGCCGTCGCGACGGTGGCAACCGCAACGCCCGGTCCGGTGAGAAGCAGGATGGCGAAGCTGCAGCCGATGGCGAGGGCCGTCCCAACCGGGGCCACCGCGGAAAGCCGGGACACCAGGGCAAGGGCGGACCCGGCCGGGGCGGCAAGGGCGGACATGGCAACAAGCCAGGCCACGGCGGTGATGCGAACCGTGGCAACCGCAACGACCGGCCGCAGCGCAAGGAGAAGCCTATCGATCCGGATTCGCCCTTCGCAGCTCTGGCAGCCTTGCGTGACCAGCTGAAGAAATAGGCACGGGTCTGGTGGAGCAGAGCGAAAGACAGCGGATCGACAAATGGCTGTTCTTCGCCCGAATCCTGAAATCCCGAACGCTCGCCGGAAAATTCGTTTCCGGCGGCAATGTCAGGGTCAACCGGGAGAAGATCGATCAGCCCAGCGCGCAGATCAAGCCGGGTGATGTCCTGACCATCTCGCTTGAGCGGCGGATCCTGGTGCTCAAAATCCTTGGCTGTGGCCATCGCCGTGGACCGGCACCTGAAGCGCAACTGCTGTACGAAGACCTGACGCCAAAACCGACCGAGGCAAGCAAGGCCGAAACGGTAGCGGCGCAGCGCGAGCCCGGTTCAGGCCGGCCGACCAAGCGTGACCGGCGAAAAATAGATCAGTTTCGCAATTCGGACGATGACGCATGAAATTGTCTTGACCTATGACACTGAGGAGAAGCTCATTCGCCAATCCCGCGCATGGGGAGCGAGGTTTATCCGCGAGCGCCTTGCTGCGGCGCTTTGGCGGCATCTGATGTCTTGCAATACGGCGTCAAAGCCGGTACCTCACCGCCGTTGATCGTGACAGCTGCGGCTTTGCTCTCTTGAGCGCGATGTCCGCTGTGACGCTCTGAAAATGATGTATCTGTGGTCCAGCAGGAGCCAATCTGGCCGAACCGCATATGCAGCAGTTTTAAGTGCTAAGGCGTCCTTTTGCGCGTTTGATTGAACGCGCGGCGTCTTAGGAGCCTCAGGAGAGACGTATGACCTATGTGGTGACTGATAACTGCATTCGCTGCAAATACATGGATTGCGTTGAAGTCTGCCCGGTGGATTGTTTCTACGAGGGCGAGAACATGCTGGTCATTCATCCTGACGAATGCATCGATTGCGGCGTGTGCGAGCCCGAGTGCCCCGCCGAAGCCATCAAGCCGGACACCGAGCCCGGGCTTGAAAAGTGGCTCGAGGTCAACACCGAATTTGCCGACAAATGGCCGAACATCACAATCAAACGTGAAGCCCCGGACGACGCGAAGGAATTCGACGGCCAGGAAGGCAAGTTCGAGAAGTACTTCTCTCCGGAGCCCGGCGAAGGCGACTGACAGGGCCCGAGACGGTCAGGATTTTGCTGCAACGCGGCGTTGGGGCCGTTGCACCGCCGCACGATTAACCAAATCGCGGCACGATTTGCGCCAGCCTTTGGGAGGGCTCGCGCAAATCATTGATTTACACCATTTTTTGTGATACATATCTTATTACTGACATCTTCAAGGCGCCGCCAGGGCGAAACAAGAAGCAAAAACGGAAGCAAACGTCCCTCACAGCGGTGGTCTTTTCCTTGCAGCGCGATGCTGCCGGATTGCCTTATTCCGCGCGGTGACCGGCTGCGGCTTTTTGCCTTGTCCAGCTCTTGAAAGCGTTGTCAGTGCGATCGGCCTGCCGGCCATCGCAGGACCGGTCCGGGCAAGTCATGTCCGGCTCCCAGTGTCCGTTTCCGTAACAGGGAGTTTTGAAAACGCATGACAACCCAGCAGAAAAAGCCTTCACAGAGACAGGGTTTCAAGACCGGTGAATCGATCGTCTATCCCGCCCACGGCGTTGGACAGATCGTTGCAATCGAAGAGCAGGAAGTCGCAGGCCACAAGCTTGAATTGTTTGTGATTGATTTCGAAAAGGACAAGATGCGCCTCAAGGTGCCGGTCGCCAAGGCGTCGACAATCGGCATGCGCAAATTGTCGGAAACAGATTTTGTCGAGCGCGCACTGAAGGTCGTTCAGGGCCGCGCCCGGGTGAAACGGACCATGTGGTCGCGCCGTGCGCAGGAATATGATGCGAAGATCAACTCCGGCGATCTGATTTCGATCGCGGAAGTGGTTCGCGATCTCTATCGCGCCGAGAACCAGCCGGAGCAGTCCTATTCCGAACGCCAGCTTTACGAAGCGGCGCTTGACCGGATGGCGCGTGAACTGGGTGCCGTCAACAAGATGTCGGAAACCGAGGCCGTGCGCCTGATCGAGGTCAATCTCAACAAGGGCCCAAAGCGTGGCAAGGCCAATGATGAAGAGGGTGCGCAAGAAGAGGCTGCATAATCCTCCAAACGTACATTCTGGTAGTGTAAGCCCGGGCCGCCCAGCGCGCCCGGGCTTTTTTTCCCATCCATAGGGCGTGAGCTGATCGGTCTGCAGGCCAGTCGTACAGGATTGGCCCAGCCCCGGATTTGCCGCGAAATCCAAGCCATACGTGAAGTATGGATCTCCAAGGGCAAGGCTGCATGTGGCTATGAATGCCTGCTGGCGGGGGCTGTTGCAACGGTCCTCGGGCTGGGGCTGGCTTAGCCAGAATTTTGCCGGGCCATACCTGGCGTATGGATCGAATACTGCTCGTTCGAATACTTCTCTTGATGTTTCCTCAGTGTTTATGGAACCATTTCGATGCTGTTGCCTTCACCTTAGTGGTGGTTAGACTGCTTCGGCCCTGTTTGACCCGATCACGCCGATGTCATCGGTCGTGATGATCCGTTCTCCGCCCGCGTGCGTAGAGTGAGTAAATCAGTCGAAAAGACCGGAGGGTGTCATGAAAGCGATTTCCGCAAACAGGCAGATGGTGCGAGCCGCAATGGCAGCGCCGTACCTCGAGCGAGAGCAGGAACACGACCTGGCTGTTCGCTGGAAAGACGAAAAAGACCAGGACGCCCTACACCAGATTACAATGGCGCACATGCGACTGGTGATTTCCATGGCGGCGAAATTCCGCAATTTCGGGTTGCCAATGAGCGACTTGATACAGGAAGGCCATGTCGGCCTGCTCGAGGCAGCGGCGCGGTTCGATCCGGGCCGGGATGTGCGCTTTTCGACCTATGCAACCTGGTGGATCCGGGCTTCCATTCAGGACTACGTGCTGCGCAACTGGTCAATCGTGCGTGGCGGCACCAGTTCCGCCCAGAAGGCCCTGTTCTTCAACCTGAGGCGGCTCCGGGCGCGGTTGGCGCAGGACGATCCCTCGCTCACCGAGAGCGCCATTCACTCGCAGATCGCAAACACGCTTGGTGTCCACGCCAAGGATGTGGAGGTGATGAATGCCCGGCTTTCCGGCTCCGATTCCTCTCTCAATGCACCGATGTCGAATGGTGACGAGGGCAGCGCCTCCGACCGGATGGATTTCCTCAAGAGCGAAGAGCCTTTGCCCGACGAGCAGGTGTCGACCATCATCGACGAGGAACGCCGCAATATCTGGCTCGATGATGCGCTCAACACACTTAACCCGCGGGAATTGCGGATCATCCGCGAGCGGCGGCTGAGCGAAGACGGTGCGACGCTTGAGTCACTCGGTTCGGAACTCGGTATCTCCAAGGAGCGTGTGCGCCAGATCGAGAATCGCGCGCTGGAGAAACTGCGCGCCGTGCTGACGACCTCGACGCCGGAAATTGCCAGCCTTTAGAGCCTGCCATTTTTCGATGACGTTGTTTGAGCCTGGTCTTGCGCGCTCCGAACGGTGTCGCAGGATGCTGGCGGCGCTTGCGACGTGCCACCTTATGGTTCGACAGCCCGTCGGATAAGTTCGCTTTCAGCTGGAGATGATTGATCGAAAAGGCTGCAGCCGATTGCGGCCTGAAGCTTTCACTCACCGGTCCGTGACAATCTTGACCTTCTGGCCGGGCGCGAGAGAACTTCCGGGCGCAACCGCATTGAGCAGTCTGAAAAGCTCAACCTTGCGCTCCACGCCCCGCATGCGGGCGGCAAGCGAAGCCACCGTGTCACCGGGGGCTATGGTGACGATGCGGATGCGCAGAGGCTGCAGCTGCCTTATCTCCATGGCGGACATCCTGCTGAAGCCGGCGCGAACCACCGAGGCCGTGGGCTCCAGCCTGTCACTGCCGGTCGGGGCGGCGGTCAGGAACCGGTAGATACGGTCCTTCAACCGGATCACGGTGATGTCGAAATCCCACTGATCCGCCCTTGCCCGCGCAACAGCCGCAGGCAGACCGTTGACACTGGTTTCCCGGATCGAGGCTGGATCAAGCCCGGTCACCCAGCCGCTGGCGATGTAATCGGACAAGGACTGACGGCCGTTGTCGGTCACGCCGTCAAAGCGGATCGCAAGATCCCCGGGGCCGGTCGCCAGGACCGCGTCTGCATTGTTGTCGATGCGGAAGCCATTGGGTACCCTGAACTTGATACCCAGCACCGGGTGCAGGAATTCGGTGCCGCGCACATAGCCCTCATTGGGGCTGTCGCCAAACAGCAATCCATCAATGCCCTCGAGATAGTAGTCGCGACCGCGGTCACCCACACCTTCCATCCCGAACGCCCTGGCATGGTTCTTGGCAAGCTGCACCCGCTGGGGTGCGTTGGGGTGACTTGCCAGGAAGTCGAGGCTTGAATCCGACTCGGGATCGACCGAGCTGAACTGCTGATTGGCATTCATCGATTCAAGAAACCG
Source organism: Hoeflea sp. EC-HK425 (assembly GCF_902498795.1). NCBI lineage: Bacteria > Pseudomonadati > Pseudomonadota > Alphaproteobacteria > Hyphomicrobiales > Rhizobiaceae > Hoeflea > Hoeflea sp. EC-HK425. Next base: position 4,556,671 of record NZ_LR701572.1, read on the forward strand.
TGCCGCTGCATAGGGGTCGTAGCCGGCTTCGCCGAGCATCCGGACCCCGATGACATCGGCCTGCAGTTCCTGGTTTCTCGAAAAGGCTGCGAGCGAGAGTTTGCCGCGGGCGACCGCGCGCCGGCCATCGATTGAATTGGCGAACAATTCCTCGGCCACCTGTCCGGCAAGTTCGACTTCCTGTTCGCGCCGCTGGCGTTCGAGGCCGTGATTGGCGGTGACGTGGGCCATTTCATGCGACAGGACGGCAGCCACTTCCGAGGCGTCATTGGCAAGCGCAAGCAGACCGCGGGTGACATAGAGATAGCCGCCCGGCAAGGCGAAGGCGTTGACCGCGGGAGAATTGAGCACGGTGATGCGATAGGCCTGGCTCGGGTTCTCCGACACCAGCGTCAGGGCACCGACGATGCGGGCGACCAGCCGTTCGGTCTTGGCATCCCGGAATTCTCCGCCATAGCTGGCGATGATGCGCGGATGCTCGTTGGCGCCGATGCGGGTGCGGGGGTCGGAAGCCCCTGCCTTCTCGGCGGTCTGCGGCGTCGCCGATGGCGCCACTGTCGGTTGATAGACGTCGACGCCCAGTGTCTGGCACGCGGACAAAAACAGCAGGCTGCCGGACAGGAGCAGCGCAGCGCGCAGCCGGTTGCGGAGGGGCGGGGATATCAATCTTGTATGGGGCGCAGCGATCTTGGCCATGGTCCGGATTGTTTTCTGGTCATCGTAATGCCGGGACGGAAGCTGAAAATCTCACAGGCCGGAATTTAAGGCTCTGGTCTATCCCAATTTGCGCCGGTTCTCCAGTGCCAAACGCTCGCGGCTAAATTGTGGCGCCGCCTCGTCTTTTGGCTCCGTTGCCAAGATATGCAAGCAAGTCGGGCAGATCTGCACGGTCGAAGAATCCCGCGGCAGGTGCGTCCGCAGCGATGCGGCCCCTGGCTATGAACAGAATCTGATCAGCCGCGGCACTGGCTTCATCGGGGTCATGGGTGACCATCAGCACGGTCGCACCGACTTCGGCGCGGATCTCGAGCATGAGGTCGAGCATGTCGGCGGCAAGCCCCGGGCCGAGCCCGTCGAAAGGTTCGTCAAGCAGGAGAACCGGCCGGCGCCGGACAAAAGCGCGGGCCAGCGCCACGCGTTGCTGCTCGCCGCCTGACAGGGTTGCCGGCATCCGCTTGCCGAAGCCCCCGAGGCCGACACGGTCGAGCGCGTGATCGACCTGCGACCAGGCGGTTCTGTCGAGCCGCAACGCCGGATCGAGCCCGAGGCCGATATTGGTGCGAATGTCGAGATGGGCAAACAGATTGTTGTCCTGGAACACCATGGAAACACCACGTTCGGACGGCGCGAGACGGGTCACGTCCTTGCCATTGAGTCCGATGCGGCCTGCAGTCGGGGTCAGGAACCCGGCGGCAAGGTTGAGCAGGGTCGACTTGCCTGCCCCAGAAGGTCCGAGAATGGCGGTGACGGATCCGGCAGCGCGTTCGAAGGAAAATGCGGCGCTGAGATCGCCAATGCCAAAGGCGACGTCTTCGAAGGCTATTGCCGGCTCTTGCGTCATCGCTCCTCACTTCGCTGGCGGTTTCCCAGCCGGTCGGCCAGCACCATCAACCCCATCGTGATGCCTCCCAGAAGCAGCGCCAGGCCGGCGGCGTCAGCAGTCCGGTAACTACCAAGTTTCTGATAGAGCAGCCAGGGCAGGGTGATGATGCGGTCGCTGCCGAAGAGCGCGATCGCGCCCAGATCACCCAGTGACAGGGCCACCGCGAAGACGAAGCCGGTCGCCAATGCCGGCATCATGGCCGGAATGTCGATCTGGCGCAGGCGGTTGAGGCCGACGAGCCCGAGGGACACGGCAAGACGTCCATTGCGTTCCATGGTGTTGCGGTGCGCGGGTTCGATCACCCGCATGACAAAGGGCAGCGCCATCAGCGCATTGACCAGCACGATCACTGCGAGCGGGGCCAGCAGCTGGCCGGTGGTGCCTCCAAACATGAGAAACCAGCCGGCACCGAGGACGACCGGAGGCACCAGCAGGGTCAATGAGCCGGCAGCACCTGACAGTCCCGCCAGAACAGCGAGTATCGGTGATCCGGGACGATTACCCGCCGAATAGCGGCCACGGACAAGCAGACTTGCAATCAGGACCGAAAGGGTGGCAGCGGCAATGCCGATCGACAGGCTGGTCACCGCCGCGCGCCAGAACAGAGTGTCGCCAAGAAGTCGGGGCAGGTTGGCACTCAACCCGGACACCAGAACTGCAAGCATGGGCGCGGCGACAAAAACGAGGCCCAGGCCGATCAGGACAGCGTCGGGCAGCATATGCAGCCCACCGCGGACATCCGGACGACTGGTGCGGCCGCCGCTGGTCTGTCCTTCTTCCGTGGGAACCGAGAACAGTCTGAGGAAGAGCATGACGATGAGGGTCAGTCCGACCTGTATGAATGAAAGCAGCACGGCGCGGCCTGGATTGAAGTCAAAGCGCAGCGCCTGGTAGATCGCCACCTCCAGTGTGGTTGCGGCCGGTCCGCCGCCCAGTACCAGCACCAGCGTGAACGAGGTAGCGCAGAGCATGAAGACCAGCCCTACCGCACCCGCCGCTGAACGGCGAATGGCAGGCCATTCGACAAGGCGGAACAAGGAGAAACCGTTCATGCCGAGATTGGCCGCGGTCTTCCAGTATTCGGCTGGCAGGCGTTCCAGCGCCGGCAGGATCAGCCGTACGGCAAGCGGCAGGTTGAAGAACACGTGGGCGATGAGAATACCGCTGAGTCCGTAGATCGAAAAGGGTGTCTCGAAGCCCAGGACGGACAGGCCCTTGTTGGCGATACCATTACGGCCCCAGATCTCGATCAGGCCGAGCGCGGCCACCAAGGGCGGCAAACCGAGTGGGACGGCAAAGAGGCTGATGAGCCAGCGCCGCCCCGGAAAGACGGGGCGGCGGGCAAGCGAACGGGCCAACGGTACGGCAAGCAAGAGGCTGAGAAAGGTCGACAGACCCGCCTGCAGCAGCGTGAACCGGGTGATGCGGAACAGGTAGGTACCCTGCTCTGTCGATGGAGCCGCTTCGATGCCTTGTGAAATCAGCACGGCGACGGGTGCCGCCAGCCCAAGGCCGACACACAGGAGGGCGCTCCATCCACCCGTTCTCGCTGTGCGGTGTTCGGCCCGGGTCAGCATGACAGCCGGTTCAGCGGCTCATGGCGCCGAGCCATTCATCGATCCAGGCAGCGCGATTTTCGGCCACTTCCTCCGGCGAATAGAGGAATGTCCTTTCCGGCGATACCAGCGTGGCGAAGGCTTGCGGCAGGTCCATGGTGACCGGTGCTGCCGGCATCATCCAGTTGTTGGTCGGGATCTCGTTCTGGAACCCGGGCGTCATCATGAAGCTCAGGAACTGCCTGGCGAGATCCTTCTCGGGCGCGTTGGCGAGCAGGCCTGCGACCTCGATCTGCAGGTAGTGACCTTCGGAGAATTCAGCGGCCTGGTAACGCTCGGTGTCTTCGGCGACCATGTGGTAGGCAGGCGAGGTGGTGTAGGACAGCACCATCGGCGCTTCGCCCGAGGTGAACAGGCCATAGGCCTCCGACCATCCCGGCGTCACGGTCAGTACGCGCCCGGAAAGCTTCTCCCAGGCCTGGGCGGCATCATCGCCATAGACAGACTTCATCCAGAGCAGCAGACCAAGCCCCGGGGTCGAGGTGCGGGGATCCTGGATGACGATCTTTTGCTCCGGGTCGCCCTCGACAAGCTCTTTAAGACTTGCGGGCGGGGTGCTGATCGCCTCACTGTCATAGACCACGGCAAAATGGCCGTAATCATAGGGAATGAAAACGTCGTCGCTGAAATCGCCGGGAACCGAAACGGCACCGGTATCGAGATCGTGGGCCTCGAACAGGCCGGTGGCCTTGGCTTCGGCGACCAGATTGGTATCGAGCCCGAGCACGATGCCGGCTTCGGCCTTTTCACCCTCGAGCTTGAGACGGTTGAGGAGTGCCACGCCATCGGCGATGCCCACCCATTTCAGATCACAGCCGCATTCGGCCTCGAATGCTGCCTCGATCTTCGGGCCCGGCCCCCATTCGGCAATGAAGCTCTCATAGGTGTAGACGGTCAGCGACCTGTCCGCGCTCAACGCCGGGCTGGCGGTGAACGGGAGAATGGCTGCCAGGGCAGCCGCAGGGAAGAAACGGTACTTGCGCATTGCTCGCGCCTCCTTGGTTCGAAAAACAGGAATAGGCGCGGTGTGCACGTCTAATCCCTCCGCCGGTACAAACCGGATCAGGTTCTTCGGGTTGACCGTCAGGTCTCTCAGCCCGGCAGACGCCAGGCACCCCGTTAGAGCGAGACAAGACATAGAATTTCTTCCAGACGCTGGCAAGTGCGCGCAAAGCTGCTATTGGCATGCGCCATGAGTTCAAATTCCACATTTGCCATCCTGCTCGGCGGGGCGCTCGAGATTGACGACCGTGTCGTGGAACTGACCAGAGGCGCGCGGGCGATCGCGGCCGATGGCGGCATGCGGCATGCACAGGCCCTCGGACTTTTGCCGGAAGTCTGGGTCGGGGATTTCGATTCCACGCCGCCCGAGCTGTCCGAGACACATGCGGCCACGCCGCGGATGCCGTTCCCGGCCGAGAAGAATTTCACCGATGGCGAACTGGCCATCGAACAGGCGATCGAACGCGGCGCGACCCGCCTGGTGCTGATCGGCTCGTTTGGCGGCGCCCGCACCGATCATGCGCTGTCACATCTGCTGCAGGCCGTCACGCTGGCAGAGCGAGGTCTTGACGTCGTGCTGACCTCGGGCGCCGAGGAAGCGGTTCCGCTCTTGCCGGGATCGCGTGAGCTCAATCTTCCCGCCGGCTCGCTGTTCTCGGTCGTTGCCTTTACCGCCCTCAAGGGTCTTTCGCTTTCGGGTGCGAAATATCCGCTTGATGAAGCCGACATTGCTTTCGGTGCGTCGCGCACCATCTCGAATGTGGCCGAGGGCCGGCTGACGGCCAGCCTGAATTCCGGACGGGCCCTGATCATTGCCCGTCCTCACGACTTTTCCGGAGCCTGAGCATGGCGCCTCCCATTTTGAAACTTGACGATATCGGGCTTTCCTTTGGCGGTACGCCGCTGCTTGACGGGGCCGAGCTGCAGGTCGAACCGGGTGACCGGATCTGCCTTGTCGGCCGCAACGGGTCGGGCAAGTCAACCCTGCTGAAGATCGCCGCCGGACAGGTTGAACCTCAGACAGGCGAAATCTTCAGGCATCCGTCCTCGACCATCCGCTATCTGCCGCAGGCGCCGGATTTCGACGGCTTTGCCACTGTCCAGGCCTATGCCGAGGCGGGTCTGGGGCCAAGCGATGATCCGTACCGGGTCAGCTATCTGCTGGAGCATCTGGGGCTGGATGGTGAAGCCGATCCTCAGACGCTGTCCGGAGGCGAAGCCCGCCGCGCGGCGCTGGCGCGGGTGCTGGCGCCGGAACCGGATATCCTGCTTCTGGACGAGCCGACCAACCATCTCGATCTTCCGACCATCGAATGGCTGGAAGAAGAACTGACACGCAGCCGCAGTGCGCTTCTGGTGATCTCGCATGACCGGCGGTTTCTCGAGCGCGTCAGCCGAATGACCATATGGCTTGACCGGGGCAGGTCGCTCAGGCTTGACCGGGGATTTGCGCATTTCGAGGCCTGGCGGGATTCCGTGCTGGAAGCCGAGGAGCTTGAGCAGCACAAGCTTGGACGCCAGATCGAGCGCGAGGAACACTGGCTGCGCTACGGCGTGACGGCACGGCGCAAGCGCAACATGCGGCGGCTGTCCGACCTCAAGACCATGCGCGCCGAGTTCCGCGGCCACAAGGGACCGCAGGGGCGGATCAATGCGCAGGTTGCCGAGGGGCGCGATTCGGGCAAGCTGGTGATCGAGGCTGAAGGCATCTCGAAGAGCTATGACGGCGCGCCGGCGGTGGTGCGCGATTTCTCGATGCGGATCAACCGCGGCGACTGTATCGGCATTGTCGGCCCCAACGGTGCAGGCAAGACGACGCTGCTGAAGATGCTGATCGGCGAACTCGAGACCGACACCGGTTTCGTGCGGCACGGTTCTAAACTCGACATCGCGGTTCTCGACCAGCGACGCGAGGTGCTCGATCCGGAGGAAACGCTGGCGCATTATCTGACCGACGGGCGCGGTGACAGCCTGATCGTCAACGGCGAAGCCAAGCATGTCACCGGCTACATGAAGGATTTCCTGTTCCAGCCAGAGCAGGCGCGGACCCCGATCCGCAACCTATCCGGCGGCGAGAAGGCGAGGCTGGTGCTGGCGCGGATCCTGTCGCGCCCGTCGAACCTGCTGATCCTTGATGAGCCGACGAACGATCTCGACATGGAAACGCTTGATCTGCTGCAGGAGGTGGTCGCGTCCTATCCGGGAACGGTGATCCTGATCAGCCATGACCGTGATTTTCTCGACCGTACGGTGACCTCGACGCTGGCGCCGGCGAACCCTTTGGAGCCGGACGGGCGCTGGATCGCCTATGCCGGGGGCTATTCCGACATGCTGGTACAACGGGGCACGGAGGCGCGGGAGACCAAGGCCCGCGCAGCGCAGGAAAGCGGCAGCGCGGCCCCGGCGCCGAAACCGCAGGCAGGCAATCGCGATGCATCGCGCAAGCTGTCCTACAAGCAGAAATTTGCGCTGGAATCGCTTCCGGTCAAGATCGAGGAAGCGCAGGCGAAGCTTGCGAAAATCGAGGCTGAAATGGCTGATCCCAAGCTGTTTGCCAAGGACCCGGACGGGTTTGCCGCCCGGGCCAAGACCCACGACGCCCTCAAGGGCGAGATCGAGGCGATGGAAGGCGAATGGCTTGAGCTCGAGATGTTGCGCGAGGAAATCGAGGGCAGCTGAATATAAAATCGCGCCCGCGGCATCTCGCCCCGGGCGCGACAAATCCCGATTGATCAGAGCGGGGCGGAATCAATCCGCCTTTGTCACCGAGGCAATGACGAAGGTGTGCAACTCGTCCGCACCGTGATCGCGGATGGAGATGTATTCCCCGGTCTTGAAGACGTGATTGGACAGTCTGAAACCGGTTTCATCGTCGTCATCATCTGCGGGGTCATAATCGAATGCCCAGCCGACTTTCGGGTGATGGACGAGATAGCCCAGTTCCGAGCGCTCGCCATCCCAGAACCGCACCACCGTCGAAGATGACGGCGCCTTTTCCCAGGCGGCCTTGTCGAGATGGCCTTCCTGGTCCAGCGGCGCATGAATGTCATAGCCGCGATGGACGTTGCCTTCGGGGAATTCCTTGTTGCGGGCCATGACCAGATGGATGTGGTAAAGCGTCATGTCATTCTCCAGTTGATGCTCTCGGCATGTTCAGACTCATCCTGTCGCGCCCTTGCGGGCGCCGCCTTGATCTGGCGCAAACCGTCGTCGCGGGGAAATGCCATTCCCGCGAACGGGTTGCGTCCCGCGCCCGAGTGTGGTGTTGAAGATGCGATCGAACCAAGCCGCCCGACAGGCGGTGTATGGAGGAAGTATGCAGTTTGAAGGCACGTCCGCCTATGTGGCGGAAAAGGATCTCACCGTTGCGGTCAATGCCGCGATCCGGCTCGAGCGGCCGCTTCTGGTCAAGGGTGAACCCGGCACAGGCAAGACCGAACTTGCCGTGCAGATCGCCAGTGCGCTGGGACTGGAGCTGATTGAATGGTCGGTGAAATCCACCACAAAGGCGCATCAGGGGCTGTATGAGTACGATGCGGTCAGCCGGTTGCGCGACAGCCAGCTTGGTGATGAGCGTGTCAACGACGTGGCCAACTACATTCGCCGTGGAAAACTCTGGGAAGCTTTTGCAGCCGACAAGAAGACGGTGCTGCTGATCGACGAGATCGACAAGGCCGATATCGAGTTTCCCAACGACTTGCTGCAGGAACTCGATCGCATGGAGTTCTTTGTCTATGAGACCGGCGAAACGATCCGGGCCAGACAGCGGCCGATCGTCATCATCACATCGAACAACGAGAAGGAATTGCCCGACGCATTTCTGCGCCGCTGCTTCTTCCACTATATCCGTTTTCCCGACATGGAGACGCTGCAGCGGATTGTCGATGTGCATTATCCGGGGATCAAGCAAACACTGGTCCGCGAGGCCCTGACGCAGTTCTACGAGATCCGGGAGACAGCGGGGCTGAAGAAGAAACCCTCGACGTCCGAGGCGCTGGACTGGATCAGGCTGCTCGTTGCTGATGACGTGGCACCGGAAGCCCTGCGTGGGGACGCCAAGAACGCGTTGCCGAAACTGCACGGCGCGCTCTTGAAGAACGAGCAGGATGTCCATCTTTTTGAGCGGCTGGCATTTTTGGCAAGGCAGCGCGGCAATTAGTTCTTGCCGGTAATTAATTGGCTAGGTTTGGCTGTTAGCTTGGGTGGCTCCGGACACTCGCGAAAGGCCGATCAACTTGCCGTATGCCACCCTGTCATATGAATGGCTTGGACCTGCAATCTTCCTGTCCGGCGGTGGTGCATTCCTGCTGCTTTATCTGCATGACCGCAAGCAGCAGGCTGCGTTGCGCCTGTCCGGTGCCTATCTCTTGTCGGTGGTCGGCTTTATTGGGGTCATGCTGGTCGATACTGACCGTCAGCCAGCCTACCAGGCGCTCATCCTGGGATCGCTTTTTGCCGGCCATTTCCTGTTGTTGTGGGGGGTGGCCTCGCTGTTCGGCAAAGATGTGCCATGGCCGCCCTATGTCCTGGCGGTGTTGCTGACTGCCGGCGCGGCACTCTACGCAAACCACCAGGGGCCGTTGTTCTGGGTGCGGGTGATTGCCGTCAGCGGGTTCGCGAGCTTTGTCTATCTGATGTGCTGTCTGCTGGTCTGGCGCGCGAGAAGCCACCGGGTCGATCTGGTGCTGGCATCGGTGTTCCTGATCCAGGCGGGGTTGTCCGCGAGCAGGGTTGTCAGGGTGGAGATCTCAGACGTCGATTTGACAACACACAGCGCCTTCAAGAGTTCGCAACTTGCTTCGTCGATGCAGACAGAGAATGCCATCTTCGCGATCATGATCGGGCTTGCGCTGTTTGCCCGTTACTCGGTGACGCTGGTGCAGCATTTGCGCCGGCTTGCGGAAACAGACCCGCTGACCGGGTTGCTCAACCGTCGTGCCTTCGAAGCCAGGGTGCAGGCACTCAGGGCGGCCTCCGCGCCGTTGCCAACGGGCCTGATCATCTGCGATATAGATCACTTCAAGCGCGTCAATGATCGCTACGGTCATGAAGTCGGAGATCGTACGCTCAAGGCGTTTGCCCGGCTGTTGGAAAGGGAGACGCCACAATCAGCCCTTTGTGCCAGGCTTGGCGGCGAGGAATTCTGCATCCTGGTTGCCGGTCTCGATGACGAGGCGATCCGGCTTCAGGCCATACACCTGCGCAGCGCGGTCGAGCGGCTGCATATTGCCACCAGCACCGGAAGCCTTCGACTGACGGCGAGTTTCGGCTACTGCGAGCTTGCTCCCGGCGACGATCTGCCGAGAGCCTTGGCAGAGGTAGACGCGGCCGTGTACCAGGCCAAGAGTGATGGCCGCAATCTGGTGCGGCGCGCCGGTTCGCCAGCAACGGCAACCCAACAGGCCCGGTTTGTCTGATCAGCGTTGCGGCTTGTCATCGCCGTGCGATTGACCTTGCCTGCAAGCCTTACTAGATTGCGTTTCGTGGTGATTTGGCCGGCCGGCTTGCAGCCACGTTAAACAACTCGCTAAATGGCCGACGGGGCGCGTTCCCACCGGACCGGTAGCGTTGACATTCGCGGCCGGTTTTTTGTTGGAGCTTACAGCGTCATGCCGATCCGTATTCCCGATGGTCTTCCCGCCCGCGATGCGCTTGTGCGCGAAGGCGTGCAAATCATGGATGAATCCGTTGCCGTGCGGCAGGATATCCGTCCGCTTCATATCGGGCTGTTGAACCTGATGCCGAACAAGATCGCCACTGAAACGCAGATCGCGCGGCTGATCGGGGCGTCACCGCTGCAGGTCGAACTGACGCTGGTGCGGATCGGCTCGCATGTGGCCAAGAACACTTCGGAAGATCACCTGATCAATTTCTACCACACCTGGGACGAGATAAAGCACCGCAAGTTCGATGGCTTCATCATCACCGGCGCGCCGATCGAGACGCTGCCGTTCGAGGATGTGACCTATTGGCAGGAGATGGAGCAGATCCTCGACTGGACGACCACCCATGTTCATTCGAGCTTTTTTGTCTGCTGGGGGGCGATGGCTGCGGCCTGGCACTTCCACAAGGTGCCGAAGCGGGCGCTACAGGAGAAGGCCTTTGGCGTCTACCGGCACCGCAACCTCAACCCTGCCTCTCCCTATCTCACGGGATTTTCGGACGATTTCCAGGTTTCGGTGTCTCGCTGGACGGAGGTCCGCCGCGAGGACCTTACGCCGGATTTCGAGATCCTGATGGAAAGCCAGCAGACGGGCCTGTGCCTGTTGCACGAGGCTTTCGCCAACCGGCTCTACATCTTCAATCATATCGAATATGATTCCGGCACGCTGGCCGAGGAATATTTCCGCGACGTGAAGTCGGGGACACCGATCAAGCCGCCGGCAAACTATTTTCCGGATGACAACCCGGACAACAAGCCGCAAAACCGCTGGCGCAGCCATGCCTTCCTGCTGTTCGGAAACTGGATCAACCAGGTCTACCAAACCACGCCCTTCGACATCCAGGAGATCGGGGAAGACCGTTTGCCGGCCGGAAAAGAGGGAGTGAATGCATGAGCGGGAGTGTTGAAATACGGCCGATAACGCTTGCTGACGAGCCCGAATGGCGGCGGTTGTGGACACTTTATCTGGAATTCTACGAATCAAGTGTGCCGGAGGAGGTCTACCGGACCACGCTGGCCCGCATCGCCGGTCCCCACGCCGCAGGTGAGGCCTCGTTCTACGAGCCGCGCGGGATGCTGGCGCTGGTGGACGGCAAGCCTGCCGGGCTGGTGCACTACATGTACCACCGCCACGGCTGGAAGGTGGAGCCGGTCTGCTATCTCCAGGACCTGTATGCCGCGCCGGACGTGCGCGGTACCGGTCTTGGCCGGGCGCTGATCGAGGCGGTCTACGCGCAGGCCGACGCCGATGGCTGCCCGAGCGTCTACTGGATGACGCAGGAATTCAACGCCACCGCGCGAAAGCTCTATGACCGCATCGCCACGCTGACGCCGTTCATCAAGTACAGCCGGTAGACCTCACCGGGAACGAAGTGGCGGATTGCGATTCCGGATAAAGCCGCCGGATCAGCCTCAAGCTGGATCCGTTCCGTGAAATGTGAGAACATGATCGCTGATCAGACCCATACCGGCGAAGCGATCGGGGCGTGGCGGACATGGCCGTGCGGGAAGACAGGACATTCGAGAAAGTCATCGCAGCAATCGTTGGCCTCGCCTGCCTGCTGCTGGCGGCTGGATGGGCAACGCGCGAGGACCCGGCGGAAAAGCCGTATCTGGAAATTGCCGGCGGCGGCTTTGTCTACAACTACCGCGAAGCGCAGGTTTATTACGGGTTTGTCGCCAATGTGCTCAAACCGCTACCGGTCGGGACCTGGCTGATTGCCGAGTTCGAGGACCCGGCGGGCGGACCGCCGCTCGCCGTCGAGACCAGGCTGCACGCGCGCAGCGTCCGTTACGGCGTTCATTCTCCACAGGTGCGCGGCGTCAAGGCTGGCAAGCCCTATCATGTCGCGCTCCGGCTTTACGACCACACCCGCAGCCGGCTGATCTGGTCCGGGGAGAAGAATTTCACCAGCCAGATCGACGACACCGTCGTTCCCGACAAGCCGCTGACCATCGGGCCAGGCTATTTTCCCAATCCGGAACTCAAGGGCGGCTGAAGACGATCGGCACTAAACCGGTTGGCAAGGGCTTGGCATTGCGGCTATGGTCGCGCCCATGTTTCTTCCGTTTTTCCTAGAGCTCAAAGCCGCTAAAGTCCCGGTCTCGCTGCGCGAATATCTCACCCTGATGGAAGGGCTTGAGGCCGGGCTGTCGCGCTATGATGTCGAGGGTTTCTATTACCTGGCGCGGGCGGCGCTGGTGAAGGACGAGCGCCATATTGACCGGTTCGACCAGGTGTTCTCGCACTATTTCCGCGGTGTCGAGGCAATCGGCGGCGAAACCGGCGTCGATGCCCGCAACCTGCCCGAGGAATGGCTCCGGCGGATGGCGGAGAAGCATCTGAGCGAAGACGAGAAGAAGCTGATCGAGAGCCTTGGCGGTTTCGACAAGCTGATGGAAACCCTCAAGCAACGGCTCGAGGAGCAGCAGAAGCGGCACCAGGGCGGGTCGAAATGGATCGGTACCGCCGGCACGTCGCCTTTCGGGGCCTATGGCTACAATCCCGAGGGCGTGCGGATCGGCCAGGACGAAAGCCGTCATCGGCGGGCGGTGAAGGTCTGGGACAAGCGGGAATTCAGGAACCTTGATGACAAGGTCGAGCTCGGCACACGCAACATCAAGGTGGCGCTGAGGCGGCTCAGGCGCTGGGTGCGCGAAGGTGCGGCGGAAGAGTTCGATCTTCCGGGCACCATCCAGTCGACGGCGGAACATGGCTGGCTTGACGTCAAGACCCGGCCGGAGCGCCGCAACGCGGTCAAGCTTCTGATGTTTTTCGATGTCGGCGGCTCGATGGATGATCACATCAAGGTGGTCGAGGAGCTGTTTTCCGCGGCGCGGGCCGAGTTCCGACACATGGAGTATTTCTACTTCCACAACTGTCTCTACGAGGGGGTCTGGCGCGACAACCGCCGGCGGCGCCAGGAGTTGTTGCCGACGGCGGAGGTGTTGCGCACCTACGGCTCGGACTACCGGGTGATCTTCGTCGGGGATGCGGCCATGAGCCCGTACGAGGTGGTATCGGTGGGCGGCTCGGTCGAGCACTGGAACGAGGAGCCGGGCCAGGTCTGGCTGACGCGGATGCTCAACCATTTCCACAAGGTGGCCTGGCTCAACCCGACACCGGAAGCCTATTGGCCGCATACCCATTCGACGGCGCTGATCCGGCATCTGTTCGGTGATCGTATGTTCCCGATGACGCTTGCGGGACTGGAAGCTGCGACGCGTCAACTGACGCGCTGATGCGGTCTTGCGCCGGACTGAAAACAGGATCATGTCTTCTTCCGAAACCATCCGCCGCTGATTGACGGGAGAAACAGCATGACGATTGAAGCTTTCGGCCAGACTGCGGACGGTGAGACGGTGCACCGTGTGACGATAAACGGTGGCGGGCTGACAGCGAAGATCATGACCTGGGGCGCCACCCTGCAGGATCTCCGGCTGGAAGGCCACGCGCCGCCGCTGACGCTGGGCTTCCCCGACTTTGCCAGTTATCCGCTGTACTCGCCCTATTTCGGCCAGACCGCCGGGAGGCATGCCAACCGGATTGCCGGCGGCCGGTTTGTTCTTGACGGGGTCAGCTATCAGCTCGAATGCAACGAGCGTGGTATCAACCATCTGCACGGCGGCAGTGCCGGTATCGGCAAGAGGTTGTGGACGCTGGAAAGCCACGGCAGCGATCACGCGGTTTTTTCAATTGTCGATCCGGATGGCCAGTCGGGCTACCCCGGCACGATGAAGATCGAAGCCCGCTATGAGCTTCGTGCTGGCGGCTGCATGGCCATCACCTATACCAGCGTCACCGACCGGCCGACGCTCGCCAACATCGCCCATCACAGTTATTTCACCCTCGACGATGCCGACGACATCCTCGATCATGAAATGATGATCGCGGCAGATCATTACCTGCCGGTCGATGCGGAGCAGATCCCCACCGGCGAGATCCGGGACGTGGAGGGTACGGACTTCGATTTCCGTGAACTGCGGCCGATCCGCCGTGAAGGCCCGGACGGCCAGGTGGCCTATGACCACAATTTCTGCCTGTCGACCGAACGGCAGCCGGCCCGGACCATTGCGCTGGCGCGGTCGATGCGTTCGGGGATTGCCATGGAGCTTCGGTCAAGCGAGCCGGGTTTGCAGTTTTACGCCGGGTTCAAGGTCAAGCCGACGGTGCCGGGGCTGACCGGAAAACCCTATCCGGCCTTTGCCGGCTTCTGCCTTGAAACCCAGAGCTGGCCCGACAGCCCCAACCATCCCGGCTTTGCCGGCGCCGTACTTCGGCCCGGCGAGACGCTGGTGCAGCGGACCGAGCACGTGTTCATTCGGAGCTGACACTCAGCCGGTGAGAATTTCCGGTCTTGACAGGCGTCGAGAAATAGAAGCCCATAGGGAAGGTCTTATATAAGACTTGCGGACGCGGTTTGGCGGGTGGCCCTGGGGAGGACCAAGACCATGACGGTGATTCTGGCGGTGCTCAAACCGCTGGCGGGGTTGAACACCCTGCTTCTAAGGGCTGGTCGCAACATTGCCTGGGTGGCTATGGGGCTGATGGTGCTGATCATCATCCTGCAGGTGGTTTTCCGCTACATCCTCGGCAATGCATTGGCATGGCCCGATGAGGGCGCACGTTTTCTGATGCTTTGGATGACGGCGCTGATTGCACCAACGGCCTATCGCTGGGGCGGGTTTGTTTCCATTGAGATGGTCAAGGACCTGTTGCCCGCGCGGCTTGGCGCCTTGCTCGGCCTGATGCTGTTGCTGGTGTCGCTGGTCGTGCTTGTCTACGGATTCCGGCTCGGGCTCAACCATGTCAACTCCGGCTGGCTGTTCAATTCCAGCTCGCTGAAGCTGCCGCTTGAGTTTCTCGGCCTCGGGCTTGTTCGCATCAAGCTGGCATGGATGTACATGTCGCTGCCTGTCGGCCTGTTTATTATGACCCTTGTCAATGTCGAGTTGTGTCTCAAGGCGCTTGCTCACCTCATCGATCCGGAGGCCGAGTTGCCCGAGGATCATGACCGGGTGATCGTGGCGGTGGAGTAGGCCATGCTGTTCTTCTTCCTGCCGCTGTTCCTGATTTTCCTGATGATCGGCCTGCCGGTGTTCTTCGGCATGTTGGCAGCCCCCGGGTTTCTGCTCTGGCTCAACGGACAGGAACGCGACATCGCGCTGCTTTACCGCAACGTCTTCACGGGCATGGATTCGTTTCCGCTGATGGCGATCCCGTTCTTCATGCTGGCGGGCGAGCTGATGAACCGCGGCGGCATCACCATGCGCATCGTCGAGTTCAGCCAGGCGATGATCGGTCATCTCAAGGGCGGTCTTGCGCATGTGAACATCCTCTCCTCGATGCTGTTTGCAGGCCTGTCCGGCTCCGCCGTTGCGGATGTTTCGGCCTTGGGATCGATGCTGATCCCGGCAATGGAGAAAAACGGCTACACCCGGAAATTCGCGGCGGCTGTGACCGCGGCATCCTCGGTGATCGGGCCGATCATTCCACCGTCGGGGATCATGATCATCTATGCCTATGTGATGGGAGAATCGGTGGCTGCACTGTTTCTCGCCGGCATCGTTCCCGGGGTGCTGGTCGGCGTCGGCCTGATGATGGTCGTCGCCTTTCTTGCCAAGCGGCACGATTTTCCGGTTGCGGCGCGCAAGGCGAGCTGGCCGGAGCGCGGGCAGGCAAGCCTGAAGGCGTTCTTCCCGCTGCTGACCCCGGTGATCATTCTCGGTGGGATCCTGGGCGGCGTGTTCACGCCGACGGAGGCGTCTGCGGTGGCGGCAGTCTATGCCTTCATCGTGTCGCTGTTCATTCTCAAGACCATGGGCTGGGCAGACCTGCCAAAAGTGCTGACAAAGGCTGCGATGACGACGTCGGTGGTGCTTTTGCTTGTCGGTGCCGCAATGGCGTTCAAGACCGTGGTCAGCCTGTCGCACACGCCGGAGATCCTCGCCAATTTTATCCTTGGCCTTTCGGACAATCCCTACATCCTGCTGTTCCTGATCAATGTTCTGCTGTTCATCGTCGGAATGTTCCTTGATGCGGGACCGGCGATCATTATCCTGGGTCCGATCCTGGGGCCGATCTTCACCGATCTCGGCGTGCACCCGGTGCACTTCGCCATCATCATGAGCGTCAATCTGACCGTCGGGCTGGCGACGCCGCCGATGGGGCTGGTGCTGTTCGTCACCTCAAGCGTGTCGGGCGAGCGGGTGGAAACCATCGCAAAGGCTATCCTGCCGTTTCTGCTGGTGGAGGTGATCGTGATCTTCCTGATCACCTTCGTGCCGCAGATCTCGCTGTTCGTGCCGCAGCTGTTCGGATTCGCGCGATGAGAAACGGGAAGCTTGCGGAAGATGTTTCCGACAGCTTGTGCCCGGTTGACAAGGACAGGGATGTTGTCGATCTTGTGTCTTATATAAGACTAGTGATGCATAACAATTATCAACGGGAGGCTCTTCAATGATCTTGAAACAGGCAATGAAAACACTGACCGCGGCGGCGCTGGGACTTTCGGTCCTCGCCGGCGGCATGATCACGGCGGCGCAGGCGGCCGATATCAAGCTGCGTGCAACGGCCAACTCGAACGAGAACGACGAGGACTATGACGGTCTGATCGTGTTCAAGGACTATGTCGAGAAGGCCTCGAATGGCGCGATCGAGGTCGAACTGTTCATCGGCACGCAGCTGTGCTCGACCGGCGCGGAGTGCCTCCAGGGCATCGCCGACGGGTCGATCGACATCTACATCTCCACCTCAGGCGGCGCGTCCGGTATCTTCCCCTATGTGCAGGTTCTGGATCTGCCTTACCTGCTGCGCGATGACCGCATTGCCGAGGCGGTGCTGACCGAAGGTACCTTCGTCCGGGCGCTGCGCGAACAGATGCTGGCCGATTCGGGCGGCATGATCCGGCTGATGACGATCGGCAACACGGGCGGATGGCGCAACTTTGCCAACACCAAGCGCGAAATCCGTTCGCCGGCCGACATGGATGGGTTGAAGATCCGCACGGTGGTGGCAGACCTGCCGCAGGAACTGGTTCGCGCCATGGGCGCGTCGCCGACCCCGATTCCCTGGCCGGAACTGTTCACCTCGTTCCAGACCGGTGTGGTCGAAGGCACCCAGAACGGCATCACCGACATCATGGGCATGAAGTTCCCCGATGCCGGGCTGAAATACCTCACGCTTGACGGCCATTCCTACATGGGTGCGCTGTGGTACATGAACAATGACCGGTTCATTGGGCTGGACGAAGGTCTGCGCCGTGTCGTGGTAGACGGTTTTGCGGCCCTTCAGCAGGCGACATTCGCATCGCCGAAGCGCAAGTCCATCGACGCCTACAAGGCGTTTGCCGAAGTGGGCGGTGCGGTCTACGTGCCGACCATGGAAGAAAAGGCCCAGTTCAAGGAAGCCGCAGCCCCGGTGTTCGAGTGGTTCAAGGCCAATGTCGAGGGTGGAGCCACCTTCTATGACCTGCTGGTCGCCGAAGCCGCGAAGGCCTCCGAGATGATCGATGGCGGTGCGATGAAGGACATGCAGTAAGGCTGCACGGGTTTCAAAAAATGCCAGCCGCCCGGATCACATCCGGGCGGTTTGTCTTTTGGAATGGGCGTTCAGCGAAACGGGTACATCCAGGGACGGTAGTCGTTGATCAGCACCTCGGCGCGGCGGATCTGTTCCTGTGTCATCTTCCTCGCCACGTCCTCGATCGAAATCGCCGCGTCCGGATCGCCGCCGATGGCCGAGAGGCCGTACCAGAGATAGGCGCGGACCAGATCGACGGCCGTGCCGCGGCCAACCTCGAAGTACCAGCCGATGCCGGATTGCGCGCCGGGATGCCCTTTCATGGAGGCGCGCAGGTACCACTCGAAGGCGCGCTCGTCATCGCGTTCGACGCCCAGGCCCATGGCATACATGACGCCGATCAGTTCCTCGGCATCGGCATTGCCGGAGCGGGCGGCGGGCAGGAACTCGGCCATGGCCTCCTCGAACCTGTGGCTTTCCATCAGCATGCGGCCCTTCTCGATCTCGGCTCTCGCTGGAAGAGCAATGCTGATGGCCAAGCCGAGAACAAGCAGGCCGTGTTTGGCGTTTGCAAGCGGAACTTTCATTTGTCATTCTTTCGCTGCGAAGTCAGGTGGCCGAGAATAAGGGCGGTGCGCCCGGGCTGGCAAGGCGGTGGCCCGATGGCCCGGAGGAGGAGCACCCGCATGGGGACAAGGCGGACGGGAGGCTGGAAGGTGAGAAACCAAGCAATCGCCGGACTGCGCTCGCTCGTTGCAGCGCTTGGCCTACTTGCAGGCGTCAGCCTTTCTGCCCCGCCGGCCCAGGCGCAGGTCCTGCCAAAGCCGCTGACGGACGCGGATTTTCATGATTTCGATCCGAAGCTCGCGGAGATTGGGCGTCTCCTGTTCTACGATCCGATCTTGTCGGGGAACCGCAATATCTCCTGCGGCACCTGCCACCACCATGATCTTGCCTCCGGGGATGGCCTGGCGCTGGGGGTCGGCGAGGGCGGCACGGGCATCGGCGCCAAGCGGACAACCGGACAAGGAGCCGACCTGATCGAGAAACGGGTGCCGCGCAATGCGCCGGCGCTGTTCAATCTCGGCGCCCGCGACATCAGCGTGCTGTTCCATGACGGGCGGCTGAGTGTCGACGATATTTTCGGCAACGGCTTCAACTCCCCGGCGGAGGAGTATCTGCCACTCGGGCTGAAGGGCATCCTGGCGGCGCAGGCGCTGTTTCCGCTCACATCGGAAACGGAGATGGCCGGCAATCCGGAGGAGAACAAGATAGCCGGGGCCGCCTATGACCGGATCGATTATGTCTGGCCGCTGCTGGTCGAGCGTGTACGGGGGATTCCCGCCTATCTCGACCTGTTTCGTGGCGCGGACGCCTCGATTGCCACGGCGGGTGACCTGGGCATCGTGCACATCGCCAATGCGCTCGGCGATTTCATGAATTCCGAATGGCGCAGCACGGACAGCGCGTTTGACCGTTCTCTTGCCGGCGACGGGTCTGCGATGTCGCCCCCGGCGCGGGCGGGCATGGAGCTGTTCTTTGGCAAGGCGGGATGCGTCAGCTGCCATTCCGGGCCGCTCCTATCGGATCAGGGGTTTCATGCCCTGGCGCTGCCGCATTTCGGTCCAGGGCGGACCCGGCGGTTCGATCCCTATGTGCGTGACGTCGGGCGCATGGCCGAATCGGACAGGCTCGAAGACGCCTACCGGTTTCGCACGCCGATGCTGCGCAACGTGGCGCTGACCGGGCCATGGGGCCACAATGGCGCCTATGCGACGCTGGAGGGGATCGTGCGGCACCATCTCGATCCGATTGCGTCACTGGAGGCCTGGACGCCGGATATGGTCTTGCTGCCGGCGGATGCGAGGTTCGAAAGGGTCGATTTCATTGCACTCGACGACAGCCGCGAGCGGGCGCGGCTGAAGGCGCGGGTCGATATCGCGCCGGTCATGCTTTCCGATGCGGAGGTTTCACAACTGGTCTCGTTTCTCAACGCCCTGACCGGGAGCGCGAAGGGACGGCTGGGACGGCCGCCTGCCGTCCCGAGCGGATTGCCGGTGGATTGAAGCGGCGATTTTTGTGTGGTCCACGGTCACCGGAGCTGCGCATTCCATCTTGTGTCTTATATAAGACTTGATATGGTCGATTCCGGGCGGGACGATTTGCCTCTGCCGGAAGAGTGCCTGGGATAGAAGCTTGCAATGACAAAGATCGTGACCACCGGGGTCGCAGTGGTGGATTTCGTCTTCTTTCTCGACGAGATGCCGCGGCTGGCGGAGAAGTACCGCGCGAACGGTGCCGAGATTACCGGCGGGGGCGGTGCCGCCAATGCCGCCGCGGCGATTGCCCGGCTTGGCGGGCATGCGATGCTGGCAAGCCGGCTCGGCTCGGACCAGGTGGCCGACATGATTGTCGCCGGACTTGAGGCCGATGGCGTCGACTGCGCAATGGTGCGCCGCTTCGAGAGACGGCGATCCTCGTTCTCGTCGGTGTTCATCGACCAGGCCGGCGAACGCCAGATTGTCAATTTCCGGGATCATGACTTGCCGATGGATGCCGGGTGGCTGAAGGAGGCGCTGCCGCAGACTTTCGATGCGGCGCTGGCCGATACACGCTGGCCCGATGGAGCCGAAGTGCTCATGCAAACCGCGCGTGAGCGTGGTCTGCCCGGCGTGCTTGATGGAGAAGCGCCGATCCGCGAAGCGGAGGCGGCGCTGCACCAGGCAAGCCATGTCGCCTTTTCGGCGCAGGGACTGCGCGACTGGGCGGAGCATGACGACCTCGACAAGGCGCTGGCGGATGTTGCCGCGGATACGGGATCTTTCGTCTGCGTGACCGATGGCGCCAGGGGCGTGTTCTGGCGGCAAGGTGCGGCATCCGGATCCGAGCCGGCCTTCGCCATTACACCACTTGACACACTGGGCGCGGGCGACGTCTGGCATGGCGCCTTCGCCTTGCTGCTCGGAGAAGGGGCGTCACCGCCCGAAGCGATCCGATTTGCCAGCGCCGTTGCAGCGATCAAATGCACCCGAACCAATGGCCGCGCCGGCTATCCGACACGCGCGGAAACCGAATCCTTCATGAAAGAGACACCGCTATGCAGCTGAGCGCAGGCAAATTGTGGGGCATGCGCCGCATGGCCGACGACAGGGGACTGTTCAAGATGACAGCCGTTGACCAGCGGCCGCCGATCAAGGGGCCGATCGCCAAACATCATGGCGTGGCCGAGGCGCCCTGGGAAGAGGTGGCCGCGTTCAAGACCCTGCTGATCGAGACCCTGCAGGGGCAATCCTCGGCGATGCTGCTGGATCCGCATTTCGCGATTCCCAAGGGGATCGGCAAGCTTTCGCCAACAAAGGGGCTGATTGTCACACTCGAGGATTCTGTGTTCGAGGAAACGCCTGAAGGGCGGCTGTCGAGCGAGATCGATGACTGGTCGGTGGCCAAGATCAAGCGGATGGGCGGCGACGCGGTCAAGGTGCTGGCCTGGTACCGGCCCGATGCGCCCGAACACAACCGCCAGAAGCAGAAGGATTTCACCAAGCGGATCGGCGAGGCCTGTGCGCGGTATGACATTCCGTTTCTGTTCGAACTGCTGGTCTATCCGCTCAAGAGCGATGCGCACCAGACCACCGATTATGTCGAGATGACCGGCAAGCGCACCGACCACGTGCTGCAATCGGTGGCCGATTTCGCCGCGCCCGAGTTCGGCATCGACGTGTTCAAGCTGGAAAGCCCGGTTGCGGCGAAGGATGTTCCCGAGGGTGGCGACGCGGACGTGCAGGCGGCATTCGACGAGATGGGACGGCTTGCCGGGCGGCCCTGGGTGATGCTGTCGGCAGGCGCCGGCAAGGCCGAGTTCCGCAATATTCTTGCCCATGCCTACAGGGCCGGTGCATCCGGTTATCTCGCGGGAAGGGCGATCTGGCTCGAGCCGTTCGGACTTTATCCCGACTGGGACGCGATGCGGCAGGGGCTGGAGACCGGTTCGGTCGACTATATGCGCGATCTCAATGCACTTACCGACAAATCCGCGACGCCCTGGGACAAGCACCCGGTGTTCGGGCCCGAGGGTGCGCGGTTCTCACCCGCCGACCAGAGTTTCCGCCACAGCTACAGCGATTTCGGCTGATGCACGGCCTGGCCCTAGTCGAGCAACAGGCGGTTGATGACACGCGGCTTGTCGCCGGGATTGATGCCCGGCGCGATGATAACCGCCTCGCCTTCGCGCGGCGTGGTTCCAGAAATGGCGCGGATCAGAACCGGATGGGTAACCATCAGCTGATTGCCGGCGCCGTAAAAGTCGTCAACGGCTGCAATCAGTTCGCCGGGGATGAGTTCCGGATCACCGCCGCTGACGATCGAGTTGAGATAGGCCCTGGTCTCGACATTCGAGCTTCCAAAGGCGAGTTCCGCCGTTTCAAGCGCCCGGCAGAACTCCCCGGAATAGACTGCAGAGATGGAGACGGCACGGGCCGCAAACCGCATGCCGATGCGACGGGCTTCCTGGATGCCCCGATCGGTCAGGCTCTTGCGGTTTTCGCAGTCTCCAAGATCGGGCCGGAGCGGTTCGCCGCCCGGGGTGCGCGCATAGCCCAGCAGGATCGTGTATCCGCCCTGCGCCAAACGTGCCCAGGCGGCCTCCGTGGCCGTGCTCTTGGTGGAAGGGGCAATGGCAAGCATTGCCATTGCGAGGAAGAGGGCCGCAGGCCAACGTCGCAGGTTCAATTTCATGTCTGCAATCTAGTGTTTTTACCCGATGATGTAAGGGGGAATGTCGATGTCCGGTGAAACTCTCACCATAGGCGTTCTGCCGCTCGGACGGCCGACCTTCGACGTGGCATTCGCCGAGGAGATGCTCGCGGGCATGATGGCCGATCTCAGGGCAAGCGGCCACCGGCTGATCGGGCCGGAAAAACTGCTGATGGACGCCGATGCCACGCAAGCGGCGATGACGGACATCAAGGCCGAGAAGCCGGACCGCATCCTCATCCTGCAGGTCACCTTCACCGATGCCGCGCTGACATGCCGCATCGCGGACACGTTCCCGCAACCGTTGGCGATCTGGGCGGTGCCCGAGCCGCGTCTGGGCGGGCGGCTGCGGCTCAACGCGTTCTGCGGGCTCAATCTTGCCTCGCATGCCCTGGGGCTGCGTAACCGGCTGTTTTCGTGGCGGTACGCGGCTCCCCATACTTCAGGTATCGAGGCATTGCTGACAGAAGAGCCGATGGTTTGCCCTTTGATTTCGCAGATAACTGATGCAGACCCAGAGTATGGCGGCGCCTTGCTGGACGGTCTGCGCGGCAGGACCATTGCCCGGATCGGCGCGCATCCGGACGGGTTTGACACCTGTGCCTATGACAGCGGCCGTCTCGCAGACCTGACCGGAATGACCGTGACCGGGTTCGAGCTTGCGGACCTGTTTGACCGGGCTCGGGCGGCGCCGGAAGCCGCGGCCACCGGGCTCAAGACCGAGCTATCGGCAAATCTAGCCGGCCTTGATCAGGTTGACCAGACGGAGCTCGACCGGTCGCTGCGGCTGAAACTGGCGCTCGACGGAATGAAGGCCGAGGGCGGTTTCGACGCGTTTGCCATCCGCTGCTGGCCGGAGACCTTCACCGAATATGGCGGCGCCGTCTGCGGTCCGGCCTCGATGTTGGGCGAGGGCCGGGTGCCGTGCGCCTGTGAGGCCGATGTCTATGGCGCGGCGACGCAGCTCCTGCTGCAGGCCGCAAGCGACCAGCCGGTATTCCTGGTCGACCTGGTCGATCTGGATCCGAGCGATGACACCGGCGTAGTCTGGCATTGCGGCCAGGCGCCGATGTCGATGGCGGATCCGGACGCGGTTGCCCGCGCAACGATCCACACCAACCGCAAGATGCCGCTCCTGTTCGAATTTCCGCTCAAGCCGGGGCCTGTCACCTTTGTCCGGTTGAGCCAGGCGCGCGGGCAGCAAAGCCTGATCATCGCCCGGGGCGAGATGCTGAAGCGCGACATGGCTTTCACCGGCACCTCCGGCGTGGTCAGGTTCGATCGGCCGGCTGAGGAGGTGCTCACGCGGATCATCGACAGTGGGCTCGAGCACCACATGGCGCTCGCCTATGGCGACCATCTGGGGGCGCTGGAAAGCTTTGCCGCTGCTGCCGGCCTGCCGGTCATCCACCTCTAGAGTTTCTCCGAACATCAGGGCTTTGCCATGGCAGACATCAGATACGGCATCATCGGCTCCGGCATGATGGGGCAGGAACATATCCGCACGATCGGATTGCTGGAGGGCGCGCAGGTGACCGCTGTGAGCGATCCGGATGAGGGCATGCGCTCAAGTGCCGCGCATATGGCGGGCAAGGATTGCGCCGAATTCACTGATCATGCCGACCTCCTGCGCTCGGGGCTCTGCGACGCGCTGGTGATCGCGGCTCCGAATCATCTGCATCACCGGATTCTCAAAGATGTGCTGCCCGCGGATCTTCCGATCCTGGTGGAAAAGCCCTTGTGCACGACGCTGGCGGATTGCGAGGACATCCTGAAGCTTGCCGGGGTGCGGACGGCGCAGGTCTGGGTGGCGATGGAGTATCGCTACATCCCGCCGGTGGCGCGGCTGATCGAGGCGGTACACGCGGGAGAAACCGGCGTGCCGCGGATGATATCGATCCGCGAACACCGGTTTCCGTTCCTGAAGAAGGTCGGTGACTGGAACCGCTTCGAGGCCAAGACGGGCGGCACGCTGGTGGAAAAATGCTGCCACTTCTTCGATCTGATGCGGCTCATCGCCAAGGCCGAACCGGTCCGCGTCTATGCGTCAGGCAGTGGGGACGTCAATTTCCGCGACGAGGACTATGATGGCGTACGCCCGGACATCCTCGACAACGCCTTCGTGGTGGTTGATTTCGACAATGGCCTGCGCGCCATGCTGGATCTCTGCATGTTCGCGGAAGGTTCGAACTGGCAGGAAGCGATCGCGGTGACAGGCGACATCGCCAAGGCCGAGGCGTTCGTGCCGGGACCATCCCGGTTTGCGCCCGACGGCAAGGAACGGCATTCGGAATTCGTGCTGTCGCCGCGCGCGACCAAGCGCGAACAGCGCGAGATCGTCGATGTCGATGCCGCGATCCTGGCGGTTGGCGATCACCATGGATCGACCTTCTTCCAGCATCAGAAATTCCTGGAGATGATCCGAAACGGTGGCATGCCCGAGGTCTCTCTCGAGGATGGGCTGAAGGCGGTGCGGATCGGCTTGGCGGCGGAAAAATCGGCCAAGACCGGCACGGCAATCAGCCTCTGAAATTCAGCGCAAATTGACCGCGTAATGGATTTCGCGGGTGATGCACCGCGACCAGCGCAATTCGACCGGACGGTTTTCCAGATCGCGGGCCAGGCGGCTGATCAGGAGCAAGGGCTCTCCATTTTCGCAGCCCAGTTTTGCGGCGTCACGGGCGCTGGCGGCGATGGCCTTGAGGCGCTCCTCGGCGCTGCCGATGGTGATGCCCCAGCGTTCGGAATAGAGCCTGTAGACATTGTTCGGGATGATTGTCAGGTGATCGAAGTCGGGGAAACGATTTGACGGCAGTGTGATGGTTTCGATCAGGATCGGCTGACCGGACAGTGAGCGAATGCGTTCGATGCGGATGACCTCATCTGCATCACCGAGGCCGAGCGCTTCTTTTTCGGTTTTGGTCGGGCTGGCGGATCCGGTGCTGAGCACTTTCGAATCCGGAAAGTTCGGGCTGCCCTCGTCCGGCGAAAGCCGGAAGAACTGGAACATGATCCGGCTTTCCTCAGGCTCGGCGACGTAGGTGCCGCGGCCCTGGCGGCGCAGCAGAAGATTGTCGGCCGTCATCGAATCGAGCGCCTTGCGCACAGTGCCCTGGCTGACATTGAGCTGGCGCGCCAGCTCCATTTCGCTGGGCAGTAGCATGCCCGGCAGCCAGGCGCCATCGACCAGACGGCGCATCAGTCGTTCACGAACCTGGGCATAGAGCGGCTTGAAGCCGATTGGCTCTCCGCTTCCGGATTCTGCTGCTTCCGGCACCTGTTTTTTGTTTTCCATGCTCTGCCCCGGTTGACTTTTCATTCATACCATATCTTATGTCTTATATAAGACTTGAATGTCGTATGCCACCAGAATACACCTTATCCACATTGGAGGACAAACGTGACCACCCCCCATTTGCTAGTTCATGACCACGCGGACAATGTCGGTGTCGTCGTTGTCGAGGGCCTGAAGGCCGGGACCAAGATGCTGTGTGTCGTCACGCATGACAATTCCAGCTTCGAGCTGGTCTCGAATGCCGATGTGCCGATCGGCCACAAGGTCGCGCTCAAGGACATCAAGTCGGGCGATACGGCGATCAAGTACGGCGAGGACATCGGAAAGTTCGTCGCCGATGTCGAGAAGGGCGCTCACGTCCACACCAACAACCTGAAAACCAAGCGCTGGTAGGAGCCCTGATCATGGCATCGAAATACTCAAACATGACGTTTCAAGGCTACCGGCGTGAGAACGGCCGGGTCGGCGTGCGCAACCACGTCCTCATCCTGCCGGTCGACGACATCTCCAATGCGGCCTGCGAGGCCGTGGCCAACAATATCAAGGGCACACTCGCGATTCCGCATGCCTATGGCCGGCTGCAGTTCGGCGAGGATCTCGATCTGCATTTCCGCACCATCATCGGCACCGGGGCAAACCCAAACGTGGCGGCGGTGGTCGTGATCGGCATCGAGCCGGGCTGGACCAAGAAGATCGTCGACGGGATCGCTGCCACCGGCAAGCCGGTGACCGGTCTGTCGATCGAGCAGAATGGCGACCTGAAGACGATTATGGAAGCCTCGAAGGTGGCCAAGGAATATGTGCATTTTGCCTCCGAGCTGCAGCGCGAGGAGTGCTCGATCTCGGAACTCTGGGTCTCGACCAAGTGCGGCGAGAGCGACACGACGACAGGCCTGAGTTCCTGCCCGACGGTTGGCAACATGTATGACAAGCTGCTGCCCGAGGGCATCTACGGCTTCTTCGGGGAGACCTCGGAGATCACCGGCGCCGAGCACATCTGCAAGACCCGCGCCATCAACGAGGAGGTTGGCGAGCGCTGGTACAAGATGTGGAAGGCCTATCAGGACGACGTCATCTTCGCCCACCAGACCGATGATTTGTCGGACAGCCAGCCGACCAAGGGCAATATCGAGGGTGGCCTGACCACCATCGAGGAGAAGGCGCTCGGCAACCTGGAAAAGATCGGCCGGACATCGAAATTCATCGACATCCTCGACCCGGCCGAGCAGCCGGCATCGGGCAAGGGGCTCTATTTCATGGATTCGTCCTCGGCGGCTGCGGAATGCGTGACGCTGATGGCGGCAGGCGGTGCGGTGATCCACACCTTCCCGACCGGTCAGGGCAACGTGATCGGCAACCCGATCGTGCCGGTGATCAAGATCTCGGGCAATCCGCGCACGCTCAGGACCATGAGCGAGCATATCGATGTCGATGTGACCGGCGTGCTGACCCGCGAGATGACCATCGACGAGGCCGGCGATTCGCTGATCGAGATGATCATCCGCACATCGAACGGTCGCGCCACCGCGGCGGAGGCACTCGGTCACCGCGAATTCTCCATGACAAAGCTCTACCGTTCCGCTTAAACCTGAGGAAACAGGTGGAGTTGAAATGGCAGATATCGTCATAACCGAATTCATGGACGAGGCGGCTGTTGGCCGCCTCGTTCGTGTGCACGATACACTTTATGATCCGAAACTGGTGGATGATCCGGCGGCATTGCACGATCACCTGACCTCGGCGCGCGCGCTGATCGTGCGCAATCGTACCCAGGTGCGCGAGACGCTTTTGAGTATGGGTCCCAAACTGCGTGTGGTGGGGCGACTGGGTGTCGGGCTCGACAATATCGACGTGGTGGCCTGCAAGGCGCGCTCGATTTCGGTCATTCCGGCAACCGGGGCCAATGATCTCTCGGTGGCGGAATATGTGATCACATCCGCGCTGATGCTGCTGCGCAGCGCTTTTTTGCGTACCGCCGATGTTGTCGCGGGAGAATGGCCGAGGCAATCGATGATGGGCCGGGAACTGGCAGGCAAGACCATCGGTCTTATCGGCTATGGCTCGATTGCCCGCGAAGTGGCCTGGCGGGCGCATATGATGGGGATGCAGATCGTTGCCTATGATCCCTATCTGATGGCGGACCATCCGGGTTGGCAGATTGCCCGCAACGTGTCGCTTGATGCGGTGCTTGAACTCTCGGACGTGGTCTCGCTGCATACCCCGTTGACCGATGCGACGCGCAACATCATCAACGACGAAGCGTTGTCGCGGATGAAGCCGGATGCGATCCTGATCAATGCGGCGCGCGGCGGGATTGTTGACGAGGCCGCGCTTGCGGAAGCGCTCAAGGCCGGCCGTCTCGGCGGTGCCGCGCTTGACGTTTTCGAGACCGAACCGCTGACCGCGGAAGCAGGGGCGACGTTCAAGGGATTGGAGAATCTGGTCCTGACCCCGCATATCGCCGGGGTGACGGGAGAATCCAACGAGCGGGTCAGTCATCTGATCGCCGACAAGGTGCTTGAAGCGCTGGGGAGCAAGGCATGAGCGATACGCTGACGATGACGCCGGAGGCGGTCGCCGAGTTGATAAGTGGAGCATTGACGCGCAGCCGGACGTCTGCGGAAAACGCTCTGTCGGTGGCGCGGGCGCTGCTGGCTGCCGAACTGGCGGGACAGAGCGGCCATGGCCTGCGGCGCGTCGAGGCCTATTCGGCCCAGGCAAAGGCGGGCAAGGTTGACGGCTTTGCCGTTCCGACCGCGACGGAAACAAGGCCGGGTGCGCTGGCGATCGATGCCGCCAACGGTTTTGCCTATCCGGCGATGGACCTTGCGCTCGAATGGTTGCCACAGGCTGCGAAGAGCCAGGGGATAGCCATCGCCGGAATCCGCCGTTCGCACCATTGCGGTGTTGCGGGCGTGATCGTCGAGGCGCTGGCCGAGCGCGGCGTTGCGGCGCTGATGGTTGCCAATGCGCCGGCGGCCATGGCGCCCTGGGGTGGACGCCGACCGCTGTTCGGCACCGATCCGATTGCCTTTGCCGCTCCGTTAAGCGATGGCGCGCCGGTGGTGGTGGATATCTCCCTGTCCAAAGTGGCGCGTGGCAAGATCATGGCGGCAGCGCAGAAGGGCGAGCCCATCCCGGAAGGCTGGGCGCTCGATCCGGACGGTCGGCCCACGACCGACGCCAAGGCCGCAATGGCGGGAACAATGATTCCGCTCGGGGACGCCAAGGGCACGGCACTGGCGCTGATGGTGGAACTTCTCTGCGCCGGGCTGACCGGAGCGAATTATGCCTGGCAGGCGAGCTCGTTCTTTGATGACAAGGGTGATCCGCCCGGAACCGGGCAGGCGATCATCGCGATAGACCCGGATGCGTTCGGCCCCGGTGGCGCCGAACGCATGGCGCTGATGGCCGACATGGTTGCCGGCACGCAAGGTGCACGTCTCCCCGGGCGCCGACGGCAGCAGATCCGCGCCGATCTGCTCGAGAACGGAATACCGGTCGATGCCGAGCTTGCGGCTGCCATCCGCGCTATCGGGGTCTGAGCCGAGCCTGGGCCAACTATCGGCGAACCTTCATGCGCCTCGATCAGTAAAGCATCCTGACGGCGACGAGCGTTATGGCCGGGAACATGGTCAGGATGGCGACACGGATGATGTCGGTCAGGACGAAGGGGAACACCCCGCGATAGGTTGCCGACAGTGGCGTGTCCTTCGCCATCGAATTGATGACGAACAGGTTCATGCCAACCGGCGGTGTTATCAATCCAACCTCCACCACAATCAGCACGATGATGCCGAACCAGAGTGCGAACTCCTCGGGTGTAAGGCCGAAATCGAGCGCCGCCATGATCGGGAAGAAAATCGGAACGGTCAGCAGGATCATCGACAGAGAGTCCATGACGCAGCCGAAAACCAGGTAGAGGAGCAGCACGACAACCATCACAAGCCAGGGGTTGAAGCCCTGGTCGCCAACATAGGCGGCAGCCGTCTGCGGTAACTGGCTGAGCGCCAGGAAGGCGTTGTAGACGCCGGCGCCAAAGACGATGAGAAAGATCATGCCGGTGGCGCTGGCGGTCGTCAGAATGGAGCTCATCAGCGAGGATCTTGTCAGCCCGCCATTGAAGAGCGCGATCAGGCCGGTGCCGAAGGCGCCGATCGCCGCTGCCTCGGTGGGCGTGAAGATGCCGCCATAGATGCCGCCGACCACGGCGATGAAAACCAGAAGCACTGGCCAGACAGCAATCAGGCTGCGGAAGCGCTCGGAATAGGGTGCGCGCTCGCGCTGACCGGCGGAGCCGGGCTTGAGCCTGACATAGATGGCAATGGCAATCATGTAGCCGATCGCGGCGAGAATGCCGGGTATGAAGGCCGCGACAAACAGTTTTGCAATGTTCTGCTCGGTCAGGATGGCGTAGATGACGAGGATGACGGAAGGCGGGATCAGGATTCCGAGCGTTCCGCCGGCGGCCAGTGCGCCGGTCGCCAGTTCGCCGGAATAGCCATAGCGCTTGAGTTCGGGCAGGGCGACCTGACCCATCGTCGCCGCCGTCGCCAGCGAGGAACCGCAGATGGCGCCGAAGCCGGCGCAGGCGCCGACAGCAGCCATGGCGACGCCGCCTTTCTTGTGTCCCATCCAGGTTTCAGCCGCCTTGAAGAGCGCCTGGGACATGCCGCCCAGGGTGGCGAACTGGCCCATCAGCAGGAACAGCGGGATGATCGAGAGCGAATAGCTCGAAAACGTGCCCCAGGTCAGGTTCTTGAGCTGGGCGAAAATCATCAGGAACGAGCCATTGATGAAATAGCTGCCACCGATACCCGTGATCAGCATGGCAAGCCCGATCGGAATTCGCAGGAAGATCAGCAGCAGAAGAACGGGAAAGGAGAGCAGTGCAATGTCGATATTGGTCAATGTACCGTCTCTCCATGCATCTGGCCACGACCGGTCAACAGCGCACGGGCACTGAGGATCACACACCAGAAACTTATCAGAACAAAACCGAAGGCGCCGACCAGACCCGAGGCATAGGCCCACCAGATCGGGTACTGGATGATGAACGTGGTTTCGCCATAAGCGAACTTGTCAAGCGTGCCGTCCCAGTGCTTCCAGGTGAGGAGAACGGCGATGGCAAGCATCAGCAGATCCGCGATGAGGTCGATCAGCCGGTTGGCGCTATCGCCCATATGCATGGTGAGGATCTCCACCGATGCATGCTGGCGGTTGATCTGAACCCACGGCAGGAAGGAAAAGACGGCGAAGCCGGTGCCGAGCTCGACAAGTTCGAAATCGCCGCGAATGGGCCCAAGCCCGACCCACAGCAGGGCTCTGCCGGCCACCGATGTGACTGTGGTAAGAATGACGATTACCAGGACCAACCCGCCCAGGATGGCCAGGAAAGCAGCAAGTGACCGCATCAGCCGGTCTATCCGGTCAAACATTTCAAACCTCCCCGGCGTGGCCGCGGCCACGCGCCCCTAGGACCATATCCTGACGGGTACCATTAGAAGCCTGTGCAGGACCGGCCGGGTCTTGTAAAGACCGGATGTTGCCGGGCCGTCCACGCAGGCTACCCTGGATGCGCTGTTGTGGTGACCAATCGGCGTCCGATTCGATCCGGCAACTTCCCGCGGAATTGGCCCCCATGGCCCTCTTTCAGGGTCCTGATGTGATTCCGGCGGGGTCGGTCCTCGCAGACTGGCCCCGCCGGCATTGCAAAACCCAGCGTTTTACTTGGTGTACTTGGCAATCAGTTCCTGCGCCTTGGCGTAAAGAGCTTCGCCGTCCATGCCCTTTGCGTCCATCTCGTCGAACCAGTTGTCACGCACGGTTTCGGCGATGGCCTTCCAGCGTTCGACCTCGGCTTCATCCAGCACGACAATCTCGTTGTCTGTGGCTTCGGCAATGCCGCGGCCTGCGGCATCGTAGCCCGCCATGGTCTTGCCGGCATAGGCAGAGAACTCAGCGCCAGTGTTGTCGTCGAGGATCTTCTTGAGATCGTCGGGCATGCTGTCGTATTTGGCCTGGTTCATGGCCAGTACGAAGGCCGCGGTGTAAAGCGCGGTGTCGCCGGCAAACTCAGTATGGGTGTCGACAAGTTCGGCGACCTTAAGTGCAGGCGTCACTTCCCACGGAATCACTGTGCCGTCGATCACGCCCTTCGACAGGGCTTCCGGAATGGCCGGGACCGGCATGCCGACCGGCTCGGCGCCGAGTTCAGCAAGCAGACCGTTGATGACGCGGGTCGGGCCGCGCATCTTCTTGCCTTCCATGTCCTCAAGCTTGCGGACGCCATCGCCCTTGGAGTGAATCACGCCGGGGCCGTGGACCCAGGTGGCGAGAATCTTGACGCCCTTGAACTCACTGGCTTCCATGTCCGACTTGAACAGGTCCCAATAGGCCCGCGACGTTGCTTCGGCGTTGGTCATGGTGAAGGGAAGTTCAAACACCTCGACGCTCGGGAAGCGGCCGGGGGTGTAGCCGGGGAGAGTCCAGACGATGTCGACAACGCCGTCACGGGCCTGGTCCATCAGCTGCGGCGGCGTGCCGCCGAGCGACATGGCTGAAAACACCTCGACCTTGATGCGGCCGCCTGATTCAGTGCCGATCTTTTCCGCCCAGGGGATGAGGATGCCGGCAGGAACATTCGCCTGCGCCGGCAGGAACTGGTGCATGCGCAGGGTGACTTCCTGCGCGGCCGCACCGATCGACGATGCACCCATTGCGGAAAGGGCAAGTGCCGCAACTGCAGCGGATTTCAGGAAATTGCGTTTCTTCATTCTATCCTCCCAGATAGGTTTGCGGATTGAGGACCGCGGCTGCCCCGGAAACTAGGGGCATTTTTTGTAACTGCCTAGAGCCTGTAGCGGGTCTCCGCCCGGGTGCTTCCGAAAGAGTTATGCCATTTCGCGGGCAACTGCGGAAGCATGGCCGAACAGGCGGGTGTTAGTCTTTCGAACAAGCCTCCCAGGGATCGATCCGGAAATTAACCGACCGTCCGGTCAGTTTGTAGATGGAAACCTGTCTTGCGGCAACCGCTTTCTTGCGGCAATCGGACGCGCAACCTGACCAAAATACCCACGCCTTGCCCGGATTTGAGCGTTTCAAGGCCGTGATCGGGCACTATCCGCGCCATTGTCGGAGAATCCGGCGGTAGCAAGCGGACATCATGTCGGCTCGCCCCAACGATTGGCTGTTGCCTTGGTGAACATAATTCCCAGTTTAGCTGTTGATCCTTTTTCAAAAAAGGAAAATGATGCCAGCAGGGTGAGTGAGGACTGTACACCCCAGGGAGGAATTTTATGGCGAATGTATCTATGACCGTGAACGGACGCTCCGTTTCCGGCCAATGTGAGGACAGGACTCTTCTGGTCCAGTTCATCCGTGAAAATCTCGGGCTGACCGGTACCCATGTCGGATGCGACACGTCTCAGTGCGGTGCATGCGTGGTGCACGTGGATGGCAAGGCGGTCAAATCCTGCACGATGCTGGCTGCCCAGGCGGACGGTTCGGAGGTCGTAACGATCGAAGGCCTGGCCTCCGGTGGGGAACTGCATCCGGTACAGGCTGCATTTCGTGAGCATCACGGCCTGCAGTGCGGGTTCTGCACGCCCGGAATGATCATGTCGGCGGTCGACATGATCCAGCGGCACGGCGGCCGGCTGGACGAGAAGACCGTGCGGCAGGAGCTTGAAGGCAATATCTGCCGTTGCACCGGCTATCACAACATCGTCAAGGCAGTGCTCGACGCCGCGTCCAAGATGGGCGACGGCACGAAGGTCGCAGCCGAATAAAGATGCCTGAACAGGCAATGGCGAAGAGCTGCGGACAGCGCGGATGACCAGGAGGTGGTCACGGGTTTGAGGATCGAAGTTGCACCGGCAGGGAGAGTTCCGTTGCCGTTGCCGGATTGAGATCCCGATCTCCAGACGCGAAAACGAGTTCCGCACCGGCTCTTCTCCATCACCCAACCGGAGGAGTTTGGAATATGGGAATGGAAGGCATCGGCGCCCGGGTGGCGCGCAAGGAAGACAAGCGGTTCATAACCGGCAAGGGCCGGTACACGGACGACATGGTGGTGCCGGGCATGAAGCATGCCCATTTCATCCGCTCGCCGCACGCGCATGCCAAGATCAAGAGCATCGACACTTCGGCCGCTGAAAAGATGCCGGGCGTGATCGGTATTCTCAATGGCGCGCAGCTGGCCGAAGACGCGATCGGAAACATCATCTGCGGCTGGATGATACATTCCAAGGACGGGACGCCGATGAACATGGGTGCATGGCGTCCCCTTGCCCAGGACACGGTCCGCTATGTCGGAGACGCAGTCGCCATCGTGGTTGCCGACAGCAAGGCCCAGGCACGTGATGCGGCAGAGGCTGTGGTTGTCGACTATGAAACCCTGCCGGTGGTCACGTCCGCGATCGAGGCGCTCAAGGATGGTGCCCCGCAACTCCATCCCGAGGCAAAGAACAACCTGATCTTCGACTGGGAGATTGGCGACAGTGCGGCAACCGATGCAGCGATTGCATCGGCGGCGCATGTCACCGAAATGAAGGTCATCAACAACCGTCTGGTTCCCAACCCGATGGAGCCGCGTGCGGCACTCGGTGTCTACGACGAGGGCGAGGATCACTACACGCTGTGGACCACCTCGCAGAACCCGCATGTCGCACGGCTGGTGCTCAGTGCGTTCTACAACGTGGCGCCCGAGAACAAGCTGCGGGTGATCGCGCCCGACGTCGGCGGCGGTTTCGGCTCGAAGATCTACATCTATCCCGAAGAGATCGTCTGCCTCTGGGCTTCCAAGCGCACCGGTGTCCCGGTCAAGTGGAATTCGGACCGGACCGAAGCCTTCCTCACCGATGCGCATGGCCGTGACCATGTCTCGACGGTGAAGATGGCATTTGACGCCGACAACCGGATCACCGGGTTCAAGGTCGACACGATCGCCAATCTCGGCGCCTACATGTCGCTGTTTTCGAGTTCGGTTCCGACCTATCTCTACGCCACGCTGCTGTCGGGCCAGTACAATATCCCCAACATTCACGCCAATGTGCGCACGGTCTACACCAACACCGTTCCGGTGGACGCCTATCGCGGCGCGGGACGCCCGGAGGCCACCTATCTGGTCGAGCGGACAATGGAGACTGCAGCACGTGAGCTCGGGGTGTCGCCGGCGGAACTTCGCAAGACAAACTTCGTCCGCGAGTTCCCGCATCAGACGCCGGTGATCATGTGCTACGATGCGGGTGATTTCGAGGCTTCGCTCAATGCGGCCATGGACGCTTCCGACTATGCAGGTTTCGCCGCCCGCAAGGAGGAAGCTAAGAGCCGCGGCAAGCTCAGGGGCATCGGCATGAGCTGCTACATCGAGGCCTGCGGCATCGCGCCGTCAGCCGCGGTGGGATCGCTCGGCGCCGGCGTCGGCCTCTGGGAATCGGCGGAAGTGCGGGTCAACGCGGTGGGCACGGTCGAGGTTCTGACCGGATCACACAGCCATGGCCAGGGTCATGAAACCACCTTTGCCCAGCTCGTTGCCGACCGCTTCGGCGTTGGCATCGACACCGTCTCCATTGTCCATGGTGACACCGACAAGGTGCAGATGGGCATGGGTACCTACGGCTCGCGCTCCGGTGCGGTCGGCATGTCGGCGGTGGTCAAGGCGCTCGACAAGGTCGAAATCAAGGCCAAGAAACTCGCTGCGCACCTGCTGGAAGCCGATGAAAGCGACATCGTCATCGAGAATGGCGAGCTCAAGGTCGCCGGCACCGACAAGAGCGTGCCGTGGTTCCAGATGGCGCTCGCCGCCTATACCGCACACAACATGCCGGAAGGTATGGAGCCGGGGCTCAAGGAAGGCGCGTTCTACGATCCGTCCAACTTCACCTTCCCGGCCGGCTGCTACATCTGCGAAGTGGAGGTCGATCCGGAAACCGGCAAGACCGAAATCATCCAGTTCGTTGCGGCCGACGACTTCGGCAAGATCATCAATCCGATGATTGTCGAAGGCCAGGTCCATGGTGGCGTGGCGCAGGGCATCGGGCAAGCGTTGCTGGAAGGCACGCATTACGATGCGGAAACCGGTCAGCTGCTGACGGCGAGCTACATGGACTACACCATGCCGCGTGCCGACGACCTGCCGTCGTTCCAGATCTCGACCACGGAAACAGCGTGCCCGTCCAATCCGCTCGGCATCAAGGGCTGCGGAGAGGCCGGTGCGATCGGCTCTCCACCGGCACTGATCAACGCCATCACCGATGCAATCGGCAACAATGACCTGACGATGCCTGCGACCCCGCAACGGGTCTGGGCGGCGCTCGGATCGGCAAAGTAGGAAAGGGAGGCAGACACCATGTATGCAACCAACTATCACCGTGCCTCCTCGGTCGAGGACGCCGTCAAGCTGGCTTCGTCAAATGACGAGGCCAAGTATCTCTCCGGCGGACAGACCCTGCTGCCAACCATGAAACAGCGGCTTGCCGCTCCTTCAGACCTGGTCGATCTTCGCCACGTCTCCGACATGAAGGGCATTTCTGTCAGTGGCGGCTCGATCCGCATCGGGGCTGCAACAACCCATGCGGAAGTCGCGAAATCGTCGGAGATCGCATCGGCCTGCCCCGGCCTCGCCCATCTCGCCGCCCATATCGGTGATCCGCATGTGCGGCACATGGGGACGATCGGCGGCTCGATCGCCAACAATGACCCGGCGGCGGACTATCCGGCGGGGCTGGTGGCACTCAATGCCACGATCGTCACCAACAAGCGCTCCATCGGCGCTGATGATTTCTTCACCGGCATGTTCGACACGGCGCTGGAAGACGGCGAACTGATCGTGGCGGTCGAGATCAAGGCTCCTTCCAAATCCGGCTATTCCAAGTTCCCAAACCCGGCCTCGCGTTACGCGATGACCGGCGTGTTCGTGGCCAAGCATGGTGACGGATCGGTGCGGGTGGCGGTGACCGGAGCGGGTTCGGACGGCGTGTTCCGGCAGGCCGACATGGAGCAGGCCCTGGCCTCCGATTTTTCCGCTGGCGCGATTGACGGTGTCACCGTCGACGATTCGGAGCTGATGTCGGACATCCACGCCTCATCGGCCTACCGAGCCAACCTGGTCAAGGTGATGGCCAAGCGGGCGGTTGCGGCAGCCGGATAAGGCAGTGCCGAGGTGTGAGAAAAGCGTACAGGGCGGGTCTTCGGACCCGCCTTTTTCATGAGCTGAGTATTCAGGCTGATTTGCGCATCAACTCAGTAGCAGCCCTTCGAGCATCCTGGTCCGCAGCGTAGACATCGTCGATGGACAGGGCGTGGCGTCCGTCATCGAGCCGGTCCATGACGGACGCCACGATTTCGGCAATGTCGAGAAAACCGGTGCGGCCGGCAATGAATGCCTCAAGCGCAGCCTCCTTGGCGCCATTCAGCACCGCGCCCTGAAGGCCGCCGCGCTGCATGGCAGTGCGTGCAAGGGCGAGTGCCGGAAAGCGGACCTCGTCCGGGGCGATAAAATCAAGCCGGGCCAGCTTGGCAAAATCAAGCCTTTCGACCGGGAGACTGGCACGCCTCGGATGGGCAATGGCATAGCCGATGGCGTGACGCATATCGGGTGCCCCGAGCTGGGCCAGCACTGATCCGTCGCTGTAGCCGACCATCGAGTGGATGATCGATTGCGGATGCACGATCACCTCTATCTGCTCGGGCCGCATGCCGAAGAGATGCCGAGCCTCGATCATTTCGAGTGCCTTGTTGAACATCGAGGCGCTGTCGATGGAGATCTTGATGCCCATCGACCAGTTTGGATGGGCAGCCGCGATTTCGGGAGTGACAGCAGCCATCTGTTCGCGGGTGAAATCACGGAAGGGGCCGCCAGATGCGGTCAGGATGATACGCTCGACGGCGTGGCGCTGGTGCTCCTCCAGCACCTGAAATATGGCATTGTGCTCGCTGTCGACCGGCAGCAGCTTGCCGCCGCCACGGGCGATGGCCGCAGTAAACAGATCGCCGGCGGAGACCAGGCATTCCTTGTTGGCAAGAGCGATGTCGGCGCCGTTGGCCGCTGCTGCCAGCGTCGGGGCGAGGCCCGCGATGCCGACGATGCCGGCGATCAAAAGGTCCGTGTCCCTTGCGCCAGCTTCGATCAATGCGGAAGGGCCGGCGCCTGCCTCGATGCCCGATCCCGCAAGGGCGGATTTCAGATCGTCATAGCGATCCGGGTCAGCAGTCACTGCAAATCCGGCACCCGTCTGTCGTGCCTGTGCGGCCAGCAGCTCGATGTTGCCCATTCCGGTGATGGCAGGGACCTCAAACGCCTCCCGCCCCCCAAGATGGTTCATGATATCGAGCGTGTTGCGGCCTATGGAGCCTGTCGCGCCAAAGATGGAGATGCGGCGCCTGGGGTTCGGGGGACTGGTGATCATGCTATACCATGGAGAGCTTGGGTCTTGCGGTCAAACGCGCGGTGCGGGGGGACGGCCATTCAAATCGAGCAGTTCGATGAACAGGGCGGAATGGTCGAGATTGCCGCCATCAAGATCATTGGCCAGGCGGACAAAACGATCGCGGATCGCCTCGACCAACGGCAGCTTAATGCCGAGTTCACGTGCCTCGAGAAGCACGTTGTTGAGGTCCTTGAGCTGCACGGATGCACGGCCGCGGGGTGCAAAGTCATTTGCCTGCATCCGTTGTCCGTGCACCTGCAGGATGGTGGAATCGGCAAACCCGCCGGCGAGCGCCGCACGGAATGCATCAAGATCTCCACCGCCTTCGGAGACCAGCAGTGTGGCTTCCGCAACGGCGCCGATGGCGATGCCGACGATGGCCTGATTGGCCAGCTTGGCGAGCTGCCCGGCGCCGCTGGGCCCGACCCTTGTGGCCCGTCCCATCGCGCTGAACAGGCCTGCCGCCTTGTCGAATGTCGCGGTTTCTCCACCCACCATGATCGCCAGCGTTCCGGCCTCCGCGCCACCGGTACCGCCGCTGACCGGGGCATCAAGGTGCGAAATGCCGAGCTTGGCGAGACGCCCGGCGTGTTGACGCGCCTGGCCGGGCTGGATCGAACTCATGTCGATGACGGTGGCGCCGGATGTGATCGCTTCGGCCACACCGGTTTCGAACAGGACGTGATCGACCACCATGCCGTCGGTCAGCATGGTGA
The DNA here is from genome assembly GCF_902498795.1 of Hoeflea sp. EC-HK425. Classification (NCBI taxonomy): domain Bacteria; kingdom Pseudomonadati; phylum Pseudomonadota; class Alphaproteobacteria; order Hyphomicrobiales; family Rhizobiaceae; genus Hoeflea; species Hoeflea sp. EC-HK425. The sequence continues at coordinate 4,595,270 of NZ_LR701572.1, forward strand.
TGATGTGGGTTGCGTCGCTGACGGCCGCGGCAGCGCTGTCGGCCAACCGAGCGCCTTCTTCGGCTAGCGGTTGGGCCTTCGACAGATCCCGGTTCCAGACGGTGAGCTGATGTCCCGCGGCGAGCAGGCGCCTGGCCATCGGAAACCCCATCAGCCCGGTTCCGAGCAATGCAACCGATGTCGTCATGTCCGCTTCCTCCACCCACAGTCTATTGTTGAAGGAAGCAGTACAGAAGCGGAAGCGGCGTGGCAATTTCCAATCGATGCGGGCAAACACCCGAATCCGGCAAAGGATCAGCCGCGATCTTCGTAGCCGCGCAGATCAGTGCTGGGCACTGCAGCCTCAAGATGCCTTCAGGCGGCCCGTTGCCGGGCCTGGTACAGAAGCGAATTCCAGCTGTTCATGGACGCCAGATGGCTGTAGATCACCGTGAGAGCATCGGCCTTGCGGAGCTTGATGAAGTCGGTATCGCTCATCGCCTGGAGCCTTGCCTCATCGATCAGGTGGAAGCCGGTGAGATTGAATGTTTCGCCTTCCGACAGCGTGATCTTGCTTGTGCGCTCTGCCAAAAGCCCGCTGTCCGCGATCAGCTTCATGATCTGCCGGGTCTTGATGAACATGCCCTGGTACTGCTCGCAGAAGGACAGGGCATTCTTCACAGCTTCGGCTTGTTCGCCATCCTCGAACAGGGGCCTGGCGGTTTTCCTGGTCCTGGTGTTGAGCGTCACCAGGCGCTCCGGATCGTTTTCGACGCAAAGCGCAAGGCGTTCGGCGGTCTCGTCGCCGGCGAGAATGAAGGGATAGCGCCTGACATAGGCCGGCACGTAATGCGGCTCCGCCCAGTTGCCCCTGGCTCCGACGAACAGGTTCTCGCCGTCCCTGATGCCGGTGATCATCATCGGCATGAAATCGGGACCAGAAAACACGATCGGATAGGACCGCATCGCGGCAGGCATTTCAGGCGCCATCAGCGGAATGACCATAGCACCTGCGGCAAAGCCGAAACCCGCGGCCTGTGCCAGGCCTTTCTTGCTGTGCCGCTCGAGGCTGACGGCTTCGGGCTGATTATAGAACATCGGCAATGCGGTCTGTTCGGTTGTTTTGCTGTCGGCCATCGGTTTCCTCCTGTTCCCCGGCTTGCGCCGCTGCCTGATTTGTTGCGCGGTCGCCACGGAGATTCAAGGACAATCTCCCGTTGTCGTTAATGGCGGAAGCAACCTTCATTGCGGCAACCAACCCGCGAATTCGCCTATACAAGTGCCGGTCTCAACAATAACGTACCCGCATGACTGAGACCGATATTCTCGACAGCCGCTACTCCTGGACAAGGCTGGGCATCACCCTGGCGATTGCCGTTCTCGGCAATGTCGGGATGTGGTCGATCATCGTGATCATGCCGGCGGTGCAGGCGGAGTTCGGGGTGGCGCGGGCTGATGCCTCGCTTCCCTATACATTGACCATGATCGGCTTTGCACTGGGCAACCTGGTGATCGGGCGGGCCGTCGACCGGTTCGGGGTGACACTTGCGCTGATCGGATCTGCGGTGATCATGGCCGCCGGATTCGGTCTCGCCGCGGTAAGTCAATCGATCCTGATGCTGTCGGCAATGCAGTTCATCGTCGGCTTCGGAACCGCGGTGGGGTTCGGTCCGCTGATTGCGGATATCTCGCACTGGTTCTACCGGAGGCGCGGTATTGCGGTGGCGATAGCTGCGAGCGGCAATTACCTGTCAGGGGCGATATGGCCGCTGCTTTTGGCGGGCGTTCTGAGCGATTACGGATGGCGTGCCGCCTATACCGTGCTGGCGATTGTGCCGGTGGTGCTGATCATCCCGATATCGCTGCTGCTCAGGCCCCGGATTCCGGAGGCAGCGACAGAGCACGCCAACAGGATGTCGTTTGCCAATGCGCGGTCGGTCCGCTTCTCGCCGAGAGCGTTGCAATGGATGCTTGGGATCGCCGGTATCGGATGCTGCATCGCGATGTCGATGCCGCAGGTGCATATCGTGTCCTACTGCACCGATCTCGGCTACGGTCCGGCGGTGGGTGCCGAGATGCTGTCGCTGATGCTGATGGGCGGGGTGGTTTCGCGGCTGGTGTCAGGCCTGATCGCCGACCGGCTCGGGGGGGTGATGACGCTGCTCATCGGCTCGACGCTGCAATGCATCGCGCTGTTCTTGTACCTGCCATTCGACGCCCTTGTGCCGCTCTATGTCGTCAGCCTGATCTTCGGCCTGTCGCAGGGCGGGATCGTGCCGAGCTACGCGCTGATCGTGCGGGAGTATCTGCCTGCGAGAGAGGCCGGGGCGAGGGTGGGTTTCGTCATCATGGCGACCATTGTCGGCATGGCGCTCGGTGGCTGGATGTCGGGCTGGATCTACGATCTCACCGGATCCTACCAGGCCGCGTTCCTCAACGGGATCGCCTGGAACTTCCTCAACATCGCGATCATGACGCTGCTTCTGGTGAAATCGCGGTCGAGACGCGGAGATGCAGTGCCGGCGTGAGGGCGTTCCATCCCGTTCCATGCTCGGCAATTGCTTCATGTCCCGGTGTGGCGGCAAACGGGTGGCGGCAAAGGGGGTGGCGGCCGTGGAGAAGCTGGTAACCGAACCGCGGCGACGTGCTGTCAGTCCTTTCGAACGCTGCGCTCCGGCACGGGTTCGTGAACATATTCCTCAAGGATATCGCGCAGCGGCAGTTGCGCCCGCAATCGCCGTCCCAGCAGGTAGAGCCCGGCTGCCTTGCGTTGCAGATAAAGCACGTCGATCGGCGGGATCTGGTTAAAACCCGGATCGAGAGCGAGCTCCGTTCCCATGGCGCGAAGACGGTGCAGCAGTTGGTCGTTTGCGAAGTCAAAGGACGGGCTGGCCAGGACTGCCTCGAAGACCAGCCTGATGGTCTGGTCAATGAGCTCCCGGTGCCGGAGGCTGGTCTGTTCGCTGTAAAGCCCCAGCCTGACCGACAGTTCGCTGAGCCTTTCGTGATTTTCTTCCAGTCCGGCAGCGAGCAGTTGTCTGAGAAGGTCTGCCATGTCGGGCGAAACCCCCTTCGCCGCGCCAAAATCGAGCAGACCGATGGTCCTGCCGTCCGGGTCGTAACTGTAGTTTGCGAAATTCGGATCGGTCTGCACGAAGCCGAAGGCAAACAGTTCATTAAGAGCGAGGCGGGCCAATCTTGTGAGGATGCTGTTGCGGACCTCCTGGCTTTGCCCGGTGGCGACATCAATCGGCAGGCCGGGAACGAATGACATGGCCAGAACCCTGTCGGTGCTCAGATCTTCCTGTACGACAGGAACGATGAACCCCTCGATGCCGCCGAGTTGTTCAGTGTAGCGCCGGATGTTGTCAGCCTCGCGGAGATAATCCGCCTCTTCGTGCAATTGTTTGCGGGCTTCTGCGCCCAGTCTTGCAAGCACCGGGGCGGGTGGTGCGAACCCGCTCAGCCGGAACAGCGAGATGACGTTGGCGATATCGCTGTCGATGCTTTTCGCAACGCCGGGATACTGCACCTTGATGGCCAGATCGCGGCCATCAAGGGTTGTGGCCCGGTGTACCTGACCAATGGACGCAGCAGCCAGGGGCCGTGTTTCGAAACGCGAGAACCTTTTTCTCCAGTCCGGTCCCCAATTGCTGACGAGAACAGAGTTGAGTTGCCGGGGCGGCATGAAATCCGCATCCGCACGCAACCGCTCCAGCAACCCGGCAAGTTCGCCTGGCAGGAAATCACCGGCATCCATGGAGAGCAACTGCCCGAGTTTCAGCGCTGCTCCCCGCATCCGCGAGAGCTCATCGGAGACGCGCAGGATATTGCCCGGTGTGAGCAGGAGATCCGACGGTTTGGGGAGTTCGCCGCGGCTAAGCCTTCGCGCGCCTTCGAGCATGGTCCGGGTTGCGATACCGGCGGTCAGCGCGCCGAGCCCGGCAAGGCGGGCCAGACGATGCGACGGCACCGGGGATGGCCGACCTCGACCTCCTCGCCCGTCACTCACGCGCGAGAGGTTCCGGTTGACCCAAGGGAAGATACCCAGCCTGTTTGCATGAATCCGAAGTCCCTTTCTTCCAACCACGATGAATGAAGTAGGGGAGCTCCGTACAATGGCGATGGTCAAGCTTGCGAATCTGGCTTGCGAATCTGGTTGGCGAGCGCAGGCGTTCGCAACGCGCAACCCGCCTTGATGTCCAAGGGGATTGTGGAGAGGGGCTTGTTGCCCACGAAAACGAGATGAAAATGGTGATCCCGGAAGGATTCGAACCTTCGACCCCAGGATTAGGAATCCTGTGCTCTATCCCCTGAGCTACGGGACCACGCGGTAAACTGCATACAGAAACAGCGGCCCGACATCAACAACGGATGCTGGCGCCGGCGTGAGGTTTTAAAAGGCCCGGCGGGCGGCTGTTTTCGGCCGTCCACCGGGCGCAGTCTCAGGCGGCAAGCGCCTTTTCTGCGAGCCGGACCCAGTAGGACACGCCGACCGGGATGGCGTCGTCGTTGAAGTCATAGGCCGGGTGATGCAGGCCCGCGGTGTCGCCATTGCCCATGAAGATGAAAGCGCCCGGACGCGCTTCCAGCATGAAGGAGAAGTCCTCGCCGCCCATGGTCGGCGGCTGCTCGCGTTCGACCATTCCGTCGCCGGCAATGCTCTCGGCGATATCGGCGGCAAAGTCGGTCTCGTCGGAATGGTTGAAGGTGACCGGGTAGTTGCGGATGTAGTTCACCGAGCCTTCGCAGCCGTGGGCCGCGGCGACGCCACGGACGATCTCGCTTATACGGGTTTCGGCCAGGTCGCGCATTTCCGGTGAAAGGGTGCGCACAGTGCCGGCCAGTTCAACGGTTTCCGGAATGATGTTGTAGGCCGAGCCGCCGATGAACTTGGTCACCGAGACGACCAGTGATTCCAGCGGGTTGGCGTTGCGCGAGGCGATCGACTGCAGCGAGGAGACAATGGCCGATGCGGCAACAATCGGATCGATGGTCTGATGCGGCATCGCGGCATGACCGCCGCGACCCTTGATGGTGACGTCGAAGATGTCGGTTGCCGCCATGATGGGCCCCTTGCGGATGGCGAACTGGCCGACGGGAAGGCCCGGCAGGTTGTGCATGCCGAAGACCTTGGTGATGCCGAAGCGCTCCATCATGCCGTCGTTGACCATCTCGCGGCCACCGCCACCGCCTTCTTCGGCAGGCTGGAAAATCACGGCCACGGAGCCGGTGAAATTGCGGGTTGCGGCAAGGTGCCGGGCAGCGCCCAGCAGCATCGCGGTGTGACCATCATGACCGCAGGCATGCATCTTTCCAGGCGTGCGGGACGCCCAGGGCAGGCCGGTGATTTCTTTGATGGGTAGCGCGTCCATATCGGCGCGCAGACCGATGGCCGGGCCATTGCCACCGGGGCGGCCGTGGATGATGCCGACAACGCCGGTCTGGCCGATGCCGGTGACGACCTCGTCACAGCCGAACGAGCGGAGCTTGTCGGCCACGAAAGCGGCCGTGTTGTGCACGTCGAAAAGGAGTTCCGGATCGGCATGGAGCGTCCGGCGCCATGTGGCGACTTCGTCTTTCATTGAAACAACCTCGTCGACCAACTGCATTTCTCACCTCTATAGCTTCGTGATCATGATGTCGGGCAAAGGGGAAAACCTGTCGTCGCCTTTTGCCATCTGTCTGCCATATAGGCTAAGTAGGAGATCATGACGAGTGAAAAGCGCTGCGCGAGCAGTCGCAGAAGCTTCGTTGACTTGAAGACTTGCATCGAGAAGCCAATTGAAACACTGCAAAATCGGAACCCCGGAATGAGCCTATTGTCACAGTCGCGCCGGTTGACCGCAGTCTTGGCGGTGCTTTCCGTTGCCGTTGTTTCTTCCGGTGACGCACTCGCCAACCCGAAAATTGCAGTCGACGTGGCGTCCGGGCGGGTGATCGAGCATGACCAGGCCTTCCAGCGCTGGTATCCGGCTTCGCTGACCAAGCTGATGACGATTTATGTGGTGTTCAAGGCGGTCAGATCCGGTCAGCTGACGATGGAAACGCCGGTGACGATGTCGGTGACTGCTGCCAAGGAACCGGCGAGCAAGATGTATTTCAAGCCGGGAGAGCGGTTCACGATGGATTCCGCGCTCAAGTACCTCATGGTCAAATCCGCCAACGACGTTGCCGTTGCGATCGCCGAAGCGGTTTCGGGAACCGAGGAAGCCTTCGTCCGGGACATGAATGCGGCGGCCCGTCAGCTTGGCATGACATCGTCGCGGTTCATCAATCCGAACGGATTGCCTGGTGAAGGTCAGTACTCGACCGTCCGCGACATGGCGGTTCTGGCGGTTGCCCTGCGCCGGGAGTTTCCCGAATACGCGCATTATTTCGGCTATGAAGGCTTCTCCTATGGCGGCAAGGCCTACACCAATTACAATCTTCTGGTTGGCCGGTTTCCGGATGCGGACGGTATGAAAACCGGCTTCATCTGCGCATCGGGGTTCAACCAGACCTCGTCGGCGACCCGCAATGGCAAGACAGTCGTCAGCGTGGTCTTTGGCGCAGCGTCGCAGGAAGAGCGGGCCGAGGAATCCGCCCGGCTTCTCCACAAGGCGCTGACGACCACGGCCTGGGGCAGCTCCACCCTTGCAAACCTGCCCCCCTATGGCGAAGGCCGGGACCGTGTGGCCGATATCTCCGGCAGCATCTGCACTGCGGAAGCAAGAGCCGCGCGCTACGAAGGCCGGGATGTCGAAGGCAAGATGGTGCTCAATTCGCCCTATCTGATCCCGATGGAGCGGGAGGCGCGGCTGGTGCAGGCACCCGCCGGGCTACCGCGCGCCGGGGTCGAGGTTGCGCTTTCCCGGGTTCCGATTCCGGTGCCGCGACCGGGCCGCACACTGGCGGGCCAGGCCGAGCCGTTTGCCGCCTCAGCCTTCAGTGCGCCTGCCAGGCCGGCAGACGTGGCGCCGCTCAGGCCAACCGTGCCGATACCGGTTCCACGGCCTCAAATCTGATCCCGAGGGGCCCGTGCCAATGACCGGCGACAAATCCGCACCAGCTGCGTGGAGCGCTCCTCAGGGCGTGCCCGTATCGATCCTGACCGGCTTTCTCGGAGCCGGCAAGACGACCCTGCTCAACCGGTTGATCGGTGATCCCTGGTTGTCCGATGCGGCCCTGATCATCAACGAGTTCGGCGATGTCGGTATCGACCATCTGCTGGTGGAAAGCTCGAGCGACGGGATTATCGAACTGTCGGACGGATGCCTGTGCTGCACCGTGCGCGGCGAGCTGGTGGATACGCTTGCCGACCTGATGGACCGGATGCAAACTGGCCGGATCCGGCCGTTTTCCCGGGTTGTGATCGAAACCACGGGGCTGGCCGATCCGGTGCCTGTGATGCAATCGGTGATCGGCCATCCGGCACTTGGCCAGTCCTACCGGCTCGAAGGGCTGGTAACGGTGGTGGATGCCGTCAATGGTCTTTCGACGCTCGCCGAGCATGAGGAAGCGCGGCGCCAGGTGGCGGTGGCGGATACGATTGTGCTGTCGAAAACAGCGCTGGCTGGAAATCATGACGAGCTCAGGTCGCAGCTCGACGCGCTCAATCCGATGGCTCGGGTGGTCAGCGCGGGACAACCCGACCTTGCCGCGCAGGATCTGTTTGATGCCGGCGCCTACGATCCCACCGAACGCAGCCTCGATGTGGCGCGGTGGCTAAGCTCAGACCAGGACGATCATGCTCACGGCCATGACCATAGCGGCCATCATCACGGGCATACGCATGACGTGAACCGGCACGACCGGGATATCCGGGCGGATTCGATGGTATTTGAGCGGCCAATCGCCCCGGAGGCCCTGGCACTGTTCATTGATCTGCTGCGTTCGGCCCACGGACCGAAGCTTCTGCGCATGAAGGGTATCGTCAAGCTCTCGGACGACCCGTCGCGACCGCTGGTGCTGCACGCGGTGCAAAGCCTGATGTCGGAGCCGGTGCGTCTGTCCGCCTGGCCGCAGGGAGCTGCGCAGGAAACCAGGCTGGTGGTGATCACCCGGGACATGCCGAAGGGGTTTGTCGAAGAACTGTTTGCGGGCTTTGCCAACGAACCCGGCATTGGCAGGGCGGACCGCGACGCGCTGACGGACAATCCGCTGGCCATTCCTGGCATGCCGTCGCGGCGCTGACGCCGGTTCCGGCAATCACTGTGCCGGCGAAGGTCCACCCTTTTCGATGATAAAGACGTGGCCGCCATCGACGGAGGCGCTGTCGAGCAGCCGGTGGCCGTCCTCGCGGCAGTAATGCGGGATGTCGATCACTGCCAGCGGGTCCGTGGTTTCGACCCGGATGCGGGCGCCGGAAGCCAGATCACGCATCTGCCTGCGGGTCTTGAGCACGGGCAGCGGGCATTTCAGTCCGCGAAGGTCCAACTCCAGATGGTCGCCACCGCTCAATTGCTGCTCCAGATTTTCCAGAACGGCTTGTCGGACTGGGCTGCCGGAGCAGACCCTGCATTTGCGACCTGTGGAGCGACCTCGGGATTCGGCGTGGGCACCGGGACATCAGCGTTTGCGGCGGTCGGCGCGACCTGGCCGGCACCGGCTTCAGTCTGGGCAGCCTGCGCAGCCGCCTGTTGTGCATTGGCGTTCGCAGCAGCGGGTTCCGAACCAGGCACGAGCGCCTTGAGCGGATTGCCGGTCGAAAACAGGCCGAGAACCGGAACGGCGGGAGCCTGCCCGCCGGTGGAGGCCAGGCGTGCGGCCTTTTCGGCCTCGCGTTCTGCGCGCCGTGCTTCGGCCTCGGCACGAGCCTCGTTGGCGGCTATCTGAGTGGCTTCCTCACGGTCGAACTTGGCGACGGCCTTGATGAAGTCCTGGTTCCAGGTCTTCTGATAGGCGTAGTAAGCCGATGCCAGGGTGGCCGGCATGCTTGCCGGCGGGCAGGCGGCGTTCGCCTGGAAGCTGGCATTCTCGACCTGCGGGATCTGGTTGAACACATATCTGCGTTCACAGACATCGACCTTTGGCGGGCGCCTGGTCAGTTCGAAGTTGTCGTAGCCGGTCTTGAGCATCTTCCAGAACTCGAAGTGCTCATTGTCGCGGTGGCGCGCCATGTTTTCCGCTGTCATACGGAATGGCAGGGCTTCGACGATGAAGTATTCCTGCCCGCCCTTGAAGGCATCGCGGGCAAAACCGTAAATCTCGAGAACCTGCTCGTCGGTCATCGAGTAGCAGCCGGCCGAAGAGCACGCACCATGCACCATCAGGTTGGAGCCGGTTCGGTTGTGGGAGCGGTCGTAGCTGTTCGGGAACCCCATGTTGAACGAGAGATAATAGCTCGAATTCGGGTTCATCTGGTACGGATAGATCCGGTAGTAGCCTTCGGGCGCCTGGCGGTCGCCTTCCTTGAATTTCGGTCCCAGCTTGCCCGACCATTTGCAGATCTCATAGGAGGCAATGATGTCGTAGCGGCCATTGCCCTTCTGTTTCCAGACCTCGAGAACACCTTCTTCCTTGAAGATCCGCATCATGATCGGCGACCGCGTGCTCATGTCGTTCGCCTTCATCTTGTTGACGAGCTTGGCGGGCAGCGGGTGTTCAACCTTGTTGGCGACAGAATCAAGCGCGTCCTGGCACCCGGACAGGCCGAGGAGCAGGACGGGCAGGAAGCGCAGTGTACGGATAGGTCTCATCGGGTCTCTTGCATCTTGCAATTGCCAGTTCCGGTTCATTCGGGTCGCCTTGAAGGTTCTCCCAGCCCGGGTATTCCAACGCAATACTATCACCAACATGGTTCATGAAGCATTACCGCTGCATGTCCGGCCAGGCAGGCAAGCCTTTGTTTCAGGTCCGCAGTGGCCAGTTTTCCACAGTGCCCGGAAGCAACGCCGCCCCAGCACCCGTTCTTATTCCGGAGATCAGGCCGGTATTCGAACGCGTCTGCTTTACTGGCGTCGTAAATGTGGCCCGAATGGGGCGACGGCTAGCCCAGATGACGACCGATCTCGAGGAATTTCTTGCGGCGGTCCGAGCGCAGCTCATCGCCCGAACGCCCAGCCATTTCTTCCAGGGCGGCGGAGATCTTGTCACCGGCACGCGAGATCACGCTTTCGGGATCGCGGTGGGCGCCGCCCACGGGCTCGGGGATGATGCTGTCGATCACGCCCAGACCGAGCAGATCCTGAGCGGTGATCTTCATCGAGGTGGCCGCATCGCGGGCGCGTGTTGCATCGCGCCACAGGATCGAAGCCGCTCCTTCCGGAGAGATGACGGAGTAGATCGCGTGTTCGAGCATGAAGACCCGGTTGCCGGTGGCAATGGCAATGGCGCCCCCGGATCCGCCTTCGCCGATGATGATCGAGATAAGCGGTGCGCGGAGATTGAGGCAGGTCTCGGTCGAACGGGCAATGGCTTCGGCCTGACCGCGTTCTTCCGCGCCGACGCCCGGATAGGCTCCGGCTGTGTCGACAAGCGTAATCACCGGAAGCTCGAACCGGTCGGCCATCTCCATGATGCGAATCGCCTTGCGATAGCCCTCCGGGCGGGCGGAGCCGAAATTGTGGCGGATGCGGGTCTTGGTGTCGTGGCCCTTCTCCTGGCCGATCACCACCACAGGCTGGCCGCGGAAGCGGGCAAATCCGGCCTGGATGGCGGCATCCTCGGCAAATTTGCGGTCACCGGCCAGCGGCGTGAACTCGTCGAACAAAGCTTCGGCATAGTCCTTGAAATGCGGCCTGTCCGGATGTCTTGCGACCTGGGTTTTCTGCCACGGATTGAGCTTGCCGTAGATCTCGGCCATGGCGTCGCGGGCTCTGGTTTCGAGGCGGGCGATTTCATCGCCGGTGTCGATGCTCTCGTCCTCGTTTGCAAGCTTCCTCAGTTCGAGGATCTTGCCTTCCAGGTCGGAGATCGGTTTTTCGAAATCAAGATAGTTGTGCATTGATTTTTCCACGCGGGCCATCGCATTTATCGTCGCCGTGACCAGTCAAGCCCAGTCCGGCATGTCTGTCACGCATTCTTTGGCGTGCTGCGAGCGGGCTTAATCGCGACTTTTTGTGGCTTTTGCAAGGGGGTGGTGCTCATTGACCAATTGCCGCAGCCTTTCATCGAGCACGTGTGTGTAGATTTGAGTGGTGGAAATGTCGGCATGGCCGAGCAATTCCTGGACAGCACGCAGATCGGCGCCACCTGCCAGCAGATGGCTGGCAAAGGCGTGGCGCAGCACATGCGGTGAGACCTTTGCCACAGGAATGCCGGCGCGGGCGGCAACTTCCTTGAGCTCTCGGGCAAAGACCTGGCGGGAGAGATAGCCTTCCGAAGAGTTCGCCGGAAACAGGAAGCCAGCATCCTCGGCGGTGTCGCCGATTGCCGCGAGCCAGGCGTCGAGAGCCGCGCGGGCGGGCCGCGACATCGGCACCATGCGTTCCTTGGCGCCCTTGCCGCGGATGATCAGAAACCGCCCGTCATCAGCAAGCACCCTGAAAGGCAGGCTGACGAGTTCGCTGACCCGCATGCCGGTGGCATAGAGAAGCTCGAGCAGGGCACGAAAGCGGATGCGCCGCAAGGCTTCCCCGGGATCGCGGGCCATGGAGATGTCGGTTTCCGCCTGGGCCAGCAGTTTCGAGACATCGTCGATGCTGAGGATTTTCGGGAGGGCGCGGCTCTTGCGCGGGGAATCGATCACGCCGGTAGGATCGTCATCGCGAAGACCTTCGGCATGGAGAAACTTGTAGAACTGTCGCAGTGCGGAAAGCCGGCGGGCCTGGGAGGCCGGCGAAAATCCCCGGCTTGCCAGATCTCCGATGACCCCGCGGATGTCTTCGGGCTGTGCCCTGGCCAGCGTGGTTCCAAGCGAGCTGAGCACGGCAGAGGCGTCATCGAGATCGCGGCGATAGGCTTCCAGCGTGTTTTCGGCCGCGCCGCGTTCGGCACTCATCATTTCAAGGAATGCTTCGGCATTGGCGGCGCTGAGATCGCGCATGAGCAGACCGGTTCCTGTCAGTTGTTGAGTTTCTCGGTCGGCACGCGCACAGTGACTTCCCGGTCGACCGGTTCGACATAGACGATCAAGGCGAACATGGCGCCATAGACCAGGCCCACGAGCACGGCACAGAGAAAAAGAAACCGAAACAGGGAAGGCATGAGCACTCCGGCGAACAGGTGATGGAGGTGTTATGCGGCAGCGAGCGCGGCGTTTCAAGCTTGAACGACAAGTCCGGCTGTGCTTGACGCGCCGCCGGACTTGTCCAATAGAGGGCCATACCAATGGCCCGAGGGCGGGGGAGACAGTTGACGCAACCGCAGGCTATCGCGCCGGAACAGGATATCGAGAAGGCGCGGCGAGTGCTTGGCCACCGCAATCTGGTTTTCGTTGGCCTGATGGGCGCGGGCAAATCTGCCATCGGCAGGTTGGTGGCGCAGATGCTCGGAATTCCCTTTGTCGATTCCGACCACGAGATCGAGCGGGTGTCTCGGATGACGATCCCGGAACTGTTCGAGGCCTATGGCGAACCGGAGTTCAGGGCGCTTGAGGCGCGGGTTATCAAGCGGTTGTTGAAGACCGGACCGCGTGTTCTGTCGACCGGGGGTGGAGCTTTCATGAACGACACCACCCGCGCCATGGTTCTGGCCAACGGTCTTTCGGTCTGGCTGAAAGCCGATCTCGAAGTGCTGTGGACACGGGTTTCGAAGCGCGATTCACGTCCGCTGCTCAAGACTGCAAACCCGAAGCAGACACTGTCCGATCTGCTTGATCAGCGCTATCCGGTCTATGCCAAGGCCGATGTGACGGTTCAGTCCCGCGATGATGACAAGGACATAATTGCCGCTGAAACGGTCATGGCGCTGGCACGGCTGGACAGCAGGCAGGAAACGGTATCCGATCAATGACCCAGACCACCTCACATGAAACAGTGCGCGTCAATCTCGGTGAGCGCAGCTACGATATTGTCATTGGCCCCGGGCTGATCGCGCGGGCCGGTGCCGAGATCGCGGCGCGCAAACCCGGGATCCGGTGCGCCGTCATCACCGATCGCAATGTCGCCGCAGCTCATCTCGACAGCCTGATGGAAAGCCTTGCCACGGGCGGAATCGAGGCTGTGCCGCTGGTGCTGGAACCGGGTGAGAAAACCAAGCGGTTCGACGAGCTGGTGAAGGTTTGTGACCATGTGCTCGGAGCGCGGCTCGAGCGTGGCGATGCGGTAGTGGCGCTGGGTGGCGGTGTGATCGGCGACCTTTCCGGTTTTGCCGCGGGGATCGTCCGGCGCGGCATGAGTTTCATCCAGGTGCCGACCAGCCTGCTGGCACAGGTGGATTCCTCCGTTGGCGGCAAGACCGGGATCAATGCGTCGCATGGCAAGAACCTGATCGGGGTGTTTCACCAGCCGGATCTGGTGCTGGCCGACACGGATGTGCTGGATACCTTGCCGATCCGCGAGTTCAGGGCGGGCTATGCGGAGGTGGCGAAATACGGGCTGATCGACCGGCCGGAGTTTTTTGGCTGGCTGGAACAGAACTGGCGGGACGTGTTTGCGGGTGGTGCGGCACGGATCCGGGCGATCGCCACGGGTTGCCAGGCGAAGGCCGACGTGGTGGCGGCGGATGAACGGGAATCGGGTGCGCGGGCGCTGCTCAATCTTGGTCACACCTTCGGCCACGCGCTGGAAGCGGCGACGGATTACGACGGCCGGCGGCTGGTGCATGGCGAGGGTGTGGCGATCGGCATGGTGCTGGCGCACGAGTTTTCGGCGCGGATGAACCTGGCGAGCCCGGATGATGCCGCGAGAGTTCAGCGCCATTTGAGCGAGGTTGGCCTGCCAACCCACATGGCGGATATTGAAGGTGAGCTGCCGGCGACCGATATACTGATGAAACACATCGGGCAGGACAAGAAGGTCCGGCGCGGTGCATTGACCTTCATCCTGACGCGCGGAATCGGCGAGGCTTTCGTTGCCGACGATGTGCCGGCGGATGAAGTGTTTCGCTTCCTGGAGGAAAAACGGGGATCATGATCCTGGATAACATCGTTTCAACGCTGGCCGAGCATGGCCTGACCATCATGGCGATCCTCGCCCTGATTGCACTGTCGGGTTTCTTTTCCGGTTCGGAAACGGCGCTGACGGCAGCGTCGCGGGCACGCATGCACTCGCTGCAAACCAGTGGCGATGCACGTGCGGGCACGGTCAACACGCTGATCGAACGCAAGGACAGGCTGATCGGCGCGCTGCTGATCGGCAACAACCTCGTCAACATTCTGGCCTCGGCGCTGGCAACCAGCGTGCTGTTATCGATATTCGGCGATTCCGGTGTGGCGGTGGCCACGCTGACGATGACGCTGCTTCTGGTGATCTTCGCTGAAGTGCTGCCCAAGAGCTGGGCGATCTCGACACCAGACCGCTTTGCCATGTTCGTGGCGCCGGTGGTCAAGGCCTTCGTTGTCGTGGTCGGTCCGTTGTCGAGCTTCATCAACTGGATCGTGCGCAAGATCATGGCGGTGTTCGGCGTCACCTTCGCGTCGGAAACATCGATGCTGTCGGCGCATGAAGAGATCCGCGGCGCTGTCGACCTGCTGCATCGCGAGGGATCGGTCGTCAAGGCCGACCGTGACCGTCTGGGCGGCGTGCTCGATCTGGGCGAGCTGGAAGTCTCGGATGTGATGATTCACCGCACCTCGATGCGAATGCTCAATGCTGACGAGACGCCCGAGACCAATGTCCGCGCGGTGCTCGAAAGCCCCTATACGAGAATGCCGATCTGGCGGGGCTCGACCGACAACATCATCGGCATCGTGCATGCCAAGGACGTGTTGCGGGTGCTGGCCGACGCGCCAAGCGAAACGAACCGGCTGGACGTGGTCAAGATTGCCCAGAAGCCGTGGTTCGTGCCCGACACAACCAGCGTGCCCGACCAGCTCAACGCATTCCTGCGGCGCAAGGCCCATATTGCCATCGTCGTGGACGAGTATGGCGAAGTGGAAGGGCTGGTGACGCTCGAGGACATTCTCGAGGAAATCGTCGGAGATATCGCGGACGAGCATGACACCGAGGTGCAGGGCGTCCGCCAGGAGGCCGACGGCTCGATCGTGGTTGACGGCTCTGTGCCCATTCGCGATCTCAACCGGGCGCTTGACTGGTCATTGCCCGATGACGAGGCGACGACCGTGGCAGGCCTGGTGATTCACGAATCCCAGACAATCCCCGAGGAAAAGCAGGCCTTCACCTTCCACGGCAAGCGCTTCATCGTGATGAAACGGGATCGCAACCGGATCACCCGGTTGAGGATCCGTCCGATGGACAAGACTTAGAGCGGGGCTGATTTCAGTCTTTCGGTATTTGGCGCGGCCAAGACCCGCAATGCTACCAGCGGGTGGGTTCGCCCGGGGCTGAGGCCTCGACGGCCATGGCGTGCAATCCGCCGTCGAGTTCGTCCTTAAGCAAGGCGTTGACCGCCCGGTGGCGCTCGATGCGGCTCATGCCGGAAAACGCCTCGGAGACGATGCGGATCCGGAAATGGGTTTCGCCGGTTCCGTCAAATGCCTCGTGGTGATCGCTGCCGGAATGGTTATGACCGGCGTGGAGATGGCTTTCATTGATCACCTTGAGCCGTTCGGGCTGAAAACGGTCGGTCAGCGCGGTTTCTATGCGGCTCCGGCGAGACATGCGTTTGCTCCTGGGGTATCTTGTGCGGTCACAAATTTCGGTTGTCGCGATTTGCATGGTGGCATTCGACGTCGAGACGGGGTACGCAGCTTGAATCATCCCTGTCAATCCTTGTTCGCAAACCTGTAGAGCACCATAATCGTCGATATGAAACTGGATTCCAAATATTTTGACCGCATCAGGGTCCGCCGAAAGGGTGCTCGTCCGGCCGAGCCCACGACGCCTGAATGCCAGTGGGACGGATGCAGCAAGCCGGGTACGCACCGTGCCCCTGTGGGTCGTGATGCCGAAGGGCAGTACTTCATGTTCTGCGTTGATCACGCGCGCGAGTACAACAAGGGCTACAACTATTTCTCGGGGCTTTCGGACGGCGAGATCGCGCGCTACCAGAAGGAAGCACTGACCGGTCACCGGCCAACCTGGAAAATGGGTGTCGACCGGTCGGCGGCCAGCGGCCCGACCCAGTCGACCGCGAAATCGGGGTCGGCGGGCGCCCAGGCGCGGATGCGCGATCCACACGGTTTTTTCAACCAGACCCGTCCCAACAGGCCGGTTCGCGCGCGCAAGGTGAAGACGCTTGAATCAAAGGCGTTCGATACACTGGGCCTGACAGCGAATGCGACTTCGAGCGAGATCAAGACCCGCTACAAGGAACTGGTCAAGCAACACCATCCCGACGCCAATGGCGGCGACCGCGGTTCGGAAGACCGTTTTCGTGCCGTCATCCAGGCCTACCAATTGTTAAAGCAGTCTGGTTTCTGCTAAGCGAACAGTCTAAAGCAGGATCGGACAGGAGAGACGGCCCACGGGCTCTTTTTGAGCCAGGCCTTGGAGACATGATGAGCAAGATCGACCTCGATATCACCAACCTGCCGGACACAACCGTCAATGTGCGCGAAGTGTTTGGCATCGATTCGGACATCACCGTTCCGGCCTACAAGGAACGGGACGCCTATGTGCCCGACCTGGATCCGGATTACCTGTTCGATCGTGACACGACGCTCGCCATTCTGGCCGGGTTTGCCCACAACCGCCGCGTGATGGTGTCGGGCTACCACGGCACCGGCAAATCGACCCATATCGAGCAGGTTGCGGCGCGGCTGAACTGGCCTTGCGTGCGCGTCAACCTCGACAGCCATGTCAGCCGTATCGATCTGGTTGGCAAGGACGCGATCGTTGTTCGCGAGGGCATGCAGGTCACCGAATTCAAGGACGGCATCCTGCCATGGGCCTATCAGCACAATGTCGCGCTGGTGTTCGACGAGTATGACGCCGGCCGTCCTGACGTGATGTTCGTGATCCAGCGGGTGCTTGAATCCTCAGGCCGCCTGACTCTGCTCGACCAGAGCCGCGTCATCCGGCCGCACCCGGCGTTCCGCCTGTTTGCGACCGCCAACACGGTCGGCCTTGGCGATACAACTGGGCTCTACCATGGTACCCAGCAGATCAACCAGGCGCAGATGGACCGCTGGTCCATCGTCACCACGCTGAACTACCTGCCGCACGACCAGGAGGTCGATATCGTAGCCTCCAAGGTCAAGGGTTTCGCCAAGGGCGATGGCCGCGAAACGATTTCACGGATGGTCCGGGTTGCCGACATGACCCGTTCGTCGTTCATCAATGGCGATCTTTCAACCGTGATGAGCCCGCGTACAGTGATCACCTGGGCGGAAAACGCGGAAATCTTCGGCGATGTGGCGATGGCATTCCGCCTGACCTTCCTTAACAAATGCGACGAGCTGGAACGGGCGCTGGTGGCTGAACACTATCAACGGGCGTTTGGCGTCGAGTTGAAGGAAAGTGCTGCCAACATCGTTCTGAGCGCAACCGCCTGACGGGTAGAGCAATGGCCGGACGCGGCGACAATTCCCGAGCAAAGCCAAGTGGCACCATTGACGCCGAGCCGTTCCGGCGGGCGCTGACGGGTTGCGTGCGCGCCATTGCCGGCGATCACGAGCTCGAGGTTTCCTTCGGCACCGACCGGCCGGGAATTTCCGGGGAACGGGCGCGGCTGCCGGATCTGCCGAAACGGCCGTCGCGGAACGATTTCTCGGTGACCCGCGGGCTCGGCGATTCCATGGCGCTGCGCAAGGCCTGCCACGATGATTCCGTCCATGCCCGGATGGCGCCGCAGGGCCCGGATGCCCGCGCAGTCTACGATGCCGTCGAACAGGCCCGGGTCGAGGCCATCGGCGCACGGCGGATGACGGGAGTGGGCGACAATCTCACCTCGATGCTCGAGGACAAGTATCAGCGGGCGAATTACAGCGGCATTTCCAGCCGCGAGGATGCGCCGCTCGAGGAAGCACTGGCGCTGATGGTCCGCGAAAAGCTGACTGGCCGCAAACCGCCGGAGTCGGCGGGACAGGTGGTCGAGCTGTGGCGTGACTTCATCGAAGACAAAGCCGGCAGTGCGCTTGAGACGCTTGAAGGATCGGTCGAAGACCAGCAGGCCTTTGCCCGTGTTGTCCGCGAAATGCTCTCGGCCATGGAGATGGCTGAGGATTACGGCGACGACGACAGCGAGCAGGACGAGCAGGACGAGGTTTCCGACGAGGATCAACCGCGCAGCGAGGAGGACAACGACCAGTCCTCGCAGGAAGAGGCCGGCTCGGACGCTGCTCCGGCGGAGGAAAGCGAGACCTCCGACGAGCAGATGGATTCCGGCGAGATGGACGGCGCGGAAACCGGCGAAGACGATACCATCGACGACAGCGACGAGGATGCCGAAACTCCGGGCGAGACGCGCAAGTCGAGCGATCCCTTCGGCGAACTCAACGAGAAGATCGACTATCACGTCTTCACCACGGAGTTCGACGAGGAGATCTCTGCCGAGGAACTTTGCGACGAGGCGGAGCTCGACCGGCTGCGGGCGTTTCTCGACAAGCAGCTGGCGCATCTGCAGGGCGTTGTGGGACGGCTCGCCAACCGGCTTCAACGCCGGTTGATGGCGCAGCAGAACCGGGCCTGGGACTTCGATCTTGAGGAAGGCTATCTCGACAGCGCCCGGCTGACCCGGATGATCATTGATCCGATGCAGCCGCTGTCATTCAAGATGGAGCGCGACACCAATTTCCGCGACACGGTGGTGACGCTGCTGATCGACAATTCCGGCTCGATGCGCGGCCGGCCGATCACCGTTGCTGCAACCTGCGCCGACATCCTGGCGCGCACACTCGAGCGGTGCGGTGTCAAGGTGGAGCTGCTCGGCTTTACCACCAAGGCCTGGAAGGGCGGTCAGAGTCGCGAGAAGTGGTTGAGCGGCGGCAAGCCGGCGACACCGGGCCGGCTCAACGATCTGCGACACATCGTCTACAAGTCCGCGGATGCGCCATGGCGCCGGGCGCGGCGCAATCTGGGCCTGATGATGCGCGAAGGGCTGCTCAAGGAAAACATCGACGGTGAAGCGCTGATATGGGCCCATTCACGGCTGGCCCGGCGGCCCGAGCAGCGCAAGATCCTGATGATGATCTCCGACGGTGCGCCGGTCGACGATTCGACGCTGTCGGTCAATCCTGGCAATTATCTTGAGCGGCACCTGCGCGCGGTGATCGAGGAGATCGAGACCCGGTCCGCAGTGGAACTGCTTGCCATCGGCATCGGGCACGATGTCACCCGCTATTACCGGCGCGCTGTGACGATTGTCGATGCGGAGGAGCTGGCCGGCGCGATGACCGAGCAGCTGGCGGCGCTGTTTGCCGACGAAGCGGGCGGATCGCAATCCCGACGCGGGCGCAAGCGGGCGTGATCCGTCTGCGAAACAGGTCGCGGCTGATGCTGGTCGCAAGCGTGCTTGCCGCGTTGACAATCTCGACGGCTCTGCCGTCCGCCGCGCAAGACCAGACCCTTCCGATAAACTCGCGTTTGATTTCCAATTTCAAGGTTGGTTCGGACCAGACCCGGTTCGGAGCCTTCGAGTTCATCGGCGGGCTTGAGCTGAGTTCTCCGAGTTCGATGCTTGGCGCGATGTCGGCGATCCGGTTGTCGGCTGACCGGCAGCGTTTTCTGGGCGTCATGGACACCGGCTTTTGGTATGCCGGGCGCTTCGAGCGGGGGCCGAATGGTGAATTGACCGGGATTGCGGATTTCTCGGTCGCTTCGATGCTGGATGCCGACGGCGAGTCTTCGGAAGAGAAGTGGCGCGTCGATGCCGAAGGCCTGGCGGTGCGCGGTGACGAGGTGCTGGTCAGCTTCGAACGGCGGAGCCGGGTCGATGTCTATCCAGCTGATGCGCCAGGCAGGTCCAGGCCTACCGGGACGGTGCCCCTGCAGATCCCGTTGAGGGAACTCCGCAACAATCGTGGCCTGGAGGCCATCATGGTGGCGCCGGCAACCTCGCCGCTGGCGGGAGAGGTGGTTGTCGTCTCCGAGAGAAGTCTCGATGCCAATGGCGATATCTATGCCGCTGTGCTGACCGGGCCGAAGAAGGGCGTGTTCTTCGTCAAGCGGCACCCGCCCTACGATGTGACGGACGGCGACTTCCTGCCCAATGGCGACCTCTTGCTGCTGGAACGGCGGTTCTCGATCGCCGGAGGCATCGGCATGCGCATCCGCAGGATTGACGCCAGCCGGCTTGGGGCGGGAAACCTGGTTGACGGGCCGGTCGTTCTGGAAGCGGATTTCGGCGACCAGATCGACAACATGGAAGGCCTGGATGTTAGCGAGGACGAGGATGGAGGTGTGTTCGTTACCCTTGTCTCGGATGACAATCATTCCATCCTGCAGCGGAACCTGGTTCTTGAATTCCGCTATGTCGGGGACGACGGCTAGCCGCCAGGGTATGGCGCCCCAGCCTGAGGCGCCAAGCCGGCCTGCTGCCTGTCAGGCACGGCCCTGTGGGGCCAGCACCGGCATCAGCATGCCGTAGGGCAGCAGCATCGACAGTCCGACGATCAGCTTGACGGCGAGGTCACCCAGTGCCCACGAGATCCAGCGCGGCGCTTCCATGGCAAACAGACCCAGCAGCGGAGCCGCTTCACTGGCGAACGCGTCGCCGGCGCCGATGATGTTGGCTGTCTGCGAGAAAGCGAGACCGAAGAAGACAAGCGTGTCGAGGCTGGAGCCGATGACTGTCGAGACCAGCGGAGGCAGCCACCAGACCCGGTTGCGCAGACGGTCGAAAACCGAAACGTCGAGAAGCTGCGCCACCAGGAAAGCCGATCCCGAGGCGATGGCGATGCGCGGCGTCGCAAGCCAGATCGACAGGGCGACGGCGATGACGAAGCCGCAGAATACCACGAGACGCGCCGTGGCCGGGCCGAAGCGGCGATTGGCAAGGTCGGTGATCAGGAACGCGACCGGATAGGTGAAGGCACCCCAGGTCAGAAGATCGGCGAGATTGAGAGCACCGATGCTGTAGTCGACCGGGAACTGAACCAGGAAGTTCGATGCCACGACGATGGCGGCCATGAAGGCCATGAACGGCAAGACAGAAGGGATCATTCGCATTTTTTTATCCTGGGTTGATGCCACCAGTGGAAAAAACGAAGGCGGGCCAGAAGCCCGCCATCACGCTGTAAGGCTACGTCTTGATTCAGGCTGCAGCTTTTTCTTCGAGCTTCTTGGCGATCTGGCGCTTGAGCAGGCGTGCGCGCATCGAAAGCTCGGCGTCCTTGGCCTTAGCCAGGAATGCGTCGAGGCCACCGCGATGCTCCACAGTGCGCAGGGCGTTGGCGGAAATGCGCAGACGGTAGCGCTGGCCGAGAGCATCGGAGATCAGCGTAACATTGCACAGGTTCGGCAGAAACCGGCGACGGGTCCGGTTGTTGGCGTGGCTGACATTGTTACCGGACTGTACAGCCTTGCCGGTCAATTCACAGCTGCGTGACATTTTGCACCTATTATCTCTTCGCCAGCGGACGGGCCGAGCCAGAAACAAGGCTCACCCAAAGGACCGCAGGCCTTTATCGGAAGTCGCGTGTCTATAGTCAGACCAGCAAGCCGCGTCAAGCCGCCAATGACCGGAAACCGGTATTCATGGCCCACAGACCCCGCCAAAGGTGTTTTTTCCTTTGCACAGAAGAAATGATACCCTGTTCAGTCTGGGTTCAGGGTGAGGAATCGATAAACGTCGGACATGAGATGAAGGGAAAGGAAACCCCATGGCACGTGTTAAGATGTTTCTGTCGGGTCTGGTGCTGGCTGCTGCGATGGCCGGGCCACAGCATGCAATGGCCGAACCGGTTCAAGTTCGTACGGATTACAAGGTCTCACTGGTCGGCTTTCCGGTCGCCTCCGCCAACTTCATAACCCAGGTGGATGGTACTTCCTACAGAATAACGGGCGACCTTCGCTCTTCAGCCTTTTCGGATCTTTTTTCGAAGGTCCGCGGCAACGCCAACGTCTCGGGCAAGGTGACCGGCGACAAGCTGGAAGCCTCGAAATTTCTCGTAGACTACACCAGCGACAAGAAAAAACACCGTACCGAGATCACCTTCAGGAATGGCGACGTTCACTCGACGGTCAATGAGCCCGAGCCGAAAGACAGAGGGTCCGACTGGGTGCCGCTTCTGGAAGGCGATCTGCGCAAGGTTCTGGATCCGCTCTCTGGCCTCGTCTTTCCGGCCGGTTCGGCGGTGTGTCCGCGCAGCTTGCCCATTTTTGACGGCGAAGCCAGGGCGACATTGCATCTGACACCAAAGAGCATACGCCCGTTCAGTACAAGGGGGTTCAAGGGTGACGCCATTGTCTGCTCGGTGCGGTTTGAACCCAATTCCGGCTACCGCAAGAACTCGTCAGGGATTCGATACCTGCGAGAACTCAAGGGCGCGGAAGTCTGGTTCGCCAAGAACGATGCGGTCGGCCTTTATGCGCCGGTTTACGCCAAGGTGCCGACGAAGATCGGCAAGGTCATTGTTGCAGCCACGAAATTTGGCGGCTAGTACACCTTGCACCGGACATGATGTGCATGCGCAAGGCGGATCGCTTGATTGGCCTTGCGCGGGACGCTGATAAGGGGTTCGGGACCGATACGGCAGGCAGAAGCGGGACAATCATACAGTGCAGAATCTTCCCACGCTGGTTGGTTTTTCCGCGATCCTGATGTGGTCGGCGCTCGCATTGCTGACCGCTGCCTCAGGCACGATGCCGCCTTTCCAGCTTTCGGCCATCTGCTTTCTGGTCGGCTCGATGATCGGGCTAGGTGCCATGCTCAGGGATCCGAGACGGTTTTCGGCTTTCCGGCAACCGGCGAAGGTCTGGGCGCTCGGCCTGTTCGGCCTGTTCGGCTATCATTTTCTCTATTTTACCGCGCTGAGAAATGCCCCGGCCGTGGAGGCGGGCCTGATTGCCTATCTCTGGCCGCTGCTGATCGTTGTCGGGTCGGCGCTGCTGCCGGGTGAACGGTTGGGCTGGCACCATGTGGTGGGGGCATTGATGGGGCTGGCGGGAACCGCGCTGATCCTGGTCAGGGGCGCAGAAGGCGGTTTCGGCGGGGGCAGCCTGATCGGTTACGTGGCCGCGGGTCTTTGCGCCCTGACCTGGTCGGGCTACTCGCTGATGTCACGGCGGTTCGGCGCGACTCCGACCGACGTCATCGCCGGTTTCTGCATCATTTCCGCGGTTTTGTCGCTGGTTTGTCATCTGTTTCTCGAGACCACGGTCTGGCCGGAGACAATGAGCCAATGGCTGGCGGTTATCGGGTTGGGCCTCGGACCGGTCGGACTGGCGTTCTACGCATGGGACTACGGCGTCAAGAAGGGTGATATCCAGGTGCTGGGCGTGGGCAGCTACACCGCACCGCTGCTGTCAACGCTGATCCTGATCCTGTTCGGGCATGGCAAGGCGAGCATTGGTATAGCGGTGGCGTGCCTGCTGATCACCGGAGGAGCCTTTCTGGCGGCAAAGGACCTTCTGCGCGGACGGAAACCGATGAAGGGCAAGCTGTCGGCATGAACGGATTGTCTGAAATCATTTCGGGAAGCGGCGCGCTTTTCCTGGTCTTTTCGGCGGCGGGCTTCGCAGTCTATCTGCTGCTGCTCAACAAGGCCCCGGCGCTCGGGCGCACCGTCGCCAAGACAATGGCCGTGGGAGCGCTGTCCGGCCTGGCATTTCATGCCGGTGGTCCGGCACTGCTGATCGTGGCATTGGCCCTGTCGGCGCTTGGCGATGCCTTCCTTGCGCATGAGGGTGAAGTGGCCTTCCTGGGCGGTCTGGGAAGCTTTCTGGCCGCGCACATCGCATATGCGGTGCTGTTCATCGTTTCCGGACCGGGCTTTGCCGATGCGTCCGTGCCCGGCCTGTTGGCAATGGTAGTCTTTGGCGTCGGCATGGGAACGCTGATGGTTCGCAAGGCGGGCGCCCTTGCCTTGCCGGTGGCCGCCTATGTGCTGGCGATAAGCGTAATGGGACTTGGCGGCTTGACACTTGGCGGACTGGTGCTGCTGGGGGCGGTGCTGTTCATGGCGTCGGACGCTATTCTTGGATCGGAAAAATTCCTGATGGCCGATACCAGTTTGTTGCGGCGGTTCACCAGCCCGGCGGTCTGGGTGCTCTACTATGCAGGGCAGCTTTTGATCACGCTCGGCCTTTTGGGCTGAGCGGCGCGCCGTCGAAAGGCGAGGGCCGCCAGTCGGGTGGCGCCATCTCGAAGCTCGAGAACTCAAACCCCGGGGCCACGGTGCAGCCGACCAGGGTCCAGGCGCCAAGCGAGGCGGCGGATTGCCAGCAATTGGCCGGCACGACGATCTGCGGCCGCTCGCCGGAAGCCAGGTTCATGCCGAGCCGGTGGGATTGGGCGTTGCATCCATCCGAAGAGAGGGTGAGGGCGAGCGGTCCGCCGCCATACCAGTGCCAGATCTCCACCGCGTCGGTTACGCGATGCCAGTGCGAACAGTCGCCGCCTTCAAGCAGGTAGTAGATGGCCGTCGAATGGCCGCGCTCGCCGCCGGCGCTGTCCCGGAACGTCTCGCGATACCAACCCCCCTCCGGGTGCTCCCGCATGTCGAGAAGAGAGATGATTTCGCGGGCCGACAGTGAAGGGTCCATGATCAGAAACTGTCCTTGCGCCGGCGCAGTTCGGAAAAGACCTCGACATCACTGGCGCTTTCCATGCCGAGCTGTTTGCGGATTGCAGGATCGCCGGTACGCATGAACGGATTGGTGCGCTTTTCGAACCCGATCGTGGTCGGAAGCGTCGGCAGCCTTTTCGACCGGAGTTCGTCGATCTCCTTGCTGCGCTTGGCAAGGGTTTGGTTGTCAGGATCGACCGAAACGGCAAAGCGCGCATTCGACTGGGTGTATTCATGACCGCAATAGACGCGGGTTTCGTCGGGAAGCTCGGCAAGCCGGGCAAGCGAGCCGTACATGTCTTCGGGTGAGCCTTCAAACAGACGGCCGCATCCGAGTGCAAACAGCGTGTCGCCGGCAAACAGCAGCGATTCATCCGGAATGTAAAAGCAGATATGGCCGGCGGTATGGCCAGGTGTAGAAATCACCTTGACGGTTCTGCCGGCGAATTCGAACGAGTCTCCATCGCCAACCGTCTGGGTGAGCCCGGAAATCTTTCCCGCCTCCGCCTCGGGCCCGATGACCTTGGGCGAATAGGATTCAACAAGGGCCGGGATGCCCTCGACATGATCGGGGTGGTGGTGAGTGATGAGGAGGTGGCTGAGTTTCCAGCCTCCGTCGCCGAGGCGATCCGTGATCCTTGACGCGTCCGGTGCATCAATGCTTGCGGTCTCCCCCGTGAGCGGATCATGCAGGATGACACCGAAATTGTCCTGCCTGCAGGTAAATTGCTCGATCAAGAGGCTGGTCATGGGTTTTCCTAGTGCATGTGTTGAATCAGCCATGGGAGCATAACCGGCGGCATCGGCTTCGTCACCCGGCAGACAGGCATTTGACCTTGATCGCTGCCAAACTTCTTCCGAAGAGTGTTTCGAGCATGTCCGGTGCCGATCCCATCTCCAGGCACTTGCCCGCAATGCGTTTCTGCCCCAGTTTAGGTTCATGCACGCAGATATCGTCGATCTGAGACAGTTCTATCACTCCCGGCTCGGCATGGTTGCCGAACATTCGGTGGCCATGGCGCTTTCATCGATCTGGGCCAACATGCCGGGAGAGCGGTTGATGGGCCTGGGCTATGCGGCGCCTTACCTGGACCGGTTCCGGCCCGATGCGGAACGCACCTTCGCCTTCATGCCGGCAGGCCAGGGTGCCGTGAACTGGCCTGCGGGCGGCCCCTCGGCGACGGTGCTTGTGTTCGATGAAGAGCTGCCATTGCCCGATGCCTCGATGGACCGCGTGCTGATGGTGCATTCACTCGAGTTCGCCGAAAACCCGCGCGAAACACTGAAGGAGCTGTGGCGGGTGCTGGCGCCCGGCGGTCGGCTGGTAATCGTGGCGCCCAACCGGCGCGGCATGTGGGCAAGGTTCGAGCATACGCCATTTGGCGCCGGACGGCCGTATTCGCGCGGACAGCTTGTCACCATTCTGCGCGAAAGCAATTTCACGCCCGGGGCCTTCGCCGAGGCGCTGTTCTTTCCGCCCTCGCGGCGGGGCGTGATTCTGCGCATGCAGCGGGTTTTCGAGCGCCTTGGCCGGAAACTGTGGCCGGTGTTCTCCGGAGTGATCATCGTCGAGGCACAGAAACGGCTCTACCAGGGGCTGCCCGTGGCGGCGCGCGCCTCGCGCCGTGTGTTCGTTCCGGTACTTTCTCCGCAAACCTCGCGTACCTCGCACCGACAGGCCAAGCTGCCCAAGTCTCAGGTCTGAGCGACACTCTCGACAAGACCGCTGCAAGAGGCTATTTCCGCCGTCTCGGCCTTGGTTTTCAGCTTGCAAGGAAGCTTCTTTATGAACAGCACCGACATGCCCCGCCCGAAACCGGGTGTTATGGATATCGCGGCCTATGTGCCGGGGCGCGAGACCGCGCATGGCGCCGCCAAGGTTTACAAGCTGTCTTCCAATGAATCGCCGCTGGGGCCGAGCCCCAAGGTTGCCGAGGCCTTGGCAGCCAGGAATGCGAACCTGGCGCTGTATCCGGACGGCTCGGCACATCTGCTGCGCGATGCGATCAGCCGTGCCTACGGTCTCAATCCTGGCAACATCATGTGCGGCAACGGCTCGGACGAACTGCTCGGGCTGTTGTGCCAGACCTACCTGGCGCCGGGTGACGAGGGTGTTTTCACCCAGCATGGTTTCCTGGTCTACAAGATCCAGATCATGGCAGCCGGCGCGGTGCCTGTGTCGGTTCCCGACACCGATGACCTGACAGCCAATGTCGACAATATCCTCGGCGCGGTGACCGAACGGACCAAGCTCGTCTTTCTCGCCAACCCGAACAATCCCACCGGCACCTATCTTCCGGTCAGCGAAGTCCGGCGCCTGCATGCCGGACTGCCCGGTCACGTGATCCTGGTGCTCGATGCGGCCTATGCCGAATATGTGCGGCGCAACGACTACGAGGCGGGCGTCGAGCTGGTTTCGGCGAACGCCAATGTGGTGATGACCCGGACGTTCTCGAAAATCCACGGTCTTGCCGGTTTGCGGATTGGCTGGATGTATGCGCATGAAGCGATCATCGATGCCTGCAACCGCGTGCGCGGGCCGTTCAATGTCAACGCCCTGGCAATCACCGCCGGCGCGGCGGCAATCGGTGACCGGGCGCATATCGACCGGGCCGTCGAGCACAATGAAATCTGGCTCGGCCGCGTTGTCGAGGCAGTCGAGGCGATGGGGCTGTCGGTGACACCTTCGGTCGGCAATTTCGTGCTGATTCACTTCCCCGACACCCCGGGCAAGACCGCGGCGGATGCGGACGAGTATCTGGGTGCGCGCGGCTATGTGCTGCGGCGCGTGGCGGGCTATGGCCTGCCGGACGCGCTGAGAATGACAATCGGAAGTGAGGAAGCCAATCTCGGTGTGATCGACGCGCTGAAGAGCTTTATGGCCTGAGTGACATGACCAAACCGCTGTTCGAGACTGTCGCCCTGATCGGCATCGGGCTTATCGGCTCGTCGCTGGCGCGGGTGATCCGCGCCAAGGGGCTCGCCGGCGAGGTCGCCATCGCCACACGAAGTGCCGAGACGCTTGAAGCGGCGCGTGCGCTCGGTCTGGGTGACAGCTACTTCGGCTCCAATGCAGAAGCTGTCGCCAAGGCCGATCTGGTGATCGTCTCGGTTCCAGTGGGTGCATCGGAAGCGGTGGCTCGGGAGATCGGGCCACATCTGAAGCCAGGCGCAATCGTCACCGACGTCGGCTCGACCAAGGCGTCGGTCGTCCGGCAGATGCAGCCGCACATTCCGGACACGGCCCATTTCGTGCCCGGCCACCCGATCGCCGGTACCGAGCAAAGCGGCCCGCAGGCGGGTTTCGCCGAGTTGTTCGAAGGACGCTGGTGCATTCTGACGCCGCCGGCGGGCACCGATGCCGGGGCAATCGCAAGACTGGCAGAGTTCTGGGAAGCATGCGGCTCGACGGTCGAGGAGATGGATCCGGATCATCATGACCTTGTGCTGGCGATCGTGTCGCACCTTCCGCATATCATTGCCTACAACATCGTCGGAACCGCGGACGATCTGGAAGCGGTGACCAAGTCCGAGGTGATCAAGTACTCGGCCTCCGGCTTCCGCGACTTTACCCGCCTGGCCGCATCCGATCCGGTGATGTGGCGCGATGTGTGCCTGCACAACAAGGATGCAATCCTTGAAATGCTGGCTCGATTTTCCGAGGATCTGTCTTCGCTGCAGCGGGCAATCCGGTGGGGGGACGGCGACAAGCTGTTTGAGCTGTTTACACGAACCCGCGGCATCCGCCGTTCGATCGTCGAGGCCGGGCAGGACACGGATGCGCCCAACTTCGGCCGCAACGCTCCCAAGACCGACGCCGCGGAATAGGTTCAGAATGCAGGCAGTTCGCCGAGCGGAATGATTCCGAGCGAGACCTGGTTGTTCCTGATCGTCAAGGGCAGGGTGGTGGCATCGTCGCCGGGCCTGACATCCAGCGCCGAGATCATAGGGCCGAAGCGGCTGATCAGCTGAGCACTCTCCGGGTTGAGGCTCGCTACCAGTTCCGAGAGTTGCTCGAGATTGCTGACCGTCAGTTCGAGATTTGCGGTCAGGCGTCCATCAGCACTGACCTGAACCGGGCCAGCCATGTCGAGCGTCGATGTTTCATCAAACTCGATGGCGACGCGATGCAGCTCCCCCTCAAAGGGGCCGCGGAGCGGAGCAAAGGGGACCTGCAACAGGGACGACTGGTCCGAGAGGGTTGCCTCGAATGTGACGGACCTGGCGCCCAGTCCGGTGATCAGCGTGTTGCGCAGGTTCTCGCCGTAGACAGCGATATCCAGATCGGGTCCATTTTGACGTGCATGGGCTGTCACGCGGTCTGCCTCAAGGGCGAAGCGCTGGGTGAGCCCTGCGCCGTCGATGTTGACGCTGGTGTTCCTGGCGTCAATCGAGCCGCGGTCAAGTCCGTTCGATACCGCCCTGACACTGGCCTGCATCAATTGCCAGTCAGCGCGCAGGATCAGGCCCGACGTATCCAGCATGAACGGTCCGTCGATTTCGCCGACAACATGCTGCGGCCGGTAAAACTGGGCGGCGGAGCGAAAGGCGCCCGAGGTCGCGACTATTCTCTGCGCCGGGTTTGCATAGGATACGGTTTCGCAGAACAGTCCGACGCGGAAGGGATAGCCGCGGACCTCGGCCTCGGCACAGTCGGCGCTGGCGCCTGGGCCGACAATCCGCGCCAGTGTGGCGGGCAGTTGATCCTCGATACGGGAGGCGAAGAAGAACCAGCCGAATGTCCAGAGCAGGCCCGCGGTGACCATGGCGCCGACCAGCCAGGCGAACTTGCGCGACACCGGAGACTGACCGTTGGCAGATGATGGCATTGCGTTCTCCATGCGTGGCCTGCAATAAGGACCGACAAGGCGGTTATAGCGGGAATTGAAGTGTAGCAGCGGCTTTTCGCCGTCAACCTAGGCTGGGATATGGACGATTTTTGGGTGTTTGGCTATGGATCGCTGATGTGGCGGCCGGGTTTCGCGCATGAGGAAGCAAGGCAGGCACGGCTGTTCGGCTATCACCGGGCGCTTTGCGTGCGCTCCTTTGTCCACCGCGGTACGCCGGAACGGCCGGGACTGGTTCTGGGGCTGGATCGTGGCGGCTCCTGTCATGGTGTCGCCTTTCGGGTGCGGCCCGCCGACCGGGACGCAGTGACAGACTACCTGCGGGCACGTGAACTGGTCACCAATGTGTATCTTGAGACCACGCGCAAGGTGCGTCTGGATGATGGGCGGGATGTTCGGGCACTGACCTATGTTGTCGACCGCGGCCACACGCAATATGGAGGTGCGTTGTCGGTCAAGGATGCGCTTTCACAGGTTTCCGGCGCCGTGGGACAATCGGGTCCCAACGAGGACTACGTTATCAACACGGTTGATCATCTCAGGACGTTGCGTATCCGCGATCAGCATCTGGAAGCGGTTGCGGATGCACTGCGGGTTCCGGTGCGACTTACGGGTCAATGAAACCTGTCATTGAAGCCGGGGATCCGAGGGCAGGGCTCCGAGCTCCTTGAGCCTGCGCCGTGCATCCGCACGCAGAGGTAGCTGCGGATTGGCCGCCACGGTTTCGACCAGCAGCTTGTCGCTGGCGGTCTCCATGACCTCGATCAGCCTGTCCATGAATCGATCGGGATCCATGCCCGCCGGAATCGGCGGCAGGATCTGCACCTTGAAATGGCCGGGATAGCGCAGGAACTTGCGGCGCGGCCAGAACAGGCCCGGATGCATGACGACCGGCACCACCGGCACATCGAGGTCACGGTAGAGCCGGGCGATGCCGTATTTGTAGTCCGGCGGCGCGCCGGCGGCGCGGCGCGTGCCTTCGGGATAAATGATGAGCTGGCGGCCGTTGCGGATTTCTTCTTTCGTGCGCTCCAGCACTTCGGCCATGACCTTGCCACGGGCGCCGCGATTGACCGGGATCATCTTCATCTTCGAGACATACTGGCCGAACAGCGGGATCCACATGAGCTCGCGCTTGAGGATGTAGAACGGATCGTCGAGCCAAGGCAGCAAGGCGTAGGCATCCCAGAAGGACTGGTGCTTGGGAGCAAAAATGTAGCCGGTGTCGGGGATGTTCTCGAGACCTTCGATCTCGAACGTCGTTCCAACAATCCTTGCCTGCAGCCAATGATTGGCGCGAACCCAGTTCTTCGGGACGGACCAGGCCTTCTTGCGTTCAGCCAAGAAGTAGTACGGCGATAGCAGGATCATGCGTGCGATCAGGTTGATGTAGAACGCAATATTGAAAAGAACGGAGCGTAGGGCAATCATCATGGATTCCGGGTTGGCGTGGGGCGCTGCCGGAAACGCCAGCAGAACCTGTAATCCGGGTTACACCATTGATGGGCAGCGGAAAACCGGCGCGGCGGGAAAAATCACTGCAGGCTGGAGGTCACCGGTGCCTGCCCATAGACATCGGCGCGCAGGCCACTCGAGGTTTTCGCCCCGCTCCAGTAGCGCAGCTGCGCCAGGGAGTATTTGGCGTATTCCACGAAAAGTGTCCGCAGCGCGACCGGATCGGCGAGCCATGTCTCGGTCTTCAGATCGGCATGGGTCACCGGATAGGCCAGGAAGGTCACGTCAGGGCTTGCCTGGGAGAGTTCGAGCAGGCTGCGTGGCATGTGGTAATTGTTGGTGACCACCAGAACACGGCTGTAGCCGCGCTGCCGGATCCACTCGGCTGTTTCATTGGCATTGCCGATGGTGTCGAGAGCCTCGTAGCCGATATCGACGCAGCAGGCGAAGGTCGCCGTCTTGGTTCCGGTGGCCCGGCGGAGTGCCGCGCCGCTGGTGGATGGATTGACGCCCGAAATCAGCAGACGTGCGCCGACACCGCTCTCCAGCAATGCCAGTGCCTGATCGATTCGCTGATAACCGCCGGTCAGCGCCACGATCGCATCAACTTCACTGGCTGTATCGGTGGCCTTCAACTCTGCTATGGAGTCGGTGAAGCGGAAAAAGCCCATTGCAATCAATGCGGCACCAACGATGGCGGTGATCGTGAACAAGCGCAGGCCATGGTGACCCACCCGCCGGAGACGATGGAACGCATCAGTCTTGGCGGCTCCGGGCGAGTCCGGATCAGGTTGTGCGGTTTCCACGCTCATAACCCATGAATACTCCGAGATTCCGGCAAGGACCAGTCGGATTTGCGGCAAAACCCGGGCAAGTTAACCGATTTCCGCAAGCGAAGGATCAGCCCGCTGGCGATCGATTTCGCGGATCGTGCGTGTGACTGTCAGTCGTGTCGTTACTGCCGTCATTGCCGAGATCAGCACGACAATGCCGATAATGCCGAAGTAGCCGGCACTGCTGAGGGTGAAGCGGCCGAAAAGGGCCGTCACCTGATCATTGAGGGCCGTCGCCATCGAATTGGATTGCCAGGCTCCGAGCAGCAGAAATCCCAAAGCCGCAATGCCGCCGCCAAAGGCTGCCCCCTTGAGGCCGATCAATAGGAAACGCTTCTGGAATTCGGAGGCGATGAAACTGGTCTCGGCGCCGACGAAATGCAGCACTTCGACGATGTGTCTGTTGCCGGCCATCGCGCCACGGGTGGCGAAGATGACGGTCAGCATGGTGGTGGCGAACATCAGCGTCAGAATGCCGATGCCGATCAGCACTGTGATGCGCGCCATGGAAATCAGGCGATCGGCCCAGGCTCGATGATCATCCAGCGTTGCGGCGGGAACAGCCTCGGCAAGGTTCTGCCGGATCGCTGCAAAATCCGGTGGTGCGGTCTCATCAATGGTGACGATGACCAGCCTGGGTACGGGAAGCTCGTCCATGTCGAAACCTTCGCCAAGCCATGGTTCGAGCAATCTCGCGGTCGAGGCGCGGTCGACTATTTCCGCGCTCAAGGTGCCGGGAAAGGACAGTGCGATGGTCCGCACCTCGGTCAACGCGGCTTCCATGTCGAGATCATCTTCCGGCTTGATCTGCACCGTTATCTCGCGGGAGACATCCCCCTGCCAGGCTTCAGCCTTTTCCTGGATCATGGTCACAGCTCCCAGCGTCATGGCGCAGAGAAATGACATGATGGCGATCACCACCATCAGTGCGTGGCCGGACACATTGACCGGCGGCACGATCGGCGCCATCGGCCGGAGCGTGACCAGCCTCTCTCTCTTCCGGGTATCGCTGGGATCGGCGCGCTCAGTCATAGATATCGAGCCGTCCTTCCGACAGGATCATGCGCCGGGCGTCGACCCGATCCATCAGGCTCAGGTCATGGGTGGCGATGATGACGGCCGTGCCGAGCCGGTTGAGCTCGGTGAACAGGTTGAGCAGCCGCTGCGCCATCGGCGGATCGACATTGCCGGTGGGTTCGTCTGCGAGCAGCACCTCGGGCTGGTCGATCAGGGCGCGGGCAATCGCCACGCGCTGTTTTTCGCCGCCGGACAGAACCGGCGGCAGTACGTTGATGCGCTCCCCAAGCCCGACCCATTTGAGCAGTTCGATTACATCGGACCGATAGCTGGCTTCCTCCTTGCCGCGCACC
This sequence comes from Hoeflea sp. EC-HK425, assembly GCF_902498795.1. Lineage (NCBI taxonomy): Bacteria > Pseudomonadati > Pseudomonadota > Alphaproteobacteria > Hyphomicrobiales > Rhizobiaceae > Hoeflea > Hoeflea sp. EC-HK425. The sequence continues at coordinate 4,628,406 of NZ_LR701572.1, forward strand.
CGTAGCGGCAGGGAGACATTCTCATAGGTGGTCATGTGATCGAGTAGACGGAAATCTTGGAAGACGATGCCGATCCGCCGCCGCAGCAGCGGCAGTTCCTCTCCGGGAATCACGGAGATATCGCGATCGAACATGCGAATCAGTCCGCGTGTCGGTTTGAGCGACATGAAAAGCAGGCGCATCAACGTGGTTTTTCCCGCACCCGACGGGCCGGTCAGGAACTGGAAGGATCTCTTGGGGATGTCGAAGGTCAGGTCACGCAGGACCTCAGGTCCCATACCGTAACGCAAACCGACATTTTCGAAATGGATCAAAGGTCCCTTCCTGTCCCGGCAGGACTTTGTGAGCGGCAACCGGGCCGCACAGTCGCCGGGTATGGTTAATGCGGCGTTAAATCCGTGCCCCGAACCGGCTGGTATACGCGGCTCGTTCGCCAAGCGTTAATCATTTCCATTTACGGATCGGTAAGAGATGTTTCAATGCCTTCTGCATTGCAGGGGTGGAAAAGGGGTGCCTCATGGGCGTTTCAAACCGTGCCACACATCCGCTCAGACCGGAAGCCGGTGATCTGCTGATGCCGGAGCGACGATCCGGCCTGAACCCCGTACGCAGACGTGATGCGGAGGATGCCTGCTTCGAAACCGTTTCCGCACCGCGCGATGTGTTTGCAACGCGACCGGCGGCAAGGACTGACGGCGGGGTGTTCAAATCCCGGATGACAATGCCAGCGGCCGAAGATGGCCCCATTCCGCGCGACTTCGCAGGCCGCTCCTCCGCAGCGGGCGAGCGGCTCGGTGTGTTTGCCGGCAATCCGGGCACCAGCAAGACGAGCCGGCTGATGTCTCCGCTGATGACACTTGCCGTGATGGTGTGTGCGGTCATGGCGATGGCCGTGTTCTGGATGGCCGGTGGTCACGCACTGGTCGGTGAGCCCGGTGCCGGAGAGCCACCGGCAAGAACCGACGCGGGACCCGCCCCGTTGCGGGAGCCCGTGGTGCTGTCGCCCGACCCGGTGGTAACGTCCTCCACACCAGCCAACCAGTCGAAGCCTGCCGCCCAGGGCTATTCTGCCCCTTTGCCGCGGCCCGCCCGAATCGAACGGGCAGGTTCCATCCTGATGATCAGGCCGGCGGGCGGTTGAGGCCGACAAGTAACAACCAAAGTCTGGGAGGCTCGCGGCCCGCGCCCTGATTGTCATGGCAGATGACGCCGACGGGTGAGCATTGCCGCGAAAACGTGGGCTCAAACGGCTTTCAATTGACCGCGAAGACCTCTAGGAGTGGGCGCTGATAGCAGACCAACCCTTCCTGGAGAGCGCGAATGCCGGTTGTGCGCGGAAAAAACATCGAACCCCTTTTTACTCCGGACATGATTGCTGCGCGCAATCGTGCGATGGCGGCGGAGATCGCTGAAAGTCCGAAGAAGGACCTGCTGGTGATTTCGATCCTGAAGGGCTCGTTCATTTTCGCCGCGGACCTGATCCGCGCACTGCATGATGCCGGTCTCGCGCCGGAAGTGGAGTTCATCACCCTGTCGAGCTACGGTCGCGGCACCACCAGCCAGGGCGTGAAGATCATCAAGGACATCGACAGCGATGTGCGCGGGCGCGATGTGCTGTTGATCGACGACATTCTGGAATCGGGCCGGACGCTGCGCTTTGCGCGTGACCTGATGTACGAGCGCGGCGCCAACAATGTCGATATCGCCGTGCTGCTCGACAAGCGCTCCCGCCGCGAAGGCAGCCTCGATGCCGATTATGTCGGCTTCGAGTGCCCGGACTATTTTGTGGTCGGCTACGGCATGGACGTGGCCTATGCCTTCCGCGAACTGCCCTTTGTCGGGGTGGTCAAGGGCGACGCCTGAGTCTGCGACCTCCGCGCCGAATCGACGCGGCACACGGAGAATGATCCGGTCGTTCACCTTGCGGCAAGTTTTGCACCCTAGGTTCCGCGGACAAGCAGGGAGCAAATGATGGCCAGAATTCTCATCGCCGAAGACGAAGATTCTCTCAGGCGCTTTGTTGCGCGGGCGCTCGTCATGGATGGTCACGAGATCGTCGAAGCCGGAGACGGAGCCGAGGCGCTGGACCATGTGATGGAGAGCAGTTTTGATCTGCTGTTGTCCGATATCCGGATGCCGGTCATGGACGGCATCGCGCTTGCGACTGCGTCCGCCGAACACAGCCCCGGTATGCCGATCCTGCTGATGACGGGCTATGCCGAACAGCGCGAGCGCGCCGAGCCGCTGATGCAGATCGTCGTGGATGTGGTTCCGAAGCCGTTCTCGCTGCCGGACATCCGCCAGGCGGTGGCGGACGCGTTGACCGCGCAGGCCGCCTGAGGCCGAGCTGTACTGCCTCTGCCGGTCTATTGAAGATCGAGCAGGCGCTCCAGGTAGCGCTTCTCCAGTTCCGGCGACAGCTGGTCACCCAGCCGCTTGCGGATCGCATCAAGGATTTCCCTTGCGCGCTGGATATCGATTTCGTCGGGTACCTCGACCCGGCTGCCGAAGTCCGGGCCGGTGGTGGCACGTGGCCGGCCGAGCGGGTCGCGATCATCGGCGGCGCGGTTGCCGTTCTGATCGGGTCCCTCACCTTCCGCTTCGCCCTGCTGGTTGCCCATGGCCTGCATCATCTGGTTCATCATGTCCTCGGCGCCCTGCCTGAGCGCCTGCAGAGCCCTTCCCTGATCGCTGAGGGCCTGACCTGTTTCACCACCCTGGAGGTTTCCGGTGGCGTCGCCCATGGCTTCGCCGGCTTCGCCAAATCCTTCTGAGGGCTGCATGCCCATGCCCTCCAGATCGCTCTGCAACTGCCCGAGCGCGTCGCGGAGCTGCTGCTGGCTGCGGCCCAGCGCGCCGAGCATGTCCTCGAGCGATTGCTGGCCCTGGCCCTCTTGCCCCTGATCCTGTCCCTGGCCGGGTTGCTGCTGTCCCTGCTGCTGGCGGTCACGGCCTTCGCCTGGCTGGCTCTGGCGCTCCCTGTCGGCGCGCATGGTCTCATCCATCAGTTGTTGCTGCTGGCGCATCAGTTCGCCAAGCTTGTCCATCTGCTGGCGCATCGGACCGCCCTGCTGCTGCTGGCGTTGCTGCCTGCCGGCCTGGAGATTGTTCATCATCCGCTGCAGTTCCTGCAGCATCTGCTGGGCCTGGTCGCGGGCGCCGGAGCGGGCAAGATTCTCGATCTGGTCGAGCATGTTGTCGAGATCACGCTGACGCAGCATGTTTTCCGGCATCGCCTGCTGGGTCTCGGTATTTTGGTTGTTCATGTTCTGGCGCGCCAGCTCACTGAGATATTCCTGCATGGCTTCGCGCAACTCATCCATCAGCTGGGCGATCTCTTCGTCGCTGGCACCGTTTTCGAGCGCTTCGGCGAGCGCGTTCTGGGCATCACGCAAGCGGCGCTCGGCGAGCGACAGGTTGCCGTCCTCGATCTGCAGTGCAACGCCCCACATGTAGTCGATGGCCTCGCGCAGCTCATCATCAGAGCGGGCATAGGCGAGCCGGCCCCGGACCGATTCCAGCAAAAGGTAATGGCTGAGGTTCGGGATGGTTTCATCCGGAGCTATGGTCAGCGCATCATGCAGGTCGAAGACCCTGCGCAGGTTGTTGGCATCGAGGGCCAGCACGCCGCGCTGTTCGACCACCGCGGCCGCCAGCGGTTCGGAGAACCGGCGTCCTGGCAGCACTGTCTCGAGGGTTTCGCTGCGGCCTTCCTGCCCGGCTCCGTCGGTGGCTACAAGGGTGATCCGAACCCTCTGTCCCGCCAGCGGATGCTCGGTCAGATCATGACTGGCGACTGCGCGATTGTCGGCAGACGAGCGCCGGGGGAGGGTCAGCCGGTACTTCGGCGGATCGAACAAGGGTCTGGCGTTCGCTGCAGGTTCGGCGGCCGGAACGATCTCGGCTTCTGCACTGGCAATTCCGTGATCGTCGAAGAGGGTATAGTCGAGTTCCAGTGCGCCGTTGGTTGCACGGCGCGGGGTTTCGACGAATGTTGCCACGGGCGGTTCGTCCGGTATCAAGCGGATTGCAAAGTTTTCCTCAGACCTTCCGGCGCTGATCTTCAGTTCGCCGCCGGTTCCCGGCTTGAATGTCCAGGTGGATGCTCCCGCGGGGGTGGCTGCGGCTGCCGTATCGGCATTTTCCGGTTCGATGGCCGCCTGAGTGTCCGAACCGGTTCCCCACAACACCTGTGCGTCGGCGCTGCCGCCGCCGACGCGAATGGTAATCTCGCTGCCCTCGATGGCTTCAACGGGCTCTCCTTGAGGCCGTTCGATCCCGGTGAGGAAAATCGGCGCCTGATTGACGTAGGGCGGCGGCGTGATCCAGGCGTCGATGCGGATATCGGGCAATTGTTCGCTGGAATGGCTGAGGAAGGCATCGGACGGTCTGCCGGCATTGCCGGAGTAGGAATAGCCGAAGGCGACAAACAGCAGCAGCGCGAGGGCGACGCGCATGCCCCAGGGATCGCGCTGCGGCAGGCTTGAGCGGGGGATGCCGGTCTCCAGGGCGCCGATCTTGCTTGCCATGCGGCGCCGATGTTCTTCCCAGAGCGCGCGGGCGAAAGGATCGTCCGCCTCGATCTTGTCGTCCTGGGTGGCAATGGCCTGATTGGAAATGCGGTTCTCGGCCTCCAGACGGGCATCGATCTCGGCGCGACCGGGCGAGCGGAAGCGCAGCAGGGGCCACAGTGACGCCAGCACGCCAAGGCCGAAAAGACCGAGGAGCAGCAGCCTGAACCAGTCGGGAACGATGCGGAAAATCCCAAACCAGGAGAAGCTGAAATAGAGTGCGACGACCGACAGCAGCGGGGCGGAAAGGGTAAGAAGACGGCCAATCGACAGGTTGAGCCGCATGCGCAGACGGCCAAGGCTGACAGAGCGCCGGACTTCAATGTTCCTGTCTGCCGGCTCACGGCCTTCGGATAAGGATTGCCTGGCTTCGGGTGTGGTTGCCATCTCGTTTTCCTTCAGCGTCAGGAAAGAAGATAGCAGTCTTTGCGGCCAAGGCGAGGCCTGCGTCAAAAAAGTGAAGCGTGATTGCCGCCGCCAGGGAAAATATCCGAGGCGTTGCCATGCCCGGGCAGGCAGTCCGGCTCAGTCAAGCCAGGCTGGCACCGAATCCAGTCCGATCAGATCGTCGTAGGACGGACGCGGGCGAACAACGTGGAACTGGTCGCCGTTGACCAGTACCTCGGGCACCAGCAGCCGGGTGTTGTAGGTGCCGGACTGAACCGCCCCATAGGCGCCCGCAGAACCGATTGCGATCAGGTCGCCGGCCTTCAACGCCGACATTTCCCTATCCCTGGCAATGTAGTCGCCGCTTTCGCATACGGGGCCGACGATGTCGGCCCGAATACGTGGCGCGCTTGCGGCTGACAGCTTTACCGGTCGGACCTCGTGCCAGGCTTCGTAGAGTGTCGGCCGGATCAGGTCGTTCATGGCGGCATCGACGATGACGAAGGTCTTGTCGCCGCCGTCCTTTATGTAAATCACTTCCGAGACCAGAACGCCCGCATTGGCGACAATCAGGCGGCCGGGCTCGAGGATCACCTTGCAACCAAGATCGCGCAGCCGCGCCTTGACCATGTTGCCATAGGCGTCCGGATCGGGCGGGGTTGCATTGTCGTCGCGGTAGGGAACACCCAAGCCACCGCCAATGTCGAAATGATCGATTGCGTGGCCGTCGGCGCGCAGCAGTCCGATCAGTTCGACCATCAGCTTCAGGGCGTCGTCGAACGGCTGAAGATCGGTGATCTGGCTGCCGATATGCATGTCGATGCCGGTGACTCGAACACCTTCGAGGTTTGCGGCGTGGCGGTAGACCGCCTGGGCGCGCTGCCAGGAGATTCCGAACTTGTCCTCCTTCTTGCCGGTCGAGATCTTGGCATGGGTCTTGGCGTCGACATCGGGATTGATGCGGAAGGAGATCGGCGCCACCTTGCCCATCGCGAGCGCGCGGGCGTTGAGCACTTCGAGTTCGGGTTCGGATTCGATGTTGAAGCAATAGATGTCGGCAGCCAACGCCGCATCCATTTCACGCCAGGTCTTGCCAACGCCGGAGAACATGATCTTCGAAGCAGGGATGCCGGCTGCCAGAGCGCGGCGCAACTCGCCTTCGGAGACGACATCGACGCCTGATCCCAATTGCGCCAGGGTCCTGAGCACAGCCTGGTTGGAGTTGGCCTTCATGGCGTAACAGACCATCGAATCGATGTCGGCGAAAGCGCCTGAAAACACCTTGTAGTGGCGGCTCAGGGTGGCGGTCGAATAGCAGTAAAACGGGGTGCCGACCTGGGCAGCAATGTCGGGCAGGCTGACGCCTTCGGCGTGCAAAACGCCATCACGATATTCAAAGTGGTTCACGGGGTGTGCCTATTCGAGAAGACCATCGAGGATAAAACGCCGTTCCTTGACTGCCGGGGACGATGCCTCTTCAGCCGTGGCCAGCGGTGCAGCGGTGACACTGGGGCGTTCGAGGTCGCCCTTGCGTCCGCACCCGGTCAGGACTGCGCTCAGCAGGGTCACAGCGCATATGGTTTTGATCCATGAGCCGGTCGTCATTTTCTGTTCCTCGCTATCGCCTGTGCGCTGTTGATGGCGCCGGGGCCTGAATACAGGATTTCGGCATACAAGTTTTTGGCACAAAGTGCACCCGGTTTGTCCGCTGAAACCAGCGGTATTGGACAGGTCTGCAACAGACCCACTTTTTAGATACGTGCGCGCCACCAAGCTATCTGCTTGCGGACCTGAGAGGGAGCCGTGCCGCCAAAACTCTGGCGGCTGGCGACCGACGCGTCGACGGTCAGCACATCAAAGATGCCGCTGGTGATTGCGGGGTTGATGGTCTGGAGGTCCTGAAGCGACAACTCGGCGAGTTCGCACTGCTTTTCCTCGGCCATCGCCACGGCTCGGCCAGTGGCGTGATGAGCGTCGCGGAACGGCAGGCCGGCCTCGCGCACCAGCCAGTCGGCAAGGTCGGTGGCAGTGGAGTAGCCGGAACCGGCAGCCTTGCGCATCTGGTCGGCGCGGATTTCCATGTCGCTGACCATGCCGGCCATGGCTGCCAGTGAAAGCTCGAGGCTCTCGGCTGCATCGAAGACCTGTTCCTTGTCCTCCTGCATGTCCTTGGAATAGGCCAGCGGAAGCCCCTTCATGATGGTGAGAAGGGCAATCAGCGAGCCGTTGATGCGGCCGGTCTTGGCACGGACCAACTCGGCTGCGTCGGGGTTCTTCTTCTGCGGCATGATCGATGAGCCGGTGGAGAAGGCGTCGGAAAGGCGCACAAATCCGAACTGCGGCGTCGACCAGATAACGATTTCTTCGGCGAGGCGTGACAGATGGACCGCGCAGATCGAAGCCAGCGAGAGGAATTCGAGCGCGAAATCGCGATCTGACACCGTGTCGATCGAGTTGCGGGTCGGTTCGCGGAAGCCGAGCGCCTTTGCGGTCATCTCGCGGTCGATCGCAAAGCCGGTGCCGGCAAGCGCCGCGGCACCGATCGGGCTTTCGTCCATGTGCTCGATGGCGTGGCGCACCCGCTGGCGGTCGCGGCCGAACATCTCGACATAGGCCATGCAGTGATGGCCGAAAGTCACCGGCTGGGCCGACTGCAGGTGAGTGAAGCCCGGCATGACCGTGTCGGCATGCTGTTCGGCCTTGTCGAGGAAGGCCGTGATCAGTCTTGTCAGCGCTGCTTCGGTGCGGCCCAGTTCTTCCTTGACCCAGAGGCGGAAGTCGAGCGCCACCTGGTCGTTGCGCGAACGTGCGGTGTGCAGCCGGCCGGCGGCGGGGCCGATCAGTTCGGCAAGCCGCGACTCGATGTTCATGTGAATGTCTTCGAGCCGGCGCGAGAAAACAAACTTGCCGTCCTCGATCTCTGACAGGATCGTGTTCAATCCGTGAGTAATCTTGTCGCAATCTTCGCTCGAAACTATGCCAGTCTTGGCAAGCATGGCCGCATGTGCGAGGGAACCGCGAATGTCCTGGGCATAGAGCTTGCGGTCGAAATCGATGCTGGCGTTGATTTCCTCCATGATGGCATCTGGTCCGGAGGCAAATCGGCCACCCCACATCTGGTTTGACGCCTGTTTGTCCTTATCTGTCGACATGAGCCTGCCTTGGAGTTTGTCATGAGCCAATCGCGTAAAAGCCTTTCCACCGGTGCCCTTGCTGCAATCGCAATTGCCCTGGGCGCCGTTGTCGGGGCTGCCGGGATATACTGGAAAGGGTTGCCGTCTGGCAATGCGCCGACCTCGGAAAGTCTGGCTGGCGCGGATGTTGCCGCCTGCACGGCGCAACCGGAGATGCTGGCTGCCCTCAAGCCACTGGCCAGGGGCGAGGTGGCGGCGATGGCCGTACGGGACGAGCCGATCGCTCTTCCGGAACTGGCTTTTGTCTCCGAGCAGGGCGATGCGTTGACGCTAGCCGATTTCAACGGACAGGCGCTCCTGGTCAACCTGTGGGCGACATGGTGCGCGCCCTGCCGCGCGGAAATGCCGGCGCTGGCCGAGCTGCAATCGGAACTGGGTGACGATAATTTCAAGGTGCTGGCGATCAATATCGATACTGGCGACGTCGCCAAGCCGAAGGCGTTTCTCGACGAGATCGGCGTGTCCAATCTGGGTCTCTACCGGGATGCCAGCATGGGCGTGTTCAACACTTTGAAGAAGGAAGGGCTGGCCTTTGGCCTTCCGGTGACGCTGATGATCGGCAAGGATGGCTGCATGCTGGGCGCCATGAATGGACCGGCCGAATGGGCCAGCAAGGATGCCAAGGCGCTGACCGGAGCTCTGAAGGGAATTTAAATCGCCAAGGGCGCGGACGGGGCATCCGTCCACGCCCTTGCGGTTCGTCCCGGGAAGTCGAGATCTTAGTTGAAAGCGCAACCCGGCTTTACGCCGAGCTTCTTGAAAATGATCGCTGCGGGACAGAAGCCGGTGAAGGAAGACTGGATCAGGTTGAGGCCGACGAAGACGGTCAGGAAGAACCAGTAGGGTGATACGTAGACACCCAGCGCCACCGACAAGAGAACCATGAAGCCTGCGAATGCCAGAATAATGCGATCAAGCGCCATTTCGATTTCCTTCGTTTCCGATCGGGCTTCGCCCGCGCCGTGGGTGTTCCAGCGGCCTCCATGGCGAATATATAGCAATTAAAAGTTCTATATTCAATATGTTTTATATAAATGATCAGGCATGATGGCGTGATCAACAAATCGAGGCGGGCAGGACGAAGGGAACAGAGATCAGCCACCGATCCGGCTGCGGGTGTCCGGCTTGCGCCGTATGTGCAGGGTCTTGGTCACACGGGCGACCGGATCGCCGTCCTTGTTGAGGATCTCTGTCGGGAACGCCCGGAGATAGACGTCACCTTCGGACCGGGTATTGGCGCGAATGTCGTCGAGATCCCCGTCCGTCAGCCTGAAGCTTGCGAAGACGGTTCCCCGACCGGGCCGCAGGAAGTCGATCTCGGCAGACTTGTCCCAGACGGTGTAGCTGCGATCGAGATTGCGCATCACCATCATCATCCAGAACGGGTCGGTCATGGCAAACAGCGAGCCACCGAAATGGCAGCCAACATAGTTCTTGTTGTAGAAACGCTCGCGCAGTTCGACATCGACGGCGCGGAAATCATCGCTGATATGACGGATGCGAATGCCGGAAAACAGCAGAGGCGGCCACAGGTTCATGCCGCGGCGGAGGGAACTGGCGTTCATCAAAGGATTTACCGTGTCGGGACGGGCGTCTCGCCGCGATAGTCATAAAAACCGCGACCGGATTTGCGGCCGAGCCAGCCGGCCTCGACATATTTGACCAGGAGCGGGCAGGGCCGGTACTTGGAATCGGCGAGGCCGTCGTGGAGTACCTGCATGATCGACAGGCAGGTGTCGAGGCCGATGAAATCAGCCAGTTGCAACGGGCCCATCGGGTGATTGGCGCCAAGCCTCATGGCGGTATCGATCGCATCGACCGTGCCGACACCCTCGTACAGGGTGTAGATGGCCTCGTTTATCATCGGCAGCAGGATGCGGTTGACGATGAAGGCCGGAAAGTCCTCGGTGACCGTGATGGTCTTGTCGAGGGAGTCGATGAAACCGCGGGCCGCCTTGAACGTCAGGTCCTCGGTGGCGATGCCGCGCACCAGCTCGACCAGTTTCATCACCGGAACCGGGTTCATGAAGTGGATGCCGATGAAGCGCTCTGGCCGGTCCGTGGCGGAAGCCAGCCGGGTTATTGACAGCGAAGAGGTGTTGGTCGCGAGGATCGCTTCCGGATTGAGCTGCGGGCAGAGCTGCTGGTAGATCTTGCGCTTGACGGTTTCGTCTTCGGTGGCTGCCTCGATGACGAGATCCATGGCTGCAAGGCCACTCATGTCGGGAGCGAAGTTGATCCGCGCGAGGGCCGCTTCCCGTTCGGTTTCGGTGGTCTTGCCGGAGGCGACCTGGCGGGCGAGGTTGCCGCTGATGGTGGCCAGCATTTCCTGAAGCGTATCGGCGGAAATGTCGTGGACGTAAACGTCGTACCCCGCCATGGCGCAGACATGGGCAATGCCGCCGCCCATCTGTCCTGCGCCGATGATGCCCACACTCTTGATCTGGTTGCCCATTTGTCCCGCCTGACTGATTTAGGATGCTGCCGGGTGCATTGATGTGAGCCTGCCCGGATCCTCAACGTAAATGGCCGGGTTGGAGACGTCCAGCCCGGCCATTGATCATGCCGTCAATTTGTGACGGATCATAGTGCTTTTTCGAGCTCCGGCAGGGCATCGAAAAGGTCGGCGACCAGTCCGTAGTCCGCCACCTGGAAGATCGGCGCTTCCTCGTCCTTGTTGATGGCGACGATGACCTTGGAGTCCTTCATGCCGGCAAGGTGCTGAATGGCGCCGGAAATGCCGCAGGCGATGTAGAGGTCGGGCGCGACAACCTTACCGGTCTGGCCGACCTGCCAGTCATTCGGCGCGTAGCCCGCGTCGACGGCGGCACGGGATGCGCCGACGGCTGCACCGAGCTTGTCAGCCACCGGCAGGATGACTTCCTGGAACTTCTCGGAGGAGCCAAGCGCGCGGCCACCGGAGATGATGATCTTGGCGGAAGTCAGTTCCGGACGGTCGCTCTCGGCGATCGCGTCCTTGACGAAGGACGACAGGCCTGGATCGCCGGCCGAGGAAACGCTCTCAACCGAAGCCGATCCACCTTCAGCGGCTGCCGAGAAGGATGCGGTGCGGACCGTGATGACGCGCTTGGCGTCGCTCGACTTGACCGTCTGCAGGGCGTTGCCGGCATAGATCGGGCGCTTGAAGGTATCCGCGGCGATGACCTCGATGATGTCCGAGATCTGCATGACATCAAGAAGGGCTGCGACCCGCGGCATGACGTTCTTTCCCGACGTGGTGGCAGGCGCCATCAGCGTGTCGTATGCGTCCGCAAGCGAAACCACCAGGGCGGCAAGCGGTTCTGCCAGCCGGTTGGCGTATTCGTCGCCTTCGGCATGAAGAACCTTGGAGACGCCGTCGAGCTTGGCTGCCGCGTCGGCGGCTGCCTTGGCGTTTTTGCCGGCAACCAGCACGTGGACGTCGCCTCCAATCTTGGAGGCGGCGCTGACGGCCTTTGCGGTCTGATCGGACAGCGAAGCGTGATCGTGTTCGGCTATGATGAGAATGGCCATGTTTGTAACTCCCTTTCCCGCGCTTACAGCACGCCTGCTTCGTTCTTGAGCTTGTCGACCAGTTCGGCGACGGAACCGACCTTGACGCCAGCCTTGCGGCCGCCCGGCTCTTCGGTCTTGATCACCTCGAGGCGCGGTGCAATGTCGACGCCGTAGTCAGCGGCGCTCTTCTTGTCGAGCGGCTTCTTCTTGGCCTTCATGATGTTGGGCAGCGAAGCGTAGCGCGGCTCGTTGAGGCGCAGGTCGGTGGTGACGATGGCCGGCAGCTTGACCGAGATGGTCTGAAGGCCGCCGTCGACCTCACGGGTGACGTCGGCCGAACCATCGCCGATTTCGACCTTCGAGGCGAAGGTCGCCTGGCTCCAGCCAAGCAGGGCGGACAGCATCTGGCCGGTCTGGTTGGAATCGTCGTCGATGGCCTGCTTGCCGAGAATGACCAGGTCCGGGTTTTCCTCGCCGACAACACCCTTGAGGATCTTGGCGACGGCAAGCGGTTCGACCAGCGTGTCGGCCTCGACCAGGATCGCGCGATCGGCGCCCATGGCAAGCGCGGTGCGCAGGGTCTCTTCGGCCTTGGCAGGTCCGATGGAAACGGCAATCACTTCCGTGGCCTTGCCGGCTTCCTTGAGCCGCAGGGCTTCTTCGACGGCGATTTCGTCAAACGGGTTCATCGACATCTTCACATTGGCGAGATCGACGCCGCTGCCATCTGGCTTGACCCGGATCTTGACGTTGTAGTCAACAACCCGCTTGACCGGCACGAGAATTTTCATCGGTTTGCCTTCCTCACTTTGCTAGGCCTCACTGTTTCGGCCCTGTCCTGATCGGTCCGAGGGTCCCGGCGTCAGGCCGTTTACCCGGATTTTGCCTGTGAAGCCGCCACCCGGATAGCCGATTGGCGACATGGATACGCGATTTTTCTCCAAATTCAATCGCAACCGCACAGGAGATTTTGCAACGCGGGATAAATGACGTTTACGTCCGCGTCAATTCGGTTGCCTCTCCACTATCGTCCCCACTTCTGCCGCGGTGGCTGTGGAGACTGTTCCTCCGGGACAATTTGCGGGGTCTTGTGCACCACTGCCCGCGGGCTTTCGATCCTCCGGTCAAACAGCGGCACGCCGGAACGGCGCAAGACCAGCACCAGCACGGCACCGCCAATGATACCTCCGACATGCGCTGCCCAGGACACTTCCCCGCCGAGATCGGTCACGACCATGACGAACTGGAACACTACCCAGAACAGCAGCGGTATGAATGCCGGCAGCGGCAGCGGAATGCGGCCCAGCACCAGCACCCAGACCCGGACTTTTGGGTGCAGTATCAGGTAGGCGGCGACAATTCCCGCCACTGCGCCCGAAGCGCCAATCAGCGGGCTTTCGGAATCGGGGAAGAGAAAGCCATGGGCAAAGGCGCCCGCCGCTGCGCAGGCCATGTAGAAGATCAGGAAGCGGAAGTGGCCCATGGCGTCTTCGACATTGTCGCCAAAGACCCAGAGGAAAATCATGTTGGAGCCCAAATGCAGCAGGTTGCCGTGCAGAAAGCTGTAGGTGATGTAGGTCGCATCTTCCGGAACCAGAACCAGGGATGGCTGCAGTTCCGCAAAATCGTTGACCACCGAGGGAATGAAGCCCAGTCCGAGTACGGCCGCTGTGGTGAACTCGCTGTTTGCGCCGGCAAGTTCGGTGATGCCCCAGACGAGAGCGTTGATGGCGATAAGCGACCAGGTTACCCATTGCAGCTTTATGTGCTTGAGGTCGTTGGAATCATGCAGGGGGATGAACATCGCTGAGGGTTCCGTTTGGCCGGGGCGGCTTGTGAGCCGTAACGATGACGGAGACTAGCGGTTCTTTCCCGGAACCCAAAGCACATCCGTGCGGCCGTGATCATTGACCCAGCGCGCGGCGACAAAAAAGAAGTCTGAAAGCCTGTTGGCAAAGCGAATGGCCGCCGGATTGACGGTTTCGTTGTCATGGGCTGCAAGTTCCACCATCAGCCGTTCGGCACGGCGGGATACCGTGCGAGCCAGGTGGAGATAGGCCGACGCGGCAGTTCCGCCCGGCAGGACAAAGGACTTCAGCGGTTCGAGATCGGCATTGAGGCGATCGATATCGGCTTCAATGCGGTCAACCTGTGCATCGACGATGCGCAAGGGTTCATAGTCGAGTTTCTCGCCGGTCTCGGGGGTCGCCAGATCAGCGCCGAGATCAAAGCAGTCGTTCTGGATCCGCATCAGCATCGCGTCGAGTTCGGGCATATCCGCCGTGTGAAGCCGCGCGGTGCCGACGACCGCATTGGTTTCATCGACGGTGCCGTAGGCTTCAATCCTGAGATCGTATTTCGGGCGGCGTTCACCTGATACCAAGCCGGTGGTGCCGTCGTCGCCGGTTCTGGTGTAGATCTTGTTGAGTTTGACCATCGAGAAGCTTCCTTGAACGGACTAGGCAGGTGTGTGGCGCATTACTGACAAGGTCACCGTCCGCCGCCTGTGAGCCACAAGGTGGCGACAATCAGCACCACCGCGACAAATTGCAGCAAGACGCGCATCTGCATCAGCTTGTTGGACAGGTTGCCCGACCCGCCACGGGCCATGTTGACCAGGCCGCGGACGAGAACGGCTGCGACCGCCAGCATGACGATGATGGACAGAACATAGGTTACGGACGACATCGTGCGGTTTCCTCATGGCGGATTTCGGTTGGGAACATAGGGTGTTTTGCTGACAAGTCCATCGGCTGCGCCGGTTCAATCCTGACGGGCGAGCCAGGGATAAAACAGTCGTGCAGGTAAAAGGCGGCGGGCAATGGCGCCCAGCCTGGCCTCGCGCGTCACGGTGTAATGATAGCGCGGGCGGGGTGCGTTGAGCGCGTGTTGCAGAACCTTGTGGACGGCATCGGGCCGCAGTTTTCCGTTGTCCGAGCGTTCCTGTTTTTCGAGGCGGCGAAGCTGGGCCTGGTAATCCTGCTGGTGCACCGAGGCGGCGATGTCGATGTTGCGGTGGAAATGCCTGAGGGCGTTGGCGCGGAACCGGCTGGCAATGGCGCCGGGTTCGATCAGGCTGACATGGATGCCGGTTCCCTCGAGCTCCAGCGCCAGTGTAACGGACAGACCTTCCAGAGCATGCTTGGAAGCATTGTAGGCGCCGCGAAACCGCATCGGGACCAGGCCGAGAATGGAGGAGCATTGCACGATGCGTCCATGGCCCTGGGCTCGCATTACCGGAATCACCCGCCGTGTGAGGTCGTGCCAGCCGAAGAAATTGGCCTCGAACTGGGCGCGAAGCGCTTCCACCGGCAGGTCCTCAACGGCACCGACCTGACCATAGCCGCCATTGTTGAACAGCGCGTCGCAGCGTCCGCCGGTGGCAGCCATGGCCTCCTCGAAGAAGGACGCGATGCTTTCGGGCTCGGCGTAATCTAGCCGATAGGCTTCGATGCCGTCGTTGCGCAGCGTCGCAAGGTCTTGTTCGGTGCGCGCCGAGGCTATGACATGCCAGCCTTCGGCCTTGAGCGCGCGGGCGCAATAGGCACCGATTCCGCTCGAGCAGCCGGTCACCAGGATGGTCTTTTGTTGGTTATTGCCGCTCATTGCATTATCTGACCTGTTGTCGAAGCCATTCAAATCCCATACTCGGCCTGGGCTGACAATGCCGGTCGGGTCCGGAACTTGTACCAGTCAGGGAGCATACATTGCGACGCATCCGCGCAGTCATCTTCGATGCGGTCACCCATTTCAACAATGATGATGGCTGGGCCATGGCCAGCCACGTGGCATTGTCGATCCTGATGGCGCTGTTTCCCTTCATGATCTTCGGCACATCGCTTGCGAGTTTCCTCGGTGCCCATGCCTATGCGGATACCGCTTCGCATCTGATCTTCGACACCTGGCCGGATTCGATTGCCGCACCGATCTCGCGCGAGGTGGTCAATGTACTGACCATCGAACGCGGCGGCCTGCTGACCCTGTCGGTGCTTGCGGCGGCCTTCTTTTCGGCCAACGGCGTGGAGGCGCTGCGGGTTTCGCTCAACCGGGCCTACCGGGTGACCGAAACCCGGGCCTGGTATGTGACACGGGCGCAAAGTCTCGGGTTCGTGGTGATCGCGGTGATGGTGATCATGGCGATCAGTTTCCTGCTGGTGCTGGCGCCGCTGGTGCTCCGGCTGGCGAGGCAGTTCGCGCCCTGGATGGAAACGCTGATCTCGGCCGTCGACAACTGGCGCATTCTGATTGCAGTGACGGTGCTGATCGTCGGTCTTGTGATGTCGCACATGTGGCTTCCCGACGGCAGGCGGAGGCTGAAGGATGTGCTTCCCGGAATCGGTGTCACGCTGGTCGCCTGGGTGGCAGGCGCCCTGATGTTTGCCAGCTACCTGCAGGAATTCGCCACCTATGTGTCGACCTATGCCGGTCTGGCCTCGATCATGGTGGCGCTGGTTTTTCTCTACATCATTGCCGCGATCTTCATTCTGGGGGCGGAGATCAATGCGGCAATTCTCAAGGCTCGGGCGCGCGCCGAAATGCGGAAAAAGGCGTTGCAGAAAGCCTGACGAGGCCCGTCTATCTGGCGTCAGCCAGACCTGCGAGCGCGATTATGTCTGCCGGGCTCGCGCCCTGCTGCCTCAAGGCGGCAATCGAGGTGGCCCCGTCACTCTTTGACAGCTTGCGTCCGTCCGGATCCCGCACCAGCCCGTGATGATGATAGGCAGGCACCGGCAGGCCGAGCAGATGTTGCAGCAGCCGGTGAACGGATGTCGAGGCGAACAGGTCCTCGCCGCGGACCACGTCGGTTATCGACTGCACCGCATCATCGACGGTGACGGAGAGATGATAGCTGGCTGGAACGTCGCGCCTGGCCAGAATGACATCGCCCCAGGCGCCCGGATCGGCTCCGACTTGTCCGGTCTCGCCTTTCGGTCCGGCCCCGGACTCCCGCCATGAAAGCTTTTCGCCGAGACCGTCGAGCGCGGCCTGCATGTCGAGCCGCCAGGCGTGAGGTTTACCTGCAGCGATCCTGTGGTCCCTTTCGGACATGGAAAGCGCGCGATCATGGCCGGGATAGTGTGGTGCGCCGTCGGGGTCGCGCGGCCAGACCCTGCCACGTCTTTCGAATTCGGAGACAATTGTTGCGATTTCGGCGCGGCTGAGGAAGGCCGGATAGAGCAGGCCGAGCCTGCGCAGCTCATCGAGTGCCGACTGATACTCGCCAAAATGCTCGGACTGGCGGCGAACCGGCTCTGGCCAATCGATGCCTAGCCAGGCCAGGTCCTCCTTGACTGCAAGCTCGAATTCGGGCCGGGCACGGGTGAGATCGATGTCCTCGATGCGCAGCAGGAAGGTGCCGCCGCGGGTCTCCGCGAAGCGCCAGTTGAGCATCGCCGACCTTGCGTGTCCGACATGGAGCAGGCCGTTCGGGCTGGGGGCGAATCGGACAATCGGCTCGGTAAAGCCTGATTCGGGGATGGTGTTGTCTTCGGCCATGGTGTTTCTTGTCATTTTTCGCAAGCGCCGTCACCGGGCCTGATATATTGCCCGTGTCAGAGGAATGCGAGAAGACTGGGAGCTGGCATTGCGCCGTATCGACAGCGCCGATGATGTGGCGGAAGGGCTTGAGGCGCTGGCGCATTGCGACAGCCGGCTTGCGCGGGCGATGGAGCTGTCGGGCCCCATACCGCTGCGGCGCAAGCCTCCCGGCTACGAAGCGCTGGCCGAAATCATCCTGTCGCAGATGGTTTCCAAGGCAAGCGCCCGCGCGTTGTGGCGAAAGCTGGAACTGGCTGCGGGCGAGATCAGCCCGACAGCCATCCTGGCACTCAGTCCCGAGGTGTTGCGCGAGGCCGGCCTGTCCCGTGCCAAGGCGGACACGTTGCGCCGGGTTGGGTCGGCGGTGCTTGAGGGTGATCTCGACCTTGAACACATGTGCACACTCGACGGGCGGGCGGCGGTTCGCGCGATGACCGCGATAAAGGGCGTCGGGCCCTGGACCGCAGAGGTCTATCTCTTGTTTTGTGCCGGGCATCCGGATGTGTTTCCGTCCGGCGACGTGGCGCTGCAGAGTGCGGTCGCCCATGCGTTGGGTATGGAAGAACGGCCCTCTGCAAAGGAACTCTCGGTCCTGGCGGAGCAATGGAGCCCCTGGCGCGGGGTCGCCGCTCGTCTGCTCTGGGCCTATTATGCGGACGTGATGCGCAGGGACGCCACCCCCGTTGACGGTTGATACGGGGTCGCTGGCGCTGGAATTTTCACCCGAAAACAGGTGCTTCACATTCCTGACATCTCCGGCCTAATATGTTGCGTGCAGATAGAGAATCGCTCGGGAGAGTCGCGTGACGATTTTTGTATCCCCGCAGTCCTTGCCGGCGCTCGTCCTGAACGCCGACTACAGACCGCTGAGTTATTATCCGCTGTCGCTCTGGTCCTGGCAGGATGCTGTCAAGGCGGTGTTTCTCGATCGTGTCCAGATCGTCGCCGAGTATGATCATGCGGTGTCGTCGCCGTCTTTTTCGATGCGGCTTCCCAGCGTTGTCTGCCTCAAGACCTATATAAAGCCGTCCCGCTCCCCGGCCTTTACCCGGTTCAATGTTTTCCTCAGGGACCGTTTCGAGTGTCAATATTGCGGATCACCCAACGAGCTTACGTTCGATCATGTCATCCCGCGCCGCTGCGGCGGGCAAACCACCTGGGAAAACGTGGTGGCGGCCTGCTCACCCTGCAATCTGAAGAAGGGGGGGCTGATGCCCAGGCAGGCTGGAATGATTCCGCAGCAGAAGCCATACCGGCCGAGCGTGCAGGATCTGCACAACAATGGCCGCATGTTTCCGCCGAACTTCCTGCATGAAAGCTGGATGGACTATCTCTACTGGGATGTCGAACTGCAGCCGTGACCTGAGATCAGCCCTTGGCTGCAGCGCGGAAAGCGATGGCTGCAAGCGCGGCGCTGGCCAGTACGTTCCAGCCGGCGAATGAGAGGCCCAACACGCGCAGGGCGGCCGCATCGCAGGATGGCGGCTTCTTCGAGCTGAGATCACCGAGCAGCGAGCCCGCGTCGGTGGTCACCGCATCGGCGGATGTGGCGCAGGAGGCGGGCCCTTCCCACCAGTGCCATTCGACACCGGAATGGTAGACGCCGAGCACCAGGCCATAAAGCATGAGCAAACCGCCGACGGCCAGAAGACCGCGTACGGCCCAGGACGGGCCGCCGGCGCGCGAGATGATGGCTGCGACAAGCATCAGTGGCGCGCCAATGTAATAGGGGGTGCGCTGCTCGAGGCAGAGAGCACAGGGTATATAGCCACCGATATGCTCGAAACCCAGCGCCGAGCCGACGACCACAGTCATCGCGACCGCAAGAAAGAGTGCCGCGAGGCTGCGGTGGGTCTGTGCGTCGGCTGTCTGCATGGCGGTGCTCTGTTTTTTCGATGTGGGGCAGGTGTCCGCCCCAATGGTGTTCAAAAAATGATCCGGGATTGGTGAACCCGGGTCAGGCGCCTGCGCTCCGGTTGAGAGCGAAGTTTATGATGAAATAGATCAGCGCAGGTCCACCGATGACGAGAATGGCAACCCATACCAGCGCGGCGATCAGTCCCATGACCACAAACAGCGCATCGCGCTCAATCAGGCCCACGGCAACAAGGGCCACGCCTATGCCCGGTACCGTGTTGGTGAGCGGCAGCGGCACGAGGATGGAGAGGCAAGGCACGATCAAAAGTGCGCCGATGACGCGGTTTGCGCGGTCGCCGGTGAAGCTTGGAAAGCGTGGATGGGCAAATCGCTCCAGCCATCCGCCATACCGCTTGGCCCGGGAGACGACATCAAGCAGTCCGGCTACTGGCAATTGACGTTTGCGCAGTGTCTCGGGAAGCCAGGGGGCGCGGCGTCCCATGGCCATCTGCGTGGCCAGGACCACCATCGGGAGTGCCACCAGTTGCGGCAGGATGTAGACAAATGGCAGGCAGCAGGGCAGGGCGAGAACCAGCAGCAGCAACCCGAAGGCCCGCTCCTGCATGAGGTCGCTGAGCGCACCCAGGCTTATGGTGGCTTTTGGCGCCTCCGTGCCGGCATTCTCCGCAGAATGTGTTTGGGGGGGGAGATGCGGCTTCAGGATGGCCTCGATCTTGGCAAGTGCACCCCGCGGTTTTGCCGCTGCTTCAAACGCTGTCATGGCAGTCATGCCTCTGTTCAATTGCCGAGTCTGGCAGGGTTCTTATCAGAGCGTTCGAGCGCATTCCATCACCATTGCGGGCAGTTTTTTCAATGATGCGGGAATTTGTCCGAATCCTGCCGGATTGCATGCTATCCAATCTATCATCTTGACCGGCGCCTCCTTGGATAATATTGGACTGTTCGCCGTGGTATGCCCCTTTGGCGGAATTGGTAGACGCGCCGCACTCAAAATGCGGTTCCGAAAGGAGTTCCGGTTCGAGTCCGGAAGGGGGCACCACCGGCTCGTTGAAGCCCTCGGATCATAAGGCTTGGGTACCCGTTCCGTGTATAGAATCATCTGTTCTTGTGCCGAATAATGTACCGCTCTGTGGTGCCGTGCATGGCGCTGCGCTATCGGAGCCTCTCCGGTCATCACTGTTCCTATATCCCTCACGTATGCTCCATGGCATGCCCCACTTCTCGGGCGATGGAGCCGGGCTGGTCAAACCCCATATACCCATACTGCGGCATTTTTCGGCAGGCACTTCATTCCGGACCAGACGCCTGATAGGAGTTGGCGGCCCGCCTGGGTCGTTGCTGCTTGGCAGCAACGATGGTGATGGGGCATCTGAGCAAGGATTTTTTTGATGTTGTTGCCAGCCGGAGAAACCATTGAAGAGATCGCGTCCCGGTTTTCCTGGGAGGTGCCGGAGTTCTTCAACATCGGCAAGGCGGTGTCGGATGACTGGGCGGCGCGCGAGCCGGACCGGATCTGCCTCGAACATTTCAATCCGGACAGTGCGCCCGACCGGCTGAGCTATGACGGCCTGGCCCGGCGTTCCAATGCATTTGCCCGCGGCCTGCGGTCGCTCGGCGTGGAGCGCGGCGACCGGGTGGCGCTGATGCTGCCACAGGGGTTTGAAACCGCCATCGCCCATGTGGCGATCTACAAGCTTGGCGCCATTGCGGTGCCGCTGGCGCTGTTGTTCGGGGTTGAGGCCGTAGATCACCGGCTTTCGGCGTCGGGTGCCAGGGTTCTGGTGACGACGCCCGGCGGCGTTGAGAAAATCGCGGCAATCCGTGAACGCCTCGCCGATCTCAGGGCCATTGTGGTTGCCAGCGGAGATGAGGGCGCCAAAGGCGTTTCGCATGATGTCGTCGGTTTTGTCGAACTGGAAAAGGCCCATCCGGATACGCCGGTTGCGGTCGAAACGCGGGCGGATGACCCGGGCTTGATGATCTTCACATCCGGAACGACTGGCCCGCCCAAGGGGGCGTTGCACGGGCATCGGGTGCTGATCGGTCATATCCCCGGGGTCCAGACCCACCATGAATTCATGCCGCAGCCGGGTGACAAGCTCTGGACACCGGCCGACTGGGCATGGGCCGGTGGGCTGCTCAACGTGCTGCTGCCCGGGTTGCTGCTCGGCGTTCCGGTGGTCTCGTCGCAGGCGCAAAAATTCGATCCGGAACTGGCTTACCGGATCATGGCGGAGATGAAGGTTCGCAACGCCTTCATACCGCCGACGGCGCTCAGAATCATGCGCAGCGTTGCGGATCCGCTGTCACGCCACCGCCTCGACCTGCGCACGGTCGGATCGGGCGGCGAGGCGCTGGGGCGCGAAACCTACGAGTGGGCGCAGAAGGTTCTGGGCCTGACCATCAACGAATTCTATGGCCAGACCGAATGCAACCTGGTGCTGTCGTCGAGCGCGATGCTGGGTGTCAGCCGCGGCGGTGCGATCGGCAAGCGGGTGCCGGGGCACGAGGTCGCTGTCATCGACGATCAGGGCAATGTCGTTCCGGACGGCACCTCGGGCCAGATTGCCGTGCGGCGTCCCGATCCCGTGATGTTCCTCGGTTACTGGCAGAACGAGGCGGCAACGGAGGCCAAGTTCATCGGCGAATGGATGGTCACCGGTGACCAGGGGGTCCGCGATGCGGAGGGCTATTTCTCGTTCTTCGGCCGCGACGACGATGTCATCACATCATCGGGATACAGGATAGGACCGGGCGAGATCGAGGATTGCCTGACCGGCCATCCCGCGGTGGCGCTTGCAGCGGTGGTGGGCAAACCGGATCCGGTGCGGACCGAGATCGTCAAGGCCTACATCGTGGTGAAACCGGGCATCAAGCCTGACACCGATCTGACGGACTCGGTGCGCGAATGGGTCAAGACGCGGCTGTCGGCGCACGAGTATCCGAGGGAAATCGAATTTGTCGACAGCCTGCCGCTGACGACAACCGGCAAGGTGATCCGGCGGATCCTGCGGGACCAGGCCGTCGCGGAGGCTGATGCCGCTACATCCACATAGACAAGGTCAGCGGCCGGCCATGCCGCGGATTTTCTCGCGCAGCAGCCGGGCGATGTTGCGGGTGTTGCGGTAGATGTGTAGCTGGGTCGCCACCTGGCGGACATCACGGTCATGCTTCGGATCCAGCCCGATGACCATAGTGCCCATGGTCTCGCGTTCCGACCACATGCGGCTCATGATCGGATGATCGGGCACTGCACAGGAATCCGTCCGGCGGATGTTGAGATCGTCGAGATGCCATTCGGTAAGCCGGTCGACCAGCAGCTTTCCAGGCGAGTAACGGGCCCAATTCTCGTTGTAGGCGGTCTTCCAGGTCCAGGCTTCGCCAGCCGACACGAAAACGATCATCGAGGCGATGGCCTCTCCATCAAGAGCAAGCGAATGGATGCGGACGCTGTCTGTCTCGGCCAGGCTGTTGATGGCTTCGCGGGCGAAGGCTGCGCGGTAACGATCTGACACCATTGACGATTTTCGACGTCCCTTCCAGCCGGTGTCCTCAAGCGTCAGGAATTCCTCGAGGTGATAGCGGATTTCCTCGGGCTGGCGGGCGACCATGTAGCTGAGTTCGCCATGCTCGGACAATCGGCGCCATTGCCGCCGCATCTCTCGGCGGTGATGGGATGAGACCGAATTGGCGAGGTAATCATCGGCGTCGAGTTTGCTGTCAAGAAACGGACGCATGGCCTGATCGGTCACGGCGACGGAGAGGTTGCGGCCCATTGCAACGGCACGCAGCAGGCCAGCCACCGGGCCGTCAAGCCGCATGTCGGGAAGCACGAGAATGCCTGGCAGGCCCAGTTCCGGCCTTGCCAGCGCTTCGAGCATGTTGTCGAGCGTTTCAGCCGCGTCTTCACGGTCGAGAAGCGGGGTCCCCAGTGGGCCGAACGGATTGGCCCAGGCGCGGATGATGGAAGCGCCGACCGAAAAGCCTGGCTTTTCGATCGAATAGGGCAGCAGCATTCGCATGCGGGAGCGGTTGTCGGCTTCGTCGCGCATCAGCATGAGGCGGATCACCCGGTCTTCGAGCCGGGGCATGGCGGGCGCAAGAAAGCGGGCGGCAAAGAAGATATTGGGCTCGAGGGCGCGGTTGGTCAGGAAATCGAGCTCTTCCTGCAAGTCGTATCCGGCGCGGGCCGGGTAGATCGCCAGATGCCGACCGGGACGACCGACGGCGGTCTCGCGTTCGGGCAATGGACGACCGGTCTCGACATCGGCAAATTCGCCGATCAGCGAGTTGGCCTGGCTTGCCACCTCATCCTGGATGATTGGACTGGACGCCATGACTACCCGGCCTCCGCAGAATGTCCGACGCGACGCGCCGGGTCCGAGGCGGCGATGAACATGACGATGCCCAGACGACGGCGGATGATCAGGTGCAGCAGGCCGGCCTCGATCACCATGGCTCCGGCAGTCGCGGTCGCGGCGCCATGCAGCCCCCAGACCGGGATCAGCGTGACATTGAGGGCCAGATTGGTGGCGAGTGCGCCGGCATAGATCGTTGCGCAGATTCTGAGTTCACCGGCCATGGTCAGAAGCACCTCGCCGGGTCCGATCATGGCTTTTGCGATGATGCCGACAAAGAGAATGACCATGATCATGTGACCCTGCTGGAAACCCGGGCCGAACAGCGAGAGCAGGAACGGGCCCGCGGCGATGACAAGTCCGCCGACGAGCAGGGATGGCCAGAACGTCCAGCGCACCGTCTGGCGTGCGAACGACGCCAGGGCAGTCCGGTCGGGGTCAGACACAAGCGCAGAGAAACGCTGCGCGGCTGCGGCCTTGACGGCGAAGTAGACAAAATGGACCAGCGCCATGGTCTTGGCCGCCGCGAAATAGACGGCAACCTTTTCGGGCGGGAGATAGATGCCGACGATGATCACATCGGCATTGGTCAGCATGAAATAGAAGCCTTCGATCAGAAAGATCGGGAATGCCACCAGAAGCCAAGTGCGGAAGTGGATCTCGACTCGCTTTGCGGGATAACGCCTGCGGAGCCGCGTGGTGACAACCAGAAACTGGGTCAGTGTGGTGGCATAGGTGGCCGCCAGGGCGGCGAGGATCGCGGTGTTGGCATCGGCCATGCGCCCCAGCCAGATGGCGCCTGCGACAAAGGCAAGAATGAGCAGGGGGCGAATGATATAGGTCGGGCTGAGCGCATGAACCGGCCAGCCATTGGCCCTGGCGGTTCCGTCCAGCACATCGCCGAGGGCGATCATCGGCAGCACGAAAGCGCCGACAAAGAGCGGTTGAACGTAGTGGGATTCGATCCTGTCGCCGAGGAAGTGCAGTGCCGCGATTCCGGTGCCGGCAATCAGCGTCGCGGACAGCATCGCGAAGATGCGCGCGGTGATGGCGAGGCCCCTGACGGCTTCATCCGCACCTGCCGTGCGGTATTGCGGCAGGAAGCGGATGACAGCGGTGTGAAAGCCGAGGCAGGAGAGGTTGCCCAGGATGATGGCGATGACCCAGACGAAAACGAAGATGCCGTATTCGAACTCTCCCATAAGACGTGCGAGGATGATCTGGGAGACAAAGGCAATGGCCGCGCTGCAAACGCGGATGGCAAAGGCAATCATTGCCATCCGCTGGGCGGCGCTGGTTTCGTCGGTAGCGGACGCAAGCGTTGACAGACGGTCAAAAACCGGCATCAGCCGCGCCACAAAGTGGGGCGGCAACAGTCTGCCAGCGGTTTCGATCAACGTCATGGTCGGGCTTCAATCCGTTTATTGTGCCGTGACAATGACATGGCGACGTTAAGAAACGGTTTGGCTGTCGTTGACCCGAGGATGGCTCCAGACACAAAAAGGCCGGGATCGATGGCTCGTCCCCGGCCTGATTTGTGGCTGCTGTCTTTCGGTCAGTACGCGCCGTGGCAGTGCTTGTACTTCTTGCCCGAGCCGCAGGGGCAGGCCTCATTGCGGCCAACCTTGCCCCAGGTGGATTCATCTTCGGGGTTTCTGTCTTCCGGCGCAACGACGCCCTGCGCCGCATCAACGTCCGCCCGGGCAAATTCATCGTCGCCGGTGCTGGCATCGATGTGGTGGGCTTCCATGCCCTCCGGCAGCTCCAGCTCCGGCGTGGTTGCGGCTTCGCGGACGACCTCGACGCGCATCAGCTGCGCCATGACAGCCTGGCGCAGATTGGCGAGCAGGGCCTGGAACAGTTCGAACGCCTCGGACTTGTATTCCTGCAGGGGGTCACGCTGCGCATAGCCGCGGAAACCGACCACCGAGCGAAGATGGTCGAGGTTGACCAGGTGCTCGCGCCAAAGGTGGTCAAGTGTCTGGAGAACAACGGACTTTTCGACATAGGTCATCACTTCGGGGCCAAACCGTTCGGCCCGCTCCCTGGCGAGATTGTCCGCAGCCTCGACGATCCGACTATGGATGTCGTCTTCGGCAATGCCCTCTTCGGCTGCC
The DNA here is from genome assembly GCF_902498795.1 of Hoeflea sp. EC-HK425. NCBI lineage: Bacteria > Pseudomonadati > Pseudomonadota > Alphaproteobacteria > Hyphomicrobiales > Rhizobiaceae > Hoeflea > Hoeflea sp. EC-HK425. The sequence continues at coordinate 4,653,944 of NZ_LR701572.1, forward strand.
CATTCCTCGATCGGCAGATCGAGATTGAGATAGGCCTGTACGCCCTTTTTCAGCTCCACGACGTTCCACTGTTCGGCGTAGGCGCGTTCGGGAATGTGGAGCTTGACCAGGCCGTCGATCACTTCGTGGCGCATGTCCTCGATGGTCTCGGAAATCGATTCGGAGTCCATCAGTTCCTTGCGCTGTTCGAAAACGACCTTGCGCTGATCGTTCATCACGTCATCGAACTTGAGCAGGTTCTTGCGGATATCGAAGTTGCGCGCCTCGACCTTTTTCTGCGCCCGTTCAAGCGCCTTGTTGATCCATGGATGGATGATTGGCTCGCCTTCCTTGAGGCCAAGCGTCTTGAGCATGCCGTCCATGCGCTCGGAGCCGAAGATGCGCATCAGGTCATCCTGCAGCGACAGGAAGAACTTCGACCGGCCAGGGTCGCCCTGACGGCCGGAACGGCCACGCAACTGGTTGTCGATGCGGCGGCTTTCATGGCGCTCGGTGGCCAGAACATACAGACCACCGGCGGCCAGCGCCTCGTCCTTGAGTGCCTGGATCTCGGCACGGATAATCTTGGTCTTCTCTTCGCGCTCCGGGCCCTCGGGCATGTCGCCGAGCTCCTGGGCAATCCGCATGTCGGCGTTGCCGCCGAGCTGGATGTCGGTGCCGCGGCCGGCCATGTTGGTGGCAATGGTGACCGCGCCGGGGACGCCGGCCTGGGAAACGATGTAGGCTTCCTGTTCGTGATAACGGGCGTTGAGCACGTTGAAATCGCTGACGCCGCCCTTGCGCAGAAGGTCGGCGAGGATTTCCGACTTCTCGATCGAGGTGGTGCCGACCAGAACAGGCTGCTTCTTGTCGCGGGCCTGCTTGATGTCGTTGATGATCGCCTGGTACTTTTCCTCGACGGTGCGGTAGACCTCGTCATCCTCGTCGAGACGTGCAATCGGTACATTGGTCGGGACTTCAACCACTTCCAGACCATAAATGTCGCCGAATTCCTCTGCCTCGGTGGAGGCCGTGCCGGTCATGCCGCCAAGCTTGGAGTACATGCGGAAATAGTTCTGGAAGGTGATCGATGCCAGGGTCTGGTTTTCCGGCTGGATCTTGACGCCTTCCTTGGCCTCGAGCGCCTGGTGCTGACCTTCGGAATAGCGTCGGCCCGGCATCATGCGTCCGGTGAATTCGTCGATGATGACGATCTCGTCATTGCGGACGATGTAGTCCTTGTCGCGGGTGAAAAGGCGGTGTGCCTTCAGCGCGTTGTTGATGTGGTGAACCACGGACACGTTCTCTACATCGTAGAGCGATTCACCCTTGAGCATGTCGGCTTCGGCGAGCATCGCCTCAAGTTTTTCGGTGCCGGATTCGGTGAATGTCGCCGAGCGCTGCTTCTCGTCGATCTCGTAGTCGTCGGCCTCCAGCTTCTGAATCAGCGTGTCGATGCTGTTGTAAAGCTCGGAGCGATCGTCGAGCGGTCCGGAGATAATCAACGGGGTGCGGGCCTCGTCGACCAGAATGGAGTCGACCTCGTCGACGATTGCGTAGTTGTGGCCGCGCTGCACCATCTGGGCGCGGTCGTATTTCATGTTGTCGCGAAGGTAATCGAAACCGAGTTCGTTGTTGGTCGCGTAGGTGATGTCGCAGGCGTAGGCCTGGCGGCGCTCGTCATCGTCCATGCCATGGGTGATGATACCGGTGGTCAGGCCGAGGAAACCGTAGATCCGCGACATCCATTCGGCGTCACGACGGGCCAGGTAGTCGTTGACGGTAACAACATGGACGCCGTTGCCCGAAAGCGCGTTGAGATAGACCGGAAGGGTTGCAACAAGGGTCTTGCCTTCACCGGTCTTCATCTCGGCGATGGCGTTTTCATTGAGGATCATGCCGCCGATCAGCTGGACGTCGAATGGCCTGAGCCCGATGGCGCGGCGGGCTGCCTCGCGCACTGTAGCGAAGGCCGGTACCAACAGATCGTCCAGCTTGGTTCCCGCGGCGAGCTGCTCCCTGAACTGGACGGTGCGCGCCGCAAGGTCGGCATCGCTGAGCGCCGACAGTTCGGCTTCCAATGCATTGATGGCGTCAACTTTTGGCTGATAGGCCCGGATCCGGCGGTCATTTGATGAGCCGAAAAGCTTGCGGGCGATTGCGCCGAACTTGACCATTTCAATGGTCCTTTCTTGAGGCTGCACGGTCTGCAGTGATGGAAACCGGCGCTGGCCTGCGACCGGTTGATCAGTTGGAAAACCCTGTCCGGAAGACCCTCAACCCTTGAAAGCCGTCTGGACGGACGGTTGGCTGACAGATAAGAGGGGGGTCGAACGATGTCAACGGCGGCGAAAGCCCGTCTCACGGTTGCCAAATTCCAAGAGCACTTGGGTGGCTGACCCCGTAAAGCTTCACAATGAAAGGTCTCTTCATGCGTCTTCCGCAGCTAGCAGCCACACTCTTCCTGACTTCAGTCGCCTTCCTGCCCGTTCACGGCCACGCCGCCGATGAAGCCGACCCGGTGGTGGCAACAGTCGCCGGTGTTGAAATTCGTGCGTCCGAGCTGACACTGGCCGAGGGAGATCTCGATCCGCAATTCGCCCGTCTGCCGGATGAGCAGCGCCGCGTTGCAGCCCTTGCTGCGGTCATCGACATCAAGACGCTGGCGCGAAAGGCTGAAGCTGAAGCGCTCGACGAGACCGAGGAATTCAAGAGGCTGATGGCATTTCAGCGTGACCGCGCCCTGCACAACGCGATCTTCAAGGCGAATGTGGTCGATCCTGTAAGCGATGACGATATCAAGGCCCGCTACGAGCAGGAGATCGCTGCCGTTCCGCCGGAAGAGGAAATCAGTGCGCGCCACATCCTGCTCGAGACCGAAGAGGCGGCCAATGCCGTTATCGCCGAGCTGGATGCCGGCAAGGATTTCGCTGAACTCGCCAAGGAAAAGTCCACGGGGCCAAGTGCCGCCCAGGGCGGAGACCTCGGTTTCTTCACCAAGGGCCGGATGGTGCCGGAATTCGAGGCGGCTGCCTTTGCAATCACGCCCGGTGAATATGGCAAGGAGCCGGTGAAGACCCAGTTCGGCTGGCACGTGATCAAGGTCGAAGAGCGCCGCGAAACAGCGCCGCCGGCCTTCGAGGAGGTTGCCGACCAGGTTCGTCAGCTGGTCATGCGCGAGCGCTATGCCGAGCTTATCCGCACCGCGCGCAGCGAAACCGAAATCGATGTGCTCGATCCGGATCTGAAAAGCGCCTACGACGCCATCAGCCAGGACCAGCAATAAGGCCGGCCTTCAGGAGCCGGACTTCGCCGCTTCAAGGAACCCTTCATGGCCACTGAAATTTCGCCCCTGGCTCCCAAGTCCTATGCGCAGTTGCCGCCGATCGCCGGTGTGCGGATCGAAACTGCGGCGGCCGGGATCAAGTACAAGGACCGCACGGATGTGATGCTCATGGTGTTTGACAGGGCGGCTGCTGTGGCCGGGGTCTTCACCACGTCGAAATGTCCATCGGCGCCGGTCGACTTCTGCCGGGCAAATCTTGCCGGCGGGCAGGCCCGGGCCCTGGTGGTCAATTCCGGAAACGCCAATGCCTTCACCGGCAAAAAGGGGCGCGAGGCGACCGAGCTTACTGCAAAATCTGCGGCAGAAGCTGTTGGTTGCAAGCCCTCGGAAGTGTTCCTGGCATCGACCGGGGTCATCGGTGAGCCGCTGGATGCGAGCAAGTTTGCTTCCGTTCTCGGGACGATGGCCGGGTCCGCCAGCGGTGACCGGTGGCTGGATGCGGCCCGCGCGATCATGACCACAGACACCTATCCGAAGGTCGCCACCCGGACAGCGAAGATTGACGGCGTGACGGTGAGGCTCAATGGCATGGCCAAGGGCGCGGGTATGATCGCGCCCGACATGGCAACGATGCTCTCGTTTGTCGTGACTGACGCCGATATCGAACCGGGAGCGCTGCAGACGATGCTTGGCCGCCATGTCGGCTCGACGTTCAACGCGGTTACGGTCGACAGCGACACCTCGACATCGGACACTCTGATGGTCTTTGCCACCGGGGCTGCCGCCGAACGGGGCGCGGGCGCAATCCGGTCCGCATCGGATCCGCGGGCGAGAAGCTTTTCGAAGGCGCTGGCCGAGTTGATGGAGGATCTGGCGATCCAGATCGTTCGCGACGGGGAGGGCGCGCGCAAGCAGGTCGAGATCACCGTCACCGGTGCGGCGTCCGCCAAGTCCGCCGGGCGGATCGCCCGTTCCATCGCCAACTCGCCTCTGGTCAAGACCGCGGTTGCCGGCGAGGATGCCAATTGGGGCCGCATCGTCATGGCTGTCGGAAAGGCCGGCGAAAAGGCCGAGCGCGACAAGCTGGCCATCTGGTTTGGCGATGTCCGGGTGGCAGTCGATGGTGAGCGCGATCCTGGCTACAGTGAAGCCGCAGCCTCGGCAGTCATGCAACGGGACGAGATTGCCATCCGGGTGGATCTCGGCATCGGCCGTGGCAAGGCCCGTGTGTTCACCTGTGACCTGACCAAGGCCTATGTCGAAATCAATGGCGATTACCGCAGCTGAGCGGTTTGCCTGCCAGAACAGGGGGCGGGGTCTATCTTGCCTAATCTTGCAATCGTCAGACGGCTGGAGGCCGTAGGATTCAGGGCCTGGCCCGCAGCGTCGATCCAGTATGACGGCAGCTGGCAGATCCGCTTGACGGCGGGACATCCGTCGAAACGGCTCAACTCGGTCAATCCGCTCGACCCTTCAGACCATGAGGGGATCGAAGGCCGGGTCGAGCGCGCTGCACGCCGCTTCGATTCCTATGACCGTCCATTGGTGTTTCGTCAGTCGCCACTGGCACCGCCGCCGCTCGAAGCCTATCTCGATGCGCTCGGTTGGCCTCGCTTCGATGAAACCATCGTCATGACCGGAGCGATCGACGATCTCGACATAGATGGTGGTATGGATCACCTGCCGATGCGTGACATCGGACGCTATGTCGATGCCTCGATAGCTGTGCACGGCCGCGACCAGTCGCTCAAGCCGGGGCTTACGGAAGTGCTGAACTCGATCAGACCGCCCAGCGGGTTGTTCGTGCTGGAGGACGAGACTGCCGGACCGGTGTCGACGGCGCTGTGCGTTCATGACAACGACCTTGCCGGCTTGTTCGAGCTGGCAACGCGAGCCGACATGCGGCGCAATGGTTATGGCCGGGACGTGGTGATGGCCGCGCTCAGGTGGGCGCGACATCGCGGTGCGGAGACCTCCTGGTTGCAGGTGGAAAGCGCCAACACCGCAGCCGTCGCGCTCTACAAGGGGCTCGGCTTTGCCGAGGTCTATCGCTACGCCTACCGCCAGAAACCGGGATACTGACACGATGGGCGACAAGAAGATATTGCTGGTTGCGGCCTGCGCCCTGGTGGATGCGGACGGCCGGGTACTCCTTACCCAGAGGCCTGAGGGCAAGAAGCTGGCCGGACTTTGGGAGTTCCCGGGTGGCAAGGTCGAGCCTGGCGAAACGCCCGAGGCCGCGCTTATACGTGAGCTGTCCGAGGAAATCGGCATAACCACCAGAGAGCCCTGCCTGGCGCCACTGACCTTTGCAAGCCACAGTTATGACGAGTTTCATCTGCTGATGCCGCTGTTTGTCTGTCGCCGGTTCGAGGGGACGGCGAGAGGGCTTGAAGGGCAGGCGCTCAAGTGGGTTCGTCCGCGCGACATGCGGGATTACCCGATGCCGCCCGCCGACGAGCCGCTCATTCCCTATCTGATCGACCTGCTTTAGGCCTGTCTGCCGACAGTTTCTGCCTCAAAATGTGGCGCGATTTGCGTCCATTGCTGGAGGTAGCGTTAATCAAACCTCAATGTCCTTCACGCAAGAATGGCCAAAATGACGGATCCGGCGCGATCCTGTGTGGAGGCGTTATGAACAACGACGATTTCTGGATGACGGTGATGGACAGGGGTGAGCAGGAGAACCAGCCGAAACGCTTCGGTGCCGTGCGCGTCGCCCTCCTGTTCGGAACAGCCGCGATCGCTGTCGCGGCAATCCTGACGCCTGTCGTTGCAGACCGCTCGCCTTCCGCGCGGATTGCCTGGGCGCCTGACCAGTTTGACAATATCACCACCGGATCGATCCCGCAGCGTTCGAGCAACAGCTCTTACACCGTTCGCAAATCGATCCTGCAGGACAACCCGGGTGCGCTCTGCATCATTCGTAGCGATGGCAGGAAGACGGGCGACTGCTGAGCAAATTTGATCCCGAAATTACAAGCGGAAACGGAACAGAGTTATGAAATCCTTGTTTTGCAGGTTCATTGAGGACAGATCCGGGGTCACCGCGGTTGAATACGGTCTCATTGCCGCCTTGATCGCGACCGCAATGATCAGTGGCGCTTCCATCCTTGGGAATGCTCTCGACGCGAGCATGAACAGCACCGCAAATCATCTGAAGAACTCGATGTAGAGCCTCCACGTCCTAGCGTGGAAGCTTCTGTTCCGGCGTTTTCAGTGCGTCGGCCAACCGTGCCTTGGCCGAGCCCGGTCTCAGGGGCTTTTGCTGGTTTTCGTGCGGTGCCCAGCCAGACAGGTGGATGACCGGGAAACTCGCGCGGATACGACCGTCCGCATCCGAAAACCGTTCGGCATAAATCTGTGCAGCGCGCAAAAACACCTGCCTGTCCAACGGCTTCCTGCTGCGATCGGTCAGAATCGATGTCATGCCCATGGCGCGCAGATCCCTGAGAAGAGCAAACATGTCACCGTACCGGACGACTATGTCGTCAATATCGGCGACGGGCAGGGCAAAGCCTGCGCGCTGCAGCAAGGCGCCGTAATCCCGAATATCGGCGAACGGGTGAACCCTCGCGTTGGCGCCGCCGGTCAGTTCGCTTTCCGCTGCCAGCAGGGATTCCCGCAACTCGCCCAGAGTGCCCGAGCCGGGAACTGCGGCAAGCAGCAGACCGTCGGGCTTCAAGGCCCGGCGCATCTGAACAAGCGCGCCGGGAGTGTCGTTGGTCACATGGAGTGCAAGTGGCGAGACCAGGAGGTCGGCGCTGGCTGGTTCCAGCGGGACAAGGTCCGGTTCAGCAAAAACCTGGCTGCCGGCCGCTGTTCCGGGCACGGGGCACATGTCGACATAGGTGAAGTCGGCGGCCTTGCCTGTGGCTTTCATCAACTCAGCGGCCAGCGGCAAGCCGCCATGGACCTGGACGGGATTCTCAAACTGTCTTTCGACGACCGATAGCCGGTCCGCCATGTCCTCGGCGATCCGGCGGACCAGGAAGTCCGCGCCCGGCTCGAAAGCGGCCAGAGCGCGCGACCGGCGCTGATGCAGAAGAGTGTGATCGAAGAGACGGTCCAAGATCGGGTGTCCATTGCCGGGTTCATAATGCCGTGGTGGCGTGTCCACACTGCAGCGGCTCGCTTGTTGGATGGAACGGCAGTAAAGTCAACCGATGGACCGATCTGATCTCGTTCATTTCAGGTGCCGGGTGCTGGCTGTTCTTCAGTCCACCGGGGTGAGCCTTGCAGAGCTGGTGTACCCGCCGGTCTGCTCCGGCTGCGGGAAAATGGTGGGCAGGAGAGCTGCGCTGTGTGGCGGATGCTGGACGCATGTGCGGTTTATCGAGCGACCCTATTGCGAGGTTACCGGCGTGCCGTTTGATCATGACCGGGGCGACGGGCTGGTGTCGCCGCAGGCAATCTCGGCGCCGCCGCCTTATGAGAGAGCCCGCGCGGCTGTGTTCCATGACGGCGTTGCCCGCAAGCTCGTGCATGGGTTGAAATATTCGGATCGTGCCGACCTGGCCGCCATGATGGCGTCATGGATGCTGCGCGCCGGGCGAGACGTGGTCGATGACAGCGATGTCATCATCGCAGTCCCGTTGCACCGGGCAAGACTGTTTGCACGGCGGTACAATCAGTCGGCCGAGCTTGCCCGCGCACTCGCGCGGCTCTCGGGCAAGCAGTTCCTGCCGGGCGCGCTGAAGCGCGTAAGGGCCACGCGGCAACAGGTGGGGCTTGGTCTGAGGGCACGGCAGGACAATGTCCGCGGCGCGTTCCTGACGACGAACCAGCAGGCGCAGCACTTCATCGGGATGAAAGTGCTGCTGGTGGATGACGTGCTGACCACGGGATCGACAGTCGAGGCTGCAACGAGGGCCTTGCTGAAGGCGGGAGCGGCCCGGGTGAACGTGCTGACCTTTGCCAGGGTTGCAAGCCAGGGCGGTGAAACCCTATATGCTTGAGAGTGTCCAAGCGCATAAGCAATCGGAGAACCGCATGTCAGAAGTCATCATCTACACACGACAGTTCTGCGGGTTTTGCACCGCGGCCAAGCGGCTGCTGGATAGCAAGGACGTCACCTACACCGAACATGACGCAACATTCTCTCCGGATCTGCGCCAGGAAATGATCGGCAAGGCCAATGGCCGCGCGACATTTCCGCAGATATTCATTGATGGTGTTCACGTTGGCGGGTGCGACGAGTTGCATGCCCTTGATCGCGCCGGCAAACTCGATCCCATGCTGACAGGAGCCTGAGAGATGCGTGAGCTGGTTGCCGCCGCAGTCCAGATGCGGTCGGGTGTGACGCCCGATGCGAACATCGCCGCAATGGAGAGCCTGGTGCGTGAAGCGGCCGGACGCGGTGCGCGTTACGTGCAGACTCCGGAGATGACCGGCGCTGTGCAGAAGAGCCGGGCCGGATTGCGCAGCATTCTCAGAACCGAAGCCGACGATGCCGTGCTCAAGGCTGCATCCGTCCTTGCCGCCGAACTGGGGATCTACCTGCATATCGGCTCCACGGCGATCGATGTCGGTAACGAGATGACAGCCAATCGTGGCGTGGTGTTCGGTCCCGACGGCGCGGCTCTGGCCCATTATGACAAGATCCACATGTTCGACGTCGATCTCGACAATGGCGAAAGCTGGCGGGAGAGCGCCGTGTACCAACCCGGCGACGTCGCCCGGACAGTGGACATCGACGTGGCTCAGCTCGGCATGGGAATCTGCTACGATATCCGTTTCCCGCACCTGTACCGGGACCTCGCACTCGCCGGGGCCGATATCCTGACCGCTCCGGCAGCGTTTACCCGCCAGACCGGAGAAGCGCACTGGCATGTCTTGCAGCGCGCCCGGGCGATCGAGAACGGCGCCTTCGTGATTTCGGCGGCGCAGGGCGGTGTGCATGAAGACGGACGCGAGACCTACGGGCATTCGATCATAGTCGATCCCTGGGGCCGGATCGTTGCGGAAGCCGACAATGACGAGCCCGGCGTGATTGTCGCGTCATTGTCGCTTGACGAGGTCAAGGCTGCCCGGTCGAAGATCCCCAATCTCAGGAATGCGCGGGAATACAGGGTTGAAGCCGGGGTTCAGGACGCAAGAGGAGAAAGAGTGGCGTGATCCGCTTTTCTTTGCAGTGTGACAAGGACCATGAGTTCGAGGCATGGTTTTCCTCGAGCACGGATTTCGACAATCAGGCTGAGCGGGGACTGGTCGAGTGCCCGGTCTGTGGCTCGCGGCAGGTCGGAAAGGCGCTGATGGCACCGGCTGTCGCAGTTTCGAAGGAAGCCCCTGCGCGGCCTCTTGCGATGGATCCGGAAAGGCGCGAGATGATGCGCAAGATCCGGGAAATGGTTCAGGCAGTGAAGCAGAACTCCGAGGATGTCGGCGAGCGGTTTGCCGATGAAGCGCGCAAGATCCATCACGGCGAGGCCGAAGCGCGCGGCATCATTGGGAAGGCCTCGAGCGATGATGCTCGTTCGCTGATCGAGGAGGGGATCGAAATTGCGCCCTTGCCTGATCTTCCGGATGACCTGAGTTGAGATGAAATCATCCGGTTTTCAGCTTGGGATGTACAATTTCGGCCTGCACGTGGCGCCCTATGATGCGCCGGAGGTGCAAGGGTTTCTCAGACGGGAGCCTTTGAATTTTGCCGCCGCTGAAAGGGCGTCGGGATTCGTTGCCCGCTCCGGCTACGAAGGAGAGCCGGGCCCGAAGAGCTGGGGTATCCAGGTTTTCCCCCGGTTCATCGAAGGCAGCGGTCATGACAGCGGACCATCTTCCTTGTCTGTATGGGCGGATATCGAGAGCCTGATGGCCTTCTCCTACGCCGGTGTTCATGCCGAGGCCCTGAAGAATGCCCGCAACTGGAACACAAGGAACGACTGGCCGCCGCTGGTGCTCTGGTGGCTCGAGGCCGGGCGCCGGCCTGACTGGGAGCAGGCGGCTGAAAGGCTGGAATGGCTGCATGACCATGGAGCCGGTCCGCGTGCCTTCACTTTCAAGCAGGCCTACGGCCCGGACGGCGCGCCTTTGGAAATTGATCGCGATCGCGTCAAGGCCCTGATTGAAGCGAACGCGCCGGGCCAAAGTGATCTGCTTGAGCAACTCAAGCATCTTCCTGTCTGACCCTGAACGCCGCCCTGTTCATGACCATATCTGCCGGGCAAGTTCCGGCTCGTTGAAGACGCAGGTCTTTTCGAATGCGATGCCTGGATGGATCAGGTGGCTTTTGGCCGCTCCATGAGCATCATGTAGTTGACGTCCATGTCGCGGGACAGGTTCCACTGGTCCTGAAGCGGATTGTAGAACACGCCGGTACGATCGATGACATTCATCCCGGAAGTTGACAGCGGCCTCTCGATTTCCTCCGGGCGGACCAGTTTTTCGTACTGGTGGGTACCGCGCGGCAGCCAGCGCAGCACATATTCGGCGCCGATGATCGCCAGCGCCATGGCTTTCATTGTCCGGTTGATAGTTGCGACGAACATCAGGCCGCCGGGCTTGACCATTTCCGCGCAGGAGGTGAGGAACAGATCAACGTCAGCGACGTGCTCGACCACTTCCATGTTGAGCACGATGTCAAAGCGCTCACCGCGCGCGGCCAGTTCTTCAGACGTTATGGCTTCGTAGCTGACATCGACCCCGCTCTGGGCGGCATGGATCGAAGCCACTTCGACATTGGTGCGCGATGCATCGGCGCCAAGCACCTCGGCGCCCATCCGGGCCATGGGCTCTGACAAAAGACCGCCGCCACAGCCGATGTCCAGCAATCTAAGGCCTTGCAACGGCTTGTCGCTCTTCGGGTCGCGGCCAAAATGCGCAGCCACATGATCGCGAATGTAGGTCAGACGCACAGGGTTGAACTTGTGCAGGGGGCGGAACTTGCCGTTCGGATTCCACCATTCCGCCGCCATGGCCGAAAACCGCTCGACTTCGTCCTGATCGATCGTTGTCTGGGCAGCTTGGTTCATCGGTCTCTCCAGAGTTCTGTTGAGGACAATCAACTCGGGCGTCAGCCCCGCCTTGTCAAGAGTTGGCAATGTCACACCTGCGATCCGGTTGCAGGCCGCAAGTTTTTTGGCTATGAGACCGCCACCTTCCGCTCCGCAACCCGGGGCGGTTTTTCTTGCCCGTTAGCGGGTTCGTCAGCGGATAAATCAACATGGCCCGCATAGTGATGAAATTTGGCGGCACCTCGGTTGCCGACCTGGACCGGATCCGCAACGTCGCCCGGCACGTCAAGCGTGAAGTCGACGCCGGGCACGAGGTCGCCGTGGTGGTGTCGGCAATGGCCGGCAAGACCAACGAACTGGTCAACTGGGTGCAGCAGATGCCGAAGGTCGCCGGTGCGAGCGCCTCTTTCTATGACGCCCGCGAGTATGACGCGATCGTTGCCTCGGGCGAACAGGTGACCAGCGGGCTGCTGGCAATCGCGCTGCAATCGATGGGCGTGGACGCCCGGTCCTGGCAGGGCTGGCAGATTCCGGTGAAGACAGACAATGCCCACGCGGCGGCACGGATCGTCGACATCGACGGGTCCGAACTGATCCGCCGCTTCGAAATCGGCCAGGTGGCGGTGGTTGCCGGTTTCCAGGGGGTGGGGCCCGACAACCGGCTGGCGACGCTTGGCCGTGGCGGATCTGACACCAGCGCGGTGGCGATTGCCGCCGCGGTGAAGGCAGACCGGTGTGACATCTATACCGATGTCGATGGTGTCTACACCACCGATCCGCGGATCGAGCCCAAGGCACGGCGGATGAAGAAGATCGCCTTCGAGGAGATGCTGGAAATGGCATCACTCGGAGCCAAGGTGCTGCAGGTCCGGTCGGTCGAGCTGGCCATGGTGCACAAGGTCAGAACCTTCGTGCGCTCCAGTTTCGAAGACCCAGACGCCCCAGGAATGGGCGATCTGCTCAACCCGCCCGGAACTCTCATTTGCGACGAGGAAGAAATCGTGGAACAGGAAGTCGTTACCGGCATTGCCTACGCCAAGGACGAGGCGCAGATTTCCCTGAGGCGGCTGGCTGACCGGCCCGGGGTTTCGGCGGCAATTTTCGGCCCGCTCGCCGATGCCCACATCAATGTCGACATGATCGTGCAGAACATCTCCGAAGATGGGTCGCGAACCGACATGACCTTCACAGTGCCTTCGAGCGATGCGGAAAAGGCGCTGGCGGTGCTTGCCGGTCAGAAAGAGCTGGTCGGCTACGATGTGGTGCAGAGCGAATCAGGCCTGGCCAAGGTTTCAGTCATCGGTATCGGCATGCGCAGCCATGCCGGGGTGGCGGCGAGCGCGTTCAAGGCGCTTGCAGAGAAGTCGATCAATATCAAGGCAATAACCACTTCCGAGATCAAGATCTCGATCCTGATTGACGGCGCCTACGCCGAACTCGCGGTAAGGACTTTGCATTCCGTCTACGGTCTGGATAAGACTTAGCCAACGGGATCAAGACAAGCCGGCACAAGCCGAACTCTGTAAGCCGGCCGGGAGTGTCCCGGGCGGACAACACGAATTGGGAGAATGAAGCGCGATGAGAGACCTTTCCGCAGGTCCGCGCGTCCTTCTCAGGCGGCTGCGCGAGTTGATGGCGGAGCCCCTTGAGCCGCAGGAACGCCTTGACCAGATTGTCCGCCAGATTGCGGCGAACATGGTCGCTGAAGTGTGCTCATTCTATGTGCTGCGTGCCGATGGTGCCCTGGAACTGTTCGCCACGGAAGGCCTGAACAAGGATTCGGTCCACCTGGCGCAACTGAAAATGGGTCAGGGCCTGGTCGGCACCATTGCGGCAAGCGCGCGTTCGCTCAATCTTTCGGACGCCCAATCCCACCCCGCCTTTACCTATCTGCCGGAAACAGGCGAGGAGATCTACAACTCCTTCCTCGGCGTGCCGATCCTCAGGGCCGGCCGGTCGCTGGGGGTTCTCGTCGTCCAGAACAAGGCGCACAGGAAGTACCGCGAGGACGAAGTCGAAGCGCTCGAAACCACCTCGATGGTATTGGCCGAGATGATCGCCACGGGCGAACTCAAGCAGATCACCCGGCCCGGTCTCGAGCTGGACCTGAACCGTCCGGTGACAATCGAGGGTGATGCCTATGGTGATGGTATTGGCCTTGGCCATGTCATCCTGCATGAGCCGCGGATCGTGGTCACCGAACTGCTCAACGATGACAGCGAATCCGAACTCAAGCGGCTCGAAGAGGCGCTCGGATCCCTCAGGATCTCGATCGATGACATGCTGTCGCGGCGCGACGTTTCGATGGAGGGTGAGCATCGGGCGGTTCTGGAGGCCTACCGGATGTTTGCCCATGATCGCGGCTGGGTGCGCAAGCTCGAGGAAGCGATCCGCAACGGACTGACCTGCGAGGCGGCGGTGGAGAAGGTGCAAAGCGACACCCGCGCCCGCATGATCCACATGACCGATTCCTATCTGCGCGAGCGGTTGCACGATTTCGACGACCTCGCCAATCGCCTGCTCAGACAGCTGACGGGATTTGTTCCGGGCAGCAAGGGTTTGCCACAGGATGCGATCATCGTGGCACGCGCCATGGGGGCTGCGGAACTGCTTGATTATCCGCGTGAGGCTATCCGCGGTCTCGTGCTTGAAGAAGGGGCGGTTACCAGCCATGTGGTGATTGTTGCCCGCGCCATGGGCATTCCGGTGGTGGGCCAGGTGCCCGGCATTGCCTCGCTGGCGGAAAACCGAGATTCGATCATCGTCGATGGCGAGGATGGCATTGTTCACCTGCGTCCGATTACCGATGTGCAGAATGCCTATGCCGACAAGGTGAGGTTCCGGGCGAAGCGGCAGGAACAGTACCAGGCACTGCGAACGGTCGAGCCGCGGACCCGGGACGGGCAGTATGTGACGCTTCAGATGAACGCGGGGCTTCTGGTCGACCTTCCGCAGTTGAGCGAATCCGGGGCCAGCGGGATAGGCCTGTTCAGGACGGAGCTGCAGTTCATGATCGCCTCGACCATGCCCAAGGTCGACGAGCAGGAAAATCTCTATCGCAGCGTGCTGCGGCAGGCGGGAGGCAGGCCGGTCACCTTCCGGACTCTGGATATCGGCGGCGACAAGGTGGTGCCGTATTTCCGCTCCGCCGAAGAGGAGAATCCGGCGCTTGGCTGGCGCGCCGTCCGGCTTTCGCTGGACCGTCCGGGATTGCTGCGCACGCAGCTCAGAGCATTGCTGAAGGCAGCAGCCGGCGCCGAACTGAAGCTGATGCTGCCGATGATCACCGAGGTCAATGAGCTTCGCCTGGCGCGCGAACTGCTCAACAAGGAAGTCCGGCATCTTTCCCGGTTCGGCTACCAGTTGCCGCGCAGCCTGCAGTTTGGCGCCATGCTGGAAGTGCCAAGCCTGCTCTGGCAGCTCGATGAGTTGATGGAAGAAGTCGACTTCGTCTCCGTCGGCTCCAACGACCTGTTCCAGTTCGTCATGGCGGTCGACCGGGGTAATTCCCGCGTGGCAGATCGTTTCGATACGCTGGGGCGGCCATTCCTGCGTGTGCTGCGCCAGATCGTCGAAGCTGCCAACCGAACCAACACGTCGTTGACCCTTTGTGGTGAGATTGCCGGAAAATCGCTCTCGGCGATGGCGTTGCTCGGGATCGGTTTCCGCAACATCTCGATGTCCCCGGCTGCGATCGGGCCGGTAAAGTCGATGTTGCTGTCGTTGGATCTGGGCAAGCTTGAGGAAGCCCTGCTGCCGGTCATTGCCGATACGCGAAGTGAAAAAACCGTTCGCGAGTTCCTGATGGACTTTGCCGACGCCAATGGTGTGAGCCTCTAGGATCAAGCATGGCACGATTGCCGACCCAGAAAATCCGCGAACTGGAGCGCCGTTTCGACGAGGTCGAGGCGCGTATGTCGGCCGGCCCCGATCCGGACGTCTATGTGAAGCTGGCCTCGGAGTACTCCGAATTGCAGCCGCTGGTGGCCGAGATAAGGGCGCTTTCGAAAGCCGAGGCCGAGCGCGCCGACCTCACGGCAATGCTGGCAGACAGCTCGACCGACCGCGAAATGCGGGAGATGGCCGAGGACGAACTGAAGGCGCTTAAGGGCAGGATCGAGAAGCTTGAACAGCAGATCGAGATCATGCTGCTGCCCAAGGACGCCGCCGACCAGCGCAGTGCCATTGTCGAAATCCGCGCCGGAACCGGCGGCTCGGAAGCGGCGCTGTTCGCTGGTGATCTTTTCCGCATGTATGAACGCTATGCCTCCTCCCAGGGATGGCGTGTCGAGGTGTTGTCGGCAAGCGAGGGCGAAGCCGGCGGCTACAAGGAAATCATTGCCACCGTGTCGGGCAAGGGCGTGTTTGCGCGGCTCAAGTTCGAATCCGGTGTTCACCGGGTGCAGCGGGTCCCCGAAACCGAATCCGGCGGCCGCATCCACACCTCGGCGGCAACCGTTGCGGTGCTGCCCGAAGCGGAGGACATTGACATCGAAGTCCGTGCGGAGGATATCCGTATCGACACGATGCGGGCGTCGGGCGCGGGCGGCCAGCACGTCAACACCACCGATTCGGCGGTGCGTATCACCCATCTGCCAACCGGGCTTGTGGTCACCTCGTCGGAAAAGTCTCAGCACCAGAACCGCGCGCGCGCGATGCAGGTCTTGCGCGCCCGGCTTTACGACATGGAGCGGCAGCGGGCCGACGACGAGCGCTCCCAGTCACGGCGCAGCCAGGTCGGCTCGGGCGACCGGTCCGAACGGATCCGGACCTACAATTTTCCGCAGGGCAGGGTGACCGACCACCGGATCAACCTGACGCTCTACAAGCTCGACCGGATGATGATGGGTGAGATCGACGAGGTCGTCGATGCCCTGATCTCGGATCATCAGGCCGGCCAGCTGGCCACACTTGGCGACAATGGCAAGGCCTGACCTGGCTGATGCCGCCACGCTTGGCGAGGCTTGGCTGATGCTGCGCAGCGCGTTCCGATCCGCAGACCTCGAAACCGCGGATCTCGATGCCCGGTTGCTTACGGCCAAGCTGGCGGGGGTCGAGCCGCATCAACTGGTGACAGGCGGCGATGCGCCGCTTGGAGAGACGGTGCGTGGCCGTCTGGCCAAAGCCCTGGATGACAGGCTTGCAGGCATGCCGGTGCACCGCATCCTGGGTTTCCGGGAGTTCTACGGTCTCTCGCTCGGGCTTTCGGCCGCGACGCTGGAGCCGAGGCCCGACACCGAAACGCTGATCGATGCCGTGCTGCCGCTGGTCCGGGAAAAAGCAGCGGCAACGGGCTCCTGCTCGATAGCTGACCTGGGGATCGGAACCGGCGCAATTGGGCTGGCGCTGCTTTCGGAATGCCCGCAAGCAACCTGCCTCGGCGTCGATGTTTCTGCAGATGCAGTGAAGACGGCGCTCGAGAATGCACGTCAGCTTGGGCTTTCGATGCGTTACCGGGCTATCGAGGGTAACTGGCTGTCGGGCATAGATGCACAGTTTGACCTGATTGTT
This sequence comes from Hoeflea sp. EC-HK425, assembly GCF_902498795.1. NCBI lineage: Bacteria > Pseudomonadati > Pseudomonadota > Alphaproteobacteria > Hyphomicrobiales > Rhizobiaceae > Hoeflea > Hoeflea sp. EC-HK425. The sequence continues at coordinate 4,670,672 of NZ_LR701572.1, forward strand.
TCCAACCCGCCCTATATTCCGACCGCTGATCTGTCTGGCCTCTCGAGGGAGGTGACTGAACACGACCCGGTACAAGCGCTCGATGGCGGGACCGACGGGCTTGACGCCTACCGGGCGATTGCCTCGCAGGCAGGCGATCGGCTTGTTCGAGGAGGGTATCTCGCTGTCGAGTTCGGGATAGGCCAGGGGGCCTCCGTGTCGATGATTTTTGCCGCGCACGGTTTTGCCGAAGCCGGGATGTTTCGCGATCTCGGAGGTGTTGAAAGGGTCCTCTTGTTCACGATGCAAGGTGAACCAAAACCCGTGACCAGGGACTTTTGAGCGTCGTTTCAAGAAAAGGCTTGGAATTACAGGCAAACATGGCTAGTTTCCCGATCAGCGCCGGATAGCAAGTCTTGAAACAGATTCGATCCGATGTGGCTCGGCTCTAGGAACCCGCCAAATTTTTGGCCGCTGGTTCGCAGGAAAGCCTCTGGCGCGGGTATCTGAATTTGAACCCATAACGGTGACGGGATCAGTGGATGATCCTATGTCGCGGCGCAACCTGCGAGCCAGACGCTCTGGCCAAAGCGCCCAACAGATTTTTCAGGAAAACAACCAGGTGACTATCGAATGAGGCCAGGACAGCAAAACAAGCGCGGTCGCGGACGCAGCGGAAGCAATAATAACGGTGGGGGCAACCGCAAAGGCCAGAACCCGCTGTCGCGCTCCTACGACAGCTCCGGTCCCGATGTGAAGATCCGCGGAACCGCCCAGCACGTGGCGGAGAAGTACATGAACCTTGCGCGGGATGCGCAGAGTTCGGGCGATCGCGTGATGGCAGAGAACTATCTGCAGCATGCCGAGCACTACAACCGGATCATCCTGACAGCGCAGGCGCAGATGCAGGAGCGCTTCCAGCGCGATGACAGCTCGTCACAAGCGCGCGAATCGCAGGATCAGGACGATGATGATCGCGATTCGGATGATGACAACGACACCAATGCACAGAACCAGCGTGGCGATCGGGGCGAGCAGCAGGACCGGTCCGAACGCCAGTCACGCCAGGACAGGTCTGAACGCCAGGAACGTGGCGACCGGACCGAGCGCCAGGATCGCGGCGAACGGCAAGAACGCAAGCCGCGCCAGGAACAGCAGCCCAAGCCCGTCTTCGATGCGGATGCACCACAGCCCGAGATAAGCGGCGTTCCGGCGGAAGTTGCGATCGGAGAAGACGCGTCCGTTGGGGAAGAAAGCCCGCGTCCGGCTCCCCGCCGCCGCGGCCGACCAAAGCGGGTTCGCTCCGATGAAAGCGCGGAAGCGGCCTCCGGTGCCGACAAGCAGACGGAGCCGGCTGCGGCCGAATAGGCGACGCTCTTTAACGAATGACTGAAAACCCCGGCTGGTCGCAGCCGGGGTTTTTATTGTTGAACAAGACCTTTTTCACGCAACTGTGAATACCCATATCTGGTTTATCTAATCGGGCTTGCCGCAATCGGGAGCTCATCCGGACCCGCTGTCCCGCGCCACAAATGGGTGGGACATGTAAAGGAGAAGACCATGAATATTGAAAAATACTCGGAACGCGTTCGCGGTTTCATCCAGTCAGCGCAATCCCATGCGCTTGCCGAAGGACATCAGCAGTTCATGCCTGAACACCTGCTCAAGGTGCTGATGGATGACGATCAGGGCATGGCCTCATCGCTGATCGAGCGCGCCGGCGGGCGCCCTGCAGATGTGCGGCTCGCCAATGACGCAGCAATTGCAAAACTGCCAAAGGTGACGGGGGGCAACGGTCAGCTTTACCTGTCTCAGCCGGTGGCCAAGGTATTCCAGTCCGCCGAGGAGGCTGCAAAGAAGGCCGGTGACAGCTTTGTCACGGTCGAGCGGCTGCTGCTGGCGCTGGTCATCGAGGCGTCGGCGGAAACCTCGAAGATCCTGAAGAATGCCGGTGTCACCGCGCAAGCCCTGAACCAGACCATCAACGACATCCGCAAGGGCCGTACCGCCGACAGCGCCGGCGCCGAGCAGGGTTTCGATGCGCTGAAGAAGTATGCCCGGGATCTGACCGAGGCGGCACGCGAAGGCAAGCTTGACCCGGTGATCGGCAGGGATGACGAAATCCGCCGCACCATTCAGGTGCTTTCCCGCCGGACGAAGAACAACCCGGTTCTGATTGGCGAACCCGGCGTCGGCAAGACCGCCATCGCGGAGGGCCTGGCACTCAGGATCGTCAATGGCGACGTCCCTGAATCGCTCAAGGACAAGCAGCTGATGGCGCTCGACATGGGCGCGCTGATTGCCGGGGCGAAGTATCGCGGCGAGTTCGAGGAGCGGCTCAAGGCCGTGCTGTCCGAAATCCAGGCCAACAATGGCGGGATTATCCTGTTCATCGACGAGATGCACACGCTGGTCGGCGCCGGCAAGGCCGACGGCGCCATGGATGCCTCCAACCTCTTGAAGCCGGCGCTGGCGCGCGGCGAGTTGCACTGCGTTGGCGCAACCACGCTCGATGAATACCGCAAGCATGTTGAAAAGGATGCGGCCCTGGCCCGTCGTTTCCAGCCGGTGATGGTGGAAGAACCCACGGTCGAGGATACAGTTTCGATCCTGCGCGGGCTCAAGGAAAAATACGAGCAGCATCACAAGGTGCGGATCAGCGATTCGGCGCTGGTTTCGGCTGCCGTCCTGTCCAATCGCTACATCACCGACCGGTTCCTGCCCGACAAGGCGATCGACCTGGTCGATGAGTCCGCGGCGCGGTTGAGAATGCAGGTCGATTCCAAGCCGGAAGAGCTCGATGAACTCGACCGCCGGATCATGCAGCTCAAGATCGAGCGCGAGGCACTCAAGAAAGAGACCGACCAGGCATCGAAGGACCGGCTCGAGCGGCTGGACAAGGAATTGTCGGACATCGAGGAAAAATCCGGTGCACTGACGGCACGCTGGCAGTCTGAGAAGCAGAAGCTCGGCCTGGCGGCTGATCTCAAGCTCAAGCTTGAAGCGGCGCGCAACGATCTTGCCATCGCCCAGCGCAGTGGCGAGTACCAGCGTGCCGGCGAACTTGCCTATGCCGAAATCCCGGCTCTCGAACGCCAGTTGCAAGAGGCCGAAGCCCATGGCGAAGCCGATGCGGCGGGCATGGTCGAAGAGACAGTGACGCCGGATCATATCGCTCACATCGTGTCGCGCTGGACCGGTATTCCGGTCGACCGGATGCTTGAAGGCGAGCGCGACAAGCTGCTCAGGATGGAGGACGAGATCGGCAAGCGCGTGGTCGGTCAGGGCGAAGCGGTGCAGGCGGTTTCCAAGGCTGTCCGCCGGGCCCGCGCCGGTCTTCAGGATCCGAACCGGCCGATGGGCTCGTTCATCTTCCTGGGCCCGACCGGCGTCGGCAAGACCGAACTGACCAAGGCACTGGCCGAGTTTCTCTTCGATGATGAAACCGCGCTGATCCGGATGGACATGTCGGAATACATGGAAAAACATTCGGTGGCCCGTCTGATCGGTGCTCCTCCGGGCTATGTCGGCTACGACGAGGGTGGTGCGCTGACGGAAGCCGTACGGCGCAGGCCCTATCAGGTGATCCTGTTCGACGAGATCGAGAAGGCGCACCCCGATGTCTTCAACGTGCTTCTGCAAGTGCTTGATGACGGCCGCCTGACCGACGGCCAGGGGCGTACTGTGGACTTCCGCAACACGCTGATCGTCATGACATCCAACCTTGGCTCGGAATATTTGGCGGCGCTGACCGACGATCAGGACGCGGATGCCGCTCGTGATGACGTGATGAACGTCGTGCGCGCGTCGTTCCGTCCAGAGTTCCTGAACCGGATAGACGAGATCATCCTGTTCCACCGCTTGCGCAGGTCGGAAATGGGCGCGATCGTCGATATCCAGCTCAAGCGGCTGGGCAAGCTGCTCGTTGACCGCAAGATCGATGTGGCGCTTGACGAGGAAGCCCGCGTCTGGCTCGCCGACAAGGGTTACGATCCCGCCTATGGCGCGCGTCCGCTCAAGCGGGTCGTGCAAAAATACGTGCAGGATCCGCTGGCCGAGAAAATCCTTCTCGGCGAGGTTGGCGAAGGTGCTCATGTCACCGTCAGCGCGGGTTCCGACCGGTTGGTGTTCTCTGTCTCGAACGAGACACCGGCCGAGGCCGAGGCTCCCCAGGGCGAGGCCGCCTAAGCTATGCAAATGCCGGAAAAGGCGGATCTTCGGGTCCGCCTTTTTGTTGAGGCAGGGATCGATGTTGCGGTCCAGCCAGTGGCGCATCGAGCAATGGAGCCTAGACCGCTTGGAGGAGGAAGCATCCAACCTGCATTCGTTCTGCATGTCCCTGTCCGGGGCAACACATGTGGTGCAATGGGGCGGCTCCGACGTCTACAAGGTCGGCGGCAAGGTCTTTGCCATTCTCATCAGGGATCCGGATGGCCAGATGCGGGTAACCTTCAAGGCCTCGCCTATGAGTTTCGAGATGCTGAAATCCGTCCCCGGAATGCGGCCTGCGCCCTATCTCGCGTCCCGCGGATTGAAATGGCTGCAAGGGCTTGATGAGTCGACGCTGGACAGGCAGGCATTGCGAGAACTACGTGCGCCGGTCCCATGCCATGGCGATGGATGGGTTGAGCAAGGCGAAACGGATGTCGTTTCAGTCCCCGCCCTCTGCCTGACGGGCGCATGGGCCGGACTCAGCGGCTGGCAAGTTCCTTGTTGGACATCTCGATGTCGAGCAGGGCATTGATCCGGTCACGTTCGCGGGCAAACATGGCATAGGCCTCCCCCTTGAGCGACTTGCCGTCGGGAAGACGGATCCGCATCGGGTCAACCTTGTTGCCATTGACGATCAGCTCGTAGTGGAGGTGGGGTCCGGTCGAAAGTCCGGTGGAGCCGACGGTGCCGATGACCTGGCCCTGACGCACGCGCGCGCCGGGAACCACGCCCTTGGCAATGCTGTTCTGGTGAGAATAGCTCGACTTGTAACCATTGGCGTGGCGGATGATCGTCTGCCGGCCATATCCGCCGGAATCCCAGCTCGCCTTCTCGACCACGCCATTGCCCGAGGCAATGATCGGTGTGCCCCTTGGCGCGGACCAGTCGACACCGGTATGCATGCGCGAGTATTTCAGGATGGGATGGCGGCGCATGCCGAAACCGGAACGGAACTTGCCGTTCGGCACCGGATTGCGGATCAGGAATTGCCGCGCGCTTCGGCCTTCCTCGTCATAGTAGTCAATGGAATTGTCTTCGGGGTGCTGGAAGCGGTAGAGCCGGATGGAGTTGCCGCCGAACCTGGCGTTGACGAAGAGCAACTCGGAATCTTCCGTCGCGATGCCGCTGTCGTCGGTGACAGAGAAGAACGCCTCGAGCGTATCGGAGGGGCGGAGTTGCGACTGGAAGTCGACATTGCTGGCCAGCATCTTGATGATCTGGCCGACCATGTCGGCAGACATGCCGTACAACAGGGCCGAGCGGTAGATGCCGTCATAGATGTTGGGCAGGTCGCGGGCGGTGGCAACCGGTGCCTGGGTTTCGTCGAAGGCCGAGCGGATTGCCGGTGTCGGCGGCGGCTCGTTGCCGATGACAAAGCCGTTGCTGTCTGAAAGCGCAACGGTGATCATGTGGCTCGAATACTGGTAGACGCTCATGCGGATGATCCGCGTGCTGTCGCCGGATTGTTCCATTCCGACACGGATGACGGCCCGCGTGGGAACCTCGTCGGTCTTGATCTGTTGCGCCAGCATGTCGAGTGCGGCCTGATACTGTTCCGCAGTGTAACCCGCGCCGTCGAGAATGTCGGAGAGCGCTGCTGCCTTGCGCACCGGGATGATGTCATCGACATAGTCCGTTCGCTGCTGGGCCTGCGGCGAGTAGGACGCGATAGAAACATTCTCGGCGATGACCCGGGCATTCAGGCTGGCACTGAAGTCGAGCTCGAGACGGTTGGACCCGAACCGGCGTGGATCGACATAGTTGAGCGATGCAAACTGCACGGAACCGTCGGTCAGCACCGACCCGTTGGTGCGGACCGTTTCCTCGGCTTCATCGAGCGACATGGAGGCCGCAAAGGGATGGCCGGGCGCTTCAAGCGGGAAATCGATGGTGCGCAGGCTGATTTCCGAATCGACTTCGGCACCGTAGATGACGCCGGTCCTTACGCTTGATGCAGCTTCCGCGTCGCCGGCCGAGAAGATCTTGAGCGGATTGAAGCGCGGATAGGACTTGGCCGTGGCGTTGGGATGGTTGGCGGCAAGTGCGATCTTGACGTGGGCGAAAGGTTGCCTGCGGACGACGTCACGGTCGCCGTCACGGACCATGGTGGAAACTTCCATGATGCTCTTGTCGGCCGGCTTGGCGGTGACCACGGAGGGAACCAGCCGGTCACCTTTCTCGACGACGCCAATGCCGCCTGAATTCAGGTCGGTCGAAGCCAGGGCCTCAGCGGGAATTGCCAGCTGCTCGCGCCCTTCCATGGCGCCGAACAGCGCCACGCCCATCAGCAGGCTGGAAGTGATGCCGGTCATGAAGGTGCCGGAGAGCCAACGCAACGAGATCTCGCGCTTGTCGGGCGGCTTGCGGCCACCGGCCAGCAGTGGCGGTTGATCGCCCATCTGCCGTGCGAGAAAGTCGTCGTTTGGCATTGGTCCTCCAAGTTCACAGTACCGTCCGGCCGCGCTTTCGGCACTGGACGGGAACGCCAGATGCAGATGTGCCCTGCACTCAGTCATCTGTCAAATCTGCGCCCGGTTCGAGTCCCGATTCGGCAGGAGCGAAGGCAAGTGCACAGCCAACTTGATCCGGCACAGATCTTCTAGTGCGAAATCCGGCGGCTGTAAGGCAAAATCGGGGA
>NZ_LR701572.1:4682500-4689181 GCF_902498795.1 Hoeflea sp. EC-HK425
ACACAGGGCTCTGCGAAGTCGCAAGACGACGTATAGGGCCTGACGCCTGCCCGGTGCTGGAAGGTTAAGAGGAGAGGTGCAAGCTTTGAATCGAAGCCCCAGTAAACGGCGGCCGTAACTATAACGGTCCTAAGGTAGCGAAATTCCTTGTCGGGTAAGTTCCGACCTGCACGAATGGCGTAACGACTTCCCCGCTGTCTCCAACGCAGACTCAGTGAAATTGAATTCCCCGTGAAGATGCGGGGTTCCTGCGGTCAGACGGAAAGACCCCGTGCACCTTTACTATAGCTTTACACTGGCATTCGCCAAGGCATGTGTAGGATAGGTGGTAGGCTTTGAAGCGTGGGCGCCAGCTCGCGTGGAGCCATCCTTGAAATACCACCCTTATCTTCGTGGATGTCTAACCGCGGCCCGTTATCCGGGTCCGGGACAGTGTATGGTGGGTAGTTTGACTGGGGCGGTCGCCTCCGAAAGAGTAACGGAGGCGCGCGATGGTAGGCTCAGACCGGTCGGAAATCGGTCGTCGAGTGCAATGGCATAAGCCTGCCTGACTGCGAGACTGACAAGTCGAGCAGAGACGAAAGTCGGTCATAGTGATCCGGTGGTCCCGCGTGGAAGGGCCATCGCTCAACGGATAAAAGGTACGCCGGGGATAACAGGCTGATGACCCCCAAGAGTCCATATCGACGGGGTTGTTTGGCACCTCGATGTCGGCTCATCGCATCCTGGGGCTGGAGCAGGTCCCAAGGGTTTGGCTGTTCGCCAATTAAAGCGGTACGTGAGCTGGGTTCAGAACGTCGTGAGACAGTTCGGTCCCTATCTGCCGTGGGTGTAGGAATATTGATAGGATCTGTCCCTAGTACGAGAGGACCGGGATGGACGTATCTCTGGTGGACCTGTTGTCGTGCCAACGGCATAGCAGGGTAGCTATATACGGAATGGATAACCGCTGAAGGCATCTAAGCGGGAAACCAACCTAAAAACGAGTATTCCCTGAGAGTCGTGGAAGACTACCACGTTGATAGGCTGGGTGTGGAAGCGCAGTAATGTGTGAAGCTTACCAGTACTAATAGCTCGATCGGCTTGATCGTTCTCATTGCTCGTGCTCATCGAACGAAGTTCGATGTGAGTGTTTTGTCCTCACGGGCCGTACGCTCCTAACGGAGCTGGCCCTGCGGACGGCGCGCCAAACGATTGGCGACGCGCGGTCGCGCTTGCGGAGCTTCGCTCCGATACGCATCGCGGACAGAAGACGTGTTCACTACAAGTGTCAAAGGGTTAGCCACCCGCCAGCTTCTCAATCAACTTGCACATGCAGCCCATGTGCACATGTTGCGCTTTGCCGACCTGGTGGTCATGGCGGGGCGGCTGCACCCGTTCCCATTCCGAACACGGCCGTGAAACGCCCCAGCGCCGATGGTACTTCGTCTCAAGACGCGGGAGAGTAGGTCGCTGCCAGGTCTGCAAATCGCAACATCAAGTTGAAATCTTCTCAGCCTTACGAAAATTGGAACACTCACGGGTCGCTCTCGCGGCCCGTTTTGCCTTTTGCCTTGCTCATTCAGCAAGGCCTGTCGCGGGGTCGAGCAGCCCCAGCCGACCCACAGAGGCCAAAAGCCTCGAGGACCGGCAAAACAAAAAGACCGGGAATGCCCGGAAGCTCAAGTCTTACCGCGGGGTGGAGCAGCCCCCGCCGACCCGCAGAGGCCAAAGGCCTTGAGGATCGGCAAAACAAAAAGACCGGGCATGCCCGGAAGCTCAAGTCTTAACGCGGGGTGGAGCAGCCCCCGCCGACCCGCAGAGGCCAAAGGCCTTGAGGATCGGCAAAACAAAAAGACCGGGCATGCCCGGAAGCTCAAGTCTTAACGCGGGGTGGAGCAGCCCGGTAGCTCGTCAGGCTCATAACCTGAAGGTCGCAGGTTCAAATCCTGCCCCCGCAACCAAATATCCGTCTGATAATACAACGAAAATCCCAAAGCCCTGATCCTCATGACAGGGCTTTTTTGACGTACAGGGGCACTTTGGGGGCATCTCATCTCAACCCTTCACAACACCAATCAACACCCCGAGCGCCGCGCCGTCCTGAAATCAAAAAAAGAAAAAAACAAATTTTGAAAATATGCGCCCTGGCGCGTTTTTTCTGTTTTTAAGGTTTTTAGTTAAGTTTTAAGGGGGTGATTTCATTTGTGATTCAATGACCTAAGGTATGGTTTTTGGAGTGATAGACGGTTTTGCCGGAATGATAGACGGCTCAGACAGAATGATAGACGGTTATTTTGGAGTGATAGACGGAATGCGTCCCATTTTGTCAAAACTATCCACAGGGCCGAAATCCGCGCGTTTTTGCCAAAATGATAGACGGGTTTTGACAAAAACCAGAAGGGAGCGCGATCCGGTTTTGACAAAATCAGTGGAACGATAGACGGAATTTTGTCAGACAATTTTGTCAGCCGGCGGCGAGTTCGGTGCGCTTGCTCATCACAAGAATGCGCCCGTTTCGGCCGTCCTTCAGACTGAGGTCGTAGTCCGGCAACGGCTCATTTTTTGACTGCTTCACAATCGCCTCAATCGACTTCTCGAACTTGCCAGGGGGTAGGGGAGAGCCGCTGCGGTGATGCAGATCCTTCAGCGCGTAAAACGCCTCGCCCTGACCCGCCGCTTTGCGGGCGAGCCGGTAGATGAAGCGTGCCGTCGGTTTGGTGATCAGGAAATAGTCCGGGTTGAGCGTCAGGATCGTCGCCTTCTTCTCGGGATTGACCACGCCCTCATAGACCCAGTCCGGGATGTCCAGCTCCACCTGGTCGATCTTGTTCTGGGTGGTGCGGCTGATGACCTTGTACCGGCCGATCAGTGGGAAGCTCTCCGTCGCGCGGCGCTTGTGCCCGTCCAGATTCGTGATTTTCACCCGCGTGGCCTGCAATCGGTCGAGTGCCTTCTCCAGCTCCAGATACTGCCGGCCGCCATCGCCGCGACGGCAGAATTTCAGAATCTGCGCCGCTGTCGGGCGGTATACCCGTGGCGGCAGACTGCCCTGGGGCGTCTTGCGGAATTTGCGCATCTCTTCGGCCAAGTAGGTCACCATATTGAGAAAGATGTCGTAGTCATGGGCATTGGCAATGCCGGTCTCCGCACCCCCTTCAATGGTGATCACGCAGTCCTTGAGCTCATAGCGGATCAATCCCTCGCGCTTGGTCTTGCTCAGCGTAAACGGGGCCACATCCATCAGGTTCACATCGTCCTTGAGTGGCGCGTCGTAGATGTCCGGGACGAAAAACATCATCTGTTCATCATCGATCGGCGGAGGGCGCATCATCCGGTTCTCGGAAGCGCTCGGCGGAATCTCGCTTTCCAGTACCTTCTCAAAATGGCCGACGCGGATCGCGCCCGAGAGGCGCTCCAATGCGTGGCGCATTTCATCGTCCTGCACTTTCTCAAGTTGCAGATCGGCCAGGCTGCGACGACTGTAGTAGCGTCGGAGCCGGCTCAAGGCGTCTTTGCTCAGTGGCGTGAATTGGTCGCCGCGCGCTTCAAGATATTGTCTCGCAACGTCCTGCAGGTAGCTGTTCTTCTCATGAAGCGAAAGTTCAGAGAACTCCCCCTGGGTCAGTAATGTCATCTGGCTTGTGCTCATGTAGGAAAATATACCTACATTTGACACTTTCACCAAGTGAAAAGCATGGATTGTGCTTGTGGCCGTTCTTAAGTTGCCCGATTTGGCCAGTGTGCCGCGGATCTTCCGGTGATCTCCCGTTGAAACGCGGAGCGTTTGGCGAAGGGGGACGACCCGCTCCTCCAGGCCCAACGGCTCTTGTGGTGATCTCACGATCCGTCTCATCGCAAGAGACCCGAGGCCCTGCTTTCCGGTCAGTCTTGTCTTTCGCATATGCGGTCTCTGATGGATGTAGCTTGTCCTTCTCTCCAAGCTGTCCGGTCTGTGCGCGTCGTGTGGTTTGGACGGGCGGTTCGTCGGGTGCTCGTGCCGTCCTTTTTCATGAGGCCACGCTGACACCTCGCTGCCCTTCGCTCCATGGGTTTCTATGAACCGTCTCGCCAGGCGCGCAAGTGGCTGCCCGCACCACCACCGTGTTGCCACTGGCCCGCCTGTCTCTGGGGACGGTTTCTCTCAGACCCATGAAGGGCAGCGAGGCGCGTTGCCCTCTGGAAATGAAAAAGGAGACACTGAAATGAGCACCAAGACAAACACCAAAGCCCGCAACGCAAAAATGCCCACACACGCCCTCTATCACGTGACCGACACCAAAGAGGACAAGTCCAACTGGATCCGCATCGGCGCTGCATGGCCGCACAAGGACGGCAAAGGCATGAGCCTTCAGCTGGACCTACTGCCAAGAGACGGACGGATCGCCATGCGCGTCATCGACCTCGGGGAAGGCGGCCAGAAGTAACCCACTCCCGCCAAGACCGCCCGCAGCAAGCGGGCGGTTTTCCCGTATCCATCAGCTTTTGCCAAACAGCCTGTCCAGCAGGCCGCGCTTTGGCGCATCCGTAGCCGTCGGCGCTGCGCTTTGGGGGCTCTCCGCCTGAGTGGCCGCCGACTTCATCCGGCCTCTCGCTTCGGCCGCAAACATAGGGTGCGTGCTGTCCTTGCGATCCAGCACATCCACGATGACGGCTTGGCCGAGTTCAAGCTCGGCGATCAAAACATCATCCTCGACAAATGCACGCAAGTGATCTTGGCGGAAGGTTTCATCCCCCCTCGCATCAAAACGCCAATTTTGAATGTCGCCGGTCTTGCCATCGTAGACGCCGGGGATGATTTCATAGGCGCCGGCGATCATCGTCACCGCTTCGTCGCTCATGAGTTTTGCCGGGAACGCGCGCAGCATCTTTACAATGGCCTTCTTGGGCCCTTTCGGCGGCACATTGTCGATGGGATCGCCGGTGTAGTAAGCGACTTCGCCAGTCTCGAAGTTGCATGTGTAGCTGCCATACTCACCATTTTCGGGCATGACTTCGTGGGGATTGAACGCCCGGTTGTGCAAGACTTGGCAGAAATTTCTGAAAAGGTGCTCGACTGAGAAATTGTAGCCATTGTCGCTGAGGAAGAGCTGGTTTCCAGATACCAGGACGGACGGGGGCTCCAGCCCATCCTCCGGATCGACCACCAGTTCCATCTCCCATTCCTCGTGGCGTGTTGAAATTCTCACCTCAATCTGGCTGGTAACCGTGCGAACCAGGTCGTCGGTCCTGTAATGGAAGATCGTGTTTTCCGGATCGAAAAACACTTCTGTTCCGGCGTCCAGTTGAACGGAATAGGGCGCGCCGGAGGAATTGCGCGTCCAGAGAAGCGTGAATGTCTCAGGTTCATCCAGTATGGTGACGGGAAAGTTTTGGCCTTCCATCTGCTTAGCTCCTTTAACAGATCGGCCTAGGACCGGCCGAACAAGCTGCCCAGCAGGCCGCCGGCTTTCACCCTCCGACCAATTGGGCTTTGGGGTGCGAACGTCTTTGGCATCCAATTATCGAGATCAAGGAAAGTCAGCTCTTCCACATCACCAATGTCGACATTGCCGGCTTGCCTTGGCACGAACAGATCGTCGTGCTCCACAAGCACCTGACAGAAATGAACATTATCATTTTCGAGACTTTCGACTTCAAAGCGCACCACCTCACCAGTCAATGTGTCGGTCTGGGCCACCTTCGCGCTGTAAAGGCCAGGAGGCAGTTCACAGGGCGCGTTCGTCTCAGAACGATCGAAGCCCGGAACTGGGACGCGGGAGCGGAAAACGAAACTCTTCAATGTGGAGAACATCTGATCCACGGGATTGCCGTCGCGGCGCGTTATGGTGCCGTCGGCAACGGAGAAGGCGTATTGTCTATCAGCCGGCGCTTCAATGGCGGTCAGATAGGGGTTGTAGATCGGCGAGTTCAGATAACGGCACGCCGCCTGAAACATGGCCAGATTCGAGGCCATGAAATCGTCCACATGGACGAATTGCAGGCAACCATCCTGAATCTGCAATGTGGGATACACCACCCATGGGCGCTCCACACAACGAAAGCTCACGTCGACGAAGCCATCCGTATGATTGATGTAAATATCAATCTCTGGCGCATAGGTCCGCGACATACCTGCCTCGGGTTTGCGGAGGTGCACGACCTTGTTGTCGAGGTCATAGTAAAGTCCCGTTCCCGCAGTCACCGGAAAGGATCTGGGTGCGCCAGTGTGATCAAGGATCCAGGGCGCAGTCACGTCTCTGGACTTCACATCGACATCAACCGGCAATGCGCCCGGGTGCAGCTCATGTGTCACCATCACCTCCTTTGTAGGTAATGCCATAGCTGTAATCAGCTGGAATGCCGGTCCACCAGGGTGGCTGGTCATCATCGCGCTGCTTCGGTATTTGCGCCGGCGGCTGTTCCAGAAGAGCTTTCAAATCCGGGTCGACAAACCACGGCTCGAGCGTTGCGACCATCGGCGGATACCCGGACAAAAACACAATCTGGAACCGCTTCTGTTCGTTCATATCACCGCCCACCCCGAACACTTCCCTGATGTCCGGTACTGACAAAAGAGGCTTGCCCGTGAACTGTGTCAACGGCGGAGTAAAACCCGGCCAGGCGGCGGCGCAAAAATCGGCCACTCTTTGTGCGCGCATGAGGCTGCCGCGAGGGCGTAGCCCGAGTGGGGGTCTCATGCGCGCGCGGCGATTTCCGGAG
>NZ_LR701570.1:0-10083 GCF_902498795.1 Hoeflea sp. EC-HK425
CACAGAAAGGCGCTCAAAAATTGACACCGAAGACGAAAACGCTCGTCGCGCCACAGATGCTCTGAACGCAAAAAACGAGGCCGATTATCAACACAAAATGCGCATGGTCGGACAGGCGCGCCTGTCCCCCGATGAAATCGCGGCCATTGTTGGCAAGGGGAAGGGTGACAAGCTGGCTCGCCATATCATCGCGTTCATCAAGGGCGGCGATGTTCTCAAGCTGAAACCCGCCCCGTACTTTGAACCCCGCCGCCGAAATATGATGGAACAGACCGCGCCTGTTCTAAATCCAATCCTGAACTACTTGCACGAGGCGCGGCAAGAGGTTCGCGAATGGCCGCAAGAGGCACGCAATTTCGTTCCAATTGGAATTATTGGGTTTATCTCCTGCATGGCGCTCGCCATCAGCCTCATGCGCCTCTATCAAGGCGAAGGGGATTCACAAACCAATATCATGATTGCAATCATCAGCGGGATCATTGCCGCGCCGATTGGGCTATACATGATAAAAATTGCTCGGGAATAATGAAAAACCCGCCAATAAAGGCGGGTTTTTCATGTGAAATCAAACGGTGATTTAAAGTCATATATAGACGGCCTATCATATATTGATTGAAAGTCATATATACTTGGCGTATTGGCCGCAACCCATGCCCAATAACGCCATTCTAAATCTGCCTGTGTGTTAAATTCTTCTGCAATCATATTTCATTATTGCCATATATTATCAGCGAATTGCAAATATATTCTTTCCATCCCGTGCCATAGCCTAGCACCCTGCGCGGGCTGTCAACCGCTTCGCGGTGCGCCGCTTCGCTTCGCCCCTGTCGGGTGACTTCGCCCTGTGCGGGGTGCTGTTATGAGGCTATCGGGACGGGGAACAATCGCGCGCCCTGCGGGCGGGTTCGCTTCTCGCCTTCGGCGGGAATCGAACAGGGAACAATCAAGATGTTGATCTCGAAAGCATGGGTGAAAAGGCGCGCCATGCGCCCTTTTCTATTTGGTTGCAACGCAACAAATAGAGCCTTGAATATTTGCTTTTTGCAGTAAAAACGCGGCGCGTTTTGGTAGCTACTTCAATTCGCTTTTCAGGACTTCGCCATTATTTCAAAACAGGTTCCATAATGCATATTATCACCCGCTAAGGTCTACAGGATCGCGGTTTTTTCCATAGTCCGAAACCACTAGATGTGGTAGCGATAAGGCATCAAATCTGAGGAATCCTGAATGAAAAACCCAGTCGACGAATTTAGTGCATTCATTGATAGCATAGCTGAGGAAGAGCAAGGCGATTTTCTCCTACATCTTTTAGCCTACGACATAGGGGAACGATCCACTAGCTATTGGGGAGAAGAAGGACAATTTCGCAAAGGGTTCCATGAACATTTTTTAGATAAGAAGAACAACCCAATTGGGTTTACTGGTTTATGCCTCAAAATTCGTGTATTCACAGATGATTATTTTGGCCGATTTTCGGAAGAATCTGAAAAAGAACAGATGGACTTTTTCAAGTTTGTTCGTGACAGCGAGAGACCCACACCAGAAAATATAGATAAGATGGAAAATAACGCAAAATCGAGGGCTGTATACTATCGCTCGATTTTGCCTGATTGGGAAAAATTGAAAGCCGAATTTTTCTCCAAAAAATACATAAAGGATTTCAACGACAAACTGTTTTTTGAGAACAGCCCTTTAAAGGAATAAAGGCGAATTGGAGCAATCAATGGTATGGCCGTTTACGAAGAAAACCCCGTCCCAATTGCCTGATAAGCTCGTTTTCAAAAGCGGGGAAGCGTTCCTCGAATATCAATGCAAATATGGGCATACAAAAATAGTTCCAAGGCAAGGGATTGTTGCCGTTGTTCTCGACTCTCAAAAAGAATTTGGGACTCGTGCACCGACCAAAATCGAGCCGGACGGCGTGCAAATAGTCATGCTCAAAGTCGCATCGGAAGATGGCGGCTTCGTTGTCCCTTCTCGCACTCCAACAGGCAATGGTGATCGCCTAAAGCCTGACGATGTTGTCATCTGGGTTCCTATCGAACACGCAATGCCTGCGGTCGATGCTGTCGATGAGATCGATCCGCGCTTTGGATGGGTGGGCTTTGTCGTTGCGAAGGTACAACCCGAAATCGATATGAACGATCCGAATTTTACGATCATCAGCCGCTACGATTAGAACGGTTGCCCATCATCGTCGACAACGGCCATAGATGCCTTTGGAGTAGAGGCAAAACTCGCGGGCTGTCCTGCCTCGATCATCACGCGGCCAATGTCGCGCCCGTCTGTTAGATGGTATTGCCCAACTAATCGCCGTACTTGCCATGACCTAAAACATAAAGACTGCGCTGCGCCTAGCTTCTGATTCCGCTCCGGCGAACCGCCTGATTAAGGCGAGCTTCAAAATATTTTCGGTGCACCACATTTTCAGGATAAGCAGAGGGATCAGCCCAGACAGCGCCCAAACGACCTACAAGCCCCGCGATCCAATCCGCCGCCTGCATCGTTTGATAGCGATGGCTCTCAATTTGAAAAGGCGGTTCGATAAGGCACCGCCTTGGTTGCGTGGGGCTATACATGCTTCTGGCCGATGCAGTGATAAGAGCATCACGTTGATCATGTTCGTCGAGCGCCAACACAAAATTATCAAGCGGCGTACAATCTTCTTCACAGAACGAATTAATTCGCTTTATCGCCTCTAGTAGAACTCGCTGGTAGAGAAAATTCGGGTTGTGACGATCAGGGGCAGCTGTCTTCTTGATCCCAACATAGAACACAAACCCGCCGACCGTAGTGATCTTATTGAAAAAGCGGTTTGTGAATTTCCTCAACTCAGCATATTGGGTGACATTCCTTGCAGTGTAGAGGCTCGCGCCCTTCTTCTCCCACGTAGCTGGATGTTCACCGGAGCGGCTGATTTCGAAATCAAGCAACTCACACTTTCTCTGAAAAAACCATGTGCCGAAACTACGCACCTCATTTACGGGAAGAACAAGACCGGCAAGCCCGAAAACGGGACTGTCGTTATGTTTTGGATCGGTGCGGCTGATGTACGGGCCTATATGCCCAAATTCATCAAGGTAGGCGATATAAGTCAGAATCATGCCCCCAGATGCACGAAAACCCACGCTTTTAGACGTGGGTCTCGGAAAGAGGGCAACAAATTAATTGCGCCTCGTGATTTCAAATAACGATAATATGGTATTTTGTCAAGCTTATCCGCTACGATTAGAGCGGCTTTCGATCATCATCTACACCGCCCATAAATGCCCTTGGAGTAGCGGCAGAACTCGCGGGCGTGTCCTGCCTCGATCATCACGCGGCCAATGTCGCGTCCGTCTGGCAAATGGCAACGGCCAACAAATCGCCCGTACCTGTCGCGCTCGATGATCTGGCAAGTCACCTTGCGCCCCTGGGCGATTTTTGACAGGTGCGCCCGCGCCGCCTTCCCTGCCCTCGTGTCCATCTCTGGCGCATCGATCCCGAATAATCGGATTCGGGTTTTCTGGCCGTGCAAATAGAGCGTGTCCCCGTCCACCACATAGCGCACGGGCGCGGTGATCTGGTGCGGCTCGAATGATCGCGCGGGGCGAACGGATAGCACCACCACGGCCAGCAAAAACGCCACGGCTCCCACAAACCAATAAAACAGGCTAGCGGGCGTGATCATAAATACAGCTCTACGGGCATGATCTGCGCCCCGTGATCGTAACCGCTCGGCGCGGGGTTCCATTTCTCGAATAGGGCGCGGCTCTCGGCCTCGGTCGGTCGCAATGTCCCCCAAAGCAAAGCGCCGCGCCTGTCGATAGCACAAAAGCCCCTGAACTTTCGGGGCTTCTTAGGGGGTTGGTTCATGTCGATCTTTGCGGGGAAAGATGACAAAACGGCCTGATAGACTAATGCCCTCGGGCAAGATAACGGACATGCCGCCGCTCTCGATCTCAAAGGCAACGCCGACTTGGTAATATTTGGTCTTTTCCTCGCCGTTGTCGGTCTGGTATTTTTCGGGGACGCAAACATCAAAGGGTTTGTTTTTACTCATTTTTGAAAATCCTTTCGTTATTCAAATTTTACCTGAAAAAGCCCGCGCCGTGAATCCCCTTAATCGAGTGGCAAGTGCAGACGCAAAGCGGCCTGCACTTCTGCCACGTGGCGAACGCGGGGGGCAGAGTGTCAAGGATCAGTGCGGCGGGCGCAGGGGCGTAAGCCCCGAGCCTCGGGAACCGCACCCTTGACACGGCGTTGGGGGCAGCGCCCCCAGCCAATGGAAAACTCATCGGCCGTTAGGCCGATTCCGCTATTCATTCTTCATAGAAATAAACCTAGATGCGGATTCAGTCCGTTTGGCGGACTCACGTTCTTTGATCGCTTTTCCAAGCCTTGCGAGCGCCTGCCCCAATGGGTTGTCGCCGATCTCGAATAGCGGCAATTCCTCAAGGGTGAGGCTCTGGCGGTGGGCTGTGATTGCCGCTTCCTGCATTTCCCGCGCATGGGTGAAATCATCGGGCAAGGGCGCGGATCGGCCATAGCGCCCTAACAGGCGGCGCGCGCGGGCTGGCATGGAAAGCCTGTAGGCGTTGCTGGTCTGTTGCACCTGAACGCCCCGCCCTTCCCTGCCTGTGGGCACGTAGCGCCGCAACCAATCAAGGAACCCGTGATCGCGTAACGCCTTTAGCGCCCTGACAATGGCATCCCGTGACCGTTTGAGCCGCTTCATCAGGGTTTCAATGGCAGGATCGAGCCGCCCTGTCTTGTAATCAACCATATTCGCCAGCAGGTCGAGCACCTCAAGCGCAACGGCTCCAAGCGCGCCATTGCGCGCGCCGAACTGGCGCGATGTCAATTCATACCGCCGCGCCGCAAAAACGATCTGGCGGGCTTCCTGACGGCTGACACGCCGCCAGAAAACGCCCTCCCGTCCTGCAAGGCGGGATTGTCGGCGCACGGGCGCGCCTCTGCGCCCTCTGGGCGGTTCTGTGATTACATCTGCGATAGCTTCAAACATGGTTGATCCCCTTTCGGTTCGTTGACCGCTTCGGGGATTGGCAACCATCAGGGCGCAAAAAGCCGTGGCAAGAATCCTCTTGCAAATGCTCCGATTTTTTGGGAAGATCAAAGTCACCACAACGTTGATCAATCCCTATCGGATTATGGATGACCCGCCCCCTCGGCGGGTTTTTCGTTTCTGGTCTTAGAATACTCCAAAAAATTGACGCGCCCGCGAATCTCGGACAAGCCTAGTCTAGTTTGCCTGATTTGCCGATTTTCGCCAAGCAGAACATAACCCGCCTTCAATCCCGCTATTTGCAAGGGATGCACGGCGCTTTGTCCTGAATTATCAATTGTTTGCCAAAAGCGGCGGGATATAATAACATGTTATGATGTCAATTTGTTATCATGTTAACATGCTATAATGTCAGCAATTTAATTCTTGTATCTATCCCGCACCATCTGGAAAGCTTCCTCCAAGAGGTCATTGAGGCTTCGGCCATTCAATGCCGCAAGGGCTTTAAGTTCGTTCCTTACTTCTGGTTCCACAAAGGCGCTAATCTGCACCTTGCCCATGCGGGCAGGTGCTTTCCCTTGCGCGCTCGCTTCCAGTTTCCTGATCGGATTAGTCGGCGTAGCGGCAGCATCGGACAAGGCCGAAAAATCAATAGGCTTGCGCTTGCTCATGCCGCGTTCCTCCGCCCTGTCGCCTTCTTCGCCAATTTAGCGACAACATCAAACAAAAGCCGCGTTTCCTCCGCCGCGCGCCCGTGCGGTTCAAACTCACTGGCCGCCTGTCCGTCTATGAGCGCATCCATGTAGGCAACACGCTTTCCCATGCCAGCGGGCAGGACATCAACCTTAAGGTTTGCCAGTGTCTGCGCTGCTTCGGCATGACGGGTGCCCTGCGCCTCGATCTGGGTCAGCACAACGTAAGGCCGAACGCGGGCAATCTCGGTCAGGCGTAGGGTGTTCTGAATTGCCCGCAAATCCAAAATTGAGGGCTTGCAAGCAATCAAAACAAGGTCGGCAAGCTGTGCCGCCTGTGTCGCCACGTTGTCCGATTGCGGGGCGGTGTCGATAAAAACAAAATCAACACCCTGCGCGGCGCAATTATTCAGAACGCTTTCAAGCCCTGCGGGGTGGGTAGGCTGAACATGAGGCGATTGCGGATGTCCTGCGCGGGTTCTGGCCGTATGCCAGAGGGTCGCGGATGCCTGCGGATCAAGATCGATAACAACAGCGCGCTTGCCCTGTTCCTCAGCCATAACGGCCAGATGCAAGGCGAGAGTGGTTTTTCCGCTCCCGCCCTTCTGGCTTAAAATTGAGATTGTCTTCATGGATTACCTAACATGTTGAAATGTTAACATGCTGGCATGTTCGCAGATTCGCAAAAAGGCGGCAACAATTATCTTTCGCGGTCTCGATCCATCGCGCGAGGCGGCAATTTCTTGACCTCGCGGGGCTTCTCGGATGCGGCCTTGCTCCAATCCTTTTTCGGCTCTGCCGCCTTAGCAGGGGCGGGGCTGGCCGTCTTGCTCCAATCCTTTTTCGGTGCGGCGGGGGGCTGTGCCTTCGCGCCGGCGGCGCGGTGCCACGTGTCCCGCTTGGCTTCTGCCGGCGATGGTTTCGCCGGCGCGGCCTTGGGCACCTCCTGCATTTTCTTTGGGGTCGGGCGGGGAACGTCACCGCTCGGGCTGGGCGCGGGCTGTGCCTGTGAAACGGGCTGAACCTTGGTCTCGATCGGCGCCGCCTTCGGTGGGGCTTTGCCGATCGATCGATCAAAGACGTTTTTCATCGCGGGTTTCTCCTGCTGATGCGGCGCGGGCTTCTCCTGCGCCTGTCGGTCAAATGCCTTCGCCCGTGCCTCCTGCTTGCGCATGTCGGCGGGCTTGGTCGATTTGTTGCGCTCGTAACGCTCGGCGCGGGATGCGGACTTAGCGGCCTGACGGTTGATCCGCTCCCGATCCTGCCGCCGCTGTTCCTTCTCCTGATAGATGGTGCGCCATGCCGCGCGGATCTTCTCGCGTTCGGCGCTCTGCCGCTCGATCAGATCTGCGCGCGCCTTGTCGAAGGCTTGGCGCTGTTTTTCCAGCATCGCGGCGCGGTACTGTTTCACCTGCGCAATGTCCGCGTCCAATGCCTTCTTGATCGACTGCGCCACGGCGGCGCGGCGCTCGCTCTGGCTGTCGGTGAATGTCTGGCGGCGCTTCTGGCTGTCGAGCACGTTTTCAAAGATAGCCCGCAATGCGCCCTTGTCCTTGGGAAGCTGGCCGCGCTCGCGCTGTTGGCGCGCCGCGTCCAGGGCATTGGATACGATCCCGCGCAAATATCGCTCGCGGGCATCAAAAGCGGCCTGTCGCTCCCTCTCGTCCTTGAAATGCGCCGCCCATGTCGGGCGGTTCTTCGCCTTGTGTTTCTCGGCAAGCTCCTTGATCGCCGCGCCGCTGGCCGAATAGATGGCCTCCCGCGCGGCTTTATTCTTCTCGGACAATGCCCGCCAATCTTCCTTGTGGCGGGCTTTCTGTGCCTCTCCAAAGGCTTTGAGGGTCGCGGCGGGGTTCGGGTCGCGCCCGTCCTTCTTCGCCGTTGTGCGGGCTTCTGCGGCCTTCTTCTGCTCGGCGGCATAATCCTTGCGCGCCGCCTTGTCCTTGAACTCCTCGCGCGCCTGTCGCTTCTCCTCGCGCTTGGGGGTCAGGATCGCCCCCCGCTCGCGCTCGTACTGGTTCGCCCAATCGGACAATTTCAGGCGGTCGTTCGATGTCGAAAACATCTTCCCCGTGGCAGGGTCAACGCGATTCAGGACAACGTGAATATGCGGGTGTTTCTGGTCGGTGTGGCAAATGATCATCGATTGAAGATGATCCGCGCCGAGAGCCTTGAGGCTCCCGTCTGCGGCGCGCAACATTTCCGCACGATCCAGCTTGCCCGCCTCGTCTGGATGCCATGCAAGGCTATACGCGTATACATGCGCATTCGATTTTCGGCCTGTGTTCTTGATGCCCGCGGCGGCCTTCAGCTCGTCCGCATGCATCGCCGTAGTGATCATCACCCGCTTGGCCGCTTGCGGGTCGTCTGTCGCAAGATTGCGCATTTCGACCCATGCAACACGCTCGGCGCTCTGCGGCCTTTCACCTTCGCGCTTGTCGTGAAGGTAGTAGGCAAGCGCGCCGTTAAAACTGCGGCCTGTGCGGGCGATATCAGGAACCATCTTTCGCAAGCCTCGTCACGGCTTCCTTGATCGCCGCCATGGTGTCGGCCATGTCGGCGGGGATGCCTCGCCCGCGATTGATCGCGCGGGCGATTTGATTGAGGTTGACCCCTAAGCGGTTCAACTCAAGCAACACGGCATCCTCTACCAAAGCGGGGCGGGGTTTAATCCGCTTTGACAGGATCGCGCGGCGGCAAAACTCGACCAGAGGCAAGCCAGCCCGCGCGGCCTGTTCCTCGACATAGGCGCGCTCGGCGGCCGTCACACGCAGATTAGGCAAGCGTTCGTCGCGCCGCTCATCTGCCGCAAGCCGTGGCCGTCCGCCGTGTCGTTTCGGTGTGTCGTCCTTACCCATGATCCCGCCGCCTCTTGGGGGTTCGGGGCACCGCCCCGACAAGCGTTTTTGGGAACCAAAAACATAGCTTGCTACCCTTTCCATAATCTGCCATAATCTTCTTAACGTCAAGTTAAGGTCGGGAGGCTTCCCCATGCCCTTTAATTTTGCGAAGGCGTACCCCACGCACCGCTATCAAGATGGTGACATCTTCCTCGGTGTCGATGATGACAACCACGAAATCGGCGTAACCCTCGAAACAAACGCGCTAACGATTGGCGGCTCTGGGGCTGGCAAGGGTGCCGCGCTCCTGATCACGAACGCGCGCCGCTGGCCACATTCGCTCGTGTGCATCGATCCCAAGGGCGAAAACACAGCGCTGACATGGGAAGCCCGCCGCGATATGGGGCAAGTGGTCGGCGCGCTCGATCCCTTCCATGTCGCCAAGGACTGCGAAGAAATCAGGGTTTCGATTAACCCGCTCCAAGGCATCCGAGAGGATGACCCGCGCGCCCGTGCAACGATCCTCGCCATTGCCAATGGCCTGATCGTTTCCCACGATCCAAAGCACATGGAATGGACGGAAGGCGCGCGCAAGATATGGGCTGGCCTGATCGCCTATAACGCATCGGAAGCGCCCGCCGAATATCGCACCTTCAAAGCCCTGCGCGATATGATCATGCAACCTGACACGCTGGCCGATGGTTCGGGCGGGCTGTATGAGGATGCCCAAGCCATGGCGGCAAGCCAAGCATTCGGCGGGCTGGTGCGCTCGGCGGGAATCGCAATCATGACCGCCATTGAAAAAGGCAAGGGCATGGAAAGGGATTTCCTCGGCCTCGCACAACGTGCCACGCAATGGCTTGATGATCCCGCCATCGCGGCGGCGCTCGGCTCCAGCACCTTCGATCTTGACGACCTGCTGACAGGCCGCGCGACCCTCTACCTTGTCTTGCCCGCCGATGATGTGTCCGAGTATGCGGGATTCCTGCGCCTGTTCATCAAAAGCACCCTGCGCACCATGGGCAAACAAAGCACCCTGTCGGGCGCGGACAAGGCCGAATGCCTCTATCTGCTCGATGAATTTTACAGCCTCGGCAAACTGGAAGAGGCACAAGAGGCCACGGGGCGCATGCGTGGCTATGGCGTTCACCTCTGGCCATTCGTCCAGAACATGGGGCAGATTTCCAGCCTCTACGGTAAAGACGGGGTTGAAACCTTCTTCACCAACTCGGATTGTCACCTGTTCCTCGGCAATGATCAGGATCACACCGCGCTCGAATATATCTCAAACCGCATCGGCAAAAACACACCCGAGGATATCGGAGAAACGCCGCCGCATAGGCACACCGCGACAAAACGCAATCCAGATGCGCGCTCGCCGTTCGGCTATCGCCCCTCTGGCTTTCCGTTTGAAACAGCCACAGAAAGGCGCTCAAAAATTGACACCGAAGACGAAAACGCTCGTCGCGCCACAGATGCTCTGAACGCAAAAAACGAGGCCGATTATCAACACAAAATGCGCATGGTCGGACAGGCGCGCCTGTCC
>NZ_LR701571.1:0-93900 GCF_902498795.1 Hoeflea sp. EC-HK425
TCCACGGTGTAGATCCCCAAGCCCTCCTGCATTCGTCGCAGAAGGAAAATAGGTGGCCGGATTTTACTCCGCCCGCGGCCGGACTATTCCGCCGCTACCATGGCCGACTTTTGCACCGCCGCTCTCACTCTGACCGCAATGGGAGATTGGTTTCTTCGATGCCTTATCTATACAATAAACGGGCTGACTGTGGGCGATGTCACAAACGGTGGACAATTGAACCCGAAAGGTTCATCCTTGATCCGACCCATCAAATGCTGGGAACAAACATCTAGCCTTGGCTTTGAGCGAGCCTTGTAATCTCTGCAAAGCTGTCGATCTGCGAAATGTCGAAGTCCGGGTCGGCGAGATCCACGCCGAAGATCGTTTCCAGCTCAAGCAGTAGATTGACTGCGGAGGCGGAATCCAGGCGGCCGCTGTCAAACAGGGATTCGTCATCGGCGAAATGCGGCGACTGGCCGCGCCTTACGAGCATGTCACTAATGTTTTGCCGAAGGCTGTCGAGTTTCTCGTTGTTCATATGCTCACTCCGAATAGTCCGGTCAGATAGCTCAGGCGGTCGCCGATCAGCACGGTTGCGCTTGAATCGTCGATCACCTGCAGCAGGGCGAAAAACAAGATGACCTGAGCGCGGGGAAGGAGGCTGTAGCGGACAAATCCATCTTCCTTGCGAGGCGCTGATTGGGCCAGTTGCGACCAGATGATGCCTGCGGTCAGAACGCCGGCATAGACACAGTAGCTGATAAGGCCGTTCAGGTAGCGCTCCGATCCCTCGAAGGCGACCGAGGGGATGGTGTGCATGAAATCGAACAGCACGTTGCCGACGAAGGCCGCGGCGAAGGTCGCGAACGCCATGCGGAGACGGGGGTGATTCTTGAAATAGCGGCGGAATGTCGGATAGAAGAAGAAATCGACCAGAATTTCCTTGAAATAGAACAGGTAGCGGCCCCAGAACTCGGCAATCGTGCGCGAGCTGAGCGGGCGGACCATGCCGCGCGGAATGCAGAAACCGGCAACGCGGACCACCGCAACAAGCGCATGAATGGCGGCGCCCATGTAGATCACCATTGCCATGAACTCGACCGCGACCGCGCCCCAGCGCATGGCAAGCGGCGCCTGTGCGCCCGCTGCCGAAGCGGCAATCAGATCATCAAGGCGCGGGAATGCCCACTGTGCATGGATCAGGCGATTGAACACCCATTCCCAGACAAGGAACAGGATGAGCGCCCAGACCGCCAGCTTCACGCCCTTGAGCCGGGAGACGGCCAGGTCGGCGTCCGACTTCGCTTCCGCCTTGAGGATGAAGGCCGGTCCTTTCATCGGCGGCGCGAAGCCGGCCCAGAACGGGCGCATGAAGCCCAGTTGGGCGTGGACCGGGACCTTGGTCTTCGAGCGGTTATCGAGCAGCACGTAGCCGAGAAAGAAGAAGCTCGACGTCAAATAGGCCAGAGCGATCCAGACCGGGGCGAACAGTCCATGCTCGCGCGGCAGGAGGAGGGTGGCGGCTGCAAGACCGCAGCCGATCAGGAACATGAACAGGAGCGGGCGGTTGCTGGCAAAAACCAGAAGCTTGCGGTCTTGATTTCGCACCATGGCGACGGCGAAGACCAGAAACAGCACCCCGAACGGCACCGAGATCAGGGCAGCCGGAAGCAAGGGGATCAGCGGAGCCGCAACCTGTTCGAAATAGTCGTAATGCGGGCCCATCTTGAAGGGCCGCAGCAGGAAATAGGTGAGGCCGGTGACGGTCAGCACGAGGAGCCTGCGGTGCGGGAACGCCCAGCACAGTCCGAGCGCGACGGTCATCAGCGCGACGTGGCTTGTCCTGAGGATCGGAATCAGCAGCAGCGTTGCCAGCAGCACCACATGCAGAACCGTCTGGCCGGGCAATGTCTGCGCCCAGGCAATGACCGCATCGTTGCTGTCGATCGTCAGCCACCGGCGGCGCCACTCAAAGGGGTTGAACCGGGAGGCCTGGCGGTGTCCCGGGATGGCAGTGGATAGCAAAGTCATCAGCTTGCAGCCCTCGCCTGGTCACGGTTGTCGAGCATCGCCACAAGCGCCTTGCGGTCCACCTTGCCGTTGCTGCTGAGCGGCATGTCGGCAATGGCCTCGAGATGATCGGGCACCATGTAGGCGGGCAGCAACTGGCGCAGTCTTGCCCTCACCTGCTCGGGCTCCACCGTGCCGGACTTGTAGAAGGCAGCCAGGCCGCCCACCACATCGCCGGTCATCGGCCAGGTCACCGTTCCCACCAGTTCCGCTTCCGCGGCTTCTCGCAGGCGGGCGTCGATCTCTTCAAGCTCGATCCGGTGGCCCTTGAACTTGATCTGGTTGTCGAGCCGCCCGAGGTGGTGGAAGACGCCGTCAGGATCCTTGTAGCCGCGGTCGCCGGTCAGATAGCCCGGCTTGCCGCCGAACGTGCGGAATTTTTCCGCCGTCAGCTCGGGCAGCTTGAAGTAGCCTTGCGAGCATTGTTCGGCCGCCAGAACGATTTCCCCGGGAATTCCATCCGGAACCGGATTGCCGGCGGTATCGACGATCGTCGCGGAGACCCCGTCAATTGGCTGGCCGATGGCGACAATGCCGCGTTCTCTTGTGACCGGCCCTTCGCCGTCCCAGCGCTGCCGAAGGACAGCGACGGTGATCTCGGTCGGTCCGTAGAAATTCTCGATCACGCTGTTGGGCGCTGCAGCCGACCAGTCGCGCACCGCCTGCACGGACAAAGGCTCGCCGCAGAACCAGGTCAGGCGAAGTGACGGCAGGCTGCCGGCCGCAAGTCCTCCCGCCTGGCGCATCAGGGCAACGACGGAGGGTACCGACAGCCATGTCGTGATCTCGTTAGCGCGAATGAACCGCGCGGCCGAAACCATGTCTAGAGGGCGCATGATATGCAGTGCGGCGCCGCCGGACCATGCGGTCAGCATGTTGTGGATCGAGAGGTCGAAATTTGCCTCGCAGGTTTCCGCCGCGCGGTCCTCCGGCCCGAGCTCGTACCAGGGATGAATGGCGTCGAGATAAAGTCCGATGGACCGTGAATTCACCATGACGCCCTTTGGCATGCCGGTCGTGCCCGAGGTGAAGATGATGTAGGCGAGGTGATCGGGGCCGACGACTGCGGGGCCAACGACTGCCGGGCTGCCGGATGTGTCTTGCTCGGCGGCGGGCGATCCCTCTTCCAATGGCGCAAACGTGCCGGGTTCGTCCTCGGGCACGAGGATCAGCGGTGGTGCGGCGCGGCGGATTTCAGGTGAGAGGCGCATGAAGCCGGCGCGATCGACAATCAAAGCGTCCAGTTCCAGAAGCTCGAACAGGGAAATCAGTCTTGCATCGGGATGGTTGAGGCCGAGCGGAACATAGGTGCCTCCGGCCCACGCGGTTCCAAGGAACGCCGCACAGACTTCGATGCTCCTTGTGCCGAGGACGCCAACGCGACCTTGGCGCAAGGCCGGTCGGAGTTGTGCGGAAACGCCTTGTGCCAATTGCTGAAGGCTGTTGTAGCTTAGCCTGGTCGTACCGGCGACCAGCGCTGGCCTGTCAGGATAGGTCGAAGCAGCATTTGCAAATCGTTTCACGACGTTCCAGTTCATCATCCGCTCCCATGTCTCGATGTGCAACAGGAAACGCATCTCCTGAGCGAAATGCAAATTCATTGCCGAATTATACTTAACCGGGGAGCCCTTTATGTTTTCTTAATCCGAAAAACATTCATTAATACTAATGTGTCTGGGGCTTGGTGAATCGCCGTGCCGCCTCGGGTGCGGAAACGCCGGATGCGCGCCGCGCCTGAGAGTCTCTGGCAGGTTGCGGAGCGAGGCGAGGGGCTCAATGGATTGAATGGCTGCGGAAGCCGGGGCCGGGTCGCCATGCGGCCAGCCGCCGGGCTTTTCCGGCCTCACCGGCGTCCGCGATCCGGCCACATACCGGCCCGCATTGAGGCCAAGCGTCAACCCTGCGGGCGGTCGGCACAACATGCGAAAATTCGCTCAAGTGCTACTACGGCGTAGTAGAGCACGATGCCGAGCGCCGCGAGGACTTGTTGTCTCTTGGCTTTAGAGAGAGCCACAGAAAGGACAACTTTCTGTAGTCATGTCTGCATCATGGAACTCGCTTTGATGGTATCGGAAACTAACAAGGCGCTAATAAAAAAGTAAATTCAATGGCTTGATACCGGTTGGTATGAGGTCTATGGGCACTGTAAACTTATCGGCCTCGGGTCAAGGTCACTGCTGTCCGGTTTAGCCCCGGCGTTCATATCAGCAGCATCTGATCTTGGTTTGTGACGGGTCTTCGTTGGAGTTGGCTGAGCTCGCCGATGTGGCGCCTGTGCATGAGATTGAGCCGCACCAGTCGGGCAAATGCCAGAGGTTGGCTGACTTTGTCCTGGCAGGCCTGCGCCATGCGCAGCAACAGATAGGCAATCAGCGCCACGAAGATCTGGATGCGCACGGCATTCTCCGAGGTTCCGAGGAAATGGCGGATCTTGAGGTTCTGCTTGATCCATTTGAAGAACAGCTCGATCTGCCAGCGCTGCTTGTAGAGCTCGGCGATCTCGCTGGCGGGGGCGTCGAGATCATTGGTCAGGATGCGGATGGTCTTGCCGGTGGAGATGCTGACAGTAATCTCGCGCACCGGGTCGGCCATTGGGTTCTTGCGCGACCGGGCCATGCGCTGCGGCAGCAGTCCGATGCGGTCAGAGAGAATGGCGTCATTGTCTGCCGAAAGCGGCCGCACGTGCGTCACTTCAAGTCTGGTGTGGGTCTTCAGCCTTGTGACGAAGCGGCAGCCCTTGGCGTCGAGTTCAGCCCACCAGCCAAAATCATAGTAAGCCAGATCAAAGACATAGGTCATGCCAGGTTCGATCTGGATGGTTTTGGCCGGGGTGATGTCGTTGGTCTTCTGGCCGGTGACAGTGGCCCCGAGAGGGGCATCGGCATGGGGATCGTAGCTCACATGCAGCTTGATCGCCCGGTGGCCGCTGACCATGTCGGCCCATCCCGAGCGCAACGACGAGAGCTCGACACGGGTGGCGTCGAGTATGCGCACTGCTTCGCTGATATGACGGCGGGTGCGGCGGCTGGCGGTTGCTGCGATATGGGCAAACAGGCCTGAAAACACCGCCGCCGGCCTCCGGGCATTGGCCTCGGCCAGCGTGGTGCGGGCGACGCAGCGCCCGCCCGCATGGTAAAGCCGCGACTGCTGGCTCGAAAGCCCCGCCTCGATTTCGCGCAGGCTGACCGCGCCGGCAAGCTGGCCAAACAACAGCGCCAGAAACTGGCTCTTGGTGGTCAGTTTGCGAACCCGGTAATCGGCCTTGTACTCGTCCACAAGCCTGTCGAACACGCCCCAGGGAACATGCTTTTGAATCTGATGAAAGACGCTATTGTGGTGCCGCATGACATTGATCTCCTGTTCGTGTCCAGACCGTCGCGAAACGCCTGAATGCGAGTAGAATTAAAGTCATGCGCTCAGTCCAGCAATTTAAACCGGACAGCAGTGGGTCAAGGTAGGGCATGACGTCTGCGATCAGACTACCTGAAGATGGGCGATCTCGCTCCACATCTTCATCGCGGCCCCTCGCAGCTGTCGATAATGGTGAGATAGCATGTCGTGGCGAGGAATTTGGAAGAGGTTGGCGATCGGGTCGTGGATTGAGACGAAGCGCTGAAGTTGGCGCGGTGACTTGGGCCGCTTCATGATCCTCGCCCGTCGCCGGATAGGTTGATGAGAATTCTCCGCCCGATTGTTCAGGCCCTTGTGCGAACGATGCTCGACGCCGGGCATGATCTCCCGCTTCGCCGCACCATAGGATCGAAGCTTGTCGGTGATCATAACGCGCGGGGCAGAACCTTGGCCTTTCAGAAGCTTGCGCATCAACCGCTTGGCAGCTCTGGCATCGCGGTGGTTTTGGACCAGAACGTCGAGGACGAAGCCACGCTGATCGACGGCGCGCCACAACCAGTGTTTCTTCCCGCCAATGGTGATGACGACCTCGTCGAGGTACCATTTGCCACCGAGCCTGCCGGCTGATCGCCTCCGAATATCATTTGCGAACTGCCTGCCGAATTTCTCCGCCCACAGTCTCACAGTCTGGTGAGAGACGATGATACCTCGAGCTGCCAAAATATCCTCGACCATGCGCAGGCTGAGCGGAAACCGGAAATAGAGCCATACGGCATGGGCAATCACTTCCGCTAGAAAACGATGGCGACGATAGAGAGGATCACATGCAGATCTGGTCATGCCGCCAGTTCCCATATTTTCATCGTTTCTCGGGTAACGTTACAGTGCCGTCCGCGGCACAGCTCGATCACGAGTTCAGGCAAAGCAAGGCCGGGCGCGGAAACCTTCCCGGTCTTGCTCAGGCGCGCGATTTGGCGGTGGCGACGGCCCAGAGGCCGACAGCCAGCATCGGCAGCGATAGCACCATACCCATGGTCAGCCAGCCGCCGGCGAGATACCCGATCTGGATGTCAGGTTCCCTGAAGAACTCGACGAATATCCGAGACAGTGCATAGCCAGACACAAAAATGCCGGCGATGAGGCCGCGATGTTTGAGAGCCTGGCGGCGGTAGATCTGCCATGCCAGCACCGAGAGCAGCAGCAGGCCTTCGAGTGCGGCTTCATACAGCTGGGTCGGGTGACGCGGGAAAGGGCCACCGGTGGGGAACACGAATGCCCACGGCGCGTCGGTCAGTTTGCCCCAGAGTTCGGAATTGATGAAATTGGCCAGCCGGCCGAAAAACAGGCCCACAGGCACGACAGCGCAAACTACATCAAACAGGTTAAAGACCGGGATGCTTCGTTTGTGGGCAAACAGGAGCATGGCAACAAGCGTTCCGAGCAACCCTCCATGGAACGACATGCCACCATTCCATATTTCCAGGGCGCGGACAGGATTGGCTGATACCGCGGCAAAGTCATAAAACAGGATGTAACCGATGCGCCCGCCTGCAACGATGCCGACAGTGGCCCAGAGCAGGAAGTCATCGATGTCGAGCGCTGTCATGCGCGGACCGCTGGCTGGCCAGAGCTTTTCGTTCTCGACGAGCTTGCGGGCGTACCGCCAGCCCAACAGGATGCCGATGACATAGGAAAGACCATACCAGCGCACCTGAACCGGGCCGATGGCGAAGATGACCGGATCAATGTCCGGGAAGGCCATGAGCGACAAAAGCGTTGCGGTATACTCCAATGCGCATTCCTTCCTGTCGGTCTAGCTCTGCCACGGCTCCGATTATTACAGATATGGTTTCGACCGGCTTCCACAGATGAGTCTATTCGTAGCGGGAAACCGATGACACTTATGGCGGGGCGTCGCAACGTCGGTTGGTGTGTTTGGCCCCATGCCGCCAAATACTGCAGCAACTATTAAGGCCAGGCTAACATCAGGACGCAAAGAAGGTCTATCCCGGTTCTGTAAACGCCGCCCGGCGGGACCTCGGCGCTTGATCCAAGTCAAGGCGAGCAGTGCGAAGAAGCTCTAAACAAGATGGGTAGAGTCTGGGAAAAATTGTGCGCATGCTCAGATTGAAGGTTG
This sequence comes from Hoeflea sp. EC-HK425, assembly GCF_902498795.1. Taxonomy (NCBI): domain Bacteria; kingdom Pseudomonadati; phylum Pseudomonadota; class Alphaproteobacteria; order Hyphomicrobiales; family Rhizobiaceae; genus Hoeflea; species Hoeflea sp. EC-HK425. The sequence goes on from NZ_LR701571.1 coordinate 7,541, forward strand.
CAAAATGCACGATTAGGTTGCGTGTGGTGACTATCATCGCGGTAGTCGCGGCTTTACTTTATTCTGCTCTGGCTGTTACCCCTGAGTTTGACCATCACAATCCGTCGACGCAGTCCACCAACGAATTGGTCACCCATGTTGCGGGTGTCAGCGATGATGCGGAGAAAGCTGTTCCCGGCGTAGATTGCCACCTCGGGCTTCACTGCCTAGCGGGAATTCTTCCGAAGAGCAGCCTGGTGCCGGTGGGCTGGGTGGGTTCATCAGAGCGCCAGTTTGATGCGCACTTCACGCTGCGTGAAGTGCGGTACCTGATCTTTCAACCACCACGACTCCTTTCACAGGTCTCACTGCCAGCATCGCATGTCGGTGCTGCACAAAGTCATGTGAAAGGAACAGGAATGTTTGCTGAACAAAACAACAGTGCAACAACGATCTCGCGCCGAGTCGTTGAGGCAAAACTCGTCGAATCCCGCAACCGGTTCCTCGGCTTTCTTCGCCGGCGATTGAGCAGGCCACAGGATGCCGAGGATGTCTTTCAAGATTTCTGCGTAAAGGTACTGCGCCACCATGCCCAGATTGAGGACGATGAGAGGCTGGATGCCTGGCTCGGCGTCACCCTGAACCACACCTTGACGGATCACTACCGGCGGCAAGCGGCGCGAAATCGCGGCGCAGAGGCCTATGCGATCGAGACCAAGGTGACCCAGCAGGAGGACATCGATGTTGCGGAGCCCGCGTGTACCTGCATCGCGGCGGCGATGAAGATGCTTCAGCCGTCTCAGGCAGAATTGTTGGCTCGGATTGATCTACGAGACGAGCCGCGCACGGCTGTCGCAAATGAACTGGGGCTGAACTCGAACTCTTTGGGAGTTCGGGTCCATCGCGCGAGAACAGCGTTGAGGAAAAAAATAGCCGAGGTCTGCAAAGTTTGTGGGGAAGGCGGCTTCATGATTTGTGACTGCGATCACTCTCGGGGCGATCGGCCATCGTCGACACCTCGCCAGCTCGATGCCCCACCGAGTGTAATGTCCAACCCCGATGCGCGTCTTCTCATCTAGAGGGTTGGCATGCTTGGGAGGTCGAAAGACAGGCCTAAGCCACAGATAACTGGAAACTCCACCTGGTCATCGGAGGAGCTCAATCAGGGGTGCCGATGTGTGCAACTCTGAAAAGCGTATCAAGGAATGAGCATGTGAAACGTCAGCCTAGTTCTGATCCGACAAGTGACACTGAACTCGACGAGCTGATACGTGACTGCATCGACATGCTCCTGTCCACGCTTCCGCTTGAACAGGCCAATATTGTTCGGCGCATCGATGTCGATGGAGAGCGGAGGGAGGGCGTCGCGCACAGCTTGGGGCTCAGCGAGAGTACGATAGACGATCGACTTGGATGTGGAAGACAGGCTCTGAAGGAGAGGTTCGCAGAGATGACCCGGATCTGCCCAAAGCATGGCCTGTCAGGCTGCGATTGCACTCTGTCGAACTGGGCAGACCTCTGAGGGTGTCTGGGACTGCGTAATGCCGGCGCGGCGCAGGCGTCTATACTTGCAGGAGACAATTTTTCATGGAGAAAACCAAAATGCAAACAAAGATCATCCCGACCGGCGTAACGCCCGATCAATCACCGAAAGGCTGCTGCTGCGGGTCTACGTCCAAAACTCAAGAGGCCAATGTTGCTGTGCCAAGTATGGACCCGCCTGCAGTCGTAAAGGTTGACCATGGCACAGGCACCAAAACCGGCGGATGCTGCGGCGCGAGCTGATCCGCCACATCCCGGTGTATGTTGCAGAATTTCGTCTTATGAGGAGAAACAAAATGACACTCATCCTGGTAGGGCTTGCATCCGGCATGCTGCTGATATTCGCGGCCTCAGTGATCCGGCAGCGCTCCGAATTAGTCGCGTTGGACGCCGATGAAAGCGCAGTCCATGATTTACGGAGAACATCGGAGGGAATTTCCTCTTGATAGTATTGAATGTCGCCATATTGGCGGCGTTGATGCTTTCGATTGCAATCACGACAGCTCAGCCTGTCGTGATTGCACCGGAAAATAGCGCCTTTTCGGTGCTCATGGTCAATGCCGAAGGCGGCGAAGCAGGAAAGCGGATCATCGGACTTGAGGCGATGCAGGAACCGACCAAAACCGAGAGTGTGTCCGAGATAGAGCATGCTGCTCACAATTCACTGGCCGAGGATAAACCGATCGGACCCTCGGATGCGGGCATCAGCATTCTCAGCGTTCCGGATGCGACATCTGGCGGGATTGTGTGGCGGATTGAAGTCCCCGGAGCAGTGCATCAAACCGCCATTTCCTCCGATGAGCGCTGTGCTGTCGCGATCCATCGCTCGGGCAATGGAACATCCGTAATCGACCTGATGAGTTTTACGCCGACGGTGTATGCGGAGCTTTGCCGTTGCAGTCGAGTTGCACGCGATAGATCTATCGGGTGACCGTAAAATTTTATCGCGGGTAGCGGTGACGGCAAGATCGCGGCGATCAACCTTGCCGATGTTGAGATCCAGGTCTCTGAACTGTCCTTGGAACACTTCCAGTTGACCAAAATTCGTGGCACCGGCACGCTCTTCGTTTCTACCGGTGCCGAGCCAAAGATACGGATCATTGATGAGGCGGTGATAATGGCCAAAGGAGAATTCGTGATAGAAGGTCAGGGGCACAAGATGGTGGCGCTGCCTTGACCCGTTCCTCGGAGGCCGCAAGAGAACGTTTCTGCCCCCGTTTGGCACGCTGTCTTTGTGGTCCACTGCTGCTGATCCGTTGAGCATCGTTCAAGCTATTGAGAAAGAGACAAAGTTTTGAAACATTCACATGGTGATGACACCCTGAACAAGGGCTCAATCAGTTTGGCCGGTGCCGTTGGGATGGGAACCGGCGTGATGATCGGCGCGGGTATTTTTGCGCTGACGGGGCAAATTGCGCAATTGGCCGGACCCTATTTTGCTCTGTCTTTCGTATTTGGTGCCATCGTGACGTCCTTCAGCGCGTACAGTTACATCAAGATGTCGAATGCCTGGCCGTCCTCTGGCGGGATTGCGATGATCTTGCAGAAAGCCTACGGGCCAGGCGCCATCGCCGCAGCTGCGGCATTGTTGATGGCGCTGTCCATGGTCATTTCGGAAAGCCTCGTGGCGCGGACATTTGCAACCTATGTATTGCGACCCTTTGATATCGCAGGGGGCCCGCTGGTGCCAGTATTGGCGGTCGGAGTCATCCTGTTTGCCTTTATCGTGAATGCTTCGGGCAACCGGTCTGTCGGTCTTTTGTCGATCATCATGGCGGTCATCAAGATCGGAGGAATTGCGCTCTTTGGCATCGTCGCGCTTTGGTCGGGCGGCTTCACGTTCGCAGCTGCAAGCAGTACCAATAGCGGCTTTAATTTGACCGGGTTCATTGCGTCTGTAGCCCTGTCGATACTGGCCTTCAAAGGCTTCACAACTATCACCAACAGTGGTGCAGAAATCACCGACCCGCATCGCAATGTAGGCCGCACCATCATGATATCGATTGCCATTTGCACGGTAGTGTATCTGCTTGTCGCTTTTGCGGTCGGGTCCAATCTGTCGATTGATCAAATTGTTGCCGCCAAGGATTACTCACTTGCCGAAGCCGCATCGCCGGCATTGGGCCAGTCTGGCTTTTACTTGACAGTCGTCTTGGCAGCTGTCGCCACCGCGTCAGGCGTGTTGGCGAGTGTATTTGCGGTGTCGCGCATGCTCGCAATGCTGACGGATATGAAAATGATACCTCACAGCCATTTTGGTATGTCGGGCCCGATCCGCAGCCACACTCTGGTCTACACGGTCGTTCTTGCTTCGGCGCTTGCGGTGTTTTTTGATCTGAGCCGGATCGCATCGCTAGGGGCATTCTTTTACTTGATAATGGACATGCTGGTGCATTGGGGCGTGTTTCGGCATTTGCGCCACGAGATTGGCGCGCATGGGGCTGTACTGCTTTGTGCGATTGCCTTCGACGGATTTGTTCTGGCAGCATTCACGACAATGAAATTGGGATCCGATCCTATGATCGTTCTATATGCAGGTGCCGCGATTTCAGCGGTGTTCATCTACGAACGGATATACCTGAAGCGCTGGACGGCGCTGGAGGCAGTAGCGAAAAACTGACCGCGCACGTGAACGGCGGAGACATGTGTGAGAAAAATTGACGATTTGCAGACATAGCGACTTTGAAGATGCGCAGCACCTTTCGTGTCGGACTGAACAAGAGAAATTGGGGGTTTGGGTGGTTCGAGTTCATCGGCGAATGACTACAGCCCCGCTGAGTTTTTCCGATATGCAGGCCGCTGATATACGCTCACGAGCGCTGGCAATATGAGTGAATTGCCATGGCGACCAATGCAGGAGATCGGGCAAACTATATCTGACGGTGGAGGCGCAGTTGCGAAGCGCAATCATATGTATCGCTTTGTCATTTTGATACTCAGGCCGTTGGAGAATTTGGACCAGCGCCACTCAATGATGCGTCGCCATGGTTCTTTATTGATCAAGAATTAAATGGCCGCTCACCAGGAGCCAAAAGGACAATGAATTGATGAACTCGTGAAAATACTGACCACCGCAAAGATCATTTTCGCGATGTTTCTCTGGGCGAGTTGTTATCCGTTGATAACGATTGGCATCGCCTATGCCCCGCACCTGTCGTTTGCAACCTTGCGGGCAGTGATCGCAGGCGTTACCCTGCTGGCGATCGCGCTGGCTTTGCGCCGCCCGTTTCCGCGCAGTTGGAAGACGTGGATCACCCTTGCAGCAATCGGGTTTGGGGCCACCAGCCTGGGGTATTTTGGCATGTTTCATGCGGCCGAATTCGTGTCGCCTGGGATTGCGACAGTTATCACAAACACCCAGCCCTTAATGGCTGCCGCCCTCGCGGGTGTCGTCTTGGGAGAGCGGCTGACGGTCTGGGGTAAATCGGGTCTTGTTCTGGGGTTTCTGGGAATCGTCGTCATCGCTGCACCACGATTGTTCGGAGGTGGTCAGGAGAGCTACCTAATCGGCATCACGTATATCATTCTGGCGGCTCTTGGCATCACTATCAGCAATGTGATGCTGAAACGGATTGCGGATACGGTCGATCCACTGATGGCCATCAGTGTCCAATTGTTGATCGGCAGTATCCCGCTGGCGATGATTGCCGTCGTGACTGAAGACTTCACTGTGATCGAGTGGTCTCCCGGATTTCTGTTTGCGCTGGTTGGCTTAGCGGTCTTTGGCTCCGCGCTGGTATATGTCATCTGGATGTCGGTTCTTGCAGAAGTGCCGCTGAGCAAGGCCAATGCGTTCAGCTTTCTTGTGCCGATATTCGGGCTGACAATGGGTTTGCTCTACTATGGCGAGTCCCTGGGCTGGCCGGAATTGATCGGCACGTCTCTTTCCCTTGTCGGCGTCATGATGGTCATTCGAAAGGGCATTGCACCGCCGACACTTTTTGGCGTTTCAGCGTAATGCTTGGCGTAATACTCACCGAGGTGTTGACCGAAGGTCCTGATGTTCGGCGATGGGACTCTGGCAGAGTTCAGATTTCTGGACGTTGCTGTATGCACCACGATTGTTGTAACCGATAGGCGCACTGAAGGGCGGCGTATGATGGGCGCGAATACTCTGATGACCAGCCAACACAAGTCCTTCGCCCTTGTCCTTAGTGGTGGTGGCGCAAGAGGTCTTTCGCATGTGGGAGTTTTGAGAGCCCTGATCAGTTTGGGTTATTTCCCCAGTGCAATTGTCGGTGTGTCAATGGGCGCGGTGGTTGGCGCAACTTATTCGCTGAACCCAAACTGGTATCGAGATCTTGTTGAAATGGACACCAGCGGGTTCCCGTCAACGCCGAACTTTCGAGGCCGAAGCATTGCCGAAAGAGTGAGGGGCCTGGCGATTGCGCTGCTTGCGGCACGTGACATGTATTTTGGCTGGGGCGCCGGAGCGCGCACCGAGAGCTGGGGCCGGGGTGTCCTTGCCGCCTTGACCAAGGGCAAAAACTTGGAGGATGGTTCCATCCCTGTCTTTGTCTGCACGACGGATGTGCTGTCGGGGGAACGTGTTGTCCACAACCGAGGGTCAGCTGCTAACTACGTTTATGCCAGTGCTGCGCTCGCAGGTATCCTACCACCGCTGATTGACGGATCTCACGTCCTGATGGATGGTGCCTATGCGGACATCGCGCCTATAGATGTGGCGCGAAGCACCGGTGTCGATGTAGTGATCGCTGTTGATCCAAGCCAACCCGAAGCTGGGATAGCTCCCCGCAACGGAGTACAAGCGATGCTAAGATCAATCGAGATCTGTCAGAACGAGCATGCCCGGCTGCGTTTCGGTCAGGCCGATATGGTCATCAGGCCAAAGTTTAGAAATACCATAGGAACACTGGAGTTCCGCTACAAGCGGCAATGCATTGCGTCGGGCACCATGGCAGTGCGCCGGTCCGGTGATCAGATCAGAACGTTGCTCAATCGAGGCACATAGGAAAGCACGATCCGTCCCAAGGTCAGGGCGCTTACAGAAACCGTGTCTTGGATATGCTGCTTTCCTGGTCCGGACAGGATTCTCCTCCAAAATCTGGTCTTATGCCTTACGCCATGTCTCCTCTGTGGTCTGTCGGGCCCATTGTTGATGGGCTTATCGTTTGACCCGTTTCAATAGTTGCGCGTTGATCGCGACCGCGACCGTGCTTGCCGACATCAGAATAGCGCCCACAGCGGGTCGTTCCAGCTCATCAAAGGCGCATACAGCTGTCCGTTCGCCCTACCGACGATCGATATGGCCTTCATGATTTGCACGCCTCCGTGGCCGTCACAGCCAACCGCCGGTGAATCCCGCCCGCCGCAGCCCTGTGACCACGTAGGGGCATGCGCGCATAAGGCGCCAAAGCAGATCCGTTCGGAAATTCTCGCACATCAGCACCACGGGACCGAGGTTGATCCCGAAGTGATAGGGCGACGTCCAGCCGGCATCGGCGTCCGCCTCGTCCTGAAAGCTCAGATTGAAGCTGCACCGAAAGCAATATGCGCCTGTGACTTGCGGATATACGTCCTGAAAATGCGCAATCGTCGGCAACACGATTTCCGGTGCGAACGGCAACGACGCCACCACGGCCCACGGCGCGACCGTTCCGTCGTCAGGACCGAACGGCGCCCCGCGGGCGGCATAGTCAAAGAAGATGCGCTCGATGCCGTTGACGCGCCGCGTCGTCCAGCCGGGCCCGTCGCTCGCGGTTAAGCCCCAGAAGTTCTCTCCGTAACCCGCAAAGTTGAGCGGATTGCGGATCGCGTATTCTCGCTGGACGTAGGTGGCGCGGCGGCTGTTCTCGAAATAGTCGATGCCTTTGTCTCGCGTGAACGAATCCTGGATTCCGCGAAAGTCGATCCAGATGTGCGAGTACTGGTGGATGAAGAGCGGGCCTCCATAGATGAATTCGTAGCCGTAGATTTCCTTCCATTGGTAGGTCGAGGTCCACGCTATGTAGCTCTCCGTAGCCAGGGGGTGGGTTGGCGAGCCCAACCCGAGCACATACAGAAGAGAGGCCTCATCATAGCCTTCCCAGCGGTAAGGCAGAAATCCGCCCTCAGGCGTCCATCCGTGGGTGATCGTCGCGCCGCCGTTGCAGGCCCATTGCCAGTCCGCCCGGCGGTAAAGCGCGTCGGCGAGCGACCGTATCTCCTGCTCGTCTTCACTGTTCCGATCAAAATACGCAGCGGCGGCGAGCATGCCGGCCAGCAGGAATCCGGTATCGACGGTGGACAGCTCGCAAATGCCCGCGCGCCGCCCGGTCGTCATGTCGAGAAAGTGATAGAAGAAGCCCTTGTGCCCGGTCGTGTCAGGGTCCGTGCCCTGCGGGGCGTTGCTGAAGAACCGCAATGCCGCCAGAGTCCGGTCGATTGCACTTATGCGTGAGATCCATGCGCGCTCGACACCGACGGGGTAGGCCGCCAGGGCGAAACCCACGGCTGCGATGCTCGCGGGCGCGCCCGGCTGCGATTTGTCGGCTACGAGGCCATTGGCGAGATTGGTTTCGTTCAGGAAGTAATCGAAGGCATGCCGCTGCAACCCATCCAGCCTCGTTTCTCCGGAGTTGGGCGGTTTCACATGCGATCGCCGCTGCATCATAAGGTCCGCCTGTCCACAGCCTGGGCACAGTGCCTGTTCTTCATGGGATCGCTATCGACCCGTTTCTCATACTTTCATCTCCGCAGAGCGATTTCTGGATCTTTCACGCTCCGGCCTCATTTGCCGTCTTCATTGTTGTTTTCGCTGGTCTCGCGGGGTGTCCGCGCCGCCCAGCACATGTCGCAGACCGGATCCCCGGCCGAGAGTGTTTGCCGCCGGATATAGTGTCCCCGATGTCCGTCGGCGGCGATCAGATCGGCGCCAGGCCAGTCATATTTGCACCAGCTGTTTGCGAAGCCGGCCAGCGCTTCAGGATCGCCGGTCTCGTCGGCAATGCGCCGGGCAAAGCTTTGCGGGGGACAGTGCGTGAAGTGCGTGTGGATGTCCTCGCCCTCGCGAAAGACCTCGGCGGCGTAGCCGGGCGCGCCCACGGGCCGGAAGGGGAATATGAGCAGCCCACGGATGCTCCACCGCAATCGTTTTCCCGGGTCGCGCGTGACGAGGCGAGCTGGCAAGGACGAGAAGGCAAGCTGCCTGCGATAGACGGACCAACCGATGTCCGCCAAGGCGTCCCGGGCGCTTTGGGGATCAAGATCGCTGTCACGCAGCGTCCGGTCCGCCGCCACTGTAAAGATTGCAAGCTCGACCATGAGGCGACTGCCGAAATCTGGTAATGCGCCAAGCTGCGCCAGCGGACGCAGGAGTGCCACGCTCGTCGAAACTTCGCTCAAGAAGGAATTGATGTCTTTCCGCAACCAACGGATTTCACCGCCCGTCTTGTTCCTCAGGCTTCTATCCATGAGAACACGCTGAGCGGCGGTGCGGATAAAGCGCCACAAGATCCAGCGCATGATGCGCCAGTGAACCCGGCTGTTCCCGATCGTACCCTCGTGCTTGCTCATCGCTTGCTCATTTGCCCTGTAAGACGGGGTGCTCATGCATGCTTGGAGCTATCGGAGTTCGCTCCATTTGCACCCCATTTCCAATCGCGAATTTCTGGCATGTCCTCGCCGTGCTGCCGGATGTAGCGCGTGTGATCGATGAGTTTGTCGTCGATCAATTGGGCGAGGTTCTCGGCGCCTGGACCCAATCCCGGCACCCGGTCAATGACGGCCCTGGCCAGATGGAACCGGTCAAGCTCGTTGAGCACAACCATGTCGAATGGTGTCGTGGTCGTCCCCTCTTCCTTGAACCCGTGAACGTGCAGGTTGTGATGGTTGGCTCGGCGATAGGTCAGCGTGTGAATCAGTTTGGGGTACCCATGATAGGCAAAGATGACGGGTTTGTCCCTGGTGAACAGGGCATCGAAATCCTCGTCGCTGATGCCGTGCGGATGCTCGCTCCGTGACTGCAATGTCATCAGGTCGACCACGTTGATGACCCGGATCCTGAGCACTGGGAAATGCTGACGCAAGATTTCGACCGCAGCCAGTGTTTCAATAGTTGGCACGTCGCCTGCGCAGGCCATCACCACGTCCGGCTCGCCACCTTCGTCGGTGCTGGCCCATTCCCAGATGCCCAGTCCGGTGGTGCAGTGCCGGATGGCGGCATCCATATCGAGCCACTGCGGCGACGGTTGCTTGCCGGCAACAATGACGTTCACGTAATTTCGGCTGCGCAGGCAATGATCGGTAACGGAGAGCAGGGTATTGGCGTCGGGCGGCAAATAGACGCGGATGACCTCCGCCTTCTTGCTCATGACGTGATCTATGAAGCCAGGATCCTGATGGCTGAAACCGTTGTGGTCCTGGCGCCACACGTGTGATGAAAGCAGGTAGTTCAGGGAAGCAACCGGCCGCCGCCATGGAATGTGGTTTGCAACGTCGAGCCACTTGGCATGTTGGTTGAACATCGAATCGATGATGTGGATGAAGGCTTCGTAGCAGGAGAAAAAGCCATGTCTGCCCGTGAGCAGATATCCTTCGAGCCATCCTTCGCACTGGTGCTCGCTCAAGACCTCCATCACCCGGCCGTCCGGCGCAACATGGTCGTCGCCGGGAACTATTTCCGCGGTCGAACAACGGTTGGTCACCTCGAATACCGCACCCCAGCGGTTCGACGCCGTTTCGTCCGGACTGAAAACGCGGAAGGTTTCGGGGTTCAGTTTGATCACGTCGCGGATCAGTTCGCCTTGGACGCGCGTAGCTTCCGCACTCACGCTACCGGGTTTCGGAATCTTCACCGCGTAGTCTCGGAAATCCGGAAGGTGCAAGTCGCGCAATAGCAGGCCGCCATTGGCATGCGGATTGGCGCCCATCCGCCGCGGGCCGCACGGGGCCAGTTCAGCGAGTTCGGGCCGTAGCCTGCCGGTCTCGTCGAACAGTTCTCGCGGGCGATAGCTCTCCAGCCACTCTTCCAGAACCTTTACGTGCCCGGGATGGCTCATGTCGCCCATGGGCACCTGGTGCGAGCGATAGGTTCCCTCCGTCGGTTTGCCGTCGACCTCCTTCGGGCCAGTCCAACCTTTCGGTGACCGCAAAATGATCATCGGCCAGAGCGGACGCTTCTTGAATCCGTTGGCGCGGGCATCTTGCTGGATGTGGCGGATGCTTTCGACCACGGTATCGAGCGTCTCAGCCATGAGCTGATGCATCTCCATCGGATCGTCGCCCTCGACGAAGTGAGGCGTGTAGCCGTAGCCGCGAAACAGCGATTCGAGCTCGTCACGGGGAATGCGGGCAAGCACGGTGGGGCCTGCTATCTTGTAGCCGTTCAGATGCAGGATCGGCAGGACCGCGCCGTCGTGCACCGGATTGAGAAATTTGTTGGAATGCCAGCTGGTGGCGAGTGGACCGGTTTCCGCCTCGCCGTCGCCCACGACGCAGGCGACCAGGAGGTCGGGATTGTCGAAGGCGGCACCGTAGGCGTGCGACAGGCAATAGCCGAGTTCACCGCCTTCATTGATGGAGCCCGGGGTCTCCGCCGCCACGTGACTGGGAATGCCGCCGGGAAATGAAAACTGCGTAAACAGCTTTTTCATGCCCGGTTCGTCCTGCGAGATGTCCGGATAGAGCTCGCTATAGCTGCCTTCGAGATAGGTGTTGGCCACGAGACCCGGGCCGCCGTGCCCGGGGCCGGTGACATACATCATGTTCAGGTCATGCTCGTTGATAATGCGGTTCAAATGGACATAGATGAAGTTCAACCCCGGCGTGGTACCCCAGTGGCCGAGCAGTCGTGGCTTCAAGTGCTCAAGACTCAAGGGAATTTTGAGCAACGGGTTATCATACAGATAGATCTGGCCAACCGAGAGATAGTTGGCTGCACGCCAATAGGCGTCCATCTTCTGGATGAGGTCGAGCGAAAGCGGGCTGTTCACAGGCCTATTCATCGAAGTGTCCTGCAGGGGGTGTAAACGCTGCTTCAAGCTTGGAACTCATGGTGCGATCCTGCCGCTTTGGATTTGCTCCTCTGCAAAGTCGAACACGATATCCGGATCCGGTTGGGCCAGGTGTGCATCCTTGTCCGGGCAGTCGACGCGGGCCATGAGGTGGCGGATGACATTGAGCCGGGCCTGCTTCTTGTCATCGGCCCGCACGACGTGCCAGGGCAGGTCTTCGCTATGGGTCCGAGTGAGCATTTCGTTGCGCGCGTCGCTGTAATCGTCCCAGCGCCGCAGCGCGCTCTTGTCAATGGGGCTGATCTTCCATTGCTTGAGCGGATCAATCCGCCGATCTGCCAGTCTTTTCTTCTGTTCGGATTTCGATATGTCGAGATAATATTTGAAAAGCTGCGTTCCGGAGCCAGTGAGCATGCGCTCGAATGGCAAAACGGAGCGCATGAACTCCTCGTGTTCTGCATCCGTGCAGAACCCCATCACCTTTTCGACGCCGGCCCGGTTGTACCAGCTGCGGTTCATGACGACCATTTCTTGGCTGGCAGGCAGGCTGGCGACATAGCGCTTGAAGTACCAGCTGTTGTGGTCGCGGTCGGAGGGTTTGCCGAGAGCAACAACCCGGGTGTCGCGCGGGCTGAGATGCGCGGTAAGGCGCTTGATCACGCCGTCCTTTCCTGAAGCATCACGACCTTCGAGCAGGATCAGGATGCGGAGATCGTTTTTGATCAGGTGTCGCTGCAGTTTCACCAGCTCAACCTGAAGGCTGTGGAGGGTTTGCTTGTAGCCTTCGGGCTCCGGTGCGGCCTTCCTTTTCGTTTTCTTGCTCATTGCAGGCACCCAAACCCTTTCAATTCATGAGGCGCAGGTCGCGCATCTAGACCCCGAAAGACACCGCGGAGGATCGGGCTGTTCCTGACAAGACAGACGATTGCGCCGCAGGAGGCGATGCGACTGGCCGCTGACACGTTCAAAGTTTTACTCGCTTCAAGAGTTGCGCGTTGATCGCCACCAAGACCGTGCTCGCCGACATGAGTATTGCACCCACGGCGGGCGTGAGCAGGATACCCCAAGGCGCAAGCACTCCTGCGGCAAGCGGAATGGCAAAGATGTTGTAGCCTGCTGCCAGCCAGAGGTTCTGTTTCATCTTGCGATATGTGACCCGGCTCAGCGTGATGATGCGGGGGATGTCGCGGGGGTCCGATCGCACCAACACGATATGCCCTGCCTCGACGGCCACGTCGGCTCCGGCGCCAATCGCAATCCCGATGTCTGCGGTGGCAAGGGCGGGTGCGTCATTCACCCCATCTCCAATCATAGCCACCTTCTTGCCTTGGGCCTGCAACTCGCGGACCTTGGACGCTTTGTCATCGGGCAGCACTTCAGCGAAAACTGTATCGATGCCAAGCTCTTTTGCAACCGCATCGGCCACCGCCTGTGCGTCGCCCGTCAACATGGCAACCTCAATGCCCCGTTCATGCAGCGCCGCGATGGCTTCACGGCTTTCCTCGCGTATCGCATCCGCCACGGCATAGACAGCCAGCGCCTTGCCCGCCTGGACGAGATAGATCGCTGCTTGGCCATTGCTGGCTGCGGCTTCGGAGGCAGCCTGAAGCGCTGGTGGAACATCGACGTTTTCCGCCTTGAGCAGCGCCGGCCCTCCCATATGGTACTCGACCCCGTCAATTGTGGCTGCAACGCCCTTGCCGGTGATCGCGCGGAATCCGTCGGCTGATGGGACCGCGATGCCTTTGTCTTCCGCAGTTTTGACGATCCCCCGGGCGATAGGATGCTGGGATTCAGCTTCAATACCAGACGCGATGCGAAGGGCCTCGTCCTCCTGCAGGCCTTCCGCGACGGAACTGGCAACGATCCGGAACTCGCCCAGCGTCAATGTTCCGGTCTTGTCGAAAATTACGGTGTCAAGATTGCGGGCCTCCTCGAGCCCACGGCGGTCCCGGACAAGAAGGCCGTTACGAGCGCCCAGAGTCGTGGAGATGGCCACCACCAGCGGCACCGCCAGCCCGAGGGCATGAGGGCAGGCGATCACCAGAACCGTCACCATTCGCACCACGGCAAAATCCAGCTCAGCGCCAAGCAATTGCCACGCCACAAATGTTAGCACCGCCGCGCCAATCGCTGCGACGGTAAGCATCCGGGCTGCGCGATCCGCCAGGTGCTGAGATCTCGATTTGGAGGTCTGCGCATCGGCCACCAGCCGCATGATGCCGGACAGCTTGGTCTTGTCGCCCGTTCCGGTGACCTCAATGCGCAGGGATCCTTCTCCGTTGATCGTGGCGGCGATCACTTCATCGCCTTCGCCCTTTTTCACGGGTCGCGATTCACCGGTGATCATCGCCTCGTCAATGGCGCTCATGCCCTTGCGCACGACGCCGTCCGCAGGAACGCTTTCACCAGGGCGCACCAGCAACAGGTCGCCATTGCGCAAGGCGCTGATGTCGACCGTTTCCTCACCCGTATCGGTGATCCGCGTTGCCGTGTCTGGCAAAAGCTTCGCCAGTTCCTTCAAAGCACCCTGAGCCTGATTGATGGACCGCATTTCTATCCAGTGGCCGAGCAGCATGATCGCGACTAGCGTTGCCAGCTCCCACCACAGTGGCATCGAGTCGATCAACCCAAGCTGAACCACCCAGGAGAAGATGAAGGCGACCGTGATGGCGAGTGAGATGAGGGTCATCATCCCCGGCAGCCGGTCTCTGAGCTCGCGCCACGCACCTTGTAGGAAAACCAGACCGCCGTAGAGGAAGACGGCCGTTGAGAGCACTGGTGCCATCCAATCCGATCCGGGAAAAGCCGGAGCCTGATAGCCAAGCAAATCCTGGATGGGGGCAGACCAGATGACAACCGGAATGGTGACAGCGAGCGACAGCCAAAACCGGTCCCGGAATTTCTCAGGAGAATGGCCCTGATGTTTGTCATGGCTATCGTGACCCGCATGGTCGGATGAGGGTTCCGGAGTGTCGGTCTGACTGCCAGATGAGGACTTCGACGCATCCGGCACCGTGCCGTCGTGTTGTTCATGTCCTGCATGCGCGTCATGCGTGGCGGCAGGGACGTCTGATTTTGACTTCGGCGCGGCGGATGCGGCGGCCGGCTCGCTCTCGTCTATGTGGCCTTGATGATCCTCGGCAGGTTCATCCTCAGCGGGTCTGTTGGATTGCAATCCAAGCTCGTGCACGGTTGATTTGATATCGGAAACCGCAACCCGGGTTTCGTCATAGCGGACGGTGGCGTTCTTCGCGGCGAAATTCACCGTAACGCTTTCAACGCCGGGTACTTCGCCGATCCGACGCTCCACTTCATCAAGGCTCCATACCGACAACATGTCATCAACTTTGATCACGCTTGTTTTCATCATCTGTTCCTTTGGCGGTCTTCGACCTTGGGCGTTAGGCTATCTCGTCAATGGTGTTTCAGCCTCTACAGCCGACATCTAGAGCTTTGATTTTCAGTAATCGCGGACTGCAGGAGCCAAGGAATTCAACGCTGGCACCTGATGCTTGCCATTCCCTTGGTGACGTGTTGCAGGAATCTAGACGCAGGTCCGCTTCGGATATTACAGATATTGGCTCGCAGTTCCGAATACTGACCTCCCGGTGTCGTCGGATTGCTCCCGAGTGCCGTCTGTCGGTCTGCTCCGAACGCAACATTGTATTCAAGCGCAGCTTTGTGATTAAGATGTCACTTCTGCAGTTAATAGAGTTTCCTTGTTGGGATGCCTAATGAAACACCATGCTGGCAACGTGGAATCCTGCGTCAACATGCATAACTTCGCCTGTCGTGCCCGTCGTGTAGTCGCTGGCCAGTAGCAGGGCTGCGCGGCCAACCTCATCCGGTGTCACTGTTCGCCGCAAGGGAGCTTTTTTGATGGTTTCGTCGATCAGTTCGTCGAAATGTTCGATTCCAGATGATGCCCGCGTCCGTATGGCGCCAGCAGAAATAGCGTTGACCCGGATCGCTTTTGGGCCAAGTTCGTGCGCAAGATAACGCACTGATGATTCAAGGGCTGCTTTGACCGGCCCCATGACGTTGTAGTGGTCCACAACCTTTTCGGCACCTAGAAAGCTGAGCGTTATCAGACTGCCGCCTTTGGTCATAAGCGGCTCGGCCAATTTGGCCATCCGGATGAATGAATGGCACGAGACCAGCATTGATTGGGCGAACCCTGCGCTTGAACTGTCCGTCAATCGACCGTGCAGATCCTCTGCCGGTGCCCAAGCGATCGAGTGCAGGAGGAAATCAAGACGGCCCCATGTTTTCTCTATGGTTGCGAAAACCGCTTCCAATGAACCCTCCTGCGTTACATCACAGGGCATGAAAATCGGCGCGGCGACACACTTTGCCAGAGGTTCGACATAGGCCAGGGCCTTGTTGTTGAAGTAGGTCAGGGCCAGGTCAGCGCCGGCAGCGTGGAAATTCTGTGCGGCGGCCCAGGCGAGGCTGTGTTCATTGGCGATGCCCACGACAAGACCCTTCTTTGCTGAAAGGTCGAGCGCTTCAGCCGGATTGATCGGTCTGACGGAAATGGTCATTGCGCGGCTACCTCGAATTGTGGCTGGGTGCCGACCGAAACTGGTTGCAGGTTTAACACGACGGGAAGGGGACAGCAGGCATCTTCCAGTTGCGGTGCGGTGGCAATGCTGCTTTCAGCGGGACCCGGTCGCGGTTCAACCTGCGGTCTGCTGTGGTACATCAGGGCAGCAATCGCCAGGGCCGCCAGTCTCGCCGGTGCCGGGTCAGCGCGCGAAGTCAGTACCACTGGCGCTGCCAACCCGATCGCAATCCCCGCCGCAACGCCCCCGGCAAAATATTCCAGCGTCTTGGCCAGAATATTGCCCGAGACAAGATCTGGCACCAGCAAGATATCGGCAGAGCCTGCGACGTCAGACAAAACACCTTTCTCGGTTGCAGTGCGCGCCGAGATGGCATTGTCGAGCGCCAGCGGCCCATCCATCTCGGCCCCAGTGATCTGGCCGCGTCGGGACATTAGAATGAGAGAGGCGGCATCCAGCGTCGAGGCGATATCGACCGTCACGGTCTCTACTGCCGACAGCACTGCAACCTTTGGCCTCACCACCCCCAACATACGGAACAGATCGACCGCATTCTGGCAAATCTGCGCCTTGGCGGTGAGTTCGGGCGCAATGTTGATTGCTGCGTCGGTGATACCGAGCAGTCGGTCATGACTGGGCAGCGCCACTACAAAGACATGGCTGACGCGTCGTCCCGGAAGTCGCAGTCCGAGGGTCTTGTCGAGAAGCGCGCGCATGAAGATATCGGTATGCAGGTTGCCCTTCATCACCACGTCTGCTCGGCCCTCATGCACCAGAGCGACCACACGGGCCGCCGCCTCAGCATCGTCGGCCACAGCGATAATCGCGTCCTCCGCAACCGTCCAGCCCAGATCTGCGGCGATTGTGCGGATGGCATTCGGGTCGCCGACCAAGAGCGGCGTAACCAGACCGGCACGTTCGGCATCGCGCAGCGTTTCCAGCACCACTGTCTGAGCGGCATCGGCAACCGCAACGCGGACCGGGCCTGCCTTGCACGCCGCCGTGGCCAGGGCTTCAAACGGTTCGAAGTTATCTTTCATTGCTCATGCCTCCCGCGCCATCGGTTGGCTGGCCATGAATTGGTGGGCATGGCCAGCGATTATTGCTTCCTCATCAATCTGACGAATCTCGACCGTAACACCCACTGACCCGGTCGAAATCACCAGATCGCCGCGAAGATTTGCGGATTTGTTCAGCTCAATGCCGAGATAGCCGAGGCGGTCGCAAATCCCGGCCCGAACCTGCGGCGCATTGGCACCTATGCCGCCGGTAAACACCAAACGGTCGACCCCACCCAAGGTCGCAGTCAGGCCCGCCAGATGCCGCCGGGCATGGTAGCAGAAATACGCCACAGCCTCTGCTGCAGCGTCATCAGGGCGTTGCAGCAATTCCTGCATGTTGCGGCTGATGCCGGATAGGCCAAGAAGACCGCTTTCGGCGTAGAGCATCTGAGAAACCGCCTCAGGCGTCATCTCCTTGTCGATCAGGAGGTGTAACAGCAGTCCGGGGTCTACATCGCCCGACCTCGTACCCATCGGCAACCCAGCGATCGTCGAGAACCCCATCGTCGTCTCGAGGCTCTTTCCATCGCGGATCGCACACATCGACGCACCGTTGCCAAGATGCGCCACGACGATCCGTTCGGCATCTACAGCTACACCAGCGTCGCGCAGCGCTTTGACGATGTATTCGTAGGACAACCCGTGGAAACCAAAGCGTCGAAGCCCTTCATCTTGAAGCGCACGCGGCAAGCCCGACAGGCGGGCAATGGGCGGCAAATCACGATGGAAAGACGTGTCAAAGCAGGCGATCTGAGTGAGATCGGGTCGCGCGATCCGCACCGCATCGATCCCGGCAATATTGGCGGGAAGATGCAGGGGGGCAAGCGCCGTCAGCTGTTGCAATCGCGCCCGTAGTGTGGGCGTCACTTGTTCGGGGCAGTCGCAGTCAGGTCCGCCATGCGCAATCCGGTGACCGACGGCAACCAGTTTGACTCCGCTTGCCTCATGTTCAATGGCGAGGAGCAGCCGTTTCAGAGCGGTATCATGGTCGGCGATGGTTCCGGTCTCTTCCCGAAAAACCGCGCCTCGGGCATCCGAAAGTCGAAACCGGGCGCCCGGCAGTCCGATGCGCTCAATCGCGCCCGACCAGAGCCGGCGAGGCCGTTCGACATTGGTAAAGATCGCGAACTTCAGACTGGATGAGCCGGCGTTGAGAGTCAGGACGGCGCTATCTGACATCCGGGCAAACTTTCTGATTGATCACGGGCGTCCCGAAAGCCAGAACGGTTGGGTATTTGCGCAGACGCGAGAACAGCGACATGGCCGGCAAGCGACTGCCGATGAAGACGCTCAACACAACCTCACTTCCCGACAGCATGGCGTTTTTCTTTGCCAGGTTTGGAGTTATTCGGGCTGGCCTTT
The DNA here is from genome assembly GCF_902498795.1 of Hoeflea sp. EC-HK425. Taxonomy (NCBI): domain Bacteria; kingdom Pseudomonadati; phylum Pseudomonadota; class Alphaproteobacteria; order Hyphomicrobiales; family Rhizobiaceae; genus Hoeflea; species Hoeflea sp. EC-HK425. Next base: position 26,006 of record NZ_LR701571.1, read on the forward strand.
GATTTGACTGCACCAGACACAGTCGGCGGCGTTTGGGCAGGTTTGGAGCCGCCACCATAGAGCAGCCGGAAGACTTGTTCGTAGGTTGCGTCACGGCGTTCGCGTGCGCCTTTAATCATCTGCCCCACATTGGACATCACCTTGCGTTCCGCGACGATCCCTGGATGATCGGCGGGCAATGGCTGGCGGGTGTCGCGCAGGGAATCCGCCATCATCCGCACACCGCGCATCCATGGATTATACGCCTCGGAAAACATGTACCGGCTTGTCCGCATTGGATGCAGTGATTTCAGCAAGTCGGCACTGGCCGGCGTGATCATCGCCAGCACCCAGGGGCTGACGAAGGCGCTGTAGAAGCTGTCAAGCGTCGTCGAGACTTCGGCTACCTTTTCGAACGCTTCGTGCGGATAAGCCGCCTTCAGACCAGACACTTCGCGCGGCTCATAGGTCACGATCAGATCGGACTTGTGGCAGTCGGGATCGCCTGTGGGGTTTTCGATCTTCATTTCGTAAAGGCCCGGCGCCAGCGCCTCGATCTCGTCCAGACTTTCCAGGATGGCCCGATGCTCCAGCTTTGCCACGCTGGCCGAGACGAATATGCCCAGATGCCCGACATGGGGGTTGGTCAGATAGACGATTCGCTGTCCCGCCGCGATCAGGTCGGCGGTATCGACATAAACTTCGGCAACCCATCCCAGCGCTTGCGCCGGTGGAGTAATATTGTCGCCGTAAGACGCAAAGACGATGATAGGGCTGGTGATCTGCCGCAAATCCACGGTGCAGCCGTCGCAGATTTCCATCGTACCCCGCTCCAGCTTGTTGCCGATGAACAGGTTTTTGACAATCGACATCATTTCCGGGCTGCTCAGCGTGTAATAGCCACCCCACCAGCGTTCGAAATCCAGAAAGCGTTCGGCTTCGGTGTCGATATTGGCCAAAAGATTGGCGTGTTTTTCCCAGATCGCTTTTTCCGGCTTCAGGCTTTCGAAATTCTGCGCCAGCCAGGCGCCATCGAACCTTCCATCGCCCAGATCGCCCATCAGGTGCGTCAGCCAGGCACCGCCCAGCAGGCCACCGGATATGCGCATCGGGTTCACGCCATCTTCGCCCGCCCAATAGGACAGCGGCGCGCCGTTCAGAACCACCGGTCCCGCCAAGCCTTCGCAATCGGCGGCCAGCAGTGTTACCGCCCAGCCCGCCTGACAGTTGCCGTAGAGTACAGGCGGCTTTCCAGGGTGAAGCTTGGCGACTTCCTCAACGAAGCGGCGCGACGCGTGCAACACGTCCGCCAGCGTCTGGCCGGGCATCGGTTCGGGAAAGAACACTACGAAATAGACCGGGTGGCCTTCGTGCATCGCCATGCCTACTTCGCTGTCGCGTTTGAAGCCGCCAATGCCGGGACCATGCCCGGCGCGCGGATCGATGATGATTACCGGTGGTTTTTCGGGGTCGAGACAGTCGACAAGACAGTCGTCATCGATCTCGGTGATCTTCAGCAGGGCATAGTTCGCCGGAGTGTCAAACCGGCGCGCATCCAGCACAGTCTCATACTTGAAATCCAGCAACGGTGGCATTCCGGCCCGTTCATGGTCGCGCATGTTGTCGGCGCGCTGCCGCAGAGTGTCAAAGAACAGGATCGAACGCTCCCAGAGATCCTGGTGGTAGGAAACTGACGATCCTACGGGCGCTGTCGGTGAGACGACCGGTGGTTTGTCCATGGTCGACGCCTTCGGTCTCGCAGCGTGCATGTGGTGAACATCATTCATTTGGCAGCCCTTTGGGAAAAGTAGTTGAACAGCGGCACGAATACGATCGCGATAAACCAGCCGTAGGCGAAGGCCTCGGCCAGCCCGATGACAAAGCCCGACAGGCTGATCCAAACAAAGCCAGGAAGAAGTGGGACCCAGGCCTGATACATCGTCATCGAAGGAAAGATCAGGCCGAAGCCGACGCACAAGACGAAGGATATCGCGAGGAATATCCCCGTGCTCATCCCAACTGCATAGATCGATAGTCGCCCGGCGGTGACGCCCATTGAGCCGGTAAGTTCGTGTTCCTGCGGCATGATTTGATCCCCGCGTTCTTTAGCTGTCTCGCACGTATTTTCTATCTCTGTAGACGCGCTGTGCCGGGAAGCATTACAATCCCGGGGCAATAAATCTCGCCCAAGATTGCAAGTTATCAAGCCCACCAGAGAAATGGTTCACTGCCTTTGAGTAGGTAGGAATGCTCAGGGGCTCACATAGCGCGGAGAGATTCGTCTTTGGATTTTAGCGCCATAGCCAGAAAGCATGTGCATTCTGACACCAATGCGTGCGGCACAAGCAGCCGATTTGCCAACGATGGCTGTAATCTTTGCCCGCGGCAAGCGTCTTATCCAAACAAGGAGATGTGCGCTCTGCCCTCACTATCGAAACGTCTTGCCCGGAGCGTCTCACCCGGATGGCAATAAACGCCAAATCTTGGTTTCCCGATCAGAAGTTTTGAGCAAGAGAATGGATAGGTCATGAACACGGTGGAGGTCCCGAAGCCAGATAAAGTCGCCGGTAGCGAAGGCAAGATTGTCACCATTCGCGGCGGAGTGGTCGATGCATTCTTCCCGGATCCGGTGCCGCAGATCCACGAATTGCTTTTTGCAGGCCAAGTCGCGCTCGAAGTCGCGGCGCTGGTGGGCGATGGGGTCGTACGGTCCATCGCGCTGGCTCCGGTCCGTGGCCTCGGGTTGGGAATGCCAGTCCGTGCCACCGGCACCCCGATCGAAGTGCCGGTTGGTGACACGATGCTGGGTCGGATGTTGAACGTCTTTGGCGCGCCAATCGACGGAATGCCGGCACCCGTAGCAGTCGACCGCAGGTCGATCCATCAAGCCCCGCCCGTGCTTGAAGACCGCGTGTTGCGCGCCGAGATGCTGGAAACTGGGATCAAGGCCATTGATCTATTGTCACCCATCGAGCGCGGCGGAAAGACCGGGCTGTTTGGTGGCGCGGGCGTCGGAAAGACCGTGCTGATCACCGAACTGATCAACAACACGGTGCAGCATCACAAGGGTGTCAGTCTGTTTTGCGGCATCGGCGAGCGATCCCGCGAGGCCGAAGAACTGTACCGCGAAATGGGCGATGCCGGCGTGCGCGACAAGACGGTGATGTTGTTTGGCCAGATGAACGAAGCGCCCGGCGTGCGCTTTTTGGTGGGCAACACTGCACTGACAATGGCCGAGTATTTTCGCGATGACCTGGGGCAGGACGTGCTGCTGTTGATCGACAATATCTTTCGCTTCGTTCAGGCGGGCGCGGAAGTTTCGGGTTTGTTGGGGCGGATGCCGTCGAGTGTTGGCTACCAGCCAACCCTGGCTACCGAGCTGGCCGCTTTGCAGGAGCGTATCGCCTCGACCCGTCGGGGTGCCATCACCTCGATCCAGGCGGTCTATGTTCCTGCCGACGATTTCACTGACCCTGCGGCGGCGCATATCTTCTCGCATCTTTCCGCAACGGTCGTGTTATCGCGCAAACGGGCAAGCGAAGGGCTTTACCCCGCGGTTGATCCGCTGACCTCAGCCTCGGTCATGTTGACCCCTGCGGTGGTTGGGCAGCGCCACTACGACATTGCGCGCGCCGTGCGCCGGACGCTGGCCGAATACGAAGAGCTGCGCGACATCATCGCGATGCTCGGGATGGAGGAGCTTTCGACGGCTGACCGCGCCACCGTCGCACGCGCCAGAAGGTTGGAGCGTTTTCTGACACAGCCGTTCTTCACGACGGCGTCGTTCTCTGGCAAGGACGGCAAGCTGGTGTCAGTCACGGACACGCTGGATGGTTGCGAAACGATATTGAATCAGACCGAGTTCAACCTCCCCGAAAGCGCCTATTACATGATTGGCGGACTTCAGGATCTGGAGGCCGTATCATGAGCATGGCCGCGGATATGCAGGTTACCTTGCGATTGCCGACGCGGACCTTGTTCGACGGGCGTGCAATAGAACTGGCCGCGGTGGCACAAGACGGGGCCTTCGGGATGTTGCCGAACCACACGGATTTCGTGACGGCGCTGGTGCCCTCTGTGCTGACGTTGACGGTACCGGGCGGAGAGGAACTGTTTTTTGGGATCGATGAGGGGCTATTGGTCAAGAAAGGGCATTCGGTTGATGTCGCGATTCGGCGCGGTGTTCAGGGTGAAAGCCTCGAGACGCTACGCGAAACCGTTGAAAACACGTTCGTCCAGATCGATGAGGATGAGCGTGTGGCGCGCACTGCACTGTCGCGGCTTGAGGCCAATATCGTACGCCGTTTTGCCGATCTACGGAGGCCGCAACCATGATTGAAAAACCCGACAAGACAGCAGAAGACATCGCGCGGCGGGCTAAGAGGATGAAAAACACGCGCGATCATCCGGCGCCCAGCCCGCTGCGTGGGCTCGGTGCGTTCGGCATGATCGGCTGGTCGGTCGCCGTTCCGACGGTCGGAGGCGCGTTTCTGGGCATTTGGCTGGACCGTGTGGCACCACAGGATTTCTCGTGGACCATCGCACTGATCCTTTGCGGAGTCGTTGTGGGCGGTCTGATCGCATGGACATGGATCGAAAAGGAGGGAGACGGCGAATGACGGGTATGGACTGGGGAGCGTTGACGACCGGGCTGGCCATCGGGGCGGCGATGGGTGCGTTCTACTTTGTCGGGCTGGCCTTTGGCATGCGGGTAGCCCTTGCTTCGGCAGGGCCAACGACGACCCTGATGCTCAGCGCGGCGATGCGGATCGCACTTTTGTTAGCCGCTGGCTGGGCGGTCGGACAGACCGGTACATGGACCCTTGTCGGCTATGCGCTGGCATTCCTCATTGTGCGCCTTGTCGTCGTGACCTTGGCCCGCCGCCTGCCTATGGAGCCTAAGGGATGGAATTGACACCCGATAGCACGATTGTCTTTGAAGCATGGGGAATTCCCGTCAATGCCACGATCGTCAACACCTGGATTATCATGGCGGTGCTAACCGGCATATCCATGTTGATCACCCGCAAGCTGCGCCCGGATGTGCCGCCGAACCGATGGCGCACCATCCTGGAAGTCATCGTGCAGGGTATCCAGAGCCAGATCGAGGAAATTTCCAGACGGCCGTCGCGCAACCTGCTTTACTTCGTAGGCACGCTTTTCCTGTTCATCGCCACATCGAACCTGATGCTCGTGATGCCAGGCTTTGATCCGCCGACCGCTTCGCTTTCGACAACGGCAGCACTTGCGTTCTCAGTCCTGATTGCGGTTCCGCTTTTTGGTATGACAAGCCGGGGCGTCGGCGGGTATCTGAAGACCTACATGCAACCTTCGGTCATCATGCTGCCCTTCAACATCATCAGCGAGTTTTCCCGTGGCATATCGCTCGCCATCCGGCTTTATGGAAATATCATGAGCGGTGCAGTCATCGCGGCAATCCTGCTCAGCGTGGCGCCGTTTTTCTTCCCCGTGGTGATGGACGTGCTGGGCCTGCTGACCGGGCTGATCCAGGCCTACATCTTTGCCATCCTCGCGACGGTCTACATTTCTTCGGCGACGGCGGACCCGAGCACATCCAAGACAGAAAAGAAAACCCAATGACCGATCTTGCCATTATTGCCGCCATTTCGATTTTCACTGCCGGACTTACTGTTGCATTCGGCGCGATCGGCCCCGCGCTGGGTGAGGGCCGTGCGGCGGCTCAGGCGCTGAGCGCAATTGCGCAGCAGCCAGACGCCGGGCCAACGCTTTCGCGGACGTTGTTTGTCAGTCTCGCGATGATCGAATCGACCGCTATCTATTGCTTTGTGGTGGCCATGATCCTGATCTTCGCCAACCCGTTCTGGAACGCGGCGCTCGAACTTGCAAAGACCGCAGGTCAATAGGCCATGTCTATTGACTGGATCACCATTGCCGCCCAGCTCATCAATTTTCTGGTGCTGGTGTGGCTGTTGAAGCGGTTTCTGTACCGCCCAATCCTGAGTGGCATCGATGCCCGTGAGACCGAGATCGCCGAACGGATGTTGGAAGCGTCCAGAGCAAGGGAAAAGGCCGAAGCCGCGGAAACCCGCTACAACGACTTGGCGGCCACTTTTCGCACCAACGAGGCCACGCTGATCGACAACCAGCGCCAAAAAGCCGAGGCGGAACGGGATACCCTTATAGCGGAGGCGCGCGCGAGGCTGGAACAAGAGAGAAAAGACTGGGAAGCGCATCTGGCCCAGGAAAAGAGCAAATATATCGCGCATCTGCATCGGTCAGGGGCGGCGTTGCTGGTGTCGCTGACCGGAAAGGCGCTGCATGATCTGGCCGATGAGACGCTGGAGGAACGCGTTGTCACCCATGTTGCGCGTCAGTTGAAGCCAATGGCGGCAGATTTGCGCAAGGCGGCTGATGCCGGCACTCCGGCTGTTGTGACGACACGCTACGTCCTGCCCGATGCTGCCCGCGCGAAGCTGGTGGCGAATATGAAGGGCTTGATTCCGGGTCAGAAGTTGCAGTTTGAAACCGACCCTGCGCAGTCAGCCGGCCTGGTCTTGCGCATGGGTGCCGTGCATGTCGCATGGACCGTGGACAGCTACATCGAGGAGTTGGACACCATGCTGGAAGAACGACTGGTCCAAGATCCCATCGTGAAGGTGGATAGCGATGGGCATTGAAAGTACCTATACCAACACAGATCACGACATCCTGCTGAAGGCGCTGCTGGACGGGCCCTCTCCGACGCCTGTGCTGACCGAAATCGGCCGGGTCAGCGAGGTGGGCGACGGGATTGCCATCGTGACCGGCCTTGCCCGTGCGCTGTCCGATGAATTGCTGGAATTCGCGTCCGGTGTGCGCGGGGTCGTCTTTGATCTCGAACCCGACCGTCTGGGGGTTGTCTTGCTTGGCGCTTCCGACCGAATAACAGTCGGCGAAGGTGTACGGCGTACACGGCACGTTGTCAGCGTGCCGGTGGGACCGGCTCTGTTGGGCCGTGTCGTCGATGCGCTTGGCCGGGCCCGTGACGGTGACGGCCTGATCACCGCCGTTGCAAGGCGCCCGATCGAGGCGGAAGCTACCGAAATCCTCAACCGTTCCGCCATCACACGCCCGCTGGCAACAGGGATAAAGGCGATTGACGCGGCGGTGCCTGTGGGCTTGGGCCAACGCGAACTGATCGTTGGTGACCGGCAAACCGGCAAGACGTCGATCGCCGTGGACGCGATCCTCAATCAGCAGAAAACCGGTGTCATCTGCATCTATTGTGCCATCGGTCAACGCGGCGATGCGGTGGCCAAGGTCATCGGGGCCATCAAGGCTGGCGACATGACGCAGAACACCATCGTTATTTCTGCTGGGGACGAGGATCCGCCGGGCCTATCGTTCATCGCGCCTTTCGCCGCCATGACCATGGCTGAGTATTTCGCCGATCAGGGCCGCGATGTTCTTGTGGTGATGGACGACCTGACCCATCACGCGCGTTCTTATCGTGAACTGTCGCTGCTGCTGCGGCGTCCGCCAGGGCGCGAAGCCTTTCCCGGCGACATTTTCTATTTGCATGCCCGGCTCCTGGAGCGTGCCGGAAATTTCACGGAACAGGCGGGCGGCGGCTCGATCACGGCGCTACCGGTGGTCGAAACCCAAGCCGAGAATCTGTCCGCTTACATCCCCACTAACCTAATCTCTATTACCGACGGCCAAATCTATCTGTCGCCGCGACTGGTGCGGAAGAACCAGTTTCCCGCGGTCGATCTGGGGGTGTCGGTGTCGCGTGTCGGCGGCAAGGCGCAATTGCGCGCGTTTCGGGACGTGGCTGGCAACCTGCGGGTCACGCTTTCACAATTTGAAGAGCTGGAGGACTTTGCCCGGTTCGGTACGCGGCTCGACGATGCGACAACGGCGCGCCTGGCACGCGGTGCCGCAGTCCGCGCAGCCCTCAGGCAGCCCGAGCGCGATCCGATTGCGGCTGCTGAACAATTGGCGGTTCTGATCGCGGCTATGGAGGGGCTGTTTGATGGTCTGCCAGAGGCCGAAGCAATTGCCGCGATGGGACGTGTGAGAGCGGCTGCAGCAGGCGCGCTTGGCGATATTGCAACGCGGATCGCTGCCAATGAACCCCTGCGTGACGAAGACCGCGAGCGGATCATCGAACTTGCGCGCGGGGCGGGCGAGACGATCGGAGGCGGAGATGGCCCAGACGCTTGAGATCCTTTCACACCGCACGGACACGCTGACCAGCATTCGCGGGATCGTTCACACGATGAAGACCCTGTCCGCCATCAACGCTTTGCCTTACGAACATGCCGCCCAGGCCATCGAAGTGTATCATCGGACCATTCTGGAAGGCTTCCGGGCGTTTGTTCACCACAACAGTGCGCTATTGCTTTCCACGAAAATACCAGCGAAGCGCGCGGTTGTTGTGTTCGGTTCCGATCACGGCCTGTGCGGAGGCTACAATGAACGGCTGGCTGACGAATTGTTCAAGCAGCTCGAAAGGCATGGCCCTGATGCGATCCCTGCTCGTGTTTTGTGTGTCGGCACACGGATGAAAGATGCGCTGGTCGCGCGGGGCATTTTGACAGAGCAAACATCGTTGCCACCCGCGTCGGCCGATGGCATTGGCCGGCTTGCCGGCATTCTTGCCACCCAAATTGAGGACATCACGCGCCAATCAGGGCCGGATCCAATCGCAGTCGATCTTGCCTTTACAGAGCGGACCGCGGGTTCTTCGCAAGAACCTGTATTACGAAGGCTGCTACCCCTCGATTCGAAAATGATTGCGGACCTTGTGGATCAACCATGGGTTTCGAGGTCCCTGCCTTGCTTCACGATGCCTGCCTCGGATCTGCTTGCCGAACTGGTTATTGGGCATCTTTTCTCAAGCCTCTTCCGCGCCTCGGCCGAGGCAATGGTGACCGAGAACGCCGCCCGGCTTGCCTTGATGCAACAGGCCGAACAATCGATCGATGACAGGCTTGAGGAACTGAAAGCAGAGACCAGATCAGTTCGGCAATCCGAAATCACAACTGAACTTCTCGACATCATCGCTGGGTTCGAAGCCCTGAGCAAGCGGCGCCCAAGGCCGGCGATGGCGTCAAATTATCCAACGCAACGCTGAATACCTCTGCTTCGAAGGAAAGGGCGAGCATTGTCGCGGCCGCGATTTTCGGGCATCGGCGAAATCACCGACAAGTTCTTTATGCTTTCTGTGTCATTCGAATTCACAATCCACTCAACTACCATCACGACAGGATGGACACGATTCTTCATGTCACTTAGAATTTAATTGTAAGAATACGCTGATTCGGCTTGGCCTGCCTCCGAGGTGTGATCCGGATTCAATGTTATTGCATGCTCGGCCCATTACGAGCCAACGAACGGTCGGAGCCTGGCATTCGTCAGTGACGACTTCACCAATGGACGCACGTTCTGCCAATCAGCCGATAAATGTCGCGGCAAAAAGCCCCCCGCCGGGTGCTTAGACCTGCCCGAATTTGGTAATGAGTGTCACGTGTTCTCGCGCGAACGGCTCCGAAGCGCGATGATCATCGACTAAAGGGTCATAGCGCCAAAGAGCGCGTATTTCCCGGATCAAAGATGCTAGGATTTCTACGAGTCGAGGGGTGCCTGAGTAAATGGTCATCTCAATTGCCACCTTTGTAGACCTGGCTATGATTGCGACACGAGTTATCTGAGGAAGATGTGAGTCCCGCAAGATGAATACGCCTACACATATGATCATCGGCGGTGCACTTTGGGCAAAACAAGATCGGCCAGGATCGCTGATCGCTGCTTTTGCGGGAGGCCTTGCCCCCGACCTGCCCATGATCGCCATGGTACTCTTTGCGACCAAAGTGACGGGAGTGCCGGAACAGGACGTGTACGGTATCCTTTATTTCTCTGATGGGTGGCAACGAGTATTTGCCATCGATCACAGCTTCTTGGTTTGGGGACTTGTCTTGGCTGCCGGGTATCTGCTTCGCGTGTTTACACTGACCGCCTTTGCCGGATCGGGACTTGCGCATGCGGCTGTGGATTTTCTGACCCACCACGACGATGCGCGACAGCAATTGTGGCCCTTCACCGACTGGAAATTTGCGAGCCCATTTTCATATTGGGATCCGGCATATTTTGGAAGTATTGTTGCGCCGCTCGAGGCGCTGCTCGTTTTCGTCTTGACAATAATGCTGGTATTTCGATTGCGACGCCTGTGGGAAAAGGCGTTGACCCTGGCAATTTCGGCTATATTCCTCGTACCGATCGTTGTGACTGGCGGATTTCATGGCCTGCACGGAATGTGATGAACTGTTCCATACAATAGCCCGCGCCGGACTTCTCCAAAGACCCAACAGATAATCGAGGACAAGATCAGTCACGATGCTTTGGCCTCAATGCCGGAAATGTCCATACGGGTTTCCGGTAATATTTCTTTAAGAGCGGCAATAGAGTCCGCCAGCGTCAGATAGTCTATAATTGTTGCTAGACCGACTCGCGATACGTTGCCACTCATGATTGTGTTGAGGGTAGCCAGAATCATTGTCGCCGTTGCGTCAGCCTGATCGCCAGTCGTCACGCGCGCATACGCAGTTGGCATTCCATCGTCACACAAACCTTCCACAATCATACGCGTGCGGATTTGCCCAATTCCTGGAAACCGTGACAATTGCCGGGATAGCCATTGAGCATTGCGGGCAATCCAAGGCCCAAGCCCGAGGCTAAGTGCCCAACTCAGCGAACGGGTAACAAGAGGTGGGTCAATAGCCACAAAATACCTCCTACCTGATAAGGCACCCGCTGGTTTTCCCGTCAATATCTCCCGTCCGGCGAAACCGAAACCAAGGGCAAGGCGCCCACTTTCAGAAGCATCAAAGACGAAGAGCCGTTGCAAGGCTCCCGCAGGCGTCTGCACCAGGCTTCCATTGTGGAAAAGCAAATAATTCGTGCCCGCGGTTGCTAGAAACCACTCTGTCGCCGCCGCTCCATAATGCCGGCCCAATCCCATCTCGATTCCGATATCAACGGCGTTAATATGTTCGTTCCGCGCAATAAACTCAGCCATCAAGTCGATCAGGCCCGGCGCCATGCCAACGCAGGTAATCAAAACGCCGCCGACATCGCGGCCTCGAATACCGTCGCGGAGGGCGTTTACATAAGCAGGAGAGGCCGAAGTCTCGAGAAATGTACAGCCATTTGCGACCATTTCGGCCACAAGTTCCGGCGGTGTTGCCTCCGTAAGGTTAACCACCAGCGCTTTGGGAGGGATCATCCTTGCCGCACCTTTGGTTCGGATATCGACAGTACGAAAGCAAAGGCGATCCGGATTCTGACCATCGGAATTTCTATCCGAGCGGGAGATGATAGTAATTGCAGCCTTCGTACGGTCCAAAAGGAGCGAGGTCAGACGGCTGCCAACATCACCCGCTCCCCCAATTAGCCAGATTTCAGGGCCAGCCCTTCTTTGCCCCTTTGGTGTAATTTGTGGCTCATTTGGAATGGGCATCACCTTCTGCTCCCATATGTTCCATTATCTCGGCGATCTGTTTGGGAACATCGTCCTTTGAGAACAGGCGCTGCTCCTCGGAATCGTGAACGAAAGCGATGATGTTGGCCAGTTCCTCGCCGGTAAACACGATCTGCTCACCGAGCTCATTCCGCTGCGCTTCAATCATCGCTGGGGCGCCGAGCCACATTCTGGCAACAAAATCAAAGGGGTTCATCGGCAATTCCATGAATTCGGCATCCAGTGCTGCGGCGTCTTCGCCGCCCACGCCGTTGACCGAGTGGCAGACAACGCAGCCTTTGGAAGCAAACAGTTTGCGCCCGGTGCGTCCATCCGGGGCAAGAGCAGTCCGCCGGACATCATCGACATGTCCCGTTCAGCTTGCTGTGCATTGGCCGTCGACATACCTGCCAATACAGTAGCCGTGATCATCAGTAGAGTTGCAAGTTTCATTGGGTTGCCTCCATTTTGGTTTAGTTTGAGTCTGAATAAACCGGATGCATCTAACGTCTCATGGCCTGCAGGAAAGCGGGCACTCGATGGGCGCGACAGTCCCCAGTATCTCCGAAGCGATTACGGGTATCGGCCATCTAATGTCCTCAGATACATTTCATTTTGTGAATCGCTCCTTCAGATTTTTGCACTACGTAGTCTGAGCGCATTAAGCACTACCGAAATTGATGAAGCGCTCATTGCAAAGGCCGCAAACATCGGGCTGATCAAAATGCCGAAAAATGGAAACAACAGACCGGCTGCTACAGGGACCCCGGAAGCGTTGTAGACGAGCGCGAAGAAGAGATTCTGGCGGATATTTCCCATAGTGGCGCGTGCGAGGCGGCGGGCACGCACGATACCATCGAGATTACCCTTGACCAAGGTGATGCCGGCACTCTCTATAGCGACATCAGCGCCTGTGCCCATCGCTATCCCGACATCCGCCTGTGCGAGTGCCGGCGCATCGTTCACGCCGTCGCCAGCCATGGCGACTTTACGACCCTGAGCCTGCAACTCTTTTATGATTCGCGCCTTGTCCTCGGGAAGTACATCGGCGCGTATTTCGTCAATTCCGAGCTGCGCTCCGATTGCTTTCGCGGTCCGCTCGTTGTCGCCGGTCGCCATGATGATGCGAAATCCGAGCATACGCAACGCTTTGAGCGCCTCTCGGGTCGTCTCCTTGACTGGATCGGCGACGCTGACAAGTCCGGCGACTGCATCGTCCAGCACCACAAACATAACTGTTTCACCTGCGTCTCTACGGGCATTGGCCTTTACTGCAAGGTCACCGCCGTCCAACCCCATGTCGGAAATCAGGGCGAGGTTGCCCAGGGCAACAGACCTGCCGTCAACCTTTCCCTTTACACCCTTGCCCGTCACCGCCTCAAAGTCGGTCGCATCGGTCATGTTAACATTTCGTTCCACGGCACCGCGAACGATAGCCTCGGCAAGCGGATGTTCTGAACCCCGTTCGAGCGATGCCGCAAGTCTGAGCACTTCCGCTTCATCGTGGCCGACTTCCGGCAGGACTGCGACCAGCTTCGGCTTACCCTCTGTTAGCGTCCCCGTCTTGTCGACGATGAGCGTGTCCACCTTTTCAAACAGCTCCAGCGCCTCAGCATTCTTGATTAGGACACCCGCCTGAGCGCCGCGCCCCGTCGCAGTCATAATGGACATGGGCGTGGCGAGGCCTAGCGCACAGGGGCATGCAATGATCAGTACTGCCACAGCCGCGATCAGCGCGTAGGACAATGCCGGCGCGGGTCCCCAGATCGCCCAGGCGATAAATGACAGAACAGCGATGCCAATGACCACCGGGACGAAGAAGCCCGCTACTTGGTCTGCATATTTTTGTATTGGCGCGCGCGAACGTTGTGCATTTGAGACCATTTGGACGATCTGGCTGAGCATAGTATCTGAACCGACACGTTTGGCCTCCATGATCATGCTGCCAGTGCCATTAATCGTGGCTCCGGTCAGCATATCGCCGAGTGTTTTTTCCACCGGTACCGGTTCCCCGGAAATCATGCTTTCATCAACCGACGAGCGCCCATCCACAACGACACCGTCCACAGGTACTTTGTCGCCGGGCCTAACGCGCAAGCGGTCTCCAACTTGCACATCTTCAAGTGGTATCTCCTCTTCAGATCCGTCCTTGCGGATCACCCTCGCAGTCTTCGCTGCCATATCCAGAAGAGCACGGATTGCTTTGCCGGTGCCCTCACGCGCACGGAGCTCCATTATCTGACCTAGCAATACGAGTGTGACGATTACTGCCGCCGCCTCGAAATAGACTCCAACATGGCCTTCGCTGTCTCGGAACCCCTCGGGGAAAATGGAAGGGAACAGCACTGCCACGATGCTGAAAAGCCAGGCCGCGAGCACTCCCATGCTGATTAGCGAGAACATATTGAGGTTCATGTGGCGGAAGGAATTCCAACCGCGCACCAGGAAGGGCCAGCCGCACCACAGGACAACTGGCGTCCCGAGCACTAGCTCGATCCACAGTGTCATGCGCTCGCCAAAGATGTCGCGCACGCTGCCGAACCCCAGATAGGGTCCCATCGTAAAAACCAGCAACGGGATCGTCAAAACGGTACCAACCCAGAACCGACGAGTGAAATCCACCAGCTCAGGGTTAGGCCCGTCCTCGGCCATCGCCGCAGTTTCCAATTCCAGTCCCATACCGCAAATCGGGCACGAGCCGGGACGGGTTTGACGTACCTGTGCGTGCATGGGACATGTATAGACCGCGCCAGAATGGTTCGCAGGCACTGTGTCATACTTCCCGTTCATGGCGGCAGGGCGGTGCGTATGCGCGTGCTGGGAATGTTGATCAATGTGATTATGATGATGGCCGGAAGACCCCGCAACCTCCTCCTCTGGCACAAGGTGCATGCCGCATTTCGGGCAGTCGCCGGGGCCTGCCTGCCTGACTTCAGGATGCATCGGGCAGACGAACCACTTCGGAGAGCCTGCAGGTGAAGAATGGGCGGCGGCCGCAGCGGTGGGATGATGATCTGGCATGGAAGCACCTACATTTTGTGTTGACGGTAAGCGATACCGTTAGCGGACTGCAGTTCCCGGACATATGTTACGATTTTCGCGACATCATCCCGACTGACTTGCGCCTGGGCGGGCATATCGCCATAGGGCCAATGATGCTGACGCACCCCGTTTTGGACCGCAAAGAAAAAAGCGTCGTCGGAATGGTGGCCTGGATTATATATGTCATGAATAAAGGGTGGCCCTTTTTCGGTACCAAGGGCGTTTTGCCCATGACAGGCGGCGCAGGTTTTGTTGAACAGGGCCTCCCCTTCCTGCGCGGCCGCTGACAACGTTGGCTCGACAAATTGACTGGCAATCGATCCAGACATAGGGGCACTTGACGGCGCGAATGTCTTGTATAGCCCGACCACTGCGGCGATACCGAAGAACCCGAGAACCAGGTTTCTCGCCATATTGCTTGATTTCTTCAAGAGTTCTGCTCCGTTATAGATGTGCTAAGTATCGATTGCATCTCGTGCGCCACTAATGTTGCGACCGATACACCGTTTGACGGGTGCGGTATGGTGTCGGTAGTAACCACTTGGGCGGCACCCGCAGCAAGAATGTCTTCATATGCGCTGCCTGCAAATACCGCGTGAATGATGATGCAAACCGGTGGGCGGGTGCCTGTAGCAGCAAGCCGTTCGATGGCGCGCACAATGGTCCGGCCCGAAGAGGCAATATCGTCCAGGATAACCGGTGTACCCTGATTCAGCGTGATACTCCTCGGCACACTGACTTCAACACTCTTGTCGCCCGTTCGAGTCTTGCGCAAGACTTCGTAGGGCCGATCGGCCAGCCTCGCCACCTCAGCCACCCATTGCTGGCTTTCACTATCGGGGCCTAAAAGAACGGCGTCAGGCAGGTTCGCCCTGATCCAGTCTGCGAGCAGTGGAGCTGAGGCCACACGGACCGTTGGCATCGGAAACACTTCGTCGAGCCGAGCGATACGATGTAGATGCGGATCGACTGTCATCAGCCAATCGAAACTTTCGCCGAGAAACTTTGCGAAGAGTTGCGCACTGACTGCTTGACCAACTTGAAATCGGCGATCCTGACGCATGTAACCGAGATAGGGCGCGATTAGCCCGACACGACGTGCGCCCATTTCCCGCGCTGTTGTCGCGGCAAAGCGCAGCGGTAATGCCAACCGGTCAGGGTCGCGGAGGGTGGCGAGCAGCGCAATATCGCTTCCATCCAGATCACCTGGCAGGGTCAAGAGGCTCTCGCCATCGGGGAAACGGTGCCAGTCGAGATGACGTAACTCGCCGCCAAGTTCTGGTGCAAGCGCTTGCGCGAGCGACAACATCTCAGGGAAGGGGATCAGGATCATTTTGCCGCCTCCGAAAGCGTCAGGACATTGGAGTGGCTTTCCGCATAGCCGGCCGAATAAGCAAGTTCGCCGGGTGTCTCGGCATGGATTTCATAGAGCGGTTGCCCCTTGATGACCTGGTCGCCAGTTCGTGCAAGCAACCGAACACCAGCGCTCTTTTGGCGGGGTGCGCCGGCCAGTTTTGCGATCCGGGCAATCAGGCGGTTGTCGATAGCGATAAGTTGCCCCGATACCCCTGCGGTTATTTCGATGCGCTGCGCTGCAGCGTCAGGTTCGCGGAATCCACCTTGCGCGGTACAGATAGCCAAGAACTTAGCTTCTGCGGCCCCGCTATCAAGAAGCGCTTCTGCCTCTCTACGGCCCCGCCCGGCGCGGGCACCGGGTGCTAGATCGAGGAGTTTGCCTGCCAAATCTAGCGCGCGTCCGCGCAAATCCAGCGGCGCTTCCTGCGCGCGCCTGAGTACAGCCAACACGTCCCGTGCTTCGAGCGAAGGGCCGATGCCACGTCCAACCGGGGAGGAGCCGTCACTTTGATGCAGCGTAACATTGAGGCCGATTGCCGCTCCCACCAATTTCAGTCTTACGCCCAGCGCCGCGGCGGCCTCGGTTGAGCGGACCTTGGCTGTTGGACCCACCGGCATGTCGATAAGCACGTGCGTTGCGCCGACTGCCGCCTTTTTGGACAACACACTCGCAACCATTTGTCCGGTGCTAT
This sequence comes from Hoeflea sp. EC-HK425, assembly GCF_902498795.1. Lineage (NCBI taxonomy): Bacteria > Pseudomonadati > Pseudomonadota > Alphaproteobacteria > Hyphomicrobiales > Rhizobiaceae > Hoeflea > Hoeflea sp. EC-HK425. Next base: position 42,557 of record NZ_LR701571.1, read on the forward strand.
CGAAATCGAGTGGCCGTTCGATGCGAATGAAATGATCATCGGCAGGACTGAGGTTCAACCCGCCCCCCCATACGATGCATCCACCTTCGAGCTCTACTACCTTTCGCAAAGCGTCGGCGTCGAGCGCCACGGGCGCCATTACCTCCATCGTATCTGCGGTTCCGGCAGGTGACGTAATCGCACGGCTCGAGGTTTTTGGAATAAGCTGCCCTGCTGCGGCTATTATGGCAACGACAATGGGCGTCGTCCGATTTCCTGGCAGGCCGCCCACGCAATGCTTATCAAGAACCACTGCTCCGCCCCAGTCAAGCGTTTCGCCTGCAGTCTGCATGGCACGGGTCAAAGCTACTGTCTCGCTCTCACTCAGGCGGTCACCTGCACAAGAGGTGATGAAAGCGGCAAGGTGAAGATCCGAAAGCCGATTGTCGAGTGTGTCTTGGATGATGGCAGAAAAGCTGTTCTGATCAAGACGGCGGCCGTAAGCCTTGGCGCGTATGGACGAGGCAGAAAAAGGCACGTCGGCATGGGAAAAATGCCCGCGGGCACCCAGCTGCGCGCCCAGCGCCTCCCAGCCCGAAGTTGAGAGCGCAGCCTCGTCGACCGCCAACCACCCGCCTCGCGCCACCACATTCAACGTCGCGATTATCCAGCGGTCACTCAGATCAATACGAATACGTGCTTGGGCTGAGAAGCCCTCCGCACGGCAAATATGGCAATCCTCGTTCATGTAAACGACTGCCTGACGATACGTATCAATACCCGATGGGATGAGTGACAGGGTGTTGGTCATCGGGGTCGATCCAGATTGACGGTTTCTAGGTGTTCCGGGGCACGCACTTTCCAGCTCAGTTCGTCTTGAACGCGCGATCGCAAGGTATCCGACGCGGATGGTTCCCCGTGCGTCAGATAGGTCATTTGAGGCGGACGGTCAGCGTGGCGCATCCAGTCAAGTATTTCACCTACATCAGCGTGGCCTGAGAACGCAGTCAACTGAACCACTTCAGCTTCAATTGCGAATTCACGCCCAAACATTTTAAGCGTCTTGGCACCCTCGGCTAGCGCAGCGCCACGCGTACCGCCCGCTTGAAAGCCTGAGAGCAAGATTGCGTTGCGCCGGTCGCCGCCGAAGCTTGCGATATGATGCAAAATGCGCCCTCCAGTCAGCATTCCGCTGGCAGAAACGATGATCATTGGTCCCTGGCGGGTGTTCAGTTCCTTTGATTGCTCGACCGAGTTAACTCGCTCGGCGATATCGAACATCGCCTTGCAATCTTCCCATGTGACATGATGCTCTTCGTGGTGACGGTGGTAGATGGCAGTGGCGTTAACCGACATCGGACTATTCAGGAAGACCGGAACGTGGGGGATTTCACCGCGTTTCATCAGCCGGGCTACATGATAGAGAATTCCCTGAGCGCGTCCGACAGCGAAAGCGGGAATCAGCACCGTACCCCCGCGGGCAAAAGTGCGCTTTAGAAATGGGGCGAGTTCGGCTTCCGCGTCGATTTTCGCGTGAGCCCGGTTGCCATAAGTTGACTCGCAAACCAGTACATCTGCACCGTGAAAAGGCTCGGGGGGGGCCATCATCGGATCGGCTTGGCGACCAAGGTCGCCACTGAAGTGCACAATTCTGTCGCCAAGTTCCAACCGGATCTGTGCGGCACCAAGCAGATGGCCAGCAGGGATAAAAGTGGCAGTGATGCCGTCACCAAGATCGATCCGCCGTCCGAAAGGGTGCGGGGTCAGTCTTTTGAGTGCGGCTTTAGCATCGTTCAGCGTATAAAGAGGGGTCGGGTTTTTATGTTTGGCGTATCCTTTGCGTTTCGCGTAGCGCGCCTCTTCTTCCTGGATATGTCCGCTGTCAGGCAGGATCAGACCGCACAGGTCTTCGGTAGCCTGAGTACAATGAACCTTTCCGGAAAAGCCAGCACGAACAAGTGCTGGAAGATAGCCGGAATGATCCAGATGAGCATGAGTGAGAAGAACGGTGTCGATCGACGCGGGACGTACCGGAAACGGTTTGCGATTGCGATCTCGAAGAGACTTGAAGCCTTGAAACAATCCGCAATCGACAAGAATGCGGCGCTTCCCCGCTTCGACCAGATACCGCGAGCCAGTGACGGTCCCTGCAGCACCGAGGAAACGAAGCGATTTCTTATAGTTTGCTGACATCATCTTGGTCCTCTTCGATGCAACGCTACCCAATGATAACCGTACCGGATGACGCCAATCGATAGGGCGGGACAACCAGGTTTTTTGGCGCTGGACCCTTTCGAATGCGTCCGGATGTATCATAATGAGACCCGTGACAGGGACAAAACCAACCACCCCACTGACCTTGCGGATCACCCTTCCGTTGCCCTAAAGGCACACACCCCAAATGCGTGCAAATACCAACAACGATTAACCATTCAGCGTCTTGGACCCTTTCGCTGTCCGTTTGCGGGTCGCGCAATTCGGCTGAATCATCTGCAACGGCGGAAGCAATCTGGGAAGGTGTACGTCGGTCGATAAAAATTGGTTGGCCGCGCCATTTGACAGTTACGCGCTGTCCCACCTCGATAGACCCTAGCGATACTTCAATGCTAGCTTGCCCCAGGACGTCGGCCGATGGGTTTAGGCTATCGATAAATGGCCACATCGCCGCAACTACACCAACTACACCCGCAGTTCCGGTCGCCACATAGAGAAAATCACGTCTGCTCGATTTTGCTTTGTCGTCCCAAATTGTGGACATACCCGTTTTCCTCTTTCTTTAACTATACGCACTGTTAAAAATGCGAATGATCAAGCAATTTTGCAAATTCTGTTAGAGTTATTATGTAGTCTTTAACTATAATTATCTCAATATTAAATTGGTGAAATATTTAGATAGCTATTGCATGCCGTATTTGTAATATGGAATCTTCATGATTAATCGCGAAGAATCGTCGAAAAAAAGGCAATAATATTCTAATTACTGTAAAATCTAATCGACAAGGCCATAATGATTGTCTGTCCATTTTGGATAGGTGCTGGCCAAAGGTCGAGTTTAGCCGCTCATAATTTGGTTCCCGTCATCACCCATTGTTTCGTTTGAATCATCGCTCCTCAAACCTAATTGGCCTTCTGCTGACGATCCGTTGATGTCTGCTACTGCGCACCTTGGCTGTGATCGGCCTGTGCTGTTGCAATGTCCGTCCAATTTTTCCTTGGAACCGTGTTCGGTTTAGTTCGCAGGTTTCAGATCCATGATGACCTCCTTTGCTGTGGGTTTCACGCTTTAGACGTTGCTGGTGGCAAACCATTACAGATTGACCGCAATCGTTCGTTGGCCCGCTCTCAGAGCGGTAACAAGGGGAATGCTGCCGACCTCTGAAAGCGGCTAGGCCTGCGACAGGCGGTTTGCGCGGGGACGGAGCAAACCAGACGTTCGTGATGACGCAAACCAGTCAGGGGCTATTTCAAACGGTTCATTCAATGATGCAAACCCAAAGAACCGTTTCCCATACCGGCAAAAGCGCAGTATGGCGGCCAGGAATTGACTGGCAATGATTGACCCAGTCTTGGTCGGAACTGACCGCCGCAATACCGGCCTCACCAGTCTGCACAATCCCAAGAGCTTGTGCGTACGGGACGCCATCGTTTCAAACGAAAGTCGAATTCCGCCGAAAGCACAAACATCGGCACTGCGGTGCCAGAGCGAACATGCCCGTGACAAAAAGGCAATATTGTTCAGACAAGCTTTCGACAAGAGACGCCTTTTCTGTCTCTTCATGCAAACAGTTCAGGCAGGATCGTTCTTGTGATCCAGGTCAATTGGGCACTCCTTAGAAAAACACCGCCGACGTCTTCAGGACCGGGTTGTAGCTCCCACCCGTCTTCGATTGTAGTTGGCGCCGGCACACGGCCCGTTCTCAGATCCCATAATAAGCCCAGGTAGGTGCAAGCCCCAACTGCAGGTGCACATTTTGCACTCCCTGCACATTCTCGATGGCAACACGGATCGCGTTTTCTTCTGCCCGACTGTCTACCAAGCCACTCACGGATACTTTTCCGTTTTCAACCGAATAGTTAATGAGATTGGACCACGCGACTGGCACTTCCTTCAGCGCAGCGTCAATTCTGATACGCAATTCACGATCATCGTCTGACGGCTCAGGAAGTCCGCGTTGGTCAGCCCTGGACAGGGCGTGGAGCAGGTTTGCGCGGCTCACTATTCCGACCAGCAGGCCTCCACGCAACACCGGGACGCGCTTGATTCGATGTGTCTCAAGGAGTTTCGCAATTTCACTGACTGGCGTTTCTTCATCTACCGATAAGACTTTTCGCGTCATGACGTCCGCGACGTGTTGACTACGCAGTTTGACGAATTCCTCGACGTTTTCAGACGCTCGAGCGAAAATCTCGAGCCACCACGATCGGCGTACGTCGCCCGTATTGCGGACCCTTCGCATCAGATCCCCCTCGCTAATGAGGCCGATCACCTCTCCCTCAGCATCCAGCACAGGTAAGGCGCTGACGTGATGAGCGAGCATCAGACGCACTGCCTCCTCAACAGTTTCATTGGATGAGAGCGAGATCACCGTCGTTGTCATGATGTCTTTTGCGAGCATGTGGAATTTCCTTTTCAAGTTCGCGGCGGCGGTATTCCCCACCGTTATCAGCGCGGGCGGGGACAGGGCACACTGCATCCGAGCCGGACTTCGTTACTTTTTGGGGCGCTCCGCGACGATTGCGGTCCAAAATGCCTCTTGTAGCTTTAAGGACAAGCCGTCATGCGCCCGAAGCATCCTTGAAGGCGCCTTCTAGCGGGAGAGTTTCGAGCGCACATCAGACAGGCTCCTCCTGCCGGTTCAGAAGGTCCGGTTTTCGACCAGTCAGTAGTGTCAACGCGAAATCGACCGCAACGTCTTGGCGCAATCCAGCCAGCAAATAGGCACCGTCCCCCACATCGATCCCAAGCGATCCGGCAGCGGCGTCCAAGGTCTGGCCGCGTTCCTCAACGCTTTGAAACATCGCCCGTGCCAGGGGTGCATCGTCATAATTCGTGCATTTCGCACATCGGCACGCCATCTGGCTTACAAGCGCAGATAGTTCCGCATCGGTCGCACGCAAACTGCCTCGTTGCCGAATCCGAGCCTCTGTCTTCTGTCCCATCGAATACTCCTGCGTTGTCACCCAAAGGGCAGGTTCACATAGGGAGACGTCGCAGAGCGACTATTCTTACACGGTTGGGCGGATATGGTCGGACGACTTGATTTCTGTAACGCAACTCGAGCCGTGTTCTTCGTTCTCGCAGCCTTCTGGCGCGCAATAACAGTCGTTGCGGGAAGTTTCGCAACACGTGCCGCAATGTACGACGAGTGCTTCGCGTAGCGCCATACGGGCCCGGTGCAAGCGCACGCCCAGCGCGTTACGGCTAATCTTCAAATCTGCAGCGACAGCAATGCGATCATCCTCACCAAAGTCGACCCGCTGGATCAATTGGGCGTCGGTGGGGCGGAGATCCGAGATCAATCCACCCGGGCAAGTGCAAAGTTTGCCCAATTGTTCGGGGGCCTCTTGTATCCACGCCGCGGGCTCGCGGGCGACAGCGTCGGTCAAGCGGTTCAGCCGTTTCGACCTCCGGTAGTGATCGTTCAGGGTCGAGCGCAAAATGGCATAGAGCCAAGCATCCATACGGTCTGCTTCGCGCAGTTGATCTTTGCGAGTGAGCACCCGAATGGAAAACTCTTGCAAGACGTCCTCCGCATCGGCCCGATTGCCGAGACGTTTCATCAAAAAACCGAAGAATGCACTCCGCCCTTCCAGCAAAGAATGCTCAGGTCCTGCATCCAGGTTCAATGTCTTGGCTTTTTCCTTTTTGACCATTACAATACCGTCTTTCGTATTTTGAGGCTTGTTACGACTCCGATTTACACCGCGAAATATGATTGCACATGACGGTTACACACAATGACCCAAGTCAAACGCAACAGGCACCTTGCTGAACTTCGATGCTTTGATGGAGTTCTCCTTCTCCCGTTCACGGGATCATAAATGGAAATTTCTAGCCACAATTAGTCGGATTCGGCAGGGCTACGTCATCTATTGATAGACAGGTTGAACGGTAGGATAGGCGGACTGGCACAGCCCACTATTATAGACCCGTGTTCGACCGATGCTGTTTCTACGTCAGGAAGGCGGAGGGGCGACAACTTCATAACCCGCATCGCGGATCGCCACCGAGATCGCACGGTCGGTTAGAAAGCTTTCTACCGAAACAGTGTGCGAAGCCACCTCGCACAAAACGCTTGCTGTTGGGTCAATTGCCTTTATCGCATTTTCGATTGCTGCAGTGCAGTGTCCACAACTCATGCTTGGGATATAATAGCTCGTCATGTCTTTCTCCTTCATTCAACCCTTCACATGAGGGCTTCCAGTACGGGAAGGTCAAGGGCCAAACAAAAACAATCTGACAGGCTTGACCTTCCAGCGAGTGGAAGCTCTAGCTATGTTGCGAGCTATGAGGAGATCTTCATGCCCGCTACACAAAATCTGCGGCTTTCTGTCCAGAACATGTCATGCGCATCCTGCGTCGGGCGAGTCGAGCGCACGCTATTGGCTATCCCCGGTGTTGAAGAGGTTGATGTGAACCTGGCGACCGAGACTGCACTGATCCGGCTTGGTTCTTCCGCGGTCATCCCAGATGTTGTCGAGGCGCTGGAACGAGCTGGTTATCCCGCCCGGACCCGGAGCATCCGCCTGAATGTGTCGTCCATGTCCTGCGCGTCGTGCGTGGGACGTGTGGACCAAGCACTTGCGGCAGTGTCTGGTGTGCTCAACGTAAACGTCAATCTCGCGACGGAGACCGCGAAAGTGACCGTTGCAGAGGGTGTGGTCGAATTGTCAGACTTGCTGAAGGCGGCCGCAGATGCAGGCTACCCTGCCCAGAGCGCAGACGACTCGGTGATCGAGGACCGCAGCACCCGCAAGGAAAGCGAGGCGCGGGAGTTTGCCAAAAGGACAGCGTTCGCTGCGGCAATCGCGCTTCCCGTCTTCTTGCTGGAAATGGGTGCGCATATTGTGCCGGGCATGCACGAACTTATCGGGCGAACGATCGGGCATCAAACCAGCTGGATGATCCAATTCGTTCTGACTACTATCGTACTTGCATGGCCTGGCCGCCATTTCTACACAGCAGGTTTTCCAGCCCTCCTGAAGGGCGCACCAGACATGAACAGCCTCGTCGCAATGGGAACTGGGGCAGCCTATCTCTATTCCATCGTCGCACTCTTTGCCCCCTCTTTGCTGCCCGATGGCACGCGGGCCGTCTATTTTGAGGCGGCAGCGGTGATAGTGGTGCTGATCCTACTGGGACGATGGATGGAGGCGCGCGCCAAGGGCCGAACCGGTGCTGCCATCCAGAAGCTAATGGGGTTGCAGGCACGGACAGCGCGGGCTCTTGTGGACGGCGAACCGCAGGACGTGCCCATCGAGAGGATTCGAACCGGTGACATTCTTGTGGTGCGCCCCGGTGAACGCATCGCAGTGGACGGCGAGGTGACCCAAGGCAGTGCCCATGTGGATGAAAGCATGATCACCGGGGAGCCGGTTCCTGCAAGCAAAGTACCCGGCGATCCCGTCACTGGTGGAACAGTCAACGGTGCCGGCAGCTTTCAGTTCCGCGCCACACGCGTTGGTGCCGACACGACGCTGGCGCAGATCATTCGAATGGTCGAGGAGGCCCAGGGGGCCAAACTGCCGATTCAGGGCATGGTGGATCGGATCACACTTTGGTTCGTACCTGCGGTGATGGCGCTCGCAGCGTTCACGGTGCTGGTCTGGATGGTCGTCGGGCCCTCGCCCGCACTTTCCTACGCACTGGTGGCAGGCGTGTCTGTGCTGATCATCGCCTGTCCCTGCGCGATGGGCCTGGCCACGCCAACCTCGATCATGGTTGGAACCGGCCGCGCGGCGGAAATGGGAGTGCTGTTCCGCAAGGGCGATGCATTGCAACAATTGACCGGCGTGGACGTGGTCGCGCTCGACAAGACCGGCACGGTGACCGAGGGCCGCCCGGAATTGACCGACCTCGTGTTGGCCGATGGCTTCGAACACGGAGAGGTGTTGGCATTGGTCGCGGCGGTCGAGGCACGCTCGGAACATCCTATCGCTGAAGCGATCGTACGCGCTGGGCGTGCCGAAGGGTCTGTTTCGCAGGACGTCCAAGGCTTCGAGTCCATCACGGGCTATGGTGTGCGGGCACGTGTTGCCGGTCGGGAGATTCTGGTCGGTGCGGATCGGCTGATGACCCGGGAGGGGCTTTCCGTTGGCGCACTCGCGGATGCCGAAACGCGCCTTGCCGTTAGTGGGCGAACGGCACTGTACGTCGCGGTGGACGGGCTGGTCGCCGCCGTGATCGGAGTTGCGGACCCTGTTAAACCGGCCAGCCGTGCAGCAGTCGCCGCCCTCCACAATCTGGGCCTGAAAGTCGCCATGATAACCGGTGACAAGCGCGAGACAGCAGAAGTCATTGCCCGCGAGACTGGCATCGATCACGTAATCGCCGGGGTGTTGCCCGACGGTAAGGTGGAAGCGTTGGACGAGCTACGCGGCGCCAAGATGCGGATTGCCTTTGTCGGGGACGGTATCAACGATGCGCCGGCATTGGCCCATGCGGACGTGGGCATCGCCATCGGTACAGGTACAGACGTTGCGATCGAGTCAGCCGACGTCGTCCTGATGTCAGGTGACCTGCGTGGCGTGGTCAATGCCTTTGAGATTTCCGACCGCACCATGCGCAACATCCGTCAGAATCTGTTTTGGGCTTTTGGATACAATGTTGCCCTCATTCCCTTAGCAGCAGGAGCGCTATTTCCCGTCTTTGGCTTGATGCTGTCGCCGGTGCTGGCTGCCGGGGCGATGGCTCTCAGCTCGATCTTCGTGCTGACGAACGCTCTGCGCTTGCGTTGGGTCAGGCCGGCAATGGATGAATCCAATTTAGTAGATTCAGGTGTTGAGAGGGCTGTCCCCGCTACCCTCGTTGTCGCTGAATACGGAGGAAAGGTGCAATGAATATCGGAGATGTCGCTATCCTGTCGGGGCTGCCTGCCAAGACGATCCGCTATTACGAGGATATAGGTCTCGTGAAGCCCTTGCGCAGTTCGAACGGCTATCGCACCTTCTGCGAAAGAGATGCACACAGGTTGGCCTTCCTGGGCCGCGCGCGTGCGCTTGGATTCAGTATAGAAGATTGCCGTAGTTTGCTCGCACTTTATGGAGATGAGAAACGCGCCAGTGCCGAGGTCAAGGAGATCGCCGAGCAGCATCTCCAACGGATCGACAAAAAGATCGCAGAACTGACGGAAATGCGGGTGACGCTTTCGTTTCTTGTTGACGCCTGCACGGGTGATCATCGTCCGGATTGTCCAATACTAGCCGACCTGGCTATGAAACAAAGCGACGAGGAACAACCAAACCAATAAGCTTAAAAGGGGTCAGCAAAGTTGGCTTGGGTTGTCGTTTTCGCAGTACTGCTATTCGGATTGAGCGGGCTCGTCCATGTTCGCGCTATGAGCCTCGTGATGGCGGTCACCAAACAAATCTCTCTTTCGCGGTCTGGCAATCTTCTATTTGCCCTATATTCTCTGGCGACTGCCCACATCCTTGAAGCAGGACTCTACGCTGTTGGGTTCAACTTGGGCGAGATCATAGGCATCGGTGGTTTTGCTCAAGGGAATGTCGGTTCTTTTATGGATGTCTTCTATTTCTCCGTTGTCAATTACTCGTCATTGGGGCTTGGAGATATTTATCCCACGGGTCATTTGCGTTTTCTTGCAGGCATTGAAGCACTGAACGGCTTCCTGCTGATTAGTTGCTCGGCTTCCACCATCTTTCACGTCGTCACGAGAGATGCAGATTAAGAAGGCAACGTTTGTTGGCTTTTTTTTGGAACCTTCCAGCGCTGGAAGGTCGTTTATTCACTACCTTTTTGACAACCTAGTTGAAGGAGTGAGCTATGTCATATTGGAGATTCGCCGCGATGATCGCGACCTCGACGGTCGTGATGTTCGGATTAATGTACCTCAACACCTACCTTGTCTCCCACATTTTCTGGTCAGAGACCCGCGCCTACATGGCGCTTTTGATGGGCGCGGCAATGGCGATCATCATGCTGGGTTTCATGCTGTCGATGTACTCCAGAAAAGTGATCAATGCCGCAATCTTCGGTGCTGCGGTCATCGCGTTCTCCGCCTCTCTATGGCTGGTTCGTAGCCAGGTGACGGTTGGCGATACCAGCTATATGCGCGCAATGATCCCTCACCACTCGATCGCGATCATGACTTCGAGCCGCGCAAACATCTCTGATTCACGTGTTCGCAAGCTCGCTGACGAAATTATTTATGCGCAGGACAAAGAAATCGCGGAGATGCGCTATCTGATCAACAGTATTGAGACATCTGGCGATGTTCCTGAACAGGAGCAGCAGTCACGCGCTCAACTTGTCAGCCTTGAACGGGCGCTTTCAACAGCAGATGTCGCGGTGATCGATCCCGGTTTCCTGTTCGATACCGAGATTGCGGCATTGTTCCCGAACGGACCAGCTTGCACATTCAATTACACTACCGGAAGCCCGCCTGCGTTTGCCATAGGGGAAGTAGATGGACAAACCGTCGGCCTAGTTAAGCTCAGCGGTGATCTGGTCAGCATAGACGCAGCTTCACCCACTGAGTTCAGTATGGAAGGTATGGCGATTCGCATCGACGCCGCTGGAGACAACCCGGCCCCACTCGGCTCTATTGGAGCGGAGCCTGCCGAAGCTGACATGTCTCTGGAACTCGAAACCGGTCTGACCGCAGGCTACCGTGGCTTCTACAGTTGCGATAAATAATCGACATCGAAGGAGGCGTGAGATATGGCCTACACTACAGCGGAGACGGCAGTTCTTTACCGCATGGTAATGCCCGGGCATATCTGCCCCTACGGTCTCAAATCGAAGGACCTGTTGGAGCGAAAAGGATATAGAGTAGCGGACCATCATCTGACCACCCGCGACGAAACCGATGCGTTCTTGAATAAGGAAGGCGTCGGGACGACCCCCCAGACATGGATCGAGAATCAGCGGATTGGCGGATACGACGACCTGCGTGAATACTTCGGGAAGGGGCGGACAGACCAAGACGAGACCAGTTACCGACCTGTTATCGCAATCTTTTCGGTGGCCTTCCTGATGGCGCTTGGTCTGAGTTGGGCCATGTTCGGTTCGATACTGACATTGCGTGCACTGGAATGGTTCCTCGCGATCTCGATGTGCCTCCTAGCAATCCAGAAACTGCAGGATGTCGAAAGCTTCTCAACGATGTTCCTCAACTACGACCTGCTCGCTCGTCGCTGGGTCCGGTACGGGTACATCTATCCATTCGTAGAAGCAGTTGCCGGAATTCTGATGCTAGCCGGTACCCTAATCTGGCTGTCAGCTCCTGCGGCGTTGTTTATCGGAACAGTTGGCGCAGTATCTGTCATCAAAGCGGTCTATTTCGACCGGCGTGAACTCAAATGTGCCTGTGTAGGAGGGAGCAGCAATGTGCCGCTAGGCTTCGTATCGCTGACCGAAAATCTTATGATGATGTTGATGGGAGTCTGGATGCCGTTCAAGACATTTTTGCTTGGCTGGCAGTAACTTTGTAGTCAACCTGCACAAACTGGCTGTGAAAGTCGCCATGATAACCGGGGACAAGCGTGAGACCGCGTAATCGCCGGGGGTGTTGCCCGACGGCAAGGTGGAAACGTTAGACGAGCTAGGCGGCGCCAAGATGCGGGTTACCTTTGTCGGGGACGGTATCAACGATGCACCGGTATTGTCCCATGCGGACGTGGGCTTCGTCATCGGTACAGGTACAGACGTTGCGATCGAACCAGCCGACGTCGTCCTGATGTCTGGTGACCTGTGTGGCGTGGTAAATGCCTTTGAGATTTCCGACCGCAGCATGCGCAACATCCGTCAAAATCTTTTTTGGACTTCAGCAGTATCAATGTGAAAGAAGCCGATGGGGTAGCGCTTAAACTTCTGGCGCTTCGGCTTGTCCCCCTCGATTTCAGGCAGGCGAGAGATGCCATGCCGCTGCAGGCAGCCCCTCTCGGCGGCGCTACACTTGCCTGCCGGGCCATGGATGCAGCGCCGATCGCGTCAGATGCGGGATCGACGACTACAGGGCGTAATAACAATCGTCCAGCGGTAACAGCGTTTGGCGACGGAACGCCACGATTGCCGCTTCTTCGGCTTCGGTCAGGACCGTTGAGCGAGGTTCTTTCGGGCCAGTCTTCATATCCTCAATCGTCGTCCGCTTCCGCCATTTCGCAACGGTCTTGGGGTTAATCCCCAGCTCCCGGCTCAGCTGAGCGCGCGAAGTTTGCGATCGCTGTATTGCAGCTCTGACGGCGTGCGTGGTCGTGGCGCTCCCGTGACGAACTTGTCACATAACGCTTCCTTCCATTCCTTCGAAAGGATCGCACCATCAAACCATGGGATCAAACGCCTAGTGATTTTACGACGCGCTCGACAACAGCGCGTAGGCTCAAGCCTTGAATGACGACGGTAAAGAGAACGAGTGCATATGTGGCGGCGAGAATGACGGATTTTTCGGCGACCTCCGGAATTGAAAGCGCGAGTGCAATGGAAATGCCACCCCGCAACCCTCCCCACGTCAGAACAGGAATTGTACCCCGTATGAAAGTATAGTTCGCACTCAATGCAATCACCGGAATGGCTACGGCTAGCAGGCGAGCACACAGGACGAGTGGTACCGCCAACGCGACCAACCAACTGAAAGACGGGTCGAGGCGGAGAACGAGCACTTCAAGGCCGATAAGAAGAAAAAGCACCGAATTGAGTATCTCATCGATGAGCGTCCAGAACCCAAAGAGATACTGCTTTGTCTGGTCGCTCATCGCATCTTGTGGGCCGCGATTGCCAATAAGGACACCGGCCACGACGACTGCAATGGGACCGCTCATTTGAAGTTTGGCCGCAAGTGTATAAGTGCCGGCTACCAGCGCAAGCGAGATCAGGACTTCGATCGGATAATCGTCGATCGCACGCATTGCCCTGTAGGCAATGTAGCCGGTGGCAAGCCCGAGCACAGCGCCTCCCAATGCCTCGATGAAGAAAAGTTCGCTGATCTCAATGACATCGACACCGCCGCCGGCGGCTCCGATTGCGGTCGCCATGAGGACGGTAAATATTACGACTCCGACTCCATCGTTGAACAGCGATTCGCCGATCATTTCTGCCTTGAGTATCTCGGGAACACGAACTGTCTTAAGAGTTGACAGGACCGCCACCGGATCGGTTGGACTGATAAGTGCGCCAAACACCAAGGCCCACGAAAGGGCAATGGGAACGCCAAGCGCCCCTGCTGCAAACCAGAAGCCGACACCGATAATCCCTGTGGAGACCAAGACCCCCACCGTTGCCATCGAGCCAACAACCCAGGCACGGTCACGCAGCTGACCGAGATCGACATGCAAAGCGCCCGCAAACAACAGAAATGCTAGCATGCCGTCCAGCACCGTTTTCTGAAAGTCGATTTGCCGGATGATCCCTGCGAGATTTTCGTATGGAAGCACTCCGGGAAAAATGAGTTCGACACAAATTAGACCGAGCGACGCTACCAGTCCCATGACGAGCAGGCCGATCGTGTGCGGCAGACGAATGAGGCGGTGATTGATCCAAGCGAACGTTGCCGTCAGCACAAGGAACACTGCAATCAAATCGTAAATCGTCATCATGATGAAAAATATCCAAGAAGGTGAGTTCTGCGATGAAGCAATACAATTTCCTTTTGAGGTAGTCGTGTTTGGGTTTGTGTACGACGCACAAAACCCATGGTGTAGGCCAATTCTGGGCTGGTGATGGTAATTTGTTCACTCAGTTATGCACATCGCATCCTGCTCGACGCTTGGATACGGCGCCCTTTCCGAGCGTCGAAAACAAACGAACGTATAGGCAATGACGTCGTTGAAGAATTGATCGGTGTCGCGCCTTTTAATCTGGCCCCTGTCATAGATTTCAGTATGACACTGTCCGTGTTTGCGATAACTGGCTTTGTGTGGGCAGGTGACATTGTCAGCATCCTCACGCTCCGATCCGCAATGTCTTTCGCCATCCAGCCTTCTGGCTCGTTGCTAGTTCGGGGCGTCACTTGGTCAGGAATTCACCGCCCGTACTGAAGAACGGGCGGCTCTCCCAATTCGAATGTTATCCTGAGTACGGCCTTGTGAGGGATTAAGGCAGCACAACCATCTGATGGCCCTCGCCGGAAACTGCGATTTCGCCGATAACCGCGAGATCGATCTGGTTGATGATCCAAATCTTGGGTTCGTCGCGGCTCGATACGTAAATCTTGCCAGTGCCGTCGATCGTTGTCAGATGATACGGAGCGGGCGACAATGAAGCGGTTCGCATCGCACCGGATTGCAGATCGATGGCGACAAGCTTGTCTTCGCTCTTTCCGCTGACGAAGAGCATGCTTCCGTCGTCCGACAAGTCGAGCCCGTGCAACTCCCCTCCAATCTCGAATGAGCGGAGAATGGCACCATCGGACACAGCAATCTCATGGATTTTGCCGATATCTGCGTCGGCCACATATAGCGTTGCCCCGTCGTCGGAGATGACCACATGCTCGGGAGCTGTACCAACAAGCAAATTGCGTCTGACAAATCCCTTCTCGACATCGACTTCACTGATTGTGCCGTTGCCTGAATTCGTTACGAAAACCGAAGCGCTGTCTTCGGAAAATACGGCATAATTCGGTGCCGATCCAGTTGGAACAAAGGCCTTGAAAACCAAGGTTTCGAGATCGATTATGCTTATCCCGTCACCTGATGGATGAGTAGCTGCAGCGTAACGACCGTCGGGCGAAACAGCAGTATGATGGACCGCGCCGGGCACTTCGATCCGACGCAGTATCTCACCAGACTTTGCGTCGAGGATGGTCAGAATGCTGATCGCGGCATCCTTGGGCATCGCCCCCGCTGCGGGTTTGGCGTGATGGGCCGCATGTTCGTCCTCCGACACGCCTTCTGGCTTAGCGAGTGCCGTGGCTTCGGTGCCTTCGACCTCAGAATAGCTACCGGCGACGAGATACCGAACACCAGGCGCACCAGAAAGGCCGTGAATGGCATCCAAGCCGGTGATCTTGCGTTCGACCGTGCCAGTGTCTGTATCGACGACGATGATTTGATCCGCGCTGCCATCAGCAATGTAGACCGTCGCGGCCGTCGCTGATGCCGAAGTCAGGAGAACGGCGAGGATTGCCGAAAGAGAGAGCTTCAAAGGTGACGTCATAGTTGAGTTCCTTTTGTTGTGCTTTGCATCAACGTGCCCAACGGGCAGAGAAATAATTGAATAGCGGCGCGAATATCAGCGCGACGAACCAGCCATAGGCAAAGGCCTCCACTCCGCCGAGCAGAAAGCTTGACCAAGTCAACCAAGAGAAACCGGGAAGCAGTTTCAGCCACGTCTGGTACATGGCCTGTCCGGGGAAGATGAGATCGAAGCCGACACACAGCGCAAATGTCACCACGAGAAAAATGCCCAAGCTCATGCCGAGTACTGCGACTGGGATATGTGGTGGACGGTTCACGGACAGAGGCACGCCTGCCCGGTGAGGTTGATCAGATCTGGTCAGATTAGCCATCAGCTTGCTCCCTCATGTCTAGGCTGGCTGGAACAGCTGCAGCGAGGTAGGAATCTGGCGCGGCCTCGAAGCGCTCGCGGCATTCCCGAGAGCAGAAGTAGTAGACGTGGCCGTCATGGACGGCCGATTTTGCGGTTCGGGTCTGAACGGTAATTCCGCACACGGGGTCAGTGTCAGTCTCCGGGGCAGTCCAGCGAGCATCGCTCGCCGAGCCGCTGGGCTCGCCGCGGCTTGCTCCTGACTTGCCGTGACCCATGACGTGAGAGCCACAGCCAAACCTCATCATGATGAATATGAGGCCGGCCCAAAAGAGAAAATAGATCATGGATTCCATTGCATGCTCCATGCGCAATATTGAATGCGCCTTCGCCGTTTTCGGTTATGTCCGAACCGGGCCTGGTCCAAAGCAGGTGACTGGGGATGGCGAACAGGGGTTGGTGAGCGTTTAGACTCTACCCCAAATATCTAATGCCATTCCGTTCGCCGCCATGCTCGCGTGGGAAAAGTTGAACTGCCAAAAGTGGCAGACACCTCAACTCACGCCGCTGGAACAAGCTCAGCCGGAAGAACGAATTCGTCGCGTCAGGAAATTTTGGGAGGGGGGGCAGGAAACGGGGAAAACTGTTGCTTTGTGAATGCCTGGGTGGAAAAGATTTGGCCGACCGCGCCACCTTTATGGCTCCCCACTTCGCACGGCAAGATCGCCGCGGAATGGCAATGCATTTGATCAGTGCACTGTGATGCTTGCGACGACATATCACGTGTGGTGTTTCCAGAGTCAGGCACGTGCGTCGTAACTACAACCGTCTGCATGCCGGAGAACTCACTGGCATGAGATTGGTGCAGGGAAATGGCGGAGAAATACAGAGCCACGACGACCGCAAGCGTCAGGGCTTGCCAGCTGAGCTGGCTTCCTTGCAGACTGCGATTTCGATGTATTTGCACGTTATCAAATCCCTACTGAGCGTCATTATTATCACATCGAATCCCATGCCTTCATTGACATGGGTCAAGTTGGTATCAAGGCTATGATGTTTACCGGCCTGCAATTTGCGACACGTTGTGGTGTATGCCCGCAAGCCAGCCGCGGCCGAGCCCTGCAGAACGTTCAAGCCGCATTTCTGGTTTTCGCTGGTAAGAAAGACAAACATAAAGCGCATGTGAGCCAGGTCACACGGCAACCAGAGTTCGGTGTTGTAAAATTTTGTTCTCATTGCATTTCGTTTGGGAGCACCCCAGAGTTTTCCACCTGTACAGGCATCATGGAATTGCCCCATTAGGAAGGCGTCGAACCACACGTGGTTCTCCCTCACTGCGTGATCTGCAGCAAACTACCAATAACGTTCATGGATGGCCCTGGGTCGACGGCACTGAACCGGGTCTCACGTTAATGCGGTATCCCGCGCTGAGAATGTCATTCTCCGGGCGTGTGGGGATCCGCCAGCGCAGCATCCGGTCGACTGACCGGCACGTTTTTCAATGATGCTGTCTGGGCAAGCACCTCTGCGCCGCGGCTTTTGAGAAGCTTTCGGAAGCTTGGATGCATACCGCCATCCGAATATGCATGGGCCGATATAACCGTCCCGGAGGCAAGTATTGCTTCCATCTTGCGTTCATCTGAAACGCGCCGAGCAGCTACGACATCGTTCTCCGCGCTCAGCAGCGGTGGACATGAAGCAAGCGGGTTACGAGGATTTCCACCCTCAAAGGTCGCGTCGAAGACATACCGTCTGCCGCAATAGGACAACTGGGGTTGCCGGCCTGTGACCTCCAAAATGTCATAGCCCTGTTTCAGGTTTGTCCAAAAATCGAAATTAGGATCATTTCGATTTCGCGCCATGTTCTCGGGCGTCATCCGGAATGGAAAAGCCTGCACCTGAAAGGAAGACTGTCCGCCCCTGATGGCTTCACGCACGATCGCATAGATTTGCGCGACGCCAGCGTCCGTGAGCGCGTAGCATCCTGCCGATGTACAGGCGCCATGAACCATCAAGGCGTCGCCGGTGTAGCCGAGTGCGCTTTCCAGCTTGTTTGGGTAGCCGAGATTGAAAGAGAGATAATATTGCGAGTTGGGATTCAGCATACCGGCGGAGACATGGTAAAACCCTTCTGGAGCTTGCCGATCTCCTTCCTTGGTCTTTGGGCCGAGCTTGCCGGACCAGCGACACATGGGAAAGGTCTTCAAAAGCGCGTAACGCCCAGTACGGTCACGTTTCCAGATCTCGAGCTCGCTCTCATCCTTGAAGATCCGGACCAGTATGGGATCAGCCGGGGTCATCTTGCGTTTTTTCATATCGCTGACGAGGTTGGCGGCAATCGGTTGATTTGCCTTGTTGTCGACATCAAGAACCGTCGATACGCAAGCTGTCATAGACACGGCCAATGCGAGCAAGATCGAAGTGTTGAGCAGCTTTTGAAACAAATTCATCTCTGTCCCTTGTGGATCGGAGAGCTGGCGCAGCCGTCGCCGTTGAGAGCGCGATGTTGCTTTTCATGTAAACAGCGTAGCAGATTTGTTCATCTGCGTGGGTAACGAAAATTTGAAACGCGTGGATGGGTACGCGACTGACGTAGCAGGAGTGCAAGTCGAGGCCGACCTGAATGTGTGCAAGCGCGACCAAACCTTTTAGTCCCGCTTGCATGTGAATGTGTACGGTTTCGTTTCGCGGACTTCGGCATGAAGGATCAAATCGCTGAAACAACCTCCTGAAGCATCTTCCGGACCTGGCCGGCGACTTCGCCGAGTTCCTGATTGTTGATCCCGGTCATCGAGATCACCGGATCGACCGCCGACACTTCCACACCTTCGGCTGTCTCCCGCACAATCACGTTGCACGGAAGCATGGCCCCGACTTTCGGCTCCATTCCGATGGCCTGCCAGGCCATGTTCGGATTGCAGGCACCAAGGATGCGATACCCCGGCAGGTTCTTGTCAATTTTCTTCTTCATTGTCGCCTTGACGTCGATTTCGGTCAGGACCCCAAAGCCGGCTGCAGCCAAGGCAGCACGCGTGCGGGCGTCGATATCTTCGATATCAGCTCCGGGAAATATTTTGTCTATAGTGTAGTTCATCTGATTGCTATCCTTTCGCACAGGCTTCATTTTCTCAGATACTTGATCAGCGCGACGATCGCGAGGCCGACAAGGACCAGGATCAGAATCATCCAAAGCCCGCCGAATCCCATGCCATATCCGTTCATCATTCATTCAATCCCTTGTTATGAAGTGGCGAAGGCGTTGCCTCCGCCACTTGTTCGTTCAATCGACACAACGCTCAATTGTCCTGTTTTGTTTCGCTCTGCGCGTCGTTCTGCATCATGCTCCCCGGTTGCTCGCCGTCCATCATGCCGCCGTCCTGACCTGGCATATTGCCCGAACGCATCATCATCATCCGCTTCATCCTGTCTGCGGGCGCTGCAAATTCCTCGGAAGTGACTTGCCCGTCTCCATCCGCGTCAAAGGCTTGAAAGCGGTCGACCGTATGTTCCCTGATATGGGCGGCGTGAAGCGTTTCGAATTCGGTGAGCGACAGCATTCCATTGCCGTCTGCGTCGTAGGTTTTCAGCTCGTCAAGCAGACCAGTGCGAAGTTCCTCGGGCGAGACTGTTCCGTCGTCATTGGCGTCGAACAAGCGTTGCATATGGTCGGTGTCACCCATCATCGATCCGCCCATGCCCATCATTCCCGCGCCCATGCCGCCGGTTTCGCCATCCATGCCCATCATGCCCGATTGTCCACCGTGCATCATCTTCATCATGCGCATCATGGATCCCATGTCGCCGTTCATCATTCCTTGCATCATGTTGGCGTTGCCACCCGCCATGGGCGAGGAACCGGAATTCGACGTTGCTTGCCGTTGGCCATGGCCGTGATCGGAATCGGCGAACGCGAGATTCGGCAAAGCGGCCGAAATGAGCAGCGCTGTTGCGATGGTCGTGAACTTGTACATCTTACAATCTCCTGGTTGGTTGCACATTCAGTATATGGGCCAATCTGAATGGATTGCATCCACCGGTTTGTACCGGCATGTCGCAGGATGCGGGTTCTGTTACATTCGGTGACAAAACAATCACTGACGCATTGTGTCGGTTTTCGATAGAAGAGCTCATGTCCGATGCTCCGCACATTCTCGTCGTCGACGATCACAAGGAAATCCGTGAAAGCGTAAAGCGCTTTCTTGAGAAGAACGGCATGCGCGCCGGCACCGCCAGGGATGCGCATGATGCCGAAGCAAAACTTGCCATCGGCAATTATGACTTGATGGTGCTGGATGTCATGATGCCCGGCGAAAGCGGCCTTTCCCTGTGCCAGCGGCTGTCCGCCGAGCGCGCGTTGCCAATCATCATGCTGACAGCGCTGGGCGATGACACGGACCGGATCGTCGGGCTCGAAATCGGAGCCGATGACTATCTTGCGAAACCGTTCAATCCGCGGGAGTTGCTGGCCCGGATCAAGGCGGTTCTTCGACGTTCGGAACGGAAGGAAAAGCTTGCGGGCGGCTTCGCGGGAAAGCGGCTTCGTTTTGCCCACCTCGTGCTTGATTCCGACAGCCGGGTGCTGGCGGACGAATCCGGAAACGAAACGCGCTTGACGAGCGCAGACTTCAAGCTGCTGATCGTACTGCTGGAGCGCGCGCGAGTGGTTCTGAGCCGCGAGCAGCTTCTGGACCTCACGGCTGGCCGTTCAGCCGGGCCGTTGGACCGCACCATCGACAACCAGATCAGCCGCCTCAGGCGCAAGATCGAACCCGATATTCTTCAGCCAAAGATCATTGCGACCGTCAGAAACGGCGGCTATTGCCTGTCGGCGGACGTGGAGGTGTTGGGTTGAGTTGGGGGCCGTTGACAAGCCTCAGGGCTCAACTCGTGCTTCTTGTTGTCGCCGCGCTTGTCGCCGCACAAGTCGTGAGCCTGTGGTTGTTTGTCGATGAGAGGAGCCTCGCGGTTCGGGCTGCGCTCGGCTTCGAAGCCGCAGGCCGCGCCGCAAACGTGGCGAGACTAATTGAAGAGGCGCCGGACAATCTCCAGGACTCGATCCTGCGCGCGGCCAATTCTCCGCTTGTCCGATTTGACCTGTCGGGTGAAGCGACAGCCGGAAATTCAGACGGCTCGGATGGTGGTCTGATCGAATCCCGAGTGCGTGCGCTTCTGGGTGGCAGTTACAGCGGTGACATCCGTGTCGAATTGCATGCAATCGAGGGCCAAATCCTGCCAATGCCGCACCTTTCAGCTGAAATGGCTGAGATGCATCGGAAAATGATGCATGGCGCGGTCTTTGCGCTTGAAATGAACCTGTCTATCGCGCTTTCTGACGGACGTTGGCTCAATGTCGGCACACGGTTCGAGCGCCCGCCCTTCCAGTGGCCGTTTTACTCCATACTGACATTTATTCTGACCGCGACGATTATCCTGATCGCTGTTTTCTGGTTTCTCATGACACGCTTTACCGGTCCGTTGAGGCGGCTGGTCGGCGCGGTGGACAGGCTGGGACGGGGCGAAGAGATTTCTGAATTGCCCGCCGTGGGCCCGAGCGAAGTCCGGGAGCTTACCTCGACCTTCAACAGAATGCAGGATCGCCTGACCCGGTTTGTGGCCGACCGAACACGGTTGCTGGCTTCGTTGGGACACGATCTCAGGTCTCCGCTTACGGCAATTCGTGTTCGTGCCGAGATGGTCGACGACGAGGAAACACGAAGCAGTCTGGTGACCTCGGTCGAGGAAATGCAGACCATGGTCGAGGAAACGCTGACCTTCGCGCGCGGGATGTCCGCATCCGAGGCCTCTCAATCTGTCGACATTGGCGCCCTGCTCGAAGACCTGAGAACGGGCTCCCCAGTTCCCTTCCTCCTGGATAGCGGCCCGCCAATAAGTGTTCGCATCCGCCCGACCGCAATGCGCCGAGCGCTTCGCAACGTGATCGAAAACGCCGTGCGTTACAGTGGAGCCGCACACGTGGCATATTCAGTTCGTGACGGCCATCTCATGATTACGGTCGAAGATGACGGACCGGGCATCCCGGAAACCGAGTTTGAACGGGTTTTCGATCCGTTTTTCAGGCTCGAAGAATCGAGATCATTGGAAACCGGTGGGCACGGGCTTGGTCTGTCAATTGCACGTACAATCATCACGGCCCATGGCGGCGACATCTGGCTGGCCAATCGGCAGGAGGGTGGGTTGTGCGTCTCGATACTGGTTCCTTTGGAGGGAACTCCGCATGAAACCGCTGAGGACAACCGCATGCAGTGGATCAACTCTTCCGCTTGAGTCGTTGGCTCGCAGTTTACCTACTATCTCGCAGTCCGTCTGATGAAGGGGTCTCCGTTGATAGTCTCATTCTGCATGACGTGGCCAACACGAACGAAGCAGTTCGGAATTAGGAACGAATGTAGTTGGTCTTTTGATGGTTTTGCTGACCCCCTATCGACTTTATGGGTAGAGCGATTGGGAACTTTCTGGCTTGACCTTCCTGTCGGTGGAACCGCTATCAGTGGCAAATGGACGACCGAAACAAAGATCGTTAGGTCGATTGCCGAGATCTGTAATCACGGCAATCCGCGTTCTGTTCAGACGTCGGCCGGGAATACAGGTGGGAGAAGACCTTGGTGATATGTTTATTGGTATGGGCGCCCGATGCGAGAGTTCTCTCGCGAAGGCGCGTTGGAACTGCGCAAGTTTGGCTTCACACTAAGGTAACGTATCTTCTGGAACCTGAAGAATGATGATCAATCGACACCGTTCCATCATCAGGGCAGCGTTTTTTGTATCTGAGGCTCCGTTTCCGTCGTCGGATGAGACCCGAGCAGACGACGGAAATAGCCTCTGTCGCCAACAATCCAGGAAAATGGCTCTGCCATTGCTACATGCTTGAACATGCTACTGCAGGCATGACGACCTGGTTCACGGTTGCGTGATGGCCACGTTCTTGTGGTTTTCTTTAACGTTTTCGGGTAATTGGGTAGATATGCGCAGTTTCATCATTTCGATTGTTTTCTTGCTGTTTACAAACGGTGCACTCGTGGCCTCGACGCAGGGTGCGCAAACTGCAGATGCAGTTGGCCAAATGATGACCATGCAAAGCCTACCCGAGGCCGTCATGATGAACTGCTGCGACAAGACCGACAGCATGATGGGCCATGGGCACATGACTTGTGGCATGGACTGCCATTACCTTGCGCCCCATGTGGTTTCAGATCTCCGGCGGACAGGCCCGGTGAAAGTGAGCACATATCCGGTTTTGCCCACGTCTTCGGTCGAAGTCCACCTCATGAGACCCCCCATCGTGTCCTGATCACGGATAGCTGCGCCAACGGGCGCTTCCGGAATTTGATCAATCTCGAGGTAATCATGATCTCCAAACGAAAATTCATGTTGGGCTTTGCTGCTTTGGCATTAATGCCGGCATCGCAGACTCATGCGCATGTAAAACCATTCAAGCTGGATCCGAAGTTCGAGCCACAATCAGTGGCGTTCTCGGGATATTCGCCCGGTACGGTTATTGTCGACCCCCGCAACCACTTTCTCTATTTGCAGTTGAGCAATGGAATGGCGCGCCGCTACGGCGTGGGCGTGGGCAAGGCGGGTCTTACTTTCAAAGGGACTGCCAGCATAGCTCGCAAGGCAAAATGGCCGAGCTGGACGCCTACCAAGAATATGATCCGACGCCAACCCGGCAAGTACGCCAAATATGCAAAAGGTGTCCCCGGCGGTCCAGGCAATCCGCTCGGATCGCGTGCGCTTTATCTCTACAAGAACGGGCGCGACACCTACTACCGCATCCACGGCACGACACAGCCGTCGTCGATAGGGCGCTCAGTCTCCAACGGCTGTATTCGCATGATCAACGCGCATGTCGAAGATCTGTATGAAAGGGTGCCTGTCGGTGCACGGGTGGTGGTTTTGTGATGCATCAGCAAGCACGCGAACCGTCACCATGTTCCGGCGCCTCCAGCGTCCCCCAGATCAAAACATGCGGCGTCGGCAAAGCCGGTTCGGGCACCCCGGTGAGTGGATAATATTCACAAGCTGGTTGTCCATGGTCGCGGTTGCCGGACTGATCCTTTCGGCATTGCTGCGGCCCTTGCTCGTTTGGAACTATACCCGGGTGATTACTGCTTGGTGCCCAGATCCGTCAGCAACGATAGCCATGATCATCACCTCAAGAATACGAAAGACATCTGAAATGGCCAAAATTCTCACATCATTAGCCGGCGTGTTTGCCATTGGGCTTTCCATAACGGCCACGGTTGCACTCGCCGAAACACCCGATACTGACAGCCAGATCATGGTGTTCAAGACGCCATGGTGCGGGTGCTGCCAAGCCTGGGTTGAAGCCATGGAACAGGCTGGCTACGACGTCAAGACGACAGACGTCGAGGACCTGACGGCGATCAAGACGCGAGCCGGCGTGCCCGGCGGACTTGAGGCCTGCCATACTGCGATGATCGGCGGCGAAACCAAATACGTGCTTGAAGGTCACGTGCCCATCGAGGCGGTCGAAAAACTGATGACCGAACGACCGGATATCCGGGGAGTTTCGACCCCGGGCATGCCGATGGGGTCACTCGGCATGGGCGATGTCCCAGAGGCAAACTACACGGTATATGCATTCACCGGTCGATACGGTGAAGAACCTGCGGTCTACTTCGAGGTTGGCAAACAATGAACCGGCGCCAATTCATTACGGGGGCGGGAAGTCTGTCGGCTTTGGCCTTACAAGGATGTTCGACAACTGAAACACTGCAGACGACGCCAGAGCCGCAAGGACCACCGTCTGCCTATCTTGCCATGTACGGACCGATGCCGGGTGAAAGGTTTCCCATTCCAGCGGTAGACCTGACAAAAGTACCGGAAAAATTTTGGCGTAGACAGGTCGATTACGTCGGCCCGCACCCAGTCGGGACTGTCGTAGTCAACACAAACACGTTCTACCTTCATCTTGTCCAGGAAGGCGGCAAGGCTATGCGCTATGGGGTTGGCCTTGGCCGGCAAGGCTTTGAATGGTCGGGCGAAGGCCGCATACAATGGAAGCAGACCTGGCCAAAATGGACGCCGCCTGCGGAGATGATCGCGCGGCAACCAGAACTGGAACAATGGAGCGCGGACAATGGCGGCATGCCGCCGGGTCTCGACAATCCGCTGGGTGCGCGCGCTCTCTACATCTTCCAGAATGGCGAAGACACGCTCTACCGCATCCATGGCTCGCCCGAGTATTGGACAATTGGAAAGGCGGTCTCGAGCGGCTGCGTCCGGCTGATGAACCAGGACATTATTGACCTTTATAACCGCGTGCCTTCGGGCTCCCGGCTGATCGTAGTGTGAGACGGCCATGCGAAAAAAAACGTTGTATGTCACGGCTTTTGCCTCAATCGCGGGGCTTGGCGTCGCCGCAATTGTTGTGATGGCACAACAGGATGATGCAGGAACAGGGCTTCTTAAACCAGATGACCGGCGCGTTTTGGCGGTGGGGAAAACCCTTTATGCCGAAAATTGCGCGACCTGCCATGGTGTGAACCTGGAGGGAGAAGTCGAGGATTGGCGTTCGCCGGGGCCTGATGGCCTGATGCCGGCGCCGCCCCATGACGAGACCGGCCACACTTGGCATCATCCAGATGAAATACTCTTCGAGATTACAAAGTACGGAATTGTAGCCGCCGCAAATTTGAAGAATTACAATTCAGCAATGCCAATCTATGAAGATGTGCTCACCGATGCAGAAATCATCGCCGTGCTTTCTTATCTCAAGAGCACTTGGCCGGACGAAATCCGCAATCGCCATGACGAGATGAATGCGCGCTACGCTTTGGAGCCGAAATGAACCATTCGAAGCGTATGGCTTGGGTGGATATTGCGAAGGGCGTGTCGATCATCTTGGTCGTGATGATGTATGCGGTTTACAACACCGGTAGGCATACCGGCAGTGTTGGGTTCCTTCATTACCTGATTGCGTTCGCGACACCCTTTCGCATGCCGGAATTCTTCCTCATTTCCGGCCTGTTTCTTTCGACCGTGATTGCACGTCCCTGGCAGCGATACGCTGATCGCCGTTTTGTACATTACATGTATTTCTATGTTGTGTGGGCCTTCATCATGATCGCTTTGAAGGTAGGCATTTTCGCTCGCGATCCGATTGCCATGGTGGCGGATCTTGCCCGCGCCATTGTCCAGCCCTATGGCGTGCTGTGGTTTGTCTACATGCTCGGCTTGTTTGCCATAGCCACAAAGCTGCTGTGGCAATTCCGGATTCCGCACTGGCTTGTGATTGCTATTGCGATGGGTTTGCAGATCGCTTCGATCAACGTTTCAAGTTACATTGTGACGCAATTCACCGCCTACTTCGTGTTTTTCTACATCGGTTATGCGCTCGCTCCGCAGATTTTCCGGGTGGCGGGCTGGGTAGCCGAAAACCCTGGGAAAGGAATTGCGGCGCTGGTTGCCTGGTTCGTCGTCAACGGACTTTTGGTGTTTCTGCCAAGTTTCGAACTGCTGCCGGGCGAAACTCGCATGGGATTTGCTGCATTTCCACCGCTGCATTTCCTGCTTGGTGTTGCGGGCGCGGTGGCGCTTTGTGCCTTCAGTGTGGTCTTGATGGATCGGCCGTATACTGGCTGGTTGCGATGGATCGGCGCGCATTCGCTTGTCATCTATCTTGCTTTCACCATTCCCATGTCGGTTTTTCGCGAGATAGCTATGAATACCGGGCTGATCACGCAAACTGGGCCACTCAGCCTTGCGGTCTTCGTTGTAGCCCTGACGACTCCGATCATACTCTATTCCGCTATCGGCTTGACCGGTTTCGGGCGCTTCCTTTTCGATCGACCGGGATGGGCGCGCATCAGTCCTGAGTAGGTCCGGCGAAACGCATTTAGGGTGCTGAGAGATTCGAAACGGATGGTGAGGGTCAGCCTGTTTAGCCCACCCAGTGCAGCGGTGAGCCCTGCCAGCAGGGCCGATTCCGTGCGCTTATGGCAATCAAATTCGGGTTCACCATGCAGCCACGATACAGTGGATTATGGCCTCCAGAAGTCGCTTCAACGTGTTGCCGTAATTCTCGATTGATCCGCTTTGAACAAGCATCAGTGCTCGCGATGACCGCATCAAACACGCACCCTGTATCAAACAACCGATGCTGGAAATAGGCTCACAGGTGCTGTCCAAAATTGGCACCTCTCACCTCGTCTAGAAGGTGTCAGTTCGTTTTCACGCGAAATCTTGCGTGGCAGGAAGTGCAGGTTTGAAGCATCATATGAAAGGCGTGTTCGGCGGGCATTGACGAAATTTCTGTGGTGGGGTCAACTTTCTTGCCGAATGGTCCGAGGCCTATAACGTCTCCCGCTCTCATCCGCATGTCCGGGGTCAACGCATCAGGATGGCTCTCAGCAGCAGAAGCGAGGGAATTCGCATACACACCAAGGTCATTCGCCAATGCGGCGAACTCTGCGTGCTCGGTCATGATGGTCGAGCTGGCCCCTGAACCGGCAATGACGGGATTGCCTCCGAAGTGGGCTACCAAGGCACTGCCAGACATCTCATATATCGTTTCTGCGGCTGCTTTGAACAACCCGGAATCGTATGAACGGCTGCCTTTGAACATACCGTCGATCAGCTTCGCTGCCTCGGCCATCGATTTCATGTCCAATTGCCGCGCGACGACTGTGTTTTCAGTCTCTTGAACATGATCCGTGGCCCGAGCGGCGAAAATTGCAAGAGTGATCATGGATATCAATACCGTACACAACTTCAAGCTCATGAAGTGCCTCTTCGGGGACAGGTGTTTAAGGTTAAACACGGCTCCAATTTCATGTCCAAAAAATAGCGATCCAAGGTCAGGCTCAAAACAGTGCTCACTTCGGCGTTTTTGTCTCTTGGCTTTTGAGGGTGCCACAGAAAGGACAGTTTTCTGTAATCATGTCCGTTTCATAGAACTCGTTTTGATGGCCTGGGAAGCTCCCAAATGCTAACAAAACGTTAACAAAATAAAGTAAATTCAATGGCTTGATGCCGGGTCGGTTTAGAGCTATATGTTGGACATGAGTGTGATGTATCGAATCATATGCAGAAAACTGCTGGTTCTCATCAGGTTGGCGATCATCGTGTCGCTAGCCGGATACTCTTTGTCAAATCCTGCCGCGGCTATGCACATCGGTCCATTGGACAATCATCAAACGAGCTTATCCCAGGCGATGGATCAGGTCGATGCCTCGACCATGTCGGACGAAAGCGCGCGCTACTTCACCACAGACAGTGAAGATTCGACGCTTGCCGTACAGGAGTGCAACGATGACTTCTGTGCAGGTTTCGTACTTGTCACGTTTCAGGATGACTCCGGTGGTCCCGTCGTATCGGTCGTCCGCGAGTTCATAGACGAAAGCGGCGTTTACCGAGAACTTCACGGCCTTCACCGCCCTCCCAGTATCTGAATTGGGCCACCCGTTCTGCGGGTTTGATTGTGCGCATTTGAGTATAACTTGCTCGTCGCGCCGCTCATAGCTCCTACTCCAATTACACCATAAAAATACCATATCTGATGGCAGCAGCGCCGCTCTTTTCGAGCGGATTCACAGCCGCATTGCGTCCTGGGATCGTTGATTCGGGCAAAGCCGTGGATAGTTCCACGACTCCCGATGTGATGATGCAGGTCACTGCCCGGACGATGTGTCTTTCAACAACCATAGGACTGGAAAAATGAAAACTGTAACTTTCGCACTCCTGTTTGCAGCCCTGGCTTCTCCAGCGCTTGCTTCGGGGACACACTCAGACGGTCATTCCGATGCAATGGCCGTCGGTGAGCCTGGCAAAAAGGCTAAAGCCACCCAGACAATCCGGGTCACCATGAAAGAGACCGACGATGGCCAAATGATTTTCACCCCGAGCGACTTCAAGGTCCGCAAGGGTCAGACCGTTGTCTTCGCCATCAAGAATGCAGGTGAACTGGATCACGAATTCGTCCTCGATCAAGAGGACAAGGTCATGGAGCACAAGGCGATGATGGAGAAGTTCCCGGAGATGGAACACGACGATCCCAATGCAATTCGACTGGCACCTGGCAAATCCGGGGAAGTCGTCTGGAAGTTCACCAATGATGGCACATTTAAAGTCGCCTGCCTTGTCCCTGGCCACTACGCCTCAGGAATGCACGGCAGCGTCATTGTAGCCACTAAATAAGCCCTCCCAAGGAGAAATACCGATGACAAGCATTTTCAAAATCACAGCCGCAGCCTTCTTAACTCTCGGCCTTGCGTCAGGCGCGTTCGCCATGGAGTTCACTAAGGGCACAGTCAAGAAGGTGGATGCAAAGGCCAAGAAGGTCACGCTGATCCATGAAGAACTCAAGAATCTTGGCATGCCGGCAATGACCATGGTGTTCCGTGTCAAGGATGACGCAATGCTGGAAAAGATGAAAGAAGGTTCGGCAGTTGAGTTCGTCGCTGACCGAATGAAAGGCAAACTGACGGTCGTCGAACTGAAATAGGGCGCAAAGCCAATTTCAGATTTTGGAAACGGCGCGGACCGGTAAACAGATTGGCGGACCGCACGCTTCTTACAAGACATAGAACCGACACATCTGATACATAAAGGATCACGACCATGAACAAGATCATCATCGCCCTCGGCCTGACCCTCGCTGCAGCAACCGGCGCCTTCGCCCAGTCCCCCAACGACTATGTCGAGCTGAACGCCCCGACCCACGGCCCGGCCGCCGAAGCCCACGCCGCCAAGGCTGGCCTCTCCGGCGTCGACTACACCGCAACCGCCTCGGTCGGCGACACCGTGAAGGCAGAGCGTTTCGAACGTTCGCTGGAACTGTTCAACCGCTAAGACCGTGACGACAGGATGAGGCCGGGTTCCTCCCGGCCGGCCTCATCCGCTCCAATCTTCAAATCCCACGGGCAGACGACGAGGCGATGGAACCCTATCCGACCTTCACCGTTGCGCCCACATGAACCAAAGGAAAACGACCATGAACAAGATCATCATCGCCCTCGGCCTGACCCTCGCTGCAGCAACCGGCGCCTTCGCCCAGTCCCCCAACGACTATGTCGAGCTGAACGCCCCGACCCACGGCCCGGCTGCCGAAGCCCACGCCGCCAAGTCCGTCCAGGCCGGCGTCGACTACACCGCAACCGCCTCGGTCGGCGACACCGTGAAGGCAGAGCGTTTCGAACGTTCGCTGGAACTGTTCAACCGCTAAGACCGTGACGACAGGATGAGGCCGGGTTCCTCCCAAACGGTCTCATCCGCCCCCCAACATTCAAATCCCCCGGGCAGACGACAAGGCGATGGAACCCCATCCGACCTTCACCGTTGCGCCCACATGAACCAAAGGAACACGACCATGAACAAGATCATCATCGCCCTCGGCCTGACCCTCGCAGCCGCAACCGGCGCCTTCGCCCAGTCCCCCAACGACTATGTCGAGCTGAACGCCCCGACCCACGGCCCGGCTGCCGAAGCCCACGCCGCCAAGGCTAGCCTCTCCGGCGTCGACTACACCGCAACCGCCTCGGTCGGCGACACCGTGAAGGCAGAGCGTTTCGAACGTTCGCTGGAACAGTTCAACCGCTAAGACCATGACGACAGGATGAGGCCGGGTTCCTCCCGGCCGGCCTCATCCGCTCCAATCTTCAAATCTCACGGGCAGACGACAAGGCGATGGAACCCCATCCGACCTTCACCGTTGCGCCCACATGAACCAAAGGAACACGACCATGAACAAGATCATCATCGCCCTCGGCCTGACCCTCGCTGCAGCAACCGGCGCCTTTTGTCCAGTCATCAGCGCTTGATGCCTATGAGGCTCCAGCCATCCATACTTCCAACATTACGTCGTTGGTGACAGCAATGACCTCGTCAGCTACAATTAAGCTGGATATGACGGTTCACCGAGCTTCGCGGCTCCAAGCCAAGGGCGGCATCAACCATACGGTCGCCCGCTCCATCGCCAAATCGACGAGCATTCATGAAACTCGCGCGAAATTGCCCCATACACTGTAACATTTTGCGGTCATGATTGCCTCCGCTAGCAGCGCACATAGTGGGTAATTTCATTTTACATGGGTTCAATGATCAACCCGAGCAGGAATGACGGACTGTTAGATCGGCTTGATTTCAGTGAAATCACTCGAGAAGAACAGGCTCACCGACCAGGCATCACAAAAATTGGTTTCACAAAACTGCAGGCTTACGCAATTCTGAATATTTCATGACATAGGTGTCTTGCAAATGGCTGCCCAAAGATCGCGCTTCCAGTCGACCCCTGCAGAATCTCTGTAATCGATATTATAATTGGTTCCACCAACTTTAACGATTGCAGGCGCACCGCACTTTATGCTTGCAAGATGTCTTGACCAGTCGATATACATAATTTTCCCGTTTACGTTTTTCTCCAAAATGGTAATCACTACATCAATATCAAAATCTCGATCTCGGGCAACATCATTGCTTAGAAGATTCAGACTGATCGTTCTGTGCCCGTCAATACGCGCAGTGTGGAATATTTGATGCTCGGTCGCATTGGCAGGGAGCGTGAGATAAGAAAACACGATTGCTGGAAAGAAAAACATACGCATTGCAACCTCCCGTGGATTACACGAAAAGACAATATTAGCACAACGGAACATGGGTAGCGAATCGTAGGGTAATTTCCAATTTTTACAGATGCTGTTTGGCGAAATACACGCGATGGTTCTTAAAGAACTGAGCCAGTGAAATGTTCTTGGCTTCAGAGTCGGGACCCTAGTTCAAAGTCTATGGTGCCCAATGTGCCTCCGAGGGGATGGGTGGAGCTGCAATACAGATCTTTTCTTACCCCCCAAATGTGTGGGCCATGCCCGACACATAATGAATAAAGATCAGCGCAATAATTCATTGCACGGGCCTATCGTCGGTTTCTCGTTAGAGGGGGCTACCATTATCTGAATCAAGCCCTTGTGAATGATTCTGCTCTTGTTTTGGCCTCAACGTTGTGGCAAACCTCCTTTTGATGAAGATACCGAATCTCCATAGATGCCGTGTCGTGCGCATGCTTCTGGTCTTGATGTTTGTTTTTACATCCATCCTCCCGGGTTCTCTGCATGCGTCCGCTATGGATGAGGCTCAGACAGCCAGCGGCAGTGGACATCATGCGATGATGGGCCATCTGTCTGGTGACCAACCAACGGATACCCATCACCAATCCCGGGAAAAACCAGCGGAATTCGCGCAACAATCGATCCCCACGGCTCAAGGCACTGTCATCGACCGTTGCTGTCCTGCAAGCTGTTTCGTTGCCCTCTGTCATTTCGACGCCGTGGCGGAGGATCGATTCATTCCTGAGAGTTTCGAGATCGGATTGACTCCTGAGTTCGTGGTCGTGGTCATGTCGTTGCCGGAGCGGCCGCCGCGAGCCTGAAGTGTGATCTGAGCCCTTTTGTGGCGTCGGGGCCGAGTATCATCGGTCAAATCCACTTCTTATCGCAGTAGGACAATCATGTTTCGTTTTCTCTTGGCGGCTGCCATGCCGTTAACTCTTGCTGGCTGTGCGTCGGCGAGTGGCCCCGCCGACGTCATGTCGGTGAGTTCGCCCGCAGATACCAGTGCAGGTATTCGTAATATCCATCATCACACGGTTCTGGACGGTTACACCCATCGAATTCCCGTGGAACCAAAGTCTTGGCGTCAACAAAACGACAGCCAAGCCCCTGGCGCGGGGGTAGGCTCATGAGCATCTCCCGCACTACTATATCCTTCATTGTCGTGTCATCCGCAGGATTGTTTCTAGCTGGTTGCGTCAGCGATCAGGAGCTTGCCGGATACTCGGCCAAAGAAGCCGGTTTTGGCGTCGTTGCAGCATCCGTCTCCATCAGCACCAAAGGCAAGGAAGCGGTCTGGCTTCAAAACAAGGATCAGGCAAAGGCGGTTTCCAAGCGCGTACATGACCTGGTGCACAAGAAAACCATCAATGCTGACACCGCTGTTCAGGTAGCACTTCTGAACAACAAGGGTCTGCAGGCAGCCTATGCCGATATCGGCATGAACGCAGCAGAAGCCTGGCAGCAAAGCCTGCCTGAAAACCCAAGGGTTTCGATCGGCCTCTTAGGAATTGGAGCGCCAGAACTTGGGGCCTATCGCGCCATCGAAGGAATGATCGCGGCCAACATCCTGTCGCTCGCAACCCGGAAGGCTCGCGTTGATATCGCCGACACGCGGTTCAGGCAATCCCAGATGCGGGCGGTCGACGCAACCTTGAAGGTTGCCAATGACGCGCGCCGGGCCTGGGTCAATGCAGTTTCAGCATTTGAAACAGTTGCCTATCTCAATCAAGCCAAGGTCGCAGCCGACGCGGCTTCTGAACTTGCTCAGAAACTCGGTGAAAGCGGAGCGCTTGCAAAGGGCGGTCAGGCGCGAGAACACGCGTTTTACGCTGAACTTACCGGGCAAATGGCCGAAGCCCGGTTGGCGTCGCGGCTGGCCAAGGAGGAGCTCACACGGATTATGGGCCTGTGGGGAAGCGAGGTTGATTACTATGTTCCCGACAAATTGCCGCGGCTACCGCGTGGAGTCATAAAGAAAAACGAGATTGAGCGGGAGGCGCTTGAGAACCGAGTCGATCTGCGCGTCGCAAAAATCGAGCTTGAGGCTGTTGCCAAAAGTTACGGCCTGACTGAAGCCACACGCTTTGTCACGGATCTGGAGATCATCTCGGGCTTTGAAATCGAACGCGAGATCGAGACCGAATACGAGATTGCCGGTGGCGAGCTGGAGGAAAGCAAGAGCCGCGAAACGGGGATCACGCCGCAGCTCGAACTGGAATTCGTTATCCCAATCTTCGACAGCGGCAAGGCCCGGCTGCGCAAGGCCGAGCTCGCCTACATGCAGGCGGCCAATCAACTCGCGGAAAAGGCGGTCAACATTCGCTCCGAGGCGCGGTCTGCGCATACCGCCTACAATTCGACCCACGAGATCGCACGGCACTACCTCAATGCCGTCGTGCCCTTGCGCACCACCATCGAGGCAGAATCCCTGCTGACCTACAACGGCATGATCACCAACACATTCGAACTCCTCGCCGATACCCGCGCCAAGATCGGAACCCTGATGTTGGCGATCAACGCCAAACGCGAGTTCTGGCTGGCAGATGTCAATCTGTCAGCGGCGATCTATGGCGGCGGAACCGGTGCAAGCGGCTCGGCTGCGGCACCAACCGTTGGCGATGCTGGCGGCGGCGGCCACTAACTTTCCTGAAAGGAAAAGACCATGATGAACAGACGTCAACTTCTGGGTGCCAGTGCTGCCGGAGCGGCCCTTGTCTCCTCGACCGCGTGGTCGAAAACAACCAATATGGGACTGCCGGACGCGGCTCTGATGGAGAGCCCGCTGACCCAGGCCCCGCTGATGCCTTCGACAGGCCCAGACTACAATCCGGTTGTCACGCTCAACGGCTGGACCCTGCCGTTCCGGATGAAC
This sequence comes from Hoeflea sp. EC-HK425, assembly GCF_902498795.1. Taxonomy (NCBI): domain Bacteria; kingdom Pseudomonadati; phylum Pseudomonadota; class Alphaproteobacteria; order Hyphomicrobiales; family Rhizobiaceae; genus Hoeflea; species Hoeflea sp. EC-HK425. The sequence goes on from NZ_LR701571.1 coordinate 76,659, forward strand.
AACGGGGTCAAGGAGTTCCACCTTGTCGCCGAACCGGTGGAGCGTGAACTGGCAGACGGCATGATCGCCTATCTGTGGGGCTACAACGGCCAATCCACCGGCCCGACCATCGAAGCCGTGGAAGGTGACCGGGTCCGGATCTACGTCACCAACAAGCTTCCCGAGCACACAACGGTGCACTGGCACGGGCTGATCCTGCCATCCGGCATGGATGGCGTCGCTGGTTTGTCTCACCCTGCGATTCCATCCGGCAAGACCTACATCTACGAGTTTGATCTCGTGAAGTCGGGCACCTTCATGTACCATCCGCACGGCGACGAGATGGTGCAGATGGCGATGGGGATGATGGGATTCTTCATCGTTCATCCGAAGGATCCGGCGTTCATGCCGGTTGATCGCGATTTCCTGATCATGCTCAACGCCTTCGATATCGATCCCGGCTCCTATGTGCCGAAGATCATGACCATGGCGGACTTCAACCTGTGGACATGGAACAGCCGCATCTTCCCCGACATCGATCCGCTGGTTGTATCGAGGAACGATCGCGTGCGCGTACGGGTAGGCAACCTGACCATGACCAACCACCCGATCCACATGCACGGCTATGATTTCGAGGTGACCTGCACCGATGGTGGCTGGGTGCGGCCTGAAGCCCGATGGCCGGAAGTGTCAATCGATATCCCGGTCGGGGCAATGCGGGCCTACGAGTTTAACGCCGAGCACCTGGGTGACTGGGCCATCCACTGTCACAAATCCCACCACACCATGAATGCCATGGGCCATGACGTGCCGACCTTCATAGGTGTCGACAAGTCCAAGGTCACCAGGAAGATCCGGATGGTGCAGCCCGAATACATGCCGATGGGTACCAACGGCATGGCTGACATGGCGGAAATGGCGATGGAGCTTCCGGCCAATACCATTCCAATGATGGCCGGCTGGGGCCCCTACGGCCCGCTTGAAATGGGCGGCATGTTCTCCGTCGTCAAGGTCCGAGAGGGCATCTCGGCTGGCGATTACAGCGATCCCGGCTGGTACGAAAATCCGCCCGGAACCCAGGCCTATGAGTGGACCGGCGAGTTGCCGGAATTTGCCAAGGCAACAGACGCAGCAACAACCATCACCCCAGCGCCGGTGAAATCCGGCAGCAATGGCTAACCTCTTCGACCCGAAGTGTTCACGAAAGGAACAATACATATGAAAATTCTGTCAATCGCATCCACAGCTTTCCTGGCAATGACGGCGCTGGCAGCCGCCGCAGGAACCCATTCAGGCGGGCATGACGACGGTATGATGGCTGTCGGCAAACCCGGGAAAGCAGCGCAGGTCGGCCGCACAATCGAAGTGATCATGAAGGAAACTGATGACGGAGAGATGCTGTTCGAACCTAATGAAATCAAGGTTGAGAAGGGCGAGACAATCCGCTTCACCTTGATCAACAAGGGCGAATTGGAGCACGAGTTCGTGCTCGACAATCATGAAAATGTGATGACGCACAAAGCTGCGATGTCGAAGATGCCCGAGATGGAACATGACGATCCCAATTCCGTACGTCTCGACTCTGGCATGGACGGCGAAGTGATCTGGACTTTCTCGAATGCAGGTCCGTTTGAGTTCGCATGCCTGATCCCCGGTCATTACGAATCCGGCATGAAGGGCGACATCACCGTCGCCGGCCACTGATCCAACGAACCGTTTCCGACACAGAAAAAAGGTAAGACAAATGCGAAAACTTACAACACTCATGATTGCTGCCATGATTGCCGTTACCGGCAGCGCTGCAGCTCTTGCCACCGAGTACACCAAAGGCAAGGTCAAGAAAGTCGACATGAAGGCCGGCAAGGTCACCATCATTCATGAGGAACTGACCAATCTCGATATGCCTGCCATGACCATGGTGTTTCGCGCCGCTGACCCGGCCATGCTGGAGAAGATGAATCCTGGTGACGACATCGAGTTCATCGCCGACCGGGTGAAAGGCAAACTGACTGTCACAGAGCTGAAGTAACCGCCGAAAGGCAAGTGGCGGGAAATCGAAGCTTCCCGCCACTTGCACCTGTTGTTTATCGCCAAGACCGCACCCGGATTGCCGGGCTGAAAGGCCTCCGATGAAACTTTCCCGTCGCCGCTTGCTTGCCGGTTTCTCTTCTGGTCTCGTCGCCTCCCAATTGCCGAGCTTGGCGCTGGCAAAATCACAGGATGGGTTCTTTGATCTCATTGCCGCGCCTTCGAAGCAGCGGCTTTACCTGCCCGATGCGCCCATGTCGGATCTTTGGACCTACAACGGATCTGCACCGGGGCCGGAAATCAGGGTGAAAAAGGGTGAGCGCGTCCAGGTGCGCTTCACCAACAAGCTGGAAGAGCCGACATCGGTTCATTGGCATGGCGTTCGTATCGACAACGCGATGGATGGCGTTTCCGGGCTGACCCAGAAACCGGTCGAGCCGGGCGGCTCATTCGTCTATGACTTTGTCGCGCCCGATGCAGGGACCTTCTGGTACCACGCCCACAACAAGAGCTGGAACCAGGTTGCGCGCGGCCTTTACGGGCCTCTCATCGTTGATGAGAATGAGCCCGTTTTCGAGCGCTCCAACGATCTTACCCTTGTTCTTGATGACTGGCGGCTGGCAGGCGAAGGCGTGCTTGATGTCGCAAGCCTTGGATCGATGATGGAATGGGCCCACGGCGGACGGCTCGGCAACTGGCTGACGGTCAATGGTCAAAGCCGTCCGGTGACCGGTCTTGTCCGGGGCCAGACCTATCGCCTCCGGCTCATCAATGCGGCCAATGCGCGTGTCTTTGAAATAGATCCAAACCGTTTCGGCGCAACGCTCCTGGGCTTTGATGGCCAATCATTCGCCGAACCGGCCAGGCTTGACTACGCGCCACTCATGCTGGGGCCTGCCCAGCGCGTGGATCTGATGGTCGTGGCCGAAAGCGATTTCATCATTGAGGAGGTTTCGGGGGACACGCCGTACCCTATTGCGGGTTTTTCGGTCAGCGATGCGGAGACCACGGAAGCGCCGGGATCCGCGATCAAGCTGCACCCCAATGTTTTGCCCGAACCGGACCTTGCCAAGGCCCGGCGCATCCGCCTGGAAATGACAGGCGGTGCAATGGGGGGCATGATTGACATCATCTACAAGGGTAGGAAGCTTCAGGGCGATGATTTCCGCACCGCAAGACAGGCCTGGGCTTTCAACGGCGTGGCCAATCTGGCCGAGGAACCGTTCTTCGCGGCTCGGCAGGGCGAAACCATTGTCATTGAAACCGTAAACCGGACCGCCTGGGTTCATGCCATGCATGTCCACGGTCATCATTTCCAGATCCTCAACAGATCCGGCTCTGTTGTCGATGAGGCAAAGCCATGGCGGGATACCTTTCTAATCGGGCAGGATCAGACAACCGAGATTGCTTTCGTGGCTGACAATCCTGGCAAATGGCTGTTCCATTGCCACATGCTTGAGCATGCGGCAGCCGGCATGAACACCTGGTTTGAGGTGGTCTGATGGGGGAGCAATCTGATGACCTCAGAACCAGAGCGGGTCTCCCGAAAGGAGTATATCAATGATTAAACGGCGGAACCTGCTCGCCGGTGGCGCGGTACTTGCAGCCAGCAGCGCCCTCTACGCTTGGGCAGATAACCGCTTCACGTCTCAAGCAACCGATGCGGCAAACCGTCCAGTGTTGCAGTTTCCGCCGCTGATCGACACGGTCGACACAGGAAAATTCCTGGTCACCGCCCAGTCAGGCACAACATCCTTCTTTCCGGGCCATCCAGCAGAAACGATTGGCTTCAATCAAGCCTATCTTGGACCCGTGGTTCGGATAAGCAACGGCGCGCTGCGGCCGAGTGTGGAAAACGGACTGTCATGGCCGGTCAGCGCGCACTGGCATGGCCTGGTGGTGCCAGGCAAACACGACGGAGGGCCACACCTGCCCGTCAAACCGGGAGAGGTATGGGCGCCGGACATGGAAATTGGACAGCAAACCTGTACCGCCTTTTTTCATACCCACATCCATGGTCGAACCGCGCGCGATGTATACGCCGGTCTGGCTGGCGTACTGCACATTGCAGACGGGTTAGACGGCGAAAGAGGTTTGCCGGACACCTACGGTGTCGATGACCTGACGCTGCTGCTTCAGGATCGTCGCTTCTCCAGGGACGGCCAGCTTGTCTACGCCAACTCAATGATGGACATAATGCATGGCATGACCGGCGATACGATCTTGGTCAATGGTCAGGTAGGTTCAGTTGCCGCTGTGCCGAAGTCAGTCGTGCGGCTACGCTTGATCAACGGTTCGAATGCCCGGATCTATTCACTGTTTTCCAGCGACGACAGACCCATTCACTTGATCGCAACGGACGGTGGATATCTGCCAGCCCCGGTACAGCTTGAGACGCTCCGCCTCGGACCGGGAGAACGTGCCGAGATTCTGGTCGACTTCTCGGATGGTCATGGCATGTCGCTGATGAGTGAGGGTGACCCCAATGCGGGTATGGGCGGCATGATGGGAAGGGCCCGCGGCATGCTCGATGAAATAACCGGAGGCAGGCGGTTCGAAGTGCTTCCGTTCCTGGTCGACGAGCGGCTTGCCGCCAAAGTCACCCGCATCCCCGATGTGCTCGGTGGAGATCAACCTGACCTCACAGCCGCCAGGGTGTCAAAGCTGCGCAACTTCTCTCTCGATATGGGCATGGGAGGTGGAATGATGGGATCAGGCGGAATGGGTCGCGGCATGATGGGCGGGATGGCCATCAACGGGCAGCCATTCGACATGAGTGTCATCAACGACCGCGTGCGCCTCGGCGACACCGAGAAATGGGTGATCAGCACCAGCATGCTCGCACATCCATTTCATGTTCACGGTGTCTCCTTTCAGGTGATCAGTGAGAACGGAAGAGAACCGCGGCCGGAGAGCCTGGGATGGAAGGACACGGTCGTTGTCGACAGCCAAACCGAGCTGCTTGTCCAGTTCACGCAGCCAGCGTCCGAGGAAACACCGTTCATGTATCATTGCCATATTCTTGAGCATGAAGATGCCGGCATGATGGGGCAATTCACAGTGAGCTAACCACGCGCGGCGGCTTGCTACAACGTAGAGTCTGGTAATTGCTTATAGCCCGCATCGTCCGGTATGATTTGCCGTCTATGGCTTGCCGCGGCCCGCAGGCTAATGGCAGAAGGGAATGGAAAATCTCGACCGCACGTCCGTCCTGTCAAGACATCGACGGAGCGGATTGCAACCTCACTTCATGAGGTATTTGGCCAGAGCGGCAATGGCCAGGATTACCAGAATGGCAATCAGCAGCATCCAGACACCGCCAAGCCCCATAAACCCGCCTCCCATTGTCTCGTTCATCATTTCCGGTCCTCCATAGCTTTGGCCCCCGCAGCCTGTCGTTGTGTAAGCCAGACCACGCCAAGCGGTATGAAAATCCACTGCAGCAGCGGGCTCAGTCCCGTTCCGAACGGCGGCACCAATGGCATGAGATCGGAGTAGGTCCAGCGTTCCGATATGTTTGTGTAATAATATTCAAAACCAACAGTCAGAACGATGCCGACCCCGATGAACAAGAGCGTTTGCCAAGCTTTGGGTGCTTCAAACCAAAAGCGGGATCGTGCGGCAGCACTGGTAATCCAGAATGCAGTCAAGGCGAATCCGACATCCCCGAATGTCGCCGAAGAACAGAGCTTGATGCCATCCCAATGGTTCATCTCGATCATGCCCGCATAGGTGGGCGCCTGCCAGAACTCCCAGACAAAGTGGAGCAGGAAGGAAAACACGATTACAGAAAATTCGGGAAGGCGCGTCATGTTGTTCGGTCTCTCTCTCCAGGAAGCCTACGCCTCAACGCCTGACACCCTAATGGTTACGGTAGGGGGAAGGTCAAGCGGCCTCCGTGACTTGCTTAAAGGGAGCCACGATCATACCAGTGTTCAATGACACGCATGACTATTGCTGGACAAACAGTTGATCCGATCCACTCAATTCCTCCATACGCGGAATTACGAATTCTTGTTCCGGTTACTGATGACAAGCGGGCGTTGAAAAAACAGATTGGTGCCGGACCGATGGCAGCCAGGCCGTAGGCCAGATACCAACGTACGCAGAGCAAGATGATTGATTGGTCGAGATTGCGGCCTTTGAACATTGTCATCTCCCAAAATCTCAAGAGATGATTATCGGTCGCCGGTTAGCGTAGAGTTTGCAACAGGGCCGTCTGAGGGGGTAGGACAATGAGATCATGGCCGCACTGGACATGGTGCTTGTAGGGTTCTGACTGTACCGTGCTTCTTTCTCTGGTGCCGAAAAGTTAACGAAACAGGGTCAGGATCTATCTAAAAATTCCATAATAAAGCTTATGCAATTTTGCACAAGCTATTGAAATACAACGCAAAATTTGCATTCGCACTACTCGCTGCATTTGAGCGATCAAGAAACGGTCGCCGCCCCGACTAATTGCACCAGTTCAGAGACTGGTGCCCAAAGCTTCAATCTGGTGAAACCGATATTCTTTCACCTGGGGCGTCGTCTGTAGCTGCGGATCGGCACAGGCCGTCCAATAAGCGTAATGCTTGATGCGAAGCAATGCGCCATATAAGGCATATTTGATTGTTTAGCCTGCCACTTGTGTCCATCGAGCTTCGAACTACAGACTAAGTGCCCGTTCCATTTCCTGATGTTGGAATGCGGGTTCCAGATTGCGAAGGTCTGCGCCGGTCACACCATGGTTTCGCATGATGTCCCTCCAAGTACCGTTGATCTGCCGCGCCATGATGCGCGCCATCTCTTTTGCCTCGTCTGCGGCGAGGTTGAAGAACACGGCGGCCTCAAGCGCGAGCTCCAGCGAAGCGGAAAACGGCTCACCTTCGATGATAGCTGTCTTGAGAAGGCGGTGGCGCTCGGGCTGCGGGTTGACATCAAAAAGTTGCGAAAGGCTCCAGCGGTCATCGCCGGCATAGACAAATCCATGGTTCTTGAGATGATCGTCTGTGTTCGAGACCAAAATTGTGAACACGATCCGCGACCAGAGTTCATGCAGATCTGTACGCGGATTGTCGCTGTGTTGCTGGATGAATTGTGCCATGTCCGTATAAGCGCCCTGCTCGGCACCGTGGCGTTCGATCGCTGTCCGTGCCGAGATGTACGGGATGCGCGCTGCTCCCTCCCGGTCAAAACGACGGATGAGGGCAATCGGGCTCGTGGTTCGGTCCAGAACCAGCCGGGCATCGGGGGCGTTCAGGCCAACTTCACGAGCGAGCTTCAATGTAGCGACTTCGATCCGTTCGACCGGACTGGCATCGCCTGCGGAGGAGAACTTCGCAATCCAGAGCTCGCCCTTGTCCAGTACATTGGCCTTTGGCCTTGCCCCCCCGATCGAACCTCCGGCTCCGGCCATCTGGCGCAGAGCCTCATTCGAAACTTCGCCGCCGCGTTCGATGCTGGCGGCAATAGCTTGCAACTCTTCGAGATCGATCAGTTGCGGAACCGGAGCAGTGCCTTCTCCCGTGATGATCCTTCCCTCACCGTGACAGAACCGCAGTGCGCCCTGTCGGGTGGTGTCGTCGGTCAGGGTCAGCATATCAAATTCGCTGAGACCAGAGCCATAGAGACGCTCCATCAACATGCGTCCCCAGGCGTCGGGTGCAGCATCCTGTAATACGCCAGGCAGGCTGTCACGCTGATCGCCACCGCGACCGGAGGACGCGAAGAAGGGTGCACTACCCAGCGGCAAATCCGGAGCGATGGCGAAGCTGCGGGCGGCGTCGACCCATTCCCGGTCATAGCTGAACTCGGAATACTGCCTGCCGCGCTCAAAAGAAAAGCGCAATTTGCCCACATGCAACAGGCTGCGACCCAGGTGAACTTCAGCTTCTTGAGGCCCCGGGGCTGAGCGCCCGCGTAGGGACCGGGCATGGTCTGTCGTCGTCATCAGAAAGCAACGCCTTTGCGTGCGCTCTTCCTGGTATCTGAGGCATCTTGTTGCTCATCTGGCTCCTCCCGAGGTTTGACGGGCGTCTCTGATCTGAACGTGCGCCCACGCTTTGGCACGGCCTGCAGCGCTCGCGAGAGACCCACGGTATCGTTCTCTGGGGACATGAGGTCGGCTAAAACGGTCGGGCTGCCAAGAGCGGCAAGTACTGCGGCAAGATTACCGATGCCAACGCCGGGATCGCCTTTTTCCAAACGCATCAGCGTGCGCTCCGAAACATCGGCGCGCATCGCGAGTTCCGCCATCGAAAAGCGCCGCGCAAGCCGCGCCTGGCGGATGTTCTGCCCCAGATCGGTCAGAGATCGCATTGCTTTCAGGCTTGCCATTATCGCCTCATATTACGGCTTTAGATATTAAATACGTCATATATGGCAAGTTAGAAATCGTCAAGCGCGAGTCCATCTTATGCCAACGAAGGGGAGAGGCTTGCAGCTGTTGTGTTGCAGCGATTGTGACGACCCGAAGGGTCCGATCCTCGCACAAGCAAAATGTGGTTTTGTCAACGACGGCCGGAAGGGTGCCGGCAAGTCCTATTTGCCCCGCTTGCGCTTCTGGCCGAGACCCATTTCCTTCGCAAGACGCGAGCGCGCCTCTGCGTAAGCAGGTGCGACCATCGGGTAGTCCGCAGGCAATTCCCACCTTTCGCGGTATTGCTCGGGGGTAAGCCCATGATGCGTCATCAGGTGGCGCTTCAGTGACTTGTATTTCTGGCCGTCCTCCAGGCAAACCAGATGATCGCCCTGGATCGACCGGCGTACGCTAACCGCGGGTTTCGGCTTCTCCAAGACTTCCTCGGCTGGTGCAACAGTGCCACCTAACGCTGCGTGGACTTGCGAGATAACACCTGGCAGGTCGTTGGCTGCAACAGAATTGTTTCTCACGTAGGCAGCTACAATTTCCGCGGTAAGCTCGATGAGAAGATCAGAGCCGTCTGATTTATCTACGTCTGTCATTGTCTGGTCCTTACTGTTCGATCAGGTGGCGCGTCTCTTGGATCAAACAAAAGGACGGCAAAACCGTGTTCAGCCCGCATGAATAGCCACAAATCACAGATCTAACTGATTTGCTGACACAGCAAAAGCAAGACCGTTTGGTTTAAGAAGGAATAAAATTGTCCCCATAACATTTCGTTGCGTTGGGCGGTTTGTGATGCAAACAGAGAGCATGTTCTGGCCCGAACATCTTTACCCAACAGCGGATCGTCTGAAACCAAACAATGACGCCGCGCCCCAACAACATCTCTTCTAGCAGACGCAGTCTCAGTGGAAACCGGAAATACGGCCAGACCGTAAGGCGATAGCAGGTGATGGGAGACGATGGCGCCTTTAGTTGATCGGAATGTGGCTCATGACCGCCAGATATCCGAAATCCTTCAGTGGCAGTTACCCCGACATCGCCGCTTTGGCATTCCAATCTCTTATTCTATTTGTTTTGCATAATTTTTCGGCTCCTATATGTCGGCGCAGTCTTTGTAGCCAGACGAGATGCAAGCCTTTGCGCGCTGCCAGGCTAATGAGATTTGGTCGGGCGTCATGGCTTGCTCCAGTTTTTCCTGTTCGTCTTCTGCTTCCGCAACACCATTCCAAGCGGCAATGCTGATCCAGACGTAAGCGGCACTGGGGTTCTGCGGGAAGCCGCAGCCTCGTAGATACATGAGCCCAAGTGAGAGTTGTGCGTATGGGTCTTCATTTATCGCAGCCAGGCGATACCATCTGATCGCTTCCGCATCGTTTTGGGGCACGCCGATGCCGTGCTCATAAAGCCAGGCCAAGTTAGCTTGTGCGCTTGCGTCCCCCTGTTCCGCAGCCATCGAAAACCAAAAAAATGCTTGTTTGTAGTCACGAGGAACGCCCAGACCTTCCAGATACATGAAGCCGACGCTGAATTGAGCGTGACAATTGCCCAGTTCTGCTGCTTCTCGGTACCAGCGGAAAGCTTCAGCATGATCCAGCGGCTTTCCGTTGCCCTTCAAATTCGAGCAAGCAAGCTCGATCTGAGCGCGCACATCACCGCCTTCCGCAGCGCAGTTTATTTCATCTTCCATTACGGCGGCTGCAGAAGCCGAATGATTGATTTTACCATCTTCTGGCAGTGCAAAAGCTGAAATATTCGGCGAATAAATATTCCCGCCACAATGGACAATTGATTCATTATTTCCATTTACGAGACCGTCTTCATTACCAACAAATATATCATCGTTCATGCTTATTATTCCTTTTTGGTTCAAATTTACTTTTCTATATTAAATAAATAAAATCATGTCGTCAATACATAAAATGAAAAAAGAGAACAACATAAAATACAAAATTCCGATAATAAGCGGATTATTCCAATAAATACTCAATACGCAAATAGAATTAAAAAATATATCTATTACAAAAATATGTGATAATATTCATAAAATATGTATTTACATGTTGGATCTGTTGCTTTATATGTTAATTAAATAGAAAATTTTGTTTGTAACATTGCTTGGATAATATAATGAAATATAAGTTATACATACAATCCATAGTAACAGAAAAATAATAGTTGAGGCAAATTCTCAACGAGAAGCCTTCGAGCTCGCGGCCGTACACGACAGTCGAACGTCCAACATTATTCGCTTTGCCATGGTCGATGCAGATGGTTTTGTGCAACAGACTTTATTTCCGAGGTTCGACTGGTCGTCGATCCGGCCATCGGTTCCGTGCAACGGAACCGAGCAGGAGTGTATCGCTCATCACTTCCGTCTGCAGCTCATCAAAAGCCTGGCACTCACCGAGCTAATTGCAGATTTAGACACAACGCGTGATCTAGCAGTAGAGCGCAACGAGTCTGATTGCGAAGTGCTGATGACCCGCGACTTCGTCGATGAGTATGATGCCTTCATGCAAGTCATTCGCACCGCCCGCGCGGCTCTGGATCTGCCCGATCAGAAGTACGCCGACGCCGATGCCTTAAGCACCGAGGGTGGTGATGACTGCGATGAGAATCACGAGGAATATCCAGGGCCGCGGTTAGACGGACAATATCCGTCAAAGTTCTACGAGAGAGTCCCGGATTGGAACGCTGAAGCGGCAAATATCGCAAAGCCAGAAGGAGACCATCCCTGACGTCGTCCCAGCAACCGCACTGGGTGTTCGCCCGTGCAGACGCGCAGGGTCACTCAGCGGCGTTTTGGACCGTAGCCCCGCTTTCGCTTAGTCTTCAGTACATCCAGCAACAATTCGAGGGCATCCAGCTCTTGTGTGAAATAGTGACGCTTTTCGTGTCCGCGCGTCCCGATCCTTCCCCATCTCCGAGCGACACAGATTTCATTGAACAGGCTCTGTGATAGCGAGACCACATAATAGCGCGCCATGTTTTTCGACGGGTCAATACGCTCAATGTAGATCTGACAGGGCTTGGTGTTCATGCGCCCAGGGTCAGCGAAAAATCGCTGCGCGTCTAACGACTATTGTGAATCATTGGAGCTCCATCGATTCAGGCTGTTGATGATCCTGACGCTTCCACCCTGCGTCTTCCTCCAATTCCGAAATTCCCCAAAAGTCGTGCACTGCCGGCATTATGTGGAATGTGGAGCAAGCATTGAGTTTAGGTGCCTCTTGTACTGAGTATTGGAGCAATATCTCATGAACAGAAATAATTTGCTCCGTATATTCAGATTAATTGCATATTTCATAAACAATAATAAAACAATGATATTGCAATGAAAATAAACATATGAAATAATACATAAACTACATAAGAGTATAACTACGTAGTTAATTTGATTTAGGAGATAATATTTTGAATGCAAATCGACGCAGCGACATTACCGATCTTTACGCCTGCCTCGAGGCGCTCGCGGAACTCGCTTCCGGGATTTGTGAGTGCATTTCAAACGCTCGCGACGACGAACAGCAAGAGTTCGAAAGTATGCCTGAAGAACTCGCGGAAGCCTCGAATTCGGCTGATGCGATCTATGCATTGGATAAAGCCATCGAGATCCTTGTCGACCTGGAATCGCAATTGCCCGCGGTCATTCCATACCTCCAAGAAGCCGCCGCTTGCGGTAACGATCACGATGAGCACCTGCCCGTTTCGTTCGGCCATGATCCGTTCCAGTCATTAATCGACGCGGTCGCTCAGAGCCGGAACTTGATGATGCCCTCATGAACAGCATCACCCGGAAAACCCATGCTGATCCGTATTACGATGGTGTGGTCAGCAACAGCTGGCGGCAAAGCCATCAGGCCGATACCGGACTCCCGGACGATCAGGCTCTTTTCCAAAAGAGCTTTCACGCGCCGTGGGCGCCTGCCCCTGAGCGCGGACGACGCAGAATTGACATTTCCAGTTATCGCCGGGCACTCCCAACTGAGCGAACGGAAACTGCCGACCCGAACGAGCGCGCCGCCGTTTTCACGCGCCGCGAGGTTGTCGATTTCATTCTCGACCTGACCGGCTATACGTCCGACAAGCCATTGCACAGAATGCGAGCGCTCGAGCCATCGTTTGGTGAAGGGGACTTTCTGCTGCCGGCAATCGAGCGTCTGCTGGACGCATGGGAAGACGACGGCCGGCCGGATATTCATGCGACGCTGGCGAATGCCATCGTTGCTGTTGAGCTGCACAACGGTAACTACACAAAGACGCGGGGCCGGCTCTTGGATCGGCTGACAAACCGCAGGATCGGGCTCACCGCCGCAAGGCGCCTCACCGCAAAATGGCTTGTCTGCGGGGACTTTCTTCTGAGCTCGATTGGGGACGGGTTCGATTTTGTCTTCGGCAATCCCCCGTATATCCGGCACGACCTGATTGCAGATGCGACCATGGCTCAGTACCGTAGCCGCTATCGCACAATCACCGGCCGGGCGGACATCTATGTTCCCTTTTTTGAACGCTCGCTGACTGCCCTGAACCCGGGCGGCCAGCTTGGCTTCATCTGCTCCGATCGCTGGATGAAGACCAGCTACGGCGGCCCCCTGCGACGGTTTGTGTCGGAGGGGTTCCATCTCAGATTCTATGTCGACATGATCGGCACAAAGGCCTTTCATAAAGATGTCGTCGCATATCCTGCAATCACGGTTATGGCCCACCAGCCGTCTGGCTCTACCCGCGTGGCCCGGCGACCGGATATCAAATCGAAAACCCTTTCGCGTCTTGCAAAACTTCTCATCACTACAGACCAAGGTAGTCGCGACATTGAGGAGGTGAGCAACATTGTTGGCGGCAATCAGCCCTGGATTTTTGACGACCCGGGGGAGCTTGAGCTTGTTCGATGGCTCGAAGACAGATTTCCGCTGCTTGAAGAGGTCGGTTGCAAAGTCGGGATTGGCGTCACGACTGGAGCGGACAAGGCTTTCATAGGACAATTCCATGTAATGGACGTTGAGCCTGACCGTAAATTGCCCCTGGTCATGACACGCGATATCGCCGCGGGCAGCGTCGCCTGGCGCGGCTTTGGCGTGATCAACCCGTTCGGCGATGACGGCAAATTGGTAGACCTGAATTCCTACCCGCGTCTGCGCGCCTATCTCGAAGAACGTGAACCAGCGATTGCCGGCAGATACATCGCCCGGAAATCGCCGCACAGATGGTACCGCACCATTGATCGCATCGATCCTGTACTCGCCGGCAGACCCAAGCTACTGATTCCGGACATCAAGGGCAGAGCGCATATCGTTTATGAGGATGGCCACCTCTACCCGCACCACAATCTCTATTACATTGTTTCCGACCAGTGGAACCTGCATGCGCTGCAAGCCGTGCTGATTTCAGGCGTCGCACAGCTCTTTGTAAGCGCCTATTCGCCCAGGATGCGAGGTGATTGCTTGCGGTTTCAGGCGCAGTACCTCCGCCGAATTCGCGTTCCCTATTGGCATGATGTGCCGCCGTCACTGCGCAAGAAACTGATCGATGCCGGCAAAGCGAAAAACGCCAAGGCCAGCGTTCGACTGGTCGTCAGGCTCTACGGTCTGCCCGCTTGTCAGAAAGCAGTCCTGGCCAAGCAATGCGCGTCACCAGCGGCGCTGCCTGGGACGTCGGATCATGAAACTTCTTGAAGTGCACCGTTTCAATGAAGTCGCGAGTAACAATCGTTTAGTCGCTCTGTTCATTCTTATGATTACATCAACACGAGAAAAATATTAACCATATTCGAGTCATTTGTTCCGGGAGTGTTCTTTTGACGTTGCCGGAACAGGCAATCCGGACTAGGTATGAATTCATCATCAAGCCCAAGAGCTTGGTGAGATTAGCGGCCTTCGCGGGTGGTGGTACACCCAACGAAGGCCTGACCGAAACCCCTAAGCAACTAGGAGAACGGCTATGCGATTTCTTACGCTAAATCCCGGCTAGGGAACATCCCGAATTTCTGCAAAGGCGTCGTCAGCGGTAATGTGACCGTGACTTGTCCTGTCTGGCTGCAAAGCCAGATGAGACATGCCTGCTCGTCCCTGCCCCGACGCCCGAACGCGGAAATCGTTTTCACATTCATCCATTGAATCAGGCAACCGTCTCGGGCTGGCTGCTGACGTGTCGACGCTTTGAAGAAGCGCAGGCCCTGTCAGCTACAATTTCCGGGGTGTGAGCGGCGCCGACCGAACCTTGAACCATGATGTCCGCCAATCCTGGCAGCGTTGCGGAACAAGGGAGCGGGAAAGCTGTGCACGGGTTGCCCAGAATAGGGGATTTTCCCAATGACAACGACCAACCAGAATGACGCCGTCGCTGCGGCCAGCCGCCCTGCCCTCGATCTTGCGCTAATCCGGCCAGAGCTTGAGGCTCTTGCTAAAATAACTGTCGACAAGACGCTGCAACAGGCGCGTGAGACAAGCACTGATCCAGTCCTCGGCTCATCAAGTGCCATGGCGACATTTTACATGATGTTGCCCCGCAACGACGGCAAGGCGCAGGAGCAAATCCTTGACATTGTTGCCCGTCATGTCGACAGCCTGACCGTCATCAGGAATGGGCTCAGGTTCGGAATCAACCCATCCCATTTGGGCCTGGTTCAATCCAATTCATCGGCTGTTCTGGCTCAGCTTCAGTCAGATTATGATCCAGAGCCGAGGGGGTCGACCTATCGGGCTGATAGCCTGGTCATCAATCACGGCACTGGCAAGGCCTGCTTGCTCGAGTTCAAGCGTCAGGCCTCGACGATTGAGACGACACGGCTCAATCAAATCGCGGACAATCTGACGATCGCCCGGGCCCAGGTCTCCGATCTGCTCTACCGCAAACACCGTCGAATGAAGATTGAACCTGAAGCCATCAGCTGGGCGATCATCGACTGCTCCGATCAAGAACTGCCTCCCCGGTTCCGGGATGCCGGGGTCTTCGGACTCGACTGTCTTGATGCGATCTGCGGCGTTGACAGTGTCGCTCAAGCCTACCGTCTGGCTCGGGAGTCTATGGCGGAAGAATTCCGGCGCGGCGAAGCGGAATTGATGCGGGAGAGCAGAAACTTCATTTCGCTGCAGACGGCGGAGGCAATGGTCGAAGCCGCAGTTGCCCGAGAGCGCCTGATGTCGACCGATCGGATGGCTCAAGACCCGATACCTGTGACGCGGGTTCCGGGCCCTGCTCTCAACCGGGTTGCGGTTTCCAACATCCGTGAGGTCCCGGGTGATCCTGAGCCCATGCGGAATCAGCTCGGCATTAATCCGCCTTATGCTGACCATTCCGGAGCAATGGCCGTCCCATTCCCGCCGGATCGCCGGACCGTGCGCCGGCGGTATGGACTGTTCGGTTCATAGCCCGTCCTGACGACGCAACCCGCTTTTGCGGCTGGCAAGCGTCACCCAAAACCATTGTTGTTCAACTCACAGGCCGATCTTTGCGACCGGCTCAAAGGAAAGTTTTGTCATGTGTTCTCCAAAGTCACCCGCCACTCCTCGTGCACCTGGAAATATCATCCAATTTCCAAAGCAAGGCGCAAAATCTCCCTCACCAGCTTTGGCTCAGCCGTCGGTCTCGCCAGTTGATCCTGGTGATGCTGCTCCTGCACGGCCTCCGCGGAGCCTGCGACCGAGCGGGACTATGGATCGGACGACATCCGATCGGCGTCGCGGTCAAACAAACCGCGTGCTGACGGCAAAAGAACGAGCACACGACAAAGAACGGATCCGCATCATGGGGATCAAGCGCCCGCCCGACAGCCCGGAACTGGCGGATGCGGTCGCTGTCTGGACGGCCCGCCAGGTCTTGCGGCAGGCCACATCTGGCAAAGCTCCGAAGGTGAAGCTGCGGTCGCTGGTAAAAGAGAACCTTGATCTCATGTGCGCCTACCGCCACCCGGTTGGCTTAATCCTGCGCGATTGGCTCGATGGAAATCGGCGGCTTCTGCCCGCCAATTTCCCGACGCTTGTCGAGTACTCCTCGTGTGTTGAGGAGTCGAAATGATGAGCAAGCACAGCATCACCAACCGCGTCTCTCGCTATCTCATCGCCCGCCAGCGCCGTGCTGCCCGGCTGGCCGTCCTTGAACAGGCTGTCCACGCCGGGGTTCTCGATTGCAAACCGCTTGGAGAGCATGACCACAGCGGCACAGTTTGGCAGCTGACCGCCGATCAAGCGGTACAGTTCTCTGGCGACCAGGATTGTGACCGGGAACTCATCCGGAAGACCCTTGAGGCGTCAATGAAGAGCAGCAAACATGCCGGGTCCAAGGCCGAGGCTGATGAGTTCAGCGAGTTCGCTGGATCTGTAGATCTGGATGAATTCAATGCGGCCGGAGAAGCCCATGCTGAAGGTCGTATCGAAGCGCACAAATCCGCGCTGGGTCCTGGTAGCAAGGTCGAACCGCCCGCCGACTTCGTCGATGGAAACCCGCTTCCGGGCGACGCGTCAAAGGGACGGCAACAAGGCGCACCTGCCTGTACTTCGTTGCCTCAGAAAGATCTGGCGGCGCGACGGGAACAGGTCCTCTCGATTGTTCATGGCCTGGCGCCTAGCCTCAAGCCAGCGGAAGTTGCGACTGCTCTTCTGCTTGCGAACGCCGCCGGCCGCGATGATCGGGTGCTCAATCAGCTGCTGTCAGTGATCAAGAGCAGAACCTCGATCATCGCGGTCCGGATTCCCGTGCATGATTTTGTCCGCGAATTTGGCCTGATGCTGGAGAACGGCCTGGTCTTGCCATTCTTCACGTCGCTTGGCGGGATCGGTCACAGCCAGACTCTGTCCGGTCGGCACAAGGCGCTTGCAGACACCCGGCGCCGGAAATCCTTTGAGTGCCTGAAAGGCTCTCTCGCACGGCGGCTTGATGACGAGGAGCTGC